>CBDCUP010000019.1:0-402356 GCA_965222655.1 Acidobacteriota bacterium
CGATCGTCTACTGGCTGCCGATCGCCATGGGGGTTCTGCTGGCAGTGATGATCTCGATCTCGTTGATCACCCGACCCAAAACGGAGGCACAGCTGGAGGGATTGATCTGGGCCCGCCAGGATACGCTGACCCTGGATGACCGACTACTCGAGCGTCTGGACGTTGAGACTGGAAATGAAGCGGCCGTCATCCCTTCCTCGCTTCCGGTCTGGAAAGACCATCGCATTGTCGGAACGATCGCGATGCTGCTGATGCTGGCGGCGCTCTGGTGGTTGCGCTGAGATCGGAATGACGTAATGCCATTGATCTCTGCGAAGGTACTAGAGACGCTAGACCCCGACTACTCGAGATTCCTGTGACAGGTGGGCATATCAATTTGACGCCACAGGCGACCCGGCGCCGGTCCTTAGCTCGAGGGATACTGGCAGGATTGTGCCGAGACGATTCTGATGAGCACTCGGGGCGGCACCCACTATGATCGGACCTTCATGGAGGGCCTGATCCGACCAGGCCCGGGTCCTCTGAACTGGGTCACCCGCAGCAACTACGCACTCGGAGGAATCGTCCAGACGGGTCCCGCGGAGATGTCCCTGTATCTGAATCGACACTATTCCGACCCCACCTGGCACATTCGACGGTATCGGCTGAGGCTCGACGGATTCGCTTCGCTCCATGCCCCCTACCAGGGCGGCATGGCACTCACGAGGCCGATCCGCTTCTCGGGAAAAGAGCTGGAAATCAACTACGCGACGTCCGCCGCCGGGAGCGTTCGGGTCAAGATCATAGATACGGACGAGGGCAAACCCGTGCCCGGTTTCAGCGCCGAAGAGTGCCAGGAGATTCTAGGAGACGAAGTCGAGCGAGTCGTCAACTGGAAAGGGAACAGTAACCTCGCTGACTTGTCCGGCCGAGCCGTGCGCCTGCGCTTCATTCTAAAGGACGCGGATGTGTATTCCTTCCGGTTCCATTGATCGGGCTTCGCCAGGAAACTCACATTGGCTACAGCCGACCGCGTAAAGGGCAGACCGGTTCCGGAGGCGGGAATCGCAAAGAGAGTCGAACCTGAGGAGAGCCGCCCCGTCATCGTGCACCAGATCTTCGTCAGCGTCGAGTACGCGGACAGTAAGGATTAAGGAGAAATGGGATCGGACCCAGGACCGGAGACACCTGCTCGACATAGCGCTTGCGCTTCATCGGTAAAGACGCGAAGCTAGACTCCATCGCGATCCACGCCGGGAGTTGAATATGCGGTACCTTGCACAGACGCCTAGTGGCACCGTCCGTTTTTCGGACTCAGGCATGAAGTCAAGGTCCTGCCGTAGCGTGGTCTTTCCGGCCCTGGCCGGTACGATTCTGTTGAGCCTGGTAGGGTACCTCCCGCTGACAGCCACGGCCGCCGGGAAGCCTGAGGAGCCGCTCCCGATCGGGTCTTCCAAACAGCTTTTCTTGGGGCCCTGGACGCAGGATGGGCGCGACGGCCACCTCGTGGCCTCCATGAAGAACGTGACCCTGACGATGAACCAGGCGCAGGTGGTGGACCAGAAGCTGGTGGTGCGGGACCGCCCCTGGGAAGGTTCCCGCCTGCTGGACATGTCCGCCTTCGTGATCAAGGACGGCGATGTCTTTCGTCTCTACTACGGCGCCCTGGCCAAGTATCCCAAGCTCTGGGAGGAGCCCAACTGCCGCATCATCTGCTATGCCGAATCCCGCGACGGGATCCACTGGGAGAAGCCGAATCTGAGTCTCTTCAGTTGGGAGGGTTCGCGCCAGAACAACATCATCATTCCCAACGATCAGTTTCCCTACGTGATGTCCGAATTCGCCGGACCCGGCGTGTTCATCGACCCGGTGGCGCGGGTGCCGGAAGAGCGCTACAAGATGATCCTCAAAGCGACCCCGGTCCGAGGGCCCGGTGAGCTCCAGCAAAAAGCGTTGCCCAAAGGCCAGTATCTGTTCGCCTCGGGAGACGGAATCCGCTGGAGGCTCCTGAGCCCCAGGAAGGTCAACCCTGGCGCCAGCGACACCAAGTTCTCGGTCTTCTGGGACGCGGAATCCCGGCGCTACGTCACCTACACCCGGGTCAAGCATCAGCAGCCCGATTCCCCCAAGGTCCTGGATCTGAGCCGGTACCATCTGAAGCAGTACGGAATGAAGATCCACGTGGCCGGGCGGCTGGTAGGTCGGATCGATTCGCCGGACCTGTTCAACTGGAGTGAGGAGCGGGCCGTACTGGCGACGGATGCCGCCGATCATCAGGGGCTCAGTCAATCCGTCCTGCACCAGGATCAGGAGGATGGGGGCCGAGGAGAAGGATTCCGTGGTGGCGTGGACATCTATGGAGGCAATATCTCGCGTTATTCGGAGGCGGAGAATGCGTATGTCGGCCTACCTCTCTTCTTCTACCACTGGAAGAAAGGTCCGGCACGGGTGGGGGAGCATGAGGTGACCGACTATAGCTTCCCGGGAACAGTGGACGTTCAGCTGGTGACCAGCCGGGACGGCATCCGCTTCCACCGGGCTCCCGGCCGGCGGCCCTTCATTCGCCTGGGCCCCCGGGGGTCCTGGTGGAGCCGGATGATCTGGCCCGCCGGCAGCGTGATCCGGATGGGAGACGAGCTCTGGATCTACTTCTCGGGTCACGACGTGGCCCACAACCAGGAACAGGAGCTGCTGGTGAGCAGCGGCGCACACGGTAGGGCCATACTCAGACTGGACGGATTCATCTCAGCCGACACCGACTACCGGGGAGGCGAGTTGGTGACCCACCCCCTAGTATTCGAGGGGGAAAGACTCCAGCTCAACCTGGACACCAGCGCCGGCGGGGTCGTCCGGGTGGAGCTGCAGGACGCCCAGGGCACTCCGCTGGAAGGTTTCGAGCTCTTCCGGGCCGCCGAGATCAACGGCAACTACGTCCGGGTAACGGCGTCCTGGGAGGGCCGGAGCGACGTGGGGTCCCTGGCTGGGCGGCCGGTCCGCCTCCGATTCGTGATGCGCGACGCCAGGCTCTACTCCTTCCAGTTTCTCCCCGGTCCATCCGTGGGTTCCGCGAGGCAACGCACAGTTTCACTCACCGCATCATCAAGAGAGTCACCCCCGCAAGAAGTTGGTGCTAGGGAGAGACGATGAGATGCATTGTCTTCGCAATTGGCATTTGTCTATTCATCTCACCGATTACCAGAACGCGTGCTCAGGATTAGCAGGCTCACAGTGTCGACAAGCAAGGAGGCGGTGCTGATGGCCTGCGATTCTGGGATGTCAACAATGATGGCCTCCTCGATATAGCTTCGGGTTGGGAGGAAGCCGGCGAGACCCGCGTCTATCTTCATCCCGGAACAGACGAGTTGAGACAACCCTGGCCGAAGGTAGTCGTCGGCAAGAGCGGACCTGTCGAGGATGCTGTGTTCTGTGACCTGGACACGGATGGCGCTGTCGATGTGGTCAGTGCGTCTGAGAACAAGAACATCTACATTCACTGGGCACCCAAGTCGGACAAGGCATATCTGGACAGGACCGCCTGGGAGACCGAAGTCCTGCCTTCGGCCCGGGGCGCGCACAACTGGATGATTACCGTTCCTCTGCAGATCGATGGGAAGAATGGCCCTGATCTCCTTGCCGCCGGCAAGGGAAATCGGGTGGTTTGGTTCGAATCGCCAGCTGACGCTCGGGATCTTGCCAAGTGGAAGATGCATGTCATCAGGGACAAGGGCGGCTGGACAATGGGCCTGGTTACCGTCGACATGGACGGTGACGGAAATCTGGACGCGCTCCTCGGGATACGGAACCAGAACCCCGGGGTCAAATGGCTTGAAAACCCGGGCCCAGGCCCGGGACAGGAACAATCCTGGAAGGTGCACGAGGTTGGAAATCAGGATTCGACCGGTTTTGTAACGACCACGGATCTTGACCAGGATGGTCTTCTTGACGTCGTTGCGCCACTAATGGGGAAAGCAAAGGCTGTGCGGATCTTCCGTGGGCTCAGCAAGGACTCCGCCAAATGGGAGACGATCGAGATCGCTCTGCCCAACGTGGGAAAGAAGGGCGTCCTCTCGGGATGGCGGGGCCGGTAGGTTGCCGTCGCAGACATTCCCTACCGGAAACGACGGCGTCCTCAAACCTACGAGCGTTTCCTCAACCCGACTGAGCCTTTCCGGGACTAGCCCGCATTTCTCATCGCTGGTCTACTGCGTCGCCGCAAACATCCGCCCTGGCTGTGTTTCGCTCCGTCGGCCTCCTCGACGTACTGCACGAGTACGACTGCGGGGGCCTCGGTCGCAAGCCTTGCCAGGACGGCCCTTGCGGCGCCTCGCTACGACAAGCGATGAGAAATGCGGGATAGATCCAATACTGTTCATTTAAGGATCTTAACCTGGATTCTCGGACGGCCCGTCCGTCCTTGGATGCGACTGCGGACCGGAAAGCTGCTCATCTTCCTTTTCACCGCTCTTGGGTTGCAGCGCCCTCGGCTGGAGGACACCCGCTCTTCCAAGATCTCCTCCAAGACCGTCTCATGAAAGGCAATTCTCTCCTGAGGGGGGAAGAGACACCAAGCGAGGCAACTTGCGTCTGACCACCCGGAGCGAGTGGACAAAGGACAGGGTGTCCGGGTCCACGTGCGCCTTTAAGGCCGCCTCATGCATCAAACCCCGTAGCGCGAAATGAGCCAGCAGCAGACCATAGAACTCCTGCTCCACCAGCTCCGGTTTCTTGCTGCGCAAAACGATGCGTGCTCCCCGCAAGTGGGTCTTGAGTTCATCCAGTGCCGTCTCGATCTCCCAGCGCTCGTGATAGAGGGCGGCCAGTTCCTCGGCCGGACCCTCCTCGGGCTCCAAGGTCGTCATCAGACGATACCGTTCGTCGATTCCCTCCAGCCGATACTCGATGACCCGCACCGCGAGCCCCTCCTGGTCCCGCCTGCGAGCCTTGTCGCTGGGATAGATCTTGCTCCGATAGGAGCCATCGGCCAAACGCTCCAGACAGGGCAGCCTCAGGTTCTTTTTCACGCGCCACAACAGGTGGCTGCCGCCTTCTTGGGACCGCTTCCACAGAGCGTAGCTGAAAAAATTCCGGTCGGCCAAACACAGCATCTCCGGACCCAGCTCCGCCACCACCCCGTGGGCGAGCGTGCTCTCTCCCCGCCCATAGCCCCCCATCTCGGTGGCAAACAACACGTGGGTCCCGTTCTCCAGCAACGCCACAAATCGCAACTGCGGATAGCCACTGCGGCCCCGCGACGCTCCGGGTCGACCAAACGCGGCTTCATTGGCCGCGGTGTCTGCCAGATCCAGCGTGCTGCCGTCCAACGTCACCAGACGCCTCCCCCGATACCACGCCCCCTGCGTCTGTGGCGTCGCGATCGGGCTCACCACCTCCTGGTACAGCCGCTGCAGCGGCTCCTTCCCCAATCGGCTCCGGGCCTGAGTAATCGCCGACTTGGCCGTGCCCCGCAGCCGTCGCACGTTCAGCCCCAACCACTCCAGCCCTTCCAGCAGGCACCGCAGCACCTCTCCATAGGACACTTGCCCGTACAGCGCCAGTGCGATCACATAGTACACCACCACGTGCGCCGGCAAATTTCGCTCCCGCTTGCTCGCTCGCCCCGTTTCCTGCAGAATCCGGTCGATGGTCGTCCTCGGAAACTTCTCAGCAAGCACGCCCAGACTCACGAAATCCGTAATCCGGGCTCCCTTCGGTAACTCGGCCAAAGTGCGTGCCATGGCGTTCCTCCTTTTTTATAGCAGAAAGGGTCGCTCATGACCCTGACACTTAAGTGAACAGTATTGGGGCTAGATCTGCCAATCCTATGCGTGTTCCGGGCCAAGTTGTCCACCGATTCCGGGCTGAAGTTGTCCGGTGATTACGGCAGTCAGGGTGGACAAAGGAGCAAGGTCCCGAGGCCGGGTTGCCGGTGCTGCTCCTACTGGAACCTCAGCGAGTAGAGATCTGTATCCTTCAACACGAAACGCAGGCGGACAGGCTGGCCAGCCAGGCTGGCCAGGGGCGTCTCCGATGTTGCTCGGGCGTGACTCCTCTCCCACCTCACTATGTACTCGATCTCATCCCCCCAACACGGCATGGAGATCGAGGCCCTTGAAGTGCCGCCGCCTGAAGGCAAGGAGCCTCGCAAAGTCACGCTCAGGGTGAAAGCGGAGCCGGACAATGACTCGGCCAAGTCAAGAGTGTTTTTCAGGGGCCACCGGTCAGGGTCGAGCGTCCTATTGACCGCGCCGCGAGCCACTCCACAGGGCATTGAGCCAACGGATGAAGGTCTCATGTTGATCCTTTTGAAAGCGCAGTCGATCATCCGGAGCGCGGAATGTAAGCGATGATGCGCTTCCCTGCTCTTCTACACGCTCGATGACTTTCTCGATGTCGGTGATGTTGGCCCTCCGGTCGCGTTTTGGCGCCACGATGAGACGGGCGCGTGGCGCGATGTTGACGAGTAGATCGTCCACATCATAGGGAATCTCGTCCTCCCGTCCCTCAAACAGACCGAGTTTCGGAACCAGCGCGTGCCCTTGCCAGAGCCGGCGATTTCCCCCGGTATTGTCCCGTACTCGGCGTAATCGCGTCGAGCAGGAGTCGCGGATCAATTCCGGCCCGGGCTCCCATGGCCACACCTTCGCAGGCGCCAACATAATTCACAGACAGCATCAGGTTGTTGATCAGCTTGATCGCATTTCCCGAGCCGGCGGGCCCCATGTAGACGATCTTCCTGCCGATCGTTTCCAGCACGGGCCGGACGCGCTCCAGCTCTTCTTCAACGCCGCCAACGAAGATTGTCAGCGTCCCGTCCCGAGCGCCGACAACGCCGCCGCTGATCGGAGCATCAAGCACGTGAATTCCCCGCTCCCGGCCAATCCCGGAGATGCGACGCATGAAGGAAGGTGGGTTGGTGCCCGTGTCGATATAGATAGCGCCTTGGGCCAGACCGGCAAACACCCCCGTGTCGCCCAGCACCACCGCTTCGGCCACCTCCGGGCTGGGCAAAGAAGTCAGCAGCACATCGGATCGCGCCGCTACCTCATATGGCGTATCGACCCAACCGGCCCCCGCTGCTTCGAGATCGGGCCCGCCTCGCGCCGCACATCCTGGACGGTTAATTCATACCCAGCCATCAGGATGTTGCCCGCCATTGGATGTCCCATCTTCCCCAGGTCGATGAATCCGACTTTCATGCGCACTACCGCTCCTCTTCGTGCGTCTCAAACTCGGCCGGCATCGTGATCTCGAGCACTTCCCAGTCATCCGAATACTCGAGCACCTCGTGCTTGACGCCGGGCGCCTGATACCAGGCGTCCCCTGCCTCGACGCGGACCTCCCCGATGTCCTCAAAATAGAGACGCGCCCAGCCCTTGATCAGGTAGACCATCTGGAATTCGAGCTCGTGAGAATGGCATCCCATCGCCCCTGTGCAGGGCTGATCGGCACGAATGATTTGCGCCAGCATCTTGCCCGCAGTGGCATCCTTGATCCCCAGGTCGCGATATGCGAAGTAGGGCCGCAGATCCTTGCCCCACCGGGCATCCTTTGCGTGCGCTGCAAACGACTTGGTCGTCTTCTCGGTCATCTTGCACCCCCTTTCTGTCTCGTCAGCAGAATCTATGGGACGTCGCTGGCAGCGTCAAGCCCCAAGTTCATGATTAGAAACGGACATTCGAATGTTCCTCGGAAACGTCGAGCAAACCGCAGAGCCAGAGGTCCTGATCCGATTTGAACCTCGTAGATTCGCTCCTGCAAAACCCGATATTCTTGCCCTTCCTGCCAAGCCAAGCAGGTGGCGACTTTCCTGGAACACGCCCTCCAGGAGGTACTGGAGGGGATCCTGAAAGACCACAATGTGAGATTTACTGTTACCGAGGGGCCTCAGCGAAATGTCCCCGAGCTAGTTCGAATAGACTCGTCCTGGATAGTTTGTGGGGAGTCTAGAGTCGATGTTAGCGCAGACCAGACGACAGGTCTGCGACTTCTGTGGCAATCTGAGCGTCGAGGGCCGCTCGCTGGTCAGCTCGGCCGTTAGCTGGGCAGAAGACAGAGTCGGAGTGGATTCGTTACACAGGCTGTGGGAGATGGCATGGACGCAGAAGCATTGATCAAGCAGTCCGATTGGTGGCGGGAAGCCCAAGAGATGCCCGACAGGCACTATGAGGAGTCGGCGGGATTCTCTCTCGCTGACCACCTCCAGTCTGTGCACGATAACCTACGCCGACTGCTTTCGCCGGATGGGCTTGATGGGTACTTTGCAGAGGTTCGCCAAGCGGTGGTGGATGTGGGGTTCGATCTCAGCGCAATGGAGCGCCTAATTGGGTCCCGTGGCCCTTCTTCACGACATCGGAAAGACGAGAGAAGAGAAGGGAGCGGAAGGTGAACATCCGCTCACGCACAAGGCGGTGAAGATGCGCCACCCGGTAGTGAGCCTTCTCGCTGCTCTCGAGATCCTCCCAGACGCACAAAAGGGACGGGACTCAGTTCTTGCCCTGATTGAAGAGCACGACACGCCGTACTCATGGTATATGCAGTTCCAACGCTCAGGGCAGATTCCCAAGCGGAAGTCCTGGGCGCGGTTGGATCGAAAGATCGATTCACGTGAAGATGGCACGGGGCTGATCTTGCTAGCTGTCTTCAAATTGGCGGACATCGATGGCCACGAGAACGTTGAGGATGTGACCTGGTTCATAGAGCAGACCAATCACAACTACTGTCGCGAGAAAGGCAAGTGGATTCCGGTGCCGGACCAAGCGACTATTCGGCGGCTGGAAGAGGGCGTCAGCTAAAAGGCGATGCAGACGGACGGCCGCCTCGCGGCCGCCGCTGATCGCTAAGGGGAGACCACGAGACTCGAGAGTCCAGCTTTTGGCCCAGCTTCGAAATGAGATCGCCATGAGCCAACTTCTGCGGTTCCCTAGCTCGGTCAAGCGAGATCCAGGTATCGAGGTCTGGATGCACAAGCATTCGGGTGAATTGGGGGCGATCGCGTAGCGCTGGTTTGAGGTCATGCGCGACTGCGGAGACGATGTTCGAGAGTTATTGCATGATGGCCATCCGACGTCGTGTGTAGGTGATGCGGCATTCGCCTATGTCAATGCCTTCAAAGCTCACGTTAATGTCGGGTTCTTTCGTGGCGCCGAGATTGCTGATCCGGAGGGCTTGTTAGAAGGCACCGACAAGTTTATGCGTCATGTGAAACTCAGGCCCGAACGTGACGTCGATGCCACGGCTCTAATGAAGCTAATCGAAACTGCATACACTGATATGAAGGGGCGGCTAAAGACGGAGTAGTTTGTGCAAACTTTCGATAAATTGGGTTCATCCGGATGATCGAGGCGCCGTATAACATGTGGCTGAAGCCGGCAGGCCAGAGCTTACGCCAACGGACTTCGCCTCTCCGGGGCTGCAGTTACGTGTCGCCGATCTGGGATGTGGGAGCGGATTGTGGGCGCGACACCTTTTCGATGCCGGATACTCAGTTCTTGGTATTGACATCTCTCATGACATGGTCGCTATGGCACGCGACCGGGTGCCGGAAGGAACATTCCGAGTCGCATCCTTCCTGGATGACGATTTGCCGGAGTGCGCTGCCATAACTTCGCTGGGCGAATGCTTCAACTACCTCTTCGACGAGCGACAGAATAAGGCATCTCTTCGTCGGCTTTTTCGTCGCGCCTATCAGTTCCTCCAATCTGGCGGTGTATTCGTGTTCGATGTTGCCGAACCGGGAAGAGCTGCCGGCTCGGTCCGAAACTTCTCGAAGGGCTCTGACTGGGCATGCCTGGTGGAGTACGATGAGCAACCCCGGCGCGACCGATTGACTCGTCGGATTACGACAATTCGAAGGAACGGCAAACAGTACAGACGAGACGAGGAAATCCACGTACAGCAGTTGTACAAAGGAACAGAGCTGGCGGCAGAACTACGCAGAATCGGATTTAGTGTCCGAACTGTCAGGGGCTACGGAGAGCTTCGCTTTCCTAGGGCTCACGTCGGATTGATAGCAAAAAAACCATGAGGAATGCCCTTGACCGTCGCTTCCGCGCCCGCCAGTGATGCCGGCCGTTAGGCTGACGACACTGTGCCCGTTGGGGGAGGCCTCTCGAGCACCTATGAGCAAACAGTACATCGCGAAGATTTTCGCACTTGCCTTGGCGTGTGCTGCGTGCGGCGAACGAGCGGAGCAACTTGGCGGCGAGGGTCTTCTTATCCTTGAAGGAGCCACTCTAATTGACGGCACGGGAGCTGAGCCGCGAGGGGACAGCGTCATTGTAGTAGACGACGACCGAATCCTCAGGGTCGGCACCACGGGTGACTTCCATTGCCCTGACTCGGCACGACGAAGAGACGTTTCGGGCCACTTCGTGCTTCCGGGATTCATCGACATGCATGTCCATGTTCACCCCAAGGCTCGGATCGAAACCGTGCAGACATTGCTCGAGTTCGGAGTCACCACGATACGAAGCCCGGGAGCCTCGCAAAGTCACGCTCAGGGTGAAAGCGGAGCCGGACAATGACTCGGCCAAGTAAAGAGTGTTTTTCATGGGCCACCGGTCAGGGTCGAGCGTCCTATTGACCGCGCCGCGAGCCACTCCACAGGGCATTGAGCCAACGGATGAAGGTCTCATGTTGATCCTTTTGAAAGCGCAGTCGATCATCGGGAGCGCGGAATGTAAGCGATGATGCGCTTCCCTGCTCTTCTACACGCTCGATGACTTTCTCGATGTCGGTGATGTTGGCCGTCCGGTCGCGTTTTGGCGCCACGATGAGACGGGCGCGTGGCGCGATGTTGACGAGTAGATCGTCCACATCATAGGGAATCTCGTCCTCCCGTCCCTCAAACAGACCGAGTTTCGGAACCAGCGCGTGCCATTGCCAGAGCCGGCGATTTCCCCCGGTAGCGATTTCGTTTCCCTGGGCGCGAAACGGTTGGAATCCCGAGAAAGCCGCAACCGCCGTGATGCGATCATCCAAAGCGGCTGCGTGCAGGGCGACCAGACCACCGATCGAGTAGCCGAGGAGCGCAACACGCTTCGAGTCGATGGCCGGTAGGGGACGTTGGGAACGCCCCTTCTTAGCGCATACGAAATCAACGGCCGCCCGTGCGTCGTGGATCATTCTTCCGAGGCGCGACCACGCTAGTAATGCGCCGGTCGAAGGCGGCGGCGATGAGGGACTGCTTTCCGTAGCGAGAGAAGCCGATGATACCCACGTGAGCGGGGGAAATCGGGTACCCGCTTTCGGGGGCGAGGAGGTAATCGAGGGTGCGACTGGCAAGCCAAGCCTTCGTTGAGATCTCGGTCCACGTCGCCTCGGGGTATTCGGAGCGAAAGGACTTCCAGACGCTCTCGTAGCCCGGATAGTCAGTCTCGCGATGATGGCTATCCACGCCGGGATATAGACCGACAACGTAGCCACGGCGCAACGCCATCTGGGCCCACGGGATCTGATAGTAACGAGGCTGAGTAAGAAGCACGGGAAACGGCCCCGACCCCTTAGGGATCCAGACGTCGATCTCAAAACTGCGTCGGTTCGGTGTGTTCCAAGTGAGGCGCACCCTCCGTCTCTGCGATCCGTCCTTTTTAATGTGCTTACTGAGGATATCCGCCTTCTCCAAATTTGGAGTCTTCCGGGGAAACGTGCCGATGAAATACTCACACATGAGGCGCACGATTTCCGCGCGCCGTCCGCCAAATTCTTTTGCGTTGCTGACCTTTCGACCGTCCGCATATTCAAGAAGCGGGGGGAGATCGGCCTGGGGCACAAAGGACTGTCCGTGAGTCGATAGGCACAGATTACCCACCACGCCCATTACTATTAAGACCCGATTCACTCGGCTCTGGATGAACATGTGTCGATTCCTGTCGTCTTCGTGGCAGTTGCTACATTCTTCTAACGTAGGAAAGCTCGCCATGCAAGACTGTAGGTGCGAGAGACTAAGAACGTATTAGTGGAAGTCAATCACCCCTTCGCTTCTTCAAGCTCCTACCAGCGCGAATTTTAAGGGGGGCTAATTGGTGGAATGTGCGTGCTTCTGGTTACTGCTGATGAGAACGTGAAAGTGATGGATTTTTGGGCTGTCGCACAAGATACAAGCCAGCTCCAGATCCCAAGCACCAAGCTCCAAATGCTGTATCCTCGATTCAGCGCCGCCGATCCACGGTGCCGCGAACGGGGTCGAGCGTCAACGCAATGGAACCCAGTTCCGCGGAGAGAGCGGGACAACTGCCGTTTCCCCCCCGTCTCGAATGGGACAGCCCAGCTGGAGGATGCTGACGTGAAACTCGTGACCGCCACGACCAGGCTTCTTGTGTTTGCGGTGCTGTGGTGGATCGTGACGCTTGAAGCCTCGTCGTGGGCGGGGCAGTCCACTGGCAACCCGGGCCCGATGCTCGATGCCGAAATACAGGTGGTCGCCGAGTCGCCCGATCCAGGGAAGCTCTTTCTTTACGAACCGGCACTGGTCAAGCTTCCTGCTGGCGCACTGCTGGTGACCTTCGAGCACACCCTTATCAACGCCAACGCCAAGCTACCTCATCGGTTTCGCCTGGCCGTCAGTGAGGATGCCGGTCGTACCTGGAAGCAGCTTCCTCCGCTGGATCTGCACTCCGCGCAGCCGTTCGTGCATGAGGGAAAGCTGTATCTTCTGGGAAACCTTCCCATCCGCCGCGACATTGTGATCCTGCGTTCCGACGACGAAGGACGATCATGGACAGAGCCGGCCAGGCTGTTCGAGGGAAGCTACTGGAACGCTCCTACCGGCGTATTGATCAAGGATGGACGCCTCTACCGGTCCTTCAACCTGCACGAGGATACCGACGGAACGACCAACCTGCGGAATTACTCGGGCTGCGTTGTCATCGCTGTGGACCTCTCCCGGGATCTCCTGGACCCCGCCAACTGGCGCATGTCCAACCGTCTGGACTATCCGGGGACCCCGCCGCTGCTGACCCGCATCCCGGCGGCCGGCAGACGCGCCGACCACTGGCTGGAATCCAATCTGGTGGAGGTGAAGGGTAGGATCCGAGGATTCCATCGGCTCCGCGTTCCCGGCGGAGCAGGTCAGGGTCAGACGCACCAGTCAACCGCCGGACTGGCAGCCGTCACCGACCTCGCGGACGATGGGAAGACCCTTAACCACACCTTCGGGCAGCTCTATCCGATACCTGGGGCCCAGAACAAGTTTCACATTGTCCGCGACCAATCTTCCGGTTTGTATTGGATGGCGGGCAACATCCCCGTGGACTCGCTGGGACAGCCCCCGGGCGGCGATGATCGGCGGATTCTGATCCTGATGTACAGTGTCGATGCCCACAACTGGTTCCAGGCTGGCTGTGTGGCGATGAGAAAGAACCCTCGCGAGGCCTACAACTACGCCTCCCTCCTACCGGATGGTGATGACCTGCTGCTCGCGGTTCGCACGGCGCTGGGGGGCCGCCAGGCGCAGGCCAAGAGCACCCACATCACGTTTCACCGTGTCCGAGACTTCCGCTCGCTCGCGCTCGATCTTCCGGGTCGGCGTCAGGCCAGCGAGTGAGCGTCCTCCAGACACGTTCGGTTCGCTCGATCAGGACGTCGTCGATAAAAAGTTGCACCCTCTGATCGAGCACCACCGGGCCAGGAGCTTCCCTAGGCGGTGTAGCTTCGGCTCGCACCATTAGAACGGTCAGCGTGAGCAGTATTGCAGTAGGTGTTCGCATGCCCTGAACCTCCGCCGGGATCATAGCATGCCCCTGCAGCAACCCCCTCCACTCAGGGCAAGGGCAAGGACGAGGGCAAGGCAAGGGACGTCAGTGAAAGCGGAGGGAATATAGATCCGCATCCTTCATGACGAAGCGCAGGCGCACCGGGAGGGCGGCCAACCCTCCCACGTCGCTTCCGGCCTCCCAGGACACGATCCGGCTGATTTCGTCCCCGATGATCTCAGGACACTGATCGAGTGAAAAGCCCGGGATGGGCTTGCCCTTCTCATCCTGGATCTCTACCCGGATCCCACCGGCAGCCGAGGCGGAGTAGTTGATCTCCAGGCGGCTGCCCTCGAATCGGAGAGGCCGCGTGACCATCTCACCCCCCTCATACGGCGCGTTCAGCGAGGCGAATCCGTCCAGGCGCAGGGTCATCCGCTGGATGTGCCAGGTGGGATGCCCGTAGTGACGCCCGACGTAGATGGACATTTCGGCCGGCCCCGTCTGGACCACGCCCTGGAGCGGGTAGTTGGTGCGTGAAACCCAGTTCAGGATGTCGGGCCCCGGACGCACGAAGACCCCCATGAAGGTCCGGTCGTAGAGAGTCCCCCTCGGGAGCTCATGAAGGCGGCGTCAGCGCAATCCTCGAGCAACCAGCCCTGGGGGGGGTGGAAGGGGGGGCCGTCCTCGATTCCAGCCTGGACGGCTCTCTCCTTCGTCACAACAGAGCGTCCGCGCATGAACCGGGGAGGCGTCGCCACATAAATATGGGGAGCCCGGAAGTACTGGACCGTTAGGTGCTCGTAGAGGTGCTCCGGGGGAACGATGCCTCCCGTGGTGTACTCCATGGGTACGGGATCGGTCCAGGTGAAGAGATCCTGGGAGGTGCTTCGGGCCACCGAACGCTTGCCGGTTCCATCGTTGGCCGTCATGAAACGGAAGTAGAGGTTGTACTGATCCTCGGCTTCGGACCAGAAGATGGACGGGATGCCGTCGAAGCCGTTTGGCAACTGGTGCTGAAGACCGGCTCCTCCCGGACTTTTCGGAAATCCACCCCGTCGGTGGACTCGTACAGATACAGATCCACGCGGTTCTTTCCGTCCAGGGGATGCTCGTTCTTCCACTCCGGCCGGTCCCGATAGATGGAGCTGGTCGCCTTGATTCGCAGCTTCTTCGGAACCCCGGGACGGTTGTCTACGAAGGGGCACAGACGGCCCTGATGGATGATATTGTTCTCACGGCTCCCATCCATCTCCACCAGACCCAGATTGGGCTTCTCCCAGTGAATCCCGTCCCGGCTACGGGCATAACTGTGGGAACGGATCCACCCCTTCCTGTCCTCCGCCATCGATCGGGCCAGGTAGTACATGTGGTAAAGCTCCCCTTCCTGGAAGACCACGTGGCCGTAGTTGAACCTGTTCTCCCAGGGCCGATCGATCTCCAGGACCTTCTCAGCTGGCCGGGGCTCGTGCAGCCTGAGACTGGCCCCGTCGAGGCGTGCAATGAGAAAGCGGTCCACGAAGAGCTCCCTTCGGGACCCGATCTCCCGCACGGAGTCGGGCCCGGGACCTGCGGCCAGGACAGCTGGGAACAGGAGGATTGAGAAGATCAGAACGAGCGTCATTCGTCTCATGAGTGTCCTTCCCTCTGCTTTTCGGGCCAGCCCAGTATAATCCTTTTGTCACAACCGCTAGGTGCCAGCGAGGGGCCCATCGCGACGTCAACGGCTCTTACTATCGCCACGGACCTAGTCCGACTTTTTTCAACAAGCCGGCGAAACTATCTCACCGTTGCGACGGCTCTAGTCATCATCTTCGATCTCGTCATTATCTTCGATCTCGCACCGCGACAAGACACTTCCCGAGATGAGTGCGGATCGGCTAATTGAGCCATCTTCATCAAAGTCGAGCGACAGGACGTCACCGATACCTAGCGCGTAATACGAAAGCGCTGTGGCATCTGGGGACAAAACACTCGTCTCCTTGACCTGTAAGACGTTGGAGAAGATTCTCCCTTGTACGCTTACGGAATCGCCCAACGCAATAACGGTGGCTTCGTCCTCTGCTTGTCCGGGAATAAATTTATGAAAGTAACTTTGTCCCACCATTGGTTCCGCCTTCATGATTTGACCCGGTAATGCACCGTCGACGCCAGCCTCCCACGTATCCTCGTGCAATATTTCGATCACATTTCCAGAGTCATCGCGCTCGTAGAGTGTTACATCCTCCGCCAAGAGCCAGACATTTCCCTCGTCATCCTGGGCATGCCATCCGACGACGTCTTCGGACAGCAGTCCCTCAAGAGAGAAAACCCGCTCGCGGACGCCGCGCGTTTTGATGCCCGCAATCGTTCGCTTTTTTTTCAGGACGTTTTTAACAGCCGTCTCTATCTCGGTTAGCCCTGTTTCGGGATCCGTTGTTTGAGATTCATGAGTCGACGATTGCCCGGGCGACAGTAATAGAAACGGGTTGTCAATTCGTAAGGGGGCGCTGAACGATGCCGCACAAAGATCAGGTAATTCTGACTGAGCCGACACCGATTGAATGCCGAGAGTGAAAACGCCAGCAGCCACAATTGCAAAGAAACCTGTCGCATCCCGAATTGTTTGACGCCAATCTGTTCTCTTAGAGAAATTCATGATGATCTCCTTCATTGTTTATTTGGTGATCCTTTCACCGTGGTCGTTGTGACCGTTTCCCATCTCCTACGGGCGACCCCGCCCCGTGCGCTTTCCGAAAGCGGCATCGCCGTCGCAACACGTCCCTTTTACGGGTCGGCAGATGAGAGAGCGATGAGGGAAGATCGGGAGGTGAACGGATCTCGGAAGACCGCAGAAATTCGGAATGACGAAACACCGCGTCAAAACGGTGTGGAATCGTTCTCGAATCAGACGCCTTCGAGAAGGGGCACGAAGGCGGCGCGAATCAGGTCGGCCAGCGACTTTTTGGCCTTGCTTCGCTGCCACCGATCCACGGCGACGTCAATGGGTGCCAGGCAGGCCCCTGCCAACCTCGGCTCTTTAGTCCTCGAAGACGCACGACATCGTCACAGAAGATGGAGTCGGTGGAGGCCCGTTTTCGGATCAGGGGTGGCGAAGATCCAGCTCCGAGGAAGCCGAGCGCCCGGGTGCTTGCGGGAAAGCCCCAGGGTGAGAACACCTTCGAGGAGCCCGAGAAGTCAAGCCGGAACCAGGCCAGGTGGACATGAAGCAAGATGGCTGGCTGGTATTGCGTCCGTCCCATTCGCTGACGGTCGTGACGCTTGATCACACAGCTTAAGGCTTAGCCGAGTATCAACCCACCTACTACTCGCCTTTCAACGGGCAGGAGCGGGGCAAGACCGTAGAAGGTAACACAAATGGCCTGGGAAACTCGTCAGAGAGGCGGACGCTATTACACTCGTTTCCTCTGCGTTCTTCCTTTGAGCCGCTCCACGGTTGTCTCCAGCCCGGTACACAACCACCAGGGTTACTACCACGAGTCTCTAGATCATTATGATCTGAACGTCCGCTTCTAAGGTGCGGATTCAATCGGTCGATGCAACACACCAGATTCACTCTTTGGTGCTTGGAACTAAATGCCAAAGGTCTTCAGTTTATTTCATCTCACTTTATCTCAGTGCCTATAGATTCTAAAAATAGGCAGTTAGCCTAACCCCAATCTCTATCTCATGTTCGCTCAGTTCGCTCATTTTGGCTGATCTTGTTAGTGTGCTCATCACGTTTCTCCTACAGCGAGGGCTTGAGTCCTTTTCGAGCCCTGCCCATTGGCTTCGCGATCAGTGGCTGGCCGAAGGCCGGTCCGTTGCGTCGGCTTGTTGGGTAACCTGCTTCGCCAGTCGTTGAAGAACTGGATCGGTGTACCGATAGCCCCGAAGCCACTTGACCAGCTCGTCGTAGCTCATGTCCACGATTTCCGCGCTGAGACTGTCACGAGTCCGGCGCATGCTTTCGACGCAATCGAACGTTTTGGACGAGGGATCATTCATCGCCTGGCACCTCCCGGGGGGTTCGGATCTCAAGGAGAGGGTAGCCTCTCTTGAGGTTGACCGCATTGAATCCGTGGATTCGCCTCAGGTTCACGATGTGCTTGAAGTTCCAGCTGACGAGCACGTCGACTCGAGCGACCTTGGCGAGGGCGATGTGCAGGGCGTCCGCACGCATGCGAGCCCCGATAGTGCCGTCCTCAATTCAGGCACCCGCAAGCTCCTCCGCCTCTCGGGACAGCGGCAGCACCTCGGTGTGGACCTCCGGCACCCGATCCAGGACTACCCTGACTCCCTCGGGGGCCGTCTCGAGTTCCCGGACCGTGAGCTCGGACAGCACGAGGGTGAACTCGCCACGCTCGAACGCCTCCAGCAGGCGGCAGGAGGGTTCGTGGAACTCTTCGTCCTCGCAGCCGCCCAGGCCCCACGTATCCGTGTAAATCCGAGGCTTCATGGTTGCATTCTACTGCAGCCAGCGTGCGCTTCACCTCATCTTTCTACCGACCCTCCGCGTCTGCCCGACAATGAGGATACTGGTTGGCAGAGTATCCCGGCTCCCCAAGACCTGCAGGGCGCAACAGATTGTTGCTTACCGCCTTCGAGAATCGCTCAATTCAGGTTAAACTATCTTGTGTTGTTCACTGCTTGATTCACCCTTTTGTGCTTCACCCTTTTGTGCTTGGAATTCGGGACTTGTTTCTGTCTTGTACTTTTGGGATTCTGAGTTTCAGCACCAGGAAGTTGACCCATGCCAATTCAGACCCTGGTCGAGCTTCTCGAGAAATCTCGCTATGTCCTGGTGTTTACCGGCGCCGGGATTTCAACCGGTTCCGGAATCCCTGATTTTCGCGGTCCTGACGGTCTTTGGAAGCGATGGCAGCCTGTGTACTACGACGAGTTCATGACGTCCAGCTCAGCTCGTACGAAGCACTGGGAGTTCAAGCTGGAGGGCTGGCAGCAGTTTCGGGATGCCCTGCCCAATGTGGCCCACCGGGCGCTGGCGGAGCTCGACCAACGGGGGCAGCTTCAATCTCTTGTCACCCAGAACATTGACGGCCTTCACCAGCTGGCCGGGCATCCCGCTGGCCGGGTGATCGAGCTTCATGGGACCAACCGGCTTGTTGAGTGCCAGTCCTGTCGGCAGACGTTCGCACCGGATCCCATCTTTGACGATTTCGAACGGTCTCGCCAGCCGCCGATTTGCAGCTGTGGAGGCTATCTGAAGCCCGCCACGGTCTCATTCGGACAACCCATGCCGGAGGAGAAGATGCGACTGGCTCTGGAGTCGGCAGCCCAGGCTGATCTGGTTTGTTCAATCGGATCGACCCTGGAAGTCGAGCCCGCGGCCTCAGTGCCTCGGGTGGCCAAATCCGGCGGGGCCTTCTACGTTGTCATGAATCAGGGAGCAACCGCTCACGACAGCCTCGCAGACTTGAGAATCGAGGGAGATGTAACCGCGATCCTTCCGGAGGTTCTCTCATTTCGCGGTTCGGATCCACTCTAGGAGTGTCTGGTATTCTTGAGAGTCCTGGGTCCAGCGAATTCCCCCTCCGTGTTGATTTGCGCCTGACGCATGGGTGCCCTCCGGGGGAGCCTCTTGTAGCGGCTTGGTCAGGAGAAGGCTTCTTTCGGGCTTCGCCAGATCGATGACACGGAGACTGGCCCGGTAGTGCTCCATGGTCCACCCAGCCTTCGAGTCTTTCTCGATCGGTTTGAGTCTGAGTATGGGATGCCCTTTGTGGCAGTCGACACAGGCTTTTTCATCCTCTCCCTGGACCTCGAAGATCGGTGCCACCCTGTCCTTGAAGAATGCCACGTCCGGTAGCCTCAAGCTGGCCGAACCAAGGTCCTTATTGCTGCGAGACAGGGCCTCTGCGATGGCGGGGAGTGTCTGCATCCACTTCTCTCTTCGGACGAGTGAAAGAGCGGTCTCTGCAAGCGTCGGATCGGGGTCCGACAGGGCCTCACTGACAAGGCTCACGAGGCGCAGGTCTCTGAGGAAACTGGTCTCTTCCAGGGCCAGTTCGAGGATGGACTGCCTCTTTCCGGCGTCCGGCCCGATGAACGAAAGGCTGAATCGGCGCCGGATCATCGCGAACTGTGTCGCCTGCGGCATCCTCAGGCAGAGAGCGACCGCGGCTTGGAAAACCTCGGCCTTCTTGGAGGACAGAGATCGGAAGAGCTTGATCTGCAGGGGCCGTTCCTGAAGCAGCTCCGGGAACGAGACCAGAGCCTCAAAGGCTTCCCTATCCGCTTCCGGAGCCAGAAAAGCTGCTCTAACCCTCTCTGCATTCTGGCTGCCAGGGCCTCCGATGAGCTCGCCCGCGGAGGGCCGAGGAGCCCCGAACGTCGTCGGAATAAACAGCAGGACAAGGCAAACAAGCCATCTCATCTTCAGCCCTCGTCTTCAGCCCTCATCTTCAGCCCTCATCGGGGGGGAACCATCATAGCGCAAGGAAGCCGCATCCAGCACCGTATGGTATATTCGGCTGTCTGGAAATCAAGTCATGAAGCTAGATGAACGACGCCAGAAACTTCTGAAGAGAACCTTCCTCGATTACCAGCAGACATCGGCCTTTCTTGAGCATCCGCTGGTGATGAATCGGGCCAAGGGTCTTTCTTACTGGGATCTGGAAGGGAAGGAGTACTTCGACGGCATTGGAGGGATCTTCGTCGCCTCCCTGGGACACGGTCACCCCAAGGTCACGGAGGCGTTGCGGAAGCAGGTCGAGACGCTCTGCCTGGCACCCCCGATGCACGGGGTCTCTGACGTGACCCTCGATTTCGTGGAGCGCGTGGGCGAGATAACTCCAGAGGGTTTGAATTTCGTCAAGCCCTACAGTGGGGGGTCTGAAGCGGTTGAGTCGGCCATCAAGTTCACACGGCAGTATCACAAGCAGACCGGGCACCCCGCCAAGTTCAAATTCATCAGCCGCTATTTCGGGTATCACGGCGCAACCTTCGGTGCCATGGCCGCCAGCGGAACAGGGCAGCGCAAGACCCCGTTCGAGCCCCAGATGCCCGGTTTTCTGAAGGTGTTCCCACCCAGCTACTACCGAGATCAGTTTTCTTCATGGGAGGAGTGCAACCGATTCTGTGCCCGGACGTTCGAAGATGTGATCCTCCATGAAGACCCTGCCACGGTGGCTGGGATCATCGTCGAGCCCATCGGTCTCACCGGTGGAATCATTACGCCCACACCGGAGTACTTCCAGATCCTGCGTGAAGTATGCGACCGCTACCAGGTAACGCTGATCTTCGATGAGATCATCACGGGTATGGGGAAGACCGGATCCATGTTCGCCGCCCAGACGTTCGGTGTGACTCCCGATATCATCTGCTGCGGCAAGGGGATTTCGAGCGGTGTGTTCCCCCTGGGAGCGATGGTGGCGAGGGAGGACATGGGAGAGGCCTTCTTTGGCCCAGTGGAAGACGACATCAACTTTGCCCACGGACACACCTTTGCCGGGAATCCCGTAGCCTGCGCCGTGGGGATGGCCGTGATCGATGAGATTGCCGGTCTGGGTTTGGATCAGAAAGCCGCCGAATTGGGCGACTATCTATCCCAGCGTCTGGAGGAGCTGAAGGAGCTCGGAGTGGTCCGCGAGATCCGAGGAAGGGGACTGCTCAAGGGTGTGGAGCTGGTGCGAGACACCCGGACGATGGCTCCCTTTCCCGAGTTGGGTCAGACCCTGAAGCGGACGGCACTCGAGAACGGTCTCGTGATACGCATCGATCCTACCTGGTTTGCCGTGGCACCCGCCCTGATAGCAGACAAGTCGGATATCGACGAGTTGTGCCTGCGGATTCGAAAGAGTCTGCTGGACGCACTGGAGAGGCTCGGCTGAAAGAAGCGCGATCTTCCGCGCTTCTTCGGCGTCCTGGTAAATTGGCCTGATCGCCATCCGTTAAGTAAGTATTCTCCGTCCTGAAGACCCCGTCCGAACACCCCCGAAGGTCAGTCAGATCTGATATCTTGTAAGTTATGGACTCACGAGAAAGGAAGTGGCCTATGTCTCTTCGAACAGTCGTTTTAGGGGGCCTACTGACGGTTCTATTACTGGTATCTTTTGCTCCCCTGGAGGCTCAGAAAAAGGAGAAACGGGATGTGGATGGGTTGATCTACGACCTGAAGCATCCCGAGGCCAAGAGGAGGATGGACGCGGCCAATGCGCTCGGCGATCACCGCGTGCGGAAAGCGGTCCCGGCTCTGATTGAGCTCACCAAGGATTCTGACGATATGGCCCGCTATGAGGCGACACGTGCTCTGGTTCGGATCAACGATACCAGGGCCCTACAGGCCTTCGTACGGCTTACTCATGATCAAAAGCGGGTGACCCAGAAGAAGGCGATTGAGGGAATCATCAGTATCTATGTCATAGAAGAGGGCGGATTGCTAAAGGGAATCAAGGATGTCGCTGCCTTCGTCAATCCTCTGAGTGACGATTACAACCCCTTGATGGTCGAGCCCTATGTCCCCGTGAGCCAGGAGGCTATCGATGCCCTCTCGGACCTTCTCACGTTTTCCGACAGCGGGCCCCGCAAGGACGGCGCCGTTGCACTTGGGATCCTGCGAGCCCACTCCGCACTGCCTGCGATTCAGGAGACCCTGGAGAAGGAAAGCGATGACGGCGTCAAGGTTGAGCTTGTTCGGACTATCTACAAGATCGGAGATCCGGAGGCTGGATCCGCACTGATCCCCTTGATTCGCGACTCCGATAAGAAGGTGCACGATGAAGCCATTTTTGCTCTTGGACGCCTGCGTGTAGCTCAAGCTGTACCCCCGCTGAAGGAGCTCTATAACGTCGGAGTCGAAGAAAGGCGAAAGATCTTCGGTGTCGTCCCCGTCAGTAAGAGCGACGACCTGCAGAAGAAGGTACTGGAGGCTTTGGCCTATATCGGCGATGCGAGCTGCCGTGACATCTTCCTGGGCGCGATGCAGGACGAACGTGACCCCTTTCGGCGATATGGAGCCGAGGGATTGGGACGGATGGCGGACTCCAGTGTGACAATGGATGTGGCCAAGAAGTACCTTCGGGAAGACTCTGACAGTGTCCGGCTTGCGATGGGATTCGCCCTCTTTCGAATGGGTCGAGAGGAACATCTGGTTGAACTGGTAGATAAGTTGGAAGACGACCAGGCGTACCACTATTTGCTCGAGTTGGAACCCGCAGAGGTTTCCAAACTATATCCCTACTTGGGCAGTGAAAAATCCTCGATCCAGACCCGCCTGCTGGATGTCATTGGAATGCGGGGAGACATGTCTGCCCTATCCATCGTCCAGCCAATGGTTGAGAGCAGGGACGCCGACGTGGTTTCCGCCGCCAACCTTGCCATCCGCAGGTTGCGAGGAAGGCACCAGGGCTGAGGCAAGTTTTTGATCCTATAGCTTTCACATAGACGGTGGCGCACCCCGAGCTTGACCGAATCTGCAGGTCGCTGAGTACACAATATGACCGTCTAGGGGAGCTGGCAGCAGCCCGCCTTCGACGCTGGATTTCCGGCGATATGCCCCACGGCTATCCGGAAATACTGGAAGCCCACCTTCAGGAAGAGCACCTCGACCTGCTGATGGACGCCTTCTGGCAGGTGCTGCCTTTCGGCACCGGAGGTCGTCGGGGACACGTCGGCTACGGTGCCAATCGGCTCAACCCTACTACGGTTGCCATGACCGTTCAGGGACACTGCGAATACCTCCGGAAAGCCTTTCCCAATCGCTCGGAGCTGCTGGTGGTGGTGGCCAACGATGTGCGTGTTTTCAACGACATCGCAGGCACCTACCGCTTCCTGGGCGGCGATCATCCGTTATTGGGTACCTCTTCTAGATCCCTTGCAGTCCTCGCCTCTGAGATCTACACCGCCAATGGCGTCGTTGCCTACATTGCAGAACCCGGAAATGACTCGGCGGTAATGACGACACCTGAGCTCTCCTTTCTAATCGGCCAGCTGGAGGCAGTCGGGGGGATCAATGTCTCCGCCTCCCACAACCCCCCCGACGACAATGGTGTCAAGGTATACGATCCCTTTGGGAGCCAGCCTGTATCGCCCCAGGACCAGCACTTGATCGACGCCATGGAGGGAGCTGCTGCGGTCGTGTCAATTCCCTTCGAGGAGGCGTTGGCTCGAGGGAAGATCCGCGCGGTCCCCGAGGAAATGCACGAACGGTACATTGAAACCTACGTGCGAGAATACGGGGGTGTTCACACCCCAAGGCAGCATCCTTTGGTGCTGTACACGCCACTCTGCGGCTCAGGTTTGACTACGACCGGGGAAGTGTTGGAGCGCTTGGGGTTCTCTGTGATCACTCCAGCCGACCAGGGCCCTGACGGAAGCTTTTCTGTGATCCCATTCAAAGCCCCTAATCCCGAAGTACCGCAGTCTAGCCAGCCCGCCGTGGCGTTGGCTGCTGCCAAGGGCGCAGGGATTGTCCTGTCCAGTGATCCCGATGCCGACCGGATAGGTCTGGAGGTCAGGTTGGCTGACGGTTCCTGGTACCACTTCGATGGCAACCAGATCGCTGCTGTGCTCTGCTATTTTCTCATGCTCGATCAGGAGGGACCACAGCGGAAGGGGCTGGTGATCGAGACATTGGTTACCACCAAGATCCTGGGTAGGATCGCACAACGAGCGGGGCAGTCGTGGTGCATAGATGATCTGCCGGTAGGTTTCAAGTACATTGCCGACGTGTTGAAGAGCCTCGAGTCCAAGGGACGCTACGGTGACGTTTCATGCTCCCCCGACCAATTGGTTCTGGCGGCGGAAGAGAGCCACGGCATCATGGTGGTACCGACGATCAGAGAGAAAGACGCAACTCCAGCGGCGATGTACCTGGCTGCAATCTACCAGCGCCTCTATGACGAAGGACGCACGCTGTTGGACTATTACATCCGGATTCTGGAAGAGGTGGGGGGGTACGACAACGTCAACCGGTCCATCATGATGGCCGGGCCGGAAGGCGAGTCGAAGAAGAACCGGTTGATGCAGTCGCTGCGGAGCTCCCCGCCTACTACCCTCGCCGGCAGCGAGGTGATCAAGCTGGTGGACTATTGGGACGAAGCAGCCTTCGGTCCGTTCTTGAGCGAAACCGACCGGCTGCCCAGGAACCTTGTTCAACTCTTCACGGATAGCTCGATCATCACCGTGCGTCCTTCCGGCACCGAACCGAAGCTCAAATTCTACTGCCAGCTGCTCCCGCGGAAAGACCGGCCGCCAGCCTCGGAAGAGGAACTACTTCAGCAGCTGAGGGCCGAGACTCAAGGCCTGGCCTTACTGGTCTACCGCGACCTGTTGGGACGAATCGATCTCGCTCTGGAGGAGCCGGGACTGCTCCTGCCCGACATCATCGAACTGGATCAGAAACTGCGCTTTGACCAGCGGACAGTTCCCCAGTTGCACCGGTCTCTGACTAGCAGCGCGTTCGCTGATCTCCAGACTCTTCTGTCCTGGTTGGCGGAGGAGTCCGCCGCCATGACCCCCGGAGCCGACCCTCTGCCGGCACTGAAAGCACCTCTCAGTTATCTGTGCCGATCATGGGGCCAAGACCCGGCGATGCCGCCCCTACTGCGCGATCTGGAAGGATGGGCCAAGGGCTAGGAGCCGGTCTTGGGCCGGCCTCAAACTTCAGCAAGCTTCCGAGGGATGTTGCCGCCCGCAAACGTTATGGCAACAACGCCTTCAGCGTAGAAAAGACAAGAGACAACTCGAACCCAGGGTAGCTCGCTTCGCTCCGCGTCGCCAACCCTTATAGTTGGGAAGGTACTGAGATCGGGAAGATGGGAGCGGCAAGTAGCCGTAGCCGCCTTTCTTTCTTTTTTGCTACTTTTTTCTTTCTTTGTGGAAGGTGTGGATGGTGTGCAAAAGTGTGGAGTCGGGAGCTCGATAGTCGACTCCCAGGACGCTCGGGTCCGTCACGAATGCCAACCCTTATCGTTAGGACGATTAAGCCCAGACTTTCGGACGGACCCTGGGCCGGATTTGGACGAATACTCAGATGCTGTCCGCTCAGGAGGACTTCTATAAGGAATTCGCCGCCCCCGGTTTGCGTCCGACGAAACACCAGAGAAGGGGAGAGGAGCCATGAAGCCGATTGAGGAGCAGACCATTGGAGTGTGGGTGGGCCTGGACTGGGCCGACCAAGAGCATGCCTACGCGCTACGGATGTCGGGCTCGAGCGAAATCGAGACCGGCGACGTCAAACAAACACCGGAGGCCCTGCAGAGCTGGATCAACGGGCTGAGAGAAAGGAGCGGAGGCGGCTGGGTCGCGATCGCCGTCGAACAGAGCCGGGGAGCGCTGCTGTATGCGCTGATGGATTACGATTTTGTGTTGATCTACCCGATCAACCCGAAGTCCTTGAGCCGCTACCGTGGAGCCTTCTATCCCAGTGGAGGCAAAGACGACCCGAGGGATGCGGATCTGGTGCTGGACTACCTGCTCAAGCATCGGGAACGGATTCGATTGTGGGAACCCGAATCGCCGGAGGTGCGCTCCCTGCGCCTGTTGTCCGAGCAACGGCGCAAGCTGGTCGATCTGCGCGCGGACTTGACCAATCAGTGGACCGCCAACTTGAAGAACTACTTTCCTCAGGCCCTGAAATGGGTCGGCCCGCTCAAAGGGAAGACGGCCTGTGATTTCCTGAACCGTTGGCCCAGCCTTGAGGCCTTGCAGCGGGTCAAGCCGACCACGATTCGCCGCTTTCTCAAGAGCCATCGGGTGGGGGGCAGCGAAAAGTTGCACTCCAAGCTGGAGGAGATCAAGCAGGCCCGGGCGCTGACCCACGATGCGGCCATTGTGACGGCGGCTAGCCTGATGACTCAGAGCTTGGCGGGACAGATCCTGCACTTGAATGAGTCCATCCAGCGGTTTGATGCCAAAATCGAGGAACTCTTCAACCACCACCCCGACCATTTCATTTTCAGCAGTCTGCCCGGCTCTGGAAAGGCTCTGGGACCGCGGCTCTTAACTCTCTTTGGGGAGGATCGGGATCGTTTCCAATGCGCCGCGGAGGTACAGACCGTCTCCGGCATCGCCCCCCTGCTGCGAAGCAGTGGCAAGACCCGCATCGTGTCTTACCGTTGGGCCTGTCCCAAGTTCGTCCGCCAGGGCGTTCACGAATTCGCCGCTCACTCCCGGCACTGGTGCCCCTGGGCGCAAGCGTTCTACCAGATGCAGCTCAGCCAAGGGAAAGATCATCACGTCGCGGTGCGCTCTTTGGCCTTCAAGTGGCTGCGCATAATCTACCGCTGCTGGAAGAACCGGGTCCCCTACGACGACGCCATTTATGTGGCTTCTTTGAAGGCGAACAACGCCCCTTTGCTGGCCTTCTTGTAGAGAGCAATCAAGCTGTGGAAAAAAATGCAACCGGCTGAAAAAAAACTTGAAAAAACACTTGACTTGAAACCTCAGATGTCTGGGCTACTCGCAATAACGCCTTCGGCGTAGGATATGTCCCACAGAATTCCTGGCTGCATCCCGATTCAGCTTGGAGATCAATCCTGCCCCCGTGAATGGCATTCAAAGCTAGGTATAGGAGCGATGCCCGAATCCTTCGAAATTCGCTTGTTCGATATTCTGCGGTTTAGCGTTTATCGGTTGCCTTCTCCAGAGCAAGGAAAAAGGCTGAATCACAAACCGCAGAACACAGAACATGCGAACTCCGAAGTCGGGCCCAGTGATGAAATTTCAGCTGAGTCCGACCCCCAGACCATTGGCACTTCGCTGACCTCTGTCGTGATTGTCGCTACCGGCACTGATAGAGACATACCTGCCCACATCAGGAGAGCCGCCCGGGTGGGGCGTAGATTGCTCTGCTGCCAAGCTCTTCTTCTATCCGCAACAGCTGATTGTATTTGCCGACCCGATCGGACCGGCTGGCCGATCCGGTCTTGATTTGACCCGCGTTGGTCGCCACCGCCAAATCGGCGATGAATGGATCCTCCGACTCACCCGACCGGTGGGAGATCACATTGGTATATCCGTTTCTTCGGGCCAGATCGATCGTCTCAAGCGTTTCTGTAAGTGTTCCAATCTGGTTGAACTTGATCAGGATGGAGTTGGCCACTGCCCTATCGATTCCCTGTTTGAGGCGCTTTGCGTTGGTGACGAAAAGATCGTCGCCCACCAGCTGAACGCGCTCTCCGAGCTCCTTCGTCAAGGCGGCCCAGCCCTCCCAGTCGTCTTCGGCCAAACCATCCTCGATTGAGAAGATAGGATATCGGTCGAGCCATTCGCGGTAGAGCTCGATCATGTCATCGGCAGATCGGGTGGGGCCACCCGCCTTCTGAAACTGGTAGAGACCCTTTTCGGAATCACAGAATTCACTGGCTGCCACATCCAGGGCAAGCCAGATGTCCTCCCCCGGTCGATAGCCTGCCCGCTCTATCGCGACCAGGATGATCTCAATCGCTTCCTGGTTCGACCCCAGGCTAGGGGCAAACCCTCCTTCATCACCGACCGCTGTCTGGAGTCCCTTCTCCTCCAGGACCTTCTTCAAGTGGTGGAAGGTCTCGACTCCCATCCTGAAAGCTTCTCGAAACGTGCCCCCTGACACGGGCACGATCATGAATTCCTGGAAATCGAGGTTGTTGTCCGCGTGGGCTCCTCCGTTGAGAATGTTCATCATCGGAACGGGGAGCAGGCAGGCCTCGAGCCCGCCCAGGTGGTGGAAGAGAGAGCGTCCCTCAAAGGAGGCAGCCGCCCGGGCGCAGGCCAGGGACACTGCCAGGATGGCGTTGGCCCCCAACTTCGCTTTCGAAGTGGTCCCATCCAACTCGATCATGACTCGATCGATGGCAGCCTGCTCCAGGACCGACATCCCTACCAGTTGGGGAGCGATGATCTCGCGGATGTTGCCCACCGCCTTTCGGACACCTTTGCCCAGAAGACGGCCCGCATCATCGTCACGCAGCTCTAGCGCCTCATGCTGTCCGGTGGAAGCTCCTGAGGGGACAATCGCACTCCCCCGACAGCCCTGCTCAACGAGAACCTCAGCTTCGACCGTAGGATTTCCGCGCGAGTCAAAGACTTCTCTGGCTCGTATTTCCAGGATTAGGGACACGTCGACTCTGTTGGGCGTTTCAGCTAGCTGCCCTGCTTTCCCCGGCGAATGCGTTCTTCAATCCGCTCAACATTGGCCTGAAGCTCGCCGCCAGGATTCAGTTGGTGGGCCTTCTTGTAGTTTTGCAGGGCTTTCTCGAAGAGATTCTTCTTTTCGTATATATAGCCGAGGCGGTCGTAGACCTCCCACTGGTCCGGCAAAAGCTTCTGGCTCTGCAGGAAAGCCTCTTCCGAAGCCTTCAATTCTTCCAGAAAGAGATGAGCCAAGCCCAGATTGAACCAGGCCTGCCCATCCTCCGGTTTGCCCTGAACGTAGGGTCTGAGAAGATCGGCAGCCTTTCGGTACTGTCCCTCTGCCAGATTCTGAGCCGCCCGCTCAAACTCGATCCGAGCAAGGTACCTCTGAGCTTCCTTGGACTCGGGATCCAGGGCAAGGGCCTGTTCGAGATATGATTCGGCACCTGAATGGTTCTTCAGCTGGTAGAGTGCCATGCCAAGCTGCAGGACGTCGACGAACTCACCACGTTTAATGGAAACAGCCTTTTCCAGATCGGAGACCGTCCTCTCGAAATCGCCGGCATTGAAGTAGGCTGAACCGCGAGCGTGATAAACCCGGTAGCGATCCCGCGGCGAACGGGCGAAGCGCTCAGCCTTCAACAACGCCGCGATCGCTTCTCGATAGTTTCCCCTGTTGTAATTCGCGATGCCCAGGCCGTGATGGGAAAAAAACATATCGTTCTTCAGCTTTAGAGCTTTCTCAAAGGCGGTGACTGCCGATCCGTAGTTCTTGGTTTCGAGGTAGCACTTTCCCAGAATCCGATAGCCGTTCTCGTAGTCCGGACTGGCCTCAACCAGCTGTTCAAATTCTGCGATCGCCTTGCTGTACTGCTTCTGCTTGTAGTAGGAAATCCCCTTCTGGAAATCTCCTTCGGCCAGGACCAGGCCCGGGGAGAGCAGAAATAAAACAACGCTACAAAGCCTTTTCATCGCTCACGGCCCACGGGAAATGCGACTCGGCAGACCCCTATTCAAAGACCCCGAAGGCCTTCCATCTTTCGATTTCGGCCTCGGTGGGAATCGATATATTAGCGACCTTGAGTTTTTTCAAAACATCCAGGACGTCAATCATGACGTAGTAGGGCACATGTGCCAGGGTCTGGATGATTACGGGCTTGTTGGGGTTCTGACCCATCTTCATCTCGACGTAAGCCTCCAAAGACTCCAGGGTCATCGGGGCCTTATCAACCAGGATCTGTTCTTCGCCCATGATCTTGATATGGATTGCCTCCTCGGGCTGAATGTCGAGCTGGGTTGGATCGTCTTTGGGAAGCGCAAACTGAAGTCCACGAGTAGAAGTAAACACCGCCGTAAGCATGAAGAAAATAATGAGGAGGAAGGCGATGTCTGCCATCGACGAGGTCGGAATCTCAGACGGTTCCCTCTGTCTTCGTTTCACGGCTGTTAGATCTCCCTCACCACTTTCCGATCGGTGAGAAGTCCGATGCGGCGGACTCCGTTGTTGCGCAGCTGTTCCAGAACGCTATCGACCATCTCGTACCTGACCTCTCGGTCCGCTTTGATCAGGAATTCCTTTTCTGGGACGATCTTGATCATTCCTGCCACCAAAGGGCCAATATCGGAGTAGGTCGCCAAAGGAAACGCCGGCTGCTCACCATCGGTAAAACTGAGCAGCCCCTGGGGTGAAATCGCAATGATCGCAGCATCCTTGCTGAGCTCGGTTTGGATTTCGGATTGGGGCAGCGTGACTGATGTCTTCTCCGGAGAGAAGGAGGTCGTGAGCATGAAGAAGATGATCAGCAGAAAGGCGATGTCTGCCATAGATGCGGTAGGGATTTTGGGAGCAAGGGGGGCGAACTTCAGACGCTTCATACAGCTGTCCTCTGCTCCTCCTGTGCCTGTTCTTCCTCTACCCTGGGCCGACTCTCTTCTCGATCTTTTTCCTCAATCTCGTTGAAGGTCTCCAGCAACATTGAGGAACTCGTCTCCATGTCCAATCCCAAAACGGAGACCTTGTTCGTAAAATAGTTGTAAAGGGCCTGGACCGGAAACGCGATTGCGAGTCCTGTCGCGGTCGTGATCAATGCCTCAGAAATACCTCCTGCGACAGCCTGTGGATTTCCCAGCCCGACCTCGGCCAGCGCGTCGAAAGAGGCGATCATTCCCGAAACCGTACCCAGGAATCCCAAGAGGGGAGCGACGTTGGCAACGGTGGCCAGTATCCACAAACCCTTCTCGAGCTTGGACACCTCATGCAGTGCCACGCTCTCCATCGCTTTTTCAATCTCTTCGTGAGCCTTGCCATAGCGAAGTAGCCCAGACTTCAAAGTACTTGCTACTGGATGATCATAGGACTCACACACCTCAAGCGACTGACGAAAATCACCCTTGAGAAGTGCTTCACGCACAGAGGAAAAAATATCGGCTGTTGTTCCCTTGATCCGGTAGTATGTGATCATTCTTTCGATGATGTAGATCAAGGCTAGAATCGAGCACAAGAGCAGGGGCACCATCATCAAGCCCCCTCTTTGGAAGTAGGTCCAGAGGGTTCCCCCGATTGCTAAAACCACTACAGTCTCCTCTCATTCTTCAAGGCCATCGCTTACCTGATAAAGGCCATGCCAGCCTCGACCTTATTGTTAGAGTGCGGAACTCGCACAAAGTATCATCAACCGAACAGGGAAAATCATCATAGCGTCGGCGTCGAGGGCAAGTCAAACCAGCGTCTACCCCCCCGGTCGGCCACTCCAAACGCTCGATGTTGTGGGCCTGGATGATCGGGAAACCAGGCGTATCATTTTGGTCATCTTTCGCACTCGGATAGCATCGCTGCCCCCTTGAATCTCGCCCTTCCTTACATCCCATTTTCCCAAGAGCACTGGGATAGTCAGGTTGGGTCAAGCCCTCTTGATTTGCAGCCGCTTCAACTTTTCGTTGAGGGTGGTGGGGTTGATGCGCAACAGGGTTGCTGCCTTCTTCTGATTCCAGTCTGTCTTGTTCAGCGCAACCGTGATCAGGTTTCGCTCAAACTCAGTCACCAGATCCTTGAGGGAGCCATTGTTCGCGCTCAGACTGATGCGTCCAAGGTTGACCGAAGTCGAGTCGAGGATTTCCTTCGGCAGCAGAGAACGCGTAATCGAACCCTCCTCCGGACATAAAACAACTCCATGCTCGATCGCGTTCTCCAGCTCACGGACATTGCCTGGCCAGTCGTAATCCACCAATGCTTTCAGAGTATCCTGGTCCCAGGAGAGAGGGGCCCGTTGGTTCTCTTTGCAGAAACCCGTTACGAAGTGATCCAGCAGAAGCGGTATGTCGTCTTTCCGATCTCGCAAAGGAGCCAGTTTGACGTTGATGACGTTCAACCGATAGTACAAATCCTCTCGGAACTCTCCAGCCGCCACTGCCTGCTTGAGATCGATGTTGCTGGCGGCGACGATCCGGACATCAACCTTGATATTTTCAAGGCCTCCGACCCGGCGAAACTCGCGTTCCTGAATCACACGCAGCAGCTTGGATTGGATCTGTAGTGGGACGGTTGCGATCTCATCGAGAAAGATAGTGCCTTCGTCAGCGACCTCAAACAGACCCTTCTTGGCGGACGAGGCGCCGGTGAAGGCTCCTTTAACGTGACCAAAAAGCTCGCTCTCCAAGAGTTCCGAGGGTATCGTTCCGCTGTTGACGGTAACGAAGGGGCCGTCCGCTCGAGGGCTCAGATTGTGGATCGCCTTGGCGACCAACTCCTTTCCAGTGCCGCTTTCTCCGCCTATGAGGACAGTACTTCGACCCGGTCCAACCTGGGAAATAAGGTTGTAGACCTGCTGCATCGGTTCGCTCTTACCAATGAGGTTCTGGAAGGTAGAACGTCCCTGGCGCGTCGTCCGAAGCTGTCGATTCTCGATCTCGAGATTACGCTTCGTAAGCCCGTTCTTTATGACCAGGAGCAGCTCTTCGTTTCTGAAAGGCTTGGTGACGAAGTCGAAGGCACCCAATCGAGTGGCCTTGACGGCATTCTCGATGGAAGCGTAGGCGGTTATCATGACAATGACCAGGTCCGGGTCCAGGTCCAGCATCCTCTCCAGGGTACCCAGTCCATCCAGACCCGGCAGCATCAGATCGAGTAGAACCACACCTACAGATTCCTGTTGAATCCGTTCCAGGCCGTCTTCTCCGGTCGAACTGGTGATAACCCTGTATCCACCTTCTTCGAGGAGACGCGAGATCACATCCCGCATTATCTCCTCGTCGTCGACCAAAAGAATGCAGGGCTTTGCGGACATCGACTTCAATGAACTCGCTTGATCGGAAAGTGCAGCGTAAAGGTAGTGCCCTCGCCCACGTGGCTCTTGACGTTGATGCGTCCTGAATGTTCCTGAATGATGCCGTAGGATACTGAGAGACCAAGTCCCGTGCCCTTACCAACTTCCTTGGTTGTAAAGAACGGGTCATAGATCTGTTTGATGTTCGCTCTTGGAATGCCCCGCCCACTGTCTTTCACCTCGACAACCAGCTGCGAATCCTCTTGGAAGGTCTTGACAGCGATGTGCCCGCCTTTGGGCATCGCATCCCTTGCATTCAACAACAGGTTGACGAACACCTGCTGAAGTCTGCCTCCATTTCCGCGAGTGGAGGGCAAGACTGGATCCAGATCCAACTGAACTTCCACTCGGTTCTGATGCATTTGATGGTGCAGCAGTTCCAACGTCTCCAGCATCACCGAATTCAGGCTGACATCCGTCAGATCGCCATCGCTGACCCGAGCAAAATTGACGAGGTTGTTCACGATGGTTGAGGCACGGACTGCCTGCCTCTCGATCTGCTTCAGGTCATCGTGTCGCGGGTCCTCCGGCGGGGTCCTCCCCAGGAGCAACTGCGTATAGCCCGAGATTCCAGCCAGAGGGGTGTTTACTTCATGGGCTACTCCGGCAGCAAGCAATCCAATCGAGGTTAGTTTCTCAGCCTGTAGAAGTTGGTTCTCGAGCCGGACCTTCTCGGTGACATCGTTGAAGACGAGAAGTGTTCCGGTGACAACATCATCGTGCACCACCAAGGGGGAAAGAGTGATATCGACCAGTCTATTCTCACCCTCCCTCGACTCAAGATAGGTCTTCCGCAGGCGTCCCGTCTCCCTGGCCAGCCAGCGGTCTCCCTCCAACAGCTCGCGAATGGTTTGGAGTAGATCGGCCGGAAAGATGTCTTCTAGATTCTTTCCGACGGCAGCGGCCGAAGAGAGCCCATACAGGGATTCCATCGAACTATTCCAAACCGTGATTCGCCCATCGGAATCGACCACGACCACGCCGGCGAGAATGCTTTCGATCACGTTCTCGCTGTAGCCTTTCAGCCGCTGTAGTTCGCTCGCCTTCGCCTCCAGGGACCGGTAGAGACCGGCATTGTCGAGAGCGATAGCCGCATATCCGGATAGGATCGCGACAAGATCCAGATCCTCGCTGCTCAGAAGCCCCCTCTTGCCACGTCTTCCCAATCCCAGAAATCCAATGACACGGCCTCGAAGTAGCAGTGGTTGCACATAGTAGAGGCCCCACTCGGCCAGCTTCAGCCTCAGCGAGCTTACCTTCTCGTCAGGAGGTGATAGAAAAACCGGCTTCAACTGCCGATCAAAGTCGGCAAAAACATTCTGTGGCACCTCCAGATATCTGGGCAGGTCACTGCTGTCTCCGAGGTTGCTCGAGTGGTAAAGCTGATAAAGATCCGCCTCAGCTCCCGACCTGAGAAACAGTGCGACTGGCGAGATCTTCAGGGTCTGGAGAACCCGATCAGTGATTCGCTCGGCCAGACGCGACAAGCTGATCTCTGAGCTCAAGGTCTTTGCGAACTCGGCGAAAGATCCGCGGTAGTCGTATGCGTCTTTGTAGAAATGGCGATCCAATCTTTCCTGGATCCAATTCTTGATCGGAGCGAAGAGGAAGGCTACAACCAGAGCCGACACCGAAAAAAGCTCGAACCCGGAGCCTGACGAAAGACCCTGCAGGGCGCGTCCGATCAGCAGTACCATCCCCACATAGAGAACCAGCAGGATCCAGCTCGCAAGAACGTAGGAAGCGCTCTCCCTGAAGATCTGCTCTACATCCATCAACCGATATCGGATGATGGCGTATCCGAAACAGAGCGGTATCAGGGCCAAACCAAGAATTGACGCCTCCATCAACTTGAGAATCGGCAGACCCAGAAAATAGGGGACGACATAGAAGCAGGTAAAGGGGAGCAAAGCGGCTACAGTGCCGTACAAGACCCACTTCATCTGCTGCTGCCGCAACGGAGAGGCCGCACGCCGCTGATTGAAGGCCAAAGCCCACACTCCCAGTCCGAAGAATGCTGCGAAGTGGGCCAGGTGAAGAGAATCGAGAAACTGGGCTATCTCGGGATTGCGCGGTAAACCGAGCGGCTGCAACAAGCCCGAAAACCAGGCACTGTGCAGCGTAAGCAGAACCAGAAAGGGTGCGTAGAGAATACCCTTGAGTCGGGCCACTCCTCGAACGAAGGGAACAGGCTCCGGAAAAAAGCAGCAGAAATGTAGAAACAAAGGCGGCAGCAGGAGCAACGCAACAGCAGACGCCCAGTAGATCAACAAGTCAAAGCTGTCAGCCCTCCCAGAGTATCGATACAGGTACAACACGAAGGAGACCAGACAGATCAAGTAGAAGTGCAGCACCCCTTCAGCCTTCCAGGCACGAAGGAAGATCAGAAGTCCAATGAACAGATGAATCAGGGCCACGAGCGAGAGAAAGATGTCCGTGCTCCCCAGGAGCCATCTCTCATCGAGGGGAAAGGCGTACTCCACCTCTACGTCGGTCGATGTCTTTCGGACAAGATAGGCGACCGGAGTTCCCTCGGGTAGCGTCTCCAGCAGCATCTCGAGGGCTTCCGTATAGTCATCAAGATCTCGAATCTCCACGCCGGAGATATCCAGCAGGCGATCCCCTGCAGCCAAACCTGCTGCCGGGCCCGCGGCCGACGGATCCGCGACCCTGCGTGCAACCAGGCCCGAGTCCGTTTCGCCCCACACCATTCCATCCCAGGGCTGTCTCCAGGCCGCCCGATCCATAAGATTCACGATCCCCAGATACAGTGCGGCAGCAGCCGAGATCAGCACCAGGAATGTCTTCAGTCGAGAACCTGGAATCATTTCACAACCAAACCCTGCAGCCACCGGACACAACGTCACAGTGGGCACACAACGACCTACAAAACTCTTTATCCTTCGTAAGTATAGCAATTCGGATGCCAGTGCTGATCCGAGGCTGCAAGATTCAGCTCAACCCATTGTTTTCAAAGATAGATGCAGCCCTCTCCTCAGGCTCTTACGAGGTACCCACGAAACCCTTCATCCAATCTATTGGATCGCGTCCAAACAATTGGAGGGGTCTAACCAAGTGCCCTCCCCATAAATAGCGTCACCTTTGTGACGGGGCACGACAGAATCGAGAGCGCGATCGACCACGGGGCGAAGCATATCTCGGTGAAGCAGCGACTAAACGCCATCGGCCTGGCTCGTTGCCACCCACAGGACAACCGTATTCATGAACAAGGACTGAAAGAGTGTTGTGAGAGGAAAGAATCTAGAACCTGAAGGTCAGGCCTCCACGGACAGCCCGTGGATTCTGGGCAAGCTCAACATCTCCCAAAAGAGTCTGAAGCACACCCAGGTCCGTATTCGCCAGGTTGCGAATATCCAACAGGGCCTCGATCTCATATCCGGCAGCCAAGAAATCGAGCCCAAGAGAGTTCAAGAGGGCAACAGGAACGGGGACGATCTGCCGAAGGAACAGGTTGATACCTTGATTGGAGGTCTGATAGGTATCGGACAAGGCATCCAAAGTCGGAATGGGACTGCCATTGGGAACAATCTTCACAAGCGCTGTGATAGCGGTTTTGGAGTACGGCACAAACAGATCCACCTGGGTCGACAACGCATCGAACCCCTGCTGTTGAACGAGACCATCCATCAATAAAGGATCAAAGACGACAGCCACATCGCCAGGCTCGAGACCCAGGGCCCGTCCGCGGATATAGGAAAAGCTGGTTCGCAGGTTTTCCGCCAGCTGGCGGCGAATCGTGAAGCGTTGGCCCCTGGTTCTTACCTGGTCATCGTCCAAACGGATCATCTCGGCTCCCGGCCGGTAGCTTAGAAAAGCCACAAAGGGTACGGTGCCGCCGAAAAACTGATCTCGAAAAGTCGCAACTTCGACCTCTGTAGCCGCATCGAGATGGTAGCCAAAACTCCCCTGATAGTGACGGGAAGTGCCGAATCGGATCTCGTCATTGACCCGAGAAAGACCCACAGAATCCGAGAGGCTGATCTGGCGCCCATCTGGAAGCATGACCGAATTGCCATAGGTTGGACGCTTCGAAGCAAGGGTAAGTCGCAGCACCGAACGTTCGCTGGGCCGGATGGACAGTTCCGCGTTCGGACTCATGAACGAATGGTTGCGAATAGTTCGGACCTGATTCAGCTCAAGACCCCAGGTAAAGGAAAGAGCTCGCCCCAAATTGAATCGCTCTTCGAAACCCGAACTGAGAATATGAGTGGTCCCGGCTGCCGTGGTAAAACCCACGTCGCTAACCAGTGAATTGGGGTTCCCAAAAAGACCGAGGCTGGGCTGTTGAAAGCTGATCCGACCATGCCCCAGGAAGAGGCGGAGCGAATGGTTCTCGCTGAGGGTGTAATCAAGAAAGCTCTTGAGCCGCCAAAGGGAATCCTGGCCCGAATTCACTTGACCGGCAAAGACGTAGTCCCGGTTCCCGCTCAACGACTGAGCGAGTGCAAAGTTCGCCGTGGTCCCACTATCCGAATCCCCTGGGAAAAGCAGGTAGTCACCACCCAGGCCAGCATTGGTATGCACCTGGAAAACGGCTTCCTCGAACCAGCCGGGTCGCCGTTTCTCTTGAGGCGGCCCAGTCAAACCGGGAATGTAACGAAAAATCAGCCGGTTGTCGGCGGACCGCAACACAGTTTTCAGTTTGACGTTGCGACCGTCAGCCCCATCCAACTCGAAAAGATTTTGCAGTATCAGGGTTAGCGCAGCTGTCTTGCCGGGAAAAATCCTGACGGCTTGTTCGCTCCGAGAGACATACTGCGAACTCTTGACCAGCACCTTATAGGTGCCCATCTCAAGGTTCTTGAGGAGGATCTGGCCAAGCTTGTTGCTGCGCGTCAGGATCGGCAAGACCTGATCTGACGACTGCCCCAGAAGCGTCACCAGAATATCTGGGACAGGTTGTCCCGACTGGTCCTGGATGCTCCCGCGCAGCTGTCCTAGAGGGGATGCTACTGCCGGCAAGGCCAAGAGTCCGATTACGACTCCAAGGGCCAGACAATAACTAAAGGGACGACGCTCGGTCCGGGTCTTCTTGCCCACTATCATCGCTGCCTCATTCTAACTGGATGCCGGGATTTTAGTCAAACCAAGGAGCGAAAGCAAGTTTTCTGAGAGGGAAAATGCCAATTCCTGGGAGATTCGGGATTCCGCCTGGCTTTGGAGCAGGAATCACGATCCAAGAAAGGCCTGCCCCAGCACGTGCAACGTTCCGAACGTTCCGAACGTTCCGACGTTCCGACGAATTCTTTCAACAGGCCCCATCATTTAGTGAGATACTGAAATCCCTGGTCACCTCAGCAATTCTTTATGGTTATCTACGGAATCCATCCGGTGACGGAGGCCCTCAAGTCCGAGGATCAGAGCCTGGAGCGCGTGCTGGTTCAACGAGGAAAGGCGAACCCCCGTCTCCAAAAGATCATCGAGCTTGCTCGCCGCCGTGGAGTGCCGGTTCGGTTCGAGTCCTCAGATGTCCTCCGGCAAAAAGCCTCGACGCTCCAACATCAGGAAGTGGTGGCCGAGGTTTCACCCATAGAGTACGTAGAACTGTCGGAAATCCTGCAGCAGCATCCGACCTTGCTCCTGATGGTGGCAGGGGTCGAGGACCCGCATAACCTTGGGGCGTTGCTTCGAACCGCCGAAGCGGTGGGCGTCGAAGGAGTCTTGATCCCTTCAAGGCGGGCATGCCCCGTCACTCCTACCGTGGTCAAGTGTAGCGCCGGAGCGGCCCTTCATCTGAGGATCGCCCGTATCGGAAACGTCTCTCAGACTCTGGAGAGGCTCAAAAAAGAGGGACTCTGGGTCGTTGGCTTGGATCCAGCGGGAACCACCCACCCCAGTCGGGTCGACACCTCGTTACCGCTGGTCGTCATCGTGGGCGGGGAACAGGACGGGTTGAGCCCGCTGGTTCGGCAACACTGCGATTTCCTGACCGCTTTACCCATGAAGGGACGGGTTGCGTCCTTGAATCTTTCGGTAGCCGCGGGCGTTTTCCTTTATCAGCTTCTTTTTCGGCGGGGTGAGGACACTTCCTCCTGAGACTCCACCACGAGATTGAACCACTCGTCCACGACAGCTCGGAAATCAGGAGGGATCGACGTCGTCCCGCTGTACTCCAGGACTATGGCGGGTCCCACAATCCGGTGACCCGGTCGTAGCCGTTCCCGCGAATAGAAGCGAGTCTTCGACGGCTGCTTGTCGAAGAACACCTTCCTCTCGCGCACGACCGCTTCCTGGGGGGCGTCCCCAGAGGTTGGGGAAGATCGGGGAAAAGGGAGTTCAGATTGTCGTCCCGACCCGCGGACGCGGATATTGACGATCTCGACAGGCTGGTCGAGGCTGGCGAATCCGTAATGCTTTTCGTGTGCGCGATGAAAGGACTCAACAAAGTCCGCAGCGTAGGGAATATTGAGTTCGTAGGACTGCCCGATGTAGCGGGCATCCAATGTCTTCTCGAGGGAGACCTCAGTGGGCCCGAAACCCTCATCCCTCAACTGAACCCGGATTCGATCCAGAAGCGGGGTAAAGGCCTCCTGCAGACTCTGGGATGCTTTGGGATCACTCGACAGGAAGCGCGCCGTCAATGAGGTGTCTCTGACAACATCGCTGCCTACGATACCCATGGCCGAGATCAGGCCTGGATTGGCCGGCACAAGTACTCGGGGGATTTTCAGGGATCGAGCTAGATCGCAGGCGTGGAGCCCACCGGCACCGCCAAAGCTAACCAGCGTGAAATCGCGCGTGTCATAGCCCTTCTGCAGTGAGATAACGCGGATCGCAGCCTCCATCTGAGTATTGACGATCTTCAGAATACCCTCCGCAGTTTCGGATGCTGTCAGAGGACGCCCCTCCAACCGGAGCTGAGCACCCAATTTTTCAAGGCCTCCCACCACCCGACGGGGGAACAGTTTCATCTCGCCCCCCAGAAACCACTCCGGATCGATCCTTCCCAGATGTAGGTGAGCATCTGTGACGGTCACTTCTCTCCCCTTGCCGTAACAGAGCGGCCCTGGATGGGCACCCGCACTCCGAGGCCCCACACGCAAGAGCTTCCCCGAATCGATCCACGCAACCGAGCCCCCACCTGCACCGATGGAATGAATCGGGATCGTCTGAACCGGTACCGGAAGATGATCGATCACGGCCTCGTTGGTGGTCGGGATTCCTCCTTCACAGAGACAGACATCGGTAGAAGTCCCTCCCATATCCAAGGTGATCGTCTTGTCGTATCCCGCAAGCCGGGTCATCCTGAAGGCCCCAAGCACCCCCCCGGCCGGACCCGAGAGAAGCGTTCGGACCGGTGCCAGTTGGGATGAAGAAGCCGGTATGGTTCCACCATTGGACTGCATGATCGTCAGACGTCCCTTCTTCACCAGGGGATCGGCGCTCAAGGCCGAGAGATAATCTGACATTATAGGAGTGAGATAGGCGTTGATGACCGTCGCTGAGGTGCGTTCGTACTCGCGAAACTCCGGCAAGATCTGGTGTGAAAGCGAAAGCGGAAGTCTGGATGCCTCAAGTGCTTTCTGTATCCGGATCTCGTGGCTGGGATTCCGGTAGCTGTGCAGCAGAACGACCGCAATGGACTCGGGCTTGAGTTTACGGACCCGGGAACAGAGCCAGTCCAGACTCTCTGCCCCCAGAGGCGTCACAATCGTGCCATCCGACAGGGTGCGCTCCTTGACGCCGAGACGTTTGCTCCTGGCTACCAGAGGCTTCGATCGTGAGCCTGATAGGCGGTAGAGGTCGGGCCGATTCTGGCGTCCGATCTCCAAGACGTCCTCAAAGCCCTCGGTGGTGATCAGAAGTGTCTTCGCCCCCTTTCGTTCCAATAAAGCGTTGGTAGCAACGGTCGAGCCGTGCTGAGCCAGGAAGCCTGCATCGGAGCGATTCTCGAGAATGCGAGCCAAACCCTGGAGAACGGCACGCTCCGGTCGATCCGGAGTAGAGGGCAACTTCACGACTGAAACCCGATCACCATCGACGACAACGAAGTCGGTGAAGGTGCCTCCTGTGTCTATGCCGATTCGAAGCATAAGTTGTCGTCTACTCCTATCTGACCTGAAACTTCATTTCCGAACGCAGCTTTGGCCTCCAGGCCAAAGTCTTGTTTTTCCTTCGAACCTTTGGCTCGAACCGCGGCCTGGAGCCCACCGCCACGCCGCACTCGAAGTCTCTATCTCGAATGACCCGGGAATGGCATCCAGCAACGAAATGCTACAATACACAAGAGTTGAAAACTCTGCCAGCCTGGGAGGGATTCTCTAAGGGGCTGAGCGTTCCATCCCCCAACTCCCTGGCCTTCCCGAGTGGATGTGCAAGATGAAGCAGGCTGAGCTACCACGCAAAATCTACGCGACCTCCGTGCTTCTCGCCTTTTTCATTCTCCTGGTTATCGTAGCGGTCATCTTTCTCAATCCCACTTCTGTGGGTAGTCGGGGCTTCCTCTCGAATCTCAGCCTGTGGGCGGTTGTCTGGGCGATCAATTTCACCATCATCCTGATCCTGTCGTTCGTGCTGGCACGGGACCTGATCAAGCTCTTTTTCGAATACCAGACCAAGCGTCCGGGAAGCAGGCTGAAGCGCAAACTTGTACTGACTCTTACCGTTTTCTCTCTCTTCCCCACAGTCATCATGTTCTTCCTGGCTTTCGGACTGATCAACCAGAACTTGACGCTCTGGTTCAGGGCTCCTTCAGAGAAGCTCTTTGCCTCCTCGCAGACCATAGCAGCCAAGTACTTTGAAGAGCGACGGAAGATCAGCCTGATGGCCGCGAGACACCTGAGCACCCAAGTGGACTGGAAAACCATGATCCCCGCGGCGGCACTAACCGATAGCCTTCAGGATCTTCTCTTTGACGCCGTCACCGTATTCAATTCGGAAGGCGAACCTGTCTACCGTCTGGGCGATTGGGACGATGCGTCCGTCGGACCGGCCCTGCAGGAACTCCTGGCGGGGCGTGAACATTACGTCTTGCAGTACCATCCGGACTCCCAGCAGAAACGATTCGAGGACCGTGGCATTGTCGGTGTACCGGCTCTTGACCCCAACGGCTCCGTCCTCGGCGGAATCGTCTTGCGATTCGTGGTACCTGAAAGCGTGATGTTCCAGGCGGCCGAGATCCAGACGGCATCTGAAACCTACGACGCGATGTCACAGCAGCTCGGGGAGGTCGAGTTGAACTACTTTGCCATACTGGGTCTGACCATGTTGGCGGTGGTTTTCGGCTTCGTCTGGTTGGGCACCTATATCGCCAAGAGAATTACCGTGCCTTTGGAGGCACTCGCTGCCGGATCTCGGGAAATCGCCGACGGGAATCTCGACTATCGCGTTCAGCTCCAAGCGCCGGACGAACTTGGAATTCTGGTCACCTCGTTCAATCGGATGGCGGACGAAATCAATCAGAGCCGGCAGAAACTGGAACAGGCCAACTCCGAGCTCAGGGCGACCAACGAACATCTGGACGAACGTAGACGCTATATCGAAACCATCCTGCAGAACATTACCACCGGCGTCGTCAGCATCGACGAGGAAGAGGTCATTCGCACTGCCAACGAGGCAGCCCTCAAGATGTTCGATGCGACCCCCGGCTCTATTCTGGATCGCCCTATCAAGAAGATCCTGAACCGGGAGCTGTACGCCGAGTTTCAGGAAATGAAGCGTCACGCCCGCCTCTATCAAACCTACCGCAAGCGGATCACCTTCAAGCGAGGCGACGGCCATCTACCGATCGCAGCGACTATTACGCGCAACACCCTGGCCGTCAAGGGTGGGGTCGAGCACTTGATCGTACTCGACGATCTCACAGAGCTGATCAGGGCCGAAAAGTTCGCGGCCTGGCAGGAGGTGGCACAGCGACTGGCCCACGAGATAAAGAATCCACTGACCCCGATCCGGCTTTCCGCCGAAAGAGTCAAGAATCGGTTCGAGAAGGCCTGTCAGTCGGCTCCACCCTGGGAGGGTCGGCATGAGTTCGAGCCGGTTCTCAATGACGGAGTCCGCATCATCGTCGCCGAGGCTGAGATGCTGCGATCCCTGGTTGAGGAATTTTCCCGCTTCGCCAGACTCCCGACCTGCAAGCCGATCAGGGTCGAGCTGCATCCCCTGATTCAGCAGACCCTGTCGCGATACGACGGGGCCCTCGAAAGTGTCAAATTGGAAACCGTTTTCGACCCCAGAATCGATTTTCTAAAGCTGGACCCGGAACAGATTCAGCGTGTCTTTTTCAACCTCATAGACAATTCCCTGGAAGCCCTCACTCTGGCAGCTTCAAAGCGGCGGATCGGAATTCGTACCCGATTCAATGAGGCCCGACAGTCGGTAGCCATCGAGTTTGATGACAACGGCGTCGGCATTCCTCCCGAAGACTACGAGCATCTTTTCCTTCCCTATTTTTCAACCAAGGAGAGAGGAACCGGTCTGGGTCTGGCGATCGTGCGGCAGATCGTTTCCGAACACAACGGTTTCATTCGGGCAGAACCGAATCATCCAGAAGGAACTCGCTTCATCATGGAGCTTCCCCTCTCGTAGAATCGATCTTGAATCGTCCGGTTCTGGGTGGCAGGAAGTTCCGCACGCAGCGAAGTGTATGAGTAAGGCAAAGCTGCTGATAGTCGATGACGAAGAGGGCGTTCGCACCACTCTGGGTGCAGTTCTCCAGGATGAGGAGTGCCTGGTGGACAGCGTCTCCACCGGTGAAGAGTGCATCAAACTGGTCGAACAGAAGCCCTACGACATCATCTTCCTCGATGTCTGGCTGCCGGGAAAGGATGGCATCCGGGTTCTTCAGGAGGTTCGCAGTCGGAGACCGACCCAATACGTCGTCATGATCTCGGGGCACGGTACGATCGAGACCGCAGTCCAGGCCACAAAATCCGGAGCTTTCGATTTCCTGGAGAAACCGCTTTCTCTACAGAAGGTCGTCCTGGTCCTGGAACATGCGCTCAAGCAGAAGCGACTGGAGGAAGAGAATCGAAGCCTGAAGAGTTTCATCCGGCAGGAGACCAACATGATCGGGACATCCGTCCCGATGCAGGCGCTGCGTCAACAGGTGGCGTATGCCGCTCCGACGGAAGGTCGCATCCTGATCTACGGCGAGAACGGGACCGGCAAGGAGCTGGTAGCTCGACTGCTCCATCTGAGCAGCAACAGGAAGGACGAGCCGTTTGTCGAGGTCAATTGTGCCGCGATTCCGGATGAGCTCATAGAAAGCGAGCTGTTCGGGAGCGTCAAGGGCGCCTATACCGGCGCTACCGAAACTCGGAAGGGGAAATTCGAGCTAGCCGACCGGGGCACTCTTTTCCTGGACGAAGTGGCCGACATGAGCTTGAAGACACAGGCGAAGGTGCTGCGTGCCCTGGAGGATCAGCGATTCTACCCGATAGGTGGGAGTCAGCCAGCAGAGGTTGATGTTCGAGTCATTGCCGCAACCAACCAGGACCTGGAAAAGGCAATCGAGAAGGAAACCTTTCGAGAAGACCTTTTCTTCCGGCTGAACGTTATTCCCTTCGAGGTGCCATCCCTTCGTGAGCGAAGCGAGGATATTCAGGAACTTCTCGACTACTTCATGGACCTCTTTTGTCCCCGCTATGGGAAGCCCAGGAAACTGATCCTTCCCGAGGTCCTGGAGCGGCTTCATCGCTACCGTTGGCCCGGCAACGTACGGGAACTCAGGAATATGGTAGAGCGTTGGGTGATCATGGTCCCAGGCGGCGAAATTGGTCTATCGGATCTCCCCGATTCGATTCTCGAAGGTCCGGAGCCTTCAAATGAGCAGGAGCTGGGAGCCACCTGGCAGGAAGCCAGGGCGGACTTCGAGCGCCGCTTCCTGGAAGCGAAACTCGTTCAACACGACGGCAACATAAGCAAAACAGCGGCCGAGATCGGCATGGAACGCAGCCACCTCCACCGAAAACTGAAGGCCTACAATATCAGGCCAAGGAAAGTTTAGAGTCTGTATAAGGGATCGGAATAAGGGATCGGAGTTCTTCCTATGCAGGAATCGGTGGATCTCTTCCTCTCTCATTTGAAGTACGAGAAAAACTACTCGCCTCACACGGTCAAGAACTACTCGCGAGATCTGGCAGAATTCATCGACTATCTGATGGCGGGCAGATCGGAGCGCACCCTCCGACTGGAACAGATCGATCACATTACCGTGCGCGATTTCCTGAGTCACCTCCACCAGAAGGGCAACCAGAAAACGTCAATCGCCAGGAAACTATCGGCCCTGAGGTCCTTCTTCCGCTACCTGCATCGCGAGGGAAAGATCCAGAAGAATCCCGCCAAGCTGGTGAGCACGCCCCGATTGCCCCAGAAAACGCCTCGATTCTTGTCCACCGGGCAAGTAGACACCCTGCTCCAGCTTCCGGATACGGGGAGCGCCCGGGGTATCCGCGACCACGCCATGCTTGAACTGCTCTATGCCAGCGGCGTGCGCGTGAGCGAACTGGTCCAGCTCAATCTGGAGGACCTGTCACTGGATCAGCGACTGATCAAGGTTCGAGGAAAGGGAAAGAAAGAGCGGCTGGTGCCGTTCGGAGAAAAGGCCTACGAATCCCTGAAGTCCTACCTGCCGGTAAGAGGAAGCCTGCTCAAACGTGGGGCAACCCTGCAAGAACTCAGCCCCCTCTTCCTGAACCTGCGAGGCGGACGTCTCACCGCCCGCTCCTTCCAACGCAATCTAGATCAATATGTCCTGAAGGGAGCCCTTCTGCTGGACGTCCACCCCCACCTGTTTCGACACTCCTTCGCCACCCACCTGCTCAACAACGGTGCCGATCTCAGATCCATCCAGGAGCTGCTGGGCCACGAGAGTCTCTCCTCGACCCAGAAGTACACCCACCTATCCATCGAGCAACTACTCAAGATCTACCGCGAATCCCATCCCAAAGCGCGTTCTGGCTGAACCGACCTTGAGGAACCGGCAAACCGGGTTGGGGTTACGGACTTTTCCTGCTTCTGCATCGGACAATGTGAGATTATGCAGGGGAAAGCCTATGCTCTCCCCTCCCCTACTCTGCGGTCGGCGATTGTAGGGCTTCTGACAGAGCGGGTTCGCTCAGATGATCACGAATCCCGGTCCTTCCCTGCCTGAACCCAATCTGCTGGCGCTTGGGTAGCTCTCCTGGCTCCAAGAGCTCCTTGATCGCTTCAAAGACTGCGGTGATTCTCTGGTCGTGCACCGAGACCTTCTTCTCGAGCTCCTCCAGCTTGCGAGCCAGGTCTTTGTGGGTCGCCAGAACCTCCCGCAGCCGGACAAAGGCTCGCATGATGAATGTTGACCTGCACGGCGCGCTCGCTGCGAAGGACACCAGAGAGCATGGCAACACCTTCTTGTGTGAAAGCATAAGGCTGGTACTTGACGTTTTGCCCACGCTTCAAGGTCACAATTTGTGACCTCAAAACTTCACCGGCCTCATCCCAGGTAAGCTGAAACATGAAGTCCTCGGGAAATCGCTCACGATTACGCTTGACAGCCTGATTGAGCTCGAGAATGGTGATCGCTTCGGCATAGTGGCCTGACAGTTCGGGATGCATTTTGACCAGCTTCCTAAAAGCGCGTTCAAAGTGTCTGGTAATCTCAATAGGAAAAGCTGGCGTCACGCCTTCTGACGCTGGCGAGTTTTTCTCTTGGGTGGGCTGTCGAATTCCGACAGAAGATCTCTGGCTGGACGGGTTCGGCCGGCGCGAATGTCCTCGTTACTCTTTTCAATCTGGCGATGCACTTCTGGGTTCTGAAGCTCGAGATAATCCTCGAGCCCGTCGACATCTATGATGCCGGCAACAGGAATTCCGTCCTTTTCCAGGATGAAATATTCCTTGTTGAGGTGGACGCGCTTGACCAGTTGGCCAAGGTTAATGCGCGCTTTGGTTATGGCTATACGGTGAACCACGGGAGTGGTGGCCTTTCTCAAATTCCCTCCTGATTAAGATTGATTAATATTGATTGATTTCATTGTAGCAACCACCAGAAATCTGTCAAGGGCGGGGTGGTTTGGTCAGAATCGAGCTGCGATCGGGGATTGTGGGGCTTCTCAGGAGGCGGTTTTTGAGAGGGATTGAGACAAGTGTCGTGATGTCGCGATTTATAGGCTGATGAGGGTACCCTAGATCACTCGGGAGGGCTTCAAGTCAAAGCCTTACCCTTCATCAACAGCAAGACAATCTTTTCCCGACTCAAACGTGTCCCACTGCTTGTCCACTGACAGCTCGTGACAAACACCCACTCATGTCATTCATCATCCCACCGCCTTCTGCTCCAGCAGCCAGTCGACAAGGGCTTGAAGTTCTTCGTCGGAGCCCTTGAACGGCTTGGTGTGGGATTTGCCCTTCTTGTTCGCTTCCTTCTTGATGTACTTGCCGATCCATTCGGCCTCGAACCTCTCCCCGACGCCAGTCAGGTGGGGTCCCTTCTTATTCGCATCCGCTGTCTTGGCCTTGATCCCAGCGGAGGAGACCGTGTGACACTGACTGCACTGCTCGCTTTCGAAGACTTTCTTGCCTTTGCTACCCCCTACCCCCCATGCTCATGGAGGTGGTACCCAAAAAGGCCGCAGAGAGAACGATGGTTACGGCGAGTTTAGGAATCAAGATTCGTCGCATCAGAAAACCTCCTTATCCTCATCTCTGGAAACAGTACAAACGACGCGACCTGGTCGCAGCAACCGCCAACCTAGCTCAGTAGGTCGTGCTGGTTCGACGCTCGACCGCCACGACCAACACGATGAGGGTTGAGTCGTAGAGGTCGAAAAAGATTCGGTAACTTCCTACCCGCAGGCGCCAAGTAGCTTTGCCTTTGCGTAGTCGAACAATGTCACCGCCGAACGGATTGTTCTCAAGTTTCTTAAACGCATTGACAATTCGTTCGCGGTCTTTAGCGGGAAACTTTCTGAGTAACTTTTGGACGTCTCTTGTGGTTTGTAGTTTCCAGGTCATTAAGTATTTCGGTTAAGCTTATAACTTCCCCGCGAGCTGCTTGCGCTCGGCCACGAAGAATTGCCTCTTCCTCCTCTGGGGTGGCCTGGACGACAACAGCTCGCGCTAAATAGTAGCGAAGAGCTTCTCGAACAAGTTCAGAGCGAGTACGTCGCTCAGCTTTTCGTGCGATCTCAACCTCCTCAACTATTTCAGGCGGGAGAGAGAATGTAATTGTTTTGGATGTTCGCATGGTCATTTCTTTTCGTGATTATTTTGTCTTACTAAGTAAGTATATCTCGACATCAATGCTAGTCAAGTCGTGGCTTGTGGAGCTTCTTTCCGAAAGAGTCACTCGGCTTTCCCGTTCAATCGCGTTGTCGCCGAAGAGAGCAACACCACAACTCCAGCCAGGGTCTCTCTTCAGACACTGCCGGCCAGTAACCATCATCGGTACGGGTATATGGAACCCTTGTCGTTTCGATTCCGTTCACCCGTTCAGTGGGCTGCACTGGAGATGGTAGAAACAGAGAAAGCCGAGTCGCTCTTCCGAATTATCAAATGACCTTCGCCTGCGAACTATGCACGGGGGGTACCGACTCATCGAACCTGACGAAGACATCAGTGCTACCACCAGAGGAGAAGATTCTTGCAACTGTCCATTCTCTTGCTGACCGTTGCGACTACTCTGTTGATCTGGCGGAGATGGCGGGATTTCCTCAATGTAGACAGGGCCGATGCTTTCCCTTTGAAAGAGGCCTTGGAGAGATCAATGCCGCTCGGCATCTTGGGCAGCGTCGTGCTGTTTCAAGTCCTGATCCTGATCAATGATGCTTATCAAGTCCCCACACCGGTGGTCTTCCTTCACAGTCTGGTGCCCCTCTACGTGGGCGTGGGACAGGCGGCCCGCCTTTATCGCAACTATAAGAGGCGAATCGAGGGAAGGTTTGTGTCTCCCGACTTGATGACCTCGCATCTTTCCATCCACGGAGCGCCGCGGGGGTTTACTGGCTCGGTAAAGGGTGACGAACCTGATTCTGAATGAGGAAACCAGCCGACGACCCATCCCGGTGATTCCGACTCAAATAGCTCCCTTCCGGAAGCCAACTGCCTACTTCGGTTTACTTCCCCATCCCTTTTCTGCTAAATTGGTTCCGATTTAGAGGAAAATGTATACAACAGAGCTAAAAGGCGGATTGATCAAAGATTACCAACTGCACGGAACCGACACGGGCTCGCCCGAGGTCCAGGTTGCCCTCCTGAGTCACCGAATCAGTTACCTCACAGAGCACTTCAAGACCCACGAAAAGGATCATCATTCCCGGCGTGGACTCTTGAAACTCGTGAGCCAACGCCGGCGTCTCCTGGACTACCTCAGACGACTGGACTTCAATCGATATAAAGAGCTTATCGATCGGTTGGGAATTCGGAAGTAAGCCGTAGGCTCACTCCGTAACCTGGCTGACAGGCCCTCCGCTCGGCCCCTCCATTGTCGGGCTCCCAGTTTTCAGAAACCGTGCTAAACCGATTCTCTCTTCTCCTCTACCAGCAAGCAGACCCCCTGGGACAGGACAGGAAAGACACAATCCAAAGGAACAGTGAAAATGGCAGAGACAGTAAGCGTACAGTTGGGCGAGCGTCCGTTATCGATTGAAACCGGCAAATTGGCCAAGCAGGCCGATGGGTCCGTCGTAGTTCGCTTCGGCGAGAGCGTTGTCCTCGTAACCGCGTGCGGGCAGAAAGAGCCGAGAGAAGGGATCAGCTTCTTTCCGCTGACCTGTGACTATCGGGAATACACCTATGCGGCCGGAAAGATTCCGGGGGGCTTCTTCAAACGCGAGGGGCGGCCTGGTGAGAGAGAAGTCCTGACGTGTAGATTGATCGATCGACCTATCCGTCCCCTCTTCCCTGCCGGCTACCGCTGCGAAACCCAAATCGTGGCAATGGTTCTGTCGGCGGAACCCGACTCCGAACCGGATGTGCTGGCGATCAATGGCGCCTCAGCAGCGCTGGTGCTCTCAGACATCCCCTTCTCAGATACCATCGGAGCGGTCAGGGTTGGGTTGGTAGACGATCGATTCGTTCTCAACCCCAAGCTCAGCCAGATGGAAGAGAGCCTTTTGAACCTGATCGTGGTTGGGACCAGAAACGGTATCGTGATGGTCGAGGCCGGAATAGCTGAGCTCTCCGAGGAAAAGGTCATCGAAGCCATCGAGTACGGGCATCAAAAGGGCATCCTACCCATCGTCAATGCCATCGAGGAGTTGGCTGGCCGCTTCAACATCGACAAACGTCGCATAGAAGCAGTCCCCGTCGACACCGAACTGGAAAGGGTCATCGAGGGGCAGGCTAGCGGCAAGATTCTGGAGGCTATGCAGACTCCCGGCAAGCTGATCAGTGAGGACCGCATGTCCGCCTACAAGAAGGAGATCGTGGAGTCCTTTCCGGAGGACGATCCCGGCAAGCGGGCCGAAGCCAAAATCATCTTCGACAAACTTAAAGAAAAGATCTTTCGAACCGAACTTCTGGAAAACAAGCGCCGTCCCGATGGCCGGTCCTTCAACGAGATTCGTCCCATCAGCATAGAGCTCGGCCTGCTTCCCCGCACCCATGGATCGGCTCTCTTTACACGAGGGGAAACCCAGGCACTGGCAACGGTCACTCTAGGTACGGGAGAAGACGCTCAAAGGCTCGACAATTTGATGGGCGCAAGCTCCAAGCGTTTTCTGATGCACTATAATTTCCCACCCTTCAGCGTGGGAGAGGTTTCCTTCATGAGAGGTCCCGGTCGGCGCGAAGTCGGACACGGGGCGCTGGCCGAACGAGCCATCAAACCGATTCTTCCCTCAGACGAGGACTTCCCATACACCATCCGAGTCGTCTCGGACATCCTTGAATCCAACGGATCTTCGTCGATGGCTACGGTCTGCGGCGGCATCATGGCCCTGCAGGACGCGGGCGTGCCCATTCGCACCCCGATCGCCGGGGTCGCCATGGGTCTGGTCCAGGAAGGGGACAAGTACGCCGTCCTTTCCGACATCGCCGGATTCGAGGATCACTATGGAGACATGGACTTCAAGGTGGCAGGTAGCCGGGATGGGATCACCGCTCTGCAGATGGATATCAAGATTCCCTCAGTCACTCGTCAGATCCTGAGCGAAGCCCTGCTCCAGGCCAGGGAAGGCCGTCTCCATATCCTCGACAAGATGCAGGAGACGCTGTCCGCGCCTAGAGAAGAAATCTCGCAACTGGCTCCCAGGATCGTGACGATCCAGATCCCGGTGAAGAAAATCGGCGCGGTGATTGGCCCCGGAGGCAAGATGATCCGGAGCATCGTCGAAGAAACCGGAGTCAAGATGGACATCGAGGACGACGGGACCGTCCGCATTGCCTCCACCAGCAGCGAGGCGACACAGAGAGCGATCGAGAGGGTCGAAGCAATCACGGCTACCGCCGAAGTGGGCAAAACCTATCTAGGCACGGTTGTGAAGGTAGTGGACTTCGGCGCCTTTGTCGAAATCCTGCCGGGCACGGAGGGACTCCTCCACATTTCCGAAGTCGCCAACCACCGGATCGAGGATATCCGAAGAGAGGTCCGAGAGAAGGACAAGATGTTGGTCAAGGTGCTCAACGTCGACGACCAGGGCAAGATTCGCCTGAGCCGCCGGGCCGTGCTTCGGGACCAGGAGCAGGAGAAGCAGGAACAACCCCAGCAACAATGACGACGGCCCACGTCATCCGTAAGGCGCTACGGAGTTTCAAGGAAGGTGTACTCGATGAAGAGGCAGTCCTGGAACTTCTACACGACCTTCCGTACGAGGACCTCGAGTTCGCCAAAGTGGACCATCACCGCGGTCTGCGGCACGGCTTTCCCGAGGTCATCTTCGGCCGAGGCAAGACCACCGAGCAAGTGAGCGGGATCGCCGCAGCGATCCTGAAGAAACACCCCAACCTCTTGATCACCTCTGCCAGCGAAGAAGTGGCCGAGCACATGAAGCAGGCCTACGACGACGTGTCCCACTATCCTGATAGTGGGGCCCTGACCGTGGTCCGCGAGCCCTGCTCCCTGGGGAGGGGCAGTATCGCAGTTCTCGCCGCCGGCACCGCGGATATTCCAGTGGCCGAGGAGGCTCTCGTGACCGCCCGGATCATGGGAAACGAAGCCGTTCCCTGCTATGACGTTGGGGTGGCGGGCCTACACCGCATCCTGAGTCAGCGGAAGCTCCTGGACTCGTGTACCGTCGCCATCGTTGTCGCAGGCATGGAGGGAGCCCTCCCCAGCGTGGTCGGTGGACTCGTCGATCTACCCATCATCGCGGTGCCCACCAGTGTGGGCTACGGCGCTTCCTTCGGCGGACTCGCCGCCCTCTTGAGCATGCTCAATAGCTGCGCCAGCAGTGTTGCCGTAGTCAATATCGATAACGGGTTCGGGGCCGGGTATGTTGCGAGCCTGATCAACCGGGAAAGGGCTGCGACTGGATAGGGTTGCGGGTCGGAGGTTACAGGTTACAGGTTGCAGGTTGCAGGTTTCGTGGCCCCCGAGATTCTTCGAGTCATTCAAACTCTTCTTGACTGTCGTAGAAAAGCTGCCGCCGAAAACAATGAGGCTGCAACCTGCAACCTGCAACCTGCAACCTGCAACCTGCAACCTGCAACGTTTAACGTTTGACCTTTGACCACACCGCCATGGACCAAGAGACTCTTTCGCTGCTCGAGTTTCCCCGCGTCCTGGCCATACTGGAAGCGTTCGCCCACAGCCCTGAGGGCAAGACCTCCATCTCTCGCATCAGACCCTCAACCGACCGTGCTGCGATCGAGGATGGGCTGGCGTCAATTACAGAATGCGCAGCATACATTGCCGAGGTGGCGCGGCCCAGCTTCCGGACGCTACCGGATTCTCGACCGCTACTTGCCAGCCTCGCCGTTCAGGGCCAGATCCTGGACCCCAGCGAACTGCTGGACATACTTCAGATCCTGAAAACAGGCCAGGGTTTGAGCAGCGCTCTGAAGAAGGATCGCTGGCCCCAGCTTCGTCGAATGTTGGCTCCCATTCCGGATCTGGGGATCCTGGTCGACCGGATTGAGCGCGTCTTGACTTCCAAGGGGGAGGTGCGTGACGACGCGGACCCCGAGCTTGCCAACGCTCGCAAAAAGCAGACTGAAGCCCGAAAAAAGGTCCAGCAACAGCTCAACCGCTACTTGAACGGTCCCAAAGCGAAGTATCTGATTGATGAGCCCTTCCTCACCCTCAGGAACCACCGCTTTGTCCTGCCCGTCAGAAGCGAACACCAAAAGGAGTTTCCCGGTGTCGTCCATACCACCAGCTCCTCTGGAGCGACGCTCTTCATCGAACCCCTGCCCGAGATAACCCTCAACAACCAATGCATCTACTACCAGGAGCAGGAACAGGAAATCATTCGTAAGATCCTGCTTCGCCTCAGTGACGACCTCAGAATCCATCAGGAGTCGCTCGGTTCCACCGTAGAAATTCTGGCGAAGGTGGATGCCTCCTTCGCCATTGCTGAGTTCTCCAACGAATATCGATGTGTGGCACCACAACTCGTGGAGTCCAACCAGTTGACCCTTGAGGATGCGCGCCATCCACTCCTAATGGAGACGTTGGGCGACGAAGAGGTCGTGCCGATTTCGGTTCAGCTAACTTCTGATCATAGGGTCCTGCTAATCAGTGGACCCAATACGGGCGGCAAGACCTTGGCTCTGAAGACGATAGGACTCCTGGCGCTGATGGCCCTGTCGAGCCTACCGGTACCCGCCGCGAACGCCCAGATTCCGATCCTGGATCAGGTGTTGGCAGACATTGGAGATCACCAGTCTATTGCTCAGAAGCTGAGCACTTTTTCCGCCCATATCATGCGCTTGCGCAGCATCATTGAACAGGTGGGTCCTTCCAGTCTGGTTCTTCTGGACGAGCTGGGAACGGGTACCGATCCGGTTCACGGCTCGGCTTTGAGTATTGCCATCATCGAGTTCTTCTCGAAGCGCTCCGGCCTGCTAGCCGCCACAACGCATCATTCGGCCGTCAAGCAATTCGCTTCCACCACTCCGGGAATCGTGAACGCGAGCGTTCTTCTCGATCCAGTGGACTTGAAACCGACGTATGAGCTGGAATTCGGCCTCGCTGGTGAAAGCAGCGGACTGGAGATCGCCGGGCAGCTGGGCCTTGCTCCGGAGCTGGTTGATCGGGCTCGCCAGTTGCTCGATCCGGCCGAGCTTCAGACGGAGCGATATCTGGAGCACCTACGAACCGAATTGGCCCAGCAGCGTGAGGAAACAGAGGAGTTGCGTCGTCAATCGGCATCGCTCAAATCGAAGGAAGAGCAGCTCGATCAGGCCTTTGAAAAGAATGAGCAGAAGCGGCAAAGCGAGCTTGAGCGCCTGCTGGGAGAATGGGCTGATCAGTTCAAGCTGGAAACTGGAAAGTTCATTAGAAAGCTAGAGGATCAGACCGAGGCTCGACGTCTCCGGCGGGAGGCGCAAAGCAAACAGGCTGGGTTGAGAGAAGCGTTTCGTCAAAAGATGGCGAAGCAGACCAAGGGACCCGAACCGGCCGGGACTCTTCTAGAACTATCCAAAGGAGATCGTGTTTTTCATACGTTCTTCCGGAAGCCCGGCGTCGTGGTGGCACTCGAAAACGGGGAAGCCGTGATTGATATCGAAGGAAAGCGTGTCTCCACCTCCCTGGACCAGTTGGAAAAACCTCCCCAGCAAGAATCGAGAACACTTCCCCCCAACGTAACCCTGGATGTGGTAGAAGAGGTGCAATCGGAATTGAACCTGATCGGACTCAGGGTGGAAGAGGCGCTGACAAAAACTGATAAGTTCCTCTATCGGGCGTTACTTTCCGAGCTGTCGGCGGTGCGCATTATTCACGGTTTCGGTACAGGGAGACTCAAGGCAGCCCTGGGAGAATTCCTGGGAGAACACCCCCAGGTTCGGGACTCCCGCGTGGAAGGCGGCGTAACTCTTGTCGAGCTAGTTTGAATCCACTCGGTTTGAATCCACTCGACTTGAATCCAATCGGCATGAAAGAGCGTCATGAGATTCGATAACCAGTTACTTCAGCAGATCCGCAACAGTCTCAGCGTCATTGACCTGGTAGGCGGATACGTTCAACTAAGAAAGAGTGGCACCAACCACGCTGGGCTGTGCCCCTTTCACCACGAGAAGACGCCTTCTTTCCTGGTCAGCGAAAGCAAGCAGATCTTCAAGTGTTTTGGCTGCGGTGTAGGGGGGGATGTCTTCAAGTTCGTGATGCTCATCGAGAATATCGGTTTCTACGAATCTGTTGAGTTTCTAGCTGAGCGAACCGGAGTCACCCTACCCCGGCGCGACGAGAGCGAGAATGCCGAAGCCAAGCAACGAAAACTGCATCACAAGATCATGGGGGCGGCATCCGATTTCTTCACCAGCTGTCTGCAAAACTCGGCGGCGGCAAGGGAGGCGCGTCTCTACCTGCAGAAACGGCAAATCGATCCGTCCACCCAGGAGCAGTTCGGCCTCGGGTATGCGCCTGGCGGGGGACAACTTGGACGGCATCTCCATGACCTTGGCTTCAAGGAAAAAGAACTCCTTGCCTGCGGCCTGATCAAAGAAGGTCAGGGTGGACAACAGTATGAGCGCTTTCGCCAACGCATCATTTTCCCCATTCGTGACTTGAGTGGGAGAGCCATCGCCTTCGGCGGAAGAATCCTGGGCGACGGAGTTCCCAAGTACCTGAATTCCCCCGAGACAATCCTTTACAGCAAAGGCAGCAACCTTTACGCTCTGGATACAACGCGGATGGAGATCCGTAGAGAGAGTTGTGCCATTCTGGTCGAGGGTTACTTCGACTGCGTCGTCCCTTTTCAGTTTGGCTTTCGGAACGTGGTGGCCTCGCTGGGCACGAGTCTGACGGCTGGCCAGGTCAAGCTGCTGGGACACTACACTCGCAGAGTAGTTGTGAGCTACGACCCTGATTCTGCTGGGATGAGTGCGACAGTGCGTTCCATAGACCTTTTCCTGAATCAGGGTTTCGATGTCAGCATCCTTGAGCTCTCCAGTGGACAGGACCCGGACAGTTTTCTTCTAAGCGAAGGTGCGGACGCCTACCAGGCAAAACTGGATTCGGCGACACCCTATATCGATTTCATGTTGTCCTATCTCACCGGGCAACAAGAGGCCCCCTCGAGTCCCCAGGGTAAACAAGAGATTGTTCGTCAGATCCTGCCTCACCTGATACGACTACCCAATCAGATCGAGCGTGCGGAGTATGTGGCGCGAGTCGCTTCCAGGTTGCACCTCGATGAGAATCTGATTCTGTCCGAAATGCGAAGGACCAGACCTCGATCGAGAGAGCAGGTCCTGCCGTCGCCACAATCTTCTGGCTGGGGAGCCTTGACGCCGGCCGAGAAGACATTGATCTGGGCATCCCTGGAGAAGGACTACTCACACCTCGTGTTTCAAAGTGTGGAACCAGACTGGTTCAACGGGATGCAAGCACAAAGAGTCTTCGAGGCCATCTTCAAGTTGAAAGCGGAAGAGGACGAGATCTCAGTCGCTAAACTCAGGCCCCTTCTCGACGAGGCAGAGATGGCTGAAGTCGAGAAGCTGGCTTTCGGGTCCAGCTATGAGCCTCTCTCTCAGGAGATCGTTTCGAGCAGCATTCTGGCGCTACAGCGAAAACACTTCGAACACCTGAGCCGTGAGATCCAGGAAAAAATCAGAGACGAGGAGCAGAGCGGAGCGGATTCGGCCACACTCGAAGAACTTCTTCTAAAAAAAGAGGAGATCCGGAAGAAGATGCAAGTTAATTCTGTATAATAGCAGGGGAATTCGGAGGCATGAGGGACGAAGAAGAGAGACTTTCCATAGAAGAGAAGTACGACGGCGTCAAGGAGCTCATTACCCTGGGTAAGGAGAAGGGCTACCTTCTTTACGACGAAGTCAACGACTTTCTCCCCAACGACATCCACTCCTCGGAGGATCTGGACAACATCTTTTACCTCTTCGGTGACGCCGGAATCGAGGTCATTGATTCCGAAGAGGATTTCGAGGTGGTCCAGAAACGGACTCGACCCAAGGCTGGGGAGGGAGGGCCAGAGGCAGAGCCATCGGAAGCAAATCTGGAAAAGACCAACGATCCGGTGCGCATGTACCTACGGGAAATGGGCACCGTCCCCTTGCTGACACGCGAGGGTGAGGTCGCAATTGCCAAACGAATCGAGAAGGGGAAAAAGACGGTTCTCAGGGCATTGTCGCGTTCTCCTGTAGTCGTTGCCGAGATCCTCAGATACGGAGAGAACCTCAGAGAAGGAGGACTCAACGTCAAGACGCTGGTCACTTTCAGCGAGGACGAGATCACCGAAGCAGTCTACAAAGCCCGCGTTGATGGGGTCCTGTCACGCGTCGACGAGATCACCGAGCTGGAAGAAGAGGCTTGGAAGATCCGAAAACGGCTGCAAACCGCAAAGAAACGCAAGAAGGAGTCGTCCGAATACAAGAAACTCCTCTCCCAACTTGCCCGCTACCGTATTCCGATTGCGCGTCACATCCAGTCCCTTGAACTGAATGTTCAGACCTCCGAGCGGCTGGTTGACGTCATAAAGAACGCCGTGGACCGCATCGTGGCGCTAGATCAGGAGGGCAAGAAGCTCAAGAAGCTTCAAGAATCGCCTCTCAAGCTGGATGACGCCAAGAAGGTAAAGCTTCGCCTTCGCGAAATCGACAAGGACATGCGCGAAATCGAGGACGAAGTCCTGGCCGGACCCACAGAGCTGAAGCGGACCCTGGCTACGATCAAGCAAGGGGAGCTGGAAGCCGACATCGCGAAGAAGGAGCTGGTCGAAGCCAATCTGCGCCTGGTGGTTTCAATTGCCAAGAAGTACACCAACCGAGGACTTCAGTTCCTGGATCTGATCCAGGAAGGCAACATCGGACTCATGAAAGCTGTCGACAAGTTCGAGTACCGCCGAGGGTACAAGTTCTCCACCTATGCGACCTGGTGGATTCGCCAGGCGATTACACGAGCCATAGCCGATCAGGCCCGAACCATCAGGATCCCGGTCCACATGATCGAGACCATCAACAAGCTGATCCGAACCTCGCGCGCCCTGGTACAGGAGTACGGTCGTGAGCCGACCTGCGAGGAGATCGCCGAAAAGATGGAGATCGCCGTCGGCAAGGTGCGGAAGATCCTGAAGATCGCCCAGGAGCCCATCTCGCTGGAAACTCCCATCGGTGAAGAAGAGGACAGCCATCTCGGTGATTTCATAGAAGACCGGGGCGTTACCTCGCCGGCAGAGGCGGTGATCAATCTAAACCTGAAAGAGCAGACTGCCGCCGTCCTGAAAACCCTCACACCGAGGGAGGAGCAGGTGATCAGGATGAGGTTTGGGATCGGTGACGGAAGCGAACACACTTTGGAAGAAGTAGGCCGGCGCTTCTGCGTCACCCGAGAGCGCATACGTCAAATCGAGGCAAAAGCCCTCCGCAAGCTACGCCACCCATCCCGGAGTCGGAAGTTAAAGAACTTCCTTGAAACCAACGGACGGGAAGGGGTATGAAGAAGGGCGTTCTCGAAACGCCCTTTTTTTTTGGGGGAGCTGTCTCAGATCTCCTATTAGTTGTCATCTGGCGAGATATCGGCCGGTGACTGACTGCGGGCGTCCTTGCGAGCGCCCGCTAGAGAACCATGGGCCCATAGCTCAGTTGGTTAGAGCGTCTGACTCATAATCAGTTGGTCGTAGGTTCGAGTCCTACTGGGCCCAATCACCAATGCTTGGCAGTACCATTTGACCTGGGGATTCTGCCCAGCATTGGGATTCGTCGGGAGCTAGTGCTCCGTCCCATAAATGCGATGAGGTTTGCAGATGGGGCTTGTGAGGCGAGATCAAGGCAGGGAGAGGAAGACGATGCTTGGCCATCTTCGACGACGACTAACGGGGTCGATGCGACCAACTGCAGAGATCGTCCACAACCCCCATCCGCCCTACGGGTGGCGACGGGACGGGCCGATTTCTTTGTCGCTCCTCCTTCAAGATACAAGGCATCGAGTTCGTCGTCGCTTCGCGAACTCGACGCCGTCGCGCTCGCCACAAACCTCATCGTATTTATGGGACGGAGCACTAGGTTGAATTCTGAATTGCAGGGACTCGTCGAACTACAGGAATTGGACATCAAGATCGGTCAGATCCAGCGAAAAGTCGGGGAGGTGCCCGACGAAATTGAAGGCGCCAACCTCACCCTCGAAGAAAGCACCAGGAACCTGGAGCAGATCCAAGAGCAGATCGATCAAGCCGCCAAGGAGCGGAGAGGACTCGAGGGTGACGTCGAATTGCTGAAAGAACAGCTGTCCAAGTACAAGAATCAGCTCATGGAAGTGAAGACCAATCGCGAGTACCAGGCAATGCTGCACGAGATCTCCAATGCCGAGGGAGCGATTGCCGCCAAGGAGGATGAGATCCTCGAACACATGATAAGGACGGATGTCCTCGAGCAGCAGGCAGAGCAAACCCAAAAACAGCTGAAGGAAAAAACGGCTCAGGTGTCCGCGAGAAGACGAGAGTTGGAGTCCTTCGTCTCTGAATCGGAGACTCAAGTTACCGATTTCCAGAACCAGCGAAACCTGTTGGAAAAGCAGATTTCCCAGTCGCTGCTGGAACAGTACCGCAGAATAGCCACTGCACGGGACGGAGTGGCCCTGGTAGCAGTGACGGACCAATCCTGCCAGGCTTGCAACGTTAGGCTGCGGCCCCAGCTCTTTACCGAAGTAAAGGCCAGCCTGAGAATCGTCACCTGTGAAAGCTGCAACCGGATACTCTACTACGCTGACACTGCATCCCAACCCGCCTAAGTGCTCCCTCCCATAAACATGCTCGAAGCTCCAGAAGGTGGCCCAAGTTCTCCGACGCCGGGAATCCTGGGCTTTTACCGCAAGGCATACTGGGCCGTCACTGAATTCCCCTTCTACCGGACGGTGCTGGAACAGCCCCTTTACCGTACACTCCTTTATCTACTCTACCTCAGCTGCCACGCTGCAGTGATCCTGACTCTCAGCTACGCCTGGCACTATGGATCTACGGTCCAGGACCTTACCCTCTGGCTCGAAGAGAATGTCCCACCCCTGGTGGTGGAAGAAGGTGAACTCAAGATCCAGGCAAAACAGCCTCTGGTCAAGACCTATTGGGGCGAAACCGCTTTCACCTTCGTCTTTGACACCACCGGCACCTACGACAACCTGGACAGCTTTGGTGATCCCGCCGCCTTGCTCACCAAAGACTCATTCGTGTTGCGTCAGCAGGGAATGACACAGACGCTTTTCTGGGCCGATTACGGTTCCTTCGAGCTCGGACAACAGCAACTCAGGGAGTGGATCGCCCTGCTCAAATGGGCCTACTTTCCTATCGCCTGCTCTGTCTTGCTCTTCGCCACTCTCATATTCAAGCTCATCATGGCGCTGATGTTCTCACTGCTGGCCATGTCAGTGACGTCCCGCTACAAGGTTCGTTTCCCTTTCCGCTTCTACCTCACGATTGCCGTCTTCAGCCTGACTCCTGCCCTGATCATCGAACTCGGTATTTCGATCACTGGTTTGGAAATCCCCTTTCGGGATTTGATCAGTTTGACCACCTCCGCGATCTATACCTATATGGCAACTACCAAGTGTGTGGAGGAAACTTAGTACACTGGAAACTCTGGAACGTAAATACGGCAACGTTTGCCGATGCCCTGATGCGGCCGAAAGATGAGGTCAGACAAAGTCAAAGGCAAGGGAGTAAGCAGCATGCACGCATTCCGTTGGGGATTGATCCTGGCTCTTCTCCTGAGTCCCCTCAGGGGCGGCGCACCTGGCCAGGACGAACCCACTATTCACGCCAGCGTCGACGTTGTGGATGTCTTGTGTACGGTGCAAGATCGGCGTAAACGGTATATACGCAACTTGACTCGAGACGACTTCGAGATCTACGAGGACGGGGTAAAACAGAACATCGATTTCTTTCACCATGAAACCGGTGAAAAGGCTCGTCCTCTCTCGGTCCTGATGCTGGTCGATACGAGCGGCAGCGTCAAAGACAAACTGCACTTCGAGCAGGAAGCAGCGAGCGAATTTCTGCGCCAGACCATGACCCAAAACAAGGATATGGCGGCTATTGTCCAGTTCGACAGCGAAATCAATCTGGCACAGGACTTCACTTTCGACATCCCGCTTTTAGAAGAGGCGCTTCTGGAAATGAGGGCTGGAGGGGCGACCAAGTTGTACGACGCCATCTGGGTGGGCGTCGAGGATCTGCTCAGTGAGGAAGTAGGACGAAAAGTGCTGGTCATCTTATCCGATGGAGCGGACACCCAAAGCACAATCGAGGCAGAGGAGGCGATCAGAACCTCGCAGATCAACGACGTCGTTATCTATGGGATCGGGGTCAAGAGCCGCCGCTTCGATTCCGACTTCGGGCAGCTGAAGAAATTCGCCCGGGCTACAGGAGGTCGTTTCTACAACTCGAAGGTAAACCTCAAACGACTGCACGAAGCCTTTTCTCAAATCAGCAAGGAGATCAAGAACCAGTACAGTCTCGGATATGTCTCTTCCAATAAAGAAAGAGACGGTACCTTTCGGTCCGTCGAAGTCAGGGCAAAGCGGCGCGGGTTGAAGTTGAATCACCGTGAAGGGTATTATGCTCCAGTACCGACTTCATGAATCAGGAAAATGTAGATCCGGAAAAAGGGCTGCCACTCCAGCTTCAGCTTTGTCTTCTTGAGTCTGAGTTGGAAAGGATCGAAGCTGATCTGGCCCGTCTGGAAGACCGTCGAGACGAGATCCTTGGACAGATCCATCACTATGAATCAAAGCTGATCAAGGTCCAGCGTCGTACTCTACTTCGTCGCGTCAAGTAGTCCTGCCTCCATGACCGTCCCCCCCGTATTGAGTGTTATCGTTCCCGTCTACAATGAGAGCTCCACCATCGAGGAGACTCTTCGAAGGGTCGATGCGGTACCCATCGACAAGGAGATTATTGTTGTCGACGACGGTTCGACCGATGGGACTGCCAACATCCTGCAGAACCTCGACCGGGACCCTGGCTCCATCGCCAAGCTCCGAGTCCTTTTCCAGCAGCCCAACCAGGGGAAAGGTTCAGCGGTCCGCAGGGGCATCAGCCATGCCCTTGGGGAGATCATTCTCATTCAGGATGCCGATCTGGAGTACGATCCCAAAGACTATCCCCAGCTACTGGAACCCATCCTCGACGGACGGGCTGACGTAGTCTACGGTAGCCGTTTCCTGGGTGGCCCTCACCGTGCTCTCTTTTTCTGGCACTACGCCGGAAATCGATTCCTGACCCTCCTGTCCAACCTCCTCACCAACTTGAATCTGTCGGACATGGAAACCTGCTACAAGGCCTTTCGGCGAGAGATCTTCGACGAGGTCACGATCAAGTCAGATCGCTTCGACTTTGAGCCAGAAATCACCGTGAAGGTGGCCAAGAAGGGATACCGGATCTACGAGACCCCGATTTCCTATAGCGGCCGCTCCTACAAGGACGGCAAGAAGATCACATGGAGGGACGGAATCAAGGCGACCTGGGCCCTCTTTCGATATCGTATGTTTGACTAACCCGGATTTCTCATCGCTTGTCGTAGCGAGGCGCCGCAAGGGCCGTCCTGGCAAGGCCTGCGACCGAGGCCCCCGCAGTCGTACTCGTGCAGTACGTCGAGGAGGCCGAGAGAGCGTAACGCAGCCAGGACGGATGTTTGCGGCGACACAGTAGACCAGCGATGAGAAATGCGGGCTAAGGGTCTGTCAGGAAGTAACCGATGCACTTTGGCGCGAGCACCGGGGCGGTTGGTTGCTCGTCCTGGGCGCCGATGTTAGACTTGCTTTCACGGACGCATGCCATGCAAACGCCCTCTCATAGCCAACAGTGTCCTCGATCTTATCGGTAACACCCCCCTGGTCCGGGTCAATCGTCTGAACCCGCAGCCCTCAGCAGAAGTCCTTCTCAAACTGGAATCGCTGAACCCCATGTTCAGCGTAAAGGATCGAATCGCCCATGCCATGCTCAAGAAAGCGGAGGAGGAAGGAAGGATACGACCCGGTAAAACGGTGATCATCGAGCCTACCAGTGGGAATACCGGAATCGGACTGGCGATGGCCTCCGCGGTCATGGGTTATCGCCTGATTCTGACGATGCCGGACACCATGTCTCTGGAGCGGCGGCGGGTTCTCACGGCGATGGGCGCCGAACTCATACTCACTCCCGAGGTCGAGGGCATGGGCGCGGCCATCGCGAAAGCCGAGGAACTCGTAAGCGAGTTTGCCGAGGGTTACATGCCGCAGCAGTTCAAGAACCCCGCTAACCCGGCCATCCACCGCACGACTACTGCCGTCGAGATCCTGGAGGCGACCGAAGGTCGACTTGATTGCTTTGTCGCCGGTGTCGGCACCGGAGGAACGATCACGGGCGTGGGTGAGGTCCTCAAAGAGCAGTTGGACGAGGTATTGATCGTGGCTGTCGAGCCCTCTGATTCGCCCGTTCTATCGGGTGGCGCAGCCGGGCCCCACGAACTTCAAGGTATCGGCGCCGGATTCATCCCGCCGGTGCTCAACCGGGACGTCCTCGACGAAATCGTCTGCGTCGAATTCGAAGATGCGCAGCGCATTACCCGACAACTGGCTCGCCAAGAAGGCATCTTCACCGGAATCTCGTCCGGCAGCATTTGCTGGGCGGCGCTACAACTGGCGCAAAGATTAGGGGAGGGCCGCCGCGTGGTCGCCATGATCTGCGACCTGGGCGAGAGGTATCTCAGCCACCCGGTCTTCGCCGACCTTTGACAGACCCTTACTCCTTCTCGGAGCCGTAGGCAGACCCCATCAGCACCTCACGAACGTCAGCTGCCGATCTGGCCTGGCGGAACTTCTCTTGCATGCCCTCCTCCACTACGCTCAGGTCACGTGCTCTGGTAAGTACGGCTTCCAGCTTGTCCGCCGGGAACTTGCAAGCACCATTTTCATCCATGTGGATGATCTCGCCCGGGCTGACATCCATGCCCGCCACACTTACAGGGACATTGATGGCATGGATGGCCATGTTCCCATGTCCCGGTGTGGCACCGCTCAACAGATACTGAAAATCCATTGATCGTATCTCATCGAAGTCCCGCGAGGGACCGTTGGAGATCGCTCCTACACAGCCCACCGCCTTCATCGCCGCCGTCATGTTTCCACCCGCGAGGCCTACTTTGCCAGCGATCTCGGGAGGAAACTTCTGCTGGAAAACATAGATTGTGGGTTGCTGGGACTGCTCCATAGCGTCGATGGCATCCGCGAAGCTCAAGCGATCGAAGTTGGGATCAGGCAGGCCATAGACAGAGGTGACGGCATACCCGACCCTTCTCCCCAGTTCTGGATATATACAGCGGACGCTGTGATCGGTATACCAGTTCTCGCTCCAGGGGTTATAAAGACCCAAACATTCCGGACGTTGGGAATAGGTTGCAACAACGTTGGTTATGGATGGAGTATCGAAGTTCTTCAGCTCTTCAATCATCTGCCGAGCGTCTGTCATCTGTAGTCTCCTTTTCTCTCTTCTCTGACCAGCATGTAATTAAGGCGGCACCAAGTATACCGCAGGGACTGGTGCAGCCCGCCGTATCTGACAACATTCTCCGGGAACCTGCGACGTGCGACGTTCAGACGTGCGACGTTCAGACGAATTGTTCCAGTTCAGACCAAGAAATCGAAGTCGCAGCCACGGTCCGCTTGAAGCACATGCTCGGCATAGAGTCGCCGATAGCCCCGTGAGGGGAGAGCCCTGGGCGGAGCTGATTCGCTCAGACGTCGCTGGACTTCTCTCGGCTCGACCATCAGATCCAGCCTTCTGCGGTCGATGTCCAACTCGATAAGATCTCCGTCTCTTACGGCCCCGAGTGGGCCCTTCGCCGCTGATTCGGGGGAGACGTGAACAATCACCGTACCCAGTGCCGTCCCACTGATGCGCGCGTCGCTGATGCGAACCATGTCCCGTACTCCCCTGCCCAGCAACTTTTTGGGGACCGGGAGGAGTCCCCATTCAGGCATACCGGGTCCGCCCAAAGGACCGCCACCCTGCATCACCAGAATATCTTCGGGTTCCACCTCCAGCTGGGGATCGTCTATCCGGCGAACCAAGTCTTCATGGTCACGAAAGACCACCGCCCTGCCGCGATGACGGAGCAGTGCCGGGCTGGCGGCGCTGCGCTTGATAATGGCCCCTCCGGGTGCCAGCGAACCGGTCAAGATAGCCAATCCACCATTGCTTTCGAGAGGCCGGTCGAGTGGTCGAATTACATCCGGATTGTCGTTGCGCGCAGCTTCGATGTTCCGTCCCAGGGTCTGTCCAGTGACGGTCATTTCATCCAGGTGAAGCAATGGCGAGAGTTCATTGAACAATGCCGATCCGCCGCCCGCATAGGCAAAGTCCTCCATCAGAAACTGGCCTGATGGCTTCAAATTGAGCAGGACCGGAGTCGTCTCCGAGAGCCTATCGAAAGACTCGAGGGGAAGATCCAGGCCCCTTCTCTGTGCGATCGCGATCAGATGGATGATTGCGTTGGTAGATCCGGCAATCGAGTGCAGGGTCCGAATGGCGTTCTCAAAAGAGAGCGGGGTCAGCAGGCGGGATGGTTTCAGGTCCTCTTCGACCAGATGTACAATCTGTGATCCCGATTGGTGCGCAAGCTGGGTTCGTCTGGAGTCCGCGGCCGGTACGGCCCCGTTGCCGGGAAGAGAGAGTCCCAGGACTTCGGAGAGGGTGGCCATGGTCGAGGCAGTCCCCATGGTCATGCAGTGTCCTGGACTGCGAACCATCTCGCCTTGCAATTCCTTCCAGTCCTCTTCCTGAATCCGTCCTGCCCGCAGTTCCACTTCGAAACGCCGACAGTCGGTACAGGAACCCAACACCTCACCGCGCCAGTGAGCACTCAGCTGGGGACCTCCGGTGAGCAGAATGGTTGGCAAATCGGCGCTCAAGGCACCCATCAGCAACCCCGGAGTCGTCTTGTCACATCCGCCCAGCAACACCACACCGTCCAGGGGGTTGGCTGTGATCGACTCTTCCACGTCCATGCTCAGCAGGTTTCGAAAGAGCATCGAGGTGGGACGCATGTTGAACTCCCCCAACGAAATCACGGGGAATTCCAAGGGCACTCCTCCAGCCTGCCACACACCCTTCTTGACCGCCTCGGCGAGTGTCCTGAGGTGGGCATTGCAATGGGTCAATTCGCTCCAGGTGTTACAGATCCCGATGATGGGCCGGCCCTGGTAGGCTTCGGGCGTCAGTCCAGACCCCTGCAGTGCCGCCCGCCGGGTCCAACCATACAGTTCCGGCACCTCAAACCATTCGTCGCTGCGCAGCTTCTTCTTTGCAACCATAGCAACCATTAGTACCGCATTTCATAAATACGGTCACGTTTGTGGCGAGCGCGACGGTGTCGAGGGCGCGAAGCGACGACGAGGCGATGCTGGGTATCGTAGAGGAGGAGCGACAAAGCCATCGGCTCGTCCCGTCGCCACCCGGAGGGCAGATGGGGGTTGCGGACGATCTCTCCAGTTTGGTCGAAGCGACCCCGTTGGTCGTCGTCGAAGATGCCCAAGCATCGTCTTCCTCCTCCTGCCTTGATCTCGCCTCACAAGCCCCATCTGCAAACGTTGCCGTATTTACGTTCCAGTGTACTCAGCCGCTTCGACCTGATAGAGTCCGGTGGAGCTTGGAGCGTCCTCGAAGACCCTAGCACGAAGGGTGTCACAAACTACCGGGTGTTTTGGAAACCCACTTGTCAACTAGTGGGTCCAAGCTGGAAAGGATCCTATCCATGCAATCGATACGAAGACTATTACCGCTTCTTACTATCGTCCCGATCGCCTTTATCGGATGTGGCGGGGATGTGAACGAGGAACTGATCATAGCAGCCAAGAAGGGTGATGCCCTCGCGGTGCAGACGCTGCTTTCCGAGGGTGCGGATGCCAACGCCACCAGCGCAGAGGGTGATATCGCTCTGATCGCTGCCGCCACAAATGGCCACACCGAGGTCGTCAAGGCCCTCCTCGAGGGAGCAGCCGACGTGAGTATCAAGGACGGTGAAGGGAGAACTCCCTTGATGCTCGTTGCGGATAAAGGCCATACCGAAATCGCAGAACTCCTTCTAGCCCAGAAAGCGGACTTGAAGGCCGAGGACAATCGAGGTCGCACGGCCTTCCTATGGGCAGCGGCGAAGGGTCATACGGCGCTGGTCAAGGCCCTGGCATCCAAAGGAGCGGAAGTGGATAGCGCTGATCGGAGCGGCGGCACTGCCCTCATCATGGCCATGAGTGCGGGACACACCGAAACCGCGTCGGCTCTCCTGGAACTGGGTGCGGAAGCTAACTCGATGACGAGCGATGGTTCGCCGGCCCTGCTGGTGGCTGGCCGGCTGGGTCAAACCAAGACACTCAAGGAATTGCTGGCGAACTTCGCTGACCTGGAGGGCACCGACGGGAAGGGAAAAACAGCCCTCGTCTGCGCCGCGGAAGAAGGGCACGCGGAGACGATCCAGGCTCTGGTCGGTGAGGGAGCCGAAGTCAACGTCCAGGACCAGCAGGGCTGGACCGCCCTGATGTACGCGACCTCCAGAGGCCACAAGGACGCGGTACAAGCACTACTGGCCGCGGGCGCTGACCTCAAGGTCGAGAACCAGAAAGGAGAGACCGCCCACCAGCTCGCGTCCGAACAAGGAAAGACCGAAATCGCCAAATTGCTCGAATAGCTGGCCACACTCAAGTCAGCAAAGTGATCAGCGGGCAATTCCGGGCTTGCCGTTGGCAGTCGGAATTGACGGACGAGACCCAAAGGTCCCATTCGACACCTCTGATCACATGATAGCGGAGCGCCGCGTAGTTCAAGGGCACACCTAGAAGCACGAACAGCCAGCGGACAAGTAAACGGCTGTAGTAAACGCGACTCAAACTGGGCTTCGCTCACACTCCTCCCAACCACGACTAGCGAGCGACATCACGCCGACATCAAAGAGGTCAACCCCAACGGGGTTGCGGCGTACAGCCCAGGGTTTCCGAACCCTGGGTAAACAGCCATCCCTTTTACTCCCAACCCTGTAGGGGTGCGATGAGCCGCAGTGGCTCGAACTAAGTCAAACCATGTTAGACAAACGGTGAGGCGTTTGGAAAGGAGGAAATAAAGCGATAAGAGAGGCAAGACGCCGAAGCCTACCTGTGCGAGTCCACGCTCGTACAGAACTTCCTGCTCGAACTCCGCGATTAACCAGCGGGGGTACGCAGCCAGGGCGCTCCCAACGGCTGGACCGGAAGAAGGGATCGTCACGAAGGGGCCAGGCAGGAAGACTTCGGGAGACGGCACTTCGGCCTAGAGCAAAGCGCCAACGACCGCCCTTGAGTGAAGCGTTGGCGAGGTTCCCTGACCTCGTCTCCAGAGAGAACAGGTGGTTATCTCTCTGGAACTGCTTTGGGTGATACCTGTCGCCGCCTGAGGAAAATGGTTCGAGTCATGACCGGTGAATGTCCCCCGCCGTCCCCTGTGGGTGAGTCCGCGCTATAAGCCCCCGGTGAAAGGCGACGGATGATGCGGTGGTGCGGAGAAGGCTTCCTGAGCCGCCTCCGCTTTAGGGATTGCCGCAGAGCCGGAGTACTCCAGTTTCGGCTGGAGGAAAGGTCAAACCGAAGACGAGGTGAGGAAGAATCCTGAGTCTGGGTAGTTAGCGTCTCGGCCGTGGCCCCCCAAATGGGTCGGCCCGTGCTCTTGTCCGGGTCAAACCGGGAAAACAGACCCCCCAGGGGCCTGGCTAAGAAACACCCGATAGATCTCCGATCCGCCTCACCTGATGATGCAACAGAACAGGAACACCATGGTGAAGAACAGAAAAGTGCACTCCTTGACCGGTCGCATCACGATCGAGCTCATGCGTGCCGCCTTTAAGAAAGTCAAGCGCAACCGAGGCGCCGCCGGGGTGGACAAGGTCAGCATCGGGATGTTCAAGGACAACCTCGAACAAAATCTTCTCGCGCTGATGAAAGATCTCAAATCAGGCGAGTTTCGACCCGTTCCGCTGCGCCGAGTCCATCTCTCCAAGGGGCCTCACACGAAGAAGACCCGGCCGCTCGGGATTCCCGGGGTCCGCGACCGCGTGGGCCAGGAAGTCCTGCGACGGCTGCTGGAACCTATCTTCGAGCCGCTCTTTCAGGAAGCCTCCTTCGGGTTTCGTCCTAAACGCAACTGTCACAGGCGATCCAGTGGGTGTTGTCCCTTCACGGCGCCGGCTACGGCTCCGTACTCGACGCCGATATTGAAGGCTTTTTCGACAACATTCCACAAGACGTCATTATGCAGTTGGTGGCCGACAAGGTTGCCGACGGCAATATCCTTCGCCTTCTCCAACGATTTCTCACTGCCGGGGTCATGGAGGACGGTGTCTTCAAGCCGACCACGGTCGGCACGCCACAAGGAGGGGTGATTTCCCCTCTTCTGGCTAACATCGTCCTCAACCAACTGGACTGGGTCCTCGACCGGGCGGGTTTTCGATTCGCCCGGTACGCCGCCGACTTCGTCGTCCTGACCCGGTCCGAAAGGCAGGCGCAAGAGGCCTTGGCACTGGTCCAGCTGCTGCTGGCAACCCTTCAGCTACGGCTGAGTCCGGAGAAAACCCGGATCACGACGTTCGGAAAAGGCTATGAGTTTCTTGGCTTTTTCCTCTCGTCCCGTTCCCGGCGTATGCGCGACAAGTCCCAGCGGAAATTCAAGGATAAGGTGCGGGAATTAACCGTTCGTCACCACAACCTCGATGCCGAGGCGATCCTGAAATTGAACCGAGTGATCAGGGGGACGGCTCAGTACTTCGCCCCCGAGTTCGCGACCAATCGCTGGCTCTTCCAAAAGCTTGACTCCTGGGTCCGTTTGCGACTCCGGAGTATGAAGCTCAAGCGGAAGAACTACAACGACAATCGCAAACTCAGGGTGGGGTTCTTCTGCCGAAAACTCGGCTTGCTTACCCTTGAAAGCTTCTGCCTCTATCGCAACACCTATGGCCAAGTCTGTTACGTCGTTCCCCGTCTTGGGGCAACGTCTTTGGGGTCGCCCGGTGAGTGACCCTCACGCCGGTAAATATGAGGAATAGACCCCATCGCGACAACGGGGAGGGGCAGGCGGGAACCCCGCCTGTCTCTTACCCGCGTGTGGCCTCCTACTTCAACTGGTGCCCGATTGCGCTCTGGTCCTCAGCTTCCGCAACCCCTACAGGGTTGATCTCCGAAGTCGTTCCGCGAATCCCAGGGTTCGGAAACCCTGGGCTATAAGACGCAACCCCGGGGGTTGACTTTTCTTGATACTGTCAGCCCCAGGCGTCAGCACAACCTCTACCCGTGTTCTCTCGAGGTCCCGAGGCTTTCTCCACTTGGATTGCACGGGTTTCAGGACCGTCCTTGTGTAGAACTCGCCTCGAAGACGGTCAAGACTGGGACCACTCCGGGGAAGCGAGCTGCGGGGAGCTGTTTGCCAAACCCGATGAGCTGCTGCATAGTATTTTTTGTGACGCCCTCGTCTTTCCCGAACTCATGAAGCGGCTCCCCGAACTCGCTAAGCGACTCGTTTACGTGGCCGGTTTACTGGTCGTCCTCTGCGTAATTTTCATCTACACACTGGCCAGGGCAAGTCTTCCCCAGCTCGAAGGAACCCACGTACTGAACGGTCTCAGTGCCGAAGTGACCGTTGATCGAGATGAGCTCGGTGTGCCGACGATTACAGGAAACAGCCGTGTGGATGTGGCACGCGCAACCGGCTTCGTACATGCCCAGGATCGATTCTTTCAGATGGACCTCATGCGCCGGAGATCGGCTGGCGAGCTCTCCGCCCTTTTTGGCGAGGCCACCTTATCAGTTGACCGTCGACATCGGCGGCACCGACTTCGCGGGATTGCAGTCAAGGTGGTCGAAGGCCTTACGACGAGACACCGAGAATTGCTGGCCGCTTACGCGGAAGGCGTCAACGAAGGCCTGAAGCAACTCCCTTCGCGGCCTCCCGAGTACTGGATCATCTCTGCTTCGCCTGAGCCCTGGAGAGTGGAGGATAGTATTCTGGTGGTGCACTCGATGTACCTGGAGCTCAACGACGAAGAGGCAACCCTGGAATCAAAACGATCCTTCCTTAGGGACTGCCTCCCGACCCCGGCTGCCGACTTCCTGACCTCTGCCGATGCATCCTGGGCAGCCCCTTTGGACGGCGGTCCCCTGGCCTCGATACCCCTGCCAGACGCAGCGACTTACGACCTCCGGAAATTGATAGGCGTCCGCTTCGTCCCCCCTCGGATGGCTGAAGAATCCCCTCACATGACTGGAGGGAACAGTAATGGATGGGCAGTTTCTGGAAAGCATACCGAGAGCGGTCCTGCGATCGTCGCAAACGATATGCACCTCGCGTTAAGGCTGCCCAATACCTGGTATCGAATGCGCCTCAGTGTCCCGGGGGCCCGCCCTTCAATCGATGTCACTGGCGTAACACTTCCAGGGGTACCGTTAATCGTGGCAGGCAGTAACGGCAGGGTGGCGTGGGGTTTCACCAACAGCTACGGAGACTGGACAGACCGCGTACAGCTGGAACTCGACCCCAAGGACTCGAATCGATACCTCACGAGTGACGGCTATCGGAAATTCACAACCTACGAAGAGCCGATCAAAGTCCAAGGCGCAGAGGATGTCGTCCAAGCGGTGCGTTATAGCCTCTGGGGACCTGTAATCAATGATCACCACGGGGAACCCGTCTCCATAAAATGGCTGGCTCACGAGCCGGCGGCAACCAACCTTGAACTGATTCAGATGGAGCAGGCTGAAGATGTCATTGCTGCCCTGAGGATTGCCAGTGAGAGCGGCCTGCCGCCTCAGAACTTCGTTGCCGGCGACACCGACGGGCACATTGGATGGACCATCGCTGGACGGATTCCGAGGCGCCGCGGATTGGTCTCCGGGCGCTCGGCGAACTGGGCACACGGTGATGTGGGATGGTTTGGCTGGGTCGAGGCAAGCGAGTATCCGACAATCGTAGACCCACCTTCTGGGTACATCTGGACGGCAAACCAACAGGTCGTCACCGGGAGGGCACTCGAAACTCTCGGAGATGGTGGGTACCTCCACGGTGCCCGGGCTCGCCAGATACGCGATAGCCTGTTTGCACTCCAGCGCGCCTCGATTCAAGACATGCTGCAGATTCAACTCGATGACCGGGCACTGCTCATGGAACGCTGGCACCTACTGCTGCTGGATCTTCTGGACCCTGCCAAGGGTGGATCAATCCACCCACGAGCCGAGGAATTCCGATCGCTGCTTCAAGACTGGGATGGGCGCGCCAGCGTCAACTCCGTTGCCTATCGTCTGGTTAGAGCGTTCAGAAAGCGCGTTCGCGACGTTGTCCTCTCTGCCCTGGCGGCACCCTGCAGACTGGTGGATCCAGACTTCGACCCGGCAGGCTTCCCTCAGGAAGAAGGTCCGCTTTGGGAATTGATCCGGGTGCAGCCAATCCATCTCTTGAATCCAGGCTTCCAAAGCTGGACCGAGCAGCTGCGGCACCTGGCAGGGGAAACCATCGCCTTCTTCGACACCCACTTCGAAGGACCGTTCCAGGATCGCACCTGGGGCGAACACAATACGGTCAGCATCCGGCACCCCCTCTCGCCTGCCCTACCTGCGCTTCTGGGGAGCTGGCTCGACCTCCCCGTGATGCATCTGTCCGGAGACATCTATGTTCCCAGAAGACAAACTGTTCTCAGTGGACCGTCCGAGCGATTCGCCGTTGCCCCTGGGAGGGAAGCCAAAGGCTATTTCCACATGCCGGGAGGCCAGAGCGGACATCCACTGTCCTCCTTCTACCGGAAGGGACACGAATCCTGGGTCCGCGGCGAACCCCTTCCCTTTCTTCCAGGTGCAACAGAGTACAGCCTCAAGCTGATACCGCCGGAAGGGGCCGACCGATGACCCCAGCCATCCTCTCTCTGGCAGCTTTGGGACTCGCACTGGCTACCCTCGCATCGGGTCAATCCGAGAACTCATATCGGCTCATCCGTCGCTGGGGCGAACCCGGAACCAGCCCTGGTCAGATGATGCGGCCCCACGGGATCACAGTCGATAGCCAAGGCAATCTTCTGGTGACGGATCGCACCAGTTCGCGGGTCCAACGATTCACTCCAGAAGGAGGATTCCTGGGAGAAATTGGAAGGGGACCGGGAAGCGCTCCCGGTCACTTCCGTGCTCCGACTGACGTAAAACTGGACGCAAAAGGGAACGTTTTCGTGGCCGACGGCGGCAACCATCGAGTGCAGGTTTTCACATCCGATGGCAGGTTCATCCGGACTTTCGGACACAAGGGTACCGGACCCGGGGCGCTGCAGAGCCCCCACGCACTGGTCATCGGCAAGGACCAACGTGTGTACCTGGCCGAGGATGACAATCACCGGGTGAGTGTCTTTGATCATGACGGCCAGTTTCGGGTCTGGTGGAATGACCGTCATGACGGGATCCGTGCCTGGTACAAACCCCATGGAATGGGCCTGGATCCGAGCGGAGATATCTTCGTCTGCAACTTCTACCTGCCCTGTTACAAACTGACCGCCGAGGGGCAACTGTTGACCGTATTTGCCGCTCCCAATCCGGATGCTGGATTCTTCATCGTGCATGGCCTGGCCACAGACCAATCAGGAAACGTCTACCTGACAACTCGGGACAGATCGCAAAAAGACCGGATCGCGAAGTTCAACAACAGCGGAACACTTGTCACCAGCTGGTCACCACAGGAGGGATCCGAAAGACTGGAGTGCATCGCCGTAGACCGATCCGGCAGTCTCTACGTCACCGTAGGTAAGGGCAATCCGGGGGTCGAAGTGTACGTTCAGCAGCCGTAACCCGTGTTTCTTTTCCTTGCCCGGGCACGGGGGCAAGGGGTGAAATGCATGAGAAGCGGTGACGTAGTAGACTAAATGAAAAGGGGAGCCATCTATAAATCGGGAGTCCTCAATGAATGGCCGTTTCATCAAAAAGCCTTGGACCCGGTCCGCACACCTGACTATCCTGTTGACGGTCCTCTGCACCTTTGGCTTCTCTGCCCTCATCCAAGCCGAGGATGCGGCCATCCTCACCGCACCTAGGACGCTGTACGCGGGCACCCAGGCCTCCTTCACCCTGACGACGTTGGACGCTGCCTCGCATGAGCCGGTCGAGCGCGGAGTGCTGGCTCGGCTGCTTTCGGCCGACCGGAGTCAGTCTCTCCTCCTGTTCGAAGGGAACACGGATTCCGATGGCCGTCGCCATGTCCAGTTTCAGGTCCCCGCGAACTGGACCGGCAGCCACCGACTGGAAGCCCAGGTGCAGGGGTTGGATCAGAGCCTGGAGATTTCGACAACCATCGAGAAGACCCCGGCTATTCTCATTGAAACCGACAAACCGATCTACAAGCCTTCCCAGACGATCCTGGGTCGAATCGTGCTGCTGAACAGTGCTCTGCGGCCCAGCGAAGGAGAGGTCGAGCTTACCTTTCACGATGCCAAAGGGCTCCGAATCGGCAGACAGAACCTGATCGCCAATGCGTATGGTGTGGCGCCTTTCTCACTGGTCCTGGCGAACGAGGTAAATTTTGGTACCTGGAAGGTCCGCGCACGAAGTGAGAGTGCCGAAAGTATTCGGGATATTCGGGTGGAAGAGTATACCCTCCCCCGCTTCGATCTCTCAGTCGACCTCCCCAAGGACTGGGCTCTGGTGGACGAAAGTGTTCAGGGAACGGTCAAGGCAAGGTACTTCTTCGGCAGAGACGTCGACGGCGAGGTTTCAATCTCTGCCAAGCGTTGGGTCGGAGTGTGGGAAGAGTACACCGCAGTTGAGGGCAGTCTCTCCCAGGGAGAGTTCATCTTCGACCTGCCTGCTGTGGGGTTTGTGAGTGGAACCCCGGACGCCAGTGGTCAGGGGACCGTAACCCTCGATATCTCCGTAACCGACACCACCGGGCACAGCCAGACCACGAATCAGGTCCTGAGGATTGTCGAGGCTCCAGTCGTCTTGTCACTGGTCCCCTCTTCCGACGTTTTCAAACCTGGCATTCCAACCATAGTGTTGGTGCAGTCCAAGGATCCCGAGGGCGTTCCGATCGACGTACAGGTACATCTGATCGCGAGTTTCTTCGCCATCGACCGTACCCTGGTGGGCGAGTTGCAGGAGGATGTCAATACTTCAGACGGTATCGGGCACGTGACCCTTTCAGCTCCCGACGAGACACGATATGCCGAGCTCCAGGCCAGGGCTTCGGTGGGAGGCAAGCAAACGACTGTTGAAATCTCGATGGGAGGCGCCTTTTCGCCTTCCAGTTCCTTCCTGGCGCTCTCCATGCTCAGCTCCGACCCGGCGAGCGTGGGTGAGACGGCTCTGTTTTCGGTAGCTTCCACCAACGGAGGAACGGTGTTTTATGAGGTGTACGCGGGCGGGAGGACCATCCTCTCCGACGCCACGGAGAGCGACAGCTTCAACTTCGCCATTACCCCGGATCTGGGGTATCCATTTAACCGGACTGAATGTAGGCTGAGGCGGTGGATCACCCTCGTGCTGGCACGCACTATCCGAGGTCCGTGGGCGAGTTCCAGGCCTGGTTCCGCACCGATGCGGACTGTCTGGACTACTTGGAGTGGCTGCGATGGCCCGCTGGCTTCGCTTGCGCGGACTGCGGCCACGATGGTGGCTGGCGGCTGGGCGATGGGCGCTTCAGGTGCTCCGGGTGCGGCGGCCGTAGTTCGGTGACTGCGGGCACGATCTTTGACCGGACGCGCACGCCGCTCACGGTATGGTTCAATGCCTGCTGGCTGTTCGCCACGGGCAAAGACGGGATCTCGGCGCTGAGCCTGAAGCGGACGCTCGAGATCGGCTCCTACCAGACCGCGTGGGCCATGCTGCATCGGCTGCGGTCGGTGCTGGTGCGCCGGGGCCGCGACCGACTAGCCGGCATGGTGGAGGTGGATGAGACCTACATCGGCGGTGAGCAGCCGGGGCTGGCAGGTGGCCGGGCCAGGGGCAAGAAGGTGCTGACCGGCATCGCGGTGGAGGTCCGGGAGCCGAAAGGGCTTGGCCGCTGCCGCATGCTGCCGCTGGCTGATGCGTCGGCCGCGTCGCTGCACCCGTTCGTGACAGATCACGTTGAGCCGGGCGCGACGGTCTTCACCGACGGCTGGCAGGGTTACCACGGTCTGGAGAAGCTCGGCTACGTCCATGCTCGACGCAGCCAGCGGGCGGCCCGGGCCCGCGGGGAGGATACCGGCGAGCTACTGCCCGCGGTGCACCGTGTCGCCTCACTGGCCAAGCGGTGGCTGCTGGGCACCCACCAAGGATCGGTGGAGCCCGCCCACCTGGCCAGCTACCTGGATGAGTTCGTGTTCCGCTTCAACCGCCGACGCTCCCGAAGCCGCGGGATGGTCTTCTACCGGGTGCTCGAACTCGCCGCTGCCCACGAGCCGCTACGCTACCAGGACCTTATCGCCACCAAGCGGCCCCGGGCGGTGTCGCCCACGCCGCCCCAGGCGCGCGGGCACCCGCCGAGCCTGGATCGCCCTCCAGCGAACCGCCCCTGGAGAACTGCCGGCCCGGATGGGTCCGGTTAAATGGATACCCCAGACCCCGGAAATGCTCCCAAGCGCCAAAGTCGTTGCTTATCAGATCAGCGACAACAATGAGATCGTGGCAGACACGGCCCGCTTTGCGGTCAATCTTGCTCTTTCGCTTTCAGTCGACGCCGAATTCAATCCAAATCTGGTGAAACCTGGCGATCCGGTCGAGGTCACGCTCGACGCGGGAACCGGCGGCAAGACCATGCTGGGAGTCTCCATTGTAGACCAGTCGGTTCTGGCCCTGGGAAGAAGCCGTCTGCATCTGGCTGAGGTCTTCTCCGAGCTGGAAAGGCGCTTTCTGGAGCCCCAGGTGGAAGTGCACGAGGGGGAGGGCCCTATCGATCCGCTGCCCTTCGGTCCCGTACCGTTCGGTCCCGTTGGCAGACCGATTTCCTCTCCGGGAGCTCTAGATCTGATCCGAGAAGCAGGTCTGGAGATCGCGACCAGTCCGGGACTCCTGGTCCCCGAAGGTGGGGTGATCGACCTATTTCGAGACATCGTCAACCTGAGTCCTTCACCTGCCGAAGGTGCGGGTGGCTCTGCTCCGTCCGAAGCACCCCGCCTCAGGCAGTTCTTCCCCGAGACCTGGACCTGGGAGCCGACTCTTCTGACCGACGATCAGGGCATAGCCAAGCTGACGCTGACTGCCCCTGACAACATCACCGGGTGGAAGCTTTCGGTAATGGGCACCTGGCCAGAGGCTCCATCGGGAACACCTGGCATCGTGTTCGGAGAAGCCGAGCTCAAGGTATTCCAGGACTTCTTCGTGGAACCCGACCTTCCTGTCTCTGTGGTTCGAGGCGAGAACTTCACCGCCCGAGTCAGTATCTTCAACTACCTGGACCAGGAACAATCGGTCAACTTGACCCTGGAAGGTGCGGACGGATTCGAGCTGCGCGGCGAGAACGAACTGGAAGTTCAAGTCCCCGCCAACTCCGCGACGCCGGTCTCGTTCGAAATCGTCCCGACCGAGATTGGGACCTTTCCCCTCAAGCTCACAGCCATCGCCGATTCGGGCGCCGACGCGGTCCTGCGGGAGCTGAAAGTCATACCGGAAGGAGTAACGAGCCAGCAGATCAAGAATGGGGTGATCGCAGCTGGTGAGACAGTGAGTCTGGAAGCGCTGACTCCCCCAGAGGCCGTGCCGGACTCACACACTGCCTTTCTCTACCTCAGTCCCAGCCCCGTGGCTCAGTCGATGAACGGGGTTGCTGACCTGCTCGAGATGCCTTACGGCTGTGGCGAGCAAAACATGATCTTCCTGGCCCCCGATATCGAGATCCTCAAGTACCTGCGAGAAATCGGGGAACTGGCTCCTGAGGTTCGGGCCGAGGCTGAGTTCTTCGTCAACGTAGGCTACCAGCGTCAGCTCACCTTTCAGACCACGGATGGAGGCTTTGCAGCCTTCGGTGGCGAGGAGGGCGCACTCTGGCTAACGGCATTCGTTCTCTCCACCTTTTCCGGGGCCCGCGAGGTCCGCGATATCGATGAGTCCGTGCTGGAGCGAGCAGCCGCCATGTTGATGTCGCGCCAGCTCGAAGATGGGTCCTTTCAAACCGACGACTTCCTGATCCACCAGGAAATGGACGGAGGACTCGAAAACTCGGTCGCCATGTCGGCATACGTCGCCAACGCCCTGGCCGATTATGGCGACAGCACGGTCGTAGCTTCCCTCAACCTGGCGGCCAGTTACCTTCAAAATTCTGTCTCCCAGGTCTGGGACGATCCCTATTCCCTCTCGATCGCGGCGGTGACCCTGTTCAAGATCACTGGGTTCGAATCGACGGCGGAAGGGATCTTGGATCGACTCCTTGAGATGGCCATCGCCGAGGGAGTAGGTCTTCACTGGGAGCCCTATCCAGTCGAGACCACTGGATATGCAACCATTGCCCTCTTGATGGCCTCAAACGGTGCCGGCAGACCTGAAGCCCAGGCGGCGGTGGAGTGGCTTTCCACGCAACGTAACGCGCTGGGAGGCTACGGCCAGTCCACCCAGGATACGGTCGTAGCCCTGCGTGCCCTTTTCCAGGCCGCGAGGAAGATTCACCGCGATCTGGACGTCGAACTTACCCTCTACCAAGGGGAAGAGGAACTCATCCGTTTTAGCGTCGACGAAACGAACTTCGACCTTCTACAGCAGTTCCAATTGCCCGCCGACGGAACCCTATTCGAGCTGCGTTCATCCGGTGCGGGAAGCGTCGGCTTCCAACTCGCACAGCGATTCAATCTTCCGGGAGAGCTCCTGCCTCCCTCCCGCAACATGACTCTGAAGGTGTCCTACCGCGCCGACCACATCGAGGTAGACGATGTGGTCGATGTGGTCGTCGACCTTCAGTACAACGGGAATAAGGAACGTACAGGAATGGTACTCGTCGATATCGGCATCCCGACCGGATTCGGCGCCGTCATGTCCTCACTGAAAGAGCTGACGAACTCGGAGCTCATTCAGCGAGCCGAGCTGGCAGGACGCAAGGTCATTTTCTACATCGATGGTCTGAACCAGGGGGAATCCCACTCCTTCACTTTTCAGATCGTCGCCTTGTTTCCGGTCCGGGCCGAAGCCGCCATCTCGACCGCCTACGAGTACTACGATGACTCGATTCAAGCCTATGATCGCCAGGAAGCCCTTGCCGTAGAGTCTCGCGGACCCAAAATCGAGTCCGTTTCTTCCCAGACGCTAGCTCCGGGGGAACAGTTGATCATCAACGGAAGCGGATTCTTCGCCGGCGCTCCGTCGCTCAAGTTCGGGGAAGTCGAAGTAGAGAGCTTCGAGATCCTCGACGACAACACTCTGCTGGTGACCGTTCCCCGGCTGCAACCAGGTAGTTTCACTATCTCGCTCACGACAGCCGAGGGCACCACCAGCTGGACTGGTGAGGGCCGAGAAATCGTGATCTCACCCCTCGTCTTCTACTTCCCGATCTATCCTACGGAAGAAGATCTCTTCATGGGATTCGCGCTGGCTAACAGCTCAACCAGTCAGGCCATAGTGAATTTCGAGCTCTTCGGCCAGCAAGATCCCGGCTTCTCCAGTCTGGAGAAACCCGATCCGATCACCTTGGAACCCGGAGGTCAGCTGGCAAAGCTAGGCCGAGAAATCTTCTCCGACCCGTCTCAACCCAATCGACTGGCTTGGGCCCGGGCGACCACCGACAACCCAGCTCTGGCCGCCTGCTCGCTGCTGGGAAACCTCGAATATCTGGACGGCGCCGGTGCGGTTACCACGACTGCCAGGAGACTGTACTTCACGCGGATTAGAAGCATGTCCGAGAGAGACCTGTCGGAACGGGCAACCACCTTTCTCAGTATTGCCAACCCGAGTTTTGGACCGGTCAAGCTGAAGCTGACTCTCTTCCCGGCAGCCGGCCAATCGGAGGCTGCCGAAAGTACCCATACGGAAAGGATCTTACCGGCCAAGGGCCTCCTCTACGAGCGGGTCGCGGATCTCTTTCAGGATGCGGGACCGATTCCTAGCGGCTATGTCGAGGCTGAGGTCTTGGCCGGAGCAGGTGTGGTGGGCTTTCAACTGGTTGAATTCTCGGAAGGCAGCTCGCTGATCGGATTGAGTCCCTGGGAGGGCAATAGCCTCGACAGCCTCTATTCAGCGCAGGTAGCAGAGACACCCGACCTCCACACCAGCCTCAAGCTGATCAATGTGGGGACTGCGCCTCGCCAGGTTACGTTGAAGGTCTTGTCAGCAGATGGTTCCGCCGTCGGCAGTTCAGTCAGGGTTGACCTGGGGCCCGGCGCCCAGCTCGAGAAGGACCTCTTCGATCTCACTACCGAAGAGGTTGTCACAGGATCGCTGACCGTTCAGACCGATGGGCCAGGGATCATCGGTGACGTCCTGATCAAGGAAACGGCAGTCTCCGAGTTCGCCACAGCGGCACCGCTGCAGACGCAGAAGGCCAGGAAGACCGTTTCTTGCCAGATTGCCAATGCGCTGGGCCTCTTCAGCGGCGTGGCTCTGTTCAACCCGGGCAAGGGTATTGCCCAGGTGACGCTGGAGGCCTTCAGCGCCAGCGGCGAGTCGGCCGGCCGCGGGAATCTGACCTTGGAGGCCGAAGCCAGCCTGGCCCGAACGCTAGTAGAGCTCATTCCCTCGACGGCGGCACAGGTCGGGGGCTACCTGGTTGTCTCGTCCTCCGAGCCACTCGTAGTCAGGCAGATCTTTGGAGACAATGAGCTAACCTATTTCTCAACAGTGCCAGCCAGCGTGATCGAGTAGCGTCCCGGGCGAGGCGATGTCTCCCTAAGCTGAAACTTCATTGGGTAGGAGATCATCCAAGAGTCGCCAATGACAGAGCCGTGACTGCAAAGGAGCGGTCCCGGCATACGGATGCCGGAAACAACCGACCGAACAGACGATGGCCGATTGCATCTCCTTTTTTATGGCATGTCCCAATCGGTGATCGGGACCGCTCCCTTGCAGTCACGGCTCTGTCAGAAGCGGTAGCGACAATCACGGCAGAGGTAAGCAAAGTTTCTTTCTCGAATGGGGCAGCGCAGCGGGGACGGGACTGACCTGAAACTTCATTTTCTATTTTCGATAGAGAAACTATGTAACCCATTGATTTATAGTAGGATAGAGAATTATCCAGGCAATTTTACGAAAACCGTGGCGGTGGCCTCCGGGCCGCCGTTTTTCGAGCCAAAGGCTCGAAGGAAAGAACACGGCGGCCCGGAGGCCACCGCCACGTCCCTCGACTGAAGTTTCTTTCATGTACGATCCGGCTCCGCCGGGGGCGGCGCTAAGCTGAAACTTGAATAGTGAACAGAGTAGTGCAGTGGTCAGTACCGGAAACTGCAGCCAGCGGTGCCGCGAACGTGGCTTCGGTCTCCAGGCCGAAGTCTTCCACTTTCGAGCCTCTTGGCTCGAAGCACGGCGGCCTGGAGACCGCCGCCACGTCCCAGACAGAGTTTCTTCGGGGAAAAGATAAGAAGAACTCAGTCCGATTACTTCGGACTGAACTGTGGCAAGCTCAGACTGCCCAGCGCCTCGAGTCCGGGCTTGACCGAGCCGGCCTCAATATCGTGGAGCAGGTGAAGCACCGCTTCGTTGGCCGGTGTGTTGACGTTTCTCTCCCGCCCCTTGCGGACGACCAGACCGTTGAAGTGATCCACCTCCGTCTTGCGACCTCGCCATAGATCCTGAAGCAGCGAGGTTGCGGCTGTTGGACTCACGTTCTTGGCCATCTCCGTGAGCTGTTTGTCCATCGAGTCGGAGCGGCCTTCCGCAGAATCGACAACCTGCTCCGGAGTACAGGCTCCCAGCACCCGCTCAATGGCATGGCCGTTGGCCTCGGCGACCCTCACCACCTCAGCCGCGATCTGTATCATGAGACTCCGCGCCTCGGGGCTGGAGAGCAGTGCCGCAGACCTGAGACCCGTGACTCCCGAAACTGAGTTGACCATGGCGCTGGTGGTAAGCTTCGTCCACCGCATCTTCATCAGATCCCCCGTAATCTGGGAGGGCCAAACGCTATCCAGATAGCCCGCTACCTCGGAGGCCTTCTCCGTCATGGCACCCGCATATTCCCCCACCAGGACACCCGGCGCAGAGGGATCAACTGATCGAGATACCGAGGAGTTGGAAGCCAATATGTGGCCTGGAGTCTCCAGCACAGCGTTGATGAGTATGACTCCACCTAGCACCCTTTCCGGACCGAAAACCTCGGCGATAAATTCCTCGTTAATGCTGTTCTGCATGCTCACACCCCAGGAATCGGGGCTGATGTAAGGCTTTATAGACTGGAGAACCCGCTGCGAGTCATAAGATTTGACCGCCAGAAACAGGACATCGATCGGTCGGTCGAGTCCCTCCAGCTCCGAAGGTCGGATGACGCGAGGGCGATGCGTAACCGATCCGACCTCGTCCTCGATCAACAGTCCCCGATCATGGATCACCTCGAATTGAGGTTCCCAGGGTTCGACCAGGGTGACATCGTGTCCGGCGGCAGCCATCCGGGAGCCCACCTGGCCGCCGATTGCGCCCGCTCCGTATACCACCAATTTCTTAGACATAGACCCTCATTTTCCTCAATCCCTCCTGATAAGTCTGGGCATCGAGCGAGTATTCTAAAGCATTCGACTTCAACGACGAAGCGGAAGAGAGTTTACATCCCCGCCGACCCCTTTGTTTTCCGCCACCAAGCTGAAACTTCAAGAATACGTCGCACGTCGAAACGTCTGAACGTCGCACGTCTCTGCTCTACGAACCACGCGGCGAACCGGACTTGTCCTACGCCGGAGAAAAAGTTTCTTCTAGAATGGGGCCAGTGCTTCCTGAGGCGCCACTCACCAGCAAATTCGACATCTATCCAGAGCAGAAATACCTGGCTGTCCGAACCACACTCCTTGCGGCAGCTGCAGGAGGCAAATCACAAACGAGGGAGGGTAGGGTCGCAAAGGGGTAGCCGATTGAGCTATCGCACCGTCAACATGATGACGGTGCGCGACATTGAAACTGGCAGCAGGTTGCCATTTTGGAGGCCTCAGACCGCTCTTCAGTAGGGACGATGAGGGTATCGATTCGTTGGTGGGTCAATCAAAGTGTGGCATGTCACATGCATGGCAGTCCGAGATGACCGCGGGAAAATCCATCTATCCGATGCGGTACATGAATATTGTAAGATCGATCAACTGAAAGGGTCGGCAGTGAATTTCAGGAGACTTGGAGTCTATGAGCTTTCGAGCTTGGTAATCTTCGTTGTGTTGCTCTGGGCGAGCTTGGGGATCGCCGAGACGTTGGAGCGAACCTCAGGCCTGGGGACCGAGCCCGCCGGAGAACAGCCCGACACTTCGACCGTCCTTTATTTCCCGTTCTACCAGACAGACTCCACCGGTTTCACCGGAATCGCAGTCTCGAATTACTCGGCAATTCCCACGGATTTGACGTTTGAGGCTCGTGACCCGGATGGGTCATCGAGCTTCTTGCCCGCCAATCCCTCCCAACAGCAACTCACGCCACACCGTCAAGTAGCGAAGCTGGCCAGGGAGCTCTTTGGCGCGGACCCCTCCGACACCCTGGAGGGTTGGATCGAGCTCAATAGCAACAGTCCCCTGATTGCCAGTTTCTACCAGTTTGGCGACTTCTCCTCGACTCAGCTGGATGGAGCCGTGGCCTTCACCGAGCAGGGGCGCCGGCTCGTTTTCACGCGCGTATTCGAAGGTGCGACTGCTTTTCGGGGGCGCCCGGCCGTGACAATTCTCAGCATCGCCAATCCCAACGATGACCCCATCGATTTGACTCTCAGCCTCAGGGAAACGGACCAGATGATGGCTTCAAGTGCCGGGTCCGGTCCCCTGGGGTCTACCCAGAACCGAACAGTTCCCGGCAAGGGTCGGATACTGGAGTCCATTTCCGACATCTTCGGTGATGTCGAGGTCTCCGCCGGCTACGTTGAAGTGGATGTCACAGAGGGTGAAGGAGTGGTCGGCTTTGAACTGGTCAGCCTTGTCAATGACAACACCATCTTCGGTCTGAATGCCGAATTCCAACCGGGATCGAATGGTTCGCAACCCCTGGGCTCAGGTGAGGAGGACGTTGAACTCTTCTCCGCTCAACTGGCTAGCCAAGCTTCGGATCTCTTTACCAGTATCAACCTCATCAACTTGTCCGATTCCACACGAGCCGTGACTTTGACACCCGTAGGTGATGACGGGAATAATCTGGCGGACCCGGTCGAAATCACGATGCAGCCTGGGGAGATCTTTCAGAACGACGCTGCTGAAATCTTCTCCTCCAGCTCCTCCAGTTCAACCGACGCGGTTGGTGGGACGCTTCAGGGAGAAGACCGATTCGAGGGGGTCGGCTCCCTGCGGGTCAAGGCGAGTGGTGCGGGAGTCGTAGGCGACGTCGTTTTCGGGAGCCCAACAGGTGAGTATGCGGCGGCTCTGAGACTCCAGGCGGAGCTCTTCGTTCGGGCAGTCTACAGTCAGGTCGCCGTCTTGCCCGGACAATTCTTTACCGGCCTGGCCTTCTTCAATCCCACAAGTGGCGATGCAGCCATCAAGGTCGGAGTCTTCTCAGATCAGGGGGCGATGACCGGCGAGCGAGAGTTCCAGCTGGCTCCGGGCAGACGACTATCTCGTACTCTCACTGAGCTGGTTCCCTCGATCACGGAGCAGGTCGGGGGATACATCCTGGTGAACTCCACTCAGCCTCTGGTGGGCCAGGAGCTGTTCGGCACCAACTCCTTGAGTTTGATGTCTGCCGTTCCTCCCAGGTTTCTCCAACCCACTGCAGACTTCGATGGCGACGGGCTGACCGCTGAAGAAGAGGCCGTCCTAGGGACCAACGAGGGCAACGCTGACGGGAGCTGCTCCTTCACGACCTGTCCTGACACCGACACTGACGGGTTCCGAGACGGGGAGGAGGTGGAGGCTGGCTCAGATCCTCTTGATCCCAACTCCATCCCGGATGATTTCGATGGCGATGGGCTGAGCAACGATCAGGAGACCCGAGGATATACGCTTTCGGTGGACAGCACGGGCAGAGGTACTTTCGTCGACATCGAGGTCAGCAGCGATCCCAACGATCCGGACAGCGACGACGACAAGTTGACCGATTGGGACGAATTCAATATTTCCAACCCCAGGGACCCCGACACAGACAATGATCGTCTGAATGATTTTCTCGAGGTCAAGGTCTACGGGTCGAATCCCCGAAACGCCGACACCGACGGGGACGCGATGACCATCAATGGTTTCAAGGACCGGCTACTCGATAAGGCAGAACTGGACGATGGCACCTCACCGACGCTGGCGGACACCGACGGCGACGGAAAGGCAGATGGTGACGATATTCAACCCAGCTTAGCCGATACCCCCAGGGTGGCCGTGGACCTGGTTGGCGACATCGGCATCAGCCTGGACGTGACGTACTCAGACGCCGAGAGCTTCTCTACGGAGGGAGGGACCGTTTTGGCGCAGGGCCTGGCCTCCAGCTTTAGTACCAGCGATTCAACCACACTTGAGGCGTCCGTCGACGTCGGCGCTTCCGTCACAGCAGGTATCCAGGCATCACCTGCCTTCCCGAGCGGTTCAGTGGCGGTCTCGGCGTCCCCCACGCTGTCGACGAGCAAGGGCTTTGCCGAGCAGAACACATCCAGCTTTACAGAAGAGTCAACGCAGAATGTGGAGGAGCAGAGTCAGCTACTTCAAAGCATGAGTCGTGATCGGACCGAGTTGACCTCGGAGGGGACGGTCAGCCTGGGAGTGAGGATTCGTAACGCCGGTGCCCTGGACTTTCGGTTGAGGGACTATGCTTTCAGCCTTCTCCAGATAGATCGCGACCAACCCACCTCCTTCAGGACCCTTGCAACATTGACTCCGCCGCAATCTTTCGCCCAGGTAGTACTCGGGCCGAGTATTCCGGAGACCGGAGTCATCCAACTCACCGCCCCGCAAGGGGTAGCAGCGGATGTCGCCAAGCGGCTCCTTGCAAATCCGAGCAATGTCGTCGTGCAGCTGGGAAACTTCGATCTGTTGGAGATCGGTAGCGACCGCAACTTTGCCGCTGCTGATGACGCCATATTCCAGCGTACCGCATTGGTCACGATCGATTTCGGAGACGGCCGCGTCCTTCGAGCCAGGGTGGCAACGGAAGTCCGGCGCGTTCTTGATGAGGGTCCAAACCTCGGTGATCCTGCAGGTGTGACCATGCAGGAAGTGATGGACGATATTCTGGGGATTTACTTCGAGACCGTGCCCAGGAGCGGAAGCAATTCCGCCGACAGTCCCAATGGGGTCCGCCTGCTTACGATAGTCGACGATGTCGAAGTGGACCTCAGTCCGAATCCGGCTCTCAATGCATGGATGGTCTTCGGGAACGTGGCGAGTCTGGAGTGCTACTCCACGAGGAAGAATGGGACTTGCAGTCAAATCATAGGTTTCGAAGACATCGTCTTGAAAAGGGGTGAAAGCATCTTCATGGCCTTCATCCGAGACATCGATAGGGACGGGCTCTTCGCCCGAGAGGAGTCTATTCTCGGCACAGACGACCTGAACCCCGATTCGGATGGCGATAGCAGCGGAGACTTTGAGGAAGCCAAGGCAAGTTGGAATGTTGAGGTAGTGGGCCGCGCAGCCTATTCGGTCGTGTCCAGTCCTCGACTTGCCGATGTCGACGGCGACGGATGGAACGATTCGCGAGAGCGGCTGGAGGGCACCGACCCTGCCCTGGCTGATACCGACGGCGATACTTTCCCGGACTCCACCGACGGAGCCCCGCTTCACCCCGATGTTTCGGTCAATGAACTGCCGCAGATCTCGGACTTCAATGTAACAAAGACGAATCTGAAGGTTCGTTTGACCGCAACCGTTTCCGATAGCGACGGCACCCTGAAGGACGTTCGAATCTCCTGGGGCGACGACGAGGAGACGGTGTTGGCGCCAGACGTCTCAGAGGTTGATAGCACACATACCTACGAGGAGGCTGGAGAGTACACCCTCCGGCTCACAGCGACCGACGACCTGGGCGGAAAGAGCGAGCAATCCCAAGCCGTTGAGCTGACCATCACGCCGATCCCGGAACCAATCGCTGAGTGGCTATTTGAGGTGGTCGAAAGTTTCAGCCCTGGGTTCGGCGGCAACACGACTCCCGACACGAGCGGCAACGACAATGACGGCAGTATCCACCGATGGTCGGGCATAGATTGCAGCGGAAGAGGGGTATGTTGGGCTGCAGACAGATTCGGAACCAGCATGAAGGCATTTCAATTCTCAGGAGACGACGGACTCAATGAGTTCGGCAGAATCGGGATCTTGGGCCTGGACCTGAATCTGAATTTCACTATTGCTTCCTGGGTCAGCAAGGTTGACACCCAAGGTAATCAAAGGTGGCTGGTGGGACAAGAGGACTGGGTCAATCTGTCGATGGAGGGGAACAACAGGCTAACCCTGAACCTTCCAGGCTCTAGCCCCTCACAAGTGCAGGACTCGGCAACAATCGACAAGGATCTCTGGACCTTTGTCGCTGCTACCGTATCTCTGAGTGGAAACACCTCGACCGTAGCACTGTACAGAGACGGAAACGAGGTGGCGTCTCAGACCATAGCCGGGACCATCAGCAATCCCGAACCCAACAACACCTTGGTTTTGATAGGCTCAGATGGACCCAACGACAACGATACAAACCTCTACCTGGAGGGCCGTCTTGACGACGTGCAAATATTTGATCGCGGCTTGTCCGCCTCCGAGGTCAATGCACTTTACGAAGCCACCCGTCCCCAGTGAGGAAAAGGGCCGGGTTGAGAGCGGCGGAACGCTGTCGCCCCCTAACGGGTCAAGTCGTTCGCGGCACTGTCGCTCGCAGCGAGTCCTTCGAAATTCGCTTGTTCGATATTCTGCGGTTCAGCCTTTATCGGTTGTCTTCTCCAGACCAAGGATAAAAGCTGAATCACAAACCGTAGAACACTGAACCCACGAACTCCGAAGGCGGGAGCAGCAATGAAGTTTCAGGTCAGTCTCGCCCCCAGGAAGCACTGGCCCCATTCGAGAACGAAACTTCGGTTACGTCTGCCGTGATTGTCGCTACCGCCAATGACCGAGCCGTGACTGCAAAGGAGCGGTCCCGATCACCGATCGGGACATGCCATAAAAAAGGAGATGCAATCGGCCACCGTCTGTTTGGTCGGTTGTTTCCGGCATCCGTATGCCGGGACCGCTCCTTCGCAGTCACGGCTCTGTCATTGGCGACTCTTGGATGATCTCCTACCCAATGAAGTTTCAGCTCAGTCGCGCCCCCAGGAACCTGGCCCCATTCGAGAAAGAAACTTTTTCTCCGGCGTAGGACAAGTCCCGTTCGCCGCGCTGTTCGTAGAGCAGAGACGTGCGACGTTCAGACGTTCCGACGTGTGACGTATTCTTGAAGTTTCAGCTTAGCAGAACCCAGCACAACTGAGGTCTGTCCTGCCGCGGGAGATCCGCTATAATCAGCGGGGTTGTGAGTTGGCAAGCCAGTGAGACGCAGATTCTCCTGTCTCGAATCTATAATCTGAAGCAAGAGCGCGCCTATCGAGAGATGGAAGAGGAGGTGCAGATTGCTCTGGATCGCTATCCTTCGAACCCTCAATTTCAGGTGCTGCTGGCGGAGGCTCGATGGAGACTGGGGAGGCGTCTGGAAGCTGAGCAACTGTTGGATCAACTGGAGAATGAGGCCCGGTCCCTCCCGGATTTCCATGCACTCAAGGGCGCTACCCAACTGGCTCGTCAGGAGTACCAGGCCGCTCTGGAGTCGTTCCGAATAGCCTGCTCCCTGAAGGCTTCTCCCTTTTTCGTCAAGCGTCAGGCCGATTGTCTTTTGCATCTGCGAAGATACGAGGAGGCCCTGGCTCTGCTGCGGCAACTGGACCGTGGCCACCCGGATGCCTACCTGCTGAGTTCCATGGCACGTGCCTACGAGGGCCTGGGCCAAGCGGAAGAAGCCATCGTTTGCTATGACAGAATCCTCCAGCTGAGACCCGGAGATTCGTTTGCCAGATCCCGCAGGATCAAGCTGAAAGCTGCTGAGAAGGACGGAGGGACTGCGCGAGGGGAATTGGATCGGATGCTCCGCCTACCCTCACGGCGAAAGGACTCGGCCTTGCTGAGGGTCAAGGCTGACCAACTCAAGGCTCAGGGCCAGTTCGCCAAGGCGGCCGAGATCTATCAGAAACTGGTCGACCTGGCTTCGGACGGCGAGCGCGACTTCTTCCAACGCTCCCTCGCGTTTGCCTACTACAAGGCGGAGCTGTACGAAGAAGCCTATCCTCTCCTGTGCCAGCAGTTTCAGGAACGCCCACAAGATCCCTATCTTCGTTCCTCCCTCTTGACTGCGGGTAAACGGCTGGGACGCACGCAGGAACTGGCTGACTTTCTCTTTGGTCTGGCACGCCTGACGTCGGCCAATCGTTTCCTCTTCGGCGTGGCTCGAAAACTGCTGGCCCCAGCGACAGGACCGAAGAGCTCTTCCCGTGAGAGCTGAGCGCACTTCTTATTCGTTGTCGTAGTAGACTGGGCCCGAGAAATGCGGGTTAAAGATCTCGTCTCCCTTCCCACCATCAAGACCGTTATCCAACTTCGCGATACACAGGATCCGGAGGAGCGCTCTCGGCTAGTGGGGAACTTCGTCTTGACCCAGGAAGTCTCGTTCGGACTTCGGGTGATTCTGGAGCACGTATTGCGGGGCCAGGGATGCGGGGCCTTTCTGAAAGGCCACTTCGGCTCTGGAAAGTCCCACTTTCTAGCCTATCTTCAGCTGATCTTCTCGGAGGTCGCCTTCCTGAAATCGTTTATCGAGCGCTTCTCGGAAGAGGACCCATCATCTGCACTTTCCCTGGAACCACTTCAGTCCAGCCGTCCGGCGGTGGTGGCCGTGTCGTTGGTGGAGCATCGGAGCAGCCGGTATCTGGAAGACATCGTGGTAGCGAGTCTTCGAAATGCGTTTCCGAGGTTGAGTCAATCGGAGGGGCGGCGGGCTGCGCCCGAGGATCACCCGACGCCTGATCCCGAAACCCGTAAGACCTTTCTTGAGAACGTCTTCAATCTCTTGAAGGAAGAACGTTACGACGGGCTGATCATTCTTCTGGATGAGCTGAGTGAATTCCTGCGCTCGAAGCCGTCTCTGAACGACTTCAACGAGGACATACGCTACCTGCAGTTTCTGGGAGAGACCTCTGGGCACCAGCCTTTGTGGTTGGTTGCCGCAGTTCAGGAGTATCTGGAAGAGACGGGCGAAATTCACCAGGAGCTCTTCAACAAGATCAAAGATCGCTTTCCGATTCGCATCGTCTTAACCGCCGCACACGTAAAATCTCTTGCCAGTAAGCTCCTGATTCAGAAAAGGCCGGGTGCGTCTGATCCACTTCGGGAGTTTTTTCTAAGACTCAGGAAATCCTTTCCTCAATGGCCTGTTCCCGAAGAGGAGTTCTGTTCTCTCTACCCGGTGCACCCAGACTGCGTGCAGATGTTGGAGGATCTCAAGCCACTCTTCTCCAAGACGCGAGGGATAGTCGATTTTATCCACTATCAGATCAAGGGGGATCCCGACCGCGGCATTTCGGGACTGATGGGAAGGCCCTATCAGACCCTGGTTTGCCCGGATCGGATCTTCGACCATTTCCTCGATCGCATCAGGAGCTCTATCGAAACCCTCCCCTACGTCGAGACCGTCTACGCTCAGTACGTTAGAGAGATGGACAGCATCGTAGAGGAACCACAGGATCGCCCCTTCGCCCTGCGTATCTTGAAGCTGCTCATCTTGCAGGAGATTTCTCCTCTGCGTCGAGGTCTTACGGTGCAGCAACTCACGGAAATGCTGCTTGAGCCGGTTAGCGACCTCGAGCCCGAAGTGAACTATCAATACACTCGAGATATAGCTGATCTGTTGTGTAAGCGAGGCGGGTATGTGGCGGCCGTCGAAGCCCCCGAGCCGGAGGATCCATTCCAGCGGGCATACCAGATTCAGCTCGAAGCCAACATCGACTCCATCGTTGACAAGAAGCTCGACTACAAACGGCAGACCCTCCAGGTTCTGGGTGGCCACATCATCGCCAGACTGTTCGCCCTTCTCGTCTCCGATCTATCCTTTTTTCGCGGCCTCAGACTGGGTTACTGCGAAACGATGGTCGTGGATTGGCAGAATACCCGCCGAAACGGCGCGCTCTCCGTCCCAGCGGGCGATGGAGCTCCAGCCGAAGAGATCGAGGCGGGATCGACCCCTAGCGACTTCTCGCTTCTTGCATTGCTTCCGGGACAAGGTGACGAAGCGCTGACTGCTGTTCCAAAGGGACTCGGGCCCAACCTGGGAATCCTTCAGCCGGCTCCAGTTACCGAACTGGATCGTTGTCTCCAAATGTTGGCACTGGTGGAACTACGTCAGGAATATCAGGAAGACAATTCCACTCAGGGAAGACGCATCCTGGATCGACTCAATACTCTGATCGAGGATGAGCTTGCGCTCGCCCAGGAGATCTACCAGCGCTCCCTCGAGACCAGCCGGTTACTGGGACGACAGGGAGAGGAGCTGCATCGTTTTGAAGGTCTGAGGTGTTCCAACTATCAGGAGATAATGCAGCAAGCGGCTGTCCATCTCCTCGAATCCCGGTTTCCCAAACATTATCTGATTGCCCCCTTACAGGACTACTATCCCAAGGGAGCTCTAGCCGAGGTAGCCGGCTACTTCCGTGCTATGTCTCAAGAAAGCTTCGACCGTCTGGGATGGGGCAGGACGGTGCTCGATGGCTTCCTGGTACCGACTGGGGTCTTGACACGACGGCGAGGCGACTACCTCTTTGCCCGAAGCGCTGACGAGTGTGAGCCGCTGAAACTTCTGCTCGGCCTGGTAGCAAGGGAAGAGCCCTGCTCTGCCCTGCATGCCCAGCAGTTCTTGGCCGATTCCGAATTCGGCATGAGCGAGCGCCAATTCACAGCCTTCCTGCTGGCTGCCTTGTTTGGTGGGTTTGTCGTGGGGTTCGGGCGTGGACGCAAGATCTCCCTGAATCAGCTGGACCCGAACGAGCTGCTCAAGCTCGAGAAGCTGGCTACCGGCGAGACCATCTCTGCGGCCACCGCTTCCCGGCTCAGCCGTCTCAGCGCAACGCCGAAGAATCTGCGAAAGAGTTCCCTGTCGTTCAGTGAGTGCCAGCAGCTCTGGGAGATATTGAGGAGCTTCCACGAGGAAACTGCTCGACAGCTGGCAGAACTAAGGCACCTGCTCAATCGCTATAGGGAGTATCGCGTCTACGAGTTGCTGGATCGGCAGCCGCTGGGGAAGATCCTGGAGACGATCGAGGGTTTTCTCGAAGTCTTCCGACGCAGCCATCCTCCCATCCAGGGTCTGGAGACTCTGGCACAGGGAGTCGAAAGCATTGAGGAGTTCAACTCCGCGGCCCGGATGCTTGCCCATTCCCATTCCTTCTTTACCGATTCCTTTTCCGGCTTTGTCTTCATCGGGAACTACCTGGGGGAGGCAACCCGGTCGATCCCACCAGGAGCCGCCTATGAAGTACTTTCCGAGAGAGTAGAGGCGCTCTCCAATCGGCTCAAAGACTGGGACCCCAGTGGCGATCCTGCTCGCTTCCAGGGACTGGAGAGCGATTTCGAGACCTGGCACCACGCCTACATCCGAGACTACCAGAAGGAACACGAGTCCTTTCAGCACTTGCTGGATCAACCTCGTCTTCAGGGCTCTCTCGAGAACGAGCAACTCGGACTACTGGCCCGGCTGGAAAAACTCGCCGCCTTTGTCCCTGAGAAATCCTCGACGGCTCTCAAACAGGAACTTTCCAGTATCCAGGGCCGGCGCTGTAAGCGGTCGATCTGGGAGGAGCTACAACAGCGTCCTCTATGCGGGTGCGGCTTTCGCCTGGGTCAGCGCCTTCAAGAAAACGTCATAGGCAGAGTTCAGGGGGAGACCGAGGATCAGCTCAAGCAGTTTGTCATCCAAGTTCAGCATCCTCGTTTCCGGGAGCTGCTGGACCGCTTCGAGTTCTACCTGCTCAAGAAGGGCGACTCGACTACTAACCTGGAGACTCGCTCTCTGGCGTCGAGCCAGCGTCTGAAATCGGTGACTACTCTGGATGAGCTGTTAGCGATGAAGGAACACCTGACCGCAGATTTCATTCTTCATCTGGATTCCTTCGAGCCCAGCCGGAAGCCTTTCGAAGTCAAGTATCTGTCCGATTTCCGACAAAGGGTGGGGAGCCAACCCAAAACTCGTCAGAGCCTGGTTTCGGAGTTCGATGGCTGGCTCGAAGCGGGTCTCTCGGATCCGAGCCAGCCCATCCGTCTCATGAATGAGCCCCAGAAGCAGATGCCCGGCGCCCGAGCTCTGCTCGAGTCCCTGCTACCGACTTCCTCTCCGGAGGTGGCTCAGGATCTGGATCGGCTCACCAGCGAGGAATTTGTCTTCCGCCTGTTGGCCAGCGAACTCGCAGTCCGCTACCGCATCGATCCTGACCTGGCCCAACAGCAGCTGACTCTGCTCCCCCGTAGTGGTGCGCTCTCTTCCTATGCGGAGCTGGGAGCGGCGCTCGTGGCACGCGATGAAGATTGGCTCTTGGACTTCAGACAGCAGTTTGAGGAACAACTCGCAGAATCCACTCTTGTCGAACTCGGGCTGCTGACTGACTCAGCCGCCGACTTAGCCCAGTTGATCGCGCAGGAAAGTGCGTTTCTAAGACCGGTCCATCATGCGACCAAGAGATTGGTCAGGAAGCTCCTTCATGCTGATTCCAAGAGCCTGAAGGAGGTCGAGAAGGTGCTGGAAGAGGGATGGACACCGTTTCGGTCGCAGAGGGCCTCTCAGGAAAAGGAGCCCTATCGCGTGCTACTGAATAGCCTGCTGTGGGTTCGCCAGGCGGAGCAACAACTCGGTCAAGCGCGCGAAGATGACACCCGACGCCAGCCGTCTCTCGCTGGTTACGAGAAACTCTTCACCCAAACCGCGGCGGAGATTCCGTTCATGTTGGATCGTCTGCGAGCGCATCTCACCCAGCTCGAGTGGTTGGATGCGCTGGATCTAGTCTCGGTCGAGAATCGCAGCCGCGAACTCCTCAACCAATTCTGCCAGGACTACTCCCAACGAATCCAGCAATCGGAGGACCGCCTACCGCGAGCCGCCGGCATTGTGAAAGATCAAACCAGCCAATTGTCTTCGAGCTTGGACAGCGAATCGGTCCGGTTCGTGTTCGTCGATGCCCTCGCCTGGTCTCTCTGGCAGCCTCTGTGCCGACAACTCGAGCGACGAATGCCTCCTCATGTTCGGCTGCTGGAAGAGAAGGTTGCCTATGCCCACTTGCCGTCCAATACGATGGAGCAGGTCAAGCAGTGGCTGGCTGCTGGCGGCCTCCAGCCTCAGCAGAAAATTCAGAAGGGATTCTCATTTCAGGGCAGGGGAGAGGACAATCTAACCTATAAGCTGGACTGGATCGACGATAAGATTCACAGCAGCCGGGAGAGCCCCTATTTTCTCCACACCGAGATCATCGAGCAGCTGCTGCCGCAGATGCTGGCTTTCCTGGGAAAACTTCCCAGACGGACCCTGTTGATCCTCTTCTCCGACCATGGGTTCGTCGAGAACCCTGCCTTCCTGGAGCGCGACAAGCACCGCTTTCCCCGCTACCATCACGGCGGTGGATCTCCCTTCGAGTTGGTAATTCCAGTCGCTTTCTTCTATTCGGGCCCGGGTCGATGAATTATCGCTGTTGCTCGATTTGTCGCTCGGCTGAAGACCCTTGGTAGATAAAAAGTTCGCAGACTGGTCAAGTTTCCTGCCTCGGCGTGATGTAGTTTCCAACGAGACCGCTTCAGCGGTCTGGCGCGAACGCGTATTAGACCCGGCCTTCAGGCCGGGGTCAGCTGCGGCGCCATCCCTCCGGAGGGCCTTTCAAGGTCCTTCTCGAACCGCGGCTTGAGCCATCGTCGACCCGGAGCCTGGCTGAAGCCTGTATTCGAGAAGCCCGCTAAAGCAGGCTCCGGCATCTGTTGGCTCGCCCACCCGGCCCTGAAGGACCGGTCTATTACGCTTCGCGCCAGGCCGCTAAAGCGGCCTCCTTGAACCGGACACATCCACCGAAGGTCAGCGTTCCTCGGCGGTATCAGGTCGCCGGCTACAGCTTGATCCGACGAGGCACCTGTTGGTTGGCCTCCCAATAGGTCTTCTTCAACGCGATAACGGGATCCTCGGCGGTGGGCTGAGAGCGCCCCCGCATGTCGATCGCCCGCGAGACCAGAGTGTGCTCACCCGCCGCAGGATCTTTCCAGACATAGGACCAGAAGGTCCAGCAGTGGGGTGAATCCAGACCCTGCCCCAACTCAGTGTTCAACCAGAGCCCATCGTCGATCCGAAGCTGCACGGACTGCAGCGGCGTCCCATCGTTCCAGACCGCACCCATGACCCGGACGTCGCCATCGGTGGTCCGAGTCACCCGTGCCACGATGGACTTGAGATTTAACTTGCCCACCGAAGTTTCGCGCCAGATGATGGTGTCCCCTTGCTGCTCCCCTCGAATGGTCACGTAATCGCGTCCCATGAAGCGGCTCAGAAAGCGGCGGTCATGAAGCTCGATTCGGTCCAGCCACTTCACCCAGGCCACTCCGTACCAGCCGGGCACGATCAGTCTCAAGGGTGCCCCATGGGCCTGGAGCAGAGGCTTGCCGTTCATCTCATAGGCCAAGAGCACCCCCTGTTCCCTGGCGTCCTCGATCGAGAGGCTGCGGGCAAAGTTCTGCGGGTACTCGTTGCCGCGTATCTTCTCGGTCCCCTGGTCCGTGCCGAAGAAGACCACCTCGATGCCACCGGGCTGGACCCCACATTCGTCGAGTAGAGGCGCCAGAGGCGTCCCGCCCCAGACAGCATTGCCTACAGCGCCCATGAATTTCTCGGACGCACCGTTACCGGAACACTCCAGTGTAGCGGTGTACTCCTGTCGCGGCCGCGCCCTCAGATCCTGAAGGGTGAAGGAGCGCGGTTTGGACACCAGACCGTTCACACCCAGACTCCAGTGCTCCGAATCAACCTCGGGAATCCCATAGTGCTTCACGCTAAAGAAATCTGCCTGTGGTGTGATCCAGGACTTCAACCGCTCCCAGATCACCATGGACCTGTCGGGGTTCACCGGCTGAGGATCCAGAAAGGCCACCGCCGTCTCATCGTCTTGTAATGTCGGCAAAGCCAGGCTGAACAGCGAAGATTCCATACTGACTACTCCGGCAGCCGCAAGGCTTCCCCGCATCCATTCCCGTCGCGTTGTCTGTCCCATCTCTGTACCTCCTTCAAGGGCGCTGCACTTATCGTGATTCTCGCCTGACGAGTGAGAACCCATCAACTTACGGTAGGAACCGATGCTATCGTTGTACCTTGGGGTTGGCAAGGATAGAGTTAATAGGAAATGTCGCCTACCGCCCTTTCCAGTAAGGAGGATCGATGAAACCAAAAGAGGTTCGTCGTCGTGAGATGCTGAAGGCGCTCGCCCTTGCTCCTCCGACGCTAGCCCAGGCCGCGACTCTGGAGAGCCTGGGGACGATTGCACACGCCTTGGAAACCCCGGCGACCAGCGCACAAGACTGGAAGCCCCGATTCCTTACCTCTGCCCAGAACCGCTTCGTTGAGATACTGGCGGATTTGATCATTCCGGAGACCGAGACACCAGGAGCTTCGGCTGCCCTGGTCAACCAGCATATCGATCTGGTTCTCAGTGAGGAAACGAAGGAACAACAGCGCACCTTCCTGGAAGGACTGGATGCCATCGATCGAATCAGCAGAAGTCGACAGGGCGAGCCTTTCTCGAAACTGTCCCAGGACCAACAAGTCGCTCTACTGACTCGCCTCGCCGATGACAGCCGAAAGAGCTCCGAGGAGGAGCCACTCGAAGCGAAAACGGCGGGTCGACGGTTCTTTCTCGACATTCGACGTAGAACCGTTTTCGCCTACTACACCTCTCGGGTGGGGATCCACGAAGAACTCGAGTACAAAGGCAAGCAGGTGCTGACGGAGTGGAAGGGCTGTCCCCACCCTGAAAAACATGGGGATCCTGACTAGGAACTAGCAGCATGAAATCATACGATGTCATGATCATCGGAAGCGGTGCCAGCGGGGGTATCGCCGCCAAGGTGTTGACGGAACAAGGTCTCGAGGTTCTGCTTCTGGAGGCGGGACCCAGTATCTCAGGCTCGGATTTCCTCACGCACCACATGCCCTACCACTTTCCCTTTCGTGGGGTCGGCAGTCCCAGCGTCATCCGCAAGGAGGGCTGGCTGGCAGCCCGCGAGCAGACTCCCTTCGATGGCTACTATACGAAGTCCAGCCAGCACCCCTACTCGACTGCTGCCGGCAAACCCTACAATTGGACAGGTCGCTCCCGGATCCTGGGGGGTCGGACACTGCATTGGGGAAGGCAGTCCTTCCGCCTGGCGGATTTCGATTTCAAGGGTGCTTCGATCGACGGATACGGGGTCGACTGGCCCCTGACCTATGAGGAGCTGTCCCCCTACTACGACAAGGTCGAAGACTACGTCGGCATCCAGGGGTTCAAGGAGGGTCTACCCCAGATTCCCGATGGACGCTTCCTGCCGCCCTTCGCCTATAACTGCTTCGAACACTTAATGCGCAAGGCAGCTCGCAAAAAAGGCTGGCGCCTGACCGCCCTCAGGACTGCTCAGTTGAGCCGCCCCCATCGCGGACGCCCAGCCTGTCACTATTGCGGCAGCTGCTCTTCCGGATGTGCCGTCGGGGCCTTCTTTTCGAGCGTCGCGGCGACGATTCCAGACGCCGCTGCTACCGGGAGACTCACGCTGCAGACAGACGCCGTTGTCCGGGAGGTCCTGGTCGACCAGGAGGGGCGCGCCAAGGGTGTCGCCTACGTGGACCGAAACACCAAATCAGAGCGAGAGGCATATGCCAGGGTGGTCGTTCTCGCCGCCGGAACCCTGGAATCGACCCGCATCATGCTGAACTCGACTTCCAAAAACCATCCCCAGGGTCTGGCCAACAGCAGCGGCGTGCTCGGGCACTACCTGACAGATCACTTCACGGCGGGTCAAGTGACCGGAGTTCTACCTGAACTGGTGGGCAATGAGATCCTCAATGAAGACGGCAAGTCCAATGGGTCCTACATCCCCCGGTTTCGGAATCTGGGGGAACGTCACCCGAAGTTCATCCGGGGCTACGCCATCATGGTCAAAGGGGGAAGCCGTATCTTCCCCGGTCACGCCAACCTGATCGATGGGTTCGGAGCTGACTACAAGCTGCAGATAAAGAAGCTGCACCCGGCTATCGTAAGAGTCTACGCCCGCGGCGAACCCCTACAAACCTTCGACAGCTTCGTCGAGATCGACAAGCAGGTAGTGGACGCATGGGGGATCCCAACCTTGCGCATCCACTATGAGCGAACCGACAACGATCGTCACATGCTGAGCGATGCCTTCCAGCAGCTCATGGAGTTGATGCACACGGCCAAGGCGGAGATCCTGAGCAGCGATGAGTCACTCAGCGCGCCCGGCGAAATCATCCACGAAATGGGAACAACCAGAATGGGGAATGATCCCCAGAAGAGCATCCTCAACAAGTACAACCAAGCCCACGACATCAAGAACCTGTTCGTGGTCGACGGCGGCAGTTGGCCCAGCTCCGCCTGCCAGAATCCAACCGAAACCATCATGGCCCTGGCCTGGCGAGCCAGCGACTATCTGGTCGAGCTGTTCCGCCGGGGTGAGCTTTTTGAGTAGTGAGCAGTGGTGGAGTGAGCAGTAGTGGAGTGAGCAGTGGTGGAGTGAGCAGTGGTGGAGTGAGCAGTGGTGGAGTGAGCAGTAGTGGAGTGAGCAGTGGTGGAGTGAGCAGTGGTGGAGTGAGCAGTGGTGGAGTGAACGGCCAGCAGTGATCAAGTGTGATAGTTGGCACCCGATCTTACAGACGGCGTCCGCTTCATGGACGACATTCTGGTGCTGGCCCCCACTCGCCGGAAACTGCATCGGGCTGTACGAATCAAACCCTCAGAAAGATCCTCCGGCGATACATCCACCAGCAGGTCAGCCAGAAGGTCAGCCCCACCATCAGAGACTCAAGGGCGGGTTCATTTGCGGCTCCCCAGAGCTGAAATATGTTCTGCCCCAGGTGCGTCTGGAAGGTGGCGGCAGCCCAGCCGCGTAGGAGCATGCTCATGCAGTAGATCGCGATGGAGTTGGTTCCCACGACCAGGAGAGGAAAGGTCCAGCGGCGGATGTTTGCCAGATCGATGAGTGCGTAGAGTCCTCCCAGGATCAGACAGCACCAACCCGTCGAAAAGATCGCCCAGGAGGGTGTCCAGATTCGCTTGATGAGTGGGCAGAGACCCGTCCAATCCAGGATCAGTCCTGCTATCAGGCCGAGAATCCCGGCCGCCAGGAGTGCCTTGAGCTTGGCCTGGGCCGAGCGGCGCGAACGCAGGAACTCGCCCACCATCAGGCCGAAGAGCATGGTGGCCAGGGAGGGGATGAAGTTGATGGTCTGATAGCCGCCTCCGTTGTAGACGAACGGTTCCTGGCGCGGCAGCCGGTTCAGAAGCCAGCTGTCCACGGCATGACCGACGTTGGCGTTCTTGTGCCAGGCCGGGGAAACCTCCGCCAGATGCTGCTGAGCCCACTCCTGCTCGAGACCAACCTCAGGCGATCCGACGGCAGGATCCACACCGGCGACGGGATACAGGACGTACAACATCCAGGTCAGGGTCAGGATGAGCGCGGCCCCCAGGGACTGACTCCGAAGCCTTCGACCCCAGAACAGGAAAAGGAAAGTGTAGCCCAGACCGATCTGCGTCAGGACATTCATCAGAGACCAACTGGTGCTGGACCGCGAATCGGAGATCAGGAAAATGCCAAGGAAGATGAGGATGACGGATCTCCACAAGGCATGTCTCAGCATCTTCCCGTAGGCGTGGCCCAGTCTGAATCGTTTGGCGTAGGAGTATGCCATCGACACTCCCACCATGAACATGAAGGACGGCTGGATCAGATCCCAGTAACCCCATCCGGTCCACGGGACATGGGAAAACTGGTAATGGATCGCTTGCCAGACGGAGGAATCCGGGTCTGCTCCCAGATGATTCTCGGCCGTCTGCCTGAGGCCGAAGCCTTCGAAGGCCAGGGAGACCATTATCAGTCCCCTATAGGCGTCAAGAGAGAGCAGTCTCTGTCGTTGCGGGTTGTCTTCTGAGGCGTTGGATTCAGCGTGTGATTCCACGAATCGCTCGGGTTGAGAATCGCTCGGGTTGAATTGACATCGATGTATTACGACGACCAGCATGCTGGCATCGTTCGCACGAAAATTCAACTCACCGAAAACAGGCTTGCCAACCCGTCGAGCTCTTTCCTTCCGGGATGTCTTCACAAGCCGGGCTGCGTTCTTTTCGTTTGTTTTGATCGCGATCCGATTCGCGGCCCCCGTGGAATGTCGCCAGCACTCCACAACAGTTGCCTGAAGAAGCACCCGATCATGCCCATGGATGGCATTCTCCTCCGTGGATGAGGCCTCACTCGGCCACCAGGCGAAAGATGCGCAGGAAGTTCTCGCCCAGCAGCTTTCGGATCTCCTCTTCACCGTAGCCCCGACGGAGGAGGGCTTCGGTCACCTGGGGGAACCGAGAGGCGTCCTCGAAGCCCTGCAACTCTCCTCCCCCATCGAAATCGGTGCCGATCGCCACGTGATCGATGCCCGCCACCTTTACCGCGTGGTCCAGATGCTCGAGCATTCGCTCAAGCGCCACCGGCGGAGCCGGGGCCGGAGTCTCCCGCGCTGACCGGCTCCTCTCCAGGGCTCGCTGCCGCACCTCCCGGACCCAGTCGAAGGGACGGTCTTTGTACGCGGCGGCAAGGGAGAGGTGGCTCTGGAGTATCTGGTCGAAGCGGTCCCCCTCCATGCTGCTTTTCAGAACCTGCGTGTCCAGCATGCCCTGATCGGCAACGATCCCCACGACCCCCCCGTTGCGGGCCAGGGACCGGAGCTCATCATCCGTGAGATTGCGCTGGATCGGAGACAGGCTGTAGCAGCCACCGTGGGAGGCCAGAACCGGCTGTCGGCTGACGGCAAGGGTATCCCGGAAGGTCTCCTCCGAGGCGTGGGAAACATCCACGATCACCCCCAGGCGGTTGCACTCCTCGACGACGGCGCGGCCAAAATCGGTCAGGCCGGCGGCGGCGGGCAACTCCCGGTCCGAGCTGGCCCAGCCCAGCGAGGCCCCATGGCAGAGGGCCAGGACCCGCAGTCCCAGGCGGTGGTAGGACCTGAGCACGGCCAGGTCCGAGTCGAACCAGCCGCTGTTGGTCCCGATGATGACGGCGAACTTGCCTTCGGCCTTGGCCCGGCAGATGTCGGCAGTGCTCCGGGCAACCAGCATCTGGGAGGAATGCTGCCGGACGGTCTCGTAGAGGGCGTCCAGCTCCCAGAGGATTCTCTTGACAATGTCGGGTCCCCTGAAGAGAGCGTCCATGACATTCACCCCTCGAGGAGGCGGGTCCACCAGGCCCATCCGGGGGTCCCCGACGAAAAGCTCTTCGGCGCCAACGCCGAAGTTGGCCCCGGTGACGCCGCCCCGCAGGGCCTTGGGCAGGTCGTACTTGCCTCCCGGGGTGCCCGTCCCAAAATCGGGCCGGCGGTAGAACTGGGTCGCCGCATAGGTGTCGATGATGATTGCCTCCCGGTGCAACCGCAGAGCCTTCTGGGAAACTCCGGACTCGGGCTGGACGCCGCCCGCCAGCGGAGAGATGAGGCACAGGACCACAAGAGCTCGCATGATGACAACTCCTCCCGTATGACTCCATATGAATCTGTTGTTTCCGCTAAGGCTTCCTTCGAGGCAGTTGTCGATCATGGAAGTGCCCGGCGGACTCTCAGCTGAAGAGTGATCATTTCTCTACCACCCACCCCACAACTGCTCACTCCACAACTGCTCACCCCACTACTGCTCACTCCACTACTGCTCACTGCTCACTACCTACGATCCCTTACCGAAATTAAACCGGACGCCGGTTGTAAACAAGATGTCATTCTTCTCCAGGTCGGGAAGAGGGTTGCTGAGGAAGCGATCACTGAAGGTTACGTGCCAGGCAAATCCCTTGCCTATCTCGGTCGAAATCGACGTATCAAACTGAATTCGAAACTCACCACTCTCGCTCATGTTTGGGTAGAAGACCAGCTTCTCCGAGAGAGAAGTGCCGCCGAACAACTGGTGGGAGAGTTCTTCGCCCAGCACCACCTCGGCGGCACGGCGGGTGACGTCGCCACTGAAGAATTCCTGGTTGAAGGAGCCACCAAAAAGAAGAGAAAAACTGGTCTGCTCGGTGTCACGAATGCGCCAGCCCAACCCCCCACCCAGAACGTTTCTAAGATCGAGGTTCTGGAACTCGTCGAATTCCAGGTCGATGAACCCGAAGGAAAAGAGACGATCACTAAGATTGATATCGTATTGAGTCCCTCCACGAATCGCATTGGCGGTCGTCTCGGATACGCCGCTAGTACTGTCGCGAGCAAAGAGAGAGGTCGCGTAGATCGAGATCTTGTCCCTCGTTGTCTTGCGCTCGGTTCTCAGCGTGCTCGAAAAATTGGTCGCTTCCGCGTTGCCCTGCGCCAGGCTCAGGCCCGCATCCAGATTGCCACTCCACAGATCCAGAAGACTCGGATCGCGGAGCCGTTTAATCTCCGCTTTGTAGGCCGCCCACGCTGATTCCGACCGGAGGGATTCAACCGACGACTTCGATACCGTAACCAGCCCTGATTCGGCTGTCTTTACCTGGAAACTCTCCCCCGAGGTTGAAACCGTCCCCACCAGGACCTGTCCTCCCTTGGCCGCAACGTAGAGGACTTGATCAGCGGTAAGGGCTTCGACGGCTCCCCACTTGATCTGCACCTTCCCCAGAAATTCGGTGGTGAGACTCATCGTCTCCAGATCAGACTTGACGATGGTCCCTGTCAGCCGATCACCGTTCTCGAGCAGAACCTGGTCGGCCCTGAGGCTGCACCAGAAAGCGAATCCAACCACCAGCATGAGCATGCGTCTGCTTTCCATTTCTCTCCTTCCAGATGACTTCTTGTCCACCGATCCAGGTTTGCATAAGAGCACCCCATCATCCATACTTAGCCTACCCGAATTACTTACGTTTCGAGAATTTCAACTAGCGTGGAGGTGTCGCGTGAATAGACGAGGCTTTCTAAAGACCAGCTTGGCAGGTGCAACCGCCGGTGTCGCAACGACGAGTGCCCGTGGGGCGAGCGTATCGGCCAACAACAAGGTGACCCTGGCCGTTATGGGTGTCCGGGGTCGCGGCAAACCCCTCATTCAATACTTCGGCCAGATGGCGGATGTGGACCTGAAGTACCTCTGCGACGTCGATCAGAACGTAGTGGAGCCGGCGATGAAGATCGCCGAGGAAGGTCAGGGGAAACGTCCCAAACTGGAAGAGGACATCCGGCGGGTCCTGGACGATAAAGAGATCGACGGCATCGTCGTCGCGACCCCGCTTCATTGGCATGCGCCCGCAACCATCCTGGCCTGCCAGGCAGGCAAGGACGTCTACGTCGAGAAGCCCATCTCCCACAACTTGAGGGAAGGTCGGCTGATGGTCGAAGCAGCCAGAAAGCACAACCGGATCGTCCAGGTCGGCACTCAGGGCCGCAGCCGGTCCAACACTCAGGAATTCGTCGACTATGTGCACTCGGGAAAGCTCGGTGAAGTGCACATGGTGAAGGTCTGGAACTGTCAGATGCGGCGCAATATCGGGTTCAAATCCGACGAGCCTGTCCCAGCTGGAATCAACTACGACTTCTGGACGGGTCCCGTCCCCCAGCTTCCCTTCAACCGAAATCGCTATCATGGCACCGTCAACTGGCACTGGCACTATGGTGCCGGCGATCTGGGAAACGATGGAATTCACTGGATGGACGTTGGCCGTTGGGTCCTGGGTGTCGGCTACCCGAACGAGATCACCGGAATGGGACGCAAGCTCTACTTCGACGATGATCAGCAGACCCCTGACACTCAGGTCTTGACCTTCAACTACAAGGACAAGGTGTTGATGTACGAGCAGCGTCTCTGGAACACCTACCGCATGAATGGAGGCCAGAACGGCGTCGAGGTCTATGGAACCGGAGGAAAGGCCGTCTGCGGCTACTTCGACGCAAGCCGCCGCTATGGCTATCGGATCTACGACGAGCAGGACCGTTTGATGCACTATGAACTGGCGGACGGGAAGGAAACGAATCCACACTACGCTAGCTTCGTCGACCGCATACGCACCCGTAAAACGCCCAAGGCAGATATCGAGGTGGGACATCTCTCGACCGCCCTCTGCCATCTCGGCAACACGGCGGGACGACTCAAACGGACACTGCGTTTCAATCCTGAAACAGAGAGCTTTCTGGATGACGCCGAAGCCAACAAGTACTTGACCAGGGAATACCGAGACCACTGGTCGAGCAAGCCTTTCGTATAGGAGTCTGCGCGGTAGAAATGATCGTAGCGAGAAAGCGGGGAATCGAGACCAGATTTTCTCGATTTCGAGATGCATGGTTGTTCTATTCGTCGAAAAATCGGGGAAATATGGGCCGATTCTACCGTTTTCGCAGTAGATCAGTTTCTACCGCGCAGGCTCCTAAGGAGTCTGCTCTGATATGAGATCGCAAAAGCGCCGCCGAACCATCCGAAGGTTTTGCTGACTTTGGTAGAGAAGTTTATTTCCATGTTTAACCACCACATGTCCCGGCGGCAGGCGCTGCTAGGCCTTTCGACTCTGGGAGCGGGCTCTTTACGGGCGCTCCGAGCCAGGAGCACGCTCACCGTCGCAGTGCTGACAGAGGCCACCACAGGCTCTCATCTCTCTTCCTACATCAAGGGTCTGGAGCGATGCCAAGGCGTGGCGAGAGTGGTCCTCTCCGACCCCTCCGGAAAGACATTCGAGGAGGCGGCTCAACTGATGAAGGGACGTCTGGGGGCAACCTATCGGGACCACCAGGAACTGCTCCGGCGAGAGCAACCCCGACTGGCAGTGGTCACGCTGGAGGGCCACCACTCCCCCCCGGTGATCGGAGACGCCCTGCAAAGCAACTGCCACGTCCTGACTGAAAAGCCCAGCTGCGTTCGTCTGGAAGACTTCGAATCCCTAGCCCGGTTGGCGGACTCACACAAGGTCCATTTGATGCTGTCGATGGCAACCCGAGTCAGCCTGGCGGTTCGCAAGGCCCGCAGCCTGGTCAAGGACGGCTTCATTGGGAAGCCCTACTCCGCAACCATGGACTGGATTGCGGACCAGACCCGTCTGACGCGACCCGAATATCAGACATCCTGGCTCTCGTTCAAAAAGAAAGCCGGGGGCGGGAAACTTCTCTTTCACGGGATCCATTATCTGGACGCCCTGCAGTATCTGATTGGCGACCGCATCGTACGCGTCTCCGCGATCTGCGAAAACGTCGGAGGGCAACCCATCGAGGTCGAAGATGCCGCGGTCGTCAGCTTCCGTTGTGAGAAGGGCCTGATAGGCACCCTCAACACCGGATACTACCTGGATCGGGGCTACCAGAACCAGCTGCGCGTCTGGGGCTCAAAGGGATGGTTTCACCTGGACCTTCCTTCCGGCGAACCCTTGAAGTGGTACTCGACCCGTTCCGAATCCCCCCGCGGTATTCAGTCGTTCAGCTACCAGGATGACCCCAACCTTTACAAAGTCCTGGTCCAGGAGTCGATAGATGCGGCGCTCGGACTTGCTCCTGCCCCCCTCACGACCAGGGACTCCCTCAACGTGATGAAGGTCATTTTTGCGGCTTATCGATCGGCCGAGTCCGATACGACACAGAGGATTGCGTAGTGTTGCCCGGAGCCGCGAATAGAGTCATCATGGTCGCTCTGACAGCCGCCCTTTTCTTGACAGCCCTCTCGTCCATTCAGATCGTCAGCGGAGCAACCCGTTACGTCCAGATCACAAGGCGAGTGGCAAACATTCGAAGCGCCCCCACTACCCGAGCCCTGAAAGTAGCAGAGGCGAAGCGTGATGACGTGTTCCAGCTGGAAAAGGAAGAGGGGAAGTGGTTCGCAATCCATCTCTTTTCAGGCGGAGACCGTTATATCTACAAGCGTCTAGCAGAACTGATCCCTTATACTCCGGAGATTCCCGAGCTGCTCTCGACTAGACGCGAGATCTTCCAGGCTCTACAAGAAGCGGAAGAACGAGCCAGAAAGGAAGCAGCTCGAAGATACCCTCCCGAGGCCAACCCCAGCAAAAACCTCCGGCGCAATCAACTTCTGAACGACCGGTATAAGTTGAAGGTGATGCACGATTTCGAAGTTCAGCCTGCCCTTCACCGGAGAATCGTCCTCGAAGGACTCCAGAGGGGATGGTAAGCGAGACCCCGTCTCAGATCGCAAGTCTATTCACTCGTTCCAACGGATAGGAGAAACCCCGTGGCGCTCAACCAGAAACAAGAACAGATGTGTCAGCAAACCCAATGGGACTTTTCAGACCTGAAGGCCCTTTTTTTGAACTGCACCCTGAAGAAATCTCCAGAGCTCTCGCATACTCACGGCTTGATTGAGATCTCGAAGGCGATCATGGAGAAGAGCGGCGTAGCAGTAGAGGTACTTCGTCCAGTCGACTACAACCTGGCTACCGGCGTGTGGCCCGATATGACTGAGCACGGCTGGGATCAGGACGACTGGCCCGAAATCTACAAGAAGGTCGAAGATGCCCACATACTAGTGATCACTTCTTCGATCTGGCTGGGAGAAAAGACCTCGATCTGCACTCAGGTAATCGAGCGGCTCTACGCCAATTCGCACATCCTGAATGACGAAGGGCAGTATGCGTATTACGGCCGGGTGGGCGGCTGCCTGATCACCGGCAACGAGGACGGCGCCAAGCACTGCTCGATGAATATCCTGTATTCGCTGCAGCACCTCGGCTATGTCATCCCACCGCAGGCTGATGCGGCCTGGCTGGGCGAAGCCGGACCCGGTCCTTCCTATCTGGACCCCGGCTCCGGAGGCCCGGAAAACGATTTCACCAACCGCAACACGACCTTCATGACCTGGAACCTGATGCATCTGGCGCGAATGCTCAAAGACGCCGGTGGCATTCCGGTGCACGGAAACCAGCGCTCGGCCTGGGACGCCGGCTGCCGCTTCGACTACCCAAATCCAGAGCACCGTTAGGCCGGCGTAGCGGTGGGCTCCAGGCCGCCGTCCGAGCCAAAGGTTCGTAAACAAGACTTCGGCCTGGAGGCCAAAGCTACGTTCGCCAACGAAGTTTCAGGTCAGCCTCGCCCCCAGGAAGCCCTGGCCCCATTCGAGAAAGAAACTGCGTTTCGAGGGCGTGGCGGCGGTCTCCAGGCCGCCGTGGGTCGAGCCAAAGGCTCGGCACAAGAAGATTCTTCGGCCTGGAGACCGAAGCCACGTTAAGCTCCAGCCTAGTCAGGAAGGTGTGCTAAATCAGCTCGGCCAGGGGCACGCCGGTGACGTCGTCGATGGCATTGGCGATCTTGATGGGTCGGCCAACCGGCGTCATGTATTCCTTGGACCAGTCGATCCCAAGAGCTTTGTAGATGGTGGCGAACACATCGCCCAGGCTGACAGGACGATCGACCACCTGACCGCCGCGCTCGTCGCTTTCGCCGACGACCACACCGGTCCGGAGTCCCCCACCCCCAAGCGCCAGCGACCAGCACTGGGGCCAGTGGTCCCGCCCCACGCTGGGGTTGTGATAGGGTGTGCGACCGAACTCGCCCATGATCAGTAGAACCGTCGAATCGTAAAGACCTCTCTCGACCAGATCATCGATCAGCGCCGACAAGGACCGGTCCAGTGGAGGTGTCAGTCGATCACGATGCCCCTCGTCGTTGTTGGAATGGGTGTCCCAGGAGTTGCCGCGAAAGCCGGCTGCGGTCACGAAACGGGTTCCCGACTCCACCAGGCGCCGCGCCAGCAGAAGGCTCTGACCCACGGTGTCACGGCCATATGATTCCCTGGTCTTCTCCGACTCCTTTGACAAGTCGAAGGCATCTCTTACAGCCGGTGTCAGGATCATCTCCCAGGCCTTCTGCACGAAAGCGTCCATCTTGGCGTGCTCGACACCTTGCACCTTTTTCCGGTAGACCTTGTCCAACGCCGCCAGGAACGAGCGGCGATTCTCCACAGAGGCGGGTGCCAGTGTCTTGGGAAGACTGAGGTCGGCTACCTTCAGATCCTCTTTAGAAGGGTCTGGGAGCAACATGGGATCATAGTCTGGACCCAGGAAGGCTGATTTAAAGTAGTCCTGGTACTGTCGGCTGCGCTCCCAACGCGGCACCAGAGCGTAAGCAGGCATGTTGTTGGCCGGGGTGAGCTCTTTTCCCACGATAGAACCGAAGCTGGGAAACTGCATGGCAGGATTGTGCCGATGTCCGGTGGCCGCGTAGTGGACTGCCTGAGGATGATCGTTGCCGAAGGACGTGATGGAACGCACCAGGGCTAGTTTGTCCATTCGCTGGGCGAGCTTGGGCAGAAGCTCCGAGATCTGGATGCCGGCGACATTCGTGGAGATAGGCCGGAAAGAGCTACTGGCCTTGGGGTCCCAGGTGTCGACCTGACTGGGGCCTCCTTCGAGCCAGACCAGAATGCAGGAGGTCGCCTTGGTCCTGTTCGGACTGGAACCCGCCAGCGCGGCCTCCAGTCTCAAAGACTGGCTCAGATGAATACCCATGAAGCCGAGTGAGCCAACCCTGACGAAATCGCGTCGGTTCCATTCCCTTGCCGTGGCACTTAGACAACCAATTCTCTTCAACACGGCTACAAGTGTATCTCTAGTACGTCCGCCCGTCGAGCCAGAGGCTCGAGAGAAGAAGACTTCGGCCTGGAGGCCAAAGCTACATCAGTGGTTTTCCGCAAACTCCCTGGAGCTGACCAGGGCCCACTGCAGATCGCGGAGCGCTTGCTCCCGGCTGGGAGTTTGTTTGATCAGCCTTTCCAGCTCTTCCACCTCCTGCGGCAAGGGAAAACGGCTCAATCCGGCCAGATAGAGTTCTTCGATGATCTCCCGATCGCCGGCACCGGTCCGATACATTTCATACACCCTGGCACCCTGTGTCCAGAGCTTGTCGTTATAGGTGGATCCCACCAGCATGTGCAGCGCCTGGCTCAGGTTGGGCTTGGCATCTCGTTCCGGCACCGAAAATCGATTCGGGCGTCCGTAGAGATCCAGAAAACTCGAGTGGTAGATGTCCGTCTCCTTCAGCTGCACCGCTCGCGTCCCCCTGGGCGCCGCCCCTCCAGCCTGTTCTGCATCGGGAAGCGACGTACTGAAGGTCTCGGCGACGCCGGTGAGGTCGCAGATGGCGTCCAACAAGACCTCAGCGTCGAGGGCTCGGGGCAGAGCATGGGAATAGTTGAGCCGGTCTTCCCGGTTGGTGTCGTTCGCTTCGCTGGAGAGCTGATAGGCGCGCGAGTTGGCGATCAGTCGAAACAGCCGCCGCAGGTCATATCCGTTCTCAGAGAAGTCGAGGGCCAGCTGCTTCAAGAGCGCTGGGTGGGTGGCCGGGTGGTTGCTCCCGAAGTCGTCCACCGGGTCGACGAGGCCACGACCGAAGAAGTAGCTCCAGATGGGTCATCCGGTAAATGGGGAGGTGGGAACGTGGTTCGGCGCTTTCCGGATCCCAAATCTGGTTCCCCGTTCGCTTGTCAATATAGTCGGCTGCAGTAGCAGAGGCCGTGGGAACTGTGGAAAACTCCGAGCGACATCGAACTGGGCCAGCAAGCCCGTGATACGGAGTTTTCCAAGCGCTGTGCGAACGGTGGAAAAACAACTGCGAGCACTTGCCAGTTCTCCTCCAGAACTAGTTGTTTTTCCACGGTTTGCATAGTGCGGCAGTTTCCACGGCCTGCCTTTGACTGGCGGCACCTCCCCATTTACCGGATGAACCCTCCAGATACGGTTCACCGAGGCCTCGGCGAAGTACTCGTGAGAGGTCATCCAACGAGCCAATTCTCTTCGAGGGAAGCTGCGCGGGGTGTACGGCACCGCAGTGCCATCCAGAAGCGTAGGCCGCACTTCCTGTTTCGTCCTCGGGTGAAGAACACGCATGTCGACCAGACTGGGCACATCCGCGGCGACTTCCCTGCCCTCGGGGTGGTCGAAAATAACCGATTCGGGGTTTCCACCCAGCTTGAACATGGAACCGAAGAAAGCCGTCAATCCCCAGAACTGATCCTGACTCCAGGGTTCGTAGGGATGATCGTGACACTGGGCACAATCGAGCCGCCGGCCCATGAACACCCGAACCTGTTCTCCCATCATGTTCTGCGGAGGTGGGATGACCAGATAGGGGAGATAGTGACGGGAGGGAGCGCTGTAACCCTGTGCCGCGACGCGTTCCCGGACCCACTCGTCGTAGGGTCGATTGCGTTGGATGGCGTCTCGGATCCATTCCCAATAGGCCTGGGTCCATTTGGGATTGATGCCCACCGGAAACACGGCAACCCGGAACAGGTCTGCGAAGCGAAAGGTCCAGTAGTCGACATACTCGGGAGAGTCAAGCAGGACTTCGACGAGTTTCTCCCGTTTCCGTGGGTCGCTATCAGCCAGAAACTCTCGCACCCGATTGGGCGGTGGAAGACTTCCCGTCAGGTCGAGACAGACCCGTCGCAGGAACTCCCCATCATCAGAGAGAGGTGAGGGGATGATGTTGAAGCGGCGAAGTTTGGCGAAGATCCTCGCATCAATGAAATTGCGATTCTCGACGCTCGGATAGTCCGCCACCGGAGCCCCCACGACACCAATACCAACACGAGTCTCATAGCCGGCGCCCCTGATGACAACGGTGGTCTCGCCGGAACCATGGGCGACTACCACACCAGTGGAGGAAACCGTGGCCACTCCCGGACTGCTCGACTCGTAGTACACCTGATGCGTGAGATCTTCAGTACTCTCGTCGGAGAGGACGCCCGTCACGATCAGCTGTCGGCTTTGCCGCGCCTCCAGCAGAGTGCCCTCTGGAAGGACTTCGAGTCTCACCACCTTGGGGCGGTCCGCCTCGCGTTGCTCTCCAAAATCTGCTCCTCGACGGATCCATGCCAGGATGTCTTTGTAGTCGTCTGACGCCTTCTCCAACCGCAGCCCCCCTCCATGAGGCAGGTCCATGGTGGGTTTCAGTAGCAGCTTGCTTTTGGCCGGATTCTCGACGTTGATGCGAGGAAGAATGGGTGCAGCAGGCTCATCCGTCAGGACCTGAAACACCCCTCCCTTGACGATCCACCGGTAGTCCTGACGTGGATGAGCGGCGTTGACTGAGAGCTTGAGTCCGCCCTTTCCTTTCAGGCCGCCGTGACATTCCCTTCCATTGCAGCCGCGGCGGGTGAGGATCCCGCCAATGCCGCGTTCGAAGCTGAACACACGCTGCACGCTCGAGTCCCGGACCTGGAGCTTTGTCTCAGTCCGATGCGCGCCCACCTGGGCAACCAGTCCGGTCTCACCATCAGAGATGCCCTGGACTCGTCCGCTACTGAGCAGTTGGGCCACCCTGGTATTGGTCAGGGAGAACCGCGCATCGGAGCTCAAGTCCCGCTCTTCTCCGTCGGCGAAGCTGGCCAGCACTGCAAACTGCTGGGTCGAGCCCTTGCCCCGAACAGTTGGAGCTTCGGGCACTAGCCGTATGGAGACCAGACCGTCCATCGAGGCCTTACTACTCGCGGGAGCGGGGGCAGCAGAGACGCCTCGAACCTGTCCCGGTGGCAGGCTCAGCCAGAGGAGGAGCGCGGCCATCGAAAAGATTCTGTATCCGAATAGACGTTTCGCCACCGAGCCGCAGAGGTCGCTGCGCTGTTGAAACGTAGCGCGAGGTTTCGACTCCAGACTCTCCATCAGCGTTCCTTCACTCCAGAGTTCTAGCAACTTTGGTTCCGCTTTCGGGTGCAACCTGGGTGGGTTTGACCACCATGATGAGCAGGTCCTTCACCGGGATCGCGGCTCCCAACCTGCCCTCGCCGACCGGCCTTGCCAGGAGCCGTGCCGTCACCGGAGTGCGGCTGGCAGGAGCATCCTCCTCCACCACGAAGACGAAGGTGGCCTTGCGACTCTTCGAGACGTACCGTTCCTGCCTGCCCCGGTTCATGGCAGGCGGACGGTCGGGCTCCACTTCGGTAGCAGTATGGGCCTTCACGCCCTCGGGGAGCCCCTCGACCGTCATGACTACGTAGCCCTCGAAGCCTTCCTCCTGGTCAGTTGTGAGACTCAGCTTGCCAGCGCGGCCGGCTACCAGGTTGAGGTGGCTCTCGTCCACATGAATCTGCCCCACATGGGGTACCTGGGGGCGAAGTAGGACCCGATAGACGTCGCCGTAGGTAGAGGTAATGTCCCGGATCTCCAGAGTGAATCTTCCAGCCCGGGGAAACGAATGGATCGTCTTGGGCTGGATCTGCTTGGAGATGTCATTGTTTCCGTTGCGTGTGGAGTGTACGTTTGTAAGTACCTCTACACCTTGATCGTCGTAGATTCTGAGATAGGGATTGAACAGCGGAAGGGTCTGATTCGGCGTCTCCACCTCCAGTACAATCTTGTCTCCGATCTCGGCGGAAAAGCTCACACGATCGATGTCTCCAGGAGGATCGATGGTTCCTGTCAACAGTGAAGGAAGGCCTACTCGACGGGGCCCTTCAGAAGTGCTGTCCGGATCAGCATCCAGGTCTATCACGGGAATCTCGAGTGGGTCCGGCGCAGTTTGAGGGGCCACCCTACGAGAGCGCAGGAGTTTCATCCGATCCTGCCGCAGAGGCCGCGTCCAGGTTCGTTCCTCCCACCTGTCCAGATCCGAACCTTCTTGCTCGGAGCTCCTTCTTCGCCAACGGGTGGCTTCAGAAGTGGCTGGAGTGGTCCTGAGCAGGTATTGGTGGTCGACTCCTCCTTCGCCGAGAAAGCCGCTCACCCGGACGAGGTATTGGCCACTCGTCTCGAACCGATGCGTCAGGATCGCTTCGGTGCTCAGGTTAGGGTAGGCAATGGGTTCGTCGTTGAAGGCCAGCCGCTGGGCGCGATCGGGATTGAACCAGCTCCCTGTAAGCTGGTAAAGGGCGAGAGCGGGATCCATGGAGGGACTGGATAAGACCTCGAAGCCGAGGGTCTTGCCCCCGGAAGCTTCGAAGGCGTAGTAGTCGACTTCACCTTTCGCGTGGATGGTCCCGTGAACGACTGGCGGATCAGCGCCCAGTTCCATTGCCTGGGTTGGCAGCTCGTGGGGTTCCTCGCCCTCCAGGATAGATGGCCTGGCGTGAACCCAGAGGTCCAAGAGGTTGGAGAGGCCTCCTGGGGTGAGGACTCTGACGGCATGGGCTCCTGGAAGGGCGTCCTCAGGGATCTGAAATACGAGCTTCAAGACTTGAACCGGTTCCTCCGAGGAATCCTTGCTTTTGGATTTCCTGGCTGACGAAACAGGGAGCTGCTCCGTTCTCAGATCGAGCACCCGGGCGGTGAGGTCTAAGGAGTCGAACCAAAGGGCATAGGTCCCATCCAGAGCATGGCCGCGAAGAGTGACCTGCAGCTCCGCTCCGGGTTGACCACCCAATGGGAAAATCGCAAGAATCGTAGGCTGTACTGGTGCTTTGACCTCGGCCCAGATTGGAGAAAAGGATAGAAAAGGAATCACGGCGGCGAAGATAAAGCTCGCGGCAGGAAGCCTTGATGCTCTTGATCGAAAGCATTCCATCCTGGGATCTCTCCTGATGAATTCAATACTTGAAGCAGCACTACACTAGCAGAAGCTCCTCCTACCTATCAATCTTCTCCTCGACTCAAGAAATCTCTGCGAACCAAAGACCAGGCTGAAAATTTGACAAAGGTAGCTTCTAGAAGCTACCTTTTCTTGATGCGTGCTGTGGGTCTCAAAATACTCAAGAACAAACTCAGTGAGTACGTTCGGCTGGCGGCCTCAGGCGAGACTATTCTGGTTACCGAGCGAGACCGAGTTGTTGCCGAGCTGATTCCTCCGCGCCCCAGCCGAAGTCCTGTCCTGGCGGACTCACGCCTCGCCGAGGCGGTGAGGAAGGGGTGGATAACGCCACCACTGACGACCCAGGAAGAACCTCCGCCCAGGTCGCCGGTCATGCCCATCGATCCTCTTCTCGAGGAACTGGCTCACGATCGAAGCGAGAAATGATCTATCTCGATACCTCGGTGGCTCTTGCCCACCTCCTGGCGGAAGATCGATTTCCCCATGACTCCCTCTGGAAACAGACATTGGTCTCGAGTCGTCTGCTGCAGTATGAGGTGTGGACGCGGATACATGGGCACGATCTGACCAACTCGCACTCAGAACAAACCAGGATGCTGCTGGCAAGAATTGCCTTTCTGGAACTATCACCACCCGTTCTGGAAAGAGCTCTTGGTCCCTTTCCCGGTAGGGTCCGGGCCCTGGATGCTCTCCACCTGGCTTCGATGGATTTTCTGAGGGAAATGGGCCAACAGGTCCGGCTGGCGAGCTTCGACGCTCGACAGATCGAGGTGGCCCAGGCAATGGGCTTCGCTCTGCTTGAGGAGACCTAGCTAGTGCCCGTCCGTAAACCGGGGTTTTCAGAACTGTAATGTGTTGAATCGTAACTAGTTATTGTACCTCAGACCGCTGACAGAGCGGCTCGACCCAGCCCGATCCAGAGCCCGGACCCCCGGGGGAGGGCGCTTCCCTTAACAGTCTCGGAATTTCAATCAAGTGAGCTGTTCTCTGAGACCGCCCTTTCGTCACAGCCGGGGTGTCCCGAAACAGCCTTTTACGGCCTTGGCCGTCGGCACGAAGTGCCTACTTAAAATGCGCTGATTCGGTGCATACTTCTCCCCGCGTTGGAGCCAGAAACAATAGCGTCAGCCCGAACGGGCTAGGACAGGAGTCGGGCGAGGACGACCAGGTTATAGGTCAGGACGCTGGCATGGACGTAGCTTTGAAAGTGAGGCCAGCCTTTCCAGCTACAGCGGTGCAGCCCGAAGGTGTGCTTGAGGGTTCCAATGCACCCCTCGATCCCAGCGCGGAAGCGTTTGAGCTGTTTGTAGACCCAACTGGAACGCACCATGCTCTCGACCGTCAACCCACACTTTTTGGAAAAGGCCACATCCTGCACCCCCTGTTCTTTGGCCCAGCGCAGGTTGGCCGCCGAGGCAAAACCGCCATCCCAGGCGCTCTGGCGCGGGACCTTCCCGTACAGCTGTCGATGACGCTCTAAGAAGGGTTGCACATAGTTGCTATCGGCCGGATTCCCCCGTTCCACCACACAATCCAGGATCAGCGACGAGGCGCCCGTGCTGACAAACACCTTGTGGCCGAAGACCGTTTCCCGAGGGCTCTTCTTGATAATATCGGTGTGCTCTTCGAAGAGGGAACAGATCTTGTCCTGGGCCGCGACGGCCTCGCCCGAAAGGACCCGCCGTTGGGTCTGTTCGATGACTTTGTGCAACAGCTCCAGATAGTGGGCCAGTTGCGCCGCCCCGGCCAGACTGAGGGGATCGCTCCACTGCGCGGAGACGGCCAGCGCCTGCTCGCCATAGTGGGCCGTCTTGGACGCCACCTTGATTAGATCGCGGTAACTGTCCAGGCGCTTCTTGCCGCGGCGGTTGCGGATGTTCAGGCCGCGCCGCTTGGCCCGCCGCGTATGATCGACGAAGCCGATCCCTTCCCGCTCCCGCAGCCGCCCCAGCCACTGGGTGACGACTCGAATGCCGTCGTACAACAGCTCACTGTCGAGCGGATAGTGGATATTCGTCTGGACCGCCGTGGCATCGACCCGAATCCGTTGGCCTTTTTCCAGACCCCGAGCCTGCGCCCAGCGCACCAAGTGGTCGTTGATCGCCTTCCATGTCCCCGGCTCAATCTTCCCCAGGTTCTCCGCCAGGGTGGCTTTGCTGATCGACGCCCCATAGGGCAAGCGACAGAACCTCTGACAGCTTTGCGAATCCACCAGATGAAACTCCAGCTTGCGATAGCTGAACTGATGCAGCTGTTTGATGACGGCACAACGCAGCACCTGCTCGGCCGTCAAACCGGGGGCGCCGACACTGGAATCGACCCTGTCAGAGAGATCTTGTACTATCAGCTCCAGCGTCTGGGGATTGTCGTCCAGGATGCGCGAGATCACCTTCAATTCATTGGCCAGCTGGTGATCGGGCCATGGTGGGGAAAGAGGGCGTTGTTTTTCACGTGTTTTACGCATCTTCGAACTCCTCAAATCGTCGTAAGTCGTTTCAGTTTAGTTGTTTGCACCAATAGACTAGCAAACGACCCTGACAATTTCGGAGCTTGAAAAAGCCCTCTTTCCTTCTCCTTATCAATTACTTACACATTTCCGGACGGGCACTAGCTAAGCTAGAGGAGGGTCAAGTTTTCGTTCTTGGGGCGTTTCACCATGCCCAGAAAGGTTCAATTGCTTGGCTGGAAGGCGTAGGGAGGATTTGGTCAAGGTAGTCTCGGGAACGTGAATATCTAGGCTCGGGTGCCAGCAGGCGGACGGATTCGGTGTCAGCTTATCTGGGTGTTGGGCGTTCCTCGCTCGAGGAGCTCGTAGATCTGCTGTAAAGGCTGGGGAATAGGCAGAAGAAAGGCCAGCCCATAAGAATTCTGGTGCTGACGGGCTATCGTGGCGGGAAGCTCTGTGGCATGGTGTCCCAGTCTCAACTTGACGTCCACGGAGGTGCCCACCTCTAGCTCTGTCACCGGGTCTGGTGGAAACTCGACACACATCCCGCCCATGCTCAAATCCAGGGGCTTGGGTGTCCATTGCTGCTCTCCCCTGTCAATTCGAACAACCAGTCCACAATTGACAGGTATAGGAAGCCGGCGGAAACGGCGGCGCTCCAGTTTGGTAATAGGTGATAGAGAGGTCAGGAGCAGCTGACGGCAATCCTCATCATAGTGTTTGACTGTAGCCAACAAGACGGAGGATTTCGGTGGCTGACCGAAACAAACGGCATGAACAGAGGCAGTAACAAAGCTTGGATCTGCGCCGGGTAGCAGCTCCAGAGTAAGATCAACATCGAAATGAAGGAAGCTTCCCCAGTGAGTCTCCTCGTCCCCGATTATCGTAACTGGTTCCCTTCGGGCACAGAATTCTCTGAGTAGTTCCCCTCTCGAGATTGCGCTTGGGATGGACACTAAACGACTCCATTCGACTCGACGAGGACCCTATCTGGAAGCAGTTTATCCTCTTCTGAATCTGGTGGTTCCGTCCTGTCCACGGAAGATTGCGGAAGCAAGCGGTCTTCTCGAATGGCAAGATCCTGATCACCCAGTTTGTCGACTCCATCGGCCGTGAGAGCCAGTTGCCCGTTTCCGAGGGCCTCTATCCATCCCCTCTGCTTCAAGTACCAGATGTGGAATTCCATATGTTCCTGAGGACAACCCAGGATCGTTTCCAGATGGACCGGTCCCATTCCTGGATTTGACACGTCTCTTCGGCGATTCACATAAAGGAGTGAGAGAATACCGTGGACGATCCGACGGTCTTCTTCTCGTCCGTCCGTTGCCGAATCCTGGTCAAAAATGCTCCAGAGACCACTCCGGTTCTCATCATATTTGACGTCGTAGGCGGCCCTTCTCGTAGGGTCCGAAAGTAACTCGTAGGCCTGTTGCAGTTCTGTGAACTTGTCAGTATTTCCCGTCGACTGGTTGTCTGGGTGGTAGCGTTTCGCCAGCAAGCGGTGAACATGCTCGATGGTATCCGCAGAGGCATTCTGACTCAGCTGGAGAATGTCGTAATAGTCAACAAAATGGGCGTCATTCACACTTCGAGTCCTCGCAAGAAAGACTTCATCAGGAACCCTGACCGATCTTCAGAACCGTTCAGATCCAAGACCAGGGACAAGCTCACAAGGTCCTTATCGTCCATCACCCGTCCCTGATTTAGGAATTTTGGGTTGGTGGAGGGTCAGATAGGGTGTTGGATCGAGGGCGTCTCGTCTCCCGGAGTGAGGTCAAGGCGCACTGACGCAGTCATAGCCGGGACTCTAGGGCCTGCGCAAAAACGGGGTGAGATCGGTAGACCTCGTCGATTGAGTCGGAGCGGACATTGCCGCAGGAAAGGGGGAGAAACCCACTGGGGAAGATGTCGCCACAGTAGTTGACAAAAACGAATCCGTTCCCGGAGTTGACCCCCTTCGGCGCCAGTCCGATGCTCCCACCAGGAACGAAGTCTCGAGTCATGTGAGAAGGCAGCTGCCCGCCATTCGGGTGGGCTCCTGTTCCCCATTGATCCTGATTCTAGAAGAACGCATCGTCTCTTTCATACGATTCTCAATAGAATACGTTTATCCTTCCGTTCGAGTGAGGGACCCAGGCGTTTGCCTCGATGTCCAAAAGCTATCGCGCCTGGCTGGTTTCCTTGAATTTAGAGGGTTGCTCGACGTCCGGGATGCTGTAAGATGTATCGATTGGTAGGCTGCCCTCCCCCCTCTCTCACGCATGGAGGTAGGAGACTGGAATTCGAACTAAAACAGCTTTCTAAAGAGGCCCTGTCGAGAGCCCTGGATCGGGCGGAGCACTACAGACTGCTCAACGAACCTGAGCAAGCCGAAAGCGTTTGCCGTGACATCCTCCGAATCGACCCTGGAAACCAGCAGGCACTGGTGGAACTGCTGCTCAGTTTGACTGACCAGTTCGGCCATGGTGTGGGGCGGCTGGCAAGGGCTGAGGAGATAATCGGCCAGCTTCAGGACGAGTACAAGCGCTCCTACTACACCGGTATCATCTGTGAGAGGCAGGCCAGGGCGAAGCTCACACAGAGTGCCCCTGGATCCCAACACAATGCCTACGATCTGTTTCGCGAGGCCATGGAGTGGTACGAGAAGGCGGAGAAGATCCGCCCCCCTGGAAATGACGATGCAATCCTGCGCTGGAACAGTTGTGCCCGAACGATCACTGACTGGCGCCTTCGTCCAAGAAACGAAGACACCTCCCAGCATTTCCTTGAGTAGGAATCCCGGATCGAACGCTGGGTCCCTGGTGCTTGAGATTGGGTGCTTGGTGCACTTGGCGGTAGCCTGCTATGTCCCCTAACTTCCCGGGCTTTCGAACAACACTGGGCCAGAAGCTGTTGATGGCCCTGACAGGATTACTTCTCTTTGGCTTCTTGATCGGGCACCTCCTGGGGAATCTCCTGCTCTTTCTGGAGGATCCCAGCCCCTTCAATCGGTATGCCGATACCCTCGTGAACCTGGGGTGGCCTCTCATCCTGGTAGAGATCTTTCTACTCGCCGCATTCATCGCTCACATTGCGGCGGCGATCTCGGTAACCTGGCGGAACCGGAAGGCCCGCCCCATCGGCTATCAAAAGTCCAAGAACGCCGGGCAGCCGAGTCAGAAGTCACTGGCCTCCTCAACCATGATCTGGACCGGTCTGGTCCTTCTGGTATTCACCGCTCTTCACATCTACACATTCAAGTACGGTCCCGGTATCGAGCAGGGTTATGTCTCGGAGACAGATGGGCAGCGGATCCGAGATCTCCACCGACTCGTGATGGAAGTCTTCAGGGATCCTCTCTACGTCTGCTGGTATGTGGGAGCGATGGTATTTCTGGGTTTCCATTTGCGCCATGGTTTCTGGAGCGCGTTTCAGTCCCTGGGTGTGCAACATCCGCGCTACACACCCCTGATCTTCACGGTCGGATACATCTCAGCGGTGATCCTGGGAGTTGGCTTCCTGGCGATCCCGCTCTGGGTCTACTTGCAAGAAGTTTACTGATGCAGCTTGACGCCCGGGTCCCCAGAGGACCCTTGACAACGAAGTGGGAAAAGCACAAGTCGGAACTGGGACTGATCAGTCCGTCCAACCGGAAGAACTTCACCATCATCGTGGTGGGCACCGGTCTGGCCGGTGGGTCGGCGGCGGCCAGCCTGGCTGAGTTGGGATATCGCGTCCTCAATTTCTGCATTCAGGATTCGCCCCGCCGAGCTCACAGCGTGGCAGCTCAGGGTGGCATCAACGCCGCCAAGAACTACCAGAACGACGGGGACAGTGTCTGGCGCCTCTTCTTCGACACCATCAAAGGCGGCGACTATCGATCCAGGGAAGCCAACGTCTATCGCCTCGCCGATGTGAGCAACAACATCATCGACCAGTGCGTAGCCCAGGGGGTCCCTTTCGCCCGGGAATACGGAGGTTACCTTGCCAACCGCTCCTTTGGCGGGGCCCAGGTCTCACGGACCTTTTACGCTCGAGGACAAACCGGACAGCAACTGCTCCTGGGCGTCTACAGTGCCTTGATGCGCCAGGTGGATCTGGGCGGAGTTCAATTGTTCCCCAGGCGAGAGATGCTGGATCTGGTGAAGGTGGATGGAAAGGCACGCGGAATCATTGTCCGGAACCTGATTAGCGGGGCGATTGAGAGCCACTTCGGACACGCGGTGGTTTTGGCCACGGGCGGCTATGGCAACGCCTACTACCTCTCCACCAACGCCATGAGCTCGAACGTCACGGCTGCCTGGCGCTGTCACAGAAGAGGAGCCGTGTTTGCCAACCCCTGCTTCACTCAGATCCATCCCACCTGCCTACCCGTCTCCGGTGAACATCAGTCCAAGCTCACGCTGATGAGTGAAAGTCTCCGTAACGACGGACGGGTATGGGTTCCCAAGGAAAAGGGTGACCGTCGACCGCCGGATCAGATTCCGGAAGAAGAACGTGACTACTATCTCGAGCGAAGGTATCCCGCTTTCGGCAATCTCGTACCTCGCGACGTGGCCTCCCGAGCCGCCAAGGCAGCCTGCGACGAGGGACTAGGCGTCGGAGAAACTCGGCTGGCAGTTTACCTCGACTTCACGGACGCATTCCGGAGATTGGGCCAGGAGGTTATCCGAGACAGATACGGAAATCTCTTCGAGCTCTACGACCGAATCACCGGGGAAGATCCCTATCAGGTGCCCATGCGGATCTATCCGGCCGTCCACTACACCATGGGGGGGCTCTGGGTCGACTACAACTTGATGGCGACGATCCCTGGGCTCTACGTGCTCGGCGAGGCCAACTTCTCTGATCACGGAGCCAATCGGCTCGGCGCCAGCGCCCTGATGCAAGGCTTGGCGGATGGTTACTTCGTCCTGCCGGCTACGATCGGAGACTACCTTGCGGGTAGCAGGTTCCGTGATGTCTCCCTCCAGCAGGAAGAATTCGCGGGCACGGCTCAGGAGGCGGAAACTCGACTGACCCAGCTGCTTTCAATCGATGGCAGCCAGAGTCCAACCGATTTCCACCGCCGTCTAGGCCAGGTTTTATGGGACCAGGTGGGGATGTCTCGAAACGAGGAGGGGCTGAAAAGCGCACTGGAACAGATATCCAAACTCAAAGGTGAGTTCTGGCAAGACCTCAAGGTGCCAGGTCAACGCGACACGCTTAACAGGAATCTGGAGTTCGCAGGCAGGGTGGCTGATTTTCTGGAACTCGGCGAGCTGATGGCTCGGGACGCCCTGGAGCGACGAGAATCCTGCGGCAGTCATTTCCGAGAGGAATACCAGACGACCGACGGCGAGGCCCAGCGAGATGACGTCCATTCCAGCCACGTCTCCGCCTGGGAGTTCACCGGAGATAGCCAGGAGCCGCTTCTCCACAAGGAGGAACTGGCCTTTGAATCGATTGCCCTGATGCGCAGAAGTTACAAGTAGCGGAGGTTTCATGGCGAAAAGACTCGCTCTCACTCTAAGGATCTGGCGACAACCTGGTCCCGATGCACCTGGAAAGCTCGTCGACTACAAGGTCACGGAAATCTCGCCAAACATGTCCTTCCTGGAAATGTTGGACATGCTCAACCAGGACCTGCTTCAAAAAGGGGAAGAACCGCTCGAGTATGACAGCGACTGTCGGGAAGGGATTTGTGGGAGCTGCGGCATGGTGATCAATGGAGTCGCCCACGGTCCGGTTCGGGCGACCAGCGTCTGTCAGCTCCACATGCGGCATTTTCAGGATGGGGATACGATCATCGTGGAACCCTGGAGAGCCAAGGCTTTTCCGATCGTCAAGGACCTGGTAGTGGATCGTAGTGCCTTCGACCGGGTCGTGGCGGCTGGCGGCTACGTTTCGGTGAACACAGGGTCGGCGCCCGATGCCAACAGCGTCCTGATTTCAAGAGAGGAGTCGGCTCGGGCAATGGACTCAGCTACCTGCATCGGCTGCGGGGCCTGCGTCGCGGCCTGTCCCAATGCCTCCGCGGCCCTGTTCGTGGGAGCCAAGGTGTCCCACTTCAGTCTTCTTCCCCAGGGAAGGGTCGAGGGCAAAAACCGGGTGCTGCGGATGGTTGCCCAGATGGACGAAGATGAATTCGGAAGCTGCTCCAATCACGGAGAATGTGAGGCCGTTTGTCCCAAGGAGATTTCGATTTCCAACATCGCCCGTATGCGCTCCGAGTATGTGAAGGCAACTATTCTCTGAGCCCTGGGCTTCGCAGGTCGACCGCTTGGCTACCGAGGGATCTCCTGCAACAAAAAGCTCGCCATCTCGAGACCGGCTACCCGATTTCCGCGGGCGTTCCAGTGGGTGTCACGCCGGTGGTAGGTACGGCCACTGCGCTCGGCTTCGCGCAGGGGCGGTAGGAGATCCAGGAGCGGAATGTCGTGCTCCCCGCAGTAAGCCCGGATTCGCTGCTGGGGATACTCGCGATTGAGCCCTCTCGACACCCCCTTCCTCGAGAGCAGTCGTCGATACAAGTCATCATTTACCTGGAACTCATCGGGTATCAGGACCAGCAGCAGCCTCTCCCCTGCCCGACGTCGTATCCGATCCAGGGATTTAAAGAAGAAGCGATAGTTCTCCTCGACCTGCCGATCCCCTTCCCCCAGGATCTCCATGTGTTGGGCTTCGATCCTGAGAAATGCCTCCTCGGACAGCTTCGGAGGTTCTTTCGCTGAGTCCTGAATGTAGTCCGGTAGGGTAGGCTCAGGGAGCATCGATGGTGGGGGCGGCCTCGAGCCAGTCGCCACTTGCTCCCCCGAGATCAGCAGGAGACGCTCCACGACCATCCAGACCCACCAGGATTGAAACTTGTAGTAGGGCCATCCCTTGGGTCGACTTTCAGAGATATCGTTGCCGACGTAGACGCAGAGCAGCACAGCCAAGGGATTCGTCGCGAGTGCCTCTGTCTCCAGCAGATGGGCATACTCGTCCATTCCGATGCTCGGAAGACCAAAATTGTGGAGGGCTACCCGCTGGTATCTGTTGGACAATACCGTCTGTACTTCCCTTTCCGCCACCGTGACGAAATTGTAGGCATAGGGAACGATCCCGAAACCAAACGAATCTCCCAGCACAGCTGCTACCAGCTCACCCGCCTCGGCGGAGAAGAACTCCTGGTCGTGATAGCCCCCACGATTCAGGGGGAAGTTGAAATAGTGCTTGGTTCCGGTCTCCCGTGCTCGTGCCAGATTGGCTTCGACGGAGGCCATGTTTAGAAACAACGGAGAAGTGGAGTATCGTGCACAGATGTTCACTACCGCCTCGGAAAGAACCAGCACCAACAGCAGGTTGCCCAGCCATAAGTCCGGAATAGCGACCTTCCGCTTCACCCGGGGGGACCAGGACGAGGGGGAAATCTGGACGGACGTGGCCCAGAGGCTCAGAACGGCGATCTGACAAGTGATGAAGCACTGCTCCAATAGAAAGCCACCGTGGCCCAGTAGACCCTGACCTGCCAACAGTGAAGTCGCACCTGTCGCAGCGAACATACAGTAGAAGAACATGCGGACAGGAGCCCAGGAGCGAAAATCCGGGATCACCGAAACACCCCGTCTACACAACCCGACCACCCAGCAGCCCGTGGGTATGAACCCCAGGAGTACCACAAGGTAACGTGCGTAGAGCAAGATATCCGCGGGCGGTGAGGGTCTTCTGAAGTACTTTTCCTGGAAGACGACGGCCTGAACCAAACCCACAGTCTGGGCGAGAAATACCAAGACCAATCCGACCAGGACGACGGAGCGGGGACGGCTGATTGACCGGACGAGATCGAAACTCACTCGCCCAGATAGTAACGGATTTCGTAGGCAGTTTTTATCCGGATCACGCCAAGGTCATGGCCGGGCAGTGGAGCTAGAATCTCCACAATCACGGCCTGGAAGGCCGTGCCGCGTTCGGGAAAAGAAACTTCTTCTCGCGCAAGAGTGCATCCGCCGTTGGGAATAGATAGGATGGGCACTCTTGCCCGCGTGTTATCCCGACGGGCAGGAGTGCCCATCCTACTCCCATCTACCCTGTCGACGCCTTCCTCATGGAATGAAGTTTCAGGCTAGTCTCACCCCAGGAAGTACTGGCCCCATTCGAGCGAAAAACTTGGGGGTCTGGCGTGGCGGTGGGCTCCAGGCCGCCATTTCGAACAAGCATGAGACAACCACGCCCTGCCCGGGGGACTCTTCCGTCAGACCTTGGCTAGAGCCTGCTCCAGATCAGTAATCAGGTCTTCCGGGTTTTCGATGCCCACGGAGAGGCGCACCATGCTCTCGCTGATACCCATCCGCCTCCTCTCCTCGGGTTCGAGTTCGGAGTGTGTCATGGTGAAGGGATGCTCTGCCAGAGATTCGGCACCGCCCAGACTGACCGCGAGCTTGATCAGTTGCAGGTTGTTCAGAAGGCGAAATGCCTGATCTTCGCCGCCCACTACATCCACTGAAATCATGGCTCCCGGAGCCACACACTGTTTGCGATAGATCTGATGCTGTGGCGAGTCCTCTGTCAGATGCCCAAGATAGTAGACTCGATCGATCCTGGGGTGGTCCGCTAGAAAATCGGCTACGTAGCGGGCGTTCTTCATCTGGCAGGTCATCCGGAGTTTGAGAGTCTCCAGGCTGCGCAGAAGCAGCCAACCCGTCCATGGTCCTGCCATCGTACCTAGAAAGGTGCGGAGAGAGTGGACCCGATCAACCAACTCCGTCGGACCCAGGCAAACGCCGGCAATAACATCGCTGTGGCCACCGATATACTTGGTTGCGGAATAGAGGACAAGATCTGCTCCGTGTCGAAGCGGGTGCTGCCAGAGGGGACCCAGAAAGGTATTGTCCACCATCACGATCGGGCGGCGGTCCGGAGTGGAGTACTGTTGGGCCAGCTGTGCGCAAGAACCGATATCGACGAGTTCGTTGGTCGGATTAGCGGGCGTCTCCACATAGATCACCCCAAGCTGATCTCCGACGTTCGCCTCTTCGACTACCTGCTCTATCTGGTTCAACTCGCTGCCCGCTCTGAAGCCGATGGCCCGAATGCCAAAACGGGCCAGAACATGTTTGAAGAAATATTCTGTGCCCCCATATAGCGGCTCGCTGTGAAGAATGACGTCTCCCGGATTCAGGAATTCGAGAAGAGTGGTGCTAATAGCCGCCATCCCACTCTCGAAAACCGAGCAGGCTTCGGCTTCATCCCATAAAGTAAGGCGGTCCTCTAGAATCTCGAGATCGGGATTGTTCAATCGGCTATAGATCAGGCCTCGTTTTCCCGTCGGCAACTCGCCGCCGCGTCCCAGGGCTTGTTCGAAAAAGGCTTTCCCTTCCTCCGCCGTTTCGAAGACGAAGGTCGAGGTTTGGAAAATCGGACACTTGAGGGCCCCCTCAGAGAGTTGAGGATCGTAGCCGTAGCTCATCATCAGGCTTTCGGGGCGCAAACGCTTGCCGTCAATGTAGGCTTGCTTCTTGAACTTGCTCATGGCTGTTGTTCTCCCGATGACTGGAGGCCGATGCTTCCACTTCAGCGACTCGCTGCTCGACACCCAGAGGTTACTCCACCCAGGGCAATTCCGAATCCAGCCGGAGCACGGAAAAAGCCGGACTTTGTGATCCTCCAAGTGATCATGGCCCCTCGGCGTCTCTCACCATACCGCCAGAGGGTGAAGGAGATTTCGGTCACCATACTGTCTGAGTCTGACAGGCCAGGGACTCGTGGGGCAAATGACCCGAATCGAGCGTGAAAAGGCCCATCCCAGGTAGCGGTGGCCTCCAGGCCGCCGTACATCGAGCCGTCAGGCTCGACTGAAAACTTCGGCCCGGAGGCCAAAGCTACGTCAGAGACCGCGAGGCTGGGCAACTGTGGCTCGGAAATTGCTCCCCCCCCAGCCAATACACTTGAACGACGGAGGAGCGGTCATGCAAAGCAGCGCTCGGCAGATCGAGGCTACGCCCTTCTAAGATCCTGGATCGAGAACCTCTCCTCGCCTTTCTTCGGCACGAGCTGATACACCTGGCAGACATGTTGGACCCGGGCTTCGGATACGAACCCGAACTCCCCCAGCTCGAGGCCACTCCGGCCCTGGATAAGTTGATTCGAGATCGCTATCGGGTGCTGTGGGACTGCTGGATTGATGCGCGGCTGCTGCACCGGAGTTGGGCGCCACCACAGGTGCGCGATCACCGCCTGACAGAATTCAGGGCGACCTTTCCGATGCTCGGGGAACGGTGTGAGAGTCTGTTTGCGGAATGGTTCGAGCAGCCCTTCCATACCCATCAGGCCATGGTCGACTTTGCCGTGCACCCCGAAGCCGGAAAGGTGGTGAGCTCTGAGGGAGCACTCGGCACCGGGCATTGTTCGCTGTGCCAGTTCCCGTCCTTTGATCTGCAAAGTGGAATCCATCTATCCGAAGAGATCCAGCACGAGATCTCGAACGATTTCCCAGAATGGAAATCCAATCAGAGCCTGTGCCGCCAGTGCGCCGAACTTTACCGGTCGCGACACCTCTCATGAAGCTTCATTTTAAGATTGGGATGAGGAGAAGACGTAACCTATTGAACTAAAAATGGATAGGGCATCCCCGGTTGATTGTCGGGAAACCGTGGCGGTGGCCTCCGGGCCGCCGTTTTTCGAGCCAAAGGCTCGAAGGAAGAACACGGCGGCCCGGAGGCCACCGCCACGTCCCTCGACTGAAGTTTCTGACACTAGTTTGGAATTTGGAATCTGTCTGGGATTCGGCCCTTCAGGCCTGGTACCCGTCTTCAACTAGGGCCAGCCGCGAGTCAGAATGATCCCCAGTGCCACCACGATGAGGCCCAGCAGCAGGTTCGTTCTCCCGATCCAGCGGGCCACCAGGCGAAGTCGCAACGCCAACCGGGAGTCGGGATTCTCCTTCCACACGTGGGCGGCCCACGGTCCCAGAAAGAAATCGTGAACTCCACTCAACGAGAGAATCAGGAGGACCAGGATCAACTTCCAGGCCAGCACCTCTCCGTACCAACTTCTCCAGAACTCTCCGCTGCTGACCCCTTCCACGGTCATCCCCCGGTAGATGAGGTTGAAGACACCGGTTGTGACCAAGAGTCCAAAGCCGGTCCACGCCGCCCAGGAGAAGCGTTGGGCGATGCCCGTAACGAGCTCGGCCATCCTGTCGCGGAGTGAGGAGGCACGCAGACCGGGGATCAGGACCAGTGCCAGAAAGAGGGAGCCTCCGATCCAGAAGGCGGCAGCCAGAATGTGAAACCACATGGAAACCAGGTACCAGGTATGCATGGGAGCGGCTCAGCTTAGCAGGGGTTGGGGGACGAGTCTAGCGGCCCGATAGTAGTCCGCGCGGGACTAATCTTGCCGCCTGAATCGGGGCATGAACCGAGGAACCCGGCGACGATAGGCCTCATATTCTTCCCCGAAACGCTCCACCAACTCCCGCTCTTCCAGCAAGACGATTAAATAGATAGCCGCCACCCAGAGGGCACACACGAGGTACAAGGCCAGGTAATTGACAACCAGGCAGAACGCAAAGATAGCCAGAGCGAATTCGACATAGCGGGGATGTCGGATCCGCGCATAGGGTCCACGGGCTACGAGCCGAATCGGATAGCGCTGGGGAGCCAATTCGGGTAGACCGACCAGCACCCGGTTGGGCATGTGGCGGTGCTGTAGCTGTCTCATTCGGGAGGCAGCTGCAAGGCATAGGACTCCCAATACCAACAGCCAATAGTTGGTTCCGAACTCGATCGACAGGAGTCGATCCCGCTGCTGGAAGATGGGTACCATCAGGATCACCATCGGCGTCCCGACAAGGACATAGGTCCGGCGTGGTCCGAGGCGTCGCCAGAAATGGATCAGGGGATGGACGACAAACCAGAAAAGGATTATCGGGGGCAGGATCACCAGCAGAACCAGAGCCAGGTAGTAACGGACCGAGTTCATGGCGCTCGATGCTCCTGTGGTCTGTCTCCCATTTTCAGATCAGACGGGGACTGGGCGTCCTCGCGATCCTACGCTGTTGAAGCCGGGCAGCACAACCGGAACGTAGATACTGCAACGTTTGCAGGGCATGCTGCTAGAGTTCACCCCGATTTTTCATCGCTTGTCGTAGCGAGGCTTGCGACCGAGACCACTCGTGGCGAGCCCCCGCAGTCGTACTCGTGCAGTACGTCGAGGAGGCCGACCGAGCGTCACGCAGCCAGGACGGATGTTTGCGGCGACACAGTAGACTACCAAACGGCCCGGAGGCCACCCCCACGACTAGCAGGTGCCTCGGACCCGGAGTATCGATTCAACGGAGAGAGTCTCAAGATGATCGAGCTGGTCGAAGGGCTGAACCCAATTGCCCAGGCCCTGATTGCCACGCTTTTCAGCTGGGGGCTAACAGCGCTCGGCGCATCGCTGGTGTTTGTCAGTCGCCACCCTAGCAGGAAGGTCATGGACGGCATGCTGGGATTCGCCGCGGGAGTCATGATCTTTGTTGTGGGTCGAAGAGGTCATTCCCGAATCGCAGAGGAGCGGGGACACCGATCTACCCACAATCTTCGCCATCCTCGGCTTTTTGGTAATGATGATCCTCGACGTAGCCCTAGGATAGAGCATCTGGCCAGCTGGACTAGAACATTCCTCTGTGCCTTCAGAAACCAGACTCATCGGACCCGGCCAACTGGTGCAGAGATTCACCCGCAACGACGACCTCTTCGGCGCCAGCCGTAGTCTTGGAACGCTTGTAATCCAGCGCTGCGCTGATGAAGCTGACAAACAGCGGATGAGGCGACAGAGGCTTGGACTTGAATTCGGGGTGAAACTGGCAGCCCACGAACCAGGGATGCTCCGGGAGCTCAATGATCTCGACGAAATTTCGGTCGGGAGAATTTCCCGCTATCTTCAAGCCGTAGCTAACCAGGAGTTCCTCGTACTCGCGATTGAACTCATAGCGGTGACGGTGACGTTCCGAGATCTCCCGTTTCTCGTAAACCTGAAAGGCAAGAGAATCCTCCTCCAGTAGACAGGGATACGCTCCCAATCTCATGGTTCCGCCCATGGCTTCGACACCCAGGAGCTCACGCAGCTTGTAGATGACCTTATGAGCTACGGCAGGATCGAACTCGGAGCTGTTGGCCTCCAGGGAGCAAACATTACGGGCGAACTCGATGACGAGGCACTGCATGCCCAAGCAAATACCAAAATAGGGAACTTTGTTGACCCGAGCATAGCGGATGGCACTGAGCATCCCTTCGATCCCACGGGTACCGAATCCGCCGGGGACCAGGATAGCGTCCAGATCCTGGAGCTTCTCTTCCCACTCCTCGCCCACCAGGCCCTCGGAGTCGATCCACTTCAGCTGGACCTTGGTCCGATGGGGCAGCCCACCGTGCAAAAGAGCCTCGCTGAGACTCTTATAGGAATCCTCATACCCAACATACTTGCCGATGATCCCGACGGTGACTTCTTTCTCTGGTCGCTGGATACCAGCAACCAATCCTTTCCACGCCTCGAGCTCCGTCGGATGATCCGGCAACTCCAGCTGCCTGGCGATAATCGAGTCCAGGCCTTCGGCCTGAAACACCGCGGGAACCTCATAGATGCTCTCCACGTCCTTGGCGGTGATCACGGCTTCGGCAGGCACATTGCAGAAGAGGGAGATCTTCTCCTTGAGTTCCTTGGAAAGGAACTTGTCGGTCCGGCAGAGCAGGATATCAGCTTGAATACCAATGGCTCGAAGTTCCCGAACCGAGTGCTGGGTCGGCTTGGTCTTGAGCTCTCGCGTCGGGCCAACAAAGGGAACCAGCGTCAGATGGATGAAAAGCGAATTCTCTCTCCCCACATCATTTCGCATTTGCCGGATTGCTTCGAGGAAAGGCAGGCTCTCAATATCGCCCACTGTCCCGCCGATTTCCACGATCACGACCTCGGCGCCATCCAGCCGCTTGATGGTTGCCTTGATTTCGTTGGTGACATGGGGAATGACCTGCACTGTTTTACCCAGGTACTCACCCTGTCGCTCCTTTTCAATCACCGTCTGATAGATTCGTCCGGTGGTCGAGTTGTTCTCCTTCGTCATCTTCGCGTTCGTAAACCGTTCGTAATGGCCCAGATCAAGATCCGTCTCCGCACCATCGTCGGTAACAAACACTTCACCGTGCTGGAAGGGACTCATGGTTCCCGGGTCCACGTTGAGGTAGGGATCCAATTTGAGCAACGTGATCTTCAGTCCTCTGGCTTCGAGCAAGCATCCAATCGATGCTGCCGACAACCCCTTTCCCAAGGAACTGAGGACTCCACCGGTGACGAAAATGAACTTCGTGGGCATACCTATCTTCCCTTCTCTTGACTCGTTATCTTGACCTTGGCGGTATTCTCCAGGAGAGGTCTGACAAGTTCGAGATCCTCCCCGGTATCGACTCCGATACTATCTTCTTCGACCGTCGCTACATGGATACGAACTCCATTCTCCAGCCACCTGAGCTGCTCCAACTTCTCCAGGCGCTCCAGGGAGGAACGCTCCTCGGAAAGAGCGAGCAGGAAGCTTCGCCGGTATGCGTAGATACCAAGATGCTTGAAGCAGAACAGCTCGCCATCGTGGCTGTAGGGAATCCGCGAGCGTGAGAAATAGAGAGCTCGGTTCCGACTGTCGACAACCACCTTGACGGTGTTAGGATCGTTTGCCGACTCGAGGTCGAGGATTGGAACCCTTGCCGTGGACACTTCAACATCGGGATCCTGCTCTAGACATTCACACACACCGCAAATTGTCTCGGGAGCAATCTGGGGCTCGTCGCACTGCAAATTGAGGTAGGCATCGGCCGGAACAGCCTGTGCCACCTCGACCACCCGATCCGTGCCGGAGAGGTGATCCCTGCGCGTCATCATCACTTCTCCACCCCACGACCGGACCGAGTCGAAGATCATCTCGTCATCAGTGGCCACGATAACCTGCTGCAGGCATCGAGCCTTCTTGGCCTGCTCGTAGACCCACTGGATCATGGGCTTTCCTGCGATTTCGATGAGGGGTTTTCCAGGAAGCCGAGAAGAAGCGTAACGGGCCGGGATCACGCCCACGAAGCGCATGACCCAATCTATCTCAGAGGCCGTCCGGTCCGCAAGAGAGTTTTCAAGTTTTCGTTGTCCGTTCTCCCCCCTTGCCTTTGCCTTTCCTCTGCCTCTGCCCGCGAGTATTCGCAGAATCACCCTATCTTTCTCCGGCCTGGATGCAACTAGAGGATGAAGTCGGGCAAGGGCAGGGGCAAAGGGCAAGGGTAAAGGCGAAGGCAAAGGCAAAGGAAGATGCCAAACACCTACTTCGGGCACGAGGTCAAGGAGCGCTGATTGGGACAATCCGGGCTAGATTTCTTGGTCGTCGCTCGGCGCGGCCTCCTCGGTTTGCTCCTCAGCCTCGTCCAGTTCCTGAAACGGCCTTGCTTCGACTGGTTCAGGTTCAGAGGCAACGGTATCCCCTTTGAGGACTCCCAACGATGCCAGAGCGCCCTCCAGCAGGCGCACGTAGGATCTTTCCACATCTACCATGCGGTTCAGGCGCTTCACCTCTCCCCCGAGAGACTGATTCTGACCGGCCAACAATTTCTGCTGTCTGGATTTCTCCTGAAGTTGACCGGCGAATACGAGAACTCGCTCATAACGGTTCAACAAGTCCTCGTAGAGATCACCCCGGACCATATCCTCAGAGCGCTGGACCGCAGTTCTGTCGTCCTTCATTCACGCTTTCCCCAATTCGTTTTCAAACCGCCGACCAGTCTCCAATTGGCGCGCCCTTCTTCATTGTCTCAACGGGACTACGACCGGCTCCCGCTTCTCGGTCAATCGGCACAGCTGCTCAAAGTAGCGCACCATGAGCTGTCCCACCAGGAACGTCCAGGCACCTCCAACCGAAGCCGAAATCAGCCGATCCTGTCGCGGAAACTTCTGGCGAAGGCGATATCCCCCTTCCCGAACCACGACGCCGGCAGCCAGTAGAGGAAGCAACTCTCGAGCCCTTTCGTGACTCAGCGGGTAACCGAAAGCTCTCGCTATCTTCAAGAGCATTGCGGTCTGAATCGCTGCTACTGGTAGGAGGTCACTGACGGGAATGGGTATGGCTCCCACGATACCGCTGGCAAGGGCAGACTGGGTGATCGTCGCATCGCAAATGCTGCGGCGGAAATCCGGCAGGTTTCGGGTCAGGACGTAGAGGGACTTCGGTTCTCTTGCAACAATTGCCTTGAGAAGCCTTCGAATCGTTCCAGGCTTTTGAATCGACGCCGGAAAGACAGTGGTCGCCAGCAGCCGTTTGGCCTCTTTCAAAGCATCACCCGGACTCCGGGTCAAATCGATTTTGTTCAAGACGACCAATAGAGGCTTGCCACATTTCTGAAGCCTTCGATAAAGATCCCGAGTCGATTCGGACAGTTCGAACCGTCCATCCAGAACCATCAAGACCATGTCCACTTCCTGAAGCTCAGGCGGCAAGCTCTGGTCTGATTCGTACCCCACGAACTCCGGCAGCCCGTGAAGGTTGACCGGCACGAAAATCGGATCCGACCCACTGGCCTGCCTGGCAGTGATCATTTTCACCAGGGAAGATTTGCCGGCGCGGGGCAGACCCGCAACTGCTATCTGGAAATGCTCATCCGACTGCAGGTCCTGCCACTGCCTGCGAACCAGCTCCAGGACCTTGTCAAGATTGTCGGCGTCCGCCGGCAGAGAGTCGACTACCTGCTTGATGCGGTACTTGAAATCATCGGGGAAAAAGAGCAGCACCTGATCCAGAAACTCCAAGACTTCCGTCGGAGCCCAACCCCGCACCTTCGCGAAGACATCATTGTTCTCGGAACTCGATTCTCTAGGCTGAATGTCAGGTTTTTGGCTCATGCTCTCGTCCGATCTATTGTATACCGGAAGAAAGAAAGAGTCACAGGTCGCAGGTCGCGGGTCGCGGAGGGAACAGTATCTACTGATGCAAGGGCGCCACGCAGCCGCGCAGGGTCCGAGTGCCCGCACTGTTCAACGCTGAAACTTCCTTGCCCTTGCCCATCGTGACTCCATCCGAGCGGGCTCGGCTGAGTGCAAGACGGTGTTATGAACCCGTCCTCCTGGTCTTGAATTTGATTTCGCTGAACTCTGATTCCCTCCAGACGAAACAGTGTATATCAGGTGACGGTTCCTCCAGCGAAACGATCCAGTAACTGACATCGTGGTAGTGGAACTCGGCAACGTCACGCTCGGAGGGGAAAGCCGCGGAGCTGATGTGGGAGTGATAGATACCCAGGAATTGCCTGGATTCAGAACGCACCCGGCGCATGAAAGCAAACAGGTCTTGGGGGGCGATGAAGAATTCGCAGGGACTCCGCTCCAGGTTGGCTGTCGGCGTCACTTCATCGATCAGAGGATCGACACCCGAGAGAAGACCGCAGCACTCCAGCGGATACTCAACCTGAGCGTGACCGATCATTTCTTGAAGGACCCGTTGCTCGATCTCGATCGTCTCCAAGACGAAGCCCTCCTCACTGCTCACTGCTCACTGCTCACCAGGGATTCTCAAATCAAAGTAATGGGATCGACGTCAACTGACACCTTGCTCAAGTTCCACTTCTTCTCTCGGAGGCTGGTCAGACTGCGACGGATCACCTCATGCGCTTCCTGACGCCGGATTGTCTTGATCAGGATCTGAAACCGATACTGCCCTTTGAGACGCTCCAAAGCGGCCGGAGCCGGACCTAGAACCCGCATCCGATCGGCGCTTGAACATGTCTTTCGGTGCCGAATCAGCAGGCTGCAGAGCTGGGTCGCAAGTTGGCTGGCCTTCTCCCGGTCTCGATCCTGGACCAGCAGATTCACCAGGGCCGAGAAGGGGGGATACTGGAAGCGACGACGGAACTGGATCTCTCTCTGGAAAAAAGTCGAGTAGTCCTGCAGGTGAGAAGACTTGAGGCTGTAGTGGTTGGGATAGAAGGTCTGCACCACTACCTCTCCTTTCCGCGCTCCTCTCCCCGCCCGCCCGGCGACCTGGGTCAAGAGTTGAAAGGTTCTTTCAGCGGCCCTGAAGTCGGGCAGTCTCAGTCCCTGATCTGCCGAAAGAACACCCACCAGGGTCACCCGGGGGAAATGGTGTCCCTTGGCGATCATCTGGGTACCGACCAGGATATCGGTTTTCCCGGCGCCGAAGCGTTCCAGGATACGCTGCATACTGCCCTTTCTCCGCACGGCATCCCGGTCCATTCGATCGATTACTGCATCGGGGAACTGCTCCTGCAGGAGCCCCTCGACCTTCTCGGTTCCCTCTCCAATGAAGTAGATGTACTGCTTACCACATTGACTACAGCGGTCGGGGACGGGACGAGATTGACCGCAATAGTGACACAGAATCCGGCTCAGCCCCTGGTGGTAGGTCAGGCTGATGCTACAATTCCCGCAGAGTTCGGTGGCTCCACAGCTACGACAGAGCAGAGCCGCCGAATAGCCCCGCCGATTCAACAAGATCAGAGCCTGTTCCCCTCGTTTCATACGCTCTTCGAGCTGCTCCCTGAGCAGATCCGAGATCACCAGCGCCTTACCGTGCCTTTCAAACTCGACCCGCATGTCAACGATGTGAACTCGGGGTAAAGAGCGCTCCTGAATACGAGAGGAAAGGATCTGATACTCGGGACGTCCCTTCTGAACCGAAGAATAGTAGGTTTCCAGCTGGGGAGTAGCGCTGCCCAACACCACCAGAGCTCCCTCGAGTTGGCCTCGCTTCAGAGCCGTGTCTCGGGCGTGATAGCGTGGCAACTCCTCTTGCTTATAGGAGGAGTCATGCTCCTCATCGATGATGATGATTCCCAGATCGGGCAAAGGAGCAAAAACAGCCGAGCGGGTTCCGATCGCCACTCGGGCCCGACCCTCTCGGATCCTGAGCCACTCGTCAAAGCGCTCTCCCTCCGACAACTGACTGTGCAGAATCGCGACCTGGTCGCCGAACCACGCTCGGAACTGGACCGAGATCTGGGGCGTCAGGCCTATCTCCGGGACCAACACCAGCGCCGATCGTGACAGTTCCAACGCCAGGGCAATGGCATTCAGATAGATTTCCGTCTTACCGCTTCCAGTAATGCCGTGAATCAGCATGCTATTGAAGCCGCCCTTTAGCAAACGATCTCGGATGGCATCGCTGATCCGTTGCTGGTCATCGGTGAGGCGGTGCCTGGTTGGACTCGGGGGTTTCGGCTGATCCGACCAGGGCGAGCGACTCACCTGGATGTCACCGATCTGCAGTATCCCTCTTGCCGCAAGGTTCTTGAGGAGACCGATACTGCAGCCGACCTCTCGGCTGAAATGAGTAAGCAAGACCGGTAGATCTCGATCACACAACCCATCAACCACTGACTTCTGTCGAGGGGTCAGGCCGGCTTCCCCCGGACGGACCTCCTGGATGGCCAGCTGCTGCTTGAGCGGCCAGCCTTCCTTGCGGGAGAAGCGATTGGAAGCTGCATTCCGACTGAGCAGCCCCGGCGGCAACATTGTCCGAAGCACCTCTCCCAGTGGGCCGAGGTAGTAACGGGTCATCCAACCAGCGAGTTCCAGCAGAGTGGGTGAGAGGACGGGCTCTCTGTCTAGAACCTGGCGGATCTCTTTGATCCCGGGGGCAACCTCTCCCGGCTCCAGGGAAACAACCATTCCGGTGAGGGATCGATTCCCGAAAGGCACCAGCACACGGCACCCAGGAACCGGTGGGGCTGATCGCATGGACTCCGGAATCGAATAGGAAAAGCTCTGGAAAACGGGTAGTGGAACCGCAACCTGGGCCAACCTGACCTCGCCCGGCTTGCCGGCGTTGGATGTGCCAAGGATGGAGTCAGGCTTCACCAGTGCAGGGTACAGCTTAGAGGTTGCAGGTTAAAGGTTGCAGGTTTCATAGCCCCTCCCTGGCAGCGCGGCTCAAACGAAAGCACCAACGGACTGCTCAGACAATACTTCCCGAAAGGAATGGATCTCTCAAACGTCGACCAGAACTGACTGAATGAAGTGGCAAGACAGTTAAACGAACGACCGAGAAAGACGCTAGACTACAAAACACCAGCCGAACGATCTAACCCTCGACTGCGGGTCCGGGAGCGCTATGTTGGATAGAGAGCACAGAGTTACAACCATCCTGGCGACCCTCTGCCTAATCTTAGGCCCCCTGGTGAACGCCGAACGGGTTACCCCGGAGAGTCTATCCTTGGCGGCGTAGTTGGGGAGGTTCTTCTACCGTTCCTGAATGGTACCTATTACGACCTCGTCCGTCACATTGTGTGCGCCGACCACTTCACCCCCGCAGAGATAGAGTTTGTTACCCACCCGGCTCAATTCCGCGCTGAGGCGGTACACTCCCTTTGAGAAATCAAAGCCTTTGTTCTCCAGGAGCTGCTGGCGACGCTCGGCTGGAGCCTGATAAGAGGGGATCTGGCTGGGCAGTACTCGATAGGTCTCCTTTAGCGTATCGAACACCAGAACATCGAAGTTCGGCGAACGCACCTCGGCGATCCGGTCTTGGTACTGGTAGGGATGTTCGACCGGGTAGTCCTTGATGCCGCCGGTGATAATGATGTAGCGATCCTTATAGGGTGCTGCATCCCAGCCATATACCGGCCGCGGTACGTCGGGCAGTCTTCTCCACTGTTGCGTCTCCAGGTTGAAAACATAGGCGTCTCCGCAGCCCCTGATATAGGGACCCAACGGGCCAGAATCGTGCTCCGCATAGTTGATGTAGATTCCGCCGAAGATATAGATGTTCTGGCCGATCGCTGTCGTCGCCATCGAGGTGCGCGCCATCGAGGGAAAGGGAGGCAGATGCGTCCAACCGCTCTCCGGAGACGAGGTGTCGAAGGCTTCGACCGCGTTGACGTACACGCCTGGATGGTCTCCCGAGAAGGGAGGTCTCCGCGGCTGACCAAAAGAGGCCTGCCCTCCCAGAACGACGATCGTACTGCCCACCACCGTCGCTCCGCGGCCCGGACTGAAACGGCCGATGTCAAGGCCTGGCAGCTCCTTCCAGCGCCAACTGCCTGACCGCTTGGAGAGGCGAAACATCCGGCTGCTGGAGGGGTCGTTCTGATCCTTGGGCCAGATGACCCATCCGGTCAAGACGTAGAAGTCCGCACCTACTGCAACTCCCTGCGGCCACTTGATCCCTACCGGCAACTCGGGCAGAATCTCGTACTTCATTGTGCGAGTATCCAGCCGCCAGGCGCTGTTATGATTTCCCCGGTCGCGCAATTGGTTCAGCCGTCCGTGCGGGGCTTTCGGCACCCATCCAGGATATCCGGGGGAGCCGGCGGCCAGAATCGCGTCGCCGATCGCAGCCTGCGCCTGACCTTTGGTCGGCCAGGGCATCGGAGGACCCATTTCCCAGGTGATGTCCCTGATCTCGAAATCTCCCGAGGCCTGCCGCTGGCTGGTTGCACCGGCTTTCGAGAGGGACGCAATCGGAGCCCCCAGACTCGAGGACATGCCGGTAGCAACAGCAATACCTGTTTTCTTCAGAAACTGACGTCGATTGTCCATCGTCTCCACGCTCCCCCTGGGAGACCACTCAGCCACCCAGGACTTACCTGGTAGCCTGCGTCGCTTCGGTCAACACGGTTTCCGTGCTGACAACCACTCCGTCCCGCTCCTCGAAAGGAACCTCTCAACTAATGCTATTATTCAATCAACGCGTTTTCCACTCCGCATCCAGAAGCTGCTAAGCTTGCTCTGTTGGCTACCAGTCGACGATCGAGCCGTCGTCAAGATCGTACCTTGGCAGATACTAGCGCGGTTCGCCGACCGGTGCCATCAACTTTTCCTCATCGATCGTAATGCCGAGACCGGGCTTGTAGGAGAATATGCGCAGTCCTGAGAGCCCCATTCGCTATACCCGAAAGCCTTTCCCATCCTACCGGCATCTCCCGGGGCTGACCCCTCATCCTCGGAGGCATCCTCAAGGTCATCTACACGGGGTCCCGGAGATGGATGTGGTACCTCTCGATCCGGGGGCCTGGCGAGAATCGATCGATTACCTGTACGGAGTTGATCTCTACAACCACCTCTATTACTGGGAGGCGCACGAGGCCTGGGAGGGGCCCTGGAAGGTGATGTCTCGGCAGGCATTCCCCTCCGTCTTTCTGCAGGGTTTGATCCAAGTAGCAGCGGCCCTGCTGAAGAGGGAACTAGGGGTGACGGAAGGAATGCGGCGTTTGTCCCGCGCCGGGTTCACCCGGCTGGAACGGGTCCGCCGAACTCATGACAGTTACTGCGGCCTGAAACTATCGGAATTCATCGAGGCAACGGAGTATTTTCTCCTTACGCCCCGATCGTCCTCGGAGAGCAGCCCCCCCCTCATCGTTCTCGGCTGAGTCTACCTGAAGACGGATGACGACGGGATCGTCCGGGGGCACACCTCTAGCCCGCATTTCTCATACCCGGTCGTCGCGAGAGGCCGAAAGCGCCGTCCTGACAAGGCTTGCGACCGAGGCCCCCGCAGTCGTACTTTGACAGTACGTCGAGGAGGCCGACGGAGCATAACGCAGTCAGGGCGGATGATTGCGGCCTCGCAGCAGACTGGGTGTGAGAAATGCGGGCTAGACTCCGCGACTGCGGCGCTGTGGCTTGGGTTCGTCGACTTCTGCCAGCACGCTACGGTTGACGAATTCCGGGAACATGATCTCCAAGTCGATGTTACTGGCGACACCGCCGTGGTCAGCTTCGCCTATGAGATGGTCTACGAGCGTTATGGAGAGCGCTACAGGGCGACAGGTCGCGATCTGTGGGTCTTCGCGAAGCAGGGCAAAGACTGGCTGGCGGTATGGCGTGCCATGTTCGATCTCGCTGAGAATCCCGCCCAACGAGCCGCTCCACTTGGCACGGCCCGCGTCGGGTGGCTGGGGAATTCAACGCTTGTTCACAGTTGGCCGTGCAAGTTAGCCTATTCGTTAGATGTCTAGAAAACCAACGGAATGAACCCTGGTCCAGCCTGTCGTCGCGAGGGGAGATCATGAGAGTCACGATGGTGTTCCTTATCGTCGCTTGTTTCGTCGCAAATGTTTTGGCATCGTCTGCCCCAGAGCGGGCTCGGGCGGAAGCGCGGGAGATCTACGCTCAGGTGGTCGCATTCAAGACCTCGTAGAGTGCCAAAACTCCACCGAGCGGTAAGCGACCGAAGTCAGCGGGCCGGCCGTTGTCGCCTTGACGGTACCTTTCCCGGCAAAAAGAACATACAATTAATATTTGTAACCGTGGTTGGCGGAAGACTGGCCGAAAAGGATCGTTGGTTGCTCGGGCCGCCAGGAATCCGTCGACACCCAACCACAACACGGGCGGGCTGGCATTCTGGTTCATTCGTGCCGAGCGCTACAAGCGTTCCGAGGGTAGGCCGTTCCGATCAGTGTAAGAGCGCTGCCAAAAACTCGCGTCCGCTTGAGTCGTAAGCTATTCGAGCACTAGCGCAACGTGTTCTACGCCTCGCACGGTCTCATTCCACGTGCGCGTGAGGATTCGTTTTTAGTGAGCGTAGGGTGAACCGCACTTTGGCGGTTTGATGACGCTGCTTTTGGCCGTCGTGAGTGGGCGAGGTGTTCGATGCGGCGGATAAGCTCGCGCCGAAGATCCCAGAGTCGAGTACTTCCAGGATCTGTTTAGTGTAGGAAACGATCATCAATCTTCTGGAGACGGAACTCTCCGACAGTTCGGCGGCCGAACGCGTGATCCCTTTGCGGCGTTCACGGGAAAGACAATCAGAGGAAACAACACACGATGCACATTGATACAGAATGTAATCAAGTGGCAACCGCGCTGCTGCTTGCGGCAGGAATCGGTAGCAGGCTACGACCGCTAACGGAGAATCAGCCCAAGTGCCTCACCGAAGTCGATGGGATCTCCATTCTTGAGCGTTTGGTTTATTGCCTGGGTCAGCAGGGCGTCGAGCGTCTGGTGGTCGTGGTGGGACACCTTGAGCACAGAATCCGCGAGTTCCTCGGAGAGCAAAGGGACGGCGTCTCGATCGAGTATGTGGTGAATCCACAATATCGCACGACCAATAATCTATATTCACTGTGGTTGGCACGGGAAGTCATCCAGGAGCCGTTTCTGCTCGTCGAATCTGACGTTCTCTTCCAGCCGTCGCTACTCGCTGATCTTCTACAACCCGACAGGATCGCCGTCTCATCAATGCGACTGTGGATGAACGGCAGCACCGTTACAGTCGACGTTTTCCAGTCGGTTCGCGCTTTTCAGCTTGGCGAAGACCATCCGACCGAAGAGCTGCGGTACAAGACCGTCAACATTTGCAGTCTCTCCCTCAAGTCCTGGCGGCGGATCATTCGGGAATTGGAGCGGCAGGTTGCCGAGGGTCACGTTAACAGGTTTTACGAGAGCGTTTTTGCGGAAATGGTGGCCGACGGCAGACTCTCCTTTCAAGCGGTCTTTTTTGATCCCGGATCATGGTACGAGATCGATACGCCTCAAGACCTTGATCAAGCCGAGCTGCTCTTTGGCGGACCGACGGATGATAACAGAACATGCCGGAACTGAATTACGGAGCGGTCAACAAATACTGGCACAATGCCCGGCCATCGATCCTGGGGCCGTACGTGATGGACGGCTTTGGATTCCCCGCCGTTGCAGGCCGTTTTCGTTTTTACGCAGAAACCCGGATTGCGCAACAGTTGATTCGGGGACTGAATCCGGCCGGTACGGTGCTCGACCTGGGAAGCGGTATCGGCTTCTGGACAGAACACTTCGCACAGCATTTCGCCAGGGTTGTCGCCGTTGAGGCCAGCACGCCGCTGTATGAGGCACTAGTTCAGCGTTGTGCCGAGTATTCCAACGTCGAGGTGGTGCAGGGCGACGTTGTGTCGTTCGAACCGGAGGACAGCGTCGAGCTGGTGTTCCTCGGTGGTCTGCTGATGTACCTTAACGAGAACGACGCCATTTTGCTGCTCCGAAAACTGGTCGGCAGCCTTGCCCCCTGTGGGGTGATCGTGTGCCGCGAGACCACCGTACGAAGAGCGGATATAACGCGTGAGGGAGACTATCAGGCGATCTACCGGTCCGTCGCGTCGTACACTCGTATTTTCAACAAATGCGGGCTCTCAGTGGTGGAAGCGAAACGCAACACGCCGTATGTTCTGATCCAGATGGGTTGCGAATTCGTGAAGAAATGGAAGTCGGTTGTACCGGTCCCACTGCAGATGATTCCAGTCGTGGGTTGTGCGGTCTATTGGGGTCTGCGAATTGGGTATCCCTGGATCATCCACGTTCCGCGTGTCCTCGGACTGGCCTATCCGGAGTTGACGAATCACTTCTTCCTCTTGCGGCCCGACGCCGTCGTTCCGCCCCGAGGGAACGAGGGGGGCTCAGCGGCCAGCTAGCCGCGTGGCTTCGAGAAGTGACCAACGGAATTCAGGCTAAGGGTTCGGTCAAGAATAAGTTCGCAGAGTTGGTGCTCAGATTTCCACCAGATTTGGTCGCGAACGATTGAGCGAAGCCGCAGGCGTAGCCATGCCTACGCTGAGGATTTCGCGATTGAGGAGCGGCCGAAGATGGTGGTAAAGATGGGCGCCAGAATGTGAAGTTATTCTTGACCGAACCCTAAGGATACCGATGAGAAAATTGCTCAGCAGGCCGGTCTACAACAACCTTGCAAACGGCGTCTCCATTCTGGGAGTCCTCCCGCTCTGTCTCCTGTTTCTGCAGGACGGCTATGGCTATCTGATTCCACTGATCGTCTATAACAACATCATGGACGATCTCGATGGCATACTCGCCGCAAAGCTGGACATCAAGAGCGAGTTCGGCGCCATTCTGGACAACGTCTGCGATGCCTTTTCGCACAGCGTTTTCGTGATGCTTGTCGGGATGCAGTTCGCCGGCCTCCAGGAAAGAGTTGACTTCGCGGCAGTGGCCGTGGTCGTCGCAAGCCTTGTGGCAGCGACAGCCGTCGTTCTGCGGGTCGTTTTCCGGCTGTCACTGCCATCCGCCATGGGAACCGGTTCACCAACGAACGAACTGGTCCGTCATTTGATGTTCGTTCTGCTGCTGACGGACAATCATGAATTCAATCCAGGACCGGTTCTAATCCTGGTGTTTGCGCTGCATGCTGTGTCCATGCTCGCTCCGTTTCGGATGCCTTTTCTGATTCGTTCGCTCACGAAGTCGGCGACTGCGATTGGGCTGGTGAACATCGCGCTGGTGGTGGCCTGGCTCGTGCCCTTCGCAACGCCGGTCATCGCGGCGGGCTTCATTTGTACGTATCTGTATTCGTTCTCGTCAGGCACCCTCGAATGGCTCCGGAAATCAGAGGGACAGGTTTCGATTTGAGGAACCTCGCCGAAAGCCGGGTTGCACGGCAACATCCAATGACAATTCGAGTTGTGATCAGACACGAAAGTGGTGCAGACCTGGAATCAGGACCTGACCAGCCGCTTGCACCCCCGGTTGGTTTAGAGTCCTTCCCTTACCGGTGTTCTAGATAAAGGATTTTAGACTTCCCTGCCTGGCACAAACTCCTATCTTCGGAAGAGGCGCGGGGACGAAAAAGCAAATGGATGCCTTCTACTTGATACTAGCCTTTTAGTGGAATCATTTCTTTCTGTCGCATCGATGCGCGATAATCCAAATAGAGAAAAAAGGACATCGAAACTATGGCTGCTACCCCAACCACCCAAAGGATAGCCAGGAAGTTCTGCCAGCCTCCCTGTTGATCCGCTACAGAGCCCCCGACAAAGTCGAAAACCATAGCGGCACAGTAACCAAAGGCATCAATGAGCCCAATTAGTAGGCCGCAACGCTTGCCCCCAAAATCAATGGAAAATACGCTCATGGGAAGGTAGTAGGACGGAGTAATGGCTATTCCAAAAAAGAGAATTGCCACGGTTGCCATTGCCAATTCCATTCCCTGTGAAAACCCTAATCTGGGTAATCTCCACAGAAGGGAGAGGCACATCAAGCCCACCCCGAGCAAACTGACCAGAACCACCATCAGGGCTTTCTTGGAGATTTTGTCAAAAATAAACCCTCCCGCCAGAACAGACACCAGACAGCCCATAGGAAATAGGGAGGACGCAATGGCGGACCCTGCGATTGACAGACCAAAGGATTCCTTTAGATAGATCGGAATGAAGCTTTGAAATTCCATCAAGACAGTCAGGCACATCAGGCTGATGCAAATCAGCCAAACACGGTAACTCCTGGCAAATGTGGCAAGTGCCCCGGAGAGAGTCACATGGTCCAGTGGGTGTTTCTGCTGAGTGCCGAGCGATGAACTTGTATCCTCAACGCTGTCGGGGGGTGCTAATCCGACCTCACTTGGTGCCCCTTTAAGGGTCTTAAATAGCAATAACGCTGCGAGCGCCGTTATTCCTCCAGCCACAACAAACAACCATCTCCAGGAGACGAGGAACAGAAGGCTCCCCAAAAGGAGAGTCGCTACGACTGAACTGGCACGAGAGCTGGTGGAGATGATCCCCCACACTCTCCCATGCTTGTGCTTGGAGAACCAAACTCGGATCAAATTGGCCATCGAAGGCCATCCTGCCGACTTCGCCAGAAGAGCCAGGAAATACAGAAAAAAGAAAACGGTGAGCTCCGAAAAGGCACCGAAAGAAACGATGGCAAGGGCCATAATGCTGAGGGCGGCGAGAAAGACCAGCCGTCCACCAAATCTATCCGCGATAATGCCGCACGTAAGCTTGCCCAAAAGCGTACCGGCCATGCCCCAACCCAGAATGGATCCAAATCCCGTCTTGGTCAGGAGCAAATCGGCATCGTCAATCATTGCGGGACCCGAGACAACAAGGGTGGTTCGGCAGAGCATCAGCGCTCCGTACCCAAGATACATGCAGCCAAGGATGATCAGTTCCCATCGAAGTCTGGGATTCTTTAGCACCGAAAATTTCTTTTGCAGCTTAGTACGCATTCACGATAGCTCTCGGAGTGTCCAGGTTTGTTCTCGAAGAGAACCGAATCAACCTATACAAGACGCAGCTATAATAGACATTCTGAGCTTGAAGTAAGTCATTCCTCGTAACTGGACACCGTTGATGGAAATCAGCAGGGAAACATGCTGTCGGATAGTCGCATTCTTAGATTCTAGCGGGTCCCCGATCCTGAATAGGAGGACGTAGAGGGTGTGAAAAGCCCTTCTTGATAGGAGAGCCGTGACGGACTCAGAAGAAAAAAACATCGTTATGATCGTCGACGATGAAGAGATGGTACTGATGAGTATCCGCTCTTTCTTGAACCTGGAGACTCCTTACGAAGTTCTGACTTTCACTTCTCCGCTCCAGGCGCTGGACTACTTCGCAGAAAACGAAGTCGACCTGGTCATTTCCGACAACCTGATGCCGTTGCCATAAAGGATCCCTCCTCCTTGGCTAGAACCTCCTGTCCCACGATGTTTCTATCGAGAAACTGAGATCTAGTCAGCCCCAAGGGAGCCGCTTCCTTTAGAGTAGGCACTACGTGCCGACGGCCCCTGGCCGTAAAAGGTAGTTTTGGGACGTGGCAGCCGAGGACGGAAAGGGAGGCTACTTGACACGCTTGCTGGTGGAGAGGAGCATCGCTGCCCATGAGCCGGTGGGGCGGTCCGATCGCCATCGCGGAGATCCTCTTGACGAGCAACAACTTCCAGCGCTACATCGCCTGGAAAGGGGGACAGGTGCGGCGGGCAGTCCACCACCATGTCTCCCGGATGCTGTCGTGCCGGACCGCGAAACTGGGGCTGCATTTGTTTGGGTGCTCCAACTGTCCTACCGTCAAGGTCGTACCCCACAGCTGCAAATCGGTCTTCTGTTCCAGCTGCGGGAAGGTCCGCACCGACCAGTGGTGCGACGAGCTCCTCTCGGATCTCCTGGAGGTGCCCTATCGGCACTTGGTCTTCACCCTGCCGTGGGAGCTGCGGCTGGTGATCCAGGACAACCGTCGGGTCCTGCTCAACGTGTTGTTTCGAGCCGCCGCGGATGCTGTCTTGAGTCTCAGCGGGCAGGGACCCACCCCACGAGGGCGCAAGAGCCAGCCCTGGCTGGCGGCCAGACGTCCAAGCCGGCGCTACTTGCCAGGCCTGATCATCGTCTTGCACACCTTCGGGTCCGACCTCAAATGGAACCCCCATCTCCATATGATCGTCACCGCCGGAGGGCTCAACGGCGCCGGCGATCGCTGGCAGGCCGCCCCCCAACGCTATCTCGTCCCGGCCCCCCTGCTGGCTACGGAGTGGAAGTTGAACGTCCTCCACGGAGTGCGCCGCGCTCACCAGTCCCAGCCCCTGGTGCGTCGCCGGCTTCGAAGCGACCCCCGACGCCGGATCGAGGTGGACAAGCTCTTGGGGCACATTCGCAAGAAGCGCTGGCATATCCTCATCGGTCCGTCGTTGAAAAGTGCCGACCAAGCCGTCCGTTACGCCTGCCGTTATACCAAGCGGCCCGTGATTGCCGAAGGGCGCATTATCAAGTTCGCTCAGGGCCACGTGACCTTTCGTTTCAAGGACTATCATCAGGACCGGAAGATCCGAGTCCGAAAACTCCCCGTGTTGACCTTCATTGACCGTTTGGTTCAACACCTGCCGGAGGTCGGGTTTCGACAAGTCCGTCACTATGGGTTATTCTCGAACATCAAACGCACCAAGCTCCTGAAGAGGGCTCGTCAACTTTTAGCCCAGAGGAAAAAACGCCGTTCCAAGCCCCAGACGTGGGAGCAGAGGCGCCAGGCAGCGGGGGACAGGAAGCCTCTTTCTTGCCCGCGATGTGGCCATCCGATGGAGCTTTGGTGCCTTTTATTCGGACCACCCCGTATGATCGCGCAACTGCTTGGGATCGAACCACAGACAAAGGTCCCTCCCAATCTCTTGCTGACTCGATCACAGGTCTTAGCTGTCATGATTTGACTATTACAGCTCGCTATCGAAATTCCGAGACTGTTAAGTTCAAGCGCTGGTGGACTTCCTGTGAGCCCAGAGCCTTTAAGATCATCCCATCATAGCGGATGGCCACCTCTCCCAGATGGATAGGAGTCCCACTCAAGTTCTGAATGGTCAACTGACCGCTAAGAAGACCTTCCCCTCTAAATCTGAGTCTACCGTCCAGAAGGATTCCAGGGTAAAAAGAGCCGAGTCGGAGGAAAGACGTGGCGTCTGCGGAGCCCACTGACCGAAGGAAGACGCCACCCAGAAGACTGAAAGAATCGGGATCAGATAGGGCCCCATGCTCTTTGTTTTAGTGTGATGGGTTATTCGGTTGACGTCAAGAAAGCGAGGTCGGGAGGTAAAGCGTGGAAATAAGCTCTTCATGAGGCAAGAGAAAGTACAATGCGAGAATAGGGCAGGGTGGTGGCCTGCAGTCCGATTCTTGCCTGCTGCATCTTCTTTGACTTGACTTCTTCCGAAGGGTGGAGAGTAAAGGGCCTTGCGATGGTTCAGTCTCTATATTTTGGGCTCAGCTTGGTCTTGATCCTCGGTTGTTTGCTCCTGTGTTTACAAGAGCGGAAAAGCATGGTGCCCTTCCGCTATGAGGGAATTGAGCCGTGGGGGATGGCTGTTCCCCTCGCCTCTGCCCTCTTAACGCTCGGCGTTGTTCTGGCCTTTGGGGTCAAGCTTTCGATCGAAAGCTTGGTGACAAAGTTCGCGCTAGTGTTTGCCATCGCTACCGCATTCTATTTTCTGTTTCAGTTAAACAGGTGAGGATCAATCCAAGCTAGTAAACCTTACCGCCACCGGGTCATCACTTTTGGTGGCGGTCAGCCTCCTCGAGGTTAAGCTCCTGCGCTTCCAAGAAGACTCTGTTCAGCGGGACGATGACGTGACTGTTTGTCCAGTCTTCGAGCTGCTGCAGGTAACCGTTGCGCTATAGATGTATCCGCACTTCGAACAAAAGATTATTAAAATCCGGCCGCTGGAACCGATATCGTCGATTTTCTTGAAACGAGCGACAATATAGTCCTCGCCAACCTCCCCACAGCTCGGGCATTTTGGTTCTGCCATCAATTTCCCCCTACTTTCTGCGGCGGCGGCGTGGCTCATTGACACCGATGACGGATCACTCGCCCGGTGGGAGCCACCCTTAGGTGCTCCCAGGGTCAAGACCTTAGGTTTTCGTTCAAATGCCCCCGCTGCTCCCCCTATGACGGGTTTGTTTTCGACTTCGCCTAGGTATTGAAATCTCAGGTGGCGGCGGCCGACTCCTAAGGATTCGAGGCAACTCCGGACCACGATTGCTCGATTGAAGTAGAATTTTCGCTCTGCATCGGATTTGCCGCCCCACCTGATGTCAAGTGTTTCCAAACTGGCCTTCAGCTCTGTGGCGAGCGGTCCCAGATGTTTTTCACAGTTCGTCAGCTTGTCAGTCTCACCAACAAAAAGGTCCTCAGGCACTTTTACCTCTTCCTTGTCTTTTGCCACGACGACTAACATCCACAACGGAATCGCCAGGATTGCGAAGGAGAAAAGCCTGGACAATAGGATTCGCCGGCAGGTGGGTTTCTGGGTCATGCTTTTGCCTCCACAGAGAAGGGTCTCCTGCTGGGGGTTTCGCGACTGGAGTGGCACGATGATTGACTGGGAAAGGGCAGGGTGACACTCCATCCTGCCTTGTCCAGTGTCGTCGTGCCGACATTGATTATAGCAGTCTAGTGTCGGGCTGCTCGCTCTTGAGGTGCAACCAGGGTTGCTTGACAACGCACAGGGTTTGTATTTAGCCCGCATTTCTCATCGCTTGTCGTAGCGAGGCGCTGCAAGGGCCGTCCTGGCAAGGCTTGCGACCGAGGCCCCCGCAGTCGTACTTTGACAGTACGTCGAGGAGGCCGACGGAGCATAACGCAGTCAGGGCGGAGGATTGCGGCCTCGCAGCAGACTGGGTGTGAGAAATGCGGGCTAGAGCCTTGGGTCTGGAAGGGCAATCTCAGAGGACGGCGGATATAAGAAATCTGAAGGATAGGCGGAATTCAATCCGCCTTTTCCGCTGACACTCGGAATGTCGTTCGCTGCGAACCTGGTCGTGTGCTGGAAACTGCCATCCTTGTCCTTGTTTCTCGAAAAAGGCGACTCATTCTTTTCAGCCACAAGCTTTTCGTGGCCGCATGACCACTTGGTCTGCGCGGAATGACTGCTCTTGGCCCGTTTGCGGTCGTTCGATTTCGAGCAAAATTGGACGTTATCTGTAAGATTGGGTGCCGCCTGTCACAGAGATGCAACCTGCAACTTACGACCCGTAGTAGGAGCTGTTCAGTTCCTGCAGCTTGGCACGAACGGCTTTCATGTCTTCCCAGACCTGTCGCTTGGCGCTCGGGTTCCTCAGCAGATAGGCAGGATGGTAGGTTGGAATCAGGAGCCCCCCGGCAAAGTCAAAGAACTGCCCCCGCATTCGTGAGATTGGCGTCTCGGTTCGCAGCAGGGTCTGGGCGGCATACCTGCCCAGGGCCACCATCACTTTCGGGGCCACTGCCCGGATTTGCTGAAAAAGGAAGCCCTCGCAGGTAGCCACTTCCTCCGGTTCTGGGTCTCGATTGCCGGGAGGGCGACACTTCAAGATGTTCGCTATGTATACCTGATCGCGGCCGACGCCGATGGACTCGATGATGCGCGTCAGAAGTTGGCCGGCCCGACCGACGAAGGGAATGCCCTGAGCGTCCTCGTCTGCCCCGGGGGCCTCACCTACGAACATCAGGTCAGCAGTGGGGTTCCCTACCCCAAAGACGATGTTCTTGCGCGTCTTACAAAGTTTGCATCGTGTGCAGTCTCCGATTTCCTCCCGAATCTCGTCCAAAGAGGCTGGAAGACTGGACTTGGCCAGGTTGAGGTGGGTCACACCGATCTCGGAAAAAAAATTCAGCTGGTCGATGATCTCGCGCATGGGTGGTTACGTTAACAACTGGTGCTGACTACTGAAGCTTAAGATTCCAAGATACAAGATACAAACAAATCTCAAATTCCAAGCAACTAAATTCCAAACGATCGAGAGTAGCTCTCGGATTCAGTGCTGTGCTACTTCGGTACCCGGTCACCGGTGATCACGGCGTCTTGATGCTTTGGAATTTGAGACTTGTTTGTATCTTGTATCTCGTGTCTTGTATCTTGGGAAATCATCCCAACCGACTCAGCAGGTTCTCCTGGTTTCTCCAGTTGGGCACGACCCTGACCTGGAGTTCGAGGTAGACCTTTCTAATCCCCAGCAGCTTTTCGATGTCCTTTCGGGATCGGGTTCCGATCGTCTTTATCATCTGCCCTCCCTTTCCGATCACGATGCTCTTTTGACCTGGCTTTTCGACAATAATCGAAGCTGTTATCCGAACGAATCCGTCCTTTCGCTCTTCTTCGTCGAACTCTTCGAGCAGCACGGCACTCGCGTAGGGCAGCTCCTGCCTGGTGTTCTGGAGCAACTTCTCTCGGATCCTCTCTCCCACCATCGACCGTTCCAGCTGATCTGTCACGTAGTCAGAAGGATAGAGGAAGTCCCCCTCGGGCAGGTTCTCGACGATCTTTTCCAGGAGCACCGCTTCGTTATCACCCTTGATCGCAGAGATGGGAATCATCTCCCGGTAGTCGTGCTCCTGCTGGTAGAACTCGAGAATAGGCAAAAGCCTTCCTTTGTTGATCAGGTCCACTTTGTTCAGCAGGAGTATGGTCGGTTTTTTGGCCTGCTGGACCATGTCTCCGACATATTTCTCACCCTTGCCGAAGCGCTCGCTCGTGTCCACCATGTGGAGCACCAGATGAACCTCTCTGAGGGCTTCATAGACCGCCTCCATCATTCGCTCGTTCATTCGGTGCCCAGGTCGGTGAACTCCAGGTGTATCAACGAACACCATCTGGCAGTCGGAGGTGGTGCGCACACCCAGAATCCGATGCCGGGTGGTCTGGGGCTTGTCGCTGACGATGGACACATTCCGACCGATGAGCCGATTGAGCAGGGTGGATTTCCCTGCGTTGGGACGTCCGATTAAAGCGATCAATCCAGCCTTGGACAAGAGTATTCACCTCACAGGAAGGTCACAGGTTGCCGGTCACAGATTGCAGGTTCATTGGCACATTAAGCCGGAATCGGTCGGCTACTGAGGGGGCTGGAGTTCAGAAATTCTAGGCCACGGCGACTGGTCGAATGGACAACTCGCTCTCAATCTTTTCCCATAGATTGCGCGCGACCTCATTCTTGGACTGTACGGGAAACTCTTCTTCGTTTCCTGCCGCGTCGATGAAGACCACCTGGTTCCGATCTGACTGAAAGCCCCTGTCGTCGTGCGAAATGTCGTTCGCCACAATCAGATCCAACCTCTTCTGGTCGATCTTGATCCGGGCATTTTCTCGAATCTTCTCAGATTCCGCAGAAAACCCAACCAGGTACTGCCCCTGCCTCTTCCTACGCCCCAGCTCTTCCAGGACATCGGTGGTTCGACGGAGTTTCAGGACTTCCTGAGTGGACTTTGCTTTCTTGATCTTCTCTCGGGAAGTTCGCTCCGGGGCGAAGTCGCTCAGCGCGGCAGCCATCACGACGATGTCTGAATTCTCAAAGCTCTCCAAGACCGCTTCTGCCATTTCCTTGCTGGAACGGACACGAACCACTTCCAGGCCTTCCGCAGGCACCAGATGAGTCGGTCCGGAGACAAGCCGTACCTGCGCACCCCGATCCTGAGCCTCGCGCGCTATCGCGTAACCCATCTTGCCCGACGAACGATTCGAGATATAGCGGACAGGATCAATGTCCTCGATGGTCGGCCCGGCGCTGACGAGAACTCTCTTGCCCGTCAGCGTGCGCGGCCTTTTCAGGGCATCTACCACTGCTTTCACTACTGCCTCGGGCTCCGCCAAGCGTCCCTCGCCGACCTCTCCACAGGCCAGGTAACCGGATCCGGGCTCTACCACCAGGACACCTCGATCGCGCAGCAGCCGCAGGTTGTGCTGAGTCGCAGGATGACGCCACATCTCGACGTTCATCGCCGGAGCAACGACAGTTGGGGTGACGGTGGAAATATAGAGTGTGCTCAAGAAATCGTCGGCTATTCCGTGGGCGAACTTCGCCAGGATGTTGGCGGTCGCAGGAGCGACTAGAAGCAGGTCGCTCTGACGTGCCACTTCGATGTGTTCAATCCCAGGCGATCTCTCCTGGAAGAGCCCTGCAATGACTGGATTTCCTGAGAGCTTCTCCAACGTCAAGGGAGTCAGGAACTGCTGGGCGCTCTCGGTCATTACGGGAAAGATCTCGAAGCCCCGGGCTTGCAGAAGCCTCAAGATGATCGCCGATTTGTATGCAGCAATGCAGCCGCTAACACCCAGAACAATTTTCATGCTTCTTTTTCGTCGCCAGTCTCTTCCGCGTCTCCCTCGGATTCGGCCAGTTCCAGGGCTTCTCCCCTCTCTTCTTCCAGAATCTCCCACTGCACCAGATTCCGCTCGGCCTCCCGAATCCCGACAAAGGCAGCCTTTCCACTTTCAACCTCGATCCGTCGGGGGGCTCCATTCTGAATCTGCTTGGCTCGCTCGGCTGCGACCAGGATGAAACGGAACTTACTATCGTACTCCTCCGGTATCTTGATGATCACTCAACCTCCTTAAAAGTTTCTAGAACCCGTTCGGCCTCGGCGGATCTGCTTCTCATCGATGCCGCCGCCGATTGGGCAATGGATCTCAGCTCAAATAGCGCCCTCTCAAAATCGTCATTGATTATAACGTATTGATAGCGATCGAAGAGTGCGATCTCGTCCGCTGCTCTACGCAACCTCGCCTCAATCGCGCCGGCGTCGTCCAGCCCCCGCTTCCTGAGTCGCTGCTCCAGTACCTGTTGGGAGGGAGGGAGCACAAAGACCGTCACGGCATCAGGTATCTGCCCCAGTTCCATAATCTGCAACGCCCCCTGAACATCGACATCGAGCAGCACATCGTCTCCTGATTCCAGCGCCGAGAGAACGTGATTGCGGCTGGTCCCGTAATAGTGGCCATGGACGAGCGCATGTTCCAGAAAATCTCCACGAGACACCATTCCCTTGAAATCATCCTCCGAGACGAAGAAATACTCGATCCCGTGCTTCTCGACACTCCGAGGTGTTCGAGTTGTGTAGCTCACTGAGAAGTGGAGCTTGGATTCTTCACTCACCAACCTGAGGCCGAGACTGGTCTTGCCTGCACCCGATGGCCCGCTGATCACAAACAGATTCCCTTTACTCAACGTTTTGCACCTGCTCCCTTATCTTTTCGATCTCGCCCTTTGCCTCCAGAGCGAGGTCGGAGGTATCGGCGAGAGGGCTCTTGGCCAGAATAGTGGAAATCTCCCGGTTCATCTCCTGGCACAGAAAGTCGAGATTCTTCCCGATGCTCTTCGTCAGATCCTCGGATGTATCGCGAAAACGACTGATATGGCTCCCTAAACGGGCAATCTCTTCGGAGACATCAGAGCGGCGGGCATAGTAAACCAGCTCCTGAGCCAGACGACTTTCATCCAGGACCTCTTCAACGTCGAGCTCATCAATCCGCTCTCGAAGCTTTTGACGATAGAAATTGAAGACCCCTTCGGCTCCGGCCCTGATGCCTTCCAGAAGTTGCTCCAGAGTCCGCAGGTACTTGTCGATCTCGGTCTTTAGATTCTTGCCTTCAATAGCCCTACCCTCCACCACCTGGCTCAGAGCATCCCGCAGTACTTCGAGCAATTCCGGTGCAAAGGACTCATCATCCGCCGAGTCCACCGAGGTCAGGACTCCGGGTAGCTGTAGAAAATCGTTGAGATTCAACTGACCCTCAAACCCCAGGGATTGGAGTTCCTGGCTCAGCACCAGGTAATTCTGGACGACCGCCTGATCGATCTGGTAACGATCAGTGGCCTTTGGGACAAGATAAACCGTGACCTCCACTCGTCCTCGATCCAGAAGGCTCTGGACTTCCTGACGCACCTGCGGTTCGTAGGACGAGAGGCTCTTGGGAAGGTGAGGCTTAAAATCCAGATACCGACCGTTGAGAGTCCGGATCTCCACGATGAGGTCCATTCGCTCCAACGATTTCTGGGCCCGTCCGAACCCGGTCATGCTCTGCATAGTTACCCCTGATTCGAAATTCCAAGATACAAGATACAAACAAATGCCAAGCACCAAATTCCAAAAGGACCTCGCTCTCAGCGGCTCTCAGCGGTGCGGGAGCTAGGGTACTACTCGATGAAGCTGGGTGTCCCGCGGTCCTTCAGGCCGGTTCGTAATTTGGTGCTTGGAATTTGGAATTTGTTTGTATCTTGTTTCTTGTATCTTGTAGCTCAGCCTTCCGTATCTGCAAACTGCAAATCGTAGAGGGTTCGATAGCGACCCGAACGCTCTAACAGCGTCTGGTGATTGCCCGTCTCGACGATCCGACCCGACTCCATCACGACGATTCGATCGGCCAGACGCACGGTGGACAGTCGGTGGGCGATGACGACGGCAGTTCTCTGTCGCATCAGATTGTACAGCGCTTCCTGCAACAACCGCTCCGACTCCGTGTCCAGGGCAGACGTCGCTTCATCCAGAATCAGGATGGGGGCATCCTTGAGGATGGCGCGAGCAACGGCAATCCGTTGCCGTTGGCCTCCCGAGAGCCGTTCGCCGCGTTCCCTGATCATGGTTTCATATCCATCGGACAACGTCATGACGAAATCGTGAATGAATGCCGCTTTCGCCGCCGCCACGATTTGATCGTCGCTGCAGTCCTCACGTCCATAGGCAATATTCTTTCGCAGAGTATCGTCGAAGAGAAAGGTCTCCTGCGAGACGATTGCAATTTGACGGCGCAGGGAGCCAAGGGTCACGCTTTGGATATCGACACCATCAATGACGATCCGACCCGCAGATGCATCATAGAATCTAGGCAGAAGGCTCGCCAGCGTAGTCTTTCCAGCACCGCTGCTGCCGACCAGGGCAACGACCTCTCCCCTCCGGATCGTCAGATCGATTCCCTCAAGAACTGGGCTCCCGGTCTCTCCGTAGGAGAAAGACAGTCCCTCGAAGCTAATCTCCCGACTCAGTGGGGGTAATTCGCTAGCGCCCCTCGACTCCTGGATGGCTACCGGAGACTCGAGGAGCTCGAAGATCCGAGTGGATGAAGCAAACGCTTGCTGGAAATGCAGGTGCATTCGAGACAGCTTGCGCACCGGTTCATAGAGGCGGAAAAGAGCGGCTACGAAGACGACGAAGACGCCCAACGTCCCCCGATTGACTTGCTGATCCGCATAGAGAAGAAAGGGCACAAAAGACGCATAACCTATGAATTCGACAAGCGGCGATATCGAGGCAGAGAGTCGGGCAGCTCGAATGCTGACTCCTGTGTGCTGCTCCGTCGCGTGCTGGAAGCGGTCCCTCTCATAGGACTCCATGCCGAAGGCCTTCACGATTCTCTGTCCGGTGATCGTCTCCTGCAGCAGGTGCGAAATCTCGGACAGGTTCTCCTGGCTTGTTCGACTCACACCGCGCATCTTGCGACCCAGACTCACGGTGAGGCCTAGGACAGCTGGAGTGATCAACAGAGCCAGGAGGGACAACTTCCAGTTGATGTAGAAGATCAGGCCGAGAAAGGAGATGAGAAGAAAACCCTGACGCAGGAAGTCGGTAAGAGACTTACTCGCAGCCTCTTGCAGCAACTCGGTATCGCTGATCACGCGAGCCATGATCCTTCCCGCGGAGCTCTTCGCATAGAAGGCCATCGATTGCCCCACGAGATGAGCATGAATTCGCCGCCTCAGGGCCGCCACGACATTCTGTCCACTGTAGCTCATGAGGTATTCAGCCAGGTATAGACAGATCGCCTTGAAAAAGGAAAAGACGATCATGAAAATCCCGATCTGACTGAAGTCGTTCGGTCTCAGTCCAAGCCAGGAATCCAGGAAGGCAAATTTATCTGGTACGGCCGGTGTGCTCGCTGCGGACACCGCTGACAGCTGATCGAAGATCGGAGCCAGGAGTATGATCACCAGGGTCTCCAAGGCTCCGCTCAACACCAGAAGCACCAGGGCAGCCAGCAAAAGAGGAAGATTCGGCAAAATATAGGGAAGAAGTTTTCGTAACTCAGCCACTACCCGAATTCTAGCAGGGTAGTTCGACTTTGGCCCCGTGCGCGGTTGTGTTTAGCCCTTACATCAATAGATGTCGTTCCTCGGCGACGTGCGACTTGCAACTCTTTCTTGAAATCTCACCTCAGTACTGCCCCTCTTTCATCCTTTGGAGATCCTCTGAGACGGAACGGTTCTGCAAGCCAAGCTCCTCGGTGAGGCGACTAGAGTCCAGGGAACAGTCCTTACCTCGAGCCGCTTGTCCACCAACACTCTCGACGGAGACTGGAGAAATCAGGGACCGATCGAATCCGAAGGTCTGAGCGAAGAGTTCTCCCAGATCCAGGCGGCTGAGTCGCTGTGCCCCTCCCAGGTGGTATAGGTTGTGGTGCGGGTGAGCAGAGATCAGGCATTCCAAGGCCCGCACGACCATGCCTATGTAGACGAAGCTTCGGTACTGATCGTGAAACAAGGGGACTTGTTGCTGCTTCTCGAAGCGCGAGCGCACCCAGTCCAGGAAGCAATCGTGAAACGGGCTTCCCCACCCGAAGACCTTGGACAAGCGCAACACCATCGAATTGCTTCGACTCAAAACATACTCCTCGGCCCTGCGCTTTCCACGGGCGTATTCGTTGACCGGGTTTGTCGAGTCGTCCTCCACGTAGTTGCCCTTGGCACCATCGAATACCAGATCGGTGGACAGGTAGACGAAACGTCCCTGATCGCCCAGCCCCTCCAACAATCGCCGTGTGCCCAGAACGTTCACCGCTTGCGCTTGCTGGGGATGCTGTTCGCAAGTGTCCGGATGGGAGAGCGCGGCGCCGTGGATAACGGCTTGGTAGGACTGAGGTGCGAATAGTGCCTCTACCGACTCGGGATCTTCCAACCGAAGTTGACGAAAGGAAACACCTTCCAGGCTGGGAACACTCTCTCGGAAGGTTCCTACGACAGTCTTCCCCTGGGCGTTCAGGAAGCGACAGAGATGCCAACCTACTGCACCGCTCGCTCCCGTGACCAGAATGGGGTGTTCGGGGGTCATAGAGAATTCTTGCACCTCCTCAAAACCTACGGTTACAATCATTTCAGTTTCTTTTGAGGTTGGGAAGGAGAATCATGTCGGGAAATCAGCAAGCCTCTTTTCTGGAAACATTTCAGGAACAGGGCTTCGTTGTCTTGGATGGAGTACTCGACCCAGGGAAGGATCTTCAACCGATTGTCGAAGAGTATCAAGACCTCTTGGACAAGCTGGCAAGGCAGCTGGTTGGTGAGGGCCGGTTGAAGTCGACCTACAGCAATCTTCCCGTCTGCGAGCGCTTGACGCGGATTACCCAGGAGACCGGCCAGCTCCACACTCAGCCTCTGGATATCTCGCTCCCTCAGACGGATATTAGTCATGACACACCGATCCATACTGGCAGAGCGGTCTTCGACCTGTTGCGAAACCCCACACTCCTGGACCGGGTCGAAGCGTTTATTGGCCCAGAGATCTATTCCAATCCGGTGCAGCACGTTCGCTTCAAACTCCCCGAACAGGCCCGCCCTGAGGGAGACTGGAACGGGCTGGCAGACGCCGTGGGGTGGCACCAGGACCGGGGTGTGATCCTACCCGAGGCGGATGGATCCACGATACTGACCGTCTGGATCCCCATCACCGAAGCCAGCGAGGAAAATGGGTGTCTCAAAGTCGTGCCGGAGAGCAATAAACACGATCTACAGCCTCACTGTCCCGCCTCCAGGGGAGGCGTGAACATTCCGGGTCGACTGCTGCGAAGGAAGCCAGTGACGGTACCCATGAAGCCTGGAAGCGTACTCTTCATGACCCGAGATACGATCCACTCATCCCTTCCCAACCGGAGCGACGAGGTGCGTTGGAGCTTCGATCTTCGCTACAGTCCTATCGGTCAGCCCACCGGGAGGCCGCTGTTCCCCGGCTTCGTGGCGCGCAGCCGCAGCCGTCCCGAGTCGGTCTTGACCGATCCAGAGGCCTGGTCGCAGCTCTGGAGCGACGCTCGTTCCCGCCTCGCAGATCAGGAGAACCCCCTGTACAACCGATGGGATGAGAACACGCTGGGTTGTGCGTAGGACCGGAGTTGCAACCTGCAACCTGCAACTTAGGATCATGAAGAGTAAAATCCGCGAAAGACTAGGCGAGGGGCAGATTTCGATCGGAACCTGGCTCAATCTGGCTTCGCCTTTGGCCGCAGAGGTCATGGCCTCGGTGGGTTTCGAGTGGTTGGCGATCGATGCCGAGCACTCTCCCCTGGGTCTGGGAGGAATCACGGAGCTCCTCCGCGCTGCGGAATCGCGAGGAGCCACACCCATCGTCCGAACCTGGGACGATCAGGCCTCCACCCTGGGGCGTCTGTTGGACGCTGGAGCTCTCGGCGTCGTAGTACCTCATGTCCGGACCGCTCAGCAAGCCGAGGCGATTGCACGAGCCTGCCGCTACCCTCCCCGGGGCAAGCGTTCTTCCGGTACGACTCGGGCATCGACCTGGGGAATGGACTATCGGAGCTGGATCAATGGGGAAGTTGTGGTCATCCCCCAGATAGAGGACAGGAAGGGTATCGAGAATGCCGACAGCATCATGGCCGTCGAAGGCATCGACATCGGCTTCCTCGGTCCCAACGACCTGGCCCTGGATATGGAGGTCAGCGCCGGCAGTCCCGAACACGAAGAGGCGATACAAACGTTCTTGACAGCCTGCCAGAAGGTGAACAAGCCCTGCGGGCTTCCCGTGCTTTCGGCAAAAGCGCTGCGTCAACGAGCAGATCAGGGATTCTCGTTCTTCGATTTGAGCAGCGATCTGGCGCTTCTGCGTGACGAGGCTCAGAGCCAGCTGGCGGAAGCTAGGGAAGACTAACCCAGCTCAAAATCCCAAGATACAAACAAAACTCAACCACCAAATCTCAAGAAGAGCCTTGCGAGAACTCCTCAATCGGTTCTTTTAGATTTGGAGCTTGGTATTTGTGGGTCATCCGGTAAATGGGGAGGTGGGGACGTGGTTGGCACCTTCCGGATCCCAAATCTGCTCCCCGTTCGCTTGTCCATATAGTCGGCTGCAGTAGCAGAGGCCGTGGGAACTGTGGAAAACTCCGAGCGACATCGAACCGGGCCAGCAAGCCCGTGATACGGAGTTTTCCAAGCGCTGTGCGAACGGTGGAAAAACAACTGCGAGCACTTGCCAGTTCTCCTCCAGAACTACTTGTTTTTCCACGGTTTGCATAGTGCGGCAGTTTCCATGGCCTACCTTTGACTGGCGGCACCTCCCCATTTACCGGATGAACCGTATTTGTTTGTATCTTGTGTCTTGTATCTTGGAGCTTTCTTCGAGGATCTTGGAGCTTTCTTCGAGGATTCACCACTTCCAGCGTGACTTTAGTTCGTCGTTGACCACCGCTCCCTCCGGCCATTGCCCACGGTAGAGCTGGATTATGTTTTCAGCAGATTCGGTGGCCATTCTCTCGACTGAATCATCATCCCCGCCTGCGGCGTGGGGAGAAAGCACGACGTTGCTCAGCTTGAACAGGGGATTCCGTGAATCGGGAGGCTCCTGCTCGAACACGTCCAGACCGGCAGCGCTCAGCTGACCAGACTCGAGTGCATCGTGCAGATCGGATTCTGCTACTAGCGGACCGCGAGCAGTATTGATCAAGACAGCTCCGCGCTTCATTTTCTCAAACGCATTCCGATCGAACAGGTGGAAGGTCTCGTCGTTCAGGGGACAGTGAAGCGTTACATAGTCGGAGCGAGCCAGAAGGGTGTCCAGATCGACCAGCTCGATACTGTGGGCCCGCACGAACTCCAGATCGGGATACTTTTCCGTGGCAATGACGCTCATACTCACGCCTGCCGCACGAAGAGCCATGCTTCGGCCGATGCGCCCCAACCCCACGATCCCCAGAGTTCTTCCGCGAACCGGCTTTAGAGGTTGCTTGGGCCATTCTCCCTGGCGCACGGCAGCATCCCTCCACACAATTCCCTTCGCGACTGCAAGAAGCAGCGTAAGCGCTTGCTCGGCAACCGCTTCATGATTGGCGGTCGGGGTGATGGTCACTGCGATGTTACGTTCGGTCGCAGCAGGCACGTCTACCCGGTCGAATCCGACTCCGGCTCGAGCGATGACTCGCATTTCCGGCAAAGACGAAAGAACGTTGGCGTTGAAGTTCTCTCCCCCCGCGATGATGGCCGAGATTCCACTGAGTGCGCTCACGGTCTCTTCGTCACTACACAAACCTGTAACCAACTCGGGATTGGTAGGAGACCGGACCTCAAAGCCCGCCTCTTCCAGCATCTTCACGTAGGGGCGATCGGGTCGATTTGCCATTTGGCCTGGGCTGATCAATACGATTGACATAGTTGGTTCCTGTTTTGGAAAAAGAGGGAGTCTATCCGACCCCTGACAACGGATCAAGGGATTGGGAAGTCAGAGGCCTCTTCCGGCAACGCCGGCGTAGCGGTGGGCTCCAGGCCGCCGTGCTTCGAGCCAAGAGGCTCGGAAGCGGAAGACTTCGGCCTGGAGACCGAACCCACGTTCGCCAATCGCAGGAACCAAATGAAGCTTCAGGTCTGTCCCGCCCCCGCTGCGCTGCCCCATTCGAGAACGAAACTTCGGTTACGTCTGCCGTGATTGTCGCTACCGCCAATGACCGAGCCGTGACTGCAAAGGAGCGGTCCCGATCACCGATCGGGACATGCCATAAAAAAGGAGATGCAATCGGCCACCGTCTGTTTGGTCGGTTGTTTCCGGCATCCGTATGCCGGGACCGCTCCTTTGCAGTCACGGCTCTGTCATTGGCGACTCTTGGATGATCTCCTACCCAATGAAGTTTCAGCTTAGGTTCAGACAGAGCTATAGTTTCTTGCCTACCTTGTTCTTCCTGGCTCGGTCGCGCAAGCCGCCTTCCTTGTAGAACTCGCCTGGAGGAGCGCCGATGAAGACCCACCAGCAGTCTTCCTTGCCGTTATTGTAGACGGAGCGCGGGACATCGGGCGGAAAGCGAAAGGAATCAAAGGCCTTGGCATCTACCACCGTTTCGCCTATCCGGATCTGGGCGGTACCTTGCATCAGAATATAGACTTCTTCGGCCTTTTCGTGGGTGTGGTGTCCTACCGACTGGCCGGGCTTGAGATGTCCAATGGAAAAGGCAACGTGCTCGCATTCCAGATGGGGGTCGTAGGGTCGCAGGTCTCCGTTGAAGCTCTTGGGCCAGGGATGATCCTTGGCTTCGATGACACTGCCGGGAGTGCCCGCCGACTTGATCCATTCCCAACGGACGCGATTCGACTTCATTGCATGTCCGGCCGCAGCCCCTAGCGCACCCGCTGCCGGAGCATTCCCGGGGGCACCCAGGCCAGTCTTCTGGAAGAGAAGTAAAAGAGCGGATGCTCCGCCGGCAAGGGTCTTCAAGAAACTTCGTCGCTGGTTCTCAGGTTTCGACATAGATACCTCCGGAGATTAGGGTGTCGAGGTCAACCTAGGGGGACGGAACTTCGAAAAAGTCTCACTCCTTCGGGGTCCCCGGTTTTCCTCACTCGGACTTCAGGTCACAGCGGACGCCCACCCACGTGGACGCCACCCACTTGTGCTCGCGTCTGCAGATCCTTCCATTGCACCCCTGCCGTCGTTCGGAATCGGTTCCATGCCGGGCCCTGGCTGCGGTGGAGCGGGCAATAAATATGGGGCGCAGTTGTGACAGAGAGTGCCGAAACAGCGACAGCCCCAGTTATCTTCAAGAACCCTCGACGGGACGCCTGAGGTTTCACAATTGGGATCATGTTAGCAAATCGATCGTGGAGTCAATAGGGCAAAGTCCGGCACGAGAACAAGTTCCGTTCGCCGCGCTTTTCGGAGAGCAGAGACGTGCGACGTTCAGACGTGCGACGGATTCGGTGTGTTCGCCTGAAACCGCCCGGTGACCGGGAAGACTGCCTCGGCGCCCACTGTCTGCACTGGACCGCACATATAGCCCATGGACTGTTTGGGCGGGCGAATGCTGACATGGTCCAAACTCATCTGGACCCCAATTCCCTTGAGCACGGCTGGCGCGGTGTGCCATCATCCACGACAGAAAGGGGTCGGCTCATGCCACGACTCGAACGGCGTCATTTCCTCAAGACTTCCTCGGCTTTCCTGGTCGGAACTTCGTTTGCCGGCAGGTCGACCGCCTGGGCGGGAGCCAACGACCGGATCCGGGTGGCTTTGATTGGTGCCGGGCTTCGGGGACGAGGTCTGATGTATGAGGCCTCTGACCTTGACGACGTCGAAATCTCCGTCATCTGCGATCCGGACGAAAGGCGGATGGCCGAGAAAGCGGCCGAACTGGAGAAAAAGACCGGAAAGAGGCCGAAAACAGAGCCGGACCTCAGGAGGGTCTTGGACGATCCCGAGATCGATGTGGTGACCATCGCCAGCTGTGACCACTGGCACGCCCTCGCCACGATCTGGGCCTGCCAGGCGGGCAAGCATGTCTACGTGGAGAAGCCGGTCTGCCACAACTTCTTCGAAGGACAGAAGATGCTGGAGGCGGCGCGCAAGTATGACCGTATCGTCCAGACCGGTACTCAGAGACGCTCCAACGGCTCCTTCCGCAAAGCAGCCCAACTGATTCAAGAGGGCGTCATCGGAGACGTCTATTGGGCTAACTGGGTGTTTCCCAGCCCGCGCGAGCCGATCGGCTTCAAGAAGGTCGAACCGGTTCCCTCCTGGCTTCACTGGGATCTGTGGCTGGGACCGGCGAGCCAGCGGCCTTACCATGCCAACCTGGTTCACTACAACTGGCAGTGGTTCTGGGACTTTGGCAACGGAGAACTGGCGACCAACGGGGTTCACTTGATGGACATCGCCCGCTGGTGCCTGAATAAGAAGGAGATTCCTTCCAGAATCCACTCCATCGGTGGTCGCTTCGGACCCGCAGACCAGGCCGAGACTCCCAATGCCCAACGAGCCAACTTCGAGTACGCGGATGGGACTCTCTTGACCTGCGAATTCCGGAACCTGTACTCGGAGCAGGGTCGCGTACGGCCGCAAAGCCACAATGAACCCAATCCGAAGAGGTGGTGGCTGGAAGAGTGGTCCTGGGGCTTTTATGGTAGCAAGGGATACATGCATCTCAAGCCTACCCACACCGCAGGTGGTCGCCCGCCTCGTCAGCTGGCGCGGAGTTACGGTTGCGAGTACCAGATCTTTCTGGGGCGTAACCCGGAGCCAGAGCCGGACAGCGGCATACTCGACCACCTGGACCACTACACCAACTTCATCGAAGCCGTGAGAGCCGGCAAGCGCGAGATCCTGATGGCAGAATTGGAAGAGGGCGTCATCTCTGCCAGCCTCTGTCTACTGGCCAATATCTCGATGCGGCTGGGACGGGAGGTTCATTTTGACAGCAGTCGTGGACGGTTTAGAGGAGACCCCGAAGCGGATCGACTGCTGACTCGCGACTACCGCAAGCCTTTTGTGGTTCCGGACAAGGTATAACCTGCCCCCCCAGCGGTGGCAAGGAGCGCCCGAGTCCTTCGAAATTCGCCTGTTCGATATTCTGCGGTTCAGCATTTATCGGTTGCCCTCTCCAGAGCAAAGAACAAGGCTGAATCACAAACCGTAGAACACCGAACCTGCGAACTCCGAAGGCGGGGGCAGTGGTGAAGTTTCAGCTTAGTCGCGCCCCCAGGAAGCCCTGGCCCCATTCGAGAAAGAAACTTCCGTCATTTCTAGCTACGAACATCGAGAGCTGAGTGACGCTTGTAGCACGGGCACTCCTGCCCGTCGGTATCCTCGACGGGCAAGAGTTCCCGTGCTACAGGTCACTGCTCTGTCAGATATTGTTTCCTACACTTTCCCTCTGCCAATGAAGTTTCGGATCAGTCGAAGCGCTCTAGCCTCAGCGGGGTCAGATCGCAGGCAGGTTGCTCGTCGGCTACGATCTGTGAGACCAGCTTCCCAGTCATGGGTCCCAGCGACATACCAATCATTCCGTGACCGCTCGCCACGATCAGGTTTTCCAGCTGCTGGGTGCGTCCGATGATGGGTAACCCGTCCGGGGTAGCGGGCCTCAGCCCTCGCCAGATTTCGACAAGCTCCATGTTGTCCAGACCAGGCAGGTACTCGCGAGCGGAGCGGGTGATGGCGTCTACCCGGGGACGATTGATCGACAGGTCCAGACCCGCCAACTCCAGAGTGCCACCGAATCGAAGCATCTCGCCCATCGGCGAGGCAGCGATCTTCTTCTCAAAGAGCATCAGGGGGCGGCCCGGACAGGTGGATGGAGACTTGATCGTCACGCTGTAGCCCTTGGCCGCCTGGATCGGTATCCTGAGACCCAGCTCCCGCACCAACACTGGAGACCACGCTCCGGCTGCCAGGACCACCTGATCCGGACGATAGTCGCCTCGAGTCGTTACGACCGTCGAAATCCTCCCGCCGGAGGTTTCCAACCCGAGGACTTCGGTGAAGGTCTTCAGCTTTGCCCCCTGACGCTCGACGATGCTTGCCAGTTGCTTCACGAAACGATCTGGGATGAGCTGGGCATCCTCGGGATAGTTGATGCCTCCGACAACTGAGGGGAGCAGATTGGGCTCGAGCGCGTGGACTTCCTCCGCGTTGAGCACTTCGGGGCGTAGGCCGAACTCCCCCAACAGCTCCGCCTCCTTGATCCCCTTCTTCCAGGACGACTCGCTGTTGAAAATCTGCAACCAACCTCTCTGTTGAAAACCAAAATTGAGATCCTCGCGGGCAGTTAATTCCTGGTACAACTTGAGGCTGCCGCCCTGGAGTTCGAGAAGGGTTGGAATGGCACGCCGCATGGGTGCTTCCCGGCAGGCGGCACGAAACCTGCGCAGCCAACTCAAGAGCTCGACGTCGAGTCGGGGTTTGATGTAAAGAGGACTCACCGGGTCCAGCATCCATCTGAGTCCCTGACCCAGCACTCCAGGAGCGGTCAAGGGTACGGAGTGGCTGGGAACCACGAGCCCGGAGTTGCCGTAAGAACTTCCGGAGCATATATCCTGCTTTTCCACGAGCGTGACTCGCGCCCCTTGCTGTTGCAGGTAGTATGCCGAGCAGACGCCGATGACCCCACCACCAATTATGAGAACATCAGCAGCATCTGCCACTAGTCGCACCCTCCAAGTGAAAGCACCGACTCTCAAACAGGCCCGATGGGCGTTTCGGTTAAGAGTCCACCGACAGAGCTTTGATCTTTTCGAAGGCGCGTCCCAGCTCGTCCGCTTCGAAGCTTGGCCATTCGACGGGATTACCCGAGCCGTCGATGGCCTCAACTCCAGCCCCTTCTTCCAAGACCTCACCAATAACGACCGCAGAAATCCCTGCCTCCCCAATATCTTCGAGAAGCGCCTCGGACGATCCTGGACTGCAGGTAAGAAGCAGGCTCCCGGAACCGATCAGGCCGAAGGGATGGATATCCAGAAGCCCACAGATCCGCTGCGTCTCCTTGAAGACGGGAATCTGGTCCACCTCTACTCGAAGCCGATTCCCCCCCGCCGCACTGAGTTCTTGCATAGCTGTGGCCAGTCCTCCTTCAGTCACGTCGTGCATCGCTGAGACGCCAGGAGCAGCGATTTTCGCCTCCGCCAGAATGCTGATCCCAGGATCGAAGAGAAACTCCTGGCATCTTCGGATCTCCGATTGGGTCATTCCCAGGGCCATCAACTCCTCGTCACACTCTCGTGCCAGAACAGAGGTTCCCTCCACAGCCACCCCTTTCGTGAGTAGGATCCGGTCCCCCTTCGCCATCCTCCGCTTATCGATCAGGCCTTCTCTTTCTACGGTGCCCACCATCTGGCCTACGGCAATCGGCTTGTTGACCGCTTCGGTGATCTCGGTGTGGCCTCCGCAGAGAGTAATCCGAAACTCCCTGGATACCTGCTGTAGCTCCCGGATCAGGGTGTGAATCTCGGCGGCTGTTGAACCGACGGGAAAGAGAAGGGTCGTCAGTAGCCAGCGGGGAGTAGCCCCGGAGGTGGCGATGTCGTTGGCGTTGATGGCCAGGGTGTAATAGCCCAGTCGATCCTCGGCGAAAGTAATGGGATCGGACTTGAGAACGATCACCTTTTCGTTCTCCGGGGGCAGCACGGCCGCCGTGTCCTCACCCATTCCCGGAGCCACCAGCAGCGTCGGATCGTCGAGGGGATGCTCCTGGAGAAACCGATCCAGGAAGTCGTTGGGCAACTTCCCTGCAGGCAAGGGGCGACGATAGCGAACCAGGTCTTTCAGCTCGGAGAGTTGGTGGATGACATGATCCGGAGCAGACCTGTTGGAAGCCCCACCATCGCCTCCGTTCGTGAGCAGGACGGTCGGGGCACCCGCCCGCTTGCCAGCGTCGATATCCAGGATGAAGTCTCCGACCACCAGCATCTGGTCGACCCGCACTTCCATCTTCTCAGCCGCTAGTAGGACGCCTGCCGGACTGGGTTTGGGTTCCACTTCCTCGTCTCGAGAAATCGAGATCTCGAAGTGGCTCTCCTTGATCCGCCCGAAGTTCCGCAGCGCTCGTTGGATCGACCGGCGACTGTTGCGGCTGATGATCCCCAGAGGAATGTCCAGGGTCCGCAGATAGAGGATCAAATCCTCTGCTCCTGGGTTGGGCTCCGATCTGGAGGCGGCCTCAAACTCGAACTGGTCGAGCTGGTCGAGTGCCCTTCGCTTGTCAGGTGGAGACATCGTCTCCTCGATGAACTCCAGGATGAACTGATCGGCCGGACACCCAATCGATTTTCTAAAGCTGAAAAAGTCCAGGGAATGGGGTCTGGTCAGGGTGCCATCGAAATCGAATAGTACGGCCTCAACGCGCATGCTGCACTAGACCAACTGATCAAAGTCAAGGACCGACTCGATCCTGCGGGCTGCTGCCAGGAGATCCCGGCCCCGCAGCATCGGTGCGGCTAGTTGGACCCCAAGAGGCAAGCCTCGCTGGGACAAACGGAGCGGGAGGGTTACTGTCGGATACCCGGTATGCGTCCAGATCAGACTGAAACGCGGATCGCCCGTGGTATCGATTCCGGCCGGTGCTGGTCCGGCTGCAGAAGGCGTCAGCAGCAGGTCGAAATCACCGAACAGTTTATCGATTGCTTGTCTCAGCCGCAGCCGGTAGGAATCTATGCGGGCGAGTTCGTCTGCCGAGACTCGCAGCCCATCCAGGATCAGATTCCGTAGCTTGGGCGGATAGGCTTCACCATAGCGCGCATAGAACTCCTTGTGCGAGGTCACCGCCTCGGCTGAAATCAGGGAGGAGTGGTTTGCATAGGCCTCTGCCGTCAGGGCCGGCAAATGGCAGCGCTCGGCCTGAAAACCGGCTCCAGCCAGCCTCTCATAGAGCTCCTGGAGAGCATGCTGCATTTCGTCCTCAGGCGGGGACGTAAAGAGGTCCTCCACGAAACCCAGTCGGACTTTGGAGGGTGGTGCTGACACGGGCTCGCTTTCCAAAGCCGAAAAGACCTGCTGCATATCCTCGACGCCACGCGTAAAAAACCCCAGGGTATCGACGCTTGGTGAAAACGGAAATACGCCTTGAGTGGAGAGGCGCCCATAAGTCGGTTTGAAACCCACGACCCCACAAAAGCTGGCAGGACGATTGACGGAAGCAACCGTCTGACTGCCAATCGCCACCCGGACCATACCGCAAGCAACCGCCGCTGCCGAACCACTGCTGGAGCCACCGGGAGTGTGCTCCAGATTCCAGGGATTCCGGGTGGGCCCTGGGTCCAGATAGGCGAAAGTTGTGGTAACCGTCTTGCTGAGAAGGAACGCTCCCAAATCAAGAAAACGATCGACAACATCGGCGTTGCCGGACGCTGCTGCGGCAGGAACAAAATCGGCGTTGCAGCGGGTCGGCTGGCCCGCCACATCGATGATGTCCTTGACTCCGAGGGCCCAGCCACTGAGAGGGCCAGACGACGCCCCTTCAAGATTCTTGCGCGCCCTTGCTTCGTCCCAACCCACCAGGGCGTTGACCCGCGGTTCCATTGCGGCAATCTGCTCCAGGTGGTCTTCGAGTCTCGGTGGATTGTTCATCACGGAAGTTCCCCCGACGGATGTTCCCCCGAATCTCCCTCGAGACGGGCACGGTATTCCTCCTCGAGTATTCCCATAAGGACCAGATCATGCCAGCTCCCGCGCGAGAAGTGCCAGTCTCGCAAAACACCTTCCTCTCTAAAACCGCACTTCTCGTAGCAACGAACTCCCCGGTGGTTGGATCTCAGGACTCGCAGACCCACCCGGTGCAGTGCCAGTTCTTCGAAGCACACCTTCAGGAAGAGCCCGATAGCCTCGGTCCCGATACCTTTCGAGAGGGACTGGGGCTGGCCGATAACAATGCCCAATTCGGTGTTCCTCCTCCTCAGGTCGAGATGTTCGTATCCGATATGTCCGACATACTCGTCATCTTGGGTGCTGCAGATCACGAATTTTCGATTTTCAGGGTCGGTATTGTGTATCTGTGCTTCAACAAATCCCCGGGTCTCCTCCAAAGACTCGGGCCAGACATAGGCCGCGGTCCACCAGCAGATCTCATCGAGCGTGCGCCAGCTGTGGATCTCCTCGAGATCTTCTATACGGTACTCACGTAGATAAACGGATTCGCCTACGATGTGTGGCATGCTTCCTCCTTCGAACCCGACAGTCGCGGCAGGAGAGCGTCGGCGGCTTCACGGGTGTCTACTCTCGGCCGCCTGGGCCCGCTCTCGACTTCTGACGATTTCCACCAGCCACGAATCAAACAATAGCTGGAACACATGGTAGCTGACGCAGGGGATGGTGGCGAAGGAAAACGTGGGAAAGAACTCGGCACACACATACAGGGCCGCCGGCAGCGTCTTCTGAGCGCCGGTGAAGACGAAGGCAAGCCGGTCAGGACGCCCCCACCCCAAGGCCTTTCCCTGGACCCAGCAAAGAACGACTGCCAATCCATGTACTGCGATAACGGCAAGAATCAAGACACCCAGAGCGGATATCGCCAGGCGATCGTCTTCTATTCCGATGCCCATGACACCGGCCGCCACTGCCGTGAAGACGATGAGTATAGTCAGCAGGCGGGAGAGCACCGAAAGCACGACCTGGTGTCGAGAAAGCAGACTGCTAACCCCTCCGATCCGGCTCAGGGCCTGACCCACGAATACCGGCAAGATCACGACCAGAGCCAGCTTCGGCACCATCTCAAAGGGATCCAGGGAAATGAGGCTACCGGCCGTGACAAACAGGATCAGCGGTGCCACCACGAAGCTCAACATATTGCTGACAATGGTGACCACCAGTGCGAATGCGTCATTGCCACCCGCCAGCCGTGTCCAGATGACGGCGGAAGCCAGGGTAGTCGGCATGGCGGAAATCACCAGCAGGCCAAGGGCAAAGTCGCTGCTGGCCGGCGCTATCAGGATCGATGCAAAGTAGCCGAGTGCGGCGACGATCAGATAGCCTCCGCAGACGGCCGTCAGAACCCGTAGCGGACGTTTGAGGGATCGCAGAAACTGCGTGCTATCCAGGGCAAGGCCGTTGAGAAGCATGACGGCCGCAACATTCCATCCAGGATCGACCCAACGGATGAGCCAGTCGAAGTGGTGAGGCCAGCGCACCCCAACCGCAACTGAGGTTGTGAGCACGATTACGAACCAATGCCTTGCCAAGCTTCTCATGCCGGAACCCGAGCCACTCTCCGGTGGCCAGGAGCAAGAAGCCTACAACCTTGGGATGAGTGGATTCAATCAGGGTTCCGAAGTTAGGGGATCAGGGAACCCCCAGGAAGCACTGTCCCCATTCGAGCAATGAAACTTTGTCTAGGACGTGGTGGCGGTCTCCAGGCCGCCGTGCTTCGAGCCAAGAGGCTCGAAAATGGAAGACTTCGGCCTGGAGACCGAAGCCACGTTGCACTGGCACAGGCTTATCGAAGTTTCAGCTTAGTCCTGCCCCCGCTGCGCTGCCCCATTCGAGAACGAAACTTCAGTCGAGGGACGTGGCGGTGGCCTCCGTGCCGCCGGGTTCTTTCCTTCGAGCCTATGGCTCGAAAGACGGCGGCTCGGAGGCCACCGCTACGGTTTCTTGGACAATCGTCTGGGAAAGGCCCTATCCAGTTCTAAATCAATGAATTACGTCCTTTTCCCATTCCAATCTGAAAATGAAGTTTCAGCTTAGTCCCGCCCCCAGCAAGGCCTGGCCCCATTCGAGAAAGAAACTTTGGTTGTCTCTTACTGCGACATTGATAGCGCCGTGTCGGTTGTAGGACGGGCACTCTTGCCCGTCAAGGACGGCGACGGGCAGGAGTGCCCGTCCTACAAACAGCCACGGCTCGGTTAGATGAGCTCTTGCACGACCTCCTAGCAAATGAAGTTTCAGCTTAGTCGGTGGAATACGGTGCTCTGTTCGCTTCCATCCGGAGCGAGTCGAGCGTCAGACTGAACTGGAAGAGACCCTCGGACATCTTCTCACTCAGGTCGACCGACAGTAGGCCTGCATCCGGAATCTGATCTAATTCTGGCATGGGCTCCGGAGTATACAGACCCAGGACTGAGCCGAATCTACCGCGGATACTCTGGCTGAGCTCCTCGACAAAGGCACGGCGATCCTCCCGCTCGGTTGCCTCGCGAGCCTGCGCCTGCTCGGACTGGGATACCGGAGGATTGGAAAGCAACGGAAACGAGAGCGTGAAATCGACTCCCTGCTTGGTAACGAGCACGCTTTCAGCCGAGATTTCCCTTACCTCGAATCCCTCGATCTGGTCGCCTACCCTGTACCATCTGGCGCGCCTTTGCGATTCTCCACCGAGAAATCGACTGCCTTCGTCCTTCTGGATCACGCCGTAGAGGGCGAGTGCGGGTGGGGCCACATCCGGTGTAGTCGCTTCGCCAGCCAGGGCCTGACCTCCGAGAACTGTCATCAGCACTGCCAGGAACAGACGGCGAAAGACGGATTTCGGCACACTTCCTACAAACCTCTGTAGTAACATTCAGCTTCTCCCTCTTGAGGTGAACTACGAGGTAGGAAGTTGTTGGGTAACGGAATCCACGAAGGACAGCGGCGAGTCGCTCCCTAGGATCTACTGCGCACCAATGGTGAAAGGCGAGAAGCTTTCACACAGTAGCTCGCCCGTCTCCGGGCTCAGCAAACGGACTCCCAGGACGACGGTTCCGCTGAGCGAATCAACTACATGCTGATCCACCTGGAAAAGCTCCCCTAGCCCTGCCTCCACCAGATCCCAGTAGAAGGATCCTGGCAGTTCAACGCTGCCATCCGACCCATCATTGATCACCGATGCTGGTGGGAGATCCGAGGAAGAGGGAAACTCCAACCACACCTTCCACTCGGTGGCGAGTTGATCCTCTCCTTGATTCTCAACGACAAAGGTTTGGAGCTCCACTGTATCCCCGAGCCGATAGCTCTCTTGTGTCATCTGGGTTCGACAGATGACCGTGGAGCCGTCCTCACCTCCGTATAGAAGGGAGCCCGTGAACAGCAGACTCAGCCCCAACATCCAAGCCAAGCCGGCACAGCGCTGGGACCACGTCTTTGTGGAGTTTTCCTGAAACATAGACCGATCGTGGAGATGGGTCCGGAGACCCAAACTCTACATTCCTTCCTCACGGAACTTGATCGGTTCGACTCAGGTTAGAGTGTGTGACGACAAACACAGAACGCGGAACACCGGCGAGATTTGTCTCGATAACCGGCGAAGGGGAGGTGGGAACCCTAGAGATTCGTTGGGTGGGAGTTGAGCTGGACCGGACCCTCGGCTGAAAGCCAGTAGGTGTTTTCGATTCGCAGACCGCCCTGAAGCTCGGGATTGTAGAGCGCCGGCTCAACCGAGATCACATCACCCAGGCGGAGAACGTGATCGCTCTCGGGTATGAGACGGGGATTCTCGTGTCCACCCATGCCGACACCGTGCCCCAGATGATGCCAGAAGGTACCCGCGGAGAGGGAATCCTTTTCCAGAAAATCACGGACCAACTGATAGGCTTCACGCGCTGGACGGCCCGGTTCGAGCAAGGTTTCCGCCAACTCCAGTGCCTGGCAGACGATTTCGCGGCCCCTCTCTTGCACTGCAGTGGCAGGACCGACTGCCATGGTCCGGCATAGATCTGCTCCATAGCCCCAGCATTCGGGGAAGACGTCATAGACACACAAATCACCCGACTCGATGCATCGATCAATGGGAGCTCCCCCCTCCGTTAGACTCCTGGGGCCGGTCGCGAAATCACCACCTATCTCAACCGGACCAGCTGCCTGAGCGATCATCGCTCCTGAGATCTCGATGTAGAGCTCGATCTCCGATACCCCGGGTTGAATGACTTCACGGGCGCGACTGAAGCCGGCTTCGGCCACGGCAGAAACCTGGCGGATGACATCAACCTCATCCGGGTCTCGGTTACGGCGTAGATCCGCAAGCTCGGCAGACACGTCGACAATCTCGCACTGAGGCAGACCGTCACGGATCAGATCGATGGCCATTCCGTTAGCCGAATCCTTTTCGACGCCGACTCGTTTCGCTGCATGCCCCTTCAGCCTGGGTGCCAGCGCTAGGATGGCCTCCTGCCAGGGCTGGTCCAGAACACGTCGTGGAGAGTAGGATTCGAATGGGACTACCTCCGCACTGACCGGAGGAGTGCCGGAATCGGTTGCGAGCAACGGTGTGGAGTCTCCCCCAATCCACAAAAACACTGGAGTCCCGGGCTTCAGCACTACCGCCTCCAGGTAGCACACATTGCGGCTATCGGTGAGCAGGAGTGCATCCCACCGCTTCTCCCGCATCAGGTTCCTCACTCGAAGTAACCGTCCTCTGCACCCTTCCGCTGTCAACATCGCAGTGTTCTCCTCAGATTGATTCGCTCATGACCGGCTGTCCAACCACGTTCACGCCGGCTCGGGTTCGACCGCCTTAGTGCACTGGATCGTGAATCTCGAGACGGCTCCAGCTTGCGCGCTGCGACCGGATCGTGTCCGGATTCGGCCAGCGAAGTGGATGCGTCAGCTCGACCAGCTGTCCCGCCTTCCAAACTGCCCGAGCTTCCAAGCGATGCTCAATGCGCCGCATCTGGGACTGGCAGTCCTCCAGGTCCAGATCAACAGATTGCAGCGAGAACACCGCAATATCAGCCTCGCGTCCGACTTCGAGCGTCCCGATTCGATCCTCCCAACCGATAGCCCGGGCGGGCGTAATGGAGGAAGCTCTGATGACTTCTGGCAGCGAGAGACCCAGGTGCAGCAGCCGCGTCATCACGGTTGCCATGTCATAGGCAGGCCCCTCGCAGGTCAAACTATGCATATCGGTGCTGATGATGTCAGGCCAGAATCCTTCCCTGGCACAGATTTCACCTACAGTCCAACTGAAGGCTCCCACCCCATGTCCCAGGTCGAACAGGACGCCGTTTTCTCGCGCCGACTTGACCGCCGGGTGGACCCTCCGAGTCGCCGGATCGATCACGCTACTGGGGTACCCATGATAGCAGTGGGTATAGACATCGCCCGGCAGCATTTTCCCGGGGCAATCCTCCAGGGGAACCGAAGACGAAGTGTGGTGGACCATCAGTGGCAATTCAACAGCTCGTGCCGCCTCCAGAGCACGGCGAAAGGCCTCCGCCTCATTGCGCCCCTCGTCGGCAAGGTTACTTGAAAGACGCACCTTGACGCCGACAATCACCTCGCGATCGGCTTCGATGCAATCGACACATCCCTGGGTGTCCACCAGCTTCAGCGATTCGAGTTCTCCCGGAATGCTGGGATGTCCCCCCAGAGTGCTGAAGGAGAGCCCGGTGCAAGAGATGTTCAGGAAGGCGAGAAGACGGGTCCTGAAGTGATCGATGGCATAGCCGCGAAGACCCGGGTAGGTGGAAAAACCAGCGCTGCCGGCGTCAACAGCGGTGGTCACCCCTCGTCCCAGGCAATAACGATCCACCGGAATCCCGAGTGGAGTCGCCAGATGGTATCCGTGGACGTGCAGATCGACCAATCCTGGCGTCACAATCTGGCCGGAAGCATCGAAACTCGCATCCGCTTCGGACGGGTCCAGGCGAGGAGAAACGGCTACGATTCGACCGTCTTTGACGGCAACATCGCACAGCTGGTCTCGGTCCTGGGCGGGATCGAGCACCCGTCCGCCGTGGATGATCCAATCGTATTTTTTCATGTCAATCCCGCACCACGAAGCACCGGCAGCATTCGAGAAGGAAGCTTCGGTTCGAGGGCGTGGCGGCGGTCTCCAGGCCGTAGTGCTTCGAGCCAAGGGCTCGCGCGAAGAATGCTTCAGCCTGGAGACCGAACCCACGTCCGTCACGCACAGGAACCGAATGAACTTCCAGCTGGGTTCTTACTCAACGTTCACTGGCGACGAATCCACGAGCTTCCCCTCCGTATCGTAGACCCGGACCGGACCGTGCTTGGCTAGGACTTCCTCGATCGAAGCCCGATCCCCAACGGCTACTACCTGGAAGGAGGCGGGGTTCAGATAGGTTTTGGCTACGCGCAGGACGTCTTTGGCTGAGACTTCCATGATCTTTGCTGGATAGGCGTCCCAGTAATCCAATGGGAAATCGTATCGTTTTCGAGTGATCGCGTAGACCAGCAGTTGCAGTGGCTTCTCCAGCGAAAGAGCGAAGCTCGAGACCACCGATCGCTTGATCTCCTCCAACTCGGCCTCCGGCACTTCCTCCCCTCGAATCCGAGCAATTTCGTTGCCGAACTCCTCCATGGCTCCCCGAGTGGCTTCGGTCCTCATATCTCCAATGGCCATGAACGGTCCAGGGTATTGCAAGGCTGTGAAATGACTATAGGCTCCGTAGGTGTAACCCTTTTCCTCGCGAAGCTTGATGAAGAGCCGGGAGGCTGCGCCCCCGCCCAGGATCCGGTTCATGACGACCATTGGCACATAGTCTTGATGGCGACGATCGATGGCAATGTTACCCATGAGTATCGTGGTCTGAACTGAGCCGGGACGGTTCACCAGATGAACTTGCCGCGTCTGGGTCGGGGAAGGCGACGGGGGTAGCGTGACGGCCGCCTCGAGCCGCTTCCATTCTCCCAACCAATGCTTCAGCTTGGGAACCAGCTCCGCGGCTCGTACGCGGCCGGCGATTCCCAGAATCGCATTCTTGGGGCTGAAACGGCTCCGGTGCCAATCGACCAGTGCCTTCGGGGTCATGGCCTCGAGACTCTTCAACGTCGGCGCGACGACCGCTGCGGGGTGATCTCCATAGACCGACAACTTGAATCGCTCCCGGGCTAGAAAGGAAGGAGAAGCGCGCTGTTGGCGCAACTGCACCTTCAATCTCTCTCTCAGTTTGTTGAGTTCCCCTTCGGGAAAGGTGGGGTGCAGGAGTACATCTGCCAAAAGGGCAAACAGTGGCTCGATGTTTTCGCTCAGTCCCGATCCCCTGATCACAGCCGCGGCCGATCCGAACGACGCCGAGGCCGACAGGCTTGCCCCTAAAGCTTCGATCTCCTCGGCGATCTGCTGACTGCTTCGCTTCTTGGTTCCCTCGACCAACATGCGGGCGGCGACATGCGCCAGGCCCGCGGACTCTCGGGGCTCGTAGATAGGCCCTGCACCGTCAATCTGTAGATAGACCGAGACCAAGGGAAAACGGCCATCTTCTAGGACGAGGACGGTCAGACCGTTCTCCAGGACTACCTCCTGGGGCCGTGGAAGCTTGGGCTGCAGGACTTCTTTAGAGACGGGTGCCCGATTCTTGCGTTCCACTTTGCTGACCGCCGTGCCCTTCGATTCCTGAGCCGCCTCGATTGGAACCGTTGACAAGACAAGTAGGCAAAGGACAACTAGCCCGAACCTCGGCAGATCGTTTCGAATCATCCCTTCTCCTTGGCGGGTGTCTTCTTCTTGGGCAGTGTCACGATGACGCTACGCTTTTTCTTGATGAGATAGGTCCTGGAAACTCGCTTGATGTCCTCCGGGGTCACCTTTCGGTAGTTCTCCTCGATCTTGTTGATCAGTCCAGCTTCGTTGAAGTAGGTGGCGTAGCGAGCCAAGGCGACCGATCGTCTCAACGTCCCCACCAGCGACTGGACTCGCTGCCGGCGCACCTGCATCAGCACCTTGTTGAGCTCCGACTCGGAGACGGTCTCTCGCTGCAGACGCTCCAGCTCCTGGTAGACGATTCCCTCGATCTCCGCCAGCTCTCGGTCCGGTCGAGCCAGAATATCGAGCGTGAACAAGGAGGGACCTCGTCGGTCATAGGCTCCTCCGAAGACATCCGTGGCTACTTCCTTCTCCTTGACCAGCTTCTGATAGAGCCGCGAGGAGCGTCCTCCCACCAGTAGCTCCTCGATCACACTGAGCGCATACCAGTCGGGGGTATTTCCTGGAGGAATCTTGAAGACGATGTCGATTCGAGGCACTCGTGCGAAGGCGTCCTCGATCGTCTTCCGGCGCTCCCCTTTCTGCTCGGGTTCGGTGACGTCCGGCACCGGAGGCGCAGGCTGAGAGGGTATTTTTCCGAAATGCTTCTTGATCTTGTCTAGTGCCGTTTGGGTTTCGAAGTCACCTACCAGCGCCAGGACCGCATTATTGGGCGCATAGTAGATGCGAAAGAACTCGGCGATATCCTGGACGGTGGCCGCACTCAGGTCCTCCATGGAACCGATCGTCGAGTGCTTGTAGGCAAAATTGTCGTAGACGGTATCCAGGATGGCTTCCCAGGTTCGACCATAGGGCTGATTGTCATAACTCCGCCGACGTTCTTCCTTCACGGTCTTTCGCTGATTCTCCAGATTCGCTTCGTCGATGACCAGCGAGCGCATCCGGTCGGCTTCGAGGAAGAGTCCCAGCTCGAGCTGGTTGGAAGGCAGGGCCTCGTAATAATTTGTCCGATCCGCGTTGGTCGTACCGTTCATGTCCCCGCCGTTGTTCTCGATCAAGATGAAATGCTCACCCTTCCCCACGTTCTTGGAGCCCTGAAACATCATGTGCTCGAACAGATGGGCGAATCCGGTCCGGCCCCGCTTCTCGTCCCGGGATCCTGCGTTGTAAGTAACACAAATGGAGTAGGTTGGAGCTGAATGATCCTCCGAGAGAATTACCCGCAGACCGTTATCGAGCTTGAATTCCCGAAACGGGATTTCGAAGGTCCCTGCCTCGGGACCTGCGACCGAGTGGGAACAAGGCAGGATGAGAACAGCAGCCAAACCCATCCAGTAGAGAGGACTTCGACTCTTGGTTGGCATGGGTCGTTCCTTTGCCGATTCCGCGGAACTCAAGAAGCAGCCCGCGCCTTCCCGGCCTATTCTATAGAAATGTTCACCAGGCTGAAACTTCCTTGGGTCCCCCCGTGCCACGGCCTTCCAGGCCGTGATCGTGGAGCCTCCGGCTCTGCTCCCCGTCCATCAGGCCCTGCCACTGTTGGGACGCGCGCCGAAGTTGACAGTCAGGAATGCCCTGGATAGACTCGCGACGCAACGCGCCGCTGCGAGTAAAGAGGCCTATATCGGAGGGAATAGAGTTCATGTCTGAACGGATGACGGCCATCCGCAAGATGAGACCGGAAAGGGGACTCGACGTAGTCGAGGTTCCTATCCCCGAAGTAGGAGAGGACGAAGTTCTGGTGGCAGTTGAAGCCACCAGCATCTGCGGTACCGACTTGCACATCTGGAACTGGGATGAGTGGAGCGCACAGCGGATCAAACCTCCTCTGACCCTGGGACACGAGCTCGCGGGGACCGTTGTCGAAGTGGGGAAAAACGTCGGCCATACCAAGATAGGAGACTATGTCTCGGCCGAGAGCCACATCACTTGCGGAATGTGCTTTCAGTGCCGCACCGGCCAGGCTCATATGTGCCCTTCCACCCGGATTCTGGGCATCGATCTCGATGGAGCCTTTGCGGAGTACGTCGCGGTTCCGGAAAAGGTGATCTGGCAGAATGACCGGGCCAAGATACCTCCCGAAATCGCCACCTTGCAGGAGCCCTTCGGAAATGCCGTCTTCGCCACCATGGCCCACGACCTGGCAGGACAGAGCGTAGCCGTAATGGGGTGTGGGCCGATCGGATTGTTCTCGATCAGCATCGCCCGGGCTTCGGGAGCGGCAAGGGTACTGGCGGTCGACCTCAACCAATACCGGCTGGGAAGAGCTACGGCCATGGGAGCCCATGAGATCTTCAAGCCAAGTCCCGAAAGCCGGTCCATCGACGTTGCCGATTGGGTGGTAGAGGCCAACGAAGGTTTCGGCGTCGACATCGTCCTGGAGATGAGCGGAGCCGCCTCGGCGATCGATGCTGCTTTTCGCGGTGTGCGCAACGGTGGACGCGTGACACTTTTCGGCATCCCGCCGAAGCCGGTGTCCATTGATGTCGCGGAAAACATGATTTTCAAGAATCTGACCGTCCTGGCATTGAACGGCCGCAGGATCTTCGACACCTGGTATCGAACCCGGTGGCTGCTCGAGAACGAAGTGGTAGATCTGCGTCCCTTGATTACCAAGGAGATGGGGCTCGAGGAAATCGACGAAGCCTTGAACACCCTCGCCGCCGGGCAGGCCTGCAAAATCGTTCTCCGTCCAAAGCAAGCTGCAGAAACGGCCAGGCTATCCGCTCGTCGTAAAGTAGAGACTGATGCCAACGTCCGGGGTCTAGTCGTCCATCCCTAGCTCGGATTTCTCATCGCTTATCGTAGCGAGGCGCCACAAGGACCGTCCGGGCAAGGCTTGCGACCGAGACCACTCGTGGCGAGCCCCCGCAGTCGTACTCGTGCAGTACGTCGAGGAGGCCGAGAGAGCGTAACCCAGCCAGGACGGATGTTTGCGGCGACGCAGTTGACCAGCGATGAGAAATGCGGGCTAGCCCTGGGCTAGCCCACAACTACGATTCAATTGGCACGTGTGGCCTCCAACCAGGGAGAATCAGGGTCATGAGTTACAGCAAGATGAAGTCATGGCTGCAGGCAGAGCTGGAGAACATTCGTCAGGCCGGATTGTTCAAGGAAGAGAAAAGCATCCTCACTCCCCAACAGCCTCAGATCGAGACGTCCAAGGGTTCCACCATCAACTTCTGCGCCAACAATTATCTGGGGCTGGCAGATCACTCCGAGGTCCTCGAAGCGGCGGCCAAAGGTCTGCAAGAGCGGGGATTCGGGATGGCCTCGGTACGATTCATTTGTGGAACTCAGGACATTCACAAAACACTGGAACAGCGACTCTCCGAGTTTCTTGGAACGGAAGATACGATTCTCTACACCTCGTGCTTCGACGCCAACGCCGGGCTCTTTGAAACCCTGCTCGGTCCCGACGATGCCATTATTAGCGACGCACTCAACCATGCCAGCATCATCGACGGCATCCGACTTTGCCGAGCTCAACGCAAGGTTTACGCTCACAGCGACCTGGCAGACTTGAGGGCCAAGCTCGAAGAGACTCAGGCAGCCCGATTTCGACTCGTCGCCACCGACGGCGTCTTCAGCATGCAGGGAGATCTGGCTCCCCTGCCAGAGATCTGCGACCTCGCTGAGGAGTACGACGCCCTGCTGATGGTGGACGACTCTCACGCCACCGGCTTTCTCGGTCCCAATGGCCGCGGTACCGCAGAGGAACTGGGCGTGAGCGAGCGCATCGATATCACGACCAGCACGCTGGGAAAGGCCCTGGGAGGGGCTTCTGGAGGCTTCACAACGGGTTGGAGTGAGATCATCGAGTATCTGCGTCAGCGTTCCCGACCCTATCTCTTCTCCAATACGGTGGCTCCCCCTATCGTCAGCGGAACGCTGAAGGCCCTGGAACTGGTTCAGCAGAATCCGACTTTGAGGGAAACCCTGTGGGAGAATACTCATCATTTTCGGACCGGCTTGGAAAAGTTGGGTTTCGAGATCATCAAGGGTAGGCATCCCATTGTCCCTATCATGCTGAGAGACGAACTGAGGACGGTAGAGCTGGCTCAGTCGATGAACCAGCGGGGCATCTTCGTAGTGGGCTTCAGCTTCCCAGTGGTGCCGAGGGGCGAAGCGAGGATTCGCGTTCAGCTCTCGGCGGCCCACACACGGGCTGATTTGGATCGGGCACTCTCCGTCTTTGGGGAGGTGGGAAGGGAGCTCGGCATCATTTGAATCGGATCTCGCAGATGAGGGAATTCGAGGGGAAAGTAGCTTTGGTAACCGGCGCCGGTCAGGGCATGGGACGCGCTGTCTCAGAGAGGCTGGCCTCCGGGGGAGCCCGCATCGTCGTCAACGACGTCGATCCAAACGCCGCGGCAGGCACTACGGCGGCCCTGCTAGCCCGCGGGGAGGAGGCCGTGGCGATCGCGGGCGATGTGTCCTCCAGCAACGACGTCAGCCGCATGGTGGAGAAGACTCTCGACCGATTCGGCAGTCTCGACATACTAGTAAACAATGCTGGTGTGTTGCGACCCACCGCGGTGATAGATATCGAGGAGGAGGAGTGGGATTGGGTCCTGAATGTCAATCTCAAAGGGACCTATCTTTGCTCGCGGGCGGTCCTGCAGGGCATGCGGGAGCGGGGCTGGGGCCGGATCATCAATTTCTCCTCCACGGCCGGGAAAAACGTGAGCACGGTGGGAGGGGCACATTACACAGCGGCAAAAGCTGGCATCCTGGGCTTTACCCGACACCTGGCCAAGGAAGCCGCCGCTTTCGGCATCACCGTCAACGCGATCTGTCCCGGACTCATCAACACCGAAATGGTGCGCGCAACCATAGATCAGAAGCAAACTGAGGCCTATGCTCAATCTTTTCCGATCACCCGGCTAGGTGAGCCGTCGGAGGTGGCAGAACTGGTTGCCTTTCTGGTCTCCGACAAGGCCTCCTACATTACCGGGGCCTCGCTGGACATCAACGGCGGCGATCTGATGATCTGATTTCTTCGTTGCTCCCTTGCCTTTGTCCTTGCCATTGGCCGTTCCGGCCAATGGCTGACGCAGCCAATGGATGAGGTCAGGCAGAGACAAGGAAGAAACAGGTTGTCGCGAAATCACACCGAGGCACTCATGTCCTCGCACACACGGCGGCAGACAAGGGGCAAGAGTTCCAGACTGCTGGGATAGGTGAGTCGACGCACGGGAACGCTCAAGGTCAGATCGGCGAAGAAATCCATTCGCTGTTGCTGAAGGCCCAGGGCTTCTACAATGGCGGGTGCAAACGACTCCTTCAGCAGCTCGATCACGGCTTCCCGAGGTGCGATCGGAACGATCTCTGGCTGGGATACCTCATGACTACCCTCTCGCCGGTCGAGTAGATACAGGCGCGCCAAGGCGGCGCCTTCAGGATGAAACGATCCGAACCTGCTTGCTTCGACCGGAACACGGAGCTTTGGATGATCCGGAAGCACAGGCTCCAGGTCGAGACGGCCACCCACGAAGTGCTCCGCCTCTCGAGGCCACAACCGCATCTGCGAATAGCCACAATGTCCGAAGATCTGGTTGCCACGACGCTCCAGAGGCAGTATCCCATCGGTCAACAGGGGCCGGCCCCGCCGTAAGAAACTGGCGGTCAGGGAGCTCTTCCCACCACCGCTAGCAGCGAGAAACCCCACCGCACCCTGCTCCAGGACGATGGCCGACGCGTGCAGCACCGCTATGCCCCGACTCTCCAGCCACAGAGAGAAAACCGTGCCCAGGAGATAAGTCTCGACCATGTGCTCCCTATCGGGATTCCGCAAATGGAAGACGATTTGATGGGGAAATAGATAGAAGGCACCCACTTCCGTGATGTCGAAAACCAGACAACCTTTGAGGCGATACAGGCTGGCGGCCCGGTCTCCCTTATCGGTGAGGATGCGGCTGACGTAGATGGGATCGTCCCGGTCATAGTTTTCGAAGGGAGCCTCGCGAACCAGGGTAAAGCTCAAATCGGCTGGACTCGTGGTCGGCCCCAGTTGAGCCTTGAAGGGAAAGTCGCTGGCCAGGGAAACGCCGAATAGCTGGTAGGTCGGCCATCGACTGAGGCGGCCATGGATTCGGCGATCGGGCGACCAGGCGAAGGGCGTGGTCATGACCCGCTCGATGCAAACATTGGCGAGGCCCGTTCCTCACCCAGTGTTCGAGTCCAGAGCATCGAATTCCACCAGACTCCGATCATGAAGATTCCCGATAAGAGTCACCAGATCCGTCCAGACCTGCTCCGGGGAAGCCTCGTATTGTTCGACCAGCTTCTCCTGAAGGACCCTCAACGTGACACTTTCTTCGAGTGACGTCCAGATGAAGGTGCCCACCTCATTCAAGCCAAAGTAGATTCCCGTTTTCACATTCAACAGGACGGCCTCTCCCTGTACCTCACTGAACAAGACGTCGGGGGCGACCTTTACCACTGAATCGGGAGTCAGCTGCTGATCTTCAGGTTTCGGCGACTCCTTCTCGTCCACAGGACTTACCTCCTCTCAGTCGGTCTTCTCCAGATCCAATCGGTTCCCAGTGGCTCTTGTAACCCAGGAGATCCTGCAGGGTCAACTGCACATGGATCTCACGACCGATCAGCCACGATGGAGGACTCGCTCTGCAGGGACACCAAGCGAGCCGCCCACAAAATCGCCTCGATCATGCTTCCGGATGAGGCACGCCCAGTCCAGGCAATGTCGAATGCAGTGCCGTGGTCAACTGAGGTCCGGACGATGGGCAATCCCAGGGTGATATTGACGCCTCTATCGAAAGCAAGCATCTTGAAGGGAATGTTGCCCTGATCATGGTACATGCAGACAATGGCATCGAAGCGGGACTTGAGATCCGGAACAAAGGCGGTATCAGGTGGCAGAGGACCAGCTACAGATATTCCCTCCGCGCGGGCTCGAGCGATGGCGGGCTCGATGAACTCTTCCTCCTCGCCGTGACCCAGCACACCACCCTCTCCCGAGTGGGGATTCAATCCGCAGACCCCGATGCGAGGCGCGGGGTTACCGAGAGTCTGAAAGAAATCGTGGGTTAGGCTGATGGTATCCAGGATGAGCTCAGGAGTCAGACGTCCGGGAACATCTGCGAAACCAGTGTGAGACGTCACCATGCTCACCGAGAGCACATCCGCAGTGAGCATCATGCAGACCCGATCTGCTCCGGTCAAGGCCGCCAACATCTCAGTGTGACCCAGAAAAGGAATCTGGGCCAGGGCGAATGCCTGTTTGTGGATCGGTCCCGTGACGAGGGCCGAAAACTCTCCAGCGACGGTTTTCTCGATCGCGACCTGAATGTATTCAAAGGCGGCCCGTCCGCAACGAGCCTGAATCTCGCCGGGACGGATCAGGCCCGCGTCGAGGGACTGGCAATCGAGTATCATCGGGGTGTTCCCGTCGACGATTCCCGGATGCCATTCTCTAAGCGGCACGACGCGTTCGGGAACGCTCAGATCGCATCTCTGGGCTACTTTGAGCAGTACTTCAAAATCTCCCACGATGACGGGAAGGCAGCAGGAAAGGACAGAAGGTTCAGAAACGGCCTTGAGGCAAAGTTCAGGGCCGATACCCGCCGCATCTCCTGTGGTGATTGCGAGCGGCGGAAGTCGACCGTCGGCGACCAGTTGTGCCTCCGTTGCCCGCCCTTCATCCATTGAGCCAATCCTCTTCCAAATTCTCGGGGCGTCCCCTTGCAGAGTCGCTCTCCAGAGCACTCGGCACAACTATAACCCAGATTCAAGTCGACGCAGATAGGGGAGGTCTCTGATACACTGAATTTGTGGGTATAGACCTGTGGAGTTCTGGCGCTGGCTATTGCAATCTCTCCACATCTTGGCACCCCATAAGAGACAATGACTAAGCTCGTAGTGCTGTTCGTCTTCTGTATTATTGCCCTTCTGATTTTCAAGCTGACCTTGCTCTTTGGGAAGCTGGCGATTGGGATGCTGCTCTTGCCTTTCAAGCTCGTGGCCGTTCTGGTCTTCCTTCTTCTCTGTCTCGTCTTCGCTCCCGTTTTCTTTGTGGCAGCACTTATTCTCGTATGTTTTTCCGTACTCCTTCTACCCTTCACGCTGGCCGCCGCAGCCATCTGTCTGCTCGTCTTCTGTTGATCATGAACAGTTATCGCCTCCGCTGTGGGGCAGTGTTGTTAGCGATCCTAGCACTTCAAATAGCAGCCCCACTTGCACAGGAAAGTCGTGAGGAAAAACAGTTCCAAGACTACGCAGAAGTCCTGCCCGGTACCTCTATCCGATTCAAAATGATCGCGATAGGGGGTGGCACGCTCCCAGGATCTGCCTCTGACGAAATCTCCGATTCCAACCACCCCAAGACGTCAGACCAGGATCTGTCGATCAGACCGTTCTGGCTGGGACAAACAGAAGTGACCTGGAACGAGTACGAAGAATTCTATTTCGGAGGAGTTCGCCCGGACTTGACTGCGGATGTCGAAGGGAGGGTTGATGCCGTTAGCCGTCCCACCCCACCCTACGGAGCCCCGGACCGCGGTTGGGGAACCGGGAAACGTCCTGCCATGAGCATGACGTTCTATGCGGCCAACCAGTACTGCGAATGGCTTTCGGCCCTGACGGGAAAGAAGTATCGGCTACCCACCGAGAAGGAATGGAAATACGCTTGCCTTGCGGATGCGGCCAAGGCCTCTCCGAGTGCGCTAACTCCCGATCAGTACTCCTGGAATCATTCCAATAGCCGTAGGCGAACAAACGAGGTAGGACAGAAGTTGGCGAACCCCTGGGGTCTCTTTGACATGTTGGGTAACGTCGCAGAGTTTGGACAGAGGGGAAATGGTCCCACCGATCGTCAACAAACAGGAGGCGGATCGGGACCTGGTCCAGCGATCTACGGCGGCTCCTTTCGGGATGGCGTCGAATCCCTGCAATGCCCAGCTCCAGCCTACGTTGACGAGAAGGCTTGCCTCAAGACCGACCCCAACGCACCCAAAAGCAAATGGTGGTACTCGGATTGTTTCAATATTGGACTTCGCGTCGCTCGCTCAGCCGAGTAGTCCTGGTCAAGTGAGACTATCGGCCGCTCGCGGAGTTCGTCCAGCTGCAGATCGATGAGGATACTCGGGCTATCTCTGGGTGGGAGGGTCACCACGGCGTTCTCTAGTCTTTTGCTGACGATGCTCCTCTTCACCTCTGTGGCAAGCGCATCCACCGAGGCGGAGCCGCGGTTCGAGTATCGTCGAAGGCAGATGGGCAGTCTGGTTCGCATAGTCCTCTATGCACCAGAGAAGGCAGCTCAAACCGCTGCGGCCGCAGCCTTCAAGCGAATCCGAGACCTGGACGTCATCTTCAGCGACTATCGCCAGGACAGTGAATTGGCGAACCTGTGTCGCCGGGCAGGCCTGGGACCCCAGGAAGTCAGCACCGAGCTCTTTTCGGTCCTACAGCAATCCGTGAATTTCTTCAGGCTTTCTGGCGGCATCTTCGATGTGATGGTAGGTCCCTACGTTGAACTTTGGCGAGACGCCCGGGAGCATGGGAAATTGCCTGATCCCACCGAGTTGGCCCGTGTAAAGGCCCTGCTCGGCTATCGGGGAATGGTTCTTGAACCCAGGAATCGTACGGTGACGCTTCAACCGCAGGGTATGAAGCTGGATCTCGGAGGAATCGCCAAGGGATTCATCGCAGCCGAGGCTCTCAAAGTGATCCAGGCCCAGGGCATCCCTCGGGCGCTGGTGGATGCCGGCGGAGACATAGTGCTGGGCAGTCCTCCTCCCGGTCAGAAGGGCTGGTTGATTGCCGTCGAGGGAGTTGGTAGCTCCGTGAATCCGGCTGCCGAGGTTTCCCTGCAGAACGCGGCAATTGCCACTTCCGGCGACACTCATCGATTTGTCGAAATCGACGGTATTCGCTACTCCCACATCGTTGACCCACGTACCGGGCTGGGTTTGACCAACAGCTCACGGGTCACGGTGGTCGCCCCTGAAGGTCTCACTGCGGACGCTCTCGCAACCGTGCTGAGCCTGCTTCCACCGGAGCAAGGACTCGAGCTGCTGAAGTCGATGCCGGAGGTATCGGCGCTGATTGTCGGACCCGATGGCCCGCGCTCCCAAAGATGGGCTACCGGCCTGTTCTTGGAGTTCATGCAAGAATAACGACGCAAACCAATGGCCAAATTGCTTTTTCTCTTCATCCTGGTTCCGGCCCTGGAACTGGCGCTTCTCATAGAAGTAGGGCAACACATCGGAACCCTCAACACGTTGCTACTGATAGCGGTTACGGGTGTCGTGGGAGCCTCTCTGGCTCGCCGTCAAGGCCTGGGGGTCCTTCGTCGAGTGCAGTCGGAGTTCGACCAGGGCCGAATTCCCTCAGACTCGATCGTGGACGGCGTCATCATCCTACTATCGGGCGCGCTGCTGATTACCCCCGGACTTCTCACGGATGCGCTAGGCTTTCTCTGCCTGGTGCCAACTACCCGAGCGATGATCAAGTCCCTGCTCTGGCGCTGGCTTGAACGCCACCTCCGGGCGGGTCGGGTCGACTTCCCGTCCCAGGTATAAGCAGTCCTTCCTTCGGAGTTCGCTTGTTCGATATTCTCCGGCTACACATCTAGCCCGCATTTCTCATACCCGGTCGTCGCGAGAGACCGAAAGCGCCGTCCTGACAAGGCTTGCGACCGAGGCCCCCGCAGTCGTACTTTAGCAGTACGTCGAGGAGGCCGACGGAGCATAACGCAGTCAGGGCGGATGATTGCGGCCTCGCAGCAGACTGGGTGTGAGAAATGCGGGCTAGCTCTGCCCTTTACCCGTAATTCGGTACAGGACAAAGTCATGTTTCTGGGTCTCCCAGAGCGAAGCCTTCACACAGGAGCCGGAGGTGTGAATAGCCCTGCCATATCAACTCATGACCCGGGGGCGCATCCTGGTTGCGTCCTAGGTATCCTCCGATGCGCGCCACCAGCCGTACCGCCTCACCCAGCTGCGAGGGCGGGTTCAAGCTTTTTTTTTGGCGTAGGCCCCCAGGACATGGAGTTCAAGATCCGAGAAGAGCACCTCGGCGGGCAGTTCCGGGGTTTCTCTGCCCAGCAGAGTCATCAGCATAATCCGCCAGGCGATGACCAGGTTGATCGCAATCGCCCGGCTGAGGCGCTCGGCGCTTCGGTGGGCGATCTCTTCGATGCGGCAGCCGGACTTCAGCACCCGGTGCCAGTCTTCAATGCGCCAACGCAGGCAATACCAGCGTAGGCATTGAACCGCCGCTTCGGGCGAGGCGAGAGTGGCGGTAGTCAGAAGGAACCACTCGATGGCTTCGGTTCCCGCAGGCGGAGAGTCCTCCCGCGCCTGAATCACCCAGATCTCGATGGGCTCCTTATCCGGGTAATATTTCGGGGGGCGAAGTTGGATCCGCCGATAGCGGACCGAGAGCTCCGCCCGGCGGCGGGGCCTCTGGGGCCGGGCCTTTCGCTTACTGAGCTTGGGCCGAGCGCTCTGGCGCGGCACCTGGACGCGGACCTGGGTCTGTACCGGCTCCTGTACGAGCGCTTCGAAAAGCTTGAACGGCTCCTCCGTGATGCCGCGGTTGTGTTGGGCGCGCACCAGTAGGTCGACCCCCGGGTAACGGCGTTGCTCCTCGAACAGCTCGAAGATATCCGCTTCCCGGTCGCAGACGTTGATCAGTCGCGTCTGGGGCATTTGGGCCGCCACTTCTCCGAGCTCGCGCAGCGCTTGAATCCAGCAGAAGGTCTGTTTTTCCTCGATCGGGATGGCCCAGCTCGGTCGCTTCTCTTGCGGCGATTTCAACTGCGGCGCCAGACACTGGGCGCGCAAGACCCCCAGCGGAAGTCCATTGGGGGCCACGGCCAAGGTCGAATGCAGGTGCAATCCCCGACTCTGGGCGCCGGTCTGGTTGCTGCCGATCACTCCCAGACCTTCACACTGAGCCAGGCTCGTATAGTCCAGATCGGTGCCGTCCTGCAGGCACAACACGGTGCGCTGCCCCTGCATGCGCCGCAGGGTGCGTTGCCGGTGAGGCTGCAGAATCTGGGGCAGGCTCACCGCGGCCTCGTCCGGGTGGTCGATCAATCGGTAGTAGGCCTTGACCGCCGGCCAATCCCCCTGGGCCACCCCGCTAAAGGCACGACCCGGTTCCTGCGCCTTGGACTCCACAATGTTCACCAGTCTTCGGCTCAGCCGCGCGTCCCCCAGCGGCGCGCCGCCAAACTCCTCTTCCGCCCAACTCTCGGCCTCGACCCCCTGGGCCGGAGCCAGCGGCCCCAAGCCGGCCCCCTCGGCCAACCCCAGGCGGGCGCGGAACTCCGGCTCCAGCGCATACACATAGATGTCCTTGATCGTTTCCTCCCGCTGGGTGAAACGATCCTGCCGACCCCGACCCTGGGTTCGGCCCACCCGGGTCCAGTTCGCTGCCCGATAGGATGCCCCCGAAAACCGGCTCGTGTCTACAAAACTCTCGACCAACCAGGGACGGTACCCATAGCGCTGCTCGAAGTCTTCGGCCAGCCGCTGCAGGCTCAGGCTCAACACCCGCGAGGCCAGGTTCTGACACTGCACGCTGGGTCGGATCAGAAAACGGCTCAGGCACACGACCCCGTGCAGATGGGCGCGCCTTTGCTCCGCATCCCAACCGATCCAGCGGTCCCGGTCCACGAGTTGCAACGCCGCGGCGGCAAAGCCCAGGCCCCCCAGCCAGCCGTGCTCGGAGCCGAGCAGATAGCGCAGCTGCCGTCCCACCAAGGGCCCAGCCCCCAGCGGATGCTCTTCGATCATCAGCTCGTTCCAGATCCGCATCTGCCCCGGCTCGCCCACCCCGATCAACTCCAGCCCCCGCACCTCCCCCACCTGCTCGGGCACCCCGATCGGCTCCTCCACTGGAGCCGCCAACCGTCGCGGACGGGGCGCCCCTTTCTGGATCCGTGGGGGCGGCAGCCGAAAACAGCCCTTCGCTTCCAGCTCCCGCAACGCCTTCAGGCAACCTCCCCGCTGGGGCCGCCCGCCGGGGTCATAGAATCGCAACTGATCGCAAAGAAAACCGGCCAACTCGCTTCGCGAAGAGAAATCCCCTTCTTCCAGCAGCCGGCTTACATACTCGATGCTCTCGGGCTTCGACAGGGTACGCTTGATCTGATTCTGGAGCTGCATGCCGCTCAGTTTGAACGACCCGAAACTCTTTGTCCAGTCCTTTATTACGGGTAAAGGGCAGGGCTAGCTGGGGCTAGCGGCTCTCTCCGGAAGAACAAAGGAACTCCGAAGTATCCTGTCGCCGAAATCCAAGTTTCAGTCCCCCCGCAGGAGCGCTGGCCCTATTCGAGAGAGAAGCTTCGGTTACCTCTTCCGTGATTGTCTCTACGGCCAAATTCAGAGCCGTGACTGCAAAGGAGCGGTCCCGATCACCGATCGGGACATGCGGCAAAGGGGGTCCAATGGGCCACGTCCGTTTGGTCCGTTGTTTCCGGCGTTCGTACGCCGGGACCGCTCCTTTGCAGTCCCATCTCTGTCATTGGCGACTCTTGCATGATCTCCTACTATCAATTCCACAACTCCCGGATAGCCGGATTGGTTTCATAGATCCAGGAGAGCAGGGCAGCGATCGAGGCACCTGAGAGGGTGGAAGCCGGGTCCACCGTGGTCACGGGGGTGGGCCGCAGGTAGGGGGCCAGGCTGGAGGCGATATCGGCACTGAAATACACCGCGCCCAGGTGCGAGAGGTGATGTCCATCCACGAAGAGTTCGTCGGCGCGATAGTCCCCTTGTGGATGGAGAAGCTCAACCCCTTCCAGGCCAGCTATCTGCTCCAATCGGACCTGATTCTGCGCCATGGCGGCTGCATGGGCCTCACGAAACGACGGGTGCACGGGCATGATCAGAAGCAGGGGGGTGATGCCCGAATCTCTCATCTCACGGAACAACCCCACCAGGTTCTCTCGGTCAAGAGGCATCGCATTAGAGAATCGTGGTTTCGTCACAAAACGACCGGTGGTATGCCCGTCGTAGGGCTGAGGTCCCCAACCAGCGCGCGTCTTGAAACCCGAACGTCGTTCCAGATCCCTGAAGTGAAGTGGCCTGTCGTCTCGCCACTCCCCGGCAGGACGGTTGCAATCTCCCAGAAACCAGCAGCCCAGACTCGGAATCAGCTCTTGCTGGATCAGGTCGGCACGATAGCGAAAGAAGGCCAGGCGAAGAGCCAGAAACCGTGTGAGTCGCACTTCTATCGGATCAGACCCGTCCTGGCCCTGGTTGGCGATTCGATAGGCCAGAGAATCTCGATACCGGTCGATCAGCACCCACAATCGCTCCTTCCTCAGGGCCCAGTCGGGACTCACCCCGAAGACTACGTAGGCAGGACGTACACCGATCTGCAAGAGGTGGGGCATGAAGGCTTCTCGAGCAAACTTGACTACTTGCGAGCCTGTTCCAAAGTTGAAAAAGGTGGTTTCGGAAACTCCTAGAGTCCTTGAAATCACCTCGGGCACGATGCCGTTCTTGGTCCTTGAGTCCCCGGTGAAAATGATCTGGGGGGCCTCGTCGTAGTCCAGCAACAGGGCGTTGCGCTTGGTCACCCTGGGATCGTGATAGGGCATGAGGGAGAGGTCGAACTGAGGCAGCAGCACGCCCCTGCGGTTCATCTCCACCAATCCAAGGTCCAGCAGCTTGCTCAGCCCAGCCGCAACTAGAAGCAGAATCAATATTCGCAGGGTGAAACGATACCGCTTCCAGAACTGCGTCGTAGACTCTCTAACGCCCATCCATCGCCTTTTACCCAATGATAGGCGGCTAGCACAGCCCACCTCAACCGAGAGAAGGCCCCGGCTCCACGCGGGAACGTTTCGCTGCAGCCGCCTCCCTGGTTTCCACCACTCCGTTGAGCGGCGGCGAACCATCAGACTCTCCGGAAATACTTCGGTCTGGAGACCAAAGCTACGCCAGAGCAGGGCTCACAGGCTCAGTAACAGGGACAACAATGCGAGTCTTCCCGGGGCCAGGACGGCCCGGCGATCCGGACTGGTCGGGTAGTCCTTGTCCAACAGGTTGCGCAGCACGAACCGAAACTCGGCCTGGGAATGCACACGCCAGCCGAAACCCAGGTCTGACCTCACATACCCGGGAGTAGCGGCCTCGGTAGGACCCGGACTGTCGTCGCGCGCGAAGCCGATTGCTCGCCACAGCAAATAGCCGGATTCCCCCATTCGCTTTCGCAGCGCAAGGCTGATATTCGGGGCCGGAACACCCGCCAACGGAGTGCCCTCCTCCTGCTCCCTGCCGTAGGCCAATTGACTGCCCAGGGTGAGGTTGAGTCCTTCTGTCAGTTCTCTTTCGACTTCCAACTCAAATCCCCGCAGCCGGGCTTGACCTCGATTGCGGAAGAAGAACTGATCTGCGGCCGACTCGAACCTCTCAATCAGATCCTTGATGCGATAGTGGTAGGCATAAAGGGCATAGCTCCAACCTCGCCGTGCCAATTTCGCGGCCAGATCCCACTGAAGGCTCGATTCCTGGTCCAGATCCGGATTACCGGTAACGAATCCCCGGCCACTGATGCCCTCGAAATAGCGGTCGGAGAGGGTCGGATCGCGAACCCCTCGGGCCACCTGCCCGGTCAAACTGAAGCCTTCGAAGGGTCCTACCGTGAGCGCCACAAAGCCCGAGAGAGCGTCGTTTTCCGTCCGACTGGGAGTGAAAGTACCCCCGTCGTTTTGGGTCGAACTATGGTCCCATCGGGCTCCGCTCGAAAGTGAGAGCTTGTCTCCGAGCCAGGTCTCGGCGGTGACATAGGGTGCCCCGTTGGTTCTGCGTGCTCCTTGAATCGAGGTCTGCTGATCGGTCCTGGTCGTTCTTCCCTGGTTGTCCAGTTCCCGGATGGAGTCATCCGCCCGCAGGTCGAAACGGCCGTTCAGGTCGACTCCAAACTCGACCCGAACGTGCCGAAGTGGCGCTATCGCTGCGGTTCGAAAACCGAAGTCCTTGGCCGAGACCTCCGCCCTCTCAATCCGACGGAGGTCTGAAGCCTCAAGCAGTTGGTCACGATCGGTGACCAGCTCATAGCCGCCAAAGAAGCCATTCAGCTGCAGCTGGCTGAATTTCCAGAATGGGTCCAAGTGGTACGACAGAGTCAAGCGGTGGGAGTCCTCTCGGGGATAGAACGTGCGGGACATCGAGGAGCCCGTCATGGGCCTCCCGATGTCGCGTCCGAGATCACTCTGCCAACCCAGGTGCAGTTGGCCGGGTCCCCGTCGGAAGTGGGTCCGAGCCAGAAAACTCCGGGTCTTGGCTCCCGAGTTGTCGACTTTACCCAGAGGACTCCGATAGTCGTCGAACTCCCTCATGCGGGCCTGAAACAGTACGCCGCCCTGGTCCCAGCCCCGACTCAGCTCCAGGCCGGCGCTCTGCTCCGGCAGTCCCGCTGCCAGGGTGCCAAGAAAGCGAAAACGCAGAGGCGCTCCCGGCTCCGGCTTCCGGGTCAGAGCATTTATCACGCCTCCGAAGGCGTCTGCTCCGTAGGCCAGCGATCCCGGCCCCCGCACGACCTCGACGCTGTCCAGGAAAAAAGGATCCAGATAGGAGGCGCTGGGACCCGCTCGGCGTTCGGTGCTCACCCGCTGCCCGTCGATCAGGACCAGCGTCCGACCTCCGGCCAGCCCCCGAATGGCCGGCACCGCCGCGTGCGATTCAGAGACGTGACTGACACCCGGTATGTGCTCGAGAAGGTCGGTCAGTCGGGCCGGCTGCTGCTGATCCAGATCTTGTCCTGCCAACCCGGTAGTCGCGCCGGCGGGTGCAGCCGGAGTCTCGGCCGGATGCGGACCAGAGGTTACCGTGATGGTCTCAGAGGAGGAGCCGACCCGAACCTCGAGGGGGCCCTTCGCCGGCATCTCCTTGACCAGGAACGGCAGCGTGTAATGACCGTCAGGCAGGATTACCTGGACTTCGAATGGGACCTGAGGGTCTGGATGCCAGTTGAACTTCCCTTCGTTGTCTGTCTGGGTGGAAGGGGTCTGTCCCAGGATCAGAACTCGCGCGCCAACTACGGGGCTCCCGTCGGGGAAGACGACTCGACCTTCCAGCGCCAGGACCGGAGTCCAAAAGAAAAGGGCGAGGCAGCACCAGGTGATCCGCATCAAGATGAGTTCACAAGGCCAGGAGCCTTGCTTGGCATGTGGTGAGAGATGGGCGCGGCAGGATTCTGCGGCTACCCAGCCAGCAGAGCGAACCGCCAAGCCGATCGCCCAATTTTCTATTCCTACTATCCCTCAGCGGCTGGGTCTTCTGTCTGGTTCTTCACTCTCCGACATCGCATCAATTGTACCTAATCCTGTCAATCACGCTCGAGGAGCGCCCGGAGCTGAAAGAGGCCGAGCCGCAAATCAAGAAGGGCAACCTCAACCTCGAGCGATCCCGCAAACGGCTGCGACCGAGTCTCGATCTGGTGGCCGGATAGGCCGGCTATGGCCCGGAGTGGGGCGGCTCCATGCCGCAGATTCTCGCTATTGTGCCCAGAAAAAACCTCGAAGGAGGACACCTTGACTTCTTCGTGCAGTAACGTAGACTTAGGCGTTTAGCCCGGATTTCTCATCGCTTGTCGTAGCGAGGCGCCGCAAGGGCCGTCCTGGCAAGGCTTGCGACCGAGGCCCCCGCAGTCGTACTCGTGCAGTACGTCGAGGAGGCCGACCGAGCGTAACACAGCCAGGACGGATGTTTGCGGCGACGCAGTAGACCAGCGATGAGAAATCCGGGTTAGTCTCCTTGATTCAGCCAGTTTTAACCCACTTGTTTTAACCCACTTGAGGAATCCCCAGGTGTGTCTGAAGACAACCAGCTGGACCCTCCGACGAGTCTCTCCCTTTCTGATCCTCTTGACGATTTCTATAAGCAGCCTGTCAGCTGCGACGGAAGTGTACTTCGCGCAGGCTCTGCGCGGCAGTACAGAGAGTGGGACCAGCTGTATTCTGGTTTGGAACCCCACTGATAGCGCTACAACAGTGACCCTCACCTTTACTGACCAGTCCGGCGCCGTCAAAGAAACCCAGACCTTCGTGGTGGAAGCAGACGCGACCGAAAAGAGAACCCTGGGCGCAGCGGACGTCCCTCTCACTGTCGGCTCGGTTAGCGTGACTGCTGCCTCCACATCCGTCCTGGCAACGCTCTTCTTCAGCTTACCGGGTTTGCCACAGGTTGGCGTGCTGCCAGTGCCTGGACAGCGGTCGTGGACTGGTGTGGGCCGAGTGGATGAGGAAGTCAACACAGGGTTGGCAGCTCGCGGCACGGCAGGGCCGACTACCTGCGTCTTGACGGCGTACAGCACCGACGGCTCGATGGCTGGAACGGCTGAGATCGCACTCGGTACCGATCAACAGACGGCAATGTTCTTGAACGAGATGATTCCGGATCTTGAGACTCCCTATCGTGGCTGCTTCAGTCTGCAGTGTGAGGACCCCGTTGCGGCTGTGGCTTTGAGACAACGGGGCGACGGTTTTTTCACCACGATTGCCATGGGGCAGTCAGAAGGTGAGTTCCTCCCCGTCGTATTCTACGCCCAGGCTTTGCGGGGTAGTGTGCAGAATGGTACGAGCCGGGTTCTGGTCTGGAATCCTCGCGACACCCAGGGGCAGGTTCAGGTCGATTTCAGGAATCAGGCGGGAACCGTCCTCGAAACCCACAATGTTGAGGTTCCCGGGAAGGCAACCAAAGAGATTACGCTGGGCGGCCCAGAGGTTCCTCTCTCCGTCGGCTCGGTTCAATTATTTTCCTTGCAGGGAATCCTTTCAACGTTGTTTTTCCGCCTACCCGACTTACCAGAAGTCGGCGTACTCCCAGCTGTGGATGATGCCTTTTGGAGTGGAGTAGGCCAGGTGGATGACGAGGTCAACACGGGTGTAGCCCTGTCCACTACCGGTGAGAGCACCTGCAGGCTGACAGCTTACCGAGAAGACGGTACCGTGGTCGGGACAAAGGAGCTCGACCTTCACCTTGATCAGCAGAAGGCCATGTTCTTAGACGAGCTGATTCCCGCACTAGCAGCTCCTTATCGCGGCTGCTTCGACCTGCGCTGCGCGGGCTCCCCCGTTGTCGCAGTGGCACTGAGACAGCAAAAGAGCGACGGTATCTTTACTACCATCGCTATGTCTCCTATTCCCGTGGAAACGGGGGCCGACACAGACCTTCTGGCGAGTCGGCAAACCGGACTGAATCTAGAGACCAATGTGGCACAGAACGTGGTTCTCCCCCTAGGAAGCAGGATTACCGGTTCCTTCCAAAGCGTCCCCCCCGGCTTCGACGTTTTCGATGTCGAAGCCGAATGCAACAATGAGACCTATCCCGGCCGCACCAGCTTCTTGACCGGAGACTTCTTGGTGGTGGCTCCAACCGGAGTCCCCTGCAACCTGAGGGTTGCCTATGGCCGGTTTTCCCCTCCGTCTCTTGGACTGCGCTACACAGATCCTACATCGATCCAGTCTCCCGCGACGCCAAGTATTGCGCTTCCCGATGTCACCACTCGAAGATCGTCTGGGACAATCGGAATGGACAGCATTCCTGCCGAACTGATGTCCTTCCAGGTTGTCTCGAAGAGTCTTGTCTTTGTCGCAGACGAGGGCCTTGTGGAGGTGCAAACTCCGCTCGAAAACGGCGGTGCGCTGTCTGGGTTGGACGGTGTCCAGTTACCCCAGGGAGAAGAAATGACGCTGCCTTATTCCGTCGATCTGCCAGTCAACAAGACTTACCGTGTCGCTCTCCAGTTCAGAAGTTTCTCCCCGGAATTCTTCTCGAGCTTCTTCCTGGGAACGCTGGACATGGGCAGTGACGATCAGACGGCCAACTTCACTGCGCCCTTCCTGGTCAAGGTTTCAGGAAACGTGACGCAGTCCCAGACACCTGAAAAGATCGGAAGCATAGAATTCTTCGATACCAGAGACACCCGGCTACGGGCGGTTTCTGCAAGTTTTACAGAAGCCAATGGAGTCTACGAGCTCTACGTCATCCGAGGTGCATCGTATGCTGTTTCCGCCAACCTCGTGAGCAGATCCTATGATTGGACCACGCCCAGACCGTTCTCAAAAACCCAGACGTTCGAGTCGGATACAACACTGGACTTTTCATTTCCTGATTTTCCTGCGGAAACAACCAGACTTTCGGGGCAGGTGACCGACCCGAGTGGTCGTGGAGTACCCGACGTAAGGGTGGACGTTGTCTGCGAAGGCTCCACGCCTGCCCCCGACACCCGATTCGAAAGGTTCAGCCAAACGAACTCTGAGGGGCACTACTCGATCTTAGGGTCCCACTCGGGGATGGGTGAACCCCCTCGCCTTTAGGCGAAGCCTTCAGGAGGCTTGTGACAGCAAGCCGGTGTGCGTAGGGAAGGTAAGAGGCTAGAGTACGGCTTGCTGGGCGAGTCAGGGAAGTGGGCGCCGAGCCGAGTGAGACAGGCGATCAAGCGAGTCGCCTGCATCGGAGGCGAGGTCTTTAGGCGACTTTAGTCGCAGGTCGAATCCACCGCCTTCAGGCGGTGGAGAGGTCACCTCAAGCATCTTCGGCTCCAGCGACTGCACCGTCACCTACACGCCACCGGTTCCGTCTTTGTTTTCTCCGCTCTAGTTGAAGCCGAGGCAGACCAAGGGGCCCCTTGTCAATCACGCTAAAATTGGAAATAGATGAAACTCTGCTGTCCTGCAGCCAGGAGATACAGAAGTACCACACCAGCCAAGACACCCGCAGCCCACAGCGCCAACCCCAGCTCAGAGAAGATCCGGGAAAGGTCATTCACCAGGTAGCTGATAGTGTGGACAACCAAAAAAGCGCCCATTAAAAAGAGGACAAGTGGCTGGCTCTCGATCAGGCTGGCGACGCCTGAGGTGGCAAAGTCCAGGAAACACATCTTTCTGAGGTAGAACAGCAAATCCTGGAGATCCGGCGTGATGAAGATCAGCCAGCCGATACAGGTCAAGTAGAATGTGAACAGAATCTTCAGGGGGCGCCACCAGGCGTGTGCCAGCAGGTGCCTGTCGGCGACCACGAACTTGTGCACGGACAGCAGAAAACCCTGGTAGAAGCCCCACAATACGAAGTGCCAGGCAGCCCCATGCCAGAGCCCTCCCAACAGCATCGTGATCATCAGGTTGAGTAGCTGGCGCCCTCTACCCTTCTGATTTCCTCCCAGGGGAATGTACAGGTAGTCCCGAAGCCAAGTCGATAGACTGATGTGCCAGCGCTTCCAGAACTCCGAGATGCTGCTGGCAAAGTACGGGTGGGCAAAGTTGCCTGGAAACTTGAAGCCCAGGATTCGGGCGGATCCGATTGCAATGTCGGTGTAACCGGAAAAGTCACAGTAGATCTGAATCGCAAAAGCAACGGCAGCGACGATAACCACCAGGGAGTCAGTGGTCAGCTCTCCGCCGAAGGTGGATTGAACATAGCCGGAGAGGTTGTCCGCAATACAGACCTTCTTGATCAGTCCGTAGAGGATCAGAGTCAACCCAAACTTCAGATTCTCCCCTTGGATGACTACCGGATTCAGCAGCTGCGGTAGAAATTGTCGCGCCCTGACAATCGGTCCGGCGACCAGCTGGGGAAAGAAGGAGACGTAGAGCGCAAACTGCCGCAGAGAAGAGACCGGGATCAGCTTTCCGAAATAGATGTCCAGGCTGTAGCTCATACTCTGGAAGGTGTAGAACGAGATTCCGATCGGAAGGTAGATCTCCAGGGGACCGATCCGGGACTTCCAACCTATCGCATCGAGAAGAGTCCGGACGCCGCCGAGGGCAAAGTTGGTGTACTTGAAGTAGGCCAGCACACCCAGATTTCCGATCAGGCTAAAGCCAAGGTAGAGTCTTTTCTGACGCTGACTCTGGGCTCGGTGGATGGCGCGTCCGCAAAAAAAATCGAGGTAGCTCGAGTACAACAAAAGGAGGACAAGAGAGGCGGACGAGGTCCAGTAGAAATAATAGCTGGCCAGAAGCAGGACAAGGTGCTGGACATTCTTCCTTCTGACGGCTTCGACGATGAAGATGACAAGGAGAAGGAACAGCAGGTAGTGAAAACTATTGAAGAGCATTTGACCCGGAACTTGATCGAAAATGGTACTCAGCTACAAGTTCATTGCGACACGACCTACGCCAAAGGCGTTAATGCGCGTAGCCCAGGGTTGCAATGCGAAGCGAGCTACCCTGGGTCCAGTTCGGTCAAGTACTCTACCCCACCGGGGTTGCTGCAGACCGGCAAGGTTTTGGCAATAACGCTTACAGCGTAGAGACTGACAGGGCGACTAAACCCAGGGTAGCTCGCTTCGCATCGCCAACCCTTATAGTTGGGAAGGTACTGAGATCGGGAAGATGGGAGCGGCAAGTAGCCGTAGCCGCCTTTCTTTCTTTTTTGCTACTTTTTTCTTTCTTTGTGGAAGGTGTGGATGGTGTGCAAAAGTGTGGAGTCGGGAGCTCGATAGTCGACTCCCAGGACGCTCGGGTCCGTCACGAATGCCAACCCTTATCGGGAGGACGATTAAGCCCAGACTTTCGGACGGACCCTGGGCCGGATTTGGACGAATACTCAGATGCTGTCCGCTCAGGAGGACTTCTATAAGGAATTCGCCGCCCCCGGTTTGCGTCCGACGAAACACCAGAGAAGGGGAGAGGAGCCATGAAGCCGATTGAGGAGCAGACCATTGGAGTGTGGGTGGGCCTGGACTGGGCCGACCAAGAGCATGCCTACGCGCTGCGGATGTCGGGCTCGAGCGAAATCGAGACCGGCGACGTCAAACAAACACCGGAGGCCCTGCAGAGCTGGATCAACGGGCTGAGAGAAAGGAGCGGAGGCGGCTGGGTCGCGATCGCCGTCGAACAGAGCCGGGGAGCGCTGCTGTATGCGCTGATGGATTACGATTTTGTGTTGATCTACCCGATCAACCCGAAGTCCTTGAGCCGCTACCGTGGAGCCTTCTATCCCAGTGGAGGCAAAGACGACCCGAGGGATGCGGATCTGGTGCTGGACTACCTGCTCAAGCATCGGGAACGGATTCGATTGTGGGAACCCGAATCGCCGGAGGTGCGCTCCCTGCGCCTGTTGTCCGAGCAACGGCGCAAGCTGGTCGATCTGCGCGCGGACTTGACCAATCAGTGGACCGCCAACTTGAAGAACTACTTTCCTCAGGCCCTGAAATGGGTCGGCCCGCTCAAAGGGAAGACGGCCTGTGATTTCCTGAACCGTTGGCCCAGCCTTGAGGCCTTGCAGCGGGTCAAGCCGACCACGATTCGCCGCTTTCTCAAGAGCCATCGGGTGGGGGGCAGCGAAAAGTTGCACTCCAAGCTGGAGGAGATCAAGCAGGCCCGGGCGCTGACCCACGATGCGGCCATTGTGACGGCGGCTAGCCTGATGACTCAGAGCTTGGCGGGACAGATCCTGCACTTGAATGAGTCCATCCAGCGGTTTGATGCCAAAATCGAGGAACTCTTCAACCACCACCCCGACCATTTCATTTTCAGCAGTCTGCCCGGCTCTGGAAAGGCTCTGGGACCGCGGCTCTTAACTCTCTTTGGGGAGGATCGGGATCGTTTCCAATGCGCCGCGGAGGTACAGACCGTCTCCGGCATCGCCCCCCTGCTGCGAAGCAGTGGCAAGACCCGCATCGTGTCTTACCGTTGGGCCTGTCCCAAGTTCGTCCGCCAGGGCGTTCACGAATTCGCCGCTCACTCCCGGCACTGGTGCCCCTGGGCGCAAGCGTTCTACCAGATGCAGCTCAGCCAAGGGAAAGATCATCACGTCGCGGTGCGCTCTTTGGCCTTCAAGTGGCTGCGCATAATCTACCGCTGCTGGAAGAACCGGGTCCCCTACGACGACGCCATTTATGTGGCTTCTTTGAAGGCGAACAACGCCCCTTTGCTGGCCTTCTTGTAGAGAGCAATCAAGCTGTGGAAAAAAATGCAACCGGCTGAAAAAAAACTTGAAAAAACACTTGACTTGAAACCTCAGATGTCTGGGCTACTCGCAATAACACCTTCGGTGTAGGCGATAGGACCCGCTATACTAGAGTTTGGGGGCCGTCACAATGGAGGCATTATGGACGCAACACAGGCGCGAAGATTGGGTAGAACAGCCCTCGAAGTTACCGCCCTCGGTTTCGGCGGCGCCGTGGTGGGGAATCTCTACACAAACGTGGCTGAAGACCAGGCCCTGGAGACGGTGGACACTGCCTATAGCGAGGGCCTTCGCCTCTTCGATACCGCTCCCTTCTACGGCCACGGGCTGAGTGAGCATCGGATTGGTGACGTCCTGAGGCGGTATCCTCGGGAGAGCTTTATTTTGTCGACGAAGGTGGGCCGTCTCCTCCGACCAGAGACGAAGGTCGCCGTCGACCCTGGTGTCTTCTCTGCCGTTCTCCCTTTCGAACCCGTTTTCGACTACAGCTTCGACGGCGCCATGCGCTCAGTAGAGGACAGCCTTCAGCGACTGGGATTGAACCGCATCGATGTCGTCCTGATCCATGACATCGACAGCTTCACCCACGGCGCCGATCGGGTGGACGAGCGGTTTCACGAGGCAATGGGGGGGGCTTACCGAGCGCTCGAGAGACTCCGGACTGAGGGGACCGTGGGGGCAATTGGATGCGGATTGAACGAGTGGGAAGCCTGCTACCGATGTGCTCAGGCGGGTGACTTCGACTGTTTCCTGCTGGCGGGCCGCTACACCCTGCTCCAGCAGGAGTCTCTGGATCCCTTTCTGAAGCTATGCGAGGAGCGCGAAATAGGGATCATCATCGGCGGACCCTACAATTCAGGAATCCTGGCCACCGGACCCGTTGAGAATGCCACCTACGACTATTCCCCCGCGACTCCCGAGATCCTGGAGCGAACGCGTAGGATCCAGGAAGTCTGCGCTAGTTACCAGGTCCCCTTGCCGGCGGCGGCCCTGCAGTTTCCCCTGGGACATCCCGCCGTCACCACCGTGATCCCAGGAGCGCGCTCGGCTGCCGAGGTAAGACAGAATCTGCATCTGCTGAATCTGCAGATTCCCGAAGATTTATGGCTGGAACTGAAGCATCAAGATCTGATTCGAAAGGACTCACCGATTCCCTGAACTGTCCGGCAAGATCGGCCGGCGCCGATTTGAGATCTTCCTTCTACTCGACCTGATCGCGAAGCGAAAGAAAATCATCCACGCCCAGCAATTCCTTGACCTGGTCGAAGGACAAGCCCTCTCTGGACACCAGCCCGTCTACCCGTCCCTCTTCCTTCCAGGTCTGGCAGAGCTTCATCATGGCGGCGCCTGTCAGCAGTAGGCTCTCGATGGGGCAGACCACAACCTTGTAGCCCAGATTTTCGAGCTCTGTGGTCGAGGCAAGCGGTGTGGCACCGCCTGTCAGCATGTTGGCGAACAGTGGGTAGTCGACGCGCCTGGGGATCTCTTCCAGCTCTTCCATGGATTGGGGAGCCTCGATAAACGCGATGTCGGCGCCCGCCTGACAGCAGCGGTTGACGCGATCGATGGCGTCGTCCAGGCCGTGTACCTGGCGTGCGTCGGTGCGGGCGAAGATGACGAAGTCAGGGTCCGTCTTGGCTTGGACCGCCGTCTCGATTTTTCGCACCATTTCGGCAGTCGGAATCACTTCCTTGTGGGGGAAGTGCCCGCAGCGTTTGGGCATCACCTGGTCCTCCAGGATGACACCCGCGGCGCCTGCGGCCTCGAAAGACCGGACGGTATGTTGAACGTTGTGCAGATCGCCATGTCCGGTGTCTCCATCGCCGATCACGGGAACCCCCACACGCGCAGTCATTCGCCTGAGGGAGTCGGCCATCTCGCTCAGGGACAGGAAACTGAGATCGGGGAGTCCCAGCAGGCTGGCCGAGGTCCCAAAGCCTCCGACGAAAACTGATTCGAAGCCCATCCGCTCCACGATCAGGGCGGTAAATACATCGTGCGCGCCCAGACTGCGAATGATCCCGGGCTGTGCCAGGAGCCGACGAAGCTGGGAAGTACTCTCGGGCATATACCGCTCCTTTCCATTGGGGGCGAAGTTACCTAAACCCAGGTTACCACGAACCCTTCGCGCATCATCTCATTCCGGATTTTTGCGTGTAGGATCGCGCCGTTTTCGTGTACATTGCTACTTCGCGCGTCTCTGCGGGGGCCGAGGAGGAGTTTGGTATGTCTTTCAACAAGAAGCTGAGCCTGGTTTTCGTTGGTTTGCTGGTCCTCTTGATTGTAGCTGCGGTCCTGATCCTCTCCAACCTTTCAGGAATCGCACGCGGCTTCGTCGAGGAGAAGGTTCCGGGTATGACCTTCTCCCAGATCGAAGTGGGCTGGAGCGAGTTGAGCATCCACGGGGTCGAGTACTCCAGCGAAGGCAAGGTGCGACTGAAAACGGATAGGATCCAGCTGCGACCCAGTCTGTCATCCTTCTGGAGTGACTCCTTCAAGATCAGATCCATCGAGGCGGCTCAGGCCTATGTCTATATCGAAAAGAAGGCGAACGGGGAGATCGTGTGGCCCATTCCCAGGCCGGCTCAGTCGCCTAAGACAACAACGGAAGAAAAGGACTCCCAGGAAAAGCCTTTGACAGTTCATCTGGGTGTGTTCAGGATCCGCGAGGGAAGCGGCGAGTTCCTTGACCGTTCGGTAGGCTCTCCTCCCGCCCACTTCAAGATCAAGGATGTCAACCTGACCCTCACTAATCTTCGCCATCCCCCTGAGCCGGGGAGCATGGACGTGAATCTGACGCTGGCCGTCGATGGGCCCAAGGACACCCGGGTGGGTGTGTCGGGTTGGGTGGATCCTGTTGGAGAATCGGCCGACATGGACGCCAATATCGAGCGCCTCGACTTGAGCCAGGCCGAGCCCTATATGCGCAAAAGTGACCAGTCCGTCAAACCCTCCGAAGGTACCCTGGACGGCGATGCGAAATGGCTGATGGAGCAGGGGGAGTACACTCTGTCGGGCGAAGTAGTGCTTTCCGAGCTGAAGTTTCAAAGGTCCGGCGGCGGGTTGGCGGGTCTGTCGGCCCTGGTGGTCGAGCAGTACCTGAAAGTCACGGGGGAACCGATGACGTTCCCGTTTGAGATCAAGGGTAATCGAAGGGAAAAGACCGACTTCCGCAGCAAGCTGAGCAACAAGATCGGAAAGGCTCTTCTCCAGAAGCTGGGAGGAGGGAAGGTGCTCAAGGGCGCAGAGGGGGCCACCTCGCCCGCCAAGGAAGGTCTGTCGGGATTCCTGGAAAGCCTTCTGGGAGAGCAGAAGAAGTAGCAGTTGATGAAGCGAGATTCAGCGTGGCTCAGGCTGGGGTTGGCACTCTTCCTCGTCTGTACCCAGTACGTCCGGGCTGAGACAATTAGGAGGTCATTCGCATCTCTAATGGTTATTCCAGTAGCGAAGTCCATCCGGATCCCATGCCGACCTTGACTGCGACGCGCCCGCCGTACCTTCGACAGCTTCGCCTCTTTTCGCTCTGGCTGGGATTCTGCTTTCTTTCCCAGAGCGCTCAGGCACAGCAGGCTACCTCAAATGAGGCCCCGCCTCGTCTGATGAACGCCTACCCACTCTCATCACCACCCCAGGTCGATGGAGTGGTAGACGAACAATGGATGGAGATGGAACCTGCCAGCAACTTCATTCAGCAGCTGCCACAAGAAGGTCAACCTGCCAGCGAGAAGACCGAGGTCAGGATTGGTTTCACCCAGGATACCCTCTATGTGGGACTTATCTGCTATGACTCGCAGCCGAAAGCCGTAGTGTCGACTCAGGCTCGAAGGGACGGCGTTTTGCGCGAGACCGATTCCTTCGAGATGATCTTCGACACCTACGACGATGACCAGAACGGCTATATCTTCGCGACCACACCCGCCGGAATTGAGTACGATGCCCAGATTGTGCACGGTGGGCAGAGCCGCGTCACCGGCGGTCCCACGCGAGCAGGGAGCGCCGGAGGCACCGGATTTGGTGGTGCACAGAGAGGAGCTGCTTCGTCCTTCAACCTCAACTGGGATGGAGTCTGGACGGTCGCGACGAAGATCACTGGAAGAGGTTGGGAGGCCGAATTTGCAATCCCTTTTCGAACCCTGCGCTACGGCACCGGAGAGCAGGCGCTCTGGGGAGTCAATTTCAAGCGCAACATCCGCCGCAGGAACGAGCAGGTCTTCTGGGCCCCGGTGTCGCGAGCCTTTCGGCTTCAGCGTGTTTCTCTAGCCGGAGAGCTTCGCGGACTGGAGCTCCCCTTTCGGCGCAACTTCCAGGTCGTGCCGTTCGTCAGTGGCGGCTTCAGCCAGGACTACACGCAGGAAACCAATATCAACGACGGAATCCACGACGCAGGCCTGGATGTCAAATACACGCTGACCTCCAGTCTGATCCTGGACGTTACCGTCAACACCGACTTTTCTCAGGTGGAGGTGGATGAGGAGCAGGTCAACCTGACCAGATTCGATCTCTTCTTTCCAGAGAAGCGTCCCTTCTTTCTCGAGAACGCCGGTCTTTTCCAGGTGGGGACGCCCCAGCAAGCGGAGCTTTTTTTCAGCAGGAGTATCGGCATCGATCCATCCGGAGTCCAGGTTCCCATCCTGGGTGGGGCAAGGATTTCGGGGAAGCAGGGGGCCTACAATATCGGATTCCTGAACATGCAGACGGAGTCTATCCCCGAGGTGACTCCCGCCCACAATTTCACGGTGGCTCGGCTGGCTCGAGAGGTAGGAGAGAGGAGCTCCTTTGGGGCCATTTTCATAAACAAGAGCGCCACCTCGGACGCGTTGGGCTTCAATTCCTTCAACCGCACCTTTGGAGCGGATGCCAATCTCGGCTTCGGTGATCATCTGACCATCTTCAACTATCTGGCCAAGACGCAGTCGCCTGACCTGACCGGTCGAGACCACGCGGGCGGCACCGATCTTCGATATGATGCCGATTTATACAGTTTCCGAGCCGCCTACATCGAGGTGGGCGAGGACTTCAACCCCGAGGTGGGATTCCTGCAACGAGTGGGCTATAGAAAACCCTCCTACGGGGTATTCTACAATCCCCATCCCAAGGACCATCCATTCATCCGACGGCTCTGGCCCCATCATACCTGGCAGGGGCACTACCGCTTTGACGGTGAGCCCGAGTCCGGCTTTCGGCACAATCACTTCAACATGTTCTTCAACAACGGCAGCTCCACAGGAATAGCCTACAACCAGAACTTCGAGCAGCTCTTCGACCCTTTTGAAATCTCTCCTGGTGTGTTTCTACCGGTGGGGTCCTACAACTTCGACAACTTTTCCTTCTCACTCACCTCGGACGAGAGCGCTACCCTGTTTGCTAGAAGCTCCTACTCCTGGGGCGAGTTCTATACCGGAGACATTCAGACGCTGAACGTCAGTTCCGGCATTCGCTCCGGCTCGAACTTTCTCTTTTCGAGCCGCTACGTGCTCAATAACGTCAGCCTTCCCCAGGGGGACTTCGCTACCCATCTGGGCGCGATTCAGGTCAACTACTCCTTTACTCCCAAGAGCTACATCCAAGGCCTGATTCAGTACAACAGCTCGGTCGACGAGATTGGAGCCAATATCCGCTTTGCCTTACTGCGGACAAGTAACACCGGCCTCTTTCTCGTCTACAACAGCCGCTTCGATACCATCGGCCTCGACCCCCACGAAGCCGACGCCATGCTGAGGATGAGGTCCCCCCGGCGTACCCTGGACAGGGCGCTGATCGCCAAGTTTACCTACCTGTTCGATTTCTGAAACCGCTTCGACCGCTCGTTCGTCCATTACACAGGTCTCTTTCCATGACAGGACTCCTTTTGTAATCCATGTGCCTGGGAGAAACTGTCACCTATGTGCCCGGAACATACCTTTTTGTACGCACGCGGGTAAGAGACAGGCGGGGTTCCCGCCTGCCCCTCCCCGTTGTCGCGATGGGGTCTATTCCTCATATTTACCGGCGTGAGGGTCACTCACCGGGCGACCCCAAAGACGTTGCCCCAAGACGGGGAACGACGTAACAGACTTGGCCATAGGTGTTGCGATAGAGGCAGAAGCTTTCAAGGGTAAGCAAGCCGAGTTTTCGGCAGAAGAACCCCACCCTGAGTTTGCGATTGTCGTTGTAGTTCTTCCGCTTGAGCTTCATACTCCGGAGTCGCAGACGGACCCAGGAGTCGAGCTTTTGGAAGAGCCAGCGATTGGTCGCGAACTCGGGGGCGAAGTACTGAGCCGTCCCCCTGATCACTCGGTTCAATTTCAGGATCGCCTCGGCATCGAGGTTATGGTGGCGAACGGTTAATTCCCGCACCTTATCCTTGAATTTCCGCTGGGACTTGTCGCGCATACGCCGGGAACGGGACGAGAGGAAAAAGCCAAGAAACTCATAGCCTTTTCCGAACGTCGTGATCCGGGTTTTCTCCGGACTCAGCGTTAGCTGAAGGGTTGCCAGCAGCAGCTGGACCAGTGCCAAGGCCTCTTGCGCCTGCCTTTCGGACCGGGTCAGGACGACGAAGTCGTCGGCGTACCGGGCAAATTGAAAACCCGCCCGGTCGAGAGCCCAGTCCAGTTGATTAAGGACAATGTTAGCCAAAAGAGGGGAAATCACCCCTCCTTGTGGCGTGCCGACCGTGGTCGGCTTGAAGACACCGTCCTCCATGACTCCGGCAGTGAGAAATCGTTGAAGAAGGCGAAGGATATTACCGTCGGCAACCTTGTCGGCCACCAACTGCATAATGACGTCTTGTGGAATGTTGTCGAAAAAGCCTTCAATGTCGGCGTCGAGTACGAAGCCGTAGCCGGCGTCGTGAAGGGACAACACCCACTGGATCGCCTGATGACAGTTGCGTTTGGGACGAAACCCGAAGGAGGCTTCCTGAAAGAGCGACTCGAAGATAGGTTCCAGCAGCCGTCGCAGGACTTCCTGGCCCACGCGGTCGCGGACCCCGGGAATCCCGAGCGGCCGGGTCTTCTTCGTGTGAGGCCCCTTGGAGAGATGGACTCGGCGCAGCGGAACGGGTCGAAACTCGCCTGATTTAAGATCTTTCATCAGCGCGAGAAGATTTTGTTCGAGGTTGTCCTTGAACATCCCGATGCTGACCTTGTCCACCCCAGCGGCGCCTCGGTTGCGCTTGACTTTCTTAAAGGCGGCACGCATGAGCTCGATCGTGATGCGACCGGTCAAGGAGTGCACTTTTCTGTTCTTCACCATGGTGTTCCTGTTCTGTTGCATCATCAGGTGAGGCGGATCGGAGATCTATCGGGTGTTTCTTAGCCAGGCCCCTGGGGGGTCTGTTTTCCCGGTTTGACCCGGACAAGAGCACGGGCCGACCCATTTGGGGGGCCACGGCCGAGACGCTAACTACCCAGACTCAGGATTCTTCCTCACCTCGTCTTCGGTTTGACCTTTCCTCCAGCCGAAACTGGAGTACTCCGGCTCTGCGGCAATCCCTAAAGCGGAGGCGGCTCAGGAAGCCTTCTCCGCACCACCGCATCATCCGTCGCCTTTCACCGGGGGCTTATAGCGCGGACTCACCCACAGGGGACGGCGGGGGACATTCACCGGTCATGACTCGAACCATTTTCCTCAGGCGGCGACAGGTATCACCCAAAGCAGTTCCAGAGAGATAACCACCTGTTCTCTCTGGAGACGAGGTCAGGGAACCTCGCCAACGCTTCACTCAAGGGCGGTCGTTGGCGCTTTGCTCTAGGCCGAAGTGCCGTCTCCCGAAGTCTTCCTGCCTGGCCCCTTCGTGACGATCCCTTCTTCCGGTCCAGCCGTTGGGAGCGCCCTGGCTGCGTACCCCCGCTGGTTAATCGCGGAGTTCGAGCAGGAAGTTCTGTACGAGCGTGGACTCGCACAGGTAGGCTTCGGCGTCTTGCCTCTCTTATCGCTTTATTTCCTCCTTTCCAAACGCCTCACCGTTTGTCTAACATGGTTTGACTTAGTTCGAGCCACTGCGGCTCATCGCACCCTTTCAGGGTTGGGGTGAGTATGCTGACAAGGGTACCCAGGGTTCGGAAACCCTGGGCTGGAAGACGCAATCCCGTTGGGATTGACCTCGATTGGTCGACCGAGCCAAAGCTAGCAGCAGACTTCCAGCACAACTATTAACGTTCATCAGGATTTTGCTGCTTAGGCAAAATGATCTGATAGCAGCGTTTTCGTGCAGAGATCAGCCTTCCGGAGGCCGTTTCAACGGCGTTCTCGAACAACGGCTTCCGCCATCCCGTTGTTGGTTGCTAGGCGTCGCCCCCGGTTTGCGATACCATAGGCATCGGATCGTCACGATTTACCTCTAACCCAGATGCTTGACCTGGCACCACTCGCAACCGCCGTCTCTCAGGAGACTTCCTCAGGCCGGCTTGGGGAGCCCGTTTTTGCTCGCCTGATCGTGGTGGTTTCTCCGGATCATGGACATCTGCTTCCGCTGTGCGAGCAGGCAGTCGGGTTCGTCCAGGAACTGCTCAAGTTCCCGACCCAGGCCGTACTGGCCAGAGGCAGCCAGGAATCGGGCAGCTTGTCGGTGCAGGTGGATCTGGAGGGTGGCAGGAGCGCCCTGGCTACGGTGGCAATCCGTCGAGAAGAGAACCCTCAGCTCGACCTGCTTCTGGTCGGGAACCATGGAACCCTTCGCTACCGGAACGATGGATCTCTCCTTGAGGCTGAGCTGGAAAGTGGGTCGGAGGGCGCGGTCGCCGAATCTGCGGCAGCCACCAGCGACATACAAAGAGCCCTTCAGGAGTCTCTCGGTTCAGGCGAACGGGTGAGGCTGTAGATAAGAGAAACGATGAAGAAATATGGGGTACTACTGCTTGGAGGGGATCGCACCCACCAGGAGAACTACGGACCTGACTTCGCCGCCGATCCCCGTTGTCAGCTCATTGGTCTTACCGATGAGGCAGGCGTGCCATCTCAAAGGGATGCCTGGAACCGATCGCTAGCGCAGCGGTTGGGGATTCCGTTCTTTCCTCAATTGGACCAGGCATTGGAGCGCGAGGACGTTCACATCGCGTGCGTCTGCGTCGAGTTTGAGCGTCGATCTCAGCTTGCTGCACGCTGCGCCAAGGCGGGAAAGCACGTCTACGTGGACAAGCCTCTCGGCAGTTCCAACGAGGCGGCAGCGGAGCTGGTTGCGGCAGCCACCGAGGCTAGGGTCAAGACTCAGATGTTCAGTATGCTTCGCTCGGCCTGGTCACAGAGGGCCAAGGAGCTGGTCGATAGCGGGGTGCTAGGAGATCTACTCGGTATCCACTGCGATACTCTTTTTGCCAAAGGCCTCGCCGGGAGTGCCGATCTGGAACGCATTCGAGCGGAACACTTCCCCCCCAGGGGCTTCAGCTTCATGAAGTCGAAACGAGAGCTGTTCACCACGGGAGTCTATTCGATTGGGATGATGGGCTGGCTCTGCGGTCGGTCGGTGGAGAGGGTCTACGCCCGCACCTCCAACTTCTTCTTCCAAGAGCACCAGGAGGACGACGTAGAGGACTTCGCAGCGGTGACGCTGGACTTTGACGGAGGTCTTGTAGGGACCCTCAGCGGGGGGCGAACCGGGTTCTTGAGCCATCCCCTGGGAGGTTCCCTCCGAGTGTGTCTGGTTGGCCGCCGCGGTACCAGGATCGTGGACGAGGCGGAACCAAGGTTGGAGGTTTCTTGCGATGCTCCTACCTGGCGTCCCGGCCAGCCTCACCCGCAGGACCCGATGGCGTTCTGGGGCAGCAGCACGCAGGAGGCTGGAGGGGTCCATAAGTTTGGCTGGCGAACGGTGGGTTCTTCAGGTGGATCCGACGCCTCGTACTTCGTTGATTGCATCGAAGCCGACCGGGAAAGCGACATGAGCGCCGTTCACGGAGCCGCGATCCTGAAGGTCCTACTGGCCGCGTATGAGTCCGCAGCCTCCGGCAGGGTCGTGTCCGTCGTCTAATCCGGATTGGCGGACTGCGTTGACCGCGGCTAGGCCTCCCTATCCACGTGCGAATTCCGTTTTCGGCGTGAGTCGAACAGCTTGAGGTAGTGAGCCGGAGTCGATAGCAGTTCTCCGTAGTCCGTGTCTCCCATTAAAACATTGGTCATGGCCTCACAGAGGCGCTGACCCTGCCAGCGAAACAACCGTCTGCAGATGGATGGATGCGTGTAGATCAGCCTTCCCAACATCCTTCCCAGCCGAAGTTCCGACAGTACGCTGACCGCCAGAGAGGCATCGTATCGGCGTCCCACGCCCTCCTGTCTGAACTCCCCATCCAACAGAGACCTTGCTGCCAGTTGACCGCTTCGAATGGCGTAGGAGATTCCCTCCCCCGTCACCGGATCCGCCAAGCCGGCCGCGTCTCCAGTAAGAAGGATCCTAGCCCTGGCCAGGGATCCCTTCCTGGGGCCTATGGGGATGACGAAACCGTGGCGTTCCAGTCTTTCTACCGGGGCAATACCGGCGAGTTTCATGTACGTTTCGAGACATCTATTCAGGTTAGCACCACCTCGCTGGGTCGTCAGGACGCCAACCGATAGATGATTTCTCTTGGGAAAAATCCAGGCATATCCGTAAGGCACCAGATTGAAGTCGAATCTGGCTCTGCCTTGAAACTGCTCGAGCACGCGATTGGAGACTTGAACCTCACATTCGAGCGCAGGAATCAGATTGGGTTTATTGGTCCAGCCAGAACTGTCCGCTACCCGACTCCTGGCTCCATCGGCGGCCAGCACGAACTGAGCGGAAACAGGTCCCTTACTGGTTGAGAGTACGACCTGATCCGGTTTCTGCTGCACCCCGAGGACCCGGCACTGCGTCTGAAGGCCAGCCCCTGCGCTCTGGGCTGCTCGAAGCAAGAAAAAATCGAAGCTCTCGCGCATGGTCATCGAAACGATCGGCTGGCTGCGGGCGGTGGAGAAATGAAAGCCATCTTGGGGAAGATTCAGCTCCGCGGTGTGGCATTGTTGCTCGACCACCTCTTGAATGCTGAAGGGGAGCAGTCGTCTAGCACGGCCAACGATTCCGCCACCACAAGTCTTGTATCTCGGCAGGGGCTCCTTTTCCAGGATCGTCACCTGGACTCCCTCTCGGGCCAGAGCGAAGGCCGCCGACGAACCGGCAGGACCGCTGCCCACGATCACCACATCACAGGAGTTGGAAGGTCCAGCGTTTAGCATAGTTCAGCCCGCGGCGGAGCCGGATCGTACATGAAACTTCAGTCGAGGGACGTGGCGGTGGCCTCCGTGCCGCCGTGTTCTTTCTTTCGAGCCTTTGGCTCGAAAAACGGCGGCACGGAGGCCACCGCCACGGTTTTCGGAAAATTGCTTGGATAATTCCCTATCCTACTATAAATCCATTGGTTACGTCGTTTCTCTATCGAAAATAGCAAATGAAGTTTCAGCATAGAATCGGATCCCGATTCTAGCACTGACTCTGGCACTTGACTGGTCTCGGTCCCGCACCGAATTGAATTCTCACGTCAACCCCGGTATCCTGCGCCAATCCATCCAAGGAAAGGAAATCCAATTGATTGAAGAAGTTGAACTACTCCGTGAATTCGATACCCCTACCGTCTGTAATGTGATCGAGATGTTCGAGGTGAGACCCAGGGCTCAGGGCTACATGGATGGAAACATAAAGGCGGAGTATCCACGCCTTCCTCCCATGGTCGGCTTCGCTGTCACTGCCACCTTCCATGCTTCCCGGCCACCCGAGGGAGAGGATGTCTACGCGTACCTGGACCAACAAATTGCCGCCTTTGAGCCGATCCCTGAGCCTCGAGTAGTTGTCTTCCAGGATCTAGACGAGCAGCCAGTCGCCGCCACTTTCGGGGAGATTACCTGTGGCGCCTACCAACGATTCGGCTGCAGCGGAGTAGTTACCAGTGGCGCCGGCCGTGACCTCGACCAGATCGAGGCCCTTGGTCTTCCCGTCTTCAGCAGCCAAACCATCTGTGACCATGGGTATTTCCACCTGGTTGAAATGAACACTCCGGTTACCGTGGGAGGGGTCGTAGTGCAGCCTGGAGATCTACTACACGGCGATCGCAATGGAGTCACCACTATCCCCTCAGAGATAGTTCCCTATCTGGCGAAAGGGTGCAGGGAATACCTGAATGCAGAGAAGGAGATGATTACGAAAATGTCGTCCGAGCAGCTGGATCTTCCCGCTCTGAGAAGAGCCGAGGATGAAATTGTCGAACGCTTGGACGAGCTGAAGTCAAGGCTCCAGAAGATGATCAAAGGGGGCTAGTTCTGGGCTAGTTCGGTTGCAAGTTGTAACCTGCAAACCTGTAACCTCCGCTCCCTTGACAGCCCGCTCCGGTCCCTGATAGCTTCGGCCTCCCGAGGAGAAACATGACTGAACCCTACCAGATTGGCAACTATGCGGAGACCTATTCCAACTTTCGACTCGAGGCTCCCGAGCGTTACAACTGGGCCTACGATGTGTTCGATCGCTGGGCGGAGAATCCTGACAAGTTGGCCCTTTTTTGGGTCGGTGCGTTGGGAGAGCGGAAGGTCACCTTCCGAGAATTGAGTGAGCGGTCGCAGCGGGTTGCGAACGCTCTAATTGGCTTGGGATCGCAGCCCGGCGATCGCGTCTTTGTGATGCTTCCGCGGATCGTCGAGTGGTGGGAGATCCTTCTGGGCAGCATCCGAGCACAAACCGTTTCGATTCCCGGCACCACGTTGCTGACGTCCCAGGACATCGCTTATCGGCTGAACGCCGCCTCGGTGAAGATTGCGATCACGGACTCGGATAACATCGACAAGCTCGAAGCGGTGCGTCAGGAATGTCCTGATCTGGAGCACATCATCGTGGTGGGGGAAACTCCGGGTGTGCTGTCGTATGAGGATCTACTGCGTTCCAGCTCGCCCAGGTTGGACCATCCCCAGAACCTCGCTTCCGATCCCTTGATGATCTACTTCACTTCGGGCACTACCGGCTATCCCAAGATGGTCCTGAATGATCACGTCACCTATCCCCTGGCACACATCATTACCGGCAAGTACTGGCTCGACAACCGGCCCACGGACCTTCACTGGACCCTCTCCGACACGGGTTGGGCGCAGGCGGCATGGACCTGTTTCTTTGCTCCCTGGAACATGGGTGCAGCCCTCTTCATCTGGGACCACAGGGGCAAGTTCGATTCTCAGGGAACCCTGCAAATGCTGCAGCGCTATCCCATCACCACGTTTTTTGCTCCGACGACTGCCTACCGCATGCTGATTCTGGAGGATCTCAAAGACTTTCAATCCAAGACTCTCCGACTCTCGGTGGGAGCTGGCGAGGCCGTCAACCCCGAGGTGATCGACGCCTGGCGGGAGGGTACTGGACATCATATCTGGGAGGGCTACGGCCAGACCGAGACGGTCCTCTGTGTCGCCACTTTTCCCGGGATGCACTACAAGCCAGGCTCCATGGGAGTAGCCGCGCCCGGATTTCAGATGGGAGTGGTTGATGCCGAGGGAAACGAGCTGGCCGTTGATGAAGAGGGGGACATTGCGATTCGGGTTCGGCCAGAGCGTCCCGTGGGGTTGTTTCGAGAGTATTACAGGAACCCCGAGGCGACTGCCGGCTGCTTCGCCGGGGACTGGTACCTCACCGGAGACCGCGCTAGGCGTGACGAGGATGGCTATTTCTACTTTGTCAGCCGCTCCGACGACTTGATCAACACCGCGGCCTACAGAGTCGGTCCCTTCGAAGTGGAGTCTGCGATGATCGAGCATTCCGCGGTAGCTGAGGTGGCGGTGGTGGGAAGCCCGGACCGACTGCGCGGAGAGATCATCAAGGCTTTCGTCGTGCTGAGTGCCGGTCATTTGGCGTCAGACGAACTGGTGGAGCAGCTGCAGAAGCATGTCATCCGCGTCACCGCTCCCTACAAGTACCCACGAGAAATCGAGTTCCTGGAGGAGCTGCCCAAGACGATCAGTGGCAAGATCCGGCGCAACGTCTTGCGCCAGCGCGAGGTGGATAAGAAGGCTGCGGAAGGGAGCACCAAGTCGTGAGTGAACTCTCCGACTACTTTGGTGAAGAGCACGAGCTCTTCCGCGAATCCCTACGCCGCTTCGTCCAGGAGGAGATCGTCCCCAATGTAGAGGAGTGGGAAGAGCTGGGCAGAACACCCCGCAGTCTGTTCGAAAAAATGGGTCAGCTGGGGTTTCTGGGAGCCGAGTTCCCGACCGAATACGGTGGTGCTGGGGCCGACTTCTGGATGTCCGTGGTTCTGGCCGAGGAACTTGCCCGCTGTCGTTCCGGCGGTGTCGCCTTCAGCATCATCGTGCACACCGACATGTCCTCTCCCTGGCTGGCCCGATTCGGAACCGATGAGCAGAAGGCCAGATATCTGCCCTCCATCATTGCCGGAGAAACCATCTGCGCCCTCGCCATCACCGAGCCGGACGCGGGTTCGGACATGGCTGCTATTAGCACCAGAGCACGCAAAGAGGGTAGCGACTGGGTCATCACTGGAGCCAAGACGTTTATCACCAACGGCGTCTATGGCGATCTCTACTTCGTCGCCGCTCGGACTCGGGAAGAGGGTCCTCGCCGAGAGCGTCTGTCCCAGTTCCTGGTGGAACGGGACACGCCCGGTTTTGCGGTGTCGAAGAAGCTGGAAAAGACGGGCATGTGGGCCTCGGACACTGCCGAACTGGTCTTTGACCAGGTCCGGGTGCCGGAGGCGAACCTCCTGGGGCAGGAAGGGAAGGGCTTCGCGCAGCTGGTGGCAGGTCTTCAACAGGAGCGCCTCACGGCCGCGATTCTATGTGTCTCCGCGTCCCAGCAGGCACTTGAAGATTGCCAGGAGTATCTGCGTCAGCGCCAGGCGTTCGGTCGACCTTTGGCTGAGTTTCAGGCCCTACGCCATCGCGTCGCCGACATGGCCACCGAGATCGAAGCCGCGCGCCAGCTTACCTATCATGCCGCAGGCCTCTTTTCCTCCGGCAAAGATTGTCTCAAGGAAGTTTCGATGGCCAAACTCTACGCGACCGAAAGCGCCAACCGCGTGGCCTACCAGGCAGTCCAGCTCCACGGTGGCTACGGCTATATGAGGGAGTATGCAGTAGAACGCTTCGCTCGAGACTACCGCCTCTGGCCCATAGCCTCAGGAAGCTCGGAGATCATGCGCGAGATCATTTCAAAGCAACTGCTTTGAGCTGACCTCGCGCATGATCCCCGAGCGTTCCAAGGTCCCAAGCACCAAGGTCCCAACTCACAAGTAAGATGCAAGCCCCAAGTTCCCAGAAGAACCCCAAGGCACCAGATTCCAACAATCTGGAGCTTGGACCTTGGATCTTACTTGTGAGTTGGGGCCTTGGTGCTTGGGACCTTCGTCCGCCGCGTCCGCCGCTGGGTGGTGAAGGCCGTGAGCCTCTCCTGACACTCCGGCGACCGGAAGCAGTGTTCGAAGGCGGCGGACGCATGGGCGTCCCAGTGATCCTGTCTCAGGGGTGACATCTGGTTGAGCAGGGTCTTGGTCCTTTTCAGACCCTCCGATGGGAAGGACGCGAGCTGGCGTGCCAGGGCCTCTCCTCTTTGGAGAAGTTGATCGTCGGGGACGACTTCGTTGACCAGGCCGATTTCCCTGGCTTGTTCGCCTCGGATCCTGGTACACGTCAACAGTAGCCAGCGGGCGGTAGAGTTGCCGACGACGTCCATCAGCCGGCCCACGGCCCAGGGTGGCGTCCATCCCAGTTCCACTTCCGGAAGACCCAGAGTGGCCGACTCGGTCGTGAGGTGGAAATCGTGGTAGAGCGCAACCTGCAGTCCCCCGCCCAGCGCGTAGCCATGGGTCAACGCGATTGTGGGTTGGGGCAGGGAGTCGAGCAGGGCGAAGGCCTCAGCCTGTTGACGTTCCGAGGAAGCCGCCTCGGCCGCCGACATCTCTCTAAGCTCGTGCAGATCGCTACCGGCGCAGAATCCACGTCCTTCGCCGCGGGTGAGGACGACTCGGACATCTTCCCGTTCCCGCAGTGCCAGGACGTGAGCCGCGTATTCCCGCACGATCGCCTGGTTGAGTGCGTTCAAAACCTGGGGCCGGTTGAGGACCAGCCAGGCGATCCCATCGTCGACGCTCAGATGAACCAGATCAGCCATTGCCCTTTTCGGCTGCCGCGTCCAGAAACTTGGCCATGGAGTTGATGATGAACCGGTCGTGGGTACCGCTGGCAATCCGCTCCCGCTCGTCGCGCGCCTCAAAGCGGAACACCAGCCGCTTTCTGTCGATTTCAACCAACTCCACCCGGGAGAAAACCTTCATCCCCGCTGGGGTTGCGGCTAGATGCTGAACCTCGACTCGGGTACCAACAGTGGCTTGGCCGTCTTCGAGCGTCGGTGCCACGCATCGGATCGCCGTCTCTTCGAGGAAGGCTATGAGTGCCGGTGTAGCGAAGACCTGAACGCCGGGGTTGCCGAAGTGGTCGGCCGTCAAATCGGGCGTTACCAGCTTTTCCAGTTCCAAGGATCTACCGACTTCGAGTGATTCGGTCATTCTGTATGCGTCCTCATTCTTACCCGTGCCTTTGCCCGAGCTCATTCTTGGACCGGAACGGGCAAGGGCCGTCTACGCCGATCCCGTGAGTTCCTGTCGCACGATTTTGGTGCCTGCAACCATGCTTTCGAGTTTCTTCACCGTAATCCAGCGAGGAAGCTGAAAGAATCCACAGTCTGGAACAATCCACAGTTTCTCCGCCGGAACGTACTTCAGTGACCGACGGATCAGCTCGGCTACGTCCTCCGGGGTCTCCCGATAGAAGGACTTGATATCGATGACGCCTACTCCGATCTCCCGTTCCTGGGCGAGTTCCCTACAAAGCTCCAACTCGGCCATCTCGCGGTTTGCGAACTCGAGGATGAACTGGTCGCATTTCGACTCGAGAAGCTCTGGGAGCATCCATCCGAACTGACGTTTGCCGCGAGGACGAGATGCCAGATTGCCAAAGCAGATGTGGAAGCCGATCTTGGCATCGACTCCCTCGACACAGCGGTTGAAGAGCGCGACGTATTCCTTCAACTGGCCTGGCATAATGGCGAAGGATGGCTCATCCAGCTGGATGTAATCGGCACCGTTCTCGACCAGGGTCCTGAGTTCCTGGTTGATCACTTCAGCGAACTCCCAGAAGAGTTCCATCCGATCCTTGTAGAACTCGCGGACGGCGCTGTCCCGAATGTGGATGGAGATGGTGAGGGGGCCCGGACAGGTCGCTTTCAGTCGCCTGTTCGTCTGCTTTTTCAAATACTGGAACTCTTCCACGATGCCCAGTCCCTTGGGAACAGTGACCTTCTCAGTAAGACGATAGCGCGGCACTGAATCGTAGCCATAGAGGCCTACTTTGCGCAGGGGCTCATCCGGCTCGATTCCCTGCATGCGCCGGTAAAAACTCTGCACAAAATACCAGCGCCGCATCTCCCCGTCGGTGATGATGTCGACATCGGCTTTCTCCATGTCCAGAATCGCCAGCTTGACCGCGTCATCGAAGGTCTCGCGCAGATCCGTCTGGCCATACTTGCCCTCCTTGATCGCGTCCAGAGCGGTCCACAACCAGGAAGGGGTAGCGTGGCTGCCGATAACGGAAGTAGGAAGCAGGGGGAGCTTATCGTTCATTTTATTTTCTCCTAATCAAAATCCCTAAACGAGGGAATGCTATCAGATTCCGTTAAGCGTCTGAACGTCTGAACGTCAGATCAGAGGTCGCAGGTCGCAGGTCCCAGGTTGTGAGCCGGCAACTTTGCTCTTGCGAAAACCATTTCCGTGATGAACGAGTTCGACCGTTACCAGCATCGTCTAAGTCGATAGAGACCTGCGACTTGCGACCTCTGCTTTTCACCTGGGCCCATCAAAAGTCAGGACCCTTTGCGGGTTCTCTTCCACCAGAGTCCGGATCTGGGCCTGGGTGACGCCCTTTTTCAACAAATGGGGGACGAACTGTTCCAGGACAAACGAGTACCCCATCCCTCCGTAGGACTTGAGGAAGATCTTCCGGTCTACATCCTGGGAGAGAAGGATCCGCTTCAGGTAGCCCATCTTGATCAACTGCAGGATACCCTCCCCGACGTGGGCTGCAGTCACCCGCTTCCGCAGCATCGCGAACTCACCCAGGAGGTCGAATTCGACGTAGGCACCACGCTCCAGAAGACTCTTCAGGAGAGGCATGTCCTTTACCAGTGCATCGCTGTGTCCCAGAATCACCCGGCCCAGGTCGGCCCCTTCCGATTCCAGTAGATCCAGGATTCGATGCTGGTCGTTCGTCCCAGCATAGGCAGCGGTGTGCAGGGAGACCGCTGCACCGGTGAGGCGGGCAGCCCGGCCCGAGGCCCGGATCACCTTGATTTCATTCTGGGTCAGAGGATTACCGATGGTTCCCACTTCACCGATGATACCGGAGCGGATGCCTGAGCCGCCCACTCCGATCGTTACGTCCCGGACGATCTCCTGGGTGAGACTCTCGACCGAACGATCGTCCATGTCCCGGGGATGCCACGACTTGGTGTACCAGCTGGCGCCCATGATGATGTGGACGCCGGTGGTCTTGGAGACGCGGAGCAGCGCTCGGGGGTCGCGGCCCAGGCCGATACTGGTGGCGTCGACGAGGGTACCGCCTCCCTGCTTTCGGTAGCCTTCCAGCTCCCGAACGGCCATCTCCTCGTCGCCCAGGATCAGGTTGTCACGATTCTGGTACCCCATGATCACGGCTCCTAACATGTCCATGGTCAAGGGCTTGAGGTAGAAGCCGACCCGGGTGGCCTCTGTCGGGCCCGAAGTGGAAGGGTGGTTCTGGTTGATGAAAATGTGCTCGTGCATCATGGTGGCCCCGAGGGCAGCGGGTTCGACAGGGCCATTGACGGTGAGGACCTTTCCCGCGAGGTTGGGGATTGGTGGCGTGCTTTTCGGCACCTCTAGACCGGCACCTCGGACAGATGTCAGAAGCAGGCAAGAGGCCAGCAGTAGAGAACTTGATGCGCTTCTGGTGAGGTTCATTCTGTGCTCCGCGCAAGACCCGTAGCCGCAAGACGTCGGCACACGACTAGAATTCTCTACCATGTATAGCCCAAGCAGGGGGGCGCGTCCAGCCAGTTCCTCGCCTGTCTTGTTGGAAAGGCAACCACCTGACAATTTCTGTTACCAAAGTCCTTGCAAGTGTGGGTGTAGAACTGGTATTGTAGTCAGTGCATCGCCTGAAGGAAGGCGGCGCTGCATCCCACAGGGCAAATTCAAGGTATTTATTCGGAGGTACAGTAATGCGAAAGTCATTATTCCTTTCCGTATGTCTGCTCGCGGCACTGGTGGCGGTCACGCCACTTCAGGCCCAGCAATCCCGTGCCGGTGTAAGCGGCCAGGTTATGGACAATACGGGAGGTGTGATTCGGTTCTTCCGGTAAATGGGGAGGTCAAGTGGCCAGGTCCTCATGGATGAAGTAGAGGTTAAGCTTGAAGTAGTCCATGTCTCTGAAGCCATAGGCTCGTCTTTTGAGGACCTTAATCTTGTTGTTGAGTCCTTCGAGGGGGCCGGTTGAGATGCGGTGCTTGAAGTAGTCGAGTAGTCCGGGGCGATGCCGGTGGAGGGTGCGGGCGAGCCGGGCGAAGAACTGGTTGCCGATGCTGTAAGCCTGCTCGATCCAGGCATCCAGGAAGGCGTTGCCGGCCGCTGAGTCGGGGAGGTTCCAAAAGTGGCGGATCTCCTCCTTGAGGAGGTAGGCCTGATAGAGTGGCTCATTGATTTCCATGAGTTGCATGAGGTGTTCCAGGGAGCGCTCGTTGAGGTTTTCCAGCCCTCGTAACAAGAGAAAGCGGGTTCCTTTGAGGAGCTGTTTGCGGCCCGTTTCCAGTTTGCGCATCATGGAGCGGCGGGTCTGGTCAATGGCCTGGTTGGCCAGTGCGACGACGTGGTAGGGGTCGTGCACGACATCGACCTTGCCGGCGAAGACCTGGCGAATGGCCTTGCGGTAGGCGTCGGACATGTCGATGGCAATGGCGCGCAGGGACTTGCAGCGGCCTTTGAGGTGGCGCAGGCAGGCCACCAGCGCCTGGGCGTCTTTGCCTTCGTGTAGGGAGACGATCTGGCCACTTTCCAGGTCCAGCACCACCGTCATGTAGAGGTGCCCGCTGTGGGTAGCGAACTCATCGATCGCCAGATAGCGCAGTTGAGACAGCTTGCGCTTCTTGAGGCGCTGCCCCAGATGCTCCTTATGGATCTCTTTGACGAGGTCCCAGCCCACGCCCAGCAAGCGGGCAACGGCTTTGATGGTGGCGATGCGGCACAGCTGGACCACGTACTGGGCGAAGGCGTTCGTGTAGCGCCGTTTGCCCTGAGCGAAGGCAATCGGCTCGCGAAGGGTCTGGTCGCACTGGCTGCAGGATTGCCGGTGGCCATGCAGGACCACGAACTGGTGGCGGGTCGCCACCGGTAGAGTGCGGATGCAGCGCTGGAAGCAGCCTTGCAGCTGAAGCCGGTTCCAGCGGGCACTGCAGTTGCGACACCGGCGCTTGTGCGGAGCCAGTTCGACGTGGTGAAATACGCCGCCGCCGCGATAGTCCGTGCGTTGGTGAACATAGCCCTTCAATCCGAGGGTGTGGTACAAGTAGCTAGTCGTCGCCATGATCGGTCCTCCGGGTTTGCCAAAATCGCCGAGGATGCCTGACATGGCGGCGCCGGTCAATCCCCATCGACCGGCTCTGCCTCGCCCTTGCAGCTTCGCAAGGCTCGTTACGGGAGCAGAGGTTGAGGTAGCGCTAACGCGCGATCCGGATTCTTTTGATCGAGGCTGAAGGCCGCCTCTTTCTGCCTGAACGGGGGAAGGCTATGGAAACTGCCGCGATGTGCAAACCGTGGAAAAACAACCAGCTCCAGCGCTAGGCCGAAAAGCGTCGCAATCGTTTTTCCACCGTTCGCACAACGCTTGGAAAACTCCGAATCACGGGGGTGCTGGCCCGGCTCGATGACTGCTCGGAGTTTTCCACAGTTCCCACAGCCTCTGCTGCTACTGATATATATCTTTTAGGAGAATTCCAGAGCAAAAATAGACCGGATTAGACCGGATCTCAATAGCAAGCGCACCACCCACCTCCCCATTTGCCGGATGACCCTGTGATTCCCGGAGTCAACGTCGTTGCTACCAACACCGAATCGGGTGTTGAGTTTCCCACGGTGACTAACGACACGGGATCCTATCGAGTCGACTACTTGCAACCGGGCTCCTACAGGCTCACGGTATCGCTTCCCGGATTCAAGACGGTGAATCGAACCGTTGTCCTGTCCACTGGTGACAGCCTGACGCTTGATTTCAGGATGGAAGTGGGAGAAGTCACAGAACAGATCACGGTGGAGGCCGAGACGCCTCTACTGCAGTCCAACAATGCGACTCTCAGCAACCTGATCGGGAACGAGCAGATCGAAACCCTGCCCATGGCCCAGGGAAACCCGACTCACCTCCTCGTCATGGCACCTGGTGCCTCCAGCCCGGCGGGCGGAGGTTGGAAGTGGGACGAGCCCGGCTGGTCCATCACCACCGGATTCTACTTCCATGGAACTCAGGGGAATGCCGTTGGCTTCACGCTGAACGGGATCAACAACAGTGGAACCGTGTTCGGTGGAGCCCAGCAGGCCCAGGTACAGCCCTCCGCGGAGGCGGTCGAGGAGATCAAGATCGCCCACGACTACACTGCCAGCCGTGGACACCACAACGGGACCACCGTGGACATCACCATGAAGTCGGGTACCAACGACTGGCATGGGTCTCTCTACGGTTTCTTCCGGGAGAGCTCCTGGGGCGCCAATGACTTCTTCTCCAATCGCGCGGGTGCTCCCAAGCTGCCCGTGAAGTACCGGCGAGTTGGCGGCGGGATCAACGGACCCATCTTCAAGGACAAGACCTTCTTTGCCTTCACCTACGAAGATACCTAACCAGCAGACGCTCGAGTTCTATGGGGCCCGCACCGTTCCGACTGCTGGCATGATGCAAGGAGATTTCTCGGGACTGCTGGCGCTGGGACCGGAATACCAGATCTACGATCCTATGACGATTGCGGCCACGGGCGATGGCTTCTTCAGTCGGCAGCCTTTTCAAAACAACATAATCCCTTCCAGCAGGATCCATCCCATTTCCCAGCAGTTGATGGGTTTCTATCCGGCACCCAATCTTACGGGTGGCGCCGACGGGACCAGTAACTTCCAGCCGACGACTGCCTCCCCGACCGAGTGGAAGCAGTGGTTCACACGGGTGGATCATAGCTTCGGTCCCACCAATCGGATCTTCGGTAGTTTTGCCAAGCTGGACAACTGGGCCGGAGAGTGGCGCGACTATTACGGCAACGCGGCCACCGGGTTCTACGAGAGCATCGAGCGGGAAACCTTCGGTGTGGATGATGTCTGGACTCTTAGTCCCAGCCTGATCCTGACCTTCCGTGGCGGCTATAATAGAGGGACCGATCCGAGGGTGCATAAGAGTCACAGCCTGCATCCGGCTGGAGAGCCTTTTGACATCAGCTCTCTGCCCTTCGACTCAGGACTCCTCGCGCAGTTGGATCCGGATCAGTCGGCTCTTCCCCACATCCAGATCACAAACTACAGTGGGATTCACGACGAGACCCGAAACAACTTCGATTTCTCGACCTATGTTTTCGGTGATGTCGCAGCGGACGTAAACCGGGGCAACCACAACCTCAAGTTTGGTTACGAGGCCCGGTCCAACTTCCTGAACCGGAGCGACCAGCGGTGGTCTAATCCGGTCTTCCAATTCGACTGTAACTTCACCAATGGTCCGCTCAACACCGCACCTTGTGCTCAGGGACAAGAGTTCGCCTCATTCCTGCTGGGGCAGCCCACCGGAGGCTTCGTTGATAGAAACGACAACTACGCTGCGCACCACAACTATTATGGGGCCTTCATACAGGACAACTGGCGGATGACGTCCAAGCTCACGCTGAACTTCGGCGTCAGGTGGGAGTACTTTGCTCCGCTGACAGAGCGCTTTGACCGAAGCGTGAGCGGATTCGACTTCGGCGCGGTGAGCCCGATCGCCGCTGCTGCTCAGGCGGCCTACGCCCAGAATCCCATTCCTGAGCTAGGGGCCCTACCGGTCAGCGGCGGACTGCAGTATGCCGGAGTCGGCGGCTCGGCCCGGGAACTGTACGATAGTCCCACCAACCTCTTTGCTCCCCGGGCGGGCTTTGCCTACCGAGCTAGCGACGAGACGGTCATCCGCGGTGGATACGGCATCTTCCATCAGCCCATCGGGATCCTTGGCAACAGCCTCTCTCCCGTCCAGACTGGCTTCAGTCAGCGCACGGATCTGGTCCCGACCAATGACAACGGGCTTAGCTTCACAGGTACCCTCACCAACCCGTTTCCTGGTGGAATCGGCCTTCCCATCGGCAATGCCAACGGCTTGGCGACCAATCTGGGACAGGGTGTCAGCTTCTTCAACCAGAACGACCTGAGGGTGCCCTACAACGAGCGCTGGTCCTTGACGGTCCAGCATATGTTGCCGGGGGATACCCTGGTAGAGGTCGGCTATGTGGGAACGAAAGGTACCCGCATTCAGGGAAGGCGGGATCTGAACGTCCTGCCCGGGATCTTCCGGAGCACGTCGAACAGCCGAAATCAGGCTAACGCCGACTTTCTGGCACAGCAGTTCGCCAATCCCTTTGCCGGGCTGCTCCCGGGAACGGGATTGAACACGTCAACCATCAGCCGCAGCCAGTTGCTGCGGCCCTATCCCCAGTTCACGGGGGTGACGCTGTCCCAGACCAACCAAGGCCATTCCAACTATCATGGTATGGAGGCTCGCCTGGAGAAACGACTCTCTAGCGGCCACGCCTTTATGGTTGGCTATACCTACTCCCGGTTCAATGAGGCCACACAGTTCCTCAATAGCAGCGATCCCCTTCCTTTCGAGGTAATCGCCCGCGCGGATCGTCCCCACAACCTCAAGTGGTCGAATACCTACGAGTTCCCCTGGGGCAGAACTCATCCCGCGGGCGGTTGGCAGATCGCGTCGGTGTTTCAGGTCCAGAGCGGGTTCCCAATGGGTTTCGGTGATGTTTTTACCACTTCGGGTTTCAGCCCAGACAATCTGAGCATCAGCAACCCGACGGTAGACAAATGGTTCAACACCGAGGCCGGATTCGTACGGGATCCCAGCCTGGCACCGGAGGGCTCTCACTTGCGGACCTTTCCGTTCCGCTTCAGCGAGCTCCGCTCCGCCTGGATCAATTTCTGGGATATCAGCATCATCAAGGACACGCACATTGGCGACGTTCATAAGATCCGCTTTCAGGCTCAGTTCCTGAACGCCTTCAACCAGACCAGCTTCGCAAGCGCGAACACCAGCCCGACCAGCGGAAGCTTCGGAGTGGTGGGTTCCGACGCAGTCTGGCCACGGCGGGTCATGTTCTCCGTCAAGTGGATGTTCTAGGCTGACGACGCTGTCGTAGACAGCATTGGTGTTAACTTGCTTCCAAAGGGGCGGGAGACGATCTCCCGCCCCTTTGCTTTTCGGATCGCTTCCGATCTGAAACATCATTGGCTGGGATCCCGCAGGAGCTGCCATCTGACCTTTCTCGGAGCCTGCTTCAGCAGGCTTGCGCGAAGCGTACTCGACCGGTCCTTCAGGGCCGGGTATCCGTGCAGCGTAGTCGGTACAGCCCGCTTCAGCGGGCTTCTCGGGACAAGGCTTTAGCCAGGATCCGTTCCAGTTTCCACCACAAAGATTCGATTCAGTTCTCAAGCGCACCAGAGACTCCCCAGGGCTCGTTATCAGTTGCGTCCGGGACCGTCGGATCGGACTTTGGCTGAAGCCCTCTTGCGAGAAGCCCGCCAAAGCGGGCTCAGGTTTCACCAGACCCGATACCCGGCCCTGAAAGGACCGGTCTATTACGCGCGTGCCGGGCACGCGCGCTGTCTGGGAGGGTGCAAGTCCCTCCGCCAACCTGATGGAGGTGAAGGCTAGCGAAGCACAAGGGCGTCACCGCGAGGTGGGGTCTGAAGGAAGTGTGGAGCAAACGTACGAGCCGACGCACAGAAACTGGATAAGTAGGCGCCAAGGTCGGACGAGTCAGCGCGTGGTGACGAAGTCCATATCCATCAAGATCCGGAAGCGTAAATCCAGCGGTTGTGTACGGAAAGACAGCGTCCTTACCCCGGGAGGCCTGGGAGGCTGTCCCTTGAAGGACAGGTGGAATCGTAAGGTTTCATAGCGCCCTCCAGGAGTCCGCAGAGGGCATAGTAGGTGGGGAAACTCACGGAAGGCCCGAACGGTAGGGAGAGGTTAGTAGGTGTCCAATCTTAAGGGTGATCAACAGAGGCAGAGAAGTCCGAAGCGGACCTCAAACCGAACAGCTGGGGTGCGGCCCCAGGGAAGCGGGGAGACGGCGGATTCATCCTTAGCGAAAGGGCGAACCGAAGGCCCGATGTTTGGTGAGAACGTCATGGAGGAGATATGCGAGCGAAGTAATCTGGAAGCGGCGTTGAGACGAGTGCGAGCGAACCGAGGGGGTCCGGGAGTGGACGGGATGACCGTCGATGAACTGCCGGAGTACCTGAAGGCGAACTGGCGGTCGATCAAAGAACAGCTGCTGTGCGGGGAGTATCAACCGCGACCTGTCAAGGGGGTGGAGATTCCGAAACCGGGAAGGAAAGACAAGCGAAGACTCGGGATTCCGTGTGTGATCGATCGATTTATCGAGCAAGCGATGCTGCAAGTGCTGCAACGCAAGTGGGATCGCACGTTCTCAGAGTCCAGCTATGGCTATCGACCGGGGCGCAGGGCTCATCAGGCAGTGGCGCGTGCCCAAGACTACGTGAAAGCGGGCTACGGGACCGTGGTCGATCTCGATTTAGAAAAGTTTTTCGATCGAGTTCACCACGATCGTTTGCTGAGCCGGCTGGCGCGGGAGATTGGGGACAAGCGGGTACTGAAGTTGATCCGAGCGTATCTAAGCGCGGGGATTCTGCGGTACGGACTGGTGAGTGCGCCGACGGAAGGGACGCCGCAAGGCAGCCCCCTGTCCCCCTTTCTCTCGAACGTGGTTCTGGATGAGCTGGACGAGGAACTGGAGCGCCGGGGTCACCGTTTTGTCCGCTATGCCGATGACTGCAACATTTATGTGCGGAGTCGGCGGGCGGGGGAGCGAGTGATGGCGAGTGTGAGCCGGTTTGTGAGCCAGCGACTGAAACTGCGTGTCAATCGGGAGAAGAGTGCGGTGGATGAGCCCCAGAAGCGGAAGTTCTTAGGCTTCACGTTCACGGGAGGCCGATCGCCCAACCGGCGCAAGATTGCGCCGGAATCGATCCAGCGGTTTCGATCCCGGGTGCGTCGTTTAACGCGGCGTAACCGGGGGATCAGCCTGGAGCAGCGTGTGGACGAATTGTCCCGCTACCTCCGGGGCTGGATTGGATACTTTGGGTACGTCGAGAGCCCCTGGGTCCTGCGGGGTCTGGACAGCTGGATTCGTCGTCGCCTGCGCAGCGTCCAATGGAAACAGTGGAAGGTCTACCGGCGACGCCAGGCGGAGTTGATCCGGCTGGGCGTGAGTCGGGATATGGCCCAGCGGACCGCGTGGAGCGTCAAGGGCCCTTGGGCCCTCAGTCAAGCGCCCGGGGTCCGGATAGCGCTTCCGAATGCTTATTTCGATCGGTTAGGTCTTCCTCGGTTGGCTAATCATCAGCGCATTCAACCCTAGCGAACCGCCTTGGTACGGACCCGTATGCCTGGTGGTGTGGGAGGGGAAGGCCCGTGAGGGCTTCCCCTATCCCGAGTTCGCGCAAGCCCGCTAAAGCGGGCTCCTGGACGGGGTTACTCGCAGTAGACCCTCGATTCTGGGTCATTCGAGGTTTCTTTCTGGAAATGGGGCCAGGGCTTCTCTCGGGTCGGGAATAAGGTGAAACCTCATCGTCAAACGTAGCTTTGGCCTTGAGGCCGAAGTCTTGTATCTTTCGAGCCTTTGGCTCGGACGGCGGCCCGGAGCCCACCGCTACGCCCGACTCGAAGTTTCTTTCTTGAATGATCCGCCCAGAGTCCACGACTGGTACCATAGGAAAGAAAAAAGTAGGATCGAAGAGTGGGAGCCAGAGCTTTCTTCTACCAGCCACTGATTCATGCCTTTCTCCTGTGCGGTCTGACCCTTCCCGCCCAGGACCAGACATCTGCTGCCCAGCACTACGAGCGCGCCAGATCCCTCCTGGAGCAAGGAGAGCTTCCCAAGGCCTCCAAAGAGATCCAGCAGGCACTCGAGGAGGTTCCTCGCTGGCCCGCGGCTCTCAACCTGTCTGGAGCGATCGCGCAACGACAGGGTCGGTTGGAGGAGGCGATTCGGCTCTTCGAGCAGGCTCTGACACTCAAACCGAACCAGGTGGCCGCGGCCAGCAACCTGGGGTATTCCTACCTGGCCCTGGGGGAGCACGATAGAGCGCTTACCCGGTTCGAGCAGGTGTTGAAGCTAGAGCCCGGCCATTCTGGGGCCTGGTTGGGGAAGGCTAAGGCTCTCGCCGCTTCCGGGAAGCTACAGGAGTCTCTGAAAGCGGGTCGTGAGGCAGAGTCGGCATCCCCTGGCAGCCTTGAAATACCGCTGCTTCTTTCGGAGCTCTACTTCAGGCTGGGACAGCCCTCCCAGGCCTTGGAGAGGGCCAGGCAAGTCGGAAGACTTACCTGGGACAACAACGGTGAGGGTCTCAAGCTGCTGGGCTCGTTGTTGCTTCAGCACCAGCAGTCCCGGGAAGCACTTCCGTACCTGGAGCGAGCCCTCGAATTGGGAACCCGAGATGGTCAGATCCTCCAATCGCTCGGCTACGGTTACCTGAGTTCCAGCCGGCTCAAGAAGGCCCTCCCGGCGCTGGAGGAGGCGATCCAAGCCAGTCCTGGTAGGCCTGATGCGTATTATCTCTTGGCCATCGGGTATGAGATGCAGGGGCGGTATCGGGAGGCAGCTGAGCAACTGGAGAAGGTTCTGAGCCGCCAGCCGGACCACCTGGAAGCAACTCACCGATACGGGGTGAACCTGTACAAACGAGGAGCCTATGAGCAGGCCTGGAAACCGTTTGGACGGGTTCTAGAGCGTGCCCCAGAGCGTATAGAGGCGCTCTACTACCGCTCCCTGATCCTCTTCCAGAGGGGCCAGTACCGGCGAGCCGAGGCCCTTCTCAAAAAGCTCCTTGCTTTGGACCAGCGACACGTTGCTGCCCATTTCAAGCTTGCCCAGATCTACGCCAGATTGGGAGAGGCCGAGAAGGCAGCGGCGGCCAAGCAGCGTTACCAGCAACTCAGGTCGGAGTCCTCGACCCATCTGCGGAAGGTCACCTTCCGGATTCCGTGACGGGTCCATGGGGGACCCTAACCCGCATTTCTCATCGCTTGTCTACTACGTCGTCGCAATCATCCGTCCTGGCGGCGCCTCGCTACGACAAGCGATGAGAAATCCGGGCTAAACTTGGACGCGATGGAGCCAGTGGTTATCGTAGCGATTGATGCGGCCCAGGTCCTCCGAGAATGGCTGGGTTTGTCCTTGATCATCAAAGGCCCGGACCTGGACCACGAAACCGCCGCTCGAAGGTGGCTCCCAGCGGTAGGACCAGTGGACCCAGGCACAGGGGGCGCGTTCCTTCACCAAACGAGTTCTCTTCCAAGTAGCTCCTTGATCGGTGCTGATTTCGACTTGCTCGATGGGCCGACACCCTGCCCAGGCGGCTCCTCGGATGACACAAGACCCCAGATTCACGGCCTGACCCTCTCTGGCCAGCGTTGAGCCTTATTCCCGGAGCCGCTTCCGTGAAGAGCGAGTTTGCCCATTATCTGCGTCATCCAAGTCCGAAGAACGTTTAGACCTTCAGACGTTCCGACGTTCCGACCTCTTTTTCACCTGGGCGCCTCAAACGTTAGCACCCTCTGCGGATTCTCTTCGACCAGAGTCCGGATCTGCGCCTGGGTGACGCCATGCTTCAGCAAATGTGGGACGAACTGTTCCAAAACAAAAGAATACCCCATCCCACCGTAGGACTTGAGAAAGATCTTTCGGTCCACGTCCTGTGAGAGAAGGATTCGCTCCAGGTAGCCCATCTTGATCAGCTGCAGGATGCCCTCCCCCACGTGGGGCTGCGGTCACGCGTTTCCGGAGCATCGCGAACTCACCCAGGAGGTCGAATTCGACGTAGGCACCGCGCTCCAGAAGGCTCTTCAGGAGAGGTATGTCCTTTACCAATGAATCGCTGTGTCCCAGAATGACCCGGCCCTATAATGTCTAAGTTGACAAGGTACTAGTATTCTCTACCACGTATAGCCCAAGCAGACGAACGTGTCTACGGGCGCGTCCGACCCAATTGATCCCCCGTCTTGTTGGAAAAGCAACCACACCCGTCAATTTTTTGAGCGAAAGTCCTTGCAAGCGAGGGTGCAAACCTGGTACCGTGTGCACTGCATCGCCCAGGGAGGGTGGTGCTGCATCCCACAGGGCAAATTCTCAAGGTATTTATCGGAGGTATAGTAATGCGAAAGTCATTGTTACTTTTCGTATGTCTGCTCGCGGCTCTGGTGGCGGTCACGCCGCTTCAGGCCCAGCAATCCCGTTCCGGTGTCAGCGGGCAGGTTATGGACAATACCACTAGTGTCCGGTTTGATGTCGTTGATTCTAAAAGACTTAAAGCTCTCTTAACTGTAAGGTTATAGTCACTCGACTCCTATCCTCCTACAAACAAAGGCCTTAGCCGTCTTCCGAACAAGTTGCGCTGTCTCCACTTTGGTGCCCGTTTGGGCCCGTTTTTCGTCTCCCAGGTCAAGACCTGCCCCAGAGCCAGGTACTCTAGGGCCGTGACCTGCAGCCGCTTGAAAATCTCGTACAGGCGCCCGGGGGGCCGCAGCAGAAACTTCACGTAGGCCACCAGCAGGTAGACACACAGCGCCACCCAGACCTGCGTCATCACCGCATTGGCCGTGGTCCCCAGAAAGCTCTTGATCTTCAGGTGCTGCTTGACCCATTTGAAGAACAGCTCGATTTGCCAGCGAGCCTTATAGATGGCGGCCACCTCAGCCGCCCTGAGATGAAACAGATTGGTCAAGAAGACATAGAACTGCCTCGTCTCCGGGTCCCGGTAGCCGATGCGGCGCAGGGGAGTCGACAGGCATCCGGCCGCCTTCCCGGTCAGACGAATGACTTGATCCGAGGTGATCCCCGGCGGGGAGCCCACCGGCCGCCGCTCCAGCACCCGGTAACGCGCGTTGCGCTTCTGCCGGGTCACGAAGTACACCCCCTGGCGGTGGAGTTGGTCAAACCAGTGGTAGTCCACGTAGGCCCGGTCAAAGGTCAGGATGCTGTCCGGTTCGTAGCGCTGGCCGCGCGCCACCTCGATCTCGTGCTCCCGGCCCGGGGTCATCACGCAAAAGCTGGGGATGTGCCCCCCGTGATCCAAGATCAGATGTAACTTGATCGCCCCTTTTCGCTTGCGAAACTTCGCCCAGTCAAAGACTTTCAGGCACAGATCGATCACCGTCGCATCCAGACTGTACACCCGATGCCGGAAGCCGAAACGCTGACCGGGAGCCTGACTCCGACAGCGGCTGTACAGGCAAGAAAACAGCTCCCCGAAGATCTCCTGGGGTCGTTTGCGGTTCGCATCCGCCAGCGTGGAGCGGCTCACCGCCCCCAGCCCCACTTGCTGCAGCTTCTTTCGCCCTGCATCTAAAGCGGTTACCAGATCCCTCAAACTATGCTGTCCGGTTAACTGCCCGAAAAAAAGGGCCACGAACTGCCCCCAGCACGACAACTTCCGGACTCCCTTGTCACCTTGGCGGCGCTCCACGATGGCGCGAAACTCATCCCGGGGGATATGACGGAGCAACTGATGCAGGACTGACGTATACTTGGCCATGGGATCTCCTTGGTCTTCTTTGGCTTTTTGATGACAACCAAAGAGTTTAACCAAGGTAGGTCCCCTTCCCAAATCGGGCCCAGGAGCTTCCGGGCCAAAAACAACCCCCTTCTTTCCACCATCTCCCCAAAGCCCCATCACATAAGGCTTTCAGCCAGACCTCGAAAAATAAACCGGACAGCAGTGGGACAATACAGGAGGTGTGATTCCCGGAGTGAACGTCACTGCTACCAACACCCAATCGAGTGTTGAGTTTCCCACGGTGACCAACGACACGGGAGTCTATCGAATCGACTACCTGCAGCCGGGCCCCTACGAGCTCATGGTGTCGCTTCCGGGGTTCAAGACAGTGAAGCGAGCCGTTGCGCTGTCCACTGGTGACAGCCTGACGATTGATTTCACCATGGAAGTGGGAGAAGTCACGGAGCAGGTCACGGTGGAAGGCGGGACGCCTTTGCTGCAGTCTGCGAATGCGACCCTCAGCAACGTGATTGAGAACGAGCAGATCCAAACGCTACCCCTGGCGCAGGGAAATCCGTCCCACCTGCTTATCATGGCACCAGGCGCGTCCAGCCCGGCAGGTGGCGGCTGGAAGTGGGACGAGCCCGGCTGGTCCATCACCACCGGATTCTACTTCCATGGAATTCAAGGGAATGCCGTTGGCTTCACGCTGAACGGTATCAACAACAGTGGAACCCTTTCCGGTGGATCTCAGGAAGCCCAGGTCGCACCCCCTGGGGAGGCGGTCCAGGAGATCAAGATCGCCCACGACTACGATGCCAGCCGTGGACACCACAACGGAACCACCATGGACATCACCCTGAAGTCGGGCGCCAACGACTGGCATGGGGCCCTCTTCGGCTTCTTCCGGGAGAGCTCCTGGGGCGCGAATGATTTCTTCTCCAACCGCAGCGGCTCAGACAAGCTGCCTGTCAAGTACCGGCGAATCGGGGGCTCGATCAACGGGCCTATTTTCAAGGACAAGACCTTCTTCGCCTTCACCTACGAGGACACCTTTCAGAGGACGCTCGAGTTCTATGGAGCTCGCACGCTTCCAAGTGCTGCGATGAGGGGAGGAGATTTCTCTGCCCTGCTGGCGCTGGGGTCGGAGTACCAGATCTACGATCCCATGACGATTGCGGCAACGGGCGACGGGTTCTTCAGTCGGCAGCCCTTTCCCAACAACATCATTCCCAGCAACAGGATCCACTCCATCTCCCAGCAACTCATGAGTTTCTATCCGGAGCCCAATCTGCCGGGGGGAGCCGACGGGACATCTAACTTTCAGCCGACCACGCCGTCCCCTACCGAGTGGCTGCAGTGGCTCACCCGGGTGGATCACACCTTCGGACCCAGCAATCGGATCTTTGGCAGCTTCGCCAAGCTGGACAACTGGGCCGGGGAATGGCGGGATTACTACGGCAACGGGGCCACCGGGTTCTTTCAGACCATCCAGCGGGAAACCTTTGGTGTGGACGATGTCTGGACCCTCAGCCCCAGCTTCCTCATGAACTTCCGCTTCGGTTACAACCGGGCGACGGATGTCAGGGTCCACAAGAGCAACGCGCAAAATCCCCAGGGAATTCCGTTCGATATCTTCTCGCTGCCCCTGGCCCCGTCTCTTCTCTCGCAGCTCGATCCGGACCAGTCGGCCCTGCCCCACGTCCAGATCGAGAACTTCAGCGGCATTCACGACGAGACCCGGAACCAGTTTCCAGCGGCGACCGTCCTGTCTAGTGAGGTCTCGTCGGACTTCAATCGGGGTAATCACAACCTCAAGTTCGGCTTCGACGCCCGGAGCAACAAACTGAACCAGAGCGACCAGCGGTGGACCCTGCCCCGCTATTCTTTTGGTAGTGATTTGGGTGCGGCTCTTTTAGAGCGAACCATTATCCTTTATTGACAATAGGTTAGCCGGGTCCGAATCGTAGCGAGTGGCGCTTTTGGGCGAGATAAGGCTTGGCGAAGGGCATAAGTCGGCTCTGGGGTATCCATTTAACCGGACTGAATGTAGGCTGAGGCGGTGGATCACCCTCGTGCTGGCACGCACTATCCGAGGTCCGTGGGCGAGTTCCAGGCCTGGTTCCGCACCGATGCGGACTGTCTGGACTACTTGGAGTGGCTGCGATGGCCCGCTGGCTTCGCTTGCGCGGACTGCGGCCACGATGGTGGCTGGCGGCTGGGCGATGGGCGCTTCAGGTGCTCCGGGTGCGGCGGCCGTAGTTCGGTGACTGCGGGCACGATCTTTGACCGGACGCGCACGCCGCTCACGGTATGGTTCAATGCCTGCTGGCTGTTCGCCACGGGCAAAGACGGGATCTCGGCGCTGAGCCTGAAGCGGACGCTCGAGATCGGCTCCTACCAGACCGCGTGGGCCATGCTGCATCGGCTGCGGTCGGTGCTGGTGCGCCGGGGCCGCGACCGACTAGCCGGCATGGTGGAGGTGGATGAGACCTACATCGGCGGTGAGCAGCCGGGGCTGGCAGGTGGCCGGGCCAGGGGCAAGAAGGTGCTGACCGGCATCGCGGTGGAGGTCCGGGAGCCGAAAGGGCTTGGCCGCTGCCGCATGCTGCCGCTGGCTGATGCGTCGGCCGCGTCGCTGCACCCGTTCGTGACAGATCACGTTGAGCCGGGCGCGACGGTCTTCACCGACGGCTGGCAGGGTTACCACGGTCTGGAGAAGCTCGGCTACGTCCATGCTCGACGCAGCCAGCGGGCGGCCCGGGCCCGCGGGGAGGATACCGGCGAGCTACTGCCCGCGGTGCACCGTGTCGCCTCACTGGCCAAGCGGTGGCTGCTGGGCACCCACCAAGGATCGGTGGAGCCCGCCCACCTGGCCAGCTACCTGGATGAGTTCGTGTTCCGCTTCAACCGCCGACGCTCCCGAAGCCGCGGGATGGTCTTCTACCGGGTGCTCGAACTCGCCGCTGCCCACGAGCCGCTACGCTACCAGGACCTTATCGCCACCAAGCGGCCCCGGGCGGTGTCGCCCACGCCGCCCCAGGCGCGCGGGCACCCGCCGAGCCTGGATCGCCCTCCAGCGAACCGCCCCTGGAGAACTGCCGGCCCGGATGGGTCCGGTTAAATGGATACCCCAGAAGTCGGCTAAAACGCGTCGGATTGCGGTGCGCTCGGATAGCCGCCGGGCCGGGCCTGAGACTCTGCCCGCTGTGAGTCGGTGGAATCCCGGTGCGATGAAAAATTGAAAGAGGGAAAAAAGCACTGGACATTTGTGCGTCGGTTTGCTAGCGTAGGTTTGTGGCAGAGGGTGTGGAGAGCAAAGCGCCGCGATTCCTAGGTCATGAGGTGGGCAAAGCGGAGCAGGCCCTGATCCGGGAGATCGTGGGGACGTGTGGGGGTCTGAGCCGGATGGAACTGGCCGCCACCGTGTGCGAGTTGCTGGGGTGGAAGCGCCGCACGGGGTCGCTGAAAGCGCGGGAGTGCCGGGAGTTTCTGGAGAAGCTGGAGAGCCAGGGGGGGCTGGTGTTGCCCCCCAAGCGGCTGGGGCGGCCGCCGGGGAAAGCGACCGGGGTACCGGTGACGGCGCGGGGAGAGCCGGGTCCCCGGCTGGTGGGCACGGCCCGGGACCTGGGCGAGATTCAGCTGCAGCCGGTTCGGACGCCGGAGCAACGAGGGCTGTTCCGGGAGCTGGTGGGGCGCTACCACTATCTAGGCCACCGGGTGCCGTTCGGGGCGCATCTGCGCTACCTGGTCTACGCCTCGGAGCCGGCGGGGCGGGTGGTGGCCTGCGTGCAGTTTTCGAGCGCGGCCTGGCGGATTGCGGCGCGCGACCGCTGGATCGGATGGGAGGCGGAGGCGCGGACGCGCCAGCTGGTGCACGTGGTCTCGAACAGTCGCTATTTAGTGTTGCCCTGGGTCCAGGTCAAGAACCTGGCGAGCCGGATCTTATCGCGGGCCGTGCGGCAGCTGGCGCTGGACTGGCCCCGGAGCTACGGGGTCGAGGTGTTTTTGGTGGAGACGTTGGTGGATCCGGAGCGCTACCGGGGCAGCTGCTATCGGGGGGCGAACTGGATCGAGCTGGGGAGCACGCGGGGCGGGAAGCGAGAGGATCGGCTGGCGCGGAGCGAGGCGGCAGCGCCGAAACGGGTGCTGGTGTATCCGCTGGTGGCGGAGGCGGCCCGACGCTTGCGGGAGGGCTAGAAGTTGCGAGCGGTAGCCGCCCAGTTACAGCCCGAGGATGAGTTCGCGGCGGCGCGGGAGCAGTTTGCCCAGATGGAGGCCTTTCTGATGTCCGACGAGGCCCATAGGAAGACGCACAGCGAGTTGGAGCGAGAGCTGGAGCAGCAGGGGCGGGAGCTGCTGCGACGGTTCTACCAGGCGCACCTGGAGCTGCGGGCTCCGGGTGAAGCGGCCGCTGCGGTGCGGGATTCGGAAGGGCAGGTGCGGCAACAGCGCCGGCGGCAGCAACGGGGGCTGGAAACGGTCTTTGGAGAGGTTCGGGTGGAGCGGCTCGGCTACGGGGGAGAGGGGCTCCAGAGCCTGCACCCACTGGATGCGGATCTGAACCTCCCGCCGGAGTTGTACTCGCACCAGGTGCGGCGGCGGGCGGCGGAGGAAGCCGCCGAGGGGTCGTTCGACAAAGTCGTGGAGGCGCTGTCGAAAACCACGGGGGCGCAGGTGGGCAAGCGTCAGGTGGAGGAGCTAGTGGGCCGTGCCGCCCAGGACTTCGATGCCTTCTATCAGGAGCGACAAGCGGGAGCGTTGGCTCCGAGCGAGTCGGGGTCGATCTTGGCGATCTCGGTGGACGGCAAAGGAGTGGTGCTGCGTCGTGAGGATCTGCGGGAGGCGACGCGGCAGCGGGCGGAAGCGAGCGAGCACAAGTTGCAGAAGCGGTTGAGCAAGGGCGAAAAGCGCCACGCCAAGCGGATGGCAACGGTCGCGGCGGTGTACACCCTCGCGCCTCAGGTGCGGCGGCCGGAGGAGGTGATGCGGGTCCTGGCCCCGCAGCCGCAGCGGGAGGAAGGGAAGCGACCGCGGCCCCAGCACAAACGGCTGTGGGCGAGCTTGGAGAAGCGTCCCGAAGAGGTCATCGAGCAAGCCCTCGGAGAAGCCCGCTCGCGGGATCCCACGGGGCGCAAGAGTTGGGTGGTGCTGGTCGACGGCCATCGGAGTCAGCTGAAGACGCTGCTGCGGTGTTTGCACCGATCCGCCAGGGCGGCGCCCACGATCGTGCTGGACTTCATCCACGTGAGCGAGTACGTGTGGAAGGCCGGCATGGCTCTGCACGGGGAAGTCAACCCGAAGCTGGAGGGCTGGGTGGGCGAGCACCTACTGAGTATTCTGCGCGGGCGCAGTGGCTATGTGGCGGGCGGAATCCGTCGCAGTGCGACCCGTCGGGGCCTGGCGGGCAAGGCGCGCGAAGCGGTGGATCGCTGCGCCAACTATCTGCTCAAAAATGCGGAGTATCTGAAGTATGACACCTATCTGGCGAGGGGGTTCCCGATTGCCACCGGTGTCATCGAGGGGGCCTGCCGTTACCTGGTCAAAGATCGGATGGAGGTGACCGGGGCGCGCTGGTCTCTGGCGGGGGCTGAGGCGGTCTTACGCCTGCGTGCGCTGCAGGCCAGCGGAGACTTCGACGCCTATTGGCGCTTTCACGAGCGGCAGGAGTCGCTCAGAAACCATGCCGCGCGCTACGCGGACGGCGAGCTGGTCCCTGTGCGCGGCCCCACGCGCTCTCACCTGAAGCGGGTGAAGTAAGAAGATCCAGAAGTCCAATCGGTCGGTCTTCCGTGTCAGATTGTTCTGCCCCACCCAACTACCCAACCCCAAAATGCCTTCGCCGCTCCCATAGTAAGAGAGGTCCATCTTGCGTTCGACGGCACCAGAATCGCCTGTTCTAAAAGAGCCGCACCCTAGTGATTTCACGAAGGGCCCCCTCAACACCTCACCCAGTGCCCAGGGACAGGGGTTTGCTGCCTTTCTGTTGGGTCAGCCCTCTGGAGGCGACATCGCCAGGAATGACAACTACGCGTCGAACCAAAACTACTACGGTGCCTTTGTCCAGGACAACTGGCGGGTAACGCCTCGTCTGACTCTGAACCTGGGTGTCCGCTGGGAATACTTCACTCCGATGACGGAGCGCTTCAACCGGAGCGTGGGCGGATTCGACTTCAACGCGGCTAGCCCCATCGCGGCTGCTGCCCAGGCGGCCTACGCCCAGAATCCCGTTCCTGGAATAGCTCAGCTGGATGTCAACGGCGGCATTCTGTACGCTGGAGTCGGCAGCTCGCCCCGGGAACTGTACGATGCTCCCGCCAATCTGTTCGCTCCCCGCGCTGGCTTCGCCTACCGGTTTGGCGAGGAGACGGTCCTCCGCGGAGGATACGGTCTCTTTCATCAGCCCATCGGGATCCTCGCGAACAGACTCTTACCGATCCTGACCGGATTCAGCCAGACCACGGACCTGGTCCCGACCTTCGACAACGGACTCACCTTCGTGGCCGACTTTACCGACCCATTCCCCGATGGAATCCGTTCTCCCATCGGTAACTCCCAGGGTTTGGCCACCAACCTGGGACAGGGCGTCCGCTTCTTCAACCAGAGGGACCTGAGGGTGCCCTACAACCAGCGCTGGTCGCTGACGATTCAGCATATGTTGCCGGGGAATACCATGGTGGAGATCGGCTATGTGGGAACGCTAGGTACCCGCATTATGGGAAGTCGGAATCTGAACGTTCTGCCCGGAGTGTTCCAGAGCACCTCGAACGCCCGGAATCAGGCGAACGCCGACTTTCTGGCGCAGCAGTTCAGCAATCCCTTTGCGGGGCTGCTCCCAGGAACGGGATTGAACACGTCTACCATCAGCCGCGACCAGTTGCTGCGACCCTACCCCCACTTTACGGGGGTGACGTTGGGCCAGACCAACCAGGGCTACTCCAACTATCATGGTATGGAGACGCGCCTCGAAAAACGCCTCTCTAACGGCCACGCCTTCATGATTGGCTACACCTATTCCAGGTTCAACGAGGCCACGCAGTTTCTCAATTCCAGCGATCCTCTTCCCTACGAGGTGATTGCCCGAGCGGATCGGCCCCATAACTTCAAGTGGTTGAATACCTACGAGTTCCCCTGGGGCCGGACTCACCCGGCGGGCGGCTGGCAGATCACGTCTGTGTGGCAGCTCCAGAGCGGATTCCCGATGAATTGGGGCGATGTCTTCACCACTTCGGGTTTCAGCCCAGACAATCTGAGCATCAGCAACCCGACGGTAGACAAGTGGTTCAACACCGAGGCCGGATTCGTACGGGATCCCAGCCAGGCACCGGAGAGCACTCACTTGCGGACCTTTCCGCTTCGCTTCAACGAGCTCCGCTCTGCCTGGATCAATTTCTGGGACATCAGCCTCATCAAGGACACACACCTTGGCGACGTCCACAAGATCCGTTTCCAGACTCAGTTGCTGAACGCCTTCAACCAGACCAGTTTCGCTGCCGCGAACACCAATCCGACCAGCGGAAGCTTCGGAGTGGTGGGTTCGGACGCAGTCTGGCCCCGGCGAGTCCAGTTCTCCGTCCAGTGGATCTTCTAGTCTGATGAGGCTGTCCGAGACAGCTTGTTACTAACTTGCTTCCAAAGGGGCGGGAGACCATCTCCCGCTCCTTTTTTGATTGCTTCCGACCTGAAACTTGGACGTAGCTTTGGCCTCCAGGCCGAAGTCCTATTCTGCGCTGAATTGCCAGTAGCATGAGGCCAAGCCCGGCAGAGCCGCGAACGACTTGAACTGTGTGCAAGATGGGGCCAAGTTCCGAGGAGAGAGCCGGACAACAGCACGATCTAGCCCCAAAGTTCCGCCCGAATGGGCCAGTGCCAAGTCAGGGCGCTTGCCTTGAGCAGGCTCCTAGCGGAGCAATTTACGCGGCCACAGGATTGGACCACTTCAGGCCCGGGAACCGGGCAAAATCCGAGTCAGCACTACAGAGGGTCAAGCCGTGCTCGATCGCTAGTGCGGCAAGATGAGCGTCGGGCACCAGATTTGCCGTAGCCTGAGATTCAATCAGCAGTTTTCCCAGCAGCCTCGCATGTTCTCCCGTCGGCTCGGGAATCCACACCCTCGGGTGATCGAGCCACTCCGCAAGTTGCCCCCAGGCATTCTGCATTGACAGGGGTTGCTCAAAGACTCGTGGATTGGTTGACAGCCGTAGGAAGGCTAGTGCCGAGGCCCAGGGAAGTCCAAGGCGCCCCGGAGAGTCGAGGGTTTCCTGCAGCCAGGAAAAGGCGCGAGCATGCTGTGGAAAATCAGAGAACTTGGCGTAGATGAGGAGGTTGGCGTCGACCAGGATCACCGGAATGTATCACCCTCGACCTCAGCGAGGACCTGGTTGATGTTGTCCAGGTCGGTCCTTCTTGGACGGCCTTTCACCGGACGTAACGTGTAGCGACTGGGCGGATCCGACCCGGCGCCCTCTAGATGTTCCAGGCCCGCCCGTAGCGCTTGATTTACGAGTTCCTTGAAGGGACGCTCTTTCTTGAGCCTTTCCAGGCGTGATGCTACGTCATCGTCTAGAGTGATTGTGGTGCGCATACATCAAGTATAGGGCATCACGATGTCCCCCGACAACATCTTTGACAGGAGTCGAGGTATCCCAGTTGCTGCCCATTTCAAGCTCGCCCAGATCTACGCCAGAATGGGAGAGGCCGAGAAGGCCAAGCAGCGCTACCAGCAGCTCAGGTCGGAGTACTCGACCCATTTGAGGAAGGTCACTTTCCGGATTCCGTGACGGGCTTCGGATTTCTCATCGCCCTCCCAGACTGCGAAGGCCCGCAAGGCTCAGATCGAAAGCATAATCGATTTTCAGTTCCGACCCTTGCCGTGACAGTACCAGGGGTGGGAGTGAGGTCCCCGCAGCGGTAACCAGCTGGCAGAAGATCCGCCCTGAGAAGGCATTGCCACCCTGCAGCTGGCTGGCCTTGATGCGCTCCCTATAACCCTTCTTGCGGTAGGCTGCTTCGGCGAGGGCCTTGAACTGTTCGAAGTCTGCATACAGGGCCTGAGAAGATCGAGTGAGAAGATTCCAGATCTCCTGGTAGTCTTCCTGGATGAGGAATCGCTTGTAGCGGGCGTAGAATGTTGAGACCTCACGGACCAGTTTTGATGTCTCCATCGAATCGACATTGCTCCGGCTGAACAGGAGGGGCTGCCGCGAGCGCCGGCGCTTGAGCGACTTAAGGCGTTGGAACCGTTCCAGGGTCTCCTGAGCCTCCTTCTTGTGTCCCAGCTTTCTCTGAAGGGTTCCCAGATGAAAAAGCGCCGCCTCGTTTTCCGGCTCCGCCTGGACAACTGCCTGGAAAGCAGACAGGGCCGCTTGCGGTCTCTTGGAGGCTACGTAGGCCTTGCCCAGCAAGAACCTGGAATTGACAGAGCGGGAATTGAATCGTAACGCCTCCTTCAAGTGTGAGATGGCTTCTTCGCTCCGGTCTGGTCCCTCTTCCAACAATACGAACCCAAGAAAGTAGTGTCCGGCGTAGTCGGCCGGCTTCTTGCGGATACACTCCCGATAAGTGGTTTGAGCCCTCGACACGAGCCCTTGAGAAGCCTGGGCGTAGCCCAGGTGAAGGCAAGAGCCTTCAGAATCCGGGTCGATTTCGAGCGCTTTTTTAAAGGCCCTTTCGGCCGCCCGGAACCGCTTTAGCTTGAGTTGGGAGCGACCCAGCGCTTCCTGTAATTGTCCCGAATCGGGAAGCACCTCGACCCCCACCGTGAACACGGCAGAGGCTGCCTCTGGGAGCTCGTGTACCAGCAAGACGCCGCCCAGCGAGAGATACTGATCCGGGTCCGATCCCAGGGTCCGGGCAAAGTGCTCCAATTCGGGACCGATCGGTGCCTGATTGTAGAAGCTGGGAAACAGGCGTGCCGGACTCCTGGAGCGGACCAACCTGGCGAACTGGCCGGCTGCAGCCTGGGTCTGATTGAGGCGAAGGTAGTTGAGAGCCAGGTTCAGACGAACCCCGGACCAGGTGGGATTCAACTGCAGCGCGCGTAGGTAGGAAGCCGGGGATCGGTCAGGATGGCCAGCTCTTTCCAAGGTTGCCCCAAGCAGGTTGTGCAAGGCGGCATTCGAGGGGTCCCTACTGACCCAGGTCCGGAGGATTTCCACTGCCTCGGCATAGGATCGGAGCGCAGATGGCCATGTAGCTTATCCAGTAGCTGGTCACTGGCCTCATCTGCCGTTTTGACCTGTCCCGGGGTTCCAACTGTCAGTACGACCCAGAGTATGAGGTAGAACCAGAATCCGAAAGCTGTTCTTGGCGTTGCCAGAGGAGCGTTCATGGGCGAAATTGTCCCAATTCCAAGCACCAGATCACAAAACAGAAAAAACTTTGGAGTCTTTCCTATCGTCCCAAATCTGGCGGTAACCGCAACTGAGGATAACTGTTTCCTGAGTCCATAGCTATCTGTCAGAAGCCGCAGAAAGACGCGCTTGGCCAGGGCCTGAGTGACCATCTCGCTGAGGACAGGCCCCCCCCGACCCTCCAGGAATGGCGTCCTCGGCTGGACCTTCCATCCTGCCGTGGACTCCGAATTCTTGACATCTGGTTGAAGGCCGTGATGTATTCTCTGTCTGGACCTGTTCACTCTACTCGGCAGGGGCTGACGAGGACGGTGCGGAGCCTCCCCCGCGGCAGTGAAGGTTGGTCGACCAAGTCGCATGTCAAAACCCAGTCTCAGCCTGCGAATCTTGGGGGCACTCATCCTGGTCGCTGCGATGACCAAACTGCTGGATTCGGTGTTTGTCCAGCTCAACTCCCGCACGATCGTACTTCCTCAGTTCGACGTCACGCTGATTCCGACCCACGATCCGCGTGTGTCGAAACGCCTGGCCAGCGTCCTCAGATACAAGCATCCGCCACGAATCACCTTTACCGGAGACTCCCGGACGAAGTGCGGCTTTGACCCGGAAGTGATTGGGTGCACTCTGGGCGTCCCACCGGAGACGTTTTTCAACTTTGGTACCGGCTCTCAGACCGTCCGGTTTACCCGGGAGGTCTTCCTCCCTCACCTGCTTTTGGGTAACGGAATTCACACTAAATACCTCGTATTCGGCGTCAGTCCCGACTGGCTCTTGACCACACCAAAATCGCTGCGGCTGATCAACCTCTACAAGGAGTCGCTCCATTACCGGATGACACACCCTGATCCCGACGAGGATGATCGAATTGGGACGGCAATCTCCCATTTTCTGGCCAGCCATCTCGCTCTTTACCGCTACCGCTCCGACCTCATCCATCAGGAGCTGATTCCGGACTTGAGATGCGGGCTTCTGGGAGACTGCTACGTGAGGCCGTACATCGATGCCTTCATGACCTTTCGAGAAGCGGAGCGTGTGGCGGGTCTGCAGACCCGGTACGGCTGGCATAGTGATCTGTGGGCTCTTCTTACCAGCGGAGAGTACAAGAGTCATGGTGGCCAGGCCCGGTTCACCGAAGAGAATGAAGTGGACCGGGAGAACCTGAAGGGACTGATCGACGGGGTGAGAAGAGCCGCCATCACTCCCGTGTTCCTGATCATGCCCATGCATCCCACGTTTCGGGAGGTCCATGAGCCCGCCATGTCTCGAAATCAGGGTCAGCTAGAAGTCCTGGCAAAGGCAAAAGCGGTCGATGTTCTGTATACTCAGGGAGACTACTCCGACGCGGAGCTCTTCACGGATGGGCATCATCTTTCCCCTTCCGGCGCCGCCTATTTCAGCGCGGACATCGCCCCTCGACTGAGGCCTTATCTGCAAGGCGGCGAGTCTCCAGAGGACTGAAGTCGGGGAGGATTCGGAACGAAATGAGACTCCTACTCGCAGTGGTGCTGACATGGGCAGAGATCTCGACGCTTTCAATAATCCAAGCTGTCCCCGCTGCGCCGGTCCAAATCGGAAACACGAGGCAGCTTTTCCTCGATGACTTCGTGATCGGCTCGATGGAAAACCTCACCCGCGTCCTCCACCATCCCCAGCGCTACTCCGGGAATCCGATCCTGACAGGGACCCAAAGTTGGGAAAAATGGGTAATCGGAGTGAACGGGAGATCCGTACTCTACGACCAGGAGTCTCAAGAATTCAGAATGTGGTACGGGGGGTATCTGATCGATGAGGCTTACCCCAGAGGTATCCTCTTCAAGGTCTGCTATGCGGTCTCCGCAGACGGGATCCACTGGACTCGCCCCAACCTGGGTCAGGTCGATTGGGAGGGCTCAAGAAGGAACAACATTCTGAGATGGGGGCAAAAATGGATGCGCCGTCCCAACGTGATGAAGGATCCGGGCGATCCCGACCCCGAGCGTCGCTTCAAGATGACCTACGTGGACATCCTCGAAGGCAAGACGGCGATCACCAAAGGCTACTCGCGGGACGGGATTCGTTGGAGGCTGAACGGGGACGAAAAGCCGTGGTTTCGTGGACCTCACAGTGCGAATCTACTGGGCTGGGATCCGAGCCTGCGCCAGTATGTTCTCTACGTTCGGATGCCTGGCTTTCCCAACTCAGTGGGTCGCACCACCAGCCGCGACTTCATCACCTGGTCTGAGCCCCGGAGGGTCTTGGCTCCGGAACTCGAGGAGGGAAAGCATTTCAAGGGCTTGGCGGCCTTTTTGTACGAGGACCTCTACTTGGGCTGGCTGTGGATTTTCTACGGCCGGCGAAGTGCCGACGCGGAGCTGGTTTTGAGTCGCGACGGCATCCGTTGGCACCGAATCTCCCCCACAGGATTTCTTCTTCTCTCGCGGCGACCCTGGGTCCTGGGACGGCCAGAGGATCTTGCCCGTAGCACCGGTAGTTCACAAGGATCGCATCTGGATCTACTATTCCGGAGAGAACCTGATCCATCACACACTGGAGACGCTGAAACGGGCAAACTCGGGCTGGGTCGAAAACGGCCAGCGACTGCAGCGAGCTATCGGGTTGGCCACGCTCCGGCTGGATGGGTTCGCCTCCCTGCAGGCGGGAAGTCAGGCCGGCAGATTGACCACCAAAACGGTGACCCTCCCTGGAGGCTCTCTGTTCGTGAATGCAGACGTCGCCGGTGAGCTTGATTTCGAGATTCTCGACGAGCGAGAGCAGCCGATTCCCGGATATGCCGCGCTGGACTGTGTGCCGATTCGGTCGGATTCCCTACGACACTCCGTCCGCTGGAAGGACTCCTCCAGCTTGGAGGATCTTCGGGGAAGGGCCGCCAAACTGCGTTTCTGGCTCCGTGACGGACACCTCTATTCGTTCTGGTTTGAAAGCGGCCAAGGTAGAGAACGCCCGTGATAATCCCAACGAGGTTGTGTCTTCAAGCCCGGGGTTTCCGAAGCCGGGTGGCCTCAATCCAGGAAGTCCTTGATCACGCTGCCGTGGATGTCGGTGCGAGAGACTTCTTGACAGGAGATTCGAGGACTGATAGGTTTCGGCCATTCATCACCGCGAGACCAGAAGAACTCAGATCCGAAAGTTGACGTGAGGAATGTCAGCCTGATGATCATCAAAACACGATTCCTCCTGCTTGTGCTGCTTCTGTTGGGACTCGGGCTCGGCAGGATGGTATCGGTATCCGCGACTCCGGTCGGGGAACAGGGAGATTCCGGCCCTACAGCCGCGAGCATCCTCAACACTCACTGTGTCAGCTGTCATGGTCCGTCTCAGCAGCTGAGTGGACTGCGCCTCGATGCTCGCAGCTCCCTACTCGAAGGTGGCTACTCCGGTCCCGCCATCATCCCAGGTAACAGCAACGATAGCGCCCTCGTTCACAGATTGATCAGCGAGCGGGAGGGCTATCGGATGCCCATGGGAGCTCCTCCCCTGACCGGCTTACAGATCGATACGCTCCGTACCTGGATCGACCGTGGTGCGCCCTGGCAGGAAGAAGCAAGTGTTCCGGCGAAAGCCGATGCTCCTTCTGCCGAGGGACAGGAGCACTGGTCCTTTCAGCCCGTCGTGCGGCCAGCGATCCCTCCCTTGCGCAACCGTAGCTGGGCTCGCTCACCCATCGACGCTTTCGTCCTGAGCAGGCTCGAAGCCGAGGGCATTTCCCCCTCTCGGGAAGCCTCCAAGGAAGCGCTCTTTCGCAGGGTGAATCTCGATTTGACCGGTCTCCTCCCCACCCGGCAGGAACAGAATATTTTTTTGTTGGACAACCGCCCTGACGCCTACGAGGATGTGGTGGACCGGCTGCTGGCCTCCCCCCACTATGGAGAAAAGTGGGCCCGGTACTGGCTCGATCTGGCCCGCTATGCCGACAGTGATGGCTATGAGAAGGACCTCCTCCGTCCCCATGCCTGGCGCTGGCGGCAGTGGGTGATCGACGCCTTGAACCGAGATCTTCCCTATGATCGCTTTACCATCGAGCAAATCGGGGGGACCTCCTGCCCGACGCCTCGCAGGAACAGAAGGTCGCGACCGGTTTCCTGCGCAGCGGACTGCTGAACCGCGAGGCGGGGGTACCACGCGGCCAGGTGCGGTTCGAGGAAGTGGTGGACCAGACCAACACGGTAGCCACGGTTTGGCTGGGTCTCACGATGGGCTGTGCCCAGTGCCACGACCACAAATACGATCCCACCAGCCAAAAGCAGTACTACCAGTTTCTGGCCTTCTTCAACGAAGCGGAGGGCAGGGAGATGGACGCTCCCTTGCCGGGGGATATGGGTCCTTATCTCAAGAACCTTCCCGGCTACCGTGAGGAGCGGCGAAAGCTGTTGGAGAACGACCAGATCTCCGTTTCACGACTTCAAGCACGATGGGAAGCCATGCTCATCGAGGCTGACGAGCATCCGGGCAAGCACCTGGATTGGGATGACATCCTGCGGGGTGTTGTTTTGGGCGAGTTGGACCGGGCCATGAAACTGCTCCGGATGGGCCCGGCCGACCGGAGCTGGCGCGAGAACGATCTTGTCACCAGCTTCTTCTTCAGGTTTCCGGGACCCGAGAATGCCAAGGACGAGGCTCTTACCGAGAGACTGAAGGAGTTGGGGAAGAAGCTGGAGGAGCTGGACGAATCGTTTCCCGATCTGAGCCGGGCTTACGTTGTCCAGGCCACGCCGGCGCAGACCCACCTGGCTCTGCGGGGGAACTATCGCTCCCCAGGAGTGGTCGTCCGTCCTGCGACACCCGACTGGCTTCCTCCGCTCGAAGAGACCGGGGACCCGGCGCGGCTGAGGCTAGCCCGATGGCTGGTTCGGAAGGACCATCCTCTGACGGCACGGGTTGCGGCCAACCGCATCTGGCAGGAGCTGCTGGGCCGCGGACTGGTGATCACCTCTGAGGATTTCGGGACCCAGGGGGAGCGCCCGTCTCACCCGGGGATCCTGGACTGGCTAGCGACTGAGTTCATGGCCAGGGGCTGGAGTCAGAAGCAATTGATTCGAATGATCGTAACCTCTGCGACCTATCGCCAATCTTCGCGGGCTCGCCTTGAGCTGGAGGAGAAGGATCCGGAGAATGCCCTCCTGGCTCGTCAGAACCGCCTGCGGTTGTCCGCTGAGCTGATTCGGGACGCGGCCCTTCGGGTCAGCGGTTTGCTGGACACCCGCATCGGAGGGCGGAGTATTCGTCCTACCCAACCGGAGTGGGTCTCGAAGTTGACCTACGGAAAAAATGCGTGGCAGGAGAGTCAGGGCCGTGACCGATATCGTCGGGGGCTCTACGTCCTCTTCAAAAGGAGCGCTCCCTACCCCCAGATGCTCAACTTCGATGCCCCCGATTCGAGCATCTCTGTTTGCCGTCGGGAGCGGTCCAACACGGTGCTCCAGGCCCTGAATCTGCTCAACGATCCCGTCTTCATGGAGTGTGCCAGGTCTCTGGCCATTCGGATCCTTCAAGAGGCCCCTTCCACCTGGGAAGGGCGGCTGGATCATGCCTATCGCCTCTGCCTGGGTCGGCTTCCCAGCTCCCGGGAGCGGGAACGCTTTCGGCAGTTCTTCACCCGTCAGAAGGAGATCCTGGAGGGGGAGCCGGAATCGGTCCAGCAGCTCACTTCCGGAGCCGTTCTTGAGTTTCAGCCGCTGCAGGTTGCGTCCTGGGTAGCGGCTGGCAGGGCGATCTTGAACCTGGACGAGTTCATCACCAGAGAGTAGAGCAAATGGATTGGAGACACTTTCAAGCTCTTCAGAAGCGCCGAGACTTCCTCCAGAGCTGCGCCTCGGGTATCGGTGTCATGGCGCTGGCCGACCTGCTGACTAGCGAAGGTCTGACTGCAGCCGCGCTGGAGCCGGACAACCCCTTATCCCCTCGTCCTCCCCACTTTGCCCCGAAAGCCAAGAACCTGATCTTCATGTTCATGGAGGGGGGCCCGAGCCAATATGAGCTCTACGATGAAAAGCCGACCCTGCGCCGCTTTCACGGGAAACCTCTCCCTCTATCGGACACCGCAGGACTGGAGTTCGCCTTCATCCAACCCACGGCCTCAATTTTGGCGAGTTCCTTCCAGTTTCGACGCCACGGTGAGTGTGGGACGCAGTTCTCAGAGCTCATCCCCCACATCGGCTCGTGTGCCGACGACATCTGTCTGGTCCGGTCCATGCATACCGACTCCTTCAATCATCACCCCGCTCAGCTGTCCTTGTTCAACGGCTCGATTCAGCTGGGACGTCCTAGTCTGGGTTCCTGGGTGGTCTACGGTCTGGGAAGTGAATCCAGCAATCTTCCAGGCTTTGTCGTGCTGACCTCGGGGCCCAGGGGGACCAGCGGTGGGTCCAGTAACTTCGCCAGCGGATTCCTGCCTTCACACTATCAGGGAACGGTCTTTCGGCAGACCGGTGAACCCATCCTCTATCTGGGAAATCCACCCGGCGTCAGCATTTCCAGTCAAAGAGCCGCTCTAGACCTGATCAAGGATCTGAATCAAATTCGCGGAGACTCCACCGGAGACGAAGAGATCGACTCTCGCATTTCCAACTACGAATTGGCCTTCCGGATGCAGTCGGCGGCACCCGAGTTGACGGACCTTTCCCAGGAGCCGGCCAGCATCCGGGAGATGTATGGCCTGGATAGTTCCGAGGAGGACGAAAAGCAGTTTGCCACAAACTGCTTGCTGGCTCGCCGGATGGTGGAGCGAGGTGTCCGCTTCGTCCTCATGATGGATGCCGGTTGGGACGACCACACCGAGATCAACAAGAAGCTCCCCAAACGCTGTCGAAAGGTCGACAAACCCACCGGGGCTCTGATCAAGGACCTCAAACAGAGGGGACTGTTGGACGAAACCCTGATCGTCTTTGGCGGGGAGTTTGGTCGAACTCCCATGGTGGAGCTGAGGCGGCCTGAAGAGGCGGATTATGCGGGCCGCGACCACCAGCCCTCCGCCTACAGTCTCTGGATGGCTGGTGGGGGCATCAAAGGAGGGCAGGTGGTGGGGAGTACCGACGATTTCGGCCTCAGGATCCAGGAGGATCCCATCCACGTCCACGATCTTCAGGCCACCCTACTCCACTGCCTGGGGATGGATCACGAACGGCTCACCTACCGCTACACGGGGCGTGAGTTCCGGCTGACTGACGTAGCGGGGAAGGTGGTGGAGAAGCTGCTGTCGTAGCGTCTGATCTGCGTCTCCGTCCCGGATACCGCTCACCGTCCAGCCTCCCGAGTTCGGCTGGGCCAAGCCCTATCATCAGGACATGCTCACGCTTCTCGTTTGGGGATTGGTTCTTGAGATTTGTCTGGGATTTGGTCTCTTGGGACTTGGTGCCTTGAGAAAAAAGGGGCGGAGAGTCGTCCCCGCCCCTTTCAAGAAAGCACGCCTGAGCGTCTGCCACAGATCTCTCCCCACTCCGCCGACCCCGGCATTGTTGATCCCCCCTTTGACCTGGAAGGCGCTAGCCCGTACCAAACGATCCTTAAGTTACTGATTATACGGGCGTTAATTCCAAGGATCGAGGCGGTTCAAGAAATTGGAGTGAAGACTGAGTCCCTTACACCCGATCACCTGGCGGTCTGACCTTGGTGCAGGCGTTCGTCGAGAGAGATCCGATTGTCGCATTCTTGCCGAGCTGGAAGAGTATTGACCAGCTCGAGTATCATGTTTCCATCTCTAACGGAAGGTACCGACATGACTGAAAGGCCACTCGACATTCTGCGCCGAGACGGTTTGGTCGTTCTGAAAGGGGTTATTCCTCCTGACGAAGTAGGAGCGATCCGGGAAAGCGTTGCCGCGACGGTGAGGAAACACACCTCGGTCCCATTGCCTCAAGGCTACGTGACTGGCTTCCTGCGTCTCAATCAGGCTATTGCGCCATATCTGACCCATCCCAGGATCATGGAACTGGTCAATGAGCTCTTCGGCGACAATGCACGCATCTCGATACTCACCGGGATCATCAATGGTCCTGGTATCAAGCGTGGAGAAGTGCATGCGGATTGGCCCTATAACCAGAACCAGTTCAGTCGGGTTCACGTGCCCTATCCTGACGTAGTGATGAACTTGGTCACGATGTGGATGCTCTCCAGCTACACTCAGGAGAATGGTGGCACAATTGTCCTTCTTGGGAGTCACAAGAGAAACAACGCTCCTCGAACCGGTACCGATCTCGATCCCGATGCCATCTATGAGGGAGAGTCGCAACTGGAGGGAGAGCCGGGTGATGTAGGGGTCTTCGATGCGAGAACCTGGCACGCCATCGCCCCGAATCGGACCCAGGAGGAGAGAGTTGGAGTGCTCGTTCGCTACGCCCCCTGGTGGGTCAATCTGAATCCACTTCGCCTAGGGAGCCGCGACCGTAAGCAGATCGTGGACGACCAGGGAGGAGCCGACGTGGACCCCAAGGTCGAGCCCATTCCAGCGTCTGTCTATGCCCGACTTCCTGCCGATGTTCAGCCGCTCGTCTATCACATGGTCGACGACGACTAAGTGCTCCCTTCCATTTTAAATGGAGTATGTGTGCCAGCCTCTTCTTGCCCTTGCCCTAACCCGCATTTCTCATCGCTGGTCTACTGCGGCCCCGCAATCATCCGCCCTGGCTGTGTTTCGCTCGGTCGGCCTTCTCGACGTACTGTCAAAGTACGACTGCGGTGGGCTCGGTCGCAAGCCTTGCCAGGACGGCCCCTGTGGCGCCTCGCTACGACAAGCGATGAGAAATGCGGGCTAAGCCCTCTCCGAATTGAAGCGGATGGCGTTCTCAACCCCCTTGATCGAACTGGAATGAGAAAAGTTTCGCTCTTTCCAGATAGAAGCGGAGCTTGACCGGTTTTCCCGCCAGCCGACTCGCATCGCCCCTTCCCTTCCAGCTGGCTCGGTCAGGATCGGGTGGGGAAGAGCCACGAAATGGCCAGGGCAGAGCCAAAGGTAACCAGGCTGGAAAGTGGGATCACCCACATCCATGCCAGTTCCTGCAATCCAAAGAGCCAGTGTCCTTGCGCCCAGACCAGGCCCACCGACATTCCCAGCAGGGTTGAGCCCATGGCCACCCGACCGCTACAGGGGATCTTCAGGATGGCCAGGAACATCATTCCTCCCAGGCTACCCACCAGGAAGCTGCTGATCCTTCCGGTGACGTCAAAGAGGTTTCCCCGTTTGTCCTCCGGAACTGAGTCCAGGAGAAAGCAGGTCAGGATGGCGAAGACCCCGGCGGCGACGGTGACCGCCCGGGCCAGGGCCATTTCGCCACGAGGGCTGGCTGCGGTCTTACGCAGACGTTGATAGTAGTCGGTGATGACCACCGAAGAGACAGAGTTGATCCCCGAATCCAGGCTGGACATGGCAGCAGAAAAGAGGGCCGCCACTACCAAACCTGCCAGACCCCGCGGGAGAACGTGTCGAATGAAGTGGGGAAAGACGCTGTCCGCATCAGAGGGGAGCTGGGCCTGGTAGTAGGAATAGAGTGCCATCCCACAGAGACCCAGGAGCAGCGCCATGATCACACTGGCTGTCAGGTTGCAGGCGAAGGCTCGACGGGCCGAAGCCGCCGAACCGGTGCTCAAGTAGCGCTGAACCGCTACCTGATCGCCGCCGGCAGTACAGATCCACCAGAAAAACACCCAGTTGATCATCCCCACCCAGCTCAGCCGAACCGTCGGATCGAGGCTGAAAATCGGTTGCGGCTCCATCTCGGCCGCTGAGATGTCATTCCACCAGGTGAGAGGCCCGGTTCCAGCGTCGTAGACAACGTAGAGTATGGTGAAGAGGGCGCCGCCGAAGAGGATGAAGAACTGCACCACATCGGTCCAGATGACGGCCCTCATGCCTCCCAGGGTGGTGTAGACGGTGCCCACCGCCGCCACTCCCAGCACCACCGTGGTGAAGGAGAGGCCACTGATGGTGGCCAGGGCACCGGCGGCCGTGAACACGATGGTGCCCATCCAGGCCAGGCGAATCAGGATGAAGATGGAGGCGCCGAAAAGCCGTGTGGCAAGGTCGAACTGCTTCTCCAGATGTTCGTAGGCCGTGGTGACCCGAAGTCGCATGTAGAAGGGGACCACTAGGTAGCCTACCACCACGAACACCAAGGGATAGGATAGTAGTCGCGAGTTGGCTCCCAGACCGTTCTTGATGATCTCTCCCGGAGTGGAGAGGTAGGTGATGGTAGAGAGGATCGAGGCCAACAGGCTCAATCCCACCGCGAACCAGGGCATATTCCGGCCCGCCAGAAAGTACTCATCTGTATTGCTTTGTCGCCTGCTGAAGTAGTATCCGAGCACTACCACGGCGCCCAGATAGAGGCCAATTGCCCAGTAGTCAACGCCGTGAAGGCCCTGAAACCGATCCAGAGAATTACCTGTTGCCAGACTGATCGTCATCGGTACTTGTTGCCGTCATGAGTTGGAGCGCATCGACAGCGATTCAGAACGGTCGAGCGCGGAGCTTCCCAGTTCGAAGGCTCAGGGGATCGTATGCGATCCGTCAAATCGTGTCCAAGAGCTCCATTGTTTTGAAGAGTAAACCTGATCTCGGTTCCTCCGAGGTCTACGAGTCCTTGACATTTTGGTGAAGGCTGTGGCGTATTCTCGGCAGTTTGGCTTATTGTCTGGCCCCATTCGAGAAAGAAACTTTGGTTATGTCTGCCCTGATTGTCGCTACCGCCAATGACAGAGGCGTGACTGAAAAGGAGCGGTCCCGATCACCGATCGGGACATGCAGCAAACGGGGTCCAATGGGCCACCGTCCGTTTGGTCCGTTGGTTCCGGCATCCTTATGCCGGGACCGCTCCTTCGCAGTCACGGCTCTGTCATTGGCGACTCTTGCATGATCTCCTAACCAAAATGAAGTTTCAGCTTAGTCCCGCCCCCAGGAAGCACTGGCCCCATTCGAGAAAGAAACTTGGCCTGATTTCAGGAGGCGTTCCCTACGCCGAAGGCGTTACTGCGCGTAGCCCAGGGTTGCAATGCGAAGCGAGCTACCCTGGGTTCGAGCCGCCTGCCTTTTCTACGCTGAAAGCGTTATTGCAAACGCGTTTCCGGTCGGCAATAACCCCTTCGGGGTAAGCCACTTTTTTCAACGACCTTGACCCAGGGTAGCTCGCTTCGCTCCGCATCGCCAACCCTTATAGTTGGGAAGGTACTGAGATCGGGAAGATGGGAGCGGCAAGTAGCCGTAGCCGCCTTTCTTTCTTTTTTGCTACTTTTTTCTTTCTTTGTGGAAGGTGTGGATGGTGTGCAAAAGTGTGGAGTCGGGAGCTCGATAGTCGACTCCCAAGACGCTCGGGTCCGTCACGAATGGCAACCCTTATCGGGAGGACGATTAAGCCCAGACTTTCGGACGGACCCTGGGCCGGATTTGGACGAATACTCAGATGCTGTCCGCTCAGGAGGACTTCTATAAGGAATTCGCCGCCCCCGGTTTGCGTCCGACGAAACACCAGAGAAGGGGAGAGGAGCCATGAAGCCGATTGAGGAGCAGACCATTGGAGTGTGGGTGGGCCTGGACTGGGCCGACCAAGAGCATGCCTACGCGCTGCGGATGTCGGGCTCGAGCGAAATCGAGACCGGCGACGTCAAACAAACACCGGAGGCCCTGCAGAGCTGGATCAACGGGCTGAGAGAAAGGAGCGGAGGCGGCTGGGTCGCGATCGCCGTCGAACAGAGCCGGGGAGCGCTGCTGTATGCGCTGATGGATTACGATTTTGTGTTGATCTACCCGATCAACCCGAAGTCCTTGAGCCGCTACCGTGGAGCCTTCTATCCCAGTGGAGGCAAAGACGACCCGAGGGATGCGGATCTGGTGCTGGACTACCTGCTCAAGCATCGGGAACGGATTCGATTGTGGGAACCCGAATCGCCGGAGGTGCGCTCCCTGCGCCTGTTGTCCGAGCAACGGCGCAAGCTGGTCGATCTGCGCGCGGACTTGACCAATCAGTGGACCGCCAACTTGAAGAACTACTTTCCTCAGGCCCTGAAATGGGTCGGCCCGCTCAAAGGGAAGACGGCCTGTGATTTCCTGAACCGTTGGCCCAGCCTTGAGGCCTTGCAGCGGGTCAAGCCGACCACGATTCGCCGCTTTCTCAAGAGCCATCGGGTGGGGGGCAGCGAAAAGTTGCACTCCAAGCTGGAGGAGATCAAGCAGGCCCGGGCGCTGACCCACGATGCGGCCATTGTGACGGCGGCTAGCCTGATGACTCAGAGCTTGGCGGGACAGATCCTGCACTTGAATGAGTCCATCCAGCGGTTTGATGCCAAAATCGAGGAACTCTTCAACCACCACCCCGACCATTTCATTTTCAGCAGTCTGCCCGGCTCTGGAAAGGCTCTGGGACCGCGGCTCTTAACTCTCTTTGGGGAGGATCGGGATCGTTTCCAATGCGCCGCGGAGGTACAGACCGTCTCCGGCATCGCCCCCCTGCTGCGAAGCAGTGGCAAGACCCGCATCGTGTCTTACCGTTGGGCCTGTCCCAAGTTCGTCCGCCAGGGCGTTCACGAATTCGCCGCTCACTCCCGGCACTGGTGCCCCTGGGCGCAAGCGTTCTACCAGATGCAGCTCAGCCAAGGGAAAGATCATCACGTCGCGGTGCGCTCTTTGGCCTTCAAGTGGCTGCGCATAATCTACCGCTGCTGGAAGAACCGGGTCCCCTACGACGACGCCATTTATGTGGCTTCTTTGAAGGCGAACAACGCCCCTTTGCTGGCCTTCTTGTAGAGAGCAATCAAGCTGTGGAAAAAAATGCAACCGGCTGAAAAAAAACTTGAAAAAACACTTGACTTGAAACCTCAGATGTCTGGGCTACGCGCACTAACGCCTTCGGCGTAGGATTTACCCACAGAATCCCTCGCGGCATCCCAATTCAGTTTATAGATCAATCTAACCCCAGTAGATCGCGTTTCTGCTCGATTTCAGCACCCTCGTCTCCGACGCCCAGCAAAGATCACCAAATCAATAGGTTATGTCCTTCTTCCCTCCGGATTCACAAATGAAGTTTCAGGTTAGTCCGGGTGTGTTTTTACTCGCCGTAGGTGACCCACGCTGGAGAGCCCCACGCCATCTCTCCGTCCTCCTGCATCACCCGCACATAGTAGTAACTCTCCCCTGGTAGCGCATCTGTCTCGGCGAAGTCGAAGGCTGTTTCGGGTCGATTGGGTGAGATGGTGTAGATGATTTCGTTGTTCCTGATGAGATCGACTCGGTCAATCCGATCGGTTCCGACGATCCGGGCCTTGATTCGCACGGGGACCTCACTGGCGAACTGCTCACCCATCAAGTGCTCTCCATTCGAACCGAAGTAGCGAACGTCGAGAATGATATTGTCTGTGGCAGCATAGGCCCGGCGGGCCCGGATGGCTTCGAGGAGACCGTCCAGGGATAGCTTTTCAGCGATCAGGCAGGCGTAGCTGATGTGAGTCGAGTGGTGGTCCGAAGAGGCGACAAACCCCAGCCTCAGTCCTTTGGCGAGTGCATTCCAGATCGAGCCGAAGCGCCTCGGAGGGCTGTCGTCCTGGGCCAGAGTCGGACTCGGCTTCAGCGTCTTCGGACTGGGCGCCCCAGGGTATTCGTAGGTGTCGCGCATCCCCTGGAAGATTTCGACCAGGTGCTCTACCTTCGGGTCGCTGTCCCGCCAGTCGGTTCCACTTCCGGTGGCCGTCGTGTGGGGGATCGAGGTTCCGTCGTTTCGGCGCAAATACCAGAACAGCCTTTCCGAGCCCTCCCAGCCTTCACCTTCTCCCCAGGCCAGGATGGGAAGGATCCGGATGCCTCGCCGTGTAAAGAAGATATTTCGATGCCCGTTGGGATACGCGAGCGACCGCTCGTAGGCGTAGAAGGCGACGAAATTCTCCAACTGGAAGCAATCGGCGACCTTCTGGCTGAGCCACCAGCTGTAGGGCTCCTCCACGTCATCGTTGTGATCCGTGATTCCCAGAAAATCCAACCGGGCTGCGTCAAGGGCATAGCGGTACGTGTCCAGGAGGGAGCCGTCCCTGCCTCCGTCCATGGAGAGATCCGTGTGCCGGTGCATGTCGCCCCGATAGATGGAGTAGCTCTTTCCTCCCAGCTGGATCCTGTAAGATCGAATCCGCTCGACTTCCTTTGCCTCATCAGGATGGATGCGATCAAACTGCGGGGACGGCTCCGACTCGTAGGCCTTCAACTCCAGCGCCGAGCTTAGCGATGGACTGTCAAACCGGCCCACCAGGATTTGTCCGTGCTGCTGCAGGTGGAACTTGGTGCTGCGGTTGTCGGTGGGCCACACCGCCCAGAGGCGACCCTCGGAGTCCAGCGTCGAGGAGGGCCTCATGTTCTTGCGTCCGCTGCTGTGTGGCACAGACATCAACTCGCCCCATTGGGAGCCGTTATAGCGGGTGCAGAAGATGTCCCAGCGCGGCCAGTAAACAGTGCCGGGTGAATCCGGCCGGCGACTGCTCATACGGCGCAGGAAGAGCCAGGGGCTCCCGTCCGAATCGATGGCCAGATGGGGTAAGTCCCAGTTCCCGGGCAGAACATCTGAGAGCAGCCCTGCCGGAGCCCGCATCTTGTCCCCCTCAAGGCAAACCACCCGGATCGACCGACCCTGGTGCAACCCCACACCCTGACTTATCGCCAGCTTACCCGTGTCCTTCCCCCACTCCGGCCCCGACTCCTCCCAGGCCAGCCACACTCGGTTCTTCTCGTCGACAGCCACGGCGGGATGGGCCTCAAAGCGCTCGCTGTCCGTCACCGCCTGGACCTTTCCCCAGGCGCCGTTCCTGAACCGCCGCAAGTAGACATCATAGTTGCCCGAGGCGTAGCCGTCCCAGGCTACGGCGATCGATCCGTCCGATCCAGCGGCTGCGGCGGGAAGCCAGTTGTTCCCCGAGGCTGATTCTCCCTGGCTCACCAGGGTCTCCTCTGACCACTGTTGGCCGTCGAAGCTCTTGGTAAATATCTGGCTGTAATCGCCCACCGTCCTCTGCCAGAAGACCCACAGGTAACCCCCGGAGTCGGAAACGACCCGATGGTAGGCGTCGGGAGAAGGATCTTCGGTCAGCCTTTTGACGGAAGACCAACCGCTTTCCTCTAAGAAACGCCCATAGAGGTCCCAGTTACCATCGACCTGCATGGACCAGATCACCCAGATGCGCCCTACGGCGTCCTCCCCAACAGCGGTCTCGAGTACGTCGGCCCCGCGGATAAGGACGAACACCGGTCCCCAGGTGTCACCCACTCTTTTGCGGACGCAGACAGCATCGGCGTCGTCCCGGTACTCCTGCCAGGCGACCCAGAGACTCCCCGAAGCCGACGACAGAAGGGAGGGAAAGTCCTGCTGAGCTTTCCGTTCTGATGCAATTCTCGCGGCAGGGGGCACTCGCTCCACCCGAACCGTTCCCTCCAGGAACAGCTCCGGCTCAAAGGGCTGGAGCCGGTCAGGGTAAAGGCTGAAGTCTCCCTGCTTCGTTTTCACCCTGATGGGGTCGCGTCCCGGGTTCTCCCAGACGTGTAGCAGGAGGGTTGGAGACTGGAGTCGGAACTCCTTGCTGTAGCGCATCCACACCTGGCGGGTGCTGCAGATCCAGCTCAGCGTGTCACGAACAAAGTCGTTGGGAAACTTCGGATCTTGGGAAAGCCCGTAATTGTGGGCCCGAAAGCGGCCGGCCTGGACCTGTAACCTCTGTCCTTCGGAGGGTACAAGATGCCCATTCCAGGACTGCTGAACGGTGTCCTTCAAGCCAAACGTCAACCGGAAGGAGCCAGCCGGCAGGGAAATCCCAGCGGCGGGCACCGCCTCGACCCTTTCCCCCTCTTCCGGTGACGAATTTCGGCAGGACCCGGTCCAGAACACCGCCGCTAACAGAAGGGATAAAGGAAAGCCCTTCATCCCACTTCGTGCGTGACTGGATCCATTCAGCACGCCTCACTCCTCAGCTGGAGGAGAACTGAAAGGAGAAGACCTTGGTACGCTTGAGGTGGAATCGAAGCTGGACGGTGCGTCCAGCCAGGGGAGTCAGATCGCTCCTCTCCTTCCAGCTGAAGCTGTGATCGAGCGAATCTCCCTGGAAAACTTCGCACTCCTGCTGCGAGTAGCCGGGGAAGGGCTGACCCGTGTCGGGATCCAGAATCTCAACCTAAACGCTTCCCTGGTCTCCCGTCGTGGCCGCGTTCACCCTCAGCTGCGTTCCCGAGAACCTCAAAGGCTTGGTGGTGAAGCTACCCTGGCCCGCCGCCAGCGAGACGAACCCGTCCAGGCGTAGGATCGCCAAGTTCTGGGAGCTTTCTTGATTCTCGCCCCGGTTCACTCCCCAATGCCCCTTCTCGAAGCCGGTGTAGTAGAGCCAGATCTCGCCCCGGTCCTCGCGCACCACCGGTGGCTGGGCTACGAAGATCATCCCGGCGTCGTAGCTGCCCTCAGGACCATTGGGGATGAAGGGCCGCCGCTGACCCACCCTTTGCCAGGTCGTTCCGTCACGGCTGAAGGCCAACTGGATGTCGATGCGATCCAGCCATGGATTGCGAGCCAGGTTTCGGCTGGGAGGAGTCATCGGCTCCATTTCGGGACAGATGTGATAGGGGGTCAGGAAACCAATATAGATGCCTTCATAGAGTAGGGTCGCGAACGTATAGAAGCCGCCGGTGCAGGGTGCGTCCTGCTCGTCCGGAGGAACCAGGATGTACTTCTGGTTTACCTCTACCGGATCCTTCATGTCTTTGGGCGCATCCCAGTTCAGAAAATCGGGGCTGGTTGCGATCCCGGCAGTTCTCACCCTGCCTTCCCGTCTAGTCCCCTGAAAGAGAGGGTGGTCCTTGAAAATTGGAGGCCAGAGACGAATGTGAGCCACATAGAGCTCACGCTTGGGATCCCAGAAGAAAACCTGGTGGGTGTCGTTGTTCAACAAAACCGGATTGATGTCTTCGTAGTGCTGCCATCGAATCCCGTCGGGCGAGTGGGCCGCCCAGACTCCGTTCTGTTCCGGGTCCTTGCTGTTGTGACGGTAGAGCATCTTGTAGCGCTTCTGGGGATCCGACTCGTGCTCGTCACGTGCCACTCCAGGAGCCCTGGCACCCACCGTCTTTCCGAACACGAAGTTATGGTTTCGAGACGGCTCTCCCTTGCACCAGGGAGAGTGATAGTCGAACTGGCCCACCAAGGGCTTGTCCCAATGGAGACCGTCTCGAGATTCGTAATAGGCGACCAGGTTGTCCGACCAGTTGTAGTTCACCGCCTGCTGCCACATCTGGTAAACGCCCCGATCGGGATCGTAGGCAAGGTTGGGAGAGTTGCCGAAGTGCATGTCGGCCTCCCAGCACCGGTCCATCTGGATGATCGGATTGCCCGCGTACTTAAGAGGTTGGTTCATGATCCGGTAGACGCCCTGAAGGGAATCGATCACATGATCGTCGATGAACAGCTGCTTCTGGGAACCCACATCGATGGTGTTGCTCTGTCCCCAGGTGGTGAAGACACCCAGCAGCAGGATCAGCGACTGAAAACAACGGAAGGCACGACAGACGAACATTCTTATTCCTCCTCGGTCCTGGTGAAGTATGCCCTCGAGCGGGCGACTTGGACCACTCTTCTTGAGGTAACTCTATAGCGTCGTCGCCCCTTTGTCACTCTCCTGTATCGGCAGGCCGGGCTAGGGAAGACGTATGGATTGAGTCTGTTTCCCAATTACTCCCTCCGACTCCCTCACCGTGTAGAAATGATTGGCCTTGAGGTTCTCCAGCTCCTCGGTCTGACCGCTGGGCCAGCGGATGGCGACGTCGGCAGCCGGAGCCTTTCCCAGCCCGAAATGGAGCCGCAGATCGTTGTGTGACATGAAGCTTCCTCCACTCCGGACTTCCCTCATCTGAACCGTGGTTCCAGTCTTGACCTTGACTCGAGCTCCGACCCCGTCTCGGTTACTTCGAGTTCCAACCAAGCGCAGGGTCAGAAAGTGCTGCCGATTGCCCCCGTCGTTTCTGAGCAGTTCGGGGAGCCCGTCGATGTTGGTCACGGCCACGTCCAAATCGCCGTCATTGTCGAAATCCGCAAAGGCGGCACCTCGCCCCCCGGAGGGACGGCTGAAGTCAGCGCCAACCTTATCCGTCGTCTGTTGAAAGCGGCTGGTACCGGTGTTCCGAAAGAGCAGCTTGGATTGGAGATACTTGTAGTCAAGGCGCTCAACTTCCGGATAAAGGTGCCCATTGACCACGAAGACATCGAGCCAGGTGTCGTTGTCGTAATCGATGAATCCTGTTCCCCAGCCTAGATACAGGAGACTGGGGGACCCCAAACCAAGCGGGCCTGTCTGGTCGGAGAAGGTCCCATCCCGGTTGGACCTGAAGAGGGTATTGATATCACCTGAGAAGTTGGTGGTGAAGAGAGACAGATGACCACTGTGGTCGAAGTCGCCTGCATCCACACCCATTCGGGCCTGTTCTCTGCCGTCGCCGCTGAAAGCACATCCCGCCAGGACTGCATGGTCGCTGAAGGTTCCATTTCCATTGTTTTTCCAGAGGTTGGCGGGAGTGGCGTCATTGGCCACGTAGATGTCCTGGAGGCCATCGTTATCGTAGTCCAGGAAGATTACTCCGAGCCCGTTATAGGCCTCACCGCTGCGAATACCAGAAGCTGCGGAGACATCGGTGAAGGTGCCGTTGCCGTTGTTTCGATAGAGAAGATCCGGGCTCCCGCGATAACGATTGGGGCCACAGGTAACGGGGATGCCGGAAAACAGGCAGCCGGTTGGATAGTTATCGACAGAAAACTCCACGTAGCGGGCGATGTAGAGGTCCAGGAAGCCATCGCCGTTGTAGTCCCCGAAAGCGGCACCCGTCGCCCAGCCGCTGCCCTCGACTCCGCTCTCTCCGCTGACCTCTTCGAACGTCCCGTCCCCACGGTTCCTGAAAAAGAGATTCCTGCCAAATCCGGTAATGAGGAGATCGGGATCCCCGTCGTTTTCCACGTCGGCGGCAGCCACTCCCATGGCCCAGAGGGTGCCAGTCTCGATGCCTGATGCCTGGGTGGTATCCTTGAACGTCCCGTCAGCCTGATTGCGGTAGAGTCGACCCCCGGGGGGCGGCTCCGGGTCTCGTCCCTCAATCTTGTCAAGGGTTGAACCGTTGGGAAGATACAGATCCAGCCAGCCGTCAGAGTCGTAGTCGAACCAGGCAGCCCCATGTCCCAGCGTCTGCAGGACCGCTTTCTTTTCTGGCCCTCCAGACATGTCCTTCAGGGTGATGCCTGCAGCAGCCGCCCTGTCCACGAAGATTACCTCGACAGCATGGGGCGTGACGGGAGCAACCCAGAGCAGGCTTGCCAACACAATCCCAGTCGGTCCCGGTCTCAAGGGAATTCCCCGGATCTGCTGTCAGTCCTCTCGAAGAGCGCCTCCGAGACGCTGAAGCGGACCCGATGGAGCCAGCGGTTGTCGTAGCGATTGATGCGACCCAGATCCTCAGCGAGCGGTTGGGTCTGTCCTCGGTCGTCGAAGGCCCGGACCTGGACTGCAAAGCCACCGGTCGAAGGCGGTTCCCACAGATGGGACCAGTGGACCCAGGCACAGGGGGCCTGTTCCTTGGCCAAACGAGCTCTTATCCACGTGCTTCCCTCATCGGTGCTGATCTCAACTCGCTCGACAGGGCGGCAGCCCGCCCAGGCAGCTCCCTTGATGAGACAAGAGCCCGGGTTCAAGACCTGCCCCTCTTTTGGGTAGTAGATCTGCGACTTGATCCCCATGCGCGACACGGGGGTGAGAATGTGTTCTCCCGTATTGGGATGGCGTCGCGCAGTGAAATAGCGTTTTGACATATAGAAGCCCTGGAAGGCCTCGCTCACCACTCGGATTCGCGTGAGCCACTTGACGTGGGCCATCCCGTACCAGCCCGGCACGATCACTCGCGCTGGGTGGCCATGCGCAGGGGTCAGGGGCTGCCCGTTCATCTCCAGAGCCACGAGGGTCTCAGCGGACCGTGCCTGTTCCAGGGGGAGACTCCGGGCATAGGCGACCGGAACCATCTCGTGCTCATCCAGGCCCCGATCGGCTCCCTCCAGAACCACCTCACGCGCGCCTGCTTCGACTCCGGCGCCTTCCAGCAGGGTCGCCAGCGGAACACCGGTCCAGCGGGCATTCCCCACCTTTCGACCTCCTGGAAGGTTCTCGGCGCACTCCAGAGTGACCGTGCTCGAGACCTTGGACAGTCGTTGCAGCTCAGTGTAGGTCCACTCGAGAGGTCGAGCAACCGCTCCTTCCAGGACCAGTTTCCAATCTTCTCGATTGATGGTCGGCACTCCCAGATGGTTGCGGACGAAAAACTCAGTCGCCGGGGTCAGCCATTTCGTTTCGGCAGCCTCAGCGGGAGGGGAAGGTGGAGCGTCCTGACCCTGCTGCACCAGACCCGGTGGTGACAGAACGAAAGCGCCGAGGGCTTTCAGAAAGCCGCGTCGACCGGACTCGCAGTGCCCTCTCATCCTGACTCCCGCCGGATTCGTACCTTCTCCCGTGCCCGGGGACAGAAGAAGCACTGTGGGTTGCTGCAGAGTAGGGCGTCCATTCTCTGCTCGAGGATCTCCACCGTGGCCTCGATGACGTTCTGGCCTTTTACCAGCTGGCATTTGGCGCGATCGATCTTGAAGTCCCGGATCATGCCTCTTTGGCGCAAAGGCATCTCGATAATCCCGAACCCGGTGCTGCAGCCGGGTTCGTCGTGGAGGTCCACGGGGACGATCTCTCCATCGGGTGTTCTGACCTTCGCGGTTCGAGGCCAACTGGGATCGAAGGGGACGCCTCGATAGGGCACCTCGGCATAGGCCTCGCCGACGTGCATGCTGGAGTCGGTATCATGCTTGACCCCCAGCAGCAGAATGGATCCTCCCAACCGGGCGATGCGATCGATGGGAGAACCGACTCCAGTCGCCTCGGCCTTCCAGTGTTCCCGGGTGAGCTCCTCGGCGTCCTTGCCAATGGCTGCCACGGAGTAGTTGGGATGCAGGCTGCGGATCGCCTCGGGCCGCTTCCTCAGGGTTTCGGGGATCAGTCCCGTCTGGGAGCGCACCGTGGCTGGATCGAATACGTCCAACTCCAGGTTGTAGTTGAAGGTGGGGACCATCAGGGTGCCTTCCTCACCCAGTACCTCGAGGAGCGCGTCGATGAGTGTCTCGGCCCCCCCGTCCACCTGTCCCAAGCTGTGCAGAGAGCTGTGCATCAGGAGACGGCCCACCTCTCCCAGCCCGACGTCCTGCATGGCTGCAACCAGGTTCTGCCGGGACAATGTCTTTCTCATGGACCCTCCGTATGGGAACAAGATGGTCGGTACGTGTCAAGTGGGGTAAGGGTCTGTAAGGAAATAACCGATACACTTTGCTGGGGACCCCAGCCCGCAGGGGCGCGGCGGCGCGGGGGCATCTGCTTTGTTGCCGCTCCTGGAAGATGCGCAGTGGCATCGCCTGCGGCGCGGCGCCTCCCCTCTGCCCCCACGGCGCTCGCGCCAAAGTGCATCGGTTATTTCCTTACAGACCCTAAATGTCGTTACTTCTCCGTGATGGTCAGAATACGGTTGGCCTCGAGATTACGAAGCTTCTGGCGGGTGCCGCTGGGCCAGTCGACTTCGAGTTCGCTGACCTCTTCGGCATCGCCCAGCCCCAGGTGCAGCCGCGGATCCTGGCTGGCCAGGTAGCTGGACGCAGTTTCAACCCGCCGATGAAGAACAGATTCTCCGATTCGCGCTCGGACCTCGGCCCCTATCCCGTCGCGATTGCTTTTGACTCCGACCAACTTTACGATGAGCCAGTTCTTCTGATTCCCGCCTTCGTTTCGTAGCAGGTTGATCTTGCTGCCATTGTTGGTCACGACAATATCCACATCTCCATCGTTATCCATATCACCGAAGGCTGCTCCTCGGCTCAAGTCTTTCACCGTGGACCAGCTGCCTGATTGAAACGAGGTTTCCCGAAAGCGGCCCCCAATGTTCTCGTAGAGCAGATTCTCCTGCTTGAAGGAAACGTAGTCTCGGATCTGCTTGATCAGAGGATCGATGTGCCCGTTGGCCATGAAGGCATCCAGGTCCCCATCGTTGTCGCAGTCGAAGAGCCCGGTCCCAAACCCCACCTTCAAATAGCTCTTCTCGTGAATACCGGAGCGGAAGCTAACGTCAGTAAAGAATCCGCCTTCGTTTCGAAAAAGGGCATTTCCCTCGTCGGCAAAGTTAGTGACCAGGAGATCCAACCTGCCGTCTCCATCATAGTCTCCGAAGTCGGTCCCCATACCCGCTCTGGGTTCTCCATTCTCATCGAGAGCCACCCCACTCGCGAACCCCACTTCCTCGAAGGTGCCGTCCTGATTGTTCTTGAAGAGGAAGTCCGCCAGGGTATCGTTGGCCACGAAGATGTCGGGATAGTGGTCGCCGTCGAAATCGGCGAATGCCACACCGAGCGCTTTGCCTTTGCTTGCCGCGATCCCGCTCGCCACGCTGACGTCGGCGAAGGTCCCGTCTCCCCGGTTGTGATAGAGGACGCTGAAGTCGGCTTCGAAAGTGGTCGGGTGGCAGTAGTTTCGGTGATCTCCGTTGCCGCAGCTGGACTCGTCCTGGGGTCGGTAGGAGACATAGTTGCAGACAAAGAGATCGAGGAACCCATCCCGATCGAAGTCCACGAAGCCGGCGCTCGAGCCCCAATGTCCCTGATTCTCTATGCCGGCCATGGCCGAAATATCGCTAAAGGTTCCGTCGCCGTCGTTCCGAAAGAGATAGCTCCGAGGATAGCCGGTCACACAGAGATCCGGGTCTCCGTCATTGTCGTAGTCCCCAACCGCGGTGCCCATCCCATAGCTCCTGGTGATCAGGCCAGAGCTCTCGGTGACGTCGGCGAAAGTAGCGTCGCCCCGGTTGCGAAAGAGCCTGTTGGCAGGATCGGTCTTCTTCCAGTCCGGGATGCTCGACCCGTTGACGAGAAACAGATCCAGATATCCGTCCTGGTCGAAGTCCAGCAGGGCGACGCCGGATCCCATGATCTCGAGTAAACGGAAATCGCCGGAGGCGCCATTGAAGTGCTCGAACTCGAGGCCAGACGAGGCTGTTGCATCGATGAATCGGATCCCACCTGCGAGGACCCGTATGTTCAACAGCAGGACGAACAGGGTAAAGAATGCGAGCGAAGGAGCGAGAGACATCCGGAACATGTTGGACTGGGAAAAGGGTATTGTAGCTACCCTGGGTGAGTCAAACCGCTTCTAGGGGTGAATCCTGAAGGGATTCCGTCCTCCAGCCCAGTGGGGCCACCAGCTGACGCTGATCATTGTGGGGAAAACTTCTCCATCTCCTACTACGCCGAAGGCGTTGTTGCGTGTAGCCCAGGACGTGGTGGCGGTCTCCAGGCCGCCGTGCTTCGAGCCAAGAGGCTCGAAAATGGAAGACTTCGGCCTGGAGACCGAAGCCACGTTTCACTGGCACAGACTTATCGAAGTTTCAGCGTAGTCCCGCCCCCGCTGCGCTGCCCCATTCGAGAAACAAACTTTCGTTACGACTGCCGTAATTGTCACTACCGCCCGAGACAGAGCCGTGACTGCAAAGGAGCGGTCCCGATCACCGATCGGGACATGCGGCCAGTGGGTCGAACGGGTCACCGTCCACTTGGTCGTTTGTTTCCGGCATCGGTATGCCGGAACCGCTCTTGCATGATCTCCTAGCCAAATGAAGTCTCAGCTTAGGGTTACCGAACCCTGGGTGAATGGCGCCGCCCTTTTGTCTGCAACCCTGAATGGGTTGTGGACAAGAGTCTGATTTTTCAAGCCCTTAGCTCCGAGCCCGATCTTTAAAGGTAAGACCGTCCACCCGCTCGGCGGGAGGAGCCGCGAAGAAGGAGCCGAGCAATCTCGCAAAGAGCAGGCCCACGAGGAAGGAAAAGGGGATCCCCCACATCCAGGAAATGGCCTTCTCCAGTCCGAACCACTCCTTGCCGAAGCTGATGAACAGGCTCGAACCGACGGCGATCAGGAAGCCCAATATCACGGCCTGTTTGCCAACCCTCGGGAAGAGGATCCCCGCGAAGAAGAGGACCGCAACCGGACCCACGAAGACATCGTTCACCCGTCCGCTCAGGTCCAGGATGTTCCACTCCGACGCCTGCATGATCGTGGCGATTACGGATGCGATAGCGATTCCGAAGATGCCTGCCAGAAACGCGACTTTCTTGTCGATCGAAAGAGACTTCTGGTCGGTGTCCCGGCGACCGAAGAAATGCTTCATCAACACACCGGAAACGGAGTTGATGGCCGAACTCAGACTGGACATGGCTGCCGCCAGCAGGGCCGCCATCAGCAGACCCGAAACCCCGGAGGGGAGCTGTTGGGCGATGAACCGCGGCATCAGGCGATCCCCCTCGGGAGCGACCTGAACCTGGAACTCTTCGACTGGGAGGTCCGAAACGTGTGCATAGTAGGCGAACAAAGAGAGTCCACAGACCGCCAGGGTCGCGTATAGAATGAAATTGGACCAGGCATAGACCCAGACGGATCGTCGCGCTGCCTTCAGATCGGGCGTGCTCAGATACCGCTGAATCGCGACCTGATCACCGCCGTTGGCACAGATATTCCAGAAGAAGATATTGAGCATGATCCCGACGATCGTGATGCGAACGGTTGGATCGAAGCTGAATACCTGCATTTCGGCTCTTCCCGCCTGGGAAAAAGTGTCCCACCACTGGGTCGGGCCCGAGCCGATCAAGAAGCCGACGTAGATGGGAATGCAAATCGCACCCGTCAGCAGAATCCAGAGTTGGATGTTGTCCGTCCAGATTACAGCACGAAAGCCACCTACGCTGGTGTAGAAGGTAGTGGTGACACCCAGGAAGACGATCACCCAGAAGATGTTGAAGCCCGAGATCTCGGCGAACGCAAAGCTGGCCGTATAGATAATGATTCCGGACCAGATAAGGGCCTTCAGGACAAAGAGGACAGAGGCCATGTTCCCGATCCCGGTGGTGAATCGCCTTTCCAGATACTCGTAGGCACTGGTGATGGGGAGCCGGGTAATGGTAGGTATCAGTATCCGGTTCACGATCGGAATGATCAGCGGCGCAACGATAAGCCCGAAACAGTAGGCGAACCCATATCGGATGATTTCGCCAGGAACAGAGAGGTAGCTGATGGTCGACAGGATGGTGGCCAGGACGCTGCCACCCGCCAGGAACCAGGAGACCTTGCGATCCCCCAGGAAGTATTCGTCACGCGAAGTCTGCTTTCGGGAGAAATGGATCCCGATCAGGGAGAGGCCCAGCATGTAGGCCACGATCACGGCAATGTCGAGAGCGGTTAGGTGCATGGGCGGGGCAAAGATACAAGAGACAAGACACAAACAAATTCCAAGCACCAAGTACAAATGCGGTCTCTCAAGTTTGGTGCTTGGAGCTTGTAACTTGAACCTTGTTTGTATCTTGTATCTTGTCTCTTGGTAATCGGTACTCAATCCTTGAGTTTCTTGAGCTGTTCTCGTAGCCCTCTATCGGTAGGACTCAGGCGTATCGCCTTCTCAAGCGTCCGGATCGCCTCTTCCCGTTTTCCCTGGCTGTCGAGCAGTAGAGCCAGATTGAGATGAGCGATTGCCTGATTGGGATCGACCTGAGTGGCCTTTCTGAAGGAGGAAATGGCTTCTTCGATTCTGGACTGGCGTGCCAGTGCGACTCCCAGATTGATGTGGGCAGAGGTCAGATCAGGGTCCAGCCTAATCGCTTCCAGGAGGGAGAGGATGGCTGAGTCAACCCTATCCTGTTGGTAGCGGTAGAGACCCAGGTTGTGATGTGCCTCGGCGAAGTTGGGCTCGTGTCTGATCGCCTCCTGGAAAGCTTTGATTGCGTCGGGCAGTCGTTGTTTTTGAGCCAGAGCAAGTCCCAGGTTATTGTGGGCTTCGGCCTGATCCGGATCTAGACCAACCGTGGTCTCGAGCGTCTGGATTGCCTTGTCCAGAAGCCCCTGTGCCAGGTAGCCGGAACCGAGATGGCTGAGTGTCACCGGGTCATCCCGGGCAATTCGAAGTGTCTTCTCAATCAGCATCATCCCCCGGGTGAACTGTCCTCGTCCCGACAGGGCTACCCACAGACTGCGGAGGCTGGGCAGGTGGTCGGGCTTTCGGCTGAGAGCCTTCTCATACATCGGAATTGCCTTCTCGACCTGGCCCAGCTTTGAGTACGCCTCGGCCAGTTCGAAATAGTACTCCGCTCGCTTGGGTCGCTGTTTCTTCAAGGCTTTTTCCAATCGCGGAACGCCCGCGACCAGATTGCTGCCTTGCTTGACCTGTGCCACTGCCAGGTAGAGTTCGATGTCCCCCGTTGCCCGAGGTCCAGGAGGATAGTAGAGGACCACCTCCCCTGCCTGGGCCTGACCGCTTTGTTGATCTTCACGAAGGGGTGCGAGAAGATCTCGCGGAGGTTTTCGCCGCTGGATGTAGTGGTCCGTCATCACGGCGTGGACGACATCTTCGGTGCGCCGACTGGGCATGTGGCATTCGATGCAGTTCTCCGAGTCGGTGTGGTGGTTGGACTCAATCAGCTTTCGTAGAGCCGTGGAGTGGCAGTCATTGCAGGCCTCGAGATATCTCTGACGGCTGCTTTCACTGGCGGCCGGATGATGAGGATTGTGGCAGGTGGTGCAGGTCAACAGACCCCCGCTCTTCTTGAAGCAGGCCGATTGGAGGAGGCGGTAACCCGCATGGTTGACGTCGATGCCGTTTCCGCTGGCCCCTTTGCGCTCGAAATGCAGCATGTACTCTCCGAGAGGCTCACCTGGCCGAAAGGAGAAAGCCGAACGATCGTAGCGGCGCAACATAGCGGGAAGCGGAGAGGTAGTGGACTCCAGATGGCACTGCAGACACACTTCCAACTGTCTTGGCGGACTCAGTTTTTCCGGATTGACGATCGCCAGGCGGGCCGCTAAGAGGTTGCCCTGCTTCACCATCTCGATATGGCGTTGGCCCGGCCCGTGACAACGCTGGCAGTCGATTCCTTCCGCGATCTGCCCAGGGAATATCGGGTCCGTTCCGCTACTATCGGAGCCTGGTTCGATTTCGGGGTATCCGTTGTGGCAGAACATGCAGGCGTGGTTGACTCGGCGCCGAAAGCCCTGGTGATCTGGCCGATCATAGCCGGGGCTCATGCCCCAATGACCCTCTTTCCGAGCGTACCATCCGAGTGGCAGCTGCAGGAGAGCCCCTGTCGCAGTTCGGTGGAGGTAGGTGCGTCCGTGATTCCCGGATCCCAGAACGAAGTGAATCTGTTTTTCCACCACGTTCACTTCCCGGCCCTCAGCGTCGAGTTGGTGGCGTCGTTGGTAGTAGCTGCCATCCCGCTGATACACCTTGTAATAGCGCCTGGAGGCCTGGTGGTGGTAGACCCTGGTGCCGGAGAAGTCCTCGACAGCATTCTCGGGATTGAGACGGTAGAAGGCTCGCGCCATTCCCGTGTGGCTGTAGGTCTGTTGGATCTCGGCGTGGCAGCCGCCACACAAGCTGGCATCAACGTAGCCCGAATCGGAGCCGGCGACTAGTAGCTTCTTGGATTCCTCCTGCTGCTCTCGAGGCGTCTTCGACGCGGGCAAAGCGAGCAAACCAGTCAGAGGCAGCAGCGCGAGGAGGGTTTTCTTCATCGAGGCTCTGCTTTTACGAACCAGTGTTCTTAGTACCGTATTTACCGTATTTATGAAATGCGGTAATTAGATCCCGATTGTTAGACAGGGACCCGGATCAAGTCAAACGAAGCAGACTGGTTTAGATCGGAGAGGATCCCCTTGGCGATGCCCGATGGTATGCTCATTTTGGTTGACTTCTCCAGGTCTCAGTGCTACTCCTGCAGCTCGTTGATTTTCGAACAGCCACAATCGATAAAGGAGTAACCCGATGGCCCGATACATAGAAATCGTTCTCGAAAAACGCAATGTTCACTGTGTCGCCAAGCTGCTGGACGAGCAGGCCCCGCGGACGTGTGATGCCGTGTGGGACGCTCTCCCGCAGACCGGAGGGGTCTACCACGCCAAGTATGCCAGCAACGAGATCTACGCCCTGGTTTCGGCTTTTGCCGAGGAGGAGCCGGGACCCGAGCACAGGACGATCGTTCCCGCCTGCGGCGACGTCATGTATTTCTATCTTTCGCCGGGAGTTGCCCTGCCCAGCGATGCCCGGCACCTCATTCGCGACGGTCGAGGAGTCATCGACCTCGCGGTTTTCTACGACCACTACAATCTTCTGCTGTCGCCCCGTGAAGGCCTGGGACCCGGGAACGTATTCGCCCGCATCGTCAGGAACATGGAAGCCGTGACCGAGGCGGGTCACAACGTGTGGAGGGAAGGCTTCGCAGGGGAAAAGTTGACCTATCGTCGATTAGAGGGTGAGCAGCTGAAAGAGTGGGACCTCGACTAGGGCTCCCTGGTTGGCAAGAAGTTTACAGATTGATCAAGTCTTGCCATACCAGACGCCGTGGATTACTAAGATCAGGAAGGTCAACCCCAAGGGGGTTGCGTATTCCAGGTATGTTCCGGGCACATGGGTAACATTTTCTCCCAGGCACATAGGTTACAAGAGGAGTCATGCCATGGAAAGAGACCTGTGTGATGAACGAACGAGTGAAACTGGTGACGGAACATCTAGGGGGAGACTATGGAATTACGGAGTTATCGCAGGCCTATGGGGTGAGTCGGGGGACGGTGTACAAGTGGATTAGGCGATACGAAATAGAAGGGTGGTCGGGGCTGGAGGATCGGTCGCGTGCGCCCCACAGCCATCCCAACGCGGTGGAAGAAAAGATCGAGAGGAAGCTTTTAGAGTTGAAGGCCCGTTGGCCCTTGTGGGGAGCGCCGAAGTTGTGGGTCAAACTCCAGGAGGCGGTGGGAGCGGATCGGTGCCCGGCCGAGAGCACGGTGAGCGGGATGCTCAGACGCCACGGTTTGAGTGAGGTGGCCAAAAGACGACGGCGAGCGGTGCCGACGGAGCAGCCCTTCAAGGATTGTCGAGAGGCCAATGCCGTGTGGTGTGCGGATTTCAAGGGCTGGTTTCGGACCAGCAACGGCCGCAAGTGCACGCCCTTGACGATCAGTGATGCCCACAGCCGCTACTTGTTGTGCTGCCAAGGGCTGGGGGGCGCGACGGGATTCCTCACGGTCAAACCGCTGTTTATCAAGGCCTTCCGAGAGTATGGGCTGCCCGAGTCGATGCGCACGGACAAGGGACCGCCGTTTGCGACGACGGCCCTAGGAGGGCTCAGTGCACTGGCGGTGTGGTGGGTCCGCTTGGGGATTGAATTGCAACGCATCGAACCGGGTTGCCCGCAACAGAACGGCCGCCATGAACGGATGCATCGGACCCTGAAGGAAGCCACGGCCCAGCCACCGCGAGCGAATCTCGCCGCCCAGCAGAGGGCCTTTGAAGCCTTTTGTCGGGAATACAACGAGGAGCGTCCCCATGAATCGTTGGGTCAGAGGCCGCCAGCGCTCTTCTACCAGCCGGCGGCTCGGGAGTATCCTTCCCGCTTGCCGGAGCCAAGAGGGTATCCCGATGAGTGGGAGAAACGAGTGGTGCGTAAGGGCGGTCAAATCAAATGGAAAAACCAGGACATTCGCTTGACGGAGACCCTCTGGGGTCAGCAGATTGGCTTAAAGCCGGTGGCAGAGGGACAGTGGGCCGTTTACTTTGAGCACCTGGAGCTCGGCCTCTTCGATGAACGCAAGGGCCGGGTGCTTCCGGCCAAACGATTGCGACGCAAACCCACGACAGAAGGTCAGCAACCGTGAACAGACACGACCCGGAAGCCGTGGAAACTGCCGCGCTGTGGAAACCGTGGAAAAACGGCACCCTCGAGAAGACGACTCCAGGCGTCGAGTTTTTCCACCGTTCCCACAGCGCTTGGAAAACTCCTCCGGACGGAGTTTCCCACAGTTACCACCGCTTCTACGACGAGATACACCAACCGAAGAATGAAACTCCAAGACTCCAAAAGTGTTACCTATGTGCCCGGGAGATATTGTTACCTATGCATCGGGAGCTACATCAAAGTCATCCCGGGCTTGAGTCATCCCGCGCATCCCAGGGTTCGGAAACCCTGGGCTATAAGACGCAACCCCCTTGGGGTTGTGGTTGCCTTTTCCGCAGCAAGGAAAAAGGCTAAATCAAAAACCGCAGAACACCGAACATGCGAACGCCAAAGTGTCTTATCGGCAGCCTTTCAATGTTGACGGTGCTGTGCTGAAAAGAGAGACGTTCAGACGAACTATCCTGCCAACTGAAAGGCCCGCGGCCGAAACAGGAAGTCCACCAGATTGCCTTCATGGGGCTGCAGCCAGTTGAGCTGTATGGTGGGGATCGGCCCCAGGTTGAGCCGATCGATGTGGGCGCAATTCAGTAGACTCTCCCGGAAACTCTCGTCCTCGGTAATGCCGGTGCCCACCAGAGTCGTACCGATCTGACTCAGCATCTGCTCCTGAGGACACTCGACGACGCTCACGAAGGGAAACATGTATTCGGTGTTGGCCAGTCGGCGCTCCGGGGAATCACAGTGGACCACAGTAGGCCGAAGGTAGGCGCAACGGGTCTGTGCCAGGAGCCGATCACCGTCACGATAGCCGGCCGTGGCATCCCTCACCCCTGACTCCTCCAGACCCTGCTCGATGGCGGCGTTGATTGCCTCGGCTTGTCCTGGCACCGTAAACGCTGCCAAAGCCGCATCCGCGTCCTCGGGCGACTTCGGAGCCACCGGTCCCAGACGTTCGGCCAGGGCCTCTGCAATCTCCTTCGCGTTTCTGGAAACCCAGATGCCGGAGCAGCTGATGCAGCTTCGGCCGCTGTTGGTCAGAACGCTGTCTACCATCAGATCGAGATGCTGCTCCCACTCGTCGACTTGATCGTCGCCGAATAGGATCTTGCTGAATCCGGGGCCGTGAACCTGTACTCTGGGATTGCCCTCATACTGTTCGACCGTGGCGGTGCCCCCGAAGATCAGGTTGCTGGGACAGTGTTGAAGAACCGCCGCTCCCACCTCGCCCAGACCCGGATAGAGAGAGATCGCCTGCCGTGGTATGCCTGCCTGGAAGAAGGCTTCTGACATACGATAGGGAGTCCAGGGTTCTTGAGGACCCGGCTTCAGAACGAGTCCGACTTGCAGGGGTATCACCGGCAGCCAGAGACCATGAACTCCCGGAGAGTTTGAGGGCAGCACCATGCCCAGAACCGGAGCGTTGGCCTGATAGCTCCGCATGATACCCTTCGCTTCGCCATACCCGCGGCTCAGAATGTCCAGGTCCAGTCCCATGGTAAGGGACTCCAGGATCTGGTCCAGGTGGGTCAGCACATGATGGAGCTTCTGCATGTTCTTGTGACACATGTGCTCGGGAAGCCCGGTCGTGGCTGATTGGTACTTGACGAACTGATCCGGGGTCTGGGTTCCATCTCCGGCAGGTAACTCGGCCGTCATGAAGAGATCGGCAGCCGTCCTGGCCATGCCGAGCAGTTCCTTGCAGGGGATTTCCCGCAGCACACTGCGCGCTCGTGCTGCTTGGCGCATATCGCGGCCAATCATCCCTCCGATGGCCTGGCTGACTTCGGCCAAAGGTTCGCCGGTGACAAAATGGACCACTTGATCAACATCCAGACTCTTGTAAGGTTCCCCCCAGCGGAGGATCGGGAAGTGAATCACAACTAGTAAACCCCCACGGTTGTGGTCTTAGCGAACCCATGGTAGGGACGAACACCGCTGACACCGTCCCAGGGGTAACTGTCACAGGGGGGTTCGCGCTCCCCTTCATCGCGCTCCAGAAATCGTGGGATGAAGAGCTCCCTGGTCAGCGTCGTCAGCTGAATTCTACCCGTCTCGCCGTACTCGACGATCTGCTCGTGGTTGTCGAAATCAACGACGGACAGCACAGCGCGAGGCTGGGGCGCGTGGTAGGTGATCTTGTATTCATCGACCGGGTCGAAAGGCTTGGACGCCGCCAGTCCCATCAGGGAATTCCCATAGGTCGGCGTCATATAGACCCCGTCCAGAAGCTCCTCCACCGCAAAACGATACCACTGCGGCGTGAACTCGGTACCCCCTGAAAAGATCCCGGTGATACCGGTCTCTTTGATACTCGATCCGGCGGCTTCGAGCGCCGTCGATAGAGCCTCCAGAAGCTTGGGAGTAGTGAAAAGACACTTGATATCATGGCCGGCCGTTAGGACGGTGACCGCCTGATCGATCACGTGTTGTTGGTAGGCCTTCAGGTGATCTGTCCATCCCTTCTTGATGAGCTTGATCACCCAGCGAGGGTCCAGGTCCACACAGAAGCAGATCCCCTTCCGGAGGTGAGCCAGGTGCTCTACCGCCAGGCGCAGACGACGAGGCCCCGAGGGCCCCAGCATGAGCCAGTTCGAGCCGATGGGGAAATGTTGCTCAGGGAGGGTCTCCGAGAAGATGTCGTAGTCGATGCGAAAGTCTTCGATGTTGACACGCGATTTCGGGATGCCGGTGGTACCGCCAGTCTCGAAAACGAAGACCGGCCGATCGCTATACGCCTTGGGCACCCACCGTTGGAGGGGGCCCCCTCGAAGCCAGTCATCCTCGAAGAAATCGAACTTCAACAGGTCCCCGTATCCCTGAACTTCTCTACGCGGATCCCAGCCCGCTTTTTCCTGCCACTCCAACCAGAACGGACACCCGGATTCAGGGCTGAAATGCCACTGAATCATTTCCTGCACATGGGCATCCAACTGCTCCCGGCTGGACTGGATTCGGTCCTGCAAAGGCGACTGATCGGTTGGCGTGGTGATGTCTTGCGGCACTCTTGTTTCGCTCTACTTTCGAATGGTTAGCACAACATGCCTATGCTGGAGAATGGATTCTATCCCGCGCGAGAAAAGCGGGTCAAGGACAGGGACACCGTGCGATCTCACCTGAACTCTAATCGGAAGCTTCATTTGGTTCCTGCGGGTGGCGGACGTGGGTTCGGTCTCCAGGCTGAAGTCTTCCACTTTCGAGCCTCTTGGCTCGAAGCACGGCGGCCTGGAGACCGCCGCCACGTCCCTCGACTGGAGTTTCCTTTCTCGAATGGGGCAGCGCAGCGGGGGCGGGAATGATCTGAAACGGCGAATCGATCTACACCGAAGGTGTTATTGCGTGTAGCCCAGGGTTGCAATGCGAAGCGAGCTACCCTGGGTCAAGTTAAGGTCAAGTCCTACCCCTTCGGGGGTTATTGCAGACCGGCAATGTATTGGCAACAACGCTTACAGCGTAGAGACCGACGGTGTGACTAAACCCAGGGTAGCTCGCTTCGCTTCGCATCGCCAACCCTTATAGTTGGGAAGGTACTGAGATCGGGAAGATGGGAGCGGCAAGTAGCCGTAGCCGCCTTTCTTTCTTTTTTGCTACTTTTTTCTTTCTTTGTGGAAGGTGTGGATGGTGTGCAAAAGTGTGGAGTCGGGAGTTCGATAGTCGACTCCCAGGACGCTCGGGTCCGTCACGAATGGCAACCCTTATCGGGAGGACGATTAAGCCCAGACTTTCGGACGGACCCTGGGCCGGATTTGGACGAATACTCAGATGCTGTCCGCTCAGGAGGACTTCTATAAGGAATTCGCCGCCCCCGGTTTGCGTCCGACGAAACACCAGAGAAGGGGAGAGGAGCCATGAAGCCGATTGAGGAGCAGACCATTGGAGTGTGGGTGGGCCTGGACTGGGCCGACCAAGAGCATGCCTACGCGCTGCGGATGTCGGGCTCGAGCGAAATCGAGACCGGCGACGTCAAACAAACACCGGAGGCCCTGCAGAGCTGGATCAACGGGCTGAGAGAAAGGAGCGGAGGCGGCTGGGTCGCGATCGCCGTCGAACAGAGCCGGGGAGCGCTGCTGTATGCGCTGATGGGTTACGATTTTGTGTTGATCTACCCGATCAACCCGAAGTCCTTGAGCCGCTACCGTGGAGCCTTCTATCCCAGTGGAGGCAAAGACGACCCGAGGGATGCGGATCTGGTGCTGGACTACCTGCTCAAGCATCGGGAACGGATTCGATTGTGGGAACCCGAATCGCCGGAGGTGCGCTCCCTGCGCCTGTTGTCCGAGCAACGGCGCAAGCTGGTCGATCTGCGCGCGGACTTGACCAATCAGTGGACCGCCAACTTGAAGAACTACTTTCCTCAGGCCCTGAAATGGGTCGGCCCGCTCAAAGGGAAGACGGCCTGTGATTTCCTGAACCGTTGGCCCAGCCTTGAGGCCTTGCAGCGGGTCAAGCCGACCACGATTCGCCGCTTTCTCAAGAGCCATCGGGTGGGGGGCAGCGAAAAGTTGCACTCCAAGCTGGAGGAGATCAAGCAGGCCCGGGCGCTGACCCACGATGCGGCCATTGTGACGGCGGCTAGCCTGATGACTCAGAGCTTGGCGGGACAGATCCTGCACTTGAATGAGTCCATCCAGCGGTTTGATGCCAAAATTGAGGAACTCTTCAACCACCACCCCGACCATTTCATTTTCAGCAGTCTGCCCGGCTCTGGAAAGGCTCTGGGACCGCGGCTCTTAACTCTCTTTGGGGAGGATCGGGATCGTTTCCAATGCGCCGCGGAGGTACAGACCGTCTCCGGCATCGCCCCCCTGCTGCGAAGCAGTGGCAAGACCCGCATCGTGTCTTACCGTTGGGCCTGTCCCAAGTTCGTCCGCCAGGGCGTTCACGAATTCGCCGCTCACTCCCGGCACTGGTGCCCCTGGGCGCAAGCGTTCTACCAGATGCAGCTCAGCCAAGGGAAAGATCATCACGTCGCGGTGCGCTCTTTGGCCTTCAAGTGGCTGCGCATAATCTACCGCTGCTGGAAGAACCGGGTCCCCTACGACGACGCCATTTATGTGGCTTCTTTGAAGGCGAACAACGCCCCTTTGCTGGCCTTCTTGTAGAGAGCAATCAAGCTGTGGAAAAAAATGCAACCGGCTGAAAAAAAACTTGAAAAAACACTTGACTTGAAACCTCAGATGTCTGGGCTACTCGCAATAACACCTTCGGTGTAGGCGATAGCTCTTGAGGTGGCAGAGTTTCCTCGTGAATGATCGGGCGCGACCGACTAGAACGTCGGAGCCCTCACGCCTTCTACGTGAATATTGACGCAGGCGGGCAACTTCGATTCCAGGGAGCGCTCCACTGCCGGAGCAATCTCCACCGGATCCGAAACGAACTCCCCGTACCCGCCCAATGCCTCTACTGCCTTGTCATAGCGCGACAAAAGCAACTCACAGGCGACGGCGCGTTCCTCACCGTAGTGCTGGACCTGCAGCTGGTACTCCGCGTTCCAGCAAGCGTCGTTGCCGACGACGACAAGCAGGGGTAGCGCATGGCGAACCGCCGTGTCGAACTCCGAGAGATGATATCCAAAGGTGCCGTCGCCTGAAATAGCGACAACCTGTCGCTCCGGGTGAGCCAGCTTGGCTGCAATCGCCATCGGGATCGAGCTCCCGATGGCACCTGACGGGCCGTTCGTCAGCCGGATCTGTGCAGCTAACCCAGCCTGCGCCCACTGTCCGAACTCTCCACCATCGCTGACCAGGATAGCCCCCTGGTCAAGGTAGGGCTGGAGTGCTTCGCAGACGCGAAGTGGATGGATGGGACGAGACGACGACTGCCGCCATTCGCTCCACGGATCCGGTTCCGTCGCACGCTCGGTCTGCACCCTCTGTCGCCAGGAATCTCCTCGCCATCTCCGATCGCGGGCTGAGACCGTCAGGGATCGTGCCATCTGCACCGGATCTGCGTGTATCGAAAGAACTACCCTTTCGCGCTGCCGGAGCTCCTTGGCATCGGCGTCGATCTGGGCGAAGCGGGTCTCCGCAGAGAAGGGTGACTCCCCAAATCGCAGCGAGAAGTCCAATTTCTTGCCCAGCAGCAAGACCAGATCGGATTCAAAGAGGCAGTGATTCGCTCCATGCAGCCACGGATCGTTGACACCCCTTGGACTGTCCATCGGAAGAGCAGGCACCTGGATGGCTTGTGCCAACTCCGTGACCTGCGCCCAACGATGGTTTCGTGCCATGGCCGGCCCCGAGACAATCAGGGGCCGCTCGGCTCCATGGAGCAGGTCCAGCACCTGGGCTTCGGACGCTTCGGTTGGAGTTGGAGCCAAGGCGTCCTCTTGCTCCCCTGGCCCTGGCGACAGCATCTGGGACGCCTCCACTGGGGATTCGAGGACATCACTGGGGAGACTGAGGTGCACCGGGCCAGGTCGGCCGGACTGGCACAAAGATAGGGCGCGCCTGATGTCGTTCCCCATCTGGTCGGGGTCTTCAACCAACCAGGAGGCCTTCGTCACCGGACGCGCTGCAGCGACCTGATCAATCTCCTGAAAAGCACCCTTCCCGATCTGGGATCGGGGACAGTGACCACTCAACAACAGCAACGGCGACTCCGCCATCAAGGCCACATACAGCGCCGAGAGCGCATTGCAGTGCCCGGGTCCGGCGGTGACCAGGGCAACACCGGGAGGATCCTCCATCAAGCGTCCCCAGGCATCGGCCATATGTACTGCGGCGGCTTCATGCCTGGTATGGATCAGCTGGATGTCGCGGCCGATGCTGGCATCGTAGATAGAGAGAATCTGATTGCCTGAGAGCGTGAACAGGTTTCTGACTCCGGCTTCGACCAGGGTGTCTACCAGAAGATGTGCGGCTGTGCTGGACATGCATGATCCTCCCAGGCCAGTGAATCGCGTCCCGTCGAGTATGGCATACCAGGTCTGCGGCAAGAAGCCTCACGGGTCGCGGCACCCCTCAGATGGCGAATCCCTTGCTATGGCTCTCGGCCCTCGACTAGAATCCACCGGATCAAGGGGTAATCACGACGAAAAGAAACTCAACCTGGGCAGCACTGTTTCTGGGAGCTCTATTCTTCAACTGTTCCGGGGAACAAACCGTACCACCGTTGTCTTCTGCGCCCGCAACAGTCCTCAACAGTGTGGAGGGCCATTGGCCCCAGTGGCGCGGAATCAACCGGGACGGCATTTCGGAAGAGGGCGGTCTTCTGTCGGAATGGCCCCAACAGGGGCTTCCGGTCCTGTGGAAGGTCGCCGGCGGGGATGGGTTTTCATCCCTCGCCATCTCCGACGGTCGGGTCTACACCTTTGTCGATCGCGATAAGACCGAATGGGCTGTCTGCCTGAATGCCGACTCGGGAGAGGAACTCTGGCAGGTCTCCACCTCGCCCGCATTCGAAGAAGCAGAGGGAGGCGACGGAGCACGTGCAACGCCTACAGTAGACGGATCCATGGTGTACTTTCTGGGGGCCACCGGAGCGCTTCTGTGCCTCGACAAGAAGACCGGCGAGACCCTGTGGCAGCGGAATATCTTGAAGGACTTCAACGCCTCCAATCTACACTGGGGCGTGTCTACCTCACCGTTGGTGGAGGGAGATCTGCTGTTGGTCAACGTCGGTGGCCCGGGCGCGTCGGTGGTCGCGTTCGACAAAACCACAGGCAAGGTCGTATGGAAGGCCCACGATGATGTCGCCGGCTACGCCTCTCCCCTGCCTATAACCGTCGAGGGGATTCGAGAGATCGTGTTCTTCGGCGGCAAGGCGGTTTTTGGATTGTCTCCCGAGGACGGCACACTCCACTGGCGACACGAGTGGCTGACGACCTCCGAAATGAACATCGCAACTCCTATTTTTTCTGATCCCCTCTTGTTCGTATCCTCGGGTCGGGGCACCGGCAGCGGCTTGTTTCGGATGAGCCGGGAAGGAAACGGCGTCAGCGCCGAGGTCCTCTGGACCAAGAAGCTCATGCAGAATCACTACAATGGCTGCATCCTGGTTGGTGACTACCTCTATGGCTTCGACAACTCCATTCTGAAGTGCATGAGACTCGAGGACGGTGAGGAGATATGGGTCGATCGGAGCGTGGGTAAGGGATCCCTGATCGCGGCCCAGGGACACCTCTTCATCCTGGGGGAACAGGGAGATGTCGCCATGGCCAAGGCAACCCCGGAGGGCTACCAGGAGCTCGGGCGGATGAAGATCCTGGACTACAAGAGCTGGACTCCTCCCTCATTGGCCGGCGGCCGTCTCTACCTCCGCGATCAGCAGAACATCGCCTGCCTCGACCTGCGCAAGGTCAGCCCTGAAGGATCCTGATTCATGAAGATCCAGAGATACCGACTTCACCGCGTCCACCTGAAGCTGCCGTTGCCCATTGGGGACTCCCAGGTGAAGTTTCAGGATCACTGGATGGCCGTCCTGGAAATCGACACGGACGATGGCCAGACCGGGATCGGCTTCGAACTGGACCAGGGTATTCCCAAGCCCGGTTTGGAGGTAATGACGGCCCAGTTCGAATACGCGGTCTGGCCAGGATTGAAAGACTCCAATCCGTTCAGTAAGGCTTTGAGGATTTCGCGTCCTCGCGGCGGTAACGTCGGGGCCTCACCATTTTCTCTATCCGTCGAGACAGCCCTCTGGGACCTCATGGGCAAAGCCCTGAAGTTGCCCCTGTACCGCCTCCTCGGTGGAACCAGCCCGAAGGTCCCCGCCTATGGCAGCACCCTCGATTTCCAACTCAGCGACGACCAGTTCCGGGACAAACTCAACAGATTTCGGGGAATGGGATTTCGAGCCATCAAGATCAAGGTGGGACACCCCGATATCGAATGGGACCTGGCCCGGATGCGCCTGGCTCGAGAGGTCATGGGGGAAGACAGCGACTTGATGGTGGATGCCAACGAAGCCTTCTCACCCAAAGAAGCGATCCTTCGACTCCATCGCTACCATGAAGAGGGCTTCCCCATCTACTGGGTCGAAGATCCCATAACGAGGGACGACTACGATGGATATAGCTTGCTGCGTGCCCAGGTTCCGTTCACCCGGATCAACACCGGTGAATACCTTGGATTCTCAGGGAAACGGCAACTGCTCGAAGTAGGTGCTGTGGATGTCCTCAATGTCCACGGGTCGATAGGGGGATCGAGGGCCGCCGCGCAACTGGCCGGCGATTTCGGAATCCCCGTCTCTTTGGGCAACACCAATCTGGAAATTGGCGTCCACCTGGCCGCAAGTCTTCCCGAATGTCTCTATATGGAGTTTTCAGACCTGATGTGGAACGTCCTGGCAGAAGAGCCCGTGCAGTTCGCGGACGGGATGGCGACGGCACCGGAAAGGCCCGGTCATGGTATCGCTCTGGACCGGGATGCATTGGAGCGATATTCAGTTCCCTAGTAGATAGAGCTCAAGATACAAGAAACAAGATACAAACAAATCTCAAATTCCAAGCTCCAAACGCTGCGACAGCCAGAAAACGGTGACGAAGACTCCACCATGGCAAGACATGGCAGCATCGAAGCCGGAGTCGATCCTGATGGTTTGGAATTTGGTGCTTGGAATTTGTTTGTGTCTTGTATCTTGGGATTTGTTCTTACCTGTATCTTGGAACTCGTTTTTAGCCATGTTCTCTAGAGAAGTACAGTTTGCAATTGATCTGGTCAGGGAGGCATCTTCACTGGCTGAAAGCATTCGTCAGGGAGGGCTGCCGCCGGAACTGGTGAAGAGTGACCGAACTCCGGTGACGGTGGCTGACTACGCGATCCAGGCCCTGGCAGTGCGACGGTTGCTGGAGGAGTTCGGAGAGGCACGGCTAGTTGCGGAAGAATCTGTAGACGAGCTTCAGAAGCCCGAAGGTCGAGAGGTGCTGAAGCACGTGGCCGGAATCCTCGAGGCCGACGAAGAGTTGGTCTGTGATTGGATTGGCCGCTCCCAGGGAGAAACAAAGGGAAAGATCTGGGTACTGGACCCGATCGACGGCACCAAGGGTTTTCTTCGAGGAGGCCAATACGCTGTGGCGCTGGCGCTGCTCGAAAATCACGAGGTCGTGGCCGGCGTCCTGGGCTCTCCAGGCCTCGTCACCCGGCACTCCCCAACCGGTGGTTCCCTGACGGTCGCGGTTCGAGACGAAGGCGCCTGGGGAGCCCCCTTGGAAAACCCAGAAGAACTTCAAGGAATCTCGGTCTCGGAGTTGCGCGATCCCGGCCAAGCAAGAGTCCTGAGATCTGTCGAGTCCGGACATACCAATGAGAGACACATGCAGCAACTCAGGAATGTGTTGGGTATCCGTCCGGAGCCGATTCTGATGGACAGTCAGGCCAAGTACGCTGCTCTTGCGTCGGGGGGTGGAGATCTTCTTGTCCGCCTGATCTCGCCACACTATCCCCGCTACAAGGAAAAGATCTGGGACCAGGCTGCAGGCACCTTCATGATTGAGGAGGCAGGCGGCAAGGTGACGGATCTGGATGGCAAGCGTCTGGATTTCTCTCGGGGGATCGCACTGACAGGGAATCGCGGAATCCTGGCCTCCAACGGACATCTACACGAGCTGACGCTGGCGTCAGTGGCCAGCGCCGAGTCGCTCCCCCTGGATGGCCAGGGATCTGATCCCAAAACTCGCCCCTGATTCGGAGCGGTTCGTTTCTCATCTCGAGGAAGCATCATGCCAGTTTTCAAGTCGACTGCCCTCCATCAGATCCTGGAAGCCGTACTCCAGGCTTCGGGCGCTTCGAAAGAGGAGTCAGAAGTGGTTGCCAATCTCACCGTGGAAGCCCATCTGGGCGGACACGACTCTCACGGCACCGGATCCTTCGTCCAATACATCAAGCAGATCCTCAAAGGGAATATCGTACCCGGTGCAGCATTGGAGGTCCTCAAGGAAGAGGATTCCTGGCTGATGCTCGACGGGAACTGGGGATTCGGTCAGGTGATCGTCAGTCGTGCCACCAAGATGGCCATCGAAAAGGCACGGGCCTCAGGGACCTGTACCGCTACCATTCGCCACTGCAACCATCTGGGACGCCTTGCAAGCTACATGCGGATGGCGGCGCAAGAAGGAATGATCAGCATGTTCATGGCCAACTCCCATGGACAGAGGGGGCTGGTTGCACCTTGGGGTGGCACGGAACCTCGGCTGGGAACGAATCCCATGGGGTTCGGGTTCCCCACCGATGGCGACCCCTTCATCCTGGATATGACGACTTGCGTGGCAGCGGCGGGAAAGGTCGCACTCTCGCACACCAAGCATGAGTCGACTCCAGAAGGCTGGCTGATCGACAGCGATGGAGCCCCTACGACCGATCCCGGCGTGCTGTTCCAGGATCCGCCGGGCGCGCTTCTCCCTTTGGGCGGCATCGCTGGACACAAGGGCTTCGGCCTGGGACTGGCCGTTGAGGTCCTGGCCGGTGCTTTGAGCGGTGCCGGGTGCACACGATGGGAGTCCACCAGAGGAGGGAATGCCGTATTCCTGATGGTTGCGAGTATTGAGGCCTTCCTACCGGTCGATCAGTTCCGATCGGAAGCTCAAAGGCTGATGGGCTACGTCAAGTCCTCACCCAGGACGGCAGGCTTCGAACAGATCCAGATTCCAGGAGAGCTGGAGGCACAGCACAGAGAGAAGCGAGTCAGGGAGGGCATCCTCATCGATGAGAACACCTGGCAACAGCTGCTCACGGCCGCAGACAACGTCGGCCTGAGCTGGGAGCCCTCCCGGCAAGCCCTGGTCCAAAAGAGTCCTTCTTGAACGAAAGGGTCAGACGATGGTGAAAACCAAACTGCTCTGGATGGTACCGGTAGGACTGTTGTCAATCCTGGCCTGTGCGCCAGTAGAGAAGGAAACAGGGGAGGACATAAGCGGAACCGGCTTCCAGTCTGATCGAAAACGAAAGCTGATCTACTACGACTCTGCCTCGCAGCAATCACACGGTTATCTGGATCGGGGCGTAGAAACGCCTTTCATGAGCCTGCTCTACGAAGTCACCGACGAGCAGTCGTTTCTGGATGTCCGCACCAGCCTGACTTTCGACACCCAGGTCGACACCTACGTCTGGCACATCGGAAACGGCTGTGATCCACCCTATGACATACCCAAGAAGATGCTCTGGCCCTGCTTCAGCTCCTACGAGCAAGTCAGAGACGTGGTAATCAAGGCGTGCCACCAACAGGGAATTGAGATCTGGGCTTCCCTACGCATGAACGACCTGCATTCCTCCTTCAGGTCCAGAACCCTGCAGGAGACCGACGATCCTCTCAAGGCCCAACACCCGGAGTATCTGATATCGCCACCCAGCGTCCGCGACCTGCCGACCGAGCTGACCGAACAACGGCTTTGGGTCGCCTTCAACTACGCCCATTCCGGGGTCCGACAACACCGGCTGGACTTCATCGAGAAAACCGCTTCGGAGCACGACTTCGACGGCTACGAGCTCGACTTCAATCGGATGGGAATCAGTTTCCCGCTGGGTGAGGAGCAGCAGCATGCACACCTACTGACCGACCTGATCCGGCAGATCCGGGAGCGTCTCAATGCAATTGGAGAGCGGCGAGGCCGGCCCTACACTCTCGCGATCCACGTGATGGACTCATTGGAGACCTCACTGGAACTGGGAATGGAAGTGGAGCGATGGAGCCGCGAGGGGCTGGTGGACGTGCTCCTGGTGGGATTGGGTTACATGCCCTCACAGGTGCCCATCGACCAATGGGTGGAGCTCGCGAAGAGATACCGGGTGCAGGTCTATCCCACGATCAACCCGAACACATTCCGAGCCGGAGCTTGGGAAGAGTGGTCAGACAAACCCGTTTTCCAGCAGGCGATGCGCGCTGCTGCCGCCTATTTCCTGCAGCAGGGAGCCGACGGCCTCTACCTCTTCAACTTTGCCAATGAGCCCAGCCAGGAAGTGACAGACGAGGAGTTCACTTCAGCCTTGAACGAGCTGGGCGATCTGGAGAAGCTGGCAGACAAGGATAAGCTGTATGGGATCGAGCCCACGGCCCACGGCGGGGGATCCTTCTATCACGGCTCCCAACCGGCACTGCTCCCGATCGTCCTGGATCGGGTCGAGCGAAAACTGCCCCTGAACATGGGTCCGGACGCCGGAGACTCACGCGCCCGCTTCAAGATCAGTGTCTGGACTGCCGAGGCTTCGGAAGACACGGTCCTGTGGACCAGGCTGAACCACGTTCTGTTGCCCAAGCCGACCCGGGAGGGGCCTTGGTTTCACATGGAGGTTCCAGCTGGAGTCATGCGGAAGGGGTACAACGAACTGAGTCTCTGGTGCAATGTCCCGTCAGGGGGTCCTTACGCGGGATTGGTAGGCCCGCCCGGGGCCGATCCCAGCGAGTTCCTGAAGCAGGCCTTCGGCCGCGGACAAAAGCCCGCACCGAGCACCCAGGGTCCGGTCATCGTCCACCAGATCCTGGTAGCGGCCACCTATTCCGAAACGCCGTGAAACTTCGGCGAACTTGGGAGGAAGCTCGAATTTTGTTTTGACAGGATCTACGCGGAAGGCGTTACTGCGTGTAGCCCAGGGTTGCAATGCGAAGCGAGCTACCCTGGGTCTAGATCGTAAAGGGCGTTACCCCAACGGGGTTATTGCCGCCCGGAGACGTTTTGGCAACAACGCTTTCAGCGTAGAAAAGACGAGAGACAACTCAAACCCAGGGTAGCTCGCTTCGCATTGCAACCCTGGGCTACACGCAATAACGCCTTCGGCGTAGGCGATAGAGAAGTTTCCCCCATGATCCTGCGTCAGCTGGTGACCCCACTGGGCTGGATGACGCAATCCCGTTGGGATTGACTTCTATTGATGTCGCCCCGGCGTACGCCTGACTAAACTGGCGATCCTACCCAAAATAGGCAGGTGCGCCGTCTGGTTTCCACTTGATATTGCAGCCGATGCTGGGCTTCTGGTCCGGGTCGGGTTCGTCTCCGGCCAAGACCTGGTCCAGAGCGGCCCTCAGGTCTTTTCCGTCAACGGGACTATCGTTCCCAGGGCGTCCGTCGTCCAACTGCCCGCGATAGACCAATCTCTGCTGGGCATCGAACAGAAAGAAATCAGGGGTGCAGGCGGCCGTATAGGCCTTGGCTGTCTGTTGGCTCTCGTCATAGCAGAAGGGAAACGAGAAACCGAGATCCTGGGCCATGGAGCACAGCTGGTCTGGGGAGTCGTCCGGATAGTTGTCGGCATCGTTCGAACTGATCGCCACGATGCCTGCATCCCGATCGCCATAGTCCCTTCCGATCCGGGCCAGCTCGTCCTGGACGTGGATCACGTAGGGACAGTGCCTACAAATGAACATCACCAGGAGGGCCTTCTTTCCCTCGAAGCTTCCCAGTGAAACCGATTCTCCAGAGACGACATCCGGAAGCTCGAACTCGGGAGCCGTCGTCCCCAGGTCCAACATGGTTGAGGGAGTAAGAACCATTGCATTCCTCCTTTGATCAATACCGACTGAGTTGACTATTCGATTGAGACCGACGTCGAGCCTTCAATTCTTCTTCTCAGAGCGGACGTGGGTCTTCCGCAGATGTTCCTGATAGCGGGTGTTCGCCCCGGTGTCGCGTTTAGCCCGAGAGGAGTGGAAGGCAAAGCCCAGGTTTCGCCTGTGATCACCCGTTTGATTCGGTCCCGTCCGATGGATCACGTTGACGTGGTGAAGCGACAGATCGCCCGGCTTCATACAGAGCGGAACCTCGGGATGCCGGTTGAGGTCTGGGGCCTCGGCTAGACCCAGGCTGGCTCCGGTTACGCCGGAAGGCCGATGGGGAAGAATCGGACTTTCATGGGACCCTTTGAGACACACGATCGTACCGTTTTCCTCGGTTGCTTCATCCAGGGCCAGGGTTGCCGCCACCGCCTCGGGTGGATCCCAGAACTGGTAGGCGTTGTCCTGATGATAGGGGAACTCGTAGGACGCTCGGGGGGCCTTATCGATCAGCATCACGCCATCTGCCGTCACCTCTGTGCCCGGGAACAGGGCTTCCGCAACGGCGATCAGACGCGGATCCCACATCAGCTTTTCGAAGTAATCGGAACGTTGGTTCATCCGAAACACGCAACGTATCGACCTGCTGGCGGCATCCTCGTAATAGACTTCGCCTGAGTCGGCTGTGGAGAGGGACTCCTCGAGATAGGACTGAAGATGACCGTCCACGGCCCTCAGCTCCTCCAACGAGAAGAACCCTCGAACGATTCCGAAACCGTTTTCGTGGAAGTCCTTGGCTATCGCGGCGTAATCCATGCTGCCCTCCAGCAGGCGACGGACGGGAATTTTGGGTAGTGGAACGATACTCGGGGACGTTTTCGATCCGCTAGCGTGAATCCCTTCTTCTTTTACGGCGTTTTTCCCCCGTCGAACTCTCGGCGGTAGGCGATGTCGTCCCCCAGCGGGACAGCCCGGAACTGGTGTTCGATCTTGCGGTCGTGTACCGGGTCGTGCAGACCTATCAGAAAGCTATCCCCAACACCGAGAGCCGCCTCCTTGGGGAGGCCTAGACGGTCCACGGTGGCTTCAACCGAATCGAGAAAAGAGCTGCAGCCACAATAGAGGACCATCGGATCTGCAAGTCCTTTGACCTCGTCCATGGCCAGCAGGTGTTCCAGGTCCACCAGTTCATCGAGGGTGGTGTCCTGGAGAGGCACCGTTTGCCCAAGTATACCGACCTGGCTATAGATTCGCAGCTGATCCCAATGGGAGCGGACCTCGTCGTAAGGCCAGGCATCGCAAGCCAGGGGGTGGGGACACATCTGCTTGGGCTTGTCGGGGAAGATCGGATCGAGCTCACGATCGCATTGATCGCTGCCTACCGAGATGAAGATTTCCTCTCCGACTCGGAGGGCTACCACCTCTGCTTCTCCGCCGGTCATGGTGCCCTGGACCTCGAACTCCGGGCCTTGGGTCAAAAGATAGCGGCCCAGATGAAAGACCGAGGGGTTGGTTCTGGTAGCCATGGTGTAGCGGCCATCGCGCTCGAGCATCTCATCCATTTCCTGACGCATAGCCTCCACATCGCGCGAGCAGAATCGAGCTCCTGACACGGAACCGATGGGGAAGGCGCGCTCCTGGACCCCCTCTTTACTGTGTATCCTCATCTCGATAGGACCGATCTTCATGGTTTAAGTTCCTTCGATTGCATCCGCCTTCTCTTAGGGCGCCGTCTACAAGAATTCAATAGTCTGCCCGGCAACCACGTCGCTGGCAGAATAGGCCACTTTGCTCCGGACTCTTCCGTCCGGGTCCAACAGGAGGACCTCGTCCCCTGTGTTGTTGAGGGGCAGCTTGCCGGCTGGGAGCGAAATCTCATGATCTTCTCCAGCCGCAACGGATCCTTCGAGGCTCAGCCGGCTACCCGCCCGATCCTGCAAGATCCAACCCTGGAGGTTGGCGGTCGCCGTTCCCAGATTGCGCAAGGTCACACCTTCGAGACCTCGATCGGAACCCACGGGATCGGGCAGAAGCGAAACGATTGCCAAAGCTCCAGACCCAGCATCGTCGCGTGCGACGATCCTGTCGGTGATCTGGTCGGCAGTGGTCACCACCATCTGTGGACGACCCCGAAACGTGCTGAGCCGACCTGTGACATAGGCATAACTCCGTCTCGGGCGACCCTCCCCGTGGCTGAAATAACGCGTCCCCAATAAGTCAGCGATTTCTTCCCCCGCGGGAGCGTCGATATCAGGAAGAAAAAGTTTGAAGGGTTGCTGGTCCGATCCAATGTCGATCAGGCCGTGTCGACCACCCGCCCGGCTAAGAGAATACAGCTCCGTAAACACTGTAGCGCTTTCTCCTGCCTGGGCCTTGGCCTCCAGGATCGCGTAGTCCAGCCTGGTATTGAGCACCGAAGCGTCCACAGCCTTCAACTTCCGATACTCGTCGATGATGCTGGCGCGCAGCTGCCACCAGGTGCCCAGCGCGGCGTAGTTTCTGATCTCGACACCATTGACGGTCGTCTGATCCCATACCCCCAGACGCCGGCGCTGTGCTTCCCGCTCGGCCTCGACGTATCGCTCGTGGTGGCCGGCGAATTGGGCATTGCCGTATTTGACAAAGTAGGGGCTGAATCCTTCCCGAATCATGGTTCTCTGGAAATCTACTCCGCCCCGGTAGACGTATACCAACAGCCGGCCGAAATTGCCACGGTGTTTCTGCAGGGCTGTCTCCAAACTCTCATTGCCCGGAAACTCGATTGTTACCGTGTCTGCGCCCTGGAAAAACTCCTGGGCACGCTTCTTCGCCTCCTTGCCCCAGGGCGTCACCGGCTTGCTACCAAACGAATACGACTCTTCTGTGTCCAAGGCCAGAATCCGGAGGGACTCGTCGCTCTGGGCACCGGGTAGAAAAACGCGGATGGTATCGCCATCCACGACGCGACTGAATCTAACGTCGAGATGGGTTCCTTTGATCATATTCTTGAGGCTACCTCTCCACCGCCTAAAGGCGGTGGATTCGACCTGCGACTAAAGTCGCCTAAAGACCTCGCCTCCGATCCAGGCGACTCCCTTGAGCACCTCCAACAGTCGGCTCGGCGCCCACTTCGTCGAGTCGTCGAGCAACCCAGACGCTAGCCGGCTACCTTCCCTACGCACACCGGCTTGCTGGAGCAAGCCTCCTGAAGGCTTCGCCTAAAGGCGAGGGGGTTCACCCATCCCCGAATGGGACCCTAAGCTGGCACTTCCTTGACGAGAAGATCATTCAAGAGCCTCGAGTTGACACAGCCGTGATCTTCGTAGGATGGGCACTCTTGCCCGTCGCTGTGATCGACGGGCAGGAGTGCCCGTCCTACAACGGACATGCTGCTATGGATGCTCGTGGCTAGAGACAACCCTGTTTCTTTCTCGAATGGGGCAGCACCGCTGGGGGCGGGACTGACCTGAAACTTAAATCTTTAGCAACTATCAATGATATCAGCGATCGGTTCCGCAAACAGCGGAGAGATCGTGTGGCATCCTAACACACCCTCACAGAAGCAGTCTCAAGGTGTCCATGGCGGAGAATGGCTGATACCCTGGGACAGACGATGCCAAAGTTCCAGGCGGGTGGTATGTGAGAGTCCAGATCAAGGCATTATCCATCCTATTCCTCCTTCTCGGAGCAGCCTTGCTCCCATTGCTGGCACAGATCCCTCGACCTGCTAGCTCAGACCAGTTGTCCCAGTTCACAGTTGTCGAGACCTCCATCCCGGATACTCAGTTAGCTTTGGAAAAGGGACTGGTGACATCGCGAGGACTGGTGCTGCAGTATCTGGCACGAATCGCCACCTATGAAGACAAACTGAACGGCGTCATCACGGTCAACTCCGGCGCACTGGGGGAGGCCCGAAGCCCTTGACCGTGAACGGGCTTTGGGCCAGATCCGGGGACCGCTGCATGGGATCCCGGTGGCTCTGAAGGACAACATCCACACCACGGATATGCCTACTACCGGGGGAGCACTGGCCCTCGACGGCCTCGTCCCCCCCTACGAGGCTACTCTGACCCGAAACCTGCGGGCTGCGGGCGCCATCATCCCGGCCAAGACCGCGATGACGGAACTTGCAAACTGGGTGTCGGGACATCCAACGTCAATGCCGGACAACTACACTGCCCTCGGCGGATACGGGATGAATCCCTACGATCCACGACGAGATTCCCGAGAGGGCAGCTTCGATGGCCGTCCGGCGCTTTTGCCGGGTGGGTCCAGCTCGGGAATTGGCACGGCCGTGAGCTTCTGGGCGGCCAACGTGGGAACCGAGACCTCGGGTTCGATCCTGAGTCCTGCCAACCAGAACATGCTGGTTGGGATCAAGCCTACACTCGGCCGCATCAGCCGACACGGGATTATTCCCATCACCGCCGACCAGGACACGGCCGGACCCATCGCGAGATCCGTGACTGATGCTGCGATTCTATTGGGAGTGATGGAAGGGCAAAGGCCGGACGAAAACGATCCGGCCAGCGGCCGATGCGAGCCTCCTCCCGCTAACGACTACACGCCCTTCCTGAAACGGAACGGTTTGAGCGGAGCTCGTATCGGGGTCCCCAGGCCCTTCTACTACGAAAAGGTCACGCCTCCTGGGACCGAGGGCTCGCGTGGCGGTCTGAATCCACACCAGGCGAAGGTCATGATGGAGGCACTGGCAGTTCTAAGGCAACAGGGAGCCATAATCGTGGATCCAACCCCGATTCCCAGCATCGTGCACCCGGACCCGAAGCACAATTTCCTGCTCTGGCCCATCTGCTCTGGAGTTGCACATGCGAAGGGGAAGGACGAGTCCTGCTCCGTGGTCTTCAAGTATGGAATGAAACGAGACTTCAACCAGTGGCTGCGCTCCCTGGGCCCGGCGGCTCCGGTGAAGTCACTGACGGAGCTGCGCCAATGGAATCTGGCCCACCAGAGAGCCGACAGTATCAAGTACGGACAGGCCAGACTGGATATCTCCGACGAGATGGATCTGGATGCAGATCGAACGCGTTACCACTCCGACCGGGCCAAGGACCTGGCCCTTGCTGGAAGCCACGGTATCGATAAGGTCATGAAAGACTACCGGCTGGATGCGCTGCTGTTTCCCGGAGCAAAAGGGGCGTCGATCGCCGCTCGACCAGGGTACCCGACGGTGATCGTCCCCTTCGGCAGGGTTCCCAACGAGCCGACTCCTCCCTTCCCGGAGGGATTCGAGGCGCAGCCTTCCCCCTTTGGCATCAGCTTCACCGGCCTGGCCTGTAGCGAGCCGAGGCTTATCGAAATCGCCTACGCCTTCGAGCAGGCCACCCGCCGCCGGGTGATCCCACCTGGGTTTCGGTAGAGGTTTTCCTTCGAAATTCGCTTGAGCACTCAGAGCTAATCCTGGGTCTTGAAGGTAGCATCCTCACCGTCCTGGGAAACCAGCACTTCGACCTCACGTCCCGGCCACAGGAGATTCTGGTGATAGAGAAACGAAGTAACCCATTGAGTTACCGTAGGATAGAGAATTATCCAAGCAATTGTCTGAAAACCGTGGCGGTGGCCTCCGTGCCGCCGTTTTTCGAGCCAAAGGCTCGAAGGAAAGAACACGGCGGCACGGAGGCCACCGCCACGTCCCTCGACTGAAGTTTCTTTCCTATACGATCCGGCGGTCTGCAGCCGGGGGCGGCGCTAAGCTGAAACATGAATAAGCCTGTGCCAGTGAAACGTGCCTTCGGTCTCCAGGCCGAAGTCTTCCACTTTCGAGCCTCTTGGCTCGAAACACGGCCGCCTGGAGACCGCCGCCACGTCCAAGACAAAGTTTCATTTCGCGAACGGGGCCAGTGCTTCCTGGGGGTAGGACTGATCTGGATCTTGTGGTTCATTCCTTCCTCCAGTGGCGGTTTTTCAGAGCCCAGGTAAGGACACACCAGACAGCCTTTCGGGCCAGCTGAGCGTGGAATGTGGGTTCAGGAGGGGCTTTAGAGCTTCAGTCCCAACAGCCGAATGGCGTTGCCACCCAGCACCATCTTCTTCTCTTCATCGGTAATCTGGCTGACAAGCACCTTGGCAATCTGCTGAGAGGCATCCAGAAGGGGCATGTCGGTACCGAACAAGACCCGATCCGCCCTTCCCTCTTTGACAGCATGCTCGACACTGCGCAGTCCAGAACTGCAGGTTTCCACGTAGACACTGGAAAAATCTCGGACCGCCCTCGTCGCCTCCTTCCCGCTACCCCCGCCGGCATGAGCCATGACCCAGTTGATCTGGGGAAATCGCTTCACCAGGCCCTCGTATCGATCGTAGATCGAGGTGGAAGGAGGGTCGAAGTAGTGCCTGGCGTGAGACATGATGGCTAGCTTGCGCTCATTGGCGTACTCGTAGATAGGAAAATAGAGAGGATCGTCGTGGGCGACCCGAACATAGTGAGGGTAGATCTTGATGAACTTCGTCCCCAGTTGGCTGAAACATCGCTCCAGCTCCTTGACCATCTCGCCGGGGTAGTTGGGAGTGACAAAAGCGACACCCACAAACCGTTTGGGCCACTTTCGGACGTACTGGGCTACCAGATCGTTGCCTCGATCGGCATCGCCGAAGAAGATGCAGTTGAGGCAGGCCACGTCGATGCCGGCATTGTCCATGCAGCGCAGATAGATCTCGGGGTCGTCGAGCATTCCGAAGCGGCCCCAATTCCCAAGATGTGCGTGAAAGTCGACGACTGGAGTATTCATGATCTAACCCATTTCCAGGAGGCGTTCCAGGTTGCCTGAACAGATGGCCCGAACGGTGGACTCGCTCAGCCCCATATGGTGCAGTGCGTAAACGTTGATCCCCATGGCGGAGTCGGGATAGCGGGATCCAAACAGAATGCGTTTTTCGTCCATGAACTCGAGGAAGCGGTTGATGGGATCGGCGATGGTCAGCCGGGAGGTCTCCACGTGCATGTTGGGAAGACTCTTGAGCAGCGGGACGGCCCAGGAGACATTGGAGTAGTGGATCTCGCTGAGCACCACATTGAGACGAGGATGCTCTTTGATGGTGTCGTAGACGTCCGAGGCGTTCAGCTCCGTAGTATTCCCGAAAACGGTATAGGTGCTGGGAAGCCAGAGAGCTACGCCTTCGCGTTCCATCCAATCCAGCCAGGGACCCACCACCCACTCGCGGAAGGGATAGTGCTGATACTGAGGCACCATCCGAAGGGAGCGCACCGCAACGTCCTTGATGCTTCGGGTGAGGGCATCGAAGTCGTCGAAGGAGGGATTACAGAGGAACTGCGGCACCAGCCTCGAATCACCGTGGATCAGCTCCATCAGGATGAGGTTCCCCTCGATGGAATCGTAGGCGACACCGTGAGGATGCCAGACCAGTGCACGGTCCACCCCGGCGCGGCCCATTTCCTCGAATAACTGCTCCGGAGTGTCCTTGTTGACAACCTGATCGTGTCGGCGTCCCAGGGCGACATTGGCATCGAAGACCGGTACCGACGGCTTGAAGTTGAGATCGACTTTTCCCATGGCGTTCTACTTTCCGTTGATAGAACCAAATCCCAGACTCACCTGACTCGGGCCGATTCTAGCAGCCGCAACGCCGCCTTTCAATACGGGAAGGTGATCCAAATTCTCACTGATTCCATCCGAATAACAGTAAGGAGGAGATGATCCATGAGAGTACTGGTACGACGAACGACGGGAAGGCACCTGACGCTGATTCTGATTCTAGCGGGAATCATGGCTTCCTCAGCGTCGGGAGCCGACGCAACCTCGTCCAGATTGGACCCAGGGCCGAGATTCAAGATCGAATCGGAAGTGGTTCGCGTTCCTGTAGTGGTTGTCGACGAGGAGGGCCGCCTCTATACGGACCTCAAGAATGAGCAATTCAAGATCCTGGAGGATGGAGTCGAACAACCCGTGACAATCTTCACCGGCGGGGAGGCGCCGATGAACATCCTCCTGCTGTTGGAATACAGCGGTCGCATCCTCCCGCTGCTGGGTGAAGTTTTGTACCCGGCGGACATGTTCATCTCCCAGATCCTGAACGAAGAGGACTACGCCGCCCTGATCTCTTTCGACATCAAACCCAGGGTGGTCTCGGACTTTACTTCTCACCGCGGCAAGCTTTTCAACTCCCTCAGGGGACTCGCCAATGATCCCCCCTTTTTCCGCGATAGTTCCCTGTACGACGCGCTCGATTTCGCACTTGCGGGGAACATGGACTATGCGGGATTGTCCAGAGTCCAGGGGCGAACTGCCGTGCTCCTGATCTCCACGGGCCGCGATAGCCTGAGCAAGATCAACTTCGACGAGGCACGGAGGGTGGTGGCCAACGCCGGAGTGCCCGTCTATTCCATAGGCATAGGAGAGGGGGCTGCCCTGCGAGCGGATCCCTACACGAGTGACATCGGCCGCCTCGAGCACTACCAATCCAGAAACACGCTGCGCACCTTTTCTGCGAGCTCAGGCGGCAGATCCTATACGGTCCGGTTCCAGGCCGATATAGAGGAGGTCCTGAAATCCATCGCGGCCATGATCCGCTTCCAGTACACCCTCGGTTACACACCTCTCAACGATCGACAAGAGGGCAAGAAGAGAAAGATCAAGGTGTTGGTGGACATAGACGGCGATGGCGAACCAGACAACAAACGTCTGCAACTCCAACACCGTCAGTTCTACGTAGAACCTAAGTACACTGGAACGTAAATACGGCAACGTATGTGGCGAGCGCGACGGGAATGATCGCCACCCAGGGACTTACAGACCTCCTTCGCGAACCCCCATTGATCCTTCCAGGCCACCGATATAGCCTGGCTCTAGGATTCCCTCGGCAAGGAGGATAGATGATGAGGACGGCACTGCTTGTTTTCAGTCTGCTGCTATCCGTGGCGGCGGCATTGGCGAACCCAGCCGAGCACACCGAGGCCCTGGACATCGGCTCGCGACTGGAGCTGTTCGTGGATGACTGGCTGATCGATTCCATGAAGGGGGTGAGGCTGAAGCTGCATGAGCCTAAATCCGCCGGGAAGGTTCTCAGCTTCGACAAGCCCTGGGAAGGCAATACAAGCACCTACGTCAACATCCTCCAGGACGAAGACCGTCTCCGAATGTACTACCGAGGCAGCACCAGCCGCGGCAGCGTCCAGATGTCCTTCCTGAAACCGGGGGAGGTGGTGGTCCCGGACCATCTACGGGTGATCGCCTATGCCGAGAGTCGCGATGGTGTCACCTGGGAGCGACCCGCCCTGGGCATCTACGAATTTCAGGGCTCGAAGGAAAACAGTATCGTCTGGATGGACGCGCCGGGGGAGAATACCGCAGGCTGCTTACCAGGCCGCTGACCTTCGAGGGAGAGAACCTGGTTCTGAACTTCGCCACTTCGGCTGCCGGAAGCATCCGTGTGGAGGTCCAGGACGCCAACGGCAACCCTTTACCTGGCTTCGCCCTGGAGGAATCACCGCTGATCTGGGGTGACGAGATCGAGCATACGGTGCGGTGGGCACGGACTCATGCCAAGGCGACTTCAGATAAGCCCCTGGCCAGGATTGCAGGGAAGCCGGTTCGGCTGCGCTTCGTGATGAAGGACGCGGATCTCTATTCCCTGAGGTTCAGGTAGCGGGTAGAGCCGCCCACCCGTCCGAGGGCTCTTGCTTCTGTCGCAACGGGGGTTCAGCTCCCGACGTAAAGGGCATGAAAGCGGATATCCTTTACACCCGCTCCTTCGAAGCTCACCTTGATCTTGAAGGGCTTGTCCCATCCGGTAATCCCTTCCTTCCCAGGCCAGGAGACCGCGACACGGAGACCTGATTCCTTGAGCACAGCCCCCTTTGCTCCCGAATAGCCGGCCAGGGGACGCTCGAGTTCGTCCAACAGCTCCAGTCTCAGCGTGGAGTCATTGGAAACCCCTTCGGCGTTGACCCACAGCTTCGCCGGTCCACCGGTCTGGATGGCGGACGTCATGAAGGCGGCCGAAATCGAGCTGTCCCTGACTGAGAAGGATCCCAGACGGTCGCGCTCCAGCGTGGCCAAACCCACGCCGCCACGGGGTTTCAGGGACCCCGGGTCCCAGGTTCCGTACCAGATGTAGGTCTGCTCCTCCACGTTCTCGAAGCCCTGGCCCTGGATCAGTCCTCCCTGGTCCCATTCCTGGCGCTCGCCCCTGCGGAGAAACACGAACTCGGTGACGGGTTCCCGGAAGTGAAGACCATCGTTGCTGACGACAAAGCCCAGGTCGACGGTTCGCCCCTCCCAATCGGGAGAGCCATGCCAGATTCCGTAGAGTCCCAGCAGAACGTTCCCTCGGTTCCAGACACTGATCCCTTCATGGGATTCCTCTCCGCTTCCGCTGCGGACCTTCTTGTACTGTCCCTCTCGGACGAAGGAGAGAGTCCCGGTGGGATCCCAGTGGGCAAAGTCGGCGGAGCGATGGGTCGCTACGGATCGTCCCCAGGTGTCGACCGGAAAGACCGGGCGGGATCCCTGACCCGAGGCATGGTACAGACCATTCCATTTGTAGAGTCCGCCAGCCGCCTCGAAGTGATGCTCAGGTAGGACCATGCTTTCCTTGGGCAGCAGACCGTCCACCGGAATTCCAGGAACGCCCAGACGCCACTTCAAACCATCGCCGCTCAACGCGGGGGCCAGAGTCCCTTTCCCCTTCTTGTCTCCCTCGCGCCACCAGGTGTGGAGCGACATCTTGAATTGCCTTGAAGGATCGGGGTCTTCGGGGTCATGGATCACCTTCAGATTGATGACACCCAGCGGCCCTGGCTCCAGCAGCACCAGATTGTTGCTCCGGCTGTCCTCGTACTCCACCAGACCCAACTCGGGGCGCGTCCACTGAATGCCGTCTTCGCTTTCGGCATACGCGGGCCGCCACTTCAAGGGGACCACGTCGACCCGGGGACTCCACATCTTGTCCTGTTCCACCACCGTGAAGGGATCGCGGGCGGCGGCGACGTACCAGAGTTTGAACTTTCCCTGGTGGCGGATTACGGAGCCGTAGAACTGGACCCCGAACTCGTCCGGAGCCCCCTCGGGGCCTCTGGGGAGGACCGGATTGTCGGGATGCTTATTGGGTTGGTTCAGCTGCAGTAGGAGGTTATTGGTATAGGGAATCGAGTAACTGTCAAAAGGGAAAAGCACCGCCTCCTTCACGGTCGGACGGCTTCCCACCAGAACCGTCACTCCACCGGACTGGTTCTGGGCACGCTCCTCCTCTTGGCAGGAGGCAGTCAACGACAGGCAGAGAAGGAGAGAGTTTCTGATCCAGGACAGATATTTCATGTGTCTTCAAGCCCTCAGGCCGATCACCACGGGCTTCCAAGCTACGAGGCAACCTATCTACCGAATACTAGATCTTTGGGCCCGGAAGGGCAATCTCAGAGGGCGCCGTAACAGGGGAATCTCCGGGAAAGACTGCAATTAGGCTCGCAGATTCTCAATCTCCATCGTTATTCTTGGTAAGCACCAGATTGAAGACAATGGCGCGCCCGGAGAGATTCGAACTCCCGACCTACGGATTCGAAGTCCGTTCGGGAAAAGTGCCGAATCGTTAGGAAACGTTAGGAAACACAACAGGATAGCTGGGTTTTCCGCCAATTAGAAAACCGAATCATTAGGAAAGATTAGGAACCGCAGTGGGAGACATTTGGGAGACAGTGGCTCAGAAGTTCGACTCTGGGGCGCTGTAGGTGCGCTTTTTCAACGCGCTGTAACTCAGCAGTGGCAGGGGTTTCGCGGGAATCTAAACGAAGAAGCTAGTCGACGTTCTCGCACCCTGGATTCACTATGGAGCGAGGCTTCAGGGGCTTCGAGAGCGACGGGCCAATTTCGGCGGCAAGATGCTGCTCGCTGCTGCCGTCTATTTCCGCTATGTCCTGTGTCTTGTCTCCCAAACCGATCGATCCAGTCAGACCAGAGTAAACGGTCAGGACAGTTTTCAGATCTGCGGTCGCCGGGCCTTCACTGCAAAGGAATCACGTTGACCGGCTGTCCTGAGAGTTGGACATTGCCATCCTCAGCCTGGACTCCCAGGGCGACTCCATAGACTTCGCCTGAACCAGCCAGTTCCATCTCTACTAGACCCAAAACAAGTAGATGAAAGTGGATTAAGCCGCGTGTAAACACCTGAAATGCCAGACCTGACGGGTATTCTGGAGTTAACAAAGAAACCTCAGAGAGACCCGAAAGGAGGCATTTCAGGTGAAGAAAAAGCATAGCGCAATCATCCGAAAGCGGGAAGCAGAAGTTGCTGATCGGCTGAGCCCCAGTTGGAACGGTGAGGATCCGAAACCGGTCCTCTCGGCCGAAGGCATCAGCTACGAGGTCTCGGAGAAAATTCACGGCGTCAGTTACGGTGGGCTGGGGCTGCTGCGGCAGATCGTGAAGTGGAGCGGGCTGGGGAAAGCGATTGATCAGGGGGTGAAGTTGTTCAAACGCCACCAGCCGTACCACGAATCGGACCACGTGCTGAGCCTGATCTACAACGTGGCCACGGGCGGGACCCGCTATCAGGATATCGAAATGCGGCGTCAAAGTGTCAGCTTCCTGGAAGCGGTAGGAGCGGAGAAGATCCCCGCGCCCAGCACGGCCGGAGATTTTGTGCGCCGCTTCCAAGCGCCGGATGTGATCGATCTGATGGAAGCCGTCAATGAGAGCCGCCGCAAGGTCTGGGCCCAACAACCGGCGAGGTTCTTCGAACGGGCGGAGATCGACGTGGATGGCACGATTGCCCCCACCAGCGGGGAATGCAAGGAAGGGATGGAGATCAGCTACGACGGGCAGTGGGGCTATGCACCGTTGATCGTGACGCTGGCCCAGACGGGAGAGGTGCTCTATGCCGTCAACCGCTCGGGGAATCGCCCCTCTCATGAGGGAGCCCCCGAATGGCTGGATCGGAGTATCGAGTTGGTCCGAGAGGCGGGTTTTCGAACGGTGCGCCTGCGCGGGGACACGGATTTTTCGCTGACAGCTCATTTTGACCGCTGGACGGAAGCGGGCGTGGAATTTGACTTCGGGATGGATGCCCATCCGAGCTTCATCAAGTGGGCCGAGGCGTTGCCGCAAGCGAATTGGAAGGAGCTGGTGCGCCCCGGCAAGGAGAAAGGAAAAGGGAAAAAGCGGCGCAAGCGGCGCGACAAAGTGAAGCCGGAGATTGTCAAGGAGCGCGGGTTCAAGACCCTGAGGCTGGAACGGGAAGAGATCGTGGAGATCGACTACCGTCCGAGCAAAGCGAAGCGAACGTATCGGCTGGTGATCTTGCGCAAGACGATCCTGGTCGAGAAAGGCCAGAAGCGGCTTCTGCCGCAGACGCGCTATCACTTTTATGTGGTTCATCCGGTAAATGGGGAGGTGCCGCCAGTCAAAGGTAGGCCATGGAAACTGCCGCACTATGCAAACCGTGGAAAAACAAGTAGTTCTGGAGGAGAACTGGCAAGTGCTCGCAGTTGTTTTTCCACCGTTCGCACAGCGCTTGGAAAACTCCGTATCACGGGCTTGCTGGCCCGGTTCGATGTCGCTCGGAGTTTTCCACAGTTCCCACGGCCTCTGCTACTGCAGCCGACTATATGGACAAGCGAACGGGGAGCAGATTTGGGATCCGGAAGGTGCCAACCACGTCCCCACCTCCCCATTTACCGGATGACCCTTTTATGTCACGAATATCCCGGCGGCCCAGTTGGGAACGGCGGGAGTGGTTCGGGAAAACAACCGGCGCTGCAATCAAGAGAACGTCATTGAACAACTCAAGAACGGAGTCGAGGCCCTGCGGATGCCCTCGGATACGCTGGTGGCCAACTGGGCCTATCTGGTGATTGCGGCGCAGGCCTGGAATCTGAAGGCCTGGATGGGGTTGGTTCTGCCGGCTCGACTGCAGGCCAGACAGCTGGTGAAGATGGAATATCGCCGTTTCCTGCGAGAGATCATTGAAATGCCCTGCCAGATTCTGCGGAGGGGCCGACGGTTGGTCTATCGGCTGCTGGATGTCAATGGTTGGAGCCGTCTTCTCCTGGAAGGCAGTAGGTGGTTGAAACGCCGGCCAGCTACCTGAAACTGAAAGGAGATAAAGAAGCTCTGAGGGTCGCGAGAGCTGGGGAGTAGTGTCTCTGAAAACGCCGCTCAAGGGGGCAGAATCGCCCCGCATGAGCGATCGCCGTGCAGGAGTGCAGAACACGAGCCGAGGTCTAAGGGACTTAGCGGGAAAATCTAGAATTTAGGCCTCCAAAACGGCCCCCAGGAGCCGGGAAAGGGGTCTACTTTCCAACTTGCGCTTATTTTGGGACTAGAGCGGCAGAGACCGTTTCAGGGAAGCCAGTAATCACCTCGTGGAGAAAGAAAGCTCTCTGGCCCAAGATCTGCACTGTTCCGGTCAGAGTATTGTCACCCTGCACTACTGAACTCCCTGAGTCCTGCTCTGGTAGATGCACCGTGATATTTACAATCGAGTTGGGTACGGTAACAAAGGCAGCAACCCCCACGTCAAACCCACCACCCCGAGATGTGACAAAACGGAATCCCCTTCCAGCCGGGGAAGGCGGCACGGCGACACTATCGACCAGATTGTCCTGGGAATCTCGAATGTTGTAGAAGAATGAAAAAGCAAGGTCGGATAGTGCTGCCCCGGAACCCGTTGTTCTAATCCCCTCCCTCGGAACTTGGAGCAATTCAAGTCTTTCAACGACTGCGAACCCAGCGAATGGATCAAAAAGAACCTTTGTACGGGCGGTTCCAATCTTAATTCTTAAACACTCTTCAGCACCCAGAAAGATCGGAACTGGTCCCTGATAGGGGAGCTCGTTAATCAAGAGACTAGTGGGAATTGAACGGTCATTTCGAAACACAGCGAACTGACCTTGAAACCCTCCCGGCGAGCACACCCTCATCACAGGGGAGTAATACAGATCCCCTACCTGTCCAGCCACGAACTGGGGGAATGCAACAGTATTAAATGGGTCGTGAAAGCTCTCAACCTCAAGAGACGGCACTAGGATGAGGCTGATTAGAATCGTGAATTGGACCAGGCGCTTTGTTTTCATTGCTTTTCCTCCTCCAAAACTGGACTTCCTTATTACATTGGAGTTGCTAAGGTCGAGACACCTTCGCTCTGAGACCCGTATTGTCAGTAGATTACGCCTAGAAAAGCCGAAAGGGAAATCTGCTCAAAGAGAATGACTCGGCATCGGACCAACGGGATAGACTTCGCCAGCTTTAGACCCTTTCCTTGGTACTAGAAAAATGCGAAGATCGAGTTGGGTCACCCACTGAAAGCTGAAACGCCGGAATACCCGCCTCCGTTTCGGTCTCAAAGGGGCGATCCGGCGCACTTTTTGCGCCGCTTTTAAAATCCGCTTCCTGCCTGGATTTGGCTGTAGTCGTCGCTCGCAGTTCAATGCTTCCTCTGAGCTGATAACGCGGCCCCGATTGCCAAGCCTATAGCCCCAGTGTCCCATACCGCCTGATGACCTAGCCCACCTGCCGCCTTGAAGCGCAGCAGAAAGAAGTGGCAAGATGGAGCAAATCGTCAGACTACTATCTGACTCGAATATACCAATATGCCTGCATCAAAGATGCGATCTGCGCACCTGGATACTCTACCCGACCACGACTTCGAATAGTCTGCGGTGAAGGCCAAGGATCTCTTACAACAACTGACTGTACAATTGGTCCCCTCGCTGACCGAATAAAGCTTGCATCCGTGACAACGACAGCGTGCCCACTTGGGCCTGATTGGTATGCCACTATCACAGGTCTTCCTTGACTCAGTTCCTCAAGCAATATTGCTGGTGTTGGTACTCCAACATTCAGTGATGCCGTAACCAAGTATCGTCGCCCTCTGTAGTCAATACTCCAATTGTGCAGGTTAGCCGTTATTACCCGAAGACTCCCCCCCCAATTCGGCAGGCGGCCAAATGGGTCTGTACGATATGTTCTCGCTACGATTTGTTCTTGCGTTATAGCAACGCCATAGTAATTGAGAATCATCTGAATTGATGCAGCCCAACACCATTGAGAGTTGCTTTGAGAGGCCGCAGAAAAAGTCATCTGGGCAGAACGTATTCCTACGTATTGGGGAGGCAGCGGATACTGCCTGATTGGGTAACGATCCTCCGCCAGTGCACCCACCGGAGATTGCGACGACGAGTCTTCTTCTTGCTGTTTGCTCGAATTCGAGAGGGCATCAGTCCTAGCCGGTCACTAGCCTATGGCTTAGGCGTCTTGAAAGAGGAGTTTCCCCTGGGGTGGAACGTGTGCAAAATGGGCACAGGTCCCGTGGTTAAGAATTCACGATCTGCGGCGATTTCGGGCAACCCAGTGGGCAATGGCAGGTATCCCAGTGCACACGATTCAGAAGCTTCTCGGGCATGCTAGTTTGCAGACGACGACAAGGTATCTACAACATGTGGACGCCTCGTTCGACCTTGTGCGGGCGGCTTTTGAGCGGGAGAGTGGGAGACAAATAGGAGACACCCCTGAAGGCCTGTCAGAGGCACTTCCGCTAAACCATTGAAAAGAATGGCGCGCCCGGAGAGATTCGAACTCCCGACCTACGGATTCGAAGTCCGTGACGCAAAAGCACGAATCGTGACGAAACCTTTATAAAACAACGCATCTGGCCTGGTTCTCCGTCAGCGACAAACGTGAATCATGACGATAGATTGAGCATCGCAGCGGGTGAAAAGCGGGTGATCACCCACTCACCCTCCCGACCCTCAGGATTTCAGGAGCAACCGTACAACCGAATTCAATCGCGCCGCTTGGGGGGATCCCTTTTCCCTCACTCCAGAGCTGCCTCACTTCCGGGCTCGCAGACGCCAGTAGTATGTGCCACCTCTTCGGCAATAGCGCCCAGGAGGTCATCGACTTGTGCGATGAGACTTGTGGTTTGGATCTGGGCGGGTACAAGCGATTGCGAGGAGTCCTACGTACAGCTCTAGATGAATGGCAAAAGAAGGGGCCCGATGACTGGGTTGGCGATTTCAGAGTGATTCAAGCGTTCTGGTGGGCAGTGGATCGTGAGATCGGGATTGCCGAGGGCTAGTCCCTGGCGTCGTTTCGGGTGCCAGAGACAGAGTGTCAGGGTACTTGATTCATGACCGTCGATGGTATAGTTGTGAAGAGGGTACTCCCGGTTTGGCGTAGTCCGATCATTGACAGCACCTGCCCCGAGTCCGCCATCACCATCACCGTGCCGACGAAGTCAGGTGGGATCTCCGCGCCCGGCAGTTCATCCACGAACAGCGCAATCTTCGTCATCATACTCAGAGTCTGGCTATGGGATACAATGACGTCAAACGTCGGATCATAGACATTGATCTGTATCTGCTGGTCGACATTGCTGCTATTGAAAACCGCGATTCCCAGCCGCACGTTGCCCCGTTGGTCCATCGTCACCTGCAGCATGTTACCTCGAGGGGAAGAGAAAACTGTGGCCTCAGCCAACTTCTCTCCGTCGGCTGCATAGTAGGAATAGATCACCTGTGCTGTGACCTCACTCGAGCAGTTCACAGTCAATGCGCCCGTCTGGAGGGGCACCGTTCCGAACACCTTGTAGACGGCCCAGCCGAAAGGAATCAGACCGAAATTAAATGAAGAGGCGCTTTCCCCACCCACGATATCAACGAACGTCGGTGTGGCGCCCTTCGTTTCCACAGCACAACTGACGCCGGTGGCCGAGGTCCAATTCGTAACCATCAGCGTAAACTCGTAGTAGCTTCCGTCCGGAAAAGAGCCGAAAACCACCTGAGGGATTTCGTGGAAGGTAGCGCGTCCATCGGAAGCTCCGGTGGCTTGGGCTAGGGCCGATGTGGGTACCACGAACAATAGACTGATGAGGACAATTGTCTTCTTCATGGTGTCTCCTTTGTCAGGTCGGCATATGCACGGGACGCCATCAGCGGGTGCACGGTTGGAGTGTATCCGGATACTTCATCCTACGAGGTGACGGAGAGGAGAGTCAATGGGTACCAGATTCTAGGACCCTGAAGCTGCGTTCGGAGATCCGGGGAAGGAGGCATGGGCGCGCTCTCCATCACACGAGTACACTACTCTGACATGAATTCACAAGCAAAAAAGCGTAGGAAAAGCTGAAGAACCAGCGGGCCTCTCTGGCTGCCTTCCGACGCTGCGGCAAGGTAGACATGGCTGCTAAGGTGGCTAGCATCCTAGGGGCTTCCCGTGTTGCGTGCGCTTCCCTGGTGTACATGCTGTCGCCACTACCCCGGCGCAGCGACTGGGTGCCTGCTCCGCTCACTTCCCCAGCCCTATCAGCCTTCCCCGGTCTAGGAGCCGGGTCGGCCTGCGCATCGTCCTTTTCGAGGCTTGCTCAGCGTTCACTCGCGTTACGGCCTGCACACTCGCGCGGTCACCAATTCGTGACTCGCTTCACCAGAGGCTTCAACCATTTCGTTACCTCCATAGTTGCTCCGGTTGCTTCCGGCTGGAGCGGTTGCCGGGTGGGACTCTCACCCACTGGGAAAGCGCCGCCTTACCACGGCGCACCCTAGAAGCGGTCATTCAAGTTTCCCGCGGAAACGTCGAATGAACGACCGCAAAACGGCCATAACCGGTCACCCGTACTCAGCAGCCTAGCACATCGTGTGGTCGTTCTTTGAGGTCTCGGGAATGACTTGAATGCTCGACGATCTTGCCGTTCTACCTGTTGTAGGTGAAGTTCACTCCGTCGGGACCAGCTGCTTGAGCTCTTCGAACCAGTTGAGGACGATAGTCAACTGCGAGCGTGCGGAGGCTTGCTCTTCGACGTCCTTCAGCATCAGGAAGCGCTGTCCGTCGCGGTCAATGTCGTAGTTTCGACCCGCGGCCACGCTGTAGCTTCCGGTGAACAACACTTCAGGACTTCCCGCCTTGAAAGTGGGCTCGGTTTCGACACGCACCACCATCATGCGATCACCGCTACGATAAAACAGCTCTCGCCCGTCCGGTGCCCACACTGTCGAGACTCCCCAATCACCTGAGATCTGCCACTTTCCTTCCTCCACGTTGGGGAAGGGGCGAACATAGATTTCATCGCGCCCGGTCTCATAGGAGCGATAGGCAATGAACCGGCCATCGGGGGAGATCTCTGCACGGCTTGTGGGTCCCACGTTCTGCAAACCAGTTGAGTCCTGGTAGCGACCTTGGATAAGCATCTTCGCGATGGGCTCAGCCCCCAGCGACGCCACGCCAATGCCAGCCATCCCGGCGACTCCCCCCCATTCTGAGAAAACCAGCGTCTTGCCATCAGGGGTGAAGGAATAGGGGTCTTGGTGGTTTGGACGCGTAGTGAGTTGCTCAACCTGACCTGTACCGTCCGCCCTCTTCCAGAATAGGTCACTCCCCTCTGCACCCTGGCGGCTGGACGCGAACAACAGTCGTTGACCATCCGGGGTCCAGACCGGGCAATCGTCACGAGCCGGATCGAAGGTGAACCGACTGAGTGTCTCGCGGACCAGATCATAGATCCAGATCTCGCCGTCAAGATCTCTCTGACCGATAACCACGGCCATGCGCTTTCCGTCTGGGGAGATCCGGGGGAAACGGTAAAAGTGCGGCTCTGCAGCCAAGGGTTCCTCCCGCCCCTCCCGATCCACCCAGACCAGGCGCCGCCTGGAAGAAGCTGGACCTCCACCGGGCAGATAAACAAGAGTTCCGGTCCGTGAGAAATCGAACTGGGCCTGAGACAATTCTGGCCGTGACCTAACGCCTTCGAGGATCGGAACCGGCGAGTCTGTCAGCTCCAGCCGATCGAGATCAAAAGGTGCAGCAAAGAGGGTGGCCTCTCGCATGAACACCAGGTGTCCCGTGGGGAGATAGCGGCCAAGGTAACCGCCTTGCTGAAGGACTCTTCTTTCGCCCGTCTCCAGAGACTGGGCTACAATGTTCCAGGATTGGACGTTCCCCCTGTCACCGGCACTGAAAAGCACCCATTCGCCGCCCGGCAAAACATGAGGGTATCGATGGGAATCCTCGCCGTTTTCTAGGTCTGGGACTGTAACCTCATCGGGCATTCCGCCGGTGGCGGGAACGTGTGACAGGCCCCTCAGGCCCGTCAAAGCAAAGACGATGGTGTCATCAGCAGCCCAGCTCGCCCCTTCCATGTTCGGGGATGGCACACCACACAAAGTCAGCGGCGCCCCACCAGAGAAGGCGACCTTTTTGAGCTTCTGATTGGCGGCGAATCCCACCCACTGGCCATCGGGAGAGAAGAAAGGACTGTGTGCCCCTTCCGTTCCAGCCAGAAGCCTGCCTTCTAATTCATCGAGGGCTCGCACATAGAGGTTGATCCCTTGGGATTCTGTGACCGCGTAGGCCAGGCGCTTGCCGTCAGGAGAAATGGCCATGGCGGGGCCAGGATCTGTGTGCAGCGATTGGTCGGGGGACAAACCGAGACGAAATCGCATCGGCGTTGGTTCTACCGGATCGGTTGCCTGCCACTGCCAGAGCAGCGAAAGCAAAAATGCGACCGCCAACAGTCCGGCAATTCCCCAGGGAAGAATCCGGGACACCGATCTTTCCACGTCGGATGCTGTTTCGAAGGAATCCTCGCTGCCAGACGCCAGCTCAGCCAGATCAGTCCCCACCTCATGGACGGACTGGTAGCGTCGGTCCGGCTCTTTGGCCAGCATCTTTCTGACCGTGTGCTGAAGCAGTCCCGGTGCCTTGTCCAGATACTTGGTCACAGGGGCAGCGGCTTCATTGAGAACGGCATTGGCCGTCTCCACCGAGGAATCCTTCTGGAAGGGATGAAACCCAGTCAGCATCTCGTAGAGCACTACGCCGAAGGAGAAGATGTCAGAGCGAGCATCGATCTCTTGTCCTCGCAATTGCTCCGGGGACATATAAGGTACGGTCCCAAGCGTGTCACCCGTTTGGGTCAGGTTGGCGGTGAGGGTCTTTTCCTGACTGTCTCCTCCGTCCGCAGGAGTCAGCCGTTTGGCCAACCCAAAATCCAGGACCTTGATGTGCCCCTCGGGGGTGATCATGATGTTCGAGGGCTTGAGATCCCGATGGATGATGTTCTGCCGGTGGGCGGCTTCTAGGGCCTCGGCAATCTCGGTGGCCTTTTCGAGCGCGTCCGGTAGAGCAAGCGCGCCTTCTTCCAGCAGGTCCTTGAGCGTCTCGCCTTGGACATATTCCCGAGATGAAGGAGTTGCCTTCCGCTTCCCCCACCTCATGAATGTGGCAAATATAGGCGTGGTCCAGCGCGGCCGCCGATTTGGCTTCCCGCAAAAACCGCTTCCTGGCGGTTTCGTCTCCCTGCATCTCCTCGGTCAGGAATTTCAAAGCGACTTTGCGATCTAGTCTCGTGTCTTCCGCCAGATACACCTCGCCCATCCCGCCTTCGCCGAGCTTAGAGGTGATCTTGTAATGGGAGATGGTCTGGCCTAACAACGAGCCTCCAAGCTGTAGGGGAGCCTATCTAGCGAATACTAGATCTTTGAGTCTGGAAGGGCAATCTCAGAGGACGGTGGATATAAGAAATAGGAAGGATAGGCGGAACTCAATCCGCCTTTTCCGCTGACACTCGGAACGTTGTTTGCTGCGACGCTGGTCGTGTGCTTGAAACTGCCATCCTTGTCCTTGTTTCTCGCAAAGGCAACCCATTCTCTTCAGCCACAAGCTTTTCGTGGTCGCATGACCGCTTGGTCTGTGCGGAATGACCGCTTTTGGGCCGGTTAGCGGTCGTTCAATCGACGTTTCCGCGGGAAACTTGAATGACCGCTTTTAGGGTGCGCCGTGGTAAGGCGGCGCTTTCCCAGTGGGTGAGAGTCCCACCCGGCAACCGCTCCAGCCGGAAGCAACCGGAGCAACTATGGAGGTAACGAAATGGTTGAAGCCTCTGGTGAAGCGAGTCACGAATTGGTGACCGCGCGAGTGTGCAGGCCGTAACGCGAGTGAACGCTGAGCAAGCCTCGAAAAGGACGATGCGCAGGCCGACCCGGCTCCTAGACCGGGGAAGGCTGATAGGGCTGGGGAAGTGAGCGAAGCCGGCACCCAGTCGCTGCGCCGGGGTAGTGGCGACAGCATGTACACCAGGGAAGCGCACGCAACACGGGAAGCCCCTAGGCGTGGTCAGGGATGGCCAACCGGAAGCCCGTGAGGGACAGGCCGGGCACCAGTGGGGACGCCGAGCGGGGCCTGCCCGTAGACGGGAGAACTTTCAGCCCAACTATAAGGGTTGTCACAGAGAAGCTACTACGTCACCATGCGCACTGGCTACCTCGAAGCAGAAGCGGAGATCATCCGAATGAATGTCGCCTCCCTGGGGCGTTGCCCCTACGGTGAAGTCTGGCTTTCAGCCAGAAAACTCGAACTTCTGGCGGGAGGAAAGCGTCCCGTTCGAGGTGGAGTAGAGGAAGACGGGTATGACGATTCGACCTTTCCCGGAACTTTTCGTTGTTGGAGGTGTGCTGCTTGCCCTCACAGCTGATGCTTGGCCAGGGGCTCCCTCTTCCATCGAAATCGGATCCAGGAAGCAGCTTTTCATCGACGACGCCATTCTAGATCGCACCCACCTCATCACCCGGGTTCTCAACCGTCCGCGTAAACATGCCGGAGGGCCTGTCCTCAAGCCAGAGCGGAAGTGGGAGGGGAACTTCGTTGCCGCCAGCAATGTGATCTACGACGCCCAGGAGCGCCTCTTCAAGATGTGGTACGTGCCCAACCTGATCACGACCCAGCCGCTGCCCCGGCCCATCGAAGAGTACGAGAACCTGCTCCGGGCTGCCAAATACCTCGAGGAGCTGGACCTTTCATGTTACGCGATCTCCCGGGACGGTATTCACTGGGAGAGACCGGAGCTGGGTATGGTCGAGTTTGAAGGATCGAAGAAGAACAACATCTTCTCCGGCGAGTCGGTCCGCTCCAAGGGGGCTCTCTACGGGGCGGGGCGAGCGCCCAACGGCTTCAAGGACCTACAGGAAAAGAATCCTGCCCGTCGCTACAAGGGACTGGGCTACGCCCGGAGCGCCAATGGCGAGACGGGTATCTGTCTCTACTTCTCAGCAGACGGCATCCACTGGAAGGAGTACGAAGGCAACCCGGTCATGGTGGGCACCGGAGACACCCACACGGTTCTGGGCTGGGATCCGGCCAGGGGCAAATACGTGGCCTACCTGCGTCCAGGATGGAAGGACTACCGGGAGGCGGTGGATGCCTTCGAGAGCCTTCCCGCCCAGGTTCGGGCCGCCAGCATCCCCCGCTACTCGGTGGACCTGCTGGCCCCCCCTGCAGGTGATCGCCGCAAGCGCACCATCGGCTTCTCGGAGAGCGCCGATTTCATCCGCTGGAGCCCCATCGAGCCCGCTTTGATTCCCGACGACGAGGATCCAGTAGATCTCCAGTTCTATGGAATGCCGGTCATGCTCTATGAGGATCTCTACCTGGGTTTTCCCTGGGGTTTTCGGACCAATGCCCTCACCATAGATACGCAGTTCGCCTACAGCAGGGACGGCAAGCGGTTCCTTCGGCTCCGGGATCGGGCCTCCTTCATCCCCCTGGGAGCCAACGGGACCTGGGACGACGGCTGTATCTATGGACGCCAGCCCTTCGTGTACGAGGATCGAATCCTGTTCTATTACGTCGGGGTCAATTGGACACACGGCGCCGAGGGTCTCCTGGCCGAAGGGGACAGGTCCCAGGCCGCCATCGGTCTGGCAACACTTCCGCTGGACGGGTTTGTTTCCCTCGATGCGGGTCCGGCCATGGGGACGGCCACCACCCGGCCGCTGAGCTTTGAGGGGAGTCGTCTGGTCGTCAACTTCGAGGATGCCGAGAGGGGCTCGGCCGGGATGCATCAGGGGTCTTCGCTGCAGGTGGAGGTGCTGGATCCGCTGGGTGATCCCATTGAGGGGTTCGAGCTAGGGCAGGCTGAGGCGCTGACCCGGAGCTCTATGAAGCATGCCGTGTCCTGGAAGGGGGGATCCGACCTGAGTCGGCTGACAGGGCAGCCCGTGCGACTGCGATTTCACCTGCGAAACGGAAAGCTCTATTCGTTTCGATTTCGGTAGCATGAGCCGAGTTTCAGTTGAAGGGCTGACAGGAGGAGGGGGAATGAGGGTAGGTCTGTTGCCGGTCGCGGTAGTTGACCTGATGTCCTTACTGCTTGCTCCGGTTACCAGGCCGCAGCAGATCGAATCAGGAGGCGCGATGGACATCGGCTCGCGTCTCGAGCTCTTCCGCTTCGAAGGCCCAGTTTACAGTCTGCAATTGGCCGTTTTGGGTAGTTCGTTCGACGTTTCCGGGAAAATTTGAATGACCGCTTATAGGTGCGGATTCAATCGGTCGATTTCGATCAGATCGGACGCTGTCTGTAAGATCGGGTGCCGACTATCACAAATGACCAATCAGACGATCCCAAGACCCAGCAGGGCGGAGCTTGAGATCTGTGCCTCCATGATGGTGATGTTCGCCGCCCTGAGAGTCTTAGAGCGGTACTACATAACCCTCAGGCTCGCGTGTGACATGTGCGTCGCGGGAAGTGGCTTGTCCACTCGGACATATATCGCCCTTATCGGAGAGGTGCCTGGAGCTAGAAAGCATTTCCAGAGCGGAGAGAGCCTCTTATTTCTGCAGATCCAGCAGGATGCGCCCAATCTGATTCATACGATGCGCGGCAAAATTACTAGATGATCCCTCGCGGGGTTCAGGCCCTGTTCGATAAACTCCGGCAACAAGCTTTAAGTAGGCACTTCGTGCCGACGGCCAAGGCCGTAAAAGGCTGTTTCGGGACACCCCGGCTGTGACGAAAGGGCGGTCTCAGAGAACAGCTCACTTGATTGAAATTCCGAGACTGTTAAGTGCTCCGCGGGTTTCGGTGGAGGCTTTGGCTTTGTTGTTGTGTTTCTTGAGGGCGGGTGCCTCTGCTTGTCGCTGATCTCTTAGAGAGGTTCATGTTGAGCTCAACATAAAGAACGTTTTCTGGTGATTGTGATCGCTGCACCTCACTGCTGTCCGGTTTATTTTTCGAGGTCTGGCTGAAAGCCTTATGTGATGGGGCTTTGGGGAGATGGTGGAAAGAAGGGGGTTGTTTTTGGCCCGGAAGCTCCTGGGCCCGATTTGGGAAGGGGACCTACCTTGGTTAAACTCTTTGGTTGTCATCAAAAAGCCAAAGAAGACCAAGGAGATCCCATGGCCAAGTATACGTCAGTCCTGCATCAGTTGCTCCGTCATATCCCCCGGGATGAGTTTCGCGCCATCGTGGAGCGCCGCCAAGGTGACAAGGGAGTCCGGAAGTTGTCGTGCTGGGGGCAGTTCGTGGCCCTTTTTTTCGGGCAGTTAACCGGACAGCATAGTTTGAGGGATCTGGTAACCGCTTTAGATGCAGGGCGAAAGAAGCTGCAGCAAGTGGGGCTGGGGGCGGTGAGCCGCTCCACGCTGGCGGATGCGAACCGCAAACGACCCCAGGAGATCTTCGGGGAGCTGTTTTCTTGCCTGTACAGCCGCTGTCGGAGTCAGGCTCCCGGTCAGCGTTTCGGCTTCCGGCATCGGGTGTACAGTCTGGATGCGACGGTGATCGATCTGTGCCTGAAAGTCTTTGACTGGGCGAAGTTTCGCAAGCGAAAAGGGGCGATCAAGTTACATCTGATCTTGGATCACGGGGGGCACATCCCCAGCTTTTGCGTGATGACCCCGGGCCGGGAGCACGAGATCGAGGTGGCGCGCGGCCAGCGCTACGAACCGGACAGCATCCTGACCTTTGACCGGGCCTACGTGGACTACCACTGGTTTGACCAACTCCACCGCCAGGGGGTGTACTTCGTGACCCGGCAGAAGCGCAACGCGCGTTACCGGGTGCTGGAGCGGCGGCCGGTGGGCTCCCCGCCGGGGATCACCTCGGATCAAGTCATTCGTCTGACCGGGAAGGCGGCCGGATGCCTGTCGACTCCCCTGCGCCGCATCGGCTACCGGGACCCGGAGACGAGGCAGTTCTATGTCTTCTTGACCAATCTGTTTCATCTCAGGGCGGCTGAGGTGGCCGCCATCTATAAGGCTCGCTGGCAAATCGAGCTGTTCTTCAAATGGGTCAAGCAGCACCTGAAGATCAAGAGCTTTCTGGGGACCACGGCCAATGCGGTGATGACGCAGGTCTGGGTGGCGCTGTGTGTCTACCTGCTGGTGGCCTACGTGAAGTTTCTGCTGCGGCCCCCCGGGCGCCTGTACGAGATTTTCAAGCGGCTGCAGGTCACGGCCCTAGAGTACCTGGCTCTGGGGCAGGTCTTGACCTGGGAGACGAAAAACGGGCCCAAACGGGCACCAAAGTGGAGACAGCGCAACTTGTTCGGAAGACGGCTAAGGCCTTTGTTTGTAGGAGGATAGGAGTCGAGTGACTATAACCTTACAGTTAAGAGAGCTTTAAGTCTTTTAGAATCAACGACATCAAACCGGACACTAGTGGGCCACGACCCAAACAATGGAGTGCCTTTCCCTCGATTTGATCGAGCATTCAAGAAAGGGTGGTCCCGGTGGGGTTCGAACCCACAGACTCCCGATTTTGAGACGGGCGCATGTGCCAATTCTGCTACGGGGCTTCTGGCCGGCTCGGGAGGAATTGAACCTCCAACGCGCAGGGCTTCAACCTGCCGCTCTACCCTTGGGGCTACGAGCCGGAAAAATCTACGACAATTGGTCTGGGCGGGAGGATTCGAACCTCCGAACACCCGGCTCCAAACCGGGGAGTGAACCAGACCCACCTCCGCCCAGACAAATCCAAGAGCCTCTGCCTGGACCCGGTTGGGAGCGGCAGACTCCCTCCTTGGAGAGGCGGAGACTCAATCGTCCTCTGGTACCCCGGACGGGAATTGAACCCGTAGTTCACCAGGGTGAAAACCTGGCGACCATCCCAATGAAGTCGACCGGGGCTCTTGGCGGTACCGGCGGGGATCGAACCCGCATTCTCTACCTCGACAGGGTAGCTGCCTTCCCACTTCGCACACGATACCGAATCCGCACTGCTGCAATCTCATGTTTGACAGCTAGTGGACCGTAACACCTGAATTGCTAGCGCCTGAGCGTCCCTCGAGCCCGATCTCTGCGTTGCGCTTCCTCGCTATAGTCACGGCTATGCCTGCGTCAGCACGCCTTGACCTCGGGCCCGAATGGCTCACTCATCCACTACCGATTCAAGTGTTACAGTCCACTAGATAACTGGTCCTGGACCGGGAATCGAACCCGGGTCACTCGCTGATCAGGCGAGGGTCTTGCCACTAGACGACTCCAGGTTTCTTCTCGTCCTCATCCTCATCCTCATCCCTCAGAATCTGGCGCGCCCCCAAGGATTCGAACCCTGATCCACGGGGTTGGAACCCGTGATGTTTGCCATTACACCAGGGACGCGCACTTTCTCTGGTTGGGTCGGAGGGACTCGAACCCCCATCGACCTGGTTCGAAGCCAGGAGCCTTTCCGTTGAGCCACGGGCGCTCTGGAAGCGGCCCAGGGAGTCGAACCCTGATCTCCTGATTCAAAATCAGGCGTCATAGCCGTTTAACCAGGCCGCTTCAAAGAAAAACTGGTACCCCTGGTAGGACTCGAACCTACACTGGATAGGGTCTGAACCTATCGCCTCTGCCAGATTGGGCTACAGGGGCACAAAAATCGTTGGCTGGGGCTCAGGGACTCAGCAATGGAGTCCCAGGCCGGATTCGAACCGGCGTTCGACGGGTTGCAGCCGCCTGCCTGGCCACTCAGTCACCGGGACTCTTGGGGGGTCCGCGGGGAATCGAACCCCGCCGGTGCGGGCCACAACCGCACCCTCGCCCTGCGAACGGACTCCATAGTGGAGGAGGGAGAGGGACTCGAACCCTCATGCGCTGTTAACGCTGCCGGTTTTCGAAACCGGGCCCCGCCCCACTGGGGTCAACCCCTCCTCTGCTGAACCGATCCAGGACCTCACTGTTGGAGCCGGTGGCCCAACATCCCGGCCCTGGAGATTATTTATGTGGCCTTCCCTCCTTTCCGAGGAGCGCCGAAGATCAATCCGGCGCCCCTCTCGAGTCGCGGTTGCGGCTAGTCCTCGACCGTCTTGTTACCGACCAGCGACCGTACCTGTTCGGTCAGCTCGCCCGAGCCGAAGATGAAGGTGGTCTTGGCGCCCGACAGGATTTCCTGCAGGCCCTCCAGTTCCTTCATCCGCGCCAGCACCGGGTTGTCGGCCATCAGCCGGGCGGTGTTGACCTGCGAGCGGACCGCGGCGGTCTCTTCACGTCGCTGAATCAGGTTGGCCTCGGCCCGCTTCTCGGCCTCGATCACCTGGTTCAGGATGGTCTTCATTTCACCCGGCAGGATGATGTCTCGCACACCCACCGAACGGACCGCGATACCAAAGTCCTCGGCTCGCGAGGCGAGCGCGTCCCGGACCTCGGTGCCGACCACCTGCTTTTCAGCCAGCAGTTCGTCGATCCGACGAGTTCCCACTGCCGCCCGAAGCGCCAGCTGGGCCTCTCGGTAGACGGCCTGCTCGTAGTTGGTGACCACGGTCAGGGCCAGCGTCGCGTCAGCTACCTGGTAGGTCACCAGCAGGTTGACCCGCAGAGTGACCTTGTCGGCGGTCATGATCTCCTGGCCGGCGACTTCTGCAACCTGCTCCCGCAGGTCGGCGGTCCAGAACTCGATCTTGCCGGCCTGCTTCCAGAAGGCGTGCAGACCCGGCTCCAGGACCTCGACCAGCCGCCCCTCCAGGAAGAGCAGGACCCGCTCATAGGTTCGAACCCGGACCGACTCCAGGCACTCGGCAGTTGCCGAGCGACCCAGGATGGACTCCAGTTTCGGGTGCTGGAAGCGGAAATCACGGACGTTGAACCGCTCCACTTCCAGCTCGTACGGCTTCCGCCAGAAGGCGTGACGGCCGCGTCCCAGGACCGAAGCCAGTCGCCCTTCCTTCCAGAGCAGGGCTCGTTCCTGCTCGGCCAGATCGACCAGGACCAGCTCGTCCCGCAACACCTCGTCCTCGACCAGGAGGTCGAGCAGCCGGTGCTCGAATCGAGTGGTGAGCCGGTTATAGACCTCGATCTTGACCCGGTCGGGATCCCACAGGCGTTCCACCGTTCGGTAGAAGCCTGGCTGCAGCACCCGCTCGAAATCTCCGAAGCGGAACCGCAGTCCGATCTGGTGCTTTTGAATTCGCGTCTTTAGAAACATGACTGCGCTCCTTTCTGTTGCCGGAGAGAGTCTTGGTGCCTGGGGGAGAACTTGAACTTCCGAGTCGCGGCGGATGAAGCTGCAACCCCCGTTCAAATCTTCCCATTTCGCCAAACTTCCAACTCTCCAGGAACATGGATTGTCAGGATCTGCGACACCGCATCGAAGGAACCGCTGATCCCGTGACCATTCGAGACCCCTTGCCCCGAATGAACTCATTTCATTTTCTCCAATAGCTCAGTTTCTTCTCCTGTTTCGACGGGCCAGTGGCCCGGCATGGCCGTCCTGCCCCCTCTGGCCGGCGGAGGCTGGGTTGAGACGACCCACCCGTAGCGTTGGCAATCGTCTTTCTGAGGCGAGCCGGTCTCCGTCGAAGGCACGAGAGATCGGTTCGTCCCATCAGAACGCTGCTTCCACGACTTCGGAGCCGTCGGTATCCCCCCGCCTGCAAGGCCGCCTTCAGGGTGCTTTCCGAGGAGCGATTGATCACAACCGAAAAACGGTCGCGAATCCTCTCACCATCGGAGAGCGTGCAAGTCGTGCCGCGCCGGATGCCACTGGGTCCGTCCATTGTCAGTAACTTCCGTCAAAGGGAAGTGTTAGGACCCTAAAACGAGGCCTAACCGTTGGACATCAGGCAGGAATCGAACCTGCGACCGACGGGTTATGAGCCCGTTGCTCTGCCATCTGAGCTACTGATCCTCAGCCGACGCGGGGACTTGAAACCGTCACGGAACACACCGCTTCAACTAGCTGAAAAGCGGGGAAGCGGGGCGCCGCCGGAACCGACCGCGTCAACTGCCACGACCTGTGTAAATGCCTAACTGTTGCCGGGACACTACCAGTCGCGTGTACTGGGAGCGTGCTACTGGGTATTCGGGTGGGAATAAAAAAAGCCCCGAAGACTCAGTCTCCGGGGCATGAGAAGCCTAAATGGGTGGCTTTTCTATCCCGGAGGACGGCACACTGCGCGCATATCCCATTGGCATTCGGCCAATGACTCAGCGAACCGTAGACTGGTCCCTATAGGTCCAGTTGGGCATTCATGTGTGTTGCTGAGTTGTTTCCGCATTTGTTGCCTTGCCACCTTTCTCCAGATTGAGATCCAAGAAGTCCGGGCTGCGCCCATCTATGAGGATGGACTCTCGCGGCTTGGATCGCCTGCCAACCGAAGCCTTAACCGAGCTCGGGTCTCAGCAGGGAAGAGACATTCTACAGAGAAAAGTCTCAGTGTCGAGCTTTTTTTTCGAATTTTCTCCGAGTGGAGTCATTTCGTAGGGGGAGAATTGTGACGCCATGAGGACTTCGGGTCACGACTCGACCCGCAGAACAATCTTTCCGAACTGGCTCTGGTTCTCGAGATGTTTCATTGCATCCCTGGCTTGACTCAAAGGAAAGACTCTATCGATCACCGGTCTGAGCTTCCCCCTTGAGAGCAGTTCAACGATCTCTCGGTATTCCTGGCGGCTACTCATGCTGGAGCCCAGAATCTCGATCTGCTTCCAGAAGATGAGTCTCAGTTCGGTCTGGGGGTTGGGACCTGTGGTAGCGCCGCAGGTCACGATCCTGCCTCCCTTACGAACCATCTTGAGACTCTGGAGCCAGGTGGTGGCACCAGGGCCTTCCACCACGATATCCACACCCCGTTTCCCAGTGAGCTTGTACACCTCCTTGGCCACGTCGGCGGTAGTGTAATTGAAGCAGTGATCGGCACCGAGTTTACTGGCTTGTTCAAGCTTGGTCTCACTGGAAGAGCTGACGAAGGTGCGAGCACCCGACAGGACTGCGATTTGTAGGGCTGCAGATGCTACGCCGCCTCCGATCCCGTGAATGAAGACATCCTCGCCAGCCCGTAGCCGGGCACGGGTTTTCAACATTCTCCAGGCGGTTTGGGTCACCAGGGAAAAGGCGGCAGCCTCTTCGAAAGAGACGCCGCTGGGAATCTTCTCGAAGTTGGCCTCTGGAGCCTGGAAGTACTGTGCGAAGGTCCCTCCGGTATGCTCACCCATCAGGCCGAATCCTATGCAGAGGCTGTGCTCGCCCTGAACACAGAATTCGCACTGGCCACACGAGAGGCCCGGATTCAGCATCACCTGGTCTCCGGGCTCCAGACGGCTGACACCCTGACCCACTTCCTCGACGATTCCGGCCCCATCCGATCCCATCACGTGCGGCATCTCCAGATTCACTCCCGGAATGCCTTCCAGAACAAAGAGGTCGAGGCGGTTGAGGGCCACGGCTCTGGCTCGAACCAGGACGTGGCCTGGGTCTACCTGAGGACGATCGATTTCCTGGAAGTGGAGCTCATCCAGGGTTCCATGCCGGTGGATGACGGCGGCGTGCATCTTTCCCATTTTCGACTCAGAGTCCCTCTATTTCCTTGATCCTTCGAGTCAAGGCAGGCACGACTTCGAGGAGATCGGCTACGATCCCGTAGTTGGCGATATTGAAGATGGGAGCATTGGGGTCGCTGTTGATGGCCACGATACAGCCTGAGTTTCTCATCCCAACGACGTGCTGGATCGCTCCCGAGATGCCGCAGGCGAGATAGAGCCGGGGAGAAACGGTTTGCCCCGAACTGCCTATTTGTCGGGACCGTTCCAGCCACTCGCTGTCAACCGCCGCACGGCTGGCCCCGATCTCAGCGCCCAGGACCTCTGCTAGTTCCTGGATGATCTTCAGGTTCGCGGCCTCTTTGATGCCTCTGCCGACGGCCACGATGATCTCGGCCTTTCCCAGGTCCACCCTCTCTTTAGCGGACGCAACCACCTCGAGCGACTTTCGTTTCACCTCTATCTGCGAAAGGTCGACCGTCCGCTCTACGACCGAGCAACTACCCTGGAGGATGTCGTCGGAGCTGACCGCCCCCGACTGCAAAGTCACCAGCCAGGGCGGAGCCGAGCGGATCCGTACATCGGCATTGATCTTGTTTCGGAACATCTGTCGTGAAAACAGGAGTTCGTCACCGCGTTGCTTGTAGCCAATACAGTCCGTGACCAGACCTGATTTCAAGCTGGCGGCAAGCCTGGGAGCCAGATCGATGTTCTGGTAGGTGTGAGCCATCAGAAACAGATCGGGCCGATCTTCCACCAGAATCTGACGCAAGGTCTCAGAGTAGATGTCGGGATTGTACTCACTGAGCCGTTCGTGTTGAACCGCAAGGACCGCTTCGGCCTTCCTGCCGATGACCTGCTGCGCCAGGGCCGCGGCATCTTGTCCCAGGATCAGCGGGTGAAGAGAGCCTCCCAGGTCCCGGGCCAGCTGCTGGCCAAAGACCAGCGTTTCCCAGGAGGCGGAGGGGATCTTTCCGTCACTGTGATCGAGCAGGGCGTAGATGGTGTTCGTCATCTCTTCAGAAGCGTCACGCTTAGATTACCTTGGCCTCTTTCCTCAGCTTCTCCACCAGTGTCTCCGCCAGAGTCTCGACGTTGCCCTCGAGCATCTCCGCCTTGGTGTGGGTCTGGGGGACATAGAGGTCAACTATCTCCAATTGCGGCATCGAGGCGAAGTCCAGCTCCAACTCACCTAGCTGGATGTTTCGAATCTCCTTCTTTTTGGCTTGCATGATTCCTCGCAGTGGGGGGAAACGAACCTGAGAAATCCCGGCCTGAATAGCGAGTACGGCAGGCAGGGACATCTCCACCCACTGGAAAAAGCCACTTTCCATCTCTCGAAGCGCCCTTACCTTCCCCAGGCTGGGATCGACATCAATCTGCATGACGATGGTGGCATGAGGTATCCCCAACAATTCGGCCAGGATCACGCCGGTCTGACCGTAACCGTAGTCGTCCGACTGAGTTCCCAGCAGGATCAATTCGAACTCCTCGGGACCCAGCACGCCAGCCAAAGCCGCCGCCACGGTGTAGGGACTGGTAAGCTCGCTGGACTCATCGACGACCCTGATCCCGCGGTCCGCCCCCATGGCCAAAGCCTTACGCATCGACTTCTCGGAGCCCGTCGGTCCCGCGGTCACGACGACCACTTCACCTCCGTGCTGCTCTTTCAGCTTCAGGGCTTCTTCCAGGGAGTACTCGTCGCACTCGCTGATGTCGTAGGTGAGATCGGAGTCTTGGATCCAGGGCCTGTCTTCGCGCAGTTGGTAGCGGCTTTCGCGTCCGGGAACTGCCTTGAGACAGGTCGCGAGCTTCATTTCTTGAACAAGCGCTCGAAAGCCTCACGCGGGTCTGTGGGACTCGATTCAGTGCTGGTAGTCCGCTGGGAGCTGACGACTTTCTCTACCGCTGTTCGGGTTTCAAAGAAATCACACATATTCCCCATGTCCTTTTTGGGAACGCGCTCCGGAATCGGTTCCGTGCACTCGAAGCGAGCGGTGGGGTCGAAGTGGACACAGTTTTTGCAGGTATGGAGGTCCGCCTCGCACTTGAGGCACTTGCTCGTATAGGTCACTTCGTCAAAGGATGTAGGGAGGGAGGCGCCACACAATGCGCACCGAACCACCTTGTGAAATCCGGTCATTCTGGGAGAGCGGGGACCTTCTCGAGAGGATGGAGAGCGTGGTTTCCGCTCTTTCTGGCGCCGCTCAGATCGCTCTGACCCGTCGCCGTAGCCCGGCTGCCGATACTTCTTCATGGGTGAATACCTCGGTTGAGAGTTTTCAATCCTCTTGACAGAGCCGTCCTAACCCGCATTTCTCATCGCTGGTCTACTACGTCGCCGCAATCATCCGCCCTGGCTGCGTTACGCTCTCTCGGCCTCCTCGACGTACTGCACGAGTACGACTGCGGGGGCCTCGGTCGCAAGCCTTGCCAGGACGGCCCTTGCGGCGCCTCGCTACGACAAGCGATGAGAAATCCGGGTTAACGCAGTGCAACCTGGGCTGCATCTAAACGATGCACTCCCACACCATTGATCTCCCCTTGTACCCGCTTTGTTTAGTAAGTCTGTCTACACTCGCCGCCCCAGCTGCGGGGTGTAGGACTTAGATGTCTAAGTAGTTGTTCTAAATCAGAGTCCTGCGCAGGTGCTCTTGACGCCGCCAATTTCCAAGGCATCTGATCCGAAATCGATACGACGGATAATCCCCTCTTTGTCGACGACGAGCGTCGTTCTCTTGGAGATGCCCCGATCCGGATCATACACTCCATAGGCTTGACTGACCGTCCGGTGGGGGAAATCACTCAGAAGAGGGAATTCGACCCCGAGCTTCTCGCGATACGCCTTGAGCGAGAATCTAGCATCAACGCTGATTCCGAATATTTGCGTATCCTTGTCGTTGAAGTATGCGATATCAGACTGATATCGCTGAAGTTCCGTCGTTCAGCCTCCGGTAAACGCGAGCACGAAAAAGGCAAGAACAACATTCTTCTTGCCTCCGAAGTCACTCAGACGTACCTTGTTTCCGTCCTGGTCGGATAGTTCGAAGTCAGGCGCTACATCACCCACGTTGAGGTTACTTGATTGGGCTTGAGCGAACCCGATCATGAAACAACAAACGACAAGAGTTCTGAGCAGCTTCATACTCTTGATTCTAGGACGTTGATGCCCAGGAAGCAAATCAATTTCTACACACGACCCGGTTGCCACCTGTGCGAGGATGCTCTCAAAGTATTGCAAGATCTCCGAAGGGAATTCAAGTTCAGTCTCACAATCGTGGACATCTCTGATTCAGAGGACCTGGTCGCCCGCTATGGCAACGACATCCCGGTAGCAGAGCTCGAGGGCCGGAGAATTTTCAAGCACCGAACGGATCGACGAGTTATGCGACGAGTTTTGAGCCGGCTTTGTGCAGCGGAGTAGTAGGCTATAGTGACTACCAGATTCGCAGGCTGAGTTCTCATTGGATCGGCATCGCGTTTTTCAAGAAATGAAAACCTTCAACCTGCATCTTGTAACCTGCTAACCTGTAACCTATGACATTCATCCCCGAATCTTTCCCCGTGAGAACCTCGAAGGCCGAGCAGGAAACAACATGAAGATCTACACGGGTAGAGGTGACACTGGTTTGACCTCACTTTTCAGCGGGCAGCGTGTTGGAAAGGACGCCCTTCGGGTCGAGGCCTATGGAACGCTAGACGAGCTGAATTCGATTCTGGGGAGTGCGCTGGCTTTCAGCCAGAATGCTGAAGTGGCCAGTATCCTCAAGGATCTTCAAGACAAGCTCTTTCGCTCCGGATCCGATCTGGCTACGATTACCGGTGAGAGGGTTCGACGTCTGGGCGAGCCGGATTGGAGGGGACTCGAGACTACGATTGATCGGTTGGAGTCCGATCTTCCCCCCTTGAAGAACTTCATACTCCCCGGCGGTTCGCCCGCTGCATCCTTGATTCAGGTCGGACGCTCGGTATGCCGGCGAGCGGAGCGGTTGGCCGTGAGCCTGGCCAACCAGGAAGGCGACGTCAATCCGCATCTCATCGTTTATTTGAATCGGCTTTCCGATCTGCTTTTTGTTCTGGGACGCTATGAAAATCTCAAAGAGGGTGGGCAGGAGACCATCTGGAAGGAGGAAGCTTGAAGACTTTGGGTCTCGAGGCGTGCCCAAAGTGTAGAGGCTCGGGCTGGATTGTCCAGGCCGATGCCGAACGAGACCAGGTGGCCCCCTGTCCCGAGTGCAGCTCCAAGCTTCGGATGCAGCGACTCCTGGCGAATGCCAAGATCCCGCCTCGCTACCTTTCCCGCGGCTTCGACGTCTACTCGATTCACCACCCCCTGCAGGGGCGTGCTCTCCGCCGGGCGATTGAATACGTGGAGGCTTTTCCAGCCGTCCCGCGAGGACTTCTCTTCCTGGGCCCCTGTGGAGTAGGGAAGACTCACCTGGCGGTTGCGATTCTGAAGGCGGTTGTCCAGGCCAAAGAGGTTTCGGCAAGGTTCGTGGACGAAGCGGAATTGCTGCGGCGGCTGATGTATTCCTATGGCCCCGATTCTCCGGAGACAGAAAGGGAGCTCTTACTGCCTCTTCTTTCGGCCGATCTCGTGGTCTGGGACGACCTCGGCACGGGCAGACCCACCGAGTGGGTGGCGGAGACGATCCGGACGGTCTTGAATCACCGATACACCTACAACAAGCAGACTCTTCTAACCAGTAACTGGCCCGTGGAGACTCAAGTAAGAAACCGCCTGGGAAAGGAATCGCTGAAGGATCAAACTCTCGCTGAACGGATTGGCTTGAGGTTGTATTCCCGCGTTATGGAGATGTGTGAACTGTTGCAAGTGGACGGACCCGATGCACGGACTGAAATTCACAAGGCTGGGTTGGATTTCCAGCAGGATCACAAGCAGGGCTCAACGATGAGCCTGCCCCCGGGAATTCTGCGCTGCACCAAGTGCGAATCACGCCAAGTCAGGCCGGTTGACTACTCTCGCCCTCGAGGTTCGGGAGAAGGCGAACATGTTGAAGTTTCCTGTCTGTGCGAGGACTGCGACGAGCACTTCCTGGCCCGCTTCTTCTCGCAGGGTTCTCGGGTTGAGTATCCCGGCATCGCGGCATCCTAGGCCGAGATCGAATCGAACCGTATAAAAATGCGGTTTGGCTTGTCCAAGTAGACTTTTTCGATCCAGATGGATCTCTGTAGGGGGGGTGGGGGCCCCGATACGTGTGCGTTGTTTTTTTTCAGACCCTGCGCATAGAATCGGGCAGGTTCGGCATAGGCTCATAGAGTCGAGGTAGGAATTGTGTGCGTGAGTATTTTCGGGCTGAGACCAGGCGCTTGTGCCTGATTTGATGTGGATCTTGGCTCCCGTAATCTGTAAGGAGGATTAGATGTTCCAGTTTAGGTTTTCGCTGGTGCTTGGTCTGGTGACCTTGTTTTTCACGCCCGGTTACGGAGCGATCAAGAGGCTCGACGATCCGAACGCCTTTTCAGGTGCTTCCGTGACGATCGACTTCGAAGGTCAGATCGAGGGAGCTGATGCCCGTAATCTGTTCGGCTCATGGCATTTGGCTTTCAAGGCGCCAGATCCCGACACCGTCCGGATCCGGAGCGAGTTCGTCCTCTTTTCGAACAATGTCATCAGAAACGAGGCCTTGGAGGGCTCTTCATCCGGCAGGCCTCTTATTATCAATCTTGGCCACCCATTCAAACGGGTTGGGTTCGTGCTCGGGAACGGCGGGCCCGGAGTGAGCGCCACGGCGCGGGCCTTTGATGAACAGGGAAACCTCCTGGGTGCCGAGATCGTAGATGATCTGATGGAGACCACTTTTCTTGGATTGGAGGATGAGGGAACCGCAGGCATCGCGAAGGTCACCATAGACTACGGAGCCTCTGATGCCGAGGAGCAGATCGACGATTTCATTTTCGACTATGGCTCTTCCCACGTGTTCAACACCTATGTTGCTCAGGTGGCCGACGCCCTTCAACTACAGACGGTGCTTGTCGTCTCGAATCTGAGTGCCACCACCGCTGATGGCGAACTGAGACTCTTTGACACGACCGGTGCTCCCCTTTCTCTCGACCTGAGTGGTACCACTGCCAGCGTCTTTCCATTTTCGATTGAGCCCTTCGGATCCGCCACTTTCAATACCACCGGGCTTGGTCCTGATGTGTCGGTTGGGTACGCGTGCATCGAGGCCAATGCGCCTGTGGGGTCCACCGCCATCTTCAGGATCTTGGATGCCGAAGGGAATGCGACCTCGGAAGCGGGAATCGGAGGATCCACCGGCACGTATATTTCAGTGGGTGTAGTGCAGAGGCGTATCCAGGGCGACGTCAACAGCGGCATTGCTGCCGTCAATATCTCCCCGGACATGAACGCCAGCAGCATTCGGCTGCTCAATGGCGCTGGGGTCGAGATCGCCTCAGACCTCGATTTTCTGGACCTGGAAGGAGGCCAGCAGAAGGCTCGCTTCTTGAACGAGATCTTCCCGGGCCTCCCGGCTGAAGACTTGGATGGTACACTGGTAATCACGAGTGACAAACCACTGGTGGTCGCAATTCTTCGCACCGCCGCCGGTCTTGTTATCTCGAGTCTGCCCGTAGGGAGTACACAGAAATAGCGCTTCGAGTGCCTTGTGGCCTGTACTTTTACGATGGGCTAGCCGGCTTGCTCCCCTAGGTATCAAGGTGATGAAACTCAGTGCTCCCTTCCATATGTTTCGTCGAGGGTATCGATCTCATCTGAAGCTGGGGGTCCTGGTGGCTTGGGGATTCATGGCCCTGGCCCAAGCAGACGAATGGGTTGGAGTCTGGCGGATTACAGCCGTCGACGGCAGTCCCCTGGGAGTCACCTACCACCTTGCAATTTCAGGCGCAGAGGAGCGTAGTATTCGAGTCTTTGATGAGACTGGAAGACCCCTGATCGTACTGGACACGCATTTTGACGAGGCAGAACTGAATCTGGTGAGCACTCGAGTCGCCAGTAGGCCTCTACCCCTGCGCCTGCAGGCGACACGCACAGAGGGTCGACTTAACAGTCTCGGAATTTCAATCAAGTGAGCTGTTCTCTGAGACCGCCCTTTCGTCACAGCCGGGGTGTCCCGAAACAGCCTTTTACGGCCTTGGCCGTCGGCACGAAGTGCCTACCTACTTAAAGGTGAGTGGACTCATATCCACCCCCAATACCCTACGGGAGGACAGCTAACCGGTGTTAAAGTGAGTGCACTCTCAGGCGATTGGCAGCCCTTTAAAAAGTTGCGTAAACGTCACCAGGGCCCGTTCCTGGATGCTACCACGCTGCTCTGTGAAAGTGAAAAGTGGGAGACTTTCGAGGACTTTTCTGCATTCTGGGATCAGGAGGTAGAATCGAGTTTCTATTTGTTGCTCCAGGACCTGCTCTATAGCGATCGAGTAACACCGGAGAAGAAGGAGAAAGAGCTCAGGCGTATCTTTGCTCAGGTGAAGCGGCCGGGGGCGAAACTTGATTTCGTCCTGCATTTTCCGGAGCTGGTCGAGAGTGCGATCCGGGAGGTTACTGCTCAGTTCCCCGACTGGCAGCCGAGTTTCCACATCGTCAGCACCGTGGGCCCTTCCGCAGTCACAACGAAGATCCTCTGGAGCCGACCTCTGGGCCCCGATGGAGGTTACAAGTGCTGCTCTGAAGAAGTCGTTGAGGTGAGGGACGAAGTGTATCTTCTCTTCGATCCCTTCAGGTTGGCATCGAGGCCGGAGATTGCCCCGATCGTGGTGAAAAGACAGCTGTTTACGGCTCTTCTTTGGCCCATCACCAATCAGTCGATGGGCGCTGGCGACTCCCCCTTGAGCATGGAGATCTTTCGCCGCGGACTGGCGCTCCATCTTGCCTTGCAAAATGCAAGTCCAGATTATGCTTCTTTCCCGGGCGAAGGGTTCCCTGGCGACGCGAGTCGGCTCCAACGAGACCTTTACAAGGCCACCTCGTTAGTTTGGAAAAATTATTTTCCACACAGTCTCAACTTCGCACAGGGTCTGGGATACCGCTGGGGGCGCCATTTCGCCCGTTCCCTCACACGCCGTTTCAGCACCAGCCAGTTGGCGATGTTGCAAGAGGGCCAGATCAGGAAGGAATGGAGTCGATATCTGACTCGTGCGTTTCGAGAGAAGGTGACACCCCGCGGCCCTTGAGGATACGCCTGTTGGCACGACCTGATTGACCGTGATGGCGGTGGTTTCCACAGACAATTCTCCTTATCCCGAACAGATCACCAAACCATGACACTCGAACCCGTTCAACTCACTCAAGAGCTTGTCGATATCAAGTCCGTCAGCCGCTGGAGCAATCTCGAGATCTCAGCTCTTGTCGAAGAACGCATGGTCCAAAATGGGTTCGAGACCGAGCGGCTCGAGTATGTGGACGAAAACGGTGAAAAGAAGGCAAACATCGTTGGCAGGAAGGGGGAGGGTACAGGAGGACTGGCATTCTTCTCCCACACAGATACCGTACCCGGCCAGGAGCAGGATTGGGATGCCTTTTCCTCGACGGTGAAGGATGGACGGATCATCGGACGTGGTAGCTGCGACATGAAGGGGCCACTGGCGGCTACTATGGTTGCGGCTGCCCAGTGTGATGCGTCGCGTCTGAAGCGGCCGGTCTTGGTGATGGCCACAGCGGATGAAGAGGTGGGAGGCCGGGGAGTCAAGCAGGTAGTGAGCACTTCAGAACTCCTGCGGACCGCCACGCCCGCGTTTGGCGTGGTGGCAGAGCCCACCAGCCTCATCCCCGTCTACGCGCATAAAGGGGGAGCGCAAGTCTTCGTCACCGCTCACGGAAAGGCTGCCCATACCAGCATGGACCTGGGGATCTCAGCGAACTTCATCATTGCCCCTTTTCTCGCCGAGATGGCCGATCTGGCCAAGAAGGTCAGAATCGATGAGCGATTCATGAACCACGATTTCAAGCCTCCCACGAATGGCTTCAATATGGTGCTGGACGACGGGGGTACGAAACAGAACGTCACTGCTGCCAAGACCGTCTGCCAGGTTTGTTTCAGGCCCATGCCCGGAGACAAGAGCCAGGAGTTGCTGGAACTCATTACCGAGAAGGCAAAGCAACACGGACTGGAAGTCGAATCACGCATGGGTATGCCCTACTACATCTCTCCGGATGCACCGATCGTTCGGCTGGCCTGTGAAGTCACTGGAGTCAAGGAGCCGCAAACCGTGCCATTCGGAACCGATGCCGTCAGAATAGGAGATGCTCTTGATCTGGTGGTTCTGGGACCCGGCGATATTGCCCAGGCTCACACAGTCGGCGAGTGGATCGCGGTGGATAATCTTCACGAAGCCGTCAGAGTGTACACGGACATGATCGAGCACGCTTGCATGTGACCTCAGCCTGCTTCCTCGACGCCGTCGTGCTCGCAACCGACCCAACCACCTTCTGCAATGCGACTTCTTACCAGCTGCGGGCGGAGGAAACACTGAGATGGGAATTACTTCAATCGGCCTCGCTCTTTCTCTCCTTCTGTCCTTCGCACCCTTCCTGATGGCCGGAAGCGTCAAATCGTGGGAGGACTTGAAGCCGTATCAGGGCCGCGACTCCTATGTCCGGATCGATGGCGAGCTCAGACAGAAAATGTTTCTCGCCGTCTTCGATGAGATTCAGCGGCTCTATGGCGGAACAGTAGATGGTCAGCTTCACGAGGAGGTTGTTCTCCTATGCCCCCAGACGGCTGATTTCCTCTACTCCGAATTCACTCCGACCAGGGTCAGCTACCAGAAAGGGTCCCGACCCGTCCTTGAAGCCAAAGCGGGAGACTTGACCCGTGGTTTGGACGCTGACAGGCAGAAGGTTCTGGCCCTGCTGCGCTTCGTCAGGGATCTCTACAAAGGTTCCCCGGACAGCGCGCAGCCACCTCTTCAGGGGGGAACCGAAGAAGAGCTGATACAGTCCAATCCCCGGCTCTGTGAATCTCAGTCCCGCGTCCTGGCGGCGTTATGCCAGGTAGCGGGTTTCCCTTCCCGCAGGGTGGGACACTTCATTGGCGGCCATGCCGTCACCGAGGTCTTTTTCGAAGACAAGTGGGCCTACGTCGACATTCGTGGAATCTATTTTCTCAAGCCGGACGGCAGGTTCGCCTCGACCTGGGAGGTCTGGCAGAACCCGGAATGGATCGAATCACAGAGCGAGGAAGTCAAGCGGGATCGACTCCCGGATGGCGACCCCCGAATCGACGACATCTATCGCTGGCAGGACACACCCGGGAAATACTTTCATCCCAGCGAGGTGACCACCATCATGAACTACGACCTCAGTCAGGTCGATCGCTATACCTACAGGAAAGTCGATCCTCGGAAGCTGGGGACACCTGAGGACGAACTCAAGCGCATCAGGCAGAAGCTCGGATCCTGGAGGCAGCTGATCTTTTCGAAGTAGGGAAGGTCTCCGGATGGTTCCACCCCCAGGAAGCCCTGTCCCATTCCAGAAAGAAGCTTCGGTTGTAGGACGGGCACTCTTGCCCGTCAAGAACGGCGACGGGCAAGAGTGCCCGTCCTACAAGCGGTCAGAGCTCGATTCGATGAACTCTTGCACGATCTCCTAGCTGATGACGTTTCACCCTAGTCCCAACCCAATCAGGGCATCCTTCATTCAAAAAAAGACTCATCCACCAAGCATTCGTAGACCTGGGCGTGACCGGTTCGGTCCGAGGTGAAGACGACCCTGCGGCCATCCGGAGAAAAGCAGGGATGCGGGTGTGTGTGTTGAGGTGCGTATACCTGGACCGGACCGTCGTCATATGGGCAGTGGGTAGTATCCCAGTGGGCGCCCACGTTGCTCGATCGGGAAGCACACAGTCGACGGGGATTGCCCGCTCTATCGCTGGGATCGAAGCAGTGAAGCCCGGTGTCGGGAAAGTTCGTATCCGCGACCATGAGCGAACCCTGTCGGTTGATCATCGGATGCCAGGCCTTGAAAGATGTTACTGACCGAAGGTCGCCCGAATCGATGTCAACGCCGATTACTCCATGGGGCCAGTTTACCGCCAGCAGTTCACGGGAACCTGGATTCCAGGTCTCGTGCACGATCCACTCCCTGCGCTCTCGGTTGCGGCTGTAGACGAGACGGTTGTCGCTGCCGTCCCGGTCGATCACCCACAACCGGTTGTCGTGGGGACCGGCATAGCGCAGTAGGCTCGAATCATTGGGGTGAAACTCCGGATGTCCAATCTGATCGCATTCGAGGATCACCTGTTGACTGCCGGTTCTGGTATCGATCAGCACGAAGCGCGTAACAGCGCCGGTCTTGACCGGGATGGCCCACCAGTTGTCGTCATAGCTGAGCGCCGTGGTGCCCATGGCGGCCGCCACCATTCCTTTCTCGCGAATCTCGGCGTCGCCGAAATCGGCGAGCTGTTCTTCCCTCAGCGAGTCAGTGTGGACCCTCCAAGCACCCGAGTCGTCGGTGAAATATACATGGCGTCCATCGTGGGAGGGGGTAATAGACCACTCGCTCAGCTTGTCATGTTGGGTCAGCTGGAGCAGCCCCTGGGAGCCCTGTCTCTCGGCGAAGATCTCGGGTCGGCCTGTCCGGTGCGAGATGAAGATCAATCTCGCCATCTCGTCATCGTAGGCCGGGATGTAGAAGAATGGATGATGATGAATCGAGGGATGGTTAGTCACCTGCCGGACGACGCAATTGGCTTGCTTCTGGACCCAGGCGCTCGATTCGGAGGGGTAGACGCTTCCTTTAGCCATGACCGGGCTGCTCACTCCTACGTGGCTTCGGTCTCCAGGCCGAAGTGTTCTTGTCGAGCCTGGCGGCTCGACCGACGGCGGCCTGGAGACCGCCACCACGAAACCCTACCTCGAGATCACTTTCCACGCCGATGGGCCAACCCCAGTACCGAAAGGGCGTTCCGGCTCAGGATCTTGTTCCTATCCTGGGGAGGCAAGGACATCTTGTCGATCGCCGAGAGGGTTTCTCGAATGAACCCGGGTCCCTTTTCCGGGTCGAAGGGCATGTCGGAGCCGAACATCATGCGCTCGGCGCCGAAGAAGGCGATGCCGCACTCGATGGCTGCCTGCGATCCGAAGGTTGCCGTATCGGCGTAGAACCGCCGAAAAGCGTCGAGGGGCGGTTCCTGTAGGGGCGTCGCTACCGCATCTGCCAGCTCCGGTGGGTTTCGCGTTCCGAGCATCTGCAGGCCGGGCCCGAAGCGACCTTCCATCATGGGAACCACTCCGCCGGCATGATGCGTGATGATCACCAGGTCGGGGTAGCGGTCGAAGAGTCCCGAGAACACCAGGCGGCCCATGGCCAGACTCGTCTCATAAGGCCACCCCAGCGCCCACCAGAGGTCGTACTTTGATACTTCTTCGTCCGGATAGTCCGACCTGCTCATGGCGCGTGCGGGATGAAGCCAGATCGGTTTCCGCAGTTCTCCCATCGCCTCGAATAGTTGAAGGAACGGCTGCTGGTCCAAAGGTTGACCATTGACGTTCGTGAACACCTGGACGCCCACTGCTCCCAGCTCCCGGGTCGCACGTTCCGCCTCGGCCAGCGCGGCCTCGGGGTTGTTCATCGCCAGCGAGGCGACGAAACCCGGGAAGCGATCAGGGTGACGCTGGACCATCTCCGACTGGGCATCGTTGGCAATCCGGGCAAGATCCGCTGCTCCTGTGGGACCGTCCACGGCCTCGATCGGCGGCGACGCGATGCTGGGGATCTGTCGGTAACCCTCGAACTGGTCCATCACCGAGAAACGGGCTTCAAGATCCACCATGACCGGGATCTGTGCAGCACGTTCCAACATGTGCAGCTGCTGACCTGAACGGGCGAAGACCGCATCCAGGAATGGCTGTGGCAACCAGTGACAGAAGACGTCAACTACATCGGGCATCATCTAGAGGGCGTGTAGCTGCTGGACGCAGTTGAACCCGATCGCTTCCAGGTCCACTCGAATTCGTTCGATCTCCTCATTCGCGAGCGGGCGGATGGGGCGTCTGAAGGTAGTGCTGGGAAACCTGCCCAGCAGCCAACGCGCCACCTTCATGCGCTGGTGGGCCGCAGAGCCTGGCTCCCCGAAGGCATACACAATGCGTGCCAGCGGCGCGACTACCTTCTGAGCCGCCTTGGCCCTGGCCAGGTCTCCATCCAGAGCGGCATGGACCAGCTTAACCATCAGCTCCGGGACGAAGCCGGCGAAGCCTATCAGCGCTCCGTCACTCGCCTCCAGCAGTGTGGGCAACAGGAACTCATCGTGGCAGGTAATGATTGAGATGCTCGGCTCGACCTTCTTGATCTGCTCGTAGTCGAACAACCAGCGGGCCATGTCTCGGGTCCCCATCTTGATCGAGACAACTTGAGGAATCCGGGCCATCTCACACATCTCGTCGAGGCTGTAACCGGCCTTGGTCCAGGCCGGGTATTGGTGGACAATGATGGGAATGCCGGCTCCTTCTGCCAGGTCCTGGAAGAAGCCGATGGCAGTCTTTGAACTCCGCCCGAATCTGAGCCAGTGATGGGGAGGCATCAGCAAGATCGCGTCGGCTCCAGCTTCCCGGGCCGCCAGCGCATGATCGATCGCCTCCAGGCTTCCCTCGGCGGAAACCCCGGAAATCACTTTGACATCGGGGGCATGCTCTTGGGCTGCCCGGGCCACGATGGACGTTACCTTTGCCCGTTCCTGCGGGCGCAGCGACATCACTTCGCCGGTGTGCCCGTTGCAGGTTACGCCTCTGATGCCAGGAACGCCCGCCACCTCCGCGATGTAGGAACGGAGCCCTTCTTCGTCGATCGATTCGTCTTCATGGAAGGGACAGAGAGTCGCCGCGAAGACCCCTGACCAGGGATGGTCGTGCCAGCTCATTCGGTTTAGTCTCCTTCGGATCCAATCCTCAACGGCCCAGAAGCTGTGCGACCTTCGTCTTCGCAGCCGAGCGTGCCTTCTCCATCACCGCGCTCAGTTCAACGGAGGCCCCGCCTCGGCGTTTGCTTTCGTCGGCAGCCTCCATGAAGGCGTAGATCTCCAGGGTTTCTGAGTCGGCCACTGGAGAGACACCGCTGCGGAGGAACTTGACTATTTCGACCACCAGCGGCTCGTAGCCGTCGTAGGATCCAACCGCGGAGGTCCCCTCGGTCGTGAAGACCGTTCCTCCGTAGCCCTTCTTTCCGTCTCGAATGCCCCGAAAGGTACCGATCCGTCCACCCTCCCAGATCCCGACCAGGACGTCAGTTCCAGACGACGTGGATCGGCTGACGCTCTGGCATCCGGTACCCATGACCGTGAAGAGACTCTCCAGCCCGTGAATACCGTACCAGAACAGATCCGGATGGTGGGGCTCCAACGGGGAGGGCGAGTAGGTATCGCAACCGATCACCTTTCCCCGCTTGCCGGCGCGGACTTCCTGGACGCCTTTGCCATAGCGGAGGGCAGACGAGGAGAAAATGGGAACCCGGTAGTGGCGCGCCAGCTCGAAAATGGCAATTGTGTCAACCAGGGTGCCCCCTACCGGTTTGTCGATGAAAAGTGTCTTGCCGGATCGCAGGACGGGCAGGGCCTGTTGGAGGTGCGGGCGTCCGTCGTTTGTTTCCAGCATGACTACATCCACCTTGCCCAGCAGGGCCTCGATGGAATCGACTATCTCGACCTCCATTTCGCGCATGCTCTGGGTATATTTCGGAACCCGGCTCACGCTCGACTCGATATCCTGACTGCCCTCGGGAAAGGCGGCCACCACTCGACAGCCCAGCATCTCCGCCTTCCAGGCCGGGTCACGCATGATCTCGGTGAACTTGAGGGCGTGGGAAGTGTCCAGTCCGATAATGCCGACCCTGAGCAGTTCTTCCGAGGGTTTTACCGCCAGCAGTGTAAGAGGCGAAAGCATGAAGCAGATCGCTAGCGTCTTCAGCAAGTCAAAACCTCGCTTTCTTTGCTTTTCCTTCATTCCAACGTTACCAAGAGTACATTGCATCGAGATCATCCCCCGGACATCTCGATCCACCCCTGTGAAATGGCCAGGGCCAACAGCGCTGCCCCAGGGGAGATTAGAGCCATAGCAATCCCGCAGATCCAGAGCCAGCCGGTGGTCAGTCGCCCCGGGAGAATGCGCTTATCCACATCATGGTAGCGCAGGTACAAGGCTCCCAGACCCTGGATCGGATACATCAGGACTGCAATCATACTGGACATCATCAGCATCAGGGGTGGGTTTTCGAAGAGGCTGTAAGAAAAAGAATAGAGTCCCAACGCAACGACGATCAGGATACGAATCACCTTCAGGCGTCCCGGGTAATCCGCAGGATCGATGAATCCCAGGACGCAGAAGGTGTCGGCTATCAGTCGGCTGAGGCCGGCGGCCCCGGAGAGCACAGTCGAAAACAGGACGACGAAGGCTCCCACTACAAACAAGGTGGCAGCCCAGCTGCCCAGGCTCTCAGTGTAGACGAGGCTGAGTGTCCTGAGGGTCTCGGGACCCTCGGGATTGAGCTCCATTCGATTCAGGATGGTGGCCCCTAGAAAATAGAAGCAGACGGTGCCGACGGTGTAGATCCCCAGTGCAAACAGGACGTCGGCGTACATCACCCGGATCCACCCACGGGCCCGCCGGGGCCATTCCGGACCCGGCACGTTGGCTCCGGCGAAGCGAGCGTATCCCTTCTCAACACAGAAATAGGTGTAGCTGCACATCTCGCCCCAGGCAATTCCGGTACCTGCGTACATGGCCAGGGCCGTGAGCGCAACGCCTGCCGCAAGCGGACTGGGGAAGGAGAAAGACAGTCCCTGGACGACGTCTTCAGGCGTGACCGCGTAACCGGTCCACTGCAACAGGATGGTACACACGATCGTTGTCACGGTGAAAGTAGCGACCATGCCCAGCGAAATTTTTTCGAGCGCCGAGTACCTGCCACTGATCAGGAGGACCGCACAAACCACGGCGGCGATGACAGCCCACTTGGTGCTGCCTCCGCTGCCCAGTAGATCGGGAAAGGCCAACTGCAATGCCTGGCCGGCACCTCCGAGAATTGCTCCTCCATTGATGAAGAAAAGGAGCGAGATCGACAGCCACAGACAGGTGAACCAGTTGACATCAGGTCTGGGCTGGGTCGTCTCCATGCGGAAGAGACCCGGTTTCCCTCTCTTCCTATGGGCAGCAATCACAACAGCCGAGATCAGCGCTCCGACGACAATTGCCGCCCCAATCGCTACCTCGGAAAAAGACGCGCGGTGTTCGCCAAGCAGGGTATAGATACCCAATCCGATGAAGGAGAGAAGTAGGACTGTCGCCAGCCACTCGAGGCTCAGCCAAGCCGGACGTTGAAAGCGGGGCCCGGGAAGGTCGCCAAAAACCTGGAGAAATGTCTTGCCGCTCGAGATTGTGTGTCGAGCAAGCTCGGCCTGGACGACGAATTTTCCGAAGCAGGAAACAAACACCAGCCAGAGCATGAAGAAACCGGCCTCTGCTCCTAACTTGGTGGTCATGATGAGCTCGCCGGAACCGACGATTGCTCCCAGCAGAATCACCCCCGGTCCCAGATGTCTCAGCACCGACCCGAGTTTCTGGGGAGGCTCGCGAAAGCTGTCCTCACTGCGGGCATACGGATCCACGACCGGACTCTGATTGTCGGTAGTAGACATAACGAGCTCTCGCCAGAGAGCGATGGCCTTCCTCCAGGGTCAATCAACCCAGACTCTAAAGGCCAAGCTCGACCGAAGCAACCGTTCGCTCCTTTTGCCCTCGCCCCCGCTCCTGCCCTTGCCTCTGCCTTTGCCTTTGCCTTTGCCTTTGCCTTTGCCTTTGCCTCTGATTTTGATTTTTCATCCAAGGTTCCACGGGCAAAGGCAAAGGCAAGTGTCAGGATGAGGGACGCACGCAGGACCCAGTCTTTTTGACCTTGCTTTAGCCCCGGGTTACAATCGGTCGCAAAGGAGCTAGCGACCCTGATTGCTTTCAAAACCCGGATACCGAAATCCCAGAGAGATCATGGCTGTGCGATCTGAATCTCGCTCTCACTTACCTTCTATTCTCGGCGTTGTTCTGTGCATGATGCTCTGCGGAGCGTCTGCCGTCGCCGCCTCCAAGCTTGATGAATCGACTGTCGAGTTCAATCGGGATATCAGGCCCATCCTCTCGGACAAATGCTATGCCTGTCATGGACCCGATGAGAACAAGCGGCTGACGAAGCTGCGATTTGACACCGAGGAGGGCGCGCTTGCGGATCTAGGAGGCCGCTTCGCGATCGTACGCGGGAGTCCCGGGCAGAGCGGGATTGTCAGCAGAATCACCACCGACATCGAAGCACAGAAAATGCCACCGGTGTACTCCGGAAAGGAGCTCACCGAACATCAAGTTGATCTGCTCCGGCGCTGGGTCTCTCAGGGTGCCAAGTGGCAGAGGCACTGGGCGTTCATACCGCCCGGACGGCCAGAGCTGCCCCACCTGGAGGACAGCAGGTGGGCTCGGATCGGACTGGACCATTTCATTCTCCAGCGGCTCGAAAAAGAAGGCCTGGACCCTTCACCCGAAGCGCACCTTGCCACCCAGATCCGCCGGCTGACACTCGATCTGACTGGCCTCCCGCCGACCCCCGCCGAAGTGGATGCCTTTCTCACTGACAGCTCTCCAGATGCTTACGAGAAGGTAGTCGATCGTCTGCTCCAATCCCCGCGCTACGCCGAGAAGATGGCGAGCCGCTGGCTGGATGCGGCCCGATATGCCGATACCAACGGCTATCAGACGGATGCCGAGCGAAGCATGTGGAGGTGGCGCGATTGGGTCATTGATGCCTTCGACAAGAACATGCCCTTCGATCAGTTCACGATTGAGCAGATCGCCGGAGACATGCTGCCAAACGCTACTCTCGAGCAGAAGATCGCCAGCGGTTTCAATCGCAACCATCGCGGCAATGGGGAAGGCGGAATCGTTCCCGAAGAGTACTCCGTCGAATATGTAGTCGATCGGGTAGAGACGACTTCAACCGTGTGGTTGGGGCTGACGATGGGATGCGCCCGCTGCCACGATCACAAGTACGATCCCATCAAACAGAAGGATTTCTACCGGGTCTTTGCCTACTTCAACAACGTTCCCGAGCGGGGACGCGCCTTCAAGTTCGGCAATTCCGCGCCCTTCATCCCGGCGCCCACGCCGAGCCAGCTGCAGCAGCTGGGAAAGCTGGAGGCGAAACTGGCCGGGGCCGAGGAGCAGTTCGAAGCACTAGGTTCCGAGATCGAGGAGTCGAAGCGGATCTGGGAAGCCTCTCTGGCCCAGTCCACGATCCTGGATTGGTCCTTCGACCGGGACCTGCTTCTTCGCTACCCGCTCGACGGCTCGCTGGCCGGTCAACCCAGCGGTTTCAAGGATAAGAAACCAGTCCAGGTCCGGCTGCTCGACGGCATGCCCCATTTCGTATCCGGGCGGCTGGGGGCTGCTGCCAGCTTCGACGGAAAGCGGTTTCTGGAAGCTGGAGATGTTGCGGAACTGGGCTTTTTCGACCGATTCTCTCTTTCCGCCTGGGTTTACCCGACAGCCCCGGACGGCCCCATCCTGGGACGGAATTTCGATACCCCGGAGGTTGGCGATCATGGGTTCAAGGGCTACGGCCTGTATCTGAGGGAGGGCAAGGTACAACTGAATCTGGTGACTCGTTGGTTGGACGACTCCCTTCGAATCGAGACGGCGGAGCCGCTCGAATTGAACCGCTGGCACCACGTCGCTGCGACCTATGATGGCACCCGTGTCGCAGAAGGTACCAGGATCTACGTCAACGGTCAGGCCAGCGCCCTCAACGTGAGGCTGAACCTGCTCAACCAGGATTTCCGTCTCCCCAACTCCTTCCGGATCGGCGCTGCGGGTGCTCGTCGCTTCTCCGGTCTAATCGATGAGGTTCGGGTCTACACAGAAGTCTTGTCCCCTCAGGAAGTCGCCGTGATCTCGCTGGCCGACAGCGTGAATGAGATCGCCGCCCTGCCTCCCGAAGGCCGCAGTCAGTCCCAGACTGACAAGCTTCGGTGGTGCTTCCTCGACCAGTACGCCGCCCCAAACATCCACAAGGCCTGGCAGCAGTTGCAGGATCTGCGCCGGCAGAAGCAGGAGATGGTCCGCGGCTTCCCCACCGTTATGGTGATGCATGAGGGAAAGACCCGCGATACCTTTGTGCTGGTCCGCGGCGCCTACGATAGACCCGGGGAAAAGGTGCTTCCCGGGGTGCCCTCTTTCCTTCCCCAACTGCAGGAAGGTTGGGCCAACAACCGGATCGGATTGGCCCGCTGGCTGGTGGCTCCCGAGAATCCACTCACCGCACGGGTGACGGTGAACCGTTTCTGGCAGACGTATTTCGGCGTCGGGCTGGTCAAGACCGCCGAGGATTTTGGTTCGCAGGGTGAATGGCCGCTGCATCTGGAACTTCTGGACTGGCTCGCCACCGAGTTTGTTTCCAGCGGCTGGGACGTCAAGGCACTTCAGAAAACGATCGTGATGAGCGCGACCTACCGACAGTCCTCGAAGGTGCGGCCCGAGCTGCTGAAACGAGATCCGGAGAATCGGTTGCTGGCTCGGGGTCCGCGTTTCCGGTTGCCGGCAGAAGTCGTGCGTGACCAGGCGCTGGCGGTTTCGGGTTTGCTCGTAGAGCAGGTTGGCGGACCCTCCGTCAAGCCTTATCAGCCGGCTGGACTCTGGTCGGATTTAGCTGGAGGCGAGGATTACCAGAGAGGCGAAGGCAGCGATCTCTACCGCCGAAGCCTCTACACCTTCTGGAAACGGACCTCGGCCCCCCCCTCCATGACCACTTTTGACTCCGGCCAGCGTGAGACTTGCTCGGTTAGGCAGGAACGGACCAACACCCCTCTTCAGGCCCTCAACCTGATGAACGACGTAACTTATGTGGAAGCATCCCGGGTGCTGGCTCAGCGGATGATGGAGGAGGGCGGTAAGACGCCAGCGGAGCGGATTGCCTTTGCCTACAAGGTGGTCACGGCCCGGACACCCCAGTCCAGCGAGGGCGGGATTCTACTCGAGGGTTTCCAGCACTACTTGCGAGATTATCGGGACGATCGCGGGGCCGCCCTGAAGCTGGTTTCCCAGGGCGAGCATCCTCGCAATCTGGCTCTGGACGTCGCCGAGCTGGCCTCCTATGCCACGGTTGCCAGCCTGATCCTCAATCTTGACCGGGCCATTACCAAGGAGTGATTCATGGATCCCAGGCTTGATCGCCGATTGTCGATGACTCGCCGCCATTTCTTCGGATTGGGGAGCACTGGCATTGGTACCGCGGCACTGGCTACTCTTCTGGATCGCAGTCTGCTGGGTAGGACCGGACTGAAGGGTCCGGGTGATGGACCCGCTCAAGGCGGGTTGTCGGGGCTCCCGCATTTCGCTCCGAAAGCCAAGCGGATCATCTATCTGTTTCAGTCGGGTGCTCCTTCCCAGATGGACTTGTTCGACTACAAACCGAAACTGGAGGCTCTGGCCGGTACGGAGCTGCCCGACTCGATTCGCAAGGGGCAGCGTTTGACCGGGATGACGGCCACCCAATCCAGTTTTCCGGTGGCTCCATCGGTATTCGAGTTCGCCCAGCACGGCGCGTCCGGTGCCTGGGTCAGCGAGTTGATGCCGCATACGGCCAAGATTGCCGATGACCTCTCGTTCATCAAATCGATGCACACGGAGGCCATCAACCATGATCCTGCGATCACGTTTTTCCAGACCGGGGCCCAACTGGCAGGACGACCCAGTATCGGCTCCTGGCTTTCCTACGGCCTAGGCAGCGAGAACCGGGATCTTCCGAGCTTCGTGGTTATGGTCTCCAGTGGCGAGGACGGTGCTGGACAACCACTCTACGATCGACTCTGGGGAAGCGGGTTTCTCCCCACCCGGTATCAGGGGGTCAAGTTCCGCTCGATCGGGGACCCGGTGCTCTATCTATCGAATCCGCCAGGACTGAGCAGACCCAACCGGCGCCGATTCCTGGACGATTTGAACCGGCTCAACCAGCTGCAGCTGGAGGAGTTTGGGGATCCGGAGATCGCGACCCGGATCGAGCAGTATGAGATGGCCTATCGAATGCAGACGTCCGTCCCCGATCTAACAGACCTTTCAGGCGAACCGGAGCACGTATTCAAGCTCTACGGCCCCGAGGCAAAGAAGCCCGGGACATATGCGTACAACTGTTTGCTGGCCCGTCGTCTGACGGAACGCGGGGTCCGCTTTATTCAGCTTTTCCACCGCGGTTGGGACCAGCACACCACGCTGCCCGAGGAAATCAAGGTCCAGTGCAAAGACACCGATCAAGCTTCGGCGGCCCTGGTTCAGGATCTGAAGGAGCGGGGTCTGTTGGAGGACACGCTGGTAGTCTGGGGAGGCGAGTTTGGCAGGACGGTCTATTCACAAGGCAAGCTGACCGCGACCGATTATGGACGCGATCACCATCCCCGCTGCTTTTCCATCTGGCTGGCAGGCGGAGGCATCAAACCCGGTGTCATCTACGGTGAGACTGACGACTACGGCTACAACATCACGCGCGATCCAGTGCATGTCCACGATCTGCACGCGACCCTGCTCCACTGCCTGGGCATCGATCACACCAAGCTGACCTTCAAATACCAGGGGCGAGATTTCCGCCTGACCGACATCCACGGAAAACTGGTAAAGAAGCTCCTAGCGTAGCGTCCCTTTCTTTGCCCGTGCCCGTGCCCGACTTTATGTTCTTGCTGAGTTGACCACGAGACCCCGGTTTCGCCACCATTTGCCATGAACGTTCCACGCCAGAGAAAGACGAAGGGATTGTGGAAACACGCCCCGCGCACGGGCACGGGTAAGGGCAAAGGCAAGGGAGGAAAGGGGTCGAAGGACGTGCGACGTGCAGACGTTCCGACGTGCGACGACCTATCGTCCCAACGCCGCCGCCATCTCTTCAACAGTAGTGAACTTGACTCTGGGCCTACCCGACTGGAGCCCCTTTTCCCGCTCGATCTCGTCTATCCTCTGCCAATCCGCGTAGGAGAAGTAGTCGGGACGGTTACGTCGAATCAGTGTCTCGGTATCGCTGCTCCCCTGGCGCGAGGGCTTTAACGTCAACCCCGCCTTCAGGTCTTCAAGCATGCAGGACACGGTTTCCAGGGCGTCCGGTTTGTTGGTGCCGATGACTCCGTTGGGCCCGCGCTTGATCCAGCCTGCCGTGTATTCACCTACGATAGGCTTCCGAGTCTCCGGCTCCACAACTCGACCCTTCTCGTTGAGGATTACACCCCATTTCGGATTGAAGGGAATGTCTGAGAGCGGCAGGCCCTTGTAGCCAATGGATCTGAACACCAGGCCAACCTCGAGTTCCTCAAACCTGTCAGTAGCTCTGGGGCGGAGCGTTCCCATGTCGGTGGAATAGAGTTCGTTCTGGACCAGTCGCATAGCCTTCACCTGACCTGAGCTGCCCAGGATCTCAACCGGAGAAACCAGGAAGCGAAGGTGGATGGTGCGCGACTGGCCAGCCCGCTCGCGGGAGGCAATCTTCTCCAGAATCTCAATTCTCTTCAATGCGACCCGATCGTTCTCTCGCTCTAACGCCTGCTGGCTCAAGGAGTCGGGGGTTGCCTCCTCCGGAGGAATAGTGACGTGGACATTATCCAACTCCCCCAATTCCTTGATCTCAGGATTGGTAAAGGCCGCCTGTGCCGGCCCTCGTCGTCCCAGCATGTAGACTTCTCGCACCCGGCTTTGGCGGAGCTGCTCGAGGGCATAATCCGCAATGTCCGTCTGCGCTAGATCCTCGGGAGTGCGACTCAGAATCCGGATCACGTCAATAGCCACGTTGCCCAGACCGACTACTGCAGCCCGCTCTTGGGACAAGTCGAACTCATAGTCGCGAAAGTCGGGGTGGCCGTTGTACCAGGCCACGAAATCGGTAGCTGAATAGCTACCCTTCAGGTTTTCGCCGGGTATGCCGAGGTTGCGGTCTGATGGGGCGCCCGTAGTGTAGATGATCTGGTGATAGTGGTCTCGCAGCTGGGCCCGGGTAATATCACGTCCCAACCCAACCTGGCCAAAGAATTTGAAGCCGGGATTGGCTGCAGTCCGGTCGAAAGTCCTGGTGACCGCCTTGATCCGCTGATGATCGGGAGCGACGCCATTTCGAACCAGACCGAAAGGCGTCGGAAGACGATCGAACATGTCGATCTCGACGATGATACCGTCCTGCCGGAACAGATGCTCAGCGGCATAGAAACCCGCTGGTCCCGCACCAACAATCGCGACCCGCAGCGGGCAGTCGCTGGTACCTGGCTTGGCCATCTTCAATGACTTCCTCTACTGGAGAGATGTGGGGGGCAGGGTGCAGGCTTCAAACCGTGGAAAGCCGGGTCTGAAGAGATTCGACCTGGCCTTCATACTGGTCCCGCTGTGTCCGGACGACATCCATGATCGAGATGATGCCAACGAGCTCGCCGTTGTCGACGACGGGAAGATGGCGAAATCTCTTTTCAGTCATGGTATTAGCCACAAGCCTCGCGTCATCGGTGGGGCTGGTTATGATCACTTCCTGAGTCATGAGACTGTCTACCCGCCGGTCGAACACCGCCTCGTCCCTGGCCGCTCCGCGAACGATATCTCGCTCGGAAAGGATGCCCATGGGATGATTGGTCTCGTCTACTACAACCAGGGCGCCGATATTATGTCGGGCTAGTAAAGCGAGTGCCTCCCTGATCGAATCGTCGGGGCGGACGACGACGACGCTCGAGCATTTGGTAGCAAGGATTCTCTCGACGTTCATCTTCGTGGAAGCTCCTTAATTCAATACCACCTCTGACCCCTCATCATACTGTTCGAGAGTCTTGGGTTCAACGGCAGCGGCCGGTTCTACTCGTCTTCCGGATCGACGCGAGAGCGGACTTGTTTCATCTTGCTGCGGTGATGCTTGGCGCGGAGTCTTCGCTCGGCTGCGGCCCGGGTGGCGACCGTTGGGATCCGAGGAGTTGCTTGAGCAAGAGCCTCCGAGAGCAGGCGTACAAACCGCTCCTGAGCCTCCTGCCGGTTCAAGTGCTGACTGCGGTGACGCTGACAGACGACCCGAAGTATCCCGGCTCGACTGACCCGGGTGCTCAGACGGCTTCCTACTCGCCGCTTTTCCTCCTCGCTAAGGCTATCTGTCTTCTCCAGGTTGAACAAGAGCGTGACGCGAGTGCTGACCTTGTTGACGTGTTGGCCACCAGGCCCGCTGCTCCTGGCCGCGGTAAAGCGGATCTCATCGTCCGGTATTGAAAGGCTACGGTTGATCTGGACCATTGGAAGTAGACTATCCCGCATTTCTCATCGCTGGTCTACTGCGTCGCCGCAACCATCCGTCCTGGCTGCGTTACGCTCTCTCGGCCTCCTCGACGTACTGCACGAGTACGACTGCGGGGGCCTCGGTCGCAAGCCTTGCCAGGACGGCCCTTGCGGCGCCTCGCTACGACAAGCGATGAGAAATCCGGGCTATAACCTTCCGAGAACGACCATCGAACCCGTAGGTTGAGGACTTCCTCCCTTGGGCTCTATGGTCAGCGCGAACGCTTGGAGTGCCACGACTCCCGCAGGAAGATTCAGCTGAAGCTCGGTGACCTGACCCAGGCTTTGGAACACCGTCGAGGGGTGAGGCGCCTTATCCTTCTCGATCACCCACAGCTGAAAATCTTGATCTTCACTCAGCGCGGGTAGGTTGTGTAAGAAGACAGTAGCTCGTTCCTCCTCGGTCTGGACAAACACACTCCCGGCGACTGATTCGTAGTTGGTGAGTCCCACGAGATTGATGAACTTGAGGTCCGGGCGCGCCAGCTCGTTCACCTTGATGTTCAAGTCCTGATTAGCGATACGCAGCCGCTCGACCTCGGCTTGCAAAGAGCTGATCGTAAGGTCCTTTTGGTAGCTGACCTGGTAGAAGCGCAGCAGGACCGCTGCTCCCAGGATAAGCAGGATGGAGGCGGCAATCGCTGCGGCGCGCCACCAGGATCCCTTGTGCTCAACGGAGCCATGAGTCTTGGAGATTTCCTCGAGCAAAGCCTCCTTTACGGAGGGCGCGGGAGTGCTTTGGGGTAAGGCATGCGGGAGGCTGTGGAGGACCTCCTCCAGCTCCACCAACTTTTCCCTGCACTCCGAACACTCGACCAGATGGTCCTCAAACTCTCGAGATTGAGGTTCTCCTAGAGTGCCCAGGACATACTCGATGTAGTGTTCTCCGAATCTTTGCTCAGCCATTGCGAAAAACCGGGGCTAGTCTCCTCCGCAGCTTCTCGAGTCCCAGTTGGATCCGAGTCTTCACGGTTCCAAAGGGTGCCTCCAAGGTCTCGGCGATCTGCCGATGGGATAGTCCATCATAGTAGGCAAGGTAGATCGCTTGCTTTTGCTCTTCGGGAATCTCCGACAGCGCCTGCAGGACGATCTCCCTCCGTTGACCTTGAATCGCCTTCGAGAGGGGATTCTTCTGTTCCGAACTATCGACGGCCTCCGGGATCTCCTCAGCCAGGGAGACCTCTCTGGATCGGCTTTCTTTTCTCCACTCGTCGATCGCAAGGTTTCTAGCGATCGCGAAAAGCCAGGTGGATACGCCCGCCAGTTTGGGGTCATACCGCCCTGCCTTCTCCCAGACCGAGATGAAGGTGTGTTGAACCACAACCTCCGCCGATTTCTGATTCCGGAGGATTCTCAGCGCCAGGCTGTAGATGGCTCCTGAATAGACATCGTAGAGATCGGAAAGCGCTTGTGCGTCCCTGAAAGTGATCTTGCGCAGAAGGAGCCAGTCTTGAGGCATGAGTATTGTCTTCGACCCGAGTGGATGCATTGTATTGAACCACCACTTCCAGAGCAAATCCGTGTCGCCCAATCCCACCCTTGCCTTTGCCTTTGCCCTTGTCCTTGTCCTTGCCTCTGCCTTAGCCTTTGCCTTCGCTCGTTCAATCCAGTCAGCCTGCAGAACCCTTCGAGATCCTGAGTGTCTGCGTTGACTCCGCCCCTTATTCGATGTTAAGTCTCAAACCATGTCGGAGGAACAGGGTAGCCAGTGGGTTCAGACGGATTTCCGGGTCCGCTACGCCGAGACAGACCAAATGGGGATCGCCTACCATTCCAACTATCTGATCTGGTTTGAGGTAGCAAGGGTCGAGTTCTTCCGACGATTTGGCTTTACCTACAATCGATTGGAAAAGGAGACGGGCACCTTCCTTCCGGTGGTGGAAGTGCACTGCAGGTACCTCCTACCACTGCGCTACGATGACGAATTCACGGTCAAGACGCGCTTGGATGAATTTGGCAGGAGGCTGCTCGGTTTTGCTTACGAGTTGGTCAATAAGGATGGGGAAAGCGTCTATGCTCGGGCCCAGACAAAACACGTAGCAACCGACAAGAGCGGCAGGCCCAAAACTCTCCCAAAGGGGTTCCTCGACTTTCTCAGTCAAGCGAATCCCAGCCCGGTTTAGTTCGGGATCCGCATCCGAAAAACCGATCTGGATCCCATGCCGTCCGCTCAACTCAGGTGAAAAGGAGATCGTCCCATGGCTCAGCTGGAAAGGACCGTAATTGATCCGGAACAACTCCAGACTCCCGGAGGTGAGTACTCTTCAGGACTCAAGGTGAAGGCTGGATCACTACTCTTCGTGGCGGGTCAGACCGCCATGAATTCGAAAGGCATCCTGGTCGGTGAAGGCGACGCGGCGGCTCAAACACGGCAAGCTTTCGAGAATATCGGTCACATCCTCGAGAGTGCTGGAGCGTCCTTCAGCGACGTCGTCGAGTTCACGACCTACCTGGTCGGGATCGAGTCAGTCCAACTCTTCATGGAGGCCCGGACGGAGCTGTTCCGCGAACTCTATCCTGAGGGTGACTATCCCACCAACACGCTGCTGAACATCGTTTCGCTTGCAGGTAGCAAGGCTTTGGTGGAGATAAAGGCCCTTGCCGTGCTTCCTTGAGGCGCGGTGTTTTCGATTCGGCCGTGGCCCAAACCCGAAGCCCAGGGCGAGCAGGCAGACTCAAGCCGGGATTTTCAGCTTCAACAAGCGGGCTCCGTTGTCGTAGGTGATGCGGCGGAGGATCCCGGAATCTGCGACGTATTCTTTCAACAGGGCAAGCGAGCTCTGAGCGATGCAGTAACCCTTCTGGTAGTCACCGCCCCTACCATCGTGGCAGGGACAGTCACTTCCCCAGATGAGCTTCTGGGAAAGTCGCAAGACGAAGTCCGAGGCAAAGTCCGGATCCCGACTCAGGGCATTGCGGCCGGAATTGGCCGAAAGATCGCCGTGCATGTTGGCATAGTCCGACAGCAGACGGTCGGTGATTCCCCCAGGCTTCACCCGGCCGCTGGGATAGCCGCCGGGAGCGCCCACCGCGCTGATGTTGGCCCACCAACCCGTGGCGTGTCCGATGAAGTTGACCTCGGGGTAGGCCTCCAGGACCTTGTGGAATCGCTCTAGACCCGTGTTGTATTCGCCGCCGAAGTGGAGCAGAACGGGCACATCGAAGTCCCGGGCGACATCGTATACCCTTCGCATTTCGGCGGAGTCAGCCGGGAGTTTGAACTTCTGCTCCCCGATGCCCAGGGCACCCTTCTTCAGATGGGTTCGGAGGACCTGCTGGGCGTCCTCGCGTTCGGGATCCACGTTGCAGAAGGTCACGTAGCCACGCGGATGAGCCTTCAGGTGGCTCCAGCACTCATCGTTGCCTGCTAACTGGACGTGCATCCAGCCGTCTCCCGGGAGCAAAACCGTCGTAGTCACTGCCAAGACATCTTGATGAAGAACCAGCTTCTGCTCAGGTCTGTCTCCGAATAGCACATGCTGGTGGATGTCGAGGAGCAGAGGATCCAAGGACGTGGCATTCCTGCACGAGTTGGATACGGAGACCGCCGCTGCGGCGACTCCAGTCATGAAGTCACGGCGTGTCGTGAAGCTAGGCATCGTGGATTTCATGTGAGCACAACTCCATTATGATCGGCAAGAGGAAAGCTGCAAGACGGAGATCTGAGCTATCGATGTTCACGCTTCGGCTCGAGGGTGATACGGGATCTCGGTTGTGAGCGTCTCTGCAACGTGGGAACCTCGAATCAGACCTTGCTGGAGGGGCTGCTGGCCTCCATCGACTGTCGTAGCGAGGCGCCGCAAGCGCTTTCCTTCAATCCCAACCGCTTCCACAGCATTTGGAGATTGTCTGGGACAACGCAACAGTGAGCTGGGCAAACCAGGGCGTCCACATGCTGGACCTGGCCCTCTGGGGCATCCAGAAGATGCGAGGCCAGAAGAAGTGTCTCCCCACACGGGTCTCCGGACAAGGGAGTATCTATTGGCTCGACGCGCGAGCCTGCGGGGGAGAAAACCGTTTCCCAGGCTCTCGTTCCCAGTCTCAATTGCCAGCATCGCCGACCCAGCGAAGGATCCAGGTCGCAGCATCCGGGTGCGCTTTGTTGTAGGTGGAGTGGCCGCCCGGGCTCTCCGAGGGAGTGATAACCAGCTTCAACACCTCCTCTGACCAGATGTCTTGCATGGGTTTCATGTGAGAGGGCGACAACTCCATGAGCTTCAGTGCAAAATCTACGGCGTGGCGGCTACCCACCCGCAGGTCGTTGTGGCCTATTTGGATGAAGAGGTGACGGGTGGCCAGTTTGGGAGCCAGCGACATCACGTCCAGAGGCAGGGCCAGAGCTGGGTCCTTCATGTCTCCGAACTCCCGCAGGGCTAGGAGGTCCGTGACAGGAGCAAAGGCTACCACAGCGCCGATGCGAGGCTCGACGGCGGCGAGGTGGAGGGCCATGAACCCACCCCGGGAAGGACCGAAGGCAACGATCCGCTTCGGATCCACATATTCCTCCTGGATCAAGAAGTCCAGCACAGTCGAGACCCGGGGCAGGAACTCGGCGAGGAAGTTTTCACCCTTCTCCAGACGGTGGCGCCATCCCGAGAGGCCGGGCGGCTCACCGGGTCTTTGATCGTCTCCATGACAGGGAATGTCCAGAGCGACGGAGAGGAAGTCGTGTTGGGCTAGAATCCAGCCCAGCGTGTTGGCAGACTTTTCCTCGAGGGCTCTCCGCATCGCCCCTGCGAAGACAACCAGGGTGGGCGAGGGCCGGACTGCCTTCTTCCCGAGCAGAGCAAAGCGGATTCCCGAAGGGGACTCCATGATTCTAGCCGGCCCAGGACTCTCAACCTGCCCGCGGGTATAGCCGGTAAAAGCGAACAGAATGAACACGGTCAGGGGACAGATGACGGTGATTCTCACTTTGACCTCCTCTGCGGGGACAGAAGGACCAGACTGCACCATCCCCAGCCGGGCAAGTACGAATTGAGATCTGTGTCTTTGGCGCTCGGGATCTCTCTTCTAATGGGGGACTCCGTGCTGGTGGAGTCTGCGGTGGATCGCCTTCTGCGCCTCCAGGAAAGGTCGTCCCAGATACTCAGAGTGGTCCTCCTCGCCGTGGTGGTGAGTGGCGGTTCCTGGCTCGTGCAGAGGAGCCGTTTCCCGGATATAGGTGAGACAACCATCCACCAGGGTCAGCATGTACTGCAGGGTTTCGCGATCGAACATGGACCACTCGCCCCCGCAGGCCACGTAGATAGGTGAGGTGTGGGCGAAGATCCCTCGCTGCCACTCGTCATGGTGGGGCAGGATCCCATAGCCGGGTCCACCGCAGCGGGCCGCCAGCCAGGTGTTGCCCTCCACCTGAATCTTCTCTGTGAGAGTTAGGCGCCGGGTGCCTCCGGCCGCTTCACTCTGGGCCACGACGCGACCCTCTTGGACGATCTGCAGGGTGTGGATCGGCAGCACGCTCTCGGCCCATGCCTGGACCTCGACCGTACCGGGACCGGACAGGCTCAGGGTGTCTCCAATCTCTTGTCCTTCCACGGTGAAATGGACGATGGGGCCTCCGCTCAGGAAGGTTCTTCCTCGGGAAACATTGGCACACCAGGTCTCATAGTCGAAGGCCTGATCTCCGGGGATGTTGACGTAGGTACGATACATACCTACAGGCACGTCGCTGCTCATCTTGTCGGTACCCCCGACCAGCGGCAGCCGATAGCCCGCGTTCAGATAGCGATAGTATTCGGCGTGATTGAGAGGGGTCTGGCGAAGCATCTCCACGCCGTCGGCCCTTCCGGTTGCGATCAGCGCCGCGGGCTCGCCGTTGGGGTGGGGATGGTGGGGGATGATGACCTTTCCCCCTTGTCTGTGGCACTGGTCGGCCCAGTCGCTCATGGTGACTTCCAGGGTGCCTCCCAGCTCGGCTTCGCCGGGTCCGTCCGAGCACCAGGGCATGATGGGCTCCTTCAGTCCCCACAGAATCAGGTGTCCCAGGAAGTGCTGCCGGTTCTCCTGGGAAACGTAGACGATGTTGTTTCCCACCTGAGAAACGCTGGCACCGCCCGTAAACTCCTCCTTGTTGGTGAAGAGGCTTCCCCACTGAGATTGGAGGAGGTTGACCACATTCAGATCCTCTCCCTGGGATTCTGTATGGCTCCCCTGGGCCGACAGGAAATGCACGTGGGAGTCTCCCGAAAACCAGCGCCTATCGTTCATGTGAATCCATCGTTTCAGCCGCAGGGTCAGCTCCCGCTGTCCTGGTTCGATTTGCACTCGTTGGCGCAGCGGCTCGTATTCGAATCCCCGGGCCACATCCACCAGGACATCGCCCCGGGGAAGCCACCCCTGGCAGGTCCCGTCGATGTAGGCATAGTTCACCTGTCCCAGGCGCACGTCGCCTCCGACGTCCACGTGCCAGTTGTCCATGCCTGAGTTGACCTGGCTGTGATGGCCGTGAGGCTGGTAGGGAATCCCTTCGGGCGAGCGGAAGTGGACGCGGCAGGGAATCGGCTTTCCGGTGTCCTCGTCCAAGACCTTGACGTGCACCCAATTGCGGCCTCGGTCCAGGAACTCCACCTTCATGCGGGGCGTCTCGGCGCTTCCCTGTTGCTGGACCTCACCCCACTTGACCTTGCCAACCTCGTCGGAACCCTGGGTGACCGTCACCGTAGCTGAGGGTGAGGCGGCAATCTCCACGTAGGCGGGACTGGAACCCGTGCTCTTCTCCTGTCCCCAGCCCTTGTAGGAGTCCTCGAGAAACTGTTCAGCGCTTTCGGCGGGAAGAGGGTATGGATACGTTGCCACGCCGCGATCCACGCTGACGTCAAGATCGAATCGATCGGACGTCTTCTGGGGATCCTTGAGCAGGATCCGGGCCTCCCTCTTTCCCTGGCGGGGAAACGGAGTTTCGTCCAGATGTCCCAGGGTTACCGCTGCCAGAAGAACCTTCGGCCCTTTGGAAACCAGCTCCAGTGAGACGATCTCCCGGTCGGGTTGAGGATTTTTCCAGGCCCAGAGATAGTACGCCAGTGGCGTAGCCTGAACCGACTCCATCTGGCGCCGTCCCGCCATTCCCCAGGTCCCCTCCTGGCGGTCCATGAGGCTGTCCTTCTGATCGGGCAGTGCTCTATAAGGGACACCGAGGGCGAGCCGCATCATGTGGTCGGTGGGCACGGCGGAGATTTCGAACCGCTCCCGCACAGGAATCCGAACTTGCTCAGCATCGGAATAGTGAAAGACATACTCAGCCACCACCCGGCCCAGTCCCTTGCCCTCCATCAGATCCGACTGCATCAAGCGATGAGCAAAGACCACATACCGCGCTTGTTTTCCCACCGGAACTGACACCGCGTGCCCCTCCCGCAGCATCAGGAAGCATTGGGAGGAAGCCGTGGAATCCCGTCCACCGATGAGAAAAGGCAGCCCGTGGAACTCCTGGCGTCCCACCGGAGCGTCCGCATCATCTCCAAGGGCTTCCAGTCCCGAATTACACAACGATGAAAGGTCCAGCGGTTCGTACTCGGCCATGTGTTTCTCCTCCTCGCAGCCAGATTAGCATAGTGACGAGGCCAAGGCCCTAACCCAGCCCTAACCCGCATTTCTCATCGCTGGTCTACTGTGTCGCCGCAAACATCCGTCCTGGCTGCGTTACGCTCGGTCGGCCATACTAAATCTTTTGGATCTGGAAGGGTAATCCCAGAGGATGGTCTATCTGGGAAATGGGAGGAGGCCCTGGGGCGATCTCACTTTTTGAAAAGATCGCTATGTGTGCCGGTGCGTTCGAGCCGGAGGGATTCGTCGTCGACCGAATAGATCAGAATCCAGTCGGGTTCGATGTGGCAGTCGCGAGACTGCTGCCATGGTCCAATGAGCGCGTGGTCCCTGTGTTTCGAAGGGAGGGGCTGCTCGGATGCGAGCAACTTGACGACTCTACGAAGCTTGTCGAGGTCCTTACCGCGTTTGCGCGTTCCTTTGATATCTCGCGAAAACTGCTTTGTCTGGGAGACCCTCTTCATTTCTCCCAGTCTTCGAACATCTCGTCCAGGCTGGCGAACTCCTCTACCTCCTCACCTTGGCGACTCTTCGCCAGAGTTGCTGCTGTGAGATCGTTCGGGATCTCAACTGGAAAGGGAAGTCCACCTCGAAGCGTGATCTGCCGATAGAAGATGCGGATGGCCTCCGTAGGCGTGATACCAAGCTTACGCAAAACGCTTTCCGCCTTTCGCTTTGTGTGCGGCTCGATTCGCGCGTGGACAATGGCTGTTTTCATGGCATGTAGTGTGTCACAGACGCAACACAGTTTCAAGATCTCAAAGGAAAGACACCTTCAGCCTAGAACAGGCAGGCGGCCTGAACCCAGGGTAGCTCGCTTCGCATTGCAACCCTGGGCTACGCGCAACTACGCCTTCGGCGTAGGCTGCTTCCGGTCAGTTTTCCTAGGCTGACATATTGGCGGGCGACCGTCTACACGCTTGGTGTTACAATTGCCGAGTTAGATCCAACCAATCTGAGGTTTCTTCATGAGTGGGTCCGCGAGGCAACTTTATATTGCCGTTGTGCTCCTGGCAGGGTTACCTGTCTTGTCGCTGCAGGCCCAGACGTCATCTCAGAATTTCAGTCCAGAAGCGATTCGCTTCTTCCAAGACGAAGTTCAACCACTACTGGAGAACAATTGCAGGGCCTGTCATAACGACAAGACGCCCAGTAGTGGGCTGTCGGTGGAGAGTCGCGTCGCCCTGTTGACCGGTGGAAACCGCGGTCCAGCCCTACTCCCGGGCCGTCCCCAGGAAAGTCTTCTACTCGAGGCGCTGAGTCACCAGGGTTCGCTCAAGATGCCGCCAACCGGCAAGCTCTCCGAGGAGGCAATCCAGGCTCTCACCCATTGGGTTGATTTGGGTGCACCCTGGAGCGAGAGCCGACCGGCTGATGTCCCCCGAACATCCTCAGAACATTGGGCTTTTCAGCCGATCCAGCGCAGTCCTGAGCCGCAGGTCCGGAGTGCGGATTTTGTCCGAAACGGAATCGATCGCTTCATCCTGGCTCGTCTCCAAAAGGAAGGACTCGAGCCTTCTTCCGAGGCCGACAGAACCACACTGATTCGTCGCCTCAGCCTCGATCTATTGGGTCTGCCGCCCAGTCCAGCCGAGGTCGAAGAGTTTTTCGCCGACACCCGCCCAGATGCCTATGAGAGGTTGGTGGACGAGCTGTTGCAGTCTCCCCACTACGGGGAGCGTTGGGCTCGGCATTGGTTGGACCTGGCCCGCTACGCCGACTCCAACGGCTACAACATCGATGGACCGCGTGACATCTGGCTGTACCGTGATTGGGTGATCAACGCCCTCAACCAGGACCTTCCCTTCGACCAGTTTGTCATCGAGCAGATTGCTGGCGACCTTCTTCCGGACGCCAACCAACAGCAGATCATCGCCACCGGCTTTCACCGAAATACGCTGCTGAACCTGGAAGGAGGCGTCGACTTCGAACAATATCGTGTGGAAGCCGTCGTCGATCGTGTCAATACCACCGGCTCTGCGTTGCTAGGGCTGACGATAGGCTGCGCTCGTTGCCACGACCATAAGTACGATCCGGTTTCTCAGCGCGAGTTCTATCAGCTCTATGCCTTCTTCAACAATATCGACGAGCTCAGCGGAGAACATGGCGAAGAAAAGCGGAAAACCGCACACGAGCCGCTCCTGGAGTTGGCAACCCCGGAGCAACTAACCCGCCGGGAGGCGTACCGTTCTCAATACGCACTGCTGAAAAGCGAACTGGAGGAGTACGAGAAAACGCTTCTCACCGGTCAGGCCGAGTGGGAACGGAATCTTGGCGAGGAAGAGCGCAAGCAACTCGAGCCTGAGATTCGAGAGACCCTTGCCGTCTCCCCGGAGGAGCGAAACGACTTCCAGAAGACAGCGATAGAGAAGGTCTTCAAGGCGACGGACCTGGGCTACACGACCCGCGAGTACGGCCTGGCAGCCCTCGAGAAGGTCGAACCCAGGATTCCGCGCTCGATGGTCATGCGGGAACTGCCGGTGCCGCGCGAGGCCTATATCCAGCTCGGGGGTGACTTCCTGAGAAAGGGCATCCGAGTGTATCCGGCGGTGCCGTCGGTATTGCCGTCCTTGGCGCCGAAGGAGAATCCCAATCGTCTCGATCTGGCGCGCTGGTTGGTGGACTCGAAGAATCCGCTGACCCCTCGAGTCACCGTGAACCGCATCTGGCAGCGCTTCTTCGGCAGGGGCCTGGTAGAGACAGAGAATGATTTCGGCACTCAGGGCTCGCCGCCCACTCATCCTGAACTCCTGGATTGGCTGGCCTCGGAGTTCGTAGGACGGAAGTGGAGCCTTAAGGCCATGCACAAGTTGATTGTCACTTCGGCAACCTACCGTCAGTCCTCGCGTGGCCGTAAAGAGCTAGCTGCCGTCGATCCTGGAAATCGTCTTCTGGGCCGCCAGAACAGGCTGCGTCTGGAGGCGGAGACGGTCCGCGACGCCGGCCTGACGGTGTCTGGGCTGCTAGCTCGAAAAGTCGGAGGGCCGAGTGTTTTCCCTCCGCAGCCGAAAGGAGCCGGAAGAGTCACGCAGGTGGACCGCAAGTGGACGGCTGCTACCGGTTCCGAACGGTATCGGCGGGGCCTGTATACGTACTTCTGGCGGTCGAGTCCTCATCCGGGTCTGATGGTCTTTGACGCACCTGATTCCACCACGAGTTGCAGCAAGCGGAACCGTTCCAACACCCCCCTTCAAGCCCTGACGTTGCTCAACGATGAAGCCTTTTACGAGTTTGCCCAGGGACTGGCCGCGAGGGTTCTCAGAGAAGCTCCCTCCGACCGCTCGGAGCGCATCGCCTACGCCTTTCGGCTCGGACTTGGCCGTCCTCCCAAGCCGAGGGAGCAGGAGCGTCTAGAAGATCTTCTGATCGGGCAGCGCCAGGATTTCGAAAAGAATCCCAGGGAGGCGGAGGCAGCCCTTTCATTGGAGTTGCCCCCGAAAACGGACCCGGTTGAGATGGCGGCCTGGACGGCTGTTTCGCGAGTGCTCCTGAACCTCGACGAGTTCATTACCAGAGAATAGGTCTGCTATGACTCTCTATCAGCAACTCCTAAGGGAAAATAGTCGCCGACATTTCTTTCGCCAGTGCGGGGTTGGCTTGGGGAAAGTTGCCTTGGCGTCGTTGTTGGCCGATGGCCGGTCCTTCGCCGGCCGTAGCGCTCAGGTTCCCAATCCCCTGGCCCCCAGGAAGCCTCATTTTCCCGCCCAGGTGAAGAGCGTTATCTTCCTGTTCATGGCGGGAGGCCCCAGCCAACTCGAGCTCTTCGACCACAAGCCGAAACTGGCTGAGCTGAACGGTGAGCCCATCCCTCCCTCCTTTATGGAGGGCAAGCGGTTTGCTTTCATGGGCAGCTTCACCAAGGAAGTACCCAAGCTGTTGGGCTCGAGGCGAGAGTTCAAGCGCCACGGACAGAGCGGGCGTTACGTTTCTGAACTTCTGCCCCACACGGCCAACGTGGTCGACGACCTTGCCTTCCTCTCCTCGGTCTCTACCCAGAACTTCAACCACGCGCCCGCCAAGATCTTCCTGAATACCGGATCGACACGGTTTGGCCATCCCTCGATGGGTTCCTGGGTAACCTATGGACTGGGGAGCGAGAGCCAGGACCTTCCCGGTTTCGTGGTGCTGCAATCGGGTCCGAGAGGACCCCGGGGAGGGGCGCTCAATTGGGGCAGCGGCTTCATTCCCACCAGCTACCAGGGCGTGCCCTTTCAGAGCGGCGGGGATCCGATCCTGAATCTCTCGAGTCCGGACGGAATCAACCCCAGACGCCAGGCCGCGGCGATTGACGCCATCCGAGACCTCAACCTGGCGCGGCTCGACGAGATGGACGATCCCGAAATCACCACTCGCATTTCATCCTACGAAATGGCGTATCGCATGCAGACCAGCGGTCCGGAGCTGATCGACTTCTCGTCAGAGAGCGAGGAGACGCTGAAGCTCTATGGTGCCGAACCAGGCGCGGAGTCCTTCGCCAATAATTGCCTACTGGCGCGACGCCTGGTTCAGCGCGGTGTGCGCTTCGTTCAGCTCTACCATACCGATTGGGACCATCACGGCGGCAGCGAGAACCTCGAAGGGGCCCTCGAAAAGATCTGCCACCAGGTCGATCAGCCCTGCGCCGCCCTCATCAAAGACCTCAAGAGGACCGGTCTCCTGGACGAGACACTCGTGGTCTGGGGAGGAGAGTTCGGCCGCACCCCGATGGGCGAGGAGCGCGTCACAGTTGGTCGCAACCATCACATCGACGCCTATACAATGTGGTTTGCCGGCGGCGGCATCAAGCCCGGCCAGACCATCGGCACGACCGATGAACTCGGTTTCTTTTCGACCGGCGACAAGGTCGATGTACACGACGTCCAGGCCACCATCCTGCATCTGCTTGGAATCGACCACGAAAAACTGACCTTCCGTTTCCAGGGTCGTGATTTTCGCTTGACCGACGTTGAGGGAAAGCTGATTCAGAAGCTGCTGGCGTGAGAGTAGTTGCCCGAACGTAGCTTTGGCCTCCAGGCCGAAGTCTTATTCTTCCGAGCCTTTGGCTCGATACACGGCGGCCTAGAGGCCACCGCTACGCCGGAAATGCAAAAATACTCCTTGCTCAACCTCGCCCGTAACGCCTTCAGCTACCACGAGAATTGGCAGCGCGCCTGGCGCAGTCCCGAGCCTAAATCCGAATACGACGTCGTGATTGTCGGCGGAGGCGGTCATGGCTTGGCAACGGCATACTACCTCGTCAAGGAACATCAGATCAGCAGCGTAGCCGTCCTCGAAAAAGGCTTCGTCGGGGGCGGCAACACCGGACGCAACACTGAGATCGTCCGCTCCAACTACCTCTGGGACGAGGCAGCCCACATCTACGAGTTCTCGCTGAAGCTCTGGGAGGGTCTGACCCAGGAGCTGAATTTCAACCTGATGTTCAGCCAGCGTGGCCTCTTGAGCCTGGGGCACACACTTCAGGATCTACGCGACATCCAACGCCGGGTCAACGCCAATCTCCTCAACGGCATCGACAGCGAGTTCGTTACCCCGCAGCAGATCAAGGAACTAGTGCCGATCATCGATGTCTCCCCCGATGCCCGTTACCCCATCCTGGGAGCTTCCCTCCAGCGCCGTGGTGGAACCGCCCGGCACGATGCTCTGGCCTGGGGATTTGCCCGTGCGGCCGATTCGGTCGGGGTCGACATCATCCAGAACTGCGAGGTAACGGGTATCCAGCGCGAAGACGGTGCTGTCACCGGTGTGGAGACCTCCAGAGGGTTCATCAAGAGTGGAAAGGTCGGCTGTGTCACCGCAGGTAATTCGGGGGTGCTGGCGTCCCTGGCGGGGCTGAGGCTGCCGCTGGAAAGCCGTCCTCTGCAGGCCTGGGTTTCAGAGCCGCTCAAGCCGCAGCTGAACCTGGTGGTCATGTCCAATGCAGTGCATGCCTACATCAGCCAGACCGACCGGGGCGAGCTTCTGTGTGGCGCCGGAGTCGACTCCTACAACGGCTACGCACAGCGCGGCAGCCCCTCCACCCTGGAGCACGCCGTCAGCGCAATCGTGGAGATGTTCCCCCGGTTCAGTCGGGTCCGGATGTTGCGGCAGTGGGCCGGGACCGTCGATACCTGTCCGGATGCTTGTCCCATCATCGGTTTGACTCCGGTGAAGGGTCTCTACTTCAACTGCGGCTGGGGTACCGGCGGCTACAAATCGACGCCTGGCTCGGGTTGGGTCTTTGCCTACACCATGGCTCAAGACCGGCCCCACGAGCTCAACCAGCCCTTCTCGCTGGAGCGCTTCGCAACCGGACACCTGATCGACGAGCACGGGGCCGCCGGCGTCGCGCACTGAGGAAAATGTCTTGCTGCTGATTGAGTGTCCCTGGTGTGGTCCTCGCGACGAATCGGAGTTCAGCTACTCCGGCGAGGCCCACATCGTCCGTCCCCTGCAGCCGGAAGAGCTTTCCGACGAAGAGTGGGCCGACTACCTGTTCTATCGCAAGAACCTCAGGGGTAGGCATCTAGAGCAGTGGAACCACGCCTCGGGCTGCCGCCGCTACTTCAACGTAGCGCGGGACACCGTGACCAACGAAATCAAGTCGGTCTATAAACCGGACGAGCCTCCTCCAGGAGCCGATTCATGAGCCAGCCTCATCGGCTCTCCTCGGGCGGCCGGATCGAGCGGAACCGTCCGCTGGGGTTCGTCTTCAACGGCAAGGTTCTCAGCGGCTATCAGGGCGACACGCTGGCTTCTGCACTGCTGGCCAACGGCGTCCATCTGGTCGCTCGCAGTTTGAAATACCACCGTCCGCGGGGGATCGTTGCGGCGGGTGCGGAGGAACCCAACGCGATCGTCCAGGTTGGAGAGGGCGCCTACAGCCAGCCCAACCTGGTGGCTACCCAGGTCGAGCTCTATGAGGGTCTGGTCGCCCGCAGCGTCAACGTCTCGCCCAGTGTCGACTTTGACCTGCGGGCCGTCCACGGATGGTTCGCGCGCCTCATGCCGCCCGGATTCTTTTACAAGACCTTCATGTGGCCAGCAGGGTACTGGCGGCACTACGAGCACCAAATCCGCAAGGCAGCCGGCTTTGGCGTCGTGCCTGATGCTCCGGACCCCGACGACTACGATCACATGAATGTCCACTGCGATGTACTCGTAATAGGCGGTGGACCCGCCGGTCTGGCTGCGGCGGTCGAGGCAGGACGGGCCAACGCCAGGGTGATCCTGGTGGACGAACGCTCGGAACTGGGAGGGAGTCTGCTGGGCGGCTGCGCCCAGGTCAACCAGGTCCCGGCGTCAGAATGGGCGGCAGCGATGGCCGCTGAGCTCGCCACCCTGTCCGAGGTTCGGGTGCTGACCCGTACGACTGCCGTCGGCTACTACGAACACAATTTTCTGCTGGCGCTGCAGCGGTGTACCGACCACCTGACGCCGGGTCAGGGTCAGGGACCGCGCCAGCGAATGTGGCGTATTCGTGCCCAGCAGGTGGTGCTTGCCACAGGTGCGATCGAGAGACCGCTAGTTTTTTCCAACAACGACCGGCCAGGCATCATGCTGGCTTCTGGGGTTTCAGAGTATATCAACCGCTATTCCGTACTCCCCGGCTCTCGGGCCGTGGTGTTCACGAACAACGACAGCGCCTATCAGACCGCTTACGATCTCCAGGAGGCAGGAGCCTCGGTACAAATGATTGTCGACGCCCGCCCTCCCGGCGAATGCGCCAGCCGTGCTTTGGAGCGTGGCCTGGAAGTGATCAATCAGCACGTCGTCCTCGATACCAGGGGGAAGAAGAGGATTCGAGGAGTCCGGCTCATGTCCCTGAGCCAGGATGGCGGCGCGGTCAAAGGCCCCCTTCGAACCCTGGACTGCGACCTCTTGGCAGTTTCCGGTGGCTGGAGCCCGACCGTGCAGCTTCACGCGCAGGCGCGTGGAAAACCGCGCTACGCTGCCGAGAAAGGATGCTTCGTTCCTTCGGAGCCGGTTCAGGCCGAACGTTCTGTGGGCGCTTGCCGAGGGAGCTTTGACCTGGGCATCTGTCTGGTCGAAGGGTTGAAGGGAGGTGCTGCTGCGGCCCAGGCTGCCGGCTATGGAGAGGGTGCGCTTTCGCAGCCCCTGCCGGACGTCGATCCGGTCGCCGGGGATCCCATACGGCCCCTTTGGGTGGTTCCCTCGGTCAAACCCGTTTCTCGGGCACCAAAGCAGTTCGTGGACACGCAGATGGATGTCACTTCCGCCGACATTCTGGTGGCCGCACGAGAGGGGTATGACTCCATCGAATACGTCAAGCGTTACACCACCCTGGGCATGGGCCCGGACCAGGGGAAGCTGGGCAACGTCAACGGCATTGCCGTCCTGGCCCAGCACCTGGGCACCGACCTCGGTTCAATTGGCACCACGACATTTCGGCCGATGTACACTCCGGTTACCCATGGGGCCATGTCGGGAGGGGAGCAGGGTGATCTTTTCGATCCAATCCGCAAGACCTCTATCCACAAGTGGCACGTCGAGCGCGGCGCCCTCTTCGAAAACGTGGGACAGTGGAAGCGGCCCTGGTACTTTCCCCAGTCAGGCGAGTCCTTGGAAGAAGCCGTCAACCGAGAGTGCCTTGCGGTCCGTAGAAGTGCCGGAGTCCTCGATGCTTCGACTCTTGGAAAGATCGACATCCAGGGACCCGATGCCAGCCTCTTCCTGAATCGGGTCTACACGAATCCCTTCTTGAAGGTCCCGGTGGGCCGGTGTCGCTATGGCCTGATGCTCGATGAGAACGGAATGGTCATCGACGACGGAGTGACCGCGCGGCTGGGCCAGAACCACTATCTGATGCACACCACCACTGGCGGCGCGGCCCACATCATGTCGTGGTTGGAGTTCTGGCTGCAGACGGAGTGGCCTGAGCTGAAGGTCTACATGACCTCGGTGACAGACCACTGGGCGACGGTCTCTGTCTGCGGACCCAACAGTCGTCAGATCGTCGAGGCGCTGTGCCGTGATGTCGACTTCAGTGGCGATGCCTTCCCCTTTATGGCCGTCCGCGCTGGGACCGTGGATGGGGTCCCTGCCAGGATCTTCCGAATCAGCTTCACTGGTGAGCTGACCTACGAAATCAATGTCAACGCCAATTGGGGACGTCGGGTTTGGGAAGCCGTGATGGCCGCCGGCGAGAAGTTCGAGATCATCCCTTTCGGCACCGAGGCCATGCATATCCTTCGGGCTGAGAAGGGATACATCATCGTGGGTCAGGATACCGATGGCTCCCTGACGCCCTTCGATCTGGGGTTGGGTCACATGGTCGGCAAGGACAAAGATTTTCTGGGCAAGCGTTCCCTCTTTCGCTCCTACCTGGTACGCGAGGACCGCAAAAAGTTTGTTGGACTCCTGACCGAGGAACCCCAGCAGGTACTGCCCGAGGGAGGGCAGATCGTGGACGATCCCTCGGCACCACTACCGAGACCCATGTTGGGCCACGTGACCTCGTCGTATTACAAGCGCCGCACTGGGTCATTCCATCGCGCTGGCGCTGGTCAAAGGCGGGCATTCGCGAATGGGGGAAACCGTTCGTGTCCAGAACTTCGATGGTACGATCATCGCCGCCAGGATCAGTAGTCCAGTTTTCTATGACCCTGAGGGAGAGCGCCAGAATGTCTGAAATCAGCCAAGAATCTCCGCTGCTGGGGTCCTTCTCCAGGGGACAAAAAAGGGTCATCCGGTAAATGGGGAGGTGGAACGTGGTTCGGCGCTTTCCGGATCCCAAATCTGGTTCCCCGTTCGCTTGTCAATATAGTCGGCTGCAGTAGCAGGGGCCGTGGGAACTGTGGAAAACTCCGAGCGATATCGAACTGGGCCAGCAAGCCCGTGATACGGAGTTTTCCAAGCGCTGTGCGAACGGTGGAAAAACAACTGCGAGCACTTGCCAGTTCTCCTCCAGAACTACTTGTTTTTCCACGGTTTGCATAGTGCGGCAGTTTCCGCGGCCTGCCTTTGACTGGCGGCACCTCCCCATTTACCGGATGAACCACAAAAAACAGGGAACGGTTCTCCCGGTGTGACCATCATCGAGCGTCCGTTTCTCGGCTACGTAAACCTGCGGGGCGATGTGAACGATGCTTCGTTTGTCGACGCAGTCGACAGGGTGCTCGGAGTCGCCCTCCCGTCCAGCCCCAATTCCCTGGTTGAGACCGATGATCGGACCGTTTGTTGGATGGGACCCGACGAATGGCTGGCGATCGTCCGACCCGGCGCTGAGGCCGAGATCACTACGGCCTTGCGGGAATCGGTGGCCGGCTTCCACGCCTCCGTCACCGACATTACGGGTGGCTACACGATGCTCAATCTGGCTGGCAGGCATGCCCGCGACCTGCTCGCCAAGGGGTGCACGTTGGATCTTCACCCCCGGGCCTTCGCCCCTGGGCAGTGCGTCCAGACCAACCTGGCCAAGACTGCGATCCTGCTTGTTTCGCGGAACAACGACCCTGATCTTCAGTCCTTCGACGTAGTAGTCCGCCGCAGCTTTGCCGACTATCTGGCCCACTGGATCGAGCACTCAGCTCGTGAATACGGGCTTGCGATCGGCGTCGGCGAAGTCTGAGCGCGTCAACGCTCAGTGCTAGCGTCGGCCTGTTTCGATCCAGCTGTTGATTTCGCGCCCCGTGGGTCGGTGGGACTGCGTCACCCAACCAGCTTCGATCTCGCGCACCGGTTGAAGTAGGAGGCCACAACCCCTACAGGGTTGGGATCAAGAGGGATGTTTACCCAGGGTTCGGAAACCCTGGGCTGTACGCCGCAACCCCGTTGGGGTTGACCTCTCTGAGGGCGTAGGTGATGGACTCTAAGGAGAGATCTTTCCTGAAAAATCCAGCCAAGGAGGCTCTAGCCATGCAACGACGGAAGTTCTTGGGGGTCCTGGGAATGGGAGCATCAGTCGCGTCCGTGGGACCCTCCACTCTTGCTGCGAGCGGCGCTAGTCAGAAGAAGGGACCGAAAGCTCAACCCGATGAGCCGCGCGTCTTCCTGGTAGACGACGGCCGGCATGCTGCTCCGCTTTACCAGTTCGCTCCACCACTGACTCCAGCGGACTTCGTTGCCACTGTGGATCAGCTGGTGGAGAGCGGAATCGACACCCTGATCTACCTCGCCGGAGTCGAGGGCGGAACGGCGCTCTACGACAGTAGGGTCTGCCAGAAATGGGGCGAGAACGTGACTCGTTGGACCCACCCCGTCTTTTATCGAGCGGCCCGGAACATACGCCATCTGATCGAGTCCGGTCACGATCCGCTGAAGCTCATTGTCGACCGCTACCAGGAGAAAGGAATCTTCCTCATCCCAAGCGTATGGCTGTCCCTGCACGCTGGATACCTTCAGGACGATCGTGGTCGTGGCCGACATTCCGATTTCGTTTTCGACAACCAGCAATTTCGAGTCGAGCCGGACGACGACCCCCGAGCTCAGAAGATCCCTGAGTTCTGGACCCCGCGATTCAGTTTTCTCCATGCCGAGGTGCGGCAGGAACGATTCTCGTTCGTCGAGGAGCTGCTAACACGCTACGAAACAGACGGCGTCGAATTGAACCTCGTCCACACTCCTCCTTTCTGTAAGTTCAGCCAGGCGGGAGAGCTGGCCCCCATCCTCACAAAATGGCTCCGAGACGTCCGTCGGGTGGCCCGTCAAGCAGCTCAGACCCAGCAGCGATCCAAACGAATCTATGTCCGCATTCCCTCCAGCCCCGACGCATGGGACGCCTTCGGCTACGATCTCCAGACCTGGGTAGAGGAAGAGCTGGTCGATGGCTTCTTGTGTCTCACCGCTGAAATGGACGGATATGTCGATACCGCGATACCGGTATCTTCCGCCGTGGAGCTGACTCACCGGAAACCGTGCAGAGTTCTTGCAGCTTTCAGCAGCCAGCTGGGTCGACGGGACGTCTACGCGCCGGCCGAAATGACCTGGGCAGCTGCCGCCAATGCCTACGATCAGGGAGCAGACGGGTTCGGCTTCTGCGACCACCACTGGACCCCCGAAGGCTGGCCCTGGAGGCAAAACGAGTACCAGACGCTGCGTCTCCTGAGCCACCCCGATCTCCTCGCCCAGGTCGACAAGATCTACCGGGCCCGTTCACGTCCGAAGGGAGTAAAGGAAGATTGGAGCGTGGGCTCGCCTCCTTCACTCCCCCGGATACTGGAGGTGGGCAGTCCCGTGAGTGTGCCCATCCAGATTGCGGATGATCTATTCCGTCCCAATCGGGAAGGCAAGGTGGAGTCGGTTCGTCTCCGAGTCCGCCTGGCAAACATCGAGTCATCTCTGAATCAGGTGCTGATCAAATGGAACGGGCGGCAGCTGCCGGGTTCACTGCTGAGGCTGAAAGATCTCACCTATCGTCTCCTGAAGTATGGTTCGGGTGGACCCTACGGATATATCTACGAGTACCGTCTGCCGCCGGAATACTTTCCCAGGCGTGGAAGCAACACGGTCGAGGTGACACTCCAGGAGCGCGACCCCAACGTAGCCCTCGAGTTCCAGGTTTACGATGTCGACTGTACCATCAGTTACCGCAGGCATCGTCACTTCGAATCCGACCCTATCGACTACTGACTCCGGCAAGCCGGATCAAGGGACGGGGCGATTCCAGATTCGAGCCTCTTCGCCGTCGGGTAGCTGCCAGCTGCCGACGACGGGCCAGCCTTCAGAAGTCAATTTGTCGTAGACCTCCTGGTTGAATGAAGTGAGGTACGAGATTCCCTGAAATCCAGTCTTCCCAACGACCACGTCCACGGCGCTCTCATCGAGCGAGCTCGGCGTCTGTCCCAGGCGTATCACATCGAGGTCCCGGCCCTGACGGAGCGCCATCAACTTCAGGGCGGCAGGGTGGAAGTGGGCCATGTCCGGGACCAAACCGACCTTGGCCCCAGGGACAATGGATCCCAGGATTTCGGTGTAGCGCCAGTCCTCCTGTGCCGGTGGCCCGGCCACGTCGAAGTATTCGGAGGCGTAGAGGACCCACTCCTGTCTTAGACCGCGATAGTCGGTGTCATTCCTGACCTCAAAGAGTGCAATCTTCTGCGGAACCAAGGGGAAGGAAAAGGAAAGCGTCAGAAACTGGATAAAAGCGAGAGCAAAGATAGCAGGTGCGGCGCGAGAGGATCCCCAGGCGTAGATCAGTAGCAACGCTGCCAAGCAGGCCAGGGGCATGCCATAGCGAGGGTCCTTGGGGGGCAGGAGGGTGAGCAGGAGCAATCCGCCTGCGAAGCCCACCAAGACGAGTTGCAGCGCTGGAGGAAGCTGGTCCCTTCGAGCCCACAGTCTGGCCAGAGCCCACACAAACAGTACAGTCAAAGGAAGAAAGAGATAGTAGCTGGCGAGAACCCGAGGGTAGTAGATCCAACCCAGGAGGCTGTCGATTCCGGGATCCTGTTCCCAGACTGCCGCCTCGGAGGTTGTCTGGAAACGCAGCAACAGCGCCTTCAGATTGGGCAGGTACCACCACAAGACCAGTGGGGCAGAAAGGATCCCGGCATCCAGCAAGTTCAGAACCGAGCGCTTCCTATCCTTCGACTTGAGCAGGCAGTACAAGACTGGAAAGAGAAGAAACAGCACGAACGTCCACTTGGTCAGCATCCCAGCGGCAAGGACGAGCCCGAGGAGTAGGCTGGATCCTCTCTTCAGGAGGAGATCGCTTCTGACCAGAAGGTAGAGGGCCGCCGACACCCAACCACAGAGCGAGACGTCGATCAGGGAAACGCGACTCGTCCAGGCGACCAGAGGCAGCAGCCCGGCCCACACGGCCGTCCTGTCAGGAAGCAGGCACTGGACCGCCAGGGCCCTGCTGCAGAATGCCAACAGCAAAAGCCCGGGAAGGTTGGATAGTAGCGGCAGTAAATCGGGTTCGGTCCAGAATCTCAGGACCAGAGCTTCCTGCAGGTAGTAGAGCGGAGGGTAATAGCTGCTGAGACGGGAGAAGCCCTCGAGCACGCCACCCTCCTGGAACAGCTTCAGGTATTCCCACCCCATGATCTGGTGGTGCGCCATATCCCAGATCGGTGGGCGGTCGTCGAGGAGGGTCCAGACCAGGTGGACAGCCAGGATGAGTCCCAGCAGCGCCGTCCAGAGTAGTCGGTCGGAAACCTGAAACCTGTCAACCTTCAACGTGCAACCCGCAACTTGCTACCAATGGGTTTCCGGTTCGGGTATCGGTCCCGCGTACGTCTTCTTTACCCGGAAGATGTTGAACCACTCCCAGGGCTCCCCGCTGCTCGGACTGAAGGGCAGGATTCCCCATCCCGAGCTGTAGAACCCGGCGTGGGAGGCGAAGTCCAGAATCCTGATGGGATTGTCCATTTGTGCCTTCCGCTGCTCCAGCAGGTCCAGGTATTCGTCCGAGTCGAACAATGTGACCCAGGGGGTCGCCAGGTATGGCTTCACGATAATGTCTCCGGGCTTGGGCTCGTTGCCAATCCGCCGCAAAATCCTGGCTCCGTTGGCGTCCATATAGTAGCGGAATCCCCACTCTCCGGTGTACCAGATGGTGCGGCCATCCTCGGCGTACTGACTGGCAATTTCCTGGGCTGTCTGCCGATAGACGTTGGCAAACTGATAGTCGGCGTGAGCGACTGTGAGGGAGTATATGGCTGTGAGGCCGATGCCCAGCCAAAGCAGATTCCTTACCAGGTACTGGCTCTGAAAACGGTGCTCCAGGTTGGCCATCCAGAGGAGGATAGTTGGGGGAAGAGCCAGTGCGGCGTAGCGCACCGAACCGGAGTAGTAGAGGAGCAGGCAGATCGCGAGCGCGCCCCAGAACCAAAGGCTCAAGAGGATCCAGGAGGCCCTGTTCTCCGATGCACGGGGATGGACGGTCTGCCGGACGAATGCCCAGACCACGGATAGCCCGGAGGCGAACAGGACAGAAAAGAGACAGATCTGGGTCCAGCTCCAGTTGTCCCACCAGAGGTAAAAGGGAACGAAGCACAAGAAGAAGATCCAGATGAAGACACGCAGACTGATGCGTCCGGCGAACGCCCACCAGAAGGCCAGGGGAAAGAGAAAAGTCCCGCCCAGGTTCAGGATGAAGCTCAGGATCCTCTGAGCCAGTCCCTCCCATGAGAAAGCTGCCCGCTTGGCCATGTGGAGTGCCGTGCTAGACAGGACGAAGCGGTCGTAGTGAAGGTAGGCTCTAAAGTACCAGACGAACCATACCAAGAGTGGGAGCGCCAGGATCAAGGCCCAATACCAGGAGATTCGCAAGGAATTCCGATCGAGCAGGAAATGAGCTCCCATCAACAGAATCAAGCCGACCGTCAGGAGCGAGACAAAGCTGGCCGCGACCAGCGCCAGGGCACAAACCAGCCAGTCCCAGCGACTGGCACTGCCTTCCCGAATCCGTAAGAAGCGGGCAAGAGCGAGTATCCAGAACGCCCAGAAGGGGACGTCCGACATCAGCGTGTGACTCAACACCAGGAATGCAGGTGCCAGCAGCAGCAGACATGCTGCCGCCAAGGGAAAGCGGGTGTAGCGGCGAGCGAGGTCGTAGAATCCGAATCCCGCCAGGATCGGGAAGATCAGAAAGCTCAAGTGGTAAACCCATTCACTCTGGCTTCCCGACACCGCCATGACCAGGGCCAGATAGTAGCTGGTCAGTGGGAGGTGGCTGTGGCTGGCGGCGTCTGAAGCCCCCACCCCCTCGAAGACGGGTAGGTAGTCGTAGGGAAAAAAGGGCTTGCTGAGAGCGTTCTGGGCGACCTCCAGGTAGATCCGGTCGTCAATGTGAAAGGCCTGGAAGACAAAGGGAAGGTGAGTGCCAGCAACCAGGAGGAGCAGGATCAGAGCGGGTGAGAATCGAGAGAGCAAGTGGGGCACGAGGTACTATTGTTATGGTTCAGTCTCGCTTTGTCGATGCATTGCGCTTCCTGGAGAGTAGGAAGTGAGCAGTGAGCAGTAGTGGAGTAAAGAGTGGTGGACAGTGACCTGTGATCTAGTGCTCAAGTGATGGGGCGAAGTGGCAACCGCCAGAGAGGACCAATGTCATGAGACTAGAATGGGAAAGCGGCAAAGACTCACTATGGCAGCGGATAATCTGTGATAGTCGGCACCCGAGCTTACAGACAGCGTCCGCTTTGACCGAAAGCTAAAAGCGGGCGTTCAAGGCTTGCTGTGTCCTAAAACCCTGGCGGTTCGATTTCGATACCGATCCCGATTTGGATGACGTGGACCCGCTAACTTTTGTTTAGCGCCTGGGCTATCGAAATCGGTATCGGTATCGGTATCGGTATCGACATCCGAGCGTCCATAAATCGGTGGAGCTTCCTCGATGCAGTATCCTCTTCAGCCCAATCGACTCAGCATGGCGTCCATCCGATCCAGTTCGACTTTCCGCTCACCGCTCTCTCGCTCATTCAGCGCCTTCCCGACGACCAGAACATCCTGGATCGCCGCACATTCGAATACGGACCCGCGCGCGATCTCGAAATATCGCCGCCGATCCGCGGCCGCCGCCTTCCCATTGCCCTCCGCGATGTTCAGCGGGATCGACTGACTGGCGCGAAGCCACTGATCCCATGCAGATCGATGGACTCCGGTCAGGCTTCCGGCCTTCTCATAGACCCATGCCACGTAGCCTATCGAGAGGCGGTAGACATCAAGTTTCTCATGTCCCAAACCCATGGTGGTCGATTTCGATAGCGATCCCGATCTCGATTTGGACTGCCTGGCCCCGCTAACTTCTGTTGATATGCGTACGGCCTGCACGAATCAATCTACCGTAAATCTAAGCGTCTGTGCGACCCGAGCTGTTCAGATCGACTGTGAAGCTCACTTGGACGTATCACTCGACGTTCAGGAGAGAATTTGAACGTCCGCTTCTACCACCCCTAGAAGCGGACATTCAAGTTTTCCCCGGAAACGCCGAATGAACGACCGCTAACACAAGGGGAAATCGAGGGGCAGCTCAAATCTGCCCCCAACTCGCAAATTCACGTAGCGCCAGTCAGATACAGAGGTTTGTGGTAGGTATGGTTGGATCCATTCTCCCTACAATACGGTGGATCAAATTACTCCCCCGTCGGAACCAGCCTCTTGAGTTCTTCGAACCAGTTGAGGACGACGTGAAACTGATTCTGCCGCGCCGCTTCCTTCTCCTGGATCATGATGAACTTCTGCCCGTCCGGGGTAACGTCGTAGTTGGGGACTCCCGATCGAGTTCCCGTCCCCGTAAAAGGGAATGCATAGGCCCCCTCGAAGACAACCGAGGGCGTCCCCGGCTGGAAGATTGTCCTAGGTGCTATAGTCGATCGCGACGGGTGGTTGCCGTGAAGGGATACCTATATGCAAGTATCGGCATCAGAGGCGGCGTTGCTCAATTTCCACGAACGTCGTGCCGGCGCGAGTGCATTTGTTTTCGGCGACGCGGCAGACGAGAGTGGCGCTAGCAGCTATGAACGTTTAGTACAGCGCCTACCAGCGAGCCGTGTACGCATTCTCGACCTCGCATGCGGCGATGGCATGCTGCTTTCGTTGATTGGAAGCAACCACGACGCGATCGGGCTCGACCTCTCGTATCATGAGCTGCGTGCCGACCGATAATTAAGATGCATCGCAGCTATCTCATCACGTCCGGTCTGATCTTCGCGGCGGTGACGATCCTCCACTTCCTGCGCTTGGTCAACGACTGGCCCTTTGTGCTGGGACCCTAGTCTATGCCCAGGTGGGTCTCCTGGGTAGGTACGGTGATTCCGGCATGCTTGTCTGTCTGGGCTTTGTCTCTGGCATTGAGAAGGTAGTCTCAGGAGCCAGAGCTCCCGACGAGCTGGCGACTCTGCTCCTACCGGAACCTGAGGGAGTACAGATCCGCATCCTCTATGACGAAGCACAGCCGTGCTGGCTGGCCGGCAAGGTCGTTCAGCGTTTGCAGGAGCCGGACTGGATCATCCGAAGATAGGGAATCTGGACCGTGGGTGAGAAGAGGTGTGATCTCTTCCAAAGTCCCAAGCCTCCCATTCAGGTGGAGCCTCGACTTCGTCTTGCGGACGCGGTGGACAAGATCGTCCTGATCCTTCAACCATCGCGGCCAGAGTCGAATCGTCTCGACGCCTGCATCGGCAAACGGCTCGATGCTGTCTGGATTGGGGATCAAACCAAGTTGTCGAGCCTCCGGCAACAACTCCCGAATCTGCCGCGCCTCGCGACGCTTCGGACTCCGACAATGGTCCGCGCCGGTTCACCGAACTCGCGGACTTCCGCCGCAACTTGTTTCGCGTACGCCTTGCCTTGCTCCTTCAGGTCGAGCACCGGAGCGATCTTGCGGCGACACGCAGTTAACGCCTCACGCAACGTCGGGATTCGCTCGTTTTCATAGTCTGGATCAAACCAGGAGCCTGCATCAAGCTGTTTCAACTCGGCGATCGTCATCGCAGCGGCATTCCCCTTGCCATCCGTCGTCCGTTCGAGCGTCGTGTCGTGCAGCAGGAAAAGAACGCCGTCCTTGCTTGTTCTCACGTCCATCTCGACCGCGGTCGCACCGACTTCGATGGCGCGACGGATCGCAGCGAGCGTGCACTCGGGCCGCTCGCTGCTCGCTCCTCGATGAGCAATGATCTGCTTAACGTTACGGGCCGACTTCGCCAACTCATCGGAAGTCAAGAAGGAACTCAAAGCCGCGAGCAGCAAGCCGAATGGCGCGATTCCGTAACACGTCCTCGTGGTGCTATTCATCGGCTTCTCCTCGTAGGTTGGGATCATCTTCACATGGCCAGATCACTGAAGCAAATCCAGTGTCAGTCTTGCCCGGACTAGATTCGGAGGCCCGAACGGCTTGACTATTCTGTAGAAACGAATCCCACGACGGAGGCAAGAGCTGGAGCCAGCCGATCGAAACCAACCAGCCTCTCGGGTGCGACGTGATGTCGACGCGTCCAACACCGGCACTCAGGTCAGTCGCTCCAGGTTCGTTTGAATCGGGAAAAAGAAAGCGGTTCCTCACACGAATGTATGCACGGTCTGGGGTAGAGGGAGTTCGCCCAGGTAGTGGTAGAGATTAAGGTACGCGACTTAGCTTGGACTCTTGAGAATCCAATCGAGACCCAGGCGTTACCCGTACTTCGGTGACTCGCAGAGCGGCGGGGCGCTCATTCAACCTAGATTTGGTCCGTTCGGCTCTCCATTCGACGGCTCGAAGAATAGAGAGGGATCGCTGTGTTCTTAGCGCCCCAGAGCGAGACCTTGGCTCGTTTGCCTCGAATGGTTGCGGTGTTGTACCAGAAGACCACCTTCCTGATGACGCGTTTCTCACCCTTGAGATCGATAGCACGTGTCTCGCCTCCAGCCGGGATCTGCCTCCGTAGTGTGATGTCCTGAACGCCACCGTTTCCGAAGTGGACCTTCAAGTCACGGAAGGTTACCTTGCGGCGCTTTACTCTGAGTCTGATTCTCTTGAACTTGCCCTTTTTGCTTGTCACCTTTATCTCGTCACGGTCCACGGCGTGATTGACGGTGCGCTCACCCAGTTTTACCCATTTTGCATGGATAGGTGTGACGGCCAGGCCGAAAAGCCAGCACGTGAGAATGATGCTGAACCATTTACGCTTCACCATAGCGTCCTCCTTCTGGGATTGAAACTGCCACCCGATGATTCAGGTGATCGTGCTGAATCTGGTCACCCTTACCCTAACCGAATGAGAAACTATATTCCAAGCGTGAACAGCACCAACTGATACCTTTTTGCGGCAACAGATCAGCTTCTTACGAGCTCCTCGGCGCAGGGGGACATCAGAAGAAGCGAGCTGGACCTTTGTCGGACACCTCTAGCCTAGAGGGATTCCCTTCCCACATCTCTATCTTGCAGGAAGGATTGGTGCTTCTTCACGCAACTGTTGTTGAGGGCAGAGAACTCAGACTGCTTGAGATCCAGTGTCCAGTTGCCCCCGGGTAACCTCCGCCAGGAATGTTCCTTGCTTCGCAACATGTTTGACGACTCAAAAAAGTCCGGAAACCCAGGTGAAATCATGCTTTCTAGGGCTGCTGGGCAGAGTCAACAACACTTCCCTGACGAAGCCCCTGATCGGCCGCTTTCGCCTGCGGTTTCAAATTTTTCGCGCGGCGGACTCGGATCAGCATCCGGGAGCTGTCGACATCGGCGACACGTAAATGCAGATCCTCGGAGAGGCGAAGTCCGTTGGCGTAAGTGAGTTGATGTTTGGCAACAACACCTTGCCTCACAAAGGAGCCTTCAGACAACGCGACCAACGGGATCTTCCGTGGATAGGAGAATCTGACAGGAAGGGTCCTACCGCTGTAAGCCGTTGTTAGGTGCGCCGTGATTGCACATCTTTGCGCCTGCCCTTCACGCTTCCCCTACACACCTTCATCAAAGCAAACTAACTCAACAAGATTGCCTTCCGGATCCCTGACGTACAGAGAACGCCAATGAACCCAGGCGTGCTCAGCCGTTTCCACGTTCAATCCAAGTTGTTCAAGTCGTTTCTTCTCGCCGTCGAAATCCGTCAGCCGGATCGTGAAAGCGAAATGATCGACCGTAGACTTTTCCGGTTCCACACCTCGATAGTCCGCCTCTTGTCTGCGATCAAACAGCGCCAGTATCTGTGTGTGTCGGCCATAGCCTTCTGCAATCTTGAAGAAGACAGCATGAGGAAATCTTTTCATCAACTCAAGGCCGATAACCTCTTCGTAGAACCGCTGCATCGAGTCAAGGTCTTCGACACGGAGAGCGATTTCTCCAAGTGCTTTGACGGCTCGTTGTTGGATCATCTATAACCTAACCTATATTCTCCAGAGAAGAAGTTGATCAGCCAAACAAGAAAGCCATGCAAAGCCATGCTGTAACGGAGTACTCTCACTATTAGATTATAATAGCTGTGCGAAATGATTGGACCCAGTAGAGACGCGCCCTGGTACCGCGTCCTGATTCACAAATCTCGAAGAGGACAGCCGGCCGGACCCGATCACCCATCCCCTGGTCCAGCGCCTGTTCAGTCACTTTGAAGACGGCCGCTACGTCCGTCGGCTGAATTGACACCTATGAGCACCCGAGAGCACTCGAGGCCTGCCGGGCGGGAGCCCCTCCTCTACGATCCGGACGTGAGGACGCCGACCCACGCCGAGCGGGCCCGCACCCTGGTGGAAACAGCCGGCACCGGGACACTGTGCACTCTGGCTCAGGACATGGACGGGCACCCCTACGGTTCCTTTGTCACGTTCGGCCTCGACGCCGGGAGCCCCGTGTTTCTGATCAGCGAGTTGGCCGAGCACACGCGGAACCTGCGCGCCGACTCCCGTTCGTCTTTGCTGGTGGTCGAACAGGGCACGGGAGATCCGCTGGCTCGCGGGCGGATCACGATCGCCGGAAAGACACGAGTCCTGGAGAAGGGACCGGATCTCGACACGGCGCGGGAAGAGTTCCTCCGCTCCCATCCCAACGCCGCCTACTACCTCGACTTCAAGGACTTCCACCTGTGGCGGCTGGAGGTGGAGTCGCTGCGTTACATCGGCGGCTACGGCCGGATGTCGTGGATCGAGGCCACCGACTGGCTCGGCGCCGCACCCGATCCCGTCGCGGGCTATGCTGAGGACATCATCAGGCACATGAACGACGACCACTCGGAAACGATGGTTGCCTGCTGCAGAGCCTTCACCAAGGCCACTGACACCACGACCGCGATCATGACCGGAGTCGATCGCTACGGCTTTGAGATGTCGGCGACCACAGCGGCCGGTCCCCGTCCAATCCGGTTGGCCTTCTCCCGGGAAGTCAGCACCCTCCAGGAGATTCGGCGGGAGATGGTAGCGCTGGCCCGGCAGGCGCGCGGCGAAACCACTCATTGAGGAGAAACCCCGATGTCCATAAGACCCGTCAAATGACTGATCAAAGCCAAACCCACCATCGAAGGCACCGGCGTGCACCTGCAGCGGGCCTTCGGTTTTCCTTAACGCTCACCACCCTGGCTCTTAACCAGAGCAGCTTAAGGTTGTTTAAAGCCTCCCCCTGCAGGGCCCTCTTCCATCTCTTTATAGAGTTACCCTCCTTGACAGGACCCTCCTGTCTTCCTGGGCGCCTCATGGCACGCGCGCTGTTGCATAAATCGCTTCGGCGCGTCGGCTTGTCTCTGATCGGCCAGGGTACCAGCATGGGGAATGACGGCGGTCAAAGAGCCGCGCGATCGAGCTCAGGGACTCGCCTTTTTGCCAGCGGTCCCACATCAAGGTCTTCTGTTCTTCCGTGTAATAGATCCGCGTCCGATACTTCATTGGCAACATCCTCCTCTCTACAGCTTAGAGATTAGGTGTGTTGCATCGACCGATTGAATCCGCACCTAAAAGCGGACATTCAGATCGTGCCAATCTGAACTTAGTGACAGGGCGAGTTCGGGCTCCAGTGCGTTCCAAGATCGTATTGATGACAACGGTCGCACCGTGGACTAAGGTCTCCACATCAGCCAGGGTTGCCGGATTCCGTAATGCCGTCGAGGACGGCTCGCTCCGGTTCGTCGGTACTCAAACACTTGGCGATCCGAATATGCTTCGTATCAGCATCAAAGAGGATGACATCCGTGAAGGTGCCACCGATATCAGTTCCAGCTCGGGTCATAAGTGTTATATGGGTGTTAGACTGTACTACGCAGTCTGTTCGAGCCGGCAAATGAGGCAAGGAATGAACCAGACGCACTCTGACACTCTATATCCGTGGCGCTACGTTACCGGAGCACTCGGCAGTGGCCGTATTGTCGGACAGGCCAAACGCGCGATCTCTCGTATGCTGTACGAGTATCTGGCGTGGAAATATCCGCAGACAGAGTGGACAACGATGAATTATGGCTACGCGCCACTCCCAACGGAGCAACTGCCCGTGCCAATTGCTGCGCCTGAGCGACTTGCCTTACAGTTGTATTGGTATGTTGCGACGTCAGGATCACACGGCGATAAGCTCAGTGATCTGGACATCTTAGAAATCGGCAGCGGACGTGGCGGCGGTGCAGCCTGTATTGCCTATGGTCTCAGACTAAAAACACTCGTCGCGCTCGACTTCTCGTCTTCTGCCACACAGCTGGCCCGGACCCGCCATCAACGTGATGGAGTACCCGAGTATGTACAAGGCGACGCAGAGCAGTTGCTCTTTGATGCTGAGCGTTTTGACATCGTACTCAATGTCGAGAGCGCCCATTGCTATGGCTCCATTCCTCGTTTCCTGGACGAAGTGCATAGAGTCCTGCGGCCTGGTGGAGAACTGCTGTTTGCGGATCTTGTCTCACAACGAAACAATGCCCGACAGCGATTGGAGGCCGCCTTGAAGGGAGGACCACTCCGCTGTATACAGATCAAAGATATCACTCCGAACGTCGTCCGCGCGCTTCAGCTTGACGAAGAGCGCAAGCAGGAAATGCTTGACCAGTGGGTGACTGGTCCTTTTCGGACTTTTGCCCGGGGTGCATACGCGATGGAAGGAACCGCGATGCGGCGCGAGCTTGAGGCTGGACAGACGGTGTATCTAGCGGCCGTGCTTCGGAAAGAGTCGAATCAATAACGACGAGTATCCCGGATACGTCTTATCAATATAGGAATTTGGTTCTTCGTTCGATTCTAGGACAAGGGTGGAATCAGGCCAGAGGAGGTTGAAATGAGGTGGGTTGGGGGATCAATGAGGAGCCAGGGGTCGAGATCCTGTGACGGCACTGACAGGGGAAACGAGAAGAAGGGAAAAACGCGGACCGGGAGGCAGAAGACAGACACAAGGATACTGGAAGCCAACTGAAGAGCTCGAAAACCTGACTGTCCGCTTTTAGGCGGAAGCGGTCAGTCAGGGGGGTATCTACTCTGACACTGTCTGTACACTCAGATCTGGCTTATTACCGATAAGCGCAGATCACAGCTTGCTACCGATCGTCCACTGCTCACTGACTCACTACCGAGAATCGGCAACCTTGCTGCGTAGGAACTTGGCGAGCTGGGCCTGATGGAAGAGGCGCACGTAGACCTGTTCCGCAAATCGAATCAGCGGGATCTCTGGCATGAACTCGAAGAATCGCCAGCGGAGCCGCAGCCTGAGGTAGTGGTAGTAGAGGCCGTGGATGGCCATCAGGACCGGCTTGAAGCGGTTGTCGCAGAATCGCTCGAAGGCGCGGCGTTCGAAGAACCGGCTCATCACGTTGACCTTGCTGATGAAGCGCTTCTGCCGCGGCGTAAGAAATGGATTGTTGTTCTCTCCAAAGTGGAAATGGCTCCATCCCTCGAGGCTATCGGGGAAGGTCATGCCGTACACCAGCTTGGCCTTGTCGTAGAGCGTAGTCCCTGGATAGGGTGTATAGATGGCAACCGGAGCGACTCCGGCACCCTTGTTGGAACCCAGAAGCTCAAACATGAAGTCGACGGTTTCCAGGGTTTCCTTGCGCTCTTCCTTGGGAAATCCCGCCATGAAGCCGTACTTGACGTAGACGTCCGAGCCGGACAGCAGCTGGTTGACCTCCCGGACCTGGTCCAAGGTGGTTCTCTTCAGAATCTCCTTGAGGCGCTCCTCGGATCCGGATTCCACGCCGATCCAAAGCTCCTTGAAGCCTGCCCGGTAGAGCTTGTCGATCATCTCGGGACTGCGCTTGTAGAGGTAGTCGATGCGGCAGGGGACCTGTATCAGAAGCTTCAGGTCCTTCTCGATCAAGAGATCGCAGATCTCCTCGACGCGGCCGGGATGGCCGAAGAAGTAGTCATCTTCGACGAAGAGGGAGCGAATCTGGAAGCGATCGACCAGATCGACGATATCTGAAACGACCCTTTCGGCCGAGTGGTAGCGAAACCTACGCTCGTTGAACTTGAGGTTGTAGCAGAATTCGCAGTCGAAAGGACATCCGCGGCTGGTCACCAACTGGAGCTGTGCCTGGCCGGTAGAAGGAGCGCGGGTAAAGTAGTGCTCCATCTCCAGCAAATCGTAGTTGGGCCTGGGGATCACATCCAGGTCTTCGATCAGCGGAACGCTTTGGGTGAACTTGAGCTCACCTTGTTCCTTGTAGCCGATGCCAGGCACGCTGCTGAGATCGTTTTTTTCGCGGAGACAATCTGCTAGTTTGACCAGGGTGATCTCGCCTTCGCCCTTCACCACCACATCGCAGAAATCGTCCTTGAGCGTCGAGTCCGGGCAAAGCGTCGGGTGAACCCCACCCCAGACCAGGGGCAGCGTGGGATCCGTCCGACGGACGACCCTGGCGGCCTCGAGGCCACCTCGGATCTGAGCCCCGGTGATGCTGGAGATACCCACCAGAACCGGCCGCTCGCCCTGGATGGAATCGGCGACATCTTGTTCGAAGGTCTCGGTGATTCGTTCGTCCAGAATCTCGACGCGATAACCCGCCTGTTCCAGGACGCTGCCCAGGTACAGACAGGAAAGGGGCAGACCTACGTTGATGCCGAAGACATCCATGCCGGTGACCGGATAGATCAATAGGACCTTACCTAGATCGTGATCGGTGGTTCTCAGCCAGGGATAATCCGTAGTGCTCTCGCTCTGCTTTGCAAACCAACTCATCGCATCAACCACCTTTTGTAGAGATTCTCGGCTCCCATGGTCAGACGCGGAAAGGTCTCCTGAATGCGGGGGCGAAGACGCACCAGCGGCGTAGTCCAGGCTGGATGGTTGATGTAGTCGCAGCCCTCGCAGATCTTGAGATCGTCAAAGTCCCGGCGATATAACGCGCTCCGCTTCTGATTGAATTCTTGAGAGTGCCAGACTTCGTAGATGCTCTGTCGTTTCAAGTCCCCCACGGTGTACTCCGCTTCGGAGTCGAAGCAGCACATGGCAACACGACCATCTGCCAGGATGGTGATGTAGTGATAGAGCCGCTCGCAGAAATTGATCTTGTGAGGGGTGCGGCCTTCGTTGTGTAGTTTGCCGGCCCAGTTGAAGTAGACGGCAAAGCGAACCTGGTCGGCTTCCTTCCACGCCTCTTGCAGCTGCTCCCGGGTGTCCTTGTTCTCATCGACCGTCACCATGGAAATGGAGACGGTCGGTTTGGACTTCCCCATTTCGTTTCGGGTCCGGATGAAGCGGAGCACGTTGTCTCGAACTTCATCGTAGTCAAGACCCAGGCGGATCCCTTCGAAGGTCTCCTTGTTTCCACCGTCGATGGAGACGATGACGCTGTCTAATAGATTCTCCTGGAGCAGTGTTTCCGTTTTTTCGGCAGAGAGCTTGGAGCCGTTGGTCGTCAGGTTGACGTGGGTCAGGGGAGCTGCCTCACGTGCGTATCTGAAGTAGTCCAGGACGCCGGGAACCAGCAGGGTTTCGCCATGCAGAAAGGGGAGGAGCTTCTTGGCCTTTCTGCGGCCGCACTCGTCCACGATTCTTCGAAACAGCTCTATCGACATGACTTCCCTCTTGCGCTTCATGGCCGGTGTCGCGCAGATGGTGCATCGAGCATTGCAGACGTTGGTCAGCTCGACGTAGACGTGGTCCGGGAAGTCTGGGTAGCCGTACATGAGAAAAAACTAAGCTGGGACTACTCTCCTTGATTAAGCGCTTCTCTAATTCACTCGGGAGCCGTCTCCGAGCATGGAATCCGGGAGAAAGTTTCGCTCGATCGCCTTCAGGTATTTCCTGCTGGAACGAAGACTGAAGAGCTTCGGCAGCATCTTGACGAATCGGAATCGGGTCAGGAAGAACATCAGGTAGGCTTTGCGCTGAACCTGTCTCAACTGCTTGAAGCTGAAATCCTCGGTTGTGATCCGGATGACGGCATGAAGCGGATCGGCTGGATCGTACTGGCCCGAGTCCATCACCTGCCGGTTCATCTCGGTCCCCGCATAGGGAATCACGATGCTGAATAGTGCTTCGTCGAAATTGGTTTCGCAGGCAAAGCGGATCGTCATGTTCATTTCTTCGATGGTCTCACTGGGAAAGCCAATCATGAAGAAACCAGTGGTCACGATATTGTACTTTTTCGCCCAGTTGACGACGTCCCTGACCATGTGGAGCTTGAGGTACTTCTTCATCTTCGATTGAAGCCGCGGGCTCGCCGATTCGATGGCGATTGCCATGTGGTGGGTCCCGGCGGCGGCGAGCTTCTGCATCAGCTCTTCATCGAAGCGCTCCAGCCGAACGCCGTTGCCAAACTGAAGGCCGACCTCGAGTCCCTCCTCCACGATCAGGTCGCAGATCTTCTTGGCTCGATCCATGTCGAAGTTGAAGATGTCATCTTCGATCATGAACTCGCGGATCTGATACTCGTCGTAGAGCATCTTCATCTCGGCCAGGACATTCTCCGGGCTGCGCGGACGAAACTGCTTCCCGAACAGGACGTGGCAGTAGGTGCAGTGCCAGGGACAGCCCCGGCTGGTGAAGATCTGGATGGCCCTGGAGTACTTGGGAGGATAGCGAGCCGACTCTGCCTCGACGTAGCGATCCAGGTCGAGAAGGTGGTATGCCGGGAACGGAATCTCGTCCACGTCATCGACCAGGGCGCGAGGCAAACACTTCTTCGACTCGTCCTCTCCAGTCTTGTACACCAATCCGTTGACCTGAGAGAGATCGTCGCCCAGAGAGTAGACATCCAGGAACTGCCCGAAGGTCTCTTCGCCCTCTCCCACGCAGACGAAGTCGCAGAAGTCCGTGGCGATTACCTCGTCCGGTACGATGCTCGGATGCTGTCCCCCGAAAATAATCCTGATGTTGGGATCGAAGGCTTTGACCTGTCGGGCCGCAGACTCGGCCCCTTCGAACTCCGCCGTCATGCAGCTGAGGCCGGCCAGATCCCAATTCCGCTCCTTCAGCTTCTGCTCCAGGACCGGTTCCGGATCCTGTTCCAGAGCGAGATCGATCACCTCGACATAGTGGCCCTTCTTTTCGGCGATGGGGGCAATATAGACCAGGCCGATGGGGATGCCCACGACCATGTCCATGAAAGTGGGTTTTCCTCGGATGAGCAGAATATTCATTTTCGGTTTTACCTTGAGCCTGGACCGTCAACGGCGTAGGCCAGCAGCTGGACTATCGGTCGCGGAAAACCGGCATCTTATAGAACATGGCCATCTTCTCCATCTTCGGTATCCATTGCCGGATCTTGAACATATCTACTACGAAGCTTCCCAGAATGATGGGCAGCCTCGGATTCGGAGCATGGCAATCCTGGCATTCCGGATAGTCACTCAGATCCCCATCCACATGGGCCTTCCGCATCTTCTGCATCTTATCCGAGTTCCATAGGTCGAAGATGGATTCCTCACTCACGTTCCCGATGGGCTCGGACTGCCAGGTATGGCAGCAGGGAAAGAAATCGCCTTTGTAGTTGACGGTAGGTGGCCCATGCCACAGCTGATAACAGGGATGTCGGCTACGTTCGTGGTGGATGCGCTCGTCCAGGGCGACCTCGGGAATAACGATCTCGTCTTCCTTGATCCGAACTTCGTCGACGCCTTCGATCGCCCAGATCTTCTGGAAGTCTCGCGTCTGGTGGTTGTTTTCTGGCAGTCGTACCATCTGCATCACCACGAACAGGTCCGACTTCATTCGCTTCTTGAGCTCCAGAAAGCGCAGGATGTTCTTGCGAACCTTCTCGAACTTGGCCCCTTTGCGATATTTTTCGTAAACCTCAGGTGTGGTTCCGTCGAAAGCGATGATCAGGTTATCGAGCCCCGATTCAAGCAACTCGCGTCCTCGCCTTTCGTCGAGCAGCGTCGCATTGGTCGACACCACGGTGTAGATATCCGCGTCGTTGCAGTATCGGACCATTCGACACAGGTCGGGATTCATCAGCGGCTCACCCCCACCCCAGGGAAAGACCAGCTCGGTCTTCTGGCTCACCTCGTCGATGATGTCCTTGAAGAGCTGAAAGTCGAAGTCCTGCGGCGGATAGTACCCCAGCTCCCGAGGACACATGGGACACTTGAGATTGCACTTGCCGGTGTTCTCGATGATGAGTGTAATGGGATAGGCCTTCAGGTCTGACTGGCCAGTAAGATAGCCCGAGGCAAGCTTCCACCGATTCTGTATCTGTGAGGTTTTCATGCGTAAGTTCGCCCTGACACGAAAGCCCGCCTATCTTAACAGAATAGCTATAGTGTGCAAGCTGGGACCCTGCTTCTATCGCTGGTTTGGAGCCGAGAGTTTCTGTTGCTCCGAGCCCGTCGCAGTGCTATATTCCAGTGCCGGTTCCCCCCACGGCCTTTGCGTTTTTCGCCCTTTTCCCGGAGATAGGAAACATGCAGGAAATTCGTATCGATCTTTATAGCGACACCTTGACAAAGCCCACCAAGCAGATGCGTGAGTTCGCGCTCTCGGCCGAAGTGGGCGATGAGCAAAGAGGTGAGGACCCCTCGGTGAATGCCCTGCAAGATATGGTGGCTGAAATGCTGGGAAAGGAGGCGGCGCTCTTTCTCCCCTCGGGCACGATGTGCAACGTGATTTCGTTCGTCGTGCACTGCAGGGCGGGCGAGGTGGTGCTGCTGGACCGCACGGCCCACCCTTTCATCGCGGAAGGCGGAGCCGCCAGCGTCATCGGAGGGGTGGTGTTTTTTCCCCTGGATGGGGAACGAGGGATGTTCAGCGTTCGGCAACTGGAGGAAGTGCTCTTTCCCCCGAGCCGCTATCGTCCCCCGGCTCGTCTGCTCTCGATCGAGCAGACCGTGAACCTGCCTGGAGGCCTCGTCTGGCCCTTGGAAAGGATCCGGGAGGTCTGTGCGACTGCGAAAGACCGCGGCTTGAGCACCCACATGGATGGGGCGCGACTGTTGAACGCCTCGGTGGCAACGGGTATCAGCGTGGCTGACTATGCCGAGACGCTCGATTCGGTCTGGATCGATCTGAGTAAAGGCGTGGGTGCTCCCGTAGGCGCCGTCCTGGCCGGTAGCAAAGAGTTCATCACTCAGGCCTGGCAGTGGAAACAGCGCCTGGGCGGGGCCATGCGTCAGGCTGGAATTATCGCGGCAGCTGGGATTTACGGGCTGACGCACCAGGTCGAGCGGCTGGCCGAGGATCATGAGAATGCGAAGCGGCTGGCTCAGAGCATCGCCGGAGCTCCCGGAATCGGAATCGATTGGGCTGTCGTGGAGACCAACATTGTCCGGTTCAACGTGGACTACCCGGGACTGACCGCCTACGACTATGCCGATCGCCTGCTTCAGGAAGAGGGTATCCGGGTAAGTGTTCCCTCACCCGCCTCGATCCGTGTGGTGCCCCACCTGGGTATCAGCCGGGCTGACGTGGATGCAGCTGCCGCCTCGATCCACGCTCTGGGTGGGAGACTCGTGAGCGAGTAGCGGTGGGCTCCAGGCCGCCGTCCGTCGAGCCAGCGGCTCGAAAGTGGAAGACTTCGGCCTGGAGACCGAAGCCACGTCCTCACGCTGGATCATTCCAACCCGCGCTATTTGAACTGGAACGAGTAGAGCTTGGCGTTCTTGAAGTAGAAGCGCAGTTTGATGGGCTTGTCTTTCAGTTCACTCAGGTCCGAATTGCCTTTCCAAGAGGCCACCTGAGCCGTCCCGGAGGTAGTGATGGGGTCGGCCTCGTCGAAACCATAGCTGGCAATCGGATGGTGGTCGGCTCCGATGATCTCTGCACGGACCTCGCATGGGCCTGCTCCCCACTGCCGCAGTGCGCCGCGAAGGTTCAGGTAGAGTCGGTTTCCGCTGAAAGTAAAGGATCGGGTCACCATCTCGCTGAAGGCGAGGCGCTGCCGCTTGTCTCCTTGCACCCCATCCAGGGAAACGAATTCGTCCGGCTCGGTCACGGCCAGTCCAACCGACGCCAGCGCCTTGTCCCCCAGGTTCATCAGGCTTTCGGGAGAGCGCCAGTTCGCTCCTGTGTAGTAGTTCAAAAGCCTTCCCTCGTGAATCACCAGACTCTGGGAATAGACCACCGCGGAATCGAAACTCCCGTTTGGCCCCGGCGGGATGAAGGGCTGTCGGTAGTCGCGGTTGTAGTGGATCCCGTCCCGGCTGAAGACGGCCTGGGGCAGGATAGTGGTATTGGTGGTGCGGAAGTTCCAGAGCATTCCCACGTACATCCCTTCGTATACGATCACTGGCATGTAGTAGAACTCGAGGTCCGGATAATCCTGCTCGTCCGGGAGGATGATGGTCTCGGGCTGGCTCCACTGGATCATGTCCGGGCTCTCAGCTCGTCCGATGAGACGCTTGCCCAGGGGACAGCGCTGGTGGCGGCAGTTCTCCATGTGGACCGCGTAGGTCTGTCTAATCGAGTCCCACCCCATGAAGCCGGTCGGCCCCCAGCGTCCTACCCGGGGAGAGGTGTCGATCACAGGATTGTTCTGGTAGGCGGTCCACTCGAATCCGTCGGGGGAAAAGTACAGATCGAACTGCATCCCGGGCGTTTTGGTACTGCCCCTTCGCTCGAAGCCCTTGTATCTTCTAGCCGGGTCCGTCTCGTGGCGGTCCTTGAAGAAATAGGGGCGGAACTGCTCCCGGGGGATCATGTTGTTGTCCCGGGATCCCTGGAACTCTACCTTGCCCAGCACCGGCTTCTCCCAGTTGAGACCATCCTTGGAGGTGGCGATGCAGACCCCGGGCGCTCCCTCCGAATCGACGATGATCTCGGTCTCGCCCTGTCGAGCGCTATAAGTCCCAGCGCCGTACCACATCCGGAAGATCCCTTCATTCTCTTCGTAGATCACCTTCGAGACTCGGACGTCGTTCCCTTCCCAGGGGCGCTCGGGGCGGATGATGGGGTTGTGGTAGACCTTCTTGGCCGGATTCAGAACTCGGCGCGTGCCGGTCAGGCTTTCGATCAGATAGTCGTCGATGAAAAACTGCTTCTCGGATCCGATATGGATCAGACCCGCCTGAGTATTGATCACCAGCCCCAAGCAGCAGAGCGTCAGAGCCCACAGTTTCAATGGTTTCATCGGTTTCGATCCTCCCCCGCCCCGGATAGGCCGGGACTTTGTCGAAAGTAGCTTGATGCGAGAGACGGCCGTCCGTCAGGGACACGCTCCACGATACCCGAAACGCATCCACGATTCAGGGGAAGAGTGTGGTGTGGCGGTGGTCTCCAGGCCGCCGTTCGAGCCAAAGGCTCGGCACAAGAAGATTCTTCGGCCTGGAGACCGAACCCACGTGTGCTAACCGCAATGAAAATTTCCGTTGACTCTGTGGTCTTTGGACTATTTGTGATTTGGCTTGCTTGCGACTTGGGATTTCTACTCAACTGTGTCCGCGTGCGGCGACGCTCCAAACCTCGACGACGTCTTCACCCCGGGTGCAGTACATTCGATCGTAGAGGTTGACGTTAGGGTCGCAGTGGGGGACTATCAGTTCCAATCTGTCGCCCAGGTTGATCTCTCGACTGGGTTCCCGCAACGTCAGGATGCCGTGCTCATCTCCACCGAAGCGGTAGTCTACTCCCTTGATTTCCTTGAGGTCCGGTCCGAATTTCCGGTCGGTGGCGAGGGCCTTGAGTCCTGCATCGACGGTCGCTTGGTCCTGGTGCACCTTACTGACCACGGTCGTCAGGACGGTGAGGGCGGAGCTGAAGTCGTCGTAGACATCCCCGTTCTGTCCGCCGATGCCCAGGTAATCGACATCCATCAGCACGTAGGATCCGACCTGCATCTCGGTAATGCCCGGAATGTGTGGGTCGATGTTGTAGGTCCCGGTGCTACACCCCGACATGATCTCCACCGGTAGGCCCGCCTTTTTCATCTGGTTGAAGCTATCAACCGGCGCTGCCATGACCTGGTCGGAGTGTTCCTTGCGGGCAGCGAACCCCTTCACGTGAGAGCTCACTCCCGAATAACTGTGGACACCCTTGAGGTTGAGATTGGGTAGGCCATCCACGGTCTTTGCCAAACGGACTGCCGACTCACCCGGCTGAATCCCGGTCCGGCGCCCGATCGGATCGATGTCGATCATGATGTTCAACTGCACCTCGGCAGCAGCGGCGGCCTCGCTCATTTGCTCGGCTTGTCGGGCATGATCCACTACCGTCATGGTGTCGGGATGCTCTCGAGTGAGACGCAGCAGCCGTTGGACCTTATTGGGTCCGACCAGCTCAGAGGTGATCAGCAGACCACTGATACCGGCCGCTGCCATGACTTCGGCTTCCCTGATGGTGGCAGTACAGATTCCCAGCGCCCCAGCGTCGATCTGCCTGCGAGCAATCTGAGGGCATTTGTGGGTCTTGGCGTGAGGGCGAAGACCGATGGAATGGGCCTTGGCATGGGCAGCCATCTTTTCGATGTTGCCCTCCATCAGATCAAGGTCCACCATCAGACAGGGTGTGGGCAGATCGTGCTTCGTTACCCCTTCGATCCGATCATTGGAGCGAAGACGCTGCTCGATCTCCTCGAGTCTGTATTGGCCGGGTCCTGTTCGGTTACGCACGCTAGGTATTGTAGCTGAGGCTGCCATGTTATTTACTCCACAATTCTCTTTTCGGTCAGGGATTCCATTCTACTTAATTACCCTGCCACGGCGCGCGGTTGATTCCTTCGATGTGGGTTCGGTCTCCAGGCCGAAGTATTCTGCTTTCGAGCCGTTAGATCGACGGCGGGAGACCTCCGCCAAGGCGTCCCGGTTTGACGCTTTCCGGCGGCCGTGGTATCAAGATCACCGTTCATGAAGAGGACGCTGGCTCTATCACTTCTCGGTTCGTTGGCGGTATCTATGATTCTTTCCGGCTGTTCTTCCGAAGGCCCTCCAGAGCAGGGCCTCAGGGGCAGGGATCCCCATTCTTTCTCGCGTCCGGACGAAGTTGCGGTGTCTCATCTCGACCTCGATATCGAAGTCGACCCATCCCAGCAGCGGATTAGAGGCAAGGCGACGCTCCGCTTGGAGAACAGGAGCGGGGCCTCGCGATTGTTCCTGGATACCCGTGACCTGGATATCGATCGGGTGACATCTGGAGAACAGGAACAGGAGGCTCCTTTTTCGTTGGGAGAGAGTGTCCCTTTTCTGGGACGCCCCCTGATCATAGAGCTCGAGCCGGACACGACAGTGGTTCAGGTCCACTATGCCACCCGCCCCGAAGCTGCGGCGTTACAGTGGCTGGAGCCCGAGCAGACTTCGGGCGGTAAGGCCCCTTTTCTGTTTACCCAATCCCAGGCAATCCTGGCCCGGACCTGGATCCCCTGTCAGGACAGTCCCGGCGTCCGGACGACCTACGCTGCCAGAGTGAAAGTGCCACCTGGCCTGATGGCCGTTATGAGCGCCCAGAACGCTACCGAGAAGGCGTCGGATGGAATCTATGAATTCAGCATGCCTCTGCCCATCCCGTCCTATCTTCTGGCCCTGGCGGTAGGTGACCTGGTATTCCGATCAACGGGAGAGCGCAGTGGTGTCTATGCCGAGCCTTCGGTGGTCGAAAAGGCAGCCTGGGAATTTGCCGACACCGAGAAGATGATTGAGGCAGCAGAAGAGCTCTATGGCCCCTATCGCTGGGAAAGATATGACGTGCTGGTTCTGCCCCCGAGTTTTCCTTTTGGGGGGATGGAAAACCCCCGCCTGACCTTCGCGACTCCCACCATCCTGGCCGGGGATCGATCCCTGGTTTCTCTGATCGCCCACGAGCTCGCTCACTCCTGGTCAGGGAATCTCGTAACCAATGCCACCTGGAGCGACTTCTGGCTCAACGAGGGTTTTACCACCTATTTCGAACACAGGATCATGAGAGCGGTCTACGGTGAAGAATACGAGAGGATGTTGGCTGTGTTGTCCAAGAAAGGGCTGGAAGGTGCGGTTTCCCGGCTCGGAAGCGACCACCCCGATTCGCACTTGTACCTCGATCTGGATGGCCGTGATCCCGACGACGGTGTCACGGAGATCCCCTATGAAAAAGGACATTTCTTTCTGCGCATGCTGGAAGAGAACCTGGGGCAGGAAAGATGGGATGCTTTTCTGCATGCCTATTTCGATCGCTTCGCCTTCCAGAGCATGACCACCGAAGGGTTCCTTTCCTACTTCGATAGGGAGCTGATTCAGGGAGATGAGGCACTCAAGAAAAAGCTCGGGGTCGACAGGTGGGTCTACGGCCCCGGACTCCCGGAGAACTTCCCGGAAGTGACTTCGTCCAGTCTGGAGCAGGTCAAAGCTCAGACCGAGGCTTTCTTGACGGGTACCTCTCCCGAGCAGCTGGAGACTTCGGAGTGGGCTACCCCGCACTGGCGCTATTTTCTGGAAGGCCTCCCCGGATCGATGAGCCGGGCGCAGATGGATCAGCTGGACGCTACCTTCAAATTCTCCCAGTCGGGGAATTCGGAGATCCTCAGTTCCTGGCTGCAGCACGTGGTCGAGGCCGGCTACGAACCTTCCTATCCTGCGGTCGAGCGCTTTCTCACCGTTCAGGGAAGACGTAAGTTTCTGACTCCCCTCTACAGCCGTTTGGCACGAACACCGGAAGGTCTCGCAATGGCCAGGCGCATCTACCGGAAGGCAAGACCGGGCTACCATTCCGTCTCTCGCGGCACGATCGACGAGCTACTGCAGTAAGGGGGGCAACTTCTGAGCCATGAAATTAGTCATTCATCCGCCGCTAGAAGCAGCTCGGTTGGAGGAGATTCGCGCTCTGGCCCGTCGGGCTGGAAATCTGAGTGTGGTCAATGCCGAGAGCGAAGCCGAGGCAGCGGCGGAGATTGTAGACGCCGAGGGTTTCTTCGGTAAGATCACACCCTCTCTGTTGGTGTCTGGCCGCTCCTTGTGTTGGGTGCAGGCCCCGACCGCGAGTTTGGAACACTACATGTTTCCCGAGTTGGTCGAGCACTCCTGCCAGCTCACCAACATGCGTGGTTTGTACTCCGATATGATCGGCGACCAGGTGTTGGGCTATATCATTTGCTTTGCTCGCAAGTTGCACTTCTATATCCGGAATCAAATGGAGTCCCGTTGGGAAGCAGCGGGAGGGGAAGCCGCTCGCTCGCAGTTTTTCCTCGGCCCGGGACAAAGCTCGCCCATCGATCTCGCCCACATTCACCTGGGGGACGCCACCCTCGGCATTGTCGGATTGGGTGGTATCGGCTCGGAGATCGCTCGGCGCGCCGCGGCCTGCAGTATGCGTGTGATAGCTGTGGATCCGGTGCAGGAGAGTGCGCCGGACGGGGTTGCTTCGCTCCGAAAGCTAGAGGCTTTGCCGCAACTACTGAAGCAGAGTGACTTCGTGGCCATCGCGGCACCGCACACTCCTGAGACCTACAAGATGTTTCGGCGTCAGCAGTTCCAACAGATGAAGCCCAGTGCCTATCTGATCAACATCGGCCGCGGGGCCATCGTCGACCTGACCGACTTGACCGAGGCCCTCGTCAATCACGAGGTAGCCGGCGCCGCACTCGATGTCTTCGAGACCGAACCGCTCCCCCGCGACCACCCACTCTGGAAGATGGACAACGTCATCATCACGCCCCACGTCGCCGGTGCCTCTCCGAAGGTAGCTTCCCGACACCTCGAGGTCCTTCTCGACAACATCGGCCGCTTCGCCAGCGGCAGTCCCCTTCGCAACGTGGTCGATAAGGCGAAGTGGTACTAAGCTGAAACATGAATAAGCCTGTGCCAGTGAAACGTGGCTTCGGCCTGGAGACCGCCACCACGTCCTAGACAAAGTTTCATTGCTCGAATGGGGCCAGTGCTTCCTGGGGGTGAGACTAAGCTGAAACTTCATTTGGCAGAGGGAAGGTGTAGGAGACAGCATCTGACAGAGCAGTGACCTGTAGCACGGGCACTCTTGCCCGTGGAGGACACCAACGGGCAGGAGTGCCCGTGCTACAAGTGTCACTCAGCTCTCGATGTTCGTAGCTAGCACTGACGGAAGTTTCGTTCTCGAATGGGGCCAGTGCTTCCTGGGGGCGGGACTAAGCTGAAACTTCATTTTCAGATTGGAGTGGGAAAAGGACGTAATCCATTCATTTAGAATTGGATAGGTCCTTTCCCAGGCGATTGTCCAAGAAACCGTGGCGATGGCCTCCGAGCCGCGGTTTTCGAGCCGTAGGCTCGAGGAAAGAACACGGCGGCACGGAGGCCACCGCCACGCTCTTCGACTGAGGTTTCGTTCATGAGGGAGGTCCAACTAGCGGTTGGGAGAGGCTTATGGAACACAGACGAGTTTGCTTGAGCCTGTTGACGATTTTCTGCTTGAGTTCGGCCGTCACAAACGTGAGCGCCCAGGACGATCCGGGGTCTCGTTGGATCCACTCCCAGACCGAGGATCTCACCAAACATAGCGGTCCCTTCAGCATCGTTGGCCACCGCCTGGTGCGACTCGAAGACAATCGATTGATGACCGTGGATGCCTCTGGTGCGCGCTTCAGCGAGAGCGAGGGCGAGGACTGGTCTGAACCGACCGTCATCTATTCCGGGCCCGGCCCGGGCATCGCAGCCGATCATGAGGCCCTTCTCTTACGTACCCGCGGAGGTGTGCTGGTCGTAGTCTACACAGACCGTCCCAATCGTCGTTGGGGCTGGGACAAGGAGCGCGGCGAGGCATCTCAGGATACGCGTTCGGATGTGTGGAGCATCCGTAGCCTGGACCAGGGCAGGACCTGGGAAGGAAGGCAGAGAATCTTCGCCGGCTACTGCGGTTTTCTGCAGGACATCATCGAGACCAGCAGCGGTCACCTGGTGGTCCCTGTTCAGACGCTGCTCCGCAACCCCACTCACCACGCCCAATATACCTACGTCTCGGATGATCAGGGGCAAACCTGGAGGCGAAGCAACCTGATCGATCTGGGAGGGCATGGCGATCACGACGGCGGCTACGAAGGCACTCTGGCAGAGTTGACCGACGGCAGGATCCTGATGCTGCTCAGGACCAATCTGGACCGTTTCTGGGAAGCCTACTCAGACGACCACGGCTACCACTGGAGGGAACTGCGCCCCAGCCAGATCGATGCCAGTAGCTCCCCTGGATACTTGACTCGATTGGCCAGTGGCAGGCTGATCCTGGCCTGGAACCGGCTCTATCCTGAAGGTCAGACTACCTATCGGAGGGATGGGCCGCCGCGCAGCGAAGTCCCGGCCAGCGCCCACCGCGAGGAACTGTCGATAGCTTTCTCCGAAGATGATGCGGCAAGCTGGAGCACCCCGGTTGTCGTCGCCCGCCTCACCTACCCGGGTCAGATTGGCGCTGCCTGCTACCCCTATATTTTCGAGCCTCGCCCGGGTCGGGTCTGGCTCATCGCCTCCCACAGCCGCCCCGATCCACCCCTCTGGGTCAGCTTCAGAGAAAAGGATTTCCTGGACTCGAACTAGGCTTGGCCGACGTCTCCAGTACTCTTCTCGCCCCTTGCCTTTGCCCGCGGTCCACCGCGTTGCTGCCTAGAAATGCGGGGCTCTATTGAAAGCGAAAAGAATACAAATCCGCGTCCCGCATCACGAAGCGCAGCCGAACCGCCATGCCCGCTAGCCCTGCCCTTTACCCGTAATTCGGTACAGGACAAAGTCATGTTTCTGGGTCTCCCAGAGCGAAGCCTTCACACAGGAGCCGGAGGTGTGAATAGCCCTGCCATATCAACTCATGACCCGGGGGCGCATCCTGGTTGCGTCCTAGGTATCCTCCGATGCGCGCCACCAGCCGTACCGCCTCACCCAGCTGCGAGGGCGGGTTCAAGCTTTTTTTTTGGCGTAGGCCCCCAGGACATGGAGTTCAAGATCCGAGAAGAGCACCTCGGCGGGCAGTTCCGGGGTTTCTCTGCCCAGCAGAGTCATCAGCATAATCCGCCAGGCGATGACCAGGTTGATCGCAATCGCCCGGCTGAGGCGCTCGGCGCTTCGGTGGGCGATCTCTTCGATGCGGCAGCCGGACTTCAGCACCCGGTGCCAGTCTTCAATGCGCCAACGCAGGCAATACCAGCGTAGGCATTGAACCGCCGCTTCGGGCGAGGCGAGAGTGGCGGTAGTCAGAAGGAACCACTCGATGGCTTCGGTTCCCGCAGGCGGAGAGTCCTCCCGCGCCTGAATCACCCAGATCTCGATGGGCTCCTTATCCGGGTAATATTTCGGGGGGCGAAGTTGGATCCGCCGATAGCGGACCGAGAGCTCCGCCCGGCGGCGGGGCCTCTGGGGCCGGGCCTTTCGCTTACTGAGCTTGGGCCGAGCGCTCTGGCGCGGCACCTGGACGCGGACCTGGGTCTGTACCGGCTCCTGTACGAGCGCTTCGAAAAGCTTGAACGGCTCCTCCGTGATGCCGCGGTTGTGTTGGGCGCGCACCAGTAGGTCGACCCCCGGGTAACGGCGTTGCTCCTCGAACAGCTCGAAGATATCCGCTTCCCGGTCGCAGACGTTGATCAGTCGCGTCTGGGGCATTTGGGCCGCCACTTCTCCGAGCTCGCGCAGCGCTTGAATCCAGCAGAAGGTCTGTTTTTCCTCGATCGGGATGGCCCAGCTCGGTCGCTTCTCTTGCGGCGATTTCAACTGCGGCGCCAGACACTGGGCGCGCAAGACCCCCAGCGGAAGTCCATTGGGGGCCACGGCCAAGGTCGAATGCAGGTGCAATCCCCGACTCTGGGCGCCGGTCTGGTTGCTGCCGATCACTCCCAGACCTTCACACTGAGCCAGGCTCGTATAGTCCAGATCGGTGCCGTCCTGCAGGCACAACACGGTGCGCTGCCCCTGCATGCGCCGCAGGGTGCGTTGCCGGTGAGGCTGCAGAATCTGGGGCAGGCTCACCGCGGCCTCGTCCGGGTGGTCGATCAATCGGTAGTAGGCCTTGACCGCCGGCCAATCCCCCTGGGCCACCCCGCTAAAGGCACGACCCGGTTCCTGCGCCTTGGACTCCACAATGTTCACCAGTCTTCGGCTCAGCCGCGCGTCCCCCAGCGGCGCGCCGCCAAACTCCTCTTCCGCCCAACTCTCGGCCTCGACCCCCTGGGCCGGAGCCAGCGGCCCCAAGCCGGCCCCCTCGGCCAACCCCAGGCGGGCGCGGAACTCCGGCTCCAGCGCATACACATAGATGTCCTTGATCGTTTCCTCCCGCTGGGTGAAACGATCCTGCCGACCCCGACCCTGGGTTCGGCCCACCCGGGTCCAGTTCGCTGCCCGATAGGATGCCCCCGAAAACCGGCTCGTGTCTACAAAACTCTCGACCAACCAGGGACGGTACCCATAGCGCTGCTCGAAGTCTTCGGCCAGCCGCTGCAGGCTCAGGCTCAACACCCGCGAGGCCAGGTTCTGACACTGCACGCTGGGTCGGATCAGAAAACGGCTCAGGCACACGACCCCGTGCAGATGGGCGCGCCTTTGCTCCGCATCCCAACCGATCCAGCGGTCCCGGTCCACGAGTTGCAACGCCGCGGCGGCAAAGCCCAGGCCCCCCAGCCAGCCGTGCTCGGAGCCGAGCAGATAGCGCAGCTGCCGTCCCACCAAGGGCCCAGCCCCCAGCGGATGCTCTTCGATCATCAGCTCGTTCCAGATCCGCATCTGCCCCGGCTCGCCCACCCCGATCAACTCCAGCCCCCGCACCTCCCCCACCTGCTCGGGCACCCCGATCGGCTCCTCCACTGGAGCCGCCAACCGTCGCGGACGGGGCGCCCCTTTCTGGATCCGTGGGGGCGGCAGCCGAAAACAGCCCTTCGCTTCCAGCTCCCGCAACGCCTTCAGGCAACCTCCCCGCTGGGGCCGCCCGCCGGGGTCATAGAATCGCAACTGATCGCAAAGAAAACCGGCCAACTCGCTTCGCGAAGAGAAATCCCCTTCTTCCAGCAGCCGGCTTACATACTCGATGCTCTCGGGCTTCGACAGGGTACGCTTGATCTGATTCTGGAGCTGCATGCCGCTCAGTTTGAACGACCCGAAACTCTTTGTCCAGTCCTTTATTACGGGTAAAGGGCAGCGCTAGCCGCTTGAGGGGCTCCCGATCCGTCTGGCTCGTCGCTCTTTTCCAGATCACCGAAGAATCGATCTTGTCTCCCCAGATCAGAGGCGAGTCATCGAGAGAGAATCCAGGAACAGGATGACCCTTCTCGTTCTGGATTTCGAGATGGATACTGCCCGCTGCCGAAGTCTCGAAGTTGAGAAGGATGCTACTGCCTTCGAAGCGGAGCGGCTTGGTAATGAATTCTCCGCCTGAGTATCCGGCGTTCACAGAAACGAATCCATCCAAACGCAGGACAAGCCGCTCCAAATGGTCGCTCGGGAAGGCGTAGTGACGGGTGTAGTAGAGCGAAAGCTCGCGTTCACCCGTCGGCAGAATCCCGACTGCAGCCATGTTGCTGCGGTGACCCCAGTTTCGTGGATGAGGTCCCGGCCGAACGAAGGCCTCCATGAATCTGCGGTCCCAGTGGACGCCGTCACGGCTGGACAAGAAGACGCCGTCCGAGGCGCCCGGATTCCAGTCCTTGAAATACGTCTTCCAGGGGTGGAAGCGCTTGGGAAAAGCCAGATAGATCTGGGGCGCGCGAAAATACGGAGTGGCCCCGTTGGTGTAAAGGTGCTCTGTTGGCGCGGATCCGAAATCAACCCACTGGGGGTAGCTCCAGTTGATGAAGTCGGGAGAGGACGAGTACTTGAAGCTGCGATTTCCGTAATTGACGACGGATGAGGAGGTCTTTTTATGCTTGGAGCCCTCCCTTCTGCCGCGGTCAGAGTCCCGAAAGAAGACCACATAGTGACCCTTTATCGGATCCCAGAAGGCAGAGCTGATGGCGTCGAAGGCGTTGCGGTGGAGGCCATCCGAGATCAGCGACTGTTGCCCCCGTAGCTCGCTCCAATGGAGCCCATCTGGGGATGCGAGTACTACCAGAGGATAGCTGCAGCTCCCCAAGGCCTTATAGCGTTCGCTTGCGGCGGCGGCGGGATTGGTATCCTTGAAGACATGCATGCAGGGAGCGAGCTTGTGGCCTTCCTCCTTGTCCATCCAGACGATGTTGTTTTCCTTTGACCCTTGAAACTCGTAAATCCCAACTGATGGCCGTGTCCAGCGAATGCCATCCTCACTCTCGGCGTAGGCAATGAGCTCAGGGTGGGCCGGGACGGTCTTTTCCCCTGAGGCGAGAGCGGACGGGGCTTCCCGGCCGCTTCCCCGGTAGTACATCCGAAAGCGGTCGCCGTCCTTGAAAACGCTGACGTAGGTACTGGAATCGCCCTCCCAGGGCTGATCGAATGACAGTGCCTTTCCTGCCGAACTTGGCCGGTGCAGCTGTAACTGAACACTCGACATCTGGTCGATCAGGAAGTCATCCACAAACAGCTGCAGATCAGAGCCGACGGCGATCGCCTCCTGCTGTTCTTCGGTCGACTCGGCTTCCGCAGGAGCGCCCGTGCCTGCTAGCGCCGACATCAGACACCCGTAAAGAATGAAGCTGTAAAGTTTTCTTGTCATGGTTACCTGGAACTCCCCGACTCAAGTTGCGCTTTCGTGTTTCTAGTGTCGATCACTTGCCCAACATCTACCACCCTTTGGTGGCCGGTTCAAACTCTTTAACCCGCATTTCTCATCGCTGGTCTACTGTGTCGCCGCAAACATCCGTCCTGGCTGCGTTACGCTCGATCGGCCTCCTCGACGTACTGCACGAGTACGACTGCGGGGGCCTCGGTCGCAAGCCTTGCCAGGACGGCCCTTGCGGCGCCTCGCTACGACAAGCGATGAGAAATCCGGGTTAAGCTTCTTCTCTTTGCCGACAGATCTCAGACCGGGTATTCTGACGCTCCCCGTGGAGAACACTCGGCTGAAATTCAGGTATCGCTCGCTGTCGATCCCATGGCTTCTTCTCGCTGGCTTGAATCTTCCGGTGTTTCGTCTCGGCACAGCATCAGCTTGGAGATTGGGAATTGCCTTTGGTCTACTGCTCCCGATCGTGGTCTCCTGTAGCGCACCGCCTCCGAAAAAGGATTTCGGCGCGGTCTCCGCCGCATCCCTCCAGGTGACCCGAGGCAGCGCCGCCCTTCGCACCCTGCCTGGCGCCCCGCAGGGTAGAACCTGGATCTATCAGTTGTCGATGCCTTTCCAGGTGGCTAAGGGTCCCACTCGGGGATGGGTGAACCCCCTCGCCTTTAGGCGAAGCCTTCAGGAGGCTTGTGACAGCAAGCCGGTGTGCGTAGGGAAGGTAAGAGGCTAGCGTGAGGGTTGCTCGACGAATCGGCGAAGTGGTCGCCGGGCCGACTGATGGAGGGGGTCAAGCGAGGTGCCTGGATCGGAGGCGTGGGCTTTAGGCGACTTTAGTCGCAGGTCGAATCCACCGCCTTTAGGCGGTGGAGAGGTAGCTCAAGGCAAGGCAGCTCTGTTCTGGGGGATTCGGGAAGGGCAGGCCAAAGGAGCCGATTTTGAGGTCGGGGTAGACGTGATTGTCTTTGAAGACCTGGCGGCCATCTCGGCCGAAGGAGCCGTTCCGGTGACCCGCAACCATTCGGAGCCCAATCCCAACACCGAGCCTCCCGGAACTCCGGCGATCATGGTGAAGTATCCCGTCCGAGGCGGATTCCAGCCCCTGGGAGCGAAAGCGCCCGATGGGTCTCCACTGCCACATGCCGGCACTGGATTTGGGATGAACCAGGCGATTGCCTGGCCATCTGGGGAACCCGAGGGACCACCGCCTTACCGCGTGAATTACTTCAGAGGAGCCGAAGGGTACCAATATCTGGAGGTCCATCAGTTCAGTTACGACGGACAGGAATTCCGTGTCGAGAAGACAGAGCGTGTCTCCTTGACGGGGATGTTCGCGGGCTGGGCTGTCCTGGATGGTGCCATGACGAACGCGATCCCGGATGGCGAGGACTTCCTGATCGGCGTGAGGGCAGAGCCCTGGGATTCTGCGAAGAGCGGTCGCCACCCCTGGTCGAGCCCCAAGTCAGGCGCGGCTGTGATGCGTTGGAGGAGGGAAGCAGACCGGTGGCATCCCGTGTCCATTGTGCCGGTGGCTGCTCCAAACCAGTCTTTTGAGGTTCATCCGGTAAATGGGGAGGTGCCGCCAGTCAAAGGCAGGCCGTGGAAACTGCCGCACTATGCAAACCGTGGAAAAACAACTAGTTCTGGAGGAGAACTGGCAAGTGCTCGCAGTTGTTTTTCCACCGTTCGCACAGCGCTTGGAAAACTCCGTATCACGGGCTTGCTGGCCCAGTTCGATGTCGCTCGGAGTTTTCCACAGTTCCCACGGCCTCTGCTACTGCAGCCGACTATATTGACAAGCGAACGGGGAACCAGATTTGGGATCCGGAAAGCGCCGAACCACGTTCCCACCTCCCCATTTACCGGATGACCCTCTTTTGAGCCCAGCTTGATTCGGGATGTGGACGGATCTCTCCTCTTCTGTGCACGGGGCGGGCCTGAGACGGACCACAATGACATCCAGATATGGCAGTCACGAGATGGGGGCGGAGAGTGGAAGAAGATCATCCATGTACGGGGCCTGGTGTCCAGCGCACCCATTACCCTGAATCAGGCTGCAGACGGAACCCCGTACGTGGCGGCCAATCTCTATGAGGTCTTCACCCACCCAGGCAGGCAGATGGCAATCTATCGGGATTCCAGGGGCCGGGTGCGAGGCGGAGGCTGGACCCGGAAGACGTTGATGCTCTGGCCTCTGAACGAGCAGCGGACCGGGATCGAGGAGCCGATTCTGGTCCGGGACTGCCGGGCCGATTTCGGTCGTCCTCCCGGGGGTTCTGTCTGGGTCGCCGATCATCCCTCGGGCATGACGGTCCACCTGGCAGATGGGAACTGGCACCACGTCCTCGCCTACCGGGTGCTGGAACTGGCCGAGCTTTCCCACGCCATCGCACCGGCTCTGCAAACCGGAGGGTATATCGAAGAGGTGCTCTCCCCCGGCCCCTCTATTCCTATCTGGCAGTTCTAGCTGGATCACACCGAGAACGCCAAACCGTCTTCTCCGGCCTTCGAAATTCGCCTGTTCGATATTCTGCGGTTTAGCATTTCCACCGGTTGCTTTTCCAGAGTAGGGAAAAGTCTAAATCACAAACCGCAGAACACCGAACATGCGAACGCCCAAGTATTGCGGATGGCGATCTTGCCTCTGTTTCAGGTTCGGCGATACACTACGGGAATCCGGAAGCAAGAGACCACAGCCTCGAGCCCATGATGAGCAGTCTGTCGGCATCCCGCACGATATTCGTCATTCTTCTAGGCGGATTTGTCGCTGGTGCACTGGCGGGTCCGCCGACACCTGGACAGCTCGAGTTCTTCGAGAAGGAAATCCGCCCGTTGCTCGCCGACCACTGCTATCCCTGCCATAGCTCTGAGGCGCCCTCTCCCTTCGCGGGGCTGCGGCTGGACAGCCGGGAGGCCGCAATCGAGGGGGGAGAGTCCGGGCCCGCCGTTGTCCCTGGGAAGCCCGAGGAGAGTCCCTTGATTCAGCGCATCCAGGGCAAGCCTGTATTGATGCCCCCCAGCGGCGCTCTCACCCAGGGCCAGATCGACGCTCTCACCAGGTGGGTTGAGATGGGTGTTCCCTGGACCGCCGATGGGTCCGTCGAGCTGGCTGCGGCAAGGGGGTTCAACCTGGAAGAACGGAAGCGCACCCACTGGGCTTGGCAGCCGGTGCGTACCTCTTCTCCGCCGCAAGTCCGAAACCAGGATTGGCCGCGCGATACGATTGACAGATTCCTGCTCGCTGGGCTCGAAGAGAACGGCCTGGAACCGGCATTGCCGGCCGATCGGAACACTCTCATTCGGCGGTTGTCTTTCGATTTGAGAGGACTTCCTCCGGCCCCCGGGGAGATCCAGGCTTTCGTCGCAGACACTTCCTCCGACGCTTACGCAAAGCTGGTGGACAGGTTTCTGGACTCTCCTCATTTCGGAGAGCGCTGGGCCCGTCATTGGATGGATCTGGTCCGTTACAGCGAATCCCACGGCAGCGAGGGCGATCCGAACACGCCCTTCGCCTGGCGCTACCGCGACTACCTGATCCGTGCCCTCAACCAGGACGTGCCCTACGATCAGCTGATTCGTGAGCACCTCGCGGGTGACCTGCTGACCCACCCAAGGATCGATCAGGATCTCGGAATCAACGAATCGCTCCTGGCGACGGCGCATTTTCGCCTGGTCGAGCACGGCTACCAGCCGGTGGACCCCTGGGAAGATCGCATCAAATGGACCGACAACCAGATCGACGTGGTATCGAAAGCTTTCCAGGGACTCACGGTTACCTGCGCCCGCTGCCACGATCACAAGTTCGATGCCATCAGCCAGCGAGACTACTACGCCCTCTTCGGCACCTTTTACGGGGCTCGTCCGACTCAGCGTGCTATCGACGTCCCGGAACGACTCGACACCAACCGGGACCAGTTGTTGGAACTCAAACAGCGGATCCGCTCAGGTCTCGCCGAAGCTTGGATCCAGGAGGCACGCAGCCTGGATACTCAGCTCCTCGAGACCAGGCGGAAAGGCAGCAAACCCAAGGCAACTCCTTGCGCCCCGGAGAATCCGTCTGACAAAGCGGACAGAAGCGATTCAGAAAAAGTTCCGGAGAAGGCAGCTCAAACTGGGGATGCAGGATCGGAATCGCCGCCGGTTGAGCTCAGTGCAGCCGAGGCGCTCAGCGCGGCTCTCGAGAGGGCTCGGTGCGAGCCTGACAACCTCCTATATGCCTGGAGCAAACTGGGAGACAAGCGAGGATCCAGGTTCCGTAAGGGCTGGAAAAAACTAATCCAGGAGTCGCGTTCGGTGTCTCGCGAGCGAGAAACGTTCAACAGCACAAACTTCACTACTGCCTGGGACTTAGCGGGTCCCGACTACCAAGGCTGGATCAGCCACGGCGTAGGAGCTTCCTCTGGCGCCTCTAAGCCAGGCGAGTTCAGTCTTTCGAGCGAAGGCAAACGCGTGCTCGAAGGGATTTATCCCGCCGGTGTCTACACCCACCTGCTCTCAAGCAAGCACAGCGGGGTCATTCAATCTCCCCGCTTTCGGATCGATGCCGATAACGTCAGTCTTCGTGTGCTTGGCTGGGGATTGAGCTCCGCTCAGCTGATCGTCGAGAACTACGCGGTTCCGCGGGGCGGGATCTACCATATGCGCTACAGTCCTGAGGCCGATCGGATGGCCTGGCTTCGATGGGATACCGCCTACTGGAAGGGCTTTACCGGCTATATCGAGCTGGCTACGCGTGGCGATGTAACCAACCCCAGATCTAGCGACGGATCTGAGAGCAACCCAGCTCGGTCCGCGATGGGTGCCAGTCATATCGTTTTTCACAACCTCAAGGAAAAACCACGCGAAACCTCGATCCCTCTTCTGCACCTTCTGCAAGAGAGCAAGCCGGATTCGGCCGGACAACTTGCCCAACTCATCAGTGACAAGCTGGTACGTGCGATCGAGGCCTGGGGTGATGGCACCGTCAGCGGGGATCAGGCCGAGTACCTGGACTACTTTGTTCGTGCGGACCTGTTGGCGCGCTCCCGGGCTCGGTTGCAAGCGGTTGATCCACTTCTTGCCGAGTATCGAGCCCTTGAAGCGCAAGTACCGGTGCCCCGCCGTGCTCCAGGGGTTCTCGAAGAAAGCGCGCCCGATCATCCCCTGCTTCGGCGTGGCAATCACAAAGATCCCAAGGAGCCGGTTCCCAGGCGATTCCTGACCGCCCTGGGAGGCAAGCCCTACAAGGATCCGAGATCGGTTCGGCTGCGGCTGGCCGAAGAAATCACGGCACCAGACAATCCCCTGACGGCCCGGGTCATGGTCAATCGGATCTGGCGATACCTTTTCGGGTACGGCCTGGTGCGAACCACGGACAATTTCGGCAAGCTCGGTGACGCGCCGACCCATCCGGAGCTGCTTGACTACCTGGCGGATCGCTTTGTTCGGAGCGGCTATTCCATCAAGGCGATGGTGCGGCTTTTGGCCACCTCCGAGGCCTATCGAATGAGTAGTCGGTCGTCGGTCGAGTCACAGCAGCTGGATCCTTCCAACAAGCTGCACCAGCATGCCAATGTGAGGCGGCTGGACGCCGAAGAGATCCGCGACTCGATGCTGAGTATTTCGGGGAGGTTGGAGCCCTCTCTGTATGGTCCTTCTATTCCCGTCCATCACACCATTGGCAAGACCAAGAGTAAGGGACTCAAGGAGGCCGGTCCGCTCGACGGGGACGGCCGACGCAGCATCTACCAGGAAATAAGGCGTAACGCCCACAACCCCTTCCTGGAAGCCTTCGATCTACCCAAGCCGGCCTCGACCCGCGGACAGAGGGACCTCACCAACGTCCCCTCCCAGTCTTTGACCCTGCTCAACAGTCCCTTCGTGATCGGTCAGGCGGCAGAATGGGGGAAGCATTTGGCCGCGGGAGAAGGTAACTCCGTGGAATCTCGGATCGAACACATGTTCTTCAAGGCCCTGGGTCGCCTGCCCAGTGGGGACGAGCGCGAACGTACCGCAGGTTACCTGAGCAGCCTGTTCCAGGAACACGCAACTCCCGAGCATCAGATCCTGGCCGATGCCAGAGTGTGGAAAGATTTAGCTCATGCGATTTTCAATCTGAAGCAATTCATCTATATTCAGTAAGGGGCTGCGCAACCACTTTTAGGGTTGACGCTAGGACGACGTATCCATGTCATTCGATCCGCATCATTTCCGAAGTAGACCTCACCTGACCCGCCGTGAAATGCTGCGCAAGACCTCCACCGGTTTCGGGATGTTGGCCCTGTCTGCCCTGATGGCTGACCCGGCCTACGCAGGACTGGGAGTCGCCGATAAAAATGGGCCACTTGCCCCCAGGAGTCCCCACTTCGCGCCCCAGGTCAAGAACGTTATTCTCTGTTACCTCTCGGGAGGCCTCTCTCAGGTCGATTCGTTCGATCCCAAGCCTCGACTGGACCGCGAAGCCGGCAAGCCGATGCCGTTCAAGACCGAGCGCACCATGTTCAACGAGGATGGCAACATCTTCCCCAGTCCCTGGCAGTTCAAGAACTACGGGGAGAGCGGAATCCCGATCAGTGACCTGTTTCCCTACATCGGCGGCATTGCGGACGAGTTGACCGTCATCCGCTCCATGACGGCCAAGTTCATGGCACACGCACAGGCCAACTTCTACTTCCACTGTGGGACCCAGTTCGCGGGGTTTCCAGGCATGGGCTCCTGGATTACCTACGGCCTGGGCAGCGAGAATCAGAATCTGCCTGGTTTCGTGGTTCTGGGCAGCGGCGGTATACCTTTGGGGGGTATCAATCTCTTCGGCAGCGGTTTTCTTCCCGCGATCCATCAGGGTTCGTTTATCTATCCCGGAAGAGAAGAGCCACTCAGCAATATCCGTCCCCGCGAGTCCGATCAAAGCCAGCTTCAGCGGCTTGCCTTTGTCAACGACCTGGATCGAGGTTTTCTCGCTCGCACGGATCGCAAGGATCAACCTGCATACTGCACCTCGTTGTTTCGTTTCGACGCACAGGGCGGATAGCGGCGACGATCCTTCAGGCGCTTACCGAGCTGGGTCTTCAGAGACGCAGGTGTGGAAGCGAATAGGATCTCATCTCTGTCGTTGACTCTCCGGGCTTCGAGCACGCCAGCGATAGCATAGCGTTTGGCTGTCTGGTAGTGAATCCCGAGATGGGCGGCCGCCTCTTTGGCCGTGAGCCACCCCTTCTTGCGCCAGTACTCGTACAGACTCTCAATCCTGTAGGCCCGGCGGATGCCTTTGATGGTTAGGCGTGTGAACTTGTTGTCCCGGCCCGAGCGCAGCCAGCGCCCGTTCAGAGTCCGGGCGATTTCCTTATCCGTCTGTTCGGTCGCCAGCGCTCGGACTTGCTCGACAATGTCTGCGGGGGTTCGGAACCGGTCCCCAGCGGCCGGCGGTACGGGTCGCTCGAGCGTTGTGGTGGCCCCGCCTTTCCAGCGAATCCCGATGCGAATCACCTGGTGTTCACGGATCAAAGTCACGTCCTCAACGAGCAACCGAAGCATACGCTTACGGTCGCGTGCCGGAGTGCGAGGATCCTTCCACACCCGCGGCAGGTCCGAGGTCAGGGCCAGGATCTGCTCGCGATCCTGGGCGCTGAGCTCCAGGCCGTGAGCCTTCCGGGTCTGAGCGTACTCCTCTTCCATTCGCGCTAGTTGGGTCAGTTTTTCATTCCATTGAGACTCCAGAGCATCAGCGACCAGTCGGTTTTCGGGTCGCACCAGCAGGTAGTGACGCTGGGCCAACTCGGCCTCCTGCCGGGCGCGTTCGACCTGACGACGCCGCTGCCGATCCGCCTCGGTTTTGCGTGCTCTCAGTTCCTCAAAGACTTCCAGCGCCACCTCCAGAGTCGCCGGGGTCACGGCCTCCAGGACCACTTCGGCAATGGCTTCATCCAAACCCGTTCCCGGAATCCTCTGGCAGGGGTCTTGGGCGGTCTCGATGCCCCGTCGCTGACACACGTAATCGGGAACAGGGTGCCCTTGGCGGACGTGATAACGAACTGTCATACGGCGACCGCAGAGGCCGCACACCACGACTCCTTGCAAAAGTGCCGTTCCTTCGCGCGGAGGACTTCGGCGGCGATCCGGACCATAGCCGTTGGCATTCTCCAGTAGCTTTGCCTGGTTGATCTCAAACTCCTGCCACGAGAGGTAGGCGGGGTGGGCATTGGGGAGGAAGACCTTCCACTGCTCCCGCGGCATTCGCCGATACCGAACGTGATGTCCCAGTTTCTTCTGACGGGTTCGCCCGTACACATAGGCTCCCGCATAGCGAGGATTGTGCAGGATATTCAGCGCTCGGCTGTGTTCAAGTTCGATCCAGATCACTTCCCCCGCTCGCACACCCCACGGAAGCCGGCGGGGGAAGAGGATGTCCTCCTCGTGAAAGTGGCGCACCACCTGTTGGGCTGAACCCAGTCGGCGAAAAGTCTCAAACAGCAGCCGCACCGCTCCCTGGATCTGCTCGTCCGGATCGAACTTCAGTCGATCGCTTTCGTCATGGACGTAGCCGATGGGAGCTCGGATCCAGAGTTCACCCCGCCGAGCCTTGTTGAGCTGGCCCCCCACCAGCCGGGCTCTTAAGACGTGCAGCTCGGCTTCGCTCATGGTCCCTTTCAGGCCGAGCAGCAAGCGGTCGTTAAAGTGAGAGGGATCGTACAGTCCATCTTCATCCAAAATCAGCGTGTCGGCCAACGCGCAGATCTCCAGCAGCCGATGCCAGTCACTGGAACTTCGGGCCAGACGTGACACTTCCAGGCCCATCACCAATCCGACGTGACCCAGGCCGACTTCGGCCACCAAACGCTGAAAGCCGTCTCGCCCCGCAGTGCTGGCCCCAGACGTTCCCTGATCCTCGTCGATGACGACAATCTGATCGCTCACCCATCCCAGAACCTGAGCCCGGCGCCTGAGATCGTATTGGCGAGCGGTGCTTTCACGATTCTCCTGCACTTGCCGCAGCGAAGACTGCCGGATGTACAGGTAGGCCTCTCGGCTCAGGTGTTCGGGCCGGACTTTGCTCGACTCATTCATGCGGCACCTCCCGAGTGCAGGCCAGCACCATACCTGCCAGAATCGTCCTCAGATCCGAGCCCATACCTAGGGTCAGTTCCGGGCAACGGCGTGAAGGACTCGGGCGGACCCGGCCGCCAGTAGCCACTCGTGGAGGGAGCAGGGCGGAGAGTGCCGCCATCCAGGCTGCCATCCCTTGCGCCAGAAACAGGGTCAGGCCGTGACCGCGCTCCAGGCCAGCGCGGCAACTGACGGCCTCCCGGCGCAGAGCTTCGTACTGCTGTTGGAAGTAAACGCGATGCTCCTCTCCAAAACGGCTCCTCATTGCTTTTCCTTCTGGGGCGGTTTTTTTTTGCGCCGGGCCAGAGCGCGGTCGATCGATCGCGGATGGATCTGGATTCCGAAACGCTGCTCGACCGCTTCGGCGACGGACTGCTCATGGGGGCCGCTCTGGCGCCAGCTCTCCGCAAAATCGAGCACCTCTGCCGTGCACTTATGGGCTCGCTTGGGACCGCGTCGGCGGGGGATCAATCCGGGCAGCCCCTCCTTCTCGAAGGCCGTTTCAGCCACATAGAACGCCTGCCGGCTCACCCCGAAACGCTGGGCCACCTCGCTGACGGGTCGACCCTCCAGGCGATGCCGGCGCAGCATCTCGTACTTGACCTGCACTCGATCGCGCGCATCCAGAAACTCCTCGCCTTGAAAAGCTTCATCTCGTACGGCTTCCGGCTGAGGATGCAGAGCTCCGTGTTGGCGCAAGGCTTTGATCTTCGTCTGATCGGAAGGTGTTGTCGGTTTCATAGTGTAAATATAATTATGTTCTCTTTGTGCAGACCTGTCAAGTGTTTTTAGTTCATGGCTACCCGTATCATCAAGGAATATAACACATCTTTGCACTGGAAACGAGGACATAAAGGCCCCATGCTGGACAGAAATTAGTTGACATTGTGTACGTAATTTACTTGACATGGTTGTCCTCTGGATCGGTTCGATCCTGGAGCCGCTCGGCCAGCTGAAGCAAATCCTCGACTCGGAATCTGGAGCGCCCTTGCCCCATCGTTAAGTAGGGCTCCGGTGGCGCTAGTTCGGTCCAACCAATCGGCAGCGAACAAAACCTTCCGTCGCCCATCTGCACGGTGACCCGCTGCTCTCCCCAGAGCAGCTTACTGACTACAAAAGAAAAGGAGGCGCCCCTCAGAGGATGGAAAGGATGAGTGACCCGCACCTTCTGCTCAGCAGGTGAACTGGGTGCATTTGATTGCTTTTGAGAATCCACAGGTCGAGGCCGCCATCAGCAACTACGAGATTGCCTATAGGATGCAGACTGAGGTCCCCGATCTGGTGGATTTGAGCAAGGAGACCGAGGCTACCAAGAAACTGTATGGACTCGACTCAGAGGTCCCTGCCAAGGTTGCCTATGCAAGGCAGTGCCTAGTTGCCCGGCGGCTGGTGGAACGCGGGGTCCGCTTCGTGGAGTTGACGATGGTCAGGGGCGATGGAGAGGGCTCCATGAGCAATCCCTGGGACCAGCACTACAAGCTCGTCAAAGGGCACACCGCCAATGCGTTCGTGGTCGACCAGCCCGTGGCTGGCCTGGTCAAGGACTTGAAGGCGCGGGGCCTGCTCGATGAAACGCTGGTCATCTTCACCGGTGAATTCGGGCGAACCCCCTTCGTCCAGAGTGAGGACGGTCGAGACCACAACCCCTTCGGTTTCAGCCTCTGGCTAGCCGGCGGTGGTCTGAAAAAAGGATTCATCTACGGCGCCACCGACGAATACGGCTATCGCGTCGTGGAGAACAAGCAAACTGTCCACGATCTCCACGCCACCATCCTTCATCTCCTGGGCCTGGACCACGAGGCCCTGACCTACCGCTTCGGCGGCCGCGATTTCCGCTTGACCGACGTCCACGGGAATTTGATCAAAGATATCCTGAGCTGAGACTGCATTTCCAGGTTCGAATGGACGAAGGACGTAACCCCTGATCCGGTGATGCATAGGACGTCCTTCAGACAATTGCCCGGAAACCTGGCTTGGGATGCAAACTCTCTTTTCTCGACTGATTCGGCTCGCAGTGGTCGTTTGCTCTGGATATCTGATGGCTCTTGGAGCCAGCTTCAGCAGGCTGGCGCGAAGCGTAATAGACCGGTCCTTCAGGGCCGGGTACCGGGCTGAGGCAACTCGAGCCCGCTTCAGCGGGCTTCTCGATCAAGGGCTTCAGCCAGAGTCCGGTCTGAAGGTCCCGTGCCCGTCTGGTGAGGACGCTGGGAATCTCCTGTGCCCTTGAGAACTGAATCGGGCCTTTGTCGTGGGGATCAGAACGGATCTGGGCTAAAGCCTCTTACCGAGAAGCCCGCTGAAGCGGGCTCGACTTTCACGTCACCCGCAACCCGGCCCTGGAAGGACCGGTCTATTACGCTTCGCGCCAGCCCGCTGAAGCGGGCTCCTGGCTCGGGTTACCCCCCTAAAACCTTCTGTTCAGGTATCGGTGGTGCAATGGCGCCGGCTTGCGGTGCTACAGCCAGGGGCCTATTTCTCCCAGAGAACAGGTACCACGAATCTTGAAAGCTGCCCTAGGCCTTCACTCGCTCCTTCTTCGTAGAAGAGCGACACTCCCAGATCGATCCAGTAAACTGCTCGGTTTAGGATCGCGGTAGTTTCGGGATCCGCCAGGTCCAATCCCTCGACATGAGCCGCGACCCGATCGAGGACCGCGCGAACAGCTGGAATGTACCTGGGCCTTTTCCTCAGCCGCGCCGCATAGTCAAAGCCATACTCATAATAGAGCCGCACCAGATGCCTTCCGGCCTCAGTCCGTTGGAGCACCCTGTCTCTAAAATCTCTAAATGTATTGATCCTGTCTGAGTCTGCATGGCTGTAGGCGACGTGTGCAACAAAGCAGTCAAAGTTCGCGAGCACAGTTTTCGCCAAACGAATGGACTCTTGTTTGTGGACGGCGGACCATTCAGGCGTGATGGGGCCAAGCGTGGCTTGTGCTGGACCTTCCTTCACCGTCACTAGCCCGGAGCGCTGACTGAAGTCGAAGGTCCGCAGGCCCTTTTTCCCCTTCAGGGCCGGATGAAACCCGTACAGATTTTCTCTAGAGGTGTAGTTTCCCTTCACCCTAAGCAGGACGGGACCCTTCAATTTGAGCACTTGCCCCTTGTCGTCCGCGCCGCTGTAGTCCACCTGGGTCACCCACTGAGAGCCTTCGATGAATTTGTCCTTGGGATACGTCCCCAGGGCCTCATCCGAGATGCGGACAAGAAAGGGCGTTTGTTCAATCGCATTCTCCTTGAAGTAGAAATCATCCGAGTTCATGCCCAGATAGGTTTGCCTTCTACGTCCCTGCCAGGCCTGATCACTTTCACCTGTGCGTTTCTGTGGCTTCCTGTCCTCTTTGACTGCAGGAGCGGTGACCTGAAACAGCACGAAGTACTCGTTCAGCGGCCCGGTAATCTTCCCAACGCCACCACAGTGTTTGGTCTCATCGCCGATGCGTGCCGCCGGACGGCCGTCGATGAGAACGCCGGGATCTCCCTTGGCGATCTTGTAGGTATTGGGCCCGGAG
>CBDCUP010000020.1:0-608358 GCA_965222655.1 Acidobacteriota bacterium
CATTCGCGAGCCTTTCCAGAACCGGGCCTTCCGGGTCTACCTCCATGCCTCTTTCATGCTGAGCCTGGTCAGCACCATGATCCTCTCCTTCATCAACCCCTACCTGTTCAATGCTCAGGGACTGAGCATGTTCCAGGTGAGCCTGATCGGCGTCAGCGTTGCCATCCTGGGAGTGGGATTGAGACGTGTCTGGGGCAGTATGTGCGACCGTTACGGAGGAAAGAACGTCCTCAGAATTTCAGTGGTGGGGGTCGCTCTGGGGCTCTTCATCCTGACCGGAGAGGGCCTCGTCCCTGTGTTGATCTTTGCAGCGCTCGCCTGGAATACCAACGAGGGTGTGTTCGGCATCGGTCTGGTCGCGGGCCAGCAATACCTGAACCTGGCCCTCAGTAACGAGAAGAAGACCAACGTCTACGTGGCCGCCACCAGTTTCGTCAACGGAACGGGTATGTTCGTGGGTTCGCTAGTGGGAGGGTTCCTACTGGACTGGCTCGCCGAGAAAATGAACCCGGAGGCCCCCTACGGTTACTACGCGATCTACTTCACGTACTGCGCCCTGGCATATCTAGTGGTAGGACACTTCATTACGGCCCTGCGGGAACGGCGTCGAAGAGTCCCATCAGCCGAGCTGGCCCTGCAGATGTATCGGGCCGTTCGCTTCAGAATGCGTCGCTAGTTTGAGCATTGAATAGCAGTGAACAGTAAGCAGTGCCGGAAATGCGGCCCTGAAATGCGGCCCTGTTGAAATGCCATCCGACCCAGGACAAACGAAAGAAATGGAGAGATCTCTGATGCCCCATCCGACCCTCAAACGCGTAAACACATTCCTGCCAATCCTGCTTCTGATCGTAGGAGCTTGCAATTCCCTTCGGGCGCAGGCTTCGAAACCGAGCGAAGCTGGAGCTGACCGCCTTGCCTACCAAAAGTTCCTGCTCATAGATGACCAGTCCCTGGTGAAGAGCGATAACCTGAGGCGTAGGATCAACCAGGCCACCAAACGACCCCAGCCAGTAATGACCCTGGACGCTCCCTGGGAAACAGACCGAGACTGGTTCAACAATGCCAATGTTATCTACGACGAGGACGAGAGGATCTACAAGATGTGGTACACCCTTATGCGCTGGCAGGGTGAGACCACCGACGGTCCTAGAGGCGTGGCCTACGCGACCAGTGAGGATGGCCTGAGCTGGCAGAAACCAGTGCTGGGACTCGTCGAGGTCGACGGATCGCGCGAGAACAATATGGTCATCCCCTTCATGCGCCAGTTCGCCTACTCCATCATCAGGGATCCAAGCGACGTCCCTGCCCGGCGCTACAAGATGATTTTCGATGCCTTCGGCGAAGAGTCACTCTGGGCCCGGCACCACTCGGCCTTGAACCTCGCCTACTCCCACGACGGCCTGCAGTGGGAGCGGCCCCGGCACGTTAATCCGGTGATTCGCGGAATCAGCGACGACGCCTTCAGCCTCTTCTATGACGGGGACCGCCGCAAGTATGTGCTGGTGACGCGACGGGTCCCGAACGTGCCCCGGGATCTGTCCCAGTATGAGAGCTACGATCTGGTCAACTGGGAAGACAAGGGTCGGATCCTGGTCGCCGGCGACCAGCTGGATCCTCCCGAACTGTCCAACATCTATGGGATGCCGGTTTTTCGCTATGAAGGTTTCTTTCTGGGAATCATCAACCCCTTCTATACTCATCCCTTCGCCCCCACCTACGCCTCGTATCACAAGCCTCCAGACTACCCCAAGGGCAAAGTGGGCCAGTTGGACCTTGCATTGGCCTACAGTCGAGATGGACGAAAATGGCAACGTCCGGACGATCGGTCTCCGGTCGTCGAGCTCGGCAAGGTGGGCGCCCATGATGGAGGAATGCTCTACCCGGCCAATAATCCACTGGTGAGAGACGGGGAGACCTGGATCTACTTCACCGCCAGCCGCCTCAACCACGCCTGGTGGGACTGGCTCAGCTACGATCTCTCCACAGACATGAGGGAACTGGCGGTCCTGATGCTAGCCGTGATGCCCGAGGATCACTGGATATCCCTGGATGCGGGTGCAGAGGAAGGCTGGCTCATGACAAAACCCTGGGGACCTCCCCATGGGATCTTCGTCAACGCCGACGCCGAAGGCGGTTCGGTCGTCGGGGAGCTGGTAACTCCCTACGGAGACGTCGTTCCGGGCTTTAGCCGCGAGGAAAGCGTCCCGATCGAGGCCAACGGGCCCGACCAGGAACTTACCTGGAAGGGCGACAAGACCCTTTACGACTCGAGAAAAGAATATCTCGGGGGAGTCTGCCTCAAGCTCTATCTGAGGCAGGCCAAACTCTACTCCTACACCTTCACTCGGCCGGATCCCGATGGAAACCTACGGCGCAGTAAGGAAAACGCCCGTTGGCTGGACGTCATTAAACACCGCTCCGATCAATGGGGTCGACAAGCGACGGAGCCAGCCTCCGGGGTACCGTCCAGGGTTCGTTGAGAGTAACGGGTGTCTGTCGGATCGATTCGACTCTTGAACCCGGACCCTCTGCTGAAGTCAGCCATCAATAGAGGTCAACCCCAAGGGGGTGCGATGAGCCGCAGTGGCTCGAACTAAGTCAAACCATGTTAGACAAACGGTGAGGCGTTTGGAAAGGAGGAAATAAAGCGATAAGAGAGGCAAGACGCCGAAGCCTACCTGTGCGAGTCCACGCTCGTACAGAACTTCCTGCTCGAACTCCGCGATTAACCAGCGGGGGTACGCAGCCAGGGCGCTCCCAACGGCTGGACCGGAAGAAGGGATCGTCACGAAGGGGCCAGGCAGGAAGACTTCGGGAGACGGCACTTCGGCCTAGAGCAAAGCGCCAACGACCGCCCTTGAGTGAAGCGTTGGCGAGGTTCCCTGACCTCGTCTCCAGAGAGAACAGGTGGTTATCTCTCTGGAACTGCTTTGGGTGATACCTGTCGCCGCCTGAGGAAAATGGTTCGAGTCATGACCGGTGAATGTCCCCCGCCGTCCCCTGTGGGTGAGTCCGCGCTATAAGCCCCCGGTGAAAGGCGACGGATGATGCGGTGGTGCGGAGAAGGCTTCCTGAGCCGCCTCCGCTTTAGGGATTGCCGCAGAGCCGGAGTACTCCAGTTTCGGCTGGAGGAAAGGTCAAACCGAAGACGAGGTGAGGAAGAATCCTGAGTCTGGGTAGTTAGCGTCTCGGCCGTGGCCCCCCAAATGGGTCGGCCCGTGCTCTTGTCCGGGTCAAACCGGGAAAACAGACCCCCCAGGGGCCTGGCTAAGAAACACCCGATAGATCTCCGATCCGCCTCACCTGATGATGCAACAGAACAGGAACACCATGGTGAAGAACAGAAAAGTGCACTCCTTGACCGGTCGCATCACGATCGAGCTCATGCGTGCCGCCTTTAAGAAAGTCAAGCGCAACCGAGGCGCCGCCGGGGTGGACAAGGTCAGCATCGGGATGTTCAAGGACAACCTCGAACAAAATCTTCTCGCGCTGATGAAAGATCTTAAATCAGGCGAGTTTCGACCCGTTCCGCTGCGCCGAGTCCATCTCTCCAAGGGGCCTCACACGAAGAAGACCCGGCCGCTCGGGATTCCCGGGGTCCGCGACCGCGTGGGCCAGGAAGTCCTGCGACGGCTGCTGGAACCTATCTTCGAGTCGCTCTTTCAGGAAGCCTCCTTCGGGTTTCGTCCCAAACGCAACTGTCATCAGGCGATCCAGTGGGTGTTGTCCCTTCACGACGCCGGCTACGGCTTCGTACTCGACGCCGACATTGAAGGCTTTTTCGACAACATTCCACAAGACGTCATTATGCAGTTGGTGGCCGACAAGGTTGCCGACGGTAATATCCTTCGCCTTCTTCAACGATTTCTCACTGCCGGAGTCATGGAGGACGGTGTCTTCAAGCCGACCACGGTCGGCACGCCACAAGGAGGGGTGATTTCCCCTCTTTTGGCTAACATTGTCCTTAATCAACTGGACTGGGCTCTCGACCGGGCGGGTTTTCAATTTGCCCGGTACGCCGACGACTTCGTCGTCCTGACCCGGTCCGAAAGGCAGGCGCAAGAGGCCTTGGCACTGGTCCAGCTGCTGCTGGCAACCCTTCAGCTAACGCTGAGTCCGGAGAAAACCCGGATCACGACGTTCGGAAAAGGCTATGAGTTTCTTGGCTTTTTCCTCTCGTCCCGTTCCCGGCGTATGCGCGACAAGTCCCAGCGGAAATTCAAGGATAAGGTGCGGGAATTAACCGTTCGCCACCATAACCTCGATGCCGAGGCGATCCTGAAATTGAACCGAGTGATCAGGGGGACGGCTCAGTACTTCGCCCCCGAGTTCGCGACCAATCGCTGGCTCTTCCAAAAGCTCGACTCCTGGGTCCGTCTGCGACTCCGGAGTATGAAGCTCAAGCGGAAGAACTACAACGACAATCGCAAACTCAGGGTGGGGTTCTTCTGCCGAAAACTCGGCTTGCTTACCCTTGAAAGCTTCTGCCTCTATCGCAACACCTATGGCCAAGTCTGTTACGTCGTTCCCCGTCTTGGGGCAACGTCTTTGGGGTCGCCCGGTGAGTGACCCTCACGCCGGTAAATATGAGGAATAGACCCCATCGCGACAACGGGGAGGGGCAGGCGGGAACCCCGCCTGTCTCTTACCCGCGAGCGGCACGATTGTAGCTCCCGATTCATGGGTTCAGCGTTTGACGCAACCACTTTCAGGGTTGACTCATGGATTCTGGTTCTCTGACCCAGGGTTCGGAAACCCTGGGCTGGAAGCCGCAACCCCCCTTGGGGTTGACCTCTATTGATGCTGGACACTCAGCGCAGTAACCAGCTGACAAGAGACTGGATCGCGGCTTCGCCGCTTCCCTCGAATAAGGTAACCGCATCCTTCTTGCCGCTGGCCTGGTAGACAGCTGAAACGGTGATTGGAATCTCGACTTCGCCGGAAACCCAGATCGGACGCGGCGCCGAAAGCGACAGAATCCCGGGGAGGTCGCCGTACTTCACGCCGCCGGGAAGGAAGTTGGGATCGCGGTACGATTCGAGCTCTACGAAGCGAAAGGATCGCGTGTCCACGGCGAGCCGATCCACTACACCGCCAGCCAGCGCATTTGCAGCCGCTGCCCAGGGTGCAGCGCCATTGACGCCGACCAGATCTATCTGCTGGGTACGCTCGTCGCTGGACGCATAGGCAATGAGCGTCAGGATATCGTGGACTCGCTGCGCGAAGAGCGTGTGATTATAGGTGAAGGTATAGCCGGCAAAAGGCCTTGGATTAAGGACTTTTCTGGTCTGATTCGGCGGCGTATTCTCCCCCAGAAACTCACCCTGGTAGACGAGGTCAGCGCCGAAGACAGCGACTCCTGCTTGAAGGAGGCGCCTAATTGGAGGACGTGGATTTCCATCGGCTCCGTAGGTCCCGCTCTTACCCTCCCCGTCGATCCAGAGGGCGACCCTTCCGTTCCACTCCTTGGTCCTGGGATAGGCGCACACCACCGGGATTTCCTCACCCTCTCTGCTGAATCGTAAGAGACCCGTGGATTCCAGGAAGTCGCCGCGGTGGGTCTTGCGGACCTCGATCCACTCGATATCTTCTGATCCGGGAAGACGGCGGCCAATGAGCGTGTCCCAGGCACCCCCAACAACTGCGCGATACCGTTCCAGGGCAGCTGGGCCAGAGGGAATCATTGCGTCGAGTTGACGGCGCGAGTGCTTACTCAGCCATTTCGTCACCGCCCTTTCGTGGGCGTCATCTTCTCCGGGTCCGGGCTTGGGATGATCGGGTCCCCACACACTGCTTTCCTCTGAGCTCAGAAGAGGCCAGTCCTCCTCCACGACCGGCTCCTCCAGGCCAAGGCCAAGATGCTTGTTGAACCAGGAGTACATCAGGGCCCGGGTCACGTAGTTGTAGTTGTGAGGAAAGTGCACGAGTGATTTACAAAACACCCGATCCCTGGCGCCGTAGAGTGAGTACAGGGACTGAAGGGCGGGATAGCCCTCCGACATCATGGCCTTCGTCCAGTCGTCGGCCGCCGTCATGCCGAGGGCTTTGGGAGCGAAGAGGGCGGCGAGTTCGACGTTGCCGGTGCCGATACGCAGAAGAGATGCGTTCTCACAGGTGCAACCACCCTGCATCGAGGTCGACACCATTCCCTGCGGGAAAACGACAATCGGGCGGGGATCGATGCCGGCCAGTAGAATCGTCTGGGTGCCGCCGCCGCTCCCACCGGTAACGGCAAGACGTGATTCATCTACATCTGGAAGGCTGGCTAGAAAATCCAGTGCTCGGACCGAGTTCCAGGTCTGCAAACCCATGATCGACTGCATGCGCAGTTCCGCCTGAGTGCTGAAGAATCGCCAGCTTTCCCGGGTATCGGACCCGGGCCGCGGCTCATAGACACGATGAGCAACTTCGTACGGTATTTGAACGCTGTCAGCGTAGCCAAGCATGTCGAAGATGAAGGTCACGCAGCCCATCCGCGCGAGCTGGGCACAGCGGGCCAACTTGGGAAATCGGCCGGAGCTTTCAAAGCGCTCACGTCCTTCGACGATCAACTGCCGGATCTTGTCGCCGTGATCCTGAAGGCGGCCACCGTGGCCATGGGGACTGAGGACTCCTGGGAAGGGGCCGCTCTTACCCCGCGGACGAAACAGGAGTCCGGTGACGAAGTGTCCGGGAAGGCTTTCAAAGTAGACCTTCTCGACCGTGAAACCGTCCCGTTCCGTACGTCCGTACACCCTGGGCTTTAGAGCTGTCTTCTCCGGCATGGGCCAAAGGCCGGTCGAGACCAGAATCCGACGCTTCAGATCGCTGGCCCGTTTCTCCCAGCCTTCCTTCGTCGGGGGTGGCGAGAAGGGAAAGTAGCCGTTGAGATCCTTCAGGGCCCCCAGCCGTCGATCATGAGGCAGCCTACCCTGGTCAAGCACGCGGGGAGGCTGGGCGAGAGCGCTCGTCGCGACAAGACTCAGGCTAATCCAGAGGGTAAGTGGTGTCAGAATTCTACCTGACTTCATGGTTGTGCTCCGTGGCGTCACCGCATTTCAGGCGTTCGGATTCAGTCGTGCCCAGTAGCAGCTCATCGAATCGTTGCTTCCCGCGTAGTAGACAACGATCACATTTCCGTCAGCAAGGACTTCCGCAAACGGGAGCCCGAAAGTCCAGAGAGACATTTCTCCAAGCAGCTCACCGGTATCGTCTTGGGGTAGAGCCTGAGAGACAGAGTCCTGGTGGGAGTAAAGAACAACCTCGCTGGCGGGGTCAAAATCGGCATCGACGCTGGAGGACACACGCGTCCGAATAGAGTGCGTCTGGTAGCGGTCTACCCAGGCCAGTACCACCCGTCCATCTGGGAGCATCGCGGGGTGGGCAGGCTGATCAGGGAAACCGAGATCATAAGCAGCCGACCAGGTGTGCCCTCCGTCGGAGCTGAGGCGTCTTTGGATGTTCAAGTATTGGCGGGTCTCATTGTCATACGTCCACAAGAACGTCACGATCCGCCCGTCCGGGGCCACACCGACACGCTGGTCCCAGTTGAAAATGCGCCCGCTGGGATCTTCCCCGGCAACGATCGGCTCTCCCCAGCTCAGCCCGCCGTCGCCGGAGCGGAACAAGACGACCTTCTGATACCACTTAGACGCGTCCCCATATGTTTTGTTGGACTCGATGCTGAGGCCCAGACCGCCGTCTCCCAGCTGGAAAACAGGACTCGTCAGGCTGGGTGGACCAATCTCCTCAGGCATGGGAACGACCCGCCAGGACGACCATGTTTTTCCTTCGTCGGTGGATTCGGCCAGCAGAATGGCCATCGGAAGACAGCCCTCTGTCTGGGGATTGAAGAGCCCCTGGCCAGGATAAGTCTGACGATCGATCCACATGCTGGCGGCTAAAAGATTTCCCGGCGAAGTCTCGGTGAGATAGCAGATCTTCAGCGTCCCCTTGACTCCCTCGATCTCGGGTGCCGTCCAGGGGCGAGTTCCGGGACTCCAACTACGGCCCCCGTCATCCGAACGATAGAGCTGGGGACATTCATCATCTCCATCCTTGCTGGAGCCGGCACGACATGTGCCCAGCAGCGCGCCGCTGCTGAGGACGACAAGAGATGGGAAACTCATCACGGCGCGATCGGTTCCGGGAACACTCAGGGCGAAGATTCCTCTCTCTACGATTTTCATGATGGACCCGCACTCATGGCATCAGGCTGACGTCGACTAATGGGGGCACGTCGCCGCAATCTCATGACAGGTACTCTTCCTCTCTAACAACCATGGATTAGGTTTGGCTATTGTTACAGAGTCCCCAGACTTCCGAAACCCAAGGCCTGGCTGAACACTCTATTCGAGGAGACCTTGGGACTCGCGCAGAGATAACTTCGCAGCGTTGGCGCTCCGATTCGCACTGGATTGGCCCCAGAACTGGCGAAGCTGGCGCCGAATCATTCGAGAAAGAAACTGTTCTCTACTTCCGAATTCATCGCCTGATCAGAACGCTTTCGTTCAGATATCCCTATACAAAAGCCCGCTTCAGTGGGCTGGCGCGAACTCGGGATAGGGGAAGCCCTCACGGGCCTTCCCCTCCCACACCACCAGGCATACGGGTCCGTACCAAGGCGGTTCGCTAGGGTTGAATGCGCTGATGATTAGCCAACCGAGGAAGACCTAACCGATCGAAATAAGCATTCGGAAGCGCTATCCGGACCCCGGGCGCTTGACTGAGGGCCCAAGGGCCCTTGACGCTCCACGCGGTCCGCTGGGCCATATCCCGACTCACGCCCAGCCGGATCAACTCCGCCTGGCGTCGCCGGTAGACCTTCCACTGTTTCCATTGGACGCTGCGCAGGCGACGACGAATCCAGCTGTCCAGACCCCGCAGGACCCAGGGGCTCTCGACGTACCCAAAGTATCCAATCCAGCCCCGGAGGTAGCGGGACAATTCGTCCACACGCTGCTCCAGGCTGATCCCCCGGTTACGCCGCGTTAAACGACGCACCCGGGATCGAAACCGCTGGATCGATTCCGGCGCAATCTTGCGCCGGTTGGGCGATCGGCCTCCCGTGAACGTGAAGCCTAAGAACTTCCGCTTCTGGGGCTCATCCACCGCACTCTTCTCCCGATTGACACGCAGTTTCAGTCGCTGGCTCACAAACCGGCTCACACTCGCCATCACTCGCTCCCCCGCCCGCCGACTCCGCACATAAATGTTGCAGTCATCGGCATAGCGGACAAAACGGTGACCCCGGCGCTCCAGTTCCTCGTCCAGCTCATCCAGAACCACGTTCGAGAGAAAGGGGGACAGGGGGCTGCCTTGCGGCGTCCCTTCCGTCGGCGCACTCACCAGTCCGTACCGCAGAATCCCCGCGCTTAGATACGCTCGGATCAACTTCAGTACCCGCTTGTCCCCAATCTCCCGCGCCAGCCGGCTCAGCAAACGATCGTGGTGAACTCGATCGAAAAACTTTTCTAAATCGAGATCGACCACGGTCCCGTAGCCCGCTTTCACGTAGTCTTGGGCACGCGCCACTGCCTGATGAGCCCTGCGCCCCGGTCGATAGCCATAGCTGGACTCTGAGAACGTGCGATCCCACTTGCGTTGCAGCACTTGCAGCATCGCTTGCTCGATAAATCGATCGATCACACACGGAATCCCGAGTCTTCGCTTGTCTTTCCTTCCCGGTTTCGGAATCTCCACCCCCTTGACAGGTCGCGGTTGATACTCCCCGCACAGCAGCTGTTCTTTGATCGACCGCCAGTTCGCCTTCAGGTACTCCGGCAGTTCATCGACGGTCATCCCGTCCACTCCCGGACCCCCTCGGTTCGCTCGCACTCGTCTCAACGCCGCTTCCAGATTACTTCGCTCGCATATCTCCTCCATGACGTTCTCACCAAACATCGGGCCTTCGGTTCGCCCTTTCGCTAAGGATGAATCCGCCGTCTCCCCGCTTCCCTGGGGCCGCACCCCAGCTGTTCGGTTTGAGGTCCGCTTCGGACTTCTCTGCCTCTGTTGATCACCCTTAAGATTGGACACCTACTAACCTCTCCCTACCGTTCGGGCCTTCCGTGAGTTTCCCCACCTACTATGCCCTCTGCGGACTCCTGGAGGGCGCTATGAAACCTTACGATTCCACCTGTCCTTCAAGGGACAGCCTCCCAGGCCTCCCGGGGTAAGGACGCTGTCTTTCCGTACACAACCGCTGGATTTACGCTTCCGGATCTTGATGGATATGGACTTCGTCACCACGCGCTGACTCGTCCGACCTTGGCGCCTACTTATCCAGTTTCTGTGCGTCGGCTCGTACGTTTGCTCCACACTTCCTTCAGACCCCACCTCGCGGTGACGCCCTTGTGCTTCGCTAGCCTTCACCTCCATCAGGTTGGCGGAGGGACTTGCACCCTCCCAGACAGCGCGCGTGCCCGGCACGCGCGTAATAGACCGGTCCTTCAGGGCCGGGTATCCGGGTGGGGTAAACTCGAGCCCGCTTCAGCGGGCTCATGGCGCGATGGTTGACAAGGAACTCGTCCCAGATAAGACGGACGGAAGGGACGGATTCCCCCTCCCTCCTCCAAGGGAACAGGCAAGCTGATGAAAGAAGTGGACCTCGCCTTTTGATAGCCAGCCCACAGGCCTGAATAGGCACCTCTCAGGATCTTCCAGTACGACTGGAGACTCACCTTTCGAGACAGAAACCATCGGGTGAACTCGAGAAAACGACTCCGACAGATGACCTCCATGGCCCTACAGGAGTGCAGGCATCTCCATTTTCGTTCAGATCCATGTTTCAGGGCGAAGTAGACCGTGTTCTTCAAGATCGTATGCCAGTTCACGTCGAACCGGCTCGATCGGGTCGGCCCCGTGGCTGAGAGGTGAACAACCCTTGCTCCAGGACTAAAAGTAATCTTCCAACCTGCACCGATCAGGCGCCGGCAGATGTCCGCCTCGTCGTGGTAATAGTCGAACTCCTCGTCAAACAGCCCGATCTGGGAAAGTGCCAAACGCCGAAAACCACAGTTTGTTCCCATGACGCTGTTGAACCTGTAACCATTGGGATGGTTGTAGTCACCAGCCTGGGATCGGACAGGGTCTACCCGGCCATAGATGTCGACGATCCCGTAAGAGAAGTCCACGCGTCTTGGATTCAACCCGTACACCAGTCCGCCAACCCCGCCAACAGCAGGGTGGTCAAAGCTCGCCGAGAGCTCCTTTAGCCAGTCTCTAGATGCCAAGGCATCGTCGTCAATGAATGCCACCAACTCCCCCTCGGCGACATGCAGTCCGACGTTGCGCGATTTCGACACATTTCCTTCCTCCGTCACACAGATTCGTACCCTGGGGAAGAGCTGCAGAACCCTCTCAGTTTCGTCAGTAGAGGGGCCATTGACCACTACCACTTCGAAGTTGGAGTAGTCCAGCAATTCCAGGCGACGAAGACAACTCTCCAGGTAGTGAGCCCGATTGTAGGTGATGATTATGATCGAGAAGGAAGGCTCGTACCCCATTTGGATATTCAATCTCTGAGATGGTGTATTCTACCGACGTGGGTCAGACCGCCGCTCGAGTTAGCTTCTCGCACCAGCCACAGACTAGATCGGAATTGGAATGGAGCTACGAGTGCGTTCCGATCTACGCCAAAGGCGTTATTGCGTGTAGCCCAGACATCTGAGGTTTCAAGTCAAGTGTTTTTTCAAGTTTTTTTTCAGCCGGTTGCATTTTTTTCCACAGCTTGATTGCTCTCTACAAGAAGGCCAGCAAAGGGGCGTTGTTCGCCTTCAAAGAAGCCACATAAATGGCGTCGTCGTAGGGGACCCGGTTCTTCCAGCAGCGGTAGATTATGCGCAGCCACTTGAAGGCCAAAGAGCGCACCGCGACGTGATGATCTTTCCCTTGGCTGAGCTGCATCTGGTAGAACGCTTGCGCCCAGGGGCACCAGTGCCGGGAGTGAGCGGCGAATTCGTGAACGCCCTGGCGGACGAACTTGGGACAGGCCCAACGGTAAGACACGATGCGGGTCTTGCCACTGCTTCGCAGCAGGGGGGCGATGCCGGAGACGGTCTGTACCTCCGCGGCGCATTGGAAACGATCCCGATCCTCCCCAAAGAGAGTTAAGAGCCGCGGTCCCAGAGCCTTTCCAGAGCCGGGCAGACTGCTGAAAATGAAATGGTCGGGGTGGTGGTTGAAGAGTTCCTCGATTTTGGCATCAAACCGCTGGATGGACTCATTCAAGTGCAGGATCTGTCCCGCCAAGCTCTGAGTCATCAGGCTAGCCGCCGTCACAATGGCCGCATCGTGGGTCAGCGCCCGGGCCTGCTTGATCTCCTCCAGCTTGGAGTGCAACTTTTCGCTGCCCCCCACCCGATGGCTCTTGAGAAAGCGGCGAATCGTGGTCGGCTTGACCCGCTGCAAGGCCTCAAGGCTGGGCCAACGGTTCAGGAAATCACAGGCCGTCTTCCCTTTGAGCGGGCCGACCCATTTCAGGGCCTGAGGAAAGTAGTTCTTCAAGTTGGCGGTCCACTGATTGGTCAAGTCCGCGCGCAGATCGACCAGCTTGCGCCGTTGCTCGGACAACAGGCGCAGGGAGCGCACCTCCGGCGATTCGGGTTCCCACAATCGAATCCGTTCCCGATGCTTGAGCAGGTAGTCCAGCACCAGATCCGCATCCCTCGGGTCGTCTTTGCCTCCACTGGGATAGAAGGCTCCACGGTAGCGGCTCAAGGACTTCGGGTTGATCGGGTAGATCAACACAAAATCGTAATCCATCAGCGCATACAGCAGCGCTCCCCGGCTCTGTTCGACGGCGATCGCGACCCAGCCGCCTCCGCTCCTTTCTCTCAGCCCGTTGATCCAGCTCTGCAGGGCCTCCGGTGTTTGTTTGACGTCGCCGGTCTCGATTTCGCTCGAGCCCGACATCCGCAGCGCGTAGGCATGCTCTTGGTCGGCCCAGTCCAGGCCCACCCACACTCCAATGGTCTGCTCCTCAATCGGCTTCATGGCTCCTCTCCCCTTCTCTGGTGTTTCGTCGGACGCAAACCGGGGGCGGCGAATTCCTTATAGAAGTCCTCCTGAGCGGACAGCATCTGAGTATTCGTCCAAATCCGGCCCAGGGTCCGTCCGAAAGTCTGGGCTTAATCGTCCTCCCGATAAGGGTTGGCATTCGTGACGGACCCGAGCGTCCTGGGAGTCGACTATCGAGCTCCCGACTCCACACTTTTGCACACCATCCACACCTTCCACAAAGAAAGAAAAAAGGGGTCATCCGGTAAATGGGGAGGTGGGGACGTGGTTGGCACCTTCCGGATCCCAAATCTGCTCCCCGTTCGCTTGTCCATATAGTCGGCTGCAGTAGCAGAGGCCGTGGGAACTGTGGAAAACTCCGAGCGACATCGAACCGGGCCAGCAAGCCCGTGATACGGAGTTTTCCAAGCGCTGTGCGAACGGTGGAAAAACAACTGCGAGCACTTGCCAGTTCTCCTCCAGAACTACTTGTTTTTCCACGGTTTGCATAGTGCGGCAGTTTCCATGGCCTACCTTTGACTGGCGGCACCTCCCCATTTACCGGATGAACCGAAAAAAGTAGCAAAAAAGAAAGAAAGGCGGCTACGGCTACTTGCCGCTCCCATCTTCCCGATCTCAGTACCTTCCCAACTATAAGGGTTGCAATGCGAAGCGAGCTACCCTGGGTCAAGTTCGGTCACGTATTTTACCCCATCGGGGTTATTGCAGACCGGTAAGTTGATGGCAACAACGCTTACAGCGTAGCGACTGACAGGTACCCAAACCCAGGGTAGCTCGCTTCGCATTGCAACCCTGGGCTGCGCGCAATAACACCTTTGGTGTAGGCGATAGTTCCTGGAGTCTGGCAGAGTTTCCTGCTGGATGATATCGCGCCAGCCCGGGGGCGTCGCTGACCAAGTACACTGCGCGTCACGAATGCATGCTGCTGCCGAGACACGCTTCGTAATCTGAGACGAAACTTGCCGCAATCCCAGCCAGATCCGTCCCCCAGGGTCCTATTCCTCGAGACAATCTTTCCCCGCGAGATCTATGCACGAGTTTTTCTCTTTCTGGTCGCAGTTAAAGCACTCAGTTACTGGCTTGTTTCCAGTCTGCAACATCCCCAGGAGCCTCTGTCGATTCTTGCTATGTACCGGGTGGGCGATATCCAGCTCTATCCAGCGATAGCATCGCTTTCGCAGCTGAATCTCGGTGAAAACATTGTCTTTGAGCGTTTGCAAGAGGGTCTGTTGCCGCCTTTTCCTCCTCTGTTTCCCCACGCTATGCTCGTCGGCCTCTTTGGCGAACTGGGTTTCGTCGTTGCAGACGTCATCATCGCATTGAGTTACTACGTCGCGTTGTCTGCCCTTCTCAGACTGTTCGGAATCTCCAAATCGTGGTCTGCGTGCGCCAGCCTGCTTGTGGTTTCAGGTGGACTTGGATTCATTGCCGAAACGCTTGAGTCCCTTCAGACCCATCCGATGGTTGACATCTCGATCAAGTCTTTGTTCGGGTTGCTCTGCGCGGTCTGCCTCTGTTCCGTCCTGCTCTCGTTCAGGAGCTCCTCTGCTACCCACCAGACCAGGTTGATTCAGCTGGGATGGGTTGCAGCCGTGACAGCCGCGCTCCTTTATCTGATTAGCACCGACTCGTCGCTCTGGTCCTGGCGCATTCCCAGACCATTCGTTACCGAAGTACTTTTCCTGATCTGTGTGTTCCGCATCTCTGTCGTCGTGACGGGTTACAACCACAAGAGTAGCCGACCCTGGATCCCTTGGTTTTGGTTGGCCATCGCTTTCTCCTTTCTCTTTCAAAGCCAACTCTATTCTGGCTTGTCAACTAGTCTGATCATTGCTTCGGTGATGCTCTATTCCCTCGTGCTTTCCCGGGCCGGACAAGATTTGAAGTCCGGCATCAAGAATCTCTCCGTCTTTCTCTCCACGGCTGCAGTATGTTGTGCACCTTTTCTCCTGTCTCGACTTCTGGAACATCCGGACTATCCGGTCCGACTCTGGGTATCTCGTCCGGAGGATGCTGCAAGTCGTCGTCCAAGACGATCACGCGAGCACCACGACTCTCATTGAACCCTTGCACGATCGCGCAGTGCTGCCCGACGTTGCGTTCCAGCCGTACCACCCGGGTTCGTCTGTCTTCCTGGCTTAGAGAAGACGCAATTGTCGGACTATCGTCCGAACTCGCGTCATCGACCAGGAGCACTTCGTAGTGTTCCGTAATATCGCCGAATACCCGCCTGATTCGATGGACCAGTTCGCGGAGAGTCTCTTGGCTGTTGTAGACGGGCACGACGACCGAATAGTCGATGCCAGATGGCCTCACGGTTTCAGCCTGCGGCCGTTTTGCGGGTGATTCGGTATCCAAAGCTGTGTCGGTGGGTGTCGGAGTGGACGGCGTGCCAAAGCGGTACTTCAGAACTCACCCGAAACAACCGCAGGTTCCAGGTGTCGTCCACGCTCGTCACAATCCGGTCGGTTTCGGGGTCACGGTAGCGAAAGAATGACTTTCCCGGCTGCTCAGCATAATTGACATAGACTCTCCAACCGGGGTTTCGATGGTTGGTATGCCATCCCATGTACCCACCCGGAGGGTACCAGAAGTGTCCGGTGACACCGATCGAGAACCCATCATCTTCAAAAAGTGACCCCAGCCATGACTCCACGGCTCGGTCGACCCGGCCGCGCAGCGAGAGCACCTGATCATCGATCACAGATCCGGGAAGATTTCTGGTGTGAAAGACCAGGCAATTGCTGAGCTCCTTCTCGGTACGAATGTCACTGACGTCCTTTCCCTCATCCAGCAAACACCTCAAGGCCTCCTCCGACACTTCCCAGCTTGCCTTTGGGTTGGGCTGAAACCAGTTTTCGAGGGTTGATTGTCCGGCTTTCCGCGAGGCCAAAGCACACTCGCGGATCAACTCTTGTAGTTCCAGATCCTCTCCCAGGACGCCATATTCTTGAAAAATCAGACCTTCATCAATTCGCATTGGACATCAATCATCTGCACTGTTGTTGACTAGATGGGCTCGGCGGGAACGCCAGCCACCCGGGCACCAGGAGCGACGTTCTTGAGCACGACGGAACCCGCAGCGACCACGGAATGGGGTCCGACCTCAAGGTGCTCGAGAATGGTGCTACCGGCTCCTAGAAAAGCACCTTCCCGGATCGTGACATGACCACTTAAAGTCACACCAGGTCCAACAAAGACACCGTCTTCAACGACATTGTCATGGTTGATTATGCTGTTGTAACGAACCGCGTAGTTTTTTCCTATTTTAACGTTCGCTCCCAAGCCAACCCCTTTGTTGATAATGGTCCCTTCACCGACCTGGGTATATTTCAGATCGACCGAGGGATCTACCAAGGTAGCCAGCTTACACTCCGCTGCAGTCAATCGAAGCATTATTTTCGCACGTGCTGAGGTGGTTCTGTAGACGTTGTTGAAGAACCACGTACCGGTGGTCACCAGCCGACCAATTATTTCGGCGTTTCCCAGGACAGGATATCCCATGAAGGTGGAGTCTTGATTCTCCGGTAGGTCGTCAATAAAGCCTTCGATCTCCCATTGGCTTTCGACGGCATTGATGCGATCGACCAGTTTAACCACATCAGGGTAGCCGGCTCCGTAAACGACTAAACGCTTGACCATGGTCATTTCCTATGTAAACGGGCTCAATTGAAAACGGGCCGACACCTCGTCCACGGGCGTACTATACTGCTGAACTGAGACAGAGGGTTCTTGTTTCTCTGAAGATTTTTGATTTCCAGTTGAAATTCTCTTAGGTTCACCTAGCGGTGCGATTCCGTCCGGCATCTACGACAGCTCAAATCACCACGCTCGCGCGGGCAGCTTTGACCTCGCAGTCGGGTCCGGTCCAGGACCCCTACGCTCGTTTGTTTCTAAGGGCGGGGTGGCGGAGTTTACTCCCCCTGTTACGCACAAGGGCAGCCAGATGGCCATGGTTTCGTGAGCTCCTGGTCAACGTTGGCGGTCGCACCTGTTTCTTCGACGAGCAGATCCTCGAGACCACCAGGAAAGAGTTGGACTAGGTCGTCATTCTGGGAGCCGGCTATGATTCACGTGCGCTCCGGTTGGGAAGACCGGGCCTGCGATTCTTTGAGGTAGACCACGCCGCGACGCAGTCCCACAAGAGGGCTCGATTGACCAGCTCAGGATACGCCGACACCGTTGGCTTCGTCACCGTCGATTTCCAAAGAGATTCGCTCGCCGCCCGTCTGTTGGAGGCAGGCTTCGAGTCGAGCAGACCCGCGTTCTTTCTGTGCGAAGGCGTCCTGGAATATCTCACTGACAAGACCGTTCGTGAGACGCTCCGAGAACTACGGACAGTGGCGAGCCCGGGGAGCCGGCTTGCCCTGGATCCCCTCTACCAGACGGGCACTAGTCGGCCTCTGCCCATGAGAGCAGCCGGAACTGTCGCGACGCGGTTGATGGGCGAGCCCAGGCGATTCTGCATCGATCCCGACCATCTGGGTTCCTTCCTGCAGGAAGAAGGTTGGAAGTTGGAACAGACAGTTGGAGCAGAGCAGCTCTATGAAAAATATCTCCAGGGTCACCTGTCAGCTCCCCGATTCCGCCACAACTACGTTGCCGTCGCTATCCCCCAGGACCCGGTTGGTCGGCATGAATCCAACCATCTCGACGACTACAGCGGCTGGCCGTTGGAATAACCGAAGATGACATTGCATCAGCCCAGCCTAGAAGATCGAATTGAGTCGCTGGAGGCCCAGTCGCGCGGATATTGGATACTCATGATTGCTTTCTCAATCCTGTCCTGGTGCTGGCTTCCCTCGGAACGAAAGCGCCTGATTACTCGACTTGGCCTACATCCGGGTGCTCGAGTCCTCGATCACTGCACCGGGCCGGGAGACAACTTGAAGCCGATCCTCAACAGTATCGGACCGACCGGCGAGCTCCATGCCTTCGATCTATCACCTACCATGATCCAGAAGGTCCGTCGTCGGGCTGCACGGCTCGGCACCGAGGTCCGTCTCCTGCAGGGCGATGCGTTCCAGCTTCCCTACGCGGACGAGTCTTTCGATTCCGTGATCCACTACGGTGCGCTCAACCAATTCGGCGATCAGATACCGAACGCCCTCTTGGAGATGATCCGCGTCACTCGAGTTGGTGGGATCATTTCCGTCTTCGATGAAGGTATCGAGCCGAGCAAACGCGATCGTCTCTGGGCCCGTTTCATGATCTGGCGTAACGATCTCTTCACCTCTATGCCTCCTCTGAACCTGCTTCCATCCGGAATCAGGCCTCGCTGCGAATGGGTCATGAATGGGCGATTCTGGGAAATCTCTTTTTCCAAGCCATCGGCCGAAGAGAGTGCAGAAACTTCAGCTTAGGGTCTCCCCCGGCAGTGCTGCCCCATTCGAGAAAGAAACAGGGTTGTCTCTTACCGCGACATCGATAGCACCGTGTCGGTTGTAGGACGGGCACTCCTGCCCGTCAAGGACGGCGACGGGCAGGAGTGCCCGTCCTACAAAAAGTCAGGGCTCGGTTCGATGAACTTTTGCACGACCTCCTAGCCGATGCTTAGCCCAGGGATGATCAAGACGAAAAAAAGCAAACATCAAGTTGAGATTCATGAGAGTATCAACGGACGAGAACACAATGACCAATACCTGTTTTCAATCGATTACAATCCCACTGCTGCTCTCTCTCTGCCTGTCTCTATCCCAGGCGAGGGCTGGCAATCCCAATACCTTGACCACAGAGGAGAAGGAGGCCGGTTTCGTCTTGATATTCAACGGACAAGACCTGCAAGGCTGGCAACAAAGCGGCAACTGGGTAGTCGAAGACGACTCTATCTTTCGCGCTCGAGACGGCGGCGACCTCATTTACCCAGCCAGGAGAATCCCCGACGACTTCGAACTCCGTTTCCAGTGGAAGGTGGCCGAGGGAAGCAATAGCGGAGTCTATTACCGTCCCGGCCAGTACGAATACCAGATCCTTGACAACAAGGGTCACGGAGACGGAAAGAACCCGCGCTCCAGTGCCGCATCCCTGTACTTCTGTATGGCCCCTTCCCACGATGCGACCAAGCCTGTTGGCCAGTGGAATACCGGTCGGATCATCGGTAAGGGAACTGTGATTCAGCACTGGCTCAACGGCGTCAAGGTGATCGGGTTCGACTACTCCGACCCGAAGCGGGCCTGGAATGTCGACCTGCTTAGCAAACGTGGTGCCGATGTGGCCGCTCGCGGAGCCTTCCTGAAGCTCCAGGATCACCGCGATCCGATCTGGTATCGCGGAATCAAGCTCCGCTCACTGGACCGGCAGGACAAGCTTGACCGCACACCCGTCGTCCCGGCCAAAATACCGGAGGCCGTGCTGAAGGCGGAACAGAAGAAGCTGGAAGCCGCGATCAAGTACCGGCAGGAACAAGAAAAGGCCAAGTAGAATAAGGATCGCCTGATCAGCTTTGCGGGCGATCCGAGCAGAGACCAACAATCGTCGAAAATCGTCAAAGCCAATATCTCTGGCAATCCCCGGCGGTGTATCGAGCAGGACGATCTTTCTTCACTTCAAAAATCAGGGCCTGCTAGGGAGAGGTCGAGCATTCAATCTTTTTCCCGCGCCATTCGGTTCAGCTCTTGCGAGCGCTCGGTAGCCGTCACTACGGCGCTGATAAGCATGGCTCTCAACCCTCGCTCTTCCAGCTCGTGCACGGCCGAAATCGTCGTTCCCCCGGGTGTCGTGACCTGATCGCGCAAAGTTGCAGGATGTTCGCCGGTTTCGCGGACCAGTTTGGCGGCTCCCAATACCGTCTGCGTCGCCAGTGTCATCGCTACGTTGCGCGGGAGGCCCATCTTCACTCCACCGTCGCAGAGGGCCTCAATGACCATGTAGATGTAGGCGGGTCCGCTGCCACTGAGCCCGGTAACCGCATCCAGGAGATTCTCTTCAACCCGGACTACCATTCCCACTGCCCCGAAGATGGCTTCCGCCACCTGATAGTCCTCATCGCTCACGGGATCACATCCGGCCAGCGCGCTGGCGGCGGCGTCCACGGTAGCCGCGATGTTCGGCATGACCCGGATCACTGGGTTCTTCTTGCCCAGGCGGTCTCGAATGTAGGTCGTTTCGACCCCCGCCACGATCGAGATGACGAGCTGCTCGGAACGGATGGAATCGCGAAGGGAATCGATTACATCGTTCAGAACCTGCGGTTTAACAGCCAACATGATGACCTCAGCCTTAGCCATATGAGGCCCCGCATGTGTATCTACCTGTACTCCACACTCAGAGCTCAGTTCTTCGAGCTTCCCGGTGTGGACGTCCACGACTGTAATCCTCTCCTGTGACGCGAGATTGGCCTTTAGAATTCCCTTGACCAAGGCCGATCCCATATTGCCGCCTCCGATGAGCATGATGTTCTTGTTGAGCATTTTAGTTTCTCGTAAAGCTGCCCACAGTAGGGGGAATCGCTACGCCGCCGAGTATACCAGGATCCGTAATCCCTATCGTGCGGCTCTGGAATCGGGGTTCGAGAGCAGCTTGACATCGCGTCGAGTGCAAGAGTACTTAAGAACATCGAAAGCTAACACTCCCTGGTCTCATCTGGAGGGCCTCACTATGGAAGAATCCGAGAAGACAACAATGAACAGACGGAGATTTCTAGGTTCGGCGACCGCTTCCACGGCCCTGACACTGAGCGCAACTCCGCTGCTCAGGGCCAGCGGAGACGTCCCGGCGGGTCCGCCTCTGAAAGCGGGCCTAATCGGCTGCGGTGGACGTGGGACGGGAGCCGCGCTGGATCTACTGGAATCGGCTCCCAACATCCGCATCACAGCCTTGGCCGACCTGTTTCAGGACAAGATCGACGCAACCAGAAAGAAGCTTCAAGATTCGGACCAGACCATCCCAGATCAACGCTGTCTCCTGGGATTCGACGCCCACCAGAAGCTTCTGGATTCAGACGTCGACCTGGTCATCATCGCTACCCCACCTCATTTCCGGCCTTCTCATCTGGCTGCTACCGTCGCTGCGGACAAGCACGTTTTCATGGAAAAGCCCGCCGCCGTCGATCCCTGGGGAATCCGCTCGATTCTGGCGTCCTCCCAGAAAGCCGAAAAGAAAGGCCTCTGCATCGTCGCCGGCACCCAGCGCCGCCACCAATTCTCCTACATTGAGACCCAGAAGCGCGTAGCAGACGGGGCCATCGGCCAGATCGTCTCAGCAAGATGCCACTGGATGCAGGGTCAGCTGTGGTATCGATCTCAGCGGCCCGGCTGGAGCGATATGGAGTGGATGATTCGGGATTGGGTCAACTGGAGCTGGCTTTCCGGCGACCACATCGTAGAGCAGCATGTGCACAACCTGGATGTGATCCACTGGTTCACAGGTGAAGTGCCTCAGAGCGCTTCGGGGGCAGGCGGCCGGCTGCGCCGCGTCACGGGCAATCAATACGATTTCTTCGAGGTGGACTACAGTTTTCCAGGTGGGGTGCATCTTCACAGCCGATGCCGGCAGATCAATGGCTGTCACAATGACATCTCGGAAATGGTGGTGGGAACCAAGGGCTATACCAACTGCCTCGATACAATCTACGACCTGGACGGTAACGTAAATTGGGTCTACGAGGGGCCCCAGCCTCGAGCCTACGTTCAGGAGCACACTGACCTGGTCACGGCCATCCGCACTGAAAAACCGATCAACGAGGCCCGTCAGGTCGCCGAGTCCACACTGACTGCCATCATGGGAAGAATCTCAGCCTACAGCGGAAAGAAGGTATCCCGGGAGGACGTTCTTCAGATGAACCTGCGGCTCGGACCCAGCGAGTATGCACTCGGTCCAGTGGCCTCCGATCCGGTTCCAATCGCCGGTGCCCCGGGAGGGTCTCCACGGCCAGTGTAGGGCGAAAACCTGGCGATGCTCTTAGCCCAGTGGGCTGTCGGCTGCGAGCCGGATCAGTGGCACCTGCTCAGGGTCTTGACCCGGATTCCGGAAAGAAACTTCTCCCTTCGTAGGATTCCATCACCTACGCCGAAGGCGTCACCGCGAGTAGCTCAGGGTTGCAATGCGAAGCGAGCTACCCTGGGTTCAGGATGTCCCTGCCTCTTCTACACTGAAAGTGTTACTGCCAAAAGGTGATCTACGTGCAGGGAGCAACTCACCTGAAACGTCTTCTAGAAAGAAACTTTGACCGCCTCTGAGCCGGGCAATTCCCGAAAATCACATTCCCCGGCGGAGGAGAAAAAATGAAAGTCAAAAACCTCATCGGTGTGATGGTGTTGGTTCTCTTGTCCCTCGTTTCGCTTCAAGCTGGAGTGATTCCGGGACGATGGGAAAAACTCGACGGACAACCGTCAGGTACCCGGATGCTCGTGACTCTCAATAGCGGTGAACGCATGGACTGCGCTCTGAGTAGCTCAGGAGCACTTGATCTGACCGTAACGGATCAGACCGGAACCGAGAGAGTCCTTCCGAAGTCAGAGGTCCGGAAGATCGTGAGCGCCACCCGCGAGGTCAGGGACAACGTTATGAAAGGGACCCTGATCGGAGCCATCGTAGGCGGGCTAGCGGTACTTCCTTTTGCCGCCATCATAGAGAACGAAACGGGTCAAAGGGACGCGATGATGACCGTCGTCGGTTACGCCGGAATCGGCGCAGGAATCGGAGCAGCGGTAGATTGGGCCATCAAGGAGAAGGAGGTACTCTACCGACAATGGCGAAGGGTGGTGGCGGCTGAAGGCCCAGCACAGGGGCTCCCTGTTTCGCGGTCGCCTGGTGCAGCACTGCCTTCTTCGTGTGGGTTCCTACTTTCCCTCTTTCCCCTGATGAGGCAGGGCGAAAGCGACGTAGCTGTCGCCGGAGGGGGTTCCCATCTTGCCCCCCCCCGCGGCGATGACGACGTATTGGCGACCGCCAGCTGAGTAGGTCGCCGGAGTGGCGTAACCTCCGGCTGGTAGTCGGGTTTCCCACAGGACTTTTCCGGACTCCCGATCGAAGGCGCGAAATTTCTGATCTCGGGTCGCTCCGATGAAGAGGAGACCACCAGCCGTCACAATCGGCCCTCCGTAGTTCTCGGCTCCCGTCTGGGGAATTCCTCTCTGCGTCAGCTCCTCGAACTCACCCAGGGGTACCTGCCAGACGATGCTTCCCTGGTTGAGGTCGATCGCCGTCAATTGCCCCCAGGGAGGCTTGATGGCCGGATTGCCCTCCAGGTCGAAAAAACGGTTATAGCCGGTAAAGGTGTACCGGATCTCAGGCGGAGGCACGGCCCAGGTCGGGACTTTGGCCGGATCCGACCCTGCGAGGAAGTCAATCACCGCTTCGGTCGCCTGAGCCGAAAGCTGCGGCAGTCCCAGCATCCGTCCTTTTCCTCGCCTGATCACATCCCGAGTTTCTTCTCGGGGATAGATCTTTTCGACTGGCAGCGGCGGATTGTTGCTGTGAGCATCGCCCAATCTCTTGGACCCATGACAACCGGCACAGTGAATTTTGTAAACCTCGGCTCCCGGAAGCGCCTTCTCGTCAGTGCTGACCATTGTGAGAATCCAAGGCATCTCGTTGGAATTGACGTACAGAAGTCCACTGGAAGGCTCCGACGCCGCCCCACCCCATTCCCCTCCACCGTCATAGCCGGGAAAGATGAGTGTCCCCTGGGTGCTGGGGGGTTCAAACCTATCGCTACTCCTGATCTGCCGGAAGCGCGCCAGCACCGCTTCCCGCGAACTCGGAGAGATATTGGTGACATCCGACTCGGTGAAGGATTGGCGTGAGAAGGGCGGTGGTTTCTGCGGGATAGGTTGGGTGGGCCAGGCTTCCTCACCTTCGAGATCGGAGGCGGGCACGGGCGTTTCTACGACGGGGAAGAGCGGTTCTCCGGTTTCACGATCCAGTAGAAATACGAAGCCCCACTTTGTGATCTGGGCGACCGCGTCCACCTCTTGCCCGTCATGCGTCACCGTCACAAGATTCGGTGGAGCCGGAAGATCGCGATCCCAGAGGTCGTGATGCACTGTCTGAAAGTGCCAGCGAAGCTCTCCGGTGCGGGCATCGATGGCCAGCACACAGTTCCCGTAGAGGTTCTGACCCTTTCGCCGCCCTCCCCAGAAGTCGAAGGTGGGCGATCCAGTGGAGGCAAATACAATCCCCCGGCGATGATCGACGGTCATACCGGCCCAGGAGTTGGCTCCACCGGTGTACTTCCAGGCATCGGGCGGCCAGGTTTCATAACCCGGCTCGCCAGGGCGGGGTATGGTGTGGAAGGTCCAGCGAATCTTACCCGTGATGGCATCGAAGGCTCGGATGTGGCCGGGAGCCGCTCTCCCGGGACCCTCTCCGACCCGGGTACCGACGATCAGGAGATCCTTGTAGACGGCCGCCGGTGTCGTACTATTCAAGGACAGACCCTCGAAATCATCGATACCTAGTCCTAGTCGCAGATCGACCTCACCCTCCTCGCCGAAGGAAACCACGGGCCGGCCATTGTCGGCGTCGAGAGCGAAGAACCGACGGCCGACCGAGTAGAAGATCCGCCGAGCTTGATCGCGCTCCCAGTAGACAACTCCTCTATTGACACCAACAGAACCCAGGTCCCTTCCCTGCCGGGGATCGAATGTCCAGATCTCTTTGCCGGTCGCTGCGTCCAGACAGAACGCCTTGAGGCCGGGAGAGGTCGCGTAGAGACGATCTCCGATGATGAGGGGGTTACACTGGATTTGCGAGGATTTGGCTGACTCACCGGCCCGATAGGTCCAGGCCACCTCGAGCCGATCGACATTGTCGCGGCTGATTTGAGTCAGAGGAGAATAGTGTGAGGCCCCAGCATCTCCCAAATAGACGGGCCAATCGACCGAGTCATCCTCTGCGGATCGATGACACGCTGCCGGGATCAGCAGGAACAGGGACAGCGTCAGCGACGAAACCGACTTCAAGAAACACAAGGGTCGAGAGGGTTGCCTCAACGAAGCTGCACCACCGAATTGCTGCGTGAAGCTTCCAAGATGGCCATACATACCTCGACTCCAGCTCGGCCATCGAGGGCCGAGCGCTTGCCTTCGATTGCATCCACGAACGCCTGAATCTGTGCTTTGTAGGCCTCTATCCGGGTTGGATTGATCGGCACGTCGGCCGCCACGTATTCGGCAGCCGGTTGAGTCGAAACCGTCTGCCAGGTGCCGTTGTTAGCGATCTTCAGATCTCCGTAGGGGTCCAGGTCTATCAGTCCTTTGGAGCCGATGATTCGGAAACGAAAGGTTTCTTCCACAAAACCCGGATCGGCCATGACGTTGGTCGAGAACAAACTGCAGAGCGCTCCGTTCTCGAAGCTCATCTGGGCCAGTGTTGTATTTTCGACGGGCGCATCACTGAGGAAGGTTCGGCAAAGAGCACTGACCGAAGCCACGTCGGAACCCATCATCCAGCGCAGAAGGTCAACGCCGTGCGGTGCCGAGTTGAGGATGTGCCCAAGGCTTCTCGAATCGTCCCACCAGGCCCAACCTCCTCCGTCCCGAAGCGAGCCTTCCGAGAGCATCGACACCTGGATGGTCAGAATGTCTCCGATAGCTCCCTCGCGAACCAACCGGCAGGCCTCACTGTTATTGATGCGGAACCGCTGGTGGTAGCCTACTCCCAGGGTCAATCCCCTACTCGAGGCCGCCTCGATCATGCGATCACAGTCCTCGATCGAAGTCGCCAGTGGCTTCTCCACCAAGGCGTGCTTACCCTCTTCGAGCGCCGCCAGCGTTTCCGAGATGTGCACGTGGTGGGGCGTCGTCACGATGACGGCATCGATATCCGAACGGCGTGCCAGGCTCTCTGCATCTGGCTCATGCGCTACCCCATACTGCTGGGCCAGTCCGGGTGCGCGGCTTCCTCCTGAAAAGGCCACCAGTTGAAGTTGGGGCAGCGTTAGCACTGCCTCAGCATGGGTTTTGCCCATGAATCCCGACCCAGTGATGCCGATACCAATCTTGTTCGTCACTCGCTTAAACCCTCAGTCTACTGGTAACCCCGCCGTCTACAACAAGCTTCGCACCCGTGATGTACTTCGCTTCGTCGGAGGCCAGGAACAGCGCCGCATAGGCCACGTCCCAACCATCTCCCATGGTCCCCATCGGGACCATCGCATCGCGTTTTCGCACCATTTCGTCAACACCCCCAGGCCCATAGGCGTTCTTCAACGGTTCCACGATCATGGGTGTGTTGAGGAAGCCTGGCAAGATGCAGTTTGCCCGGATCCCCTTGTCCGCATACTGTCCCGCAATGTTCTGGGTCAGCGAATCCACGGCGCCCTTCGATGCGTTGTAGGAGACCGCGTCATATCCGAGGTGACGGATCGCTGCAATCGAGGAGACGTTGACGATGGCCCCCCTGCCCTGGCGCTCCATGATTGGAAGCACGTACTTACAGGTCAGAAACATACTTTTCACATTCACGGCCAGGGCTCGATCCCATTTTTCCTCGGAAAGTTCGACAGGCCCACCGACCTCGAGAATACCCACGTTGTTGTGAAGAACATCGACCCGGCCATACTCGGCGAGACAGGCATCGACGAACTCCTGGACCTCTGCATTCTGGGAAACATCGGCCTGCCAGCTAGTGCAGCGACCGCCCTCATCCTCGATGATCTTTTTGGTTTCTTCAGCAGCAGACAGGTTGATGTCGACCGCAAAGACTGCCGCTCCTTCTCGGGCAAAGAGCACCGCAGTGGCTTTGCCGTTGCCCCAACCTGGGCCCACCGATCCCGCACCGGACACGATTGCGATTTTTCCCTGTAGCCGTTTTGACATGAGAGGTCTCTGCAACTAGCCCGCATTTCTCATCGCTGGTCTACTGCGTCGCCGCAAACATCCGTCCTGGCTGTGTTACGCTCCGTCGGCCTCCTCGACGTACTGCACGAGTACGACTGCGGGGGCCTCGGTCGCAAGCCTTGCCAGGACGGCCCTTGCGGCGCCTCGCTACGACAAGCGACGAGAAATCCGGGCTAGAGCTCGGCCCACACCCCGAAGCCCTCTCGCGCGGCCAGATCGTAGACGCGCCGGGCCACGGCGGCGTCCTGGATCGCCATCCCGGTGCCATCAAAAAGGGTGACCTCCTCCGCTGTAGTCCTTCCTGCGATGGCCCCGGTCAGGACCTGACCCAGCGTTCCCTTGATCTGGGAGCGCGTCAACAATCCTTTTTCTATCGATTGTGAAACCTCTCCCAGATGGCAAATCTGGTCGATGTGGTCTCCGAAGATCGTGCATCGGGCATGCACCCCTTCTGCCAGTTCCTGTTTCCAGGCCTGGTCTGCTCCCATGCAGGAGAAGTGGGTTCCGGGGCGGATCCATTCTTCCTGGACAATGGGCACCGTGGTGTTGGAGCAACTGATGATCACGTCACTGCGGGTCACCAGTTCCTCGGGTCCCGAAGCGGGTTCGATCGTCCGTTCCAACTCCTGAGACAACTCTTGGACGAAGCTGTCGAGAGTCTTGGGAAATGAGTCATAAACCCTGATCTCTTCGAAAGAGCGCACCTGGACAGCCGCCCTCAAGGCGTGCCGCCCCTGAAATCCGGCCCCCAGTATACCCAGCGTCTTGGCGTCGGATCTGGCTAGATGTTTCACGGCGATCGCCGCCGAGGCACCGGTCCTCAGTCCGGTCACCCAGGAGCCGTCCATAAGAGCCAGGGGCTTGCCCGTGTCCGGGTCGAAGAGCGAGATCTGGGAGATGATGTTGGGCAGGTCCCGCTTGGGATTCTCTTCCCTGCCCTGGCCCAGCTTCATGGCGAGGACGTCCAGGTCAGGAAGCATGCTCGCCATACAGGCACTGATCCCGCCGGGGACTTGGAAGATGAGCTTGTCCGGCAGAATGTCGGTGCCCTTCTCGTGGTTGGCTAGCGCCTCCTCCACCACATCAATGGCCTCCTGGATCTTGAACCGAGAGACGATTTCATTCTTGCTGATCACTAGAATCGGGTAAGCCATTGTCGGATTCTCCTGATGCCCTCACGAATGGTGTCCGGTCCAACGGCATACGAGATTCTAAAAGCCTGACGGCAGGAATCACCGAACCCGGTGCCGGGGATGCAGCAGACCTTTGCCTCCTTCAGGAGGCGCAGGCAAAAGGTGTCCGCGTCCATGGGCAGATCGAAACGGGGAAATAGGTAGAAGGCCCCTCCCGGGGTGTAGCTGGAGAGATGGGGCATCCCATCCAGCAGTGAACCGAGCAGATTTCTTCGCGCCTTATACTCGGATACCATCGAGGGGATGAAGCTCTGGTCCCCACCAAGGGCCTCTATGCCAGCCCACTGTCCGGGTGTGTTCGCCACCGTGGTAGTGAAGGTATGCAGCTTCTGAAGAATCCGCCAGTTGGAAGATCCCGTCACCACCCAACCCACACGGATACCGGTCATGGCATAGGTCTTGGAAAGGCTGTGAAAAACGAAGAGTCGATCCCGATCAGGCTCCAGCGTCAGCATCGAGGGATAGCGCCCGGGATGGTCGTATACGAGCTGTTCGTAGACCTCGTCCGAGCCGAGCAGCAGGTTGTGCCTGCGGGCCACGTCTGCCAGTTGCTTCAAAACCTCAACCGGATAAGTTGCACCCGTCGGATTGCAGGGAGAATTGACCAGAAGCATCCGAGTTCTCGGTGTAATCGCGTCTTCGACTTCCCCGGGGTTGGGTATATACCCATCCTCGACCCGGGTCACGACCGGAATCGGCACGCCTCCGATCATCCGGATGAACGGCGCGTAGACAACGAAGGCGGGCTCCAACAGGATGACCTCATCTCCGGGACTGATGAAAGCCTGTAGGGTCAGGGTGATGGCCTCAACCGCACCGTCCGTGACCAGCACCTCCTCCGGCGTCAGCTCCACTCCGTGTTCTCGGGAGTAGTACGCACAAATCTGTTCTCGAAACTCCAGGACACCCGCGTCCAGAGCGTACTTGGTCTTGCCCTGTCTCAGGGCTTCGACCATGGCCTCGATCACGGGCTGGGGTGTGGCAAAATCGGGCTGCCCAATGGACAGGTGCAGCACCTCCTCCATTCCGGCAGCTTCATTGAACATCATCCGGATACTGGAAGGAGGCAGATCGACAACGCTTTGTCGCGGCATAGGAAAAGGGACTCAATAGGAACTTTAGTGGGTGCCCAAGGAGGGAATCATATTCGCACGAGATCGGGAGATCAAGCGCCGCTCCGAAGAGAAGAGATGGGGGTGTATTGACACCTCTATGGTGGGCGTCTAGGGTGATGGAAGCTTCGGCGTAGGCGATGGAAAGGTCCCCCCCCTGAATGATTCAACGCGACTGGGGACAGGACTGACTGGAGAATCAACATGATCTTTGACGTGCACTCGCACACCTGGCAATACCCTGATCACTTCACCGACCAGTTTCGGGAGCAGGCCAAACACGCTCGCGGTGGAACCGAAGTGGACTTGACGGTGCGCTATGCAGAATACCGGCGCACGGCTCCCGAGGACACGCGCACCGTTGTCTTCGGGGGCAAGGCGAGGCTGAGCGGTCTCTGGGTGGAAGACCAATTCGTGGCGGACTACGTCCAGCAGCATCCCGACACGTTGGTCGGATTCCTCTCCCTGGATCCCACCCAGCCGGGTTGGCAGGAGGAACTGCACCAGGGACATCAGGAACTGGGTCTGAAGGGCATCAAGCTCATGCCGATGTACGCCGGCTTCAGGCCCGACGGGCACGATCTGGACCCGATGTGGCAGTACGCTCAGGACAACGACCTTCCGGTGCTACTGCACACCGGCACTACGTTCGTGGCCCAGGCTCCCCTGGAGTGCACGCTGCCACGACACCTCGACCCGGTCGCCACACGCTTTCCGGAAGTGAAGATCATCCTGGCGCATCTCTCTCACCCCTACGAGAACGAATGCGTGGTCGTGATCAGGAAGCATCCCAACGTCTACGCCGATATCAGCGCCATCCACTACCGTCCCTTCCAGCTCTACCACAGCCTGATGCTGGTTCAGGAATACGGAGTCTGGAACAAACTGCTCTTCGGTACCGACTATCCCTTCACCAATATCGAGGCCTCAATAGAGGGTCTCTTCGGTCTCAACAAGATGCTCGAAGGCACCGCGCTGCCACGACTGAATGAAGAGCAGATCCAGCAGGTAATCTATCGCGACACCGCGAGTATTCTTGGACTGTGAGGTCAGAAGTCCATGACCTGGATCTGGATCACTCGGAGCCAGTTTTCCACGCTTTGACCCAGTGCAGAGACGCTCAGATCTTGGGACCCTGGCACAGAGTTGGGAGTCGTCCTCTCCAGATACTTTGAGCTAGTGCCCGTCCGGAAATGTGTAAGTAATTGATAAGGAAGAGGAAAGAGGGCTTTTTCAAGCTCCGAAATTGTCAGGGTCGTTTGCTAGTCTATTGGTGCAAACAACTAAACTGAAACGACTTACGACGATTTGAGGAGTTCGAAGATGCGTAAAACACGTGAAAAACAACGCCCTCTTTCCCCACCATGGCCCGATCACCAACTGGCCAATGAATTGAAGGTGATCTCGCGCATCCTGGACGACAATCCCCAGACGCTGGAGCTGATAGTACAAGATCTCTCTGACAGGGTCGATTCCAGTGTCGGCGCCCCCGGTTTGACGGCCGAGCAGGTGCTGCGTTGTGCCGTCATCAAACAGCTGCATCAGTTCAGCTATCGCAAGCTGGAGTTTCATCTGGTGGATTCGCAAAGCTGTCAGAGGTTCTGTCGCTTGCCCTATGGGGCGTCGATCAGCAAAGCCACCCTGGCGGAGAACCTGGGGAAGATTGAGCCGGGGACATGGAAGGCGATCAACGACCACTTGGTGCGCTGGGCGCAGGCTCGGGGTCTGGAAAAAGGCCAACGGATTCGGGTCGATGCCACGGCGGTCCAGACCAACGTCCACTATCCGCTCGACAGTGAGCTGTTGGACGACGGCATTCGAGTCGTCACCCGGTGGCTGGGGCGGCTGCGGGACTGGGAAGGGATCGGCTTCGTCGATCACACGCGACGGGCCAAGCGGCGCGTCCTGAACATCCGCAACCGCCGCGGCAAGAAGCGCCTGGAGAGTTACCGCGATCTGATCAAGGTGGCGTCCAAGACGGCCCACTATGCCGAGCAGGCGCTGGCCGCGTCGGCGCAGTGGAGCGATCCCCTCAGTCTGGCCGGGGCGGCGCAACTGGCCCACTATCTGGAGCTGTTGCACCAAGTCATCGAGCAGACTCAACGACGGGTCCTTTCGGGCGAGGCCGTCGCGGCCCAGGAGAAGATCTGTTCCCTCTTCGAAGAGCACACCGATATTATCAAGAAGAGCCCTCGGGAAACGGTTTTCGGCCACAAAGTGTTTGTCAGCACGGGGGCCTCGTCGCTGATCCTGGATTGTGTGGTGGAACGCGGGAATCCAGCCGATAGCAACTATGTGCAACCCTTCTTAGAGCGTCATCGACAGCTGTACGGGAAGGTCCCGCGCCAGAGCGCCTGGGATGGCGGTTTTGCCTCGGCGGCCAACCTGAGCTGGGCCAAAGAGCAGGGGGTACAGGACGTGGCCTTTTCCAAAAAGTGTGGGTTGACGGTCGAGAGCATGGTGCGTTCCAGTTGGGTCTACAAACAGCTCAAACGCTTCCGGGCCGGGATCGAGGGGTGCATTGGGACCCTCAAGCACACCTTTGGTCTCCACCGCTGTAGCTGGAAAGGCTGGCCTCACTTTCAAAGCTACGTCCATGCCAGCGTCCTGACCTATAACCTGGTCGTCCTCGCCCGACTCCTGTCCTAGCCCGTTCGGGCTGACGCTATTGTTTCTGGCTCCAACGCGGGGAGAAGTATGCACCGAATCAGCGCATTTTAAGTAGGCACTTCGTGCCGACGGCCAAGGCCGTAAAAGGCTGTTTCGGGACACCCCGGCTGTGACGAAAGGGCGGTCTCAGAGAACAGCTCACTTGATTGAAATTCCGAGACTGTTAAGGGAAGCGCCCTCCCCCGGGGGTCCGGGCTCTGGATCGGGCTGGGTCGAGCCGCTCTGTCAGCGGTCTGAGGTACAATAACTAGTTACGATTCAACACATTACAGTTCTGAAAACCCCGGTTTACGGACGGGCACGAGCTAAGCCAACCTCCTCCACAGCGGGTGGTGACCCGCCACCAGTCGCGACTATCGTCGACTACCTGGACTGCTTCGGCTTTGCGAAGCGTACAAAGGACGCCATGCTCGGTCGACGGGCCCGTGCGCAAGTTCAGGCCCAGCGGCTTGACGTAGCTCGTCAAGATGGACTCCGCGGGCTGCGATGCCGCCAGGGCGGATGCGATTTTGGGTGTGAAAACAAGCACAGAAATCGAGAAGAGAATGAGGACTGCCGAGAAAATAGCCAAGAAGCGGTTCATGACAAAACCTCCTTGAGGTGGTTTCGCGGGCCCACTTTCGGCAACTGATCGACCTTATCGCGGTGAACTTAGGTCTCAGCTTTGCGCCCCGGCCTTTCGTGCTCGGGTAGCCTGTTCGTTGCGGCTGCGAAGGTTAAAATTAATTGAAGGTCTTGCTTGCTGCTTTCAAGCGTTCCTTCCCCACGAGAGGCCTTTTCGGCCAGCAAGCGGGAAGCCTTTGTGAGGATCATCACCGTGAAACCGACATCGCTTTGGGATAGAAGAGCACCTACTCTTGTTAGCGCCTGTACAACGCCTGCTTGCCCGCAGCGTAAACTACCAGCAGCGACAAACCACTCCAGAGGATGGCCCAGGTGAAGGCAGGGACCTGGGTCATTTCGGCCAGGATGAAGGCGTCGGTCTTGGCCCCAATCAGCAGGAAATCGCTTAACAGTCTCGGAATTTCAATCAAGTGAGCTGTTCTCTGAGACCGCCCTTTCGTCACAGCCGGGGTGTCCCGAAACAGCCTTTTACGGCCTTGGCCGTCGGCACGAAGTGCCTACTTAAATCGTAGAGCGCGTAGAGGGAGCTCATTACCGCCAGGACATCAATGACGTAGTGTGCATTCCGTAGTTGCTTCCAGGCAAGAAAACCGAAAAAGAGAGCGGTGCTGAGACCGAACACAACCCCGAAGGCGTTCCGTACGAAACACAGGGTAACCAGAGCGAACAAACATGCCAGCGAGGTGAACGTCTTCCTCGCCAACTTCTGTCGCCCGGACAGAAGGAGCATGCCTCCTCCGAACAGCGCGCTGCCGACGTAGCCCGCCGAAGCGACCAGTAGCGAATTGCCACCCATGTGCTGGACGTAACCGGACTCGAACGGAGTAACGACCATGGTCAGGACTTGTCCACCTGTCAGCACGGAAGCCAGCGCATGACCCGTTTCGTGGACAAATACTACAAAGATCTTGAGCGGATAGAGCGCCGGTGTAAGCCAGAGAAAAACAGAAGCAAGCGCGATAAACGAAAACCAACCCAGGCGACGGAGGTTGAGGCTCCCCTTCTGCCGGTGCACGGTCGTTGCAGTCATCCGCTAGCAATCTCCCATATCATCCCATCCCCGTCGCTTGAGAAATTGGGGGACGAGCCGTCAGGTCATCGACAACACCGTAAGGATCTAGTATAGATGGAGTATCGGCATCGAAAAACCTGCTCTATTGGTTTCCAGGTGAGTCAATCGCATTCGAAGCGTCACGGGATCAGAAACCTCCTCGTTTCCCAGTTCTTCGGAGCTTTCAATGACAACGCCTGGAAACTGATTGTCACCTTCCTCGCGATTCGAACACTCGAAGCACATGTTAGCGGCGATGCTGAATTTCAGCGACTCTCGCAGTATCAGACGACACTTACCTTTTGTGTCCTGACGCTTCCCCTCATGTTGTTCTCCCTACCTGCCGGCGTGCTAGCGGACCGGCTTAGCAAGCGTTCCATCATCATCTGGATGAAGTGGGTTGAGGTCAGCTTGATGTCCGCGGTCGCGATCTCACTATTTGCCTTTCCGGAAAACGGATTGCTGCGCCTGCTCCTACTCGGGCTGATGGGTGCCCAGAGCGCTCTCTTCAGTCCAGCCAAATACGGAATCCTTCCCGAACTCCTCCCTCACGAGCAGCTTTCGAAAGGCAACGCCTACCTGGAGATGTGGACGTTTCTGGCCATCATCGTGGGAACGGCCGGAGGTGGATTGCTGCTGGACTCTGCCGGGGAAAGACTCTGGATTCCGGGCCTCGTCTTGACACTTACCGCGGCGGTAGGACTTTTCTACGCGCATCGTATCCCAGCCGTGGCTCCCGCCCGCTCCGAGGGAAACCTGGCGGAGACCCTTGTCAGCTCCTGGCGGACCATCCGCGGCCAGCGGATTCTGGGTTTGGCCGTAGCCGGATCGGTTACCTATTGGACCATTGTCAGCCTACTGGGTCAGGACATCCTGGTTTATGGCAGAACAGTCCTCGGACTATCGGATACTGCATCGGGACTCCCGTTGGCTGCTTTCGGGCTGGGAGTCGGCCTGGGGAGCCTGGTGGCGGCGAAACTTTCTGGAGAAAAGGTCGAATATGGGCTGATTCCTCTAGGCGCCATCTTGATGGCCGTTGTGAGTGCGTTGCTCGCCCTGTTGTCACCCGCCTTCGTTGGACTCCTCGTATCGACGTCACTCCTTGGCGTCGCCAGCGGTTTCATCGTGGTGCCCCTTAACGCTCTGGTGCAGTGGCAAGCTCCAGCCGATCGGCGCGGAGGCATCATCGCACTGGCCAACGTCTTTGTGTTCGGGGGCATCCTGGTCGGATCCCTGAGCGCCACGCTGCTCGCCCAAATCTCCCTTTCGCCCCAACTCATCCTGTCGGTCGCTTCCCTGGCCATTCTACTGGGGACGGTTTGGGCCCTCTGGCTGCTCCCGGACGCGCTGCTGAGACTGGGACTGATCCTCCTGACCCATACCTTCTATCGACTCACCGTCTTGGATCGGGATCACGTCCCCAAAGAGGGAGGGGTGCTCCTCACACCCAACCACGTTTCCTTTGTCGACGCTCTCATGTTGATCGCAAGTCTGGATCGGCCAGTTCGCTTCATCGTGGACCAGAGCTACTTCGATCATTGGCTCTTCCGACCCTTCATGAAATCCATGGGGAATATTCCGATCTCCTCCTCAGGTGGTCCCAGAGTGCTCCTGAAAGCGCTTCGGGAAGCCGGACAATACCTGGACGATGGGGACGTCGTCTGTATTTTCCCCGAGGGTCAGATCACTCGCATCGGCTCCCTGCTTCCCTTTCGCCGCGGCTTCGAACGCATCGCCAAGAACCGGGAATCCCCCATCGTTCCCGTTTACCTGGACCGCCTGTGGGGAAGCATCTTCAGTCGCTCCGGAGGGCGCTTTCTCTTCAAGATTCCAAAGCAGGTTCCCTACCCGGTGACGGTGGCGTTCGGAGCCCCGATGTCTCCGGAAACTCCGGTTGCGGAGATTCGTCAGCAGGTCCAGGAATTAGCCAGCTCCGCCTGGGCGGCTCGAGAGAAGAGCGCCAAACCCTTAGCGCACGCCTTCATACGTCAGGTCCGACGCTGGCCCTTCGCCCTGGGCTTCGCCGATGCCCTTAGACCCAATGTGTCTCGGCTCAAGGCACTCATCGGTGCGGTTGCGTTAGCGAGGGAGCTCAAGGACGCCTGGAAGAACCAACCTCACAGGGGAATTCTTCTACCTCCCAGCGTCGGCGGTGCGCTCGTCAATCTCGCTGCTTCGCTTTCGGGCGGCGTGAGCGTGAATCTGAACTACACCGCCGGCCGCTCGGGAATGGCCTCGATGATTCGTCAGGCTGAGCTCTCTACCATCATCATCAGCCGAATGTTCGTGGAAAAGGCGGGGCTGGATCTACCGGACGGCGTCGAGTTCCTCTGGCTCGAGGACGTTGCTGCTCGGATCGGTGCTGCTGCCCGAATCAAGAGCGCGGCAGCCTCGCTTTTTCTCACCGTCAGGGCTCTGGAGCGCTTCTGTGGAGCCATGCAGCCGATTGAAGCCGGCGACCTGGCCACGATCATCTTCAGCAGCGGGAGCACCGGAGAACCGAAGGGCGTGATGCTCAGTCACTACAACGTCGCGTCAAATGTCGAGGCGATCACCCAGGTTCTTGGAGCCGATGCTCACGACCGCGTTCTGGGTATTCTGCCTCTGTTCCATTCCTTTGGTTATATGTCCTTCTGGTTCGCAGCTCAGAAAGGCCTCGCCATGCCCATGCATCCGAATCCCCTGGATGCACCGGTGGTGGGAGAGCTTGTCAGCAGGTATAAAGCCACGATTCTGCTGGCCACTCCGACCTTTCTTCAACTCTATATGCGCCGCTGCACGCCGGAACAATTCGGATCTCTGCGCCTGGTTCTGACCGGTGCCGAAAAACTCTCGACAGACCTGGCCCTGGCCTTTGAAGACCGCTTCGGAATTCGTCCACTGGAGGGCTACGGCTGCACCGAGTGCTCGCCCGTCATCGCCGTCAGTGTGCCCGACTTCCGAGCCGCCGGCTATTTTCAGTCGGGCTCCCGGCGCGGCTTTGTCGGGCCTCCCCTGCCAGGCGTCGCGACCCGGATCGTCGATCCTGATAGCTTCGAGCCCATGCCCGTCGAGACCCCAGGAATGCTCCTGGTAAAAGGGCCCAACATCATGGTCGGATATCTGGGCCGCGACGATCTCACCCAGAAAGCCCTACGTGACGGTTGGTACGTCACTGGCGATGTGGCGCTCATCAGCGAAGAGGGATTCCTGAAGATCACCGATCGCCTTTCGCGCTTTTCCAAGATCGGTGGCGAAATGGTTCCGCATGGTCGAGTGGAGGAAGCACTCCACGAAGCCGCCGAAGTCCCTCAAGGCGTCTTTGCCGTAACCGCAGTGCCGGATCCGCGCAAAGGCGAGAGCCTGGCCGTCATCCACACCTTCCAGGAAGAGGCCATACCAGAGCTGATCAAGAAGCTTGGAAACATGGGACTACCCAATATCTTCCTGCCCAGAAAGGATCGTTTTCGGAAGGTGGAGGAACTGCCCCTCCTGGGGACGGGAAAACTCAATCTCCGAGAAATCAAACGACTGGCAGAGGAAACGTTTGGTACCGATACAAAGCCGCCACCGTGAAGGAGCTCCGGCCAAAGCAGCATTCCCCTTGTGAGCAAAAGCGGTCGGAAAACCAGAAGGAGGACCTGCAAAGTCGCTCCCCGTTTCGAGTAACCACGAAGCTAGTGGTAGCGAGCGACCTCATACGGCCGAGGAACGCTGACCTTCGCCGGATGTGTCCCGTTCAGGAGGTCGCTTCAGCGGCCTCTTTGGAAACTACATCACGCCGAGGCAGGAAACTTGATCAGTTCGTGAACTTTTTCTCGACCAAGAAGCCCTAGTATAGCCCTTTGGTTGTAAGCTGCAACCTCGTGATCTAAAGTGTTTCGGAACGACTGGACTAGCTGAAATGAAAACTTGCCGGGATCTTGTCACCAAAGCTCGTTCGACGAGCCGGAGATCTCTATGGAACGAGTTCCGACGCAGGTGGATTCGAACACTGGCGCCGGCCGACTACGACCGTGAAGACGGTGTTTGTCGATTACCACCGGACTGGCTTGTCTTGACCATCAATAATGTCTGCAACCTCAAGTGCAAGATGTGTGACGTCGGTCTAGGCGATCCTACTACGGTCTTCTGGGCAAATCTTATTGGTGATCGGCCCCAGAACATGTCCCTGGCGATGTTAGAGGAACTGTTGCTTCAGTCCGAGCGGTTCAAGGTTCGTCCAAAGATCGGCTTAGCTGCAACGGAGCCGCTGATTCATCCCGAGATCCTGGCTTTCTGTGAGGCGATCGTCCGGAAGGGCTTCTACTGCCAGATCACGACGAACGGAAGTACCCTGCCGAGACTCGCCTCATCTCTGGTCGATATTGGAGTCGATGAATTGATCATTTCCTGCGATGGTCCTCGCGCGATTCACGACCAGGTCAGGGGTAAGAAGGGAAGTTTTGACAGGCTCTGCCAGGGGGTAGAAATGCTCGGAAGGGCCAAGGAGTCAAGAGGAAGACTTCGTCCCATAGTCAACTTCTCCTTCACCGTTACGGACACCAACTACAACCACCTGGTCGAAACTGTAAAGACTCTCGGTGCGATGAGACCGGAGAGAATCCTTATTTCTCAGTTGAACTTTATAACTCGGGACTGGGGTATCCATTTAACCGGACCCATCCGGGCCGGCAGTTCTCCAGGGGCGGTTCGCTGGAGGGCGATCCAGGCTCGGCGGGTGCCCGCGCGCCTGGGGCGGCGTGGGCGACACCGCCCGGGGCCGCTTGGTGGCGATAAGGTCCTGGTAGCGTAGCGGCTCGTGGGCAGCGGCGAGTTCGAGCACCCGGTAGAAGACCATCCCGCGGCTTCGGGAGCGTCGGCGGTTGAAGCGGAACACGAACTCATCCAGGTAGCTGGCCAGGTGGGCGGGCTCCACCGATCCTTGGTGGGTGCCCAGCAGCCACCGCTTGGCCAGTGAGGCGACACGGTGCACCGCGGGCAGTAGCTCGCCGGTATCCTCCCCGCGGGCCCGGGCCGCCCGCTGGCTGCGTCGAGCATGGACGTAGCCGAGCTTCTCCAGACCGTGGTAACCCTGCCAGCCGTCGGTGAAGACCGTCGCGCCCGGCTCAACGTGATCTGTCACGAACGGGTGCAGCGACGCGGCCGACGCATCAGCCAGCGGCAGCATGCGGCAGCGGCCAAGCCCTTTCGGCTCCCGGACCTCCACCGCGATGCCGGTCAGCACCTTCTTGCCCCTGGCCCGGCCACCTGCCAGCCCCGGCTGCTCACCGCCGATGTAGGTCTCATCCACCTCCACCATGCCGGCTAGTCGGTCGCGGCCCCGGCGCACCAGCACCGACCGCAGCCGATGCAGCATGGCCCACGCGGTCTGGTAGGAGCCGATCTCGAGCGTCCGCTTCAGGCTCAGCGCCGAGATCCCGTCTTTGCCCGTGGCGAACAGCCAGCAGGCATTGAACCATACCGTGAGCGGCGTGCGCGTCCGGTCAAAGATCGTGCCCGCAGTCACCGAACTACGGCCGCCGCACCCGGAGCACCTGAAGCGCCCATCGCCCAGCCGCCAGCCACCATCGTGGCCGCAGTCCGCGCAAGCGAAGCCAGCGGGCCATCGCAGCCACTCCAAGTAGTCCAGACAGTCCGCATCGGTGCGGAACCAGGCCTGGAACTCGCCCACGGACCTCGGATAGTGCGTGCCAGCACGAGGGTGATCCACCGCCTCAGCCTACATTCAGTCCGGTTAAATGGATACCCCAGACTCGGGAAATGGCGACTCTGCACAACAGTCGGCACCAGGACGATCTGGCTGTAACTCGCTCCAACTTGGGAAGTATGGAACCAGGTACCTTTGATATCAGGGCCATCTGGGAGCAGCTCAATGCACTCCGATCCTACTTGGCCACTGTTGATACCTATTACCCGCCAGTCCATTTGACGCCAGAATCAAACTCACAAGCCGACTTGGAGCGCTACTACCATCAACCACAAAACCTGATAGGGGGTCGCTGCTGTACCGATCCGTGGAGGGCCATGATGGTCAAGACAGACGGATCGGTCATCCCGTCCCATGGTCGGTGCTACAACTTCAGAGTAGGCAGTATCACTGAGACGGATCTACCAACGATCTGGAATAGCGATAGGTTTCTCCAATTCCGGAGGCTCTTAACAGTCTCGGAATTTCAATCAAGTGAGCTGTTCTCTGAGACCGCCCTTTCGTCACAGCCGGGGTGTCCCGAAACAGCCTTTTACGGCCTTGGCCGTCGGCACGAAGTGCCTACTTAAAGGCGGATGGGGGATCTTTGCCAGCCTGTTCCCGCTGCTGTGGGCTGACCAGTAGATCTACCTCGGAACGGCGAACCAGGGGCGTTGGTCGGTTACCCCAGGACTCCGACAGCAAACGAGCAGGATCGCTCCAGCATGAGCAGTTGTAGTGATCGGGTAAGTGCTCAGCCAGGTTAGGGTCTGTAAGGAAATAACCGATGCACTTTGGCGCGAACGCCGTGGGGCAGATGGGAGGCGCCGCGCCGCAGGCGATGCCGCTGCGCATCTTCCAGGAGCGGCAACAAAGCAGATGCCCCCGCGCCGCCGCGTACCTGGGGACCCCAGCAAAGTGTATCGGTTATTTCCTTACAGACCCTTACAATCGACGCGCCTCTCGACTGCGGTGAGATTTCATTGAAGCTCCAATGGGCAATTTCTGTTATCGCTATTCTTCTGCTCTGTGCTTGTTCTAGATCCGCTTCTCATTCTGGCTCGAAGGCACACGGTGTTGTTGTCGTCTGCATCGACGCGCTACGAGCGGATCATGTCACAAGCGATCTCATGCCCAACCTCTCAGATCTCGCCCAAAAGTCAGCCAGTTTTCGGCGAGCCTATTCAAACGCTCCCTGGACGATACCCTCCATAGCATCCGTCTTCACCGGCGCGTACCCCTCATACCACGGGCTGAACGTCGAGGGCCACCTTGTCGCCCTTCGGGGTCTCGAAATCAGAAAAGACATACTCACGATTGCCGAAATGTTGGCTCAACACGGTTTCATGACTGCCGCCTTTGTCACGCATGGACCTCTTGGTCCGAAATTGGGATTTTGTCGTGGTTTCGAGATATACGAGGAAATCGAGCGGGTTGACGGCCACGACATAGTTCAGATCTCCGAGAGAGTACAAGAATTTCTAGAAGACGCTCAACAACCCTTCTTCCTGTACCTTCATACCTTTGAAGCTCACTTGCCGGATGCGAGTGGATCTTACCAGGGAGATCTACGCTACCTGGATCAAGAGCTTGACCGGCTGTTCGCGCTGGTTAAAGAGCACGCAGAGACTCTAATAGTGTTCTCGGACCACGGAGAGGACATCTCACGACCAGAGCAGAGACACGGTTTTGATTTGACCGATGACCTGCTCCACGTGCCGCTCGTAATCGGTGGGACTGGGATTGCACCTATCTTGGTTAATCAGCCCGTGCAGTTGGTAGATCTGAAGCCTACAATTGCTGATCTCGTCGGACTCGACAAACTCTCCGTGGGACTAGGTCAGGGTAGAAGCTTGTTGCCTTTCGTTCGTGGCGAGACGGTTCCTCCTGTCCCAATCATCGCAAAGGCACCGCTTCAAGGACCCGGGTGGCTTAGGATAGCCTGGATGGACTTCGCACTTGTGCTTCGGCCAGACAATCAGAGTAGCGATTACTGGTGGTGGAAGGAACCAAAGAGGCCGAAAAAGGAGTTCATCAAGTGGCCCTGATCTTCGCCTAAGCTGGAGATTTTTTTCCTGGCTGAAGTGGAGCCCGTAGAAACACGGGTAGGGCCTCTACGGCGGCGAGACCTCTCGGATCTTGAGGTTGCGAAGCATGATGATCGTCGCGGGATCATGCAGCTGCACACCAATCGGCCCCCTGGTGGGACGACCGGGCAACGGGGCATTGCGTGCGACCTCTTGACCGTTCAAGGTAACGCGAATCTCATCCTTCCTGACCTGGACATCGTAGGCGTTCCATTCGTCGGGCTTCATGACTCCGGTCGGCGCCCTGGCCAACATGTAGATGCTTCCCGCCGGATTCTCGCCAGCATCCTGTCCCAGGATCTGAATCTCGTAGGCCACCTGCGCAGGAGTCTTGGTGGGATCTGAGAGGTCGCCCGAGGTATGACGACCTCGGCTTTGATCGTGGATAGAAATTCCACTGTTCTGTTCTACTGGAAGCCACCACTCCAGATGCAAGTCATACTCTTCGAATTCCTTCTCCGTATAGAGCCATGCCTGGCTCACAATCACCTTGTAATCGGTTCCAAACCAGCGATTCAACTTTCCTTTCAGACTATTCGACCAGGGAATCGAAGGAGGCTTTCTTGGATCTCGCTGCCCCATCAGATAGCCTTCCGGCGTGATGCTCCAGAGGCCATCTCCCACGGATTGCCATCCCTCAAGGCTCTGCCCGTCCCAGAGTGGCACCCAGTCCTGACCTGAAACCTGCCCACTACCTGGCAGGAAGAGCGCCGCCAGAAGCATCGCCCGTCCGCCCCAGTGAGAGCACACCTTCTTCGAGAATGAAACTCGTTTTTCCATTGAATCTAGTTTCCGAAAATGCCCCTTGGCAGCCTGGTAATGGTCATCTTGTACCCGCGGAACGCTACGATAAGGACCGGAAGCATCTTACAGCAATCAAGGCGAAGGCACAGCTGGAAGGGCAGCCGTTGTGTTACTATTCGTGGCTTCTCAGGCTACCAAGGACGGCGTCCGTAGAGCCTGGTACCAGCCCCCGATGCGACCTGGGTCAATGCAACAAGAAAAAAAGGATCGAAACTTCGCTAGTGACAACAACTCGGGGATCTGTCCCGAAGCCTTGGAAGCAATGACTCTGGCCAACCAGGGACACAGCCCCGCATACGGATTCGATCCTTATACTACGGAGGCTCGAGCACAGATCTGCGAGATTTTCGAGACCGACTGCGAACCCTTTCTGACCTTTACCGGTTCGGCCGCAAACTGCCTGGCGGTGGCCCAACTCTGCAAGAGCCACGAATCGATCATTTGCCATGACAGCGCCCATCTGGATCTGGGCGAGTGTGGAGGACCCGAGTTCTTCAGTGGGGGTGCGAAGGTGATCCCGACGGCAGGAGCCAATGGGCAGCTTCACCCGGCTGAGGTCGAACAGGTAGCCCTGGCCCGCCGAGACGACTTCCAGTATCCGAGAGTGGGAGCCGTCAGTTTAACTCAGGCGACCGAGATGGGGACCGTGTACAGCCTGGAGCATCTCAAGCGATTGGTGGAGCTCTCCCACATCCTGGGTCTGCACGTGCATATGGACGGAGCGCGCTTCGCAAACGCGATGGTGAGCCTCGGTTGTTCCGCCGCCGACATGACCTGGCGCCTCGGAATCGATGTGCTTTCTTTCGGGGGCACCAAGAATGGATTGGCGGTGGGCGAGGCCGTGGTCTTCTTCAACAAGGAACTGGCAGAAAGCTTTAAGTATCGCTGGAAACAGGCGGGCCAGGTCGCTTCGAAAATGCGTTTTCTGGCGGCTCCCTGGGTGGGTTTCTTGAAGTCGGGAGCCTGGCTTCGCAATGCCCGTCACGCCAATGCCTGCGCCGCCCGCCTGGCAGCCGGTCTGCAGGATCTAGCAGGAGTCTCGCTGCGGTTCCTCTCCGAGGCCAACAGCGTTTTCCTTGAGATCGAGCCTTCGTTGACAAGAGCTCTAGCCGAACGAGGCTGGCAGATGGCCGCGATGCCGAACAAAACGACTCGACTTGTCTGCAGTTGGGATACGCAAGAAGGCGATGTCGACGAATTGCTCAAGGATTTTCGAGAGCTGGCTCCCAGCCGGACGAAATCCCAAGATACGAGATACAAGATACAAACAAATCAGAAATCACAAGCACCAAAGACCCCTTGACGGTGCAGGCGAAAGGCGCAGCCGGAGACAGACTTCTGCTGGACCACCCTTAGAAATGTTGCAGCTGCCAATCAACAGGAGCAGCGTTGAACCCAGATTAGTCCAGACTCTTTGGGATTTAGTGCTTTGAATTTGGGATTTGTTTGTATCTTGTATCTTGGGGTTTCTTGAACACCGCCATGATTGCAATGGTGCAGTTCGGTGAATAACATAAGCCGCGTGCATCGTGCGTTTGAGACTTGGTATTTTCAACCATGTGGAACCTGATTTTTTCCAACATTCGACAGCGGCCCACACGGACCTGTGTCAGCATTCTCGCCGTTTCACTTGGTGTCGTGCTGATCCTGGTCAGCGTCGGGCTCTCTTTCGGGCAATTCAACGACCAGGCTGAACGGACTCGTAAGATTGGGGGCGACTTCATGCTGCAGCCTTCTGGGGCGTCCTTGTTCCTGGGACTGAACAGCGGAGCTCTGCCAGTCAAGATTCAGCAGGTAATCGAGCAGGTGGAAGGCATTGAGGCCGCCACCCCGGTTCTGGTCAAGTTCGTCAGTAAAGGGTTTCAAGCCCTCTTCGGGATAGAGAAGGATAGCTTCTTGAGGGTCAATAGAGGTCTGGAATTCCCTGAAGGACAGATGTTCGAGAAGCCGTTTGAGGTCGTCGTCGACACCATTTATGCGGCCGCAAACCAGGTGGAGGTGGGGCAGGACCTCGACCTTTTGGGGCACAAGTTCTCGATCGCCGGCATCTTCCAAGCGGGCACTGCCGGCAGGGTTCTGGTGCCACTGGAGACGCTGCAGGAAATGAACGGAACCCCTGGAAAGGCGACGGTCTTCTTCATCCGCGCCAAGCAAGATGTAGGGATCGAAGGAGCAGAGGCCAAGCTGAACGAGCGATTCGAGAACTACAAGATCTCACGAACCAAAGAGCTGGAGGAGCTGCTCGCCAGCAGTGCACCCGCATTTCAGGAGTTCAAGGCGGCGCTTGTCTTCATGTCGGTTGCAATCAGTTTTCTGGTAACTCTACTGGCGATGTACAGCACCATCGTCGAGCGTACGCGCGAGATCGGAATCCTGAAATCGCTGGGCGCTTCGAGGGGCTATATTGTCCAGCTGATCGTCAGGGAGTCGCTGGTAGTGTGCCTGTTGGGTGTGATTGCCGGCTTCATCCTGACGGTTATCTTGATCGCGCTGATTACAGCACGTTTTCCCACCGTTCCAATAAATATACCTTCGGTCTGGATCTTTATCGCGGTCGTGATCGCGTTTGCAGGAGGGATTCTCGGCGCTCTCTATCCCGCCATCAAGGCAGCCAAATTGGATCCGGTGAAAGCGCTGGGATACGAATGATCCCCACCCATCGTCACTACGGCCAAGCTGAAACTTCATTGGTGAGAGGATCATTCAAGAGCCGCTATTTGACATAGCCGTGATCTTCGTAGGATGGGCACTCTTGCCCGTCGCCCCGTCCTACAACGGACACGGTGCTATCGATGTTCGTGGTTCGAGACAACCCTGTTTCTTTCTCAAATGGGGCCAGCGCTTCTGGTAAGAAGAAGGTACGGTTCCTACAGGGTTCTCAACCCCAATGCGGTTTCGGACCGCCGAGCAGTCTAGGTTTCAACAGAAGTCACCGACACCCGCCCGACGTTTACAGAGATCAGGTGGGACGGAGGAGGCAAATATGCGGCGATCATTTCCAATCCTCGTGCTGTCAGGGTTCGTTGTTCTGTGGCTGCAAACTGGCGACTCGATCTGCCAGGTGAAGGGGACACGGAACAGTGGGCCCCAGGAGCAAGAGGCGAAATCCACAACGCTCACCCGAGGAAGGTACTATCGGTTCGAGGTCCAGAAACTGCGACCGCTGGTTTCTGTGGTATTGGTAAAACAATGGGTCTTCGAGAAAGACTTCCCGGCCGGCTTGCTCGAGAAGATGAAGGCACATTCCGGCTTCAAGAAATCCAGGCTCCCCCTCTTCGCCAACCAGGAAACCCAGCTCGAACCGGACACCGGCTATATCAGGTGGCAAGGAGAGAAGGGCGACTCGACAAGTCCCGGAGCCCTGCTGTGGTACCTCAACGGAACGAGCAAGGAACTTGTCCTATACGCGGATTTCACGCTCGATCATACCCTGGCAGAGAAGCAAGCCCCGCTGCAGAAGTCTTTTGGCCCACTCCGGATCTCGGCCGATCTCAAGATGTCTCGGCTCTCGGGAGTCGAATATGGCAACAATAAACTCCCTGACCAGAGCAACAGTCGTTCTTTGGTCAAGGTTCAGAATAGTCTACACGTCAGTTTTTCAGGCAGCCTAAGCGATCAGTCGGCCCAGTCGATCACCACGACAGACACGCTTATGTCCGGCGAGATGGATGAGGTTCTGGACCGGTTGAGGCAGGTTGGCTTCAACAACGAAAGCCATCACGGAATCACGCTGGGCTGGCTCGGCTACCAGCAACTGAGACATGGCCTGGTCTTCCTGAGACAGGACAAAGCAGTAGACTTCGAGTACACGGTTAGCGGCGACGCTTTCCCGCTGCTGCTAGTGCGTCGTCAACTCCAGCAGGATGGCTGGCCTTTGGTGCTGCGCGGGAAAGAGTATGTGGGCCGTTCGGAGGATGGATTGCACGTCTTCCGGCCGGTCGAATGCAACCTGTCCCGGGTCCCGGAAAACGCTCCAGCCTTTTAGAGGTAGTCTAGTGTTCGGACGGTCCGTCCCCTTTGCAGTTTGTCTGCTGACGGCATCACTCTCCCCAAGGACGGAAAAATGACCTCAAACCCATTGATTGGAACCTGGAGACTGATCTCGTACGAATCCCGGACAGGAGATGGCGAAGTCAGCTATCCACTGGGGGAAAAACCACTCGGATTCATACTCTATTCCGAGGACGGATACATGTCCGTGACCATGATGACTGCGAATCGAATCAGCTATGCCTCTGGCGATTTGAGGGGTGGGACACCCGAGGAAAAGCGCTCCGCTGCTGAGACCTATCTCTCCTACAGTGGTAAGTACACGTTTGAAGGCGACAGGGTCCTCCACCACGTGGAGGTGTCTTTCTTTCCCAATCGAGTCGGGACAACCCAGGTACGCCACTTGACCTTGTCGGGAGACACCGTGACCCTGAGGACACCTGAAATGCTGATCAACGGAGAGCAGCAAACGGCTGAGCTGGTGTGGCAGCGTGCAAAGTAGGAGGCCGGAAATGCTTGAACTGATCTGCCGCAAGACTTGAGGGACCTGTCGCAAGGCGGTCGCCTTGCTGAACGAAAAGGGGATCGGTTACCGATACCGGGAATACACAGAAGAACCTCTGAGTGAAGAGGAAATCAAAGAGGTTCTTTCGATGTTGGGGATGCCTCCCGGCAAAGTTCTACGGCGCAACGATCCTGCCTTCCGTGAGCAGGGTCTCACCGGCAACGAGCCCGACCGTGTCCTGATCCGGAAAATGGCCGAGCATCCAACGCTGCTGCAGAGACCCATCGGGGTCCTCGGCGACAAGGCGGTGCTGGGACGGCCCCCAGAGCTTCTGCTCAGCTTGATCGAAGACTAGTCAGGGGCGGAGGAAAGCACGAATTTTGTTTTGACAGGATCTACGCCGAAGGCGTAGTCGGTGATGGAGAGGTTTTTCCGCTAAACGATCCAGCGCCAGCTGGTGCCCGAGCAGGGCTGGAATCAGTAATCCCGTTGGGATTGACCTCGCTGATTTTCAAGACGCGGCTCGCTTCCTCCTCCTTAAGGGACCCGGGACAATGCAGCCACCGATGGCAAATTGCTCAAACGGACAAAACTGACCGAATGTATCTCTTTCTGGATGTTTTCTTCTTCCTCCTACACTCGCTTCTGATCGCGTTCGTCATGACGGGCTGGGCCATGAAACGAACGCGAAAGGCTCACCTGCTGCTACTCGGTCTGACCATGCTCTCGTGGCTTGGTTTGGGCACCTGGTATGGGTTTGGCTACTGCCCTTTCACCGACTGGCATTGGCAGGTGAAGCGAAAACTGGGGGAATCTGGGCTGCCCAGTTCATATGTCAAATACTACCTGGACTCGGCGACCGGGTGGAATTGGGATGGCTTCCTGGTCGACTTGTCCGTCGCCGGTGTCGGCTTGGCCGCTCTTGGTCTGAACCTAGTCAAGGCCAGACTGGAATCGGACTGAGCGAGCCTGGTGCCGTTGCCATCCTTCCCCGTAAACCTGGCGAGTTTCAGGCCAGAAGCGTATACTTCTGCCCAGTAGTAGCTTAGCGGGACGGTCCATCCTTATGCAGTTCAGGCAACATATTCTTTATGCTTTCAGTTTGCTTTTTTTCGGGGGCACTTTGGCAGCTCCAAAGGAGGCCCCAGCTCTCTCGAACCCCGAGCTCACGACTCTTTCCCCCCTGGGTGGAACCAAGGGCGCTCCTTTCCAGATCAACATCCGTGGCAAGAGACTCTGGGATGTCCACACCGTATGGTTCGAATGCCATGATCTGTCGGCTCGGATCGAAGAAGTCAGTCAGATTGAGCAGACCGGGCAAGACGAAGGCGATGAGTACTACAAAAAGAAGGCTCGGGCCCTCCTCGGTCAGGACCGAGAGGAGCCAGAGTTTCAGGTGACCCTGCGGCTGAAGACTTCAGAAGAGACCCGTGAAGGTCTCCACCATTTTCGTCTGGTTAGCCCGCAGGGACTGTCCAATTCCCTGAGCGTGCAGATTGTGGGCCTACCGCTCCAAACAGAGATCGAGACCCCCCATGTCAAGCCCTCCCAGGCCCAGACCCTGAAGCTTCCGGCGATCGTCAATGGCGCAGTTTCCCAGAAAGGGGAACTGGATTACTACTCCTTCGAGGTCGAAGCAGGCAAGACCCTCGCTTTCGACGTCCTGTCCGGGTTCGAGTTGGGCGTCAACTACTGGGCTCAGACCGAGGTGAGGATCTATGAGCCTCATGAGAGTTGGTTCGGGACCGAGCAAGCCCGACCCTTGATTCTGGAGGGACCCAAACTTTCCTGGGAACCCATCACCGTAAGGAGTCCCTGGTTTGATCGCCGCGACTTCCTGGGCCATTTCGTCCTTTATCCAGGCCTGCAGCACCGCTTCGAAAAAGCAGGCCGCTATCTGGTTTCGATAGGAGCCTTCCTGGGCCGAGCCGCCAACCATGGATATCAGCTGAGAATTGTCCCCGTCACCGCCGGTACTCGCTACTCGGCCGGCTCGTTCGCTCAGCCCGCCCATCCCAATCCCGGCGATTGGCTGGAGCGGGACGCCTCGACCTTGCGACAGCTGGGAAGTTTTGGAAGAAGGCTGGACGAGGGATGGCTGGAGCAGCTGCGGGCTCGAACCGTGGACACCGAGCCTGAGGAGAAGCAACAAGAGCCGGCAGCGTTTCGATCCCTCTCCGAAAAAGAGCCCAACCACCTACCCAGCCAGATCCAAACCCTCTCGATCCCGGGCCTGGTTCAGGGCCAGATCGACGCACCCGGCGACATCGACCGCTTCCAAATCGAGACCAAGCCAGGCCAGGCGCTGGCCTTTGAGATCGAGACCCCCCAACTGCGCCCTCCCCACTTCAGTCCCTGGCTCAAGGTCTTGAACGCCCAAGGTGAGGTGGTCCTTCAGAATATTTTCAGGGAGTATGGAGGAAACGGGATCGACCCCAACCGCTACCTGGAACGCAAGACAGTCCATACTTTTCAGGAGGGCGGTAAATACACGCTTTTGATACGCGATGCTACCGACATGGCTTCCGGAGACGGCTATGCCTATCGTCTCCTGGTCCGTCCCCAGATCCCACACATCGGCCGGATGGAGGTGTCACTGGGCGTGTTCTCGGTGTCGTCCCAACTGATCGAGATGACGGACCGCCTCAATATGCGCCCGGGTGCGACACAAAAACTGACCCTGGTCGCCGACCTGGAAGAGGGTTTCTCGGGCGAGGTTTCGGTCCAGGTCGAAAACCTCCCTGCCGGCATGAGAGCGTATGCTAGCACTCCCGCCAGTTGGAGCCACCTGTTGGTTCAAGGAATTCAGTACCGTCCTCCAGGAGTCCACTTGATGGACTCCAGCTCCCATCGACCACAGCGCCAGGCGGTGACGCTACTTTTGGAAGCCGGCGCCGAGGTCGAACCGACCTCCCTGCCCCGCTTTCTCGAGATAACCGCTCGACCGATGGTCGCGGGAGCATTGGGCGCACCCCTTTCGGCCGGCCGGATCCCGCTCATGGTTTTGGCTCCCGAAGAAGATCGGACCGCGGAATCGGGACCGAAAGACAAGGTGGCACTGGCGCAATGAAAACACCTGTCGGCAGACTATTATTGATCTGGACACTCTCGGGTGCGCTCCTGTTGGCTCAGGGGACGCCAGGACAAGCCCCCAAACCGAGCGAGTCGATTCTGTCGCTACGGCTCCTGCCGGATCGGATCACGCTCTCGGGAGCAGCAGCTTCGCAGCGCTTGGTGGTACTGGGAAGGAGCATCGATGGGCTGGAGCGGGACCTCACCTCCCAGAGCCGCTTCTCGGTCGACCCACCTTCGATCGCGCGAGTCGACCCTTCGGGACAGGTCCACGCCCTGCAGGACGGCCAGGCCAGGCTCGAGGTCCGCCTTGGAAGCCTGAAGGCCCAGGCCTCTATCGAGGTCGAGTCCGTGGCGCGCAAAAGACCTTTCAGCTTTGACCGCGATATCGGTGCGATCCTGACGAAGCGCGGGTGCAACAGCAGTGCCTGCCACGGTGGAGTCAAAGGTAAGGCAGGCTTCAAACTCTCCCTGGATACCCTCCATCCGCGCGAAGACCATCGCTGGATCGTCGAAGGCGGCGGCTATCAAGTGATGAGCACTGAAGCGAAAGGAGTCCGCAAACCCCGGATCGATCTGCAGAACCCCGAGAAGAGTTTGATTCTACAGAAGCCGACGTTCACCGTGGTCCATGGGGGGGGAGAGCAGCTTCCCTTGGGCTCGCAAGACTATCAGACCATGCTGCAGTGGATTCGCGGGGGCGCCCTTTACCAGGACGAGGCGTCAGCAAAGAGGCCAACCATCAGCGGGATTGAGATCCTGTCCGAGGAGATCGTCCTTGATTCCGGCGGCGAACAGCAGCTACTGGTGAGCGCACGGCTCTCCAACGGACGCAGCGAAGACATCACCCACAACGTCCGCTATACCTCGTCTAATCCAGAGGTGGTAAGCGTCAGTTCCTCAGGCGTTGTACAAGCAGTCTCCCCGGGAGAAACCTCGATCGTGGTGCGGGCTCCCGCCCATGTGGCAAGCACTCGAGTCGGCGTCATCACCGGGGTGGTATCCGATTACCCTCAGGTTGACGCCGTCAACTACATCGACGAGCACATCTTCACCAAACTGCAAAGATTCCATGTCCTGCCCGCCGAGCTTTCCAGTGACGAGGAGTTCCTGCGACGCGTTTGCCTTGATTTGACGGGGACCCTGCCGCCGCCCCATCGGGCCAGAGAGTTCCTGGCAAGCCCAGATCCCAGGAAAAGGGAACAACTGGTCGATATCCTGCTGGCCTCGGTCGAATATACGGACTACTGGACCTTCCGAGTGTCCGATCTTTTCCGGGTGGGCCAGACACCAACCGGGATGGCCGAGCATGGCTACATCTACTGGCATTGGGTACGGGACAGTATCGCCGCCAACAAACCTCTCGACCAGATAGCCCGCGAGCGAATCACGGCTCAGGGATTCGACGGAGCCTCTCGGCACTTCCTCAACAACGGCGTGATTCCTCGACCCGAGGACGCGATGGCCGAACAGGTTCGGGTCTTCCTGGGAAGGAGACTCGACTGCGCGCAGTGCCATGACCACCCCTACGAGTCCTGGAGCCAGGACCAGTTCTGGGGACTGGCAGCGTTCTTCAAGAGGGTCACTCGTTCAGAGTGGTCAGGTTTCGGTCCCACCCTTGTCTACGACGATCCGAACGGCCCCGACCCCGACTTTGGAGCTCCGGCGGACAGCGCCCGAACAATACATCCCCGCACCGGCCAGGAGGTCGTGCCCTCCCTTCCGGATGGCACCCCGGTTGCTGCCCACGAACAGAGCAGTCCTCGGCACACTTTCGCCCACTGGATCACCAACCACCCCTACTTCGCCGAGGCTGCGGCCAACCGGGTCTGGGGCTATCTGTTCGGAAGAGGTCTGGTGGATCCCGTTGATGACTTTCGATCAACCAATCCTCCGTCTCATCCCAAACTGCTGGAGGCTCTCGCGGCCGATTTGAAACAGAACGGCTACGATCTCAAACAGCTGTTGAAGAGAATTGTTACCTCCCGGACCTATCAACTCTCCTCGACGCCACATCCTGGATACGAAGGCAACCTGATCAATTTTGCCCATTACGTTCCGAAGCCCTTGGACGCCGAGATTCTTTTGGATGCCGTCACCACCGTGACCGGAGTACCCGAGACCTTTGAAAGCAGCGACGGTGGAGTGGTTCCCAGGGGGACACGGGCCGTCCAGCTGAGCATGCCTGACATCTACCCGTCCCCATTCCTGGATATGTACGGACGACCGAGCCGCGAACAGATTCAGAAGCGCAACGTCGAACCCAGCCTCAACCAGGCCCTGCACCTGCTCGTCGGATCCACCTACAGTGAGAAGCTTGCGGGCCAAGGAGGTCGGCTGGAACGCCTGCTCCGTCCGGGAACTGCGGACGAAGAGGTGATCGAGGAACTTTACCTCGCGGCCTTTTCCCGCTTACCCCGAAAAGAAGAACGCGGAGCCTTGGTCGAGCTGATCCGTCAGGGTTCCTCTCGACAAGAGGCCTTCAGCAACTTGACCTGGGCTTTGCTGGCTTCGAGAGAATTCGCTTACAATCACTGAGTATCGAGGTTATCTCCTATGAAACAGGTGGGCTGCTTAAGAATTACGCCGGCTGTCTTGAAGCGCCGTTCCTTTCTCCGCGTGGGCTCCCTGAGCTTGCTGGGTCTGACCCTGCCAGGCTATCTCGAAGCCGTCAACCGTGCGTCGAAGGCGGGTCGAGTACGAGATAAATCCTCAAAGGCCGAGTCCTGCATCTTGATCTGGCTGGAGGGAGGCCCCAGTCAGATGGACACCTGGGATCCGAAACCCAACAGTAACTTCAAACCCATCTCGACCAACGTTTCGGGGATTCAGATCTCCGAACTGCTCCCCAACATGTCCCGACATATGGACAAGGTCTCCATCATCCGCTCCATGCAGACCGAGGAGTCCAACCACGAGAAGGCGGTGTACTACGGACTCACCGGACACCGACCCACCCCGGCCATGAACTTCCCAGGAGTGGGCGCCATCGTCAGCCACGAATTGGGTCGCCGCAATCAAGTGCCACCCCATCTGGTGCTTCCGGGAAAACGCGGAAGTCGCCACCACGAGTCTCAGAAGGGTCTCTTCTTGGGATCTGAGTATGATCCGATGCTGGTGGGAGATCCAAACGCGGAAGATTTCAAGGTTGCAGACCTGTCGCTGCCCAAGAATCTTACCTGGGACCATCTTCAGGATAGACGTAGATTCCTCGACCTCGTCGACGGATTCTACCGGAAGAAGGTCGAGCGGGCCGAGCACGCCAAGATGGACAAGTTCGAGGAACAGGCCCTCGACATGATCATGGCTCCCGAGGTGCGTCAGGCCTTCGATCTGAGTCAGGAATCGGAGAAGACGCGAGACGCCTACGGGCGCAACAGCTTTGGGCAAAGCCTGTTGCTGGCCAGACGCCTCGTCGAGTCGGGAAGCCGATTCATCACGGCCGCAGGTCATGATCTGAATGGCTGGGACACACACTCAGATAATGACAACCGCCATATCAAGCAGACTTCAGAACTGGACAAATCTCTTCCCGCCTTCCTCGAGGATCTCAACCAGCGAGGGCTAATGAAATCCACCATCGTCGTGGTCATGGGGGAGTTTGGCCGCAGCCCCCATCACAATTCCAAGCTGGGGAGAGACCACTGGCCCCATTGCTGGTCCCTGCTTCTGGGCGGTGGAGGTATTCAGGGGGGGAAGATTGTAGGCAACAGCGACGAGCGCGGAGGCTATGTGGCCGAGAGAAGGGTCAGCATTGGAGATCTCTTTGCCACGCTCTACAAAGCCATGGGAATCGATTGGCATAAGGAATACATGAGTCCAATCGGCCGGCCCGTCAAGATCGCAAACTCTATCGACGACGAGACCGGAGAGCCGGTCGGCGAGTTGATCTAGTCGGCCGTGTTCTCTTGATCGTTCCCCTTTTTTTCGGGATCATCACAAACCGCCGAGAGACAAGAAATTCAAGCTACTGCTGCGAAGAAGGCCCTCTACTCCTGCATCACGTTTATCGGCTTCTTCCTACTGCTCGAGCTGATCTTCTGGACACTCGAAGTAGGGGCACTGACCGACACTGCGGATCCGTCTCAAGGCTTCTCCGGACTCGTTTCCGTCTTTGAACTCGAGGGCGATGTTTTCCGCACTCGTCCCAACGCCCTCTACGCAACCTTCAACGACCAGTCTTTCCTGGCTCAGAAGCCTGCCAACGGTCTACGCATCTTTACACTGGGGGGATCCAGCTCCTACGGTTTTCCCTGGAACGCTGAGGTGGCATTTACTGCCGTCCTCGGTGACGTGCTTGGGGCTGCCCACCCCGACCGCCACATCGAGGCCATCAACGTCAGTGGCATCTCCTACGCCATGCACCGTCTGGCTGTCGTTGCCGATGAGATCGTTGGCTATGAGCCAGACATTCTCATTATCTACAGTGGGCACAACGAGTTCGTCGAGCGGGCCTTTTTCGACCAGCTCAAGAGTCGCTCAGACTGGCAGAATCGCCTCGAAGGGTTTCTCCTCCACTCGCATCTCTATTCCTTCCTACGCAGATTCCTGACTGCTCCCGACCTTCCCGGTAGGGGCCGATTTCAGATGTTCGTCAGGCGAGAATCCGATGTCTATACCGAGGGGCAAAAGCGAAAGATCGTCGACGAATACAAACAGGGTATCCGAGGGATCGTCCGCCGGGCCCACGGACGTGGCGCGAAGGTGATGATCGCTACACTCCCCGCCAATCTGCGCCAGTGGCGCCCCCAGGAATCAATCCTCCCTGGCCAAATGGAGAGCGAACAGCTCGCTTCCTGGTCGGACGCACTTCGAGCGGGCAAAGAGAAACTCGCCAGCGCTCAGTACGAACTTGCGGAGCGCGATCTCCAGATTGCCCTGGGATTGGCTCCGGCCTACTGCGAGACACTCTATCTGCTGGGCCAGGCCTACGAGGGCCTGCAGCAGTGGGCGCAGGCAGGAAAGACCTACCAGCAGGCATGCGACTGTGATGCTTCCCCGGTACGCAGGCTTTCCGCCATCAATCGGGCGGCCATCGAAGTCGCAGAGAGCGAAGAAGCCCTACTGGTTGATCTGGATCAGGTGTTTCAACAACAGAGTCCACATGGACTGGTTGGCTTCGAGTTGATCGAGGACTATGTCCACCCGACCCTGGAAGGCCATCAGATCATCGCCTGGAACCTCTGGCAGGCACTGGAACGTTCGGGTTGGCTGGGAGAAGAGGCGGAACCCCGACGCGATCTCTTCGAGCAAGTCGTGAGGGATCGTCCCAGCAGCCTGGTGGAACTGAACGCCAACTGGTTCTACAACCAGGGATGTGTGCTGTTCAATCAGGGTAGGAATCAACTGGCAATGGAGAAGTTCCGCCAGGCTCTAGAGATCGAACCCCACCCTGGCGCCTTGGCCAATCTGGCGATGCTGCTGGCTGACCAGGGCCAACTGGAGGAGGCAAATCGGTCTCTTCAAGCAGTCCTGGAGATCGACCCTGGGAACACCGCTGCCCACAACAGTCTGGGACGGGTCCTGCTGGCGCAGGGACAGCCAGGCGAAGCAAGAAAACATTTTGATGGGGCGCTGCTGCTGCAGCCTGATTCCGCCGAAGCCCTCCTGGGACTGGAATCGTTCTCTCCTCAGCAGGCAAGCTTGAGCAGGCCGAAAAGCATTTCAGGAGGGCCTTGGAGCTCAGGCCGAACCTGGCCGATGCCCACGCCAACCTGGGAGCGACGCATCAGGCCCAGGGTGAACTGGAGCGGGCCATCGACTCTCTGCAGCAGGCCTTGATGATCGAGCCTGATCACGCCTATGCGCACTTCAATCTGGGCGCAACGCTGCGCTCCATGGCCAAACCCGAGGAAGCCGCCAAACACCTCCGTCAAGCCCTGGAACTGGATCCTGACATGCCTCTCGCTCACACCAACCTTGGAAGGATTCTTCAGGACCAAGGTAAGGTTGAGGAGGCCATTGATCACTACAAAAGCGCCCTCCAACTCCAACCCAGCGATGCCGACGCACACTATCTGCTGGGACGCGCCTTCGATTCGCAGGGTAAGACCGACCTGGCAATCAAGCAGTATCGCGAAGCGCTCAAAAGCGATCCGGACTCCGCTGAATCCCACCGCAGTCTGGGGCTTGCCCTCGGATTCCAGAATCAACTGGATGAAGCGATTCGGCACCTTCGAACTGCGCTCCAGTTGAGACCTGACTTCAACCGGGCCCGGGATGATCTGGGTGCAGTTCTGAGAAAGAGAGAGCGTCTTGAGAGGGGACGTCGATGATCACGATTTTGGGGGACGCCCCCTTCTCCGACCTGAAACTTCAGCGGCGAGGGAATCATGGAGAATTGGAAATTGACGCAGCCGTGATCTTCGTAGGATGGGCACTCTTGCCCGTCGCGGTCATCGACGGGCAGGAGTGCCCGTCCTACAACAGACACAACGATAAACAGCTTGACGATGAGCCTTCAAAAGGGTATTATTTCAAGCAATTATCGTCTGGCAAACAGGAGGAGTCATGTCGTAATTCTGGCCGGCAGCGTAAACATAGACGAAAACGTTATCTCCCACCAACTCCGATCCGGAGTTGTCGTACGCCCTCACCACCAGCCTACCGGAGGCGAAATAGAGCGTCCGCGTGATTACCTTCCCCGGACCCAGGAATAGATTCCTGACCCATAGGTCGGGCTGATCGTGCGAGCGGAAGAAGCTGGCACGCACGTCGTAGCGACCGGACTCGAGCGTCACCGTCTCTCCAGCTGTGGTATAGGCTACAGGCTGTTGGTGGTCATTCACGCGGTAGTAGTACACATAGACCTCAAACTCGCCGACCCTACCGCCGTTCCTGATCTCCGATTCGACCTGAATCGTGCCGGAGGAGAAATCGACCTGCTGTTCCAGGGTCTGGTTCTTGCCGATCTCAAGGTCCTTCAGCCATCGTATGGGCTGATCGCTCGACCCGGAAAAATCACCTTCGCATCGTAACGACCGACGGCCAGGCTCAAGGCCACTTCGGCCAGGCTTGAGTCGATCACCTGCTGCTGTCGATCTCCGGCGCGATAGACCGTGATCGTAACCGCTTCGGAAAGTAGCTCCTGACCGGCATTGCTTGGCTTGATCCTCAGATAGCCCCGATCGAACGCGACTTCCCGTCGTGTGTGAATCCCAGGCTTGACCACAGCCTCCCTTAGCCACACCACCTCTTTCTCCTCTGAACCTGCCAACAGAACCACTCTGAGATCGTAGGGCCCAGAGGCAAGGAGCGCCTTCTCGTTGGGTCCCATGGAAGTGATGATCTGATCGTGGTCCCGGGCTGACAAGACATAGACCACGACCTGGTCAGCTTCCGCCGTCTTGTCGCTGATGCTTGCATCCACGCTGATCTCACCAGCCTCGAACTGCACCTCCCTGACCAGCCGCTGGCCCTCTTCAAGTCCGATGTCCTCAATCCAGACGCTCTGTTGATCCTGGGAACGGCTGTAGAGGACGCGAACATCATAGCGACCGGCCGGTACGTCGATCGCTTCGCCGAGCTCTCCTTCTGCTACCAGCTGTTCCGCCTGAAACGCCGGATGAACGTAGACCTGGCCATCCTGGGAGTGCAAGGGGATACCCGAGTTGGTCGCACGACAGACGATTCGAGCCAGACCCCGTCGCTGATCCGCCCGAAACAGAACGCCCACCTGAATGGCGATGAGCAGCAGAAAAAGCCCAGCATAGATTAGAAAGCTGCGGTTATTCATCCTCTGATGCGACGGTGCTCACCTCACCGAAGACCTCCAATAGGTCACTGTAAACAAAGGGCTCATCCGACAGATCGACGGAAACAGCCGAAGACCTTGCTTTGTCCAGCAAGTGCCGGGCGTACTGATAGTCGGGGAATTGATGCAAGGCGCTCTTGAGCTCGCGGATGCCTTCCTCGATTTGCCCCCGTTTCATCCGAAGCAATCCAAGGTTGGTATAAGACAGGTGGACTCGTGGTAGGGGAAAGGTAGCCAGTTCCAGGGAGCGTCGGAGTATCCTGTCGGCTGCCTGGTAGTCTCCTCGAGTGGCATGAGCGGCGCCCAGATTGAGATAGAAACCAGGATTGAAAGGCTCGTGGATAGTCCCTCTCTGGAGGACCTCGATCGCTTCCGATAACCGTCCCAGACGCACCGACGCCAAGCCCAGGGCAAAGTACACGTCTCCCTGCGTAGGCCTCAGTTCCAATGCTTTCTTCAGGACCCGGATCGCCTCGTCGTACTGTTCGAGCTCAATCAGGATCGTTCCCTTACGGTAGTAGTGGATCCAGCGATCCGCTTGGCGAGGCAATAGCCAATCCAGCATCTCCAGACTCCGGTCCGATCGACCAGCACGACGAAAGATCTCGGAAACCTGCCGGATCGCTTCGAAATCAAAGGGCCTTATTCGGAGAGCTGTGCCGTAGGCGGAGAGGGCCATTTGACCATAATCCGAAAGCTCGCTTTCCAGGTTTGCCAGGTGTTGCTTCCACTGCCGACCTGATGTCCCGACAGGGAGTGCCGATTCCCGATCTCCGCGAAGCTTGAAGGCACTTCTGTCGCTGAGTTGCTTGAACAGATTGCCCAGCTCGAAGTGAGCATGGAATTGGCCTGGCCTGCGCGCAATTACCTGGCCATATGCGGCAGCAGCGGCGCCCGGGTCCCGATCCAGGCGGTAGGCACTCGCCAGCGTGAACCAGGCTTCCAGGAAGCTCGGGGAAGAGTCCACCGCGACCTCGAGAGCCTCGGCTGCCTTGGCAGGCTCGCCTTGCCGAAGATAGCTGCGACCCAGCAGGTAATTGGCAACCGGATCCTCTGGCCGCCCCGCCAGAGACTCTTCCAGTGCCAATCGGCCCTCACCGTACTGCCCCAGTTTGAAATGGAGCACCGCCAGAGCCAGTCGGGCAGTGAGGTGCTCAGGTGCACCCAGCAAGACCGCCTCCAGGGTCTCGATCGCCTCCGGGTAGCTGCGCTCGCCCAGCAGGGCAACACCCAGGTAGGAGCGAAGTGCAATACTGTCGTCGAGGTTGGGAAGCGTCTTCAGGTTTGCCGCGGCGGCGGCAAAGTTTGCTTGGGACATCTGGTCGTAGATCTGGACCCAGGAGCGCGCCGCCCCGACGTTGGTGAGGCGCTCTGGAAACAAAAGCCGTGCCAGAGACTGCCCGTCTTCGCCGGACACTTCCGTCTCGGGTTGCGCAGCGTCCGTATCCAGCGGCAGATCCAGGAGAATCCAGGGCGTGTCCAGACGCATCGCGTACTCCACAACCTCTCGGACCGCTCCGAACGCTTCGCGCTGGGCGTATGCCCTTGCCAGATCCAGATATCGGGCAATCGATCGAGGCTGCTCCCTGAGCGCGTCCAGCTGCCTCGCGACGGTCTCATCGGCTGCCAGACGGCGGTGGTGGCTACCCGACAGGAGCCTGCCAAGATCTTCCGGCAGGGACTCCATCTGTCCCGAGGAGACAACATCACTGTCGGCTTTCTGGTCGGCGCCCTCCGTTGGAGTCGGCCGCGATGGCTCGATCTCCATTCCTCTATCCGATCCCGGCAGTTTGGACAGACTCAGACCCGGATACTTCTGAACGTGTTTGCCATAGACGGCCGAGGGAAGCGTCCGAAGATTGTGGATATGTTTGGGCTCCAGGAAATCCTGATCGCGGAACAGCACTGTCATTAGATGATCCGCGTCCCGATGACAGGGCCTGCAGCTCAGCCCGACTTGGTTGGCATCTTGAAAGACTCGGGATTCCAGGCTGCGGTTACGCTTGAAGGTGTTGTGACAATCGTTACAGCTGGCATTTGCATGGTCCAGGTTGATCCGATCGGCGCCACGATGACACTGAACGCAGGTCTGCTCTGTTGTCTTGAGCTCTTTGTAGTCGGGGGTCGTGAAGTCCTGGTCGTGACCGCGATAGACGTGAGGCTTGGGAGGAAGTGCCGGGCTCAGCGTCACGCGCTGGCGGGTGTAGTCGCCATGGGTCGAATCATGCGGGTTGTGGCAGGCGATGCAAGAGATGTTGTGCTTTTCCTCAGCGAAGACCCGTCGCTCTGCCCCCTGTTGAGAATCCAGCAGCTGTCCTTCATAAGGGGAATGGCAGCTCGAGCAGAAGGCACTATGGGAATGGGACCTTATTGAGTTGGCATGAGGGTCGTGGTTCCAAACTTGTACCAGATCGTGGGTAGCATGCGAATCATCCTTGGGCAGGACCCGCCCTACCGCGGTGTGACAAACGCCACAGGCACGGGAGCTGACGTCTACCACGATGTCTTCCTTGCGGTAGGTTTTCAGGTGGAGTTCGCCGGGCCCGTGACAGGCCTCGCAACCGATGTTTCGTTCTGCCCATCGCCCCGAGACCGCTGGTTCCTCCGGGTGCAACGGGCCGCTTCCGAAGCCGGTGAAGTGACAGGGGCCGCATTCACTGAGCTGCTTCGGCGGGAAATAGTTCCACTTCGCAATCCGGTTGTGGTAACTGTTGTCGGAGACCCGACCAGCGTGATCAACGTAGGTGATTCGCTGGCGGCCTCCCAGAACATAGGAAACGTCTTTCCAGGCCCGAATATCAAGTTTACCTCCAGACACTCGGCGACGAGGTAGCGGAAATTCGGCCTGCTTTGCCTCATCGGCGGTCAAGAGTGAATAGCTGTGCCGCGTCGCCTGCCAGCTCTCATAGACCTGACGATGACAGGTCGCACAGGACTCTGAACCCACGAATCCACCCGCCAACAGCGGACTTGTCGAGCTGACCAAGAACAGGGCTGCCACCTTAAGTTTCAGCTTAGTCACGCCCCCAGCAAGGCCTGGCCCCATTCGAGAAAGAAACAGGGTTGTCTCTTACTGCGACATTGATAGCGCCGTGTCGGTTGTAGGACGGGCACTCTTGCCCGTCAAGGACGGCGACGGGCAGGAGTGCCCGTCCTACAAACAGCCACGGCTCGGTTAGATGAGCTCTTGCACGACCTCCTAGCAAATGAAGTTTCAGCTTAGGGTATCCACTCTAAAGTAGCATTAAACAATGACAAATAGATCATCCGCATCCATTAGACCCGTCAATACCTGGGGCTCTCCTTCGGTAACCAACACCAGATCCTCCACGTGGTATAGAAACCCGCTCGAGTCGAGGACCGCGGGCTCGATACAAAGGACCATTCCAGGAATCAACTCCGCCTCCTCTCTGCCGTTGAGAATCGGATACTCGTGCAAACCGGTTCCCAGGCCGTGCCCCACCGCCTGGCTAGTGACGCCAAGGCCGCTTCTTTGACAGGCGCCAACGAAGTGCTCGTAGACATGGCAAGCTCTAGTCCCGGCCCGAGCCTGGCGGATGGTCTCCAATTGAACTTCGCGCAGCTTCCCGTACAGAGCTCGCTGCTCCCGGCTGGGCTCCCCGACAACCGCAGTCCGGGCCACGTCTGAACGATAACCGTTGAAGGTGGCGCCGGTATCCACCCTCACAATCTCGCCCGGCTCCAACGTTTTGCTGCCCGCCCAGGGGTGGTTGATGGCGGTATTGGTACCGGCCGCCAGGACGATCCATGAAGAAGTTCCCCCGGCTTTCAGCAATCGGGTAGAGATTCTGTCCGCCACCTCTTTTTCGGATTCACCCGGTTGAGATAGACTGAAAGCCTCCTGGATCGCCCGCTCTGTTTCCAGCGCAGCAGCTCTGAGAATCTCGATTTCCTGAGGTGTCTTGAAACTGCGGGCCTGGTCGAAGGCCCGGTCTCCAGCAAGCACGATCGCCTCCGGAAGAAGGGCTGTGAGTTCTTCCAGGTAGCGGCCGGCCAGGAATCTCTTTTCCACTCCAATACGACTACGTCCCCAACCCAGCTCCTTGAGCAGGCGAGCGAGAGCCTCCATCGGAGACTCCTGGAACTCCTGGTAGGTATGGATTTCCTTGATCCAGGAGTCCTGACGGGTCTGCAGTGCCTCACAGGAGCAGACCAGTGCCCATGGGACTCCCTCCCTGGGCATGACCGCCATGCAGAGCCGCTCAGGAATGATCTCGTGCGATAGCAGCAGGGTGTCGGTGAGGTAGAAAAAATTCTCGGACGAAGCACCGACGAGTATATCGATTCCAGCTTCGGCCATCACCGCTTGCAGACCCTTCAGATTGATTCTTTCCTCGGTTTCCATTGGTGCTGGAATGCTATGCGGACCCGAAGCGAAAGACAATGTGTTTAGAATTGAAATCCGACCGCTCTGCCCCTCATAATTGGCGAACCTTTGAACGACCAGCTCAATCAGTATCTCAAGTTTCTCGCCTGTGTGGTCATCGCCCTCATCCTGTGGCTAAGCGGGGCCGACGATGCACCCCAGCAGGGGTGGCAGATCTTCAGCGTATTCATCGCTGTCATCGCCAGCTTCATCCTCCAACCCTTCCCCATGGGAACGATGGTCATACTGGGGCTGGTGACGCTCACCGCTACCAACACAATCACCATCAAAGAGGCGCTGAGTGGCTACGGAGACTCTACGGTGTGGCTGGTAGTGGCCGCTTTTCTCATCGCAGGCGGCGTGATGCACAGCGGCTTCGGACGCAGACTCGCGCTGATGCTGGTGAGAGCACTCGGTCGGTCTACCCTGGGCCTGGGATACGCCCTCTGTGGATCAGAGCTGCTGCTGGGTCCCGCGGTTCCCTCGAATACGGCGAGAGGTGGCGGCATCATGGCGCCGATCATGGACTCCTTGTCGAGAGCCCTGAACTCAACCCCGAATCGGGAACCCGAGCGGGCCGGGAGATTCCTGGCGCTGGTCGGCGCCCACGCCAACCTGATCACGGCCAGCATGTTCTTGACCGGCATGGCAGCCAACCCCCTCATCTCCAAGGCCGCCAAGGATATTTTCGAGATTGACTTCGATTGGGGAACCTGGGCTCTAGGGTCAATTGTGCCAGGGCTCCTGAGCCTGATGCTCCTCCCTCCTCTGATCTACCGGCTGATCAAGCCAACCCTCTCCGACGCTCGTCCCGCTCAGGCCAAGGCAGTCGAGGAGTTAGAAGAAATGGGCGCCATGGGCTGGAAGGAATGGGTGATGTTCGTGACCCTGACGCTCCTACTGGTCCTCTGGGCGAGCAAGCCTCTCCATGGCGCCAGCACTACGTTGGTGGCCTGGATGGGGGTCAGTGCCCTGCTGCTGACACGCACCGAAAGTTGGAACGACATCATCGGAAACGCTCGGGCCTGGGATGCGCTGGTGTGGTTGGGCGGCCTCTTGACGATGGCCAATCTACTCAAGGACTACGGCTTCATCGCATGGTTCGCCGAATCCATGGAGGTCTGGGTATCCGGTTTCGACGGGGTGACAGTCGTCATCTTCCTGGCCCTTATCTACTTCTACTCCATGTATGCCTTCAGCATGTTCACCGCTCATATATCCGCAATGGCCGCCGTGTTCCTGGCCGTGGCCCTGGCGGCCGGTGGCACTCCCATGTTGGCGGTAGCCCTGATGGCCTACTTCAGCTGCCTCTGCGGATGCCTTACCAACTACTCTTCCGGACCCATTGTCATCTACTTCGGCCTGGGCTACGTGGCGGTCCCAACGTGGTTCTCGGTGGGTTTCGTTATCTCGATCTTCCATCTGGTCATCTGGCTGGGTGTGGGCATGTTGTGGTGGAAACTGCTGGGATGGTGGTAATACCACTCGATCTGTGCTTCCTCCCCAATCAGTTGAGTACCTACGAGCTAACAGTCGACATAAGGGCGCCTGCTGGTGAGGCAGTCTATCAGTCCAGCGGGTCTGCGCAAGAACAGCTTGGAGTTATGGTACTGTTGGCAGCCGATCCGACCAAGGACCCTCTTGGAAGAGCGAGATCTTTCGGTTGTCAGGTAAAGGATGACGGCTTCGTAGCGTAGGAGAACAAGAGCATGGCAACAGATAAGTGGCAGGACTACCTCAAGGAGCACCAGGGACGTTTCCTGGAAGAGCTGACGGAGTTTCTACGTATTCCCAGTATTTCGGCCCTTCCCGATCACCGGGAGGATGTCGAGAATGCCGGCCGGTGGGTCGCTCAAAGGCTGACAAAGGCGGGAATCGAGCACGTCCAGGTGCTGCCCACCGAGGGACATCCCGTAGTCTACGGTGACTGGCTGCACGCCCCTGGCAAGCCTACGCTTCTGGTCTACGGCCATTTTGACGTTCAGCCCGTGGATCCAGTGGAGCTCTGGAGCAGTCCGCCTTTCGAACCGGTGATCCGAGACGGCAGGATCTATGCGCGCGGGGCGTCCGACGACAAGGGCAACATGCTGGCGCCGATCCTGGCGACGGAAGCGCTCCTGGCGACCAACAATGCTCTGCCCCTGAACCTCAAGTTCTTGATCGAGGGCCAGGAAGAAATCGGCAGTCCGGAACTTCCTCCCTTCATGAAGGCCGAAGCCTCGAGGTTTGCCGCCGACATGGCGGTGAGTGCCGACGGTTCTCAGTGGAGCGAGGAAGAACCCGCTATCTGGGTCTCGCTACGCGGCCTCTGTGCCATCCAGATCAACGTGCGGGGACCTTCCAGGGATCTACACTCCGGTCTCTTCGGTGGCGCGGTGCAGAACCCGGTCCATGCACTGATCCGCCTGCTGGACTCGATGCGCTCGCCGGACGGCAGGGTCCTGGTCGAAGGTTTCTACGACGAGGTTCGAGCCCCCGACGCCCGAATGAGAGAGGAGCTTGCACGAATACCCTATGAGGAGAGGGATCTACTTTCGTCAATCGGAGTTTCCGAGACTTTCGGAGAACCGGGATACAGCACCTACGAGCGCGAGTGGATCCGTCCCACCTTGGAAATAAACGGTATCTGGGGTGGCTTTCAGGGAGACGGCATGAAGACGGTGCTACCCCGGCAGGCCCACGCCAAGATCACCTCCCGACTGGTGGCCGATCAGGATCCTGAAAGAGTCATCGAGGCCATCTCTCGGCACGTTGCCGGTAATACTCCTCCCGGGGTGGAGGCCGAGGTTGTAAAGCTGGGATCCTCGGCGCAACCCTACTCCATTCCAATCGATCATCCCGGCAATGCCTCCGCCAGCCGTGTCCTGGAGGAGCTCTACGGAATGAAGCCCTACGTGGTGGGCTCGGGCGGCAGCATCGCAACCTGTGGACTGATCCTCGACCACCTGGGGATCCACACCGTCAACCTCTCCTTCGGCCTGAATGACGAGTGTGCCCACAGCCCCGACGAGTTCTTCCGCCTGTCCAGTTTCCAACGGGCCCAGACGGCTCACGCTCGATTCATCGAAGTCTTCGCCGGCTCTTTGTAGTGAGTAGTGAGCAGTGAGTAGTGGAGTAGTGGAGTAGTGGAGTAGTGGAGTAGTGAGCAGTAAGCAGTGAGCAGTACCGGAAACAGCCTCCAGCCAACAAAGCTGCGAGCGACTCGACTTTACTCAGGAACAAGAGGCGAAGTTTCGAGGAGAGAGCCGGACAACAGCCGAATCTCCCCTATCTTTGACCTGAAGTTTCCCTCTGAATACTCACTACTTCACTACTTCACTACTCCACTACTCCACTACTCCACTACTCCCTACCCCACTACTCACTACTCACTACTCACTGCTCACTATCCAAATCCCCTCAGTCAGAGAACCAGTAGGAATAAAAGCGGGCCTGGCGGGTCCGAAAGCGGAGACTCACCTGTTGGCCGAAGAGTCCGGAAATATCGCCTGTCTGCCACGGAATCTCGACCCGCTTCAGATCGCCTTTGACGCGCTGTGATACCGCGTGCACCTTTCCTTCCCTATCCAGCACCTCGACCCGCAGGTCGCCCTCAGGGGCGTCTACATTGACCCAGAGCTTCCCAGCTGGGAGGGCGAAGGTCTTGGTAGAGAGAGTACCTTCGGTGTCTCCGGCGTCAAGGGAGACGAAGCCGTCGCGCCTGAGGACAGCCAGACAAATAGCTCCACTGTCGGGTTCGAGACCGGGAATAGGAACGTTTCGACCGTCCGGGTACTTCCCCACAAAAGTAAAGGTCCCCCGGTACTTGAGCGCCGTGTAGTAGAACCAGAGCTCATCGCCTCGCTCCAGAGGGTAGGAGGGACCGATGATCTGGGTGAGGTCGTAAGCCCCGGCACCCATCGGGGAGGAGCCGATGAAGGGCCTGCGATCACCCAACCGTTTCCAGGTCTTCAAGTCTCGGCTAGAGACCAACTGCACCAGATGGAAGCCGACCGTATTGGGGTAGTTGGGCACCCGGGCGATTGCGTGATAGAGGGCTGGAGTCCCAATGTAGAGGCCCTCGTAGCGGAACACCCCCATGTTGTAGACATCCACGTTGTAGACCGAAGGGTCGATTTTGAAGATGGGGAGTGGCTTCCGCATGCCGGGATCGGCGAGACGCTCTTCGATATTCCTCCGGCCCAGCTCCTGATCCAGTTCATCGGCGTGGAAAATCAGCTCTGGCTCCGTCCATTGCTCGAAGTCCTGGCTGGTCGTCAGGTAGACAGAACGCCCATAGGGCCCCCCCTGCTTGACCGTTCCAATGTACAGCTTCCTCTTCTGATCCAGGGAAAAGTTCTGCTCGTCGCTGCTGCGAATGGGCGGCACATCCAAAACCTTCCAGCGAAAGCCGTCGGGAGAGACAGCAAGTTGGCTAGGAGCAAAGGACTTGAAACGACGGGCAGGATCCGCTTCGATCGGATCGTAGAGCACCCGGCCTACCTTCAGGTCCGAGTCACGTACCTCCCGGCTCCAATGAAGCCCATCCTGACTCTCCCACCAGCCCTCCGCCATGTACCTGAAGATCTTCCGATCCGGATCCCAAAAGGGAGCAGTCCTTGTCTGGATGGCGCCTCCCTTCGTAGGATCCGGGCGGATCACCGCTCCCTTTTTGACAGGGGGGTGCATGGTGCGGGTGAGGTTATCGATGCTCGCGATGCCGAGATCATCCAGAAAAAGCTGGCGCTCGCCCTCACCTACCTCGAAATGATTCTCAGCCTGGAGCAGACCGACGAACAGTACCGTAATCAAAACCGTGAGCTTCATTCTTCAATCTCCACAACTGGTGTTAAAGCAAGGAATGAGAGCCACAGGCAGGCCGCCAACACAACTCCGGATCCTTTCCTCAAACCAGTCACGATCTCTCCCTCCACCCGAAGGGCCGGTCAGCCCGGAGCAGGAGTGTGGGTTTGGCCTCCAGCCCGAAGCAAAGCGGTCGAGCTTAGCTCGACGCACGGCGGCCTGGAGGCCACCGCCACGACCAAAGTCAACCACTAGTAGTAGCGAGCGACCTCATACCGCCGAGGGACGCTGACCTTCGGGGGATGTGTCCCGTTCAAGGAGGCCGCTTCAGCGGCCTGGCGCGAAGCGTACTAGACCCGGCGTTCACGCCGGGGTAGGCCGCTACTCCACCCCTCCTGAGGGCCGTTCACGGTCCTTCTCGAATAGCGGCTGTAGCCAACGTCGACCTGGAGCCGGGCTAAAGCTTTTCTTCGAGAAGCCCGCTGAAGCGGGCTCGACTTCCACCTCATCCGAATACCCGGTCCTGAAGGACCGGTCTACTACGCTTCGCGCCAGACCGCTGAAGCGGTCTCCTCACGGGCTATTGTTCACCAAAGTGGAAAACTTGACCAGTTTGTGAACTTTTCTTCGGGCTACGGTCTCTAGTCGAATTCGATTCGACCGCCCTTCGAACCCCTCGGCTTGGAACCGAGGGTAGGCCTACCAGGACGTCTCGGTTGTCATCCAGAGCTCTCCGTCCTTGACGAGGGTAATCTCCCCGCGGAGCTTCGCGCCATCCATCTTGCCTTCCACCTCCAGAATTGCCGTTTTTCCGTCGCTGGAGCCGCTCAGGATCTTGAGCTCGGTGGGCGTCATGGACTTCATCAGATCCAGTTCTTCAGCCAGCTCGGCTTTGTCCTTCGTGTCCAACATCTCGGCCATATCGGGAGACACCAGGGGCTTGAGCCGCTCGGGATCGCCGGAGTGGACGGCATCCACCCATGCGAGGTAGGCCCGCCCAGGATCGCCTCCATCTGGGGGAAGCGGATCGCCGATAGGAGCATTGAGATCCGATAGGGGCGCGCTGAAGGTGAAATCGTATTGGTAGGTATCCTCGAAAAACTTGGCCGCCTTGGGGAGATAGATGCGCCCGGAAAAGACTTCGGGACCGCTGCTCTTCAACTCCAGCTCAGGGTAGGGAGTCCCCGAGATATTGCCCGGCTTTCCCGGCAGCTTGACGTCCTGGGAGTAGGCCCTGATTTGGGCCTTCTCGTCGAACTCGGAAGTGTGGGTGAGCCCGATCTTGACGTAGGGGAAGTCGACGAAGAAGCTGTCCAGTTTGCGCTCTTCGATAGGCTGTGCCGCGAAGACGACCTTCCAAGTCGGGTCCTTGTCGTCGTAGAAACCCTTCTCTTCGGCGTAGACGTAGACGTGGGGAAGCCCAACAGTCTCGCCGTTGGCGGTCAGGGTGCCTGTGACGCTGGCTTCCTCTGCCCAGACGGCTGTCGTCAGCCAGAGGGCCAGCGAGATTTTCACGACAAAAGAGCAGGTTCGAAGCGAAGAGTGATTTCTCATGATAGGAGAATATAGCCAAGTCCGTCGCTTCGGCAAGTCTCGTCCCACGGCGGGTTGGCGACCGTGGGCTGGGCTCGATCGTCGGGATCGGTTTCATGGCCGTCCGGCCCGGCTTAGATAGGCGACGAGGAGTCCTACGTTTCGGGCAAATGTGTTGGAGCTGATTATTCTCTCCAAGGGTCTTTTCTCGCCCCGGAAGACTGACAGGGTCTGATTCTCTCTCACAGGCAGAACCCTATCTCCAACGGTGACGACCATTTCTTCTGCGGCGAAGAGGGACACAACATTGTCCGCCTTGCCAATGTTGCCGTCCTCGACCCAGGCCCCCCTCGAGTCCAGGCTCGCCAGAGTTTCCCTTACCTGGGCAACCAACTCGGCATTCGACAGGCCTGAAGGGCCTCCTTCCCAGGGAGAGAGCCCGTGCAGTCGCTCCGGACGCCGCACTGTCGAGGGATCGGCGGAGAGCAGACCGCGGTGCTCCTCGGCAATCTGGTCGAGCTGTCTGCCACTGGTCCAAAGGCCGTAGTGGGTGATGACCTTCTCGTTGCTGTAGGTCAGCTCGTAGCCATCCAGGAGCTCGCTCTTCCCTCCCCTTACTCGGACCCTGCTGCCCTTGCTGATGAAAAGTGGACGATTCGTCTGCAGCTCATAGAAGCGCGCCACACAAAGCTCATCGGGAGAACATCCCCTACTTCTACTGAGGATCGAACTGCCCCGAACGTCCAGGCCCGACCGCTGCAAATAGTCGATTGCCCTGGGTATCGGTTCCAGATATTTCTTCTTGCCGGTCTCCCGATACAGGACCAGCAGAACCTTCAAGACAGCCTGGGACTCAGAGCCGGTCACCGAGGGTGGCTCGAAGATTCTCCCCCAGGCCGGGTGCATGTCGACGTCGTATTGCTGTGCCCAGGCAGGCTGGGGCTCCGGCATCTGGGCTAGAAGCAGGAAGTCGCCCCCCTTTTCGGCCGCCACCCGATAGCGAGGTTCGCCGTAGATATGTGCCGCTTCCAGGAAGGCGTCGATCATGTCCAACATGGCGTTGTCGTTGAGGGTGTAGTGGCTGCGATAATCCGGCCCTGGCCAGACTCGGGGCCAGGAATCAGGAAAGCTGGCTGCCTTCACCGAAAAGGCATCCGGATCCGGGAACTCGAAGTAGCGCTGGGGCCAGGCGCCATTGGGATATTGCGCCTGAATCAGCTGGTCCAGTGCGTAGAGGGCAGCCTCGTGGATCACTTCGTCTTGAAACTTCAACTCCCGGTCTACCCGCATCAGGAGTCTTACGGCAGCCTGCGTCACATTGTCGTCCAGGGTGGTCTGGGGAGGCGGTTTACCGGCGTCCTCATCCGATTCAGGTATCCGCTTCTTCAGGCAGTTACCATCGACACGGTAGGGATAGTTATTGCGCTTCGTGGGATCCAGTTCGATGATGTAATCCCATCCACCGGAACAGTGCTGGCCGCGCGCCAGAACAAGCGCCGCTTCTCGAGCCCCTTCCAGATAGAAGACATCCCGTGTGGCCTCGTAGGCCTGCAGGTAGGCCAGTCCTACTACGGGAGTACCCCCTCGCTGAACCGTCACTTGAGAAGGTCCTTCGGCGGACTCCGAACGTCCGTACGACAGATCAGAGCTGTATCGGAAGTGGTATCCGCCCTGGTTGGAGACTCTGGTCCGGAAGAACTCGACGGCTCGGCGCAACTCGCGCTCGACTTCTTCCCTCGCTACTGAGGCCGGTTGGTCGACGGCCTCGTCCGGGGAGCAAGCCGAGAGTCCGAACCCGGCCAGAGTGGCGGTGAAAAACCAAAGGAGTATCCTTCTGTTACGACCTGAGTGTGCGAACATAAGAGTCTCAATGTTGCCCCTTTGGAACGAGTTTCACAAGAAAACGGCCCGAAAGAGTATCGGCTAAGACGAGGAGAATCGGAGATGAAGGTAAGGACTGTGTTACTTCTGGCGATCGGACCTGCCCTGGGTCTCATCACGCCAGCCGAAGGTCTGAAAAACATCCTGGAGATCGGCTCTCGTCTGGAGTTGATGCTGGATGAACACCTCATCGATCGCATGAGCGGTGGCGCGGCGCTACGGCTTCACAAGCCGACGCCTCGCGAGATCTCGATCGTCCATGGGGAGCCTTGGGAGGGAAACTCGTGTGCATATCACACCGTGTTCCAGGACGGTGAGCTCTACCGCATGTACTACAAGACCGCCTCCCAGGAGCTCGTGGGAGAGCCGCCCTCCCATAAGCCCCTGGTTGGCTACGCCGAGAGCAGGGACGGAATCCACTGGACCAAGCCGAAGCTGGGCCTCTTCGAGTTCGACGGCTCTAGCGCGAACAACATCGTCTGGGATGGGAGCGGCCTGGAGGCCATGACCACGGTCGGCTTCGCTCCGTTCAAAGACACGAATCCCGATACCAAACCTGGGGAGCGGTACAAGGCAATGGTCGGAGACCCTCGCAAGAGCGAGGTGGCGGGAATGTACGCCTTCAAGAGCAGCGACGGACTACGCTGGGAGCCCATGAGCGAGAAACCAGTCCTGCGCCCCACGATTCCAAACCACTTCGACTCGCAGAACGTTGCCTTCTGGGACAGTTTGAGGGGGCACTACCTCTGTTTTCAACGAGCCATGCGAGACGGAATACGGGACATCGTCGTCTCCCAATCGTCGGATTTCCTCCATTGGAGCGATCCCGTCTGGATCGAGTATCCGGGGGCTCCCAGAGAGCAGCTCTACACCAATCAGATTCTTCCCTACTATCGAGCTCCTCACATCCTTTTGGGATTTCCCACCCGTTACATCGACCGGGGCTGGTCCGATGCGATGGAGGCTCTTCCCGGCCTGGAGCATAGACTGCTCCGTCGTGCGGCCTCAGAGAGGGAAGGAAGCGCACTGACCGATGGGCTCTTCATGAGCAGTCGCGATGCCAGGAATTTCCGACGCTGGGACGAGGCCTTCATCCGGCCCGGCCTCAGGAGCAAGGACAACTGGGTCTACGGGGACAATTACCAGAATTGGGGAATCGTGGAGACGGCGTCGTCGATCGAGGGTGCACCCAACGAGCTATCGGTTTACGCCACGGAAAGCTACTGGACCGGAACCAGCAGCCAGCTGCGCCGCTACACCCTGCGCATCGATGGGTTCGCCTCGGTGGGGGCTCCACTAGGGGGAGGCGAATTCGTCACCAAGCCATTAACATTTCAGGGACAGAATCTGGTGATGAACTTTTCTACCTCTGCAGCAGGGGACATCCGGGTCGAAATCCAGGATCAAGCCGGCCGACCGCTGGATGGTTATTCTCTCACCGACTGCGGTCCCATCTTCGGTGATTACTTGGAGAGAGTGGTTCGTTGGAAGGGCGTTAGCACGGTGGGACAAATGGCAGGCAAACCGATCCGCTTGAGGTTCGTTCTCCGGGATGCCGACCTCTACGCTTTTCGATTCAGGTAAAGGAATCCGACCGCTAGCCAGGAGGACCAGATAGACATCATGGTGCTGCTACCTGGCAGCCGCCCTGCAGTTCCTGCTCCAGACCCTCGAGCCAAAGGCTCGAAAGTGGAAGATTTCGGCCTGGAGACCGAACCCACGTCCGCCAACCGCAGGAATCAAATGAAGTTTCAGGTTAGCGACGATCGCAATCCCTCACGAACCCGGTCCTTCACAGACAGCTGATTGTTCCGGCCCGCGGTAGGCCATGCTGAGTTCGGGTGTCTCGATCAGCTTGTGGCCTTGCTTGCGGGATCGCATGATGAAGTCGATCAGACCCGAGGTCAGGAGCGTGCGCTCCACCGGGTTGGACGACTTGCCTGTGATGAAGAAGTCCTCGGCATAACGCACCAGGCAGCTGAAGCTGTTGGCGTTGACCGACACATAGTAGGCAAGCGTGGATAGTGGATCGGGACGCCCCCTCACCTTGGCAGCCAGGGTGAACCCGCCGACCAGCCCCCCGGCGCCCACGACTGCGGCCTTGAAGCCGTCATTGTAGTGGAGCAGTATCGCCAGCGGGGCAGTCACCCTCTTGCGAGCGTCTCCGGCTGGAACCTCGGTACTACGAGCGACAGCCGCTTCGAACAACTCCCATGACCAAAGGCCTTCGTCACCCGCCTTCCAGACCTCCTCGCCCTCCAGAAGCTGAACGGCTCGCACCCCGCTCTCCCCTCCCTTTCGCCGCTCCACCAGGGATTGGAGCAACTCCAGAGCGTGAAAGCTGATCGACTCGATATGGGCCCCTGGGATCGACGCTACCACCAGCGCATCCTCTAATGCCGTCTCCAACGGGATGTCGAGCGGCGGCCTCCTGTGCGTGATCGGGATGGTCGAGCCCCCCATGAGTGGGAAGTCCAACTCCGAGGCCTGATCATAGATCCACTTCGACTCATCCCAGCGAGAGGAGAAGTGCTTGTCGATGAACACCGGGACCGGCCGTCCACTCTGCCGAAAGACCCCGACGATCTGCTCGAGAAACTCACCGTAGGGATTCTCATCAAAGGAGTAGAGAACCGGTGGAGATTCCGCGACCACGACGACACCATCTACGTTCAATTGGTCCGATCCCAGACAGAGCGCTTCTCGAATACTGGAGTAGACCTCCGCTCCATGGGCTTGAGCAGCACGGCGACCCACATCGTAGCTGGGCACAGCGTGGGTGTAGAGCGAGGCAACCCGGCAACGCGGCGGATAGAACGTCTGGTTGATCCAGTAGCCCTCCATCAAGCGAGTCACAATGTTGTCGCCGTGCCATCTGATGACATAGCCCACCAGAATAGCCGCCAGCCGCTTGGGCGACGTTGAGGGCGAGAGACCAGGCAGGGCAGGACAGGCTGCCATCAAAGGAAGGCGTTCGAGAAACTGCCGTCTCGTCTGCGAGGAGAAAGTTTGATTGCCTGGAGTCCTTCGCAGATTGCTCACGATTCCACCCCTATGGCGCACCACTAGAACGTCCTGGTCCCGAGGCTCAGAATGGGGATCGAATACAGAGAATGCCCGGCCGTGATGTAGAGAGCCTTCTTGCGGTAGCTCCAGGTCAGATTCGATGCCGGCTCAGGCAGACGCACCGTGCCCAGGTGTTTCCCCATCTCGTCGAAGACCCAGATTCCACCGGGTCCAATGCACAGTACATGACCGCTTTCGCCGGTTTTGATGCCACCGACGGAGCCAGGCCGCCTCGACTCGAGCCGGGCGAATAGCTTGGCCTCGTTCACCGAACCGTCGGGTCTGAACGTATGGACCCAGATACTCTGATCCCCGGAGTCAGAGACGTACAGCCTCTGCTGATTCGGAGAGAGGGTCACTCCCGTAGGAACCGAAACCTTTGTCGTAAGAAGCCGTAACTCTCCTCGAGAAGTAATCTGGTAGAGAGAAGGTGACAGATTGGAATGAGCATTGGAACTCGCGGCGTTCTCGGCCGCTGGATCGGTGAAGTAGGTACTTCCATCGATCGCATGCACGACGTCCCTGGGGCCGTTGAGGGCTTTGCCTTGAAAATGCTGCGCCAAGACCGCGATAGAGCCGTCTTTTTCTGTCCGGGTGACCCTCTTGGCAGCCGCTTCGCAGGCGATGAGCCTTCCCTGACGATCGAAGGTCAGGCCTCGAGCCCCTCCGCTGTTCCTCCGGTAGGCAACGAACGCGGTATCGGATCCAGGGCTTCCCGCAGCACCAGGGACATGTTTGAGAATGCTCTGAGCGGAGGTGTCGCAGAAGAGAAGAAAACCCATCCGGCTAAAGACCGGCCCATCGGTCGTCACGAGACCTTGAGCAATCTTCTCAAGCTTGGCATCCTGGGCAAAGACCTTCAGGAACTCGTCGGCCTCCACCTCGATGTCCTCGGCGCTCGAGGCACACCAGACAGGAGAGAGAAACAGCCCGAAAATCGCCAGCAATCGAGGATACAAAATGATACCTTCGAGTCTTGCATATTCAGCGCACCAACGCACCTTTTCTCCTTACGTGTTGTTCACTAAGCCGAAACTTCATTGGCTAGGAGATACATGAAAGAGACGCCATCTGACAGCGATGGGATCTTCGTAGGATGGGCACTCTTGCCCGTCGCTGTAATTGACGGGCAGGAGTGCCCGTCCTACAACGAACACGCTGCTATCGATGTTTCGGGGCTAGACTGTCTCAGCTGGACTGATTCGATGAAATATACGGTCGCGCGATGAACAACACCGAGGCTGAATCCCGAAGAAAACACACAGAGTCCTATCGTTACAACGACGAAGAGCTGGATCTCATGGACGCGGTTCCTCCGCCGCGCCTGAACCCCTGGGTCAGCTTGCTCCTCCTGGTCCTGGTCGGTTTTATCTACGTCTGGATCTGGGAATACCTGCTCCGAGGCTAAGGTCGCCATGAAAGAGTTCGAACCGGCTTGGTGGCTGATTGGCGCCTACCTGGCACTGATGTTCGGGATTGGCATCTGGGCAGCCCGGACCAAGATCGCGAGAATAGAGGATATGGCAGTCGCCGGTAGAAGTTCCGGCACCTGGCTAATCGCCTTCTCGGTGGCCGCAACCTGGATCAACGGCCCCACGCTGATCGGCATTTCAGGATTGGCCAAGGACTTCGGACTGAGCGCCTACTGGACCGGGGGCTCATTCGTCCTGGCGACCATCTGGATGGCCTACTACGTAATCCCGCGGCTGAGGGCGACCCGGATCATTACCATCCCCCAACTCTTCGATCGCATGTTCGGCCCCAAACACCGAGTGCTATGCCTGTCCCTGATCATCCTCAGAGATCTGGGCGCTACGGCTGCAGTCATAGGATCGCTGGCCGTCGTGACCTCCCAGCTCCTCGGTCTTTCCCTGTTCCTGTCGCTGGCCATGATGGCGGCCTTGACCGTGGTCTACGTTTTCCTGGGGGGAATGTGGGCCATCCTGGTCACGGACGTGATCCAGTTCTTCATTGTGGTGATAGGATCGGTGTCCCTGGTCGTTCTTGGTTTCCTGGAGTTGGGAGGCTTCTCAGTGGGAGGATCCATCGATGAGCCCGCCTTTCTTAGCACCTTTGGAACAGGCGGACCAAAACAGGTCTTGGCCTGGATTACGATCGGGGTGGCCATCACCTTCGGATATCAAAGCGTCATCCAGCGCGGATTGTCTGCAGCCAGCACGGAAACTGCACGAAAAGGGTTCCTGTACGGCGGAATCATTTCGACCATCTGGTATATGACACCGCCGCTCATCGGGATCCTGGGACGGGCGATCCTGGGGGCCGATATCGCCGGCGAAGACGTCTTCCTGAGATTGACGTTTACGGTCGCCGGAGGCTACTTTGCAAACATCCTCATCGTGAGCATCCTGGCAGCCAGCATGTCGACCCTGGACTCGACCATCAACACGATCGCTTCGAACTTCACCATCGATGTCTACAGACGATTCATCAATCCCGGCGCAAGTGTCGGCACCCAACTCTGGCTCTACCGGTTCAACGTGATTCTCGTCGGAATACTGGCTGCTGGGATCTTCTATGTCTTCCCACTCATGGTCGAACTCTTCTTGCTGGGGGGACGAATCATGGCCGCCTCTGTCGCACCGGTCCTGGTAGCGTTGGTCCTTTTTCCCTCAGTAAGGCGTGCCCCAAACACCGTCTTCGTATCGATGCTGGTGGGCGCCTCCGTCATCCTCCTACTCCAGCTGCTGGGAGGGGTCGAGGAAGTAGGTTCGATCATGGTGGTCTGGACCATCGATCCTCTCTTGCTGGGACTCCCCATTACACTGCTCGTCCTAATGGCGGGAACCCGCTGGGAAACAGAAGCTACAGGCAAGATGACTTAACCACAGGAGCACCAATCATGAAGATTGCCGATCTCAAGACCTACGTCGTAGGGAATCCGCCTCCCCACCACGGGGGCGCCTATTTCGTCTTCTTGAAGCTGACCACAGACGATCAGATTGAAGGCTTTGGAGAAGTCTACGGAGTCCCGTTTCATCCACACAAGGTCACACAGCTGATCGAGGACGTAGTGGAACGCTATGTCATCGGATGGGAACCCTTCAAGATCGAGAGTCTCTGGCGCATCATCTACTCCAGTGGCTACACCCAGCATCCGGACCTGAGCACGATGGGCGTGCTCAGCGGCATCGAAATGGCCTGCTGGGACATCATCGGCAAGGCCCTCAACCAGCCCATCTACAATCTCCTCGGGGGCCAGGTACACGAAAGGCTCCGCTCCTATACCTACATCTATCCGGCCAGCGACAGCGCAGCCGACTCGACCGAGGAGCAGGACGTCCTGGCGGTAGCCGATGCTTTCGGCGATCCCGATCTGGGACCGAAGCGAGCCCTCCAATACGTGGAGCAAGGTTTCACCGCGCTCAAGTTCGATCCGGTCATGCCCATGTCTGCCTTCGACCCCAGGCAGCTTTCGCTGGAGGCACTCGAGAATGCCGAGGTGGTGGTCAAGAACATACGAGACGCCGTCGGCAGCCGCTGTGACCTGCTGATAGGAACACATGGTCAGATGACGACTTCCAGCGCGATTCGGCTGGCCAAGAGATTGGAACCCTTTGATCCCCTCTGGTTGGAGGAGCCGGTTCCGCCCGAGAATCGGGAAGAAATGGCGCGGGTTGCCCGCTCTACCAGCATCCCGGTTGCCTCCGGGGAGCGCCTGACGACGAAGTATGAATTCGCCGACTTGCTACAGAAGCAGGCGGCAGCCATTATCCAGCCCGCCCTGGGACGAGTCGGAGGCATCCTGGAGGCGAAGAAGATCGCCGGTATGGCGGAAGCCCACTACGCCGAGCTCGCTCCCCACCTCTACTGCGGACCGATCGAGGCAGCAGCCAACATCCAGATCGCTACCTGCAGTCCCAATTTCCTGATCCAGGAAAGCATCGAAACCTTTGGGGGCTTCCATACCGAGATAGTCAAAGAGCCCATTCAATGGGAGGACGGCTACATCATCCCGCCCACCAAACCCGGCCTCGGCATCGAGCTGAACGAAACCGTGGCGGCCGCGAACCCCTACAGCGGCCCCATATTCATCGAGGTCGAAGACCAGCCTCTCTGAGCTGAAACATCATTGACGAGAAGATCATTCAAGAGCCTCCAGTTGACACACCCGTGATCTGCGTAGGATGGGCACTCTTGCCCGTCGCTGTAATCGACGGGCAGGAGTGCCCGTCCTACAACGGACACGCTGCTATCGATGCTCGTGGCTAGAGACAACCGAAGTTTCTTTCTCAAATGGGGCTGCGCAGCCGGGGGGTTACACGCAACAAACTTCTGCGTACCAGGCAATGGAAAAGTTTCCCACTGATTGATCTAGTGCTGCTGGTGGGCGGGCTAGCCCGAATCACGTAATGTGCGCTCCCTGGGTTTCCACGTAGACCGAATAAAGCGACTGGCTGGCGGTCATGAAGAGTCTATTCCTCTTGCTGCCACCGAAGCAGACATTGCCGCAGATCTCAGGCAGCAGAATCTGACCGATCCGGTCTCCATTGGGCGCGAAGATGTGGACCCCATCATAGCCCTCGCCCACCCAGCCGGCGCTAGCCCAGACGTTGCCGTCGACATCGGCGCGGATACCATCTGCGAAACCCGCCTTTCCGTTGAGTTCCATGGAGGTGAATTCGCCTCCGCCTTTGAGCCTGACTCCGTCGCTGACATCCCAGACCTTGATGTTCTTGGGCGCCTCCGGATAGTGCGACGCACCTGTGTCAGCAATGTAGAGCTTCTTGTAATCGGGTGAGAAGCAGAGTCCGTTGGGTTTGAAGAGTTCGTCGGTAACCAGATCGATCTTCCCGGTTTGGACATCGATTCGGTAAACAGCTTCCTTGATGTGGAGCTTGCCCTTGTGGCCTTCGTAGTTCATCAGGCTGCCGTAACCGGGATCGGTAAACCAGATGCCCCCATCGTCGGGGTGGACCACAGCGTCGTTGGGTGCATTGAGCGGCTTTCCCTGCCACTGGTCCGCCAGCACTGTGATGCTGCCGTCGTGTTCATAGCGGACCACTCGACGGTTTCCGTGTTCGCACGAAATCTGGCGTCCCTGGTAATCGAAGGTGTTCCCGTTGCTGTTGCCCGAAGGGTGCCGGAAGGTACTGACGTGGCCATCCTCTTCCAGCCAACGCATCTGAACGTTGTTGGGGATATCGCTCCAAACCAGAAACCGCCCCACCCCATTCCAGGCCGGCCCTTCCGCCCATAGAGTTCCCAGGTGAAGTCTCTGGATGGGTGTGTTCCCCAACTTATACTTGGCGAAGCGTTTGTCCAAAGTCAGAATGTCCGGGTCCGGATAACGTACCGGCGCGGCACCCGGAGCGTAGTCACGCTGGCGAGCCCCGAGGCCCACGGCTGCGACGGTCGCCGCGATGAAAGACCGGCGTCCCATGTTTCCAGTTGATACCGTGCCTGCGGCCGAATCCACTGTCCTCAGTTCCCTTCTCGAGATCTCCGCCATACCTTCTCCTCCTTTGTGCTACGCAAGATCGATCTGGACTGGACCCACGAGGTGCGGATCGAGTCTTCCAGAATGCCCATCCAGAAGCACCGGTCAAGATTATCACGGAGCTTGATTTCCGGTGTGCGGTTTTTCAGAAGCTCCAAGTCAGTGTGCTCCTGGCCCCGCTGGATCACTCAGGGGGAACATCTGGTCGTCTGTCCCCCGGACCTCGATCGCACCATGTTCCTTGTAGGACGGGCACTCCTGCACGTCGAGGACGCCGACGTGCAGGAGTGCCCGTCCTACAAGGTTTACGGCTCGGTCAAATGCTGATTCTTGCACCTTCCTCCCGCCGATGGGCTTTCCACAGAACCTGGGAAGATAGCATATCCAGAACCCTTGATTCGAACCGGATTCTTGTCTATCTTTACTAAACTCGACTGGGTACCTTGAGTCGCAAGATAGGCATGCAGGAGCAGAAATTCACCATCGGACGTGATCGCGGCTGCGACATTCCCATCGCCGACGAATCGGTCAGCCGCTTACACGCTCAGCTTACCTTGACCGAAGGGCAGCAGATCTTCCTCACCGACTGCCAGAGTAGCAATGGCACCTTCCTTTTCAGGGGAGGACAGCCGGAACCGATCCAACAGGAGTTCATCTCGTCAGAGGACAAAGTCCAGTTTGGCTCGGTGGCCTTTCAAGTCAAGGATCTCCTGGTGGCAATCAAGAGAAAACACAAACAGGTCAACACCGACCAGTTGAGGGGCAGCGAGAATCCTCCGCCCCCTGTACGCCCCAAGCCCTGGGCTCCTGGAAAGCGCTTGGTGCGCTGTGTCTGTGGAGCCGTGAAAGTCAGGGGTGAAAGATGTCCAACGTGCGGCGAGCGTTAGAACCGGACCTGGCCTTGTCCTCACAACGACTGCCGGGACGGGGAGTCCTGCTGGCAGCGTCCGTAGCCCTCGGGTTCTTTTTCATCATCCTCCTCACGTTGGTCCTGGCGAAGAATTCGCCCATGGCGGTGCTGCTGCTGGACTACGGGGACAACAGTGCCTTTACCTATCCCTTCTCCATCCAGAACCTGATGCACCTCATGTTCTTTGTCAGCCTGGGCGAGCTCTTTGTGCGCTGGAAAGTGGCCTCCTTCGAAATGGGTTTTCTCAGTAAACGCTACCTGCCCGAGGACGAGGAAACGGTGCTTCAGGCCCAGGACCTGGGCCCGATTCGCCAGAGTGTAGCTGGGGCTTTCGACGGGGACAACGGTTTTCTGCCATCCCTCATCGACGTTTCGATTCTGCAATTCCAGACCAGTCGATCAGTCGATCAGATGGTCAGCGTGATGAACAGTAGCTTGGAGCTTATCGCTCACCGGCTAGACCTGCGCTATTCGATGCTGCGCTACCTGGTCTGGCTGCTTCCTACCCTGGGTTTCATCGGTACCGTCGTGGGAATCGCTGGAGCCCTGAGTTTCGTGGATCCGGAGAACATGAATCTGGGCGGCGTCACCGGGAAGCTGTCGGTGGCCTTCAACACACGATCATCGCCCTGGTAGAAGCCGCCCTTGTCGTGCTGGGGCTCCACGTCACTCAAAAAAGAGAAGAGCAAAGTCTCAATCTGGCCGGCAACTACTATCTCAGGAATCTGGTCAATCGAATGTACGTCGGCAGCTAGATGCCTTGAGACAAGATACCCGTTCCTATGAAGCCAAGGAACCGCGAGGTCAACATCTTCAACATGTCGATGCTCGACGTGATGTCGGGCGCCCTGGGGGCGATTCTCATCATCATGGTCGTCCTCTTTCCCCACTACAACAAAGAGGGCACCCCTGAAGAAATTGCAGCCTTGAAGGAACGTCTCGAGAAAGCTGAGAAAGACGCCAAGAAAGGAAGGATTCGTAATCCCATCCTGATCATGGCCGAGTGGTACAGCAAGAGCCACGATATCGACGTGTTCGTGGACGATGGATCGAAGAAAGCTCCCAAATTTGATCCGCGCAAGAAGTTCATTGCTTACTGGCCCGGGGACGTCAGAACCGAATTCAAGACCGGACCCGGACACGAATTGTGGCTGATGCGCGACACCCCGCCAAGCAAGTACACGATCTACCTCAACCTCTACGATCGTAAGGGTAACCCCAGCCCCGGCCGGGTTACTCCCTTCGTTGTGTTCGGCAGCGAGATTTTCGCGATGCCAGACATGAAGCTTCTCCAGGAAAAGAAAGCGGTCCCGGTGGGTACCCTCACCATGACGGAGGATCGTAATCTCAGCTTCCAGGGAGCGACGCCCGAGATCCACCGGCGATTCCTGGAGCAGCAGAAAGAGCGGAATCGAAAGAAACCTTAGGAGAGACAAAGAAACCTTAGAAGAGACGTTGTTTATTCCCTGAGCTTTGACGCGGGGAGTGAGAGAAAGGAAAACGCATGGCTAACATGGAGCAGTGCTCGGAAGGACACTTCTTTGATTCATCGAAGCACACATCCTGTCCCTGGTGCGGGGTGGGAACAGACCCGGATCGCACCGGGGGTGGGGGGCAGGACAAGACCAAGAACATTCAGGGCAGTCCTGGCCCAACTCCACCTCCTCCTCAGCCCAATCCGCCCCAGGGTGGGGGGTCTGGAGCAGCAACCCGGCGCATCGTGGCGACTCCCGACGAGCCCACGGGATTTGATCCTGTTGTAGGCTGGCTTGTCTGTACTGAGGGACCTGACCGCGGGCGGGACTACCGGCTGAGAACCGCCAAGAACTTTATCGGAAGAGCGCCGGAAATGGACATCTGCATCGCCAACGACGAAGCCGTCTCACGAGCCAAACACGCGGCGCTCGCATTCGAACCCGAGCAAAAGAAATTCTGGCTGCTGCCCGGTGACGCTCAGGGACTGGTGTACCTCAACGGAGACGTGGTCCATACCCCGACCGAGCTGGACTCGGACGATGTCGTCAAGGTGGGACAGACCAGCCTCATGTTCGTTCCCTTCTGTGGTGAACGATTTCAGTGGCAGTAACGAGATTCGTCGTCCGACAGAGGCGCGGCCGCCTCGCCTCGGCTTCGGATGGCTTGCTTGCCTCCATCACAGCATGATTCACCATAGCCACATCCGCTACAGACCATCTTCCTACGCTGGATCATCTGCGAGCCACAATAGGGGCACCTCTCCTTGATTTCACAGGCCACGTCCATCGTATCCGGAGCATTTTTCATTCGTCGACCTCCCCTGTCGGTTGTGCCATCTGGAAGATTTCCGCGACGCACACGTTCCCTTAGGGTCTGTAAGGAAATAACCGATGCACTTTGGCGCGAGCGCCGTGGGGGCAGATGGGAGGCGCCGCGCCGCAGGCGATGCCGCTGCGCATCTTCCAGGAGCGGCAACAAAGCAGATGCCCCCGCGCCGCCGCGCCCCTGCGGGCTGGGGTCCACAGGCACGCTGGCGTTGTTACTCGCTCCTTACATACCGCAGCGGGTATGCGCGTCGCTCGCGCCTAGCCAGCGTACCTGGGAACCCCAGCAAAGTGTATCGGTTATTTCCTTACAGACCCTTACCTTATCTCAGCGGGGTGTCACTGGACTGGCGCGGGACGGCGAAACACTTATCCTTCTTCCTGCTTTCGCTGACCCAAGATAAAGGTCTTTTTCCGAATGAGATTCGTTCCTGGAAACGCCCAAGACATCGGGACCAGAGAGAGCCAACAGGATTCTTTCGCTTTTTCCCACCCTGACGACGAGGCATTTCGGCAGCACGGAGGTCTACTGGCACTCATCGCCGATGGGATGGGCGGCCTGGAGCAGGGCGAGGCAGCCGGCCGAATCGCCACCAAGGCATTCCTTGCAGCCTATTCCTCCAAATCCCCTGAGGAAAGCATCCCGACCGCGCTCGAGCGTGCTACCCGGGAAGCCAATTCGGCAGTATACGAGTTGGGAAAACAAGAAGGGATGGCCGGTGACATCGGCACTACCCTGGTGGCGGTGGTGGTCCATGAAGAACACCTATACTGGATCGCAGTCGGGGATAGTCCGCTGCAGCTTCTTCGAGAGGGCGAGTTGACCGTCCTCACACTTCCGCATACCTACGAGCTGATCCTCGATCGGAAGGCTCTGGAGGGAGAGATATCCGAAGAGGAGGCCCGTGGGGATCCGGAGCGCGAATACCTGACCAGCTATCTGGGAATGGAGGACGTCTCCGAGTTCGACCACAACCTGCGAGCCTTCCCCCTGAGAGTGGGTGACCGGGTGCTGCTATCGAGTGACGGCCTTACCAAGACGCTCTCCCCGGAGGAGATTGCGACCGGGCTCGAGGGAGAGTCCCAGGATAACTGTGAGGCCCTCGTCCAAAGGGTGCTGGCCCAGGGTCACACCCATCAGGACAATGTCACCGTCATCTCCTTCAACGTCGAAGCCGAAGGCGCTGTTGGCAGCAGTGTTGGCAGTCCCACTGAAGGGGCAACCGACTTGCCGGCGAAAACCGTAGTGGATAGAGAGACTGCCCCGACGCCTGTAAAGACCGATCCAACGCCGACTCCGCCGCGCCGGAGGCGCACCGGCCAGATCCTTGCCTGGTGCGCTTTGTTCCTGCTGCTGTTGTTGGGATCCTGGTTCCTCTGGCAATACTCCCTGCATCAGTCTGAGGAGGATCAGGTGCCCCAAGATTCTGGGGTAACACCTTCTGACGAATCATTGGAGACCCGTGGAGGAGACTACGAGCCGGGTTCGGCTCTGCCCGTGGAGAAACAGGTACCGCCTCCCCCAGAGGAGGGTCCCCCGCCCCCGGAAGAAAGCACTATTTCAGAGTGAGGCGAGCGTAATGCGGACAAGCATCTTCCGATTGGCGTTTTCGGTCGCCATCGTCCTGACAGGCGTTGGCACACTCCGTGCCGAGACCCCGATCCCCAGGATGAAGGAACAGACGCTATCCATCCTACTCGGCATCAAGGTACGACAGCGCTCGAAACCGGTTATCTTTACGGGCAGTGGTTTTGTCATCGGTGATGGACGCCACATCGTCACCAACAATCACGTCTGCTGTGGCAGCGCCCCCAAAGGCATGACCGAGACCGGCAGAGCCCTCTTCGAAGTGACGCTGGAGTCGGATTGATGCGGTTTCTGACCGAGATGCTCACGGACGTAGGAGGAAGAAAGGTCAATGAAGATCGCTGCAACTTCCTGGAGGCCAACGGCACGACCTGCTGGGTCGTCACCGATGGCCTGGGAGGCCAGGGCGGCGGCGACGTGGCCAGCCAACTGGCTACGGACGCAGTACTCTCTCGTTTCCATCAGGATGCCGGGGTCAGCGCTGAAGTCCTCCGCGCCGGTTTGCTGGAAGCCGACAAGGCGGTCGCCTCACATCAGGATCGCGCACCGAGACTCGCCGGCATGCGGACCACCGCCGTCGTCCTGCTTGCGGACTCTCGGCAGGCCCAGTGGGCGCATATCGGTGACACCCGTCTCTACCACTTCCGGAGAGGCCAGGTGGTGTTCCAAACCGAGGATCACAGCGTGACGCAGGCCCTGGCAAAGGCGGGAGAGATATCCCGCCGTGAGATCCGATTTCATGAAGATCGTTCCCGTCTACTACGCAGCCTTGGAGGCCAGGAGGAGCCGCGGCTCAGCATCCTCGACGTCCCCGTAGCCCTTCAGCCCGAGGACGCTTTTCTGATGGCGACTGATGGTCTCTGGGAACACGTGACCGAAACCGAAATGGAAGCCGAGCTGGCGAAGTCTGATGATCCGGCGGGATGGCTGAGGCGGATGCAAATCCGGCTGCGCCAACGGGCCGTGGGAGGATATGATAACTACACCGCGATTGGAGTGTTGGTTCAGGAATAGTCGAAGTTAGGCTGAAACTTCATTTGGTTAGGAGATCATGCAAGAGCCGCCGATGACAGAGCCGTGACTGCAAAGGAGCGGTCCCGGCATAAGGATGCCGGAACCAACGGACCAAAAGGACGATGGCCCATTGGATCCACTTTTGCCGCGTGTCCTGATCGGTGATCGGGACCGCTCCTTCGCAGTCACGGCTCTGTCATTGGCGATAGCGAGAATCACGGCAGACGTGACCGAAGTTCTTTCTCGAATGGGGCAAGGGCAAGGGCGATAGACGTAAGAAGGGGAGGAACGGTTTGAATCCTGACGACCTCTGTATGGGTTGCCTCGAAGAAAGGGGCAATCAGAAAGTCTGTCCACATTGCCAGTGGGAGGAGGGGACTCCAATCGCCTCTCCACTCTACCTGCTGCCCCGCACCGTGTTGGTAGACCAGTATCTGCTGGGCCGCGTCCTCGGTCACGGAGGATTTGGTATCACCTATCTGGCCTGGGACCTCAGGCTACACCGGCGCCTGGCAATCAAAGAATATATGCCCCAGGGCATTGCGGGACAAGCCCCCGGCCATTCCAACGTGTCGATCTACACCAATGAGGAAGACTACCAGTGGGGACTGGAGCGCTTCCTGGACGAGGCTCGAGTCGTTGCCAAGTTTGCCGACCATCCCAATGTCATGTCCATCATCAACCACTTCGCCGATAACGACACTGCGTACATTGTGGCGGAGTATCTGGATGGCAGCACCCTCCTGGAGTACACCGAGGACCAGGGGGGCACAATACCGTATGAAACGGCCGCCAGGATCCTGATGCCGGTGATGGATGCTCTGCGTGAAGTCCATAAATCGGGCATCCTCCACCGCGATATCAGCCCCGACAACGTCTGTATCACCCGAGCCGGGTTGGTGAAATTGCTGGACTTTGGAGCGGCACGCCAGGCCCTGGGGCAGAAAAGCAAGAATCTCTCCGTCATTCTCAAAGAAGGCTACGCTCCGGAAGAGCAGTACCGTACGAAAGGGGACCAGGGCCCCTGGACCGATGTCTACGCCACGGCGGCGACCCTCTACCGGTGTATCACCGGGAAGATACCGCCTCCGGCAACCGATCGTGCCTATCAGGACGAGCTCGAGACCCCCTCCTCGCTCGGCGTAGCGCTGCCTCAAGGCGTTGAAGCGAGCTTACTCAAGGCCCTGGGGGTCCGTGCCGAGAATCGCTTCCAGTCGATACAGGAGTTTCAGGCAGCGCTTCTGGGCCAAAGCGAGATCAAGCCGCCCCCACCGCCGCCACCCCTCCCGCCCCCTGTGCCAACTCCCATTCCTGATCTGATTCCAAAACCTGACCCGATACCGGTGCCGAAGCCGAATCCCCTGTGGGAGTGGATCGAGCAGGTTCCCAAATGGATGTGGGCAGCGGGGGCCGCCGCCCTAGTTATTCTTATGCTGGCCTATTGGCTCGGCCCTGAACCAGGACAGCCACCGGGACCGGGCCCCAGACCAACACCCGACTCTTCCGAAGCGGACACCGAAGCAGACTCTGCAGGAGTCGATCCCCAGTTGGCCGGAATCTGGCAACATCTCTGGACCGACGGGAGCAATCGTTACGCCTGCCGCGTCAGCCTCCAGGTAGACGGACAGTATGCCTACCTCTCCGACTGCCACCCCAGCATCGGCACCGAGCAAGGAAGAATGCGAGTTTCGAAGGGCACCTATCGGATTCTTTCGAGCACTACCGGCCGCGCCGATTCAGGTACCTACCGCGTGCTCAGCGCCGACCGGATGGAGATGTCCTCTGGTGTCTACGGCAATACCAGCCTCTGGGACCGGGTCCCCCAGCAGTCTGCTGAACCTCAACCGAGCCCACATCAGCAAGACCGGCAGAAACCACCCCCGGCACCTCCGGTGGTGCAGCATGAGAGCCTCACCGAGCAGGCGGCCAAACACCTCAAAAACCGACAAGCACGCCGCGCTCGGCCGCTGCTGCAGCAAGCTCTCGAAATCAATCCCGATGACGCACGGGCTCAGGCCCTGATGGGCTACCTCTCGATCTATTACGATGGCGACATCAACAAGGGAGGCCGGCACTATCGCAAGGCCTACGATCTTGGCGGTACCATCAACTTCAGGCTGCTCCACGACCTGGGAGATGGCATGTTCATCCGGAATCGTTCAGGGACACTCGAGGTCTCGAGGGAAAGAGTGCTATTTAGAGGTGATGACGGCGTCCGGGTGTTCAACACGAGTCAATCCAACATTGGTGAAGCGAAAAAGAACGGGTCATCCGGCAAATGGGGAGGTGGGTGGTGCGCTTGCTATTGAGATCCGGTCTAATCCGGTCTATTTTTGCTCTGGAATTCTCCTAAAAGATATATATCAGTAGCAGCAGAGGCTGTGGGAACTGTGGAAAACTCCGAGCAGTCATCGAGCCGGGCCAGCACCCCCGTGATTCGGAGTTTTCCAAGCGTTGTGCGAACGGTGGAAAAACGATTGCGACGCTTTTCGGCCTAGCGCTGGAGCTGGTTGTTTTTCCACGGTTTGCACATCGCGGCAGTTTCCATAGCCTTCCCCCGTTCAGGCAGAAAGAGGCGGCCTTCAGCCTCGATCAAAAGAATCCGGATCGCGCGTTAGCGCTACCTCAACCTCTGCTCCCGTAACGAGCCTTGCGAAGCTGCAAGGGCGAGGCAGAGCCGGTCGATGGGGATTGACCGGCGCCGCCATGTCAGGCATCCTCGGCGATTTTGGCAAACCCGGAGGACCGATCATGGCGACGACTAGCTACTTGTACCACACCCTCGGATTGAAGGGCTATGTTCACCAACGCACGGACTATCGCGGCGGCGGCGTATTTCACCACGTCGAACTGGCTCCGCACAAGCGCCGGTGTCGCAACTGCAGTGCCCGCTGGAACCGGCTTCAGCTGCAAGGCTGCTTCCAGCGCTGCATCCGCACTCTACCGGTGGCGACCCGCCACCAGTTCGTGGTCCTGCATGGCCACCGGCAATCCTGCAGCCAGTGCGACCAGACCCTTCGCGAGCCGATTGCCTTCGCTCAGGGCAAACGGCGCTACACGAACGCCTTCGCCCAGTACGTGGTCCAGCTGTGCCGCATCGCCACCATCAAAGCCGTTGCCCGCTTGCTGGGCGTGGGCTGGGACCTCGTCAAAGAGATCCATAAGGAGCATCTGGGGCAGCGCCTCAAGAAGCGCAAGCTGTCTCAACTGCGCTATCTGGCGATCGATGAGTTCGCTACCCACAGCGGGCACCTCTACATGACGGTGGTGCTGGACCTGGAAAGTGGCCAGATCGTCTCCCTACACGAAGGCAAAGACGCCCAGGCGCTGGTGGCCTGCCTGCGCCACCTCAAAGGCCGCTGCAAGTCCCTGCGCGCCATTGCCATCGACATGTCCGACGCCTACCGCAAGGCCATTCGCCAGGTCTTCGCCGGCAAGGTCGATGTCGTGCACGACCCCTACCACGTCGTCGCACTGGCCAACCAGGCCATTGACCAGACCCGCCGCTCCATGATGCGCAAACTGGAAACGGGCCGCAAACAGCTCCTCAAAGGAACCCGCTTTCTCTTGTTACGAGGGCTGGAAAACCTCAACGAGCGCTCCCTGGAACACCTCATGCAACTCATGGAAATCAATGAGCCACTCTATCAGGCCTACCTCCTCAAGGAGGAGATCCGCCACTTTTGGAACCTCCCCGACTCAGCGGCCGGCAACGCCTTCCTGGATGCCTGGATCGAGCAGGCTTACAGCATCGGCAACCAGTTCTTCGCCCGGCTCGCCCGCACCCTCCACCGGCATCGCCCCGGACTACTCGACTACTTCAAGCACCGCATCTCAACCGGCCCCCTCGAAGGACTCAACAACAAGATTAAGGTCCTCAAAAGACGAGCCTATGGCTTCAGAGACATGGACTACTTCAAGCTTAACCTCTACTTCATCCATGAGGACCTGGCCACTTGACCTCCCCATTTACCGGAAGAACCAAAAGAACTCCAGGATCACCGGTCTCTTCAAACGGCCGCGCGCCAAGAACTCGTTTCACATCAAGGTTGGCGGAGACAACTACAACCTGGCTCCCACAACTTCATCCGGCCGACAGGAAGTGGATCTGATTCTCAGCTTCATGCGAGGTTCCAGATCCAGGCGTTGACGGTCCGCCGGCGCCCCCCCAAATCGTACCCAAGATAAGGAGAAGATAGATGGAACTGACCTGGGAACTGCGAGACTACGACAGGGAATTCTTCGACAAGGAACTGGACAGTTTCGTTCCAGACCGGATCTTCGACGCCCACGTTCACCTCTACGAAAGATGGCATTGGAAGAATCAGACCCCTCTCAAGGCTGGACCGGAGACCGCAAACCTCAAGGTTTTTCAGGACCAGATCCAATGGATCACTCCAGGCCGGGAGACTCATGCTCTCTTCTTCGGAGGAGGTCTATACGAGGACACCTACCGAGCCTCCAACGAATTCCTCGCAGCTGAGGCCGCTAAGGATCCAGCCTCGCGGGGACAGCTGATCGTGTCTCCTCGCATGGATCCTGAGGAGGTCCGGCAGGAGAGCCGCCGCCTGGGCATGGTAGGCCTCAAGGTCTATCACCTCTTCGCCGACAGGGCCGACACCCAACAGGCAGGAATCGAGGAGTTCCTGGTCGAAGAGCACGTCAGGATCGCGCATGAAGAGGGCTTTACCATCACGCTGCACATGGTCAAGAACCGGTCCCTGGCAGATCCCGCCAACCAGGAACGGATTCGATACTATTGCGAGACCTACCCCAACATACGACTCATCCTGGCCCACACAGCAAGGGGCTTCAACCCCAGCCACACCATCGAGGGAATCGATTTACTCAAGGGATTGTCCAACGTCTGGTTCGATACCTCAGCAGTCACTGAGGCCGGTGGCTTCGAAGCCATCGTGGATACATTTGGCCACCAGCGCCTGATCTGGGGATCCGACTATCCGATCAGTCATTCGCGCGGACGCTGCGTCGCAATAGGAGACGAGTTCCTCTGGCTCAACGAAGACACCCTGGATTGGAAAACCATGTCGGTGACAGAGATAAGACCCTACCTGATCGGTCTGGAATCACTCCGAGCGCTGAAGCAGGCTGCCCGGCGCCTACGCCTTTCGGATTCGCAGATCGAGGATGTCTTTTACAACAACTCGATGCGGATGCTTGGTCTCTAGATGAAGGTCAGAGGTCGCAAGTCGCAGGTCGCTGAGGAAGACATCTATTGATGGACAGAGCGAGGACTCACTCTGACACTTGAAAAGGAACCGGCCCTTCCAGCAAACGCCTTTGCTGGGGCGTTGCCCTGGCCTCGAAGCCATCTGCGGTCGGAGCCTGGCCCTTCCAGCTGCTGTGAAAGGATGGGGCGTAGGAATAGAACAAGGTACGGCGGACCCCTGAGCTCCTATTGTGCACGGCGCCGTGCGACAGATCCTCCGAAAAGATGATGCCGTCGCCAGCTCGGGTCGGAACCGGCTTTACTAGAGGATCGTCTGCTTCGGGAACCTGCCCTACCAGGGGATTCTGGAAATTGCTCTTGTGACTGCCCGGAATAACGGCGAAACAGCCATCTTCCACACCGACGTCGGTCAGCGAGTAAGAGATCTTGACGCTCACGCAACCGAAGGCTCCGTTGTCGAAAGCGTATTCCGAGTAGGGCAACAGCTCTGCATAACCATGGTGAAAGGCGATCGCGCCACCCGGGTTCCGGCACATGAAAGTCGTGCCATCCAGACGAAACGACTCGCCAATCATCGAGTCCAGGTAGATGAGGACCGGAGTCCAGTCAATTAGATCCTCGAAAGGACTGCCAAAAGCCAAAATGTCGCAGGTGTAGTCACCAAGCCTCCCGGGCTCAGCCGTACCCAACGTAGCGTAGGGGCTGCCCTTCGTGTATTTCCGTTTCAATCCGCGACCTGCCGCATCTTCATCGCTCAGGGATTCCATCGCGTCCAAGGCCTGGTTCAGGTCCGAGACCATGGCTGCCGGGAGCACCTGATTGAGAACCAGATAGCCCTGAAGATCAAACAAGTATTTTTCTTCTGGTGTCATTTGCTAGTGCCCTTCAGATCTGCCCCCCATGATCCGAGATTATAGCCGAAGGCTCTGCGAACCGGTAGCTGGCAGCGCCTCGCGCTAGCCATCGTGACCGGGAGACAGCTTTAACCCGTATTTCTCATCGCCGGTCGACTACGGCGCCGCAATCATCCGCCCTGGCTAGTCGAGTAGGCGGGGTGCTCCCGGCGATTGGCATGCCTGTAGGTGGAGGGTTTCCAGTTTCGCCCTTTCGGTTGCGAAGTGGGTTCACAGTTCCACCATGGACACGCGGCCTCACCAGTTGCCACCCACGCCCCTCTCAGAACCGGACAAGCGGCTTTGGAGAGTAGCAGCGGGAATCCCCTTTCGGGTACGTCCCGCCGCCCTCGCAGAACCGGACTTGGTGCGTTACACCATCCGGCTCCCGGCCGGAGTCATCCACCGGGGTTTCCCTCGGTGTGAAACGAATCAGTCGTGTGGTCATGGTCTTAATCCGCTCAGTGTCGGGCCATGTTTCTCCGACTCGTTCTCTCCAACCGACACCCCTTCACTCCGTCCGCATTACCGGACCTCATCGCTACTATGGGTGTCTCCGACTTCCGCCAGACTCCGCCCTCTTCCTCGCTGCTTAGGCTTGTCCAAAGGTGCGCACCCGCGGGTGCGCCATCTGACGGATCTCCCTGGTTACCACGCATTCTCTTTGTAAAGCTCGACGCGACCTCAGATCCCGGGCTGTCCGTTGACACTCGCCCTATTGCGTCAGCGGTTGTTGCCTGCTGGGTGCGAGAACCCATCGGCCAGATCCAACGATGCCGTTTTCGGGACTCCACGTCTTCAGGGTCAGCATCACCTGTTACCTTTGCACCTCGCCTCCTTTCGTACCTACGCATCAAGCGCCCTGTTACCAAGACACCTGCAAGGCTCGATACCAGGCCTGTGGCTAACAGTTACCTGGATGGGACTTGCACCCACTAGAATACGCGGCCTTGCCAGGCCGCAACCCCACATACGGCTCTTCGGTGGCCATTCAGGGCCGACTCCTAGCAAGCGGACTGAGATCATGGACCCGCCGGACCAAGGGCCAACCCACCCAGGCGAGAGCTTGAATATATTGCTCCCAAGTGTAGCTGTGTCGTTGGCTTCGTCGGTTCAGCCACTTAACAGTCTCGGAATTTCAATCAAGTGAGCTGTTCTCTGAGACCGCCCTTTCGTCACAGCCGGGGTGTCCCGAAACAGCCTTTTACGGCCTTGGCCGTCGGCACGAAGTGCCTACTTAAAGAACAGCCGCATGAACTGGATTCTGAAGGCCTCGCACCTCGGTCCGTTGTCGGTGATGGAGTAATAGTTCAGGTGTCCCACCAGTTTCAGCTTGGCTAGCCGCAGCAACGCTCCCGTCTTCAGACGGTGGCGGTGCTTCTTCAGCCACTCCGTGTGTCTCTGCAGGCTCGCATGAAACTTCTTACGCGACGTCTGGCGCTTGACCTTGAAGTAGCCCTTGCGGCTGAGCCCACAGTAGTGGGTGAAGCCGAGAAACTCAAAGGTCTCCAGCTTCTGGCCCTTCCGCTGGGCCTCTTCGCGGGCAAAGCGTCCAAAGGCCACCCGTTTCGTCTTGGACTCAGAAAGTACCAAGTGGAACTGCTCCAGGCGCGCCTTCAGTTGCCGCAGAAACTCTTCGGCTTCATCGCGGTGCTGAAAGCACACTAGGAAATCGTCCGCGTAGCGAAACAGATCCACCTCCCCCCGACAGCTCGGCTTGAAGCGACGTTCGACCCACAGATCCAGAACGTAGTGCAGGTAGACGTTCGACAGCAGGGCCGAGAGGCTCCCCCCTTGCGGGGTTCCTTCCTCGCTAGCCCGCTCCAATCCGTCTTCCATCACGCCGCTTTTGAGGATCCGCCAGATCAGACGCCAGACCCGCCGGTCGCCGATCCGCTGCTCCAGAAACTTCAACAGCCATTCCTGATTCAGGTGGTCAAAAAAGCCCTGAATGTCGGCGTCGACGACCCAGCTAACCTTCCGGCGTTGGATGGTCTGTCCTAGCTTCGCTAGCGCTTGAGGCTGCGTTCGATCCGGTCGGTAGCCGTAGCTACAGTCTAGAAAGTCCGCCTCATAGATCGGTTCCAGCACTCGACTGAGTGCTTTCTCGACCAGCTTTCCCTCAAAGCTAGGCAGCCCTAACGGCCGCTTCTTCCGGCTGCCGGGTTTGGGAATGTACCGGCGCAAGACCGGTTTCGGACGGTAAGCCATCCGGCCCAGTCTTTCGGACAGATCTTCGAGATTGCTCTCCAGGTTCCGCCCGTACTCCTGCTTGGTGACTCCATCGACTCCGGGAGCTTTTCCCTTCTCCGCCTGCTGGTAGCAGGCCCGCAGCAGATCCACATCCTTCACAAAGTGATAGATCGACGTCAAACACGTCTTCGGTTCCGCGCGCGCCTTCTCCCCTATTCGCGTTAGGTCTCTTGCCATCCGTCTTCTCTCTCCTGGGTAGAGCGGATGTTTGCCCACCCGCGATCGACTCACCGTGGGGACCTTCACTCCACCGGCATTACCCGGTTTCTTCGCTACACCGGTCCCCATCCCAGATCGAGACCCATTTGCGCCGCTCCTGTTACGTCGCCGTCGCATACTCGACGGCGTCAGCTCCGCCGCCAAGAGGTCCTCGACCCGCCTGGTCTGTCTTCTCCCTCCTGTGGTGTTGCTCGATGCCGTCTGCGACCCCGGAGTGGGAACCACCACTCGTCCTAACGCGGTGCTTCCTGTTGCCTGCGGGCATAACGAAACCCTCGGCCTAACTCGACGAACGTTATATCGGGGCTAATTGGTCCGGATTCAGTGTCTAACACACTTCACCTCGCAACACTTTCCGGTCCCAGGGGTTCGTCCCTGGGTCTAGATACCGGTGGTCTGACTAGGACCTTACCGGGGGGATATCAATCCCCTTGAGGGAGAACCATTTCCAGGTCTCCCGTTACGCTCTCTCGGCCTCCTCGACGTACTGCACGAGTACGACTGCGGGGGCTCGCCACGAGTGGTCTCGGGCGCAAGCCTTGCCAGGACGGCCCTTGCGACGCCTCGCTACGACAGTCGATGAGAAATCCGGGTTAATACCGAAACGATGCTCTGTTATGCTGGAGGGATAGATGAAAGAACCATTCCAGGAAGATGTCCGGGGGGGGAATACACGAAAGCAAGGAAACATGTTGAAATCGAAGCACCGGCCGATAGCCCTCAGGCTTCTGCTCGTCCTGGTCCTCGTCCTGATCGAAATCGCAGTCGCCGAAGCGCCCAAGGACCCCCCAGGACAGCGAAATCGACTGCCTCAAATCATCGGTGGAGCTCCTGCCGCAGCCGAAAGCTACCCCTGGATGGTGGCCCTTTTAGACACGGAGTTCCTCAACGACTCGGATCCTTTCCTGGCCCAGTACTGTGGAGGCACCTTGATTTCGGCGCGCTGGGTATTGACGACGGCCCACTGCCTGTTCGATGTAGGTCTGACCAATCCACTGCAGCCCGATCAGATCAAGGTGCTGGTTGGAACAAACGACCTTCTCTCCGGCGAGGGACAGGTGCTGAATGTCGCGCGAGTAGTGCCCCACCCGGATTTCGATTCTGACTTGAATACGGTCTTGGCTGACATCGGCCTCATAGAGTTAGCGACTCAGGCGTCCGTCGATCCAATTCCACTCAATCGGCTGGCCGACAACCCTTTGGCCTCGGAGGGAACTCTAGCCTGGATCGCCGGTTGGGGCTCCCGGGCCTTCGACGGAGCACCCAGTGACTTCCCCACTGATCTGCACGAAGCCCAAGTTCCCCTGGTGTCGGTTTCTTCTTGTCAGGAACGCTATGCATCGAGTGAACTGACCATCCTGGACAGCCACCTGTGCGCTGGATTCGCCGAAGGGGGAGTCGATACCTGTGTCGCCGACAGTGGGGGCCCGATCTTCCTATCCGACGGCGAGGGAGGATTCCTCCAGCTCGGCATCACCAGCGCCGGCGAAGGCTGCGCGGGGACCTTCCCCGGAGTGTATACCCGGATTTCCAGCTATATCGAATGGGTTGAGGAGAACTCCGCCAGCAGCCTCTACTTTGCCCAATTCGGCGACGGGCAAGGATTCTCGTCCGAAGTAGTCCTATTCAATCCCTCTTCCGTTACCGGGATCAAGGGCAGTGTCGTCTTCCGGGATGGACCCGGGAACACCGTAGACCCCACGTCGTTCCTGGTACCGGGGGCCGGTCCCCTGGGAGCCGAAGCGGGGACGGATTTCGACCTTCCTCCCTTGGGCTCGGTGACGTTCACGACCACGGGCACGAGCACCTCTCTTATCGCGGGTTCCGCGGAAGTAGTATCGGATGGCCAGATCGCTGGCGTGATCCGATTCCTATCTCCCGGTGTCGGCATTGCCGGGGTCGGATCCAGCCAGGTCGCCAGTTCCCTGATCGCACCGGTGAGACGAAAAGGGGCTCTCAGCACCGGTGTGGCCATCCGAAACACCCTCCAGAGCGAGCAGCTAGTTGACCTCAGTTTGAAGCAACAGGACGGAGTCGAAATCGCCAACGGAAACGCTCAGCTCACAATTCCCGGCCAGGGCCACAAAGCACTCTTCCTGGAAGAGCTCTTTCCGGAAGCGGCTACGCAGGACTTCCAAGGAACGATCTGCGTCCGCGCGAGCAATGGTAGACTCGCGGTCGTGGCGATCGAACTGGGAGATGAGCCGGGAGAATTCACCACGCTGCCGGTGACGGTCCTGGATTCGAACTGAGTTGAGCTGCCGCGGGATCATTCAAGAGGAAACTTCGGTTGCCTCTAGCCACGAACATCGCTAGCAGCATGTCCGTTGTAGGATGGGCACTCCTCGCCGTCGATGACAGCGACGGGCAAGAGTGCCCATCCTACGAAGATCATGACTGTGTCGAATGGCGGCTCTTGAATGATTTTCTCGCCAATGAAGTTTCAGCTTAGAACCTCAGCAACTAGCTCGTAAACCAGCTTTATTTCAGGAGAATACCACCACCCTGGCTGGGAGCCGTGCTGTAGTCAGGCGGGAGATCATCTCCCTGGACTAGCCCCATCGGAGTGTAGTTGCCGTAGCCGGGAAAGATCTGGCCCAGCTTGGGATTCCCCAACCGCCGAATCAGTATCTCGCTGAGGACTCGCCGAAAATCCGTCGTCACTTGCAGATCCGCGTTGTCAAAGAGCTGATCGGAACCCAGACCCGGCCACTCGCCGTAGAGCCCGCCATTGACTGAGCCTCCCATCACCAGCATGACATTGCCGTGTCCGTGGTCGGTTCCGCGGTTCGCGTTCTCCCGGAGCCTTCGACCGAATTCGCTCTGAAGGACCAGCGTTAGGCAATTGGCGGGGTTGTCGTTGCCACCGGAGTCCAAGTCAAGGTACAGGGCGGCCAGGCCCTGGGCCAGAAGGGCCACCAGATTGGAGTAATATCCGCCGCCCACTCCCTGGTTATCGTGAGTATCCCAGCCACCCAGGTCCAGAGTTGCCACGCTCAGGCCGACTCTTAATTTCATCAATTGGGCGATGACCTGGAGCTGCTCGCCAAACTCTCCCTGCGGATAGGTGGCTCCGTTAGCGGGCTGATAACCTTCCGTGACGAAGGCTTCGACGAAATCCATGGTATCGAGTGCCTGGACGCCCGAATCATGGAGAAAGGAGTTCTGCGACTCGTAAAGACGCCTTATCGCAAGCCTCTGAGCTTCTCTCCAGAGAAAATCAGTCGAGTTGAGCTGGTATGAGTTCGTATCTGTCAGCACCAGCGTTCCCGGATCACCCAGCAAGGATGTAGGTCGAAGAGCACCGATGGAAGCCGAAGTGATCTCGCCGTCCCCGATTGGGCCGCTCTGGAGATGGCGAGACAGCCAGCCCGCGCCGCTCCCCTTCTTGCCGGGAGTGCCCAACTCGATGAACTCCTGCGCATCGAAATGACTGCGGGTATCGTGCTCCATTCCGGTAGCCTGAACGATGGCTAGCTTCCCGTCCTGAAACAGGGAATGTAGAGGAGCTGCGGCCGGGTGCAGGCCAAACTGTCCACCCAGATCGAGTGCTGCACCGGCGCCGGCAGAGGGAACTTTAAGGACAGGACGGGCCTCCTCGTAGGGACCACGGTCCGGTCCACCGGTAGGCGGCACAAGGCTCAGTCCATCGATACCACCTCTCAAGAAAACATAGAGCAGAACGTTTTGCTGCTGGCCGCTGCCGCCGGCGCCGAATACCAGATGACTCAACCTGGAGCCCGACATGGCTGCGATAGCAGTCGAGCAGCCCACCAGAAACTCACGTCGAGAGGCCTTCAAAAGTGTCATGTTGCCGGCCAGGAGATTTTCATCAGATCAACGCCAGTAAAACTCGGGTGACATCGCAATAAGACCGATCATCGTGCGCAACCTTCCCTGCACAAAATCGTCAGCCAGGTTCAGCGGGACGTCGGGATCTCTTCCCTGAGCCATGAAGACCACAATCTCCAGACGATCGGCGCTCCCCATGGGTCGGCCCAACAGTCGCTGGATCCAGAAATCGGCGAGCGCGTTGGCACTGCGAAGGTCGGCAGGGGTATCTGCGACGGCGTCGAACCAAAGCGCTTCACTCTCGTTCCGAATGTTGAGCAAGTAGTTCATCAGCCTCCATCCCTGGATTAGAGAAGCAGCTCCAAGCCAGTCCTGCTGGGTATCCGGATAACCATCCGGCGTCCGCCGACCAAAGGGGGCATTTCCCGTCTGAGGCATCAGGAATTTAAGCCCAGTGCTAACGGGGTCATCAAAGAAGTCTGGATGGGAATTGGACAAAAGGTTCAGGTCAGCCCCCAGAGCCCTTAGAAAACTCGCGATTACCTCGAACGGGCGCTTGACCTTTCCTCCCCAGGTACTACGGAACTCGCTGGAGAGCAAGATAGATCGGACCACTTGTGCCAACTGGTCAGGAGCATCCTTGGCCGCTGCGAAAACTGCAGCCGTCTCCTCAACCAGTCGGGCTGAGGGACTGTCGGATACGAGACGGCGACAGAGCTTTCGTGCAATATGTCGTGAAGTTCCGGGGTGGACTGCCAAGAGGTCGAGAACATCCCTGCCGTCCCGAAGTGGCGCTTGATCTTGCGGAAAGAATCCGCCCAGCACGTTCTTCTGGAATCGATCGTGCCAGTCGCTACGATAGAGAAAGGCGCCAACATCGTCATCGAAGGTCCATCCAGTGAAGCATCGAGTGGCCTCAAAGACGTCCGCGTCCACATAGCCGATCGGATTACCGGCCTCATCTTTAGGAACTTCGCTCTGGAGTCCCACACCCAGGTAGTTCTCCGCTCCCAGGGTGTGAAGTTCGAACAGTTCGCGAGAAAAGTTCTCGTTGGGGCCGCTGTTCCTACTCGCAACGTTGTCCAGGTAGAAAAGCATGGCTGGGCTCGTCGCTACCGCCTCCAGCATCTCCCGAAAATTGCCTAGCGCGTGAGCGCGGATCACATCCTGCTCGTAGTGCGAGAAAACCGACGTCACCAGGACATCCTCTGGAAAGACGTTGAAGTGGTTGAACCAGAAGTCGCCCAACACCTGAACCAGCTGGCGCCTGCTGTGTACGGCACGAACGAAAACGGCCGCCTCGCTTTCATGAAAGGGTTGATTCTGAATGAGGTAATCCCCTCCGGCACCCAGCAGGTGCTCGGTCCAAAGTTCGGAAACCGACTTCTGCAGCGTCGGAAAACCAGCTAACTTGGAGTCCAGGTCGCTGTCATCGATCGACCCAGGATCCAGTTGCTGCTCCACGTACGCTTCGAACTGCTCGTCCTCGGTGTTGCCCAGGGCCTCAAACGCCTCCAAGTCACCAGGGCGAGGACCGAAGGCCATTCGGTTGAGGGCGACAATGCTCAAAGGGGGTGTGGGGGGGCGAGAGGGCTTGGAGCCAAAAAGCCGACGAACCACTGACTGATCCTTCCGACCCTGAGGCCGAATCTTTATGCTCGCCGTCGACTGCCCCATAGGAATGCGATGGACCCAGAAACTCGTGTGGCTCTGACCTACCCACCTCAGCTGAGAGGCAGAGCCAGCCAGGCTGGGACTGATTCGCATTGTAGTGTTCAGCCCGCTTCGGGGTCAAGCTGGAGCCGGGACGGCGGCTGGGGTCAGGGCTGAGCTGAAACTTCAAGAATACGTCGCACGTCGAAACGTCTGAACGTCGCACGTCTCTACTCTACGAACAGCGCGACGAACGGGGACTTATCCTACCCGAAGGCGTTATTGCGCGTAGCCCAGGGTTGCAATGCGAAGCGAGCTACCCTGGGTCTAGTTCGTGGAAGAAAGTGCGCTACCCAAAAGGGGTTGTTGCCGACCCGAAAAACCTTGGCAATAACGCTTTCAGCGTAAAATTAGGTAGGCGGCTTGAACCCAGGGTAGCTCGCTTCGCATTGCAACCCTGGGCTACACGCAATAACGCCTTCGGCGTAGGGGATGGATCTTCTGAAGTGGGAAGAAGTCTCTTTCCCGAATGGGGCCAGCCCTCCTGGGGTTAGGACTAAGGCGAGACTTCCCCGCCCTCGGACGAATCCAACACGGATTCGACCAACTCCATCGGGGAAAGGGCATCGACCCCCGCAAAGTGCCGAATCTGATGACGGCAGGAAAACCCGCTCGCAACGACCACGGATCCGGGTCCCATGGCCTCCACTGCTGGAAACAGTCTTCGGGCCCCCACGGCTCGTGACACCTCATAGTGTTCACGCTCGTAACCGAAGGAGCCGGCCATTCCGCAGCAGCCACTGTCCACTTCCTTGACCTCAGCCCCTGGAATGCGGCGCAGCAGATCGAGCGCCGGCTCAGTGCCGACCAGAGCTTTCTGATGGCAGTGACCGTGGACCAGGATTTGCTCGGGTCCGGGTCCGAAGCGGCTGCGGACATCGATTTCAGGGTCGCCATCGCCGAGTTTCAAAACGTCTTCGACCCACTCTTCAAACGTCACTGCGGAGGCGGCCACCCTCTCCGCCTGCTGCTTCAGGGATTGCCCAACCAACAGGGGATGGTCGTCTCGCACTGCGGAATAGCAACTGGGTTCACAGAACAGAATGCGAAGACCTCGTTCCGCCAGGGGAGCCAGAATCTGGGTAGTGGCCTCAGCCTGTCGGCGAGCCTCCCGCAGAAAACCCTTGGAGATCAGGGGACGACCGCAGCAGACACGTGGGGGAACGGTCATCCGGACCCCGAGATGATGAGCCACTCGCACCGCAGCCTGGGCGTGTTGGGGCTCATGGTAATTGGTAAAGGTGTCCGCGAAGACAGCCACCTGGGGGTCATCCTCCTCAGCCCCATATCGCTCGCCGTTCCTTGCCCACCAATCGAGAAAGGTCTGGCGGGCGAACGACGGTGGCAGGCGTCGCTGATCCAGGCCAAATAGCTTCTCATTAAGCCACCGCACCAGGAAGTTCCCGGCAGTCCAGTTGGAGAGCGGGGCGAAGCGGCTGCCCCAGACGGCCAGTGTGTCTGCGTTAGCCAGTATCCGAGACCGCCAGGAGGCGCCGTGGCGCAGCTGATACTGATGCAGAAACTCGCTCTTCAGCCGAGCCATGTCTACGCCGGTAGGACACTCGGTCTTGCAAGCCTTGCACTCCAGGCACAAGTCCAGAACCGGATAAAGCTCTTTCTGGGCCAGCCCGTCGGTCCCGAGCTGGCCGGAAAGAGCCAGCCTGAGGGCGTTGGCCCGTCCTCGGGTGACATCGGATTCGTCTCGCGTCGCCATATAGGATGGACACATGGTCCCGGTCAAGGTCTTCCTGCAGGCCCCTACTCCGGTGCACTGCTCTGCGGCGCGGGCAATCCCTCCGAAATCGGAAAAATCGTAGGCCGTCTCGGGCTCGGTGCTGCTGTAGTGGGAGGGAAACCTCAGATTCTCCGTGATCGGCGGCGCATGCACAATTTTTCCCGGGTTGAAGATCCCTTTCGGATCAAACGTGGACTTCAACTGGCAGAAGGCCTGGTAGAGGACGGGTCCATACATCTGCTCTTGGAAGGGGGCCCTAACCAGACCGTCGCCATGTTCGGCAGAAAGGGCTCCCCCGTACTCGAGGACGAGATCGGCGACCTCCTGAGCGATACGGGTAAACTTGGCGACACCCTCGGCCGACTTCATATTGACGACAGGACGCACATGGAGCAGCCCCACCGAGGCGTGAGCATAGAAACCTGCTTGGGTATCGTGCTTCTTCAAGAGGGCCATGAAGCGTTCGATGTAAGCCCGCATGTTCTCCAACGACACCGCCGTATCTTCGACGAAAGAGATAGCCTTGGCATCGCCCCGCTGGGACATCGAGAGGCCCAGACCGGCCTTTCGGAGCTGCCAGATACGAGCCTGAGCCCGTGAATCGATGGCGCGGTGGAAGTAGCTGCCGATACCACGCCCCCTGAGATCACTTTCCAGCTGCTCGATCCGATCCACCAGATCCTCGGTGGAATCGCCCTGGAACTCCACCAGGAGAACGCCGCCAGGATCCCCCTGGATGAAGTCGCGTAGGGGTTCGTAGGCGATCTTGCCGCGGGTCGTGTCCAAGATGAACCGATCCAGCAGCTCGACTGCGGACGGATCATGCTCGAGGATCGAAGGGGTCGCGGACAAGGCATCCAATAACTCGTCGAATTGGACGACACACAGGACTCTGGCACCGGGGACTTCTACCAGGCGCAGCTTCGCCTCTACGACCATGCCCAGGGTCCCCTCAGAGCCCACCATCATCCGGGCCAGATTGAAAGGCTGCGAGGGAGAAGCAAAATCGTCCAGATTGTAGCCGCCCACCCGCCGCATGATCTTGGGGTAGCGGCGCTCGATCTCTTCGGCGTGCTCTGCAGCCAACTGCCTCACCACCCGGTAGCATTGGCCCTCCAGGTCGGCTTGGGCACATTTGGAGTCGAGGCTGTCAGCCTCGTGCGGTTTCATGTGGACGACGCTGCCGTCGGCCAGCACGACCGTTAACTCGAGGACATAGTCGATCGTCTTGCCGTAGACCACAGATCGCGTCCCCGACGAATTGTTGGAGATCGCTCCACCGACCGTGGCCCGGCTGGACGTAGACAGGTCCAGAGGCAGCTGCAAACCATGCTCTTCGAGAGATCGATTCAACTCATCCAGGACGATGCCTGGCTCTACAGACACCTCGCGCCGCTCCAGATCCAGGTCGATGATCCGGTTCAGGTACTTGGAGCAGTCCAGCTGCAGTCCTTCACCCACGGCCTGTCCCGCCTGCGAAGTTCCCCCACCGCGAGCGGTGATCGAAATCCCGTATTCGCCAGCAATTCTTACCGTCTCGATGACGTCCTCGCGCGACTGCGGAATGACGACGCCGGTAGGGATGATCTGGTAGACGCTGGCGTCGGTGGAATAGATGCTCCGCGAGACCAGATCGAATCGGATCTCACCCCGAATCGAGGACTCAAGCGCTTGCTGCAGGGCCCGTGCGCGATCGGCCGGAAAGGACTTGGTGTCTGAACTATCTTGCATCTATCGAGGCCCTAAACCATACCCAAAACCCACATGACACAGACTGCCAGGAAAGATACCACGCCTCCCACCAACGTGGCTCCTCCGTAGCCAAGAATCGCCTCACGAACCGTGAGCTTGCTGAGCGACGTGCAGACCCAGAAATAGCTACTGTTGACGTACTTGACGATGACCGATCCGGAAGCTCCCGCAAGCAGGGCTGCCTCAGGGGAGAGTCCCAGACTGGGCAGCATCGGCGCCACCAGCGAAGCGGCGGTGATCACACCCACGGTGGTAGAACCCGTGATCATGTTGCCCATGACCCCGATGGCGAAGGGAAGGAGAATTGCCGGCAACCCGGAGGCGGCAAAGGATTCGGCCACGGCTGTGACCGCCGGAGTGGCCTTGAGTATGGCACTGAGCGACCCTCCGAGACCCGTCACCACCAGGATCATGGCCGAGACCTTGAGACCCTCGTCGACCCATTGGGTTCGGGCCTTCACCCGATCTTCCCGGTTCCGGATATTGCGATAGGCAAGCCCCAATCCAATGGAAAGCGCCACCACCGGCCATCCCAGATAGAGCAATAGATGTCGCAGTGGATTCTCCTCGGAAAGCAGCAGCGGCGCGACGCTCTGCGCCGAGATCAGGACGAGGGGTACCAGGATGGGAGCGTAGGAGCTCAGAGTCCCCGGTAACTGATGATCCGGGTCATCAAGCAGGTCGCTCCCGGCAAACTCATCTGAAGGCAGTGTCTGCAGACGCGGGCCCACCAGGTACTGTCCCCAGATCCAGCTTGCGAGAGACCCGAACAGACAGGCAATGCCACCGTAGAGGATACTCTTGCCCAGGTCCGCACCCAGTAGGGCAGCCGCGGCCAGTGGCCCCGGAGTCGGAGGGACAATGGCATGGGCAAGCTGTACAGCACCTACAAGCCCGATCGACATGACACCGATACCCACGCCCATGGCCCTGGCTGAGGCGTGAACCAGGGGGTTCAGAATCACGTAGGCGACGTCTGAAAAAATAGCAATTCCCACGATGAATCCGGCCAGTGTGAGTGCCAGAGGCATGCGTGCCGTACCCACCAAGCGGATCATCGAGCGAGTGATTACCTGGATGGCGCCGGTGTGTCTCAAGGCTTCGGCCATCATCGAGCCTAGAAAAATAATCACGCCGATCTTGCCGAGCGTCCTTCCAAAGCCGGTTTCGAAGGCCTCGATGAACTGGCTCCGCTGAATTCCAGGGAGAGCGCCGAACAGGAGAATTGGAAGCAGCAAAGCGAGACACACATGCCACTTCCACCTCGCCGTCAGCACCAGCAGCAGGATGATGACGAGAGAGAAGCCCACCAGCGCAAGGACTGGATTCGTCACGACTGCTTTTGAAAGATCCATTCCGAAGTCCTAAACGTCGGCTAATTCCTTACCCCAACGGGGTTGTTGCCGACCGGCAAGGTGTTGGCAACAACGCTTACAGCGTAGAGACTGACAGAATGACTAAACCCAGGGTAGCTCGCTTCGCATTGCAACCCTGGGCTACACGCAATAACACCTTCGGTGTAGGCGACGTCAGACAAAGTTTGCCCCTCAGTGTTCCAGCGCGGCGGGTGTTGGCAGCGATCTGGGGGCCGCTCAAGAAGACGCGCTGAGGAAGTTGAGTGCGGCGGTGACACCCCCCTCTTCGTGAGGCACACCCGCCAGACGAAGTCCCATTTCCACACCGGAAAGGGTCCCAGCCAACATCAGCTGATTGAAATCACCGAGATGTCCAATCCGAAATAGCGTGCCCTTGACCTTGCCGAGCCCAGTGCCCAGCGACATATCGAAGCGGTCCAGGATCAGTTCGCGCAGGGCATCCGCATCGTGTCCCGACGGCATGCGCACAGCCGTCAGCGTGTTGGAATGCTCTTGCACGTTCAGGCACTGCACCTCCAGCCCCCAGGCGCTGACGGCGCAGCGGGTCGCCTCGGCCAGCAGCTGGTGACGCGCAAACACGTTCTCCAGACCCTCTTCCCACAGCAGTGCCAGCGACTCCTCGAGTCCGAACAACAGATTAGTAGCCGGGGTATAGGGAAAGAAGCCCTTTTCATTGGCTTTTATCACCGGACCCCAATCCCAGTAAGACCTGGGTAGGGCGGCCTCTTCAGAAACCTTCAATGCCTTCTTGCTGACGGCGTTGAAACCCAGTCCAGGTGGCAGCATAAGCCCCTTCTGAGATCCCGCGACGGTAACGTCCACGCCCCATTCATCATGCCGATACTCGATCGATGCCAGCGAGGAAATCGTGTCCACCATCAACAAAGCAGGATGACCCGCATTGTCGATTGCCCGTCGGACGGCTCGGACATCGCTGGTAACACCCGTCGAGGTCTCGTTGTGGACAATCGCGACCGCCTTGATCCCCTCGCCCCTCTGCTCGCACAACTTGGACTCAACGGCGTCAGCCACAACACCGTGACGCCAATCCCCGGGAATCAGTTCGACTTCCAGGCCCAGGCGTTCGGCAATTCCCGCCCAGAGCAGGGCAAATTGACCGGTCTCAAACATCAGAACCCGGTCACCGGCAGACAGTGTGTTGAGCAGCGCTGCCTCCCAGGCACCGGAGCCGGAGGAAGGGTAGATGACGACGTGATCTTGAGTTCCCATTAGCGTCTTGAGCCGGTCCAGGAGGGTGAGAGTCAGTCCAGCAAACTCTGGGCCCCGATGATCGATCGTCGGACTCTGGATGGCTCGTAGAACGCGATCCGGAACATTGGTGGGTCCCGGAATCTGCAAGAAGTGGCGACCGGAACTTCGGGCGCTTTGATTTGACATAGTCCTCTTGTAGAATGTCGTGCGCCGTGTCTCGGCCACACCGCTTCATTCTAGCAGGGCTGTCCACTCACTCAAGGTCGAAAATTGGCTGAAATGAACTGGCCGAAGTGAACTGGCCGAAATGAACTGGCTGAAATGCGTCGACTGATTTCCAGCGTAGCTGCGGGAAGCGAACGAGATGCTCTGGTATGATCACCCTCTTTAGTCGATACGGATGTGGACCTGGTTACTCCTCGCCTTAGCCGCAGCTCTGCTTATTCGCTTCCTGTCTGGAAGACGAGACAGCGGTCCCGAATCTACATCCTCCTCAGATCAGACCGAGGCAGCATCGGATTTTGATGATCTCGAGCCGGTCGTCTTGCCGATAGAAGCCTTCATCGACCTGCATGCTTTCTCTCCGCGAGACATACCAGACGTTGTGGAGTCCTATCTGGAGGCCGCCCAGGACGAGGGCTTCGCCGAAGTAAGACTCATCCACGGACGGGGGCAAGGTGTGCAGCGGGATCGGGTTCGCAGCCTGCTCGCCCGCCATCCCGGTGTCCTCGACTTCCGCGACGCCCCTCCCGAGCGAGGCGGATGGGGGGCTACACTGGTCCAGCTAGAGAGAAAAGACTGACTTCTCGCCCACCCAGAACGGTGGGCCTACAGGACATGTTGATAATGTTTCTCAAAGACTTCGCGACAGACTTGTGATTCTGCCTCGCTGAGTCCAACGTAGGGCGGCAGGACACGATTCGAGAAGCTGGGATTGCGCAGCCAGATGAAGGTCTTGTCGAAGCTGCCATCGATCATATCCCGTTCGCAGTGGCCGAAGAGCCGATCATCGACCTCCATGAAAAAGTCGGTAATCCGGAATAATTCCGCCAGATCCCTCTTGATCCCCGCCTCGAAGAACCTCCAGGTGGTCTTGGGAAATAGAACTTCGTAGCTGCACAGCAGGGAGCATTCCCCGAGGGTACAACCCATGGCAAAATTGCCTTCCAGCAGGAAGTGCTGGAGCTCTGGTGAATGCTTCAGCAGGTCACGGGTTCGAGCATAATCGGTTGAGCTGTTCTTGGTTGCCACCAGATTGGGAACTTCCTGGGCGATGCTGTGGTATTCAGCACCGCGAATGATCCGTTTGGCACGGGGCAGGTTGTAGTGCAGAAAGCGGCTGTCAGGGAACTCACTACAGACCGTCTTGAAGAAGAGCATCGTCTCCGTTTCGTCCAACGCCCCCCAGCTGGGAAGTGAGATCTGGAACATGCGTATGCCCAGGTCGTGTGCCAGAGCAATGCGGCAAATGATCTGTTCCAGGGACAATCCGATCACCCCTATCTGGGGATCCAATCCCTTCCCTGTCGTCCTGGCCGCGAAGATCTCGACCACCTGTTTGAAGCGCGATTCCGAGAGGGCATATCCTTCGCCCGCGGTCCCCATCAAGTACAGGGACTCGTATCCATCGTCCACCGCAGCCTGGACCTGCTGCTCGAAAACCGGTACATCCAGTTCGAATTTCTCGGTCCAGGGCAGCATGCAGGCGGCGAGGTTGCGCCGCGGGTATCGCTTCTTGACAGTTTGAGGTTCGGTTTCGCTCATTGATTCTCCTCCAGGTATTCGGGAATATTGACACGCCTAATCGCCGACCCCTTTCAATCCGGGGCCGATCCAGGACCGGATTCATCCCAGTTCGACACCCGCAGATCGGGGACCCGGTCGAAATCGCGGAGATTGGCCGTCACCAGATCGTAGTCCAAAGCGATCGCCGTAGCCGCGATCATCAGGTCGTGAGCACCGATATTTTGTCCCCGAGAGAGAAGATTGGCCCAAAGCCGGGCATGGACGCGGGCTTCCAGCAAGCCGAAGGCAGCCACCGGTATCTCTCGGATCGCCCATTCCACGAACCGTTCGCGCTTCGACTTGCGTGTCACTCCGCGGGCCCGGTGAACACCATGGAGCAGTTCTGAGACTGTCACTGCAGATATCGCGACCGGCTGTTGGCCAAGCGCAGCCAGCCGGGCGTCCAGGTCGATTCGCTTCCGCTCGGCCTCGATCAAAACCGAGCTGTCGAACATCACTCCCATGGCGATTCTCGGGGCGGCCCTACGGTTTGACGAAGCTTCTCGATATCCCGAGAAAATGCCGCCGCCTCGTCGGCACCAAGACGAGGAAGGCGCCCCAACGCCAGCCGCAAATCCGAGGCACTGACGGTGGCTCCGCCCGAAGGCGGCCATAACTCGGCCACCGCCCGCCCGCCGCGAGTAAGCCGAAAGTGGGCCCCCTGGTAGAAGGCCCGATTCACAAGATCCGCAAAATTCCGCACTGCCTCAGTGACCGAGAGCGTGCGCATCCCCTCGGGAGACGCCACCGGATTCACAGTTTTGGGCATGTCCTTGCTTGTCATGTAATCATATTATCAGATTATATGACTCCGAGGGCATCGGCAGCGATATCCGAAGCATCTCGGAACGGAAACGCGGGCAGCCGCTTTCTGAGACTCTGAATCCCTTCAAAGATTCAGACCTGAGAAGGCCACTTCCACCTACATTTTTGACTTATACTTACTTCCGACCGTCCCTCAGGGTGTATGATACGACGGTCGTGAGAAAGCCCTTCTTTTCGCTAAGCTCGTGCATCCTTTCCTGTCTGTTTCTGGCAACCTGCAGCCGTTACGCCGAGGAGCCTTCACGGGTGAACACTCAATCGGCGAAGCCGAGGAGCAGTCCCGGTCAGCAACCTCAGGCGGGTCCGGAGGGCACGGCTGCCGAGTTGTTCGATCTCTCCCCCGGCACTTGGGAGATCATGACCGAAAAAGACAGGCGCGCTCACCTCGAGTCGCTGATCCGCGAATACGAAAACCGTTCTCCCGATGACCCTGGCAGGACGCGTAAGTTCCCTGCCCTCTATTTCGCTTTGGCGACGCTTCTTTCCCGGTCTGGGGAGGGAGTCGAAGCCCTCAAGATCCTGGATCGAATCCAGCTTCATCCTCAGACTGATTCACTCCTGCACCTGGTGCGTGGGCAGGTTTATCAGTCGATGTCGGACCCAACCAAGGCCATGGGCAGCTATCTAGCGTCGTTTTCGATGGACGCCCAGCCCTGGACCTGGCAAAGACTCGACAGTGTTGCCAAGCAATTGGGCTTTTCTCAGCAGCAGACGCTCGAGCAAGTGCGCAGGCTTCTGGGGCAGGGGGCCAAGACCTTCCGATCCTTCGACCTTGCCACGCCAGAGGGTGAGAAGAAAACGCTGTCTGACTTTTCCGATCAGGCCACCCTGGTCAATTTCTTCTTCCCCGGCTGAACGACTTGTGAGGCGGAGTTTCCGCATCTCGAAAACCTGGTTCGGATCTACGGGAACACTGGATTGTCGGCAGTTGCCATCAATATCCAACCGGATCTCGACGACAAGGTCTCGGAATGGAGGCAAGACCACAACTTTCAAATACCCGCTCTGGTGGGAGCCGACCCAGAAGCGCTAGAACAGGCGTACGGTGTCACCGGAGCCCCGGAGACGTTCCTGTTGGACCGATCCGGGAAGATCCTGTTTCGCCATATCGGATTTTCCGCAGGCGAGGAGAGGATGCTTGAGGCGCAGATCCGCGTGCTCCTCGATCTCGAGCCTTTTCCCGCCCCGACCGGCGGGCAGGGCAAGTCAACGGGGTAGAGTTCCAGATGTCTCACAGGGAGAGTCCAAATGAGTCTTATCATCCGCGGTCTGATCCTGACAATCATGGCGGGGGTTCTCTTGGATTCAGCTGAGGCCCGGCCAGCCGAAGAACGCCGGGTCTTCGTTGCCGGCGGCAGCAACCAGATCGAAATCTTTTCGCTGGATCTGACGACGGGCGAGCTGAAGAAGGAGGGAGTGGGAAGCATTCGCCCGGGAGCTCCGGGTGGTTCCCCCTATCTAGCCTGGGATCCGGGACAGCGCTTTCTCTTTTCTCTGGATCGGGTAGAGCCCAGCCGGGTGGTCTCCCTCGCCATCGATAGGCACAAAGGAAGTCTGAAGCCCATCAACCGGGTCGAGGTCGGCCCTGGGTCTCCACCTCATCTTTCAGTTCACAAGAGCGGACGCTGGGTGCTCGTAGCCCACTATAACGCCACCGACGGCGGCTATGCTTCTGTCCTGCCGGTGGGTGCCGATGGGACGCTGGGATCGCCTCAGGGCAGAATCCCGGTAGGTCTCAAGACCCACATGATCATCACTGATCCCAGCGGCAGGTTCGTCTTCGTCCCCTGTACTAACTCCAACTACATTGCCCAGTACGTTTTCGACGCCGGCAGCGGAAAGCTGCGCCCGAATGATCCTCCCACCGCAGCCTCTCCCGCGGGAGCCGGCCCGCGTCACATGGCCTTTCACCCCACGCTGCCGCTTGCCTACGTCATCAACGAAACCGCCAGCACACTTACCTCTTTTGCCTACGACCCGGATAGAGGAACACTCTCAGAGCCCGAGACTCTGGACACGCTGCCCTCCACTTTCGATCGAAAGCAGAACAGCACCGCTCACGTACTAGTCTCGCCATCGGGCAAGTTTGTCTATGGTTCGAACCGGGGTCACGATAGCATCGTCATCTTCTCGATCGATCCCAAGACCGGCAGGCTCCACCGAATCGGCTGGGAGCAGGCAGGAGGCAGGATAAAAACGCCCCGTAACTTTGCTATCGATCCCGGCGGGAAGTTTCTACTGGTCGCCAATCAGGACTCAGATTCGGTCATCGTCTTCCGGATTGGGGAGGACGGTAGTCTGTCCCCCCAGGGCGACGCCATACCTACGGGTCCCAAGCCCACCTTCATTGGCGTCCTGGATCCGCTTTAGGGGGTACGGGGCAGGTTGATCCCTACCGCCGCGCAGAATCGCTTGATCAAAAGGTTCTACTGCGGGTAACCCTATCTAAGAGTCCGCTTCAGAGGTCTGGCGCGAACTCGGGATAGGGGAAGCCCTCACGGGCCTTCCCCTCCCACACCACCAGGCATACGGGTCCGTACCAAGGCGGTTCGCTAGGGTTGAATGCGCTGATGATTAGCCAACCGAGGAAGACCTAACCGATCGAAATAAGCATTCGGAAGCGCTATCCGGACCCCGGGCGCTTGACTGAGGGCCCAAGGGCCCTTGACGCTCCACGCGGTCCGCTGGGCCATATCCCGACTCACGCCCAGCCGGATCAACTCCGCCTGGCGTCGCCGGTAGACCTTCCACTGTTTCCATTGGACGCTGCGCAGGCGACGACGAATCCAGCTGTCCAGACCCCGCAGGACCCAGGGGCTCTCGACGTACCCAAAGTATCCAATCCAGCCCCGGAGGTAGCGGGACAATTCGTCCACACGCTGCTCCAGGCTGATCCCCCGGTTACGCCGCGTTAAACGACGCACCCGGGATCGAAACCGCTGGATCGATTCCGGCGCAATCTTGCGCCGGTTGGGCGATCGGCCTCCCGTGAACGTGAAGCCTAAGAACTTCCGCTTCTGGGGCTCATCCACCGCACTCTTCTCCCGATTGACACGCAGTTTCAGTCGCTGGCTCACAAACCGGCTCACACTCGCCATCACTCGCTCCCCCGCCCGCCGACTCCGCACATAAATGTTGCAGTCATCGGCATAGCGGACAAAACGGTGACCCCGGCGCTCCAGTTCCTCGTCCAGCTCATCCAGAACCACGTTCGAGAGAAAGGGGGACAGGGGGCTGCCTTGCGGCGTCCCTTCCGTCGGCGCACTCACCAGTCCGTACCGCAGAATCCCCGCGCTTAGATACGCTCGGATCAACTTCAGTACCCGCTTGTCCCCAATCTCCCGCGCCAGCCGGCTCAGCAAACGATCGTGGTGAACTCGATCGAAAAACTTTTCTAAATCGAGATCGACCACGGTCCCGTAGCCCGCTTTCACGTAGTCTTGGGCACGCGCCACTGCCTGATGAGCCCTGCGCCCCGGTCGATAGCCATAGCTGGACTCTGAGAACGTGCGATCCCACTTGCGTTGCAGCACTTGCAGCATCGCTTGCTCGATAAATCGATCGATCACACACGGAATCCCGAGTCTTCGCTTGTCTTTCCTTCCCGGTTTCGGAATCTCCACCCCCTTGACAGGTCGCGGTTGATACTCCCCGCACAGCAGCTGTTCTTTGATCGACCGCCAGTTCGCCTTCAGGTACTCCGGCAGTTCATCGACGGTCATCCCGTCCACTCCCGGACCCCCTCGGTTCGCTCGCACTCGTCTCAACGCCGCTTCCAGATTACTTCGCTCGCATATCTCCTCCATGACGTTCTCACCAAACATCGGGCCTTCGGTTCGCCCTTTCGCTAAGGATGAATCCGCCGTCTCCCCGCTTCCCTGGGGCCGCACCCCAGCTGTTCGGTTTGAGGTCCGCTTCGGACTTCTCTGCCTCTGTTGATCACCCTTAAGATTGGACACCTACTAACCTCTCCCTACCGTTCGGGCCTTCCGTGAGTTTCCCCACCTACTATGCCCTCTGCGGACTCCTGGAGGGCGCTATGAAACCTTACGATTCCACCTGTCCTTCAAGGGACAGCCTCCCAGGCCTCCCGGGGTAAGGACGCTGTCTTTCCGTACACAACCGCTGGATTTACGCTTCCGGATCTTGATGGATATGGACTTCGTCACCACGCGCTGACTCGTCCGACCTTGGCGCCTACTTATCCAGTTTCTGTGCGTCGGCTCGTACGTTTGCTCCACACTTCCTTCAGACCCCACCTCGCGGTGACGCCCTTGTGCTTCGCTAGCCTTCACCTCCATCAGGTTGGCGGAGGGACTTGCACCCTCCCAGACAGCGCGCGTGCCCGGCACGCGCGTATTAGACCGGTCCTTGAGGGCCGGGCATCGGGGTGAGGTCACTAGTCGAGCCCGCTTCAGTGGGCTTCTCGGTAAAAGGCTTTAGCCATAGTCCGGTCCGATGGTCCTGTGCACGTCTGATAAGGACCTCAGGGAATCTGGGGTGCCCTTGAGAGCTGAATCGAGCCTTTCGTGGAGATCAGAACGGATCCTGGCTAAAGCCTTTCCTCGAGAAGCCCGATGAAGCGGGCTCTGCTCATCACGGCGTGCAAATACCCGGCCCAAGGACCGGTCTATTACGCTTCGCGCCAGCCTGCTGAAGCAGGCTCGGAGAACGGTCAGATGTCCAGAGCAAGCGACTGCTTCGAGCCGGATCATTCACAAGGAAACTTCGGTCCGGCGCAAGCGGTCGGGTCCAGACCGCCGTCCGAGCCAAAGTTCCGTGAAGAAAGACTTCGGCCTCGAGACCGAACCCACGTCCGCCAACCGTAGGAACCAAATGAAGTTTCAGCTTAGCGCCCCCACCGGCTGCGCCGGACCGTACCGGAAAGAAACTTCAGTCGAGGGACGTGGCGGAGGCCTCCGTGCCGCCGTGTTCTTTCCGTCGAGCCTCTGGCTCCAAAAACGGCGGCGCGGAGGCCACCGTCACAGTTTTCGGAAAATCACTTGGCGAATGCTCTATTCCACTTCAGCCCGCATTTCTCATGACTCGTCGTAGCGAGGCGCCGCAAGCGCCGTCATGGCAAGGCTTGCGACCGAGGCCCCCGCAGTCGTACTCGTGCAGTACGTCGAGGAGGCCGACAGAGCGTAACGTAGCCAGGGCGGATGATTGCGGCGACGCAGTAGACTAGTCATGAGAAATGCGGGTTAGGGCAATGGGTTACGTCCGTTCTCCATCCAAACCTGCAAATGAAGTTTCAGGTTAGAGCGAGCCGTCGATCACGACATCTAGAAGGGCGGGTTTGCCTGATTCCAGGGCAGTGCTGACGGCCGGTCCGATTTCATTCGGATCTTCAATTCTTTGCCCGAAGACGCCTTGAGCCCGTGCCATCCCAGCTAGATCCAGGGGCAGCGCAAAGTCCATACCCAGGTAGCGGCTGGGAGTGGACTCCTCATGGACCAGTTTTCGGTAGGCGTCCATGTTGAGTTTCAGAATTCGGTAGGCTCCGTTGTTGCAAACGACATAGACAACCGGAAAATTTTCGTTCGCCGCCGTCCAGAGACCCTGGACGGTCATCATGGCGCTGCCATCGCCGACGAACGCGACCACGGGACGCTCCGGGAAGGCGAGCTTCAGGCCCAGGCCTCCCCCGATTCCCCAGCCGATAGCGCCCCCGCGGCCCCCATAGATACTGCCCGGTCTATCGAACGCCAGGGCGTGCTGAAGAGCCGGGCTCGAGGTAACGGCATCGTCTGCCACTACCGTGTCGGCGGGCAGGACCCTCGCCACCTCGCACATCATCCGCTCCGGAGTCATCGGAGCCTGATCCCATCGCTCCCTCATTCGCTGCTCGCGGCAGGCTGTCAGAGACGACTTTTCGCCTCCTATCGATTGGGACCTCTCGCGGGCCTGCTGCCGATCCGAGTTACCCATTTCCGCATCTACGGCCTCCACCAACTGCGCCAGGGCAAGCTTCGGATCGGCCAGGATGGCCACCTCGGTGGCCTGACTCTTGCCCAACTCCCGGACGTCAGAGTCCAGATGGATCAAGCTCGAATCGGCCCCGAAGTAGGCCAATTCGGGTTCGGACAGCATGTAATAGCCGCTGCTGATCCGACCCACCCCCAAGACCACGTCCCCCTTGGAAAGCTCCTGCTTGCCGCTTGCCAAACCCAGGCGCAGGTTTCCCAGATACTGGGGATGATTGGTGGGGAAACCCATTTCCGAATAGAAGGGGCTGTAGACTCGAGCGCCGATCAACTCGGCCAGCCGGACAGCTTCGGCACTTCCGCCCGAAGCCGCCAATCGGTCACCCACCAGGACGATGGGTGTCTTGGCACGCGACAACAGTCGGGCAGCATCCTGAATGGCCTTGAGATCGGGTGCGGCACGAAGAGGGCCTGGGGAAGAAGGGCGCATGTCTACGTCGGCCTCGTCGTCCAGGCCATCTGCAGAAAAGGCGAGAAACGTGGGACCTGAGGGTGGAGTCCTGGCCTCGTTGAAAGCCCTCCTGATGGCGTAGGGAATCTGCTCGGGGCGGGTTACTTCCCCGCTCCACTTGGTAAACTGCCGAACCATCCCTACCAGATCCGTCCGGCCATGGGCCAGCTCCCGGCTATCCTTATTTCCAGCAGTCAGGACCAAGGGAGCGCCACCTTCTGCAGCGTTGTGAAGCAGGCTGATCCCGTTGGCCAGTCCGGTCTCGATGTGAAGATTGACGAACGCCGGTTGTCCTGTGGCCCGTCCATAGGCATCCGCCATCCCCATGGCGACGCCCTCTTGCAGGACCAGGACATACTGCAGGTCGGGATAGGATTCCAGGGCATTCATGATGGGACTCTCACTGGTACCCGGATTCCCAAAAATGTACTTGACACCCTCGGCTTGCAGCATCTGCATGAGAGCGTGCTTACCCGTCATCCTGGTCATGCTTTACTTCTCAGCCCCAGAGCCATTCGAAGCATCGTTGAGCTTGTGATTTGGAACTTGTTTGTATCTTGTACCTTGTATCTTAGGATCTTTGCAGTTTAGGCATACTTCCAATCACTGGGTCCAAGATGCCATCTCGGCGCGCAGCTCCGGATCCAGTGCCATCTCGTAGGAGGCCAGGGCGTTATCAATGTGGTCGTACTTGCGTGCCCCGATCAAGGTGCAGGCCACGTAGGGACTGGACATCACAAAGGCCATCGCCAGTCTCACCATGGGCAAACCCATCTCATCGGCCTTCTGCCGCAGCCGCTCCAGCATTCGAAAGTTTCCGTCGTTGAAGTAGATATCGCCGTGCGCGGGGGAGATATGAAACCGGGTACCCTGGGGAAGCTCGGCATCGGCCGAGGTGTATTTTCCAGCCAGGAATCCGGCACCCAAGGGGCTGTAGGGCGTCACTGCGATCTCCTCCTCCTGGCAAAGGGGAAACAAATCCTCTTCGGCCTCCATCTGGGCGAGATTGTAGGGGGGCTGGGTGATCTCGAAACGAGCGTAGCCACGCGAGCGGCTCACCTCGAGGGCCTCGCGCAGCTGAGCGCCGGAGAAGTTGCTGCAGCCGATCGCCCCGATTCGACCCGCAAGTACTTCCTCGTTGAGAGCCGACAGGGTCTCTTCGATGGGAGTATCGGGGTCCGGGGAGTGGAGCTTGTAGACCTCAGTCGAGTCCGTCTGTAGGCGCTCCAGACTGGCCGCGAGCGCTTTAGGAATATTCTCGGCATTGGACCCGGTGTTTACCTTGGTGCACAGCGTAATCTCGCCGCGACATCCTCGGGCCTTCATCCAACGTCCGAGGATGTTCTCCGACGAATGCATCTCCTGGGTCGCTTCGCGCTGATCGTCGACTCCATAGGATGCGATCCGGCCGGCCTTGGAGTTCCCCCCACCGTACGCCTCGGCCGTGTCAAAGAACGTGATCCCCTTTTCGACGGCATAGTCCAGTATTGGCCAAGACGCCTCTTCATCGATCTCACGTCCGAAGGTTACGGTCCCTAAACCTATGGCGCCAATGCTGCGTCCGGTTCGCCCTAGCGGTCTTTGATCCACAATGTCCTCCCTCAAATGACGGTAACTGAAAATTAACTTCAGCCGGTGCTGCAATCAGCCCGACCTAGAAAATCAAGTCCCTGATTTCTTCGCGAGCGCATACTCTATCGGTGGCCTCTACTGCGCGTCAAGGCTGCTAGCTCCCTTCGTCACAAAGCATTGAATTGTCTGTCTTTGATGAATTAGAGTGAGGGCAATGAGCGACACCGACCTGACGCAAGCACCCAGAGTACTGAACGTCGACTGCTACTTCACGCCCTTCGATGGCTACGCCTACGAAAAGGGCTGCTTTGAAACACTGGGGATCGAACTGATCCTGCAGGAGGCCGAGACGGAGGATGAGATCATTCGAATAGCTCCCGGAGCCAGAGTGATCTTGACTGAAAAGCTCAATACCCCCATGTCGCGTCGCGTCATCGAGACGTTGCACGATTGTTGGGCGATCGGTCGCTATGGAATCGGCGTGGACAGCATCGATCTCGAAGCTGCCACCGATCACGGCATCATCGTTTTCAACACGGCCGACTATTGCGTGGAAGAAGTCTCAGACCACGCCGCGGCGCTTCTATTGGCATCTGCCCGACGGATCGTCAGGCTGGATCGGCATGTCCAGGGCGGGGGCTGGAGCGTTCCCGACTCGAAGGACTGGGGGTTGCGTCGGCTCAGCCAATTGACCTTGGGTCTGCTTGCCTTCGGAAACATCGCACGTTGTCTGGCACGGAAGATGAGCGGGTTTGGAATGACGATCCTTGCGTCCGACCCCTATGTCTCACCTGAAGTGGCAGCCGAATATGGCGTCGAACTGGTATCCTTCGAACATCTGTTGAAAGAATCAGATCTGATATCGGTCCACACTCCACTCAACGCCGAGACTCGTCACTTGATCGGAGAAGCCGAGCTGCGCCAGATGAAGCCAACGGCACTGCTCGTCAATACCAGCCGAGGTGGCGTCATCGACCCTGATGCGCTGATACGGGCTCTCAAAGAAGGATGGATTGCGGGCGCCGCTCTGGATGTGACCGAGCCAGAGCCGCCGCCTGAGGACAGTCCCCTTCGGGGCATAGAGAACCTGATCCTCACCCCTCATCAGGCAGCCTCTTCGGCAGAATCCTGGACCGACGTGCGTCGGAGTGTGGTAGACGCTGTCTCCTCGGTAGTCGAGGGGCACTGGCCTGCCTTCCCGGTGAACCCCAAGGTTGAGCCCAAGGTGAGCCTGAAGCCCTACCAGCAACAATCGAAACCCTCTCACAGCTGAAGGAGCCTGAGCCATGGTGGAGTCCATCGAACATGCAACTGTAGATGAGCTGAGTGACAGGATGGATTGGTTGCTGGAGTCTCCGAAGGACGGCGGAGCGATCCGCAGCATCGTCGTCCGACCAGCAACCGACGAGCGCCAGGAACTGGAGCGCGTCAGACTCAGTCCCGAAGGGGGCGTAGAGGGAGACAGGTGGGCCTCAACGGCTCAACGAAAACTTGAGGATGGGCGTCTCAATCCGGATGTCCAGGTGACCCTGACGAACGCCCGCCTCATCGAGATCGTGGCCAAGGACAGGTCGCGCTGGAGTTTGTCCGGGGACCAGCTCTACGTCGATATGGACCTCAGCGTGGAGAACCTCCCACCGGGTCAGCGACTGGCGATCGGGAGCGCGGTGCTGGAGATCTCCGAGGTTCCTCACCGAGGTTGCAGCAAGTACAAGAGCCGGTTCGGAAAAGCGGCCTTCGAGCTGGTGGACTCCGCCCGGGGCAGAGAGCTCCGCTTCCGCGGCGTCTACGCCCAGATCGTCAAGGAGGGGACGCTTGCCGTGGGGGACCAGATCCATAAGGTTTGAGAGACATCCTCCGCGCGCATAGACCTCCCGACGCTGCTGGCCCCATTCAGGAAAAGACTTTGGTTTTCTCGAACCGCGAACCTTGATAACACCGTGTCCGTTATAGGACGGGCACTCCTGCCCGTCGATCACAGCGACGGGCAAGAGTGCCCATCCTACGAAGACACGGCCCTGTCAAATGGCGGCTCAAGGACCTACTTCGCGTTTCACTTCGGATGAGCTGTCCGGATCGCCGGGACTCCAGACGACCAACCCTTTCAAGCGGTCTAAGCTTTCTGGAGTAGAAAAGCAGCTCAATCCGTAGCCCACTAGGAGGGTAACGACACATCCGATTGGGGCATACCAAAGGAAGCTCACCGACGTCCAGGTCACTATCGATGCAACAACGGCGAAGCCTACCAGAGCACCTGTCAACGCTCCCATTGCGGTAGCTCTTACGGTTAGCAGTCCCAGCAGGAAGACTCCCAGGAGGCTTCCACTGAAGAGCCCTGCCAAGGTCTTGGAAGCGGACAAGATGTTCTGGAAATATTGGATGTAGAGGGCGAGCATGGTGGCACAACCACCCCAGAGAAGGGTGAAGAAGCGAGAGACGTTGAGCAGGCTTTTCTCACTCTTGTTCCGGCCAAAACGGCGCTCGTAGAAGTCCTTCATGCTGGAAGTCGAGAGTGAATTGATGACCGAGTCGATCGTAGACATCGCCGCAGCGAACATGGCCGCGATGAAGACTCCCGAGACGCCGGCTGGAAGCTCGTGGATGACGAAGTGCGGAAGCACGGCATCGCCGCTGCTGACGCCTCCTAGCCGGGCCGGGTTCTTCAGATAAAAAACGTAAAGAGCACCTCCTATGAAGAGCAGTATCAATCCGACGGGAATGGTCAAGAGGACGTTTAGCAACATTGCATTCCGACCCGAGCGAACATCCGGAGTCGTCAGGTAACGCTGAAGGGTGATCTGATCCGGACCGTACTGCGACAGATTCGCGAAGATCCCATTTATCAGCACCGCGCCCAGAGATACGGTGGCCCAATCCCCCCAGGAAAGTTGGACCCGGAAGGGGCCCTCCTGAGTTCCCACAGCAATGATTTCGGCGACCCCTCCCTCGATCCGGAAAACCAGGACCCCGACGACCAGGATCAAGCCTCCGAAAAGCACACAGGCCTGGACAACATCGGTCCAGATGACGGCCTTCATTCCTCCCAGGAGCGTATAGAACGTCGCGAGTCCTCCGATCATGAGGATGGTCCACTTGAGCTCGATTCCAGTTGCCGTCGAGAGCACCAGCGACGGAGCATAGATGACCACGGCCAGGTAGCTTCCGCGCTGGAATAGAAAAAGGACACCTGATGCAAGACGTACCGGAGGACTGAAGCGGCGCTCCAGGTACTCGTAGGCGGTGAAGACCTTCAGGCGATGAAAAAAGGGCAGAATCATCCAGACCACAATCGGCGTGACCATCGGTATCGTAACCAGGCTCAGGCCCATCGTCACATCGTTATCATAGACCCAGCCCGGACTACCCAAGAGGCTGATCGCACTGAAAAGAGAGGCAAAAATCGAGATTCCAACGGGCAGCCACGGCATCGAACGGCCCGCCAGGAAGTAGTCCTCGGTGCTCCGCTGTCCCCTGACGAAGGCCGCACCCATCGCGACTACGAGAATCAAATAGATGGCGACCACCGCGTGATCCAGCGGGGTTAAACCCTGCACTAATCTATCCTCGCCCTCGCTCGTGCCAAGTTTGCAAAGTTGGAAGTCTGGATCAGGTGGCCGTCTAGATCGCTACGAAACGGCAGGCGGAATCGCCCAGTGCTTTTCTCGGTAGCGACGCCCCAGGAGCCGATTGGCTTCGTTGTCCCCGATGATCTGCTCTGTCTCCGGATCGAATCGGATCGAGCGGCCGGTTCGAGCCACGATGTTGCCCAGATGGGGAAGGGCGGACGAAAGGTGTCCAATCTCGATATCGGCGTTGGGCCGGCGTCCAGCCGATCGGATGGCGTCCAGAAAATCTCTCAGGTGGTCTTCATTCGTTGCGCCGTACTCCTCCCGGCGGATCGGTTCGTTGTCCTTTCCATAGATCCGGATACCGCGACTCCCCATGGTCATCATTCCCTCGGTTCCGTAGAAGAAAAGGCTATTCTTATCTGCATCCTGTCGATAGGGTGACCAATCACGCTGCTCATAGATGAGAACCCGCTTGCTGCCGACCTGGTTGTCTCCAGGGTACTCGTAGGTGATGCTATAGGTGTCCGGAAACTCCTGGTCGTCATCGAAGAACATCTTGGAGCCATAGCCAGAAACGAAGCTGGGATGGGTCTCCACACCAAGCCCCCAACGGGCGAGGTCTATTCCATGGACACCGTCATTCCCAATATCTCCGGTGCCGAACTTGTGGAACCAGTGCCAATGGTAGTGGACAAAGTTGGACTGATAACCGGCCCATTCGGCCGGACCCACCCAGAGATCGTAATCTAGATGAGAAGGCGGCTTCGAGGGCTGCTGACTGCCGATGTTGACACGCCTCTGACTATTGACGCTCTTGGCGATGAGGACCTTCCCGATCAGGCCCTCCTGCAGCATCTGTATCCCCTTCTTGATCTTCGCACTGGAGCGGCTTTGGGTGCCGTGCTGCATGACCCGCCGATGCCGCCGAGCGGCCTCGACCAGCAGGCGACCCTCGCGTAGATTATGTCCGCAAGGCTTCTCGACGTAGACATGCTTACCCGCCTCACACGCCAGAATCGCGGCTGGCGCATGCCAGTGATCACAGGCGGTAATCACGATAGCGTCCACGGACTCATCCTCCAGAATCCGACGCAGGTCCCTCACACCGTGGTCTGCTCCCGTGACCTTCAGCGCCTGATCAACGCGCTCCTGATCCGGGTCGCAGACATGGGACACTCGCGCATCGCTAAAGGAGTTCAGTTCCTCCCCAAGACGACGCCCGCGACCTCCGCATCCGATGATTCCCAGGACCACACGATCGTTGGCGCCGAGAACGCCGCGACCACTGCCCAGACTGGCAGCCGCAGCCAATCCCAATCCACCTTTTCGCAAAAAATTTCGACGACTCTCAGCACACATCACACACCTCCAAATTGTTGAGGATCCGGTACCTATAGTAGCGCCCCAGCCCAGTCGTCACAAGTGCAGCAAGCAGAACCCCGGGGTGAAGGGCTTCAACCTGCAACCTGCAACCTGTAACCTGTAACCCTCAACTTGCAACCGACAACCCGCAACCGAGGAGTTCCTCCATGAACCTGACCGTAAAGAGCATCAAACGGACCTGGTTGGATGTCCCGTTTCGAGAAGTGCCCCAAAGGAACATGATTCGCGAGCTGCCTCACTGGACCATCTTCGAACTGTGCCAAGTGGAACTCGAGTGTGGAGTCCAGGGCCTGGGTGAAACGATGTGCTTTTACACCTGGGGAGCGGTAACTGACGAATCCGTGAGCCGGGCTATCGGAGGAACTGCCACCGAGCTCATGTGGGACGACTCCCTCGGGGCGGGTCTCCAGATGGCTCTTTTCGATGCCGTCGCCAAGGTCCTGGAGAGTCCCATCCATGAACTCCTCGGCAACCGGGTCAGAGATGAGGCACACATCTCCTGGTGGTCGCTTGAGATACCCCTGGAGGATTGGCTGTCGGAATGCAGGGAGGCCATTGCCGGAGGCTACACCAGCTACAAGATCAAAGCCCGGCCCTGGTGTGACCTTAGAGAGCAGCTGCGCATCGTCACCTCCGAGGTGCCCGACCACTTCGAGATCGATCTGGACTTCAACACCATGTGCAACGATTCGGCTCACGCGGTGCGATTGCTGTGCGAGCTGGAGCGGCACCCTCACGTCAAGATCTTCGAATCTCCGATCCCCCAGGGCGACGTCAGCGGTAACAAGTATCTGCGCGGCCAGACCTCAGTCCCCTTGGCGATGCACGTCGGGAATCCACCCTTGATAACAGCGCTGCAGGAGGATGTCTGTGACGGATTCGTGGTGCATGGCGGTGCCAGCCAGATCCTGCATGAAGCCCACATCATCGCCGAGGCCAACAAGGTCTTCTGGCTCCAGTTAGTGGGCACCGGCATAACGGCGAGCTGGGCCCTTCACTTCGCGGCCGTGTGCAGTCACGCGCGCTGGCCTGCCGTCAACTGCCACAACCTCTACCAGAACGCCCTCCTCCAACAACCCATACGCGTCGAGGGAAGCCTCGCTCCCATCCCGCAGGATCCAGGACTCGGAATCGAGGTTGACTGGGATGCCGTGGAGCGATTCCGGATAGACCCGATCACCAAGCCCTATCCTTATCCCAACCTGCTGATCCGGGTCTCCTGGGCTGCCGGAGAAGCAACCTACTACGCCCACGGCCTGCAGTATTGGGAGGATTTCATAAAGGGCCGCCGACCCGTTTTCGCTCCCGGGGTCAGAATGGAAGTCGTCCCCGATAATGGTTCCGATGAGTGGAAACAGCTCTACGCCGAAGCTCTGAGAAAGCCCAGTTGGGTACAAAGGCCGAACTAGGGCATCTGAAGGGCGGAAGTCGCAGGTCACAGGTCGCAGGTCGCTGAGGAAAGCATCTATTGATGTTGAAGCAAAACAGAGCCGAGGGCGAGGCTGCATGTCGGCAATGATGCGACGGGCAAGAGTGCCCATCCTACGAAGATCCAGTGAGGCTAGAACCGGGATTGACCTGGGGTTATCCGACGATCGGCTAAATCCCTGCCCTACCAGATGCCGTCAACCGAAACGGCTTCCTCGTCACCCGGCCAGGGTGGCATCGTCAGGATGATGAAACGCAGAGGCTGGGTACCCGTGTTCCTGAACTGGAAGTGAGTTCCTAGCGGCAGGTCGAGCGCGGTTCCAGGCTGCACGGGGGTCACTTCGCCGGCCGGGGCTCCCGGAGCCCTACGCCAGACCTCTCCCTGCCCCTCGATGAAGTACCAGAGCTCCTCCACCGTCCGGTGTCTAACCGGCGCTGACGCTCGGCCCTCAGCAAGACTGCAGTGCACCAGGCTTCCGCCCTTGCGGGCCAACAGAAGGCGAATCTCGGAACCGTCAGGAGCCAGACAGTCATAGCCACAGCTGCCTGCGTCCTCTGCGGGCTCAGAAACAAGGTCTGCGGAGATCTGTTTCGTCTGGATATCGCCCCTCGAAAGCCTACCCATTCTCACATCGTTCAGCCGTCCTCAACCGCGCTCAATCCCACCGGACAGGTAACCCCCGTTCCGCCCATTCCACAGTATCCATAAGGGTTCTTGGCCAGGTACTGCTGATGATAATCCTCAGCGTAGTAGAAGTCGGGTGCAGCCGCGATCTCGGTCGTGATGGCGGCATAGCCGGCCTGGTTCAGCATTTCCTGGTAGGCATTCCGGGAAGCCTCTGCCAGGCGCGTCTGTTCTGGCGAGAAAGTGTAGATTCCCGACCGGTACTGGGTCCCCGCGTCGTTGCCCTGTCTCATCCCCTGGGTGGGATCATGGTTTTCCCAGAAAAGCTTGAGCATCGCCTCGTAATTCGTTGAACCGGGGTCAAAGACGACGCGCACCACTTCGTTGTGTCCGGTTCTGCCACTGCAGACTTCCTGGTAGGTTGGATTCGGCGTGAGTCCAGCGGCATAACCGACGGCGGTAGAGAAGACATCTTCGGCCTCCCAGAACTTTCGCTCGGCGCCCCAGAAACAGCCCATCCCGAAAAGAGCCAGCTCCATTCCCTCTGGAAAAGGGGAACTCAGGGGACTTCCCAGAACAAAGTGAGATTCGGCTACAGGCATCTCTTCCCGACGCCCTGGAAGCGCCTCATCCGGCCTTGGCAAATGTAGTTTCGAGAGTGGGTTCATGAGTCGTCTCCTTTAAGTAGGCACTTCGTGCCGACGGCCAAGGCCGTAAAAGGCTGTTTCGGGACACCCCGGCTGTGACGAAAGGGCGGTCTCAGAGAACAGCTCACTTGATTGAAATTCCGAGACTGTTAAGGGCTCGTGCAAGGATAACCCGGTCGAGCCGGGCTTCATTCCCTTTTCTTCAGATCTAATAGCCACACATCGCCTGTCATCTCCCTCAACGTAAAGACAATCTTGTCCTGAGCCACGTTGATTCTGAGAGAACCAGGTGAGACGCCGGATAGCGACAGACGGGTTTCTTCGAAGTGTCGGACCAGGCGAGGTTCACCCAGGGGTTTCTTGCTGCTGGCTTCGAGTCGCTGAACCCAGATACCTCGGGAACCCTCACGGTCGGATACGAAATACAGAAAATTGCCGTTGGGTGACCATCGAGCCATCCCGTCCCAGCCCTCGCCATCAGTGACGGGTATCCACTGGGCGCTTTCGATCCCTTTTTGCTCCGACAGATCCTCCATCCGAAAAGGCGCAATATAGACTCTAGCCCTGAGCGGCTCCTCTCGTACAGTAAAGGCAATCCAGCGGTCCAAGGGATCCGGGCGAGCCTGTATCACGTCGAATTCCGGGTGCTCCAATAACTTCAGTTTCTGAGAGGTCTTCTCCTCCAACAGCCACACGCTTTGTTTGGTCTGGCCTCTGACGTAGAGAATATAGTCTCCAGTCGAACACCAATCGAGCGGCCGGCCGCAGTCCTCACAGCTTTTCCTTCGGGTAAGAGCCCCTTCCGTTTCTACCGTGTAGATGGTCCAGTCCTGGCTACCTCGAGGTCGGGTACCGTATGCCACCCTGGAGGCGGTCAGCCCTGTCTTGGGCCAGCGTTCTTCCCCAGGAGTGGCAGTCAGATTGATCTCTGCCCGGGTCTGCAGATCCATCAGCCAGATGTCTGGATTTCCGGAGCGGGTCGAGACGAAGGCAACCTTGTTGCCGTCCGCTGACAGAGAGGGATGGGAGTCCTCGCCGGCGTGATTGGTCAAGCGCTTCAACTCAGCCCCTTCGGGCACCCGGCTGGTATCCGCGTTGATGTCGAGACTCCAAAGGTCGAGGTTTTCCATTTGCGTCGAGAATGCGATCCGATTGGAAGACACCGCGTGGGGCTGAAGTTCGGGTCCTACTCCAGCAGTCAACTGTTCCAGCGGTCCCCCGATCGACATCGAGAAAGCCGACATCGGAACTTGCCAGAGGTTGGTACTGTCCCCCCTCGTCGCGGAGAAAACCAACCCATCGCTATCGGGAACCCAGACACTGGGAATGACGGGTGGGCTCAATCCACGGCGGGCCAGCCGCTTCCCCATTCCCAGAGCCTGGGTCTGACCGTCTATGAGCCGGACCATCCACCAGTCGAAATCCTCGTCCTCCATGGAGTCGGCTTTAGCCCAACCCAGAAATAGAAGGTACTCACCATCAGGCGACCAGACAGGGTGGCTAGCCACCGCAAAGTCTGGCACCAATCGCACAGGAAGGCCCTCTCCGGTCCAGGGCATGGTGTAGATGCTTCCCCGTTTGTATCCCGAGCCTATGTGCCCCACCCAGTAGGCAATCTGGCTGCCGTCAGGGGACACCCGGGGGCGCCGACCCTCTTCCACCATCAACCTGGGACTGGCCTCGTCGCCCAGCGTCGTTGTCCAATAGATACCTCCGCTAGCCCTCTCCGATCGAAAGACCACCTTGGTTCCATCCGGGTGGAACGAAGGTTGGCGGTCGTCGGCTTCGTGGCCGGTCCTGCGCGACACGCCCCCACCGATTTGTTGAATCCAGATATCCAGATTGCCATCGCCACTTCGATCGGAGGCGTACCCCAGTAGGCTACCGTCTTCGGAAAATGCCGGATCGATAGTGAGCCCTGAGACCGAGGTGACGCGGCTGAGAACCGGCTCCCGGCGGTGAAGTCTATTTCGCGCCCAGCGCAAGGCAGACAATCCCAGGGCCAGCAGCAGTAGGAGGACCAAGGCAGCGGCCGTCCACTTCCAGAATCTCACCGACCAGCCCCGACGCTTCCGAGAAGAAGGGATCTCCTGATCGTGGAGGCAATCCTCCAGCGTCAGCCGCAAGTCCTGCATGTGCTGGAATCGGCGCCCAGGGTCTCCAGGGTCTTTACGAAGACATCGGGCGATGATCCGATCTAGCTCGGGCGGTGTCCCCTGGACAATCTGGCTGATCGGCTTCGGATCCTTCTCCAGAATGGCCGCCAGGACTCGGGTCTGGGTATCCCCCGAGAACGCCTGTTGAGCCGTAATCATCTCGTAGAGCAGGGAGCCGAAGGAAAAGATGTCGGAGCGGGGATCGAGCGGCTTTCCTTCAGCCTGCTCCGGACTCATATAAGGGGCCGTGCCCAGAATCACACCCGCACGAGTCGAGTCGTGGGTCAGTGTTGGGGATCGAGTCAGATCCACTCGGGGAGACTCCTCCTCCAACTCCAGCGCCTTGGCAAGACCGAAGTCCAACACCTTGACTCTACCGTCCGGCGTCAGCTTGACATTGGCAGGTTTCAGGTCCCGATGAATGACGCCTCTCTCATGTGCAGCCTCTACACCCTCGGCAATCTGAATCGCGATGCTGAGGGCATCTCTCAGCGGAAGCGGCCCTCTCTCCAACCGCTGCGCGAGCGTCTCCCCCTCGACCAGCTCCAGAACAAAGAACTTCTGCCCCTCGGCTTCCTCATAACCATAGATCGCACCAATGTTGCTGTGATTCAGCGAGGCCAGTAGCTTGGCCTCACGCTCAAAGCGGGCCAAGCGTTCCGGATCCTCAATAAACTCGCTGGGCAACACCTTGATGGCCACCTGACGATCCAACCGGTTGTCGCGGGCACGATACACCTCGCCCATTCCACCAATCCCGAGAGGATCGAGGATTTGGTAATCACCCAACTGTCTGTTTGAGAGGCTGGTTTTGCCTGATCCGCTATCGCTTGCCATGTTTACCGCTCAATCGTAGGTTCCGGACACCACGGAAGCAAGACAGAAGTGTGCACTGACGGTCCCAGGGTTGACGCCAGTTGCGAGTAGCACTATTGTGTCACTCATGAAAACCGAACTGGTGACAACGCTGAAGAGGAAGGCAACTGACCTCCTCTCTGAACTTCACAGGGACCGTGAACCGATCTTGATCACTCAATATGGCAAGCCCAGCGCCTACCTCGTCGATGTCGAAAGCTTCGATTTGATGCAGGATCGTATACGGATCCTAGAGGGCATCGCGCGGGGGGAAAGGGCGGTCCAGGAAGGCCAGACCCTCTCCAACGAGCAGGCTCGAGGCGGAATGAAGAGATGGCTCGAGTAATCTGGACAGAACCTGCTCTGAATGACTTGAAGACAATCGCCGACTACATCAGCCTCGACAAGCCCAACGCCGCCAAACGGTTTGTCACCAAAGTTTTTGGTGCCGTGGAAGGCCTCGAGTTGTTTCTTGCCTCCGGCAAAGGTGTCCAGGAGTTACCCCGGTCGCCGTATCGGGAACTGGTCGTGCCGCCCTGTAGAATCTTTTACCGGGGGGACAGTTCGTCGGTGTTCATTGTTCATGTGATGCGCAGCGAAAGATTACTCAGGCAATTCTTGCTGGAGGAGCGACGTCCCGACCAATAGGACTTCTTCGTCGAACCCCGCCACGTCCCTTCGCCAGGAGGAGGCCAGATGGATTCGAGACTTCCGGTCTCGCCCCTCAGGCGATTCTTTCGACCAGTAGAAGGGTAATGTCGTCGGTCTGGGGCATGCCCTGGGTGAATTCGTCGAGTGACTCCAGGATCCTCTCCTCGAGGACTTCCCCTCCCGAGGGCCCAAACTCCTGCACCGCCTGGATCAACCTGGCTTCTTCGAACATATTTCCATCCGGGTCCATCGCCTCGGTCACTCCGTCGGAGTAGACGACCAGCAGATCACCGAGCTGGAGCTGAAAGGGGGTGGTCTCGTAGGTAACAGCCTCGAAGGCTCCCAGGATTGGATTCTTCGAGGGCAGTTCCTCAATCTCACCACTCGATGACCGCAGCAAATAGGCAGGGTTGTGACCGGCACTGATATAAGCACCCTCTCCGCCGCTGCTGAGGCTGAAAAGAAAGAGGGTCACGAACCGATTGCTTTGCGTTTTCTGGTGAAGATGGCGATTGGTGCGATTGAGGACATCATCCAGTGGGGCTCCCGACCGATACTCCGCCTCCAAGACGCCCTGCAGAAAAGAACTCAAGAGTGCGGCCGACACACCCTTCCCGGAAACATCCGCCAGTACACCTGTCAGACCTCCCAACCCGGCGTCCAGGAAATCGTAATAGTCTCCACCAACATAGCGGGTCGGACAGCTGTAGGCATGGACAGAGAAGTGCTCGGAGTCCGGTATCTCTTGCGGGAGAAGTGACTGTTGAGTCGCCTGAGCCAAGGCCAATTCCTTCTCTACGACTCTTCCCTGCTCCAGGCTTTGGATCAGCTCCAATTTTTCAAAGACGTTACCAACCTCGATCGAAATTCTGGTCAAGATCTTCTGGTCGAGTCCCGACAACGTGTGCATGGTCCTGGTACTGTCGAGGTAAAGAATGCCCTTTACTTCAGGAGCTTCCGACAGGGAGGACAACCATTTCAGCGGCATGCAGGCCACTGCCCGAAGCTGAAGGTCGACGATACTCTCCTGGCTGGCAAGATCCTGATCGATCCCCTCTGTCATGAAAAGAGACTTTGCCTCCCGGGCCACCTGGTCGACGACACTCTGACTGGTCTGGAACTCAGACTCGGAAAGAAGATGGTTCGCATGGTTCATTCCCGCGACATAGCTAAACCCGTCTGCACTCCGAGTGAGAAGAAAACCCCGTTCGGCGCCGCTCACGTCCAAAGCCGATCCGAGGAGATGCTGCAAGGTCTTTTCGGCAGAGAAACTCTTTTCCCACTCATATTGGAAGTCGAGGACATGAGAGATCTTTTCCAAGTCAGAGGATTTCGTCGCGACCGAAGGCAGGACCGTGGATAATTGCAGAACCGATTTCTGGAGGTTTCGGTCCGCCACCACGGTGTCGGAAGTTCTCACATAGCTGGGGGAAAGATAGATCAGCTCGACGTTCCCTCTACCCAGTTGAATACAATCCCCCTCCTCCAGACGCTGCTCCTGAACCTGAAGTCCGTTGACAAAGGTGCCATGCGTGCTGTCGAGGTCAACCAGGACATGTCCCCCTTCTTTTTTGACCAGCTTGGCATGCCGCCTGGACACGTAGGGATCACGCAGCACAATCCCGGAGTCCGACCTGCGCCCAATGAATATCTCCTCCTGGAGCAGATCAAAGGTCTCGGGCCTGTCGGCTCGGCTCCACTTCAGATAGTGACCACCCATCGCTTCTCCTGATACCAATTCAATCCGCCCTTTCCAGTACAGCAGACGAAGATCACGACGCCCGCTACAGCCTGGCTAGACCAATTCTAGCTTGAAGAGCAGGGTCGAACCTCAAAAACTTTCCACCGGAAGGGTTCCAGTCCCTGGAAACTCCATTCGAGCTTCCTACGCTGCTATACTCCATCCAGCGAGTGCACTGAGCTGTAACTTCATTGGCAGAGGGAAGGTGTAGGAGACAGCATCTGACAGAGCAGTGATGCTTGTAGCACCGGCACTCTTGCCCGTCGAGGACCCAACGGGCAGGAGTGCCCGTCCTACAACGGACACGCTGCTATTGATGTTCTTGCCTACAGACAACCAAAGTTTCTTTCTCGAATGGGGCCAGCATTTCTGGGGGCGACACTGACGTGAAAGTAAATCGATACATCCCGGTCTTGCTGTTGCTGGCGATACTGGCAATGCCTGCATCTGCCGTAGCGGAGGTCCCGGGCGATCGGCCCAGCATCCTCTGGATCATGCTGGACGATGGACGAGCCGATGCGCTGGGATCCTACGGCAGGTCGTGGGCGCTGACGCCGCATATGGATCGGATTGCTGCCGCTGGCGTCCGCTTTGAGACGGCCATCGTCCAAAACCCTGTCTGCATCCCGTCCCGCACCTCAATGAAGGCAAGCCTCTACGCTCACGAGACCGGTATCATGGCGATGGGAAAGCCTGCGCAGACACGGGGTCTATACCGGAAAGAGGTGCGGGCTCAGTATCCTTCTCTACTAGAAAAATGGGGAAATGCAGGCATCCGTCCAGAGAACGTAGGAAAGGTCCACGCCTTCCGTCAAGACTGGCTCCATCACGGGGATCCGCCCGCGGATCTCGACAGTCACGGCAAGCCAACCGGGCACCTGAGACTCGAGTGGCGAGATCGACTCCTTTCTCGGGTCCTCACCAAGACCCACGAGTGGATGATCGGCGGGCTCCTGGACATTCCCGCCTCCGAGCTGAGGACCTCCAGGCTAGGCGATCGAGCCGTCCAACGCCTGAAGGAATTGACGGCCATTACCCAGCCTTTCTTCCTTCGGGTATCCTTCCATGCCCCTCACGTTGCCTGCCATATCTCGCCCTCCCACTACGTCGACCCAAGCAGCATCGACCTCCCGCTTCCCACAGCTGCCGAAATCTCGAAGAAGCCCGGCTACGAGCGGGAGAACATACACGTCTACGGCGGAGCGCCCGATCTCACCACCGAAGAGATTCAACTGGCCCGGGGAACCTACTATGGGATGATCCGTCTAGTAGATGATCAGGTGGGCAAGCTCCTGAGGGTCCTGGAGGACTCGGGGCGACTAGACAATACCATCATCGTCATCAACTCCGATCAAGGCTTCCAGTTGGGAGAGCACGGCGTCTGGAAGAAACGGGACTTCTATGACTCCAACGTGCGGGTCCCTTTCATCATGAGCGCCCCGGGCCGCTTGGCCGCCGGGAAGGTCGTCCAACAACCGGTTGAGATGGTGGACTTCCTACCTACTCTGCTGGAGCTTTCCGGGTTCGATCCTGCTGACAACATTCGGGGGAGAAGCCTTCTTCCCCTGATTCGGGGAGAGGTGCAGCAGTGGCGTCCCGCTTGCTTCAGCGAGCACGACTACAGCGAGGACGCGTACGATGAGCTCCGCCAGGATGGCGGCCGCCGAGTGATGGTGCGGAGCCAGGAATGGAAACTTGTTTTTTTCATGGATGAGCGGATCCAGAAGGACAACAACTCTCTCTACAACCTTCGCAAAGATCCCTTTGAGCAGGACAATCTTGCCGGAGATCCAAAGTATGCGGCGACCGTTGAGAAGCTGGTGCACATGGCTCGCCGCTGGGATCGAGGCACCTGAGTCGCTTGACGCGATCCGAGAGCTTTGCTTCCGGCCCCCGAACATGATTTCATATTGAGAATGGCCACCTCTTCAAAACTTTGGGAGACGCTGCTATGAGGTTCGTTTCACTGTTTTCCGTATTTTTGCTAATAGGGTCTTCCGCCGCGGCCGCTAACTGGGGCCAGTGGCGGGGACCACACTTCAACGGCTCCAGCGAAGAGAAGAATCTTCCCAGCAGTTGGAGCAAAACTGAGAACATTGCCTGGAGCGTCGACATGCCCGGGCACAGTGCGGCGACTCCGGTTGTCTGGGACAATCACGTCTTCGTCTCCAGCACGGATGCCGCCAGCGAAACCCTGAAGGCACTCTGCTTGGATCGTGTCACGGGAACGCTCCTTTGGCAACACACGCTCTCCGAGGGACTCCGGCGTGACCATCGCAGTACTTATTCGTCTCCCTCCCCTGCTACCGACGGTAAAGTCGCCGTCTTTTTCTATGGCAACGGCGAGATGGTCACCTACGACTTTTCGGGAAGGCAGCTGTGGGCGCGCAACATCCAGCAGGACTATGGCGAGTTCGCCTTCGGTTGGACCTTCGCCTCGAGTCCGGTCTTGTACGAGGGAAAGCTCTACCTTCAGGTTCTCCAACGCGACGTACCCGTCAGCGGACGAGGCCTCAAGGATCAAGTAAACGAATCCTACCTGCTGGCGATGGATCCACAGACAGGAAAAACGCTCTGGCGTCACGTCCGACCGAGCGACGCTGTTGCCGAATCTCGAGAATCCTTTACGACACCCATTCCCTTCGAGCACGGAGGCCGCAAAGAGCTTCTGGTGATCGGCGGAGACGATTTGAGCGGCCATGACCTGGAGACCGGCAAGGAGCTATGGCGCTGGGGGACTTGGAATCCGACACGGATCGGACACTGGCGCCACGTCCCTTCGCCCGTTGCCAACGAAGATGTCATTCTGGTGTGCGCACCCAAACGCGACCCTGTATACGCCATCAAGACTGGCGGCTCCGGCAAACTGGATGACCATTCGATCGTCTGGGCCAGTAGGGAAAAGGAGGCGCGTGCCGTCTCATCGGATGTCCCCACCCCTGCCTACTACGCCGGCGATTTCTTCGTCCTGAGCGATCTTCGAAAATCACTCTCGCGGGTCGAGCCCAAGACCGGCAAGATCAAGTGGTCCATCCAGACCCCGGGAATGGCCAAGTACGAAGCCTCGCCGCTGGCGGCCGACGGCAAGATCTATCTGATCAACTTCGATGGCAAGGTTGTCGTAGTCAGCGCGGCCGACGGCAAGATTCTGGCTGAGATCCCGATGGAGGGCCCTTCCGATTTCCCGGTCCGCTCATCGGTCATCACGGCCCAGGGGCAACTCTTCATCCGTACCAACGAAAAATTATTCTGTGTCGGAAAACCTGGTTCCGCACCTCAAGCCGCCAGGCGCTAGCCAAGCAATGAGGGAGACATATGCCTAAGCTGAACGTAGAGGGTATGGCGACATTCGACGTCGAAGAGGGAAAGCGGTTGGTCCTGGCCTTGATCGACGATGCGGGAGTGGACCAGCTTCACGCCTGCGGCGGAAACGCGCGCTGTACTACCTGCCGAGTGGAGTTCGTTGCGGGTGAGCCGACCCAGATGACAGCTGCGGAGAAGACTGTACTGGAAGCGCGTCAGGCCACTGGGGTCCGATTGAGTTGCCAGATTCCCTGCAAACAGGACATGACGGTGCGCATCATCAGTCGACTGGAAGGCAGCGGAAGGAACGACGCAGGCACAAGGCCTGCTGACGAGATACAGCCACAGCCCGTCGAGTGGGTGAGCAAAGACTAGAAGACCCGATTCCCGGCCTGAAAACTCTATCGGCGAAAACTTCCAAGAATCAGCATCGAACAGAACCGTGAGACCGCTGATAAAATGGGCACTCTTGCCCGTCGCTGTACTTTGCCCTTTCTACTGCGAGCGGTAGTTGATGAACTGCATGTCGATTTCCAGCTCGCGCTCCTTCAAGACCGCCATGACCTCCTGCAGCGTATCGCGGTCCTTGCCCGAGACGCGAACCATATCGTCGTTGATAGCTGCCTGCACCTTGAGCTTGGTGCCCTTGATGATCTTGACGATCTCTCGAGCCTTTTCGATCGGAATTCCTTGCTGCAGGGTGATCGTCTGACGGACACTCCCCTTGGCCGCCGGCTCGATTTTGCCATACGTCAGCGCCTTGGGGGAGATGCCGCGCCGCACCAGTTTCTGCTGGACGATCTGGTCTACGGCCTGGAGTCTGTACTCGTCGGCCGAGGCGAGCACCAGCTTCCCCTCAGTTTTGTCGAACTCGACACTCGAGCCACTGCCTTTGAAATCAAACCTTTGCAGAATCTCCTTGGAGGCCTGATTGACCGCGTTCGCGACCTCAGCCAAGTCCACCTGCGACACGACGTCGAACGAGTTCTGTTTGGCCATCTGCCTAGACTATCAGAAAACACCCGATCGTTGCCTTGACACATAAACGATGAATTGGTAATGGACAAAACCAGGCAACCTATCCAAGATAGACTAACTGTTGGCTACGAGCGTGTACCCGGAAAAAGTGTCACGTCATTCTGGTTCCCTTGAGTTTCACCCTAGAACCCTGTAACACAATGCGGATGAACTTGCGTACAAGAAGGCGTCTTCGTTCTCTGGCGTGTTGGCTCGGACTAACAACCTTGCTGACGGCGGCGGCTCCCGGCCTTCCGCGCGGACTTCTGCGGAGCGAATTAGAAGGATCTATTCGTAAGTGGATCGTCAGGGATAGCAAGGGCCTTGTCTACCTGCTGTTGCCCCCGAGCCAGCCCAGTGCCCGATCCGGTTTCTCGCTGCGAGTCTCTGATGGAATCTCTCCGCGATCTCTCGACGCCTTCCGTGCTCCCCTGCCTCTGGTCCCACCGGTCGGAGCCCAGGACCCTGTTTTCAGTGTGGGCATGAGCATTGACCACACGGATAGGCTCCACCTGGTCTGGAGCACCCAATCAGGGCTTTCGGGATACGTCTTGCTACGCCTTCCAGACTATCCGGGAGGCCCGGAGCTCTCCTGGCACCATCCTCAAACCGAGTCTCCCGGAGCGCTGATCCTGGCCCCACACTCTTCCCGAATCGGAGACATTGCCAAGGCTCCAGACGGCAACATCTGGTTCGTCTGGACCGAGTCGGGTGCCAACCACGAGACATCGGTGCACTTGGGCCACGTGAATGAACGTGGCTTGGTCTCCCAGGAAATGGCAAGGGGTCATGGTCTATTCCCGCCCAGCTTGCTCCTGGGCGATCAGGGACGCTTTCACCTGACCTGGCACGATATCTACGAACAGGCCTACCATGTTTCCGGGCTTCTGAATCAGGTCGGAGCCGGCAAAAAGCCTGACGTTCGGAAGCTGCAAAGCCAGTCCTTTCGGCCAGTTCTAGCAGAAACACAGGGCCAGCTCCTGGCGGTTTACGAGGATACCTACTCCCATCTAGTAACGATCATTCCCGAAGGGCCGACACCACGGCCGATCCCCTTGACTCGAGCCAGGCCCAGATTCGCCTGGCACACCTTTCACTCCCAACAGGTCAGTCTGGATCGGTACGGCATTGCCTGGCTTTTCTTTGTAGACAGCGCCCGTCAGCACGTCTTTCGGACTCGCTGGCTGGGTCAGAAATGGGGACCTATCCACAGCACTGCGAAGCTGACCTGGAATTCACCACGCATGGAAGACAACCACCTTCCCATCGATCGTCTGGCGGTCGAGGTGGCAAGCGAGGAGACGGCTGACGAGATCGGCATCCTGTTGGCACATGGAGCCAACCAGGCCTTTCACTCCATCCCCGTGCCCTCATTGGAAGCCTCTCCCGGGAAGAGAATCCTCTTCCTGGACTTGTTGGAGATCCAGACGCTGGACGGTCTCGAGCTAATGCTGAACCAGGCTGAGAAGTACCACAACAATCCGGTGATCCAAGCAGGAGAGGAGAAGGATCCCGATGCCCACGGAGCCGGGAATTTCCTGCGGGTCCTGAAGGAGGAGAACCTCTACCGGATGTGGTATTCGGCCTTTCGGCGAAATCGGAACCGTCCCTGGTGGGAGTGGTACCAGGTGGGCTATGCCGAGAGCCAGGATGGCTACCATTTCGAGAAGAAGAGCCTGATCCAGAACGCTCCCTACGTTCCCATGGTCCTCAGGGATCCTGACGATCCGGATCCCAAACGCCGATACAAGCTCCTCAAGTTCCCCACTCACGGTAGCCGGGCTCAAGCCGCGCGTGCCGGCCGCTACGAACCTTGGCAGGAGACCAATTCGGGAACGCTCTCGGTTTCCGCGGATGGTATCGACTGGACCTCAGAACCCGCCAAGATGCTCTTCCCCGGAGGGAGGCCCTTTTCCCTGATGCCCCAGTCCTTCCTCTACGATCCCGAAGAAAAGGATCCCGGCAAGCGCTACAAGACCTATGGATTCTCCTCTCTCAACCTGGCCCGTCGAGGCGGCGGCTACGCCTACAGCCCGGACGCCATCCAATGGACCTCCCATCCCCAGAACCCGATGCTGGATCCCTTTGCCAGGACCGTTCCGGTGGTTCGGGGCGGAAAGATTGAGCAGATTCACGACTGGGTGGTCTGGAAGGACGGGGAGTACTACCTCTCCTTCTACCAGTATCAACACAATGGTCGGGAGCTGGATCTGGAGCTGGCAGTCAGCCGGGATGGCGAGAACTTCGTTTTCGTACAGCCGGGCAAGAAGGTTGTCCCCTCGGGCTCCCCCGGCGACTGGGACTGCGACCATGTCGCTCCCTCTTTGCCCCTGTTAGACGAAAAGGAGATCAAGGTCTACTACGGAGCCATCTGCGGAGAGGACGAACCCAACGAGAGGCGCTCAGGCGGTGTGGCGACCCTCAGACTGGACGGATACACCCATCTGCAGCCAGAAAAAGATCGGGGAAGTCTCACGACCATTCCGGTGAATCCGGGTCAGGCCTCTCAGCTCCTCATCAATGCGAACTCTGGCCAAGGAGGCTACCTGGAGGCGGAACTGTTGGATACCAAGAATGGAAGGCCGATTGCGGGCTTTACCAGGGCCGACAGCGTACGCTTCGAGGGAGATTCGGTGTCTCACAGGATGAAGTGGAAGGGGAACGAGAACCTGCCCAAGCTAGATCATCCTTTCCAGATAAGATTTCACCTGGTGGGCTCGAAGGGCTTTCCCAGACTCTATTCCTTCAGCTTCGACTAGAACGTTCCCAACCCTGAAAGAATGTGACGCTGAGGTAATGCGATGACTCGTTTCTCAGGAGCACCTACGCCGAAGGCGTTATTGCGCGTAGCCCAGGGTTGCAATGCGAAGCGAGCTACCCTGGGTTTAAGATGCCCCTGCTTTTTCTACACTGAAAGTGTTATTGCCAGAATGTTGCTATGTGTCGCGAACAAAGTTACAGCAATAACCCCTTCAGGGTAAGGCATTTTCTTGACGGTCCTGGACCCAGGGTAGCTCGCTTCGCATTGCAACCCTGGGCTACGCGCAGTAACGCCTTCGGCGTAGGGATGCCCCCCCCTGACGTGAGAAGAAGTTCTTCCTGGAACGATCTGGCTCGCAGCCAGGGGCCAGACGAGTCTAGCAATACCGGATCTGCACTCCCGTCAACCCGGCTGCGGCATATGGATTGTGGCCGTGGTTCCCTTCCCTTCCTGGCTCTCAATCTCGATACGCCCGCCGTGATTGACTACGATGCTCTGAGCGACGAAAAGGCCCCAATTGGTGGTGCCGACACGGTTTCTGGCAACGTGGAAAGAAGGATTGAAAAGCTGGGGAATCCGATCGGGTGCGATGCCTTTTCCCGTGTCTCTAACCTCCAGGATGAGTTCACGGCCACCTACGCCGCTGGTAACCACGATGCTCCCCGCGGAATCAATGGCAGCGGCCGCGTTCCTTAATAGGTTCGTAAAGACCGTACTGAGTTGCTGGGGATTCCCCTTGAATTCGGGCAGCGGACTCAGCTTCAATGTGAGGTTCAGGTCTTCTCCGAACTCGGCCCGGATAAGGGCAACTGTGTCTTCCCAGAGCTGGTTGAGATCGACCAGCTGCACCCCCGCCCGACCCAGGTTGGTCAGATGCTTCATCCTCGTTATGGTTTCCGTGAGCCGACCCGAGGCGGCCCCTGCGGCCTGGAAGGCCTGGGAGGCAATTTCAGGGTCTGGAGATCTTCCCTGACGCTGGCGCTCGAAGACGGTCGACAGCGTGTCAAGGGCACTGTTGAGAGCTCCCAGGGGCGTATTCAACTCATGCGAAAGCGCTGCGGCCAGCCGACCTTGCGAAGCTGCTGTCTCGGAAATCAGCAGTCTGGATTGGGCCTCTTGGAGCTGCTCGAGCGCGTCGACTGCCTGCCGTCGAGCCCGAAAGGCGGCCAGGCGCCGCTGGTAGATCACCGCCGTCAGGCCGGTTCCGATAAGAACTACCAACACCACCGACACCGAGTGAGTTAGATGGTAGTTCTCGTCAATCGTTTGCCCTGCCAGCGGGACTAGTATCCAGTAACTTAGGAGCAGCGCCGAGCCCAGAAAAGTCGTCTGTAGGGGACGCAGCGGAAGCGCCGCTATTCCGACCAGCATGACCATGCTGACGTTGCCGGGGATGTGATGGAGCGCTCCCATTTCACGCTCCGGGCCGTTCAAGGAAACCCAGAGTTGGCTGACACCCACCAAGTAGCCTACAGCTAGACCGAAAAGCCGGGACACGGGTCGGGCAGGTCCCCAGCGTGACAGGGCCGTTGCCACTGCCCCAAGGGTGAGGATCGCGCAGATGGCGAGGAGTGCCGAATGCTCGAGCATCTCCGGAACACCCAACAACCCAGCCAGCATAGCGAAGAGAGGAGCCCCGATGCAGACCGCCCCGATCGCTAGCAGACCTTTGCTGGCGAGGCTGGCCAACTCATCTCTGAAATCCGGATCCTCTTCGACGCGAGAGACAAAAACGTAGTCCCAGAAACGCCACTCTCTCCAACTCATGGAATCAATCCGACGGAATTCAAGGGATTCGATGATCCTGCGGTCTAACGCCCCGACGGTGGTCACCAAAACCAATCGGAGAGGGTGCATAGGCCCCCACCAGGTCCACCTGACTATGGGCCGGGATCTGACCTTCCATCCCTACCGCCCAATAGCAGGCGTTTACTACCAGACGTCGAAATCCTTCGCTGCGGAGATCTTCGACGTGGCCCATCGTGGTCGTAAAAACGCGTGAGATCTTGCCCGTTTTACCCGGATGGGTCTTCGTCCAGGCTACCGGAACCAGAGCCTTCTCTGGATTCGGAGCATCCTGCGGACTCATTCCCGACAGGACCTGGCCCAGAATCAGGGGGCGGCTGTCTCCGGAAAGCGTAGTGATGGCATAGACATCCGACGGCCCCCAGATATCCTCGCATCCCTGCACGATGGGATGCTCTTTCGCCTCTTCCGGGATCACTCCGCGCGTGCTCTCCACCTGGTGCTTTCCGTAGTGCGCGACCCAGGTCTCGCCCAGGATCTGGCGCCCGAATCCACCCTTGGGTTCCAAACTATCAAAGCTATGAGAGGCATAGGGGCTATCGGTCCGATCCGGGTAGCGGAAGGCGTGTGTCGCCGTTCGCAACGCCACGACTCCCCGCCCCGACTCTATAAAATCCATGATCCGCTTCATCTGGGAGTCGGGAAGCTCCCGAAAACGGGCGAATAGAACCATCAGGTCGGCTTCCTCGAGGGCCTCTAGACCCGGAATGTCGTCCATGACCTCGGGATCGATTACCCCTTTTTCTCGATCCATTGCGAACAGGACCGTACAGTTGAAGCCATGGTGCACCGAGAGAATCTTGGCCAGCTGTGGAATCAACTCCTCCGATCGGTATTCGTCATCAGCAGCGATAAGCACGATATTCTTCCCGGCTCCCCGACCCTCTCCACCGGGATAACTGATCCACAGCTCGGGTTCCTCTGGAGCACTTTCACACGCTGTCAAGAATCCCATGAGAGTCACCAGGATCACGAGGGCAAGGGCCTTGTTCCGCTGACTGGATTTCTTCAAGTTTTCATTCCCGGATGGTCATCGTTGGAATACCACGAAAAACTTATCCTCGAACAAATCAACCTGCTGAGACCGCTGGAATCCAGCCGCCTTCATCCAACCCATGACCGACTCGACGTCGATCTGCATCTCGGGATCGTCCTTGTGCCCATCGATCATGTCGATGACGACGATCCTTCCATCCGCTGCCAGATGCGACGCCAGCAGCTTGAGGTAGCCCGCGCGATCTTTGATGTGGTGCAGTGTGTTGTGGAAAAAGGCGACATCGACATCGTTGGTCGGCAATTTGGGATCCTGGAACGCTCCGAGCACAGTCACGAGGTTGCCGAGCTCTTCCTGCGCCGATCTCTCGTCAATGTAGTCCAACAGTTCCTGGTCGACTTCAACCGCAAGCACCTTACCGGTAGGAGCAACTGCCCGGGCCATGGGCCGGCTGAGAACGCCAGTGCCTGCTCCGATGTCGGCAACGATATCGCCGTCCTCCAGGCCCAACGCCTTCAGGATATCGTCCGCTTTCAAGCCAGCCAATCGCTCGGGGCTCTCCAGCCGCTTGATCCACTCCCTGGCCGAACGGCTCCCCAGCTGCAAGGCTCCCAGATCCACCTGCTGAGTTAGAGCAGGGGCCAGACCCAGCAACAAAGCGATATACAGATTTGCTTGAAGCTTCATACAACCCTCTCCCTGGAATGGCAATCCGTCTCCCGAAGTGTCCCCAACATTCATTGAGAGCCCCAGCCGTGATACGGAGTTGAACGGAAAACGTCTAGAGCTTCAGGATGCGATCCTTCCACTGCCGCTGAAGATCCAAGGCTTCGTCCAGACCCTCAAAAGGCTTATAGACCACCCGCACCTTGAAACTGTAGCGTCGACCTACCTTGGGGTTTGGCACCACCGCCTGATAGTCCCAGGCGGGAACTCCGACGCCTCCACCTTGAGCATTGAAGGCGGGGCGGATCTCCAGTTCCTCTGTCGGTTGAAACAGGAAGGCTAGTAGCATGTCGTGAACTCTTCCCACCATCAAAGGCTCTACATAGCGAACCGGCGAGAGATCGTAGATCAGTGGCTTGGCGGGTCCTCTGAGGCTGCCTCCGACGGGACCCCGTTCGGCCCCAATCACGCCAACGGTCTCCAGGTTGAGGGCATCGTAGATGTTGTGCCATGAAGGCCGGATCCGCGGCGAGACTCTACCCCAGACATAGTATCCAGGATTGCGCGGCGCCTGGATGTAACTTGCCCAGAAGGCCCCTAGAAAACCGCCGGGGATCTTGTCCTCTCGGGTTGGGGTGAAAGAATGTTCCAGATCGAGGAAGTAGGGCGCCTCCAGCCGAAAAGTGGTTTCGACCTTGATCCCCCAATCTTCACCCGCTTCGATCTCCAGATGTGCCTCGCTATCTGAAATGGCCTTTACCCGAGAAGGCTGGGCCTGAAACCGCTCAATATCCTTCCATCGAGGTTCGAACGACCACCGTTTCTCATCGAAGAAGAACTCACAGTTCAGACCGGATGCCGAGGTCAGGAATGGATGGTGCGAGTCCCGGTGCCGGAGTCGAGGAATGCCGTTGTAGCCATTGAACCGCTCCTCGAAAGGGACGGTGCAGTAGAGCTGTCCCAGCCCACCCGGAACGCTAGGGATAGCCGCCCTTCGCTTCTTCTGCTCGTCTCCGGAAAGGCCATCGTGGTTGTCGACGACCATCGCCTCCAATTCGCCCGCCTTGAGCGTGACACGGTGATCCGAAGTCGAAGCCGTGGCTCCAGTTCCCAGACCTTTCAGACTCGCACTGCCCAGTGCCCCAGAAGCGGCCAATCCCATCCACTGTCGACGCGAAAAGGATATATCGAAACGCTTGTTGCTCATGGCTTTATCTCCCTATCCCAACCCAGGTCCAACCTTTCAAAAGAGGGCTTTTGCCGAACCAGGACGAATAATCCGGAAGCCGTACAATGTGGCTCTCTCCAGGTGGAAACGCACCTGGAAGGCTCCCTGTTGCACCACACTCTTCAGATTCTCCCGGCCCTTCCAAGAGACTTCCAGCAAGATCCCCTTCCCGGTCACCGGTTTACAGTCCTGGAGGGAAAATCCAGAAATGACGCTCCCTCGAGCATCCAGGATCTCGGCAACGACCTCACCGCCCTCGGCATCGACATTCAGGAGCAGTGACGGTTCGGAATGTTTCGCCAGGAGAGGTCGGGTCAACAGGGTTCCCTGAGCGGCAGCCCTCCACCCCGAAAAGGCTCCTTGCTGGAACAAGGCCAGACCGACGCCCCGAGCTCCCTCCCGGTCGTGAAGACTATGGTCGCTGCCGGTATAGAACATGGCCATCCGCCCGTCCACTACCGCTTCTGCCGGAACCGGTCGGACCGAGCCTGCGTCCCAGGTACCGGGAGTGCCGTCGAGAAAGTGGCCGTCCTGAAAACGATGCCAATCGATGCCATCTCGACTCAGCCCCAGCTGTCCACGGAAGACGTCCGATCGAGAGTCGAAGCCCTCTCCGTACATCACATAGACATTCTTGGCCCGACTGTACTTGAAAATGCCCGGCCCGTAGATCTGCCAGTCCGGGGGATCTTTGTCGTCGAGTCCGTGAACCGTAACTGGGGCGGACCAATGGTAGGCGTCGGGACTGGTGGCCCGACCGATGGAGCGTTTCCCCAGGACGTGGGTACGGAAGTAGCCTACGAACAGACCGATTCGATCGTCCCAGAAGAACAGATTATGGGTGTCAAAACCTCCCAGCCGGTTCACGTAGGAGCTGAATTTCCACCGAATCCCGTCGGCTGAGTATCCCATTCCAACCCCCCGCCCACGGAAGTCCCAGCGGTTGAGCATCATCTTGTAACGCTGCTCCGGATCCCGCTCGGCATAGTCCTTCATCACCCAGTAGACCGGCGTTCCCCGAGGACGCTCGTTGGGATCCAGAAAGAGTATGTTGTTCTGCTTTGATCCCTCATAGTCAACCAGGCCCAGATCCGGCTTCTCCCAACGGACGCCGTCACGGGACTCGGCGTAGAGGCAGTGACTCTGGTTGACGCCGTCTTCGGTCGTCCCCAGGATCTGATAGTACATCCGGTAGAGCCCTGCTTCTTCGTCCTGAAGAAGCGCGACGTAGTTCAGAATGCCCCGCTTCTCCCAGGGTCGATCGATCCCCAAGAGCGGATTGGCGGGATGTTTCCGAAGCTGGGCAGGCACCAGCTCCAGCCCCTCCCGCTGCGCTACCAGCCAATCGTCGTGCAGGAGAAGCTCGGCCTGGCGGTTGAGAACGATGGGCTCTTTCTCTGTTTGGGGGGCGGCCATTGCTGTGAGGCCGAGGAAAAGCAACAGCGACAATGACCCGAACCACCAGGAAAGCACCGTGATGCAGGCCCCTTCAACCCGTCCCCTTATCTTCATTCTCCTTGTCTCCCTTAGTCCGATAATCTCCTCGTCCTGAGGAAGGGCGAGCGCAATGAATGCGCCCCGACATGATGCTGATGCCTGGCAGGAATGTAAACCTTTTGTACCTTACGACAACTAGCGTTCGGCGAGGAGTCGCTTGATATCCTGCTCGATTCGATCGAAGTTGCCGGCACCCACGTACTTGCTCACCAGGCGCCCTTCGCGATCAACCAGGAAGGCCGTCGGCAAGGCACTGACCGTACCCAGGGGTTCCAGATCCACCACCGTAGGAAGCAGCAGCGCCGGATCCGGGTCAGGCCTGGCAATCCGAAAGTTGATCTCGGGATGTCTGGCAAGGAAGGCCTGCACCACGTCCCAACCCCCTTCATCCACGTTGAGACCGACCAGTTCCAGCTTGTCTCTGTAACTCGTCTGCAACTGGACTAGTTTGGGGATGGCGGCAATGCAGGGTGGGCACCAGGACGCCCAGACATCGATGAGCACGGCTTGCCCTCTCAGATCTCCCAGCGAAAGGTCTTGCTCTCGCGTACTCAATCGAAAATCGCCCACCGGAGCTCGACGCGACTCCTCAAGATACCCCAACTCGGCCTTGCCGGCCGAGATGTAGCGATAGGCAAATCCGACGACCACAACGACCAGGATCAGTACGATTGAGAGGGCAATCCGGGGCCACGGCATATGTTCGTATCTTACCGCATCGTACTCAAGACAAACCAAAGTTCCTTACCCGAGACCTGACGTGGCTTCGGTCTCCAGGCCGAAGTTTTCCTTCGAGCCGTTGGCCCGACGAACGGCGGTCTCGAGACCACCGCCACGGTTCCCCAAATTGAGTTTAAATATCTCAGCCCGGCGATTTTGCAACCAACGAGGCAGCACCGTAGTAGACTGGACTCAAGAATCGGCGCTTCCTCCACCGGAAGGAGAACACTGAAATGCCCGACTTCGGTCTGAACGACCTGATTGATCCCCTCCGCAACGCAGGAAAGGAGCTGGGAGACGATGAGCTTCCCGACAAGAAGCCCGTGCTCAACCTTTCGGGCAGCTACGAGATCCCATTTCAGGTCTCAGAAGTAGGATTCGCGGTCGAGCCTCATGCAGGAGCGAAACTCTACGTACTCAACAATCCGGCCAAGGATTCCGACCAGATGGGTGTGTTGGGGCAGGGAAAGGTCGCCGGCAACGAGGCCAGGCTGGATCATCAGATCGAGTTCAAGGATCACGGTGCCTGGACAAAATACGAGCTAGAAGCCGGCGTGACGGCGACTGCTGGAGGGGATCTCTCTGTCCTCAATCTGGAGGGCTCGATCTCCCGCAGGATGCTCCTCTATGACTACCACTATCACCAGAACCGCTCCACCAAAGTGTCAGATGCCATCCTCGGCGACTTGCGTGACTTTCGCTTTGCGGTCGACCCGAAATCCCTCGAAAAACTCGAGGATCAGGAGGCGATCGCGTACCGGGTACCGGGAAGGCTCTCGCTGCGAGTCGAGGCATCATGGTCAGACCTTTTTACGGCCAATCTGGGCGGACTGTTCAGCCTCTTGCAGGTGAGTGGGCTCCTCCGGCTCGGTGTGGACGCCGGAGCCACTCTCAAGTTCGACATCGGGTTGGCAGATGATTTCATCCTGATCCTCACCCGCCCCTCCCCTGGGCGAATCCGTCTGGCTGGCAAGAAGGCCAAAACCAACAAGTTGGGTATCGGCGGCTCGATTGGGGCTGTTGCTAGCCTGGTAGACTCCGAAGATAACCAGGATGCCCTGAATAGGCTCGTTGCTCAGGTGATGGCAGCTCTCGCTGATACCGCCTTGGAGCAGATTGAGAGACTTCTACAACAGACCGACTTCGATAATCTGAGTCAGGAAGAGTCAAATCTGCTCGCCAGGTTGATCCAAAGACTGGGACTGGGAGATGAGGCAGGCCGAGCCGAGAGGTTTGCACAACTCTGGCGGGCTCTAGTCAAGCGCGTCGAGGACCTGGTCAAGGGGGTCGTCGAGAACCGGATATCCCTGGCATTCGAATTCGAGTACCTGCGAATCAAGAGCGAAGAGAGCGTCCTGGATGTCACTCTCCCCGCCGAGGTTGTGATCGACCACTATGATTCACTGTTGAAGCGTCAGCTGCAGGAGATACTGGCTTGGATGCGTCAGAATCCCCACCGGATTGAGCTCAACAAGTTCCTCCACCAACGACAACTGACGCAGTCGACCACCTGGGGTCTTTCCCTGGGCCTCGGTCGATGGAACTATGGTGGGGACGACAAGAGGGAGCTCGAGGAGATCGTTCAGGAGACCTACGATGGCAGGCAACGGGTCACCTTCCGAAGAGCTAGAGGCTACGAGGCCCAGGATTTCGGAAAATCCATCAGTTACATGGTAGACATCAGCGCCCAGATGGGGAACTTCTCCGACCACTTTGACCGAGACGACTTCCGGTACAGTCTCAAGATGGAGTGGATCTGGAATGAGAACGCGCTCTCGGAGGAAGAACTGGCTGACTACCTGGACCAGGCAACCATCTGGGGAATCCTGGGTGTCGACCACGCGAACCGTGTGCGCGGCGACCTCGCCTCTGACCTCGGCAAGCGAGCCGAAGTGCGTCTGCACCTGGCCGCCGACGAGGATCTCTGCGAGACACTTCTGCCTCTCCTGGCTCCGTACAACATCGATCGGGCAGCCCGATCGATGGCAAAGGCGACCCCACGCTGGTCGATGATCGAAGCTCGGAACCTGATTCCGCAGCGCGAAGATGTCTACGCGCCGCTGTGGAAGTTCTACCTGATGCAGAGCGAGTCCGATCCCGCCTCCAGGCAGCCAAGAGAGTGGGCCGCATACGCCGCCGACAGGCTCGAGGACCGGGGCGTCGAGGGCTCCCACAACGAGGGCAAATGGCCCAACCCGCTGCAGCGATCCTTCTCACGGTTGATCCAGCTCAACGGCGATGAGGGCAGTGGCAACTACTCCGGCATCTATCGCCGTTGGCGCCAGTTCTCGGATGCCCTGGGAAAGCTGCCACAGGCCAAGGAAAGAAGGGACATCAGAGACGCCGTCAAGGACATGGATCCTCTTTGGGATCATCCCCTTCACGTCAGAGCGTTCGGCGCCTACGTGGTATCCACGGCCGAGCAAAACGGACTCTTGCCCAGGTTGGAGAGGACTCTAACCGTGAAGTTCGAAGACAAGGAGCAGGACTGGATCTTTGGCACCAAGAGACGGGCATGACCCTTGGCTCCCGGAACCTGAGCAACAATTTCTCCCGGGCACATGGATGACACTCTTTGGCGTCTCGGGTCTTCACATGTTGCCGGTTTTTTGGCCTGGAGCCAGCGGGCTGGCCTCGGTCGACCATTCGAGGTTGAAGATGACTCTGGTTGGATTTGCGTCGATTTTCTTCATTCTAAGCGGCCTACCTCTGCGAGGCGAGGATTTCGCCCGTTACAATCGAGTCACACAGTATGACAAGCACTTTTCCAAGTACTCCAAGCGCAGCTTTGGGCCCGCTTTCGACTGGCGACATTTCAAGGCTCAGGCGGTGGCGGAATCGGGCCTTCGAAAAGATGCTCGGTCTCAGGTAGGTGCCGTGGGGTTGATGCAGATCATGCCCGCCACCTTCAATGAAATAGTCAAACGGAATCGCCACATCAAGGGCAGCGGGAAAGAACCCAAGTGGAGCATCGCCGCGGGCATTGATTACAATCGCTCCATCTGGCTTCTCTTCAAGGAAGAGCGCCCCTTTCAGGACCGTTTGGACTTCATGTTTGGGGCCTACAACGCCGGCAAGGGAAACATTTTTCGAGCCCAGCGCCATGCCAAGAGAAAAGGTCTGGATCCCAACCGTTGGCGGACCATGGAATCAACCCTGCCATCCGTCACTGGGGGACACAGCAAAGAGACAATCAGCTATGTGGGCAAGATCAGGAAGGTGAAAAAGGTACTGAATTGAGGTCTATATGGAATTTCAGATTGTGATTGCAAATTTCCTATACGCAATGGCCGGGGCATTGTTTAGCATCGCCTTGATGTTGATCGGCTACAAACTGCTGGACTGGATCACGCCGTTTGACACCTCGAAGCAGCTGTCGGAAGGGAACGTGGCAGTAGGTATCGTAGTCGGTTCAATGTTTGTCAGCCTCGGGCTGGCCGTTGGTCTGGTGGTCGGGTTGGGCTTGAACTAGACTTGAACTAGAAGAAGGTACACTACCCTTCCCTGGCCAGAGCACCTTCAATAGATTGGGATCTTTACGCTCATGCTGATCCTACCTGGCTCTGCGGGGAGTAATAGGACCCGCATCAACTACATCGACTCAATCCGGAGGAAATCATGACGAATGGAGCTACCGGGAAACAGGACAAGAAGAAGGACGAGTCATAACGTCCCCGCAGAGCGGGGAGCTTGGCGGTTGTGAGCCGCCCCAAGGGCGGCCAATCCTTAATCGTTAAAACAAGCCGTCGTCTTTGCCGTCGAGGTGATCTTGGTGGCGAATGTACTTGCGAATTTGCTTCTCCTCGAATCCAACTGTGGAGACCGCATAGCCGCACGCCCACAACTTCTCGCCGTTGAAGTTGCGCTTCCTGCCCCCAAATTGGCGCGCTACAGCAATCGCGCTTTTCCCCTTGAGGTAACCGATCACCTGAGCCACCGAATACTTTGGCGGGACCTGGATCAACATATGCACATGATCTACCACCATGTGCCCTTCCAGGATGTTGCTCTCCCTTTGCCTCGCCAATTCTCGGAAGACCGGGCCCAGAAACTCTCGAATCTTTCCGTACAGCACTTTCCTCCTCCCTTTGGGGACAAACACGATGTGGTATTTGCAGTCCCATCGGGTATGGCTTAAGCTCTCATATGACATACTTTATGCCTCCTTTGTGGGTACCGCCAAGCCCCAAAGGAGGCATCCTATTACTGAATCTAAATGTCAAACCTTTACAGTCTCGGAATTTCAATCAAGTGAGCTGTTCTCTGAGACCGCCCTTTCGTCACAGCCGGGGTGTCCCGAAACAGCCTTTTACGGCCTTGGCCGTCGGCACGAAGTGCCTACTTAAAGTCTCACTGGTCAAACCAGTGGCTTACCTGTCTTCGAGTTACTGGACAAGATTCGGAACGCCTTGACCGAGCTGGTACAGCTCAAGATCGTCACCGCCGTCGGACCGATAACAGCGGCTGTCGACCCGAACGATAGGTCCAGAATCGTGCCGGAAGTGACCTCGGTCCAAGATAGCAGTTTGATGTACACCAGGATCAACCTACTGGATGGCGACATCGTTACCTGCATCCCCGACAAGTTCGTCACCGGGGATTACAAGGATCTTCGAGAGTTCCACGCGGCGAGGGAGAAGCAGGCCCACGAGATGATCAAGGGCAATTTTGCGGCGTTGAAGGAGCTACTCGCCCTGGTCCGTTCGCTTCCTGAAGGCTAGAATCGCTGCCTCCCTCTGAGAAGCAAACCAAGAAGGTAAGATAGCCATGGCATGGAGTGAGCTTAGAGCCATCGTCAGCGATCTGACGACGCTGGAGGTCAATACGGTTCTCAAGCAGGAGATCACCGCTCGCAAGATGCCCAGTCCCCGGATCGCACTTGTCGAAATCATAGAGAAGTACCACAGCTGGCTCAGCAAATATAATCTGGAACCCAAGCCCGTGGTCCACTACGGGAAGTTCGTCGAGACGTTCGCGAGTCTTCGTGACACGGCACGACGTGAACTGGATGCCCGCGAAGATCGGTTCCCATCCGGTGGTGACGACAATGAGGCTCACGAGTGGCTCGTCATCATTCATCGAATCGAGCGAAGCTGCGAAAACCTCGTTTACCTGCTCGAACAACTCAAAGAGAAGAGACCCCAGGAACTTGATCCGAGCGAACCGTTGCCCCAGGAGTATTTTGACGTTTGGAGAGACAAGGTAAGAGGGATGAAGGAGCTCAAACTTGCGTCAGACGACATCGTCAAGATTCGCAAGGTCTGGGACGTCGGAGTTGAACGCGTTGTCATGCAATCGATCGTGCAGCTGGATGGCGACGTTCTCACCAGGATCGTCCCAAAGTACGCATCGGCCGAGAACCGGTTGCTCCACCGGATTCACCAGGATGGGCTCGATGTTTCGCTTTCCATGTGGAAAGAACTCTTTGCTACGGTTCGCGCGATCCTCGGCCTCGGGAGCTCCGAATCCCTGGAACTAAGCGATCGGGACGCCAGCAAGAAGGGTTGACATGAACCCTACTCCCCAGGCAGCCGATCATGGGAAGTCGCCTTCTCTTCTGCGGATCTTGCGAGCTCTGGTAAACCCGAAGCTTTTGAAGAGTTTGAGCGACCTCCTTTCGCTCTACTTTCGGGGCGGCATCATCATCAGCACCAGGACTGCCCGCCAGGATGGGGGCTCCTTGGTGGCTAGCACACTGATTCAGCCAGACGGCGACGTCGTCACACAACTCGACCCGGAGGTCTTCGAAAACACCGAGTTGATGCAACTACATCTCAAGCGGCTAAGAACCCAGTGTGATGCGCTGCGACTCTCGATGTTTAATCTCAGGGCCGCCGATAGCCGGTATCTCTGGGGGGTATCAGGATTGGCGGTGTTCCTTGAGCACTTCACTTCCCAATCCTACATTTTGGAAGTCGTCCGGTGGACACTCCCCATTGTTGCTTGGCGAGTTTTCGTTGCCATCGCAGAGGCTTCGCAGCAGTGGAACGAAAGGCTGAGTCGCAGCAAGCCAGCAGGGCGGCACGTGGTCATGAACCCGCTGTACTTCCTTATTGTGCCCACCCTGATCCTGGCTGGCATGAGGTCCTTTGGTGTAATCGAAGGTTGCATCGGTCTGTTAGAGATGCTGAGACCGTTAGGTCCCGCCCTATTCCAACTCGCGCTGTCGGCGTTGAAATTCGTCGTCCCTTGGCTGATCCGGGTCGTGCTCTGGCTGAGGACCCGGCGTCTGCTGCCCGTGTTTGCCTCTTAGGGTTCGCGCAAAAATAACTTCCCATTTTGGCATCTCATCTTGACACCATCTTCGGCCGCTCCTCAATCGCGAAATCCTCAACGTAGGCCTGGCTACGCCTGCGGTTTCGCTCAATCGTTCGCGACCAAATCTGGTACCAATCTGAGCGCCAATTCTGCCAAGTCATAACGTCCCCGCAGAGCGGGGAGCTTGGCGGTTGTGAGCCGCCCCAAGGGCGGCCAATCCTTAATCGTTAAAACAAGCCGTCGTCTTTGCCGTCGAGGTGATCTTGGTGGCGAATGTACTTGCGAATTTGCTTCTCCTCGAATCCAACTGTGGAGACCGCATAGCCGCACGCCCACAACTTCTCGCCGTTGAAGTTGCGCTTCCTGCCCCCAAATTGGCGCGCTACAGCAATCGCGCTTTTCCCCTTGAGGTAACCGATCACCTGAGCCACCGAATACTTTGGCGGGACCTGGATCAACATATGCACATGATCTACCACCATGTGCCCTTCCAGGATGTTGCTCTCCCTTTGCCTCGCCAATTCTCGGAAGACCGGGCCCAGAAACTCTCGAATCTTTCCGTACAGCACTTTCCTCCTCCCTTTGGGGACAAACACGATGTGGTATTTGCAGTCCCATCGGGTATGGCTTAAGCTCTCATATGACATACTTTATGCCTCCTTTGTGGGTACCGCCAAGCCCCAAAGGAGGCATCCTATTACTGAATCTAAATGTCAAACCTTTAAAGTCTCACTGGTCAAACCAGTGGCTTACCTGTCTTCGAGTTATTTCTGCGCGAACCCTTAGCCTGACAGAGGCTTGTCTCTGCGGGAGCTACCCCAATCATCGACCGAGGACAGATCCCTTCGGGCTGTCCTTGTCTCCCCATCGCCGAAATGCTATTTTCGGTGCGCCCAACCTACAACCCCGAATGGGCGAAAATCTCAGAAGGACGATTACCCACCGCCAGCACGCGAAAGGACCGATAACGATGAGAATGCTACTGGCTACTTTTTGTCTCCAGCTCACACTGGTGGCACTGTCAGCGGAACCGGCCAAAGCCGAGCAACCACTGAACCTCGGCTCCCGTCTGGAGCTGTTCGTGGACGACTACTTGATCGATATCCTGGACGGAGTTCGTCTCAAGTTGCACGCTCCCCAGTCCGCTGGCAAGATCATCATCTTCGACAAGGCCTGGGAGGGGACCACCAGCCTCTACCATACTGTGTTCCAAGACGGAGACAACTACCGCATGTACTATCGGGGCAGTAGCCACCAGGACTACGCGGACCAGGCCCAGCTGCTCCCAGGCGAAGAGGTCATCCCCAAACACGAGACCGTTACCGCTCTGATCGAGAGCCCGGATGGGATTACCTGGCACCGACCCTCCCTGGGCTTGATCGAATTCGAGGGTTCCAAGGACAATAATATCGTTTGGAAGGGCAAGGCATCGTGCTGCTTTGCCCCCTTCAAGGATGGCAATCCCGAAGCACCGCCCGAGGAACTCTACAAGGCCTTGGGAAATGCTGGAACCTGGCCCAATCATGCCTTGATGTCCTTCGTCTCAGCGGACGGCAAGCGTTGGCGCCTCGCCAGCGAGAAACCCGCAATCACCGACGGCAAATTCGATTCTCTGAACGTTCCGTTCTGGGATCCCGTACGAGGCCAGTACGCCGCCGTTTACCGGGATTCCGACGGAGTGCGGAGCATGAAATACGCCACCTCCAGCGATTTCCTCAACTGGACTCCGGGCCAGTGGGCCGACTATGGGAACAGCGCTCGCGAGCACCTCTACACCAACGCCACCTCACCCTACTTCCGGGCCCCTCACATCTACATCGCCCTCCCCAAGAGATTCGTTCCCTGGAAGACATTTCACCCGACCATGGGAATTGCAGGAGTCTCCGAGGCCGTGTTCATGAGCAGCCGGGACGGCGTACACTGGGATCGCCGTTTCATGGAGGCCTTCATCCGTCCCGGACGTGATCCTCGGAACTGGGTCCACCGAAGCAACATGCCTTCGGCCGGCGTGGTCCCCACGTCCTCAGATGAGATGTCAATCTACGTGGCCCGTCACTACACCTATCCCAGCGCGCACCTCGAGCGGATGGTGCTTCGGACCGACGGCTTTGCCTCGGCGCACGCAGGCTACGCAAGCGGTGAGCTTCACACTAAACCTCTGGTCTTTGAAGGAGTGAATCTGGTCCTCAACTTTGCCACATCCGCAGCTGGCAGCATCCGAATCGAGATTCGAGATGTACTGGGCAACCCCCTACCCGGGTTTGCGCTCGAGGATTCACCTCTGATCTGGGGCGATGAAATCGAGCGCGTCGTGCGCTGGCAACGAGATCATCCGAAAGCTACTTCGGACAAGCCCCTGGCCCGGACTGCCGGAGAGCCAGTCCGCCTTCGGTTCGTCATGAAGGACGCAGATCTGTACTCGATTCGCTTTCAACCTTAAGATCCGAACTTGGTGTGAGCTGGAGCAACCGATTTACTGGAACCTTCCAGTAGGTTTCGCTGGCTGCGGAGGCTCAGAGAACCTCGATCGTTGCAAATGCAGCTATCAATACCGGGACATGTGCGTTCAGATAAGAAGCTGGAATATCGAAAGTTCTACTCTAACGAACTGCTTCCACGGGATGGTGCAGTATTGGAGCTGATCGGCTCTTGCCAGATTTAGAGCAGATATTTCGATACAGGCCCGCTAACACACAGGCTCAAGGCGATGTGTCGGATATAGTCCTTGATAAGATGCGGCCGCACCTTAATTTAATACAATCGCAGGGGATGATTTCATATGCCACCGGCGGAGATAAGATGGTTTTCGGTACAACTGGCGGCGGCAACAAGATTGAACTGCGAATCAATGTTGAATCCAAATACTATGAGATAGCCGATAGGGTCATGAAAAAGTGAGGCCTAACAACGGCATTAACTCGGACTGGCAATTTCGCTGCGCTTCATTGCCAGCCGATTATGCCGGACGTTGGCCATACAAGAACAAAGGGTTGCCACCTGGAAACCCGCAACCGGTATGTTCCGAGTAGAATAGGGGTATGGGCGAACTCGCAATTGACATCGATCGTTTGAGTCCTGAGCAGCGCCTGCGCCTCCTCGAGCAGATCTGGGACAGCCTCTCCGATGACGAGGTGCCGCTGACCAGAGCCCAGCGGGAAGAACTCGACCGGAGACTCGACGATCTCGAACGGGAGGGTCCTAGAGGAATCCCGTGGGATGAAGTTCTCGACCGCCTCGAATTCGACCCGTCGTGAAGCTTATTGTTCGTCCTGCTGCGGCGGCGGACATCGAAGACGCATACCGGTGGTATGGAGATCGGGACCCTGACTTGGGTTCCAAGTTCCTCGATACTGTACGCGAAGCGGGCGTGCGGCTCACGGAGAATCCGGAAGCGTATCCTATCTTCCATCGGCAAGCCCGACGAATAAGACTCAAGCGGTTTCCCTACTCTCTGTTGTATCGACTCTATCCCGAGCAGATCGTGGTCGTTGCATGCCTGCATGGGAGGCGAGACCCGTTGAGATGGAAGGTGAGGGCTGATGGTTAGCAACAGCATGAACGTTGGGCAACACAGGTATCCTCGATGATTCAAGAATCATATGAATGGAAGCAGGCCATTGAGAGAAATAACAGCTATATCCGTCGCAACGGGAGCGAGGCGATCGCTTGCGATGAAAGCTACCTGCTAGACTGAATTCAGATACGAATCGTCTCAAATGCTCCGCAGATTCTCTAAGCGAGGAGAGCGTTACGCGGCAAGGCAGAAGAGACGACAGTGATCGGACAGATTCAGGCACACCACTGTTGTCCCCGGAATATTGGGGGAGCAGGTTGAAATCCGCATCTGATACTTCCACCTTCATGAGCCGGGCGTGGTCTGCATTGAGGACGACCTTGCAGCCCTCCGGTGGGAGCGTCACAGCAGCAGACCAGACCCAGCCTTCGGGTTTCTCCAAGCGCTTTGAGTCTTCCGGATACAGGCCCAGCGCCCCCCACCGGTCCCGCGGCAGCGTCGCCAAAGCCACTTCGGCGTAGTATTCCTCGCCATACTCGGCGTTTCTCCAACGGCCGTGGTAGATGCGGGTCTCGTCGCCCACGTTGAGGATCCCGTTGCCAGACTAGCGCTGCTGGGGATCCGGTTCCCGCTCATCCTTGATGAGATGTCCTCCATACATCTGCTCTCCCGGCAGCTTGACAGCGTTGTTATCCAGACTGCCCTTGTACTCCAGCTGCCGCAGATTGGGCTTGCTCCACTGGATCCCGTCCTCACTCTCTGCATAGCAGACCGGACCCACGGTGAACCCGGAGTCGGTGTCTCCGGTTCCCAGGCCGTAATACCACATGCGGTACTTCCCCTGGTCGAACAACACCGTCCCATAGAAGTGAGTCGCGATGTAATCGGGCTTGGAGGGATCGTCGTGGATGTCATGGAATCCTCCCTGGAAATTGCGTCGTCGAGGATGCCTCGCGAAAATCCTCATGTTACCTCTTACGTGGCTTCGGTCTCCAGGCCGAAGTTGATCGGACGAGCCTCTTGGCTCGACATACGGCGGCCCGGAGGCCACCGCCACGAAACCGGTCTACCCAGACGGGCTCGATTCGAGTAGCATGGCTGATATTGTGGCCTGCCGCAGGCGATGCCAAAAACTGGGAGCCTACGAAGACGATAGAGAACCTAAGAGGGGGGAGCTTACAATGCGAGGACGCCTTTTCACACTTGCCTTGATTACACTGCTGCTAACCCTGGGACAGCCCTTGGCCGAGGGGGCCGAAGGCGATGAAGGACAACCACTCGAAATCGGATCCAGACTCGAGCTCTTCGTGGACGACTACCTGATCGAGTCCATGGATGGACTTCGGTTCCAACTTCAGAAGCCACAGTCGGGGGGCAAGGTCCTGAGCTTCGATAAACCCTGGGAGGGGACCACCAGCCTCTACCAGACCGTCTTCAAAGACGGAGACATCTACCGCATGTACTACCGCGGCAGCAGCCATGCCGGCTATACCTTCCCCTCGCTACTGGAACCGGGCGAGGTACCGATCCCCGAGCACGAGCAGGTCGCCTGTTATGTCGAGAGCAAGGACGGAATCCATTGGACGCGTCCCTCCCTGGGGCTGATCGAGTTCGAAGGGTCCAAGGACAACAACATCGTCTGGATCGGCAACCAGAATGGGGGTCACAACTTCGCGCCCTTCAAGGACGGGAACCCAGCCGCCCCGGCCTCCCAGCGTTACAAGGCAGTGGGTTCGGGTCGGCTCGACGGAAAGCCGGTCCTCCTCGGCTTTGTCTCACCCGACGGCATCCACTGGAGCAAGCTTCAGGAGAAGCCCATCATCACCGATGGTGCCTTCGATTCCCTCAACGTGGCCTTCTGGGATTCGGTGCGCCGGCTCTATGTATCAATCTATCGGCAGGGTCTCGACGGAGTCCGGACCATCAAGTTTGCCTCTTCCAAAGATTTCATCAACTGGACCCCGGGCAGTTTTGCGGACTATGGCGATACCCCCCGCGAGCAGCTCTACACCAACGCCACCAGGCCTTATTTTCGGGCCCCCCATATCTACCTGGCCTTTCCCAAGCGCTTCGTTCAATGGAGGACCTATCACGAGAACGCTTCCGGCGTGGGCGTCTCGGAGGGAGTCTTCATGACCAGCCGGGACGGCGTGCACTGGGATCGGCGTTTCATGGAAGCCTTCGTGCGTCCCGGGCGGCATCCCAAGAACTGGGTTCACCGCACCAATATGATATCGGCCGGGGTGGTCCCCACCGCCGATGATGAGATGTCGATCTACGTTGCCCGACACTACACTTCTCCCAGCGCCCACCTGGAGCGGATGTTTCTGCGCACCGACGGTTTCGCCTCCCTGCACGCGGACTACGCGGGCGGCGAGTTGCTGACCCGCCCCCTGCAGTTCCAGGGAAATAACCTGGTCCTCAACTTCGCCACCTCGGCCGCGGGCAGCATTCAATTGGAGATCCAGGATAAAGCGGGCCGACCGCTTCCCGGCTTTGCCCTGGAGGAATCACCGCTCATCTGGGGTGACGAAATCGAGCATACGGTCAGCTGGAAGCGCTCCCATTCCAGGGCCACCTCCGACGAACCCCTGAAACGGATTGCAGGAAAGCCGGTCCGACTGCGCATCGTCATGAAGGACGCCGATCTGTATTCGCTGAGATTCAGATAGGGGACGCCTGCGGTCTCCCTACTTCAGCATCACTCGGTTAACTTGCCCACCCTCATGTATTGAAGGATCTACTGTGCATTGTGCATAATGCATATATGTCAACCAAGACCATCTCGTTGAAACTGGAAGCTTACGAAAAGCTGAAGGAAACGCGAGCTTAGCGAGATCTCTCCTGGATGGACTTCTTCATCTGCTCTCCAAAGTCTTCCTGTCCGGTCGCAGGGTTGGATTGGTGCCGAGGAAAGGGCGGGACCCCCGTGGCTGGCTCCGTCGAGCGTACACCCCACTGATCGGAACGGTGTTTGATGACTTCTAGCCAGCGTTCGTTGGCCTTGTTCCTAGCCAGTTCCCCGTCGGGGTCAGGGAGGGTGAAGGTGTAGGAGTAGAGCTTGGCCCGGGTGAGATACAACCGCAAGCAAACTCCACCATACTGCTCGACGCTCAGATCGTAGGGGGACCTGCCGCCCTTCCAGCTCAGCTTCTGCTCGACTCCGTCAACTTCCAGGGAAATGGAGTCCGCACGAGTAAAACCCTGGATCGGTTCTCCGTAGGGCGTGACCAGCTCCGCCTGTATGGACCCGCCTGCGGCATCTGCGTTCACGAAGATCTCGTAGGGCGGCCCCCAGGGTTTGGTCATCACCCAGCCTTCATCACCCTCGGCATCAAGCGACACCCAGTGATCCTCGGGCATGCGGGCCAGCATCAGGACCGCCAGATCGCGGGTCCCTTTCGAAAAGTCATAGCTGAGCCAGTCCCACCAGGTGTGGCTAATGAAGTTTCCGGTGTAGTAGATCCAGGTTTCCCCATCCCGCACTATGGGATTCTCACTGGGGAAGATCACACCTCCGTCTTGCTCCCCCGGCTTACCAATGGGCACGACCGGCGAGCGATCGTCGGGGCGGTGCCACTTCTGGCCGTCCCGGCTATAGGCCAGCGAGATCTCCAATTGGCCCACCTTCCCCTTGGGATAGTCGGGAGGCTTGTGATAGGCCCCATAAGTGGGGGCGAAGGGATGAACGTAGTAGGGATTGATCATGCCCAGGAAGAAGCCCTCGTAGCGGAAGACGGGCATGTCGTAGATATTGTAGAGCTCCGGAGGATCCAACTCGTCGCCAGCCACCAACACCCTACCCTTGTCCTCCCAATTGACCAGATCGTAACTCTCATACTGGGAGATGTCCCGCGGGGTGTTGGGCACCCTTCGAGTCGTCAGCACATACTTGCGGCGGTCCTCATCGTAGAACAGAGTGCAGTTGTCGTCGCTGATGCCTCGCAGGACGGGGTTGACGTGTCTGGGACGTTCCCAGTGCAGCCCATCGTGGGAATAGCCCAGGTTGAGAGACGAGTGGTGTCCCGCCCACAACGCCTCCTCGGCATAGGTGCTGAAGATCATCTTGTAACGGCGGGCGGCAATGTCGCTGGGATCCTTGATGATGGTGTAGGTGAAGTTGCGCTTGAAGCCGATGACCATGTTATTCTCACGGGAACCGTCGACCTCGACGAGCCCCAGGACCGGCTTCTCCCAGTCGAGACCGTCCTTGCTGGTGGCGTATGCCACACCACGAGGACCGTCCGAAGTGTCCCCCTGCCAGCGCATGAGCGTGTACCACATCTTGAAGATCTTCTCTTCCTCATCGTAAAGGATGCAGGTGTAGTTGAGCTGGTCCTTGTCCGTTTCCCAGGGAGCGTCCAGCCGCATCACTGGCTCCTTGCGCTTGACGGCCTGATTGACCTTGCGACGCAGATTGTGGCCCTCCAACAGGGGTTGATCATCGATGACCAGAAACTTCTGGCGGAACATGGGGCGGTCTTCTTCAGTGCCCCTCTGGGAGCCGGCCCAGCCTGGCTGGGTCAGCGTTAGAACAATAGTCAGCAGAAACTGAAAACAGCAAAGGTTCTTGTGGGGCATTCGAATCACAGCGTCCTCCTCCTCACGATATTTGTAGACGAACCATCGCCCGGCTCGACTTTGAATGACGGGTTGTAACCTGGAATTTACCTCAGTTGGGTGCTTTCTTTGAAGTCCGATATCTGTCGAACCATGCCAGAATATGATTCACCTTTGCGATCAAGTGGCTGGGGCGTTCGATTATGCCGTGTGAGGCTTCCGGAATCCGCACCATTGCAGTGTCGATTTTTCGCGCCTTGAGTGCCTGATAGTACTGTTCTGTTTCAGAGATGGGTGTGCGGTAATCGGACTCACCGGTGAGCAGCATTGTCGGGGTGCTGACGTTGCCAACCAGTGAAAGTGGAGAAAGCTTCCAGTAGGTTTCGAAGTCTTCCCAGGGCGGCGCCGGCATCCAGTACCGGATAAACCTCAGATAGATGTCGCTGGTGCCTGCCACACTGATCCAATTGATTACCGGCTTGGCAGCGACTGCTGCGCGGAAACGATTGGTCTTGCCCACGATCCAAGCCGTCAGGACGCCTCCGCCCGAGCCTCCGGTCACATAGAGATCCTTCGGGTCCACGAAGCCCTTCCGGATGGTGGCATCGACACCCGCCATCAGGTCGTCATAGTCCTGGCTCGGATAGTTTTGATGGATCAGGTTGGCAAACTCGGAACCGTAGCTGGTACTGCCTCTGGGGTTGACGTAGAGCACCACGTAGTTCTTGGCTGCCATGAGCTGAAGCTCGACAGCAAAGTAGGGTCCATAGTAGGCATAGGGTCCACCGTGGATCTCCAGGATAAGCGGGTATTTCCTTCCCGGATCGAAGCCTGGCGGGGTCACGATCCAACCCTCGATCTCGCGGTTATCGACTGGAGATTGATAGGTCATCCTCTCCACCTCACCGAGCGTCTTGTGGCCTAACAGGTCCTCGTTGAGTTGGGTCAGCCTGGTCGTCTCGCCTTGGGTGTTTGAGATGGTGATCTCGGGAGGACGCTGGGTTTCGGTCGAAGTGTAGACGATACCCCCTTGGCCTGCATGGAAAGAGCCGGAGCCGTAGGGGCGGCCCAGGGCCAGGCCTCCCACGTCAGCTACCAGGTTCCGAACCTTCCCCTTGAGAGTGACCAGCGCCACCCGCGTCAAGCCCCGGTCGCCGTACATGACGTAGATCCCCTTGCCGTCGGGGTCCCACTGCGGATTCGAGACCGAACGATCCAGCTTTCCGGTCAAGGTCCGCTGGTTCCCTCCGTTGCGATCCATGACATAAAGACGAGCCGGTTGATAGCTCAACCCCTCATCGTCGAAACCGGCATAGGCAATCGAAGATCCGTCAGGGGAAACCGCGGGGCTGTTATCGGGGCCGTCTCGAAGTGTCAACGCCTTGATCTCCCCACCCAGCGAGACCTCGTAGATCTCGGACTCCCGGGGTTCGTACTCCCAATCCGGAGAGCGGTTGGAGGTGATCAGAATGGCAGAGCTGTCGGGCAGCCAGACGGGTTCGCCGGTATGGTCATAGTCCCCGTCCGTGAGCTGGCGCGGCGTGCCTCCCGTCGCCGGGAGCAGAAACAGATGCGAGTGTCCTTCTTCCAGGAATCCCCGCTCATCACTTCGGTAGTGAACGCTTTCAACTACTTTCGGCTGAGGTGCCCATTCGGCGTTCTCAGGCTTTGCGGGAAGCTTGGCCAGGGGCTCTCGGTGCCGCGGAACGAACATGGTGAACGCAATCCGCTTGCCGTCGGGAGACCAGACCGGATTCGAGGGGGGCCTGACGACATTCGTTAGCTGGGCAGTCTGACCGGTATCCATCCAGCGCACGTAAAGCTGCTGGGAGCCCTCCTGGGCAAAGAGATAAAGAACCCGCTTCCCATCGGGGGAGAGGCGGGGCGAGGAGTATCGTCCCTCCCCAGAGAACAGGGGCCGCTGATCGCTCCCATCAGAATTGACAGTCCAGACGCTGGCCCGCCTGCGGTCGGTCATCACATCCATCGAGTGTCGGATGTAGATCACGCGCTTGCCGTCCGGCGAAAGTCGTGGATCCGACGCCCATTCGAGTTGAAAGACATCGCCCGGCTCGAATCTCACAAGGTCAGAACCGGAGACCGCAGCCATCGTAGCCGAACCCATCAGAATCAACCGACATGCGGACAGCATACAGGTGCGCAGCATAGCCCCTCCTTGATGTGGGATGACCATCCTAGCGGGGACTCATGAGTGAGACAAGCTCCAGGCCGCCTGGACAGATCAGCGACGCCGCCGTTTCGAAAACGTAGTCGAGAAAGCCAACCGTCGATCGGGCCTGTAGGCAGAAGGCTTCTGGGCAGGGCGAGGGTAAGCTGCACTCAGAAATAGAGCTTCACAGCCAGTTGGATCTGTCGCGCCGCCAGCGTCTGCGCCAGCACCCCAAAGCCACTGGTTCCGTACTGGAGGGTCTGTTGCCGACCCGTGACTATAAAGTTGGAGCGGTTCGTCGCGTTGAAGGCTTCCAACCTCGCCTCGAATCTTCGACTTTCGGCCAGGAGAAAGGTCCGCCGAAGGGAGATGTCCAAGTTGAAGAGGCCCGGGGCCTCTACGACTCCCCTGCCTGCATTGCCGTACTGGAAAGCCGGAGGGAGCTCAAAGGCGGCAGCGTCAAACCAGCGGGCAGGAGTCCGCTGGGAAGCAGGCAGATTCGCGTCGCGAATCCGATCCGGCCACTGGGACGACTCTGATCCAGCGTCCAGGGGATCACCGGGTAAGGTCACGGTGCGCGCACCCCCGTCCTGAAGATTGGAGATAGCCCGTACGGACCACCCTCGCAACACATGTGAAGCCAGCCCCCTTTGAAGTAGAGCCCTGTTTGGACCAAAGGGCAGATCGAAGCCACCGGAAAGCATCACGCGCCGCGGAATGTGGAAGTCGGCCACCCCTCGGGTCGCAGCCAGAGGAAGGTTGCGGGAGCGGAAAACGTTTCGAGACCGGAAACCAGTCGTCCCTCCTCCGGTTTGAATAAGCCGGGACCAGCTGAATGAAGCCAGTAAATAGATGCCGTCTGGACCGGGAGCCCTCTCCAGCTGAAGGTGCATGCCATGGTACCAGGAGTCGGCGTCAGCCAAGGGGAAGTAGACCGCCTGCAGATGAGACCAGGGTCGCCGGAGCTGCCGGTCCCCTGTCCCCGGTGCCGCATCGTTGAGGGAGACCGTCTCTATTCGATGGGTCGAGCGAGAACCGTGGTAGCCACTGTCGAGGAACCACTGAGAGGAGATCTCACGTTGCAGGCTCAGGCCCCAGGACTGGGTTCTGGAAAGGGGTATCGGAGTCTCCATTCCAAAGTGGTCGGGGACGGCCTCGTCTGCGCTCTCCTGGGGAAAAGGATCAGAAAGGCTCAAGGACGGTGTCTCCAGGCCGCTGTTGAAGATGAGCCTCCGGACTCCGGGGCGGGGATTGCGACTCAGCCGCAGCACATTATTCAGATCCGGCTCGTTCGAGTAGATGCCGTACCCGGTGCGGAGAACCGTCTTCTCCAGCAGCCGAAGAGACAGACCCAACCGCGGCAACAATCCCCCCATCTTGTTCCAGCTGACCAGCGGATGATTGGGCTGAAAGCGACCGGTTTCCCCAGGACCCAATTCCAGATCCAGTAGGGGCGGAACCAGCTGGCCCGTCACCGGGTCAAGGTTCGACATGAAACCTCGTTTGTCTCGCCAGGGATGCCTCAGCTCGTAACGCAGCCCCAGATTCAGGGTCAGCCTGGGGCTCACCTTCCAGGTATCCTGCACATACAGATAGTAGCTGTCCTGGTGAAATCTCCCTCGGGAGGACTCCCCTCCCAACTGGCTTCGCACCAGATGTCCCAGAAGATAATCCGCAAACCCATTGCCAGTGTAGCGATCAAAAAAGGTGAAGCGACTCCGCCGCTCGCTGACGTACAGGTTGTAGTGCCTGCGGAAGTAAAGACCCGTCTTCAGAGCATGGTCCCCTTCCACCAGAGAAAGTGCATTCTTCGCCTGCCAATTGCCCACAACCGAGGGGCCCAGGAAGGAGTAGTCCCCGATCCTCGTATAACCTTGTATCTCGGTAATGGGGACACCGGTCCTGTCCACCTCGCTGAGCAGAAGTTGCGGGATCCCTAGATCCTGTGTGACCTCCCGTTGGGACGACCTGGACTCGTAGGGCCGGCGAAACCAGTGAATACTGGTCACGTTCTGAGCCTTCGAGCTGAGACTCCGGCTGTAGGAGAGCACTTGTCCCCAGGTGCTCAAGGGGTGTCTGGTAGAGAAGGTGCTAATGGGCTGGGTCGAGGTCCAGTGGTTTGAATCCCAAACGAAGCGGCCCGCCCAGCGGCTCACATCGGAGGTTTTCAGATCGATGCGGGCGATGACCTGGGGGTTATCCACCGGGCTGGTGGAGTCGGGGCTGGTGAAGTTCAGTGCGCCGGCCGTGTTGGGCTCGGGCCAGAAAGGGAGAAGCTTCAAAGCCACCGGATCGAAGCGGGACGAGGGGATCTTGTTTCCGGGAAAGAGGTCTCCGGTGAGGGGATCCCGGATAGCAGAAGCGAACTGCCCCTGCTTTTCCTCTCGGGTGGGGACCACACCTGTCAGGGGCTTCGTCTCGCGAACGGAACGGAATTGATAGGACAAGAAAAACCAGGCCCGATCCCGCCCATCCAAGAGGCCGGGAAGAAAGAGGGGACCTCCCAGTGTCGCCCCCAGTTGATTGCGTTTGAACTCGGCCTTCTCCTGCTCAAAGAAATTGCGGGCATCCAGGTTGTCGTTCCGGTGAAACCAGAAAACGCTGCCGTGGAAATCGTTGGTGCCACTCTTGGTCACCGCCACGATCTGTCCTCCCGGCCGGATGCCGTATTCGGAGGAGTAGAGTCCCGTCTTGACGTCGAACTCCTTTAGCGCGTCGGGGCTGGCTTGGAAGGCGGCCGATCCGTCACCGTGGGTGAACAAAGTGCCATCAATGTAGGTAAGGTTGTCGCTGCGCCTCATGCCCAGCACTTTGACGCTCCGGCTCCGGCTTTCACTGCTGGGAGCGGCTCCTGCGGCCAGACCGGCCAGCTGGCCTATGTCCCGGGTGTTGACCGGCAGGTTCTCCAGCTTTTCCTGGTCGATCACCTGTCCCCGGTCTTCTCGGTTGGAACCCGAAAAAACGGGCTGGCTCCGGCTTGACTGACTGGCTCCGAGATCTCCTCGCTGGAGACGAAAATCTTCCTGTCGGCTTTGCCCTACCAGTAGTTGGACATGCGTCCGGACCTGAGTCCCGCGGCCAGGAAGAGATGCCGTGATCTGATAGCCTCCAGGTGGAAGTCCCCCCCTCCGGTAGTCGCCTTTGACATTGGTCAGCAGCAAAAAGATCTCGTTCGTGCTAACCCTGAGGATCGCCACCTCGACGTTGGGAGCAGGATCGCCGTTCTCTTGCTGGACGGTACCGAGAAGGGTGCCCGTGCCCATCTGGGCCCACAGACAGAGAGGACCCCCAATCATGATTCCAAGCACGGCGACCATTTCCCCAAGCGAGACCCTCAAACAAGCCTTTCTTGTCCGCCGACAGCGCTTAGACAGCATTTGAAAACCCACGTCACTATAGCTTGATCAAGTCTAGCACGCTGGGTAAACCGTGAAGGGTCAGATCAGTCCCGCTCCCGCTTCGCTGCTCCATTCGAGAAAGGAAACTTTCGTTATGACTGCCGTGATTGTCGCTACCGCCTCAGACAGAGCCGTGACTGCAAAGGAGCGGTCCCGATCACCGATCGCGACATGCCGCAAAAAGGGGCCAATCGGCCACCGTCCGTTTGGTCCGTTATTTCCGGCATTCTTATGCCGGGACCACTCCTTTGCAGTCACGGCTCTGTTGTTGGCGGTTCTTGGGTAGTCTCCCAAGCAAACGAACTTTCACCTCAGTCCCACCACCGGCTCAAACATCTGCCTCCGCTTGCGTGAAACAGCAGTTTCCTGGAGACTCGGTTTTCAGCTAACCCAACAAGAAAGGGAAAACTCCATGAATCGAAGACACTTTTTCGGCTCGTTGTCCGCAGCAGCCATCGCCGGGTTGGGAGCTGGCGCCAGTACGCCGGCCTCAGCGGAGACGCGCGAGGCTCTGAGCTCAATGCAGATCACTCGGATCCGTTTCTTCGAGGCACCCTCTCGCAAGATGTTCAACCAGAGTGCTCACGTTTCTATCGTCGAAACAAACCAGGGCATCACGGGGGTGGGCGAAGGAGGCTCGGCGGACACGATCCGCCAGTGCGCAGGATTGCTCATCGGAGAGAATCCCTCACGAATCGAACATCTCTGGCAGCTGATGTATCGAGGCTATTTCTATCCTCCAGGACGGGAGAAGATCCATGCTCTGGGTGCACTCGACCTCGCCCTCTGGGACATCAAGGGAAAGGCGCTCGGAGTACCGGTCTACCAGCTCCTTGGCGGCCCGGTGCGTAACCACATCGAGTGCTATTCAACGGGATTCCCCGGTTACAAAAGCCGGGGTGAAGCCGCGCGCGCTTGCATGGACGCCGGATTTCGAGCGTATCGAATCAGCACGTTGGGTTCGGGCTCCCAGTTCAATCCACGTCAATCCGTCCGCGACACCTACAAGCTGTGCGTGGAAGTCCGTAAGGGCGTGGGCAGTAGCGGTGATTGGGCGATTGACTATCACACCCGCCTGGACATGCCCGACGCGATCAGGCTCTCCTCGCTGATCGAGGACCTGGAGCCGTTCTTCGTCGAGGACCTGGTTCGCAGCGAAAACCCGGGAGTCTACCGACAGCTGCGTCCACGAGTAAAAGTGCCCATCGCCGTGGGCGAGCAGTTCGGCGACCGCTGGGATATCAACGAGATAATCGAGGAGCGCCTGATCGACTACTCGAGGGTTTCCCTGCCCAACGCCGGCGGAATTACCGAGTTCATGAAGATCGCAACGCTGTGCGAGACACACTACGTCGGGCTGGTACCGCACTTCACCGGACCCATCGCGACCGCAGCCCTGGTGCACGCTTGCAGCGCCTTCCCGGGACCCGTCCTGATGGAGATGTTGGGCGGCCGGAACCAGAAGCTGGCCCACCTGCCGGTGAGCTATGACTTTCGGGATGGAAAGCTCTGGCCCGGCCAGCGACCCGGTCTCGGCGTGGAAGTCGATACTGACGAGCTGAGACTCGTTGCCGAAGTCACAGAACGGGTCGAGGGTGCGCCCCTAAATCGACGGCCCGATGGTTCGATCACAAACTGGTAAGCCGTGAGCCCTAAGGGTCTGTAAGGAAATAGCCGATGCACTTTGGCGCGAGCGCCGTGGGGGCAGATGGGAGGCGCCGCGCCGCAGGCGATGCCGCTGCGCATCTTCGAGAAGCGGCAACAAAGCAGATGCCCGCGCGCCGCCGCGCCCCTGCGGGCTGGGGACCCCAGCAAAGTGTATCGGTTATTTCCTTACAGACCCTAACCCAGGCTCGCGGACTACAGCTTCCCACCACAATACCTGCAGTGAACGGCGTCGTGCTCATGCCCCTCGGCCATGCAGTGCGGGCAGGACTGAGTCGAAACCGGCCGGCTCAACCTGGAGCTCACCAGCTCTGCAGAAACGAATCCGGAGGGGACGATGATGAGGCTGTAGCCGACCATGATCAGGAGAGCCGAGAGTAATTTCCCCAGGTGGGTCGTTGGGACGATGTCGCCGTAGCCAACGGTCGTCATGGTGACAATAGCCCAGTACATCGCTTGGGGAACCGACGTGAACTGACTCGGTTCGCTGGGACTGCCGAAGGTGTTTTCGATCACGTACATTGCGACGCCCGCGACCGTGACAACGATGAGGACAGTTGCCAAGAACACTACGATCTTGCCCCGGGCATCCCAGAGGGCCTGCCGCATTGCAGCAGCCTCGGAAAGCATGCGTGCCAGCTTGAAGACACGAAACGCACGCAGGAGCCGGAAGGCGCGAATCACGACGAGCGACCGCGTTCCTACATCGAACAGAGTCAGGTAGGTCGGCAAGATGGAGAGGAGGTCGACAACACCCAAAAAACTCCTAGCGTAGCGCGTAGGCCGAGGCACGCACACCAGCCTCAGAACGTACTCGATCGTGAAAAGAATAGTCAAAACCCACTCGGTCGCCTTGAAGACCGAGTCATATCGATCGAATTCCTCAACGGTTTCGAGACTCACGACGACAATGCTCAGGAGAATCGCCACCAGCAGAATGACGTCGAAGGCTTTCCCAGAGGGCGTGTCGGCCTCGAAGATGATCTCGTGGAGCTTCGCTCGCCAGGGGGCCACCGTTTCGGAAAAGGGAGAGGAGGGCATGACACTTGAGTCTAAGCGACTCGTCTCACTAAGGCCAGCCTTGGGGTCTTCACCAGGGGTGCCTAACAGAGATCCTCTCGATGGTGGCGGGCGCCCACGTGGCGGTGGTCTCCAGGCCGCCGTCCGAGCCAAAGGCTCGGAAGAACAAGACTTCGGCCTGGAGGCCAAAGCTACGCCGGAGACCAGATCTGCCCACAATGGCCACTCACCCTGAAGTGAGTTCGGCCGTATGCTTGACCGCGAAGGCCTCCTCCGGTGAGTAAACCAGGGTCTTCCGCCCGTGAACCCAGAAGTAGATGATCCCGGACCCAAACCAGATAGCACACCCATAGACTCCGACACGATAGTCATCGTTCAGGAAGAGAAAGATCAACGTGACGAAGGCGATCGAGCCGGCAACGATGGCTCCAGCATTGCCCAACGGGCTCAGATAGGGGCGTTCGATGTGGGGGAGCTTCTGTCGAAGAAGCACGAAGGCAATCATCTGCATTACGTAAGCGATGACCGCACCGAAGACGGCCATGTTCAGCAGGACCGCTCCTACTGGAACATTGCCGAAAATGGCCTCGCCAAATTCAATGATGAGAGCCACGATGAAGCCCAGAGCCGCACCCACAATCAGCGCGATGTAGGGAGTATTGCGGCGGGCGTGAGTCACCGACATCCAGTGGGGAAAGTAGCCGGCGCGCGATAGCGAGTAGATGTTGCGCCCATAGGCATAGATGATAGTGTGGAAGCTCGCGATCAAACCCGCAACCGCGATCAGCGCCAGCAGTGAGGAACCGACTCCATCGCCGAAGATAGTCTTGAAACCAAGAAAAAGCGGTTCGTCAGAGTGGCCGACTACCGCTGCTCCGGGCGCTATTCCGGAGTTGAGAAATAGCGTCAGCACCGAGGCAATGATCAAGGTCAGGATCCCCCAGAGCAGTCCCTTCGGCATGTCGCGCTCGGGATCATGGGCTTCTTCCGCTGCCAGAGGTAGCTGCTCAATAGCAAGGTAGAACCAGATAGCGAAGGGGAGGGCGGCTGTGACCCCATTCCAACCGAATGGAAGCCACACACTGGCTCCCTTTTCAGGTGGGATGTTCAGCGCCTGTTCCCAGGAGAAATGGGGAATGGCACCGATCCAGAAAACCGCGAGAATCAAGAGCGCGAGAAGCGTAATGAAGACCGAGAACCTGAAGGTGATCTCGACTCCCCAGATGTTGAGGCCCACAAAAATGGCATAGGAAATCGTCCACCAGATCGGCGCGGCGATCTCGATCCCGAAGAGGTCGTTGAAGATCGCGCCCATGTAGCCCCCAATCCCGACTACGATCACGGCCGGCGTCAGCACGTACTCCATGGTCTCCGCCAGCCCAGTGATGAAACCGCCCCAGGGCCCCATGGCAGTGCGGCCAAAGGAATAGGCGCCACCCGTGTGGGGCAGTGCCGGCGACATCTCGGCGATCGAATAACACATCCCGATGTACATGACAGCGACGACCACCGTTGCTACTGCCAAGCCACCGAAGCCGCCGACTCCCAGCCCAAAGTTCCAGCCGAAGAAATCGCCTGAAATCACGGCTCCGACGCCCAACGCCCAAAGCGACCAAACACCCGCGTAGCGCCGAAGTGTCCGCTTTTCAAAGTACTCCTCGTCAGCCACGTGGTATTCCACGCTGCCGATCACCTGCTTCTGGTTCCCATCCATGGATTCGCTCCCAGGGGCTGCTCTGGTTCAACAAAACACCCTGAATCTCACCGTCACCGTCGGGGTTGAACCTCCCAACAAAGGGCACTAGACTAGGTCGATGGAAGGCGGAGTCTTCGAGTGTTGTTCTTGACATGCATCCCTCCATAGCCGATCGTAGCATCTGGGTCGATTCCATACCCTGACTATCTTTGAATTATTTTTGAAGGAACTGAGCGTGAGGTGAGCTTGAACCAGCTTCGTGAAGACCACAGTCAGCAACGCCGGTCGGTGGAAACGGACACGCAAAAGCGGTGGCCGGTGAGCCTCCCCTGCCGGTTTTACTGGCAAGATCAGCACCATGTGGGACACGTGTTAGATCTCTCTGAGAGGGGAGTCTTTGTGATTACTTCCTTTGTCATCCCCAAAGACTCAAGAGTTCGTCTTTCCTTCTGGCCTAGTGAAACCGAAGAGTTTCACCTCGACATCGTTGTGACCCACTCTGGAGAATACCCGTACGAAGGTATGGACTGTCCTGGTATGGGGGGCAGGTTCGTGCAGCCTCACAGCAGCACACTTCAACTACTCCGGCGGTTTCTGAATCAGGGGGTGATCCAACGAAAGGGTGGCTCCTGAAGCCCTCGGAAGAACACGTTCGCATGAACCTCCCTTTTCAGCGGCGCCTACTGTCCTCTTTGTGAGGAAAGATCTTAGAAGCTTCCGAAGTGGAATCCCACAACACTCAAAGAGTCGAGAGAAAGCTGCAGCAACGGGAATTCGGGGGAATCGGACCGGGTTTGTCTCGCTTTGCTCGAAGCGCCATCCTGGCTCTTGCATTCCCTGGGCTCGCCTGCGAGTCGCCGTCCCAACCGATCCAGCGGAACTTCGTCGTCATCTTCTGCGACGACCTGGGCTACGGAGACCTGGGGAGCTTCGGACACCCCACCATCCGGACTCCGAATCTGGACCGCATGGCTGAGGAAGGCCAGAAGTGGACCAACTTCTACGCCGCGGCCAGCGTTTGCACGCCGAGTCGAGCCGCTCTCCTTACCGGACGGCTACCGGTGCGCAGTGGCATGATGAGTCCGAAGCGCCGTGTGCTGTTTCCCGATTCTCCCGGGGGCATTCCCGAAGCGGAGATCACCCTGGCAGAGGCGCTCAAGAATAGGGGTTATGCCACCGCTTGTGTGGGGAAATGGCACCTCGGACATCTGCCAGAGTATCTTCCCACCAACAACGGCTTCGATTCCTACTTTGGTATCCCCTACTCCAACGACATGAACCAGGTCAATGATGGACCGACGAAGGAGTTTCTATCGCCCGCAAGGATCGAGTACTGGAACGTTCCCCTGATGCGGGACGAGCAGATCGTGGAACGACCGGCCGACCAGGGGACCATCACCAGACGCTACACCGAAGAGACTGTCCGGTTCATCGAAAGCAACCAGGAGCAGCCGTTCTTCCTCTACCTTGCCCACAGCCTGCCCCACGTGCCCCTGTTTGCCTCTGAAGATTTTCTCGGTACCAGCAGACGCGGTCTGTACGGGGATGTCGTCGAGGAGATCGACCACGGCGTCGGGCAAATCATGCAGGCGCTCAACAACCTCGGTATCGCGGAGAACACGCTGGTGGTGTTCACATCGGACAACGGTCCCTGGCTTCCCTTCGAGGAGCACGGGGGGTCTGCAGGACCACTGCGAGAGGGCAAAGGATCGACGTGGGAAGGCGGTATGCGCGAGCCCACGATCTTCTGGGGTCCTGGAAGGCTCAAGCCGGGTGTGGTGATGGAGATGGGTTCGACCCTTGACCTGTTCGCCACCTTCAGCAAGATCGCCGGCGCCGAGCTTCCCTCAGACCGCGCCCTGGACAGCTACGATCTGACGCCGGTTCTGCTCGGTACAGGCACCAGCCCGCGCAAGAACATGTTCTTCTACCGGGAGTCGAAGCTGTACGCCGTCCGCCAGGGCGAGTTCAAGGCCCACTTCATCACCAAACCCGTCTATACCAGCCACCCCGAGAACGAGACGTACCATGACCCTCCGCTGCTCTATCATCTCGGTAAAGATCCGGGAGAACAGCACGACCTGGCCCAGCTGTATCCGGCCGTGCTGGCGCAGATCAGGGAGCTCGTCGCCGACCACCAGGCACAAATGGTCCCCGGAAAAGACATGCTCGCCGCCCGCGGCCAAAAGGATTTCTGAGTGCCTTACGTGGCGGTGGTCTCCAAGCCGCCGTCCGAGCTAAAGGCTCGAAAGAATAAGACTTCGGCCTGGAGACCGAACCCACCTAAGCGGACAAGCGCAGAGATCGTCCGCAACCCCCGATTTTAGTTCTTGAGTCGTCGCAGTGCGATCATGCTGGAGAACAATAACAACCCGATTAGCAAAGCCAGCCCCCTCCAGTCCAGCGTTGGCCCGGACCCAGATTGGACAACCTTGATGCTTGCCGTCTGCTGAGTTAGGCTGGGCCCGCTAGTTTCCCCCAAAGGAGGACCGAGAATGAGGAGGTTTCTGGGCAGTTACTGCGTCTTGCTCACCCTGACAGCTTTATCAGCGCAATCTGCCGAAGTCCAGGCCCCCGTTGACATCGGTTCCCGGCTGGAGCTCTTCGTGGACGACTGGATGATCGATTCCATGTCGAACCTGGAATTGAAGCTTCACTCGCCGCGTTCGGTGGGAAGGGTACTGACGTTGGACCGGCCCTGGGAGGGAGTCACCAGCGAATACGTGACCGTCTTCAAGGATGATGATCGCTACCGCATGTACTTCCGGGGTAGCAACCACACGGGTTACACCATCCCATCCATGCTGAAGCCGGGCGAAAAGGAGGTTCCCTTACACGTCCGGACGACATCCTATGCGGAGAGCCCGGATGGGCTCACCTGGAACCGACCGTCGCTGGGGATCTTCGAGTTCAACGGATCCAAAGACAACAGCATTGTTTGGATGGGCAAGGAGAGCTGCTGTTTTGCTCCCTTCAAGGACGCCAACCCCGCGGCTCCGCAGGAGGAACAATACAAGGCCGTGTCCGCGACCACCCGGGACGATAAGCCCGTCCTGATGGGCTTTGTGTCCGCCGATGCCATTCATTGGAAGAAGATCCGGGAAGAACCCATCATTACGGATGGAAAATTCGATTCCCTCAACGTGGCCTTCTGGGATACGGTGCGCGGGCATTACGTGGCCATCTACCGAGACTTTCGGCACGGTGCTCGAACCATCAAGTACGCATCCTCTGAGAACTTCGTGAACTGGACTCCGGGCCGGTTTGGCGAATTCGGGGACACCCCCGTGGAACACCTCTACACCAATGCCACGACGCCCTACTTCCGCGCTCCCCACATCTACTTGGCCTTTCCGAGGCGCTATCTCCCCTGGAAAACCAAGCTGGACGAGTCGCCCTTCAAAGGGGCTTGCGACACCGTGTTCATGAGCAGCCGCGACGGTATCCATTGGGATCGCCGCTTCATGGAGGCCTTCATCCGCCCGGGTCGCGATCCGCGTAATTGGATGCACCGAACCAATCTGGCTTCCTGGGGAGTCGTTCCTACGAGCCCAGACGAGCTCTCCATCTACGTCGTGCGCAATCGCGATTTCCCCAGCGTCCACGTGGAGCGATCGGTGCTGCGACTCGATGGCTTCGTCTCGGTGCACGCCAGCTATTCGGGAGGGGAGCTCTTGACGCGGCCACTTCTCTTCGACGGTGAAAGCCTTGTTCTGAACTTCGCCACCTCGGCCGCGGGTAGCATCCGTCTGGAGATCCAGGACATCCAGGGTAATCCCCTTCCCGGCTTTGCACTCGAAGCATCACCCCTGATCTGGGGTGACGGGGTGGCACATACGGTCCGATGGGACCGGACCCGGTCCAGGAAGACGTCGGAGGAAATGTTCCGACGGATCAAGGGAATGCCGGTGCGGCTGCGCTTCGTGATGAAAGACGCGGATCTGTACTCTCTGAGGTTCAAGTAGGCGTAATCCTGGCGCATTCCGTTATAGATGTCTTTCATGCGTTGGAAAGCGAACAAGCGAGTCCTTAGAGATTCCCTACTCTGGCCGTGGCGGTGGCCTCCAGGCCGCCGGCGTCGAGCTGAGCTCGACCGCTTTACTTCGGCCTGGAGGCGAGGCGTTTCCACCATCCCTGATGGGAACATTAACCCGCATTTCTCATCGGGCGGCCACATCAATGCCGAGAGCTAATTCTCAGCCGCTCAATCCATGCGGACAATCCTGACACGGGCGACAGGATTGTGCCAGTCGTATCCATCCGCTGGCAGGTCGCCGATACCGTGAATCCCATTGCTGATGTGGACGAACCCCTCGGGGTCGGCCGGATCGTGGACGTTGCTTCCACAGGGGGGACCTGGTATGAACGCACACAACTCGGAGTCAGCCTCGCTGCCGGCGTCGTAAGCTGGGGCATTCAACGTCCTGACGCGCTCGAAGGGAAGGAAGAAGAACAGCGTGGGAGGCAACGGGACCTGAACGCCACTGATAGCGAAAAAGGCATCGTTGGTGCTGGCCAGCATTCCCACTGCCGAAATACGTCTGAATCCAGCTTTGCTCATCACTTGCAGCGTCATGGATCCGGCAGGGGGTATGGGACCGGGACCTGCGGCAAAATCAAACACGGCAGGCAGGGTGGGAAGCACGGCCAGTAGGGGGCCGGGGTTTCCCTCCTCTGCCAGCGTCGCCAACTCCGGGATCACGGGTTGGCCCACTGTAAAGAGGGACATAGCTCCACTGTGGCTCACAACCACAGGAGGTGTGATTACCTGATTCTGGGTCAGGTTCTGAATCGTGACCTCATAGGTGGTTTGGGCAAAGGCGGGGGTGCTGGCCCCGATACTGAAGAATAGAATCAGGGACATAAAAGCGATCGCTCTAGTACTTTTCATTGAATCCTCCTTTTCCTCCAATTTAAGTTTGTGATGTAACTGGAGTCGCGCGGAATTCGAGTTCCCCCCTCTCGCGTCCGACTTTTTTTTCGTGTAGCATAGCAAGGGCCCTCAGAATGGCGGTCCGCTCATTTCAAACTGGCGCACAATTCATGAGCATTGTTCCAATACGCACACTGGTCGCTGTTATCGTGCTTCTCGCCGGGGTCACACCCGTGGCCGCGCAGGAAGATCGCGCCTACCTTGGAGTCATCGCCGGTTTTTCCATTCTTTCGGGCGACGGAAGATCGGTCACCACTGCCGATCGCTCTTCCGTCTCACTGTACAATCCCGAGAACGGACCAGCCCTGAACATCTTCGGAGGGTGGGCCCTCGGAAAATAGAGCTACCATCAAAAGGTGTGTAAATAGCAGAGGCGGTGAGTATCCTTCCGGGTTGACCTAAACCCAGGGCCGGAAGGCCCATAAAGGAAGGAGTACACACCGCATGAAAGAGAAGAACATTGAGGGGACTGTGGAGTCAAGAGCCTGTTTCCAGGAGCTGGAAGATTGGGTGCGGGAGAAGGTCCAGTCTTGGGTCCAGGAGCTACTAGAGGAGGAGGTGACCGAGCTGCTGGGACGAGACAAGAGTGAGCGTCGAGGCAAAGTGGACCCAGCGTCGGGATACCGCAACGGCTATGGCAAGGCCAGACGACTGACCCTCAGTAGCGGGACGATCACCGTGCGACGGCCTCGAGTCCGAGATCTAGAAGAGCGTTTTGAAAGCCGGGTACTGCCGCTGTTTGCCAAACGGACGCAGCAAGTCCGAGACCTGATTCCAGAGCTGTATTTGCAGGGCCTGGCTCAGGGCGATTTCGACTTGGCATTAAGAGGGCTTTTAGGGGAAGAAGCGGCCTTGTCGGCCAACACGGTGGCCCGACTGAAAGAGAAGTGGCAAGAAGAATGGGCCGTCTGGCAAAGTCGTCCCCTGGAGGAACTGGAAGTCGTTTATTTATGGGCGGATGGAATCTACGTCAAAGCGGGTCTGGAGAAGGAAAAGGCCGTCCTGCTGGTGGTCCTTGCGGCGCTCAGTGATGGCAGCAAGGTGGTGGTTTCGGTGACGAGCGGTTATCGGGAATCGACGGAAAGTTGGTCAGAGGTGTTACGCGACTTGAAGCGGCGGGGGATGAATGCTCCTCGTCTGGTCATCGCCGACGGCCCCCTCGGCATCTGGGGGGCCTTGTGCAACGTCTACCCCGAGGCGGAAGAGCAGCGTTGCTGGAATCACCGCATCGTCAATATCCTGGCCAAGGTGCCCAAACGCGAGCAGCCCACGGCCTTATTGATTCTGCGCCAGATCCCCTATGCTGAGAGCCGTCAGGAAGCGGAACGCCTCAAACGGGTTTTCCAGGAGTGGTGCCGAAGCAGAGGCTTGGCTCCGGCGGCCGATCTGTTGGACCAGGACTGGGATCGGATGGTGAGCTTTTACAACTACCCGAAGCAGCAGTGGCAACACCTGCGCACCACGAATCCAGTGGAGTCCCCGTTCGCCGGACTTCGGCTGCGAACCGATGCGGCCAAGCGCTTCAAGAAGGTGAACAACGCCCAGGCGGTGATCTGGAAGATGCTCTTGGTGGCCGAGAAACGATTCCGTCGTCTCAAAGCTCCAGAGCTCATGAGAGATGTCTATCAGGGAGCCAAGTATGTGAATGGAGTCCTGGTCAACCAGGAGTCGAAGGAGAAAGCCGCCTGAGTCTATTTACACACCTCTTGACATGAGCTCCGGAAAATACGTGAGCGTTCAGGGCAATTACATCTGGAATAGAAACCGCCTGACACTGACATCCACCGAAGCCCTCGAAGGCGGGGTCCGCTTTTTCGAACAGACGCGAGCGAGCTCCCATCACAGCGTCTTCGGAGACGTTCTGGTCTACTTTCGTGCCCGGGGAGAGCGCATCCGACCCTACCTTTCAACCGGCGTGGGTCTGGTCCATTTGGAGAGCCACCAGGAACGGACCCTGGTCCAGACGGGCGGAATCGGTCTCCCTCCAGCGATTTTCTCGGACACGACCGTGGTCCTTCGGTCGGCGGTGGGGATCGACTTCCGGGTCGGCCGAGGCTGGGCCGTTCGTTACAGCTTCAGCGAATTCATAGGGCCGAATCCGATCAGCCAGCAGATCAATCCCCCCGGCGAACACGTCCTGATGAACTTCCAGAACCTGGTCGGTGTGGTTCGATCCTTCTGAATACCTAGCCCGGAATTCTCATCGCTTGTCGTAGCGAGGCGCCGCAAGAGCCGTCCTGGCAAGGCTCGCGACCGAGACCACTCGTGGCGAGCCCCCGCAGTCGTACTCGTGCAGCACATCGAGGAGGCCGACCGAGCGTAACGCAGCCAGGACGGATGTTTGCGGCGACACAGTAGACCAGCGATGAGAGATGCGGGCTAGCGGTTCTGGAAGCGAACGTAGGGACAGTGGCTCCAGTAGATCGGAGCATTCTCGAAACGCTCGGCAAGGGCACGTGCGTGGCAGATCCTGCAGAAGTTCACCGAACCGACATCTTTGGTCAGCGGCGTGATTTGAACGAGGTCTTCGAAGACACACAACCGGTGGCTGGAGCGTGTCGTGTGCACATCGAGCAGCGGACCACTCTCTTCCATCCGGGCCATCAGGCTCGAATAAACCTTCGACTTCAGGCGGGATGGTGCGGTCGCGTCTTCGTCACCCGATTCAGCCAGCTCAGCTAGATGTTCGAAGAAGAGGTCGTTCGGACGGGTCTCGTCTCTATCCATCGTCCCATCTCCGTTTGAATTCGCGCCTGGCCCGCGCCAGCGCCCGCTCGATCGCCTTTTCGGTCTTTCCAAGGGTCTCGCCGATATCGACCAGACTGCGCTTTTCCCAGTAACGCCAGAGCAAGAGCAGGCGATAGGTTTCCGGCATTTCGCTGAGGATCTCGCGCGTGGCGGCGAGCGCGCGTTTCCGGTCCAGTTCAGTGTCTAGACGCGGCTCCTCGGCTACCTCAGGAAGGAGGTCCTCATCGGAATCGAAAAACAGATGCCGTCGAAGTTCCTTGCGGTAGTGCGTCTCCACTTTGTGTCGGGCAATGCCGAGCATCCAGTTTTTGAGCGACGACGTACCCTGGAATGAAGCGAGGTTGTCCCAAGCCGCCAGAAAGACCTCCTGGACAAGGTCATCGACAAGGTCAGCCCGAGGCATTAGCCGATGGCGGACATATCGGTACAGCGGATCGCTGAAACGCGCGACAAATTCCGCCGCGGCTTTGCGGTTCTTTTGGATCAGGGCTGCGACCAATTCCCGATCCATATCTCCTGGAATCGGGTCGGCAAGGGACGCTGAAGTACCTCTAGCCTTGTCTGCACCAACCGGTGTCACCGCCTCGACCAAACTTCATGCCTCCATCTCTCAGACTACTGCTTGTAGTCGCCGGTCAGCGATGCATCCCCCTTTCCGCGCTGTCCCTGGTGACTGCCAATCCGCCGGACAATCCGCTATTTCGATTGTCCGATTCTTCGAGTAGGCACAGTCAAGTCAAGCGTCTGGACTCGACTTCAATTCAGCCACTGGGTCTACTTTGTCGCTGCGGCCTTCATGATGGAACCGTAGCCATGCAGGATCCCGGTCACACCGGGAATCTGTTCCAACTCCATCAACAGCCGCTCACGCTCTTGCGGGGACTGTCTTCCGCGGCCGTATGCGGGATGGGAAAAGGTCATGTTGAATCTCCCTGGCGAGACGTAGAGTTTGACTCCATTCCCGCTGCACAGAGGACCATAGTCTTTTCGCAGCGCCTCCTCGATCGGCGGTAAGCCTACGCCATCTTCCTGGCTCTGTAGATAGCCCACTTCTCGCTGGGTTCGTTTGGGATAGCGCGCTCGCACTTCGGTAATGTGTCCCACCACCAACTCGTCGATGGTTCCGTCCTCAACCCACTGTCTCCACTGCAGTTTCATGTTTCCAAAAGGGGGTCCGATGTACTCTCCCTGCTGGACGCCGACCGAAAGTTTCTGGCCCTGCTCCTCGAGATGCGCCTTGACTTCCTTCAGAAACCCGGTGAAGAACTCTCCCCTCAACTCCCGCCACTTCTCCAGGTCGAAGCTCTGACGAAGGATGTCTCGCCCATAGCGACGCTTGTACTCTTGCACAACCGGCTCGTTGAATCCGAACTGGTCGGCGTGATCCGGCGGTGGAGCGTGGGAGCGTAGACTCAAGAATACCCCGTCAAAGTCAAAACGATCCGAGAAGGCTCGAATAATCCTAAGCATATACTCTCGAACTTCTGGGTAGGCATACTCCATGAGACCCCAATGATACCGTCGGGCATTCTCTGTGAGGCTGCGATCAGAGGAGAGATAGTGTGGGTTCTCCCGGGTGAAGTGGGATTGCCAGGGAAAGGAATGGGAATCGCTGTAGAGGACTTCCGGGGGACATCCTTCATCCAGGACCGTCAGCCACACGAAGGGCTCGATACCTTCCTTCTTCATGGCCTCTACCGCGGCCTTGAGAAGTCCTGAGTCCCAAGCCGCCCTGGTCGTGCTCCATCCTGTGGTGTGGGAGGGAGCGGTATAGAGATATTGATGAAAAAGGAGGACGCGAAAATTGTCGGCCCTGAAGAGAACCTTCTCGATTCCCTGGGACTTCCAGATCTTGGCAGCTTCGCGTACCTTCTCGACGGTATCCAGCCGTGCCACGCCCTGGTGGGGTTCGACGATGACATCCCCCCAGCTGACGATCATCGCCTTTTCCTTGGCCTGAGCCATGTTCTGGACTAGACATAGAAGTATGAGAGTTGTTCCCAATTTCCTCATCATTCTCTCCTCCGCTTCACTGCAGGAAGATTACGTCCTGTTTCTCACCGTAAAGGAAACTAAGTCCTACCCTCGGCTCCAAGCCGAGGGGTTCGATCGGTTGTCGAATCGAATTCGACTCATCTCTGCTGACCTTCGTGGGCGGTGGTCTCCAGGCCGCCGTTGGTCGAGCTACGCTCGACCGCCACACTTCGGCCTGGAGACCGAAGCCACGTCAGAGACCGACTCTACCACTTTCAACTTCACTCGAAGATGACCCTACCGTCCCTGCGGGACTTCCGGGACCTTCTCTTCGCCTGAAGGCGAGGGGTTTCACCATCCCCGATGAGGACACTAATTGATAAATATAGTGGCTTCAGGTAGTTATGATTTGCCCTCTACGGACCTAGAATCCTGAGGAGGGTCAGCTCCGTGTGGGTCAAGTCCAACCCGATCAGCTATTATTATCCCAAGCACTGGAGATCCAGAACTGTTCAAAGCGGAAACCGGATTCAGGTGAGGCCCTTGCCGCTGCGTCCAGCCTGACTGGTCCCGCGTTCGTGGAGAGAGGAAATCGTCGTCACAGGATTGGGCCGATTGAGCGAGGAGAAACGCAATGGGATTCGAGATGAATCGTCGGGTTTTCCTGAGGGCAGGGATGGCTAGCCCTGCCCTTTACCCGTAATTCGGTACAGGACAAAGTCATGTTTCTGGGTCTCCCAGAGCGAAGCCTTCACACAGGAGCCGGAGGTGTGAATAGCCCTGCCATATCAACTCATGACCCGGGGGCGCATCCTGGTTGCGTCCTAGGTATCCTCCGATGCGCGCCACCAGCCGTACCGCCTCACCCAGCTGCGAGGGCGGGTTCAAGCTTTTTTTTTGGCGTAGGCCCCCAGGACATGGAGTTCAAGATCCGAGAAGAGCACCTCGGCGGGCAGTTCCGGGGTTTCTCTGCCCAGCAGAGTCATCAGCATAATCCGCCAGGCGATGACCAGGTTGATCGCAATCGCCCGGCTGAGGCGCTCGGCGCTTCGGTGGGCGATCTCTTCGATGCGGCAGCCGGACTTCAGCACCCGGTGCCAGTCTTCAATGCGCCAACGCAGGCAATACCAGCGTAGGCATTGAACCGCCGCTTCGGGCGAGGCGAGAGTGGCGGTAGTCAGAAGGAACCACTCGATGGCTTCGGTTCCCGCAGGCGGAGAGTCCTCCCGCGCCTGAATCACCCAGATCTCGATGGGCTCCTTATCCGGGTAATATTTCGGGGGGCGAAGTTGGATCCGCCGATAGCGGACCGAGAGCTCCGCCCGGCGGCGGGGCCTCTGGGGCCGGGCCTTTCGCTTACTGAGCTTGGGCCGAGCGCTCTGGCGCGGCACCTGGACGCGGACCTGGGTCTGTACCGGCTCCTGTACGAGCGCTTCGAAAAGCTTGAACGGCTCCTCCGTGATGCCGCGGTTGTGTTGGGCGCGCACCAGTAGGTCGACCCCCGGGTAACGGCGTTGCTCCTCGAACAGCTCGAAGATATCCGCTTCCCGGTCGCAGACGTTGATCAGTCGCGTCTGGGGCATTTGGGCCGCCACTTCTCCGAGCTCGCGCAGCGCTTGAATCCAGCAGAAGGTCTGTTTTTCCTCGATCGGGATGGCCCAGCTCGGTCGCTTCTCTTGCGGCGATTTCAACTGCGGCGCCAGACACTGGGCGCGCAAGACCCCCAGCGGAAGTCCATTGGGGGCCACGGCCAAGGTCGAATGCAGGTGCAATCCCCGACTCTGGGCGCCGGTCTGGTTGCTGCCGATCACTCCCAGACCTTCACACTGAGCCAGGCTCGTATAGTCCAGATCGGTGCCGTCCTGCAGGCACAACACGGTGCGCTGCCCCTGCATGCGCCGCAGGGTGCGTTGCCGGTGAGGCTGCAGAATCTGGGGCAGGCTCACCGCGGCCTCGTCCGGGTGGTCGATCAATCGGTAGTAGGCCTTGACCGCCGGCCAATCCCCCTGGGCCACCCCGCTAAAGGCACGACCCGGTTCCTGCGCCTTGGACTCCACAATGTTCACCAGTCTTCGGCTCAGCCGCGCGTCCCCCAGCGGCGCGCCGCCAAACTCCTCTTCCGCCCAACTCTCGGCCTCGACCCCCTGGGCCGGAGCCAGCGGCCCCAAGCCGGCCCCCTCGGCCAACCCCAGGCGGGCGCGGAACTCCGGCTCCAGCGCATACACATAGATGTCCTTGATCGTTTCCTCCCGCTGGGTGAAACGATCCTGCCGACCCCGACCCTGGGTTCGGCCCACCCGGGTCCAGTTCGCTGCCCGATAGGATGCCCCCGAAAACCGGCTCGTGTCTACAAAACTCTCGACCAACCAGGGACGGTACCCATAGCGCTGCTCGAAGTCTTCGGCCAGCCGCTGCAGGCTCAGGCTCAACACCCGCGAGGCCAGGTTCTGACACTGCACGCTGGGTCGGATCAGAAAACGGCTCAGGCACACGACCCCGTGCAGATGGGCGCGCCTTTGCTCCGCATCCCAACCGATCCAGCGGTCCCGGTCCACGAGTTGCAACGCCGCGGCGGCAAAGCCCAGGCCCCCCAGCCAGCCGTGCTCGGAGCCGAGCAGATAGCGCAGCTGCCGTCCCACCAAGGGCCCAGCCCCCAGCGGATGCTCTTCGATCATCAGCTCGTTCCAGATCCGCATCTGCCCCGGCTCGCCCACCCCGATCAACTCCAGCCCCCGCACCTCCCCCACCTGCTCGGGCACCCCGATCGGCTCCTCCACTGGAGCCGCCAACCGTCGCGGACGGGGCGCCCCTTTCTGGATCCGTGGGGGCGGCAGCCGAAAACAGCCCTTCGCTTCCAGCTCCCGCAACGCCTTCAGGCAACCTCCCCGCTGGGGCCGCCCGCCGGGGTCATAGAATCGCAACTGATCGCAAAGAAAACCGGCCAACTCGCTTCGCGAAGAGAAATCCCCTTCTTCCAGCAGCCGGCTTACATACTCGATGCTCTCGGGCTTCGACAGGGTACGCTTGATCTGATTCTGGAGCTGCATGCCGCTCAGTTTGAACGACCCGAAACTCTTTGTCCAGTCCTTTATTACGGGTAAAGGGCAGGGCTAGCCCGGTGGCAGTCTCTCGACTGTCTCCGCAACAATCAGCGTTGGACGTGGGAAACCGGGCCCAATTGCTCCTGGACGATCACCTGGTGGAACAGAAGCAGGGCGTCCGGCTCAGGGTCGCTCCAGCCCGCGCAGATCACGTCCGAGTGGTATCACCAGACACTCCGGTGGATCAGGATGGGGTCTGGGCCTGGGTCACGGTCGCGGACGAGGCCAGCCGGGTGAGGATGTGGTACTCGGGTCGTGCGGTCGGTGATCCGGCCGAAGTCAGTCGGCTTTGCTACGGCGAGTCGGAGGATGGCATTCATTGGGACAAACCGCCTTGTGCAGTGACCTCGTTTCGGGGCAACAAGAATAACAACATCGTCCTCACTGTCCAGCATGAAGGGGGCGTGTTTCTGGATCCCACGGCGGGCCCAGGCGAGCGTTATAAGTGTGTCTTCGGGGAGCGCGACAAAGAGCGCGGATACGGGCATCGGATGGTCCTCCGGAATCGGGGACGAGTTCGAGACTGGCTGGGACCCACCATCGAAGGAGGGACATCTCCCGATGGGATCCACTGGACCAAGGGACCCGGTCCTCTGATGGACTGGTACACCGATACCTGCAACGTCTGCTACTACGACCCCAGCCTGGGGAAATATGTCTGCTTCGTTCGGGACAACCAGTACCCTCGCTTCAAGGGAGGGGCTATTCGCTGTATCGGCCGCTCCGAAAGTGACACCTTCGGCAACTTCCCCCGACCTCAGAGGGTCCTCGCACCAGACGAGCTAGACCCCCTGGGGATGGATCTGTACAACTCGGCCGCTCAACCCTATCCCTTCGCCGACGGCATCTCCCTGCTCTTTCCGGCTGCTTACTACCATGACACCGACAACCTGGAGATCCAGATCGCTACCAGCCGTGACAGCGTCCGCTGGAACAGACCCGACCGGACCGCTTTCCTGAGTCCGGGTCCGGAGGGCGCCTTCGACAGCCGCATGGTCTACATGGGTGTGGGAATGATCTCCCGAGGAGACGAGATCTGGATGTACTATGGGGGCTTCAACGTGGGTCACGAAGACGTCAAGCGAGCTGCTGGCATGGGCGGTGTCGGCCGGGTAAGATTCCTGCGCCATCGCCTCATCGCCCAAGCGGCGGCGTCTACCACCGGCCATCTGCTCACGAAACCCCTGACTTTTGAGGGGAGACAGCTTCGTTTGAACGCGGATTGTGGAGCCGGCGGCCAGATACGGGTCGGTGTTGTGGCAGCGGATGGAACCCCAATTCCGGGTTTGGGCCAGCAGGATTGCGAGCCCCTGATCGGCGATTTCCTGCGCGGTGCGGTCCGCTGGAAATCCCGATCTCAGCTCTCCGGCCTGGTTGGAAAGCCGGTTCGGCTCAGCTTCCGCCTGGATCGGAGCGCACGTCTCTACTCTTTTCGCTTCCACTCAGCCTGATCAGCTGGAGGCTACCCGTAAATGCAGGCTAGCTACCGCGGGTCGAATTCGATTACAGATTCTCCCCGCGGCTCGGCCTTAGTCGAATGCTAGCTTCACATCCTGGTCGATCCGGAGTGCATCCAGCGTTCTTGTCTCCAGCAGCAGGGAAGTGTTCTGATCCATCACCAGGACCGCGTTCCCTTTATAGCTGAAGGTGGCATCGCCAGGTCGCTGCTCGTCGCGCTTCATCTTGAACTTGGCGCGATCAAAAATGATCCGGATGACCGGATTCTCAGGACTCGCCGTCTTGGAGAGCATCCGGGCCAGATAAGCACCAGCTTCCTTCGTTACGATGAGCATTGTTGTCTCGACCCTATCGGCATTCTCCGCTATTGGGGCTGGAAGTGGAACCCCGGCCGCCTGCCATGGCGCCGCTTCCCGGGAGCCCGTGGACCTTTCCTGGGCAGGGCGAACTGCTTCTCGAGTTGCGGCCTGGGCGCCCGCCTTTCCTCTAACCGACTCTCAGGGAAACCGATCGCTGAAAAGCCCTCCACTGTCCTACGAGGAATCGGAGCTCCGATCCGACGTTCGACCGCACCCACAAGCTGACGGTCATCAACGGTCACAAAAGTGTAGGCCTTTCCTTCCCGCTCAGCCCTTCCGGTCCTGCCGATTCGATGCGTATAGGCATCGACGGTAGAAGGCACATCGAAGTTCACCACATGTGAAATCTTCTCGACGTCAATTCCTCGAGCAGCAATATCGGTGGCCACGAGAATATTGAATCGGCGCTGGCGAAACCGCTCCATCGCCCTGACGCGCTGGGACTGGCTCATATTTCCCTGCAGAGCGACCGCCTGGTGACCAGCGCGCACAAGCTGCTGTGCCAGTCGCTTGGCTCGGTACTTCGTCCGGGTAAAGACGATTGCCGAGACGAAGTCCTTCTCCGAGCAGAGGTGCTTCAGCAAGGTCAGCTTGTCACCACTTTCGATCGGATAAAGGGCATGGCTGATGGTGGAGACCGGCCGTGATTTGTTCAGATCCACCACATGCGGATCCTTCAGGATTCCACCTGCCAGGACTCGAATCTCACTCGGCATCGTCGCCGAAAACATGAGGTTTTGTCGCCGAGTAGGCAAGGCAGCGATGATACGTCGGATATCGGGCAGAAAGCCCATATCGAACATGTGATCGGCCTCGTCCAGGATCAGGATCTCGATCCCGTCGAGACGTAGCACCCCCTGCCCGTAAAGATCGAGCAGGCGGCCTGGACAGGCCACTATGATCTCCGGATCCTTCCGGAGTGAGGCGATCTGGGGTCGGAAGGAGACTCCGCCGAAAACGGTCGCCGTCTTCACCCGAGTGAACTTGGCTAATAGCCTGATTTCCTCATTGATCTGGCTAGACAGTTCGCGAGTCGGCGCTACGATAAGCACTCGTGGCCCCCTCCGCTGCGGTGCCGCCATGAGACGTTCCAGCACGGGAAGCGCGAAGGCAGCTGTCTTCCCGGTACCGGTTTCGGCGAGCCCCAGGATATCGCGTCCTTCCAGCGCTGCCGGAATCGTTTCCACCTGAATGGGTCGGGGACTCACGAAACCGGCATTCGAAATTCCACGCATCAAGGCCTGGTTCAAACGAAACTTTTCGAATCCTGAATCGGATTCGGACACAATCTTAGACATAGTAATATATCCCATCCAGGCAGACCGGGTGGCCAAGTTCAAGTAGACACAGACACAACACGGTGCCAGTTCCTACCCACACAACAGTAGTAGACAAGGTATGGTAACTAGCGGCGTGATCTCGTGAGAACCTGTTGTTCGCCGCAGGTTGAGGGATCTCAACCACGTGTAGCTTACCAGAAAACCAATCTGAGTGCGAATCTGGAACACATCGGTCGAGTAACCTTCGACGGAACCTGGTGGAATCCTCGCCGACGGCCGCCTGATTTGGGAGTCCGCTTATGCTAATACTGGAGCCACGAGTATACTTGGCAATCAGGGATCTGAGCTTTATCACTGGAGACGGGAAATGTCCGGGAATCGACGTGACTTCTTGAAAGAAACCGCGGCTGCAGTGGCTGCCGCTTCTGGTTTGGGGATGCGACAGTCGGCGAGCTCCCGGAAGCCGACTTCACAATCACTCGGTGAAGCTCCAGTGATTCCGCCGCATCTGCCGATGAGAGTCCCGGGGATACATGCGTACGCGGAAAAGAGCGTCGCTGCTGGCGACACCGTTCAATTTCGGGTCAGCAGCACAGTGCCCTATGAGCTGTCGGTCTGTCGGTTGGGAACCCAAGTCGATAATCTCGAGAGTGACCAGGTACTACACACCTTTCCCAAGGCCGAACCCCGCCCCCAGGAAATTCATCCCGGGTCCTATATACACGTGGAGAACGGGCTGCCGGCCGATCGGGCCCTCAAGGCAATCACACTCGAGTGCTGGGTTTGTCCCTGGCGCCTGGACGCCGAGCAGGGCTTGATCACAAACTACGACCCCTCGGCTGACTGCGGATTTGCGGTTCTCATAGATCACAGAGGGTACCTGAGCATCTACCTGGGCGACGGTGGACAGTTCCGCAGCAGCTGGCTCCAGCCGGGGCCAAAACTGGAGCCACGACAGTGGCATCATGTTGCGGTCACCTGGGATGGCAAGCTGGCTACGCTCTATCTAAATGGCAAATTCGACAGCGGCTGGGCCTTTGAAGGGCCATTGAAACCCGGCCGCACACCGCTTCGCCTGGCTGCCGCCGGCAGGGAAGGTCAGGCGGACAATTTCCTCGACGGAGAACTATGCATGCCTGTGATCTACGGGCGGGCGCTGTCGGCAAAAGAAGTGGAGCAACGATTCCAGGAACTGGGGCTCCAGCAGCCGGAAGGTGGAAGCGTGATCGCTTGCTGGCCCTTGAGCGAGGAAGCAGGTCACGAGGTGGCTGACGTCAGTGGCCATGGCCATGACGGCGAGATCATCAATCGAGCAACCTGGATGATCGGCGGTCCGTCTTTCGACAGCGGGGCGATTCCCCGCTACGGCGACTACGATCCCACGACAGACGTCAGCCGGGGCCATGCGCTTCGCTTCGCCTCTGATGACCTGTTCGATTGCCGCTGGGAGGTGACGCACCGGTACCCCCTGTCGAAGGAGATCCCTTCGGGCATTTACGTGGGCCGCTTCCGCTTCGAGATCGACGGCAAGCCCCTCAAGTATCATGTGACGTTCATCGTGCGTAAAGCGCCCAAACGACCAAAGGCTCCGATCCTGGTCCTCTGCTCGACCAGTACCTGGCTCGCCTACAGCGCGACACCGTTTGCGGCCAACGCTCCGGACCGACAGCTGTGGAGTACCACGGGCCTGCCCAACGAGGTACCGGAGGCTCCTTCCTACTCGTGCTATCGCAACCACCATCAGGGACAGCCTTCCTACCAGTTCGGCGTGAACATGCCCTGGCCGGTGGCCGGGCCCGACGTGTTGTTCAGCAGGAGCAGCGTCGGCTATAGCCACTTGATGCGTGCCGAGCGCTTCGCCCACAGCTGGTTGACAGAAGCCGGTTATGACTATGACGTGGTTACCGACTACGACCTTCACTCCGATCCCGCCATGCTCCAGGATTACAAGGTCCTCGTCATCAACGGTCACAGCGAATACTGGTCGGTCGATGCCTACGAGGGCGTCGACACATTTCTCCGCCAGGGCGGCAATGTGGTCGCCATGTCAGGGAACACCATGTTCTGGCGTGTGACCTATGACGACGACGGCAGCGTGATGGAGTGTCGAAAGTTGGTCCCTCGGATCGGTGGGCGTGAATCGGCAACGGTCGGTGAGCTCTACCACAGCCACGACAAGAAACGGGGCAGCCTGATGCGCTACTGCGGCCATCCGGCCTGGAAGGTCCTGGGACTGGAATGCATCGGCTGGTGGGGACACCGGGAGCGGGAGTCCTTTGGGGTGTATCAGCTGGACCAACCCGACCATTTCCTGTTCCAGCAACCTGAGAAGGTGGATCTCGACCAGGATGAGACCTTTGGTCACGCACCTGGTGGTTGGCCAAGCGTAGGCGGTCATGAGTGCGACGTGCGGCTGCCCTGGATCCGACAGATCACAAAACACTTCCCAGAAGGGGCGTCGTTCCCGGAGGAGCCGCCAGGCATTACGACGCTGGCTCGAGTCATCAAGAAGGGCCGGCGCGGAATCGACTACTACGCCCATTGGATGCCGCTCGAGCACGGTGTGGTAGGTGAGATGATCTACTGGGAGCGACCCCAGGGAGGCCGGGTCTTCCACGGAGGCTGCATTGCTACCGGCGCAGGCCTTTCGGCGGATTCCAGATTCCAAGCACTGATGCGCAACGTGCTGCACCACTTCGGAGTCGAAGCGAACCAGGCCTGAGGAGGTTCTGTTGAGTTTTCTCCATTGTCCCGGTTCCCGGCTGCGAGCCGGATCAGCAAAGGGGTCGTTGCAGACTCCCCGGGGGCATCATCAGACGTGCCTGGGCCATCGGACCGGACTCTGGCTGAAGCCCTTGATCGAGAAGCCCTCTGAAGCGGGCTCAAGCCTACCTCACCCCGATACCCGGCCCTGAAAGGACCGGTCTATTACGCTTCGCGCCAGCCTGCTGAAGCAGGCTCCTACAACCGTCAGAAGTCCAGACGAAGCGACTGCTGCGAGCCCGATCATTCGAGAAGGAGAGTTGGAGTCCGAAGCCAGGTTTCGAGGCAATCGCGTCAAAAACACTACAACCATATTAAAACCAATTAATTAAGTTAACCTGGATTTCTCATCGCTTGTCGTAGCGAGGCGCCGCAAGGGCCGTCCTGGCAAGGCTTGCGACCGAGGCCCCCGCAGTCGTACTCGTGCAGTACGTCGAGGAGGCCGACCGAGCGTAACACAGCCAGGACGGATGTTTGCGGCGACGCAGTAGACCAGCGATGAGAAATGCGGGTTTAGTTCCTTTCCCATCCACACCTGGAAACGAAGTTTCAGGCTGGTCCCACCCGCGGCTACGTCCGTCAGTCAACCGGAGTGTCAACTGACCTGCCAGCCTCGCCAAGAATCGGATTGCATTGAGTGTCCAAATGATATCGAATGTGGACACGATGCCCTCATCGTTCGAGGTGGAGAAGTGAGATCTCAACGTTTTATATCCCGTCTTCTCTGGCTGCAGGGAGTCCTGCTTCTCGGGGCTTCCCTGTCCTGTGGAGAATCCGGCGACTCAAGTGGAATTGAGAAAGCTCTGCCGGACACAGTCCGCATGAGCATACTGGAGCGCACGCGCGAGCCCCTCTTGGTAAGCGACCGCCCCTGGGAAGAGTTCACCCTCAACTACCTCACGGTGATCCGGGAGGGAGACCTTTGGCGTATGTGGTATGCCGCATATGACCCGGACTACGAGTACGACTCCGATGCCTATCTCTGCTACGCGGTCTCGGAGGACGGAATCCACTGGAAAAAGCCGGAATTGGATCTGATGCGGTGGAAGGACAGTCAGGTCAAGACCAACATCCTTATGGACGGCCGCAGCATGCGCGCCAATACAACCGGTTCATCCGGTAAATGGGGAGGTGCCGCCAGTCAAAGGTAGGCCATGGAAACTGCCGCACTATGCAAACCGTGGAAAAACAAGTAGTTCTGGAGGAGAACTGGCAAGTGCTCGCAGTTGTTTTTCCACCGTTCGCACAGCGCTTGGAAAACTCCGTATCACGGGCTTGCTGGCCCGGTTCGATGTCGCTCGGAGTTTTCCACAGTTCCCACGGCCTCTGCTACTGCAGCCGACTATATGGACAAGCGAACGGGGAGCAGATTTGGGATCCGGAAGGTGCCAACCACGTCCCCACCTCCCCATTTACCGGATGACCCATACAACCACCGTCTTCCGCGACGATGAGGCTCCCTCTGAAGAGAGATACAAGGCCCTTCTCCAGAAGTTCCTGGGGCGCGACGAGAAGGGCAGAGGTGTCTGGCACAATTACGCTGCCGTTTCGCCGGATGGTTTGCAATGGAGCCTGCTTCCGGAGTCCATCTACCCCTGGAACAGCGATACCCAGAACGTCAGTTTCAAGGACGGCGACCAGTACCGCTTCTACGCCCGGCTCTGGAGAGGCACGGACAAGGCGGGCAACACGTTCGTCTCCACCGAGACCGAGAACGCGACTACCCGGACCATAGGACTGAGCGAGTCCCCGGAGTTTTCCCGATTTCCCAAGGCTCAAGAGATCCTGGCACCAGATCCCCAGGATCCGCCTGACATGGATTTCTACAACAACGCCTGCACCCGAATCAAAGAAGACCTCTACGTGATGTTCATCTCGGCGTTCTACAAAACCGAAGGCGTCATCCGCGTGCTCGGGGCCTGGAGTCGGGATGGCCGCTCCTTCCAGCGCCTGGGCCGGAAGCCACTTCTGGATCTGGGTGAGGGATTCGACTCCAAGGTCCTCTACGTCGCGCCCGGAGCGGTGCCAGGTCCCAGACCCGACACCTATTGGTTCTACTACCTAGGTCAGGCGGCCAAGCATGACGACAACGTCCCTGGAAAGGTCCATCACGGGGCGGGAATTGGGCGGTTCCTGGTCGAGATTCTAGACGGGGATTCCTGATCTGGTTGAGGCTGAAGCGGTCACGAGGTGAGAGGTCAGGTGGGACCCTGCACCGCGACGTCATCACCAGTACGCAGACCCAACGCTTCAGAAACCGAGGGACGGCACTCTGTTGTGCCACAACGGGCGCCACAAAAGCAAAAGAAGGCGCGCTCGCAGCAACGGGCCTCGAACCGCTGCCTCACGAAGACTCGAGCCCGACACAAACCAGAAAACCAAGAGATTCCATCCGGTTGAAATCGCTATCCAGGGACCACACCTCACCTTTTTCCTCAGAGGCAATTGCCCCGATCAGGAGGTCTGCAAAGCCAAATCGCTGTCCAGCCGAGACCGCTATCCGGATCCAGTCCTGCATTCGGGTCCAGGTTTCCAAAGTGGGGTAGAAGAGGGGTAAGGCTGGCAGGAGCTTCTCCAGTTGCGAATGATCGCCGCCGGAAGCTCCAGAGAGAAGCTCGAAATAGACGGGTGCGGCCAGAGCCACCTGGTCACGATCCAGATGCCGGATCAGCCGACGTGCCAGAACCTGGTCGTCCCCCCGAAAGAACTCGATCCAGACGGAAGTATCGACGAAGATCACGCTCTGTCCGGAGATTCTTCAGCGGACGGCCGACGACGGGATTCAGGGAGATCGATATCCAGTTTCACCTTGCCCATCAAGCTCTTCAAATCCTCGATCCGCTGCCGTCGCACCAGTTCCCTGAGGGAAAAAATGACCGTGTCGGTCTTGGACTTGTAGCCAAGTCGAGTGCGGGCCTCTTCCAGCAGGTCTTGGGGGAGGTCGAGGGTGGTTCGCATAGAAAAAATGCTATCTTGTATGTACTGAGATGTCAAAATTTACTTATCTATATGCTTTGAGGCGCTAAACAGACACAAGACCGCGACGCCTCAGGCTCTTGTTCTGGCTCGGTTTGGAAAGGACAATCAGGCTGCGGCGCCCTCTGCGGAGACGGTTTCAATGGAGACTTCCCCGGCGCCATCGACCGCCACTCGGGTGCTCTTGCCATTGATTCGGGTTTGCAGGATCACCGGGTTTCCCCAAAGACGATGCACGTACCTGAGGGTCTTCTCGGCTTCTCCCCGCTCCAGGTCCCGTCCATCGTGGCAGTGTCCCAACAGCAGCGTGGAGTTTCCGCCCTGGTTGGCATCCTCCACCCGTATGACGGGAAAGGAGCCCATCCCCACGGCTCGAATGAGGGTTTCCTTGATGTCGCGCCAGCCCTCCTCGGAGGTCTTGGTCACCACCCGCAGGTTCTGGCCGGCTGGACCCCGCTTGGACTCGTGCTGGAACAGGTCCAACTCCTGCATCAGCGCCGGAGTCAGGAAGCGCCTCAAGAAGGAAGTGTCGCGGTCCGTCTCCCGCACCTGGAAAAGAAGCTCCTCCCCAGTCTTCTCCCCGCTGTCGGTGGGAACAGCATCCCGTTCTTCAAAGTCCTCTTTCATCTGCCGGAAAAGATCGTGCTCGTCACTTCGCAAGAGCTTCGGATCCAGAATGCCGTCATACCAGATGCGCAGCGCATTCCAGATAGAATAGCCCACATGGTAGGGATTGAGCCCACCGGGATGGGGTGAGAGCACCTGGGCATGGCGCACCAGGAACTCCATCTTCAGCTCAGCTGGAAGATCCATCGAATCGAGGATCCGCTTGTGCCAGTAGCTGGCCCAGCCCTCGTTCATGATCTTGGTCTCGATCTGGGGAATGAAGTAGCGGGTCTCCTCGTCCACGGTGGTCAGGAGATCCTTCTCCCATTCCGCGAGGTGCAAGTTGTGGTCCCGGATAAAGAGTAGGAGGTCCTCGTCCGGCTCCGGAGGTGTCTTTCTGAGCGCCTCCAGCACGGCTTCCTCATCGGACTCGTCGGCCGCTCTCGAGTCATCGCTTCCGGAGGCTTCCACCCATTGCTGGCGGATTCGCGCTCTCTGCACTTCGGGGGAGGGTCTGGCTGCGGACAGGTTGCGACGACACTGAAAAGCCAGAGCGTGAGCCGCGTCCAGCGTTGCTTCAACCCGGTCGATCCCGATACTGGGATCCTCTATATAGCTTCGAATACGCTGGGCTCGGGCCTTGAAAGCCGGCAGGGCGTGGTCGGCATGGGTGGTCCTGAAGGTGAAGTTGTTCTTGAAGAAATCGTTGTGCCCGTAGACGTGGGCCACGGTCAGGATCTGAAGCAGTAACGAGTTGTCTCTCATGAGATAGGCCAGGCAGGGATTGGTATTGATCACCATCTCGTAGGGAAGGCCCGAGACACCCAGGTCATAGAGGGTCTTGAGCTTCTCGAAGCTCTTACCGTAGGACCAGTGAGGGTAGTGGCAGGGAGCGCCCGAGTAGGCCATGTAGCCCAGCATCTGATGGTGGTCGCTGATCTCGAACTCCTGGGGGTAGCAATCCAACCCGAAGTCCACAGCCACGGCTTGAATCCTCTCCGCCCAGCTTTCCAGGTCGGCCAGGGTGTAATCCTTCATGCTGGCGGTCTTTCTCGCTTCAGGAACTCCTTGAAAGCCGGCCAGACCTCCTCTTTCTTGCTGATCAGGATCGACTTGTAGTTCTCGGCTTGGATCTTCTTGGAAAAATGCTCTAAGAGGCTGTTTTGAGGAAGATAGGAGTTGGAGGGCTTGATCTCTCCGTAGCCGAAAAGCTGCGAGACCTGGCACAGTTCCCGGGCCGCCTTGCAGGCTCTCTCGTTATCCTCGTCGAAATTGTCTCCGTCCGAGCAATGAAAGGCATAGATATTCCAGAGGGAGGGATGGTAGCGCGCCTCGATGATCTCGAGAGCCTTGTCATAGCCTGAGGAGATGAAGGTTCCTCCCGATTCTCCCTTGTGGAAGAATTCCTCCTCGGTGACCTCCTTGGCTTCCGTGTGATGGGCGATAAAGACCAGCTCCACGTTCTGGTACTTGGTGGAGACGAACCCATGCAGGAGAAAAAAGAAGCTCCGTGCCAGGTACTTTTTCATGGTGTCCATGGAGGCTGATGTGTCCATGATGCAGACGACGACGGCATTGGACTCGGGGCGAAGCTTCAGCTTATGGTGGCGGTAGCGCAGGTCCTCTTCCCGGAACGGAATGCGCTGCGATCTGGCCTCTAGAAAGTTGGCCGCCACCTCGTTCCCCTCGAAGCGGTGGTCATTGGCCAGCTGGATGGAGTGTCTGGCTTGCTGCACGCGGCGGACCCGCTCCACCGCGCTGCGACGTAGGGAGAGTCGCGAGCGAATCCCCTTGCGCCGGTAACCGGCGAACTTGCGCGGCTGCTCCACCTGGATCTGGCGCAGATTCTTTCGCTCTGGTTGGGGAAGCTCCAGATCCTCGAACATGATCTCAACCAGCTCTTCCAGCGTAATTTCGGTCTCGTAGTAATCCTTGCCCGCTGAGTCTCCGGCGCCCTTTCCCCCCTGGCCGTCGCTGTCACCATCACTTTTCACTACCTGCCCTGGCTGGGTCTGACCGTCGCCCTGCCCTACCCCCGGAGCGTTGTCGCCGAAGACGAACCGGTACTCCTTGATCCCCCGAATGGGGATCTTGACGATGCGATCCCGGCTTTGGCCGATGATGGACTCCTCGGCCACGATATCGGCTATGTTGTCGCGGATGGCTTCCCGGACCTTGAAGCGGTGACGGGAACGATCTCCCGCGCTTCGGTCGCTGCGCTGGGAGTCTGAGGGCTGCCACTCGCGGATGACGATCTGGGACATGGTCCTGTTCTCGTGGATCTCGATCTCTTTACTTCGAGCCTCTCTCAATCCTTCCAGAGGTTGTTGGCGGAGTACTTGATGATGACGTCCACACAGCTTTCGCAGTAGCCGTTTTCCAGGAGGTTCTCTACCATCAGGTCGTATTTCTTTCTCTGCTCACCATCTCGGGTGCGGGACTTGGTGACGATACGGCTGATGTCCCGAACCGAGGTCATCAGGCGCTTTTCGATGGCTTCCCTGAGAGGATCATAGCTCCGATAGGTAAGCTTCTCACCCCGGCGAGTGCAGGCCCACAGGTAGGCGATTACCTCCTGGCGGAAGCCGGCAGCTGAGGTGCCCACGATGGCGATCTGCTCCTCGATGGACTTGAGAAATTCCTCCGAAGGCTCGAGTTCCTCGTTCGTGTTGGGATCCTTTACCTTGGTCTTGTTGACGTAGGCCTCAACCTGATCCAGGTAGTTCTGGAAAAGCTGCTCGGCCTGTTCCTGATAGGAGTAGACGAAGGCCTTGGTGATTTCCTTCTCCAGAGTCCTCAAGTACTCCTTGTGAAGGGTGTCCTGGAGCAGCTCCAGATAGGCTTTTCGCTTGTCTTCGGCCAGCTCCGCTCCCTTCACCATCTTGATCAGGGCCTCCCGCACAGTGATGGGATTGATGCAGTTCCCGGTCTCGCAGAGGGCGTTGTCGAGGGACTTCATGATGAAGCGGGTGGAGATTCCTTCCATACCCTCGTCGTAGGTGTCATCCCGGAGTTCCCGGACGTCCACTTTCTTGAGCCTTCCCTTCTCCACCACCTTCTCGCCGTTGTAGAGCTTGAGTTTGGTCAACAGATCGCACTTCCCGGTGGGCGCTAGCCGCGTCAGGACAGCGAACATGGACGCCATCTCCAGGGTGTGGGGAGCCAGATGAGCCTGAAAATCGGAGTGACGGATCATCTTCTCGTAGATCTTTACCTCTTCCGAGAGACGCAGGTTGTAGGGCACCTTCACAATCACGATGCGGTCCAGGATGGCCTCGTTGGTATGGTCGGCCTTGAACTTCTGCCACTCGGCCTCGTTGGAGTGGGCAACGATGACCGTATCCACGTAGATCAGGCCGTGGCGGCCCGGCGCGGGAATGACTTTTTCCTGGGTGGCAGTGATCATCGCGTGGAGGTATTCGATCTCGTTTTTGAAGACCTCGATGAACTCCACCATGCCCCGGTTGCCGACGTTGAGGGCCCCGTTCAGATCCAACACTCTGGGGTCCCCCTCCGAGTAGAGGTCCAGCTTGGAAATGTCCTCCGAGCCGATCAGGACCGAGGTGTCCTGGTTGTTGGGATCCACCGGGGGTACCGCCGCGAGCCCGACTCGGTTGGCGGAGGAAAACTGATACTCGGCGACCGGCACATCCTCGTATCTACCCTCGTACTCTTCCGCCAGCCGATTGCGGCAGACCGGGCACAGCTCACCTTCAATGCGGACCTCCAGCATCTCCTCAAAGGCGGGCCGCAGATGGGAGGGGACCAGGTGCAGTGGCTCTTCGTGCATGGGACAGCCCTGGATGGCGTAGAAGCTCCCACTTTGCTCCAAACCGCACTTGATCTTGTGGACCAGGGAGCTCTTCCCCGAGCCGACCGGCCCCATCAGGTAGAGGACCTGGCGGCTCTCCTCTCCCTTGAGAGCGGCTGAACGGAAGTAGCGAACGATCTCGGAAACGGTACGCTCGATCCCAAAGAATTCTTCCTGGAAGAAGTGGTGGACCTGGACCGGGTCTTCCCGGTAGAGCCGTTTCACTTTCGGATCCTCGCTCTCCAGAATCTCGTGAGAACCCGGCCCGCTGATCATCTCGTGAAGGCGCGCGTGGGCAAGCTTGGGTGCTGCACGGCCTTGCCGCACGAGCTCCAGGTAGTCCAGAAAAACACCCTCCCAACGCTGGTTGGGGTGGTCCTTCCGGTCCCGTTGGATCAGTTTCTGGATGTCTACCTTTCTGACTGCCATGGTCTTTCCCCCATCTGTTTCGGACTCACTCAGGGTCCCCAATTCTTGAATCCGTCTCGGTTCCTGGCGACAGACCAGCTGGAGCAGGTCTCAGTTCAGTGCGCTGCTGCTGGAAGAAAGCAGGGGAGCAGGAACGTGAAGTGGAGGTCGGGATTCTGGATCCGCTTTGAGTGTGGGTTGGAAGAGTGGATCTGGCGTGGAGTTTGGCTCGGGAGCTGGCGAAGAGGCCTGAATTGATCTCCTGAACTGGTAAGTCGCATGCTCTTTCCTTTCCTGTCGCATCGAAAGGACTTCGGACTATAGGTCCCTCTTCGGCAGGTAGGGATAGCGGCTTTAGCTTCACCTCGGGCGGTCGCCCTTCTCCTGGACCTGCATCTCCCTTCACTCGGAACTTGCTCTATCGTCCCCCTTCTGGGGACTTTGGGGACCTGCAAGAAGGCGACTCAGAGAGGAAAAAAAAGGTTCATCCGGTAAATGGGGAGGTGCCGCCAGTCAAAGGCAGGCCATGGAAACTGCCGCACTATGCAAACCGTGGAAAAACAAGTAGTTCTGGAGGAGAACTGGCAAGTGCTCGCAGTTGTTTTTCCACCGTTCGCACAGCGCTTGGAAAACTCCGTATCACGGGCTTGCTGGCCCGGTTCGATGTCGCTCGGAGTTTTCCACAGTTCCCACGGCCTCTGCTACTGCAGCCGACTATATGGACAAGCGAACGGGGAGCGGATTTGGGATCCGGAAGGTGCCAACCACGTCCCCACCTCCCCATTTACCGGATGACCCCAAAGAAGTCCCTTTGGACCTGAATGATCAGGGGCATTCGATAGTCGAAACGAGGGTTCTCCAGCAGGAAGTCGACTTCCTGCTTCAGGACGGGCGAGATCTTCTTGTCCAGATCAGATCCGGGATTCTCACGTGCCTGAGAAGGAATCTCCAGAAAACAGAGAGAGACTACAACCGTGATAGTGGAGATCAACCATCTCCTGAGCTTCGGACGTACTACTGTCATCGCAAAACCTCCAATGGTTTCGCGAATCCATTTTCGGCAACTGATCAACCCTATCGCAACGGCGACTTAGGTCTCAGCTTTGCGCCCCGTGCCTTTCATGCACAGGTAGCCCTTTCGCTATGGGTTGCGAAAACTAAGCTGTTAGTTAAAGGATGTGCTTGATTGTTTCAAGATTCCCTTCCTCACAAATCCTTTTCGGGTGATCGCGGAAAAACTTTAGAGCAAGATGTCGCGGGTATCGGGCGGAGGTCGCAGGTCGCAGGTCGCAGAGGAAAGCATCTATTGATGCAGGGCCCCAAACGACTTTGGCTGTCAGCAATACGAGGCCAAGTTCCGAGGAGAGAGTGGACAACAGCACAAGGAGTTACTAAGCTGAAACTTCATTCAGAGATTTAGAGGAGGAAGCGACGTAACTCATTGCGGTTATGATGGATTGGGCGTGTCTGAGAGACGTTCCTACGCCGAAGGCGTTATTGCGCGTAGCCCAGGGTTGCAATGCGAAGCGAGCTACCCTGGGTTTTAAGTCGCGCTGACTTTCTACGCTGAAAGCGTTGTTGCAAATTGGTTTTCGCTCGGCAATAGCCCCTATGGGGTAAGGCATTTTCTTGTCCGACCTAGACCCAGGGTAGCTCGCTTCGCGTTGCAACCCTTATAGTTGGAAAGTCACTGATCGGGAAGATGAGAGTGGCAAGTAGCCGTAGCCGTCTTTCTTTCTTTTTTGCTACTTTTTTCTTTCTTTGTGGAAGGTGTGGAAGGTGTGGAAAAGTATGGAGTCGGGAGCTAAGTTGCCGACTCCCAGGACGCTCGGGTCCGTCACGAATGGCAACCCTTATCGGGAGGACGATTAAGCCCAGACTTTCGGACGGACCCTGGGCCGGATTTGGACGAATACTCAGATGCTGTCCGCTCAGGAGGACTCCTATAAGGAATTCGCCGCCACCGGTTGCGTCCGGCTAGAAACCAGGCAAGAGGAGAGGAGCCATGAAGCCGATTGATGAGGAGACCATTGGAGTGTGGGTGGGCGTGGACTGGGCCGACGAAGAGCATGTCTATGCGCTGCGGATGTCGGGCTCGAGCGAAATCGAGAGCGGCGACGTCAAACAAACACCGGAGGCCCTGCAGAGCTGGATCAACGAGCTGCGGCAAAGGAGCGGGGGCGGCTGGGTCGCGATCGCCGTGGAACAGAGCCGGGGAGCGCTGCTGTATGCGCTGATGGAGTACGATTTTGTGTTGATCTACCCGATCAACCCGAAGTCCTTGAGCCGGTACCGTGGAGCCTTCTATCCCAGTGGAAGTAAAGACGACCCGAGGGATGCGGATCTGGTGCTGGACTACCTGCTCAAGCATCGGGAACGGATTCGATTGTGGGAACCGGAATCCTTGGAGGTGCGTTGTCTGCGCCTGTTGTCCGAGCAACGGCGCAAGCTGGTCGAGCTGCGCACGGACTTGACCAATCAGTGGACCGCCAACTTGAAGCACTACTTTCCTCAGGCCCTGAAATGGGTCGACCCGCTCAAAGGGAAGACGGCCTGCGATTTCCTGAATCGTTGGCCCAACCTTCAGGTCTTGCAGGGGGCCAAGCCGAGCGTGATTCGCCGCTTTTTCAAGAGCCATCGGGTGGGGGGCGAAAAGTGGCAATCCCAGCTCGAGGAGATCCAGCAGGCCCGGGTGCTGACCCACGATGCGGCTATTGTGACGGCGTCCAGTCTGCTGACTCAGAGCTTGGCGGGACAGATCCTGCAGTTGAACGAGTCCATCCAGCGGTTTGATGCCAAAATCGAGGAACTCTTCAACGACCACCCGGACCCTTTCATTTTCAGCAGTCTTCCCGGCTCTGGAAAGGCTCTGGGTCCGCGGCTCTTAACCCTCTTTGGGGAGGATCGGGATCGTTTCCAATGCGCCGCGGAGGTGCAGACCCTCTCCGGCATCGCCCCCCTGCTGCGAGCCAGCGGCAAGACCCACATCGTCAGCTACCGTTGGGCCTGTCCTAAGTTCGTTCGCCAGGGGGTTCACGAATTCGCCGCTCACTCCCGGCACTGGTGCCCCTGGGCTCAAGCCTACTACCAGATGCAGCTCAGCCAAGGGAAAGATCATCACGTCGCGGTGCGCTCTTTGGCCTTCAAGTGGCTGCGCATCATCTACCGTTGCGGGAAGAACCGGGTCCCCTATGACGACGCCATTTACATGGAATCTTTGAAGGCGAACAACGCTCCTTTGCTGGCCTTCTTGTAGCCAGCACTCAAGCTGTGGAAAAAAATGCAACCGGCTGAAAAAAACTTGAAAAAACACTTGACTTGAAACCTCAGATGTCTGGGCTACTCGCAATAACGCCTTCGGCGTAGGTGATCTTCTGAAGTGGGAAGAAGTTCCTTTCTCGAATGGGGCCAGGGCTTCCTGGGGTCGGGATTGAGCTGAAACTTCATCGGCCAGGAGATCATGCAAGGGCCGCCATCTAACACGGGCGTGACCGGGGGGCGGGATCCGAAGAGAATGAAAGAATTTAGAGCTTGAGCCGTCTCAGCGAAATCAGGCCAAAGAACAGCACCAACCCAATCAACAGCGCGAAACCTCGCCAGTCGAGCGTGGGAATGGCGTCAGCCGGCGCTGCGCCAGACATGACGGTCGGAGTAGCTGTGGGCACTGGTTGCATCATGGAAGTCGCCGTGGGCGTCGGGGTCGGGTTCAGGGTCGAGGTGGGGGTTGGGGTTAGAGTCGGCGTTGGAGACAGGCCTACAGTCGCGGTGGGAGTAGGAGTGGCGGTCGGCGGTGACTGCACCACCATCTGTTGAACGTTGCCGCTACTGAGGGCGCCGGCAACGGTCAACGCCTGAAAGAAACTGAACACGCCGGCACCAGGTGCGGTGAGGCTTTCGAAGCTGAACCCGGGGGTCGTGGTTCCCGCGGCGAAGTTGGACGTGTTTTCCGCAAAATCAACGATCCCAAGTCCCGGATCGTACAGTGCGACAAAGCCAGCCGGAGCTGTCAAAGTCACACCGATCAACGCGTCAGCGAGCGGTGCATCGGTAATGCTGACGATCGGGACATCTTCGTCCGAAGACAACATTCGAGTTCGTAATCGAGAACTCGTACCGGAAGCTCCCGCCGAGCGGTGTCACCGTTGAGCTGACCGTGATGGCAGCATTCGCAGCAGTCGCACTCAACGCCAGCATCCCCACCAGCACCAACGAGCGGGATCGAAGTATGGCGTTCTCTTTGCGGCAACCGCGGCTTCGACGACTGGAGAGAGGCGACCTTTGTCTACTGACAAAGCCTAGAGAACGAATGCCTTCTTCAGATAGTGGTTGTATGTGCACGTTGTCCTGGGAATGCGACCTATCTGCCCACATGTCGCTACGGACCGCAGCTCGGGATGGAGTCCTTTCCACATTTGGCATTCAAGAAAATCACACCGTGACCGCAGCCGGGTCCATTCGGGTCTGGGAAGGTCCCCGCCTGTCCCTGAACGGCGATGTTGCGGTGCAGATGCCGGAGCGGAGCCATTGTGTCCGGGTCAAGGCACTCGGGACCCACGGCGATACACCCGTCGGCAGCCGAAGTCACATTCTCGAGGCAGACCAGGCTTCCTACCGGGAGCGCCCCCGTCGCGAACTCGAGTCTCACGGCCCGACCAGCCGCCATCCGATTGGTGTTCTGCGGGCCGGCGTGAGGGGTTGCAGAGTAGGGAAACACCTGGTGAAAGACCTGATCGTTGGCGTTTACGTTATCGCCAATCGGACCTCCCGGGATGGTGCCGGCAGCGAGGCCAGTCAGCACGATATCGATCACATCGTCGCCGAAGCGCCGGCCGTTGGGAAAGCCATTGGTGGTATGTCCGCGTAGAAACCATCTTCTCGTGGGCCGGCGAAGGCCCTATCGCCATTCGACAGGGCTTGGATCGCTTCGAGAGTGTACGCGTCCAACTGGGCGGAGGTAGTTGCACCGGACCGCGCAGTGCCAAAGTTCGGGCTAAGCGGGTCCGCTTCATTATAGCCAGGCGTTAGTTGAAAGCCGATGTTGGGCGGCGGCGTTATGCCGGTGCCGATTGGGATGTCGTCCTTTTTCACGGTGTACGTTTGCGTGTAGTTCCTGGTCGGATCGTTGAGCCCGTTGATCGGCCCAATATTGGTCAGCCCGCCGCGTCCATAAGACAGAATCGTGTTGGAAAACTTCAGGCCGGGCGTCGTGACGGGATTGACGTCGGAGAATTCGAAGTCATAGCGAATCACGGTTTGGCCGGTCGTTGGATTCGTGATGTGAATGCTGTACAAGGCGTCATCGGCGAACCGGTCGTAAGTCGGGCCGTCGCCGGGCTCAGAGAAGGGATGCACTTGAACGACGGCATTGAGCCCCTCTGGGCTGATGAAGGCATAGACGTCGGTGATGTTCGCCTGCGGATCTAGCGCGATCAGAGGACATCCCGATGGCTGGCGGCCCGGGCCAGCGGCGCACCCGAGGCTATCAGGCCGGCTAACAGACAAACAGACAGATAACGTTGTCGCAAACGCATGAGAAGTCTCCTTGGGAAGGGGTTTCCCGGGTCAAGCAGCGCTACCCTGTTTCCCAGGACCGCACCCCCTGAATCATCAGAACCTAGCAGCCCTCCAAGCTCGCGTCAACCGTTCTCTCCTAAGTAGCTTTAGCCTCCAGGCCGAAGTCTTTCTTACGAGCCTTGCGGCTCTAGGAACGGCGGCCTGGAGCCCACCGCTACGAGGTGCGAAAGGCCGGCATGACCCGAGAGGCAAAGAGTTCCATGCAGCTGAGGATCTCCTGGTTGGGGACTCCTTCGTGTTGGCAGTGGAAGAGGAAGGTGTCGATTCCCATCTCCTGGTATGCTGCCAGCTGATCGATGCACTCCTCGGGGCTCCCCAGAATTAGCCTTTCCTGAAAGGCGTCCAGGTCCTGCAGCTGATAGCGTTTCCCCTCCGGTGTGTCCTTCATCCAGCCCACGTAGCGTTCGTACTGGCGCAACAGAGGCTCTTCTACCAGAGATCGGGCGCGGGATCCCGACTCGGCTACGAAACCGGAACGGGGTAGCACCAGCACCCCCTCCTTCTCCTGTTCCTTGAGGGCTTCCCGGTAGACTCGCTCCGTCTGCTCGAACTCGTCCCGGCCCATACTGGCGCTGGCGATCCAGCCGTCGGCCAGGCGTGCCGCTCTCCGCACCGCCGGTCGAGCCGTCCCCCCGATCCAGATGGGAGGCCGGGGCTTCTGCAGCGGCAGTGGCGCGATCTGGACCTCCCTGCACCGATGGTACGCACCCTCAAAGGTCAAACACTCACCAGCCCACAGGCGGGAGATGATTTCGAGGGATTCTTCCAGCCGGGGCGCACGTTCTCGGGACGCCACTTCCGAGAGGCCGAGCTCCTTGTCTCGATACCCCAGAACCACGCCGAAGATCAGCCGTCCCTGGGACAGGACATCCAGGTGGGCCATCTGTTCGGCGAGCAGCACGGGATGATAGATGGGCAGGATGAATCCACTGGAGCAGATCTGGATCCTGCTGGTGAGAACCGCCAGCGCCGTCATGGTCGTCAGGAGCTCGTGGAATCCCTCCGCATAGACCCGTCGGTCCCCCAGGCAGAGGAGATCGAAACCCAGTTCCTCTGCGAGCTTTGCTCTCTCAACCAGCTGGGAGAAACTGGACTGGACGGGATCAGAGACGTATTGACCCAAGATCACACCAAAACGCATTTTCGACACCCTCCCGAATTGGGGTAGTCCCCATGGGTTCAACTGCCTATCGCCGGACGTTATCAGGGCGGTATCCGCGCCGCAAGGCTCGAACCCCGGAGAGTAGTGATTCGTAGGATGGGCACTCTTGCCCGTCAAGGATATCGACGGGCAGGAGTGCCCGTCCTACGGGCATGTGGCAGCTGCAGAAGGCGAGCCCGCTGTTCATTGGATCTCTTCTCCACCGCGGTTCGGATCGTCGCTTGCAACAAACGCGAGTACACGAAATCAGGCGTACCGCTCTAGCAATGATTCAATGCGGGAAAAAACGTCGTAAATCACATCGGGATCCGGCAGGGTAGTGATCCGAAAGTGATCCGTATAGGGCGTGTTGAAACTGCTGCCTGGTGCGACCAGGACGTGCTTGCTCTCGAGTAGCTCGAGCGCGAAGGTCCAAGAGTATTCCCCCTTGGCCCGCCATCTGATGGGTTTCTCTTCCAATCCACCGTCCCGGCGAGGCTAGGAGCCTGTCCGAGTATCGCGCTAGGAGTTTCCGCTGAAGGCTGCCAGATGCAGGCCCGGGATACGTTCGAAATGGGCCCGGTTCCGCGTTAATAACATGGCGTTTCGCGAGAGACAGATGCCCGCGATAAGGTAGTCCGCCATGCCGATTCCCTCACCCCTCGATTAGAGATCACGCCGAATCCGTGCGGCGAGGTCGCCGGAGTTGAACTCCAGTGGGAATAGGGTCATGGCGCCCAGCAAGTGCTCAATCCTGGTTTGCTGAACCGTCGTTCGCGCCCCCGACAGAAGTTCAAAAGCGGTAACGACTGTGGTGGCCAGGCGGCCGGAGGAGAGCTCCACGTCGATTCGTCCCCGCGCCGGCTCCGCTCCCCTCAGGGAGTCGATCAGAACATCCGTATCGGCTATGATCATCGCCAGCGCTCCCTCAAAGTCTGCACCGCCTGGCGCAGAGATTCCGCCTCATTTTCAGTGAAGGAGCCCAGCGTGGCGCGAGCCGCCGCAACACGTTTCCGGCGAGCCTGATTCTCCCTGAGATACAACTCAAGAGCCTCCTGCACCAATCTAGAGAATCCCTTCTCGCCACGTTCGGTCGCCAGCTGGAGAAGACGAGCCCGTTGTTCGTCGGATATCTCAACCGTGGTTCGCATCGCTTCATGCTAGTATGCATGCACATGCATGTCAAAAAAAGCGGTCCCGTGTTCGCCGGCACAGTTGAGCTCCTTGTGAGCCTACTCTCCTTCCTATCACCGGCGCCGAATCCATTCACTACCTGCAGCATGGAAGAATCTACTCTGCCCGGCGAGCTTGAAAGAGAACATCGTTCAGGCGCACTTGAGCAATGCGACTGAAGTGGCGCAAATTCCCAGTCACCAGTTCTAGATCGTGATAGATTGCCGTGGCAGCGATCTGTAGGTCGGCGTCAGCAAGGATTTGGCCGATTCTTTCCAGCTGAGCTCGGAGTTGTCCATAGACATTGGCCGTAGCCACATCGTAAGGCAATACGGTTACAACGGGTAAGATCCGCTTCTCGATGTTGCTCAGATGGAGGTCCCGTGCTTGAGAGCGATAGGCGCCCTTATACAATTCACCAATTGTGACTGCACTGGTGAATTGCTCTTCGCGTGGTATTGATCGGAGCCACTCGACATACCTCGAATGTGGGCGGGGACGTAATAACTCGGAGATCGAGTCAGTATCGAATAGGAAAGGGTCATCCGGTAAATGGGGAGGTGGGGACGTGGTTGGCACCTTCCGGATCCCAAATCTGCTCCCCGTTCGCTTGTCCATATAGTCGGCTGCAGTAGCAGAGGCCGTGGGAACTGTGGAAAACTCCGAGCGACATCGAACCGGGCCAGCAAGCCCGTGATACGGAGTTTTCCAAGCGCTGTGCGAACGGTGGAAAAACAACTGCGAGCACTTGCCAGTTCTCCTCCAGAACTACTTGTTTTTCCACGGTTTGCATAGTGCGGCAGTTTCCATGGCCTACCTTTGACTGGCGGCACCTCCCCATTTACCGGATGAACCATAGGAAAGCCAAGATCAGCTAGTCCAGGGACTCGCTAGGGCGTGTTGTAGTGCGGGACGATTGCTCAGTCTGCTGAACCAACTCATCCGATCCAGCCCATCCACCAGCCAGACTGGCCAGGCCGCCCTGCGGTCCCGCCTTACGCAATCGTTCGAATTGTTCTAGATGTGTGGCAGCGACCAGGGCCGCGACTGGTTTCCCGTGTCGGGTGATCAGGATGGCTTCCCCCTGCTCGGCCTCCCGGATGCAGACCGAAAGGTGGGCCTTGGCTTCGGCAATCGACATGTTCTTGGACATTCTTGACCTCCATTATGATCATCATGACCATAATGACTATAATATCCTATTGCGAGTCTCTCGCAGATGAGCTTATTTGCGGCAAGGGCAAAGGCAAAAGCATAAGCACGGGAAATTAGCCAAATCCATAGCGCTTGAGCAGATGCGGCGGTGGCGGTCCGCTCAGCTTGCTGGCCAGGATTGCCAGGAACCCCGAAGCCGAAAGTGACCACAGCACCGGGTGGAGGCCGAAGAGATAGAGCTCCCTGCCTCCCATCAGCGTGGGTGAGAAGAGGCTGACACTGATCAAGAACCCACCCACCATCGACCACAGCGCTCCCTCTCGCGTCATTCCCTTCCAGAAAAGGCCCAGTAGCATGGGGAACAGAAAGGTCGAGGCAAAGCCGGTGCTGGTGAACACCACGATATACGAGAGAAAATCGATTCTTCTGGTGGCCAGAAAAGTCACCAGGGCACCCATGATGACAGTCGCAGTATAGCTGGCGACTCTCATTCTGCGGTTGGAAGCCAGAGGGTTGATGGTCCGCTGGTAGATGTCTCGAACCAGGGCAGAGCTGATGAGGAGAAGGAAGCTGTCCACGGTCGACATTACCGCTGCGAAGGTAGCGGCTATTACGACGGCGGCCAATACTTCGTAGGCGATTCCCTCCTCTGCCACCACCCGCGTGGCTAAGAGCACCATGGCCTTGTCGGAATCCTCGCGGGAAAGATAGGGAATCAGCGTGCGGGCAGCCACGAACAGAAACACCAGGGGAAGATAGACCAGGGCATGGTAGATCGTCACGATCAGAGTGGCCCGATTCAGACTGCGGGAGTCCCTAAATGCCATCAGCCGAACCATGAGACCGGGCTGGGCCATATTGGTGATGCTCCACATGATGAAGAAGGAGAGCGCCAAACCCAGTGGATGAAAAGGGCGACCATCGGGATGTCGACCTGGTCCCGCCAGAAACTCCTGCTCGGGAATGAATCGAGACAGCGGTATGGCCGCCACCTCGCCACTGCCATCGTTGTCGAAAGCGAGGTGAACTCCCTCCAAGACCCGTGCCGTCTCGGGGGTCTGTTCCACAATTCTCTTCACCTCACTGGCCAGGATTAGGCCTTCTCCAGACCGGGAATCCGGCAAGAACACTCGAAGGTGGGTCTTGCCTTCGCCTACCGGTGCGATCAGAGCTGCAAGTCCCTGCTCAGGAGATTGGCGGACCACATACTCGACTCCCAGTGGCCGTTCCTGAGCGAGCAGTGACTCGTCAAGAACAAAGGCCAGATCGTTATGCGGTCCAGGAATCGAAGTCACCACCGTCGGCGGACTGTCGAGGAGCTTCTGGTGCACCGACTCCAGGCCGCCTGCCCGCTCCAACACTACCGGTAGGAGGATGAGCACTCCAAAGACCATCACGATGCCTTGAATGACATCCGTCCAGACCACCGCTCGAAAGCCGCCATAGGCGGTGTAGAGCACCACCACACCGGCAAATAACAGGAGTCCTGCCAGATAGCCTCCCCTGCCCCCCAGGTTGAAGGTCTCTTCCACGATGATCCCCCCGGCCTTGAACTGAGCGACCAGGTTGGCGGTGGTGAAGAAGATGATGGTGCAAGTCGTGAACAGACCCAGCGCCGGTGATTCGAAACGATCCCGAAGCAAGTCTGGAATCGTGATCGCTCCGGTCTTACGGGCCACCTGATTCAGCCTCTTCCCCATGATGCTCATGGAGCAGAGGGGCGAGATCATGTTGCCGGCGATCCAGAAGGCCAGAATCCAGCCATAGCTGTAGATCAGCGACGGAAATCCAATGAAGGAACCGCCCGAGGCCGAGGTTGCGGCAAACGTAAAGGCCAGGGTCCAGCTTCTCAAGTCGCGGCTTCCCAGGAAGTACTCGCCCAGAAAGCCGCGCTCCTTCAACATTCGATGGGACAGAACTGCCAGGAGAAGAACGACGGCCACATAGAGGACGAAGGTGATTGATGTGAGTGGGCTGGTCTCAGTCATCGTCTTCCGTTGGGTAGTCCTGGGAAGGACTCAAGTAGTCCTCGGAAGGACTTGGGTTGTCCTCGGAAGGACTCGAGTAGTCCTGGGAAGGACTCGGGTTGTCCTGGGAAGGAGTCAGATCGTCCTCGGCGAAGAAAAAACAGCAGTAGTAGAAGGAAAGCAGGAGAGAGATGATCCAGGGCAAGGCCACTCCGAAGAGAACCCAGTCGGGGATCCCCAGGCCCAGTGGAGTGCCAATGGTGCCGGGATCCCGGTCAAACCGGGCTGCGTCTCCGAAGAGACTTACGATGGAGGGACCGATAGCATTGGGCAGTGGCTCGTGGCTGACGTAGCCGTACAGATAGCAATAGCTGACCGAGTAGAGCAGGCAGGCCAGCCAGAGCAGAATGATGAAATACGCCTCGCGCCTGGAGTGCTTCAGTACCGGGTCTTCGGACAGGTCGGTCGTAGACACGCTCTTATTGTAGTTTGCGCGCCCACCCAACGACAGATCATCACCAGAACCCCGTCCCCGTGCTTTTGCCCTGACTCACCTATCGATCTACATCAAAGAAAACAATCTATACGCCCGGGCTGTAGTTCAGCATCCGGGCCAGCGTTCCGGTGTCCCCAGATGCCGCTGAGATGATCAAAGGGCACGGGCACGGGGACGGGCAAGGGAGCAGAGCGAGCTACCTTGGCGACGGAGGTTCCCCTTGTGACTCAGCTCCAGCCGGCTACTGCAGCTCAGTAGATCGCCGTCAGCGCCTACGACAACCTGACCGCCTCGCCCTTTTTCGCCGATTCCAGGCAGGCCTGGCAGATTACGACGGCAGCTCGCCCGTCCTCGCCTCCCACTGTGGGTGGGCGGCCCTCTAAAAGACCGTTGACGAATTCCTGAACCACGCCGATATGGGGCTCCAGTCGGACCGGGTTCTTGGGGTCCGCCAGATAGTCGAAGCCCTCGGGAGCGAAGATGCGTTTCCACTCTCCTCCCTTCCCCAGATCCAGGAACTCATAGCTTTCCATGTCCATGATGCCGTCGCGGCCCACCACCTGAAAACGGACCTCGCTGCTGCGCAGGCCTGGGGCGGGCAATTCGGAGGAGATCCACATGTGGGCCATCAGGCCTCCTTCGAAGACGATCTGGGCCATGACGGAATGCGGGACCGGTGCTGGAATGTCGCTGAAGGTCTGGGCCTGGGCGAAGACCTGGACAGCATTCGCGCCCGAGAGCCAACGGAGGAAGTCGGCATTGTGGGCGGCCATATTCACGAAAAGGCCCGCACCCTCGGGCTCATACCACCAGGGTCGAGTCTCATACATGCTCTTGGTTGCTTCGATGGGAAATGCGGACACCGTCCGCATCATCCAGAGCGGTCCCAGTTCACCCGTCTCGATGAGCCCCTTCGCCTGCTTGCAGATGGATCGGAATCGCTCCGTCTTGACCACACTGAGGTCGACTCCGGCCGTTTCGCAGGCCTCGATCATCCGGTCGCACTCGGAGACCTGGACGGCCATGGGCTTCTCCACCAGCACATGCTTTCCCGCCTGGGCCGCTTGGATGGTGGCCTCGGCGTGATACCGCTCAGGACTGGTAATGACAACCGCGTCGACGTCGCTGCGCTTGAGAAGCGCCTCGACGGAGGACTCAGCCTCCACGCCGTAGTCCTGAGCCAATCCCGGGGCCCGGGTCCCTCCCGCCACTGCTGCGAGCGTGGCTCCCGAAACATGCTGGGCCAAAGCCTCACAGTAGGTGAGGGCCATATACCCACTTCCGATCATGCCGACTCTAACTTCGTTCACGCTACCTCCTTCGGATCGGGCCAGACGTGTGGCCGACCGTTCATGAAGACATTGACGGAGACCCCGCAAATGATCAAGCCCAGTCGAAATTAACCACTCGAAAGCTTAAGAAAACTCCAAAGAAGATCAGGGCTTTCTTGGGCACAATGAAACCTGATTGCGGTTCCTGCAGTTGGCGCACGTGGGTTCGGTCTCCAGGCCGAAGTCTGCCACTTTCGAGCCTCTTGGCTCAACGCACCGCGGCACGGAGGCCACCGCCACGCCCCTTGACAGGGTTTCTTTCTCGAATAAGTGTCTTCGGGTGCATAGGTTGAAAAATCCATGTAATGGAAGGAAACCTGTGTGATGATTGAACGCATCACACTGCTCGGCGAGTATTCGAGCGAGGAACATTGGATTGGTAAATCAACCCGAGCCATCCCGAGCCCATATGAACCAGTGTATCAAGGCACTCTCCCGACCACGGTCCATGCGTTCTATGGCCCTGACAGCCATGGCAATGACGGTCGTTTTACTTACTTCCGGCGCCAAGGCAGGCCAGATCATGCAACCGGACAAAATCACCGAACTCGGTCTCTGGTTGTCCGCCAGTGACCTCGCCCAGGAACACAGCGATGGACAGTCGGTCGAGAGATGGCCGGACAGGTCGGGTAAGGGCTACGATGCCATCTTCGAGAACCGGATTCCACAAGCCGGCCTCAGGGTGGGATTGCATCAACCGCCGACCTTCAAGACCAAAGCTCTGGCAGGCTACCCCGCCGTGTCCTTCGATGGGGCTCAGCGTCAGACGCTGATACTCAACCGGGCCGGCCATGCACTAGGACAAGCGATCAGTGGATTCTCGGCCGTTTTCCTGGTTCGCGCGGATCTTCTCTACGGTCCGGCCCCGGCCCCGGACGTCGATTGGGGTAAGAACCGCTATCTGTTCATCTCCCACATCAGCAACTACGATACGCGAGTCTCGGTGCAAATCGTCGAAGACAGCGGCGAATTGAGGGTCATCCGGTAAATGGGGAGGTGGGGACGTGGTTGGCACCTTCCGGATCCCAAATCTGCTCCCCGTTCGCTTGTCCATATAGTCGGCTGCAGTAGCAGAGGCCGTGGGAACTGTGGAAAACTCCGAGCGACATCGAACCGGGCCAGCAAGCCCGTGATACGGAGTTTTCCAAGCGCTGTGCGAACGGTGGAAAAACAACTGCGAGCACTTGCCAGTTCTCCTCCAGAACTACTTGTTTTTCCACGGTTTGCATAGTGCGGCAGTTTCCATGGCCTGCCTTTGACTGGCGGCACCTCCCCATTTACCGGATGAACCCGAATTGAGGCTGTCTTCAAGGCCCAGGCCGAAGGAGAAGATCGACCACAACAGGTCCTTTTCGAACGGTCGACAGCTGGCTATCAAGGGCGAGGCCTGGCACCGACTGATGGTGACGGTCGACTACAAGGCGAAAGTGACCCGCATCATCCTGGACGGAACCATTCTGGCTGGGAAACTACCTCCGACCAGTCTGGATGTCTTCGAGGATGTCCCCAGCCCGATCACGGGAATCGGCAGCAACACCCTGGACGCCTGGCTCACCTGCCAGATCGCGGAAATCATCTGCTACCAGAAGGCTCTTGAAATTGACGAAGTCCGGTCCCTTGACGCCTATCTCTGCCAGAGATACGGTCTCGAGCCATGACACTTCGATTTGGGACCTCTCATCCAGAACGAATATCTAGATAGAACTGACGGACACTTAGGAGCAGAGATGAAGATTGTCTACCTTGGACTCGTCAAGAACCCCCATCCCTGGTATCAGGATTTCCTGGAAGCCAACCAGGGACGACATGTCGTTCACTTCTACGACCCCGACCAACCGACAGCCGAACAGTTCGCGGGGGCCTCAGTCGTCGTCGATGCCGCCGGCCTGGTCGGGGATCGAGAGCTAATCGATGCAGCCTCCACGGCGGGCGTCCGGCTTTGGCAAGTTCAGGGCGTTGGGATAGATGATGTGGATTTCCCCTACTTTGCCCAGAAGGGAATCCCGGTGGCCAAGATGCCGGGGAGCACCAGTGGCAACGGGCTGGCAGAACATGCCCTGTTTCTGATGTTCTGCGTCACCAAGAACCTTCACGACACCGATCGATGCGTTCGCTCGGGCGTCTTTGCCGAGTACGTCAATGACGAATTGGAGGGAAAGACGCTGGCGATCATAGGCCTCGGCGCCAGCGGCAGCAAGCTAGCCCCCAAGGCGGCGGCGCTCGGCATGCGTGTGGTGGCGGTCGACATCATCGATATACCCGCCGAGCGGCTGAAGCAGCTGGGAGTGGATTTTTTCGGCGGACCCGACGATTTGGATCGGCTCTTGAAGGAAGCCGACTATCTCTCGCTTCATACTCCACTCACTTCTCAGACCCGGCACTCGATCGACGCTCGCGCTCTGAGCCTGATGAAGCCAACCGCGATCCTCATCAACGTGGCTCGCGGAGGACTTGTGGAGCAGGAGGCGCTGACGGACGCCCTGAAATCGGGCCGCCTCCGTGGCGCCGGGCTGGATGTGTTCGAGACTGAGCCGGTGGACCCGAAACATCCTCTTCTCCATATGAACCAGGTGGTGGCAACCTCCCACATAGCCGGCGGCACCACCGGGACGTCCAGGCACCGCGCGACCGCAGCACTGGAGAACATCGATCGGATAGCCAAGGGGCAACCTCTGCTCAACCTGATTTCGGGAGCCGATGCGGTCTGAAAGGGTCCTGGATAGAACCCGTCGGTTTCCCCTCAAACGTTGCCGCGATTCTGTCGTGGTGTACCTGTCCCGGAAAAGCACGGACAAGTGCTCGAATCGCCATGGTCTACGACGACTGACCGAGCCGTCACGGCGCCCCAGCCGCCCTCTGGAGACCGAGGAACACCTCTAGTTCAACAGGCATATTTCACTTAAACTCCCTATACTGTCAGGCCAGATCGGATGACCACCATGAAAAATCTTTGTCGGACCTTCGCCATTTCACTTTTTTCTTTGTGTGCCCTTGCCTCCGGCCACAACACCCTCACGCCAGAGGAGGTCGCAGAGGGCTGGATTCTCCTCTGGGACGGTAACACCGAGTACGGCTGGGAGTGGCACGGCGACGCGCGCTGGAAGATCGAAAACGGAGTCCTTCGATCCGACGGCGGCGGCAACGGTTGGCTGGGCACCAGCAGCAGGTTCGGTGACTTCGAGCTGAAGGCCGAATTTCGCACGGCGGCGGACGGCAACAGCGGCATCTTTCTGCGCTCCGCCCGAAGGGGGCCGCCCCACCAGACCGGCTACGAATTGCAGATCGCCAACCACCACCCGAAGGGCTTGAACACGGGAAGCCTGGTCCACTACGTCCAGGCGGATCCCGCTCGATTCGAGGGAGCCAAGTGGAACCAGTACGAAATTCGTGCCGTGGGAAGCCGCTTCGTCGTCAAGCTCAACGGGAAAGAAGTCCTCGACGCCAACGACTCTTCGCATGCCGAGGGCGTGGTTGGCCTGCAATACAATGTGGACCAGCCCATCGAGTTCCGCAGCATCAAGCTCAAGCCTCTGGGATTGAGCCCCCTCTTCAACGGGCAGGACCTGAGCGGCTGGCAGAAGGTCGATCGTCCGAAGCGGAACGACGTACACGAATGGTCAGTACAGGACGGAATCCTCCACGTCGAGAAGGGAGCGGGCCAGCTGGAGACCGAGAAGGAGTTTAAGAATCTGGTGCTGCAGCTGGCGATCCGCACCAACCCACCCGACCCCGACCACCATCCCAACAGCGGCGTCTTCTTCCGGGGCGAGAAGGGCGTCTTCTGGAGCGGCTACGAGTCCCAGATCCGCAATGAATTCCGCAACGGCGACCGCAAGCAGCCTCATGACTTCGGCACGGGAGGACTCTACTTCTACGTACCCACCCGCGAGGTCATTCCCAACGACGGGGAGTTCTTCTATAAGACGGTCGTCGCCCACGGTCGCCACCTGGCGGTTTGGATCAACGGCATCCAGACCAGCGACTGGGAAGACCCACGCCCACCCGGGAACAATGCCCGCCGCCAGGCTCGTCTGGTCCCCGGCGTCGTCAGCCTCCAGGCCCACGATCCCACCACCAACCTGGACTTCAAAGACATTCGGGCGGTGGAACTACCGGAGCGCTAAACGGAACTCGTAGGGCCTGGCAACCGAAAGAGTCGCCAGAAATTCAAAGACCCGGAAACTTAGGGGCCCCGCCCAGGTATTCGTAGGCATCGAAATCCTTCCCGCCTCCAATCACCCGAGGGTCCTTGCTGTACTCGAGCTCGGTCAAGAGCTGTCCGCTCAGCTTTTCTCTTAGCGCGGCGTATTCCGGATCCGAGGCCAGGTTGGACAATTGGCCGGGATCCTTTCGCAAATCGTACAATTCCTCGGCCGGCCGCTTCGCGAACGAGGCATGATAGAGGCGCCGGTGGGTCTCGTCCCTTTCCCGATTCTCCACCATGTAGGTCTTGGTTGGCCCGTTATCACAGTCGGCCAGCCAGGCTCCGGGGATTGCTGCATTCTTGTAGTCTGGGGTGCCGGCGGGCCAGCGCTCGGGACGGAAGTTCCGGATGTAGAGAAAGCCCTGGGTCCGAATCGCGCGGGAGGGATATCCTCCCATGTCCGGCGACGCCTGGGCTGGTACGTGACGCTCCTTACCCGTCAGCACAAAGGAGCGGCTGGCATCGATTCGGCCGGACTCCTGACTCGTCAACAGGTTCACCAGAGACCGGCCGGTCACGTCCTCGGGAACATCCAGTCCGGCAATCTGCAGAAACGTCGGAGCAAGGTCCGTGAGGCTCACCAGGTCATCGACGCTGTGAGGCCGTTTGGTCCTGGCTGGCCAACGCACCGCAAGGGGCACCCGGGTTCCTGTGTCGTACAAGTTGCTCTTGCCACGAGGAAACGGCATGCCATGGTCGCCGGTCATGACCACGAGGGTGTTGTCCAATTCGCCGATGGCTTCCAGCGCGGCCAACGCGTCGCCCACCAGTGAGTCGAAACGCTGCACCTCGAAGTAGTAGTCTGCCACGTCGTTGCGAACCTCGGGGGCATCCGGGAAACAGGCTGGCAGCTGGATCTTGTCCGGGTCCATTCCACTCGCCTTTCCCGAACCCGGCTCGTAGGGCCGGTGGGGGTCGCTGGTACCGAGCCAGAAACAAAACGGCTTCCCCCCGGCGCGCTGATCGAGGAACTCTTTGAAACTCGGATATCGCTTGCCGGCCAGGTCTCGACCCGAGGTCTCAGGGCGACCCGGTCCCCAGGCCTTTCCTTGATGCCCCGACACATACCCCTGTCCTTCGAGCAACTCCGGGTAGGTGACGAATTTGTCCGGAAAGACGCTCCAAAGGTTCCCCGCCCCTTCCAGGCGCCAGTGCCACTGGCCCGTCAGGATCGCTCCCCGCGAGGGCGTGCATGAAGGTGACGAGACATAGGCATGGTTGAAGAGAACCCCTTCGCTTGCCAGACGGTCGAAGACGGGCGTCTTGACCACCGGATCACCGTAGGCCCCGGAATGGGGCCAACCCCAGTCGTCGGCGATCGCAAAGAGGATGTTCGGCTTGGCTGCTTCTTCCTCATCCGGCGGCGAACAACACAAGGTGCTCAGCAGACACCCAAGCAGTAGAAGTAGATATGACCGGGCTTTGAGAGACTGATTCATCGAACCTGACCACCTCCCCGAACGCTATCATATCGAGGCTTAAAAGGTATGGAGGAAGATGTTTCAACAGATGTCGGGATCGTATGGGTGGTCTTGTCCGAGTCAGAAGCGCCAGGGTGGCGCTGGATCTCCGGCCGAAATCACTTCCTCCAGGTAGCAGCCCGTACGAGGCGTGGGGGTCCAGGGCGTGAGTAATTTCTCCGACCTCGAGGACTCGCATCCCCAGAACGTTGTACCATTGGCCGTCGGCCAGTCTCACCGTCATGGCGTTCGAGTGGTCCAGCCACCACGACGTTCTACCTGGAGGCTGCCCCCAGTCTTCCCTCAGGTCCCGGACCAGAATCGGTGGCTCAAGCCCATCCCGTCCTTCGTTCAGGGGCTAGATGGCGAGACGGTTTCGACTCCGGCCGCCCAGCAGGACCCGTCCCTGTTCGTCTCTGCGAACCTTCATCCGGTCCATCGGGTCGGTGAAGACCTGGTACTGTCCGGCCACAATGTAGGGCGTTCCATCGACGGCCTGATTGAGGGTGATGGGAGCCTCCGAACGGCCCCACCCGCGTGGATCACCTTCGTCCAGGTCTCCCCACCGTCGACTGAGCGCCCACGATCCCCACGGGTGACCCGCAGGATCCCGGACGAGCGGGTCGGGCCGGCTCCCGTTTCCTGGGTGAGGTCAGATGGCGCTGTCCCACAAGATGCCACGATCATCGTCCAGAGAAGGAGTGCAACGGCCCGTTTCATTGGGAGCATCCACTCCTGGGTCATGCGTATTTCCTCGGAGTCTTTCCGGATTGAAGGATGAAAACTCCCGAATAATCTGAGAACACTCGACGAAAGCAAGACCAAGGGGTACTGGGCCGGCTTTTTGCCATGAACCTCAAATGATCCAACGTCAGCTGGTGGTAGGGACTAGCCTGAAACTTCATTTTCAATTTTCGATAGAAAAACGATGTAAACCATTGATTTATAGTTGGATATAGAATTACCCAAGCAATCGTCTGAAAGCCGTGGCGGTGGCCTCCAGGCCGCCGTTTTTCGAGCCAAAGGCTCGAAGGAAAGAACACGGCGGCACGGAGGCCACCGCCACGTCCCTCGACTGAAGTTCTTGCTCGAACGGGACCAGGCATACCGGCTTCCCGGCGATTCCGGCTATCTTGCAGCCAGGCGGGTCATGCGCTCAAGCTCGGCAGTCCACACCGCTTCCAGCTCCTTCAGCTTGTCGGGTAGCTGATCGGCCAGGTCCCGGGATTCGGCCCGGTCCGTCGACAGATCGTACAGCTCCCAGGGATCTCCCCTAGCTGCGACCAGTTTCCAGTCGCCGGCCCGAATCGCGCGATTTCCTTCATGCAACCACCAAAGGAAGTCGCGATTAATGACGGCGTCCCGTTCGAACGAGGCGACAAGGCTCCGGCCGGGTGCCGGCGGAATCGGATCGCCCTCCCACAGCTCGGGTTTCTCGATACCGATCACCTCCAAAACTGTGGGAACGATGTCGATCATGTGCGCCGGCGTCCGGCGCAGCTCGCCCCGGGCGCGAAAGCCCTGGGGCCAATGCACCACCAGCGGCGTGCTGGTACCGCCTTCGTGCACCCAGGTCTTGTGGCGGCGAAAGGGCGTGTTTGACGCGCTCGAGAAACCGGGTCCCAGACAGAGGTAGGAGGCCGCGCTGCCGGGAGCGGCTTTCGGATCATGGCCGCCATCGCGCACCATGATCTCCGCGCTGGCGCCATTGTCCGAGGCGAAGAAGATGAGCGTATTCTCGTACACACCCATCGCCTTGAGCTGCCCGATGACGCGACCTATCTCGCGGTCCATGCGATCCACCATGGCGGCGTGGATCGCCATCTTGGCGGCCTGGAAGCGGCGCTGCTCATCGGTCAACTCACTCCAGGGCAGCGGGCGATTGATCTCTCCGGAGCCGAGTTTCTGGATCGCTTCGGGGAAGTGATAGGGCGGTCCAACCTCGGGCTCGAGCTCTGAGAGCGTCGTGTTGAGCAGCCCCGTCTCCTTCTGGCGGGCGAAACGCTGCCGCCGTATGGAGTCCCAACCGTCAAGATATCGGTCCCGGTAGCGTGCGATGTCCTGAGGCAGCGCGTGCAGCGGGAAATGGGGTGCGATGAACGCGATGAAATGAAAGAAAGGGCGGGCGGCATATTTCTCCGCGTGCTCGCGCAGACAATCGATGGCGTGGTCGACGGTGGCGATGGTGGCGTAATACCCAGACTCATCGGCAGCGGGCTCAAGCGGGATATCATCGATGAGGTTGCCCTTGGCAGTGAAGAAGTTGCCTTGGTTCTTCATTCTCAGAGAGCGATCAAAGCCGCCGGCGATCACCTTGCCATCGATATGCCACTTACCGCTGTGGTAGCTGCGATAGCCCAGAGGCTTCAGGAAATCCGGCAGCAGCCGCGCCCATTTCTGGCGCTCACCCACCTTCCCTTCACCGACACCAGGCAGCACATCACGGTGCACCTGCTGGGCGTAGTACCCGGTCAAGAGGGCCGCGCGGGTGGGCCAGCAGCGAGCGGTGTTGTAGAACTGGGTGAAGCGTAGCCCCCCCGCTGCCAGTGCATCCAGGTTCGGCGTCGCGATCTCGCCGCCGTAAGACCCGAGGTCCGAATATCCCATATCGTCCGCGAGGATGAAGACGATGTTCGGCCGCTTGGATTCCGCCGCCGCCGAAACGGCTTGGCTGGCAGCCGCCAGGATAATCAGGACCAACGTCGTGAAGAGGAAACGAATTCGCATGTTCAAGTGCTCCGATTGAGATCGACCAGGATCATAGCCACGGAAGTGAGCTGCCCTCACTGGAAACGCAGGGAATACAGGTCGGCGTCCTTCATGACGAAACGCAGCCGGACCGGCTTGCCGGCGATCCCGGCCAGGGGCTTGTCCGAAGTCGCCTTGGTGTGACTTCGCTCCCACGTCACCGTGTGCTCGATCTCGTCCCCCCAGATCAGGGATGATTCCTCCAGGCCAAAACCGGGCAGGGGGTTGCCACCGACATCTTGGATCTCTATCCGGATACTGCCTGCCGCCGAGGTGGCGAAATTGAGCACCAACTTGTCCCCTTGGAAAACCAAAGACCGGGTAATCAGCTCTCCCCCCGCATAGCCCGCGTGCACCGAAACGAAGCCGTCCAGGCGTAGGACCATGCGCTCCACATGGGAGCTGGGGTAGGTATTGTTACGACCCACATAGAGGGAGATTTCGTCCGCGGCCGTAGGCACGATCCCAGCAGCGGGCATGTTGCAGCGGTGGACCCAGTTGCGGGGGTCTCGACCCGGCCGGATGTAGGCCTCCATGAAGCGCCGGTCCCAGTGCACCCCATCCCGGCTGGTCATGAAGACTCCCTCGGAGACGCCCGGGTAGGGGTTGGTGGAGTGAAAGGTTCTCCAGGGCACGAATCTCTTGGGGAGTGAGATGTAGATGTGGGGGGCGCGGAAATAGGGAGTGGTGGCGTTGGTATAGAGCTCTTCACGGGCGGTGTTTCCGTACTCTGCCCACTGCCCCGGGGTCCACTCGAGAAAGTCGTTCGAGGTGGCATACTTCAGGCTGCGGACACCGTCGAAATCCCGATAGACGGCGGCGTATTGCTGCCGGACCGGATCCCAGAAGGGCACGTTCAGAGAATCGAATTTGCCATCGGTGATGGCGGGCTCGGGGCTGGCCCGACTCCAGCGTTTACCATCGGGCGACACGAAGGCCATCAGGACGGACTTGGGCCAGCTCCCCACGTTTCCCAAGGCCTTGTAGAGTTGGTCGGGCGGTGCATCGGGATTCCCGTCCTTGAAGGGAGCGAAGCAGCAACCTGCCTCTTCCTTCCAGACGATGTTGTTGTCCCTGGAACCCTGGAACTCGACCAGGCCCAGGGAGGGCCGAAACCATTCGATCCCGTCCCTGCTTTCGATCAGGCAGGTGACGGACCCGTGTTGGGGAACGACCTTTTCGCCCGGCCGCAATTGGTCCTGGTCGGCATAATCCGGGTGGCTGGTTCCCGAATAGTACATCCGGTAGCCCTCTCCGTCCCGGAATACGGTGTGATAGTCGCTGGTATTGCCCTCCCAGGGCTTATCAAAGGAAATGATCCTCCCGGCAGAGACGGGAGTGTGCAGCTTGAGATGGACCCCGTCCATGGAATCGATGAGGAAGTCATCCACGAACAGCTCCAGGCGAGAGCCGATGTCGACGGGTTCCTCGGACTCGGTGGCTTCCGCTGCCGGCGTCGCCAGCGCTAATGAAAACACCAGGGAACCCACCGAAAGAAGTGCCGCCTTTGGTCTCATTGTCCCTCCTACCTGTCCCTGGAGATCACGGTTTTGACTGAGCTCCAGGCTATAGGAGCGAACCGCGATGATCAATGGGGTACACACCGTGTTACTGACCCGGCTATGAGCGACCTCAAACCGCCGAAGAACAGTGGACTAGCCAGAGTTATCCCCCCTCGCGATGCGTTATGATCTGTGTCATGTCACGACTCAATCTGACACTCGATGATGACACGGCCATGCAACTGGAAGACTACGCCAAGAAGCTTGGAACGCCGCGGGCTCGGTTGGCCCGAGAGCTCCTGAGGGAGGGTCTCTACCACCGGGCGGCCCAGGAGCGGCGACGCCAGCTGACCAAGGACTACGCAAACGATCGAGAGGATGTCGAGGAACTGCTGGGTGAGCTTGAAGGGCCCCAAACCGATCTGTTGGGATAGGAAGATGCTGACCAGATCCAGCCTGCGGCAGGCCCGAGTGGCCAACGCCTCGATGGTGATGACCTACGACCGGCGACGAGTGGTCCAGACAGCAGGGCAAATCAGTGCGCAGGCCCGGAGGGATCTGGATGAGGCGCTCCGCGTTCACCTGGCTCTGACGCCTATCTGAATTGTGCGGAGATCAACCATGAACGTTCCGATTCTCCGCAGGATCCGCCGGGTCACCTGGTCGAGAGGGTGGATGGCGTGTGTCGCCGGCGGGGTGTTGGTTTTTGTGGGTTCAAACAACGCAATCTTTTCGCAGATCGCGACAGAGGCGGGGGATCTCCGGGTAAGCGAGTACGCTCCGACGAATGGCACGTTTCCCGGCTGCACCCATATCCTGTTCCGAGGAAAGCAGGAGATTGTCACGGCAGGAAGTCGGCTTCGTTCTCGCGACAATGGTCGCGACAGATTTCGCGAGTCACCCCTGATGATCTTCGAAGATCCGCATGCGGTCGCGTACAATCCACGGGATGGCTTGTACTATGCCACCGACACCGGTCGCCATCGCCTGGTCTCGTTCCGCGATCTGAATCTGCCTCAGATCGAGCAGATGGCCGAGACGCTCGCCGACGTGAAGCTCGATCGTCCGCACGACATCGTCATCGACGGCGAGGGTTGGATGTACGCACTCAATCCGAATCAAGCGACGGTTTTTCGCTTCCGTGGATTCGGTCAAAGCGAATCCTCACTCGACCTCTCGCAGGATCTCGGTTACTCGCGAGCCCTGACGATTGTGGACAACAAGGTCTACGTTGTGGGTTCGAGTGTCGGGAAGATCGTCGAGATCGAAGATTTTTCAAAACAGCAGTTCCGTGTGTTCACGAGCTTCGGCAAGAAACGCGACACGACGGCGGGAAGCTGGAGCACCACTGGACTCATACCCAACGACATCGAGTTCTATGCGGGGCAGTGGTATGTGACGTCCTACTTCTGTCCAGCCTATGCACAGGGGACAGACTGCAATGAGATGAAGTTCATTCGATTCTCGTCGTGGCGGGACTTCTCGTCGTGGCGGGACTTCAAAACCGGCCAGTGGGAAGACATCAGCAGCCTCTTGCCTCCAGACATTGTCCCCTACTATCTGACGATTCGTGGGGCCGACTTGTTCCTGGCAACTTTTACTCACGAAGCCAAAGGCCAACCCGGCCGCATCTACCGCATCACCAAATCCAAGGACACATCGCCGTGACCGATTCTCGGAATAGCTGTGCTCCGGTCCTAGCCGTTTCCGGAGCGGTCTTGCCAGTAGCCTGGGTGGCGACGCTGATGTGCGAACGCAACCACCCAGATAGTGTCTCTTTCATTGAGGTACACGACCGAATAGGGAAATCGTCTGACCTGAAACGTTCTCACGCCGCTGGATTCAGCCGGAAGAGAATGTAAAGGTGCTGAACCAGGGTGCGGCACAATCCGATTAAGCGCCTCATTGATCGCGGAAACGAATTCCGAACCAAGACCCTTCCGCTTCGGCTCGTACCATTCCTCGGCTTCGGTGAGTTCATCTTCAGCGTCATCAAGAACGATGAGCTGAGGCATTACTTGCGGCGTTGAAGATCGTCTCGGACCTGGGACCAGGGTCGACCGGTTGCCTTGCCTGTGCGGATTCGCTCGACCCTTCGCTCAATCTCTGCTGCCCATGCCTCTTCGACATCAGCATCGCTCTCACCGTCCAAACTTGCCAGCAGCTCTGCAGCCACCTGCGCTCGCTCAGGCACTGGAAGCTTCAGCGCCGCGTTGAGTACGTCCTGTGCAGGCTCACTCATCTTCCCCATTCTACCTCAGTTATCAGGGCGTGATGATCCGTGGTTAGAAACTCACTGTACTTCGCCGAGTTCGATCAGAGCCACGCAGCGGCCGTCCTCTTGCAAGCTGTTGTGAGATGACCCGCCATCAGTAATACATCGCTATGTACTTGTACGCCTTCCCGAAAAGCTCCTGGTCCTGGTGCAGCAGGTACTTGAAGAGCGTCTTCCGAAGAGCCATCTTCACTTCCCGTTCTCCGGCGTGTGTGTTCTGCCATCCATCAAAACGGACGATTCGTACGATCTCATCGATGTCGCCCACTACGCGCTCGACCATGACAGGCGTGTCGGCGTTGCTCGCTTCCTCGAAGAGCTCGGTCAGGGCGGCCTTACCACGGTCCTCGTCCTCGATGGGCGGCTCCGCCTGCTCGCTGGCCACTACGTCCTTGGCCAGGTGGAGCAGCTCCTTGAGGAACTCGACGCTCCTTAGCGGGCCCTTTTCGTGCCGGTTCTTCAGGGCCTCGAGCCGTTCGGCCAGGGCTTTGAAACGCGGATCGTGCAAGTGCTTGCGCAGCCTGCGTGCCACCTTGATCTCGATTTCTTTGGACTTCTTCTTCGGATCAGGGGTGCCCAGAACGGCTTCCAGCAGGTCGGCATCCAGCACAAGGGTCTCGAGGTCGTCCTGCACCGCTTCGACGCGCACGTTCTCATGGATCAGCTCGATGGTCTTGGCCCCGAGCTTGTGCCAGAGCAGCTTCCCCGTGCCAGTCGAGGGTTTCACCGACTCGTAGACCTGGACGATCCAGCGGTAATCGGTCTCAAAGTCACGCAATACCGGATCCGGAGAGATCGCTTCCCAGAGACGGGCCAGATAGCTGCAATCGGCGGCGAAGCGGTCACGGATTTCATTGTCTGGCAGGCACTCCTGGGCGGCGATCAGGCCTTCGTAGCCTTCCAGGGTCCGGTCGACACCGCTGAAGTAGGCCAGGCTCTTCTGGATCGCCTCGGGCAGTTTCGACTTCAGCTCGCCGATGTTGGTCACCACGCGGGTGATGCCCTCCTCATCGAACTGAATCGCCTGGGCCACGTCGTCGAAGGCGCCGATATAGTCGACGATGAGTCCGTGCGACTTCATCTGCCCGTAGGGACGGTTGGTGCGGCAGATCGCCTGCAACAGGGTGTGGTCCCGCATCGGCTTGTCGAGGTACATGGTCTGTAGGATTGGCGCGTCGAAACCGGTGAGCAGCTTGGAGGTCACCACCAGGATCTTGAGCGGGTCGTTCGGCTCGCGGAAGCGGTCGAGCAGCTTCTCCTCCGCATCCCGCTCGCGGCGGTATGGGGCGTAGTCGCCCTCACCGGCATTGACCGACATCACGATGTCCGAAAACTCGGTCGGCAGGTGCCTATCGAGCTCCCTCTTGTAGAGCAGGCAGCTTTCACGGTCGAAGGTGACCACCTGGGCACCGAAGCCGTTGGGGACGACCTTCTCCTGAAAATGCTGCGCGATGTCCGCGCAGACCGCGGCGACACGGTCTGGCGTCTTGATCAGGACGGCCATCTTGGCCGCCATCTTGCCGAGCAGGTCGCGCTCCAGATCGCTCAAGCCGCCGGTCAGCTCTTTGAAAGCCTGGTCGATCTCCTCCTGGTCGATGTGCAGGTCGAGTAGTCGCGGCTCGAAGTGCAGCTCCTTCGTGGCCCCATCCCGGACCGAGTCCTCGAAACCGTATCGGCTCAAGTAGCCGTTGGCGTCTTCCTCGGCCCCGAAGGCGTAGAAGGTGTTCTTATCGGCTCGGTTGATCGGCGTGCCAGTCAGGCCAAAGAGGAACGCGTTGGGCAGGGCATCGCGCATCTTACGGCCCAGGTCACCCTCTTGCGTGCGGTGCGCCTCGTCCACTAGCACGATGATGTTGTCGCGCGCGTTGAGCACACCCTCGGCTTCGCCGAACTTGAAGATCGTAGTGATGATGATCTTGCGCACGTCCTTCTCAAGCAGATCCTGCAGGGCCATCCGGCTTTCAGCCTTGACCAGGTTGGGCGCGTCGGAGGCGTAGAAGGTGCCTGAGATCTGGGTGTCGAGGTCTACGCGGTCAACCACGATCATCACCGTCGGGTTCTTGAGCGCCGGGTGGAGCCGCAGCTTGCGGGCGGCGAACAGCATCAGCAGAGATTTCCCAGATCCCTGGAAGTGCCAGATCAGGCCCTTCTTCGGGTGGCCAGCAACCACACGTTCAACGAGCTTGTTCGCGCCGAGGTCGTCGAAGTCGATGAGCTTGATGGTGACGTGCTCGCCGTTCTCGCCGAAGGGCATCGACTTCTCGCCGGTGAGCCAGGCGGCGAACTCCTCGTTGGCCTTGACGAGGCCATCGCTGCGGACGCCCATGATGATCGCCCGCAGCCGGTAGAGCACATCGTCGACGCGATCGGGCTGCGCGGCGATGGTGGGGTTCAGGCGGATTAGGGCGTCGCGGAGGTGTTCCTCGACGAGTGCTTCCTGGGGCTGACGGGGGAGGTTTTCGTGGGCGAGGTAGTGCCAGCCGAGGCCGGAGATCTGACCGGTGCGCTGGGCGAGACCGGGTCCGACTGCGGTGTGATGTGTGATGCCCCACAAAGCAGGTCGCGGACAAAGGCCTCGATAGTGTTGGCTTCGCTGAAGCTCATGAGGTAGTCCCCTCCATCGCCGACTTGAGTAGACCGTTTCGGAGCTGTGCCTGTACATCGTGTCTCTGCCCAATCCACAACTCTGCCTCATTGATTCTTTGGACGACTTCAAGCGCGGCTGTCTGATTCGCAATCGGCGGGACAGGTATCGTAATTCTGCGGATGTCCCCGAGGTAGAGGTGCGGCTGCGCTGAGCCAATTGAGTAGGCCAATATCTGTCGCTGCACGAACCTGCTGCGGATCACTGCAAACCCGAACTGCGGGAGAACCTTCGACTTGTCAAAGCGAACGACTGCAAGGCTGCGATCTGTCGAGAATCGCTCCTCTTTACCAACAACCCCCGCCCGGCCGATTGTTGCTCCGACACACACGAGCAACACGTCACCGCGCCTGGGCTTGTAGCGCTTCAGCACACGTTCGTAGTCTCTAGGCGATAAGTAGGTGCAGCCCTCGAAGCTAACTTGGCCACTGCGGACATTGTTCACAACTACGTGCGGGATGCCCCTTTTCGACGCGCTCTGGAGGGTTGTGATCTCCATCAGTAATCAGCTCACAGCAATCTGAGAGGGGTAGCTCCGGCGAGCTTCCTGCCCCAGCCAAAGGTGACCCACTGTGGTCTAATGCCGCTTGTCCGCCGAAATCCCCTACCTTGGACTCGAGGAATGCCTCGACACAGGCCTGAAGATGATGTCGTGTCGCGATCAGAGCCTCGCGCGCAGAATCCATCGCACCTAGCGCCTCCACAATTCGCTGCTGCTCCTCTAGCGCTGGCAGGGCGAACTTTTCCTTCGCGATATTCGACCAGTTGATCGTTGGTGAAAGTGACCCGGCTGAGTTGCGAAGAGCCGCCTGCCAAAACGGCTCCGTCTGCATGAAGAACGGTAGGAAGCCAGGCAACGCAACTTCAGGTCGGGCGCGAAGAACCATGGCGTGTGCCGAACAAACGCCGTCGAAGTCCGCGACGGAAACCCTACGTAAGTACGCGTTTCGGCGACCAAAAATGATGTCCCCGGATTTGAAGAGCATCTTTGTTTTCTCGACATCTTGCGTAGAACCCCATCGCCAGATCTTCAGGGAGCCTGCGTCCAGGTGCGTAAGACCTACATATCGATCAAACCCAGAGGTCCGAGGATCTTCGACTCGATCCTTGATCTCAATCGCCATCTCGTCGAAGCGATGAGTCTCCCACTTCAATTTGGAGGACTCAGTCATTGCAAGCCTCCTTTGTCGACACGCTATCGAGCATGGCAAAGAGAGCGTTCATCTCCGACCAAAAGTTCATGCCCTCCTCTTCAAACGCAGCCCAGGCAGATCCCAGGTCAGCGTGCTCAGAATCATCCCCGTCTCCAAATGGACGTTGGATGTAGCGAGCGAGCGAAAGGCTGCCATCCAAAGCGAGGATGTCTTTGGTGTCGACTACTCGTGCGAATCCTTCTTGGTCTGCAAAGGCCATATATGCATCCGAGATCTTCTCCTGGTTCTCCGGACGCAAGAAGCTCGGTGATCGCTCTTGTGCTTCGTCAACGGCGTCGATGAAGAGTACCTTTTCCTTGCGGCTCTCCGGTTTCGACGAACGGCAGAGAATTACGCACGCCTTCATTGGGGAATTGTAGAAGAGCCCACCTCCTAGGCCGAGGACGCACTCAAGCAGGTCCTTCTCGACGAGCTTCTGCCTCATCTCGGCTTCTTCGTTCCGGAAGAGCACCCCATGCGGAAACAGGATCGCGCAGCGGCCCGTCTTCGGGTCCATACTCTTGAGGATGTGCTGGAAGAAGGCGTAGTCGGCGCGGCCCTGCGGCGGTGTGCCGAGGGAGTTGCGGCCCCACGGGTCACTCTGCCACGCATCGCGGTTCCATTTCTTGATGGAATAGGGTGGATTGGCGAGGACCACATCGAAGGTCTTGAGCCGGTCGGCCTCGATCAGAGCGGGATCGTGCAGCGTATTGCCGCTGCGGATGTCAAAGTCGGAGACGCCATGCAGCACCAGATTCATGCGGGCGATGGCCGCGGTGATGTTGATGAGTTCCTGCCCGTAGAGGCCGATGGTGCGGGTGTCGCCACCGTTTCGCTTCACTTCGGCCAGGCACGAGATGAGCATGCCGCCGGTGCCGCAGGTCGGGTCGTAGATGGTCTCGCCCGCCTTGGGTTCGAGCATCTGTGCCATCAGGTGCACGAGCGTACGGTTGGTGTAGAACTCCTGCGCGGTGTGGCCGCTGTCGTCAGCGAACTGCTTGATGAGGTACTCGTAGCCGTTGCCGAGCTCGTCCTCGGGCACGTTGGCGAGGCTCAGGGTGTGCTTCGAAAAGTGCTCGATGAGGTTCTTGAGCGTTTCGTCGGGCATCTGGGCCTTGTCGGTCCAGGCGGCGCTACCGAAAACGCCCTGCAGCCGCTGTTGGTTGGCGGCCTCGATCACCTGGTAGGCGTTCAGCAGAGCCCGGCCGACATCCCGTGAGGCATCGCGGGCGTCCTTCCAGTGCGCTCCTTCGGGAATGGTGAAGCGGTCGTTGGCCGTCGCTGTCGCGTAGCCCTCGTCCTCGGAGTCCTCGAAGGCTTCGCGGTAGTCCTCATCCCAGACATCCGACATCCGCTTGAAGAAGAGTAGCGGGAAGATGTACTGCTTATAGTCGCTGGCATCGATAAGCCCGCGCAGCAGCGTGGCCGCGCCCCAGAGGTAGGATTCGAGCTCCTTCTGCGAGAGGTGATCGCTCATGCCAGCCACCCTCCATCGGTCAGCACTGTGCGGAGGTGGTCTTCGGCGGCGCGTGCTTCCTTGAGCGCTTCCTTGAACGCGGCGACGGCCTCGGGCAGCGGAGGAATGTCCTTCCTGAGGGGCGGCAGGACGTAGCGGGAGATGCTAAGTGTCCAGCCTTCGTCCTTGATTTCATCGAGGGTGACCACCTTGACGCGGTCCTCGACATCCTCGAAGGCCCGGAACCAGTCGACGATCTGCTCGCCGTGTTCAGGGTCGAGGAAGTTCTGGGCGCGGCCCTTCCGGAAGAGGCTCGAGGCATCGATGATGAGCACCTTGTTCTTCCGCTCGGCGGGTTTCTTGCGTCGGAGGATTACGACGCAGCCGGCGAGGCCGGTGCCATAGAAGAGATTCGGCGCGAGGCCGATGACCGCTTCGATCATGTCTTCTTTGAGCAGGGCCTCACGAATCTTGCCTTCGGCGCTCTTGCGGAAGAGTGCGCCTTGCGGCAGCACGACCGCCATGCGGCTGCTTCCTCCCTGGGCCATCGACGCGATCATGTGCTGGACGAACGCTTAGTCGCCGTAGCCGTCCGGGGGCAGGCCGTACTGCGCTCGGCCCCAGGGGTCGTTCTCCCATACCTCGCGTCCCCATTCCTTGAGCGAAAACGGTGGATTGGCGATCACGCAGTCGAAGGTGGCCAGGCCACCGGCCCCATCGGTGAAGGCAGGATTGCGGAGCGTATCCTCGCGGGCGATCTGGAAATCCTCGATTCCGTGAAGGACGAGGTTCATGCGGGCGACCGAGGAGGTCGTGAGGTTCTTCTCCTGGCCGTAGATCTTGCCGAAGAAGGTGCGCGGGTCGCCTCCGCCGCGCTTCACGTGGTCGATGGCGGCGAGCAGCATCCCGCCGGTGCCGCAGGCGGGGTCGTAAATTGACTCGCCCTCCTTGGGATCGAGGATCTCGGCCATCATCCGCACCACGCTACGGGGGGTGTAGAACTCGCCGGCCTTGTTGCGCCGGGTGACGTCAGCGAACTTGCCGACGAGATACTCGTAGGCGTCGCCGAGGATGTCGGTGTCGACGGCGGTGTTGCCCAGCGAGATCGTCGAGAATCCTTCGATCAGGTCCTTGAGCAGCTCATCGGTGAACTTCTCGCGGTTTCCCCAATCGGCAGTCCCGAACACCCTGTAGAGCGTATCCGGGTTGGCACGTTCAATCTCCTGCATGGCGTGCTTGAGCGCTGTTCCGACGTTCTGGGCAGTGGCTCGGACGTCATTCCAATGGCACCCGTCGGGCAATTGAAACCGGTGGATCTCCTCGAAGTGTCCAGGATCAGCGTCCCCAAAGAGTTCGGCCGCTTCCGCCGTCTCTTCATCCCAACAGTCACTGATCCGTTTGAAGAACAGCAGGGGCAGGATGTAGCCCTTCCAGTCCGTCCGATCCACCGCAGAGCCGCGCAGGATGTTGGCGGCTTCCCAGAGGGTGGATTTGAGATCCTGGTGATTTGTCGCCATTCGGCTCTTGGGTTGTTTCAGGGCATCCACACGGATTGGCGATAACCCGCGCCGCTGAACGATTCCTGTTGCGGTCCGATCCTGAACCTAATCCGCGTACTCGGAACGGGCGGAATCTGCGGCGGCGGATTCATCGCCGTGTTAGGCCGATTTTCTCACACGAGTGGGGCTTCCGGACCACGTCCGGATCTTTTCCAACGTGTCGTGCAGAGCCTCCTCCGCCACCTCTGTATCGTATGCTGCCTGCGCTCGCAGCCAATATCCCTTCGAGAGACCAAAGAACTTGCACATGCGCAGATCCGTGTCTGCCGTAATGGAGCGCCTGCCAGCGACGATCTCACCGATTCGCTGGGCAGGAACTGCGATCTCCTTGGCCAAGCGATACCGTGAAATGCCCATGGGCTTCAGAAACTCCTCAAACAACAGCTCTCCCGGTGTCACCGGTTTTAGCTTTGGCATAGATCCTACTCCCTAGTGATAATCAACGATCTCCACATCTTTGGCACCTACAGTTGTCCAGCGGAAGCAGATGCGGAACTGATCGTTCACGCGGATGCTGTATTGGCCCGCCCGATCCCCCTTCAGCGCTTCAAGCCTGTTACCAGGCGGAACGCGAAGATCGTCGATGCGACCTGCGATTTGCAACTGCCGCAGCTTGCGCCGCGCTACTTTCTCAACCTTCTGAAACCGTCTGACCCTGTTCCCGACTGCAAGTGCCTCGGTGTCAGCATCCTTGAACGAGACGATCACCCAAGAATGGTAATGCAGCGCGTCATTAACGTCAAACGTGATGCGCTGGGTTTTCGCTTTCGAGGAGATCCAGATAGCTCGGGATCACTGTCAGAACCGCTGCTTAATCGTGGATCTGGCTGGCCGACAGCTCAGTTGTTGCAACGCCGGTGCGAGTATAGAACCGCAGGCACGCTATCTATAACCGTGCCCGCACCGCGCGGTTGTTGGACGGCAAATCCACAGCCCAGCTAGGCCGCTGACACTGTAACCTTGACACCCAGGCTATGTAGCACCTTCAATACGGTGTCATAGCGCGGCTTGGCTCCTGGAGCCATCGCCTTATATAGACTTTCGCGGCCCAAGCCAGTGCTCTCCGCTATAGCCGTCATGCCACGAGCTTTCGCAACGTTGCCTACTGCAGCGAGAAAAACATCAGGATTGTCGTCCTCTAAGGCTGCGGTCAAATACTCTGCAATAACCTTCTCGTCGTCGAGAAACGCACTCGGATCAAATTCTGTTACTTTGGCCATGGTCATCAGTCCTCGATTTCTTTGGCAAGCTGCTTGGCACGCCTGATATCCGTGCTTTGGCTGGACTTCGAGCCTCCACAAAGAAGGATGAGAAGAATCTTCTCTCGTTGGACGAAATAGACTCTATAGCCCCCTCCGGTGTGGATTCGCATCTCGCGGACTCCGGAACCTACCGCCTTACAGTCGCCCAAACCACCCAGCCGCGCAGACTCCAACCTCGCGAGAATGCGAGCTTTTGATCTTGCGTCGCGCAGCCTTCTTAACCATCTGGCGAACGTGTCTGTTTGCTGAAGTTGGTACACCCACAAATCGTATCCGTTCAGATACATCAAGTCAAACGGACTAGCTGGAGATCGCCTACCTCTTCACCTTCACCGACGGTGAGATGGGATGATCAAGAATTACTCAGCCGACGCGAAATCCACAGGGAGATCGCTGTAAGGCGGTAGATTCCCACATGGACCAGGTGGTGCTGCGGGGGGGGGCATGTCGAGAAGAGATGGTATGTCAGGTTGCCGGGAATTCGCATATTATGCGAAAAACAGCTGCGCCCATCCAACATAGTTTTGGTCGCGCAGTGTCCTGACGCAGGCCCTTCTGAGCTTGGAGGCTTTTGGGGATGGGGGACAGGGGAGGGGCTCGTCCTCGCCGGTTTGCAGTCCGGCTGGTTTTTCGTCTCTGTATGAGATCCACTACATCAATGTCCAGCAGGGGAGTTCGATTCTGGTGATCGGACCCGATGGCACTACCGTGCTCATGGAGGCTGGAGACAATGGGAAGGGGTTGGGTGAAGTGGTCCCCTACCTTGAAAGTATTGGACTCGTTCCTCCGGACGGATTGGATTACACCATCGCCGGGCATCTCCATGCCGACCATGTGGGCGGGTTGGATGAAGTGATCGAGGCCGGCTATGACGTTCGCGTGAAGAATTACTTCAATGGCAGCTCCCATCCTACCCTTACCGCGGCAGACTACAAGGCGGCCTGTGCTACCACCACGGCAGGCGGACCGGAGAAGGTTCCGCTGGGCCAGGTGATCGGTCTGGGAGGTGGAACTAGGCTCACCGTCGTGGCCGTGGCGGGGGAGGTGATCGGCTTCGGGCACGTCCAGGGTGCTGAGAACAACGAGAACGATCTGTCGGTGGCAGCGCTGATCCGGTTTGGATCTTTCGACTATCTCTGGGCGAGTGACCTGGGCGGTGGAGACGAGAATGAAGCCTGTACCGGGAGGTCCACCAATCAGGTCAACCTTGAGACTCTGCTGGCCCAGGCGCTGACTTCGGGCGGGACGGCTCCGGTGCTCTCCGCCGACGGCGTCGATGTCCTGCACGTGAATCACCATGGCAGTGAATCGTCCACGAACAGCGACTGGATGAATCTGCTCCGGCCTGAGGTGGCGATCATCTCTGTGGGTGCGGGACAGGGTGGCAATTTCCATCATCCTCGTAAGGCGGTGGTTGAGAATGTCCTGGGAGCGCTGGCTGAGGCTGGAGCTGCGCTCGCGGGAAGGTCAGGAGATCGCCAGCAGCAGCCCACCTGATTTCGCAGCCGGTGCTCATCTGGCGCGATTCATCGACGAGCTCTTTCCCAACGTGGACAGCCGCGATCTGGACGGCACGCTGGTGGTCCGTGTGGAAAGCGGGAAAGTGGCGGCGACCGTCCTGGTGCTGGGTCCGGAGACGGGGCAGTTTTCGAGCCTTCCTGTGATCCCCTTGTAGTGAGTCGAGCTGGCTGGATCCAGTTTTGTCTCGAAGAGAGAAGCTTGATTGAGGTTTGCAAAGAGTCCGTGAATTCCCGTTTTCAAGGGAGCGCTGTGGTTCCTCGGACCGGACCCTGGCTGAAGCCTTCATTCGAGAAGCCCGCTGAAGCGGGCTCGCCCGTCATGTCGCGCCGATTCCCGGCCCTGAAGGACCGGTCTAATACGCTTCGCGCCAGGCCGCTGAAGCAGCCTCGGGAAGGGCCAAGCTCCAGCAAACACCATCAGCGCTTTCCTATCGGATCTTTTCCAACGTGTGCCCGTCGTCAGGACGCACTTGACCAGATGATTCCTTAGCGTAAGTTCAGTACACCCAGGAGGACGAGGAGCTGAGCTACCTCGAGGAAGGCCGCATCCCACGCCGCCCAGCTAGCGGCCTGGAGACCGCCGCCACGTCCTAGAACCAAAATCCCAGAAGGGCCACACTCCAGGATTTGGTGAGTAGAGGTGTCGTCAGAACTCCCCTACTATTACGAAAGTCGTAGGGCGAGGATATGGTCAGATTGAGGGGTAGGATGGTTTACACGCAATCTACTGCCTCACCGTCCGGAGGGGCCGGACTCCCTTGATCCGTTTGAAATCTTCATCGTCATGAAGCAGAATGCCGTTCTGCTCGATTACCATCTGGGCGATCAGGCAATCTTGGGTCGATCGGATCGTGATGCCCAGGCGTCGGCGTGCGAGGAAGATACGGGAGGCTTCTGCGCACGAAGACCATGATGCCTTGGGATAGAGGATGCGCTGGGTGTCGAGATAGGAAAGCAGTAGCCCCCACTCCCTGGAATCTTTCGCGCCTTGAAGCACCTCCTGGCAGCAGATCGCCGGTAGCACGAAGGGAGTACCCTGATCCTCCATCTGCCGGAGCCGTTCAGCGGCAGCCGGAGCCGTTCCTCGAAGGAAGTCCACCAGCACCGAGGTGTCCAGCACGATCAAGAGGAATCTCTCCGCAACTCCTTGTGGTCGTAGCCGGGCGCGAATTGGATCTTTCCGCTGATCTCAAGAAGGCTCTTGCGTTTCTGACTTTCGATCAAAACCCGAAGGGCCTCGTTCACCAACTCTTGCTTGGTCTTGATCCCGGTCAGCTTCCGAGCCTCTTCCACCAGATCATCGTCTAGAAAAACGTTCGTTCTCATACACTACCTGATTACTCTAGGATACACATGCTGTTACACCCCGGACAAATCCTACTTTAACGCCCGTATGTCGCTCTCGACTCGCGACCAGATCAGTGAGATCATGGGTTAGCAACGGCCGCTGGGAGAGTCCCGATCCAGGATAGAAGCGGTGGGAGCGGTACCGGCTTACTTCGCCTGTCCGCACGCCGCCAGCGAAGGCGGCTGCTCGACCGTGAAGACAATGTCGAACCCAACATCCCGGGGGCAGGGGGTGCTCGAGCAGTCCGGTCGATGGGTCTCGTCTGTCGCGATCCTTGGAATGATTCTATTGACCGCTCTATTTCAGGGCTGTGGCGAGAATCCGGGTGCCGACCCCGTGGCTGAGAATCCGACTGCCCCGCCGACGGAGCTGTCGCCGCAGCGACTTTCCATCCGCGTCGCCCAGGTCAAGATCGTTCCCGAGAAGGGTAAGCTCGACCTGAACCATCACGCCCTGATGGACGTCCTCGGAGCCATCGAGCACGAGCAGGGAGTCGACGTCGTCGTTACCCCCGAGTGCTTTCTCGATGGCTACGTGTCCACCGAGAAATCCGTGCGCAAGGAGGACATGCTTCGATATGCGATCGACCCGGAAACCTCACAGTACACGCGTGCCGTCGCCGAGTGGACGCGGCGCAATCGGATCTGGTTGATCTACGGCTGTACGCGCAGGGTGGGCGACGTGGCCTACAATTCGGCGCTCATCTTCAACCGCGAGGGAAGACTCGTCGGCTCCTACGACAAGCTGCATCTCCAGAGCCACGATCACAAGTACACGCCCGGCGGACATCTTGACGTCTTCGATTCGGACTTCGGGAAGTTCGGGGTCATGATCTGCGCCGACCGGCGCTGGCCCGAGACAACGAGAACACTGGCTATGAAGGGCGCGCGGGTCGTATTCAATCCCACCTACGGATTCCACAACGACCTCAACCGCGCCATGATGCGCACGCGCGCCTATGAAAATGGCATCTTCATCGCCTTCACCCATCCCTCCCAGGCACTGGTAACAGGACCGGACGGAAAGGTCGAACAGGACACCAGCGACGAGAAGCAGCGCTTTGCCATCACCACGATCGACCTGGGCCAGGTGCCCTCGCCGGGTGAGAACAGACACATCCCGGATCGCAGACCCGAGGTCTACACCCACTGACCCCCGACGGCCGAGTGTCTGTGCTCTAGAATCGCGGCGCACACTCCTTCGGCCGTCATCCCGGCGGGCACTTCCTCTAACGAGGTGCGGGATCTGGTCTCAGAATGGTCCAGACGCTAGATTCCCCACGAGCCTTTCGCTGTCTCCCGGATGAGCGACCCGAGCACCTCCAGATCGAGGTCCGAGAGGTGCTTGAAGCGTACACAGCTCTTTCCGATGCTGGCTTTCGGCAAACGCTCCCTGTAGCGCTCGGCCACGTAACCCTGCTCGTCGGCGCTACAGCAATAGAAGGAGATGTAACGCTTGTTGCTGGCTACGCCGATCTTCATCCACTCGCCTTCGCGACCGCTGGCATACTTGTAGTGGAATCTGCCGTACCCCAGCATCCCGAATTCCATCGTCGGCTCGAGCTCCGGGGCAATCTCGCGAATGAAGTCATGAAGCTGCTGGATATCGTCACGGCGGTGCTCGTCGACGCCCGCTATGTATTCCTCTGGAGTCTTCGCATCCGACTTGCCATACATCTGTACATTGTAACCTGGCGGCGTGGAAAACCCTCATTCATCACTTACCTGTATTCGTTATCAGTATTCTTCAGGAAGATGATCCGAGTTGCCTTTGAAGGGCTTCGGCGCAGCGGCCGGAGGCCAAAGCTGCGTCTCTCGCGTTTCCGATTGGCGGACCCTACTTCGAGCCGCGGGTGAAGCTCCAGAAGAATCCCTCAGACGAACCCAGCCGCCGATTCCCCGCGGGCTCCGACATGATGCTGTAGGCAGAGAAGAAGCTGTCCTTGCCCACGGCGATGGTGTTGTAGGCAATGATGTCGGTCAAGCGGGTGGACTGGTTCATATAGGGGATCCCTGCCCTGGACCCATCTACCCAGGTTCTTCCTCCATCCAGGCTGATGCGAGCACATCGACGCGCTGCCGGAGGCACAAGGTCCTGGTAGTAGCCGGTGTTGTGGCTCACGATGACCACGTCTTCCGGGCTCCAATAGATGGTGCCGCGGTGGGCATAGAATCCAGTATAGCTGTTGGGGACCTCTCGGAACGTCCGACCTCCGTCGCTCGACTCGAGCAAGACCGATCCCTTATAGGGGTAGATCCCACCGGGTTCGCCGGGTGCGGGAGCCCCCGTGAGTCGCGCCACCTCGTGCGGATCCTCTCCGGGAAGTACTTGACGCTGTTTCCTGGACAGGGCCAAAATGCGTTTAGAATTCGTGGGGTCGACGGCATAGTCGGTCTCGGTGGCATGCTGATGCACAACCGTCGGATCGGCCCAGGTCTTGCCACCGTCCAGGCTTCGAACCATTACATCCCGTACTCCCGGTCTCGACTGGTCCGGCTGCATCCAGCCATCCCAGTCGGCGTAGCGCATGCTCATGGAGAATGCCATGGCACCGTCGGGCCTGGCGATGAAGTTGGGGTAACACCAGGCTACCTGTCCCACGGTATAGGGGTCATTGTCGCCTCCAGGCGAGAAACGGCTGAAGTCGAAGGGAGTGCTCTTCCAGCTCACGCCACCGTCGCTGGAAGTCGCCACGAAAATCTGTCTCTCACGATACCTCAGTTCCTCTCCACCCTGAGAGCGCGGATTCCCCTGGTGGATCAACCAGAGCTTGCCGTCGGAGCTGATTCCGAAACCGGCCGCATGTTGTCCTTCGGGCACTTCCGGGGAAAAACGGATGGGAAGGATGGTCCAGGTCTTGCCATCATCACGACTCCTCGCCAGTCCCCTCGAGGAATCCGTAGACTGCGTGTTCAGGTAGATGCTCCCGTCCGGATGCCGGAGCATCTTCATCATGCTGGGCATGCGGCCCACCGGAGGAGGTGCCACCGAATCTCAGCTCTTCAGGGATTTTTGCCACTGGATGCGAACCCACCGCGGTGCCCTGGAATCCACCCTGGGCTGCTATCGACCTTTCATCTTGAGTCTCTTACAACATTTAGGGGAGGACCCGAGCCGCTTTGATGTGCGGGCCCTTCGTAGTTTCCTTCTGCTGCAGGTGAGCGCCCTAGGGAGCCGTCGTCCCCGAAGCATGGTCACCGCTTTACGGATGTTCTTCCGCTATCTGGTCGCGACGGGAAAGTGTCCTGCCGACTTGAGCGCAGCCCTTCCCAAACTGGCCTCAAGGTACCTTGCCTCACTGCCCCATTATCTCTCCACCACGGAAGTGGAAAAGATCTTGGCAGCGTGCAATCCGGCCACACCGGCCGGCACTCGTAATCGTGCCATTGTGCTTCTGTGTGCCCGCTTGGGACTTCGATCGGGGGACATCCTGGAACTTCGACTGCGGGATATCGATTGGTACCAAGGCAGCCTTCGCCTTTGTGGAAAAGGAAGACGGGAGGTGCGACTCCCCTTAACACAGGAGGTGGGTGATGCCCTGCTGGCCTACTTGGAGCGTGCTCGCCCCCCTCTTGAGAGGGATTACTTGTTCGTCACTTCCTACCCACCCTGGCGGCCTTTGGCCCGGAGTAGCTCAGTCAGTAGCACTGTCGCGCGGCTGATGCGGCGCGCTGGAGTCAAGCCGCAGTGGAGGGGAGCGGCCCATCTGCTCCGTTATTCGGCCGCTACCGAAATGCTTCGACAAGGCCACTCGCTGCAGGATATTGGAGCCGTCTTGCGGCATCGCTCGATTGACACCACCCGGCTTTACACCAAGGTCGACGTCAACCTCCTACGGCAGGTAGCGCCTCCCTGGCCTGGAGCGGCACCATGTTGATTCAACAGATCGAAGCGTATCTTTCCCTTCGTCGGTCGGGTGGATTCGACCTCAGACATGATGGGCTCCTGCTACACAACTTTGCCCGTCAGGCATGCCAACGAGGCGAGACACATGTGTGCGCCCACTCCGTCGTCGAATGGGCAGGTCAAGCTCCCTCCGTGGCTCAGCGAGACCGTCGCCTGAAAACCGTCATCCGCTTCGCCCGCTATGCGCGGCTGGAAGATAGCCGCCATGAGCTGCCCCCAGGGGGCGTCTTCGGTCACCAGCGACATCGGCCGGTCCCCTTTGTTTTCACCCGCTCTCAGGTCCAAGCTCTGATTCAAGCGGCTGCCGGCTTGGTCTCCTCGGATCCCTCGCGTGCCCACACCTGCAGCGTCCTCTTCGCCTTGCTGGCCGTCACCGGTCTGCGCATCTCCGAAGCTCTGGCACTGCGTCTGGATGATCTCACCGCCGATGGACTGGTAATCCGCAAGACCAAGTTTCGCAAGAGCCGACTGCTGCCCCTGCACGAAACCACGGAAGCCGCCCTCGAAGATTATCGCCTCCACCATCGCCCTCTTGTCTCGGACAGTCATCTCTTTGTCACCGGGCGCGGCAGAGGCCTTTGCTACTTCATTGCCCGCCAGACTCTCTTATCCCTAGTCCAGCAGCTAGGACTGCCTCGGCAGGCTGCGCGTCTTCATAATTTTCGTCACACCTTCGTAGTGAGGGCGCTCGAATCCTGTCCCGACGGCCGAGATCGGATCGCTCAGCACATGGTCGCCGTCTCCACCTATCTCGGTCACTCCCAAGTCAGTCACACCTACTGGTATCTGCAAGCAACTCCCCAGCTCCTGCTGGATATTGCAGACGCCACAGAGAACTTCTTGCAAGGAGAATCCCAATGAACCCCATCGCCCCTCACATCAGTGTCTTCTTACAGCAACGGTTGCCGCAAGAGCGGGGAGCCAGTCCTCATACCTGCGCCAGCTACGCTCATGCCTTTCTGCTTCTCTTTGAGTTTGCCAGCAAGCAGTACAAGGTCTCTCCTTCCCAACTCTGCTTGGAACAGATCGACGCCCCACTGGTCTTGAAGTTTCTGGAAGAGCTCGAGCGGAAGAGAGGCAACAGCGCACGCACGCGCAATGCCCGACTGGCGGCCATTAAATCCTTCATGCGTTTCATCGAGTATCGTGTCCCCTCGGCCTTGGATCAGGTGCGACGCATTCTGGCAATCCCAGTCAAGAAAACCAGCACTCGTCTCGTCAGCTACCTCACCCGTCCCGAAATACAGGCTCTCCTTGACGCCCCCGACGTCGCCACCCGTAAGGGCACTCGCGACCGAGCGCTGTTGCATGTGTGTCTGGCAGCAGGTCTGCGCGTGTCCGAACTCATCACGCTCCGCATGGAAGACTTAGCCTTCGAGCCCCGGCTCACAATCCGTGTCTGGGGAAAGGGAAGACGACAACGGGCCCTGCCCTTATGGAAAGAGACTGCGACTGCCTTGCGCAGCTGGCTGGCCATTCGAGGCGAAGCGCCGGTGCCCGAGGTCTTCCTCAACTCCCGAGGTCAGCCCCTAAGCCGTTCCGGCTTCGCGTACATTTTAGGCCAGCAGGCATCCGTTGCAGCCCAGAGTTGCCCGTCACTGCTCGACAAGCGCATCTCGCCTCACGTGCTTCGTCACAGCTGTGCCCTGTTGATGTTGCAGGCAACCCATGACATACGAAAAGTCTCCCTTTGGCTCGGACACGCAAGCACCCAAACAACCGAAATCTATGTGGAAACGGATCCTAGCGAGAAACTGGACGCGATCGAGGCGGTAACTCCGCCAGCCTTGCGCCGGGGACGCTTTCGTCCTCCCGATCGCCTCATAGCGCTCCTGAGAAGTGGAACATTATGCTCAGCGACACGGGCCGAATGGATAGGCTGACAGCGTCTTTTTGCCCGCGCGCTCTTCATAACCATGTACTGGCCATAACAAAACCTATGGCCTGCAAGCCATAGTCTTTGATTTTGCGCATGGACTTCCTTTGGTTCGGCACGATCGCTCCTCCGAAAAGGAATCATCGTACCGAAGGAGTCCAACGTCGCTTCCGTCAACTCGTGCAAACCGATTCCGGGAAACCGGCCGCCTTTCCGGGAAACCGGCCACCCTTCCGGAAACCCCGGCCCTAGTGGCCGGTTTCCCACCGGAATCAGTGGCCGGTTTGCTCCGGAATCAGTGGCCGGTTTCCTCTGGAATCACCGGCCGGTTTCGTCCGGAATATGCAGGGTTCGATTCCTCTTTACTCAGCCGCCTGTTCCAGCACCGAGTCTTGGAGATGATGGTGGCCCAGCACCGACTGAGCCCTGAGTTTGCCGAGAGGTTGCGCTCCTGGTCTCCCTCCGGATTTGGGGTCTACTGCTCTCGACCCATCCCTCCCGAGGATCGCCCGGCTCTGGAGCGTCTGGCCGCCTACATTCGACGTCCCAGCTTTGCCGCCTCCCGCCTCGACTATGACAGCGATCGGGGTCAAATCCTCTACCGCACCGCCAAGGGGACACTGCAATCCCTGGATGCCCTGGACTGGATTGCCCGGGTCTGCTCGCACATCCCCGATCGAAATGAGCATCAGGTCCGTTATTATGGTCGTTACGCTAGCGCCTCACGTGGGAAACGACGTCAGCAGGAGAAAGCCGTCCACGGCCCGGGTTCCGAGGACTCCCCCGCCCAGGAGGAGTCCGCGGCCGAGCGCTTCAGCCGCCGGCGCCGTCGCAGCTGGGCTCGTCTGCTCCGCAAGATCTATGACGTCGATCCCTTGCGCTGTGGTTGCGGCGGCTCTCTGCGCGTGATCGCCCTCATCGAGCAGCCTCGCTTGATCCGCCAGATTCTGGCGGATCTGAAGCAGGGGCAACGACCACAACGGGCGCCCCCACCCCGGTTGTTTCCGCAAAAGCTGGAACACTTTCTGGCGGAACTTTCTCCCCAGCAGGCTCAAGCCGTTTGAGCCTCCGACGACTCGCTCTTCTGGGACGAGGTTCCGGATTGGCCCCACTGAAGAGCTCGAGCTCTTCAGTGGGCTTGCAATATCCCTGTGTCTGTTTTTCCCTCCCGACCGGCTCTTTGGTATCGCCTCGCCTCCGCTCCCACCCCCGTTACGCGATCTCAATCCCTTCGATCCCCCTCGATTTCCCCATCCACCTCATTTCAGCCCCTTTTGGGCTCTTTTCGGTTGCTTCTACCCTCTTTCCTAGAACTCAATCCAAAAGGAAAGTCCTATTGATCCAATGGCGGACTTCACCGCGTCCTTCCGGTGTATCATGGATGGTTGGTCCAGTCCTGGGAAGAAGCAAGAATATATCCCAGCCATACTCCCTGGGATGCAGATTCATGCTGACGCTCTATAGGGTCAACCCCCGCGAATCTGGGAGGCGAATCGACTCAGCACGTTTTCGGTGACGCGCGAGACATTGTTCTCGTAGCCGTTGTAGGGAAGGCCGCCGCACCAGCCGATAGACCCGACCGAGAAGACAGCTCCGCCACGGGGGGTCTCGAAATAGACCATATCTGCCCGGATCTTCGGGCTCTCACTGCCGAACATGGGCCCGCTCAAACTGAAGAGATCTTCCAGAGCGCACTGAAATCCATCCGAATGACCGAAGGATGAGGCCAGCAACAGAGTATGAGCCGGTGTGCCGAGGGCCAGATCGAAGCGGTCGATCTCGAACCCGGCCGCTCCCTGTTCCTGGACCAATGAAGGAAAGTCCCCGATGAGCTCGTCTGAGCCAATGCCCTCGAAGATGAAGGCCGCTCTGGGCTCGAAGCTGCCTGGCTGACGTCGGTAGGGACGGCCGGGTCCCGTCCCCAGGGATGTGAAGCCGACCCCGACCAGTTTCTGCGCCTGTCGGTTCCGGAAACGCCAGAGACCCCCCATTTCGCCGGTAGTGCTGTGGTGATACTGCCCCGGTTCGGACTCGCAACTCCTCATGCCTCCCCAGCGCCTGACCTCGATCGCGTGGGAACGCTCCGCGTCCACCAACGTCACCCAGTAGAAGCCGTTTCCTCCCAGATACATGAAGCGACCGCCCCCTGCCAGATACCCTTCCAATCCCTCGATCATCCGGCCAGTCCAATACTCGGGGTGGGAACCAGTGAGGACTACCCTGTAGGGGGACAGCAGGCCCAGGCCTTCCAGATGAAGATCCTCGTCTGTGATCACATCGTACCGATAGGATTTTGCCTCCAGCCAGCCCAGCAGATGGAGATCCAAGCTGAGGTGATGGGGAGAGCCGGCAGCTGCGGAGAGGGGGGGCATGCGGTAGCCCGGCCTCAGGTTGAGGATCGGCCGCAGCCGGGAGGAATAGGAGACGCAGCTGCCGTCACTGTGCAAGTCGTAGAGACTGTGCAGTTGCTGGCTGACGATGAATTGATCTTCCGGCCGGGACGAGCCAGGCTCCAGGCCTCTGTTCTCCATCCGGTCGGGATTGTTGAACTGCTGGTTGGCATAGGCGAGATAGGTCAGAGTAGGCATCAGGACGGCGATATCGGATGAGGCCGTCCCCTTTGGAGGCGTGACGAAGAAGGGCACGTAGTCCTCCGCATCTGAGGAGGAGAGTCGTGCAGCGTAGACACCACTGTCCAGATCCGGTGGCACGCTCAACTCGAAATCGACGTCCCACGCTGCATCCTCCAGATCGTCGTCGTGGAAGTGGATAGCACCGTACTCAGCGGGGGCCGCTCTGAAATCCACTTCATCTCCGGTCCAGTTGTGACCGGTGACGGCCCTGAGCGGCATGTTCACGGTCCGACCATGCATCCCATTGGGAGAGACGTCGCTGACCTTTTCCCCCGACAGGTCGAGAGAGAGGTTCCATGCGGCAAGCAAACCCTGTCCCAGATCCCCGGCGGCGGTGCCATCTCTGAGGAGCTCGACTTCACTGGGACCGAGGGCACGTCCGAAGAGGCAGGGGCTGTCGATCTTCCCATTGAAGTGACCGTCAACGTGACCCGGCGCGGCTTCGGTCTCCTTGCAGTAGGCGGCCATCAGCAACGGGGTCTGGCTTGCCACGACATCGTGCGGCTCGAGAGCAGCCTCGATCATCGCTCCCGAGGTATCCAGCGGCCGCGGGTCCTGGGGCTCCTGGTAGAGCCGTGCCTTCCCGGTCCTGGTATCGTAGGCGCCCGCCACGAAGTACCACTGTGACGCCCTCATCGCCTGACCTGCCCGGATCCGATCGACCCGACCCGGCCCGCTTCCCATCCACAGCTCCAGACCCTGTTCCGGATGGACAAAAAGCCCGAAGCCGACCTGGGTGGATTCGGACCATTGGGTCAGAATCCCCTGGACTTCCTTGTGGGGTGTCGTGGGGAGGATCCAAGCCTGGAGAGTGAATCCCTCTGAAGTGTCCAGTGCTGCGGCTTCGGGCACAACAACAAACGAGCCGCGACGGAGCTCCTGCGTTCGTCCCTCGTATCGTCCGCTGACGGAGGTTGCCACGGGCTCATACTCCAAGCCGGAGCCCATGGGGTTGGGACCGCCCTGAATCAGGCGCACGATCTCCGCCTCGTAGGTGGGCAACTGGCTGCTCACCATGAACCGGATCCTCTGACGCGGCCGGACGCTGAAGCGATCGGTGTAGCCTACAATCTTCATGCTGGTGTGTCCCTGAGAGTCCCCCTCCTATTTAATCACTTGAATGTCATACGCATACACGCTTCCCTCGATGTTTGTGTTGCCGAACTGCAGGACCTCGTCGCCCGCGATGCGATGCCACTCGAGACGAAACTCGAGCACGTTGGCGCGACAGGGATAGAAGGGCAGCTCCGATTCTGCGCCCCGAAACTCGCGGCCGTTCAGGATGAGCAAAAAAAGCCCGATCGCCGGCGTACGTGTTCGAGGTCGCATAAGTGGAGACGAAGAGACCGAAGACGGTGGCGAGCCGGACATGTTTTCTCAGCGTATTCATCATGGGTTTCCTCATGGACATTTCGATCCGACAGCCCGGGGGCGGCTCTGCCGAACCCGATTCCTTGCATCCTAGACCTTCTCGCTGAAAAGCGTCCCATTCCGAAGTGTACGGCAATTCTACCTGGGGTGTGATGCACGCCTCCCCGATGCGCACGGTCCGCACAAAGACCCTTGCTGAAGAGCCGGAATCAGAAGGAGCTGTTGGCTGGAATCACCACCTGATCAAGACTGGGAACCACTTGCCCTCGCCTTTGTCCTGGCCTTCAAACTTGTCTTCGCCTGTGCCTTTGCCTTCCCTCTTCATCAGTCGTCTTACGCCAGGGTGAGGCACGGGCAAGAGGTGAGGACCAAGCCAAAGGCACGTGGAAGGGCCAGGGCAAAGGAAACATCACCGCAAGGTCGGGTTGGTCCCGGCCCATTCCGGGCTGAGCTGTCAGGCGGCGATCTGGTAGACCCTCATGGCCGTTCCGCCCCGAATCTGGTCGATGTCGGCGGCGCTCATATAGGGGCACCGGTTCTTGATGTAGTCGAACTGGTACCGGTACTGCTCCACGGTGGGGAGCTCGATGTAGGTGAACTCGGTCCCCCACATCAGCTTCTCGGGACCGAACGTGTCGTAGAAGGCCCGGATGACCTGGTCGTCCGGACCATAGCGGTTGGGCTTGTTCCGGATTCCGTCCAGACCAGTGAGGAGTTCCATGACGACGTCGTGGTTCCGGACCAGTTCCACCACCGCCTCCGGAATGCGGATGCTACCATCGTCCTGCAGACAGCTGGGAGGGTCGATTCCGTGGATGAGGACCACCTTCAGATCGGGAAAGCGCTTCATCACCTTGAGGAAGCCGGGACCCAGGACCTTGAAGTTCTCGGGATAGCACGTGATGCAGACGGGCACTCCCAGGGATTGGAGCAGCTCCCACTGGGGATCGTAGCGGGGATGGTCGAAGTGGTAGAAGGGGTCGGGCCTGCCCCAGTCCTTGGGATCAAACCCCATCTTGACGCGCTCCTCGGGGCGCCATGTATCGTAGAACAAGCCCCTGAATCCCCAGTCCTCGATGTGGGTCTGGATAAGCTTGAGCCCCGCCTCGCCCGGCAGCAGCCGCTCGTCGATGTAGACCAGCGATGAGAAATCCGGGCAAGCCTGGTTCGGTGGGGTACCCCGGTTTGGGACGGGCGCGGCTTTCCGTGTCGGTTCGGTCTATCCGACCGCTGAGGCCCGCCAGGGGCTGAAGAAGGGAGATCAGGTCCGGTGGCTTGTTCCACCGCGCATGGCCCTGATCCTGGACGTGGCTCGATCGGGAAAACCACGGGCTGCGATTGTCGTCGCTCACGACAGCCGCCGAGGACAGTCCGGAAAACGATGCCCTCACCGCCAATAGGCCCTGATCCCGTAGAGCACTACCGCAACCGAAAGGGCGCCGCAAACCAGGCCCCAGAACCAATAGGGTAGGAGCAGTGCCGCTGCGATCTGGCTGACGTCGGACGGCATGGCGCCGCTCGCGGTCTCAGCGGTCGGCGTGAAGAGGTAGTCGCCGCGGGAGAAGACCGAGAGCGCTAACTGCACCGCCAGGAGAATCAACACCAGCTGCGCGACCTCCCCCGAGGCCTTGCGGACGGTGAGCAAGCATCCTACGAGCAGCACAGCGACGAAGATGAAGCCGAAGAGGTTGCGCACCACCAGTAACAGGGCCAGAGCCAGAATCACCGTCAGCCCGATGAGCGCGCCGCGGGCGCCGCGGATCGTACGCCCGAGGGCGAAGCACGCGGCTGCTGCAACCGCGGGACCCACCAGACCGCCGGACGCCACCAAGGCACGGCTCAAGGCGCCAGCCTCGCCGCTCCACACCGCCATCCCCGAGCCGTCGGGCCACATTACGAAGCGGTGGAAGCTGCCGCCCACCAGGAGCGCCGAGACGCCGTGGCCCATCTCGTGGACCAGGGTCGACAACAGCATCAACGGATAGGCTACGTAGCGGCCGTAAGGCACCACGTACAGGAGCACAGTGAGGACAACACTGGCGAGGAGCACAAGGCGGGCCCGCTGTGTCGACTTCAATTGCAGTGTATTCATCCGTCAGACCTTTCTCGGGTCTTGTTGTAGATCAAGCCGACATCGAGCTAATAGAAACAATCGTCGCGCAAAGTGTCATTGATGACCGCGCCGCGGCGCATTGTCAATTCTCAACCCCTTCGTTACCGTCTGAGACGATGTTCCCGTCCACTCCGGGCATCGTTTCGAGAAGACCGCTAGAATGGACTGGAATTGAACGTTGCCCGATTGGCGTCGATGAAGCCGGATGCGATTCTGATCAACACGTCGCGCGGCGCGCTAGTCGATGAGACCGCCCTCGTGACCGCCCTTCGAGAAGGCCGACTTGCGGGCGCAGGACTTGATACTTTCGAACAGATTGACGTGCACACAGAAGACGAATCGCCGCCGAACCATCCCCTGCTGCAGTTCGACAAGGTGATCTTCACACCGCACGTCGCCGCGTTTTCGCAGGAAGCTTCGCGAGACGTCGGAACGGGCGCCGTCGAAAATGTCGCCGCGGTGCTCGCTGGCCGCTGGCCGCCGCGCCACTGCGTCGTGAATCCGGAAGTCATTCCTCGATTCGAATTAGCCGGCTAGTGCTGCGTCCCTGACCTGCCCCCTTCAAACGAGTCACGCGGCAGGAACAGAGTGGCGGGTCGGGTGATGAGGTCAACGAGAGCATCGGGATGCATCGACCGGCCAGGTGCTCATACCCTCTTTGTTCAAAACTACATATTCTCTTGCTAGATTGGCCACCGGACAGGCGTGATTGGGAATAATACGCACCTGCGACCCGATCGGGAGATCGTCCGGGCCACGTCCCAGTATGCCATGTTCCTCGGATACTTTTTCAACGATCATCGCATAGTCGGGATCCGGAAAGTGGTCTACCGGATAGGCTCTGCCGAAACCCCGTGTCCCGGTCATGCCATGCACACCCGCATCAGACGTCAGCGTCTTTGAACCGGAGTCTGTGATCAGATAAGTATCGTTCTTACTGATAACGGTGGCGAGCACGCTGAGTGAAACATCTTCCACGCGTGCAACACCCGCATTTATCGGCAACATATCGAGAAAGACGTAATTCCCTGGACGTATTTCGGTAATGCCCTCGAAGGAGCCGGCTCCGAGTACGGCTGGTGTCGCTCCAACCGAGATTTCCGGTACCGGGATGCCCTGCCCCATCAATGTTTCCCGGACTTTGAGCATGAGCTGCCTTTCCTGTTCGGCAATCCCGCCGACCGCTTCTCGTGATTGGGCGGCATAAGCGTGGCCGGCGTGAGAGAGAATCCCCCGAAAATCGAGATCGGAGGCTTCATGAATGCGTTTCGCCAGGGGAATGAGTTCTCTATCATCTTCCTGAAGGCCGCAGCGGTGTAAACCCACATCGATTTTTATGAGAATACCCACCGGACCAGACGCCGCGGAACATCCTGCGGAAATAACCTCATAGCCCGCCTGTGAATCTACTACGATTCGAATCTCTTCACCGGATGCAGCTGAAGAGAACAACCGTGTGAGTTTTTTGGGTGAAATAACGGGTCTCGCGATGGTTATGGATTTGAACCCGCCCGCCAAAAAGACACAAGCCTCATCCACCGTTGCTACTGTGATGCCACTCGCGCCTAGCGCAATCTGGCGTCTTCCGATTTCCAGTGATTTATGTGTCTTTACATGGGGACGGAGTTGGACACGATGCTGATCGGCCAGTTGCTGCATCGCATTCAGATTGGCATCTAATTTGGCCTGATCGAGGATTACGGCCGGTGTTTCGATTTGGGTGATTGAGGATTGCGACATATGATCACCGTCAGATATCTACACCGGATCGCTGCATATGATCCCGGATGATTTCGTTCATATCGTCTTCGCCCCAGTCACCATCATCGCGGAACCGGGTTACAATCGCTTCAGTCGTCCCCCTAATTCTACGGGGACCAGTGAATCGCAAGGATCGACCGTTTCTGAAAAAAAGATCGCGGAGACGATGATCGACGAGACCCACCCTCTCGACCAACAGCCCGCGCGGCGGGTCGCCCGACACAGGGTTCCTTCCCTGCCCGCCACACCTTGACTCGCAGACATCCCCAATATCGCGGCGTTGAACTCCAGACTGCCTTGCCTGGCAGGTAGGCTCATCCATAGGAACCAGTCATCTACTCGGGCTTGATGAAGAAGACGTATTCGTTGGCGTCGACTCCCTTGTAGTTGATGCTGTATTGCACCATTAATTCATCGGGGACATCGTCGTCGTAGGTGTGAACCCGACAGTTGGTGCTGTACCCATCGCCGTTTCCGGTATCGCTACTGACGATGATTCCACTGCCCCAGTTCTCGCCGTCGGAGGATTGGTATAGAACGAATCGTTCTGCTCCCTCACCCTTGCTCCCTGATCTCCCGTGAAGATAGTACCGGCCCCCGATATAGCCCAGCTCGGGGTCGCGGACCTTTTTGTCGACCCGGGCCTTCCTCTGTTCGCTCCAGGTACGACCCTGGTCCGTGCTGATGCAGTAGGAAAAATGGTATTCGTCGTCGGAGTCGTAGGCCCCGGCCAGAAGGCCTCCATCTTTCATGAACGTCAAGGCTCCATACCATTTCTTGTCTTCAAGCGAGAGGGCACTGCGCTTCTGCCAGGATCGCCCGTCGTCGGTACTGACGTACAGGATGTGGGGCCCCCCGGCTGAGTCGTACACGATGTAGTTGGTGCTCCCGTCTACTGCCGTGGCAACGGGATAACCGATATGGGGCCCGTCGACAGACTCATACGTCGTCCAGCTGACACCCTGGTCGAAGCTCCTCATGAATCCGCTCAGGCTACGAGTGCCCTCTCCAAAATGGGTGATGAAGAGGACCACCGTTCCCTTCCGGGTGACCAGGCCCGCCTCAACCCAGGCCGGCCGACCGGGGTCTCTCTGATAGGCCTCGAATGAGTAGGGGAACCTGTTGTACATCTTCCAGCTTTCGCCGCCATCTCGACTCACAGCATACTCGCTCCAACCATCCAGATTGTGGTCGCTCGTATTCGTATTGAACGCAACAATCTGACCGTTGGGATACTCCAGGCACACGGGTCCGCCGTGAGAATTTCTACCGGGAAAATCGTGCTCGAGATCGGATACGATCGTCCCGAAAACGCGATCACCCAGCTTCGTCGAAGGATCATGGTCGTAGATAAGAGCCCCATCGATGGATTCCCTGTCCTGGGCGAAGGCGGTGCCCGCGGCTAACCCGAAGAGGCAGAGGACGGTTACAGCCTGTTTTCTGATGTTCATGTGTCGCTCCCTCGTCTTTTTCCGACTGGAGTTTCGCTGTCTCGACTCGGGTTGGAGAGTATCACTCCCACTGACGACTTACCAACGGGACGCAGAGGAGAGACATTGTCAGATCCGGCGCTAGAGAATGGCAGCGGAGGACCTCGTATGAGATTTCGTGAGACGAGGGGCAGGAGGGATTGGGGGTGGTCTCCGCGACTCTGCTCACCTCGATATGAAACGCAAGGAATAGAGATCAGCATCACGGATCACGAATCGCAATCGAACCGGCCTCCCGGCAAGTTTCCCAACGTCCGTGCCCTTTGCTCGCCAGCGCACCGCATACTCGAGTGAGTCGCCAAAGATCTCCTTGCAATCAGCCAGCGAGTAACCTTCGAGGGGCTCGCCCTCGGCGTTTTGAATCTCGACGTGGACGGATCCTCCAGCGGAGGTTGCGAGGTTGAGACTGAGTGTATCCCCACTGAAAGTGAGAGGTTTCGTGACAAACTCGCCTCCCTCCAGCGGAGCGAATACTGAGGCGAAGCCATCGATGCGCAGGGTGTATCGCCGCAGCCGCGATGTCACGCCGGTAAAGTAGCTTTCTGTCGCATACAAAGAAAGTTCCCGCGGCGAATCGTCGTCGGTCGAGTCCGTCTCCACCACCTGCCAGGCGATGTAGTTGTCTCCGTACGACCAGTTGTGTCGGGTTCGCAGCCCGGGGCGAATAAACGCCTCGTTCCAACGCTTGAAATTCAATCCGTCTCGACTCGCCATGAACAATGCGTCGGTGACGACACTACCGTAACGAGGGACCATCTTGGCGCGTTGTTCGCGCAGACTGCGAGATGGCAGAAGACTTGTCGCATCAATCCAACCTCGATCGACGTAGCGAGACGGGAAACCGATGAGAATATGCTTGGCGCGGTAGTAGGGTTTGATCTGATTCGTGTAGAGCGCCTCCTTGGGTGACCCCGGATACTGGAGCCACTCGCGCTCGCTCCAATGGATGTAGTCATCTGACGTGGACAGCATTATGTCGCGGCGGCCTTCATCGAAATCACGGATGTAGGCACGGTACTTGCCGATGTTCGGATCCCAGAATGCTGTGTTCTGGGTATCGAACGGATGGCCCGTCATGACGGGTTTCTGGTCGTTGTAGCAGGACCAGTGAATCCCGTCGGGAGACTTGAGCACGTAGAGGCCAGGTGGATTGCGACCAAACCCCAGGCCTTTGTATTTCTCGCCGTCCCGAGCCTCGGGATTCGTGTCCTTGAAGACCGAAAATTCATGACATTCGCTGCCGTTCATCTCCCCGAGCACGATGTTGTTGGCCTTCGACCCTTCGTACTCCACGAGTCCCAACTCTGGTTTCTCCCAGCTGATACCGTCCTTGCTTTCGGCATAGCAGATGACGAGCGGATGGCCCTTGTTGTCACCAAGGGCGGTTTGCCAGCCATGGTAATACATGCGATACCGTCCGCCGTCTTTGTAATCCGGATCATGGAACACGGTATGGTAGTTGCCCATATTCCCTTCCCAGGGCGCATCATGCAGGAGAGCGATCTCCCGGCGAACAGGATGATGAAGGCGTTGCGTTGCAGCCCCCGACAGCGAGTCGATTAAATGATCATCGACCATCAACTCACGCCGAGAACCCAGGTCGATCGTGCTGGCTGCGGATGCTTCTGAGAGCACCGGAGTACCGATGAGCATCAACGCCACGATGAGTCTTGCGGAATTGGACATCATGATTGACCTATCTCCTCAGTTACGCTTCGGGTGGTCTGGACTGCGTCGGGTGGTCTGGACTGCGTCGATCCGCACCATCGGCTGACTCCCCTTTCAGAGTCCGGTCTCCACTCGCAGGCGGGCGAGCTCGATGTCCGAGTTTCCGTCGACGAAGGTCGTGTAGTAGGCCGCCAGAACATGGTCTTCACCATCGAGAATCATGCTCGGATAGGCGCAGTCCCGTGAGCCTGTCGGGGAGACGTAGAGCGGCTCGTTCTCTGTCCAGGTCGCTCCGTCGTCACCCGAGAGGGCCATTCCGATGCCCACCTGAGCGTTCGGTCGCACCTGCCGGTAGGCGAAAAGAATGTGACCCGACGCTAGCATCAATAAGCTCGGGCACTGGCCGAAGAGGTCGAGCTTTTCCGCAGGGCTCCAGGTCTTGCCCCGGTCGGTCGAGTAACTGCGGTAGGTCTCCTCGCCACTGCGGATCATGCTGAGCAGTCGACCGTCTCGGAGCTCTACGATGTCCCGTTCGTCTTGCAGGTACTGGGCGATCGTACACCACTCGGGCCACGTTTCTCCATTGTCGTGGGAGACGAAGTATCCGACGCGCCAATAATCCTCCCCTTCTTTCCGTGCACCACCGCCCTGCCAGAGCATCCCGTCGATTTCGACCAGGCGTCCGTATTGGTTCTGCCACGCCCAACCTGTTTGAGGGCCGATTTCCCGCCTCGTCCAAGTGCGCCCTCGATCGTCGCTTCGTAAATTGAAGACGCGGAACTCGATGTTGCCACGCTGGCCCTTTTCCACATGGCGTACACACTGCGCCGGGGCCAGAACCCTGCCGTCGGGGAGTTGCAACGGCCCGTGGTGGGCTCCGGCTCCCCAGCCTGGCTCCTGGAGGATCGTCTCGGGCTCGGACCAGGTCGTCCCCTCGTCGGAGGAGTGCGTCACCTTCACCACAGAGTCATCGGTCTTCCAATGATTGTTCCCCTCTCGGTAGAGAACCAGGAGTGTCCCGTCGTCGAGACGGGTCAGGCCCGGAAATGCACGGTGACGCACGGGTCCGGACGCCACGGAAAGGCGCTTCTCCACACTGACAGAAACCCTTCCGCCAGCGGTGCGATGCTGCCCGCTGCTACATCCGCCGAGGCCGTAGCCGGCCATGACCCCGATTGCTGTGGTTCGTAAGAATTCCCGGCGATCCGGTGGTGAAAGTTCGCGTTTCACTTGCGGCTACTCTTCTCTTTTCTTCGCTTGGAGTCCGGCGCTTGGGGGAACACCCGATTCCTGGTGCCTCAAGAACTCATTCCGCCTTTGCATGAGTCACTTTTCGAGCGTACGACTGAGCGCCCCGGACCTGCATGATGCCGAGTTTTCTGGCCACCCCCACCAATCTCTCTGCCGCCGCGTGGTCACGGCGAGTGTAGCCGTCAACACGAGGTTCGGCAAGCGCGGGCCGCAAAAGGAGGATCCGACCACCAGAGACGAGTTGACGCCACCCAGGCATCCTTCGATTGCCGAAGAGCAAAGGGTCCAGTGACCAAAGAGCCGGTGGTCTGGACAGTTTCAGTCGTACCTCTCGCGTCAATCTGAGATTTTCAGATCGGCCATATAGACGGCGGTAATCTCGTGGCCGGTGGCGGCCTTTTCGTGAGAGGAATACCAGGACATGAGGGCCCGAGTTGGGCTCAATTCCACAAACCCGGGATAGGAAGTGTCTCCACCACTGGGTAGTTCTGCGAATTCGAGAAGCCGATCGTCTACGAGCCAGTACATAGCGGTCTTCGATCCTCGGCTTTCGGTGCGCTTTCGCCCACCTACGACGTAACGGTTGCCCCATCGAGCCAGCAGCGGTCCACCAACATATCGATCCAGTTCCTTGCGCTCCCATTCGATATAAGGTGGGGAGGAGCGACAGAGCTGGGCACTGCTACTCCCCGGCCGGCGAGCAACGGCCACTATGCTGCCATCCTCTTCGAACAGGAACGCGGTCTCGTCTCCTTCGATCTCCTGGAAGAAGGCACGTTTCCTCCAGACGAGTCCGTCATCGCTCTCGAGCATCACCGATTCAATCTCTCGACCATATCCTCGAGGGGTCATTGCAAATCTGATCTTCCGACGTCCGCAGAGATACGCTTTGCTGCCGAAACTGTTCGCCCGCCAGATGTAGTGGCCAAGGGTACCTTCGAGCAAAGCCGGAGCCTGCCAATCCCGGCCATTCGAGGACCATACTGCGTAACCAAGCTGATCGTTGAGGTCGAGGTTTTCGCTGCATCGCTTCTGTCCCTTGCAGTACCACGTCCCCGAATAGACGAATAGCTTGTTCTTGAAGATCAGGAAATGGGGGTCGCGAGTGTCCCGATCCTCAACGCGAAAGCGGTGCACCTGCTCCCATTGGAGCGCGTCTTCACTGGCGAGGACGATGACCGAGGCCGAGGAATGGACGGCGTGGCCCTCAGGGCAGCTGCGAAAGGTGAGATAGTACCTGTCCTGGAATCGGACGAGGTCGGTGAAGGCATTGTGTTCGCCATTGTGGAAGACCCGCCGAATGTTGAAAACCTCGACTTGGGGCTGAGATGCGGCACCAATGGGTGCCAGAATCAGAGCCGAGGCAAAGGCGACTGCCAGACTCCTTCTCAAGGCTAAAGCCGTCACTCCAACCCAGGATAGAAGGAGAGTCCTGAATGATGGATGAGATGCCCTCCGCGGCTGCTCTTCGCTAGTGTTCACTTCCCCACCCTTTCAATCTTCCGGGATCGGATACGTGGGGCGATCTCTTCACGATTGGTAATCCCGCGCTCTGATCATATTGTTCCTGGACGAAACCCGGGTAATTGGTGACGACCGCCGCCTGATTTGACAATGCCCAGCGGAGTCTCGCAAGAGTGTGACCCTACTCGTAGTGAGTCCAAAGTCGCAGCACCTTCACGATGCCGCTTTCCTCAAGGACCTGGTACACGAGTCGGCGCTGAATATTGATCCGGCGCGAGTACGCTCCCGACAGATCTCCAATCAACTTCTCGAAAGGGGGAGGTCTCCGATATGGATCCTCTCCGAGGAGTTCCAGGAGTCGTTCAGCCTGGGGTTTCAAGCCCGCCGCTGCCAGCTTCTTGACGTCCCGCCGTGCCTGGCGAGTATAGACAACCCTCCATTTCACCAACCGGGGTCCTTAGAACACTCCTCCAATGGGGTCTCAAGGCCCTGGTGGATCGACTCACGCATACCCGGAACCGAAAGAAGGAAGAGAGTCTCCTGGATGGCACGCCAATCCTCTGCGGAAACCAGAACCGCATTTCCCCGCTTGGACGTGATCTCAATCGGCTCGTGCCCCTGCGTTACCTCGTCCAAGAGCTGATAAAGACGAGACCTTGCCTGGGTTGCGTTCAGCGTCGTCATCGTACGTGATAGCGTACGCTAACGCCGACCGGGTTGTCAATCCGAGACCACGTTCGATACCGGTTCGGTTCGGACGTTTGCCGCCCGGGTCGCCAAGATGCCCTGATCCTGGCAGAATTGAGCCCGGCGAACCGGATCCCCAGAGGCTCCAGAGATGGTTGTCCGAAAAGAGCAGCGAAAAGAAACCATGAAGTTTCTCCCACTCCTGATCACTCTCGCCTCTATTCCCTCCACTGAGATTGATGCCTCGTCGGCGAAGCCGATCCAGATCGTGAATCCGAGGCTGCTGGACGGCCGTGATGTTCCAGCGCTCCGCCTGCCGCTGGGCATCGCCGATGACTACAAGCCCTTTCTGGCTCGGCTCAAGACTGGAGACCTGCTGGTTGTGGCCTTCTGTTTCGGGGCCATTGACGGCGTCGATGGCTATGCGGAAAGGGCGGTGTTCTTTCGTTCCAGAGACGGAGGCAGGACGTGGGGAAAGCGACAGGAGCGGCTCGACATCCGGGGACGGGAGTTCGGCTTGACCGTCCTTCACGATGGCACGCTGCTGATGACCTGTCATTGGCTGGCCCGTGACGTGTTCAACCCGTCCCGGCAGACCCACAGCAAGATCCTCCGCTCCACCGACGAAGGCGAGAGCTGGACGGAGATCCGCATCGGGCCGGATGGTTTTCCCGATGGCGCCCAGACGGTAGCCGACTGGACAGCTTTCCAGAATCCTGATGGGGGGCGTCCCGGAAAGCTGGTGACCTATCTAGGTGTCAGCATGCAGCACGGTAACCGGGATGCTCCCCGAGTCGTTCGGTTGTGGCGATCCCGCGACAGCGGCAAGACGTGGGACAAATCGCTGCATCCGGATACGGCCGGCTGGATCGACGTGGATGGTTTCTTTTCCCAGACCGTGACCTTCCGAACTGCGTCGGGGCGACTGCTTCATCCGGTCCGAGTCGACCGGACCGGACCCCACTGGCACATCCCCGGATCCCCCAGGCTGCTCGACAAAGAACGGGGAGATCAGGGAGACCGCATGCTGCTGTGGGAGTCCAGCGATGATGGCCAGTCCTGGACCAGGAACCGAACCGACGGCAGGTTCGGAACCTATGGCGAGATGTATCCTCGTTTCCTGACACTGGACGACGGTCGCCTACTGCTAACCTTTACCGTCCGCAGCAATTCGACCGACGGACACGGCCTGGGCTTACGGGCCATCCTCAGCAACGACCAGGGCCGAACCTGGGACTTCCGTCACGACCGGATGGTGATCAGCGATGTAGACCACGGAGCCAGCGGCGGTGGCTTCGGAAACACGGTGCAGCTTCCGGACAAGACGCTAGTCTCGGTCTACAGCTATCGCGGCAGCGACGACATGACCCACGTGGAGTCGGTCCGCTGGCAGCTCCCAGGACCGAAAGCAGCTCCAGAAATCGGAGACTGAGCAGGGCAACCGGGACTCTCAGGAGACGGCCTGTGCGATAAGGTCTGACGTCCGCCCACGCGGGTGCGGGTCGGCGGCCGCTGCGGGCAGCGTCGTGAGCACGATGCAAATCGTATCTGTCGCCGGGTCGGCCCAGGCCAGCGTCCCCGTAGACCCGTCGTGTCCGAAAGTCTGCTCGGAGCAGCCCGGACTAGCGGCGCCGGTACCGATCTTGAAGCCCAGCCCGCTCCGTCTCACTTCCTCAGGGTTGTGATTGCGCCGCATCAGGCGAGCAGTCTGGAACTCCATCAACTTGCCGCCGGGGTGAAGAAACTCGCTGAAGAAGCGACCCACGTCCGCCGCCGAGGCGTGCACGCCTCCCCAGGGGGCCCCGAAGCCACGCCAGTAGGGACTGTTCCAGTCCCAGTCCCTGGCCGTCGGGTCGCCGGAACCGGATTCCCTCGCCGCCGCCTCGACTTGAGAGCGCATCATTTCTTCGAGTTTGAACTTCCCCAGGCCCAAGGCCGAGCGATTCATCTTCAGGGGCTGGAAGAGCGCTTCGGCGATGAAGCGGAGAAACCCTCTTCCGCTGATCCGGTGCGCCACTTCGGAAGCCAGCAGAATCGCCATGCTGGAGTACCGGTAGCGGGAACCCGGCTCAAATAGGAGAGGAGTGCGAATCGCCCGATCGACGAACTCCGACAACGCGGCGTGACGCTTGCGAAGTGTCTGGTTCTCCGGCAGCTGATCGGGAAGGCCGGAAACGTGTGTGAGCAGCTGCCGGATCGTGATCGTGTCCCTCGATTCTCCAGAGAACTCTGGAATGAACTTCTTGACCGCGTCGTCCAGACGAAACTTCCCCTGATCGTAGAGTGTCATCAGCGCCGCCGCGGACATCGGTTTGGAAATCGAGGCCAGTAGGAACATGTCGTCCGCCGATCTGGAGGCCCCGAAAGACCGGGCAAACACATGCTTTCCGTGTCGGACATGGAGTGCCGCCGCCCCCACCTGTCCGTTCCTCGCCGCCTTTGCCAGGAGCGCTGCCGCACCATCCAGCTTCTCCTGCTTGACCGCGGCCAGGAGCGGGCTTCCCAGCGAGGCCGCCAGACCAGATTGGAGAAAGGTTCGCCTTCGCATCGGGTCCAATCATAACAGGGCTTAGTACACTGGAACGTAAATACGGCAGCGTTTGCAGATGGGGCTTGCGAGGCGAGATCAAGGCAGGAGGAGGAAGACGATGTTTGGCCATCTTCGACGACGACCAACGCAGGGATCGTCAGCAACCCCCATCTGCCCTCCGGGTGGCGACGGGACGCGCCGATTTCTTTGTCGCTCCTCCTTCATGATTTTGCGCTCCGAGTCACTGGCCGAGGGCCTGAGGGACTGGCCTGAGTTTGACGGCGAAGTTCTCGGCGGCAAACGGATCCCAAGCTGGAAGCACGGATTCAGGCCTTCGAGTTGGCCTCTCGCATGCAGCTGGAGGCCCAAGAAGTCTTCGACGTCGAGAGAGAATCCAAGCTGACCCAGAAACTGTACGGTCTGGATGACGAGGTCACCTATGACTACGGATGGCAACTTTTGTTGGCCCGCCGTCTGATCGAACGAGAGGTGCGCTTTGTTCAGTGCTCCCACAGCTACAAATGGGACCAGCACAGCCAACTGGCTCGCCTCCATGCCAAGAATGCGCGCGAAGTGGATAGGCCGATCGCGGGGCTCTTGAAAGATCTGAAGTCGAGGGGGTTGTGGAAAGACACGCTGGTTCTGTGGGGAGGCGAGTTTGGGCGAACGCCTTTCGCTGAAGGGGATGGCCGCGACCACAATCCCTATGGCTACACCATGTGGATGGCAGGAGGTGGGGTCAAGCCGGGAATGGTCTATGGAGCCACCGACGAATTTGGTTACCATGCAGTGGAAGACCGTATGCATATCCACGATCTTCACGCCACGATCCTGCATCTGTTCGGCCTGGATCATGAAAAGCTGACCTACAGCTACGGAGGCAGGGACTTCCGTCTGACCGATGTCCACGGAAAGGTAGCTCATCCGATCCTGGCCTGAGTGACGCCATACTCCTATCGCGGTTTCTGCCTTGCTCAGAAGGCCACCTCCCAGGTCTCTATCTAAAACGAGCTGTTTTCGTGTGGGAGAAATCAATCCTCAAGCGAGCCTGCAGGTTCCCCATCCAGGTTGGCAACGGGCATGGTGGCAAACATGGGCCCGCCCTCGTCGTTTTTCAGGGTGACCTTGGCCAATGAGTCCTGGGTTATAAATAGGGTCACGTTTGCAGATGGGCCTTGTGAGGCGAGATTGATCGAGTTGGACTCGACCGCGGTCCTCCCTCCTGGTCATCAGGCTGAGGTGGATCGATAGGGAAACTTGATCCTGACGCTCAGGGAGTAACGAACCCTCGTAGATTCGCTTCGCCAAACGTTCCGGTAGGGCATGCCCCTCGCTGGCACCTACCGGCCCCGTCATCCGGAGCACACCGCCTTCTACCAATGTTTGGAAGACTACTGGGAAGAGTTCAAGCAGGCTTATCCCTACTTCTACGAAAAAGACTATGGACCCTGGCGTCCGGTAGTGGAGAAAACCGTCGAGCGTTTCCTCCAATGTGGGATCCTTCGTCATGGATTTGCCCGCCTGCGCTGCTCTGACTGTCGACGGGAGCAGTTGCTGCCATTTTCATGCAAAACGCGCTGTTTTTGTCCGAGTTGCCAAGCCAAGCAGGTGGCCGCTTTCCTCGAACAGGCCCTGGAGCAGGTGCTGGAGGAAGTCGACCACCGGCAGCTGGTGTGGACGATTCCGAGGGTCCTACGTCCGGCCTTCTACAAAGACCGAAAGCTCTTGGGAGAGCTCTGCCGCTGCGCTTGGGCTAGTCTTCGGGACTACGTCCAAGGCCGCCTGGGGCCCGGCTCGGTTCCGGGCGCCATCCTCACCATCCAGACCTGGGGCGAGCACTTGCGAGCACACGCTCACCTCCATGGTCTCGTCAGCGACACGGCCTGGAACCGGGACGGTAGTGTGGACTCGATCGGTGAGTTCGATTCCTCCTTACTCAGCCGCCTGTTCCAGCACCGAGTCTTGGAGATGATGGTCCAGCAGCATCGACTCAGTCCGGAGTTCGCCCAGAGGTTGCGCTGTTGGTCTCCCTCCGGATTTGGGGTCTACTGCTCTGGAGCCATCCCTCCCGAGGATCGCCCGGCTCTGGAGCGTCTGGCCGCCTACATTCGACGTCCCAGCTTTGCCGCCTCCCGCCTCGACTATGACAGCGATCAGGGTCAGATCCTCTACCGCACCGCCAAGGGGACACCGCAATCCCTGGATGCCCTGGACTGGATCGCCCGGGTCTGCTCGCACATCCCCGATCGCAACGAACACCAAATCCGTTATTATGGCCGTTACGCTAGCGCCTCACGTGGGAAACGACGTCAGCAGCAGAAAGCCGTCCACGGCCCGGCTTCCGAGGAGTGCCCCGCCCAGGAGGAGTCCGCGGCCGAGCGCTTCAGCCGCCGGCGCCGGCGCAGCTGGGCTCGTCTGCTCCGCAAGATCTATGACGTCGATCCCTTGCGCTGTGGTTGCGGCGGCTCTCTGCGCGTGATCGCCCTCATCGAGCTGCCTCACGTGATCCGCCAGATTCTGGCGCATCTGAAGCAGGGGCAACGACCCCAACGGGCGCCCCCACCCCGGTTGTTTCCGCAAAAGCTGGAACACTTTCTGGCGGAACTTTCTCCCCAGCAGGCTCAAGCCGTTCGAGCCTCCGACGACTCGCTCTTCTGGGACGAGGTTCCGGATTGGCCCCACTGAAGAGCTCGAGCTCTTCACTCGGCTTGTAATATCCTTGTGTCTGTTTTCCCTCCCGACCGGCTCTTTGGCATCGCCTCGCCTCCGCTCCCACCCCCGTTACGCGATCTCAATCCTTTCGATCCTCTTCGATTTCCCCATCCACCTCATTTCAGCCCCTTTTGGGCTCTTTTCGGTTGCTTCTCCTTCTTTCCTAGCACTCAATCCAAAAGGAAAGTCCTATTGATCTTTCCTTCTCTTCACTTTTCCTGCTGATTGTAAATGACTTAAGTCCCCATTCTTTTTGCCGGACTTTGTCTCTATTTGTGTCAAGTTGTGGCGGACATTTGGCAAGAATTTGGCAACCAAGGAATTCTGAAATCGAGGGAGGCAAGTTTTTCGCAGCTTTTCCTCAGTCTGATGGCGTGTCATTCCATCTCAGGGATTGTGGACGCCCACAGCCCACACAGAGCAGATGAGGCGTCATGAAAACCGTCGTCTTACAGAGAACCTACAAGGACAAAGATGGCAGTTTCAAGCACACGACCAGCTTCGCAGTGAACGACATTCCGAAGGCGCTGTTGGCCTTGGAAAAGGCTTACGATTCCTTGTGTCAGCGGAAAAGGGCGGATTGAATTCCGCCACCTTTTCGTGTCCGGTCCCCTGGTCGAACTGGAGAACCGCGATCAAGTCCCGTGATCGAGTCCTCAGCGACTAACGTGGTGATGGCATTCTTGGCCATACGGCCAATCCGGGTTTAGCGGCATTGCTCTGGAGCAAGAACACCTCATGGAGCAACTACGCCACCGCGACTTCCCTCAAAATATCTGTTTCGGAGACGATGCCGACCAGTTTCTTCCCCTCGACGACCGGTAAGCATCCGATCTTGCTCTCTAACATCACGCTCGCGGCTTCCTGGATCGACGCTGTAGGTACCACTGTTATCGGCGGTTCGCTCATTACTTCCTTGATTGCTATGGTGGCCAGATACGATCGCTCCGATCGTTCGCCGTACTTCATTACTGAGCCCAGTGTGGCGTGGAACAGGTCGCGCTGACTGACGACTCCAACGACCCTGCCTCCCTCCAGTACTGGAAAGTGGCGGATGCGCTTTTTGTTCATTAGATCTTTCGCGAGGTCAAGGGTGTCGTTTCGATCGAGAGTTTCTAAGTCGGTCGACATGATGTCCTGAACCCGTTTAGCAGTGATGATTCCTCCTTTACCGTTTCTTTGCAGACTTTGACAAAAAACGGTTCTTAGACAGGCAACATTCGTGCCTAAATCTGCTCCTCCGCTGGGAGAAAGAAGGTTAGGCGATTATGCAAATACCAATAGACATCTGTTCCGGGGCATTTCACCTAATCAGATCATGAAGTGGGTTGTATCCCCCAGGCTCCGGCAGATCGTCAGGCTAAGGGGGAGTAGGAAGAGTCGGAGGTCAAAGGCTCGATGGCCTTTGGCACACGAATCTGTTGAGAAGCCAACCACAAACCGATGTATCCGTCTGAGACAGGACTGAAACTTGCATTACGACCAGCTGAAATGTGGTCGTCTAGCCTGTTTTGGTCCGCCTAAGAACCTCCGGGTTCGGAAGGCACTCTTATGGGAGCCGAAGATAATGGAAATCAAGAGAGTCCTTTTTCCAACTGATTTCTCCGATGCCGCCAACCGAGGTCTGACTCACGCCCTGACGCTCACTCAGAAGCACGGGGCGGAATTGACCATTCTCCATGTAGCCGTCCCTTATAGGAACGACCCCAATCGGCCGGAGCATCAATACTTGGACGGGGGCGGTTACATGAAGTACGTTGAAGAGTTCGTCGAAGCGAGCCTCAATGAGCTTTCTCAGAGAATCGAATCATCTCAGGTTACGACCGTAGTGGGCCGCGATCTTTCGCCCGGTTCCGGAATCCTAGACTACATTAGAACCAACCGAATCGATCTGACCGTAATGGGTACTCATGGACGTACGGCTCTAGGCCACCTGCTTCTGGGGAGTGTGGCCGAGAAGATCGTTCGTCATGCTCCCTGCTCTGTCCTCACTGTCGCTCCAGATCGGCACGGATACCTGGATAATCCAGATTATGGGAACATCCTGGTCGCCTTCGATTTCTCTGAGCACTCAAAGGAGGCGGCACGCAAAGCCAAAGAGCTTGCTTCTAAGTTCGGCGCTCGTCTTCGAGCACTCTACGTCATTGAGCGCGATGTGCCTCCTCCCTACTACGACATCTGGCGGAGGGCTGTTACCCGAGAACTTTCGCGTATAACGGGGGAAGTCAGAGAGGCAGTGCGAGCCACTTTGGGAGAGGATCTCGAAGAAGCGGACGTTCAAGTTGCAATAGGCGACCGAAAGGCCCATACGGAAATCAGTGAGTTCGCTCGTGAAAACCAAGTCGACCTGATTGTCATGGGCACGCACGGTCGTTCCGGTCTTGATCGGTTTCTTTTGGGCAGTACTGCAGAACGGGTGGTTCGTACCGCCGCGTGTCCGGTGCTCACTTGCAAGCTCAGCAGGTAACCGATTCGTCGAGGCCATTACTTGAATCTTATCTGTCGGAAGGGGAGACGGCACCCTCCCCGTTAGAGTCAGGAAAATCCAGCATTCTCGCAAGCAGCTCTCGAAGAAGAGTTCTCACGCTGTCCGTGCGAGGGCCATTGGTGTCCAGGCGGATGTAGTTTCGCTCCGGTGCTTCAACGATCGGCTCCCAATCAGCCTTTTGCCTCTGGAACAGCTCCCATCTTCCGTCTGAAGGGGTCTTTCCAACATCTCGTATCCTCCGGTCTAATCTCCGCTGGATTTCTTCGTCGGCTGCGATGCATTCGACGACGAAAGTGCGTACACTTATGCTGCGTGCAACCTCCAGTGCCAGCTTCCGTTGCTGGTTCCGTCCAAACCCGGCGTCGAGCACGACGGATCTATCGCTCGAAAGCTCTTGTTCTGCGTCCCGACACATGGTTTCGTACGTCAGCTGGCTAAAGCCGGGTGAATAGATCCCCTGTCCGTAGTCCTCATAGCGGTGCTCCATAACCCCTACACCCGCTAGGGTCTTTCTGGTCACGTCAGACGAGATGTACGCGAGGTCCCAACGCCGGGCTAGCTCCTGACTCATTCGGGTCTTTCCGCTTCCCATCAGCCCAGACACTAGGATGAGCATGGGGCGTGCGCATACCCTTCTCACGAAGGAATGAGCCAGCCGAAAATAGCGTTGGGCCATCTGCTCGCTCTTCGCTCGCTCGCTGGCTAGATCGGCTTCGTCGCGGCGAAAGCTAGCAATCTTAGCGCGGACGTAAGCCCGGTAGGTCTTGAAAAAGTCAAGGAGGTCCCACACTTCTGGGTCGCCGGTCATCTGAACGTAGGCCGACACAAACGCCTGCGACAGATCATGTCGCCCGTAAGAATCCAGATCCATTGCCAGGAACGCGATGTCCTCGCAAACGTCCAGACACCGGAAGCGATCGTTGAACTCAATGCAGTCTATGATGTGTATGTCGTCGTCAAGGAAAACGTTGCCTGCGTGCAAATCCCCATGGCCATCGCGAACGCGGCCCTGCCTGGCCCGACGCTCGAATAGTTCCCTTTTCACCTCCAGGAAGGCCTCACTGTAAGCAGCCAAGTCATCAAAGTCTTCGCGAGAGAGGCAGACGTTTATATACGGCTGTGTCTGCTCGAAATTCTCCTCTATGTTTTGGCGTACCGTCTCCAGGTCGCCCAGGCGGCTTATCTCGGGACTCGTTTCCGCATTAGCATGAAAGGTTGCAATTCTCGCAGCCAGTCTCTGAATGTCTGCCTTGGAGACCTGATTTCGACACAGCATTCTATCGAGGGAACGTTCCCTCGGAAGCTGTCTCATTTCGACCGCATGCTCGACTGTGCGGCCGGAACCGTCAATCTTGAGACATCCCCGCTGCTCGCGGATAGGCACTACCCCCAAGTAGACCTTCGGCGACAAACGTCGGTTGAGTTCCACCTCCCGCAGGCAGAAGAAGTGGCGTTTCTGCGGGGTGGAGAAATCCAGGAATCCATAGTCAACCGGCTTTTTCACCTTGTACACTTTCTCACCTGTGAAGAAGAGATAAGAAATGTGTGTCTCAGCCACCTCGACCTGCTCCGGACGGTGAGGGTAGGCTTCCGGCCGCATCAGCGCCCGTACTATCGAGCGGTCGTTTCTGGCGGGGGCCGTCGGCGTCTGAGATCGTCGGTGCATGCCGCCACGTGACATGCATTCTTCCGGCCAACTTGTGACTTTCTAAGTCTTCCCTCTTTCGCCGAAGGTGCGTAGGGGCGCCCGAACCGCCCGACTAGAACGGGGCCACAAGCCCGATGTGGCTAGATATTTCAGCATTGAGTACTACCCTGCCCCGACAATCTGGGCAAAAACTCGATAACTGGGTCTTTTCACCCACAACAATGTGAGCGATCTGGAATCAAATCCGCGTAAACTCCCTTGTCAACAGGCTCTTATTAACTGGCCCCCGATGTGCTTATTAGAAATCGAGTTCGCATTTTTCACCTCAGAAAGGAGTCAGTCGAGCCATGCGATGCCAAAGAACAATAGGAGTTACACTTCTCGTCACCGCTATCGCGGGCTGTAACTGGGGTCCTCATTCACCTGTTGGGTTTCGGTTGCCGGAAGGCAACGTCGAACAGGGTAGAGCCGCCTTCGTGAAACTGAAGTGTCACAGCTGCCACAGAGTATCAGGAGTGGACTTGCCGCCGCCTACAGGTGAACTCTCTTCACCCCTGACCCTCGGAGGAGAGGTTTACGAGGTTCGGACGGACGGCTACCTTGTGACCTCAGTCATTCATCCCTCACACAAGTTGGCCCGCGGCTATCCGAAGGAACAGATCGCGGTCGGTAAGGAGTCACGAATGCCGCGCTACGGAGATAGGATGACCGTTCAAGAGCTCGTCGACCTAGTAGCATTTCTCCAGTCGCGCTATAGGGTGCTCCCCCCCCCCACCTATCTATCCATGAAACTGGGACGTAAGATACTACGCCGTGAGGATGGGGGCCCCAAACATTCGTCTTGAAACCATGACTCGGAAGCAATCATGAGCGCCAAGAATGTTCTAGTAGTGGATGACGAGAAACTGATCCGATGGTCGATTCGTCAGAAACTGGAATCGGCTGGCTATCAAGTAGAGGAAGCGGGCACAGCGGCTGACGCACTTGGACTTTTTCAGCAGAATATGCCGGATCTGGTCACGTTGGATATTCACCTTCCCGACACGACCGGACTGAAGGTCCTCTTAGAGATGAAGAAGATCTCTCAGGCCACGGCGGTCATCATGATCACGGCTCACGGAGCTGTAGATGATGCAGTCAAAGCCCTTCAAATTGGCGCCTATGACTATCTCGAGAAGCCGATCAACTTCGACCGGCTGCTGCATTCAATGAGCAATGCTCTGGAGTCGAGCACCCTGCGCACAGAAGTTGAGCAAAGCAAGAAGGAGCAGAAGGACACCTACACAGTGGAGAGAATTATCGGGGATTCCAGCTCCATGCTCGAGATGAAAGCTTTGCTCCGAAAGGTGGCCGCAAGCGAAGCACGAACCATCCTGGTTCAGGGCGAGAGTGGAACAGGGAAGGATCTGGTGGCAAAGGCACTGCACTACGGAAGCAGGCGTAGTCGGCAGCCCTTTACCGTGCTCAATTGTGCCGCGATTCCAGAGCAGCTCTTGGAAAGTGAATTGTTTGGACATGAGCGCGGAGCCTTTACCGATGCCAAGACCTTGAAAAAAGGACTTTTGGAACTGAGCGACGGGGGCAGCATCTTTTTCGACGAAATCAGCGAAACACCCTTGAATCTCCAAGCCAAGCTCTTACGAGTCCTGGAAGATCAGACGTTCCGTCGCGTCGGTGGGGTCAAAGACATCTCCACAGACGTGAGAGTCATTTGTGTCAGCAATAGGGACCTGGAGAAGATGGCTGCCGAGAATCATTTGGGTGCGGCTCTTTTAGAGCGAACCATTATCCTTTATTGACAATAGGTTAGCCGGGTCCGAATCGTAGCGAGTGGCGCTTTTGGGCGAGATAAGGCTTGGCGAAGGGCATAAGTCGGCTAAAACGCGTCGGATTGCGGTGCGCTCGGATAGCCGCCGGGCCGGGCCTGAGACTCTGCCCGCTGTGAGTCGGTGGAATCCCGGTGCGATGAAAAATTGAAAGAGGGAAAAAAGCACTGGACATTTGTGCGTCGGTTTGCTAGCGTAGGTTTGTGGCAGAGGGTGTGGAGAGCAAAGCGCCGCGATTCCTAGGTCATGAGGTGGGCAAAGCGGAGCAGGCCCTGATCCGGGAGATCGTGGGGACGTGTGGGGGTCTGAGCCGGATGGAACTGGCCGCCACCGTGTGCGAGTTGCTGGGGTGGAAGCGCCGCACGGGGTCGCTGAAAGCGCGGGAGTGCCGGGAGTTTCTGGAGAAGCTGGAGAGCCAGGGGGGGCTGGTGTTGCCCCCCAAGCGGCTGGGGCGGCCGCCGGGGAAAGCGACCGGGGTACCGGTGACGGCGCGGGGAGAGCCGGGTCCCCGGCTGGTGGGCACGGCCCGGGACCTGGGCGAGATTCAGCTGCAGCCGGTTCGGACGCCGGAGCAACGAGGGCTGTTCCGGGAGCTGGTGGGGCGCTACCACTATCTAGGCCACCGGGTGCCGTTCGGGGCGCATCTGCGCTACCTGGTCTACGCCTCGGAGCCGGCGGGGCGGGTGGTGGCCTGCGTGCAGTTTTCGAGCGCGGCCTGGCGGATTGCGGCGCGCGACCGCTGGATCGGATGGGAGGCGGAGGCGCGGACGCGCCAGCTGGTGCACGTGGTCTCGAACAGTCGCTATTTAGTGTTGCCCTGGGTCCAGGTCAAGAACCTGGCGAGCCGGATCTTATCGCGGGCCGTGCGGCAGCTGGCGCTGGACTGGCCCCGGAGCTACGGGGTCGAGGTGTTTTTGGTGGAGACGTTGGTGGATCCGGAGCGCTACCGGGGCAGCTGCTATCGGGGGGCGAACTGGATCGAGCTGGGGAGCACGCGGGGCGGGAAGCGAGAGGATCGGCTGGCGCGGAGCGAGGCGGCAGCGCCGAAACGGGTGCTGGTGTATCCGCTGGTGGCGGAGGCGGCCCGACGCTTGCGGGAGGGCTAGAAGTTGCGAGCGGTAGCCGCCCAGTTACAGCCCGAGGATGAGTTCGCGGCGGCGCGGGAGCAGTTTGCCCAGATGGAGGCCTTTCTGATGTCCGACGAGGCCCATAGGAAGACGCACAGCGAGTTGGAGCGAGAGCTGGAGCAGCAGGGGCGGGAGCTGCTGCGACGGTTCTACCAGGCGCACCTGGAGCTGCGGGCTCCGGGTGAAGCGGCCGCTGCGGTGCGGGATTCGGAAGGGCAGGTGCGGCAACAGCGCCGGCGGCAGCAACGGGGGCTGGAAACGGTCTTTGGAGAGGTTCGGGTGGAGCGGCTCGGCTACGGGGGAGAGGGGCTCCAGAGCCTGCACCCACTGGATGCGGATCTGAACCTCCCGCCGGAGTTGTACTCGCACCAGGTGCGGCGGCGGGCGGCGGAGGAAGCCGCCGAGGGGTCGTTCGACAAAGTCGTGGAGGCGCTGTCGAAAACCACGGGGGCGCAGGTGGGCAAGCGTCAGGTGGAGGAGCTAGTGGGCCGTGCCGCCCAGGACTTCGATGCCTTCTATCAGGAGCGACAAGCGGGAGCGTTGGCTCCGAGCGAGTCGGGGTCGATCTTGGCGATCTCGGTGGACGGCAAAGGAGTGGTGCTGCGTCGTGAGGATCTGCGGGAGGCGACGCGGCAGCGGGCGGAAGCGAGCGAGCACAAGTTGCAGAAGCGGTTGAGCAAGGGCGAAAAGCGCCACGCCAAGCGGATGGCAACGGTCGCGGCGGTGTACACCCTCGCGCCTCAGGTGCGGCGGCCGGAGGAGGTGATGCGGGTCCTGGCCCCGCAGCCGCAGCGGGAGGAAGGGAAGCGACCGCGGCCCCAGCACAAACGGCTGTGGGCGAGCTTGGAGAAGCGTCCCGAAGAGGTCATCGAGCAAGCCCTCGGAGAAGCCCGCTCGCGGGATCCCACGGGGCGCAAGAGTTGGGTGGTGCTGGTCGACGGCCATCGGAGTCAGCTGAAGACGCTGCTGCGGTGTTTGCACCGATCCGCCAGGGCGGCGCCCACGATCGTGCTGGACTTCATCCACGTGAGCGAGTACGTGTGGAAGGCCGGCATGGCTCTGCACGGGGAAGTCAACCCGAAGCTGGAGGGCTGGGTGGGCGAGCACCTACTGAGTATTCTGCGCGGGCGCAGTGGCTATGTGGCGGGCGGAATCCGTCGCAGTGCGACCCGTCGGGGCCTGGCGGGCAAGGCGCGCGAAGCGGTGGATCGCTGCGCCAACTATCTGCTCAAAAATGCGGAGTATCTGAAGTATGACACCTATCTGGCGAGGGGGTTCCCGATTGCCACCGGTGTCATCGAGGGGGCCTGCCGTTACCTGGTCAAAGATCGGATGGAGGTGACCGGGGCGCGCTGGTCTCTGGCGGGGGCTGAGGCGGTCTTACGCCTGCGTGCGCTGCAGGCCAGCGGAGACTTCGACGCCTATTGGCGCTTTCACGAGCGGCAGGAGTCGCTCAGAAACCATGCCGCGCGCTACGCGGACGGCGAGCTGGTCCCTGTGCGCGGCCCCACGCGCTCTCACCTGAAGCGGGTGAAGTAAGAAGATCCAGAAGTCCAATCGGTCGGTCTTCCGTGTCAGATTGTTCTGCCCCACCCAACTACCCAACCCCAAAATGCCTTCGCCGCTCCCATAGTAAGAGAGGTCCATCTTGCGTTCGACGGCACCAGAATCGCCTGTTCTAAAAGAGCCGCACCCGAATCATTTCCGAGAAGATCTTTTCTACCGTCTGTCAGTGATTCCCATTGTCCTTGCTCCTCTGCGGGAGCGAAAGGAGGATATCGACCCTCTGGTGGAGCACTTCATAGACGACTACAACGTGCGCTTCAGAAAATCGATTAGGGGATTGACGGCTAGGGCTAATCGCGTTTTGCACAACTATGGTTGGCCGGGCAATGTCCGAGAGCTCAAGAACGCAATCGAACGCGCGATGATTCTGCAAGATGAGGGGTCCATCGATGTCGATCTGCTTCCTTTGCGTATTTCTGAATTCACTCGAATGCCTTCGAGCTCCTCCAGGGATTCCTTCACGCTGCCGACCCATGGGATAGACCTGTATCAAGTCGAGAGGGATTTGATACAACAAGCGCTGGTCCTCACCCGGGGAAATCAGACCCGGGCCTCGCGACTCCTGTCTGTCACTCGGGACACCCTGCGTTACAAGATAAATCAGGTTCTTCCGGTAAATGGGGAGGTCAAGTGGCCAGGTCCTCATGGATGAAGTAGAGGTTAAGCTTGAAGTAGTCCATGTCTCTGAAGCCATAGGCTCGTCTTTTGAGGACCTTAATCTTGTTGTTGAGTCCTTCGAGGGGGCCGGTTGAGATGCGGTGCTTGAAGTAGTCGAGTAGTCCGGGGCGATGCCGGTGGAGGGTGCGGGCGAGCCGGGCGAAGAACTGGTTGCCGATGCTGTAAGCCTGCTCGATCCAGGCATCCAGGAAGGCGTTGCCGGCCGCTGAGTCGGGGAGGTTCCAAAAGTGGCGGATCTCCTCCTTGAGGAGGTAGGCCTGATAGAGTGGCTCATTGATTTCCATGAGTTGCATGAGGTGTTCCAGGGAGCGCTCGTTGAGGTTTTCCAGCCCTCGTAACAAGAGAAAGCGGGTTCCTTTGAGGAGCTGTTTGCGGCCCGTTTCCAGTTTGCGCATCATGGAGCGGCGGGTCTGGTCAATGGCCTGGTTGGCCAGTGCGACGACGTGGTAGGGGTCGTGCACGACATCGACCTTGCCGGCGAAGACCTGGCGAATGGCCTTGCGGTAGGCGTCGGACATGTCGATGGCAATGGCGCGCAGGGACTTGCAGCGGCCTTTGAGGTGGCGCAGGCAGGCCACCAGCGCCTGGGCGTCTTTGCCTTCGTGTAGGGAGACGATCTGGCCACTTTCCAGGTCCAGCACCACCGTCATGTAGAGGTGCCCGCTGTGGGTAGCGAACTCATCGATCGCCAGATAGCGCAGTTGAGACAGCTTGCGCTTCTTGAGGCGCTGCCCCAGATGCTCCTTATGGATCTCTTTGACGAGGTCCCAGCCCACGCCCAGCAAGCGGGCAACGGCTTTGATGGTGGCGATGCGGCACAGCTGGACCACGTACTGGGCGAAGGCGTTCGTGTAGCGCCGTTTGCCCTGAGCGAAGGCAATCGGCTCGCGAAGGGTCTGGCCGCACTGGCTGCAGGATTGCCGGTGGCCATGCAGGACCACGAACTGGTGGCGGGTCGCCACCGGTAGAGTGCGGATGCAGCGCTGGAAGCAGCCTTGCAGCTGAAGCCGGTTCCAGCGGGCACTGCAGTTGCGACACCGGCGCTTGTGCGGAGCCAGTTCGACGTGGTGAAATACGCCGCCGCCGCGATAGTCCGTGCGTTGGTGAACATAGCCCTTCAATCCGAGGGTGTGGTACAAGTAGCTAGTGCCCGTCCGGAAACCGGGGTTCCCAGAACTGTAATCTGTTGAATCGGAACCACTTTTTATACCTGAGACTGCTGACAGACCGACTCGACCCAGCTCGATCCAGAGCGAGGACGAGCGAGCGAGGGCGCACGGGCCAAAAAACACCGGTTCGGCGCAGACCTCTCCCTGAGTCGGAGCCACAAGGCAGTACGGTCAGCCACAAAAGACTACAACAGGAGTCGGGCCAGGACGACCAGGTTATAGGTCAGGACGCTGGCATGGACGTAGCTTTGAAAGTGAGGCCAGCCTTTCCAGGTACAGCGGTGGAGACCAAAGGTGTGCTTGAGGGTCCCAATGCACCCCTCGATCCCGGCCCGGAAGCGTTTGAGCTGTTTGTAGACCCAACTGGAACGCACCATGCTCTCGACCGTCAACCCACACTTTTTGGAAAAGGCCACGTCCTGTACCCCCTGCTCTTTGGCCCAGCTCAGGTTGGCCGCCGAGGCAAAACCGCCATCCCAGGCGCTCTGGCGCGGGACCTTCCCGTACAGCTGTCGATGACGCTCTAAGAAGGGTTGCACATAGTTGCTATCGGCTGGATTCCCGCGTTCCACCACACAATCCAGGATCAGCGACGAGGCCCCCGTGCTGACAAACACTTTGTGGCCGAAAACCGTTTCCCGAGGGCTCTTCTTGATAATATCGGTGTGCTCTTCGAAGAGGGAACAGATCTTCTCCTGGGCCGCGACGGCCTCGCCCGAAAGGACCCGTCGTTGAGTCTGCTCGATGACTTGGTGCAACAGCTCCAGATAGTGGGCCAGTTGCGCCGCCCCGGCCAGACTGAGGGGATCGCTCCACTGCGCCGACGCGGCCAGCGCCTGCTCGGCATAGTGGGCCGTCTTGGACGCCACCTTGATCAGATCGCGGTAACTCTCCAGGCGCTTCTTGCCGCGGCGGTTGCGGATGTTCAGGACGCGCCGCTTGGCCCGTCGCGTGTGATCGACGAAGCCGATCCCTTCCCAGTCCCGCAGCCGCCCCAGCCACCGGGTGACGACTCGAATGCCGTCGTCCAACAGCTCACTGTCGAGCGGATAGTGGACGTTGGTCTGGACCGCCGTGGCATCGACCCGAATCCGTTGGCCTTTTTCCAGACCCCGAGCCTGCGCCCAGCGCACCAAGTGGTCGTTGATCGCCTTCCATGTCCCCGGCTCAATCTTCCCCAGGTTCTCCGCCAGGGTGGCTTTGCTGATCGACGCCCCATAGGGCAAGCGACAGAACCTCTGACAGCTTTGCGAATCCACCAGATGAAACTCCAGCTTGCGATAGCTGAACTGATGCAGCTGTTTGATGACGGCACAACGCAGCACCTGCTCGGCCGTCAAACCGGGGGCGCCGACACTGGAATCGACCCTGTCAGAGAGATCTTGTACTATCAGCTCCAGCGTCTGGGGATTGTCGTCCAGGATGCGCGAGATCACCTTCAATTCATTGGCCAGTTGGTGATCGGGCCATGGTGGGGAAAGGGGGCGTTGTTTTTCACGCTTTTGACGCATCTTCGAACTCCTGAAATCGTCCTAAGTCGTTTCAGTCTAATTGTTTACACCAGATAGTCTAGCAAACGACCCTGACAATTTCGGAGCTTGAAAAAGCCCTCTTTCCCCTTCCTTATCAATTACTTACGGATTTCCGGACGGGCACTAGCTAGTCGTCGCCATGATCGGTCCTCCGGGTTTGCCAAAATCGCCGAGGATGCCTGACATGGCGGCGCCGGTCAATCCCCATCGACCGGCTCTGCCTCGCCCTTGCAGCTTCGCAAGGCTCGTTACGGGAGCAGAGGTTGAGGTAGCGCTAACGCGCGATCCGGATTCTTTTGATCGAGGCTGAAGGCCGCCTCTTTCTGCCTGAACGGGGGAAGGCTATGGAAACTGCCGCGATGTGCAAACCGTGGAAAAACAACCAGCTCCAGCGCTAGGCCGAAAAGCGTCGCAATCGTTTTTCCACCGTTCGCACAACGCTTGGAAAACTCCGAATCACGGGGGTGCTGGCCCGGCTCGATGACTGCTCGGAGTTTTCCACAGTTCCCACAGCCTCTGCTGCTACTGATATATATCTTTTAGGAGAATTCCAGAGCAAAAATAGACCGGATTAGACCGGATCTCAATAGCAAGCGCACCACCCACCTCCCCATTTGCCGGATGACCCGCTTTTGTCTCCTGCTGCCAGAGCCTCGAACAGCGCCGGAGTCTCGCTGGCGCAAGCGTCGACCACTTTCATGTGCTCCTGAATAGGTTTGAATGGCGAGCGGCCAAAAATACCTTGGACCGGACTGCGAGTCCACATCTGAGCCTCCTCTGTCTATGCTTTCAAGGCAACGGTCTTCGGTCCAGGATTCTACACCAGAGAGACCCCTTTCCGGCCCGTAACTCTTTATGTGACTGCCCTTCCGAGTGACTATCCAAGGCCTGCAGCGCCTTCAGGTTTTTCAACGGATCCTGCCGCCAGCCCTTGGAGCCAGCGGGTTTGTCGAGTCGGATGTTCTCACGCAGCACGATTCTGCCTGACTCCAGCTCAACTTGACAGTACCGCTCGAGTTCACTTCACCCCGATACCCGGCCCTGGGGCACCTGTCTATTACGCTTCGCGCCAGCTACTGAAGCAGCCTCCGATAAAGGTCAGAAGTCCAAATAGGACGACGCTCCAAGTTTCATGAAAAAGATTGATCAATCATTATCCATTAAGACAACATGTCCGGCGGAGGTTGAAATGTCTGTCGAACAAGTGCCTTTTTCAACGACAATGTCTTCGAAGACCAAGAAACTGCTCGAGCGCTTCTGTAAAGCTCGCGGCATCAAGATGAATCATTTCGTGGAGCAGGCGGTTCTGGAAAAACTCGAGGACGAAATGGACAGCGAACTCGTGCGGAGTAGAGAGTTCGAGGCAACAAAATCTTGGGAACCCAAGGCCTCCTAGATGTTCAAGGTCGTCTTCGTCAGGTCCGCGTACGAGGAGTATCGCAAGGTTCCCCAGAGAGGCAGATAGCGGATTGACGAAGTCCTCCAAATCCTCTGAATCAATCCGGTCTCAGATGTGCGCAAGATACGGAAGATCAGAGGTCCCGAGAACCATTACCGAATGCGGGTGGGAGACTACAGGATCGTCTACAGTCCCCAACATGACAAGCTCGTTATTCGTGTGATTCGAGTCGGTCACCGGCGCGATGTGTACGACCACTTCTGATTGAAACCCGCTTCACGCCATCTTCGGCCGCTCGTAGTACATTGGTGGGGTAGCAGATCGAGTAGCTACTCTTTATCTGACTTCTTGATCCGCTTCATCCTTTTCCTGATACCGGATGGAGTTTCCGAGTAGAACTCGGCTCCAGCCGGTGTCCAGGAATCTACGCTGTAGTCTTCGGGCACCTCAAACAGACCAGGATCCGGCTCGGTTTGGGCGAGGTTCCTCAGCTCGTAAACCGTTTCTCCAAAGCGGGGATCATACCTTCTGCTCATCAGGACAATTTGGAGATCCGATGAGTACCACCGTTCCGAAACGACCTCGATTGGCAGCTCATTTCCAATCGCTCCCGAGGGAATGATGGATACAGTGCGTGTGCCTTCAGCCAGCACGTCTCCGAAGTTCCTGGAACCCAACTCTTCGGTCCTGACATTCTCGTCCACCTGCACGGGGGCCGCCTTTCTGATCTTTCGAATCGAGACGGCGGCTGTCCGGTTCCCCTGGTCGAGCATGATTTCTTCATGTGACTCCACTCCATGCGTCTGCCTTGTCTTGACGATAACCTTCTTGCCACTGTCGCCGAGACGATGGACATCGAAGCTGCGGCGGGGCATCTTCCTGGCACTGCGGGCCTCCGGATCCAAGGTGACCGTCTCACCGACTACCGGATCATGGATGGTGATGATTTGGTGCTCAGGTCCATCCGCGGCCCACGGCCCCAGAGCACCCAGACTCTGCTCCTGGCGAGTCCGCCCTTGACTGTCGCGATAAACCTGACTGCTAACCGTTCGGCGAATCCGGTTCCCGTCGCTGAGTGTCTGCGAAATTTCGGTTACCGCCTCGGCGGAATAGGGGGCGCCGGTTACGACTTTGCCATTGAAGCTGAACTCCGAGGAGATGAAAGCGTAGGTGCCCGCACCTGCTCCTTCGAAGTGCTCATAGGCCAGCTGCTCCGCCTGTCCCCACAATGTGGTACTCAAAAACGTTGCGGGGGCAGCGGCGACAACCAAGAAAACCGTGAGTGAACGTCTTACGCTAGAGCCTGAAAAAATCATTTTCTCTCCTTTTGACTCACCATTCCTGAATCTGACCCTACCGCACAAAGCGCACGGCGCGAGCCAGCCCATCATCTCCGATCAGCACATCTGCCAAGACGAAGCCTTCGGGTAGATTCTCATTCATCGGAAGTCCCATCCAGAGCAGTGCAGTCCGCTCCAAGCGCACCCGGACCAGGTGGCCACGACCGGAGACTTCCATGCTGTACGCATCCATTAGAGGAATAAAGTCGGTGACGACCTGGGGTCGAAGAGTTCTTCCCTCGCTGCCAGATGGAGCAGCTCCCTCGAACCCCGCGCCGGTTGGTCTCGTCCCAGTGAGCTCTTGCTCCGGCTGAGGTGGGCTGAGCGTGACGAGATAGGCCGAAAGGATGAGCAGGACCAACCCAGCCGCGATCGCTCCGGAGGCACTGCTCCAGGACCTTCTTGCCGACCGGTCTCCGGAATGCGTCAGCCAACGGAACTGGGACAGCAGACGTTCCTCGATCCAGGCCGGAGCTTCCTCCACAGCCATGGACCGAGCCAGCGCCTGGAGCCGAGCCGTCAGAACCCGCTCCTGTTCCATGCGAAGCGAGCAAGCCGGACAGACCCGAGCATGAGTCAAGGCCCCCAACTCCTTTTCAGAAGCGACGGGTTGTTTCCGCAGGAGGTCTGGCACTATCTCGGCGAACTCCTCACAGTTCATATCGAGCTCCTAGTCTGACGGGATGACTGCCTGGACGTCTGGCCTGCCCTGCTCCCCTGCGCCGATCCTGGCGGCAGCTCGTCCCCCGGCCCGGCGTCGGCGCCCGCAGCCACGTCCGGGATTCTGTCTACCAAGAGAGCCCGACCCCGGTGCAACCTCGAGCGAATTGTGCCCACCCTGCATTCCAGAATAGAGGCGGCTTCGGCATAGGTCAGCTCCTGAAGGTCACATAGGACGACTGCCTCGCGGTAAGGCTGGGGCAACGCCAGAACCGCACGTCGCACGGTCAGGACGACTTCGCTGCGTTCCAACACAGCGAGAGGATCAAGCCTCATAGGAAGCGCACTCGAGGAGCCTTCCTCTTGCCAATCGACATCATCCCATTGCCGTTCCTCTCGCCGGTATCTCAGTACCAGGTTTCGGGCGACTCCGTAGAGGTAGGATTTCAACGCTCCCCTGGACGCGTCGAATTCGGAAGCCTTCTGGATCATGATCAGAAACACTTCCTGGGTCACTTCTTCCGCCAGCACTCGAGAACCGGTGAGCTGAAGCACGAACCGATAAATGGCACCCTGTCTCCTTCGATAGAGCTGGGTGAATGCAGCCTCGTCTCCTTTGGCTGCATTCATCAGAAGCTCCTGGTCCGTCACTTCCACCTCAATCATCATCTCCAGGGACCCGCCCGTGTCGGCTGCACTCTCTAGGTAATTCGTGAGGTACCCGAAAAGGTTCCAGGAATCTGCTTCAAAACTTCAATAAGCCTGTGCTCCTAAAACGTGGCTTCGGTCTCCAGGCCGAAATCTTCCACTTTCTCGCCTCTTGGCTCGAAGCACGGCGGCCTGGAGACCGCCACCACGTCCTAGACAACGTTTCTTTTTCGAACGGCACCAGCGCAGCTGATGATTCGTGTCCGGTTTGTCCACCGCTCGACTGTCGACTAAACTCGAAAGAAGCACAGTCCAGTCGAGACACGACTGAAACATTCTCGTGCGCTCAAACGTGTCCCTCGACAAAACCTCGTAACCGCGTGAATTCAATCTGTTACGACGCGACGGGTCTGATTCCTTACAGGGTAGAGTCTGGGTGGTCATAGTACCGCCTTTCATATCAGTACTAAGTAAGAAAGACTAGGATAGGACCATTATGAAGGAAGACAACTCCACCCAATCTACCAATACGTCATCTCGAAGAAGGCTTCTGCTGAAGGTGCTCTTTTGCTCCGGGCTCGCAGCAGCTTGGACCTATCAGAATCAGCAGGGAACGCACCTGCCCGATTTCCCGGGTGCGTCACCATGGAGCGATAGGCAGTTCCTGGACGATTCAGATGAGTTCCAGTTCGCCATCGTCTCAGATCGGAACGGTTCGCACCGCTGGAATGTGCTATACCTCATGCCTTACTGGACCGGCTTCAGGGCGGCTCTTGGAAGACCCTCCGATTGAATCTTGCGGCACGCGATGTGGACAGCCTTACCGGATCGAGGGTGTTCTTCTGGTGGAGGCCTACCTGGGAAACGATGGAATCAGATCCTCGATCGGGAGTGTTTCATCGCTATACAGGCATACGGCAGTGAGACGGGTACCAACTGTCTCGAAATCGAGCGTGGTTCGCTCTACCCCGCTTACCCGCGCTCCCAGCAGATGGAGACCCCATCGCCTGGTTCGAGGTAAAGATTCGAGCAGAGGGCCTGTCGGCAGATGCTGCAGCAGCGAAGATCGAAGAACTTCGACGGGGACTCATCGAAGAAGAGGGACAATTTTACGATACCATCTACTCGAAAGCCCCGGAGTTCAACACCAAGCCAAACAATCTGCTCGTAGAAGCGATCAGGGGCAGAGTGCCCGGTCACGCGCTTGATGTGGGCATGGGCCAAGGCCGCAACACCGTGTTCCTGGCTCAGCAGGGATGGAATGTGACGGGGTTCGACCCTTCCGCTGTCGGTCTCGAAAAAGCGCACCAGAAGGCCGTCGAGTCCGGTGTGACGATTAAGACCACGCGGGTGGGAGCGGAGTATTTCGATTTCGGCCGAGCTCGCTGGGATCTCATCGCAATCATATATCCGATTGAGAAAGTGAGTGTGTACCGGGTCCGCGATTCCCTCAAACCCGGGGGGCTGGTTGTTATCGAAGCGCCGCACCAGGAAACCGTCCCTCGTCCGTGGCACTACGACTCAAACGAGTTGCTTGAGATTTTCCGTGGGTTCCGAATCTTGAGATACGAGAGTTTGTGTCTAAGGACTAGGCGATCTGCAACTTGGCTGGGTTACCGATCATTGACTCCTCCTACTGTGGTCCAAGTCAGAGCGCGGACTAAGGGTCTGCGCAAGAATAACTTGGTAGAATTGGCGCTCAGATTTGCACCAGATTTGGCCGCGAACGATTGAGCGAAACCGCAGGCGTAGCCGGGTCTACGTTGAGGATTTTGCGATTGAGGAGCGGCCGAAGATGGGGTGAAGATGAGATGTCAAAATGCCAAGTTATTTTTGCGCAGACCCTAAGGGCAGAGATCGGTGGACGCGCCTTCTAGCCTCAGCAGAACACGAAGAATGGGTTAGGCGGAGAGCTTCGGGGATGAGAAGCGGAAACGAAAGATAGGCCTCCGCGTCTGGGTCGGCTACCCGACTGGAATGTGTTCACACCGGCCTGCAATCGGGTAGCATTCGGAGTGTTGACGTTCCCAGCCCTTCCGAAACAAACGAGGCCTTTGGGCAAAGACAACATCCATCGGAGAGCCCGCTTTCGGAGAGAGGTCAGCCGTCGAGGTGAATGAACTGAAACTCCAGGAGATCGACAAGCTTCAGGCTATCCGGGGTCTGCCGTTTCCAGCCGGGGTTCGGTTTCGACAGATCATCGTCACCGGTCCTCCAGGATCGGGCAAGACAACCCTGTTGAAAGCAATCGGAGGTTGGCCAGACGAAGGATACCTGGATTTGACTGCAGCTGGGTGGTGGCGTTCCCGAATCTTGGCTTTCCGACCACGTCAAGTACACCTTGGCCTTCCTTTCCGAGGTATTCCAAAGGCCTTGACGGTTTTCGATGGGGAATGGCTCGCCAACTTCCGTGAGCTGGAACTGGAGCCCGACCGTATTCGAATACCAAAACCCAGTCTCGGGTTCTGGGATCCTCGAAAGAAGTTCGTTTTCGAATTCCTCCTCCCCCCCGCGGACAAGATCCTCGCTGTTCGTCGAGAGCGTTCCCAACGAGAGAGCCGTCCAGTCGACATGAAGCTCTCTCAGGAGCAGGTTGCTCACCAGGTCGCAGCCTACTCCCAGGTTGCGAAATATTTGCAGCGATCGGGCATGAGGGTCTACATGCGGGACGGCTTTCGTACGGCTCCCAAGAGCTTCGTCCAGGAAGACCCTCCAGTCCCCTCCCGCACGACGACCTCGCTAGAGGAAACTGAGCGGCCCCTGACCGAGAGGCTCCGGAGGTGGCTAGTGGAGAGTTGGGATCGGATCCTTGGCTATCATGAGGCCGAGGTGGCTGAGGATCTGACCCAGCTTGTGCTCCAGGCAAGCAAGATCCGGATCCCTCATCGCCTCCTCCCACTGGAGGTGCGCCTGGGGCCTCAAAGGCTTCACATCTACGAAGAACCACTGTTGGCTCCTCCCCAGAACAGAGGGACAGATTCGACTCGGCTCATGTTATTCGATCCCGAGGAGTACTATTCCAACATCACTGGGACGCTCTTCCTCAGCAAAGGCGAGCGGACTCGTCTCGGCGGGGGCGCCAAAGACCGATCGGTGGCATCGAGCCTACCCCGAGACGTCTTCTCACACCTGGAGATCGTCAACCAGAAGGGGACGCTGCTAGTGGTGGATCTCGACTCTCCTACGGGCACTGAGATCACGCGACTCGAAGGTTCGGAAAACGAGACGCGCCTGGTCTCCAGACGAGAGGATTGCCTGAGGTTGGTTCGCCAGGCCTTCGGAGGTACGCTGCAAATCCTCTCCCCGAGTGAAGCCTTGGAAACCGTGAGAAAGGTCAATCGGGTGCTTGAACAAAGTCCCAACCGCCCTCGGGATGATCGAGGTCACCCCGGGGCACTGGTGGAACTTGCGGCCGACCTTGTGCCCATCCTGGTGGGAGACCTGCACGGGAATGTAGACAACCTGTTGAAGGTTCTGAGCGAGAATCGTTTTCTGGCCGGACTGGAGACGGGTTCGGCTTCTCTGATCCTGCTTGGCGATGCGGTTCATCCCCAGGAGGGACAGATGGCGGCAATGGACTCGTCAGTCCTGATCATGGATCTGATTCTTCGTCTGATGCTGAGCTACCCGAGTGGCGTTCTCTACGTCCGGGGAAACCACGACGGCTTTTCCGACGAGATTCGCAAGCAGGACGTCTCCCAGGGTAGGCTCTGGGAATCTCGGCTGCTGGAACTTAGAGGACAGAATTTTGTCACCGAGATGAAGCGCTTCTACGAACTACTTCCTCACCTGGTCGCGGGTGACGGACTACTGGCCTGTCATGGAGGTCCTCCTACCGAGACGGTGACGCGAGATCGCCTGATCAACGCCTATCGATATCCTCGGCTTCGTCACCAACTGACATGGAATCGGGTGCAGCAGGCCGGTAATCCAGCTGGCTATTCGGCCCGTGATGTCCGCTCCTTTCGAGCGGCCCTGGGTCTGGACAGTTCGGCGGTTTTCGTGACAGCTCACACTCAGCTTTCCGAGGCCGGTTGCTTCTGGCTGGACGTTGGTGGAATCAAGAACCATCACATCATAGACAGTTCAGGTCCAGGGGAGTTCGCCGTGATCACCAGAGTGGGGGCTGAACTGACTCCGTTCGTCTACCGGGCTGAGGCGCTTCTGAGTCTGATGTCCTGAGAATGAGCCAAGAGCTCCCTAATCAGGTATAGCGAACCCACGTGGCGCGACAAGGCCAGGCCGGCTTCGTTTGTTAGCCCGGATCTCTCATCGCCGGTCGTAGCGGACCCACCTGAACGATCCGGACCTAGGTAATCTTCAGGTCTATTTCCGGCATCGGCGAACGCAAATGTGGTGGGCTTAGCCCGGATTTCTCATCGCTTGTCGTAGCGAGGCGCTGCAAGGGCCGTCCTGGCAAGGCTTGCGACCGAGGCCACCGCAGTCGTACTTTGACAGTGCGTCGAGGAGGCCGACCGAGCGTAACACAGCCAGGGCGGATGATTGCGGCGGCGCAGTAGACCAGCGATGAGAAATGCGGGTTAGGAACTGAGTTCCAGTTCAGCACCGTGCAACACGTAGTCCTGGCTCCATAGAGGATGCCGCCAGATCACACCTCACTTCCCGCTCGACGAAGACCTCTGGGCGATCCGGTCGAGTTCGCTCAGCTGGAAGCGAACGCTCAGGATGTAGGGGGAGGCTCCTTGATCCCAGTGGCCGTAGGTCGTGGTGACGAAGCTGCCGCCGGGCAGCACTTCGACGGCCGGATAGGCACAGTCGTGGCCCTTCTTGTTGTCCTTCAGCCGCACCTGGAACTGTCCTTCGCGTCCCTCGACGAGGTCCTGGTAGGTGCCGACCCAGCCGACCCAATCGCCTTCGACCGGCGTGTCGAGATGCGCCGCGAGCCGCGAGCGAAAGCTGATGAAGAGGCGTCCGTCGGGGCCGTACTTCCCTGTGTGTCGATCACCGCTTAGTGACAGGGGGAGCTCGCGCGGCGGGCTCCAGGTCTTGCCCTCGTCGTCTGAGAATATGATATGGGAGTTCTTGCGCCGCGAGTTCTCGCGGAGCAGGCAGGCCAACTGCTGACCGTCCGGGCTTCGCACTACGCCGGGCTCGCAAAGGTGGATGTCGGAACGCGCCAGGATCGCTTTGGGGAACGACCAGGTGAGGCCGCCATCTCGGCTGAGGGTCTTGTAGAGTGTGAAGACGATGGGCTTCTTCTGCTTGATCCCTTTCCTCAGGTAGCGTCCGTCGTCGTGGAACATGGCCATGTAGTGTCCGCGCGTCTTCAGGGGAACGACGGAGCCCATGACCACGATGCCGCCCCAATCGCCCACCGGCTCAAGCTCGCTCCAGGTCGCGCCGTCGTCTTCGGTGACCGCCAGCCGGGCGGGATACATACCAGACCACATGATGATTCGCCTGGTGCCGTCAGGAGCAATCACCCGATGCAGCGTCGGGACTTCTTTCGACGTCGCCCAGCTCTTCGGAGTGGGCAGGCGATCACTCCAGGTGCGGCCACCGTCGGTCGATCGCTTGTAGACGATGGCCCCTTTGCCGTGCCCCTTCGGGTAGACGCAGAGCATCGTCTTGCCGTCTTCGAGGAGACTGGTGGTCGGGTGGCCCAGGTACTGACCTTCCTCCCTGTCGACGACCACCTGGCGGTACTCGTGCCCGTCGAGATCGACGATCGGGATGGTCATGCGGGAGAGAAGAGTCGGTTCTTCCCCGGCGGGACCTGCAATTGTCGCCGAGAAGAAAACGCAAACGAGAACAAAAACGATGGAGTCTTTCATAAGGGCACACCTTCTTCTTCTTCAGATAGCAGCGATTCGTAAAGCGTTGGCTCTAGAGCGTAACCGGGATTCTCGCGGCCAGTCTACTACGGCTGCAAAACAGAAGGTTCAATGACAAGTTCGGGCTAGTGGACGCCGGACCTTATGAGTTAAACTCATGCGGGAACCACAAGAATGCACGTTTGCGATAAGACTGGCGAAGCGCCCTCTCCATTCTCCACTAGACTCGTCTTGATTGCGGCTCTGGCCATCGGCATAGCGCAGGGAACAGCTGCTGTATTCGGCCAGGCTGCCGACCCCTCGGATTCGTCGAAAGTGCTGAACCTGACCACCTTCGCCGCATTTTCATCAGCTTCTGTGCCGGAGAGTGCGATCGATCTGACACATCCCAAGGATGGTTCAGGACGAATCTTTGTGAGCACCAACCTGGGTAGGATCCATGCCTTCTCGTCCAAGGGAACCTATCTAGCGAGATTCCTGGATTTCAACCTGGCTGCAGTCCCGGACTATGAGAATGTTCTCGGTTTTACAACAAATGGGCTGTCGTACATAGCCTTCCATCCGGATTACGGCACAGCCGGAGCTCCCGGAGCCGGTAAGCTTTATACGTTCTACAAGAGTCGCATACCGGGAGCCCGCAAGCCCGACTACTCAGGAGCCGGGCTTCCAACCAGGCCGGGAGACGTGATCAGCCAGTATGCCCTCGTCGAATGGACCGTCGATGCAGACAATCCCAACCGAATCGACACGACGTCGCGGCGCGAGGTGATCAGATTTGAGTTCAGTGGTCCCGGCGATATCGTACACTCCGTCGGAGAGATCGGCTTCAACCCGTTCTCCAAGCCGGGTCAGGCCGACTACGGGAATCTTTACGTCGCATTGGGTGACGCCTATGCCGGAGGTGCTGTAAACAACTGGCAGCACGCGCAAGATTCGGATAATCCGTTCGGCAAGTTGTTGCGCATCAACCCGCTTCAGAATGGCAGCGACCCGTATTCCGTCCCTGCGGACAATCCGTTTAATGACGGCGGTTCGCTACTCGACAAAGACAATAAGGTCGAAGAAATTTTCGCCTGGGGCCTGCGTTATCCCCAAAACTTCAGCTTTTCCAAGGACGCTCGCGGCAACCACCGCTTGATCGTATTTGACATTGGTGCCTCAAACTTTGAGGAACTGAATATCGTAGACCTGGGCGACAACCACGGCTGGTCGCACCGCGATGGTCCGGTCGCGGGCAACAAGGACACGACCCTGAACCTGCCACCTGGTTCAACGCTCGAATCTCCCGCCACCATGTATGACCACAACATTCCCAACCATCCCGGCGCGACCCCCACAGAGGGCAACGCTGCGATCACTGGGGGGTTCGTCGTGTCCGATCCTGGAGATCCGGATTTTCAGAATCAGGTGGTCTTTGGCGACCTGGCGCGCGCTGCATTCTTCCACGCCGACTTCGGCGATTTGTTGGCAGCCGACGCAGCCGATACCCAGGCATCGATGCGGGTGATGGCGGTGAGTCTCGACGGCGGTCCTGCGGGGAACTTTGCTCGCCTGGTTGAGAAGGAGCGGGGTGATGTCCGTTTTGGCGTTGACGAAAGGGGCCGTCTTTTCGCCGTTAGTAGACAAACCAACAAAATCTATCTCACCGATCTGATCGCGGACCAAACCCCCTGAAGCTATAAAGCACGGACTGCAAATTCGAGAACGCCGAGAATCACGATCTGGATACTTTCCGGCAGCTCTCTCGAACAGGTAGCCGGTGACTTATCGCCCTGACCCCGAAGCAAAGGAGAGTGCATGAAGGAAGGCGTCACGGTGGGGTATCAACCGAGATTTGAAGTCGGTTTGATACGGATGGGGAAAGGGGAATCGCTCGGAATCACCAGGCAGCGTATCCGAACGTCTGGGCCAAGGTGACGGAGCTTCAGATCATCTCCGCCAACAAGGAGTACCCTTTCCGTGACACCTTCCCTTGGGTCCGGCAAATGTACGATGCTTTCGGGCCCGAAAGACTGCTTTGGGGAACCGGGTTCCCGGGGGTCACGCGCTCGGGCAGCCCCCTAGACTGAAACTTCATTGGAGAACGTGGGTTCGGTCTCCAGGCCGAACAGTCTTCTTGCGCCGAGCCGTTGGCTCGACCCATGGCGGCCTGGAGACCGCCGCCACGTCCCAGACAAATGGGACCAGCGTTACTGACAAGTAACCTGGTGCCGAATATTTACCGCGTCAATCGATCGCAAAGCAGTAGAAGAGGCCGTCCCCTCCGGTGCCCTGCAAGTTTTCCTGGCTGCAGCCTCTGGAGCCATGCGCCGAGTTCCACGACGTGGGATTCTGACCACCGCCGTTGCGGTCGTGATGGCCGACCCGGGCACTGCCTTCACCGTGGCTCGTCCAATTCTGGCAGGTGGTGTCCTCGCTACCTGAAAGGGCTGTTCCGTCCAACTGCGAACCGGTCAGAATGTCGTGCCGGTTCGGACTATCACCCCGACCGTTGACGATCCTGCCCAACTCATTCAGCTGCGTTTCCTTGGTGAGATTGTTTTTGTCTGAGTGCAGATCGTCTACATTTCGAGCTATTTGGACTCCCTTGGAGTTGTGCCAGGGTCCATTGCCGATTCGATCACGGGCATTGACGGCTGACCGTCCACCCGAGGCGGTGGCGCTCAAATAGGCGCGCCAGGTGCGGTTGCCCGTCCCCACCGCTCGGGCCAGCATCTGACAGCGCCGGTCGGCTCCGGCCAGCCCACCCAGATCCGCGCCATTGCCGGCCCCGGAGCTGACAATGAAAAAGCTCATCTTCGGATCTGCATTCTGGGCAGATACCGGGAGTAAACCCAGCGCACAAGCCATGATTGCAGCAAAAAAAAGGAATCGCATCTTGCTCATCTTGAGATTCTCCTCCAGCCCTATTTTCCCTTGAAATGGTAGCACTTTGCGGTGCCCAAGACCTTCCTGCGAGTCGGTCGCCGTTTGTTCATGGCCGCTGACCGCCTCTACCAGCATCATACCGTTTCGAACATACCCAACTCCATACTCTTTAGCAATCCACCCAGGAGGGCGCATGGCAGAGACAGATCCCGCCGTCTGGACGGAACCGAATGACCTGGAAGTGCTGATTGATCACGATGAGCTGCACGCGCATGTGAAGGCGGTCTATCGCGCCGCCAGAGTGTCGGAAGCACATGCTCAGCTGATGGCCGATCTGCAGGTTGAGACGGACGTCCGCGGCGTTCACTCTCACGGGACACGCCATGTACCGGCCTATGTGAAACGGATGTTGAGGGGGCATACGAATCCGGTTCCCGAGATCAAAGTGACGAAAGAAGGTCCTGCCTTCGCGATCGTGGACAACGATCGGGGGATGGGGCATCTTGGCGGCATGCTGGCGATGAAGATGGCCGTCGAGAAGGCTAAAAAGACCGGTGTTGCGATCGCGACGGTCGTCGAGAGTCGCCACTTCGGCGCAGCCTTCAGCTACGCGATGCTGGCAGCGAAGCACGATATGATCGGGATCGCGCTCTCCAGCAGTTCTCCCGGCCTGGCACCGTGGGGAGGCGCAGAACGGATGCTCGGAAACGATCCGGTGGCCTACGCGGTCCCTGCCGGGAAGGAACGCCCACTCGTTCTGGATATGGCGAGCGGTGTGAGCGCCTGGGGACGCGTCGAGACAATGGGACTCTACGGAAAGAAGCTGACGATGGACTGGGTGCTCGACAAGAACGGAAAGCCGACAGATGATCCAAAGGAGGCTACCGTGCTGCTGCCGTTTGGCGGCATCAAGGGATCGGGCCTGGCAATTATGAACGACATTCTCGCTTCTGTCCTACCGTGTGGCATCGCGACGCCCCATCGCTGGGGCGATGACTTTACCGACCAACAACAGGGGAGCCACTTCTTCCAGGCGATCGATATCAAGCAGTTCCAGGATCTGGATGTTTTCAAGGCCGAGATCGACCAGCTCTGGCAGACCGTGCGTCAGGCCAAGCCGCGTGAGGGCTTCGACCGCGTGTATTTACCGGGTGAGATCGAATGGCTCAAGCAGGAGGCCTGGATCAAGAGCGGGATTCCAATGCACAAGGCCCACGTCGAGGGCCTCAATGACATCGCCGAAGAGATGGGCATCTCCGATCGGTTGGAACCGAAAGGCTGAAGGGGTCCTGCGCCCTTTTGCGGGGCGCCCAATGCAAGCGGAGCGCATTTTGACATTTGTTTCCGGAACGTGGGCTGAAAGTTGGGCCCTGAACGAAGCATGAAGCACTCTCGCCGAGCCTTTCTCAAAAGCGTCAGTGGCGGAGCTACCGCTCTGAGCGCTTCAAGGGTTCTGCCCGCGCCGGAGGCCAGCCCACTCAAGCCCAACATTGTCTTCATTTTCGTCGACGATCTGAGTTGGTCGGACGTGGGAGCCTACGGCAGCCGCTACTGTGAGACGCCCCATCTCGATGGCTTTGCCCGAGAAGGCCTGCGCTTTACAAACGGCTACTGCCCCGCTCCAATCTGCTCTGCCTCCCGGGCCGCCGTACTTACCGGTCAGTCACCCGCCAGGCTTCACTTCGAATTCGTTTCCAAGGCCAAGGACTCCGTGCCACCGTCGGATAGGAAACTCATCCAACCCACCTACATTCAGGATCTGCCACTTGCCGCGACCACCTTCGCCGAGGCGCTGAAGCCTACCGGTTTGTTTAGCGGTTGCGTTGGAAAGTGGCATCTGACTCAACAAAATGATCGCTATCTCGGCTATGGGAAAACCCACGGACCGGCTCAGCAGGGTTTTGATTACTCCGCTGAAGATCGTGGGGCGCATCCCTACACCTACGAGAATCGAGAGTTCGAAGATTTCGAGGCGGGAGAGTATCCGAGAGACGCCACTACGGAAAACGCCATTCGCTTTCTCAGGATGAATCGGGAGCGGCCATTCATTCTATATTTTTCGAATTATTTTCCACATCGCCCCGTCCATACCCGATGCAAGTGGCTATACGATAAATATAAGGACAAGGCCACGGCTGACTTGTCCGAAAAGCGCATCATGTACGGCGCTTTCGTAGAAACCATGGACCACTATCTGGGCCAGTTCTTTCGGGCCATGGACGACCTCGGCCTCGCCGAGAATACCTTTGTCGTCTTTCTGTCTGACAACGGAGGAAATCCTGAGGACACGTCCAACCTCCCCTTGAGGGGATCCAAATGGACACTCTACGAAGGTGGAGTTCGAGTCCCTTTCATGATCCGTTGGCCGGGCGTTGTCGAGCCCGACTCCACTTCCGACCTACCAGTCATCGGAACCGATCTGTTCCCTACCTTCTCCGAACTGGCGGGCGTTCGGCCCGATCCAACCGTCCCCTTGGATGGCACTAGCCTGGTACCCTTTCTGAGAGGCGAGCGAAAAGATCTCGGCCGGGACTCGCTTTACTGGCACTTCCCCTACTACCATCCGCCCCAAGGTTACGAGGGCACCACACCCTGTTCTTCGATTCGAAAAGACAACTTCAAGCTCATCCATTTCTACGAGGGTCGTCAGGACGAGCTCTATAACCTCGCGCAAGATCTCGGTGAACAGAAAAACCTCAGCCGGGACCTGCCCGAAAAGACTCGGGAGCTCCAACAGGAGCTTTTCGCATACCTCCAATCCGTCGACGCCCGACTGCCCCGACCGGATTCGAGTCAGGCCCGGCAGTGAGGACGAATCTCCGTTTGGTTCGCGACCCATCGAGCTGGTGGAAGTGAAGGCCCTTAATGGATGCCATGCTACCGGCGATAGTCGGGTTTTGGCAGTCGGCTGTCCCGATCGTAGGGTGGATCCTCATGTGGAGGAACTTCCAGGGCGGGCCAGTCAGCCCTCCACTCCTCTACCGTCAGGTTGTCCGCGTAGTACTTCAAATAGAGCTGGAGATCCTCGTCGCTATAGCTGCCAAGGACGTCGTGATGACAGGCACCGTTGGCGTCGATTACCTCAGTAGACGCCTCCCGAATTTCGGACTGGAGCAGATGTTCGAGGAGTTCACGGTCGCTCAAATGGTTCGTCTGTTCGAGGTAGATCCGTCGCTTTCCCAGTTCCGTGACGACTTGCCAGAGGATAACAGACACCTCCTCATCGCCGAGGGCACCGATCTCGGGTATCTCGACTGGGGGGAGGCGCGGCTGCATCTGAGGAAAGTGCTCCTTCTCCTCGGTCTTCACAACCTGTGTCCAGAATTGCTCCAGTATGTGCAGCGGCGTGTCCGGATCCTCGTAGCTGACCGCTTCCCCGCCGCCGAGTTCCTCCGCGCGTTTCTTGAGGCGTTCAATGCGCTCCCGCGAATCAAGAGACTCCAGCTGGCTCCAGTCGAAGGGACTCTTCACTGATGACATCTTTTTCCTCCTTGAATTACTTGGGCCTGTCTGACAAGAACGTGCGACCTAGAAAAACTACGAAGCGAAAAGACTCACCCTGGCGCAAAATCTCCGAATAGGGGATCTTTGCAGAAGAACTCTGTGCGGGAGCAAGAAGAGCTCAGTCTTGTCTGTCGTGGCGGCTGCGACGCCGAGCTTGAGCCCACGAAGGCTCGCTACCGGCCTTTCAACGGGCCAATCCGCCGAGCAAAAGTAGCCGTAGGGGTGTAAGCTAGCGGGGAGTCGCTGGGTGGACTTTACTTGACAACGCCCTCGCAAGTGACGGAAACATGGAGGACAAGAGGATTCTGTGTACAAGATTCCCCTTTCGTCATTCTGTCCTGGATATTTCTGCCCTTTCTGAACGGGTCCTGATGGAGTGCCTACGCCCATGACGGGACAGATTCTGTCGTTGTCCCTGTGCCTGCAGCTCCTTGGCCCCGCTCTGCGTTCTCGGCGTTTCGATCGGATCCTTTGGGTGGCGATCTTCCTTCTCTGTGGCAGCACCGCCGCCAGTCAAACAGATGTGGAGGGAGTGCAGTTTTTCGAGCAGAAAATCCGCCCGGTGTTGGTCGAGCGCTGCTACATGTGTCATTCGACCGGCGCTAAGAAGCTCCAATCCGGTCTGTTGCTCGATACTCGTCAGGCGACACGAGCCGGGGGTAAGAGGGGGCCGGCAGTAGTCCCCGGCAACGTGCGAGACAGCTTGTTGATCGAAGCGATTCGGCATGAGTCCCTGGAAATGCCGCCCGCTGGCAAGCTGTCTGATTCAGTGGTCGCTGACTTCGTCCGCTGGGTAGAAATGGGAGCCCCGGATCCTCGAGACGCTGCCGCTACAGCGAGGGCTACCGACGGGGATGCTGGCAAGCAGTTCTGGTCATTTCTACCTTTGGGCAACTACGAACCTCCCGAGGTTGCGGAGACCGAGTGGGACCTTACTCCGATCGATCGCTTCATTCTGGCCCGTCAGCAAGCCATCGGGGTTGAACCGAGTCCTATTGCTGACCGTCGTAACCTGTTGAGGCGCGTGCATTTTGGGTTGACTGGTCTGCCACCTTCTCCGGACGAAACCAGGGCATTTGTGTCCGATGTGTCGCCACAGGCGTATGAGCGACTGGTCGATGGACTGCTGCGGAGTCGACACTACGGCGAGCGTTGGGCCCGCTACTGGCTCGACGTAGTCAGGTTTGCCGAGAGCAATGGCTTTGAACAAGACGAAGACCGGCCCCAGGCCTATCACTACCGCGACTTCGTGATTCGAGCTCTCAACGAGGATATGCCCTACGATCAATTCGTGCGCTGGCAGATCGCGGGCGACTTGCTTGAACCGGATTCACAGTCGGCCCGGGCGGCCACTGGCTTTCTCGTGGCCGGCGTCGAGAACGTCATTCAGACAGAGAAAGAGTTCGAGCGCGATCGCTATGACAAACTGGATGACATAGCGTCCACCATTGGCACGGCCATGCTGGGACTGACGATCGGTTGTGCACGCTGTCACGACCACAAGTTCGATCCCGTATCGCAGCGTGACTACTACCGTTTCCTCTCGACGTTTGGCAAGACCATGAGCGCGGAGCTGCCGCTGGGTGAGAAGGGGAAATCGCCGGTTGCGTATATTGCCGTCGATGTCGGATCGGAAGTAACTGTTAGCGACAGAGAGGAGTTCCGCTTCGGCACGAAGAAAGAAAACTTTGTGATGAAATCCGACGTGTACTTCTTGTCTCGCGGCGACGTCAAACGCAAACAGGACATCGTCACTCCGAGTTTTCCGAAAGTGCTCATGCGAGCCGACCGGCAGGAGACCCATTGGCAAGAGGACGGCACACAGAAACGGGCGCCCCGTGCCGCTTTGGCCCACTGGATTACCGACCTGGAACAAGGTGCGGGCCATCTGTTGGCTCGCGTCATCGTGAATCGTCTTTGGCAGCACCACATGGGGAAGGGCCTGGTCGCCACCCCGAGCGATTTTGGCGCCCAGGGGGAACGACCCACCCATCCCAAATTGCTGGATTGGTTGGCCAAGGAATTGATCCGAGCCGACTGGCATCTCAAGCCGATTCACCGGTTAATCATGACCAGCGCGGTGTACCGGCAGAGCCATCGGTCCAGTGCCAAGAATGAGCGCGTCGATCCCCAGAATCATCTGTTCTGGCGCCGCAAGCTCAGACGACTCGAGGCGGAGGTCATTCGTGACGCAATGCTAGCGGTCAGTGGCCAACTGGACCGCACCATGTCGGGTCCGGGAACGCTCGACGAGAGCACCAGGCGACGCAGTATCTACCTGACTGTCAAGCGCAACCAGAAGATCCCGATGCTGCAATCGTTTGACACGCCGGACGCGCTGCAAGGCATTGGGCGCCGGTCAACGACGACGGTCGCGCCGCAGGCGCTGTTGATGATGAATAATCCACATGTCCACGCTTACGCTCAAGCTCTCGCCCGTCGGATTCAGAGCGGCGGCGATCAGGAGCCGGACGACCTGGTCCACAGCGGCTTCGTTACCGCACTCGCGCGGCCAGCTGACTCCCAGGAGCTTCAACAGATCCGTGAGTTCCTCGCTCAGCAGACTGTGACGTATGAGGAATCTGGCTACGGCGATGCATCGCGATTGCATGCAATCAAGGACTTCTGCCAATTGTTGATTTCTTCCGATGAGTTCATCTATGTGGAGTGACTAAGATTCCAGGGGTTGAAGTCAGGGCGGATACCAGGTTCCGGCTTGGCAACGAGATACTAGACTGGTTTTAAGGCAGTGAGGAAGGACATGTATCTATCACCTCTCTCTCGACGCGAGCTACTTCGGCGTACCGGTATGGGCTGTGGCGCGCTTGCTCTGGGGGCTCTTCTCGACCAGACCGGCCTGCTGGCAGCGAACGTAGACCAATCGAAACCTCTCGCACCCAGGGCGCCTCATTTCGAAGCCCAAGCGAAGTCGATCATCTGGATCATGCTCAATGGCGGTCCTGGACAGATGGATACCTGGGATTACAAGCCCGAACTGCAGAAGCGCGACGGCGAACCGCTTGACGGCGCCGACATCAAGACGGGCTTCTTCCTGACCAGCGGCAAGCTCATGGCTTCGCCATTTCGATTCAGTCAGTATGGCGAGTCCGGCACCTGGGTCTCCGAGATTTTTCCGAAATTGGCTGGCCATGTCGACGAGATGGCCTTCGTCCACTCCTGCTATACCGAGTCGAACAACCACACACCGGCGCTGTTCCAGATCAACACTGGGCTGAATCGGATGGGCTTTCCCGGCGTAGGTTCGTGGGTTACTTACGGGCTGGGAACGGAAAGCGAAAACCTGCCCGGCTTCGTGGTGATGACCGATGCTCGGGGAAGGGGCCTTCCCAAGGGCCATGCGCTGCTATGGGGCGCGGGTTTTTTGCCAAGCGTCTACCAGGGCATGAGAATCAACGATGCTGGCCCCCCGATCGACAATCTCTTTCGATTTCGTGATCAGACCCCCAAGTTGCAGCGAAGAATGCTCGACGTCCTACAACGGCTGAATCGCGAACACCAGGAACGCTATGCCGGCGAAACGGAGTTAGCCGCCCGCATTGAATCGTTCGAGCTCGCGTTCCGTATGCAAACCTCGGCGCCGGAAACGTTTGACATTAGCCGAGAGTCGCCTGAGACGCAGCGGCTTTACGGATTGGACAACGACCAATCTGCCGACTTCGGACGACAGTGCCTGATCGCCAGACGGCTGGTCGAGCAAGGAGTAAGGTTTGTACAGATTTACAGTGGTGGCAACGACAATGCGAAGAGCTGGGACGCCCACGCTGACCTGCGGGGAAATCACTCCGGTTTCGCAGCCGAGGTGGATCAACCCATAGCCGGGCTCTTGACCGACCTCAAGGCTCAGGGCCTGCTCGATTCGACGCTGATCGTCTGCGGAGGCGAGTTCGGGCGCACCTCAGATTCACAGGGCTCCGACGGCCGTGACCACAATCCAAACGCCTTTACGACCTGGTTCGCCGGAGGTGGTATCCGCGGCGGAGTGCATCACGGGGCAACGGATGAGTTCGGTTACAAAGCGGTCCACAGTCGCGTTGGCGTGCACGACCTACACGCGACGATCCTGCATCTAATGGGCATCGATCACAAGCGCTTGACCTACCGCTTCAATGGTCGTGACTACCGCTTGACCGACGTTTACGGAAACGTCATTCAGCCGATTCTCGCCTGAGAAGGTCGGCCGTTAGTGTTAGTCGTTTTCCGCTTCGGGCTTGAGCATCTACCCTTTCCCTCCGTGAATAGCCAGTCTTTTGAACTTTGAGCGATGCTACCCAACTCCATTCGCAGCCGCGGCTCGCTTGCCTAGCCAGACGATGATCCGTACTCCACCTTACTCCCGCCCCCAGAAGCCCTGGCCCCATTCGAGAAGGAAACTTCGGTTACGTCTGCCGTGATTGTCGCTACCGCCAATGACCGAGCCGTGACTGCAAAGGAGCGGTCCCGATCACCGATCGGGACATGCCATAAAAAAGGAGATGCAATCGGCCACTGTCTGTTTGGTCGGTTGTTTCCGGCATCCGTATGCCGGGACCGCTCCTTTGCAGTCACGGCTCTGTCATTGGCGACTCTTGGATGATCTCCTACCAAATGAAGTTTCAGCTTAGTCATCTGTCCACCTCAGGTGGGTTCAGGAAAGGATTGACGATCCGGACCCCGTCAAAGTCGTACCCGTCCTGCAGGTCCTCAGTGAGTAGAACAGAACACCGGGCCACTCGCGCGGCGGATACGATCAGCGCATCCCACCAGGAAAGTGAATGGCGATCCTCCAAGTCCCAAGCCCCCTCCATAGTCTGGACGTCAAGAGTCAACGGTTCCCAAGCCAGCAAGGCGCGAACGTCCTGACGGGCCACCTCCGGGGACAGACCAGGATCGAGCTTCCTGGTCACGGTGACGTAAAACTCGTGGAGAACCTGCTGGCTCAGGTAGCCCTGGTGTGTCGCCCACAGATGCCGCATCCAGGCTTCGGCCCGAGGCTGTTTTTCCACCTCGGAGGCGTCTCGCGCATAGACCAGCACATTAGTGTCCACGAATATGGGAGCGCTCATAAATTTCCTCGCGCGCGGGATAGGCGTCTTCCTTTTTCTTGAGAGGCTTCGCCGATGAGGCACAATACTGCTCCATCGCGCTTTCGTATCCCAGCTCGCGAAGCATTCTCTCCTTCAGGATCTGCCCTACCAGACGGGATACGCTGGTATCCTCACGTGCAGCCCAAACACGGGCCCAGCGAGCCACGTCCTCTTCGATCGTGATTGTCAGGTTCCGCATAACACAATTCTAGTGTTCCACGAATTTCGTGTCAACGCCACTGGGACGGGTCACTGGGTTTGGGGCAAGATGTGGGAACCTGCGCGCTGGATCAGACCGAAGTGAGCGTCGTACGTCAGTACCGTCGCTCCCGCCCGAGAGGCAATTGCTGCGATCCAGATGTCATTGGACGGGAGAGGGGTCCCTGCCCTACGCAGAGAGACGACGATCTCCGCATAGATCCGGCTCACCTCGGAATCTACCACCAGTTCCTCAACCGCGGCATTGGAGAGAAACATCCGCAGTTCTTCCCGGTTCTCCGCCAGACGGTCGGGGTTTCCCAGGAGGAATCCAATCTCAATCTCCCCCTGAACCACGGATGGCATTCCCAGCCAGTCCGCACCGTCCAGTATATCTACGACTTGCCGGTCACCCCTCTTGAAGTTGCTGTAGGCCGAGGTGTCAAGGCAGTATCGGCTCAACGCCACAACTCCTCGTCGATCTGTTCGGTGACGGCGATGGCGGCTTCGAAGCGCTCCTGCTCTTCAGCACTCCAGGTCCCCGCCAGTTGGGCCAAGCCATTGCTTCTGCGGCTTGCGCCCAAACCCAAGCTCTGACTCAGAAGCTCGATCACCGTCTGATTCAATGATAAAGAGCGGCGACGCCTCTCTTCGATCAGGGCCAACGAAAGTTGGCGGGGTAAATTACGTACCGTAAGGTGGTGCGGAGTCTGCTCGTCTGCATTCATATAATGCATTCTATGAATGCAAAGGATCGATGTCAACGGAGAAACGCTCGTTCGCGGGCTCTGGTGGACTCCGGAATCTAGGTGGCTGAAGGCTCCTCGAGCCATTCCAGATTGAAGCGTGCGATGCTGATCCTCTCACACCAGCGACGTCTGCTGGTAGCGTAGTCATAGCCGGTCAGGCTGTCGTACCAGGCGGCGAGCTTTTGTTCGGGCCAGTCCAGGCTGTCTTCGTGCACGCAGAGGATCGTCTTGTCGGCAGTCACCGCGAGATCGGAATACCCAGACGGCCCATCGTCGATCGGTTTCGCCAAGGGCCAGGTCCGGCCATCGTCATAGCTGGCACGAACCGTCACCCGGCTTCTCCTTGGACCTGCTGGATGGGAGAACAGGAGCGTGTTCCCGGCCCCATCCTTCCCGCTTGCATACCGGACCAGGCCCCCGTGGCAGCGGGGGGTGGGGAGATCCTTGGGTTGACTGTCCTGCTGGGAGAAGTTTTCCCCACCGTCATTGCTCCAGGCATGAAAGCGCCATGCATTGTTGTAGGGCTTGTTCTTGCGGTAGTTGGCGTACACGCCTCCAGTGGATGTTTCCGCCAGCGTGACTTCATCCGATCCTGCGGGTAGGAAGCCTCCCACCTGCCAGGACGAACCGTGGTCGTCACTGAACAAGACGCCTCCGCGGACTCCCGGAATCTGCCCTTCTTCGCCTTCCTTATAGAGGAACCCAGGGATCAGCAGCCTCCCCTTGTGCGAGCCTCTGGTCAACTGGATGCCGTGTACCGAGTTGTTCGACCAGCCGACCCAACCGGCGGGATTTGGTTTGGCCTTGAACGGCATGGCCTTGGACCAGGTACGGCCCTGGTCGGTACTCTTGACCAGCCAGAAGCGTCCGTCGGTCTCGGCATAGGTGGGGAAGTACTCTAAATCATGGGGCGCCGTGGTCGGCAGCTTCCAGAAGGCGACGAAAACCGTATCCGTGATGCGGTCTTCGACGATAGGACCGCTGAGACAAAACGTCCCTTCCTCACTGAAAAGCGGTGTTTGCTGGCCCCAGGTCCTGCCATCGTCCACACTCCGCTGCACCAGAATGTCGGTATCGTGGCCGTAATCGATCATGGCACCCTTGCGCCTTTGGCAAACTGCGAGCACGGGCCCTCCGGCTGTTACCAACAGGCCGGGCAGACGAACACCGAAACCCTGATCAGGAAGAAAGACCGAGGTCTTTTCGAAGAACGGTTCGCCTGTCCCATGTCCTTCTTCGCCAAACAAAGGGCGGGAAAAGAGCCGATCCAAGCCGACCGCGGTGGCAGCTAGGCTCAATCCAACCGGCTTCAAGAAACCACGGCGATGCATCATTAATGCTGTGCTCCCTTTGGATTCACCCTCTGCAGCCCGAGTTCGCAAGCTAGCTTCTGCGGCCAATGATAGAGTGTTGGCATCTCAAGCATCAAGTCGAGTCGAACGGAGAGAATACATGTCAATGAAGCCAAGAGGTGCAATTACCGCTCTCATCTTCCTGGTTGGCAGTGCGTCTATGGCGATTGCACAGAATCCCAGCCCGGAAAAAGAGGCCATCTATTATGACCAGATCGATGGCGCCTTGAACTACGACCATGATCCATCGACCAGACTCGGCGATGATGTCTTCGGAACGATTATTGCCGATCTGAAGAACGATGCTCCGGGGAGGTGTTCGCACGGAGGCCCGGTGTGTCTGGAATACCCCAATGGCCACGTTCTGGCCTTCTATGGCAACACCACCGACCATAACTCCGATGGCTGGAGCGAGTACGCACTCAGCAAGGATGGAGGCAAGACCTGGGAAAAATACAACAAGCTCAAGTACTCCTATGAGGCCTATAGAAAGGATCCGACGAAGCCCGTATGGGTCGAGGAGGGACTGGTCACACGGAACGGAACCGTGGTGCTGATCCTCACACATGTCTCCACCAGCGGCAGGAAGAAGAGCGGTGTCATCAGGAGCCGTGATAACGGTTCTACCTGGACGGACTACGAACCCATCGATGGTGATTTCGTGGGTTATCCGTGCGCGGTAGCAGTGGCAGGCGATACCAACTACGTCCTGTTCGATCTCACGAGCGGCGACCCACATGTCTTGTATGTAAGCACGGATGATGGGCATAGCTGGCACAAGAGAAGCACGCTGCCGCTGGACGGTGCCACCTGGTACGGCGCAATGACCTTCATGGCGGATGGCCGGCTGCTGGCCGGCGCCTACACCGAGAAGGACGAACACAATTTCTACTATTGCATCAGCACGGATCAGGGAAAGACCTGGGGTGAACAGAAGCGTGCCTATGTGGACAAGAAGGTTCGCGATCCCGAACTGGCGTATCTCGCGGGCAAGTACTATCTGCACGGGAGGTCGGGGCAGTATGGAGAAGGTCGCGATCGTTTCATTCTCTATCAATCGGACGACGGCATCAGCTGGCAGAGTGGAATCATCGTGAGCGGGGATTCAGCCCACCCCGACGGATACAGTCACAACTGCATCATCAACCAGTACAACGACGAGGTCCCCAATGAGCTGATGGTCGAGTACAGCATCATCTACAGCGGCTACGATACCGATGAGTACGTGTTTTTCATCAGGCCTGAACCGGGGGCGGCGAAGGATTGAGGTCAATTGGTTACAGGTTGGGGTATGTTTCTACGCTCCCAGGTTCGGAAACCCTAAGCTGAAACTTCATTGGCGAGAAGGAAGGTGTAGGAAACAGCATCTGACAGAGCAGTGACCTGTAGCACGGGCACTCTTGCCCGTCGAGGACACCGACGGGCAGGAGTGCCCGTGCTACAAGCGTCACTCAGCTCTCGATGTTCGTAGCTAGAAATGACGAAAGTTTCTTTCTCGAATGAGGCCAACTCGGTGGGGGCGAGACTAAGCTGAAACTTCATTTTCAGATTGGAATGGGAAAAGGACGCATCCATTGATTTAGAACTGGATAGGGCCTTTCCCAGGCGATTGTCCAAGAAACCGTGGCGGTGGCCTCCGAGCCGCCGTCTTTCGAGCCATAGGCTCGAAGGAAAGAACCCGGCGGCCTGGAGACCGCCGCCACACCAATCCGCTCGAAGTTTCCCGCTGATTCATCCAGCGGCAGCTGGTGGCCCCACTGGGCTGGAAGCCGCAATCCCGTTGGGATTGACCTCAATTAGTCGGGCGGGGACCAGTAGACGGCTTCCGCGTTTCCCCCCATGATGGCCGCCAACTCCGTCGAGCTCAGATAAGTGTAGAAGCGCTCCTGGAGGGCCAGGACACTGGCGTAGCTGCTCTTGAGGATGACGTGGGGAAAATCGCTTCCCCATATCAATCGCTTGGCACCGTACGCATCATACAGCGCCTTGAAGAAGGAGTGGCAATCCCGATAGGGCCACCCCTGGTCGGAATGGTAGTAGTAGCCGCTGACCTTGACCGACACCTGGGGAAAGCGGCGGAGGTTCAAGAGGTCCTCGAAAGCGGGGCTGCCGGTTCCAGCAGTGACGTCCGGAGAAGCCATGTGGTCAATCAGGATCGGCACCTGGGGAAATCTTTCTGCCAGGCCTGCCAAGGCGGGAATGTGCTCCAGCTGCATGAGCAGATTGATGGCAACACCGAGTTCCCGGGCCGCTTCCCAGACGGGATGCGAACTGGCCTGACCAAAGGTTGCTTCCTCGCCGGGTACACTCGGACGAATTCGCAAGCCCGAACATCCCCGCTCCCTCACCCAATAACGCAGAAGCTGGTCGGCTCCTTCGCGGCGCGGATCCACATAGCAAACAGCCGCCAGTTGGGAGGGATCGGCCGCGGCAGAATCGGACACGTAGGAATTGTCTTCTCCCGGATACAGCGGTTGCACCAGAACCGCCTTGTCCACGCCATGCTCGCCCATGTACTGCCTGAGTAGCTCCACAGGCACGTCAGAGCAGGGACTGACAATCGTTGCCGAAGGCTGGGGATGGCGCCAGACATGCAGGTGTGCGTCCACGACCATGGGGCACCCATGGTACTCCAAGTCTTCCACTCACGTCTCCCCACTCATGAGGGAGCCGTCCCGCAAGTTGACTCTTCCTTGCTGTCTTTGTTGAACCCTGTTATACCGTCTCCGACATCGATCTGAAGATCATCTGACCCTGAGCCGGGGAGCCTACAAGGACCATGCGTCTCGTCAGCTGGAACGTCAACGGGCTACGCTCTTGCGTGGGGAAGGGCTTCCACGAGTTTCTCGAGCGCTCCAGTGCGGACCTGATCGCCCTGCAGGAGGTACGTGCGTTTCCCCACCAGCTCAAAGCGAGAACACGAACCCCCGAGGGTTGGCACGCCCATTTCGCGCCGGCTGAACGACCCGGTTACAGCGGTGTGGCGATACTTTCACGCGAGGCTCCCAGCCGTATCGAAACCACTCTCGGTGAAGAGCGCTTCGACACGGAAGGTCGTCTCCTCATCGCTCACTTTGGCAGGATGGCGATTGTCAGCGTCTACTTTCCCAAGGGCAGCGGCACCGCCCGGGACAACAGCCGTGTGCCCTACAAGCTCGATTTCTACGCTGCCGCGTTCGACCGTCTCGAAGAGCTCAAACGGCGCGGCCCTGTCTTCGTCATGGGTGACTTCAATACCGCGCACGAGTCCATCGATCTGGCTCGCCCGCAGAGCAATCACAAGAACAGCGGCTTCCTCCCTGAAGAACGCGAGGAGATGACCCGCTGGATCGATGCCGGCTGGGTAGACACCCTTCGAGCCCAATATCCTGGGGAAAGCGGCCATTACAGCTGGTGGCGTCAGTGGGGAGGCGCCCGGGAGAACAACGTCGGCTGGCGCATCGACTACGTGTTGGGGTCCGCTTCGGCAGCAAAGCTCGTGCGGGATGCGTTCATCTGGGCCGATGTCAGGGGTTCCGATCACTGCCCCGTGGGCGTAGACACCGGTTGACGCCGCCTGGGCAGGAGAGAGGTCAGTTGATCATACTTTGCCCAGGGGGTGGCAGATCGTCAGGGAGGACGTTCCGGTTGACGGCTTGATCCAGATTGATAACGTATGTGTCAGGCGATTCCAGCAGCGCCGGCGAGTGCGTTGCCGTGATGATCCGCATGTTCTTTTGATCCACGAGCTCCATCAGCATCTTCAAGATCCGACGTTGATTCGACTGGGAAAGGGCCATCTCGGGCTCGTCCAGAAGAAGAACGCTGCCGTCGGGAAACTTCGGAAAGGACTGGCTGAACAGCGAAAGCATGACCTGTCCATGGCTGGCGACCTGAAGAAACTCCGTCATCTCGGGTTGGCTTTCAAAGAGATGAAGCTGGTTACGCGGGTTGTGCTGCTCGGCATCGAAGAGGTGGACCTCCTCGATCTTCACCTCTTTGGGGTCGAGCCGGTAGACATAATTCTCCACCGTCTCCCCCCTGAGGGCATAGTAGATGGAGTGGAGCAGTGTCGACTTACCCGAACCGTTCTCCCCTTCCAACATGATCAGGGGATGCTGCAAGTCGACGACCATGGGCATGTGGAAATTGAGATTTATGAATACAGGATGAGAAAGGATCTTAAGAAACATGGCTTCCAGCCTTCTTGACTCGTTGTTCGGTTCAGACGCAAAGACCTTAGAGTATCATGGTTTCGGCGCGGACAGAGCCGCGAACGACTTGACCTGTTAGCAATATCGACCCCAGTTCCGGGGAGAGAGCCGGACAACAGCAAGATCTCTGCTAACCCCGAAGAATAAGAGCAGCACCTTCGTCCAGGGCAAAGTCTCGCCCTGAGAAATCAGCCGACAGTACTCCCCGAGCTACCCAATCGGGGCGATGCGGTCTGCCTCGATGTAGTACTTCACCCGCACTTCCCCGGAACCCCGAAAGGGATACCGGTCCTTTCCCAGATACTTCGACGCCATCTTATCGATGTGCTCATCGGCTCCCTCTTCGGTGATCTCGACGACCCTACCCCGGATCATCATTCCCTGGTAGGGGTTTTCGGGATCGGTCACCGACAGGGCGACCCTGGGATCACCTCGCATGTTCCGATCCTTCAAGCGCCCTTTGGCACTGTTGACCAGAATACGGCCGCCATCGACATCCACCCAGACCGGACTCACCTGCGGACTACCGTCATCCATGCAAGTTGCCAGGTGGACGAAGGTCCTCCGTGTCAACAATTCAACCAACTCCTTGGACAATTCCTTAGCCATTCTTTCCTCACTTTCTGGATTGACTCTGAGACCTAATCAATGCTGTCCGTGGAAGCCTGCTGGGAAGCGCCCTCTCCGGCGAAGATGGCGCGAACGGTTGCAGGCTCGACGACCAGGGCCACCACAGCATACCCCACCGCAACCGCGGCCAGGACGCCTGCCGTGAGATGACCTGAATCGGAGACCCTGATGGAAGCGACCAGCAGGAGCAATACAAAAATCACATCGATTCGAAGCATCCAACTTGTCGCTCGTCGCAGTTCTGTTCGCATCGCGCTGCGGTTGAACCTGGAAGTAAACAGCAGATGGGTCCGGAGCGTTCCGTTGGCGACGGCGCAGCCCAACACGCCGAAAAAGAGGATCGGACCCCAGCTGGCCGGAATCCCCTCCTTGACCTTCCATGCGGTATAGACCATCCAGCTATAGACCAACATCACGATAACCTGGTGCACTGCCCACCAGAAGCTGCGCAAGGGAGGATCCGAGGGCTGCCCCCTTCCCTCTCTAGGATCGACTTGGACTTCCCCATCGGTCAGGCTTCCACGGCCGGCCCGGACTCGTCCCAAATCCGTCGCTAATTCTTCTGCAGATGGGTATCGCTTCTGCGGATCTTTCTGAAGACATCTTCGGATGATCCGGTCCAGGTCGGGAGCCTGCTCCTGGAGTCTCAAATTCGGCTCCGGGTCAGCTGAAAGGATCTTGGCAATCGAGGCCATGGGAGTCTTGCCGCTGAAGGGATTGGATCCACTGGCAAGCTCGTGGAGCACTACCCCGAAGGCAAAAATGTCGCAGCGCGAATCGACAGGCTCTCCGGTCAACTGTTCGGGGGCCATGTAGGAAGGGGTTCCGAGAAGAGCTCCTACCTCGGTCAGACGTTCCTGGGCTGCCTGGGGTTCCAACAGGAGGGCCAGCCCGAAGTCGAGAAGCTTCAAGCTTCCGTCCTCGGCCAGCATCACGTTTTCAGGCTTGAGATCTCGGTGAATGACTCCCTTGGCGTGAGCTGCAGCCAGCGCCTCGGAAATCTGGGAGCCCACGTCGAGCAGATCCCCCAGCGGCAGAGGACCCTCCTCGACCAGCGAGCGAAGCGTTTTCCCACGCACATACTCGCTGGCAATATAGAGGCGTCCCTCGACTTCCTCCAGGGCGTATATCGTCGTGATACCAGGGTGCGATAGGGCAGCCGCAGCCTGGGCCTCACGTCGAAATCGCTTTTGCTGTTTGGGGTCGACGACGAAAGCCTCGGCCAGTGCCTTGAGTGCGACCGTTCTTTGGAGCCGGGTATCCTCCGCCAGATAGACGGCTCCCATACCTCCTCGACCGATCTCTTCTTTGATACGATAGGGACCTACCAGCTCTCCCTGCTTCAAGCCCCCGATTTGTGCGCTCAGGGTGACCGTTTCCTGCAGCTCGGCCTCTTTGTCGTGAGCGGCCAGTAAAGACTCCAGCTCAGATCTGAGCTCCTCGTCGTCTTGACAGACCTTTCGGATGAAGCTCTCTCGCCCCTCTCCACTCTGGTCCAATGCCCTCTGGAACAGTTCCTGGAGTCGGGCAAACTCGTCCTTATTCATGCTTCCATCTCACGTCGGAGCCAAGCCCTGGCGAAGGTCCAGCGGCGCTTCACGGTCGCGGGCGAAATCCCCATGACCTCCGCCACCTCCTCCACGGTCAAGCCGCCAAAGAACCGCAGCTCCACCAACCTGGCCTGCTCCGGATCGAGCCGATCCAGCTGCTCTAGAGCCGCCTCCAGCGCCAGCACATCGATCGATCGCTCGCGCTGGCCGATGAGCTCGTCGTTCAGGGTAATCGGGTGCTGATCCCCTCCACGCTTCTGGGCATTCCGAGCTCTTGCTCTCTCGATCAGAATCTGTCGCATCGAACGCGCTGCAATTCCAAGAAAATGGGCCCGATCCTTCCACTGTAGTTTCTCGTCTCCAAGCAGGCGAAGATAGGCTTCGTGAACCAGCATTGTTGCCTGCAGTGTCGGTGTCTGTCTTTCCCGGCGAAGGTATCGGGCAGCCAGCTTGCGTAGCTCTTCGTAGACGAGCGGAACCAGATTCGACAGGGCCGACTGGTCTCCGGCACTGGCCCTTGCAAGCATTTGAGAAACGGACGGTTTGGGAGTGGACACCCGAGCTCCTTACCTCCTAATCTTACAGCCCGTCACGGGGACAACCAAATCAGAAGAGCTTCCTCTTGACCAAAACTACGCTGGGCCATACCCTCCATCGAAGAAAAAGGGAAGGTATCCATGCGAAGAGTAACGGTCCCATTGGTGGCGATTCTCTTTCTACTCCCTGGGTTTGCGGGGGCGCAAGCCCACCAGCCGAACCCAGAGCAGACCCTCGACATCGGTTCCCAACGGGAGCTCTTCGTCGACTACTTTCTGATTGATCGTCTGGTTGGAGCCCGCCTCGAACTGCATCATCCCCAGCCTGCCGAAATAGCCATCCAGGTGGATCGCCCCTGGGAGGGTGGCGACAACCTCGGAATCAGCGTTCTTCACCACAACGGCATCTACCGCATGTACTACCGGGGTATGGCCAACGATGACATCAAGGGCCGTTGCCTGGCCGAAAGCCGGGACGGAATCAGCTGGACCAAGCCCAACCTGGGACTCATCGAAGTAGCGGGAACACGGGACAACAACGCCATCGTCGAGAGTAACGACACTTGGTCCTACTTCATGATCCCCTTCATCGACCAGAGGCCCGGAGTCCCCGTGAACCGCCGAATCAAGGGGATCACGCCAGGATTCAGCCGCCGGGGAACCTTCGAGAGACGAGAGCTCTTCCTGCATCTCTCCGCCGATGGCGTCCGCTGGGAAAAGGCACAGGAAGATCCCATCCTGGTCACCACCTTCCCCAACGCCTTCGACTCGCTGGTCTGCCTTTTCTGGTCGACGGCGGAGGAGAATTACGTCCTGTACTCTCGGTACATGGTCGACACCCAGGGACGCCCCAGACGAGAGGGCGGACTCCGATCAATCTTCAGGTCGACCTCACCTGACCTGCTTCACTGGAGCGAACCCACTCCGATGACCTTCACCGACACCGGCGCCGTCCCTTCGGCCCAACTCTACACCAGCATGACCGAACCCTATTTTCGCGCCCCTCACATCTATGTCTCTTTTCCCATGCGCTTCATGGAGGATCGCAAAACGGTGTCGGACTCCCAAGCTCAGCGGATCGGCCTGAAGCCCGGGCGCAACGCCGATTCATCGGACGCCGTCTTCATGAGCAGCCGGGCAGGGAGCACTCACTTCGACTGGATCTTCCAGGAGGCATTTCTGCGTCCGGGTCCAGGCTGGGAGAACTGGGGCACGCGGTCGAACATCGTCCTCTGGGGACTCCTGCCCACGGGAGCAGAGGAGATGTCCCTGTGGGTGAACCGCCACTACGGCACCCCTTCATTTCACATCCGCCGCTACCGGCTGCGGACCGACGGCTTCGTCTCCGTCCGGGCTCCGTACGAAGGAGGAGAAATACTAATGAAACCCTTCCGCTTCCAGGGAAAGCACTTGGAGATCAACTACTCCACTTCGGCAGCCGGCTCAATTCGCGTCGGCATCCAGGACTCTGCGGGAAAGCCGATCCCAGGCTTCGGTGTGGAGGAGTGTCGCGAAATCATCGGCGACGAGATCATTCGTGTGGTTTCCTGGCAGGGTGGAAGTGACGTGGGTACGCTGTCGGGCCAGGTCATACGTCTTCGCTTCAGCCTGAAGGATGCAGACCTCTACTCGCTACGCTTCCGATAGATCGGAAGACGACGCGAGGCACGACAGTGGTATCCAGGTAGGCAATCATCGACTATCACGATCATCACGTAGCAAGCTGCTCGGATCCAAGGGCTTGAGAAGTCGGACCGAAGGGACGTCGATCAGCTCGCTTCCGGGAAGCGAGGCTCGCTCGATGAGAAGGTTTTCCGGCTCTCCCTCGTAGGGGACGATGCGAGCGATCGGAGTCTTCCGTTCGCAGACAACCACCGTCTCACCCTCACGAACCTTTGCTAGATAAGCGCTGAGCTTCGCCTTGAGTTCGGAAACCGTGGCTCGCGCCATGACTCTATTCTGACAATACCGAGTCACTCTGCCAATCGATAGCTACAATTGTCTGATCTGAATAGGATATCGGAAGGAGCACTGACTCCGTCTGTGTTTAGCGTATTGTTCGAAAGTGCTCATCCGTCTGATTTCGGACATCAAGAGATGGCAATCCCATCGGGATTGCGGCTTCCGGCCCAGTGGGGCCACCAACTGACGCTGGATCATTCAGCGGGAAACTTCGAGCGGACTGGCGTGGCGGCGGTCTCCAGGCCGCCGTGCGTCGAGCCATCGGCTCGACGGAAAAATCTTCGGCCTGGAGACCGAAGCCACGTCCGAGCTCCAGCTCAGTCCCGCCCCCAGAAAGCCCTGGCCCCATTCGAGAAAGAAACTTTTTCTCCAGCGTAGGACAAGTCCCGTTCGCCGCGCGGTTCGTAGAGCAGAGACGTGCGACGTTCAGACGTTTCGACGTGCGACGTATTCTTGAAGTTTCAGCTTAGGGTTTCCGAACCCTGGGTCAGGGGAGCATGCTCCATGAATCAACACTGAAAGCGGTTGCGTCAGCGCAGTGAATAGCGTCTGGCGAAGATGCCTCGTTTATCACCGTCCGTGGATCCAGTCCAGGCGATTACGAGGTCGCCGTTCTCGTCGATGGCGACATCGGGATAGCCCTGGGCTCCCTCGCTGATGGTGTTGACCTGAAACTCGTTGCCTACCCCAGCACCCCGAAGATCAGGAGGAGGCGGTATTTCATGGCCCTCCCGATCATAGACCTTGGCAAAGACTCCCTGATGGTCTCCGTCCTGGCCAATACTCATCCAGACGATGACAAAGTGTCCCTCTCCGCTGATGGCGGCGGACCCTCCTCCCTGCATGCCTCGGACGTAGGTGTTGACCTGGAACTCGTTGCCAACACCGGCTCCGCGGGTGTCCTTGTTGGCGCTTATCTCGTTCCCTTTCCGGTCGTAGCGCTTGGCAAATAGCCCATTACCATCACCATCCTGGCGCCGGCTTCCGAATACAATCACAGATCCTCCCCTCGGATCGATGGCGGCCCCGTGGGGGTTGTTGTAGGGTCCCACGCCGTGTGTGCCCGTATAGGAACTGACCTGGAATACGCTGTCCCCGTTCTTTCCCGGCAGGCCCCAGGGGGGATCAATCTCTTGCCCCTGGAGGTCATACCCCTTTGCCCAGACGTGCTCACCTTCCCCATCCCAGGAGAGGAGGAAGCTCCCGTCGGAACCCCCTGCCAGCGCGATGCTGTAGATGCGCGCTACCCTGGCGACAACGAACTCTCGACCCAGCCTTGCGCCAGAGGGATCGTAGCGCTGAGCTAGGATAGTCCGGATCCCTCCCTGGTTACGGGGAAAAACACGTCCCAGCCAGGCAACGAAGAAGGTCCCATCAGGACCCATCGCCACTGAGGGATGACTCTGCTCCCCCCGGATCTCGGCGTTGACCTGAAACTCATTCCCCTCGCCCTTCCCCCGTAATTCCGTCGGAGGAGAGACTTCCCTGCCTGCAGCGTCGTAGCGCTTGGCGAAAATGCGGTTTCGACTTCCGTCCTGCCCCAAGCTATGCCAGAGAACGACGAAGTTCCCCTGATGATCCATGGCTACGTTAGGCATGGATTGTCCGCCGACCGTATAGCTGTTTACCTGAAACTCGTTTCCCTCACCTGACCCTTCGATGCCAGAAGGTACTTCACGCTCCTTTCCTTGCTTGTCGTATCGCTTGCCGAAGACTCCCATCCCATCGCCGTCCTGGCCCGTGCTGGTCCAGACGAGGACAAAGTCGCCTGCCGGGTTCATGCCGATGCACGGGCTGCCCTGATCCTCGGCAGCCTGGCTATTGACTTCGAACTCGGGACCCAGGGCGGAGAGTCTGGGGCGCTCCCGAGCAGAAGCCGGAATGACCGAGAGCAGGATCAATCCGATAAGGCCTTTCTTCATCCTGGTCATTGCCTTTGCCCTTGCCCTGCAACGGCGATATGGGGACCTGTTCCAACTCAAAAAGAACTGTCAACGGAGCGAGTAGCGCCGGGCAAAGATTCCTCCTCCCTCCTCACCGCTGTGCCAGACGATAACCAAGTCGCCGTCCCGGTCCATGGCCACCTGGGGACGTGACTGCCGTCCTTTGACGCTGGAATTCACCTGAAACTCGCTGCCCAATCCCTGCCCTCGCAGATCCGAGGGAGGCAGGACCTCCTTGCCGTCCCGGTCATAGGCCTTGGCAAAGACTCCGTAGTGGTCTCCGTCTTGACCTCGACTCCTCCAGACAATCACAAACCGGCCTCCCTGGGCAGTCGCCACGGCTGCAGAACCTTGACTCGATTTGGTGTAGCTGTTGACCTGGAACTCATTCCCGAGTCCGCTCAATCTAGTTACTGAATCGCATCGGATCTCATTTCCCAGAATATCGTAGCGTTTCGCGAACACACCATATCCATCGTCGTCCTGTGAGCTGCTGAAGGCTACGAGAGACCTTCCCGCATCGTCGAAAGCCGCACCATGCACAGACATGAAGTGCTGCCCTGTGTAGGAACTCACCTGGAACTCACCGCCGCCTCTGTCATGTCCTAAGCCCTTGGAAGGCTCCATCTCCCGACCCTCGGCATCGTACCTCGTCGCCCACACCTCCTGGTCACGGGCACCGTCTACCCAGGCGATCAAAAGCCTTCCGTTTGCTGCGGCGGCCAAGGAGACGACATAGGCATTCGTCGGACCGGCGTTCACCCTAAACTCATCCCCTCTCGGAACTCCAGATCGACCATAGCGGCGGGCCAGAATGGCAAGGATGCCCCCCTGGTCTCGGGGAAAGACCCTCCCTCGCCAGGCGATGACGAAGCTCCCGTCGTCGAACATGGCAAGCGACGGAAATTGTTGATATTCTCGGGTTTCCTGGTTGACCTGAAACTCACTACTAACGCCGGATCCCTGCTGCTCAGGTGGTGGAGGCAGCTCCTTTCCCTGGGCATCGTAGCGCTTGGCGAAGACACCCAGATGCTCACCATCCTGACCCAGGCTTTGCCAGACAACAACAAAATTGCCCATAGGATCCATGGCTATATGGGGCCAGCTCTGGTCTCCGGTCGTGTAGCTGTTGACTTGAAACTCGTTGCTTCGGTCCGCCAACCGCATCCCGGACGGCGGGGAGAGTTCACGCCCGTCCTTGTCGTATCGCTTCCCGAAGACTCCTCGGTTTTCGCCTTCTTGTTCCGAACCGGCCCAGACCACGACAAAGTCGCCGTCTTGATCCATCGCCAGACATAATCCATCTGGCTGCCCTACCGGGTGGGTATTGACCTGGAACTCGGAACTCTCGACTGACAACGTGGGGACCTCGCCACCGAGGGCGGTCGAGCCGGCAAGAAAGACCGCACAGACTAGACTCTTTCTCACTGAAGCTCTTCGTCCCTTCTCCAACTGTTCCCACTCAATGACCGCAGAAAGGCAATCAAGGTATCCTTTTCCGAGTCGGACAGGCGAAGCGGCTCGATGGCCCCGTCCAGTAACGGATTCGCCCCGCCTCCGCGGTCATACAAGTCCACTACCTCCCCCAGGGTTGCGATGCTGCCATTGTGCATGTAGGGAGCGGTATATTCCACGTCACGCAGGGATGGGGTCTTGAACTTCCCGCGATCTTCCTCTCTTCCTGTCACCTCGTAGCGCCCCCAGTCAAGAGGGTCTTTTCCCCAGCTGACTCCAGTATTGTGAAACCTGTCATCGCTGAAGAACGGTCCGTGGTGGCAGAAGCTGCAATTGGCCTTACCTCGAAAGAGCCGGAATCCCTCGAGTGCCTGCGCCGAGACGAGCCAGGGATCTCGAAGCTGGCGGGAGCGGTCGTAGACCGAGTCTCCCGAAAGCAGTGTCCGCTCGAAACTGGCTATGGCCTGGGAGATTCCCTCCACCGTTATCGACTCCGTCCCGAATGCCCTCAAGTACAAGAGACGGTGAGGCCGGGACGTCTCCAGCCTGCGGACCACCTCTTCCGGCGTGCTCCCGAACTCGACAGGATTCCTTATCACCTGCAAGACCTGTTCTTCCAGCGTCTTGACGCGCCCATCCCAGAACAAAGGACTCCGGTAGGCAACGTTGAGAAGACTGGGAGCATTGCGTCGGCCCGGAACTCCCCCGATTCCAATCGGGACGCTGCTGGCATCCGAGTAGGCCATCGTCGGCTCGTGACAGGAGGCGCAGGAAACGGTGCCGTCCTGGGACAACCGAGGCTCAAAGAAGAGGTACCGGCCCAGTTCCACTTTTTCGGGCGTGAGCGGATTTCCCGGGGGCACCGGCAGAAAGCTCTGCAGGCCTCGCGGCAGCGTCGAGAAATAATGCTCGTCTGGAGATCCTAGCGGATAGTTGTCAACCAGTACGCTCCCTACGAGGACGAGCAATCCAGGTACCAGGAGGATCTTGGAAATGGGGTATCTCACCGATAGGCTCCAACTCGCGGCAGGCACCTGAGATCAATGAAGAGATGCTTCCTATTGAAAGTCTTCCATCAACCAGAGTTGTGCCGTCTCTTTTTCAGTCGACCAGACCACGGTGCCCCGGTCTACACTCCAATGGGGTGGCGGAGAAGGCTTAAAGGACTGGCGCTGAATCTCGCCCGTCCCCGAGTCGAAAATGTTGAGACCTCCAGCGCCCAGAAAAAAGAACTTCTTGCCGTCTGGTGACCAGGAACCCACGTAGTCCCAGCTGTCGGGTTGATTGATGAGCAAGCGGCTGGGGCGTCCATCCGGATAAGCCAGCCGGATCTCGGTGTCCGCCTGCTGGTTGATATAACGCACATAGGTGAGGTGCTCCCCGCTGGGATGCCAGGTCAGCCCCTCCCGGTAACCGTCTTCCTCTGGAGGGGTCAGTCGCCGAACCGAACCGTCGGAGACGTCGACGACGAAGACGGCATTGTTCCAGACGGTAGGCTCGGTCGACTCTCCGGCCTCCTCCTCGGGCCTGGCATAGGCAAGCGCGGCGATCTGGGTACCGTCGGGAGACCACTCAAACCTCTCCCACTTATAAAGGTGTGCCAGGCGGCTGGACTGACCACCATCAACCGAAAGAAGATAAAGGTCACCGTTCTGGGTGTAGGCCACCTGCGTCCCGTCGGGCGACCAGCGAGGCGACCAGCCGGGACGCCCCTCTGGGAGCCGATGGCGAAGTCGCGGCTTCCCTCCATAGACGGACAACGTGTACATCCCCAGGCCCTTGCTATCCTGGGCATAGAAGACCAAGGCCATTCCATCCCTGGATAGATCGAATTCCCCCAGGGGATCGTGTTTCGTCAAGTGCTTGGAAATGCCCTCCCCTATCGAGAGGGCAAAGATGCCGGCCGCGCGGTTGGGACCCTCTGCGACGTAGTACAGGACCCTCCCATCTGGAGAGATCCGGGCGTGCTTTCCGCGGGCGACCAGCCTGGCAGAGTTGGGGTCCTCGCTCCCGCCCACCCAGACTTCGTGGGTCTGGCGCTGGAGCAGGAAGGCCATCTGCTCACCCTGGCCGATGGGACAGGGATGTCGCACAGTGGCGTCCTCGAAGAACGTCACCTGCTTCGGGTTCCCCTCACGTTGGCCGGTCTTCGGATTCAGCACCAGCTTCCATAGGTTGTGCTCCCCTCCCCTCTCGGACACGAAATAGACGGACTTCCCATCGGGAGACCAGGAAGGATGACCATCGAAACCGGGAGAGTCGGTGAGCTGCAAAGCTCGGCCTCCCCCACTGGGCAAGATCCAGACCTCGCTCCCCTGGCGGCTAGCCGACCCTCGAATGGTGCACGACAGCCAACGCCCGTCAGGACTGTAACCTCCAAACCGGATACCGTCTCCCGGAGGCAAACTCTCGAGGATCTCCTTTTCACCAGTGGCTACCAGCAGCGAGCCGATTTGATTTTGGCCGTTCACGTGGACATAGGTCAGCCGCTGACCGTCTGGGGACCAGCACAGGTCCTGAAGGCCAGGGGGAAAGAGAGGTCCCACCCGCTGGGGCCGTCCTCCCTTGGGACTCAAGGTGAATACGGCCTGTTCCGGCTCTCCATTGCTATTGTCCCTGCCTACGACGTAGGCAATCGAGGCACCATCGGGAGACCAACGGGGCAAATGGAATTTGCCCCACTCTCCAAAGTCGGCTTCGAGAGATCGGATCAAGGTCCCCGTACTGTCGGCGAGCTTCAGTGGCCTTCCGTCTGTGGAGGAGACGAAGACAAACTCCGAGCCATCGGGAGAGAAGTCGAATTGCGCTGCAAAACTAATGACCGCCCGCACCAGCAGTCCCTCGTTCAGTACTGGCCGGTAGCGAGGCGGCGGTGCGGGCTGGGAGGGACGGTCCGCTTCCCCTCCCCCGAGCAGCTTCAGCCTTTCCCGGGCTCGGCGGACCTGCGCCGGTTGATCGGCATAATCCTCAAGCACCCGCCGGTAGGACTCCTGGGCTTTGTCCAGCCCCAGCTTCTCGTAGCAGGCCCCCAGTCTCACAAGTGCTTCCGCAGCGACAGAACGGTCGGACCCATGTTGATCGAGGATCGTCTGGTAGATCTGGAGAGCTCCGTCCAGATCGCCCTCTACCAGTTCCTTGTGCGTAGCGGCTTGAAACATGACCTCTGCCCCATCGCGCTGAAGGGCGAGAACGTGCACCAATGTGGGGATACAGAGCAGGAAGACAAGAACCGACCTCTTGGAGCTAATCATCGACCCCTCCTGAGTCATTCTACTCGGTTCGGGAACCTACCCCTGTCAGGATTCCATCCAGAAAGTGTCCAGGATTCTTGACAAACCGGACGTGGCTTCGGTCTCCAGGCCGAAGTATTCCGCGTTCGAGCCTTTGGCTCGAACGAAGGCGGGCGACCGCATAGCCCCTTTGATGAAGCTCCTCGGGAATGATCCAACACAGTTGGGCGCGGAACCAACTGACAAAAAGCACAGGCAAGGGCAGAGGGTGCAAGCTCCTCCGCTCGGTGCGCTCAAGCGTCGAAGCGGTAGCCCACCCCCCTGATGCTGACCAGGTGCCTGGGTTCCGATGACTCCGGTTCAATCTTCTTGCGCAGGTTGGCGATATGGGTATCGATCACACGGTCGGTGATGAAAGTGTCGGTACCCCAAACCAAGTCTAGCAGCTGATCTCGATTGAGTACCTGGCCGCGATGCCGAACCAGCGCTGCGAGAAGCTTGAACTCGAGAGGAGTCAGATTCACCCGTTCCCCGTCTCGGCGAAACTCGAAACGGGTGAAATCCACCTCACAGTCTCCGAAACGATAGGACTTGAGGTCCTCCCCCTCGCGCCGTCTCAGGACTGCTTTCACCCGGGCCCTCAGCTCCATGGGACTGAAGGGCTTGGTCACGTAGTCGTCGGCTCCCAGCTCCAGTCCTAGCACCTTCTCGGCCTCCTGGTCTCTCGCGGTCAGCATGATGATCGGAGTCCCGATGCCTTCTCGGCGCAGAGCCTGGCAAACCTGAAAACCATCCTTCCCGGGAAGCATCACATCCAGGATGATGAGATCGAAGGACTCCTCTCGAGCCCGCTGGAGCGCAAGTTCGCCGTCTTCGATCACCTCCACCTGATATCCCTCCAGCTTCAGATCGTCTTCGAGACCGAGGGAGATACCGGGCTCATCCTCTACTACCAGCAGTCGTTTCATTTCCATTCTCCAAGGGCAGGAGCACGCTGAAGGTGCTGCCGACACCGGGTTGACTGTCGAGTACAAGTTGGCCGCCATGTCCTACGACGATGGAGTGGGCCAGGGCCAAGCCGATTCCGGAACCTTTCCGACCGGTCGACTCGGCGGCGCTACCACGGACGAACTTAGAGAAGATCCCCGATTGCTCCGCCGGGGCGACCCCCAGTCCTCGATCCCGAACTCGAATCGCCAGGTGCGGCTCCTGGCGCTCTACTTCGACCCAGATGGTCTTGCAGTCCGGAGAGTACCTGGCGGCGTTGTCCAGGAGATTCCAGAGGACATGCTTCAGGGCCTCCCGATCTGCCCGGATCATGTGATCTGAACCATTTGAGCTCAGCTCGACCTGGTAGCCTCGATCCTCGATCTGCCGGCGAAAATCCTCGACATTCTCCCGAACGAGTTCACCGACGTCCAGGAGCTCGGGGTGGATCTGGAAGGTTCCCGCCTCCATCCGGCCAAAATCTAGCAGGGTTTCCACCATCCGGTAGAGCTTTTCGGTCTGCTGCTTGAGAACCTGGTGATATCGAGCAGACCGGCTGGGTTCGGACACCCGTCCGCTGACAAGGAGCTCGGTCAGCTGGCGGAGCGAGGTCAGCGGCGTTCGGAACTCGTGGGAAACAGCTGACACGAAGTCGGATTTGAGCTGGGACACCTCCAATTCCCGATTCAGGGCTCTGACTCCAACGTACCCGCTACCCCCCACTAGCAGAACCACCAGAAAAAGCGCGGCCACCAGCACGCGACGGCGGGTCGACTGCTGCTCCAGGTCTCGCTCGGGATCGGCGCTAGTCACGTGGATAGTCCAGGGAAGCCGGGTCTGGGCCCCAGCACGAACCGCCTGCGGCCCTCCGCTTTCCGGAGGCTCCAGAACTGCCCGTCCCCTCTCGTCGGTGAGGACCAGCCTCCCGTTCCGACTCTCCAGTAGACTTCCGAGGTCGCGCAGCCACTCCTTCTGAAGATGCTGCTTACCCACAACCAAGCCCAGTAGGCCCTGGTCGGTCTTCTGCCTGATCATCAAGACCGGTTCGTCGTCGAACCAGAACTGTCCAACCTGCTCGGCCTCCTCGCTTTCGGGGTCCTCCGACCAACGATTCCAAAGGTATTCCACAGCCGCTGCCAGAGCAAGAGCTGGGGCTCGGCCAGGCCACGAGCTTCCATCAGATTGGTGCTCCAATCCCAACCAGGTTTCGGCCTCTCGGGTATAGAACTGGTAGGCCGATCCAGAAATCCTCCAGCGTCCGCTAGTCAGGCCTTCGTAAAGACCCTCGGCCTCCTGCCTACGCCGAGCGACCTGGTTCAACCCGGTCAACAGGCCTAAGCGGGCGTGTCGCGCCAAAAGCTCGGCCGGAAGCTGCGCCACAGTCACCGGTCCCAATCGCTCCAGTTCATCATAGACCGCGAGCGCCTCATCGACCTGCTGATTCTTACGAAGATTCCGTGCCAGTCTGACCAGGGCCCCTGCCCTGACAGCGGGCTCAGACGCCCGGGCTAGCTCGCGAAAGAATCTGATCGCTCGCGCATGGTTCTTCTGCTGGAACTCGAGCGCCTCGCCGGCTGCAAAGATCTTGGCTGGGACCCCCTGGTTCTTGGGCAACACTGGATAGAAAAGCAGTCTTCCTGGTGGGTACGCTTCCACTCCATTATCGCCCAGTGCGGCCAGCAGCGCTCCTTCAGATAGAGGCTGAGCATACCGACCCAGGGCAGGCCCCACTTCCTCTTCTGGCAGAGCGGAAAATAGCCGAAGTCGGCTCTGCACCTCAACGAGCCTGCTGCGCAGCGTTGTGACGGCCACTTCGGCGGCGTCCTCGAGGCGCTCCTGCACCCGCTGAGTCTCCAACGCCTGCTCCTGTTTGAAGAGGTACCAACCCAGGCCTCCCAGGGCGATCGCCACCACGATCAATACCGTGAGGAAAGGAATCAGAAGGTGACGCGGAAGAGAATGTTCTGGCTTCATCTGTCGGACCGGAGATTATAGGGAATGACTCATTATAGCTCTATCCGCGCCTGAGGTATTTCCTTGATCCGTTCGCCGGCGAGCGCGACATCCTTTCGACTCCAATGTCAAGATTCCCTGACACAAACCCCACAGAAGCCTGACGGGTTCTGGATCTAGATCTAGATACAACAAAAGACGCGTAGAGTCCGGGACGGTTACCTGGTTTGCAGGCAGATCTTGTCGCCTGAGACGACAGTTCTCAACGGTGGGGAAAACCCCCTGCGAGACATCAGAGCAGACCGGGTAAGGCCTCGATGGAACGACATTAGATGCCGACCGTCACAACTCTTGAATACGGCCGGTCGTCGGATCTGTTTCCGAGTCGAATCCGAGGGCAACGTTCTACCAGAGAGGAGCAGTGCCATGAGTCTGCCAATTACATCAGCTCCCAGAACCATGGAGCAAATGATGAACAAGCCAAAGTTCACCCGACTATTTCGAGTCCTTTTTTGGGCTGGGTCTGCGGTCATCCTCAGTTCTGCCACGGGAGTCCGATCTCAAGACTTCTCCACCGGCTTCGAGTTGGAACGCCCGGAGCTCCAAGGCCCTCTAGACAACCGACCTAATGAAGTTTTCACGGTGGGAGATTCACCCAACAGCGTAACCTTCAGCAATGGTCGAGTGACCAACAAGTCCCACGTCGACTCGGGTCACAACCCGGCTGAATTGGTCCGAACGGGTTTTGGCTCCTGGACTGTCGGTTGCCCAAGGGCAGGAACGATGACCTTCGAAACACCGGCCACGAAAGTCTCGTTCTACTTCTGGCAGGATGGTTCAGGAAACGGCGTGACGGAAAGCCTGGTGTCCATGCTGGACGAGAACTTTCGGATCCTTCAGAACTACATTGGGCAGATCGATTCCTGGTTGCATGTGGAGTATGACGGCCCTCCGGTCAAGACCGTACAGCTAACCAACTTTGGCGTTACCACTCCAGGTCGGTCTGCCTGTTTTGCCCAGGGCTGGTCGCCGTTCGTGGCGGTGGATGACCTCAGCTTCACTGTCTTCGAGGAGCAGACCCTGGAGGTCGTGGATGTCTTCTACTTCCCCCTCATCGGAGACGGCGCTGCCGGAGCGACACAACTTCAGACCAGTCTTTTCCTCATGTCCACCGACGCCGATGTCACGGTGGGAGTCGAGTGGCGGGATCGATCGGGCAATCCCTTGGAGTTGGCGTTGGCAGATGCGGAACCTGCGTCCACCTTTGAGATACCTCTGGACAAGGGACAGTCGTTTGCGGGCGAGTCCCTGGGGACAGGTGACCTGCAGGTGGGCTACGGCATCGTGAGCGTCAAGCGTCCGGTCTCCGATGGGCAGTCGAGCGTCAATGTCCAGACCCAGGCAGGCAACATCCAGGATGCGGGCGTAGGGGGGACAGCCGTCTTCACCCGCACCGACAATGGGATTCTCATGACGGAAGCCGCGGTTCCGGCCTCCCGAACCCTGACGGACTTCAGCATCCTCCTGGACTCCATCGGTGCGAGGGACACGGGTCTGGCGCTGGCAATCCCGCCCCCAAACCCAATCGATACCCAGACTGGACCCGCCAATGTCACCGTCACCGTCTGGGACCCCACCTTCCAGACCCAGATCGCCACGACCCAGTTCCAGTTGGGCGAGGGAGAGGCCATCGGCATGTTCATCTGGGAACTGTTCCGAGACTTTGCTCAGGTGAGCAACGAAGTCCTGGATCAGCTCCGGGAAACCGAAGGCGTCGTCACCGTCGCCATGGATCGACCCGGAACCGCCGTCACCCTGCGGCAGAACGACGATGGTGCAGTGGATTTCCCCGACGAGGTCCCCACCCTGGTAGCCTTTCCCGTCATTCCGGGTAGGGCAGATGGGTCAGTCCCTTAGGGCAGCACAGGCGGGCAGTGATTTCCTGGCGTTTTTCTTCGGGGGACATCGGAACCCTTTTTGCCTGAAGGCCATGTTGTCTTCTGCTAAAATCGGCCTTGTGGACCGAGTCTATTACAATAGCCGAGAGGGCAACGGGATCCTCAGCCCATGAAATATACGCGTATCACGGTCAACCGGAAGCAGATGGGAGGCGTACCCTGCATACGAGCGCTGCGCATTCCGGTCGCCACTGTCGTAGGCATGGTTGCAGACGACATGAGCGTGAAGGATATCCTTAACGCGTATCCCGACTTGGAGGCTGCCGATATCTCCGAGGCCCTCCGGTTCGCATCGGAGGCTGTTCGCGAGCGGGAGCTTCCCCTTCTTACGCCTGGATGAGGTTCCTGGTCGATAATGCTCTCTCTCCCTTGGTGGCGCGCCGACTTGCCGTTGCCGGACACGATGCGATCCACCTAAGAGACCGAAGCCTACAGAGTTCCGAAGATCCCGAAGTGCTAGCCTTGGCCCGTCTCGAGGGCCGTGTCTTTGTCTCGGCCGACACGGACTTTGCAGCTATTCTGGCGTTCGAGGGCGGCTGCGAACCGTCAGTGATTCAGTTTCGACGCGGAGCAGGCACGGCGCCCAGATCGACAGGCGGAGCTGATCCTTGCCAATCTGTCTGCAGTCCAGGAGGAGCTGGCGCAGGGCGCCATCGTCACCATCGAACCCAGCCGGGTCCGAGTCGGCCGCTTGCCTGTCCTTCCTGGGTGATCGCTGGGCCGCCTCCCGAAGCGCTCAGCGAGAGAAGTCTGCCCGGACCCCGAGAGGCTCTGTTGCCAATACTCCCTGCAAAGGGGTAAAGGCACCTGGCTCTAACCCGGATTTCTCATCGCTTGTCGTAGCGAGGCGCCGCAAGGGCCGTCCTGGCAAGGCTTGCGACCGAGGCCCCCGCAGTCGTACTCGTGCAGTACGTCGAGGAGGCCGACCGAGCGTAACGCAGCCAGGACAGATGTTTGCGGCGACACAGTAGACAAGCGATGAGAAATCCGGGCTAAGGGTTCAAGCCATCTCGAACGGCGTGGATCGCGGACGAATAGACGAAAAACGATGCGCTGCCAGAAGCCAACAACTGGCGGAATAAAGGCTCACTAGACTGACCGTCCCAGCTTCTCGTTGATCAGCTGGTTGAGGCTCTTGCCCTCCATCGTGGCCGCCAGGTGGAGTCTACGATGAAGCTGGACCGGAAGCCGGAGCATCAGGCGACCGGAGAATGGCTTTTCCGGCTTCTCTCCCCGCTCGGCGCAGTACTCCAGATAATCGTCCACCGAGTCGCGAAACGCCCTGGTCAGTTCGTCCACACTCCGACCTTCGAAGGTGATTACATCACGGGTGTCAATGACCTCACCGTGCAAGACATCCGCCCCCTCATCAAACTCGACTCTCCCTCGGTACCCTTTGTATTCCAACATGCCTCCTACTCCTCCAGCTTCAGTCCGGCCTCCAACAAAAAGCGTCTCAGCGATTTCACCGCTCCCTTCCCGCTCTCCTTCCGCGGATGAGGCCGATGGAACACGGCCCGTACCCCATTGAGGTAGACGCGAAGACGCGACTCTCGGCCCTCGCTCATCTGGGCTCCCAAGGCTTTGAGAAGACTTTCCACATCGCGCCAGGGAACGTTTCCGGTTACAGGCTCGGAGAAGAGAGCGGCTATCGTCCTGCGGTGCTTTCCGCTGAGAGCCATAGTGTCATAATATGACATCACACTGTCGCAGGCAACAGGGACTCTTTGCGGATAGATCCCCGAGACTCACCGGGGGTGGCTACCGTTGCCTGGCAACCGAGACAATCGTCCCCCGCACCAACGCCAGGAATAGGCTAAAGCACCAGAAGGGTCTGACTGGCACCGAATGTCAAGAAACCCTGACACAACCTCCACAGAGCCTGGACCGTTTCTCGATTCAGCTTTGACATAGTCCTCCTAGACTGCCTCCGTACCACTAGAGGACTCGTCGCGTCGACATCCAAAGGGGGCGTTGCGCGATCGTTCCGAAACAAGGAGGAAAAGAGCATGCTTGGACTTAAAGGAACTCTGCTTTGCCTTTTGGGCTGTCTCCTGCTCGGCCTTACCACCGTCACGGTGGAGGCTGCCAAAGAGAAGGGGGGTCCCAAGTGCAGCGATGGAATGGACAACGACGGCGATGGCCAGGTCGACTGTGACGACCCGGATTGCCATGGCCAATCTCTTTGTGAGGCAGGTAACTGCTCGGACGGCGCAGACAACGACGACAATGGCCAGGTCGACTGTGACGATCCGGCTTGTGCCCAGGATTCATCCTGTGTGGGCGGAGGGACATTCACGGCTACAGCCATCGTCACACAAATCTTCGCCCACGGATGCATCAGGGAAGACAACTATAAACTCGAGGAGTGCACCTCCTCGGACATCGACCCTCGGTGCACTGTAGTGACGTGGCAATCTCTTGGACCGAACACCGACTGCGATGGCTGGTCTGAGCCTGTGTTGTTGACGGATCCACTTGCCCCAGGCGAAGTTCAGACCCAGCTCTGGGACATCTCCTTTTCGGATACCTATGAGGTCGTGGCGTCAGAGACAACTGCGGTCAGTTTCAACACCCGGGAGTTCGACATCACTAATAATAATCTTAGGTTTGGCTCCTTCACCCTGCACACAAACGATTACCCGCAGAAGAAGCCCAACAACCTGGGCGCTGGGGTCTGCGCCAGCGTGGAGGGCCCCGACAACGTCCAGCGAACGACCGCCAACCCGGCGCTGCCGCTGTTACCTTCAGGAACAATCAAGATCATTTGCAACCTGAACTACACGACGACGCCCAATCTGAACTTGCGACGAAACGGGAGAACTCTGGACCAGCACCCACTCAACGTGGGAGGCGCGGAAGGCATGGACCAGTTCATCGTGGAAGTGACCAGAGATCCCTAGCCTCAAACCCATGTGTGCTCCTGACGTCAGACAGACCTTGATCGGTTTGCGCAGCTACCTGGAGTTGAGGCGCTATGCGTAGACGCAGAAGAACGCCTTTGCTCCTCGCACTGGCGCCTGCGCTGGCCCTTCTCTTCTGGGCCTTGGAACTCCATGACGGAAGGGTTCCAGGGCCCCAGGAGAGTGCTGCCGTGTCCGAGGACGCTTCGGGGAGCCGCACGTCGGATGCCTCTGCCGGCGTCTACGGGATCGAGTGGCGAAAACATCTTTCCGAGGAGGGGAGGCCACCGATCCTGCTGGCCTCGTCTGACCAAAAGAGGAGAAGTGAGATCACGTCCTCGGTGTGGGTCGGCGACGTTTTCGTTCGCATCTCTGGAAACGAGTCCTTCCCGGACCACCAGATCCTGGGGACGCTCAATCCTTATCAGGACGATAACGGACGTCAGCTGAGACAAGCCATCGAGGGACAGATCCGAACCTTTTACCGAAGCCACGGCTTCGCTCGGGTTCGGCTGAAGGCGGTGCTGCATGACTCCGATCCCTTCGTCGTGGACGTCAAGATCCGCGAAGGCCCGGTGCTCTCCTATGCCGGAATTGAGGTGCAGGGGAGCAATCTCTTTTCTCCCCACCAGGTTGCCGCCCTGTATCCGAAGCCGGGAGGTCCGGTGGATTGGGCACAGATTCGAGACGCGAATATCTCGCTCAGGCAGAAATACCACGAGAAGGGGTTCGCGGACGTGATGATTAGCGGCAAGGGAACCCTGGACCGCTCCTCAGATCTGCTGCGCTATCGGATCCGGGTGGTGGAGGGAATCCAATACCGGGTCGGGGAAGTATCACTCCCTCCTGAACTGTCCAGTCGCTTTCCCCTTACCAGCGGCGAGCTCTTTCGTCCCAGCCTGCTGGACGAGTTCTTGCGTGAAAATGGGCTGTCCGAGGCCCAGCTGCAGCTGGAACATGATCCAGGCGACGGCCTGGTGGAGATTACCCTGGTGGAGGCGGGGGGCGCGTAGGCTGTGCAATCCAGCTTGGAACCCTATCCGTTTCCAACTCATCTGCCGAGCCATTGTGTCTTTCCATTCTCGCCAGAAACGTTTACCATCAGGGCAAAGTCTGAAGACCTTCGTGTTTCTTTGCTAGTGCGCTTGCCCTCAGAAGCGCCTGAGGAGAAAGACGTGAGAGCGTGAGATCCATTCTTCATCCGGCCCGATTGATCTCGCACAACAGGCCGCCCATCCACAAGCGAGGAGACCGAGTCAGCGACAGACTCCCAGGAAGTAGTGCCTGTCTTCGGTTGGCGCTGAAGGTGGTGGCTGTGCTCCTCCTCATCCCGTCGCCGACTCACGCCCAGAACACGACCTTTGCCCGGCTGGTGGGTACCGTCACGGACGAGACAGGTGGGGTGTTGCCAGGGGTTGAGATCACGGTTGAGAACCGGTCCACGAATGTCGCCCGGGAGACGTTCACTGACGAGCGGGGGGATTACATTATCGACCGATTGATCGCCGGCCACTACGATCTGAGGGCAGATCTACCCGGTTTCAAGGGCTACGTGGCAGTGGACATCCGGCTGGAGGTCAACCAGGTGGGGCGTACGGATGTGGTGATGACGACTGGTGAGATCGCCGAGCAGGTCACGGTGAAGGCACCACCCACCATCATCGATACCGACTCCGTAGAGGTGGGGACCGTGATCGAGGAACAGAAGATCCTCGACCTGCCGCTTCGGGGACGAGACATGGTCAAACTCGCCTACCTGACCACCGGAGCCACCCAGGAACTGCAGGAGCCCGGTACGAGTGGCTTCGGCGGTGGGTACCCGACCTTCAATGGCCTCTACTCTCACAGCAATCTGCACCTGCTGGATGGGCTCCGGAACCAGAGCTTTTTCTGGCAGGCCCCGGCCGTCCGACCGACGCCGGAGACAATCCAGGAGTTCAAGGTCATCACCAACAACTACTCGGCCGAGCATGGTCGAGTGGGCAGCGCGGTGATCAGCATGCTCAGCAAGAGCGGCGGTAACGAAATTCACGGTCATGCCTGGTACTACTTCCGGGATGAGCGCTTCGATGCCGCCCAATTCTTCCTCAATCGCTTCGGTCGACCCAAGCAGGAGATCAACTACCAAATCCTGGGAGGTTCCGTGGGCGGACCGATCGTCAAGGACAGGACCTTCTTCCACGCCCACTACGAGCGCTTCCACGACGATCTGCAACAACCCTGGTTTCTGACCGTCCCCACCGAAGCGGTGCGTCAGGGAGACCTCAGTGGAGCGGGTAGCTTCGGCCCCATCCCTCAGATCCACGACCCTTTCAATGTAGTGGAGGGCCAGCGAATGCCCTTCCCCGAAAACCAGATTCCCGAGTCACGCTGGAACCCCACCTACCGCAAACTGATGCAAGCCATGCCGCCACCCGCACCCAATGTCGGAGGAGTGACCAACAACAACTTTACCTTCCCGAACATAACTAGAATCCGGATCAACAAGTACTCGCTCCGAGGTGATCACCACTTCGACTCCGACACGCTCTTCGGCCGTTTCAGCTGGCAGAACTCCCCAGAGACATTCCACACCGGTCTGTTTGGCCCGCCGGAGACGTCCGTCGACGGCGCTGCCCAGGCCTTCTCGGACCGCCACAAAGGCTGGCAAATGGCCATGGGTTGGGTGAACCCCATGGGGGCCAACCTGGTAACTGAGCTCAGTGCCTCCATCTGGAGCTTCCGAGCCTACACGCAGCCCTTTGCCGTCGATGACGAGACCAACTGGGCCCGTGAGCTGGGGTATGACGATGCCGATCGCCATCCGGTCTTCTACGCAGACGGCAGCCGGGGACCCGGGGGATTACCGAGCATCGGCGCTTCGGGCTACACCCAGTGGGGTGCTTATTCAGGCAACACGGCCACCTTCTCGGATTGGGGGTTGAGCGCCAAGTACACGGCTTCCTGGAGGAGAGGTGCTCACTACCTTAAGCTGGGCTTCGAGCACGTCCGCAATCTGGACGTCCAGAATCGTTAGGTACTCCTGTACGGCCGGGGCCGGGACAACTTCGACGGCTTCGCCACCGGACAGATCCTGCGGAACCAGGAAGGCAACGTGACCGGAGCCAGCCTCGGCGAACCCTGGGCCGACCTCATGCTGGGTCTGCCCTCCTTCGTGAGCGGCAACATTCAGGGAGAGGACGCTATCTACGCCAACTTTAGCCAGTCCTACTACAGCTGGTTCGTCAACGACGATTGGCAGCTGGGTCCCAACCTGAGCCTGAGCCTGGGCCTACGTTGGGAACACCCAAGAGCGCCCGTCTATGCGGGACACCCGGACGAGAACTTCCCTACCGACTACCATTACTGTGCCTTCGACTACAGCCAGGCCCAGGGACGCATCGACCCGGTTCAGACGATGCCAAGGGGATTCGACATCGACCGCTGGCAGGGTCCGGACGGTCTGGCCGTTCCCTTCGCCAATCTGGACCGGCGAGGCTGTCATGAGGCCAGGTGGCACTACTTCGCTCCCCGCTTCGGCCTGGCCTGGCGAATGTTCGGGACCAACCGGACGGTGCTGCGCTTCGGTGCCGGCCTCTCCTACGACCAGGAGGCTGGTACGATCGGGGCCACACCGCTATTCCCGGTCTTCGGGGCGGTCACGGCTTTCCGGTCCAGGGGAACCGAGACGCCCGATCTCATCCTGGGTAGACGCCTGGATCTACCCACCGAGACCGAACTGGGCGAGTACCGAAGCAACTACTTCACCGAGCTGGACCGGGAAGAGGGTCAGGTCTACTCCTACAACCTCTCCATCCAGCATGAGATCTTCACGGCTACCAAGCTGGAGGTGGGCTACGTGGGCAACCAGGGCCGCCACCTCCGAGAGATCAGCGTCTTCAACGTGGCCTTGCCGGAGGGCTATGTGGCTCCTCTGGTCAGCGGAGAAACGGTGACGCTGAGCAGCGACGAGATCACGGCCGGACCACGGGGCTGGATCGCAGGTGACAGCGAGCTCCGCTCATGGTCGGGGCAGCGAGCTCGCCGCCCCTATCCCCAGGTAGTTCCCAACGTGATTCAACGACCCCTGGGGAACATGTATTACAACTCGCTGCAAGCCAAATAGGAGCGGCGCTTCCAGGACGGCTTGGCGCTCTCGCTGGGCTACACCTGGTCCAAGGCCATGGCCTTGAACTTCAATGGTGCCTGGGGAAGCTGGCAAGGCAGCCGCGAGTACGAGCGTCACTCGCTAAAGGCACCGATGCGGCACGATCGCCCTCAAACTTTCTACAACGCCACTATCTGGCAACTGCCCTTCTTCAAGAACTCGAGCGGACTCACCCGGACCCTCCTGGGAGGCTGGGAGGCCACCGGAATCATCACCTTGACCGGCGGGAGTACGTATCAGGTATTCTACGGCCAAGATCTGTGGAACCAGGGATTTCGCAATCGCCTCTCCCCAGACCGGGTCGGCGACGGCTTTCTCTCGGAGAGCGAGAGGACCGTCGACCGATGGTTCGACACCAGTGCCTTCGTGGCTCCCATCATGGACCCCAATCTGCCCCCGGCAGAACGGGCCCGAGCATCCCAGGGCAACTCCGCCCCGTTTCCCCTGAGAGGCGACGGCGTTGAGCTCGTGGACCTGGCCCTGCACAAGCGATTTGCTTTCGGAGAGGATCGATCCTTCGACTTTCGGGTCGACCTCTTCAACGCCTTCAACCACACCGTCTTCAACAGTCCCAATGGCAACGTCGCCTTCGGTTCAGCGGGGAGGGTGTTCAGCGCGGCGACGGCCCGCCAGGTCCAGTTTGGGTTCCGCTATTCCTTTTGAATGGCAGACTCCGTTAGAGCGGACGGAGGTGACTCAGGTACTCTTCTGCTCCGGTAAGAACTTCCTTACCGCCACGCCCAGGGCCTCGGCGGCAGCGGCCATGGTCCGATCGGCTGTCGCCAGGGCTCTGATGTTCTTATCGTCAAGCATTGCGAGGTGAAGGGCGTCGAGGCTTCTCAGGGGCTGCTCGGGTAGGGTGGCCACTATTCGGGAAGCTCTTTCCAGATGGCCCTGCTCAAATACCATCAGCTGAAGGTACCCGGCCGCGATGTCCTGCTCGAACAGCGCCAGGACTTTTGCTTCCATTGCCGGGGAGATCTCCTCTGAGCGTCGCCGCCTTGCCAGCAGGCAGCGGAGCTCGAGTGTCGTCAGGGAGCTGATCCAGGCATAGGGAACCGTGAGCAGATAGTGGTCGACTGCATCCGAGAACGGCTCATTGAGGTACCACTTGGCCAGGACCGAGGTATCCAGATAGGGCGCGTCCATTCAGCGAGCGTTCCGATCTTCACGGATCAAGCTTGTGCTGGACGAGAGTCTCGGCATCTGGGACCGAATATGGGCACGAGATGGCATGCGCCGACTGGGTTTCATCGGGAGGAGGCGGGCGACGGCCTTGCGTCGCCGCGTGATGATGATCTCCTGCTCCTCCTCCAGCAGCTGGTCCAGATGTCCCAGTGCGGCACGCATCTCCCTGATCGAAAGCGTCTTCATGGGAAAAAGTGTAGCACATCTTTGAGCTATGTGCGCCTTTTTAGCTTCACTCCGTAGCCTAGCCGGTAGGTCCCTTAAACCTAGACATCTGAGGCGTTTGAATGTCGTTGTGGATGGGGATCTGAGTCCAGGGGAACAGATCCTACTTGAAATCATTTCTACGTTAGCCGGATTGATCAAGCGCCTGGATGCAGGGAAGGGATGAGGCAAAGTAAAGGCGGAAGGCACGGGCACAGGCGAAGGCAAGTTCGAAGGCGAGGGCAAGGGTCAGGGCGGTAGCGGTTTGACTGACTTCTCTCAATGAGTCACAATGTGACACAATATGAAGAGTGCCTCCGTGCGTGATCTGCATTTGAACACCAGCCGCATCTTGAAGGAGGTCAGTGAGGGGGAGCAGTTTGTCATTGAAAAAAGGGGTGTTCCGGTCGCCGAGCTGAGCCCATTCCGCCCTTTGGAGAAAACCCAGCCGCTTTCCGATCGCGAAGCCTTCTTGGAGAGTCTGCCTGTCGTCCGTACAAACAGCGGGCGGATTCTGGAGGAGGACCGAACCTAGCCCGCATTTCTCACCGCCAGTCTACTACGTCGCCACAATCATCCGCCCTGTCTGTGTTTCGCTCGGTCGGCCTCCTCGACGTACTGCACGAGTACGACTGCGGGGGCCTCGGTCGCAAGCCTTGCCAGGACAGCGCTTGCGACGCCTCGCTACGACTGGCGATGAGAAATCCGGGCTAGACCATCCCTCGATCCGAAACGTCGTGGCTTCGGTCTCCAGGCCGAAGATTTCTTGCTTCGAGCCGGTGGCGCGGAGCAGAGCGGCCTGGAGACCGGCTCTACCTACCTATTCGGAAGGTGTAGAGACGGGCCTTATCCAGAACCACTCGAAGACGGACTATCCGTCCGAACACCTCCTGCAAGCTGGAGACTTCCCACTCGACAGGATAGGACACGGCATCGCCGGAAAAGGGCCTACTATGCTCCAATCCCAGGCCGGGAAAGACGTTGCCCTCGGTATCCTGCACCTCCACCCGGATGCTTCCTCCGGGGTCGGTCTGCGCGTTGATGAGGAGCCGGTTTCCTTCCTGCACCAGGGGATGGGTCGTGAACTCACCCTGTCTTTCGACGGGCTCCACGTGGCCCAGCCGTCCCGCCTTGCAGCGCGCCAGACCCGGGATCCAGACTGAGGACTGCGACTCTTTGAAGAAATCCTCCCAGCTGGTGAAGAAGGGAGCCTGGCTGTAGTGGGGAAAGGACTGCTTGAAGAACTCCAGGCCCAGATCGTCGAGCTTCACTCGGCGTTTCCTGACGGTGTCCCTGGCGGCGGCCAGCATGTAGCGGGCCGGATTTCCCAGGTAGGGAAACCACCACTCTTCCTCGCCCTGGGAGTTGGTGACGGGATAATACTCGGCCAAATTGTTGGCGAAGCCGGCATCGAAAGTCCCTACTGGTCCGTTGGACAACCAGGGGATGCGGCCGTCGTCGAAGCGGTGCCAATGGATCCGGTCGCGGCTCCAGATCAGCTCTTGAAACTGGGTCTGCAGGACCAGGTTGTAGTGGACAACCGTCCCGAAGTAGAGCTGCCCGCCAGTATCTGATTCCACATGGCCTGCCGGGAAGACGTAGCCGAAACTGTAGAACGTAGTGCCACGTAGATCGTGCTCATCCGGGGAAACGATGTGGCGCCGATTCCAGGTTCTCCCGTCTCGGCTCCAGAGCAGGGCCCTGGCGCGGCGCGCGCTCTTCTTGAAGTACTCGTAGGAAACGCCGTGGGGAGGGTAGGGCGGAGACTCCGGACGAAAATAGTAGTAGAAGGTCTTTGAGCTGGGATCGTAGTAGGTGAAGGTTGACCGTGCCGATTGATATAAGGCATTGGGCTCCCCCTCGAAGGGGTAGGTCGAGGCATGTTCCGTAGTGACCCCCAGCGTCATCCCGGTTCCCGAACGGAGGATCGGCTCACGGGTGAGGGCGAGGAAGAGATCTCCCCTACGCTCCAGGGGCCAGAATTCGGCCGGCTGTGGCCGAAAATCCCCCGAGTATTGGGTCGGGGAATCGACCACCCTTTTGGCAAAATAGCGCAGCACGAAGCGGTCCATGTCTACTGGGCCATCCTGCCTGGCATCATAGAAGCGGAAGCGGTAGTGACGGGGGGTCGGCCTGTCCTTGGTGGGATAGGGATAGCTGTCCGACTGGGCGTCCTGGAGGAAGTCCTCCCGAGTCAGGTCGCGCAGGATGTTGTTGGCCTTGGAGCCGCGAAAATTGACTCGTCCCAGCTCGGGCTTTCGCCAGTTGATCCCGTCTTCGGAGACGACCTGGCAGAGAAAGCGCGGCCGCCCCACGGACCCCCAAAAGCGGCGATATAAGGCATCTTCATCCACGGCTCCGGCATAATATGTGGCCTGGTATTGTCCTGATGCCGGGTCCCGCGAGAGAGATCGGATCGAGACGACGTAAGAGCCATTCTCCCAGGGTTTATCCAGCTTCAGCATGGGACCGTCCGAAAGCCGGCTCAGCGCGTCCGGACGGTGGCGCAGCCCGCTGGAAGCGTCGAGAATCCAGTCATCGAGTAGATACTGAGGTTGGTGGCCGGGCCGAAGGGGTAGACGGGGAGCCTGGGCTTCCTGGGAGTCCTCGATCCGGAACTGGCGCACCAGGTAGGGGCCAACCGGCTCTCCGTTCTTCAAGAACCGGACTCGAAGCCAGTATTCGCCCCGGGGCCAGTCCTTTCCGTCAAAGCTCTGCCGCTGGGTGTTGTGATCCAGGTCCAATCTTACCGGCCCCGCGATCCGGGTCTGGTCGGGGCTGAGTACGTCCACCTCGACCCGGCAGGATTTCACACGATCGGGAAGTGTCCGGATGGTGTAGCCTATCTCGGGATGATCGATGTAGGCGGGACGTTCGGGGCTGCACTCGATGAATTGCCACTTGGATTCTGCCAGCGATTGCGGCTTCCCCTCGTTCATCGGGAAGAAGTAGGTCGGATCCAGCTGTAAGCTGCGGGATCCTACGCGTTTTCCCTGGCTCGAGAGCTGGAGCCCGAACTGGTAATGCCCCATCTCCCATCGCCAATCGGGGAGAGGTCCATAGCGGCCCTCATCCAGGAGGGGAAACTCGATCTCCAGTTCTCCCGTGTCGTCCTCTCTCGAGGCCACAGCTGTCAGTTGATGACTGAAGCCGTAGGGCTGGGTGATCGTCAGGTCTACGTCCAGCGAGGAAGCTGTAACCTCGGAGGGCCAGTCGAAGATCAGTTTCTGGTGAAGGTAGTCCTGGTGCCGGACCATGAGCCAGTGGTCCTGGGCCTCGCTTGAGAAGCCGGCGTGGTAGATCAGGACTCCTAGTAGCAGGAGTATTACGGCGATTGCTTGCTTCGATCTTCTCCCAATCATGACCGGTTCCTTTCTGCTCAAGGCCACTCTCAGTCTTCCTGCATCGCTTGAGAGAAACTCCCTCACTGCAGTAGCCCATCCTTACGCCAAAGGCGTTACTGCGCGTAGCCCAGGGTTGCAATGCGAAGCGAGCTACCCTGGGTCTAAGTCGGCCAAAGAAAATGCCTTACCCCGTAACGTTCTGGCAATAACACTTTCAGTGTAGAAAAGGCAGGGGCATCTTGAACCCAGGGTAGCTCGCTTCGCATTGCAACCCTTATAGTTGGAAAGTCACTGATCGGAAAGATGAGAGTGGCAAGTAGCCGTAGCCGTCTTTCTTTCTTTTTTGCTACTTTTTTCTTTCTTTGTGGAAGGTGTGGAAGGTGTGGAAAAGTATGGAGTCGGGAGCTAAGTTGCCGACTCCCAGGACGCTCGGGTCCGTCACGAATGGCAACCCTTATCGGGAGGACGATTAAGCCCAGACTTTCGGACGGACCCTGGGCCGGATTTGGACGAATACTCAGATGCTGTCCGCTCAGGAGGACTCCTATAAGGAATTCGCCGCCACCGGTTGCGTCCGGCTAGAAACCAGGCAAGAGGAGAGGAGCCATGAAGCCGATTGATGAGGAGACCATTGGAGTGTGGGTGGGCGTGGACTGGGCCGACGAAGAGCATGTCTATGCGCTGCGGATGTCGGGCTCGAGCGAAATCGAGAGCGGCGACGTCAAACAAACACCGGAGGCCCTGCAGAGCTGGATCAACGAGCTGCGGCAAAGGAGCGGGGGCGGCTGGGTCGCGATCGCCGTGGAACAGAGCCGGGGAGCGCTGCTGTATGCGCTGATGGAGTACGATTTTGTGTTGATCTACCCGATCAACCCGAAGTCCTTGAGCCGGTACCGTGGAGCCTTCTATCCCAGTGGAAGTAAAGACGACCCGAGGGATGCGGATCTGGTGCTGGACTACCTGCTCAAGCATCGGGAACGGATTCGATTGTGGGAACCGGAATCCTTGGAGGTGCGTTGTCTGCGCCTGTTGTCCGAGCAACGGCGCAAGCTGGTCGAGCTGCGCACGGACTTGACCAATCAGTGGACCGCCAACTTGAAGCACTACTTTCCTCAGGCCCTGAAATGGGTCGACCCGCTCAAAGGGAAGACGGCCTGCGATTTCCTGAATCGTTGGCCCAACCTTCAGGTCTTGCAGGGGGCCAAGCCGAGCGTGATTCGCCGCTTTTTCAAGAGCCATCGGGTGGGGGGCGAAAAGTGGCAATCCCAGCTCGAGGAGATCCAGCAGGCCCGGGTGCTGACCCACGATGCGGCTATTGTGACGGCGTCCAGTCTGCTGACTCAGAGCTTGGCGGGACAGATCCTGCAGTTGAACGAGTCCATCCAGCGGTTTGATGCCAAAATCGAGGAACTCTTCAACGACCACCCGGACCCTTTCATTTTCAGCAGTCTTCCCGGCTCTGGAAAGGCTCTGGGTCCGCGGCTCTTAACCCTCTTTGGGGAGGATCGGGATCGTTTCCAATGCGCCGCGGAGGTGCAGACCCTCTCCGGCATCGCCCCCCTGCTGCGAGCCAGCGGCAAGACCCACATCGTCAGCTACCGTTGGGCCTGTCCTAAGTTCGTTCGCCAGGGGGTTCACGAATTCGCCGCTCACTCCCGGCACTGGTGCCCCTGGGCTCAAGCCTACTACCAGATGCAGCTCAGCCAAGGGAAAGATCATCACGTCGCGGTGCGCTCTTTGGCCTTCAAGTGGCTGCGCATCATCTACCGTTGCGGGAAGAACCGGGTCCCCTATGACGACGCCATTTACATGGAATCTTTGAAGGCGAACAACGCTCCTTTGCTGGCCTTCTTGTAGCCAGCACTCAAGCTGTGGAAAAAAATGCAACCGGCTGAAAAAAACGGTTCATCCGGTAAATGGGGAGGTGCCGCCAGTCAAAGGCAGGCCATGGAAACTGACGCACTATGCAAACCGTGGAAAAACAAGTAGTTCTGGAGGAGAACTGGCAAGTGCTCGCAGTTGTTTTTCCACCGTTCGCACAGCGCTTGGAAAACTCCGTATCACGGGCTTGCTGGCCCGGTTCGATGTCGCTCGGAGTTTTCCACAGTTCCCACGGCCTCTGCTACTGCAGCCGACTATATGGACAAGCGAACGGGGAGCAGATTTGGGATCCGGAAGGTGCCAACCACGTCCCCACCTCCCCATTTACCGGATGACCCAAAAAAACTTGAAAAAACACTTGACTTGAAACCTCAGATGTCTGGGCTACTCGCAATAACGCCTTCGGCGTAAGAGCATGTCCCTTAGTAAAAAGGAAATCACGACGACAGATTAACATGAGCCTCGGTAGGTCCGCCTCCCAGCGTCCCCGAACAGAATGAGAGTCACCATATTGTCGAGTTCGATTCCAAGTGATAGAAACGTAGTAATGAAAATACTCATCTCAGTCTCTTTCCTGATGTTTATCGTGACTCAAGCCTTGGCCGGGAGCTCTCCCTTCGATGTGGGAGATCGGGCGCAACTGTTTGTAGACCGGGTCTTGGTCCAGTCCAGCGATCGGGTGTTCTTCACCCAACACTCAGGCACACCGCATCCCGGAAACCCCCTGGTCCGGGCAGACCAACCCTGGGAGGGATGGCGTCTGGAGATGCATGGGAGCGTGATCTACGACGAGGAAGAGAAGATCTTCAAGATGTGGTACCTGGGCGATGCAGGTGATTTCCGGGAATACTTCGAGCAGCGCTACTTCATCTGCTATGCCACCAGTCGCGACGGGATTCGATGGGAGAAGCCGCATGTAGGCACACTGCCTTCGAGCAACGGGAAGCCGCACAACGTAGTCCTGACGGGGACTACCCTGGGAAACGTCATCAAGGACCCTCGGGACGCGGATCCCAAACGCCGCTATAAGATGATCGGCTCCCACGCCCGAACCTATATTTCACCCGATGGGTTGAACTGGCGGCCCTACAGCCAGGGACCGGTCTGGCCCGATGTGGCCGACGCCACCACTGGATTCTGGGACCAACGCCGGCAGCTCTTCGTCATGTTTCCCAAGGTAGGAAGCAGAGCGCGGACCTTCTGGCTCGGTCAAAAGCGGCGTCTCTTCTACACCATCACCAGCCGCAACTTCGTCGATTGGACCGAGCCCGTGCTCACCTGGACGACGGACCTAAGGGATGACGCTGGATCCCTGGCACGGATCGAGCGGGTCCGCCCCGTCCTCGACCAGCCCGATGACCCTGAGTTGATGCGGACCGAGTACTACGGCGTTGGCGTCTACACCGCCGAGAGCTGCACCATCGGATTCCCCTGGATCTTCACCATCAACAACAACGCCCGTTGGGGGAACCACGAGGGATCCCAGGAAGTCCAGTTGGCCGTTTCGAGAGACCTTTTCAACTGGGAGCGACCTTTTCGGACGCCAGTCATTCCCATGAGCAAGGTGGGAGAGTGGGACTGCTGCTATCAGGCCACCGGGAATCGAGCTCTCCGCGTCGGTGATGAGGTCCGTGTCTACTATGACGGCGCCAACTACACTCACGGGACTCCGGCCCTTTATCGAGCCGAGTTTGAAGATGGGCAGCCCACCGGGCGCGACCGCTTCACGGCTTCAATTGGTCTCGCAACCTGGCCCCTGGATCGATTCGTCTCGGTAGACGCCGGTTCCGAGGAGGGGACCCTGACCACCGTCCCCATCTCCTACAGCGGCTCGCGGCTGGTGATCAATGCCCAGACGCGCCCCCAGGGAAGGATTGTGGCGCAAATAGTCCACCCTGATGGACGACCCATCCAGGGATTGCAATCTTCAAATCCCTTCACGGGTGACTCTCTGCGTGAGGAACTGTCCTTCCCAGGCAGCCAGAACTTGTCCCAATGGGCTGGACAGCCCGTGCTCCTCCGCTTCCAACTCAAGAACGCTTCGCTGTACAGTTTCGCCTTCCGAGGCCCCAAGGACTGACCTGAGAACGCGGAAGCTTTGCTCCCCTGGCAACCTTTGCTAAGCTCGACCCATGAGTCCGTCCCCTGACCCAATGCCACTCCAACAGGGCATCATTTCCGTTCTCCAGACTCCTTTCGACCAGCAGGGTGTGGTAGATCTGAAATCGCTCGAGGCTCTGGTTGAGGAGACCATCGCCGCAGGTGTCAAAGGGTTTCTGGTGCCAGCGGTTGCCAGCGAGGTTGGCAGTCTGACCCCGGAGGACCGCCGCAGCATCGTGCAGAAGGTCGCCGATGTAACGCGGCGCCGGGTACCGATCATCGTCGGCGCCTCGGCCCCGCAGCCGCAAGCGTGTATCGAACAGGCGCAGCTGGCGCGTACGGTGGGAGCCGCGGCGTATCTGGTCGCCGTTCCCCCGGATCTCTACCGACACCCGGAGCAGGTTGAGCCCTTCTTCCGTGAGGTCGTCGCAGGAGCAGGAAACCTCCCTCTGATGCTACAGGATCTGGACTTCACCGGTCCGGGGCTCGAGCTGGACATGATCCACAGACTGACCCAGACGCTTCCCACTTTGTCCGCACTGAAAATCGAGTCCATCCCTGCGGGGCCGAAGTACTCTGCCGTCAGGGACAGATGTGGGGAAGGGATCTTCATTGCAGGGGGTTGGTCCACGGCCCAGATGATTGAGGCGCTCGACCGCGGTGTGGACGCAATGATCCCTGAGAGCTCTACGGTCTGGGTATTTGCTGCGATCGACCGGCACTACCGAAACGGTGAGCGGCAAGGAGCCATCCAACTCTTCAACCGTCTACAGCCGGTGCTGGGCTTCTCCCACCAGGAGCTCATCGTCTCGATCGCATTCGGCAAACGACTGCTGGTTCGGAAGGGCGTGTTCCAGACGCCAAAGATGCGGGCAGGCAATTTCGAGTGGGACTCCTATAACGGCCGAGTCGCGGACGAAATCATCGAGTACTACCTGGAGCTGGAAGCTTCCGTGAAGAGCTGGTGGCAGACCACCTAGCCCCATTATTCTTGAATTCTCTACTACGCCGAAGGCGTTGCTGCGAGTAGCCCAGGGTTGCAATGCGAAGCGAGTTACCCTGGGTATAGGTCGAGAAAGCAGCCTACCCCAACGGGGTTGTTGCCGACCGGAAAACGTGTTCGCAACAACGCTTTCAGCGTAGAACTGCCATAGGAGCTTGAACCCAGGGTAGCTCGCTTCGCATTGCAACCCTGGGCTACTCGCAGTAACGCCTTCGGCGTAGGTGATGGAGTCCCTTGAAGTGAGAAGAAGTTCCTTCTCGAATTGGGCCTGTGTTTCTGGGGGAGGACCTAGGCAGACCCCAGGAAGCGCTCCATCCTGTCCAAGCCCTCTGCCAGATTCTCCATGCTGGTAGCGAAGCTGAGCCGCACACAGCTGTCCAGGCCGAAGGCGGAACCGGGAACCAGGGCCAGGTGGGACTCCTCCAGCAAACGGGTTGCCCATTCCACCGAGCCCGAGACGCCCAGGCCAGAATAGGTCCCCGACACATCGGGAAAGACGTAGAAGGCACCGGTAGGCTTGGGACAGACGACTCCCGGCATCGAGTTCAGGCGTTCATGCAGGTACTCGCCACGGCGCTCAAACTCTTTTCGCATGTCTTCGACGCACTGCTGGTCGGCGCTCAAGGCCTCGGCCAGGGCATCCATGGTGAAGGTTGCTCCCCCGCTGGTGGTCTGGGATTGGAGCTTTCCCATGCTGCGAATCAGTTCGACCGGTCCTGCCGCAAAGCCAATTCGCCACCCCGTCATGGAGTAGGTCTTGGATGCAGAGTTGAAGGTCAAGGTGTGCTCATAGGCATGAGGTGAGATGCTGGCGAAACTCTTGAAGGTGGCCCCACCGTAAAGAAAGTGCTCATAGATCTCGTCGCTGAAGACGACCACATCGTCCCGGCTTTCAAGCACCTGGGCCAACGCGATGGTCTCTTCTGGCGTATAGGCGGTGCCGCTGGGATTGCTGGGAGAATTGAACACGAACGCGCGGGTTTTCGGCGTCAACGCACTTTCCAGCTGCTGCGGCGTGATCTTGAATTCCTGGCTCACACCAGCCTCAACGAAAACCGGAACTCCGCCAACGAGTTTTACCTGCTCGGGATAGGAGACCCAGTAGGGCGCCGGCACAACGACCTCATCCCCTGGATCCAGCACCGAGGCAAAGGCGAGCCAAAGCGCCTCTTTCCCTCCCACGGTGACCACGATCTGAGAGGCTTCGTACTCCAGGCCGTTCTGGCTCCGCAACTTTTCAATGATGGCCTTCTTGGCCACCGGTGTCCCTGAAGCCGGCTTGGCATACTTCGTCTTCCCTGCCCTGATAGCCTCGATCACACAGTCGCTGATATGGGAGGGGGTATCGAAGTCCGGCTCCCCTGCTCCCAGACTGAGCACATCGATGCCTTCTGAGCGCATCTGTGCTGCGCGGTTGCTGACCGCTATGGTTGCCGACTCGGCCAGGTTCCGTATCCGTGCTGATATCTTGATCACTTTTCCCAGGTCCTTTCTGCTATTCGTGAGAAGGGTTGCACGCTATGACAACAACTCCACCAGCCCAAGGGCGGGATATCTACAATACCGCTCTCATTGCCGCGATATGTGCAGGGGTTGTCCCACAGCAACCGCCGATGATGTTGGCACCGGCCTCTCTGAAATGCTTGGCGTAGCCGGCCAGATCTTCGGGGGTAAGAGAATAGAAGATTTTACCCTTGACGTACTCCGGAATTCCGGCGTTGGGTTTGGCCAGAATCGGCTTATCCGTCAGACCTCGCAGAGTCCCTATCGCTTCTAGGGTCAGATCGATGTCCTGACCGCAGTTGATGCCCACAATATCGGCGTCGGGATAGAGCTCCGGAATCCGGTCTACCAGAATCCCGAAATCGGTAGCGGGCTGTCCCACATGGTTTCTTCGGGTGATGGCCAGACTCACCAGGATCGGGAGTTCCAGGTCCTGGCACGCCCGATAGGCAAGCGTAGACTCCTGCGGATCAAACACCGTTTCAATCGCCAGCAGGTCCACTCCTCCTTCTTTGAGAAAAAGGGCTTGATCCCGATAGGTTGCAAGGACCTCTTCCTCCGTGAAGATGCCGTTGATCAACTTGTCGCCCACAGCTGGACCCATGTCACCTGCCGCGAGGTGGGGCCTATCGTAAAAGGCCTCCAGGGCCAGCTGGGCACCCTGAATATTGACCAATCGGGTGACCTCGCGGAGATCGTCCGGGTCGATTCCATGTTCTCGGAGATCTTCCAAACGTCCCTTCACCCGGTGCTCAGCCAGTCTCAACTCGGTGCCCCCAAAAGTGTTGGTGTAGATGACGTCGGCACCTACCTCAACGTAGGATCGATGAATCTGACGGACCTGGTCCGGAAGGCTGATATTCCATTCCTCTCCACAATCACCCTGCTCTAGTCCACAGTCCTGCAACTCTGTCCCCATGGCACCTTCGGCCAGCAGGGTCTCGCCTCTCGCCAACCGCTCCAAGATGTCTTCTTGAACTGGGGCAGTCATCTCGAGTTCGGCCGTCTCACTGACACCTTCAGTTTCATTCATGTCGTTCTGTCACATCCACATCGATTCACAAACAACCTGGTGCAGCGCGCCACAAGTTTCGAACCAGGGTTTACTAGTTTATCCTGCAACGGCGACACACCGCACGGTAAGAAAAGCATAGACGGGCGGGCGAAAGCAACTGGACGAGCGATCAATGATTGTAGGCGAACTCCCGAGAAGCGACCAGGGCCCAGATAAAGTCGACGAAGGCCTCGTCTCGAGAAGATCTGTCTGCGAAGAGTTGATTCAACCTGTCTTTTTCATTCTGCTTCGGAAAGCGCCCTAGAGCGGCAAGATAGAACTCATCGATGATCTCTGAGTCTGATACCCCCGCAGTAAACATTCGTCCCAAACGACTTCCCTGCTGCCCCAGCTTCGCGGTATAGGTAGACCCCGCCAACATGTGCAGCGCCTGTCCCAGACTGGGATCGCTGTTGCGCTCCGGCAAGTTGTTCCGACTGGGCCTTCCGTACTTCTCCAGGAACGCCGAAGGGTAGAGGTCTGGATTCCGCAACTGGATGGCCCGAGTGCCTGGGGGAGCCTTCCCTCCCATCGAATTCTCGAACTCTTCGGGCACACCCGTCACCTGCGATATCGCATCCAACAGCACTTCCGCATCCAGGAGACGAGGAACATGATGGGAGTAATTGATGCGATCCTCCTGGTTGCTGGCGTTGGGAAGCGAGGTCAGCTGATAGGTTCGTGATTCTGTAATTCTGGCCAACAGGTGTTTCACATCGTATCCGTGGGCCCTGAATTCACTTGCCAAAGCCCTGAGCAGCTCGGGGTGCGTGGCGGGATTGGTAGAGCGAAAGTCGTCAACTGGTTCCACCAATCCCCTCCCGAAAAAGTAGCTCCAGATCCGATTGGCGGTTGCTTCTGCAAAATAGGGATGGGTAGTCATCCATTTTGCCAGGCTCAATCTGGGATCCAACTGCTCTTGGTGCGGCAGGACTCGCCCGTCGAGGAATGTCGGAAGCACCAGCTTCTTGGTGCGGGGATGAATCACCTGGGTGCTCTCTGGAGGCTCGCCATAGTCGGGATCCGGTCCCGCTGGATCGTCGAACATGACGGCAGCCCCGAATCCAGGCCACTCGGTACGACTCAGCTTTCCGTAGAACGCAGCCAGTCCCCAGAACTGGCTCTGACTCCAATCCTCGAAAGGATGGTTATGACACTGGGCGCAGTCCAGTCGTCGGCCCATGAAGGCCCGAACCGACTCTGCCATCAGATCAGCCGCCTGGGGGTCGTCTACGGGATAGTGCCTGGTGGCCCCCTCAAAACCCTGCGCACTGACACGCTCGCGCACCATCTGGTCGTAAGGCTTCTCCTGGCCGAGACTGCTTCTGAGCCAGCGCCAGTAGGCATAGCCATGTTCCGGTTGAGAGTTGGATCGCACCCGAAAGACCTCGCCAAAGCGAAAGGTCCAGTAGTCCAGATACTCGGGTGAGCTCAGCAGCCTTTGAACCAGCTTCTGTCGCTTTTTCGGATCCCTGCTGGCGAGGAACTCCCTCACCCGTCCCACCGGAGGCAGGGTGCCGGTGAGATCCAGGCAGACTCGACGCAGGAATTCGCCATCGCTTGACAGCCCTGAGGGAAGGATGTTGAAGCGACGCAATTTGTCAAAGACGTAGTCGTCGATAAAGTTGTGGCTAGCAGCTTCGGGAGGATCGGCAGCACCATCCGCAACCACTCCGAAGCGGGCGCTGACACTGTGACCTGCGGTGCGAGCCACGATGGAGGTTTCGCCCAGCCTCACTGCGCTCGCGATTCCGTCGGGACCCACTTTTACTACCTCGGAGTTGTTCGAAACGTAGAGGGTCTGTTCGGTAATGTCCTCACGGCGCCCGTTGCTCAGATGGGCGGTAACCAGCAGCCGTTGGACTTCACCGAGCTTGAGAACTCCCTCGCTCGGAAAGATTTCGACCCGTTCAATCCGGGTACCCCCTGGACCTCCTTCGTCACTCCAGGGTGCCCCTCTTGAAATCCAGTTGAGCAGGACCTGATAGTCAACGGAGTCGACAGAGAAGTGCTTCCCGCCGGCGTGGGGTGCCCCCATTGTGGGTTTCAAAAGCAGGAGACTCTTTTCTGGAACATCCAAATTGATCCGAGGTGTTGGCGGGCCTTTCGACTCTGTGGTCAGAACCTGAAAGACTCCGCCCTTGACGGTCCATTGGTAGTCGTCTGCCGGGTAGAAGGCACTGAGCGACAGCTTGTATCCACCGCGTCCCTTTACCCCGCCGTGGCATTCGGTGGTGTTGCATCCTCGCTTTGTCAGGATTCCACCGATGTCCCGTGCAAAACTGAAGGGTCTAGCAATCTTTGCCTCCCGAATTCGAATGGGAGCTTCCGCCGACTTCCCGCCTATTTCCACTCTGATCGTGGTTTCGCCGTCAGTCAGGGCTCCGACCCTTCCCTGCTGGTCCACGGCTGCGTGTCCGGGGTCCGCAATCGAAAAGCGCCCCTTTCCGGTGAGGTCGCGCTCCAGACCATCCGAGTATCTACCCAGTACCAGGAATCGCTGGGAGGCGTCGTGACCCCAAAGCGTGATCTTTTCCGGCACCAAACGTAGGGAGAGGAGTTCGGCTTCTGGAGTTGATGTAATGCGCTTCTCGGGTGCCGACTCCTGGTTGCTCGACGAAATCGCAGGCTCAAGACCGAGGCCAATTGCGGCGCAGATCGTGAAGAAGCTCAAAGCCCATGAGGTGGTATTCTTGACTCCCATAGTGCTACTCGCTCGAGTGGTTTCCAGCAGCAAGGTTACGTTCTGGCGGAAGTATCATCAAGGGGATCCCGCCAGCAGCCATCCAGGCACCCGGCTTTCCTTGAACGACGGGTCGGGCGCTGATTTCCAGCAGCCGCGGCAGCCGTGTCGGTGGAGCCTCGGGTCGGGCGTAGAGGACGATCGTTGTGGGCCTCCGCTGAGCTCGATACTTCTTGGGATCGACCAGATCGGTCCCGATAGGCCGATATTGAAGACCGCGAAGCAGGATCTCTGTCCAGGACGCGGGTACGGCCGGTAAGACCTCGAGTCCGGGTGGTAGATTCAGGACTCTGAAGGCGACGTCGCCCTCGAAGCCCTCTTCGTATTCACTGAGAACGATGAATTCCTTGGCGGTACCCGCCCTGAGATTGATGTGATCCTTGAGGTTGACCAACTGGGAACTCGTGGATATCACATCGAAGTGCACCTCGAGCCTTCCGAGATGGGGGATCTGGGGACGAACCAGAACTCGATAGGCCAGATCTCTGCCTCCGCTGCGCTGCGTCAGATCCCGCAGCTGTAGGTAGTAGCTGCCCGCTTCGGCGAAGGAGTGAAGGGTTTTTCGCTCGATGTTCTTGTTCACATCGTCGCCATCTCCTCCGTATTCCTTGAAGACATTGTCAAGGACCTCGCGGCCCTGCGCGTCCAGCACCTTCAGCCAGGGATTGAAATGGGGAGGCGAAAGGCCTGGCGTCTCTATCTCGAAGGCCAGGCTCTGACCAGAAAGAACTTCGAACCTGAAGTGATCTACATCCCCGGGCCGGTCAATCGTACCTTCAAGCACGACAGGGATCGAGACCTGAACCGCGTTCTTTCGAGTGTCATTGGGTTCCTGCTCGGGCAATGAGTCTACCTCGCGGCTCGCCGGAACGGCTTTTCCTGAGGCGATCGACTCGGGCTTCTCTGCCGCGGCACTCGGGACAGCACCAGTGGCCTCGATTGCCGGGGACTTCTCCAAACGTGTCCTGACCGACCTCGACCAGAGGTCTTGCAGCCGTCCCGGTCCCAGGTGACGCCTGAAGCTCCCCAGCTGGCGCAGCGTGGGTGAGTCCCTCTCGATCCAATCCGCGGGATCGGGATGGGCTGCTCTACTGAACCAGGATCTGCGCATCTGGACTTCGGAAAGCGCATCAGCCGTCAAGATCCGCAGCTGATAGTTGTGGATTGGCCCGCCCCCTCCCATAAACGAATTGACGGATAGGAAATAGCGCCCCTCTTTCTGAAACCGATGTCTCAGGCCCGGATTGAGGACGAACTCGGAAGCAAAATCACGCTTGTTGAACCAGCGCATTGCAGCTTCTATCGGCTCCCAGGAGATAACCGGACCCTGGGTCATCAGGCGCTGGATCTGTCCCTGCTGGAACCAACTCTCGACCTCTTCATGAAGCGTCAGCTCGGCCTTGGCTCGGTAGGGGACATCCATCTTGAAATCGGTGTGGATCTGAAAAGTCAGCTCCTGTCCCTTCGACACTTCGAATGAGTAGAAGTCCACCTCCCCTTTGACATCGATGCTGCCGTGGACAACCGCCGGGAAACTCAAGGGCTGTGCGGAGGAGGCAAGCTGATGGGCACTCTCTGCTTCTTCGGTGACTGCCTCGGGTACGATTTGTAGAGGTAAGGCGTTGGAGGTCCCATGGGGCGTCACCAGTCTGAAGCCGTGAAGTCCCAGAATAGCCTTCGGACTCACCGATACCCTCAGGATGGCTCGATGCTCACGCTGATTCTCTTTGGTGACTGTGCCGTATCGATCCTTTTCCGAGCCTCCAGCACCGGCCGGCGGCTCCGATCTTTCGACCTTTTCGATGCTCGCTTCCAGATCGTCACATTCAAACCAAGCCGCATACACTCCATCCAGGTCACGACCTTGGAGCAAAACCTCGAACTCCGATCCGCGCTGCCCCCCCAGGGGTGACACGGCAATCAGTACCGGGTCCAGTCTGGAATCCTCCTTCCCTTCCCAAGCCTCCACGGAGGCGAGCAGGCAAAAGGTCAGGACGGAGAGAACAATCCACAGCGAGATCCTCAGCAAGGACAAATTCACAAGACCCAGGTGGGCTGAAATACGCATCACACTGACGAAAATTCTAGCACATCTCTCCTGCCGGGACGGAGCTACCATCAAAAGGTGTGTAAATAGCAGAGGCGGTGAGTATCCTTCCGGGTTGACCTAAACCCAGGGCCGGAAGGCCCATAAAGGAAGGAGTACACACCGCATGAAAGAGAAGAACATTGAGGGGACTGTGGAGTCAAGAGTCTGTTTCCAGGAGCTGGAAGATTGGGTGCGGGAGAAGGTCCAGTCTTGGGTCCAGGAGCTACTAGAGGAGGAGGTGACCGAGCTGCTGGGACGAGACAAGAGTGAGCGTCGAGGCAAAGTGGACCCAGCGTCGGGATACCGCAACGGCTATGGCAAGGCCAGACGACTGACCCTCAGTAGCGGGACGATCACCGTGCGACGGCCTCGAGTCCGAGATCTAGAAGAGCGTTTTGAAAGCCGGGTACTGCCGCTGTTTGCCAAACGGACGCAGCAAGTCCGAGACCTGATTCCAGAGCTGTATTTGCAGGGCCTGGCTCAGGGCGATTTCGACTTGGCATTAAGAGGGCTTTTAGGGGAAGAAGCGGCCTTGTCGGCCAACACGGTGGCCCGACTGAAAGAGAAGTGGCAAGAAGAATGGGCCGTCTGGCAAAGTCGTCCCCTGGAGGAACTGGAAGTCGTTTATTTATGGGCGGATGGAATCTACGTCAAAGCGGGTCTGGAGAAGGAAAAGGCCGTCCTGCTGGTGGTCCTTGCGGCGCTCAGTGATGGCAGCAAGGTGGTGGTTTCGGTGACGAGCGGTTATCGGGAATCGACGGAAAGTTGGTCAGAGGTGTTACGCGACTTGAAGCGGCGGGGGATGAATGCTCCTCGTCTGGTCATCGCCGACGGCCCCCTCGGCATCTGGGGGGCCTTGTGCAACGTCTACCCCGAGGCGGAAGAGCAGCGTTGCTGGAATCACCGCATCGTCAATATCCTGGCCAAGGTGCCCAAACGCGAGCAGCCCACGGCCTTATTGATTCTGCGCCAGATCCCCTATGCTGAGAGCCGTCAGGAAGCGGAACGCCTCAAACGGGTTTTCCAGGAGTGGTGCCGAAGCAGAGGCTTGGCTCCGGCGGCCGATCTGTTGGACCAGGACTGGGATCGGATGGTGAGCTTTTACAACTACCCGAAGCAGCAGTGGCAACACCTGCGCACCACGAATCCAGTGGAGTCCCCGTTCGCCGGACTTCGGCTGCGAACCGATGCGGCCAAGCGCTTCAAGAAGGTGAACAACGCCCAGGCGGTGATCTGGAAGATGCTCTTGGTGGCCGAGAAACGATTCCGTCGTCTCAAAGCTCCAGAGCTCATGAGAGATGTCTATCAGGGAGCCAAGTATGTGAATGGAGTCCTGGTCAACCAGGAGTCGAAGGAGAAAGCCGCCTGAGTCTATTTACACACCTCTTGACATGAGCTCGCCGGGACGCCTGCGACAACTCAGGATAGACTGGCCCCGCCTACCCGAAGGTGCTAAGTTGTAGTTTCACTCTCAGTGTCCGTTGGAGCGAATAGGGAGCGCCAATTTTCATGAGTCAAAAGACATTCGCCGAGGACCCGACACTGATCATCAGCGGTGGCCGTGTCATCGACCCCTCGGAAGATATCGACGGGCACATAGACGTCGCGGTCACCGGCGGGAAGATCTCAGAGCTGGGCCCGAATTTGGCAGCAGGGCCCACAACCCGGACCATCGACGCCTCGGATTGCCTCGTGATTCCAGGTTTGATCGATTTCCACGCCCATGTCTATCCGCATATCTTCCCCATCGGCATCGATCCCGACGAGGTGGGAATCCGCAGCAGCGTCACCACCATAGTCGACTGCAGTGCCGCCCCCGATACGTTGACCGCCTTTGAACACTACGTAGCTCAGCATGCAGAAACCCGAGTCCTGTCCTTCCTGAGGATCTCGACACTCTGGTGGTTTGACCTGCTCACATTTGGACTGGGGGGTGATCTTTCGCGAGCGACTCTTCAGCGACTGATCGATCCGGCGGGCGTGGCTAGACTGGCCAAGGACCACCGTGATCTGGTGAAGGGAATCAAGATCTACGCCTACGGTCCCGATGAAGGATCGTCCGGAGTCCAGGCTCTCGCGCTGGGCAAGGAGTGTGCGGTAATGGCAGGGCTCCCCCTGGTGTGCCACATCACTCACGTTGAGTACCAGCTTGCCGCCCACGGACTGCGCACACTGACGCCGGAAGTCCTGGACCTGATGGAGAGGGGGGATGTCATCATCCACGCCGCCTCCGGCCTCGCCGGAAACCTGCTGCAGTCCGACGGCAGCGTCTTGCCCCAGGTACGTTCGGCGATCGAGCGCGGAGTCCTCTTCGATCTCGCCCACGGGCTCTACATGTTCAGCTTCGCCGCAGCCAAGCGCCTCTGGGCCGAAGGGATTGCTCCGGACATCATCAGTACCGATATTCACGTGGGTAACCGTCACAAGGTGCTGTTCGACCTGCCCACCACGATGGCGAAATTTCTGGCACTCGGCCTCGATCTCAAGGAGGTCATCGAACGAACCACAATCAATCCCGCGCGAGCTCTGGGCCTGGAGAAAACCGTGGGCTCCCTGGCGGTGGGCAAGGAAGCAGACATCTCGATTCTCAAGCAAGTCGATGGAAACTTCACATTCGTCGACTGCCACGGGGAGCTTCTCCCCGGAAAGACAACCCTTGTTCCGGCAGGAACAGTCAAAGCAGGTGTCTACATCGAAACCGATCCATCCACCTTCCTGGAGGATGCGGAAAACCCCGAAGCAGATCCCCATCGTGAGATCCCCTTGTGGAAACTTCGACGCTAGCCCGGATTTCTCATCGCTTGTCGTAGCGAGGCGCCGCAAAGGCCGTCCTGGCAAGGCTTGCGACCGAGGCCCCCGCAGTCGTACTCGTGCAGTACGTCGAGGAGGCCGACGGAGCGTAACACAGCCAGGACGGATGTTTGCGGCGACGCAGTAGACCAGCCATGAGAAATGCGGGCTTAGGTCGCCTTGGTAGTGGTGGTCTCCAGACCGCCATACTTAGATAGGCTCCACCGAAGAAGACTTCGGCCTGGAGGCCGAAGCTACGAAGGCCGGTGGACCACAGGCTTATTTCAGGGTCATCCGGTAAATGGGGAGGTGGGGACGTGGTTGGCACCTTCCGGATCCCAAATCTGCTCCCCGTTCGCTTGTCCATATAGTCGGCTGCAGTAGCAGAGGCCGTGGGAACTGTGGAAAACTCCGAGCGACATCGAACCGGGCCAGCAAGCCCGTGATACGGAGTTTTCCAAGCGCTGTGCGAACGGTGGAAAAACAACTGCGAGCACTTGCCAGTTCTCCTCCAGAACTACTTGTTTTTCCACGGTTTGCATAGTGCGGCAGTTTCCATGGCCTACCTTTGACTGGCGGCACCTCCCCATTTACCGGATGAACCTTATTTCAGAGACCGGGCCCAGATGTTCCGAAAGCGGACGGGGCTGCCGTGGGCTTGTAGCTTGACGGGACCCTCTGAGACCATCGGGTTCTTCCTGCCCTGCCCCGTACCCTGCGACAGCCAACGCTCGTGCTGCACTAGGACTCCGTTGTGGAAGACGGTGAAGCGGGCCGGCTTTGCTACTTTTCCCGACTCGTCGAGCCTTGCTCCGTGAAAAATGATGTCGTAGGTCTGCCATTCGCCCGGCGGTCGGGTGACATTCGCCAGCGGAGCGTAGGTTGAGAAGATGGAGGCACACTGCTGGTTGGGAGCGAATTGATTGGGGTTGTGGGAATCCAGGATCTGCAACTCGTAGAGATGATGGAAATAGAGGCCGCTGTTTCCATGTTTCGGGTCGTCCGCAGGGAGGTTGAACTCGACGTGAAACTGAGCATCCGAGAAGCGGTACCTGCTGACGATGTCCTGCTCGCCGGTGATCAGCACTCCCTCCTCGACGCGCCAGTCGGCTGGGGTCCCATCCAGTTGAGTGAACTGGGAAGTGTTGCTGCCGTCAAAAAGGATCACGGCGTCGCTCGGTGGCTGGCCGTTTTCCCTGACTACCACAACGGGAGTGGAGTCCTTGTGCGAAGATGCGCCTGCACCGAGCTGGACCCAAGCTCCACAAAGAACCAGGATCAGGACGCCTGCTACCTTCCGCTTGCCAATACTCATTTCTCCTCCTATTGCCGAGGGCAAGAGCGTTCCAGCCTCGCCCTGGACCCAATGTACTTCGTCGCTTCGACCGCTGCAAACCGTAAAACCAGCATTGCCTTCCCACCTGGGTTTCTTTAACATCGACGCGTTTCATGCGTTTGACCACGGTTCTTTCACCACTGTCCAACGAAAACCTACGGCTGGCCGCCCAGTGCGGCGTCACCGATATCGTAACTCGGTACCCCGGACCCCGATTGGACGACCTTCTGCGCGTCAAGGAGAAGGCAGAAACCCAAGGACTGCGGCTTTCTGTCATCGAGGGTCACCTGCCGATCGAGAAGATCAAACTCGGCGCAGATCACGAGGGGCAGGAAATGGCAGCGCTGAAGCAACTGATTCGGCATATGGGTCGAGCAGAGATCCCCATTCTCTGTTACAACTTCATGCCCGGGACCGACTGGGTTCGCACCCGGCTAGATCTCCGAGAGCGGGGCGGCGCCCTGGTCACCGGATTCAATTTGGCTGAAGTCGAATCTGCCGTTTCGTTGAGCGAAACCACGAAGATCATACCGACACAGACAATTGATTCAGACACGCTGTGGACCAACCTGGAGACCATGCTCAAGGAGCTGGTCCCGCTAGCCGAGGAGAACGGAGTCCATCTGGCGCTGCATCCTGACGACCCACCCTTAAGGGAGTTTCAAGGAAAGGCCCGGATCATGGGTTCGGTGGAGAGCTTCGAACGACAGCTGAATCTGGTTCCCAGCGCACACAACGGGATCTGCTTCTGCCAGGGGACCTTTGCCGCCATGGGCGTCGATCTACTGGACGCGATTGGACGTCTGGGCCCCGGCATCCGGTACGTGCACTTTCGGGATTTGCGAGGCACAGCCGAATCCTTCGTAGAGACCTTCCACGACAACGGTCCAACCGATATGCTCGCGACCATGCGTGCCTACCGCGAGTCCGGCCTGGATGTACCGATCCGACCCGATCATGTGCCTCAACTTGAGGGGGAGCAAGATGGGGAGCCTGGCTACACCATGCTGGGGAGACTGTTCGCCTTCGGATACATTCGCGCCCTGATCCAGGCTACCGAGACAGCTTGAGATCAGCGAGCTGGAGTTGCTATCAGCGGACCGGTAGACCGAGTCGAATCGCTGGATACGTGTTGAACTCCGGAGTCGAGGTTACTCTATTCTTTCAAGCTCTGCAGCGAACAGGGCGCCGCCCAGCGCATGGGGAAGGACGACGAATGCAAGGCCCATCGCTGAGTAGGCCAGGGTCTTCGTCAGATCGCCCTCGGGACCGGGGAAGGACCAGGACGAGAAGGCGGGAAACAAGGAGAAAACCAGAAGATGGAGCAGCGAGTTCACAAGACCTCCCAGGGCACCGCCTACTCCGAATGCCTTCCCGCCGATCAAGATCTTCTCCCAACTGAAGCGCAGGAAAGCCGTCCCGACGGCGCCGGTGAGTCCGAGGCCGACGAACAGGACGAGGGGCACGTAAAGAAGCTGCTCCAGCGGCCCTGGTTCAGAAGGGAAAACCAGGAGGAACAGAACCCAGAGGAACGATTCTCCCACCAGAAACCCTAGTCCGAACCCCAGGATTGCTTTCCAGCCCAGTTTCAGGAAAGCTGCTCCCAACACGCCCACCGTCAAGGACGCGAGAAGAAGCCCAGGAATGACCACTAGTGGAGCCATGAGGCCCGATCTGGGAGTGAGAAGGGGCACCATCTGGAGAGCCATGAGGAAGACTGCCAACCCCACAACGCTTGCCAGACCGAATCCCAGCGCTCCGCGGAGATGACCCGGGTTACTCATCGCCCGTCTACCATAGTGCCCCAGTCATCAGTTCGAGCTCGGTACCACGGGCTGGGTCGCGAAGAACCCCGGACGGGTCTGAATGACTGTGGCCGCCGCGTTTCCGGAAGTGGAGGCTTCAAAGAGGCCGACAAAGTTCGAGAAGAAGTCTGGGGCCAGGTCCTGGCCGCCCGCCGTCTTCCACCCGAACTCATTCACAAAGGCGGCGAAGTGCCCCAACCCGGGTACGGATCTCGCAGCCGTAGCCAGTAGGTTGTGTTGGTCATCCAGGAGTCTCAACTGCAGCGTATTAGTGGTGTTTTCCAGGTTGACCACTGCGATACCCGTATTGATTCCGTTCGAGGAGTCGCTTTCCATGGCGGCCAAAAGCCCCTCGGGTAACATCCGGCTACTGCCCACGCCGGCCGTGCCGATGCCGCCTCCAAAGAGGATCACCCCGGACAGAGCACGGTCCGAGGCGACGGTCACCGATCCCACGGTTACGTCTCCCAGGCCATCCGTCTCCAGAACCCTCAGCCCTCCGGCCGGAATGACCAGATCCTTTTCTCCTTGAACCACTTCGCCGTCGAGGTCGACGGTTAGGGGGTTGCCATCGTCGTCTCTCAGGGTGATTCTGGCGCTGGTACTTGCCGTCGTATCCAGGGCGAGGAGGATGATCTGGCTGAAGAGGGTCTGCCCATCTGCGAACTGCGCAAAATAAAGTTCCTGGTCCAGCAATGCTCCGTTCTGGAACGCTACCTCCTTGGATGATTGGGAAGAGGCTTCCCCGAAAGTCAACCTGGGAGCTACCGGTAGTGTGGCAAATTCATCGGGTCGAGTCTGGATCACCGTGGCTGCCACCCTGCCCGTGGTCTGCACCTTCAAGATTCCACTGAAGTTCGAGAAGTCCTGCGTTGGCACCCAATTGAACTCATTGACGAAGAGTGCCCGGTGACCGTTGCCCGCCAGCATCAGTTCCGCCGTCGCCAGTTGCTTTCCTTCGCTATCCCACAGCGACACTTGGAGCGTATTCGACCCCGTTTCCAGGTTTGCCACTGCCACTCCGGTGGAGATGGTATCGGCTGTCTTGCTCTCCATGGGGGCCACGAAGCCGTTTGTCATGATCTGGCTGCTACCCACACCCGCCACGCCGAAGGCACCTCCAAATAGGATAACCCCGGCAAGAGGCCGGTTCGAGCACACTGTTACCGACCCCACGCTCAAGGCGCCCTGACCATCGGTGCGCAGCAGGCTCAGCCCACCGGCGACAATCTGCAATAGCTTTTCCCCTTGCACGTCCTCTCCTGCCAGGTCGACATTGAGAGGGTTGCCATTGTCATCTCGCAGGATGATTTTCACGTCAGCTGCTCGATTCGAATCCAAGTTGAAGAGCGTGATCTGGCTGAAGATGCCGAACCCATCTCCGAACTGGGCAAAGTGCAGTTTGTGCTCTACCTCAGGATTGGGAGGACCTGCGACGATCGGGAAACCAGGCCCAGGATCGGGCCGACCATCCTGATCGAAATCGAAGGCAGGACTGTCATTGACTCTATCGCCGTTGGTGTCCGCCAGCGGGAGATGGACTTCTCGTCGAATGTCCAGGGCACCGGTGAAGGGGAAGTCCGGGAAACTTGAGCTGGAGTTGAAGTTAAAGCCAAGACCGACATTGAAGGCAACTTTCAGGAAGTCCATCTCTCCATCATCATTCACATCCACACAGTTGAAGGGCAGTCTGAGAAAGAAGGGATCGTCAGAGAGCTGGAAGCGCAAGCCCACGGAATCCGCCTTCCCATCGCCATTCTCGTCTACAGCGTCAGCGTAACTCAGGGCTACTGAAAAGCGATCAGTCAGTCTCGTAAAGTGCTCGATCCTCCATCTTGACGGTCGAGCATACCTGTCACGCGTTGCCACGGTCGCACGGTATTTCAGCGCGACTTCGAACCCAAGCGAGCCCTGCAGTTGCCTCCTGGCCCAGGCCAACAGACCGTTTTCCTGGGGGATCGAGTTCGGGTTTGGGTAGATCCAAAACTGGTCGGGGTTACCGGGTACCTGGACCAGTCGAAAAGGCTGATCCTCTTTGACCTGGCCGACGACCTCATTTCCGCTTTTGGACAAATTCACGCGACGGTCATCCGGTCCGGGACCGTCTCCGTCCATTCCCGGCGGCGAGTACGCGTGTCCGGTCCGTTCGAATCCTGGCCCAGGAATAGCGGGGACAAAGGAGCCGGGAGGAACCGACGGCACCCCAGTGGTTGTCGCGGTGGGAGTGGCGGTGCTAGTGGGCGTCGGAGTGGGCGTGGGAGTCGGTGACGAAGTAGCGGTCGTAGTGGCAGTAGCCGTCGGAGTCGCAGTGGGTGTAGGAGTCAGTGATGTAGTTGTGGCGGTCGTGGTGGCAGTGGCTGTCGGAGTCGAAGTGGGTGTGGGAGTCAGTGACACTGTTGTGGCGGTCGCGGTGGCAGTGGCTGTCGGAGTCGAAGTGGGTGTGGGAGTCAGTGACACTGTTGTGGCGGTCGCAGTCGGAGTTGGCGTGGGAGTGGCCGTGGAAGTCGCAGTGGCCGTTGGAGTTGGAGTCGCGGTGGTTGTCGCAGTGGGAGTGGTAGTGGGGGTGGCTGTCGCGGTCACGCAGGGATCTGCGGTAAAGACCAGACCATACCGTATGGCCAACGCCTCGTTGACGGCATTGCGCTCCTGGCAGGTCAACACCCGGTTGTACATGATGATTTCGACCAGATCTCCCACGTAGAAGCTGTCCAGGAAGATTCCTAGAGCGGCATTCGTGTAGGAGGAAAGCGCCGTGGTGCCCACGTCCGTGACTACTGCTTGGCCCATCGTCGGCGAAGGAGTCCGGTGTATGCTTCGGCCGACTGTTTGATCGAGGCCACTGCATTCCTTCGCCTTCAGGACATACCCGAGGTAGGAGTTCTCCCCGTGACAGGAGTCGGCTGGTGGGCCGGCGTGGGTGAGGTCTCGGGAGGGGTGGACACGGGAGTCAGCGTGGCCAACTCCGGTTTCAGCAGTGCCGCTTGTCAACTGACGGCATACACCGGCAGCGGGGAAATGGCCGGGATGGCCCACATCTCGCTGGGCCCGGGAAAGCAGATTGCCCAGTTCCTGGATGAGTTGATTCCAGACCTGCCGATGCCCTATCAGGGATACTTCGCCCTGGATTGCGAGGGAGGTAGCGTCGTCCCGGTGGCCCTGGTGCAACGCCGGCACGACGGTGTTCTGGCAACAGTAGCCATGTCTCCCACTCCGGAGAAGGAGTCCATACAATTTGAAAGAATCGATGGTGCCCTGATCTACGATCGCGACCCCTCGACCAAGCTCGGAAATAATGTCTTTGGCAGCCTGATCGCCGATCTCGAAAACGATGCTCCCGGGAGGAGCACGCACGGAGGCCCGGTGTGCATGGAATATCCGAACGGGAACATTGCGGCGTTCTATGCCAACACCAGCGACCACAATATCGATGGCTGGAGCGAGCACGCCCTCAGCAGGGATGGCGGCAGGACCGGCAGCGCAACAATTTTTCTGTAATTTCAGGGTCGGTTGTGGGACAGGATCCTCCTCTCTTGGCTCTCGGGTGCAGAAAGCAGTGGCCCGTGAGCCGCTCGCTGTGAATCTCTCTAAGGCAACCAGCAGATCTATCAAAATGAGAGGCCGGAGCAGCTTGCACTACTCGCAGAGAGCGATTCAGCGCCCCCACCTCCTTCTCCAAGAAAAGAGGCCCTGTCAGAAGCCCTCAGAGCCACGATCGCGGGCTGCCCCTTACCGAGAACCCTCGCTGATCTGAGGGTCTCGGGTTTAGGGAAACGCTCTTCTAGGATGCCTCCTCTTCTTGCCAGCTCTCCAGGTTCAGATAGCAGCGGCCCGTGAGCCACTCGTCGTGAATCTCCGCCAGCACGGCTGAGATCAGTCGCAACGCCGAGTCGATATGGGGGAAGATTCCCACCACTCGAGTGCGGCGCCGGATCTGTTTGTTGAGATTCTCCACGCCGTTAATCGTCCGGATCTTCTTGTGCAGACTGCGGGGGAAGGCGTAGACCGTCAACCCCTCGCGCACGTTGTCTTCCATCCACTGGGCCAGTGCCTGGTTGGTTTCGGTGAACGCCTTGATCTTGCGTTTGAGCATGGCTTCGGCATCCTCGAGGGTGGGGCTGTTGAAGATGTCCCGCATCGCTTGGCCGATCTGGCCCCGCTCTTGGAGCCGACGGGCAAAGCGCTGAGCATTCTGGCTCAGATGAAACTGGCAGCGCTGCCAGGGAACCGCGGGAAACACCGCTCGTCGAGCGGCCTTCAGTCCCGCGTGGTCGTCACTGACGACGAGCTCCATTCCCTTGAGTCCCCGCCCGGCCAGATCCTCAAAAAACGCTCTCCAGTGGACCTCCGCCTCGCTCAGCCGGGCGCTCAGACCCAAGACCTCACGGTGACCGGAAGCCTGCACACCGACTGCCTTGAGGATGGCCAGGTCCTGAACTCGTCCATCGACACGGACTTTCTCGTAATGGGCGTCCAGGTAGACGAAGGGATACTCACCGCTCAGCGGCCGGCTACGGAACTTCTCCAGCTCCTCATCCAGCAGGGAGGCGACCCGTGAGACCTGGCTGGCGGAGATCTCCGTGCCACACAGCTGCTCGGTGATTTCCGTGACCTTGCGCGTGGAGACGCCCATGACATACATCTCGGCAATGGCCAACTTCAGCGCCTTTTCCGAGCGGCAGCCCTTCTCCAGCGATTGAGGGTAGAACGACAGCCCTCGCACCTGAGGGATCTTCAGTCGGAGCTCTCCCACACGCGTGGCGATCTTCTTGTCCTTGTAACCGTTGGCGTGGCCCCGTCGCTGGCTCGTTCTCTCGTAGGGCTCGGCTCCCAGAAACTCCGACCGTTCCAATCCCATGGCCAAGTTCAAGAGCTTCTCCAACACCTTGCGAAAGGCCTCCGTTCCTTCTTGGATCAACGCCTCTAGGATCTCTCGTGGTACTCTGTCTTCCAGGTCTGGGGCCATTGGATTCTCCTTTCATTTTGGATGAATGATTTAGAGAATCTTGTCCCAGACCTCTGACGGCTCAACCCTTCGGCTGACGGCCTTTGGCCCCCTTCCGGGGGGGCCCGGCGCGCAGCGCCGCGCGGCTCAGGCTGCACTCGGCCTACAGCCTCCTTCCGCCTGAGCCGCGCCAGGTTCCTCGTCAACCCAATCCTCGGTATCCCGAGAAATTCCCTCTTAACGGGAAATTACAGAAAGAACGGTACACTCCTGCAGGACCTGGGAGAGATACAACCAGTTCCAGTACTCCTATAAGGCCTATACGACAGATCTGCGCCGACCCGCATGGATTGAAGAAGGTCTGGTCACGGAGAACGGGACCGCCGTCGTGTTTGTGACACATTTCAGAAATGGGATCAGGGACCGTAGCGGTGTCATGAGAAGCGTTGACCAGGGTTCCACCTGGACCGATTATGAATCTCTCGATGGCGATTTCGTGGGCTATCCCTGTGCGGCAGCGGTGTCAGGCGATACCAACTACCTGCTGATCGATAGCAATTCCGGCCCCCATTTTCTGTACGTCAGCAGGGATGACGGACGTAGCTGGCAACAGAGAAGCAGACTGACGCTGGACAACGACAAATGGTACGGTGCGATGACGATCATGGAGGACGGCCGTCTGCTGGCGGGTGCCTACACTACCCAGGACGAACACCATTTCTACTATTGCATCAGCGAGGACGAAGGCCACACCTGGAGCGTGCAAAGGCGGGCCTATGTGGACAAGAAGATTCGCGATCCCGAGCTAGCCTATCTTGGGGGCAAGTACTACCTGCATGGGAGGTCAGGATCGCATGGGGAAGGTAGGGGTCGCTTTGTTCTCTATCAATCTGACGACGGTGAGGATTGGCAGAGGGGAATCATTGTCAGCGGTGATACCAAACATCCAGATGGATACAGTCACAACTGCATCATCAACAAATACAACGACAATCTACCGAACGAGCTGATGATCGAATACAGCATCATCTACAACGGCCTGGACACCAATGAGTACGTCTTCTTCATCAAGCCTGACCCAGAAGAGCCTAACGATTGAGTCCAACGACCGTCCGGTAGTTCCGCGCCATACGCGCTGTCCCCATTTGAGAAAGAAACTTCGGTTGTCTCTAGCCACGAGCGTCGGTAGCAGCGTGTCTGTTGTAGGACGGGCACTCCTGCCCGTCGATGACAGCGACGGGCAAGAGTGCCCATCCTACGAAGATCACGGCTGTGTCAAATGGCGGCTCGTGAAGATCTGTTCGCAAATGAAGTTTCAGGCCAGTTCCTCTTCCATACGCTCCCGCATCATGAACTTCTGGGCCTTGCCCGTGACGGTCAGGGGATAGTCGTCTACAAACTTGATGTAGCGGGGAATTTTGTAGTGAGAGATCTGTCCCTTGCAGAAGGAACGGATCTCCTCGGCAGTGGAGTCTTCCCCTGCTTTGAGCCGAATCCAGGCACACACTTCCTCGCCGTACTTGGCATCCCTGACACCAAAAACCTGGGCGTCCTGGATCTTGGGATGCCGGTAGAGGAACTCTTCCAGCTCGCGCGGATAGATGTTCTCACCGCCGCGAATGATCATGTCCTTCAAGCGGCCCACGATCTCGCAATAACCCTCTTCGTCGAGGACAGCAAGATCGCCGGTGTGCATCCAGCCGGCTGCATCAATGGCCTCAGAAGTTCTCTCATCATCGTTCCAGTAGCCCCGCATCACGCTATAGCCTCGCGTGAGGAGCTCCCCGGAGGTCCCTCGGGGAACCACGCGGCCCTGCTCATCTACGATCTTCACCTCGACGTGCGGATGAACACGTCCTACGGTGGAAACTCGCTGCTCCAAGGGATCATCCACCTGTGTCTGGAAACTCACCGGGCTGGTTTCGGTCATGCCGTAGCAGATGGTGACCTCGCCCATGTTCATCTGACTGACGAGCCGTTTCATCACTTCGATGGGACAGGGCGCTCCGCCCATGATCCCGGTCCGAAGCTGACTCAGCTGATAGCCCTCGAAATCGGGGTGTTCCAGCTCCGCGACAAACATGGTGGGAACACCGTGGAGAGCCGTGCAGCGCTCCGCCTCGACGGTTTCCAGGACGGTCGTGGGGTCGAAGCCCTCACCAGGAAAGACTACGGTAGCGCCGTGCGTGAAGCAGGCCAGGACTCCCATAACCATTCCGAAACAGTGGTACAGGGGCACCGGGAGGCAGAGTCGGTCCCGAGGAGTCAGCTTCATGACCTCAGCCACGAAGAAGCCGTTATTGACAATGTTGCAGTGGGTAAGCGTTGCACCCTTGGGAAAACCCGTGGTCCCACTGGTGAATTGGATGTTGATGGGATCGTCCGGCTGCAGCACCTGCTCCAGACGCTTGATCCCCGCCCGACCGGTTTCTCCGGCGAGTTCTCCCACATCCTCAAACCGGTGAAATCCAGGAATCGACTCATGACCAAGATGAATCACCGTCTGAAGCTGAGGAAGCCTCTCCGACTTCAACTGCGAGACCACGCAGTCATCCAGCTCCGGGGCCAGCTCCCGGATCATGGCGACGTAATCGCTGCTCTTGAAACGTTCCGCCAGGATCAGGCCCTTACAGCCTACCTTGTTCAAGGCGTATTCGAGCTCCGACAAACGATAGGCGGGGTTGACGTTCACCAGGATCAAGCCGGCCTTGGCTGTGGCGAACTGGGTAACGACCCATTCGATGTTGTTAGGTGACCAGATTCCCACCCGATCACCGGGTTCCAGGCCCAGCTCCACCAACCCGGCGGCAAAGCGATCGACCGCCGCTGCGAGCTCTCGAAAACTCCAACGGATCTGCTGATGCCGAACAACCACGGCCTCGAGGTCGCCCCACTCGAGGACAGCTCGGTCCAGCACATCACCCACAGTGTGGTACATCAGGGGGATGGTGGTGCTGCCGCAAACGTAGCTTTTGCTGAATCCCAATTGCGGTCTAGGTAGTACCTGGGGTTGGGGGCTTGGATTCTACGTCCAACTGCACGCCTACATTCAACGAGCCCGACCGAAAGCCCTGCAGGTCGAGTGTGACGTACTGGTATCCGAGGTCCCTCAGCCGCTGGTTGATGGAGGCAAAGCGCTCGGGGTCCAGGATCTTGTCCTGTTCCGAGAGATCCACCTCGATCCGGGCCAGATTATCGTGGTGTCTAACTCGGAAGTTGCGAAGGCCCAGGCCACGGAGGAAGGCTTCGGCGTCGTCCACTTGTCGGAGGCTCTGCTCAGTGATTGCGACCCCATAGGGAAAGCGCGAAGAAAGGCAGGGCATTGCGGGTTGATCCCAGCTGGGAAGGCCCCACTTTCTTGATTGCTGACGAATCTCGTCCTTGGTCAGACCCACCTCAATGAAGGGACTGATCACAGAGAACTCCCGGGAGGCTTTCCGGCCTGGACGGTAGTCCCCGACGTCGTCCTGATTACTGCCGTCGAAGATGGCCTCTACGCTCCATTCTTTGGCCAGACGCTCGAGGTGAACGTACAGTTCGGACTTGCAGAAATAGCAACGATTGGAAGGATTGCTGGCGTAGTCCGGGTTCTCCATCTCCTGAGTCGAGATCACCTTGTGGTTGATTTCGTAAGTGGAGGCAAAACCCAATGCCAGCTCACGCTGAAGATTGGACACCGAGGGAGAAATGGCGGTCACCGACCTGGCGTTCCTGCCCAGGACCCGATGGGCCATGAAGGCCAGGTAGGAGCTGTCAACACCCCCGCTAAAGGCGACGATGACGTCGCTGTACTGTCTCAGAAATTCAATCAGGCGCCCCTCTTTGGCTTCCGGTGTCACGGTCTCCAATCTTACCATACCGGCTTCCCTGACTTGTTAACGGCCTCGTCTGTTAGTTATGCTAGAGGTGTCCACCTGAAGCCAGGTCCCAGCCTGACACACTCTTGGTCCTTGCGAGGAGTTGAAACACCATGAATAGAACGATGCGATTGATGCTATCCGGGGCGCTTTTCCTGTGGTTGACAGCTCCCGGTCTAGCGGCCGGATCGCCGGCCAAGGACAACAAGAAGAAAATCGAGGAAGACCAGGATCGGCCCCGGGGACGCGCCGCCCTGACGGTGACGGTTGAACAGATCCGAGTCGACGTCACGGTGAGGGACAAGAAGGGCAATCTCATACAGGGACTGGAGAAGCAAAACTTCAAAGTCTACGAAGACAAGGTCCAGCAGGAAATGACGCACTTTACTCCGATCGAGGGCCCCATGACTGCGGTCCTGATTACGGAGTTCAGCAGCGTCCTGCCCTGGGAAATGCTCTACGAGGCCTGGGTGGGATCCCAGATCTTCGCCCACAACATGCGCGAGGAAGATTGGATAGCCGTAGTGACCTACGACATAAGACCTGAGATTCTGGTTGACTTCACCCAGGACAAGTCCAAGGTCTTCGCTGCCCTGCGCCGCTTGAACAGTCCCGGCTTCCGCGAAAGCTGCCTCTACGACACCCTATTCGATACCTTGGATCGGATAGAGGAAATGGAGGGTAAGACGGCTATCGTCCTGATCTCAACAGGAATGGATACTCTGAGCAAGAAGAACATGGACGAAGCCCTTCGGAAGGTGAAACGCACCAATGCCGTCATCTATCCTGTCAGCATCGGCCAGAATCTACGCCTTCGGTACGAACACCGCATGAGCGACTCAACGCGAATGGATTTCTACCAGGCGGACGTGGTTCTCAAGGAGATTGCAAAATACACGGGAGGCGAAGCCTTCTTTCCCCGATTCACGACCCAGTTTCGTTCGATTTTCGAGACGATTTCCCATCTGTTGAGGAATCAGTACTCTCTAGGGTACGTGTCCACCAACCCCAAGAAGGACGGCAAACTGCGCAAAATCAAGGTTGAGGTCGATGCCGACGTCAACGGTGACGGCAAACCGGACAAGCTCAAAGTGGTACACCGACGCGGATACCTGGCCAAGAAGAAGGACGAGGATTAGTTACAGGGTTGGCCGTAATAGGACGGGCAATCTTGCGCGTCTGTATTCCCAACGGGCAGGAGTGCCCGTCCTACCTCTCTAGATGATCGATTCCGAAATAACATGACAATTGTTGCGCCCATAAATCGAACTGAACGTATCTGGGGTGCTCGTCTGCACAGAAGAGAGGCTGGGTTCGTGCTCGGTCGCGCAACCCGTTGGGCAGACGGAGGTTGCGGGCGATCTCTTCGTTGGTCGTCGTCGAAGATGGCAAGGCATCGTCTTCCTCCTCCTGCCTTGACCTCGCCGCACAAGCCCCATCTGCAATTGCCATGCTATTTCGGAATCGATCATCTAGTCTTCTTTAATTGGATTGATGCTGGCGGGCAAACTGGTACCGTTCGACGCGCTGTTCGGGGACAAGAGACGTGCGACGTTCAGACGTGCGACTTGCGACCCTCTTTCTTCAAGTTCCAGCTCAGCCATCAACGACATCGCTCTTTGGGTCGATAGGGATCTGGTCCGTTATGTTCAGGCCAAAGCCTTCCAGCCCCACGATCTTCTTGGGATGATTCGTGAGCACGCGAATCTTGTTGAGTCCTAGATCTGCCAGAATCTGGCAACCGATCCCATAGTCTTTGAAACTGATCGCCTGGGCATCTGTTTCTTCGCCCTGGGTCTTTTTCTGATGTTGACGTACCTCGTCCAACAACCGTGCTTCCTTCTCCTTCAGGCGCAGATAGACCAACACACCGCGTCCCTCCGCATGGATGATCTCTAAAGAGCGCCTGAGTTCCCTGACTGTACCCTGTGCAGGCGCCAGGAAAACATCGCTCAATACGGATTCGGTGTGGACCCGAACCAGAGGAGGCTCATCACCTTCCAGATTACCCTTGACGAGGGCAAGGTGCTGGTTACCATCCAGGTCGCTTTCGAAAAGATGTAATTGGAACTGGCCAAATTCGCTCTCAAAGGGGACGCTTTCGATCCTTCGAACGAATCTCTCGGTCCGCAGGCGGAACCTGATGAGATCAACCACCGAGACCACGCGAATCTTGTGCTTTGCCGCAAAACGCGTGAGGTCGGGAAGTCTGGCCATGGTTCCATCTTCGTTCATTATTTCGCAGATGACACCCGCGGGGTCCAGACCGGCTATGCGGGCCAGATCAACTGCCGCTTCCGTCTGTCCTGCCCGTTCCAGCACACCGCCAGGTCTGGCCCTCAGTGGAAAAATGTGGCCGGGTTGAATCAGGTCCTGGGGGCCGGTCCTGGAATCGATAGCGGCCAGCACGGTAGTGGCACGGTCAGCGGCGGAAATACCTGTGGATACGTTGTGGCGAGCCTCGATGCTGACACAGAACGCAGTACCGTGAACGGACTTGTTGTCGACGACCATGAGTGGGACCTGCAATTCGTCGAGACGCTCCTCGGTCATGGGCATACAGATTAGCCCTCGCCCATGCGTCGCCATGAAGTTGATCGCCTCGGGAGTGATCCTCTCCGCAGCCATCGTCAGATCTCCTTCGTTCTCTCGGTCCTCCTCGTCCACGACGATGACGATTTTTCCTTCAGCAATGTCCTGAATCGCGTCTTCGATTCGATCTAAGCTCATGACGAACGAGGCTCCTATCAAATGAGGTCACAAGTCACAGGTCGCAAGTCACAGGTTTCAGTGTAGGCTACCAGTCGCGAAACCCCGTGGCTGTGCTTGAGCCCTTCTCGACAAGTTCTGGCCTTTTACTCAAGGATAGACGGTCAGAACCGAAGACCTGAAGCGCGAGACTTGCGCCCTCCGACTTGTGACTTGTGACTTGTGACCTCGTCATTCTTACTTGACCGGTGGCAATTTTCGGATCCAGCGGAGACTGTTTCTCGGCGAGGAGACTGACTTCAGGTAGAGGCGATAATGCCCCAGGACATATTCCATCAGAACGGGATTATCGCGATCTTCGTGAAAGGCCCAGGAGCCTCCCCGGCTGTCTTTCAAGCGCAGCACCGGGAATTCTTGCTGCCTTCGGTTGAGAGCAAACGTGTGCACATCCTTCCCCTCAACTCGCAGGGTCAGGGGTAATCGATTCGACCTGATCTTGACGGACCCTTCATTTGTGAGCTCATCGTACATCCACTTGGAGATCCACACGGTCATGACATCCTTGGACTCGAGGTCGACCCCAGCATCGAAAAGATGAGTCAAGGTGAACCTCTTGCTGTTTCTGACCGCATCCTGGAAAAGGTGTAGGGTGCCTTGATTGACCTTTGATTCCCACTCCATCACAACGTCCGGGTGGTAACGTGCCAGTCGGAATACCAACTGGCTCTCCATCCCACCCGAATCCGACCCATACACGAGCACCGTGTGAGGGCCGAATGAGAAACCGTTTCCCCAGACTGTGCCCGCCGACGGGATAGCGCTAAGTAGGATTCCGAGTAATACGGTCGACGTGCTGTTCCACATACTTGCTGATCAAATCGGCTTCTAGATTCACCCGGTCACCCACCCCGAGAAGTCGAAAGTTGGTCACCTCGAATGTGTGAGGGATAATTGTGACTTCAAAAGAGTTTGAATTCAATCCCGAGAGCGTCAGACTCACGCCATTGACGGCGATACTTCCCTTGAGAACACAGTGTTCGAGGACATTCCGAGGTGCCTCGATTCCAAAGATCCAGGAGTTCCCCTCGGGGCTTCGGGAGGCCACTTTTCCGGTTCCATCCGCGTGACCCTGGACCAGATGTCCCCCGATAAAATCAGACCATTTTGCCGCCGGCTCAAGATTAACCGGGTCGGAAGACTGGCGACCACCAAGATTTGTCAGACGAAGGGTTTCCGGTGTGGCTTCGACTTCGAACGCGCCGGAGGACTTCTGGGAGACGGTGAGGCAGACGCCATCGATACTGACACTGTGTCCGATCTCCAGTTCGCCGTAGAGTTCGGCGCTGCAGCTCAGTTGAAGAAGAGCACCTTCCTCTGACAACTGCTTCTGCAGGATCTCTCCGACTTCCCTGACAATTCCAGTAAACATCCTGGGATTCCTAGTACTTGTCTATTTGCGCAAGAGCTCTACCTCTTGAGAGGTCATTTCTCTATACGCTCCCCGAGGTAGATCGCCCAGACGCAGAGGTCCGACAGCGATTCTCCGAAGTCTCCGCACCGGATGCCCGATCCGTTCGAACATGATACGAATCTGCCGATTGCGACCCTGCTCCAGCGTGACTTCGTACCAGGGGTTGGGCGCTCTCTCGATCAGCCTGACTTTGCGGGCCGCGAGCCGAGCACCCTCGACGCGAATACCGCCCAATAGTCTTTCAAGCTTTTCTTGTGGAGGTTGTCCCTGGACCTTCACCTGATAGATCTTAGCGAGCCTACCGGCCTGCGTAATCAGGCGCGCCAAATCTCCATCATTGGTCAGGATGATCAATCCTTCGCTCTGAAAATCGAGTCGCCCGGCCGGGTAGAGCCGGCTGGACGAGCGCACCAACTGCGTGACCACCGGCCGCCGTAACGGATCTGAAACAGCGCTCAGCACTCCTCTTGGTTTGTTGAGAATGTAGTACTCCAAGCGTTCTTTTCGAATCCGCTTTCCATCGACACAGATCTCATCGGTTGAGGGGTCTGCTTGACTACCCAGGCGGGTAATCGTTTCATTGTTGACCGTTACACGGCCCTGCGAAATCAGCTCCTCGGATTTGCGGCGCGAAGCGATACCGGCATGGGCGAGGATTGTCTGAAGCCGCTGTCTCATGACTCGGCTTCGTCAACCAGATGGGTCTCAGAGGACGCCTGGGAAAGGACTTCCTCAAATTCCTCCAGTGTCGGCAGGTCGGAAAGATCCTTCAGGCCGAAATGGACGAGAAAATCCTTGGTGATGCCATACACGATTGGCCGCCCTACGGTCTTCTTTCGCCCCCTGGTCTCGATCAGCCTCTTTTCCAGGAGGGTCCGGACAGGAGAGGCTCCTCTCACACCTCGAATCTCAGCAATCTCGGGAAGGGTGATCGGTTGCCTGTAGGCAATGACAGCTAGCGTCTCCAAGGCAGGCAGGGAAAGCTTGGAGGAGGGTTTCGTTCTCAGATAGGCCCGGATGACCTCGTGGTGTTTAGGCCGGGTCGTTACTCTGTAGCCTCCGGCCACTTCTCGGATCTCAACCGAATCCTGGAGTGAATTGAAATCCCGGACGAGGTCGCCCAAAGCCTCCGACAGCTCTTCTTTCGAGACTTCAGGATAAATCTCGCCCAACTGGGCCGCCGACACCGGATCCTGGGCGACGAAGAGGATAGCCAGAATCTGGCTGCCCATGAGGTCCTTCAGCATGCGACGATCTGGATGTCCTCGAAAATCCCTTTTTGGAAGAGACGAATCTCTCCCAGGCGAACCAACTCCAACAAGGCCATCAAGGTGACCCCGAGATGGATTCGGGAAAGCTTGCGTTCGAAAAAGATCGAGAATAGGAATCGACGCCGAGCCTTGAGCAGTCGCCTGATCTCGTCGATCTTTTCCTCCAGCGTGACGGGATCTCGTTCAATCTCCAAGACAATCTGGGCCTGATAGCGCTGGACTATCTGGTGGAAAGCCTGGATGACGTCGAACAACCCGACCGCTACCGCTTCCTTCTCGTCGAGCTCGAACTCCTTCTCTCCGCGGGTCCACACCGCCAGTTCCATGCTCTCTTTTTCGTGGAGCAGATGGGCGGCCTGCTTGTACTTCTCATATTCAAGAAGCTGCTCCACCAGTTCCTGGCGTGGATCCCCCTCGTAATCGTCCTCTGTTGAGTCGGGTTCCAAGGGCAGCAGCATGCGGGACTTGATGTAGATCAGAGTGGAGGCCATCACCAGAAACTCCCCAGCCACCGTGATGTTCAGTTGTCTCATCATCTGAACGTAGTCCAGATACTGCTGTGTGATGGAGGAGACCGGAATGTCGTAGATGTCGATTTCCTGCTGCCGGATCAGGTGAAGCAAGAGGTCCAGGGGTCCTTCGAAGATCTCGAGCTGGACTTTATAGGCATCATTTCCTGGTTGCAGATTCTCTGCCATACCTTGGGGTTGAAGAGACATTAGCTATCCATTTCAACGGTGGCGGTGGCCTCCAGGCTGCCGCGCGTCGAGCAAAAAGGCTCGAAAGAAGGAGAATACTTCGGCCTGGAGACCGAACCCACGTCCGATTTCCAGGTCAACAACACCACCTGCCACGCTGGACCATTGAAGTGAAAACCTCAGCGACGTGAGCAGCGTGCGACGTTCAGACAAACTCTCTCAAATTCGAGTTCAAGAATACTCTAGCTTCATAGCCTGACGTACTTCCCCCATGGTTTCCTGAGCCAGAACCCGAGCCTTTCGGCTTCCCTGGATCAGGATCTCCTTGACGCCGTCGACGTCCTTTTCCAATTTGACTCGCTTTTCATGGAGAGGTTCGACCACCGGCAACAGATGTTCGAGAAGTCTCTTCTTGCAGTCCACGCACCCAATCTCAGCGGTTCGACAACCGTGAGCCGCCCACTCTTGTCCCGGCGCATCCGTAAACTGCTTGTGATGCTCGAAAACCGGGCAAACATCAGGATTACCGGGGTCAGTACGGCGTACGCGCGCTGGATCCGTGACCATGGTCAGGATCTTCTGGCGAATCGTCGATGGATCCTCCGCAAGCTGGATCTCATTCCGGTAACTCTTGCTCATCTTGCGGCCGTCCGTGCCTGGCAATCTCGGGGACCGGGTCAGCTTGGCCTCCGGTTCTGGAAAAACCTCACCGTAGAGGTTGTTGAATCTCCGCGCCACTTCACGGCACAACTCGAGATGGGACACCTGATCTTCTCCCACCGGTACCGTTCCGGCCTTGTAGATAAGAATGTCGGCCGACTGGAGCAGCGGATAACCCAGGAAGCCGTAGGTCGACAGGTCCTTCTGGCTAAGCTGCTGGATCTGCTCTTTGTAGGTGGGCACCCTTTCCAGCCAGGGGATTGGAATGATCATCGAGAGCAGCAGATGCAGTTCCGCATGCTCCGGGACGAGAGACTGAACCATGAGCGTCGAGACCTCCGGATCCAGCCCTGCGGTCAAATAGTCCATGGCAATCTCGAGGACGTTCTCCCGGATTGCGTCTACACTCTCGTATTCCGAGGTAAGAGCATGCCAGTCCACGATGCCGTAGATGCACTCATACTCCTGCTGCATCCTCACCCAGTTCTCCAGGGCTCCGACAAGATGTCCGAGATGGAGTCGACCGGTGGGACGCATGCCACTGAAAACACGGCTCTTCACCTGGAAGCCTCGCAGGGGTCGATCAAGCCAGACTCTGCACGAAAAGAAGAATGGGACCGATAACTGACGAGAAGACGCCGGACCAGATCAAGAGAATCAGCAGGAGAAAACCATAGGGACGCGCCTTCTCGATGAGTGATCCAACTTGGCCGGGAAACAAGCGGGATAGGATCCAGCTCCCATCCAGGGGTGGGATCGGAAACAGATTGAACACCGCCAGAATCACGTTGAGCATCAATCCAACCCTGAAGAGCAGAAAGAGGGGAAAGAAAACGGCATGCTGATCCGCAACCTGGGCCGGAAACAGCATAACCAGGAGCTTCGAAGCGAGTAGGAAGCCGAATGCCGCCAAGACGTTGCTGGCGGGCCCCGCAGCGGCAACCAGAGCGTGATCCTGGTTGGGCTTCCTGAGGTTGTTGGGATTCACGGGGACCGGCTTTGCCCACCCGAAAACTATCCCCCCGCCCAGCAATCCCAAGATTGGGAAAAGGACGGTTCCGATGAGATCCATGTGAACAATCGGATTCAAGGTAATGCGGCCCAGATCTCGGGCAGTGGGATCACCCAAGCGGTTGGCTGCCCAGGCGTGCGCGGACTCGTGAACGCTCAAGGAGAACAAGAGCACGACTAGATTGATGATGAGCCAGGCAGGATCGACTTGGCTAAGCTCCACAGGGCCCATCTTATCACAGCATTTCGGGTGCTATAATAGCCGGCAGTGAGCGGGTTTCTTCTAAACGCGGCCTTCGGGCTCTACCTTCTTGGACTGTTCCACAGCTTGGTGGCAGTGGTTGCCAGGAAAGACGTCTTCTTCAAAGTAGCGGTTGCCTCGGTCGGCACGGGGTTTCTCCTACACACGGGATTCCTGGTCTATCAAGGAATCGAAGGGGCCCATTTCCCTATCACAAATTTGCGGGAATCCCTGGCACTTTTTGCCTGGACCGTCTCACTCTGCTTTCTGATCTCGTACCTACGATACCGGGTTACGGCACTAGGGCCATTTCTGCTTCCCGTAATAGCGGCACTGATGTTGGGGACCACCTATCTCGAGTCCTCCCCTGCCCCAACGGTGTTGAACAGTTCCTGGATCTATTTCCACACCATCTCCCTGTTTCTGGCATACGCCATGTTTGTGGTCACGTTCATCGCGGCCCTTCTCTACCTGTTCCAGGAGCGAGAGCTTAAGCGCAAGAAGCCGAAAACCTTCTACTACCAGCTGCCTTCTCTGGGGAAGCTGGACGACCTCTTTCTCAGGTTCTTGATCTCGGGCTTCTGCTTCATGTCTGTAGGACTCCTGGTTGGGATCATCTGGGCGAGGCAGGATTGGGTTCAGGGTTGGCACCGCGATCCGACGGTGGTGGCGGCTGCGGCCACCTGGCTGATCTACCTACTGTTGATCTACCTTCGTCTGACGGTCGGCTGGCGGGGTCGGCGCGCCGCGGTGATCAGCATGGCAGGATTCATTTGCGTGCTACTGACGTTCGCAGGAGCCAGCTATTTGGGGAGTGTCCACAGCTTTTAGGTTCTCCGAAGGAAGCTGTGAGTCGGGTGAACGATTATCGAGGTGGGCCGCGGCGAGGCCAAAGCTCGATCGTTGGATATGTCGCTGGGCGAAACCAGAAGATTGAGATGTTGGTAACCGTGACATGATTCCGGTACTCGTAGGGCTAAGCCACAGGACGGCGCCGGTTGAAATCCGAGAGCAAGTTATCTTTCCGGAGGAAGCCGTCCCCGAGGCCTTGTCTCAACTGAGGCGAGAGTTTGGTTTGCCTGAAGCACTGATTCTTTCGACCTGCAACCGCACCGAGATCATTGCCCATAGAGAAGAGGGTCGAAGTGTTGTAGAAGACATCAAGCAGTTTCTCTATAGCTATCACGCGCTGCAACCGCTCTCCCTGGAACAACATCTCTACAGCCTGCTGCAGCGGGACGTAGTCCTTCACGTTTTTCGGGTGGCGAGCAGCCTCGACTCAATGGTCATCGGCGAGCCACAGATCCTGGGGCAATTCAAACAAGCCTACTCTCTGGCCCAGCAAGCCGGCAGCATCGGCAGCTGCCTGACGAATCTCATTCCTCGCGCCTTTCACGTAGCGAAGAAGGTACGCACGGATACAAAGGTATCCAGTTCCGCCGTGTCCATCAGCTCGGTGGCCGTGGAGCTGGCGCGCAAGATTTTGGGTGATCTCGGAGCCAAATCGGTTCTTTTGCTGGGAGCCGGCAAGATGAGCCAGCTGGCGGCCCGCAATCTCGTTCAGTCCGGGGCCTCGAGCGTCTACGTTGCCAATCGCAGTCGTGAGAGGTCTCTGCAGTTGGCACAACAGGTGGGAGGCGTTTCAGTTGAGTTGGAGGAGCTGGATCGCTACCTGGTCCAGTGCGACATCGTCCTGGTCTCAACCTCGGCGAAATCCTTCATCCTCGACCCTGTCCGTGTGCAACGGGCCATCCGCGAACGCCGCTACGCTCCGATATTCATCATTGACCTGGGAGTTCCAAGAAACGTCGATCCGAAAGTAAACGAGATAGAGAACGTTTTTCTATACGACATCGACGATCTTCAATGGGTCCTCGACGCGAACCTCAATGAGCGAAAAAGCGAGGCCAGAATTGCGGAAGAGATCGTGCAAAAGGAGGCTAAAGAACACCTACTCCGGACAGCCTCCAACAGCGCCGGTTCCCTGATCGCTGCCCTTCGGCTTCGACTCGAGGAGACCTGCCTGGCGGAACTCGAGAAAAACCGGCACCAGTTGGGTGCCGAAGAGCTCGCGCAGATGGAGAAGATCCTGCGGAAGACTGCCCACCAGATCGCGCATCCTTTCATCATGGAGATGAAGCACCCCAACCAGGATCCACAACGACATCTGCACAATCTAGAAATGATCAAAAGGGTCTTCGGTCTGGACGAAGACGCATGAGAGAGGTACGGCTGGGCTCACGGGGAAGCCCCCTCGCTCTGCGACAGGCCCAGATCGTCCGAGAACTGCTGGAAGCGCATCACCCGGGCAAGCTGGCGGTCCAGATCGAAATCATCCGAACCAGCGGCGATCAACCCGCCAACCCTCAGCCAAGCAAGGACGATTCCGTGAAGCGGATGTTCGTCAAGGAGATTGAGGAGGCTCTGCTAGAGGCTCGAATCGACCTGGCAGTACACAGTCTCAAAGACCTCCCTGGAGAGTTACCGGAAGGGCTCTACCTGGGAGCGATTCCGACGCGAGAAGACCCCAGAGACGCCCTGGTCTCCGACTCCGATTGCCGTAGCCTCGAACAGCTACCGGAAGCGACTCGGGTAGGAACCAGCTCGCTCCGACGCCAGGTTCAGCTGCGACATCTTCGTCCCGACCTGCAGTTGGTCCCCATTCGAGGCAATGTGGGCACTCGTATCGAGAAGATGAAGGAACGCGGCCTGGGGGCGATCGTTCTCGCGGCTGCGGGACTCAGGCGGCTGGGATTGATGGACCAGGCTTCATACCTCTTTCCGGTCGACCAGATGGTTCCGGCAATCGGACAAGGCGCATTAGGGATAGAGATCCGTTCCGATGACACCACCATGGGAGCACTGATCCAGCCCTTAGACGACCCACCCACCCATCGCTGCGTCGCGGCGGAGCGAAGCTTTTTGCGAACCATGGGTGGAGGATGCCAGGTGCCGATGGGCGCCCATGCCCATCAGAACAACGGAGCCACAGCTTTCCGTGCCTTCATCGCCAGCCCTTCCGACGGTCGCTTTATCCAGAGCCTGTCTCACGGTCGTGTCGAGGAACTTCCGGAGTTCGCCTCCAAGGCGGCAGAGTATCTGCTCGCGCATGGTGCTCGCACTATCCTGGCAGAACTGGAGTCGAGTGATCGTGAGTAGCAGTCTCCGGGGTCGGACGATTCTCGTGACTCGCAGCCCCTCTCAGGCAGGGGATTTCACCGATCTGCTCACGGCCCATGGGGCTAGCGTCCTGGAGGTTCCTACAATCGAGATCCGGCCGCGGCCGGAGAAGGAGATCGATACAATCCTGGAGAGGCTGTCGGAGTACGATTGGGTCATTTTTACAAGCGCCAACGGTGTCGAGGTCCTTCTGGGGCGGGCTCGCCACTTGGGAATCTCCGTTCTAGCTGAGGCTGAAACCGGTCCCTCAGTCTGTGCGATTGGTCCCGCCACCGCGGACAGGGTGAGAGACTACGGTGGACGCGTCGATTTCGTCCCTTCGCGCTATCAGGCAGAGGGCATCCTGGAGAGCTTTCTCGAGCGGAACCCCGTACCCCTCTCGGGGCTCAGGATCCTGATTCCAAGGGCCTCGCGAGCTCGCTCCATTCTCCCCCGCCGACTCCGGGAACTCGAGGCAGAGGTAGACGTGCTCCCCGTCTACGATACGATTGTCCCCCCAGGCAGTCGTGAAAAACTCTCCCAGGTGCTCCGCGACCAGGAGCCAGACCTGGTCACCTTCACCAGCTCCTCCACCGTGCGCCATTTCGTCTCCTTGGCGGAAGACTCCCAGAGTCTCAAGCGATATCGCTACGCAGCCATTGGTCCCATTACGGCGGGGACAGCAGAGGAACACGGACTCCAGGTCGTGGTCCAGGCAGGAAAGTCCACGATCCCAGATCTTGTGGAGGCGATCGTCTGCTATTTCAGCGAGACTGGTGCGGCTGGACCAACCTGAAGCTTGATCGAAAATGGAATCCAGCCGTCCATCACCTACGCCGAAGGCGTAGGACAACCCCCGTTCGCCGCGCTGTTCGTAGAGTAGAGACGTGCGACGTTCAGACGTTTCGACGTGCGACTTATTCTTGAAGTTTCAGCTCAGCGCTGAAAAACAACGTTCAGCGTGAGGCGGCTTTCGACTATTTTTTTCTTGGAGATAGCGGGCAGAAAGATCCAGGAATTGCGCACCGTGTCGACGGCAAGATCATCCAAAACTTCATTGAGGCCCTCCTTCACCTCCAGGTCATAGAGCCCCCCTGCGGGACTGACGGTAACACTGATCACTACCAGGACGGGATCGGGGCGGCTTGCTTCGGAGGGGGGTAGTCGCGGCGCAGGATTGGCAAGCAGGACAGTGGGCACTACCTCCTCATCGGGGAAGAATCTATCCAACTCTCGGCTTTCGGCAGAGCCTGCCCGATACATCGACCCAAATCCAGTCTCGAACCCGGCCCTCATGACTGCCGCCTTGCTGTTTTCTACTCCGAGATCCAGTTCTCCTATCTTTGCGGCAACCAGCTCGAAGTCCTCCAACGATATGGGATCCAACTCCAGGATGCGGCCACCGACCTTCAGATAGGCCGTCTGCGGAGGTGCCTTGAATCGGAAGTTCCCGAGAATGGTGTAGCCGGCGAACGAGTTGGGCTTTATCAGATCGAACGCCTTGTATTTTCCCGCCTCGTAGGAAGCGTTCTCCACCTCAACCAAGTGCCCTCGATGAGGGGTTCCCGCACTGTCGACCAAAACGAGCAAAGGGGGCTGCACGGTGTCGAAGGTGTCGCCGAGGTTGATGTAGTTGAGGATGACGGTCTGGCTATCGGTGATCTCGACCGTGATGATTCGGACATCGGAGAGATACAGATGGTAGAGCGCTCCCTCGGACTGCGCCAGGACCGCCGGCATCGAGACAAGTACGGCGCTCAGAAGTAGGATTGGTCTCCACAAATCGATCAGCCCTCCGCACCGATTCTACTGCATCGCCGGCTCGCGGGTGAAATCTCTTGGCCGTTCGATCAGGAAGGGCTCGTGAAGGGTGCGTTCCCTTCTGAACCTAATGCAGGCCCAGGGCGTCTAGTCCTAAGAACCGAAAGAAAGACGAGCAAACGCCATGAAAGTCATCAAGCTTCTCACGATTGTCCTTTTCCAGGCCTCGGCGCTGTGGGCGAGCGGTGCAACAGTCATCGAAAGACACAGTCTGCCCATCCAACCCAAGGGGACGCTGGTCGTGCAGAATGATTTCGGCCGCATCCAGGTCAATGGCTGGGAAGAGAAGCATATCTACGTCAGAGTCCGCAAGATCGCTCCCGAGAACAGGCTCGAGCACATCGTCATCGACATCCGGCGCGAGGACGATCTCGTCCAGATATCGACCCACTTCAAGGATCACCAGAAAGAGTCGGCCTACCTGGAGATCCAGGTCCCCAAAGAGATCAGTGTTCAAATCTGGGGAGCCCATCCGGCCATTGAGATCTATGGTGTCGAAGGCACGGTTCGGGCCTCGACTCTCACCGGTCTGATCACTGCAGAAGATCTGACCGCATCCTCCTCCCTGATGAGCCAGGGAGGGGACATTCACTATCGAAGCGCCTCCCAACCCACCGGTGATATTCGATTGGAGTCGACCAGCGGGAATATCAACTGCGTTCTCGGGAACGACCTCAACCTACGAGGCTGGATTCGCGCTGGGGGTGAAGCGTCTTGGGGCCCGGAGATCTCCCCGCAACAGGGATCGATCCAACGAGAGATCGGGGCGGGTGGCCCCCTCTTCTACGCCAACAGCCTCAAGGGGAATGTCAGTTGTCAGCTGAGCACTCCCCCGAGCCCTGTCGCTGAGACGTCCGCGCCGGTTACGAAGGTCTCACACGACTCCGACTCCGGCCCGAAGGAGGTAGTGGCAACGACTGGACGAAACTCTACCCCGACTGCTCCCAAAGGAGAGGACGACGAACCGAACCCTCCGGCAATCGTTGCCTCGACCCAGCCCGGATCCGAGGCGGACAAGCCCGCCTTCGAGAGCGGATACGCCCTGCGAGTCAATGTCGACTGGATTTATCTCAACGTGTCCGTCCGCGATCGGCACAGCAATCGAAGCATTCCCAACCTGGTCCAGGATGACTTCCAGGTCTACGAGAATGGGACTGAGCAAAAGGTTGAAAGATTTCAGACCTCGGAGACCCCCTTTCATCTTCTTCTTCTCCTCGACGTCAGTGGAAGTACTCGCTCCTATATGAACATGATCAAGAAGGCCTCGATCGATTTCACACGGGAGATCAACTCCGATGACCGAATCGCGGTAGCCACCTTCAATTCCTACACTCGACTGATTCAGGACTTCACCAATGACCGGAACCGTGTTCGGCGATCCATCAACCGGATCCGTTCCGGCGGTGGGACTGCTTTCTACGACGCCTTGATGACCAGCGTGAACGAGTACATGCACGGCATCGAAGGGCGGAAGGCAGTGGTTGTGTTCAGTGATGGTGTAGACAATCAGCTCACTGGGGATTACAGCAACGGCTCGCGGACGCGCTTCCAGGAACTCTATCGAGAAATCCGGGAAGACGATGCTCTCATCTACACGATCTTTCTGAACACGGAGCGCGACGCGGGGCGGCAATCTCGGTCTCGAGGCGGTATCCTCGGCGACATCCTGAGGGGACGAACTCCGCCGATCATTCCTGGAAGTAGAAACAAGAAGGGCGTCTACGAGGAAGCCCGACGACAACTCGACACCATCGCTGATCAGACCGGCGGCAGATCGTATTCACCTCGCCGAATCGACGACCTTGCTCACGTGTATTCGGAAATCGCAGACGATCTCCGACTCCAGTACACCCTTGCCTACAGCTCGACCAATGCGATTCGTGACGGAAGCTGGAGAAAGATTCGAGTCAAGATCAAGGACCGGCCCGATCTGCAGGCCCGTACCCGGAGAGGTTATTCGTCTCCATCGGGTGGAACCTCTAAAGGGTAACGGACCGGATACAGGGGTTCAGGGTGCCGGCTGGGTTGAAGGTTTGCAGGTTGCAGGTTTCAGGCTCGCAAGAGACAGCTGTGTAGATTTCAGGTGTATTGGCCCAGATCTGACCAAAAAGGGTAGCTATCCAGCCTCGAGGCTCGACCAGCCATTCTCCGAAACAATCTGAATCTGGGCTAAAGAATCCGCCTGGAAAGACCGATAAAGAGGGTGAAACGGGTGTGCTGGTACCCAGGAACCAGCGGGGCAAGGATGCCCTCAGAGACAATTTCAAGGAGGAAGTAGTCAATGAGTAGCACTTTCAGCGTCATCACCAATCTCCCCAGCTTGGTGGCGCAGCACAATTCCACCCAGAACCAGCTGGGCCTGCAAAGAACGCTTTTCCGGCTCTCTACTGGTCAGCGGTTGTTCAGGGGAGGTGAGGATCCCGCCGGCCTGGCGCTGGCGGACGGCCTGAATGGTCAGATCCGAACTCTGGAGCAGTCCATCAGGAATGCAAATGACGGCGTCGGGTTTGCCCAGGTGGCAGACAGTGCCTATGGACAGGTCCAGAACCTGCTGAGCAGAGCCGCTTCACTGCTCGCTGAAGCCGAATCAGACACCAACAGCAGCGGCGAGGTAGCCATCGAAACCGAGCTGGGTCAGATCTACCAGGAAATTGACCGGATTGGATCGGCCACGTCGTTCAACGGAACTGCTGTCTTTTCCAATGCGACCCGAAACATCTTTGTTGGGGACACGCAGAACCTGACGGCGTCCAATGCCCAGATCGGGATCAGCAGCAGCGCGCTGAGCACCTCGGCTGAGCTGGCCATCGCGGCCGGTGTTACGAGTGCTGGATCCAGCATTACGGTCGACATCGATGGCACCAACACGGCCACGGTTATGCTGGGTGAGGTCGAGGCAGCAATCGACGAGGTTGCCGCCCGGCGAGGATCACTGGGTGCTTCGATGAACCGACTGGAGAATGCCGTTTCGGTCATGCAATCCCAGGTTCAGAATCTGACCGCTGCCGAATCACAGATTCGAGATGCGGACTTCGCTGCGGAGATCGCAAATCTGACGAAGTTCCAGATTCTGTCTCAGGTTGGCGTAGCAGCAATGGCCCAGGCCAACGCTGTACCGCAGAGTGTCCTCTCTCTCTTCCAGTAGTCTAGAGTCCACTCTTACAAGTTAGGAGCTGAGTCGAAGTGAAGGCTTCGGCTCAGCTCGCCTTTGTTCCCGTGCGCCAGATAACGGGGACTAACCCGCATTTCTCATCGCTGGTCTACCGCGCCGCCGCAATCATCCGCCCTGGCTGTGTTACGCTCGGTCGGCCTCCTCGACGTACTGTCAAAGTACGGCTGCGGTGGCCTCGGTCGCAAGCCTTGCCAGGACGGCCCTTGCAGCGCCTCGCTACGACAAGCGATGAGAAATCCGGGCTAACCCTTCACCACCAGGTCTCTCCCTGGGCCAGGTGAGACTCCACCACGTTCCGGTTCAGCTCGATTCCAAGCCCCGGTTTGTCATTTAGCCAGATGTATCCGTCCCGGATGGAAGGCCTATCCCCGAGGACCACCTGGTCCATCAGCCCATCGACTCCGAGGACCGTCCCGGACTTTGTCAACTTAACCGGTGATCAGCAAGAATCGGGGAATGGGATCACGATATCGCCGTCACCGCTTTCCATCGAGATCACAACGTCCAACCGGGACGGTATTCCCGTCTTAGCAGCGCGTTGGCGTCCGGAGCGTTGGTCACCCGGAGGTTGGCGGCGTCCCATTCGAGTTTGGCGCCGGTACGGTAGGCGACGTTGCCCAACATGACCGCCTCCGAGATGGGGCCGGAATAGCCGAAGTGGCAGCTGGTTGGGCTCCCCGTTTTGCAGGCGGCGATCCACTCGGCACGATGGCCCACTTCAGCAGATCGCACCCAAGAGGGGTTGGCCTTATGGGCGACGGTCCAATGAGCACTACGACCGATTTCTACTCCTATCGTCGAGGGGATACTCGGCTCGGGCGGCTCGAAGTCGGCGAACTTTTTCGCAGGCCAGAGCATCCGCTGCCCGTAGCTGACCAGCAACATTCCGTTGGTGCCCACGAAGACGCCCCAGGCCCAGTCGGGAAAGGCGTTCTCCGCGAAGAAAGGCGGCGGTTGCCTGCCATGGGTCCAGGTCAGTGTGGCCGGCGGCATCTCTCCGCGGCCGGGGAATCGGTAGCGGACGTGAAGCTGCCCGGGTGTCGTCTCAGGATGAGGTGGAGGCCCCTCAGCCTCCACTGAGACCGGATAGCGAAGATTCAGGGCCCAGAAGGCCAGGTCGAGGTAGTGGCAGCCCATGTTGCCGAAATTACCGCCGCCGAAATCCCACCAGCGGTGCCAGTTGCCGCCGGAACCGCGGGAATAGGTGGGATGATAGGGGCGGTAAGCTGCTGGCCCCAGGAAAAGATCCCAGTGAAGCCCTTTGGGGACGGGTGGCGTCTCGGTCGGGCGATCACTCGTGCTGCCTCCCGAGCGGAGCCAGATATGGCATTCCTCCACCGCGCCGATGGCTCCAGCGCGGATCAACTCGACGATGCGGCGGTAGTTGTCCGAAGCGTGCATCTGGGTTCCCAGTTGCGTGGCCACCTGCTGCTCGGCTGCCACCCGGGCAAGCGTGCGGGCCTCAAAGACCGAATTGGCCCCCGGCTTCTCGCAGTAGACATGCTTGCCGCGCCGCATTGCCGCAACACTGGCGGGAGCGTGGCTGTGGTTCGGAGTGCTCACCACCACGGCGTCGATCTGGCGGTCCATCTTGTCGAGCATCTTCCGGTAGTCGTGGAATTTCTGCGCTCGCCCATAGCGGGCGAGGGCTTCCCCCGGAGGGTTCCGACGCCCTGGAGCCGAAGCCGCCACCCCTCGCTCGTCAACGTCACAGAGGGCCACGATGTTCTCCCCGGTCATCTCCGGCCGTGAAGCCGGGTTGACTTTCAAGCCCGATAGAAACTCCACGTTCTCACCCGCCACGTGGGTGAGGTTCCACGCCCCCATGCCGCCGGCGCCGACAATGGCGACATCGAGCTTCTCGTTGGCATGGTAGCCCCAGACCGAACGGCTGTCGCGGAGGATCACCAACCCAGCCGCTGCGCGGCTCGCAGTGCTGAGAAAACGTCGGCGCTTCCACTGGTTCGTCATCTTTCTTTCTCCATCAGTATCTGCCCATTCTGTGAGAATGGATTCGGATATTGGGTGATTGTGGAAAATCCATTATGAGAGTTGCATGGGTTTTGGACAACTCAAAGATAGATGTGCGGCAAGGGAGGACCGCGTGTGGCGGGCTGCTTTAGCCCGCATTTCTCATACCCGGTCGTAGCGAGAGGCCGAAAGCGCTGTCCTGACAAGGCTTGCGACCGAGGCCACCGCAGTCGTACTTTGACAGTACGTCGAGGAGGCCGACGGAGCGTAACACAGTCAGGGCGGATGATTGCGGCCTCGCAGTAGACTGGGTGTGAGAAATGCGGGTTAGGAGTCTGCGTCTATACAACCCAAGCGGGTTGGAAGGCCGTTCAACAGCCACTTTCGACGGTCAAAGGGAGAGCAGCCATCCAGAATCTCAGATGTGGAATTCGCCCTCGGGATGAGGGAGAATCCCGGGTATGCTGTCGAGAGGCCTCGTTCATCGCTCTTCGGTCGCGTTCCTGCTCTTGTCCATCGTCCTGAGATTCGAGGTCTGGGCGGAGACCCGGGTCTCGACCCAGGAGTACGCCTGGCTCGATGATGACATCCTGGCAGTCCAGTGCCTCAACTTCAGTCCCCGGGAGAAGGCTAAGTTCCGCCAGGGCAGCAGCCTGATTCAGCTCCGGCCCGTGGCCCTGCCGCAAAACGAGTGGCTCTTGCGAAACTCCAGAGGAGAGGCTCTGGATCACTTCGGCTGGCCGGTGGGCATTCAGGTCGACGAAGCCATCTTCGTCTTCTACATCCGCATACCGGCTCACGGCAACTTCGAGGAGTTCCACAAGGCGGCGGTCGTGGTGTCCAGGGATGGAGGAGAGACGTTCCGGCCTCTGCTCGGCCTCCAGAAGAGCGCTCTCGACCTGCTGGATCCGGACTGGAACGAGTACCGGCCCCGGAGTCCCAGGACCCATCTGGGGACGTGGGGCAATGCAGCTGCCTTCGTCGACGGCAGGCTCATCGTCACCAATTTTCGGGGCGTTTACCGTTCGGAGGACAAGGGGCAGTCGTGGAAATTGCTGAAGTCGGCGGGCCTTCCTGCTCAGATTCCCACCAACGCCAACTGGGGACAGTGTCCCAAGCTCCTGGTGCACCCGGGGAGGGGCATTGTCTCCATTGGAGCCAGGCCCGACAAGAAGCTCCTGTTTCGCTCCTCCCTGGACTACGGAGAGACCTGGCGGGAAGAGGTGGTCCACACCGGAGAACCTCTGCAGGAACCGGCAGGGGCGGTCGTCTTCGGGAAGCTCGTGCTGATGCCTCGCCACGATAAGGAGCGTTGGACCCAGTTCTGGTCAGCCGACGATTGGCTTCCTCTGGAGAGTGCCCGGACCAACATCACGCCAGGCGAGCGGGACACCACCGACGTCGCCTACAATCCTGTCTCGAAGCGCGTCGAGGCGGTGGTCACGAATCGCATCGGGGGAGGTCCGGGGAATGAGAGGGACAACTGCATGACCATCAACCTCTGGAGCATCGCGCCTTCGGATCTCACCCAGGGAAAAGGGGACTGGCGTTTTGACGGGACACTGGTCCGCTCCGAAGGCCGGGAGCACGACACCAACAACGCCCTGGGCCTGGAGCGAGACGGTATGCATCCCGGTGGCACCTTCATCGATGTAGAGGCAGGGTATCAGTACATCTACATCTACCTCGGCTTCTTTCAGGGGCCGTCCGGCGTGTTCCAGGTGAGACGGACGCTGGAGACGGAGAAGCTCCGGGAGTACCTGTTGGACTGAGCCGATGCAGCGCCACTAGGCGGTTGACATGCAACTGAACGTGAGAGTTCCGCGGACCTCTACCTACCCAGGGCATCCGGGCAATTCCCTTCGGTCCTGCTGGCCAGGAGTCAGAGGAGTCGTCTTGCGTATCTCCCAGTAGAGGGCTGGGATTCAGGCGATCATCTAAGGGGCTAGCTTCGCAATCGGGATTCGCAGGAAGAACAAACCCGGTCCTCCCTCCTGATCTTTGTCAATGTCATAAAAGACCACGCCGATTGTTTCATCGTCGAGTTGCACTGTTCGGGGACAGGCCCGGCCGTTGATCGCCCGGCCAGGGTTGTAGTACTCAAACACGCCATCCCATGTCTGCCCGTCGTCGTATGAAAGGCGATAGCGGATGCGTTCCCCGCCAAAGCCTGGCCCGAGAATCTCCGAAGCCAACAGCCAGCCGTTTTTCAGACAGACCATTTCGTGTCGCCAGCCCTGCGATTCGATGTCCGGAAAGCCTTTGATGGTCTCCCACGTCTTGCCGTTGTCCGTTGATCGGATGCCGGCACCGCTGACGAACGTGCCTCGCGGAGTCTGCACAATGGGGATCAACCCATGCACCCGGCCATCGCCGAACGGTGTTGCTTTGGAAGTGGCCGGATCAAACACAAACGTCCGGTCCCACAACGACACGAGCCATTGCTTTGACTTCAGCTCGGTAATGGGGTGTCTGATGACGGTCTTGACTTTGGGATCACGCGGGAATGGCTGCGGGTCGCTCCACGATACTCCGTCGTCATTCGACAGCGAGTACAAAACAGACCGTGGTTCTTTCTGAGTGACCGGCGCATCCCAGCGGTTCCAGCAATGCAACAGGCGGCCGTCGCTCAGTGTCGTCAGCGAGCCCGGATAATACGTCTTCTTGACAGTATGGACAAACGGAACAGGTTGGGACCACGTAATTCCTCCGTCCGACGATCGAGTGATGCGGAGATCCACGTGATTCACTCGCCCGTACGTCACAACGATCGTCCCCGAGCGGCTGACACAGACCGCCGGGTGAATGTGCCCGTTGACCGGGACAGCAATTCGGACCGGTTTCAGTTGGTTGCCGCTCGCGACGACCGTTGACGCGGCGAATAGCGACAGCACGGCGAGTCGTCTCATCAGAAGTCTCCAGATGTTGAACAAGGGATCCTGTGCCAAAAGATTAACTCAGACGCTATGGAACAAGGAGGTCGACGCCGACAAATCGATTATGGCATTCTCATCCACCTTCTTGATCATCTTTCACCATCGAATTCTGCTGATCCAGGCTCCATGAGTGATCCAGCGGTCCGGGGTCCTCGCTCCGGTCTTTGTGACCTGTCAAATGAGGTCCTTTCCGCTTCTGGTCCTGGCCATATTTCCTGGGTTCCTGTACGGTGATCTGGAAGAAGTTTCGTTAAATCCAAATCTGTAATCCCCTGATTTAAAGCATTATACTCCTTCGGCTTCGGTTCATTAACCCGGCGTTGTTGCATAAATCATTTGCAACAACGCCCCTGCAACCCGCACCTGCAACTCCTTCAAGACTGCTGACTTCCCCCTCAAGTTCGCGACAGCCTCGGCCGATATATTTTGAAAGGCAGCCGAAAAAGTAGGAGAGGCCAGCTGCAAAATGCGTTTCACCAAGCTTTCCGCCTACCTGGGCATTAGCACCCTTAGAAACCTCAGCACTGTGACTCTGCTGCTTCTCCCTTTCTTTCTCGCCGACAACGGATGGTCCTCGCAGAAGATAGGGTGGGCTATCGGTCTATTCTTCTTCGCCTTCCTGGTGGCTCAAATCTTCGCCGGACACCTGGCCGACCGAATCGGAAACGTACCGACGGCGATGCTCGGTGTCGGCATCACACTCCTGGGAGGACTTTGTTACCTGGGAGCGCTCTGGGTTCCCAACCTGGTCTTTCTCGCCCGCCGGCTCCACGGAGGAGGGAGCGCGTTGATCCTGGCCGGTGCACTGATCAATCTAGTACATTCGGTGCCCCAAGGACTGAGAGGCCGCATGATGGGCTACTTCGGTCTACCCGGATTCGTCGTCCTGGGGGTGGGGCCCTTCCTGGGAGAGACTCTCGTCAAATACACGGGATTCGTCGGGGCCTTCAGCACGATCGTGGTCTTCTCCCTGCTGATCGCATGGATCCTGCGCGGCCTACCTCGTCCCCTCTCAGTTTCGAAAAGGGAACCCTTTTTGAAAGCACTACACATCAGCCTACCGCGATTGACACCCGTGTTGATCTTCTCCGCTTCCTTCGGCTTCTGTGTGTCGATCTGGAGCAGCTTTCTGGCTCCGGCCGTAGCCGGGATCGGAGCTGGAGCCATTTCCGCTTTTGGCTTCGGATACGGGTCTGGAGCGATGCTCACGCGGCTGGGCCTGAGCCAGTGGCTGGATACCCACGACCGCCGCCTTCTCGCCATCTCGACCCTGGTCGCCTATGCTCTCGGGCTGGCCCTCATTCCTCAAAGTGCTGGCGTCTGGCAGCTGGGATGCGTGGGCCTGGTCTGCGGGATGTGTCACGGTGTCTACTACCCGGCACTCAGCGCACTTGCCTCTGAGCGTTTTCATCCTCTGCATACCGGACAGGGAATGAGCCTCTATGCCGCTGCCTCCAGCCTCGGCTTCTTCATAGGTCCACCAGTGTGGGGCTTCCTCACCGATCACAGCAGTTACAAGCTGACCTTCGCGTCCGCGGGTCTTTTGCTGGTTCTATCCGTCGTAACCTTTGTCGCCTTCGAATCCCGACGACTCGCCTCAACTTTTGGAGCCACCCGCACCAGAGCCTCCAGTGCAGCTGGCGTCAATTAGAAACCAGCCGGGAGGGGATGCTCTGGGAATTCTCCTGAGCGTCCGAGCGTCGCACGTCTCTTTTTCGCCAAAGTGTTGAGGCCTTGAGCTTCGAAGATCAAGAGAGGTCAATCCCAACGGGATTGTGTCTTCCAGCCCAGGGTTTCTGAACCCTGGGTACAAGCGCAGCCCCACCAGAATCAACCCGGAACGGGTTGCGTATAGAAGGGGTACGCCTCAGAAGAAATAACAACTTTTTATAGACTCTGTACGCAACCCCCGATGGGGTTGAAGTCAGAGGGAGGGTCGCTTACCCAGGGTTCGGAAACCCTGGGCTGACAGACGGAATCCCTTCAGGATTCACGGACGCCCTGACGGCTGGAATCAAATGTCGTCGAGCGCACCCATGGTCAGGAGTGCCCGTCCTACAAGCGTCACGCAGCTCTCGATGTTCGTAGCTAGGAATAACGAAAATTTCTTTCTCGTCGAATTGGGCCAGGGCTTCCTGGGGGCGCAACTGACTTGGCACTCAAGGTAGCTTCAGTCTCGAGGCCACAGTCCACTTTTCGATGAAAGAGGCAGAAGAATTGGATGCGAACGGAAAAAGCGGTGGGGGGGATCGTCGCGCAACATGCCGGGCTGACCGACTAGCGCCGGGGGCAACCAGCCGATCAGCACCGATCCGTGTCAAGCGTCAGGACTAGGCGGCGGGGACATTCTTGGGAACGCTGAGGTATCCGGCAACCTGCTTCTTGTCGATCTTCGTAATCACGACTTCATAGGTCTTGTCTGCGCCTTTGACATAGAAGGAAACCGGCTCGTTGGCGTTCTGATGGCGTTTCCTGATCCACTTCCCGTTGACCACCAGATCCAGATCGTAGCGTTGTCGCTTCAAGTCCACGTCCTTCAGGCGCAGTGAGACCTCATGTACCTGTACGTAGCCGGCCTTTTCGTGGAGTTCGAAATCGAACCGGTCTCTCTTCAATGATTCTGCAACCCGAGAGAGATGAGCTTGGGTATCGTTCAAGCCCTTATCCAAGCCTGAGATCTTTTCCTCGGCGTGTCCGATGCTGGCTCGATTCGCAGAGGAAGCCTCCCGTACGTCGGCAAGACCCGAATTGACCAGGGCGACTTCGTTCTTGATTCCCTCTGTCTGCCCCTGTAACTCCTCGAACTGCGAACGGTCCGCCTTCTTCAGAGCGACGGCCTCCAGTTCCCTGCTCTGCTGCTGCTGCTCGGACTTCAATTCTGAATACAGGCCCTGATGTTGGCTGAGCTTACCCTGATGCTGCTTGAGTTTGTCGCCGTGAGTGCTGATTTTCGATCCGCTCTGTTCGATCTCTTTTTGCAGGCCGTCGATCTTCTCCCCAGAGGCCTGGAGATTCGCTGAGACTTCACCCAACTGGACCTGGCTCTCGACCAGGCGCTCCCCTAGACCATCGATCTGCTGCTGAGCTTGCCAGAGCAGAAACCCGAGAGCCGCGATGCCAATCCCGAAGAGGGCAATAAAGGGCCAGGTCTTCGTCCCGGCCCCGCTAGACTGGGAAGCAGCGCGAGCTGGTTGACGGCCTTCTCCAACCGCGGCAAACAATGGATCCCGATAGTTTTTGACTTCATCTCGAACGTTCATGTGACCTCCCGGTTTAGTTCACCCGATCCCACCTGGGATCCGGCTTTAAGTCCCAACAAATCCACTGCTCCCATAGATAGAACAAGACCCTCAAAGGTTCACCGCTGGTTCACGAACCCGGGACAAGACGCTCCGAACTTTCCAGATCGCCATTCTCTACCTGAGAATCCTCCCTGGCCTGGTCGCTTTGCCGCACTTAACTCGTCCCGCAACTGAGACCCATCTGTGTTGCTGGCTCATGATAGAATCGGCACCCATGGGACGGGTCGCGTGAGAACCAGCCTGGTGATGATCCTCGTTGCCATTGGCCTACCTGTCCTGATCTTCTACAGCGTCTTCTTTTCGAGTCCTGATGCTGCCCCCGAAAGCATGGAGGCCGCAGTAGAAATCCAACGAAAGCTTTCGGAGATCCCGGGAGGGGACTTTCGGGTACACCAGGTATATGCGGGGACGGAGCAGATAACGGTCAGCATCGTGCTCGAACCTGAACCGGACAACGAAGAAGAAGGACACATGAGAAGCCTGAACGCACTCTACGACATCCAATCGCGGATCGGCCGTGAGAAGAGCATCCGCATCTTCGCGGGGCGAGAGCGAGATTCCGAGGGGTTTCGCCCGCGCAGCATGTTGTTTTTTTCAGCGGTTTCTCAGAGATCCGAATTCAAGACTTTCGAGACACAGTAAACATGAAAAAGACTCCACTTGACGCCGTCCACCAGGAGCTCGGAGCCCGAATGATTGAGTTCGCCGGCTGGCACATGCCCGTTCAGTATAAGAGTGCCTTGGAAGAACACCTGGCGGTGAGGTCGACCGTAGGCATTTTTGACGTCAGCCACATGGGGCAGATCGAGATCTCGGGAAAGGATGCGCTGAAACTGTCGCAGAAGATCACCTGCAATGACGTGGAGCGCTTGCTGGACGGTCAGGCCCAGTATTCTGCACTCCTCTATTCGAATGGCACCTTTGTGGATGACATCGTCCTCTATAGAATCCATGCCGAGCACATTTTCATTTGTGTCAACGCCTCCAATCAGGAGAAGGACTTTCAGTGGATCCTCCAGCACCAGGAGGGAGAGGTTGAGGTCCGCGACATGAGCGATCAATATGCTCAATTCGCGGTCCAGGGACCCCAGGCAGAGGCGCTCTTGACTCCCTTGATCGATGGGGACCTGAGCACGCTAAAGTACTATTGGAGTTTCCAGGGGAAGATCGTGGGGGTACCCGCCTTGATCTCCCGCACCGGATACACGGGGGAAGATGGGTTTGAAGTCTATCTCGCCTCCAGTCAGGCCGAGACCGTTTGGAGGGCGATCCTGGAGGAGGGACGGTCATTCGGAATCAAGCCGATAGGCCTGGCAGCCCGCAACACCCTGCGCCTGGAGGTTCGCTACCCTCTCTATGGGAATGATATCGATCAGACAACCAATCCCTGGGAAGCAGGCCTGGGCTGGATCGTGAAACTCGAAGGTGGAGACTTCGTCGGGAAGGAAGCCCTGTTGGGACTCAAGCAGCAGGGTGCGTCCCGCAAATTAGCGGGATTCGTGCTGCAGGACCGCGGCATCGCCCGAGATCACTACCCGGTTTACCTCAATTCGGAGCGGGCCGGCGAAATCTCAAGCGGCGGCTACGCACCTTCTCTGGGAAAGAGCATCGGACTCGCCTATCTGCCGGCAGAGCACGCCAATCCCGGCCAGCAGATCGAAATAGAAGTGAGAGCAAAGCGCTTGCGTGCCGGGATAGTGTCAGGCCCATTTTATCGGCGCGCTTGAATCCTGTTGATCCACACACAGAACTAGGATAAAAGGAAACCTTGACGGGTAGGGGTCTTGTCTAAACCGATAACTGTATTCCAATCGCACGCCCACACAGAAGGTCAAACCCTCATCAGAATCACGACGGAGGTGGAATGAGCATCCCAGATAATCTCAAATACACCAGCGAACATGAGTGGATTTCGGTCGAGGGTAGCGTAGCCACAGTCGGGATCACCGACCACGCCCAGAGTGAGCTGGGTGATGTGGTGTACGTTGAGCTGCCCACCGTGGGTACGTCCCTGGATGCAAAGGCATCTTTCGGGACAGTCGAATCGGTGAAGGTACTTTCCGACCTCTACAGTCCGATTGCCGGCCAAGTAGAGCTGGTCAACGAAGCACTGGAAGATGCCCCAGAGCTTGTGAACGATGATCCTTACGGGAAGGGATGGATGATCCAGATTCGAATCGAGGACCCTGCCGAGTTGCAAGGTCTGATGTCGGCGGATGCCTATCGTGAGTATCTAGAAAAAGAATCCAGAGAACACGGGGAGGAGTGATCGGTGCGCTATGTCTCTCTAACAACGGAAGAACGAAGAGAGATGCTCGACCTGATCGGAGTCGAGCAGACTGCAGACCTGTTTCAATCGATCCCGGAGGGCGTGCGACTGAAGCGCGAGCTATGCATCCCCAGCGCCGTGCCCGAAACCTCCCTCTTGGAATACTTCAAGTCTCTGGGCAAGAAGAATGCCTCCACTGAGAGTCACAGCTACTTCCTGGGAGCGGGTGCCTACAATCACTTCATCCCCACCATAATCGATTCCATAATCTCCAGATCTGAGTTCTACACCGCCTACACTCCCTATCAGCCCGAGGTCTGCCAGGGCACTCTTCAGGCGATGTTCGAATACCAGACGCTGATCAGCCAGCTCACCGGTATGGAGGTTGCCAACAGTAGTCTCTACGATGGGAGCAGCTCGTTGGCCGAGGCCGCCCTCATGGCAGCACGCGTCACCAGAAAAGACCAGATCCTCTTACCTGGAAGCCTCCACCCCCGATACGAGAAGGTACTGAGAACCTACTCTGGAAACCATCTTCGAGTCGACTCGGTCCCCCTCTCGAAAAGCGGGACGATCGATCTGAATCGGCTCGAAGCGGAACTCGGCGATCAATCGGCCGCTGTCGTCGTGCAATCCCCCAATTTCTTCGGCGTGATCGAGGACATCCAGGCGATCGCAGATTTAGCCCACAAGAGAGGGGCTCTGGTTATAGCGGTTGTGGTCGAGGGGCTTTCGCTCGGACTGTTGAAGGCTCCCGGGGAAGTTGGAGCCGACATCGTCGTGGGTGAGGGACAATCTTTCGGAATCCCACTCGGTTTTGGGGGACCCTATCTCGGTTTCTTCGCTACGCGGGACCGCTTCAAGCGACAAATGCCGGGAAGGCTGGTGGGCCAAACGGTCGACGATCAAGACCGGGTTGGATATGTCCTGACCCTGGCAACCCGGGAGCAGCATATCCGTAGGCAGAAGGCCACATCCAATATCTGTACCAACCAGGGCCTGTGCGCCCTCATCGCGGCGATCTTCCTATCCACTTTGGGGAAAAAGGGTATCCGGGAGCTGGCCGAACAGAATCTGCAAGCGGCCCACTTCCTACGAAAGCAGCTCCAGGACCACCAGGTTTTCTCCGGACCCATCTTCAACGAGATGGTCTTGAGGACAGATGACCCCGACGAGTTGAATCGGCGTCTGTTCGAAGAATCAATTGTCGGAGGGCTCAACCTGGGCCGCTACTTTCCCGATCGATCGGACCAGATGCTGGTCTGTGTTACCGAACGCAATTCACGCGCGCAGATCGAACGCTTCGTCCAGGTATTCCAGGAAGTTCAGGTTTTAGCATGAGCCGTACCACACCGGTCTTCAACATCGATGAGCCCCTGATTTTCGACCGATCCTCACCCGGAAAAGCCGCCTACAGCCTTTCCCCAATCGACGTCGATGATACACCCGTCGAGGAGATCCTCGACTCCGAATTTCTGCGGTCAGAGGTCACGGGCTTCCCGGAGGTGAGCGAAGTCGAGATCATTCGGCACTATACCCGGATGTCGACCTGGAATTACCACATTGACCTGGGAATGTATCCACTGGGTTCCTGCACCATGAAATACAACCCCAAGCTGAATGAGAGAACGGCCCGCATTCCAGAGATAGCCGGCACTCATCCCCTTCAGGAGGAAGAACAGGTTCAGGGGAACCTTGAGATCATCCATCGACTCCAGGAATGCCTTCAGGAGTTGACGGGAATGGACGGCGTCACCCTCCAACCTGCGGCTGGCTCCCAGGGTGAGCTCGCGGGCATCCTCATGATCCGAGCCCACCACGTGCAACAAGGTAGGCCTCGAAAACACGTGCTGATTCCAGACTCCGCACACGGCACCAATCCCGCCAGCGCGACGATTGCGGGCTATGACGTCATCTCGATTCCCTCGGACAAGTCAGGACGCATAGACAGCCAGGCCCTGGCTCGGGAAATGAACGAGGATGTCGCCTGTCTGATGCTGACCAACCCCAATACGCTGGGACTTTTCGAGCAAGATATCCAGGAGATCAGCCGAATTGTTCACGACCAGGGTGGTCTCATCTACATGGACGGGGCCAACTTCAATGCGCTCATGGGGTATGCTCGGCCAGGAGACATGGGCATCGACGTCCTCCACTTGAATCTCCACAAGACGTTTTCCACTCCACATGGAGGGGGTGGGCCAGGTTGTGGAGCCGTAGCTTGTAAGCAGCACCTGGCCGCTTACCTGCCCCTGCCCGTCGTGGAAAAGGTGGAGGATAGCTATCGCGCCGACCACGACCGCCCTCACTCCATCGGCCCCGTGCACGCCTTCTGGGGCAACTTCGGGATGGCCGTCCGAGCACTGTGCTACATTCTCAGCTGTGGGCGTGAAGGATTGAAGGAGATCACGGAAACGGCTGTTCTGAATGCAAATTACCTTCGGAGTCGTCTCCAGGGGCACTTTCATCTACCCTACACCACGCCCTGTCTGCACGAGGTCGTGTTCTCTGACAAACACCAGGAAAAACTGGGAGTCCACACCCTCGATATTGCCAAGCGACTGATCGACTACGGCTTCCACCCGCCGACCGTTTATTTCCCCTTGATCGTCCCGGGCGCGATCATGATCGAGCCCTCGGAGAGCGAGGGCAAAGAAGAACTCGACGCCTTCGCAGATGCGATGATCGCGATCAGTCGCGAAGCTGAGCAGCAGCCTGAGCTGGTGCATGGAGCTCCTGTTCTGGCTAAGAGAAGCCGTCTCGACGAGACCCGTGCGGCCCGCTCAACGATTCTCCGCTGGAAGCCCTCCCCCGATCCAACGGGCTAGACAAAGATAGCCTCCTCGGATACACGCAAGGTCCCACTTTCTGGATTGGATCAAAGGACTGAGGCCTACCCTCGGCTCCAAGCCGAGGGGTTCGATCGAATGTCGAATCGAATTCGACTCATCTCGGCTGACCTTCGTCGTGGCGGTGGTCTCCAGGCCGCCGTTGGTCGAGCTAGCCCGCATTTCTCATACCCGGTCGTCGCGAGAGGCCGAAAGCGCCGTCCTGACAAGGCTTGCGACCGAGGCCCCCGCAGTCGTACTTTGACAGTACGTCGAGGAGGCCGACGGAGCATAACGCAGTCAGGGCGGATGATTGCGCCCTCGCAGCAGACTGGGTGTGAGAAATGCGGGCTAGGCTCGACCGCTGCACTTCGGCCTGGAGACCGAAACCACGTCAGAGACCGACTCTACCACTTTCAACTTCACTCGAAGATGACCCTACTGTCCCTGCGGGACTTCGGGGACCTTCTCTTCGCCTGAAGGCGAGGGGTTTCACCATCCCCGATGGGGACGCTAAGCAAAAAGTCCCACCCGCAACCGACATTTTTCTGGCGGGGCGTCGGTTTGTTGACGCTCCCTCGACACTCCGATTTTGAAGAATAGGGTCTCGTAAATCATTTTCTCAATCTCAAACTACTCATTCTAAAAGCGTTAACATTTTATTGGCGGTTTACGTCAAGGTTTTGGCCCCTGACCTGCTAACTGTCCCCCCGAACCTGCTCACACGGCGGAAGGGGAAATCGAACACAACAATGGGTTTTCGAATTGGGAGGAACGTGAGATGAGGAAGCTAGTTGGTACAGTCTTTTTTTGGTCGATCATTTGGTCCGATTGGTTCTTTCCCTTTGGGGGAGGAGAAGTCTGGCCATTCTAGATTCGATTGCTTTTGGCGCAGGCCCCCGAATTGCAGCACAGCTGACAGACGGAGCCTGTAGCTGAAAACCCCATCTATTTCCGGCGTCGTTCTCCTGGCGGAAGTGGCAAGCCGCCAACACGGCGAACTGAGCCCCCGGTATAGAGACAGAGGCTTGACCCTAATGCCTGTCGCCCACTCCATCAAGGTCAAGCCTCTGTCTCTTCCACTCACAACATCCTGATCAGCAAACAGCTTCCACGTCGATCGCAGCCAGCTGCCTGAACGGCCCGCTCCGGTGCTCCTGCACCAGTGGCCTCAGACTCTGCCTTCTGCTAGCATCGCTCAGGCTACAGGAGACATCGATGGAATCGACTCAGGGTATCAACGATCTACCTCAAACTCCGTCGCTGGAGACTTCGAAACTCCTCCAGGAGTCGTCGACGATCGAAGTGATCCGCCAGGTTTTTTCGGACCGGATTCCCAGCTGCGCCCTGTTCGATTTCGACGGTACTTTGAGCCTCATCCGCGAAGGTTGGCTCGATGTGATGGTCGCCATGATGGTGGAGGTTCTGCAGCAGACCGGTACCCAGGAAGCGGAAGTAGAACTCACTCGCCTGACCACGCGGTTCGTCAAGGAACTGACGGGACGACAAACGATCTACCAGATGATCCGTTTGGCGGAGGAGGTGGCTGCTCGCGGCACCAGGCCTCAGGAGCCTCTGACCTACAAGAAGGAATTCCTGGAGCGTCTGATGCAGAAGATCAGCGGGCGCAGAGAAAGCCTCCGTAGCGGCGCCCGGGAACCTCGGGAAATGATGGTTCCCTTTGCGCGCGAGGCCCTGGAGGGCTTGAGAGCCCGGGACGTCGCTCTGTATCTGGCCAGTGGAACCGATGAAGAGCACGTCCGGGAAGAAGTGGAACTGCTTGGTCTCGAGGCCTTCTTCGGTGATCACATCTACGGTGCCGTGGCGGACTACAAGAACTCTTCCAAGCGGCTGGCCATTGAACGGATTCTACGTGAAAACGAGATTGATGGTTCCGTTCTGATCGGCTTTGGAGACGGCTATGTAGAGATCGAAAACGTCAAATTGGTGGGCGGTACCAGCGTGGCCGTTGCGACTGATGAGGCCGGACGTAGTGGCCGGCCTGACGCCTGGAAACGGGAACGACTGATCCAGGCCGGTGCGGATTTCGTGATACCGGACTTTCGAGATTGGGAAATGTTGTTTCGTCACCTTTGGGGCGAGAGTTAAGAAATGCCTTTTCCCAGGTTTGACCGGACTCGGTTGAAGCTTCTGCCCCTTGAGGAGCGCGACCACGATCTGCGGCGCCAGGCTGTCTTGAAGCACCCCCAAGGACCCCGCCTTCCGTTTGAACATCCTGCCCTCTCTGTTCTGGCGGATAGAATCATCGAGGCCGCCAACTCGAATCGGGCAGTCATCTTCGCTTGTGGCGCGCACGTCGTGAGGGAGGGCAATTCACCGCTCCTGATCGACCTGATGAGGCGTGGACTGCTACGGCACATCGCCCTCAACGGTGCCGGGGCCATCCATGATTTCGAGATGGCTTTGATCGGCGAGACCTGTGAGAGCGTGGCCCGCTACATCAAGCAGGGTCAGTTCGGGTTGTGGACCGAAACCGGGAAGATCAATCAGGCTGCTGCCCAGGGCCATCGAGACGGTATCGGACTGGGCGAGGCTGTTGGCCGCATGATCGAAGACAACAGCTTTGACTTTCGCAACGAAAGTCTCCTCGCATCAGGATATCGCTTGGGAGTGCCAGTGACCGTTCACGTATCGATCGGTCAGGACATCACCCACGAACATCCCAATTTCGATGGAGCTGCAACCGGAGCGACCTCCTTCACCGACTTCTTGATCTTCACACAGTCGGTCACGAAGCTGGAGGGAGGCGTCTTCCTGAACATCGGTTCCGCAGTCATGGGCCCTGAGGTTTATCTCAAAGCCCTGGCAATGGCCCGAAACGTGGCGTCCCAACAGAATCGCAGCATTAGTCGGTTTACTACGGGAGTATTCGACCTCTTAGAGCTCGGAGAGGAACTCTCCAAGGAAGCACCCAAAGAGGATCCTCGCTACTATTTCCGGCCCTACAAGACGATCCTGTTCCGGCCCTACAAGACGATCCTGGTCCGAACCGTAGCAGATGGCGGAGAGAGCTACTACGTCCGTGGTCGACATCGCGAAACCATACCGGCGCTCTATGACGAGATAATCGCCAGGCTATAGCTTCGACGAACCCCCCGAAAATGACACCAGAGCGCCTGCAGGAATTGATGGCCGGATTCAGCTCCCGCCGGATTGCAGTCATCGGGGACTTCTTCCTGGACAAGTATCTCGACACCAACCCAAAGATCATGGACCGCAGTGTAGAAAGCGGGCAGCCGGCGCACCAGGTCGTCGCCATACGCCGTACCCCGGGGGCGGCCGGAACAATCGTCAACAACCTGGTGTCTCTTGGAACTGCCGTCGTCCATACGGTCGGGGCGATTGGCGAGGACGGCGAGGCTTACGATCTCCTGAAGGCTCTCCGACGTCTCGGTTGCAACACTTCAGGACTCCTGCAGTACCCTTTCCTGATGACTCCAACCTACCTCAAGCCCAGGGACATGACAGATGCCAGTTTGGCGGGCGAGCATCATCGCTACGACACCAAGAACCGGAAACCCACGCCTGACGAGGCTATCGAGGCGGTCATTGAGACTTTCGAGCAGCTGCTCGAGCAGGTCGATGCCGTTGTCGTAGCCGACCAGGTGGAGGACGACGAATGTGGCATCATCACCTCGAGAATGCGTGAAACGCTTGCCGAACAGGCCGAGGGATATCCAGGTGTTGTTTTCCTGGCGGATAGCCGGACGCACATTCGGCTTTTCCGAAACCTCATCATCAAACCCAACCAGTTCGAGGCCGTAGATCATGCCAATCCGCTACCCGAGGCGAGGGTAGAGTTGGATAGAGTGAAGCAGGCCCTGCCTGACTTACGGGCCCAGAACAGGGCGCCGGTCTATGTCACCTTGGGTGAGCGAGGCGCGCTGGTTACCGATCCGCAGCTGACCCTTGTGCCCGCCGTGAGGATCGAGGGACCCACCGATCCGACCGGAGCTGGGGACTCAACCTGTGCGGGAGCCATTCTCGCCCTGGCCAGCGGCGCAAACCTTCCCGAGGCGGCACTGATCGCCAATCTGGTGGCCTCCCTCACGATTCAGCAGCTGGCGATGACAGGAACAGCCAGGCCCGAGCAACTACCTGACCGGCTGGAGCTGTGGCGGAATCAGAACAGGGTGTGATCGGTCAGAGGTCAGGTGTCAGAGGTCAGGTGTCAGAGATCGCAAGTCACAAGTCGCAGGTCACGCTAGAACCAACATGGCGCGGTGACTGACCAACTCGCCACGAGCAGACGCCTGCCAGGGGCCTGCAGGCTAGTCCCTCCGACTTGCGACCTGCGACTTGCGACCTGCGACCTCTTACATGTAACCTGCGACCTCAGAAAGGCCGTAGCTGATGCGAAACATGTTCCGACATCCCAAACTGGGTTTGATGATGTTCCTTCAGTATGCGATCTGGGGAGCTTGGGCTCCGGCCCTGGCCGGCTACCTGGAGGCTCGACTTGGATTTACGGGGTGGGGCCTGGGACTTATCTATGCGGCTTTTCCGCTGGCCAATCTGCTCTCCCCTTTCACTGCCGGACAGGTAGCTGACCGCTGGCTGCCCACCCAGAAGGCACTGGCTCTATTCCAGCTACTTGGAGGGGCACTGCTGATGGCGATGGCATTCACCTCCACACTTGCCCCGATGCTGACTCTGATGCTCCTCTACTGCCTTGTTTTTGCTCCCACATTGGCACTCACGAATGCGCTTGCATTCCAGCACCTGGAGGATGGGCAGAGAGATTTTGGTCCGGTTCGTGTCTGGGGAACGATTGGTTGGATCGTGGCCAACTGGATTCTCACCTTGTTGCGGGTCAACTACGGCACCGAGACTGCCGGATACATCGACGCCTTTGTACTAGCAGGAGTGTTCTCCTTGGCGATGGCCCTCTTTTCGCTGAGACTGCCTCATACTCCGCCCTCCAGGGAGGGAGCTGATCCACTGGCATTTCGCCGCGCCCTGGCGCTTCTCCGTGATCGAAACTACCTCTTCTTCTTCCTGATTGCCTTCGTGGTTGCGACCGAACTGCAACTGTACTACGTCCTGACGTTTCCCTATCTCCAGACGATCGGACCGGCCGTAGGCATCACTTCAGAGAACCTGCCTGCCTGGATGACGATTGGTCAAATCGCCGAGATCCTCACCATGGCAGCTCTGCTGCCTTACGCCCTCTCGCGTTGGGGCGTGCGCAGATCGATGCTCCTGGGAATTCTGGCCTGGCCCATCCGCTACGTCATATTCGCCCTGGCCTGGATGCTGCACGAAACCACTCCAGGCATGATCTGGGTCGCGGTTGCCTCCCTTGCCCTGCACGGTTTCTGCTATGTCTTCTTCTTCGTCGTGGCTTTCATCTATACGGACATGGTTGCGCCACGAGACATTCGGGCTTCGGCCCAGTCCCTCATCAACGTAGCAGTGCTGGGGATCGGCCTCTTTGGCGGAAGCCTTTTCGCGGGTTGGCTGAAAGAGGTATGTACCACAGGGGAGATCACCGATTACGGCATTGTCTTTGCAGTTCCGGCAGTAGTCACGACTCTCTGCGCTGTGATCTTCTGGGCCGTGTTCCGGGAACCCGATTCTGCTGTTGATGCTACGACTTGAGAAAATCTCAAGATACAAGATACAAACAAATCCCAAATTCCAAATACCAACAGGGGGTGAGCACCTGTGGGTGCTGGCGAAGGCACAGATAGGGGAAAGAGGTACCTTCGGAGACCTGCCAGGGCTGGCGCCGAAGGGTCGGCAGCGATCAGCCCAGATTCGATCTAGAGTGGCCGCTCTTTGGTACTTATGATTTGGGATTTGGGATTCGTTTGTATCTTGTATCTTGTATCTTGTACCTTGGGGTTATCTTAAGGGTTGATTCACCAGAGCACGGGACAGGCAGCAGCGTTCCAACATCTCCCGATCTGGCTCTGTGCCGGTTCCTGGCTGGTCCAGCAGGGCGATCTTCGGAATACCGTTCTCTCGAACCAGCTCCACTTGAGGTGAACCCAGGTCTCTTTCGTAGAAACGACCGGTCGGGAAAAGATCAGCGGGATAGGTGAAGTTTTCCAATGTTGCCAGGGCCGCGTTGGCACGAGTACCGATGGCACTCTCCAACATGGATCCGATCCAACAGGGAATTCTCTCATCCCTGCACAAATCGTGAATCTGCCTGGCGTTCGTCAGTCCCCCCACCCGAGCAGGCTTCACATTGACGTAGCCACAACTCCCCAGCTCGATTGCCTTTCTCGCCTTTTCGAGCGTCGTAATGCTCTCGTCAAGGCAGATTGGAGTCTGGATCTCTTGCTGTAGCTTGGCATGATCCAGCAGATCATCGTGTGCCAGCGGCTGTTCGATCATGGCCAGGCCGAACTCATCGATCCGCCGAAACATGTCGACGTCGCTCAGTTGGTAGCCACTGTTGCAGTCGATATGAAAAGTCTGCGAGGGGAAGTGCTCTCTGACCTGACGCAGCATCTCGAGGTCCCAGCCAGGCCGGAACTTCAACTTGACGCGATTGAAACCGGCCTCGAAGGCTCCCTCCAGTCCCCGCAACAGGTCGTCAATCGAATCCATGATCCCGAAGTCTGCGCCCACCTCGACGGAAGAATGCTTCCCGCCCAGCAGACGATGGAGAGGCTGTCCTTGCTCCAGGGCGTGGAGAACCCACCAGCCGGTATCCAAAGAAGCCTTGGCAAACGGATTGCCCTTGACGAAAGAGAGAATCTGTTGCAGTTCCTCGCCGCTTCCGATTTCGCGCCCAATCAGCGACGGCGCCAGCCACTCACAGACGCAGTGAAACACACCTCGCGCCCACTCCGGGCTGTATTGGGGTGCCGCGAAGGGTGTCGTCTCACTCCACGCTTCAAGATCACCACTCTCCATCCTCACCACCACGGAATCTATCGCGGCGTCTTCGCCATAGGCGGTCCGCCAGGGATAGATCAAGGGCATGGCAACATGGAAGACCTCGATCGCATCGATACGCATCAGTCAGGAAGAAACCGAGATCCCATGTATTGAGTGAGAAACTCTGTTGGTCGAGCGCCGCTTCACTTCGGCACGATTTTCATCTCGACATCATCGTCCAGCTTGAACTCGAAGAGCTGCTCGACCGCGAACTCCACTTCATCTCCAGCGGTCATCACCGTGGCCCCGCCACCGACACCCGCTCCAATTAACGCTCCTATTCCAGCCCCCTTCTTGCCACCGGTCAGCACTCCGATGAGAGCCCCGGCTCCGGTGGTAAGTCCGGTCCGCTTGGCATCTCGCGTGGTCGTACTCTTGGCTTCAAACTTCAAGGTCTTGGAGCTGATGTCAGTGGTTTCATCTCCGACTATAATCTCTGTAACAGCCAAGGACATCCTGGCCCGCCCTTTGACCTTCCCGGATTTCTGGGCGTCCTTGACGAAACCGGTCACTCGGCTTCCCTCCGGAGCCAAGAGCTTCCCGTCCACGATCAGGTCCTCCTCCAACACCGTTTCGAAGAAGTCACCAGACTGGTTCTTCTTGCTGCTCAGAGATTCGTTCAGACGAACCCGGAGTGCGGTTCCGGAAGGGACAACTGCCGTGGTAGGAGCAGGAGGTTTGACGTCCTTGGGTTTGCCACCAGAGGAGGCGAGGTTTCCCCCTCTATTGCTGCCACTGGGTGGAGGGGCGCCCGGTGGAGCGGTCTGGCTTCCGGCCTTGGGCTGAGATCCCTTTCCTCCGCTCTGCAACGCGTCGGGCTCATGACCAGGTGTCGAGCCTTCCTCTGGATCGGACTGATCCAGGATGGCCAACAAACGTTGTTCTTGAATCAGCTCTTCAATGGTTCTCCCTGGAGGTAGTTTGCGGTCCTCGAGCTCATCCCGGTGTCGCTCCAGGTAAGACTCGAGCAACTGTCCTTCCTCGAACGTCAAAGCATTGCCCTTGCTAATGGTGTGGTAGAGCTCTGCCTGGTTCTCTGCGGTAATCAAGGTTTGTTTCGGATCCTGCGAACAGCCGGCGATCGCTAACACCAACAGGAGACCGATAACCCCCGGCCAAACCCCGCGTCCCCTCCGGTGCCGGTCCTTCCCCTGGCCTAAAGCGGCTAAACGATCAATGAATTGAGTGATCATAGACTCTCTCCTTCCCCCGATGGTCCATCTTGGAACTCTTCTGCGTAGTAGTCGCCCAAATGGTAGCATACCGTCCTGGACGCCGTCAGTGCCACCGCCAGTCGCCTGCGGGACACACGGGCACCCGGCTTCGTTCGCCGATCGTAGCGAGCGACCTAATACCGGCGACCCCACCGGAACAGACCCTTACGCCGCAACCCCGTTGGGGTAGACTTCTCTTGATACTCGCAGCCCGAGGCGTCAGGCGGGCTCCCTTCCAGGTTTCGATCTTTTCGAAAAATTTTATTGTGCTCATATCAAAGAGAATGGGGATTTCTGGCGGGATACGAGGTAATCTGGAGAAGAAGTCGCAGGTCGCAGGTCCTTAGCTGGGTGACTTTGGAGGGTGATCTTTTTACTCGATTGAACCAGAGATATGAACTCGGTTTTCGTGACATCGTCTTGGGACTGCAGACCAACCTGGGACCCTGACCCCAGCCAATGAAACTTGAGAGAATCGGGGCATACCTCCTTGCCGTCCTTGTGCTTGGTTTCGCTGTTAAAGCTTATTGGCTTTGGATGGCTGAGCTGGTTGTGGACGCTAATCCTACTCTCGAGGGTTATGCCGAGGCTTTGACTTGGAACCCTGGGTCTGATGAGTATCATGCGATTCGGGGGGCTAGCTTGCGGAGTTCGCTGGATAAGCAGGATCTGGAGGCGGCCGTTGCCGAGTTTGAGAAAGCCATAGCGCTAAATCCACGGATATGGTTGCATCACCTGGATCTGGCCGTTACTCACGAACTGCTTGGGGATTTTGAGGCTACCAAAACGTCGTTTGCTGAGGCTCTGCGGTTGAATCCTCACAATACTGGCCTGCGTTGGCAGGTGGCTAACTTCTATCTTCGAAGAGCAGACCTGGCTGCCGCCATGCGGGAGTTTCGGGCTGCGGTTGAACTGGATCCGTCCCGGTTGAAGCTGGCGGCGAATCGTCTCCAGGCGATGGGGGTTTCTGTCGAGGACGTCGCCGAGGAACTGGTTCCCTCCCAACGCGCCCAGCTGTTGGACTTTCTCTACTTTGTACTTGGTCAGAGTGATTTAGAGTCGGAACGAGCGGCTGGACTGGCTTGGGGAAGCTGGGAGCGCTGGCAACTGGCTCCGGCTGAAGAGTCGTTTCGGATCCGAAGTCTTTTTCGGTTTATTGACTCCCTGCTTCGTCGATCGGAGCTGGAGCGAGCGGCGGAGGTTTGGGAGGTTGGACTTCGGGAGACGGGGGAAGTCGAAAAACAAGAGGTCGTACGTCAATCTGAAGAGGTCGCAGGTCGCAGGTCGCAGGTCAAGAGGAAGAAGAGGCGGGTCGGGGGGTAGTTTTTAATGGGGGGTTTGAGAGTCGGGCTTTACTTGGGGGGCTTGATTGGGTTTTGCCTAATCATGCTGAGGTTTATTATGAGGAGGATTATCGGACTCGGTTTCAGGGATTGGTTTCGCTGCGGATCGATTTTTCGGAGACTTCTAATCTGAACTATCGGGGTCTGCGACAGAATTTGATCTTGCCTGCTGGGGAGCTGCAGTTGGACTTTGTGGCTATGAGCGAAAATATTACTTCGGATCAGGGGATCTACTTCGAGATCAGGTCGTATCCCGGGAATCAGCTGTTGGCTCGATCTGATGCCGTCAGGGGTGACCAGTCCTGGAGACGAATTTCTACGGCCTTTCGGACCGATCGGCCGATGGCCGCTTCTCTGGCGCTTCGCCGGGATCCTAGCAAGAAATTCGACAATCTTCTGGGGGGGAGTCTGTGGTTGGATGAGATTCAGGTTGGAGTCGCTGCGAAAGAGTAGGGTTTTCAACGGGTTGTCGCTGGGTGAAGATTTCAGATCACAGCTCTCAGATCGTCCGTTTTTGTCGAATTTGGCATACGGTATTTTCTTTTTGAAAAAAAGTGGATTCGGTTTCTGCTATACTCCGCACCTGGGGTCTTGTTCCAACTTGTAACTGGTCATCTGGAAGGGGTAACATAGTTCCGATGCCAAGTTCTTCCACCTCTCGATTTCATGGATCCGAAGGGAAGTATTTTGTCTTTGCGGCAATCTTCTCTTGCATGGTCGCTCTGGTCGCGCTGCTGGTTTCAGCACCGGCAGCCGAGGACGATGACTCGTCGTCGAATGGCGGGGTCGTGGGACAGGTCGTACAGGTGTCGGGAGACCTGAATGTGGCGGGCTATCCGGCGTCGGTTGGGACCACGGTGTTCGACGGCGACACCCTCAAGACCGGATCCAGCTCTGCAGTTATCTCGCTGATAGAAGGAACCATGGTCTACCTGGGTTCCAACAGTCAAGCCCAACTAGCTTCCGACGGCGGCCAGATATCCGTCGTGAAGCGCCTGGGTAAAGTCGTCAAGACAGGAGATGCCGGAGCTTCCGAGATCAATCAGGCAATCACGAAGCTGTCGAGCAAAAGCAGGATGATCTTGAAGGGCAACCCGCCGAGTCCCAAGGGCGATGACGACGACGATGATGATGATGACGATCCGCCAGGCGATGACGATGACGACGATCCGCCAGGCGATGATGATGACGACGATGAGCAGTAAGGCCTAGTACCTACCCCGCCCCCGAACAGGGCTGAACTCCCGCCACTTTGTAACAATCCCTGAGACCTGCGACTTCTTCAATTCGTTGAGTTACTAGATCATTTTCAGGATGGGCTGAATCACGTCTTTCGCTTCTCCTCGTTGGGTCTTGAAAAAGCTGACGCCGGAAACGAAGGCCTTGAGGGTATCGAGGGCTCGTTCCGGTTCTAGTCTTGCCGGGACCGTGTTCCCTAACAGCTCCAAGGTCCCCTGCCCGACCGACAGGCTTTCAGGATCCCATTCCGCCCCCGCTGCGTAGCCTGTAAATAAGACCAGACCTGCTCTCAAGGGGCTCGCTCCGAGCTTTCCTCCGAAGGTCTCGACGGAGGTCTTGGTCTGTCTGAGAGAGGGGCCCTTCCGGATGGCTAAAGGTGAGGGATAGCCCGGATTTCTCAAGGACAAGAAAAAGCAGTCAGCTCAATGTGGTATAAAGTCTTTGTTAACAGTTACTTAATAACCACAAGGAGCTGACTACTATGAGGACAGAGTGTATCGCTTCCAAGCTGGAGTTTCAAGGGCTGGAGGGGCGCCGAGTCGAGGCAGAATTCAACGGGGGACAGATCACCTCAGACGCCGGAGGGTTGCTGTTACGGGAGGTGGAGAGCCGCTATGGGTTCATTCGCGGCTTGGCCGCCTGCTTTGGGGATCGGCGGGATCCTCGCTTCACCGAGTTCAGTGTCGAGGAGCTGGTGGGACAGCGCATTTACGGACTGGCGCTGGGCTATGAGGATGTCAACGATCATGAGGAGCTGCGGGCGGATCCGCTGATGGCGGTGCTGGTGGGCAAGGAAGATCCCTTGGGGAGGGATCGGCGGTCGGAAGCGGATCGGGGCAAGGCGTGTGCGGGCAAGAGCACCCTCAATCGTTTGGAGCTGTCCTCGGTGAGGCAGGATAAATATCGCAAGACGCCGGTGGATGAAGCCGCAGTCGAAGCGTTTCTGGTGGAGCAGTTCATTCGGGTGCGAGGCGGCAAACCGAAGGAGCTGGTGTTGGACCTGGATGCGACGGATGATCCGCTGCACGGAGAGCAGGAGGGTCGTTTCTACCATGGATATTACCGGTGTTACTGCTACCTGCCGCTGTATGTGTTTTGTGAGGGGTATGTGCTGGGGGCCAGGCTGCGGGTGTCGAATCTGGATGGGTCCGAAGGAGCGGTCCAGGAGATGGAGCGGATCGTGGGACCACTGCGGGCGAAGTGGCCGAAGGTCCGCATTACCCTGCGGGCGGACAGCAGCTTTGCGCGTGAAGGGTTGATGAAGTGGTGTGAGGAGCATCGAGTGGATTACGTCTTTGGGCTGGCTCGAAACAAGCGATTGGAGCGGGCCCTGGAGTCCGAGCTAGAACAGGCCCAGGCGCTTCAGCAAGCGAGCGGCAACAGCGCTCGAGTCTATAAGGACTTTCCTTACCAGACGCAGGAGAGCTGGAGTCGAGAGCGGCGAGTAGTGGGCAAGGCCGAGTACACGGGCAAGGGATCCAATCCCCGCTTTGTCGTGACCTCGCTGGGAGCGAGGCGGTGGCCCGCCCCAAAGCTGTACGAGCAGCTGTACTGCGCGCGAGGGGAGGCGGAGAATCGGATCAAGGAACAGCAGCTGGAGCTGTTTGCCGATCGGACCTCGACGCACCACATGAAGAGCAATCAGCTGCGCCTCTGGTTTTCCTCGGTGGCTTACAATCTGCTGCACACGCTCAGGTGCGTCGCTTTGAAGGGGACCCAGTGGGCCAAGGCGCAATGCCAGACGATTCGCCTCAAACTGTTGAAGATTGGGGGGCAGATTCGGGTCAGTGTCCGGCGGGTGAGTCTGTCCTTGAGCGAGGGTTATCCTTACCAACAGCTCTATGCCCAAGCCTTGACCCAGCTTCAACAGCTCGGTTAAGCCTAGTTGAGCCTAAGAAAATCCAAAATCCCAGCCCTCTGCCACTGAGGCGCCTGAGTTGTGTCTGAAAAACCGGGTTTCCGCTCTGGAGACAGGCCTCACGACGACTGTCGCACTCCGCACCGCCCTCACCTGTGACTTTGACCCAGACCGGCGTCAAGAAATCGACTAAAATCGCCCTTTCGGCTTTCTCCATGAGAAATCCGGGATAGGGGTGTACCCAGCCTTCCGAGTCCAGGACCGCATATTCGTCCGAGTAGTATTCGGCCCCCGATCGCACCAGTTCAGCTACCAGTGTGGTCTTGCCGCTCAGGGAGTTGCCCGGCAGAAGGATCGCCTTGCCTCGCCACCCGGCAACCGAGGCATGGACGAATACCCGGTCTGGGCACACTTCCGCCACATTCTGCCGGACACTCGACTCTAGTATTTCCAGCACCCGATCCAGGTCTACTGATCGAGCGATCTCATCCTCATCCTCGTAGAGCAGATGCAGATTGCCGCGATCTTCTCCATCGTCGGGGGAAGCAACTGACAGGGAGTAGAGTGTGTCCACCAGCTGCGAGCGAGATTTCTTCCACCCCGGCGGAAGGTATTCGTCCAGCCGTTCGATCACGTCAGGGACGTTTGCACGAATTCCCACGAGAACGCCGAAGGCCGTGAGGCAGAGACCGGCTGCCCATTCCAGCCGATCAAGCTCCTGCAGCTGTGCGGATTTACGAGTCAGTTGAGGGAGCTCTGCCGCCAATATTCTTGGCTTTCCCATCATCGGTTGCGATGCCGACTGGGACGCAACCTGACTGAGATCAGTGAACTGACACGGGAAGGGGAGTTTGGAGTGACTGCACGGTTCAGGGTCCAGCGAAGTCGAGCCCGCGACTACATCGTCCCTCACATTTTCACAAGATCAGCTCAGGAGGGACTATGGAGCACAGGTCGTTGTGTCTCCTAACGTCGTCCCCTTCCCGGACCAGACGGAAATCCTGGAGACGGCGCTCCTTGAGGCGGATCCTCAGTAATATCACACGCGGCTACTCGGGTGACAACGATCGAGGTTACCAGAGGCCCGGCAACAGCCGCCGCACGCGCCATTTTCCGTATGACTTCTCGTCGTGACAGAGGGGAGCTTCCTTCGGGTGTCTTCAACTCACCCTCCAGCAGCCTGGCTTCCTGCAACTCTTCTAACGCCAGCCACAGCAGTTCTTCTTTTCGTCCGGAACCAGGTTCCATTGCAGACGCCAGATCTTTGATCTGCGTCTTGCCATCGCAACGCTCCCAGACCGATGCTGCCGACTGACTCAGGCAATGAGCCTTGTCGCGCTCGAGGTCATATACGAGTGTTTCGTCTCCGAACTTACGAACAATCAGCTCCGTGACCCTCGCCTTCGGTACCCAAGAGCTCTCTTCAGAAAACATGTCCTACTCCCCCTAAACGAATGAGTCTTACAGCGCTTTTGCTCAGTGCAGCAAGACTAATAGAATTTTCGTATTATACACCGTCTATGTTTCAATGTCCGCACAAACTTCGATGGATCAAGAGGGGGCGAAAAGGTCCCCAGGTCCAAGGGGGACATCACTTACATCCAATCCTGCGAAATCTATCGCAGACAATCATGATGGCCGCCCTGGCGGCATCATTGTGCCAACCTCTTTGTGCCGGGGATAGCTGGTTCCATGCTGGCAATCTAGGAGGAGGGACTATCATGACACTGGCCATAGATCCCAGCACACCCTCCACAATGTATGCAGGAACGTTCGGCGGCGGTGCTTTCAGAAGTCTGGAAGGGGTGTACCGTTCTTTCTGTAATTTGAGGAAGGTGAGCTAAAAGGATCAGAGGTCTGGGGCAGGATTTCTCCAAAAACTCAAGACAAGAGCAAGGAGGATCCGAATGACCCCAGACCCAGAACAGAGGCTACCACGAGAATTGTTGAAAGAACTGATCGAAGAAGGCAGCGACGCGTTTCGAGGAGTGTTGGAGAAACTGCTCAACACCGCCATGCAGATGGAACGAGAAGAGTTTCTGGGAGCTCGACGCTGGGAGCGGAGCGAGCAGCGTCGAGACCACGCCAACGGGTACAAGGCCAAGACGCTGTCAACTCGAGTGGGACAGCTTCAAATCCGGATTCCACAAGTACGTCACCTGGACTTCTATCCCCGATCCCTGGAGCGAGGGTGCCGCTCGGAGAAAGCCCTGAAGCTGGCCATCGCCGAGATGTACGTGATGGGCGTGTCGACGCGCAAGGTCACTGAGATTACCGAGCAGCTGTGCGGCACCGAGATCTCCGCCAGCCAGGTCTCAAGAATCTCCAAGCTGCTGGACGACGAACTCGAGCAGTTTCGCAACCGCCCTTTGGGCAGCTATCCAGTTGTGTACCTGGATGCCCACTACGAGAAGGTCCGTCGCCAGGGCAGCATTCAGGATGTGGCCGTCTTGAAAGCGACCGGAGTCAACTGCTGGGGCAAGCGGGAGGTGATTGGGGTCAGCTGCCGACTCAGCGAGGCGGAGGTCCACTGGCGAGAGTTTCTGCAGCAGCTTCAAAAGCGTGGTCTGGAGGGTGTGCAGCTGATTGTCAGCGATGACCACTCAGGACTACGAGCTGCCAGAAGAGCTGTCTTTCCTTCAGTGCCCTGGCAACGCTGTCAGTTTCACCTGAGCCAGAATGCTCAGCGATACGCCCGCCGATCCGACCAACGTGCCGCCATCGCCACTGACATTCGAGACATCTTCAATGCCCCGTCTGGAGACGAAGCTGAGGCGATGCTTCGGGCCAGAGTCGAGCAATACCACGACCGCAACCCGGAGCTGGCCGATTGGATGGAGACCAATCTGCCGGAAGGCTTTACGGTCTTTCGTTTTGCACGTTCTACCTGGCGGCGCATTCGCACCAACAACGGGCTGGAGAACCTAAACCGTCAGATTCGCCGGCGTACCCGGGTCGTCGGTATCTTTCCAAACACCGAGTCCGCACTACGACTCATCACCGCTGTCGTCGAGGAGATTCACGAAGACTGGCTGATCGGGAAACAGTACCTCAGCCTGGTCGATTTCAAACCACAGGAGAATCCGATCTCAGATCACTCTCAGTCAAATTACAGAAAAACAGTTGCTTAGCCAGTCTGGATGGAGGTGAAACCTGGGCGGACATCAACTCTGGACTGATCAGTGGCGATGTCGAAACTCTGGCGATCGATCCAACCAACTCATCCATACTCTACGTAGGCACCTTGGGCAACGGCGTCTTCAAGAGCTCCGACCGAGGAACGACCTGGGAGGCAGCCAATGCCGGGATCGAGAATCGGGACGTCGAAACAGTAGCACTCGATGCGAGCAACCCGTCAATAATCTACGCTGGAACCCTCGCCAACGGAGTATTCAAGAGTGCCGATGCCGGACAAAGCTGGTCAGCTATCAACTCCGGTCTGGGTCACCTCCAGGTTACGGCTCTGGTAATCGACCCTACTACGCCTACGACCCTCTACGCGGGGACGTTCGGAGGCGGCGTCTTCAAGAGCATCAACTCGGGACAAAGCTGGATCGAAGTCAACACCGGCCTGACCTCCCTGGAAGTCCGGACTCTGACACTAGAGGTTCATCCGGTAAATGGGGAGGTGCCGCCAGTCAAAGGCAGGCCGTGGAAACTGCCGCACTATGCAAACCGTGGAAAAACAACTAGTTCTGGAGGAGAACTGGCAAGTGCTCGCAGTTGTTTTTCCACCGTTCGCACAGCGCTTGGAAAACTCCGTATCACGGGCTTGCTGGCCCAGTTCGATGTCGCTCGGAGTTTTCCACAGTTCCCACGGCCTCTGCTACTGCAGCCGACTATATGGACAAGCGAACGGGGAGCAGATTTGGGATCCGGAAGGTGCCAACCACGTCCCCACCTCCCCATTTACCGGATGACCCACACTAGATCCACGAGACTCATCTATTCTCTACGCTGGAACCAACGGGGGGATTTTCAGGAGCCTCAACGCAGGCCAGGAGTGGGGCGCAATCAACTCGGGTCTGGGCAACCTGTCCATCTTTGCAGTGGGGATCTCCCCGGACGATTCCTCCATACTGTACGCTGCGACTTTCGGCGATAGCGCCTACAAAAGCCTCGATGGGGGCGGAAGCTGGACGAGACTGCCCAGGGTGGGCAATCCGCGCATACGCTCCTTGTCCGTTCATCCGACAGATCCTTCGATCGTGTTTCTCGGAACCGAAGGAGCGGGCGTCTTCAAGAGTAGTACTGCGGGAGCCAGTTGGGACCCAGCCAACGCGGGTCTGAGCAACACTGCTGTCCAATCCCTGGCCATTGCTACCGACGACCCATCCAAGATCTATGCCGGGGTCCTTGGTGCAGGGGTCTTCAAGACCGACGACGGGGGTAGGAACTGGGAAACCATCAACTCCGGCCTGCTCAACCGATTTGTCCTCTCCGTGCTGGTCGATCCGAGCGACTCATCCACCGTCTACACGGGCACCAACGGCAGCGGAGTCTTCAAGACGATCGATGGAGGCGAGAACTGGGACGGGGTCAACGTGGGACTGGGCGACGCAATCATCTTGTGTCTCACGATCGATCCAACCGACTCGTCTACTCTCTATGCGGGAAGCTTTGGCCGAGGCATCTTCAAAACCGTCAATGGAGGCGAGAGCTGGTTTGCCAAAAATTCAGGATTGCTCAGCTCGGTTATCTACCCGATCGCGATCGATCCGACAGACTCATCCACGGTCTATGCCGGGACAAGTGGGGGCGGCGCGTTCAAGAGCCTCGACGGTGGTGAGAGCTGGGAGGCGATCAATGCAGGTCTGGGCCACCTGGAAGTCGAAACCCTCGCGATTGATCCGGAGGAGACTTCGACGATCTATGCCGGGACTTTTGGCGGCGGCGTTTTCAAGAGCAGCAACGGAGGCCTGGTGTGGCAAGCCGCCAGCTCCGGCTTGACCGCCTTGCGCGTGGTGGCTCTCAGGATCGATCCGAGCGATCGCTCGACGCTCTATGCCGGCACCATCGGAGGAGGCGTTTTCAAGAGCGCCAACGGGGGTGCCACCTGGGAGGCAATGATTTCCGGTCTCAACAACCTACGTATCTCGACATTGGAACTCGCCCCAGGCGAGCCCTCCACGCTTTATGCCGGGACCGATGGCAGCGGGGTCTTCAAGTCGGAGAACGTTTTGTATTTTCCGCTTCTCCGGGGAGACGCAGCTGCGTTTACCGGTATCGCTTTCACCAACGACGCTGATGCCAGTGCACATTTGACATCGGAGGCCCTGGCCGGCGATGGGAAACTCTTAGCATACTCCAACAATCCCAGCCAACAGGAAGTAGGTAAAGCGAAACAGTCGGCGCGGCTGGCCTGGGAGATTTTCGACGCTAGTCCTGAGGAATCGAGGGACGGATGGGTACGGGTCCGGTCCGATCAGGCTCAGATTGCCAGCTTCTTTCAGTTCGGTCGGGTTGAGGACGGTGCCATCACCCAACTGGATGGCTCTGTGGCCCTCGTGGCCCCTTCGAATCGGATCTTCTTCACCCGTCTTTACGAGGGTCCCTCCAGCTTCCCCTCCTCTTCCGGCGGGCTCCTGGCTCGGACCACACTGGTCGTTGCCAATCCGAACTTCCAGGGGGTTTGGGTGACCTTCCGGCTCTTCGACGGCGTCGGAAATCAGGTCGGAGAAGCCGTCCAGCACCGTCTTGCCTCAGCAGGGTGCCTGCGGGTGGAGCCGGGATCGCTCTTCGGGATTGATGGGACGATTTCGGACGGATTCGTAAGGGTCGACATCTCCGACAGTGGAGGGGTTGGTTTTGAGTTGATCGAGGTGGGTGACACCATACTCGGTCTCAACGCCTTTTCAGGGCCTTTTCTGTCGAACCTGAACTACTCGGCGCAGCTTGCCCACACTACCGCGGTGACTACCTGGTTGAAGCTGCTCAACGTCAGCGGCGGTGCCCAGCAGCTGACTTTGGAGTCTGTGGCCAAGGATGGATCCGAACTAGCGGAGCCTCGGCAGGTCTCGTTGGCGTCCAATGAAAGTCTGCAGGCAAACCTGGGAGAGCTTCTGGGGCTGTCGGACGAGGGATCTGGCTCTGTGGGGTCGCTGCGGATTACGAGTACGTCTCCGGGCGCTATCGGAGACGTGGTTTTTGGGGATCCTGACGAGGCTCGTTTCCTCGCAGCCCTTCCTCTGCAAAGACGGCTCTTGAGCCGAGCCATCCTGAGTCAGGTGGCGAATCTTCCGGGAGTGATGTTTACAGGGGTGGCTCTCTTCAACCCAGGTGGAGTAACGGCGCAGGTGACTATTCGAGTCTTCACGGCCGAATGCGTCGAGACTGGATCGGCGGTTGTCGACCTGGCTGGGGGGACCCGGATCTCCAAGCTAGTGCCTGAGCTGGTACCGGCAAGCGAAGGACAAGCAGGCGGCTACATCGTGGTCGAGTCCACCGAAGGAGTGGTCATCCAGCAGCTCTTCGCAGGTCAGCAACTGGACTTCATGTCCGCCGTCCCCGCTAACAGCTTTTAGTCAGGGCGTGGTGGTGGCCTCCAGGCCGCCATTTGTCGAGCCAACGGCTCGGAAAGAAGAAGAACTTCGGCCTGGAGACCAAAGCTACATCCAAGTTCCAGGTCAGGCCTATCCCTGCAGCACTGGCCCCATTCGAAAAAAAAACGTCAATCGAGGGACGTGGCGGTGGCCTCCGGGCCGTGTTCTTTCCTTCGAGCCTTTGGCTCGAAAAACGGCGGCCCGGAGGCCACCGCCACGTCCGCCAACTGCAGGAGCTAAGGTCTGGCGAAACTCCGAGGATGTCTTGCGAGGTTTGACGCCATGGCCCAAACGTGGGATTAGTTCAACTCTGATTTTCCACAATTAGACCAGTTTCAGAGAAGGAGAACGGAAGAATGACGGACTCAAGAAGATACCAGGAGCTGCTAGCCGGATCGATCCTATTGCTGGCGCTGGCATCCTGCGGTACATCCGATACCTCGGGGAACCCCGAAACCGATTCGCCGAAATCGACCGAGCAGGCAATGGGACAGGAAAACCAGGAGTACTACGAACTGCGCGTTTACCGTATCCCCAATGCCGAAAAGCAGGCAGTCGTGAGCCAGTACCTGGAAAAGGCCCTGCTGCCTGCCCTCAACCGCATGGGGATCGATCGAGTCGGCGCGTTTACCGTAAGAGAGGATCCAGAGGACCTTTCGATCTTCGTGCTCGTGCCCCACGCCTCCCTGGAAGTATTCTCCCAGTTGAACTCGAAACTGGCTTCAGACTCCAGCTATCAGGAGTCCGCGGCCAGCCTTTTCGCTCTGAGCAAGGAGGATCCCCCCTACACCAGGATCGAGAGCCGACTGATGAAGGCCTTCTCCAGCATGCCTGTCCTGCAGGTGCCCAGCCAGGAATCGAAGACTCGCCTGCTGGAGCTGCGGATCTACGAGAGTCACAACTCGGAGGCTGCGATCCGCAAAGTAGAGATGTTCAACGAAGGCGAGACACGCATTATGCACGACGTCAAGCTGGGTCCGGTGTTCTTTGGAGAAACTCTGGCCAGCCACGACGTTCCCAACTTGACCTACATGCTGTCCGCGGACGATATGGAGTCCCACAAGCAGCATTGGGAAGCCTTCCGCGCTCATCCCGACTGGCTACGAATGAAGGCAATGGAGAAGTACAAGGATACCGTTTCCAACAGTACCAACTGGTTTCTAGTACCGACTCCCTACTCGCAGATCTAGAGGGCCGTCAGCCTGGTATTGTCACAGGATTGGAATGGCAACATGAGGCGGTCGCTCGGTTCACTGGTCGCGCGATTCCTAGCTGGATCCTGGCGCCGGCATCCCCCTCCATTGGAATGCACGGTTGAGGAGCTGAAGCGGGTAGCTCCTCTCCTTCTAGGATCCGGCGCTGGGGCACTGGCCTGGCGGAGAATACGAGATTCGGAGCTGAGTCAGACACCCATCGCAAAAGACCTGGAAGAGCAATACCGTTGGCTTACTCTCAGCGCAGGGGTCGACGAGCTTGGAATCAAACAGGTTATTCGACTTCTCGACTCCGCTGGAGTGAACACGCTATTGGTTAAGGGCTGGGCTTGCGCCAGGCTCTATCCAGAACCGGGACTGCGACCCTATGGGGATCTCGACCTGTGTATTCCGCCGGAACAGGACGCGGTCGCATGTAAAGTTCTCGAAAGCCCTGAAGTCGCCAGGTATGAAGTGGATCTTCACATAGCAGGCTCCCAAGACCCGGGAGGGCTCCCACGGGCAGGTCAAGACGATCTGACGGAGCTACAGGGACGGTCACAGTCGCTGAATCTCGATGGAGTCGAAATCAGGATCCCGAGCCAGGAGGACCATCTACGGATCCTGTGCCTGCACCTGCTGAAGCACAACGCGGCGCGTCCGCTGTGGCTGTGCGATATCGCGGTGGCGGTTGAGTCTCGGGACGCGAACTTTGACTGGGACCTATGCCTCGGATCCGATCCGGTCCAAGCAGATTGGGTTGCGTGTGCCATCGGATTGGCACACCAGATTCTCGGCGCTGAAGTGAAAGACACGCCGGTCGCCGAGAGGGCCCAGGATTTACCTCAGTGGCTCGTCAGGACGGTTCTCAGGAAGTGGTGGACGTGGAGGAATCCTTCCTGGCAGTTCGAGGTAATTCGAAGGCGTTTGGACATCCCTATTCAATCAGCCCTCCATGCCGGGACTCACTTCGACCGGAAAGCATGGATTTTCGTGAGAAGTATCCCCTACCAAGGCCTTCCGTTGATCCCTTCCCTGGGTCGACAAACGGCGCGGCTGGTGAGGTCAACTCTGGGAAGACTGATCCACGGGCGGAGCGACTGAGCGAGGTCGTCTTCCTACGAGTCGCTGGGTTGTAGCTTACTTCTTCGGATTCTTCAGCTTCCAACGGAAGGAGTAGCGTTCCTCTGACATGATGAAGGTGTAGCTGCCGTCGGGCTTTACGCGCACCTTCTCGCCTGTCTGTCGGTCGATCAGGGTGGAACGCCTGAGCTGAGCCTTTGGACCCTCCCAACGAAGGGTTACCTCCCGGCCAATCACTGGAGTCAAGATATCGAAATTCCATTGGTCTTTTCGAAAGTCCTTGCCGCGGAGACGACGATAGTCACTGGCATAGTCACCGGCCTGATCGCCCCACTCCGGATGGGGGAACACCACACTTAGAAACTCGTTGCCGAAGGGCGCCAATGTGACCAAATCATGGGAATCATATCGCTTCTTGGAATCGGGCAGCTGCCCAAAGGCATTGCCGGCATCTCGCAGGTTCCCGGACTCAGCGATCAACCGAATAAACCAGCCTCGCCTCGACGAGTCGGCCGCATCGTCATCATCATCGTCACCGTCGCTGTCCAATAACTCGAGGCTCGAGAAGGCCAGGTCCGCAGTCGAGCCGAGGGCGGCGGCAATCATGGGTTCTTCCAATGTTTCGCTGTGCGGCACAATGGGGGTCGACCTTTGATCCGGGATTCTGAGAGAAAGACCGCTCTTGAAGGCCTTGACCCAGAAGCCATCAAAGTTTTCCAGAGTCCCCTCAAACGCCGGAGTTCCTCCGTTGAAGGGATCATAGTCGGCCCCGTTCCACTTGTAGGCAACCCTGGACATGAGGCAGGTAGGGTCGCTTGGAGTCGTCGCGCAAATACCTCCGGGGTCGGCTCCGTCCAGCGTGTGCTCAACGACCCCGTCGAAGACTCGGACGTCGGCCCATGCTTCGTCGTACCAGTACCGGTGACCCACCAGATTGAAGCGTCCGGCTGGACTCGACTCCAATGGGAAATCGGCGTCACCGTTGAACTGTCCCTCGATGTTCACGGTTTCCGCGCTGGCGAACTGGTTGCCGATCCAGTAGCCTCTTCCCACCTCCATGGTGTCAGTGAGAGCCAACTTGACGTAGGTATCACCAACAGCGTCGCGCTCGTAGACAACCCAATCCACATCGTAGGTTCCCGAAAGATCGTCGCCCAGCACATCCGCGACCGTGTTCGAGGTTTCCGGATCGCAAGAGAGCCCGAGCTGCTTCCATCGAGTCGGCCCCCCGATTCCACCGGGCGTCAGATCGATGGTCTGGCGGAGCTCATGTCAAGAGGTGTGTAAATAGACTCAGGCGGCTTTCTCCTTCGACTCCTGGTTGACCAGGACTCCATTCACATACTTGGCTCCCTGATAGACATCTCTCATGAGCTCTGGAGCTTTGAGACGACGGAATCGTTTCTCGGCCACCAAGAGCATCTTCCAGATCACCGCCTGGGCGTTGTTCACCTTCTTGAAGCGCTTGGCCGCATCGGTTCGCAGCCGAAGTCCGGCGAACGGGGACTCCACTGGATTCGTGGTGCGCAGGTGTTGCCACTGCTGCTTCGGGTAGTTGTAAAAGCTCACCATCCGATCCCAGTCCTGGTCCAACAGATCGGCCGCCGGAGCCAAGCCTCTGCTTCGGCACCACTCCTGGAAAACCCGTTTGAGGCGTTCCGCTTCCTGACGGCTCTCAGCATAGGGGATCTGGCGCAGAATCAATAAGGCCGTGGGCTGCTCGCGTTTGGGCACCTTGGCCAGGATATTGACGATGCGGTGATTCCAGCAACGCTGCTCTTCCGCCTCGGGGTAGACGTTGCACAAGGCCCCCCAGATGCCGAGGGGGCCGTCGGCGATGACCAGACGAGGAGCATTCATCCCCCGCCGCTTCAAGTCGCGTAACACCTCTGACCAACTTTCCGTCGATTCCCGATAACCGCTCGTCACCGAAACCACCACCTTGCTGCCATCACTGAGCGCCGCAAGGACCACCAGCAGGACGGCCTTTTCCTTCTCCAGACCCGCTTTGACGTAGATTCCATCCGCCCATAAATAAACGACTTCCAGTTCCTCCAGGGGACGACTTTGCCAGACGGCCCATTCTTCTTGCCACTTCTCTTTCAGTCGGGCCACCGTGTTGGCCGACAAGGCCGCTTCTTCCCCTAAAAGCCCTCTTAATGCCAAGTCGAAATCGCCCTGAGCCAGGCCCTGCAAATACAGCTCTGGAATCAGGTCTCGGACTTGCTGCGTCCGTTTGGCAAACAGCGGCAGTACCCGGCTTTCAAAACGCTCTTCTAGATCTCGGACTCGAGGCCGTCGCACGGTGATCGTCCCGCTACTGAGGGTCAGTCGTCTGGCCTTGCCATAGCCGTTGCGGTATCCCGACGCTGGGTCCACTTTGCCTCGACGCTCACTCTTGTCTCGTCCCAGCAGCTCGGTCACCTCCTCCTCTAGTAGCTCCTGGACCCAAGACTGGACCTTCTCCCGCACCCAATCTTCCAGCTCCTGGAAACAGGCTCTTGACTCCACAGTCCCCTCAATGTTCTTCTCTTTCATGCGGTGTGTACTCCTTCCTTTATGGGCCTTCCGGCCCTGGGTTTAGGTCAACCCGGAAGGATACTCACCGCCTCTGCTATTTACACACCTTTTGATGGTAGCTCGGTCTGGCGACAGGGGCCTTCCTGGTTGAAGAACCAGTTAAAGCCGTCGCCGAACTCCATAGATGCGCTGGTAATTCTGAAGTGTGGGTTTGACGATGGAGACGAGATGGGCAAACCTCCTGCCGAGCAAAAGGCCAGACCGGTTGTGCTCGTAATGGCGAGGTTCAGGTCGCAAGACGCCTTGATTCCCCCGTAGACAAGGTTCAGAACGTAGTCATCGGGAGTGTCGGCGATCTCGTCAGCACCACTGGCGGCGAGCAGGACGGTTGCCACGCCGGCGGCGGTCAGCCTGCGCTGATCTTCGTCACAGAAGCTTCCCTGCTGCATGACTGCCTCCGTATTGGGATAGCCCAGCAGACTTGCCGCCAGGGTACGATCCAGGTTGGCAGCGAAGTTGTGCCCGGCAGGCAACTCGGTGAGCAGGCGATCATAGGTGGTGCTATCGACCGGAACCGGCAGCGGGAGTTCACCGGGGTCGTTGGTGTCTTTCCGAAACCAATGCATATTGACATCGTCACCACGAACGTCATCGGAGCTGCCCCGCACGCCGTCCGTTCCAGCGTCGAGGTCGTAGTTGGCAGGGTTATTCCCAAGAGGTGGCGGGCCGCCTATCACGCCGTCGGTGGACTTGGTAAAGTTCCTATCAGGCTCGGAGAGGTTCGACTCGGAGGCCAGATTGACGTGAGACAGACCGATACAGTGACCGATTTCGTGAAGCGCCACGGATTCGAAGTCGATCTCGGTGGGGGCAATGTTGTTGGCTGATCCTGAAATCAGATTCCCCTGGATAGGTTGGAGTTGGTTCCAGATCGCAATGGTGTTCCTTACCGGGGTCACCTGGTCGGCTCGCACTGAAGTACCCGGCTCCAGACTGGCGGGGTCGATGCAGACTTCGACCGTCAGTGTGGTCTGGATTCCTGTGTAACCCGCAGGGTGAGTGATGACATCGGGCCTGGTCTCGCCGTTGAAAACATAGCCGCCGGCCCAGACCTGAGAAGGAATGACCATGAATCCCGTCAGAAGAACCGCGGTAAGTCTCCGAACTAAGGAGCGTGTTCCCTGCTGCAGTCCGTCCGCTGTGGACGCACCTCTTGATCTGCTTGCCATCCATGCCCCCCTTTTACCGCGCTCTCCGCAGGTCATTTCGATCCAAGAGTCCTCTTATCTGCCGCTCAGCGTTGGCCAAGCCTCCTACAGAGGAAAGGGTTGGAAAGAGCCTCGCCTCTTGCGCTACATTGTTCCAGCGAACCGTCTTTTGTAGGTTGAGGCTTGTTGTGAAACCCCCTGCAGGTTTGTATCGCGTCAGCCGAATGTCCATGACCGTCTCAGCAGCGTCCGACACATAAGCCACCTCCCCTCGCTGAGCCAGCTGCTGCATCACTGCTCTTTTCTCAGCGGCTGCATTCTCAGGGTTGAAGTCAACCACACCCTGCTGGGCCATCGAGACCAGCAGCTGGCGCAACTCCTGCCTTGTAAGCTGCAGTTCATAATCGCCGGCCCGCTGCATGTACACCGGGTAATGAACCAGCACCCGTCCATCCCCGTAGATTCGGATCAGGGGAGTGGGGTCGCGGCCCTCGAGCATGTGTTGGATGACGTGATAGGAGAGAACCAGAGTAGCTGAATCGGGCGAGAACTCGAGTTCCGGTTCCCCCGGTGTGAGTGGCACCTGGGCGGCGGCCAGAACCAGAGACATCGATGTGAATACGCAATAAACGCTGAAGTAGTATCCAATTCTCATCACACCCTCCCACAGGTTTTTCTCATAAATATGGTTCATCCGGTAAATGGGGAGGTGCCGCCAGTCAAAGGCAGGCCGCGGAAACTGCCGCACTATGCAAACCGTGGAAAAACAAGTAGTTCTGGAGGAGAACTGGCAAGTGCTCGCAGTTGTTTTTCCACCGTTCGCACAGCGCTTGGAAAACTCCGTATCACGGGCTTGCTGGCCCAGTTCGATATCGCTCGGAGTTTTCCACAGTTCCCACGGCCCCTGCTACTGCAGCCGACTATATTGACAAGCGAACGGGGAACCAGATTTGGGATCCGGAAAGCGCCGAACCACGTTCCACCTCCCCATTTACCGGATGACCCATAAATATCTCCTTTTTTCAAGCCTAATCTGCCCATACACGCCTCCACTTGATCACACGACAAACGCCTGACCCACTACCTGCACCCCCCTTGGCTCCGCGACTGTTGACAAGGTCGGTCGCGAGACGCAGACTAGGTTCTTTCTGCGTAGAACTACGAGATTTCGGGAGATACGCCATGATTTGTTCGATTCTTTGTAGACCATTTCTTATAGGATCCATTGCTGTTCTGGTGCTGGCAGGTCTGAGTTCATGGCTGCCGATCGAGGACGCTAAAGCCGCGACCACGCAGGAGTACTACGAGCTGCGCGTGTATCGGAATCCAACCGACGCCAAACGGAAGGTCGTGAGCGATTATCTGGAGAAGGCGCTCGTCCCTGCCCTGAATCGCATGGGAATCGATCGGGTCGGCGTGTTCACCTTGAAAGATACTCCGGACGACTTTTCGATCTTCGTTCTCGTGCCCTACAAGACTCTGAAGGCTTTCTCCCAGTTGAACCCGAAGTTGGCCTCCGATGGTAGCTATCAGAAAGCCGCCGCAAGCCTCTTCGCTCTCCCTAAAGACGATCCCGCCTACAGCCGGATCGAGAGCCGGCTCATGAAAGCCTTTTCCGGAATGCCGGTGCTGGAGGTCCCCAGTAAGGCATCGAAGACTCGCCTCCTGGAGCTTCGAATCTACGAAAGCCAACACGAGGACGCGGCCCTTCGTAAGGTCGAAATGTTCAACAAGGGCGAAGCCGCGCTCATGAAAAAGGTCAAGCTAGGACCGGTATTCTTCGGAGAGACCCTGATCAGCAACGACGTTCCCAACCTCACCTACATGCTGTCCGCAGACGACATGGCGTCCCACAAGCAGCACTTCAAAGACTTCCTGGCACACCCGGATTGGGAGGAGATGAAGAAGATTCAACGGTATAAGGACACGGTTTCGAAGATTACTAGTCACTTCTTGGTGCCAACTTCCTACTCCCAAATCTAAGGAACCGTCGCACGTCTCTCAAGACAAACCGTCGCACGTCTGAACGTCTGAACGTCGCACGTCTCTTGGGGACTTCAGTTCTGCCGATTCGGCTAGCGCTCAGTTTTGTGGGATTTGGGCTTTGAGGACTCCAGGTAGGATTTTAGGCGAGCAATCTGTGACGATACTTTTTTGCTCAGATCAGCTAGAGTCGAGAACTCGGTTTTTGTTGCGTAGCCCTGATCTAGGGCTACGTATAACTGAGACCTTAGCTCGCCAGCGGAGCCCTTGGCGATGCCCAGGTATCTTATGAAGACTGCTTCGGTTTGGCTTTCGTAACCTTCAGCTATGTTGCTCATGATGCTGACTTCCGCACGACAAACCTGGTCCCTCATCCCGAAGTCTTTGGCGAATGGCTCCCGCCTCGTCAGAGCGTAGACCTGTCGCGTCAACTCGCGGGCCCCCTTCCAAGCCTTAATCTCTTCAAAGGATTTAATTGTACTCATATGAGAATAGAACGTAGCTTTCCCAGAAACCACGAACCAACCAACGACAAGGGACGTGCGACGTTCAGACGTGCGACCGTGCGATTCGCGCTGCCAAACTCACAGTTGACTCTATCACCCCCACCCATTAGCATATCCCCGTTACTGACAGACAAACCGTCATGGTGGGTGTACGGGAAGTCCGGTTCAAGGCCGGCGCTGCCCTCGCAACTGTGAGCAGGGATGACGATTCACCTGCGAGCCAGGAACCAGCCCACTCATGACCTCTCAACGCTTCCGAAGGGGAAGCAGGAGGTATCAATGAGTCCTACCCCACTCTGACCAATCCAGGATTCCCGAAGTCATTTAGAAAACTCGGCTGCGGTTCTGACGGCGTTGTCAGGCGGGTTCTGGCGTCCTGACGCGTAGAACTTGGGGCCTCGACTGTGGCAGCCGATCCGAACTCGGGGTCTCCTTTGTCTCGGCAGCCGGACGTGTGCGGGACGATCGAGATCTGGCCCCCTGGACAAGAGGTCAAAACAATGAATTTGATTCAAAAGAAAAACACCCACAACCCCTATCTTGAGCTTGCCAAGAAACAAGTGCAGGACTCGATTCGAGGGGTGAAAGCTCTGACTCGATTGGGGATGATCGCTTCCCTGGTTCTGCTGGCCTGCTTCTTGACCGGGGTTCTGATGGCGGCGAAGAACAAACCACCCGACAAGCGGCTGATGCGGCTTCCTACTACCGAGGAAGTTACCGTCACTGCGAGTCGTTACGAAGAGAAGACTGCGCCGGTTGCGGCCAATGTCACCGTAATCACTGAAGAAGACATCGCCAACTCTACCGCCACGGATATCCCTGACCTGCTCCGCAGTCAGGTCAACATCCAGGTAACGGATCTCGCCGGAAACAAACGCTTCTACAACGTCGATCTGCGGGGCTTCGGGGAGACGGCTGCAGCCAATACCCTGGTCCTGGTCGATGGGCGGCGGGTCAACCAACCCAGCTTGAACGGGGTCGATTGGATGCAGATACCGCTGGAGAGGGTCAAGCGCATCGAGATTGTCCGAGGGGGTCGGGGAAGCGTCCTCTATGGGGACAATGCCGGGGCGGGCGTCATCAACATCATTACCGAGCAGGGCAACTCGCCGAGTGGGGACGTGGAACTCTCCGGAGGAAGCTACAAAACCTTCCGCTCGAGTGCTCAGATTGGGGGTTCGGGACCGACTGTCCGCTATGCGGCTTCAGGAGGCTATTTCCGCGGCGACGGTTACCGAGCGAACAGCCAATCCGAGGGCGGAGACTTCGGAGGCAGTCTGGGCCTCCGTCTGGGCGACCTTGGGAATCTTGAATTCAGCGGCGGCGTCCACACCGACAAGACTAGACAGCCCGGGGCGATTCTCGAGAGTGAGTTCGGGTCGGGGACCTCCCGGGAAGACTCCCTCCACCTGGACGACTTCGTGAACACCGATGACTACTACGTTCTGGTAAGGCCGGAGCTCAGGCTAATGGACCAGAGCGTCCTTCAGTTGGACTTCTCGGCCAGGAGGCGCGATTCGAACTTCTTCAGCAGCTTCATCGGCGGAACCTTCGAGGGAAAGACGGAGACGGACCTTTACACCGTCTCCCCGAGGCTGCTCCTGCAGGAGAAGATTGCCGGGCTCACCAACAGCCTGAGCATCGGCTACGACTTCGTGGAGGCTACCGAGGACATCTTCAACACGACCGTCTTCTCCGGCTTCGCATCTCCGGCTCTCTTCACGCTGAAAAAGAGAAACCATGGCTTCTATCTCTATGATGAGGTCTACCCGGTGGAAAGCCTGGCCTTGTCAGCGGGTTACCGCCACGATCGAGCCACCTTCCGATTCGCTCCCAGCAGCCCGGATCAGAGCAGCCACGATGAGAACCTCTACACCGCGGGCCTCAACTACCGTTTCTACCGGGATACGTTCCTCTACCTCGGCTATTCCAGAAGCTTCCGCTATCCGGTTCTAGACGAGATGTTCAACTTCTTTGCCAATACCGTCGACGCCAATCTGAGGCCACAGACAGGGGATGATCTCGAAGTCGGCCTCAGACACTATTTCACGGAGAGCTTCTTCGGAAATCTGAACGTCTTCCACATCGACATGGACAACGAGATCTTCTTCAATCCGGTCGGCGGAGCCTTCGGATTCGGGGCCAATCAGAACTTTGAGGGCAAGACCCGAAAAAAGGGCGTGGAAGTGTCCCTGGGCGCCTATGCCTACAGAACCACGTTGCGGGGAAGTTACAGCTTCACGGATGCAAACGTCAGGGAGGGCCAGTACCAGGGCAGCGGCGTTCCTGGTGTTTCGAGACACAAGATGACGGTCGAGTCGGCGGTTCACCTGACCCCCAAGTTCAGCGCCAGCGTGACCGGTACCTACGTGGGCAAAAAGCACTTCCAGAGCGACTGGGGCAATACCTTCGGGAAACAGGACGCGTACTTCCTGCTTAATGCGCGGCTTAGCCATCCTGTACGCCGAGCCACCCTGTTCCTGGACCTGAACAACATCCTGAATCAGGAATACTCCGAGTACGGAGTCCTCGGGGGGTTTCCCACGGAGAGAGCCTTCTATCCATCGTCCAAATTCAACGCCAGGGTCGGTGTCCGGTTTTCAATCCGGTAGCCAAGAAAAAGAGGTCGCACGTCGGTCAGAATAAGAGGTCGCACGTCTGAACGTCTGAACGTCGCACGTCTCTTAGCCGGGGGCAAACAGCTTTGGCACTGACAGCGGCGGAAACCTGAAGGTTCGAAGACCACCACCGGTGAGCCATGACATGAGACGTGCGACGTTCAGACGTTCCGACGTGCGACCTCTTCGACGTACGACGCATTCGACACCTTGACATGGCGGGGGCAGCGTTCCAGACTCCTCCCATCTAGAGGCGGGGAATGACACAGATCGTGGCGGGGAATAACAGTGATCGTTGTCAAACGGACGCTTCTTTCTGAGAAGGCTCGGGACAATAGCGGCGCGATCGCTCTTTTGAGTGCCATGATCGTTACGGCGGTTGCCCTGCTCTGCTGGAGGGAATATCCGGAGCTCTTTTCCAAGCTGGCGGCGATTCCTGAGCGGGTGAACGAGCATCAGGAGTATTGGCGGCTGGTTACCGCCATCGGAGTGCACTCGGACTGGAGGCATCTGGTTTCGAATGTCGCTTTCCTGACCCTCTTCAGCTACCTGCTCTACGGGTATTTCGGATTCTGGGTCTACCCTTTCGGCGTGGTCGTCCTGGGATCGCTTACCAACTACCTGGCACTATTGACTTACCCGCCCCAAATCAGGCTATTGGGTGCCTCCGGCGTCACCTATCTCATGGCGGGCTTCTGGTTGACAATATACATCCTCATCGAACGGAGTCGCTCCCTTCGACAGCGATGGCTTCGCAGCTTCGGCTTTGGCCTGATTATCCTCATACCCACCACCCTGCAACAGAACGTCAGCTATCGCACGCATGCCATCGGCTTTGCACTCGGCGCAATCATGGCGCTGCTCTACTTCCGGGAGAAGAAGGAGGCCATTCGTGCAGCCGAGGTGGTTGAGTGGGAGGAAGATCCGGAAGAAAGACAATCTTATGTGATGTGACCCGAACAAGAATACGTCGCACGTCTCGAAGAGGTCGCACGTCTGAACGTCTGAACGTCGCACGTCTCTTAGCCGGGGGCAGACAGCTTTGGAACTGACAGCGACGGAAACCTGAAGGTTTGAAGATCACCACCGGTGAGCCATGACATGAGACGTGCGACGTTCAGACGTTCAGACGTGCGACCTCTTTAACTGACCTGCGACGTATTCTTTGGGTTTGGTAACCGGTTCTAGCCAGTCCATTGGCGCCCACCATTCCTTGCCCTGAGCGGTCCTGACTGCGATTCGGGGTGAGGGTCGTCTGAGTGGGCGGACCAGCGTTACGATCTCTCCTCGCTTCAACCTATTGTCGAAGCGGTAGGTTACACGCAGCTTGCTTCCAGTGGGAGCCAGACGAAGCTGCTCGTGATGAAGCTCCCTAATCCGGATGGCGGGATTGAAGGCCCGATGCTTTGGGCGTGGGATCTGTCTGCCTTCAACTGCGAAATTGAGAGACTGGACTCGCTTCAAGGCCCACCTGTTTGCCCCTGCCTCGCCCTCTCGTGGGTGAAGCCCCAGATGGTAGCGCCGATAATGGTGCAGCTCATGAGCGAAGAGGTCGGCCAGGTGATCGCGAAAGGACTGGTAGCTGTGCTCGAATCCGCTTCTGTCGCGTGCCAACATCGGGTAGATCAACCGAGCACCGATCAGGACACGGATCAGGCGATAGCGGGGAGGCAGATCGGCCGGTGTCTCGAATCGACTACTGATTTTCCAGTGGCCCCTTCGGGCTCTAATACTCTCGGGGTCCTGCCATAGGCGGTAGTAGACTCCGCGCCAACCTCGACTTCGCCGGAGAAAATAGACGCAGGTGACCAGCTCCGCGGATGGAGTGTCCTGGGCGACCGAACGAAGGATGTCCTGGACCCTGTCCTCGCTTGAACCCAGTTTCCGGAGAGCTCCGGGCTCAGAGAATAGATAGACCTTCATGGATAGAACTGGCCTTCGTCGTGGCGGTGGCTTCCAAGCCGCCGGTCGAGCCAAAGGCTCGACCGAAATACTTCGGCCTGGAGACCGAAGCCACGTCAGCTATCTCAGCTCTCGCATCAGTTTGTTGCACGCCGCCAGTGTAGCGGGATCGTCCGACGTCAAAGGATCCAGCGCTGACGCGAATTCAAGCTGCTCGAGAGCCTCTCCCTTTTTGCCCACCTTGCAGAGGGCCAGGGCCAGTTCGTAGTGGTAGAGAATGAGGTTGGGTCGGAGATCGACTGCCTTCCGGTAGGCGGCAGCCGCCTTCTCAAAACTCACATCTCGAGGCAGTCCTCCGAACAACAGCCTCGCCGCGGCCCGTTCCAGAAAGTTGGCATCGGCTATCTTGTAATACCAGTTGGCCAGGACGTACCAGGCGCGATGATGGCGGGGATCTTTCTCCAGGGTAACTTCAACTCTGCCCCTGATCTTTCCGGCCAATCGTGCCTTTTCTCTGGCACCCGAGATCATTGCGATTCCCCCACATGCCCAGGCCATGACAAAGTTCGACTCGGGATCATCGGGGCGCTGCTCGAGGGCTCTCTCGGCCAGCTTCAATGCCTGCTGATAATGCTGCTTGCGTGCCGACTTGCTCAGCCTCTTCCCCACCCGGCCATGAAGATAACTGGCGGCGCACACGGCATCGAAGTGATTGGGTTCCGCCTCGAGCACCTTGCGGTAGAGTGCCAGTGCCTCCGGATCTCGATGCTGTGCCTGAAGCTCCCGAGCCGATTCCAACAATTCCATAGGACTCGGATCGGAAGGAGCGGGCTGACCGAGGGCAGAGGGTTCCCATTGCAAGAAAAGGAGGAGAGTCAAACCAATGCTATAGGCCCTGTAATTCATCTTCCTTCCAAATCAAACACCATCCCGTCTTCGCGGCGATTTTAAACCAAGCAGGGTCCCCGGAGCTAGGGGTTGAAATCCTCAATGAGTGTGACATAAGCTCCGTAAGAAAAGGTCGCCGGTCCAGGATGAAGAGGTTAGATACCTTAAAATTGTGAGTGACTGGATTCAGTATCCTATCCTTGTCGTCGTCGGCTTTGTTGCCGGTGTGCTTAATGTGATTGCGGGCGGCGGTTCGTTTCTGACGCTTCCCATCCTTATCTTCATGGGGCTTCCTGCTACGGTTGCCAACGGGACCAACCGGGTTGGAATCCTGCTCCAGAATATTGGGGCTGTCTGGGGATTTCACCGTCATCGAGTCCTGGACTGGCGCTGTATTCTTTGGGCGGCACTGCCTGCTACCGTTGGGGCGATCCTCGGGACCTGGGCGGCTTTGGAGGTGGGGGACGCTGCCTTCAAGAAGATCCTGGCCTTTCTGATGATCGGCGTCAGCCTTTGGACTCTATGGGATCCTCTGAGTCGACGAGATAAGGGCACCGGAGAGTCACAAACGGTCCATGTCGCTGCCCTTGCCTTCGGTTTCTTTGTGGTCGGGATCTATGGCGGCTTTGTTCAAGCCGGCGTCGGCTTTCTGGTCTTGGCGGCTACCACGATCGCGGGTCTCGATCTGGTCCGGGGAAACGCAGTCAAAGTTCTGAGCATCCTTGCCTTCACCATCGTCTCTCTGTTTCTCTTCGCATCACAGGGAAAAGTCGAGTGGATCACCGGCCTGGTGCTAGCTGCGGGCACCTTTACGGGAGGTTTAGTTGGGGTCCGCCTGACCGTCTTGAAGGGTCATGGATGGATCAAGCAGTTCGTGACCGCGGCCATCATCATTCTGGCACTGAAGCTGCTCCTGACAGGGTAGCGTTCGTTCCCCTGGCACAATCCTTGCAAAGGTTTACAAATCCAAATCTTCGGATTATCCTTTGAGCGTCGCCCAGCTGGGCCTGGTCCTTGGTGAAGTGGTTCGAAGCTTTATTCTTCCAACACGAGGCGACCGCGGCCGAAGCGTACCCAGGAGACGGTACGTCTGCAAGGAGCCGAGAAACTGAACTGCAGCCTGGGAAGCAGGTTGCGACGCTGACCAGGCTGACGAGACACGAGGAGTTTTCAATGAGTAAGATTTTTGTCGGAAACCTCAGCTTCAACCTTGAAGAGGCTGTTCTAGAGACTTTTATCAAAGAAGCAGGGGTAGAGGTCCAGAACGTCAGCATAATCAGAGACGCATATTCCGGAAGATCCCGGGGATTTGGCTTCGTGGAACTGGAAGACGCTCAAGACCTAGATGAAGCCATTTCGACCCTGAACGGCAAAGACCTCGACGGCCGAGCGCTCCGAGTCGACCGAGCCCACGAGCGTGATGCAGGCGCCAGAAGCGGCGGCGGCGATGGCGGTGGCGGCGGTTTCAAGTCACGGGACTGGTGATTTTCCTTTCGTAACTCCTTAACAGTCTCGGAATTTCAATCAAGTGAGCTGTTCTCTGAGACCGCCCTTTCGTCACAGCCGGGGTGTCCCGAAACAGCCTTTTACGGCCTTGGCCGTCGGCACGAAGTGCCTACTTAAACGGCGTGGCTTCCGCTCATACGAGGTCTAGGTAGAATTGCGCCTCGAACTTCAGGGTCGCACGTCTGAACGTCGCACGTCCCAGGTCGTGGCTCACCGGTGATGGATTTTCAAACTCTCAGCTTTCCGCCGCTGTCAGTTCTAAAGCTGTCTGCTGCCGGCCAAGAGACGTGCGACGTTCAGACGTTCAGACGTGCGACTCTTTAGTGACCCCAACTGTCTCAATGTTCCCTTCTAAAAAATGAAGAGAGTCGGCTTGGTTTCCTTCATCCACGAATCGAATACGTTTAACCCGGTTTTTACTACGCGGGAGATGTTCGACGATAGCGTTGTGTTTGGGGAGGAGGTCGTCGATCGGTGGGGTGAGGCTCACCATGAAGTCGGGGGGATGATTGAGGAGGCGGCTTGCCTTGGAGTGGAGTTGGTGCCGCTTGTGGCTGCCTGGGTCATGCCGGCGGGTCCGCTGCTGGAAGAAGCATATGAGGGGATCCTGGGAGAGATTCTGACTCGGGTCTCCGGCTTGTCTCTGGATGGACTCTTGCTCTCTCTTCATGGAGCCATGGTTAGCAGCCACATCCGGGATGCTGACGGGAATACCGCGGAAAAGATTCGGCAGCAGGTGGGGCCTTCACTTCCCGTCGTGCTTACTCTCGACCTGCACGCCAATGTGTCGCCGCGCATGATCGAGAACGTCACGGCGACAACTATCTATCGCAGCTATCCTCACCTGGACCAGAGGGAGAGAGGCCGGGAGGCGACCAGGATCATGAATCAGATTCTGGAGGGGGAGGCTTCCCCGATTCAAAGTCTGGTCAAGCCTCCGTTGGCGATCACTATTCTGGCCCAGGAGACCACCAAGGAGCCCATGGCTGGGCTCTATCGGGCACTCGAGGAGACCATCCAACAGCCGGGGATCATATCAGCCAGCATCGCTCCGGGCTTCGCTTACGCCGACGTCGAGGAGATGGGAACATCGTTTCTCGTCGTTTCCGACGGCGACCAGCAGCAGGCTCGAGAGGCAGCGGTCAAGTTGGCGAACCAGGCCTGGAGACAGAGGGATCGGCTCAACCTCACTGGCACGCCGGTGGACGAAGCGGTGGAACGGGTCGCACAAGCCAAGCTGACACCCATCACCCTGCTGGACGCTGGAGACAACGTGGGGGGTGGGAGTCCCGGCGACGGCACCGTGATTTTCGAGGCCCTGACAGAGGCGGGAGTCGAGGATGGCCTGGTGGTTCTCTTCGATCCGGCAGCTGTCCAGACCTGTGCTGCTGCCGGTGTGGGAGAGTCCGTTGCGCTCGAGGTGGGCGGAAAGAGCGACCGACTCCACGGAAATCCAGTGCCGATCGAGGGTCGGGTGCGGTGTCTTCATGATGGAATGTTTGTCGAGGAAGAGCCCCGACACGGAGGAAGCCGCATCAACCAGCAGGGTCTCACCGCCGTATTGGAAACCAGGGAGCGCCACACGGTGGTCCTGACCTCGCTCCGCATGGCTCCTTTCAGTCTGGAACAGATTCTGAGCCTTGGGGTTAAGCCACAGCAGAAGCGAGTTTTGATCGCGAAGGGAGCGATCGCTCCACGAGCTGCCTACGAACCGGTCTCGGCGAATATGCTGGAAGTCGACTCTCCCGGAATCACAGCCGCCAACCCCTCGCGATTTACCTATCGCCACCGCGTCCAACCGATGTTTCCCTTCGAACCCGACACCGACTGGGATCCTTCTCTCGCGTAGCTTTGGCCTCCAGGCCGCCGTTCTTCGAGCAGCAAGGCTCGCAAGAACTACTTGGGCCTGGAGACCGAAGCCACGCAAGCTGGGAACTTTTCGACGTCATCGAGCCTATTGCCCAGTATGCCCTGAGGTTCTCTGGCAATGAGACGCTCAATTTGGTTAGAATCGTCAGGTAAGAGCGAACCACATAGGAGCATTCCTACCGTGAATATCCGAGTCAAAGTGTATGGTTTCATCGCGATTCTGGTTTTAGCGCTGGGCGCCTGGTATGTGGCCGCGAAGTACTACCCAGGAGATGACGTTGCCAAGGCGGATTCCGAGGCCGATGGCGGCAAGGGCGATGCCGAAGAGGCGTCTGTGCCGGTCCAGTTGGAGACCGCACGGAAAGGACCGATCTCAGCCTTCCTAACCTCCACCTCGAACCTCCGTCCTCTGCGGGATGTTGTGCTGACGAGTCAGGCAACTGGTGTGGTCAAAAAGGTCTTGGTCGAGGAAGGGGATCGAGTCGAAAACGGTAGGCTCCTGTGCCTGCTAGATGACACCGAGCTATTGATTCGCCTGAAGCTGACCGAGCAAAAGCAGGCACAGGCCAGGCTTCAGCTCGAAAAGGCCCACATCAGAGAGCGAAAGGCGCAGATCCAGATCGCTAATACCAAAGTTGAACTGAGCCGCAAGGAAGACGCCTATGCCGACAAGCTGGTCAGCGAAGAGGAGGTGGCAACCCTTCGCTACCGGGTCCAGGAACTAGAGCAGGATGAACAAGTTGCGGCATCGGAGGTTCGAGAGTTCGGCCACCGGGTTGAAGAACTGACGGCAGAAGGAGAGCAAGTCGAGCTTGAAGTCTCGCGCACTCGAATTCTGGCTCCTTTCAGAGGATACATCACTCACCGCACTGTTGAGATTGGGCAGACCGTGCGCAACCTCGATGCCCTCTTTCGTCTTGGCGCCTTTTCGCCACTCTTCGCGGACGTTCATCTTTCGGAACGGGAAGCCTCCCGGATCAACCCTGGTCAGACCGCCATGGTCAGCCTTGGCTCAGCCGGAACCGACCGGATTCAGGGTAAGGTCATTCGAATCAGTCCCATTGTCGATGACGCTACCGGAACCGTGAAGGTCACGGTCAACCTGTCTCCTTCGGGCAAATCCTTCAAGCCGGGGGCGTTCGTCCGAGTCGACATCGAGACCGATACTCGACTGGAAGCCCTCCTCATTCCCAAGCGTGCCCTCCTTGAAGAGGATGGCCAGGACTTCGTCTTCGTGGTCCAGGGAACAACCGCGGACCGCCGAAAAATCAAGCTAGGCTATAGTGACGACCAAGACGTCGAGGTTCGCAACGGTGTCTCACCTGGGGACCGAGTCGTCGTTGCAGGTCAGGGAAATTTGACCCAAGGGGCGAAGGTGCGAATCGTCGGAAGCTAACTCTTGGGGGAAAATCCCAAGATACAAGGTACCTTTGGAAGAAAATTCCAAGGTACAAGATACAAACAAATCTTAACAGTCTCGGAATTTCAATCAAGTGAGCTGTTCTCTGAGACCGCCCTTTCGTCACAGCCGGGGTGTCCCGAAACAGCCTTTTACGGCCTTGGCCGTCGGCACGAAGTGCCTACTTAAATCACAAGCACCAAGGTACAAACAGGAGAGTCTCATCGTGTCAGTGCTGAACAAGCTCTGGCAACGCTTTCCACGCCAAAATCGGGGGAACTTCATTGTTGGCTCCTGTTCGTAAGCTGCGGGTCAGAACCTTCTTTGGAACTTGGTGCGTGGAATTTGTTTGTATCTTGTATCTTGTACCTTGGAATTTCTTTCCGAGTTAGCGACCAATGCAACTCACCCAGACTGCGATCCGGCGTCCCGTGACCGTTTCTATGTTCGTGGTTGCGGTCACCCTTTTTGGACTGGTGTCGGTCGACCGTCTGGCGCTGAACCTACTGCCGGATATCTCCTATCCTTCGCTCACAATCCAGACTGAGTTCGAGGACGCCGCTCCCGAAGAGATCGAGTCGTTGGTCACCCGACTCATCGAGGAAACCGTAGGGGTGGTGCCCGGACTGAGACGGCTGAGCTCGGTTTTACGTTCGGGTCAGTCGGAGGTCGTACTCGAGTTTGCCTGGGACGCCGACATGGACCTGGCAAGCATGGACGTCCGGGAGAAGCTCGACCTGGTGCGATTCCCTCGCGATGTCGAGAAGCCGGTCATCCTCCGCTTCGATCCTTCCTATGACCCGATCATGCGCCTCCAGCTCTTCGGGGACATCGGTCTCGGTCGCCTGCGTGATGTGGCCGAACGCCAGGTCAAGAAAAGCATCGAGTCAACAACAGGTGTGGCGGCCGTCAAAGTCGTAGGTGGAAGAGAAGAGCAAATCCGCATCGAGGTCGACGAGAAGCGCCTGGCGGAATTGGGAATACCCATCACCAATGTAGCCAACGTCGTCGAACAGGCCAATCTGAACCAGGCAAGCGGCAGCCTCTACGATCTTGATGCCAACTATCTGGTCCGAGTGCTGAATGAATTCCAATCCGTGGATGAGATCAAGAACCTCATCATCCGTGATGAAGAAGGACGTCAGGTGGTGCTGGGAGAAGTGGCCAGGGTTTGGAGAGGAAGCAAAGAGCGCGAGGTCATCGCCCGTTTCAATGGCAAGGAGTGTGTCGAGCTGGGCATCTATAAAGAAGGCGATGCCAACACCGTGACCGTTTCCAAGGCGATCCGTGCGCGCTTGAAAAGCCTGACGGAAGACGAGACATTTACCGCTGGGATCGAGCATAGCATCGTCTTCGACCAGGCCGAATTCATCGACCAGTCAGTCAACAACGTCCTGGCAGCAGCAGTGCTAGGAGGGTTGCTTGCGACCCTTGTCCTATTCCTGTTCCTGCGGGATCTACGCAGCACCCTGATCATCGGTTTCTCCATCCCGATCTCGATCATGGCGACCTTTGCCCTGATGTATCAGACCGGAATCACCCTGAACATCATGTCTCTGGGCGGCCTCGCTCTGGGGGTCGGAATGCTCGTGGACAACTCGATCGTCGTGCTCGAGTCGGTCCATCGCCACCGGGGAAAGGGCTCTCCTGCCGACGCTGTCTTCAGAGGCACGGTCGAAGTGGGTCGGGCCGTCACCGCATCGACCCTTACCACGGTGGCAGTATTCGTCCCCCTGGTCTTCGTTGAAGGCATCGCGGGTCAGCTATTCAAGGATCAGGCCCTGACGATTACCTACTCGCTGCTGGCATCCCTGGCCGTCGCGCTGACCTTCATCCCCATGGTCCTGGCTTTCAGGGTAGGCCCTCCCGGAATCGTTCCCTCACACGAGCCGACGGGAGAAGGAGAGGGGCGGGGAGGCCCCCGCCGTGATAGCTTGGCGGGCAAAGCAATCAGCACTGGCCGAAGCCTTTACCGGTTCATCTTTGTCGACCTGATCACGGTCATCCTCACCGATTTGCGTCGCCTGCTAGGACTATCAGGGCGCCTGCTCCTTCGCCTGGTGACACCGATCCTGAACCTCTTCGACAGGGCATTCGGCGTCTTGCAGTCGACCTACCCCAAACTGCTCCACTGGTCTCTCGACCACAAATTGGCGGTCTTTGCGCTCGTGGCCGTGATGGTGGTTTGTTCAATTGGAGTCTATGACTTTCTGGGAGCGGAGCTCATCCCACCCTTGTCACAAGGAGAATTCTCTTTTGAGATCCGGCTGCCCAAGGGTCGACCACTCGAGGTAACGAACCGAGTCATTCGCGATCTCGAGGCAAGAGTCGCTAACTTTTCGGGCATAGAAACCGTGTTTTCCAGCGTCGGAGGCAGCAACAAGAACCAGTTTGCCAGCACTGCATTGGAGGAAAACGTCGGCCAGCTCCGAGTGGTGATGAGCGATCGCCGCGACAAAGTCGGGGTCATCCGGTAAATGGGGAGGTGGAACGTGGTTCGGCGCTTTCCGGATCCCAAATCTGGTTCCCCGTTCGCTTGTCAATATAGTCGGCTGCAGTAGCAGGGGCCGTGGGAACTGTGGAAAACTCCGAGCGATATCGAACTGGGCCAGCAAGCCCGTGATACGGAGTTTTCCAAGCGCTGTGCGAACGGTGGAAAAACAACTGCGAGCACTTGCCAGTTCTCCTCCAGAACTACTTGTTTTTCCACGGTTTGCATAGTGCGGCAGTTTCCGCGGCCTGCCTTTGACTGGCGGCACCTCCCCATTTACCGGATGAACCCAAAGTCGCCGAGAGGACGACCATCCTACGGATACGCGAGGAGCTTGGCAGTTATCCCGAGATCACCCATAGCTTCAAGCGTCCCACGCTCTTCAGCTTCCGGACGCCGATCGAAGTAGAGATCTTTGCCTACGACCTGGAGGAGCAGCGTCGAGTCGCCGCTCTTGTCTCGGAACGTCTGGAGGGGATCGAAGGACTCAACGACATCGAAAGCTCGACGGAACTCGGCAACCCGGAGATTCAGATTCGTTTCAAGCGGCAGCAGCTAGCGCGCATGGGACTGGACGAGAGCCGAATTGCTGCTACCCTGCGCAACAAGATCCGGGGAGAGGTAGCCTCGCGATACCGCGAAGGAGACAGACAGATCGACATTCTGGTTCAGGCCGCGGAGATGGACCGCAATACGGTGGATGCCATCAAGGATCTGGTGATCAACGACTGGACCGCCACACGCTCCCCTTCTCAGCTTGATGGATCCGAGAACCAGGCTGCCGCCTCGAACGGTTCGTCGTCAACCACTGCCCAGAATGATCAGGGAGGGCAAGGCAGCAACAACGGCGCCACTGGCCAATCCCAGCAGCAGTCGGCTGACGGCCGCCAGATCCCGATCCGACTGGGAGCCGTCGCCGAAATCATCAGCTCCAGAGGACCCAGCGAAATCCGTCGAATCGGCTCCCAACGGGCCGCGGTGGTGTCGGCCAACCTGGCTGGACAAGACCTCAGTGGGGTGTCGCTAAGGATCCAGAGGGAGCTAGATCAGCTGCGCGGACTGATTCAGCCCAATACCGTGGTTGCCTTGGGAGGCCAGAACGAAGAGCTCGAAACCTCCTATCGCAGTTTGGTGTTCGCGCTGGCATTGGCAGTGTTGCTGGTGTATCTAGTCATGGCCTCTCAATTCGAGTCCCTGATCCACCCCTTCATCATCCTCTTCGCCGTACCCCTGGCAGTAGTCGGCGTCATCCTGGCCCTGCTGGCCACGGACACCACCATCAGCGTGATGGTGTTTCTGGGGGTCATCATTCTGGCCGGCATCGTCGTCAACAACGCCATCGTCTTGATCGACTACACCAACCAACTCCGCCGACAGGGCCAACCCAAGCGAGAAGCCCTAATAGAAGCAGGTAAAATCCGCCTCCGCCCCATCCTGATGACAACAATGACGACGGTCCTAGGCTTGTTCCCCATGGCACTAGGCTGGGGCGAAGGCTCCGAGGTAAGAGCACCGATGGCAGTAGCCGTGATGGGAGGACTACTATTCTCAACGGCGCTGACTCTTCTCTTGATTCCGGTGATCTATGATCTTTTCGATCGAAGAGTCCAACTGAGATGACTAGGAAAGTGACCTTACGTCGCAAGTCGCAAGTCAGTCCAAAGAGGTCGCAAGTCGCAGGTCACAGGTCGCAGGTCTCTTAGCCGGCGGCCAACAGCTGAAGGAACTAAACGCTGGATAAACTGGAAGCTCGGATGTCTGTGATCGGTCACCCGCGAGCTGGGACCTGCGACTTGCGACCTGTGACCTCTTTGGACTGACCTGCGACCTGTGCGTGTGAAGATACCCGCAACGCCAACAGGTAGATAAAAATGAAGCCAGACCCACCTCCCGACAACTCGCTGGCCGCGTTCTCGCTTCGGCGGCCGGTCACGACTTGTGTGCTTTTCATTTTCCTGATCGTGATGGGGCTGATCTCGATTGGAAAGATCCCGCTGGTTCTTTTCCCTGACGTGGAGTTTCCATTCCTTTTTGTCAATGCTACGTTTCCCAACGCCACGCCCGGCCAGATCCAGGAGTCCATTACCAAACCGCTAGAGGAGATCCTCAGTACGATTCCGGGTGTTGAGAGGATGAGTTCTCGCTCTGGTCGGGATTCTTCGTCGATCCAGCTGTTCTTCGCGTGGGACGCGAATATGGCCGTGCTCCGATCAGAGGTTCGGGGGAAGCTGGACCAGATCAGGGGAGAGCTTCCAGAGGACATAGAGCATCTGTCGATTCGGAGTTTTGGTTTGGAGGATGCACCGGTCGTCGAAGTCCGAATCGCATCGGACAGGGATCTGCGCACTTCGGCTGACTTCCTGGATCTCAAGATCAAGAGACCCCTGGAGCGCCTTCCCGGAGTAGCGGACGTTGAGATCTGGGGCGTGCAGCGTCAAGAGACCGATATCTATCTTCGATTAGACGATATCAAGAGATACCGGGTCGACGTCGGACAGTTGTTTGGCTGGCTGGATCAGGTCAATCTGAACCGTTCCCTGGGTCGGGTAGTGGACGGAGGCATCCGCTATGGGGCCCTTTCGCATGGAACGATCAGCAACCTCGAGGAGTTGGGTGAGCTTCCCGTCAACGGGCGCGGTCTTACCCTCAACGACATCGCCGATATCGAGTACGACAGCCCTGTCGCCAACTCTGGCCAGCATCTGAATGGCGGGTATACCGTCGGCTTCAAGGTGCGCAAGGCTTCCGATGCCAACACTGTCCAGACCGTAGATCGGGTACTTGAGAAGATCGATGAAATCCGGCAGTCACCAGGCATGGAAGGGATCGAATTGATGCCCTGGCGCGACTCCGGCAAGGAGATCACCAAATCGCTGGTCGGCCTTCTTACAGCAGGAGGGGTGGGAGCCCTGCTGGCGGTTGTCATCCTCATCTTCTTTCTGAGAAGGCTGAGCGCCACTCTGATTGTCGCCGTCTCGATTCCCTTCTCTATCATCTCAGCGCTAGCCTTTCTCTACCTTTCGGGACAGACCCTCAACGTCTTGACCATGATGGGCTTGATGCTCTCGGCGGGCATGCTGGTCGACAACGCCATCGTCGTTTTGGAAGCGATTTATCAAAAACTGGAACGGGGGATAGATCGCGAGACGGCAGCACTGACCGGAACCAAGGAAGTCTATACGGCGGTCCTGGCATCCACCGCGACCTCGATCATCATCTTTGTTCCACTTATTTTCGGCGAGCAAACCAATTTCTCTGTTTGGCTCCGGCACACCGGACTGGCCATCGTGTTTGCTCTTCTCTGCTCGCTCTTCATTTCGCTGACGTTGATTCCCCTGGCGATGGGACGACTTCTGAAAGTGGACTTGAAGCGCCAATCCCGATGGCATCGTTGGCTCTCGAGGCGAGGGCTGGAGAGGCTGCTTCCCGGAACCGTTTCCGACGCCAAGGAGGGCCGTATAACCGACTACTACCTGCGCCTGGTCGCCTGGCCCCTGCGCCATCGCTTTCTGGTGGGTCTGGTCCTGGTGCCGTTGATCGTCTTCGGCTCTGGCTGGATGCTCTTGAACAAGGTCCCGGACAATTCTCCAGACGCCCAGGAACTTGGCAGCCTCGAGATCGAATACGAATTCTCGGAGAACTTTCACTACGCCAAGATCGAAGCCGACTACGTAGGACGGGTCGAGAGCTTCCTACTGGAAAATCGTGAGCGCTTCAAGATCGCGGATGTCTTCAGCAGATACGGCAACGATGACGCCCGAACCAACATCTATTTCGAGAAAGAAGACCTCTCACCCGAAGAGATTCCCCTGATTCGCAAGCAGATTGCCGACGGCTTGCCGGTTATACCAGGTGCGAAAATTGGGCTGGGCAGGCAAGGAGGGGCACAAAATCAGGAATGGATCATGGTGAGCCTCTACGGAGAAGATCCCCAGACACTGGTCAAGCTTTCTGCGGAAGCCCGAGAGCAACTGCTTGCCCGTCCCGGTTTCACGCAGGTCAACACGCCCCTGGACCGGGCCCAGGAAGAAGTTCAGATTCAGCTTCGTCGATCGCTCGCTCGCAAGTACGGAATCTCATCTCGTTCCGTTTCCGATGTACTGGCTATCGTCATGAGAGGCAGGCAGGTGAGAGGATTCCGCACCTCCGAAGGCGAAGTGGACATCACCGTCTGGCTTGCCCAGTCAGATCGTGACAGCCTGGAAGACTTGAAATCGGTCATTGTGGGCAGTGGGACTGAGGGGCAGCCCATTCAGCTCTCTCAGGTTGCGGACCTTCGCATCCGGAAGGTTCCTGGAGAGATCCAGCGCGAGGACCGTCGTACCTTCGCGCAATTGTTCGCCATCTACACGGGCGCCAAGAAAGACGAAGGGATGAAGCATGTCCGCGAGGTCATGGACGACTTCGACTTCCCTTCTGGCTACGGATGGAGCTTTGGGTTCTGGACCAAACGCAGCCAGAACGAGGATAAGGATTTCCTCTTCAACATCCTGCTGGCCCTGTTCATGGTGTACTTCGTCATGGCTTCGCTCTTCGAGTCGATCAGCCATCCCTTCGCCATCATGTTCTCATTGCCGTTCTCAGTGGTGGGAATTGCCTGGTTTCTGTTTCTCACCGGGACCCCGTTCAACTTGATGGCAAGAATCGGAATCCTCGTCCTGATGGGGGTCTCGGTGAACAACGGCATCGTCCTGATCGACCACATCAACAATCTGAGACGTCAGGGAAAAGACAGACTGGAGTCCCTCTTGGATGGCTGTCGAGAGCGATTTCGACCGATCGTGATGACGGCGGGAACCACCGTCGTAGGCTTGATCCCACTAGCCTTCAGCGACACCAGCCTGTTTCAGCTTCGCTACTTCCCCATGGCCCGAACCGTCATGGGAGGCCTTTTGGCCTCCACGATACTCACACTGGTGGTCTTACCCACCTATTACATTCTCTTCGACGACCTCGGGATCTGGCTCAGGCGTATCTGGCACAACAGCGGACTCGCGGCAGCGGGGGACGCTGCCACGAGGCCCCTGAAAGGGACCAAGTCCCAAGGTCCCAACTCACAAACAAATCCCAATTACGAAATCCCAAGCCACTGAGACCGATGACTTTTCTTGTGATTTGGGGTCTTGGGACTTGGTCCCTTGCGCCGGCACTTGGCTCCTTATCACCCGGCTGTCTTCTGCTAGCTGTTGCCCTTTTTCTGCGATCCAGCCGGGTGATAATACGGGTCCATCAGAAGATGCAGGCGCTCTGGGTGGTTGGAGTTGCGGGCCAGGAGCTCGGGCGAGGCCTCACATCCTGGCCAGCTGACCATGTAGGAGGGGCCATACTGAAACTCCAGCCAGGCCTGGGTTTCAGTGGGAGGAGACTTGATGGCATGGGATAGACTTTCAGCGAACAGAACTCCTGCACCGGCCTTCCGCGGAATCTCCTGGAGGGGGGCGATCTCTTCTAGTTCCACTTCTGAGTAGGGATGAGGAAGGTTGCTCTTGTGGCTTCCAGGAAGCACAGTGAAGGGTCCCTTGCCTTCGCTTGCATCCGTCAAGGCAATCAGGCAAGTCACCATCAAACAGCGAAACTCTCCCTCCCAGGTACAGCGGTAGCGGGTATAGCGCCTGGGATCGGCCTTACCGCCTTGATTGAGGTAATCCCTACTTCCGGGTCCTCGCAAAATACCCCTGGACCGAATCAGTCGGAACTGTTGGCCCCAGATCAGACCTCCCAGGTAGGAGAGGATTGCTGGGTGGGCCATGGCCTCCTCGAACACGCCTCCCGATTCGACGACATTCAGAATCTCAGAGCGAGACGGGGTCGGCTTGTCGACTTTGATTCCAGAAGGAGGGGAGTCAAGCACGGTCGCCAAGGTATCCCCTGCCTCCGCGGCCTGGGCTGGAGTCAAGAGGTTGTCGAGAACCAGGTAGCCCGTGATATCGAAGAAATGCTTCGACTCCCGGGACATGGACGCCTTCTCGGTGCCGATCTGGAGGTCGAAAACATCTGCCTCCGTGACAATCTTCTCTTCTCTCATTAGTGGATCCCAAGGATAGGCTTCAGGATGATGAAGGTCCGCCTGATTCCTCAAATACTGATTGAGTGGATCCTTCCGCAAACGGCCTCGAGATCATGGTCAACTCGCGCCGTCGAGAGGTAGCCCTTTCTTGAAACCCTGGTGCCGTCTCTGCCATTGCGTCCCAGCTACAGTGGAAAGCGGGAGCGTAGGAGTAGAACAGCGTCCGCCGGGTTCTGCTGCCCCGGTTGTGAACCGCTCCGTGTGAGAGGTCCTCCGAAAAGATGGTGGCATCCCCAGCCCGACAGGGGAGAGGCTTCACCAACGGATCTTCTGGATCGGGAATCTGGCCAACCAGGGGATTCTGGAAGTTGCTCTTGTGGCTGCCGGGAAGCACTGCGAAACAGCCATCCTCGATACCCACATCCGTGAGAGCGTAGGAAACCTTCACGCTGACACATCTGAAATCACCGTCGATACAGGCGAACTCCGAATACGGAAGCAGCTCGGCGTATCCGTGATGGAAACGGAAGGCCCCACCGTGGTGACGACTCATGAGAATCGCTGCATCCAGACGGCAGGAGTCTCCAATCATCGCATCAACCCGGGAGAGGATCGGTTGCCAATCGATCAATTCTTCGAACACCCCCCCATACTTGAGGATGTCGCAGGTGTAGTCCCCAAGGCTACCGCTGCGACTGCCCGCCTTGGCATAGGTATCGCTTTCGGTTGGCCTCCTGGGAACACCCTTCGCCGCCACCTCCTGGTCCGTGAGGGATTCTAACTGCTGGATCGTCGTATTGAGACGATCCAGCATCTCCGCCGGTAGCGCCTGCTGCACCAGCAGATAGCCCTGAAGATCAAAAAGGTAGCGTTCTTCTGGCGTCATGAAATCCCTGCCTCTGCGACAGATTTCAACCGGATTGCAAAAGGAATACGAGAGGATTATGGTACCATTTGCGCCTGAGAACACTAGGCAACTTTCCTCAAGAACCTGGTTTCTTCGGAAGAAAGAGGAGAAAGAATGCTCACCAGAGAAAACATGAAAGGACTCTATGTCCTGGTAGTGACGCCCTTCGACGCTGAGTTTCGGCTGGATGAAGAGGGCTACCGCGAAAACATACGGAAACTGGTCCAGCTGAACGTGGACGGGATCATTACAACAGGAACCAATGGCGAATTCTTCGTCCTGAACGACGATGAGTTGCGTCAGATTTCTCGCATCACCGTCTCGGAATGTGCAGGGAGCCAGACAAAGACGGTAGTCGGGGCCAGCGCAGTCAACACCGAGGAGTCCATCCGACGGACCCGGATCGCAACGGAAGAAGGCGCCGACGGCGTGATGAACGTCATCCCCTTCTATCAGACCCTTTCCAAAGCTGAGGCTCTACAGTATTTTCAGGACCTGGCGGAGGCTTGTCCCGACATCGGGATAATCTCCTACAACAACCCCGGTACTACTAAGGTGCTTCTGAACGACGACGACTTCGTGAAAATGCAGGAGATCCCCACGTTCTGCGGCTCCAAGATGATCGGATCAGATGTGAGCTTGTACCTGAACTGCATTCGCAGAACCCAGGTCGGACACTTTCCACTGGAGCAACTCTGGGGAATCAGTCATGCAGTCGGCGGAACTGGAGTCATGGCCAGCTTCGTCTATGCTTTTCCCGCCTTCATGATGAAATGGTGGCGCGCGATAAAGGGAGGCGACCTGCCGACCGCGATCGCCATGCAGCACCAGTGCAGCGAGATTCTTCAGGAGGCGATTATTCCTTTGGCATTTGAAGGCTTCAACGATACGTCTCTCACCAAGGCCACGGTTGATGCAGCCGGATCTTTCAAGGCTGGCGCACCCCGGCCTCCCACCGAGGCAGTTCCCGCCGAAAGAATCCAGAAGCTGCGGGAAACGTTCGAGGAGAAATTTCCTCACTTCCTGGCAGAAGAGGTGCCGGCGGGATAGAGACTCCAGCCCAGCACAACAGCTCACCCTCGACGTCAGGGAGCTTGTACAAAAACAAAGGGGTAGCGACATGAACCAGACAGTCCCATCGCTGGAAGGGGTCATCACGGCCCTCGGAACTCCGCTGGACGAAAAAGAAGACCTACACGAAGAAGGCATGCGCCTTCAGATCCGGATGTCATTGGAGGCGGGCGTTGACGGGCTCCTGACGCTGGGATCCATGGGCAGCATGCAGCTCCTGAAGGACGAGACCTTTGAACGGGCCCTCGCCGTGACCTTCGATGAAGTAAAAGGACAGGTCCCGGTTTTGGTGGGCTGCGGCGACACCAGCACCGAAAGGACGCTGGCCCGAATCCGCCTGGCTGAGAATTACCCGGTGAGTGCCGTTGCCTTGATCCCTCCCTTTATCTTCAAGTTCAGCCAGGACGAACTGTTCCACTACTACAAAGGCATCGCGGAAGGCACAGATCTTCCCGTATACCCCTATGACAACCCGGGTTTGACTGGGCACCAACTCGAATTCGAAACCATCCGCCAACTCGCAGAGATCCCCAATATTGTGGGCCTCAAAGCCTCTGGGGATTTCCTGACGTTTCGCCTTGCAGCCGAGCATTTTCGGGATTCGGAGGAGTTTACGGTTTTCTCAGGTCACACCACCTTCTTCGACCTGGCCCTTCAGCTTGGAGCGAGTGGCATTATCGAGGGTCTGTTTGCGCTGGCACCCGAATACGGAGTCGAGATTCTGCGCAGCTTTCGCAAGCAGGATTACAAAGCTGCCGCGGCGGCGCAGCGCAAAGTGATTCAGTTGAGGTCGGTTGTCCTTCTGGATTCCGTCTTCGGAGGCTTCACGTCAGCCATGAACCTTCGAGGCGTCCCCGGCAACTTCGCGGCTGCGCCCTTCACGCGGAGTACGGAGGAGGGACGGGAGGGAGCCCGAGTCCTGCTGGAGCAGATGGGGCTTATCTAAATCCAAGAGGTCGCAAGTCGCAGGTTGCTTAGGAAGGCATCTATTGATTTGAGAGCGGGGTTGCTGACGGGGTTATTTCTTGATCTCTTTCAAGAAGGCTTCTGCTTGTAGTTTTGCCATGATCGTTGGCTCGGAATAGAGGAAGAACCTGAAGCCGCGCTCCATCCAGAAGCGGGTTTGCTCAACGCTTCCTACCGGCATTCCGCAGGGTTTGCCCAGTTGCTGGGACTTATCCAGCACCTTCATGATAGCCTCGACGACCACCGGATGGTCCCACTCACCGCAGTGGCCGATGTTCAAGGAGAGGTCATAAGGTCCTAGCATAACCGCATCGACCCAATCGGGGGCAGCCGTCTCTCCCATCGCGTCAATCCCTTCGGGCGTCTCCACCTGCATGGCCACGAAGGAGTTATCTTCGATTTCCTGCCATCCGTCCAGCGCCAGACTCGTTGCCCCAAAAATCGACGCTCCACCAGGGCCCCGGCGGCCCCGCGGATGGCAGAAGACAGCGTCGCGGACTGTCTGCATCTGTTCTTCCTGATCCACCCAGGGGATCAGGAAGCCGGAAGGTCCCATGTCGGCATACTTTCGGACAAGATGGTAGACACTTGCCTCAGGACGCACGATCAGGGGCAAGTCAAGAAGTCGCGCCGTCCGGCACAGCTCTTCGGTGGTCTTGAGATCCGCTGAACCATGTTCCAGATCCAGAGCAACGAAATCCATGCCCAGTTTTTTCTGGATCTCGAGATGGCCTGCCCAAAAGTTGAATGTCAGGAACGTGCCCACAACGATCTCGTCGCTACTCAGCTTCTTCTTGAGGGAACTCGCTAGCATTCTGGACTCCGGTTGCTGGCAGCTGCTGCAGGTTAGATCACTATTCCTTGTACTCTTCGCGAGCCGGTGAGAAAACCTCGATCACCTCAGAGTTTTCCAGCACTTCACAGCCGTGCGTCTGGTGGGGACCGAAGACGTAGGAATCTCCAGCATTCGCTATAAAGGTGTCCTCGTCTGAATCACCCAGAAACTTGAGCGAACCACTGACCACATAGCCAACCTGACTGGCACGGTGATTGTGTAACGGGATCCTCGCCCCTTTTCCCATATTGAAGTGACAAAGCATAGCCTCGTCATTAAAAGCCAGCGTCCTCCGAGCAATCCCTTCCATGCTAGTGTTCGCCTGAACACCACTAACAGACTTCTTCACAATGTTTCCCCTTTCCAAGAATCCTCTCTCAAACCTGGACAGAAAAAATGAAGCTTAGCAATTCAATCCATCCGTAGCAACAACTCCTCAAACCCGAGACCTGCGACCTGCGACTTGCGACCTCTTAACTGTGACTTGCGACCTGTTTAATTGTAGACCTGCACCGTCGGCTTGATGATCAGCTCCGGGACGCACGCCCGGGGAGGCAAGGTCGCGACGAAAACAGCCGCTTGAGCGAGATCTTCGGGTGTGAGCATCAGATCACGAGCCGCCTGGGGTACGGGCACAGGACGTTGTTCCAGGATCGGCGTATTCACTTCACCCGGGCACAAAACCGTGGATCGGATCCCATAGGCAGCCTCATCCTCGTTGATGGAGTGGGTGAGCGCGACCATCCCGTGTTTGGAAGCGGAGTAGGCGACTCCCGCGAGATGGCTTGCTCGCTTTCCCGCGATCGATGACACGTTGATGATGAGGCCATTCTTCAGCTTTCGCATTCCCGGTAACACCGCGCGAACACCGTTGAAGGCGCCGGTGAGATTGACGGCAATCATATAGTCCCAATCCAACGGATCTACCTCGGAAACGGACCGGCGCAGGGTATTGACGCCCGCATTGTTGACCAGCAAGTCGACGGGACCGAAGCGGCCTGCCACTTCGACGCCCATAGCTTCGACTGTCGCCCGTTCAGAAACGTCGCAGGGGTAGCAAAGGACTCGCTCCGGAGGCAGATCCGAGGTAGCTTGCAGCAGTTTTTCACCACTCCTACCCACAAATGCCACGCAAGCGCCCTCGTTGACAAAAGCTCTAGCGATGCCCTCACCGATCCCGCTCCCGGCACCCGTCACTACAGCAACTCGACCTTTCAAGAGTGACATTCAGTTTCTCCCTGGAACCCGACTCGCGTTCGGATCCTTGTCTCTGCTGTCGCCAAGCACTCGTTTCGCTCGATCATTGTACTTGGCAAACCGAGGATGGACCATCGCAAGCTGATGTATAACTGACCAAAACTTCATGGGCGAGGAAATCATGAGAGATCCGCCAGAAACGCTAGCGATGATCTTGGCAGATGTAACCAGCGTTCCCTCCGCACGATCTAGGGCTCCTTGGTAGAGGTCGTGCTGATGCCTCGGGCCTCAATAGGATGGTCAAGAACGATGATCCTTGGAGGGCACCACTAGCAGCAGAATCTTAATTTTGCTTGACAAAACCAACACAGTCGCTGGGCTGTAAGACGCAACCCAGTTGGGGTTGACGTCTCTTGATCGGTCGCAGCTCGGCAGCACGACCTCTACCAGTGTTCTCTCAGGGTCCCGACACTTTCTCTTGCATTCCACAAGTTGATCCGTCTGTGAACTCTTCATCGAGCACAGGGCCCTAGATGCAGTGAGCCATCCGGGGGCTCGTCTCCCCACACCGGTATCGAGTGCGAAAACCGGCAACTCGTCCTTTGATGAACCCGGAAGTCTTCTATAGAATAGTCACATCAGAATAGTCACATCGCATTCGCCTAGCCATTGAAAGGAACCAAGATGGAAGAAAAGAGGCCGGTGTCCAAGAAGAGTACTTCAACCTCACGACGCTCCTTTCTGAAACAGTCGGCGGCAACGGTTGTGAGTGCCGGCGTGGCGTCGAGCGTGCGAGCCGGCTACGTCGATGGAAGCGAGATCCTTCGCATTGGGTTGGTCGGCTGTGGTGGCAGGGGGACCGGAGCCGCTGCCCAGGCGCTGCGAGCAGACCCCAACACTCAATTGGTGTCCATGGCGGATGCCTTCGCCGATCAACTGGACAATAGCCTTACGAACCTGAGGAAGTCAGAGGATGTGTCCAATCGGGTGACAGTGCCCAGGGACCACTGTTTCGTGGGTTTCGATGCCTATCAGCAGCTACTGTCCTCGGACGTGGATGTGGTCCTGCTGGCAACCCCTACTCATTTTCGGCCGATTCATCTGAGGGCTTGTCTCGAGGCCGGAAAGCACGTCTTCGCCGAAAAGCCGGTGGCGGTAGACGCTCCTGGCATCCGCTCAGTTCTAGAGTCTGCCGAGCTGGCCAAGCAGAAGAATCTCTCCCTCGTTTCTGGTCTCTGCTGGCGGTACGAAACGGGTATGCGGCAAACCATCAATCAGATACACGAAGGAGCTTTGGGAGATATAGCCTCGGTCCAGAGCACCCGTTTCAACGGCTATTCTCGAACGGTTGAGCGGAGTCCCAACGATACCGACATGTATTGGCAAATGCGGAACTGGTACAACTTCACCTGGTTGTCGGGGGACTTCATCGTAGAACAGTTCGTCCATGAGCTCGACAAAATCGCCTGGCTGATGAAGGATCAGAACCCGATTCGCTGTGTCGCTACCGGCGGACGCCAGACCCGCATCGGCGAAGCGAACGGAAACATCTATGACCACTTCAGTGCGGTGTTCGAGTATGCAAATGGCGCGAAGTACTTTGCCGCCACCCGCCAGCAGCCCCGCTGCAGTAGTGAGTTTGTCGACATTGTATTCGGTACCCGAGGGCGGGCCAATCTGATGGAATACACCATAGATGGGCAGACTCCCTGGAAATGGCCGCACGAGCGAACCGACATGCATCAGCTCGAACACAATGTGATGTACGAAGCACTCCGAAAAGGTGAAGTGATCAACAACGGAAGGTACATGGCCACGAGCACGCTGATGGGAATCATGGCACGCATGTCGGCCTATACGGGAAAGACGCTCACCTGGGAGGAGGCTCTCAATTCTCAGGAAAGCCTCTCACCGGAAACCTACGCCTGGGACGCCCAGCCGCCCGCCAGCCCAGTGTCCATGCCGGGTGAGACGCTATTTGTTTGATTCCTTCCGGAAGGCGCCTCCGAACGAACGCAGCTATCCGTCAGGGAGGAGCCTGGAATGTCCGGGCCCTTCCTGATTCCCCTTCGTCAAGAAATGTCAGCTTGAACCTTCAAGCCTTTACAATCTTTGGCGAACCTTTTTTCCCCCTGTTCCCTCTATATAGCAGAACCCAGGGCATCAGCCGGCGATGCCAGGTCAGCGAAAGGTAAGTGGTGGACCTAGAAGAGATTAGGGGAATGAGCGGCAGACACGAAATCGTGCACCTCACCCCCCAGCTGACAATTGGAGCCGGTCCCTCACGTCTTTGGGACTCAGACTAGATCGGTACCAGATCGTCACTCTTCCAGGCTCCCCAGGAGACTTCGGACGGTGAAAAGAACTCGCCCGTTCGAGCCGTCGCAGTTACGAATTGTCCGGACAGGTCCCTGCTCGATCTGCTGGACCAACCCAGAAACCCCAGTTTGGGGGAGGAGAATCGTCATGGCCACAAGAAATGTCACCGCAAAGTTCTTAGCCACCAGCCTCTGTGCTCTTCTGGTCTGGGGCAATGTGTGGGCCGCCTGGCTCGACCCCGATCCGGTGCCCCCACTTTCCGTACTGGTTGAAGAATCCTACCTCGACCTTCTCGAAGATGCGGATGAGTTCAACTTCTCCAAGAAGGAGCTTAACGCGTTCGAGAAGCAGCTGAAAGCGGAGAAGAAGGCAGAGAAGAAAAAGTTGGAAAACGAAGAAAAGAGCCTGAAACAGGAGATCGAGGCAACCCGAGTACAGCTCGCCGAGCTGAATCGATCAAAGTCTCGAGACACCCTGGATATGGGCCAGGAAAGGGCCGATCTGCACTGCCAGGTGTTAGCCCTGGAGGAGCGTCTGGAGAAGAAGCAGTTGGAGCGCAAGCAGTTGCTGCCTGTCGGCTACGACAACAAGCTGGCCAAACTGGAGCTCATCAAGGAATGGCCTGCGAAGAAGCTTCAGATTGAAAACGACCTGGAGTCGGCTCGGGCCCGGGAACGCCGATACGGAGACGCCGAAGACATCGGAATTCGCGTTATAAAGGAAGGGCAAGAAGAAGACGTTCTGATAGGTGAGCGGGCGGTTCGGGAAATGAAATCCATGGGTGCCATGCCTCCGGAGATCGACGATCCCGAGGTGACTGCTTACGTGCAGCAGGTAGCGGAGCGCATCGCCGACCATTCGGATCTCACGGTTCCTCTCCAGGTGGAAGTCCTGGCAAGCGATGAGATCAATGCCTTTGCGCTGCCGGGCGGCTTCCTCTTCGTGAATTCGGGACTGATCGAGAAAGCTGAGACGGAATCGGAGTTGGCAGGAGTGCTGGCCCATGAGATTGCCCACGTCACGGCTCGACATGGGGCACGCCTTCAGAAAAAGGCCAACCTCACCAGTATTCTGTTCCAGGCAGCCCAGATGGCGTCGGTCATTCTCACCGGGGGTGCCGCGGGAATCGGGACCTACTACGCGCTGCAGTATGGATTCATGGGACTCGGAATGGCGTTGAATTTGACACTCCTCGGAGTGAGCCGTGATTTCGAACAAGAGGCCGATCAGCTCGGTGCCCAGTACGCCTGGAATGCAGGGTATGATCCCTCTGGATTCATCACGTTCTTCGATAAGATGGCCAGCGAGAAGGGGTACGTCAAATCGGCTAGCTTCTTCCGCACTCATCCGGCCTTCTACGAGAGGATCGTTAATACGTATGGCGAGATCACCTACCTTCCGATCAAGAAGGAGGTGCTGGTCGACACCGAGGAGTTCCAGCAGGCCAAGGCGACCCTGCAGGAGATCAGCGCGGAGTTTCCGGAGCCGAAGGACCGCCCAACCCTCCGCCGAACACCGCAGTGCAGTGACCAGGAGCAGGAGATCGAGACAGCCAGCGTCGCATGGTCGGCGCCTACTCATGCTCTTGTCTGGTAGAAGATTGATCGGCTTCGCTACCCCTCTCTAGGCGGGCTAGCTTCCCAAGAAGTGCGGCCTCGTCGGTGCCGGTTCGCTGAAAGCGACCCGGTACTGACGGGGCCGTTTCTTTTCAGTCGAGGGACGTGGCGGTGGCCTCCGTGCCGCCGCATTCTTTCCTTCGAGCCTATGGCTCGAACAACGGCGGCTCGGAGGCCACCACCACGTCCGCCAGCTCCAGGGGCTAAGGTCTGAAAGTTTGCTCGAAGGCTCGCTTCGACGGACCGACTGCTTCACAATCTACCCATGGCTTCAGACAACAGTTGGAGAGGAAAGGTCGGAAAGCTGACCCCAGCCGAGATGGACACGTTCTTATCAGGTGACCCCATTTGTCGACTGGGCTGTGTGGACGACGAAGGCTGGCCCTATGTGATTCCGTGCTGGTTTGAGCACGGTGATGACGGCTTCTACATCATCCCTCGAGCACGTTCCGTCTGGGCCGGCTACATTGAGCGGCGGCCGCACGTCTGCCTTTGTATCGACTCTACCAGATACAACCAGCGCGTCCTGGTCAAGGGCGAGGCCACTGTCATCGAAAGGCCGAATACGGGCGGAGCCTGGGTGGCGATCGCACGGCGAATGTCGATTCGCTACCTCGGCCAGCATGGTCCCGACTATCTAGAGCCCACGCTTTCAGAGCCCAGATGGCTTTTGTTCATACGTCCCCTCAAACAGACCAGCTGGCAAGGTGTCAACTGGGCCAGCAGGTATAAGCACTCCGACTGGTAGAGCAGCCGACTGAGGTCCAGGAAAGGACTGCGCGGACCAGGAAAAATCCCAGATTGTTGATTACTAGGGGCTCTTCTTGTCCACTCCGCCTCAGCTGAAACAAAGCGGCCCGCACCGCGTAAATAACCATTGACTTAGTACACTGGGACGTAACGTGGCTTCGGTCTCCAGGCCGAAGAGTCTGCTTGGGCTGAGCCGTTGGCTCGTCCCATGGCGGCCTGGAGACCGCCGCCACGTCCACGAACCGAATTTATTTTGCACCGAGCTCAAGGAGCTACATGCCGCGTCGACCTCCCGAATCGGGATCGAGAAAACGCTTCGTCTACTGCTGCCAGGTGCTGTTATTGTCCCTGGGCCTTCTAACAGCCAACTCCGGCAACGGGGATATTGTCGAACGAGCTCGCAAGGCGCTCGCGCTTAGAAAGGAGCTGCTCACCCAGTACTCGGTACAGGTTGAGAACCAGACGCTGATAGACGCACCTTTTGGAAAACAGAATCTGGAAAGCTACGAAACCCACTATCACGGAGACCCGGAACAGCTGCGAAGAGACGTACTCAGCTCGACGCGCAATGGGGTCCCGGTGGATCCCTCACAGGGTGGAAGAGGCGGAAGAGGCAGGCGTTTTGGCAACTTCGCCCCCGAGCTACAGACCGACCTGCTCACTCTGGGAGACTTCCTGAGGAAGGCGGAGGTCATCGGCCCCGCGACTCTGGATTCCGGAGAGGCCATAGAGCTCAAGGTCAAGCCCAAGATATCGGGGATCCACGTGGAGCGGGGACGACTCTGGGTGGACCCCGAATCGGGGATGCCATTGAGGGTAGAGATGCGCTTTGGCGTGGGATCCTTCATCACCGGCGTTGAGCTGAAGCTGGAGCTTGAATGGGACCATGAGAAGCCGATCACTCTGCCCCTGTATCAAGAGCTCAAGATGAATAGGGAGGGTTTCGGGGGAGGCCGCGGGAGAGGATTTGGAGGCGGACGACCAGGCCGTGGTGGCGGCGGATTTCCCGGTGGTGGCGGCGGATTTCCAGGCGGGGGCGGCGGTAGCTTCCGACTGGAGACTGCGACGACCTGGAGAGACTATCGGTGGAATCTTGAATTCAAAGGGGAATTCTTCAAGGTGGAAGAACCCTTACCCCAAGCACGAAGACAACGAGCCGGGAACCGAAGACCCCAACGCGAGGAAGACCCTTTTCAGGAAATCCGGATTCAAACGCCTGGAGCGCCTACCAATGCCCTGACTTCGGAGACGGGACAGTCGGACGAAGTGATGATCCTGGGCGCCTCCAACAGGGGGGAAATGGGACCCGGTATGAGCGAGGGCCAGATCATGGGTCGCCTCCTGGGCGGGCGGGGATTCGGACGCGGAGGCGTTCGTGGAGCCCGCATCGGTTTCTCTCGGGCCAACCGCATCCAGGGGAGCGTCAGCGCCGGATTCTCCTCCTCAGCCCTGGACGCCAAGCCCTATTCTCTCGATGGTGGTGAAACCCCTGATCCCGACTACGTCTCCTGGAACAGCAGCCTATCGCTCGGGGGACCTCTCCCGGGCTCTGACTCGAACCCGGGTATCTCGTTCGCCCGTCGCCGAAGATCGTTCTTCTTCGTCAACGTCGACGCCAGCTGGGGTCAGCAGCTTCAGAGTCAATACGCATCCGTACCGACCGCTTTGGAGCGCCTGGGAGATTTCTCCCAGACAGCTTACCGATCGGGCCCTCTTTCAGGGACGTCGGTGCAGATCTTCGACCCCAACTCGGGCGAGCCGTTTCCCAATGCGCGCCTCTCCTCGAGTCAGATCAATCCTACTGCGCTAGCGCTTCTGGAGTTCGTTCCACTGGCCAATCGCACAGACCCTTTTCTCAACTTCCTGAACCAGCAGTCGCTGGACAATTCTCGGACGAGCATCAACACACGACTGATGTATTCTCTCTCGGAGTCCCTACGGCTGAGTGGTGGTTACAACCTGAATCGAACCAGAGCGGATAGCTTCAATGTTTTCCCTGATCTAGGGGGGAGCCGTGGTGGACGGGGCCAGAACGTGTCTTTGAGCCTCAATCAGACCTTCCGCCCCGGACTACTACACAACCCGCGCGTGGTCTGGAATCGGAACCGGAACGAAAACCTCAATCCCTTTGCCAACCGTCGTGATATCAGCGCCGAAGTGGGAATCCAGAACACGTCGGGAGATCCCATTGACTACGGGCTACCCACCCTGGCCTTCACGAACTACAGCTCTTTGAACGACGGAAGCTCCTCTTTCAGCGTCCGGGAATCCAATCAGATCTCCGACTCAATTCGGTGGACGAAAGCAGGACATTTCTTTCGAGTGGGAGGAGACGTCAGCTGGAACCGTTGGAATCGTCTGGACAACCCGCTCGGCGCAGGATCTCAGACCTTCGCGGGCGTGGCCACCAGTCTCTACGCCGCAGGCCGTCCCGTCGTGGGGACAGGCTACGATTTGGCCGACTTCCTGCTCGGCTCGGCCCAAAGCAGCCGAATCCAATATGGCAATACCGATCACTACCTGCGCAACCGCGAGTTTGCGCTTTTTCTCAACGACAATTGGCGGATGCACTCACGGCTGACCCTGCAGTGGGGTGTGAGGTATCAGTTCTTCGAGCCGCTAGTAGAGCGCTACGACCGCCTGGCCAATCTCGATGTCGCAGCCGGATTCACTGCCGCAGAAACGGTCACCCCAGGAGGTTCAGGAAGTTTCTCTGGAACCTTCACACGAGCTCTCGTCGAAAACGATCGCAATAATCTGGCTCCTCGGATTGCCCTCGCCTACCGGCTTCGTTCCGGCAGGATGCCCTCGGTCCTGCGGGCCAACTACGGTGTCTTTTATCCCGACGAATCCTATGGATTCTTCGCCAACGAACTGATATCCCAACCTCCCTTTGGGTTTGCCGTACAGACAACGGCTTCCGGGACGGACTTTCTCGACATCCAATCGGCCTTCACCGAGCAGTTCGTGGAGGACGTGGCCAACACCTATGCGGTGGATCCGAATTTTCGGCTTCCGGCAGTGCAGACCTGGAATCTGTCGTGGCAGCAGACACTTCCCCGTAACTTCTTCCTGAGCCTCGGCTACGCGGGATCCAGAGGCACGGGGCTGGAGCTGCTGCGCGCACCAAATCGCTTGCGCGACGGTCAATCAAGAATCGCGGATACTGCTCAGTTTCTGTACCTGACACCGGGCGGCTCCTCAGCCTTTCACGGTCTTCAGGTTTTGGCGATGCGCCGGATGAGGTCCGGATTCTCTCTGAACGCGCAGTATGAGTTCGGCAAGTCCCTGGACAACGCCTCCACCCTGTCGGGAGGCAACCGCATCGTAGCCCAAAACGACGATGACCTCGACTCGGAATGGGGGCGTTCCAGTATCGACCAACAGCACAGGCTTCGGCTGGGCTCGTTCTGGGAGCTTCCCTTCGGCGACCGGCATCGCTGGTTTCGCGACTCCGGCATAGGGCAGACGATTCTGAGCAACTGGTTCGTTACCAGCAACTTGAGCGCCAACAGCGGGCGAGTTTTCACGGCACGTGTTCTGGGTAACCAGATCAACAACAGTGGCAGTGCTTCCCAGGCCAGTGAGCGAGCCAGCGGCACTGGCGAGGCCATAAGCCTCCCTTCCTCGCAGCGAAACTCATTGGAGTGGTTCAACACCGCCGCCTTTCGACTTCCCGACTCAGGAACGTTCGGAAACGCTGGTCGCAACACGATCGAGGGACCCGGGTCTTGGACACTGGACTTGAATCTGGCCCGATCCATTCCCTTGAAGAACGACGGGCAGCGTATTCTGATCGTGATGACCTCGTCGAACTTGCTCAACCACATCAATTTCGCCGGACTCAACACTGTGGTCAACTCAAGAGGATTTGGGCAGGTGACCTCCGTTGGGCAGACCCGGCGAATTCAGCTCAGCTTTCGGTTCATGTTTTGAACACTCATGAGACCCTCACCGAGCCGCCGCCTGAGACGCCTGCCTCGAGGACTTCGATGAGAATCACACGAAGGCCTTCCCCCGCACCTGTCTTCGGCCTCTTCGTTATGCTTCTGATGTGCCTACCCACACAGGCTCAGGAGCCTCAAGTAGGCTTCAAGGTATCCGCCAATCTAGTCCTGGTAGATGTCCGAATCGTGGATTCCGATGGCCGCCCCGTCATGGGTCTGACGCGCGACGATTTCACACTCCTGGAAGAAGGGCAGGTCCAGACGATCGACCACTTCCAGGAGATCTCGCTTCCCCTGACCTCGTCCCGGATCGAAGCAGATCGTCCCTATCAGCCTCCTCGCTCCCCGGCGCTTGCTTCGGAACCCAACCAGGCGATGGCTCCAGACAAACGACTGCTGATTCTTTTCTTCAACTTTTCCTCTGCAGACCTGCAGGATGCGGAAATGATGAAGAAGGCTGCTCACAAATTCCTCCAGGAACAGTTTGACGCATCCGACTCGGTCGCCGTCCTGGCCTTCGACAATGGGCTGGAAATGCTCACCGATTTTACGTCGGACCGGGTCATCCTGAGCCAGGCTATCGGAAGACTGAGCAGCGGCGAACAGGGAATAGACGTGTCCCTCCCCGAAGACGATTCCGCTGAAGCGGCTTCAGATGGCGGATTCATCGCGGATGAAACCGAGTTCGCCTTGTTTGAAACCAACCAGCAGTTGAGCGCTATCCAGGCGGTGGCGGATGCCTTCCGCGAGGTTACGGGACGCAAGGCCCTGATCTACTTCTCATCTGGCTTCAGCAGCCGCGGTATCGAAAACGACGACCAGATGCGCTGGACCACGGATTTATGCAATCGCTCCAACATCAGCATCTATGCGGTCGACTCCAGAGGCCTGGTCGCGCTCTCCCCAGGAGGGGGTGCACATCGGGGAGGAGGGGGAGGAACTGGAATCTACACCGGAAGGGCAGATCTGAACCAGATGGCCAGTCTGGTACAGTCTCGGGAGACCCTTTATGCACTAGCCGCCGATACGGGCGGAGCCTCTCTGATGGACGACAACGATCTCTCCCAGATCTTCAGGATGGCCCGAGAGGATTCGGGCCATTACTACCTGATCGGCTACTACACCCCGGCGCCCCCGGCTGACGGACGCTTTCGAAAGGTAGAGGTGCGCACCCGAATCAGCTACCCAACGTTGGCCTATCGAAAGGGTTACTACGCCGACAAACCCTACCGAAACCTCACTCCTCCAGAGCGGGAGTTCAAACTGCTTCAAGCCGTCATGGATGATGCGCCGGTTTCGGACTTTCCACTGGCGATCTCTGCCGAATACTTTCCGGACTCATCCGGCCGCTACCAGATTCCGATCTTGCTGGCGTTCAATCACCGGCAGTTGAAAATCCTGTCAGGAGCCGACGCGCTCAACCTGGAAGTCATCATGCTGGCTCGGGATCCGCTGGAGCAAACGCAAGGAGGCGTCAGGGATACGGTGGAGATTCGCCCCCAGAAAGGCAAGGAATCGGACACCCGCTTTGTGTATCAGAACCTCTTGGTCCTGGATCCTGGGGAATATCGGCTAACCGCCTTTATCAGGGACAACCGAACCGGCCTGATGTCCCGAGCGGTTCGGGCGCTGAAACTTTCTCCCTTGGGTAGATTCAGGCCCAGTTCGTTGGTTCTGGCCGGCGGCTGGAAAGAGCCGGAATCCCAATCGGGGTACCGGATCAAGCAGGGTAAGCACGTCACGATCGTGCAGAATCCCCTGGAGATAGGAGATCGCGTCCTGATTCCTCGTGTCAACGGAAAATTCACCCGGCTGGAAACCCTCTATCTACATGGCAAGATTGGGGTCCAGAATACTCAATCCGGAAGCTACCGCATTCTCCTCCTCAACCACAAAGACGAGAGAATCTTCGAGGGGCAGTGGACCAACTTCACACCCGACAATACCAGCCCGGCCAACATCAATGCGCGGCTTCCATTGGATCAATTGCCTCACGGAGACTATCGGATGGTGCTGGAGGTGCGGCTCGAAGATGAAGAGACCCATCTTCTGGTGAGGGACTTCGTCATCGTACCAGCCGGCGTCTAGAGGGGATCCTTCATGGTTGCTCCTACCGCTTTGGGGCAATCAGGTTCAACGTATAGGTAGCCACTAGTCGAATCAACCGGGTCAGGGGATAGAGCACAAACAAGAACCTGGGCAAGCTGAGAAAAACAATGTCTTTTTCGTTCAGCGAGGTAGCCAGGTAGAACCAGTTGCGGGCTTTGTCCTGGAACCTCTCTCTCGCTCTGACTTGAAACCGGAACCTGGCAAACTCACCAGGGTCCGGCGTGGACTCATCGAACAGGTACTTCCCCACCTGGGCCGCGAGTGGTCGCACCGCCGGGTCGGCCTCTGCCTGCTCCCGCACTCTATTCGGCAGGATCGCACCCAGAAAATCCTGGGCCAGGAATAGACCCAGCCAAATCATTCGCTGTCCCCCCAACTCGGCCGTCTGTTGGGCGACCCGGTCCCAATCCAGAGCTGGATAGGCTCGCACCAGTTCGGCCACGTCGCAGATCCACTGCAGTCGTATCCAGCAGTGCTTGGTTCCATGAAGGCAGAGGATCAGAAGAAGATCCTCTGGTGAGGGATTGAGAAGTTTAGTGCTCGCCAGGGTGACGGACTCCAGGCGCGGCGAGAGATCCTCAAATTCCAGTCGAAAGGAGTAGTATCTAGGCACGAACGCCCAATGTACCTCTAGCCAGACATTGGCTTCATCGTCAATCATAGAATAGTTGAAATAGGCCTTGAGCAGGGCCGTTTCCTGCTCTTGAGTGAACTCCTCTTTGGAACGATAGCCTCGAGAGAGGAGAAAATCGCGAATCCGCCAAGCATCTTGACGACGAACCAGGATGTCCAGATCACCGGCATTCCGGAGCGACAGGTCTCCATAGACCGTTGCCGTCAGAGCCGGTCCCTTATAGGGAATCGCGGGAATCCCCTCCTCATCCAACTCCTTGCATAGACTTAACAGTCTCGGAATTTCGATAGCGAAGCGAAGCGAGCTGTAATAGTCAAATCATGACAGCTAAGACCTGTGATCGAGTCAGCAAGAGATTGGGAGGGACCTTTGTCTGTGGTTCGATCCCAAGCAGTTGCGCGATCATACGGGGTGGTCCGAATAAAAGGCACCAAAGCTCCATCGGATGGCCACATCGCGGGCAAGAAAGAGGCTTCCTGTCCCCCGCTGCCTGGCGCCTCTGCTCCCACGTCTGGGGCTTGGAACGGCGTTTTTTCCTCTGGGCTAAAAGTTGACGAGCCCTCTTCAGGAGCTTGGTGCGTTTGATGTTCGAGAATAACCCATAGTGACGGACTTGTCGAAACCCGACCTCCGGCAGGTGTTGAACCAAACGGTCAATGAAGGTCAACACGGGGAGTTTTCGGACTCGGATCTTCCGGTCCTGATGATAGTCCTTGAAACGAAAGGTCACGTGGCCCTGAGCGAACTTGATAATGCGCCCTTCGGCAATCACGGGCCGCTTGGTATAACGGCAGGCGTAACGGACGGCTTGGTCGGCACTTTTCAACGACGGACCGATGAGGATATGCCAGCGCTTCTTGCGAATGTGCCCCAAGAGCTTGTCCACCTCGATCCGGCGTCGGGGGTCGCTTCGAAGCCGGCGACGCACCAGGGGCTGGGACTGGTGAGCGCGGCGCACTCCGTGGAGGACGTTCAACTTCCACTCCGTAGCCAGCAGGGGGGCCGGGACGAGATAGCGTTGGGGGGCGGCCTGCCAGCGATCGCCGGCGCCGTTGAGCCCTCCGGCGGTGACGATCATATGGAGATGGGGGTTCCATTTGAGGTCGGACCCGAAGGTGTGCAAGACGATGATCAGGCCTGGCAAGTAGCGCCGGCTTGGACGTCTGGCCGCCAGCCAGGGCTGGCTCTTGCGCCCTCGTGGGGTGGGTCCCTGCCCGCTGAGACTCAAGACAGCATCCGCGGCGGCTCGAAACAACACGTTGAGCAGGACCCGACGGTTGTCCTGGATCACCAGCCGCAGCTCCCACGGCAGGGTGAAGACCAAGTGCCGATAGGGCACCTCCAGGAGATCCGAGAGGAGCTCGTCGCACCACTGGTCGGTGCGGACCTTCCCGCAGCTGGAACAGAAGACCGATTTGCAGCTGTGGGGTACGACCTTGACGGTAGGACAGTTGGAGCACCCAAACAAATGCAGCCCCAGTTTCGCGGTCCGGCACGACAGCATCCGGGAGACATGGTGGTGGACTGCCCGCCGCACCTGTCCCCCTTTCCAGGCGATGTAGCGCTGGAAGTTGTTGCTCGTCAAGAGGATCTCCGCGATGGCGATCGGACCGCCCCACCGGCTCATGGGCAGCGATGCTCCTCTCCACCAGCAAGCGTGTCAAGTAGCCTCCCTTTCCGTCCTCGGCTGCCACGTCCCAAAACTACCTTTTACGGCCAGGGGCCGTCGGCACGTAGTGCCTACTCTAAAAGGCGACCCGCGAGATGGAGATGGCGGGCGGCATTGGCACGGAAACTCTGCTCCAGCTGTGCCAGCACGGGAAGATCTCCCAGCTCGGGACAGAGTCGCGATATGTTGTAGTACAAGAGCGGCAACACGGCGTGCCTATCGGCAAGCCTTCGCAAGTAGAGCCAGTCAATCTCCTCCCGTTGAATCAGACCGGTAATGCGCTGGGCATTCATCGGGTCCATTTCAGTGCGAAGACAGGCTAGAAGCAACTGCACTTCGCAAGGGAGCGCCCCGTCCCTATTTGCGTTGGGGTTCGAAAGGCTGGAAGCCGAGGACTTCATTGTGTCTAGATAAACCTGTGTCCGGATAAATCTGTCACCTGGATCTCAGCACTCGCAGAACGCGAGACACTCCTCCGTCGTCGAACGCAATCTTGGCTGCGACAAAGCTGAGCAATATGAAACTACCGAACATGTAGGCCTGAATCGGTGGGAAATAGGGCGCAAAGCCGATGCTCGAGGTTCCAATTGCCAGGATCATCCAGTACTCACGAAGACAAACCAGTAGGCCAAGCAACACTAGTCCTGATAACGCAATCCCGTAGTTCACGGCATCGGGCATTCCGACAGCGTACCCTACTGAGAAGGACCCAAGCACGTTGACAAGGGCGTTCTTGATAAGGAGCAGAGGCGACTCGCGAAGGATTCGAAGATACTCCGTGCGCGTGACCTCGCGATAGCGATCAACGATCGAGTCGATGTAGTAGTTACCTCCCACTTCGATGTCAAGCTTTAGCCCCGTCTTTTCCGCCATCAGCCTGTAGCTGTTAGTGTCGGTTAGGTGATTGCCGCTCCATAGCATGACGTTATTTCCGATCTGCGTGTAGGGCTGGATGGTGTTGTCCTCCAGAATAAAGCAGTTCTCCCCAAATTCGGCTTGGGGGAACACAGTCGCCTTCGAGCTGATGTAGCTAGTGCCCGTCCGGAAATCCGTAAGTAATTGATAAGGAAGGGGAAAGAGGGCTTTTTCAAGCTCCGAAATTGTCAGGGTCGTTTGCTAGACTATCTGGTGTAAACAATTAGACTGAAACGACTTAGGACGATTTCAGGAGTTCGAAGATGCGTCAAAAGCGTGAAAAACAACGCCCCCTTTCCCCACCATGGCCCGATCACCAACTGGCCAATGAATTGAAGGTGATCTCGCGCATCCTGGACGACAATCCCCAGACGCTGGAGCTGATAGTACAAGATCTCTCTGACAGGGTCGATTCCAGTGTCGGCGCCCCCGGTTTGACGGCCGAGCAGGTGCTGCGTTGTGCCGTCATCAAACAGCTGCATCAGTTCAGCTATCGCAAGCTGGAGTTTCATCTGGTGGATTCGCAAAGCTGTCAGAGGTTCTGTCGCTTGCCCTATGGGGCGTCGATCAGCAAAGCCACCCTGGCGGAGAACCTGGGGAAGATTGAGCCGGGGACATGGAAGGCGATCAACGACCACTTGGTGCGCTGGGCGCAGGCTCGGGGTCTGGAAAAAGGCCAACGGATTCGGGTCGATGCCACGGCGGTCCAGACCAACGTCCACTATCCGCTCGACAGTGAGCTGTTGTACGACGGCATTCGAGTCGTCACCCGGTGGCTGGGGCGGCTGCGGGACTGGGAAGGGATCGGCTTCGTCGATCACACGCGACGGGCCAAGCGGCGCGTCCTGAACATCCGCAACCGCCGCGGCAAGAAGCGCCTGGAGAGTTACCGCGATCTGATCAAGGTGGCGTCCAAGACGGCCCACTATGCCGAGCAGGCGCTGGCCGCGTCGGCGCAGTGGAGCGATCCCCTCAGTCTGGCCGGGGCGGCGCAACTGGCCCACTATCTGGAGCTGTTGCACCAAGTCATCGAGCAGACTCAACGACGGGTCCTTTCGGGCGAGGCCGTCGCGGCCCAGGAGAAGATCTGTTCCCTCTTCGAAGAGCACACCGATATTATCAAGAAGAGCCCTCGGGAAACGGTTTTCGGCCACAAAGTGTTTGTCAGCACGGGCGCCTCGTCGCTGATCCTGGATTGTGTGGTGGAACGGGGGAATCCGGCCGACAGCAACTATGTGCAACCCTTCTTAGAGCGTCATCGACAGCTGTACGGGAAGGTCCCGCGCCAGAGCGCCTGGGATGGCGGTTTTGCCTCGGCTGCCAACCTGAGCTGGGCCAAAGAGCAGGGGGTACAGGACGTGGCCTTTTCCAAAAAGTGTGGGTTGACGGTCGAGAGCATGGTGCGTTCCAGTTGGGTCTACAAACAACTCAAACGCTTCCGCGCCGGGATCGAGGGGTGCATTGGGACCCTCAAGCACACCTTCGGTCTCCACCGCTGTAGCTGGAAAGGCTGGCCTCACTTTCAAAGCTACGTCCATGCCAGCGTCCTGACCTATAACCTGGTCGTCCTGGCCCGACTCCTGTTGTAGTCTTTTGTGGCTGACCGTACTCCCTGTGGCTCCGACTCAGGGAGAGGTCTGCGCCGAACCGGTGTTTTTTGGCCCGTGCGCCCTCGCTCGCTCGTCCTCGCTCTGGATCGAGCTGGGTCGAGTCGGTCTGTCAGCAGTCTCAGGTATAAAAAGTGGTTCCGATTCAACAGATTACAGTTCTGGGAACCCCGGTTTCCGGACGGGCACTAGCTAATCAAACGATAACCCTTCGCTTTGACTCGATCGTAGACTGCCTGACGAAGCCGGTTCATCCTGCGGTGGGACATCGGTATGAAGAAGTGATTGTCTGAACACGTGTAAATTGATTCCACCTCCTCGAACGCTACTATCGGTAAACCTTCAAAGACCTTGTCCTGAGGCAGGTATTCCTTGGTGACGGAGAAGGCGACAACCTCGTGTTCGTTATCGTGCTTCAGGTAGAAGTGCGCCAGCGAGGCGAAATCTAGCAATCCAAAAACGACGACCTTTGCCATGTTTGTGCTCAAGCACAATGAAACTGAAACGCCTTCTCCAGGAGCGGGCTTGTGGGGGTAGAGTCGCTGTTTGGCCAGATCGAAGCTCTTGGGGAGCTTGTAGCTCGTCATCAACTGAAACTCCTGTTTGATGACCCCAAGCGGTTGCTGCACTTGTAAAGAACCTGGATCGGGTCCTTCGGAGCGGCCCAGATCTTCAACTTCCACGCCAGCAAATACATTGAGGACACTCGAGAGAGGCGCAATCCTGGCGGGTGGCGACGGACCCGTCGCAAAAGTGCGCCTGAGCCAGCATCTTGGCTTTCCCGATTAATTGAACCCAGTCTCTTTCGATCTCTATCCTGGACCCATCACGACAATCGGGGTTATTCTTCCCATCTGTGACGGCTCTAGCTCGTTCCGTCGACCTGTGCCTAAGCGTCACGCCTTCGCCCGAGCTTCGCAATCAAATGCCACTAGAAAGACTTCCCACTGTCTCAGAAATCTTTCAGGCTGAGTCAGCCGAACACGAAGCTGAACTCGAGCGGGAGCATGAGCTTGCTGTTCATCGCTGTCACAAGAATATACAAACGCAGGAGCAGCACAGCTTGAGCCACGAGACGGATCAAGAGCAAGCTCTTCTTGGGTAGGCTGCGAACGTGGCCGAGTTTCAATCTGCGGCTTCCTTTCCATGAGCTTGCCCTCGGCTCAGGCAAAACCATTGGAGTCCGACTTCACCGAAAGTTGAGAGTTCTGTCAGGCATCGATAGACTTGATTGAAACTAGGTCTCAGTGAGTCAGGTAGTCCATCCGACCTCCGTCGACAGTCAAGGTCTGCCCGGTGATAAAACCGGCTTCGTCCGAGGCGAGAAAACCTATCAGGCTGGCTATCTCCTCGGGTTTACCGGTTCGCCGGAGCATAGCCCTCTCCGAGAAGGCACCGATCATTTCTTCGATTTCCTCTTTTGTCTTGCCCTGAAATGGCATGTCGGTTGCGATCAATCCCGGACAGACGGCGTTGACGCAGATACCATGTGGTCCCAACTCAAGGGCAAATCTCTTGCTCAAGGTCAAGACAGCGGCCTTGGTGGCACCGTAAAAGGTGGTCCCCGTGAAGGCGGTTCCGAGAGCGGCTATCGAAGACAGGTTGATGATGCGGCCAAAGCCTGTCTCAATCATCGAGGGAGCGACCTCAGCAGTGCATTGGACCACGCCTTTCACGTTGGTCCGCCACATCGAATCGAACTCGTCTTCGCTGTAGCGAGAGAGCTCTCCATAGCAGGCAATTCCGGCGTTGTTGACGAGGATATCGATGGGGCCCAGCAGGTCGACCGCCTGGCCTACCATTTGCGCGACGGCCGACCGATCTCCGACATCGGCCTGGATCGCTGTGGCACGCCCCCCGGCGCCGATAATCTGCTGGACGACCTCCTCAGCCGACTTTTTCTGCTGGTGGTAATTGACAACAATCGCCGCCCCTTCTTCCGCGAGCTTAAGCGCGGTCGCCCGTCCGATTCCGCGAGAACTTCCCGTTACCAGAGCCACACGCGTCTTGAGGCTGTTGATGGCCATGACGGTTCCTGCTATCCCTTATGAGACCCCTTGGGTCGTCCCCTCAGCTGCTGCACGGTAGGCAGCAAACACGACCTTCAAGACATGATAGCTTTCCTCCGAGGTTATGGGAGGTTCTGCCAGTCCCCGCGCCGCGTTGATGGCGTCCTCGATCATCAGGTAATAGGTGTCTGGCTCAACCGGGTAGTAGTACGACTGGACGCCCTTGGGAGCCTCCGGATGAGTCGACGCCCAGGTCATGGGTGGACCGGCGGCTAGATCGAAGCGGAGCCAACCCTGGGAACCCCAAACCGCTACCAAGGTACTGTAGCCGCGGTTTAGATAGTAGCCCGTGTTCAGGGTACCGACGGCACCTTCTCCTAGACGGAAGGCCAAGACCGCCGAGTCTTCAACCTCGATTGGCTGTCCGCCGACGTTCCTGGTAAACCCGGTGACCTCTGAGATCTGGTCGCCCGCGATGAAGTGAACCAGATCCAGATAGTGGAGGCCGTGATAGATCAGCTTGCCACCGCCGGCTCTTTCCCGAGAAGCCATCCAGGTCTTCCAATAGGCAGGCTTCGTCAATCTGGTCTGATCTGCAACCAGGTGTACGGAGGTGCCGTACAACTTGCCGAGCAAACCTGATTTCACCAGCTCACGTGCTTTTCTGGCCGGGCGACTGACACGGTTGGTCAGGCCCAACATGACCTGAAGGCGTTTGGATTGAGCCAGACGGACCACCCTTTCGAAATCCTCCAACCTGACGCAGGCCGGCTTGTCAGCCAGAATGTGTCCCCCAGCCTCCAGCACCGCCTCCATGACTGGAGGCGTGTGGTGTGGTTCCAGGGCCAGAAGCGCGAGTTGGGGCTTTATCTTTTCCAGCATCTGTTTGTAGTCGGAAAAGGTTTGATAACTGGACGCTCGTGCCCCAAGCAGCTCCCGGGCCCGAGGCAGGAAATCCCCCGAGGGATCGGCGGCGGCCACCATCTCAACTCCCTCCAGGACCCCCACACCTTGGTGAAGCTGCTCAAGTGCTGGCCTCCCGGTTCGGTGATGATTCCAACCCGAATCTCTTCGGCTTCAACCCGAATCTCTTCCGCTTCGGCACCTGTGGTCCCGGAGGCACCGGAACCGGGTTCGGCCAAGGAACCCGCGGCCCCAAGGCGCTCTAGGTCAGCCGCCGCGAGACTCCCTCCCAGATAGCCGGCTCGCCTGAGAAACTTTCTCCGATTCACGTCAATCCTCCTCTTGGGTTTTTGGCTGAGTGGTCTTTTGTACCACAAGCCCAGTGGATCGGCCATGGTTTGTTAACTCTAGTGCAGCGTGCCATGAGTTCTGAACCAGGGTTCAGCTGCCCCTCGTCGCCGCTGGCGTTGTTGCGCTCGCTCGACATATAGCCCGATATGCCTAGCTCGCGACTCCTAGCCCGGATTTCTCATCGCTTGTCGTAGCGAGGCGCCGCAAGGGCCGTCCTGGCAAGGCTTGCGACCGAGGCCCCCGCAGTCGTACTCGTGCAGTACGTCGAGGAGGCCGACAGAGCGTAACGAAGCCAGGACGGATGTTTGCGGCGACGCAGTAGACCAGCGATGAGAAATCCGGGCTAGCTTAGAACCCATAGACCGAATCCATCTATTTGAGTATGCCAAGCAAGCTGAGTACGATGTGTGAATCGTGCGGAGTATCCAGAGGCTGATCAGGTCTGTTCTTAGGGCAATCGGTCGTGATCTGCAGCCACCGACATGACGAAGATGGTTGTTCTCGGTTTGCAGGACGTCGGATCCTTCCGGAGCAAGACGCCCATCACAAAATTACTTTCTGAAGTGTGACCAGGACTACCGCCCCAGGTCAAAAACTGATCGCCGCTCGAGTTCAGCTTTGTGTCGGACAATTCTGAGGTAGAAATTTTCGAGAGCCGGAATGCACTCGAGATCATCGTAGAGATGTGACCGACGCCTTGCCTGGATCTGTTCCACAATCTCGCTACGCCACTTCGAGTCTGAACCTAGTTTGACCGCAGTCTCAATATACTCGCGTTTTCCGTTTGCAATCGTGTCCCGGATGCCCAGCATTCGGAGAATCCCGTAAGACTGGCGACCACGGAAGTACCGCCCTCTGCACGTTACTATCGGCAGATCACAGGCAAGGGCTTCCATCGTTGTAACGCAGGCGGACCAATCGAGGGTGTCCAGGAAGACATCACAAACCAGATTCAGGTTGAAGTAATCAATTGCTAGGAGAGCCTGATCCGACGACAGATGACTTCTTTGGACGAAGACACAATGATCCTCACCATTCAGTCCGAATTTCCGAAAGGCCCTTTGAAGTCGATTAGAGAGTGGCTTGGCAAGACTGCTGTTGGGTGGCGTGAATACGAACTGGGCCTTGGGCACAGCCGATGCGATCGCAGGGAATATCTCATCGTGGGCAGGCAGGTACTTGAAAAGAGACTGACAGCACAGGTAGGCGATGGCGTCCTCGCGGATACCGAAATCCTGCCTCGTTTTCGTCATCAATGCCCTCGGCAAAGCGATGGCGGTAGTGCTCGACTTCGCGGCTGGATTCGTAGATACTGGGAAGAAAGAGACGAAACTGGAATTGCAGGGGCAGGCTCTGAGGTATCGCTCGTATTGACCGCTCCGCCGTCTCGAGGGCGAGCTGGTTCCGACCGCCGACTCGCAGTAGCTGGAGCAATTGCAGGTAGGTCTGGGCAGAGTCAGGAAACCGATCGAGAGCCGATTGGTAGGTGGTGATCGCCTCATCATTTCGATTGGCCTGCACCAGGAGATTGGCCAGGGTCGAGTAGGTCTCGACAGTTGCTCCTGCTGATCTGCGCGGGCCTGGTTGAGCTTAGTTTTCGAGTCTATCACTACTTCAGCCCCTCCTATATTTTTAACACGGATTCGTACCACAGATTTCGTCCGAAACCCTTTACGTACCATTGGAACTTCCGCCTTAATTCGAGAGGCTATCTAGATACCGAGTTTGAGGCCGAAAAAGGAGACACATATCGGATCCTTGGGATTGGAGATTCCTTTACCAGGGGAGCAGTTCCGTACGAGCACAATTTCCTCACGCGCCTCGAGGATCAATTGAAACAACGGAACCCGAGTATAGAGATCCTGAATCTGGGTATTGCTGGTACGGGGCCGAAAGAGTATCTAGCACAATTGATGGAAGAGGGGCTCGTCCTCGCGCCGGATCTGGTACTTCTGTCGTTTTTTACGGGGAACGATTTCACGGAGATCAGGCGTGACTCTATACAGAGCCAAGCCTATTCGTATCTTGTATCCTTTATCCGGTTCGCGCTGAAGATACGACCCAGATACCTGGCGGAGATGGCACGTTATTGCGATGATTGTCCCACCTTTGACCAGGACAGATTTCTGGCAATAGAGGGGGCACGAGCAGACATATATCGTAAGGACAATGGGTATTTTCGGGAGCTCTGCGAGGAGGCTTTAAGCTATCTTATCCGAATGCGGTATGCTTGTAGCGAGCGTGGCAGTCACTTTGTAGTTGCTATCATTCCTGACGAGTTGCAGATAAATTCTGGTCTCAACCGTCAAGTACAGGATCAGCTTTCGATTCCAGAAGCCGGATGGGATCTCGCCCTGCCGAATATGATGCTGGCGAGCCGACTCTCCCAAGTGGGCATCGATGCGATTGACTTGTTTAGGTATTTTAAGTAGGCACTTCGTGCCGACGGCCAAGGCCGTAAAAGGCTGTTTCGGGACACCCCGGCTGTGACGAAAGGGCGGTCTCAGAGAACAGCTCACTTGATTGAAATTCCGAGACTGTTAAGTAGGCACTTCGTGCCGACGGCCAAGGCCGTAAAAGGCTGTTTCGGGACACCCCGGCTGTGACGAAAGGGCGGTCTCAGAGAACAGCTCACTTGATTGAAATTCCGAGACTGTTAAAGAGGAGGGCAGGAACAAGCGGCTATATAAGCCCAGAAACACACATTGGAATATCGCTGGAAATCGGCTGGCGGCAGATGTTCTTGAAGACTATCTGAGAAAGTACATGACACTATCGCTACGGGAACCCACTTGTCCCTAGCCGTTTATCGGAAAACCTTGTGACCGACTGATGGGCCCGGCCTGCTTATCGGGAGATCGTCTGGGAAAACTCAAGAAGTCAGATTGCGGGAGCGGATAACACCATGAAGCCTTCTCTCTCAGTTCGCGTTGCTGAATCGTTTAGCTCCAAGGAAAAGGCAGACTTGAGCCTGTCCCAACTGATTGAGCTCGCCCTGAAGCATGGGTACGAGGCTCTCTGTATGCGCGCCTCCCAGATCGGCATCCAGACGGCACCCGTGGAGAAGCAGAAGGCTCGGGAGCTCATCGGACAGGCGGGTCTCGAGGTGTCCATGACAACGGGCGACTTTGCGGTTCCCAGAAACGATGAACACGGTCCCGACGGCCTGAGGAACATCACCCCCTATCTGGACCTCGCCGAGGTCCTCGAGTCAGATCTGATCCGTATCTGCATGAAGGAGGAAGAAGACATCGTCTGGGCGCAGCGGGCCTCGGACGAGGCGGCTGAGCGGGAGATTCGCCTCGCGCACCAATCGCACTGCGCAAGTCTCTTTGAAACCCTCGATGGATCCCTCAGTGTTCTTGAAAAAGTCAACCGAGATAACTTTGGGATCATCTACGAGCCGGCCAACTGGATGCTCGCCGGAGAGGACTACGGAAGAGAAGCAATACGACGCCTCGAACCCTTCCTCTTCAATGTCTACGTGCAGAATCATCGACTGGACCCGAAAGGGTCCGTGCTCGTGCACACCTGGAAACGGGGCACGGTACCGGCGGAGCATATCGGTCTCTGGGAGGGAGGCGGCGTCGATTTCGAAGAGGTCTTTTGGGGGCTCGACGAAATCACCTATAGCGGCTTTGTCACGGTTCACCAGGCCTTTGCCGGTGTGATGCCGGTTGAAGAGGCAGTTCGCAAGAGCGCCGAATTCCTGAAGACCTTCGGATAACCCGAACTAGATGATCGATTCCGAAATAGCATGGCAATTGCAGATGGGGCTTGCGTGGCGAGGTCAAGGCGGGAGGAGGAAGACGATGCCTTGCCATCTTCGACGACGACCAACCAAGAGATCGCGCGCAACCTCCGTCTGCCCAACGGGTTGCGCGACCGAGTATGAACCCAGCCTCTCTTCTGTGCAGACAAGCACCCCAGATACGTTCAGTTCGATTTATGGGCGCAACAATTGTCATGTTATTTCGGAATCGATCATCTAGGTAGAGGAATTCAGATCGACATCCTGCCTCCCAACGATTGACTACTTTATCTCAAACGAACCAATGGAGGCCTCAAGGCCCAACGGGCACTACACCGAGGAGGTATTCTGGCCACCCAATCTCGTGATGGGTGTTCTGTTCGGGAAAGATCCGAAGTCCGGCGAACCGAGAACAACGATAAATAAGCGGATTCGGTCTATGGGTTCTGAGGGTAACTCTGCAAGCCGGTGCGGTGGCTTTCTACAAAATCCCAATCGATTTCGACCCCCAGGCCGGGACCATCGGGAACGGGGACATGCCCGTTTTCGTCGATGGCGTCTAGATCATCACTATAGTTGGTGTAGAAAGGCGGCGCCGAGCTGGGAGCTTTGGGGTGAACCAGGCCCAGCTCGTAGTAATTGGCATTCCGAATAGCCGCCAGACAGTGACGCTGGGCCGGGCCCGGCGCATGGACTTCAACGTCCAGGCCAAAGCCTTCGGCGGCGTGAGCCACCTTCATCGCTCCGGTTATGCCCAGATCATAGGTGGGGTTTACCCGCACGTAATCCGTGGCTTCGGCCACTACCATATCGACTTTGGGCTCCAGGGTACGAACATGCTCACCCATCAGAATGGGAGTCTTGATCATTTGTCTCAGTTTGCGTTGGGCAAAGAAGGAGATCCCACCATCCTTGAAGGGATCTTCATACCAGAAGAAATCGGCCTCGTCGCAAGCCCGTCCGACATAAAGCGCATCGGCAAACGTCTCATACTCGCAGGCCGGATCGAGCATCAAGGCCATCTTCTTCCCCACTTGTTGGCGTACCGCTAGCACATTGTCAGCCTCCCGCTCAATAGGAGCGTTGCTCCAGCCATGGATCTTGAAGGCCCGATAACCCATGTCGGAACATTCCTGGGCGAAGTCGGCAAAAGCTTCAGGGCTGTCAAGGCCCCCGTTTTCATCCCCATGGTAGGTGGATGCGTAGGCAGGAATACCGGTTCGATACCCCCCAAGCAGTTCCCAGACGGGCGCGTTGTAGAGTTTTCCAGCGATATCCCACAAAGCAATATCCACCAAGCCCATACTCGTGCGATCTTGCTTGCGTAAGGCTCTTTTGACATCGTTGTAAATCAATTCCCGCTGTAACGGGTTCCGCCCGATGAGGTAGTCAAAAAAACTCCTCATCTGAGCATATTCGCTTTCACTACCTCCGGCGTACTCTCCGATGATGCCCTGGTCGGTATGGATTTGCAGAATCTGTTCAGTCCGCGTCAGCGTGGCCCCGGCCTTGTAGACCAGATTGAAGCCGTTGTAGTAATCATCCCGGGCCAGGTTTGGCGTTTCCCATTGAAACTCGTGAATATCAATTCTCGTAATCTTGAGCCGATTCCCCATGGCTGATTAGTCCTCGGTTATAAGGCTTTGAGCTCATCGGCACACGGTCCACCAGGCGCTTGTCGACTCAGTCGGTCGAACTGGGTCATCCGGTAAATGGGGAGGTGGAACGTGGTTCGGCGCTTTCCGGATCCCAAATCTGGTTCCCCGTTCGCTTGTCAATATAGTCGGCTGCAGTAGCAGGGGCCGTGGGAACTGTGGAAAACTCCGAGCGATATCGAACTGGGCCAGCAAGCCCGTGATACGGAGTTTTCCAAGCGCTGTGCGAACGGTGGAAAAACAACTGCGAGCACTTGCCAGTTCTCCTCCAGAACTACTTGTTTTTCCACGGTTTGCATAGTGCGGCAGTTTCCGCGGCCTGCCTTTGACTGGCGGCACCTCCCCATTTACCGGATGAACCGTCGAACTCAGGTAGAGCGCATGGAATCCAAGGTTCTGTTTGCGATCGCCCTCGAAGCTGACGCGAATCTTGAAGGTCCCGTTGAGTCCTGAGATGCCGTCCTTTCCTTGCCAGTTCACCGAAACCCTGAGCCCCGACTTCCGAACCAGCGCTGCCATGTCACCCGAGTAGCCAGGGAGGGGTCCTTCCTGCGCATCCAGCAGTTCCACCTTGAACCAAGCTCCCTCCGAGACTCCCGATGCATTGACGTACACTCGCGCAGCTCCATCCACCCACATGGAGTTGGTGACCAAGGCAGCGGGCTTGGCAGGATCCTTGGGGGAGAGGGAACCGAAGCGGTCTCGCTGCAGCGTTACCAGTCCCAGCCCACCCCGTGGTCGGTAATTGGTCCCTAACCGTAGGTCCCAGTGACCGTAGTAGATGAAGGTCTCGTCGTCGACCTGCTCATAACCCTGTCCGTGGATAAGACCACCCTGATCCCAGCTCCCATCTGGTCCCCTCGAAATGAAGACAAAGTCGGGCTCAGGTTCTCTGAAGTGATGGCCGTCGTTGCTGATCAGGAAGCCCAGGTCCATGGACCGATCCGGGGGCTCTGGGGCTCCGTGCCAGAGTCCATAGGTAGCCAGCAAGACGTTACCCCGGTTCCAGACTCCAGCCGGTTCGTGGGCCTCTTCCCCCAGGCCGGCGGGACCCGAACGGTATCCGTGACGGACGAAGGCTAGAGTCCGAGTGTCGGACCAGTGGACAAAATCAGGAGAACGGAAGATCGTCATCAGACGACCTGCCGTCTGCCCGTTGGGCAGCCACACCCAGGGGCGAAGCTGCTGTCCCGGCAAGTAGTAGAGACCCTTCCACTTGTACAAGCCTCCCTGCTCGAAGTGCTGGGCAGGAAGGACAAGATCCTCGGTCATGATCTTGTAGTTCTCGAACCTGGCATCCACGCCAAGCTGCCATCTCAGACCATCTTCGCTGAAGAGAGGCACCGAGGTGTCTCCATGTGCCCAACGAACGTAGAGCATCATCTTGAAACGCCTGGAGGGATCCGGATCCTCGGGCTCGTGGAGGACGGCCAGGTGCAGTCCCATTACTCCGGGTGGCTCCAGCAGGAGCAGATTATTGTCTTTGCTCCCCTTGTAATCGACCAGTCCCAGCTTGGGTTTAACCCAGTGGATGCCGTCCTCGCTCTCGGCATAGGCCGGCTGCCAGCCATAGAAGCCGCGTTCGTCTCTATAGAAATCGAATGCTTCTTCGTCAGCGGCTACGTACCAGAGCTTGAACTTGCCTTGGTGTCGAATGATAGAGCCGTAGAACTGAACCGACCATTCATCGGGCTCTCCCGAGCTCCCCAGTTTCACCAGCGGATTCTGGGAATGTTTTTCAGGAGAGTGCATCGTCAGCACCAGGTTGTTGAGGAAGGGCACCGATACGTCGTCGAAGGCGAAGAAGGTAGCTTCCTCGACCTTGGGACTACTCGTATCCATCGTGACTCCAGCAGCCACGGATGCTTCTTCGATCGGGCCAAGACCGCAGCTGCTAGTGAATACCCATACTGCGACCACCCCACAGACCAGGTGAACCAGATAGTGGAATCTCCGCGCTGTCATCTGATCTCTCTTTGCCTCGGGGTAGAGACTATTGCGGTAGGCCGAAAACAAGGATCAGGTTGCCGGCCGCGCTGAACACCCGCTGCTCTCCATCCACTTCGAATGAAATCGGATTGGTGCGCACCGGACCACCCGCTTGAAACTCCCACAAGGCCTGACCCGATTCGGCATCAAGTGCGAAGATGTTCCCCTCGTTGCTTCCCCCAAAAACCAGGCCACCCGCAGTGGACATGACCCCGGCCCAGGGGGGAGAGTGAAGCCGGAAGTTCCACATTACTTTTCCCGTCAAAAGATCCAACGCCCTGACCGCGCCGTAAGCCTCGTCGCCCCCGAGTGATTGTTCCCCTCCACCCAGGAAAGGCTTGCCGGGCTCGTAGTCGGCCTCCATCTTGAAGTAGTAGGCCCCCATTTCCCTGATACTCACATAGAAGAGACCGGTCGCTGCGCTATAGGACGGGCTGAACCAATTGGTGGATCCCTGCAGGCTGGGATAGACCAGGGTTCCCTCTTCGGAGGGCTCCGTGTTTGGGAGAACCTGAGGACGGCCTTTTCGATCCAACCCCTTGGCCCACGTCTGTCGTGCGTACTCTATTCCGTGGAGGAACTCTCCTGTCTTCCGATCCAGGATGTAGTAGAAAGCGTTTCGGTTGGCCAGGACCAGGAGCTTTCGACGCCGGCCCTTCCAATCGGCTTCGGCGAGCACCGGGATTTGATTGGCATCCCAGTCGTGCACGTCGTGGGGCGTAAACTGGAAATGCCACTTAAGCTCGCCGTTGGACGGATCCAAGGCAACCACTGAAGAGGTATACAGATTGTCCCCTGGTCTGAGATCCCCGTTCCAATCCGGTGCAGGATTGCCCAGGCCCCAGTACAACAACTTCAGCTCAGGATCGTAGGAACCGGTCAGCCAAGTGGCTCCTCCACCGGTCTTCCAGCTGTCTCCGCCCCAGGTTTCGTTCCCGGGTTCACCCGGAGCGGGAACAGTCCAGAAACGCCAGAGCCGCTCTCCAGTCTTGGGATGATAGGCGTCGATGAAGCCCCGAATCCCTGCCTCGCCTCCGCTGATCCCGACAATTATCTTCCCGTCGATGGCCAGTGGTGCTGCCGTGATGGAGTGGCCGGTCTTGTTGTCAGCCACTTCAACATCCCAACGAACCCCTCCCGACTTCGCGTCCAGGGCCACCAGACGAGCGTCCAGCGTCCCCACGAAAACGGTCTGTTCCAGAATGGCAACCCCCCGGTTCACCTGCGGAAATCCGATGTGAAGAAACTCGGGAGGCAGTTCGTGCGTATACCTCCAGAGTTCCCGTCCCGTTCTAAGATCGAGCGCAACGACGGTGCTGGGGGGTTCGGTGACGTATATCAACCCATCCACGACAATGGGTGTCGTTTCGATCATCCCCGGAGTCCGACTCTGATGAATCCAGGAGACTTTCAGCCGAGAGACGTTGCCGGGGTGGATTTGACTCAGACTGCTATAGCGATGAGCAGAGTAGTTCCCGGAATAGGTCAGCCAATGCTGTGGCTCTCGATCAGCCGAGACCAGCCTCTCATAAGGGACCTGAGATTTCGCAGATGCCACCGGAAGAATAAGAAGAGCGCTCAGAATCAGGAGTCTGAGAATCATTTCTTTGCCCCAAGAGGGTCATCCGGAATTAGGGGAGGTAGGGGGTAGATCGGCCTTCCGCATCCCCAATCTGCCTCCCCCGTTCGCCTGTTAAGATAGTCAGTAGCCGTAGTAGAGGCGATGGGGACTGTGGGAAACTCCGAGTGAGGTGGAGCCGGGCCAGCAACCCCGATGACTCAGAGTTTTCCAAGCGCTGTGCGAACGGTGGAAAAACAACTGCGAGCACTTGCCAGTTCTCCTCCAGAACTAGTTGTTTTTCCACGGTTTGCATAGTGCGGCAGTTTCCACGGCCTGCCTTTGACTGACGGCACCTCCCCATTTACCGGATGAACCCCCCAAGACCCGCAAGGTACGAGACCAGATCCTCAATCTCCTTATCCGAAAGCACACCCTCGAAGCCGGGCATCAGTCTAGTTCCCGGTTCCCGTCGAATCACCTTGATCTCCGTTTTGCGAAAGGAATAGTAACGATTCTGCCTGTCCCGAAATTGAATCGTAAAGCTGTCTTCGTTCACTCTGCGGCCCACTATCTCTTCGCCAGCAGCCGTAACGACGCGAACAGCCAGATTATCGAGAAAGCCGTCCGGATCGATCCGGGTTTGAGATGCCGGGTGCCGGATCACCTGCTTAAGAAACTCGACACCTCGCAGAGTGCCGACGGAGCTCAGCTGTGGTCCAACCCCCTCGCCCTCCCCGTTAAGGATGTGGCAACCGGAGCATTGGGCTCGCTGGTATACACGCCGTCCGTTTTCCGGGTCGCCCTCGATCTCAATGGCCGCCTGGCGCCCCAGGGATAGGACAAAGGCTGCCACCAGGCCAACCTCCTTTTCCATGAGCATCCAGTTGCGTGGGGCATTCCGGTCCAGGGGATCCCCTCACGTATGACCTCCTGGAGTCGTTCCAGGTCCGGAGCGTGCTTGAGCCGCGGCCTGACCAGATTCGGCCCGGTTCCGCCCTTTCCTTCCATCCCATGGCATCGTCCACACTGAACCGAGAATATTTGTCTCCCTTCTCGCAGCTCCGCTTCGGATGATTCCTGTTCGATGGGAAAGGCATGCAGCCGACGGAAGGAGACCGCCAGCGCTAGGAGTACCAAGCACCCTGGAACATTGATACGGCGCCTTTTCATGGCGTACTCAAGCACCCCATTTAGACCGGTTGAAAAAGAGGGGACACCATCGCCCGACGGAGACCCGTCACAGATCGACCAATGATAGTTCCCGGGTTTTCATCCGTCAATCGAGCTCCTATCTAGGAAAAATCTGCGGCAGCAAAGAGGGCATGGCCGAAGCAGGCACGGGCTGATAGACTAGCCGGCGAATGGAGAGCGTCGTCGTGAGCGACGGCGCCGCAACGAATATCGGGTATGAGGTCGCTGACCATCAAGAAGGAGGATACCTGTGAGTGAGACAGACATAATCGGATTGGTCGGAGGGGTCTTCGGCTGTGGACTCGTGGCCATCGTCATGGCCCTGTTTATTGCGGTCTGGTGGAAACTGATAGCCAAGACCGGAAATAGCGGTGCTTTGGCGCTCCTTTTGGTAATTCCACTTGCCAACCTGGGAGTGATGCTGTTCCTGGCGTTCTCGGAATGGCCGTTGGAGCGCAGGGTCAAAGAGCTTGAAGCGGGGGCTCAGCCCCCACAGGTCGGCTGAGAGGGGTCCATGGATTTCGTTTTTCAGCGGTCATACCGAGGTCCACTCCAGGCGGTGATTCTCGATTGGGCTGGGACGACCATGGATTACGGTTGCTTCGCCCCGGCGGTCGTCTTCAGAGAAGTCTACAGACGCAAAGGAATCGACATCACGATGGAGCAAGCGCGTGAGCCCATGGGGGCGCACAAGAAGGTCCACATCCGGCAAATCTCGCAGATGGAACCGGTTGCCCAGAAGTGGAAAGACATCCATGGACGCCGGCCCAACGAGGACGATGTCGGGAACATGTTCGAGGACTTCGTGCCGCTGCAGCTTGACTGCCTGGCCCAATATGCTGATTTGATTCCCGGCACGCTCGAAGCTGTGGCCGACTTCCGAAGACGGGGTATGAAAGTCGGCTCAACGACCGGGTACACCGAGGAAATGATGGCCCTGCTCTGCGGCGAGGCCGAGAAGCGTGGATACGTTCCTGACGCCACGGCCTGCGCGACCCAGGTACCGGCCGGTCGACCCGCTCCCTGGATGTGCCTGCAGAACGCCTTCGACCTGCAGATCTATCCCATGGAGGCTTTCGTCAAAGTGGGCGACACTCTGCCCGATATCGCTGAAGGTCTGAACGCCGGTATGTGGACGATCGGACTGGCGAAAACCGGAAATGAAATGGGTATGACCGAAGCCGAAATCGAGATGTTGGAGCCGGAAGTCCGCTCCGCCAAGCTCGAGCGTGCCTACCAGCGCATGTATCACGCTGGGGCACACTACGTCGTGGATGGCATCGGTGACACGCCCCCGCTCATCGACGAGATCAACGCTCGCCTCGCCCGGGGCGAACGCCCTTAGGGTCTGTAAGGAAATAACCGATGCACTTTGGCGCGAGCGCCGTGGGGGCAGATGGGAGGCGCCGCGCCGCAGGCGATGCCGCTGCGCATCTTCCAGGAGCGGCAACAAAGCAGATGCCCCCGCGCCGCCGCGCCCCTCCGGGCTGGGGTCCGCAGGGTCCCCAGCAAAGTGTATCGGTTATTTCCTTACAGACCCTTAGCCGCGCTACTACTGAGGTGAGCAGTGCTTGACGAATCCAGGCTGGCGATCCACCAGATCACGCTGCGAGACCAGTGGTCTTTTCGCGAATCCGTGGAGGGATTGGCTCGCCACGGTATCCGCCAGACGGCTGTCTGGCGCGAGAAGCTGCATGAGGAGGGAGTCAGGGAGGGTGCCAAGATTCTTCGGGACCACGGCATGGGGGTCACTGGCTTCTGTGTCGGCGGGCTGGTGACTTCACCTCACCCGTTGGCCTGGGAAGCGGCAATTGAAGACAACCGGCGCGTGCTCGAGGAAGCGGCCGCAGTAGGCGCGGATCACATCGTCTGGATTGCAGGAGGGCTCGCACCAGACTCGAAGGACCTCGCAGGTGCAAGGTCGAGAGCCCGCGACGCCTTCGAGCGGCTGATTCCCGATGCCCGTGCAGCCGGCGTGAAACTCGGCATCGAGCCGCTGCACCCCATGATCTGTTCACACCGCTCCGTGCTCTGCACCTTGGAACAGGCAAATGACTGGTGCGACCAGCTCGACGCCGACGACATCGTCGGGATCGTGATCGACACCTATTCGGTATGGTGGGACCCGAATCTGGAACCAGAGACCCGGCGCGCGGGGTCGCGGATCTGCGCCTTCCACGTGAATGACTGGCTACCCAACACCGAAGATCTACGACTCGACCGCGGCATGATGGGCGACGGCGTGATCGACATTCCCGCCATTCGGCAGATGGTTGAGCGGGCCGGCTATTCAGGCGCTTGCGAGGTCGAGATCTTCTCCGCTCGCGATTGGTGGAAACGCGATCCGGACGAAGTCGTGCGCATTATCCAGGAGCGCTACCGTACGGCCGTGTAGGCCCTCAGGTCATTGTCCTTGTCCTCGTTCCGGATACCGTGGTTAGGGAACGCGGCGTATTAATCGCTCTCGGGCCGCTGAGGAGAAACGGGCATGATCGGAATCGGTTTGTTCGGTTGTGGTCGTATCGGCCGGATGCACGCCGCCAATATCGCGCGCCATCCAGGGGTCGAACTCTTGCAAGTTTATGATGTCGTAGAAGCGTCAGCTCAAGAGACCGCTTCGCAGTTCGGCGCGAGAGCGGTGAGCGCCCCGGAGATCATTCTGGAAGACTCCGAGACAGACGCCGTGTTGATCGCCACCTCCACCGACACCCATGCCGACCTGATCGAGGCAGCCGCGCACGCCGGCAAGGCCATCTTTTGCGAGAAGCCCATCGACCTATCCCTCGACAGGGTGAATCGGTGTCGGGACGCTATCGCGGGCTGTGACGTGCCCATCCAGATTGGCTTCAATCGCCGCTTCGATCCCGGCCATCGGGCGGCGCGTGATGCGATGCGGCGGGGGGAGATCGGGGATCTTCACCAGGTGCTCATCACCTCTCGGGATCCAGAGATTCCACCCCGCGCCTATCTGGAGGTGGCAGGGGGGTTGCTACGGGATATGACCATCCACGATTTCGATCTTGCCCGATTCATGCTGGGTGAGGAGCCGACAGAGGTATTTGCCATCGCAGGCGCGCTTGGCGATCCTCAGCTTGGGACCGAGCTCGACGAGGTCGACTCGGCAATGATCACGATGCGCACCGCGACGGGACACATCTGCTCCATCAACAACTCGCGCTCGGCCGTCTACGGTTACGACCAGCGCGTTGAGCTCCTCGGGGGCCAAGGGATGCTCATCTCAGATAACCGCCGCGCCCATGAGCTTCGGCGCTTCACCGCCAGTCGAGCCGGCATCGGCGAGCCCAATCTCTACTTTTTTGTCGAACGGTATCAAGAGTCCTACGTCGCCGAGCTGGACGCCTTCGTCGCCACCGTCGAGCAGGGCGGCCCCTGTGCGGTCACGTTCGAAGACGGGCGCCGCGCAATGGTGCTGGCCGAGGCCGCCTACGAATCCCTTGCCAGCGGACGCATGGTGCGCGTGGCGCAAGACTGAGCGACGGGGGACTGAGCTGAAACTTCATTGACGAGAAGATCATTCAAGAGCCTCCAGTTGACACAGCTGTGATCTTCGTAGGATGGGCACGCTGCTATCGATGCTCGTGGCTAGAGACAACCGTATGGCGTTGCTGGAACTGCGGAGCGTTGAGAAGCACTTTGGTGCAATTGAGGCGCTGCGTGGTGTTGACCTGAATCTGAACGCCGGAGAAGTGCTCGGCCTCATGGGAGATAACGGCGCCGGCAAGTCCACACTCGTCAAAATCGTTGCCGGCAACTACCCACCCAGCACCGGTGACCTGCTGATCGACGGCAAACTGAAGCGCTTCCATCGCCCGCTGGATGCCCGAGAGCAGGGGATTGAAATTGTCTATCAGGAACTCGCACTCTGCGACAACTTGACGGCTGCGGCCAACGTCTTCCTCGGCCGAGAGCTCAAACGGAGTATCGGCTTCATCCAAGTTATGGACTACGGCGCCATGTACCGCCAAGCAGCCAAGCTCTTCCAGGAGCTCAAATCGGAAACGCGCCCACGGGACCTGGTCGGGCAGATGTCGGGTGGACAGCGCCAGGCAGTTGCCATCGCCCGGACACGTCTGTCGAACCCCAAGATCGTACTGATGGACGAGCCAACCGCAGCCATTTCCGTGCGTCAGGTGTCCGAGGTGCTGGACCTGATTCGGCGATTGCGAGACAGCGATATCGCGGTGATCCTGATCTCTCATCGAATGCCCGACGTCTTCTCCGTGTGCGACCGGGTGGCGGTTCTGCGGCGCGGAGAAAAGGTGGCCGACAAGCCCATCGCCAGCTCTTCACCCGAGGAGGTCACCGGTCTGATTACCGGTGCGATCACGCGAGCATGAAGTCCGAGCCGAAGACTCAGGCAAGAGCAACGCAGCCGGATCTGGAGACGCTCGCGAGCCAGCGGCAAGTCTCCGCCATCCATTCCTTGTTTCAATGTCAACCCTTCTGGGTATTGGTCTCTCTCTGCACTATTGCTCTCGTCATGTCGATAGTCTCCGACACCTTCATGACCGAGCGCAATCTCTACAACACGACTCGGAATTTCGCCTTCGTTGGCATCATGGCTCTCGGCATGACCGCAGTCATTGTCACCGCGGGAATCGATTTGTCGGTGGGATCTCTGATGGGACTGTGCGGTATCGCAGTGGGTCTCGCCATGCAGTCGGGTCTCTCCATATGGTTTGGTTTCGGCGCATGCATAGGCGTTGCCCTGGTCGTTGGTCTGATCAACGGGGTTCTCGTCGCGTACCTGGAGCTGGCACCCTTCGTAGTGACCCTGGGCATGCTCGCAATCGCCCGATCCGCGTCCATGGTCATTTCGAACAACAAGATGATCTATGATTTCGGTCCCGATCAAGAGCTCTTCGAGTGGATCGGGGGGGAAGATACCTTCGGCGTACCCAATCCGGTGTGGGTACTCCTCATCTTGACGTTGGTGTTTTGGTTCGCCTTCCGCTACACAAAGTGGGGCCGCTGGGTGTTCGCCGTGGGCGGAAATCGCGAAGCAGCGAGGCTGACGGGCATCCCGGTGGAGCGCGTGATCGTGTCGGTGTACGTGATCAACTCGTTGACAGCAGCCCTGTCTGCATTCTTGATTGTCGGCTGGTTCGGATCGGTCACCAACGCCCTGGGTCAGACCCAGGAGCTAAACGTCATTGCCGCTTCGGTGATTGGTGGTGCCAATCTGATGGGAGGCTACGGGTACGCGATCGGGGCGCCGATTGGCGCCGCACTGGTCGAGGTCATCCGCAACAGCTTGCTGCTGGCGGGCGTGGAGCCACTGTGGCAAGGTACGTTCGTGGGTGCTTTCATCATACTCGCGGTTCTGCTGCAGCGGCTGCGGGGAAAACGGGGTGACTGAGTTCGCCCTTGAGAGGAGTCTCGGAAAAATGAACCGTTGTCTCATCACTACCGCGGTGGCGCTGATGGCGCTCAGCACGGTAGCAACCGCTCGAGGAATGAGATTTGCACTCGTGCCCAAGGCCATGAACAACCCGTTCTTCGACCAGGCTCGGGACGGTTGCTACAAGGCGGCTTCGGAGCTCCTAGACGTCGAGTGCTACTACATCGGCCCGGCCGAGCACACCGAAATGGAGCAGATTCAGATCGTCCAGGATCTCATCACTCAGGGTGTCGACGGCATCGCTGTCTCGCCCTCCAACGCGCCCGCGATGGGCAAGGCATTGCGTCGCGCGAAGGCCGCCGGCATCGCGGTCATGACATGGGACTCCGACCTGCTCGAGTCCGACAGGGCCAATCGCACGACCTATGTGGGCACGAAGAACTATGATATTGGGGTTCATCTCGCGCAGCTCACCATCAAAATGAAGCCACGAGGCGGGTCCATTTGTCTCCAGACAGGTGGCGCCTCGGCCTCCAACCACAATGAGCGGTTGCAAGGTATTAGAGACACGCTGGGCGGCATGAGCGGTACGACGTCCCCGGGGAAAGCCTTGACGGGCCAGAAGGGCTGGACCGAGGTCGACGGCTGCCCGCTGATCACCGATGACGACAATGCCAAGGCGGTGCAGGGGCTCGCCGATATCCTCAACAAGTACAACGATCTCGACGTGTTTATCTCTACCGGCGGCTTCACCCAATGGTCGAATAACGCCTATCGCCAGGCGATCGCGCCGCATCGCGGGCGGATGGACCAGGGCGAGCTGATCTTCGTCGCGGCCGATACGCTACCCATGCAGATGCAGCAGCTGAAGACCGGCGCGAGTCACGGCCAGGTGGGCCAGCGCCCATTCGAGATGGGCTACAAGGCCATGTACGTCTTGAAGGACATCAAAGCCGGGAAAAAGGTGGACGACCCGATCAACACGGGCCTCGATGTGTGCGATCAATCCAATGCCAACAGCTGCCTCGCACATTAGGCCATCCACGCTCGGCATGTTGAGCAAGGCCTATGGCACAAAGCCGTTGGGGCTAGTGTCGACGGCGGTCAAAGCGCCGGTAGCTTTATCCTGAAGTAATCCCAGCACAGACACCACCTTACCATCCTTGACTTGGATGTTGATGGAACCGGTGAAACCCGCATTTACTACCGCTGCAGTGAAAAAGGACTGGAAAAGTTTCGACTCGGTCGCGAAGACTGCGGTTTGCTCTCCTGGCCCAAGAGTCACCTCAGTGCTGGCTACCTGACTTCCGCTATTATCCAGAAGAAAGACGCAAACGGTCGCCCCCATGTTCCGGTCCGGGTTGAAAAAAACAACTCCCGTATTCTCGGAATTGGTCACACTCGTGAAGACCTGATGTAGTGCCCGTGGTGGGGCATCTGGGACCGAGACCTGATTTCCGAAAAGAATGAAAGCCTCTGTCCCTTCGATGACCGAATCCGCTCCCAGGTCTGAGACCACCTCCACTGGACCCACTGCCAAGGCCCCGGTTCCATCGGTGCTTACATCCAGGGCGCCAAAGGGAGGTATCGAATAGTTCAAGGAAGAACGCTGTATTCCGCCAATCGGAACCTGGCGAGGATTCCCGCTTTGCCCGAAGAAACGGATTTGCCCATCGTCCCTTTGGGTCCCGTTGTTTCGCAGGATAAACCGTGAATTGTTGTCTCCGCCATTGATTGACTGGGGGAAGGTGAGATTGGCGATGCCCGCACCGCCTAGCAGCCTGTCGGACTTAACTCGAAGACAGGTAAGCCACTGGTTTGACCAGTGAGACTTTAAAGGTTTGACATTTAGATTCAGTAATAGGATGCCTCCTTTGGGGCTTGGCGGTACCCACAAAGGAGGCATAAAGTATGTCATATGAGAGCTTAAGCCATACCCGATGGGACTGCAAATACCACATCGTGTTTGTCCCCAAAGGGAGGAGGAAAGTGCTGTACGGAAAGATTCGAGAGTTTCTGGGCCCGGTCTTCCGAGAATTGGCGAGGCAAAGGGAGAGCAACATCCTGGAAGGGCACATGGTGGTAGATCATGTGCATATGTTGATCCAGGTCCCGCCAAAGTATTCGGTGGCTCAGGTGATCGGTTACCTCAAGGGGAAAAGCGCGATTGCTGTAGCGCGCCAATTTGGGGGCAGGAAGCGCAACTTCAACGGCGAGAAGTTGTGGGCGTGCGGCTATGCGGTCTCCACAGTTGGATTCGAGGAGAAGCAAATTCGCAAGTACATTCGCCACCAAGATCACCTCGACGGCAAAGACGACGGCTTGTTTTAACGATTAAGGATTGGCCGCCCTTGGGGCGGCTCACAACCGCCAAGCTCCCCGCTCTGCGGGGACGTTATGACTTACAGGCGTTTCTGAAATTTAAGTTTAAGGTTTGATCAAAAGTGTTGCATGACCAAGCACGAAAAGCGATGAGTCATCTGCTCTGCGGCGGTGATTTGGCCGCTGAAACGACGCGGCCCACCTCTTCAGAGGGTGGCACGGGCCATCGTCGGCTGGCGGCAGGAGAGGTTGTACATTCTTTTCAGATTCCAGGCGATGCTGGCCAGAGTCCACTCCCGGTCTGCTGCCTCCGCTCCTCTGAGAGAGAACTGCGTAAAGCCCATCACCGATTTGATGATCCCAAAGACGGGCTCCGGGACGGCTTTGCGTTGCCCGTAAATGGCTCGACCCGCGGGGGTCTTCAACCGGTATCTCATCTGCTCCACCGCATCGGCGTCTTGCCCGGGCGGCTCCGGTTGTTTCCAGCGTTCGGTCGGCCGCAAGTGGTGGGCTTCCCGCTCGACCGCAATATAGGGGACAATCGCGTGCTCGCCACAAAGCTCCACGTTGGGGCCACTGAAGTAGCCGCTGTCGGCCAGCAACTCCTGGGCCCGACCCAGCGACTCGGGCAGGGCTTGCAGCGCCGCCAGGGCCGGCTCCAATTCTTTCTTGTCGTTGGCGTTTTGCGTGACATGAGCCGCCACAATCAAGAAGCTGTCGTTATCGACCAAGGCCTGAGCGTTGTAGCATTGCTCAAATCCCCCGCCCGAGACCGGCATGATCCGAGACTCTTCATCCGTCAGATTGATCTGATCCTGGTCTCGAATTCCTCCTTGGGGCGGTTGGGGGGGCGACCCCGCGGTTTGTTTCCCCGTTTCCTCTGGGCTTGCCGCTTGGCCACTTTGGCTTCATATTCGGCCTGCTCACCTGCCTGCCGCTCGGCCGCCCGCTGGGCCAGCTTCTGCTTTGCTTCCTCGATCGCTTTCAACCGTTCCTCCCGCCGCGCCAGCTCAGCCGGGATGTCCATCCCTTCCGTTTCTTCTCGTCCATCCGCTGCCTCGGCCAGCCGCATCAACTCTTCCACTTCTTCTCGCAGCCGCGCTTCCAGCTTCCGGATGTGCCCCCAACTCAACGCACTGTGCTTGGAGGCATTGGCTTTGACCTTCGTGCCATCCAAACTCACGCGGCCCAACTTCAGAAATCCCATCGCCTGGGCCAGCAGCAAGATCTCCACAAACAGCGGCTTCAGCTCTTGCAAAAATCGCTTCCGGAAATGGGCGAGGGTGTCGTGATCCGGATGCGTGTTGCCGGCGAGGTAGCGAAACGCCACCGAATCGTAGCTGGCTTGCTCCAACTTCCGACTCGAAAACACCCCCGTGGCATAGCCGTAAAACAACAACGCCAGCATCATGGCCGGATGGTAGCCTTCCGATCCCCGCTTCGTGTAGGAATCCTCCAGCTTCCTCAGCTCCAGCTTGCTCACAACCTCCACCACGAAGCGAGCCAGATGCGTCTCCGGCAGCCATTCCTGCACCGAAGGGGGAAACAGATAAGGAGTCTCTCGATCGACTACTTTAAATCGATTCGCCATCACTAATGATGCCTGTGGGGTATGACCTCGAAAGTCCGACAGGCTGCTAGGGGAGTGTATAGAAATCGAATCCCCCGTATGTCGTCTGCACCCAGCCGGGCACCTCTAACCTCGCCACGACTGATTGCCCGCATTAGCGCTTCGTTTTGAATGGAGCCCGGTGTACAGAGCCTGAATTGTCCACAGGAATGGCCCAATCCCAAGGTGTGTCCAATTCGTGTGCGTACAACTCGGCAGCTGAGGATCTACCATTCACTTGAGAGAATAAGCACTCGACGCCGTCCTGAATGACTATGTTCACTTCGCCAAATTGAAAGTATGTCTGCCCCCGGTAGATTCCGGTTCCTGCCGACATGCCCCCGCCTCCAAGGCCCGCGACCCCTCCTCCCCCCTGCCCACAGGTAAAGGTTCCCGGTATCTCACTATTGGGATCCCCGACGGTGATGTTGTTTATGCCATCAACTGTGAAGCCTGCAGTGCTATCGGTGGTTCCCTCCAACTCCAGGTTGACGTTTGAGACAGGCTCACTATTCCAGGCATCCAAGGCCTCCTGGAACTCGGTCACGCCCCCACCAGCAAGGCCTGGCTGGCCCGAGGCCGGAAAGAACCAATCGACACTCCCTCCCTCATCAAAATCGAAATATCGAAAGGGTGGGGGGTTGAGACCAAAAGGCTGAGCGAAAGCCGAAGACTCGACGGATTCCAAGACATAGTCCCCGTTACGAAGCACCCCCCGACCGCGATCAGCCAGCCACTCGGCAAAAGCTTCAAAATCACGTGGTTTCTTGAGACTACCCGATGCACGTGCGCCTGTAATCGACGGCATGCTGACTTCCGTGGCCTCGCTTAGATCTCGCACCGCCAAAGATTGAGTACCGGAGCGCGACTCATGGAAGGCGCCCAGCATCAAGTGCAAAATGTTATAGGCGCCATCGCGGCCCGCCACCAGGAACAGAATTGTTCGCCCTTGGTTGCTAAGCTGTGGGGCTGCCCGGCAAGAATAGAACTTCGCCATCTCGGTTCTCTCCTCCGAGCACATCCACTTCGATCTGGTCAGCGGAAGATTGTCCCGTCAGTATCCTCTCCACCAGCACTTGATAGCGGGTGACGCAGCGATCCGAGAATCCAGTCTGGCGATTCAGCACCCTGCCAACAACAATCAGTTCGGCCTGATCGGTCAAGGCCGAGTCCGACATCATCACGTAAGTGGTAGCCGACAGGGAAATGAGTGCCGTCGTCGAGATCAAAACGGATAGTGTGAGGTATCGTTTCATTGGTTTTCTCTCCTGTCCAAGGCAGATTGTCTCGCTACCGCAGGTGCGCTGCCGACTCTAACAATCGCGAATTCTACTTTAGGAAAACCTCTTTATCAATTTGCGAGCCAGGCCGTAGCTCCGGCTTTGAGGGGGTTCGTGGAATTCAAGAGGGCAAACAAGGCTAGCCGGAAAACACGCATCACATTTCCTCGTCCGATAACAACTGTGCCAGCGATTATAAACGAATTCTACCCCAACCTAGACCAGTTGGTGAGCTGGACTAGTGAGCAGTGAGCAGTGAGCAGTGAGCAGTGAGCAGTGATTCCAGTATACAAGAGTGCAATAGCCAAGATAACATTGTCCCATGTTCAGTGAGCAGGCTTCCAGAAGGGGTTGCCTCACACTGCTGGCCCTAGGTCCGCTGCTGCTTTGGACGAGTTCTCCACAGCCTAAGCTAAGAGCTGCATCCCCTCCGGAGCCTTCAGGCATCGAGTTCAACCGCGATATTCGACCGATCCTTTCCGAAAGGTGCTTTGCCTGCCACGGTCCCGACAAGAGCGCCCGCAAAACGGCTTTTCGGCTCGATACCCAGGAAGGGATTCTTACGCCTCTGAGCAGCGGAACCCTCGCCATCGTCCCGGGAGACCCCGCCGCTAGCCCCTTGTGGCAACGGATCGCCTCCGAGGACAAGGCCGTCCGCATGCCTCCTGCATATCTCGGGCACGACCGGCTAACGAAGAAGCAAGTGGACCGCATCAGCAACTGGATTGAGCAGGGTGCAAAGTGGCAGGCACACTGGTCGTTCATCGCTCCAAGGCGGGTGGCCGAACCGGCGGTCGAAGCTCACAACTGGCCGCGAAACCCTATTGACTACCTCATCTTGAGCAGGCTGGAGCGTGCGGGCCTGAAGCCCTCTGCTGAGGCCGATGCTACCCGCTTGATTCGCCGGCTGTCGCTCGACCTAACCGGTCTCCCACCCTCGCCCCTGGAAGTCGACGCCTTCCTCAATGACGCTTCGCCCCAAGCTTATGAAAAAGTGGTTGATCGTCTGCTCCATTCCCCCCGATTCGGTGAGCGGATGGCAGCCAGTTGGCTCGACGTGGCCCGCTACGCCGACACCAACGGTTACCAGAGCGACGGCAAGCGGAGCATGTGGCGCTGGCGGGACTGGGTGATCGATGCCTTCAACCGGAATCTGCCCTTTGATCGTTTCACTGTCGAGCAGATCGCGGGTGATATGCTGCCCGACGCCACCCGAGATCAGATCATTGCGACTGGATTCAACCGCAATCACCGGACCAGTGCCGAGGGAGGAATCATCGACGAAGAGTTCCGGGTGGACTATGTGGCCGATCGGCTCGAGACCACTTCGACGGTGTGGCTGGGATTGACGATCGGCTGCGCTCGCTGCCACGACCACAAGTTCGATCCCATCAGTCAGAAGGAGTACTACCAATTATTCGCCTACTTCAACAACGTTCCGGAGAACGGATTCGTCTACAACTTCGGCAACGAAGAACCCCTGATCAAGGCGCCCACCCCAGAGCAGGAGGCCAGGCTGCATGAGTTGGACCGGGAGTTGGCGGCTTCTCAGCAGACATACGCCGCGCTCCAGAACAAGGTTCGTCAAAAGCAGTCAGTCTGGGAGGATTGGGTTGCCGGCTCCGAGATGTCCGATTGGTCGATACAGGAAGGACTCCTCCTACACTTTCCACTTGATGGAAATCTGGAGGAACGGGCGGGCATCTACGGGGTCGCTCCGGCGGAACCCTACGACGAGGAATCCGATTCTGAAGAAGTCGCTGGCCTGGAAGCGAAGCGGCCGATGCTGGTCGACATGACTGGGGATGGGCTGTCCTTTGTCCCAGGCAGCATAGGCCTGGCAGGACGTTTCGACGGCCGGGGCTTCGTCACCGCGGGAAAGGTAGTTCCCTTCGATTACCTCGATTCTTTCAGTCTGGCGGCCTGGATCTATCCCACCTCTGGCGATGGCGCCATCATCTCTAGCGTCCAGGATCAGGTCCAGGGCTCAGGCCATGGCCTCTACCTCAGAAGTGGACGGCTCCGGGTACACTTCACCAAGCGCTGGTCGGATCTGGGGCTGCGCCTGGAGACCGAGGAGCCACTGGAGCTGAACCGCTGGCAGCACGTGCTGATGACCTACGACGGCAAACGAAAGGCAGATGGCCTGAAACTGTACGTCAACGGCGAGTCGCAGCGAAAGCGCGTGCTATTCGACAAGATGCTCTGGCCCATGGCGGGACCTGAGCCTTTTCGAATCGGAGCCGGCGAGGGAAGCACGGACCGTTTCCAGGGATACATCGATGAAGTCCGCGTCTACCGCCGGATGCTCTCTCCTGAAGAGGCAGCAGTACTGGCTCTGCGTCGGACTGTCTCTGAAATCGCTACTTCGTCCCCGGAAGCGCGATCGCCTGCCGAAGCCAACAAGCTCCGCTTCTGCTTTCTGGATCAGTACGCACCCGCCGAAGTCGAGGAGGCCCGCCACAGCCTGGCAAAACGCCAAAGGGACCGTCGGGAGTTTCTGGAATCTATTCCCAGTGTGATGGTCATGAAGGAACGCGAGACTCCACGAGAGACATTCCTCTTGAAGCGAGGTGCCTACGACGCACCCGGAGCAAGGGTCTTCCCTGCTGTTCCAAAGGTTCTTCCACCCATGGCTCGGGACCTCCGAAACAACCGTCTGGGCTTTGCCCGCTGGCTGGTGGATCCTTCCAATCCACTGACGGCCCGCGTCACCGTGAACCGTCTCTGGCAGATGCTTTTCGGCGTCGGTCTCGTCAAGACCGGCGAAGACTTCGGTACCCAGGGTGAACGGCCACTTCATCTCGAGCTTCTCGATTGGCTCGCTCTCGAATTCGTAGAGAGCGGGTGGGACACCAAGGCGATCCTGAAGACGATTGTCATGAGCGCGACCTACCGTCAATCATCCAGAGTGACGCCGGAGCTCCTGAGTCAAGACCCGGAGAACCGACTGCTGGCCCGGGGACCCCGGTTCCGACTACCGGCGACAGTGATCCGCGACCAGGCTCTGGCGGTTTCCGGATTACTGGTGGAAGAAATTGGAGGTCCTCCAGTCAAGCCCTACCAACCCCCGGGGCTCTGGGTAGAACTTGCCTTTTCGGGCGCTGCCTACCAACCCGATCAAGGCGAGAACCTGCATCGACGCAGTCTCTACACGTATTGGAAGCGGACCATTCCGCCACCCGCCATGACGACCTTCGATGCTGCCAATCGTGAGACCTGTGCGGTGCGCTCGCCCCGAACCAACACTCCCCTTCAGGCATTGAATCTGATGAACGACAAGACCTATGTGGAGTCCGCCAATCGGCTTGCCCAACGGATGCTGAAGGCGGGTGGTTCCACGACTGAAGCCCGGATCGCTTACGGCTTCCGGCTGGCAACCGCGCGGCTGCCTCAGCCCCAGGAGGCCCGGGTTCTAAGCGACGTCTTTGACCGGTTCAAGAGCAGCCATCAACAAGATCCGGAGGCGACGCAGCAATTTCTGGCTCACGCAGGATCCTTCGGAGACGAGGCTTTGGATCCGGTTGAGCTGGCCGCGTATACAGGGCTGGCCAGTCTTATCTTGAACCTCGACGAAACCATCACCAAGGAGTAAGGGAAGATGGATCCCCAAGCGGAATACGGGCGATTGATGAGCAGGCGCTACTTCCTGGGTTCCAGCTCCGGAGGCATTGGCGCGGCGGCTCTGGCGACGATCGCGGGCAGTGGCCTCGGAGCCATCCCCACCACGGAGCCCGGGAGCAGGCCCTACCCCGCCCTTCCCGGCCTTCCCCATTTTGCTCCCAAGGCACGGCGCATCATCTGGCTGTTCCAGTCGGGTGGACCCTCGCAAATGGAGCTCTTCGACTACAAGCCGTTGCTGCAGAAGCGTCGAGGAGAAGAACTGCCCGAGTCGATCCGCCAGGGGCAGCGACTGACCAATATGACCTCCGCTCAGCATCGTTTCCCCGTGGTCCCCTCGTCCTTTCAGTTCGCTCAGCATGGCAACTCTGGAGCCTGGGTCAGTGAGTTGCTGCCCCACACGGCCAAGGTTGTGGACGAACTCTGCTTCATCAAGTCGATGTACACCGAAGCCATCAACCATGACCCAGCCATCACCTTTCTTCTCACCGGAGCCCAGGCTGCCGGCCGGCCCAGCTTCGGTTCCTGGCTCTCTTACGGTCTGGGAAGCGAAAGCCAGGACCTGCCCGCCTTCGTGGTGATGGTCACCCAGGGAACGGGAGGCCAGCCCCTCTACGACCGCCTCTGGGGAAGCGGTTTTCTGCCCACGCGCTATCAAGGAGTCAAGTTCCGATCGGTAGGAGATCCGGTCCTGTTTCTGTCTGATCCCCAGGGCTTCAGCCGTAAGAGCCGGCGCCACTTCCTGGATGCTCTGAACCGCCTGAACCAGATGAAGCTCGAGGAATTTGCCGATCCCGAGATCTCAACCCGAATCGCTCAATACGAAATGGCGTTTCGGATGCAAGCCTCCGTACCCAAGCTCACCGACCTCTCAGACGAGCCCGAGTCGACCTTCAAACTCTACGGTGACGATGCCAGGAAGCCTGGGACCTTCGCCTCGAACTGTCTCCTGGCACGGCGGCTGGCGGAAAGAGGGGTACGTTTCATTCAGCTCTTCCATCGTGGCTGGGATCAGCATGGGAAGCTCCCTACCGCGCTCCCGAAACAGTGCCTGGCAACGGATCAGGCCTCCGCGGCTCTGATCCGGGATCTCAAACAACGAGGTATGCTGGATGACACGCTGGTGGTTTGGGGAGGGGAGTTCGGCCGAACGGTTTATTGTCAGGGCCTACTGACCGAGGACGATTATGGCCGGGATCACCACCCCCGCTGCTTTAGCATGTGGATGGCAGGTGGCGGCGTAAAACCCGGTTTGACCCTGGGAGAGACAGACGAATACTGCTACAACATCACCCGAGACCCAGTCCACGTTCACGACCTTCAGGCCACCATCCTGCACTGTCTTGGAATTGGGCACAAGAAACTGACATTCAAGTACCAGGGCCGTGACTTTCGCCTCACCGATGTCCACGGAAAGGTAGTCCAAAAGCTCCTCGCATAGCGCCTCTACCCTCGCGTTTTCCCGCCTACCCAGGGTTCTGAAACCCTGGGCTGTACGCCGCAACCCTGTTGGGGTTGACCTCTCTGATGTCGGCGGTATGAGGTTGCTCGCTACAGCTAGCCCGGATTTCTCATCGCTGGTCTACTGCGTCGCCGCAAACGTCCGCCCTGGCTGTGTTACGCTCGGTCGGCCTCCTCGACGTACTGCACGAGTACGACTGCGGGGGCCTCGGTCGCAAGCCTTGCCAGGACGGCCCTTGCGGCGCCTCGCTACGACAAGCGATGAGAAATCCGGGCTAGCCGAGTGCAATAGCCTTCTCACTCCGGTGCCAGCGGAAGGATCAGGGCCGACGGGTGGTTGGGGCCGTGGTAGATGGTGTTGATGGCAGTCTTCATGTGGGTGTGCTTCCCTAATTCTTCCCCGGTGTTGGGATTGACATCATAGAAAGGGAAGTTGCTGCTGGAAATATCCAGCTGGATCCGGTGACCCTTGGCGAAGCGGTTAGCCGTGGCCCATAGATCAATTTCGACTGCGTACACGGTTCCCGGCACCATAAGCTCCTCCCGCTCTCGCGAGGTGCGGAACCGCATCCTCAGAATGCCATCTTCCAGGTTCATCGCGTAGCCTTCGGGGTAGTGCTCCGAGGGCGGGTAGATGTCCATCAGCTTGGCGGTGAAATCCGTATCTGTGGCTGTAGAAGAAACCCAGAGCTCGACCCTCAGGGGACCGGCGATCTCCACGGCCTCCTCCAGAGGCGGAGTCTGGAAGGAGAGGACGTCTGAGCGGGCTGACAGCGGAAGCTGGTCTCTGACGGCGAAATCGCCATCTTGTGGCACCTGATTCTGGGCCCCACGACGAACCAACAATTTCCCTGAATCGATGTTGCCGCCAATGGTGGGCACCGGATTCCTTGGATCATACTCGAAGCGGCTGCTCCCGCCAGTCTCTCCGGGGCTTTGCTGCAGGCTATCGCCATCCAGATAGAATCTGCGCTCCCGGATCCCCGGCGGAGGCCAGGAAGGAGCAGTCTTCCACTCGCCTCCGCTCTGGAGTCGCCCCTGGGAATTGCGGACCGCCGATGCGGCTCCCATCACGAAGTACTCGACGGGAGGTTTCTGTTCCAGCCCCAGAGACTTTTTCTGGAGGAACTGATCAAACCAGCTAGCTCCAAGTTCCTCCAGCTTCATCTTCGCAGCAGTTCCGAAATCCACATCGCCCGCATAGGTTCGCCCGGTAGAATGGGTCCAGGGTCCCAGCAGGAGCTTAACGTAGGCCCGACGACCCGAGAGTCCCTGGAAGTTCTTCAGCGTTCCCCGCTTGAAGATGTCATACCAGCCTCCCACAAAGCAGATGGGAATGTCGGGATAGCGGGAGTGATGTTCCTCGAAGTTGTAGCCATTTTGCTTCCAGTAGTCATCATAGGTCGGGTGGGCCCGCCAATCGGCATACCAACGATTGTAGGACGGGGCCCAGGCGAGAGGAGAAATGGACTTCAAAGGAGCCGCCATGAGCCAGCTGGCCAACTGCTCATTGGCGCGGGTCAGCGCCGCGAAAGAGAAGGAGTCCTCCTCATCATCCGGGTCTGTGGAGCGGGCCTCCCTGCCCCACTGCGCCAGGCGAAAACCGTAGGCCAGGTTGTGAAGAAGGGCAAAGGCGCCGCCACGACCGGCCCCATCTTCTACATAGTTGGAGGTGCCCACGTACACAAACATAGTTCGCAGGTGAGGCGGGTTCAGAACCGCCAGAGCGTTCTGGGTGGCGGCCAGGTAGGAGCCTCCATAGGTCCCCACGTCTCCGTTGCACCAGGGCTGGGCCGCTACCCACTCGAGGGCGTCGTACCCGTCCTCAGGCTCGTTGAGGTAGATGTAGAACTCTCCTTCCGAGTCGTAGCGGCCCCTCACATCCTGGACCACGACGGCGTAGCCCCGAGTCGTAAAGAACCCGGCAACTTTGGCCGTCCCTTCCTTTCCATAGGGACTGCGTATCAAGATGGCGGGAAAGGGTCCGGGCGGGGTCGTCTCTCCATCCGGGAGGTAGAGGTCCGTGGCGAGGCGAACACCGTCACGAACTGCGACCATGACATTCTTGCGAATGCGAACCTGAAGCGGGCCCTTCGGCTCTTCCGCGGCCAGCCCCGTGCCCAGAATTGTAATCAGTAGCGCCGGCAGTCCAAGCTTCATCATCATTGGGTTTCAGTGTCCCTTCTTCAGCTCGAGCGACCAGATCCGAAGGTTCGGATAGCCCCTGCGGACGCTTGTGAAACGTGATGCTAGATGATATCCCCGTTTTCCGACATCTTCCAGATAGCGATCGTGGTACGGGAGGCTACGCGAGTGAAGGCTGAGAGATCAATACGTCTTGCCGATGAGGTCTAAGCTTAACCCGCATTTCTCATCGCTTGTCGTAGCGACGAGCCGCAAGGACCGTCCTGGGTAAGCCGCGCCACCCGCCAGGTTGGATCATCGCGGTGAAAGCTTCGTCTCCGCTCCCTCCTCAAGACTGGGCCTTCATGATGCTAGCATTCGGCCCCAGGCGCGGCTGTGTTTTGCTCTTACATCAATAGATATCGTTCCTCAGTGACCTGCGACCCTTTCTTTCGCCACCCTACTCAAGCAGTTTAGCTGTCGCTGTCTGGCCTCTCAAGCGAGCGATTTCCAGGGCGGTCAAGCCCGCTTCGTCCTTCGTGTTCACGCTGGCCCCTTTGCCCAGCAGGATCTGGACGACGGGACCGTAACCATTCCAAACGGCGTGCATGAGCGGAGTACGGCCACGACTGTCCCCTAGATTCAGGTCGGCACCCCCTGTGAGCAATGCCTCTACAGTGCCGGTGAAACCTTGAAAGGCAGCAAACCCCAGGGCGGTCTGCCCCTGGTCGTTCTGCGCATTCACGTTGGCGCCCTGCCGCAGCAAGGACTCTACCAGGGCAGTGCGTCCTCGGTATGCCGCCAGTCCGAGTGCCGTTTGCCCCTCCTTGAGCTTCACATTCACGTCGCTGCCCTTTGCCAGAAGAGTTTCTACTACCTCAGAATGATCGTGAAGCAGGGCGAGTCCTAGGGCGGTCCAGTCTTCGGCACTCTTCGCATTGACGTCGGCGCCACCCGAGATCAACGTTTCCACGACCGAGCTATGACCGTTCAAGGCCGCATGCATGAGGGGGCTTCGGCCCTCGTTGTCGCTCGTATTGATTTCCGCACCCTTGGAAATCAGGGTCTGGACCGTGGTCAGGTGACCCTCGATCGCAGCATGGCTCAATTGTGTGAGGCCCATCTCATCCTTGATATTGACCTTGCTATTGTCGGCCAACAACATCTTTACCACCGAGGAATGGTCGTTCCAGACAGCGAAGTCCATCGCCGTCTGGCCCTCCCCAGACTTCAAACTCACGTCGGCCCCCTGGCTCAGCAGGAGTTTGGCCACCTCGTCGCGCCCTCGCCAAGCAGCGTGCATGAGAGCACTCCGTCCCATCTTGTCCCGCAGATCGACATTCGCGCTCTGCTCCAGAAGCACCTCGACGGTTTCGGTGAACCCCTGGGAGGTAGCTGCCATCAGCGGAGTAACTCCCTCCTGGTCCCCGAAGTTTGGGTCGCCCCCGTGAGTCAACAGGAGTCCGACAATCTTGCTTTGCCCTTCAGCGGCGGCGTGCATGACGACGGTCAAACCATCATTCGCCCTGGTGTTCGCGTCTGCGCCGCGCTCCAGCAACGCTTCGACGGTGACGGCATCACTTCGCAGCGACGCTAATCCCAGGGCCGTCCAGCCGTCCTGACTACTCTTGCTGGGATCCGCACCCCGATTCAGCAGCGCTTTGACGATGGCGGTGTCCCCTTGATGAATCGCCCGCATCAGGGCTGTCCACCCCACCTTGTCTCTGGCATTGGGATCCGCGCCGGCGCCCAACAGAGCTTCCACGACTCCGACCTGCCCCCCAAGGATTCCCCAGATCAAGGCGGTATGCCCGCTGGAGTCTCGGGCGTTCACATCGGAATCCTGCTCCAGCAGGATCTGAAGAATTGCTAAATGGCCTGCGCCCGCCGCAACCATCGCGGGTTTTGCTCCATCCCCAGCCCTGAGAGCCGGGTCGGCCCCGCGGGACAAGAGGATCTTCACGGTCTCAGCGTGCCCCCCGAGCACGGCATAAATCAGAGGGGTGAGACCGTCCCTATCCCCCTCATTGACGTTTGCGCCTTGGTCTACTAGCGTCCCAACCAAATGGCTTTCGCCCTTGAAGGCGGCATCCATGAGGGTACCGGGCTGCTGCGAGAAGACTGGAAAACAGGTAGCGAGGAGCAGCAAGACGAGGATGATCTCGACTCCATGGGGAAGCACTCGTCCAGATTCCACCCCCTGGATTTTTACTCTGTCGCTTCGCATCATAGCTGGACTCGGGTCTATCTCCTGCCCGGCCATTATACGAAACCTTTGAAGAATCGGTCCCCCGTCTGGACAGAGCCTGGTGAAAGAGGCAAGCCCCCTCAGTTGGAAGAAACCCAAGCTGGGAAATCGATGCAGTCTTGACAGAGTGATTCAATGCAAGTAGATTCAGCAAACAATTCATGGAGGAGCCAAGCTACCGTGATTAAACAGGACATCGTGGCGCGTGTTTCCAGGCGAATGGACATAACCAAGGTGAGAGCAGAGGAGGCCGTGGACTGCGTCATTGATGCGCTGAAGAACGCCATGAAGGAGGGAGAACGCATCGAACTACGCGGGTTCGGCGTTTTTGTGGTCAAACCCCGTAAGAGTGGTATCGGACGCAATCCCAGGACTGGAGCCGAGGTACCCATCCCCCCGGGAAAAACGGTGCGCTACAAGCCTGGGAAGGACGTTCGTGGCGGATAGAGTACTGGCCTGCTCACCTTGAACGACGATTCCTTCTTCAGGGCAGAAGTTCAGGCACCCGCTCCCTTCCCCGAATCCGAGCCCGCCCTTCCGATTCGAGCAAAGCCCAAGCGATTCCTCCCGGCCTTGATGTTGGCGCTCACTTTCCTGAGTACGCTGATCGCCGGATTCTTCTTCCAAATCAACTTCGACTCGGACTTTGAGGTAGATGCGCTGGCCTTACTCTTGGCAACACTGGACGATCCCGGCCAGATCCTCCTGGGCCTTCCCTTCGCGCTTTCCATCCTCACCATCCTACTCGCCCATGAGATGGGACATTATCTTGCCTGTAGGTACTACGGGATCGAGGCGACCCTTCCCTATGCGATCCCGGCTCCCCCACTACTGAATCCTTTCGGAACCTTCGGAGCCGTCATCCGAATAAAGTCGGCATTCCGTGACCGGCGGCAGCTATTCGATGTAGGAATAGCAGGCCCTCTAGGAGGCTTCATCTTCATCATCCCCGCTTTGATCATCGGACTCTTGAATTCGAAGGAGTTCGTGTTCACTGCACCGGTCGAACAGGCCTGGGAATTCGGTGAGCCCCTTCTGTTTCAGTGGGCAGCAACGCTCCTCTACACCGCTGCAGATGGATCCAGCATCAGCCTCCACCCGATCGGATGGGCGGCCTGGTTCGGCCTATTGGCAACAAGCTTGAACTTGCTGCCCATCGGTCAACTGGATGGAGGTCACATGGTTTATGCCCTGTTCGGAGCGCGTGGACACCGGGTCGTCTCTTACACCACCTTCGTGGGACTCGTCCTGATCAGCCTCATGTCGTGGCCGATGCTGGGGTACCTCCTCTTTGCTGTGATCACGGTGTTCCTGGGCTTCCGACATCCACCACCGCAAACCGAAACGACCCAACTGGGCCGGGGCCGGTGGATCCTGGCCATCTTGGGGCTTCTGATCTTTTTTCTCACCTTCATCCCGGTCCCAATCCAACTGGTTTCGCACGTTGGCAGACTTTGACGTGGGTTGGGTAGCTATCGTCAGCCCGATCTGAAGATCGAGGTAAACTCGTTCCAGATCTTGGAGTAACCCTGCTGTAGCAGGACAATGGCTGCGCCGCAGACAAAGAAGCGAGCGCCTTTGTCGTAGTAGGAGCGCGCGGCCTCGGGACTTCCCACCGGGATGCCCCACCACTTTCCGTGCTCGGCACATGACTTCGCCACCTTGTCTATCGCTTCAGTGATCAAAGGGTGGGCCATCTGTGTGGGAATTCCGTAACTCTGGGTCAGATCGGCGGGCCCGATCATGACGCCATCTATTCCTTCGACGGAGAGCAACTCGTCAATGGCCTCCACGGCTTCCCGGTCTTCTATTTGAATAGAGACCAATCCTTCCCTGTTGGCGGCAGCCATGTACTCTGTCATGGGCTCCATTCCGTAACTGGCCGGCACCTCCACACCATCCATGCCGCGGCTGCCGATGGGATGAAAACGGCTGTTGCGGACGATCGTCTGCGCTTCCTCGACGGTGCAGCAGTGGGGCACCATGATGCCGCTTGCACCCGCTTCGAAGCATCGGAAATAGGTCCAGTAGGGTCCCTTTCGAATCCGCACCAGGGGCTCCATGCCGGTGGCGCGACAGGCGAGGCCCATATTGAAGACCTGATCGAACGAATAGTCCTGATGTTCCATGTCGATCCAGATACCATCGAACCCGATCAGACCAATCATCTCGATGAGCTTTGGGGACACATAGGGCGTCGGGCACGCCAGGCACACCGCCTCGTCCTTTCTCAGCTTCTCCAACACTTTATTCGTTTTCATTCGTCTCTCTCCCTTCGAAAATTCAAGACAGAAAAGTTTCACGCCCCCCAATCCCAGCTGCGGTGGGCGGTAGTGTACAGTGCTGGAGCCTAGCCTGAAACTTCATTTTCAGATTTAGAGGAAGAAGGGACGTCACTCATTCCTGTTGCGATGGATTGGGCGTGTTCGAGACACCTTCCGACGCCGAAGGCATAGGTGATCTTCTGAAGTGGAAAAAAGTCTTTCTCGAATGGGCCCAGAGGTCGACGGCGAGACTAAGCTGAAACTTCATTGGGTAGGAGATCATCCAAGAGTCGCCAATGACAGAGCCGTGACTGCAAAGGAGCGGTCCCGGCATACGGATGCCGGAAACAACCGACCAAACAGACGGTGGCCGATTGCATCTCCTTTTTTATGGTTCATCCGGTAAATGGGGAGGTGCCGCCAGTCAAAGGTAGGCCATGGAAACTGCCGCACTATGCAAACCGTGGAAAAACAAGTAGTTCTGGAGGAGAACTGGCAAGTGCTCGCAGTTGTTTTTCCACCGTTCGCACAGCGCTTGGAAAACTCCGTATCACGGGCTTGCTGGCCCGGTTCGATGTCGCTCGGAGTTTTCCACAGTTCCCACGGCCTCTGCTACTGCAGCCGACTATATGGACAAGCGAACGGGGAGCAGATTTGGGATCCGGAAGGTGCCAACCACGTCCCCACCTCCCCATTTACCGGATGACCCTTTTTGGGTCATCCGGCAAATGGGGAGGTGGGTGGTGCGCTTGCTATTGAGATCCGGTCTAATCCGGTCTATTTTTGCTCTGGAATTCTCCTAAAAGATATATATCAGTAGCAGCAGAGGCTGTGGGAACTGTGGAAAACTCCGAGCAGTCATCGAGCCGGGCCAGCACCCCCGTGATTCGGAGTTTTCCAAGCGTTGTGCGAACGGTGGAAAAACGATTGCGACGCTTTTCGGCCTAGCGCTGGAGCTGGTTGTTTTTCCACGGTTTGCACATCGCGGCAGTTTCCATAGCCTTCCCCCGTTCAGGCAGAAAGAGGCGGCCTTCAGCCTCGATCAAAAGAATCCGGATCGCGCGTTAGCGCTACCTCAACCTCTGCTCCCGTAACGAGCCTTGCGAAGCTGCAAGGGCGAGGCAGAGCCGGTCGATGGGGATTGACCGGCGCCGCCATGTCAGGCATCCTCGGCGATTTTGGCAAACCCGGAGGACCGATCATGGCGACGACTAGCTACTTGTACCACACCCTCGGATTGAAGGGCTATGTTCACCAACGCACGGACTATCGCGGCGGCGGCGTATTTCACCACGTCGAACTGGCTCCGCACAAGCGCCGGTGTCGCAACTGCAGTGCCCGCTGGAACCGGCTTCAGCTGCAAGGCTGCTTCCAGCGCTGCATCCGCACTCTACCGGTGGCGACCCGCCACCAGTTCGTGGTCCTGCATGGCCACCGGCAATCCTGCAGCCAGTGCGGCCAGACCCTTCGCGAGCCGATTGCCTTCGCTCAGGGCAAACGGCGCTACACGAACGCCTTCGCCCAGTACGTGGTCCAGCTGTGCCGCATCGCCACCATCAAAGCCGTTGCCCGCTTGCTGGGCGTGGGCTGGGACCTCGTCAAAGAGATCCATAAGGAGCATCTGGGGCAGCGCCTCAAGAAGCGCAAGCTGTCTCAACTGCGCTATCTGGCGATCGATGAGTTCGCTACCCACAGCGGGCACCTCTACATGACGGTGGTGCTGGACCTGGAAAGTGGCCAGATCGTCTCCCTACACGAAGGCAAAGACGCCCAGGCGCTGGTGGCCTGCCTGCGCCACCTCAAAGGCCGCTGCAAGTCCCTGCGCGCCATTGCCATCGACATGTCCGACGCCTACCGCAAGGCCATTCGCCAGGTCTTCGCCGGCAAGGTCGATGTCGTGCACGACCCCTACCACGTCGTCGCACTGGCCAACCAGGCCATTGACCAGACCCGCCGCTCCATGATGCGCAAACTGGAAACGGGCCGCAAACAGCTCCTCAAAGGAACCCGCTTTCTCTTGTTACGAGGGCTGGAAAACCTCAACGAGCGCTCCCTGGAACACCTCATGCAACTCATGGAAATCAATGAGCCACTCTATCAGGCCTACCTCCTCAAGGAGGAGATCCGCCACTTTTGGAACCTCCCCGACTCAGCGGCCGGCAACGCCTTCCTGGATGCCTGGATCGAGCAGGCTTACAGCATCGGCAACCAGTTCTTCGCCCGGCTCGCCCGCACCCTCCACCGGCATCGCCCCGGACTACTCGACTACTTCAAGCACCGCATCTCAACCGGCCCCCTCGAAGGACTCAACAACAAGATTAAGGTCCTCAAAAGACGAGCCTATGGCTTCAGAGACATGGACTACTTCAAGCTTAACCTCTACTTCATCCATGAGGACCTGGCCACTTGACCTCCCCATTTACCGGAAGAACCACATTATTCCCACAAGGTGGACCTGGTATGAACGCACACAACTCGGAGTCGGCCTCGCTGCCGGCGTCGTAGGCTGGGGCATTCAGCGTCCTGACACGCTCGAAGGGCAAGAAAAAGAACAGCGTGGGAGGCAACGGAACCTGAACGCCACTAATAGCGAAGAAAGCATCGTTGGTGCTGGCCAGCATTCCCACGGCCGAAATACGCCTGAATCCAGCTTTGCTCATCACTTGTAGCGTCATGGATCCGGCAGGGGGTATGGGACCAGGCCCCGCGGCGAAATCAAACACCGCGGGTAACGTGGGCAGCAAGGCCAGCAGGTCCCCGGGGTCTCCCTCCTCTGCGAGTGTCGCCAGCTCAGGGATCACGGGTTGGCCCACCGTAAAGAGGGACATAGCTCCACTGTGGCTCACAACCACAGGAGGTGTGATCACCTGATTCTGGGTCAGGTTTTGAATCGTGACCTCATAAGTGGTTTGGGCAAAGGCTGGGGTGGTGGTCCCCAAACTGAAAAGCACAATCAGGCCCATCAGGGCGATTCCTCTAGTCCAATTCATTGAGTCCTCCTCGTTCGCAAGATTCCGAAAAAATGTGAAGGTCGGGGTGCTCCCAGCTCAGGATAGCTTCCGGGGAACGGAAAGACCCTGGACCCGAGAGTCCAGATGTCCGAAAGAAGCGCAACCCGACACCGACCCACACGGGAAGGCGTAGATACCCTCACTTACCGCTTCTTGAACCTGGGATACACACCCTTTTAAGCCCGGAGGGCGCCGCTGTCAAGCCAAAAGTTCTCAGCTGAAAACTCTCTGGAACGCGGTATCAGGAGTTCTCTCAGGCGCGAAACTCCATCGCGACAGGGAAATGCTATGCTTGCCAGAATAACTCAACTAGTACACGGAGGGTGCGAAGGATGAAGGAAGGTACCTCAGACGGCTATCCAGTCCGGCTTGTCATTTTGGATCCAGGACATTTTCACGCGGCGCTCCTGCAGAAAGTGATGTATCCCCAGGTTTCGCCTGTTGTTCACGTCTACGCTCCTGGCGGGGCTGAGGTTGACGATCATCTGAAGAAGATCGAAGGCTTCAACACCCGAGCCGAGAATCCGACCCAGTGGGAACAGCAGATCTACACCGGTCCCGACTTCCTGGAGAAGATGCTCTCCGCGGGAGATGGCAACCTTGCCGTCGTCGCAGGCAACAACCGCCGCAAGACCCGATACATCAAGAACCTCGTCGATAACGGACTCAATGTTCTCTCCGACAAACCGATGTGCATGGATCAGGCAGCCTGGCAGCTGCTCGAGAGTGCTTTCGAGTCGGCCCGTGACCAGGGCGTACTGCTCTACGACATCATGACGGAGCGATTCGAAATCACCACTATTCTACAGCGAGAACTTGTCGGCTCCGTGGCAGTCTTTGGGCGGCTCCAGACTGGATCTCCGAGTGATCCTGCTGTCGTCAAGGATAGTGTCCACTATCTGTTCAAGGAGGTAGCGGGAAAACCGCTTCGGCGCGCCGGCTGGTACTTCGATATAGAGCAGCAGGGCGAAGGAATCGTAGATGTGGCGACTCACCTGGTCGACATCGTCATGTGGGTCTGTTTCCCGGAAGAGACCATCGACTACACCACCGACGTGGAGATCTACTCCGCCCGCCACTGGCCTACGCGACTGACCCAAGCCGAGTTCAACAAAGTCACCGGGTTATCAGACTTCCCGAACTCTCTTGCAGATCGTTTGGACTCCGAGGGTGTCCTACCCTACTACTGCAACGGTGAGATCCGATACGCACTTAAGGGCGTGCATTCGAGGATTTCAGTCGTCTGGGATTTCGAAGCTCCGGAGGGGTGCGGAGACACCCACTTCTCAGTGATCAAGGGTTCGAATTCCCACATCCTGATCAAGCAGGGTGAAGAACAGAATTACCAACCTGAGGTGTTCGTAGAGCCGGCACCGGGGGTTGACTCCGACGCCCTGGGGAAACAGCTGCAGGCCACGATCGAGCGCCTGGCGGAAACGAGCTATCCTGGACTGGGGCTAGAGCCTGCTTCGAAGGGTTGGCACTTGCTGGTCCCGGACCTCTATCGGGTAGGCCACGAGGCCCACTTCGGAGAAGTCACAAAGAGGTTCCTCAGCTACCTGGATCAAGGAGGACTGCCCGACTGGGAGATCCCCAATATGATCGCAAAATACTACACCACGACTCGCGCCCTGGAAATCGCCCGAGAGGCTGACGGTTAGCAGTACAGTAGTGAGTAGTTTGTCGGTGAGCAGTGAGTAGTTCCGGATGCAGCGCCAGAGCCACTTGGTCGAGGAAAAGTTCACAGACTGCTCAAGTTTCCTGCCTCGGCGTGCTGTAGTTCCCAAAGAGGCCGCTTCAGCGGTCTGGCGCGAACTCGGGATAGGGGAAGCCCTCACGGGCCTTCCCCTCCCACACCACCAGGCATACGGGTCCGTACCAAGGCGGTTCGCTAGGGTTGAATGCGCTGATGATTAGCCAACCGAGGAAGACCTAACCGATCGAAATAAGCATTCGGAAGCGCTATCCGGACCCCGGGCGCTTGACTGAGGGCCCAAGGGCCCTTGACGCTCCACGCGGTCCGCTGGGCCATATCCCGACTCACGCCCAGCCGGATCAACTCCGCCTGGCGTCGCCGGTAGACCTTCCACTGTTTCCATTGGACGCTGCGCAGGCGACGACGAATCCAGCTGTCCAGACCCCGCAGGACCCAGGGGCTCTCGACGTACCCAAAGTATCCAATCCAGCCCCGGAGGTAGCGGGACAATTCGTCCACACGCTGCTCCAGGCTGATCCCCCGGTTACGCCGCGTTAAACGACGCACCCGGGATCGAAACCGCTGGATCGATTCCGGCGCAATCTTGCGCCGGTTGGGCGATCGGCCTCCCGTGAACGTGAAGCCTAAGAACTTCCGCTTCTGGGGCTCATCCACCGCACTCTTCTCCCGATTGACACGCAGTTTCAGTCGCTGGCTCACAAACCGGCTCACACTCGCCATCACTCGCTCCCCCGCCCGCCGACTCCGCACATAAATGTTGCAGTCATCGGCATAGCGGACAAAACGGTGACCCCGGCGCTCCAGTTCCTCGTCCAGCTCATCCAGAACCACGTTCGAGAGAAAGGGGGACAGGGGGCTGCCTTGCGGCGTCCCTTCCGTCGGCGCACTCACCAGTCCGTACCGCAGAATCCCCGCGCTTAGATACGCTCGGATCAACTTCAGTACCCGCTTGTCCCCAATCTCCCGCGCCAGCCGGCTCAGCAAACGATCGTGGTGAACTCGATCGAAAAACTTTTCTAAATCGAGATCGACCACGGTCCCGTAGCCCGCTTTCACGTAGTCTTGGGCACGCGCCACTGCCTGATGAGCCCTGCGCCCCGGTCGATAGCCATAGCTGGACTCTGAGAACGTGCGATCCCACTTGCGTTGCAGCACTTGCAGCATCGCTTGCTCGATAAATCGATCGATCACACACGGAATCCCGAGTCTTCGCTTGTCTTTCCTTCCCGGTTTCGGAATCTCCACCCCCTTGACAGGTCGCGGTTGATACTCCCCGCACAGCAGCTGTTCTTTGATCGACCGCCAGTTCGCCTTCAGGTACTCCGGCAGTTCATCGACGGTCATCCCGTCCACTCCCGGACCCCCTCGGTTCGCTCGCACTCGTCTCAACGCCGCTTCCAGATTACTTCGCTCGCATATCTCCTCCATGACGTTCTCACCAAACATCGGGCCTTCGGTTCGCCCTTTCGCTAAGGATGAATCCGCCGTCTCCCCGCTTCCCTGGGGCCGCACCCCAGCTGTTCGGTTTGAGGTCCGCTTCGGACTTCTCTGCCTCTGTTGATCACCCTTAAGATTGGACACCTACTAACCTCTCCCTACCGTTCGGGCCTTCCGTGAGTTTCCCCACCTACTATGCCCTCTGCGGACTCCTGGAGGGCGCTATGAAACCTTACGATTCCACCTGTCCTTCAAGGGACAGCCTCCCAGGCCTCCCGGGGTAAGGACGCTGTCTTTCCGTACACAACCGCTGGATTTACGCTTCCGGATCTTGATGGATATGGACTTCGTCACCACGCGCTGACTCGTCCGACCTTGGCGCCTACTTATCCAGTTTCTGTGCGTCGGCTCGTACGTTTGCTCCACACTTCCTTCAGACCCCACCTCGCGGTGACGCCCTTGTGCTTCGCTAGCCTTCACCTCCATCAGGTTGGCGGAGGGACTTGCACCCTCCCAGACAGCGCGCGTGCCCGGCACGCGCGTAGTAGACCCGGCCTTCAGGCCGGGGTCAGCTGGGGCGCCATCCCTCCGGAGGGCCTTTCAAGGTCCTTCTCGAACCGCGGCTTTAGCCATCGTCGGCCCGGAGCCTGGCTGAAGCCTGTATTCGAGAAGCCCGCTAAAGCAGGCTCCGGCATTTGTTGGCTCGCCCACCCGGCCCTGAAGGACCGGTCTAGTACGCTTCGCGCCAGGCCGCTGAAGCGGCCTCCTTGAACGGGCCACATCCACCGAAGGTCAGCGTTCCTCGGCGGTATGAGGAGGCTCTCTACTTCCTAATCAACTCAATGATCCAGCGAGTTCCTAACTCCTGTTGCTCTTGGCTATCAAGTAGACCGCGGCTCCGGCTATCGCGACCACCAACGCCGTGCCCACATTCACAATTCCCTTCTCCGAATACCAGACGATCGCGTAGCCGATGGATCCGGGCAGAAGCGCATAGTAGCTGAAGGGAATAAGCGTTTTACGAATGACCGCTCCCTCTCTTCCCAACAAGCCTACCACCGCCGAGGCTGCCACCACGTTGTGGACACAGATCATGTTACCCGCGGCCCCTCCGACTGCCTGAAGCGCTACGATCCAGGTCGGGTCCACACCGATTCTCTGTCCCACTCCAAACTGAAAGAGGGAGAACATCATGTTACTGACCGTGTTGCTTCCCGCTACGAAAGCACCGAGCCCCCCGATGAAGGGAGCGAAAATAGGCCAGGCACTGCCCACGAGGGCAGCCACACCATCAGCCAAAACAATCGGCATCTTCTCAAATCCAGCAGCGCCGTTCCCACTATTGATGAAGACTTGAACCATGGGAACCGTGAAGACCAGCGCAGTTGAAGCCGCGATCAAAGTCTTGAGGGAACGCCCCCAGGCTCTGCAGTAGGAAGACCAATCCATCCGGTGCAGGCAAAAGGTCAGGAGCGAAACGAACACGAAAATCGAGCCGGGAAGATACAAGGGCCGCACGGCGGCTGAGATCTCGGTTCCAAACAGATTCGGAAGCGAGATGGTCCAGGCATTGACCAGATCGTAGAAGGGTAAATCACGCAGACGCGTCAGGACCAACAGAAGAGCTACGAGGAGATAGGGAGCCCAGGCTGCAAACATCCCCATCCTCTTGCTCGCTCCGTCCTCCTCGGGGAGTTCGAACTCGCCGGTCCACTCCTTGTCCCATCGATCCGGACTCTCGAAATCCCAATGTTCCTCCGGGGCCGGAGTAAGAAAGCCTCTCTTGGCGGCGGTCCCGACCAGTACCAACCCTATCAACCCGCCGAAAAGAGAGGGAAATTCGGGTCCCAACAAGTAGGCTACAGCTAGATAGGGCAGAGTCATCGCAAAGGCTGCGAAGAGGGCGAACTTCCAGACCTGGAGTCCTTCCTGAAAAGAACGGTTACGGCCAAAGAAGCGAGTCATCAAAGCCAGGACGAAAAGCGGGACGAGAGTCCCGGTCAGAGCGTGAAGCAAAGCAACCTTGGTGCCGATCATGGCAAGAAAGTCGTGCCAATCGGCATACCCCGCTGCCAGGGCGAAGCCAACGATCCCCGGATCTGCGGCTAGTCCGGTATTCACGCCCACCAGGATCGGGGTGCCCACTGCACCAAAGGAAACTGGCGTGCTCTGGATGATCATTCCAGACATGACGGCGGCCATCGCGGGGAAACCCAGAGCTACCAGCAGAGGAACCGCCACCGCGGCTGGAGTTCCAAATCCGGCCGCGCCCTCTATGAAGGAACCAAACAACCAGGCAATGATGATTACCTGGATTCTTCGATCTGGCGTAATGTCGGTAAAAGCCTGTCGAATGGTCCTGATCGCAGAGCTCTCTTCCAGCGTGTTCAGCAGCAGAATAGCGCCGAAGACAATGTACAGAAGCGACGCCGCCACGATCAGACCGTTGGTCGAAGCCGCTGCAACCTGAGCCGGCGAGACCTGCCACACAAAGAGTGCGAGGAGCGCTGCAACAGCATACGAGATAGGCATGGCCCTGCTGGCTGGCCAGCGCAAGATGACCAGAAACAGGGCCACTGCCACGATCGGCATCAGAGAAAGAAAAGCTAGCAAGTTTACCCCACCAAGAAAAATTCCAAGACACAAGAAACAAGATACAAACAAATCTCAAATTCCAAGCACCAATCTCAGGTGCATTGGTGCTTGGTGCTTGGAACTTGTTTGTATCTTGTGTCTTGTATCTTGCGTCTTCTATCTTGTATCTTGAGACTTAGAAAGAATCCTCTTCCTCGGCGATCCTGCCGAGATCTTTCCGCGTATAGGAGCCCAGACTCCGAAAATCGAACTCGACATAGTTCTTGATCCACTTGAGGGAGATCTTGAAGGCATCCTGGTAACGACTGACTAGCTGCGACTGTGCCGAGGCCGCCGCGCCTGATCCAGACGCCTCCAGGATGCTTTCCAGTTCCTCCTTGAGCAGTCGCTTCACCAGGGCAAAATCGTGCTGCTGATCGGTTTCCGCATCTGGCGCCGCATGCAGGACCCGCTGGGCGATCTGCGCTACCGAGATTCGGGCTGTGGCCAGATCCTCCATTAGAGCGGGATGAATGCCCGGTCGACCGTAGAGGCTGTCAATTCCCTTGGCGCCTCGGCCCTGCAACCAGCCCTCGAGGTATTCGATGAGGGTGCGAGCGTTGCGCCGGGTGCCGTCGATCGTGATGGGACCCTCGGGGGCGCGTACCTCGACCGGGTAGTTCTCAGGGAGAAACATCTCCGGGGAGGGCTCCCAGCCGGAGGCCCTCAATTCCTTGAAAGGATCTGCGGCCGCTTTCATGTGGAAAATATGTGCAACCCAACCCCTCAGGAATCCCTGCTGCGCCTCCCATTCCTTGTCGGCCCCAATCGATTCCCCCGCAGCCAGATTGACCGCCTCCTCCCTGCTGGGCAATGCCGTTGCCATTCCACCGATGGGCACGGCCCCACGCTTGAGACAGATAGCTACCAGCCGCCTGAAGATATTGCTGAGGAAGTCGGTGGTCTTGATATCCACACCGAACCGATCCGGCCATACGAAGCCGGGATCGGCCATGACGTATTCCAGAATGCTTGCCTTGAAATCCCAACGGGCTGCGTTTAATCCAGCGCCGTACTGACCCAATCCATGCAGAATTTCCTCCATCTGATAGGCGGCCGGAAGCGATTCAATAAGGGCAATGGCTCGAATGGTCGCATTTCGTAGCGCATCCACCTGCTCGCGACTGGCATCAAAGAAGTCCCGCCAGAAGGCAGCTTCTTCCGCCGACTCCATCTTGGGCAGATAGAAATAGATACCCTGTCCCCGATTGACATGCGATTGGCCAGCATGGAAGAGTGTCAGCGCCGTCCCTAGGATGCTAGCCGAGATCGGCTCTCCATCCACTCTTACAGAAGGCTCGTCCAGGTGGAGTCCCCGCTCCCGATGCATGAAAAAGGGCAGCTCACCTTCCGCCAGCTTGTACTCTTTATTCTTTTGAGAATCGTAGTAGGTCAGCGTACGATCAACCGCTCCCTTTCGATTCCAGGCCGCCTGGACCGTATCCTGGAAACGATGGCCGGCGGAGTCCTCGTCATCATCCAGATCTCCCTCGGCTCGAGAGCCGTCCGGACCCGGATTGAGCGCGTTGATGAACATGCCGGTGATGGAAGCAGGTCCTGAGATCTCTATCCCTGGACGCTTGAGATCTTCCGGCACTGCGGGTGCCTTCCAGGTGCCCGTGTTGGCCTCGCTCGACGGCAGGTGAGCCGGCATGATTCCGTGCTGCAGGGCCTGCTTCAAGACGACAGCTCGTTTCTCCCTGAGTTCCTGAATCCGAGGACTGAACTGGTCGTGAAGGTAGAGAAGGTACTTTACAAACTCCGGCTTAAAGAGTTCCGCCGCTCCTGAAATGGGTTCAAACCGCACTCGTTCTGATGTCATTGAGCTTCTCCTTTTTCCGGCTCCTCGGTTGGCAACTGGGACAGTAATGGGTGCCCCTCTGACTGATCACCATTTTCTGGATGACCGTGCCGCACCGATAGCAGCTCCGCTCATCTCGACCGTAGACACGCAGCAGGTTCTGATTCTGACCCGGTTCTCCGTCGCTCCCCACATAGTCGCGCAGTGTGGTTCCGCCATAGAGCATCCCTCGTTCGAGCACTTCAGGAATCGCCCGAAAAAGCGCTTCCTTTTCGTCTCGCCTCAAGGAGCGCACCATGCGAGCGGGGTGCAGTCCGGCCTCAAACAGGGCCTCGTCGGCATAGATGTTTCCGACCCCGGCAACGAATCCCTGATTCAGAAGCATAGATTTCAGCCTTGTTTTTCGGCCTCTTAGCTTCTTCAAGAATTCATCCAGACAATAGGATGAGCCAAACGGCTCCAGCCCCAGAGATCCGAATAAACCTGTAAGCGCCCCCTCCTTCTTTGCAATCAAGAACACGCGTCCGAACTTGCGGACATCTCGAAAGGTCATCACCTCACCAGTGGTGAAACGGAGGGCCAGGGGGGTATGGCGATCAAGTTCAGCAGCAATGTCCGGGAGCCGATCCGGTCCCCGATCAGAAACAGGTCCAGAGGCGTCTTCCGACTTCACGGTCAGCTGGCCGGTCATACCCAGATGAACGATCCAATACCAGTCAGCTAATTCGATCACAAGGTACTTGCCACGGCGGTCCAAAGCGACAACCGTCTGGCCAACGATCTGCCGGCGAAGCCACTGCGGATCTACCTGGAAAACCCGATTGGCAGCAACTGCGGCACTGTCGATGGTTAGGCCCAGAATCTGCACTTCGAGTCCCCTGCGGACCGTTTCGACCTCGGGGAGCTCAGGCACTGTCCTGCCCCAATCGAACCCTTGAGGGCCGCACCTCCGAGCCCATGAAGGAAATGCACATTTCTATGGATCCGGACTCAAACCAGGGGTTGTCTAGCGTGTTTTGACGGCTCGACATAAGAGGTCAATCCCAACGGTATTGCGGCTTCCAGCCCAGCTGGACCATCAGCTGGCGCTGTCAGGGGAAAACTTCTCCTACTACGCCTTCGGCGTAGATTCTGTCAAAACAAAAGTCCTGCTTTCCTGCCAAGTTTGCCAAAGTTTCAGCTTAGTCTCGCCCCCGCTGCGCTGCCCCATTCCGGAAAGAAACATTGGCACCAACAGATGGCAGCGATCGCCCGAGTCCTTCGAAATTCGCTTGTTCGATATTCTGCGGTTCAGCCTTTATCGGTTGCCTTCTCCAGAGCAAGGGTAAAGGCTGAATCACAAACCGTAGAACACCGAACATGCGAACTCCGAAGGCGGGAGCAGCAATGAAGTTTCAGCTTAGTCCCGCCCCCGCTACGCTGCCCCATTCCAGAAAGAAACTTTCGTTACGTCTGCCGTGATTGTCGCTACCACCTCAGACAGAGCCGTGACTGCAAAGGAGCGGTCCCGATCACCGATCGGGACATGCCGCAAAAAGGGGCCAATCGGCCACCGTCCGTTTGGTCCGTTTTTTCCGGCATTCTTATGCCGGGACCGCTCCTTTGCAGTCACGCTTCTGTTATTGGCGGTTCTTGGGTGACCTCCTACCAAATGTAGTTTCAGCTTAGTAGCCCCCCAAGCGGTGCTGCCCCATTCGAGAAAGAAACTTCCTCTCACTTCAAGGGGTCCATCACCTACGCCAAAGGCGTTATTGCGGGTAGCCCAGGGTTGCAATGCGAAGCGAGCTACCCTGGGTCTAAGCCGCGCTGACTCTCTACGCTGAAAGCGTTGTTGCAGATGCGTTTCCGGTCGGCAATAACCCCTTCGGGGTAGCGCACTTTCTTGAACAACCTTGACCCAGGGTAGCTCGCTTCGCTCCGCATCGCTAACCCTGGGCTACCCGCAGTAACGCCTTTGGCGTAAGGACGTACTCCCAAGAACTTGTAACTGCATTCCGGAAAACGATGTTTCAGCTTAGGGTTTCCGCACCCTGGTTCAGGGGAAGATAACCATTGATCAACCCTGAAGGGGTTGCGTCATCGGGTTGATCCGAAACAATAGCTCTTCCGGGCCCGACACGTGTCCGGGCTAGTCATGATAGCGCATCCTCCGCCCAGTTCAAACGCTTCATCAGACCCCGACTCTCAAGGCGGACCGTCGTCGGTGGGTGTGATCTCGGGACGGGAGTCCAGGAGGTGCTTCAGAAAGGTCTCGGCGATGGGCGAGAGCTTCAATCGACGGTTGACGACGATGTAGAAGTCCCGCCTCATGGGCTCTACGCCTTCGATGGATAAGGTCCTCAGCAGTCCCCTCTCCAGCTCTCGGCGAACCGAAAGAAGAGACACGACAGATAAGCCAAGGCCGGATCTGAGTCCTTCTTTGATGGCGTTGTTCGAGCCAAGGGACGCCACGACGTTGAAGCGATCGAGACTGCTCCCGACGCTCTTCTCAAAGACCATCCGGGTTCCGGAGCCCAACTCTCGTGCCAGAAACGGCTGGAGAAGCAACTGATCGAGACTGATCGATTCTGCAGGAACACGATCCTCATCCTTACGAGCCAGCAGAACCAACTCATCTTCGGCAAAGCGACGGAACTGCAGATCCGCATCCTCTATTCGAGCCCCAACGCACCCCAACTCCGAGCTGCCGTCGAGCACTTCCCTGCAGGCTCTGCTGGAATCCGTGATTTTCACCTCGAGCTTGACACCGGGATAGAGCGAGTGAAAAGAGGCCATAACCCGCGGCAACAGATACTCACCGGGTACCGTGCTGGCGGAGAGAACCAGAGATCCTGAGAGACGATTCAGAAACTGCTGCAACTCCTGCAGCGTGGCTTCCCGCTCGCTCAAGACAGCCTGACCGTGACGGTACAGAATGTCCGCCGCCTGGGTTGGCACTATCGTCCTGGGTAGCCGATTGAACAGCTTGACCTCCAACTGGTCCTCCAGATTCTTGATGTGACCGCTAATGGTGGGCTGTGATAGGAGCAGCTTTTCTCCTGCCTTTGAAAAGCTCCTTTCGGAATAGACGCAGCAAAAGATCTCCAGAAGACGCAAATCCAAACGCATGGGTGTCAAAGTCCTCCAAGCCTCGTCTAGTGCAGCTCGCCATGAGTTCTGAGCCAGGGGCAGTAGTCAATCGTTGTCGCTGGCTAGGCGTCGCGAGCGAGGCATATCGGGCTATATTCCGAGTCGAGCGCAGCAACGCCAGCGACGACGAGGGGCTGCTGAACCCTGGTTCAAAACTTATGGCGCGCTGCACTAGACTCCCTATTCTGACACTGAGACACAGGCCTGCACACCCCATCCCTGTGGCGGTGCCCGACTGACCCAGGATAAGATGATCCAGAGAAAAGCTAGAAAGGAGAGCTGATGCCGTTCATCGACCTTTCAACGATTCCTCCTCAGCAGATTTTCCCCGGCGTTCAGATTCGGGCACCCTATGGCCAGAATCTGATGCTGTCGGTGGTAGACTTTGAATCCGAATCCGAAGTCACGCTGCACAGGCACCCCCACGAACAGGCGGGAGTCCTGCTCGAAGGACGCATGGAGTTGACTATTGGAGATGAAACCCGGGTCCTGAATCCAGGCGAGTTCTACATCATTCCACCCAACACGCCTCACCGCGCTGCGGCTGTAGGGGGACCAGCGAGGGCTCTGGACATCTTCAGCCCTATCCGCGAGGACTATGCCAAGTCTTGACCCACTGAGCGGTGAAACTATCGTGATTCAGCGCGAACACGGTGTCTCTCTGCCACGCTGGGCCGGCAGCGAGGCTCCGAGGGGAAACGTCAGACTATGAAACCAAGGCGTAACGTGTATTTGATTGGGGGAGCACACAGTGGCTTCATCGGTAAGTTTCATCCCGATTTCATCTGGAAGGGACATCCAGACTTCGGAAAACGGACCAATCCCTCTCTGGAAGACCACCTGCGGACGGCCGTTCTGGGCGCTTGTAAAGCGACCGGTACAGAACCTTCGGCGGTGCAGAAGGGATACGTCGGGAACTTCACCGGTGAACTCTTTGCCAAGCAGGGACACCTGGGGGCCATGCTGGCAGGCGTGCATCCGGATCTAAAGTACAAACCATTCTCAAGGGTGGAGGGTGCTTGCGCGTCGGGAGGCCTGGCCCTTCTCGCGGGAGTCGATGCCCTGTCCGCCGGCTACGATGTGGTCCTGGTAGCTGGAGTCGAGATACAAACCACGGTCAGCGCACGAGAAGGGGCCGACTACCTGGCACGGGCGGCTCACTACGCCACTCAGCGCGCTTGCGATGCCTATACCTTTCCCTGTCTTTTCGCCCGCCGTGCCAAGGCCTATCGGCAGGCCCACGACGTCTCTGAAGAAGATCTCGGCCGCCTGGTCATGAAGGCCTATAGTAACGCCAACAAAAACCCCCACGCCCATATGAGGACTGTTCAGATGACGCTGGAGAGGGCGGCAACCGTTTCCGAGAAAAACCCGCTCTTCCTCGAAAACAAGGATTATCGTGACTACCTCAAGTTGAGCGACTGTTCCCAGGTATCGGACGGAGCCTCGGCGGTCGTCCTGGCCTCGGAGACAGGGTTGGATCGAATCGGAAAGTCCGCGAAGGACGCTGTGAGAATCGTTTCCTACGGCCATGCAACTGCCCCTCTGGCCGAAGTACCCGATCCTCTGGTGCTGTCCACCGCCGAGCGGGCCATCCAGGAGGCCTTTCGGGATGCCGGGCTTGGGCCTGAGGACATCGGGGTGGCCGAAGTACATGACTGCTTCAGCATTACGGAGCTGCTGCTCTACGAAGCCCTCGGGTTCGCTGAGCGGGGCCGGGCAATCGATCTGGTGAGGGACGGCGCCACCCATATAGACGGGCGAATCCCGGTGAACACGGGAGGGGGGCTTATGGCCTTCGGTCACCCGGTTGGGGCAACGGGCGTGAAACAAGCCCTGGAGATCTTCAAACAGCAAAAGGGTCTGGCGGGCGAGTATCAAATCAAGACTCGGCCCGAGTACGGTGCAGCTGCAAACCTGGGTGGAGACGACCGCACCGCAGTCGTCACGGTTTACCAGAACCCAAACTAGATGATCGATTCCGAAATAACATGACAATTGTTGCGCCCATAAATCGAACTGAACGTATCTGGGGTGCTTGTCTGCACAGAAGAGAGGCTGGGTTCATACTCGGTCGCGCAACCCGTTGGGCAGACGGAGGTTGCGCGCGATCTCTTCGTTGGTCGTCGTCGAAGATGGCAAGGCATCGTCTTCCTCCTCCCGCCTTGACCTCGCCACGCAAGCCCCATCTGCAATTGCCATACTATTTCGGAATCGATCATCTAGTAGGGGGCTATAACAGCTGGATCGCGAACACCTGAGCGGATCTCGAGTCCGATCTCCAGGTCGCGCTCTCGTCCCGGTTACTGCTGGGTAAGGACGATACCCACCCGGTGGCAGCAGATGAACAGAATCCGGACGGTGACTTTTTTGAAGCAAAGGCTAATAATTCTGATCCAGGACCGCTACAATCTCCGGCCATGCCACTAGCCGATCGATTTGGTCTCCGGGTCGCGACCCTGTGCGCCCTCTACTTCGCCCAGGGAGTCCCCTGGGGATTCATGACCATCGCCTTGATCTCGTTTCTGACCTCACGAGGCCTGGGGGACGCCGAGGCCGGAGAGTTGGCCGCAATGGTTCTGCTCCCCTGGACCTTCAAGCTGATCTGGGCCCCGCTGATCGACACCGTCACCATTCGCTCGATGGGTCGAAGACGACCCTGGATCATCGGTGCAGAGCTGATGATGGCGATCACGATGCTGGGCCTGATCTACATGGGAGACCTGACCCACGATCTGAAGCTTCTGGGTTGGATGTTCTTCATCCACAACTGCTTTGCCTCGCTTCAGGACGTCTCCACGGATGCCCTGGCGGTGGACATCCTCCCCCGCTCGGAGCACGGACGAGTCAATGGGTTCATGTGGGGGTCCAAGCTGGTGGGCAAGGGAGCGGGAGCCGCCGTAATGGCTCAAGTCATGGCAGCATGGGGCCTTCAGGCCGCAGTTCTCCTTCAGCTGGTCCTGCTACTCGCCATCATGTTGCTGCCTCTCCTGCTCCTGGAGCGAGCCGGAGAAAAGCGCTTCCCCTGGAGTCCCGGAGCTGCGAACGAAGCGGGTCAGGGGTCCAATCTGCGCAACCCCATGGGGGTGTTGAAGGACCTGGCGCGTGGTTTCGCACTTCAAGCGACACTCGCCTTTGCGCTGGTCGGCACTATCAAGACGATTGGCCACGGCCTCGCCGAGATCGTCTCCAAGACACTCTACACACAGCAACTGGGCTGGAGTTTCGTGGAGGTGTCAGTCGTGATGGGTTACGCCGTCTTTCTCGAGTTTTTCGGCGCTGTTTGTGGCGGCTTCCTGGCGGATCGCTTTGGCCGGCGCCATCTGCTCATGATCGCTCTTTTCCTGTATGCCGCCTTCAGCTTCACTTTCGGAGCCCTCCCAAATCTGTGGGGGGAGAGCTGGTTCGCCACCCTCTACCTGGTCCTCTATCAAGGCCTGTTTGCCCTGATATCGGTGAGTTACCTCTCGCTGTCGATGCAAATCTCCTGGACTCGCTCTTCGGCAACCATGTTTACGACCTACATGACACTGTCCAACGTGGGGCACGTCGTTGGCAACTGGCTGGCGGGTCCGGTACGCGAGTCGTATTCCTACGAAACTTCGTTCCTTCTGGCGGGATTCTTTACGCTTGTGACCATGCTGCCGCTGCTGCTGGTCAAGCCAAGCGAGGTCGATGAGCTGCGGATCGCTGACAGCGCTGCCGAAACAGTGGCAACCTGATTCTGAGATGCAGAAAATCCTGCAATGTACGTGCAGCTCAGATTCCCCGGCAGTCACGGTCCAGAGCGAGAAAACGGGGCTGTGGAGGAGCTGGAAAACAGGCTCTTCTCAGTTGCGTTAAGTTGAAATCCCCTTATTCCAGCGGGGGTGGCTATCAGGTCAAGGGAAGGCGACAGGGTGTCGTCAGGACAGAAGGGCACAGGACCGGAGAGGATAAGGAAGAACTCTCAGGGTCGCCACTTTTCTGCCGAAGCCAATCCCACTCCAGGCTATTCACGATCACCCTTAGGGAGTCCGAGGGGTTTATACCTAAGAAAAGGACGCCCCAGCTCTGCGCACCCTGATGACGTGCCTGACCCGCAATCCTTGCAATGTGGTCATCGAGTTGCAACTCCACGCCAAGCGGTTCACGCAACTCAAAGTCGGGGTCGCTGCCCTCTGGGAACTCGATTAACATTCCCGTCATGCTGATGTCCACGACTCGGACCACCCATACCTTGTCATCCTTTGTCTTCAGTGCTACCCGCAGTCCGGAATTGCCGTCCACAGGTACCCGACGGGCCCTGCGGCGCTCCCCACTGGCTATGTCGGAAAGACGCTCGACACACAGTTGGGGTGCGGATTCCGCGTCGTTGTAATCCTTCACGGACGCAAGAAACACCTGGGTATTACTTCGGTAGCTAAAGATCACACTACCGACGGACTGGTGAGGGAAGAGGGAGTGCCCCAGTTTGGCCTCGACCAGTAGATCAAATACCACCTCAGAACGTGAGGCGGCAGCGAAGCGCCCCCGGCAGATGAGACCGTTGAGAACGATCCGCGCAGGGGTTTTAAGCTTACAGCAATCAGTCAGCACCAGGGTTGGGTCGAGCCTCATAACTGTTAGTATCGGCCAGGAAACTGGGCGCTTTAGTAGGGTCTCGGCCCGGGCAAGAGCGAGTCTCACCCTTCGCCCTCCCTCCACCACCCTCCATGAGTGCGGGATCCATTCGAGCAGGATGCGTCTGAGATGGGGCTCGCCGAGCGGAATCAGGTTACAGCCAAGAAAGCAAAGGGGCTCGGGGGCTAGGACTCGAACCTAGATCGGCGGCTCCAAAGGCCGCTGTCCTACCAATTGGACGACCCCCGAATCAGAGTCGCATATTATCCTAAAAGACCCACGCCGCGAAAGGGTTCAACGGCTTACATTGGGATCCGGGACCGTCCAAGTCCTAAACCAAGCTGCTCCTACACAACTGGGATCTTTGACACCCTGCTCTGGGTCGGGTTCAGGTATTCGGTGCCTTGGCGGGTTTACTACCCTGCGGCCTCGACCTCTTTCAAAGGCTTGATGATTCCGAGGGCAATCTTCACCTTGTGCTCGATCTCAAGAGATTGGTCCTGGTTCTCGCTCAGGAACTGCTTAGCATTCTCACGCCCCTGTCCCATGCGATCCTGGCCGTAGGAAAACCAGGAGCCACTCTTTTCCACGAACCCGTGTTCAACTGCCAGATCGAGGAGCTCTCCCTCGCGCGAGATTCCCCGTCCAAAGGCGATATCGAACTCTGCCGACCTGAAAGGTGGCGCCATCTTGTTCTTGACCACCTTGACCTTGGTTCGATTGCCCACGTTTTGGTCGCCTTCCTTGATCGTAGCGACTCGACGGATCTCCAGACGAACCGAGGAATAGAACTTGAGAGCGCGGCCTCCGGTGGTCGTCTCGGGGTTGCCAAACATCACCCCGATCTTTTCCCGGATCTGGTTGATGAAAATCAGACAGGTGTTGGACTTGGAAACAATCCCAGTCAGCTTGCGGAGCGCCTGCGACATCAGACGCGCCTGGAGTCCCATGTGGGAGTCACCCATTTCCCCCTCGAGCTCTGCTCGAGGAACCAGGGCGGCAACGGAGTCGACCACCAGGATATCCACAGCGCCGCTGCGAACCAGCATTTCTGAGATCTCCAGCGCCTGCTCGCCGTAGTCCGGTTGGGACACCAGGAGCTCATCCACTTTGACACCTAGATTCCCAGCGTAGACGGCATCCATCGCGTGCTCGGCATCGATGAAGGCGGCGGTGCCACCTACTTTCTGAGCCTCGGCAATGGCATGCAGTGCCACCGTCGTCTTTCCACTGGACTCGGGGCCGTACACCTCGATGACTCGGCCTCGGGGAAAACCGCCAATCCCGAGGGCCGCATCGAGAGCGAGGGAACCCGTGGAGATCACGGGAACGTCCAGACCGACCTTGTCGCCCAGTTTCATGATGGAACCCTTGCCAAACTGTCGCTCTATCTGAGCCAGGGCCAACTCAATAGCTCTCTCCTTGTTCTGCTGCTCACTCATGATCTCTTCCTTTCCTCAAACACTCTTTCTTGGGGCTCCTGCCATTTCATAGGACTTGACGATTCCCATCCGCAAGCCTGGCTCAACTCAGATTATAGTCATAGAAGCCCCTACCCGACTTCCTTCCCAGCAAGCCTCCGTCGACCATCCGCCTCAACAAGGGACAGGGGCGATACTTCGAATCCTTGAAGCTGTCATAGAGTACCTCCATGATGTCCAGGCAGATATCCAAGCCAATCAAGTCGGCCAGTTCCAGCGGACCCATGGGGTGGTTCATGCCCAACTTCAACACCTGATCAATCTCTTCTGCTTCTGCCACCCCTTCCATCAGGGCAAATGCTGCTTCGTTGAGCATCGGGATCAGGATCCGATTGCTCACGAATCCGGGCGAATCCCGAACCTCGATCGGTACCTTCTCGAGCCGAAGGGCCAAAGCCTTCGTCTCCTCAATCGTCTCGGCACTGGTGAGCAAGCCCCGTATCACCTCCACCAGCTTCATTCGAGGCACCGGGTTCATGAAATGCATCCCCACGACCCGAGCCGGGCGCTGGGTGGTAGCGCCCAGACGCGTGATGGAAATGGACGAAGTATTGCTGGCCAGAATGACGTCAGAACCGCAGATCCGGTCCAGTTTCTCGAAGACCTCTCGCTTCGCTTCAAACTGCTCGAAGACGGCTTCGATGACCATATCCGCGCCTTTCAGATCTTCCCACTCGGTCGTGGGCTCGATGCGCGCCAAGGCCTGCCTTGCTAACTCAGCGTCACCTCCAGCGGCCTTTGCCAGCTTCCCGAGGCCCCGGCGAATCCTCTCCAAGGCAGGTTCGAGCAACTCGGGTTGAGCTTCCTTCAGATGCACTTTGAGGCCATGGTAGGCACAGACCTGCGCAATACCGCTCCCCATGGTTCCTGCTCCAATGACGCCAATGACCAAACGATTTCTTCGCTCCTTGTCCCTCCAGCCCTAACGACTCAGAAAGTCATTCCGTGAAGCTAATTGTAGCCGACCGCTATGACTTCCCTGTCAAGATGAGAGGGCGCCCGATTGCCCCTTTTTTCTGATGGCAGGATCCCAAATCATATACCGACCAAGTTTGACAAAAGGGGGCACGGAATGATAAAAAGCCTGCTTACGTTGAGGTGGTAACGATATGTCTATGGTTTGCAAGATTTGTGGAAAGCGGCCCATGTCTGGGAACCATGTTTCCCATGCCCACAACCTCACCAGACGCCGCTGGCTACCCAACATCCAGAAAGTTCGTGCCGAGATCAACGGAACGGTTCAAAGGATCCGAATCTGCACCAAGTGCCTCAAGTCCGGTAAGGTTCAGAAGCCCGCTCTGAAAGCCTAAGCACACTAAGTACACTGGCACGTAAATACTCATACGTTTGTGGCGAGCGCGACGGGTCGAATTCGCGAAGCGACGACGAACGCCATGCCTGGCCATAGTGGAGGAGGAGCGACAAAGAAAGCGACCTGTCCCGTCGCCACCCGGAGGGCAGATGGGGGTTGTGGCCGATCTCTGCGTTCGTCGTCGTCGAAGATGGCCAAGCATCGTCTTCCTCCTCCTGCCTTGATCTCGCCTCACAAGCCCCATCTGCAAACGTATGAGTATTTACGTGCCAGTGTACTAAGGGTACTCCAAGCACCTGCACTTCTGCCCGCCTGACCCGCTATCTCACAAGGACCCGGCCTCGCCGCTCAATGGAGTGGATTCCTGTGATTCCCTTGAGAAAGCCAACGATCTTCTTTAGATGTTCCATATCCCTGACCTCGACCGTGAGTCGGATCTCACCGAACTGACTGTTGACGGTCTTGGCCTGGGCATCGACGATATTCGAATTCAGCGTCGACACTGCAGCCGTGATTTCGGCAAGCACACCCGTCCGATCTTCCGTCGCGATGGAGAGACGCACCGGATACATGATCTCACCGACCCCCTCACTCCATTCGACGTCGATCCTGCGCTCTGGGTTGACCAACAGGTTTTCTACATTGCGACACTTCGTCGAGTGCACCGAAATCCCGCGTCCCACCGTGATATAGCCGATAATCTGTTCCCCCTGAATCGGATTGCAGCATTTGGCTCGAAACACGAGTAGATCATCGTATCCCTTGACTTGTATCGCAGCATCCACACTTCCGAACACCTTCTGAACCACGCTGGACAGGGTCGACTTCTTTTTCTCCTCCTTGGTCAACCTGCCCGGATCCAAGCGCTTCAAGATTTGCCGCGGTCCGATCTTTCCATAGCCAATGCTGGCGAAGAGGTCCTCGAGTTTGGCCGCCTTGTATTCCGAGACAATCGATTCCATCTCAGTCTTGTACTTCTTGAGATTCAGCTTGCACTTGCGCGCCTCCTTCTCCAACATCTTCTGCCCTAGTTCGATCGCTTGCTCCTTCTGCCTCTGATTCAGCCAGCGCCGGATTGTGTTGCGAGCTCGAGAGGTCTTGACGAAATTCAACCAGTCTCGGCTCGGGCGCTCTTCGCTGGAGGTCAGAATCTCAACGATCTCTCCGTTTCTGAGCGCGTACTTCAGGGGTACGATACGGCTGTTGACCTTGGCGCCCACACACCGGTTTCCAACCTCGCTGTGAATGTAGTAGCCAAAGTCGACCGGCGTTGCGCCTCGCGGAAGAGTGACCACCTGCCCTGTGGGCGTGAACAGATAGACCTCTTCGGGAAAGAGGTCTATCTTCAGATTGCTCAGGAACTGATGAGGATCGTCCACCTCCTGCTGCATGTCCAGGAGCTGACGGAGCCAGAGGAATCTCTTTTCATCCCCCTCCTCCTGCAATCGGCCTTCCTTGTACTTCCAGTGGGCGGCAATACCTTCTTCGGCAACCCGATTCATCTCATGCGTCCGAATCTGGATCTCGAAGGGCTGCCCATTGGGACCAAGCAGACTGGTATGAAGCGACTGGTACATGTTTGGACGCGGCATCGCGATCAGGTCTTTGATGCGTCCCGGCACCGGATTCCAGAGGTTGTTGACGAGACCGAGAATGGTGTAGCAGTCCCGAACTGAGTCCACCAGTATTCGGATCGCGATGAAGTCGTAGACCTGGTCCGGGGTGATGCGCTGGCGCATCATCTTCTGGTGAAGGCTATAGATTCGCTTGATTCGGCTTTCGATCTGAACCTGGATCCCCTGTTCCTGAATCCGCTGGAGCACGACATCGGTGACTTCTGCTATGAACCGGGCGCTGTTCGCCTTCTTCTCCTCAACTTGAGCTACCAGGCTCTGGTAGGCCGGCGGGTCGAGGTAGCTGAACGACAGATCTTCCAGTTCTCCTCGCACCTTGGCCATGCCCAGGCGATGCGCGATCGGAGCGTAGATGTCGAGCGTCTCCTGAGCAATTGCCTCCCGCTTCTCCGGCGACAGATATTGCAGTGTGCGCATGTTGTGAAGACGGTCTGCCAGCTTCACCATGATGACCCGCACATCATCAACCATCGCCAGAAGAAGTTTGCGGAAATTCTCCGCCTGCTGTTCTTCTCGTGAAGAGAAGTGGATCTTGCTGATCTTGGTAAGTCCCTCGACCACGTGTCCGATGTCGTCGCCGAAATACTCGCGGATCATCTCGATCCGAGTCAGGGTATCCTCGACGACATCGTGTAGAAGTCCTACACTGACGCAGGAGACGTCCAGCTTCATTTCGGCCAGGATGTTGGCAACTTCCAGGGGATGCGAAAGATAGGGCTCGCCTGACTGGCGGACCTGTCCCTTATGCTCGCGAGCCGAAAAAACGTAGGCTTTCCGGAGAAGCTCCAGGTCGTCGCTGGGATGGTATTGCTGAACTTTGCGCTCTAGGTCTTCGAAACGGATCATGGCTCGGCATCCAGTCACCGGCCATTCTAACAGGATACCAGGTTGCGGGCTGGGGGCTCGAGGTTACAGGTTTCGGCCCTCGGCTCTAAGACAAGAGCGCGAGATCTGAAACTTGTAACTTGAAACCTGTAACTCTGTGCTTGCCTATTCTTACTGCTTGGCCGCGCCACTGAGGGATCGCCGAGCCAGCTCGGCTTCTTCCTCCTGCTTCCGCTTCATTTCCAGAGCATCCAGTGTCAACTTATCCGCCTCCAGCTCCCAGTTCTGTTTCTCTTCCTCATCCGTGGCGAGCTTGCCTTTTTCGCGGTAGAGCAGATTCAGGTACTGCATGGCTTCGGTATAGCCGGGTCTGATCTCGATAGCCTCTTTGAGGACACTGATCCCCTCGTCTACGATCTGGGCAACCTGGGCGCTTTCCTCTTCCGTCAAGTACTCCACGTTCTCGCCCGTCATGCCCGTCATGTCGTAGGAAAGCTGCCAGTTGATAGTTCCAAACGCATAGAGTGGCTCTGGATTGGTGGGATCTGCCTCCAGCTGCTTGCGATACCACAATTTGGCATTATCGTAATCGCCCATGCTGTTGTGAATGCCCGCGATACTGGCGAAGGAGGTGGTATTTTGAGGATCTATTTCGAGGACCACCTCAAAGGCGGAGATGGCCTGCTTGGCCATTTTCAGGTTGTCCAGGTTCTGGGACCCAGGCACGAATTGGGCACGATAAGTGGTTGCTAGATACAGCTGTGCATCCAGAAGTTTGGGGTCGAGCGCTACCGAGGCCTTGAAGTGCTCGGTGGCCTCATCAAACTTCTGGCTCGAGTAATCCTTCACTCCCTCGTTGAGTTCGTTCCGTGCTTGGAGCTTGTCGTAAAGGCTTAGCATGCCGCACCCTGACGACGCGCTAAGAAGGAATACTCCTCCGACCGCAAGTAAGAAAGATTTCGTCATCCGGCTCATTGGAAACTCTGTCTCCTGATTTGTTTTTAAGTAGGCACTTCGTGCCGACGGCCAAGGCCGTAAAAGGCTGTTTCGGGACACCCCGGCTGTGACGAAAGGGCGGTCTCAGAGAACAGCTCACTTGATTGAAATTCCGAGACTGTTAAGGACCGATCTCTATCAGGCGTGCGGGAGGTGCCTATCAGGTCTTATCCCTCCGGCGTCAGCAGGCCAATGTCACCCACCCCCGCCCCTTTGGCTATATCGATAACGCGCACCACATCCTCAAAGGCCAGATCCGGATCACCCTGAATGAACAGGTTCTTGTTGGCTCGGGCACTGTAGATGTCGAAAAGACGATTATGGAGCTGCGGTAGCGTCACCGGATCGTTGTTGATCCTCAGCAAGCCGCCCGCGTCGATCGAGATGACAATCGCATCCGACTTGACGATCACGTCTTCCGGAATGTCGTCGGGCGTCTTTTCGGGAACTCTGGCCTTCAGGTCGTACTGAGTCGTCGGCTGGATCACCATGAAGATGATCAGCAGAACCAATAGAATGTCGATGTAGGGAGTAATGTTGATGTTCGACATCGCCCCCCCACCAGCGGTCTGCATTGCCATCTTTAGAACCCGCCTTCCTGCTTGACCCGATCCACCATCAGACCGATCTGCTCGACTCCGGTCTCCCGTGCCTTGTTGATGAGCTCTACCACCCTCCCATAGGGAGTGGCGACATCACTCTTGATGAACAGAGGCTTGTCCGGAGCCAGTGCGACCTGGACCTCGAGCTTTTCCAGCAAAACGTCATCCGGAACGGCCACTTTGTTCACGTAGATGGACCCATCCCGGGTAATGGTAACTGTGGTGGCATCTTCGCCCTCAACCTCAGGCTCTGCCTGGGCATTTACCGCCTTGGCCTTGTTGACGAAGACTCCTTGCTGTAATAGGGGCGTGGTGATCATGAAGATGATGAGCAAGACCAGCATGACATCCGCCATCGGAGTGACGTTGATGTCATTGACCACGCCACTCTTGGAGCCGCCCCTACTGATCTCCATGCTGCTTCGCCCCCCTCCGGGCCAGGAAGAAATCGATCAACTCAGAGGATGAGTTGTCCATCTCAACCACAAAGGACTCGATCTTGCCGGTGAAGTAGTTGTACATCCACACCGCAGGGATCGCGACGAACAGACCGATAGCGGTGGCGACCAGAGCCTCAGAGATTCCACCCGCGACCGCCGCCAAACCCGTATCTTCAGCCTGGCTCATGCCGGCGAAAGCGTTGATGATTCCGACAGTGGTACCAAAGAGGCCTACAAAAGGAGCGGTACTTCCAATCGTCGCCAGACCTCCCAGGCCTCGCTTGAACTCCTCGATGCCGACTGCGGTGGCCCGCTGAAGGGCGCGCCGAGAGGCTTCTACCTTTTCTCCAGAAATCCTGTCGGACTTTTCATGAGCCTGAAACTCCTTCAAGCCTGCGACCAGAACCTTTGCCAGGTGGCTCTTCTGCTTCCCTTCCGCGACGTCAATGGCCTCTTGAAGATCGTCCTTCTTCAGGGCCTCAGTCACTTCAGGAACGAACGCTTCCGACTGATTGCGCGCTGCGCGGTACATCAGAAAGCGCTCGATCATCACGCCAATAGACCAAACTGACTGAAGCATCAGGATTACTACGACCCCTTTGGCCAACAACCCCATCTGGCTCCAGAGCTCCATGATTTGTAGTTCCATACTCTAACCTCCCAACAGGCTGATTTACGCGACCTAGTGTCGCCTATCTAAGGACAAAATTCACGGTCACCGTGGCAATGACGGGTACCGGCTCTCCGTTGAGCAAAGTAGGAGAGTATACCCATTGCTCTACTGCACTTACGGCGGCGTCGTTCAACAGCGGATGCCCACGAATAATCTTGACCGACGCGACATTCCCTGACTCTCCGACCGTCACCTGAAGTATCACCATGCCCTTGACTCGGGCTCGTTTCGCTAGTTCAGGATAGTTCGGTTCTACACGCTTGACCAACTTGGACGCCTGAACGTTGCCTCCCACCCGGATCGGGTCTTTCTTCTTTTTCGGGGGCGGCGGGGGCGGCGGGGCATCGGTCGGAATAGCCCCAAGAACTCCACCCAGGGCACCACCCGGCACTCCCCCCACGGCTCCACCCGGGATTCCACCGGCAACACCTCCGGTGATTCCGCTAAGACTGGAAATCTCAGGGATATCATCCATCGGGGCCGGGATCTCCTTGGGAACCTCGGTGGGCGCAACGAACTGGGACGGATCCAATTTGACCACCTGAATTTCCTGTCGTTTTACCGGAGCTGGTGGTGGTGGTGGTGGTGGTGGCGGTGGTGGTGGCGGTGGCGGTGCCAACATCGTCAGCAGTTCATGCTCGGGCAATACGGCGTAGTAGTAGAGAGGAATGACGATCAAGAAGCCGACCAAAACCGCGTGCACGATTAAGGAGATAAGGAAAGTGCTCTTTGTCCTCGACGTCTTATGCGTCGAGGATTCGACCAGATTATCAAACATTGTATCGTCTTCCTTCCTACCCAGACTCTCCCTTTAGCTACAGGCTGGCGACAATGGGCCGATGTTACACTCCGAATTTGGTCGAGTCAAGAGAATTTTTCAAACCTCATCTTTTCCGTAACCCATTATCTCTTAAATGCTTACAGGATATCCTCTCCCGCATCTGGAATAGTAGCCATCTCATTTTCGTCTACGCTTTTGTGGTTCATCCGGTAAATGGGGAGGTGCCGCCAGTCAAAGGTAGGCCATGGAAACTGCCGCACTATGCAAACCGTGGAAAAACAAGTAGTTCTGGAGGAGAACTGGCAAGTGCTCGCAGTTGTTTTTCCACCGTTCGCACAGCGCTTGGAAAACTCCGTATCACGGGCTTGCTGGCCCGGTTCGATGTCGCTCGGAGTTTTCCACAGTTCCCACGGCCTCTGCTACTGCAGCCGACTATATGGACAAGCGAACGGGGAGCAGATTTGGGATCCGGAAGGTGCCAACCACGTCCCCACCTCCCCATTTACCGGATGACCCGCTTTTGTTCTGCTTGACCGTACCACCACACGACAATCGGGCTGGCAACTGCGACGGAAGAATAGGTTCCTACTAGTATACCAATCACCAGAGCGAAGGAGAAGTTGCGAAGCACCGGGCCTCCCAACAGATACAAGGAAAAAACCGCCAGAAAAGTTCCCCCGGAAGTCAAGAGCGTACGGTTCAGCATCTGGTTGATGCTGGCGTTGATGACCTCGGTCAGGGTTGCCCGCCTCATGAGGCGCAGGTTTTCACGAACCCGATCGAATATGACAATCGTATCGTTGATCGAATAACCCACTAGTGTCAGCAGGGCGGCGACTACGGTCAGGGTGAACTCGCTGTTCGTCAGAGAGAGGAACCCCACGGTGATAAAGACATCGTGAAAGAGAGCGACAATGGCTGCCAGGCCATAGACGATCCGGAAGCGTATCCATACATAGATAAGGATGCCCAACAGCGACAAAAAGATGGCGTTCCGCGCTCTGGTCTGCATCTCCTGGCCAACCTTGGGCCCCACACTCGCGACACCGAGCACCGTAAAGTTGCCGAGATAGGTGTTTTCCTGAACGGCTCTTACAGTCGCTTCCGACAGGTCCATTCCCCGAAACTGGTCCAGGCTTCGAAAGATCCCCCCGCTGCTATTTCGATGGACAACTATCTTTTCTGCCAGCTGGTCGTAGTGATCGACGGAATCCTGAACCGATCCCTGCTTGCCCAATCCGTTCGGATCGAGTTGCTGGAGCTTCGTGGAGAGTGCCGTCGCAACCACATTGTTCAGATCCAACTTGCCCGAGTCTAGCCCGTCCTTGTCGAACTCTCGGCGCAGCGCCTCGATGATCCGGTCGCTTTGAGCAATGAGATCTTCAGATTCTTCGCTTTCGATCCGTCCCATCCGAATCTGTACTTCGTTCTTTTCCAACTCATCGAAGCGCGTCACCTCCTCAGCCTTCAAATCACCTTCGCTGAGGGTGAGACGCACCCGGTCCAGTTCGGGCTCATTCTTGAACTTGACATAGGCCAGGGTTCCGCCCGCGAAATCTACACCCAGCCTCAGTCCCCCCTGGAGCAGCATGGAACCCGCACCCAACAGCACCAGGACCAGCGAAATGGCGATTAGGATCCGGCTCTTGCCAAGCCAGTCGATTCTAGGGTCCTTGAAGAGTTCCATCGAGAGGTCCTAGGCGTAACCCTGGGAAGCGATCCGCCTGATACTAGATAGAGAGTTGTTCGATCTCCCGTTTCTGTAGGAACAGTCCGAAAATCGTCCGCGACACGAAGGTTGCAGTGAAGATGTTCGCCAATAAACCAAACGACAACGTCACGGCGAAACCCTTTATGGGTCCGGTGCCAAACTGAATCAGGCAGAGCGCCCCGATGAGGGTGGTGATGTTGGTATCCAGGATCGTGACGAAAACGCGGCCGAAGCCCGCGGTCACTCCAGCCCGAACCGTCTTGCCCAGACGCAGCTCCTCTTTGATTCGCTCGAAGATCAGGATGTTGGCATCAATCGCCATACCTATGGTCAGAATGATCCCCGCAATTCCGGGAAGGGTCAGCGTCGCCTGCAAATGAGCCATAGCAGCTAGCATGATCAGGAAATTGAGCAGCAGGCACAGAATGGCATTGAGCCCCGAGATCCGATAGATCACGAGCATCCCGATCACCACCAAGCTCAGGCCAAGAATCGAGGCCAGGATTCCACTTCGAATCGAATCCATACCCAACGAGGGTCCCACGATTTGATTCTCAAGGATTCGAAGCGACGCAGGCAAGGCACCCGAACGCAGCACCAAGGCCAGGTCCTGTGCCTCCTCGGCAGTGTAATTGCCGGTGATTTGAGCCGACTCTGAAGGGATGTGCTCGCTGATATTCGGGGCGGACCGAACCTCGTCATCGAGAACGACGGCGAGACGTGTCCCGACATTGCGTTCGGTCGTGGTTGAGAAGAGACGGACACCGTCCGCATTGAGATAGAAGGACACGTGGTAACGCCCGGTGTAGTTGTCCTGCGAGCGCTTGGCGTTCTTCATGTGCTGGCCGGTGATGGACGCCGCTTTGCGAACCACCATGAACCCGGGGCCGGAACCCGCTTCAGAGGGGTCACGACGATAGCGGAGAATCTCGTAGTCCGAGGGCAACGACTGGCTGAAACTCTCGAGAGCCTCCTCCCGACTGGAATAGGGACCACCCTTGCTTGCATGAACCAGTTTCAGCTCCAGAAGCGCGGTGCTGCGGATCAGCTTGATCACCCGGTCCGGATCGTCGACACCAGGAAGCTCGACAATGATCTGATCCTTGACGTCTCCACTGCCGTAGATGGTTATCGAAGGCTCGGCAACACCATACTGGTCCACCCGATTCTGGATCGTCTCCCGCGCCTGCCTGACCGTCAGATCGGCCAAAGCCTTGCGCGCCGCTGCCAGCATACTTACTACAAAGTCGACCTCACCCTCTCGGAATCGCGACTGGTAGGTGTAGCCACCCGAATACTCGCTCAGATAGTCTTCCGCCAGGCCGGCTGCGTCCTCGGGGACACCGAGGATCTCGATATCGTAGTCTTCGGTAATCTTGGTCTCTTTGAACGATACCTGCCGCTCCTCCAGCTCCTGTTCCATCCGCTCTCGGACCTGATTGACGTCGGCCTCGAGAGCATCGTGAGTCAACACCTGAAGTACCAGGTGAATCCCCCCTTTCAGGTCGAGGCCCAACTTGATCGTTTCCGAGGGTGGGTAGAAGAAGAAAACACTGGCGACCACCACGACCAGGCAAAGGATCAGACGATAGTGTAGATTCTTCTTGTTCATCTTCTCGGCCGAGAGATTTCTGGGGTTCGCTCTCTGTTCATCTCAAGCGTTCTCGGATTCATCAAGTGCGTATCAGCTCTTCTTGGACTCCTTGGGTACCTGCAGGGAGGTGATGGCGCTCTTCGCAACTTCGATCTTCACCTGATCGGCTACTTTCAGCACAACGCTGTTCTCACGAAGTCCCGCGACTGTCCCGAAAACTCCGCCACTCGTGATCACTCGATCCCCATTCTTGAGGCTGCTGATCATCTCCTCAGTGCCCTTCTGCCGCTTGCGCATGGGGCGGTAGATGAGGAAGTAGAAAATCGCAACCAGGAGAAAGATCGGTAAGAATCCCGCGATGCCGCCACCCGAACCGGTCTGCTGTGCCAGAAGGTAGTACATATCCCCCTGTTTCCTGTCTACCTATCGTGGCCTGTTCTTTGCCAACTTGGCCCCCGCCACCGGCGCGGATTGCTTCCCACTAAAAACCCTCCTGAAGAGGCTGCGGGAGGTCCTCTTCACACTGCGTCGATGCGGCCGAACAAGCGACCGAAAAACCTGAACGACCGAAAAAGCCTGATGGAGTCGAAGCGCACGATGAACGCATCAATTGCAGATTGAGTGCGAGCACCGAGAGCGGCGCAGGTCAATCATGCAGTTTCAGAATATCGGGCTGCCAACTCCCGCTCCAAATGCAACAACGAATCAAGCGCGATACTCTGTCGGATTTTTCTCATCAAGTCAAGGTAAAAGTTGAGGTTGTGATAGGTATTCAACACGCTCGCCAGGATTTCTCCGGAGACGAATAAATGCCTGAGGTAGGCCCGGCTGTGTCTCTGACAAACGAAACAGTCACACTCCGGATCCAGGGGGCTGGGGTCTCGACGATAGCGGGACTGCTTGATATTGATCTTTCCCTGTGAGGTGTAGAGCGTTCCGTTGCGCGCGTTTCGGGTTGGAATCACACAGTCAAACATGTCGATCCCCTGCTTCACGCAAAAGACAAGATCCTGCGGGGTCCCAACTCCCATCAGGTAGCGCGGCTTGCCGCGCGGCATGTAGGGCTGCAACTTCTCCACCAGATCATACATGAGGAGCTTCGGCTCACCCACGCTGAAACCTCCCAGGGCAATCCCCGCAAAATCCAGCTCGATAAGACGTTCCAGGCACTCCTTTCTAGGATCCAGGAACATCCCACCCTGGACGATGCCGAACAGCATCTGCTCTTCACGGCCGTGTCGATCCTGGCAGCGCCTGGCCCATCGGAGGGAGCGCCGCATGGATTCCAGAGCTTCGTCCTGGCTCACAGGATAGGGAGTGCACTCATCCAACACCATGATCAAATCCGAACCCAGCGTCTCCTGCACTCTGATGGAGTCTTCAGGAGAAAAGAAGTGGCGCCGACCATCGATGTGCGACTGAAACTCCACCCCCTCTTCGCTGACCTTTCTGAGGCCTCGATGGCTGAACACCTGGTAGCCTCCACTGTCAGTGAGGATGGCCCGATCCCAACCCATGAAACGGTGAAGTCCTCCCAGCTCGCCCAGGACTTCTTCTCCGGGACGTAGAAACAGATGGTAGGTGTTGGCCAGGATTACCTTCGAGTCGAGGCGCTCCAGGAACTCATTGGGGATTGCCTTGACCGTAGCAGAGGTGCCGACAGGCATGAAGACCGGGGTTTCGATGACTCCGTGACGGGTGCGGAGAAGGCCCGTCCGTGCGTGGCTGGTTCTGTCTTGGTGCAGCACGCGAAAGCTGGGTCGCATCGGTCACAACCCCGTGCTACACGCGCGGCATTGCTGAATCATTTCGCAGCGAATTCATTCTTGCACGAGTGCCGCTTCAGTTCAGTTCGATCTGATACAGTTCGGAGCAATCCACCAGATAGAGCAGACTTCCCTCTTGATTGTAAGCCAGCCCTACCAACATCGGCCCGGATACGGTGAGCTCGGGCAGGCCGTTTCGCAACGTGAAAAGCCCTTTTCTTCCTCGGTAGGAGGCCGCTACCTGAAGGTTCCCATTGGGATCGAAGGCGAGGCCCTGCGGCCGACCCAGTCCCTTGAAGAAGATTTCCTGTGCCCCTTCCGGGTCGATCCGGTAGATGCAGTCCTGGGTAGCCAGGGTCGGTCCTGTCACGTACAGTGAGTCATCGGATCCCATGGCCAGATGATAGGCTGAAACACTGGCTTCGAGCTCACAGAAAACAGACATCTCTCGCCCCGGGGAAACCTTGTAGATCAATCCGCTACGATCGCCGACGAAGAGGTTCCCCTGACTGTCAAAGGCCAGGCCGGTCGCCAGACCCAATCCTTCCACGTACTTGTCTACCTGCTTGTCAAAGGTTGATCGGTAGACCGCCCCAGTGTGGCGGCTGCTCACGTACAGACATCCGTCAGGTCCGATCGCCATGCCGGTCGGATTGGTGATCTCCGCCAGGAAGGGTTCCTTGGTGCCATCAGGAGACACCACGAAAACACTAAATGGCACCTTTTCGCCCCGCGTTCCACTATAGGTAACGTAGACGTTGCCTAAAGAATCTACGACCGGGTTCGCTACCGGATGCAATTCTGAAGCAACGACCCGGCCCACCTTGAGGTCGGCGGCTGCCTCACTCCTATTGTGAACAACGATCCCACTCTCACAATCCTCAGGAATCCTGATCGTCAAAGCCCTGGGGGATGCACCCATTATGCCGGCTGGGACTCCCCCGACATCGACACGCGCCGCCGGTCTCCGCCCTCTCTGCTCTACCTCGACACGAACGATGCCGAAAGGCAAGGCCATGCTGGGCCAGACCGATTTGATTCTCATAACGTCACTATAACACGGAGGTCGCAGGTCGCACGTCTGAACGTCTGAACGTCTCTCAGCCCGGAAATTTTCCTTGGAATCTGACTACTCGGTGCGTTTGACTTCAAGTTTAGGGGTCATCCGGCAAATGGGGAGGTGGGTGGTGCGCTTGCTATTGAGATCCGGTCTAATCCGGTCTATTTTTGCTCTGGAATTCTCCTAAAAGATATATATCAGTAGCAGCAGAGGCTGTGGGAACTGTGGAAAACTCCGAGCAGTCATCGAGCCGGGCCAGCACCCCCGTGATTCGGAGTTTTCCAAGCGTTGTGCGAACGGTGGAAAAACGATTGCGACGCTTTTCGGCCTAGCGCTGGAGCTGGTTGTTTTTCCACGGTTTGCACATCGCGGCAGTTTCCATAGCCTTCCCCCGTTCAGGCAGAAAGAGGCGGCCTTCAGCCTCGATCAAAAGAATCCGGATCGCGCGTTAGCGCTACCTCAACCTCTGCTCCCGTAACGAGCCTTGCGAAGCTGCAAGGGCGAGGCAGAGCCGGTCGATGGGGATTGACCGGCGCCGCCATGTCAGGCATCCTCGGCGATTTTGGCAAACCCGGAGGACCGATCATGGCGACGACTAGCTACTTGTACCACACCCTCGGATTGAAGGGCTATGTTCACCAACGCACGGACTATCGCGGCGGCGGCGTATTTCACCACGTCGAACTGGCTCCGCACAAGCGCCGGTGTCGCAACTGCAGTGCCCGCTGGAACCGGCTTCAGCTGCAAGGCTGCTTCCAGCGCTGCATCCGCACTCTACCGGTGGCGACCCGCCACCAGTTCGTGGTCCTGCATGGCCACCGGCAATCCTGCAGCCAGTGCGACCAGACCCTTCGCGAGCCGATTGCCTTCGCTCAGGGCAAACGGCGCTACACGAACGCCTTCGCCCAGTACGTGGTCCAGCTGTGCCGCATCGCCACCATCAAAGCCGTTGCCCGCTTGCTGGGCGTGGGCTGGGACCTCGTCAAAGAGATCCATAAGGAGCATCTGGGGCAGCGCCTCAAGAAGCGCAAGCTGTCTCAACTGCGCTATCTGGCGATCGATGAGTTCGCTACCCACAGCGGGCACCTCTACATGACGGTGGTGCTGGACCTGGAAAGTGGCCAGATCGTCTCCCTACACGAAGGCAAAGACGCCCAGGCGCTGGTGGCCTGCCTGCGCCACCTCAAAGGCCGCTGCAAGTCCCTGCGCGCCATTGCCATCGACATGTCCGACGCCTACCGCAAGGCCATTCGCCAGGTCTTCGCCGGCAAGGTCGATGTCGTGCACGACCCCTACCACGTCGTCGCACTGGCCAACCAGGCCATTGACCAGACCCGCCGCTCCATGATGCGCAAACTGGAAACGGGCCGCAAACAGCTCCTCAAAGGAACCCGCTTTCTCTTGTTACGAGGGCTGGAAAACCTCAACGAGCGCTCCCTGGAACACCTCATGCAACTCATGGAAATCAATGAGCCACTCTATCAGGCCTACCTCCTCAAGGAGGAGATCCGCCACTTTTGGAACCTCCCCGACTCAGCGGCCGGCAACGCCTTCCTGGATGCCTGGATCGAGCAGGCTTACAGCATCGGCAACCAGTTCTTCGCCCGGCTCGCCCGCACCCTCCACCGGCATCGCCCCGGACTACTCGACTACTTCAAGCACCGCATCTCAACCGGCCCCCTCGAAGGACTCAACAACAAGATTAAGGTCCTCAAAAGACGAGCCTATGGCTTCAGAGACATGGACTACTTCAAGCTTAACCTCTACTTCATCCATGAGGACCTGGCCACTTGACCTCCCCATTTACCGGAAGAACCAAGTTTAGCAGCTACAGCGATGTGTCGACGGCTAAGGGACGTGCGACGTTCAGACGTGCGACCTGCGACCTGCGACCTCCGTGTTGACCTGCGACCTGCGACCTGACCATGGTAGACTCGAAGGTTGCGATGATCGACAACTCGCCAACCGATGGTTCAATCCGCATCCTGGGCGCTCAGCAGCACAATCTCAAGAACATCGACGTCGAGGTGCCGATCAACCGGTTGACGGTCATCACCGGTGTCAGCGGTTCGGGAAAATCCTCGCTGGCGTTTGACACCCTCTACGCCGAGGGACAGCGGCGCTACGTCGAATCCCTCTCGGCCTACGCACGTCAATTCCTGGACCGGATTCGAAAACCACAGGTCCGCGAAGTCGAGGGCATCAGTCCGGCCATTGCGATCCGGCAGCGAACGGTTTCCAGAAATCCCCGATCAACGGTCGGCACGGTCACGGAGATCTATGATCACCTGCGCCTCCTGTATTCCCGAATCGGAATTATTCGCTGCCGAAAATGTGGACGTGAGGTCAAGAAAGACACCTTGGATGTGGTGCTTGATGAGGTCCGGAAGCTGCCCGAAACAACCCGAATCTACTTGAGCTTTCCGCTCGCTGGAAGTCGTCTGGACCTGGCCTCCAGAGCAGAGGTAGCGCTCCCGCAAACAATAGATCACCTGGTCAAAGAAGGATTCCGTCGGCTCTTGCTTGTCGAGGACTCCACTCCCGTCCTCCGTCAACTGCCGCAGGAGGCGCCCCCATCGATCGAGAAGCTGATGGCTAGTCGGGTACTGGTGGACAGACTCGTTCTGGGGCCGGACATCGAGGAGCGGCTTACCGATTCTTTGGAGGCCTGTTACCGAGATGGCAATGGGACACTCGACGTGACGATTCTTCCCTCCGACAAGGATGAAGAAAAGGCCCAAACGCACCGTTTCACCCTACGCTTCGAGTGCCAAGATTGTTCGATCGCCTATCGCGCTCCCGAACCCCGCCTGTTTTCCTTCAACAGCCCCTACGGTGCCTGTCCCACCTGTCACGGGTTCGGAAGCACCACCACCATCGACCCCGACCTGGTTATCCCTGACCCCAGCAAGACTCTGGCCGAGGGACCGATCGATCCCTTCACCAAACCTCGCTATCGACGCTTTCAAAAGAAGCTTGCAGATTATGCCGAGGGACAGGGGATTCCGACGGACCTCCCGTTTGAGGAACTGCCCGAGGGGGTAAGACGGAAGCTATGGGAGGGGGAGGGCAGTTTTCCGGGAGTCTTGGGCTTCTTTCGCTATCTGGACCGCAAGAAGTACAAGATGTATGTGCGAATCTTCATCAGCCGCTACCGTGGCTACACGCGCTGCCCAGAATGCGAAGGAGAACGACTCTGCGCCGAAGCCAGAACGGTCTACGTGGGCCAACAGCGTATCCACCAATTGACGAGTGGCACGATCGAGCAGATCTACTCCTTCTTTTCGAAGCTAAGTCTCAACCCCACCCAGTTCAGCGTGGCCAAGCCGTTGTTACGAGAGATCACGCAAAGACTCGACTTCCTGATCAAGGTAGGACTGCAATACTTAACCCTGGATCGCCTCACCTCCAGCCTCAGCGGTGGCGAGATGCAGAGAATCCAGCTGGCCGCCTCACTCGGCTCCTCTCTAGTCGGTACCCTCTACGTTCTGGATGAGCCTTCCATCGGACTCCATCCGCGTGACGAAAGGCGCCTGATTGGTATCCTCAAGGACTTGAGAGACCTGGGCAACACCATCGTCGTGGTGGAGCACGAACGCGAGATGATCGAGTCTGCCGACCATGTGATCGACATGGGGCCGGGTCCTGGAGAGCACGGCGGCGAGGTAGTCTGTAGCGGCGACGTGGGCTCGATCTCTGCCGATCCAAACTCGCTGACGGGGAAATATCTCAAAGGTACACTCAGGATTCCCACACCCGTTTTTCGCCGCTCCACAGACGGCCGCTTCCTCACGATTCGAGGCGCCCGCCAGAACAACCTCAAGAACCTGGACATCCGTCTGCCCCTGGGAATACTGGTTTGCGTCAGCGGGGTCTCAGGCTCGGGTAAGTCAACGCTGGTCCAGGAGATTCTGTACGCCGGACTCAAGAAGCTGAAGAGGGACTGGAAGGCCGAGGTAGGTGAATTCGATGCCATCGAAGGCGGGGATCAGATAGGGGAAGTCTTCCTGGTCGACCAATCGCCCATCGGAAAAACACCTCGATCCAATCCAGTCACCTACCTCAAGGCCTTCGATGACATCCGTCAAATATTCGCCTCACTCCGACGATCGAAGAGCCAGAATCTGACGCCAGGGCACTTTTCCTTCAACGTTCACGGAGGCAGGTGTGAGGCCTGTCAAGGTGCCGGCAGCCTGGTCGTGGACATGCAGTTCCTGGCAGACGTGGAACTGCTATGCGAGGAATGCAAGGGGAAACGATTCAAGTCGAGCATTCTAGAGATTGTCTATAAGGGGAAGAACATCGCAGAAGTGCTGGAGCTGACCGCGGTGGAAGCGATTGAGTTCTTCAAATCCCATCCGCGGCTGATCCGCAGGCTCAAGGTGCTGGACGAGGTGGGCCTGGGATACCTGCGCCTGGGCCAGGCATCGACCACACTTTCCGGGGGAGAAGCCCAGAGGATCAAGCTGGCCTCCTACCTCTCGAAGCCCACTGCCAATCGACCTCTTTTCATCTTCGACGAACCCACGACCGGTCTTCATTTTGATGACATCGGCAAACTACTTCGCGCCTTCGACCGGCTCATCGCACAGGAGGCCACGGTGCTGGTCATCGAGCACAACCTCGATGTGATCAAGTGCGCTGACTGGGTCATCGATCTGGGCCCGGAAGGCGGAGATCGGGGTGGCAAGCTGGTGGCAGAGGGTACGCCCGAGACGATTTGCCAGAGCAAGAAATCGTACACGGGGAAGTTTTTACGCGGGGTTCTGGGGAACGATTCGTCTGAACGTCTGAACGTCTGAACGTCGCACGTCTCTCAGGTCGGAAAATTCAGCTGGAATCTAACCCGCATCTCTCATCGCTTGTCGTAGCGAGGCGCCGCAAGGGCCGTCCTGGCAAGGCTTGCGACCGAGGCCCCCGCAGTCGTACTCGTGCAGTACGTCGAGGAGGCCGACGGAGCGAAACACAGCCAGGGCGGATGATTGCGGCGACGTAGTAGACCAGCGATGAGAAATGCGGGCTAAGCACCCGGTGCTCTGAAATCTGAGTTTAGAGCGATGTGTCGACGGCTAAGGGACGTTCAGACGTTCAGACGTTCAGACGTTCGAAGCGCCCGTCACTCGACGAAAATACTGATGTTCGTGGCCACGAAGGCCTTGCCCTCGTACTTCTCTTGGATCCAGACCGCGAGGGTATACACGCCCGGATCCTTTCCCATGCGGATTGGACAGGAAAAGCGGCGTCCCCGAATCTCCACCTCACCGTTCCCACTGTCCGGTGAAGCGTAGCGTATTCCCTCAGGCAGCTTGGGGCGCAGGATTCGCTCATCGTCGGGAAGGCCATACATATAGGAACCTGCCAACTCTGCAAGAGAGAGAGCGCGAGGTAGGGGTTCGTAGAAGATCGAAACCGCCTGCACTTCGTAGCCGCGCTGCAGCAACTTGCCGGCCAGAAGCACCTGCCCGGACGGCTTCAAACGCCGCGGCAGAGGCTCCACCTGCACATATCGGTCTGCAAAGACCTCGATCAGCCGGATCCCCAGGTTGCTGAAAGCCACACCGATACCGACATGGGTGTGCCGAGGCTCCAAGATACTCTGACGGTGCGGATCCCTGGGCGGCTTCTCGTCCATCATACTCTGGTGACGTACCACCAACTCTTGCCTGAGACGCTGGGGAGAGACCTCCATATGCGTGATATCCATGCTGGAGATATTCTCTGAGGTCTGATCTACGAGTCCCTCCCGAGAGTACCTCATGTAGGGCTTCCAGCCAGCACGGTTCCAGTGGCTGGTGTACTTAGCGTCCAGGAGCTCTCGGCAATGAGCGTCCGCCATACGGGACAACTCTTCGGAGAAAAGAACTGGATCGACCGACGCCTTTTGCCGGTCCTGGTTGATGAACTCGACCACCATCAACTTGAGTTCCAGAATCTTCTCTGCGCTAATAGGCTCGCCGGCAAAGGCTGAAGGTGTAGGGAAGGAAAGTAGAAGTCCGAGGGAAATGAGGAGGAACAGATGCGCCGCGGTTCTCACAACAGAATTATACACAGACCGACTGGCCCGATCGGTGCCGAGCCTCTTCCCCTGGAATCGCCGGCAGAAAGGACATCACGTATGATCGCGACCCGGAGACGATTCCTGCAGGAGCCGGAGGGGCTCTCTCGAGCCCGTTGTGGGCCGGGCTACTGGGCTGCGGCGGCAACGGTAAGGTACAGCTGCAAGAGGCACGAAAGAAGTCAGCCCACCGCAGACGTCGGATCATCCTCGACGACGACGGAGATCTGTGTTACTCCGACGATGCCAAGAAAAGTATCCAGGCCTTCCTGCAACAGCGCTTGAAACCCGCAGCAGAGACACCGATCGACAGCATCGCCTGGTGCATCATGTGGGGCATCGCGATCGGAAAAGGGGAAGCCCGCTATTGGGAAACGCAACAGCAGGGGAAGGCCCTGAACCCAGTCCTATCGGACCCGACTCCGATCATGGTCGAAGCCGGGCGGGAGCACGATATCGAGATCTTCGGATCCATGCGGATGAACGACACCCATGACTCCTATGGGATGCCGGGGGGACAGCTGATCTATCCGCTGAAAGTGCAGCACCCGGAGTGGCTGATCGGAGACGAGAGTCAAAAGGGCAAGGTCTTCAGCACGATGGAGGCGGCCACCTGGTCAGGACTGGACTTTGCGATTCCCGAGGTGCGGGACGATCGCCTCTGGTGGATCAGAAACAGTGTCGAAAACTACGACCTGGCGGGATTGGACCTCAACTTCTTTCGCATGCCCTGGTACTTCAAGCCGGGCAAAGAAGAGGAAGGAATGCCGCTGATGACAGAGCTCATCAGATCCGCCCGCGAAATCGTCGATCGCGCCTCGGAGAGCAAGGGGAGACCCGTGTTGCTGGGGGTCAGAACACCGGGTACGGTGGCCACCTGCCGCCGGATTGGCATCGATATCGAGACCTGGCTTCAGGAAGGCCTGATAGACCGACTCCTGATCGGGGGAGGCTATACCCCTTTCAACAACCCGGCAGAAGAGCTGGTAGAACTCGGCCATCGGCACGAGGTCCCGGTCTACCCATGCATCAACTGCGGAACCCACATCTTTGGATCGGACGCCGCCTTTCGCGGAGCCGCCTCCAATATCCTCTGGGCTGGAGGTGACGGAATCTACCTCTGGAACTTCCACTACCGGAAAGCCCCCCAGATCTCCTACGGACGCCCCCAGCCGGAATCCTACGAGGTGCTCAACCATATCGCTTCGAAAGAGGGACTCAAGCATAGGGATAAACGCTTCGCCGTCGACTACGTGCAGGTCACCTCCGTGCTGGGAAACGCCGGGCCCTACTCCTATGCCTGCTTTCCCGGACAGATTCCAGCCGAGCTGGAGAGCAAGGCGACCAAGGAGATCCAGCTCCGGGTAGGCGACGACGTAGCCGCCGCCGAATCCTCAGGCCGCCTGGACAAAGCAGAGCTACTGTTGGAGATCGGAAGTTGGTCTGAAGGGGACAAGCTTTCTGCCAGCCTCAATGGTGGCCTCCTGGAAGTAGGAGACATTCAAACCGCCCCCACAGAATCGACGACTTCGGAAGAGCCCTCGTTTCAGCTCCGTTACCCCGTGGAAGGCTCACGGGTGCACCAGGGTTCGAACCAGCTCCAGGTCGCCAGCCAACGGGAAGGATCCCCTCTTACGCTGCGAAGAGTCGAGCTGGAAGTCCGATATCGCTAGGAAGAAGAATAGCAAGACACAAGACACAAGATACAAGATACAAACAAGTTCCAAGCACCAAATTCCAAGATGCAAACAGGGCCCATTCGACCAGGCCCCAGACAGGCGAACCACGCAACTGTGTCGGTAAGCATTCGACAAATGCAAGGCTCTATCCCCACGGTCTCGGCCTGGATTTGGTGCTTGGGGTTTGGGATTTGAGATTTGTTTGTAACTTGTATCTTGTATCTTGGAATCTGCAAGAAAAGGGACCAATGAAAAACAACAGCCGCACCGCTACCGTTTTCGCCCTACTGACTCTGTTGATTCCCGGATGCGGCGACTCGCCGGAAACCAAGACCCGGAGCGGACCCAACATCGTCCTGGTCATGACAGACGATCAGGGTTGGGCACAGGTGGGCTCACACGGGAACGAGAGCATCGCGACTCCCAATCTGGATCGGCTGGCGGGCCAGAGCGTCGAGTTTACGCGCTTCTATGTCTCCCCTGTCTGCGCACCGACTCGAGCCAGCCTCATGACCGGCCGCTACAACTACCGCACCGGAGTCGTGGATACCTATGTCGGACGCGCGATGATGCACTCGGATGAGTCCACCCTGGCCGAGATGCTATCGCAGGCCGGCTACCGAACCGGAATCTTCGGGAAGTGGCACCTGGGAGACAACTACCCCATGCGGACCATCGACCAGGGCTTCGAGGAATCCCTGGTACACAAAGGTGGAGGGATCGGTCAGCCTTCCGACCCTCATGGAAATAGCTACTTCGACCCGGTTTTGCAGCTCAACGGACAGCCCCGTAAATATGAGGGATACTGCACGGACATCTTCTTCGACGCCGCCCTGGAGTTCATCCAGGAGAATCGGCAACAACCCTTCTTTGCGTACATCCCGACCAACGCTCCCCACTCGCCCTATGACGTCCCCGAGTCCTATACAAAGCCGTATCTCGAACAGGGCCTGAGCGACAAGGACGCTCGTATCTACGGCATGATCACGAATATCGACGACAACGTCGGACGCCTGGTGGCCAAACTGGAAGAGCTCCGCCTGGAGCGCAACACAATCCTGATCTTCATGACCGACAATGGTCCTACGACCCTGCACTTTACAGCCGGCTTGAGGGACAAGAAGGGCACCGTCTTCGAAGGAGGGATTCGGGTACCGTTCTTCTTCCGCTGGCCCGACAGAATGAAACCTGGCCGGATCGACGACATCGCCGCCCACATCGACCTGGTCCCCACCCTGCTCGAGGCGGTCGGCGTCGGGAGACCTGCGGATCTTTCCCTGGATGGGATCAGTCTCCTGGCCCGGATGGAGGGTCGGCAGGCCTCGCTGCCAGAGCGCACGCTCTACATCCAATCCCACAGAGGTAACGTCCCCCAGCTCTACCGAAACTTTGCCGCCATCGGTTCAAGGTACAAGTTGCTACAGCCGCATAGCTTCTCCGACAAGATGCCTCCCGACGCGGAGCTCCACCTCTACGACCTGGACTCTGACCCAGGCGAGAGCAAAGACCTTTCGACCGAGCTTCCGGAGGTGGTGGACCGGATGAGCAAGCAATATGAGACCTGGTTCCGTGAGGTGTCGGCCAGCCGCGGCTATACCCCACCACGGATCGCCATCGGAACCATCCATGAAGATCCGGTGATCCTGACCCGACAGGATTGGCAAATGGTCGGAAAAGATGGCTGGGGAGACTCGGACCTGGGCTACTGGCTCCTCAACATCGTCAATCCAGGAGACTACGAAATCCGCTTTCGCTTCGGTCCCTTCGAGCAGTCCGGTGAAGCGGAATTGAGGATACAGGACATCGTCCAGATCCAACCCTTCGAAAAGAACGCGACCGAAACCATCTTCAAATCGGCCCAGCTGGCTGCCGGCGACTCCCGACTGGAAGCGAGGCTAAAGAAGGGTGGACAGATCGTGGGCGTCCGCTACGTGGATGTCTCCGCTTCGCAACCCTGACCTACCACCTTTATTTGGCGCTCAGATTTGCACCAGATTTGGCCGTGAACGATTGAGCGAAACCGCAGGCATAGCCGGGTCTACGTTGAGGATTTCGCGATTGAGGAGCGGCCGAAGATGCTGTGAAGATGAGATGCCAAAATGCCAAGTTATTCTTGCGCAGACCCTAAGCGTCCGCCGTAGGCAGTGGCTTGTAGAGTAACGCCACAACGATGCCGGCGATGATGATCTCCCCCATCCCAAATAGAAACCACCTAAGCGCCAGGTGATAGGGAATCGGAAGTATCACATACCAGTTGTAGGACATGGGGATGACGAAAAAGAGGCCGATCAAGAAGCCAAAACGAACCCCGCTCATCAGTCCCCCCACCTTACACGTCTTCGCGTAGAAGTATGTGAAGAGAAGGCACCAGATCGCACTGGTAAGGATGAGGATCCAGAATTTAGACTGAAAGTCGGCTTCTGGTCGCCAGACGGAAGCCAGGGACATATAGGTACTCTTCAGAATCACCTCGTGAATGAGGTACTCCATAACCTGGAACACGATGAAAACCACAACTGCCGAGATAATGAGTCTTGTCCTGTTCATGCGATCCTCCTCGTCAAGTACGCGACGCTGTCATGCCAATGGCCCCAAAACCGTAAACGCAAATGAGATGTGTTCACCGAGGATACCCCACTCGACAGCACATGAAAACACAATCTCGAGCCCTGATAGAGAATCGGAACCCGACCAATGACAATCCCGGCTGCTAGCCTGCACCTCCACCCTGACCTGAAACTTCATTTGGCAGAGGGAAGGTGTAGGAGACAGCATCTGACAGAGCAGTGACCTGTAGCACGGGCACTCTTGCCCGTGGAGGACGCCAACGGGCAGGAGTGCCCGTGCTACAAGCGTCACTCAGCTCTCGATGTTCGTAGCTAGCACTGACGGAAGTTTCGTTCTCGAATGGGGCCAGTGCTTCCTGGGGGTGAGCCTAAGCTGAAACTTCCAGCGTGGGGGTGGCCTCCGTGCCGCCGTTTTTCGAGCCAAAGGCTCGAAGGAAAGCACACGGCGGCACGGAGGCCACCCCCACGTCCCTCGACAGAAATTTTCTTCTCGAAGAGGGCCAGGGCTTCCTGAAGGCCCGTGCCGTTGCTCTTCCTCGTTCGGATGAAGTCACAACCCGGACTAGTCATCAGAGAGGATCGGAGGATACTCCTGGCGGTGGCGGCTTTCGTCTGCGTAGTAGTCAATCTGCTCGCGGTACCAACGGTGTAGCCTTCCCGCCATCGATTCCACCAGCTTGGGTTGGAAAGCTGCCAGATCGCTTTCCTCTCCAGGATCCGCCACCAGATGAAAGGCCTCGTAGACCCGTTCCTGCTCGTCGTAGATCAACTTCATATCTCCCCGGATCATCGCGTGCTGGTAAGCCAGGGCAGTTTGGACCACCATGTAGAGGGTGCGATCCGGATTCCACTGTTCCTCGAACAGATTGACTCCCTGAAAACCGGGATGGCTGGGCAGTCCCAGCAAATGAAGAATCGAAGGTGGCACATCGACATGCTGCGCCGGCCGCTTGTCGAGGGCCGGCTTCAGCTCGGGTGCACGTATCAAGAGGGGCACTTTCATGACCTCGTCGTAGAGCTGGCTGGCATGAGAAGCAAAACCGTGTTCGTAGAACGCCTGACCCGTATCCGCGGTTACCACCAGAACCGTCTCGTCCCAGAGTCGGTTCCGCCTCAGATAGTCGAACAGGAGCGCCAGCCGGCTGTCTATGTAGAAGAGACTATCGGCATACCGATCCTTGACCACTTCGGCCTGGTTCCTGGGGAAGCTGGCGAAACGGATCGCGAAGTCCACTGTTTCGGGTCCAAATCGACGGGGGAACTCCTCGGGAACCACGTAGGGAACGTGACTGTTCTGTAGGTTAAGGTATAGAAAGAAGGGTTCCTTCCCCACGCTCGAGATCCACTTGATCGATTCGGCAATCGTGAAACGATCGTCCACACTTCCAGCGTGCTTGGTATTCCTGACCCAGTCAGCAAAACCCACGTCTTCCAGCATCACATAGGTCGGCCCGTCGAAGTTGGCGGCGTGCGAGAACCGGTCCAGAGTCCCGGTATCCAGGTAGTTGATCATCGCTCCCCAATTCTCGTTCTGGGAGGAGAAGATTGCAGTCCGATAACCCAGCGCCTTCAGAATGTCGTAGATCAATACTCTGGGATAGGTTGGCTGCTTGGGATAGCTGTAGGCCTGGCGAGAACGCAGCGGATAGTGCGACGAAAGCGGGGGGAGATCCGCGTAGTTGGAATGGCTGGCCTGGGAGTAATGCTTCAAGAAAACCCTGGCCTCTCGGGACATCGCATTGATGGTGGGCAGGACGTCTCGGTCGGCTCCGTAGAGGTGCAACTGGTCGGAACGTAGGGATTCGATCAGGATCAGGATCACGTTTCTGGGCTTGAATCTGCTTCGATCCACTCCGCGCGTATACTCCTGTATGGAAACAATCGGGTGGCTTGTCATGGGAATCGTTGTATCTTCGGGAAAGGGATGACCCGCCTCCAGATCGGTCGCTCTCAAAGACGAGAGTCCGAAGGCGAAGGGCCCCGCTTGGTAGTCCCGAAGCTTCAGGTAGCGGCGCATCTGCCGATAGACGGACAGATTGTCTGGTTCCAGGGGAAGATTCTGCATCGGCCCGAATTCACCGACGACGGCAGCGGTCAGGCAGAGACAGAAGAGCCCCCCCAACCAGACCCGCCTCCGAACCGATGCTGGATTCGATAGGATCTGGGGAAGGGCTAGACAGAAGAGGATGGCCGTTATCAGCGTAGCCAGGGCGATCGAGCTTGCAAAAGGGATGCTGATCCAGTGGAAGACCTGAACCGGCTGCTCGATCCAGAAGAGGAACCCTTCATAGCTCAAGAACTGTTGGGTGGTGTAGAAGGTAGCCCACTGGGCCCCGTAGGCTAGCAGGATCAACCAGACCAGCAAGATCTGGAGTCCCCTCATCGCCGCACGCAAAACCCTCCTCTGGACCCGTAAAGAACTGGCTCCCAGCCACAAGACCGGCAGCCCGAGAACCAGGAGAAAAGGCCAGATCAGCAGGAAATCGTAGGCGATGCTCGCAATCCGAGCCGTCCAACTCAGCTCGCCCTTCCACAGGGCGCTGTGCTGAATCAAGATCTGAAGTCCCAGCCCGGTGAAAACGAAGATCGACCAGATGAGAGCAAGCTGTGGGGCGATTCGAGGCATCTGGCGCTCAGGGTTCGTCATCGCTTCTCGGCGCGGTCGTCCGGGGCCAGGGAGAGCCAGACTAGTGCCGCGCGCCACAAGTTTTGAACCAGGGTTCAGAACTTATGGCGAGCTGCACTAGTTATAGCAGAAGCATCGTGCTCGTCTAGTCATTGTGGTAAGAAAAACACGACGGCTCCAGCGAAGAGCGTCGGGGAGGAAAAAGTCAAACACGGTGAAGACAAGAGAAGTCCCGGCATCAAACCAGAAAGAAGAGGTCAGGCGTTCCGGTTCGGCCGCGATCTTCCCCTTGTTGGTCGTAACCATACCTCTCACACTCAAGGGATTGCTGCTCCTGATCGATTCTCACCCGATGCTTTACCTGGGCGATTCAGCCAGCTACATACGCACGGCATTGACCGGGTGGATTCCCGGTGACCGATCCTTCACCTACGGCTTCTTCCTGAGACTGGCGGCGGTGTGGCCTCAATCACTCAGCTCACTGTTGATTGTGCAGACTCTTGCCGGAGTTGTCTCGAGCCTGGGGCTGGCCTTTATTCTGATTCGGTTCTTCAGGGTCCGCTCCTGGCTGGCCCTGCTATTCGTCGGACTCTCGGCCATCGACCCGGCACAGTTGCTGTTCGAGCGGCATGTGATGACGGAAACCCTCTGTCTGCTCCTGCTGGTGGCCACCTTGACCATGCTTCTCCTCTACCTGGAAAGACCAGGCCTGGGGCGATTGGTTGCTTTCCAGCTCCTGGCTCTTGGCCTGATCAGCATGCGCATCGCTTGGCTTCCCTTCGTGACGCTGGCCTCGGTTCTGGTTCCCACAGCCGGTGTTCTCTGGCGCAAGAAGTTCCCTACCCCGATTCAGCTTCCCGGACTGAATACCCGATTTCAGAGAAGCCCGATGCCAAGAATCATTCTCCATCTGGTGATCTCGGTGTCGCTTCTCTTCCTCTTTCACGGACTCTACCGCTCCCTGAAAGGAGACCGGGTCTACCTTCGGGAGGGTGGATACTTCCTGCTGGCAGCCTGGGCACCGGTTGTGAAGCCGGATGACGCTCCGGACCAGCTGTCCCATGACGTTCTGACGGAGCCGAGTCAGTTTGAGATCGGAGACCCCTATCAGCGACAACATCAGCGCTGGGCACCCGGTGGACTGATTCCTCGACTCAGAGAAAGATTTGGCGGCTTTTACAAGTCAAACCAGGCAGCAAGGGAGATGGCGTACCGCGCCGCACTCAGGGACCCCTGGGGCGTTCTGTCGCTTGGCTGGTTGCTCTATAAGAGCTACTGGCACGGTGAACTATATCGTTGGGCAATGGACTATGACTTCGATCACCGGCCCTTACAGCAAGACTTGGGCAACATCCTCCTGACCCATTTTGGGCGGGAGGCATCCGACTTCTCTCAACCGACTCCGATCGAACGGTACTATAGGCGGGCTCGTCCCTGGTTTGCGATTATCCTGCTTTCTCCTTTACTCTGCCTGGTCGCCCTATGCCTGGTGTCTCCCTCGCAACGGCCTTACGCGGGACTTCTGTTCGCTGCGAGTGTAATCGGCCTATCGGCGATCTGTCTGTTTGCGCTCTATCCATCCTTTCGCTATCTTCATCAGCTCAGTTGGCTCACGCTCGTGACCACTCCGATTGTCATTGACTGCCTTATGAACGTCATCATCGAACCCAGGACGGGGTCTGCAAGCCAGAGTGGGAGTCGCACCGTCTCGAAATCTGAACATCCTGACGCAGAGAAATCTATAATCGGTGCCAGGAGGTCTCGCTGAAGATGCGGACAAGTTGGACGATCCGACTGGGCGGAGGCGCCGCCTTTGGCTGTCTGATTCTGTGGAGCTTCTTCTCCTCCGCTGACATTCGAGCCTTCCGGAAACAGTTCGTGACTCCGGGGATGAACCGTATCCTTGTCAGGGTCTTCGACGCTCAAACGAGAGCGCCTTTGGCGGCACGCGTTTCCTTCACCGACAGCCAGGGCGAGTACTACCCTCCCTATGGACATCCCCGAAAGATTCCGGCAGGACCCTGGGGCGGTGACTTGGCACTCCCGAACGGAAAGAATCACGCCTATGTCGATGGGACTTTCGAAACCGAGCTGCCGTCTGCCCAGATCCGGCTGCAGGTCTCTCGGGGTTTCGAATACGACGTCTTCAAGCAGGCCTTCCTGCCGTCCGAACTCCCCGATGGAATTCTCGAAGTCCCGCTGCGACGATGGGTCAATATGGAGGAAAAAGGGGTTCATCCGGTAAATGGGGAGGTGCCGCCAGTCAAAGGTAGGCCATGGAAACTGCCGCACTATGCAAACCGTGGAAAAACAAGTAGTTCTGGAGGAGAACTGGCAAGTGCTCGCAGTTGTTTTTCCACCGTTCGCACAGCGCTTGGAAAACTCCGTATCACGGGCTTGCTGGCCCGGTTCGATGTCGCTCGGAGTTTTCCACAGTTCCCACGGCCTCTGCTACTGCAGCCGACTATATGGACAAGCGAACGGGGAGCAGATTTGGGATCCGGAAGGTGCCAACCACGTCCCCACCTCCCCATTTACCGGATGACCCGAAAAAGGTTGGTACCCGGGTGACACCCACATCCACTTCCCCAATCCCCAGGCCGCCTATCTCGAAATGAGAGCCGAGGGCCTTCGGGTCACCAACCTCCTCGTGTACAAGAGTGGCCTGGGCAGCGGTGAGCGCGACGGCGAGGGCACCTTCAAGAACGTCGAACACTTCGATGGCCGCCTGAACCGGCTCTCGGACAAGCGCTACTTCCTCTACACCAACGAGGAATTCCGCAACCATTTCCTGGGGCACCTCATCTTCTTGAATCTCCGACAACTTGTCTGGCCAGTCAGTACCGGGGAGGTCCCAGAGAACGGATGGGGCGGGTACGACTGGCCCACTCATGCGGACGCAGCTCAAATGGCGAAGGACCAGGATGGACTCGTCATCTGGGCACACTTCCCCTACCCTAATGGCGAATGTCCGGTCGACGTGGCCCTGGGGAAGATCGATGCGTTTGATATCCTCACCACTGGAAACCCATTCAAACTCCATCCCACATTGCAGAGGGTCTACAAGATGTACGGGCCCAAGGTGTACGACAGGGCACCCATCGACCTGTACTATGACTACCTGAATTGTGGGTTTCACATCAGTGCCTCGGCGGGTTCCGACAAGATGAACACCTCGGTTCCGATGGGTAGTGCAAGGGTCTATGTGCAGTCTGAATCGGGGCTGGATTATCAAAGCTGGATCGATGGAATCCGCAAGGGGAAGACGTTCATCTCGACCGGACCCATGATTGAGTTATCAGCAGAAGGCCAAGGTCCAGGCGGCCAGATTCATGTCTCTTCAGCCGAAGTCTCGGACGGCCGCAGCCTCCGAGTCAGGGCCACGTCACGCTCTCGGATGCCCTATGAGAAACTCGAGATCATCCAGGATGGGAGGGTGGTTGCAGAGGCCTCTCCTTCCGGCGAACACTTCGAAGCCGCCCTTGATGCCCAGGTCTCATTCGAGCGCAGTGGCTGGGTAGCCGCTCGCTGCTACGGCGCGGAGATGCTGCCCTATGGGGGTCCACCGGGTCATTGGTTCCGAATGCCCGTTTTTGCCCACACCAGTCCCCTATGGGTTTCGCTCGAGGGCCACCCACCTGATCCAGGTGAAGCCCCGGCGCGTTTTCTAGAACAGATCCAACACCACCGAGATTATGTCCTCAAGCGCGGCCGATACGGCAGCGAAAAGGATCGCGAATATGCCTTGAGACTGATCCAGAGGGCAGAGGCCGTCTATCGCAAGCTCACTCGGACTCAGGACGCAGATCGTAGACGGCCCACTGGGAGTTCTCGTATCGAAGCGGCAGCAACAGTTTTCGGCGCTGGCGCAACAAAAGATAGGAGGCTCCGTACCTCACCGCCAACTGCCGGAACTCTGACTCGCTCATCCTCTCGAAATTAGCCCGGATCTCACGGGCGGCAGCATAGTCTTTCCTGGCGGGCATTTTCCCGCGATTGAAAGCTACTAGCCGCGTGAACCACTCGTGAACGTCCTCTGGAGCGGAGGGTACTTGTCTGAAGGTCACCACGACCGGGCGCTCAGCAAGATAGCTGATGGCCTCCTCGGTGATCGGGGCCAGAATCAAAGCATCACGCGGAGTAGACTGGCGGATCCAGTTGCAGGCCCGGTGCAGCCGCCTCGTCGAGCTCACCGATGAGCGGACCTTGGCTCCCATCGGAAATCTTTTCAAGTCATCGAGGCCCACGTTAAAGTCGGACCAGGCGTCCGTCAGGGCCAAACACGCTACCCCAATCAAGAGGAGCCGACGTCCAAATGGCGTGAGAAAGGTCCGAAGCAGAACGGGGATCGTCAGGATGGTGCCGAAAAGGAGAAACAGACAACTTCCGACCCGGAAGGGATAAAGCTTGAGGAACGCCGCACCGTGGGTGCTAAGGGTAGCCAGCAGTCCAATCCCGTACGGAAGTAGCGTCCACAAGGCCACCTGGGCAACCGTCTTTGCCATGGGGCTGCCCTGCCAGAATTTCCCGACGCGTAAGAGAACCCAGCCGGCGATCAGGATGAAGATGATTTCCTCAGCATCGAACTCGAACCTAGAGGGAACCAGGTGCCTTTGATTTCGGAAAAAAACATAGATCCAGGTAGGGTCGTAAGTAAGAGCTGGCACTTCTGCTGTCAGGCCCCGGATGGCGGTAATCAGCACATAGCTGCAGGTCGCAACCCAGAGTCCCAGGGCGAGGAAGCGCTCTTTCCAGGTTCCAGCTCTTCGGGTCAGGACCGTAAGCCCTAGGGCAACCGATCCCCAGCCTCCGACCAGAACGTGAAACAGGGTAGCAAAGCCCGCCAAGACTCCCATCAGCTTCAGCCGACCCCGTCCCAGTGCATAGATGGCGAAAAACAGGAAAGCATAGGCAACGACCTTGGCCTGGATCAGCCTGAGAAACCATTCGGTGCCGGGTGGTAGGCTCTGTCCTTGATCGAAGAAGAACCAGATGATGGCAATCGTGCTTCCGACACCAATGTGCAGCCGCCACAGAATCAAACCCAGTCCGACCGCCAACGCAAGACAGGCAACCCAACGAGCAATCAATGTCGCTACAACCAGGGGCAGATACTTGACGAGCGGGTAGAGTAGAACGTGAAACGGCCGCCGTACCTCCTGGTTGATATTGAGGTACCAGTCTCCAGAAATGAAATCGGGAATGGCGAACTGCTTCGCATACAGCATGGCCTCGACTTCTCCCAGGGCAAGGACCTCTCGAGTCATTTTGTCGAAACCAAACACGAGAAAGATGACGAGAATGAGGACCCATGGATTGGTCAGCAGCCAGCTCTTCCTGCCGACGGCTGCTCCGATCCGGTCCAGCAAATCTGTCACCTTCGTCAGGATTTTCATCATGTCAACGAAATCGGCACCTTGCGAGAAGGAGATAGCGAGAAGTAATCCTAAATAGTGCTTGCCCCGTTGTCGAGGTCGGCACGGCTCCCACCAGGTGCACAATCTTCCCTCTCCCCGACCAAATCTCCCTGATTAAATCGTCGGACGTCGAAAAGGAAGGCATGGGGGGAAATCGAACAAGCCCAAAACAGAACCTCGCGCGTGTGTGCTCGATTGTTGGGAGCCGTTTTGAAATAATTTCTCTCTGTGCGTAAAAACCTGACGCCCGAGCTCGATAAGGGATTTGATTAGACTCTGCTTTGTCGTCGCAGCGGTGCTGATCTCGGCCAACCTGGTCTTTGTCCTGTTTCCCGAGGGCGTAACCCGTACCAAAACACTGGAAGAACCCGTGCGCACACTGGTCCGGCAGTTGGACCTCGGCCGCGAATAGAATGTGGCCACCTGGTGCACCAGTGCGCTGTTGCTGCTGAACGCACTCTTTGCCTACTCGCTGCGGCGCCAGGTCCGGGATTCAGATCCCACCGCCGGCAGTTATCTCGGGTTCTAAGCCTCGGTTTCTGCTTACTTTCAGTCGATGATCTGGCGCAGCTCCACGAGAAAGTAGAGGACCTCCTTCTCAAGGACGGGCTCGAGGCGGCTACACTTTCGGACGACTACCTCGGCCTGGGCTTCGACAGCGTCCTGGCCTTCTTGCTCGTACTTCTCACCTATCGAAGTCTGCGGCACTATCTCGGTCGGGGTGAGATCACCTTCTTGGTTGCCTCGATCCTCTGTGTTGCCTTAGCTGTAGTTGCCGAGGGTCTGGAAAGGGATGCTGGCGCGCCAGCGCCTGTGCTCGTCTGGAGATCGTCGCCGAAGAGGGCGGAGAACTGTTTGCCATCCACCTCTTTTTGACCTTGCAGTACCGGGTTCTTTGGCATCAGCAGCCGAAAGAAAACAGGGGCTAAAATGGCAGGATTGTCGATCGTGGCTCATCACGGATTCTGGGAACGGGCGGGAGATAAAGGCACGCTAGCCTACCACCCGGAACCCATGAACCGTTACGCTGGTTGCTCTTCGCCCAAGACTTCCGCTACCGCACGGCAGACGTACTCCACATCCGACTCATGCATCGAAGGGTAGAGTGGCAACGTAGTCTCCCTCCGTCCCACCTCCTCACTAGTCGGCAGGCTTCCTTCCTTACAGCCCAGCTCCTGCCTGTAGAACCCGAATAGATGGATGGGAGGATAGTGAATGCTGGTTTGAATTCCTCGTTCTTTCATCCGGCTCATGAAACCTTCTCTGCTGACATCGGGGTCCAGCAGTATCGGAAAGATGTGATGCGCCGGACTGCCTCGAAAACTGCGGAAGGGAATCCTGATCCTGGGTACTGATCCTAGCCTTTCCAGATACCACTTCTGTCTCAGCTGCCGACGCGCGTTGTTGTCCTCGAGCTTCTCCAATTGGACCAGGCCGATTGCCGAGCGAATCTCATCGATCCGGTAGTTGTAGCCCAGGTCCACGACGTCGTAGCTGTAGGCACGGCCCTCATGACGATCGATCGTGACACTGGTCATACCATGTGAGCGCAGCAGACGCACTTTGTCGGCAAGGGCGTCGTCATTGGTGGTGACCATTCCGCCTTCGGCTGTGGTCATGTTCTTGGTGGAATAGAAACTGAAGCAACCAAGATCGCCGATCGTACCGCACTTCCTGCCCTTATACTCGGCTCCCGGAGCGTGGGCGCAGTCCTCTATCACGGGGAGTCCATGCCGCTTCGAGATACTCATGACGGCATCCATATCACAGGGATAACCGGCGAAGTGGACGACCTGGATCGCCTTGGTGCTGGGATTAATCCTGCTTTCGATGTCCGAAGGGGAGAGACAGAGGTCGTCGAGGCTCTGGATGTCGGCAAAAACGGGAACAGCACCCAGGCACCGGATTGAGTTGGCTGCTGCCACGAATGAGAGTGCAGGACAGATGACCCCATCCTCACGTGCAATTCCGAGGGCCCGATTGGCGAGGTGCAAGGCCGCAGTGCAGCTCGAGACGGCTATGGCATGCTTGACCGACAACAACTCCGAGAATCGCTCCTCGAACTGTCGGGTGGTCTCGCCCATGGTGAGCCAGCCTGAATGCAGAACCTTCTGGACTGCCTCCCCTTCCCTTTCATCGAAGACGGTATCTGACAGAGGTACTTTCCACATCTTGTTTCAGGATGAAGCAGATAGACCGTTGATCGGCAGCTGTCCAAAGTTCATCAGAACAATGCCCTTCTGCTCGAAAGCCCTGCGCGCCCGCGGATCCAGCAAGGCCTCCAGCTCCACGTCCCACTGGTAGCCCCAGGAGGCAAACTCTGGACGCGGTGGCTCGTGCCCGGCTGCAGGGTGGAAGACGAGCTCGGTGACACCTTCCTGAAGCGAATCGATGCGCATCAGCAAGGACTCTATGTCGATGTGTCCGGACCCCAGAAATCCCAGGTAGTGGTCGGTTGTAACAAGGCCCGCTTCTCGTGCAAGCTTGGCGGCTCGACGAGCCATCAGGTTCACGCCAGACCTCCACATCCGTCTCTTCCATTGGCCGGGTTCGAGGGTCTTGTCCTCGAACGGAATGCGAAGACGCCACAAACCGGCACGTTGCATTTCTTCCAGCACGACTTCAAGCACACCTGGAAGCACATGAACGTGTTCATCCGCGTCAAGGTGTGTCAGGGAGACTCCGAGCTCTTTGGCTCGCTCCAACTGGGCTCGTACCTCGTGCCTCACGTCCCGAGGTCGGATCACGCCAGCCAGCCAGCGCCGCGCAAAAGCGAAGACGTTGGGGGGAAAGCGACCTTGAGAATCGACCAAGGACGGAATGGCTTGCGGCGGGCAGAGGGAGCGCTCGGCCACGAGTGTGAGATGAAGACCAATCCCAAGCTGGGAATGGTCAAGGGAAGCTGCCGCAGCCTCTTCGGCCAAGGGGCCGGCTACGGAGAGCGAGGCGCTGGTAAGGCATCCCTCTCTGTGAGCCAGTAGGATTCCCTCATTGATCGCCGCGGCGAACCCAAGGTCGTCGGCGTTGACGATCGCCGCAATCACGTCCGCGCCTTCTGCCTTGAAACGTTTTTCCAGAATTCGGAGGCGGCGAATTTGACCAGGTCCCAGAACAGCTGAACAGCGGTCATCGGCCCCACCGAGGACTCTCCTGCCCTGCGCTCGATGAGAGGTACCGGGACTTCGGCGTACGCCACCCGCATTTGTTCCAGCTTGTAGACAATCTCCGTGTCGACGAGCCAACCTCGCGATTCAAGATTGAGCGACTGGACCACAGACCGCCGATAGACCTTGAAGGTCGAATTGATGTGCGTTGCCTTCAGTCCGAGCAAGAGCTTGACCAGTCGGTTGTAGGCTACCGACTGGACACGGCGATAAAGTCCCCGATCATCAGCCGAACGGTAACTCAGAACGGTGCCACATTCTTCGAACAAGGGTATCGCGCTGAAGATCGCATCGAGTGAAAACGGCAGGTCGACCGAGACAGCCCAGACGAGATCTTTGGTCGCGCGATTGAACCCCAATTGGAGAGCAGAGCCGAATCCGTTCCGGGCTCCCTCGTGGATCACGCTTACCGATTCATTACCCTGGGCGAAAGCGTCGCAAGCCTGGGCCGATCCGTCGGTACTTCCGCTCTCAACGATTATGATCTCGAAGTCGGCGAAATTCGCTTCTAGGAAACTGTGAACCTGCTCTAGCGATCCAGGAAGACACTGGATTTCATCATAGACCGGGATGATTGTCGCAATTCCGATTTCGTTGACCATCTAGGCGACGCCTTCGTTCGTCGCAGCCAAGGAACTACTCGGCTTGTTTCAACTCGGCTTGTTTCAGGCGCTGTCAAGGGACACGTCAGGGCCGGCGCAGGAGTGACGCCTTTCGGATCAGGGGCTCTAGATTATGGAACCCGGCGGATGCAGGTCCCCACCGACCCGATTTGAGTCGTGGCGTCAACCCGTCTGTTCTTCAACCCGTCTGTTCTTCAACCCGTCTGTTCTTTGAGTGTTGCAAAATGCTTGCTATAAGATTCCTGTGCGGCTCTGTAGTCGTCCACGTGGCCGACGTCCAACCAGAATGCCTGACTCGCGTACCGAACCACGGCACGGTCTTGTTCGAGCATGTCCTTGATGAGGTCGTCGATGCAGTAGTAGGTATTGTGGGGGATGATCTCGAACAGACTCGGCTTCATCACGTAGACGCCGATAACCACCTCGCACTTCAGATCTGGCTTTTCTTGAAGATCGGTGATTCTGTCACCAACCGACGTGACCTTGCCAAAGCGAAAAGCGACGGTGACTTCCTTGGTTACGACCGTGAGCTCTTCTTCCCTCGGGTTGGCAAAGCGGCAGAGCGCCCCGAAGTCAAGCCTGGTGAGGATATCCCCGTTCATAACGACAAAGGGCTCGGTCAGCTGGTCCCGCAGCAGGCTCAGTGGCCCACAAGTCCCGAGTGGAGTCGTTTCTCTGCTGTAATGCAACTGTACACCGTAATCCGAGCCATCTTTGAAGTGGGCAATGATATCGTCGGCACGATAGTAGGTTGCGAGGTAGATTTCGGTGATGCCATGTTTCTTCAGGCTCAGTATCCCAGTCTCCAGGGGCGAGCTCCCTTCGAGCGGTAGGAGCGGCTTCGGGATTTTCTTGGTTACCGTCCGCAAACGCCTTCCGAATCCACCTGCCAGAATTACTGCCTTCATTTTCTTCGTATGTTTCGTATCGTCTAATCTTGTTACGGAGCTTAGGGGAACAACTTCACATTCTGGCATTACTGCCGCTTCCTGCGAAGATATTTTTTCAGCTATCTTTTCAACTATCCCTAAGGGTCTGCCGGCGCTAGTTGCGCATTCTTCACCGCTTCGAAGATCTCCTCGATTCCTCCTCGAACTGTCTGCCTGGTCTTGAAGGAAAGGACTCTCGCGATTTTGTCAAAATTGACTTTATAGTCACGTGGATCCTCTCCCCTGACCACGTAGGAGATGCTTGCCGTTGGTTCCAGTTCAAGCAGGATTCTGGCCAGTTGCTTCTTGGTATAGTTCTCGGGAGTACTCCCGATGTTGAACACGTTATGGTCGACCGAAGTAGTCTCCGCCTCCAGGACTAAAATGCAAGCCCGAGCCAGATCGGAAACGTGACAATAAGGCCTCCAGAAGTCCTCGCCGTAGATCAACAGGTCCTCTCCCCTGGCGATGTCTCGAGTGAAATCGTTGACGGTGAGATCGAATCGCATCCGGGGCGACAGACCATAGGCTGTGGCAAACCGAAGTATGGACGGGACCAGGTTCCTTCGGCAATCCGAGCTCAGAACATACTCTTCGAAGTCGACCTTGGACTCCGCGTAGACCGAAAACGGCCTCAGCTGCGTCTCCTCGCTACAGTATTCAACCTCCCGCATCTTGCCATAGTTGCTGCAGGTGGACACGGAAATGAAGCGCCGAACATTGGGTGCCTCGTTACAAGCCAGAAAAAGGGACTTGGATGAGTGAAAGTTGATGTCGCACGCCAGTTCAGGTTGTGCGGAGCACGCTGGGTCTCCGACGATGGCGGCGAGGTGGATCACGCCGTCGACCTCCTCGACGATCGAATCGTAGCTGCAGGATTCCCGGATATCGCCCTTGTAGAGACGGAATCTTGGATGCTTATAGAGGCCAGCAATTCCGTCCTCACCGAAGAGCAGACAATCCAACCCATCGACCGTATAACCTTTTTCGAGCAACTGGCGCACAAGGACTGACCCGATGTATCCAGCGGCCCCGGTTACCAGAATTCGCGCGAGCCTCGTGATCAGTACCGCCTTCCAAAGAACCTGGACGGCACAGGCGTCGCTTCTAGCAGTTCTACCTGGCCTCCGGCTTCTGGAAACTCCCAAGTTTGTTGGCTCAAGTCTCTCCTTCCGCGGAACCCGCCAGTGACTTCGGTAGGTCCTTGCGGCTCGGCCTAAACCAGACCCGAACGAAAGTTATATTTTTCTGTGGGTGGTGACCCTCCCCCGATAGTCGAAGCCGATTATATGCTGGACCGGGAAGAGGTTCAACGCCATCCTCTTAGGTATCGTTCGTTTTAATCCTTCACTTTAGACACGGCTTCTCCAGATCGTCCTGCCTGGGGCCGTGATCTTCGTAGGGACACGGTGCTATCTTCGTTTCGTGGGTCGAAGAGAGGCTGAATCGAATTCGACTAGCCCGGATTTCTCATCGCTTGTCGTAGAGAGGCGCCGCAAGGGCCGTCCTGGCAAGGCTTGCGACCGAGGCCCCCGCAGTCGTACTCGTGCAGTACGTCGAGGAGGCCGAGAGAGCGTAACACAGCCAGGACGGATGTTTGCGGCGACGCAGTAGACCAGCGATGAGAAATCCGGGCCAGCCAGTCCCTGACTTTCCCAACGGACCCATTTCTGAAACTCGGCAACAGTTGTAAACTAATTCTTCGAGCACAGGCGGCGGGAGGAGCTGAGAACGGACTCTTCCCACTCACGACCACACGAGGCTTCTATGGGGCAGCTAAACCAAAAGGCAGTCGAGCCGGGCTCAGTCAGTGGCGAGCAGTCCACTACCAGCTGGCTGAGGCGAGGCTGCTCCATTCTCATCGGGATCGAGCTGCTGCTGGGAATCGCTCACCTCTTGTGGCCTGAGTTTCGGTGGGGTCAGGGTCGACGCTCGTATTTCAACTTCGACAACAGCCTGACATTGGCATCGTGGCTGGCCTGCACTCAGCTCTTTGGCGTCGCCCTGTTCGCACTGCTGGCGCTCCGACGTGAGCGCGCTGCGAGAGCACCAGGGGCCTGGGTGTGGGCGCTCGTCGCTGCTGCTGCTCTCACCCTTTCCAGTGCCGAGATGACGCGTTTCCACCAACGTCTGGGTGTCTGGGATTATCCCCAGTCCGATCCCTTCCAATTCTCCGCTACTTTTGGTCTGGGACTCTTGGTGCTGGCTCTTTTCGGTTGGTTCCTGCTGTCCCGACTGCACTCGGCGAATACACCATATAGATACGCGCTGGCTTGGCTCGCTGCTTGGAGCGCGGTGCTCTTGATCCAGGCCGGATTCAACTTCTCGCCGCCAGAAACCTCGGCGGCCGAAGTCTGGCTCGCTCTTCCCCTCGGCCTGGGCTTCCTGCTCGGAACGACTTTCCTCTTGATGGCCGTTGCAAGCTATGCTTTGAGCTCCGACCCGAAAAGGCAAAGCGATCGAGCCCCCTCGATTCAACCCGTTCAGACTCGTGCCGTTCGCGCCTCCATTTTCGTGGGCGTTTTCGGAACGACCTTTACGATTATCTTCCTGCAGTCACTCCTCTTGCGTGTCCTCAATATCTTTGGCGATTACCTGACTGCACACTCCGTGATCTCGATTGCATTGCTGGGCATCTCCATCGGCGGCCTGATCGGGTACCAGGTCTCCTCACGAGCGCCCTTCGGCGCCATGATCGGTGCCAGCCTTCTGCTCCCGATCTCGATCGTCACTACCTACGGTGCGGTGGTTTCATTCGGGGCCACCTCATTCTTGACGTCAGTCGTGCTGATCATTCCCTTCGCGCTCAGCAGCGCGGTGATCACGGTCGCTCTGGTGCAGAACCAATCCCACAAGGTCTACTTCGTGGATCTCCTGGGCGCGGCTGCGGGAGCGCTTCTGGTAGGACCGGCCCTGGGATATTTCCGAGAGGAGAGCACGCTGCTGCTGCTGGCGGCCTTTGCTTTCGTGACTTCCCTGGGCTTTGTCATCGTCCACCCCTCCAGCGGAAAGCGCGCCGCTCTGACGCTCACCTGCATAGGGGGGAGCGGGCTGATGATGTGGATCGGAATCCAGAACCTGGATCAGGACTGGTTGAACCTTGTTCGAGAGAAGGTTCAATCAAGCTATCCCAAGGGACAGGTACTCTTCTCTCGATCCAGTTTTGTCGGTCGCTATGATGTCGTGCGAAGAAGACCCAATCACAGGTCGCTGTCAGCCTACGAGAACGGGCGTATCACCGATACCATGCGTCGCAATCCCGTCTCCGCCTACAAGATCGATCCCCGGGTCCCCCACACACTGATGAAAGATCCGGTGATCCTTATTATCGGACTCTCGGGTGATGCGATTACGAAGACAGCCAGAAATCTGGGCAAGAAAGTCTATGGAATTGAGATCAATCCCGCCACCGCGAGTTTACAGAGAAGCGAGCTGCTGAAGTACAACGGCAACTCCTATAAGGGGATTGAAGTGTTCATCATGGATGGCAGAAGTTACCTGGCACAGACGCCGCGTAACTACGACATGATCACCTTGATGAATGCCCATACGATGCGGGGAAGGACCGGCGGACGGGCCCCGAGTACCGAGTATCTCCACACTCGGGAGGCAATGAGTGCCTACCTCGATCTGCTCACCGACCGCGGCATCGTCAACATCGAAGAACCGGTGAGCAGCTTGCGTCGTGAGGTGCCGGTCTGGAAACTGCTTTGGACCATGCGTGAGGTCCTGCTGGCTCGGGGTGTTTCTAATCCGGAGAATCACTTTTTCATCTTTCAGTGGCGCACCCGGCGAAACAACTATATTCAGATCTTGATGAAGAAGACCCCCTTCAGCGCCGATGAACTGGAGCACCTCCGCGCCTGGCTGGACCACTGTGACCGGCGCAAGGAGCTAGAGCGCCGGGCAGGAGGCGGGAGGCTGGGGCCGATCACCACCAAGACCACTCTTCTTCATGCTCCCGACGCACCCAGCGCCAGCAATTGCTCCCGCGTCGTTCGAGGCGAGGTCGAGGAAGACTTTCGACTCGCTAGAGGGATGACGGTGACTACCGACGATCGCCCCTTCCACTTCGACGTAGATCCCTCCAGGCCGGGTGTGAAGGCTATCTACACCAAGACCCTGATCCTGCTGCTGCTCTTGATTCCCTTCTTCCTGGTGATGCTCAACCGCTATCGTGGAGAGCTGAGTCGAGGATTACCCTACCTCCAGATCGTGGCCCTCACAGGTATCGCGTATTTCCTGATCGAGGTGGTTCTCATCCAGCGCTTCGCTATTTTCCTGGGCTCGCCGGTAGCCACTTTCACCAGTGTGTTGGGAACCCTGCTGGCCTTTTCAGGGTTGGGCAGCCTCTGGAGCGGTCGCTTGGGCGAACGTGGAGCCTACCGAGCTGTGGGCGCGACCCTCATTCTCCTGTTGCTACACCTGTTCGGCATGCCGTTGGTGTTCTCGTGGGCGGCCGGGTTACCACTAGCAGCGAGAATCCTGCTCACCGTCGCATCGGTGGGGCCACTCGCATTTTTCATGGGAGTTCCGTTCCCCTACATCATGCGCCGAGGACAGGCGAACTTCGGAGCTTCGTCGGCTGCGATGCTATTCGCCATCAACGGAGCGGCCAGTGCCCTTGCCGTGCCTCTGGCTCTCAACCTTTCGTTGGCCTGGGGATTCAGGGGAGTCCTGTTGGTGAGCATGTTGACGTACGGCGCCATCGGCTTTCTTCTACTGGTGCAGAGTTGGAAACGAAGCGTTCTCCCCGCCAAGGGCTTTGCTCTCACCCTGATGTGCTTGCTGCTGATATCGCCCTGGCTGCTGGTACGAGGCAGTTCGAATCCAGCGGAGAAAGAGGGATACAACCAGCTATACGCCCTCAGGTATGGCCGCAGTTCCTTCCGAGCGGACCGGATCTTTGCCGGTGGCTCGCGCAGGCGCCAGGAGTCCTTCGGCTGGCTCTTCTGGGTCGTGCGTGGAGGGGATAGAACGATCTTGATCGATACCGGTTTCGAACAACCGGGGGAGGCTCGGAAATGGCGCATCAAAGACTACGTCCGGCCCTCCCAGAAGCTTCGCAGCCTGGGAATCGATCCAAGCGAAGTCACGGACGTCGTTCTGACCCATGCTCACTGGGATCACATGGGCGGCATCTCTGCCTATCCCAAGGCTCGCATCTATATCCAGGACAAGGAGTACCGACACGCGCTGGCAAGTGTCAGTCAGAGACGACGCGGCCGAGGAGGCATGCGGTGGAGCGATATCCGGGTCCTGAAGAAGGCCTTCGAGGAAGGCCGTGTCGAGCTAGTCCAGGGCAGCCATGAGCTGATTCCGGGTGTCACGATGGTCGCAGGCGGCGCCCATACCAAGGGCTCCCAATATGTCAAGGTCCAGACCTTGGATGGTACCGTAATTGTCGCTGGAGACGCGGTGTACAAACACGAGAACAACGTCTGGCACCGTCCCATCGGCAGTTCGGTGAACCAGAGGGAAAACCTGTCCAGCATTCGCGAATTCCATTCTCTCGCAGCTTCTCCCTTCTTGATCCTACCCGGACACGAGCCGCGGCTGGAAAGAAGGTTTCCAGAGGTCGCCGAAGGGGTAGTCCGGATCTCTTCCTTTTGAGGGTCAAGGGGCGTGTAAAGTCCTCGGCCCCGAATAGCTCGCCCATCCACTGCCGATTCAGGTACTACAATCCACTATTTCGCCCCAATCGATGACAGCTCGCGCGCAGCGCCCGTCTTCCACACCACCCGGCGCATGATACTGTCCCGACCAGAGCTCGTCAGGAGGGACAGCGCACCATCCTCATCGATTCTGACACCACGCACATCCCGGAGCATCAACCGTACCCGTAAGCGCCCCAGCTTACGATTCCCTACCGAGCGTCGCAAAAGGACCCTCTTGCTCCGGCTCACCTCCAACCTGTCCCCATTGGGCAAAACCACCGCTTTTCTGAAGCCGGACGTCTGCTTTCTCGAGACCGGGTGGGACTCAACGAGTCTGGCGCCGTCCAAGAATGGCGAGCGGCTCATCGCCGCCGGCCAATTGAACACGACCAACGCGACAACCACCAGCGTCAGCATCCATCTTCCGACGCGCAGACCCGAACCTGGTACCTTCAAGGGACTGTTCGGGGAAGCCCCACGATCAGCCAACCTACCCTCTGCCCCCCCGACTGCCAGGCTGACCGTCGAGACCAACAGCAGAACTGCAGCGACACACTCAAGTAGTTCCTCGACCGAATTAAGAAACTGCCTCGGACGATAGAGCACAAACCAGAGGTCCGGAAACCCATGACCCTGGGCGGCAAATCGGGTCGCTACTTCGGATAGGGCAGACCGAACGGTAAGATCAAAACTGTCGAAGGTCTGAGCGAGTCCGAAGACCGCAATAGCCGTGACGTAGGGACCCAGGTGCTGCTGTTGGCCCAAAGATATGTGCCGTCCCAGGATTACCCAGTACAGAAGCAGGAATGACGCCCCGAGGACGACGTAGGCAAGAGTGATCCAGTCCTGGTCCAGGGAGGCGAAGGTCGGCATGAGCTGCAGCCAATCACCTAGACGCTCGTGCAGTTCCAGATGCTCGTCGGCTCCGAGGAAGATGAAACAGCAAGCCAGTAAGAGCCAGGAAATCGCCTCCCCAAACGGCCTGGCCGATGTGAGTCGACGTTTCACCAGGTAGAGACTTGCGAATCCCGCCCCAATCAGCGCCAGTGCGGTCGGGTAGCGGATCCAGGAATCCTCCAACCATAACAACGTTTCATCAAAAAGGAAGATCGGAATGAATGCCAACAGCAATGCGGCCAGGGCCCACCAGGTCTGACGCATCCCTCGTGACCAGTGTGGCCACCGGACCAGTGCGCTCACCAACAGGCTGAGCGCCATGGCAACGCCGAAATACCAACGAATGGAGGTTTCGACTGAGAACGGGTGACCGTAAAGCGATCCTCCAGAATTCAGGTAGCGCGGCAGAATCAGAGCCGATAGGACCAGACAAGCAACCACCAGTAGGGGAGGCTTCCAAGCGACGCGAAGCCAGTTGGCTAGCATCCCGCCGCGACCTGCCTGGACTTCGGTGGACATTCGATCAAGCTCGAGAAATGGCTTAACAGTCTCGGAATTTCAATCAAGTGAGCTGTTCTCTGAGACCGCCCTTTCGTCACAGCCGGGGTGTCCCGAAACAGCCTTTTACGGCCTTGGCCGTCGGCACGAAGTGCCTACTTAAAAAAAAACGGGCGTTACGCTAACGGGAGAACTTGGCGATCGTTCTGGCGCATCCCGGTAGGCAGTCTATCAAGAAACTCCTCGCTTGCCTGGGATCAACATCGTCTGTACAAGGAAAGAGCTTGAGTCTGCGAAGACCTTTCAAACCTCGGTTGAGGGAACTTCCAAACTCGCCCGGTGCTCGGGCACCCACGGTACTCGATGCGGTAGTGGATGAGCGAGCCATACAGGCCCGAGCTCAAGGCGCGCGGACGCAGACATGGCCGGCACAATAGGCGAGGAAGGGCAACGCAGAGATCGGGTTCGCGGGCCGCTCAGGCCCTAGCGATTAAGGTATTGCAGTCCCCTAGCGGCCGGTGAGACCAGGCAGGACTTCCCGAATCGCGGCGATGACTGCGGGCCCGATGACTACCACTATCACTGCGGGCAGTATGAAAACGATCAAGGCCGGGATCATCTTGATGGTCATCTTGGCGGCGCGCTCCTCGGCCCGCTGCCGTCGCTTGGTTCGAAAGGTATCGGCGAAGATTCGAAGCGAGTGGGCGATGCTGGTCCCGAAGCGATCCGACTGGATGAGAACCGTCACCAGAGAATTCAGGTCTTCGACGTCGGTACGCTTCCCCAGATTGCGTAGGGCATCCACACGATTCCGGCCCGTCCTGACCTCCAGATGGTAAAGGCCCAGTTCCTCGCTCAAATCAGGGTGGCTGAGCTTTATCTCCTCACCAATCCTCATCAGCGATTGATCCAAGCCCAATCCCGCTTCAACGCAGACTACCGTGAGATCCACGGCGTCAGCCAATGACAATCCAATCGTTTCCTTGCGCTTCTTGGTCTTACGAGACAACCACAGGTCGGGAAGAAACGATCCGGCAAAGAATGCAACGACGAGCATCGGGAAGAAGTGTTGCTGCAGATGGCCAGTCACCGAGGACACGAGCAAGAGCACCAGTATCAGTCCCAACTTGGCTCCGTAGAGCATTACCGGGCCATCTTTTCTCCGGATACCGGCTTGCCAGAGTTTCTGCTCCTGCCGGGACATTTCCTCGGGAGACCTGGGAAGGATTTCCCCAAGGGGCTTGAATATACGCTCGACACGCTGCCAGAACTTGTGTGCGGCACCGTCTTTCTGCTTTTTTTCAACTTCAGGCTCGCGGAATAGGTCCTTAACCTTGTTGACCCGTCCCACCAAGACGGTAACACCGGCAAAAAGGCCGATGAACAGCAACAACCCCATCATCAGCATCAGTAGAATCAGTTGCATCGCAGTTCCTTAAACCTTGATTTGGATGATCTTCCGAATAATGACGTACCCCATCACCAGCAGACCCATCGTGACGGCCACCATTTGCTGCCCTAGCGGATCCTCGAAGAGTCGCATCATGTAATCGGGGTTGAGTAGGAACAGTCCGAATGCCGTCAGCGGCGCCAAGGAAGTCAGAAAGTAGAGCGTCAACCTACCCTGGGCCGTAAAGACCTTGACCTGGCGCATGATCTTGAATCGCTCGCGGATCACGGCGGCCAGATTGTCCAGCAGTTCCGCCACATTCCCCCCTGCTGCCCTCTGCAATTGGAGTGCGGACACGAATACGCTCACATCCGGAAGGGGGACTCGGACCGCCAGATTGTAGAGCGCCTCACCCAGAGGAAGGCCCAGGTTCTGCTGCTCGTAAACCACCCGGAACTCTGTCCCGAGCGGCTCTCGCATTTCCTCACCGACCAACTTGAGACCCGTGGTCAGGGCGTGTCCAGCCCGAACCGCCCGGGCCAGCATATCGATGGTCTCGGCAAAGCCCTCATCGAATTTCGTGAGACGACGTCCCCGCTTTATGGCGATCGCAATGAAGGGAAGAACTACCATGGCAGCTGCCAGGGGCAACAGGATCAGAAGCGGCGCCTGTGCGAGGTAACCTATGCCGCACGTCAGCAGACCCAACGACAAGGAAGCCAAGAGAACCGTGGCAACGTTGGTTGCCAGATCCGCCTGCCGCAGGAACACCTGCAGCTTTGCCATGATTGGGACTTGGACCAAGATGCGATGGACCAACGTGATATCGCTAAGTAGTTCCTTCCGGACGACGTCCATCTCTGCCGTGGTTTGCGGCTGCAGGGCCGTTTCTTCCAGCATCGCCAGACGCGTATGCATCTTACGTTTGGAAGCCGGGGCCTCGATGAAAAAGTAATAGCCGGCAAGGAAGAGTACCAGGGTAAGCAGGAAGGCAGCGATGGCGACAACAATCAAAGTCATGGCTTGTTCACACTCTCATTTCTAGCGCTGCAGGCACGGGCTCGCAGGCCGAGCGTCTACACTTGGGGCTCTGGTTCAGGCTAAGCCCGCATTTCATTCGAGAACATCTCCATGGGCAGTCGAATCCCGGCGGCGAACAACTTTTCGCTGAACTTCGGTCTGATCCCGGTAGGATGGAAGTCCCCTCTGACCCGCCCCTCTTCGTCAAGACCCTGTCGCTCGAAAGTGAACAACTCCTGCATCGTCAGCATCTCACCCTCCATTCCCGTCAGTTCGGAGATCGCTGTCACCTTGCGGGTACCATCGGAAAGACGAACTGCCTGCACCACTATGTCCAGAGCAGATGAGACTTGCTGACGAAGGGCCTGTGCACCAACGTTGAGGTTCGCCATGGAACACATCGTCTCGAGTCGACCCAGGGCATCTCGGGGGGTGTTGGCATGAATGGTGGTCAGGGAACCTTCGTGGCCGGTGTTCATCGCTTGGAGCATATCCATGGCCTCTTCTCCCCGAACTTCACCTACGATGATCCGGTCCGGGCGCATTCTCAGAGCATTGATCACCAACTGACGCTGCGCAACCGCCCCCTTGCCCTCTATGTTGGGAGGCCGCGTTTCCAGACGCACGACGTGCTCCTGTTGCAACAGCAGTTCGGCTGCATCCTCAATCGTAACGATCCGCTCCTCCGCCGGAATGAAGCTGGATAACACATTGAGCAGGGTCGTCTTTCCTGAACCGGTACCCCCGGAGACCAGAATGTTGAGCTTTCCTTTGACTGCAGCCATCAGCAGGTCCAGCATCGTCTGAGTCATTGATTCGTTCTTCACCAAGTCTTCAGCGACGATCGGCACCGTACCGAATCGTCGAATCGACATACTGGCACCGTCGAGAGACAGGGGAGGGATCACTACGTTGACGCGGGAACCGTCGGCCAGGCGCGCATCCACCATGGGTGAAGACTCGTCCACACGCCGTCCGACGCGGGAGACGATTCGCTCGATGATCCGCATCAGGTGCTGCTCATCGTTGAATCTCACATCCGTTCGCTCGAGAAGCCCACGCCGCTCGACATAGACCATCTTGGGGCCGTTCACGAGAATATCGGAAACAGCCGGATCCACTAAAAGAGATTCCAGCGGACCCAGCCCGAACAACTCATCCAGAACTTCCTCGACCATGCTCTGACGTTCCGCATAGGTGAGCGGAGTATTCTCACGTCGGAGGATGTCGTTGAGGTGCTGGGAAACCTGCTCTTTCGAGGTCCGCTCATCGAGCCGGTTCAAGCTTTCCCAGTCGATGTCGTCGAGAACCTTGGTGTGGAGTCCGAGCTTGAGTTCTTGATACTCTCTGGTGTGCATCGTGAGTTCTTTAGACGTCTGAGACTCGGCTCAATCCAAGTATGAAATTCGGAGGCGCTCCCGAGAAACTGCGGGGCTATTCTTCGGAACCCTCATTAAAATGTTCCTCATCGAATTTTTCACCTTCGATGAAGGGACTCGGGAAATCCGGAAGCTCTGGAAATTGACCTACAGGAAGCGGCTTGACCAGACGGGGTGTCACCACTACCAGGAGTTCCGAGTTAGTCCGATTCAAGGAACGGCTTTGGAAAAGCCTTCCTATGAAGGGGATATCCCCTAGACCGGGAACCTTTGAAGCCACCTCAGTAAGTCGATTGTCGATCAGACCGGCGATGGCAAAGCTCTGACCGTCTCCCAGCTCAATCTCCGTCTTGGCTCGCCTGGTCGACAAGGCAGGGACAAAGAAGCCCGAAAGATTCAAGCCGTTTGAAAAATCGAGCGAGCTCACCTCAGGGGCAACCTTGAGGCGGATCTTCCCGTTCTTCTGAATGTTCGGGGTGAAAGTCAGTCGGACCCCAAACTCTTTGAACTCGATGGAAACCGCAAAGTTCGCTCCGCCCTGCACGACAGGGAAGGGAAACTCTCCGCCGGCCAGGAAGCTCGCCTCTTGCCCATCGATTGCCAGAAGGTTCGGCTCTGCCAGAATCTGCAGCAGGTTTTGTTGCTCTAGAGCCTTAATCGTGGCACCCAGATTGAGATCAGGCCGAAAGATGAAAATGTTCATCAGATCACTCAGCCCAAACACACTAGGGCTCCCTTGCAGCTTATTCCCAATGCCCCCGGCAACCAGATTGGGCGATCCCGGATCTGAGCCTCGCTCCACATTGGCCGGGACCCCACCAAAATTCCCCAATTGCTGTCCGAACTGTTGGGTGGTGATAACACCGTTGGTGTTGGCGGCGCCTGTACTGAAAATGTCGATTCCTGCCTTCTGTACCGCTGACCGGTTGACCTCGGCAAAACGGACGTGAAGTAGAACCTGGTCGTGCTTATCGGTGTCCATCAAGTTGACGACCTTCTCCGATTCCGTCTGGACCAGGGCCACAATTCGCTCTGCAACCTCCTTCGAGGAGACATGGCCGCTGACAACCAGGGCTGCCCCCGACTGCATGATCTGGACTGACTCTTGAGGAAAGACCTTGCTCACCGTAGACTGCAGACTCTGGATGTCGCGGACCACCTCTAGCCGGAAGGAGTAGGCCAATGGAGGCTTCCCCCACAGCAGCAGTGACACTACCCCCGGAGCCTTGCTATGGATCAGCACCTGCTGCGGCGACAGGACCTGTATCGTGGCAATCTCGGGGTCGGTGACCGAAACCCGAGTCAGGGGATTGGTCGAGCTGACCACCAGGGACGTACCCGCGAACATCTGTAAAGTTTCTGATTCCTTGAGGCTTGCCAGACTTATCTCGGCAATACCGGAATCGCCAGTGTCCACGACTCGATCTGCGACGGGAGCGCTGGCTGCTACGGAAGCGCTGGGAAGGGTCGTCTCGACCCTCCTCGGGTGGCTTGCAGCGCTGACACTGGTGCCTAGGATCAGAAAGGACAAAGAGAGATTCTTGAGGAGGTGTTGAGTGTTCATCTTACCTCGAAGCTGTGGGTTTCCCGGTTAGTCCCCTGGATCGCTTCCACATCCCAGGATTGGGGCTGGGGAGCCTCCGGCTTGGTCTCAATTTTCTTGGGCTCGGGTGATTTCCTGTTCATCATCATCTTCCGAACCGTAACCTTGGGAGTAGGGGCCTCTGGGGTCCTGCCGTAGAGTGCGGGTTTCCGGACCGCATTTGGGTAGGTATTCGCGAAATCCAGGGGGTTGCGCAGGGCCAGCTGAATTCTGCCCTCAACCGACGCCAGAGCCACCTTCTGAGATTCTTCGGGCGTGACCAGGAGTGTGATTACCTGAACTTCCCGCGGCTTGCCGCTCGCATCCTGTTCCAGGTTCTGGTCGGCAGCCAAGACCTGGATATTTTCCAGGATGATCTTCGAAACTTCGACCTTGTTGTCTTCACCCGTCAAGATGACATCGACGCGAGTACCCGGGAGTACAAAGCCGGCCACGCCAATAACGTCGTTGACCTTGACCGCCACAGCCCTCATCCCTTCCGGAATCGCCGACGTTAGCCCCGCGCCTGCCTCGGTTGGCGCCAACTTCGAATCCAGTACCGGCTCATTGGGAATCATGGGAACAATCACTCCGCGCCCAATCAATACCAGGGGATCACTGAAGCTCCCTTCCAGCGCCACGCTGCTGGACCAGGGGGCAAGGCGAAGGTTGTCCTCGTCTAACCTTGTACCCAAAGGGAGTCTCTCGGCCGCAACTACGATCTGCGAACGGTCATCGCCGGGATTGAGGCGGGCGCGGACCTGGCGATAAGCCATGACACTGACCAGGGCACTCAGGACCAGAGCAAAAAAGGCAACAATCAGGGTCATCCGGTAAATGGGGAGGTGGGGACGTGGTTGGCACCTTCCGGATCCCAAATCTGCTCCCCGTTCGCTTGTCCATATAGTCGGCTGCAGTAGCAGAGGCCGTGGGAACTGTGGAAAACTCCGAGCGACATCGAACCGGGCCAGCAAGCCCGTGATACGGAGTTTTCCAAGCGCTGTGCGAACGGTGGAAAAACAACTGCGAGCACTTGCCAGTTCTCCTCTAGAACTACTTGTTTTTCCACGGTTTGCATAGTGCGGCAGTTTCCATGGCCTGCCTTTGACTGGCGGCACCTCCCCATTTACCGGATGAACCAACAATCATCATTCGTGTTCGGTTCATCTTCATTCACCTGGCCGCCGATCGAACAGCGGCTGACTGAGGGTCAAGAAACAGACAAGATCTGTCTATTCAATAAGTTGGATATGCCCAAACTGTCGGCTGGCCGGAATTGTCCAGCAGCGTTGGGTACAACGTTCTACGCTGCCTTCTGGAGGTTCTTCCCGGACCGTTCGCTGGTCGAACCAACAAGACGCTGTTTCTTCCGTTTAGCCTCGTAAAAGTATGTGAATCGTAGGAGCCCTTCCCAGCAAAGGAAGGCGCCAAAGGTTGCGATTGCCGGATCTGGAACTGTCCACATTGGTTTCTCCTTTTCGTTCTTCTGACGAACTTATCGGCAGGCCCGCGACAAAACCTTAGTACCGCACTTCATAAATACGATTACGTTTGCAGATGGGGCTTGTGAGGCGAGATCGAGGCAGGAGGAGGCAGACGATGCTTGGGCATCTTCGACGACGACCAACGCAGAGACATTCGAGAAAGAAACTTCAGTCGAAAAACGTGGCGGCGGTCTCCAGGCCGCCCTGCTTCGAGCCATTTGGCTCGAAAGCGGAAGACTTCGGCCTGGAGACCGAACCCACGTCCGCCAACCCGTGAAGCTCCGAGCGCCTACGGAATGAAGTTTCAGCTGGGGGAAATGAAATAGAAGACCTGGTGCCCTGGAACACGACTTGGGATCTGTATCACGGTTGGAGATCAAGTGATGCGGAGGCTCGAATGGCACTGATGGTCGGAGCCACTACGGGTTCGACCTTCTCCCCCACTCCCGGTCGAAGTGTCAGGGATTTTTCACGCTCGTACAAAAGGCTGACGCGACTCTTGTTGGCAATGACCACGGCGGCCTCGAACTGGCCATTTGCGTCGGCTACTTCCGCCTCTGTCACGGGGAAAAAAGGCCCCAGATCTCGGATCAGAACCGCCGCCAGATCAAGCGGGGCGTTGCTCAAGTGCAGCTTTCCTCTGATCTCATATCCGGACACCGCTAGGAAGGCATCGAATGTAGGCTTCGGGGCGTGGTGGCTCCAGCGCTTCCGGGAAGCCTCATGCTTGAGGTCCTGGATGATCGCCAGACTCACATCCTCCTTGCGTACGACAGCTTCCGGGAACTCTTCCACCAGGGTTTCGGCATCCGCCCTTCGATAGACTCGAGCGGGATGCAGGGAAAGATAGACCTTGGTTTCGTCGTTGAGAACGTCGAGCAACCGGCGCCCTTCGGTAGAAATCGTCCCAGTGAATCTATGGTCCCGCGTTACCAAGGTGACCAACGCCTGGGAGCCACCCGGAGATCCGATTCGATAATCTCCCCGCGTATACGGGGTTTCGTTGATTCCATCCATATCTTTCACCAAGTAGCTTCGATTACCTGTCTCGACGGAACCCTTGGGCGCCTGAAGAATAAGGTTCATCCGGTAAATGGGGAGGTGCCGCCAGTCAAAGGCAGGCCGCGGAAACTGCCGCACTATGCAAACCGTGGAAAAACAAGTAGTTCTGGAGGAGAACTGGCAAGTGCTCGCAGTTGTTTTTCCACCGTTCGCACAGCGCTTGGAAAACTCCGTATCACGGGCTTGCTGGCCCAGTTCGATATCGCTCGGAGTTTTCCACAGTTCCCACGGCCCCTGCTACTGCAGCCGACTATATTGACAAGCGAACGGGGAACCAGATTTGGGATCCGGAAAGCGCCGAACCACGTTCCACCTCCCCATTTACCGGATGACCCAAGAATAACTCGCCGTCAGGCATGGCTGGCCGCCTCGCCCTTGAGTCGAACGAAGAGTCCCGCGAAACCTCCAGGCTTCTCCGGCTGGGAGATTCCCGTCAGACGGCGGGTGAGCTCCTGGGCGCTCAGCGTCAACTTCGAACCCCTCATTGAACCCAGGGCTTCGCCTGAGTTGACCGTGTTGGTAAAGTCGGCATAGCAGTTGGGCAGCGTCCAGTAGACAGGATGCTCCAGTGCTTTTTCGATTTGGCTACTGCTGATCTCGGCCCGCTTGTCCCAACGATTGAGAACCAGACGGACCTTTTCTCCCACCCCCCACATCTCCAAGGTACGCAACAGGCGTCCACAGTGCCAGAGAGAGGCCAGCTCAGGCGTCAACACCACAATGACCGCTTCGCTCAGTTCGCTCACCGATTGAAGCAGGTCTCTTGGCAGTTGTCTTGGGAGATCAATCAGTATGTGGCCATAGCCCTCCGCCATCAGGCGTAGTATCTGGATCACTCCGTCCTGATCCGGAATTTCCCCTACAGACTCCATGCCGGCGAGCACTGAGATCCCATCGGAGCAGCTCATATAGCTATCCAAAAGGACGTCGTCCAATCGCGACACCTCGGCGAGAGCGTGGGATAGGCAAAACTCCGGCCTCAGATTCATATAGGCGGCAACATCCCCCTTGGAATTATCCAGGTCGATGATGGCAACCGGGTCGGTCGGTTTAGAGACCAGAGAGGTTGCAATGTTGATTGCCACGGTCGTCCCGCCCGTTCCCCCCTTGGGAGCAATCACACTATAGATCTTTCCCATCTGCCCTCCACTGCCGGTCCGACGCTTCTCGGTTACGTACCGCAGAAGAGCCTGGGCCAGGTCCTGAGATGAGACCGGCAACGTCAGGAACTCGCGGGCCCCCGCTTGCATGGTCGCGATAACGGCCTCTGAGTCCTTGTTTTCGGAAGTCACCATGAGGCGGGCCTTGGGAAGCAATTCAAACAGATGCTGAAGGATGCCAAGGGTAGACGCGACGTCTTCCATGTGGATCAGGACCACCTCAGGATCAGCCCGGCGCAGATCGTCGCATGATTGACCACTCAGACGTCCCGCGTCGATGTCCACTTCTGCCACCGAGCGCGTCGTAAACAAACCCATTCCCTCACCAGGATCTGACACGGCCGCAGCTATCTGGGCACGAAGATGATCGTGTACTGTCGAGGAGCCCCCGACAATTCCAACTGTGATCTCGCTTGACGCCATATGCGTTATCTCCTCGCCTTCTGTATCGGATCTGAGATCGAGAACTTTACGGTTCATCCGGTAAATGGGGAGGTGCCGCCAGTCAAAGGCAGGCCGCGGAAACTGCCGCACTATGCAAACCGTGGAAAAACAAGTAGTTCTGGAGGAGAACTGGCAAGTGCTCGCAGTTGTTTTTCCACCGTTCGCACAGCGCTTGGAAAACTCCGTATCACGGGCTTGCTGGCCCAGTTCGATATCGCTCGGAGTTTTCCACAGTTCCCACGGCCCCTGCTACTGCAGCCGACTATATTGACAAGCGAACGGGGAACCAGATTTGGGATCCGGAAAGCGCCGAACCACGTTCCACCTCCCCATTTACCGGATGACCCAACTTTACGCCGTTCCTCTCGGTTGCTCCTACTCGCAAAAGCGACACTCAGGGGGCTTCAGGAGGCCGCTGCGGAGCATGAAGACACTCGTGGGATAACCTTTTTCTCTGGCAGCTTCTGTATCCCGAGCGTCTTCTTGGCTGAAAAACGGAGCGCGGGCTCCAATTTCCCCGACAGCACATCAAACCCTTTCAACATCTGCCTACGTCATATTCGCGACCTGGCGATCTAACCTGAAACTTCATTTGCAGGTTTGGATGGAGAACGGACGTAACCCATTTCCCTAGAGTGGAATAGAGCATTCACCAAGTGATTTTCCGAAAACTGTGGCGGTGGCCTCCGTGCCGCCGTTTTTCGAGCCAAAGGCTCGACGGAAAGAACACGGCGGCACGGAGGCCACCGCCACGTCCCTCGACTGAAGTTTCCTTCCGGTACGATCCGGCGCAGCCGGTGGGGGCTCTAAGCTGCAACGTTCAGACGTTCCGACGTGCGACGTATTCTTGAAGCTTCAGCTTAGAGCCCCAGGAATCCGAGCCGTTTTTTGGGTGGGGTGATGCCGGTCAGGGCAGTACCGAGTTGCTCATAGCTTCGCGACAGGTCCGAGCGACTGATGGAGGCAAGCGGACTACCCGCGTTGATTGCCTGCAGCGAAGCTTCGTAGTTGTTCGGAATCTTCCAGAATACGGGGACCTCCAGTACACCCTGGATATCCTCCGGTGTGATCTCGTCTGTTTTCTGGTACCGGTTCAGCACCAGCCGAACCTTTTCGGAAACCGACCAAAGGCGAAGACAGTCAAGAAGTCGCTTGGTCCGCCAAATAGCGGGCAGCTCAGGAGTCAAAGGCAGAAGCAGAAGGTTGGCAGCTTCCACTACCGTCTTGAACTCTGGGGCTTTGGGGTCAGGTAGTAGGTCAACCACAACCTGGGTGTAGCTCTCCTGCAAGACGTGGATCATCCTGCCAAGGGCATCGGGATCGCTGGAATCTTCTTCTACAAACTCCCTTTTTCCCGGAAGCACCGCCATTTCATGAGCTTGACACATGTAACTCTCGAGCAGGACCGCATCGATCCTGGAAGCCGAGGCAAGGGCATCGATGACGGAGTACTGGGGCTTCAGATTGAGATACACCGCCAGGTCCCCCAAGGGACGATTCAAATCGACCAGGGCCACACGCTCGTCGGGAAGCTCGGCCAGCGCGGCACCCAGGTTAATGGTCAGACTGGTGGCTCCACATCCCCCCTTGGCACCGATCACGCACAGGAGCTCGCCGAAGACATCGGGTATTTTCTTCTTGTAGCGCTCTCCAATGTAGCGCTGAATAGCCTCCGAGATGGCCCCTGTCTCGAGAGGTTTAGGAAGAAACTCGCGAGCACCGGCCCGCATTGCTTCGATGATGAATTTTGAATCATCACTCTCGGAGGTAACAAAAATCCAGGAGTCCGAAAGGGCAGAGTGCAGCCTCTGTACACTGTCCAATTCCCTCGCCACACCGTCGATGTCCATCAGGACGATGTCGAGTTCCTGCTCCTTGAGGCTGCGAAGGGCCCGATCGCTCTGCTCGAAATTACGCTGGTCGACCTCCAGGGCCACCACAGCCAGGCCGGTTCCCTCTACCCTTCCGCGCAGGGTCTGGCATATCTCGGGAGAGGGTGCCAGGATCCCGACACTGATATCGGGAGCGGGAAGACCCGAACTCATGACCCCCCTTCCTCCGCCGCGGGTCGAACCAGACGCACCGGAACTCCGAAGGGTCCGGTCTCGGGTGGCGCTGGACCCGATCCACTCCCTCCTCCACCACCCCCAGCTCCGCTGACGCAGCCCGACACCCCCATCAGACGCGCCACGACGTCGCTGCCCTGAACACCCTCAATGAAAAGAATGGCAAAGCCGGAGGCTGAGATCATTGTGCTTCCACCGGAGGGAAACTTGTTCTGGGGGCACTGATAATCTGGAGAGGAACAGACATCCCATATCGGCGCCACGATCAGAGAACGGCTGGTGTCGGTAGTGTAACCGTTGGAACTGTACCGGCCGGGGCTTATGTAGAGATCCGGATTGGGTCCTATGAGATCTAGAACTCCTTGTTTCGTCGGGCCTACCATGTTCCCCGATTCGACTTCATAGGACTGCTGACAATAGACACTCAGAGGCGCACAATAGCCAATGTTATCTCGGTAGTTGGAGGCGCCGGAGCCACCGATCTCAATCGAGTAGAACTGACCCGGAGCCAGAGCATCCTGCGGTCGCGTGGGTCTCACATTGAACTGCTGTCCGATCTGGGTGAGCGCAAAGTCGGTGGCAACCCCTCCATCTATGAGGAGGCCCGTTCCGGTTCCGCAAGCATCACAGGGATCGGTACCGGCCAGGACGGTATTGGGTACGAAGAAGGGCTTTGCACAAGTCGAACCGGTTCCGACCGGCGAAGCCTCGGCATCGGCCCGTACCGAAATATCCAGCGTGTTGATTCCCAGAACACGTGCCAGGTAGGTCGGCTGTGAGTAGTTGAGTTGTACCGTGACGCGCCGGTTGGGAACGTCTACAGGCACGGTCAGGTCAGCCGCCTGGATCGTAGTATTGTAGATCGTGTTGCTGGTTGCGACGCGCATAGCCCGGTCTATCGCCGTCTGAGGTTGGGGGTCCAGGGGAGTCACTACGAAACTGAGAGCTCCCGCCAGGGCTGCGGCATCGGCTGCGCGTTGAGCCGCGCCTCGCGCGCTGTAAAGCATTCCCAGATCCACTGCAAAACCACCGAAACCTAACAGGACCACCAGGCTCAGTGCGACTGTAACCAGGACATAGCCTTCGTTCTTCCTTTGGATTTTCACGGTACCCTCATCCTGAAGCCTCCGACGCGCCCGACCAACCGAATCAGCAGGTCCCGAAAAGGAAATCTCCCTGAGAACAACGACAGCGGGGAACGCATCTTCCCGGAAGCCCTCTGCAGATCCAGGTCCCAACAGTAATCGCCAAGACTCTCACTGCGGGCAGAGGAAGATTGCATGCGAAAAACGTCGCATACGTCCCTATCTAAGAGATCGACCGCACGTTAGAGGGAATTAATAAAAATTTCGAAAAACAGCCCTCCCAGTAAGACTCACATTCCCAGCTTGAATAAGCGGGGCGCCGAGAATCAGAAGGCTGCGATTGTAGGTCACGACGAGTTCTGTACCGATGACCGTCAGTCCTCCCGAACTCATCGGGTAATTTTGATCGATCGTGATATCATCGGGGACTACCGAAAAGCCTTCCAGATAGTCGATGACACGCTGCTTGAGACGGTACTCTGTGGCGGCGGGATCGTGCGCCAGGCCAAGCCGGTTCTCGGAGAGCGCTGAAAATCGGGCTCCCTCCCTGACGGCAGTCTGGATGATCTGATGCTCGCGAATCAGCAGACCCAGGTCGGCCAGCGTCAAAAGAAGGATGGTCAATAGCGGAATTGCCAAGGCCAGCTCCACCACCAAAGAGCCTCGACAACCGGCCTTCGACGATCTGCAGAGAATAGAATCAGGGACTGGTTTCATTGCGCATCAAAGCCCTGCCCGAAAGGGTAAGCTGAAGACCTCCAAAAAGTGGAATCGGAGTGAGGGTGTAGGGCATTGACACCGTCACTCGCGTGAACTGAGCTGCCACGGTCCCCATCAGAATGGTAACGGGTCTCTCAACCGTCACGGTGGTTCCCGCTACCACAGCCGCTTCCAGAAAGTGGTGGATCTCATCTTCGATCTGGGCGACTGAGGGAAGCGTGCTTGTCCCGCTTTCTGGCATCACGGCGATTCGAGCTCCCTCGCGTGCCGCATTGTTGAGAGCTTGCTGCACGCTCAGGACCCTACCTCCTTCGAAGATGCCCAGGATAAAGATGAGAAACAGCAAGCTGACGAAGGCAGCCTCGAAAACCATGATTCCGCGCTGCGAACTCAATTCTTCGTCGGCCTGAATCGGTTGATACGACATGCAAAGATACCCACCTACCCAACCCATTCTTCCTACGCCTGCTGTCTGAAGTGTAGGTCCGCCCAGCCGGTTTGAGGACCTGTAGAACCGCTTGAGCTTTGAGATTGAAAGGCCCCTACAGGAAGGTTCGCAGGAGCTTTCTCGATGGATCGTGCCTTCCCGGTTGCCAGCCAATGGCAGACAGCCGAGGTCTTGGGGTCAAGTGAGCGGGTGGCGGCGAAGGGCTGTAAAGGTGGACCGCCACCCACTCGAAGAGTCTTTTTAGGGACCGCCGCCAAGAGCACCCTGGACATCGGTAAAGACTGTGGAAATCGCAGTCTGTACCGGTGGGAATGCGGCGGAAATGGCCAATGCCACCAGCACGAGCATCAGGGCGTACTCCATAACGGTCTGCCCCGACTCGTCTCGGACAAGCCTCTTCACGTTGTTTCTTAGCCTAACCAGTTTCTCCATTTGACTGTCTCCTTTCATTTGTTATCCCCCTCCATATCGGCCCTCCGGCAACAAGCTGTGTGACGACAATCACCCTTGGGGGGTCCTTTTCAAGAAAAGTTCAGTCCAAACCTGATCCCGATCAATCACAGCCCGCTAACGCTGGATCATTCAGGGGGAAACTGCACGAACACAGGCCAGGAGGCTTCCCTTCGAACTTCGCTTGTTCGATATTCTGCGGTTTTTCATTTAGCGGTTGCCTTCTCCAGAGCAAGGAGGAAGGCCCAATCACAAACCGCAGAACACCGAACACACGAACCGCCGAAGTATCTTGCGTCTGATAGCCAATCCAAGTTTCAGATTGGGCCCAGAGATTCCCTTGAAACAACTGCGAAATCAACAGGTATAATAGGCTATCGTGAAAAAGAATCGAACTCGTAAGTACGTTGTGGTCGGGGTGATTCTGTTGGCGCTGGTAGCTGTAGGCTATTACTACCTGGGGACAGGGTCCAGCAACGACGAAGAGCAGTACCTCACGGTGGATGTCACTCGTGGATCCGTGCGCCGGACCGTGAGTTCTACCGGTACGCTGCAGGCGGTCATCACCGTCCAGGTGGGAAGCCAGGTTTCGGGACGCGTCCAGGAGCTTTCCGCCGACTTCAACAGCGTGGTGAAGAAGGGCCAGACCCTGGCGCTGATCGATCCTGCCAACTTCGACGCGCAGCTCGAGAGGGCCAAGGCCTCCCTGGCAACGGCCCAGGCGACGGTAAAGAGTTCCGACGCCAATCTGCTCAACCGCCAGGCCGAGCTGCTCAGCAGCAAGGCCAACGTCGAGGCGGCGCAGGTCACCCTGGAAGAGGCGAAGCGTCAGCTGACGCGAAGCCAACAGCTTTCTAAAGAAAGGGTAATATCAGAGCAGGAACTGGAGAACGCCCAGGCCACTGCGGACGGGGCCAAGGCACGCCTTTCTCAGGCCAGGGCACAGGTGAGCCAGGTGGAAGCCTCGATCCGATCCGCCGAGGCCCAACGTGACCAATCAGCAGCGAACGTCAAGCAGGCCAGCGCCGAGCTCAAAATGGCCCGGGTCAACCTGCGCTATACCATCATCACGTCACCCATCGACGGCGTCGTCATCGAACGCAACGTGGATATCGGGCAGACCGTGGCCGCCAGTTTCCAGGCTCCGATCCTCTTCCTCATCGCCAACGACCTGAGCAAAATGCAGGTGATCGCGCAGATCGATGAAGCCGACATCGGTGCCATCTCTGAGTTGGCCGAAGTAGCCTTCACCGTAGACGCCTTTCCGCGCCAGTCCTTCAAGGGAAAAATCTCGGAGATTCGGCTCAGCTCAAAACTGCCGAACACTGCCAGCGGTACCACCGCCGCGGGTTCGGGAGGGGGAGCCACCAACGTCGTCGTCTACAACGTGATGATTGACGTCGACAACCCGCAGCTGAAGCTGAGGCCGGCAATGACGGCAAACGTTACCTTCACGGTGGCTCGCGAAGAGGACACCTTGAAAATCGCCAACGCTGCGCTTCGCTATCGCCCAGCAGACAAGGATCGAGAAGAGATCGAGAAAATGCTGCCTCCGCTCTCCGCCTCGGCTTCGACAGAGCCTCCACCACGACCGCCAGATTACGCAAAAGAGCCGCGGAGCGAGGGAGCACCTGGAGGGCGGCGTCCAAAGAGAAGAGGCCCGGGCCGAGGCCGGAGAGGGACCAGAGAAGGCTCACCTTCCTCGTTTGGCCCAGGGGGGGCGCCAGCCCACCTCAGGCCCATCATCCGAACCTCCACAATCGAACAGTACGGAATCCAGGCCGGTCCCAAGATTCACTTTCCGGCGGCGGAACAGAGCCGAGCCAGAGACGCTATCCTTTGGGTCCTGCAAGGTGACGAGCCCGAACCTCGCCGTGTCAAATTGGGGATCACCGACGGACGAGAGACCGTCGTCGTGGAAGGCAATCTGGAGGAAGGTGACCGCGTCATTACCTGGAAGCTGGACGAGGAGGTCGGCTCTCAGCAGGCTGCGTCACCCTTCAGCGGAGCCTTCGGCCGGCGGCGCACCACAGGTAGCAAAAAATCCGGTGCCAAAGGAAGGGGAGGCGCCAGACGGGGTGGAGGACGCTAGTCTTGGCTGAAACAGCTCCTTCGGAACATTTCGAGACCGCCGGCAGCACACCAGTGACGCCAGATGCGCAGGCCCAAGGTCTCATCTCACTCGATCAGGTGTGGAAGATCTATGACACGGGTGAGGTGAGAGTCGAGGCGATGAGAGGAATCTCGCTGGAGATCCCCAAGGGGCAGTTGATAGCAATCATGGGGGCGTCGGGTTCGGGCAAATCCACGATGCTCAACATCCTGGGATGTTTGGATCGTCCCACCCGGGGAGTCTATCTTCTGGACGGAATCGACGTCTCCACCTTTTCAGCCTCTCAACGAGCAGACATTCGCAATCAGAAGATCGGATTCATGTTCCAAAGCTTCAACCTGTTGCCCCGCACCTCGGTCTGGGAGAACGTAGAGGCGCCCATGCTCTATTCCGGAGTGCCCAAGGCAGAACGGACCAGACGCATCACGGAAGCCCTGGAGATTGTGGGCATCCCCGAAAAGGCAAAGGCCCTTCCCAATCAGCTCTCGGGGGGCCAGCAGCAGCGCGTCGCTGTGGCTAGAGCCCTGGTCAACGAACCTTCTATTCTTCTGGCCGATGAACCTACCGGAAACCTCGATAGCGCCACTTCTGATGAGATCATGCGGTTCCTGAAAGATCTCAACTCAAAGGAAGGAATCACCCTGGTCATGGTGACCCATGAAAGGGAAATTGCCGCTCATGCCTCGCGCGTGGTCAAGATGAAAGACGGCAACATCGTGAGCGACTCAATGAACGAGTGAGGAGTGCTAGTGGACTGTAACACCTGAATCGGTAGTGGATGAGCGTGCCATTCGGGCCCACTTCCTGGGTTTTTCGGCTGCCTCACCTTTCTGGAGCAAAGTGCAATGAGCTTTTGGATGATCCTACGAATCTCCTTCAAGGCCTTAGGCCGCAACAAGATCAGATCCTTTCTGACCATGCTCGGCATCATCATCGGGGTCGGTGCCGTGATCGCGATGGTCAGCCTGGGAAAGGGAGCACAGCGCCAGGTTCAGGAGGAAATCGCCGCCATGGGTTCGAATACCCTCTGGATTCGCGCCGGAAGTAGGCGTTCCTGGGGTGTGCGCAGCGGTTCAGGCACCATGAATACACTGAACGCGGCCGACTTCGAAGCGATGCTGGCTGAGTTGCCGACTGTGAAGTTGGCGAGTCCAAGCGCGTCCACCATGGGCCAGGTTGTCTTCGGAAATCAGAATTGGAATAGTCGTCTCGAAGGTTATAACGAACAGTATCCCGAGCTTCGCAACTGGAAGGTAGTGCAGGGCACCTTCTTCGAAGAGAGTCACGTCAAGGCTGCTGCCCGAGTGGCAGTACTGGGCCAGACCGTTGTGGATGAACTCTTCAGCGGGGGTGATCCGGTGGGGCAAACCATCCGCATCAAGAACCTCCCCTTTCAGGTTCTCGGCGTTCTGGGCAAGAAGGGATCCAACAACTGGGGGCGGGATCAGGACGACACAATCGTCGTTCCCTACACCACCGTGCAGAAGAAGTTTCAGGGAGGCGTCCTCTACGTCCAGTCCGGCTTGATCGGAGCCGTCAGTGCTCGGGCTAGCTTCGCCGCCCAGGACCAGATTACGAATCTGCTTCGGCAGCGGCACAATCTAGGATCTGGAGACGAGGATGACTTCAGGGTGCGGAACCTCAGCGAGTTCGCCGAGGCAGCCGAGGCCACCAATAAAGTCATGACTGGATTGCTGGCAAGCATCGCAGCGGTTTCGCTGCTGGTCGGAGGTATCGGCATCATGAATATCATGCTGGTATCCGTTACCGAGCGGACTCGCGAGATAGGAATCCGAATGGCGATAGGTGCGCGACCAAGCCATGTCCGCATTCAGTTCCTGGTTGAGTCGATCCTCCTTTGTCTTTGCGGTGGATTGGTAGGCCTGGCCTTGGGGATCGGAGGAGCCTACGGGATCTCTCAGATAGCGGGCTGGCGAACCCTCATCGATCCCAACTCGATCGTCGTTTCGATTCTCTTTTCGGCGGCGATCGGGGTCTTGTTCGGCTACTACCCGGCGCACAGAGCTGCTGCCTTGGATCCGATAGAAGCGCTTCACTACGAGTGACTTCTTCGCGGAATGAATCCTCGCCTATGAAGTCCATCCTCGCCGCGGGGTTGTTGACCGCGGTCATGGTTGGTGGCTGCCAACGAGACGATCCTGCTACCCCCACCCTGGAGATCGGACACAACAAGCAGCTGTTTATAGATGACTATGTCGTCTCCTCTACTCGGGGCGTCACCCGAGTACTTCATCGGTTTCAACGCTACTCAGGCAATCCCGTCATCGTCGGCGACGCACCTGCCGAACGCTGGTCCGTTTCGCCCAATGGACGAGCCGTCCTATTCGATGAAGAGACGAACGAGTTCAAGATGTGGTACATGACCTCCCAGGTCGATCCGAAGGCCCATGCTGGAATCCAATACAAGGTTTCCTACGCTCTGTCCGAGGACGGCTTCAAGTGGACCAAGCCCAATCTGGGTCTGGTCGAATGGGAAGGTTCCAGGGACAACAACATGCTTCCCTGGGGCACCACCTGGATGAGGCGAGCCAACGTGATCAAGGACCCTCGAGATCCGGATCCGGGTCGTCGCTTCAAGATGACCTACGTGGACATCTTCGACGGTAAGTCCGCAGTCACCAAAGCCTATTCCAAAGATGGCGTCCATTGGCTCCTGAACGGAGATGGGAAACCCTGGTTCCGGAAGCCTCACAACGGGAACCTGCTGGGCTGGGATCCTCGAATTGGGAAATTCGTCTTCTATGTGCGGATGCCCGGAAGCCCCAACTCCGTGGGTCGAGCTACCAGCCCCGACTTCGTGACCTGGTCAGGGGCGAAAACCGTGCTTGCGCCCGATCCCGACGAATCCCAGCAACACTTCAAGGGCCTGGCCTCCTTCCTCTACGAGGGAGTCTATCTGGGGTGGCTCTGGGTCTTCGAGAAAGGTGGAGATGAGTGGGTCAGAGCCGACTCGGAGCTCGCTTTCAGCCGAGATGGTATCGACTGGAGACGCCCCTTCCCGGGCGGCTTCATTCTGAGCAAGGGCGAACCGGGTTCCTGGGATAGTGAGCTGAGCATTCCGGTGGCCCCGGTGGTCCACGACGGCAAGCTGTGGATCTACTATTGGGGAGAAAACATTCCCTACGGTGCCGAGAGCCTGGCGAAGATTCAGGAAGGTTGGATCGAAGACGGAAAGCGAAAACAGCGAGCAACCGGACTCGCCCAGCTTCGCCTGGACGGGTTCGTTTCGCTCAGGGCATCGACCCAGGATGCAACCGTTACCACCAGAAGCCTGGCCGCGGTGGAGGGACGTCTGACGGTGAACGCCGACGTTCGAGGCCAATTGAAGGTCGAGATCCTGGACCGGGAGGGAAAGCCCATCCCCGGATTCGGAGCCGCAGACTGCGATCCGGTGGTCACCGATTCGTTGAATCATGTGATCAACTGGAAGGGCCAAGCGAGCCTGAGTCAGCTGCGAGAGCGGCAGGTCCAGATCCGCTTCCATCTCCGAGACACCGATCTCTACGCCTTCCAGTTGGTCCCCGGCAGTTAGAAGCAGCTAGAATCCAAAGACTCGATTAAGAAAGCAGGACTCACTCAATGGCTGTTCAGATCCTGGCACTCGATTTCGATGGCGTCATCTGTGACAGTGCCGGCGAATGTCTTTTCACCTCCTATTCCTACAACGCCCCAGTCACCGACCTCGTACCTATATCCGGTCGGGACCAGATCCCCGAAGCTGTCCGGGAAAAGTTTTATCGACTGCGCCCCTTCATCCGGGACGGCAAGGACTACATGCTGATTCTCTACTTCATTACCCATGGAATACCGATCGAGGTGCAGGAAGACTTCGACCAGCGTTCGATCGACCATCTGGACCAGGTGTGTCAGGAGGCCGGAGCCGCGGATGCGAAGGAGCTAGAGGAGCTCTTTCAAAGAAAGCGCCGCGACATTCGGGCGCAGGATGAGGCGGGCTGGCTGGGACTGAACCCTCTCTACCAGGAGCTGGAAGACGGACTTCTGGCCTGCCAGGACCGCTTTGATCAAATCTACGTGACCACTTCCAAGCCCACCGATGCCGTCGTCCGGATCCTGGCCCATCATCGGATTCCTTTGCCTGAAGATCACATCTACGGCTATGACAAGGTGAAGAAGGAACGAGGTAAGAACGGACACCTGAACAAGGTCCACCAGCTCACCGGAGCGGCTTTCGAAGAGATCCACCTGGTGGACGACCAGCTCTCACACCTGAAGGCGGCCCGAGAACTAGGTACCCATTGCTACCACGCCAGCTGGGGCTATACGACCGAACATCAGCTGCAGGAAGCTGCCACTGCCGGCATCGCTGGCTTGAAACCAGAATCAGTTGCAGGTTGGATGGCACAACTACTGCGCCAAGCTTAGTCCTACCCCTAGAAGCCCTGGACCCATTCAAGTAAGGGCGTGGTGGCGGTCTCCAGGCCGCCGTCGGTCGAGCCTAGGGCTCGACACAAGAAGATTCTTCGGCCTGGAGACCGAAGCCACGTCCCAGATCCCAGAACAGTATCCGTAACAGCAGCAAGCAAAAAAAAGGGCCCCGGACTTGCTCGCAAGCCGGGGCCCAAAGCGATGGTTGCGGTGGCGTTGGGTTTCCCCTTCAGGGAATCCTTCCTATACACCACACAGGAGTGGTTTCCCTTAGAAGGACGCCACCTTCGCCATGCCATTTTTATCTATATCCACTAAATCACCTCCTTTTCCGGGCCAAGACAGTAAGCAGCAGGACCCAACCTGCCCGACTCTCCATGGGTGCCCAAACCTGAGAGCCGCCACTGCCCCCGTTGGAGCCTGTGGACTAAAAACCATGTTTAATCATCCTCCGGCTATTTGTCAAATATCAAATAGGGGTCGGCGACTCGTCCCTCTCAATCTGCCCATCCAGGAGGTGAATCACCCTCTGGGGGTGGCTCGCAAGGTCCGATTCGTGGGTCACGAGGACAATGGTGTTACCCTGCCCAGGGAGCGATTCGAACTGCGCCATGATCTCCCGACCAGTTCTCGAGTCCAGGTTGCCCGTCGGTTCGTCGGCCAGCAGGATCGAAGGACTATTCACCAGAGCTCGACCGATGGCGACTCGCTGGCGGCCTGGACTTGATCGTGGACGCAAGCCTTCTGCATCAGGGGCAGACGTCTCGGCATGGACTCGTCGATGACCTGAGCCAGCAGGGGGTTGAACTCAGAGCGCCCTTTCCCATTCATGTGGGAAATATCTGCGAACCCTGTGTCTGCGACCCCTTCCCGGAAGTCCACCACCCGAAGCGATTCCCCGTCTGCAACCCCACCCAGGACGGTGAAGAGGGTGTCTATCCCCTCAGGGGGCACTCGTGACCTCAGGGCAGAGTGCTCTGGCATCAATACCACCAGAACCCTGGCCTGGCGAGCAGCGAAACGGTGGATGAGTTCGACCAGTGTGTCCGCCTGCTGTTGGGAGTCGAGGTAGGCCGTGGGATCGTAATACCTCCGCCTTCCATACTGCTCCACCTTTCGTTCCTGACCAGCTTCAGTAACGGTCTGAGAAAGCCCTAGCCGGATCATCTCGCGCCAAGGATCGGTCAGGTCCTCTTCGAAATGAAAGTCGAAGAAACGGGACATTGCGGTTCTACCCTCCATCAGAGCCAGATCCAAGGTGTGGCGAACGTCCCCTCGATGGATCCAGAACCAGAACCCCAGCATCTCGGCCGCATTCAGATCACTGGCGGAACCGTCGATGAGATGGAACGGATTGATGGCAAGCACCACCAGGTCAGCTCTTAACCCGGTCTGCAGCAGAGGTCGGGCATAGAGGGCAACTTCCTGCATGTTCCGTCCGGCCCCGCAGAGACCCAGGTAGCGATATCTTTCTCCGTTGGCCTGGGACAACTGCTGAAGGAAGATACCCTCACTGGCACTCGACAGCCCCAGGATCACCACCAGGTGCTTCTCTCTGTCAACGAGGCCGTCACGGTACTGCACCTGGGCCGAGAGGGCGCGGAGACGATTCTCGCGAATGAAGTCCACTCCGAAGAACCGCCTGGGAAGCCAACCAGGGACCAGAGCAGACAGAGAGGCCAGGACACAATTGAGCAGCAGGAAGAGGAGACAGAGACGACCCGCGACATGCAGGACAGGACGAAGCCGTGAGGAGCCTGCCAACATCAGAAAGCCTGATAGAAGAAAGGCTGGAATCCCCCAGCCACACAGTAGGCCAGAACCAACCGAAGGAGAACCCAGCTGACTCGTACGCCAAACTTCCACCGGGACATGAGTTGGGCTGATGAATGTCTCTCTAGCACCAGGATTATCTCCGTCAGGTCAAAACAGGACGACCAGGGAAAGAGCCACGAACTCGTAGGTGACGACCCTGGCACCCAGGCCGATCCATTGTTTGTCCACATATCCCTGGGCCCGCTGGCCCCCAAAGCCCTTCTTCAGAAAATGGCGGTACAGGTTGGTCAAAACAAGACCGGCAGCGTGGATCAGACCCCACATCAGGAAGTTGAAACTCAGGCCGTGCCAGAGACCGCACAGGACGAAAGACAGGGTGAACGCCAAGGACGCAGAAACCAGTGGGTTGAGTCCATCGCTGCGCCGCGCCAGGCCCAGTTGAACCGGGATGAAGACGTTTCTGCGGATGAACAGGGAGAGAGAAATGTGCCACCGCTCCCAGAAATCCATGACGTTGCGGGCGAGATAGGGACGGTTGAAGTTTTCCGGGGTTGCCACTCCGATGAGTCGGCCGACCCCTACCGCGATATCACTGTAGGCGCTGAAATCGAGATAGAGCCAGAAGAAGAAGATCTGGACTTCGATGAGAAAATAGAGGCCGCCAGCCTGAAATCCCGTCAGAAAAAGCTCTCTCAAGACGTAGGCCAGAACAAACTTCTTGAACAGGCCCAAGGCGATCCTTTCGAATGCTGAGAGCACTCCCAATCGGGTCAGGGCCTCGGGCACCCTAGGCTGGGCTACGAAGTCATCATAGGACTGAATGGGACCGGCTGCCAGCATGTGAAAGGGGATCAGGTAGTTGATCAGCGAAGGCAGGTCCGGCGGAGGATGACGCTTCTCGAAGTTGGCCCGGAGTACCTCCACTAGCCTCAGGGCGATGAAGGAAAAGCCGACCAGAGAAAGCATGGTGTTGGCCTCTCCTAGCCCTATCTGCGACGCCAAGTCAGGCAGTTTTCGGAGTGTAAAGAGACCCAGCAGACACAGACCGACTAGCACGGAAAAGATTCCACGAAATCTCGTCTCATGGATTGCACGGAGAAGCAGATAGACCACAAGAATGGCACCAAACAGGGCCAAGGCCTGCCACCCCAGCAAGAGTGTCACAAAGCCCATGTTCAAGCAGGTCCAGAACCCCTTGCGGAAGACGGGATCGACAGACGGGACCAGCACCAGGACAGCGACGACACAGGTAAGCCAGAAATCGACCTTGGACAGGTCCAGGAACTGTTCGTTCATGATCGACGACTTCCCCACCGCACCAGACTCTGGACATGTTCCGCCCGGTCCAGGTCCAGTTCATGGAAAAGGGATTCGGTGCCTTTTTCTTGAAACTGGAAACCCAGCTCTGAATAGAGGTCTCGCACCAGATCGTTCTTCCTGGTCGGAATGTACTCTGCAATAAGCTTCGAGTAGCCCGATTCCCGGGCTTTATCCAGGAGGTGGTTGAAGAGAAAATACTCTGCCGTGCGGCCGATGACTCTACAACTCATCAGCCAGGTATCGATACGCAGGGTCTCTTCCTCCTCGGACTGGGGTACGGCCAGGATCACCGAAACGAGACCATGATCACCGAAACGGTCTCCCATCCGGAGTGCCAGGCCGACAGACCCGGGAAGCGCAAGCATTCTCCTGACTTGGTTAACCGGATGGCGACGGGTTGTCAGATTGAACTGGTTGGTCTTGCCGATGAGTTGACACACCCGATCCAGATCGGGTTCCTGGATGGGGAAGGCCTCAGCAAACATCTCCAACGACTGCAGATACTCCTCCATGGAGCCGGCCTGGGAACTGGCCTCTTGTCTTCGGATCTCGGTTCGATAGTTCTCTGTTCGATGCTGGTCTTCCCTTGTCAGCTGGACAGACTCAAACCAGAGGCCAGCCTGAAGTACACGAACATATTCGGAAGGGTCTTCCGGCACCTCGACAACTTCAACTTCCGGCAGGGCCTGGCGAATGTGCTCCCGCTCTGCAGGATTGTCGTCAAAGAAGACAAAATCCTTCAGACCCAGTCCCAGAGACCTGGCAATCCGCTCGATGGCCTGAGCCTTGGGATCCCAACTCGCCTCGAAGGCGACGAAGTCATCCCGGGTCAGCACCATCTCTGGGTTCTTCTCGAAAGGCTCAATTGCGTCTTTTAGGTTGTTCTTGGAACAGACGGCCAAGAGGCAGCCACGCCGGCTCAGATCCTTCAGGTGGCTTTGAAAATGACGGAACGCTTCCCCGGCCGGACTCTCTCCCAACTCCAGTCCGAGAGGACCCTCCTCACCCACGACACCACCCCAAAGCGTGTTGTCCAGGTCGAGCACCAACACCTTTTTCGGCCCCTGAACCAGGGCACGAATCCCGGCCGACACGTGTTCGGCCAGACGCACGGTCCCAGGGTCGCTCAAGGGCTGTCTGGCCCAGAGATATCCCCGTGGATCGTAGAAGCTCTCCCGCCCCATCAGACCTGAAATCTGCTCCAGATCAATAAAGAATGCGCCCCTCGGAAGATGTTCTCGGAGAGTGCCGTTGATGAGGCGAACCAGCTGGATCCAGCCGTCCGCCTTGGCACTTAGATGATGGCCCATGGCGCCAGGATGGATCCAATCGTAGCCAATCTGGATGAGACATGTTTCCCGGGGTACGAACTGCCAGGCTTGCCGCCAGAATCCCAGCTCTTCCTGGACTCGTTCCTGAGCTGATCCACTCAAGGTCCCGAAAAGCCGCTGATGCCAGGGAAACAGGACGATGACGTCGGGACTGGAGCCCAGTTGTGACAGGTCCTGCATCACGTTGTCGTAGTTTCCGTCCTGGACCCTTGCCTTCACTCCCTGGACTGCCGACAGGGCTGTCACTGCAGGGACCAGCCAAGAGGTCGTACACTGGCCCAGAACAAGCACATCCAAATCAGGACGAATGGCCTCCGTCCCGTCGTATTCCTCCAAGAGAAGGCGTCCTGCCTGAAGCACCTCCTGGGACTCCAGCGCGCGACGAGAGAAACCCTCGCGGAGGTGGCGGAGAGCTTCGTGCAGTCGCCGCTGTTTTCGCAGACGTCTGAACTCTCTGAAGGGTGGAGTCTGCAGGTTCACCTAGCTCTTGACCCTTTCGAGTAGCATGGCCATCGACCTTGGTACGAAACGAGCTCGTGGCAAGAGTCGATTCGGATTGGTGGACAGGGTCTCCAGCACTCGGAGACCCTGAGCCTCCGCCATGCAAACCAGCTCGGATTCGTTTCGGAACTCGTAGATGTGATCGATCTGGGCAGCGGTGAGAGCTCCCGTTACGAAGGCCCGCCCCCCGGGACGAAGAAGATGGTGCATGACACGGAAAAGTTTGTCTGGATCTTCCAGGTGCTCCACCAGAAAACTGCAGATCCCAGCATCTGCCGACTGCTTTGGCATCTGCACCAGATCCAGGGCATCCCGCGTCTCGTATCTGGCACGTCTGCCTGTCCCTGCCGCCTGGGCAAGGGCTCCTGCGATCTCGATGGAGGAGGGACTGATGTCATATCCCCGGAGACGAGCCTTCGGGAGCTCATCTAGTGCCCAGATTCCCCAACCTCCGTGACCCGGAGCGATTTCCACGATTTCGGATTCCGCAGGAAGCCTGGACAGGAAACGATCCTGGTAAAAGAGACAGATCTCCATGTGATGAGCCCACAGGAAATTGGTCAGGTAGATCCCCCAGAGGTAGCCCTGCATCTTATCCTTCCGACCATAGTGCTCTCTATAAACCTCTTCGAAGGAGTGATGTTGATAACTCCCCTCCAACTCGTAGCGGGCCTGGGCCAGGTTGACATCGGTGGTGAACTGAACGAAGGCATCCAGGGACCGCTGGATGGCCCCGGGACCACGCGCCCTCAGAGCCCACTCCAGATACATCTCAGAGATCTGGCCGAAGCGCTCCGGACTCACGGCCACGGACTCCGCAATGCCCGCTCTGAAGTGCGGATAGCGCTCACCGACATAGGTGGCTAGCGCTTCGAAGTGAGAGGCGCTCACTCTGTTTGCTTGTCCTCTATGAGGTCCACTAGTTGGCCGACGTCCGTCAGCCCGGCTACCTGGGAGCTCGAGAAGCGGATCCCGAATCCTTTCTCCACCGTCAGCAGAAGCGTGACGTGCATGAGCGAATCCCAGTCGTCGATGTCGCGAGCGCTGGTCTCTCGCGTAATCACGAGATCCTCGTCATCAAAGACACCCCGAAAGAGTTCATTGAGATGTTGCATTGTGTCTGTCATATTCCAGTTTGCGATCACACGGAGGCGTCGCCCCACCGGCTGGTAGGGCTACCTTCTCGTCAACTACGAGCTGCCCCAACTTGGATCCTCACCTTTCTTCTCTTTCGCGTCCAGATCAAGCCGTCTACGATGTAATGATGAAAGTTAATGGTCTGGTAGATGATGATGGCCGCCAAGGGGATGGCCGCAAACCAGTCTGACTTCAGAACGACCAGGATGCCTGTGTAGACGACGAACGACAAGCCGACCGTTACGAAAAAGTATCGGATGACACTCCTCGTATCGCTCTGACTCAAGGTGGACAGGAAACGATGTTTCTGGTCGACTCCTTCCTTGAAGCGATTCGCGTTGTACATCCAGACAATCAACAGGTACTGAGCGTTGTGCCAGACGTTGATGACCAGCCATCCAGCAGAGATGTCCTCGATGACAAGATAACCCATTACAAACGCCGCGCAGTGGGAGCAAAGATACAGGGTGAGGGCGAGGGGTAGGCGGTCCCGGCGCCAGGCCAGGTACTGTCCCCATGCCCAGTAGGCGATGGAGCCCAAGGCAAGAGCTCCTACCAGGTGCACAACAGACTCTGGAACGGGCACGTACTTGACCTCGAGGCCGAGGAATGTCTCCTGCCCCTGGTATGAGCGATAGAGAATCCCCCAGAGTGGCACCAAATAGAGCATCCAGACCGAGCCCCCCTCCACCGCTGCTGCGCTGGGGCCCCTGCTCCGGACGTAGTAGCGCATGAGCCCGTAACTCTGCCTCGTATAGTGGAACCACTGCCAGTACAGGTAGGTTGTTGCGATGGCCCAGGTGCCCCAGGTGACGCCTACGGCCACACTGCCGGCCAGCACCAGCCACGGCAACCCAAGCACCAGGAATCTGTTCTGCAGGAAGCTCTCAGTATCAAAGGAAATCCGAGTAAAGGTAGCTACGACATGAGGGTAGCCCAGCAACCACAAATCCAGGGCGAGGACCACATAAAACCAGTGTGGCTGCAAGACGACGATGGTGCCGGCTCCTACGGCCAGCGCCAGAACACCGGCAATCAGGGTCAGATCGAAGGCGGGCCCCCTGAGCCAGCCCGCCGGGTTTCTCAAAGGTATTGCGTTGATTCCCATCTCTGGCCTGGTTGGGACCGATCTGGACGACTCCCCTTATCGGAACGGACCTTGGGTTGGAACTGGTGTCCCTGGATCCCACTCACTTCTCCAGTCCGGTACGAACTCTTAGGCTTTATCGGTCCGAAACTCACATCGCTGTAGAGCCCAGAGACGGGTTCCCAGAGAGGGGGGGATTGTCGCGGTTGGCCGTCCACAGGAAGTATCCCAGAACTGGGGTGCGGTTAATTGCTGATTCTACAAGACTGAAGAATTCCCATCAGAAACGCTTCTTACCCTTGTACTTCCTGTACCGGGTGGAAACCCTCGCAACGTAGGCGGGAGTTTGCCCGTTCTTGGGTACGCAGCGGCAGCTTGCAACGATTCCGGGACCGGCGTTGTAGGCAGCGACCGCCAACCGATAACTGCCCTTGAACCGGTCCAGAAGCTGGCGTAGATACTCGGTTCCTGCGGCGATGTTGGTTTCCGCCGAGAAGGGATTCCCCCCCTTGAGCGAGTAGAAGGTGGAAGGTTTCAGCTGCATCAACCCCATGGCGCCGGAGGTGGAAACCACGAACTGCCGGCCCGACGATTCGGTCTGGACGACCGCTCTAACCAGCGCCGGTTCTACTCCATGTATCCTGGACTGATCCTGGATGCTCTCCATTACTGAGTCTTCCAACCCGAGCGTCTGAAAGAGAAGTGCGATCGGTCCATGGGTCAGGCGAAGCTTCTGGCCCTCGACCAGGGAAGGAACATCTCGCAGAATCGGAACGAAACGGCCCAGCCCATGGGGCATCAAGAGGAACGCGATGACTCCAGCCCATAACATCCTTCTTAGCGTGAGGACCTTCAGCCACCGGCGTATCCTCCTGCGAAAGCGGTTGCGTCTCCGAGCAGGCCCAGGGCGAAACCAGAGGTAGATGGCCGTGGCCAGCAGCACGAATTCGAACAGAAATCGAAAGGGACTCATTTTGATGAGCCCAGTCTATCCGACCGGTCTGGCAACCCACTGGGGCCACGAGCTGGTGCTGTATCATTCAGGGGGAAGCTCAGTCAGGGACGTGGCGGTGGCCTCCAGGCCGCCGTGTTCTTTCCTTCGAGCCTTTGGCTCGAAAAACGACGGCCTGAAGGCCACCGCCACGTCCTAGAGTCAGCTCAGTGAACCGGCACAGAGTTCGAGAATCCAGGGAGATGCTGGAGTTGCATCAACACGGCGACCCTCCCAGAATAGACTCCTGGAGGAAATCCGATGCAGCAGGAGATGACCAGGGAAGAAATCAGAGCGGCACTCACGGGGCCCTTCGGATCCGTCCGGACTCCGTTTCTGGAGGACGGCGGTATCGACTACGACGGCCTGAGGAGCGTCATTGACTTCAATATCGACGGCGGTAGCAAGACCGTCCTTCTCACCGCGGGCGACAGTAACTATCTGCTGCTCAGCGATGAGGAAATCTTGAAGGTCACCCAGGTGGCCGCCGAGCACACGGCCGGGAGGGCCATGGTGGTGGCCGCAGATCGCTACTACTGGACCGGTCGGTCCGTCGAGTTTGGGCGCCAGGTCCGGCAAATGGGTGCTGACGTCCTGATGGTGCTCCCACCCGATTGGGCGTCGTCCTGTACGGCCCAGACACTCTCAGAGCACTTCGCCGCGGTCGCCGAAGAGATCCCGGTGATGGTGGTGACCAACATCTTCAGCCCTCGAGGCATGGAGTTTGGGTTGGAGACCCTCAAGGTCCTGCTGCAGCAGGTCCCCGGCATCGTGGCGATCAAAGACGACTTCTGCGGCCAGTTCGCGCGGCGGATGTCCCTCCTGGTTCACGAACATTGGGCGGTCTTCTCCGGAGGACAGAAGCAGAATCACCTGGACCTCCATCCCTACGGATGCGACGGCTACCTCTCCACCTTCGCCAGCTACTGCCCCCGGGTGGCCCACGAATACTGGGATGCGATCCAGGCAGGAAACATCGAAAAGGCCCGGCAGATCGTCGAAACCTACGATATGCCTCTATTCGATTATCTCCCAGGTCTAACCGGCGGGTTCGATGCTGGAATGCACGGGATGCTCGAGCTCTACGGCATTGCGCAGCGCTGGAGGCGGAAGCCGTACTACTCCTTGAACGACGAGGAGATGGATGCGCTCAAGAGCTTCCTCCAAGGACTTTCAGTCCTCTGAGCAAGCCTGGATCCGGCGTCAATATCTCGGAACAGTTTTGGCTAATTTGACAAAGACGGGGCAAAGCCCGCTAACGCGGCCCTGAGAAAGCCGGCCTGGAGACCGGCTCCACACTACTCCGGCATGAGCTTGACGTAGTCGTGGTTGGCAATCTCTATCAAGATGGGTTGCAGCTGCATGTCAGTGGGGGCATTGTAGTACTGCCCCTGGGTGATGTCGGCGATTTGCTGCATCAGAGGGTGATCGGCATTGTCACCATAGGCGACACTGAAAATAATGATGCCGTTGTCGGCGGCGCTCTGTGTGGCATTGAGGGCATGCGTCCTCCCAGCCGAGGAACCGACATAGCCCCCATTGGCACAGTTGGGGACCCCATCACTGATGAGGACAATGACCTTGGGTGCTCCCACCCTTCCATTGTTCAACAGCTCGTCTCGCGCCGTGTAGATGGCGCCTCCGATGTCGGTGTAGCCGTTCGGCTCCATAAGCAGGACGGCATCTTTGACGGCTTGATGGTTAGTAGTCAAAGGCACATCCAGAGTCGGGTTTGTGGCATAGGAGACCAGTGCCAGCTGGACGTTGGATCCCAGTTGCTCTGTGAAGGGATTGGTGGCATTCTTGACGTGCAGAAGTGGCTCCCACGCGGGCGGCTCAGGGGGACATTGTCCCAGCCAATTGGGCCAGCCGGGGTGGCTGTCTTCACACATGCTGCCGGAACGATCCTCCGTCAGCACCAGATCCGGATCGGCGTTCTGCGCCTCGGCGACCGCCCCCACGGTACCAAAATCCATCCCCAGGACTCGCATGAAGCCCAGGTTCGCGTTGACGGTTGCCGTGGCTCTTATCCGGTTGTTGAGAATTCCGGGAAAGCTGAGATTGGTCCCGTTGACTGAGTAGATCGCGTTTTGCGGCATATTCGCGGCCACGTACTGATCGAACGTGTTCGTGGCCTGAGCCGTGTCGGGCAGGTCCTGAGCTGCAGCCAGGACCGAGGCGTCCAGGGCCGCGGCGATCCGCGCGCGTCCGACAAGAAGCACTCCAATGTCGACGACCAGGGCAGACAGGGACAGAGTCGTCACCAGCGCTAACGCCCCTATCACCCCAAACGTCCCGGATTCACTCTTTCTACGCTTATGTAAATCCATTTCTTGCACCGCCTCCTTCATTGATGGACGGAAGCCGAATGATAAGGGGGCCTCATTCGAGTCTCATGGTAACTTGGGTCGAGAGCGGAAAAGGGTCCTGGCCCATCAGCGTCTCGATCATGGGGGTAATCAGATCCACGGTATAGGTCGCGTTGACCGTGACCATCGTCCCTCGGGCCCCCTCGGCGTTGGTGACTGCTATGGTCAGATCAGCCGCGTTCAGGGTTGGACTGGCGTTGTAGACTCTTGTTTGGATATCCGCCACGTTAGACCCTGTGGCAGCTACTCGGGCACCTTCGCGGATGCCGGCGTGAAGGACAAGATAGTCGTGCACCAGGATACCGACCTCGGCGGTGCCAACCATGACAAGCAGAAACAAGGGCAGCACCATCGCGAACTCTAGGCCTAAGTTACCTTGTGGAAAAGTGAGGTAACTTATTGATAGGGTTGAGGTAAAGTTAGGAATCGGGTGCGTCGCTACTGGGTACAACTAGAGGCGAACACCGAGAAGATCCAGCGCACGCTGCTGAAGCGAAGTGGGACGGGTGATTTTGTCGAAGGCTGGAGAACCGGGCAGCTGCGGCTGGATCCGGTTTTTGGAGATCGTGGCCAAGTCGCTGAGCAAGGTCTGAAAGCTGTGCACGGGCTCCCCTTCTTCGGTGCGCTTGTGGTGAGCCTTATGCAGAGCCCCAGGAGAGCGCTGAGAAGGTGCCACCACCGAATCGCGAAGCTTCCTGCCGGTCTCTGGATCCTCGTCGTCGAAGAGGATCGGAGCTAACTTCTGTCGCAGGTGCCACTCGACATAGTAGGCGAGCATGCACAGAAAGACGTGAGCTCGGACTCGATCCTCCAAGTGGTGATAGATGGGGCGGACCTTCAAGTCGACACTCTTGCAGCTGCGGAAGGCCCGCTCGGCGACGGACAACCCCTTGTAGGCCGCCACGGTTTGTTGGGCATCCATTTGCTCAGGCGCCACGCTGGTGCGAATCACATAGATCCCGTCCAGTGCAGCCTCCTGATCGATGCGCTCCCGATGGCGCTGGTAGGCGAAGGACTCCTCCTCGATATCCAGCTGAAAATGCTTGCCGACTTGGTAGCGGTTGAGGACCTTCCCCACCCGCAGGGCGATGCGGTCCTTTCCTTTGAAGGGACGCTGGGGACGTCGCGTCGCCTGGACAATCTTCTCTAACTCGGCCTCGGTCGCCGCCAACAGCTCCTGGCGGGTCCGAGCCCGTTGGTCGGCCAACAGAGGATTGAGGCAGACGATGAGCCGCTCCTCGGGGTAATCGGGGCTCTGAATCTCGGCCAGGTCGCGCTCGTCAAAGAGGGACAGCTGCAGCGGACCGGCTGCAAAGAGTTTGCGGATCTGAGGGCTTCGCAGCGCCGTGATCCAGCCCATCCCAGGCAGCGGCTTCAGGTCCTCCCGAATCCGGGCTTCGGTGAGCATTCCCCGATCGGCCACCACGACCACCGAGCGCAGCCCGAAGCGAGAGTGGAGCTTCTGGATCTGACTCGCCACGGTCGTGGGGTCCGCTCGGTTGCCTTCGAAGACCTCGACGGCGACGGGGCACCCCTGACGGTCACACAGCAGGCCGAAGAGGATCTGCAGCTTGCCCCTTTTCCGGTCTCGGGAATATCCCCGTTTGGCCAAAGGGCAGGTCCACCCCTCGAAGTAGGTCGAGGTCACGTCGTACAGCACCAGGCAGCCGTCCTGTAGCCGCTCGCCAGCCAGCCGGTTTTCGATCTTCTGCTGTCGAGCCCCCAGCCAGTCCAAGGCGCCGTACAGATCGTCCGCGGAGGCCGACTCCACCTGTAAGAGCTCCCCCAAGCTGGAGGAGAGCGTCTGCGGGTCCCAACCCCGTACGGTGGCTAGCTTCGAACGGGGCTCCAGGATGCGAGCCACGATCAGGGCCACCACCAGGCGGCGCTCAAGGCTGTCGCGGGTGGCAAGGAAGCGCTCCAGACCGAGGTGGCGCAGAGTGCCCAAGACGGCGGCGACATGGCCATGGGGTCGAGTGCGCTGCACCTGAAAGGCTTCGCTCAAGTCCGAGACGACGTGGCCCCCCTTCAACAAGGCCCGCAGGCCTTCGACGATCTTCGAGGGCCATTGGCTGAGGTTGGCCAGGGTCCGCTTGCGCACTTTGCCGGCCTCTCGGTAGGACTCGCGCAGGAGAATGGCCGGGGGGGAGTTGCGATTGGGGACGGATTCGATGTACATGGGCACCATTATACCACACCAACCAGCACTATACCGGATATATTATAACTATTACATGGGTACACTTTGTCGTACAGAAAAATCTCCTACCTGATGTCCCGCAAGGGTTTACAGGTTGTTTTTCACCCAATTTTCAGGGTAACTTCGGTCTAGGACTGCCTGACCTCGATCATTCCGATTCCATTTCATCGCAACCTCCTCCAGGTATTACGAATGAGCTACCATCAAAAGGTGTGTAAATAGCAGAGGCGGTGAGTATCCTTCCGGGTTGACCTAAACCCAGGGCCGGAAGGCCCATAAAGGAAGGAGTACACACCGCATGAAAGAGAAGAACATTGAGGGGACTGTGGAGTCAAGAGTCTGTTTCCAGGAGCTGGAAGATTGGGTGCGGGAGAAGGTCCAGTCTTGGGTCCAGGAGCTACTAGAGGAGGAGGTGACCGAGCTGCTGGGACGAGACAAGAGTGAGCGTCGAGGCAAAGTGGACCCAGCGTCGGGATACCGCAACGGCTATGGCAAGGCCAGACGACTGACCCTCAGTAGCGGGACGATCACCGTGCGACGGCCTCGAGTCCGAGATCTAGAAGAGCGTTTTGAAAGCCGGGTACTGCCGCTGTTTGCCAAACGGACGCAGCAAGTCCGAGACCTGATTCCAGAGCTGTATTTGCAGGGCCTGGCTCAGGGCGATTTCGACTTGGCATTAAGAGGGCTTTTAGGGGAAGAAGCGGCCTTGTCGGCCAACACGGTGGCCCGACTGAAAGAGAAGTGGCAAGAAGAATGGGCCGTCTGGCAAAGTCGTCCCCTGGAGGAACTGGAAGTCGTTTATTTATGGGCGGATGGAATCTACGTCAAAGCGGGTCTGGAGAAGGAAAAGGCCGTCCTGCTGGTGGTCCTTGCGGCGCTCAGTGATGGCAGCAAGGTGGTGGTTTCGGTGACGAGCGGTTATCGGGAATCGACGGAAAGTTGGTCAGAGGTGTTACGCGACTTGAAGCGGCGGGGGATGAATGCTCCTCGTCTGGTCATCGCCGACGGCCCCCTCGGCATCTGGGGGGCCTTGTGCAACGTCTACCCCGAGGCGGAAGAGCAGCGTTGCTGGAATCACCGCATCGTCAATATCCTGGCCAAGGTGCCCAAACGCGAGCAGCCCACGGCCTTATTGATTCTGCGCCAGATCCCCTATGCTGAGAGCCGTCAGGAAGCGGAACGCCTCAAACGGGTTTTCCAGGAGTGGTGCCGAAGCAGAGGCTTGGCTCCGGCGGCCGATCTGTTGGACCAGGACTGGGATCGGATGGTGAGCTTTTACAACTACCCGAAGCAGCAGTGGCAACACCTGCGCACCACGAATCCAGTGGAGTCCCCGTTCGCCGGACTTCGGCTGCGAACCGATGCGGCCAAGCGCTTCAAGAAGGTGAACAACGCCCAGGCGGTGATCTGGAAGATGCTCTTGGTGGCCGAGAAACGATTCCGTCGTCTCAAAGCTCCAGAGCTCATGAGAGATGTCTATCAGGGAGCCAAGTATGTGAATGGAGTCCTGGTCAACCAGGAGTCGAAGGAGAAAGCCGCCTGAGTCTATTTACACACCTCTTGACATGAGCTCATTACGAATCCACTTTCGGTAGCTGATCGACCTTATCGGCAAAGAGTTAGGACTCAGCATTGCGCCCCGAGCCTTTCGTGCTCGGGTAGCCCTTCTCGGTGTGGACGTCTTACAGATCTGTTACCGCTTGGTAACTTCGCCTATCATCGGTTCCTCACGAGTTCTCTTATCGGATGAGTCCGGAAAAGACTTTAGGGAAAACCCAAATGCAGCCTCACTAGAGCGTGAGAAACCGGCACCGAATCGGCTCTGGTGACGGCGTTTCACGGGTGTGGACGGTAAAAAAAAACAACATACGGGCTCTTTGGACATTCCACTTTCCAATCACTTTCTGTAGAATAGTGTTCATCCATGGTCAGGTTTTGTTCGTGCAGTTTTGCCGTTTTTGTCATTTCCCTTGGGGCTTCGATCTTCGCGAAGGAAGTAGATCTAGCTCCCCGGTTCCGCGTCGACGTCGACATGGTCGTGGTGCGTGTCACCGTGACGGATCCGCTCAACCGCTACGTCGTCGGACTGGAGCAGGATCACTTCGAGCTGTTCGAAAGCAAGGTCGAACAGTCGATCAAGCACTTTTCGCGTGACAAGTCTCCCATCAGCGTAGGGATTATTCTCGACATCAGCGGCTCCATGGGTGACAACATCATGAGCGCCCGTAACTCGGTTGTGCGCTTCTTGAAGGAAGGCAATCCCCGGGACGAATACTTCCTGGTTTCCTTCAATGACCGCACTTCTGTGGTTCAGGACTTCACCTCGCAGGCCGAGAACCTTCAGAACGAAATCTCGATCTCCAATCCCAAGGGCAGAACCGCGTTATACGACGCCATCTACCTGGGTCTCGAGAAGATGCGCGAGGCTCATAACGAAAAGAAGGCTCTCATCGTCATTACCGACGGCGAGGACAACAGCAGCCGATATACCTTCAGTGAGGTCAAACAGTTTGTGAAAGAGTCCGATGTCCAGATCTATGTCATCGGCGAACGTGGCGATCTGGGTTATGGCCGCGGAGTCATCACCGAGATCATTCGCTTGACCGGAGGTCGGGCCTTCTTTCCGAACAGTTTCAAGCAGCTGGACTATTTCGTCGACTTGATTCACACCGAATTACGCAATCAGTATGTTCTGGGATACCTCCCTACGAACCGCAACTACCAAGGTAAATGGCGCAAGATTCAGGTCAAGCTGGACCCACCCGAGGGCCTGCCCAAACTGATCATTCGCACCAAGAAAGGCTATTTCGCGCCCCAGAAGTAACTGGACTTCCCACTTCTCCCCCATGCTGTCTTTCGCCTCCGGGAGGCAGGGCCTCCTATCCTTTTTCTGCTTCGTTTTGATCTTGGTGTCATCCGGAGAGGCCCTGGCCCAAGCTTCCCGACCCGAGGCAACTCCCGAGACAACCCAGGCGGCCCCTGGCGTCTCCGAAGCACAAGAATCACCTCCCGATCAGAGCCAAGGCGCACCCATATTCCGACAGGACGTCGATCAAGTCGTTCTCTACGCAGCCGTCTACGACGAGACCGGCGAGCTGGTCACCGGACTGCAGCAGGAGGACTTCACCGTCTTCGAGGACAAGGTCAAGGAAGGCATCACCTTCTTTGGTCGTGACGACGTGCCCTCGACCAGTGGCATCGTGATGGACACCAGTGGGAGCATGCGCAGCAAGATTGACCTCGTCGTCAATGCGGCCAAGCTGTTCGTGACCAGGAATCATCCAGAGAATGAGCTGTTTCTGATTACATTCGATCACAAAGTGGAACTCGAGGAGGACTACACCCGGGATGCCGAGGACATCCGTGACGCCCTGGACAACATCACAGTCAGCGGGGGGACTGCCCTCTACGACTCCATCTATCTAGGCATTGATAAAGCGCAGAACGGAAGCGAACCGAAGAAAGTAATCGTCATCTTCACCGACGGAGAGGATCGGGACAGCTACTATACCCATGAAGAGCTGCTGGATAAGATCCGTCAATCAGACGTGCAGGTCTTCGTGATCGCCGTCCTCAATCCGGATCTCAGCGATGAGGGTGGCTTCTTTGGCGTTTTCAAGTCCAAGAGGCACAAGGTCAAGAAAAAGATTGAAGAGATCGCGGAGAATACGGGCGGGAAGGTCTACTTTCCAGAAAGGATCCAGGAACTGGACAAGGTCTTCGCGCAAATTGCGCTGGAGCTGAGGAATCAGTACCGACTTGCCTATATTACCCACAATCCACTCAAGAACGGGAGTTGGAGAACCATCACCGTCGAGGTCCGCGATGAGAAGAAGCGAAAGCTGTCGGTGCGGGCCAAGAAAGGCTATTTCCCAGCGGGTCCGGAGCCCCCAACCGAAGACGACGCTAGACAGAATTGACTTGGGTCTTTTTCCTGCCTATCCTGAGCGTCATGACCTCGCCTCCCAAATCCGAAAAAATCTGGCGTAATGGCTCCTTCGTGGAGTGGGAGCAGGCGACCTTTCATGTGATGACTCATGCCCTGCACTATGGGACCTCCTGGTTCGAGGGAATTCGCTGCTATAACACCGCCAGGGGCCCCGAAGTCTTCCGGCTCTCAGAACATGTCCGCCGACTCTTCGACTCTTGTAAGATCTACCGTACCGAGATCCCTTACTCTCAGGAAGAGTTCCAGGATGCGATCCTGGAAACCATCCGTATCAACGGACTGCAGCACTGCTACATTCGCCCCCTGGTTTTCCGTGGATTTGGGGAACTGGGTGTGAATCCCCTCAAGAACGAGATCGAGACCCTCATCATCGTTTGGCAGTGGGGAAAATACCTGGGGGAAGAAGCACTCGAGAACGGGGTCGATGTGTGCGTCTCCAGCTGGGTTCGGGCCGCCCCAAATACGTTCCCCACCTTGGCAAAAGTGGGAGGGAACTACATCAGCGGAGCCCTGATCAAGATGGAAGCTACGCTGAGTGGGTTCGCCGAGGGTATCGCCCTGGACTCTCAAGGCCTGGTCAGCGAAGGCTCGGGGGAGAACGTCTTTCTGGTTCAGAACGGAAGACTGATCACTCCGACTCTTGGAAATGCCGTTCTTCCAGGCATCACACGCAACACCATCATGACTCTGGCCCGGGAGCGCGGTTACGAGGTGGTGGAGCAGCCGATTCCTCGCGAAAGCCTCTATATAACCGATGAGCTTTTCCTCACAGGCACAGCAGCCGAGCTCACGCCCGTGCGCTCGGTCGATGGCATCACGGTGGGCGAAGGCAAGCGCGGACCGATCACTACCCAGCTCCAACAGGACTTCTTCGACTACGTCGAGGGAAGAGTCGATGACCGCCATTCCTGGCTGACGAAGGTCTACCAGGAAGAGCAAGTAAACCTGAGTTGAGCGATTCAGGTAAGGACCCGGTGAGCCCCTTCCCTCTGCGTCCCGTACAGACACCAGATCGCAAGTAGACCGGGTGCCGGCGTTGATCTGTTACGATAACATTGCAATCGCCTGACCTGGCCGCGCCGTGCAGACGGAATGCGCCAAGGAACCAACTAGAATGAAAACCTCTGCCGACGTTCGCAAAACTTTTCTCGACTATTTCCGAGACCGGGGCCACCGCGTGGTGAAGAGCGGTCCCCTGGTCCCGGGTGACGATCCCACTCTGTTGTTTACCAACGCCGGGATGAACCAATTCAAGGATACGTTCCTCGGACTGGAAACGCGGGACTACAATCGCGCTACCACCTGCCAGAAGTGTATGCGGGTCAGCGGGAAGCATAACGATCTGGAGACGGTGGGCCGAACACCGCTGCATCACACCTTCTTCGAGATGTTGGGAAACTTCTCCTTCGGCGACTACTTCAAGAAGGAGGCCGTCGAGTTCGCCTGGGAGTTGTGCACCGAAGTCTACGGACTCGCTCCCAGACAACTCTATGCCACCGTATTCGAGGAAGACGATGAAGCTTACTCTCTCTGGAAGGAACACATCGGACTTGCGGAGGACCGTGTCCTGAGAATGGGCGAGAAAGAGAATTTCTGGGCCATGGGAGACACCGGCCCGTGCGGTCCCTGCGCCGAGCTTCACTTCGATCTGGGCACCAGCCCCCTGGGTCACGAGGACTGTGCCATGGGGTGCGAGTGTGGTCGCTACGTCGAGATCTGGAACCTCGTCTTCATGCAGTTCAGCCGCGACAGCAGCGGAGCGGTGACGCCACTTCCCTCTCCGTCCATAGATACCGGGATGGGCCTGGAGCGGATCACCGCGGTCCTTCAGGGACATACCAGCAACTATGACACCGACCTCTTTCGGCCCATCATCGAGGAGGCCACCCGTCTGACGGGAGCAGTCTATGGTCAGGACGATGAGACGGATGTCAGCCTGAGAATTCTCGCTGATCACAGTCGAGCCTGTACCTTCCTGATCAGCGATGGGGTGATCCCCGGCAACGAAGGCCGTGGCTATGTCCTTCGAAAGATCCTTCGCAGGGCACTCCGCCATGGCAAGGCGCTGGGGAAAGAGGAACCCTTCCTGTTCACGCTGGCAGCCCTGGTGAGCCACCTCATGAAGGGCGCCTATCCCGAAATCGAATCTCAGAGCGAGTACGTGGCCAAACTCGTAAAGAATGAGGAAGAGCGGTTCCAGACCACACTCAGCCACGGTATGGGCCTCTTCGACGAGATCAGCGATCAAGCCACCCGGAAGAGCCAGAACCAGCTCCCCGGGAAAGAGCTCTTCAAACTCTACGATACCTACGGATTCCCGCTGGACCTGGCCCGGGAGATCGCCGAGGAGCGCGGACTGGGGGTCGACGAGGAGGGCTTCTTCGTCGAGATGGAGAAGCAGCGAGAGCGAGCTCGGGCAAGCTGGAAAGGGGAAGCAAAGACCTTTCAGCCGGTCTATCAGGAATTGGCCAAGGAAGGCCTGGAAACGGAATTCAGCGGCTACACCGACATCGAGCGGGTTCCCGGAAGGATTCTGGCTCTGCTGCAGGGCGAAGGTTCCGTTGACGTGCTCGAAGAAGGCCAGACTGGAGAAGTGGTACTGGATCAAAGCCCTTTTTATGCAGAAGCCGGCGGCCAGGTGGGCGACAAGGGCATCCTGGAAAACGAAGACGTCTATGCGTCCGTGGAGGATACCTACAGCCCCGCCAAGGGTCTGCGGCTTTCGAAAGTCAAGATGCAGCGGGGACGCCTGCAAAAGGGCGATGCCGTTGACTCCTCGGTGTTGACAGAGGCGCGCTTGAGTACCGCCCGCAACCATACGGCAACCCACCTGATGCACGCCTCCTTGCGGCAGGTTCTAGGAGAGCATGTGAAACAGGCGGGCTCACTGGTGGCGCCCGACCGTCTTCGCTTTGACTTCACCCACTATCGCCAGCTGAGCCCGGGTGAGATTGGGCAGATCGAGAGGCAGGTCAACGCCAAGATTCGAGAGAACATCGAAGTTCAGACCGCTACCCTGGATTTGGACGAGGCTATCAAGCAAGGTGCGATGGCCCTCTTCGGGGAAAAGTATTCTGCTCGGGTTCGGGTCGTGACGGTTGCCGGCTTCAGCGCGGAGCTGTGCGGCGGCACCCACGTAGGCAGAACTGGAGACATCGCCCTCTTCAAGGTGGTCTCTGAAGGCAGCACCGCAGCCGGAGTGCGCCGTATCGAGGCCGTGACCGGAGAATCGGCGATGGAGAGATTCTCGGAAGAAGACCGGCTTTTGCACGAGCTCTCTGATCGCCTGCGGGTTGCACCGGCGGACCTGCCGGAAGCCGTGGACAGGACAGTCCGGGAGCTTAGGGAAGCGCAGAAGCAAACCGAGGGTCTTCGTCTGAAACTCGCACAACAGGAAAGCATGGAGGCCTTCGAAGGCTCGCGCGAGATCCAGGGCATTCGAGTACTCTCACAGAAGGTCCAGGACCTGGATAGAAACGCCCTCCGACAGCTGGCCAACCAACTCAAGAACAAGCTGAAATCGGGGGTGGTGGTTCTGGGGATGCCCTCCAACGGAAAGGTGAGCCTGGTCGCCATGGTCAGCAGCGACTTGACGGAAAAGATTCGGGCCGATGATCTGATCCGCAGACTGGCTCCCCTGGTCAGCGGCGGGGGAGGAGGGAAACCCGACCTGGCAGAGGCTGGGGGCAAAGATCCGTCGCGTCTAGACGAGGCCCTCAAGGAAACCTATCGCTTTGTCGAAGAGACACTGGTGGGCAGTGAGCAGTGAAGCAGTGAGCAGTGAAGCAGTGAGCAGTGAAGCAGTAGTGCAGTGGAGCAGTGAAGTAGTAGTGCAGTGAGCCGTGGACGATATAGGGTAGAATACTAATTCAGCTTCGTCCTTTTCGGGCGGAGTGGCATCCTAGCTGCTTTGGAGATCAAGGACTCCGGTCCATAAAGGCGATTCAAGTGGTGCTGACAAGACTAGATCAGATTGGAAGAGTCTTTCCCTTCCTGGCCTGCTTCTGGATCTCCTGTCTGACAGGGAGCCCCATTCACTCCTACTTGAATGAGGATGGAGTCAAGGTCCTGACGAATCTGTCCATCCCGGCCCCCACCAAGCCCCTCTTCAAAGGGCCCAGGGATGGGGAGGCTCAAGCCCCCTTCCTACCGCTGATCCACGATACCGCAGGACGCTACGACATCGATCCCGATTTGGTGAGAGCGATCATCAAGGTCGAGAGTGACTTTCAACCGCAGGCGATTTCGCCCAAAGACTGCAAGGGTCTGATGCAACTGCATCCGGATACGGCTCGCCGCTTCGGTGTCAAGAACACGTTCGACCCGGCCCAGAACATTGAGGGCGGCATCCGCTATTTGAAGTTTTTGATGGGTTTCTTCGACCAGAAACTGGACCTCGTTCTGGCCGGATACAACGCGGGAGAGAACGCAGTCAAGCGCCATGGAGGCATCCCGCCCTATTCCGAGACCAAGGGATACGTGCGCAAGGTCCAGGCTCTCTACTCATCCTATCGTCAATGGGCGGCCAAGGTCGCCCAACCCACCTTCCGAATCCAGCGAATCATCCAATCGAACGGCCGAGTGCTCCTGACGAATACGCCCGCCCGCTGAATCAGTGAGCAGTGAGCAGTGGTGATGAGCCGGCAATTGCGCTGAGTGACATCTGAGAAGAAAGGCAATCAGAGCGATGCCGCATAACGCTCGGCATCAGTGGCGGAGCGCAATCGTGAGTGATGCTGCCGCCGCCAGGGCCGCGGCAGTCCGCAGGTGGTTCCAGGTCGTCCAACTCTTGACATAGCCAGCCCACAGGCGAGTCCCCTCGGCGCTGCCCGGGTCAACGGCCGCCAGCGCATCGTTCCGAGGCACATTGAATGCAATCGTCACCAGAATAGTGCCGACAAGATAGAGCGCGCTTCCGAGAAGCAGGTAGCCGGTGTCAGGTCTGTGCCAAGAAAACACCGAAAAGACGGCCAAGATGATGCAAGCCGCGGCCGTTCCGAAAAAGGCCGTCATAAACCACGGGTTGATGACCACAACGTTGATGGATTGCATCGCGGTCATCCCCTGCGCCGGCGGAAGACGGTCCAATGCTTTCATCACGAAGGTCGAGAAAGCGAAGAAAATAGGGTCATCCGGTAAATGGGGAGGTGGAACGTGGTTCGGCGCTTTCCGGATCCCAAATCTGGTTCCCCGTTCGCTTGTCAATATAGTCGGCTGCAGTAGCAGGGGCCGTGGGAACTGTGGAAAACTCCGAGCGATATCGAACTGGGCCAGCAAGCCCGTGATACGGAGTTTTCCAAGCGCTGTGCGAACGGTGGAAAAACAACTGCGAGCACTTGCCAGTTCTCCTCCAGAACTACTTGTTTTTCCACGGTTTGCATAGTGCGGCAGTTTCCGCGGCCTGCCTTTGACTGGCGGCACCTCCCCATTTACCGGATGAACCAGAAAATACCTGCCACCAGCCCGCAGCCGAGCGCCGAGATAAGTGTCAGGATGCGAAGCAACCCGTCGCTCACCTGGTGGCGTCCTCCGCACCCAAGCCCCAGACGCCCGTGGCAGCCGCCTGTGCCGCTTCGACGGCATTCAGCTCGAACTGCGTTTGGTTCAGCACGGGTGGCCCCAGCAGAAACAGCTCGTGACACCCCAGAAGCGCCGCACGAAGGGTCTCGGGTCGATTGTAGTCGATGATGACGGCGTTGATCCCTCGTACACGTGCGGCTTCCGCCTTCTCGTTCGAGAAGTGGGCCGCGCGGAAGGGCGTATTCGCTGATTCAAGTTGTTTGATGAGCTCGCTACCTACGGTCCCACCTGCTCCGGTGACGCAAATCATGTCGGTACCTCCTTTCGAGAATGACAAGGTTGACTGCACCCATCGAGCATCAAATATCGCTAGCAGTCCCAAGAGAAGCCGCGCTCGGGGCCAAATGCTGGAGACATGAAACCGAGTGCCGAGGAGAGAGCGGACCACTGCACCCTTCTAGCCAGGATCTGCCATCTGGATGCTGGGAAAGTAGGACCCGGACTACGAGACCCGCTCGTCCCGCTCGATCTGACCATCCCGCAGGTGAATGATCCTGTCGGCATGATTCGCAAGATCGGAGTCGTGGGTGACCAGCACGATGGTGTTGCCCTGCTGATGCAGGGACGTGAACAAGGCCATGATCTCGCGGCCCGTCCTTGAGTCCAAGTTGCCCGTCGGTTCATCTGCCAGTAGGATCGAGGGCTGATTGACCAACGCCCGGCCAATAGCGACGCGCTGACGCTGTCCTCCAGACAGTTCGCTGGGGCGGTGATCAGACCGGTCGGAAAGCTCCACTCGCTCCAGGGTCTCCCGCGTGCGAGCCCGACGGTCCTTTGCTGAGAGGCCCGCATAGATCAGGGGCAATTAGACGTTTTGGGCAGCGGTCGCGCGGGATAGGAGGTTGAAGGTCTGGAAGACAAAGCCGATCTCCTGATTGCGAATCTGAGCCAACTCATCGTCCTTCATTTCGCTGACCAGGCGACCGTTGAGCAGATACCTGCCCTTGCTGGGAATGTCCAGGCAGCCCACCAGATTCATCAGCGTCGATTTGCCTGATCCTGAGGGACCCATGATGGCGACGTATTCGTTGGGTTGGATCCGTAGGTTCACTCCTTGCAAGGCGGAGACAGTCTGAGTACCCATTTCGTAGGTCTTCCACAAATCGAGTGTCTCTATCAGCCCTTCACTCATCGACTCTACTTCTCTCAGCAGTCGTCAGGCGATATAGCTGCGTGCTCCGCTGCAAACGTCCAGTCCCGTAGTCCTAGACGGGTTGGAGCGGATTGGGATCTGAGAAGATTATAACGGATGCCTCGAGCTCTTGCCCGGATCATGTTGAGGCGCCCCCTCACAGCCCACCGCCTAGGGTTGGGACGCTGGAGTTCTTCCAGCATCCTTCTTCGTAGTTGGGTCACAGTAACCTCCTTGTGACCCTTAACGCTACTTGCTCGTCGACCCGGCCGTCAGCACCAACAGGGTGGGGATTGGGGCAGAACCCATATGGTGCTCCATGCCAAATAGGGAATGGGACAGCTCTTTTTGGGTCTCGGAGTGTCGCAGGATACGGGAGGAGCTGGGGTGGCGGCCACGTTACTCGTTTGAGCGAGGTCTTGCCCAGACTCTGGCATGGTATCGTCTCCACTCTGGGTTTCTGTCTCCAGACTCAACGTTACCGCTCGGGTAACGCTAAAGAAAGCTCTCTAGGAGTTCCAGAACCTCGATCTTAGAAACGTTTTGGTTGGGGGGTTGGGCTGGCGCATTCGTGACACCGAGCAGACCAGTTTTCTCTTCTTTTTGGCGGCTCCTTCAACCAGGAATTCTTCAGTGGCGACGTCACCCGCCGTGCCGCCGAGGTGGTGCTGGGCGATGAACTTTCCCACCAGTCCGGCACCTGTCCCGAATGTAGTCCATGGCCTCGGGGCCGATTGGATCCTCGTGCACTTTCAAAGCAGATTACTCGGGGGCAGGCCCTTCGTTCCTCCACCATCGGAACTCGAGGGAGCCCCTTTCGGCGCAGGCTGCGATGTCCAGATCCGAGTCTCCATCCAGGTCGGCCAGTATCACGTGGTTGGCGTTCTTCCAGTCGTCCTTCACCCTGTGCTCGGTCCAAGGGCCGCTGGGATCACCACTGTTTTCGAACCAGAGAAGGTCGCCGATCTTGTTCTTCACGATGGCGACGTCGGGCTCTCCGTCCCCGTCGATGTCTCCGATTCGGTGCCGCTCCAGACGCACGGGATCGTTCTCCTGGATCAGGTGGCGCTTGAAACTGCCCGATCCGTCGTTCTGGAACCAGTAGAGATTAGAGTGACCGGTCCCGTCCGCACTGGTCAGATCCAGGTCTCCGTCCCCGTCCAGATCAGCGGCTGCGATGCCGAAGGGGTAGCTGTATCCGTCCATGATCAGGTGCTCGGTGAACCGGAGTTCCGTCCGCGGCTTTTCCCCTTTTGGCGGAACCCTTTCTTCATCGCTCTGAACGCAGCCCACCAGGAGGAGAAGCTCACCTCGAAATCGGTTGGGACGCTTTAAGTAGGCACTTCGTGCCGACGGCCAAGGCCGTAAAAGGCTGTTTCGGGACACCCCGGCTGTGACGAAAGGGCGGTCTCAGAGAACAGCTCACTTGATTGAAATTCCGAGACTGTTAAGCGAATGGGTAGCGCAATGTTGCAACAATAGCGTCGAGAACATGGGTAAGGCGGACTCGTATCTTTGGTATGGTCCCAACTGGGCGCGTGCGGGTGCCGCACCTTTTCGGATGTTCAAAGCCTTTACCACCGAAGGCGGGATCCGCGTGCCGGCGATCGTGCATTACCCAAAGACCGTGCCAGGCGACACCATCTATCGTGGGACGGTGACGGTCATGGACGTGCTGCCCACGATCTTAGAGTTGGCCCAGATCGAGCACCCGCAATCTTTCCAAGGAAGGGAAGTCTTACCGTTACGCGGTGCCTCCATGCTGCCGGCGCTCATCGGCACAAGTGCTAGCGTGCATTCCGAGAATTACGTGATGGGCTGGGAACTGTTCGGTCGGCGTGCAATCCGACAGGGTGATTGGAAAATCGTCTGGGAGCCGGCCGGGATACCGTGGCCGTGGGAGCCGCGTGATCCATATATTAGGGACGATGGTTGGCGCTTATACAATCTGGCAGACGATCCTTCCGAGCAGATCGACCTGGCCCAACAGCAACCTGAACGTCTGCAAGCCCTCATCGCGGAGTGGCGGATCTATGCACAGGAGACGGGTGTGGTACTGCCGGATTATGATGTCGGCTACGCCCACTGAGCCGGACACCGTTGAGCTATTTAGCGGTAGGACCTTTCCCTTCAAATTTACTTACCCGAGAAGATCCTGTTGGTTTTCGGCGTTGTCTGAAGGCTTCTCCGTGAGGCAAGGTGTTGTTGCCAAACAGGACCAGCGGGCGTATTTGAACATGATGTTGCGTTTAGCTCTACCGTTTTTTCGTAGACGCAACATTCTGCACGAAAACGCTTGCTCAAATGCGCGGCACCCCGGGCTCGCAGGGTACGCGATTCATGCAGCTCCTGCGCGGTCCATATGGATCAGTAGGAGTCTTTGAACAGTAACTTACTTTCTTGGGCGCACTGCCGCGAAATCGTGGGTTTCGGAAACACACTTCTGCGTCGAGTGGGGCAACATCACTTCGATTTCAACTAGGCACTCGCGTGATATATGCCGTTCCACGAACCGCATCATCGATCGTCTAGAGACCGCTCTGGGTCGCCTTGAGTCGGATCGCCGCGTTGTACCATGACAGGCCGCTCCTAATCGAGAGCCGACGTACCTGATTTCAAGGTAGTGGGCAAAATGCTGCGAGGTTACACGCTAAGGGTCTGCGCAAGAATAACTTGGTAGAATTGGCGCTCAGATTTGCACCAGATTTGGCCGCGAACGATTGAGCGAAACCGCAGGCGTAGCCGGGTCTACGTTGAGGATTTTGTAATTGAGGAGCGGCCGAAGATGGGGTGAAGATGAGATGTCAAAATGCCAAGTTATTTGGGTGCGGCTCTTTTAGAGCGAACCATTATCCTTTATTGACAATAGGTTAGCCGGGTCCGAATCGTAGCGAGTGGCGCTTTTGGGCGAGATAAGGCTTGGCGAAGGGCATAAGTCGGCTAAAACGCGTCGGATTGCGGTGCGCTCGGATAGCCGCCGGGCCGGGCCTGAGACTCTGCCCGCTGTGAGTCGGTGGAATCCCGGTGCGATGAAAAATTGAAAGAGGGAAAAAAGCACTGGACATTTGTGCGTCGGTTTGCTAGCGTAGGTTTGTGGCAGAGGGTGTGGAGAGCAAAGCGCCGCGATTCCTAGGTCATGAGGTGGGCAAAGCGGAGCAGGCCCTGATCCGGGAGATCGTGGGGACGTGTGGGGGTCTGAGCCGGATGGAACTGGCCGCCACCGTGTGCGAGTTGCTGGGGTGGAAGCGCCGCACGGGGTCGCTGAAAGCGCGGGAGTGCCGGGAGTTTCTGGAGAAGCTGGAGAGCCAGGGGGGGCTGGTGTTGCCCCCCAAGCGGCTGGGGCGGCCGCCGGGGAAAGCGACCGGGGTACCGGTGACGGCGCGGGGAGAGCCGGGTCCCCGGCTGGTGGGCACGGCCCGGGACCTGGGCGAGATTCAGCTGCAGCCGGTTCGGACGCCGGAGCAACGAGGGCTGTTCCGGGAGCTGGTGGGGCGCTACCACTATCTAGGCCACCGGGTGCCGTTCGGGGCGCATCTGCGCTACCTGGTCTACGCCTCGGAGCCGGCGGGGCGGGTGGTGGCCTGCGTGCAGTTTTCGAGCGCGGCCTGGCGGATTGCGGCGCGCGACCGCTGGATCGGATGGGAGGCGGAGGCGCGGACGCGCCAGCTGGTGCACGTGGTCTCGAACAGTCGCTATTTAGTGTTGCCCTGGGTCCAGGTCAAGAACCTGGCGAGCCGGATCTTATCGCGGGCCGTGCGGCAGCTGGCGCTGGACTGGCCCCGGAGCTACGGGGTCGAGGTGTTTTTGGTGGAGACGTTGGTGGATCCGGAGCGCTACCGGGGCAGCTGCTATCGGGGGGCGAACTGGATCGAGCTGGGGAGCACGCGGGGCGGGAAGCGAGAGGATCGGCTGGCGCGGAGCGAGGCGGCAGCGCCGAAACGGGTGCTGGTGTATCCGCTGGTGGCGGAGGCGGCCCGACGCTTGCGGGAGGGCTAGAAGTTGCGAGCGGTAGCCGCCCAGTTACAGCCCGAGGATGAGTTCGCGGCGGCGCGGGAGCAGTTTGCCCAGATGGAGGCCTTTCTGATGTCCGACGAGGCCCATAGGAAGACGCACAGCGAGTTGGAGCGAGAGCTGGAGCAGCAGGGGCGGGAGCTGCTGCGACGGTTCTACCAGGCGCACCTGGAGCTGCGGGCTCCGGGTGAAGCGGCCGCTGCGGTGCGGGATTCGGAAGGGCAGGTGCGGCAACAGCGCCGGCGGCAGCAACGGGGGCTGGAAACGGTCTTTGGAGAGGTTCGGGTGGAGCGGCTCGGCTACGGGGGAGAGGGGCTCCAGAGCCTGCACCCACTGGATGCGGATCTGAACCTCCCGCCGGAGTTGTACTCGCACCAGGTGCGGCGGCGGGCGGCGGAGGAAGCCGCCGAGGGGTCGTTCGACAAAGTCGTGGAGGCGCTGTCGAAAACCACGGGGGCGCAGGTGGGCAAGCGTCAGGTGGAGGAGCTAGTGGGCCGTGCCGCCCAGGACTTCGATGCCTTCTATCAGGAGCGACAAGCGGGAGCGTTGGCTCCGAGCGAGTCGGGGTCGATCTTGGCGATCTCGGTGGACGGCAAAGGAGTGGTGCTGCGTCGTGAGGATCTGCGGGAGGCGACGCGGCAGCGGGCGGAAGCGAGCGAGCACAAGTTGCAGAAGCGGTTGAGCAAGGGCGAAAAGCGCCACGCCAAGCGGATGGCAACGGTCGCGGCGGTGTACACCCTCGCGCCTCAGGTGCGGCGGCCGGAGGAGGTGATGCGGGTCCTGGCCCCGCAGCCGCAGCGGGAGGAAGGGAAGCGACCGCGGCCCCAGCACAAACGGCTGTGGGCGAGCTTGGAGAAGCGTCCCGAAGAGGTCATCGAGCAAGCCCTCGGAGAAGCCCGCTCGCGGGATCCCACGGGGCGCAAGAGTTGGGTGGTGCTGGTCGACGGCCATCGGAGTCAGCTGAAGACGCTGCTGCGGTGTTTGCACCGATCCGCCAGGGCGGCGCCCACGATCGTGCTGGACTTCATCCACGTGAGCGAGTACGTGTGGAAGGCCGGCATGGCTCTGCACGGGGAAGTCAACCCGAAGCTGGAGGGCTGGGTGGGCGAGCACCTACTGAGTATTCTGCGCGGGCGCAGTGGCTATGTGGCGGGCGGAATCCGTCGCAGTGCGACCCGTCGGGGCCTGGCGGGCAAGGCGCGCGAAGCGGTGGATCGCTGCGCCAACTATCTGCTCAAAAATGCGGAGTATCTGAAGTATGACACCTATCTGGCGAGGGGGTTCCCGATTGCCACCGGTGTCATCGAGGGGGCCTGCCGTTACCTGGTCAAAGATCGGATGGAGGTGACCGGGGCGCGCTGGTCTCTGGCGGGGGCTGAGGCGGTCTTACGCCTGCGTGCGCTGCAGGCCAGCGGAGACTTCGACGCCTATTGGCGCTTTCACGAGCGGCAGGAGTCGCTCAGAAACCATGCCGCGCGCTACGCGGACGGCGAGCTGGTCCCTGTGCGCGGCCCCACGCGCTCTCACCTGAAGCGGGTGAAGTAAGAAGATCCAGAAGTCCAATCGGTCGGTCTTCCGTGTCAGATTGTTCTGCCCCACCCAACTACCCAACCCCAAAATGCCTTCGCCGCTCCCATAGTAAGAGAGGTCCATCTTGCGTTCGACGGCACCAGAATCGCCTGTTCTAAAAGAGCCGCACCCAAGTTATTTTTGCGCAGACCCTAAGGTCACCTGCCGGGCGAATCCGGTCCCCAAGAAGGCTTTCGAGCCGGCTCTGACTCTGCTGCCCAGCGGATTGTGGGTAGCTTTTGCAAACAACCAGTGGACCGCCCAACCAATTGATTTCACAGGGCTTGCTGTTACCGTATATTTTTACACCATTTTGCCCGCTACCCTGAACGCAACATCTTGTTCAAATACGCCCGCTGGTCCTTCCCACCAACCCACCAGCCATAAGGTCAAGGACGGGACATAGGTAATGAGCAATACCGCGATCAGTAGGATTACGACATAAGGCAGTGTCGATCGATACACCTTCGTCAGGGATTGGTCGAATCGGTAGGAGGCGAGAAACAGGTTCTCCCCCATCGGTGGCATCAGGTAGCCCAACTCCATGTTGGCCAGGAAGATGATACCCAGGTGGGTCGGGTCGATCCCGTAGACTGCCGCCATAGGAGCGATCAAGGGCACCACCACGATCACCGCCGAATAGATATCCATCAAAGCGCCTACGATGATCAGGAAGAGGTTCAAAGCCAGCAGGAACAACCAGGGAGAGTCGATGTGGGTCTGCACCCAGTCCAGCGCCTGGGTCGGAACCTCGGCCAGGATCAGAAACTCTGTAAAGCCCAGGGCGACACAGAGAATGATCATGAAGCCGCCTACCAGACCCGCACACTCCCCGAAGATCCGAGGGAGGTCTCGAAAAATGTCCAAGTCCTTGTAGACCAGGCACTCGACGAGCAGAGCGTAGGCGACCACCAGGGCTGCTACCTCTACCAGTGACGCCACGACCCCTGATAAGAAGGCGATCAGGATCAGGAACGGCAGGAAGAGCTCCCACCTGGCTTCCCTTACGGCTGAAGCAGCCTCTCTCGGCTGAAACTTTGAGCGGGGCGCTCCGTGGGACCAGCCCTGGTAAGCGCCCCAGCCCGCCACCACAGACACCAGCAGGATGCCGGGGAGGAAACCTCCAATGAAGAGACGCTCCAGGGGCTGGTTCACGTAGAAGGCGTAGAGAATCACCGGGAGGCTGGGGGGGAAAAGCAGTCCGATGGAACCGGATACGGTTACCAGCCCGACCGACGTTCTCTCGGGATAGCGGGCTCGGGTAAGGACGGGCAGAAAGAGTCCTCCCATGGAGAGGATGGTCACGCCCGAGGCTCCTGTCAGAGGGGTGAAGAACGCGAGCACGAGGGTGGTAACAATCGCCAATCCTCCCGGCATCCATCCAAAGAAAGCCGTGAACAATCGCATCAGGCGGCGGCTGGCGCCTCCCTCGGCCAGGATATAGCCGCCCAACGCAAACAGTGGAATGGTGGGTAGCAGCGGGTTGACGGTCAGTCGATAGGTCTCATTGGGAATCGCTGTGATGGGAGTTCCGTCGTACCAGAACAACAGCAGGGCCGCACCTCCAATTGCCGCATAGATAGGGAGACCCAGGGCGGTCCCGACCACGATCACCAGCAGGGCCGGAAACAGCAGATCTGGCTTTTCCAGGAAAGGAAAAAGCTCGAAGGCCACTGGGATCAGAAGACCGAGAGCGGCCAGCATCCGTCCCCTCAGGTTCTTCGCTGCGCCTGAGATCAGACGTCCTGCGATCAAGGCCAGTCCCACTGGCATGATCGCAAGAGCCACCCAGACCGGGATCCCCCAGGCCACCAGTTCACCCGCTTCCCGCTCAATTCGGACCAGATCCAGGCTGGCTAGAAGCAGACAGGCAGTCACTCCGGCGGCCAGGCCGCTGGTGAAGATCCGAATACCGGGAAGGATCCACGCAGGGAGCAGGCTCTGAGTGGAAAGGGCCAGGAGCCGGTCGCTGCGAGCCGCCAAAGCGGCCCCTAGAATTGTGATCCACAGGGTCAGGTGCTGGACGACGACAATCGACCCTGGAATTCCTCCACCCAGCCAGGTCCGAGCGACGGCTTCCACCAGGGCTAGCCCCGCCATCAAAAGCAGTACGATGACGGAGGCGGCATCCTCCAGCCTGCCGAGAACCGAAGTGCGCTCTGGACCGGGAACGATGTTCTCCATTACCTGTCCTTGGGTTGAAGACTAGTTCTGGACAGGCTGGGGATTGCTAGAGCTGCGGAACTCGTCTCGCAGCTTCTGGACCAAGTCGATCAACTCCTCCGGAGCGTATCGGCCTCGCAGCCTGGGATAGGCCTTTTCCGCTTCGGACTGCCATAGATCCAACCCTGCTGCGTCCATCTCTACCACCTTCAAGCCGCGCCGCTTCATCTCCTCAATAGCATCTGTCCCCATTTTTCGGATCTGGCTGCGCTGTTCCTCGCCCGCCTTCTTCGCCGATTCCAAAAGGGCCGTCCGGTATTGCTCGGGGATCTTCTCCCATGTTTTGGTGCTGATCACGGTCCCCGCTATCAGGGGAGTCCAACGCACCGGCAGCATATTGCCGGTCGCTCGAAACGACTGCTGCAACAGAGCAAAGAGCGGGGGAGCATTGAAGGCATTGACGATTCCGGTCTGAAGCGAGGTGAGCAGGTCGGTCAAGGACAGAGGAACCACCCGGAAGCCCAGTTCCTTGTACAGGCTCTCCGTCTCAGGATCTCCCGCCGAGGTAAAAAGCTTCATCTTGCGAAGGGCGTCGGGTGTGGTGATGGGCTCTGTGGTAAAGGTGTGAACCCAGCCGGCATCCGCCCAGTTCAGGACCTTGAAACCCTTCTCCTCCATCCGGCGCTCGAGTCGTGGTGCGATGCGATCCCTCACATAGTCCAGCTCTTCGTAAGACGACAGCATCATGGGGACCTGTAGAGCCGAGACACCCGAGTCGATCCGAGACATGCCCACCGAAGTGAGACCCACAGCCTGGAGTGTGCCAGCCCGAACTTTACGCACCAGCTCGGGGCCATCGCCCAGGATGCCTCCCGCGTAGATCGTCACCTGGACGGTACCGCCCGAGATCTGCTGCCAGTCCTGACGGATCTGCTTCAGGGTCTCGTGCCAGAGGGAATCCTTGGGTGCGACGGTTCCAATCCGGACCCGGATCTTTCTGACGGCCAGAGATGAGGGGAATCCCGCCAGTAGCAGCGTGACAGCCAGACAAACGCCAAGGGAAAGTCTAGTAGATTTCATTGGTTTCCTCCTGACGCAGCGGAACAGCTCTCGGCACCCAGGATGAGGCCATCGACTCGCTCCATTAGCCAGTGGGCTCGGCGGTGGGCCAGCAGCACCAGAAACCGGCTCTCGGGGTAGTGATCTGGGTCTACCGCCAAGGCCTTCTGGACCAGCGAGCAGAACTCCTCCCGGTCCTGTGCCGGTATAGAGACGGCCTCGGCGTAGGCCAGGTGTAGATCGGCATTGTTGCCTTGGGAAAGCTCCATGGCCCTGCGGTAGTGGCGGGCGATGGCTCCGGTATCGGCCTCTTCCACCTTGGCGCTCGCCAACTGGATCTGAAAGGCGTGTAGCGCTCCTCCATCCCAGCTCTCGTCCAATTCCAGCGCCCGATCTAGCATGGCCTCCACCTCAGGCAGGCGGGCCAACATCGCCGCATCGTGGCGAGAGGCCGAGATGGCCAGGCCCAGGGCGGCGGCACTCCAGTAGAGGAAGGGCAGATCCCTTTTCTTCTTTTTCTCCTTGATGGAAGCCACGGCCACCCAGGGGTCTGCAGTAAGACGATCCTCGAATCCCTTGTAGGGGCGCTCCAGACCCTGGAGACCATATCGAAAGCCCCGGAGGTAGAGTCTTCGGGCCCGGTTTCTCAAGTGCCGAGCACGCTCCAAGTCGGTCTCCTCGGCGAGCTGGGCTTCGTAGTCGACATAGGCATACGAGTACAGGACGAAGCCTCGGCAGGCGGTCAGCAGCAGACCCCGATGATCCGGAGACTCGGCCAACAGGCTCTCCACCAGTTTCAACCCAAAGGGGAGCGCGCCGGCCACCAGCTCCAGATCTTCGTCACTTTCATAGACGGAGTTACCGGAGGCCAGGGTGTCTCCAATCTTGTTGATGGCGAACTTCTTGATGGAGCAGCCTGGCGCCAGGACCAGGATGGACAGAAAGGCGACCAGAGCGCCTCCCCTGGCCCACCCGGGACCCCACCGATCAGCCCCAGCAGGCCTCACCGTTGGATTCATGACCCTTGCTAGCGTTACCCCGACAACCAAGGTAATTACACTGATGACACTGTGAGTTTTCACTTTCGGCTCCCTTCGTTACAGCCAAGGGCCAGGGTCAAACCGCCTCGCAGTACAGGCGGTACACGTGCGAGTCCTTGCACAAGAAGGCCCCCGAGCACCCGGCCAGGTAGACCTGCCACGCGCGGTAGGTCTTCCTGCTGACGAAGCTCAAAGCCTCTGTTTCGTGCTTGATCAGCCGCTCGTACCAGGCCGCCGCGGTCTTGGCGTAGTGGGCGGAGAGGTTGACCGCACGCAGCAGGTGGAACCCGTTTTGCTCGAGCGCCTTCACGTGGTCGCCGAGCGTAAACCAATGGAACCCCGGCCAGACGTACTTCTTGGTGAACGCGATCCCGGGAGACATGTCGAGGGGCTGTCGCTTGTATGGCGTCATGAGGGCGTGATGCACGTATCGACCGCCGGCCTTGATGCGTGGGCGGATGTGTCGGACATACGGGACGAGACCCCTGGGGCCCACGTGGCTGATCATCCCGGTCGACGTCACATGGTCGAAGACTCGAGTGTCCGTCCGGTAGTCGGCTTCACGAAGCTCCCATCTGGCGGTGTCGAACCGCGCCAGTCGCTGCCGGCCGTGTACCGTCTGGTTGTGTGAGTGCGTGCAGCCGACGACCTTGCCGAACGGATACGACTCGATCGCCACGACCAGCTGACCACCATAGCCACAGCCGACGTCGAGCAGCGTTTCGCCCGGCTTGGGGTCGATGAAGTCGACGGCATCTTTGAACTTGCGCCACTGTGCCTTCTCGAGGGAATCAAAGGTGTCGTGCTCACCCTCGCCGACGGTCGTCATCACCTCGGTATCGAGGTTCGACGGCTCGTCGAACATGGCGCACGAGTACGACATGTAGGCCCGGTCGAGATACAGATCCAGGACGGGCTGTGGGATGTCGTAGTGACTGCTCACGTTGATCCGGGCCCGCTCGACCGTCTGGGCAAAACGATTCCTGAACAGCGCAACCAGCAATCGAGGATACGACAGGTCCAGGTTCATGTAGTGCTTGAGAAACGGTAGGGCGTAGAGATTGCCGGTGATGTCGACCTCGCCACGCACAAACCCCTCGAGCACCCCGAGCCCGTTCAGCGACAGGACATCGTTGACTGCGCGGGCGGTGTTGAATCGGATCCCCAGCGGCTTCCCACACCAGTGTTCGCGGGTACCACCTATCTGATAGGAGTGGTCGTCCCAGTCACTGATCACGACGGGCCAGGGAAAGCCCGACAGGCTCCGTCTCAGGAACTCGTGCAATCGTCGTGTAGCAGTCATACCCCCCTCGTAAAGGCCGCGCGTGGCCTGGTCGCAGCCCATGCGGTCTTCGTTTCTGCGGCACGGTACACGACCGCGACGATCTCAAGGTGCAGTGGTCAAAGGCGACTTCCTCGACTCAAAACGAAAAAGTAAGCCCAACGCCTAATCGGAAGTTGTTTTCTATGCCCCCACCAAAACGTGTCAGCACATAATCGACCTGGAACATTCGAAAGCCAACATGGTCTCCCAGCTTTGCGTCCAACCCACCGCCAACCGCGGCTCCGAACGAAGTTTCCGCCCCAGAAACAGACGGAGGGCCTTTCCACACCGCACGAGCGAGGCCAAACAATGCGTGGGCAAATGGCAACAGCTTTTCACCCCTGTAAGTAAAACGCGGCCCGAACCCGACCGATACGAACTTCGCATCGGCTTGCATATCATTCATCTGCCCTGATGGAACCACTACTGTGAATGTTTGTGATCCAGACAGGCCACTGACTTCCGCCGCGATTCCAAACCAGTTGTTCACAGGTTTGGCGAAGCCGAGGTAACCGCCGTGCAAGTTGGCCTGACCTCCCTCGGTCCGAACAAAGTTGTAGCCGCCAAACACTTCGAATTTTGGTAAACCTTCCGCCATAGCCTCTGGGGTCATTAAAACCAGCAGACAACTGGTTAACAAAAGCTTTCGCATGTGTCCTCACCTCACTTGTCTACTAAGAGAAAATTGCTGGGACGTTACAGTCCGGCGGTCATTTATTTCACCACTTGCTGGGTCACCAGCCCCATCGGTGCGAAATCCTACGGTAAGAGCAGGTAAGAGCCTCTAGGCCCAGAACTAGGATCACCAACGGCAAGCGTGCCAGAAATTACTGTAAGCTCGAGCCTCGCTTACTCGAGTTCTAGCGTCGCGACAACTCCAGCATGGTCGGACGGCCAGATGCTCCCACACCAGGCCTTCTCCGATACCACCCGATCCAGCGGGTCCTCACCGACAATATCGACGTCGATGCAGCTGAAGCGACCGTTGAAGAACACCAGGTCGATCCGGCTGGAGAGCCGAGACGTCGCATTGCACAGGTCCTCCTGCTGGCAGCAGGTGAAACCCGCACCGAAGCCTGCGACCGCCCACGCGTCGGTGAATCCGGCCGCCGTAATGTGAGCATATGTCGCAGTCTGCTGGAAGAAGGTCACAGCATTGAAGTCACCCACGAGAACCACCGGCAGGTCCGTCTTGAGGGGACCGGCGAATAGCTGGTTCACCTGGGCGAGTTGGACCCCCGGGAGGAAGCTCTCGAGGTGGGTCGGGACGAACCGGAACGACTGACCCTCCACATTCACGTCGACGAGAGCCCAGCCAGCCGTATCACACGCGACCGGAAGCTCCCCGTCTGAGAACCGTTGATCGTTAGCCCTGCTCGAAACCAATGTGGGAATAAGCTTTCTAGCTGAAGATGTTACCGGCCAATAAAAAAATCCCCAGGAAATGGCGAACAGAATTCCCCACCCCTGAACAATAGGATCGGTCCTCCACAACCAAGCCCAGCACGCTTCTGATATACTTTCGCCCATCGTTCTTGCCGCGCGACCTTCCCCATCTTGAGGTGAGCTGTGAGCGACTCAGGAGACAGCCCTGGAACCGTCCACGGGGGCGCAAGGTGGTTCACCACCACCCATTGGAGTCTGATCGTGGAGGCGGGAGACAGTCAGAGCCCCCGTTCTCGTGAAGCCCTGGAAACACTGTGCCAGACATACTGGCCGCCCGTGTACAGCTATATCCGACGTCGTGGATATGATCGGGAAGCGGCGCTAGATCTAACTCAGGGTTTCTTCACTCAACTTCTGGAGAAGAAGTATCTGAAGATCGCCGACCCCGAAAGGGGAAGATTTCGATCGTTCTTGTTGACCTCGGTCAAACACTATCTAGCCAGTGACCGGCAGCGGGAGCGGGCCAAGAAGCGAGGAGGAGAGAAATCCTTGCTTCAGCTGGAGTTCAGCGATGGCAAGCTTCGTTTCGAGCCCGCACATAAAGAGACACCTGAGACAGTGTTCGAGCGGCGCTGGGCTGCTTCTCTCCTCGAAGAGTCTCTAAATCAGCTTCGAAACGAGGAGACCTTAACAGTCTCGGAATTTCAATCAAGTGAGCTGTTCTCTGAGACCGCCCTTTCGTCACAGCCGGGGTGTCCCGAAACAGCCTTTTACGGCCTTGGCCGTCGGCACGAAGTGCCTACTTAAAGGGCACAAGAGATTGTTACGACCAGTTGGAGTGTTTTCTCACGGGTGAAACCATTGGAATTCGTTACCGACAAGTCGCAGAGGCATTGGCAGTGAGCGAAGAATCGTTGCGAGTGAGGGTCTTCCGATTGCGGCGGCGTTTCGGAGATCTCCTACGTCAACAGATTGCCGACACGCTGGCAGATCCTAATGAGGCGGACGATGAAATCCGCTATCTGCTCTCAGTAATAAGCTTCAGCAAGTAAAAAGGGCCGGATCTGGTCTGCTAAGGCTCCAAATTCATTTGGGTGCGGCTCTTTTAGAACAGGCGATTCTGGTGCCGTCGAACGCAAGATGGACCTCTCTTACTATGGGAGCGGCGAAGGCATTTTGGGGTTGGGTAGTTGGGTGGGGCAGAACAATCTGACACGGAAGACCGACCGATTGGACTTCTGGATCTTCTTACTTCACCCGCTTCAGGTGAGAGCGCGTGGGGCCGCGCACAGGGACCAGCTCGCCGTCCGCGTAGCGCGCGGCATGGTTTCTGAGCGACTCCTGCCGCTCGTGAAAGCGCCAATAGGCGTCGAAGTCTCCGCTGGCCTGCAGCGCACGCAGGCGTAAGACCGCCTCAGCCCCCGCCAGAGACCAGCGCGCCCCGGTCACCTCCATCCGATCTTTGACCAGGTAACGGCAGGCCCCCTCGATGACACCGGTGGCAATCGGGAACCCCCTCGCCAGATAGGTGTCATACTTCAGATACTCCGCATTTTTGAGCAGATAGTTGGCGCAGCGATCCACCGCTTCGCGCGCCTTGCCCGCCAGGCCCCGACGGGTCGCACTGCGACGGATTCCGCCCGCCACATAGCCACTGCGCCCGCGCAGAATACTCAGTAGGTGCTCGCCCACCCAGCCCTCCAGCTTCGGGTTGACTTCCCCGTGCAGAGCCATGCCGGCCTTCCACACGTACTCGCTCACGTGGATGAAGTCCAGCACGATCGTGGGCGCCGCCCTGGCGGATCGGTGCAAACACCGCAGCAGCGTCTTCAGCTGACTCCGATGGCCGTCGACCAGCACCACCCAACTCTTGCGCCCCGTGGGATCCCGCGAGCGGGCTTCTCCGAGGGCTTGCTCGATGACCTCTTCGGGACGCTTCTCCAAGCTCGCCCACAGCCGTTTGTGCTGGGGCCGCGGTCGCTTCCCTTCCTCCCGCTGCGGCTGCGGGGCCAGGACCCGCATCACCTCCTCCGGCCGCCGCACCTGAGGCGCGAGGGTGTACACCGCCGCGACCGTTGCCATCCGCTTGGCGTGGCGCTTTTCGCCCTTGCTCAACCGCTTCTGCAACTTGTGCTCGCTCGCTTCCGCCCGCTGCCGCGTCGCCTCCCGCAGATCCTCACGACGCAGCACCACTCCTTTGCCGTCCACCGAGATCGCCAAGATCGACCCCGACTCGCTCGGAGCCAACGCTCCCGCTTGTCGCTCCTGATAGAAGGCATCGAAGTCCTGGGCGGCACGGCCCACTAGCTCCTCCACCTGACGCTTGCCCACCTGCGCCCCCGTGGTTTTCGACAGCGCCTCCACGACTTTGTCGAACGACCCCTCGGCGGCTTCCTCCGCCGCCCGCCGCCGCACCTGGTGCGAGTACAACTCCGGCGGGAGGTTCAGATCCGCATCCAGTGGGTGCAGGCTCTGGAGCCCCTCTCCCCCGTAGCCGAGCCGCTCCACCCGAACCTCTCCAAAGACCGTTTCCAGCCCCCGTTGCTGCCGCCGGCGCTGTTGCCGCACCTGCCCTTCCGAATCCCGCACCGCAGCGGCCGCTTCACCCGGAGCCCGCAGCTCCAGGTGCGCCTGGTAGAACCGTCGCAGCAGCTCCCGCCCCTGCTGCTCCAGCTCTCGCTCCAACTCGCTGTGCGTCTTCCTATGGGCCTCGTCGGACATCAGAAAGGCCTCCATCTGGGCAAACTGCTCCCGCGCCGCCGCGAACTCATCCTCGGGCTGTAACTGGGCGGCTACCGCTCGCAACTTCTAGCCCTCCCGCAAGCGTCGGGCCGCCTCCGCCACCAGCGGATACACCAGCACCCGTTTCGGCGCTGCCGCCTCGCTCCGCGCCAGCCGATCCTCTCGCTTCCCGCCCCGCGTGCTCCCCAGCTCGATCCAGTTCGCCCCCCGATAGCAGCTGCCCCGGTAGCGCTCCGGATCCACCAACGTCTCCACCAAAAACACCTCGACCCCGTAGCTCCGGGGCCAGTCCAGCGCCAGCTGCCGCACGGCCCGCGATAAGATCCGGCTCGCCAGGTTCTTGACCTGGACCCAGGGCAACACTAAATAGCGACTGTTCGAGACCACGTGCACCAGCTGGCGCGTCCGCGCCTCCGCCTCCCATCCGATCCAGCGGTCGCGCGCCGCAATCCGCCAGGCCGCGCTCGAAAACTGCACGCAGGCCACCACCCGCCCCGCCGGCTCCGAGGCGTAGACCAGGTAGCGCAGATGCGCCCCGAACGGCACCCGGTGGCCTAGATAGTGGTAGCGCCCCACCAGCTCCCGGAACAGCCCTCGTTGCTCCGGCGTCCGAACCGGCTGCAGCTGAATCTCGCCCAGGTCCCGGGCCGTGCCCACCAGCCGGGGACCCGGCTCTCCCCGCGCCGTCACCGGTACCCCGGTCGCTTTCCCCGGCGGCCGCCCCAGCCGCTTGGGGGGCAACACCAGCCCCCCCTGGCTCTCCAGCTTCTCCAGAAACTCCCGGCACTCCCGCGCTTTCAGCGACCCCGTGCGGCGCTTCCACCCCAGCAACTCGCACACGGTGGCGGCCAGTTCCATCCGGCTCAGACCCCCACACGTCCCCACGATCTCCCGGATCAGGGCCTGCTCCGCTTTGCCCACCTCATGACCTAGGAATCGCGGCGCTTTGCTCTCCACACCCTCTGCCACAAACCTACGCTAGCAAACCGACGCACAAATGTCCAGTGCTTTTTTCCCTCTTTCAATTTTTCATCGCACCGGGATTCCACCGACTCACAGCGGGCAGAGTCTCAGGCCCGGCCCGGCGGCTATCCGAGCGCACCGCAATCCGACGCGTTTTAGCCGACTTATGCCCTTCGCCAAGCCTTATCTCGCCCAAAAGCGCCACTCGCTACGATTCGGACCCGGCTAACCTATTGTCAATAAAGGATAATGGTTCGCTCTAAAAGAGCCGCACCCAATTCATTTGTCGCAGCAGGTGTGTGAAACGAGAGTCGGAGCGGAGGAGATCCAGATCCGGCTTCAGGGTGGCCCAGACGCTTACTGGATCAAGCCCTTCGTCATGTGCCTTTCTCAACCACTCAAGGATCGCTTCCTTGTCGCCAAGGCCGATATGCGCAGCCAAGAAACAAAAAGCTGCTACATATTCCTCCGTGGATCGGGTGGTCAACTCAGTAATCAGATTCTGTGCTTGCTTGGTCATACCAGACTTGGCGTAGACGTAACCAAGCATTCCGACAAAGATCGGAGCTCGCTTACTAGCCCTGACCGCCTCTTCCATTGTTTCCACGGCTCTTTCGCATTGGGAGAGCCGCACATAAGATAGTGCGAGTATCCAGAGCGCGACGACGTAATGCGGCTCGATTTCTACTCCTTTCCGACATTCTCGGACAGCCTCCGAATACTGTCCAAGCACGTAGAATGTGAGTCCGGCGAGTGTGTCAATATACGGCGAGAGTGGATCGATGGCTTGCGCCTGTTTGGCCTGTTTAATTGCCGCGTCCGAGCGGCCTGTCATGGCCAGGATCAGAGCAGAATACCCATAGCTCAGAGCGTACTCGGGATTGAGTTCGATGGCTCGCTTGAAGTCTGTCTCTGACGAAGGCCAGTTGGCGTCATACCAAAACTTGATCAGGCCCCTCGCAAAGTGGCTCTCGGCCAACTGATCATCGAGCTCCAGCGCGGTCGTCGCCGCCGCGGTCGCTTTGGACTCCACCTCTTTACGCGGGACCAAACCATAGACTCCAAGAATGCTGTAGGATTGCGCCAAGCCGGCATAAGACAATGCGTAAGATGGATCCAACTCGATGGCTTTCTGGAAGTACTCCATGCCTTTTCGCAGGCCCTCTGGTGTCCTCTGACTCCAGAAATGACGTCCCTTCAAGTACAGGTTGTAGGCTTTGAGGTTGTCTGTGTGGCGCCTGACCAGTGACTGCTTTGAATCCCTGGCCAATCTGATTCGTAGCTTCGCCACAATCGCCTTGGTGATGTCATCCTGAACTTCGAAGACATCCTCCATCTGGCGGTTGTATTGCTCCGACCAGAGGTGATAACCGTCGGCCACGTTGATGAGCTGGGCCGTGATTCGCAGCCGATTCTCGAGTTTGCGCACACTTCCTTCCAGGACAGTATTTACATTAAGTAGGTCACCAATTTCGTGGATGCTCTTGTTGCTACCCTTGAAGTTGAACGCAGAAGTTCGTGCGGCCACACGCAAACCTTCCACCTGGGTCAGAGCGTTGATCACGTCTTCAGCTAGACCATCGCTGAAATACTCGTTCTCTGGATCAGGGCTCATATTGACGAATGGCAGCACCGCAATCGAGGGCTGCTCCTTGGTCGTCACTATTCTCCGTGCCAGGGCACTCGATTGCTCGAACATCGTGTCCCGCCTTAGCCGCATCAGCTCGCTGTGCAAGTCCAAGGCTGTCTGGTGGCGAAGGTTGGGATCCTTCTCAAGTAGTCTAGCGATGACTCTGTCCAGCGTTTCGGGTAGTTCCGGGTTCAAACGCACAGGCGAGACAGGAGTTTTGTGAAGGATCTCGTTAAAAAGGGCGACAGAGGTGTTGCCCTGAAAGGGTAGAACTCTGGTCGCCATTTCATACAGCACGACACCCAACGAAAAGAGGTCGGTTCGAGTATCCAGTTTCCTGCCCAGTGCCTGCTCTGGGGACATGTAGGTAACCGTGCCGAGAGTAGCACCTGGACTGGTCAAAGGCTCCTCCACGGCTTGAGGTGGCGGCATTGTGGGGTCCACTGCTGGTTTCTCCTCTGTCAACTTCGCCAATCCAAAGTCCAGCACCTTGGCATCGCCACGCGCAGTGAAGAAAATATTGGCCGATTTGATATCTCGGTGAATGATCCCTTTTGAGTGAGCAGCTGCCAGCGCATCGGCAATCTGGATCGCGAGCCGCAACAGTTCTCGAGTACTCAGAGACCGGTCCCGAAGAAGGTATTTAAGTAGGCACTTCGTGCCGACGGCCAAGGCCCGTAAAAGGCTGTTTCGGGACACCCCGGCTGTGACGAAAGGGCGGTCTCAGAGAACAGCTCACTTGATTGAAATTCCGAGACTGTTAAGGGTCTGTCCCTCCAGGAACTCCATGACGATAAAGGGTTGCCCTTCGTAGTCGCCAAACTCGTAGATGGTACAAATATGGGGGTGATTCAAAGCAGAGGCGATCCGAGCCTCGCGTTCGAAACGCTTCAGGGCTTGTTCGTCCTGGGCGAGCCTCTCCGGGAGAACCTTCAGGGCTACCAGACGATCCAGTCGACTGTCCTGGGCTCGGTAGACGATGCCCATGCTCTCGCCAGAAAGTCTGTCCAGGACTTTGTAGTGTGAGACGGTTTGCCCAATCAGATTATCTCTCGCAAGCCCCATGTTCAGCAGGCAACGTGGGCACAGACCTCCAGGTGAGTATATCCGCAGGCAATACTGCTCCGCACTCCGAACAGCGATTCACCATCTTGGAGCCTCGTTGAAAACAGTTCTATCTCACTGCAGCTTATTGAAGGTTCATCCGGTAAATGGGGAGGTGCCGCCAGTCAAAGGTAGGCCATGGAAACTGCCGCACTATGCAAACCGTGGAAAAACAAGTAGTTCTGGAGGAGAACTGGCAAGTGCTCGCAGTTGTTTTTCCACCGTTCGCACAGCGCTTGGAAAACTCCGTATCACGGGCTTGCTGGCCCGGTTCGATGTCGCTCGGAGTTTTCCACAGTTCCCACGGCCTCTGCTACTGCAGCCGACTATATGGACAAGCGAACGGGGAGCAGATTTGGGATCCGGAAGGTGCCAACCACGTCCCCACCTCCCCATTTACCGGATGACCCGAAATATCCCCTTTCTCTGAAACTGAGGCAGAGCCAGCCACTGTCCTAGATTGCGCGTGCGCAACTAAGCCTGAGGATGAACTGGGCTGTCTATTCAAGGCGACGTGGGAAGCCGCCTCCATTTTACCCTTCGCTCTCCGTCTTCGACCCTGCAAGCGGATACCATTTTCGGCCGTTTACAGAGTGCTCCACCGGAGGAGCAATGCCTCAGTGCCCTCAGGGGAGGGTCTGAAGTTTCGTGCGACCTTCGACGCGCTGTGGGAGCTTGCACTGGATTGGGAACAATCCAAAAAG
>CBDCUP010000021.1:0-1358316 GCA_965222655.1 Acidobacteriota bacterium
ATCCGAAGGAACAGCCGGTCAATGAAGAGGAAGGAGGAGACCGCCGTCAATGAGATGGATAGGAAGAAATGGAAGAAGTAGAGCCTCTTGATATCCGGTTTCATTTTCGGCTAGTGCCCAGACTACGGCGTCCACATAGCCGACACAAGAGCTGTTATCCCCTTCACAGCACGGTTGGCCATCGGAGATACTTGACATATAAACGTTATGCGTTATAGTCTGGAAACTTGATCCGGACCTTCAAGTCCCGAGATACCGAGCGGCTTTTTCAGAGGTTTCGTCCAAGACGGTTTCCAGCGGGAGCTACCATCAGAAGGTGTGTAAATAGCATAGGCGGTGAGTATCCTTCCGGGTTGATTTAAAACCCAGGGCCGAAAGGCCCGCAACGGAAGGAGTACACACCGCATGAGCAAGCAGAACATTGAGGAAAGTGTGGAGTCAAGAGTTTGTTTCGAGGAGCTGGAAGATTGGGTGCGGGAGAAGATCCAAGGCTGGGTTCAAGAGCTGCTGGAGGAGGAAGTCACGGAGTTATTAGGGCGGCGTAAGAGTGAGCGGCGAAGGGCCGTGGACGCTCCGTCGGGCTATCGCAATGGATATGGGAAGCCGAGGCATCTGACGCTGAGCTCGGGGACGATCCAGGTTCGAAGGCCTCGAGTGCGGGATCTAGAGGAACACTTTGAAAGTCGGGTGTTGCCCCTGTTTGCCAAGCGGACGCGGCAGGTTCGAGAACTGATCCCTGAGCTGTACTTGCATGGTCTGGCGCTGGGGGATTTTGATCTGGCTCTGAGAGGGCTTTTAGGGGAAAAAGCGCACCTGTCGTCCTCCACGGTGGCCAGATTGAAAGAGCAGTGGCAGGCCGAATGGGAGGTCTGGCAGAGTCGACCCTTGAATGATCTGGAAGTGGTGTATTTATGGGTAGATGGAATCTACGTCAAGGCGGGTCTGGAGAAGGAAAAGGCAGTCCTGCTGGTGGTGCTGGCCGCCTTAAGTGACGGAAGCAAAGCCGTGGTGTCGGTCACGAGCGGCTATCGGGAATCGACCCAGAGCTGGTCGGAAGTACTGCGCGACTTGAAGCGCCGGGGGATGGGCTGTCCACGGCTGGTGATCGGAGACGGCCACCTGGGCATCTGGGGAGCTTTGCGCAACGTCTATCCCCAGGCCGAGGAGCAGCGCTGCTGGAATCATCGGATCGTCAACCTGCTGGCCAAGCTCCCTAAGCGAGTGCACAAGCCGGCCTTGCTGATCCTGCGGCAGATCCCTTACGCCGAGACTCGAGAAGAAGCACAACGACTCAAGAAGGTTTTTCAGCACTGGTGCCGGCAGCGAGGGCTGACTCTGGCGGCTGAGCTAATCGAGCAGGACTGGGACCGGATGGTGACCTTTTACAACTATCCAAAGAAGCAGTGGCAGCATCTGCGAACCACCAATCCAGTGGAGTCACCGTTTGCCGCCCTTCGGCTGCGAACGGACGCGGCCAAGCGATTCAAGAAAGTGGAAAACGCCCAGGCGGTGATCTGGAAGATGCTGCTGGTGGCGGAGCAGCGATTCCGCCGGTTGAAGGCACCGGAGCTGATGAAAGACGTCTACCAGGGCGCCAAATATGTCAATGGAGTCCCGGTCAACCAAGTCCCGGAGGAGAAAGCCGCCTGATGTTTTTCCACACCTAGTGACAAGAGCTCCCAGCGGACATCCATCGCGTAGCGTTTCGCAAGCTCAGAATGCTGAATCGCGCCCAGGTGCTACAGGATCTGAGGGTGCCGCCATCGAATCGGCTCGAGGCTCTCAAAGGTGATCGTAAGGGACAATATAGCGTCCGCGTCAATGATCAGTGGCGGATCTGCTTCAGGTGGGAGCGTGGGGACGTTTATGAGGTCGAGCTCGTTGACTATCATTAGGGGGACTTGAGGATGACACAGGAAAGGCTGGAACCGGTTCATCCCGGCGAGATTCTGATTCAGGAATTCTTGAAACCCATGGGACTCAGCCAGAATCGCCTTGCCTCAGAGATCGGAGTGCCACCCCGGCGAATCAATGAGATCGTCCTTGGCAAGCGGCGGGTCACGGCGGACACGGCGCTTCGATTGGCAAAGTACTTTGACATGTCCCCTCATTTCTGGCTGGGGCTCCAGATGGACTTCGATCTCGACCTGGAAGCGGATCGTCTCCAAGACCGCCTCGATCGCGAAGTGGGTCGCTACTCAAGAGCAAGTTAATGTCCCCAACGAGCCCGATCGTTCAAGAGAAGAGGAGTGGAGATCCAAGGTCCCCGGCACCCCGTCGTTCTGGGGGCAGGTACCTTGTCCGAAGAGGTGGACATCGGCGATCGCTAATTCCAGATTCGAATAGGGCCTTGGGGTCGAAGGGCTTCTCCGTCTCACCCTCGAAGCGGAAAAAGCGAGTGGTGACGGCCGTGTCGATGACCGTTGCATTCCCATGCAGCTGAGATGTAAGGCCTTTGGGGGAGATTCCTGTGTTGGGTGGTCGCCACTGCACGCGACTGTCAGCAGGAGAGGCAGGCCTGCGATCCACCAGTATCCTGATGTCACCTTGCTCCCCTGACGGTGCTCAATTTGCAGTTCGTGAAGGGCTTTTTCCATGGTGTGAATGCTATACTTTAGCACCCAAGCAAAGGTGTCCGCATGCAATCTCTCTGGACCCCGACTCGAATCGGAGCATTGACCGTCCTGGTGGTTCTCTGGATGTGTCTGGGTTGTTCCAGTCGTCCTACCTCGTCGACCCAGGACGATCCCGCGGCCCAGATCCTGCAGCGTTATATGGTCGTCGATCCTGCTGTGACGACGCGCTTTTTCCGCTTTCCCGAGGAGTCGGAGACGCCCTTCGACCCTTCAGCTCTGGTGGAGGCGGGCTTTGATGCGGCTGGCCTGGGCGTGGGAACCATTACCGAGCCAGTCGTAGTGCGGGATTTCAGCCCCTACCTCTACACCTCTCCGGAACCGGGAAAGCCGCTAGCTCTCAGCGTCTTCAGCGGAGCGGCGGCCATCAAGCGTTTCCTCTGGGAAATAGACGCCGTGCACGTGGCCGTAGCCAAGAATAGCGATCGGGCAGGATGTCATCGGTCTCCAACGTGGCAGGCACCCTCGACCATCTCGACTATATCGTCGGCGTGATCGGGATCGACCATGTGGGTATTGGGACCGACATCGACATGAAAAGGGAAGACTATATCTGGATCTATCAGCAGCTGGTGAGTGGAATGCTGGAGCGCGGATACACGGAGGAGCAGATCGCGAAGATCCTGGGCGCTAACTTCCTTCGCGTTTTCCGGGCCAACGAGGGCTAGAGGCTTGATTCTCTATAGCCGAGTGACGTTTGTAGTACGGGCACTCCTGCCCGTTGGTGTTTTTGACGGGCAAGAGTGCCCATCCTACGGGTAACTACTCGGTCAGCTGGGAGCCGGATCATTTACACGAAAACCTTCGGGTCCGGCGTGGCGGTGGTCTCCAGGCCGCCGATCGAGCCAAAGGCTCGGAAGTATAAGAGTTCGGCCTGGAGACCGAACCCACGTCCGAAAACCGAGGGAACCGTAGCAATTCCCAGGTGGGCTTGGAGCATCTTATGAAGAATCCTGATTTCCGGATCCCGTCGCCCTGTTCGCCTGTCATTAGTCGGAGGGACTTCGGCCTCTCGCTGTCTCTTCCGCTGTTCTGGCGAACAGGCCTGCCCTCGGCGCTCCTGAGTGGCGAGTCAAACGGGTGGGCTCCACGGCTCAGAGGCTCCGGGAGAAGCCCTACGAGAAGCGTCTGGTTCGGGTGGAGAACTATCTGAGCTGCGTTCAGCCCCAGTACCCACCCATAGGAATGTCGGTAGAGAAGTACGCTGACCTGCTTCATGAGGCGGGAGTCGAGATGCAGGTAGTGGCCGCCTCCTGGAACCGGGGCACTCCCCGCTACCCTTCGAAGATGCTGCCGCCCCACCCGGACGTGCACCGGGACCGGCTACCCCGGTTCCTGGAGCTGTGCCACGAGCGGGGAATCCTGGTACTCAGCTACTATCCCATCAGCTTCAACAAGCCCCTGTTGAAGCTACGTCCGGAGTGGCTCATGAGGATGTTGGACAACGGCCAGACCCCTCCGGAGAACCAGGGATGGTTCTGCTTCAATTCACCCTTCCGCGACTGGCTGCCCCGCTATCTCATCGAGTTTCTGGAGTACCTGGACCTGGACGGGTTCTACTTCGACGACACCAACTGGGGCGCCCACGACAACCGTCCCTTCCACCCCTCTTGCTGCTGCAACTACTGTGAGACTCTCTTCGGGGAAGAGACCGGACTCAAGATCCCGACCCAGGTAGACTTCGACTCGCTCACTTTCCGCCGTTTTGTGAACTGGCGCGGGGAGAAGCTGCGGGACCTGTTTCACCATCTAGCCCGGACCATCAAGTCGACGCATGCCGACACGGTTCTCGACTTCCATTACTACTCCCGGCCAACCAGCGACTGGACCGATGGGCACCCCTTGAACCCCCTGGGTCTGGAGAAAGTAGGGGCTCACTTCTTCATTGAGACCCACCGTTCCGTGAGGGAATCGGGCTTTCTGGCCAAATTGGCTCGCGCCCATGGTTCTCCCTTTTGCGTCTGGAGGCATGTGCTCCAGGAGCTGGCCGAGTGCGTGACCTCCTCGGCTCCCTACCCGGAGCCTTTCACCCCCACACTTCATGGCCTGGCCGGACTCGCCAACGGGGGAGCTGCAGTCTACGGCATGTTCGACGGCCCCATGTCTCTGCGGGCGAAGTTGCTCAAGGACATCAGTAGGGAGATCCGGCGCCGAGAGAAATACGTGGGTGGGGAACCGGTCAAGTACGCCGCCCTCCACTGCTCCCAGCAGACCCGGGACTTCTACCGTCCTTCCCGCTTTGAACCGGATTACCGGGAGGTTCGGCTGAAGCCTGCGATGGGTGCCTATCAGATGCTCAACCAGTCCCATCTCCTGGTCGATGTGGTCTTCGACAGCCAACTCGATCAGGAGCACCTCAGCTCCTACCGGGCTTTGGTTCTCTCCAACAGTGCTTGTCTGTCCCAGGACCAGTGTGATGCGGTGGAGAGCTTCGTCCGGAAAGGTGGGCTGCTGATCGCCACCCATGAGACCTCCCTTTTCGATGAGCTGGGGGTCAAGCGGAAAAACCTGGGGTTGTCTGGGGTCCTGGGGGTAGAGTACCGGGGTCCCGTGAAGGGCAGTGGAGCCGGCTGTGTCAGCTACGTTCCCCAGGATTCCTCCCTCAAGAAGCTGGGATATCTGGTCAGCTGTGTCGCTGAAGAATCCGAGATCAAAACCACGACCGCTCAGGTCCTGGCCACGCGTTCCAGCCTCGGGGGTGAGCGTCCGCTGAACCGCTTTGATCCAGACACCGACTACGATTCGGGACAGCCGACCGTGACCATGAACCAGTTTGGCAAGGGAAAGGCCATCTACATCAGCGCCGATGTGGGCAGCGGTTATCTCCACAATCCCTATCCGGTGCTGAAGCGATTTGTGGCGGATCTGGCAGCCCGAGCTCGGCTCCCGCTGGAACGGAAGGCGCCTCGAGCCATTGAGGTGACGGCCTTCCTCCCCAAGTCAGATCAGCTTCATGTCCACCTTCTGAACAACCCCACGCCCAACCTTCCTCTCTCCCTCACCCGAGAGCAGCTCCGCTCTTTCTTCTACCTGGAGGAAGTCTTGCCCGTTCACGACGTGAGGATTCGTTTCAACGACTTCAAGCCGCGTTCAGCACGTATGCCTATCGGCGGACAGACCTTGGAAGTCCAGGGGAACTCTGTCAGGGTTCCCAGAGTGGATCTTCACGAGGTGATCGTCCTGGAAGTCTAGAGGCCGGCTAATTTCTGGAATCAAGGAGACAAGTCATGGAAAGAAGAAGCTTCCTTCGAACGCTACGAACCACCTTTGCGGGCGCGACGGGCTATATGCTGGCGTCTCGGAGTACCCAGGCACGAGCAGCGGCCGGCGTTGGAGTTCGGGTGAATGAACCTGCGCCAGCTGGATCGGCGAGCGATCGCTATCGTTTCAAGCTGGGCATGTATTTGCCGGAGCTCCAGCTTCCTTTTGACCAGGCCCTGGCCAAGGCCAAAGAAATCGGAGTCGAGTCGGTCTGGGTCAATCGGCTGTATCAGGAGGCGGAGATCGCCGAGTTGAGCGACGCCGAGGCAGATCGAATGGCCCAGCGGGTTCAGAGGCACGGTCTGGAGATCTTCCTCTTGAGTGCAGGATCCAGCTTCAAGCACATCCACCTCACCGAATTGGATAAGGACAAGCCTACTGCCAACGAGAGCTTTCAAAAGGATCTGGCTGAATTGGTCCGCTGCATGGAGATTGCTTCCCGCATTGGCGTCGGAGCGGTAGGGGCGTTTACGTTTGCTTGGCCCGGAGAGTACTCCGCCGGCAAGCCGACCTGGCCCATGCGCTGGTTGACGCGGGGGGGCTACATCGCCGAGGTGGACATGAAGAAATGGGTAGCCGCCTTCACCCTGGTCGCCGAGGAGGCGGAGAGGCATAAGGTCGACGTGGCCCTCTCCATGATGCCCTGGAACTACACCAACACCACCGGTAACTTTCGGCGGCTGGTGGAGGCCGTCGGTTCCCGCAGGCTCAAGGTCATGTGGGGCCCGGCCGACAACTTCAATTCGGGTGAGTGGGACGTGTCCACGGCCGGATTCCACAACGTACGGCCTCATCTACACGGCCTTCATCTCAAGGATCTTCATGTCAGCGACGGTCTCCGTCTCAAGTTCGAGTACCGGCCTCTGGGTACGGGCGACGTAGACTATCCAGGAGTGCTCCGCAATCTACGGGCGCATCGTTCCGATGCTGTTCTGTCGCTTTCCACCCATTTCACTCCGGCTGGTGGAACCAAGGAAGATGCTATGAGGATCAACTACGCAAACCTGCAGAAGTTGATTGGGCAGGTGGAGGCTGAGTCCAGGAACGAGGAGCAGTCCGAGGGGGGACAAAGAGCATGAAGGGACTATCCCGACGCCATTTCATCGTAGGATCTACCGCGACTGGGGCAGGACTGCCCCCGTTGCTCGGGCGCACTCGGAAAGTCTCAGCCAACGACCGGGTCTCCCTCGCTGTCGTGGGGCTGAGGGGTATGGGCCGTGGTCATGTGGATCGACTCCTGGCGGCACCGGGCGCCGCCTGTGTCACCCTCTGTGATATCGACCAGAGCATGCTGGATAGGGAGGGGGAGAAGGTATTCCAGGCGACGGGTAAGCGTCCCCGCGGCGTGAAGGACTTCCGGCACATTCTGGACGACGCGTCCGTCGATGCCGTGGTAGTGGCGACGCCCCATCACTGGCACGTTCACATGGCCATCCCGGCCCTCCGTGCCGGCAAGGATGTCTATCTGGAGAAGCCGGGTTCCCATGTGTTCCGGGAGGGAAGGCTCTTGGTGGAGGCGGCCAGGGAGACCAATCGAATCGTCCAGCACGGAACTCAAATGCGCTCCAGCCAGGTCACGGCTCGCGCCCGGGAGGTCCTGGACTCGGGTGTCATCGGCGAGATCAAGATGGCCAAGGCCTGGAACCTGCAGCAGCACAGCCACCGGCAGCCGGTCCCTGATGCTCCCGAGCCTGCCGGTGTTGACTACGACATGTGGCTGGGTCCGGCTCCACGGCGGCCCTTCAACCCCAACCGATTCCATGGAAACTGGAACTGGTACCGAGATTACGGAAACGGCGACATCGGAGGAGATGGAGTCCACGACCTGGACCTGGCCCACTTTGGATTGAGTCCTGAAACCCACCCTGTGCGGATCACGGCACATGGGAGCAGCGTCCAGCTAGAGGGAGTCGAGCGTGAGTTCCCGGACAACATGATGGTGGCGTATCACTTCCGGGAAGGGAAAGTGCTTCTCTACGAGGATCGGGCCTGGACCCCCTACGGAAGCTATGGTGTCGACAGCGGGAACGCCTTCTATGGGACCGAGGGTTTCATGGTCTTCTCCCGACGGGGCTTCTTTCAGGTCTACCTGGGCAAGAAGGAGGAAAGGGGACCGGGAATGCGGGGTGACCGAGGTGACAGAGGCCACCCCCAGCATCTGCTAAATTTCCTGGATTGTGTGCGGACGCGAAAACAGCCCAGCGCCCCGGTGCAACAGGTCCACCGCACCTGTGCCCTGGTCCACCTGGGCGAGGCCGCCTACCGAGCGGGTGGGGTGCTGGAATTCGATCCCGAGAGCGAGACCATCACCAACGACTCCGATGCCAATCGGTTTTTGACCAAGGAATACCGGGAACCCTGGTCCTTGTAGCTTTGGCCTCCAGGCCGAAGTTTTGTTTTCGAGCCCTTGGCTCGAGGGACGGCGGCCTGGAGCCCACCGCTACCCCTCAACCTCGTATCAGAAAGTTCTGCATCATGCCGGTGTCCTCGTGCGGCAGGATGTGACAGTGGTAGACCGATTTGCCGGTCCACTGGCGGAACTTCATCCGAATGATCACCTCGGTATTCTTCTGGACCCAGATGGTGTCCTGAATGGTGCCCGGCGGCTGGGCCTCGCCATCGATCGAGATGACTTCGAAGGAGTTGACGTGGACGTGGAAGGGGTGGCCCTCGGACCCGCCGTTCTGCTCGCCGGGAACGCTGATCCGCCACTCCTCGGCCGAGCCACGATCGACGGTCATGTCGATCGCCTCCTCGTCGTAGAGCTGATTGTTCACCATGAAATCGAGACCGACGATCTTGTTCAGGACTGGGGGGAAAGCCATGCTGAAGACGATCTTTCGGGTGCGTTTCACTTCCTCGGTCTTGATGAGTGGGTAGTGCCGGCTTGGGATCGGTAACTTGTCGGGAAGCTCCATGTCCACCGGATCGCCGGCGATCTCGATTTCAGCGAGTAGGCGCCGGCTGCTAATGAGAAATTGTTGATCTTGCTCCAACTGCACCACCCCGTAGATTCCGGGTTTCGGGTTCGCCTTGAACAGGAACTCGGCACGGTTGGCCGGGGCCAGCAGCAGCTGCTGGTCGCCGTACTTGCCATCGATACCCTGGACCGGCAGCGTCCGGGTTTCCTGGAAGTTGACCCCGTCGAGAGCGATGAGATGCAATTCGTGATCCTCGAAGACGATCGGCGTCACGCCATCGGAGTTGGCGTTGAGCATGCGGAACCGAACAACTTCACCAGGCTTCAAAGTAAAGCGTGGCACCGGGAGCTGGGTGCCGACTGGATCCAACGGGTTATCCGGGTTGTGAACCTCCTTGTAGCAGGGCTCGCCGTTGATCAGGAAATAGCGCAGTTTGTAGTCACCGGTCGTGAAGCCTCCCTTGAGGGTTGGTTCCGGTTGGCCGTTCAGATAGACCTGGCTCTTGAGGGTGTTCCAGATCGCGTTCTGCTGGGGTTCATAGAGCCACAGGTCCGCTTCGGTTTCGCTGGGAAAGAGACCAATATCCTGGAGCACGATGGAGATGTCCCTGGCCGCCTTGATCTCCGGCACCTCATCGATGTCCCCGAAAACGATCAAGCCACCGGCCATGCCGCTGACCGCCTGAACGGCTGTCGATCCGTGGTGGTGAGGGTGGTACCAGAACAAGCCTGGTGGCTGATCGTCTGGGATCTGAAAAACGTAGTCCTTGTCCTTCCCGGGCGGGATCGCAATCATGTCGGACGTGGTATCCGAAGTGCCGACCGGCTCGAAGAGGTGTGGGACGATTTCCAGGCCGTGAAGGTGCAGGTTGGTGGTGTCCAGCATATGGGGAACGTTGTGGTCTCCGTTCCAGCCCGAGGAGTCATACGCGGTGAGCCGATTGCGGACGCGCACACGGATCTGTTCACCGGGTCGGGCAGTGATCATGGGCCCCGGTACCACTTCGTTATATGCCCTTAGACGGACTCGCGTCCCGTCGAGCGTCTTGTCCAGCCACGCTGCTTCGAGGTCCCAACGCTTGCTGTGGGGAGCGGGCTGGTCTTTGGAAACACACGCTGCCCCGCTCACAACGGCGCCGCCTGCCAATACCGCACCTGATCGGGAGAGAAAGTCGCGTCTGCTAAGGTCTTTCATGTGATCCTCCGTAGTCGGTCAAGAGTGGATCGGGATTTCTCCTGCTCGCGAATTCAAGGACAGGACCTTGCTGTTGGCGGCCGATTATATTGGCGAGGCACTTTTCATGTCGAGAGTTTTCCCGGGCAACCTGTTTGGCCCTGCTTTGGTAGAATGGAATCAAGTCGCCTCAGTATCCGAGACAGGGTGCGTTTTTTCTCGGGAGCTCGCTATGCCAACCACGAAGTTAGCCGGTTTGACACTTTTTCTGGTTTAGGCTTTGTCAGGGATGCAATCCGTGGTGGGAGCTTCAGCACAAGGGCCGCGGGTCGAGCCGTGGGAAGGTCCTGACATCTTGGGGAAGATCGAGGAAATCAGCAGAAGTGGCCCCCGACTTGGACCTGATGCGGGCACGATTCTGGTGCAGGCGAACGGACCTCACCGGGCCTACCTCATGATAGACGACAGGACGCTCATAGCTGCATATCGTCGTGAGTTGAGCTTCACTGATTTGAAAGTGGGTCAGCATGTAGCAGCCTGGTTTCGATCTGGACCACGCTATCCTGTCTTCCCGCTTCGAACCTCTGCTGCCCGGGTTGCGGTGATCGAGGACAGTTCTGCTGGCAGCACTATTGAAAAGTCCCCCTGGGTGGGTGCTATTCGGGTAGGAGGCAACGTCCAGGCGACGAAGCTGATCCACCGGGTCGAACCCGTGTATCCCCCGGAGGCCAGGAGGGAAGGAGTGCAGGGGATTGTCATCCTCCAAGTCCTCGTCGATGAAGAAGGAGAGGTCAAGGAGGCTCGCGTCGTCCAAGGTCCACCACTGCTTCAGCAGGCGGCGGTCGATGCGGTGCTGCGGTGGCGCTATCGGCCGACCCTCCTGGAAGGGTCTCCTGTTGCGGTCAGCGCATCGGTTGTCGTCCCCTTTCGGCTGTCTTTAGATTGATGCCAGGACGCTCCCTCAGGTAGCCCCTTTCGAGTTTTAGCTTCCATCCGCCTTTGTCCGCGATCCTCCCAAGATAGAAATCCAGAGGGGCTGCCGGGCCCGCCTGCGGATCTCCGACTCCCTTGATTTTCAGAATGGGATCGATTCTAATTCAGTCCCCACTGACGATTGTGTCAGGTGTGAATGGTGCCAACCCGCCTTTGGAGGGGTTCTCTGAGCGAGGCGATTCGTTGCCGAGCGAAGTTTGGAACACGATAGATCCCGGAGTGAACGGTGATGCATCCGGGATCGCAGGGTTTTTTCTTTCAAGGAGATTACTGAGAATGAAGCAGGGACTATTTCTTGTTGCGATATTCGTCATTGGACTGACCGCCCTGGCAGCCGAACCGATCAACATTGGATCACGGCTGGAGTTGTTCGCAGATCATCACGTTATCAACAGGACGACGGGTGACTTGGAACTCTACGTTCACCGGCCGAAGCCGGAGGAAGTGGTCTTGGTGACCGGTAAGCCCTGGGAGGGAAATACCAGCGCCTACTACACCCTTTTCCAGGATGGCGACAAGTACCGCATCTACTATCGGGGGTCGCACTCTGATCTGGCCACCCAGAAGCCGGCTCACCCCGAGGTGACTTGTTATGCCGAGAGTCGCGACGGCATCCACTGGACTCGTCCGGAGCTGGGACTGTTTGAGTTCAATGGATCAAAGAAAAACAACATCGTCTGGGATGGCATCGGGACCCACTGCTTTGTGGTGTTCAAGGACGGTAATCCGGAGGCTCCCCCGGAGGCGCGCTACAAGGCGATTTCTCGGGGCCGGCCTCGGGGTGAAAAGGGCCTCTACGTCTACCAGTCTCCCGACGGAATCCACTGGTCCCTGATGCGGGACTACCCCGTTATTACTGAGGGCGCCTTCGATTCTCAGAACCTGGCCTTCTGGGACCCCGAGATCGGTCTTTATCGAGAGTATCACCGCATCTTTGCGCAGGGAGTGCGTGCCATCATGACGGGAACGTCCAGGGATTTCATCAACTGGACCGATCCCGTGCTGCTCGAGTACCCCGGATCCCTGGACGAGCATCTCTATACGAACACCGTACAGCCCTACTTTCGTGCCCCCCACATCCTGCTGGGATTTCCGACGCGGTACCTGCCGGAAGAGGGAAGTCGGGTCGAGCCCGTCTTGATGGCCAGTCACGACGGGAGACGCTTTCATCGCTGGCCCAAGGCGGTGATCCCTGAAGATGCGCCCCAGGATCGCGGAGGCAACCGAAGCAACTACATGACCTGGGGAATCCTTTCACTTCCCGGCAAGCCCAAGGAACTCTCGATGTACGCCAGCGAAGCCTACTATGAGGGTCCGGACAGCCGCCTCCGCAGATTCAGCTACCGCGTCGATGGCTTCGTCTCGGCTCGGGGTGGATCTGAAGGAGGAAATTTGATTACGAAGGTCCTGGTTTTTACCGGGAAGCGGCTCGAGGTCAATTTTGCCACCAAGCCAGGTGGCAGTATTCGGGTAGAGCTGCAAAATGAAAGAGGGAGGCCCATCAAGAACTACTCCCTGGACGATTCCAAGCCGCTCCAAGGGGATTCGCTTCAGCAGATCGTGTCCTGGACGGGGGGACAAGACGTCGGCCAGGCGCCCAGAGCGGGACTCAAGGTACGCTTCGAGATCAAGAACGCCGACCTATACTCGTTCCGGTTTCGGGACTAGTGGCGGTGGCCTCCAGGCCGCCGTGCTTCGAGCCAAGAGGCTCGAAGTGGAAGACTTCGGCCTGAAGACCGAACCCACGTCCAACAGCGTTACGATCTACCTCTGCAACCTCAATCTTGAGGCTTCTCGTCGACAATCGGCGGTGCGCCTTGCAGCGCCTGGATCCGTTCTCGCGCCGCCCCCACCTCTTCGGGTGAGAGGTGGGCGATGATGTCGAGGCGGCTGTGGTAGCTCTCTCCGCCCTGGAGAACCGGTACCCTGCCGTGCTTTCTCTCCGTACTGCGCAGGTTGGGGTAGTTCGTTGCCGGTTCGAGGCCGGTGACATAGCCATCCACCTCGGCGGTGGTATTCTTCCAGAGCGTCATGTAGGGAAGCTGCTTCAGGGAAAACTGCAGTGACGCTCCCCGGCTCCCGTCGGCATTCTGGAGGAGAGCCTCGGTTTGTCCCTCGGCGTCGGCTGCCAGATCCAGGAAATAGACCTGTTCGACGTAGCCTGTCTGGGGGGCGCCGTATTGGTTCCAGCCGCTCATCCCGCCGTCCATAGCCCGCTGGTCGCGGGGTGTGACTCGTTTGGCCGGGACCACCAGACGGGCCCCTTTTTCCAGCAGGGGGCGGCCGAAATTACAGTGGTACAAGAGCTGCATTTCCTGGGGTGTCGCTGCCAGGTTCTTGACCTCATCCCGAATCGTCAGCCTGCTCGAACCCACTTCGGTCGAAATCTCGGTGATGAGTCGTAGGCGCGGGCCGAACACCATGGTTTCATCTACCACACCTCGGACCCGGATCATTCGGGAAGGAGGCGGCTCAATCACCACTTCCAGTCTGCGCGCTGGGATGTAGCTGACCTTCCCGTGAAGGGTGAGGTCGACGCCAATGGTCTCACCCGTGTTGTTGACGACCTCGTCCCGGCCGGGCGCGCCGTTGGATTCGAGTCCGCAGCGGCTGATCCATTCGCCGAAGCCTTCCAGCCACCCCAGACCCCCTCTCGCCTTCAGATTGACGAACTGTGGATGGACGACCTCTTTGACTGGGGAATCCCATCCCAGTCGCAGGCCTTCGCATTCAGCCTGCCACAGATTCATGCCGCGGGTGGGCACGACCTTGAAGGAGAGGCGTCCATTGTCCACCAGGAGCATGTCGACGCCCTCCTGGCGGCCGCCATGCAGCACATACTTGTGGACTCTCCAGCGGTGCGGCGTCTCGAGGTTGATGCTGTCGGAGTCGACTCCCCAGGTGGGGATTCTCAGATTCTGGTCGACGTCAATCAGGGTTTGGTGGACCATGGCCGACTCCCTTGTCTCGCTGGCCTGCGAAGAGGCGCAGGATGTCAGGTAAAGGAAGCACAAGAATAGGAGACTCCGCTCCACCATTCTTTCCCTCTCTCCATCGACTGCCTCCGAGCCAACGGAAACCTGGCTGTAGCTAGTCCTCGATCTTGAACGGCGTGATCACCGACGCATCGAGGCCTTGACCCACGTGAATGATTTCGACTTTGTAGTCGCCCGGTGGCAGCACGTCACCCTCGTTGTTCCTGAGCTCGAATTCGTCTCCGACCCGGATGCTTTCCCCAGGCAGCAGCTGCTTTTGAATCACGGGAAGGATGAAGCCTCGCCCAAAGCTCCAGCGGTAGACCTCGGTCCCCTCGGAGTCGGTAATGAAGATATCGAATGTCTGGCCGCTAAAGTACGTGTAATCAATTGCACTGTCGGTTCCGTTCACGATCTCCAACTGGACTGACATGGTGTCGGGCTCGATCGTGCCGTCCCCTGTCGGACCCACCTTGTAGACAGCCTTGTTCAGCGTGGCCGAGCTCCTGAGCCCTCCCCTGAACGGGTCGGAACTGTACTCGCGTCCGTTGACGACGGCGTGCTGGATCACCCAACGGCGCGGGCCACCGATCGACTGGGTCTCATACTCGACAATCCCGAAGTTCGGAGCGAAGACCACCCTGGTAACACCGGCGTCGGCACAATTCTGGTTGACCAGAGTAATCTCCAAGGCCTGGTTGAAGGTCCCGACGGGAGTGTCGGCGGTGAAGTCCTCATTGCTGATCATGTAAGTGGCTCCATCCCAGCAACCTATTCCCGCATCCTGGTCGACCGTGAAACTCCCGCCTTGCCCTACCCCAAGGTCCAACCAGAAGGCGAAGGTCCGACGGTTGGGATTCCAGACCCAGGCTCGGGCGCTGATGCTGCTTTCCCAGATCCAACGGTCCCCAGAGCCAGGTATGCCCTCGAAGTAAACCCAGCCACCGCTGCGGCGGACGGCGGCGATCCCACGTTGTTGGCCGTCAACCGCGAAGCCCGAACCCACGTAAGTCCAGTTATTGCCAACGTGATTGGGCAGTAGATCCTGGAACGTGTGCCCATTTGAAGTCTAGGCGGCCACAGAAAGGTGTGCCCCGAAGAGGAGGAGGAACCCAACGATAGCGATCTGTTTTCTAGTCATGTTTGCCTTCGTTTCCCTCGGCAGACCCTTCCACGGTCGAAAAAAGACGTGGTGGTCGACCCGATGTCCTCCCCATCGCTTCAGCCGAAGCTGCTTCCCCGGCAGGCGGGAGCAGCGAACACAATTTGTTCCATAGTATCGTAACCAGCTGGACAGGGGAAAGTTTGCTTCCACCGGGCCACCAGCCGCGCTGGGTCCTTCAAGCAAGAACACCAGGACGTGGCTTTGGCCTCCAGGCCGAAGTATTTCGGTCGAGCCTAGCTCGACGTACGGCGGCCTGGAGGCCACCGCTACGCCGAAGCTCGGCCTCTGTTGGTCGATCTGCGCTACCAGCCTTTCCAGCTGCCATCTTCGTGTCGATACTGGCGATAGCTCATGCTCTGGTCTTTGGGCAGCTTCGCAATGTCGGCCTCTTTGACTTCTATTCCCAGGCCCGGTCGGTCCTCCAGGTTGATGTGCCCCTCGTCCAGCCTGAAACCAGGATCTACGTAGGTGTCGAAGCGCTCCAGATTCCAGGCTTCCTGGATCAAGAAATTGCTGATGACGGCATCGGCTTGGAGCAAGGCGGCAAAGTGGACGGGTCCCGAGGCGTTGTGAGGCGCCATCAGCATCTGAGCCTCCTCGGCCAGGCGGGCGATGGCGAGGAACGTGCTGATTCCAAAGCTGTGACTCAAGTCCGGCTGCAGGAAGGCGCAGGCACGCCGGTCGATGATTTCCTTGAACTCGCCGAAGGAGAAGAGCTTTTCCCCGGTGGCTATAGGGATCGGGCTGCGCGAGGAGATCTCCTGGAGAGCTGCCACCGAGCCCACCTTACAAGGCTCTTCGAGGAACAATGGACGATAGGGCTCCAGGGCTTTGGCGAAGGTGATGGCGAGCGCAGGGTTGGGGCTGCCGTGGGTGTCCAGCATCAGATCCACATGAGGACCCACTTCGTCCCGAACCGCCGCCACGATCTCGACGCAGTGCTCAAGAGCTTGCTGATCCATGGGCCAGGTGCGAGCTTCGAGGGGGTTGCCCTTCAGGCCCCTGCTACCTGAAGTAACGGCGGCACGGGCCTGGCTGCGAGCCTGCTCTACGGACTCGAAGTTGATCCCCCCGTTGTAGACGCGCACACGATCTCGCTTCTTTCCTCCCAGAATCTGGTAGACAGGGACCTTCCATGCCTTGCCCGCGATGTCGTAGAGGGCCATGTTGATGGCCGCGATTGCGGAACCCAGAACCGGACCTCCCTTCCAGGGAAGCCGGTCCGTAATGTCATCGCAGATGGCCACGACATCTAGTGGGTCGCGGTCGATCAGGAGTTCTTCCCAGCCTTGGAGGGTTGCTTCGACCACGGGGGAGAGCCATTCGATGCTGGCTTCGCCCCAGCCCGAGTGCTCTGTGTTGGTCTCGATCTTGAGGAAGAGCCAGGTTTTGAAGGAGCTGTATATGGCTCGCTTCGGACCCTTCCGCCGGCTGCTGCTGCCGGTACTCACATTGAATCTATAGGTCTTTATTCCGGTGATCTTCATTCGTTCTGCCTTTCGCCAAGCTGGCCTCGATCGCAAAGGAGCGCTCAAGGTGACTGGCGCTGCCATCCCGATTCCCGTGGTGGTGGTCAAGAAGGCGCGCCGATCTAGCTCAAACGGAGCTTTAGCCATACTGTGAGATGCTCGAAGATTCGGACTTCCAGAGCTTGTCCCATCAGAGGCGGCATTGCAAGCTGGAGCCCTTAGGGAAAGCGGAAGAAGGGGCGTTGACAGCGCGGACTCACTTCTTCAAGAATAGCTTCGACTAACCCGTTGGCGGAATGATACAGCGTAGATTCTGAGATTTAGGAGCACAATGTGAATCAACAGTTAGGTCGTCGCGAGTTTCTGAGAAGGTCGTCTGCCGCCGCAGTGGCTCTGAGCTCCCAAGCACCGCTTCTCTCCGCTGTCGGATCAAGGTCGGCGTTGGACAAGCTCAATATTGCCTCCATCGGCGTCCACAATCGGGCGGCGGCCAACTTGAAGGGAGTCGCGACCGAGAACATCGTGGCTCTCGCAGACATCGATCGCGATCTTCTCGAGGCGGCAGGGGAGAAGTATCCGAATGCCCGACGATACCGTGACTACCGGGTCATGTTGGAGAAAGAGGCCGAAAACCTGGATGCCGTTGTGGTCAGCACACCGGACCACTCCCACGCTCCGGCAGCATCGATGGCAATGAAGCTGAAGAAGCACGTGTACTGTGAAAAGCCACTCGCACACACGATCTACGAGGCCCGAACGTTGGCTGAACTGGCGGCCAGGGAAGGACTCGTGACCCAGATGGGGACTCAGATTCACGCCGAGGAAAACTACCGGTTGGTGGTCGAGCTGGTCCAAAGTGGCTCGATCGGCGCAGTCAAGGAAGTGCATGTCTGGGTCGGAGTCGACTATTCCGGACGGCGGTTGACTACGGGCGGGCAGCAGCCCAGCCACGTCGACTGGGACTTGTGGCTGGGACCCTCGCCGTCTCGACCCTACTGCGAGAGTGTCAAAGAGGACGGCTCGGTGATCGGCGTTCATCCGTTCAACTGGCGTTGGTTCTGGGACTATGGAACCGGCTCCCTCGGCGACTTCGCCTGCCACTGGATGGACCTCCCCCACTGGGCGCTGAAGCTGATGCCCCCCAGTCGAATCTCGGCGACTGGGCCCACGCCGCTGCTGGAAAGTACCTCTTCCGGGTTGGTCGTTACCTATGAGTATCCGGCTAGAGAAGACATGCCGCCCGTGACTTTGAAATGGTATGACGGGGGCAAGAAGCCCGAAATCCTGGCGACACTCAAGGATGCCAAGGGCGAACCACTGGACCGGAAGAGCGGCCAGCTGTTCGTCGGATCCGAGGGAATGATCCTTTCGAACTACTCAGAGCACATGTTGCTGCCGGTCGAAAAGTTTGCTGGATTCAAACCCCCTGACCCGTTCATCCCCAGGTCGATCGGTCATCACCAGGAGTGGATTCAGGCTATCAAGTCGGGCGGCACTACAACCTGCAATTTCGACTACTCGGGAGCCCTGACCGAGGCGGTCTTGTTGGGAGTCGTGTCCTACCGGAGCGGCCAGACACTTGAATGGGACGCCCCCTCTTTGCGCGTCACCAACTCGGCAGCCGCCCAGCAGCTCATCCACAAGGACTACCGCAAGGGCTGGACTCTCTAGAGAAGCAAGATCCTCTTTTAGCGATGAAAACCGAAGATGTAAGAGTCCTGATCGAGTTCAATTACTGGGCCAAGAATCGGATGATCCTAGCGGTCTCTGAATTGACCGAGGAGCAGCTTCTTCAGGATCTTTCCAGTAGTTTCCCATCGATCCGCAACACACTGGTTCACATGATGAGCGCCGAACGCCGCTGGCTTTCAATATTGCAGGGAAATCCAGTTGATCCTCTGATGCCGGAGGATCTCCCCGATCTCGCCTCGCTGGCAAGCTGCTGGGAGACAGTGGAGCAAGACATGCGTTCGTTTGCCGCTGCAGTGACGGATGTCGCCCGATCGGTGTCCGTCCCACGACCAGATGGAGAGGCCGTGCTATTCCCTCTAAATCAGCTCATGCAGCATGTAGTCAACCATTCCTCCTACCACCGGGGACAGGTGGCCACGTTGATGAGGCAGTTGGGTGCAACGCCCGCCAAGACCGACCTGGTCACCTACTTTGCGACGCTAGGTTGAAACTTCGCCGAAACTTCATTTGGTTCCTGTGTTTGACGGACGTGGGTTCGGTCTCCAGGCCGAAGTCTTCCGTTTTCGAGCTTCTTGGCTCGAAGCACGGCGGCCTGGAGACCGCCGCCACGTCCCTCGACTGAAGTTTCTTTCTTGAACGATCCGGCTCGAAGCGGTCGCCCGGTCTGGACATCTGACCGTGCCTGAAGCGGGCTCCCGAACGAAAGGACCCTCGCCTGCACTTTTCATTTCCGTTACTGACCCACAGACTCGACATCCATCCCGTGCGCGGACACAGACACTTGCTCGTTGTATACTTCAGCGCATGAACCGCAGAAAATTTCTTGCACTTTCCGGTACGGCGGCTGCCGCCAGCACCTGGCCGATGGGCGTAGGGGCGACTGCCTCTCAACAACGCCCAGGCCTATCCAAGGAGTTCCTGTTAGGTGTCGCGTACTACCGCGCTCCGATGCCTCCAGACGAGTTCTGGGACAAGGACTTCGCAGACATCCGACGTTCGGGCATGCGCATTGTTCGAACCTTCTCCTACTGGAACTGGATGGAACCGCAGCCTGGCAAGTACGAGCTGGAGGATTTCGATCGCTTCTTTGAGCTGGCCCACAAACATGATCTGCTGGTCTGGTTCGATATCACACTTGCTACCCATGGAGCCGCTCCCGAGTGGATGAGGCGACGGCATCCCGACATGCGAGTGGTCTCGAGCGAGGGGCAGTTCGCGGTTTCCAGAGCTGGCAACGCCGCTCCCCAGGGTCGGCAGTGGCATTGTTACGATCATCCCAAGTGGAGGGAGTATGGTGAGGGCCTCTTACGCGCCGTGGTTTCCCGCTACAAGGACGCGCCGAATCTCTTCATGTGGAGTGTCTGGGACGGCGTAGCGCCGGCAGCGGCACACTACGGTTTTCCCAAAGGCTGCTACTGCGAGCACTCGATCTCGGCCTATCGCGACTGGTTGCAGCAGCGTTTCACCCTGGAGCAGTTGAATCAGAAGCTGCACCGGCGCTACCGGGACTGGGCGGACGTCGAGCCGGCCCGTTCGGACTCGGCGATCGTGGAAATGATGCTGTGGAAGGAGTTCCAGAACGAGGATCTTCGGGATCAGGTCCACTGGCAGGTAGAGGTCGTTCGGAGCATGGATGATCGGCATGAGATTAGAGGACATGGCGCCCATTACCCCCGAATCTGGGATGAGATCAGTGCCCGGGAATTCGACTCCTGGGGATTCTCATCACGCAGCAATGGCGTTCTCACCGGCGACGATCCCTATCGCTTCAGCGACATCTGCTTCGCCACCGACTGGTCGCGGAGCATCGGTGTCGGCGGCCGCTGGTGGTATGAAGAAATCTACGCAGGGATGAATCCCGGAAGCATGCACCACAAGAAGCAGACAACGCCGCAAGAGATCAGCATCAACATCTGGATGGCGCTGGCACGAGGCGGCTCGGGCGCCCTTTTCTGGCAATACCGGCCGGAGTACATGAGCTTTGAGGCTCCCGGTTTGAATCTGGTTTCCCTCGGCGGAGTGCCGCTGCCCCGTATGGCGGCGGCGGAAGAAACGGCCCGTCAGATCGAAAAGCTGAAGCCACATCTTCCCCTCAAGGTACCCAAGGCCGAGATGGCCATCGTCTATCACGAGAAGAGCGATCTGTTGCACCAGTTCGGGAAGGCGGAGCTGGACTACCGGGAAGCTTTGAGAGGAACCTTTCGGACGCTGTGGAAGCACAATATTCCAGTGGACATCGTCAGCCCGCGGATGGACTGGAGTCGTTACAAGGTGGTCTACCTTCCCAAGATGGCAGTGCTCGACAAGGCGCTGGTAGAGAAGATAAGAAAGACGGTCAGTAGCAGCCAGGGCCCCCGTCTGGTGGCGGACGGCCCCTTCGGGACCAATAGCGGCAACGGCCGTTTCAGCTACGACCCGCCAGAGGGTCTATCCGAGTTGTTTGGGGTCAAGACGCTGGATCACAGCCGGGTGGATGCGAAGGATATCCGCGATGGCTCCAATCGCTTGCGCTTGCAGATGGGTGAGGCCTCGATAACCCAGGAGTGCAACTATATCGGGCTCCAACTTTCAGGTCAGGCTGAGCCGATTGCGTGGTTTGGCGATGAAGTGGTGGGAATGCACACCCCCGATCACCGTTTTAGCTGGATCACGGTACCTCTGTGGGACGCTTTCGACGACCCGGCTCGCGATGAGGTGCTGATTCCCCTGATACGATCGTTAGGTGTCGAACCATCCGTCGAGACGAAAGGCGATCGGATCATCGTTCAGTTGGCCCAATCCAGGCGAGAGGGCACCTTGATGTTCTTGTTCAACCTGGAGCCCCGGGTTGCCGAGGCTGCGCTGGCCCCCAAATGGGAGTTTTCCGCTGTGCGCGACTTGATTGAAGATCGTGTGCTAGGGGTGGAAGGGGACCCGTTCAGGGTGAAGATACCGCCCGGTGGAGTCAGGGTCCTTCTAGTCAGTTAAGGACCGCGCGGGCCCTTCGGTTGACACGCACCGATCAGGAAGCACACTTCGCCAATGCCGAAGAGAACCCTTGTGGTCGGAACTGGTTCGATAGGTCTACGCCATCTCGGGTTGCTGCGGGAACGAGAAGATCTGTCGGTAGAAGTTTGTGATGCCAGGCCTGAGGGACTGGCCGAGGCAGCGGAGATTGCGCCCGAAGTTCGCCAGTGGAGCGATTTCCGGGAAGCAGTCGCCACCTCGCCCGAGATCGTTGTCATCGCGACACCCCCTACCTCTCACGCAGCTCTGACCGTTGCCGCCATGGGGGCGGGAGCCCACGTCTTCTGTGAGAAACCGATTTCCGACAGTGGAGAAGGGGCGCGGTCTATGGTCGCGGCTCAACGGAAGAGCGGGTTGCTGCTTAACATCGGATTTGTCCAGCGCTTCATGCCTGAAATGCTGTACGCCAAGAAACTGATCGATGATGGTGTGATTGGACGAGTATGTTACGCCCGTTTCGAGGTTGGTTCCCACGAGACTCTGGGCCTGTCCCGGTCGCGACATCAGAAGACTCTCTTCGGCTCCGCCGCCCTCGACTACGTCTACGGGTTCGATACGTTCTTCTGGATATCGGGAGAGCGACCTGAATCTGTTTATGCCCAGGGCGTCCTGGTTCCGGGACTTCCCCTGGAAAGCAATCCCAATCTGCTCAGTGCCGTAATCCAATACCCCTCCCCCAGACTTGCAGAGCTGCACATAGATTACGTCGCACATCCAGGACGCTGCAGCTACACTTTTCAAGGCGAGGCAGGCTATTTGCAGGTGGACCAGGTTCGCCACACGGTCGAACACGGTGATAGAGAAACGGGGAAGCGAACGGAAAAGACTCTGGTCCACGATCGAAGCGATGTGATGCGAGTCCAGAGAGACCATTTTCTGGAAGCCCTGGACGGGATCCATTCGGTGAGCACGTCCGGAGAAGAAGGGCTCGAGTCTATTCTCGGAGTCGAGGCTCTGATCCGCTCGCTCAAGAGTGCCAAGGCAGAGAAGGTGGAAGCTCCTTGAAGTAGCTTTGCTCTCCAGGCCAAAGTCTTCTTGTCGAGCCTTCGCTCGTCAGCGTCGAGAAGGGATAGGCGGTTCCGCGGTCGCCTCGCTTGGGAGGAGGCTGATTGCGATGGGGATCTCGGAAGGCCTCGCGGTATCCCTGCCAGCTGCGGCCCTCGTCTCGGGAAATGGCGACGTGCAAGGCGTCGCGGGTGGTATAGACCGGTGCCCCATCCACCCGGGACGGGTTCTCACAGTTGTTCCAGAAGACCACCAGCCTGCCATCCGACAAGCGCAGCAGGTTGGCCGGGGAATTGGAAGAAAGGAAGCGCGTAGGTGTGGCCTCTGACCAGACGGCTCCGTCTGACGAGAAGGACTCGTAGAGCAATCCGGTCTGGGTCCGGATCAACATCCAGGCACGACCGTCCTGCAGTTGAGCAATGACGGGTTCGGTTGCGCCGTAGTTGCTTCCAATGTAGTCGGCACGGCAGGGGGAGGTGAGACGGGCCGGAGAGAGCTGCCAGGTTTTGCTGCCGTCGTCAGAATAGTTGGTGGTGACTACATGGGAACCCGTTGGAGGTTCCGAACGAAGTCCGGGAACCCAGAACTGCTGGGGAAGAACGATCCGTCCACTCTTGAGCTGGATCACCCCGTTCAAGGCCCCTACGTACCCCTCAAAGATCCGCTTGGGTATCGACCAGCTACTGCGTTGATGGCTGGTGGAGGCATGCCAGATATCGTAGAAGTAGTCCACGGTGGGACCGCGGCTGCTGCCCCGCTCCACCAGCAGAAAGGCGTGCAGCTCACCGCTCTGGTCCACCAGCACCACCGCGATGCCGGCAGGTTTGATCAGCAGTGTGTGAATTTTTCAGCGACCAGGGGGCTCTAGTTGGCTCTTCGGATCTGGCCCCGAAGGTCGCCGGCTGGGAACTCACTTGAGTGGACATTTACATAGGTCGCGCGTCGGCGCATAGCCTGCAATAGCTTCCCAAGCTCGCCGGCTGAGATTCCCTGGCCCGAAGGACCGAGAACATCTACCGCTGTAAACGATCCAGACACCGTGCCGGAAACAGGACACGCTGGGACGCCCTCAGGGGCGCTGTCCGAGTTCGAACAGAGGAAGACCGACACTCCCCCATTGGCACCCTTCTGGCCGAAGCATAGGTCGGCTTGCAAGACCTCCCCGACCGTTTCCTGGTAACTGAGTGTGTACTGAATCTCGGTCCCACCCTCATTTGTTTCCAGCGTACAAGTCCCGCGAGCCGGGCTAGAGATTGTCGGAACCTCCTCCAAGCCGCGCAGGTAAGCGTTCCACTTGTCCTGAGCCAGTGCATCCGGCGCGCAGGTCATGGCAATCGAGACTACAACCAGAATAAAAGCGGCAATAGATACCTTCTTCATCTCATACCTCATGTTCTATTTCATGTCTTTCTGATCGGCATTTCCGACAACTTGCTCAGTTCAGTTGCGGAGGCCCCTGTTTGGATCGTATGTTGCCAAGCTTTGATCAACTGCTGGTGTGGAGTCGATCACGAGACTTCCCATCAAATCGTTGACGTCCCGGTCGTCAAACAGAATTCGCCCTCTTTCCAAAGGAGAGAATCCTGCGATGGCTCGCAGTAGCGTGGTTTTGCCACAGCCCGAAGGACCTAACAGAAAAAACAGTTCTCCCTTTTCGATCCCCAGCGAGACTCCGTCGACCGCTCGAACCTGACCCAGCACCTTGACGGCATTCTCAATCGTGATGCTGACCATTCCCCTCAATTGGTAGACGGGTCATACTGCGCAGTAGAAACTGATCTACTGCGAAAACAGTAGAATCGGTCCATATTTCCCTGATTTTTCGACGAATAGAACAAGTATGCATCTCGAAATACGGCGGCGTCAGTAGCTGCGGTACTTCACATCGAACTCGGCCCGGCAGCCCTTGTCGACCCAGATGCGGTCGCCTGCGAATCCGTAGCTCTCGCCCTCAACGCAGGGTGAGTTCGACTTCTGCTTTCGCAGTTGCAGGGTATCGATGGGCCCGTCGACACGGCAGGTCTGGCGCTTGTTGCGCTTGCTACTGCAGCTGACCTTTCTCTTCTGGTTACGGCTACCCCAGGGCGCGGGTTTGCTGGCAGAGATGCCGGGTTCGTACTCGACCTCGAAACTTGCTTCACAGCCCTGGCTGACCCAGATCGACTCGCCACGGTAGCCGTAACTGACCCCCAGACTGCAGGGGGAGTCAGACTTCTGCTTGCGCAGCCTGAGGCTCTGTATAGTCCCCTCCACGCGGCAAGTGTTGGGCTTGAAGCGCTTGCTCTTGCAGCTGATGCGGCGCTTCTGTACTTGGCTCTGCTGGTTCCAATTGCCCCACCACCCGGAGTCCTGATCGCTGGAGTAGCTCACCTCAAACTTGCCCGAGCAGCCCTGGTCGACCCAGACATGGTCGTCTTTGAAGCCGAACGAGGAGCCCTCGACGCAGGGTGATTCAGACTTCTGTTCGAGCAAGACAATGGCTTTGATGTCCCCCTTTACCGAGCACTCCTTGCGTCCGAATTTCTTGCTTTTGCAATTGATCTTCTTGATCTTGTCGACTGAAGCGGCTGTCAGACAGTTGCCGGACATCACTCCTCCCAAGATAAGCAGCAATAGAGGTTTCATTCTCTGTCTCGGCTCCTTCCTCACTCACCTACCTCAGATGCCACCTCGACCGGCTCCTGCTGAGGTGCTGGCGGTCCGGAGATCACGACGCTGAGGCCCCAACCAACCAGAACCGTAATAAAGCATCCAAGAGGCGACCACCACCAGAAGGTCATCTCGGTGGCGAAGGCAAAGTAGGCCCCCGCGGACCAACCCATCAGGGCCCCGACCAAGCAGGGTTGGTCTCGGGTCGTGCGGGTGAAAAGGGCCAGCAGGAAAATGCCCAACAGGGGGCCTGTAAAGAGGCCCATCACCATCACACTCATGAGTACGATGCTGCCTGCATGAGGCATGACGAAGAGAGCTGTCGCTGTTCCCACGAAGCCCCAGAAGGCAGTGAGTCCACGGGCCAGCTTCAGCTCCGAGCCCTTTTCCTGAGGGGAGAGCTTGTCCTCGTCAGTACCAGCTGGAGGACTGATCCAGCGTCGGTAGATGTCCACCACACAGGCCGTGCTCATGGAGTTGATGCCAGAGTCCACGCTCGACATGGTGGCGGCGAAGATGGCCGCGATCATCAAGCCCGCGAATCCAGTGGGAAGTTGAGTGGCGGCGAAGAAGACCATCACGTGGTCTTTTTCGATACCCGCCTGGAGTTGATCCGGAGACTGCTGATAGAAGGCAAACAGGCCCAATCCCAGCGCACCCAGCAGCAGAACCAGGGGAATTACGGCCACGGCGTTACAGAGGATGGAGCGTTGGCTGTCCTTCAGGCTGCGGGCGCTGAAATAGCGCTGGAGGGCTACCTGATCGGCTCCGTAGTCGGCCAGAAAGGCTGCGATGCTGCCAATAAAGATGGCCCAGATCGTGGTGTCCCGGAAGAGGTCTCCCTCGAACTGAAAAAGGGTGGTCCTACCCCCAGCACTAGCCTTTTCCCAGATTCCGAACGCTCCTCCGTCTACGTTTTCCATCAGGGTGGCGACCATCACCAGCAGGCCCCCGATCAGGACAAAGAATTGGATGACATCCGTCCAGACCACCGCTTTCATCCCGCCCAGAACTGTATACAAGGTGGCTCCCACGCCCACCGAGACGACGCAGAGCTCCAGGCTGATCCCAGCTACCCGGGAAAGGGGGACGCAGGGGACGTAGATCACGGTTCCCACCCAACCCAGGCGCGTCAACAGGAACAAGCACGTGGCCAACAAGCGTGAGCCCGCTCCAAGTCGGATTTCCAGGTACTCGTAGGCGGTGGTCACCTGAAAGCGGTAGAAGGTGGGGAGAAAGAAGTAGAGGACGATCAACATGATCGGGAGCATCAGGGGGGCCACGGCGATCATCTGAAGGTCGTGTCCGTAGCTGTATCCTGGAGTCCCCAGGAAGCTGTTGGCGCTCATGAGGGAGACGATGATGGAGAGGCCCAGGGGGAACCAGGAGAAGCTGCGGCCAGCCAGGAAGAAGTCGTCGGACGTTTTGATGCCGCCAGCGAAGTAGCTGCCCAGCCCAACGATTCCAAGCAGATAGACGGATATGATCAGAAAGTCCCAGGATTCAAGCGATGTCTCCACAAGCTCTCCTATCGGGGTGCCGGTTCCACGTCCGGACAGATCGCGACCGTAGTATCGCCTCTCTGAGGTACCAAGCCAAGTAATTGTTGGGGGACAGGCTCCTAGCCCGGATTTCTCATCGCTTGTCGTGGCGAGGCGCTGCAAGGGCCGTCCTGGCAAGGCTTGCGACCGAGGCCACCGCAGTCGTACTTTGACAGTACGTCGAGGAGGCCGACCGAGCGTAACACAGCCAGGGCGGATGATTGCGGCGGCGCAGTAGACCAGCGATGAGAAATGCGGGCTAGGAAGAGGTTATCTTGTGGTCAAATGGTGAGGCCTGTCAAAATCTCGGGTGTCAGTTCCTGGGAAGAGCTCTACAGGGATGGCACCGGCTAATTTCAACTCGCAGGAGGAAGAGTGAAAGACGATCTTAGATCCAGGAAAGTCAGCATGTTGGGAACGGGTCTCATCGGAGAGTTCTACACCCGCGCCCTGCTGGGGGCAGGGAAGCAGATCGGTATGGTCTACTCACGCGACGAAGAAAGGGCCAGAGCGTTTGCGGGTCAATGGGGTATTCCCCGCTTCAGTGCCGATCTGAATCGAGCCATCGCTGACCCCGAAACCGGCGTGGTCGTCATAGGACTGCCCAACCAGGTCCACCGCGAGGCCGTTGAGCTGGCTGCTGCTGCCGGCAAGGCCGTCCTCTGTACGAAACCTCTCGCGCGCACCGCCCGGGAGGCTCGCGAAATACTGGAAGTGGTCGAGCAGGCAGGGATTTTCGCCGGCTATCTGGAGGATCTCGTGTATACCCCGAAGACTCTGAAAGCGGTGGCGACGGTCCGCTCGGGTGCCATCGGACGAGTAACCTGGGTCAGATCCCGGGAAGCCCACTCGGGTCCTCACAGCGGTTGGTTCTGGGATCGAGAGCAGGCAGGAGGGGGTGCCATTGTCGATCTGGGATGTCACTGCATCGAGATCATCCGCAACTTCGTGGGAAAGAGTATCCGGCCTGTCGAGGTAATATGTTGGGCCGAGACCCTGGTGCATCCGGTGGAGGCGGAAGATAACGGCATCGGCCTGATAAAGTTCGAGAATGGGGCCCTGGGACAGTTTGAGGTGAGCTGGACCTTTCGTGGGGGTATGGATCTGAGAGACGAGGTGCAGGGGACAGAGGGGACGATCTGGCTCAATCACTTTCTACGAACTGGTTTTGAGGTGTATTCGTCCGGTGGTGGTTCGGGATATGTGTCGGAGAAGACCGAAGAGGAAAAAGGCTGGCTCTTTCCGGTCGGGGACGAGCTTGCGGAGCTGGGTTACAACGAGATGTTTGCCGACATGTTCGATTCCCTGGAGCGCCAGCAATCCCCTGCTGAGAGTTTCTATGATGGATACGTAGTCAATGCCGTCATTGATGCCTGCTACCGCTCCGCACAAAGCAAGCGATGGGAGGCGATCGAACTAGATCCGTGGCGGGGAAGCACGAGCACCAAGACACCGAGTCAGGCGCCGCGGGATTGCGAAGGGAACATCGTGATCAAGCAGGAGCGAATGCCGGACGGGAGAGTGAAGCTGATCCTGAAGGATCCGGTGTCTGGCCGGATCTTTGACCAGTTTATCGAGTGAACGGTTAGCAGTGGTGGAGTTGTGGAGTGGTGGAGTGGTGAAGTGACGGAGTGAGCAGTGATGCCGTGGTGAGTGGACGGTTCTTTCCTGAATAGGGCCGGGGCGGCTGGTCGTATCACCGACCGGGCTTCAGGGGATCTCCAACTGTCGCCTCGCTTCATAGAGTGCCACCGCCACTGAGTTGGCGAGGTTGAGGCTACGAACACGTTGATTTTCAAAGGGAATGCGCAATCGGACATCGGCGTAGCGTCGTTGCAAGTGTGCGGGTAGTCCCTCGGATTCATTTCCAAACACGAGGGAGTCATCCCGTCTGTAACAGACCTTGGTAAACGGTGTCGAGGCTCTGGCGCTGAAGAGCCAGAGTCGCTCAGGCATCGCTTCCTCCAAGAATGCCTCCCATGTCGGGTGCAGGAAGAGTCGCACCTCCTCCCAGTAGTCGAGGCCGGCTCGCTTCAGATAGCGGTCGGACAATTCGAATCCAAGTGGCTCGATCAAGTGCAAATCGGTTTCGGTGGCAGCAGTGAGCCGGGCGATGTTGCCCGTGTTCTGAGGAATAAGCGGATGGACCAGCACAATGTTCACTTGGATCGTCCTCACAACCTCTGCCTTGGCATCGCCCGCTAGCGCCTACTATATATCCGATTGCACCAGAAAACATGGGCGTGGGCTTGAGCTGACAACCCACCAGCAGCGGAATACGATTCGGCGATCTCCGTCGGACTACTGTGGTAAGAAGGCACCAAGCGACTGCCGGAGGCCGCTAGGAACAGGGAGAATCGAGACTCCTGATGGTTTTCAGGCGAGACCCTTCACTACGTCGCAATATTGTTCTCTTCGTGCTAGCCATCTGCGCTCAGGGCATCGCGATTCAGGTCCACTTCGCCATCTTCAACAACTTTGCCGTAGAGAAGATCGGTCTCGCCCCGGAAGAGTTGGGCATACTGGAATCAATCAGGGAGATCCCCGGTTTTCTGGCCGCGCCTATGGTCGGTTTACTGGTGGGCCTGGCCGAGCCCCGAGTGGCAGCCTTTAGCCTGATGATTTTCGGGGCGGGCTACTTTGCTTATGGCTACACCGAAACCGTTCCGACGCTCATCGCCTTCTCCTTTCTATGGAGTATCGGATTTCACGTCTGGATGCCAACCGCTGCCAGTATGGCTCTGGGTTTGGCGGCGCCCGGCGCTCAGGGGCGGGTCCTGGGGAGGATGCAGAGCCTTGCTGCGTTCTCCGGTGTGATCGGCATCTTGTGTGTTTTCTGGACTGCCGACACCTTCTCCTTTTCCGGAATCTACCAGATGATTGGCCTGGCCGCGATACTGGGAGCAATTCCTCTTTTCTTCATGGATACAAATCTTGGCCATCGTTCCCCCGTGCGCCTGGTGCTGAAGCGAAAGTACGCTCTTTTCTATGGGCTCGAGTTTCTGGCTGGCTGTCGCCGGCAAATCTTCGTTACCTTTGCCTTGTTTGCGCTGGTCAAGACATTCGGAGTCGACGTGACCACCATCATTACTCTTTCCTTGATCAACAGCTGCGCCAACATCTGTATGGCTCCTTTTGTGGGAAAACTGATTGATCGCTTCGGGGAAAGATCTGTTCTTACAGTGAACTTCGCCGCCCTGACCCTGATTTTCGTTGGCTATGGTGCCGTCAAGAACGTGAATGTGCTCTTCGTCCTCTACGTCGTGGATAACCTGTTCATGCTCTTCACGCTGTCGTTGTCCACCTACATCGGGCGAATCGCCGCACCCGAGGAACTGCGCGCCTCACTGTCCATGGGGATCACCATGAACCATGTCGCCGCCGTACTCATGCCGCTGGTCGGAGGTTTTCTCTGGTCCTACCTTGGCTATTCCGCCGTGTTCTATCTCGGCGCCGGGATCGCCGCCGCCACGCTCGTCCTGGCTCGCCGACTCCCCCGACGAGCGCCGGTCCTGGCTTAGAGCCTTCTTTCCCTTGCCCTTGCCCTGATTAGTGGAAAGTCGGGCTCGGGCGAGGGCAGGGGCAAAGGGGAGCAGCCGACAAGGCTGCAATCCAGCTGGAGAAAGTCCAGCCGTGTGAATTGTTCGTTCACACACGTAGCGATACCGCAGCTCGGGGCAGGTAACCAACCGAGAGATGCGCGGTGTAAACGGCCTGGCCGCCCTTCGAAGGAAGCGGCGGGAGCAACCTGGAGGCCTAGCGAGTCTGGGAGCCTGAACATGAGTGAATGACTGCAGCCCGGAAATAAGCCCCCCTGTGGAAGTTGCCATGCAGGGATTGTCTGGCGAGCCGAACCTGTCCTTTGTGAGGTGAGGCCGACGTCTCCCGGGAAGAAACGAGCAAGTGCACCGGGAGATCGCCGCCGGGTAGGGGTCCAGGCACCTGGGCAAGGATTGCAGAGATAATGTCGGGAAGGGCCGGTTTGCAGCAGGGGCTCGCAGCAACCTGCGAAGACCGAGGGACCGAGCGAGAGCGAAGGCCCACGGAGCATCCCGGTCTGGCGCATGAGTCCGTAGGAGCGAAGACGGTCGGGTAACGCCGGCCCAAGCCGCCTGGAGGCGGCTCCTGGAAGGGTAATACCCGGAAAGGGCGAAGGGACTCTCGGCCATGACGGGCAAGGAAGCGCCCACCGCCCAGGGCTCAGTACCTGAGAATGCGGTGACAGGGCAAGCTTTGTCGAGACCGGCGGCAAACCGGACCCGAGAGGGGTGAATGCGAGCGAGCGCTTAAGCCTCGTTGGGTAAGGGAAGACCGTGGGAGGAAAGTCGTGGTCGCCAACCGGACTCGGGAAATCCGACCGTCCGGGATGACAAAGGGGGCTTGCGGAAACGTGAGCTATGGCGGAACTAGGAACCCGGCGCACAACCGAAAGGGTGCGTACCGGTAACTCTCCGCCTACGGCTGCGCGCGTCGTATTTCTACCTGACCAAGGGAAAGAGGCGGATTTTGTGGGGCTTCAACGCTGCAGCGTTGCGAGTCCGGACCCAGGAAGCGATAATGCTCGCCACATGACCTCTCCTCGGAATCAACGTAGTGTCGGCATCCTGGCCAACCCGGCAGCGGGCCGTGACATCCGCAGATTGGTGGCCCAGGCATCGGTATTCCCGATCGCAGAAAAGAGCAACATGATTGCTCGGATCCTTTCCGGTCTGGGCGTTGCGGGAGTGGAACTCGTCTACATGATGACCGACTGCGGCGGCATCGCGGGAAGGCTCCGTCGAGTCCTGGCCACGTCGACGCAGTCCCGTGCTGATTGGCCCGAAGTACTTTTCCTGGATATGCCGCCAGAAGATGGTCCGGAGGCGACTCTGATAGCTGCCAGGGAGATGGTCGATGCCGGGGTCCGAGCTCTTTTGGTGCTGGGAGGGGACGGGACTCATCGTCTGGTGGCGCGAGTCTCGGGCGAGGTTCCAATTACTGCCCTGTCGACTGGGACCAACAACGTTTTTCCCTCGCTGAGAGAAGCCACTATTGCAGGACTCGCCACTGGGTTGGCCATAGCAGGCCACTTCGACCCCGAGGAAGCAACGATCCGCAACAAGATCCTGCGTGTTAAGGTGAATGGACGAGAGGACGTGGCTCTGGTTGACGCCTGCGTCAGCACAGCCTTGTGGACAGGGTCGAAGGCGCTCTGGCGCCCCGAAGAACTGGACCAGATCTTTGTCACCTTTGCCGAGGCGGACTCCATTGGACTTTCCACCATTGCAGCCCTTCTCCAGCCGGTGTCGAGGCTCGACGCTCACGGACTCCGGGTTGATCTGTCCTCAGCCGAGGGTGCGGCGACCCTTGTCACGGCACCGATCGCACCCGGTCTGATCGTGCCGGTTGGGATCACGGCCGTGCACCAGATCCACGCGGACGAAGTGCAGCATATAAGGGCACCTCGGGGCGTGATCGCCCTCGATGGTGAGCGGGAAATGGAGTTCTCCCCCGACGATCGTGTCACCGTACGGCTCGATCGTCGCGGGCCTCTGACCATCCGGGTAAAGCGTGTGATGGAACTGGCGGCTCGGCAGGGCCTGCTACGGCAGGGTCCCATTCGGGTTTCGGAAGGAATCGAAAGGAGCAAACATGCAACTCAATCATGAACTAGCGTTGCAGGCCTATCGGATCATGAGGAGAATCCGGGAGTTCGAGGAACGCATCCATATTGAATTCCAAACCGGTGATATTCCGGGGTTTGTCCACCTCTATGCAGGTGAGGAGGCGATCGCCACCGGAGTCTGTTTGCATCTAGACAACGACGACAGGATCGGAAGTACCCATCGAGGGCATGGCCACTGCATCGCCAAGGGATGCGACATCAAGGGCATGATGGCTGAGCTCTATGGCAGACTCAATGGGCTGTGCGGGGGCAAGGGAGGCTCGATGCACATCGCCGACCTAGACAAGGGAATGATGGGTGCAAATGGCATCGTAGGGGGAAGCCCCCCTCTGATTTGTGGTGCTGGTCTGGCGGCCAAGACCTTGGGGAAGAAGGCGGTTGCAGTGGCGTTTGTGGGAGACGGAGGTTCCAACCAGGGAACCACCTTCGAGAGTCTCAACCTGGCGTCGATCTGGCAACTCCCGTGTATCTTCGTGGTGGAGAACAACGGCTACGCTGAAGCCACCTCCGTCAAGTACTCGACCGCCTGTGACGATGTTGCAGATCGAGCCAGCGGATTCAATATGCCGGGCGTCGTTGTCGATGGGCACGACTTCTTCAGTGTCTACGAGACGGCGGGGGAGGCGATCAGCCGTGCCCGCGAGGGAGGAGGGCCGACGCTGATCGAGTGCAAGGTCAACCGCTATTACGGTCACTTCGAGGGCGATGCCCAGACCTACCGGGCCGAGGACGAAGTGGCGCGGCTGCGCAAAGATAAGGACTGCATCAAGCACTTTACCAAGAGCGTGATTGCGGCTGGACTGGTCGAGGAAGCGGAACTGGCGACCATCGATGCAGAGGTCGCGAGCTTGATCGAGGAGGCGGTGATGGAAGCCAAGGCCTCTCCAAAGCCGAGCTCAGAGGCACTCTTGACGGATGTTTACGTGTCCTACTAAGGAAGAGGAAAAAGATGGGAAAAATAAGGGTCATCCGGTAAATGGGGAGGTGGGGACGTGGTTGGCACCTTCCGGATCCCAAATCTGCTCCCCGTTCGCTTGTCCATATAGTCGGCTGCAGTAGCAGAGGCCGTGGGAACTGTGGAAAACTCCGAGCGACATCGAACCGGGCCAGCAAGCCCGTGATACGGAGTTTTCCAAGCGCTGTGCGAACGGTGGAAAAACAACTGCGAGCACTTGCCAGTTCTCCTCCAGAACTACTTGTTTTTCCACGGTTTGCATAGTGCGGCAGTTTCCATGGCCTACCTTTGACTGGCGGCACCTCCCCATTTACCGGATGAACCAAAAATAACCTATTAGCAGGCCCTGAACCAAGCTCTGGTACAGGAAATGGAACGGGACGAGCGGGTGGTGATCATGGGGGAAGACATCGCGGGCGGATCCGGGTCGCCCGGAGAGATGGATGCCTGGGGAGGTCCTCTGGGGGTGACCAAGGGGCTCTGGAGCCAATTCGGTGATCGGGTGATTGATACCCCGATCAGTGAGTCCGCCTTTATTGGAGCCGCAATCGGAGCCGCCACTTCGGGGCTGCGCCCGGTAGTCGAGCTGATGTTCATCGATTTTCTAGGCGTCTGCTTCGATCAGATCTTCAATCAGGCCGCCAAGTTTCGCTATATGTTCGGCGGTAAAGCGAAGACTCCGGTTGTGATCCGAACCATGATTGGAGCAGGTCTCAGGGCGGCGGCCCAGCACTCTCAGTGCCTCTATCCGATCTTTACCCACATCCCGGGTTTGAAAGGTGTGGTTCCGGCGACGCCCTACGACGTCAAGGGGATGCTGATCGAGGCGATTCGAGACGACGATCCGGTTATTTTTTGCGAACACAAAATGCTGTACTCGACTGAGGGAGAGGTTCCCGAGGAGTCCTACACCATCCCTCTGGGCGAGGCGAATATCGTGCGCGACGGGGATGATGTCACGCTGGTCGCCCTGGGAAGGATGGTGCACATTGCTGCCCAGGCGGCCGAGGCCCTGGCCCGGGACGGGATCGGCTGTGAGCTCATCGATCTGCGCTCGACCTCACCGCTAGACGAGGACACGGTTCTGGAGAGCGTCGAAGAGACCGGTCGGTTGGTCATCGTGGACGAAGCCAGTCCCCGCTGCAACATTGCGAATCTCCGCCCTGGTTTCCCAGAAGGCCTTCGGCGCGCTCAAGGCACCGATCAATATGGTGACGCCTCCCCACGTACCGGTACCGTTCAGCGACACTCTGGAGGATCTCTACATTCCCAACGCCAGCAAGGTTGAGGCGGCCGTGCGTAGAGTGATGGAGTATGAACGATGAGCGATGGAATTCGACCGCTGACGATGCCGAAATGGGGCCTATCCATGAAGGAGGGAGCCCTGGTGCAGTGGCTGAATACAGAGGGGAGCAAGGTTGCTCCCGGTGACGAGGTCGCCGAGGTGGAAACTGAGAAGATCCTGGCAGCCGTAGAGGTAAGGGACGCTGGTGTTCTCCGACGGCAGATAGCCAAGCCCGGCGAGGTACTACCGGTGGGAGCGCTGCTGGCGGTGGTGGCCGATGAGTCCATTTCCGATGCCGAGATCGAAAGCTACATCGCAGATTTTCAGGCTAACTTCGTGTCCGAACCCGAGGATGAGTCGGCTGAGGATCAGGGCCCTCAGACGGTAGAGGTAGAGGGTCGCCGTCTTCGTTTTTTGAAACGCGGCGACAGTGGGGACCCTCTGGTTCTCATCCATGGCTTCGGCGGTGGACTCAACAACTGGCTCTTCAATCTCGAAACGCTGGCTGCCGATCACGTGGTCTACGCTCTAGACCTGCCCGGTCATGGCGCCTCCAGCAAGGACGTTGGTGACGGAAGTCTAGAGGGATTGGCTCAGGTGGTAAAGGGCTTCATCGAAGTGACTGAGCTGGGTCCGTCTCACCTCGTCGGTCATTCGCTGGGTGGTGCGGTGGCTCTGATCCTGGCCCTGGCCCATCCGGAGCTGGTTTCCTCTGTTACCTTGATCGGCAGTGCCGCCCTGGGGACGGAAATCAATGGCGCCTACATCGACGGCTTTATCGAGTCCCGGCGGCGCAAGGACACCAGGGTAGAGGTTGAGAAACTGTTCCACGATCCCTCGCAGGTGACCCGGCAGATGGTCAACGACGTGTTGGCGTTCAAGCGCATCGACGGGGTCGAGGAAGCCCTCAAGACTCTTGCCGGCCAGTTCCGTAACGGAGATGTCCAGAGCACGGTGCTAGCAGAAAGACTGGGCGAGCTGTCGATGCCGGTCCTGGCAGTGTGGGGACAGGAGGACCAGATCGTCCCCGCCTCTCATGCAGACAATCTGCCGCAAAATGTGAGGACCGAGATCATCGGGGGTGCCGGCCATATGGTCCAGATGGAGTCGTCAGCCAGGGTCAACCAATTGATCCTGGAAATGGTAGGGTAGGGCCAAGCTGAGACTTCATTGGGTTCCTACGGTTGGCGGACGTGGCTTCGGTCTCCAGGCCGAAGTCTTCCGCTTTCGAGCCGTTGGCTCGACCCTCGGCGGCCTGAAGACCGCCGCCACGTCCCTCGACTGAGGTTTTTCCCTGCACCATAGGGTGCAGCGGATCACTCAGGCGCTTGTCTAAGCTGAAACTTCATTTGGCAGAGGGAAGGTGTAGGAGACAGCATCTGACAGAGCAGTGACCTGTAGCACGGGCACTCTTGCCCGTGGAGGACACCAACGGGCAGGAGTGCCCGTGCTACAAGCGTCACTCAGCTCTCGATGTTCGTAGCTAGCACTGACGGAAGTTTCGTTCTCGAATGGGGCCAGTGCTTCCTGGGGGCGGGACTAAGCTGAAACTTCATTGCTGCTCCCGCCTTCGGAGTTCGCCTGTTCGGTATTCTGCGGTTTGTGATTCAGCCTTGTTCCTTGCTCTGGAGAAGGCAACCGATAAAGGCTGAACCGCAGAATATCGAACAAGCGAATTTCGAAGGACTCGGGTGATCGCTGCCATCTGTTGGTGAGCAAAATTTCTTCCCGAATAGGGTCAGGGTTTTGCCGGGGGCTTTACCAAGTTTGCTCAGACTGAGGTAGCAGGCTATCAGTCCAGTATCTCGACCCTGGCAGAGGAGATGTCCCCGAATTGCTCGGTGTTGGACATGTTGATGTGGGCCCAGACGACTAGCAAGATCTTCCCGGGGAGCTCGCAGACGGAAGGGTAGGTCACCTGGCAGCCCCAGTAGTCGTTGCCTTCCCCGGGGACGGCGCTCTCGGCCAAGATTAGGGGATCCCCCCAATGATTAGCATCTTCTGTCAGGCGCATGGTCAAAGGACTTCTTGATCCCAGCTTGCACTCGTCATGGGTAAGCAGGACTCTCCCATCGCTGACGCGGAAGAGATTATGGGAAGCCGCGGCGGCCAGCATCTGGTGGCGCTTCGGTTTTGACCAGCTTTCGCCCTTGTCTCGAGAAAGAGCGGTCCAGAGGTGGCCATCTCGAGTTCGTAGAGCCATTAAAATGTTCCCGTTCTTGAGCTCCGCAATGGTGGGCTCATCGACTCCCGCCGGGTTGAGGACCTCACCGACCCGACGCCAGGTCTGCCCCTGGTCGTCGGACTTCAGGACTCCCGACTCCTGACGGTTTCGGAAGTCGTGAGCCGGTAGCAACAGCTCGCCCGTCGTCAACCGGATTCCGTTGGAGCGGCTCCCCGCACTTGGGTGCTGTAGGCGCTCGCCCGACCAGGACTTGCCGAAGTCATCGCTCCAGCGGGAGTAGAGATGGTAGGACTCGGGGCCGATGAACTGGTTCTCGCCCTCACGGCTTTTCATGAACGGGTAGCGGTTCCAGCGGCCGTAGACGTAGAAGAACCAGACGCGACGTCCGTCTACGATCAGCGCCGGGTCGAAATCCGAAGCTCGGGGCTGATCCTGAAGAACGAAGGGTTTTTCCCAGTTTCTGCCGCCATCGAAGGAGTAGGAAGCCAGGATCACCTGATGGACCGATGCCTCGAAAGGGCCCGAAAACCAAACACAGAGAAGACGACCGTCGTCGAGGCGAGCAATGCTGGGAGCGTGGTTGAAGCCGTAGTGGTTGGTCCGATCGTAGGGATCCTTCTGAGGGTAGGAAAACACGACCGAACGCGACTGGATGCGAAGAGGACCGTCAGAGGCCCAGATGCCCTGGGCCATCCCCAGGAGAGTAGCCCCGGCTAGAAGTACAGAGAATACAAGATGATGTTCGTGGTTCGAGACAGACAAAGTTGTTTCCACCCAGCCCGTAGCTTTGGCCTCCAGGCCGAAGTTTTCTTCTTTCGAGCCTTTGGCTCGACTCACGGCGGTCTGGAGACCACCGCCACGAGGGAAATCAAGCGGAGCGAAGCAGCTTGTTCACTACCTTTCCGGCGACGTCGGTGAGACGAAAGTCACGGCCCATGTGGCGGTAGGTCAGCCTGGTGTGGTCCAGTCCCAGGCAGTGCAGGATCGTCGCCTGGAGATCGTGGACGTGAACCTGGTCTTCGACGCCGTAGAGCCCGAGGTCGTCCGTCTTACCTACAACCTGTCCTCCCTGGATTCCGCCGCCCGCCAACCACATGCTGTAGCAGCTCACATGGTGGTCGCGACCCGGTTCGCCACCGTGGATTTCGGGCTCTCCCATGGGAGTGCGCCCGAATTCCCCTCCCCAGAGCACCAGCGTGTCTTCCAGAAGTCCCCTCTGTTTCAAATCCTTGAGCAGGGCCGCCGTCGGCTGGTCGGTATCGTGGCAGTACTCGTTGAGGCGCTTCTCCAAGCCGTGGTGGAAGTCCCAGTTGGCGTGATTCAGCATCACGAAGCGCACACCGCGCTCGACTAGCCGTCTCGCTAGCAGGCAATTTACCGCGAAGGATTTAGCGCGATCTCCCTCTCTGTTGACCCCATAGGACTCGAGAAGTTCGGGCGATTCCTGAGAGAAATCTAATAATTCCGGTGCCGCCCCCTGCATCCGAAAGGCTAATTCGTAAGAGGCAATGCGCGATGCGATTTCCATGTCGCCGCTGTTGCCGTAGCGTTTCTGGTTCAAGAGACGAATGGCATCGAGGTGAACCCGTTGGACCTCCTGATTGACTCCGGGAGGGTTGGACAGATAGAGAATTGGGTCTCCGCTGCTGCGAAACGGGGTCCCCTGGTAGGCGGAAGGCATGAAGCCATTGGACCAGTTGTTGGCGCCGGCGCTGGGAAAGGACCCGGTGCTGAGGACGACGTAGCCCGGTAGATTCTGCGATTCACTACCGAGACCATACGTGACCCAGGATCCGATGCTGGGGTGACCCAGAAACGTCGTGCCCGTCGTCAACAGCAGTTCTCCCGGATCGTGGTTGACGGCGTCGGTGTGCATGGCCCGCAGCAAGCAAATATCGTCCGCGCAAGAGGCGGTGTGGGGAAGCAGGTCGGAGAACTCAGTGCCGCACTCGCCATTCCGGCTAAATTTCCGAGGGCTCGCCATCAGGGTGGCGCTCGGCTTCAGGAAGGCCTGTTTCAAGCCTTTTCTCAGCGATTCCGGAATCCCTTTCCCATGCCATTTCTGAAGATCGGGTTTGGGGTCAAAGAGATCGATCTGGCTGGGTCCGCCAGACATATACAGGAAGATGACACGTTTGGCGGTGGGAGCGAAATGGGCTGCCCGCGGAGCTAGAGGGTTGACGGAGGAATCTGTCGTTGCACCGCTGGCCAGCAGGCCTTCGGATGCCATCAGCTGCGCCAGTGCGATCGAACCAAAACCCCCGGCGCATCTCTGAAGAAAGTCGCGCCGGTTCTGGATGGATCGGAAATCTTCGAGGGTCATGGTCTACTCCCTGGTTATGAACTCATCCAGATTCAAGAGTACTCGGGAAGCTCCGACCCAAGCGGCTGCATCGATTGGCTTGATGCCCGGGAGCTCGAAGGACAGCGTAGCGTGGGCCAGGTCCGGTTCCTTCTTGAGGATTTCTGTCTGTTGTTGGATCGCCTCACCCAACCACTGTAGTTCTTCTCGATCGGGAGTCCGAGCCAGACAAAGTTGGAAAGCATGGTTCAGACGATCCTGAGAGTCTTCGGAGGACTCCGTCAGGATCCTCACGGCCAGGGCACGAGCGGCCTCGTAAAAAACCGGATCGTTGAGTAGATTCAGAGCTTGGAGAGGCGTGTTGGATCGTCCCCGATGACAAGCGGGAGTGTAGCCGGGGGGCATATCGAAGTTCGTCATGAAGGGATAGGGCGACATGCGCTGATACTGAATGTAGAGGCCGCGCCGATAGCGATCGGGGCCCTCGCTTTCGACCCAGCTGCCGCGCTTCTGCACCGCCTTGGGACGAGGGGGACGCACGCTCTTTCCTCCGACGGCGGGATTGAGGAGTCCGCTGACCGCCAGCGCCGAGTCCCAGATCAGTTCTGCCGAAAGCCGTGTCCTTGACTGGCTTGCGAGCAGAACATTGTTGGGATCCCTCACCTGTAGGTCGGGTCGTGCTCGGGAGACTTGGCGATAGGTGGCTGATAGCACGATAGTCTTGACCAGATGCTTCATGCTCCAGCCTGTGTCGCGGAACTCAGCGGCGAGCCAGTCCAGAAGCTCAGGGTGGCTTGGCTTGCTCCCCTGGGTGCCGAAGTCTTCCGAAGTGGAGACGATCCCACGGCCGAAGAGCTCCTGCCAGAATCGGTTGGTGACGACCCGCGAAGTCAGAGGGTTGTCCTCACTGACGATCCATTTCGCCAGCCTCAGCCTGGGGGGCTGTGGCCGATCGGGCGATGGGTGTAGGAAGCCGGGCATCCTTGGTTCCACCGGTGCCCCCAGGTTTTTGAAATTGCCTCTCACGTAGAGGTGGGTCTGGCGTGGTTTCCTCTCGGTGGCAATCGTCTGGGCCTGGCTCAGGGCAGGGAAGGCAGCGTCCAGCTCCTTCAGCTCCTCCAGCAGCTGGTCGAAATTGAGTTCTTCTTCATAGACTTTTTTCGGAACTACCTGGGAACTGTAGCGAACGTAGTGATCGGTGAGGATCTTTGCTTCCTTCTCGCTCCGCCGAGCCGGGGGACTCCGGAGTATCTTCTCGCCCATGCCGTAGACCGGATGCATGTCTCCAACCCTCAGGGTGCCGGCGGCCTTGTCCCAGTTCTGCCACTTTCCGGGATTGGCCATAGCTTCCAGCATCTTTTTCTCCCAGAAGGGTTGGCGATCCGGGACCCGGTACTTCTCTAGCAGAGCAAGCCGCTTTCGGCGATAGGAATCAGCCTCTTGCAGATAGGGTCCCAGCTCGCCCGGGAGGGGCGCGTCGATGTTCGTCTCTTCGGCGTCGTTGAAGAAAGCAAAGAGCTGGTAGTACTCCTTCTGACTCAGCGGATCGAACTTGTGATCGTGACACTGAGCACATCCGGCTGTCAGCCCCAGCCACACCGTTCCCACCGCGTTGGTCCGATTGATCACCTGTTCGAAGCGGAACTGGTTCATGTCGGTGCCACCCTCTCGGTTGCTGGGGGTGTTGCGGTGAAATCCGGTGGCAACCTTCTGTTCGGTGGTGGAGCCGGGGAGAACATCGCCCGCAATCTGCTCTATCGTGAACTGGTCGAAGGGCATGTCCCGGTTGAAGGCCTCGATGACCCAGTGCCGATAGCGCCAGGCATGAGGTCTGAAGTCATCCTGCCGATAGCCATCACTATCCGAGTAGCGGGCCAAATCGAGCCAGTAGCGAGCCCACCTTTCCCCATAGTGGGGCGAGTTGAGAAGCTGGTCTACTAGATGTTCATAGGCCTCAAGTCGGTCGTCCTTCAGAAAGCCGGTGACCTCACTGGCAGATGGAGGAAGCCCTATAAGGTCCAGGCTGAGTCGCCTGATCAAGGTGGCTTTGTCTGCTTCGGGAGAGGGTTCAATACCCTCTTTTTCAAGTCGAGCCAGGACGAAGCTATCGATGGCATTCTTCGCCCAGCCATTCTTGTGGACGCTCGGCTCGGTTGGGCGGTGCAGAGGACGGAAAGACCAGTGGCCTGATTCCTCAGCTGCTGTCGTCAGCTTCTCGGCAGCGGGGTCATCCAGGGCCCATTCGGCCCCCTGATCGATCCAGGCTCGCAGGGTGCTAACCTCTGCGGCCGTCAGTCGGTTTCCGGCAGGAGGCATGACTTTATCGGGGTTGACGGCTCCGACCAGACGGATCAGCTTGCTGTCTCCGCTATTCCCAGGCAGGATCACCTTCCCGGATTCGCCTCCCCGGAGTGCATCCTGTCGATTGTCCAGCCGCAAACCCTTCATCTGCTGCCCGGCGCCGTGGCACAGCACACAGCGGCTCCCAAGAATGGGTTCGATGTCTTTGGAGAAGTTGACCTGCCTCTGGGCGGCTGGTGGCAGTGGGTTGGACTGAGCTACTCCAGCGCCGTTGAGCAGGCCGGCAAGTGATACCAGGACTAGAACGAACCTTCCGCTCGGTCTCTGCATACTCTACTAACTAGACGAAAGCCACCAAGGAAGTCAATGGTTTCGGCTAAGTCGTATCTATAGTTTGTACGTAACTCTGTACAAAAGAACTATGGCACGAGTCACGACCTACAGCGATCTCCGAGCCCATCTGAAGCGCCACTGCGACAGCGTCGCGAGTTGACAGCTTCGCCATCTGGCCGTAACATTTTTGACATATGGCAGCAACTCCGGTAGAGGAGGAAACCCGGAAAGTTATCGCTTTGCTCGGTGGTGCAAAGGTTTTTCAAAGAAAGATCAACGACCCGAGCGAGCTGCAGAGAGCCCTGCGCCGGGGACTCCCGTACGCTGCCTTTGAGGCGTTTCTGAAGGTCCTTGAGTTCAAATCTCAGGATTTGGCACACCTTCTGGGTGTCGCGTCGCGCACCCTCGCTAGACGAAAGACAAGTCGGCAACTTTCACCCATCGAATCTGATCGACTGTACCGGGTCGCCTACGTCGTCCTTTTGGCATCCACCGTTCTCGGCTCCTTGGAGAAGGCAAGGGTTTGGCTGCAGCAGGGGAACCAGGCCTTGGGCGGATACTCACCCGTGAGTTTTCTTGATACCGAGATCGGTGAACGCCAAGTCGAGGAGTTGCTGCACCGCATCAACCACGGAATTTTCAGTTAGTGCGCGTTTGGCGAATCTGTCGCCGACCCTACGCCGTGGATCCACTGGCTGGTCGAGGTGGACTGCTCACATCTGGAAGGTGGCACACAAGAGGCCGGCACGTTGTCTACACCTCTGGATCGGTGGCGTTGGCAGCACTCGAAGTCCTGCTGCACGTCGATAAGGCCGCCCTTCCTCTGGATCTGCTTCAGCTTGAAATCAACCTGCCCGATAGCCTCAGGATCATGCGAATCGAGGTCGATGAACTGCCACCGAACTGGAAGTCACACCCCGCCTTGCCCACTCTCCAGCAGCGCGGGGACGATTGGCTCAAACAAGGATCCACTTCTGTTCTGCAGGTCCCGTCCGCGGTGATCCCCGATGAATTCAACTTCCTGCTCAATCCCCAACACGACGACGCGCGAAGCATCCAGGTCATGTCGAGTAGGGCCTTTGCCTATGATCCTCGTCTCCTCCCCTAGATCGAAAAGCATTTCGTAATTTGTACGTATTTCTGTACAATAGAAGTCATGGCGCGAGTCACAACGCCTCACCGAAAAGAACTTGCTCGAGTTCGATTTTGCTCTCACCGGACACGATCAACCGGTGCGGTCCGCCCGCTTCGCCGGTCTTGACGCCTACCTCCCATTGACCCTTGTCATCGGCTGTGGTAGTGGCCTGAGTGCTCAGCCAGTCACCGCTGACCTGGACCGTCTCGCCAATATCCGCCCAGCCCCAGATCTTCACCTCGCTGTTTCGCTGCAGCACCATGTGGGAGCCAAGTACTTTCGGCAGTCGCACCTCCCCAAAGGCCGGCGCCATGGCCAGTAGAACAGCGATCGCGAAATAGAGACGCTTGTTCACCCTTGATTCCTCCCTGGTGGTTGCGTTTGGCGATCCAAGGTCGGACGCCGCAATCCGGTTGGCGGAGACCTGCATCGGGCTAGCCCTGCCCTTTACCCGTAATAAAGGACTGAACAAAGAGTTTCGGGTCGTTCAAACTGAGCGGCATGCAGCTCCAGAATCAGATCAAGCGTACCCTGTCGAAGCCCGAGAGCATCGAGTATGTAAGCCGGCTGCTGGAAGAAGGGGATTTCTCTTCGCGAAGCGAGTTGGCCGGTTTTCTTTGCGATCAGTTGCGATTCTATGACCCCGGCGGGCGGCCCCAGCGGGGAGGTTGCCTGAAGGCGTTGCGGGAGCTGGAAGCGAAGGGCTGTTTTCGGCTGCCGCCCCCACGGATCCAGAAAGGGGCGCCCCGTCCGCGACGGTTGGCGGCTCCAGTGGAGGAGCCGATCGGGGTGCCCGAGCAGGTGGGGGAGGTGCGGGGGCTGGAGTTGATCGGGGTGGGCGAGCCGGGGCAGATGCGGATCTGGAACGAGCTGATGATCGAAGAGCATCCGCTGGGGGCTGGGCCCTTGGTGGGACGGCAGCTGCGCTATCTGCTCGGCTCCGAGCACGGCTGGCTGGGGGGCCTGGGCTTTGCCGCCGCGGCGTTGCAACTCGTGGACCGGGACCGCTGGATCGGTTGGGATGCGGAGCAAAGGCGCGCCCATCTGCACGGGGTCGTGTGCCTGAGCCGTTTTCTGATCCGACCCAGCGTGCAGTGTCAGAACCTGGCCTCGCGGGTGTTGAGCCTGAGCCTGCAGCGGCTGGCCGAAGACTTCGAGCAGCGCTATGGGTACCGTCCCTGGTTGGTCGAGAGTTTTGTAGACACGAGCCGGTTTTCGGGGGCATCCTATCGGGCAGCGAACTGGACCCGGGTGGGCCGAACCCAGGGTCGGGGTCGGCAGGATCGTTTCACCCAGCGGGAGGAAACGATCAAGGACATCTATGTGTATGCGCTGGAGCCGGAGTTCCGCGCCCGCCTGGGGTTGGCCGAGGGGGCCGGCTTGGGGCCGCTGGCTCCGGCCCAGGGGGTCGAGGCCGAGAGTTGGGCGGAAGAGGAGTTTGGCGGCGCGCCGCTGGGGGACGCGCGGCTGAGCCGAAGACTGGTGAACATTGTGGAGTCCAAGGCGCAGGAACCGGGTCGTGCCTTTAGCGGGGTGGCCCAGGGGGATTGGCCGGCGGTCAAGGCCTACTACCGATTGATCGACCACCCGGACGAGGCCGCGGTGAGCCTGCCCCAGATTCTGCAGCCTCACCGGCAACGCACCCTGCGGCGCATGCAGGGGCAGCGCACCGTGTTGTGCCTGCAGGACGGCACCGATCTGGACTATACGAGCCTGGCTCAGTGTGAAGGTCTGGGAGTGATCGGCAGCAACCAGACCGGCGCCCAGAGTCGGGGATTGCACCTGCATTCGACCTTGGCCGTGGCCCCCAATGGACTTCCGCTGGGGGTCTTGCGCGCCCAGTGTCTGGCGCCGCAGTTGAAATCGCCGCAAGAGAAGCGACCGAGCTGGGCCATCCCGATCGAGGAAAAACAGACCTTCTGCTGGATTCAAGCGCTGCGCGAGCTCGGAGAAGTGGCGGCCCAAATGCCCCAGACGCGACTGATCAACGTCTGCGACCGGGAAGCGGATATCTTCGAGCTGTTCGAGGAGCAACGCCGTTACCCGGGGGTCGACCTACTGGTGCGCGCCCAACACAACCGCGGCATCACGGAGGAGCCGTTCAAGCTTTTCGAAGCGCTCGTACAGGAGCCGGTACAGACCCAGGTCCGCGTCCAGGTGCCGCGCCAGAGCGCTCGGCCCAAGCTCAGTAAGCGAAAGGCCCGGCCCCAGAGGCCCCGCCGCCGGGCGGAGCTCTCGGTCCGCTATCGGCGGATCCAACTTCGCCCCCCGAAATATTACCCGGATAAGGAGCCCATCGAGATCTGGGTGATTCAGGCGCGGGAGGACTCTCCGCCTGCGGGAACCGAAGCCATCGAGTGGTTCCTTCTGACTACCGCCACTCTCGCCTCGCCCGAAGCGGCGGTTCAATGCCTACGCTGGTATTGCCTGCGTTGGCGCATTGAAGACTGGCACCGGGTGCTGAAGTCCGGCTGCCGCATCGAAGAGATCGCCCACCGAAGCGCCGAGCGCCTCAGCCGGGCGATTGCGATCAACCTGGTCATCGCCTGGCGGATTATGCTGATGACTCTGCTGGGCAGAGAAACCCCGGAACTGCCCGCCGAGGTGCTCTTCTCGGATCTTGAACTCCATGTCCTGGGGGCCTACGCCAAAAAAAAAGCTTGAACCCGCCCTCGCAGCTGGGTGAGGCGGTACGGCTGGTGGCGCGCATCGGAGGATACCTAGGACGCAACCAGGATGCGCCCCCGGGTCATGAGTTGATATGGCAGGGCTATTCACACCTCCGGCTCCTGTGTGAAGGCTTCGCTCTGGGAGACCCAGAAACATGACTTTGTCCTGTACCGAATTACGGGTAAAGGGCAGGGCTAGCCCGCATTTCTCATCGCTGGTCTACTGCGTCGCCGCAAACATCCGTCCTGGCTGCGTTACGCTCTCTCGGCCTCCTCGACGGACTGCACGAGTACGACTGCGGGGGCCTCGGTCGCAAGCCTTGTCAGGACGGCCCTTGCGGCGCCTCGCTACGACAAGCGATGAGAAATCCGGGCTAGAGACCCGTCATGAACTGGAAGATCCGGTCCTGGTGTCCTGGTAGGTCTTCGTGGCCGAAATCGGGGTAGACGGCAAGAGACTTCTTGCTTGCGATCTTGTTGTAGGCTGCAAATTGGGTGGAGGGCGGACAGATTCGATCCATGAGTCCTACGCCCAGAAAAACTTCGGCACGGATGCGGGGGCAAAGGTACTGGACGTCGATATATCCCAGCTGCATGAAGACTTCGGCTTCCCGTTCGTGGACGGGATCAAAGTTGCGAAAGTAGTCCTGCAGCTCGCCGTAGGCATCCCGAGCCAGGTCGAGCTCCCATACGCGCTGGTAGTCACACAAGAATGGGAACACGGGAGCAGCGCGTTGAATCCGGGGCTCCAAGGCGGCGCAGGCAAGGGTGAGTCCTCCTCCCTGACTGCGACCTGTCGCGCCCACTCGATCCGGATCGACGTCGGGCATGTCCATGAGGATCCGAGCCAGCTGGGCCGTGTCCAGGAAGATCTGGCGAAATAAGAGCTGCTCGGGAGGTCCGTCGAGTCCCCGAATGATGTGCCCTCTCAGGGTTGTCCCCGTGACACCACCCCGGTCCTCAGATCGCCCTCCCTGCCCGCGGCAGTCCATGGCGGCTACCGTATAGCCTTGAGAGACGTAGGGCAGCTTGCTGAACCAGTCGCCGGAATTTCCGGCATAACCGTGAAACATGAGGACGGCGGGGTGGGGATCCGTCGAGTTCCTGGGGCGCAGCAGTTGGGCATGGACGCGAGCTCCTCCGACGCCATCGTAGTAGAGATGGAAGCATTCGGCGGAGGACGTCTGAAACTGAGCTGGGACCAGCTCAATCGACGGGTCAAGTTCGGCCATTTCAGCGAAACTGTTTTCCCAGAGTTCGCTGAAGTCAGAGGGGCAGGGATTGGTACCCGTGTAGGTAGCGAGCTGCTCGCGGGGCATGTCGAAGGTTAGGGGCATCTTTACAAGCTCCTTCGTCTCGGAAGGCTATTCCTCGGGTCCTGCCTGAGGTAGCTGAACCGAGACGAGTTCCGTGTTACTGCGCGCGTAGACGTGGCTTCCGGTTAGTGCAGGATGTGCCCAGGTCTCGCCAACAATGTTGGCGCGGGCTAGCTCGTGATAGCCCTCGGGGTTGAGACGCGCCAGAATCAGGTCGCCGTCAGAATTGAGAATGAGGGCTCGATCCAGGTCGTTGAGCCATACCAGACTGGCCTGCGGATTCTGACTGGATGGCGTCATTTGATTTGGGTGCGGCTCTTTTAGAGCGAACCATTATCCTTTATTGACAATAGGTTAGCCGGGTCCGAATCGTAGCGAGTGGCGCTTTTGGGCGAGATAAGGCTTGGCGAAGGGCATAAGTCGGCTAAAACGCGTCGGATTGCGGTGCGCTCGGATAGCCGCCGGGCCGGGCCTGAGACTCTGCCCGCTGTGAGTCGGTGGAATCCCGGTGCGATGAAAAATTGAAAGAGGGAAAAAAGCACTGGACATTTGTGCGTCGGTTTGCTAGCGTAGGTTTGTGGCAGAGGGTGTGGAGAGCAAAGCGCCGCGATTCCTAGGTCATGAGGTGGGCAAAGCGGAGCAGGCCCTGATCCGGGAGATCGTGGGGACGTGTGGGGGTCTGAGCCGGATGGAACTGGCCGCCACCGTGTGCGAGTTGCTGGGGTGGAAGCGCCGCACGGGGTCGCTGAAAGCGCGGGAGAGCCGGGAGTTTCTGGAGAAGCTGGAGAGCCAGGGGGGGCTGGTGTTGCCCCCCAAGCGGCTGGGGCGGCCGCCGGGGAAAGCGACCGGGGTACCGGTGACGGCGCGGGGAGAGCCGGGTCCCCGGCTGGTGGGCACGGCCCGGGACCTGGGCGAGATTCAGCTGCAGCCGGTTCGGACGCCGGAGCAACGAGGGCTGTTCCGGGAGCTGGTGGGGCGCTACCACTATCTAGGCCACCGGGTGCCGTTCGGGGCGCATCTGCGCTACCTGGTCTACGCCTCGGAGCCGGCGGGGCGGGTGGTGGCCTGCGTGCAGTTTTCGAGCGCGGCCTGGCGGATTGCGGCGCGCGACCGCTGGATCGGATGGGAGGCGGAGGCGCGGACGCGCCAGCTGGTGCACGTGGTCTCGAACAGTCGCTATTTAGTGTTGCCCTGGGTCCAGGTCAAGAACCTGGCGAGCCGGATCTTATCGCGGGCCGTGCGGCAGCTGGCGCTGGACTGGCCCCGGAGCTACGGGGTCGAGGTGTTTTTGGTGGAGACGTTGGTGGATCCGGAGCGCTACCGGGGCAGCTGCTATCGGGGGGCGAACTGGATCGAGCTGGGGAGCACGCGGGGCGGGAAGCGAGAGGATCGGCTGGCGCGGAGCGAGGCGGCAGCGCCGAAACGGGTGCTGGTGTATCCGCTGGTGGCGGAGGCGGCCCGACGCTTGCGGGAGGGCTAGAAGTTGCGAGCGGTAGCCGCCCAGTTACAGCCCGAGGATGAGTTCGCGGCGGCGCGGGAGCAGTTTGCCCAGATGGAGGCCTTTCTGATGTCCGACGAGGCCCATAGGAAGACGCACAGCGAGTTGGAGCGAGAGCTGGAGCAGCAGGGGCGGGAGCTGCTGCGACGGTTCTACCAGGCGCACCTGGAGCTGCGGGCTCCGGGTGAAGCGGCCGCTGCGGTGCGGGATTCGGAAGGGCAGGTGCGGCAACAGCGCCGGCGGCAGCAACGGGGGCTGGAAACGGTCTTTGGAGAGGTTCGGGTGGAGCGGCTCGGCTACGGGGGAGAGGGGCTCCAGAGCCTGCACCCACTGGATGCGGATCTGAACCTCCCGCCGGAGTTGTACTCGCACCAGGTGCGGCGGCGGGCGGCGGAGGAAGCCGCCGAGGGGTCGTTCGACAAAGTCGTGGAGGCGCTGTCGAAAACCACGGGGGCGCAGGTGGGCAAGCGTCAGGTGGAGGAGCTAGTGGGCCGTGCCGCCCAGGACTTCGATGCCTTCTATCAGGAGCGACAAGCGGGAGCGTTGGCTCCGAGCGAGTCGGGGTCGATCTTGGCGATCTCGGTGGACGGCAAAGGAGTGGTGCTGCGTCGTGAGGATCTGCGGGAGGCGACGCGGCAGCGGGCGGAAGCGAGCGAGCACAAGTTGCAGAAGCGGTTGAGCAAGGGCGAAAAGCGCCACGCCAAGCGGATGGCAACGGTCGCGGCGGTGTACACCCTCGCGCCTCAGGTGCGGCGGCCGGAGGAGGTGATGCGGGTCCTGGCCCCGCAGCCGCAGCGGGAGGAAGGGAAGCGACCGCGGCCCCAGCACAAACGGCTGTGGGCGAGCTTGGAGAAGCGTCCCGAAGAGGTCATCGAGCAAGCCCTCGGAGAAGCCCGCTCGCGGGATCCCACGGGGCGCAAGAGTTGGGTGGTGCTGGTCGACGGCCATCGGAGTCAGCTGAAGACGCTGCTGCGGTGTTTGCACCGATCCGCCAGGGCGGCGCCCACGATCGTGCTGGACTTCATCCACGTGAGCGAGTACGTGTGGAAGGCCGGCATGGCTCTGCACGGGGAAGTCAACCCGAAGCTGGAGGGCTGGGTGGGCGAGCACCTACTGAGTATTCTGCGCGGGCGCAGTGGCTATGTGGCGGGCGGAATCCGTCGCAGTGCGACCCGTCGGGGCCTGGCGGGCAAGGCGCGCGAAGCGGTGGATCGCTGCGCCAACTATCTGCTCAAAAATGCGGAGTATCTGAAGTATGACACCTATCTGGCGAGGGGGTTCCCGATTGCCACCGGTGTCATCGAGGGGGCCTGCCGTTACCTGGTCAAAGATCGGATGGAGGTGACCGGGGCGCGCTGGTCTCTGGCGGGGGCTGAGGCGGTCTTACGCCTGCGTGCGCTGCAGGCCAGCGGAGACTTCGACGCCTATTGGCGCTTTCACGAGCGGCAGGAGTCGCTCAGAAACCATGCCGCGCGCTACGCGGACGGCGAGCTGGTCCCTGTGCGCGGCCCCACGCGCTCTCACCTGAAGCGGGTGAAGTAAGAAGATCCAGAAGTCCAATCGGTCGGTCTTCCGTGTCAGATTGTTCTGCCCCACCCAACTACCCAACCCCAAAATGCCTTCGCCGCTCCCATAGTAAGAGAGGTCCATCTTGCGTTCGACGGCACCAGAATCGCCTGTTCTAAAAGAGCCGCACCCATTTGATTTGAGTCATCCCAGATCTTCTTGCCTGTGGCAAAGTGGAAGCATGTCAGGCCGTGTCTCTTGTCCAGCAGATAGCCGTAGCCGCCACGGAACAAAGGCGGGGACATGAGGGCTCGCAGGAAGCGATTCTCTTCCCAAAGCAGCTCAGCCTCAGCGTGCTTGGGATCCAGTCGGATCGCTTTGGATCCTGCCCAGAAGCCGCTGACGAAAGCCAAGCCCTCGGCAAAGATCGGAGTGGCTATGGAGACACCCAGGCGCACTTCGTAGGGGATTTTCCAGAGCAGCTTGCCGTTTTGAGGATCCAGACCTCGAATGTGGGAGGGAGACCAGCAGATGAGCTGCTGATGGCCATTGTGTTCGACGACAATGGGGGTCGCATAGCCGGCCCTGTCTCCCAGGTTCTTCCAGATCTCGCGCCCGCTGCGACGATCGAGAGCGACGATACTGCTTCCCTCGGGCCCACCCGGCTGAACGATCAGGGTATCGCCATGGATCAGGGGAGATGCTGCGAAGCCCCAGGTGGGGAGGCGTCCCTGATACCTCTGCCGTAGATCCACCGACCAGATCAAGTGTCCGTCCTCTGCACCGAGGCAGGAAAGATTGCCCATGGTGCCCAGGGTATAGACACGCTCCTGAAAGACGGTAGGGGCCGACCGGGGCCCGCTGCCGTAGGGGAGGTCTCCGTATTCTACGGGATATCTATGGGTCCAGAGGGGATCTCCAGTTCCGGCGTCGAAGCACAGGACTCTCTCGACCTCTTCCGGCTTCGTCAGTCGATCCATGGTGATGACCTGGTCAGCGGCTACCGTCACTCCGGAATAGCCGCTTCCGACCGACTGGACCCATTGTCGTCGCAGCCCGCCCTGGGGCCAGGACTGGGCCAGTTCAGGTCCTCTCCAGGTCCCGTCACCACGAGGACCCCTCCATCTGGGCCAATCCTCCGCTTGCAGAGATCCCAGGCAAATGCAGACACCGAGGCTCAAGAGCAGAAGGCAGGATGTGAAGCTGGGTGAGACGATCCCCGGTGAGCGCTGGCCTCGGATCTGACGGGTTGGAGGAATAAGCACGTTTCGAGTCTCCCGCGGCCGATGATAGCCGACGACTTACGCGGGTACAATCCTCGCTCGTCCAGCACCTTCGAGCACGGTTCTAGATCAGTCGTACCCCCCAGCTTCGAGCCAGATGATTCGAGAGGGAAACTCTGGCATGTCTCGAATCACGAACATCGATAGCACCGTGTCCCTTGTAGGACGGGCACTCCTGCCCGTCGAGGACAGTGACGGGCAAGAGTGCCCATCCTACGACGGTCAAGGTGCTGTGCTGTGTTGGCTGTACCCATTCGCAGGACGGTTCGCCAATAACTGTTCGCTACTCAAGTGCGAATGATTACTGGATCGCGGTCCTGGGTATGGGCTCGTCTGGGCTGAGGGTCTGGAGGGGCCGTTTGCCAATGACGTGATCCAACTCCAGGCCTGAGAAAGAGAACCCAGGCTCTCCCAGGGGCTGCTTACACACCAGGTCCGAAGCCAGGATGATCTCGCCCGGTTGGATCAGGCGCGAGGCACAGACGGCCACGTGGTAGTTCTGCCGAGCCGCCATCTCCTCCTCGGCGATACCGTCAGTGATGCCGCGTGCTCTTTCCAATCTGCGAATCCGCCGTTCCAGGTCCGCAAATTCATCTGGTTCCAGGCTCAGAGCGTGGTCCAGGCCGACCATGGATCGGTCCAGGGTGAAGTGCCGCTCGACCATACAGGCACCCAGCACAGAGGCGGCCAAAGAGATGTCTGTCCCCGTCTCATGGCCGCTGTAACCGACCAATTGGCCGTACCGTTGGCTCAGCTCGGTCATCGTATCCAGTTTGATGACCTCGTCGGGACAGGGGTAGGAGCTGATGCAGTGGAGAAGAACCAGGGGGCTCTTCTCGAGCATTTCGAATGCCTTGTCCCTCTCTTGCCAGCTTGCGGCTCCCATACTCACAACCAAGGGGATGCCGGTAGAGGCGGCTTCCCGCAGTAGCCGGGAGTTGGTGATACTGTGGCTGGCCAGTTTGAGTATCTCTACGTCGAGCTCCAATGCCGTCTCCAGACTGGGCAGATCGAATACGGAGATGGAGAAGGTCAGACCGAGTTCCTCGGAGTGGCTTCGAAGGTCTTTAAACTCTCCCAAGGAAAGTTCCAGCCGGGTCCGAACCTCGCGTTGGGTCTGTCCCAATTGGGGACACTTTGCGAAAGGGGCATCGAGGAAGGCTTCCGTTGCCAGATCGGCCGGAGAGCGCTTCTGAAATTTCACGAGGTTGGCTCCCGACTTGGCAGCAGCCTCGATCAGCTCGTGGGCGGTGGCGACCTCACCGTTGTGATTGAGTCCTATCTCGGCTACGAGGCTGCAGGGATGGCCGTCACCCACTTGGATATTTTTCAGTCTAATTTGGGTGCGGCTCTTTTAGAGCGAACCATTATCCTTTATTGACAATAGGTTAGCCGGGTCCGAATCGTAGCGAGTGGCGCTTTTGGGCGAGATATTGCGGTGCGCTCGGATAGCCGCCGGGCCGGGCCTGAGACTCTGCCCGCTGTGAATCGGTGGAATCCCGGTGCGATGAAAAATTGAAAGAGGGAAAAAAGCACTGGACATTTGTGCGTCGGTTTGCTAGCGTAGGTTTGTGGCAGAGGGTGTGGAGAGCAAAGCGCCGCGATTCCTAGGTCATGAGGTGGGCAAAGCGGAGCAGGCCCTGATCCGGGAGATCGTGGGGACGTGTGGGGGTCTGAGCCGGATGGAACTGGCCGCCACCGTGTGCGAGTTGCTGGGGTGGAAGCGCCGCACGGGGTCGCTGAAAGCGCGGGAGAGCCGGGAGTTTCTGGAGAAGCTGGAGAGCCAGGGGGGGCTGGTGTTGCCCCCCAAGCGGCTGGGGCGGCCGCCGGGGAAAGCGACCGGGGTACCGGTGACGGCGCGGGGAGAGCCGGGTCCCCGGCTGGTGGGCACGGCCCGGGACCTGGGCGAGATTCAGCTGCAGCCGGTTCGGACGCCGGAGCAACGAGGGCTGTTCCGGGAGCTGGTGGGGCGCTACCACTATCTAGGCCACCGGGTGCCGTTCGGGGCGCATCTGCGCTACCTGGTCTACGCCTCGGAGCCGGCGGGGCGGGTGGTGGCCTGCGTGCAGTTTTCGAGCGCGGCCTGGCGGATTGCGGCGCGCGACCGCTGGATCGGATGGGAGGCGGAGGCGCGGACGCGCCAGCTGGTGCACGTGGTCTCGAACAGTCGCTATTTAGTGTTGCCCTGGGTCCAGGTCAAGAACCTGGCGAGCCGGATCTTATCGCGGGCCGTGCGGCAGCTGGCGCTGGACTGGCCCCGGAGCTACGGGGTCGAGGTGTTTTTGGTGGAGACGTTGGTGGATCCGGAGCGCTACCGGGGCAGCTGCTATCGGGGGGCGAACTGGATCGAGCTGGGGAGCACGCGGGGCGGGAAGCGAGAGGATCGGCTGGCGCGGAGCGAGGCGGCAGCGCCGAAACGGGTGCTGGTGTATCCGCTGGTGGCGGAGGCGGCCCGACGCTTGCGGGAGGGCTAGAAGTTGCGAGCGGTAGCCGCCCAGTTACAGCCCGAGGATGAGTTCGCGGCGGCGCGGGAGCAGTTTGCCCAGATGGAGGCCTTTCTGATGTCCGACGAGGCCCATAGGAAGACGCACAGCGAGTTGGAGCGAGAGCTGGAGCAGCAGGGGCGGGAGCTGCTGCGACGGTTCTACCAGGCGCACCTGGAGCTGCGGGCTCCGGGTGAAGCGGCCGCTGCGGTGCGGGATTCGGAAGGGCAGGTGCGGCAACAGCGCCGGCGGCAGCAACGGGGGCTGGAAACGGTCTTTGGAGAGGTTCGGGTGGAGCGGCTCGGCTACGGGGGAGAGGGGCTCCAGAGCCTGCACCCACTGGATGCGGATCTGAACCTCCCGCCGGAGTTGTACTCGCACCAGGTGCGGCGGCGGGCGGCGGAGGAAGCCGCCGAGGGGTCGTTCGACAAAGTCGTGGAGGCGCTGTCGAAAACCACGGGGGCGCAGGTGGGCAAGCGTCAGGTGGAGGAGCTAGTGGGCCGTGCCGCCCAGGACTTCGATGCCTTCTATCAGGAGCGACAAGCGGGAGCGTTGGCTCCGAGCGAGTCGGGGTCGATCTTGGCGATCTCGGTGGACGGCAAAGGAGTGGTGCTGCGTCGTGAGGATCTGCGGGAGGCGACGCGGCAGCGGGCGGAAGCGAGCGAGCACAAGTTGCAGAAGCGGTTGAGCAAGGGCGAAAAGCGCCACGCCAAGCGGATGGCAACGGTCGCGGCGGTGTACACCCTCGCGCCTCAGGTGCGGCGGCCGGAGGAGGTGATGCGGGTCCTGGCCCCGCAGCCGCAGCGGGAGGAAGGGAAGCGACCGCGGCCCCAGCACAAACGGCTGTGGGCGAGCTTGGAGAAGCGTCCCGAAGAGGTCATCGAGCAAGCCCTCGGAGAAGCCCGCTCGCGGGATCCCACGGGGCGCAAGAGTTGGGTGGTGCTGGTCGACGGCCATCGGAGTCAGCTGAAGACGCTGCTGCGGTGTTTGCACCGATCCGCCAGGGCGGCGCCCACGATCGTGCTGGACTTCATCCACGTGAGCGAGTACGTGTGGAAGGCCGGCATGGCTCTGCACGGGGAAGTCAACCCGAAGCTGGAGGGCTGGGTGGGCGAGCACCTACTGAGTATTCTGCGCGGGCGCAGTGGCTATGTGGCGGGCGGAATCCGTCGCAGTGCGACCCGTCGGGGCCTGGCGGGCAAGGCGCGCGAAGCGGTGGATCGCTGCGCCAACTATCTGCTCAAAAATGCGGAGTATCTGAAGTATGACACCTATCTGGCGAGGGGGTTCCCGATTGCCACCGGTGTCATCGAGGGGGCCTGCCGTTACCTGGTCAAAGATCGGATGGAGGTGACCGGGGCGCGCTGGTCTCTGGCGGGGGCTGAGGCGGTCTTACGCCTGCGTGCGCTGCAGGCCAGCGGAGACTTCGACGCCTATTGGCGCTTTCACGAGCGGCAGGAGTCGCTCAGAAACCATGCCGCGCGCTACGCGGACGGCGAGCTGGTCCCTGTGCGCGGCCCCACGCGCTCTCACCTGAAGCGGGTGAAGTAAGAAGATCCAGAAGTCCAATCGGTCGGTCTTCCGTGTCAGATTGTTCTGCCCCACCCAACTACCCAACCCCAAAATGCCTTCGCCGCTCCCATAGTAAGAGAGGTCCATCTTGCGTTCGACGGCACCAGAATCGCCTGTTCTAAAAGAGCCGCACCCGTCTAATTTGTCGATTCCGCATGGGTTTTGTTTTCTTGTCTGGCGTTGCCGGCTAGCCATCCCAGGAAAGCGGCACGAGTCTGTTCCGGCGGAGGAGGCAGGGGAGCGCCCACCACGCCTGGTTCGATCTCCACCCTCTGGACTGCTGGATGTTCCACGCTGAGACGAGGCGTGGGTTGGGAGCCAGTGGTTTCGTAGCTGCCGTTGTCCAGTACGTAATAGTGAAGACCATCAATTGGGAGAAGATTCCAGGCCGAGAGGCCCATGGTCGCATTGCCATCGCCGTCGACGACGACGACGGAGAGGTCGGGACGGGCCGACAGGAGTCCGACCCCAACTGACAGCGCTTCTCCCATGCCGTGCAAGAGGTAGAAATTTCCAGGGCGATCTGCAACAAAGCTGGCCTCTCGCGAGGTCAGTCCGTTGCAAAAGATGATCGCGGCATCGGGGTGTCCGTTGACGATTTGACGGATGGCGTCTGCCCTATTCATCGATATTTCCCCGATGCAGCAGCACGGCCGCAGGGCGGTTCTCCGCGAAGGCCTGGTCGGATGCTTCAGCGACTCCGCCGAGGCCAAGGGTCTGAACATCGAATACCGGAACATCCAGAACCGAAAGGTATTCGAGGGTTCGCTCTCCCCAGTGCTGGTGCTGTGGCTCTTCCCACTCCAGCTCGCCCCTCCAGGTAATGAGCAAAAGGACGCCCATTCCGTAGAGGTGAAAGAGGCCATAGAGCGCATCTCCACACAAGCCGAGGCCGCTGTTCTGCATCATCACGCAGGGTCTCTTTCCCCCCAGGCGAGCCCCGAAAGCCGAAGCGATCGCATGGTTCTCCCGCGGGGCGGTCAAGTAGGGGGCCAACAGCGGCTGGACTTTTCGGAACATGCTGTCAGGAACTCCGGTGAACCAGTCGCAGGTTTGTAGCAGAGCCGATGCCAGCTCGGAGCTGGAGCAGATGAAAGGGTTGAGCATTCTACCCTGGTCGTCCAGCCTGGTGGGGACCGTGTTCACAAGATCGTCATCCCTTCTCCAGGATTCCCCGCAATAGATTCTCCAGGTCATGATCCGAAAAGGGCTTCGGGTTGACGGAAGGCAGGCCCGCATCCTGGCGGACCCTCAGGATCATCTGGGTGATGTCCCGATCGGCAGTTTCCAGGGAGAGGTGCGCGCTGACACCCAACTTCTCCAGCCAGTGCCGGAGCATCTGGATTGCCTCTGCGTCGGTTGCTACTGGTACATCGGTCATTGCCTCGACCAGGTCGCGGAGCCTGCGCTCAAGTCCTCCTGAGTTAAGGTCCAGGACGTGAGGGGTAATTGTCGCGTTGAGCAGGCCATGGGGCAGGTCGGAGAATGGAGCCAGCGCCACCGAAAGAGTGTGGATCAGGCCGGTCCTCACTTGAGAGATCACCATTCCCGCAGTCGTGGCGGCCGAGGCCATATCCGTTCTGGCCGACAGATTCTCAGGCTGCGCTAGCGCCTCGGCAAGATTCTGGTAGACGCGGCGCGAGCTGGATTCAATCAGGGCGTCTAGTCGGGAGTCCCTCTGCCGACTCAAGTAGGCCTCCAGCAGGTGGACCCAGGCGTCCAGTCCAGAGGCGAGTGTGAAACGAGGCGGGAGCCCCAGGGCAAGTACCGGGTCGACGACAGCATACTTGGGATAGAGGCAGGGAGCATTGACGGTGAACTTGCGTCCCGTCTCTACGCTGTTGATGACGCTGTAAGGAGTGGCTTCACTGCCGCTGCCGGACGTCGTGGGAACGGCGATCACGGGAAGGCTCTCGTCTTCGCTTCCGACTCCTCGTTCGTAGTCCAGGCAACGACGCCCGTTTGCGCTCGCGAGAGCCGCCAGTTTGGCGACATCCATGGCGCTGCCTCCCCCAATCGCCACCACCAACTGGCAGCCAGTTTCAGCGATCAAGTCCTGGGCGGCATCGACGGTCGATGAAGAGGGCTCGGGTTCCACGGCGAAAAATGCCGCTGTCTGGATACGCGACAGTTCCAGGTGATGCTGTACTTGCCTGGCCAATTGCAGAGTGGAGTGGGATCCGCTGATGAGCGCGACGCGGGAAGCCCGCATGACGGAGCAAAGATAGGGTAGCTCCTCAACCGCTCCGGCTCCGAAGCGGATACGGGTGGGAATGCTCATATCCGGGGGAAACGGAGGGACAAAGTCCCGAACTCCATCCCCACGGGTCTCCCCGGTTTCAAAGCTATAAGCTGGTTCGATAGTCTGGGTAGAGTCGTGTGTCAGTGGGTGAGATGCATGCACTTGGGGGCTCCTCGTTGTTGCTGCGCAAGAATCACTAGCAAGGTTGCTGCGCAAGAATCACTAGCAAGCAGTGTGCCAGAGCGGCATCCCTTCGAGGTTCTGGGACGCGGTTGCGGCTATGACCCTTGCTCGGCGTGTGCACCGGAGGAAGTAGCAGGATCTCTGAAATCAACCATGAGGCGAGAGAATCGTCAACAAGGAGCGGCGTGGGCGACAAGCAATTGACACCCGAAGTCGGAAGGGCTCCAATGGGTCTTAGTAGTCGTCCGAAGTGCTGGACCGCATAACGTTGTTGGAGGAACGATGAGGCTTGCTGGGAAGGTGGCACTGATTAGCGGAGGAGCTCGTGGTCAAGGGGCGGCGGAAGCCAGGCTCTTTGCAAGGGAGGGAGCGGCTGTTGTGATCGGAGATCTGCGGGAAGAGCTGGGGAGAAAGCTCGAGGCAGATATCGTCCAGTCTGGAGAGCGAGCCCTTTTTGTCCGCTTGAACGTGGCTTCGGAGGAGGATTGGCAGGCCGCCATCGAGAGTACTCTGGAACAGTTTGGAAAGTTGGATATCCTGGTCAACAATGCGGCAATCCTCCGGTTGGAGGGTGTCGAAAAGACGACACGGGAAGGGTGGGATCAGGTGATGGATGTGAACGCCACCGGTGTCTTTCTTGGTATGAAGCATGCTGTCGTGGGAATGCGGCGGGCTGGAGGAGGCACCATCGTGAATATTTCTTCGGTGTCCGCCATTACGGCGAGTCCCTGGGCGGCTGCCTATCATGCTTCGAAAGGTGCAGTGCGGATTCTTTCAAGAGTGGGTGCGTTGGAGTACGCCAAGGATAATATCAGGGTGAACTCGGTCTATCCGGGTTCCGTCGACACCGAGATGCTGACGGAGGCCTATTCCGCGGAACACCTTAAGGGGACTCGGGGTGCTAATCCGCTGGGACGCATCGGGACTCCGGAGGAAGTCGCCTGGGCAGTGTTATTTCTCGCCTCGGATGAAGCGTCCTTCATCACCGGAAGTGAGCTGGTGGTGGACGGCGGACACCATGCTCAGTAGTGCCTCGTTAGCGGTCCCAGCGATCGTCTTGTAACCCGCCGGACTCTGAACTATCATCTGGACAACCGGTCCAGTAGTTTTCCGACCGGACGCTTCAATTCGGACGCTTTAATTCGGACGCTTCAATTCGGACGCTTCAATTCGGACGGTTCAATTTTTCAAGGGAGTGGCTCCATGGACGGCGCAATCGAGTACGGCATGTTCATCATGCCTTTTCACGCCTCGGGAAAGCCCCTGGGTCAGTGTTACGACGAGGACCTCGAACTGATCATCCGTGCCGATGAGCTGGGTTTTTCGGAATTCTGGATCGGCGAGCACCACACGATGAAGTACGAGAACATCGTGATGCCTGAGATCTTCATTGCCCGTGCTCTGGGAGAGACGAAGCAGATTCGAATGGGACCCGCACCCGTATGTCTGAATCAGCACCACCCTGCCCACGTGGCGTCTCGACTGTCCTTTTTGGATCACCTTTCCAAGGGAAGGCTCAACCTCTGCTTTGGCAACGGCAGCGTCACCGCTGATCAGGAGCTGTACGGGGTGGATCCCAAGCAGGGTGGGAAGATGGTGGGCGAGGCCATCGAGATAATACTCAAGCTGTGGGGAACAGAGCCCCCCTATGAATATGAGGGCGAATTCTGGTCGATTTGTCTCCGAGACACGGTGGACGAGGAGACGGGGATCGGGTTTATCCACAAGCCGCTGCAGCAGCCCCATCCACCCATCGCGATCCCGGGTATGAGCCGAGGCTCCTACAGCATGAAGTATGCGGGCAGGAAGGGGTATCAGCCCTTCGCGCACTGTCTCATCACTGCCAACGTCCTGGCCGATCTCTGGCAGACCTACGAGGAGGCCGCGCTGGAGGCAGGACGCCAGCCCGATCGTGGAGACTTCAAGATTGCCCGTGCCATTTTCCTGGCAGATAGCACCGAGGAAGCGACGCGCCTCGCCAGGACCAACTCCCTCGGTCAGAACTTCGAATACATTGGCCGCCTCTTCGACAAGGGCCTGGGGCGCCCGCTCTACAAGCGCGACCCCAGCATGAGCGACGCTGACTGCAACCTGGACTTCCTGATGACGGAGCAGATCATCGCCGGGGATGTGGACGAGGTCCTGCGGCGGCTGCTTCTGATGAGGGAAGAGACCGGGCACTTCGGCACCCTTATCCTGATGTCCTATGATTGGGACGACAAGGAAAGCTGGATCCGGAGTCTGGAGCTGTTCGCCAAGGAGCTTATGCCCGCCCTGAACACGGCCGTAGGGGCACCCGTTTGAGGCCGTGCCCACGCAATTCTACTCTTCCCTGTGGGCTGTCCAGGATCGCGACCAGCCCAGGGACTGATCCGCTGCTTAGAGGCAGACCCAAATCGAGACCTGCGAGCTTCGACTGGATTTCCTCTGGACCAGGATGGGTCCCCCGCAGTTCTCGGAGTAGGCAGCCCTTGGCCGCACCCTGAGCAGGGCTGGTGGTCGGTCCCCAGTCGATAAAGAAGGGAATGAGGCCTCCCGGCGAAGGGCGCGGAGCGGTCAACTTCCAGAACAGGAGGGTTCCATCGGTCCGCTTTCTCCTGCCCTCCGAAATAGGACCCAGCTCTAGACCGTGAAGTTTAGCTTCTTCTACTATTCGCTCCAGTTCTGCTGCTTTGACCGCCCAGCCTACCAGGGTTGGCTGATCCAGCTCTCCTATCCCGAAGCGGAGGTCTGCCGTGGGGATGCCCTGGTCCGGATCTGGCCCGATGACCTCAAGGTAGGTGGATTCGCCGAGTGCGATGAGGGCGTTGCGAGTCCCCCATCCGGGGTGCGCTCCACCTGGCGTGGCACGGACTCCAAGCAACGTATGGAGATACTCGACCGCCCCCTCCAGATCGGGTGCGGCGTAGACCAGATGATCGATGCGGGAAAGCAAGCTCAACATGATTTCAGGCTCCGAGGATCTTCAGGGATTGCCCAGATCGATCCCGCAGACTAATCTAACTGTGGTGTCAAGACAAGCGTCCAGACGTGGTTGGATTGGGGAGAATCATAGTCATGCGCCATCTGACTGAGCTTCAGGCAGGGGAGTTTCGGGTACTAGGAGCATTGATGGAGAAGGAGCAGACGACTCCCGACTACTATCCCATGACCCTGAATGCTCTGGTGGCCGCGTGTAACCAGAAGACGAATCGAAACCCGGTCATGACTCTGACCGAGGTGGATACCCTGAACATCCTTCGAGTTCTGCTCCAGGATTCCCTGGTAGAGCGCGTCAGCGCCGCCCGCACCGACCGCTGGTGCCACCGGGTGGACGAGAGACTCCACTTTCGTCCGGAGTGGAAAGCCCTCCTGGCGGTGCTGTTCTTGAGGGGAGTACAGACTCTGGGCGAACTACGGATCCGAACCGAGAGGATGCATCCCTTTGCTTCTCTTTCGGAAGTGCAGGAATCATTGGTGGCAATGGCCAATGAGGAGGTTCCCCTTGTCGTAGAGCTCCCCCGTGCACCCGGTCAGAAGGAGAGCCGTTGGGGCCTGGCGGGACAGGACCACCCCGCTGCCGAGGTGGCGGTGGTGCACGTATCTGAGGGCCTCGCTTCACCCTTGGAGGGGCGAGTGACTCGTCTGGAGGAGGAAGTCCAGGAACTTCGAGAGCAGTTGCATCGACTGCTGGCTACGGATGAACTGGACCCTTCCTGAATCCAGGCTGAAAAGTGACGTGGCTTCGGTCTCCAGGCCGAAGAGTCTTCTTGTGCCGAGCCGTTGGCTCGACCCACGGCGGCCTGGAGACCACCGCCACGTCCTTGCACCGTGCAGAAAGCCGAGCGTTGAAACCGAAGGGAAGGGGACTTAGAATCACCGCTATGAGATTTTTGAAAATCGTGTCCGTCGTATTGCTTTCAAGCTGCTTCCTAAGCTTCGGTGCCACAGCTGAACCCTCCCCCGAAACCGAGAACGACTCCAGCCACGTCCTTGACCTCGGGTCGCGTCTCGAGCTCTTTGTTGATGATCATCTGATCGAGTCGGCAGAGGGTGTCGAACTGGAACTCCAGCATCCGCGCGAAGCCGAGAAGGTCTTCGTGTTCGACCAGCCCTGGGAGGGGAATACTCCTTTTCATCTGGCGGTCTTCAAGGACGGAGACGTCTACCGGCTGTACTACCGCGGTAGCTCGGCACCCGATTACCTGATCAAAGAGGACCTGGAGCCCAACGAAAAATTTGTCCCTGTGCACACCAAGGTGTCGTGTTATGCCGAGAGTCGGGACGGCATCAATTGGACTCGACCTTCGCTGCGTCAGGTAGAGTTCGACGGCTCCAAGGAGAACAACATTCTGGAGATTGGCGGAGCCGCAAAGTTCAATCCCTTCAAGGACGGCAATCCACGGGCTCCGGACTCCTCCAGATACAAGGGGATCGCTTTTGCTCGCGTGGGTGACAAGCGGGGACTGGTCGTGCTGGAGTCAGCCGACGCGGTCAACTGGAAGTGGATGGCGAAAGAGCCGGTCATCACGGATGGAGCCTTCGATTCTCATAACCTCGCTTTCTGGGACGCTGTTCGTGGAACCTACGTCTCGCTCTATCGGGATTTCAAACACGGCGTGCGCACGGTCAAGCACGCTACCTCAAAAGACTTCGTTCACTGGACACCGGGAGAGTGGGTGGACTATGGAGATGCCCCCTCGGAACAACTCTACACGACGTCCACCGTGCCCTATTTCCGCGCTCCCCACATCTATCTGGCGTTTCCCAAGCGCCTGGTCCCCTGGCGCAATCCCCAGCACTCTGCTGCGGTCCGTAACTCGGAGCTTGCCGGCCTCTCCGATTCGGTGTTCATGAGTAGCCGCGACGGAAGGCACTGGCACCGGTTCGTGGAGGCGTTCATTCGCCCCGGACGTGATCGCCGCAATTGGATTCACCGGACGAACTTTGTGGCCCGCGGGATCCATGCCAGCGCTCCTGACGAGATCTCGCTCTACCAGATGCGACACTACACCTACCCCACCGCCCATCTCCGGCGGATGGTTCTACGCACCGATGGCTTCGCTTCGGTGAGCGCAGGCTATCCCGGAGGGGAATTTGTAACGCCACCCCTGGTATTCACGGGGGAGAACCTGCGACTGAATTACTCCACCTCGGCTGCCGGCAGCATACGGGTAGAGATCCAGACAGCCAACGGTCTGCCTCTGGGTGGGTTTTCGCTCGAAGACTCCATGCCCATCTGGGGCGATGAGATCGAAGGCATCGCGGCCTGGAGGCGGGGCCGGAGCCGTGATCGGGAGAATCAGCTGAAGCGAATCGTCGGGAGTGTGGTCAGGTTGCGCTTTGTGATGAGCGACGCCGACCTCTACTCGATCCAGTTCAAATAACAATCGACTTTCCAGAGTCTCCGACAAGTCGTGAAAAAGACGATCTACCCGTTACCTGGAGGGAAGCAGCTGGCCCGCTCCGGGTCATTTTCAGGGCCCGTCGCCTTTTCCAATGCAGTGCGTGTCAGTGGGGGCACGATGGTCTTCGTGTCCGGACAGCTCGCGTTCGATCAAAACATGCAGCTCGTCGGCAAGGACGACATGAGGGCTCAGACTCGGCAGGTCCTGACGAATCTCGGGAATGCTCTGTCCCAATCCGGAGCGAGCTTTCAAGATGTCGTTCGGGTGCAGGTATTCGTGACCGATCTGACCGAATTCAAGGCGATCCACGAAGTAAGGCTCGAGTACTTCGCTCCCGACCATCTTCCGGCTTCGACGCTGGTTCAGGTCACGGGTTTGGTTCATCCCGATGCCCTGATCGAGATGGATGCGGTGGCTATGATCTAGCGTGAGTCCTTGCGAGAAACTTCGAAATCCCAAGGTACAAGATACAAAGTACCAAACAGACTCCAAATCACAAGCACCAAAGGGTAGATCTGGAAGGCGAATCAGACAAAAGCCTTTTAATCAATAGGTTAGTGGGTTTCCTGCTCACGGGTCTTACCCCTGAAACCGGCCATTTTCTAAGCTCTCGGTTTCGCGTTTCCATTCGAACCTCGCACTTGGGAGCGTACTCGAGGTTCGCATGAGGACTTGCCAAGTGACACGGATCCTGTTGGCCGATAGACACAGAACTTTTTGGCGTGCTGCCCAGGGGTTATCGAAATGACCTTTAAGTAGGCACTTCGTGCCGACGGCCAAGGCCGTAAAAGGCTGTTTCGGGACACCCCGGCTGTGACGAAAGGGCGGTCTCAGAGAACAGCTCACTTGATTGAAATTCCGAGACTGTTAAGGAAGACTGGTTCCCCGTTCGCTTGTCAATATAGTCGGCTGCAGTAGCAGGGGCCGTGGGAACTGTGGAAAACTCCGAGCGATATCGAACTGGGCCAGCAAGCCCGTGATACGGAGTTTTCCAAGCGCTGTGCGAACGGTGGAAAAACAACTGCGAGCACTTGCCAGTTCTCCTCCAGAACTACTTGTTTTTCCACGGTTTGCATAGTGCGGCAGTTTCCGCGGCCTGCCTTTGACTGGCGGCACCTCCCCATTTACCGGATGAACCATATTCGTCCGATCCACCTAGCTAGTGCCCGTCCGGAAATCCGTAAGTAATTGATAAGGAAGGGGAAAGAGGGCTTTTTCAAGCTCCGAAATTGTCAGGGTCGTTTGCTAGACTATCTGGTGTAAACAATTAGACTGAAACGACTTAGGACGATTTCAGGAGTTCGAAGATGCGTCAAAAGCGTGAAAAACAACGCCCCCTTTCCCCACCATGGCCCGATCACCAACTGGCCCATGAATTGAAGGTGATCTCGCGCATCCTGGACGACAATCCCCAGACGCTGGAGCTGATAGTACAAGATCTCTCTGACAGGGTCGATTCCAGTGTCGGCGCCCCCGGTTTGACGGCCGAGCAGGTGCTGCGTTGTGCCGTCATCAAACAGCTGCATCAGTTCAGCTATCGCAAGCTGGAGTTTCATCTGGTGGATTCGCAAAGCTGTCAGAGGTTCTGTCGCTTGCCCTATGGGGCGTCGATCAGCAAAGCCACCCTGGCGGAGAACCTGGGGAAGATTGAGCCGGGGACATGGAAGGCGATCAACGACCACTTGGTGCGCTGGGCGCAGGCTCGGGGTCTGGAAAAAGGCCAACGGATTCGGGTCGATGCCACGGCGGTCCAGACCAACGTCCACTATCCGCTCGACAGTGAGCTGTTGGACGACGGCATTCGAGTCGTCACCCGGTGGCTGGGGCGGCTGCGGGACTGGGAAGGGATCGGCTTCGTCGATCACACGCGACGGGCCAAGCGGCGCGTCCTGAACATCCGCAACCGCCGCGGCAAGAAGCGCCTGGAGAGTTACCGCGATCTGATCAAGGTGGCGTCCAAGACGGCCCACTATGCCGAGCAGGCGCTGGCCGCGTCGGCGCAGTGGAGCGATCCCCTCAGTCTGGCCGGGGCGGCGCAACTGGCCCACTATCTGGAGCTGTTGCACCAAGTCATCGAGCAGACTCAACGACGGGTCCTTTCGGGCGAGGCCGTCGCGGCCCAGGAGAAGATCTGTTCCCTCTTCGAAGAGCACACCGATATTATCAAGAAGAGCCCTCGGGAAACGGTTTTCGGCCACAAAGTGTTTGTCAGCACGGGGGCCTCGTCGCTGATCCTGGATTGTGTGGTGGAACGCGGGAATCCAGCCGATAGCAACTATGTGCAACCCTTCTTAGAGCGTCATCGACAGCTGTACGGGAAGGTCCCGCGCCAGAGCGCCTGGGATGGCGGTTTTGCCTCGGCTGCCAACCTGAGCTGGGCCAAAGAGCAGGGGGTACAGGACGTGGCCTTTTCCAAAAAGTGTGGGTTGACGGTCGAGAGCATGGTGCGTTCCAGTTGGGTCTACAAACAGCTCAAACGCTTCCGGGCCGGGATCGAGGGGTGCATTGGGACCCTCAAGCACACCTTTGGTCTCCACCGCTGTACCTGGAAAGGCTGGCCTCACTTTCAAAGCTACGTCCATGCCAGCGTCCTGACCTATAACCTGGTCGTCCTGGCCCGACTCCTGTTGTAGTCTTTTGTGGCTGACCGTACTGCCTTGTGGCTCCGACTCAGGGAGAGGTCTGCGCCGAACCGGTGTTTTTTGGCCCGTGCGCCCTCGCTCGCTCGTCCTCGCTCTGGATCGAGCTGGGTCGAGTCGGTCTGTCAGCAGTCTCAGGTATAAAAAGTGGTTCCGATTCAACAGATTACAGTTCTGGGAACCCCGGTTTCCGGACGGGCACTAGCTAGTGCCCGTCCGGAAATCCGTAAGTAATTGATAAGGAAGGGGAAAGAGGGCTTTTTCAAGCTCCGAAATTGTCAGGGTCGTTTGCTAGACTATCTGGTGTAAACAATTAGACTGAAACGACTTAGGACGATTTCAGGAGTTCGAAGATGCGTCAAAAGCGTGAAAAACAACGCCCTCTTTCCCCACCATGGCCCGATCACCAACTGGCCCATGAATTGAAGGTGATCTCGCGCATCCTGGACGACAATCCCCAGACGCTGGAGCTGATAGTACAAGATCTCTCTGACAGGGTCGATTCCAGTGTCGGCGCCCCCGGTTTGACGGCCGAGCAGGTGCTGCGTTGTGCCGTCATCAAACAGCTGCATCAGTTCAGCTATCGCAAGCTGGAGTTTCATCTGGTGGATTCGCAAAGCTGTCAGAGGTTCTGTCGCTTGCCCTATGGGGCGTCGATCAGCAAAGCCACCCTGGCGGAGAACCTGGGGAAGATTGAGCCGGGGACATGGAAGGCGATCAACGACCACTTGGTGCGCTGGGCGCAGGCTCGGGGTCTGGAAAAAGGCCAACGGATTCGGGTCGATGCCACGGCGGTCCAGACCAACGTCCACTATCCGCTCGACAGTGAGCTGTTGTACGACGGCATTCGAGTCGTCACCCGGTGGCTGGGGCGGCTGCGGGACTGGGAAGGGATCGGCTTCGTCGATCACACGCGACGGGCCAAGCGGCGCGTCCTGAACATCCGCAACCGCCGCGGCAAGAAGCGCCTGGAGAGTTACCGCGATCTGATCAAGGTGGCGTCCAAGACGGCCCACTATGCCGAGCAGGCGCTGGCCGCGTCGGCGCAGTGGAGCGATCCCCTCAGTCTGGCCGGGGCGGCGCAACTGGCCCACTATCTGGAGCTGTTGCACCAAGTCATCGAGCAGACTCAACGACGGGTCCTTTCGGGCGAGGCCGTCGCGGCCCAGGAGAAGATCTGTTCCCTCTTCGAAGAGCACACCGATATTATCAAGAAGAGCCCTCGGGAAACGGTTTTCGGCCACAAAGTGTTTGTCAGCACGGGGGCCTCGTCGCTGATCCTGGATTGTGTGGTGGAACGCGGGAATCCAGCCGATAGCAACTATGTGCAACCCTTCTTAGAGCGTCATCGACAGCTGTACGGGAAGGTCCCGCGCCAGAGCGCCTGGGATGGCGGTTTTGCCTCGGCGGCCAACCTGAGCTGGGCCAAAGAGCAGGGGGTACAGGACGTGGCCTTTTCCAAAAAGTGTGGGTTGACGGTCGAGAGCATGGTGCGTTCCAGTTGGGTCTACAAACAGCTCAAACGCTTCCGGGCCGGGATCGAGGGGTGCATTGGGACCCTCAAGCACACCTTTGGTCTCCACCGCTGTACCTGGAAAGGCTGGCCTCACTTTCAAAGCTACGTCCATGCCAGCGTCCTGACCTATAACCTGGTCGTCCTGGCCCGACTCCTGTTGTAGTCTTTTGTGGCTGACCGTACTGCCTTGTGGCTCCGACTCAGGGAGAGGTCTGCGCCGAACCGGTGTTTTTTGGCCCGTGCGTCCTCGCTCTGGATCGAGCTGGGTCGAGTCGGTCTGTCAGCAGTCTCAGGTATAAAAAGTGGTTCCGATTCAACAGATTACAGTTCTGGGAACCCCGGTTTCCGGACGGGCACTAGCTAGTGCCCGTCCGGAAATCTGTAACTAATTGATAAGGAAGGGGAAAGAGGGCTTTTTCAAGCTCCGAAATTGTCAGGGTCGTTTGCTAGTCTATTCGGTGCAAACAACTAAACCGAAACGACTTACGACGATTTCAGGAGTTCGAAGATGCGTCAAAAGCGTGAAAAACAACGCCCTCTTTCCCCACAGTGGCCCGATCACCAACTGGCCCAAGAATTGAAGGTGATCTCGCGCATCCTGGACGACAATCCCCAGACGCTGGAGCGGATAGTACAAGATCTCTCTGACAGGGTCGATTCCGGTCTCGGCGCCCCCGGTTTGACGGCCGAGCAGGTGCTGCGTTGTGCCGTCGTCAAACAGCTGCATCAGTTCAGCTATCGCAAGCTGGCTTTTCATCTGGTGGATTCGCAAAGCTTTCAGAGGTTCTGTCGCTTGCCCTATGGGGCGTCGATCAGCAAAGCCACCCTGGCGGAAAACCTGGGGAAGATTCAGCCGGGTACGTGGAAGGCGATCAACGACCATTTGGTGTGCTGGGCCCAGTCGCAGGGTCTGGAAAAAGGCCAACGGATTCGGGTCGATGCCACGGCGGTCCAGACGAATATCCACTATCCGCTCGACAGTGAGCTGTTGTACGACGGCATTCGAGTCGTCACCCAGTGGCTGGGGCGGCTGCGGGAGCGGGAAGGGATCGGCTTCGTCGATCATACGCGGCGGGCCAAGCGGCGCGGCCTGAACATCCGCAACCGCCGCGGCAAGAAGCGCCTGGACAGTTACCGCGATCTAATCAAGGTGGCGTCCAAGACGGCCCACTATGGCGAGCAGGCGCTGGCCGTCTCCGCGCAGTGGAGCGATCCCCTCAGTCTGGCCGGGGCGGCGCAACTGGCCCACTATCTGGAGCTGTTGCACAAAGTCATCGAACAGACCCAACGGCGGGTCCTTTCGGGCGAGGCCGTCGCGGCCCAGGACAAGATCTGTTCCCTCTTCGAAGAGCACACCGATATTATCAAGAAGAGCCCTCGGGAAACGGTCTTCGGCCACAAGGTGTTTGTCAGCACGGGCGCCTCGTCGCTGATCCTGGATTGTGTGGTGGAACGGGGGAATCCGGCCGACAGCAACTATGTGCAACCCTTCTTAGAGCGTCATCGACAGCTGTACGGGAAGGTCCCGCGCCAGAGCGCCTGGGATGGCGGTTTTGCCTCGGCTGCCAACCTGAGCTGGGCCAAAGAGCAGGGGGTACAGGACGTGGCCTTTTCCAAAAAGTGTGGGTTGACGGTCGAGAGCATGGTGCGTTCCAGTTGGGTCTACAAACAGCTCAAACGCTTCCGGGCCGGGATCGAGGGGTGCATTGGGACCCTCAAGCACACCTTTGGTCTCCACCGCTGTACCTGGAAAGGCTGGCCTCACTTTCAAAGCTACGTCCATGCCAGCGTCCTGACCTATAACCTGGTCGTCCTGGCCCGACTCCTGTTGTAGTCTTTTGTGGCTGACCGTACTCCCTGTGGCTCCGACTCAGGGAGAGGTCTGCGCCGAACCGGTGTTTTTTGGCCCGTGCGTCCTCGCTCTGGATCGAGCTGGGTCGAGCCGGTCTGTCAGCAGTCTCAGGTATAAAAAGTGGTTCCGATTCAACAGATTACAGTTCTGGGAACCCCGGTTTCCGGACGGGCACTAGCTAACGACGACATCCCCATGTCTGCCGTGGGAGTAGATCTGATTCGATTCCTTCAACAGAAGGAAGAAACCTACGACTTTGTTTGTATCGCGAATCCCTCGTTTCCCCTGACAACGGTGGATGATTTTTGTATGGCGTATACTCTTTTTAGGGATTCCGGAGCACAGGTCCTTCACGGGATAGCTGAGCTTGAATACTATCCGGAGAGAACTCTTAAGGTCCTCGAAGGCCGGCTAGTGCCTGGATTGGATTTGGCCCACCTCGGCAAGCAGTCTCAGGAGCTCAATCCCTCCTACCAGCTGACTGGCATTTCGTTTATCAGAAACGACTACTATCTTGCCACCGAGAGCTACTACGCGGACAACATGGTGGGCTACGTGATGGACAGACAGAAGGCCATGGATGTGCACACGGAAGAAGACCTGCGACTCGCAGAATGCTTACTGCATCACGCAAAAAGCCGACTCTAGAGTGTTGTCAAGTTGAGCCGCCCACGCAATTCTTGTCCCAACAAGGCATTCGTCCTATAGGATGGCGCCGCGTTCAGCCGGCAGCTCATCGACGTTTCTGAGACTGAGCACATGAACAGGTGGGGAGCCAGACAGCTTCGCTTACGAGTTCGCACGGAAGGCGATGGGCTTTGCAGAGCATTTTTTGTGTGGTCATCCTCGCCGATCGCAGACAGTATCCCAAGTGGTCATCTGCTCAACCATTGTGTGGGACCAGTAGTGTCCCAACGTTTGGGCTTCTAATCTCTGTAACGTATTAATGAACAATATGTTAGAGAAGAAATCGGGTGTTTCCGACTTGAAAGTGAGTGTACGCTCACGTCCTTCAGTGCATAAGGAGGGTGGGCATGTACACGGGCACGACGATTTTTTCTCAGGTGATGCGGCATCTTCCTTGGCATCGTTTTCATCGCATTGTTCAGCACTACCGAGGGGACTACAAGGTCAAGTCGTTCCGCTGTGCCGACCATTACCGGGTCATGGCATTTGCGCAGTTGACCTATCGCGAGAGCTTACGCGATATCGAAGCCTGCCTACGGGCCATGAGATCCAAGCTCTTCCACATGGGCATTCGCTCCACGGTCTCCCGCAACAATCTGTCCAATGCCAACGAGAGGCGCGACTGGCGCATCTATGCCGGGTTTGCCGAAGTGCTCATCGCCGAAGCGCGTCGCCTGTACACCGACGAGGATCTGGGAGTCGACCTGGACGCGACCGTCTATGCCTTGGATTCCACGACCATCGACCTGTGCCTCTCGGTCTTCCCCTGGGCGCGCTTCCGCCGCACCAAGGGGGTGATCAAACTGCATACCCTACTCAACCTGCATGGCGCCATTCCCGAATTTGTTTTGATCTCGGACGGGAAACTGCACGATGTCAACGCCTTGGACCACCTGATTCCTTGTCCCGGTGCCTACTACATCATGGATCGCGGATACTTGGATTTCGGGCGCCTGTACCGACTCCATTCCGCCCGGTCGTTGTTCGTGACGCGCGCCAAGGCCAACTTCAAGTTCCGCCGCCGCTACTCCCATCCGGTGGACAGAACGACGGGACTGATCTGCGACCAAACTGTCCTGCTGAGCACCTTCTATCCGGCCAAGGCCTACCCCGAACCTTTGCGTCGCATCAAGTTCTTCGACGTCACCACCGGCCTGCGGCTCGTCTTCCTCACCAACGACTTTGCTTCTCCCGCTCTGACCATTGCCCAGCTCTACAAGCTCCGCTGGCAGATCGAGCTGTTCTTCAAATGGATCAAACAACATCTCCGCATCAAGGCCTTTTACGGCACCAGCCCCAATGCCGTGAAAACACAAATCTGGATCGCCCTCAGCACCTACCTGCTCATCGCCATCATCCGAAAGCGTCTCTATCTCGAGTTGCCGCTCTACACAATTCTCCAGGTCCTGAGCGTCTCGCTCTTCGAGAAAACCCCCATTTTGCAGGCCTTTCAGGACATGGACTACATTACTCAGAATAGTGACATTCATAAACAGTTGATATTATTCGACTAACGCTGGGACACTACTGGTGTGGGGCAAAGAGATCACCAGAGTTCTGATACGCGGACGCTCCACGATCCTCGGCAACGACGGCCCCAGGGGTGGGCCTAAGCGGGAAGGGAATCCCGTTCCTTGTGTCATGAGTACTACCATGTCACCATGGGTTCTAAGAGTGCGATAGATCGAGTTCCACCCCCTCCAAGATGGGTAGCTTCGCTGACACTGAGGGAAAGAAGCCCATGACGACTCCGTATTTGAAGTGGACCGACTCTCAGGGACGGGTTCGGGTTCATCCTATCGAGGCGGACCAGGTTCTCCTGGGACGGACGGGGAGTGCGGATGTCATCTTCGATTCCCGCCTTGTTTCCCGTACCCACGCCAAGCTGATCAAGGAGGCAGGAGGCTGTGTCATCCAGGACCTGAACAGTCTCCGTGGCACCTATGTCAATGGACGACGAGTCGATCACACGACGCTGACTCCCGGGGACAAGATCGGCTTGGGTCAGAAGGGTATCGAAGTCTGGTATCACACCGAGGCCACAGATTCGGCTCAGGCTCCATTCCTCGCCGGTTTGGAAGACTCTCTGGGTCGAGTGGCGTCTCTCATCTCCGACGATTCTTCAGACGATTCGGAGCTGGAGACAGTATCGGCTGCCCTGGATTATCAGTACCAGTGGAACAAGGAGTTTTCCGCTGAGCGAACCTTTGAGGTGATTCTCAGGTCTGCCCTGAAGGTCAGTGGGGCCGAGCGAGGATTCATACTCCTGAGAAGCCAGCAGCGCTTCGAATACATGGCCGGGCTGAATCAGGAGGGCCGTCGCCTGCCCCGCGCTGATTTTCGTGCCAGCTTTTCCGTGGCCCAGAAGGTTGCGGACGAAGGTAAGCCGGCCTACATGACCGGGGGGATCGATAAAGCCTTCATTCAAAGTGACAGCATTGTAGCCCTGCATCTCCATTCTCTAGCCTGTTTGCCCTTGCGCTGGCTCATGCCCGAGTCTCGCACCCTCGAAGTCCGAGGCGTTCTCTACCTGGACAGCACCGGTGTCATGGGCAGTCTTTCCAAGTCCAAGGAGAAGGTCCTGGGCAAGCTGGCTTCGGGAGCCGCGGACGTTTTTGAGAAGCTGGAAACGCTCAAGGCTGTGGAGGAACGCAGGGCTGTGGAGTTGGAGCTGACCTTGAGCCATGAGAAGGAGAAGGGTCTGCACCGAGAACTGGAGGTGGCGGAAGAGCGGCGTGAGACCAGCATCCAGGTCCTGCTGGCCGAACACGGCAAGACCGTGGCTCGGCTGGCTGCCGCCTTGAGTCACGAGATAAACAATCCTCTCGCCGCCCTGAGCAGCTCACTCCAGACCTTGGAGACGTTTCCCGCAAAAAGGTCGGAGCTGCCTCCCGAAAAGCGAGAAGAGCTGACAGGCGTCGAGGCCCGGCTGTTTCAGACGGCGCGTCGGTCCGCCGAACGGGTCCGGGAGATCGTCGGGCGCATGGAACGGCTTGCCAACTCGGGTCGAAGCGAGGTCCGGCCAGTGGACCTCAACACCGTCCTGAAGGATGCGATCGACATGCTGGATTCGGAGGTCCGGAGAGACGTTTCGATAGAACTGGAGACCTCGCCCACACCCCAGATTTCCGTCCGACCCCGACAGATCAACGCAGCTCTACTGGATGTTTTACAAAACGCCGTGGAAACAGCCGGCGTGGACGGATGCATCCGGGTGAGTGTGAAACAAATCAAGTCGGATCTGGAAGTCGTCATCGCGGACGACGGAAAACAGCTGTCCTCCAGTGACCTGTCCGGGATCTTCGATCCCAGTTTCAGGGTCCAGGATGGCCGGATCACCGCCGGTTGGAGTCTCTTTGGTTCGCGCCAGATCATGCGCGACAACGGCGGCGACATTCAGATCGAAAGTGGTCCTGGACAGGGAACGACCATCAGGGTACGAATTTCCTCAGCACCGAAGAAATCTGGTGCCGTGTAGCAGCCGTTCCGGGGACGGCCAGTCGCTTGCAGAGCGGCCCCTACACTCTCTACATCAGCCCAACGAGAGAATCCAGGGCGGCAGGCGCAGCAGTCAGGGGCATCCCTTGAGCCGGTACAACCAGACGCGACACTCCTGGAGTGACCCACTTACATAGTTACGCTCGGCGAACAGCTTCTCCCGACTTTTCTCCCATTCCCGTACTGCGGCGTGACCCACTTCGTCTTCCGAGGTTTGACACTCCTCGATGTTCTCTTCCACAGTTCTCAGATCTTCATCCAACTTCCGGCGGCGGGCTCCCAGCTGGTCGATCCTGACTTCGAGCGCTTCCTCCAGGGAATCGTCGCTGTAGCCGTACATTCGTTTGGCCTTGAGCAGGTTCGAATCGTCGGGGATACAGACGTGGATGCCCCGACCCCTGGCGATGCCGATGAAGTATTCTATGCTGGCCCGTTGATCCTCATAGCCACTCTGGGTCATAGCATCGACGCCGAAAAGGTGGATCTGGCTGAATCCCTCGCGAATGGCCAGAGCCAGCATATAGGGAATCGTGGATGTGAAGTAGCTTCCGAACTCCTCAATCATTTCGTCCTTGGGATACTCCAAACTGCCAGGAATGTCGTCGTGCCGACTTTGCATATAGACTGGCGCATTGCACTTCTTCAGCCATTGTAGATGGTCCTGGTTGCGCCAAGGCTGTTCCATCAACTTGCGATCGTGGAGGTCAAACCATCGATCGAAGCGGGGGAAATATGTGTAGTGGTTCTCGTTCAGGCCCCAGATTTCGAATCCCCCGTCGAAGAAGGGCGCCTGATGCCGGGTGCTGGGGGAGAGACCGACGATAGCTACCTTGCGCTTGACCTGGTGAGACCTCTGCAAAGACCTCGTTGACTTACCTAACCTCATAGGGACGCTTCCTCGAAATAGGAGAGCGCAACATCAGACCACGAGCTCTCAGCTGGGAACTGTAGCTTGACTCCATGATGGCTGGAGTCAAGTGTCCATGAGGATGCAGGGATCGAAGTCCCTATCGTCCTCGGTCGCGACGCGGGCTTTGTAGTACCTCTGTCCGTTTGGGTCTCGGCTCATTTGTCCAGAAAGGTGAATGTCTCCTCTTCTGAGAAAGTCGTGCTCTGACCAGTTGAAGGGAGAAGGTTTGCTACCCGACTGTGCTAGGTCAGGATCCTGACTGATCCGGAGAGTGAATTGAATATCTAATTCGGACTTCCACTTGATCTGGTCGTGTTCGGGGAGCTCTTGCTGTCTATCTCCCCATCTCAAGACAACGGAATCGCTGTCTGGCCAACGCCGGGGAGGATCGAGAGGGGGCAAGCCATTTAGCTTGGCTAAGTACTCCTTGAATCGGCGTTGCCTTCTGCGGCGGGTACCAAAGTCGGCCTTCATTTTGCTCCACAGACCCGCCATGTACAAGTTCAAACGCTCTCCTTCGTAGAGTTCCCCATCCTCCACCGAAACAAGAGTATAGGTAAGGTCCCTTGGTGCATTTCTCAACTTTTCCAGATAGGCCCCGATCTCTTCTTTTCTTTCGAGAGCCAAGTCCTCGAGTAGTTCTGGGACATCCTTCGGGAACGTTGGGTTCGACTGCCCCGGCGAGATGGGCGCCTTGGAGGGGATGTTGAGTTGCAACACCTCCGCTAATTGCTCTGGCGTCTCTGGAAGAGAGAGCTCCTGCTCCCCGATTTCAATTGTGAATAATCTAGCCATTGTCCTTCTTGCCTCCCTGGTTAAAGGTTGTCTCCACTGAATCCTTGAATTTCCCCATAAGTTCCTTGAAGTCCTCAGACGTGCGGAGGTCGTCCAGCTCCATGGCGCCTTCGATCTCCGCCAGCGGCCAGCCTCCGTCCAGAGCCTGTTTAATGCAATCCAGTGCTTCCTCACGATTCTGGAGAGAGTTTTGAGTCATCGCCGCGTGGAACAGATAATCGGGTCTGCCGGGACGAGCTCCCAGTGCGGCAGTCAACTCTGTGAGGGCCTCCTCCCGTTTCCCCACCATCGCAAGGTATACGGAAAGCAAAAGGCGCACATCGGGCTCGTCGGGTTGGTCGGGCTCGTCCTGCAGTTTCTGCCGGGCCAGGTCGATAGCCTCGAGATACGTCTGGCGCGCCCTCTCGACCTCTCCTCCCCAGTAGTAGGCTCGGGCCAGATTCCCGGCCACCCGATAGTCGCTTTCCTGAAGCTTTAGGGCCTGTTCGAGAGACTCGATGGCAAATGGGAACTGTCGAAGACGAAGGTAGACACTGCCGAGATTGGAATAGGCCTTGAAAGTGGGATTGAGCTGAACTGCTTTTCGCAAATCCTTAGTGGCGTCTTCGTAGCGTCCCAGATGGATGTTGGCCGCACCCCGGTTGCGCAAGGAAGCGCCGGCATAGTCCGGCGCCAGCTTGATGGCCTGATCGTAGTGTGAAACTGCTTCGGCCCACCTCTGGTGTCGGTAGAATAGGGTGCCCAGCCAGTCATACATGACCCAGTAATGTGACCGGACTTGGATACCTCGTTCATAAGTGGCTATCGCCTGGTCCAGATCGTCGTCCCTCTCGTAGGCTTCTGCCAGTGTTCGGTAGCCAATGTCACTAGTAGGCTCGAGTCGAATGGCGGTCTCGAATTCCGCGATAGCATCTCTCTTCTCGCCGCGAGCCTGACGGATCATGCCCAGGCGGAGATGAGCTGCGGCCAGGTTGGGGTCAAGAGAGAGAGCCGACTGACACTGTCTCCTGGCCGTTTCGATCAAGGTGTCCGTCTTGAGTGTCTGATAGAGACCGAAGTGGATCTCGGCAAGACTGGCAAGCGCGGGAGCAAATGGAGGGTCAAGACGAAGGGCTTGGTGGAAGAGACCGATAGCGTCTTGGATGCCGGTATCCATCTCATACTTCTGCCTCTTGAAGAGTCGCCCGCGGCCCTGAAGATAGGCGTCATAGGCTTCGGCAACTGTGGTGCCGTGATCGCGGATGGATCTTTCTTCGTCCGATGTGAGCTCCAGCTTCAGCATTCGGACGATTTCGTCGAGAAGTCGGTCTTGAAGTCCGAAAGGATCAGACGCTTGAACCCGGAAGGATCCACCACTGGTTTCCTTCAGAGTAACGGTGTTGCGCAGGGCGTAGTGGACAGTCACAATCGCCTCGGACTCATCCAGACTGACCTCTAATGTCAAGTTGGCACCCAGAGCATTACGTGCCTCGCCACGGCTCTGGAGATGTGCAACTCGGCTTGCCGGCGGTACCTGCAGATCCCGCAAAAGCGTCAATCGGGTTAGCTTCGTCGTCACGGCTTCCGAGAGTCCGCTCGAGAACAGTTGTCTTTCGACTCCTCCTGCGGTCACCTCAAAAGGGAGGACAGCGAGATGAATGTGATCCGGCAACGGTGGGCCCGCATTGATGTCCTTGACCAGCTGATTGGCCAGATAGATCACTGCGAACAGAACAAGCGCAAGCGGAGCGAGGAACAGGGGACGTCTCCGGAGCGCGCGAAATAGCTTCACCAGGTGTCCCCTGGGGAGGAGCTGACCCTGAATCTCGTTCAGCTGAGCCAGGATAGGTGCGACGCCTTCGGGGCGATCTGCTGGATCCTTCTCCAGCATTCGAGCGACGGTCCTGGAAAGCCGCCGGGGGACCTCGGGGCGGAGGCTGGATATCGGCCGTGGGTCTTCATTCCGGATCGCTTTTCTGGTCTCTCGTCTGGAGGTCTTCCGGAACGGGTGGACACCGGTGAGCATCTCGTAGGTCAGCACACCCAGGGAAAAGATGTCAGATCTAGGATCGACGGTTTCGCCTCGGGTTTGCTCCGGGGACATGTAGGGAGCAGTGCCCAGAATCTGACCTTCGTGGGTCAAAGTCGTATCCTGGTCCTCCTGCTGAAGGGTAGCCGAACTCACGCGCTTGGCCAGTCCGAAGTCCATCACCTTGGTGTGGCCATCCGAGGTCAGCATCACATTCGAGGGTTTCAGATCCCGGTGCACGATCCCCTTGGTGTGGGCTTTTCCCAGGGCTTCCCCAATTTCCACCACAATCTGTAGGGTTTTTTCGATTGGGAGGGAAGCCTCCGCCAATCGGTCTTCGAGGGTCTCACCCTCGACGTACTCCATCGCGATGTACGAATCGGTCTCATCTACCTCGTAGATCTTGCAGATGAAGGAATGATCCAGGGAAGCCGCATTGATGGCTTCATGCAAGAACCGCTTTCGGTAGATCAAGTCCTGCTGCATCTCCTCGGACAGAAACTTGAGAGCGACCTGGCGGGCCAGGGGGCCGGTGTCCTGCGCCAGGTAGACTCGTCCCATGCCACCGCTGCCCAGTTCGGAAAGAACCCGGTAGGAACCCACCTGACGGCCGATCAGGGGTTTCGTCTGCCCACCAGCCGGCCCGGGGTCGGCCTCTTCGATATCGGATTGCTCTGGGAATCCAGTCCCTGCAGGGGACAAGAGACGCTCTGCTTCGAGTTCGTGCCCGCGTCTTGACTTCACCATGCTCGTCTACTATTCAGCCCGGACGTACCCAGACAACTCAAAGGGCCGCGGTTCCTACCTTCGGGCCACACGACCCCTGTCAACGGCACTTCGCGGAACTTCTCAAAAAAGGCAAGAGCGGGAGTCGCTCTGGCCAGTTATGGACACGTCGTCCGTTCAAACAGCGCGAGTTGTAGTTTTGCTTCCCTTTCCTATTATTCTAGTCCTACGTGAGGCCCAATGCAATCCACGTGTAAGACAACCGAACCATCTGGACGCTTCGCACTAAACTGTTGACCGGAGGATTGTAGGTTCGAGTCCTACCTGGGAGCCAATTCGAAGTTCGAATCAATAGGAATAGGTCCTATAAGGAAGTCCACCTTAAGATGGCCTCCTTGGTGAAACGGTTGTCGACATCGATCGAGCTAGGTCCGGAAGTCAGTGGAGTCTCTTCAGACGTGAGGGTCATTCCTACCCACCCGGCGTTGTTGCAGAAACGACTCAACGGCGCCCTGCCTTTTCGGGTCTTTTCGGTCGTTTCCAACCCTTTCCTAGAACTCAACCCAAAAGAAAAGTCCTATTATTTTTCCTTCACTGCCCCGATGCTTGAACTGTCTCCCAACCATTTCCTTGCGGTCTATACCTTCTGGGAGGAGGAGTCGCTGAAGCGATACTACGAGGACCCGAAGAGCCCCTGTGCCCAAGGAGATCAACCGGGGGATTGCCCCTGGCTGGGGATACGGGCGCTGTTCTGGCATCTGGAGAACGCTCCTACATCGGAGCCGGGAGACTGACAATGAAAAAGTATCAGCAGCTTGCTCTCGGCACCGGAGTAGTTTCACCCACCGTATTACAGCTACTTGGTTCCATCTATTCATCGGATTAGCATTTACGCCATCCTGTGAGATTGCCCTTCCAGACCCAGAGATCTAAGCGCGAATGCCGTTGCGGTATACTTTGACCGCCTCCATCCGGAACCAACCGGAGTCACCTATGATCTACGATGCCATGCTTACGCATTCCCGGACTTACGCAGCGAGGTTGGGTTTGACGACACCAGGGAAATGCGGCGCCACCTCCAGCTTGCGATAGCAAGTCACTTTCAACCCGTTCGGAGGAAGCGGGATGGGGCCAGCGCCGACAACAGCGGCCTGATCGACGGCTCAAAGCCCAGGGGTCTCCGGCACGAAGCCTTCCCCGAGCGCCGCCTGGGCATATTGGCGCAGGCTGATCCAGGCACAGCGACTGAGGCGGCCCAACAGCTTGCGATCTTTTCGAACGCGGGACCCGTGGGATGGTCCATACTCGGCTTCATAGAAATAGGGGTAACTTTCCTTGAACTCGTCCCAATAGTCCTCGAGACACTGGTAGAAGGGGGTCCTCTCAGGATGACGGGGCCGGTAGGTTGCCGTCGGAGACATGCCCTACCGGAAACGAATGCGTCGTCAAACCTACGAAGTCATCTGCTGCCTCCGTGGCCGAGAGGTGGTGTTGAACTTCTGGTTCATAGAGTGCGCGCCTTGCCAAGCGGAGATCCCCAGCCTCAACAAGCTAGTTTCTAACACTTTCTAACAAGACCAGCCAAAATGAGCGAACTGAGAGAAACTGAGGTAAAGAGCTGGGAAAGGTTTGGGTGCCGATTTCACAAACTCATACGTACTGAGGTGAAGTGAGCCGCAATGAGCTGAAAACTCTGCTTTTGGTCACAAGCACCAAGTTCCAAACGACCGACTTGACTCATCAGCAATAGAAAGCCAAGTTCCGAGGAGAGAGCTGGACAACAGCAGAATATCCCCTGTCCTCGACTTGAGGTTTTCGCCTGAGTGGTCCAGCGAGGCTGGGGGCTGTCCTGATCTGGTTGTGCGGGTCAGCGGCCGGCTGCAGCGAAGAAATCAATATCCTTCAACTCCGAATCCTCTGCCCAGATTTGGATATCCCTGACCATTCCGGTGTCGTCAAACGATCCCCATCCGATCCAGCCGGTACCGAAGGTCTTGTCGTTAGCTGTCATGATGGGTTCAGACAAGTCGTTTACAAAGACCTTTATCGAGCCGGTTTCAACATTCCGCTCGATGCGCACGTGATGCCACTGGTTCTTCCCTCAATCATGACCGGAAGTGGTTGAGGTCGAAATCTTTATCCTGGGAACCCCGTTCACCAGGAAGAGGTTGTGAGCATGATCATCCGTCTTGGTGGCAATGTGCGCATAGTAGAAGTGAGAAGGCGGGGTGCAAGAACGTTTTGGGAGCTCGCCTCAAACGATCCGGGATGCATTGGACAGTCCGAGGGGATCAATAGGAATTTCCTTTTAGACTGAGTTGTAGGAAAGAGAGTGAAAACGACCGAAAAAGGGGCCGAAATAGGGTGGATGGGGAAAATCGATGGGGATCCGGAGGGTCCAAATCGTCTAGCCGGGGTGGGAACAAAAAGGAGGAGATGCCAAGGCGCTGGCGGGGGGAAAGCGGACACAAGGATATTCGATGCCGACTGAAGAGCTCGAGCCCTTCAGTCGGGCCAGGTGGGGACCTCGTCCCAGAAGAGCGCATCACTGGAGGCTCGGGTGGCCTGATTCTGCTGAGGCGAAAGCGAAGCCAGGAAGCTTTGGAGTTTTTGAGCAAAGAGTCGGGGTGGGGGAGCGCGTTGGGGTCTACTTCGGTGCCCACACCTATGAGCGTGTCGACCGACTCAATAGAGTCGTTGTCGCTTGCCTCGTTGGCGTCGATGCGACGAAACAGTACGGCATTACACATCCTGTTGGGCAGCTCGATTCGTTGATAATGGTTTGCCTCAGCCCATGCCACTAACGCGGGATCGAGCTTCCTACTGAAACCGGTGAGAATTGCCGAGGGTGGGTCGGTGGACAGATACGCGTTGATCTCGTCTGGACCCACGATGCCGTACTTGGCGCGGCTGACAGGATCGACATGAGAGGCGACCCGGTAAGCGAACGGGCCGACTGCGAACCTGGAGTCGGTGCGGACGCCAGCCAATAGCGGCACCATTGGGCCGAACGTCACGACGCGTCCCCCTTCGGGCACGAGGCTACGAATTGATTTCGATAGCTCAAGCGCGTGATGCGTTTTGTCTGTGCCGCGAGTGCTGATACCGAGAAGGCTGGGCATTCGCGCGGCAGATTGGACGGTCAACGTGAGCCCGGCGATGACCAGACAGCTGAATACGTATCTCGACCACAGTTTCCAATCCCCTCCGCGATGGAACAGGTAGGCCAGCGCCGCTGGGGCGGCCAACGTGGTGAAGGCAATTGGCGCGTATTGGTACTGCGAATTGAGTGAAGTACCGGCGTATGCGCCTAACATCACGAACGCCAACGTGGCGATCGCGAAATGCAGACGGGGCTCGGCGTGATCTGGATCAGGAAAGCGTGGTCGGCCTCGACTGCGGTAGATCCCTACGAGCGGTCCGATCAGCAGCAGCGCTGCGGCGGTGCCGAGTCCGAACCAGACCAGCAGCGACGCAGGTAGGCGCAACAGATAGGGTAGATGGAACGGGTCAGTGTCGTTGCGATAGTCGCTGTGGACAGCGGGGTAACCGAAGTTGCCGAACAGGAAGGCTTCCCAGTTGGGAATGGCCAACATGACGACGGGCACTAGCGCGATGATTCCACCAAGCGTGAAGCACACTACGCGCGGTAGAATGCGACGCCAATCGAGAGGTTCGGCACGATACAGCAATAGCGCGAGGCCGAGGGGTGCGCCGATGGTCGCCCAGGGCAACCTGATGCCGACGGCTAAACCTGCGAGTACGCCTGCGACCAAGACCGCCCACAACTTCTGCTTGCGCAGTGCCCACTCGAGGATCATGAAGCAGCCGACCGCCGCGAGCGTTGAGAGCGCGTGATTCCACGCAATCGTCATCGCCCGCGGTAAGAAAATAGCGAAAACAAATGCTGCGGTGCACGCGCTAGCGACAAGCTGCGGCTGCCGCGTCAGACGGTCACCCATGCAGTGCTTGGCAAATCGATAGATGAGGATCGCCGTCGCCAAGCCTGCCATGGCGTTGATCAATCGGACCGTGAAGTACGGGTTGTCGACGAATGGGAAGATGCCGAGGAACAGCATCGTCTGTAGCGGTGTGTGGAAGTATGGGTAGTCGCGGTATGGCAGAACATCTTGGTGCAGCCACAGTAGAGCCGGTGCGATGAATTGATGCTCGTCGTGGTTGTATTGTTCGACATCGATCCAGCGATAGAGCAACAGCGCGATGGCGAAGAAAGCCAGGATTGTCCACCACACTGACCAGGGAAGGCCCTCGAACCAGCACGTCCGCGGCGACTTGGATGAAATTGCATCGGATGGGGAGGCGTTGGATGGCCGTGTAAGAGAGGAGGACAACGTCTATTACTCCGGATGTCGCGCAGCCGAATAGCGCTCTATGGGATTTTGCCACAGAAAGACTAAGAAAGGTTCTATTCGAGGTTTTTGGGGTGCACCTTTACCCCCGCGGCTCAGAAATCACTTGCTAGCTTTATGAACGCTTTGGTCTCCTCGATGTTGCTTCTGACCTCCGCCGGGTCGGGGGAGTGAAACTCACAAGCCGTGCCCGATTTGAACCACGCGTACCGGGGAGTCTTCGAACGCGGTGTCCGCGGGTGAGATGAACTCCTGTTGGATCGGTTCCGGCCACGCGTTCTCAGCCTCGATTCGGAGTCGCGGAATGGCGCACTACGGGATTGCCGTGTCCCACCCCCCAGATAGCGCTACCGCCAGGGCCTCATCTCCTCGTCCTGGAATCACCGGGAAGACAGCAAGCGTGGGGACATCTTCAGGTAATCCCAGCAGTGGGTCATCATTCTGCCGCAAGGTCACTGCCGACGCGCCTCGATCTGCGCGGCGGACAGAGCCGTCGGCCACAACGCCCAGGAGTCGAGCCGGCCATCGATGACGCCCGTGAGATCGCCTGGCGCTTCAAGCCCCCAACCGGAACGGCGCAGCGACCTCTGCTACCGCTCCCGTCTGCGCCCGCTGCGCGGCAAGACCGCCGTCCACGTAGAGCTTCACCTGCGCGCCGTCATAGCTGAGCGCCAGGTGGCGCCAGGAGTCGAGCCAAGTATCGAAGTTAGCAGGAAGCGGGGCGATGGCGAGTCGAGCCGGATCTGTTTGCGGCGTATCGCTCACATAGGCGGCCAACCGTCCGTCGGGAGTGATGATGATAGCGGCGGCGGCCTCGTCTATGCCGAACTGGCCAGCTACCACCACAGTGTCGCCGCCAAGCAGCGTGGGGTGAAACCACCCCTCCAATGTGAACGAAGTCCGACCCACCAGTGATAGGTTGGGGTACTCAAGAAACGAGCCCACACGCGATGACTGTGGGCCAACCTCCAACACATCGCTGCGGGCGGCTTCGGTCCACCCCTCATTCAGTTTCACGAGACGGATGACTATCTCTTGGTTGGGTGCGGAAGCGTAGACTTTGATGGTATCGCCGATCGCGTAGCTCGTCGCATCGGTGTAAAGGCCATGCCAGAATTTCGGCAGATGCCGGTACCGAGAATCAATAATCAATAGGAATTTCCTTTTAGACTGAGTTGTAGGAACGAGAGTGAAAACGACCGAAAAAGGGGCCGAAATAGGGTGGATGGGAAAAATCGATGGGGATCCGGAGGGTCCAAATCGTCTAGCCGGGGTGGGAACAAAAAGGAGGAGATGCCAAGGCGCTGGCGGGGGGAAAGCGGACACAAGGATATTCGATGCCGACTGAAGAGCTCGAGCTCTTCAGTCGGGCCAGGTGGGGACCTCGTCCCAGAAGAGCGCATCACTGGAGGCTCGGGTGGCCTGATTCTGCTGAGGCGAAAGCGAAGCCAGGAAGCTTTGGAGTTTTTGAGCAAAGAGTCGGGGTGGGGGAGCGCGTTGGGGTTGCTCCCAGCGATCCAGGTGTTGGAGGATCTTTCGAATCACGCTGCCTTGTTCAATCAGCGCAATGATTTCAAGGGCGTGGCCGCATTGGGGGCATTGCAAGGGGTCGATCTCATACACCTTGCGTAGCAACCGCGCCCAACTACGCCGCCGTTGCTGGGAGAAGCACTCGGCGGGGGAGTGCTCGTCGCAGTCCGAGGCCGGGGAGATTCCCTGGACCGTGGCCGGGGTGCAGGCCTGGCGTCGCTTCCCACGCGAGGCGTTGGAATAACGGCCATAATAACGGCTCATCTGTTCCCCCCGGTTGGGAATATGGGAGGTCACCAAAGCGATCCAGTCGAGGGCATCCAGAGTGCGGTGGAGGCCTTTGGAGGTGCGGTATTCGATCCGACCCTCCTCGGGATCGTATTGCAGTCGGCTGGCGGCGAAACTGGGGCGGAGGAGGTAGGCGGCCAGACGCTCCAGGGCGGGACGGTCGTCGCACTCGATGGACCGGCCACGATGGACGCCAAAGCCGCTCGGGTGCCAGGAGCGCAGCTTCTGGGCAAAGTCGTGACTGAGACGACGCTCGGCCACCATTGCCTCCAGGACCTGATGTTGAAAGAGGCGGGTGAGGACCTCAGAATCCACCTCGCCCAGCGAGCCGCAACCCCCGTCGGGTCTCCAAGCAGAATCGCTGGCGAGCATATGGATGTGTTCGTGAGGATTGAGCGCATCTCCGTAGGTCTGGATCGCCACCACCGCGCCCGGCACGAAGCCTTCCCCGAGCGCCGCCTGGGCGTATTGGCGCAGGCTGATCCAGGCACAGCGACTGAGGCGGCCCAACAGCTTGCGATCTTTTCGAAAGGCCGGGCGCAAGACCCGGGGGATGGTCCAGACATACTGACGATGATCGACCGCCTCCAGGACTTCTTTGGTCACCCACTCCACGAAGGCCGCCACCCGCTTGGCTTGGCAGGAAGGACAAAAATATGGTTCATCCGGTAAATGGGGAGGTGCCGCCAGTCAAAGGCAGGCCGCGGAAACTGCCGCACTATGCAAACCGTGGAAAAACAAGTAGTTCTGGAGGAGAACTGGCAAGTGCTCGCAGTTGTTTTTCCACCGTTCGCACAGCGCTTGGAAAACTCCGTATCACGGGCTTGCTGGCCCAGTTCGATATCGCTCGGAGTTTTCCACAGTTCCCACGGCCCCTGCTACTGCAGCCGACTATATTGACAAGCGAACGGGGAACCAGATTTGGGATCCGGAAAGCGCCGAACCACGTTCCACCTCCCCATTTACCGGATGACCCAAAAATATCTCGTTTTGCAGGAAAACGCTAAGAGCGCCTGGTGCGAACATCGGCCACATTTCAGACGGGTAAAACCATGGCGCAAGAGGCCGCACTCCAAGAAGCGGTGGCAAGAAGCGGTGGACGGTCTTCTCCACCACCGGCCGCCAGGGTCCATACTCGGCTTCATAGAAATAGGGGTAACTTTCCTTGAACTCGTCCCAATAGTCCTCGAGACACTGGTAGAAGGGCGTCCTCTCAGGATGACGGGGCCGGTAGGTTGCCGTCGGAGACATGCCCTACCGGAAACGAATGCGTCGTCAAACCTACGAAGTCATCTGCTGCCTCCGTGGCCGAGTGGTGGGGTTGAACTTCTGGTTCATAGAGTGAGCGCCTTGCCAAGCGGAGATCCCCAGCCTCAACAAGCTGAAAGGGAGCGCTGTTGACCCGCCCCTTCGTAGTCGAAGGTGATGAGCTGTTCATCAATGCCGAAGTCCAGGGCGAACTGAGGGCCGAGATTGTCGACACCACCGCGAGACAGTTTGATACCAGAACGAAAGTGCACATGGGCCACTATATTGCGTCTGCCGAGAGGAAGTTCGACGGATTTCGGCGTGAAGACTGCGAAGTGGTCCGGGGCGACAGCCTGGCTCATCGGGTAAGGTGGAAAGGCCAATCGCTGGCTCAGTTCAGAGGAAAGGCAATCCGACTGCGGCTTGTGTTCAAGGATGCCACGATCTGGGCGTTTCAGGTAGCCGATACCAGACTCGGCCCTGGGTCAGAGCGGGTTTCTCATCGACCCGAAGCCTCTCCTTGAGTCCCTTGACTGTCTTGATCGACCCAGACAAGCGTTCACCCGTCTCTGCGCCAGTGGTTAGCCCCGCCCCCGGCTGCGCCGGATCGTACGGAAAGAAACTTCGGCCGGCGTGGCGGTGGCTTCCAAGCCGCCGTATTCCTTCCGTCGAGCCTTTGGCTCGAAAAACGGCGGCACGGAGGCCACCGCCACGGTTTTCAGCAAATTGCTTGGATAATTCTCTATCCAACTATAAATTACGCTGTTTCTCTGTCGAAAACAGCAAATCAAGTTTCAGGTCAGTGCTCCCCCAGCGGTGCTGACCCATTCGGGAAAGAAACTCTACCTGATCTCGGGAGGGATCACCTACGCCGAAGGCGTTATTGCGGGTAGCCCAGGGTTGCAATGCGAAGCGAGCTACCCTGGGTTCAAGTTGCCCCTTCTTCTACGCTGAAAGCGTTGTTGCAATTCGTTTCCGGTCGGCAATAACCCCTTTGGGGTAGCGTGTTTGTTTTGAACGACCTTGACCCAGGGTAGCTCGCTTCGCATTGCAACTCTGGGCTACCCGCAGTAACGCCTTCGGCGTAGGAGATGTCTGAAAGAATCTCAAAGTTCGTCTACTTGTAGGTCACTCCTCACCCAAGAATTGACAGTGGAAAGCAGGTCTTGGAACAGTCGTTCGCAATACTCCCTATCCAATGCTAGATCAATGGGTTACGTCCTTTTTCTCTCCGAACTCACAAATCAATTTTCAGCTTAGCGCCGCCAGCGCTTTCGCTGGGTGGTAAATCCAGAGTAAGATCCTGCCCGCGACGGCGCGCCCCGAAACATGCAAACACCGAGACATCTCCCGCTATCTTCTTTCTGCGCCTTGGTTGCTTTGGCCGTCATCGGATGTGGCGGCGATAGACCGCCCGGCGCGGAGGCCGATCCAGTACCTGGCGTTGATCCCTTTGACGTCACTGATCCCGTGGCCAGCGGCACGCTCCCGAACCCTATCTCTGAGGTCGTCAAGGCCTGGGGACCTCTGCCAGACGGGCGGAGCTGGGGTTCGACGGCGGGCGTCGACATCGACCCCAAAGATGGCCACATCTGGGCCTATGACCGGTGTGGTGCCTACGGCCTCGACGGCGGGTGCGACGTATCTGAGGTAGACCCGGTCCTCAAGTTTGACCGTAACACCGGCGAGGTGCTGGCCAGCTTCGGGGCCGGCTTGTTCGTCTTACCTCATGGGATACACGTGGACGCGGAAGGCGACGTCTGGATAACGGATTCGATGGGGAATCAGGCCGGGACCAAAGGACATCAGGTGATCAAGTTCAGCCCGCAGGGCGAGGTCTTGTTGGCGCTGGGGCAGGCCGGCGTGGCCGGCAGCGGACCCGGTCTTCTGAACGAGCCCTGTGACGTGATCACTGCCCCCAACGGCGACATTTTCGTGTCGGACGGGCACAGCGGTCAGGAAGCCGATCCCCCTGCTGGCACCACCGGCCGCATCATCAAGTACAACAGGGCTGGAGAGTACATCACGCAATGGGGCCAGATGGGTTCCGGACCCCGGGAATTCCGGACCCCCCACGCCCTGGCACTCGACTCGCAGGGGCGACTCTTCGTAGCCGACCGGGGTAATAACCGTATCCAGATCTACGATCGGGACGGGAACTATATCGATTCGTACTACCAGTTCGGCCGGATCAGTGGTCTGTTCATCGACGGCGACGACACACTCTACGCCATCGACTCCGAGTCGAGACCCAAGCAGCATGCCGACTGGTCGACCGGTATCCGGATTGGGCATGCGTCCCGTGACAAGGTCACAGCGTTCGTGCCTCCCCACGATTCTGACATCCCCCAGGGTGCCGCGGGCGAAGGGGTGGCTGTGGATGCCGATGGCAACATCTACGCCGCCGAGGGACCCTATTCTCGCGAAGCGGCCCAGGGTGGGCTCACAAAATACATACGGCGCTAGTGCCTCGGGTGGGCACTCGAGCAGGGGCCCGTCCCAGTCTACCTCGGAGCTTGAGGAGTTTGAGCGTCGGATTGTCCCGGTAGGGGAGGTCGTGCTAGCATCCAGAGGACGACACACTAGTCTCTCGAGATCTTGTCGAAGCGCGAACTTGGCTCAAAGACACTCGCTCGAGGAAGTCTTTAGACGGAGTGCTGTTTGAGAAGAGAGCATTCAAAGCCCAAGCTCAACCTGATTCGATCCTGGCTGAGTGCATCCAGACTCCTGCTGCTCGGCGTCGTCCCCGGGTTGGTGGGAGCGCACGCGATGTTGGCACAAGGCCGGCCTGATCCGGGTGAGCGGCTCATCGCGGTTCCCATGTTCTTCGAGATGCAGCTGGCAGCCGAGAACGTGGCCGCTCCCCTGGGTCCTGATATGAACCCGGTTCTGTCACGGATTACGATACATGCCCGTGGGAACGGATTCGAGGACATTTCGAGATCTCTGGGTCTCGGTATACTTGGCCCCCTTTCCGCTGACCAGCAGGGCGACATATCGGACGGCGAGAGGTTCAATGTCGAAGCATTCTTCGATATTACCTATGACATCGAGTTCACGGACATGGATCCCGACGAGGACTACGACGCCGACTTTTCCCCAAGTCAAGGACGCATCAAACTGCGTCTGCCCCGAGACCAGAGCTCGAGGATTACGGCTCAGGGGATCTGCATCGCGGACACTTCTCGTCCGAACTTCGGTTGTGTTCCCCAACTGGTGGACCCTCGCGACCCACAGCTGACCGCCTTGAATTCTCCCCTCTGGGTCAGAAACAATACCTTTCCTCTAGGTTCAGGAGCGACACTCTCGCTACCCGATACCGATCTCGTATCCACGTTCAAGGAGCAGGTTCCGTTGGGTGGCAACGCCATCTTCACGGACGGCTTCGAATCCGGCGACACCAGTGCCTGGGTAGTGAGCCGAACCAACTCGACTGGTTCCTCCACTCAGACCAGCACGATGAGTCCCTTCGTGGTCACCACGAGCGGTCCCCTTGAGATTCCGGAAAGTGTGGTGGAGCCGAGCCGCAGGACGGCGAACTATTTCTCTTTGATCGGTGAGGGCACGACGGCGGATCGTGAGTTTCAGACGACCATGATCTTCGTCAATACGGGTGGCCAGAGCATTCTTCAGATGGAGTTCTTCACTCCGAGCGGAGAGCCACTTCCCGTGACCATCGGGGAACAACCACTACTTCCGGCTCAGGTGGCGCCGGTGACGGTTTTTGAAACGACCTTGGAAACGGGTCAGTCCCTCTCGCTGCAGACCGCCGGAGACCAGGATCTGCGGGTGGGATACGCGCGTTTCCAGGCGCGGCCCTGGGTGGGTGCCACCGCGGTTTTTACCAGCTCCGACACCTCCACCGGATCCACTCTCTATGATGCAGGAGTCCCCTCAGTCACCAGGCCCTTGAGGTGACCTCTCCACCGCCTGAAGGCGGTGGATTCGACCTGCGACTAAAGTCGCCTAAAGACCTCGCCTCCGATGCAGGCGACTCGCTTGATCGCCTGTCTCACTCGGCTCGGCGCCCACTTCCCTGACTCGCCCAGCAAGCCGTACTCTAGCCTCTTACCTTCCCTACGCACACCGGCTTGCTGTCACAAGCCTCCTGAAGGCTTCGCCTAAAGGCGAGGGGGTTCACCCATCCCCGAGTGGGACCCTAAGAAAGTTCAGCATCTTTTTGGATTCCCTCGGAGACCGTGACACCGGATTGGCGATGGTGAGACCGAGCCCGAACGGGAACGGCCTTCTGATCCGCGGAGCAGCAGGCAACGTCCGTCTGCGTCTGTTCGACACGGCATTCAACCAGATCGCCACCACGAGCCTTTCCTTGGCAGAGGGCGCCCAGATTTCTCGCTTCATCTGGGAGTACTTCCAGGGCGAACCCGAAGTCGCTGCCCAGGCTCGAGAGATGCAGGGTGTGGTGGTCGTGGACAGTAAAGACCGTCTAGCTGCAATCACCCTGAGACTGACCAATGATCCCGAAAAACCGACCCTGACCGCCTTCCCTGTGATCGAAGGGGGAGCCGAGGCCAGCATGATGGAAGCGCTCAGGCGGGGAAGCGGGAAAAGCCAGCGTACGAGTCTGGCCCCGTGAATCCAGAACGTCCTGTCCGGACAGAGCCTCGACCGTCAAGTAGGAGGGGCTGAAAAAGAGGAGGGTGCGGGAATCGATGAGCTGGTTCCCGCTAAACTCTTCGTTCGTACCATCTTTCTTTGATCAGAAAGGAATCTCGGCTTGAACCGTCGCCGCTTCCTGACCGGCACTTTCGGCGCAGGGGGCATCGTCTCCGCCTCGGCATTCTTTCCTGCTGCGGCTCTGGGCCTTGCGGCCTCGGGTCCGCAGCGGAGACGGATGCGTTCTCTCGACGCCCTTCTCGAGCGGCAGGTAATGGTGTGGAGACCCGAGCGTCGCTTCACCAAGAACCCCGATTTGATCCGCTTCCCCAGCGGGAAGATGATGCTGGTCTACAACGACTGCGATCGGCATTGGCCCCAGGAGACGACCCGGATCACGACCCTGGAGAGCCTTGACGGCGGGAAGACCTGGGGGAACCCGCGGCTGGTCTCGGAGGCGGACAAGAGGAAAGGCCAGGAGCGCTGGGTTACCCCTCGCCTGAGCCGTCTCAGGGACGGGCGGCTAGTCATCATCTGCGATCAGAATGACTTCAGCCACGTCCACGAGGATCAACCTCCGGGCATCTGGATCTGGTTCAGCTCAGACGACGGTCGAAGCTGGAGCGAGCCCCGTCTGACCGGCGTACCCGGCTTCGAGCCCGACCGCATCGTGGAGTTGGGTGATGGAACCCTCCTGATGGCCTCCCAGGTCTACTTCAAGGCAACCCGCAAGCTCGGCGCCTTCGTCATGCGCTCTACCGATGGAGGGATGACCTGGAAGGATCGCAGCATCATTGCCGCCGATGTAGTGCACCATCACACCGAAGGAGCCATTGTGGTGCTCTCGGACGGCGTCCTCGGCTGCGTGTTGAGGGAGAGCAACCATCACGGATACCCTTCCTACCTGAGCCTCTCCTTCAAGTCGCTACAAGGTCACGTAAGGGACCTGGTAGCTTCGGCGGAGCGACACTAAGTTGTAGAGAAGCTGAAAAACCTACAAAAGGATTCATAAGATCTTGAGCAGGAGAACCGCCTAAGCATCTCGAGCGCTATGCGATTTCAGGAAAAGTCTAGAGAAGGCCAGTGTAGGGGTTCGGGGAGTTAGACTGGTCTACGGAAGGAATATCAAAAAAGGGGAATCGAGGTCGAAATGCATTGCGGAAGGCAATTGGCGATCGCAAGGGTTGGGTGCAGGGCTTCAAGAATCCACAGGTTCGATAGCGTAAGAGTCACCCGTTTTTTGGGGTGGGTGATCGAGCAATGGCGACCCATCCTGATCAGACCTCTGCTCTAATCCGTTGTGATTGCTGAACCACAGACGCAAGCTCTCACACAATACCGTACGCCAGCATCGCATCGGCCACCTTCACGAAACCGGCGATGTTGGCTCCTGCGACGTAGTCGATGAAACCGTTGCCTTGATTGCCGTGTTTTACGCAGCGCTCGTGAATGTCTTTCATTATGGTTTGAAGCCGACTGTCGACTTCCTCAGCGCTCCACGACAGGCGCAAGGCGTTCTGGCTTTGTTCCAACCCCGAAACCGCTACCCCGCCGGCATTGGCCGCCTTCGCTGGAGCGAACAGGATCCTGGCTTTTCGGAAGGCGTGGATGCCCTCTAGCTCGGTCGGCATGTTGGCGCCTTCGCAGACCGCTTTGACGTTGTTTCTCAGTAGCGTCCGAGCTTCGTCGGGACTGATCTCGTTTTGGGTGGCGCAAGGAAAGGCAACATCGACCGGTACGTTCCAGGGCCGCTGCCCAGCGTGAAACTCGACGCCGTCGAACTTCTCGGCGTATTCGTTGATCCGGCCGCGATGGACCTCCTTCAAGTCCTTGATATAAGCCAACTTCTCGGCGTCTATGCCGCTTTTGTCATAGATATATCCGGATGAATCCGACAGGGTAACGACCTTCGCGCCCAGTTCGGTGGCTTTCTCGACTGTATATAGCGCCACGTTCCCGGATCCGGAGACTGAACAGACCTTGCCGTGGAGACTGTCTCCCACATGTTTAAACATGTTCTCGCAAAAATAGACACAGCCGAATCCCGTGGCTTCGGTGCGTATCAGGCTGCCCCCAAAAGCAAGACCTTTACCGGTAAGAATTCCCGTGAAGCGGTTCTCCAACCGTTTGTATTGGCCGAACAAATAACTGATCTCTCTCGCTCCGACGCCGATGTCGCCTGCAGGTACATCCGTATCTTCTCCAATGTACCGGTGCAGCTCAATCATCAGTGAATGGCAGAACCGCATCACCTCACGGTCGCTTTTTCCTTTCGGATTGAAATTCGAGCCGCCTTTGCCCCCGCCCATGGGCAGTCCCGTCAATGAGTTCTTGAATATCTGCTCAAAGCCCAGAAACTTCAGAATGCTGAGGGTCACCGAGGGGTGAAACCGAAGTCCGCCTTTGTAGGGGCCGATCGAGTTGTTGAATTGGACCCGCCAGGCACGGTTCGTCCGGATGTTGCCCTTGTCATCTTCCCAGCAGACGCGAAAGATCACGACTCGGTCTGGCTCGGTCAGCCGTTCAAGGATCTGGCCATCCCTATACTTCGAATGTTCCAAGATGGATGGCATCAGTGTTTCGGCAACCTCGCGCACGGCTTGGTGGAACTCCGGCTCGCCAGGGTTGCGCTTGATCAAGCCATTCATGAATCCTTCGACATGTTTACCTACGTCCGTTTGCATGCTTCACCTCCGGATGGTCAGGATCGTCTCAATGGAATCGCTTTTCGTTTCTGAAACCTTGTACTTTCTTCAGACAGTGCCTTAGTGCTCCGTTCCATAAATACGATGATGTAGCACTTAGTTCCTGGGGCGGGTTGGAACGTTACAGGTAGCGGTTGATGCTCAGTCGGTACCGTAGTCGATTTCGAGCCTGCGGACCGTGCGGGACGCAATCCATAGAACGACTCCCGTCAGGCCCAACAGTCCCAGGACGGCCGTGACAACCGAGGGCGGTTCGGCCGGTGCCATCAGCAAACGCACCAGCAATGGGGCGCCGGGGTCGGTGGGGACGGGGAGCGGGATCACAGACTGCACGTAGTAGAGCACGCTCAGCTTCTGCAGCGCCGCGGGAAGCATACCGCTGATGCCCTCCCAAAGCAGGATCACAATCGCGGGTACGATTGGATTGCGCAGCAGCAGTCCGGCAGCCAGAAAGACGCTTCCGTATCCCACGCATGCCAAGGCCGCCGCAGCGGCATACCGGAAGGCATGTGACGGCCCCAGATCCCGCCAGAAGGCGCTGAGCTCAGCCGGGTCCTGTGGCCAGAGCATCGTCGCATAACAGATCCAGGCTCCCGCCGTGAAAATCGCCACGGCCGCGATCAATCCGGCGAGGTACTGCCCAAGCAATAGGACCTCGCGCCGCGCCGGTACGAGAAACCAGTAGTGCAAAGTCTTGTCGAGCATCTCGCCGCGGAACAGATTCATGAAGATGCCCAGGCAGCCGAAGAAGATCGCGAGGCGCAGATAGAAGTGATGAAAGACGGACGCGAAGGTGGCACGATCCTCCTGGAAGTCGATCAGCAGTTTGCTATTCATGCGTTCTAGAATGCCCGACTTGAAGCGTAGAAACCAACGGCGCTCGCCGTCGAAAAACGTCATATTGCGATATTCGATTTCCGCATCCTTCTGTTTGAGAGTGAACTTGCGGTCACTCACAGGCGCGCCTGTGCGCCGCAGAACCTCTATCTCTGAGTCGCCCTTTCGGATCGCCTCCAGCACTGAAGTGGGCGTCACCTTGTCGGCCAAGTTGCGCTGCATGAACGTCACGTGAAGGCCATGGAGAAAGAAAATAAATGCGGGAAACAGGGCGAGCAAGTACACCCAGAAACTGCGCCGCGAAAAGATCAACGCGAAAAGATCAATAGGAATTTCCTTTTAGACTGAGTTGTAGGAACGAGAGTGAAAACGACCGAAAAAGGGGCCGAAATAGGGTGGATGGGGAAAATCGATGGGGATCCGGAGGGTCCAAATCGTCTAGCCGGGGTGGGAACAAAAAGGAGGAGATGCCAAGGCGCTGGCGGGGGGGAAAGCGGACACAAGGATATTCGATGCCGACTGAAGAGCTCGAGCTCTTCAGTCGGGCCAGGTGGGGACCTCGTCCCAGAAGAGCGCATCACTGGAGGCTCGGGTGGCCTGATTCTGCTGAGGCGAAAGCGAAGCCAGGAAGCTTTGGAGTTTTTGAGCAAAGAGTCGGGGTGGGGGAGCGCGTTGGGGTTGCTCCCAGCGATCCAGGTGTTGGAGGATCTTTCGAATCACGCTGCCTTGTTCAATCAGCGCAATGATTTCAAGGGCGTGGCCGCATTGGGGGCATTGCAAGGGGTCGATCTCATACACCTTGCGTAGCAACCGCGCCCAACTACGCCGCCGTTGCTGGGAGAAGCACTCGGCGGGGGAGTGCTCGTCGCAGTCCGAGGCCGGGGAGATTCCCTGGACCGTGGCCGGGGTGCAGGCCTGGCGTCGCTTCCACGCGAGGCGTTGGAATAACGGCCATAATAACGGCTCATCTGTTCCCCCCGGTTGGGAATATGGGAGGTCACCAAAGCGATCCAGTCGAGGGCATCCAGAGTGCGGTGGAGGCCTTTGGAGGTGCGGTATTCGATCCGACCCTCCTCGGGATCGTATTGCAGTCGGCTGGCGGCGAAACTGGGGCGGAGGAGGTAGGCGGCCAGACGCTCCAGGGCGGGACGGTCGTCGCACTCGATGGACCGGCCACGATGGACGCCAAAGCCGCTCGGGTGCCAGGAGCGCAGCTTCTGGGCAAAGTCGTGACTGAGACGACGCTCGGCCACCATTGCCTCCAGGACCTGATGTTGAAAGAGGCGGGTGAGGACCTCAGAATCCACCTCACCCAGCGAGCCGCAACCCCCGTCGGGTCTCCAAGCAGAATCGCTGGCGAGCATATGGATGTGTTCGTGAGGATTGAGCGCATCTCCGTAGGTCTGGATCGCCACCACCGCGCCCGGCACGAAGCCTTCCCCGAGCGCCGCCTGGGCGTATTGGCGCAGGCTGATCCAGGCACAGCGACTGAGGCGGCCCAACAGCTTGCGCTCTTTTCGAAAGGCCGGGCGCAAGACCCGGGGGAGGGTCCAGACGTACTGACGATGATCGACCGCCTCCAGGACTTCTTCGGTCACCCACTCCACGAAGGCCGCCACCCGCTTGGCTTGGCAGGAAGGACAAAAATATGGTTCATCCGGTAAATGGGGAGGTGCCGCCAGTCAAAGGTAGGCCATGGAAACTGCCGCACTATGCAAACCGTGGAAAAACAAGTAGTTCTGGAGGAGAACTGGCAAGTGCTCGCAGTTGTTTTTCCACCGTTCGCACAGCGCTTGGAAAACTCCGTATCACGGGCTTGCTGGCCCGGTTCGATGTCGCTCGGAGTTTTCCACAGTTCCCACGGCCTCTGCTACTGCAGCCGACTATATGGACAAGCGAACGGGGAGCAGATTTGGGATCCGGAAGGTGCCAACCACGTCCCCACCTCCCCATTTACCGGATGACCCAAAAATATCTCGTTTTGCAGGAAAACGCTAAGAGCGCCTGGTGCGAACATCGGCCACATTTCAGACGGGCAAAACCATGGCGCAAGAGGCCGCACTCCAAGAAGCGGTGGCAAGAAGCGGTGGACGGTCTTCTCCACCACCGGCCGCCAGGGTCCATACTCGGCTTCATAGAAATAGGGGTAACTTTCCTTGAACTCGTCCCAATAGTCCTCGAGACACTGGTAGAAGGGGGTCCTCTCAGGATGACGGGGCCGGTAGGTTGCCGTCGGAGACATGCCCTGCCGGAAACGAATGCGTCGTCAAACCTATGAAGTCATCTGCTGCCTCCGTGGCCGAGAGGTGGGGTTGAACTTCTGGTTCATAGAGTGCGCGCCTTGCCAAGCGGAGATCCCCAGCCTCAACAAGCTGGTTTCTAACATTTTCTAACAAGACCAGCCAAAATGAGCGAACTGAGAGAAACTGAGGTAAAGAGCTGGGAAAGGTTTAGGTGCCGATTTCACAAACTCATACGTACTGAGGTGAAGTGAGCCGCAATGAGCTGAAAACTCTGCTTTTGGTGACAAGCACCAAGTTCCAAACGACCGACTTGACTCATCAGCAATAGGAAGCCAAGTTCCGAGGAGAGAGCTGGACAACAGCAGAATATCCCCTGTCCTCGACTTGAGGTTTTCGCCTGAGTGGTCCAGCGAGGCTGGGGGCTGTCCTGATCTGGTTGTGCGGGTCAGCGGCCGGCTGCAGCGAAGAAATCAATATCCTTCAACTCCGAATCCTCTGCCCAGATTTGGATATCCCTGACCATTCCGGTGTCGTCAAACGATCCCCATCCGATCCAGCCGGTACCGAAGGTCTTGTCGTTAGCTGTCATGATGGGTTCAGACATGTCGTTTACAAAGACCTTCATCGAGCCGGTTTCAACATTCCGCTCGATCCGCACGTGATGCCACTCGTTCTTTCCCCAGTCATGACCGGAAGTGGTTGAGGTCGAAATCTTTATCCTGGGAGCCCCGTTCACCAGAAAAAGGTTATGGGCATGATCATCCGTCTTGGTGGCAATGTGCGCATAGTAGAAGTGAGAAGGGTCTTGGAAGCCGAAGAACAGGCAAAGGTCCCTGTGCCCATATTCTTTGCCGGTTTGCTGGAGCTTCATGTCTACCACGAAGCTGTTGAACCTCTGGCCATCGATCAGGGCAATATTCAGAGGTGAGCGATGCAGCGGCTCATATTTGCTTTTCTGAAATAGCTCGAGTGCGGGCCGCTCCTGACCGCGCTTGCGATATCTCCAAGCCGCGGAGTCGGAGAATGCGAAATCGTGAACGGCGCTCTCGCTCCCCATTCTCTGGAGGTAGAGTAGTCGATGGCGCGGAGGCAATTTGCTCGCCGGCAGCGGGACCGGATTGCCGATTACGGTTTCGGTCTTGCTGGGAAACAGCTCCGGTACCGGCAGGGTGACCCGGTTTCTGCCCAACCACTCAACCGTGCGAGCAAAGAGGGTTTGAAACCCAACGCAGTGCAGGGCGCTTCGATACTCCTGTCCTGGCCACAGGTGGCCCATCAGGTTGGTCACGACGCGGCCTTTACCATAGGGAATGCTCCACAGTAGGGGTTCGTGTGCACCGCTGCCCCCTTGCCTGGGGTCCGAGAAGGCAGAAGCCAATACCGACAGGTTCTGGGCCGGTCCTCGTTGAGCGTGATAGAGCTCGTCGGTGGCGTGCAGCCACTCTGCGGGGATGCCCTTCAGTATTGGATGGTCAGGCTTTCTCAGTTTGACGATGTAGGAGTGTTTTCGGCCGTGCCCGGCTCCGATGCCGGCGCCCGCAGGGATGCGTAGCAGCCTTCCACTGCTGTCCTCGACGTGTGCGGCCTCGCCGTAGTCTCGATCGCGCCAGCCCAGGCCGATCATGTCGTTGTATTCCTTCCAGTCGGGGAAGGCGTTGTTGGCCGCATGGACAATCGCGACGCCTCCGCCGGAACGGACATAGTCGACGAATGCCTTCTGCATCGAAGCCGGCCAAAGTCGTCCGTTGTAGTTGCTCACGACGACGTCAAATCCCTTGAAATCGGGTTGCCAACTCCCCCAGGTGCTTCGGTTGGCCTCGGTCGGTGGGCTGCTCTGGGTTGTCACTTCGAATATTTCGGCGCGATCGAGGATCCCACGCAGTGATTCGCTGGTCTGGACCCAATTGTGGTTGTTCTGGCCGTCGATCAGCAGCACGCTGATCTTGTCGGCGGCAAGGGTGTTCCCACCCGAGAGTAGGAGAAGGTAGAGCAAGCCGTCTTTCCAGGTGTGAATCATAATCAGGTCCCTCATCCTCTCTTTAATTTTTCTTCGATGGGATTCTAGCGTCAGGCCGAGATGGGGACAAGCCGCGGGATTTTGAACAGCCATGAACTCGCGAGTGGGAACTGTAGGATCCAAGACGCAATTGGGAGGCAGTGAACGTCAATTCTTACTTATTGTTTAATGCTATTTACGAAAGCTTTGTAGATCATTTGCTAGTTTGAGATGCTGTTGATCGCGACCATTCACACTTGTGTCGGTCCTGATCTTGATGACAGTAAATAGGGTCATCCGGTAAATGGGGAGGTGGGGACGTGGTTGGCACCTTCCGGATCCCAAATCTGCTCCCCGTTCGCTTGTCCATATAGTCGGCTGCAGTAGCAGAGGCCGTGGGAACTGTGGAAAACTCCGAGCGACATCGAACCGGGCCAGCAAGCCCGTGATACGGAGTTTTCCAAGCGCTGTGCGAACGGTGGAAAAACAACTGCGAGCACTTGCCAGTTCTCCTCCAGAACTACTTGTTTTTCCACGGTTTGCATAGTGCGGCAGTTTCCATGGGGCAGCGCAACAATTTTTCTGTAATTTCAGGGTCGGTTGTGGGACAGGATCCTCCTCTCTTGGCTCTCGGGTGCAGAAAGCAGTGGCCCGTGAGCCGCTCGCTGTGAATCTCTCTAAGGCAACCAGCAGATCTATCAAAATGAGAGGCCGGAGCAGCTTGCACTACTCGCAGAGAGCGATTCAGCGCCCCCACCTCCTTCTCCAAGAAAAGAGGCCCTGTCAGAAGCCCTCAGAGCCACGATCGCGGGCTGCCCCTTACCGAGAACCCTCGCTGATCTGAGGGTCTCGGGTTTAGGGAAACGCTCTTCTAGGATGCCTCCTCTTCTTGCCAGCTCTCCAGGTTCAGATAGCAGCGGCCCGTGAGCCACTCGTCGTGAATCTCCGCCAGCACGGCTGAGATCAGTCGCAACGCCGAGTCGATATGGGGGAAGATTCCCACCACTCGAGTGCGGCGCCGGATCTGTTTGTTGAGATTCTCCACGCCGTTAATCGTCCGGATCTTCTTGTGCAGACTGCGGGGGAAGGCGTAGACCGTCAACCCCTCGCGCACGTTGTCTTCCATCCACTGGGCCAGTGCCTGGTTGGTTTCGGTGAACGCCTTGATCTTGCGTTTGAGCATGGCTTCGGCATCCTCGAGGGTGGGGCTGTTGAAGATGTCCCGCATCGCTTGGCCGATCTGGCCCCGCTCTTGGAGCCGACGGGCAAAGCGCTGAGCATTCTGGCTCAGATGAAACTGGCAGCGCTGCCAGGGAACCGCGGGAAACACCGCTCGTCGAGCGGCCTTCAGTCCCGCGTGGTCGTCACTGACGACGAGCTCCATTCCCTTGAGTCCCCGCCCGGCCAGATCCTCAAAAAACGCTCTCCAGTGGACCTCCGCCTCGCTCAGCCGGGCGCTCAGACCCAAGACCTCACGGTGACCGGAAGCCTGCACACCGACTGCCTTGAGGATGGCCAGGTCCTGAACTCGTCCATCGACACGGACTTTCTCGTAATGGGCGTCCAGGTAGACGAAGGGATACTCACCGCTCAGCGGCCGGCTACGGAACTTCTCCAGCTCCTCATCCAGCAGGGAGGCGACCCGTGAGACCTGGCTGGCGGAGATCTCCGTGCCACACAGCTGCTCGGTGATTTCCGTGACCTTGCGCGTGGAGACGCCCATGACATACATCTCGGCAATGGCCAACTTCAGCGCCTTTTCCGAGCGGCAGCCCTTCTCCAGCGATTGAGGGTAGAACGACAGCCCTCGCACCTGAGGGATCTTCAGTCGGAGCTCTCCCACACGCGTGGCGATCTTCTTGTCCTTGTAACCGTTGGCGTGGCCCCGTCGCTGGCTCGTTCTCTCGTAGGGCTCGGCTCCCAGAAACTCCGACCGTTCCAATCCCATGGCCAAGTTCAAGAGCTTCTCCAACACCTTGCGAAAGGCCTCCGTTCCTTCTTGGATCAACGCCTCTAGGATCTCTCGTGGTACTCTGTCTTCCAGGTCTGGGGCCATTGGATTCTCCTTTCATTTTGGATGAATGATTTAGAGAATCTTGTCCCAGACCTCTGACGGCTCAACCCTTCGGCTGACGGCCTTTGGCCCCCTTCCGGGGGGGCCCGGCGCGCCGCGCCGCACGGCTCAGGCTGCACTCGGCCTACAGCCTCCTTCCGCCTGAGCCGCGCCAGGTTCCTCGTCAACCCAATCCTCGGTATCCCGAGAAATTCCCTCTTAACGGGAAATTACAGAAAGAACGGTACACTCCTTTCCATGGCCTACCTTTGACTGGCGGCACCTCCCCATTTACCGGATGAACCTATTGGGGTCATCCGGTAAATGGGGAGGTGGAACGTGGTTCGGCGCTTTCCGGATCCCAAATCTGGTTCCCCGTTCGCTTGTCAATATAGTCGGCTGCAGTAGCAGGGGCCGTGGGAACTGTGGAAAACTCCGAGCGATATCGAACTGGGCCAGCAAGCCCGTGATACGGAGTTTTCCAAGCGCTGTGCGAACGGTGGAAAAACAACTGCGAGCACTTGCCAGTTCTCCTCCAGAACTACTTGTTTTTCCACGGTTTGCATAGTGCGGCAGTTTCCGCGGCCTGCCTTTGACTGGCGGCACCTCCCCATTTACCGGATGAACCAGTTATTGTCCGTTTTCGCGAGGCTCTACTTCGAATGATCGATGCCGCGATCGAATATGTGGTTGCCGAACTAAACATCTATCTGAACCTGCGCTCTCCTTCTCTGTCCCCGGATCGGGTGGTAGCCGGCAGCCTCTTCGACCTGGATGGAAACGTCGACGACAACGCCAAGGAAAAGGTGATCTTGTCTCTGGTGAACATCGAGGAGGATCGGGTCTACCGATCGGTCGAGATCCACAAAAAACGTGACGATGGAATAGCGGAGGTAATAAAGCCCGAGGTCCGAGTTAACCTGTATTTGCTGTTCGTTGCCAACCTCGCCGACTACGGGGAGGCTTTGAAGGCCGTCGGCCACATTATTTCCTTTTTTCAACACCGAAAATCGATCGACTACTCGAGCGTCCCAGGACTCGTCAACCAGGACGGGCGCCTGGCGTTCGAGCTGCACTCGATGACATTCGAGCAGCAGAATCACTTGTGGGGAGCATTGGGTGCCAAGTACATGCCCTCAGTCATGTACAGACTCGCGATTGTGGCTGTCCGGGACGAGCAGATCGAGGCCGAAGTGTTGCCCGTTCAGGAGATTCTGATCAACGAATGAAGAATGTGATGGTGCGAACGCAGCTAAGCTTGGTTTTCGGCTGTCGACGCTAGGCGCGACCATGAGAGTGGCTTACAAACCCCTATTTCGGATCCGCTCGGTGCACACCTTCTTTTCCGACGTGGCCACCGCTGGAATCTTTGAGTTGGAACCCACTCCCAGCACTCGCCAATTGCTCAGAGAGTCGGGACTCGTATTTCGTCCCGAGCCTTCGGGGGGGACGCTCTATGGCGAGATCGAGCCTGCCAGCAATCCAGCTACGCTGTTGCGGCCGCTCGATAGGAGTTCTGTGCGCTTTCAGTTCCTGGTACGTTCGCTGAGTTCAACCCTGTCGAATATCTCCGACCTGCCGGACTTTCGTCCGGGGCGCGCGGTCTTCTACTTCAACAATCTGCGGGACGATCAGGAAGACGGTCTTCTCTATCTGGGGGACAGTCTGGTCGCTGCCCGGGTCGGCGAGCCGATCCGGCTTGTTACCGCAACGACCTGGACTCACGATCTCAGCGTGCCGGCCAGTGAAGTGACGTTGACGGTTACCGACATTTTTGGCAACACGGTCGCCACCTTACCCTTCTCGATGGAGGAAGCGGCCACCGAGCTGCGGGTGGACTTCGCTGCCGTGGACGGACTCCTGCCGGGTGTTTTCCAGGTAGCGGATGGATTGGGGGATCCGCAGTCCATCTACTATGACCCCGGTCTGTTCGGTCCTGCCGCACTCGGAATCGTGGAGATATTCAGCAGCACTACGGATTTCACGCCGGATGAGAGTGATCTGGTGCCAGCGGCTTTTCGCTTCCTGAACGCTGCCGAGATTATTTGGATCGGAGCCTACCACGTCGAGTTCGAGGCGCGGTCGACGACCTGGCGTTACATCGTGATCAAGAAATACGAGTCGAATGATCTCAGCCTGGCGAATCTTCAGCTTGCAAGTGCGATTGGGTTCAGCAAGGCAACTGAATCAGACCGGGCTATTTTTACGTCGACAACCGAGGTGCCGCTGGCCCAATCGGCTCAGACGGTAACGCTCGAGAACAGCGGTGAGTCCGTTCGGGATCTGCCCAACCCTACTGAGGCAACGGTTCTCCAGGAGGGAGGGGCTCCCGGCCAGTACGTTTCAGAAGTGTACGTTTACGTCTAACCAACAATAAGGAAAGGACCAATGGCATTCAAAACACCAGGTGTCTACGTCGAAGAAATCTCTATCTTTCCTCCTTCGGTAGCACAAGTCGAGACGGCCATTCCGGCCTTCATCGGCTATACCGAGAAAGCCGAGCGTCGAGGAGAGAGCCTCACCAACATCCCAACCCGGATCTCGTCTCTGCTGGAATACCACGAGTACTACGGTGGCGCGTACGAAATCACGACGGTCAACGTCACTGTTGACGAGGACAACAATCACGCCGTCACGGCGACGACTGTTGCAACGCGCTTCTACATGTACGAAGCGTTGCGACTCTTCTTCGACAACGGAGGAGGCGACTGCTACATCATTTCGGTGGGAAGCTACAGCGACACGATCCAGAACGGAAACGAGTCCGTTGCCAACAGCACCGGGTTCCGGGTCGGGCTAAAGGCCCTGGAGAAGGCCGACGAACCCACCATGATTCTCTTCCCGGACGCGGTACTCCTCGCCGACGAGGATCACTTCTATACCTTGCAGCAGCTGGCCCTGGCCCAGTGCAACAGGCTACAGGATCGGGTCGCGATCCTCGATATCTATGAGGACGATTCCACTCGTTCCTGGGAGGACAGCTACAAGGAATTTCGCAACAAGATTGGCATCAACAATCTGAAGTACGGTGCCTCTTATACGCCCTGGCTTCGTTCTGCCTACCCCAAGCTGGTTGACTACAGTATCTTCAGCGGCAACGTGACCGACGGCAATGGGGCCGTGGACTTGGCCACTATTACCTCTGACAGCGACCTCAACAACCTGGTCACTTCCGCCGCTACCGCGGTGACCGATCGTACTGCCGTAGCCGCAACCATTACGGCCAACAAGTCGACGTCACCGACGCTCAAGGACCGTTATAAGTTTCTCAAGAACGACCTGGACGCAGCCACCACCGACCCCCAACGCAAGACTCGTTTCAAGAACTTGCTTGGCTTTGTCCGCGACTTGGCAGTCGATGTTGCGGCCTGGTCCTCGTCCCTGGGTGGCTCCAACCTCCAGAACGATCTAAACGCCTACGCCGCCAGTACCCTCAAGGGGGCTGTCGAAGGTCTGGTCGCGTTCGAGAAGAATGCGGACATCCGCACCATCGCGGACACGGCGAGCGAGGCGGCTGTGGATACGGCGTACGCCGCCTTCGACTCTACCGGCTGGCTGACCGACGCGGACCAGAATGGCGTTGCCGTTGATGAGATCGGCGCCGACGCCACCGACTACGGTGCCGGTCCCACGTTTGCTGTCGCAGAGATTGCGACCATGGCCGGAGACCTGGACGGGATCTTCCAGGACAACGCCAATTCGAACGTCCTGACTTTCATCGAGCAGGTCGTGGAAGCGGCGGCAACTCAGGCAGGAATCGTGCAGAGCTCCCTCTATGAGGGACATTCGATCGTTGGCAACATTGTCGAGACCATCAAACGTGAAATGGGTAAGGTTCCTCCCAGTGGAGCGATCGCGGGAGTCTATGCCTTTGTCGATCGCAACCGCGGTGTTTGGAAGGCTCCGGCCAACGTTAGTCTTTCAGCGGTTAGCCAGCCTCTGGAACAGATCGATCACTTCGAGCAGGAAGATCTCAACGTGGATGTCAACGGCGGCAAATCGATCAACGCCGTTCGCACTTTTACCGGACGCGGCATCCTGGTCTGGGGGGCTCGGACATTGGCGGGGAACGACAACGAGTGGCGTTATGTTCCAGTCAGACGCTTCTTCAACATGGTTGAGGAGTCGGTAAAGAAGTCCACCTCGTGGGCGGTCTTCGAGCCCAACTCCGCTCCCCTCTGGACGCGGGTCAAGAGCATGATCGACAACTTCCTGGTCCAGCAATGGCGGGATGGCGCCTTGGCCGGAGCTACTCCGGATGAGGCATTCTTCGTCAAAGTGGGGCTGGGAGAAACGATGACGGCTCAGGACATTCTGGAAGGCCGGATGAATGTCGAAATCGGCATGGCGGTGGTTCGACCCGCCGAGTTCATCATTCTCAAGTTCTCCCACAAGATGCAGGAATCATAGCGCCTGCCCATAGGACAGCTACGAAGCTGCGACTGGTTTGTGAGCTTGAAAGAATAACCAAACGTTCTCAATCAAAGGATCATTCTTATGGCATATCCACTACCGGTATTTCACTTCAGAGTCGAATGGGGAGGGACCCAGCTCGCCTTCTCCGAGGTTACCGGGCTGAACATTGAAGTCCAGCCGATCGAGTATCGGGATGGTCTGAGCCCCGAGTTCTCGACCGTCAAGATGCCGGGTCTCAAGAAGTACGGAAACATCACTCTCAAGCGTGGTGTGTTCGCGGATGACAACGAGTACTACGACTGGCTGAACGCGGTGAAGATGAACAAGCCGGAACGGCGTGACGTCATCATCAGTCTGCTCAACGAGGAGCATGAGCCGGTAATGACCTGGAAGGTCGTCAATGCCTGGCCGACCAAGGTCACCTCACCCGATCTGAAGGCGAGTGGTAACGAAGCGGCGATCGAGACCCTCGAGTTGGCTCACGAGGGAGTCTCAATCGAGGCCTAGTACTCTGTCAACCTTGAGATTGTGGGTTATGGACGAGTCATGGTGGTCGAGGTCAAGGCACGCGACCGCAGGCATAGCTTGCTCTACGTCCAGGGCGCGCAACGCAGAGATCGGCCGCCAGGGCCGTTCAGAACCTACAATTTCAAGGTTGACAGGGTACTCGCCGCAGAGCAGATTCTTCACTTCAGAGATGTCAAGGGCGGCCAGGCTCGCGTGAAATACTCGTGATCCGAACCGTCTCCGGAGGCTAGATTGGCTGATTTCCCAGTCGTCTTCCATTTCAAGGTCGAGTTCAGCGGAGGGTCCGACGACCAGGACAATCGCTTTCAGGAAGTGACTGGTCTGAGCGCTGAGGTAGGTACAGAGGAGTTTCGCGAAGGCGGCCTCAACGAATACGCTCACCGTATGCCGACTGGGGCCAAGTATGGAAATCTGGTGCTCAAGCGAGGGTTCGTCGACAGCACTGATGTCGGCAAGTGGTGCAGAGACGCGGTTGAGAACTTCGAGTTTGAGCCCCGTGATATCGCCGTGATGTTGCTCAATGAGGAGCACGAACCGCTGGCGACGTGGAACTTTCTACGCGCCTATCCGGTGAAGTGGTCTCTCTCGGATTTCAAGGCTCAGGAGAACGCCCTGGCAGTGGAATCTCTCGAGCTCGCGTACAGCCGTTTTCGAAAGGGATAGCCGGTGCCGATCGAGATCAAGGAACTGATCATCCGTACCACCGTCGACCCCAAGGCCGAGGGTGGAAAGGCTGGGGCCGGCGCAGGCGGGAAGGCGGACAAGTCCTCCGCGCAAATTGTGTCGGAATGCGTGGAGCAGGTGATGGAAATCCTGCGCAAACAGCGGGAGCGCTGATCTGGAACTTCATTTGGTTAGGAGATCATGCAGGAGTCGCCAATGACAGAGCCGTGACTGCGAAGGAGCGGTCCTGGCATAAGGATGCCGGAAACAACGGACCAAACGGAAGGTGGTCCATTGGATCCCCTTTGTGGCATGTCCCGATCGATGATCGGGACCGCTCCCTTGCAGTCACGGCTCTGTCATTGGCGGTAGCGACAGTCACGGTGCTATCGATGGGTAACAAGAGATGAACGGCGAGCTGAAGAAAATGACCATCGAAGCCTATACCGAGGCCGACTACTCGGGTTCCCCGGTGCAGACCTTCACGGTGATGTTCAATCCGAATACCTATAGCCAGAAGTACGAGGTCGAATACGAGGACCGACAGGGACAGGGCGACTCCGGAAGCCCACAGGTCTTCGGGAATATCAAGCCGCAGGAATACGCTTTCGAGTTCCTGTTCGACGGCACTGGAACCATTGCCGACAAAGTGGACGTTCAACAGACCGTCGAGCAGTTTCTAGAGGTAACCGGAAAGATGGATGGTGAGATCCACCGTCCTCGCTACTTGAAGCTTGCCTGGGGCTCACTGATCTCAAAATGTGTCCTCAAATCGGCCGAGGTTACCTACACCCTCTTCAAACCGGATGGCTACCCACTGCGCGCCAAGGCAAAGGCGACTTTTGCCGAGAATATCGAGGACGCCCTGAGAGTGGCGGAAGAGCGGAAAAGCTCTCCCGATCTGACCCATATTCGCACCGTTCGCCAGGGAGACCATCTGAGTCTGATGTCACAGCAGCTGTATGGAGATCCCTCTTATTACATTCAGGTTGCCGCCTTCAACAAACTCAAGAACTACCGGCGTCTCGAAGTGGGGCAAAAGCTGCGGTTCCCGCCAATCAGGGACATTCAGGAATGACCGCGGAGCAACGCATCCCGACACCGGCTCCGGCGGATCTTCCAACCTTCAAGATCAAGATCAATGGGAGCGAGATCAGTGCGGAGTATCAAGTCCAGGGCATCGTTGTCACCCGGGCTTTCAACAAGGTCTCCTCTGCGGAACTGATTCTGTTCGATGGTGATCCAGCGACTCAGGAGTTCAAGCTGAGCAGCTCAGAGGACTTCGTCCCCGGTAACGAGGTCGAAATCCTGGCCGGATATCACAGCAACGACGAGGTGATTTTCAAGGGTCTGGTCGTTAGGCACGGTCTCAAGATCTACCAAGAGCGTCCTGCGGTCCTTCGAATCGAGTGCAAGGATGCGGCGGTAAAACTCACGGTCGGACGCAAAAACGCCTATTTCTACGATTCCACTGACTCGGAAATCATTGAGGAGGTGGCCAGCGGAGCCGGGTTGCAGTCGGACGTCGAATCCACCGACGTCACTCACGTCGAGATGGTACAGCTGGATGCTACCGATTGGGACTTCATTGTCACCCGGGCAGAGGCCAACGGGAAACTGGTGGCGACTCAGGATGGCACTCTGGTGGCGAAGGCTCCGGACTCCAGCACCGAACCCGTGTTGAGTCTGGCTTACGGGAGCTCCCTGCTCGACTTCGAAGCGATCCTGGATGCTCGCAGCCAATACAAGTCGATTCAGTCCTCGGCTTGGGATGCTGCCAATCAAGAAATGCTGGAGGTCGAAGCGGAGGATCCCAGTGCAGTTACTCCGGGGAACCTGGCAACAGACGATCTAGCGGCGGTGATCGACCTGGAGCAATTGCGGCTGAAGCATGCGGGGCAGGTCAGTGACAAGGAGCTACAGGCCTGGGCTGACGGCTACCGTATGCGAGCGGAGTTCTCGAAGGTGCGCGGCCGGGCTCGGATTCAGGGATTCGCCGGAATCCTCCCTGGCCACGTGGTCGAGCTGGGAGGCGTCGGTGATCGTTTCAACGGGAGCGCGCTCGTCTCCGGCGTTCGGCATGAGATCAATGCCAAGAACTGGGAGACAGATATCGCTTTCGGACTGGCTCCCGAAGCCTTCGCCAGGGCACACCCGGACCTGCTCGACTCGAGAGCGGACGGTCTGTTGCCGGCGATCTCGGGGCTTCACATCGCCTTGGTGACCGCACTGGAGGGCGATCCTCAGGGCGAGGATCGGGTCCAGGTGCGGATTCCGATGATCGACCCGGCTGAGCAAGGTGTGTGGGCGAGAGTGGCGACGCTGGATGCCGGCGAAGAACGTGGCTCTTTCTTTCGACCCGAGATTGGTGATGAAGTGATTCTGGGTTTTCTCAACGACGATCCTCGAAATCCCATCATTCTGGGGATGATGAACAGCAGCGCCAAAGCCGCCCCCCTGGCTGCCAGCGATGACAACCCGGAAAAGGGCTTTGTCACCCGCAGTGGCATCAAGCTTCTCTTCAACGACGAGGTGGTCTCGCTTACGGTCGAGACTCCCAACGGAAACAAGATCGTTGTCAGCGACGAGTCGGGCTCGGTAGTGATCGAGGATGAGAACGGAAACAAGGCGCTCCTGGACTCCAGTGGAATCAGCTTGGAAAGTGCCAGCGATCTGACGATCAAGGCGAGCGGCGATATCAACCTGGAAGCCGTCAACATCAACCTTTCAGCCAGCGCTCAACTCAAGGCTGAGGGCAGTGCCGCCGCCGAAGTGTCCTCGAGTGGAACCACGACCGTCAAGGGGTCGGTTGTGATGATCAATTGAGTAGTTCCCAGATTCAGATCTGGGTCTGGACTCGTAAGGAGTGAACGCTATGCCTCCGGCAGCCAGGGTTACAGATTTTACGAATCATGGGGGGACGATCATGGGGCCGGGTGCGCCGACCGTCCTGATTGGCGGCATGCCTGCTGCGGTCGCGGGAGATATGCATGTCTGTCCCATACCCCCACCGGCTCACGTTCCCACGAGCAGTCCGTTTCCTCTGGGGAGCGTCACGGTCTTGATCGGGGGCAAGCCGGCTCTTCGAGTCGGCGACGTTTGTATCTGCGGTGCAGCGGCCGCAATTGGTGAACCCACCGTCATCATCGGTTAGTACGCGTACTAGGAGTCGTCATGGCAGATCAAAGTTCCTTTCTCGGCACCGGTTGGAGTTTTCCTCCCACCTTCGACAGAGGCGCCAAGAGCGTCAGGATGATCTCAGATGAGGAGGACATTCGTTCGAGCCTTGAGATCCTGCTCTCGACTCGGGTGGGTGAGCGAGTGATGCAGCCCAAGTATGGCTGCAACCTGGATCGACTCGTCTTTGAGCCGCTCGATACCTCGCTCCAGGCGTATATGAAGGATCTGATACGAACTGCCATCCTGTATTTCGAACCGCGCATTATTCTAGACGATGTCCGGCTCGAACCACTTCCCCTCGAGGGACGGATCGATATCCACATCGATTACACGGTGGCAGCGACCAACACCCGGAGCAATTTCGTGTTTCCTTTCTACAAAGAGGAAGGAACTGAAACAGGCTGATGGCGGAGCTCTGTAAACCCCTCAACCCCCTGCAGCGAGATGGAACCAGCCAGCGCCAACGCCTGGTGGCTGCCCTGGCGCCTTCCTACGTCTCCGTCGATGAGCGCGATCTGAGTGATCTCCTCATCTATAGCCACAAATACGCTGCCTTGCTTCGTCACTACACCCTTTCCAACAGTCAGGGAGGGGATTGGGTCGAGTTCATCGAACACGATATCAGCACGCTGGTAGCTCTTATCGGAGACACCGATTGCGCCAAGATAAGATCGAACTTTGAGGATGCGGTAGCGGCTGTATCCGAGGCGGCAGCGGCGAACAGGCCGGCCGCCTATGCCGCGCTCTTCCCGCTGGTGCTGGATGTTTCGAAGTTATTCGACGATTGGTATCGGGATTCGATCGAAGGTCTGTCCTTGCGGACCGCACTCACCCGGCTGATCGGCTCGGTCCTGAGTGACAGCTTGAGAGCAGTGCTCTCGCAAGCCGCGAGCGCCGAGCAGGTTGGAATCGTTCTGGAAGCAATCGACACCGCAAGATATAGCAACATCTGGGAATTGGGCGAGATTCAAAGCGATCCCTCGCTGTTCCCCTCGGGTGGCCCTCCTGCTTCGGAAGAAGACTTGTTGAACGCCGCCCAGCAGCTCAAGATGGTCTTCGATCGGTTTCAGGAAGCCCTGCTGTTTCTGGTGGGCGAATCGCCCTCTTATTTCGAGGAGACACTCCAGAGTTATCCCGAGCACCAGCCCCAGATCGCTCTCTTCCTCGCCTTCCTCCAGATCTTCGAGGTGGCTCAGGACCATCTCAACACGATCACTGCCGAGCATTTGAGGTTCTACTATCAGGATGTACTCCGCCTGGAGGCCAAGCCCCAGACTCCCGACCAGGTTCACGTTCTGTTCGAGCTGGCCAAGAACGCATCACCCCACAGGGCAGCGGCCGAAACCCTTCTCAAGGCCGGCAAGGACGCCACTGGTGTCGATCTCCTTTATGCGACAGCCGACGAGATCGTCGTCAATTCGGCCAGCCTGGATCAGGTAGATGGTCTGAAGACGGTTTTCGTCGACAAGCAAGAGGGAAGCGGGGTTGTCAAGAACGTCTATGCTGCCGGTGACGCAGATTCCAGCGACGGATTGGGCGAGGAGATCGAAGACGAGGAGGGAAAATGGGAGACCTTCGGTTCCGTCGACATGCCCGCCGCCAGCATTGGTTTTGCGGTGTCTTCTCCTCTCTTTCTACTGGCGGAGGGATCGCGTCACGCAAGGATATCGCTTCATTTCGGCTCGCCTTTCGACCTTCATGGAGCCGAAGAGAAGGAAGTTGTCAGCGAGCTCATACATAACGTCAAGGTCTCGGCCAGCGGCGAAAAAGGCTGGTTGGATCTCGAGATCGCTGACGTCGAGCTAGGCGAGAGTTCGATCACCTATGAGCTCGAACTGGATGCGGGGGCAGCGGCCATCGTCGCCTACAACGATGAGGTGCTGCTAGCCGGCTTCGATACCACGGGACCCACGATTCGCTTTCTCCTCGATAGCGAAGGTCTTTCTGCCAGAGATCAGTTTGACCTGAGCCAGGTCTGTGATGTGGAGGACTACAGCGACGCCACTGCGCTCTACGATAGAGGTGCCCTGGTGCGCTACGAGGCTGAGGTCTATCGGGCGCTGAGTCAGGTTGAACAGGGTTTCCGGCCTCCCGATTTCCCAGACCGTTGGGCCCTGATCGAGCGCTCGTATCCCTACAAGTACTTCCAGGGTCTGGAGTTGAGTCAGCTTGACATCTCGGTCGAAGTCGGTGCCGTGACGGACAGCACGGGCACTGGGATGAAGGACCTGATCCTGGAGAACGATGTCGGCGTACTCGATCCGGCCAAGCCCTTTTGGGTCATCCGGTAAATGGGGAGGTGGGGACGTGGTTGGCACCTTCCGGATCCCAAATCTGCTCCCCGTTCGCTTGTCCATATAGTCGGCTGCAGTAGCAGAGGCCGTGGGAACTGTGGAAAACTCCGAGCGACATCGAACCGGGCCAGCAAGCCCGTGATACGGAGTTTTCCAAGCGCTGTGCGAACGGTGGAAAAACAACTGCGAGCACTTGCCAGTTCTCCTCCAGAACTACTTGTTTTTCCACGGTTTGCATAGTGCGGCAGTTTCCATGGCCTACCTTTGACTGGCGGCACCTCCCCATTTACCGGATGAACCGCCCTTTTTTCCTTTCGGTGCGTCCCCGCGATCCCGCAGCAGCTTTCTGATCGGGAACCCCGAGGTCTTTCAGAAACCGCTCACCGACTTACAACTCGCGTTCGAGTGGGCCGACCTCCCGACGGTGAACTTCAGCGCTCACTATCAGGGCTACAACACCCTTGTCGGGACGCTTTCCACTCCCGATGTGTCCGGGAATGAAGCCTTCAAAGCGGACGTCGAGATCTTGCTAGATGGCCAGTGGGTGAAGCTGGCTGAGAGCCAGGCGTTGTTCACTCCCTCGGGCTCTAGCGCCGCGCCCGATGAGAAGCGGAATCTGTCGCTCCAGCTGGACGAAGACAGCTTCGACTCCGACCCCAATCTGGAGTCGTTTGAGCACTTTGGAACGACTCTGCGTCAAGGCTTTCTCAGGCTGAAGCTCACCAACGATTTTCTTCACAGCGAGTACCCCAGGCTGCTTGCACAGACTGCGAGTGCTGGTGGCACGATTCCGAACGCTCCCTACACGCCCTTGATAGCAGGCTTGACCCTCTCCTACAGGGCAAGCGAAACGATTGATTTCACCGTTCTCTCGGACGAGGACTTCGACAACCGGGTCGAGCGCCTGTTTCAGATCACCCCTTTCGGTCAGATGGAGATCTTCCCCATAGCCGACGATCCTGCCGCGGTGAGTGTGCCGATCGAGCGGAGCCTGATTCCGGAGTTCCCGGTGACGGTTAACGATTCTCTGGGCAGTAGTCAGATAAAGACCGCCGAGGGAACTCTCTACGTCGGTATCAAGGGACTGACGCCTCCTCAGAATCTGGCTCTGCTGTTCCAGGTGGCCGAGGGGAGTGAGGATCCTCAACTGGGTGCTCAGGAGATTGTCTGGTCCTACCTGGTGCTCAATCGATGGGTCGACTTCAAGACCACCCAGATCCTCTCCGACAAGACCAATGGGCTCCTGACCTCTGGTGTCGTCAAGCTGGAGATTCCCAGAGCTGCAACCGCCAAGAACTCTATGCTGATCACCGGCTTGCACTGGGTGAAGGCCAGCGTCGCGAACGATTCGGCGGCAGTTCCACGGTTGGTCGACGTGCGGACTCAGTCTGTACTGGCACGCTTTGGCGACAATGGCAATGACCCCAATCATCTAGGCCAGCCGCTCGAGGCTGGTGCAATTGCGAAAATGAAGGTCCGCGAGGCAGCGATCAAGAGCGTCAGCCAGCCTTATGCGTCGTTTGGAGGCCGGATGCAGGAGCAGTCCGAGGCCTTCAATATCCGGGTCAGCGAGCGACTTCGCCACAAGGGTCGGGCGATTACCATTTTTGACTACGAGCGGCTGGTATTGGAGGAGTTTCCAGAGGTTTACAAGGTCAAGTGCATCAACCACACGAGCATGGACTGCGAACTCGATCCGGGTCACGTCAAACTGGTCGTGGTTCCTGATCTGCGCAACAAGAATGCCGTTGATCCGCTACGTCCCCGGTTGAGCCTGAACAAACTCGAGGAGATCAAGGCCTACCTCTCCGACATCTCTTCAGATTTCGTCACACTCGAAGTAGGCAATCCGGACTATGAGCAGCTTCAAGTGCGGTTTTCGGTGCTGTTCCAGCCCGGACGGGACAAGGGGCTCTATACGGCGGAGCTGGAACAGGACATCATCAAGTTCCTTTCGCCCTGGCTCTATGACGATGTCGCGGACTTGACCTTTGGAGGCCGAATTCACCGCTCCTGGATTCTCAATCACGTCGAGGAGCTCGAATATGTCGACTTCGTGACCGACTTTCGGCTCGATCACATCGTCACCGAGAGCCTGGTGCATCGGGATGTGGAGGAGGCTTTGGCCACCACCTCGAGCGCTGCGCTGGTGTCGTCGGCGCTCCATGTTATCGATCACATTCTGTCTACGTGTAAAGACGAGGGGGCGCCAGTGCTTTCCCCTCCTGATGAATCACCGCCGATAGTGCCGTCGAGACAAAGAGGATACCTGGGGAATGTCAGCACCAGGGAGCTGCATGATCTCTCCAATCTGACGCCCCAGTGTCAGATCGATGAGATTGCGATCGACAGGCGATACCACTTCGGCAACGTCACGGCGGCGAAGGCCATGGGATACGACGTGTGTGCCTACTGCTTCAGTCGGGAGGAGTCCAAGAGGTGAGTAGATGATGTCTGCTACGAGGAAGAAACTTTGGTTAGGTCTGCCGTGATTGTCGCTACCGCTTCTGACAGAGCCGTGACTGCAAAGGAGCGGTCCCGATCACCGATCGGGACATGCGACGAAAAGGGACCAATGGGCCACCGTCCGTTTGGTCCGTTGCTTCCGGCATCGGTATGCCGGGACCGCTCCTTCGCAGTCACGGCTCTGTTATTGGCGGCTCTTGCAGGATCTTCTAACCAATGAAGTTTGGGTCATCCGGCAAATGGGGAGGTGGGTGGTGCGCTTGCTATTGAGATCCGGTCTAATCCGGTCTATTTTTGCTCTGGAATTCTCCTAAAAGATATATATCAGTAGCAGCAGAGGCTGTGGGAACTGTGGAAAACTCCGAGCAGTCATCGAGCCGGGCCAGCACCCCCGTGATTCGGAGTTTTCCAAGCGTTGTGCGAACGGTGGAAAAACGATTGCGACGCTTTTCGGCCTAGCGCTGGAGCTGGTTGTTTTTCCACGGTTTGCACATCGCGGCAGTTTCCATAGCCTTCCCCCGTTCAGGCAGAAAGAGGCGGCCTTCAGCCTCGATCAAAAGAATCCGGATCGCGCGTTAGCGCTACCTCAACCTCTGCTCCCGTAACGAGCCTTGCGAAGCTGCAAGGGCGAGGCAGAGCCGGTCGATGGGGATTGACCGGCGCCGCCATGTCAGGCATCCTCGGCGATTTTGGCAAACCCGGAGGACCGATCATGGCGACGACTAGCTACTTGTACCACACCCTCGGATTGAAGGGCTATGTTCACCAACGCACGGACTATCGCGGCGGCGGCGTATTTCACCACGTCGAACTGGCTCCGCACAAGCGCCGGTGTCGCAACTGCAGTGCCCGCTGGAACCGGCTTCAGCTGCAAGGCTGCTTCCAGCGCTGCATCCGCACTCTACCGGTGGCGACCCGCCACCAGTTCGTGGTCCTGCATGGCCACCGGCAATCCTGCAGCCAGTGCGACCAGACCCTTCGCGAGCCGATTGCCTTCGCTCAGGGCAAACGGCGCTACACGAACGCCTTCGCCCAGTACGTGGTCCAGCTGTGCCGCATCGCCACCATCAAAGCCGTTGCCCGCTTGCTGGGCGTGGGCTGGGACCTCGTCAAAGAGATCCATAAGGAGCATCTGGGGCAGCGCCTCAAGAAGCGCAAGCTGTCTCAACTGCGCTATCTGGCGATCGATGAGTTCGCTACCCACAGCGGGCACCTCTACATGACGGTGGTGCTGGACCTGGAAAGTGGCCAGATCGTCTCCCTACACGAAGGCAAAGACGCCCAGGCGCTGGTGGCCTGCCTGCGCCACCTCAAAGGCCGCTGCAAGTCCCTGCGCGCCATTGCCATCGACATGTCCGACGCCTACCGCAAGGCCATTCGCCAGGTCTTCGCCGGCAAGGTCGATGTCGTGCACGACCCCTACCACGTCGTCGCACTGGCCAACCAGGCCATTGACCAGACCCGCCGCTCCATGATGCGCAAACTGGAAACGGGCCGCAAACAGCTCCTCAAAGGAACCCGCTTTCTCTTGTTACGAGGGCTGGAAAACCTCAACGAGCGCTCCCTGGAACACCTCATGCAACTCATGGAAATCAATGAGCCACTCTATCAGGCCTACCTCCTCAAGGAGGAGATCCGCCACTTTTGGAACCTCCCCGACTCAGCGGCCGGCAACGCCTTCCTGGATGCCTGGATCGAGCAGGCTTACAGCATCGGCAACCAGTTCTTCGCCCGGCTCGCCCGCACCCTCCACCGGCATCGCCCCGGACTACTCGACTACTTCAAGCACCGCATCTCAACCGGCCCCCTCGAAGGACTCAACAACAAGATTAAGGTCCTCAAAAGACGAGCCTATGGCTTCAGAGACATGGACTACTTCAAGCTTAACCTCTACTTCATCCATGAGGACCTGGCCACTTGACCTCCCCATTTACCGGAAGAACCTGAAGTTTCGGCTTTGGCTCCTTCTTCGAGAGGAGCACGTGCTGCGAACGTAATGGGTAACGGAAGCTTCATCATCAAAAAACCCCAGCTGCTGCCGAGCCAGGACTACCCCTTCCTGCGCGCGAAGGGACTGGAGCATATCGAGCGGCTGGCTCATCGCCTCTGGACCGACTACAACGTCCACGACCCCGGCATCACGATACTCGAGCTCCTCAGCTACGCCATTACGGATCTTGGATATCGGACCGGGCAGGATATTCGGGATCTGCTTACTGAAGACGATAACGGCGTACCGGTCAACCGCAGCAACTTCCATACAGCGCTAGAGATCTTCCCCTGCAACCCGGTCTCGTTCAGCGATCTGCGCAAGCTTCTGATCGACATCAACGGAGTCCGCAATGCCTGGATCGAAGCGCATCAGTCGGTGGTGTACTGTGTGCACCACCCCGACCAGGAACTGATCGACTGTCCGGGCGAAGAGTCCAGGGATGTGACCAAGAATCCTCCCTTGAACGGACTTTTCGATGTCTTCATCGAATTCGAAGACTTCGTAGAAAAAAGACGGATGATTCTAGTCGGAGAGCAGGAGCAGGGAAGTGGAGACTTCATTTCCACCGGTGGGAGGGGGATCGGATTCGAAACAGCTTACGGATTGACCCTCACGGCGGTGACCGTTTTTGCTCAGTCGGACGGTGAAGTGAAGTTGAGGCTGCTCGATACGGACGCTACGGTGCTGTATAGCCGCACATTTGAGGTGCAGGCAGGAGCGAATCGGCTGGAGGCCGAATTCGTGGTTCCCGCGGGCAGCGGCTACCGTCTCGAGACCGAGGGATCCACGGTGAAGCTCTACCGGGAGCCGAGCGGTGACTGGCCCTATGTGCCCGGCTCGTCTGGCGATGAGGTCGAAGGAGGCGACGCGCACCTGATCAAGCTCCTCAGCGGCACCCAGGGCGAGAATCCTCTGCAGGGTTACTTTTTCTTCTACCGCTGGGAGATTGATTACGCAGTCCTGCCACCTGCTCAGTTTCCGAACGCTGCTCCTGGCTTCCTGACTCAAACGGCTACGATCACGCGGGGAGACGTCCGGCTGGGAGTGCGCGAGCGTCTGTACAGCCACCGGAATCTCTGTGAGGACTTCGTCAACGTCTGTGATCTGGCCAAAGAAGAGATCGCTGTTTGTGCGGACATCGAAGTCTCGGCCAGCGCCGACGTAGAGGAGGTGCTGGCCACGATCTTCTACCAGATCGAGAAGCATGTCTCGCCAGCGGTCAATTTCTACACCATCGACGAGCTGCTCGATCGCGGGCTCAGCATGGACCGTATCTTCGAAGGGCCTGCCCTCGACCACGGCTTCATCGATGACGAGGAGTTTCGTCAAATTGAACGCCGCTGTGATCTTCGTACCTCGGACTTGATCCAGATCATAATGGATGTCCCCGATGTGATCTCCGTGAAGGAGATTTCGCTGCTCAGTTTCATCGACGGAAATTTCCGGATTCAGGAGAACTGGGTACTCAATCTGGCCAGCGATCGCTTCAGGGTACCCGACTTCAGCGTCGAGAGGTCCAAGGTCATCTTCTATCGGGACGAGTTGCCCTACTACGCAAATGTTGGACGGGTCGCTGCGCTGATTGAGGAAAAGAAGGCAGGTGACCTTCACTCCAAGTTGAAAGGACACGAGCGCGATCTACCGATCCCGGTTGGGGAACACAAGGATCTGGAAGACTACTACCCGATCCAGAACGAACTACCCCCCACTTATCGAGTCGGCAACATCCGCGTAGCGGAATCTGATTCTCCCCAGCGCAAAGCCCAGTCCCGCCAGTTGAAGGCTTTTCTGCTCTTCTTCGAACAGATTCTGGCGAACTATCTATCCCAGCTGGCGCACGTTCGACACCTCTTCTCCTGGGAGAAGGCGCCGCTCGATACCTACTTTACCCAGACGGTCAGGCAAATTGCGGATGTGGAAGATATCTATGCAAAGGATTTTCTCTCCTTGCCGGCCGTCTTGGATTCCATCATCGAGGATCAAGAAATAGCGGTGGATCGCAAGAATCGGTTCCTGGAACACCTGATTGCCCGCTTCGCGGAGGACTTCACTGACTACAGTCTGCTGACTTACTCAATTCAAGGCCAGGGAGCAGGGAAGGCCCTGATTGATGACAAGGAAGCCTTTCTGAAGAATTACCCGCGACTAAGCAGTGAGCGAGGCACTGGATACGACTTTCGCTATCCGAATTGTCCCCAAAACCTTTCTGGTTTCCAGCGCCGAGTCTACCTGATGCTGGGGATCGAGGAGGTGACGGTGCGGCGGCTGGCGGGCCATCGTTTCTCGCTGGACATGGTGCTGGTTGACGGCGCAGAAGAGTGGCGCTTCCAGCTCGAGGATGAAGAGGGTGGTGTTCTTTTTCGCAGCATTGCTTGCGAGACCAGGAGTTCCATCGAGGCATTGCTCGATTTTGCTTTGAGCATCGGTGGCAACATTCGCAACTACAAGCTGCGAGATGATATCTCGGGTTTTGACCTGTTTCGTCGCTGCGATGAGCAAGCCGAAGATGAGAAGATCGGATCGACCACCTCTCCGTTCGTGTTGCCGGAAGTGATAGGGTACTTCTCCGCCTACTTCGCCTCCGAAGGCTTTCATGTCATCGAGCACATTCTTCTCCGCAAACGTACCAAAGCTGATCCTTTTCTTTCGATTCAGCTCAATGCTCCCGGAGAGTGCGACTGCCCCGAGGTTCGGGAACCCTACTCCTTCAGGGCGACGGTTCTACTCCCCTCCTGGCCCAAGCGCTTTCGGGACCTGAAGTTTCGGCGCTTCGTCGAGGACACGCTCAGAGCGGAAGCCCCGGCGCACGTGTTTCTCCGGATCTGCTGGATCAGTCACTTTCAAATGAAGGGTTTCGAGGAATGCTATGGCCCCTGGGCCGAGGGACTCGCTTCCCTGGAGGATCGGCTGGGAGGATGTCGTTTCGATCAGAGGACCTGGGGGGCTGAAGTCAGAACGCCTTCCTCAATGAGTGGGCAACTTCCGCTACCAAGCTTCAAGGGGAAGAAATCCGAGAACCCGTCAGATCCCTTTGAGTACGCCGAACGTTTGGAGCGCCTGATCAAGAAGCTTCAGGGACTGGTCACGGTCTACCCTCTGGCCAGGCTCCACGATTGCCAGGAGGCAAGCGGCGACGAGCCGCAGGTAAGTCTCAATAACACTAGCCTGGGGACCTTCTGATGACGCGACCGCCAGTGACATTCGTCCAGGCAAAAAAAACCGTAGGGCAGGGCAGTGAATGCCCAGGGACAACAAGATGGCCAAGAAGATGAGCTTTTATCCCGAATTTGTACCCAATCAGGTTCTGACCGACACGCAGCTGAATCAGCTGCGGGAGTACCTGGACGAGCAGAGCCGGTCGACCCGATTTCGCTTGGTTGGAACCGGCATCGTCTGCGGCCTGGAGGCGGCGATCGGGGACGCACGGATTCAGATTTCGGAGGGCTACGGAGTCAGCTCGGACGGCTATTTGCTTGAGTTGGAAGAGACGGCCTATCGTCACTTCCGGCCCTATGCAGATCCGGATGTGCTTGAGACCGAAACCCAAGATGAGGACGAACCCAGGGTTCCTGCGTATGAGCCATGGCGTCGTACCGGATCGAACAAGGGGCAGATCGATATCATCGAGCTGGTGGATGAGGAGACCATGGCGTCGGAGGAGCCGCCGAAGGACGCCAAGCCGCTCAAGAAAAGTGTCGGCGAGGGACGGGTTCTGGTGCTCTATCTCGAGAAACTCCCGCTCGCCCTGAAGTCCTGTCTGGTGACCGATTGTGACAACAAAGGGAAGAACATCAATCTCCGCGTCCGAGCGCTACTGGTTCTGAAGAAAGACCTCTCCAAGCTGGAGCCCTGCCCGCCGGGCCCAGGGCTTGTCCGGATTCCCAGGCTGTACACCGTCGTTGACCTGGATTCGGTCGAGAAGGGGAGCCAGATCGACCAGGGCTACAGCGAGATAGTCTCGACCGGACTGGACCCGTTGCTGAAAGCGATTCAAGTCGCACTCGAGAAGTATGGGTCCTTTCTGGATATTCAGGACGTGGAAGTCAAGGATCTGGAGGTCCTGGTCGAGTTCATGGAGAAGGCCCTCGGGGCAAAGACGATCAACCAGTACCACTACGACATCCTCAAGGACCTGGCTTGTGCCTACAACGAGGCAATCGTTGAGGCCTGCCAGCTCCTGACTGATTGCTGTCCGGAACAGGACTTTCCGCGCCATTTGATGTTGGCTGCGGTGGATGGGGAAGAAGGCTACCGCAACGAGTTCATCGCGTCTCCGGTTCGCAATGTCGAGCACGGCGATCTGCAAAGGGTGCGTAAGCTCTTCCAACGGATTCTGAGGTTGGCAGCAAGCGTTGCCCTGGAGAAGACCGAGCGAATCGATATAACGCCGAGTCATACCGAGTTGTATCCGATCGGTGAGAGAGCGGTCCCCTTCTACTACCGGCTTTCTAAGGTTCTCCGTGAGTGCTGGCTGCCGCAGGATTGCTGTTCTGCGGTCACGCTCAGATCCTTCCATGATGAAAAGAAAGAAGATGACCTGGGCTTCGACTACACAAAGTCCTCTTTTTTGAGAGTCGAAGGGCATCTGGGACTTAGCTGCGAAGACGGTCTCACGGGAATCGGGGGTCTTCGCACGACACACAACCTCGAATTCGACCTGCTCTGTCTACATCTCGAGAATCCGGACGCGGCAAGCGACGGGCTCTCCCCGACGATCCTCGAGAAGTGGGGGGAGCTGCGAAACAGCCTACGGGGACTTCGACTCCTCTTCGGTCAGGCACAGAAGGAGCCTTCCGATCAGATTCAGAAGTCTCTTCAGGAGATCGCAGAGGGAAGAAAAGAACTCGCCGACCTGAGTGGACAGTGGGCCTCGATCCGATGCGCACGACGACTCCTGTGCGACACTTCGCACCTGGAATCGGACTACCTGATGCTGCGAAGTGAGAGTCTTTGTCTGCTGGCCAACATCCTGGATTCAGTCAGCTGGCTGGTGGATGCTGCCCGGGAACTGGTCAAGGACGTGGAGGGCGAGGGCAATTCGGGAGAGGGATCTGGCGGGATTCCCGTCGAGTTTCTCTTCGAGCCGCTCCTGGTCATGGTCTCGGATCTCAGGGCCAAGCTGGAATCAACCAACGACCCTACGGAGAGGAACCAGATCCAGCTAGCCCTGACACGCTGGATGGGGATCAAGACAGCACTCGATCTGGTGCTGCACGTTACTGACATCCGAGACAACGCCTTGCCGAAACAGCTCAGCCGCTTCAATTCCAGCCTTTTCTTGCAGAAGCATAAAGAGCTAGCTGCCGACCTGGCCGCGCTGACGTTCTATGGCAGCCTGGGCGGCGTAGACGGCAGCCAGATAGGCCGTTGGGTCGATGCCCTTTCGTCCTGTGTGCACACGGGACTGGCTTCTGTCTTCTCGAACTACACAAAGGTTCGGGAGGAGGACATCAGCCTTTTCTCGAACTTCGTCAAGAGCTATAGGGGGCTAGAGCATCTGGCCGGGGTCGAGAAAGCAGGAACCTTCATCCTCGTGTCCGAGGGTGCTGGGAAGGCCGAGAGGGTGGTCGCCGATTTTTCACTCGCCGGGCGCATCAGGTGCTGTTGCGACGTGGACGAAGCGGAGATTTGCTTACCGCTGGTGGCAGGCCAGGACGTACACGTCGTAGAGCTTCAATCCATAGAAGGGAACTTTCCGTCTGTTTCCCTCGATATCGACCTGTTGCAGAATGACTATGATCCCAACGCTCAGCCGGTGTCAGACCGCTCTGGCATGAAGGTCGAGCTGATCGACAAGGTCTCCGAGTTGGGTGCCACACTCACGCTCGATCCCGATTCAGGATTGCTCCGCTATTCATTGAAAACGCCGATTCCAGGAGCGGTGGACCGCGTCTTGTACGAGTTGCGAGCAGACGATCGATCCTGCAGCGGGCGTGACGTGGGAGTGGTTTTGGTTCTCTTCAAGCCCGAGAAGGTGGAGGTGCCCGACGAGGGACCGCAACCTGGTCGGATCGTGGGAATCGTTCGTGAGATTCGCGAGACCGAGGAGACTACGCTGCCGTTGGGCGGTGCCACCGTGACGGTTATTGGCACGAGTCGCTCGGCACTTTCGGACGATTCCGGAAACTTCGCTTTTGCCGACCTGAATCCGGGCGGCTATCGAGTCCGTGCCTCCATGGCTGGATTCAGCACGGATGAGGCCGCCGTCAATGTGGTTCCCGATGGGATACATTCGATCGAGCTTGTGCTGAGGGCGCTGGAGCAGCCGCCTGCCGGTGGGGTCATAGTGATCGTTACAGATGCACGGACCGGCGCTCCGATTCCGAATGCGGGGGCGGTCCTCACGAACCTGACTACCCAGCAGATCTTCAATGCCGCGACCGCGGAGAAAGGGCAGGCGACCTTCACCGACCTCGAACCGGGTAAGTACGAGTTACAGGTGGCGGCTGCGGGATTCGTTTCCGGCGTACCCATAGCCGTGGATGTAGCAGCCCAGACGATTACGGTGCCGGTTCAGTTGCTACGAGTGCTGATCACCGATGGGCAGCTTGAAATACTGAGCGAGAGGCTTGGCCTTTCGACGGGCGCAACCAAAGCCAGAGCGGAGAATGTTCTTGGCTCCCGTCTTGGAGCGCAGTTGACCGGAGTCAAGGCAGTCGCTTCCAATCCAAGTGTGTCGAACTCCGCAACCTATGCTCAGACCGAGAAGTTTCTGACGGAGACGTTGCTCGACCCGACCCTGGGTGAGGATGAAGTCGCCAAGGCCTATAGCGATCTCTCGAGCACGATTTCGAAGACGATCAACCAGGCTGCGGAGGCGAACAAAGCCGCCTATCGCAGTCTGCTCGAAAATGTGAGTCATGCGTACCTCGATCGTCTGGTGCTGGCGAATCCGGAATCCACGGCTCCCGAGGTTGAGAAGACTGTTGCCGATATGGCTGAGAAACTGAAGAGATCCGGTGTGGATGTGGAAGGCTTCACGACAAGCTGGAAGGGTGATCAGTTGAAGCTCGAGCTCGGAGCTTCCTCGACCGACAAGGTTCGGCAGCTGTTGGCATGAAGTAGGACGACTCTCGATGAGTAACCCATGAACGAAGGGGCTCGGCACGTCATTCGCAGACAGACTCTCGAATTGGCTGTGACAAGTGACTCTCGGGCCCAGGCAATCCAGGATGAGGCGCACCGCATCTGCAGGGAGCGACTGATTCCAATCATGGATGGCGTGTTTGATTCACTGGACTCGCCCGACGCAGTTTTTCGGGTAGAGCGGCTGGAACTGGACCTGGACCCAGTCTCTTCCTCCAATCTCGAAGAAGACCTCGTGGAGCAACTCCGGAGGCACCTGCCGAACGCTCTGGAGAAAGAGCTCAAGAGGCTGCTTGAGGCACCGGTACGGCAGCGGGCGGGGGCCCTCAGTCAAGCAGCGACACGCCTCCAGGTTCTCGAGACCTTCCTGAGGACGGGGACCCTCCCCTGGTGGACGACGTCCGTGGGTTCCTTCGAGCTCGAGCTGTTTTTCGAAAAGGCGATCGAGGAGAGCTCAATACAGGTTGAAGCGCTGCTGAGACGGATCATGACGCGGCGGATTGCTCGTCGGCTGGCCAAACAGCTAGCCCCTCGGGCTCAGAGTCGTCTGGTGGAAGTTTTGGCTCCAGCCGAGGCCGCTCAATTCGAAAGGACCGCGCTGGCCTGGCAGGAACTTCTCCTGGATCATCCTGAAAAGACTCAAGGGCTCGACGAGGTCTTTGTTCAAGAGGAGACGCTGTATTTCCTGGCTCTGACCGATCGCACCGTCGCTACCACCCGGACCTTGTCCCAGCATTTGCTGCGGCGTTTCGTCGAGACGCAGAATCTTGATGTAGGAACTTCGGCCCGCCGCTTGTTGGCGAGGAGCGACCCAGAAGAACCGTCACAGGCTTCGCTCCGCGCCTGGCTGCGTGAGGTAGTCGAGACCAAGGCCGACGCCGACGACCACAGGCGGCGGCGGCGAGCCGCCGCTGCGGAGCGAGCGGAGCTGGGCCTGTCTCAAGAGACTCTGCAGGCTTCTGGCGACGAGGAACGGGGAGCTGATCAGGCGACGGGCTCAGATCGGTCGGCCGCGGCGGGATCGTCCCAGGAGGAGATCCAGGAAGGCCGGAGACACGGGGTTCGCGAGGACGAAGGAGGCAACGCAGCAGAGTTGCGAAGAGCCACCGGGGCCGATGGGGCCGCGGAAGCCGGTGTCCCGGGCGGTTTGCCGGTTCCTGTCGAGATGCCTCCTTCGGAAGGGGCGCAACTGGGAGAGATGAGTCTCCAGGAGGACAGCCGCGGTCAGGCTCAAATCGAGGATGCAGACTTCCAGTACTTGGACAATGCCGGTCTGGTAATCGTCTGGCCGTTTCTGGTGAGGTTTTTTCGAGGGATTGAACTGGTTGATGGGGACTCCTTCCGATCACTCGAGGCTCAGGAGAGGGCTGTCCTAGTGCTCCAGCATCTGGTCACCGGAGTGTTCGAATGGCCTGAACACGAACTCTTTCTCGACAAACTGCTCTGTGGCTGGCCCCCTGAGGAACCGGTTGGGAAGAAGATTCAACTCACAGAACTGGAGTCGAGCGAAGCCGAGGATCTGCTCGAATCGATGATCCAGCACTGGAAGGTCCTCAAGAAGACTTCAGTTGGCGGATTTCGCTCGTCTTTTCTTCAGCGTGAGGGACGGCTCAGCCTGCAGGAGAACGGCTGGAGTCTGAGGGTGGCCCGAGCCAGCTACGACGTTCTTCTAGATCAATTACCCTGGGGCATCAGCTTTGTCCTGCTGCCCTGGATGAAAGCCCCGATTTTTGTGGAATGGTAACCAAGGAACGGGTCACACCCCTGAGCGCCAATGCTGCCACCCTCGAAAGGGAGCTGGATTGGTTCACGAATGTGCTCCAGACGCGCATCAATCTCTACCTGGCTCGCGACAGCCGCTGGCCCAGCATCCGTGCGATCGAGCCGCCTGAGTTGAGTCAGGATGAATCCATCTACTCCACCTTCGTGCAGCACTACGAGATGGCATTCGAGGAGCGGCTGGTGGTGTTGCTGGCACTGGCACCCCACATCCGTCCGCAACTCCTGGACGGATTCTTTCTTTCCAACGAAGATCTGCAGCGCGGACGCACCGAGTTCGGAGGCATCCAGGGTCGCATGCATGGCGGGTTTCTGCCAACCGGAGAGACCGCGCTCTTCCTGGTGGCAGGTAGCGACCTGGAGAGGCGTCTGTTGGGTCAGCATTTGTTCGATCGCGACCATTTTTTCGCGCTTCACAACATTGTCAAGCTGGAGACGGCTCCCCTTGGGGAGCCGGTTTTGAGCGGTCAGCTGGTCCTGTCACGCGAGATAGTGGACTTTCTAACCCGGGGCGAGCTGCGCAAACCGGACTACAGTCAGGAGTTCCCGGCCAAGCTCGTGACATCGGAGATGGAGTGGGACGAGCTTGTCCTTGCGTCCAGCACCGTCGAACAGCTCAGAGAGCTACATGCCTGGATTCGCCACAGCGACACGCTCATGAGCAGCTGGGCCCTGGGGCGTCGGCTGCTACCCGGATACAAGAGTCTTTTTTACGGTCCACCGGGTACGGGAAAGACGATCACGGCAACTCTACTGGGAAAGCGGGTCGGCAGGGACGTCTACAGAATCGCCCTCTCCACCGTAGTCTCGAAATACATTGGGGAAACCGAGAAGAACCTCGAGCGGATCTTCGATCGGGCCGAGAATATGGACTGTATCCTCTTCTTCGATGAAGCCGATGCGCTCTTTGGAAAACGAACTTCAGTGAGCGACGCCCACGACCGGTACGCGAATCAGGAGGTGTCCTATCTACTTCAACGCATCGAGGAGTTTGGTGGAATCGTGATTCTTGCCTCGAACTTTCGAAGCAACCTCGACGACGCGTTCATGAGGCGCTTTCAGGCTGTCGTGCACTTCCCGATGCCGAATGCTGGTGAAAGAAAGCGTCTGTGGGCGGGTGCGTTTTCCGCGGAATCCCAATTGGAGAACCCGGGGTTGCTTGACGAGATATCCGAGAAGTATGAGCTTTCCGGTGGAGCCATCCTGAACGCCGTTCGTTATGCCTCGTTGATGGCGATCGAGGCTGAATCGAATGTAATCAAACGCGGCGACCTGCTGAAGGGGATTCGCCGGGAGCTTCAGAAGGAAGGAAAGACTCTTTGATTGCCGGATCTGGAACTTCAACAATCGGTCGGAGGTCGCGGGTTGCCGGGGAAGGCATCTATTGATGAAAGAGCAAAGCAGGGCCGCGCACGACTTGAGATGTTTGCAATCTGGTGCCAAATTCCGAGGAGAGAGCAGACAACAGCGCGATCTAACCACGTCCGACCAAAGTTGCCGCATGAATGATCTAGCGAAACTTTCGCTAGTACGCAAATCGAGGTTGTCTGTCGCTCTGTTCGCTTATCATAATAAAAACGGATAGGAAGAAATGAACTCCTCGCTTCACAGCTCTAACGCAGACCGTTCTTCGGCGGCTTCCCGAGCACCGGTTCATGCTGCCCAGTCGAAGTTGGAAGTTGGACCCACCAACGATTCCTTCGAACAAGAGGCGGACAGAGTCGCGACTCAGGTGACAAGCCCACTCGCCGCCGCTTCTGGCCGCTCGGCTGCCTCCGGCGGAGGTGGCCTCCAGCGGCTTCCCATGGGGTTACGCAGGTCCAGAGCGGTGCCCAACATATCGCGCCTGGTACGTCGCAGAACCCAACGACAGGAGGAGGAAGAGGTACAGGCCAAGGTCCAGCGGCAAGAAGAGGAGGAGCCTCAGGCCAAACTCCAACGCCAGGAGGAAGAAGAGGAGGTTCAAGCCAGGCTTCAGCGTCAGGAGGAAGAAGAGCCGCAGGCAAAGCTTCAACTTCAAGAGGAGGAAGAGGAGGTCCAGGCCAGGCTCCAGCGCCAAGAAGAGGAAGAGCCTCAGGCTAAACTTCAGCGCCAGGAGGAAGAAGAAGCCCAGGCCAAACTCCAACGCCAGGAGGAGGAAGAGGAGGTCCAGGCCCGAGTCCAGCGACAAGAGGAGGAAGAGGTTCAGACAAAAGCTGAGCCCCATGGACACTCGGGGGGGGCAGAGCGGGGGTCTGGAGAGTAACCTCAATAGCTCGCGAGGGCAAGGCAATCCGCTGCACGAGGACACCAGGACTCAGATGGAGTCGGGTTTCGGCGCTGATTTCAGTCAGGTCAGAGTTCACACCGATGACCGAGCCGTTTCCCTGAGCCAAGACCTCAGCGCTCAGGCGTTTACGCACGGAAGCGACATCTACTTCAATCAGGGCAAATACGATCCTGGCAGCTCGGCCGGCTCGCACTTGCTGGCCCACGAGCTCACCCACACCGTACAGCAGGGAGCGTCTCCGGCCCAGGTCGGTGGGATATCCTCGAGGGGTTCCGAGGCGGTTCAAGGATCCTGGCTGGGAGATGCCTGGGGGACCGTGTCGGGAGCCGTCAGCGATGCCGCGGAATGGGTGGGTGACAGTCTCAGCGCCGGAATCGATTACGTCAAAGACCAGGCTCTCGATTTCGTCCAGGCGATTCCGGGTTATTCCCTCTTCACGGTGGTGATTGGCGAGGATCCGATTTCGGGCAACAGCGTCGAGAGGAACGGACGGAACTTCATCGATGCCGGGTTGGATATCATTCCCGGTGGCCGATCTTTGAAACAGAAACTCGATGAGGAAGGCGCTTTGGCGGAAGCCGCACAATGGCTCGACGGGCAAATTGCCCTTCTGGACATAAGCCCCTCCGTGATCGCGAGTGCGCTGCGTCGTTTCTGGGATGGACTCAGCTTGTCTGATATCGCCGATGTAAGAGGAGTGCTCAATCGGCTCGCCAACATCTTCCAGGGTCCGGTACAGCGGATCATAAGTTTCGCCGGGAACGTCGCTACCAAACTACTTCAGATCATAAAAGACTATGTCATCTCGACGCTGGTGACCTTTATCAGGGACAACACCCGCGGCTACCCCCTGTTGACGGTTATTCTGGGAAGAGATCCGATCTCGAAGGAGTCGGTGGATCGGACTCCGATCGCTCTCCTGCGAGGTTTCATGGAACTTTCGGAAGCAGGAGCCGAGCAGCTTCGCCAGATGGAGGAATCAGGCAGCCTGCAAAGAGCTGCTGACTGGCTTGACGGTGCTCTCGAACGCTTGAATCTCTCTTTCGAGCTGATCAGGAACACTTTCCAGAGTGCCTGGGACCTGCTCACGATTGAGAATCTGTTGACGCCGATCGATACCTTTTGGCAGCTGCACGAGCTCTTCGTAGCTCCGGTGGGACGGATTGTCACATTCCTGATCGAAGTTGCGGGCAAAGTCCTGGGATTCATCAAGGATGCCCTGATCAGCCGGCTGGTTGCCTACGCAAGGACCATCAGAGGCTACCCTCTCCTCACCGTTATTCTTGGCCAGGATCCCTTTTCGGAAGTACCTGTCAAGCGGAATGCCGAGAACCTCATTCGGGGTTTCATGAGCCTGATGGATGGAGGCGAGGAGCAGTTCGAGGAGATGAAACAGAGCGGTGCCATCGCCAGAATGACTTCCAGGATCGAGGGCGCCGTCGCTGCTCTCAACTTCACCTGGGAATTCGTCCGAGGTCTCTTCATGACGGCCTGGGAGGGTTTTTCGCTTCAGGACCTGGCGGCGCCCTTCGAGACCTTTGCTCGGATCATGGGTATCTTCGTGGAGCCGCTGAGGCGCTTGATCGCCTTCGTGGCAACTGTGATTCGGATGGTCATCGAGGTGGCCCTCCAGTTGATGAACTTCCCCGTGAACCTGATCTCGAACATCATCACCAAAGCGATGCAAGCCATCGGCGACATAAAACGGGATCCGGTGGGCTTTCTCAAGAACCTCCTGCGGGCGGTCAAGACTGGCTTCATGAACTTTATCGGAAATTTTGCGACCCATCTCATCAATGGTCTGGTTGGCTGGCTCTTTGGAGAACTCGAGGAAGCGGGAATCACAGCGCCTCCCGACTTGAGCTTTCGATCGATACTCGGACTTGTGCTCGACGTTCTGGGAATTTCGATTGACAGAATCTTCCAGAAACTGGCAGAACGCATCGGTCCCGAGCGAGTCGCCCAGGTTCGGGGAATGCTGGATCGCCTGACCGGAATATGGTCGTTCGTTTCGGATGTGATCACTCGAGGTCCGATTGCCATATGGGAATATATCCAAGAGCGGCTCAGCAATCTCTGGGATATTGTCCTGGAGGCAGTCCGTAACTGGGTCATGACCCGGATCATCGAGCAAGTGACTGTGAAATTGTTGAGCATGCTGGACCCGACCGGAATCATGGCTGTGGTCAATAGCTTCATCGCCTTTTACAAGGCGGTCCAGTCCTTTATTCGCTACCTGACCGAGATGCTCGAGGTCGTCAACTCGTTCGTTGAGGGTGTTGCCGAAATAGCCCGGGGCAGCGTCGAAAATGCTGCACAGTTCCTGGAGAATGCCTTAGCTCGTGCGATGCCGGTGGCTATTGGATTTCTTGCGAATCAAGTCGGATTGGGTGGCCTGGGACAGAAGATCGGAGAAATGATCGAGAAGGTACGAGGGCTGGTAGACCAGGCGCTTGATTGGTTGGTCGATAAGGCAGTCAGCGCCGGGACAGCGTTTCTGAACATGGTCCAAAGCGGCGTCGACACCGTGCGTAGCGGCATTTCCAATCTCCGGGAGTGGTGGAGCTCCAAGGAACCGGTCACGACGCAGGATGGGCAGAATCACGAGATCGGATTTACCGGCTCCGGAAGCAGTGCCAATCTGATCATCAGATCCTCGCCACCCCAGCCCTACTCCGCCTATCTGACCGGAATCAAGAGCACGTACAATCTGACGGATGCTCAGATCAACCCAGCCCTCAGCAAGGCCAGGGAGATCGAAACAGAGAAGCAAAAAACCGTGCCCGAGGATCAACAGGAGGCTCACGGTCAAAACATCAACGCGCTGGTGAGGCAGCTAGCGGATCTGACTCGCACCCTTCCCCTGAGCGGCAGTGCTGGCACCAATACGGCCCCGGTCTTTGGGCCTCTCCATCAGGGCCTCGGCACCCTGGCCAGGGTGGTCTATCTGCAGTCCCCACACGACACCGGTAACAACCCGACAGTAGGAAACACGCCTGAGTATGACGATATCAATGCTCGCCGGATGGGAGGGGGTTCTTACTATGTGAAGGGCCACCTCTTGAACGAGAACCTCGGTGGTCCCGGCAATACCTGGAGCAACTTGACGCCTCTTACTCAGACGGCCAACGGCGACCACAAACGCCAGTTTGAAAACCCCGTCAAGCAAGCGGTCAATGGAAAACTGGAAGGATACTCGCCCTCCACCCTGGGACATATGAAGCAGTTTCAAGTACAGGCGGTTTACGGTCGGACGCCGGACGAGAATCTCATCGAAAAACTCCTGGAGACCGACGATGCCATTCCCGGGCTGGATGACAGCGCAGACCGGGCTGACGTCGCCAAGGTGCTCCGGGCAGAACGATTCGTTCCCACCCAGCTGAATTGCTCAGCGGAGATCACCGAGCAGGGAGGGAGTCCCCGGCAGCTCAATGTCCCGATCACGAACAACATTTCCTACGGGCAGATGAGCCAATACTCGATGAGCGCGAGCTCGAGATCGAGATACGTCCTGGCCGAAAAGATCGACTTCAGCAAATCTGACGTGAATGACGCGACGGCAGAAGTCCGAAAGCTCGAATTGATCGGGGCGGGCAGAGCGCAGAAGATGTATACAGCTTTCATGACGCGGGGCCGCATCCAAAGCTACGTTGGAGATATCGGGGTCGGCAAGCAGGCTCTGGAGCGGAACAATCCGAGGTACCGGTTCGTTGGGGGAGTCAAACCTTGAAGTGTTTCGGCCCGGCCTTTAGAGGCTGTTTTCTCGGGATTTTCGGCGATGGAGTTGATCTCCCATGAGAGCTGTTGGAGCGTTGCTGGCGTTTCTTTTCTTGATTGGACTCCTCGGTCTTGGTGGTTATGCCGCTTACAAGGCTTTCGGCTTCCTGACCCTGCAATGGGATGTGCTGGGGCCGGAGTGGAAGTCCGGACTCATCGTGATTTCGAGTGTCCTGTTGCTATGTGCCCTTTTCCTCTCCGGATCGATCGGGTCCTTCATTCGAAGATATAGTGCTCGGAGCACGGGAAAGGTCATCGCCTACAATGAGTTTATCTCCTGGTATTCGGAATTGAAAAACGGAAATCCCGAAGCGCTCGATGCTGGCTCGTTCAGGAAGATTGGAAATCAGCTGACACTCTGGGGGAATCGCTACGTCGTAAAGCAAAGTCACCTACTCCACGAACTTCTCGTGGGTGAGCAGGCTTCGCAAGAGGACGCCTTGAAGAAGGCCGACGGGCTCTATCTGGAGATCCGACGTGACCTCGGGTACAGAGGCGCTCAAGTGGATCGCCAGATCAGCTAACCCTCAATCTTCACCTGTCCCGCTCCCAGGAAGCGCTGGCCCTATTCGAGAAAGAAACGTTCCCTACCTCTGCCATGATAGTCGCCACCGCTTCTGACAGAGCCGTGCCCGTGAGGAAGCGGGATCCGGACGGCTAATCTAGACCCGTTTGCTGCGTTTGAACCCCGTTCGCAACAGACACCCTAATCACCATAGGCCGCTACGCGATGATCTTGTGGATTGGCTTGCCGTAGTCGATTTCGAGGCGCTTGTGACCAGGCACGTCCAGTTTCTTGGGGTCGAGCCCGAGCTGATGCAAAACGGTGGCGTGAAGGTCCGTGACGTAGTGGCGGTCCTCGATGGCGTGGTAGCCGAGTTCATCGGTGGCGCCGTGGACAATCCCTCCCTTGATCCCGCCACCGGCCATCCAGCAGGTGAAGGCCGGGGGATGGTGGTCTCGACCTCCGGTCTGACCCTGGACCCCCGGAGTGCGGCCGAATTCGGTCCCCCAGACCACCAGGGTCTCGTCTAGTAGACCTCTCTGTTTGAGATCCTTGAGAAGACCACCGATGGGATGGTCGACCTCAGAACAGGTGCGTCCATGGAGTTTCTTCAGGTGGAAGTGCGCGTCCCAGCCGATGGTGTCGGTTGAATAACCGTGGATCACCTGGACAAAGCGTACACCGCGCTCGACCAGCCGACGCGCGGTCAAGCAGATCTCCCCGAAGGGCTTGGTGACCTCGTGGTCGAGTCCATAGAGTTTCTGCGTTTGGGAGGTTTCGTCCGAGAACTTGAACAATTCGGGGACCGAGGTCTGCATCCGGAAAGCAAGCTCGTAGGCCTTGATGCGCGCCCGCATCGCGGAATCGTCGGGGTACTGCACGGCTTCCAGATGGTTGAAACGCCGAAGCAAAGCAAACTCGGCTTCCTGTTCCTCCCTGTAGATGCCCGCGATCGGACGGGAGAAAGGGAGTGGGTTGACCGGATTAACGTCGATGGTGATGCCGTTGTTCTCGGGTCCGAGATAGTTGCCCGAGACACTGGCCGGCCCGCCGTCGTGGGGAAGAATGCGTCCGCCGAGGACGATGAACTGGGGCAGGTTGTCGTTGAGCGAGCCCAGTCCATAGTGGATCCATGAGCCCAGCGACGGGAAGAGACCTTCAAAGATATGTCGGCCCGTATGGAATTGAGTCTGAGCCGCATGATTGTTGTCGGTGGTCCACATGGAGCGAATCACCGCGATATCGTCGATTGACTCGCTCACGTGGGGCCACCAGTCGCTCACCTCGATACCGCTCTGACCCCGCTTGCCATAGCCCACCTGAAGAGGGAACAGTTTGTTATAGGAACCGCGGTTCCTACCGAAGAACTGGACCGTGTTCTTGTTGTACTTCGAATCGAGGACGTGTTTGAAGGGTGTCTCGTCGATGCTCATCCCGGCGTACTTGTTGAGCGCTGGTTTGGGATCGAAGGTTTCCATCTGGCTGGCGCCGCCCTGCATGAAGAGCCAGATGACACTCTTGGCCTTGGGCGCGAAGTGAGGAAGACCGTCTGGGGGCGTCCACAGTTCAGCGGAGCTGGGCGCTGCCACGCCGTCCCTATGGAGCATGGCGCCAAGGGCCATTCCAGTGACTCCCATGCCCAGATCGGAGAAGAAGGTCCTGCGATGGATGTCGAGACAGCCCGGACCCCGCAATCTCGGCCTCCCTTTCATCATCTGTCCCCCGCTCTTCGCATTCTTCACCGAATTGTGACGAACTCGTTCCGATTGAACAAGACGTGCACCAGACTTTCCCGCGCCCTCAGCCAGGGCTCCACCGATGGCGGAATTTCTCCCGGGATGGCCGCTTCAAATCGGGTCAGCTTCCGTGGATCCATCAAGCGGCTCGCATGCCGCTGAAGGTATTCTAGACTGTCTGCCTCTTCCTCGGCTGTAGGAGCCCTCCCCAGAATTCGCTCGAAGGCGGCTGCTACGAAGTGGTCCGCATTCCTGCCTACTCTTTCCGAGGTCTTGCGTGCCAGCAGGTGGGATAGGGTATAGCTCATTTCGCTGTTGGACAAAGCCAGGGCTTGTTGGGGCACGATGCTCTCGTGACGACGGTAGCAGCCATCGGCATCGGCCTGATCAAACAGTTTCAGGAACTCCATGTTTTCATTGGGTGTGTGCGTGAAGTAGAGGCTCCTGCGGCGTGATCTCTGTCCCGTGTAGTGGTCGAGCTCGGGTCCGCCGACGGTGGGATCCAGCTCTTCGGCTGCGGATAACATGCTGTCGCGTACGGTCTCGGCCTCCATACGACGTTGATTCATGCGCCAGAGATATCGGTTGTTGGGGTCGGTCGCCAAGTTGGGATGATCCGCTCGATTCGGCCACGACTGCATACGGTAGGCACTACTCGTAACCATCAAACGATGGATGTGCTTCATGCTCCAACCGTGTTCCATGAGCTCGACTGCGAGCCAGTCCAGCAGTTTGAGATGGGAGGGTGGCTGTCCTGAGAGTCCAAAGTTCTCCACGGTTGGGACGATGGGCTCAGCAAAATGGCGCAGCCAGATGTGGTTGACGGCGACTCGAGCCGTGAGCGGATTGTCCCTGCGTGTGATCCAACGGGCCAATGCCGTGCGTCGGCCGGTGCTGGTTTTCGGGTAGAGCGTCCCGATGGGCGAGTATTCGTTCTTCCCTTTGCCCAGGGCCTGCACAGCAGCTTTGACCTGCGCATTGGCGACGGTGATTCGCTTCTCGCGCGTCTTTATCAGTGTCTCCCCGATCGCTGGCGGAGCTCGCAGGGCATGAGCCAGCTTCTGCTGAGCCTCCAGAAGATTCATCTCGGCCTTGAGCAGCGTCGCGGAGCGCTCCGCCCTCCGCGCTGCTTCAGCATATTCCGCTGCCTTGGGATCGGGGGGATCGGCGTAGTGAGCTCGATCGGCGGCCAGGCGTGCCTCCAAAGCAGGTAGGTTCTCCCTTCTCCAGGCTAGTTTCTTCTCTGTTAGTTCAAGTGTTTCCTGAGCTTGGCGCGAGGCGAGTTGCGGATCTTCGGGCCGCAATCCGTCGACCCAGTTGGCGATGAGATCGATGACCGCCTTTGGCAGGGGAGGTGCTTCGGCGGGCATGCGCGGTTGCTTGTCGCCGCGGAGCCTCCGGATGACGGAACTGAAGTTGCTCTTGCCCGGTATGATTCCGGGGCCGCCTCGAGTGCCTCCTTCGAGCAGCAGATCGAAGGTGAGCGGTCGAAAGTCGTTGCGAGCTACGTTGGGTCCGTGGCAGGCGATGCAGTGTTTATCAAAGATCGGCTTGATCTCTTTCTCGAAAGTTTCTCTTCCCGCCTTCAAGTTTGCCGGATTCGAGTCCTCGGTTACCCGCCGCTTAGCGAGTACGAGCTGCTGCTCGGCCTCGACGAATTCCGCTTCTGCCTTTTCGATGTCCTCTTGGGCCTGGCGCAGCAAGTCGCGATGCACGAAGGGGCGGAGCGACGGTTGGTAGCTTTCCAGGGGCAACTCGACTGGTTCGATGTTCTCTCCCAAGGCACCGAGGATTTCGGGAACGGCAGGTGAGAGAGGGTTCGTTTTATCGGGGTTCTTCTCGTCTCCCCGGATGAAGCGATAGGTCTCGGTAAAGATCGCCGGTCCGTGGCGGCTTGCAGCCCGGGGTTCTGAGTCGAAGGCACGAGGCATACCTGCCTTGAGAATATCCGGCTCCCCAGGCAAGGGGTCGGTTCGGACATCGTAACGCTCGAAAAATGCCCGGAAGCGATAGTACTCCTCTTGCGCGATCGGGTCGGTCTTGTGGTCGTGACAGCGGGCACATTTCAAGGTGGTTGCGAGGAATCCGGAGGCAGCATGCTCTACGGTTTCTCTCAACCAGGCATTTCGGTTCGGACCGAACCAGTTTCGGACCAGGTATCCGGTGGCACGCAAGGTTTTGGGATCGGTGGGAGTGAGCTCGTCGGCGGCCAGCATTTCCAGGATCATGCGATCGTAGCCCTTGTCTTCGTTGAGGGACTCGATGATCCAATCCCGCCAGTGCCAGAGGTGTCTCTGACTGTTCTGAACCAGCCCGAATCCCCGCAGGCCGTACCAATCGCTGTAGCGCCACACATCCATCCAATGTCGACCCCAGCGCTCCCCGTAATGAGGGCTCTCCAGCAATTGATCGACAACGCTCTCATAGGCTTGGTGGGAGCCATCTTCTAGAAAGGAACCCAACTGGTCCGGCGTCGGTGGAAGGCCCGTCAGGTCCAGGTAGAGACGCCTCAGCAGCATGCGCTTTGGGGCCTCGGGCATGGGCTCCAGAGAAAGCCGCTCGTGCTCGGCTGCCAGAAAGGCGTCGATTGGATTGCGCACCCAGACCTGGTTTTCGACCTTCGGAGGATCCGCTCTTTTGGGAGCTTGGTAGGCCCAATGGTCGCTGCCGGGAAGGGGAGACTTCAACTCCTCCGCTGAGGCGATCCTGAGCTCGTTTGAATAGGGTGCTCCCGCATCCACCCAGGCCACCAGGTTTCGAATTTCTTCGTCGGAAAGTTGTTGGCCCTGGTAGGGCATCCCCGGCTCATGCTGATGCCGGACCTTCTTGACCAGCAGACTGGCTTCAGGGTCCCCGGGAACGACCACGTCGGTGTGTTTATCGCTTCCCTGGAGGATTCTCTCACGCCCGGAAAGATCGAGGCCGGCTTGGCGAAACTTGCCTCCATGACAGTGCAGGCACTTGGTCTCCAAGGTCGATCTGACCTGGGCGAAGTGATTATCCGGACCGGTTGCAAGCTCTCCGCCGGATTCATCCGTGGGGGTGACATCGTTGTCCGAGCCGAGGCTACCGTAGGGGACGCCCAGATCGATCCAGAGGCCTATGAGGGCTGCCGCCTGAGCGGGCAGTTTCTCTTCTTGAGGTGGCATCGCGGGCTGATGAGAGTGAGTGATCACCCGGTATAGCAGGCTGCCCTTGCTGTTGCCGGGAACGACTGCAGGACCATCTTTCCCACCCTCTAATAGCCCTTGGCGGCTAGAGAGATCGAGTCCGGACTGTTTGGTGGTGGTCGAGTGGCAGCCCAGACAATTCTTCTCGAGCAGGGGTTGTATCTGTTCCAGGAACAGCCGGCTCCCAATTTCTCCTTTGGATAGTGATTTGACTGTCGGCTGCTCCTCAGGCTGCTGTGCCCCCAGAACTCCGCTGAGCAGGACTGCTCCAAGGAGTGTCAGGACGAAAACTTTCAGGTTCTTCCGGTAAATGGGGAGGTCAAGTGGCCAGGTCCTCATGGATGAAGTAGAGGTTAAGCTTGAAGTAGTCCATGTCTCTGAAGCCATAGGCTCGTCTTTTGAGGACCTTAATCTTGTTGTTGAGTCCTTCGAGGGGGCCGGTTGAGATGCGGTGCTTGAAGTAGTCGAGTAGTCCGGGGCGATGCCGGTGGAGGGTGCGGGCGAGCCGGGCGAAGAACTGGTTGCCGATGCTGTAAGCCTGCTCGATCCAGGCATCCAGGAAGGCGTTGCCGGCCGCTGAGTCGGGGAGGTTCCAAAAGTGGCGGATCTCCTCCTTGAGGAGGTAGGCCTGATAGAGTGGCTCATTGATTTCCATGAGTTGCATGAGGTGTTCCAGGGAGCGCTCGTTGAGGTTTTCCAGCCCTCGTAACAAGAGAAAGCGGGTTCCTTTGAGGAGCTGTTTGCGGCCCGTTTCCAGTTTGCGCATCATGGAGCGGCGGGTCTGGTCAATGGCCTGGTTGGCCAGTGCGACGACGTGGTAGGGGTCGTGCACGACATCGACCTTGCCGGCGAAGACCTGGCGAATGGCCTTGCGGTAGGCGTCGGACATGTCGATGGCAATGGCGCGCAGGGACTTGCAGCGGCCTTTGAGGTGGCGCAGGCAGGCCACCAGCGCCTGGGCGTCTTTGCCTTCGTGTAGGGAGACGATCTGGCCACTTTCCAGGTCCAGCACCACCGTCATGTAGAGGTGCCCGCTGTGGGTAGCGAACTCATCGATCGCCAGATAGCGCAGTTGAGACAGCTTGCGCTTCTTGAGGCGCTGCCCCAGATGCTCCTTATGGATCTCTTTGACGAGGTCCCAGCCCACGCCCAGCAAGCGGGCAACGGCTTTGATGGTGGCGATGCGGCACAGCTGGACCACGTACTGGGCGAAGGCGTTCGTGTAGCGCCGTTTGCCCTGAGCGAAGGCAATCGGCTCGCGAAGGGTCTGGCCGCACTGGCTGCAGGATTGCCGGTGGCCATGCAGGACCACGAACTGGTGGCGGGTCGCCACCGGTAGAGTGCGGATGCAGCGCTGGAAGCAGCCTTGCAGCTGAAGCCGGTTCCAGCGGGCACTGCAGTTGCGACACCGGCGCTTGTGCGGAGCCAGTTCGACGTGGTGAAATACGCCGCCGCCGCGATAGTCCGTGCGTTGGTGAACATAGCCCTTCAATCCGAGGGTGTGGTACAAGTAGCTAGTCGTCGCCATGATCGGTCCTCCGGGTTTGCCAAAATCGCCGAGGATGCCTGACATGGCGGCGCCGGTCAATCCCCATCGACCGGCTCTGCCTCGCCCTTGCAGCTTCGCAAGGCTCGTTACGGGAGCAGAGGTTGAGGTAGCGCTAACGCGCGATCCGGATTCTTTTGATCGAGGCTGAAGGCCGCCTCTTTCTGCCTGAACGGGGGAAGGCTATGGAAACTGCCGCGATGTGCAAACCGTGGAAAAACAACCAGCTCCAGCGCTAGGCCGAAAAGCGTCGCAATCGTTTTTCCACCGTTCGCACAACGCTTGGAAAACTCCGAATCACGGGGGTGCTGGCCCGGCTCGATGACTGCTCGGAGTTTTCCACAGTTCCCACAGCCTCTGCTGCTACTGATATATATCTTTTAGGAGAATTCCAGAGCAAAAATAGACCGGATTAGACCGGATCTCAATAGCAAGCGCACCACCCACCTCCCCATTTGCCGGATGACCCAACTTTCAAATAGCCGTATCCGGAGAGGATAGTCAACCTCAACTCCTTTGCAGACTATGAGATAGGTATCTTCCCACACGATAGAGAAGACGTTCCAATCTGTCAATGGTTTGGCTGGATGGTGACGGTCATCTACTGCGTTTTCTTTCTTACCCTTGCCTTTGCCTGTGCCTCTGCCTTTGCCTTCATCTTTGGGAAGTAGCTTGTTGTCGCTAAGCGGTGGGGAAAGGTAGAGGCGGCAGAGGCAAAGGCAAGGGCGATTCTCGAAGCGGTGGCTTTGACCGGGGAGAGACGTGTGTCTATATTGGTGTCGGTCATTCCGAGAGCAAGCGCATTAGAGGAGAAGCAATGGATCGAAAGCAGTGCTTTGACGACAACGGCTATTTACCCGTAGAGGGGGTCTTCACCGACGCGGAAATGGACGACCTCCTGCGGCGGGTGGGCGCCCTGGAGGGCCGACATACTCCCTTTCCCGAGAGTGATCTCAAATGGGAGCCTTCGAATCCCTCCGTTCTCAGGAACGCGTTTGGCCTACTGCACCGCGACCCTGCTTTCCACGCGGTTGCCACCAATCCACGATTGATCGCAATTGTTCAGGAACTACTTGGCTCCGATCTGGACATCTATGCCGATGGCATCTTTGCCAAACCAGCCCGTGATGGCAGCGTGGTGCCGCCTCACCAGGATATGTACTATTGGAGCTTCGAACCCTACAAGATGCTGACTGCGTGGATCGCTCTCGAGGATGCCACCCGGGAGAACGGCTGCATGACGGTGATTCCAGCGAGCCACAAGTTGGGCTTGCTCGAGCACGAGGAGACGGATGTCCCCGGCAATACCTGGATGTTGACCCAGGAGGCTCTGAGCAAACTTGGCGATGAGATTCCGGTTGAGCTGTCCAAAGGAAGTGTGGGCTTTCACCACTGCCTCACCTACCATCGGAGCGAGCCCAATCGTAGTCAACGCTCGCGGCGGGCCTATACCGTGATTTTCATGACGGGCGAAGCCCGATGGACCGGGACAGGGGACTACCGCTTTCCATTTCTTCACGTCCAGGGAAAGCCCTCGCCGGCCTACGAGGCCATGAAGCACGTTCAGGTGGAACGGTAGGGATTGCATTACATCGGAGGAATCCTCAATGAAGAGACGTACTTTTCTCGGCTATACCCTGCCATCAGTGGCAGCGATTGGAGCGCTCGGCGGGAAGGCGGCGGCCGGAAACCAGCCCCCGGGGTTGAGCGGCAGCGCCGTGCCATCGAGGCTTACACGGAGTGCTGCTGCGGACGGATCCATGGTAGTGGGAGCAATCTCTGGCCACGGACACGCCGGGGGACATGTGCGCGTGCTCGACCAGCTCGCCGAAGTGGGTAAGATTCACGTTTGCGCTGCTACCGAACTCGCCGATGTCGAAAAGCTTGCGGCTGGGTCGTCCAAGGTGGCCACCAAGAGCACCAATCTGGCCCGGTTTCTGGCTCGGGATGACCTGGACGCGGTGACGGTCTGCGCTCGCCCCGATCAGGCACCGGCCATTTTGGAGCAGGTTGTTTCCGCCGGATTGCCGGTCTTGTACGACAAACCGGCGACGACCCATTCATCCCATCTCCGCAAAGTGGCCGAGCTGGCGGAGAAGAAGGGCGTGACCGCCGGAGGCATGCTGCAGTGGCGGTACAATCCGATGGTACTGGATTTGAAGCGGGCCCTGGCTGATGGCGCCCTGGGCGACATCATGACCATTGAGGCCAAGCTGCTGAACGGTCTGCTGGAGTACCGCGACACTTCCACCTATCTCTTCGACCCCAAGATGGGCGCCGGCATCCTCTCCTGGTTGGGGTGCCACTGCCTGGACCTGGTGTTGTGCCTGATGCAGGAGCGAGTGGTGGAAGTCATGGCTATGGTCGGAAACCTGAACCCCAAGAAAGTCCCGGTGGAAGACACCGGTATGCTCTTGCTGGCTTTCGAGAGTGGGAAGATGGGGACCTTCCAGGCGGGATACCACATGAAGGGAAGCAAGAGCGTCTACGACTTCTACATAGGCATGCGCGGAACCGAGGGCTTTTCCATCCTGCCGCTGGTCGAGCCGGTGCTGCACAAGAGCGCGAATGCTGCCACCGCAGGGGGAGCGTTTAGTCTCTACAGCGAGGCCCGGCACTGGGTCAACGGTCGCCTGCACCGGAAGACCTACGGGATTCCCGAGACTCCCGGCTACGGTGGCATCATGGCGGAGGAGCTTTTCCGGGATTTCCTGGAGGCGTCCAGGACGGGAGCTCCCGCCCCCTCGCCTATCCAGGATAATGTCCACATGCTGGAGATCGTCGAAGCGGCCAAGGAGTCCTCGGCGACCCGACGGGCAGTGCGAATCTGAAAGGAGAATAGTGATCAGTAAGCAGTAAGCAGTGAGCAGTGAGCAGTGACGGCGAACTACCAGTATTAAGAACCCAAGTCCGGCGGAGCCGCGAACGACGTGACTTGTTGGCAATATGAGTCGAAGTGCCGAGGAGAGAGCTGGACAACAGCACAGTTTTCCCAATTCTCTCTTCGGAGCAGACTCGGTTACAATGCCAGACTTCTAAGGAGGCACCTATGCCTGTCATCGATCATCGTAGCCTGGAGGAGAAACCCTGGAGGCCTGACTACCACAGTTGGGACATCACCCGTGAGGGGGACGGGACCACGGCTAGCACGATGTCCTGGAGTCTGGTGGGCGTGGGCGTAGGAGCCCCACTGCATTTTCATGAGGCAGAAGAGCTGATCGTAGTCCTCGAAGGGACTCTGGAGTTTCGACTAGGATCGGAGGTCCATCGGGCCAGACCCGAGCAGACGGTGATCATCCCAGCCCTCACGCCACACGCCTTCACCAATCCAGGGCCTGAAGTCGCAAGAATCATAGCCTTTTTCCCGGTCAAGGATCCGTTTCGGGGAACGACCTACCTGGAAGGAGAACCGCCTCAAGTCCATCTCCACCGATCCCGCGTTCTGGACAAATCCCCGGGTCGCTCATCTTGAGAATTCCAGACCCCACTTTTCCCGTAATGAAAGGGACTGTGCCAGCGTGAACAGTCCTACGACCGATTCTCAGGTGTATCCGTCTCCACCGCCTTCGCTGGTCAAACCGAGGTTTTCCTCGCTCCTGACCTTTCTGGGCCCTGGCATCATCATCGCGTCGGTCACGATCGCCAGTGGAGAGCTTGTCTTCGCCTCCCGCAGTGGAGCCATCTTCGGCTACAGCATGCTCTGGTGTTTTCTCTACGCCGGGGTCTTCAAAGGGATTCAGGTCTATACCGCGGCCCGACACATCGTCTTGACCGGTGAGCATCCCCTCGTAACCTGGCGTTCCATGCCCGGCCCGACACTCTGGTTTCCCCTCTTGATCGTGCTGCCCGCCGTGTTTCTGATGCTGGTTGGATTCTCAGCCCTTCCGGAGATCCTGGCTACCTTCATTCATCGGTTGCTGGGGGGGGCGATCTCAGGTCCAGACGTGGGGCCCTGGCATCATTTGGAGTACTGGATCAACGTCTGGGCAACGGTGGTGCTTACGGTCTGTCTCATACTCGCCTGGGTCTCCACCTACGAGCTCGTAGAGCGCATTTCCACGGTGATTCTGGGGATCATGGTGTTCTGCATTGCGAGCGCTTTGCTGGTGCTGGGTCCTGATATCCCAGGCCTGATTTCTGGTCTCCTGATTCCGAGTGTCTCCGATTACCCAAGCTGGGTGTTCCAGGAGTACTCCGAAACCTTCGCGGGCCGGAGCCCCTGGCTGGAAGTGACGCTCTATCTGGGCGCGGTCGGTGGAGGCTCCCAGGACTATGTGGGCTACATCGGTTTTCTGCGGGAGAAGCGATGGGGTCTGGCCGGAAGGAGTGTTGCCAGTCTGGAGGAGTTGGAGAAGGCTACTGCAAACTCCCCTTTGGAAGTCGAACGCGCCCGTACCTGGACCCGGGCTCCCCTCCTGGACACTACCATTTCATTTACCTTTGTCATTCTGGTGACGTTGATGTTTGCTGCGCTCGGTGCGCTGGTGCTGAATCCCAACCGGGCGATCCCCGATGGAAGTGAGTTTCTTACAGTCCAGGAGTCTTTCTTGACGGCGCTCCACCCGCAACTGAAATGGCTCTACCGGATCGGGGCCTTCCTGGCTTTCATCGGAACCCTTTATGGGGCCTTCGAGGTCTACTATCGGGTAGTCGCTGAAGGGGTGAGGAGTATCTTCCCACGACTGGCGGCCTCGCGATTTCTTCGGAATCTGCGCACCATCGTCATCTTCTACTGCTTCCTGGGGGGATTGACTCTGGTTTGGCTTCCACGGGAAATTGCGGGAAACGTGCTCGGGCGGCTCACATTTACGAGCGTCATCAGTGGTGGGACTGCCGCCTCCGGCATCTGGTGCTTCGCCATGCTCTGGGCCGACCATATGCGACTTCCGCCCGCACTGCGCATGAGTTGGAAGTTGAAACTGGCCACCGTGGTGGCAGGCACGGTCATGGTGGGTCTCGGGGTCCGGGTGATCGTTTCCTACTTTCAGTCAAGCTGATCCACTTCAACAATGTCATTCCGAATTGAAAGCGAGCGGCTGATCATCAGGGAATGGTCCGAGAGTGATTTCGCACCGTTTCTGGAAATAGTCAATGATCCTGAAGTAATGCGCTACATCGGCCCCGGCCTTGTCTGGACTCAGAGCCAGATGGAGGCGTTTCTAGGTCGTCAAAGCGAGAGTGTGGAGAGACACGGTTTCTGTGTCGGTGCTCTGGAGTCCAAGGCCGATGGGCAGCTGTTGGGACATTGTGGGATTCAACACCTGGGCACGGGTGGCGACGTTGAGGTCGGCTGGTGGCTCGCTAGGCGGCATTGGGGTCAGGGTTTCGCCACGGAAGCCGGTCGAGCTGCCTTGACCTTCGTTTTTGACGAGTTAGACCTCGATCAGGTGCTCGCTATTGCCCATTCGGAGAACAAGGCTTCTCGCCGAGTCATGGAGCGGCTGGGGATGCAATTCCAGCGTCGGCTCAAGGGAGGAGAGCTGGATCTTCCACAGCTGGATGTAGAGAGGGTGCTATACCGTATTCTCAGGAAGGAATTCTCCCGCGAAAACGCCAGTCAGTCCGGCTCTTCGGCAGCGTAGTTCCGGTAGAGTGATTCCAGATCGATGCTGCCCCCGTCTCCCTCGTGCACCACAACCCGGTAGCGAAGGGTAAGCGTCTTACCTTCTGCGATGGTCAGTCCGCCATCTCTTGCAGGATCTCCGTAGAAGTCGTGCTCGCCGAAGGGGTTCGCTGAAAACAAGCCGTAGCCACGCGCATGCCAGTGGGTGGGATGCTTGGGATTGGAGGGATGGTCGAATATCGCAATGCCTACCATCTTTCCCTCAACCTGACCGGAGTAGTCGACCCATCTGGAGGCTTTACCCCAGATGTTCTCGGTCCCCACCAGACCTTCGGCGTTTCTCAACATCGCCCCCTTGTCCTGGCGGAGTCCCGGAGCTACCCGAATCGCAAAGGTTCCTTCTTCCGTATCTCCCATTCTCAGGGACTGGCCGGCGTCTGCAGTGAGGATCATCGTCGCGTCGATCGCATTGTGTGTTTCCAGCTTATGGAAGCGGTAGCTTTGGCGAAGCCTACCCAGCCGGTGCGGTCCGGGAGGTACGAGGTCAAAGATGGCCGTCACGACGGCAGCATCTTTCTGCTTCTGGACGGGCCCGAGGGCTCGCAGGACGACGGTCCCAACCGGGAGCGGAAATCGATTCTTCTCAGGGCCTATCTCGCGCCAGAAATCGATGCCCTGTATATCGCCATGACCAAAAAAGACTCCGCGGTGCCAACGATGATCGCGGCTCTCACCGGCGATCTCCTCTACCGGGTAGCCTCGGGTCACTACTACACCCGATGGACTCCGAAGAGGATGCAGGAAGGGCTTGGGCCAATTTGAGCCGAAGTGAAAACTGGTGAAAGGGCGTGAATCGAGCTCGATGTTGATCTTGTCTCCCACCCGCTGAGCCGTGATCTCTGCCGCGGCTCCGGCGAGCTGGGATCCAGAAAAGAGAATGATCCAAAGCACTCCTGGGAGTCTTCTTCGCATGTGTACAACTGGGTCTAACATCAGCGTCGGGGGAGCGTCAAGCTTCTGAGGTGAGCTTCATTGGTATGAGGTCGTACAAGAGCTCATCGAACCGAGCCCTGACTGTCTGTAGGACGGGCACTCCTGCCCGTCGCCGTCCTTGACGGGCAAGAGTGCCCATCCTACAACCGACACGGGGCTATTGATGTTGCGGTAAGAGATAACCAAGTTTCTTTCTCGAATGGGGGCTCGCCTCAACCTATTGCCTGGATACGCAACCTGCCAACTCGCAGAATCCCTAGCGTAAAAAGAGCTGATACGCCTGGTTGTCCGTCTCTTCGGTAAAGGCGTAGCCGAGATCACGTGTGTGCTGATGAAAGCGCTCGAGCTCGTGCTTTGGGATCTGGATTCCTGCCAGGACCCGACCGTAGTCGGACCCGTGATTCCGATAGTGAAAAAGACTGATATTCCACTGATCCCCGATAGCCATCAGGAAGTCCATCAGAGCGCCGGGTCGCTCGGGAAACTCAAAACGATAGAGGCGCTCGTCCTCGATACTCTGGGGAGACGAACCTCCGACCATGTGGCGAAGGTGGAGCTTGGCGACTTCGTTGTCGCTCATGTCGGTGACCGGATAACCCTGACCGCGAAGTTCCTGAATGGGGCTGGACCCCGATTACTCTGGTATTGGGGAACAGAGCCTTGAGAAACACGGCGATGCCCGAGATGAGGCCGCCTCCACCAACGGGAACGAAGACTGCGTCGATTGGACCAGGATGCTGGCGGACGATCTCCATTGCGATGGTGCCCTGGCCGGCGATGACGTCAGGGTCGTCGAAAGGATGAACGAAAGTCAGTCCGCGGTTCTCTGCGAGTGATCGAGCATGTTTATGGGCCTCGTCGTAGCCTTGACCCTGAATAATCACGTGGGCGCCCAGATCGCGGACGGACTTGACCTTGATGGAGGGTGTCGTCTCCGGCATGACGATCCAGGCCTCACAGCCCAGCTTCTTGCTGGCGAGGGCGACCCCTTGTGCGTGGTTGCCAGCGGAACTGCAGGCGACGCCCTTCTTCAAGAGATCGGGAGGCAGTTGTGCCAGCTTGTTATAAGCGCCTCTGAGCTTGAAAGAGAAGACAGGCTGCAGATCCTCGCGTTTGAACAACACCTGGTTACCCAGCCGCTTCGACAGGTTTCTCGCTGGTTCCAGCGGGGTTTCAACCGCCACGTCATAGACCCGCGCCTTGAGGATCCTCTCTAGATATTTCTGTGAGAGGTTCTTGTTGTCCTGCACTGCACTCTGAGTTTCCATGGAAAACGGTCGTCCCCTGGATTGTCAGGGGCGGCCTTGTCTGATTGTAAGCGATATCTTTGTTTTCTTCTCCCTGCCCACTCGGTCATCGTCATTGAAACAGGATCTTTAAGGTGTAGGTAACTACGTTGCTGTGATAAAAAGAGTGCAAGGTCGGGGGAGGACAGCAACCGGAGGGACTCTCAAAATGTACGAGCGAAGTGTGAAGACCAGGAATCAGAACTGGGATGCTGCAGGCTCAGCTGTTTACAGACGCAACCTGGGCTCAGTGTTTAAGTAGGCACTTCGTGCCGACGGCCAAGGCCGTAAAAGGCTGTTTCGGGACACCCCGGCTGTGACGAAAGGGCGGTCTCAGAGAACAGCTCACTTGATTGAAATTCCGAGACTGTTAAGCGTCCCCGCGCCTTTAGCCAGGGAAGAGACATCCCGACTGCCTGCATTCTCTCTGTCGGGTGCGTCCTGCTTCTAGGCTTTGCTGCGGGGCAGGGGTTTCTCCAGGCGGGGACAAACCCCGACCGACTTGTGGCCGCCCGCTTCGGGTCGACCACTTTTCAGTCCTGCAGGGCGACCCCCTCCTTGGATCCCGGGGGTCCTCCTACTTTCGAACCCAAGACCTTGAAGCCCATTGGCCGCTTCGTCAGCCAGATGGGGAGCCTCCACGGAACCCTTCAGTTTCATGGAGACGGTACTGGAATAGCGAGCTTCCGAGACTCCTCGGTTCAGATTTTTCCGATTCCCGAGGGGCCAACAGGTGAACCGCCTGACACCGAGAATCTACCCGAGCGCGGTGTACCGACAGGCCCCTCGCCGGAGCCCGTGTTTCCTCGCACTCTGGACTGTGAAATGCTCTATGAGGTGGGACCAGGTGGGCGCCTGGTCGTAGATTTTACCTGCGAGGTCGGTCCCCTCCCGTCTCTCATTCACTTTACCGACGTGGGCCAGGTCAGCCTGGACCGCCAGACCATTGTACTGACCAGCATCGGCGGTACGATCGAAGAGACAGTCGATCCGGGTGGCGCGATCATCAACCAGCGCATCTGTATGCGCAGCACCACGGCAGTTCGGATGGGACGATCGGGCTCCGAGACGGGACGATGCATCGAAAACAGCGATTGTGGGGGGTCCGAATTCTGTCGCCGGCCGCTGGGTCGGTGCATGGGCGAAGGCCAGTGCAGCGCCCGGACCGAGGTGTGTACGACAGAATTCAATCCGGTCTGCGGCTGCGATGGCGTGACCTACTCCAACGCCTGTAATGCAGCAGGTGCTGGCGCGAGTATTGCTCGGAATGGGTCCTGTTCTCTGGCCCCGGTTGAGTAGTCTAGAGCCCCTTGGTCGATGAAAAGTTCAGAGACTGGTCAAGTTGTGGAATACAGGAGAAAGTCTCGGAACCTTGAGAGAACACTGGTAGAGGTCGTGCTGACGCCTCGGGCTGTGAGTATCAAGAGAAGTCAACCCCAAGGGAGTTGCGTCTTATAGCCCAGGGTTTCCGAACCCTGGGATTTGCGGGAAGACTCAAGAGATCAACCCTGTAGGGGTTGCGGAAGGCAAGGAGCACGGCGCAATCGCGCACCCGTCGAAGAAGGAGGCCACAACCCCTACAGGGTTGGGATCAAAAGGGATGGCTATTTACCCAGAGTTCGGAAACCCTGGGCTGTACGCCGCAACCCCGTTGGGGTTGACCTCTCTGATGTCGGTGATATGAGGCCGCTCGCTACTTATGGTTAAGGAGCGCTTGCGGCGGTTGTCTCCTCCGCCAATTTGATGCCGCCTTCCAGGATTTCCAGGGCTTCATCAACCTGCTCGGTGGTAACCGTGATGGGTGGCATGAAGCGTAGCACCTGGGCCCCCGACATCTCCATGAAGCGACGCTCGAGGCGATCGGGAGAGCGCATTGGAATAGCGATGGGCAGCCACAGGCCGTGTTCCAGGCAGTAGTCTGCGACCACTGATGTACCCTCAAAGTTGGGGGTGCGGCTCTTCTTGTCGGTAACGAACTCCAGTCCCAGGCAGAGACCGAGTCCTCTGGCCTCTCCCACGATCTCATACTGCTGCTCCATCCGCTCCAGCTTTGCTTTCATGTAAGCCCCGACGACACGGGCGTTTTCGACCAGGTTCTCCTGCTCGACGATCTCGATGTTGGCGAGCCCGGTGGCACACAGTAGGGGATCTCCCGAATGTGAGGAAAATTGACTAAAGCCCTTTTCCACCGCCTCGTCGGCGATTTCCGCGCTCGTGGTCACGGCACAGAGTGGGACACCGCCACCCAGGCCCTTGGAGCAGGTCACTACATCGGGAACGATTCCGAAGTGTTCAAAGGCGAACCATTTGCCGGTGCGGCCAAACCCGGTCAGGGCTTCATCCGCCACCATCAGGATGCCGCGTTCTTTGCAGATACGTGCCATTTCCTGCATCCACTCGATCGGCGGAACGATCTGCCCGGCGGCGCTCATCAGAGGTTCGAAGAAGAGGGCGGCCGGTCTTCCCGAAGTGGCGGTGTCGATGAGGTTCTCAGCCGACTCGGCACATCCCAGATTGCAGCTGCTTTCATCTCGGCAGTACTGGCAGCGGTAGGGATAAGGAGTAGGAATGAATCCGGTTCCGGTGGGCATGGGCCCGTAGCCTTCACGCAACATGCCGCCGCGGCCGGTAATGGACGCGCTGCCCGCGGTCTGGCCGTGATAACCGCGCATCACGGCGATCACCTCGAAGCGACCCGTGTATTTCCTGACTAGACGGAGAGCCAACTCGTTGGACTCTGATCCAGTGCAGGCGAAAAATGACTTCTGCAGGGGATCCGGCGTCAGCTCGGCGATCTTCTGGGCCAGCAACACCTCGGAGGGAGCGATGAAGAGGGTGCCGGTCTGGACGATCTTCCGGGCCTGCTGACTGAGGGCCTCGACGTACTTCGGGTGGGAGTGGCCCAGGGTCACGCAGAGCTGGCCGGACTGGAAATCGATGTATCTATTACCCTCGACATCCCAGATGTAGATGCCGTCGCCTCGCTCCGGTACGAGGGGCGCGGTCCGATGAGGATGGCGCAGGACATACTGTTTGCCCAGCTCCAGCCATTCCTGATTGGTCCGCGGCCCTCGCGGTGCTTGCCGAACGCCTACTATTCTTCCTCTCCTTCTACGAAAGGCGGAAAGCCTCCTCCCGGCGGATCTGGAGGCAGGGGCGTGTAGGTTGCGCTGCAGTCGCCCGAGCTGAAGATGCCCGAAATCGAGTAGTTCCCCTGGGCATTGGTGTCGCCGTCCTTGAGCAGTTGGGTGTTGGGAGCACCGGTTGCGCCCGAGCAGACAACGCTCACGTCCACGTCGGGTACTGCGGCTCCGCTTGGGTTGGTTACCTTTCCGGATAGAGTCCTCTCAGCTGGAAAGTTGGGAAACGCGAAATTCAAGGTCGTATCCGCGTTGAATATCTGGGTACCCGATACGAACGGATTAGGTGTGCTCCAAGTGCAATTTTCGTCCAGGGTGAGCGAGGCAAAGGCGTTATACGACTGACCTTGGATGACGTAGGGATCGTATGCTCCCGAGGACGCAATAGACGAAAAACTTCCCAGGAAGCCGGATTGAGCCGCGGCGCTCAGGATGCTGCTCCTGGTATCGAAGAAGGCGACGAAGCCTTCCTTTTGGGACGTCTGTGCCTGGGTCACGGTCCCCGAAACCTTGACTACCCGGGGTGCTACGAAGTTGGCGGTCTGGTTGCCGCTCCCCAGGGGCAAGGTCCCGACGAAGAAGCTCAACAGTTGGATCCCGGGGCTTCCGCCTTGCAGCACAGCCTCACCCACCGTCGATAGACTGCTCCCAGACGGGGCGAGGACGAGCCCGACGTTGTAAGTCTCGTTTCTCGGTAAATCGACGGAGTAAGGTACCAGCTGTCCTCCTCCTTGAGGTAGCGCTCCGCCGGCCGAGCTAAAGGGGCCAAACCCTTCCAACGCAGCAAAAGCAAGGATGCGGCCATCTCCCGTGGTAAAGAGCAGGCTTTTCGAGAATGAGGATAACGCCGCGGGGACGTTGCCTGTGTTGAGCGTCCCAGACGCTGTTGCAGTGGTTGTGGTGGGGAGTGGGACGTTTCGCGTCCCGGGAGACTGGACTGAGGTAGGATCTCTGAACCTCAGAAGAAGCGTCGTTGGGAGGGTTGTGATAGTTTGAGGCGAGGCTTCCCGGCTCAGCGCGAAACTCGTCTCGGTGTAGGAAACCGTTAGATTACAAGAGACTCCAGTCGGGGTGACCACGATGAAGTCTGAACCGAAGGAGGCAGTGACTCCGGGATAGACCTCGTTGTTACATTCTGCCTCGACTGAGTTGACGAGCTGGGTGATGGGAAGGGTCCCGGTTCGCAGGAATGGGGGGATGCCCGAGGTTTGGACGGTACCGGTAATCCTGCTTCCGAGGGGAAGCACCACGTTCCGGGTCTGGTTTGTTGTCATACTCAAAGGGTCGACTCTTCTAGGCAACAGATCGGTGCCGTCGCCGGTTCCCGGCCCACCGTTTCCATCGGATGCAATAGGAGACATGGCGATAGTGGTAAAAATGCCGTCGCTTCTCTGCTGTCTCAGGGCCACTGCAGCCACGGTGCCGCCTTCACAGTGCAGGCTGAAACACCCGTTATATGGGGTGGATAGTCCCGGAATGAGCTCGTCTAAAAACATGGCAATTTGTTCATTGGTGCCGAAGTTGAGGTCTCCCTCGCCCGCCATGCTGCCGTTTGCGCGGTAAGCCGTCAGCGTGCATGTAGTCGGGGATCCGGTGTTCTTTGCGGCGACACCGGTGTTCACCTCGTTGTCCACCTGTCCGACCCCGCTCCACCATCCCTCTCCAGTGTTTGGCAGGACGCCTACGGTTGGCAAACCGCTGAGGTTGAAGAGTAGGGTTGAAAGGATTCCGGCTGCCGACGATACACTGACCGAGCCAACGGTCAGTGGCACTCCTGGCCCTCCCAGGACGAACTCTTCGGTCGCCTTGCCCGGCACGCTGGTCGTCTGGATTTCCCGGCTGGTTCCCGCTTGATCCCTGAACCTGACGGTAACGCTGGCTGGGGTTCCAGCCGGATTCCAGACCAGGACCCGACTCGTCCCGCTGCTTGCGCTGCCTCGTACGGCCTGGGCGTAGACTGCTTCGTTCTCACCCTCTGAGTTGGCCATGGCGATCGTGGTAAAGAAGCCGTCGCTTCTTCGCTGTCTCAATGCCACGGCAGCGACGTTTCCCTCACAATGCAGGCTAAAGCAGCCTCGGTAGGGAGTCGGCAGGTTATCGATCATCTCGTCCAGGAACATAGCCGTCTGATCGTCGGCACCCAGATTGACCGGGGCGCTGCCCGCCAGCGAGCCGTTCGCGTTATATGTCGTCAAGGTGCAGACAGCCGGACCTCCGGTAGCGCGCACGGCCAACCCAGTGTTGACATCGTCATCCACTTGACCGACGCCGCTCCACCATGAGTTTCCCAGGACCGAAAGGACTCCGACCTCTGGCAAGCCCGAGATGCTGAACAAGAGGGTTGCCAGAATGCCATCCGCTGTAGACGTGACCTTGACCGAGCCGACCGTCAGGGCGACTCCCGTTCCCCCCAGGGTTCTCTTTTCCGTCGCCTGTGCTGCCACAGAAAAAATCTGGGTTTCATCGACGGTGCCAGCCTGGTTGGTGAACCTGATGGTGACGCTTGCCGCCGTGTCAGTGGGGTTCCAGATCAGAATGCAGCTGGTCCCGCTGGCCGCACTGCCCCGCAGAGCCTGTGCAAAGAAGACTTCCGTCGCAGCCGAAAGGCTGCTTATCGAAATCGTGAAAAGGGTCAAGAGTAGAGAGATCCGCAACAGTCTTCCATCGGCTTTCTTCATGGACATCGGACACGCCTCCAAATAAGTTGACCCCTGCGTAAGCGACCAGACCCAGTAAGAGCTAAGCTTATATTATTGCCTCAGAAAATCAAGCCGTCCGGTTTCGTGGGGGTGGCCTCCGGGCCGCCCTATCACGAGCCGTCAGGCTTGGCAGAAAGAACTTCGGCCTGGAGGCCAAAGCTACGTAGAAACGCCTTTGCTCGAGGGCAACACTAATGAAACCGGATCGAGTAGAGATCGGCGTCCTTCATGACGAAGCGCAGCCGAACGGCCTTGCCAGCCAGCGAGCTCACGTCGGAACCCCCTTTCCAGGAAACAATACGCAGGATCTCGTCGCCCAGGATCTCGGGACACTCGTCGAGCGAGAAGCCAGCGATAGGTTGGCCCTTTGGCTCCTGAATCTCGACGCGCAGACTGCCGGCGGCACTGGTGGAGTAATTGATCTCGAGCCGACTTCCCGAGAACTTCAGGGGATGGGTCAGCATCTCGCCGCCCTGGTAGGGTGCGTGGAGGGAAGTAAAGCCGTCCAGCCGAAGTGTCATCCTTTCGAGATGAGCGGTCTCCTGCCCGTAATTGCGATGAACGTAGAGGGACATCTCCTCCGGCCCCGTCTGGACTACACCACAGACGGGATAGTTGGTACGGGTGGTCCAATTGTTGATCCCGATTCCCGGACGGATAAAGCTCTCCCTCAACGTAAAGTCGTAGCGGGTCGTGCCGGCCCGGCTCGTCATCAGGACTGCGTCGGACCGGTCTCCCGTGCCCTTTGTCCCCATCGGCTTCATATGGTCTATGACGAACTCACGGAGTTCCGGAGTCACCGTGAGCGCCTGTCGCCGTGCCGCCTCGATATCGTCCTCTCGGTTGATTGAGCCCTCGTCGGCAAAGAGGATGCGAGCCGGAAGAGAAACGTAGATGTGGGGAGCCCTAAAGTAAGGCTGGGTCTGGTTGGTATAGAACTGGGCCGAAGGCGTGGTGGTTCCGGTGTCGCTGTAGGTCATCAGCGTCTGCTGGCTCCAGTTGCGAAAATCGGAAGAGGTTGACCGGGCTGTGGCACGGCGCCCTCCCTCCATGTGCCGGGCATAGAGCACGTATTGTTTCTCTACCTCCGACCAGAACATGACATTTTGTGAATCGAAATTGTTTATCAAAGCCATCGGTACGATGGGTTCCTCTTGAAGCTGTCGCCAGCGGAGGCCGTCAGCGGAGACGTAGCCGATCAGGGCGTGAGGATCCTCGTGACCCCGCGAGTTGGCCTTGTAGCGTTCGGAATCCGGGACACTCGGGCGCCTATCGATGAAGGGCATAAACTGGCGAGCCGAGGCAAGAATGACGCCGTTCTTGCTAGAGCCGTCAAGCGAAACCAGCCCTAGTTGGGGTTTGGTCCAATGAATGCCATCCGGACTCTCGGCATAGCAGGTCGTTCCGTCCTTCCCATAGCGCCCTCGATAATAGAGACGGTACTTGTCGCCGTCCTTGAAGACGGTCGAATAGAACGCCAAAGGGCCTTCCCAGGCCTCATTGAAGCGGACGGCCGTTCCTGCTGGAGCCGGGTGCTTGAGCTCCAGATCTGCCCCAACCAGTCTGGAGATCAGCAGTCGATCCACGAAGAGCTCACGTCGTGATCCGATGTCGATCGTTTCTTCAGCCGCGACGAAGGATGAGGACGAGAGTCCCAGCAGTCCCATCAACACGAATACAAATAGGCGTTTCATTGGTTTATCCCCCAGGTTCAATCTTCTTCATGCGTGCGCTCGCGTCTTGCGCGGCGATCGTATCCCGACCTGCTTCCGAATGGAAGTGGTTCGGACGCTCTTCAATCTTGCTGTGGAGTGAAGCGTGTCCTAGAATGAATCAGGAGGGTCCCACCATGCAACCCGTAGATCGCCGAAGATTCCTTCAAGGCACGCTGAGTGCTAGCGCTGCCCTATCCGTCACCAATCGACGAGCCGCCGCTGCTCCTTCCAACAAGATCATACTTGGCATCATGGGGGTAGGGGGACGAGGACGTCTCCTTTTGCAAAGCCTGGTCAAGAGATCCGACGTCAGAATCAAGTACATCTGCGACGCGGACACGCGGGCCTATGGGCCGGCGGCTGAGATCGTGATGGACGGGCACGATGAGAAAACGGCCTTCGTTCAGGATTTCCGGAAGATGTTGGATGATCCCGAAGTGGACGGCATTGTGATCGCCACCTCCGACCGATGGCATGCCCTGGGCACCATCATGGCCTGTCAGGCGGGAAAGGACGTCTACGTCGAGAAGCCCTTGTCGCTGAGCATCTGGGACGGCAGGAAGATGGTTGAGGCCGCCCGGAAATACAAGCGGGTGGTGCAGGTGGGGATGCAAAGCCGAAGCGCTCCCTATACCGACAAGGCCGCCGAGTATATCCGCAGTGGCAAGCTTGGAGACGTCTACCTGGTACGGGTCTTCCTCATGCAGGAATCCGGTCCGATCAAGGTGCCGGCTCCGGAACCGGTTCCGGAAGGCCTCGACTACGACCTCTGGTGTGGCCCCTCACCGATGCTTCCATACCGTCCCGGCCGCTGGTTCTGGCGGCACTGGGACTTCTACATCGGCTACATCATGGCCGACATGACCCACCAGATCGACCTGGCCCGGCACCTGATCGGCAAGACCTATCCCGAGACTGCGTGCAATGCCGGAGGGGTCTACCAGTTCGACGATGGTCGCGAGCAGCCGGACACCCAGTTTGCAACGCTGGAGTTCGGCAAGCTGACCATGCTGTTCGAGGGCTGTCTCCAATCCCCTTACATGCACCGCATCGTTCATCTCAAGGATAAATCCCGCTTTCCAGACTGGCCCTTCAGCTCTACACGCCTGGAGGTTTGCGGCACCAAAGGGTTCATGGCCTTCGGGCGTCACGGCGGCGGCTATCAGGTCTTCGAAGGAGACAAGACCACGCGCACCAGCACAGCCGTTGTGTCCGAGCCCGCTATCGTGAAGTTCGGCGCCATTGTAGACGTCCACTTCGAGGATTTTCTGAACTGTATTCGCACTCGCCAAAAGCCCAGTGCGGACGTGGAAGATGCACACTACTCCAATGCTCTATGCCACCTGGCCAATATCTCCTACCGGGTGGGAAATCGTAAACTTCACTACGACGGTAAGACCGAGAGTTTTGTGAAGGACGATGAAGCCAACCGATACCTGAGGGCCAACTACCGGAAGCCCTGGGTGATCCCAGAGAACGTGTAGGAGCCTAGTATCGCGAGCAGCGTCTGGCTAGGAAACCGTAGCGCCCGTGGTGAGCGCAACGGGTTTGCAATCGTGACCACAGAAGCCTGTTGGGCACCCTATTCGTAAGTCGAGGTGATTCCATGCATCCAGTAAACCGAAGGAAATTCGTGCAAGGCTCTCTAGGAGGTGCGGCCTCTCTAGGCATGTTCTCTAACAGACCCTCCCGAGCGGCGAACGATAAGATCGTGATCGGTATCATGGGGCTGGGAGGCCGGGGCACTCACCTGGCAGAAGACTTTGCTCGACGGCCGGACGTGGAGATCGCGTATCTCTGCGATGCCAATACCCGTCGCTTCGCACGGGCGCGTGAGGCGGTGGAGGAGGAACAGGAATCCCGGCCCAAGCTGGTACAGGATTTCCGCAAGATCCTCGAGGACGACAGTGTCGATGCCTTGATCAACGCCACCCCGGACCACTGGCATGCCTTGGGCACGATCCTGGCCTGCCAGGCGGGCAAGGATGTTTACGTGGAGAAGCCTCTAGCGCATTCCGTCTGGGAAGGCAGGAAGATGGTGGAGGCGGCGAGAAAGTACAAGCGCGTGGTCCAGGTCGGGATGCAGTCGCGCAGCGCTCCCTATGCGTTCAAGGCAAGGGAGTACATCCGCGCCGGGGGCCTCGGCGACGTGCGCCTGGTCCGGGTGTACTTCATGATGCAGCACCCCAAACGAAAGCAGGTACCCGATGAGCCGGTGCCGGAGGGGCTGGACTGGGAAATGTGGTGTGGTCCCGCCGCCAAGCTGCCCTACAATCCGGCCCGCGGCTGGCTGAACCAATGGGAATATAGCTGCGGTCCCATTGCCGGGGACGCCATCCACCAACTGGACCTGGCCCGTTACCTGATCGATGACCCACCCTCTCCCAAGACGGCCGCTCACTTCGGGGCACTCTATTCTTTGAAGGATGGTCGGGATACCCCCGACACTCAGATGGCGATCTTCGAGTACGACGGGTTTGCCTTGACCATGGAAGCAGCTTTGTGGGCGCCCTATATGAAGAAGACGCCGTCGAGTGTCCGGGACTCGGACGCGTTCCCCGACTGGCCCTTCAGCAGTACCAAGGTCGAGATTCTGGGCACCGAGGGCTTCATGTACTTCGGCCGTCACGGAGGTGGCTGGCAGGCGTATAACAGCACTGGCGAACTGGTAAAATCCGAGTACGGTCGACAGGGTGGTACGGAGCACCAGGACGACTTTGTGAACTGTATCCGGTCGCGCGAAAAGCCGGCAGGCGACGTGGAAATCGGCCAGCAATCCGTGCTCTTGTGCCATCTGGCCAACATCTCGTACCGGGTGGGAAACCAGAAACTCGCGTTCGATTCGGAGACCGAGACGTTCACCAACTGCGACGAAGCCAATGCCTATCTGAAGCGAGAGTACCGAGAACCATGGGTGGTGCCGGAGGTCGTATAGGGCATGAGGTAAAAGGGATGGCATAGTCCCCTTGTCCTTGCCCTTGCCCTTGCGTGTTAGCGCTCGCACAATCGTCATCGTAGTGAAATGCGATACTTAGCCTATTGGGTTCTTCTCTTCGCCATAGCCCTGCCTGGCACCCATGCTTCGTGGCTGAAAATCAACGATGTCAAGGTCCGGCCGGAGTCCACCGATCTAGGCGGGACCAGGCTGGTCATCGAGTACCTTCTCGCCGAAGACTCAGTGTCTGCGGCCAGCCCGGCCTATGTATTCGTCCGCTATCGAGCCCAGGACAGCAAGCACTGGGAGTTGGTGCCCCCGGAGGCACTGCGGGGCAACGGCTTTGGGCTGGTCGAAAAGCCAGGACCCAAACGGATAGTCTGGTGGGGGACCGAACAGACCGCCTTTGCCGAACCCGCCAATGTCGAGATCCGCGTCCGCGGTCTGCTCCTGGTCCGCGTGCCTGCCGGCAAGTTTGTCATGAAGAGCCTGCCGGCTGGCGGCCGGGATCAAGCCAGGTCGGAACGGACCAACACCGATCTTCCCCCGTTCTACATCTCCAAGTACGAGACCACGGTGGCCATGTATGCCGATTTCCTGAACGAGAGCGGCAGCCACAGTACGGGTTGGAATCTGCGTATGGCCCGGCTGGAGCGATGTGGAATCACTCGCGAAGAGGAAGGCTCCTACAAAGTGGCACCGGGCCGCGAGGCCTACCCGGTTACCTATGTCTCCTGGTATGACGCACAGAAGTTTCTGCAATGGTCTGGCTTACGTCTGCCCTCGGAGGCGGAGTGGGAAAAGGCGTACCGCGGTGGGATCCAGCTGCAAGGTGAGGGGGAGACATTGGTGAAGAACCCGCTGCCCGAACGCAGGTATCCCTGGGGAGACGAATCCCCGAATGCTGGAGGCGTCTATCGATGCAACGTAGACGGGGACCAGGACGGTTTCGAATATCTGGCACCCGTGGGTAGCTTTGGCGACTTCAACAGCCCCTATGGTGTGTGCGACATGGCGGGGAACGTCGCGGAGTGGACCGCGGATTGGTATACCACGCCATATCACGTGGGTTTGGACGGCTTTCGCATGAGCCGCGGGGGATCCTGGATGGCGGTGCCGGAGGCAGTCGATGGCATTTCGGGCGCCACTTACCTGCCGCTTAAGGAAAGCAGCATCATGGGGTTTCGGGGTGCCAAATAAGGGTCTGCGAGAACGCACAGACGTGTAGACCTCACCCAGTTCCCAACTCCTTTCCCTTCAGAGCTCAACCAGACGTGGCCGTGGCGACTAGCAATCCCGCCACGACACACAAGGCGATAGCCGATCCGACGGCAATCAAGAAACCTCGCTGCACGGTCGTGCGCTGTGCGTACGTACCCATTGCCATGGGAATCAAGGTCCATCCGAGGCCTCCGATGGCGAACAGCATACCTACCGCTCGTCCTTGTACCGCCCCCGGGAAATGGCCCAATAGGATCGCCATGATCGACGGAAAGATCGGGCCGAAAACCAATCCCGCGGCGATCACCAGAGTGATTGCCGTCCGCTGGCTGCGGCTCCTCACCACGCCCGAAGTAACGCCAACACAGGCCAGAGCGAGCACGAGGATCAGCAGCGCTTCACTTTGGATTTCCAGTCCCAGTACCGATACCAGGTGTGCCGCGAACGGGCCCAGCACAAATGCGGTAAACAATCGAGATGCCATGAAGCTCAGCCAGAAGACCGACAACATCGACGTGGCCCTGGTCTCGGAGACACCCTGGTTGCCCAGAAATGTCGTTGTCCAGGCGCCCATCGCGGCCTCCAGCGGCCCATGAAAGAAGAGCGCCATCGCGCAGAGCCACATGATGGGATCGCTGAGTAGCAACCAGGTCGCGGAACCGGCGGACGTGGAACCCTCCCCAGCAGCCGTCGCAATGGGGAACTCCGACAAACCAGCCATTACCGCCTGGATCAGTACGAGGAGGGCCAACAGACGCAGCCCGGAGCTGAGTCCGAGGCGACGAAGCATGAACGAAATAGCCAACGGAGTCAGGAATGCGCCCAACCCGAAGAAGACATTCCCCAGGTTGGTTGCAAAAGAGATCTCCGGAATATCTCCGGCAAGGAAGGCGGGGGGCAGCAGGACATGGGGGACGAGCACATTGATCACGTTGATCTGTGCCGACCAGGCTGCACTGAGCAAAAGGACAGACACCAGGGCAGCGAGATAACTACGCGAGCCCGCCAGTACCAAAAGACCGACTGACATTAAAACGGTTCCGCCAACCAGGATCACCTGTTGACCCACTAGATCGGTCAAGAAGCCAACAGTCAGGATCACGGGGATCATCGTGAAACCGAACAAAGACACCAACCCGCCAACTTGGGTTTCGTCGATCTTCAGCTTCCGTGCCAGCTCAAGTTTCACGCTGCCCAGCAGGGCCAGGCCCATGCCCGTGAACAGGAGGCACGCTATGGTCGTCGGAAGGAGTAGATTCACGGCAGCTTCGATCGTAGATCTATCTTGGAATCCTGAGATCTTGGATGGACTCTTTCAGAGAGTCGTCGAGGTAGTCTCTGAGAGGCCCCTGGGGAGGCGATTTCCCAGCTTCTCCTGCAGGAGCTCGGAAGCTGGACCAGGCCAGCCCCACGTATGTCCCCAGGTCGAAGAGGACGACCCCTTCGGAAATCCCTACTGTACTGAACCGGCGATGTATTGGGCAGCCAGTTCGCGCTCAATGACCTCCACCACAGAAGCATCGTCAGGTCGAGTCTGTGGGGCAAACCTTGCGACGACCTTTCCCAGGCGACTGAGCAGGAATTTCTCGAAGTTCCAGCCGATCTCGCCAGGTCCCTCGGGCTGAGTCTCCAGGGATTTGAGATGCTTGTACAGGTCGGCCGCTCCGTCGCCGTTGACGTCGATCTTGGAAAACATGTCGAATTCGACACCGTAGTTCTGGCTGCAGAAGGTGCGGATTTCTGCCGCGTTCCCAGGCTCCTGACCGCCAAACTGATTACAGGGAAAGCCCAGAATTGCCAACCCCCGATCGGAGTACTTCTGGTGCAGTTCCTGAAGTTGGGCATACTGAGGGGTGAGGCCACACTTGCTGGCGACGTTGACGATCATCACAACCTGGCCAAGATAATCCTCCAACACCACCTGCTTCCCGTCCAGGGATATCACGGTGAAGTCGAGTGCTTCGGATACCTTGCCCTTTCCGCCACCGCCGGATCCGAGAGCAGCGACAACCACCAGGTGACTCATGAGCAGGACGAACAAGGCAAAAGGGGTGTAAGACATGAGACAAATCTCCTTTGTTAGAGAACTCTTTAGCCGGTATCCTACACCACACCGAGCGGTATCCCCAACCGGCCTCCCGGAATGGCGCCAGTGGTCATTTCGACAGCGCCCTCTGTCTCGAGGTGCATGTAAGTCCTTGGAGTACAGGGCAACGGCGATACTTCCGATTCTCAGTTGTCCTAGCGAGCAAGCTCGATCTCTACGCCCAGGTCCAACTCGAGCCAGGCGCGATCGCCGGTCAGTATCGGTGAGCCCAGGCTTAGGCCGAGAGCGAGACAAGCGCGGTCGCCGAGAGAGAGCCCAAGGTGCTTTGTCGGCGCTCGAAGTTCCGCGGCTCGATACGCCAAATCGGCTGTGAAGTCGTGGATCTCGATCGGAAGCCCATCGAGGACCTCTCGTGCCCTTTGATCGAGAGAAAGTTTACAAACTGGTCAAGTTTTCCACTTTGGTGAAGGATGGCCCCCGAGGAGACCGCTTAAGCGGTCTGGCGCGAAGCGTAGTAGACCGGTCCTTCAGGGCCGGGTAATCGGCCAGTCGGGTGTGGGAGCCTGCTTTAGCGGGCTTCTCGAACACAGGCTTTAGCCAGGCTCCAGGTCGACGTTGGCTAAAGCCGCTATTCGAGAAGGACCGTGAACGGCCCTCAGGAGGGGTGGAGTAGGGGCCTACCCCGGCGTGAACGCCGGGTCTAATACGCGCGTGCCGGGCACGCGCGCTGTCTGGGAGGGTGCAAGTCCCTCCGCCAACCTGATGGAGGTGAAGGCTAGCGAAGCACAAGGGCGTCACCGCGAGGTGGGGTCTGAAGGAAGTGTGGAGCAAACGTACGAGCCGACGCACAGAAACTGGATAAGTAGGCGCCAAGGTCGGACGAGTCAGCGCGTGGTGACGAAGTCCATATCCATCAAGATCCGGAAGCGTAAATCCAGCGGTTGTGTACGGAAAGACAGCGTCCTTACCCCGGGAGGCCTGGGAGGCTGTCCCTTGAAGGACAGGTGGAATCGTAAGGTTTCATAGCGCCCTCCAGGAGTCCGCAGAGGGCATAGTAGGTGGGGAAACTCACGGAAGGCCCGAACGGTAGGGAGAGGTTAGTAGGTGTCCAATCTTAAGGGTGATCAACAGAGGCAGAGAAGTCCGAAGCGGACCTCAAACCGAACAGCTGGGGTGCGGCCCCAGGGAAGCGGGGAGACGGCGGATTCATCCTTAGCGAAAGGGCGAACCGAAGGCCCGATGTTTGGTGAGAACGTCATGGAGGAGATATGCGAGCGAAGTAATCTGGAAGCGGCGTTGAGACGAGTGCGAGCGAACCGAGGGGGTCCGGGAGTGGACGGGATGACCGTCGATGAACTGCCGGAGTACCTGAAGGCGAACTGGCGGTCGATCAAAGAACAGCTGCTGTGCGGGGAGTATCAACCGCGACCTGTCAAGGGGGTGGAGATTCCGAAACCGGGAAGGAAAGACAAGCGAAGACTCGGGATTCCGTGTGTGATCGATCGATTTATCGAGCAAGCGATGCTGCAAGTGCTGCAACGCAAGTGGGATCGCACGTTCTCAGAGTCCAGCTATGGCTATCGACCGGGGCGCAGGGCTCATCAGGCAGTGGCGCGTGCCCAAGACTACGTGAAAGCGGGCTACGGGACCGTGGTCGATCTCGATTTAGAAAAGTTTTTCGATCGAGTTCACCACGATCGTTTGCTGAGCCGGCTGGCGCGGGAGATTGGGGACAAGCGGGTACTGAAGTTGATCCGAGCGTATCTAAGCGCGGGGATTCTGCGGTACGGACTGGTGAGTGCGCCGACGGAAGGGACGCCGCAAGGCAGCCCCCTGTCCCCCTTTCTCTCGAACGTGGTTCTGGATGAGCTGGACGAGGAACTGGAGCGCCGGGGTCACCGTTTTGTCCGCTATGCCGATGACTGCAACATTTATGTGCGGAGTCGGCGGGCGGGGGAGCGAGTGATGGCGAGTGTGAGCCGGTTTGTGAGCCAGCGACTGAAACTGCGTGTCAATCGGGAGAAGAGTGCGGTGGATGAGCCCCAGAAGCGGAAGTTCTTAGGCTTCACGTTCACGGGAGGCCGATCGCCCAACCGGCGCAAGATTGCGCCGGAATCGATCCAGCGGTTTCGATCCCGGGTGCGTCGTTTAACGCGGCGTAACCGGGGGATCAGCCTGGAGCAGCGTGTGGACGAATTGTCCCGCTACCTCCGGGGCTGGATTGGATACTTTGGGTACGTCGAGAGCCCCTGGGTCCTGCGGGGTCTGGACAGCTGGATTCGTCGTCGCCTGCGCAGCGTCCAATGGAAACAGTGGAAGGTCTACCGGCGACGCCAGGCGGAGTTGATCCGGCTGGGCGTGAGTCGGGATATGGCCCAGCGGACCGCGTGGAGCGTCAAGGGCCCTTGGGCCCTCAGTCAAGCGCCCGGGGTCCGGATAGCGCTTCCGAATGCTTATTTCGATCGGTTAGGTCTTCCTCGGTTGGCTAATCATCAGCGCATTCAACCCTAGCGAACCGCCTTGGTACGGACCCGTATGCCTGGTGGTGTGGGAGGGGAAGGCCCGTGAGGGCTTCCCCTATCCCGAGTTCGCGCCAGGCCGCTGAAGCGGCCTCCTTGAATGGGACACATCCACCGACGGTCAGCCTTCCTCGGCGGTATGAGGTCGCTCGCTACGACTAGTAGATCTATTTCAGGAAAAGATTTTTCGGGCGGGGACTCCTGCGACATCCGTCAGGCGGAAGTTACGACCGGCGTGGAGGTAGGTGAGCTTCTCGTGGTCCAGGCCCAGCGCGTGCAGAATGGTGGCGTGGAGATCGTGGATGTGCATCCGGTCCTCGACGGCGTAGTACCCGAACTCATCCGTCGCCCCATAGGTCGTACCGCCCTTGATGCCTCCGCCAGCCATCCACATCGTGTATCCATAGGGGTTGTGGTCGCGCCCGTCGCCACTCTCTGCCACCGGAGTCCGACCGAACTCTCCGCCCCAGACTACCAGGGTGTCCTCCAGCAGACCCCGCGCCTTCATGTCTTTCAGGAAACCAGCGATTGGGACGTCGACCTGGGCAGCCGTGCGCGTATGGAGACGAATCAGCTCGCTATGCGCATCCCAGCCCACCTCGTTGCCCGGCCCATTGCTCCAGCCGAGGCTTGGGGTCAAAGGTGTCGATGTGCGAGGGCCCGCCGTGCATGAACACGACCCGCTTGGCCCTGGGTGCAAAATGGGGAGCCTTGGCCAGCAGGGGGCTCTGGGTGCTGGTTCCGGCTCCGAGCTCTCCTTCCAGGCCCAACAGATAGGTCAAGCCCAACATTCCGAAGCCTCCGGCGGAGGTTCGAAGGAATGAGCGTCTCGATGGGAGGGGATTTAGGCGACTGGGCATCGTTTTTTCAGCCTAGCATGAAACCACGGTTCGAGGGCGTGGCGGCGGTCTCCAGGCCGCCGTCGGTCGAGCCAACGGCTCGGCACGAGAAGACTCTTCGGCCTGGAGACCGAAGCCACGCCAAGTGTCAGCTTGGTCTCGCCCCCACCGAGTTGGCCTCATTCGAGAAAGAAACCTCCGTCATTTCTAGCTACGAACATCGAGAGCTGAGTGACGCTTGTAGCACGGGCACTCCTGCCCGTCGGTGTCCTCGACGGGCAAGAGTGCCCGTGCTACAAGCGTCACTGCTCTGTCAGATGCTGTTTCCTACACCTTCCTCTGCCAATGAAGTTTCAGCTTAGTTCACATAAATAAAATCGTTGGACGCGATCAGGATGCGGCACAAGCTGGTCCATGCCTGCAGCCGCCCGTCCGAACTGAGATTCACGTTGGGATATCCCTGGAAAAAGTCGAGAGCCATCTCTACCTGCTCCACGGGCGGTTGCTTTCCCAGAACCACCCGGTGAGCCTTCCGGATACGCCCGACCTCGTCCACTCGATCGTCCTCGAGCAGTTTCTGAGCCAAGGAACGTGCCATCTCCTCGACGAAGCCACTGTTCATCATGTAGAGGGCTTGGGGCGCCACGCTGGTCTGAAAGCGCTTCGGATTGGTGGTGGTCGCATCTCCAAAATCGAAGAGGGTCATCAGATTGGGCAGGTTTGAGCGGCGAAGAAATAGATAGATCGTCCTTCGTTTGCTCTGGTTGGGATCCATGCTCTTTCGATCTTCGCTGAACTCCTGATCTGCGGCCTTGCCGGACTGGGCGAACACACCGCTGTCAGAAAAAAGAGACAGAAGCCCACAGAGCGCCAGGAGGGCAAGGGGAACGGCCAGCCTTTCGATTCGCCAGCTCATGTGAGGCTCCTGAAAGAACGCAGCATCCGGTTGGTCCTGGTTGAGGTGGACAGCGCTCCAAGGATGCAATCGGGTGGACTGTTCAATCCTGTGCTGTCCTACCCAAAAGCTGGAGCAGAGTGGTACGGACCTTGGCCTCCGCATCGACCGCCAGGTAGCTTGAACGGGCACGCCAGGTTTCATAGCCACCCAACTCGTGCTGACGGGAGGTCGGCAAATAGCCGTTGTAGCCGTTGGCCAATTCGATGACGAAGGTCGGTCGGAGCGGACTCTGCTGCTTGATCGCCAGGCCGGTCTCGACGAAAGTCTCGCAGGGGCTGCTGACAATTCCCAGCTCACCGATGCGGAAGGCCTGAAGCCGTACCGGTACTTTCTCAGGATACTTGGCCAGCAAAACCGTCTCCCGGGCGTAGATCTCTCGTCGTTCTCGGTAGGGTCCGGACCCGGCAGCGTCCAGAATCTTCTTCGCTCGCTGGAGGTCTTCCTTACTGGGTATACGAACGCCAAGCTCGATTTCGGCTTCCCGTGCTACCAACGGTACCCAGTCCTGGTATTCGATGCGTTTGTATGCCTGGTATGCAGACCTGGCTACATCGCTGGCTACCAGGCGAATCTGCTCCAGGGGCTCGCGGCTTTCGCCAGCTTCGAAAAAGTTGATGTTGTTGATGTCACCGCTGGTACCGTTGGACATGATGCCAATGAAGGCGGGCTCGGCATTCTCGGCTCCAAGCAGTCCGGTGATTTGCCGAGCGAACTCGCCGAAGTAGTCCGCCGAGAGCATGTCCGCCGGCACCCCACCCACATAGTGAAGCGAGTAGTTCGCCAGCAGAGCAAGCGGCCGGCCGTCGACGGCTTGAACCGCCAAGACCGGAACCTCCGGGTCGGTAGGGCCCGCCGGTTTCAGCAACTTGCTGCTGCCGCGAGGCGGATTCATTCTTACTTTGTCGGTGCCGGCATCGAAAGGATCGGTGTAGTCGAAACCGGGCCGCATGTACCAACGGCGGTTGAAAACCTGTTGGGAATTGTTTCCCACTGCCCACCCCACGCGAGCTGGCTCCAAGCGAGAGTGAGCTTCGATGATGGCCTGGGCGATGTGGTCAATCAGAAACTTGCGGTACTCTTCTTCCGGCTCACTTTGAAACACCCCGCCTACGGTGACGGCCGTGTGCGTATGGGTGGCTGACATCAGCATGCTTTTCGCCGGGATTCCCGTGGCTCGCGATGCCTTTTCTTTGGCCGGATCAAAGATATCCCGTGGGATCATGCAGCTGTCGCTGACGACTATGGCGATCTTGGACACTCCGTTGTCAAGCACCAGGCAGCGCGCATGCAGCGGATCGTGAGCCTTTTGCGCCGCCCGGTCGGTCATCCCACCATTGGACGAAACTGGGAATGTCGGGGGTGTGATGTCGATGGCAGAAGCCCCAGCACGCAGTGTCTTGGTGGCTGCTTGGCCGTCGCTGGGACCTGTGCTTCCTGCGAGACTCAAGAGGAACAGACTCGAAAACACGATCCGACGCCGTACGATTGGTCCCAATTTCATGAGCTGATAGTCCTCCTGCTGATGCCGTTACGGCGACTTTAGCACTTGTGGTCGTGGTTCTTCCACATAGCCGGGACGGCGCTGGTTTGCTCCAGGTCGGTCCCGGTCGCCGAGATCCGCTCGCGCCTGTTCTGCAAGCACCATCAACCGTTTTACGATCTCGGAGTGCTGGGCGGCGAGGTTGCGGCTCGAACCGATGTCGGTGACCAGGTTGAACAGCAGTAGTTCAACCGGTTGTTCAGGACTGAAGTGGGGATGACGAGCGAACGACTTCAGAGGTAGAAAGAGTTTCCAGGGCCCTTGCCGCACGGCCTGGAGCTGATCCTGCTGGTAGTAGTAGAAAACCTCATAGGGCGATTTGGCAGAGGGTTCTCCGAAAAGCAGAGGCCGGATGTCATGGCCGTCAATGATGCGGTCACCTGGCGGTTTGCCTCCCGCCAATCGAGCCAGGGTGGGCAGCAGGTCCATGGTTGTGGCCAGTTCCTGGCACACCGTCGAGGGGGCGATCTTGTCCGGCCACCACGCGATTGTGGGCACCCGAAATGCGCCTTCCGAGGTCGTGTAACCGCGGCCGAAGAGTGGACCGTTGCTTCCCCTTGCCAGGCTGCCTTTTTCAGGAGCCATTGGCGCACCGTTGTCTGAGGTCCAGATCACCAGCGTGTCTTTGTCCAGTCCCAGCACGACGAGCTTGTCGAGGATCTGGCCGATGGACCAATCGAGTTCTTCGATCGAATCCCCCCAGGAACCGTTGCGGCTCTTGCCCTTGAATTCCGGACTGGCGAATGGGGTCTTGGTGCTTCCCGGCATCGCCTGGGGAAAGTACAGGAAGAAGGGACGATCCCGGTTCTCATCGATAAACTTCAGAGCTCGCTGGGTATAACGCTTCGTCAACAGGTCTCGGTCGGCCGGAGCCTCGATGACACTTTCATCTTCCATCAGCGGAAGCGGGGGCCAATGCACGCCGTCCATTCGTTCACCGATCCGCTGGCCCACGGCTTTTGTCATGTCGTCGCTGTAGGGGATGCCAAAGAACGAATCGAAACCCTGGCGCGTCGGAAGGAACTCCGGTTGGTCCCCCAGATGCCACTTGCCGATAATCGTGGTGGCGTAACCGCGATCCTTCAGCAACTCAGCAATCGTAATTTCCTGGGGATGCAGCCCATAGGGCGAGATGGGCCGCAGGACATGTGCATCCCTGGGGTTCGTGTGCATGCTGACTCTCTGGGCATAGGAGCCGGTCATGAGACTCGCACGGGACGGAGTGCAAACGCCTGCGGAGGCATAGAAGTGTGTGAACTTGAGGCCTTCGCGCGCCATGCGATTCAAGTTGGGTGTGCGATGAAGCTGAGACCCAAAAGGCTCGATGTCGCCGTAACCCAGGTTGTCGCAAAAGATGACGATGAAGTTGGGCTGCCGGGCTTGTGGGGCCGAGTAGATGAATGGGACATCGACGATGAACGCCAGGACGATGGCAAGAAGGTTGGATAATTTCCCCGGCACTCGTTCTGCTCCTGGTACAGACTTTCTAAAGCCGGCGGTCAGCCCACTTTCTGATGGAGGAAAATTAGGCCTTCTCTACAAGACCCTCAAGGAAGCGCCTCGCCTTCTTGGCTTCCTCCAAGGTTTGGGCCAGACTACCCTCGGCCAGGGTCTCGACGACCAGAGGTCCACCCCTGAATCCACCTCGTTGAAGGCGGCCCAGGACAGCTGGGAAATCTACCAGGCCGGTACCCGGGGTTACTGCAACGTTCTTCGGATGCTGGTAGTCCTTGATGGCCATACCCACCACCAGACCATCCACCTGAGCTGCGTCCTCTGAAGGATCCAGGCTGCCGCCGGAGTAATAGAGAATGTTGCCGGCGTCGTACCAGATCCGGAAGTTCTCGTGGTTGACCTTCTCGATGGCCTTGCGACATTCCGGGCCGGTCGCGTTGAGACCGCCGTGGGGCTTGAGGCTGATGCCGACTCCCTGTTCGGCGGCGTACCCGCAGCATTCGGCAATCGCTGTGTAGTAGGCTTCGTACAACTCCGGTTTTCCGGTCCCACCCATCACCAGACTGGTGCCGCCGGCGGCTGCGCAGTTACGCAGGATGCTCTTGAGCGCCTTCACTCCTGACGGGATGGACTCCTCGACGGGAATGTTGCCGGCCCAGACGCTGGCAACAGTCAGATCCCGGTCTTTGACCTCTTTGCCCACTTTCCGTGCCTCGTCGAGGCTTGTTTGCGACGAGAGAATCAACCGATTCGGCGAGTTTGTCGTCATCAAACCGACGTATCGGTAACCCGCTTCGGCTATCGCATCCAGGGCAATACGATAATCGTACTTTCCCCAGGGACGTGTATAGCAGCCGATTTGCCATGTGTCCGGCATTGAACTGCGGCCAGCTTCGAGCAACCTTCCTGGATCCTGGGCGGAGAGCAGAAAACCGGTGCTGGCGACGCCTGTTGCGCGTGCCAGGAATCTGCGGCGCGAGACTGCATTAGGACGAGTCACGTTTTCTCCTTCTGGGTAGATTTCAGTGAGAGTCCTTCTCTCAAAGCTAGCATTACCCCTTCAAGTCCTGGTCATCGCGAATCGGACATGTTATTCCCAAAGAGAAGAGTTGAAGTGTGGTTACTATACTCAAAGGGTTAGTGTGAGTCGACAAGGGGAGTTAGGATCCGAAAGTTGAGGTGAAACCCTCGACCCTTGGTCTAGGCATCTTACCGTTCTCGGAGCCCGCTGAAGCGGGCTCCTGGGGGGGGATTGTTTCCCGAATGGGGCCAGCGCAACTGGGATGGGACTGCGTGGTAGCGCGAGACATTTTCGAACCCGCTCCTCTTGTATGGCCTACGAGGACCCCCCCTATAATTGTCACTATTCGCGTTCCCTGTAGCTAGTGCCCGTCCGGAAACCGGGGTTCCCAGAACTGTAATCTGTTGAATCGGAACCACTTTTTATACCTGAGACTGCTGACAGACCGACTCGACCCAGCTCGATCCAGAGCGAGGACGCACGGGCCAAAAAACACCGGTTCGGCGCAGACCTCTCCCTGAGTCGGAGCCACAAGGCAGTACGGTCAGCCACAAAAGACTACAACAGGAGTCGGGCCAGGACGACCAGGTTATAGGTCAGGACGCTGGCATGGACGTAGCTTTGAAAGTGAGGCCAGCCTTTCCAGGTACAGCGGTGGAGACCAAAGGTGTGCTTGAGGGTCCCAATGCACCCCTCGATCCCGGCCCGGAAGCGTTTGAGCTGTTTGTAGACCCAACTGGAACGCACCATGCTCTCGACCGTCAACCCACACTTTTTGGAAAAGGCCACGTCCTGTACCCCCTGCTCTTTGGCCCAGCTCAGGTTGGCCGCCGAGGCAAAACCGCCATCCCAGGCGCTCTGGCGCGGGACCTTCCCGTACAGCTGTCGATGACGCTCTAAGAAGGGTTGCACATAGTTGCTATCGGCTGGATTCCCGCGTTCCACCACACAATCCAGGATCAGCGACGAGGCCCCCGTGCTGACAAACACTTTGTGGCCGAAAACCGTTTCCCGAGGGCTCTTCTTGATAATATCGGTGTGCTCTTCGAAGAGGGAACAGATCTTCTCCTGGGCCGCGACGGCCTCGCCCGAAAGGACCCGTCGTTGAGTCTGCTCGATGACTTGGTGCAACAGCTCCAGATAGTGGGCCAGTTGCGCCGCCCCGGCCAGACTGAGGGGATCGCTCCACTGCGCCGACGCGGCCAGCGCCTGCTCGGCATAGTGGGCCGTCTTGGACGCCACCTTGATCAGATCGCGGTAACTCTCCAGGCGCTTCTTGCCGCGGCGGTTGCGGATGTTCAGGACGCGCCGCTTGGCCCGTCGCGTGTGATCGACGAAGCCGATCCCTTCCCAGTCCCGCAGCCGCCCCAGCCACCGGGTGACGACTCGAATGCCGTCGTACAACAGCTCACTGTCGAGCGGATAGTGGACGTTGGTCTGGACCGCCGTGGCATCGACCCGAATCCGTTGGCCTTTTTCCAGACCCCGAGCCTGCGCCCAGCGCACCAAGTGGTCGTTGATCGCCTTCCATGTCCCCGGCTCAATCTTCCCCAGGTTCTCCGCCAGGGTGGCTTTGCTGATCGACGCCCCATAGGGCAAGCGACAGAACCTCTGACAGCTTTGCGAATCCACCAGATGAAACTCCAGCTTGCGATAGCTGAACTGATGCAGCTGTTTGATGACGGCACAACGCAGCACCTGCTCGGCCGTCAAACCGGGGGCGCCGACACTGGAATCGACCCTGTCAGAGAGATCTTGTACTATCAGCTCCAGCGTCTGGGGATTGTCGTCCAGGATGCGCGAGATCACCTTCAATTCATGGGCCAGTTGGTGATCGGGCCATGGTGGGGAAAGAGGGCGTTGTTTTTCACGCTTTTGACGCATCTTCGAACTCCTGAAATCGTCCTAAGTCGTTTCAGTCTAATTGTTTACACCAGATAGTCTAGCAAACGACCCTGACAATTTCGGAGCTTGAAAAAGCCCTCTTTCCCCTTCCTTATCAATTACTTACGGATTTCCGGACGGGCACTAGCTAGTCCCTCATCAATTCCGGTAGAGCGGCAGGAAGATCCGAGCCATGGCGACAAGCAATCCCTTCTCGGAAGCTGAGCGAGCCCGGCACAGGATCTCCCACTTCATGGCCGGCTGCCCGGTGTCCTCGCGTCGCGATTTCTTGTCAAAACTGGCCGGTTCCGCGGTTGCCTCCGCACTTTCCACGCCTCTGGCCTTGGCGCGAACGGCCCCTGGTTCGGGACGCCTTCATCTGACCGTCTTCGATCAAAAGTCGGGTCAGCCGATGCCAGCGCGCCTGCACGTCCAGCTGGCCGATGGTTCTCACTGGACGCCGATCTCAGCCTCTTCCGGACACCATCATGCAGAGGCTGTCTCTGGCCTGGTCACCGGCTACGACTTCGAGTCCATGGTGGCGCCGGCACGTTGCTCCCTACTTTCAACTCACCTGAGTCGGGGTGAGGCGATCCTGGAACTGCCTCCCGGGAAATGCAAGATTTTCCTCTCTCGAGGATTCGAGTACCGTCCGCTGCAATTGAGTGTCGACGTCGCTCATGATCAGACCCTTCGAGTAGAGGAGCCGCTCGAAAGATGGATTGATATGCCGGCGCAGGGCTATTTCAGCGGCGACATCCATCAGCACTTCACTCGAACCAGTCCAGCCGACAATGAGCTCTGGGAAGCCCTTGCCAGGGCGGAAGATCTACACCTGATCAACACCATGGTGCTCAAGCACGGGGAGCCAGCCAACCGCTACGAACAGTATGCCTACGGCCGCGATGGCAGCCACCAGAGTGGGCACTATGTCATCGTTCCGGGAGAGGAGTTCAGGGACAACGATATGTCCGGACACATGACGATGGCGGGCATCCAGAAAGTCATCGAGCCGGTCAGCACCGGGCCTACGTTGGGACTTCGTGAGAACTTTCCTCCCTTTGCCGTGGCCTGCCGCGAAGCCCGTCGCCAAGGAGCCGTTGTCGGCTGGGCACATGGCGCCGTTTCAGGGGATTGGGGAGGCAGCCGGGGAATGGAATCAGTTGCGGTAGAGGCAGCCCTGGGTCTGATTGACTTCCTGGAAGTGGTTCAGTTCATGAGCTTTCTGGGCGAGACCTTCTGGTATCGCCTCCTGGGCAGCGGTCTTCAGTTGTCCGGTGTCGGTGGGACCGATTTCCCGTTCGGGATCTGGCTTGCGCCCTGGTATCCCAGCTTTGGGCAGGAGCGAACCTTCGTAAAGGTGGCCGGCGACTTTACACCCCAGTCCTGGTTTGAAGGGGTCCGGAAGGGGCAGCTCTTCTCCTCAAATGGTCCCATGGTCTGGTTTTCGGTGGAAGGAAAGCCGGCAGGGACGAAGCTGGATCTGGCCGGGACGCGGAAGCTGCGAGTCAAGGCCAGTGCCCGCTGTGCCTACCCCTTGGAGTCCCTGCAAATCCTCGTCAATGGCCGGCCGGTTGAGAGCGCCAGCCGCTGGATGGAGATCGCCGTTTCCTGAGTTTCGAGGGAAATATCGACCTCGAGGAGAGCTCCTGGCTGGCCGCCCGCGCCACCGGAACGGTCACGGCCGAAACCTTTTGGGGTGAGAGAAACTGGCCCCTTATTGCCCACAGTGGAGTGGTTTTTGCGCTGCGCCAAGGGAGCCCGGTGCGGATAAAACCAGACCTCGAGTTTCTGCTTCAGTACACCGAACGTTTTCGTAGCTTCGTCAGACAGAATGGTGTCTTCGACATCGCAGAACACCGCAGTGTGTTTCTAGCGAATATCGATCAGGCAGTGACGATCTATCGGCAGCGTCTGAGAGGCATTTGATCTAGAAGCATTGTCATGGAAAAATCAAGACTACTCCCTCCTGGTCTTCTTCTCCTCTGTGCGTTGTCGGCTCCAAGCGCCACTTTTGTGCATGCCACAGAGCAAGGGGCAGGGAACTCTCTGAAGACCGTCCTGGACTTCGGCGCCAAGGGAGACGGGCATACCGACGATACCGATTCCATTCAGAAAGCCGTCGACTCAGGTGTGGGAGACATCGTCTTTCCAGCGGGTGTCTATCTTGTTTCGAGGCCGATCCGGGTCGAGCTGGATCGCTCCGGGCCGGTGTCGATCTCGGGAAACGGAACGGCACGGATCGTCATGGCTGGAGCCGGGCCGGCTCTGCGCCTGATGGGGACGCATCAGGGCACCGCAGGACCAGCCACGGTCGAGCCGAAGGTATGGGAGCGCCAGCGCATGCCGCTGGTGGATGGCATCGAGATCCTGGGTCGGCATCCCGAAGCATCGGGAATCGAAGCTCAGGGAACCATGCAGCTCACCATCACCCGGGTTACCGTCCGCTCGGCCCTTCACGGCATTCACTTGATCAAGCGCAATCGAAACGTCGTCATCTCCGAGTGTCACCTCTATGACAATCGAGGGGTTGGACTGTTCCTGGATGGCGTGAACCTGCACCAGATCAATGTCACGAACTGCCACATCAGCTACAACCGGCGTGGCGGGATCGTCTCGACCCACAGTCAGATTCGGAATCTGCAGATCGGATCCTGTGACATCGAGGGCAATATGGCGAAGGGCTCCGGACCCGCCGCCAACATTCTCATCGATGCAGCCACCGAGAGTGTTCGTGAAGTCTCCATCGTGGGGTGTACCATCCAGCACGAGAATCTGGGCCCCGAATCGGCCAACATCCGCCTACTCGGTCCCAGTCTCGAGCAGGCTCACAAAGTGGGGCACTTCTTGATTGCCGATAACGCGATTTCTGATGCCGGAGTCAACGTTCACCTGAGACACGTCCGAGGCGTTACGCTGGTCGGCAATACCGTGTGGAGCGGTGGACAATACAACCTACTGGTGGAAGGTTCTTCCAACATCGTGGTGGGTCCCAATCTGTTTGACCGAAATCCGGACTACCGTCCCTATAGCAAAAGCAAGAACGGTCTTCTGTTTCGAGATTCTCGCGATTGCACTCTATCTGGCCTCCATATCAACCAGGTGCTGGGGACACCCGCCGCGCTGATCCTGGAGCGCTGCCAGTGGTTCAACGTTACCAACTGCACTATCCTCGACTCGGACGGCTGTGGACTCATGTTAAGGGATGTCCAAAACTCGCGTGTCTCGGGCTGCATCATTCGCAGCGGGTCCAAGAAGACAGCGGATTCTCGACCGATTTGCATCAGCGGAGGGCAGGGAAATCAGATTGTCGACAACCTTCTTTCGACCGAGTGAGCCCGGTCGGAGGCGAGTTCGTAGTCTTACTCGGGTACCAACGCCCTCGCACGAAGGGGAGTAGGGGTAGAATGAAGCCATCCATCGTCGCCGAGCAGTGCTTGAAAGAGAGTCATCGGGTCCGTTTCGTGTCAAGCCTGCTGGCGATTTGTTGGCTGGCCGGATGTGCATCCACGCCGGAGCCGGCTTCCGGGGAACCTGAGTTCAGCGTCACCGAGAATGAGGAGGAAATCCTCATCGTCGGGGCAGCTCTCGAGGCCAAGATTCGGAAGCGTGGCTACGTCAGCGGGATCGCTGGAGGCTCGTTCCTGGACAAGAAGACTGGTTTTCGGGATGCCGGTCACGGATTGGATATCGCCGACTTCATCCTGGAACCAGGAAGTGACGAGGCGTATCGAGATCAGCTCGCCGAAGAGCTGGCTCACCGAGCCGACCCCCTCATCCACGGAATGCGCCCCAAGCGCATCATCGAAGGTCCGCAGATTTGCACGAAGGCGCGGCAGCTGTCACCCCAGATCATCGAAGGCACGGACTTTGTAGCCGTAAAGATGGATTTCACCTACACCCTGGCGGCACCGGGGAAGAAGCCCGGGTCCAGGTGGAGTCAGACGATTGTCTTTCCGGCGGGTAAGCGCTACTTCGTGTCGAGCGATCGGATTGATTCCGTCAACAGCAGCGACTCCATGTTTCTTCGAATCGACATGCCCGGTCACATCAAACACAAAGCGGGGGACACGTTCAGTGAGATCTATCTGAGCTATTTCGGAAGGATCCCGGCAGAGGAGTTCTTCACCGACTTCGGACCCGACCAAAGGTTCAACTATCGAGCAGACCGGAACGAGTTACCGCCGAGGTTTATCAGAGCATACCGGCTGCGCGACCCCGAAACCGGGCGCCAGGGGCCCTGGTTGGCCGGAATGACGCTCGACCCGAAAGCAGTGCACGAGGCCTGGTGCCATCAACGTGGTTACGTGTGCCTGATCCACGAGTTTGGAGGCAAGCCCGTCAGGGCCGGGGAGTCCTTCGGTGCAGCCTTCGTGGTCGGGTACTTCGATTCGATTGAAGAAATGAATCGGGTCTACGATCAGTACGCAGGTCACAATGGGCTCAAGGTGGATGAGAGGGGATGGCAGCTGACGGCTCTCGCCCGGGAATGAGCTGCGGTTTCAGCGCTATCAAGGCTGGGACTGGTCGTGGCTTTGGTCTCCAGGCCGAAGAGTCTTCTGGTGCCGAGCCTTTGGCGCGATACACGGCGGCCTGGAGACCGCCGCCACGCCTTCGAACCAGGGTTTCCTTCTCGCATCGGGCCAGTGCTTCCGGGGGCGGGACCAACATGACGAAAAACACGACCAAAAGGTCCGATCGTTACCTAGCCGGCTACCGATCTGCGCTGTTTGTGGCTCTCTGCATTTCATTGTGGCTGAGCCCGGTTTCACCCGCCGCTGGCCTGCCCAAGACCCAGCCCCTCGAGATGACAGGCGACCTGTCTCTACAGGTGCTGGCGTCGGTCGACCGATTCCTGCTGCGAGAGATCGCCAAGTCCCCAGAGCTGAGAAGAAAGCGCTGGAGTTGGGACTATTCGTCGCGGAAAGCATATTCGAGCTCCATCGAGAAGAACCGGGACCGTTTTCGACTCCGGATTGGAGTCGTGGAGGAGAGGCTTCCGGTCGAGGACTTGAAGCTGGTTTCCACACTGACTAGTGGACCGTTGGTCGCCGAGAGCAAGGCTTTCCGTGTCTTTGCCGTCGAGTGGCCGGTTTTCGAAGGGGTGGACGCCGAAGGATTGCTGTTGGAGCCCTCCGGAGTGGCAAAGGCCCAGGTAGTGGTTGTGGCCGACGCCGATTGGACCCCGGAGATGGTGGCCGGTCTGGTTCCAGACGTCCCGCTACAACAACAGATCGGCCGGCTCCTGGCGGAAGCGGGTTGCCGGGTTCTGGTGCCGACGCTGATCAACCGTAAGAATACCTGGTCGGGGAATCCCAGGATTCGAATGACCAATCAGACGCATCGCGAATTCATCTATCGGCAGGCCTACTTCATGGGACGGCATCTGATCGGTTACGAGGTACAGAAGGTCCTGGCCGCCGTGGACTACTTCAGCCGAGGCAAGACATCCCTGGGCGAAGCAGCCTTAGCGATTGGCGTTGCCGGACATGGGGAAGGGGGCCTGGTTGCCCTTTACAGCGCGGCAGTTGACGAACGAATCCAGGCTACGCTCGTCAGCGGCTACTTCCAGCAGCGAGAACGCGTCTGGGAGGAGCCCGTTTACCGCAATGTCTGGGGGCTGCTGGACGAGTTCGGCGACGCCGAGATTGCCAGTCTGATCGCGCCCCGTGCCCTGGTTGTCGAGGCCTGCCAGGGGCCGGAGACTACCGGGCCTCCGCCTCCTCGTGATGGCCGGATGGACGCCGCCTCCGGCAAGCTGCAGACTCCTGCACTCTCCAGTGTCCAGGCTGAGTTCCGGCGGTCTCAAGATCACTACCGCAAGCTCGGACTCGGGAGGAAACTCAAACTCGTGGTTAGTGGGTCTGGAGAAGGACCTCCCTTTACTCCTGATGCAGTTCAAGAGCTCTTGGCAGCCCTCGACGGCGGGCCCGGCCTCCCCCAGGGAAAGGCCGACTGGCAAGCACTGCAGGACCCTCGACCCGGCTTTGATCCGGCGACACGCATGAAGCGCCAGTACCAGCAACTGGTCGACCACTCACAGAAACTGATGAGGCTCAGTCCGTTTCCCCGCACTCGATTCTGGTCGAAAGCCGATTCCTCTTCCTTGAGCCAGTGGCGCCAGACTACTGTCTCCTACCGGGACTACTTGTGGCACGAAATCGTGGGCTGGCTGCCCCTAGCCAGCCTGGAACCGAATCCGCGGACTCGAGAGATCTACGATACGGTCGGCTGGAAAGGCTACGAGGTAGTGCTCGACACCTTGCCCGGGGTTTTCAGCTACGGCGTGCTGCTGGTGCCCAGGAATCTGAAGCCGGGAGAAAGACGACCGGTGGTGGTTGCCCAGCACGGCCGGGCCGGCAGACCTCAGGATGTTTGTGATCCTGAAAAAGAAGGGGGTCCCTACCATGCTTTCGCTGCCAAGCTGGCAGATCGGGGCTTTGTGGTCTACGCGCCGCAGAATCTGTACATCGGTGAAGAAACGTACCGCATGGTGCAGCGCAAAGCGAATCCTCTCAAGCTGACCTTTTTCGCTCCCATGGTTCGCCAGCACCAGCAGGCCTTGAAATGGCTCTCCAATCTCCCTTTTGTGGATGCCGATCGAATCGGCTTCTATGGTCTCTCCTACGGGGGTAAGTCAGCCATGTTGATCCCGGCGGTGCTGGAGGGCTACGCGCTTTCCATCTGTTCGGGAGACTTCAATGAAGAAGTCTGGAAGCACGTCAGTATCGATGCCCCTTACAGCTTCATGCTCACCAAGGAACACGAGCACAGTGAGTTCGACTTTGGCGAAAAGTTCAACTACGCGGAAATAGCCGGCCTCATCGCACCCAGACCCTTCATGGTGGAGCGGGGGCATCGAGACGGTGTGGGTGTTGATGAGTGGGTCGCTTACGAGTACGCGAAGGTACGCCGGCTCTACGTGGATCTGGGGATCGGCGACCGAACCCGAATCGAGTATTTCGACGGCCCCCACGAAATCAACGGTAAGGGAACCTTCGAGTTCCTGCACCAGCACCTGGATTGGCCGGAGCAGTAGCGAATTGAGACTTTGACCTGGAACTTCAATATGCCTGTGCCAGTGAAACGTGGCTTCGGTCTCCAGGCCGAAGTTCTTTTGTCGAGCCTCTGGCTCGACCTACGGCGGCCCGGAGGCCACCGCCACGTCCTGGCGATCAGTGGTGTCACCAGACCATGCTAGGAGATTTCTTGCGAGTCCTCGGCTCTCTACTCTTTTTACTCGGCGTAGCCCTGGGGGCATCGGAACCCGACCAAGACAGGGTGGATTTTCAGCGCTAGATTCGGCCGATTCTTGCCGATGCCTGTTTTCAGTGTCACGGTCCCGATGCGGAGGCGCGCATGGCCGGACTGCGACTCGATCTCCGCGAGACCGTGTTCCAACCTCGGACCTCCGGTGTCCCGATCGTTCCGGGAGACTCGAAGAGCAGCCAGATCTATCAGCGGATCACCGAGGAGGATGCTTCGCGGCGCATGCCGCCGAAATACTCACACAAGGAGCTGCGTGCCGAGCAGATCGATCTGATTCGTCGCTGGATCGAGCAGGGGGCCTCCTGGGAGGAGCATTGGGCCTTCACACCACCGGTGCGTCCCGAGCCGCCTTCGGTCGAGAGGACAGAGTGGGTTCGAAACCCGATTGACCGCTTCATCCTGGCACGTCTGGAGGCTGAGGGACTGGAGCCGGAGGCCGAAGCCGATCGACGGACACTGGCCCGGCGTCTCTCGCTGGACATCACGGGCTTGCCCCCCTTACCCGCGCAGGTGGAGGCCTTTGTGGCCGACGGCTCAGAGGCTGCTTACAACGATCTAGTAAACCGGCTCATGAGCTCAACAGCCTATGGCGAGCACCGGGCTCGGTATTGGCTTGACGCCGCCCGCTACGCCGATACGCACGGTCTTCACGTCGACAACTATCGCGAAATGTGGCCCTATCGCGACTGGGTCATCGAGGCGTTCAACCGAAACCTCTCCTTCGACCAGTTCACGATCGAGCAGATCGCGGGTGACCTGCTGCCGAACCCGACCGAGGACCAGGTCATCGCCACCGGTTTCCACCGGTGCAATATCACCACCAATGAGGCAGGAGTGATCGACGACGAGGTCCGGGTCATGAATGCCAAGGATCGGGTCGACACGACCGGGACGGTTTGGCTGGGCCTCACGGTGGGCTGTGCCACCTGCCACGATCACAAGTTCGATCCTATCACTCAGAGAGACTTCTACTCCCTGGCCGCGTTCTTTGAGAACACCACTCAGAAGCCACGAGACGGGGACATCTTCGATACGCCTCCCTTCGTTATTGTGACGGCCAAAAGCGACCGAAAGCGCTGGAAGGAGTTGGGGGAAGCCGTAGCGGCGGCGCGTCGGCGAGTTGTCGACAGGGCGGCCGAGGCCGCAGGCGACTTCGAAGAATGGTTGAGGCTGAGCCCGCCACGGTCCGGTGTCATCGATCGCTTCGACGGGTCCGAGATCTTCTCGCTTCATTTGCGCCCTTCTACTCCGGAGGTTCAACTGGGTGCGGAAACGGTTCCTCTTTCGCTGCTCCCTGGTGCCTCGGTCACGGTGCAGGGAGAGCGTCCCACTTTAGATCTGGCCGAGAAAGCGTTCCTGGAGATTCCGGGCTTTTCAGGTTTGTCGGTCGACAAGCCCTTTAGCATCTCGTCGGAGGTCCGTCTGCGTCAGGACCACACGAGCGGCGTCATCGCGAGTCAGATCGATCCCGAAGAGGCTCGGGGTTGGGTCTTCGGGCTGAACGACGGGCAGCCCCGGATATCCTTCGGCAAGCGGATCGGGATATCGATCGGTCGCGCTGGTATCGGAGACCAGAAGATGCAGCCGGATCAATGGCACCACATCACCGCGACCTACGATGGCTTCCGGCAGCGCTCGGGTTTCACGCTCTACCTGGATGGACAAATTCTGCCTGCCAAGGGCTTCGGGAAGGCGATTCGGATGCTACGTGGATCCATCCAGTCAGAGGGTCCCGTGCCGCTTGGAACTCGTAATAAAGAAGGCGGTAAGAACGCCGGCCATTTGAACGGAGCCATCCGTGACTTGCGGATCTTCAATCGTGCCTTGACGGAGTCCGAGGTCCAACTGCTGGCACTTTGGAGCGCGGTCGGCAGCAGCGGGGGAAAGACGGTCGCCGATCTTTCCGAAGAAGAACGAGAGGCTCTCAGGATGCACTATCTGGTGCGCCTGGACGCGGGCTACAAGGATGTAGCCCGCGAGCTGCAGACATTGCAGGATGAGCGAAGGGCAATTCTTCGCCGCAGTGCGGTGACTCATGTGCAGCAGGAGAAGCAGGACTCGGAACCGACGGCGCAGATTCTCTTTCGGGGAATGTATGACCAGCCGCGGCAGCAGGTTTCTCCTTCTCCGCCCGCGATGCTCCCGCCGATGCCTGATTCGTCCCCCGCAATCGGCTCGGCCTGGCCAGGTGGCTAGTGGACGATTCGAACCCGCTTACGAGTCGGGTGGCGGTAAACCGCTTTTGGCAAGAAGTTTTCGGGACCGGTTTGGTGAAGACCGCCGGCGACTTCGGTTCTCAGGGAGAGGCCCCGTCCCATCCCGAGTTGCTGGATTGGATGGCGGTCGAATTCCGCGACTCGGGCTGGGACGTCAAACATCTATTCCAGTTGATGTTGGGTTCGGCCGCCTACAGGCAGTCGGCACACCGGACTGAAGCGAAGCTGAAGCTGGATCCTGACAACCGGCTCCTGTCCCGCGGCCCTCGATTTCGTCTGGATGGGGAGGTAGTGCGCGACTACGCACTTGCTGCCAGTGGCTTGTTGGTGTCCCGAGTTGGTGGACCCAGTGTGATGCCCTTCAGCCCGAGAGCGTCTGGGAAACCGTTGCGATGCTCAGCAGCAATACCCGGTTCTACCAGCAGGACTCGGGCGAGAATCTCTATCGCAGGAGTCTCTACACCTTTTGGAAACGGGCCGCGCCGCCTCCGAGCATGACGATTTTCAACGGGCCCAGCCGTGAGGCGTGCAGTGTCCAGCGCGAGCGCACCAATACCCCGTTACAGGCTCTAGTGACGATGAACGGGCCCCAGTTCTTCGAGGCCGCCCGCCATCTCGCCCAGCGGGCGATTCATTCGGCACCTGGTCTGGAGGAGCGCCTGGAATTCATGGCTTCCCATCTTCTCGCCCGCCCCCTGCAGGCCAGGGAGCAGGAAATTCTGGAGCGCGCCTATCGTAGACATTCAGGCTTCTACCAGGAGCATCCGGATCAGGTGGCAGGCGCCCTTGCCGTGGGTGATTCCGAGCCTGACTTGAGCCTCCCCAAGCTCGAGTTCGTCGCCCTGACCCTGGTTGCCAACCAGCTCATGAATCTTGACGAGGTGTTGAACAAATGAGTAGCAGAAGGATCTCAGCATCTGGTCTTTCCGAGGAAGTGATTCGAGTAGAAACGCGGCGCCAATTCTTTGCTCGTGTTAGTCGATTCACTGGTCAGGGCAAGGTCCTGCAGGTTAGATAGAAAGGGCCGCCCTCAGAGGCGCCACGCTGCCTGATTAGTCGGACTACCCAGGTTTCCGGAGCTGGTAGCTGCTTGGGATTGACTCTCAAGGCAGATAGCGAGGAAATCTACCTTGCAGAAATCAAATTCTGTGCTCGGTTATCTCGATTCGGAAAGCAGCGTGGAGGAGGCGGAAGCGGTCGTCCGATTGCGATGAAATCGGACCGCTGTCTTTAGAGTAGGCACTACGTGCCGACGGCCCCTGGCCGTAAAAGGTAGTTTTGGGACGTGGCAGCCGAGGACGGAAAGGGAGGCTACTTGACACGCTTGCTGGTGGAGAGGAGCATCGCTGCCCATGAGCCGGTGGGGCGGTCCGATCGCCATCGCGGAGATCCTCTTGACGAGCAACAACTTCCAGCGCTACATCGCCTGGAAAGGGGGACAGGTGCGGCGGGCAGTCCACCACCATGTCTCCCGGATGCTGTCGTGCCGGACCGCGAAACTGGGGCTGCATTTGTTTGGGTGCTCCAACTGTCCTACCGTCAAGGTCGTACCCCACAGCTGCAAATCGGTCTTCTGTTCCAGCTGCGGGAAGGTCCGCACCGACCAGTGGTGCGACGAGCTCCTCTCGGATCTCCTGGAGGTGCCCTATCGGCACTTGGTCTTCACCCTGCCGTGGGAGCTGCGGCTGGTGATCCAGGACAACCGTCGGGTCCTGCTCAACGTGTTGTTTCGAGCCGCCGCGGATGCTGTCTTGAGTCTCAGCGGGCAGGGACCCACCCCACGAGGGCGCAAGAGCCAGCCCTGGCTGGCGGCCAGACGTCCAAGCCGGCGCTACTTGCCAGGCCTGATCATCGTCTTGCACACCTTCGGGTCCGACCTCAAATGGAACCCCCATCTCCATATGATCGTCACCGCCGGAGGGCTCAACGGCGCCGGCGATCGCTGGCAGGCCGCCCCCCAACGCTATCTCGTCCCGGCCCCCCTGCTGGCTACGGAGTGGAAGTTGAACGTCCTCCACGGAGTGCGCCGCGCTCACCAGTCCCAGCCCCTGGTGCGTCGCCGGCTTCGAAGCGACCCCCGACGCCGGATCGAGGTGGACAAGCTCTTGGGGCACATTCGCAAGAAGCGCTGGCATATCCTCATCGGTCCGTCGTTGAAAAGTGCCGACCAAGCCGTCCGTTACGCCTGCCGTTATACCAAGCGGCCCGTGATTGCCGAAGGGCGCATTATCAAGTTCGCTCAGGGCCACGTGACCTTTCGTTTCAAGGACTATCATCAGGACCGGAAGATCCGAGTCCGAAAACTCCCCGTGTTGACCTTCATTGACCGTTTGGTTCAACACCTGCCGGAGGTCGGGTTTCGACAAGTCCGTCACTATGGGTTATTCTCGAACATCAAACGCACCAAGCTCCTGAAGAGGGCTCGTCAACTTTTAGCCCAGAGGAAAAAACGCCGTTCCAAGCCCCAGACGTGGGAGCAGAGGCGCCAGGCAGCGGGGGACAGGAAGCCTCTTTCTTGCCCGCGATGTGGCCATCCGATGGAGCTTTGGTGCCTTTTATTCGGACCACCCCGTATGATCGCGCAACTGCTTGGGATCGAACCACAGACAAAGGTCCCTCCCAATCTCTTGCTGACTCGATCACAGGTCTTAGCTGTCATGATTTGACTATTACAGCTCGCTTCGCTTCGCTATCGAAATTCCGAGACTGTTAAGGTCGGATGCCGTCTATTGCAACTCAACTTGCTTTACGAGCCTCGATCCCTGCGAACAACAGCTCGTCGATCTGACCGTGCTTGAAATCGGCTGACTTGACCACTATATCGGGTGCACGTCTGTCTCTTAATGCAAAGGCCGGTGTCTGCTGGTAGCTCCGAATCACGGTCTTGGTGCTGACCGCATCCGCTACGCCAGCCGTCACCTGGGTGCGCACGCGGTCCGCCGGTGCTCTGACCGCCTTCGATCGCATGGAAATGACCGGCGTCTTCCCCTCGGTTTGCCCGAACTCTGGAGGAACCGGGAGTACGCGGACGGAGACGAATCGGCGGCGGCGCGGTCGCTGAGACGTCTTTCCGAAGACAAACTCGTGCAGCCCTTCCTCGGCGCTTAGGATGCCGTATGCGGCCTGTCCCGTCACCTCCAAGACCACCTCACGCGTCAGTCCCACTCGCCCACTCTTCTCACCGTTGCGACTCTCCTCACGAATCGTCCGGACCTCATACCCTTTACGTTCCGCCCAACTGGCGTAGCATTGCCCCAGCTTGACAACCAGATCCGACTCCGCTAAATCGTCGACCAGCCGGATCGCCACCAGAGCGTCCCGGCGGTTCTCCGGTCAAGGGAGGAGAGATCCCAGGGGCATCCGATAGCCCTTCCGATCGCTGATTATCCTCTGGACAAGGGTACTACCGCCACTGTCACCCAGGATGATGCTAGGCCCGGAATAGCCGCCTTCCCGCACCGACTTCCGAGTATCGAGACGCAAGCCACTCAGCTGCTGAGCGGGACCATGACAGCGAACACAATGAACGTTGAGGATACTCGCCGCTATGTGGCTGGAATCTGCCTGTTCCTCAACCGAAGTCGCTGATGCCACGCTGCCAAGCCCGGGACCCAGCAGCAGCCCAAGCAAGAGGAAGCGTGACATTCCTCATGCCAACTTTCGGCCTCTGGAGTTGCGATGACTGAATGGTCGATACCCTACCAGCCCTCTAACTTCGTGTCAATGAATCTCTTATCGTCTGTCATCGTCGGGTGTGCGACAGAAGAGTCACAGTTATTGTGGGGGCCTGTGGACATGACCTACATCGTAGGGCCAACCCGTCCTGGGAGATGATGTCGGAAGGCCTACTCCAGTTTGAAAGAATAGAGCTTGGCATTGCCCAGGACGAACTTGAGCTGGACGGTCCGATCTCCAATATCCGAAAGCTCCCGGCCACCTTCCCACGAGACTTTCTGGTAGAGGTCTCCTCCGGCTCTGGGTACCGAGTAGAAGGAATCACCCTCATAGATGCTGGTATCCTCCAGCTGCCGGCAATCGGCCGCTTCGTAGCCGGCCAGGGCGTGCCCCTCCGAGTCCTGGATTTCCACCCGAAGGTATCCGTGGGCCGATGGATTGTCGGTGAAGAGCTGGCTGTAGAGCTCTTTGCCACTGTCCCGTTTGAAGTTGATCCTCTCGGCGCTCATGGATGTCATGTTCACCCAGAGCGACGATCCCTTGAGCTTCAGGGGACGAGTCAGCACCGAGCCCTCGCTGGTCGCATCCAGGGAGACGAATCCATCTTGTCGCAGTGTGCCCAGGCCGATCTGCCCGTCGTGGTCCTCGGAAGGGGCATTGTGCAGGTTGGTGAAGCCTGAGTAGTAGATCCACACCTTCCCGTCCTTCACGATCGGATTGCTGGAAGGGAAGACCATCCCACTGTCAAAGGTATCGCTTTGATATCCCCCATCGGGTGCCAGCCGGAAGAAGCGCCTGCGACCGACGCTTCGCTCCCAATCGATACCGTCGCGGCTGGACACCAGTTGGGCGTCCATGAACTGGGTATAGGTGTGGTAGATCCATACCAGACCCAGGTACTGGCCGGCATAGGGAAAGGCGGAGATCCCGTAGAACTCGGTGTCGGGTGGGTCATATTGGTCCGGCTCCAGGACCTGCCGCGAATCCTTCCAGTGGATGAAGTCATCGCTCACCATTCGGGAGACCTTGCGCACGGGACGGCTGACGGTCTTGTGGTAGAGAATAAACTGTGGGTCATCCGGTAAATGGGGAGGTGGGGACGTGGTTGGCACCTTCCGGATCCCAAATCTGCTCCCCGTTCGCTTGTCCATATAGTCGGCTGCAGTAGCAGAGGCCGTGGGAACTGTGGAAAACTCCGAGCGACATCGAACTGGGCCAGCAAGCCCGTGATACGGAGTTTTCCAAGCGCTGTGCGAACGGTGGAAAAACAACTGCGAGCACTTGCCAGTTCTCCTCCAGAACTAGTTGTTTTTCCACGGTTTGCATAGTGCGGCAGTTTCCACGGCCTGCCTTTGACTGGCGGCACCTCCCCATTTACCGGATGAACCTAAACTGTCGGGTTTCGGGATCCTGAGTGACCTGAAAGGTATCTCCAGTAGCCCAGAACGGCACGACTGGATTCTCGGGATAGTCGGTCCACTGCTTGCCATCGGGAGAGAAGGCTGCCCAGATGCCAAAGCGGCTCCGGTCCTTGGCCTGGAAATAGAGCAGCTTGTAGCGCCGCTGTGGGTCGGACTCTGCTGCGTCCTTGATGACGCAGTGTGTCCAGAACGACCACTTGAGAAAGATGTTGTTCTTCTTGGATCCCTGGAACTCCACCAGTCCCAGGTCCGGTTTCTCCCAGTGGATCCCGTCCCGGGAGGTTGCGTAGCAGAGAAAGTCCTGGACCTCGGGACGTTTGTCGCTTGCGAGGGCGTTGTACCACATCTTGAACAGCCCCTCTTCTTCGTCGAAGATGACCGTGCCTGGTTGAAGGGCCAGGTAGCCCTCCCAGGGACGATCCGGCTTCACCAGAGGATTGTCCGGGTGTTTGGAGGGCCGATTCAGGGTCCGCCACACCTGCTGCAGGTCCGCCAACAGATAGTCGTCCGCGAACAGATGGGTTCCCGGTTCCAATTCAAGGACGGAAACCTTTCTCTCCCGTCCGGTACCCGAGCACCCGACGGAACAGATAAGAAACCACCCCAGGGCAAGAACCGCCATGGGCTTCTCTTTTCTCACCAGTTGAGCCTCCTCGAAGCACCTGGAATCTGAATATTAGCCAGTGCGCACGGAGTAGAATTGCCAGTCGCAGCAAAATCCCGTCGACGTTATTTATAACACCTTCCCTGCTGTGGGCGGGCAAAAGGGCTGAACTCCCTCCCTCCACTTGACTGTTGGGCGTCTCTGGCAGAAACTGCTTGCCAAGGCTGATTTCATTGTCGAGCGCTGGTTGTGCTTGGCGCTATGTCCAAGTTTACAAGACGACGGTCTTGGCTCGCACGTGGGTTTTGAAAGAGTCGCGCGCCCTCGACCCGGAGTCCAGATGCAGAGGTTGCTCTTGAGGTACGGGTTGCGCCGGTGGGGTGTTGCAGCCCTATTGGTGGGAGTACTGGCCGGGCTGTTGCTGACGGCTGGTCTGGCTGTCGCCTACATCGAGATTCGCCTGGGCGTGGAACCCGACACCTACCTGGCAACCGTCTACCAGATCAAAGAGGATCTACAGAGGCTCGAGGAGACGGGTACCATCGGCGTGACCCGAAACCGTCTGATGGCTCTCAGCCCGGACGGCGCTAGACTATGCGTCACCAGAGATATCGGTTCGCTGGCGGATCCCCGGGGAGGGGTTTCGATCGTGGACCTGACCACGGATCAAGTACAGACTGCGCTGATTTCCGAAGAGCGGCCCCCAAAGGAAAAGTTTGGTCGCGTCTTCGACTCCGCCTGGTCTCCTGATGGGAACCTCTGTTTTCTTGCCGTATCCCAGACCTCGGGAACTTTTGATACGGGAGGGAGCAATCGGCTCGAGATCGTGAATGTTTCCAATGGTTCCCCGGAATTTCTGCCGCCGGTGATTCTGGGTCCGGCTCAGAACTCCTTCTCGCCCTTCGGTCCCCTGGGCGTCGTAGCATCGGCAACTCGGGCCTACGTAGCGGATCGTGGGAGCGCCGTCGTCCACGTGATCGACACCCACCCGGACAGCCCTAGTCGTTTCAGCTATTTAAGTAGGCACTTCGTGCCGACGGCCAAGGCCGTAAAAGGCTGTTTCGGGACACCCCGGCTGTGACGAAAGGGCGGTCTCAGAGAACAGCTCACTTGATTGAAATTCCGAGACTGTTAAGCTCGATCCCTGCCGGAGGTGCAGTCAGTGGAGTGGACCTGACTCCCGATGGAACCCGACTCTATGCAGTCAACAGGGGCCCCAGCGATGTGGTCTGCATCGACACTGCCTCGAATCAAGCTGGCGGCCCTGCTTGCCAGGGAATCGGGAGTATTCCGGTGAGTGCAGGTCCGAGTGGATCCGGCGCTCGCATCGCCGTTTCTCCGGACGGTCTGCTGGCCTGTGCCGTCTTCAATCTGGGTGCAGACTGTGTCTCCTGCATCGACACGAACCCGGAAAGTCCCAGCTTCAACCAGGAGATATCCGTCATTCCCACGACTGGTTAGCGACTCGAGGATGTCTCCTTCAGTCCTGACTCCAGAAACCTGTTTGTCGTCAGTGGGCTCACTGACGAGCTATTGGTGATCAGCTTGGAAGAGGGCCAGTTGCAGCGCATCTCCGTGGGGGACTTCCCACTCGGCGTGGTCGCGACTACCGACCCAAGTGCCCCCATGAACCTGGCAGGACGAGGCCACAATGCCCTCTTCGTGGATGAGATCGAATGGGAGGGCACGGATGGGGCTGAACTGGACTTCTCGGATTTCCTGGGTGTCTTGCGGGTGGAAAGCTCAAGTCAGCTGGCGGCCACCGTGATCCAGACCCGGCCTGGGGAGTTTGCGACCTTGCCGGTGGTTCCCAGCCTGAACTGAGCCCTCGGCGCGGATCCGGCATGACCCTAGCCAGTCCGGATGCTCTCCCCGGGCCCGGTGCTCCCTAGCAATCCAGAGTCCGTGCGGGTGAGCAGTAGCGAAGGGAATTCTCTCACGTTTTCCCGTTTTCCCGTGCCACGAAATTTTCCAGAGTCGCCCCTGCCACTGTCCGCCCGGCCTGGCTAAAGTGATAACCGCCCTGTTCCCCATCGGCAATCATAGAACCACTTGTCCCCGAGCCTCGCTTCGCTCCTCGATCCCATGGAAATCACTCATCCATCTGTTGGTAGACCGGAATGAGGAACTGCTCGATGACGTTGTCCCAATCGTAGATTCTTACCGACTCACGTCCAGTGCGTCCCAAGGCCAGGCGGAGATTGTCATCGGAGAAAAGGCGAGTGATGGCTCTGGAGACATCGTCAGGATCGGCTGAAGTAATGAGTCCGGTTTTTTCATGGACGATATATTCCCGGTTTCCCACCCGCTTGAAATCATCGCGGTGATCGAACAAAGCAGCGTGATTCGACAAATCCTCCAACACCTCGAGCTCTGGCAGCAGCCCCAACGCGCTCCCCCACCCCGACTCTTCCCTCAGAAACTCGAGAGCTTCCTGGCTTCGCTTTCGCCCCAACAGGCTCAAGCCTTCCGAGCCTCCAGCGACGCGCTCTTCTGGGACGACGTCCCGATTTGGGAAGACTGACCCGCCCCGGCGCCCGGGCCGGATCCAATACCGGTGTATCCTTGCTGCCCTGATTTTTCCCTTCCTCCAACCAAAACTCGGTCTCGACGCCCCCATCACGCTATTTCAACCCCCTTTTTCTTTCACCTCCGACTGCAGCGCCTCCACGTCCCTCGTCGACCCTTTTTTCATCCCCAGTAATGCAAAAAATGGCAACCCATACCCGACGGCAAAAAAAGCAAACTCCTATCTCCACTCTGCAGGCATCCAGGTAGGTCTTCATCTCGTCGGTCCTCTCCTAGTCCGGGGCCAGATTCTCACAGATCCCTCCCCGATGCACGGCGTGTCCTGAAGGTCCTGCGGCACAGGTAGCTGCGACCCGGCCACCCTACATAGGACATCCCAGCCGAAGCGACCTGCTCAGCAGAAAGCGGGTGTCGGGTGGCAGTCGAGTTCCGGGTCGGAGCCCTCGGATTCAACCCTTGAGATAGGGCTTCAGGGCCTTGAACTTGTACTCGATCTCATCGACCTGCGCAGATGAGAGGTCGTTTTTCCACATGAACAGTTCAGCTTCCGTCATCAGGGACTCGACAAACGGCTGACCGGGGTAGAGGCTGCAAAGGTAGTGAAACCGATTCTGGCTTAGACTCGCCAACGAACAGGGATGAAGAAACAAAGAAAGGCGCTGACGGCCTCCTATCAGCTGGACTAGTGCCATGAACACACGCTACACGGCGGTGCTGAAGCAGGACGGCAATTGGTGGATTGGATGGATTGAGGAAGTACCCGGGTGAATTACCAGGAACGGAGCCGGGATGAGCTACTCGAGTCTCTGAGAGTCACCCTGAGCGAAGCATTGGCGTTCAATCGATCGGATGCAATCGACGCTGCTGGCGAAAACTACGAGGAACTTGAGATAGCTCTATGAAGTGTCGTGACCTGATTCGGTATCTCGAATCATACGGTTGCGAGCAGGGCTGGCAGGATCGGGCGAGAGAACCATCGACGTCAAGGCCTGTGGCCCAGCCGTTTGGCTTATCGCGGACGCAGGCTTGGGGGACGAGTGATCAGTTTTGGAACCCTACCGCTGCCTCAGGCGCCGACGAGGACGCCAACATCCTCCGTGCGACGCCGGAGAAACTCCGAATACCCGAACTGATGGTCGATGACGGCATCGTCGGTGATCTCGATGACACGATCGCTCAACGACTCGATCAGCTCGACGTCATCGGACCCGAAGATCAACGCCCCGTTGCGCTTGCCCAAGGCGGTGTTCAGCGACGTGATCGACTCCAGGTCCAGGTGGTTGGTCGGCTCGTCCAGCAGGAGAATGTCCGGCTCGCCAAACACTGCCTGGGCCAGCAGCACGCGGACCTTGTCGCCGTCGTCGAGGTCCCGGACGAGGACACCGTGGAGGGCTGTCGGAACGCTCAGGCCGCCCAGCAGCTCACCCGCCTGGGCCTCGGCCTCCCAGCCGTTGAGCTCGCCGAACTCCGCCTCCAGCTCGGCCGAGCGCATCCCGTCCGCCTCGTCGAAGTCCGGCTTGGCGTACAGCGCGTCTTTCTCCTGAATGATCGCGAACAGGCGCTCGTGCCCCATCAGCACGGTCGTCAGCGCATCGAATTCGTTGAAGGTGAAGTGATCTTGCTTGAGGACCGCCAGCCGCAGGCCGGGGGGGATGTTCACCCGACCCGAGTGGGGTTCGACTTCACCGGACAGGATCTTGAGGAACGTCGACTTGCCGGCGCCGTTTGGTCCGATGAGGCCGTAGCAATTGCCCTTGGTGAACTTGAGCGAGACACCCTCGAAGAGGACGCGCTTGCCATACTGCAGAGAGAGGCCTTGTGTACTGATCACGATTTCCTTGCCCGGTAGATTGCGTGGGATTGTGGCCCCGGTCCGCTGCTTCAGAACGGCAGCTTCACTTTTGCCAGACGGATCTCCGTGGGCACCAGGTAGCTTCCACCCTCAGTCGCAGTATCACTGCTGCTGTAGTAGCTGACCCAAAGTACGTCCTCATGAAGGCCCAGCCCCGGATAGCTCGAGTCGCCCCGAGCGGGAAGATCTAGCAGGTGTTTCGCTTTTCCCGTGTGCGGATCCACCTCATACAGGCGCATGCTTTCCCAGCCCACACGACCGCCGGCAATGAAGCGACCGTCTTTCAGGCGAATCAACTTTGGTCCACCCAGATTCAACGATTGACTCCATGTCCACTTCTTGTAAGGCGCTTTTGCCTGCCCAATTACATTGCCATCCCGCAACAAACAAAAGGCAGTCCCATCGGGCTCAAAGGCGATGGAGGATTCACTCCCCCGTGGATAGAGGTTCTTGACCAGGACCTCCCATTTGCGTCCGTCTGCACTTCTGTAGAGGCGAACGGCCTGCTTTTCGGTGGTAGGATAGCCCACACCATAGGCGAAGCCATCGAACCAGGTCACGCTCCAGAGCCAGACGTTGTTCTCGCCGATCTGCACCGGCTCGCTCCAGGTTTTTCCGTCTTTGCTGAACCAGGCAAGATTCTTGTGTTTATCAGGATTGGGATGGTAGACCTGCATGGCCGTATTCAACATCAGCTCACCGGTCCTGGTGATGGACAACTTGGCATCGCGCAAGTCTCCCTCTTCCATGACAAACCGGCCGCAGGACTCCCACGCCTCCCCATCGTCCGAGCGAATCACGCGCAGTCGTCCCTTGCCTTCCAAGCCGCCATGATGCTTGATCGCCTCACGAAAACCTATGTACCACTCCCCCCGAAACCGAATCATGTCGGTAAAGGCGTTGTGCGGTTTGCCGCTTTGCTGCGGCCCCCAAATGGTTTTGACCGAGAGGAGCTCTGTCTCCAGCGCTAGCGCACTCATTGCGTTCGTCAGTAGGATCACCGCTAGAAAAATTGCTTTCTTCATCGTTCTCGTCCGCCGATTCACACTGAGGGGAGAGCCAGACAGCGCAGTTGATACTAGCACACGGCAAGCGATGGCTCCGAAGTCGTTGTAGACAAGGCTGCTAAGCTATAGAGTCAGCTTGATCCTACAAACGGCCAAGTGGACGGTGGCCCGTTCGACCCGCTGGTCGCATGTCCCAATCGGTGATCGGGACCGCTTCTTTGCAGTCACGGCTCTGCCACAAGCGGTAGCGACAGTCGCGGCAGGAGAGAGCAAAGTTTGTTTTCTCGAATGAGGCCGCGCTGTAGGGGCAGGACTAGGCTGAAACTTCATTCAGGACGGCTTCAGCGCCAGTCGCTGCAATGAACCCCTGGGCTGAGGAGAGGCTTGTGGGTCTTCTATCGCCTGCTCAAGCCATGTAGTGGATGGCGCCGATGGTGACGGATGATGAGTATCCGCACTGTCTGGGTGCCGATCATCCGAAAGAGAATGGAATACGGAAATCGGTGCACCAAACAACGTCGGATGTCACGCTCGATGATGGAAAATTGATGTGGGTTCTGAACGATTCTATCGATAGCAGCATAAGCTTCGGCTCAGAGTTCATTGCCTAGGCCCTGCCGCCATTCGTTGTAGTGGGCTATCGCGCTCTTCAGATCGGAAGCTGTGAGTGGGTGATACTCGACTCTCAATCAGAAGTGCTACTAGTAAGTCGTCGGAACTCGGCTTCGTTGAGAGGCTTTGTGGCACCGGTCTCAATCTCGCTGTCCCGCTGTAACGCCAGGCTGATCCCTTCGGGGTCGGTGAGACCCTCGCCGGCTACAGAATCTTTTTCCAGGCTTTCCCAAGCCGCCACGGCCAGGCGTTCTCGCTCCGCAGGCGTGAGACGCAGAATCTCTTTCTCAAGTTCCGCTACCGTCCTCATTTCTCCTCGAGTGTATCATTTCGCTTCTGCCCTTGGCTGGACCGGTCGGCGGGGATGGTCGGAAAACAGTGGTCTTCCAGAGTCAGCGGTAGCTGTCGAACTTCCCCACACCTCTACCAGGCAGACCCTGAAGAAGCGCCGTAACCCATTTGATCTACCACCACATAGAAACTGTACCGATCCCCCACGTTCAATCCGATCGTCTGGACCGTCTTCACCAGACTGATATACTCCTGCATGGCCGAATCTCCTTTCTGGGCCCTCACGGAGCCCGATGAAAAATTTGCAGCTCAGTATAGAGACTGCGTCTGAGATTCGGCCTTCTCATCCCATCTCTGTTGATCCCGTCGTTTGGGATGATAGTCGATCGTTTGGCGTTTAGTGCTTGTGATTTGGAGCTTGTTTGTACCTCGTATCTTCTACCTTGGGCTTTTCGAAGTTTCAGCTTAAAGTAATGTCAACTTGTCGTACGCTGCAACGCTGCAGTTGCTCATCGTCGTTGTCTGCAATCTCTTTTCGATATTCGGTCAGGCGGTCTCCCAGGAGCGCAAGCCGAATGTTGTCTTCGTCCTTGCCGACGATCTTGGCTATCGCGAGCTCGGCTGCTTTGGTCAAGAGTTGATCGCCACTCCCAACCTGGACCGCCTGGCCCAGCAGGGGATGCGGCTCACGCAGCACTATTCAGGCAACGCAGTGTGTGCGCCTTCGCGGTGTGTGCTGATGACGGGTAAACACCCGGGCCATGCCGACATCCGAAGCAACAAGGGCACGCCACCGGAGGGCCAGGAGCCGATGCCCTCCGGTGAAGTCACGCTGGCGGAATTGATGCAGGAGCAGGGATACGTCACGGGGGCGTTTGGCAAGTGGGGTCTGGGCGGACCGGGATCAGCCGGCGAGCCGCTGCTTCAGGGGATGGACCGTTTTTTCGGCTACAACTCCCAGAGCCATGCCCACAGCTACTACCCCTCGTATCTTTGGAGCGATGACCAGCGTATCACCCTGGAGAACGATCCGCCCATTCCAGGACATTCCAGCCTTTCGCAGGGAGCCGATCCCTCCGACCCGTGCAGCTACGAGCAATTCAAGGGGCAGGACTACTGTTGGATATCGCGGCAGTTGTTCCAAAAAAGTAGGGGACAGATTTCAGGGGCAGATTTCAGGGGGATGGTCTACGATGAGTAGCCTACGCACTGTATCCAGCTGTCTAGCGCTTCTTTTTCTGCTGGTAGATCCTGCGGCTATGGCCACCAAGCGCCCCAACGTCGTCTTCATCCTGACCGACAATCACGGTGCCTGGACCTTGGGTTGTTACGGGAACAAGGACATCAGGACCCCGAACATCGATCGGTTGGCGGCACAGGGAATGCTCTTCAACCGGGCGATGAGCAGCAATCCGGTTTGTTCTCCAACTCGGGCAACCTATTTGACGGGGCTGATTCCGTCGCAGCATGGGCTCCACTCCTTTCTCGATAACAAATACATGGTAGGGCCCGAGGCCTACTACACCCTGAAAGAGTTCGAGACGCTACCCCGGATTCTGCACTCGGAGGGCTACGTCTGCGGCTTGAGCGGCAAATGGCATCTGGGGGCGAATCTGACTCCCCAGGATGGGTTCTCCTACTGGATCACGATGCAGCGGGGAGGGACGCGGAGTTTCTACGAGGACATGATCATCGAGGACGGCAAGATCAAGAAGACGCCGAAATACATGACCGATCTCTGGACCGAGCACGCGGTCCACTTCATTGAACAGAACAAGGATGGAGAAAAGCCGTTTTTCTTGTATCTGGCCTATAACGGACCCTATTGCCTCGGACCCCTGTTACTGGAACCAGCGCGCAACCGCCACGCGGAGTATTACTCGGACAAGTATCTGCCCTCCTTTCCGAGAGACACCATCCACCCCTGGCAATACAACAACAAGGCCTACCACAACAACATCGTGAGTATCCGTCGCGTGGCCGCCGAAGTGAGTGCCGTAGATGACGGCGTAGGCGAGGTCATGGACACGCTCGAGAAGCATGGGCTGGACCAGAACACCATCGTGATCTTCGCCGGCGACCAGGGTTGGATGGGCGGCCAGAATGGGTTTTTCGGGATGGGTGATCACACACGGCCGATCGGGGCGCACGATCTGATGATGCAGGTGCCTTTGATCTTCCGCCATCCTGAGGGAATCAAGCCGGGCAAGACCGACATCATGGTGAGCAACTACGACTTTCTGCCGAGCCTGCTGGAGTATGTGGGACTCGAGCACTGGATTCCCAAAAGACCGAAGCTCCCGGGACGCAGCTTCGCAGCGGCACTGCGTGGCGAGCAGATCGATTGGGAGACCCGGATGTTCTACGAGATGGAGGGCTGCCGTTCGGTCAGAACCGAGGACTGGAAGTACGTGGAGCGTCGCCAGCCGGAGGGGCCGACCGAGTTTTATGACATGACGAACGATCCGAACGAGCGATTCAACCTGCACGGGCAGAGGCAATACGCGAGTATCCAGGGAGAGATGGCGGAGAAACTCGGCCGTTTCTTCGACGAATACGCCGACCCGCAGTATGATATCTGGAAGGGGGGACGGTCCAAAGCCCGTAGGCTGTTGGCTCCCCCGGGCCATCCCGACTACCGGCCCCTGCGCCAGCAATAGCTGGAGTGAAGGAGATTCCTGGTGTACCGAAAAGTGTTGCCTGCCTGTTTGACTTTCCTGGTCGTGGTCACGTTTTCGATTTCCAACTGGTCTCTCTTGATCGCGCAGGATGCCAAACGGGTTTTCCGCGCAGGCGCAGCCACCAGCAACATTACTCCGCCGTTGGGTGAGTCGATTGTGGGCGGTTGGAAGCCGTATCCGGCCACCCAGATCCATGACGAGCTCTACGCGCGCTGCCTGGTTCTAGATGACGGCAAGGTGAAAGTGGGAATTGTCCTGTGCGACAACGTAGGAATTCCCAGAGAGGTCTTCGAACTGGCCAAGAATCAGGTCCGGGAAGCCACCGGCTTGCCCAGTTCGCACCTGCTGATGGCTGCGACTCACACCCACTCGGCCACGACCGCTCGTGGTTCCAGCAAGATGATCGAGCAGAGCGGACTGAGGGAGTATCAGAAGTTCCTGGCCAACCGCATCTCAGATGGGGTCCGTCGAGCGCTGGCCCAGCTGGAGCCGGCTCGAATCGGTTTGGGAAGCGTGGATGAGCCCTCCGAAGTGTTCAACCGTCGTTGGCATGTGCAGGATTCGGCGCTGCTGTCGAATCCCTTCGGCGGCACCGATCAGGTACGCATGAATCCCCCGCGAGGGAATCCGGACTTGCTGCGTCCGGCGGGACCGACTGATCCCCAGATCGCTTTTCTCTCGGTGCAGAGTGTCGACGGGCGTCCCATCGCGCTGCTGGCAAACTACTCGCTGCACTACGTGGGTGGGGTCGGTGCCGGCGAGGTATCCGCGGATTACTTTGGATACTTTGCAGAGTTCATTGAAGGCAAGCTTGGGGCGAAGGATCAGACACCGCCATTCGTCGGAATGCTCTCGAACGGGACCAGTGGCGACATCAACAATATCGATTTCCGCAAGAAGAATCCGGGGAGGGCACCCTATGAGAAAATGCAGGAGGTCGCTCAAAAAATTGCCAGTCGTGTTCATGAAGCGCATCAGCGCCTCGTCTTTCAGGATTGGGTTCCGCTGTCCGCGGCCGAATCGGAGCTGCTGCTTCGGGTGAGAAAACCAACGCGAGACATGCTCGAGCATTTCGCGAGAGTTGCTACGAATACGAACCAAGCCGCACCGGGCCACGTTCGCACAGGCATCTATGCCGAACGAATCGCGCTGCTGAAAGAAGCGCCCGAGGAGATTCGCGTGCCCTTGCAGACGGTTGGTATAGGGTCCCTTGGCATCGCAGCAATCCCCTTCGAGACCTTCGTGGAGATCGGTCTGGAGCTGAAAGACCGCAGTCCCTTCCAGCAGACCTTCGCCATCGAGCTGGCCAACGGCTCCTACGGTTACCTGCCGACGCCCCAACAGCACAAACTGGGCGGCTACGAGACCTGGCTGGGGACGAACTTCGTCGAGTACGAGGCATCAACGAAGATCGTCAATACGCTGCTGGGTTTGTTTGAGGGGCTGCCCAAGAACAGGACAAGAAGCATGGCAAAGGCGTTCCATCACATCGGCCTTCCCACCCGAGATCGTCAGCCAGACGAAGTCTATGTTGAAGACACCAAGGTCTGGGTTACCGATCCGGCAGATCATCCCTACCGCATTGAGTTTCTCCGCTACGAGGAAGACTCACCTGTCACCGGCCCCATCCACGACCTGCCTCACGTCGCCTATCGGGTCGACGACATTACTGTGGCGCTCAGAGGCAAGAAGATGCTCCTGGAAGCATTTATCCCCATGCCCGGCCTGACAGTAGCTTTTTTCGAAGAGGACGGGGCCGTCATCGAGTATATGCAGTTTGAAGGGGGTGCCACCGAGTTCGACGATCTGAAATAAGGGTTCGCTCTCACCGGTTGGTTTATCAGAGCAGGCTCGCCAAGGTCACTTCACCTTGCTGGGCAAGGGAACGCTTACCCGCCTCGAGTGCTGCGATGACTTCGACTTCTTCCTCGATCGGCACCGATTCTTTTCCCGTCTTGACGTATTCCAGAACCGCCTTCAGCAGATACCAGTAGAGATCCTGAAGATCGGGCTTTACCGTCTGCCAGCCTTTTTGGCCAAACAGGCTGATTTGATATCCGGATCGTATCCACTGGCGCTCTCCCACCATCAAGACGACGTCACGATGATCCTCGAATCGGATACGAACGATGTTCAGACCGGGTTGGCCGACATTGACCGCCGAGACGGCCCCGCCTCCCAGTACTGCATAGATCATCGAGCGCGCGTGGATTCCGTAGTAGACGAGTTCATTGGCGCAGATGGCTTGGGCCAGGTAGATGGGGCCCAACTCCGGCAGTTGATTGCGCAGTTTGACAATATCGGGAACAAACCTGAGGGAACTGGCGGACATGAACGGAGTTCCGGTCTCACGAGCGACACCAGCAACAGCCTTTGCCTTGCTGGCAGTCATCGCCAATGGCTTGTCACAAAAGGTGGGAATGCCTTGCTTCAGCGGATGAATCGCATACTTCGATTGCTCGCCCGATCCGTCGTCGATAAGGATCGCTAGATCAACGCCGTCGGCGCATTCTTCTGGTGTTTCGCAGACGGTCGGAATGTCGCAGGCGCTGGCGAGACGCTCGGCCCACACTCTTTCCTTGTCCCACACCTTCACCACCTTGGCTCCCTCGATCCGTTTCTTCGCTCGAACGAAAGTCCATTCGTGTTTGTCGACTTCCGATTCGTCGAATCCGTTGAAGGTGGAAGCGAAGGCCGTTCCGTGATTGGAACCGGGCCGGAGCGGTTTATCCAGGTAACGGTAGGTGGCTGCTGAGATGAGACCTATACGCATGTTCGAATGCTACATCAATTGCGGTATCAAGGCAGGATCCGGAGCTGCAGGCAGACCCGTTTTTGCCTGCGGCGAATCTGCTTCGGCTCCAGTTTTTCCGCGCGGAGCGCCTGCTTGACGAGTTGGGACTCAGCGAACTATTCTGCCACAACGAAAGAGGGCACCACTGATCTGAGACTTAAGCCAGGTTCAAATATGATTTCGTTGGAACAGGATTTACACCTTCGGTGTAGACGATGGCCTCTGAAGTCATTCAAAGGTTCCATCTGACTGACCCAGGGGCTACGGCTGCGACCAATCTGAAACCTGAGAACTGCAACGACAAGAGACACCATGGAAAAAGTAAAACACGGAGTCATCGGTCTGGGCTGGTTTGGAGAGAAGCATCTGGAAGCCCTCGTCGGCAATCCAGGAGCACAGATCTACGCCCTCTGCACCCGCAACAGCGAGCGTCTCGCCGAGGTCGCCGAACGTTTCCAGCCGCAAAAGACCTTCAGCGACTATCGGAAGATGTTGGAGGATTCCCAACTCGACAGCGTCAGCATCACGACCATGTGGGATCAGCATCGCGACCCCGCCGTAGCCGCGCTCGAAGCGGGCAAACACGTCTTCCTGGAGAAGCCCATGGCCTCGACCGTAGTGGATTGCCAGAAAATTGTCGACGCGGCCGCCGCTTCGTCCACCAAGTTCATGGTGGGTCACATCTGCCGCTTCAACCCTCGTTACGCGGCCGCAAAACAGGCGCTGGACCAGGGGAAGCTGGGCCGGATCGTCTCCTTCTACGCCCGTCGCAATCTCCCCGCCTGGATCGGTTCTCAGGTGCTGGACAAGATCGGTCCGATCATTGGGGATGGTGTTCACGACACCGATCTCATGCTCTGGTTCAGCGGAGCCAAGATCGTCAGCGCCTACGCTCAGACGGTCGCAGTTCACGGCCATAAGTATCCGGACGTCGGGCATGCGATGTACCGGTTCGACAGTGGAGCCACCGGCGTGATTGAGGATGTATGGTGTTTGCCCGAGAAAACCCCTTTTCAGATTGATGAGCGCATGGAGATCATCGGTACGGAGGGTTCGATTCAAGTCCATGACACCCATCCGAATCTGACTATCGTTGACGCGGAGGGTGTCCGCTGCCCGGATACGACCTACTGGCCGGACATCCACGGCGCCTGTTCGGGAGCGCTTCGCGAAGAGTTGAACTACTTTGTCCGCAGCATCGTCGATGACACCCCGATCGAGGTGATTACGCCCCAGGAGTCTCTCGAGGCAGTGCGAGCCTGCCTGGCCGCCGAAGAATCCGCCAGAACCGGGGAGGTTGTGAAGTTGGCGTAACTTCCAGTCTTCATGAAGTTATTTCTGGGCTTACCTTCCTCAGTCAATAGCAAGCACCAAGACACAAGATACAAACAAACTCCAAATTCCAAGCATCAAATTGCAAAGAATCGGATCTGACGCTAGCCCCAACTCGTGGGTCGCTTTGAGCTCAGGTCGATTTTGCAAGATACGAGATCCGTCTTGCAACGGGGCCCATTGGCCGCCTGTAGTGGCAAAGAGAGTTCATGAAACCCCCGCGTCACGGACAACAGGGAGGCACCACCAGCGAGGTCAATCCCAACGGGATTGCGTCTGTTAGCCCAGGGTTTCCGAACCCTGGGAAAGAAAAGACAGGAACTCCAACCCTGTAAGGGTTGTGGCCTCAGTGATTTACACGAGTAATCGAGCCTTTCGATGTAGCTCCCGATGCATAGGTAACAATATCTCCCGGGCACATAGGTAACACTTTTGGAGTCTTGGAGTTTCATTCTTCGGTTGGTGTATCTCGTCGTAGAAGCGGTGGTAACTGTGGGAAACTCCGTCCGGAGGAGTTTCCACAGCGCGGCAGTTTCCACGGCTTCCGGGTCGTGTCTGTTCACGGTTGCTGACCTTCTGTCGTGGGTTTGCGTCGCAATCGTTTGGCCGGAAGCACCCGGCCCTTGCGTTCATCGAAGAGGCCGAGCTCCAGGTGCTCAAAGTAAACGGCCCACTGTCCCTCTGCCACCGGCTTTAAGCCAATCTGCTGACCCCAGAGGGTCTCCGTCAAGCGAATGTCCTGGTTTTTCCATTTGATTTGACCGCCCTTACGCACCACTCGTTTCTCCCACTCATCGGGATACCCTCTTGGCTCCGGCAAGCGGGAAGGATACTCCCGAGCCGCCGGCTGGTAGAAGAGCGCTGGCGGCCTCTGACCCAACGATTCATGGGGACGCTCCTCGTTGTATTCCCGACAAAAGGCTTCAAAGGCCCTCTGCTGGGCGGCGAGATTCGCTCGCGGTGGCTGGGCCGTGGCTTCCTTCAGGGTCCGATGCATCCGTTCATGGCGGCCGTTCTGTTGCGGGCAACCCGGTTCGATGCGTTGCAATTCAATCCCCAAGCGGACCCACCACACCGCCAGTGCACTGAGCCCTCCTAGGGCCGTCGTCGCAAACGGCGGTCCCTTGTCCGTGCGCATCGACTCGGGCAGCCCATACTCTCGGAAGGCCTTGATAAACAGCGGTTTGACCGTGAGGAATCCCGTCGCGCCCCCCAGCCCTTGGCAGCACAACAAGTAGCGGCTGTGGGCATCACTGATCGTCAAGGGCGTGCACTTGCGGCCGTTGCTGGTCCGAAACCAGCCCTTGAAATCCGCACACCACACGGCATTGGCCTCTCGACAATCCTTGAAGGGCTGCTCCGTCGGCACCGCTCGCCGTCGTCTTTTGGCCACCTCACTCAAACCGTGGCGTCTGAGCATCCCGCTCACCGTGCTCTCGGCCGGGCACCGATCCGCTCCCACCGCCTCCTGGAGTTTGACCCACAACTTCGGCGCTCCCCACAAGGGCCAACGGGCCTTCAACTCTAAAAGCTTCCTCTCGATCTTTTCTTCCACCGCGTTGGGATGGCTGTGGGGCGCACGCGACCGATCCTCCAGCCCCGACCACCCTTCTATTTCGTATCGCCTAATCCACTTGTACACCGTCCCCCGACTCACCCCATAGGCCTGCGATAACTCCGTAATTCCATAGTCTCCCCCTAGATGTTCCGTCACCAGTTTCACTCGTTCGTTCATCACACAGGTCTCTTTCCATGGCATGACTCCTCTTGTAACCTATGTGCCTGGGAGAAAATGTTACCCATGTGCCCGGAACATACCTCGATGACGCACGCGGGTAAGAGACAGGCGGGGTTCCCGCCTGCCCCTCCCCGTTGTCGCGATGGGGTCTATTCCTCATATTTACCGGCGTGAGGGTCACTCACCGGGCGACCCCAAAGACGTTGCCCCAAGACGGGGAACGACGTAACAGACTTGGCCATAGGTGTTGCGATAGAGGCAGAAGCTTTCAAGGGTAAGCAAGCCGAGTTTTCGGCAGAAGAACCCCACCCTGAGTTTGCGATTGTCGTTGTAGTTCTTCCGCTTGAGCTTCATACTCCGGAGTCGCAAACGGACCCAGGAGTCAAGCTTTTGGAAGAGCCAGCGATTGGTCGCGAACTCGGGGGCGAAGTACTGAGCCGTCCCCCTGATCACTCGGTTCAATTTCAGGATCGCCTCGGCATCGAGGTTGTGGTGACGAACGGTTAATTCCCGCACCTTATCCTTGAATTTCCGCTGGGACTTGTCGCGCATACGCCGGGAACGGGACGAGAGGAAAAAGCCAAGAAACTCATAGCCTTTTCCGAACGTCGTGATCCGGGTTTTCTCCGGACTCAGCCGTAGCTGAAGGGTTGCCAGCAGCAGCTGGACCAGTGCCAAGGCCTCTTGCGCCTGCCTTTCGGACCGGGTCAGGACGACGAAGTCGGCGGCGTACCGGGCGAATCGAAAACCCGCCCGGTCGAGGACCCAGTCCAGTTGGTTGAGGACGATGTTAGCCAGAAGAGGGGAAATCACCCCTCCTTGTGGCGTGCCGACCGTGGTCGGCTTGAAGACACCGTCCTCCATGACCCCGGCAGTGAGAAATCGTTGGAGAAGGCGAAGGATATTGCCGTCGGCAACCTTGTCGGCCACCAACTGCATAATGACGTCTTGTGGAATGTTGTCGAAAAAGCCTTCAATATCGGCGTCGAGTACGGAGCCGTAGCCGGCGCCGTGAAGGGACAACACCCACTGGATCGCCTGTGACAGTTGCGTTTAGGACGAAACCCGAAGGAGGCTTCCTGAAAGAGCGGCTCGAAGATAGGTTCCAGCAGCCGTCGCAGGACTTCCTGGCCCACGCGGTCGCGGACCCCGGGAATCCCGAGCGGCCGGGTCTTCTTCGTGTGAGGCCCCTTGGAGAGATGGACTCGGCGCAGCGGAACGGGTCGAAACTCGCCTGATTTGAGATCTTTCATCAGCGCGAGAAGATTTTGTTCGAGGTTGTCCTTGAACATCCCGATGCTGACCTTGTCCACCCCGGCGGCGCCTCGGTTGCGCTTGACTTTCTTAAAGGCGGCACGCATGAGCTCGATCGTGATGCGACCGGTCAAGGAGTGCACTTTTCTGTTCTTCACCATGGTGTTCCTGTTCTGTTGCATCATCAGGTGAGGCGGATCGGAGATCTATCGGGTGTTTCTTAGCCAGGCCCCTGGGGGGTCTGTTTTCCCGGTTTGACCCGGACAAGAGCACGGGCCGACCCATTTGGGGGGCCACGGCCGAGACGCTAACTACCCAGACTCAGGATTCTTCCTCACCTCGTCTTCGGTTTGACCTTTCCTCCAGCCGAAACTGGAGTACTCCGGCTCTGCGGCAATCCCTAAAGCGGAGGCGGCTCAGGAAGCCTTCTCCGCACCACCGCATCATCCGTCGCCTTTCACCGGGGGCTTATAGCGCGGACTCACCCACAGGGGACGGCGGGGGACATTCACCGGTCATGACTCGAACCATTTTCCTCAGGCGGCGACAGGTATCACCCAAAGCAGTTCCAGAGAGATAACCACCTGTTCTCTCTGGAGACGAGGTCAGGGAACCTCGCCAACGCTTCACTCAAGGGCGGTCGTTGGCGCTTTGCTCTAGGCCGAAGTGCCGTCTCCCGAAGTCTTCCTGCCTGGCCCCTTCGTGACGATCCCTTCTTCCGGTCCAGCCGTTGGGAGCGCCCTGGCTGCGTACCCCCGCTGGTTAATCGCGGAGTTCGAGCAGGAAGTTCTGTACGAGCGTGGACTCGCACAGGTAGGCTTCGGCGTCTTGCCTCTCTTATCGCTTTATTTCCTCCTTTCCAAACGCCTCACCGTTTGTCTAACATGGTTTGACTTAGTTCGAGCCACTGCGGCTCATCGCACCCCTTCAGGGTTGGCTACAATCAATGCCGCGAGATACCCAGGGTTCGGAAACCCTGGGCTGGAAGACGGAATCCCTTCAGGATTCACCTCTTTGCGCCCTGCTCGGTGCCCTCAAGTCCCGTCATCCCCTCCGATTTGGAAAACGGCCAGACGGGCTCACGATCGGGAGGTCGAAGTGTCTGTCGCGGATTTCGTCGGACTGAAATTCCTCTTCCGCCAAGCTGGGCAGCACGCCTGGTGAGTGTTGCCTCAAATATCCGCAAGACGGTCGGTCGCGTCGCCGAACTGGTCGAGTGATACCCCCATGCGGTCCATGAGCGAAAGATACAGACTGCACAAGCGGCGGCGATCATCGCCCTGGTTGAGATAGTCCAGCGCCCGTCCCGACGCGATCGTGCCGCCGCCTTTCCCTAAGAGCAAGATCGGCAACTGATTGCTGTCATGTTTCGCGCCATACATCATGTTCGATGTGAAGAAGATCATGCTGTTTTCCAGCAAGGTTCGAGAACCCTCGTCGACCTTCGCCAGCTTGTCGCACAGATAGGCCAGGTGCTCGACATGGAATTGGTTCACACGCTGGTAACCCTCCTTGCCAACGTTGCCGTGTGAGACCGAATGCATTCCGGTACGGACATCAACCTGCGGAAACGTAAATCCCGATTGGTCGTTGTTGAACATGAAGCTGATGATCCGTGTCTTGTCCATGCGGAAGGCAAGCGTGATGATGTCCAGCATCAACTTGAAATGCACACCTGCATCGCTTGGCAGTCCCGCTTCGGGGCAGTTCATGTCCGGGTCCGTCAATGTCGGTTGCCAACCCTCTCCATGACTCGTATCTTGTAGCCGCGCGATCCGCTGTTCCAGTTCACGTATCGAGTGCAGATATTCGTCCAGCTTGCGATGATCGGAGCGGCTCACGTTACCTTGAAGACGAACAGCATCCTGGTGGACTGCATCCAGGATGCTCCCTTTCCGCTCCGCGTCCGCGGCGCTGAAGAGGCGGTTGAATGCGGCGGACGGATAGATCTCTTTGGGCACGGCCTGAGTTGGTGAGCTCCATGAGATGGCTCCACCATAGAGGGCCGAATAAGGGCCGATCAGACCCAAGCGTGGCTGTTCGGTTCCCAGCACCAGGCTGGGGAGCGGAGTCTTGTGGCCGATTCTCTTTGCCATGACCTGATCCATGGTCGTCGCGACGCGGACCTCCGGCACCCGGAGCGCCTTGGCGCCGGACAGGATATTCGGGCACTTGCCTTCGTGTGGACCGCCGGTCTTGTGTGGAATCTCGTTGAAAAGACCGCGGATTGCCAGCAGGTTCTTCTTGTGCCGCTCCAAGGGCGCAAGACTCCTGGACAACTTCATCTGGGCGCCTGCACCTTCGGCATGCCAAGCTTCAGGTAGCACTCCGTTTGACATGAACAGTGCGGCGAAACGCCGTGGCGCTTCCGAGGCAGCGCTCACGGCCGAAGCGGACGCTCCCCAGGCATTGATCGATTCGAGCCAAGGCAAGGCAACGCTGGCGCCCACACCCCGCAGGAGGGCTCTTCGAGAGATCGGATCGCGGAAAACTTTCTCGCTCATTGTTGTTCTTCCTTTTCAGGACCTTCGGCGCCACGGCGGTACCGAAATTGTTGGCTGTTGACGAGTGTTGTCACCAGCACTGAAAATCGGCCATCGTTTTGCTCAAGCTCGGTTGTCATTCTATCGACAAGTTGCTCATCCGACAGCAGAATAGTGCGGCCCAGCGCGTACCCGACCAGCTTCTCGCATAGATTTCGGCGAAATCTGTCACGCCGCAAACGCAGAAAGTCCCGCAGTCCCGCAAACCCCTCGAAGGTCCTGCTTCCCTCGACGCTTCCGCGAAGGTCCAACGGTCGCCCTCCGCCGTCCGTGGTGCGGCGGCGACCGATAGGATCGAATCCTTCCAGTGCAAAACCGTACCCATCAAACTTGGCGTGACACTTAGCACACCCGCTGTCCTCTCGGTGTCGGGACAGCCGTTCGCGCAAGGTCAGGCCGTCTCCGGCGTCTTCCTCGGCCGGCAGTTCCGGAACGCTCATCGGCGGAAGAGGTAGTTTCACGCCGAGTACCGAGCGATTCAACCAATCCCCACGTCGCACCGGGCTCGTCCGTAACGAGTCGGAAAACCGAGTGAGCATCGCCGCCATCCCCAGCAATCCCCCACGGTCCACCGACGCTACCTTGTCTACCTGCCACCAGGTCTGGTCGTCCTGGACAGAGTGGGGAACCTCCAGCCCGTAATGCCGGGCGAGCAAGCGATTTACCCATGCGTAATCGGCAAACAGGATTTCGTCTACCGAGCGGTCGTCGCGGACAATCTTCTCAAGCAGTCGAACGGGCTCCTCGTGCATTGCTGAACGTAAATCGTCGGTGAATTCCGGAAACCGCTGGGGGTCAGGGCCCTGGTAGCTCTCAAAGTTGGCGAACTGATACATTTGGCCGAAGAACTCTTCCACGAAACGTCGCGCTCGGGTGTCCCTAAGCATCCGGCTGGTCTGGGACCTGAGCTCCTTCGGGTCACGCAGGCGGCCGGCATCGGCCGCCCGACGCAACCCGGCATCCGGGGGCGAAGCCCAGAGGAAGTAACTGAGGCGAACCGCCAACTCGTGGTCGGTGACGGGCGACGCCTTGTTCGATGCCGCTTCGCGCTCGACGCGGAACAAGAAGTCGGGCGACGTCAGAATACGGACCATGACGGTGCGCAACGCTTCATCGCGATCCATCTCTGGTTCCCCGGCGGTTTTGCTGTAGAACGCTCGCAACTGAGCCGCCTCCGACGGTTGGAGGGGGCGCCGCCAGGCTCGCTCGGCGAAGTTCACCAGTCCTTGGACCTGCACCGTTTCGATCTTGCGATAGTCTTCTTCCCACTGCCGCAGATCGCGCCGGATCCAGTGGTAAATGGCCAAGGCATGATCGACACTCGTTGCTTGCCACGACTTTCCGAAAAAGTCGACAAAGAAACCTCTACGAATTGTCTCTTCGATTCTGTCGTCAGCAAGGGTGATCGCGTCGTTCGGATTCGTCGCCCCCAGCCCCTCGATCAGGTTCGTCCGGTTTTCATGTTTGAAGTTGTCAAGGCTTCGTCGGGGAACTCGGCCGACGACCCAAAGATCTCGATAGAGCTGATTCCACTCGCGGCGCTGCTCAGGGTCCAACACAAGCTGTCGCAACGGTGCGTCGTAGCGGTGGGCGGTAAGAAAGCGGAGATTGCCAAACCCATCCGTGTTCGTGTGGTACTCAGGCTTGATACGCGATAACAGATTGTCTGGGTCAAACCGATGCCGGTATTCTCGGACGAACGACGGTGTCTGAGGACCGCGCGCGTCGCCTTCGGACCCAACCGCCACGTTGGGGCGCCATGCGAATCGCGATCGATACCACTTTTGAAACTCGCCGTAGGAGGCCAGGACACGAATTTGCTGGTCCCTCTCCGTGCTCAGGATCGGTTCGCCCGGCCAGAGTGCGGGCAACGCCGCCGGGAGGTCTCCGTCATACAACGATGCTTGGCAAAAGGCCATCGCCCTCGCGTAGCCTTCTCCCAGCCGCTTTTCACTGACCAGCTCCACGTCGGCCTGTAGCGTCCAACCGGCCAAAGCACGAGCGGCCGTGAGGGGCAGCTCAATGCTATGTACCGTGGAGGCGATCAGCACCAAGGGGACATTCTTCAATTCCTGATCGGGCGGATGTTCGCCCCAGGGCAGGCCCTCAAGTTGTTTCGGGGCGTGCCGTGCGAGCCAATCGTAAAGCCGGATCGGGCCGCGCGGTTTCTTCTCTGGGTCCGGTGATCCGTCCGGTTCTTTCTCTGGTTCCGGTGGCACGAAACGCAGATGGCGAAAAAATATCTTCCCCTCGGCGTCGCCCACGTGCCTCGTCAAGAAATGAATGCGGACAGGCTTTTTCCTTTCTTCGTCCAAGGACTCTGGCAATGTAAGGCTGACAGTACGCTTGTCAGTGGCGTCAAGATCCTGCGGCCCGCCCAGGTTGTCGCAGAGCAAATCCTGCCACCCAGTCACCAGTCCGGGAACACCATCTCGGCCGTCAATCAATATTGCCTGGAAGACAGCCCGCACATGTTGTCGGACTGCACCGACTCCGCCGTCAACGCTGGCATTACGAGCCGATTCGATCGGCACACCGCGCCAGGCATCTTGCAGCGTCTGGAGGATCAAGGTCGGATGTTCCGTCTTCAAGAGCATCCAGATCGAATTCAAATAGTTTGCGCTCAGTTTCCAGTGGCGGGCGGCTTCCTCCAAAGAATTCAGAGAGGATCCGAGTGCCTCGCGATGCTCGAACTCCCAGGCGGCGGCGTAATAGTCCGCGGGGTTGGGATGGAGGTGCTCGTAGCGCGCGTTGATTCGTTCGGAAAGCAAGGCAATCGCCTTACCGGGGCGGTCGTTGGCCGGCTCGTCAAAGAAAGTGATCGTTCCGTCGGTAAGGAATAGCGCATGGGACGCGATCCGTTGGGTCGCATCCACGTACTTGTCCAGCAACTCGGCCGACAGCGTCAACGACTGCCCGGTGTTGGTAAATCCCTCGCCCGCCGCGCCATCGCCTGGAAACTCACTGGCGAGCCGCAAGTCTACCCCTGTCAAATCATGGATCGTGTTGTCGTACTCGGCGTTGGTCAACCGCCGTAGCAACACGGGTCCAGGATCCCCGGCACGGACCTCGGCCAGGTGCGCGAAGGTATCCTTAAGCGCCTGGATCGCCTGTTTTCGCTCCGCCTCGGTCGGCTGACCCGCATTTGCCGGAGGCATCTCGCGCTCTTCCAGGCGAGAAAGCGCGCGCCTCCAGGTGGGATAAGCGTCGGCAACTAGCGACGTCTCTACAAAAGATTCGAGGTTCAAGTCGGCTTCCGCGTGGCTGGAGCCATGGCAGCCGCTGCAATACTGTCGCACCAGGGAAACTACGTGAGTATTGAATCGCTCTTCGGCAACCTTTGACGCGATGGGCGACTGGTCTTCCGCGTGCGCAAGAGAGCCTCCGAGCATGTCGGAGAAGAAAAGTAAGCCACCAAGCAGGACCCGATGCCGCAAGCCAATACCTCAATGTCGTCGTAGAAGAACGGAGGTCGCGACCCCAACCGGAGTATTCAGCTATAACTTCGATTGGTGTCCAAAGTCAACTACCCCCCACGGTTCTGCATGCCGATTCTGAAGGTAAACTGGGTGCACGACAGGAAAGTGAGGATGTTGGTGCAGAGACCGCTTCAGCGGTCTGGCGCGAAGCGTATTAGACCCGGCCTTCAGGCCGGGGTCAGCTGCGGGCCATCCCTCCGGAGGGCCTTTCAAGGTCCTTCTCGAACCGCGGCTTTAGCCATCTTCGACCCAGAGCCTGGCTGAAGCCTGTATTCGAGAAGCCCGCTAAAGCAGGCTCCGGCATCTGCTTGCTCGCCCACCCGGCCCTTGAAGGACCGGTCTACTACGCGCGTGCCGGGCACGCGCGCTGTCTGGGAGGGTGCAAGTCCCTCCGCCAACCTGATGGAGGTGAAGGCTAGCGAAGCACAAGGGCGTCACCGCGAGGTGGGGTCTGAAGGAAGTGTGGAGCAAACGTACGAGCCGACGCACAGAAACTGGATAAGTAGGCGCCAAGGTCGGACGAGTCAGCGCGTGGTGACGAAGTCCATATCCATCAAGATCCGGAAGCGTAAATCCAGCGGTTGTGTACGGAAAGACAGCGTCCTTACCCCGGGAGGCCTGGGAGGCTGTCCCTTGAAGGACAGGTGGAATCGTAAGGTTTCATAGCGCCCTCCAGGAGTCCGCAGAGGGCATAGTAGGTGGGGAAACTCACGGAAGGCCCGAACGGTAGGGAGAGGTTAGTAGGTGTCCAATCTTAAGGGTGATCAACAGAGGCAGAGAAGTCCGAAGCGGACCTCAAACCGAACAGCTGGGGTGCGGCCCCAGGGAAGCGGGGAGACGGCGGATTCATCCTTAGCGAAAGGGCGAACCGAAGGCCCGATGTTTGGTGAGAACGTCATGGAGGAGATATGCGAGCGAAGTAATCTGGAAGCGGCGTTGAGACGAGTGCGAGCGAACCGAGGGGGTCCGGGAGTGGACGGGATGACCGTCGATGAACTGCCGGAGTACCTGAAGGCGAACTGGCGGTCGATCAAAGAACAGCTGCTGTGCGGGGAGTATCAACCGCGACCTGTCAAGGGGGTGGAGATTCCGAAACCGGGAAGGAAAGACAAGCGAAGACTCGGGATTCCGTGTGTGATCGATCGATTTATCGAGCAAGCGATGCTGCAAGTGCTGCAACGCAAGTGGGATCGCACGTTCTCAGAGTCCAGCTATGGCTATCGACCGGGGCGCAGGGCTCATCAGGCAGTGGCGCGTGCCCAAGACTACGTGAAAGCGGGCTACGGGACCGTGGTCGATCTCGATTTAGAAAAGTTTTTCGATCGAGTTCACCACGATCGTTTGCTGAGCCGGCTGGCGCGGGAGATTGGGGACAAGCGGGTACTGAAGTTGATCCGAGCGTATCTAAGCGCGGGGATTCTGCGGTACGGACTGGTGAGTGCGCCGACGGAAGGGACGCCGCAAGGCAGCCCCCTGTCCCCCTTTCTCTCGAACGTGGTTCTGGATGAGCTGGACGAGGAACTGGAGCGCCGGGGTCACCGTTTTGTCCGCTATGCCGATGACTGCAACATTTATGTGCGGAGTCGGCGGGCGGGGGAGCGAGTGATGGCGAGTGTGAGCCGGTTTGTGAGCCAGCGACTGAAACTGCGTGTCAATCGGGAGAAGAGTGCGGTGGATGAGCCCCAGAAGCGGAAGTTCTTAGGCTTCACGTTCACGGGAGGCCGATCGCCCAACCGGCGCAAGATTGCGCCGGAATCGATCCAGCGGTTTCGATCCCGGGTGCGTCGTTTAACGCGGCGTAACCGGGGGATCAGCCTGGAGCAGCGTGTGGACGAATTGTCCCGCTACCTCCGGGGCTGGATTGGATACTTTGGGTACGTCGAGAGCCCCTGGGTCCTGCGGGGTCTGGACAGCTGGATTCGTCGTCGCCTGCGCAGCGTCCAATGGAAACAGTGGAAGGTCTACCGGCGACGCCAGGCGGAGTTGATCCGGCTGGGCGTGAGTCGGGATATGGCCCAGCGGACCGCGTGGAGCGTCAAGGGCCCTTGGGCCCTCAGTCAAGCGCCCGGGGTCCGGATAGCGCTTCCGAATGCTTATTTCGATCGGTTAGGTCTTCCTCGGTTGGCTAATCATCAGCGCATTCAACCCTAGCGAACCGCCTTGGTACGGACCCGTATGCCTGGTGGTGTGGGAGGGGAAGGCCCGTGAGGGCTTCCCCTATCCCGAGTTCGCGCCAGGTCGCTGAAGCGACCTCCTGAACGGGACACATCCACCGAAGGTCAGCGTTCCTCGGCGGCATGAGGTTGCTCGTTAGTCCTTGCTGATGGGAACTTGGAACTTGTTTGTATCCTGGTGCGGGGAGTTTCCGGTGCTGCTAGATCAACTCCTCGACCGGTCGGCCCGTTCCGTCGCCGATCGAATTGGCAATCTTGATGGGGCGTCCGATTGGGCTCATGTATTCTTTGTGCCAGTCGATTCCGAAGGCCTTGTAGATGGTCGCGAACACATCTCCCATGGTGACCTCGCGCTCAGCCACGTAGCCTCCGGTGTCGTCGCTGGCGCCGACGATCTGACCGCCACGGATTCCCCCACCTCCCAGGGCCAGGGACCAGCATTGGGGCCAATGATCTCGTCCCCCCTTGGTGTTGAAGTGGGCCGTGCGGCCGAATTCACCCATCACGATGACGATGGTCGATTCCAGGAGCCCTCGCTGCTGTAGATCTTCGAGTAACACTGGCAAGCTGGCATCCAGCCCTGGCGTCAGCTTCTTGGCGTGTCTTTCATCATTGTCGGCGTGAGTATCCCAACCGTTCAGCTCGTGGCCTGCTGCCGTGATGAATCGGCTTCCTGCCTCCACCAGTCTGCGTGCCAGGAGCAGACTCTGTCCGAAGCTGGTTCGGCCATAAGCATCCTTGGTCTTTTCCGACTCCTGGCTCAGGTCGAAGGCATCCCTGACCTCCGGCGTCATGATCATCTTTAGCGCCTGCTCGGTGAAGCCGTCCATCTTGGCGCGCTCCGCAGCTTCCATTCTCTGGCGGTAGCGGTCGTCGACAATACTCAGAAAAGACCTTCGGTCCTGCAGACGCTCGAACGTGAGACTCTTGGGCAGACTGAGATCTTCGACCTGAAAGTTCTCCTGGCTGGGATCGGCCGCCAAGACCATCGGGTCATAGGTTGAGCCCAAGAACGCCCCTTTCAGGTAATCGCCGTACGAACCCTGCTTCCAGCCCGGGATGGCCAAATGGGGCGGAACCTGGCCGCGAGGTCCCATCTCTTTGGTGATGATGGCACCCAGACTGGGAAACTTCATTGCCGCCGTGGGACGGTGGCCGGTCAAAGCGTAATAGGTTCCCTCACCGTGGTTATTCTCCTCGGTCCGGACGGAGCGGATAAGGGACAGCTTGTCCATCTGCCTGGCAGTGCGCGGCAGCAGCTCGGAGATCTGTATCCCGGGCACGTTGGTGGAAATGGCCTTGAAACTGCTATTCGGCTTGGGATCCCAGGTATCGACCTGACTCGGCCCTCCCTCCAACCAAACCAGGATGCAGGACTGGGCCTTGGCGATCTTGTCGACATTGACTCCGGCTGCTTCGGTGACACTCTTGGCCTCGAGGTACTGACTCAAACTCATACCCAACAGACTCAGACAGCCTGTCCGCAGGAAATGACGTCGCTTCAGGAGGGATTCAGTGAGTGGTAGACAACCAGCCATCTTCATAGCATCGGACCCCCTTCAAGGCTTTTGAAGGACGAGGTGTCAGACTGAAGCAGTTCAAACACGATGATGATGAGGCCATCGTAGCATGACTCCTGCCCGCACGCATAGATTTGCCTCAGGTCAAGCGTGGTCGACGGACGGTCTTCCATTGCAGGATTCTGCAGAAGGACGGCGACCGTAGGTACGATCTGGACAGCCAGCGCCTGGGGCTCAGGACACCTACTGTGAGTGGGTTGACCAGGATTGCGCAATCCATAGCAGGATCACGATCACAGCCGTACCTGCGTATATGAGTACAGCGGGAAGGACAATGTCGCGAAGCGGGATTCTTATCTTGGAATCTTCACCGGATATGTGCAGGAACTGTCGCACACCGGCTATAGAAATCTCTTTGCCCGTCGTCTTATCGATGACAATATCGGCGAGTTGATCGTACGCCCTGACGACGCGCAATTGATTTCTGCGAAACGCGAAATCGACAAGGAGGGCTATCAGGCTAAACCAACAGACCACCGTGACGGTGTATCCAGACAGTTCGAAGGGCTTCTCTCTGCCGACCAGGAGACCGAGTGTGGCGAAAAGGACCACCATGTAGCCTGAGCGAATCTGCCAGAGGATTCCGTCGTATCGTCCCATGGCAGCCTTTTTGCCCAGCAATTCGATCCGAATGAGCTCATCGAGCGAGAGACTTTTTGGGTCCCCACTTCCTGCCACAGTATTTTTCTCAGTCATCGCTCCACTCTCTGCGCTGTCGCCCCGAGCCTACCGATCTGCAGTGCAAAAGGAATGATGTTATTCCTTTTGGGCGATCGAGTCTGCGAGGGCCTCATCCAGAATCGTCAGGGCCAGGTCGATCTCCTCGCTGCTGACCGTTAGAGGAGGCGCTATCCGCAGAACACCGAACATACCTGGCAGCCGGACAATATTGACGTTGAGTCCAAGTTCCAGACAGCGCCTTGAGACTCGGGCGCCAAGCTCCTCAGCCGGTTCTCGGCGTTCCCGGTCCGACACCAGCTCCAGACCGAGTAGGAGGCCTTGACCCCTTATATCCCCAATACACTCATGTGACCTTTTCAGGGACTCGAGGCTGGCTTGGAGGTACGCACCCAGCTCTGCTGCTTTGCCAGCAAGCGCTTCCCGCTGGACCACCTCCAGAACAGCGAGCCCCACGTAAGCGGGCAAGGGATCGGAGACGTGAGAGGTGTAGAAAAGGAATCCCTTTTCGTGGCAATCCTGCTCGATCTCAGTGCTGGTTATAGTTGCTGCCAGGGGCAGGCCAGCTCCCAGAGTCTTCGAGAGCGTCAGGATATCTGGCGTCACATTGTGATGCTCGAAAGCAAAATCAGCTCCCGTGCGCCCCAGGGCAGTCTGAGCCTCATCGACAATCAGCAGCATCTGTCTCTCTACCGCCTTTGTGCGGAGACGTTCCAGGTATCCCGGCGGAAGTTCGACGATGCCGCCTGAGCTGATGATGGGTTCCACCAGGATCGCTGCATAGGCGCCTACGGACTGTCGGTCGAGAAGATCGAATCCAGCCTCGAGGCAGGTGAGGTCACATTTGTCACGGCAGTGCTGAATTGGACAGCGATAGGAATTGGGTGTTGGGAGGGCCATTGACCCGGGCATTGCTGGGCCGTAGCCCTTGTGGCCGGCGCAGTAGGTGCTGGACGCCGAGCCTGCGGTCATTCCGTGCCACGATGTTGTGAAGGCTACAACTTCGAAGCCGCCCGTGTGCAATTTCGCCATTCGCAAGGCCGCTTCATTCGATTCACTGCCCGTTGTCAGCAGCAGTGTCTTGTCGAGCGTAAGCGGCAACATCTGGCCGAGTTCCGCACATAGCCTGACCACTGGAGGCGAAAGCATGGCACTGAAAAGGTGCAGGATCTTCTCCATGGATTCTCGCATTGCCGCCAGGATTGCTGGATGGTTGTGTCCGAGAATGGAACACATCTGGCCGGATGTGAAATCGAGGATGGGCCGTCCTGCTTGGTCATAGACATAAGACCCCTTACCCCGACTGACGAAGAACGGGCAGAACTCAGCTCCGTATCGGATCATGTAGCGGTCGACCAGCTCCGACAGATCGCTAGATACTTCTGGACTTGTTTCTTCCGCCATCTCTTGTGAACCCAGTTTCGGTCTGTGCATTTTCTGGTGAGTGCGGTTTCAAAGGAATCCCTTCGCACAAAAGAGACGCAACGGAGTTACGTTTTAGATCCCCGGGCACGCAGATTGGGGCATGAAAGAGGATAGGGTATACGCTGGATTGGACGTTCACAAGGAGACGAACCAGTGTACTTGGGTCGGAATAGGACAAAGTCACTTCGAACCAAGCTCTCCGCCGAGTACGGCCAGCCCAGGCCAGGGCAGTTGACACGGTGCAAATCTAAAGTAGAGTACGGGGATCACCGATAGAAGTGGCAGAAGACAGGGTGTTTAGAGTAGGCACTACGTGCCGACGGCCCCTGGCCGTAAAAGGTAGTTTTGGGACGTGGCAGCCGAGGACGGAAAGGGAGGCTACTTGACACGCTTGCTGGTGGAGAGGAGCATCGCTGCCCATGAGCCGGTGGGGCGGTCCGATCGCCATCGCGGAGATCCTCTTGACGAGCAACAACTTCCAGCGCTACATCGCCTGGAAAGGGGGACAGGTGCGGCGGGCAGTCCACCACCATGTCTCCCGGATGCTGTCGTGCCGGACCGCGAAACTGGGGCTGCATTTGTTTGGGTGCTCCAACTGTCCTACCGTCAAGGTCGTACCCCACAGCTGCAAATCGGTCTTCTGTTCCAGCTGCGGGAAGGTCCGCACCGACCAGTGGTGCGACGAGCTCCTCTCGGATCTCCTGGAGGTGCCCTATCGGCACTTGGTCTTCACCCTGCCGTGGGAGCTGCGGCTGGTGATCCAGGACAACCGTCGGGTCCTGCTCAACGTGTTGTTTCGAGCCGCCGCGGATGCTGTCTTGAGTCTCAGCGGGCAGGGACCCACCCCACGAGGGCGCAAGAGCCAGCCCTGGCTGGCGGCCAGACGTCCAAGCCGGCGCTACTTGCCAGGCCTGATCATCGTCTTGCACACCTTCGGGTCCGACCTCAAATGGAACCCCCATCTCCATATGATCGTCACCGCCGGAGGGCTCAACGGCGCCGGCGATCGCTGGCAGGCCGCCCCCCAACGCTATCTCGTCCCGGCCCCCCTGCTGGCTACGGAGTGGAAGTTGAACGTCCTCCACGGAGTGCGCCGCGCTCACCAGTCCCAGCCCCTGGTGCGTCGCCGGCTTCGAAGCGACCCCCGACGCCGGATCGAGGTGGACAAGCTCTTGGGGCACATTCGCAAGAAGCGCTGGCATATCCTCATCGGTCCGTCGTTGAAAAGTGCCGACCAAGCCGTCCGTTACGCCTGCCGTTATACCAAGCGGCCCGTGATTGCCGAAGGGCGCATTATCAAGTTCGCTCAGGGCCACGTGACCTTTCGTTTCAAGGACTATCATCAGGACCGGAAGATCCGAGTCCGAAAACTCCCCGTGTTGACCTTCATTGACCGTTTGGTTCAACACCTGCCGGAGGTCGGGTTTCGACAAGTCCGTCACTATGGGTTATTCTCGAACATCAAACGCACCAAGCTCCTGAAGAGGGCTCGTCAACTTTTAGCCCAGAGGAAAAAACGCCGTTCCAAGCCCCAGACGTGGGAGCAGAGGCGCCAGGCAGCGGGGGACAGGAAGCCTCTTTCTTGCCCGCGATGTGGCCATCCGATGGAGCTTTGGTGCCTTTTATTCGGACCACCCCGTATGATCGCGCAACTGCTTGGGATCGAACCACAGACAAAGGTCCCTCCCAATCTCTTGCTGACTCGATCACAGGTCTTAGCTGTCATGATTTGACTATTACAGCTCGCTTCGCTTCGCTATCGAAATTCCGAGACTGTTTAAGTAGGCACTTCGTGCCGACGGCCAAGGCCGTAAAAGGCTGTTTCGGGACACCCCGGCTGTGACGAAAGGGCGGTCTCAGAGAACAGCTCACTTGATTGAAATTCCGAGACTGTTAAGTAGGTAGGCACTTCGTGCCGACGGCCAAGGCCGTAAAAGGCTGTTTCGGGACACCCCGGCTGTGACGAAAGGGCGGTCTCAGAGAACAGCTCACTTGATTGAAATTCCGAGACTGTTAAGGGAGGACCGAATATGGTTTCTCAGAACAGCTTTCTTGATCAGGTCAATCTTGCCTTCGATCATGCTGCCAGCTTGACGGATCACGATCGCCCACTCCTGTCGCAGATCCGGGCCTGCAACAGCGTTTACCACTTCACCTTCCCCCTGAAAAGGGACGACGGTAGTCTGGAAACCATTGAGGCCTGGCGTGCCGAACATAGCCACCACAAACTCCCGGTTAAGGGCGGTATACGATACAGCAGCCTGGTAAATGAGCAGCAGATGGTGGCCCTCGCGGCCTTGATGACCTGTAAGTGTGCCATCGTGGATGTCCCCTTCGGTGGCGCCAAGGGCGGGGTCAAAATCTCTACTCCGGACTACTCACCTACTGAGCTGGAGCGGGTAACACGCCGCTACACCTTCGAGCTCTGGAAGAAGGGCTTTATAGGGCCTGGCGTGGATGTCCCTGCGCCCGACTACGGCACGGGAGCCCGCGAGATGGCTTGGATCGTGGACACCTATAACTCCCTGTCGGGCGGGGAGCTCAACTCACTGGCCTGCGTCACTGGAAAGCCGGTGTCCCAGGGGGGGATCCGAGGCCGAACGGAAGCAACCGGCCGTGGTGTCTTCTTCGGCATACGGGAGGCCTGCTCCAACTCCGAGGACATGAGCCGTCTCGGTCTCTCGACCGGTCTCGAGAACAAGCGTTTCGTGGTGCAGGGTCTGGGCAAAGTAGGATACTACACGGCTCGCTTTCTGGAAGATGCGGGTGCGGTCATGGTCGGTGCGGCAGAGCGTGAGGGCGCGATCCAGGATCCCAAGGGGCTCGATCTGGAGCGTGTGATGATCCATCGTCTGGAGACCGGATCCATCCTGAACTACCCGGGGGCCCAGGATCTTTCCAGCTCTCGTCAAGCTCTGGAAGTGGATTGCGATTTCCTGATACCTGCGGCACTGGAAGGCCAGATAACCGAGGCTAATGCCGGTCGTATCCAGGCCAAGCTGGTAGCCGAGGGGGCCAATGGGCCCACCAGCTTTGCAGCCAATGAGATCCTGCGGGAACGCAACGTGTTTGTCATTCCGGACACTTACCTGAATGCGGGTGGTGTGACAGTGTCCTATTTCGAGTGGGTCAAGAACCTTTCGCATCTTCGCTTCGGGCGCATGCAGAAGCGCTTCGACGAGGCAGCCCATGGCCACCTGCTGGAGGCGGTGTCTACCCTTACGGGAAAGGGCTTTTCAGAGTCTGCCATGTCCAAGTTTGCCCGGGGTGCCGAGGAGGAGGATCTGGTCGATTCGGGTCTGGAAGAGACGATGGTTTCTGCCTACCGGCAGATCCGCCAGATCCGCGAGCGCCACGACGATAAGATAGACCTGCGAACGGCAGCTCTGATCTGCGCCATCGACAAGATTGCCATCTGTTACCAAGACCTGGGAATCTTCCCGTAGTCGGTCGAGATGTGCGGCCGGCGGGAGGCTGTCAAGTTTCCTGCTACTCCAGAATAGCAGCGGTGGCCATGGTGTGAATCTGGCGCCGCAGCATCAAGTGAATGTAGGGCCGGATCTGCGTCATGAGGATGCCGATCAGTTCTTCCTTCGGGTCGATCCAGAAATAGGTGTCCTCCATGCCCAGGGGCTCGAAGATCTGCTGGCGCAGATAGAGGTCCAGTGGCATCCCCGAGAGGATATCCACCAGATAGCCCACAACGTCAGTGGCTGGGCCATACTCCCAGGCACTGCCGGGCTGGAAGTGAAGGGGTAGGCTGGCGAGTTTCTTCATGGTTGGGCCTAGCGCGCCGCCCAGGAGAACTGCGGGCAGATGGTGTATTTTCTGGAAGACTAGATGTGCGGTTTCCGAGAATCCTGATGTGGATCGCGTTCCCGATGCCCGCGCCCAGACGGGACGGCTGGCAGCGAACCAGGATCTGCCCAACAGTCCCTACCCGGCGGACGTGTCCTCGCCCTTCTTTTGGCGCACTGGAGCTGCCTTTGCGGACTGGAACGCCGACGGCCTGATGGACTTCATCACGCACGACGAGCACCGGAAGGCTGCGCTCTTCGTTCAGTATCGGCACACCGAGGGCACGCTCGGATTGAGAAAGCAGGGCCACGTGCTGCTCAAAGATGGACGGGAGATCGATGACTCGATCGTGGGCAGAGAAAAACATTGGACGGAGTCCTTCAGGCCCGTGGACTGGGACGACGACGGAAGGATCGACCTGCTTTACAATTGCGCCGGATCCGGAAAGATCTACCTGTTGCGGAACGTGGCGTCAAAGACTGCTCCGGTTTTCGAGCTGCCCAGGGAGTTTCGGGCCTACGGTGAGGAGATCGCGTTCACGATCCACGGTCCCAACTCCTGGCCCGGGGACCTCAACGGCGACGGTAAGCCCGACCTGCTGGGATGCGTGGAGTGGAGCGTGTATCCATTCTATGCCTACGCCGCCCTGGAGATGGACGAGCACCCCACCTACGAGATCGGGGATATCTCAACCGGAACCTTCAGCCGCTGAGCCACTCGAGATTGAACCGGGCAAAGCTGATCCGCTCGTAAGGAGTGTCGTCGCCATTCTCGTAGAGCAGACCAATGCTTCCGTCCTGTAACTGTGTCATGCAGGAATAGGCCGACGGTCCGGGATGGACAACTCTGGAGATGGGCCAGGTCTTTCCTGCGTCATTGCTCACGCGAACCGTCATGTTGACTCGCTTCTGCCGATGGGCCGGATTTGAGAACAGGAGCCGATTCTCGGTGCTGCTGCCTGTCCTGGTCAGGTACCGGATGAAGCTCGCCTGACACTGGGGTTCGATCAGTCGGGTGTCGTGCCTTAGCTTGGACCAGGTTTCTCCCCCATCCCGAGAGGTGGCGACCGCGCGACACTCCTTTCCATGCAGACTGCGCATGTTGAGCATCAACTGTCCGTCTGCCAGCTCCACGACCTGGCATTCATTTGTCTTGGGTCCGGCTGCTGCTCCCAGGGTCCAGGTCTTACCCTGGTCGTCGCTGTAGGCTACCGAAGAATAGTCGATCGTCTGGTTCGGTTGCTGAGCTCTGCGGGAATAGCAGGGGACCAGAAGACGGCCGCTTCGAGTCTGTATGCCTGTCCCAGGAGCGCCCATGACTGCGGTCCAGCCCGGCTGCGTGAGGGAACTGTAGATCTCTCTGGGTTGGGACCAGGTTTGCCCCTCATCCCGACTCACGATGGCTTGAAGCATGATGACCCGGCCCTTCCAGCCGGGGCTCAGGCCTTCTGGAAGAGTTCTGCCATCCTTTTCCAAAGCATCGAGGCTGGGCCACACGCGGCTGTAGATCACCCAGATGTTTCCCGACTGTCGGTCAACCAGCATGCACGGATCAGCGGCTGCCTGATACCCGGGAAAATCCAAAACGACCGCCATGCCTGACCAGGTTTCGCCGTTGTCCACGCTGCGCTTCAAGACCAGATCGATGTTGTTGGGCGCATCACCAGATCTCTCCACGCGGGCGTCGCAGGCCGCCAGGAGAGTCCCCCGCGTCGTCGTCACCAAGGCGGGGATTCGATACTCGTGGATCCCGTCCTGGCCGGAGATGAAAACGTCCTTTTGCCGGAAGAGTGCTTTGGTGGGCGGGCGTAGGAGCGGTTCGGAGACAGGGATTCCTGCTCCTGCCGCCGCCAGTCTCAGAAAATCCCTCCGTTTCAGTTGGTCTGCTTTCATCAGTCGATAATGCATTTTATCACGACTGGATGACGGTCTTTGATCTACCCCTATCGAGTCGGCGCGATGCTTGCGGTAGGGTAGAATCGCAGAATGAGGATCGGAGAACTGGAAACCTGGCCTGGAAGACGAATTCGTCGGAGCGCCACCAGCATCGGAGTAGGGGTTCATAGCAGGGAGAAGGATTTCTTGAATCTCCGGGATTGTGCGTCGGGGCTCCCTGTTCGTCCCACCTGGCTTCTTCACATGTGCCGTTACGGACTTTGTTTTCTGTGGCTCCCAGTCCTGGCAGCGGCGAGTTCCACACCCAGAGGCTGGACCAACCGAGCCGAGGAAAGGGTTCGGCGGGCGGACTCGGTTGACAGATTGCGGAGCCTCGGAGCCACTGTCTTCCAGCGCGGAAATGTGGTCGTGGAGGTGCACGCTAATCGGACTCAGTTGGTAAACGACGATCTTGCCCTGTTGACCGGGTTCAGCGAGCTAACCGATCTTTCCTTGGAAGAGACCTCGGTGCATGAGGCCGGGTTGGCCCACCTGGCTCGGCTGGCGAAGCTGGAATGGCTCAACCTCTACCGCACCCCTGTAGGCGACGCCGGGTTGGCCCATTTGAAAGAGCTGAAGAATCTGCAGCATCTACCCATTGGCAAGACTGGGGTTACCGATAAGGGGCTGGTTCATCTGCGGGACATGAGGAAGCTCGTCTACCTTGGCTTACGCGGCAACAGCGTAACGGATGCGGGTTTGGAGAATCTGCGAGGCCTTACCAACTTGACCGGGCTGCATCTGGGTGAAACCGGAATTGGCGACGCGGGAATGACCCATCTGCTCGGCCTGACCAAACTGGAGAAGCTGTGGCTGGATCATACCGCGGTGACCGACGAGATCGTTCCTCTGCTGGCGAAGCTGGAGTCCCTGAAGGAGCTTCATCTCGAGAAGACGAGCCTGACACCAGGGGGAATCAGGAAACTCGGCAAATTGCTGCCAGACTGTCGCATCATCCATGAGTGGTGATGACCAGGCCCGGCAGCTGCGGCTTTCCCTTGGCTGTCGGGTAGTGAGACTGGTTAGACCTTTCCGAACAGGCCTGATCCGGCAGTCAAGCCTCCGTCGATCACGAGGGTGGAGCCCGTCATGAAACTGGACTCGTCTGATGCCAGGTAGACGGCCAGTGAGGCAATGTCTTCGGGCCGGCCCAGACGTCCCAAGGGGTACCACTTCAGCAGCTTATCCTTGGATCCGGCCCTTTCGTCCCAGTAGCTTCCACCTCTTTCCGTATCGATGGTGCCGGGACAGATCACGTTGGCTCGAATTCCCTGTGGACCATGAGACACTGCTACGTTCTTGGTGAAGGAAATCAGCCCTGCCTTGGCGCTACTGTAGCCGTATTCGCCGATGGCCCACAGGCCGTTGACCGAAGAAATGTTGATCAGACTGCCTCCGCCGTAGCGGATCATGACCGGGACAACGGCGCGTGTGCACAGGTAGTGGCTGGTCAAGTTGAGCGCTAAATCTGCCCTCCAGGCATCCGGCTCGGTGTCCAACAGTTCTTCGGTCAACGAACCACCGGCGTTGTTCATCCAGACATCGATCCCGCCGAGGGAGGAATCGGCCCGGGTCACCAGCCGGGCAACCCCATCTTCATCTGTCACATCCGTGACGACAAACTCAGCTTGTCCACCGGCAGCGCGCACCGCCGCAGCCGTGACCTCACCAGCTTCCGGATCGAGATCTGCAATGACGACCTTGGCGCCCTCCTGGGCGAATCGAACCGCCGTAGCGCGGCCGATTCCATGGGCCGCTCCAGTGACGACGGCACGTTTGCCCTGTAGACGCATGGCAGAGTTCCTCAGAAGATCGGGTCGAAAGAGCGTCCCTATTGCCAACAATGATAATGCACTCGACGCTACATCGGGAGACCCCTACACGGGCTTCAGTCAATCCCACGGGGGCGAGCTAAAAAAGATAGGATGTCCCCTTACCCAATCGTCGGGTGCGACGTCTTACGGTTGGGGCCAGTCGAGGTGCCGGTGGAGGAATTCGAATGCCCCTTTTCCGTTGATCTCGTGGTTTCCGTTGAAGAACTCGATTTCAGTTTTGTCTCCCTGACCCAGTTCGTCGTAGAGACGGCGCACCTTGGCATACTCGTGGGCCACCCACTCGTCCAGTCCCACGCCGTCCCGGTGTCCCCGTTCCACCATGAAGGGTCTAGGGAAGATCAGATAGGCCATTTCGGCGTAATTGAAGGTGATCCCGAGACGGAATTCCGGCATCTCATATTCTTTGGTGAACATGTAGCTGTTCCGCCAGTCGATTGTAGCGTTCTTCCAGATCCACTCATTGAAGTCTCCGGAGCAGATGGACAAGCAGTAGTCCTCCAGGATAGCGGGCACGCGCATTGCGGTCTTGCCACCGTAGCTCAGGCCATAGAAGGCAATGCGATCCTTGTCCACATAGGGCAGAGTCTTGAGCCAGTTGATGATTTGCTGATGCTGTCCCACGATGAAGGAGAAGAGCGAAAGCTTCAGGGGATTGGCCTTGAACTGAAGGACCCGGAATAGATCCTGGCCACGGTAGGGATTGTGGGGAGCGAAGACGATGAAACCGCGGTCGGCAAGGCTAGCAGCGAAAGCCTGGTAGGCGCGGAAGCTGCGACTCTCCTTTTCGATGACATCCTTGGGCAGCCCCTCCAGTCCGTGCTGGGCGACAACCACGGGTCGCCTCTCCCCAGGCTTCAGATCCTTGGGGACCAGAAGGATGCCCCAGGCAAAGACGTCCGTCCAGACATCCAGGACCACATCGTAGCCGACCCACTTGGGCCGGTCATAGCGGAGGAGACTTCGCGGGTTCGCAGGCAGCATCTCATGATCGACCTTGCCGATGACCTCTTCCCAGAAGTACTTCCGAAACGGCTTCGTTCCCTCGGCGAATTTGGGAGTGGAATCGTACGGGACGTTTTCCAGCAGGAACTTGTCGCGGGCCACGTTGGAAACGCGCAGGACATGCTGGACGTGGTTCTCGATCTCCTTGATTTGGCGCCGCTGGCGGACCTCCGGATCAAACTTGGCTGAGGCTTGCTCGGGGAGTTGCGGCGTCGATTCGGTGCCAATTCCTCCAGCCGGAGCCAGACCCGCCAGAAACGCGTTCAGGGCGGCAGTCGAACCGGGTCCGACCGGTTTCGCATCGGGGACGGAAGGAACCAGTCGAGCGGAGCGCTGCAGATCAGCGGGCAATTGCTGCTGCAATTTGTCCAGACGTTCGAACTCGCGCCTGACCGCTTCGGCTGCCGGTGTCGCCAGACGTCCCGGGGCCGCGGCGTTGGATTGCCAACTCTCGGCAGGAGGTCGACCCTCGATTGTGGGGGTCGCGCTGTACTCAATCACAAGATTACGGGGAAGAACCATGCTGGCGATTTCCGCGTCCCCAAATTCATGCAGCAGAGACCAGACGTTTCGGTAGATGGGCTCTTCCCAGACACGCTCGCGGGGTCCGAAGTAGCCACTTACGAGGCAAGATCTGATGCGCGTATCCACGGATGCTGAGTACAGTGCGATCAAGCCTCCTTCGGCATGGCCGGCCACGCCAATTCTGGCCTTTCCACCGAATCTCTCTTGCAGCCAATCGACGGCAGCCAGGACCTTCTGCACCTCGTAACCAATCAGGTGGCGACCCATCTCGTAGGACATGCGGTAGAGCCACTCGCGGTGGGGCATGTTGGTCATCGGGAGGCGATCGGTGTTCAAATCAGGGTTTCCAGAGAATCGGCTGGAGCGGTTGATGAGAGTTGGCACGATGACCAAATAGCCACTTTCGGCCATTCTCCGGGCGAACTGGGATTGCGGATGGATTCCAGGACTGAGACCGACGAGTTGCTCGGCCGAATAGTCTGCATCTGGAAGGGCCACGACCTGCCCGAGCGGATTCGTCTTGGGCTCGAGTAGAAGGCCTTCACCGAAAACCCCCTCCAGTACCGGCCAACGGACCTGCCTGATTCGATACCGGTCGGTCTCGGCTAGCAGCGGCGAGCTGCCGTAGCTGCTGAAGTATTCCATACCAGCGGGGAGCCTGTCGTCGACCAGGCCAATGACGGTTCGGAAGCGCTGTCGATTTGCTTCGAGCGACTCGTTGTAGGCCTCAGCGGAAGAGAAATCACGGCTCCAGTAGCGTTGTCGGGCCTGTACCGAGCCCGCTAGCCCTTTCATCAAGAAGCGATCGATGCCGGCAACCATGCGGGCCGACAGGTCGTCCTTCCAGTGCAGCCTGGCCGTGTTGGAAAGGGTTTCGGCGCTCTGCGCGCAGAGCGGGCCGCTGAGAATCAGCAGAATTGAAGCCGCCAATAGCGTTGAAGGAATCATTGAAAAATACCCCTCTTTCTGTTCAGCTATTGAAGACAATCTAACACGGCGGCCTTTGCATGATCTCCTCGTCGATGAAGCTTCAGTCCCACCCCCCCCAGGAGCGCTGGCCCCATTCGAGAAAGAAACTTCTGGTTCATCCGGTAAATGGGGAGGTGCCGCCAGTCAAAGGTAGGCCATGGAAACTGCCGCACTATGCAAACCGTGGAAAAACAAGTAGTTCTGGAGGAGAACTGGCAAGTGCTCGCAGTTGTTTTTCCACCGTTCGCACAGCGCTTGGAAAACTCCGTATCACGGGCTTGCTGGCCCGGTTCGATGTCGCTCGGAGTTTTCCACAGTTCCCACGGCCTCTGCTACTGCAGCCGACTATATGGACAAGCGAACGGGGAGCAGATTTGGGATCCGGAAGGTGCCAACCACGTCCCCACCTCCCCATTTACCGGATGACCCAAACTTCTTCCCACTTCAGGAGATCCATGACCTACGCCGAAGGCGTTGCTGCGGGTAGCCCAGGGTTGCAATGCGAAGCGAGCTACCCTGGGTTCAAGTCACTTAGGGCAAAAATGAGCTGCGGCGTGGTTGAACTCTCCTGGTAACATAAATGAGTGCCAAGGATCCGCCGAGGTGGATATGTCTTCATCACCTGGATCGGCGATCACAGCCCTCGACATGTTCACGTTTACGGAGACGGACATCTCGTCGTCAAGTGGGACCTTGAAAACTAGCTTCCCATGAAAGGGCAAGCAAGCCGACGAATTCTCTAGTTGATCCAGGAACTTCAAGACGAGGAACTACTATGAAGATCCGTAGCGTTTCGCACAATAACCGGAAAAAGGCGTTCGAGGTGAAGACGGCCAGCAAGACCCTTTCCTTTCCCTTCGCCAAGCTTTTGGCGTCCTGCGATGCGGGCGTTAGACGGCTCCTTTCCGCACTTCTTGGCATTGGCTGGCGCAGCAAGAAGCAATTCAGTAAAGGCCCTTAGGGTCTGCGCAAAAATAACTTGGCATTTTGGCATCTCATCTTCACACCATCTTCGGCCGCTCCTCAGTCGCGAAATCCTCAACGTAGACCCGGCTATGCCTGCGGTTTCTCTCAATCGTTCGCGGCCAAATCTGGTGCAAATCTGAGCGCCAACTCTACCAAGTTATTCTTGCGCAGACCCTTAGCTGAAGAACACTGCTTCTGCTGTCCCACGCAGAATCCATTCCCTGTCTTCAGGTGAGAGGAAATCGAGCTGATCACGAACCAGGGCAATGCTGTCTTCGTAGGGCTCGTTGAGGATCTGGAAGGGGCAGTCCGAGGCCCACATCAACCGCTTCGGTCCGAAGGCGTCGTAGACTCGCCGAATGAAGGGGGCTAGATCCAGATGGGGGGCTCGCTTTTCACCCAGAGCATAGAAGGCCGACACCTTCACGCGAACCTCGGGATACTTCGCCAGGGCGCAGAGATTGGCCACCTCCTTTTCACGGATCGGACCCACTGCTCCGATCCGGCCGAGATGGTCAACGCAGACCCTGGTTTCCGGATGGCGTTCACATGTCGTCGACAGCTCGGGCAGGAAATCGGGATTGATGAGAGGACAGACCGCCAGTTCCTGCTGGGCCGCGTTTCGAAACATCTTGTTGAAATGACCAGCCGCGAGCTGAGAGGCCGCGGACTCGTCCAGGATCACGATGCGAAATCCCCGCACACCCTGGGATTTCAAGCTTTGCATCTGCTGAGCCAGCCCGGGAGATGAGGCCTCCACAATCGCGATCCCGCGAAAAGTCTGCGGAGCTGCCTTGATGACGTCCAACATGTAGCGGTTGTCGGTTTGGTAGTAACTCATCTGCACCAGAGCGACTCTCGTGACCTCGCTTGCTTTCGCGTGTGCCAGGATGTGTTCAGGAAGAAAACGCCGGATTTCCATGTCCTCAACTCCAACTCCCGGAGCCAGTGGATAGTGATCGAAATTGTCAGTCCAGACGTGCACATGAGAGTCGATGTAGTTCATGCGAGGGTGGAAAAGTTGGAAATAAACCTTATGGGTTGATCCATGGGTTACAGGGTTGAATTCAGGACGTCTTCTTCTTCCCAGGGTCCGGAAACCCTGGGCTAACGAACGCAATCCCGTTGGGATTGACCTCGCTTGTTTTCTTGACGATGCCCATCGCCTAAAGATCCAAGCCCAGAGTCATCATAGTGGGCCGGGGGTCCTTAGCCTCTGTAGGTATTCGAGTAAATCTGCCATCTTGCTCAGGTTGATATCTTCCTCGAGGCCTTCGGGCATGGTGGAGACGCTGGACACGCGGAGCGTGGCGATGTTTCTTCGGAGGATCGTTTCTTCCTCGCCTTCCTCCCGTCGGAGCATCAGGGAAGTCGGGCTGTCCTGGGCGATCAGACCCGTGACGGTTGTTCCGCTTCGGGTTTCAATTACATAGGTCTCGTAGCCGGGCGAGATGTTGACGTTGGGGTCCAGTATCTTGGTCAGGAAAAAGTTCTTGGGTCGACGCCCGATGACGTCCATCAGGTCGGGGCCGACTTCCTTCCCCATTCCATCCAGGCGGTGACAGCGGCTGCAATTCTCTCGAAAGATTTCTCTACCCGAGGAAATGCTGCCCTTGACGGACAAGGCACCCTTATATTGTTCAATCAGGTGCCCACGTTCCTGCGGCAGATCGCTGAATAGCGTCTCGGCTCGGCGACGAATATCGTCATCTGGAGACTGCAAGAGTTGATTGACTCGTGGACGGCCTACAGTCCAGGCCGGGACAGTTTCGTCCGCGATACCGTCCAGCAGCGCCTTCAAGAAGGCTTTGCGGGCGAGGAGGCCATCCCAGACAACCTTCCGCACGGGTTCGGTGTAGCTTCTCCATTTAGCCAGCAAGAGTGAAACGACCTTTGATGTCCCGTTTTTGAGGAGAGCCTCTGCAGCGGCGACCTGAACCTCGACGGCTTCCTGGGGGCCCAGTAGTTGATCAAGCACGGGAATCGTGGAGTCTGTTGAATCCAATGCCATGACTCGGACGGCGTTGATCCTGGAATCTGCTTCGGGGCCACTGTTGGAAGCCTCGACGGCCTCGCGAACCAACTGGCGGAGAGGCGGCGAATCGGCGAGCAGGATGCCGTCGGTCAGGTCCAGCGCTGCCGCTGCCAACTGAGGTGAAGACGAACCAATCAGGCGAAAAAGGGAGCGCTCGCTCTTCCGGTCCAGGCCAATCTGTTCGGCCCGACCTTGCTTCAAGCCCCGCCCCAGTCCGGCCAGGCTGGCGCTACGCCACCATTCACCGGAGCCGTCGGGTCCACGTGCCGCCAGGGCGAGAACCTCGGCGATTTCCGCTTTGATCTGGCGAGCACCTAGAATCGCCGTGATTCTATCTAGAAACTCCTGTTTGCCCTTGGTTTCGGAAGCGAGAAAGACGCCATCTCGAGTGACCGTCTGGAACCATTGGCTTGCATTCTCGGACGCCGAAGTCAGCACGGCGATCTGAAACCATCGATCCTCCAGATGGCGTGTCAGAATCTGGGTGAGCGGCCGGAACGATTCTGATTCGGGGAGGAGTCCCAGGGTGCATGCCAGCTGGAACTGGACGCGAGGGTCGGGATCCTCTACCAGGTCCAAGAGTCTTGTCACCACCGAAGGGGAGTCAGACCGCTCAGAAAGCCGAACCGCGTGTTCCCGAACCGTAGCGTTCTCGTCGCCGAGAGCCTGCATTATCACGTCGGATCCGAGTTGGCCCAGTCCCTCCAGGGTCCAGAGAGCATGGATGCGGTGCTCGGGTTTACTGGCTGTCCCAGCCAGGTCTCGCAAAGCAGGAACCACGGATTGATCCTGCCGCTCCACCAGTAGACGCTGGGCTGTGATCCGCCACCACATGTTGGAGTGGGTCAGTGCCTGAACCAGCTGCTCGGAAGCAGCGCTCTGAAGGTCTGGCTTTGTCGTCGGCTGGCTGTCCTGATGGAGCACGCGATAGATGCGCCCCTTGCCGGCTCCTGCCCGGAGGTCGAATTGGCCCTCCAGACCTTCCGGTACGTAGTCCGGATGCTCGATGTATTTCCGGTAGTAGTCGACCACATAGAGTGCTCCATCCGGCCCGACCGTCGTGAACACGGGCTTGAACCAGGCGTCGGTGGACGCCAGGAACTCCTTTTGCTCGAAGGCTCGGCTGGCCGAGAAGGTAGGCCCGGCGGGAGAGAACAGGTCGCAGTGCACCAGGTTGTGGAGTGGGTCACAGACGAAATAGGCTCCCCTCAGTCGCTCCGGGAACTGGGCCGCATTGTAGACGGAGTTCCCACAGCTGGAAGTGAATTTTCCGACCTGAGATTCATGAATGTAGATGGGGCTCTCGGTTACGGGATAGACGGTCGACTGGTTTTCATGATCTGAGGGAAACTGCATGGCAGAGGACACGCTCAGATAGGGATTACGAGCCAGATATCGGTGTGCGATGACGGGGTGTCGGATGTGGTTGTTGTTCCAGAGCGCAAAGCGATTGCCCCAGGCGTCAAAGGCATTCCCGTATTGAGAATTTCCCGAGACCGGTTCCAGCTTCAGCGGGTCCAGTCGAAAACGGAAGTCGGTGCCCAGGCTGGAAACGTCGACGGCTGGGACGTCTGGGTGATCTGGAAAATGAAGAGGCTCACCCGGTTGTCCAAACTGCTCGGGATGGCGTCGGGAGGGCCCCACCTTGGGATAAGCGCCGTAGATCCAATTATCGATGCCGTAGAGGAGTCCATTGACACGAAGCTGGGGGTTGTATGGGTTGAAGCCCGTGAGGAGTACGCGTCTTTCGTCGGCACGCAGGTCGCCGTCGGCGTCGGGAAGGTAGTAGATGTGCGGTGCGGCGGCAACCAGGATGCCGTCTCTCCAAAGCATCAAGCCAGTGGGGAAGGGGAGATTGTCGGCGTAGACGCTGCGCTTATTGAATCCGCCCTGACCGTCCGGGTCCTCCAGGACAATAACCCTGCCCTGGGGATCCGGCTGCATCGGATAGTCGCCCATTTCCAGAACGAACAGGCGTCCCTGAGGGTCGAACGCCATCGCCACCGGGTCGCCGATGAGGGGCTCTGAAGCCACGAGTTCGATGTGGTATCCCTCGGGCAGTCGGAAAGTCCGGAGTGCCTCCTCTGCCGAATAGGGTGGTGTCCCGCCGCCACAGCTCAGTAGCGTGAGTAATCCGAGGGTCAGGCAAAGGGCTTGTACAGAAACTCTACCTGGCTGGGAACCGTATCTCATATGCCCTACTACAACGATTCCAGTCGGGGCCGCTCAGACAAGTCTAATTGAGCGAGCGAGAGCAGCTACTGCCCATTCACGCTGCCGGCGGGCAGGCTGGAGTTCCCCGTGAGCAAAAAGAAGCCAAGAAAAAGGAAGGGGCTCTCTTCAAAAAGGAGCCTTAGACTGTTCAGCGCAGCAAGAAAACGAAAAGGGTTTCCAGAGCTATATGCTTGCAGAATGAAATCCAATATGCCAAAGAAGCGAACGAGGCAATTTTCGAAGACGAGACCCTGGGGTTTGCTACCCGATTCCCCTGGCGGGGTAACCGCCTGACCAAGACTGGAGATTGCGAGCAGGAGGCACAAACAGAGCACTCCGCCGACTCCTACGAACTTCATTGGACAACTCCGCGAGACTTTGATCTGAGTGTAGTGCGGCTCAGCCTAGCATACAATCCCAATGGCATCCAATCTCTTTCCGAGATCGAGGGAGTACACCCACCAGGTCTATTGGCATAGATAGGCGCGGTGGTATCATCTTTTCGAGCAAGCTGGTCCCGACTCCGCCAGTCCGAAGTTGAATATCCAGGGGATAAACCGATGGATCGCTCAATCTGTATCGAGAATGCCAACCTTGTGGACGTAAGGGGAGGCACGATCGTGGAAGGAAGGACTCCGATAGTTCAAGGTGATCGGATCGCGTCCTTGGGTTCGGCTCCGAGCGCTTGGTCGGGACAGACCATTGATGGGACCGGCCTTTACCTCTGTCCTGGACTGATCGACTGCCACGTGCACTTTTTTCTGGACGCCGGGGGCGATCCGCGGGGAAGTTACATCGGCAGCGATGATGAAGCGCGGATGGCTACGGCGGTGAGCAATGCCCGAATCGCCATCCAGGCGGGGATCACGACCATGCGGGACTGCGGGGCCCCGGGTCCTCTCATGTTTCAGTTCCAACGGCAAGTCGAGCAAAACGAGATTTCGGGCCCCCATATCATCAGCTGTGGACACGCACTGATGAGGCCCAAGGGGCATTGTCACTTCCTGGGTGGTGAGGTGGCGACGGTCGAGGAGCTTCGCCGAATGATCGAGTGGCATCTCGAGCAGGGCGCAGGTTTCGTAAAGCTGATGGCCTCCGGTGGAGGCTTGACTCCAGGTACGGTTCCGCACGAGGCTGACCTGGCGCTCGAACTGATGAAAGAGGCGGCGGACATGGCTCATGCCAACGGCGTACAGATCACAGCTCATTGCCATGCTACTGAAAGCGTCGAGCGAGCCATTGAGGCCGGTCTCGACATGATCGAGCATGTCAGCTACGTCGAGCCGCCGGGCCGTTACCGCTACAATGCCGAGATTACGCAACGCATCAAGGATAAGGGTATCGTCGTCAGCCCAACCGTCTACAGCGCTCTCCAGACCGCCCGCCGTTTCCGGCAAACGGGCGCCGCCCACAACCCCGGGGATGTGGCGGCCGTGGAGCGACTCGAAGGACGTCTCACCAATGCCGGCCACTTCTACCGACTGGGCATGAAGATTATCGGCGGCACTGACTGCGGCGCCACCAATACACCCTTCAACTCCCTGGTCGATGAGATCGAGTCCTACACCGAAGCGGGTCTCTCCAGGACAGAGGCGCTTCGCACTGTGACCAGTGGGGGAGCGGCTCTCATGAAGCTGCCGAAGTTGGGGGAGGTCAAAGAGGATTTTCGAGCAGATCTGATTCTCCTGGAAGGAAACCCCCTGGAGGATCTCGAGGTCCTCCGGACGCCCAGGGTGGTCATAAAGGCGGGAAGGATCGTTCATCAGCGTGGACTGGGAATAGTGAGCAGTGAGCAGTGAGCAGTAAGAAGCAGTAAGCAGTACCGGAAATAGCTGTAGGCAACAGTGCCGCGAACGACTTGACTCGTTAGCAACACTTGTCCCGGTCCCGAGGAGAGAGCCGGACAACAGCAAGATCTTGCACGATCCCCGAGCCGAAGATTCCTCCTGAACGACCCAGAGCGGGGGCACTGCTTCGTTGCTTCGACGCGGTGAGAGAAAGTAGTCCCCATGTCAAAACTACACTTCATCGAACTGAAGGGCAGTAGCCGTCAGCGGGGAGAGCAGCATGGACGGTTGCTGAAGGCTCCCATCCAGAAGGCCGTCGAGTTCTACCGGTGGTTCTTTCAGCGTCATCTCGGATTGGAACCCCAAGCTCTGCGCCAGAGGGCGGCCGCCTTTATTGAGCCGACGCAGCGGGTGAGTCCCCTGTTGTTCGACGAATATGAGGGCATCGCGGAAGGCTCGGGGCAGACGCTGGAGGATATCCTGGTTCTTTCCGCCCGCTACGAGATTACGTTTGAAACAGTGGCACTGGGTGACTGTTCCAATCTCTTCGTGGGCCCGCAGAAGTCCCAAAGCGGCAATACGCTGCTGGGACAAAGCTGGGACTGGCGACCGGAGGTGATGGATTTCAGGGCGGTCTTCGTCGCTCGATGCGATGACGTCCCCGATCACATCATGGTGACCGAGTGTGGGCAGCCCGGCAAGTACGGTCTGAACCAGTATGGTCTGGGGCTGGTCGCTGCGGGCCTGAGCTGCCGCGAGAAAGCCAGTATCGGCGATCAATTGTTCGTGGTTCTGGGTCGGGAGATCCTGGCTCAGAAGACCCTTACCCAGGTCTGCCAAGTGATGACCGAGTCTGCACCCTTGGCTACGGTGAACGTCCTGGTAGCGGACGACCACGGCCGGGCGGTCAACTTTGAGTCCGCTCCGGGAAGAATAGTGCGGGCGGACCTCGAACCGGGACAGGTCTATTGGCATACCAATCACTGCCTTCACGAAGACGAGCCCTGCAGTTTTGAAAACAGCCGGATTCGGGGTCTCCGCTGGGCTCAATTGACCGAGCAATCCTCATCCGTTACGCCAGAAATGGTGCAGGCCTGGCTCGCCGATCGCTCGGACGGAGGGAACTCGATCTGTCAGCTTGCCGATCCCTCCCAGGCCGACTCTGCCAGTTGGCTCCAGACCCTGTGTTCCATCGTCATGGATCTGGGACGCCAGACGCTCTGGGTCAGCGATGGACCCTCCTCGCAGAGCGGCTATCAAGAAGTCGGATTCAAGAACGGCCGAGTTGCCGAGACGATGTGAGTATTTGAGGGGTTCTTCCTGACACAGCTCTTGTGTCGGGTCTGTGCGGGCTGGTTTTCACCTACGGAGAATTCAGGAAATGATCATCGACCGACCGTCGGCCAGATACATCTCCCACGAACTTTTTCGTCTACTCTGGTCAAGCGCGTACATCCTACTCATAGCGGCCGGGTGTTCTCAAAAGGAGACGCATTGGCAGATACCCGAATCGGTGGAATCTCCCGCCACTCGCGAGCAATTCCTGGAATTCGCATGGGCCGAGTTCATTGCCCTGAATTGGCCCAGTTCATCAACACCGGGCAAACCTGACACCGCAGCTAGTCTTGGCGACCAGGGAACCGTCGTTTGGGAGACCTGGAAGGAACCCTACGATGTTTTTCTGGACGGGGCAGGGGTGCCTCCGAAATGGGAGGTCCCCGACCTCCTGCCGGATGAATGCAAGGGAAGTATCGCGCCCAAGGAGGATGGACACCGGGTCATTCGGATGTCCAGCAAGGTCAGCGGACATGCCCAGGAAAACATCTTGGACGAGCGTCTGCAGGCCGTGGGAGGAGTGCTACTGGATCGCCAGGGAAAGTTGGCTCGCTACGAGGTTCGAATGAATCGGTCGATGTTCAAGTATATTCGAGAGAACACACTCTATAATGCCGTAGTTCAGTCTTCTTTTCCTATCGAGTGGCCCCAGGGATCGATGGAGCTCAAGGCGTCCTGGAGGGAGTTGACGGAGAAGGAGGTCGACAATCTCGAGGAAACCCGTCAGCGCTATCACGTCAGTGAGGCGGTCCTGCTGGATCCGCCGGGGGAACGTTTCAACTTTCCCCAGAAGGACGGTAGTCCCTGCCAGATTAAACAGATGGCCCTGGTAGGGCTTCACGTGGTCCACAAGATCCCCGGCCACGATCCTTTTATCTGGGCCACCTTCGAACATGAGGACAACATAACCGAGGCCTCATTCAACGACCCGGACTGTCCCGATGACTGTGTGGTACCGCCCGATCCCAACCAGCCGATTGACGAACGCCGCCGGGATTGTGTTCCGGAATGTCGGAATACGTTCCAGTACTGTCCCGACCAGACCAAGACCCAGGTCACTCGCCAGATCCCGATTCCAGGCGACGTCGAAGCGTTCAATACCAGGATTCACAGCCGTGGGCCGGTCCAGGGGACCAAGTGGGCACACTACAATCTGGTGGGAGTCCAGTATCCGTCTGAGATTGACCTGCCCTTCGATCCTGAGAGTGTCGGTGAGACCCTTCTTGGGAACACCACCATGGAGACCTTTAACCAGACGGCGAGTAGCTGCGTCGGGTGCCACAGTTTTGCACGCGCCAGCAATCCCTTCAATCTGGCGGACTTCAGCTGGTTCGTACGCCGGGCCAAGTTTCCGCCAGATGCGGTGCACGGGTTTCCACCCGGTAAGCTGCAGCCAGGCCGGGTGCTCCCGAAGCTGAAGCCCTCTCCCGAGCAGGTGCTCGAGATCGTATACGGCAAGCGTCCCAACGCTTTCACGGGACATGTGGAGAAGCCTTACGAGGAGTGGGGAACCTGGCCCAGGGACGCCTGGAACAACTTCGAGATATCGTTGCGCCAGTCGGATGGGAGCAAAGGTCCAGGCGTCACCGGTGAGAATCCGCATGGGAATTTCGTGCACATCTTCGTCAACGACCTCGGACTCAAGGCCGTGCGAGAGAATTCGGGGGTCTTTCCACCGGGAACCATCGTGCTCAAGGAGAACCTGCCGTTTCGCTTTGTGCCGGATCCCAGCAATTTCCCAACACCCAAGCAGCCGCTGGAGGTGTGGCAGCCGGCGGTGGAGCTCACTGTGATGTACAAGCAGGCGCAGGGATACTTCCCGCAGGGGGGCGATTGGTACTATTTGAAGTCGGCTCCACTGCAGCCGGGAAAGCCCCCCAACGTGGATCGTGCCGGCAGATCGACGGGTTGCGCCAGCTGCCATGCCTGGCAGGGAAACGCCGATTTCATGCTCACCTTTAACTTTGGAAAGCCGCCCGTGATTCGAACTCGCTGCGTCGACGACTCCGGCAATGATAAGGACTGTGAGGAAGGTGCTTTCGATGGAAATCGTTGAAAGGAGAAGGACGGTGAGCCAATCAGCCGGCTACACGCGGCGACCGCGACTTTGCCAAGTGGCATCTGTTCTGGGTTGCCTCGCGCTCCTGGTGATGCCGGTCCGGGCTGGAGACGTGATCCTGGTTTCGATCGACGGCCACCTGGGTGAGCTGTTCACCTATTCTAGAGCAGGCTCCGACCATCGCAAGAGTCTTGAAAGTGAAGTTTTCGGGAGCTCAGGGGAGGGTTCTCAAGGAGTTGTTTCGTTAGTCCGAACTACACCAGCAGGGCGCTGCCCAGCTGGTCTGCCGATTGCACATCGACTCACGATTTGATATCACGACTCAGCGCAACCAAAGGGCAGTGAGACAGCTATGACGAAACCTTTCCGGACGACGGTCACGGGTAGTTTTCCTCGACCGGTTCAACCCGAGGATACGCTGAGAAAGCCGGAGCTATCGCGTCAGGAAGCAGACGACGTGATTGGCTGGGCTGTCAGAGAGCAGGTCGAAGCCGGGCTGGACATCGTCACCGACGGGGAGGGACGGCGTGAGAACATGTACTACTTCGTTCAGAAAAGAGTCGGAGGCGTCAGCTTCGAGCAGATGACTTTCCGCGCCTTCGGCCCCACCGGATTCGGCATCGAACTACCCCAGGTTATAGGACCCATCGAGGATCCGAAGATCGGTCTGGCGCACGACTGGCGGGTGGCGCGGGAGCAGGCTCCGCCCGAGGTTGAAGTCAAGATGACGTGTATCGGTCCTCATATGCTGGCCAGGTTCTCGGATAACCAGCGGCCGGATCTGTACGCCAACGAGCAGGAGCTGGCGCTGGCCTACGCGCGGGTCCTGAACCAGGAGTTCAAGGACCTGATCCGCGAAGGATGTGAATTCATTCAATTCGATGAGCCCGCCTGGACAGCCTTTCCCGAAGATGTGGTCTGGGCGGCAGAGGTACTGAAGACTGCCGTCGAGGGGTTGGGTGTGAAGATTGGGCTCCACATCTGTGGAGGAAATGCGTACCGCAAGCGTTCTTATTTCGCGCCCTACACGGATATGGCCGAGGCCTTCCAGATTGCTCCGGTGGACCAGCTGTCGTTGGAGCACTGCACACTGGATTACGACATGATGGCACTCTGGGACAAGATCGATTACAAAGGCGAGTTCGCCGTCGGGGTCCTCGATCAAAGAAGCGACAGGATGGAATCACCCAGTGAGATCACCGAAAGAACAAGGCCAGCGACGCGCTATTTTTCACCGGAACGGCTTCTCTTGGCCTCCGAATGTGGTTTTCAGCACGTGCCAGTACCCATCACCAGAGGCAAGCTCAGAGTGTTGGTAAAGGGAGCGGAACACGCCCGCAAGCATCTGACCTGAATAGTGAGCAGTGAGCAGTGAGCAGTGATCAACAAGCAGTACCGGCAACAGCTGCGACCAACAGAGCCGCGCACGACTTGACTTGTCAGCGGTATGAGCCCCAGTTCCGAGGAGAGAACTGGTCAACAGCACAATCCCCAGCGTCACCGGGCCGAAGCGTCGAACTGAATGATTCCCCCGGCCGGAAATCCTGGCTGGAGATCGAAGGGTAACGAAATGGCGAATGCTGAAATAGTGGCAATCGGGTCCGAACTCCTACTGGGCCAGATCGTCGATACCAACTCGGCCTGGATTGCCCAGCGGCTGACCAGGCAGGGCGTCAACCTCTTCTACAAAACCGTCGTCGGAGACAACCAGAGTCGGATGGAGGAAGTGATTTCGAAGGCCTTGGATCGCTCCGATATAGTGATAACGGGAGGCGGGCTGGGTCCAACCCAGGATGACGTGACTCGAGAGGTGATTGCCGCGGTGACGGGCAGAGAACTTGTCCGTGATCCCCAGCTGTTGGATGAGATCGAACAGCGGTTTCGGAGCCGCGGATTCATCATGACCGCCAACAATGAACGTCAAGCGGACATCCCGAAGGGGGCCATCCCGGTACACAATCCGAATGGCACCGCGCCGGCGTTCATCGTGGAGGATCCAAGAGGTGTGATCTTTGCCTTGCCCGGGGTGCCCCACGAGCTGAAGTGGCTATTTGAGCACGAAGTAGAGCCTTACCTGCGGAAGAAGTTTGGCCTTTCCGAAGTAATCACCTACCGGATTCTAAAGGTTGCCGACATTGGTGAGAGCAACGTAGACCACCAGATCGGTCATCTCATTGCGGCATCCAGTAATCCTACGGTGGGTGTGCTTGCCCATCCCGGACAGGTGGATATTCGGATCGCGGCCAAGGCTTCGAGCATGGAGGCGGCTCACAGGCTGATTGATCCGGTCGAGCAGGAGGTTCGGAGCCTCCTGGGAAAGCATATCTTTGGAGCCGACGAGGAGACCCTGGAAGAGGCGGTGGGCAAGATCCTGCGCGAGCGAAACCTGACCCTTGCCGTCTATGAGGATGTCACTAGCGGCATGGTAGCTGAGCGACTACAGCAGGCCAGCGACGAGCATTTTCTCGGAGGCGTCATCTGCAACGATGCCAAATCAATCGAGCGGTTGCTTGCCGCCGGTTCTAGCAGCGAGAGAAAAGGTTCTCCAAAGGATCCCAACACCCTGGTCGCGGAACTGGCTTCTGCGGTTTGTCGCCGAGAAGAAGCGGACTGGGGACTGGCAGTTCACGGTGTGCCCGAGCCGGGCCAGCGCAGCCACAATCTGGGAAGAGGGGCGACCTATCTTTCCATCACCGACGGAAAAGACCACAGAACAAGGACCTACAACATCGCGGGACGGGGCAGGCCAGATCGGACACGAATCAGTCTGAACGCGATACAGCTGGTGCGCTTGGCACTCCTGGAAGGGTTTGCCGTCTGAAGCCGGATACTCTAAGGTTTTCCACGGCGTCTTCGGCGGCCCCTTGTCTCAGTGGGCTGAGAATGGCAAGGATCAATCCCTGTCGGGTTGGCACGCGGCGTAGCGCGGTGGGTGGATTCGACCTGTCAGAGGAATCTTGAGTGGAGCCCGAGATGCCTCAAGAGATCAACCCTGCAGGGGTTGACCTCTCTGATGTCGGGGTACGAGGTCGCTCGCTAGAGACTCCTTGGTCGAGAAAAAGTTCACAGACTGATCAAGTTTCCTACCTCGGCATGATGTAGTCTCCAAAGAGACCGCTTCAGCGGTCTGGCGCGAACTCGGGATAGGGGAAGCCCTCACGGGCCTTCCCCTCCCACACCACCAGGCATACGGGTCCGTACCAAGGCGGTTCGCTAGGGTTGAATGCGCTGATGATTAGCCAACCGAGGAAGACCTAACCGATCGAAATAAGCATTCGGAAGCGCTATCCGGACCCCGGGCGCTTGACTGAGGGCCCAAGGGCCCTTGACGCTCCACGCGGTCCGCTGGGCCATATCCCGACTCACGCCCAGCCGGATCAACTCCGCCTGGCGTCGCCGGTAGACCTTCCACTGTTTCCATTGGACGCTGCGCAGGCGACGACGAATCCAGCTGTCCAGACCCCGCAGGACCCAGGGGCTCTCGACGTACCCAAAGTATCCAATCCAGCCCCGGAGGTAGCGGGACAATTCGTCCACACGCTGCTCCAGGCTGATCCCCCGGTTACGCCGCGTTAAACGACGCACCCGGGATCGAAACCGCTGGATCGATTCCGGCGCAATCTTGCGCCGGTTGGGCGATCGGCCTCCCGTGAACGTGAAGCCTAAGAACTTCCGCTTCTGGGGCTCATCCACCGCACTCTTCTCCCGATTGACACGCAGTTTCAGTCGCTGGCTCACAAACCGGCTCACACTCGCCATCACTCGCTCCCCCGCCCGCCGACTCCGCACATAAATGTTGCAGTCATCGGCATAGCGGACAAAACGGTGACCCCGGCGCTCCAGTTCCTCGTCCAGCTCATCCAGAACCACGTTCGAGAGAAAGGGGGACAGGGGGCTGCCTTGCGGCGTCCCTTCCGTCGGCGCACTCACCAGTCCGTACCGCAGAATCCCCGCGCTTAGATACGCTCGGATCAACTTCAGTACCCGCTTGTCCCCAATCTCCCGCGCCAGCCGGCTCAGCAAACGATCGTGGTGAACTCGATCGAAAAACTTTTCTAAATCGAGATCGACCACGGTCCCGTAGCCCGCTTTCACGTAGTCTTGGGCACGCGCCACTGCCTGATGAGCCCTGCGCCCCGGTCGATAGCCATAGCTGGACTCTGAGAACGTGCGATCCCACTTGCGTTGCAGCACTTGCAGCATCGCTTGCTCGATAAATCGATCGATCACACACGGAATCCCGAGTCTTCGCTTGTCTTTCCTTCCCGGTTTCGGAATCTCCACCCCCTTGACAGGTCGCGGTTGATACTCCCCGCACAGCAGCTGTTCTTTGATCGACCGCCAGTTCGCCTTCAGGTACTCCGGCAGTTCATCGACGGTCATCCCGTCCACTCCCGGACCCCCTCGGTTCGCTCGCACTCGTCTCAACGCCGCTTCCAGATTACTTCGCTCGCATATCTCCTCCATGACGTTCTCACCAAACATCGGGCCTTCGGTTCGCCCTTTCGCTAAGGATGAATCCGCCGTCTCCCCGCTTCCCTGGGGCCGCACCCCAGCTGTTCGGTTTGAGGTCCGCTTCGGACTTCTCTGCCTCTGTTGATCACCCTTAAGATTGGACACCTACTAACCTCTCCCTACCGTTCGGGCCTTCCGTGAGTTTCCCCACCTACTATGCCCTCTGCGGACTCCTGGAGGGCGCTATGAAACCTTACGATTCCACCTGTCCTTCAAGGGACAGCCTCCCAGGCCTCCCGGGGTAAGGACGCTGTCTTTCCGTACACAACCGCTGGATTTACGCTTCCGGATCTTGATGGATATGGACTTCGTCACCACGCGCTGACTCGTCCGACCTTGGCGCCTACTTATCCAGTTTCTGTGCGTCGGCTCGTACGTTTGCTCCACACTTCCTTCAGACCCCACCTCGCGGTGACGCCCTTGTGCTTCGCTAGCCTTCACCTCCATCAGGTTGGCGGAGGGACTTGCACCCTCCCAGACAGCGCGCGTGCCCGGCACGCGCGTAGTAGACCCGGCCTTCAGGCCGGGGTCAGCTGCGGCGCTATCCCTCCTGAGGGCCTTTCAAGGTCCTTCTCGAACCGCGGCTTTAGCCATCTTCGACCCGGAGCCTGGCTGAAGCCTGCATTCGAGAAGCCCGCTAAAGCAGGCTCCGGCATCTGCTTGCTCGCCCACCCGGCCCTGTGAAGGACCGGTCTAATACGCTTCGCGCCAGGCCGCTGAAGCGGCCTCCTTGAACGGGAAACATCCACCGAAGGTCAGCGTTTCTCCGCGATATGAGGTCGCTCGCTACAGTTAGGTTCTGGACGAGAGGCAAGCTAGGAAGTACCGCGGGGGTCCAAGGAGCCAATTCCCGAGAGGAAGAGAGGTCTGGGAGCTAGCCCGGACTTCTCATCGCTTGTCGTAGCGAGGCGCCGCAAGGGCCGTCCTGGCAAGGCTTGCGACCGAGGCCCCCGCAGTCGTACTCGTGCAGTACGTCGAGGAGGCCGAGAGAGCGTAACACAGCCAGGACGGATGTTTGCGGCGACGCAGTAGACCAGCGATGAGAAATACGGGCTAGGGTTGACCTGCTGAGCTGGTTGACTCTGGCCTTTGCGGACTTCTAGACTCTCGGTTATGCGACTCGTTCCGGTCGAAGAAGCTAGGGGAGAAGAGAAGTCTGCTTCGTCGTCGGATTACTGCCGGCTCTTGGAAGAGGGAAACATCCTCTTTTTCGAGCACCTGCCTTTTGAGCTGGCTGAGGCGGATCTCCAGTTTCTTTTAAGCCAGAAACAGACCGGGGCTCAGTTTCATAAGAACATTGCCTATCGGCCCCAGCTGGACCGAATCACAGGATTCAAGAAAGGCTCTGAAACGGATAGGGAGCGTCTGCTTGCAGTCATGCGACGCTATTCGGGAGCAGCCATTGATTTCCTCGCTAGACTGTTGCCCGACTACGCCATAAATTGGAAGGTGGACTACGCCAGCTTCCGGCCTCAGGAGGAAGAAGGACGCGACGTCAGGCTGCGGGCCAGAAACGATTTGCTCCACGTCGATTCCTTTCCTACGCGGCCAACTGAGGGGGATCGGATCCTCCGTTTTTTCACGAATATCAACCCGGATCAACAGAGACGCTGGTTGACGGCCGATCCCTTGCCCCAACTGATCGAATACCTGCAAGGGAAGGGGAGTATTCCCGATCATCTGTTGGCCGCCCCGGGAGTTGCAACGCGAGCGGTCCGGTCCCTCAAAATGCAGCTTCGTAGGCTTGGGCTCTCGGTACGAGTGGGATCTTCCTATGACGATTTCATGCTCCGCCTCCACCACTACCTGAAGGAGAATCAGAGCCTCTTGAGCGACTTCCCGACCTATTCCTGGGATTTTCCACCCGGCGCTAGTTGGCTGGTCTTTACCGACATCGTTCCGCATGCGGCCCTGTCGGGCCGTTTCGCGCTGGAACAGACACTGATCATCTCCCACCGTGCCCAGGTCCTGCCTGAGAAGGCCCCACTAGCAATCCTGCAGGGGCTTCTACGTTAGGCTACCTCTCTTTGTTAGCGCGATACCTTCCGGCGCGACTTCGTCAACTGTGTTCGAGGTGTTGACCTGGACATCCACTCATGCGGTACTGTTAGCCAGAATAATGAGCGAACCTATGCCGAAAACCTCACCGAACATCCGATTCACCAGACGTGCCCTCGCAAGCCTCACGGCGGGCGGTCTCGCCGGAGAAAGCTTGCTGGAGGCTACGCTGCAAGAAACACGAACGACCCAGGCACTTTCCCTGGAGACCGTTAAGGTGCTCCTGGAGTTTCTGGGCCAGCCAGCTGCCAACCAACTGGAGCTGGAGCGAATGAGGCCGGCTCTGGAGCAGACTGTCCGGGCGATCCAGGTCATTCGGGATTTCGAGATTCCCCTTACTCTGGAGCCGGCCTTTGTCTTTCGCCCCGACGGCGGTGAGGACGACCGTACCCCATGAGTGAGGATCTCTGTTACCAGTCGATCGGCGAGCTGGCAGCCCAGCTCGAGTCGAAGCAGATCTCCCCGGTGGAGCTGACCCGTGCCTACCTGGAGCGTATCCGGGATCTGGACGGCAAGCTGAATTCCTACATCACCCCGACCGAGGATGTGGCGATTCGGCAGGCCCGGCGGGCTGAGGCCGAGATCGTGGCCGGCCGTTACCGAGGACCACTGCACGGCGTTCCCTACGCCGTGAAGGACCTGGTGGCGACGAAGGGGATTCGGACCACCTGGGGCTCACGGTTGTTCGAGGATCAGGTTCCCGATCACGATGCCACCATCATCGAGCGGCTTCGGGGTGCCGGGGCCGTCCTGTTGGGGAAGCTGTCCATGAGTGAGCTGGCCGCCGGAGGGCTGCCTGAGGCTGCGCTGAACGGGCCGGTACACAATCCCTGGAAACTGGATCACTGGACCTTCGGCTCCTCGACCGGCCCCGCCGCGAGTGTGGCGGCAGGGCTGGCGGCGTTTGCCATCGGTTCAGAGACGACGACATCGATTCTTCGCCCCGCCAGCACCACCGGCATCGTCGGCTTGCGGCCGACCTACGGCCGGGTGAGCCGACACGGGATCATGCCGCTGAGCTGGACCATGGACAAGGTGGGTCCCATGGCCCGCCGCGTGGCCGACTGCGCGACGGTGCTGGCCGCCATCCACGGCGCCGACTCGCATGACCCTACGTCGGTCAGCGCTCCCTTTGATTTCCGTCCCGGGGAGAGAATCGCAGGACGGCGCGTGGGAGTCATCCGCGCGGAGTTCCAGCAGCTCCGGGGTCTTCCCGTAGAGGACACCTACCGGCAGGCTCTCGATGTTCTGCAGGGCCTCGGGGTGATCCTGGAGGATGTCCAGCTGCTCAGCTTTCCCTACCGGGAGGTGAGCAGCTTCATCTGGCAGGTGGAGGGCTTCTCCGTTTTCGAACCCTGGCTCAGGGACGGCAGACTCCAGCGGGCCCTGCTGAACAAGGATCGCTGGATCGGCTGGAGAGCGGCGGCCCTGATCCCGGCGCCCGACTATATGAAGGCGCTTCGCATCCGCCAGGCCGTCGTCCGGGCTGTCGGCGAGTTGACACGCAGATTCGATGTCCTCGTAGCGCCCATGAATCCCCTGGGAGCCACTCCCATCGAACGGCCGGCGGATGCCGGCAAGTCGGAGCGCCCCAATCTGGAAGCCGGGCTCCAGTACCAGGGAACCCTGGCGGGTATCCCGGCAATCTCGGTCCCCTGCGGATTCACACGCCGGGGCCTGCCTGTGGGCCTGGCCTTCGTAGCGGGAGGCATGAGAGACGGCGCGGCCTGTCAGATGGCCCATGCCTTCGAGCAGGCGACAGGGTGGCATCGGCGCCGGCCTACTTTTCGTGAATAGGTGTAGGAGTGGCTTTTTCGGATACCCTGGGAGGAGGCTGAGCATGACCTACCTGGGCCGAATACTTCCGAGGACACAGATTGCTGGGCGAAGCGGCGTTGCAGCTGAAGATCTCGATCCGCTACGCCAAGATATACTCGTTCCAGTTCGACTAGAGCACTCGCTCGCGCCTGGGCGGCCCTTCCAAGTTCGAACCCGGCTTTAACCCTTGGTGCTTGGAATCTGGAAGTTACTCCGTCTTCAATAGGGCCCGATGCGCTGGCTTCCTACATCCATTGATGCCAGCAGGGTGGCGTCGAAGCTGGCATGGACTAGATCGGACTTGATTTGGCTGTGGCCGGGATCGTGCCAGAGATTGTTGAATTCCCAGGGATCTGCCTCGAGGTCGTAGAGTTCGCCCAGTTGGTGGCCGTGGTAAATGCACAGCTTGTATCGCCGGTCTCGGTACATTGTGGCGAAGGTTCCGTCTCCGCTGCCGGGAACGAAGGCTGAATCGAGCGCATCGTAGTATTCGCAGCGGACGAAATCTCGATGGTGATTGGGCGCTTTCTCTCCCTTTAGGATCGGGACCAGGCTCTTGCCCTGAAGCTGAGCCGGAGCTGCCACCCCTGCCAGGTCCAGGATCGTTGCTGATTTATCGATCAGTTCTACCAGAGCATCGCTTCTCAGACCCGCTACAATCTGGGCCTTCCAGCTGAAGATCAACGGCACCCGGACCAGGCCTTCGTAGAAGCGGCAGCCCTTGTAGAGCAATCCATGATCGCCCAGCATCTCACCGTGGTCGCTGGTAAAGATGATCACGGTGTTCTCGCGCTCTCCCGTTTCCTCCAGGCAGGTCAGAATGCGCTCGAGCTGATCATCGATCTGGGCGATCATCGCGTAGTAGAGAGCCTGCTGCTGCCGTCCCTCGAACTCCGAGGGAGGCCTGGCCTGAGTCTGGAAATCGAGGGATCCGAGCCGCCTCTGCTGTTGAAGATCGGTTTCTCGAAAGTGGGGACCGGGGAGGGAATTGGGGTCGAAGCGCTCCGCGTAGCTGCGGGGAGGAATAAAGGGTGGGTGGGGATCGTAGACGTTCACTGTCAACATCCACGGCTGACTTCGTCGCTGCGTGATGAACTCGAGGGCGCAGTCCGAAGCCCATTTGGTTTGATGCAAGTCGGGTGGGACGCGGTCGTCACTCTGCCGGAGCGAGTCCAGGTCTCCGCCCTGGTGGCGCACCCAGTCGGCGTAGTCATGACCCTGGGCCCAGTCGTCACGGGGAGCATGACTGAACCTCCAATAGCTGTAACCGTCATCAAGTCGCGGCTCGGTTCGGCTGGCCGCACTCTGGAGGTGGAACTTCCCCACCATTCCACAGTCATAGCCACTGTCGGCGAGCTGTCTTGAGATCAGTTTGGGGTGGTTGGCGAAGGACTCATTCCCGTTGCGGCAGTTGTGAATTCTGCCTGGATACATTCCCGTCATGAAGCTCGAGCGGCTGGGTGTGCAAATCGGACTCTGACAATAGGCGTGTGTAAAGGCAGCTCCACTGGCTACCAGTCGATCGAGGGTTGGAGTCCTCACGTGGGGATTTCCCAGAGCGCCAATAGTGTCGAAACGCTGCTGGTCGGTACAATACCAGAGGATGTTCGGTCGCTTATCAGCCATAAGCTAAGGGCCCTGAGGGCCTCAATACCTTTGATCTTTGGCGCGGTTATCGTACCTTAGACCTCAGCCAAAGGATAACCATGTTTGGAATCACACGGGATAGACTGCTCCCCACGGCAATCGTCGGCTCCTATCCGAGGCCCCAGTGGTTTCAGGAGAGTCTCAGGGGTCGAGCCTTCAAGCAGGCACTCACGGATGCAAGTTACCGCGAACAGTACCTGGACGCCGTTGCCTGCATCCTCAATGATCAGGTAAGGGCCGGGCTGGATATATTGACGGATGGCGACTGCCGATTCGACCTGGATGTGGGGGGGAGGTCCTGGTTTTTTTATCCCCTCGAGCGAATCTCCGGCATCGAGGGGCATCGCGATACCGCTCCCGGATGGTCAGAGCGCCTGGATCTTCGTCCGGGAAAGATCCTGTGGGAGGTACAGGAGGCCTACCAAGCCCCCACGGCAGTAGAGAAGCTCGAACGCGGACCCCTTGAGTATGCGGCGGTCTGGAAGGCAGCTCAGCGGTTAGTCGATCGTCCAGTGAAGTTTGGCAGCATCAGTGCCCAGTCCCTCTCCAGCATGCTCTGGAACCAGGCCTATTCCTCCGACCGCGAACTGATCATGGATCTGGCGTCGATCATCAACGGGGAGCTGAAAGAACTGGTGGCTGCCGGCTGTGGCCTGATTCAGGTAGAGGAGCCTCAGCACCATTTCCGTGCCCTGAATCCGAAGACCACGCCAGCCGACCTGGATTTCTTCACCGAGGCCTTCAATCGAGAGGTCGAGGGGGTAGAAGCCGAGATCTGGGTGCATACCTGTTGGGGTAATCCCAATCAGCAGAGCCTGTTCTGGGAGCGCCCCAGCTACGAGGCGGCATTGCCCCACCTGCTCGACCTCGACGCCGACGTGATCACCTTCGAGTGTGCAAGTACCGGGGGACGTGATTTGCCCCTTTTCGAAAAGTATCCCTCCGACAAGAAGATCGCCGTAGGAGTTGTCAGTCACACCAACACCGTCGTCGAGCCACCCGAAGTCGTGGCTGAGCTCATCCGCAAGGCCCTGCGTCACATTCCAGTGGAGCGCTTGCTGGTGACATCGGATTGTGGCTTCGGACGAGAAGGAATCTCCCGCCGGATTGCTTTCTACAAGTGCGTTGCTCTAGTGGAGGGTACCAATTTGGTCCGCAGAGAGTTGGGCCTGCCCGAAGCAAAGATTCTTGCATCCGATCCTCATCTGGGTTCGTTCTAGTAAGGGACTTCCAGTGGGCCCCCCCTCCCGAAGATTGCTTCCTCCAGATGTCCCATACCTCGACCTCTGGATTCAGATAGGGATTGCCCAGCAGTGGTGTGGTAGTATGACCCGGCCCTGTCCTCGTCCCAGCTATCGTGAGGTGTAGGAAAGCATGGAATCCGTCAACTTGCTGCGTCCTAGAGGTCGGTACTTCAAAGCAGTAACCCGTCTTATTTTCGTGGTGCTGGCCCTCTGGTTCCTGGTGGTCTATGGCTTTCAGTTCCTTCTGGTACTGATCCAACGAGACTCGCTCGGTTCGAGCTGGCTGACGGATGCACGTTTTCTGGGCTTCCCCTTCCACTACTGGTTCACGGGACAGTTCGCCATTCTCGCGTTTCTCCTCCTCTGCCTGCTGTTCAACCGACGCTACGACCAGATCATCGCGAAGGAGCTGGTAGCCACCTCCGAGGTAGAAGGGAACGACCATGGAAGCCCTTGAGGTGAAGACGGTTCCGGCTCTGATTCTGGCTGCCACCCTGTTTCTGTTCGTGCTGGTAGGCGTCCTCAGCCGCGTCCGCAACCTGGATGAATATTGGGTCGCGGGTAGGAAGATCGGGCCCTTTGCGTCGGGGATGGCCATTGCCAGTAACTGGATGAGTGCTGCCAGCTTTCTAGGTATGGCGGGACTGCTGTATCTGCAGGGATACTTCGGACTGGCCTACGTCCTGGGCTGGACCGGCGGGTATGTTCTGCTGTTGGTACTGATGGCCTCCCAGATCCGAAATTATGGCAAGTTTACGGCCCCCGATTTCATCGGCGATCGCTACTACTCCAGGGTCGCTCGATTTCTGGCTGCCTTGATCACTCTGGCCATTTCCTTTGTCTACGCGGTCGGTCAATACAAGGGAATCGGCGAGATGTTCAAGTGGATCTTCGGGATGGACTACCGTCTATCGATTATTGCTGGGACCATTGTCGTCCTCTCCTACGTGCTGCTGTCCGGAATGCTGGGGGTGGTGCGGAACCAGCAGGTCCAGTATGTCGTCCTGATCACGGCCTTTCTTTTGCCGCTGTTCTTCATTGCAAAGAAGATGGGCTTTTTCTATCTGGTACCGCAGATCGGATATGGAGAGGCGGTAGCCCAGCTCCAGACTACTCATCCGGAATTCGTGCTTCCCTGGGGAGATGAGGGCCTCTACAGCTGGATCGCGCTTTGCTTCACCTTGATGGTGGGTACGGCCGGCCTGCCCCACGTGATCCAACGCTTCTACCTGGTACCCAATGCTCGGGATGCTCGGACATCGGTGGTCTGGGGGCTATTCTTCATCGGTATCCTCTACTGGAGCTCGCCCGCTTTCGCCGCCTTCGGGAAGATCCTCAATCCGGACGGTGGTAAAGAAGTTGCTGATGTGATCATCATCAACGCGGCTGAGAACGCAGGTCTACCTGAATGGTTTGCCGGCCTCTTGGCGGCGGGTGCCATTTCTGCTGCGTTCAGCACGGTAGGCGGGCTACTCATGGCGGGGTCGGCGGCCTTCGCACATGACCTCTACTTCGGACTCTTCAAGCCTACTGCCTCGGCCCGAGAACGAGTCCTGGTGGCGAGGATTGGAACGGTCATTCTGGGATTATCAATCATGGTGGTTGCCCTGAATCCACCTGCCTTGATTGGCCAGATTGTAGCCATGGCCTTCGCTATCGCGGGCTGCACCATCTTTCCGGTTTTCGTTTTGGGAATCTGGTGGAGCCGCGCTACCCGAGAGGGAGGTATTGCCGGGATGTTGGTGGGAGCCTTCATCTCGATTGGGGCGCTCTTCTGGGGAGAAACCTCCCTGGCAACGTGGATTCCGGCCACTTCGTCGGCCCTGATCGGCGCACCCGTGACCTTGCTCACCATTGTAGTCGTTTCCCTCTGTACTGCCCCACCGCCGCCAGAGATCGACTCCCTGATGAGACAGATTCACCGGCCCACCGAGTAGTTGTCGCGATTTTCTTGCCCTTGTCCTTGTCTTTGCCTTTGCCCTTGCCCTACCCTTTGTCTTGCCCTGAGCTCACTTTCGCGCTGCATCAAGGCCTGGCGTTTCAGACCAGGAGAACCCGAGACGACTGCCGGAACGGGCAAGGGTGGAGTGAGAACCAATAGGTTTGATCCGAAAGTAACCCAGATTCTCAGTTTCCGTTACCGCCCTTCGTACCGTATTTATGAAATGCGGTACTAAGGGATAGGCGACATGGCAACGGCTACGATCGCATTGTCGGTGGTGCGCTGAGTCAGGGTGACGGGTACCACGCTCCCTCCTTCGCAGCTGAGTCTGAAACTTCCCTCATAGGGGATCGGTAGACTGGGTATCATCTGAGGCAAGAAGAGGGCAGTCTGGATTCGAGGCGCCAGCTGGAAGAGTGTCGATCCAACGATTCTTCCCTCGATTTCTGTGTAGGTCTGCAACTTGCAGTCTGCTGTATCGGGTCCGGTATTGGCAACCGCAAGCCCAGTGTTCACAAGGCTGGAAACCTCGCCTGGGCCGCTCCACACCGGAGAACCTCTGACGGGAAGCACGGCCACCGGGGGAAGTGTCACTCCATCGACCTCAACGGAGTAGAAAGCAGTGCTCAGGACCAATCCAGCGGCTCTGATTTCGACCCAGCCCACTGCCAGGGCAGCATCCGGCCCGCCCAGAACGATCTCCGCAGTTGCCTTACTCGCCAGGGTCACAGCCCGAATCTCTTCTTCCTGCCCTGACTGAGTGAAGAATCGTAAGGCAGTATCAACCGACTCAGCTCCAGGATTCCAGATCAGGATTCGCGTCGTGTTCTGGGCATCACCCCGGAGGGCTTGCGGAAAGTAGAGTTTCGCGGATCCAAAGGAGGTATCCATTGCGACCGCAGCGACCGTCCCGTCGCTAGCGCGCTGAGTCAGCGTGACCGGGGCGACCTTGCCCTGGTCGCAGTGCAGGTTCAGGCAGCCTTGAAAGGGAAGGGGAAGATCGGGGATCAGCTGGCTAATGAATTGTGCCGTCTGCTCACCCGGGCCTAGCTGAATGATGGCTGATCCGGCGGTATTGCCATCGGTCTGGTGGGCGGTCAACTCACACTCGGCCTGATCAACTCCGGGATTGGCCACTGCGATCGCCGTGTCCACGATGTCGGACTTTTCGCCGACTCCGCTCCACCAGTCATTCAGGGAAACGGGCAGCACTCCCACTGGGGGAACTGAGACCTCTCCGAACTGGAGAGAATAAAATGCTGTGGCCAGGACATCCTGATCGGAGGTTACTTTGACCCAGCCTACCGTCAGCAATGTGTTGTCGATGATTTGCTCTACGGATGGTCCGCCCAGGGTAATCTCCTCGCTTCCATTTCTCTCGAGTAGGATAATCCGGGACTCCAGTTTTTCTCCTGACTGATTGAAGAACTCGATGGTAACGTTGGCGGCTGAGGTGCCGAGGTTCCAGACCAGGATGCGCGTTGTATTGAGCGCATCCCCACGGATCGCCTGGGGGAAGTACTTCTCTGTCGCCCCGGGTAGGTTTTCGGACAGGGCTCCGGCTAGTGCCACCAGAAGAAGCGAGTTGAGTAGAGGATAGAGCCACAGCTGACGTGCCATTGAGTCTCCTCGGAGCATAGCTCCAGCGATCTTGGTCAGCCCAGGCTATCGCTTGGTGTCGCGAGGTCAAGCTCGCCTTCGCGGGCTGCTCATCAGTTGGACTGCATCGCTACCAGCAGCGGATGGTCCAGGGTATCGCCATTGGGCTGGAAGCCGTTTCCGTCTACGTCCACATAGATCGGATTGGTAAACGCAACCGGCCGCATATAGGCCTCTGGGCTGCGGCCCCAGCCTTTTTCCAAGCTGCTGGACTCACCGGTGGCGACCACGATGAGATGCGCGTCCCGGGGCAAGTTGATGCGGACCTGCTGCTCAAACTTGACGACACGGTTTCCAAACTGCTGTCCATGCGAAGAACGCGTGTAGTTGTACTCCGGGAGTGGACGGCTGTTCACAAGCACTTGAACCCGGTCAATGTCGATCCAGTTCGGAGTCTGGACCCGAATGCGAAGCGTGATGCCACCGGGAGAGGTCAGTCTGGAGCCGATCGGCAGCCCTTGATCTGTTGCCACTTCGAGAAAAGGCCCGTTCGTGATCATCATCTGTCCGGCCTTGGAGTTCCGGATCACCTCGCTCGAATCGATATCGCCGGGCTCATCGGTGGAACTGGGGACGTAGGTGCGCCAGCCCCCTACGCCGTTTCCGCCGAAGACCCGATGAGCATCACTAACGGCTACGCACCAGACATGCCTTCCCTGATTGAGCAGCTGAAGCCAACCGAACGTGCGATTTTCAATCTCAACCCTCACTCCGTCTCGCGTCCGAAAATAGGTCGGATCGGGGTTCAAGATCTGCGTGCTCCACACTTCTGCCGCGTCGACCAGCGACTCGAAACCGATAAATCCTCCGTCTCCAACGCCATCAGCGTCCCTATCATTGAAGATCTCGCCAACCCGAGGGTGATTGGCCTGAACCCATCGATCGGAGCCCGCGTCGGAGAGATTCCTCAAGACGATCGCATTCAGGCGCGGGTCGAACTGCCACTCCGGCGCACCGCCGTCCTGAGTAAGAGGGGCGTACGTCAGAGGGAAAGAGTTGAAATGCTGCCCTCTTCCCGTCAGCTCGAGGCCAACCGTTGTGGACAGTAGCCGGGACAAGCCCAATCGCTTGATATACGGTGTCCAGTCGTAGATACGGTTGTGCTCCGTGGTAGGGATGAACTCCACCTGTTCGGCCGCGAAATTGATAAGGCGATCATGGGTATTGCAATGATTGTCACCGCTGGGAGTGGAGTGAGAGTGATAGTCGGTGCTGATCCAACCCGTGGTATCCACCGTGCGCGCCAGAGTAGCGTCGATGTGGAGCTCTTTCTCCGGTTTCACCTGCACTTCCTTCTCGAAGAGATCGTATTCGGGACCTCTCGTGATTCTGACCAGGTAATCCCCTGGAGGGACCTGTTGGGTGAAGACACCGTCGTGGGTCTGATATTGGTGGTCGCAACCGTGGGCTCGGTAATCCGTCCCGAAATTTGGCGTATCTGTGCCCTTGATACCCAGAAACTGGACTTTGGCAGGTGACGGTTGACCGCTACTGTCCTTAATCCGAAACGACACGGCAGCAGCGGGAGGCGGAGAGAGCTGGAGCTTGGCAGTCTGGTCCTGCTCCACTGCCAACGAGAACTTCTGCTCCGGTCTTCCCAGGTCGGCGAGGATCCCTCCGTATTCTCCAGGGGGAAGGAGGAAGTTCACCTCTCCGCCAGGACCGGGATATGCGGGCAGCTGGACACCGTTGACGGAAATCAGCAGAGCAGCGTGCAGGGCAGGTTTGCCAGCGCTATCCAGCACGCTACCTTTGACCCGACCGCTAGGTCCAATCAGACTGGAGGCGAGGCCGAACGCCTCCAGAGGGGAGTCAGCCACCGCCAGGGCCAGAGCATAGCTCCTTTCCTGGCCAGGACGCAGCTCGAACCTGTCTTCTAGTGGTGAGATACCCTGCTTGGAAAGAGGTACCCAGGCATAGGAGCGCTTATCGAAGGGGTCTATGCTGTCTCCAACCCGGATGTCACCAGCCTTCCAAACCTGCGAAAACTGGTTCAGCTTCTCGTAACCTGCGGGTGCTTTCCATACCGGCAGCGGCTCGATTTCTCTTGTCTGACTCGACTCGTTACGAAAGGTCGAGAGGATCTCGAGGTGTTGCCATCCCGATTCCAAGGTGTACAGGTGGCGGGTGTAGAGTCCGTCACCCTTGGCCGCCGTCGTGACCGCTTCGATGGCAGCGGCGTTTCCGCTAGCGCTGAGGATCTTGACATAGCTGACCTGGCCACGCTGGTGGCCGGGACGGAAAGAAGTGATCTGGTCATTCCCGGCTCCCACCAGATCGAGATCGAAGACGGTGCCGGGAATCGAAGAATCTCGATCGTGCATCATGTTCGCCCGCCGATTGGCCAAGCCCCCGCTGATCACGGCGTGGATTCTCTGGTTGCGCAGGACAAAATCGCCGATGATCCCGTCCGCCTCTTTGCCTGCGGGCAGCAGGTGGGTGTTGTGTTTTCCGATCTCTATCGCCTCTGCATGGCGGCTCGATGACGTCAGCGCAAACGCCAGGACGACGACGCCAACCGCGCATGCGATCAGGATGGATCGGGGTATCCGAAGACTCAAATGGCTCATTCGATTGTTCGACATGTCTTCCTTTCTCAAAGTTGGGATCGGATCGCACGGGTGTAGCATCTGCCTTTGCCCTTGCCCTTACCCGTGCGCGACTTCATTCCTCAGCCGCATCCGGGTCCTTGAACAGCCCCGGGCAGGGGCACGTGCGAAGGCAAGGGATGAAATGTGGGCTGAACAAATACATCGAGTCCCCACGATAGCCCTGGGACGGCTTGCTAAGGTCCCGTAGAACATTGATCCAGAGGTGCAGTTCCGAACAGGTGTTGCAACAGGAGAACTGCATCCAAAACGTCGATTTCTCCGTCGCCATCCAGGTTGGCCGCAAACAGAGATTGTCCCGTCAGGGGGGCTTTCCCCGAGATATCCCGCAGAATAAGGATCAGATCGAGGATGTCCCTGGTCTGATCCCCATTGATGTCTCCTGGGCAGAACAGTAGCGTCGCTGGATCATTGGCGAGCTCGAACTCTATCTGACCTGGAACACCCGCTGCGGCCGCCGTGGCCTGGAAGCTTCCCGGAAGCAGGTTGGCAATGAATTGGGAAGAATCCGCTATCCCATCTCCCGCCGTGACAGTACTGAACATACCGGATCCATTTGCGAAGGTTCCGCTGGGCCCGGAGATGGGGGCGGAGAAAGTGACCTCGACAGCGCCGACACCCTGGCCATTCTGTTCCGTAACCTTCACTCGCAGTGAGCTTGAAAAGGAGCTGCCCACCAGGACCCGCTGAAGATTTCCCCCGGACCTGGAGATTCCCAGATCGGCCGGGAGGTGAAGGGAAACGACTTCCGCCCTCTCAGAATCCGCATTGTGGTGGTGAAGCAGAAGCAGTCGACGGGGGGGCCCAGAGGCTGATGCGGTCGCCAGGGCAGCAAGGTCCACGTTCACCCGAATCGGGCTTCCGTCAGGATGCAGGGGGAAGCCTGAAAGCCCCGTGGAGGCCGAGTCAATGACGGGGTTGGCTGCGTCAAAGCTGCCCCCGCTGATTTCGTCGTTCAGGCTGTCCCTGACCGTCGTTCGTACCTTGTAGTCGAAGCTTGCAGACTCCACGCTCAGGCCGAGACTGCTGTAGGAGACGGGAAGGATCATGACGTTGTTGTTGAAGAGTGCAGTATCCGCCAGATCCGGAGGAACGATGTTTATCAGGGAGTCAGGTGCGCGCTGACTCGTTTCCAGATCGGTCACCGTCGTGATGAACGTATCCGTGTCGAGGCTACCTCTGGCTGTTCCCGAATTCGAGGCGAGGACGCGATAGTCATCGCTGCCATCCTGATCGGTATCGATCAGAATCTCGATCTCCAAGCTATTGGAGGTTGTCCACTCTTCGCGGGTAGCCAGACCGAAGTAGAGATGGGCCTCAGAGAAAGCCTGAACCGAATGCAGGTCGGTTGTCACACCCACCCAAAGGATATCAGCAGCGGCCTCCAGAAAGTCGCTCGACTCACTGGCGGGACTTTCGAGCCCAACCTCGAAGACGCTAACCAGAGGCTGCGGATGGGCAGACTCACCGCTCACTGGAATGGAGACAGCGATGCGATCGCTCTGGCTAGAACGGGAAAGGCTATTCAAGGGGCTTCGCGGAAGCCCAAGATGGGCGGCATCCGCATGCATGGCAGAGGCAGCGTTGATGACTCCGTAGTAGGGAAGACGCAAGGGAAGCACTCCGTCGTCGAATCGGATCTTGCCACTTATTTCGAACAGGGTGTGGCGGGACTCGTTCTGCTGCGTCAGCGGTGTGGTGGGGTCAGTGGTCCGGTCAAACTGGAGTGGGTCTGCCTGAAAGCGCAACACGGTCGTGGCCGAAGCGTTGCCGGGAACCAGGACAGTCTCCTGGAGGGGCGATAGGGAGACGCCTACTTCGCCCACAGTCTCTTCAACCTCAATGCTGAAAGTCTTTGCTTGGGAGCCATGATTCGTCAGAACGATGGTGTGGTCCTTCGAATAGACATCGCTCAGCTTCAGACTGCCCAGCGATAAAGAAACCTCCCCCTCGCTATCCTGCGAGGAAATTGTCACGCTGGTCTGGGCTGCACGATCGACCCGGGCTCGACCAGCACCAGCCAACGATTCAGGATACTTGTTCCCGCCAGCATCAATCATGACATCAGCCGTATTCATCAGAGCTGCCTTGATCTCCTGGGCCGTCCAGTTTGGGTGGGTTTGCCTCAAGAGAGCGGCCATTCCAGCGACGTGGGGACTGGAGAAGGAGGTGCCTTTTCGGGCTATCCCGCCCGTGCCTGTTCCCGCCAGGGAGGATAGGACATCGAAGCCCGGAGCGGAAATCTCTGGCTTCAAGACGTTGCCCCTGACACTGGGACCTCTCGAGCTGAAATCCCGGATCAGATCAGCCAGATTGGGCTGGGAGAAAGTGATGCTTTCAGGGACGACCCCTGCGTCGTCCAAAGCGGCAACCGAGATGGCACTCGGAGCCATACCGGGCGCGGCGACGGCGTAGAAAGTATTTCCGTTGTTACCAGCGGCGGCTACTACGGATGTTCCCATGTCGGCGAGGTTCTTGATGATCCCCACCTCGGTCTCCGAGGAATCGATGCCGTTCCCAAAGGCGACGCCTACCGACAAATTGACGACATCCAGCCGATCGCTGAAGTCTCCATCGCCGTTTGGGTCGACGGCATGCTCCAAGGCAGCCATGACCAATAGGCTCGCGCCCCGACAGCCGAAGACTTTCAAGGCATGGAGCTCTGCCCCCGGGGCCACGCCGGGAGCAACGTCGAACTGTCCCAGATCCAGGTCCTCTGTGTAGGGACCCCCAAAGCCATCTCCTGCGAGGACCCCTTGACCTGCAGCCGATCCCGAAACATGAGTGCCATGTCCGTTGCAATCCAAAGGATCTGAATCAGGAAGCGGCGTGTTGATTCCCGGATCATTGGAGGACGCGTCGTAGGAGTTGCCCGCAAAATCGTGTCCGCCAACGACTTTGGCGTTTGGAAACGTGCCCGGCTCGATGACATCGGGGTCGTTTCCTTCAAAGTCTGCAACCAAACCAGAGCCCCCCAGGTTGGCGTGAGTGTAGTCGATACCCGTGTCAATAACGCCGATCGTGATGCCGCTGCCATCCCGAGGGAAGCTGCCGCTGCCCCAAACGACAGGGGCTCCGGTGTAGGGAACGCTGGAATCAAGGGCTATCTCGTGCAGCGTCACGGGATCAATCCGTAAGACCTCCGGCATTGAGCGGAGTTCTGGAAGGCTGGAAACCGGCAGTCTCACTTGAATGGCGTTGGCCAGTCGCTGATAGCTGAAACTGTGTCGAGCTCCCAGGAAACGAAGCCGCGTCAGGAGAGACTCCTGCTGTGCCCGAATCTGTGAGATTCTCTGTTTCACGCTGGTCGTCGATCGCCGGAATGCAGATGTGCGAGCTTCGAGGACTGTGCGAACAGCGGGATCCCCACGTAAGACCACATAGACAGGAATCGTCTTCTCAGAGTCCTGCTCGCGATTGGCGGCGCCCTGGCCTTCTGGAATGATGCCCGCTTGTGTGCGAAGTTTTTCGGTGGCCGATCTAACAGCGTTCCTGAGGCCGGATTCCGCTGCTGGAAGCTGGGGACAAAGCCAAACTGAAAAACAGCCCAGGATAAGCGTGACTCGGCCCTTCATTGGGTCCTATTCTAATCGAATTGGTTTCTGCAGCAATCCGTGCCGGTGGAGTTTCATCTTCTCAGCATCTCGTGGCAGGCCCTAAGCTGAAACTTCCAGCGTGGAGGCCACCCCCACGTCTCTCGACTGAAGTTTCTTTCCTGTATGATCCGGCGGCTTCCAGCCTGGGCGGCGCTAACCTGAAACTTCATTGGCAGAAGGAAGGTGTAGAAAGAGCATCTGACGGAGCACTGACCTGTAGCACGGGCACTCTTGCCCGTCGAGGACACCGACGGGCAGGAGTGCCCGTGCTACAAGCGTCACTCAGCTCTCGATGTTCGTAGCTAGAAATGACGGAAGTTTCTTCCTCTAATGATCCGGTGCTCCGCAACCGGAGGGGGCGTTAAGCTGCCGCTAGCTGCCGTGGAACAACTTTGCGATCTCCAGGAAACGCCGATCTCGTTCCCGGCGTCGGGCCTCGACTGAATCGGGAGTGTAGTCATAGAAGCCCTTTCCCGATTTCGCCCCAAAATGTCCGGCTTCCACCAGGGTTCGGATCGATGCGGGGAGCTCTGCATTCGAACAGACGTGGGGAGCCAGATTCTGGAAGACGCTGGCACCCACGTCGAGACCGGCAAAGTCAGCGACTTCGAGAGGACCAATTGCGGCAAGTCGAAGGCCTACGCTTCCTCGAATGGCCCGGTCGATGTCTTCCGCACTTGCGACGCCCTGGTCAAGAAGATCACAGACCTCGCGGAGGATCGCGACCTGTATCCGGTTTACCAGGAAACCTGGAAGTTCCCGGTTGAGAAGAATGGGTAGTTTGCCGATTCGCTCCGCCAACGCCACTGCCAACTGGACTGTCTCGGGAGCCGTGTTTTCTCCGGGCACCACCTCGACCAGTGGCACAATGTGGGGAGGGTTGAACCAATGGGTGACGACCGCCCGATCGGGGTAACGCATCCGCTCCGAGATCTGGGTCATGGGGAAGCTCGAGGTGTTGCTGGCGAGGATGCAGTCGGAGGGGACAAAGGCCTCAATCCTGGAGAAGAGCTCTTGCTTGACTCCTAGATTTTCGACGATTGCCTCGGTGACGAACTGAGTGCCCTCGAGCGCTTCTTCCTCGCTTCCACAAAGCAGAACGCGACTCTCGATTTTCCGGAGCGACTCTTCGTCGTAGATACCCGCTTCGACCATCTGCTCCAGATTGGACCGGATTCTCTGGATAAGACTGTCTCGAGCCCCGGGCAGTTCGTCATAGCACTGTACCTGGCAGCCTCCGGCCGCGAAGCACTGTGCTATTCCATGGCCCATGGTTCCGAGTCCCAGAACCGAGACACGCTGCCCAGATTCAGCTTTCATTGAATCCCTCGAGTTTTCGATCAGTCCCATCCCCAGGAAGCCCTGGCCCCATTCGAGAAAGAAACAGGGTTGTCTCTTACCGCGACATCGATAGCACCGTGTCGGTTGTAGGACGGGCACTCTTGCCCGTCAAGGACGGCGACGGGCAGGAGTGCCCGTCCTACAAACAGTCAGGGCTCGGTTCGATGGACTCTTGTACGACCTCCTAGCGGATGAAGTTTCAGCTTAGTCCCGTCCCTAGCTGTTTTGGCCCCATTCCGAGAAACACACTAGTCCTCGCGAACCATGAACACCCATGCTCATCCTACGACCCAGATCCCCGACGTGCGACGTGCGACGTTCAGACGTGCGACGAATTCATCATGTCACTCCTCCACCGACGATCTGCCCTACGATGTCTAGATTCACTCGGTGACTCCAGGCCTCGATCAGCCTTGTAAAGATCGGTCCCTGGACCTCGCCGGTCCCGATTCGTGAACCGTTGATCCGTGTTACCGGAGCCAGACAGTAGGGCGTGGTAAGGAGGAGAGCCTCATCGGCGTTCACGACATCGTGGACCTGGAAATCCCTCTGCTCGAAGCCGATGCCTAACTTCCCGCACAACTCCTGGACGGTTGACAGGCTAACTCCGGGGAGGCTGTTACGGAAGGTCGGCGCGATCAGGACGGAATCTTGAACCATTGCGAAGTTCGCCCCGCCGGTCTCGGTCACGTTGCCATCGAGATCGAGAAACAAGCTGATTGCCCGGGGATCGACCTGATGTGTTTGCTGGTCTCCCAGCCATTGAGACATTCTGCTCCGGTGCTTGATCTTGGGATCGACACACTGAGGTGGAGGGTGGCGAATGGAGGGAGTCACCAGGTGGGCGCCCTCGCTGAAGAGAGATGTGAACCTTCGAAAGTCCAGGGGAAAGGTGTGAATACAAAGTGTGGGGTTCGCTGGCGCATTCGAGGGTCCCAGGCCGGCGTAGCTCGGGATCTCACCCGCTGTGATGAAATGGACGAGGCTCAGATCCTGGTCCTCAGCAAGGAGCGATGCGTTCTGAGCTACTACCTCAAGCGACACCTCCCTCATCCGACCCGAGTCCAGGGGAGGTGTTATCCCTGCACAACGACAGGAGCGGTAGAGACGTTTCAGATGGTCGTCGAGCCGAAAGGGTTGGTGTTTGAACGTGCGCGTCATCTCGGTGATGGTGGCGCCGAGCACGATTCCAGCATCGTAGATTGCAATCGAAGCCTCGGACGCAGGCAGGAATTTGTCCTTCAGATAGACTACGGCACCCATCTTCTCTCCTGGGATCGACTGAGGTGAGGGGTCGTGGACACTGCTGCAATCCGCTACAGCTCTTCTCCGAGTTGCTGTTCCTGGATACGCTCGATCTGGTCAATCCATCCGGGTTGGAAGTCGAGGCTCGAGGCGGCTAGATTGTCCTCCATTTCTTCTACGGTCATGGCTCCTGGGATCACGGTCGAGACACTACTTTGGGTCAGACAATAACCGAGGGCTGTCTGGGATGCCGAGCAGTTCATCTCACGCTCCAGGAATCCGAATGCCTCGGAGGTCTCGACCAGGTCGAGGTGCCTTTTTCTGGGCCAGGTAGAGCGCACGTCGGAGGTAGGATCGAATACCGTTTCTCGGGTGAAACGGCCCGTGAGATAGCCAAAGTAGAAGGGTTCACGGCAGATCACACCTATTCCCAGGGAGTTCAGCTTCGAGAGAATGCTGCGTCGAGGCAGCCAGGACAGGAGGTTGAATCGTAGCTGGACGATGTCAACCTGCTCTTCTTCGCACAGTGGGAGGAAGAATCGCTCGCTTTCTTCATGTGAAGCGGGAAAGGAAATCCCGAAAGCCCGAATCACGCCTTTCTGTTTGAGTTCCTTCAGAGCCTTGAGACCGGAGCTCTGGTAGAGCTCAGCCGAAGGGGAGTGAAGGACGTAGAGATCGATGTAGTCCGTGCCCAGACGCTCCAGCGAGTCCTGGTAGTGGGCCATGATGTAATCGCCCGAATAGTCACTACTGTACTGTTCGTTCTCAAGAAAGATTCCGACCTTGGATGAGATGATGATCTGGTCGCGTCGCCCACGAAGGGCCTTACCTACCAGCCGCTCAGAGTGCCCGTCACCATACCAGGGAGCCGTATCAACGAAGTTTAGGCCGTTCGCAAAAGCCTGCGTCAGCATTGCAATGGATTCGGCGTCGTCCACCTTGCCGTAGCCCGACACCGTCCCGTCACGCCGCATCGGGCCGCCGATGCCCCAGCATCCGAGGCCGATCTCAGATACGTTGATGCCCGTGTCCCCGAGAGGTCTTTGCCGAACAGAACGCATCAGTCATTCTCTCCTGTCTTCGACTTGAGACAGGCGACAGTGTAGACGATCTGGGTCGAAAACGACAGATTGCGGCAGTGTCGATCAGACCCGATTAGATCGGCGAATGAGCAACGCACTGGCCAGTCCCAGTGTCAATGCGATGAAAACCTTGAGAGGCCAGAGGACGAGAGTGTAGTAGATGGATGCCAGCAGCAAGAGCGCTACGGCCGCTAGCAGTCCCGCGCTGTAGCGGTGCTCGAATCTCTTTTCTCGGGAAGTCTCTTCCTTGTCAGACATCGGCTACCACAGCACCACAAAGAGCAGATAGCAAACGACGACCAGATAGGCAATCATCCACCAGCCTGGACGTCGGAACCAGGTGATCTGGTTCTCGGGAAAAGGGAACTCGGGCTTCTCAGGTGTTTTGAGAAGGGTATTCTGCAGCCAGGTACCCTTGAGGATTGCAAGGCGCCTGCCCATCAGCTCACGGACATCTACTTTCGGTCTCTCACGAGTGTAGACCAGCCCTTCGATCTCTTCTGCGGTGACAGGTCCCCTTCTCAGCGTGATGACTTTGGAAGCGATCAGCATCACACTTGCGGGAAGAATGATGTTCCATAGGTAGGCCCACCACATATTCGTATACCAGGGAGGGAGAGGCCACTGGAGTCGATCTCCTAGAATCGAGGATATCCCGTAGGCGAGTCCCGTGAACAAACCGATTGCCCCTGTGGCGCGGTGAACACGGGTGAAGATACCCAGCAACATGACCGTCATGAGCGGCACTGCGACGGCGCCTGCGAGTCTCAAATAGAAGACAAGCATCCCTTCCTGCAGAAAGGGGACATAGGCGAAGCCGAGTGCGAGAATCACCGGGACGGAGATCTTTCCGACCCGAGTGTAGTGGTCATCCGTCGCTCTTTTGACCAGGAACCGTGCATAGACATCCCTCACGAAGAGGCTCGAGATACCCATTCCAATCGAGGCGAAGGTCGAGTAGCCTGCTGCCACCAGTCCCGCCAGGACCAGTCCGATCAGTCCTGCCGGCAGGTATTTCTTGGCCAACAGAGGATAAGCCGAGTCAATGATCTCCAGGTTGGGGAAGTCGGCCCGAGCCAAAGGCCCGAGGCTGACGTTGAACCACAGGCAAAACGCCGTAATGCCGCTTGCCAGAACCGCTCCCATCTTGAAGTCCCACTCCGACCGGGCACCCAGGAACCGAATGGCCTCATACTGGTTGATCACAGCGTACGTTGTGAGACCCACGATCAACCCGAACACCACCAAAAAGGGTGAAGCCTCTGGCGGCGAATAGCCTCCAACGTGCAGGAGGACTTCGGGAAGCCGCGAGTCTTGGGAGGCCAACTTCTGCTCCAGTCCCTGCCAGCCCCCTACGCGAAACCAGACGATTCCCCACAAGACTACGGAGGCCACAATCATGGCCATGGCCTGTAGCGCATTGGTGATGACGTCCGACTCCAGGCCACCCGTGACGACGTAGAGAACCGCGCTGGCTGCAATTGCCACGACGATGCTCCAGCTCCAGGAAGGGCTTATCCCTCCAATGATGTTGAGCACCAGATAGAGTGAAAAGAAGATGTTTCCCACGACGTTGGTGCGAGACTGCAGGTTGATCAGGACCGCCATGATCCGCGTCGCGGGACCGAAGCGGAACTCCAGCCATTCAGCATTGGTATAGACGCCGGATCGATACATGGGAACGATGACGAAGCAGCTGAGCACGAACCAGCCGATAGCAATTCCAAGCCACCATTGAGAGATCTGGGAGAGACCAAAACGGTAGGCACCGCCTGCAATGGCAACATAGTCGCCACTGTCGACGGCGGTCGAAAAAGCCGAGAGGCCGACAGCCCACCAGGGGAGCGATTTTGCGGCCAAGTACCAGTCGAAACTCTGCTTGACACCTTTGAAAGTGATCAGGCCGTAGAGGACGATTCCGAGGTTGACGACCAGGACAATCAGCCAATCCACCAGGGTCATAGGAGTGCTCCGGCCAGCCAGAATAGTAAAAAGCAGGAGCGATACAGGGACTTGGCCGGACTGCTGAAGCTGCTTCTTTCAGGCAACAGGGTTCCAGCCTTACACGTCATGAAATTCCCGGAATGATGGGCAAGACGATGTGGGAAGGGCATTGTCGTCCGTGATGGATGGTGTTGTCGGCCGCTGACTGACGTCTGCTTCGGCCCAAGGGCTCCCCGGTGTTCGGATTTACGTCGAATCTGGGAAAGTTGCTGGAAGAGATATCTAGCCGGATGGCGTGTCCCTGTTTGAACAGGTTACTGGTCGGGTAGAGAACGATGGCGAGAGAATAGATCTTGCCCGGCTCCAGGAAGACCTCCTGTTCCCTGGAACTGGCATAGCGCGCCCTCAGAATACTATCGGTCAGGTTCAGTGCGTAGCCCTGAGGATAGTCGGCGCTCGGAGGGTAGCAGTCGATCAGCTTGGCAGTGAAGTCCGTATCTGGAGCCGAGGAGGAGACCCAGAGCTTGACCTCGATCGGGCCCGTGATCTCTATATCCCTTTCCAGGGGCAGAGTCTGGAATACAAGGACATCCCTCCGCGAGCCCAGGGGGAGGAAGGGGGGCTCGCAGCCAAAGAACGTGTCAGATTCACGCTGGTCGTAGCCTCCGGAGGGGGTGATTTCCTGGCGCCGTTCGGCTTTAGCAGGCTGGTCCGGCGCGGCGTCTCGAGGCAGGGGAGTGAGAAAACTCAACGAGGAGAAGTTGCCTCCGATCGTAGGCACCGGATTGTCCGGATCGAAGCGGTAGGTCGTCTGTCCTTCCTCTTCGCCAGGGAGCTCTGTCTGCAGCAGACCATTGCTCTGAAGATAGAATCTGGTGAAGCTCGTTCGCGCCAGAGGCCATTCCGACTCCTGCCGCCAGTTTCCGCCGTGGTCGAGCTGCCCCGAGCGGGTCCTTCTGCCTGATCCGCCTCCCATGACGAAAATCTGGACGGGAGCTTCCTGATCGATGCCGGTGTTCTCGTTCTTCAGCCACTGGTCGAACCAGCGTAGGTGCAGCTCATCGAAGCTGTCCAGGGCGGCGGGGTCTCCAAGGTCGATGTCACCGCAGGTCCGCTCCTCGGTTGTGTAGGTGCCATGTGTCCAGGGACCGATGATCACCTTGATCGGACCCTTCTTGGAACGGCTGAGAGCAAGGTAGGCGTCCAGGGTGGAACGGGTATAGGAATCGTACCAACCACCGACCAGAAGGGTGGGAACGTCTGAGTGCTGATCCAGGAATTCCTCGATGGCAAAGCCCGGCTGCTTCCAGAAATCGTCGTAAGTCCCGCGCGTGTAGATATCGAATACCCAGGCTTCGTAGCTGGGTATCAATGCCAACTGGGTTTGGCTTTCTTTCAGCGGCAGGCGCTGCAGCCACTCCCGGAACGAAGGCCCCGTATTGAGCGCTGCCTGGATCCAGGGTTGATCCTTGGGGGTCGCACGGCCGTTTTGGGCAGAATGCCAGAAGGCCCAGGCCATGAAACGAAGCTCGAAAGCACCTCCATGTCGCACCGAGCTGGTATGAGCATTCCAGCCGCCCATGTTGGGAATCATGCAGCTCAGATGAGGAGGATTCTGAGAGGCTAAAGCGCTCTGGGTCCAGGACATGTAGGAAGTCCCAAACGTACCTACCTTCCCGTTGCACCAATCCTGGCCTGCAATCCATTCGACGGTGTCGTACCCATCCTTGGGTTCGTTGGCGAGAAAGTACAACTCCCCCTCGGATCCGTAGCATCCTCGGCAGTCCTGGAGCACCACAGCGTAGCCATGACGCGCGAAGAAGCATGCTCGCACACCGCGTTCCGGATCTTGTTTGTCATAGGGCGTTCTCTCCAGCAAGACCGGGTGTGTCTTCGATGATGCTTGGGTCTGAGGGTAGTAGACGTCAGTAGCAAGTCTTACCTGGTCCCGCATTTGGACCATGACGTCACGCGCGATTGTGAGGTTCGATCCAGATGTCGTATTCATCGATTGAGGTTTCTCCTGCACCTTGTTCGGAAGACTATCCCGCATTTCTCATCGCCAGTCTACTGTGGCGGCGCAATCACCCACCCTGGCGGCCTGGAGGCCACCGCCACGACCTAACCCGCATTTCTCATCGCTGGTCTACTACGTCGCCGCAATCATCCGCCCTGGCTGTGTTTCGCTCCGTCGGCCTCCTCGACGTACTGCACGAGTACGACTGCGGGGGCTCGCCACGAGTGGTCTCGGTCTCAAGCCTTGCCAGGACGGCCCTTGCGGCGCCTCCTACGACAAGCGGTGAGAAATCCGGGCTAACCACCTGTCGAAGCGTCGAACGGAAATGGGGAACGCCAGGGGAATGAGTTAGACTGCTGGACTCGTGGGGATGAAGGACTCGGAACTACTGGATCAGTTGGAGGCGATCATAGCACAGCTGGGAATCGAGCTGGTCTTGGACGATGGCGAATTCAGGGGTGGAATCTGCAGGGTCGAGGGTAGGCAGCTCTTTCTCGTGAATCGAATACTCCCTAGTTCCCAGAAAGTAGAGATTCTGTGTGCTGAACTCTCTTCCCTGGATCTTTCCCAGATCTTCATCCTTCCGCGGGTTCGCCAGCGGATAGAGCAGGCCAGGAAGCCGGCCCCGTCAGCGCAGTCGCGAGACAAGCGCGATCGGGGATTGCAGGGGAGGGATGAAGGTGTGGGTTCCTACCAGGACTTGGAAACGTTGACTGCGACTGATTCGACAAGGAGTCCGGCTTCGTCGGTATCCTCTGCGGTCGATCGAATTCGGAGGTAGTTAGCCCCCAAGGTTTCTTTGCGCAGGGGCAGCACCGTCAATTCCTTCTTGTCCAGCCGAACAGTGCAGCGACGCCTTTCGTTGTCCCACTCCAATGTCAGGTTGTACCAGCGATCAGACTCCAGGCGCATTTTTCCTTCGAGCGTTCCCTCGTCATCGATTGAGAGGTTATAGAGGCTATGGATGTGATCCTCCTGGTCGAATGGGGTCGAGAAGTGGTCGGTCAGCGCGATTAGAATCCCCTTGGCTCCCGCGCGATGCGAAATTCGCATACTCAGCCGGCCCTTCTTTCCAAGCGGAAAGTTTCTAACCGCGGCTGCCGACCAGATGGCTTCGGGCTTTCGTATCTGAAGTACCTGGGCGCCACGCTTTCGAGGATGGGGGATGACAGACACGCCCTTGGTGCCGAAGGTAGACCAGTTCTCCAGCCCCTTTGAAAAGTCGTCCTTCTGGGAGGTTTCGTAGAGCCAGGATGGATTGAAGAGAGTCAGTATCGTCCCCGATTGACGCTTCCCGGCAGAGATTAGGATGTTTCCTTCTTTGGTTGCAGTGGGAAAAGGATATGCCACTCCGTGGTCAGTCATCGGCGCCGGCTCCGCCCGTAGCGGATCTCTCAGGACTTCTCGGTGGCCGCGCCAGGTTTTCCCCTCGTCCTCGGAGATTGCGGCATGAAGAACCTGGCGTCCGCCGTGAGCATCGGGAAACCGAAGACAGGAGTTCCAAAAGAGGACAAGTCTATCCTTTTCAAGACGCAAAAGGGCCGCAGGTGAGTCTGATGAGAGCAGCCGGGTTGGCTGGGCCTGCGACCAGGTGACTCCATCAGTTGAGAAGGACTCGTAGAGGCGTCCCATCTGAGTCCTCAGCAGCATCCAAACCCGTCCATCCAACAACTCCACCACGACGGGTTCTACGGCGCCCCAAAGACCACTATAGCTTGGTGCCGGAGCCTTGAGTTCAGCGGGCGACTTCAGCCAGGTCTTTCCTTCGTCGTTTGAGTAGAAGAGCGTCGAGCTGAAGCGTCCCAGAAAGCTGAAGCTATCTGAACCCAGCCCACGGTTGGACCAGTTACGTTCGGTCCTATAAGAGAAGGGCAGCAAGATGCGCCCGCTGCGCAGCTGGATTACCGAGTTGAGGGAGGTCGTGTAACCTGACCAGATCTGACTCAACCCCTCCCAGAAGAATCCGTCCTTGGACTTGACACGCCAGATATCGTTACGGCTTGTTCCGGCGCCGGCGTTGTTGAGGAGAAAGACATGCTGTTCCCCATTAGGCAGCGTGAGAGTCGGGCCACTACGCCAAATACCCACCTCGAACAAGTGAAGAAGATTTCGGGGATCGGTCCAATTTCGTCCACCATCTTCCGAGAAACTAGCTACGAACTGGTAGGCATCAGGTGCCTTTCTGACGAAGGAAGCCATCAGCCTGCCGTCGGGCAGTTGAAGAGGATATATCCTCTCTCCGAAGGTCCCGACCTCCACCGGAGCCTTCACCTTGGCTGACGCCGCGGCGACAGGGGAGCTGAGTAGAATAGTCGCGCTCAGGGCGAAGGCGGAAATCCTTGCAAACATAGTGTTTTCCCTATGGAGTCCATGGACTGGTGCTGACTCGAGAACGCGAGCTCACGGGGAGTCCTCTGAATCTTCGACTCCACGCTTTCTCGCAACGATCATTTCCACTAGTTGTCACCAGACAATAGATCCTGCAGATCGATCTCCTCTATCTGGGAGCTTGATCCAATTCGTTCCACCGAGTCGAGATCCTTGAATCCGTGTCCGGTGACGATGCAAACGCTTTGCCCAGAGGGAGACAGCGTTTTCTGCTCCAGGGCCCTGACATAGCCGGCATAGGCTGTTGCCCCGGCCGGTTCGCAATAGATGCCCTGCTGTACCAGAGCTTTCTGAGCAGTATAGATTGCGGAGTCGCTCAAGGTCTGTCCCGTACCCTGGGTGGTTTGCACCGCCTCGAGTGCAGCCTGGGCGTCGATCAAGCTGGGCACCTGGAGCCCCGAGATCATCGAGGTGCATTCTACTGCGACGGCTTTCGATTCTCCCCGGTGAAGCGGCTCGGTAACGGTAGCGCAGCCCTCAGGCTGAACCGCATGGATTCGGGGAAGTCGTCGGATCTTCCCCGCTTTCAAGAAATCCGAGAATCCTCTGAATATGGCCGTGAGTAGGCCTCCACCGCCCACTGGGACAAAGACATCATCAATCTCCCCCAGTGAGTCGGCCAACTCGTAGGCAACGCTCTTGACTCCGTCCATGCCGTCGGGACTGTAGGTAAAGGCCGAGATCTGCAAGGCAGCGCCCTGTCTGTCTGCACGTTCTCGGAGAAGGTTCATAACTTGTTCGGTCACCGCTGCTGAAGCGCCGAAGCCACGAACGCGCCTTAGCGTTGCGCCGTAGGCCAACATCTGTACGGTCTTTCCGGCAGGCGTCGTTTCGATCAGGAAGACCTCGCATGGAATCCCCGCCCTGGCACAATATGCGGCGAGAGCTGAGCCCGTGTTCCCGGAGGAGGTTGCCAGACATACCCTCTTACCCTGTTCCTGCATACAGGATACCGCACAGCTGGCAAAGCGATCCTTGTAGGAGCCGGTGGGGTTGAGTTGCTCAAGCTTCAAGTATAGATTCGGCTTCAGTTCGCAGACAGGAGTGTTACCTTCTCCCAGCGTCAGAATGTGGGATGGATCTTGAAGGGGCAGCAGGTCAAGGTACTTCCACATCTCTGTTCAACTCCTTTTCTTGCTTTCCATCATCCGTTGCCCTTGCCCTCATCTATCTGCGTGCATCTTTGATCTTGCCATCAGTTGAGTACAAACATTCCATGCCGAGAAGCAGGCCAAATTAGCGGGCAAGGGAACGGGCGGGGTGCTGAACAAGTACATAGCTACTTGGCAGTCCGGTAGAAATACCACCGCACCAGGCTCTCCGGAGGCGGTGGAGTCATCTTGCTGACGAGCACAACCAGCAGAAACGAAGTGAATAGACCCCAGATCAGGGGATCCAGACCGAGTAGCCTGTAAGATGCAAATCTGCCGTAGACGGCGTATCCCGTGACGTAGAGAAGCAGGTGTGACAGAAACCCGCCGAGCATTCCGGCTATTGCGCCTTCTGCGTTGACGCGCGGCCAGTAGAGCCCAAGAGCAACGGGCGCCAGGAAGCAGGCGGCCAGTCCACTTCCGGTGTAGACAATGATGTCCTGCAGGAATTGAGGGGGGCTGACGGCTCCGGCTAGAGCCCCCAGACCCACCAGAATCGTACAGGCATAGGTCATCGATTTGATCCGCTTCTCGCTGACGTCTGGATTTATGTTGCGCTGGTAGACGTCGCGAACCAAGGCGGAAGATATGACGAGAAGGAAGCTGTCGACGGTCGACATTACCGCCGCGAAGGGGGCAGCGACCAGAATACCCGCCAGCCAAGGCATTCCCGCACCTACGCTGAGAAACAAAGCCGTAGCAGGCATGATTCGATCCGACTCCAGCTCCATCCCAGGCAAGAAGATTCTCGAACAACAAAAGATGATGATAAGTGGAAAATAGATGAGCGAATAGTAGATGCTCACCGTGAAAATCGATCGTCGCAAGGTCAGACTGCTGTTGAACGCCATCAGGCGAACCATGCTGCTGGGTTGTCCTGAGCCAGAGATCGCCCACATGAAGAAGAAGGAAACGGCGAGACTGAGAGGCAAGAATCCAAGGTCACTGTGTCTGTCGGGACCGGGGCCAGTGAGGTAGGTCCCGGGTCGGTCGGCGCCGTAGCGGTAGTCTTCCATCTGGGTGATCGTGGCGGTGATGTTCGGGGCCAGGGTGGGGACTTCGTTCGCCCTCATACGGCGCTTGAGCTGCTGGCTCTGTCGGTCAGTCGTGACCTCCAGCACCTGGACGTTTTCGACCTGGCTCATGCCTGTCGGTATCACCGCCTCGCGACCCGTTCTTAGGATCCGATCATCGGATCCGTCGCGTATGAGCATCCAGGTCCCCGCTGGAATGACCGTTCCCTGTCGTAGCGGGTCCTCCAGCTCTAGACGTGCAGTGCCAATGCGTGGTGGGGTCATTTCTTTGAATCGATCAGCGGCGGATTCCAGGCCTCCCACCTGGATCAGAGCAAGTGGAAGCATGATCAGCACTCCCAACACCATGACGATTCCCTGCATGACGTCCGTCCAAACCACGGCGTGGAAGCCGCCGTAGGCGGTGTAGACGATCACGGCTACGGCAAAGACAAGCAAACACAGGAGATAACCAGAGTCGACGCCTGGGAGGAGACCGCTCTCTTCCTTCAGCTCGGAGGCCTGTTGGACCAAAGTCCGAAACAGCGGCACATCGTTGAGCAGGGTCTTCAGAATCAGACTTCCTGACTTGAACTGAGCCGTCAGGTTGATGGACATGAAGAAAACGATCAGGGTGGTGGCCAGCACTCCAAAACTAGGGCTGTTGAAGCGGTCCCGGATAACATCCGGAACCGTGATTGCTCCGGTGAGGCGTGCGACCTGGTTGATCCGTTTTCCCAGGATTCCCATTCCACAGATAGGAACGACGATGTAGCTGCCAATCCAGAGACCCAGAATCCAACCGTGACTGTAGATCTTTGAGGGAAACCCGGTAAAGCTACCGCCGGACGCACTGGTGGCGGCAAAAGTGAGGGCGAAGGCCCAGACCCCGAGGCTCCTGCTTCCCAGGAAGTACTCGCTCAAAAAGCTCTTGGATTGGAGGAGACGATTCGACATCCAGGCGAGTGCGAATACGCCTAGCGTATATAAAAGGAAGATCAGCAGCGCTGAGTTGGGAGTGTAGGAGGCTGGGGTCATCTCAGTCATGGGAAGCCTCCAAACGATCCTCTCCCGATCGCTCGACTCCCGATGCCGTCTCTGAGGTTTCCGGTTCCTCGCCCAGATCGTCGGCCGACATGTACCAGAAGCAGAACCAGGCGGTGAACAGATCGGCAAGTATCCAGGGAACTCCTATCCCCCAGAAGACCCAACTGGGAATGCCCCAGATGGTATGAATCTCCTGGGGCGAAAGGTTGTAGCCTCGAAGGTAACAATAGGGGACTGACCAGAGCAAAGCCAGAGCCCAGACGCCAACGATGATGATGGCTTCCCTCCGCGAATGAAGGAAAACAGGATCGTATTCATAATGAACCGAGACGGCTCGGTTTTCTGAGCTCAAATCATCTTCCTCCAATCGGGATCAAACGGCCTAGATTCTATTCGCTCTCATTCCGGGTTGCAAAGAAGGGCACCGAATAGACCCTACCGAATCGTAGGGACCAGGTCTTGCCGAGCAGCTTTCCTGGGCAACTGTGTCGCACTGATGCTTGAGGTAGGGTAGGATTTGCTTGCGCGAAGGAGAGGCCCTGTTAGGTGAGCCTGTCACCGCAGCCGCCCTGCTGGCCCTTAGAAACACGCAGGGCATTGGGTCCGAGATACGGCCAGATCACACGGGAGCGCGAAGTGCTACAGGAAAATCAGTTCAGCAGCAGCATCGTGACGGAAGCTATACCTTCTTTTCGCTTCAGTCGTCGGCAATCCATTGCCCTCGTTATTGGTTGTACCCTCGTCGGCGCAGCGGCGCAGATCCTGATCAAGTGGGGGGCCAACGGGTTGGTCACCAGCTCACCCTGGGCGATGCTCTCGAACCCTCCTCTTGTCGCTGGATATTGCCTCTACGCCGTGAGTACGGTTTTGCTGGTTCTCGCCCTTCGGGATGGCGAACTATCGGTTATGTATCCCATCATCTCAATGACTTATGGGTCATCCGGTAAATGGGGAGGTGGGAACGTGGTTCGGCGCTTTCCGGATCCCAAATCTGGTTCCCCGTTCGCTTGTCAATATAGTCGGCTGCAGTAGCAGAGGCCGTGGGAACTGTGGAAAACTCCGAGCGACATCGAACTGGGCCAGCAAGCCCGTGATACGGAGTTTTCCAAGCGCTGTGCGAACGGTGGAAAAACAACTGCGAGCACTTGCCAGTTCTCCTCCAGAACTAGTTGTTTTTCCACGGTTTGCATAGTGCGGCAGTTTCCACGGCCTGCCTTTGACTGGCGGCACCTCCCCATTTACCGGATGAACCTGACTTATGTGTGGGTCCTGCTGCTATCCGTCCTGGTTTTCCACGAGAGCCTCAACCTATTCAAGATCCTGGGCGTTTCCGTGATCGTGTTCGGGGTTTCGTTTCTGGGGAGAAAGGACAAAGAGTGAAAACTCCTTTCTCCTCGATGCTTCTGGTGCTACTAGCTTCTATAATTGGTTCTGTGGGAGCTATCTTCCTCAAGGCTGGAGCGGCCAGATTGCACCGCCAGTTGAGCACGCTGCTCTTGAATTGGCGACTCATGGTTGGGGTAGGAATTTTCCTTGTGTCGTCCTATTTTTTCGTCCTGGCCGTTCGGCAAGGTGAGTTGACGGTGCTCTACCCCCTGGTATCGCTTGGCTATATCTGGACACTTTTTTGGTCACGGATCTTCTTTCGGGAGCCTTTTACTCGGAAGAAGTTCTTTGGCCTCGGTCTGATTCTTCTGGGAACGGTGATTCTCGCTCTTGGCAGGAACTAAGAAACAGCGATGTCTCGAATCGGTGCAGCGTACCTGGGGATTCCGGCAAAGTGTATCGGTTACTTCCTGACGGTTGGATTTTTTTAGAGAAGAGACGGAAGGTGAAGAAAATGAGTACCTTGGTGAGCGCGCTGAAGACCCAATACGAGGCAGAAGGCTACCTGGTAGTAGAGGATCTCCTGACGCAGGAGGAACTGCAACGATTGCGCCAGCGCACGATTGATATTGCGGAAGGGCGGGTCGATTTCCCGCCTCAGAACATCGAGTTGGAACCTGGCGCCGCAGAGCAGAATGCGAAGACAGTGAGGAAGATCAATGGATGTGCCGAGAACGATCCCGTTTTTCTGGCTCATGCCGGGAACGAAAGGATTCTGGATCTGGCGGAGTCCCTCCTCGGACCCGATATCAAGCTTTTCGGAAGCCAGACCTTCATGAAACCACCGGGTGGTGTCGAGAAGCCGTACCATCAGGACTCCGCCTATTTCTTTATTGAGCCGATGGCGCTCGTAACTTGCTGGGCCGCGGTCGATGACGTGACATTGGAAAACGGTTGCATGTGGGTTGTTCCCGGGAGCCAGCGTCTAGGTGTGCTCGACCACAGTGAGGCCTGGCAGATTCGTGGCCGTGTTGACAAGCGAGTTCCGGAGAGCGCCTTTGATCAACACAATGAGGTCCCGATCACGATGAAGGCGGGGAGCTGTTCCTTCCACCACAGTCTGATTCTCCACAAGTCCAACCCCAACCAGACCCGGTATCCTCGCCGAGGGGCTGCCGTGCACTACATGTCGGCAAGGTCGCGTTGGACCCATCCCTCTTTGGCGAAGCCAGACTATAAGCTCCTGAGAGGGCAGGAGTATCCAGGTTGTGTCTAGCCGCAGCGCCCCTGATAGGCCATTACTTGCTGACGTCCCCCAGCGCCGATAGCCTCAGCGCGGCCTCTTGCAACGTGTTCAGGTTGCGGCAAAAGGCAAAGCGCAAATAGTTGTTGCCCGTGGGGTCCCCGTTGTAGAAGTTGTCCCCGGGAACTACCGCAACCCCCCTTTCCTTGATCAGGTGCATAGCCGCCTCCATGGGAGAGAGAGTTTCGAGACCGGGTACCTGCAGGTAATTCGCAAACAGATAATAGGAACCCTGTGGCGAAGTGACGCGAAAGCCCACCCCACGCAGGGCCATCAGAAGCGTTTCTTTCTTGGCTTCGTAGCTGCGCTTGATCCCTTGGTAGAACCCATCCTCCATCTCGAGTAGCCGGATGGCCGCCTTTTGTAGCGGCGTCGGTGCCTGCACTACCAGCGTGTCGTGAACCCCGCGTATCGCTTGGGTAAAAGCTGGAGGGGAAAGCACCCAGCCGATCCGCCAACCCGTCGCATTACCCGTCTTGGAGATGGAGTTGACCACAATGGTGTGATCACGCATGTCGTCGAAAGCTGCCAGACAGTGGTGCTGATTCGATCCGTAGAGAATATGTTCGTAGATTTCATCGGTGATGATCAGGACTTCATGGCGTTTACAGCTCGCCGCGATGAACTCCAACTCGCTCCTGCCGAACACCTTGCCCGTAGGGTTGTGCGGAGTATTCAAGATCAGGGCTCTGATATCTCGCCGCAGGGACGCCTCGAACTCCTCCCGGTCGAGAATCCAATCACCGGAGCCGGAGTCTTCCCTCAGCGATATGAACTCTGGTCGAATTCCGAAAACCTTGGCCTGGGAGGGGTACATCTCATGAAAGGGCTGCAGGATCAGCACGCCGTCGCCTGGCCTACAGGTCGCCCGCAACACTGCTGCTAGCCCTTCCGTGGCACCCAGGACAACGGTGATTTCTCGCTCTGGATCCGGGCGGAATCCGGAGAATCGGTTGGTATAGCGTGCTATCGCCTCCCGAAGCTCGGGAAGGCCGAAGGGGAACGAGTACTGGTTCAGGCGGTCGCGGGAGTTCTGTACCCGACTCAATAGATCTCGCAGGCCAATGGTGGACAGGCCCTTTGGGTCGTGGCCCTGCTCCCCTAGAATCTCTCTCAGGCTCGAGGATTCAAGCCGCTCGATGCCGTCGTCGGTTCCTCCCAGCATTGCAGCAATGCCGCCCCAGACGAGATCGAATGTGGGAGCTTCGTCGGTGAATCCCTGGGCCAGGTTCACCGCATCGTGCTGGATTGCCAGCTGGGTCATGCGGCGAATGATCGATTCCTGAACTTGTGGGCTGTCTTCCAAGTCGTCCGAATGTTGCATATTCCTCACAGACAACAGCAGGATATTCTTCCCTATGGTACACCTAGCCCGGATTTCTCATCGCTTGTCTACTACGTCACCGCAATCATCCGCCCTGACTGTGTTTCGCTCCGTCGGCCTCCTCGACGTACTGCACGAGTACGACTGCGGGGGCCTCGGTCGCAAGCCTTGCCAGGACGGCCCTTGCGGCGCCTCGCTACGACAAGCGATGAGAAATGCGGGCTAGATCCTGGCACCGTTGATCCACTGTTGAGCCGGGCTCTCAGATTCAGGCGATGGAGTCGGGTGTGGTAAGCTGATCAGCAGTGGCGGACGATCAAAACGTTACCCCAGAGAAGGGACAGGGGTTGGGGCAGAGCCGGTTTTCGCTGGTTCACACCTTGCTACTGATTGTTTTGCTACTCTTGCTCGCCGGCCTTTCCTATCTCTTCCTGAATCGGCAAACCGGCATGGAAAATCAGATATCTGATTTGAGCCGGCAGGTTCAGGATCTGCTGCAACACGCCGAAGTCGTCGCCGATCAGGCCAGGTCTGCTCTGGTCCTGGCCAAGCAGGCGCAGGAGGAGGCTCAGATTGCTGCCGAAGGACGAGCTCGGGCAGAGGCTGCTCGGTTGACGGCGGAGTCACAGGCGGCAGCAGCCGAGCAGGCGAGGAAGGCAGCGGAAGAGAGGGCTCAGTCGGCACTCGACGAGGCGGCGAGGATCCGTGCAGAGCGAGTTGAGGAAATGAACCGGCTGAAGGATGCTCTCAGCAAGATTGTGGAGACCCGGAGAACCGCCCTGGGAGTAGTGATGAACCTGGGCAGCGATGCCATAGAATTCGATTTCGACAAGGCCTCGCTACGACCGGAGAACCGGGAGCTTCTCAGCAGGATCGCGGGTGTTCTTCTCACTTCGAAGGGTTACCGCATTCAGATATACGGCCACACCGACGACGTCGGAACGGCGACCTACAACCAGGTTTTGTCCGAGCGGCGGGCCGGAGCCGTTAGCGACTACCTGGTCGAGACAGGGATTGACCCCAACATCGTCAGCATCAAGGGTTTCGGGAAATCCAATCCCCTCGTGGCCGGCACCAGTGCCAAGGCGAGGGCCAAGAATCGGCGTGTCGAGATAGGGGTTATCGATACAGTTGTCGATTACAGGGAACCTTTGCCCGATCAACAGTAGCTCTTTTCGAGACTGCCGCACATTCCGTTTTCAGGAGGAACGTCATGACTAGATGGGTTTCATGCTTGGTCGTATTGCTATTGGCCGCGATGACGGTTGCCTGGGGCGGTAAGACAATCAAGTTCCAGTCTCAACACATCAACGTGGTGACCCGATCCGATCAGGTTGAGATAGGAGACGAACCGGGACACGCCATCTCTCTCTTCGAGGCAAAGGGTTTAGGTATCCGGCGCGAGGGACCTAAGGAGCCACCCTACAAGATCGAGATATGGGGTACTGGGGACTCCCGCGGAGACGGGACTGGAAAGGGCAGCGGCTATGGCAAATTCATTTGGGTGCGGCTCTTTTAGAACAGGCGATTCTGGTGCCGTCGAACGCAAGATGGACCTCTCTTACTATGGGAGCGGCGAAGGCATTTTGGGGTTGGGTAGTTGGGTGGGGCAGAACAATCTGACACGGAAGACCGACCGATTGGACTTCTGGATCTTCTTACTTCACCCGCTTCAGGTGAGAGCGCGTGGGGCCGCGCACAGGGACCAGCTCGCCGTCCGCGTAGCGCGCGGCATGGTTTCTGAGCGACTCCTGCCGCTCGTGAAAGCGCCAATAGGCGTCGAAGTCTCCGCTGGCCTGCAGCGCACGCAGGCGTAAGACCGCCTCAGCCCCCGCCAGAGACCAGCGCGCCCCGGTCACCTCCATCCGATCTTTGACCAGGTAACGGCAGGCCCCCTCGATGACACCGGTGGCAATCGGGAACCCCCTCGCCAGATAGGTGTCATACTTCAGATACTCCGCATTTTTGAGCAGATAGTTGGCGCAGCGATCCACCGCTTCGCGCGCCTTGCCCGCCAGGCCCCGACGGGTCGCACTGCGACGGATTCCGCCCGCCACATAGCCACTGCGCCCGCGCAGAATACTCAGTAGGTGCTCGCCCACCCAGCCCTCCAGCTTCGGGTTGACTTCCCCGTGCAGAGCCATGCCGGCCTTCCACACGTACTCGCTCACGTGGATGAAGTCCAGCACGATCGTGGGCGCCGCCCTGGCGGATCGGTGCAAACACCGCAGCAGCGTCTTCAGCTGACTCCGATGGCCGTCGACCAGCACCACCCAACTCTTGCGCCCCGTGGGATCCCGCGAGCGGGCTTCTCCGAGGGCTTGCTCGATGACCTCTTCGGGACGCTTCTCCAAGCTCGCCCACAGCCGTTTGTGCTGGGGCCGCGGTCGCTTCCCTTCCTCCCGCTGCGGCTGCGGGGCCAGGACCCGCATCACCTCCTCCGGCCGCCGCACCTGAGGCGCGAGGGTGTACACCGCCGCGACCGTTGCCATCCGCTTGGCGTGGCGCTTTTCGCCCTTGCTCAACCGCTTCTGCAACTTGTGCTCGCTCGCTTCCGCCCGCTGCCGCGTCGCCTCCCGCAGATCCTCACGACGCAGCACCACTCCTTTGCCGTCCACCGAGATCGCCAAGATCGACCCCGACTCGCTCGGAGCCAACGCTCCCGCTTGTCGCTCCTGATAGAAGGCATCGAAGTCCTGGGCGGCACGGCCCACTAGCTCCTCCACCTGACGCTTGCCCACCTGCGCCCCCGTGGTTTTCGACAGCGCCTCCACGACTTTGTCGAACGACCCCTCGGCGGCTTCCTCCGCCGCCCGCCGCCGCACCTGGTGCGAGTACAACTCCGGCGGGAGGTTCAGATCCGCATCCAGTGGGTGCAGGCTCTGGAGCCCCTCTCCCCCGTAGCCGAGCCGCTCCACCCGAACCTCTCCAAAGACCGTTTCCAGCCCCCGTTGCTGCCGCCGGCGCTGTTGCCGCACCTGCCCTTCCGAATCCCGCACCGCAGCGGCCGCTTCACCCGGAGCCCGCAGCTCCAGGTGCGCCTGGTAGAACCGTCGCAGCAGCTCCCGCCCCTGCTGCTCCAGCTCTCGCTCCAACTCGCTGTGCGTCTTCCTATGGGCCTCGTCGGACATCAGAAAGGCCTCCATCTGGGCAAACTGCTCCCGCGCCGCCGCGAACTCATCCTCGGGCTGTAACTGGGCGGCTACCGCTCGCAACTTCTAGCCCTCCCGCAAGCGTCGGGCCGCCTCCGCCACCAGCGGATACACCAGCACCCGTTTCGGCGCTGCCGCCTCGCTCCGCGCCAGCCGATCCTCTCGCTTCCCGCCCCGCGTGCTCCCCAGCTCGATCCAGTTCGCCCCCCGATAGCAGCTGCCCCGGTAGCGCTCCGGATCCACCAACGTCTCCACCAAAAACACCTCGACCCCGTAGCTCCGGGGCCAGTCCAGCGCCAGCTGCCGCACGGCCCGCGATAAGATCCGGCTCGCCAGGTTCTTGACCTGGACCCAGGGCAACACTAAATAGCGACTGTTCGAGACCACGTGCACCAGCTGGCGCGTCCGCGCCTCCGCCTCCCATCCGATCCAGCGGTCGCGCGCCGCAATCCGCCAGGCCGCGCTCGAAAACTGCACGCAGGCCACCACCCGCCCCGCCGGCTCCGAGGCGTAGACCAGGTAGCGCAGATGCGCCCCGAACGGCACCCGGTGGCCTAGATAGTGGTAGCGCCCCACCAGCTCCCGGAACAGCCCTCGTTGCTCCGGCGTCCGAACCGGCTGCAGCTGAATCTCGCCCAGGTCCCGGGCCGTGCCCACCAGCCGGGGACCCGGCTCTCCCCGCGCCGTCACCGGTACCCCGGTCGCTTTCCCCGGCGGCCGCCCCAGCCGCTTGGGGGGCAACACCAGCCCCCCCTGGCTCTCCAGCTTCTCCAGAAACTCCCGGCACTCCCGCGCTTTCAGCGACCCCGTGCGGCGCTTCCACCCCAGCAACTCGCACACGGTGGCGGCCAGTTCCATCCGGCTCAGACCCCCACACGTCCCCACGATCTCCCGGATCAGGGCCTGCTCCGCTTTGCCCACCTCATGACCTAGGAATCGCGGCGCTTTGCTCTCCACACCCTCTGCCACAAACCTACGCTAGCAAACCGACGCACAAATGTCCAGTGCTTTTTTCCCTCTTTCAATTTTTCATCGCACCGGGATTCCACCGACTCACAGCGGGCAGAGTCTCAGGCCCGGCCCGGCGGCTATCCGAGCGCACCGCAATCCGACGCGTTTTAGCCGACTTATGCCCTTCGCCAAGCCTTATCTCGCCCAAAAGCGCCACTCGCTACGATTCGGACCCGGCTAACCTATTGTCAATAAAGGATAATGGTTCGCTCTAAAAGAGCCGCACCCAATTCATTTTTGCCGATGGCTCTTCCTACTACGAGCGATGGACGAGCCAGGCGGCCGATGGGCATGACGTCGGGACTGCTGTCTATTTCAAAGGAAGCGGTCGCTTCGCCGGCATGAAGGGCGGCAGCAAGTTTGACTGCACCTCGCTTGGGGATCGCTTCGTCTGCGAGGTGGAAGGGACGATCGAACTGCCCTAACTTAACTATGAGTAGCGAGCGACCTCACACCGCCGACATCAGAGAGGTCAACCCCAACGGGGTTGCGGCGTATAGCCCAGGGTTTCCGAACCCTGGGTAGACAGTCATCCCTTTTGATCCGAGGCGCTGCGGATCACTCATTCCAATGGCTGTACCGGCAGGCTCGTAAATTCGCCTGGTTCTGACCCAAGTTCCAACGCTGTAGCCGCAGCCTTTTTCCCATCGTCCACCTCTACTATCAGGGTCCCGTTGAAATCGTCGGTGTCAACGTTGGGAAAGAGCTCGTCGATAAACAGGGCCAGGTGGCCCCCCGGAGGGAAGTTGAGGCGATTCGCCTGAGCTATTTCCTGTCCTCCTCGCCTGAGCTTGAATCGCAAAGAGATGGACTCCGACTCTGTGCTCTGGACTCCGACTCCGGTATTGATCTCGCCCAGCTTACGGCGCACCGGGGCTAAGAATCCCTCCAGCGGTTCGCTTTGATCGACACCGGCGCTACCTGCACCCGGGATCCGAAAGCGAATGACTCCTCCCAGATTGCGATCGGCTGTCACTACGACGCTTCCGGCCACCAGTCCACCCTGACCGTCTGTGGAGATGGTGATGGCACTCAAGGGGGGAATCAAGAAGGAGACGCTGCTGGTTACCTGGAAGCCGAGCGGACCCTGGTCATCGGTGATGGTCGTGGCCACGACAAGGGGCATACCTCCATCGTCCAGGAAATCGGCGCTGCCAGAAACCGATTCAACCGTCGAGGAATTGGCTAGAACCACATCGGCGGTAGTTCCATCGCCGTTTCCGAATTGCGCAAAATACAACCTCTTCTGGAGGTTGAAGCCGGCCTGGCCACCAGGTAGCGTGGCTGATCCACCCACTGTCGTCACCGCAATGTCAACCGGACCTGGGGAAAGCCCCGAGGGAACCGTAACCAGTATTGTCGAGTCGTCCTGGACAGCGACGTCGAGGCCCCCGATCACATCGAAAAGGACCGCTGCATTTCCCGCTGCAAATCCCGTTCCGTCGAGGGTGATACGACTGCCGGGGGGAGCGGCTCCAGGCGAGGCGGAAAGGATCGTTGGAGGGGGCGGAATAACCGTAACGTTGGTGGTGTCACAGACCTCTGCGGCCTTGCCGTCGTCAGCACAGAGTTGGAATGTCAGGCTCCCGGCGTCATTGGGAGCTGTGAAGGTTGCTACGGCCGAGTTGGCGTTATTGATCGTGATCTCGTTTTCCGGGATTGCCTCTTCCAGGGTCCACAAGAGGGTGAGCTGATCTTCGTCCGGATCCACCGCCGAGCCCTGAAGTGTGGCGGTCTGGCCGAACTCCACCGTTTGGTTGGGGCCAGCATCGACTGCGGGGGGACGGTTGGCAGTAGAGGCCGTGCGGGCGAACCAAATGTCCACGAGAATGGAATTGCCGTCGTGGAATACGGTGCTCGGGTCGGTTGCGTCGACCCCCAGGCTGACGCGTGCAACCATGACGCGGGCCGCGTTGATTGGGAAATTAGACCAGAGAATGATAACCATTGAGGGACTGGCGCCATTGCAGCCTGTGCATTGGACCTCCAGCACTCCGGGAGGTTTGGGAAAGGTCGTCTGAGGATTTGCCGAGTTTACCTCGGTGGATCCAGGTGCCCACTGAGGGTTGATGCTGTCGCCGATCTTGAAGGAGACTGCATTGATATCCTGAAGAGGGATTGGGTTGCCCTGGGTCCCGAGCATACCGTTTGGGAGACCCCAGCGGCTTCCAGCCGGTACTGGATCGATCAGACCCTGATCGGTCACCACCTTGATGATGGGACGGGGTTGGGACCTGGCAGAGAGACTAAAACCTAGCACCAGTAGAACCAGAATGGAGCTCTTGGAACAGAGCCTTGTCAGATGCCAGTAATTCCGGTGAGACACGATGGAGCTCCTTTCAACTACAACCGAAGTAAGTCAACCGCCGATAGGCGGCCACCTTCGAACGAGTTCACTATCATCTAGCTACTCTTGCCAACCCAGACCAAAACTGCGTTGCTCTCCCGGATCGTAGGCACAGGTGATGACGAAAAGATCCTCTTCGAGGCATCGTTCCGGGGGGATGTTGAGCTGCACATAGGTGAACCCCCTTGCCACCCAGGTCAAGTATCCGTCGCTCTCAGAGGCAGAAACCGGACGGCCGTTGAGACGAAGGTCCCTGATCCTGGCCTTGGAGTAAGGGATGCGAAGCCGCAGGCCCAGTCCATGCACGATGGGTTCTTCCCGGGATCCAGGCACATTGCCCTTTTCCAGATACAGATGGGCGTCGAAATGGCCCGGAGCATCCGGTAGATTCTGTACGGCCTGGGTAATCGCCTGGCCTTCCATTGCGGGATGCCGGGAGATCTTGGCGGCGAAGCGAGGCATCGCTGTTTCGGCAAGCCACTCGCGAGCTGCCGCGCGAGAGGTAGCGCAGACATAGAGCACGAAGCCCTCGGTCTGCGGGTTGTTGAAGCCGAGGGTGATCTGATCCTGTTTGTTCCACAACTCTACTCGGCTGCGCCTGCGCTCCGAGGCGTCGCGACCATAGGCGGTGAGCTGATGGAAGCTATTCTGCATGATGACCCGTGTTGGGTAGCCGGGATAGTATTCTCCAGGCCAGATTTCCTGGCCGAACTGCAAGAGTCGGCGGTGCCTCAGATAGCTGCTGCGCTCCCACACATTCTCGTTGGCGAAACCCAGTGTGTGGTATTTCGCGTAGGCATATGTCGCAGCATAGAATAAAGCTCTCCCCTTCCACAGTTTGGTCCCCAGATAATCCATGCTGGGGCCCCAGAAGATCCGTTCCTCGTCTTGCTCCAGCATGTCGGAAGGATAGCCCTCGATCAGGGCCGCCTCGTCCATTTGGCGTGTGATCTCTTGTTTGTAGGAACGAAGCGCCACGTTCGAATAGGCGGCCGCCGAATCCTCAACGTGGATGTAGCCTCGGAACTGCATCCCATTGCCGTGGTAGTCGGCGTGCACTTCAGGTTGGAACTCATCCATGAGAGTCTGGACCGCTACCGCTCCCGGCAATTTGGCAGGATCTTTGGGACCCTTCTCGGTCCAATCCTTGTAGGGATCCAACCCCACCGAATTGCGCAGGCTGGCGGAGATGTAGCCATCAGGATTGACGACGGGAAAACACACAATGACCTGCCGTCTGAGCGTTTCCCGCGCCTGGGGCTCCCCGGAAAGAAGCCTCTGCATGAGGTAGAAAACACCAGTAGCTGCCGATCGCTCACCTCCACAATGTTGGGCGGTGACGAGCACGTGCTCCTTGTCCCGGGCCGGGGCGCTGGGATCCGTCAGTACAGCAGCGACCAGTGGCCGTCCCTGCAGGCTTTTCCCCAGATCTCGCAGCTTCAGGACACCGGAGTGTTCCTTCCCCCACTTCTTCAGGCGTTCCATCAGTTGTTCGAACGAAGGGTAGATCGGTGGTCCGTAATCCGTAGCCTGAGCACCGAAGGACTCTGTCGTGGTCAAGCTGAGTGAGAGCAGGGCAAGAGCCCATTTGTTCGAGTGTCTCATGCTAAGTACACTAAGTTTTCCTGCGGGTGATTCTGGCCAGGGTTAGGTTAGCTGGGGCGAACCGCTGGGTGGGCCCTTTGGCCGAGGTAAAACTTCCTAGCGGCAATGATCAGAAGCAAAATCAGAACCAGCGTCACGACGGGGGCAATGATGGCCGAAATCGAGGCCATGACGGCTCCGCCCAGCTCGGCTGAAGAGAGCAGTGGATTCGCGAGGCCGCCCGTAACCAGTGTCGACGCCCCACGTAAAGCGACTGTGGTTGCCTGGACCGTACCGGCAGCTGTCCCACCGGCGATCACCGCAACCGCCCAGGCCAGCATGGGACTGGCGTCCGTAACCATTGACGCCGCAGTTACCGCTCCCGCCACGACGGCCGCAGGAGTAGCGACGCTGTCCATGAAATTGTCCACAACAGGAATGTAGTAGCAAAGAATTTCGAGGACTGAGGCCGTCGCCAGCGCAATCAGAGCCGGGTAGGTCGCCACCCAGGCGAAACCTGGCGACAGTTCGAGGTGTCCAGACAACGCTGCGATGCTGACGATGAGAGGTGGCACAAAGATGCGAAAACCGCATGCTGCACTGAGTCCGACTCCGAGGATCAAGGCCAGGATCGCTTCCGAGGGCAAGACCATCGCTTCTCCTTATCCTCCCCCTGATGCCTCAAAGAGGCCTGAGTGAGCTTTACTGCCCACTCTCGTAAGGATACCATAGCACGCGGCATATACTGCCAAGTCCTTCGACCGGAGTGCCTTTCTCAATAGAGTCAACTCGTCTGGGAGTACGATTGATATGAAACGAATGTTTACTCTCTGTGGCCTGTTTCTAGGTTCGATGTTCTTCGCGTCTGCGGCTCCTGCTCTAGACATTGGTTCTCGTCTGGAACTGCTGATAGACGATTACCTGATCGAGAAGATTTCCGGAGATGCTCGACTGCAGCTGCACCGTCCGGTGCGACGAAACGTCGCGCTGGTCACGGACAGGGACTGGGAAGGGAACGCCTGTCATTACCGAACCGTATTCCAGGACGGAGATAAGTACCGTATGTACTACGGGGCCTATCAATACGACGTTTCGGCTACCGGACAGACGTATCCACACGAAGCATTTCTCTGTTACGCAGAGAGCAGGGATGGAATCCACTTTGAAAGGCCCGACCTGGGGTTGGTCGAGTTCCGAGGGAGTCGCAGCAACAACATCATTCTTACCGAGAAGACGCTAACAACCATTGAGGCAGACCCCGGCCATGCCGCCATCTTCAAGGACGAGAATCCTGAGACTCCTGCGGATGCACGATACAAGATGATCATTCGATCCAACGGCGAAAAGGGCCTGTTGGCCCTCAAGTCTCCTGACGGCATCAAGTTCACGGCGATGACGGACAAGATCATCATTTCCGAGGGAGCCTTCGACTCCCAGAACCTCGCTTTCTGGGATTCCCATCAGGGTCAGTACCGGGCCTACTTTCGAGGATTCAAAGAAAAAGTTCGAGATATCCTGACGGCCACCTCACCCGATTTCCTCAACTGGACCAAACCGGTCTGGTTGGGGTACCCAGAGGCCCCTCGCGAGCACCTGTACACGAATCAGCTGCGGCCCTACTATCGGGCGCCCCACATCCTGATCGGATTTCCCATGCGCTATACCGACCGGGGAAAGACCGAGTCTACCTGGCAGCTGCCCGGGGCAGAAGTGCGGCGGCACCGGGCTCAGGTGTCCCAGCGCTACGGAACCACGGTTACGGATGCCCTCTTGATGACGGGGCGGGATCGTCTCAGTTTCAAACGGTGGGGAGAGGCCTTCATTCGACCCGGGCCTTCGCGGATCAACAGCTGGGTGTATGGAGACAACAGCATCGCCTGGGGAATCGTAGAGACTGTGTCTGACCTGCCCGAGTCGCCGCGCGAGCTTTCGATTTACGTGGTCGAGGGCTATTGGACCGGACCTGCCCTCAACGTGCGGCGCTACTCACTTCGGATGGACGGATTCGTTTCACTCAATGCGTCGCTTAGCGGCGGTGAGATGATCACGAAACCCGTCCGCTTTCAGGGAAGCAAGCTGCTCCTGAACTACGCCAGCTCGGGCGGCGGAGGTCTATGGGTAGAACTTCAGGACGAACAGGGAAGACCCATCAGGGGCTTCGCTCAGGCGGATGCGGATGAGCTTTTCGGAGATCACATCGAAGGCTCGGTGAGCTGGAAGGGAAGCCAGGATGTGAGTTCACTAGCCGGCAAGCTAGTCCGAATCAGATTCATCCTAAAGGACGCCGATCTCTACTCTTTTCGCTTCAGCGAAAAATCGAAATAGTCCAGCGTATCGAGGAAGCAGACGCGATGCAGCAGCTATGATTCCGGCAATTCTGCGAATGAGAGGATTCCTTATCCTTTTGCAGTGGACTGTTCCGGAGGAGTGATTTGGTGGAGGAGCCATGAACGACCCAAAAGGAGCGCGGCCGGACCATCCCATCCACGAACTTCTGGCGCAGCGCTGGAGCCCCTATGCTTTTGACCAGCGTCCCGTAACAGCCGAAGACCTTGCCTCGCTGTTCGAAGCGGCCCGATGGGCCGCGTCCTCCTACAACGAGCAACCCTGGCGTTACTTGGTCGCGACCAGGGACAAACCGGAGGCCTTCGACCGGATCCTCTCGTGCCTGGTTGAAGCGAACCAGACCTGGGCAAAATCGGCTCCGGTTCTAGCGCTGGCAGCGGTAAGCCTCCGCTTCGATCGCAATGAGAAACCCAATCGAGCTGCCCACCACGATCTCGGCCTTGCGACAGCCAACCTGGTCATCGAGGCCACCAACCGTGGCTTGCATGTACACCAGATGATCGGAATCCTGCCGGAACGCGCCCACCAACTCTTTGCGGTCCCGGATGGCTTCGAGGTCCTTACCGGACTGGCCATCGGCTATCGCAGCACCGATTCGAGTGCGGCAGAAGCGTTGCGTCAGCGGGATGAAGCACCACGGAGCAGACGGTCGCTGCAGCACTTTGTCTTTTCAGATGAATGGGGACGCTCTTTCCTGTAGGTCGGATCAACGTGGCGGCGGTCTCCAGGCCGCCGTGGGCGAGCCAACGGCTCGGCACAAGAAGACTCGTCCTCCTGGCTGGAATCACATCCTCGATTCTGATCGACTTTGGGGATATTGTCTGGTGGAAAATCTCCTGGGACTGGAAGCTCTATCTGGCCTTCTACCATGTCTCGTTTTGGGCCCTCGCTGGGCTGGTGTTGGGTCGGTTCGTGGAGCCGGCCCGGGAAACAGGAGGAGCACATGACTGAATCACTACACGACAAGTCTTTTCCGAATGAGGATCAGCAGTATCGGAAGGCAAGAAACGATCTGCTGCTGGCGGAAGCAGATCTAAGGACGAAGCTGGAAGAAGTAGCCGCAGCCCGACGGCAGCTGCCTCTAGGGGGGGCAATACAGGAGGACTATGTTTTCGATAGGCTGCTCGATGGTACGCCAGGCTCGGTCAGCCTTTCCGAGCTCTTCGAAAGGGGTCAGCCCTCGTTGCTTGTCTACAGCTTCATGTATGCGCCGGATGCTCAGCATCCCTGTCCCATGTGCACTTCGTTTCTGGATGGCCTGAACGGAAATGCAGCTCACATCTCCCGGCGTATCAACCTTGCTGTTGTGGCCAAGTCTCCGATTGCACGGGTTCAAGAATGGGCCGACCAGCGAGGCTGGAATCACTTGCGGATGCTGTCCGCGGAGGGCAACAGCTACAATCGGGACTACCTTGCCGAGACGCCTGAGGGTGCCCAGCTTCCCATGTGCAATGTCTTTGTCGATAGCGGCGATGGAATCAGACACTACTGGGCATCGGAGTTGTTCTTCGTGCCCTTTGCCGGGGGGCATCCCCGACACGTCGACTTGCTCTGGCCGCTCTGGAACGTTTTGGATCTGACACCGGGCGGGCGGAGCTCCGATTGGTTTCCGCAACTGAGCTATTGAGGATACCGTTTTTATTCACAAGACTGCATTTCCCTCTGGAGTAGGAGTAGCGATCACGCAAGAAGAATCTCTGGGATCCTGGAATCGGAGGCGCTGGATGGCGGCTGCAGCCGGGGTAACCGGTCTTGCCGGCGTCGAAGACATGGCCCTGGCGTTCCAGCCCGGGGCCTACGGCCTCAAGCGTAGCGGGAAACCGCGAGCGTCGGCGCCAAGCAGCCGAATGCGGATTAGCTCGCTGAAGCCTACCCTGGTGGCGTCTCCGGACTATGCCCTCTTGAACTCCTGGAATGTCCACGATACACATTTCAAGAGAGTCATCTTGGAACTGGAGACGGATGACGGGTACACCGGTGTGGCCGAGGTCTGGGGAGGTGCGCTGGCGGCACTCGAATCAGCTCGAGAGTTGGTGCTGGGACGTGACCCTTTCGAAATAGAGTACTTTCGCCGGAGCCTTTCGCAGCGGAAGGAGTTTTCGCTACTGGAAAACTCGGAGTCATCTGCTGCCGTTGAGATCGCCTGCTTGGACTTGATCGGCAAAGTGATCAATCGGCGGGTAGTGGATCTGATCGGTGGACCCTTCCGGGAAGAGGCTCCCTTCTCTGCCTACAACTTTTTCGTCATGCCCACTCCTGAGGGACCGGACATCACGACACCCGAAGCGCTGGCCCAGGAGTTTCTTGATTTTCATAGGGACCATGGTTTCCTCACCTGCAAGTTCAAGGGCGGTGTCCTCGAGCCTGACAAAGAGATCGAGGTTTTGCAGCGAATCCGTAGAGCCATGCCAGAGGCCCGGCTTCGTATCGATCCCAACGCGGCCTGGAGCGTGGAGACGTCCCTGGAGGTCGCCAAGAAGTTGGAACCCCTGGGAATGGAGTATCTGGAGGACCCGACCCGAGGACAGGAGGGAATGGCGGCCGTCCGGCGCAAGACACCGATTCCGTTGGCCACCAACATGTGTGTTACCCAGATAGAGCATATCCGGCCCGGATACGACAAGGGAGCCATCGACATCGTTTTGCTGGATCCGCACCACATGGGTGGGCTCAACAACGTCCGCTTCTGGGCGGCGATCTGTGAGACTCTGGGCTGGGGGTGCTCGGGCCACAGCAACAACTACCTTGGAATCTCGATGGCGACCCAGGTCCACATGGCTTGTGCCATTTCACACATCACTTATGACGTGGACAGCCACTATCCCTGGACTACCCAAGACATCATCCGGGGAGAAAAGCTTGAGTTCCGGGACGGAAAGATGGCTTTGCCGGAGGCTCCGGGTCTGGGTGTTGAGATCGATCCGGACAAGAAAGCAGCCCTTGCGGAAAACGTGAGCCGAGCCAAGCCGCGGCACGACCTCCTTTACCGGTGGGACCCGAACTATCCCAAGGACAGCCACGGAGTTCGCTGGTAGACCCGGCGCTCCGGCTAGTGCTCATCCCCCAGCCTCTCACTACCATCCCTACCACTGCGCCACCGCACTACTGCACTACTGCACCACTGCACCACTGCACCACTGCACCACTGCCTACTCCCCAGACCCCTCGCCTTCCTCCAGCCCATAGTCGATCTGATTGGGTGGTGGATCTCCGCCCGGACCTTGCAGATAGTGTTCCATCCAACGAAGCATCCGCATGTTGTAGTCGAGACGGGCGGCCGCCTTGCGGTTGCCGTGTCCTTCACCGGGGTAGAAGACCAGGCGGACCGGCGTCTTCCCGAGGATTTTGAGGTTGCGGTAGAGCTCCATGGACTGGGACGGGTGAACCCGAGGGTCTTCCTTGCCATGCAGGATAAGGATCGGTGTCCGAGCCTGTTCGACGTAGTAGATGGGGCTGCGTTTGAGGAAGAACTGCCAGTCATCCCAGGGGCGCTTGCGGGCGTGGACCAGGAACATCTCGTTGGCGATGTCGGTGGTTCCTGACTTCGAGATCTGGTCGCTGATTCCAACGAACATGACGCTGGCCGCAAAACGGTCGGTATGGTAGGTAGCACACCAGGCGGAAGCAAACCCGCCGTAGGATCCTCCTGTGACACCGACTTTGTCCTTGTCGACCAGCCCGATGTTGATCAGGTGGTCGACGCCATCGACGAGGTCGTCGAACTCCTTACCCGCGTAATCGCCCTGGTGTGCTTTTGCAAACGGAACACCTCGACCGGTGCTCCCCCGGTAGTTGGGAAAGAGGACGGCGAAGCCTCGGGCAGCCGCAACCTGTCCTGGGTAGACGTAGCGCGTGCGCCAACCGTTGGAAATATGGCTTTCGGGACCGCCGTGCACCATGAGTATCAGGGGGTATCGCTGTCCTGGCTTTGCATCCAAAGGATGGATCAGCACACCCTCAATGGTTTCACCGTCGCGTGCGGGATAGCGGATGACCTCTTGCCTGGCCAGTCGTTTTTGGTCGAGCCAGGGATTGGTGTTCGTCAATCGTTTCGGCTTGGGGCTATCGATTTTCACGAGGAAGACCTCGGAAGGATGCTGGGGCGAGGATCCTACAATCGCTCCTGACTTGGCATCGGAGGTCAGTGAAAAGAATGTAGTGATCGGTAGATCCATCCTGGTGCTGGAGTCGCGGTTGGTGCCGTTCCTGGATACCGATCCGTACGCCATATAGCAGCCGTCGCCCGCCCAGAACACGATCGTCTCCGGATCTCGCCATCCGATTTTGCTGATGTTGGGCAGGTAGTCGTCCATGATGGTCCGGAAGTCGCCGCGGGTGGTTGACGCCACCATCAGTCGGCCGGGCGAGGGATCGTGAATGTCTTCGCCGGAAGCAAAAGCAAGGTTCTTTCCATCAGGACTCCAGCGGGCGGGGCCCAGCTTTCCCGGGTTGTTGACCGTCAGCAGTACCTTGCCATCCTGGGCATCGATGATGTTGAGCCGACGGTACATGTAGTCATCGTCGATCAGTGGCGAAGGCGCCAGGGCTACGACCAGCCGTTTTCCTCCCGGGCTCCAGTGAAGCTCCGAGGCCGAGCCTTCCAGGGGGAGAGCTTCAGGCTTGCTATCGCCTACAGGCAGCGCCGCCAACCAGACCCTCAGGTTGCGCAGGTTCTCCTCGTAGATCTCGGCCTTGAAGCCCTTTTTTTTGAGTTTTTTCCGCTTCTTCGCCTCGGGCTCGGTGGCCAGGAACGCCAGCTGCTTCCCGTCGGGGCGCCAGTCGTATGCAGAAATTGATGTTGAGTGCTCAATGAGACGCCGGGCCTCCCCTCCGTCGGCAGGGATGACGTAGAGAGACCTGTACTTGTCCTGGTTTCGTTTTGCGAGAAACGAGATGCCCTTCCCATCTGGGGTCCAGCCAATTTTCGAGACGTTGACCTCCCCGGTCACGAAAGGGCGAGAGGTTCCCTGTGTATCGACTACGTGAAGTTCCGACCAGGCTCGTCCATCCTCATCTTTGCCCGGGCGTCGCGGGACACTCAAGGTGTAGGCGATCAGTCGGCCGTCCGGCGAGATCTTGGCGGAGGTGACGAGCCTTATTCGGGCTACGTCGTGGACGGTGAGCACCTCCTCAGCAGGGGAAGTCGCCGCCGATAGTGGGACGGAAAGGGTACTCAAGAAGCTGACCCGCAGGGCCAGCGAGAAAAAACGGCGCCGGGCTGTCATCATCAGTGCTGGCCTCCAGATAAGGGATGCTCCAAAATGTCGAGTCGACTGTACACCATCATGACCGATGCCCGCGATAGGTGTGAAACGGATCCCGGCGATCAGGGTTTCGCAATCGTGGCTCGGGGTTTTCAGGAGGGAAGTCATGGATGAGTTCGAAGGCAAGAACGTGATCGTTACCGGGGGAGCCAAGGGCATAGGGCGCGGACTCTGCAGGGGCTTCGCCCGGGAAGGTGCGTCCGTCTTCTGCATAGATGTGGACGCGTTGGCCGGCAGGCAGCTTGTCGCCGAGTCCAAAGAACTCGTAGGGACCATCTGCTACCAGGACGCCGATGTATCGTCGGCAAGCGAGTGTCGGAGGGTGGTGGCGACCGTGATCTCTGAGGGGAAGGGGGTGGATATCCTCTGCAACAACGTCGGGATTCAACCCGTAGAGAGCTATCTTCCTGCTCACGAGCTTCCCGAAGAACAGTGGGATCGTATCCTGGACGTCAATCTGAAGAGTTGCTTCCTGATGACCAAGTACTGCGTTCCGGAAATGAAAAGGCGCGGGGGTGGGGTCATCATCAACACCGCCAGCGTTCAAGGTTTACAGTCAATGAGAGGCGTGTCAGCCTATGCGGCGAGCAAGGGTGGAATGCTTTCGCTGACTCGGCAGTTGGCCTTGGAGTACGCCCCCGACAACATCCGGGTGCTGGCTATCAACCCCGGAAGCGTTGACACCCCGATGGTCGCCCAGGCGATCGAGGCTTCGGGGACGGATGCCGAGAAAGCCCGGCAGCTGATGGCCGAGGCTCATCCCATCGGTCGGATCGGGCAGCCCCAAGACATCGCCAATCTAGCGCTCTTCCTTGCCAGCGACAGGGCATCCTTCATGACGGGTGAATATGTGTGCGTCGACGGAGGTCTGATGGCGCTTGGCGCCTGGGCTTAGCAAGGAATTGGGTTAGACTGGGGTCACCATGTTATCGATGTCGAAGGTCATATTTGTCGCCTTGATTGCCTTCCTGCTTGGCGTGGTCACGGGCATAAGCATGTATGGTGCAGTCAGAGCGTTGGCTGTGCAGGCGGTTTTGATCTGCTTCGTTATTATCGTTATTCTTCTGGGCGCAAGTCTGATAAAGCGATGAACCCCTTGTTGCCAGGGTTTCTAGAGAGTCCCAGTCACCTGAGCTAGTCCCGCTCCAACCTGGACTCGGGGTCGCCTCCGCAGAAGAATGACCCTACCGTCCCGCTGGGTCACGACTTCAGCCGTCGTCCGGCCGAAGAAATCGCGGATGGTTCCCAGACGTTGACCGGCCTGAACCTCTTCCAGCAAGTCGACCTCGGACTTGAAGAAACCCGCCGCCGGCGCGGAGATGATCACGTCCAGATTTCCATCGCCTATCAGGTGGTGGGCCATGGGAAGCGGCTCGGGCGCACCCGGTAGCATTTCGAGGTGCTTCATCACATTGAGTGCTCCCTCGACGTAGCAGGTGACGTCCTCGGGTGTGGAGCGCCCCCCACCCGGCGTTTCGGTGTAGAGCCAGGGAATACCGAAGCTGTTGGCGGCGCTGACGCTTCGTCCCGGGGGCACCGGCGGTGGGTGCCCCCAGAGAACCGGTGCACCGAACGCCTTGGCCGCGGCCTCAGCCTGCTGACCCAGGGCATCCTCGCTGTGCAGATAGCCGACCAGGGTCGGAATGTCGGAGTCCTCGTTTCCACTGTGGAAGTCGATGAAGCAGTCCGCCGGTTGGATGAGCCTGTGGCTGAGCCAATAGGCGATCCTGTCGGTAATCGTCCCCTCGGGATCCCCGGGAAATACGCGCGCAAGGTTGAGGCCATCGATCGGACTGGAACGAATCCCTGCTTCGTAGGCAGGCATGTTGCAGACGGCGATCATCACCAGGGTTCCCTTCAGAGTGTCGGGCTGCACCTGGTCGAAAATCCGGGGGACGGCCTCAACCCCTTCATACTCGTTGCCGTGGACAGCAGCGGTGACGGCCAGTGTGGGACCGGCAGTAGTCCCCTTGACGTAGAGCAGGGGCAAGCGCCAGCTGCCGCCGTCGGCACGAGATGCGACCTCGAGCCAGCCGGTTGCTTTTTCTCCAGAAGGAAGCTGGGAAATATCGAATGCTTCGAAATGCATTTTCTATCCTTTTTGCGGAACTCAGAATAGCGGTTAATTCGGAGACTGATTCTGGCGAGAAACCGGCCAGGATTGGTTCAGGTCCAGGACAGCATCATCCCCGGAGGCCTTTTGCCATTCCCGGATCCGGGCGGCTAGCTGTTGCACCCGTCCCTGTTGATCCGGGTGGAAGAAGAGGTTGTGGCGCTCGTTACGATCCTGGCGAAGTGAGTAGAGTTCTCCGCCGCCCACGTCGTTCAGCGTCAGCTTCCAGCCCGCTGGCGTGATCAGGGTGCGCAGTTGGGCTATGTGATTTCGGTTCCAATTCTGGGCGAACCCCCCAATGGAGCTGATGATGACGACGTCTCGATCGGGCACTTCCTGCCCCTGAAGCAGATAAGGCGCCATGCTAAGTCCCTGCAAATGGGAGGGAAGCGGCTGGTCCATGAACTCGAGCAGGGTGGGTAGCAGATCCACCTGACCAACAGGCTTTACAATTCTCCGACCTCCTTTGTTTCCCGGAATCTTCAGCAGCAGAGGAACTCGAATAGATTCCTCGTAGCTGAACTCTTTCGACATCAGACGATGATCTCCCATCATCTCACCGTGCTCGGAAGTGAAAACGACAATCGTATTTTCTTCCAATCCGAGTTCCCGCAGCCGCTTAAGGACCACGCCCACCATCTCATCGACCAGCGTCACCAGCCCCCAGTAGCGGGCCTTGGCTTGCCGGTACTCCTCGACAGTCTGAGGATAGGCAACCGGGAACTCTCCCCGGGTCAGGGAGACTCGGGCTTCCCGCTTGGGATATGAGACGGTCGGGTCCATCGGTTCGAAAAACGTTGCCGGTATCTCCATGTCGGCTGGATCGTAGAGGTCATCGTTGACGTTGTCGAAGGGAGGCTTCGAATGGTCGGCGAAGGCGTGGGGTTCCAGGAAGCTCAAGTAAAGCACGAAGGGACGGTCGCGATAGCGCTCGATGAATTCGACGCCCATCTTGGCCAGATAGGCCGGCTTGCTCAGCTTCTTGGGAAGGCGATTGGCCAGGTCTCGAGAGTGCCCGTAGGGTCCATCTGATTTCACGCCCCGTTTCGAAAGGAAGCGGTCGTATCCAGAGCGATGGTTGGGGTCCTGGTCTCGGGACCAGCTCTTCTGGTAGATCTCGGTACTCTCGAAGTGAGCGAAGCCTCTCTGGCGGAAGATCTCGTTACCCAGATGCCACTTGCCATAGTAGCCGGCCACGTAGTCACCCCGTTCCAGCATATCGATCAAGATGGGGACGTCGGGACTCAGAGGGATGTTGTTGCCCCTTACGCCATGCGTGTGGGAGTACAGCCCCGTCAGGAGTGTCGCGCGAGAGGGAGAACACATTGGGTTGGCCACGTAGAAGGCCTCGAATAGGAAGCCCTTCCGGGCGAGGGCATCTAGATGAGGTGTCTTGATCTGCTTGTTGCCGTACGCTCCCAGGGTATCCGCCCGTTGCTGGTCGGTAAGAATGAAGAGGAGATTCGGCCGCTCGGGTCCCGTTTCGGTGGCCGCCTGGACAAATCCGCACAGGCCAAGTAGAAGCGCGGCCCGGTAGAAAGAGAGGAGGCGGCCGACAAGGTGCATAAGACTGGTAAACTCACCCCAACGAGACACAAACCAGGGCGAGTTGCCAGATGGCCCCATGTGGGTGGTATTCGGCCCCTCGCTGCGCTTCGATCAAGACATACTAGGTCGTGGGGGTTGGAAGTACAAGATCAATGCTCCACCGTCAGAGATGCCGGCAAGGCCTCGCTTTGCGGTGGACAAAACTGAGTTCCGTGCCAACCTGAGGAAGTAGAGATGCCCTTTTGTCAGCAAACCAGAGTCGCTTGTGTTGTAGGGAAGAAAGCGGCCCTCCAGAGGTTCCCTCGATTTGCGCGAATCTATACTGAGGAACTTAAGCGGAATTGGAAAGCAGTTAGAAGTTTCTAAGCTGAAACTTCATTGACGAGAAGATCATTCAAGAGCCTCCAGTTGACACAGCAGTGATCTTCGTAGGATGGGCACTCTTGCCCGTCGCTGTCATCGACGCGCAGGAGTGCCCGTCCTACAACGGACCCGCCGTTATCGATGCTCGTGGCTGGAGACAACCGAAGTTTCTTTCTCGAATGGGGCAGCGCAGCCGGGGGGCTACTGAGCTGAAACTTCATTTTCAGATTGGAGTGGGAAAAGGACGTAATCCATTGATTTAGAACTGGATAGAGCCTTTCCCAGGCGATTGTCCAAGAAACCGTGGCGGTGGCCTCCGAGCCGCCGTCTTTCGAGCCATAGGCTCGAAGGAAAGAACCCGGCGGCACGGAGGCCACCGCCACGTCCCTCGACTGAAGTTTCGTTCTCGAATGGGGCAGCGCGGTGGGGGCGGGACTAAGCTGAAACTTCGATAAGCCTGTGCCAGTGAAACGTGGCTTCGGTCTCCAGGCCGAAGTCTTCCATTTTCGAGCCTTTGGCTCGGACGGCGGCCTGGAGGCCACCACTACATAAGGCTCGATTCTCCGCTCAACTGGAGTTAGCGCGGAGTTCTACCTGAATATTGCTATCCAGTGGAAAGCCTTTCTTCTGAAGCTCGGCAATAACTTCGTCTGTAAGCCGCTGGAGTGTGAATTCGCGTCTTACCGGTTTGGGGTGGAAGTTGATAAAGTGCCCACTGCCGTGACGAAGATCGGATCGAAAGAACTCGAAAAAGGACCACCCTTGGATCGAAAATGCTTCTGATTCACCCCTGGATAGGGATTCCGATCTACTCTCGCCAGAGAATCTGTAGTCAAGCTGCAGCTTGTGTTTGTCGAAATTCACGGCCTCACTGTGCCAGCTTGCGACAAGCTCCCCCGATTGGATAAAAGAATTCCTATCGACGAAATGCTGGCCTGGAATCGGAGGAGGTCCTGGGGTGCAGGCAGCCCGACTCGACGACACGTGACCGGTCTCCGAGACTTTTGCACGGGGCTATGCCCTCTACACGGCCATCTGCAGGATAAGGCGGGTTTCATCCAGGGTGAGCTCGAGATGCTCCGCCTGCAGATCGTCCTTCATATGCTGCTCGTTGGTCGTACCCGTCAGTGGAAGCATTCCCACCTCCATCGCGAACCGGAAGATGACTTGAGCGGGACTTGCGCCGAGACGGCTGGCCATCTGCTGCACCTCGGCATCGCCCAGAACACCTCGGTTTGCGGTCAGGAGCGAAAATCCCTGATAGATGATTCCGTTGGCCTGGCAGATCTCCCGGACCTCTTGATCCCATCCGAGGACGGCGAAGCACCGGTTCTGCACGACCATGGGTTTGATCGTCGCTCGTTCACAGAGGAGCTCGAGCTGTTCAGGACTGACGTTGCTTATGCCGATCATCTTGGCTTTGCCCGATTCGTAGAGCTCTTCGATTGCGGACCAGACCTCCCAATCGGCTTCCCCGAGGCCCACACGCGAATAGGGTCCATGCAGCACATATGAATCAATGTAGTCGGTATGAAGGTGCTCCAGTGAGCTCTCGAAAGACTGTCGTACCTGGGTTTTGATCTCCGCGGAAGCATCGTAGGGAGTCCGATGATCCTGTCCGCCAGGGGGCGTGAATTTGGTTTGAAGAAAAAGCGCTTCTCGTCCGGTCCCGGTGCGCTCCAGCTCCAGCAGGGCCTGACCCACTAGAGCCTCATCGTAGTGGATGATTTGATTGGCCGTGTCGATTGCCGTGAATCCAGCAGACACCGCTAGTAGAACGAGTTCGGTCGTGGTTTCCTGCTTCCACGCGGTCCCATACATGAGAGAGGGGATTGATACTTGATTGTACGCCACATGACTACGCATCTCGGGCCTCCCGGAGCACGGCTGCCAGTGCCGAAAGATCTGGAAGAGACTCACAATCCTCCAGCTGCCAGTCCCCGAAAGGATCCAGCAGCAGCGCGTAGAGGCCAGCGTCGTGGGCTCCCTCGACGTCTGGGTGGTAGAGATCTCCCACGTGGAGAGTGCTCTCCTTTCGAGCTCCCGAGGCAGACAAGGCGTGCTCGAAGATCCGCAGATCCGGTTTTTCATACCCCACGATTGCGGAGTCGATCACGGTGGAAAAGTAGTTCCTCAAGCCGGCTTCCTTGAGACTGAGCTCGGCGCTGCCGTCGGAGTTGCTCAGTGCTACCAGCTGGAGACCCAGCAAGCGGAAGTTCTCCAGGGCTTCCGGAACACCCGGCAGTACCCACCTCCAAATTCGGTTCGCCTGACCCTCGGTCGCCAACGCGTCGGCCAGATCGGCAGCCAGGGAGCCGATCTCCTCTTTCCCTGGATTTTGTGGGGAGTCCGCGTGTGAGAGGACTGCTTCCAGATAACTTCCGAAGGAGTAGTCAACCTTGCCCGACGCCTTACCCATCCTGCTCGAAAACGTGGGACGGGAAGCCGCCTCGGCTCGCCGTAGATCCTTGGGGCTGATCGTGAAGCCTCGTGCCTGCAACTCCGAGGAGATGCGGGGAAAGTCAATGGAGATCAGCGTATTGCCGACGTCCAGGGAAAGGGTCTGGATCTCACCGTAGGGAATCATGATTCTAACTAGTTTAAGTCAAAGATCCTAATAAACTACTTTAGCTCAGATGGAGTGAGTCAACAGGGCCACCGTGATTATAGCTGCCCTGGCTGGACCGATCCACCATCTGGGTCTCTGGGTAAAAACGAATTAGATGGGTCGAGGATCTGGTAGTCACACAACAGGGGTGGTATAGGTTGGGTAAAGGCGGAGGAGACGAATATGAAGGTCGCGAGATCTGGGTCGGTGGTTCTGATAGCTGTCCTGCTACTTTCGAGCGGGTCCCAGGCGGTCGGGGCTGAGAAGAAGAAGACAAGGGAGATCGGGTCTAGACGGGAGCTTTTCGTGGATCGCTTCCTGATAGACCGATTGGAAGGAGTCGATCTCAAGCTTCATGAGCCCATACCCGCCGGTGTGGCGATCAAGATCGACCGTCCCTGGGAGAGCCAGTTCAACTACGGTTACAAGCTCTTCAAGGAAGACGGGATATACCATCTCTACTACCTTGCTCGGAAGATCATCGGCGGAGAAAAGCGGTTCATTCGCTCTATCAGCTATGCCCGGAGCCAGGATGGAATCCACTGGGAAAAGCCCAACCTGGGTCTGGTAGAGGTGGCCGGCAGTCGCGAAAACAACGTGGTAATGGACGGCAGGCTAGTGCCGTTCGTCGACAACCGTCCCGGCGTCCCGGCTGGTCGGCGGATCAAAGCAACCAGCTCGCACTATCGCAAGAGAGACAACTGGAAGAACGAACATCCGCTCGATGGCAAGATGTATGTGGACCTGTTCCTCTACGACTCCACCGATGGAGTCACTTTCAAGAAGGTAAAAGAAGAGCCGGTCTTGATCACGACGCTGCCCAACGGCTTTGATGGAATCCAATCCATCTTCTGGTCGGAGACAGAAGGCAAGTACCTTCTCTACTTTCGCTACATGACCTCCAACGACGGGACCGGAAAGCGATCGGTGGCACGCAGTACTTCGAAAGATCTCCTTAGCTGGACCGATCCAGTCCCCATGGAGTACACGACGGGAGGTATTGTGCCTCCCGAGCATCTCTACGAGCACCAGACGGTCCCCTATTTCCGGGCCCCACATATCTATGTAGCCACGCCTCCCCGCTTCATGAAGGGACGATCGGCTCTGCCCCTTGCCGTGGCCCGAGAGGCCGGGATCGTGGAGGATCCAACCTTCCCAGATCCAGATTGGCAGTTGAGAGACTGCTCCGACGCCGCTTTCATGACCTCCCGCGGAGGCACCCTCTACGACAGGACCTTCATGGGTGTCTTCGTGCGGCCGGGCCCGGATACGCTGAACTGGGTTTCGCGCACCAACTATCCCCTCCAGGGCGTCGTCCCTACGGGACCTTCTGAGATGTCCATCTATGTCGGGCGGCACTATGGCCATCCCAGCTGGCACATCCAGCGGATGACGCTGCGACTCGACGGATTCGCTTCGGTGAACGCTCCCTATGCCGGCGGTCAGATGATCACGAAGCCCCTGAAATTCAAGGGCAGTCAGTTGGAGATCAACTACTCCACCTCGGCGGCTGGCGGGCTCAGGGTCGAGATCCAGGATGGAAAAGGTCAGCCGATTCCGGGTTTTTCATTGGAAGACTGTCCCGAGATCATCGGAGATGAGATTCGCCGGGTCGTGTCGTGGAACAGCGGCAGTGAGGTGGGCAGTCTGGCCGGTGAGACCATTCGCCTACGCTTTGTCATGCAGGATGCCGATCTCTACTCACTACGCTTTCAATAGCCTCCCAGTGTAGCGCCTTCGCCCGTGCCCCTGCGCGCCAAGAATCTTACGTTCTCTTGGGTCGGTAGCGTCTCCCGTCGAGAGGCTCGATGCAGGCGTATAGATGAGCTCAGGGCAAAGGCACGGGCAAGGGTGTGAAGACCCTTCGCTATCGAAATGATAAGAAAAGAGATTCGACAGACCTTGAAGTTGGCCGGTCCCATCATCCTGGCCCAGCTCGCCCAGGTGTCCATGACCTTTGTGGACACCGTGATGGTAGGCTGGCTGGGTACACGCCAGCTGGCAGGAGTTGCGCTGGGCGGTGCCGTCCTCTTTCCCCTGGTTGTCGTCTCCCTAGGCATCTTGATGGCAGTAGGTCCTATGGTCGCGCAGGGCCATGGGGGAGGCGATCGGAAGGCCATCAAGGGTGCCGTTCGGCAAGGATTGTGGTTGGCAACGTTGCTGGCAGTCGCAGCTACTCTGGCAGTGTGGCAGGGTTCCTGGCTCTTGCGTTGGTCGGGCCAGGAGGAGGAAATGATCGTTCTCGCAGAAGGCTATTTGCGTGCCATCATGTGGGGAGTTGCACCCCATCTGTGGTTTGCGGTTCTACGTTGTTTCATGGAGGGGCTCTCCCGGCCGCGCGTGGTCTTGGTCGTCACCGTAGGAGGTTTGCTGCTGAACGTAGCTGGCAACTACGTTTTGATGTACGGCAAGCTCGGATTTCCGGCGTTGGGATTGGTTGGTTGTGGATGGGCAAGCACACTGGTCTATTGGACAATGTTCCTGGCCATGGTGTTCTTCGTCCGCAGGAGTGAGGGACTGAGGTCCTATCGGCTCTTGTCTCGCCTGAGCAGACCGGATTGGCATCAGTTCTTGGAGGTCTTCCGAATCGGATGGCCGATTGGCGCGATGCTGGGGTTCGAAGTCGGCCTCTTCTCGGCAACGGCACTCTTGATGGGACTGTTTGGGAAGACAGCACTCGCCGCCCATCAAATTGCCCTACAGTGCGCCGGTTACACCTATATGGTCCCACTTGGACTTTCTCTGGCAGTGTCGGTTCGCGTGGGACAGGCGATTGGCCGAAGGGACCTTGAGGGAGCACGGCGGGCAGGCCATGTCGGAATGGGTCTGGGGCCCAGCTTCATGGTTGTAGCTGCCCTCTGCTTCTGGCTTTTCCCCAGGAGCATCGTCTCACTATTCCTGGATACCAATAGTGTTGCCAACAACGAAGTCGTCCTCCATACCGTTGGGTTCCTGACCATAGCTGCTATCTTCCAGGTGTTCGACGGTCTGCAGGCGACCGCGGCAGGGGCTCTGCGAGGACTGAAGGACACCCGGACTCCCATGATCGTGGCCCTGGTCGCCTACTGGATCGTGGGTCTGAGCAGCGGGTACCTCCTGGCTTTCCAGTTTGGCTGGCAGGGCACCGGACTCTGGTGGGGTCTGGTCCTGGGGCTCTCGACGGCGGCCTTGCTGCTGTTCTGGCGATTCAATAGTCAGGTCCGCGCCGCAATCGATCCAGGTCGTGATCCACACGCACCTCGATAGCAGTGTGATCGTTGTAGGATGGGCACTCCTGCCCGTCGAGAACAACCGACGGGCAAGGCGTCCTACAACGATTTGGAGGATTGTCCGGTGAAGGTGCTGACCGCTAGGGCCGCAAGACTGAGTCGATGACCTTGTAGGCTGCCTCCCGCATTTCCTGGGGGAAGTCATGGCCGCAGTCGGGGTGCTTGATCGTCAGCTTGGTCTCTCCACCTAGAAGCTTGTAGATGGGTCGGGCTGCCGCGGCGCAGGCGTCGACGCTTTTCCACTGAAAGTTGCCGTCGCCCAGCGGCGCATTGACGAAAAGAGGACGGGGCGCCAGGGCTCCCAGGAGCTCCTGGAAGTCGAATGGGATCTTCTCCAGTTCCCCGCGATAATCGGCCATACGGGGCATGTATCGGATCTGGCACCATCCCTTGCCGAAATACCAGTTGTCTGGCTGGCCACTCTTGTAGTCCAGATAGGAATCAAATCCACAGCTGCTCGCCAGGACCGTGATCCGCTGTTCGAAAACCGCCGTATAGATTGCGTTGTGTCCGCCCAGAGAGTGTCCAATGGCAGCGAAGCCTCGTGAGTCGTCCACATAGGGCAGGGAAGCGAGAAGATCGAGACTTCGAGAGTTGTCCCAGATAGCCTTCATGCTTCCGCTGATGTAGCCGAGTTTGCCCAGCTTCGGCCAGTAGTTGGCCATCTGGGGGTAGGCTGGCGCGAGAGTGACGTAACCCCGCTCTGCCAATTCGGAAGCGTAGCTACGACCGGCTTTACCACCTAGACCGACGACCACTTTGTGTCCCACTTTCATGTCGGTGGGGTGCAGACATAGGACTGCCGGGGCCTTGTGTTTGCCGGACAACACCTCCTTGGGAATACACAGATAGGCGGGAGTGCGGGAACCGGGGTCCGATCGATACGTAATCAGGCGACGGACGTAGTTGCCCAGGTCCACACTTTCCTCGACTTCTATCTGGAGAGGGACCCTGCGTTCGTCGGCCGGGAGCCTTCCCATGACGTCCTGCATCCTCTCCAGGATCTCCAGGCGCCGCTTTTGCCAATCCTGCTTGGTCTTGACCGGCCTGACCTGTCCGTTATCGTCGTGGTACTGGAGTAGATTATCGCGGTCCAGCCGGATGGAGGCACCGATGGCTGAGGGCGAACCGCCGAGGAGCAGTGTGAGGACCGTAAGAACGAGTCGACAAGAGGTCATATCAACTCTGCAAAGTTATCGCTGCACAAACCCGGTGAATTTGCGATTGCGGCCGGGCCGAGGTTACTGGAACCGGATCGAATACAGATCCGCATCCTTCATGACGAAGCGGAGCCTTACCGGCTTGCCTGCCAGGTGTTTCAAGGGTTCCCGGTCGGTTTGCCCGCTAGGACGCGCCCACTCGACCGATTCCGCGATCTGGTCGCCGAAAATGAGAGGGGAATCCGTCAGGGCGAATCCGGGTATGGGATTTCCGTGGATGTCTTGAATCTCGACTCGGATACTCCCCGCAGCGGATGTGGAGTAGTTCAGGACGAGGCCCCCCTTGTCGAAGGTGAGCACCTTGCTCACCATCTCGCCGCCCTGGTAGTCGGCGTGAAGGGAGACAAAGCCGTCGGTACGGAGCACCATGCGCTCGAAGTGGACGGACGGAAAGTCCCGCTCCCGAAGCACGTAGATCGAGATTTCCTCTTCCGAAGTGGGTACAACACCCCAGGAGGCCAGGTTGGTTCGGTGCATCCAGGCTCGTCGCTGGCGTCCCGGGCGGATGAAGGACTCCATGAAACGCCGGTCCCAATGAACCCCGTCACGACTGCTCATGAAGACGGTGTCGGCGATTCCCGGCCAGGGAGACTCTTTGTTGAGGGTTTTCCAGGGCAGGAAACGACGGGGGAAGGCCACATAGATGTGGGGGGCGCGAAAATAGGGTGTGGACCCGTTGGTGTAGAGATGATCCGACTCGGCGTCACCGAACTCCCCCCACTCTCCCGGTGTCCACTTGCGGAAATCAGGGGAGGTGGCATGCTTGATGGTTCGGACGCCGTTGCGGAAGTCCCGATAGATGGACGCGTACCTGCCGCGCGTCGAGTCCCAGAAGGCTACATTCAAGGAGTCGAACTTGCCGTCGGTGATGATGGGCTTCTTCTGGATCTTCTTCCAGTGAATGCCGTCGGCGGAGACAAAACCGTAAAGCACCGGCTCGTCGTTGAGGGAACCACTTCCCACCGCTTTGTAGCGCTCGGAGGACTTCGCCTTGGGGTTATCATCTCGAAAGGGCGCCAGGTTGTGGGATCCGTCACCCTCCAGAATGATGTTGTTTTCCTTGGATCCATTGAATTCGACGATCCCCAGATTGGGTCTGGTCCAGCTGATCCCGTCGCGGCTTTCGACGTAGACTGCGTACTGAGGATGTTCCGGCTGGACCACCTCCCCTGGCTTCAAGAAGGAGGGAATGGTGTAGCCCTTGTGGCTGCTGCCACGGTAGTACATCCGGTAGCGATCCTGGTCCTTGATGACTACCTGGTAGTCGCAGGTCGCCCCTTCCCAGGGCTTGTCCAAGGTCAGTACCTTGCCGGCAGAACGAGGGTGGTGGAGCTTGAGCTCGAGCCCGTCCATGGACTCGATGAGGAAGTCGTCTACGAAGAGCTCGAGCCGGGTGCCCAGATTCAAAGCGGCGGGAGGGCCAGCGCTTTCGGCGGAAGCTGCAATTGGCGTGGTCAGGATAAGCAAAGCGTAAAGAAATCGTCTAGGCACGTTTGTTCTCCTTCTTCGGCAAGTCGATGTCCTTCGTCAGCTCACGCGGGGGCCATCTCGAGTAGGACCGTCACACCCATATCGAGGTATTTCTGCCGCACGTCCGGGCTGCCACTGCGGTAGCAGACCGTGGTACCAGTGTCGCGGAGCTGTTCGACGGTGTGTTGAATGCAATCGTCACGGGTCTTGAAGGGGTGATGCGGGTGGGCCTCCAGACTAAGCGTCAGATCCATAGGCCCGAATGAAAGACAGTCGACCCCTGACTTGGCAAGCTGCCGGGCTGCCGTCACAGAGGCAATCGATTCGACCTGCATCCAGAGGACCCCGGTCTCTGCCCACCAACGGCGGTACTCCTGGTGATCGCCACTCGGATCCCAGTTGAGCCTGAAGCGGCCTCCCCAGCTCCGGACGCCCTGAGGCGCGTAGTAGAAGTTGGCGACACCCTCGTCGACGGTCGCCTCGGTTTCCACCTGCGGGACCTCAATGCCAGCGAAGCCAAGGTCAAGCATGTTTCCGACCAGGTAGGTGTGACGGGTATGCTTGATCCTGAAAAGCGTGGGAAGGTCGAGCTCGGCGGCAAGTTCGCAGAAGGACAGCAATCTCTCTTCGCTGACGGGAGAGTGTTGGCCGTCCACCCAGACGTAGTCGTAGGGACCGCTATCGCGTAGGGCGGCTAATCTGTCCTTGGGAATGTCCGCGGGCACCGTCACGCCGATAATCGTTTCTCGTGCGTTGATGCGCTTCTTGAGAGATATTGCCTGCTCGCTGAGGAATGGCATTCAGGTTCTCCTGATTAGGGGATGTCGCACGTTTTGGCCAGCGATGGATCACCTGCCGGACTTGGTTCCTGTAGATTCTCTTTCGGCAATCAGTTGGCGCACCCTCGACAGGAGCTCTACGGGTATCTCCATTCTCGTATGCGTCGTCGCCTCATAGACCGATTCGTCTTCAGCTAACGCCTCGTCACCAGATTGGGACTCGTAGTGATCAAGGACACGACGGACACGATCCTCATCCCATCCGGGTGGATAGTTGGGCTTTCTCATGGCTTTTTCCTGAGTCTCCGACGAAGGGCAATCTTTGCGTTTGAGCCGAGATCGTAGGCCGTGATCACGAACACCGAGTTTGGTTCAGTATCGGGAACATAGATCACCCGGAGATAGCGGCCCGAATGCGTTTGACCGATCGCCACCCGTGATCCTTCTCGGCCGGCTCGGTCCTCGAGTGGCCTCACCAGCGCTTCTTCAACCTCCTCTTCGTCGACCGCATGACGGTGAATGTGCGGATGTCCGGTAGACGAGTCGACATAGAAGCGTAATCGCACCTTATCATTCTAGCGTTTCTGTGCAAAGGGAAACGAACTGGCAACCGAACACGAGTGTCCGCAAAACCTGACTAGCCAGCTCTCGTGACTATCAGGCCGCGCCACAATTGCCAGCGGCTAGGGTTCAAAACCCGTTTGGCGGCGATGGTGTCCCTCCCGGGTATCATGATCGAGCCAGGGTTCGGATCCCAGTCGAACCGACCAGGCTGTTTCGGAACCTCCGATCGTGCTCGGAATGGAAGCGAATTTGACCTGCAGGAGGCTTCCGGCTGTTACCGGCTGGGGATCGCGCAAGGGTGCCAGGAACTGGCCCCAATGGGTTTCCGGTGCGTCGGGCGCGTTGGTGAGGACCAGGCCATCGCCGAAATCGGCCCAGAACCAGGAAGCGAGAGCATTTACGACAGCGTCACGATCGATGAGGAAGGTCAGATCCGCGGTCAAAGGTCGAGCTGCTTCTTCAAAGGGAAAGTCGACCATCTCAAGAATCCACATTTTAGCGGGTGCTGCCAGGAGCCCCTCGGGGGAAACCTCCTGCATCGAGGTCGGAAGATCCTCACCCAGGAGGCTCATATCCAGATCGTAGGGTCGATTCAGCCAGAAGCTTCTGTCCCAATGCAGTCCCTGGCTGGAAACGGGTGCCAGCCAGACCGTGACCCGGTTCGGCAGCATCCGACCCTGAGGCTTCAGCCAGCGGTCTCGGGCTGTCAGGAGGGGAGCCAGGAGGTTCTCGTTGACCCCGTAGACACCGAGCCACTCCGAGAGGATGACATCAACCTTCTCGGGAGGACTGACCTTCTCGATATCGTTCTGGATGATCTCAATGCGGTCGCTCAGTCCGTTTCGTTCCACCATCTGCGAGGCGAATTCTGCGGTATTGGTTCGTTCCACGGCATAAACGCGCTTGGCTCCGGCCTGGGCGGCAAACATACTGAGGACTCCGGTCCCTGCGCCCATATCGAGCACGACGTCTCCCGGCTTGACTGAGGAAAAGATTGCCTGCTGGTAGACCCGGGTCCGGGTCGCATCCCGCAACATCCTCCGGTGGACTTCCAGATCTTCGTATTCCTCGAGGTCGTCCTTGCTTTTCTGCTGTTCGTCGGTCCTTTCGATGCTAGTCATTCTGGACCCACGCGCTGCCGGTTACGGTTGTGTTGAAGAGTGGATTTTTCACGAGATCAAGAGGCCATCGCATGGTAGAGCTCCCGGGCTTTCTCGAAGATTTGGATCACCTCCTGCCGCTGCAGGGGATCTGGAATCTTGGCCTTCTGCCTCGCCCACACCAGAGCCTCCTCGACCCATTTGAGAAAGAAGGCGGCGTCGCGGGACGATCTCCGTGGTTCGGCGTCGACATCGATATAGATCGGGCTGGTGTGTGCCATCAGGGGAATTCCCATCTGGTAGGGGAGCTGACGTCCACGGACCCGAGCGGCAATCCAGGAACTGTTTCCAACCGTGATCCGGCCACGCAGGGTCAGGTCTCGGCTGTCGGCCTCGTTGTCCCAGGCCGAGACGACCTCTCCTCCCTGGACAATCTCGATCTGGTCGACCGGAATCCAGGATTGGACTGAGATCTCGAACTCGATCTCCTCGCCTCGGGAGGCGTCTATGGTTTCTCCTAGGTTCTTGCCCGCAGCCTTCAAACGAAGGAGAGGTCCCGTGGTGACAAAGGTACGGCCCGCGCGGATCCCTTCCAGCCAGCTCTCGTAAGAGAAAGAGCCTTCAACCTGGACGTAGGCGCGCGGAATTCCGGCGACTTGGCTGTTGGCCATTTTGTCGGTCCCGGCAGTGGCCGGTAGTTTGAATCCACAGTTCAGGAATCCATACCAGACCTCGGCTGCGGGGGGGCGGCCGCCGCGAGAAGCAAGAGGATCTCCCCAGGTCATCAGATCGACTGAATCCACCTTCCCAAGGGCGACGTCGACGGCTAGCTCGCCGTGTGGACCGGGGAAATGGGCCCAGCCGACAAATCCTCCCTGCGCGTGGGTCTTGTCTGCTTGCATCGCCATTGCAGGGTAGTCCAAGCCGCCCACCACACCCTCATCCGGCCCGCCCCAGGTCAAGGGATAGACCAGCTTCTTGAGGTTCAGCAGAACCGTGTGACCGAGGTAATCATGGCGGCATTCTTCGTTCACATAGACGATTCGGTCTGGCTCGGAGATGCGATCCGGAGCACCAGTGAAATGCTCTACGTTGGTGATCAGCTCATCCCATTTAGTTGCCAGGATGTTGACCACATTGAGATCCTCTGCCTGGGCCTCCAGGAGAGCACCGTGGGGGCTGACGAAGTGGACGTGCGTGTCTCCCGAATACCAGCCCTCTCGTTGCAGGTTGGACCATCGCTGGAGCTTGACTTCGAGTGCGCTGGGTTCGGCACCCTTCACCGTGAAGTTCGATTGGTACGGTTCGTATTCCAGTCCCCGTAGGACCTCCAGCCTGTACTCGCCATCGCGGAGAGGCAGGATGAAATTCCCTGGGACGTAGGCATAGGTCTTGTCTTCGACGATCACGTCGCCACCCACATCCTCTCTCCAGCCCGTAGAGATCCTTTTCTGATGACCCTGGGGTGGCCAGTAGTGGTCGCGACTATCCACGACCCGGACTCTAGCAGCGAGGGGAAGTCCGGTCTCAGAATCTCGTAGACGCACCGGCAGGAAGTGGAGCTGGTGTTGTTCGGGCAAGTCCACGCTGAGGGCGGGAGGAAGTTCGGGCCGTCTCTCGCTCTCTATGTGGTGGATCAACCATTGCTCTTCCGTCTTGCGCAGCGTAAGCGTCAGACCCGGTTTGGTGACGCCGTGGGAGCGATAGATAAAGACAGGGTGAACCCGGATTCCTTCCGCGACCTGATTGAAGTAGGCGAAGCGCAGCCAGATCTGCGTAATTTTGTGCATCCCCAGCCGCAGACGCTCCACGTACTCGTCCCGAGTCTCTCCCTCCGCCGTAGTCATGTCGGGCGCCAGGAACGAAGCCATGGTCTCCAGATCTCGGTTGAGCAGCGCATTGGCCCATCGGTTTACGGCTAGACGGGATGCGATCATGTCCGGCGTGGTGTGGCCCAGCAGGTAGGATCCCGAGCCGATGGTCGTAACCAGTAGCAGTGTCGTCCAGATTCTGTTGCTCAGGGTTTTGCGGTTCATCCCAGCCTCCTCATCCAATTCTAGAATCTAATACGCCCGAAGTCTCCCAGAGACTTGAAACGCAAAACGGGGGTAGCACTTGATGTGGCTTCGGTCTCCCGGCCGAAGAGTCTCCTTGTGCCGAGCCGTTGGCTCGACCGAGGGCGGCCTGGAGACCGCCGCCACAGCCTCGAACCGAGGCTTCATTCTCGAATGGTCCAGTGCTGGGGGCGGGACTAAGCTGAAACTTCATCGGCAGAAGGAAGGTGTAGGAAACAGCATCTGACAGAGCAGTGACCTGTAGCACGGGCACTCTTGCCCGTCGAGGACACCGACGGGCAAGAGTGCCCGTGCTACAACGGACACGCTGCTATCGGTGCTCGTGGCTAGAGACAACCGAAGTTTCTTTCTCGAATGGGGCGGCACCGCTGGGGGGGCACTAAACTGAAACTTGAATAGTGAACCGTGAGCTGTTGGGTGCTAGCCCAGCTCGACTAGGAAGGCTTCGTCGTCCAATTCTCCTCGCGGGTGAAGACCCACTTGTCTGTCGAAGACAGACTCTCGCTATAGGAATAACCCCGCTCATCGAATGCCTTGATCTCTTCCGGGTCCTGCAGGCGGTTCTTGATGATGAAAGCACTCATGAGTCCCCGGGCTTTCTTGGCGTAGAAGCTGATCACCTTGTAGTGGCCCGCTTTCGCATCCTTGAATTCCGGCGTAATGATGCGAGCAGCAAGCTTCTTGCCGACGACAGACTTGAAATACTCGTTGGATGCCAGGTTGATGAGTAGGCCACCCTGTTGCTCCAGATCCGTGTTCAAGGACTTCGTGATCTTGTCGCCCCAGAACTGATAGAGATCACTACCACGGGTCGTCTTCAACCTGGTGCCCATTTCCAGCCGGTAGGGCTGGATCAGATCGAGCGGCCGCAGCACTCCGTACAGTCCGGAGAGAATCCGTAGATGCTCCTGGGCGAAGGCAAGATCGCTACTGCTGAAGTTCTGGGCAGACATGCCCTCGTAGACGTCACCTCGGAATGCCAGCAGTGCCTGCTTGGAGTTGTCCGGGGTAAAAGGTGTCTTCCACTGGCGGTAGCGCTGGTAGTTCAAAAGTGCAAGCTTTTGACTGATCCCCATCAATTCGCACAACTCTTCCGGGGAGAGCTTGCGCGTGGCCTTGATCAACTCGCGAGACTCTTTCAAGAAATCGGGAGTCGAGTGATCCTGGCAGGCTCCCTGTTGGCTGAAATCCAGTGTCTTGGCAGGTGAAATGGTGATCAGCATGCGCTACCCCTTTTTGATCTTCGCTGTCCATTGTAACGCAAGGGGTGGAACGTCGACCAGACGCTTGGGTGCCGACTGGAAAGAGGAACCCGATGAGAGGCGCGGAGGTGGCCTATCCGTCCACTGGACCGAAAGATCTTTCGAAGAGCTCTTCGATCGCACTCCGACCGGCATCGTTCAACCATCGGGTTCCGGTCCCGGTGAAGCGTGTCCGTCGAATCCGGGGAGCATCAATCTTGTTCCACGCTCCATCGTTCCACTGCAACCAGTGCCCTTTTGACTGGTCAAAAACGTAGAGTGTCTTATCGAAATGTCGGGCCAGCTCGGCCCCCCAGCCGGTGCCTCCCTTGACGGTTTGGTTGTCGAGGATCTCACCGATGACGAAGACCTCACCCGCGGTCGCAACTTGGTGCCAGATGCTCTTGAGGATTCGCTGGAACTTCTCGGTCTTGGGAAACGAGCGGTTTAGCTGAGCCCGGATGTAGGAGTCGCTGACGCCACCCCGCTCGAGCTCTTCTTCGCTGAGCTCGACGACACCGCGCTTGCGCTCGGTTTCGCGACCGGAAAAAGAGAAGTGGACCTCGCCCAGCCCCCACCTTTCGGCAGCGTCGCCGAACATTGCCTCGCTGCCCTTGGCCCCGCCCGAAAGGAGGGTAAACGCCTTTGTCGGAAGCTTCATCCGCGCATCGGCTCCATCATCAGAAGCCAGCCTCATCGTGTCGCTGTGCAGGGTGAGATGAGTTTCTTCGAGTTGTGGGCTGTCGTGATCCTTGAGCAGACGCACTGAGACGTTGCGGCCTTGCGGCTCCAGAAAAACAGCAAGGTCAATGAGCTCGCCGTAGGCCTTGCACGGGGCCATCAATTCAGTCGGATGTTGGGGTGTGGCCGCTCGATAGGTCTGTGCGGTGATCCAGAGCTCGGCCTGTAGACGTTTCGCAATGATCTTGATTGCTCCGAGCTCCGCCGCTCGCTGGACCAAGGTACCTTTTTCCCAGTCGAAGTCGTCGATCAGGATGGCACTGGGCCTGAATTGAAGCCGGTCCTGGTAGAGAGCTACCACTTCGTCGAGGCGCTCGTGAGGCACTGCCGAATCCGGATAGGCCTGAATCAGGCGGTGTGTGTTGACCAGCGCTCGCACCTGCTCGCGATTGTCAAGCCCATTGAGCTCAGCCAGATCGTCGAAGAGGGCGTCGTACCAGGACTGCACGTGCTCCAGCTTCTGCCCGAGTGCAATGTGGAGGACATTGTGCTCGCGCATGGCGTCGTCGAGTCCGATCTGAACCAGAAAAGCGGTCTTACCGACCCCCGCCCCGGCCAAGACGACACCGAGATTACCGGGTCCAAGGCCGCGTTTGGTAGAGCGCTCGAGAATGCGAAGAGGGCTCTTTTGATTCACTTCTTTTCGATACATATCGCTAGGCTCCTTAGGGTCTGCCCAAAAATAACTTGGCATTTTGGCATCTCATCTTCACACCATCTTCGGCCGTTCCTCAATCGCGAAATCCTCAACGTAGGCCCGGCTACGACTGCGGTTTCGCTCAATCGCTCGCGGCCAAATCTGATGCAAATCTGAGCGCCAATTCTACCAAGTTATTCTTGCGCAGACCCCTAGCTTGCTTTCTTGGCTTTCTCCGCGGCTCTGGCCACCAGTTCCTCGGCGACGGCCTCGGGTACCGGCAGGTAGCGTGCAAATTCCATGGTGAAGTCGGCTTTTCCCTGGGTCGCGGAGCGCAGTGTGGTAGCGTAGCCGAACATCTCCGCTAGAGGAACGTCTGCTTCGGTCGCGGTCAGGGGTCCGTCTTCCTGTTGGCCGATGATCGTGCCACGCCGCTGCATCAACGTGGTCAATACGGCTCCTGCGAACTCGCTGGGACCTTCCACCGCCACCCGCATGATTGGTTCGAGAATCTTTGGTTTGCCCCGGTCGTAGGCTTCTCTCCAGGCAGCGCGTGCGGCTTCCTGAAAGGCGTTGTCGGAGGAATCGACCGAATGGCTGTTGCCATCGTTGATCACGGCACGGACGTTAACAACTGGTGCGCCGATCTTTCGTCCCTTCTGAAGCATCGATCGGAAACCCTTCTCGACAGAGGGGATGAACTGCTGGGGGATCGCTCCGCCCCTGATCTCGTCTACGAACTCTAAATCCTGCTCCGGATTCGGCTCCAGGTATCCGACCACCCGTCCGTATTGCCCGGCCCCACCCGTCTGCTTCTTGTGTGTGTAGTCGAAGTCGGCTCGCCGCGAGATAGCCTCTCGGTAGGCCACCTGGGGAGGGGAAGTCTCGACTTCCACGTCGTACTCGCGTTTCATACGCTCGATGTAGACCTCCAGCTGTAACTCTCCCATCCCGTGAATCACCGTCTCTCCCGAATCCGGGTCGGCCCCGGCCCGAAAAGTGGGGTCTTCCTTGGAAAAGCGGGTGAGCGCCTTGCTGAGGTTCACTTGTGACTTGTTGTCCACCGGCTGCACCGAGAGCGAGATGACCGGCTCCGGTACGTGCATCGAGGTCATGCTGAGTTTGAGTTGACCTTCGGTGAAGGTGTCGCCCGAATGGCACTCCATTCCGAAGATGGCGACGATGTCGCCTGGGCCTGCGGATTTGATCTCTTCCATGTCATCGGCATGCATGCGTACCAACCGGCCAACTTTGCTCTGCTTGCCGCTGCGTGTGTTGGTGATGAAGCTGTCCTTGTTGAGGGTGCCCTGGTAGATGCGCAGATAGGTGAGCTGCCCGTAACGTCCGTCTTCGAGCTTGAAAGCCAGAGCGACCGTGCTTTTCTCGGGGTCGTTGAGCAGAGTGACGGTGCCACTCTGGTCTTCGCTGGAGAGGTCGATGGCCTCGTTGGTTATGTCAGCTGGGCTGGGAAGATATCGCGTCACCGCGTCCAGAAGCGGCTGGACTCCCTTATTCTTGTAGGCTGAACCGACCAGGACGGGCGTCAACTTCTGAGATAGCGTCCCCAGACGGATCCCTTCGTGTACCAGTTCTTCTGTCACCTGATCTTCCAAGACCGCTTCAATCAGCTCGTCCGAGAACATCGAGACGATGTCGAGCATCTCTTCACGATGAGATTCGGCGTCCGCCCGAAGGTCCTGAGGGATATCCTTTTCTACCACCTGCTCACCGAAATCCCCCTCGAAATAGATCGCGCGCATCCGAATCAGGTCGATGACCCCTTCGAATCCATGTTCGAGGCCGATTGGCAGTTGCAGTAGGACTGGGTTGTGAGCGAGCTTTTCTCGCAGCTGGTCACGAACGCGGTGGGGATTGGCACCGACTCGATCGCACTTGTTGACGTAGGCGAGGCGCGGAACCTGGTATCGATTCATCTGCCGATCCACGGTGAAGGATTGGCTCTGCACACCCGCAACCGAGCACAGCACCAACACGGCACCATCCAAGACACGCAGGCTCCGCTCCACTTCGATGGTGAAATCCACGTGGCCGGGTGTGTCAATGATGTTGACGTGGTGGTCTTTCCAGTTACAGTGGGTGGCCGCGCTCGCGATGGTAATACCCCGTTCGCGCTCGAGTTCCATCGAATCCATCTTCGCGCCCACACCGTCTTTTCCCCTGACGTCATGGATCGCGTGGACACGATCCGTATAGAAGAGGATCCGCTCGGTCAGGGTTGTCTTGCCGCTATCGATGTGAGCCGAAATCCCAATATTCCGTAGGATCTCAAGATCGTTGATCACTTCTTACTTCGCTTGACACTCAGTCTCAAAAACTCCTAGCCGCAAGAATCCCTAGATGCTAGGTATTAGTGTTTAGATTCGGTGAGCTTTCGAAAACTGAGTGGATTCGTGGCGGATTGCTAGTCGGACTGGAGGACCGGTTCGGTCCTACTCTTCCTCGATATCGGCCGTGATTGCAATGTCAATCGAGCCGCGCACGCTCATCGCCGCCGGACATTTCAACATGTGGGTGTCTAGTGCCCGCTGGGCTCGTTCCCGAGTTCCCTCGGGAATCGTCAGGTGGTATTTGACACGGATACGGGTAATTCGGATGACGCCGTCTACGTCCTCGATGTCGCCTTCGACTTCGCTCCAGACCTTGTCCGGATGATTCGGGATCTTGCGAACTGCCAGGGCCCCTGACAGTGTACCGGTCAGTCAACCACCGACCGCTGCGATCATGTGATCCAGCGTCGCTGGAAGATCACGTTCCGGTTCCATCCCGTAGAAATGCTTGATTCCCCCATGAACGCCAAACGTCAAGGGGTCTTTGAAATCCTCAACGTAAGCCCGCCGCTCGGGGGGCGTATCCTGGTAGATACGGATGTGTGACGTGTGAACCAGCTCAGTCATTTTTTACTCTTTACCGATACAGTACTGACGCTAAGTAACCTGATAAGTGTACACGAGTTCCTGAGCCAGTGCGACTGCGCGGTTGCGGGTCACCAACCGGGACAGATATCATTGTCACTTGGTTACTCAAGGAGCCTTTTTGATTCGAAGCCTCAAGATCCTCTTGCTATTTTTGCTGATAAGCGTTCCCCTCTTGGCGGCGAAGTTCTGGGAACAGAAACCCTATAAGCAGTGGTCGAAGAAGGAAGCCGTTGCCGTCCTGGAGGATTCGCCCTGGGGGAAGGTCCAGAAGGTGCATTCAAGTAACGCTCCGCCCCCTGGTACGGCTTATCCCGGTCCGGACACGACACCCAGGGACGAAGGCGGTGGGGATCGCGAGTCCAGTCCCTTCAATCGTCGCAGTCTATTCAACATCCGGTTTCAATCGGCCAAACCGGTGCGTATGGCTCTGGCAAGACTCTCTCTCCTTTATCGCAAACGAGACCATCGGCAGGCTGCAGAGTTGGTGAGTAGGTTGCCTTTTGGCGATCAGTACATCGTAGTAGCGGTTGAGGGAGCCAAGGGTGAAAATCACCGCAGGGTGCTCGACCGGGCCAATCTCAAACAGCTGGGGGGCCACACCCACCTGGAGCTAAAGACCAGTGGCAGGCACATCATGCTGGAGCGCTATGTGCCCCCCAGGGAGACGGGAGGAGCGGCGGGCTTCTTCCTGTTTTCGCGGACCCGGGAGGGCAATAATCAGGTGACGCTCAAGGAGAAGGAGATCCGATTCGTTTCTCAATTGGGCTGGCGCACGAGACTGGACCGCAAGTTCAAGCTGAAAGACATGGTTTTCGACGGGACCCTGGAGTTCTAGGTTGCTTTCTGACTGAGGCAGTCTGAACGTCAATCCCGGGGAGGGACTAGCATGACGGACCCAATCGATCGACGCGAATTCCAGAAAAGAGTCTCCCTCATGCTCACGGGTGCCGCTGTGGCTCCCCTGGCAGGATGCTCTTCGAAGCCTGGCGAGACCCCGGCTGGCGGAGCTGAAAGGGGCGCTGCTTCGGACCAGGACAGCGGGCTTGTAAGCATCACGCGGGGAGAGGCCGATCTCAAGATCCCGCCCGATACACCGTCGGACAAGAGCTGGCGCTACGGACTTATTTTTCCCTTCCAGTTGGCTCCCAACATGGCAGCGGCCTTTGTCAACATCCGGATCCGTAATGGCGTCATGGCTCCCGCGCGCAGCGGTGACGACTACGAAGTAGGAGGGGATGTCGTCCTTTTCGACGACGTCTCTGGAGCCGTCACCTCCCCGCCCGTAGCCGTGATGCGCAACCACGAGGAGCCCAACCCGAACTCGAATCCCCCCCATCAGCCTTCCATCATGGTCAAGTACCCAATGCGCGGCGGATTCGTCCCGGCCGGTGCGAAGAAGGCGGATGGCTCCCCTCACCCGCATGCCGGGACCGGCTTTGGCATCAACATGGCGATCGCCCGGCACCCCGGTGACCCCAAGTCGGAGTCGGGGGGCGGGATGTACGAGGATGGCGAGTCGTATTCCTATCTGGAATTGTTCCAGTTTGCCTACCAGGATGGGAAGTTCGAAGTTACCGGATCCGAACGGATTCCCCAGCACGAGCTCGTACCGGGCTGGTTCGTAGCCAACGGAGGACTGACCAACGCCATTCCGGATGGCGACGACCTTTTGTTAGCGATGTCGGCAGGCCGAATCGAGGAGACACCCGCGCCAGGGGAGAGCGTGCCGATGGGTGGCGGCATCATGCGGTGGCAGCGCAAAGAAGACGTCTGGCGACCCGTTTCCTACATTCAGGCGACCGGAAATGACTCATCGACCGAGGCCAGCCTCATTCGAGATGTGGATGGTAACCTGCTCCTCTCGGCCCGCGGCAGCCAGAACAGGGATAACCACGCTATTCGAGTGTGGCGCTCCCGCGACAATGGTGAGAACTGGGAAAAGATCATCCATGTGGCAGACGTGATTTCCAGCTCTCCGATCACCTTGAACCAGGCTGCGGACGGGACCCCCTACATCGCTTCCAACATCTTCATGGTCCCACTCGACTCTATTCCCAAGCGTTTTCGGATTCCGGCAGATAAGCAAGGTCGGGTGCGCGGCGGCGGCTGGACCCGGCAGAAGCTCTATCTCTGGCCCCTGACGGAAGATCGAACCGGTTTGGAGGCTCCGCTACTGGGCCGGCACTGCAAGGCCGACTTCGGACCTGCCCCTAGCGGCTCCATGTGGCGGGCGGATCACCCGGTGGCAGCAACGGTGCGGCTGGCCGATGGAAAATGGCACAACATCGTGGGTTACCGCATCCACGACGACGTGGAGAGCCATGACCTGGAGGCCCCTCCGCAGACGGGAGCCTATCTGGAAGAGGTCGTCTCCGCGGGTGAGCCTATTCCGAGTTGGAAGTTCTAGCGTTGGACGGAGCAAGAAATTCGTCGCACGTCGAAACGTCTGAACGTCGCACGTCTCTAGTCTCTGAACAGCTCGGCGACCCGTATCAGTTTGCCGCCAGTATGAAGGTGGGAGTAGGACGGGCACTCCTGCCCGTCTGTATTTCCGACGGGCAAGAGTGCCCATCCTACTCCCCTGCGAGCCCCCGAAACTGCCAGCAGCATGAAGGCAAGTCCAGCAGAGCCGCGAGCCACGTGCGTTCCTCGACGCCGTCACGCTCGCCACATAGATCATCGCATTTATGGGACGGAGCACTAAGCTTCAGGAATGCTGGTCGCGTCGAGCGGGAATCGGGTTGGACTTCAGCTCTCGGATCAGATCGACCAACCCCTCGACGGCAGCTTCGAGAAACTTCTCGCCCTTTTCCCGGGTGGCTTTGGTGGCGTCGCCCATGATGCCGCTGGCCGTGAGAGCACTCCAATAGGGCATCAGGCTGGCACTGGCGCTGCCAGGCATTCCTCCCGCCAGGAGGTCGAACTGGAAGCTGGAAGACAGGGGCGAGCGTTCGTCCACGGCCTTGTCCATCTCGACCAGGTCGGGCTTCAACGCCAGATAGAGGGATGTTTCATACTCACCGGCATGAGAGGTTCCGCCGATCTCTGAATCTCGTAGTTCCTTGCCGACTTCCTTCAGCTTGCCCAACCCCCAATGATTCACCGAGGCACAGAGAATCTTGCCCTCAGATTCGATGATGGAGAGCCGGGCTGCCAGGTCCAGGGGAGAGGTGTTGCTGCCGTGCCCGTTGACGATGAGAATCCGCTTGAAGCCATGATGAGCCAGGCTTCCACAGACGTTCTTGACGTAGCGGATGAAGACGTCCCAGTCGATGGTCAAGGTCCCATGGAAGTCCATATGGTGAGGACTGTAGCCATGAGAAACCGGTGGCACCAGCACCGCCTCTGAGGGAATCTGACTCACCGCCCGTTCACAGATCTGGGTACAAAGTACGACGTCGACATCGACCGGCAGATGGGGACCATGATCCTCATAGGTCGCTACCGGGAGAACGGCGACGCGGTCCTGCTTGGCCGCATCACGGATTTCATGCCAGATCATTTCAGCAAAACGGTACTTCATGTTTTCTTACCCTCCCGATTCTTGACCTCGAGACACAAGCCCCATCGAAGGGCCCTGCCGCTATTGAAATGTGAAGCTGTAAAGCGCCGCCTCGCCTTCCAGACGAAAACGCAGGCGGAGAAGGCCCTGAGACAGAGTTAGCCGTTTCCCGGTTTTCCAATCGACCGGGACGTGAACTCCATCCTCGGTAACGGCGTTGCTGGTGGCCACTACTTCACCGCCAGCCAACAGGTCTAGCAGGATCCTGCCTCTCCCCTGACTGAGACCGTCGGCGTTGACCTCTAAAGCTAGATCGCTCCCCGAAGTCTGCAGCGGAATCGTGGAGAACCAACCGCCGCTCTTTCCCTCTTGCACCTCCAGGCTCACAAACCCATCTCTGCGGATGGTGGCCAGTCCGGTCTGCATGGAAAGGTCATACCACTCGTCATAGTGCCCCCCGATGGTGCGAGGACCTCCTGAGTAGTAGACCCAAATCTCGTCTCCCACCATGACCGGCACATTGGTCGGAGAGATCCAACCGGCGTCCCAGCTGCCGGCCTTGCCCAACTCAATCGCAGCCCGGCCGTCGAAGACGTGGAAGAAGTTCACGCCGTCCCGGCTGGCCATCAGGTATTGGGGCTGAACCTGGGTATGCTGCCAGGAGTCGACCAGGCCCAGGTACATTCCTGCCTCGATCCAAACAGAGATCATGTGGTACTCGGCCGCCGTGCTCGCCCTGGGGTGGGCTACCGGATTGCGGGGATCGGAGGTCCAGTGGATCAGGTCGGCGCTCCAGTCCCGGCAGATCTTACGCAGGCCCGAAGGGGCTCGGGAGCCACAGTGACTGTAGACCTTCCAAGCTTTGTCCGGATCCGTTTCCAGCGAATCAAAGAAGAAACTTCTCTGATCAGACCAGCCCTTCTGCTGGACGCGGATACCGTCGGTCCAGCGGATCCCATCAGCCGAGAAGTGAAGGGAGTTTCTTCCTCTCTGCTCGACGATCATCTTGAAGCGCCGGGCGGGATCGGTTTCCCTGGCGTCGTGGACGACCATGGGCATGTAGGCATGACCTCCACCATGCTCGCGCTCTCCCAGATCGACGATGTTGTTGTCGACGGATCCGTCGAACTCGTACTGACCCAGAGACGGTTTTACCCAATGGAGTCCATCCTGGCTCACGGCATAACCTACGTGGTGCCCGGCACTTCCACCGAAGAGGGGGTTGTCGTCTTCCAGTGGCCAGCCGGAATACCACATACGGAATTCTTTGCCGTCGTAGTACACCTCCCCGTAGGCATGGGCTCGTCGGGAGTCGAACTTCCCGGGTGGTCCAGGTCTAATCACCGGGTTGACAATGTGCTTCTTCATGGGATGGAAGGACTCCACCAGTCCGTCCACGGTGTCGACCTCGGCCAGGTCTAGGAACAGCACCTTACGACCCTCTTCGACCTGGAGTTGGGGGACGCTCATCCAATCGAAGTAGACTGGTCCGGAGGCACTGTTTCCGGAAAGAGCCAGACCAATAGGCGAACCGGGACCTGGCTGGCGTTGGACCGTGTGAAAAGGAGCAAGGGTGGGTCCGGTGTCGATGGCCCGATCGTCGGGAGCCAGGTCATCGATCACGGTCCGGGAGGAGTAGGGAGCACCGAAACGGGTCCCCAGCCAGCGCGAGAAGAAAGTGTGACCCCGGCTCAGATTGGCCCAGAAGACCCAGGCGCTCCCCTGCTGGTCTCGGACCAGGATCGGGTTGCGATAGACCTCCTCGGTCGGATTGAGTGACTGGTAGTCCCAACCTTTACCATCGAAATATCCGTAGAGTGTGATGTGCTCGCTTCTTTCAAACACGACCAAAGCCCGCTCGCCCCACCCTACGACACTGTAGGCTAAGTAGTCGGTTCCTGCCCAGAGGGGGTAGGGGCGGGTAGCGGTCAGGTCGGCCTTCTGCTCGAACAGGGAAGCGAAGTCTGGATAGTGCAGGTAGTAGAGGTGAGCCCCTCGACCCGCGGAGACCAGATGAAGACTACCCTCGAGGTCCAGGTCCATGACGGGCCGCAGGTAGGGGCCAGGCAGCGTGATCCGGCTGCGCTCGAATCCTTGTGGACCGAGTCTGGCTATCCAGAGTTCGTAGCCCTCCTTACCTCCTAGGACGAAGGGCTTGTCTTTCCCCTTGATGTCAATCGGATACCGGTAGCCGTTCTCCACCTGGACCGCTTCGCGGTAGGCGATCCAAAGATCACCGGACGGACCCAGAGCCAGGTCGCCCAGTGAGCTATCCCGGTCGGGGGTACCCAGCTGCGCCGGTTCTGGGTTGCCACCAAGCCCCTTCCAATTCTCACGGCGCTTTAACTCTTGCGCCGGCTCGTCGCCGGCTACTTCACAGCGGCTGTACCAGAGACGCTGAAGTTCACTGCTCTCCCAGAGCAGGTGCATCGTATCGTCGCGATCGATGACGAAGCTGGCGAGGCGAACCTGTCCACCACCTGAGGGGAGGACACCGTTGCCGTCACCAGAGACGAGCGTAAAGGCGGGATGAAAATCTCCGGAGAACTTCGGGGCGGGTGTTTTGGATACGGCCATGAGGACCGCGCTGCCCTGCTTGGACTCACCTTGGAAGGCCATGAACCAGAGCCCACTGGAGCTTTGCCCGATCTGGCGACCGTTCAGGTGAGGGAAGGGCTTCACAGCACCCGTCTCACCCACCTTGAGCACTACGATGGCGTTTGCGCTTGGTCCAGCTAGGAAGAGGAATAAGCAGACTGCAAAAGAGCAGAAGAACTTTGACGATGCGACGTGAGGTCGGCCCTCAACAGGATCACCTGAAGTTCTATTTCGGAACTTGGACATTTCGCATTCTCCAAAGAGTGACAGTAGCAGCAGAGACCCGAGTAACTTGGCTCGCGACTATACCATAGGGCCGTTTTCCCGAAGATTTGAACGCCCCCTTACACTCGACTTTGCGACCTGCTACGATCGTCGCGTCAGTTTGCCGGACGAGAGACTGCCGGCCCGTAGAAGGAGAAGCATCATGCCCGAGGACGTCAAAGTCGGAATAATTACCAAGTATCGTGGCCCCCACCTGAGCTACTACATGAAGTCTCTGGCGATCGCCAAGGGCGTAAAGCAAGTTGTTCTGGCTGATCTCACCGGAGAACACTTCCCGCAGGCGGAGGAGCTACTGAGAGGTCGTTTTCCGGATCTCAAGACCTACAAGGACTATTCCGAGATGTTGTCGGCCGAGAAGCCGGACATGGTACTGGTGACGATCGAAGCGCACATGGCTCCCGTAAGGATCCAGGCGGCACTGGAGTCGGGTGCCCACGTCATGTGTGAAAAGCCTTCCTGCACCCGTGCGGAGGACTTCGAGAAGCTGGTAAAGTTGGCGGACTCCAAGAATCTGTGCCTGATGCTGGCCATGGCCAACCGTTTTGCCCCCCCAGTCCAGAAAGCCAAAGAGTTGGTCAGCTCGGGAGCTCTAGGGAGACTCTACAGCGCCGACTTTTTCCTGATCTCCGATCAGACCCGGTTAACCCGCCCCAGCTATCAGAAGTCGTGGACGGTCAAGAAGAACAAGGCCGGCGGTGGACATCTTACGTGGCTGGGAATCCATTGGTTGGACCTGGTCCACTACATTACCGGGGACCGAGTGCAGCAGGTGAGCGGTTTTGCCCGAAACGTGGGCGGCCAACCCATTGATGTGGAGGACGCCGCGGTCCTGGCCATGCTCTTCAAAGGGGGAATGGTAGGGACGATGCACTCGGGATACTATCTAGATAAAGGATCCCACAGCCACCTGGCCCTCTGGGGCGAGAAGGGCTGGCTTCGGTTCGACCTGACTTCCCAGAAGCCCCTCGAGTGGCAGAGCACGGTCGAAGGAGCCCCGGAAGGAATCCAGTCGTTCTCCTACACTCGCGGAGACGACCTTTACCTTGGAGCGATTCAGGCAGCGGTGGACTGTGCTCGGGGTGTCGGAGAACCCGCGATCACGTCGGAGGAAAGCTTAGCCGTCCTAAAGACGATCCACGCCCTGTATCGAGCCGCGAAAACCGGACAGGCACAAACCATTGAATGAGGGCTTGTCCAGCCCTTTTTCCCTGAAGTCACCTTCGCTGGTCGATCAACTTCGACTCCGCGGGTCTAATCCTCATATCCCCGGATAGATGTTGAGGACAACGATGGGATCAGCTTGCCAGCCTCAGCCTCGCCGCCGCTTCCTGCAAGACGTTATAGGGGTAGCAGCTGGTCTTTCGGCTGGCCGGTCTACCACAGGAAGGCACGCCTTGAAACCGCTGGTGATCGACAACCATGCTCACGTTGGTGGGCTCGAGCCCGTTGATTTCGTGGAAGGCTATGATCCAAACACGAAACTCGGCCTATCCCACCTGAGAATGCTGCGAGTCCTGGAGGCAACCGGTGTCGACAGGGCCCTTCTGCACAGCCTGCGTCCCTGGGCAAACAAATACCATTCCAGGGTTGTGCGCGAATATCCCAACAGGTTTCTAGCTGTCTGCAAGCTGGATGAACCAAAGGCCCACACCACGCAGGAACTGGACAATCTGCAGATGTACGTCAGGGATTGGGGATTCAAAGGACTTTACTACGATCCTCCACCAGGGTCGGATCCTCACGACAATCTGAATGCCCCAAAGTATGGTTCATCCGGTAAATGGGGAGGTGCCGCCAGTCAAAGGCAGGCCGCGGAAACTGCCGCACTATGCAAACCGTGGAAAAACAAGTAGTTCTGGAGGAGAACTGGCAAGTGCTCGCAGTTGTTTTTCCACCGTTCGCACAGCGCTTGGAAAACTCCGTATCACGGGCTTGCTGGCCCAGTTCGATATCGCTCGGAGTTTTCCACAGTTCCCACGGCCCCTGCTACTGCAGCCGACTATATTGACAAGCGAACGGGGAACCAGATTTGGGATCCGGAAAGCGCCGAACCACGTTCCACCTCCCCATTTACCGGATGACCCCAAAGTATGAGTCCCTCTGGGAGCTGGTCCAGGAGCTCAGGATTCCGGTCTCCTTTGTGTCCTATGGGCGGAGCTACTCGTCCATCTCCTACTCCTCGAATTTCGAGACGCTCTGGCCCATTCTCCTGAAGCTGATGGACCGCTTCCCGGACCTGAAGCTGGTTATCGTTCATGGAATCTCGCCCTTTCGCTGTCTGCAGGAGGACGGTTCCGTGGTGCTTCCGGATTCAGCTGTGCGCCTGGTGAAGGACTTCGACGTCGTCATGGACATCTTGCCCAGAACCACACAGGACTACGGCCCGAACGACCAGGTGATCAGAAGCTTCTACGAGACCTTTGGAGCCTCGAAGCTGGCCTGGGGAACGGAGTTCATCAAAACTGAATCAGATACTCCCGAGGAGTACTCTCGCCGTCGCTACTATCTACAACGACGATGTAAGTATCTGTCTTCCGAGGATCTGCAGCTGATCATGGGCGGCAACATCCAAAGGATCTACAACCTCGCCTGACAACGTAGTGGATCTGAGTCGAGTAGATCCTCGACTTGGTGGCTGCCAGGATTTGTCCTCTACACTCCGAAGAGGTGCCGCGTGCGGGTTGGCCGCGGCCCGGTTAACCCCTCGCTTCAGAGCCTGTATCACGACCAAGCTCAGCGGCCGCGTGCTCAGCATCGTCGGTTGAAACGGCTATTAGGATTCGGCGACCGTGCCGCCAGCAGTCCTGTTCGCCTTAGGGTCCCACTCGGGGATGGGTGAACCCCCTCGCCTTTAGGCGAAGCCTTCAGGAGGCTTGTGACAGCAAGCCGGTGTGCGTAGGGAAGGTAAGAGGCTAGAGTACGGCTTGCTGGGCGAGTCAGGGAAGTGGGCGCCGAGCCGAGTGAGACAGGCGATCAAGCGAGTCGCCTGCATCGGAGGCGAGGTCTTTAGGCGACTTTAGTCGCAGGTCGAATCCACCGCCTTCAGGCGGTGGAGAGGTCACCTCAAGAACAGTTCAAAAAGAGAGAGCGCCGTGACCTTCGCCTGTTCGACCAATGGGCGCTGACCTGTAATCTGCCCACCTTGCATCTCACCAGCCAGTAACGAGAGGAGTAAAGCAACCCGCCTGGGAGCGCCTCAACGCCGTTCAATCGAGCCATCGTGAACTATTGCACCTTCGGGGTTCGGCGTCGCCTTCGGGGAGGCTATTTAGTCGTCTCTACGAGGCTGATATTGCGCTGGAGCCAATCGTTGACGATAGTCTCAACGTCGGATCCCTTCTCCTCAGCCAACTTTTTCAGGAAGTCAGCGATGTCCTTTTGTAGGTAGACGGGTATCCGGAGCTCCAAGTCGGGCCGATAGAACTTACCGCGGTCGCCTTTTGAGAAATCGTACTCTTTTTTCATGATTCACCCGTCTTTCACGATTCACCCGTTTCATACTGCCGTGTCTCCGATTTGGTCGCTTTGCGCGCCGAGATAATGCGAATCGAACAGTTGGCTGCGTCCACCTTCTTGAACGTGTGATGCACTACAAGCAGCGCACCACCACTGTCTAGTCCGAGCGTGAGCCACCGCTCCTCCTCGGCGCTATGTTCATCGTCGAAAACCGACAACGCGTTCGAGTCTCGAAAGACCGTCGCTGCTCGCTCAAACGGCAGGTTGTGTTTGCCGACATTGCCTTCCGCCTTCGTTGGGTCCCATTCGAAATGGTAGCGCACGGTCAATATGAGTGTATGGTATCACCTCGGAGCCATCGCACACCGCGAGTGAAGAATCCTTATCTCTACCGACCAGCGAATGCAAAGCGTCAGGGCGATGAGTCTTCCTCACATGAGATTTACCATCGATTAGGACAAAGAGCGCCATCACCCCGTATGGTCAAAAAACTCAGCCGACCCGGAGGTCTCTGTTGTTGAGAGAGTTGTGGCAACAGCAATCGGTTGAACTCAGCTTTGACCGGATGATGCGTCTGAGTCCAGGGGAGTCGAAGCCGTCGCCGAGCGCCGCTTGGGCGTATTGACGCAGACTGATCCAGGCAAAGTACTCGTGGATTGGTTACCTGCAGATCCACCACGAGGCAAGTCTGGTGATGGAATCGCTAGGGGTAAAGGAGCGTTTCAGCACCAGAGTCCAGAGCGACTAATTGATAAATATAGTGGTTTCAGGTAGTTATGATTTGCCCTCTACAACCGACCGCTCTATCGGAGGCTAAAGGCGCTGTTCGAGTGCAATCCGCGCGATCTCAATCTGCTGCTCGTGCTCTCGAGGGAGCACCGGTATCTTTGCTGTTGCTTGCCGAAGTGTGCGAGCACCTCGACCAAGCGTACCCTGCGTAAGCTCAAGGCCGAGGGAGCGAGGCCCAAGACAATCAAGCACAGGATGGCTCCGTTTCGGAACACTGTCCGTTTAGACCACTACCTCCACAGCCCCAAGATCTTTCGCTTTGCCATCGTCAGGCAGTCCCAGGAAGACACAGGATCCTGCGGGCATTCTCTGCCATGATCAGGCGATCTTCCTCGGCCGAGAGATCCGCCTCATAGTAAATTCCCAGTGCAAAGGCGGGGACGATCAGATCGAGATCGGTTCCGAAGACGACCTGCTCCTTGCCGACGGCGTCGATAGCTCGGCGCACGTCTCCGCGGTCGGGATAGGTTCCCGATAGCTCCAGATAGAAATTTGGCCGTTGCCTTGCCAGCTCGATGCCCTCTTTTCCGAGTCCGTGACCCAGGATGATGGGTAGATCAGGATGGCGTCGGCCGATCTCGAGGAACATTTCCAGGTCGGCAGCCGTGGCAGCGCGTAGGAAGGGGGCATAGCCCGGACCCCGGGGCCAGCGCAAAAGTCTGAGCTCGTCCCAGGTCGGTCCGTTGAGAAAGATCGGAACCCGCCTCTTGGCCGCGGCCTCGAACAGCCGCAGAAAGGACTCGGCTCCCGCCTCTTCTCGAACCGTCTCCATGGTCAGCGTAGCATGAGGAAGCTTCGGATCCCGGGAACAGCGGTCCAGCCAGCGAATCGATGCCTCCAGATGGGTGGGACTGATCACGGGACTGCCCAGCAGCCGAGGACGTCCGTCGATTGCATCCAACATTTCCTGATTTCCCGCGTCCAGGTCCTCGTGGTAGGCCACGTAGGATGAGCAGATCGAATATTCCGTGTTGAAGCGGCTGGAAAAGTGCTCGATAGCACTCAGATCCCGGATGATGGCGGAAATACCGGGTATGGTCCCCAGGTGGGTATGGACGTCGATCGCCGGCGTGGACGGTATCCTCAGCTCCGGAAGCGGAGTCTCTGCAGCCTCAAGCTGATCCGCCTCCTGCCCCTGTCCGAAGAAGCGAAGAGCATTGACTCCCAGGATCCGGCGTTTGTCCTGCTCCTCGATTTCTGCATCCAGGACCGTATTGAGGGCGGGCTGGATGGGACGTAGGGTGGAGCCACTGGCGAATAGGATGCGTTCTCTTCCGGCGTGACGCAGCAGCAGCTCAATGGCGCCGGGTGTAGGCACCCAGGAGCAATCGGCGTAGACATGGCGATGCTCCTCCAGGACAGCCAGTAACTCGTCGAACAGGAGATAGCAGGTTCCAGCCAGCAGCAGGGGACAGTGCAGATCCCTGGTAAGGGCCGCCAGGGTTGAGGGTATTCCACGGTGAATCACGCCACAAGCTAGCAGCGGCAGGCCGGTGGCGGCGGCCTTCTCGAGGGTTTTGCGAAAGGCAAGAGAGGAAAGGAAGGAGCCATCGGTGACCGGAAAGGCCAGCGCCGAAGCTTCGTTCCGTAGGCAGTCACCCAGCAGAGCTTCCGTCTCGATCGTGCTCGCTTGAGGTCCCAGGACCCCGATCGGGATGATCCTGGGATCCTGGTGCGCGACCCGGAACAGATCGGCGTTGCCCTTACGTGCATCCGCGTGAAGGGCACGCAAGCTGATCACCGCCGATCGGCTGACTCCCCTTTTTCGCATGCCCTCGAAGAGCTGTTCGAATCCCAGGGATTCAGGACGCAGGGTCACACTGCCGACCAGCGTGTAGGCGTCTACTATCGAGGCGCTTGGCGCAGTCATCAGGTTAGGGTCCCCATTCATGGACAACCTTGCCGTGGACGTCGTGGTGGCGAAAGGCAATCGTAGGACTTCCCTCTCTCTTGGAGACGTTCACCGAGAGGAAGCCACCGTTGACCCGCAGGAACTTCTGCCATTCGGGCTGCTCAGGATTGCCTCCTGCGTGAGAATCGCTGGCCGGACCACAGGAGAATTCTCGGAGGTCCGAGGCCGGATCGACCGACATGTATTGCCAATGGCGGTCTCCGCAGACCGTGTAGAAGTTCTTCAGCTGCTGGTCTTTTGTCCACTGTCGGAAGTGGTTGCCCTCGTGGGCAAAGGCCCGGTTGGAGTGATTGTCGTTCTTACCCTTCCCACGGTCCGGCCCTACGATCGGTGTGGGACTGATCAATACCCGAAAGTCGGCATCGCTCTCCAGGATGGTACGCTTCAACCATGCCAGTTGCTCTTTCCCCCAGATGGTCTTCTCTGGTCCATCGTCCATGGTGTTGGGGGAACGATAGAGTCGGCCCTCGACCATCCAGATCTGCAGCCCCTTACCCCAGCGAACCGTGCGATAGGTCTGCTCACCCATCGGCACCTGCTCGCGATAGATGTTGAATCCCTCCTCGAACGTCAGTGGATTCAGCCAGGGAGCACTTATGGTCGGCCAGCCGTCGTTGGCCCAGGAGTCATGATCGTCCACCTCCCAGTAGCCGGGCACGTAGCGGTGAAATTCGATGTGGCGGGGCAGGGAATACATCCGATGCCAGTGGTAGCGAGCCAGGGCAACGGTGCGGGCTCGCGGCGCCTCACTGTCCAGATAGACGGTGTCGCCCGTTGGCACGATGAAGTGAGGCCTGAGTTGCTGCATCGCCGGGTAGATGTGATACCCGTCCTTGTGGTCCAGATCCCAATAGGATTGTCCCGTCACGGCGGTAAAATTCACGTCCTGCCATTGGTCGCGCAAAGCCGGTGTCGTGAAGCTTCCTTCGGCCGTTGCGGAAACCGCCGCGTCAGGGCCGCTGCGGACCTCGACGCGCAGCGAATAGCTGCTTCCCGCCTCTAGTCGGGTAAGCCGAAACTGGTGGACAAAATCGCTCGCGGCCGTCACCGTGACCCACTCAGTTTGAGTCTCTCTCGCTCCCCCCGAGGGTCGGTACGAGACGCGGATCTGACCTGGAGCACCGACAACTTCTCCCTGGCGCTCTGCGACCCTGATCTTCGACGGCACATATTCATCGACCTTGGGCTGGCGTTTGGTCGGTTCGCGATATCCTTCCCAGTTTCGTTGGCCATCTCTCGTGATTCGCGTCCAGACAATGGCTGAATCCTGTCGGACTTCACCCACCCGAAAACCCATCGCGAGCTGAGCCCCAGTCGTCCCGCAGCTCAACAGTGAGAAGGCGCTGAAAAGCCAGGCTAGGAAAAGGTGACGCATAAGCGAGAAGCTCTGCACTGGGACCGTCCTTTCGCCCGTTCCAGGCGGTTCCCCGGAGGTTATCCAAGGGACTGACAGGTGTCAACAGGCATTGGGTCGAGCCCGGAAGGGCCAGGGGCTGGTTGACAGATCGGTCTTCATAAGCTCAGATAGGAACTACTGGATATCCCTGTAGGTGACAACATGTTGCAACCTTTGCTCTGGACCACTTTTCGTCTGGATCGTCTGCCCAACCTGGCAAGCGGAAGGCCTCCGGGTCAGTGCTCACCCCGCCGGAACAGGCCGGGTCGAGCCGTAGTTCTGCTGGGCTTGGCGATCTTCATGTTGAGCTCGCTACCCCGGGCCGGCTCATCCCAGGTGGTGACCCACCTCTTCACCGATTGGTCCAAGGTTGATGCCGGAAACGCCCTCTTCCCCGTGAATCTCGAACACGTCAGCCAGAAGGACCAGAGCCTGATCGAGAAGGTCAACGACTACTACAAAGTGACGATGCAGGTGGAGAAGGGCGAGCGCTCGCCGAAACGGGTGCACAGCGCCAGCGGGGTGAAGATCGAGATCGAGAAAGGACAGCTGCTGGGTCCCTGGCTGCAGTCGGAACGACCCTGGGAGAAGGCCGGAGCTGGTCCCCTATCGGTGATTCAGGAAGGCAATCTGTATCGCCTCTGGTACGGCTGTTCCTGGACCGTGCGCGACCGGGCCGTGGTGGCGCCCGACGGACGCTTGAAATTGGGCTCTGAGGGAGGGGGCAGCGGGGTCTGCTATGCCGAGTCCAGGGACGGTTTCAACTGGGAAAGACCCTCGCTGGGGATCGTGGAGTTTGAGGGAAGCCGAGACAACAACATCATCTCTCTGAGCGGACTCGAGGGAATTACAGGCCACGTTTTCCTGGATCCCAACGCTTCTGACGAGGAGCGTTACAAGGTAGCCGGTCTCACCAATATCCGAAGCTATCGACCCGAGGCGAAGAGCATGAGTGGGATTTTGGGTGCAGCCGTCTCGCCGGACGGCATTCATTGGAAAAGGTTGCCCGAGCCCTTATGGGAGTCCTACTATAACAATGATGGCGGGCCCAGCATCTATTTCGATGGGAATCTCGAAAAGTACGTGCTCTTCACCCGACAGAACTACCCCCGTCGACGCAGCATCGCCCGAGCCGAGACGGCCGATTTCAGGCGCTGGCCGCACCCGACACTGGTCTTGACACCGGGACCTCAAGAGGCACCTTCAGACGATTTCTACAGCAATACCTATATTTCCTACCCGGGTGCCGAGAAAGCTCATCTGATGTTGACGTCGGTCTATCACCGCGACACCAGTCTGGTTGATATCCGGTTGGCTAGCAGCGTCGATGGGATCGCTTGGAACTGGGTCAGTCGAGATCCGGTGTTGGAATTGGGCAAACCGGGGGACTGGAATGGGGGTTCGATGTACGCCGTACCTTCGCTGGTAAAACTGCCGGACGGAAGGTCCGCCGTTCCCATGGTCGGTTCGAGCTGGTCGCACAACGAATGGTGGCGGGTGAAGTTTGAAACCCATCGGAAATGGCCACGGGGCATTGGCTGGGCCAGTTGGGAGGACGGCCGTCTGGCTGGAATTGAGGCAGAGCAGCAGGGCGAGTTCACGACACACCGGTTCCTCTATGGGGGTAAGCCCCTGGAGCTCAATCTGCGGACTGGAGGGCGCTCTGGCTCGGTCGGATTGGAGCTGCTGGTCGAGGGTGAGCCGGATCGGCCACCGCTGCGCTCGCAGGACATCGTGGGGGATCATCTCTGGGTCCCAGTGGCGTGGGAAGGAAACCCTGAGCTGTCCACCCTGGCGGGGAAAACGGTCAGGCTTCGTTTCCAGCTCTATAATGCGAAGGTCTTCGGCTTCCGAAGTGAGGAAATGGTAGGATTGGATCCGCAATCGCCACCTCCGGCACCAAAATGATAAGCGCCCTGGTTTCAGATCAGACCCGCCCGCAGGGATGCTGGCCCCATTTCGATAGCAGCGTCTTAGTTGTAGGATGGGCACTCTTGCCCGTCGAGGGCAGAGACGGGCAAGAGTGCCCATCCTACGGCCGTCACTTCACGATGAAGTTTCAGTTTAGAGGCCCACCTGGATCCCGGGACGTCGGGGGGGGGGATGGCGGCATGAAGCGGCAGGCAATGACTCTTTACCTTTTTGTCACCCTGACAATCCTGGCGCTGCTGCCAACGACCGCGGCAGGGTCTGTTGCGACCAAGGCAGCAGCTTCCCCAGAAGCGGTCGAGTTTTTCGAGAAGCAGATTCGTCCTCTTCTGGCCGATAAGTGTTACTCCTGCCATGGACCTACGGAACAGCTTTCCTCACTGCGTCTGGACTCCAGGGCGGCAATGCTCGAAGGGGGAACGAGAGGTCCCTCTCTCGTTCCTGGAAAGCCTCAAGAGAGCCTATTGTTCAAGGCGGTTCTTCATCAGGAGCTCAAGATGCCGCTGGGGAGCAAGCTGCCCGAATCCCAAGTGGCGGATCTGGAGCGCTGGATTCTGATCGGGGCTCCCTGGCCAGACTCCGTCCCGGCGGCTGAGGCAGATGACTCGGACTTCTACAAGCGCATCTCAGAGGAGCATTGGGCTTACCAGCCGATGCGCGACAGCCCCGCGCCCTCTGTCGAGCGTCCGGATTGGTCCAGGAACGTCGCAGATCGTTTCATCCTGGCCAAGCTCGATGAGGCCGGGCTGGAGCCGGCTAATAGGGCGGATCCACGCACGCTTGCCCGTAGACTCAGCTTCTCCCTGATCGGTCTTCCAGCGGATCCGAAGGCCGTCGATGAGCTCGTTGCAGATCCTTCGGCGGCAACCTATGAGGCGTTTGTGGATGGTCTGCTCTCCTCCAGCCATTTCGGCGAGCACTGGGCGCGTCGCTGGATGGATGTGGTGCGCTTTGGAGAGACCTACGGCTACGAATGGAACTATGAAGTGTTGGGAGCGTGGCGCTATCGTGACTACTTGATCCGGGCTTTCAACCAGGATCTCCCCTTCGATCGATTCGTCCGGGAACACATCGCCGGAGATCTGCTGCCAACTCCTCGAGTCAATCAGGAGATCGGCATCAACGAATCGCTCATCGGCGCCGCCTTCTTTAGATTCGGGGAGATGGGGCACGATGACTGCGTCAAGTTCAGGGAAATCCGCACCGACGTAGTAGACAACCAGATCGATACCTTGACCCGTGGATTTCAAGGCCTGACGGTAGCCTGTGCCCGCTGCCATGATCACAAGCTCGACCCCATCCCCACGGAAGATTACTACGCCCTGTACGGCATCTTGACCAGCTCGCGCCAGGTGACGCGAACCCTGGACACCGGACAAATGCACCGCAATCTACTGGCGAAGCTGCAACAGCTCAAGCCGCTCATTCGGCGGGAGTTGGCCCTTCAGTGGAAGCTGCAGGTGGAAGAGATTCCGGCGTATCTTCTGGCCGCTCAAGAAGTCCGTCTCTCTAGTTCTGGTGGACCTGATTTGCCGCGAGGTCTCAAGCGAGAGAAGTTGCGCAAGTGGTGGCAGGCAGTCCAGGCTGAGAGCGTCGATCCGGAGAGCCCGCTCTTTGCCTGGGCCGCACTGGCCTGTGAAACAGAATCTGGTGGGGATGGTTTAGCCAAGGCCTGGCAACGTGAGGCGGCTCGATACCGGGATGAGAACCGCAGTCGGGACTCCTTCAACCGCGAAAACTACACTCCCCTCCCCGCCACGATAACCGAGTGGCACCGCGATGGCCTGGGGCTGGAAGGGCTCTCTATCAACGGTGACTTTGCGCTCTCGACAACGACGGGGCAGCTGGTGAGAGGGATCTACCCGGCAGGGATGTTCAGTCATTTGCTCTCCAGCAGGCTCAATGCCGCCATCCGATCTCCCTACATACCAAAGGACAAGAAGTTTGTGAGCTTGCGGGTCCTAGGGGGCCAACTGGCTGCTTGGCGGGGAATCATCGACAACTGCATGCTGGGAGAGAACTACAAGGTTCTCGATAGCGACTCGCTCTCCTGGGTCAAGATTGAGAACAAGCATGAGGAGAAGGATCTTCCCTTCTATTTGGAACTGGTAAGCAAACACGACAATCCGCGGCTGCCCGATCGGCCCGGGAGGGTCCCGGATTTCAAACCCGAAGCGCTACAGACTCCCGGATCCTATTTCGGGATCACCGATGCGGTTCTACACGATGTCGACGAACCTCCTCGTGAGGACCTGGCCTATATCATGCGGCTCTTCCGGGCGCCTGTTCCCAGGAATGCCCAGGAGATAGCCTCTCGCTACGCCGAAGTTTGCCGTGAGGCAGTCGCTGCCTGGACCGAAGGGCACGCTGACGGCGGCGATTTGAAGTGGGTGGACTGGCTGATTCAAAAGGGGCTTCTGGATAATTCCAGCGATCTGAGTCCTCGCTTGACTGAATTAGTCAACCGCTATCGGGATACCGAAGCTCGGCTGGCGCGACCCCGTGTGATCAGCGCCATGGCCGACATCGACCCGGGTTACGATTTTCCGGTTCTGCTACGGGGCAGTGCCAAGAGCCCTGGGAAACCGGCTCCGCGGCGCTACCTCAGCTTGATCAATAAAGAGCAGGAACGATTCAGCACCTCCGGGAGCGGAAGGCTGGCTCTAGCCGATCTGGTGGCCTCGCCGGACAATCCACTTACTGCTCGTGTCCTGGTCAATCGGGTTTGGCACCACCTGTTCGGACGTGGAATCGTAGCAACCGTCGACAATTTTGGACGTTTTGGAGAGGCCCCATCCCATCCCCGTCTGCTGGATTCGTTGGCCCTTCAATTTGTGAGAGAGGGCTGGTCGATCAAGAAGTTGATTCGGCGCCTGGTCCTCACCCAGACTTTTCAGCAGTCGAGCCAGGTCTCATCTGAGGCGGCTCAGGTGGATCCGCAGAACCGCTTACTGCACCATTACCCGGTGCGCCGCCTGTCGGCTGAGACGATCCGCGATTCAATCCTATCGACCTCAGGCCAGATCAACCTTGCTCTCTACGGACCCAGCATCCAGCCTTACAGAAACTCGCCCAAGGATTACCGTAAGCTCCTTTCGGGGCCGCTGGATGGCAACGGGAGACGCAGCCTTTACCTAAGGGTCACCCGTATGGAAGGACCCCGATTCCTGGAGTTGTTCGACTTTCCCATTCCTTCCGTGGTGCGGGGACGGCGGGACGTCACCAACGTCCCTTCCCAGGCCCTGGCGCTCTTGAATGATCCCTTTGTCACCGAACAGGCCGGGCATTGGGCGGAGCGGCTCCTGCAAGCTAGGACTCAGACCCCGGAATCCCGCATCGACACCATGTTTCAGACCGCTCTGGGTCGCCCCGCAGAGCTCCATGAGCAAAAGCGGTTCGTGTCCTTGGCGGGAGACTTGGCGACCTTGCGCCGGGTTCCCCGAAGCGCTATCCTTGGCGACAGAACCGTTTGGCAGGATGTGGCCCATTCAATCTTCAATCTAAAGGAATTTATCTACCTGCGATGAGATCGAACCCAAAGTCCCGTCGCCAGCAGAGGATGCGAGAGGATGGTTGTCCCGGTTATCTTGGTGCCCCGGTTACGCGCCGAGAACTGCTCAGACAAACGGCAAACGGCTTCGGCATCACCGCCCTCTCGGCGCTGATGGCAGATCCGGCGTACGCCGGGCTGGCCGGGCCTCTGAAACCTCACTTTCCACCCAAGGTAAAAAACGTCATCCTCTGTTTCATGCCGGGCGGAGTGTCCCACATGGACACCTTCGACCCCAAGCCCAAGTTGGCGGAGCTCCACGGGAAGCCTTCGGGGGACGGCATCCGGACCTTTACCCGGAGTCCCTGGTCATTCCGCAAATATGGGCAGTCGGGAATCACCGTCAGTGAGCTGCTGCCTCATATCGCTACCTGCGTCGATGATCTTGCCGTGGTCCGATCCATGGTTTCCGAATTTCCGCTGCACCCAAGAGGGAACATCCTGTTCCACACCGGACGAAATGTCGGTGGCTACCCGAGTCTCGGCTCCTGGATTACCTACGCCCTCGGTAGCGAAAACCGGAATCTTCCCGGCTACGTGCTTTTGCACACAGGCGCCAGTATTCCGGGAGGCCTGGAGAACTTCTCCAATGGTTTTTTTGCCGGCGACGCATCAGGCGCTGCCCATGAAAGCTGATGGGAAGCCGATTGAGAACATCGAGGCGGCAGACCCAGAGCAGATTCAGCGGACCAAACTGCAAGCCCTTCTGGACCAGGATCAGGAATTCCTTGCCTCGGCGGGACAAGATGATGCGGTTGAGTCAGCCATCCGCAACTACGAAATGGCCTATCGGATGCAGTCGTTGGTACCGGATGTGCTGGACCTGGACAAGGAGACCGAGGCCACCAAGCGCCTCTACGGGCTGCAGACAGGGAACGAGAACCAGCGCCGATACAGTCTTCAATGTCTTCGAGCACGCCGCTTGTTGGAGTCTGGAGTGCGCTTTGTGGAGATCACCTGTCCCGTGCTCTTCGGTCAGAATAACGGGACCTGGGACCAACATACCGAACTGAAAAGAGGCCATGAGGCCAATGCCCAGGTGACCGACCAGGCGGTGGCGGCGCTGATCAAGGATCTCAAGGCCCGCGGACTTTTCGAGGAGACCCTGATCATCTGGGGAACCGAGTTTGGCCGCACTCCCGACACGGGTACCGTGGACGGAGATGGCCGCGACCATCTTGAAACCGCCTTTACCATCTGGATGGCCGGTGGCGGTATCGAAGGCGGGACCCTGTACGGCACGACCGACGAAATCGGAAAGCACGCCGTGGAGAATGTCACCACGGTGCACGACCTGCACGCCACCATCCTTCACCTTCTGGGCCTGGATCACAAGCGCCTGACCTACCGTTTTGGCGGACGCGACGTCAGCCTCACCGACGTCCATGGCGAAGTGATTTCCTCGATCTTGGTCTGAAGCTGTTTCGCCACGCCCTCTCCAACTCTAGATCAACGGGTTACGTCTTCTCTTCATCCCAACCTGTAAACTGCCACTACACCAAGGGTTGGGAGTCGTAGGATGGGCACTCTTGCCCGTCTGTTTTTTTGACGGGCAGGAGTGCCCATCCTACGAAGATCACAGCTCGTGTGCAGATGCATTGATTGCGGTTGTTTCCAGTATTGATCACTGCTTACTGTTCAAGTGCCAGCTGCGTAACGTTTAGCCAGGCTGGCCTCTGGCGTGACTCGATTGACAGACACCAGGAGACCTGCTATTAGGGTTCCGTGCTGAATTTTTCCTTTCTCCCAAGACCTGGCTTTCTGACCCTTCTTGCCTTGGCGATTACGACCTCCCTCTCAGTCCGAGCCCAGGAGTGGCGGTACTACGGTGGTGATGCAGGCGGAACCAAGTATTCGGCCCTGAAGCAGATCACCCGGCAGAACGTTTCACAATTGAAGCGGGCGTGGACCTTCGATACGGGTGACTTCAGCGACGGGACCCAGTATCCACCCAAATCGGCCTTTGAGTGTACTCCGCTGATCGTGGACGGGGTGATGTACGTTTCCACCCCTTTTCACCGCTTGATTGCCCTGGAGCCGGAAACGGGAAAGCAGCTATGGGCGTTCGACTCCGGATTCGATAGGCAGACCCGGTTAGGCCTTTTTATCAACCGAGGAACTGCCTATTGGCAGGAAGGAAGCAAGAGCCGCATTTTCCTGGGAACCCAGGCGGGCCAGCTCCTCTCGATCGATGCCAAGACGGGTAGGCGAGATCCGGCATTTGCAGAACACGGTGAGCTGGATCTCACGAAGGGTATCACCGACAAGTTTCCCCATCTGAGCCATGGACTCACGTCGCCTATAGCTGTGTGCGGAGACAGACTCGTTGTTGGCGGCTGGGTGAGTGACGGGGAGCCCCAGGGCCCAAGTGGAGATATTCGGGCTTTCGACGCCCGCAGCGGCCGCCAGGTCTGGCGATTTCATACGGTGCCGCGAGCGGGCGAATTTGGAAACGACACCTGGCAAGACGAATCCTGGGAGGATCGGGGCGGGGTGAACGCCTGGTCCACCATGAGTGTCGACGAAGGCAAGGGCATGGTGTTTGTCCCTCTCACTTCGCCTGCAACTGATTTCTACGGCGGAGATCGCAAGGGAGCCAACCTGTTCAGTGACTCGGTGGTCGCGCTCGACTGCCGAACCGGGACCCGGGTCTGGCACTTCCAGACCATTCACCACGACCTGTGGGATTGGGATCTACCGGCTCAACCTGTGCTGGTCACTGTTCGCAGGGATGGGCAGGATGTCCCTGCCGTAGCCCAGATCACGAAGACCGGTTTCGTGTTCGTGTTGGACCGGTTGACCGGAGAACCCCTGTTTCCGGTGGAAGAACGGCCGGTGCCGGCAAGTGTCATCCCAGGCGAAGAATCTTCTCCCACCCAACCCCATCCGGTAAAGCCTCCACCATTCGCTCGCCAGTCCATGACCCGAGACGAGATCACCGATGTCACACCGGAATCGCGAAAAGAATGCCTGGAGATGCTCAAGGACGCCGTCATAGAGGGACCTCTCTTCCGACCCATAGGCACCGGGTTGACTGTGATGTTTCCCGGAACCAACGGGGGCCCCAACTGGGGTGGCGCTTCTTTCGATCCCGAAAAGGGCTTGTTGTATGTGAACTCGATGGATGTCGGTGCCTTCTTCAGAATGGTGCCGCGACCCGAGGGTTCGAAACTTCCCTATCGTGTCCGGGGCACCAAGTACGGGAGACTCTGGGACTCCAACCAGTATCCCTGTCAGAAGCCTCCCTGGGGTGCCCTGACCGCGATCGATCTGAACCAGGGCGACTTTCGCTGGCGAGTGACGTTGGGTGAATTCGACGAGTTGAAGGAGCGGGGGATCCCCCAGACGGGTACTCCCAATCTGGGGGGCTCGATCGTCACCGCTGGCGGGCTGGTCTTTATTGGCGCCACCAACGATAGTCGCTTCCGCGCCTTCGATAAGGATTCGGGTAAGGAGCTGTGGACGACCAGACTACCAGCCAGCGGCCACGCAACCCCAGTGACCTATCTGGGCAAAGACGGAAAACAATACGTTGCTATCGCTGCCGGCGGGGGAAACAAGTACAACAAAAAGTACACCGGCAAGCTGGTGGCTTTTGCCCTCCCCTAGAACGTTCCCTCCGGAGACCGATTGCGATTGCATCGTATCAAGATCCCGCAGCGCTCAGGCCTGGGTCAGAGACTGCTTCTTCTCCTGATGGTGTTTGTCTTTCTCGGAATGACCGGCTCCGCTCAGACTCCGCTGATTTATAAGGGAAAGCCGGAGCAACTCCCCAGAGAAGTAGCGGCTCAGCCAATCCCTTTCAGCCACAAGCTCCACGTTTCGATCTCCTGCAAGGGTTGCCACCTGAGTGCGAACTCCAGCGAGCGCGCAGGCTTACCCGCACTGGAGCGGTGTATGCTGTGTCATCGCAGCATCAAAGCAGAGAGTGCCTCCATCCGTAAGCTGGCCACGATGGCTGGAGAGGACCAGGATCCCGCCTGGGTCAGGGTCTACCAGCTGCCCGACTTCGTTTTCTTCAGTCACGCCAAGCACTCCGAGGCTGAGGTAGCGTGCACCAAGTGTCATGGGCCGGTCGAGAAACGAAAGGTCTTGTCAAAAGAAGTCTCGACCAGCATGGAAACGTGCATGAACTGCCACCTGGCCCGACAGGCTTCCACGGACTGCCACCTCTGCCATGAGTTGGGCGAGTAGACCACACCGAAGAAAAGCGTTTGCGCCCGCCGAAGTTTTGAGTGAGAATGCTGCCAACGGATCCGACGCCTAGGGCTCGGGCTCCGAGGACGTACTCGCTGTAAGGCACGTCTCCACGACCGCTAGCACATACCGAACCGTCGGCTAACTCCAGCAGGGGGTGGACGATACCCTGCTGGATAATTGTTTGGAAAGGAGAACCCCAATCGTGGCGAAGGAGAACAGGGAAGAGATCCTGGCCCAGTCGAACGACATGACACCGGTGGCAGGAACTGTTGAGGTCAATATACCGGTTCACGAGTTTTGGGAGTTTTTTACGCATGCCAATTGGTGGTCCAGGTGGAACAAGTGCTTCTTCTGGGCTCTCAACAAAGACCTCGTCCTGGGAAAACAGCTGATCTGGGCCTTTCAGCCGATCCGCTGGTATTACCTGTATCGGATGTTGGCCATTGCCCGGATCGTCGAGCTTGAAAAGAACCGGAAGGTGACCTGGGAAGTGACCGCCCTACCCGGATTCTACGCTCGCCACACCTACCACGTGGAGGATCTGGGCGAGGGGCGAACTCGCTTCGGATCCTGGGAGAAGGCCCACGGTTGGGGCTTCCGCCTGATGAAAAAGTTCTGGATCGCACACTTCACCTTCGTCAAGGATCTATCCCTGGAGGGAGCCAAGTTTCTGGAATACGCCTACCGCCGCGATGGCAAGCTCAGCGAAGGCAGCCTGCGGCGCAAGCGCGGCGGGTGCTCTTGTTCGATGCTCCTGGTTCTGATGCTCCTGATCTTGGTGGCAGGAAGCCTGGCCTTCGGTTGGTTCTATGTCTCGTTCGTTCGACAGACCAGTATGGAACTGGCTCCCGGCATCCATGCCGTCTTCGGTGGAGGGGGCAATTCCTTGCTGATACAGGATGGAAACGAAGCCCTGTTAATCGACACCAAGTTTCCTCCAGGCTCCAAGACGCTGGGAAAGTGGGTCTCCGGGCATTCGGAGGCACCCGTCACAAAGATTGTCAACACCCACTACCACTATGACCACACCCGGGGGAATAGTCTCTACCCTGACGCCAGGATTTTTGCCCACGAAAGGGTCCCTCGACTCATGGGGCTCCACGACGAGTCCTGGTGGTCCGATCATCCGGAAGGCGTGCCCAAGACCGTTAATCTGGTCGCTCAAACCCGGACTATCCAGGTGGGCGAACACGAGGTAGTGCTGACTCACCCCGGCAGAGCGCATACGCACGGCGATATCTTCGTCCATTTGCCGAAACAGAACATCATTGCCACCGGCGATCTGCTGTTTCACACCTATTACCCCTTCCTCGATCTTGGTGAAGGAGGGGTCTCTATTCCCGATCTTGTCCCAGCGATTAGAAAGATTGCCGACGATCATCCCAACGCCATCTATGTTCCCGGCCATGGACCTCTGGCCAGAGCCGCTGACCTGCGCCGGTTTGCTGATTATCTGGAGGCTCTTTACAGCGCCGTCCAAAAGGCACACAAGGAGGGACTCACCGAGGACCAGGCGGCCAGCGAGATCGATCTGTCGAAATGGGATCTGTCCATTCTGCCTTCGGCCCACGATACGCTCTTGCCCGAATGGGCTACTGCCGAAAGCAACATCCGATGGGTCTACCAACTCGTCCAACGCTCGTCTGGCTAGGGCCCGTTTTGCTCCATCGAATTGGGAAGAGGTCGCACCTGGAATACGTTCGGAACACGAGTCACGCTGGAAGGGATTCCAACAGCAGGAGGAGGTTTGATGAACGACCAGAACCAAGGTTTCCAAGAAGCCCTTCGCTATCCGCTTTTTAGCTCTATTTTCAAGCGACGCTCCCGCAGAATCGGCAAAGGCATCGCATCCATCCCCGCTGGCAGCCTCAGCTACACTTCGACTCAGGATCCGCAGCCCTTGAGTCCGCTGGAGGAAGCGCTACTGATCGCCGCTACCGGGATCACGGGCGTGACCATGCCGGACATGCCCTTCAAGACAGAGCAAGGCAAGCCCCTGGTGGGTTCTCCCATGTTGGAGATATCGGGCCGCACCGCCAGTAGTCCTGACAATGCCCAGGCGACCCACTTCTTCCTGATCAATGATAGCGGGACCTATTTCCTCAAGCAGCCCGATGACCTCGATCCCCACTACCTGTCCCAGGGAGAGCTGACCCCGGACAAGCTCATCCACTACGCCGAGAAGTGCAAGGTCAAGGTGTCGGATGAGCGATTGGATTTCCCTCGAGAGTATCCCTGTTACCTGGGCCGGAATCGCTATGTCTCCAATCTTCCCGGTAGCACCATCCTGGTCCCCGTCATGGACATGACGAAGCAGTACATCAACGGCCTGATGTATCTGCTCTCGCAAGATGATGGATTTCGGCCGATGTTTATCGATGATTGGAATTTCTACCGGCCTGCCGGCGTGAAGAAGTGGGTAAAGAGCGGTTTCTTGAACAAGGGACTGCCGATTCCCATGGGTTACATGGGGACCTTTCGTATTCATATCGAGGCCGATCTACTGGTCCAGAATGTGCTCCTCGCAATCCAGGCCATGGGGCTAGGATGCTGGGTGCACGCAGCCTTTGCTGGACCCATATTGTTGGGTGACCCCGAGTATCGGGATCGATACGGGCCGGGCCTGGGCTTTCGCTACGAAGAACCGAACAAGAGGCTCAGGAGGCTTTTCCGATTCCTGACGCCCCTACCTACATGGCGCCCGAATCCCGTAGGATTGGACGGCATCCTGGAGGCCTACACTCCCCCCTACTACAAGGACATGTCCGCGGCCATCGATGCTCTCCTGGAGACCAAGTACGGACCCGAGGGTCACTACAAGGATCCAAAGGGGTTCGATGGAATCTTCAAAGAGGGACTGGCCGACCGCTTCCTGGACGAAGTTCCTCACTATAGCGACGACGTAGTGGCCTGTGCCAAGGACATCTGTAACTACATCTACGACACCTACGGCCGTTTTCCGGCACACATCGACGCCATCTTCGTTCCGGGGGTGTGGGTTCAGGCTCACCACCTCGATCTGGACTACTATGATCAGCTTTACAAAGGGGGTTACAGCGAGACCCAGGCGAAACATCAGGAACTGTGGCACGCTCACGATTGATGGTTCAGGGGATGCCATTGAGGAGGCGAGGGAACTGACATGCCTGACGAAAATACAAAAGCAGCGCGCTGGATTCGGCTGGTCCGGATTCTCGCCATTTGCATCACCACGGTCCTGCTCTTGACGACGCTGGTTTTTATATTCCTCGAATCAACCTGGGTGGAGGAGAGACCTTCCCCTTCACCGGAGGAGGCGTTTCTCTATGGCCTGGCCGGAACCGAGGTTCTGCCTCTCCCGGTTTTCAAAGTCCTTCCCTCCCTGTTTCCGGATCAATTCCAACCGGCTGGGCTGGAAGCCGGAGACTGGGTGGAGCAGTTCGGCTTCATTCCCGGAAAGCCCGATGTCAACGAGGGGCTGCCCCAGGGCTTCAGCGTCTCCAACTATCGACCTCGGTCCGGTTCCCCCTCCCCGGTTAAATTCGTCGGCTTCAACTGCTCTCTATGCCACACCTCGATGATCAAGAGGAGCGAAGAGGACGAGGGAGTCATGGTCCACGGGATGGGGAGCACCTCTCTTGACTTCATCGCCTGGGTGGATGCCCTCAGAACTGCGCTGATGGATGAAGAGCGGCTGACGATGGAGACGATCGAGGACGCCTACGAGAAGGAATTCGACGGATCGTTGGGATTGATGGAAGGCCTGATGATACGCCTTTGGCTGACCGGAATTCGCTCCGCGATGACCGAGTCCGTTGGCCGCTACGACGAGCCCTACCATGGCGAAGAGCTGAGAGACGCAAAGTTGATGATCAATGGTCCCGCCCGGACCCAGCCCTTCAGAAACCTGGTGCGCAGCGTTCTGAACCGTCCGGCCGCGACCGATCGAGCCATGTGCAAGTTCCCGGTGCTCTATCAACAGGGACTTCGGGAATGGGGGCAGTACGACGGCAGTGTCGGAGATCGGCTGACCCGTAGCGTGCTGGCGGCTATCGCCACCGGCGCCACCATCGACAATCTGGTGCTGCCCGATGTGTCCGAAAGCGTGCAGCAGGCCATCAAGTACTCCGAGACCCTGCACGGACCAAAATACCTGGAGATCTTCCCCGGTCAGACTCTGGATGCAGAAAAGGTCGAAAGGGGGCGTCCGGTCTACAAGCAGTATTGCGATAATTGTCACGGATCTCCAGGGCCCGATGGAAATTGGGTCAAGGGCAGTCGCGAGGGTGAAGTGGTGCCCGTCGAAGAGATCCAGACGGATGCGGAACGTGTTACGTTTCGCTACTACGACATCATCACCGATCACCTTTACGATCTTTTTCCCGATGAGCATCCTCTCAAGCCCAAACGGGAGAACCTGAGACCAGGACCCAGGGGCACCACCAAGGGTTACCTCAACATGCCCATGGATTCGGCCTTTGCAAGAGCTCCCTACCTCCACAACGGAAGCGTCCTCACCATGGCCGAGCTGATCAATCTGAAGCCGCGCCGAGAGGTCTTCTATCGGGGCGACAACGTCTACGATCCCATCGATCTGGGCCTGATCGCTCCAGATCAGCCCGATGTCCGGCACTACTACGAGATGGACACCCGAAGAGATGGGAATTCGCGCAAGGGGCACGACTATCCCTGGCCCTACCAGGGCCCAGGTTGGGACAAGGCTGCCCTGGAGGATCTGCTCGAGTACATGAAAACGCTATAGCTGGAGGCAGCGAGCGACCTCATACCGCGGAGAAACGCTGACCTTCGGTGGATGTTTCCCGTTCAAGGAGGCCGCTTCAGCGGCCTGGCGCGAAGCGTATTAGACGGGCCCTTCAGGGCCGGGTGGGCAAGCGAGCAGATGCCGGAGCCCGCTTTAGCGGGCTTCTCGAATACAGGCTTCAGCCAGGTTCCGGGTCGAAGATGGCTAGCCCGGATTTCTCATCGCTTGTCGTAGCGAGGCGCCGCAAAGGCCGTCCTGGCAAGGCTTGCGACCGAGGCCCCCGCAGTCGTACTCGTGCAGTACGTCGAGGAGGCCGACGGAGCGTAACACAGCCAGGACGGATGTTTGCGGCGACGCAGTAGACCAGCCATGAGAAATGCGGGCTAAGGCCAATACTGTTCACTTAAGTGTCAGGGTCATGAGCGATCCTTTCTGCTATAAAAAAGGAGGAACGCCATGGCACGCACTTTGGCCGAGTTACCGAAGGGAGCCCGGATTACGGATTTCGTGAGTCTGGGCGTGCTTGCTGAGAAGTTTCCGAGGACGACCATCGACCGGATTCTGCAGGAAACGGGGCGAGCGAGCAAGCGGGAGCGAAATTTGCCGGCGCACGTGGTGGTGTACTATGTGATCGCACTGGCGCTGTACGGGCAAGTGTCCTATGGAGAGGTGCTGCGGTGCCTGCTGGAAGGGCTGGAGTGGTTGGGGCTGAACGTGCGACGGCTGCGGGGCACGGCCAAGTCGGCGATTACTCAGGCCCGGAGCCGATTGGGGAAGGAGCCGCTGCAGCGGCTGTACCAGGAGGTGGTGAGCCCGATCGCGACGCCACAGACGCAGGGGGCGTGGTATCGGGGGAGGCGTCTGGTGACGTTGGACGGCAGCACGCTGGATCTGGCAGACACCGAGGCCAATGAAGCCGCGTTTGGTCGACCCGGAGCGTCGCGGGGCCGCAGTGGCTATCCGCAGTTGCGATTTGTGGCGTTGCTGGAGAACGGGACCCACGTGTTGTTTGCCACCGAGATGGGGGGCTATGGGCGGGGAGAGAGCACGCTCGCCCACGGGGTGGTGGCGGAGCTGGGTCCGGAGATGCTGTGTTTGGCCGACCGGAATTTTTTCAGCTACGCTCTGTGGAAGCGGTCCCAAGAAGGCGGCAGCCACCTGTTGTGGCGCGTGAAAAAGAACCTGAGGCTGCCCTGTCTGGAGCGTTTGGCCGATGGCTCCTATCGGAGCAAGATCTATCCCAGCGACAAGGCTCGCAGGCGGGACCAGGAGGGGCTCGCGGTGCGGGTCATCGAGTATCGGCTGGAGGGAATCGACGAACGGTATCGTCTGATGACGACCTTGGAGCCCGAGGAGGGTCCGGCCGAGGAACTGGCCGCCCTCTATCACGAGCGCTGGGAGATCGAGACGGCACTGGATGAACTCAAGACCCACTTGCGGGGAGCACGCATCGTTTTGCGCAGCAAGAAACCGGAGCTGGTGGAGCAGGAGTTCTATGGTCTGCTGCTGGCTCATTTCGCGCTACGGGGTTTGATGCATGAGGCGGCCTTAAAGGCGCACGTGGACCCGGACACCCTGTCCTTTGTCCACTCGCTCCGGGTGGTCAGACGCAAGTTGCCTCGCTTGGTGTCTCTTCCCCCCTCAGGAGAGAATTGCCTTTCATGAGACGGTCTTGGAGGAGATCTTGGAAGAGCGGGTGTCCTCCAGCCGAGGGCGCTGCAACCCAAGAGCGGTGAAAAGGAAGATGAGCAGCTTTCCGGTCCGCAGTCGCATCCAAGGACGGACGGGCCGTCCGAGAATCCAGGTTAAGATCCTTAAATGAACAGTATTGGGGCTAAGGCCGCGGTTCGAGAAGGACCTTGAAAGGTCCTCCGGAGGGATAGCGTCGCAGGGGACCCCGGCGTGAACGCCGGGTCTAATACGCGCGTGCCGGGCACGCGCGCTGTCTGGGAGGGTGCAAGTCCCTCCGCCAACCTGATGGAGGTGAAGGCTAGCGAAGCACAAGGGCGTCACCGCGAGGTGGGGTCTGAAGGAAGTGTGGAGCAAACGTACGAGCCGACGCACAGAAACTGGATAAGTAGGCGCCAAGGTCGGACGAGTCAGCGCGTGGTGACGAAGTCCATATCCATCAAGATCCGGAAGCGTAAATCCAGCGGTTGTGTACGGAAAGACAGCGTCCTTACCCCGGGAGGCCTGGGAGGCTGTCCCTTGAAGGACAGGTGGAATCGTAAGGTTTCATAGCGCCCTCCAGGAGTCCGCAGAGGGCATAGTAGGTGGGGAAACTCACGGAAGGCCCGAACGGTAGGGAGAGGTTAGTAGGTGTCCAATCTTAAGGGTGATCAACAGAGGCAGAGAAGTCCGAAGCGGACCTCAAACCGAACAGCTGGGGTGCGGCCCCAGGGAAGCGGGGAGACGGCGGATTCATCCTTAGCGAAAGGGCGAACCGAAGGCCCGATGTTTGGTGAGAACGTCATGGAGGAGATATGCGAGCGAAGTAATCTGGAAGCGGCGTTGAGACGAGTGCGAGCGAACCGAGGGGGTCCGGGAGTGGACGGGATGACCGTCGATGAACTGCCGGAGTACCTGAAGGCGAACTGGCGGTCGATCAAAGAACAGCTGCTGTGCGGGGAGTATCAACCGCGACCTGTCAAGGGGGTGGAGATTCCGAAACCGGGAAGGAAAGACAAGCGAAGACTCGGGATTCCGTGTGTGATCGATCGATTTATCGAGCAAGCGATGCTGCAAGTGCTGCAACGCAAGTGGGATCGCACGTTCTCAGAGTCCAGCTATGGCTATCGACCGGGGCGCAGGGCTCATCAGGCAGTGGCGCGTGCCCAAGACTACGTGAAAGCGGGCTACGGGACCGTGGTCGATCTCGATTTAGAAAAGTTTTTCGATCGAGTTCACCACGATCGTTTGCTGAGCCGGCTGGCGCGGGAGATTGGGGACAAGCGGGTACTGAAGTTGATCCGAGCGTATCTAAGCGCGGGGATTCTGCGGTACGGACTGGTGAGTGCGCCGACGGAAGGGACGCCGCAAGGCAGCCCCCTGTCCCCCTTTCTCTCGAACGTGGTTCTGGATGAGCTGGACGAGGAACTGGAGCGCCGGGGTCACCGTTTTGTCCGCTATGCCGATGACTGCAACATTTATGTGCGGAGTCGGCGGGCGGGGGAGCGAGTGATGGCGAGTGTGAGCCGGTTTGTGAGCCAGCGACTGAAACTGCGTGTCAATCGGGAGAAGAGTGCGGTGGATGAGCCCCAGAAGCGGAAGTTCTTAGGCTTCACGTTCACGGGAGGCCGATCGCCCAACCGGCGCAAGATTGCGCCGGAATCGATCCAGCGGTTTCGATCCCGGGTGCGTCGTTTAACGCGGCGTAACCGGGGGATCAGCCTGGAGCAGCGTGTGGACGAATTGTCCCGCTACCTCCGGGGCTGGATTGGATACTTTGGGTACGTCGAGAGCCCCTGGGTCCTGCGGGGTCTGGACAGCTGGATTCGTCGTCGCCTGCGCAGCGTCCAATGGAAACAGTGGAAGGTCTACCGGCGACGCCAGGCGGAGTTGATCCGGCTGGGCGTGAGTCGGGATATGGCCCAGCGGACCGCGTGGAGCGTCAAGGGCCCTTGGGCCCTCAGTCAAGCGCCCGGGGTCCGGATAGCGCTTCCGAATGCTTATTTCGATCGGTTAGGTCTTCCTCGGTTGGCTAATCATCAGCGCATTCAACCCTAGCGAACCGCCTTGGTACGGACCCGTATGCCTGGTGGTGTGGGAGGGGAAGGCCCGTGAGGGCTTCCCCTATCCCGAGTTCGCGCCAGGCCGCTGAAGCGGTCTCTTTGGAGACTACATCATGCCGAGGCAGAAAACTTGATCAGTCTGTGAACTTTTTCTCGACCAAGGGGTCTCTAGAGGAGTTTGAGAAATGGAAATGGCAAGGGCAAGAGAAAATATCTCATTGGCAGAGTGGACACATACCTACGTGCCCTTCGGAATTCTGATCACGCTGGCTCTTATGGCAGCAGAAATAGCTCAGAATCTGGTTCATCAGCGCATGATCTACTCTATCTGGGTAGCACTTTTGTTTTTAATACCCGCTATTTGTCTCTATCTACTTCCAGGGATTTCGAGCAAGAAGATCCACTATTGGCTTCTCTTCTGGACTTTTGGTTTCGCTGCCTATCTGGTCCACTTCTACTACTCGGTTTTCGTCTTCTACGGAGGCATTGCCGCGGTCTACGAAGGCCAGGGAGCCTTGATTGCCAGCAGCAATTTCCTGGTCACGCTGTGGTGGGGACTGGATCTTTTGTTGGCCTGGTTCGGCAGCTCCGAATCAAAGTGGATCCGGATACAACGCACGGGCGCCCACCTCTACATCACGCTTACCTTCTTCATGTCGTCCGTGATTCTGGTGGGTGGGCAGGTGAGTAGGGCTCTTGGAATGCTCCTGGCCGCGAGCGTAGTCATTTGCCTGATTCTGCGTATTCGGTCCAAGAAGGCGGAGTAACTTGAAGAGGACGTGAAACATACGAGCGGCAATCGACCCCGACTAGCTCTAGTCCACAGAAACCACGAGATCACCAGCCTCGACTGCCACTGAATAGGTCCTGACACGGACATCAGGGGCGCAGAGCGCCTCGCCGGTCTTGATGTCGAATTCCCAGTTGTGCCAGGGGCATCGGAGGATTTCGCTCTCGCGCTGATAGGAAATCTGATAAGGACCGTCGGAGACGACCAGCGGACGCAATCGGCCCTGGCAGAGGGGGCCCCCCTGGTGAGGGCAGAGGTTCTTGAGCGCGTAAAAGCGGCCCTTGACGTTGAAGACCCCGAGGCTGGCCTTCTTACCCAGCGGGACGATCTTCACCCCTCCTGGCTCCAGATCCTTTGCCTTTCCAACGATAAGGCCGCGCATCTCTGAACCCCTGTCAGTGCTGATCGACGGCCGCTGGAGTAGGGATCCGGAGTCTATCCCCGTAGAGCTCCTGGGCATTCTCGAAGAAGACCCGTCGCCGCATCTCGGCCGGGATCTTCTGCCAGACCTTGGTGGGTTCATCCCAGTCCAAATGCGGGTAATCGCTGCCGAACAGCAGGATCTCGTCGGCGTGAAGCCATTCCAGGAAGATCTTCAAATCGGAGGCCCTGGGCGGCTGCTCCATGGGTTGTGAACCAAAGCGGATGTGCTCCCGAAGATATTAACTGGGTGGCCGTTTGACCCAGGGAGTGTATTCCCGCGTTGATTTCCAGTCGGCATCCATGTGCCACATCATCCCGGGGACCCAGAAGGTATCGTGTTCGATGAAGAGGAACTTCAGCTTGGGAAATTTCTCGAAGACACCCTCGCAGATGAGGCTCACCGAATGTGCCATCGCCGTCTGGGGACGAGCCATGCGCATCTCCAGGTAATAGGAGGGGTAGCCGACTCCGGTGGGTGGACCCGAGACTCCAGTGCCTTCGGAACCGAAGTGGATGCAGATAGCGAGTTCATGTTCTTCGGCTGCCTGGTAGATGGGATCATAGAAGCGGTTGCCGAAGGGCATTCGCGCGGCTGCCGCAGTGATCACCTGGACCACGGCCGGGTGTTCTCCAAGGCGGTGGATCTCGGCAGCGGCTTGTTGTGGATCTACGGTAGCGACCGAAATGGAGGCTCGAAAACGTGGATCGGCGGCTATCCAGGTATCCAGGGTCCAATCGTTGAAGGCGCGACAGAGCGCCGCCGCGTAATCTGCGTTGGGGTGTACTGCCGCCCCATAGACTGTGGTGCCGGTCAATACTGCCGCGTCGACGCCGTAGGCATCCAGATGTCGGCGGCGTGCGACCTCGATATTGGTGGCCGGATGAATGTCGTCTTCAAACAGATCAGCACGGGCCCCCTGCCTGGGCATGTTGGTGTAGCCGCTGGAGAAGTTCGCTCCCGGCATCATGATGCCAAAGTCCTTGATTTGATCGACAAAGAAGCGGGGCAGGTAGGGGAAGAGATCGTCGACCTGCGAATTCATGTGGTGGACGTCACAGTCCACTATGGGGCAGTCGAAAACGGTGTTGGTCTTCGTTCCTCGGGTGGGAGAGCCCTCGAGTGATTTCATCAGGAACAGAGTTTGGCATATCCGGTTGAGAGTCGCCAAGCAAGAACTTGCTTTGATTAGGTCGCTTTGGTTTTCAGCCGAAGTCTTACTGTTTCGAGCCTCTGGCTCGACCAGCGGCGGCCTGGAGGCCACCGCCACAGCCGGCCGTCACTCGATGGTAAGGACGCGTAGCAGGTTGGTACCCCCAGGCACGCCGATCGGGAGGCCGGCTACCAGGACAACACAGTCTCCCCGAGAGACGCCTGGAAAGTTGCTTGCTCCCTGCTGCGCGCGCTCGAAGAAATCGTCCACCTGCTTGATTGCTCCCGTGATCACGGGCTGGACACCCCAGGTCAGCGTCAGGGACTGTTGGGTTTGTCGGTTGGGTGTCAAGGCCAGGATCGGTGTTCGGGGCCGGTATTTGGAAACCCGATGGGCGGTGCTTCCGGACTCGGTAAAGGCGACGATTAGAGCCGCATTCAACTGGTGGGCGGTCTGACAGGCGCCATAGGCGATGGCATCGTCCGTCTGGCGCTCGAGATGCTGCCGCTTTTCCACCAGCATCGAATCGTAGGGGAGTGCTGCCTCGGCCTCTACCGCCACTTCGGCCATCACCTCTACCGCCTGGATCGGGTACTTCCCAATAGAGGTTTCGCCGGAGAGCATGAGCGCATCGGTGCCGTCGAACACGGCATTGGCTACATCGGCTACCTCGGCACGAGTAGGTGAAGGGTGTGTCATCATGGACTCCAGCATCTGGGTGGCGGTAATCACTGGCTTTCCCAGGTGGTTGCAGGCCCGAATGAACTCCTTCTGAAGGATAGGGACTCGCGCCAGGGGAACTTCAGTCCCAAGGTCCCCGCGAGCGATCATGATCCCGTCGCTGGCGGCCAAAATCGATTTCTGATCGGCGATCGCCTCCGCCCGCTCGATTTTAGAGAAGATGGCGCCCCGGTAGTCCAGCCCGCCCAGAATTTCACGCGCTACTGTTATCTGTTGAGTGGAAGTTACCGTCGAGAGGGCGATGAAATCGGCCTGATGTTCGGCAGCGAAGCTCAGGGCTCGCCGCGCCTTCTCGTCGGGAAAGGGCTGTGATGGCGGGACGCCAGGGGTGCTGACGCCACGTCCTTTGGTGATTTGCCCTGGTGTCAAAGCCTCGCAGATAGCGTCGTCCCCGTCGACTCTGATTACCTGAAGGGCAACGATTCCATCAGCGAGTAGGATGCGATTTCCGGGGACGGCATCTCGATGGATTCCTGGAGGAACCACTGGGATAGCCTTCTCTCCGGGCTTGAACGTCGGGCGGCTGCTCAAGATCACTTGATCACCCGGTTCGAAGTCTAAGTGTCCTTTTTCGATGGATCCCGTACGATATTTTGCTCCGGGTACGTCAACCAGAATGCCTACAGGTTTATCCAGTGCCTCGGCAACAGCCCTGACGGACTCCACGGCCTTCTTGTGTTCCTCCAGAGTTCCGTGTGAAAAGTTGAGCCGGGCGACAGTCATGCCGGCCTTTACCAGGGTTTGGATTGCTGAGACGGATTCGACCGCAGGACCCAGAGTACAGACGATCTTAGTCTTGAGTTCCCGGGGCTGGGGCAACGGAGTCATGGTATCATCCTAACCTGGCCAAGAATTTCGAGACTAGCTTCCCCAAGGTGACAAAGTCAACCGAGGCGGCTTGGTGGGAGTGCCGGGTGCGCAGCAGTTGACAGGGAAGTGGGTATGATCAGCGCAGTTTTGCGGAATCCGTACCTGGTCGTGGTGTTGGCCTTGCTTCTACTCGTCCTCGGTGTCGTTTGCTATACCGAGATTCCGGCGGATCTTCTCCCCATCTTCGAAACCCCGGCAGTTCAGATCGTCACCTTTTATCCGGGAATGCCACCCGAAGTGATGGAGCGCGACATCATGTCGCGCCTCGAACGCTGGACCGGTCAATCCGTAGGCATCTCCCATCAAGAGGGAAAGGCCATGCTGGGTGTCTGCGTGGTCAAGGACTTCTTTCGGGAGGGTATCAGCTTGGACACGGCGATGTCCCAGGTGACCTCTTACGCCATGTCGGACATGTTCTATCTGCCTCCGGGGACGATCCCTCCCATGGTGATGCCTTTCGATCCCACGGCGTCGCTGCCCTTGGCACTGGTAAGCGTCTCCAGTCCGAGCATGGACGAGCAGGAACTGTACGACGTCGCCTACTTCGAACTGCGCAATCGTCTGCAGTCGATTCAAGGCGTCATTGCCCCTGCGGTATATGGGGGCGTGCTGCGCCGGATTCTGGCCTATGTGGATCCGGAGAAACTGCAGGCGCGTCGTCTTTCGCCCCTGGACGTCGTGACCGCGCTGAGGCAGTTCAACGTCTTCATCCCGGCAGGCGACGCCAAGTTTGGAAATCTTGACTATCAGATCTTTACCAACGCCATCCCCTCCAAGGTCGAGGAGATGAACTCGATCCCGATCAAGGTGGTGGATGGACGGCCCGTTCTCATCGGAGACATCGGCAAGGTGGTGGATAGCCATCAGATTCAGAGCAATATCGTTCGCGTCAACGGCCGACGCCAGGTGTATATCCCGATCTACCGCCAGCCAGGTGCCAACACCATCGAGATTGTCGATTCCATCAAGGATCGGCTGCAGCGGATCCTGCAGCGGATCCGCGAGATGGACCCCCGAGCCAGGACACTTCAGCTGGAAGTGGTGATGGATCAGTCGGTCTACGTCCGGGAAGCTATCAAAGGACTGCAGTTGGCGGCGGGACTGGGTGCGATCCTGGCAGCTCTGGTAGTGTTTTTGTTTCTCAGAAATTTTCGCCTGACCTTCATAATCTTTCTCGCAATCCCGTTGTCTATTCTGGCCGCCCTGATGGGGCTCTTCTACTCTGGCGACACCATCAACGCCATGACGCTCGGTGGACTCGCATTAGCCGTCGGAATCCTGGTAGACCAGTCCATCGTCGTGCTCGAGAACACGATGCGTCACTATCAGAGCGGCAAGGGGCGTGTTGAGGCGGCGCGAGAGGGTGTGCGCGAAGTGGCGTGGCCGGTGCTGGTCTCGACAATAACCCTGGTGGTGGTTTTCTATCCGGTTGTTTTTCTCTCGGGTTTGGCTAAGTATCTGTTTACGCCGCTGGCCCTGGCCGCTACCTTTGCCATTGGGGCTTCATACCTGATTGCGGTGACCGTGATTCCGAGCTTCTGCGCCCGATTCTTGGGGAAGAGAACCGAAGCTCAAGGCGTCTCCGACGAGCGCGTCGAAGACGTCCCCCGTGGCTTCTATCCTGGCGTTCTACGCTGGGTGCTGCGGCTTCGTTACCTGGTCGTGATTCTGGCCGGCCTGCTGGTGGCGCTTTCCTTTTTGCTTCTGAATCGCAGTGGATCTGAGATGTTTCCCAGAGTGGACGCCGGTCAGTTCACCGTCTTTGTCCGCCTTCCGGCGGGCACGCGGATCGAGAATACTGAGAAGACGATCGCCGGAATCGAAGAAGTGATCACGGAAGTTGTGGGTCAACCCGATGCCGAGTTCCCTCAGGTCGAGCGGCATCCAGACTCCAACCTACGCATTCTAATCTCCAATATCGGCGTCCTCATGGACTGGCCGGCAGCCTACACTCCCAACACCGGTCCCATGGATGCGTTTGTCCTGGTCCAGCTCAAGCAGAAGCCGGAAATGCCCGACACATTCGAGTACGTCACTCGTCTGCGGGAGCGTCTACTTCGGGACTTTCCCGGAACTCGATTTGCCTTTGACACTGGGGGCATGTTGACCGCGGCCTTGAACTTCGGGGAGCCCTCTCCCATTCATATCCAGATCAGTGGAAGCAACTTCGAGACCTCGTACGAAATCGGAGAGGTTATTCGAAGGGCCGCTGCCCAGGTGCGCGGAGCCGTGGATGTCAGGATCGCGCAGACCCTTGACTATCCCATCATCGAGGTCGAGGTAGACCGAATCAAGGCAGCTCTCTCCGGTCTGACCGTGGACGATGTGATGAAGAACATCGTGACAGCCACCAACTCAAGCATCAACTTCGATCCGGCCTTCTGGATCGACAGCAACAACGGCAATCACTACTTCATCGGAGCACAGTACGCGGAGGAGGAAATCAGGTCGCTGGAAACGCTGAAGGATATTCCCATCCGCGGTGCGAATGGAGTAGAGCCTGTCCGGCTCAGGAACCTGGCACAATTCAAGCGAAAGACGGGCCCAGCGGTCATCAATCATCGCAACATCACCCGCGTCATCGATGTCTTCGCCAACGTGGAGCAGGGATACGGTGTCGGCTCGGTCATGAACTCAATCGAGGCCAAAGTGCTGGAACCGCCCGAATTGGGTCTGGTTCCAAAGCAGTCGGAACGGGGTGGCTACTATGAGGTCGATGGTCCGGAGTACGCGGGGAAGGGCTATAGCGTCGAGGTCATGGGCGAGATGGCCCACATGCGCCGGGCCTTCGTCCAGTTTCGCACGGGCCTGCTCATTGCGGCCATCCTGGTTTATCTGGTGATGGTGGCCCACTTTCGCAGTTTTCTGGATCCCCTCATCGTGATGCTGACAGTTCCTTTGGGCTTCATCGGTGTCGCCTTTTTACTGTATTCGACGGGAACAGCCTTGAGCATCCAGTCCTTCATGGGGATCATCATGATGGTGGGCATCGTGGTGGCCTACAGTATTGTCCTGGTTGATTTCAGCAACCGGCTGCTGGAGCAGGGACACTCCCTCAGAGAGGCGATTCTGACGGCGTCCTCGCGTCGAGTTAGACCCATCCTCATGACTTCGTTGACGACTATACTGGCACTGCTTCCGATGGCCATCGGGTGGGGCGGAGGAGACGCGAATATCCCTCTGGCGCGTGCCATCGTGGGTGGAGTCATCGCAGCCAGCCTGGCCTCTTTGCTAGTTGTGCCCTGTTTTTATCTCATACTGAAACGAGAGCCGGTTCGTTCTTAGGGCCCGCGCAGAAATAACTTGGTGGAATTGGCGCTCAGATTTGCGCCAGATTTGGCTGTGACCGATTGAGCGAAACCGCAGACGCAGCCGGGTCTTCGTTGAGGATTTCGCGATTGAGGAGCGGCCGAAGATGGTGTGAATACGAGATGCCAAAATGCCAATTTATTTCTGCGCGGGCCCTTAGACTGGCTGAGGGTTTCAAGGATCTGAAATGACAAAATTGCGAAAACAGGTTAGGGGAAACCGCGATCTCGGAAAGTGGATCTGCCTGACGCTGCTGCTTCCTATTCTGCAAACGGGCTGTGGGGCGGATTCGACGACAGCCGATGAGCCCAGCCGGGCCTCAGAGCAGGGGGCTTCGACCCCAGCAGGCGTCGATGTTGAGGTGACCCTTGCTGTCCGAGAGGAGCTGATCCATGAAATCAGCCTGCCTGGAAGCGTCGAGCCCTTTGAAAAAACCACTCTCCACAGCAGGGTTGGAGGATACCTGGAGTCGATCCAGGTAGACATCGGAGATTCGGTAAGAAAGGGCCAGGTTCTTGCCAAGATCCTGGTACCCGAGATGCTCGATGAGTACCACGGACTCGAAGCGGAACTAGAAGGTGCGAAGGCGGACCAACAGAATGGGCTGGCGGAGTTGGAGCGGCAAAAGGTAGACCAGGAACTGGCAGAGCTGACTTATGAACGGATAAGGAGTGTGCGCGAAGAAGAACCCGATATGATGCCGCAACAGACTGTGGATGAAGCCCGCGCCAAGTTTCAGGGCGCCGGAGCGGAACAGCAGGTCATCCAGACTCGAATCGTTCAGGCCCTAAGTGAAGTCAAGCGTGTGGAGGCGGCCTTGGAACGACTCCGGACTCTAATGAAGTACGCTGAGATAAGAGCGCCTTTTTCGGGGATTGTCACGGAGCGGTTCGTTGATCCGGGAGCCCTGATCCGGGCAGGAACCACGTCCAGCGGCGCGATGCCGCTGGTCACGATCTCCCAGTTGGACCGGCTCCGAGTCTTCTGCGAAGTTCCCGAGAACAAGGTGCCTCTGGTCCAGACCGGCGACCTGGCCGAGATCACGGTGGACGCGCTGCCAGGGAAGCAGCTGAAGGGGAAAGTTGCGCGCTTTACCAAGGTTCTGGATCCTGAGACACGGAGCATGAAGACCGAGGTCAATGTGAGGGATGCGAGCGGCCTCCTTCTCCCGGGCATGCATGTGAGGGTTCGTTTGGTGCTGGAACGACGGTCAGATGCGATTCTGGTTCCGGCAGAGGCCTTGCGCTTCAAAGAGGGGACTCCAAGTGTCTACGTGGTCGATGGTGATAGAGCTCGCGAGATCCCCATCGAGACGGGGCTGGATGACGGCATCAGAGTGGAGGTCACAAAGGGACTGAACGGCCAGCAGAAGGTTATCGTCACGGCTCGCGAGTCCCTGACCGATGGCGTCGAGGTCAATCCTTCGAAATGGGTATCAAAACGGGATAGATGAAGCACAGCCTCCTGGTTCTTTTTTTCCTGGTGAGTAGCATCTGCGGGCGCCTCTCGGGGCAGAGCTCGGAGGTGACACTCGCTCTGTCCCAGGCGATTCAAAACGCGCTTGAGCATCGACCGCAACTGCTGCGGATCGACGAAGAAATCAAGGCTGCTGAGGCTCGGCTGAAGCAGGCCCTCTCGAGCTACTTCCCTGAGGTCGGGTTCGGGGGAATTGCCAAGCAGGGTCTTTCGGGTTCAGGAAGCGCCTTTGGCCTCCAAGGATTGGCGTCCTCTCCCCTTCCGCGCGATCTGGCCGCCTCGATCAACGTCTCCTATGATCTTCTTGATTTCGGCCGAAGGAAACACAGAACCGCGGCCCACCGCCTGAGGGTGTCGGCTCTCAGGGAGTCGAAAAGAACGGATCAGGCCAGGGTCGTACTCCAGGTCAAGAGGGCATACTATTCCGTTCTGGAGGCGAAGAAGCGGATTGAACTAGGTAGCCAGACCGTCAGAGAGCGCGAACTCACGGTGAAACAGAGTTCGGCCTTCTATCGTGCTCAGCTCAAGTCTAAGCTAGATGTGAGTCTCGCCCAGGTAGAGTTGTCGCGCGCCCAGCTGGCCCTGGTCCAGGCCGAGAGCACCCACAGCCAGGAGCTCATCGGGTTGAATCGCGCCATGGGAGCCCCTTACTCCGGAACCTATATCCTTCAAGAGCCGGTGGTAGCAGTCCAGCCGCCAGCCAGCCTGCAAACTCTGGTTCAAGCAGGACTCGCAAAGCGACCCGAGATCAGGAGCCTGGATGTCCAGATCTCAGCCTATGAGGAGTGGCTGCGGAAGGCCGAGAGCGAAAAGAAGGGCCGGATCATGGGAGCCTTCAGCGGAGGAATCACCCGGTTTGCCGAGCTGACTGCGGGCAGGCTCTTGTTCGGGGGGATCGGCATCCGACTGCCCATTTACACCGGGGGCCGTCTAGAAGGCCAGATCGAGGAAGCCAGGCACACCTTGGAATCAGCGCGAGCACGTCGCCGGATCCTGGCCCAAGACATCGAAGAGGAAGTTGCAAGAGCCCATAGCAGGCTTGCTGCGGCCCATCATGCGCTCCAGGCCAACCAGGACATTGTCACCCAGGCTCAGCAAGCTCTGGAACTCGCCAGGCTGCGCTATAAGGCCCAACTAAGTGACTTTGTAGAACTCGCCAGGGCTGAAACCGGCCTTTCGCTCGCGGAGACCGACTATGCCGAAGCTCTTTATACTTTCAAATTGAGTGAGGCGGAGCTGAGCTATGCCACGGGCTCGGTGACCCACTCGATCCACCATTAGACGGCGAGTCGGATCATTCGAGAAAGAAACCTCGGTTCTAGGCCGTGGCGGCGGTCTCCAGGCCGCGGTCGGTCGAGCCAAAGGCTCGGCACAGGAGGAATCTTCGGCCTGGAGACCGAAGCCACGTTACTGGCCCCATTCCAAAAGAAACTTTTTCCCCGGCGTAGGACAAGTCCCGTTCGCCGTGCCGTTCGTAGAGCAGAGACGTGCGACGTTCAGACGTTTCGACGTGCGACGTATTCTTGAAGCACTGTCCTCACCTGGGAAAGAAAACTGCAATCACCGGGGCGTGGCATCCGGGAGGCCGCCGTCGACAGGAATCGTGGCACCCGTCGTCGGGGTCTGGCGGGTGGCCAGGAAGAGGACGGCTCGGGCGACGTGGGTCGCCGTTATCCTGGCCCGGAGCAAGTTCCGATTACGATAGTATTCTTCGAGACCCTTCTGATCCAAGCCCCGAGCCCGCATACGATCCGGCCCTACCGTGGCCCAGAGCCCAGATTCCCGGGTTCCCTCGGAGAAGACTGCGTCGGGGGCAACCATGTTGACCCTCACTCCGATCTCGGCCATTTCGAGACTCGCAATCCGTGCCAATTGATGTGCCGCCGCCTTGGTGGCGCTGTAGGCCCCGAAGCTGGCTCCCGGCGAGAATACGTTTTTCGTTGAAACCAGGACCACATCGCCTCCGGTTCCCTGGATCCGAAAGTGACGAGCGGCCGCGGAGAGGCTATTCAAGGTGCCCTCGACGTTGACGCTCTGCACTCGACGGAACGCCTCTGACTCCATCTCTTCCAAGGAGGAGACAAAAGCGATGCCGGCATTGACGATCACCAGATCAATGCCACCCCAGACGGCGGTGGCAGCGTCGAAGGCGGAGCCCACTGAGTCCGGATCGGTGACATCGAGGGGGACTGCCAGGACACGTTCCCCAAATTCAGACCTCAAATCACTTTCCAGAGTCTCGAGAGGCTGCCCGGGCAAATCGGTGAGAACCACGTGGCAGCCCTGGGCCAGAAGCTGGTGGCTGATACCCGAACCGATCGCTCCGGCAGCACCAGTAACGAGTCCAACCTGCCGTCTCAGGGGTAGTTCGTCTGACGAGTCCAGTTTGTCGTGCTGGAGGCTCCGGTACTCCATCCCGAAGAGGTCGGATTCACTCAGCCCCTCATACTTTCCCATGGAGGCAACCTGGGCTTTGACCTTCAAAGTCTGACGGGTGATGTCACGGGCAATGGCGGCGGCCACAATGTCCTCACCAGCACAAATGGCTCCCACACCTGGGATCAGCACGACACGGGGGTTGGCATCGAACCGCTTGACCCCACTTGCCAGCCGACGCGCATTCCTCTTCAAGTAAGCCTCGTAGTCAGAGCCGTAGCGGTCGAGCGCTGCGCTGAAGACGACTTTGATCTCGCTTTCTTCAGGCGGAAGGGAATCGATCCAGAGAGGCAGGGCTTTGGTTCGGATCAGGTGATCTGAAGTCAGAGGCGGTGACAGGGCAATATCCTTCGCCTGCTTCGAGCCGAGAAAGGTGAGAGTCTCGCGATCGATCAGAGGCGTCAGAATAACGCGTTGATGGGGCCGGTCTGCGTCGCCGCTGGGCCGTGCCAGCAGGCCTCGTAGCAGAGGCGCGATTCGGACCCATCGACGTTTGGCGGTTTGTGGAGAGGTCGAAGTCAAGACGGTCAGCGACTTCGAGGCCCGTTTCTTCAAGTAGGCTTCGGCTTTGCTCACCAGCTCGATCGTTCTCTCATAGGACACCTGGGGCTCCTCGGCCCAAGTGACGAGACCGTGGCGCAGCCACACCATGCCTCTCGTTTCCGGACCAGATTCGAAAGTCCTGGCGGATGCCTGGGCCAGCTGGAATCCTGGTTCGACATAGGGCAGGATCCCGACGTCGTCATCCAGCGCTTCCCGAATCAAGTCTTCTCCTTCGGGCTGATTCGTCAGGGCGAGGATGGCATCGGCGTGGGTGTGATCGATGAACTTCATCGGCAGGAAGGCGTGAACCAGAGTTTCGATGGAGGGCGTGGCCGAAGCCGAGTTCAGGAGGTGGATCCGGAACTGGTTGCCCATTTCGTCGTCGGAGAGACGGGGCAAGCTGCGAAGGCGTCTCAAGGGCTCCAGGTCCAGACCGGAGTGTCCCTCGGGTTCGATGTTGGCGAGATCGTCGCCGGAAGCCTTGACGAAGAGGCCGTCAAGGTCTTCTCCCAGTATGTTTCGATGTGTGGCCTTGACAGAGGTGTTTCCTCCGCCGTGGAGCACCAGAGCGGTTTCTTGTCCCAAAAGTCTGGAACTATAGGTTCGAAGAGCCAGATCCTCTCCCCAGGCCTTAGAGTAGGCCTGCAGGAACCGATCTGCTTCCCGATTGGACCATCGGCTTTTCATCTTGGCTGTTCAGTTGGAAGAGAGTTTGAAACGGCCCTGAGCTGGTCTGCCTAGGCGGCTCCTTTCACCGCATCCAGCATCAGGCGTGCGTTTTCCACGGGATTTCGGCCATCGAAGACGGCACTGCCCGTGACGACCAGATCGGCCCCTGCTCGGACGACGTCGGCCACATTGTCGCGCTTGATCCCTCCGTCTACGCAGACGATGATATTCCGCCCGCTCTCCTCGACCCTACGGCAGACCTGCTCGATCCGGCGGAAGGTTGCAGGAATGAAGCCTTGTCCACCCCAGCCTGGATTGATGGCCAGGAGCATGATCATTTCAACGTCATCCATGAGTGGCTCGAGGACGGCAACAGGGGTGCCGGGATTCAGGGCAACCCCTCGCACCAGGCCCCTTGACTCATCGTTGACATTGCTCAGTTGCCCCAGGCGCTGAAGGACCCGGTGGATGTGAGTACAGGACTCCACTTGCAGCGTGATGATGTCGGCGCCGGCGTCGACGTACGCCTCAATCTTCTCCAGTGGATCCTGGATCATGAGGTGAACATCCTTCAACAGCGAACTCGTAACGGATTGGATCAAGGGGGGACCCAGGGTCATCGTGGGCGTGAAGCACCCATCCATGACATCGAAGTGAAGCAGCCCGACATCCGTCTCTTCCAAAAGGCTTACTTCCGAACCAAAGGCGCTGAGATCGGCGGTCAGGATGCCCACACTGATGGTAGGACAGAGTTCTCGCAGCAGTTCCGAGACGGACATCAAGAGACGGCTTCCACCTGAGTACCCTCATGCTTCAGGGTCTGGAACAGATCCAAGGCCTGTTCGGGTTTCATCTGCTCGTGGACGACCCCGCGGATGGCCTGGATCATGGCCTCAGGGGCATCGGATTGAAAGATGTTGCGTCCCATGTCCACACCGGTGGCGCCCTGGTCGATGGCGTTATAGGCCATGGTCAAGGCTTCCAGCTCGGGCAGTTTCTTCCCCCCCGCCATCACAATCGGAACCGGGCAAGAGGCAGTCACAGTTTCGAAGCCCTCCGGCACGTAGTAGGTCTTGACGAAATGGGCTCCGAGCTCGGCGCACATTCGGCAGGTCAACCGAAAATACTGAGCGTCGCGCACCATTTCCTTGCCCACGGCGGTGACTGCCAGGATGGGGATGCCGTGACGGTTTCCGAGATCTACCAAGCGGGTCATGTTCAGCACCGACTGAGCCTCGAACTCAGCGCCCACGAAGACCTGGACCGCAAGAGCCGATGCATTTAGACGCACCGCGTCTTCGATATCCATGGCAATCCGTTCGTTGGACATCTCTCTCAGGATGCTGGGCCCGCCACTGGCGCGAAGAACCGTTCCCTGGGTGAAAGTCGAAGGAATCGTGGTACGAAGCATCCCGCGCGTCAGCATCAGAGCGTCGCAGTAGGGAAGAATCGGAAGGATCCGAATGTCGACACGCTCGAGTCCCGTGGTTGGACCCATGAAGTAGCCGTGGTCGATCGCCAGCATGACGATGCGTCCCGAGACTGGATTGTAGAGGCGCGAGAACCGGTTTTGCATACCCCAATCCAATGAATTCGAACCGCGGAGAAAGAACGGTTCGCTCTTCATCGGGACGTCGGTATAGAACTGCTTGGCTTCCGTAAGGTTATCTACGTCAGGCATCGCTGATCTCTCCTTTTGAAAATGTTCATTTGGTCAAGGAAGAGAATAGCCGCCGAAGAGGGGTATTTCAAGGAAGCAGTGAGCGGCTGAATAGTGAACAGTTAAATAGTGAGTAGTGGAGTGCGGGTAGTGGAATAGTGAGCAGTGAAGAGTCCTGGAACCGGCTGCGATCCAACAGTTACGACGAAAGAGGCGAACGCCAGCAGCACGAAGCGAAGCACCGAGAAAGAGCGGTCAGCAGCGAAATGGGTTGAACCGTCCGAACACGGAACTGCTCACCGTTAACTTGTGATAGTGGCACCTGATCTTACAGACAGCGTCCGATTTGATCGAAATCGGACGACCGCTTTTGCCAAAAAAAAGCGGACATTCAGGGCCATGTTCTTTTTTGTATTCGGCATAGAACGGGGTCAGTACGGACCATCTTGTCACTCTATCGCCCAACGGCTGACGACATCCTCCGAACTGGAAGAAAAACCCTTTGAAGTCGAGGGCCTGAGACCCGTGGAGACATTGGGTCGATTTCGTCGGGTTACGCTGGAACAAAAGGAAATGATTCTCTTCCAGTCTGCTCTTGTCGGTAGCCTCTCAGGCAGACGTTTCTCTGTGCAGAAACCCTGCTCTGGGATATCCTTGCCCAGATCCGGAATCTGGTATTCACTACACGAATCCCCGTGAAGTATGGAGGCGTCTGGCCGAGGGTGAATCCAACAGCCAGCGAATCAAGCCCTAACACGCCACTCCAAATTCAACAGACCTTGACATCATCGCAAAATCAGCTCAATATCGGCATTTACTATAGGAACTATGCCCCCCTGGGCCCACGCCGTCAAATATGCGTTCGTAACAAGCGAGACTACGGGCGGCAGCATCGACGAGCCCCTCTTCGCCACCGGTATCGATTCGGCTAACGAGATCTGCCGACGACTAGCGCAATCCACAGCATCCACCATCCCCGCGTTGAACCAAGCCGGGCCATGGCTCGCTTGGCTATCCACATCCACAACCTCCCCCTCGACGACATTTATAGAGGCAATAGTCCCATACGTCCGAACCGACACCACGCAGATAGCGGCGAACAAGACAGGGTTATTAAGCGGAAACCTACAGGCCCCTATCCGCCGGGACGAGACCGGGGCTGTTATATCAACTTTCGTTTGGCCTGGTACGACGCCCTTGGGAGACCCAGCTGCCTCCCTTTGCGGTGACTGGGCTGCACAGGCAGGCCTTGGACGAATCGGATCCACTAGCACCACCGACAGCACATGGAGTTTTGCGGGCTTGGCCTTTTGCACAGACCTTAAGCCGTTTTATTGTTTCCAGCAGGGGGCAGTCCCCGTGGAACTGAAATCCTTCACGGTCGAGTGAACAGGGGGGCCGGGCTTCCCCACCCGTCCCAAGGAAAGTCCGCCGATGGTGCATTGTTAGTTGACGGAGCATTCTTGCTCCAGGCGACATCGTTCTCCCCGAGCCCCGCACCCACCCACCGGACCCAGCGTTGCACATACTCCCCAAGCCGGGAGGAGTCAACTGGCTCCTCCGGCTCTTGCTCATAAAGCCGGATAGCACGTGCTGCGAAATTCTTCAGGGTTGTCCCTGCCACGGTCAGTTCAGCTCGGCTGAAGTGATAGCCGAGAAAATCAAAGCCCTTTTCGATCCGACCAATGAAGGTCTTCTCGGGATGTTTTTCCAGCTCTAGAGAGGACAAGACCTGGTTCAGGACCCGAACTGCCCGACGGAGTTTCCAGCGGGTGGGGGCCAGCACCAGGATGTCGTCCATGAAGCGGACGTAAAACAGACCCGTCCTCTCCAGCCGCTGGTCCAGCTCGCTCAAAAAGAAGGCCCCGAGGATCGGGCTCAGGGGAGAGCCTAGTGGAATGTCCCGCTCCGACTCCCAGAACAGCCCGCCTCGCTCGGCCGTCCGCCGTAGATACTACTCAACCAGGTTCAGCACGCGACGGTCCATCAGGCACTGGTGATCGATGGAAGCGTAGTAGGACCTCACATCGGTTCGGATCACAAACCGGTGCCGCTTCAGTTGGCGCCAGACCCGACGCACTGCCCCTTTGCCCCCTCCGTTTCCCTTCAGGTGGGTGCAGTTCCTGGAAAAGGACAGTCGGCTTCCCAGCACCAAAGCAAGAGCTTTCAAGACCAGGGCGTCTCGGGCCGAGAAGAGATCGACCTCCTCTCCGCTTGCGAGCGTCGTCCGGCTCAGGAGTCCCAGACGATAGCTCCCCTCCAGCAGCTCTCGGCGTAGGCGGACAATCTCACGCTGCCAGTTTCGGCGGAAGTTCTACACGTCGGCATGGTCAGGGTAGTTTCGTCGTCGCTTGCACAGCCAGGTGTAGGCCGATTCCAGAGTCCCTTCATCGAGGATGTCGTCAAGGGTGATCTCCATTCCTTGGGAATCTTGGCAGCACACCCCGACAGGTCATAACAGAGGACGACTCGTGGGGGTCCGGCTCCTTCTTTCGCACCTTGTTGGCAGCGAGTCAGTTTCTCTTGGCCGCTTGCGGTAGTTCAGTCGACGCTTCCGTGGAGAATCTGAACGACCGCAAACGCCTGAGGCTGTGTGAAAAGTCATTCATGATTTCGGATTTGGAATTTTGACTTCATAGGATCGCGTGCAAGCCACGATCTCCGTCGGACGGAGGGCGGGATCTGAGCAGGATCCGGTACCTGGTCGGCGGAGGCTTGACACTCTACGCGATCCCCTACCCTTGTGCTAATGTGGCGCGATTCGGACATAATTGAGGCCACTGGCCATGACCGCTTTTGGCCATTCTTTCGACGTTTCCTGCCGCAATTTGAATGTCCGCTTCTAAGCGGCCGATCAGAGGTGATCTACTCTGACACCGTTTGGACGGTAAGATCTGGGCTACTACAATTGAGGGCACTAGCGCCAGTTCACTCTTCTCTTTGCTTCCCGACGCACATGTGAAGTGATCAACCGCACACGCTGCAGTAGGTCCCGATACAGTTAATCGACTCGCCGCGGAAGGACGCGCTGACGAAAGGCCCGGTCCAACGCCAAGAGCGCCTCGGTGGAACGCTCAACTACTACTATCGGGAGGCGACGTGACGAGTCAGTCGAGTTTTGGCACTATACGGGTTGTGTCCTCTGACTTCCTTGAGGAGTCAAGCTTGGCGTTAGGCGCGACTCTCCCCCTGAGCCTGGCGTGGGAGACTGGGTTATACTGAAGCCATGCAGCGGGCGATCGAAGCTGTCCACAGCCTTCTCGACACGAGGTCAGAGGTCAGACTTGCCTACATCTTCGGGTCTTCGGCATCCGGCAACGAAAGCCCCAGCAGCGATCTCGACGTTGGTATTCTCTTTGCCTCGAGTCCGAGCCCGAAGGCACTGGATCGCCTCAATGTCGCGCTCGAAGCGATTTCTGATCGCACAGTGGATATCGTGGATCTTCGTCGAGCCCCGCCACTGCTGATACACGAAATCGTGATAACCGGAAGGCTCCTGGTGTGCCGTAATGAGGACGAGCGGGTCAGATTCATTACCCAATCAGCGGCACGTTTTCTGGATACCGCGCATCTCAGGAAAGTCCAGTACAGCTACCTTCGCCAGCGCACGGAGGCGTATCGTGCCGCTTCGGGCTGACGTCGTCCGCAAGAAGCTTCTTCAAATTGATCAGGCAAGCGGTCGCATACGCAGTTGGTTGCCCATTTCGGTCGATCGGCTGGAGCGGGATCTGCAACTGCAATGGGCTATCGAGCGGGGTCTTCAGATTGCCGCAGAAGCGCTCTTTGACACCGGGAATCACATCCTTGCTTCCGCCTTCCAGGAGTCGGTCGACGAGTACCGCGACATTCCCAAGAGACTGGCTGCCCGAGGAGTGCTTAACAGTCTCGGAATTTCAATCAAGTGAGCTGTTCTCTGAGACCGCCCTTTCGTCACAGCCGGGGTGTCCCGAAACAGCCTTTTACGGCCTTGGCCGTCGGCACGAAGTGCCTACTTAAAAGAAAGACAATGAATCGGCTGGAAAGCCTGGCGGGCTTTCGCAACGTGCTCGTACATGACTACGCAGAGATCGATCTCCGCCGTGTTCATGCCAGCCTCGATCGCTTGGAGGATTTCGACGCTTTTGTCAGCGATGTCGAAGAGTGGCTGGAGCAGCAAATCTCCTCGTAGTGCTCCCCCAGGGTAGTGACCACGAGGTGGTCCTAGTTCAGAAGCTCGTCTTGGGTTTTTCCCGTCTGGGAAAGTATTCTTATTCCTTCGAGCCTTTACGGCGGTCTGGAGACCACCGCCACAAATCCAACTCAGTTGCTGGAACGCTGAGTCTTGGCCCAGCTGTCGCGTAGGGAGGCGGTGCGGTTGAAGACCAGGTTGCCTTCGGAAGAATCCCGGGAGTCCACGCAAAAATAACCGATGCGTTCAAATTGGTAACGGCTTCCGGGTGAGGCAGCAGTCAGGCTAGGTTCCAACTTGGCCGAATTCAGAGTTTCCAGCGAGTTTGGGTTCAAGTTGGATCGATAGTCTTTGCCCTCCTCGGTCTCGTCCGGGTTCTCCTTGGTGAACAGGTAGTCATAAAGGCGAATCTCGGCCTCCACCGCATGAGCGGCCGAAACCCAGTGCAGCGTAGCCTTGACCTTGCGACCGTCGGGAGCGTCGCCCCCCTTCGTGGCGGGATCGTAGGTACAGCGGAGCTCGATGAGCTCTCCGGTCTCGGGATCCTTGACCACACCCGTACAGGTGAGAAAGTAGGCATAGCGCAACCTGACCTCGCGACCGGGAGCAAGCCGAAAGAACTTCTTGGGAGGATCCTCTTGAAAGTCGTCCTGCTCGATATACAGAACCCGAGAGAAGGGAACCTTACGGGTTCCGTCCTCAGGTTTCTCAGGATTGTTGATAGCGTCGAGCTCCTCGGACTCACCTTCGGGGTAGTTCTCGATCACGACCCGCAAAGGCCGAAGGACCGCCATCACCCTCTGAGCCCTGCGATTGAGATCCTCTCGCAGGCAATGCTCCAAGAGCTGGAACTCGACGACGCTATCCTTCTTGGAAACACCGATGCGGTCACAGAAGCTTCGGATCGACTCGGGCGTGAAGCCGCGTCTGCGCAGTCCGGAGAGGGTGGGCATTCGGGGATCATCCCAGCCGTCCACATGCCTCTCCTCGACCAACTGGACGAACTTCCGCTTGCTCATGACCGTGTATGTCAGATTTAGACGGGCAAACTCGATCTGCTGAGGATGGTAGATGCCTAGCTCATCCAGGAACCAATCATACAGCGGGCGATGATCTTCGAACTCCAGGGTGCAGATGGAATGGGTGATCTTCTCGATGGAATCCGACTGGCCGTGGGCAAAGTCGTAGGTTGGGTAGATGCACCATTTGTCACCCGTCCGATGATGGCTCTCGTGCAGGATGCGATACATCACCGGGTTCCGCATATTCAGGTTTGCCGAGGCCATGTCGATCCGAGCCCGAAGCACGTGGGCACCGCGGGGAAACTCTCCGGCCCGCATGCGTTCGAGGAGCGAGAGATTCTCCTCTACGGACCGATTGCGATGAGGGCTCTCCTTACCGGGATCCATCAAGGTCCCTCGATACTCCCTGATTTCGTCAGCGCTGAGGCTGTCAACGTAGGCCTTGCCCTCCTTGATCAACTGGAGGGCGAAGGCGTAGAGATGATCGAAATAGTCAGAGGCGAAATACAGCCGGTCGGCCCAGTCGAATCCCAGCCAACGGATATCCTCCATGATGCTGTCGACGTACTCGGTCTCCTCCTTGGTAGGATTGGTATCATCGAATCTTAGGTTGCAGAGCCCACCCGACTCAGCTGCCAAGCCGAAATTGAGACAGATCGATTTGGCATGACCGATGTGAAGGTAGCCGTTGGGCTCCGGAGGAAAACGGGTATGGACCCGACCCTCGAATCGTTTCGATTTCGTGTCGGCAGCAACGGCGCTTCGCACAAAATCGACTGATCGGCCTGCGTCGTCGCCGTTCACTCGCTTGTCTCCGTCCGCTTGTTTTCGTTAGCTTGAACCTGGGGCACGGCACCTCTCCGTTGAATTTCCAGCGCACCCTTCGAGATCTCGTTGGCGCAAGGCGATGAGACTCCTGAGAAGGCACGCGAAGCGTAGATTACTTTGCTCCAAGGGCTATGCTAGCATGAGGAACCGCACAACACTCGTCTCTTAGACTCGGAGAACTGTGATGAAGCAAGTCAGTCTGCTGTTGACTATCTTGGGGTTGGCGGTCTCCTGGCTCCACTCCCAACAACTGCCCAAGGTACACGAGGTCGAACCCCAGCCTTTTGTAGCACAGGTCGTGCGGCTGTCCGAGGCCATGACCTTTCTGGGGAGCAGTCTCCGACCCGATGACCTGGAGCGCATTCAGCGGCTCAGGGACGAAGCCCCGACGGTCTCGGTGGTGACCCGACTTCAGGAAATCCTGGACCCCTATTGCCTTGCCATGGTGGATATCAACCCCGAAGCTCGAGTCAAGGTAATCCGCGGGCCCGCCGAGGCCCAGCTCATGCAGGGGGGATGGACCGGCTTTCTGGTCAAGGTCCACAACGCAGCGGAGGTCAACTCGGCATTGATGGTCGAGAGCCCCAATGCCCTTCCTTCACTCCACAAGTCTACCGGTGCCAAACGTATGCGGGAGGAACATGCCATCTCGAAGGGCGACCTGGCCTCCCGTTTTCTGGAGTTGTCGCTCTACCGCCGCCGACCGCTTCAACCAAGTCTCTCCGGTCTCCGACTGGAGTATGTGCTTCTCCAGGCCTATGCAAGGGAACAAGGACTACGCGAGGCAAAGATCGGATTCCACGTGGGGCAGGGCACACAGGATATCGGTTTTCGAAACGCTATTGATGTCCTCTTCAACTGTCGCCCTTCGGTTCCAGTTACCCTCAGGGTGAAAGATCACGATGGCTCGCCTACGATGGCGTCGTTCATCATCACCGATGGAATCGAGAGGATTGCCCCGGACCCGGAGACCAATCCCTTGCCCGGCGACTATCGCAGCGCTCTGGCTTTGAAACAGCCTTGGGACAAGACGCGAGGGGTCGGGGATACTCCGGTGCAGGCAGGTCGCCTGGTCGGCGTCTATCCTCTACCCTCGCGAAGATTGGCCCGAGGAGACGATCCAGACTTCTTTTTCCATCCCCAGATCTACCGCGCGGACGGAGAGAAAGTGAAGTTGCCTCCGGGAACCTACGAAGTCCAGTACGGGCGTGGTCCCGAGTATTTGCCGTTGAGCAAGCGGCTGATCGTCCCTGAAAACGTTGAGACGTTTGAGGCGAACTTTGAGCTGGAGCGGTGGATCCACATGGCGAGCCTGGGTTGGCGCAGTGCCGATCATCATGTGCATGCTGCCGGCTGTAGTCACTACGAAAGTCCCGACGAAGGAGTCCGTCCAGAACACATGTGGCGTCAGGCTCTGGGAGAAGATCTCAACATCGCCTGCGTCCTTACCTGGGGCCCTTGTTGGTACCATCAGAAGCAGTTTTTCGAGGGCAAGGTACACCGCCTGTCCGGACGCGATAACCTGATGCGGTACGACGTTGAAGTCTCGGGCTTCCCATCTTCCCACGCCGGGCACCTCTGCCTGCTGCGTCTGAAGGAAGACGACTACCCGGGCACCACTCGGGTCGACGAGTGGCCTAGCTGGACCTTACCCATTTTGAAATGGGCCCAATCTCAGGGAGGATTGGCAGGATATTCGCATTCTGGCTGGGGACTGGAGCCACTCGAGCCCACCCATGAGCTCCCCAATTACGTGATGGCCAAGTTCGACGGTATTGGGGCCAATGAGTTCATCGTAACCGTCACTCACGATGCCGTCGATTTCATCTCGGCTGGAGATACGCCACTACCCTGGGAGCTGAACATCTGGTACCACACGCTGAACACCGGATTTCGAACCCGGATCAGTGGGGAAACCGATTTTCCCTGCATCTACGATGATCGGATTGGTATGGCACGCAGCTACGCCAAGCTAGAGGGGGCTCTCGACTTCGACCGTTACATGGACCAGATTAAGGCGGGCCGCAGCTACGTTTCTGACGGCAAATCCCACATCGTGGATTTCTTCGTCGCGGACCGGGAACTGGGGACCCATTCCAGCGAGCTCCGACTGGATGATCCCGCAAGCGTAAAGATCAAGGCCCGGGTGGCGGCCTACCTGCCGTCCAACCAGGACGAGGTTGGAGCGATCATTGCCAGCCGTGATCCGGATCAGCCTCCTTATTGGGACATCGAGCGTTCACGGATCGGAAAAACCCGCAAGGTTCCGGTAGAGTTGGTGGTCAACGGAGAGGCGGTGGCCCGGCAGGAGATCAGGGCAACAGGGGAGTGGATGGATCTGGCCTTCGAGCACGAGATCAAGCGGTCCAGTTGGGTGGCCGTTCGAGTGCTTTCCAGCTCCCATACAAATCCCATATTCGTGATCGTCGGGGACAAGCCGGTTCGAGCATCCCTTCGTAGCGCCGAGTGGTGTCGACGTGCGGTTGACCGCTGCTGGCTGATGAAGGAGGCCAAGATCCGAGAGGATGAGAAAGAGACGGCGAGGGCGGCCTACGACCACGCCCGCGACGTCTACGATCGTATCCTGTTGGAGTCCGCCCCAGAATAGGGCGCGTCCCGAGCTGAGCCGGAGATCTGGAAATCCGTCAGAGAGGGGTTACCTCGATATTTCGCCAACGGCACTTCGCCCCTTCCGGCCATCCCTTGCCGCCATGCACTTGAACGGCGATCCGACCTTCGGCTCCCAGTTCCTGGGCTACCTTGTTCCGGTCGTAGCGTGGGTGTTCGAAAGTGGTGCCATCGAATTCAGAAACCTTCGCCTCGTTGATCCAGGTAGTGATCTTGGGCGGATTGCCCACTACCCGAAGCCGGGCGGTGTTCCAGTCGCCCCTCTTCCAGGCTTTGATCCACCCCTCTCCGGTGATCGTATATTCCTTCGAGAAGTCGGTGTCCAGTGATTGGGTGGTGAAGCCGATCAGCTCCTGACCGGCGTCATAGAGGCCATTGATGTCAAAGGGTCGGTTGTTGAAGCCGCCGGTTCCTTCTCCGTAGATGTGGCCTATGTTCCCCTTGTCGTGGTAATCCACCATCATCTGCAGACACTTTCCTTGCTCGTTACCACGAACGAAGACGCCGCTGCAAACCCCCCAGTCGGGCTTCATCTCGATGCTGAGTTCAAAATCGCCGAATTTCTGATCGGTCAGCAGGATGCCCCCATTTCCGCTGCCAGGAGGGTCTTGTTCGCCAACGATTGTGCCGTCCTCGACGCTCCAACGCCCCCCGGTCCCGTGACCAATAGGTTCAGGATTGGTGTGCCAGCCTTTCAAGCTGCTCCCATCGAAGAGAGCGATGGACCGATCTGCCTGTCCGGCCGAGCTGCAGCCGAGAGGAGTGATCAGGCATAGGGACAAGAAGAGCATTCGGTTTCGCATCAGATCGGTCCTCCCATTGACGCGGGGCGTCGAAAGTTGCTGATGCAGGATCGGCAAAGCAGTCCTGCGGAGAGCGTTCAAGGCTATTTCAAATCTCACCCTTCCGTCAACGACACAGGTCGGTTTGAGTCGTCCCGTCCACGCTTGCCTTTGCCCACGCCGTGCGCGTGCCCTGACTTCATCCAGCGTCAAGCTTCTCCTGACCGGCCCGGTGGGCGTCAACTCCAACCAGGGTTTGACTCTCCCCAAGCTAGCGGGACAGGCACGGGCACGGACACGGGCAAAGGCAAGGGGGAGCAGCCGACAAGGCTGCAATCCAGCTGGTGAAAGTCCAGCCGTGTGAATTGCTCGTTCACACACGTAGCGATACCACATCTCGGGGCAGGTAACCAACCGAGCGATGCGTGGTGTAAACGGCCTGGCCGCCCTTCGAAGGAAGCGGCGGGAGCAACCTGGAGGTCTAGCGAGTCTGGGAGCCTGAACATGAGCGAATGACTGCAGCCCGGAAATATGCCCCCCTGCGGAAGTTGCTGCAGGGATTGTCTGGTGAGCCGAACGTGTCCCTTGTGATGTGAGGCCGCTGTGTCTTGGGAAGCAACGAGCTGAAGCACCGAGACATCACCACCGGGTAAGGGTCCAAGCGCCTGGACAAGGATTGCAGAGATAATGTCGGGAAGGGCCTGTTTGCAGCAGGGGGCTCGCAGCAACCTGCGAGGACCGTGGCGCCGAGCGAGAGCGAAGGCCCACGGAGCATCCAGGTCTGGCGCATGAGTCCGTAAGAGCGAAGACGGTCGGGTAACGCCGGCCCAAGCCGCCTGGAGGCGGCTCCTGGAAGGGTAATACCCGGAGAGGGCGAAGGGACTCTCGGCCATGGCGGGCAAGGACGCGCCCACCGCACAGGGCTCAGTACCTGGGTAGGCGGTGACAGGGCAAGCTTTGTCGAGACCGGCGGCAAACCGGACCCGAGAGGGGTGAATGCGAGCGAGCGCTTAAGCCTCGTTGGGTAGGGGAAGGCCGTGGGAGGAAAGTCGTGGTCGCCAACCGGACTCGGGAAATCCGACCGTCCGGGATGACAAAGGGGGCTTGCGGAAACGTGAGCTATGGCGGAACTAGGAACCCGCCGCACAACCGAAAGGGTGCGTGCCGGAAACTCTCCGCCTACGGCTGTGCGCGCCGTACTTCTACCTGACTAGAAGAGGGGACTTCCAAGCCTTGGGGCTCGGGTTATAATGTGAACTTCAGTGTCAAGGACGAGTCCATGTCCATGAGTCGTCGATTGCTTAACTTTTCCCGTCGCCCCTGGGGGGACCAGTGGCTGTTTTTGCAGGCCTACGCGGGTCTGGGGCTGGCACGCTTGGCAATCCAGACCATCCCTTTCGCGAAGCTGGCCCCTTTCTTGGGAAAACACATGACTGAATCCATCGGCGAGATCCCCGTGGAGAAGATGGACCAGGCCCGCCGTGTGGCTTGGGCGATACGACGTTCCACCCCCTTCACTCCATGGAACAGTGACTGCCTACCTCAGGCCATCACCGCCAAGTATCTGCTGCGCTGGCGTGGCATTGACTCCACTCTCTACCTGGGTGCGGCTCTGGACGATGCCAGGTCGCTTAAGGCACATGCGTGGCTGCGCTGCGGGTCCGGGTATGTGACCGGAGGCGCCGGACACAAGGAGTTCGGAGTTCTTGCCAGCTTTGCAGAAAACTAAGCTGCAATAACTGGATCTATGGCAGTAGCTAAGGAAACACTTCAAGTCGGCCAGGCCGAAAATATCGATCAGGTCGTGTCTCGTTTGGATGAGATCATCGAGTGGTCGGCTTCCAGCCAATCCCGGCTCGGTTACTTTCCAGCGCTGTATCGTAAGGTCACGCTCCAGGTACAGAAGGGGATCTCAGAGGGTGACTTCCATGACGGAGATCGCATGGAGCGCCTAGACGTCATCTTTGCCAATCGCTATCTGAAAGCCTTCGATCAATATCTCAGCGGTTCAAACCCTACCGGAGCGTGGGATTTCGCATTCAGGGTCTCTGGCCAGTGGTGGCCGATTGTGCTTCAGCACCTTCTGCTAGGCATGAATGCGCACATCAACCTGGATCTCGGAATTGCCGCAGCAAGGACCGTGGAGGCCGATTCTCTGCCGGGACTCCAGGGGGACTTCAACAAGATCAATGAGGTTCTGGCATCCCTGGTAGGGGGCGTTCAGAAGGAACTGGAAGAAATCTGGACGCCCTATCGTCTCCTGAACCGGTTCCTGGGACGGGTCGACTCCGCGATCATAAACTTCAGCATGGAGAAGGCTCGGGACGCGGCCTGGTCTGTTGCTCTGAAGCTGGGGCCCCAGGATCAGGCGGATCAGGAGCGGGAGATCGAGCGTCTGGATGCCGAGGTGGTTCACCTGGCACGCCTGGTACGGCACCCGGGTATCACCGGCACTGCTGCGACCCGGTTCATTCGGTTGGGAGAAAGGGAAACGATTCTCAACACCATTGAGATTCTGAAGTGAGAGGCGAGTTATTTGCGAGGCGGTCTTCCGGTCAGCGTCAGATAGGCTTGGACCGCCAGTTCATCGCAGCGCTCGTTCATGGCATGGCCGGAATGCCCCTTCACCCGTTCGAAGGACACATCGTGCTGTTCCGTCAGCCGGTCCAACTCCTGCCATAATTCGACGTTCTTTAGCGGCCGCAATCCGTCTGATGTCTTCCGCCGCCAGCCCCGCTGCTTCCAGCCGCGAATCCAGCTGGTGATTCCCTGTTGGACGTAGGAGCTATCGGTGACGATGTGAACCCGGGTCCGCCGCTTCAGAGAAGCGAGCCCCTGGATCACGGCCTGAAGCTCCATCTGGTTGTTGGTGGTTTGCTGCTGGGCTCCACTGTGTTCCTTCTGGGTTCCCGTGGGAACGTGGTCCAGGATGAAAGCCCACCCACCCGGGCCGGGATTTCCGCTGCAGGCTCCGTCGGTGTAGAGGATGACCTCGGCGTTATTGAGCTGGTCGGCAGCCATGTATTCTTTTAGGTCCTTTCCATTGAAAGTAAAGTAGGACTCCAGTCAGCCTTCCGACCAGAGGTGTCCGTCTCTCACGTACCGACGTCGTTCATGATATCAAACTGCTAGCAGCCTGTCGGACTTTCGAGGTCATACCCCACAGGCATCATTAGTGATGGCGAATCGATTTAAAGTAGTCGATCGAGAGACTCCTTATCTGTTTCCCCCTTCGGTGCAGGAATGGCTGCCGGAGACGCATCTGGCTCGCTTCGTGGTGGAGGTTGTGAGCAAGCTGGAGCTGAGGAAGCTGGAGGATTCCTACACGAAGCGGGGATCGGAAGGCTACCATCCGGCCATGATGCTGGCGTTGTTGTTTTACGGCTATGCCACGGGGGTGTTTTCGAGTCGGAAGTTGGAGCAAGCCAGCTACGATTCGGTGGCGTTTCGCTACCTCGCCGGCAACACGCATCCGGATCACGACACCCTCGCCCATTTCCGGAAGCGATTTTTGCAAGAGCTGAAGCCGCTGTTTGTGGAGATCTTGCTGCTGGCCCAGGCGATGGGATTTCTGAAGTTGGGCCGCGTGAGTTTGGATGGCACGAAGGTCAAAGCCAATGCCTCCAAGCACAGTGCGTTGAGTTGGGGGCACATCCGGAAGCTGGAAGCGCGGCTGCGAGAAGAAGTGGAAGAGTTGATGCGGCTGGCCGAGGCAGCGGATGGACGAGAAGAAACGGAAGGGATGGACATCCCGGCTGAGCTGGCGCGGCGGGAGGAACGGTTGAAAGCGATCGAGGAAGCAAAGCAGAAGCTGGCCCAGCGGGCGGCCGAGCGGCAGGCAGGTGAGCAGGCCGAATATGAAGCCAAAGTGGCCAAGCGGCAAGCCCAGAGGAAACGGGGAAACAAACCGCGGGGTCGCCCCCCCAACCGCCCCAAGGAGGAATTCGAGACCAGGATCAGATCAATCTGACGGATGAAGAGTCTCGGATCATGCCGGTCTCGGGCGGGGGATTTGAGCAATGCTACAACGCTCAGGCCTTGGTCGATAACGACAGCTTCTTGATTGTGGCGGCTCATGTCACGCAAAACGCCAACGACAAGAAAGAATTGGAGCCGGCCCTGGCGGCGCTGCAAGCCCTGCCCGAGTCGCTGGGTCGGGCCCAGGAGTTGCTGGCCGACAGCGGCTACTTCAGTGGCCCCAACGTGGAGCTTTGTGGCGAGCACGCGATTGTCCCCTATATTGCGGTCGAGCGGGAAGCCCACCACTTGCGGCCGACCGAACGCTGGAAACAACCGGAGCCGCCCGGGCAAGACGCCGATGCGGTGGAGCAGATGAGATACCGGTTGAAGACCCCCGCGGGTCGAGCCATTTACGGGCAACGCAAAGCCGTCCCGGAGCCCGTCTTTGGGATCATCAAATCGGTGATGGGCTTTACGCAGTTCTCTCTCAGAGGAGCGGAGGCAGCAGACCGGGAGTGGACTCTGGCCAGCATCGCCTGGAATCTGAAAAGAATGTACAACCTCTCCTGCCGCCAGCCGACGATGGCCCGTGCCACCCTCTGAAGAGGTGGGCCGCGTCGTTTCAGCGGCCAAATCACCGCCGCAGAGCAGATGACTCATCGCTTTTCGTGCTTGGTCATGCAACACTTTTAATCAAACCTTAAACTTAAATTTCAGAAACGCCTGTAAGTTAAGTCCGACAGGCTGCTAGGCCAGGATAAGGTAGCGGAGAACAAAGAGCAGGGAACTGACGAAAATCAGAAGGGGGATCTCTCTGGCTTTACCCTGGACCGTCTTGAGAACCACGTAGCTTATGAAGCCGAAGGCCATTCCATCGGTGATGCTGAAGGTGAGGGGCATCATGACGACGGTCAGAAAGGCCGGGATGGCCTCTCCCGGATCATTCCAGGCGATCTCTCTCACGTTTCTGAGCATGAAGAATCCGACGACGATGAGGGCCGGAGCGATGACAGGGTAGAGCCTCATCCCGTTGGCTGTCTCAACGCCTCCACTGACCATACTGATCAGAGGTGCGAAGAACAAAGCCATCAGGAAGAGAGTGCCGGTGGCCAGGTTCGCCAGGCCGGTGCGAGCTCCGGCGCTGACTCCGGCCGCACTCTCGATATAGCTGGTGACGGTCGAGGTTCCAGCAAGGGCACCGAAAACCGTCCCCAGGGCATCCGAAAAAAAGGCCTTGGCGGCGCGGGGAAGACTGCCATCGGGTCGGAGAAGGCCTGCCTGCTGGCTGACACCCGACAGGGTGCCCACGGTGTCAAAGAGATCCAGGAGGAAGATCAACATGATGATCGAAAGCATGCCTTTTTCGAGGGCACCGAGGATGTCGAGCTGGAAGAGGGTAGGGGACAGGGACGGAGTTGGGCCGATGACGCCTTCGTATTGGACCAATCCCGTCAGGAGCCCCACCACCACGCTCAGAAGGATGCCGATGAAGATGGCGGAGTGCCAGCCTCGAGTCAACAGGATGGTAGTGACGAAGATCCCAAAGAGGGAGAGGAGTACCGGAGGTGAGGACAGGTCTCCCAGCCCGACCAGCGTTCCCGGGTGATCGGTGACAATTCCACTCCACTCCAGTCCCACCAATGAGATGAGAAGGCCAATGCCGACGGCGATCGCATTCTTGAGACTACTGGGTAGAGCCCGAATCAGGTGCTCGCGCAATCCGAAGCAGGAAAGAAGCAAGAAGAGGATTCCGGAGATGAAGGTGGCACCGAGTGCCTGCTGCCAGGTGTACCCGAGGGTCAGGACCACGGTGTAGGAAAAGAAGACGTTGTGTCCCATTCCGGGTGCCAGAGCGATGGGATAGTTCGCCAGCAGGCCCATGCAGAAGGTAGCCAAGGCGCTAGCCAGGCAGGTGGCTACCATGACCGCTCCCGGGTCCATGCCGGCCGCCTGCAAGATGGTTGACTGAACGAAGATGATGTAGCCCATCGTCATGAAGGTGGTCGTGCCACCCAGGATTTCCTTTTGCCAGGTGGTACCCCTTTCACTTAGATGGAACAGGTCTACTCGCACAGGAATTTGATCGTGATCCCCGAGATCGCGACCATCCACCAGGGGGGTCTGTGACCGGCGGCGAAGTACTCTTCGACGCTGGACGTTTTTTTCCTGGCTAGCAGCCCCACCCAGGTCATGAGAACCGCGTAGATGGCGATGACGGCGAAATCTGCAGCGCTGAGCATTCAATATTCTTCTGGTGGGTGGCCCGGGGCGCTCCCAATGGACTAGAATTCCCACTATGCACGCGACAGAGAGTCCACGCAAGATCGACGTTTTCGAGCACGGGATGGATTCTGAAGGTAGCCAGAGCTCATCCAACCGAAGGCTCTTCATGCAGCTTCAGGTCTACGCGGGGTGTCAGGATCTGGCGGATGTCGTCGCCACAATCGAGGGTAGCGGAATCGAGGCTGTCGTCTATCAGGACCTTAACCATCCCCAAGGGTTGGGCCTGCTGACGATGCACGAGAACCCAGCCAGCTTCGTCACCACAGTTCGGCCGCTGCTGAACCGGGAGCCTTTCAGTTCGCTGACACTGCGGCCCGAGTTCACCATGTTGGGGCGCAGCTATGCCAGCGGCTATGAACCCAATCTGGAGGAGTGGCTTCTTCAGCGGCCGCGCCGCACCGTTCTCAATCCGGAATGGCCCTGGTCCGTCTGGTATCCGCTTCGCCGAACCGGAGCCTTCAACGCGCAGCCAGAGAACGTTCAGAAGAGCATTCTACGAGAACATGGCGGAATCGGGCGACTCTACGGGGAGCAAGATCTGGCTCACGATGTTCGGCTCGCCTGCCATGGTCTGGACACCAACGACAACGAGTTCGTGATCGGGTTGGTGGGAAGGGATCTTCACCCTCTCTCGCATCTGATTCAGAGAATGAGAAGAACCCGGCAGACCTCTGAATTCATGCAGCAGATGGGTCCCTTCTTCGTGGGTCGGGCGTACTGGCAGAGCCCTTCGCCTTCAGGCGAAGAGAAGGTCCCCGAAGTCCCGCAGGGACGGTAGGGTCATTTTCGAGTCAAGTTGAAAGGGGTAGAGTCGGTCTCTGACGTGGCTTCGGTCTCCAGGCCGCAGTGTAGCGGTCGAGCCTGGCTCGACCAACGGCGGCCTCGAGACCATCGCCACGACGAAGGTCAGCAGAGATGAGTCAAATTCGATTCGACATCCGATCGAACCCCTCGGCTTGGAGCCGAGGGTAGGCCTTAGTGCAGTTCCAATCAGGGGGAGGGTTCTATGCGACTGATCTCTCGTAGGGAGTCGAAGTCCTGGTCGAAGCTGCATAAAGCCTCGGCCCCGACATATATCACTGCTGCGGCGTGCAAGGCATCTCGCGCCAGCAGCCTCTCATATCGATCGAGCAGTCCTCGCGCCAGGTCTAGAATCTCCACTCCCACCGGCACCACAATGGGAACGATTCTCCTAGCGAGATCGTAAACCTCCCCGCCGTCCATCCAGCGGCCGATGGCCCGATAGCGGTGGAGGATCTCCTGAAGGACCTCTGCGTCAATCATGGCCTCGATTTTCCCCTTCGCCACCTCCGCCAAGAACTGGCAGCTGTTGGTTTTGTTGGGATGTTCGGAGCCAGCCGCGTACATGAAGATGTTGGAGTCGATAAGGATCACGGTAGCAGTTCTGAGGCAGAGACGACCGATTGTAGCTTCATCTCTTGCACGCTTGCGACTGGCAGCGATAGCTCTGTGAGCCTCTTGACAGCCTCAAGGCGGTCATCCTTGGAGGTGATGCCATAATACTCGGAGCACGCCGTTCGAACCAGTTCTCCAATACTGGAATTACGCTGCTGCGCCAGGGCTGCCAGCCTTTCGTGAAGATCCGGAGGAAAGAGAATCGTAGTCTTCTTGCTTAGCTCCATATACACCTCCATATATGGAGCAAATTATCAGTTGACCAAGATTTTGTCAATTCTCCGGCTCTAACCCGGATTTCTCATCGCTGGTCTACTGCGTCGCCGCAAACATCTGTCCTGGCTGCGCTAGGCTCTCTCGGCCTCCTCGACGTACTGCACGAGTACGACTGCGGGGGCTCGCCACGAGTGGTCTCGGTCGCAAGCCTTGCCAGGACGGCCCTTGCGGCGCCTCGCTACGACAAGCGATGAGAAATCCGGGCTAAGACTCTGGATATTGGACCGGAGATCAGCAATAGTCCGCGTTCGAATCCAGGATGCGACTCGGACTCTTCCTTGCTTCCCGATGATTGGGGTATCATTGCGGGTCTTGTTGTAAGAATGTCGTCCGGAGGAAGCTTGGAAACGATGGTAATGGACGTGAGCGAAGAGAGGAAGTACGACGTGTTTGTGGGGCAGCTTGGCGAGGAAGAGTGGAATGACGCTCTCAGCCGGCTGCTGCCCTCGATCCATCCGGTCGACCAGACAGCCACCCAGATCTGGTTCGGATTCTGGCCCCTCAAGTTGTCTCGCTTGCTCAAGGAGTCTAGCGATCTGGAGGAGACTGCCAGGGAATTGCTCCTCGATGGGAACTATCGTCTCGAAGAGCAACTGGACGCGTCCGTAACATTCCTCTATGGCTCGCTGTATTGGACACAGATCAAGCAGGCGCTTGCGGCCCATGTTGATGCTTGCGAGGAGCCTCAGAGCCTGGGTTTGGAAGAGCAGATCCGGAAGCTCGCTGATGAACTGGCCAAGCAACTCGGGATCGACGCTTCGCTTCTCCTGGGAACCGTAGCCGTCGCATTCGTGGCTTTGGCACAGTTGGGCCAGGATTCCTTTGCCTCCACGGCACAACGCGTGAATCCGGTCCGCACTGAGAAGCGCTCTCCGGATCAGATTCTGAAAGCTCGAGCCAAAGGGGAGGGGCTATTGGCATTTCTGCGTCCTGGAAGTCGACGCTATACGGTGAACTTCGACGAGAGCCGCTCGGACGCTACCTTCCAGTGTCTCGAAGCGCAGGATCTTTCGATGGCTGCTACCACCGATACCAGGGACCACAAGTCTCGTGATCACCGCTGTATCGATGGTCCCATACCTGCCGAATGTCGCAGTGGGTCTTGCGGCTACTGTTGGGTAGGCGTGCTCAGTGGTTGTGAGAATCTGGTCGAGTTGAGTGACCACGAGAAAAAACGGCTGGGGTATTTCGGCTACGCGCACTTCGATTCGAATGATGAGCCCCACCCTCTGATCCGGTTAGCCTGCCAGGCCAAGTGCTACGGGCCAGTGACGTTGGTCGTTCCCCCCTGGAACGGCTCCCTGGACGGTCGTCGCTAGCGCTTGTTCGAGCCCCAGGCTGCACTCGACATTCCTCGTTCCTCCAGACTTCAAACCTGGTTGATACCGACGGCATGATGGTGTAATTCTTACACCATGATTCGAACCATAGAGTGGACTGATGCGGGAGTAGTCATGATCGATCAGCGGCTGCTTCCAACTGAAGAACGCTACAACACCTATACAACGGCAGAAGAGGTCGCCGAGGCCATCAAGACCATGGTAATCCGGGGAGCGCCGGCGATTGGCGTGGCGGCTGCCATGGGGCTTGCCCTCGGGGTCCAGAACCTCGCATCCAAGGACAATCTGGAGGAGAACTGGCAGACGATATGCGAGACGATTCGCAGCACACGTCCTACAGCCAGGAACCTGTTCTGGGCTATTGAGCGAATGCAGGGGGTCTTCGAGCAGCATCAGCAGGGAACGCTGGAAGAACTCCGGAAGGCTCTCCGCGATGAGGCCGTAGAGATGCATCGGGAAGACATCGAGATAAACCGCAGAATCGGGCAGTGGGGTCATCACGTCCTCTCTGACAACTCCTCGGTACTCACCCACTGCAACGCTGGAGCTCTGGCAACCGCCGGTTACGGCACGGCTCTCGGCGTCATCAGGGCGGCGGTGGAAGGAGGGAAGCAGATTCAGGTGTTTGCAGACGAGACGCGCCCTTTCCTTCAGGGTTCTCGTCTGACTGCCTGGGAAATGGTGCGGGAGCAGATCCCCTGTACTTTGATCACGGACAACATGGCTGGACACTTCATGAAAGCGGGCAAGATTCACGCGGTAGTTGTGGGGGCCGACCGGATCGCTCGCAACGGAGATGCTGCCAACAAGATCGGTACCTACACGGTGGCGGTTCTGGCCAAGGAGCATGGCATTCCCTTCTACGTTGCCGCGCCCCTGTCTACGATTGATCTGGCAACGCCCACGGGTGACGAGATTCCCATTGAGGAGCGCGACCCGTCCGAGGTCACCGAGATGCAGGGACGATTGCTTGCCCCTGTCGGGACTGCGGTTGCCAATCCGGCTTTCGACGTTACCCCCAATCGCTTCATCGCCGGGATCATCACCGAGGAGGGAATCGCTCGGCCTCCTTTTGAACAGTCGATTCAGGAGCAATTCGAACAGGCAGTAGGCAGGACATGAACGTCCTCGGACTGGAGACGAGCTGCGACGAGACCGCTGCAGCTGTCGTCCAGGACGGACGTACCATTCTCTCCAATGTGGTTGCCTCTCAAGTAGCCGTTCATGCCGACTATGGAGGAATAGTGCCCGAGCTTGCGAGTCGGGAGCATGTCTCCAACATCGACTTCGTTGTTCAGCAGAGTCTTCGAGAGGCAGTTCAATCCGAGAGCTTTTCAGGTTGGCAGGATATTCATGGGATTGCGGTGACACGCGGACCGGGCCTGGTCGGCTCGCTCCTGGTCGGGGTCTCGTATGCCAAGGCGCTCTCCTACAGTCTGGGGATCCCGTTGGTTGGCGTCAATCATCTGGAGGGGCATATTTGCTCCATTCTCCTGGATCACCCCCAGGCTGAGTTTCCGGCCTTGTCACTGGTGGTATCGGGCGGTCACACCAGTCTTTTCTATCTGACCCAGCTCGGTTCCTACCAGAGCCTTGCGCGCACCCGCGACGACGCTGCCGGCGAGGCATTGGACAAGCTTGCCAAGTATCTGGGCCTGGGCTATCCCGGAGGTCCAATCATCGACCGATTTGCGCCCAGCGGCAGTCCCACGGCGGTGCCGTTTTCCCTTCCCAAGATCTCTGATGGGAGTCTCGACTTCAGCTTCAGTGGGATCAAGACCGCCGCTCTGCGCCATGCACGTCTCAACGACATTATTCCCCTTGAGGGTGCCGCACCCGAGGGCCCGGAAGCCGTTCCGTCCCAGGTGCTGGACCTGATAGCAAGCTATCAGCACTCTGTCGTGGATCAGCTCCTGGATCGCATCGCCCGTGCGCTCAAGGGACGAACGGTCCGCTCCATTCAGATCTCAGGCGGGGTCTCGTGTAACCGCGAGCTGCGGCAGCGCGCTGGAGACCGTTTCGAGGGCGAGGGTTTCGCCGTCTATTTCCCTCGTCCCATTCTTTCGACAGATAACGCAGCTATGATCGCCGCGGCCGGAAGTCTCCGACTGGAGGCAGGTGAATCCGATCCCTGGGAAGTGCCCGTGGATCCAAACCTATCCCTAGTCTCACACTAGGACTGTCCCGGACCGGCGCTACAGTTCGGACCGATGCAACGACAAATCCTCATTTCTGCCGTTAACGAGAACAAACTACAAGCAGCCGAAGAGTGGCTGTCTGAGCTGGCCGAAGCGACGGAGGTGCTGGTATTGGCGCCTACCCGACACGCGGCCGACGATTTTGCATGGCGCCTTTGCCTGAGGCAGCAAGGTGTGTTTGGCATGCATCGATTCACAGCAGCCGAGTTGGCCGGGACGATGGCTACTGGGAGCCTGGCGCTGCGCGAGCTCGCTCCGCTGAGCCGCCTGGGCCTGGAGGCGTTGTCTGCCAGGTGTGTTTTTCGGAGCCTGAACGAGTCGTCTCTCTCCTATTTCGAGCCCGTTTGCGAGATGCCTGGATTTCCCAGAGCGCTTGCATCGACTCTCTTGGAACTGAGGCTGGCCAGGGTCTCTCCCGAGGGTCTTTCCACTTCAGGGAAGCCGGGAAGGGACCTGGCGTTATTCCTCTCCTTTTACGAAGAGGAACTCGAGATCCAGTCACTAGCTGATGTCGCGACGCTGTTCCAGCTGGCTAGGGAAGCGGTTGAAGAGGGCGAGGCCAACTTGCTGGGTCTTCCGCTGCTGCTGCTCGACGTGTCTCCTCGCTCGATCGTGGAGAAGGAGTTCTATCGCGCGCTATCGGCTAGAGCTCCAGCTGTATTTGCCACGGTGACTGCAGGCGATAAGGAGGGTCAGGCTGGTCTTGGTAGTGTGTTGGAGCTCGAGACCCAGCAGCTGGATCGAGCCAACGACGCAGGCGGTGGAAACGCGATCGATAGGATTCGCGAAGATCTTTTCAGGCCGGGCACGATTCAAGGTGGGGAACCTGACCCTAGTTTCGAGCTCTTTTCTGCACCTGGAGAGGGCCGGGAGTGTATCGAGATCTCTCGCAGGATCCTTCAAGCGGCAAGAGAGGGGATTGCCTTTGATCGGGTGGCGGTACTGGTCCGAAATCCGAACGTCTATCAGTCGCAGCTCGAGGACGCCTTCAAGAGCGCTGGGATTCCTGGGTACTTCAGCCAGGGAGCTACACGCCCTGATCCCGCGGGAAGGGCTCTATTGAGCCTGCTTTCATGTGCCTCCGAGGGTGTTTCTGCTTCTCGTTTTGCCGAGTATCTCTCTCTCGGGCAGGTTCCCCCCGTGGACGAGTCGGGAGAGCCTTCGAAGGCGCAGGTTCCCTGGGTTCAGCCGAGTAGTGAGCTACAGATGGTTTTCAAATCCCTGGTGGAGGCAGATGGAAGTGTTTCCGACGCTGATGAAGCCGATGAAGCCAGGGAGCCCCCAACGGCAGAGTCCCCTGTCGTAGCAGGGACCCTGAGAACTCCGCTTCACTGGGAGAAGCTTCTGGTGGATGCGGCGGTCATCGGGGGAAAGGAGCGATGGGCTCGAAGGCTGTCCGGTTTGGAGGCGGAGCTTCGCCTCAACTATGAGGACATAGAAGAAGAAGACGGAAGAAGGGAAACTGTCGAAAGGCAGCTCGAGCGGCTGCGGAATCTCAAGGCCTTCTCGCTTCCGTTGATCGAGTTCCTCGATGGGTTACCCGAACAGGCGCGCTGGAGCGAATGGCTGCGTGCTCTGCGCCACTTGAGCTCCATGGCTTTGCGATCACCCGAACCTATCCTGAGCGTGCTGGCCGAACTGGAGCCGATGGGGAAGGTGGGTCCGGTGGGACTCTCCGAAGTTCAACAGGTGTTGAATGAGCGCCTGACCCGGCTACGGCCAGAGCGGCCCGATAGGCACTACGGCCGTGTCTTTGTAGGAACTCTTGCAGAGGCCCAGGCCCGATCCTTTCAAATTGTCTTCGTCCCCGGTCTTGCAGAAGGGATCTTTCCAGGCAAGATCTTGGAGGATCCACTCCTGCTGGACGAATATCGAAAACAGGTCTCAGCCGAGCTGATCACGCGCCACGGAAAGTCCGACGAGGAGAGGCTGTTACTGCGCACTGCGGTGGCAGCTGCCTCACAGCGGTTGGTCGCGTCCTATCCCCGGATGGACGTTGTGCAGGGCCGGGCTCGAGTCCCCTCTCTGTATGCATTGGAACTTCTTCGGGCGGCCGAAGGGCAGCTCCCCGATCTCAAGAGCCTGGAGAAGCGCGCTGCCCAAGCTTTCAGCACCCGATTGGGGTGGCCAGCGCCCAGGGATACCAGCGCCGCTGTGGATGATGCCGAGTTCGATCTGGCAACCCTGGATCCGCTACTTCATCAACCCGAGCCCGATATTACCGGACGGGGACGCTATCTGCTGAACGTCAACCCCTGCCTAGCACGATCTCTGAGGGCCCGCTACAAACGCTGGAGACCAGAGTGGTCCGACGACGACGGCATTGTGGCCGGCAAGGACGAGAAGCTGCGACAGATTCTTGCCAAGCACGGGATGGATAGCCGCAGCTATTCCCCCACGGCGATGCAGTCTTTTTCTGCCTGTCCCTATCGCTTCTTCCTCTATGCCATTCAACGTCTACAGCCCAGAGAGGAAATTTCGGCGATCGAACAGCTGGACCCCCTGACTCGCGGCAGTCTCTTTCATGCCGCCCAGTTTCAGCTCTTTAGAAAGCTCCAGGAAGCCGACCTGCTTCCGATTCGTCCAGATAGGGTCGAGGACATCATCGACGCTGCAGACGGAGTGCTCGATCAGATTGCCTCGAAGTATCTGGATGAGTTGGCGCCCGCCATTCTCCAGGTCTGGGAGAGCGAGATTGAGGAGATCCGAGTGGATTTTCGAGTCTGGGTCCGTGAGGTTTGCCAAGCCGACCAACAGTGGAAACCGATTCATTTCGAGTACTCCTTTGGTCTCCCCCTGGAATCGGATCGGGATCCTGATAGCAGCGACCAGGACGCCATCCTGCTCAGTGGTCGCCATTTTCGAGGTGTCATCGATCTAGTGGAGAAGCACCAGGAACAGTCTCTCCTCAGGGTGACCGATCACAAGACAGGTCGTGCCCCCTGGCCCCGACCTGACTTCGTAGGAAAGGGGGAGATTCTTCAGCCTCTGCTCTACGGTCTGGCCGCTGAAAAATTGCTGGGACTCCCTGTCGGAGAGGGACGTTTGTTCTACTGCACGCAACGGGGAGACTTTCAACAGGTGTCGATCCCGCTGACAAAAGAGAGTCGAGCCAGAATTCGGCAGGTCGTTGAGACAATCGATGGTGCGATCAAGTCAGCGTTTCTGCCGGCCGCCCCCCGCGAGAAGGCTTGCCAGTACTGCGATTACAAGTTGGTATGTGGTCCCTATGAAGAAATGCGTGTCGGCAGGAAGCGGAAGGAATCGCTGCTGGAGTTGGAGGAGGTTCGGAGAATGACGTAAGGAAAGAGGTCGCAAGTCGCAGGTCGCACGTCGCACGTCTCAGGTCCGGTTTGTCTGGAGCTAGCATGGTGGATAACGCCTCGACCGGAGTGATGTCACGAGGTTCTTCTTGATTTCTTGATTGGAATAGCGTTTCCCCGAGAAAATCGACCTGCGACCTGCGACCTCTTTAATTTGTGACCTGCGACCTCTTTTATTGTCATGCCATGAATGATTCCGATGCCCGCGAAATCATCCGTAAATTCCTAGACGAGAGTCTGATCGTCGAGGCGGCTGCCGGCACGGGAAAGACCTCGGAGCTGGTGAGGCGCCTGGTTTCCGTTCTTCGGACCGGACGGGCCGGTGTAGAACAGATCGTAGCGGTTACTTTTACCCGGAAGGCGGCTGGCGAGCTGAAGCTGCGCTTGCGCGAAGCGCTGGACCAGGAGCGCGGTCGGAGCGTGAATAAGGATGAGCTCGAGAACCTGGAGCGATCCATCGCTCAGTTGGAGGAGGCCCGGATCGGCACGATTCACTCCTTCTGTGGTGATCTTCTTCGGGAGCGCCCGGTAGAAGCCAAGGTGGACCCTTCATTCGAGGAGCTGGCCGAAGATGAGGCCCCAGCTCTCTTCGATCGCGCCTTCAACCGCTGGATCGAAGAGAAGCTCGATGATCCTCCGACCGGCTTGCAACGGGCCTTGAATCGTTCTCTGGTGCGCCAGAACTTTGGTGGCGGCTCTCCCCTGGGGCAGATCAAAGCAGGCGCCTGGAAGCTGGTCGAATGGCGAGACTTTCCCCAGGGCTGGCGTCGTGAATCCTTCGAGCGTGAGGCTCAGATCGATGCTTTGATGAGGGGTGTTCGAGACCTTTCCGAAATGAGTGAGCGCTGTCGCAATTGGAGGGACGATCTGCGGAAGGGTCTTCGGCCGGTTCGAGACCTCGCTACCTGGACTCGGAGGGCCGAGCAGGAGAGATCGAGGTCCTACGAGCGTCTCGAAGGGCTCCTGATCCAGCTACAGCGCGATCTCAACAAGTACCAAAACAAGAAGAAGGGAAGGGGAGACTTCGCTCAGGATTTGCCGCGGAAGGTGGTTTTGGAAGCGCGGGATAGCCTGATTTCGGAGCTTGAAGAGTTCAAACGTCAGGCCGACGCCGATCTTGCCGCCCTGCTTCAGAGTGAATTCCAGGAAGTAGTCGGGCGCTATGAGGAGCTGAAGCGGAAGTCGGGCAAAGTCGATTTCGTAGATCTGCTGATCTACACCCGCGACCTGATCCGGGACAACTCTGCAATCCGCGCCTATTTCCAGCAGCGGTTCACTCACATATTCGTGGATGAGTTTCAGGATACGGATCCACTTCAGGCGGAGATCTTGCTTCTTCTTTCGGCAGATGATCCGGAGGAGGCGGATTGGCTGAAGGTCAGGCCCAAGGCCGGGAAGCTTTTTCTGGTAGGAGACCCCAAACAATCCATCTACCGTTTCCGTAGAGCAGACGTGCAGCTCTATCAGCAGATCAGTGAAACCTTGCAGGAAGAGGGCGTAAAACTGGTCCACCTGAAACGAAGTTTTCGCTCCAGCCCTGCTATTCAGCAGCTCGTCAACGCTTCTTTCGCTCCCGAAATGAAGGATGATCGTCGGATTGGGCAGCCAGATTACGTCGCGCTCGAGCACTCGCGAACGGAGCAAGAGGGACAGCCCAGTACGATCGTGCTGCCTCCACCACGTCCCTATAGCAGCTTCGGGAATGTGACGAATGCCGCGATTGAGTCCTGTCTACCCGATGCCACGGCGGCCCTGGTGGATTGGATGCTGAACCAGAGTGGGTGGACGATCGATGATCCGGAGCATTCGGGCGATCGGCTGCCGCTGTCTCCTCGCCATATCTGCATTCTCTTCCGGCGCTTCGTCTCCTGGGGAAACGATGTCACCCGGGATTACACTCGCTCCCTCGAGGTACGAGGAGTGCCCCATGTCCTGGTCGGATCCAGGTCGTTTCACCAGCGGGAGGAAGTCGAGACTCTGCGGGCCGCCCTGACTGCCATCGAGTGGCCGGATGATGAGCTCTCGGTCTATGCGACGCTCAGAGGCTCTCTCTTCTGGGTTCGCGATGCCCTGTTATTTCGTTTTCGGGATGAATTTGGCTCTCTGTACCCTTTTCGCTCGATGCCTGAGAATCTGGAGGAGGATCTGGGCCCGGTTGCAGATAGTCTGGGCATCCTGGCGCGACTGCATCGGAAACGGAACCGAAGACCGATCGTCGAAACCGTCAACGAGCTCCTCACCAGTACCCGATCTCACGCGGGTTTTGCTCTCAGGCCAGCGGGCCATCAGGTTCTGGCAAATGTCCAGCGGATCTGCGATCTGGCTCGTAAGTTTGAGGCCCGTGGGGGTATCTCCTTTCGTGCTTTCGTGGAGTTTCTGGATACCGAAGCTGCAAAGCCGGGAGCGTCCCAGGCCCCCGTTCTAGAAGAGGGTGTCGACGGAGTGCACTTGATGACAGTCCATTCCGCCAAGGGCCTGGAATTCCCGGTGGTCGTGCTAGCTGACCCGACGGCCAAGTTGGCATCTGCTCACCCGGATAAGTACGTCAATCCGAGGCAGGGGATGGCGGCCTTCACGTTGATGGGATGTGCTCCCTGGGAGCTGATTGACCATGAGGAGGAAGAGAGCCTTCGAGATCGTGCCGAGGGGGTTCGGGTTGCTTACGTAGCGGCGACTCGGGCCCGAGATTTGTTGGTGATTCCGGCATTGGGTGATGGGGCCCGAGCTGGGTGGCTGGAACCCCTGAGCAAAGCTATCTACCCTAGCCAGGAGAACTGGCGTAGATCCGCGGAAGCGCCGGGTTGTCCCGTCTTTGGAGAGGCCAGCGTTTTGGATCGTCCGGTGCGGTTCGACGGTCTTTCCGAGTCCTCGGTTCGCCCTGGACTTCACCGTCCTGAAGTCGGAGACCACTCAGTGGTGTGGTGGGATCCGGCGATTCTCAACCTGGGTATTCAACCCAATTTTGGCCTACAGCAGGAAAGGATCCTCACCGAGGATGCAAGCGGGGAAGCTGCCCAGAAAGGCATGGAGGAATATCGCCACTGGAGCGAGCGGCGGGTGAGTACCCTTGAAGCGGGAGCCCAGCCACTGTGCGAGGTTTTTACCGTCACCCAGGCGCCTCCTCTCGAAATGCCTCCAGAGAGTGGGGCAATCCAGGTGGCCATCTTGCCAAAATCCGAGTCCCGGCCCACCGGGGCTCGCTTTGGGACCTTGGTCCATACGATTCTGAGAGACGTCGATCTGGAAGCGGATGAGACCCAGATAGGTCGCGTGGCTCGGCTTCATGCGCGAGTCCTCGAAGCCGGACCGGAGGAGGAGCAAGCCGCTGTCGAGGCGGTCGCTTCCGCTCTCGCACATCCGCTGCTGCAGCAGGCAGCCTCCTCGCAGCAGTGTTATCGAGAGCTGCCGGTCTCACTAGAGGTGGAAAAGGGAAAGCTGTTGGAGGGGACAATCGATCTTGCCTTCGTCGACCACAGCAACCAGTGGGTTGTTCTGGACTTCAAGACCGATGCAGACCTCGAATCCAGACGCGCTCACTATGAGCGCCAGGTTCGATGGTATCTGCTTGCACTAGCACAGACTACCGGCAGAGAAACCGAGGGATGGCTTCTCGGGATATGAGAAAGAGCTTTCTTCAATTGCGACGGCAGTAGCTTTCCAGTAGTATGGTCTGGATTTACCGATGCGGGAAAAAGATTTCTACAGAGAGCGACGGGAAACCAAGAAGGCGAACTTTGCCTGTCCCTTCTGCCGCGAGAGGGCCGACTTCGATGTGCGGTGGCTGGTCCGTGAAAAAAAGGATCGGCTCCCTTCTCACGCGAATGAAGAGGACCGGCAACAGTTTGGCCGGATCCGCTCATACATGGTACGCGAGGACGAACATCTGATGTGTGCGAACCTGCGTTGCCGCCGAAGGTTCGAGATCCCCAGCCAGCAGTCCGTGGTCCTTCTCTAAGCCCCGGTTTTGGAAAGGCTCTAGCGGGAGGAGCGCCGGAGAAGGCTGGCGCTACCAGCTCCGTTGTGAACCTTGGTTGTCACGTCGAGGTTTTGCTTCGCTTACGGTAAGGTTCCTGCCCCCCATATCTCGCTCGTGCAGCGACTCGATGGCTTCATCGCCACCGGCCTCCATCTCAACGAAGCCGAAGCCGCGCGGTCTGCCCGTGTCCCGATCGGTCACAAGGTGTACCGACTCCACGGCCCCGAACGGTTCGAAGAGCTCGCGCACTTCATCTTCGGTTGCACTGAAGGGCAGATTCCCTACGTAGATCCTCTTGGACATAGCTAGGTTCTCCTTGTTCACATTCGGCTTGGACTGTTCCAGTGTACTAAGGCCTATCGGTGCCTTACTGAAGGTAGCAGCCCAGATGGTGGGGAAAATTAGCACAGATTGTGCGAAAGCGCTACTGTGAAAGCGTGTGCATCCACTGGTAAGTCGACCTTCAGAGGGCTATATCCAGTAAACTACCGGTACTGGGAGGATTCGAATGGACCCGAAAAGCCTCCGCTGCCTCGCGGGTGAACTGCTCGCGGGTGAACTGGTTGTTGGTTTTGCTTTGTCCCTGCTCCGATGAACGCGCTCCTTCGCGAGAGGTGTCGCTGACGTGAAAACCCTCGCTTGCCTCGGAGGATTCTCCACCCTTTTCCGGGTCGGTCGTCCCCTGGGAAGAAGCTTCATTGACCTCGTCTCGTTCCTCGGCCTGCATTGCGATAAGTTCCCGTCGAGCCTCCGCTGCCATCTGAGCTGCCTGGCTTGCTACCTGCCGGTCCTGAGCAGAGGGGTTGCTGGGTGCATTCGCTGCGCGTTGAACCGTTTGTGCTTTGGCGATCGTCTTTCGAGGATCCCCTGGAACTGGAGACAGATCAATCTGTACCTCACCTCCCACTGCATAGCGCTTTCCGTCAGGTCCGGTCTCGTATTTGAAAGTGGGAGCTCCCTGCGCATATGAGCCGGCAGCTGCTTTGTGGGCCTGTTCATGGGCGCGCACTTCACGATCTTGGGTTCTTAGCTGATTGACGACGCGCTTTTCTTTCTCTGAAAGCTCCGATGCTATGGTCGCCTTGACGTCAGTATCTTGCTTTTCAGCTGCGCTTTCTTTTGAGGGTGCTGAGGATGAAGTCGAATCGGCGTTCTGTCCCGATTCTAGCGAATGTCTTTCGGACAGGGTGACGCGATCCTGCAAGGAGTTCGCCTTCGCTGCATTCGGCGGGATTCTGTCTCCTGCCGAAAAGGCGAGATGCTGATGTTGAGCGCTTTCGATTCTCACAGGTTCCTTGGACGCAGATGGATTTCCCTTCTATTCTTTTCGGAAAGTGAGGTTTCAACTTTAGGAAGAAGGTCCTGGATCATTCGAGAAAGAAACAGGGTTGTCTCTAGCCACGAGTATCGATAGCAGCGTGTCCGTTGTAGAACGGGCACTCCTCGCCGTCAATGACAGCGACGGGCAAGAGTGCCCATCCTACGAAGATCACGGCTGTGTCAACTGGAGGCTCTTGAATGATCCTCTCGCCGATGAGGTTTCAGGTTAGTCCCGCTCCCAGAAGCACTGGACCCGTTCGAGAATGAAACTTCTTCTCAATTCAGGAAGTCCATCGCCTACGCCGAAGGCGTTAGTGCGCGTAGCCCAGACATCTGAGGTTTCAAGTCAAGTGTTTTTTCAAGTTTTTTTTTCAGCCGGTTGCATTTTTTTCCACAGCTTGATTGCTCTCTACAAGAAGGCCAGCAAAGGGGCGTTGTTCGCCTTCAAAGAAGCCACATAAATGGCGTCGTCGTAGGGGACCCGGTTCTTCCAGCAGCGGTAGATTATGCGCAGCCACTTGAAGGCCAAAGAGCGCACCGCGACGTGATGATCTTTCCCTTGGCTGAGCTGCATCTGGTAGAACACTTGCGCCCAGGGGCACCAGTGCCGGGAGTGAGCGGCGAATTCGTGAACGCCCTGGCGGACGAACTTGGGACAGGCCCAACGGTAAGACACGATGCGGGTCTTGCCACTGCTTCGCAGCAGGGGGGCGATGCCGGAGACGGTCTGTACCTCCGCGGCGCATTGGAAACGATCCCGATCCTCCCCAAAGAGAGTTAAGAGCCGCGGTCCCAGAGCCTTTCCAGAGCCGGGCAGACTGCTGAAAATGAAATGGTCGGGGTGGTGGTTGAAGAGTTCCTCGATTTTGGCATCAAACCGCTGGATGGACTCATTCAAGTGCAGGATCTGTCCCGCCAAGCTCTGAGTCATCAGGCTAGCCGCCGTCACAATGGCCGCATCGTGGGTCAGCGCCCGGGCCTGCTTGATCTCCTCCAGCTTGGAGTGCAACTTTTCGCTGCCCCCCACCCGATGGCTCTTGAGAAAGCGGCGAATCGTGGTCGGCTTGACCCGCTGCAAGGCCTCAAGGCTGGGCCAACGGTTCAGGAAATCACAGGCCGTCTTCCCGTTGAGCGGGCCGACCCATTTCAGGGCCTGAGGAAAGTAGTTCTTCAAGTTGGCGGTCCACTGATTGGTCAAGTCCGCGCGCAGATCGACCAGCTTGCGCCGTTGCTCGGACAACAGGCGCAGGGAGCGCACCTCCGGCGATTCGGGTTCCCACAATCGAATCCGTTCCCGATGCTTGAGCAGGTAGTCCAGCACCAGATCCGCATCCCTCGGGTCGTCTTTGCCTCCACTGGGATAGAAGGCTCCACGGTAGCGGCTCAAGGACTTCGGGTTGATCGGGTAGATCAACACAAAATCGTAATCCATCAGCGCATACAGCAGCGCTCCCCGGCTCTGTTCGACGGCGATCGCGACCCAGCCGCCTCCGCTCCTTTCTCTCAGCCCGTTGATCCAGCTCTGCAGGGCCTCCGGTGTTTGTTTGACGTCGCCGGTCTCGATTTCGCTCGAGCCCGACATCCGCAGCGCGTAGGCATGCTCTTGGTCGGCCCCGAGCGTCCTGGGAGTCGACTATCGAGCTCCCGACTCCACACTTTTGCACACCATCCACACCTTCCACAAAGAAAGAAAAAAGTAGCAAAAAAGAAAGAAAGGCGGCTACGGCTACTTGCCGCTCCCATCTTCCCGATCTCAGTACCTTCCCAACTATAAGGGTTGGCGATGCAGAGCGAAGCGAGCTACCCTGGGTCTAGGCGCAGTAACGCCTTTGGCGTAGAAACGTGTCTCAACCACGCCCAATCCATCGCTAAATCAATGAGTTACGTCCTTCCTCGATCCAAATCTCGCAAATGAAGTTTCAGCCTAGACGGTCGTTCGGTAGTGTCCAAGCCTGGAATCCGTCAGTCGGGTAGGTCGAGGGCGACCGGTTCGAAACGAAACCACTCTGCGATCTGCTGGGAGTCGACACGGCGCCGCTTCTTGATCCAGTCTCTCTTCTGGCGGAATCTTTTTCGGAGCCGCCAGACTTCCCTGTAGGCGGGGAGGGAAGTCCTTTCAAGGGCGAGTGCGTAGACGAGGATACCCAGGTCCCGTAGCCACATGTGTGGAAAGCAGCGGCGCCGGACAGCAGGATCCAGGTTCTTGATGCGCATCAGATACCGGTTCTTGAGCGAGTGATAGTTGATGAGGGCGGGAAGAGACTTTCTTTGTGACGGGAGCACTCGTCTGACGTGAAGGGCTTCGGCACTGGGCTCGTAGATGGCTTTCCATCCGAATAGTTGTGCTCTCCAGGCGAGGTCGGCGTCTTCCCGGTACGCGAAGAACTCTTCGTCCAGGTATTCGTCTTCGATTCTTACGTCTTCGAGCATCGCCCGAGAGCACATCAGGGCGGCTCCGCTAATCCCGAACACCGACTGCCGGCGCTGGTACTGTCCCCGATCCAGTTCGTTGCTGCCGCGATCGAAGTGCCTTTGGGCCGGGGTGACGTAGATTCCGGTGGTGTCCAGTACGGCAGCTCCTGACCGGAAGATCTGTTGGCCGCCGGAATCCATCCGGTAGAGCTTGCCCCCACACATCCCCGCCCCCTCGACTTCGCGCAGCGCCTGCACCAATCGCTTCGCGTAATCAGGGCGCAGGACCACGTCTGCGTTCAACAAGAGCGCGTACTCGAACTCCTCCTGCAGAAGGTTGTAGTTGTGACCGTGGCTAAATCCTTTGTTGGTCTCTGAAGTGAACAGTCCGCAGCCGAATTGGGCAGCGATTTCGCGGCTGGCGTCGGTGGATGCGTTGTCGAACACCCTGATCTTCAGGGGCACCGTTTGCGAGCGAACGGATTCGAGGCACTTTGTCAAAAAGACCTCGTCGTTATGGGTGACGATGCTCAGCAGAACTGAGGATTTTTCCATCATCGCCAACCGGAGATGATTCGCCTTCGGATCCAGCTTCCCGCCCGCACTGCAGGCCAGAGGAACGGATAACCGGTACGGTGATGCTTCTTCAGATAGCGAAGCAGGTTTCTGTAATAGATCCCGACGAAGCGTTGATAGCCCAGTCGATCGAGTGCCAGGCCCCCCTGATGGATAGCGGCAGAATGGCCTGGAAAGTGGAAGATTTGCCACTGAGTGGCACGCACTCGTTTGCAGAAATCCACGTCTTCGAACCAGGCGGGTTGGAACTGCTCGTCGAAGCCTCCGACGGCTTCCCAGGCTTCCCGGCGTATAAGCCAGAAGGCCGCTGCGGCTTGTTCAACTTCGATTGCCCGCTCTTCCGGTGCGATTTCCCGGTCTTCCGGTGCGATTTCCCGGTCTTCCGGGCCCATCGAAGCAGTCGTGGAAACGATGGAAGTCTCTGCTGCTCGAGATGGTCGTGCCCTGCCCCGAAGTAATTCGTCCAGGAACAATACATCTCGGATCACACTCCATCCCGTAGGGAGGGGACGGATCTGGAAGTCGCTCTGCGGGATGCCATCCTTGTCGGTCAATGCGCCGCTGACAATCGCGGCCGTTGGCCGGCGATTCATCTCTTCGTATAGGCTCCGCACGCCCTCCGGATTCAATTCCAGATCGGGATTGAGGAGGAGGACGATTCGAGTTTTGGTCACAGCGATTCCATGGTTGGCAGCACCGGCGAACCCCAGATTGGCCACCATCCTCAACAAGCGCACCCGAGGGAAGGCTGCTACGGCTTCGGGGCTCTTGTCGGTAGAGGCGTTATCCACGACCAGGACTTCGGCGAGTTCTTCCGAGAGGACTCCCAGGGAGCCCAGGAGCCGTTTCAGGTGCGGGCCGCTGTTCCAGTTCACGATGACCGCGCTCAAGTCCATGGATTGGGTTTTCCTGCAGTTTGGGAGCTACTGCTCCCGTATGACCCTGAAGCTGGGTTCCACCTGCCATCGCATCATGCCGTAGATGAGTTCGCTGCTGGTAAGGTCAAAGATGTAGGCATTGTCGATCCAATCTTCGATGCTGTGTTCCCAGATGTTTCCCTGTGCGATGGCGGGTGAAATGGAGTAGCTGCCAGGGTGTAGTTGGGGGAGCTGGATCCGAAAGCCGACCGTCAAGATGTCACCTGGTTCAGCCGCCGGAAGGTGCAGCCCTTCGTAGGCCGTATTGGAAGATGTGATCTCGACACCGAGGCGGTCGCGCACTGTGAATCCGATGATTGGATTGGAAATTGAGCTGTAAATCCGGGCCGAAATCACCAACTGTACATCCTCTCCTATCTGGGCCTGGTTGAGGACCTCTCCATCGAGAGAATAGAGGATGATCCCCTGAATCTCAGCGCCCTTGTTCCCGTAACGGTTGTGCACCCGTGGAATGACGTCGACGACTGGAACACTGTTGTCCTGATCGCCTCCGCTGGCGACCTCTCCCTGTCCTGCCGCTCTCTGCTCGCGCTCGAAAATCAGCGCCCGGTAGCGCTGGACCACCTCGTCCGGGGTCCCATCCGCGAGCTTCTGTCCAGCGTCTAGCAAGATCGCCCGGTCGCAGAATTGGGTGACGGCCTGGAGGTCATGACTCACGAAGAGGATAGTTTTGCCTTCGGCTTTGAGGCGCCGCACACGATTGAAGCATCGATGTTGGAAGATCAGATCCCCCACCGCCAACGCCTCGTCTACCAATAGGATGTCCGGCTCGACGTGAATGGCAACCGAAAACGCAAGTCTCATGAACATCCCGGTGGAGTAGGTCTTGACCGGTCGATCGATAAAATCGCCGATCTCCGCGAACTCCAGGATTTCGTCCAGCTTCTCCTCCATCTGACGCTGGTTCAGTCCCATGATGGCCCCGCCCATGAAGACGTTTTCGCGACCGGTGAACTCGAGATTGAATCCGGAGCCCAACTCGAGAAGCGCCGAAACAGTCCCATTGACGAAGCGGTCGCCTCGGGTTTGGGTGAGGATTCCCGCCACCAGCTGCAGCAGCGTACTCTTGCCCGATCCGTTTTGCCCAATCACGCCCAGCGTGGTTCCGGGAGAGACCTCCAGATCGATATCCTTGAGTGCCCAGAACTCCCGATGAAACTGCCGCCTTCCCCAGGTCAGGAGTTCCAGCAGTTTGTGGCTGGGGCGTTCGTAGATCGGATACTTCTTGGAGAGGTTTCGGAGGGTCACGACGGCTCCGGTCGAGGGTGTCTCAGAGGACATCTACGAACTCCCTCTTGGTCTTTCTGAAGACCATTCCCCCGAGAAGAAGCGTCATCACGGCGGATCCTGCAAGAATGCCCCAGGACTCAAGATCAGGGACGCGATTCTCGAGGAAGAGGCTGCGGTTGATTTCGACCACGTGCGTGAGCGGGTTGAACTGCATCAGCACTCGCAGCGATTCAGGAACCATATCCATCTGGTAGAACACCGGGGTGAACCAGAACCAAAGCGTCAGCAAGACCGAGAGGACCTGCACAGTATCTCGCAGGAAGACTTGAAGCGCGGCGGACAGCCAACCGATACCTATGGCAAAAAGGATAAGTGGCAATAGAGTGAAGGGAAACAACATCGATGCCTTTCCCAGGAGCCCCAGGTAGACCAGGACCAGAAGCAGAATGGCAGTCCCTAGAAGATGCGTTGCCAGATTGGACAAGGCCATCGTAATCGGCAGGATCTCGGAAGGAAAGAGCGTCCTTTGTACCAGATTTCTTTGATCAACCACCGAAGTGCAGGAGCGCATCACCGTATCCTGGAAGTAGAGCCAGGGCAGCAAGCCGCAAAAAAGGAACAGGGCGAAATTGTCAGTAGGGCCGGACTTTAGCTTCATCTGTAGCACGATGGAAAAGACGAAAGTGTAGCTGAGGAGTAGAGCGAACGGATGGATAACGGACCAGAAAAGTCCCATCAGCGACCCCACATAGCGGCCTCGAAGGTCCCGCACCACAAAGGTCCAGATCAGGTGTCTCCGGATCAGGATCTTCTCGACGAAGTTGTAGAGCACAGTCAGGGAAGCGCTAGTCGGCATGGCCCACCTTTAAGCTGAAACTTCACTTGGTTTCAGATTACAGGTTACAGGTTTCCGTTTGCCGAGAACATGAAACGATCGAACAGGGCCGCGAGCAACAACCGATTCAAGGTTCGCCCGGAATGATCCAGCGCGACAGGTCGGAGTTTGAAGATCGAGTGTCGGCAGTCTCGAGATACCATTCACCGCTCGACCCTACATCTGTAGGGAAACCCGAATCGCCTTTCCCTCATCGGCGAAGGAAAAGGCCTGATTGATGTCGGGGAATGGGAAGCTGTGGGAGACGATTTTGTGGAATGGGTAGAGATGCCGCCGTCGTTTTAGAAAGTCGACGGCCCGTGGCAGTACCCAGGGCTCGTAGGCGATGACGCCGCGGATGGTGTGCGCACCGCGCACCACGGTCCCAGGGTCGAGACTCGAGGGCCGACCTGGGGTGATGTTGCCCACCCAGAGATAGCGTCCGTCCTGACGTAGAAGTTGGACCCCTTCTGTAACCGCCTGGGGAGATCCCACGAACTCGGCGACGACGTCGGCTCCCCTTCCTTCCGTGTTGTCGAGGACCAACTCGCGGCGATCCGACTCTTCCACTTCGTCGATGTTGACTGTGATATCGGCCCCAAACTCGGTTGCCAACTCGAGGCGGTCGGCAAACCGATCAAACACGATCACGCTTCCGGCACCCATGTCCTTTGCAATAGCAACCGCATAGAGACCAAGACCTCCCGCTCCCTGGATCAAAACGGTGTCACCCAGCTGGACTCCAATTTCGTGCAAGCCGTAGATCGACTGCGAAAGAGCGCAGTTGACGGGAGAGACGACCGTGTCTGCCAACTCGGCCGGGATCTTACAGACGGTTTGGCCCTGGGGCAGATAGTAGTAATCGCCGTACGCTCCGCGAAAATGGGGAGATTCATTGGCATCCCGAAACCAGCGCTGAGCCCGATTGGGACAGGCAGGCGAGCCGCTGAGGCAGGCGGGGCAGGAGCCGCAGGGGAGGAAATAGGAGTATGCGATCCGGTCTCCTTCCGCCAGCGGCTGGCCCAGACAGTCGGTTCGAATGCTGCTTCCCATTCGAAAGATCCGGCCCATCATCTCGTGGCCCGGAACGAACTGGATATCCTCCGGTAGTTTCGGTCCGTGGCCGTGCCAGATATGCAGATCAGATCCGCAGATATTGGAACAGCTTACTTTGACCAGAATATCGTTTCTGCCTACTTCGGGAAGTGGGTACTCGCGAAACTCCATGGGCTCCATGGGCTTGGTGAAAACCGCGACTTTTCCGTTCATTCTTCTGGCGCCTCCTGGTACTTACGTTCGTTCGCCCCATCGTGGGTGCTTGTGATTTGGAATTTGCTTGTAACTTGTGTCTTGTAGCTTGGGATTCCCTCCAAGTGCAGGGTGTGACCGATTCTAAGCCAGGTCCAGTTCCGAGACCCTGGTGGGGAGCGGTAGCCCCTGGGTATCGAAAACCCGCACTTTCAGTTTCTTGCCGGTCCAATCGGCTTCGACCTGAGTGAAGTTGTTATCCTGGATGAAGTTGTGGGCCTCATAGTCCATCGTGATCCCCTCTGATAACTCGAAGGTGTCCTGCTGATCCGGCTTCGTCGAATTGTGGACAAACTCCGAGGGATCTCCGTCGGAAAAGGGAAAGGGCCAGTAAAAGGCTGACGAAGTGACGGAGAATGCTCTCAATTGTTCGGCCTCCCGGCTTCCTGAGAACCAGATCCTGGCCAGGTTCGAACAATGGACGTCCCCTGAGAGAAAGACGACGTTCTGGATCTGGTTGCGGACGATGTGATCGAGCAGCTTCCTGCGGGTGGTTGGGAAAGAGGCCCAGGAGTCATCCTTGTTCTTGGCACGGTCGCTCTTGAGAGTGGCTACGGGATTTGGGACGAAGACGGTGGGTGAGGTGATGAACTTTGGGAGGTCCCCTTTCTGCGCCTGTTGATCAGACAGCCACCGACACAAGTGGTCGAGTTGGCTCGGTTCGTGTGCGGGATCCAGCGAAGGTCGTCCCAGCAGATGGTTGTCTTCGAGGACGTCTTCTTCGTCCTTATATCGTTGAGTTCGTTGGTCGAGGACGAAGAAGGGGAATCCGGCACAGTCGAAAGAGTAGAAAAGTTTGGTGCCGAAGTTTCGAGGGCTGTGAACCCATTGGTAGCTCATGTAGGCGCCAATGGCAAGCTGGAACAGAACCCGCTTCTTACGCTCCAGAATGCGGTCCTGCGTCCAGTTGTCCTCTATTTCGTGGTCATCCAGCATCATGTAGGTGGGAAGCTGTCTCAACAAGCGACGAATTTTCTGGGATCCAAAAGCTTGGTGATATCGCTCTTGGAATTCCTCATAGGTATCAGCAAGGCCGATCGGAATCGATCGGTTGAGCATGTCAGCGTAGATCTGATCTCCTACCATCAAAACGAAACGGGCGTTTTCGAATTGGGCACGGTCCAGCATTGGCCCGAAGATGCGATCGGCACGCTTCTTCTTCCAGAGGATTCCGGGATAGCGACAAGACCCCAACAAAAACTTCAAACTACCCGCGTTGCCTTCGGGAAAGGTCCGAAAGATAGCTTCTGACTCCTCGGCAGGTAGCATGGCCAGTTCGCCTGCCCAGACGCTGGGTTTAGGAAGCAGTTTTACCAGGTCTTCGTCGGAAACGTTTTCGTCTTCTGCTCGGCTATCGTCCAGGGCAATGGTACCCATCCGAATACGGTACTCTGTCTCCGCTTCAAGCTTGAATGTTCTGCCTTTCGTACCCAGGCTTCGGTCCTCGCCCAGGTTGAAGGTTCCGGCTCGATCGTACTCCCGGTGCAGTCGAAAGTAACTGCTCCTTCCCGGATCTGACGGGTCAGCCTTGCCATCGTTCAAAACCGTGACGACTCCGATCGTCCTGCGGTCGGCGGTTAGGTTGGACTTACTATCGGCAGGGTCAGTTCCCCGGATCCAGAGTCGGCAGGATGAGGTAGTTGTGTGCCCTACAATAGGTCCCAGGGCGGGAGGACGAAGACTGCTCATCGAAAGATCTCCTTTCTGAGCGGACGATCTGTGAAATGGCTAGCGAGCCAGTCGGATTCCGGAGAACTGCCAGCGCGACTCTGCGGGGAAGAAATTCCGGTAGGTTCGCCGGATATGGGATTTCGGGGTAGCACAGGATCCACCCCGCAACACGTACTGATTGCACATGAACTTACCGTTGTATTCACCCAACGCACCTTCCAGCGGCTGGTACCCGGGATAGGCCGAATAGTCGCTGGCGGTCCACTCCCAGACGTCCCCGAACATCTGGGCAGGACCATTGCGCGTTTCATCTGAAATGGGGAGAGGGTGGAAGACGGCCTCTTCAACGAATTTACCCTCAATCTTCATGTCCTGGGCAGCACGTTCCCATTCGGTCTCGGTCGGTAGCCTTGCCTTCGACCAGCGAGCAAAGGCATCGGCCTCAAAGAAGCTGACATGGCAGACTGGCTCGTCAGGATCCACTGGTCGCAGACCGGAAAGTGTGAAATTCCACAATCTATCGTCCTGCCTTAACCAGTAGAGAGGTGATGTCCAGCCTTGCTCACTGACCTGCTTCCAGCCAGCTGAGAGCCACAGCTCGGGGCGAGTGTAGCCGTTGTCCTCGATGAATTGTAGGTATTCCCCATTGGTACTCAGCCGGTTAGCGAGCAGAAATGGATCCAGCCAGACCTTATGCCGGGGAGACTCATTATCGAATGCAAAGCCGCTGCTGTCATGTCCAATCCAACCGATGCCCCCGTCATAAGAAGACCAGCCCACTGGTGGGAGGTCGGGGGAGGGCTGTTCTAACCGTTCCCCATAAGTGGGATAGAGTGGATTACAGGAAAATACGTGTTTGATATCGGTGAGAAGCAGCTCCTGATGTTGCTGTTCGTGGTGCAGGCCGATCTCAACCACTGGGAGTAGGGGATCCGGTCGATCGGGGTCGCTCTCGAGGAGGAAATCCCGCATCTGTTGATCCACAGCGTGCCGATACTCGAAAATCTCTTCCACAGTCGGTCTGGATAAGAGCCCTCTATTGGGTCGCGCGAAGGGCTCGCCGATGCTGTTGTAGTAGGAGTTGAAGAGGTAAGAGAAATCGGCTCGGAAGGGAGTGTAATCTTCGAGGCCTTTCGAAAGGACAAAAGTTTCGAAGAACCAGGTGACATGCGCGAGATGCCAGCGGGTGGGACTCGTGTCCGGCATCGACTGGATGACACAGTCTTCAGGGCAGAGGGGTTCGCAGAGTTTCTCGGTGAGTTGTCTGATTTCCGAGTAGCGTCGGGCATACTCTTCTGCCGGAACGGCAGCTGTTTTCTCTTTTCGGATCAGGCCCTCAACTGCCATAGAATATTTCTCCGTCCCCTGGCTGAAGCTGCCCTCCCTCGGCCTCCGCGAAGCATGAATCGTAGCAGCCTACTCGAACAATAGTAACCCCGACGTGGAGTTCAGCGCCTTCAGGAGGCCAGGCGCCATTCGAGAAAAAACTTCGGTTCGAGGATGTGGCGGCGGTCTCCAGGCCGCCCTCGGTCGAGCCAACGGCTCGGCACAAGAGGAATCTTCGGCCTGGAGACCGAAGCCACGTCAAGTTTCAGGTTAGTCTCGCCCCCAGGAAGCACTGGCCCCATTCGAGAACGAAACTTCGGTTACGTCTGCCGTGATTGTCGCTACCGCCAATGACAGAGCCGTGACTGCAAAGGAGCGGTCCCGATCACCGATCGGGACATGCCATAAAAAAGGAGATGCAATCGGCCACCGTCTGTTTGGTCGGTTGTTTCCGGCATCCGTATGCCGGGACCGCTCCTTTGCAGTCACGGCTCTGTCATTGGCGACTCTTGGATGATCTCCTACCCAATGAAGTTTCAGCTTAGTCTCTCCCCCACCGAGTTGGCCTCATTCGAGAAAGAAACTTCCGTTATTTCTAGCGACGAACATCGAGAGCTGAGTGACGCTTGTAGCACGGGCACTCCTGCCCGTCGGTGTCCTCGACGGGCAAGAGTGCCCGTGCTACAGGTCATTACTCTGTCAGATGCTGTTTCCTACACCTTCCTTCTGCCAATGAAGTTTCAGGTCAGGTTTTCTCTGACTCGGATGCTTCACCATCCTCGGTGGTCATAAGCTTCTGCTCAATTCTGCGCAGGTCTTCCGACACGGCCTTTTGAGACTGTGCAAGTTCGTTGACGGCCGCGATCAGCCGATCCAGTCGGGGCTTGATTCCGAAGATCGCAAAAGGAACGAAGATCCAGATGACTCCGAGGACGATCACGAGACCGAATACCAAGAGCACGGACGAGCCCATCAGAGCGGCAATGACGCCCAGCAGATCCACGGGCATCTCAAACTGTAATGCGATCGGAATTCCACGAATCATGATCCTGGCCTCCTAGTTTCAGGAACTTCAACGCCGTTCAGGGACCAGGGGTTCCCGTGGCCGGCTCGTCCCTGACGGCGTCGAGGAACTCTTCAGGATCGACCTGGTCACGGAAGAGCACAGGAGCGCAGGCTTCCAGATCAAATAGGAACATAGCCCGAGTCGCCTGGGCGATGTCCAGATCCGAGACCAGTAATTGTTCTTGCTTGAGTTGGGTTTGCGCATGGATCTCGCCGTCAGGCGAGACGATCAGGCTGCGGGAGTTCTGGTGCTCGGGATAGCAACAGTTGCAGGAGGCAAACCAAATCGTGTTCTCGGCGGCTCTGGTGACGATCATGGCGTGGTGGATCGGGATTTTCCAAGCTGCGGGTCGGGTCGTGTTGTTCTGGGGATGGAAGACCAGCTGTGCTCCCTGTCTAACGCACTCTGCGGTGGTATCGGCAAAACGCAAGGCCTCGAAACAGATCACCACTCCCACCCTGACTCCGAAGAGCTCAAAGGTCTCAAGGGTGGTTCCGGGGGTGTAGGCGAGCAAATCTAAGGGAGTAAGTCTGGTCTTGTGATGGACTCCCAGAGGGGCTCCCTTTTCGTTGATGACCAGGGCGGAATTGTAGGGCCTACCGTTCTCCGGATCGCTCTCCAGAGGGGTTTCCGTGCCCAGAATGCAGGCCATTCCTAGTTCGCCGCAGCGCTCGGCCACCCGCCGGTGGAGTTCCTTCAACGCCTCTACTGGCACCGGATAGTCCGGGGGTGGAGCAGCGACGTCGACCCGATAGCCAACCGTTTGTGTCTCCGGAAAACAGAGAATCTGTACCTCTGCCGCCGCAGCGTCTTCGAGAAAGCGGAAGATCGTCCTCGAGTTGTCTTCGAAGTCGCTGGTTTGGTGGCACTGGGCCAGGCCGATCCTGAGAATGCTCACGATGATGCTCCTTCTGTCTGGCTAGGAACCCACATTCTAGCACCAGGTTGGGGGAAGCTCACGGGTTACCCTCAAACCAGAGCTGTTTGACGGAGTCTTTGGCCATTCTTTATGATTGGGCTTACCTGACCGACCGGTAGAGGAGGCAACATGTCGGACAAAGTCTACATCTTCGATACCACCCTGCGTGATGGGGAGCAGTCCCCTGGCTGCTCGATGAATCTAGAAGAGAAGCTGAAAATGGCACGTCAGCTCGAGCGTCTCAACGTGGATATCGTCGAAGCGGGATTTCCCATAGCTTCGCAGGGAGACTTTGAAGCGGTGCGGGCGGTTTCCAGTGAGATTCGGGGACCCATCATCGCGGCTCTCTGTCGTGCCAATCGAGCAGACATAGAGCGTGCCTGGGAAGCCGTCAAGGATGCCCAGAAGCCGCGCATCCATACCTTCATCGCGACTTCCGACATCCACTTGAAGCACAAGCTGCGCAAGACTCACGCGGAAGTGCTTCAGCAGTCGATCGAGGCGGTCAAGATTGCACGTGATCTGTGCGAGGATGTGGAGTTCTCGGCCGAAGATGCGACCCGTAGCGATCTCGACTACCTGGTAGAGGTTTTCGATGCGGCCATCAGGGAGGGTGCGACCACGATCAACATACCCGATACGGTAGGGTATTCCGTGCCCCGAGAATATGGGGCTCTGGTGAAGGAATTGATCTCGCGCCTATCCAGTCCCGAAGGGGTTGTTTTCAGCTGCCATTGTCACGACGATCTCGGGCTGGCGGTGGCCAATTCGCTCGCCGGGATAGAGAGTGGCTGTCGCCAGGTTGAGTGCACGGTGAATGGCATTGGGGAGCGGGCTGGAAACGCCTCGCTCGAGGAAGTGGCGATGACGCTCCGAACGCGGAAGGAGCTGCTTTCTGCCCACACCGATATCGTCAGCGAAGAAATCTTTAAGTCGAGTCGCTTGTTGACGAATCTGACGGGCAGCTCTGTACAAGCCAACAAGGCGATTGTGGGGAAGAACGCGTTTGCACACGAGGCGGGGATCCATCAGGACGGCATGCTGAAGAACGCCCTGACCTACGAGATCATGACGCCACAGTCGGTTGGAATGATCAGCAGTTCACTCATCCTGGGTAAGCACAGTGGCCGACATGCCTTGAGCAGGAAGTATAAAGAACTCGGATACCCGCTTTCCAAGGAGGAGCTGGATCGAGCTTACTTCTTCTTTACGAAGCTCGCAGATCAGAAGAAAGAGATCTACGATGAAGACCTGGTCGCGATCATCCAGGACGGCATAAAGGTCATCCCGGACACCTACAAGCTGAAGTACGTTCAGGCAGCCGGTGGGAATCAGGAGCTGTCCTCAGCGGTAGTCAAACTGCAGAGGGGCGAGGATTTGCTGGTTGAGTCTGCCTACGGTGACGGTCCGGTCGATGCGTGCTACAAAGCGATTGACCGCATCACGGGCCTCTCTGGACGCTTGTTGGATTACAGTATCAGTTCCGTGACTCGAGGGAAGGATGCGTTGGGGGAGGTCTTCGTGCGATTGGATGTAGGCGGAAGAGGGTATACCGGTAAGGCTGCCAGCGTCGATGTAATTGATGGAAGCGCTCGAGCCTATTTGAATGCGGTCAACAAGGCCTTGCATGAGAGCCAGCGCATGGCCGAACAGGAACTGCCGTCAGCAGGGGTCAAGGCAGAGGCGGGTTCCTAGGACCTTTCACTTTTCCTTCGAGCTTTCCTGCTCGATTCTCTGTTGGGTGTTCATTGAAAATGGCCAAAACACTGTTTGAAAAGATCTGGGATCGGCACGTTGTCCACCAAGAATCGGGCCGACCGGCGATTCTGTACATTGATGCGCATCTTGTACATGAGGTGACCTCGGCCCAGGCCTTCGAGGGGCTGCGGATAGCAGGGCGGAAGGTGAGGCGTCCGGATTTGACCCATGCTACGGCTGACCACAACGTCCCCACTTCTGCCCGCTCACTGCCTATTCTGGATCCGATCGCTAAGCGGCAGTTGGATGCGTTGGAGCAGAACTGCGAGGAGTTCGGCATCGCACTGTATGGATTGGATAGCCCCGAACAGGGGATTATCCATGTCATCGCTCCTGAGTTGGGAATTACTCAGCCTGGCATGACGATCGTCTGTGGTGACAGCCATACTTCCACCCACGGGGCCTTCGGAGCCCTCGCTTTCGGCATCGGGACCAGCGAGGTTGAACATGTCCTGGCAACACAGTGCCTGCCTCAGACGCGTCCCAAGACCTTTCGCATTTCGGTGCAAGGAAGGCTTTCTCGTGGTGTGACTGCGAAGGACGTCGTGCTCTACATCGTGCGGACGATTGGAACGGATGGAGCCGCCGGCCATGTTGTGGAATACGCCGGTGAGGTGATTGAGCGTTTGAGCATGGACGAGCGAATGACGGTCTGCAATATGTCGATTGAGGCGGGCGCAAGGGCAGGGATGATTGCGCCAGACGAGACCACCTATGCCTACGTCGAATCGCGCCCGTTTGCCCCCAGCGGAGCCGCCTTTCGTGAGTCGGTAGATTTCTGGCAGACGCTGCCCAGCGACGCCGACGCCGTTTTCGATCGGGAGACCGAAGTCGATGTCAGCGATTTGGCGCCCCAGGTTAGTTGGGGAACCAATCCAGGTATGGTTGTCGACGTGACTGGGAGTATCCCAGAGCCTGATTCATTTGATTCCGAGCATCAACGGGCAGCGACCCGCAGGGCCCTCGAATACATGGATCTGGTGCCGGGGACTCCGGTACAGGAAATCCCGATTGATCGGATTTTCATCGGCTCCTGTACCAATTCGCGTATTGAGGATCTTCGTAGTGCGGCTTCAATGGTCAAGGGAAGGAAGGTTGCCTCGACCGTTCATGCGATGGTTGTCCCTGGTTCTCAGAAGATCAAGAAGCAGGCGGAAAGCGAAGGGCTCGATCGAGTCTTCCTGGAGGCAGGCTTCGATTGGAGAGAATCAGGTTGCAGCATGTGTCTGGGAATGAACCCGGATATCCTCAAGCCAGGGGAGCGCTGTGCTTCCACTTCGAATCGCAACTTTGAGGGACGGCAAGGCCGTGGTGGTAGAACCCATCTAGTCAGTCCCAGCATGGCCGCCGCCGCCGCCATTGCCGGACGCTTTGTGGATGTCCGGGAGTGGGATTGAGCCCTTGGATCAGTAAGCAGGCGTGGAGGAGAAATGGAACCCTTCCGAAAGCATCAGGGACTGGTAGCAACTCTGGACCGGGTCGACGTCGATACCGATCAGATCATTCCCAAGCAGTTCCTCAAGCGAATCGAACGAAGCGGGTTTGGTCAGTTTCTATTCTATGACTGGCGACGTCGGGAAGATGGGACTGCGAATCCAGATTTTGAGTTGAACCAACCTCGGTTTGAAGGAGCCAGCATCCTGGTCGCACGGGCCAATTTCGGGTGTGGTTCCTCCAGAGAGCACGCGCCCTGGGCCCTCTTGGACTACGGATTTCGCTCCATCATCGCTCCTTCCTTTGCCGATATCTTCTACAACAACTGCTTCAAGAACGGCATGTTGCCAATCGTTCTGCCGGAGGAGCAGATTCAGGAACTCTTCCAACGGACCCAGGACAATCCCAACTATCAGCTGTTGGTGAGTCTGGAAACCCGCACGATCTCAGATGACTTCGCCCTGACCTTGGAGTTCGACATCGATCCCTTCCGCAGAGAATCCCTTCTGGAAGGGTTGGATGATATCGGTCTGACGCTCCAGTACGAGGGCAAGATCAGCGAGTTCGAGAGCAGTGAGCAGTAAGCAGTGAGCGGCCCTGAAAAACAAAGGTAGTTGAACAATACCGTCCAGGGTTGAACCACCAGTAAATATGAAGCTGACTCCAGCAGTGTCGCGGACGACTTGCTTTGTCAGTGATTGAGCCCCAGTTCCGAAGAGGCCCCTGAACTGCTCACTGTTCACTGCTCACTACTCACACTGCTCACTACTCACTACTCACACTGCTCACTACTCACTACTCACACTGCTCAATACTCACTACTCACACTGCTCAATACTCAGAGGCGGACCACCCGAGCAAACTGAAGAGCCGCAATCGCGCGGATTTCGTCACTCACCTTCTCCGGGATCTGGCTGTCGGTGTTGAGCACCCCCACAGCGTAGGGATGCTCCTCTCCCCGACCCAGGACAAAGGAGGCGATGTTGATCTTCTCACGTCCCAGAATGGTTCCGAGCAATCCTATGACCCCTGGTTTGTCTCGATTGCGAAAAAAGAGAATGTGTTCCCCTAGATGTGTCTCCACAGGGATGCCGTCCACCGAGACCAGCCTTGGACTCCCCTGGTGCAGCAGGGCACCTTCGACCCACTCCACCTGGTCAGACGATCGCAACCGGATACTGATCAGATTCGAGTAGGCACGCTTTCTACCACTGAGGCTTTCCTCCACCGATATGCCGCGCTCCTTGGCCCGTGCATGGGCATTTACCTCATTCACCTCCTCCGACAGGATGGGTTGGAGCAGGGCTTTGAGGATGTAGTTGGTGACTGGCTTGTAGTTCAGATTAGTCCAATCGCCATAGTATCGAATCCCGATTTCGGAGACGCGGAGCTGGGCGATTTGACTGATGAAGGATCCCAGCTTTTCCCCGAGCTTGGCGTAGGGAAGAATCTGGGCAAGTTCTTGATTCGAAATTGACGGAAAGTTGATGGCGTGGGAGATTACTTCGTGTAGAAGGTAGTCACTGATCTGAACGGCGATGTCCAGGCCTACCTTTGCTTGAGCCTCGACGGTCGATCCCGCGATGTGGGGTGTAAGCACGGTGCGATCTGAGGCGAGCAGGCGAGGGTTCACCTGGGGCTCTGCCTGGAAGACATCGAGCCCCGCACCTCCGAGGTGTCCCGCCTCGAGCGAATCAGCAAGGTCTTCCTCCACCACCAATGCACCGCGAGCGGCGTTGACCAGGAAAGCTCCCTTCTTCATCAACTTCAAGGTTCGGCGGCAGATCAGGCCCTTGGATTTTTCATTGAGAGGCAGGTGCAAGCTCACGAAGTCCGACTGACGCAGAAGATCTTCCAGCGAGAGCAGCTCGACTCCGAGATCCGCAGCATACTTGTCGCCTACGAAGGGGTCGAAAGCCAGGACTTTCATCTGGAATCCGAGGGCACGCTGGGCCACGAGAGAGCCTATCTGGCCCAGACCCACGATACCCAATTGTTTCCCACCAAGCTCTTGCCCAATAAGGCCGGTTTTTCTCCAGTTCCCACGACGCAGGGCAGCATCTACCAGTGGGATCCGCCGAGCCAACGCTAGGAGTAAGGTGAAAGCGTGTTCTGCAGCACTGACGCTGTTGACCCCGGGGGTGTTCATCACCAACACTCCCCTCTGGGTAGCGGCTTTCACATCGATGTTGTCGACCCCAGCGCCGGCACGCCCGATGACGCGAAGCTTTGGGGCTGCATCCAAAACTGCCGGCGTCACTTTGGTCTTGCTGCGGACGATCAGTCCATCTGCCTGGCCGATTTCAGCCAGGAGTTCGGGGACCGACGATTCCGGCCGATAGTCGACCTTGAAGCCGTGTTGTTCCTGCAGGTATCGAAGGCCCGCCTCAGAAAGAGGATCGGCGACGAGTATATGCATAACTGAGAACGATGAGGCGGGAAACTGCCTACCTCATCGTTGGCCGTTGGGCCATAAGACCCTGAATAGGAGTCAGACGGCTTTGATGGAAGATTGGTCCAGATAACGCTCTAGCTTGCCGGTGGTCCGTCCAGATCCTCCGATCTCAGAACGAACCCATTCTCTATTAGAGATTCCAGAATTTCGCGGGCATTCTCCTCGGGTGAGTAATCGACCGTGTTTACGACGATCTCCGGGTCCTGGGGAGCTTCATACGGGTCGTCGACCCCGGTGAATCCCTTGATCTCGCCGCGCCGCGCTCGCGCGTACATGCCCTTGGTATCTCTTTGTTCGCAGACCTCCAGCGGTGTGTCGACGAAAACCTCGATGAAATGCTCCTCTCCTACCAGTGAGCGAACCTCGTTTCGAGTGTACCTATAGGGACTGACCGCAGCGCAGATGACCAGACCTCCGTGACTGACAAGCTCAGCAGCAACGAAGCCGATTCGCCGGATGTTGGTGTCTCGGTCCTCCTTACTGAAACCCAGCCCTTTGGACAGGTGGGTGCGCACTACGTCGCCGTCCAACACGCTGACCTGCCTTCCATGCTCCTGTAACAGGACGGTCAGGGTCTCGGCCGTGGTGGACTTCCCCGATCCGCTGAGTCCTGTGAACCAGATGCATACGCCCTGTCGGTGGCGAGGAGGGTAGGCCTCCCTGAGAATCTCGGCCACCTCGGGACGAGTGAACCAGTCGGGCAGCGTCCGACCTGCTCTCAGGTATTCATCTCTGACCTGGCTGCCCGAGATGGAGGCGGTACGCGTCTCGGGGGCTAGCCGAGCGACCTCTTCGTAACGGTTTTCGTCCGGCAGGTAGACCAGTTCCGTGAAGGGGATCATGCCTACGCCCAATTCGGCCTCATGCTCTGCGACGAGTTCCTGCGCATCGTAGGGCCCGTAGAAGGGTTTTCCCCCTCTCCCCGGACCAGGACTGGCATGATCTCGGCCCACGATCAGATGATTGGCTCCGTAGTTCCGGCGGATGAGGGCGTGCCACAAGGCTTCTCTGGGCCCTGCCATCCTCATGGCCAGCGGAAGCAGGCTGAGCAGGATTTGATCGGGTTGGTAATAACGTCGCGCCAGGGCCTTGTACGTACGAACCCGCGTGTAGTGGTCGACGTCGCCGGGTTTGGTCAGGCCTACAGCGGGATGGAGGAGTAGTGCTCCGCTCACTTCAGCCATTGCTCGCTTTGTCAGCTCCTCGTGGACCCGATGTAACGGGTTTCTGGTCTGAAAGGCCACCACGTTGGTGTGGCCCAGCTCCTCCAGCCTTGCTCGAGTCTGGGCCGGGGTCATTCGGAGCTGCCAGAAGTCGTGACGTTGGGGGAGCTTGAGGACTCTCAGTCTGCCGGACAGGTTGAGCTTGCCCCAGGAGTGCATCTCGGCTACCAGGGGGTGCCTCGCATCCTGGGTGCCGAAGACCCGCTCGGACACCTTCTCCAGATCCCACTCGTAGATCTCTTCGAGCCTCATGACGGCCACCAGGTCGTTCCTGGAATCCCTGAGAGCGATCTCGTCGTCCAGGCGAATGCTGTCCTGGGGAGCGACGGGTAGCGTCAAGGGAATGGGAAAGAGCGTCCCGTCAGCCAGGCGCATCTCCTCGACAACTCGCTCATGATCGGCTTCTCCATGAAACGGTCCAGGGGTGAGAAACCTCCGGTGGCGAGGATCTCCAGATCGAAAATGCAACGTTCGGAGATCTGAACCGAGGGTAGGGCAGCGGCCTCGGCTTTCAACTCCTCTGCCATTTCGGCCTCAACGCAGAGGTCGACCAGCCGTCCCCCCAGGGGAGTGATCAGTGAGGGATTGACTGCTGGAACGGCAACCATCGAATCGGAAACCGGATTTGAGTGCTCGTTTAGAGTGTTCATTGTTCGTCTCTTTTCAGCCTTCGGATACTAGCACGTTGATAATCGAAAATAGCTATGAGCCCGGGTTGTCTGGGGTTGGGAAGGTCTGGGAGGTTTAACTTACCGCAGAAAGACTCGCCGGTACCTTGGGAGAAGATTCGCTCTGGACCCCACAGTGGAGCCCGCATTCCCGGTTGCCGTCCTGTTCCCACCACCAGCGCCCAGCCCGCTGATCTTCGCCAGCCAGGAGGGCTCGGGTACAAGGGGCACAGCCGATGCTGGCATAGCCTTTTTGGTAGAGGGGATGTGAAGGAACCCGGTTGGCCTGTATATATTGCCAAACCTGATCTTCTGTCCAGTCCGCCAGTGGACTGAGCTTCATAATAGACCCATGCTTTTGATCAGTTTCCACTTTTTGGATGTGGGTTCGACTCGAGGTCTGTTCACGTCTCAGTCCCACGATCCAGGCATCCAGTCCCTTCAGTGCACGTTCAAGCGGTTGAACCTTGCGGACCTGGCAACACTGCTGCCGCTTTTCGACGGATTCGTAGAACAGATTGACACCATGCTGTCCCACCAGGGTCTCTACCCGATCGGCCTGGGGGAAGAGAACTTCAATCTTGACCTGGTACCGCTGTCGCACTCGTTCCATCATCTCGTAGGTTTCAGCAGGCAGTCTGCCGGTGTCGATCGTGATGACACGGACGTCCGGACGGATCCGGCTGCACATGTCCAAGATGACCATGCCAGCGGCCTGAAAGCTGGTGCAGATGGCAATATTCGGATGCCACTGGTCCAACGCCCAGCCCAGAATCTCCTCGGGCTGTCTGGTCTCCCAGTCGGGAGCGACGGACCCGGTAAAGGTTTCCTCAGAGTAGCTTGTCAGTGCACCCATTTCTCTTGTTCCAATCACGGAGAATCGCTTCAGAGCGACCCGACAAAGCCATTCTCTACCTTTTTGATCGGTATTGTCAAGAATAAGCGGTTCATCCGGTAAATGGGGAGGTGCCGCCAGTCAAAGGTAGGCCATGGAAACTGCCGCACTATGCAAACCGTGGAAAAACAAGTAGTTCTGGAGGAGAACTGGCAAGTGCTCGCAGTTGTTTTTCCACCGTTCGCACAGCGCTTGGAAAACTCCGTATCACGGGCTTGCTGGCCCGGTTCGATGTCGCTCGGAGTTTTCCACAGTTCCCACGGCCTCTGCTACTGCAGCCGACTATATGGACAAGCGAACGGGGAGCAGATTTGGGATCCGGAAGGTGCCAACCACGTCCCCACCTCCCCATTTACCGGATGACCCGAATAAGCTTAATTTTTGTTCCTTTTTTTCTATGGCCTGTATCTATTGGTGTAAGAGAATGTAAGAGCAAAACACAGCCGCGCCTGGGGCTGCATGCCAGCGACATCAAACCCAGTTCTGAGGAGGAAGCGGGACTGAAGTTTTCACCGGAATGATCCAGCGTGGCCGCTGCCGGAACTGACCGGAAACAGCAGGAAACAGAGCCGGATAAACCACAATGTTCCTTCCCCCGGCCTGAAGTCTTCCCCCCAGTCATCCGGAGCGCCTGGCGGCGGCACCGGGCCGAGTCAATCGAGCTCGAGTACTCGAACCAGGAAGGCCCAGTGGTTTGCGACATCCTCGATCCGCATCCAGGTTGGTTTTCCCGCACCGTGTCCGGCACGGGTCTCAATCCGGACGATGATCGGACTCGCACACCCTTGAGCAGCCTGCAGAGCGGCCCCGAACTTATAGCTGTGCCACGGAACAACCCGATCGTCGTGATCCCCTGTGGTGATCAGGGTGGGTGGATAGCAAGTACCCTCTGACAGGTTGTGGTAGGGAGAGTAGGCGTAGAGCGCCTTGAATTCCTCCGCTTGCTCACTCAGACCATAGTCGCTGGACCACTGCCTGGCATTGGCGCTGGCGGTATGATAGCGCAGCATATCCAAGACTCCGACGGCTGGCAGGGCGGCGCCGAAGAGCTCGGGCCGCTGTGTCATGGCGGCGCCAACCAGTAGCCCCCCATTGCTGCGCCCTTGGATCGCGAGTTTCTTGGACGATGTGTAGCCGCCTTGGATCAGCCACTCCGCGGCAGCGATGAAATCATCGAACACGTTCTGTTTCTGGAGTTTGGTACCGGCGAGGTGCCAGGCCTCCCCGTATTCAGATCCACCCCGTAGATTGGGTATTGCCAACACTCCCCCGAGCTCCAGCCACACCATTTGGTCCGTCCGGTACTGTGGCGTCAGCGCGACATTGAATCCGCCGTAGCCGTAGAGCAAGGTCGGATTCTGACCGTCCAGAGCGGTGTCCTTGTGGTGTGCCAGGAACATCGGTATGCGGGTCCCGTCCTTACTCTTGAAAAACACCTGTTTGGTCACGAAAAAGCTGGTGTCCACTGAGACGCTGGTTTTCTTGAAGAGGGAACTCTTTCCAGTCTTTACATCGTAGCGGTAGATCGCTACTGGAGTCGTGAAGTCGGTGTAGGAGTAGAAAGTCTCACTATCTTCCTGGTGGCCGGCGAAGCCCTCGGCCGTCCCCACGCCGGGTAGGGCGACGGAGGACTCGAGAGTACCCCCCATGCCGAATACCTTGACGACGCTTTGTGCATGTTCGAGGTATTGCGCGATGATCCGGCCGCCAACCAGCGTTGCCAGCTCCAGTACTTGTTCCGCTTCCGGGACGATCTCCTTGAGGTCAGCACGGGACCCGACATCGGCGTCCACTGCAATGACGCGGCCGTTGGGTGCATCACGCGTCGTGTGAAAGAAGAGCAGGGACCCGCGGTTGCCCAGAAAGGTATACAGCGCATCCCAGGCATCGAAGAGACGGATGGTCTCCGTATTGTTCCGCTTTAGATCCCGGTAATAGATGCCATTGGTGTTAAAGCCATCGGAAACCCTGATGATCAGGTAGCGGCCGTCCTGGGTCAGCTCGGGATAGGGGTTTCGCGTGGGATGATCCGAGATGGAGAAGAGCTGCCGGTCGTCCCCCTGGGGATCGCCGAGTCGGTGAAAGTAGATGCTGACCTGTTTCGAGTCGTCGCCTTTACCATCCGGGCCTTGGGGGTAGCGGCTATAGTAGAAGCCTTGGTTGTCGCGGTTCCAGGAAACACTTGTGAATTTCGTATTCCTGAGCTCATCCTTCAGGTCCTCACCCGTGCCCACCTCGCGAACTCTCCAGATGTCCCAATCGGTCCCTCCATCGGAAACGCTGTAGGCAAGCTTCGAAGCATCGGGGCTTGGAACAAACTGTGACAGGGAAATGGTAGCGTCTTGACTGAAGGTGTTGGGGTCGATGAGAACTCGGGATGTCGGATCGGATCCCTCGCTGACATAGAGCACGCTTTGATCCTGGAGCCCATCGTTCCGTTCGAAAAAATAGCGCCCTCCCTCTTTCACCGGAATTGAGAATCGCTCGTAGTTCCAGAGCTCGGTGAGCCGATTTTTGATCCACTCATGCCGTTCAACCGACTCCAGATAGGGCTGAGCCAGGGCATTCTGCTCTTCGACCCATCTCCTGACTTCTTCAGAGTCTGCTGCTTCCATCCAACGGTAGGGATCGGCCACGCCGACGCCGTGGTAGTCGTCTAGCTGATTGCCCCGAGTAGTGGTCGGATAATTCATGTTTTTCATCTGAGCATCGGGTGTTTTCGCTTCCTGCAAACCGCAGGCAGCCGCGGCCAAGAGTGAAATCAGAGCGACGATTGGGAAGCTCACTGGCGACGCACCAGTATCGCTCGATCGTGGTTCCAGAGTTGACTCCATGATCGGGGGAGTCTATACCCTGGTGAGAGAGTCTGACAAATATTGGACGAGTCCCGAGCTTGGCTGGAGTCTGTATTCGAGAGCGCCCTTGAAAGGGGCTCGGAAGGAGTGCAAGGGCGCAAGCTTGGCCGTCTTATGGAATCGCCACGAGATTCGGGCTGGAAACAAACCAACAACAGGGAAGGAAAGGGAAGACACGTGAAAAGGTTCATGTTCCTGCATTACGGATTCGAAAAGCCCACCCCGGAGATCATGGACGCGTGGGGCAAGTGGTTCGAATCCATCGAAGATAAGATGGTCGACAAGGGTGGTTTTCACGGGGGCGCGAGAGAGATCTCAGACGCCGGAACCAAGGATCTACCAATGGAAATGGGGTCCATCACCGGCTACAACATCATCAACGCCGAGAGCCTCGAGGAGGCAGAGCAGCTTGCTCAGACCAACCCGTACATTGCGAGTATCAGAGTCTACGAAATCATGTAGACGTGGACCCAACAGCGATGGCCTGTCGGTTGATCACTGTTCGCGCCTGGTCCCTGTTGGCGAATCGTGGCCCATGCGGCGCAGAACAATGCCGTCAACCGGAGCGGCCGACAATGCGTGTTTTGAAATCAATATCTTTCGCGATCTTTCGCGGCCGGCCGGTTACGGCCGCCGTTGGACATCTTTAGGAGCTCCTATGGAACATGCAGTCCAAAAGATCAGTCAGGTAGCTATTACTGTGAGCGATGTAGGCACTGCGACTGCCTTCTATCGGGATGTTCTAGGGCTGACCTTCCTCTTCAGCGCTGAGCCCAACCTTGCATTCCTCTCCGATGGCACGATTCGCATCATGCTCTCCACGCCTCAAGGTTCTGGCTCTGTGGGAGCAAACTCAGTTCTTTACTTCAAGACGAACGATATTGAGGCGACTTACGCAGCGATGATCCGAAGAGGCGGCGCTCCAGAGCGGCCACCACAATTCGCGGCAAAAATGCCGGATCATGATCTTTGGATTGGTTTCCTCCGTGACCCAGATGGGAACTTGGTTGGCCTCATGGAAGAGAAACATGCCGCCCAAGATGCCTGACCGCAGCATGCACCGGACACCACCGCTACGCGTTGGCGCCGGTGTTGCTGGACGTTGGGTCCTTACGGGGCCGTGGGAATCCAGGCTAGAAATGACCACGTTGCTTCGAACGTCTACTAACCGAACGCGAACTCATGGCGATAGTTGACTCCCTTCTCAATGTCTTGCGCACGTGGAGGGATGCGAGAGCACAGGATAGAAATCAAGTCGTCACGTATCTGCGGAAGATTTCCGACGCCTCTATTCAGTTTCGCGATACCCTTTCGCGTGTGCAGCGAGGTGAGGAAGCAAACGTGTGGGTCCTACAAGAGAAGGCGACGCTTATAGGTCAATACTATAAGGACCTTTCATCCGTTCTGGGAAGCAAGATTAGCTCTGAGTTGTTAAATCAGCTGGCTGTCTTTCTTGCTCGCATAGCTATCGCTGATAATCGACCAGTAGCGTACTTGATCGATAATTTGGATAGTCCACCGAGCGCCGCAACGGACCGTTACGGGGATTATACGATCGTGATTCCGCCGCATTTGGTCAACGAAGCGCCTATAGTTGACATTCTTGGCGATTCTAACGCTCCGACATTTGCCGATTGCTTGCGAGAACTATCGACACTGTCAGCTCAGATAAATGCTCTCGCCGACTCCATCGAGGCGGGTCGCGATTATCGTTGAATCTTTCATTTTGCGGCTCGTTGGTGACTGGCCGGCCGAAGAGATGAACGTCGCGCAAAAGGGCGGACCTAACAATCCGATCGAGGCGACCGGATACCGTCGCGGGTGCGCGAATGGCCGCTACCGCCGCGAACGCGTGTCGTGGCTTGAACGTTGTCGCCGCCGGCGCCTCATCGTAAGACCGTTATGTTTTTAAACAAGATGGGGAAATAGTATGAAGACAGTGGATGCAATACGTTCACGTCGAGCTGTTAAGCATTTTGATCCAAGCCATAGGATGACCGAAGAAGAAGTAAATGAGTTTCTGTCTTTGGCCGTGTTTTCTCCTACGGCGTTCAATATCCAGAATTGGCGCTATGTCGTGGTCACCGACCAGGAGCTAAGAGCACAAATCAGGGAGGTAGCCTGGGGTCAAGCACAGGTGACAGATGCGTCGTTACAAATTCATCACGCACCCTGAGAGGAGAGCCCAACTGCAGGGCATCAGTCACGAGGAGAGTCTGGCCCAGCCCAGCAAAGAGGGGAATTGCCTGAACTGGATTGCCGGACACCTTCTGAACAGCCGGGGCCACATCTTGACAGCATTGGGTGGTGAGGGAGTCCTGAACGAAGAGGAATCGAAGAGCTACAAAATGGGATCTGGACCGATCGGGCCGGGCAGTAGCTGCGTGGATCTGGCACGGCTGACCGAAGGCCTGAAGCAGACCGGTGAGACGCTGTTGGCCAGGCTCAAGCAGGCGACCAGCGAGGATCTGACCAGACAGCTGGATCCCAAGCAGTTTCCCATCCCGGTGGAGGAACCGACCCTGGCCACCCTATTGGCCCTCAACATGTATCACGAAGGCTACCATTCGGGTCAGCTGGCCCTGGGACGTAGGCTCCTGGGCAAGCCCTCTGGCTTGGGGGCTTAAAGCCTCTCTTTTGGCAGGAGATGCGGCACATTTGGTCTGTGCCGTGGGTTTGGCCTCCAGGCCGAAGTAAAGCGGTCGAGCTCAGCTCGACGTACGGCGGCCTGGAGGCCACCGCCACGAAGTCTAAGGCTTGTCCAGATTCGTCAAGATGGCGCGTCCGGGTGAGAGGATCTATAATTGGGCAACCTTGCAGAGTGACGCGAATCGGTTGGTCCAAGCAGTGACTGGGGCGGGGATGTGGTGTTTGCTTCCTTTCGTTTTGATCCTGAGCCCTGTTTTCTTGCTGGGTCAGGAGTCGACCTCCGTATTCCAGGACGAGATTCCTCCCATACTCCAGACTCGCTGCCTTGGGTGCCATAGCCGCAAGGTGCGCAGTGGCGGACTGTCTCTCGAGAGCCGAAAGGACGCGCTCGACGGGGGAAGCCGCGGTCCGGTGATTGTCCCCGGGGAGCCCGATAAGAGCCGATTGATTCAGGCTCTGTCCTATCTGGGTGAATTGAAGATGCCTCTGGGTGGCAAGTTGCCCGATGACGAGATCGAGAGGCTGAGGCGCTGGGTCGAACGCGGAGTGCCCTGGGCAGAGAAGGGTGCTGGTATGGCCGGTCACTGGTCCTTCCAGCCGGTGAGGCGCCCCCCGGAGCCTTCGGTTCAGCGTAGTGTGTGGCTTCGAAACCCGATCGATCGCTTCATTCTGGCGAAACTGGAGCAGCAGGCCTTGCAGCCGTCCCCCGAGGCGGCACCGGCGATACTGCTGCGTCGACTCAGCCTTGATCTGGTGGGTTTGCCTCCTGCACCGGCGGAAATAGAGGCATTTCTCGCTGACCCCAGTCCCGCCGCCTATGGGCGAGTGGTTGAGCGTTTACTTGCTTCGGAGCACTACGGTGAGCGCTGGGGACGTCGTTGGCTGGATGTGGCCCGCTATGCGGACTCCGACGGGTTTGCCGACGGACCGCGGCAGATCTGGATGTACCGCGACTGGGTCATAAAGGCGCTCAATCGGGATCTTCCCTTCAACCAGTTCGTCCTGGAACAGTTGGCCGGAGATCTGATTCCCGATGCCAGCGAGGAGCAGAGGGTTGCCACCGGGTTCCACCGGAATACCGTCTTAAATCTGGAAGGCGGCGTAGATGTAGAGCAGTATCGGGTCGAAGCTGTGGTGGATCGGGTGGAGACGACTGGGACGGCCTTTCTAGGGCTGACCTTGGGCTGCGCCCGTTGCCATGATCACAAATACGACCCGATCTCTCAACGCGAGTTCTTCCAGTTTTATGCCTTCTTCAACAATGTGGACGAGAAGAGCCCGGAATGGGAGGATACTGACAAGCCCAAGCATTGGCCGCTACTGGAGTTCGGTGAGAAAGAGGATTTCGCCACACGTGAGGTGATCCGCGCTCAGCTGCAGCTTCTGTCTCAGGAATTGAAGGAGTACGAAACCGAGCTATTGTCCCGCAGTGCGCAGTGGGAAAGAGAAATGACCCCTGAAGATCGGCGCAAGCTGAAGCCGGAGACACAGCGGATCCTGGATTTGCCGGTGGATCAGCGAAATGAGATCCAGACCAAGACCCTCAACAAGCTCTACAAGGAAGGGGACCTGGGTTATTCGACTCGGCTGAAAGGCGTCGAGGCCCTCAAGGCTGTTGAGCCGAAGCTGACGAGTACCCTGGTGATGGAGGAACTGCCAACTCCAAGGGAGGCCTATATTCATCTTGGAGGCGAGTTCACCCGTCGGGGCGATCCGGTGCGGCCAGGTGTTCCTGCGGTCTTGCCTCCCCTTTCTTCCAACTCCAGGCCGACGCGTCTGGATCTTGCGCGTTGGCTGGTTCATCCTGAGAATCCTCTGACGGCCAGGGTCACCGTCAACCGCATCTGGCAGCGATATTTCGGAACAGGTTTGGTGGACACCGAGAACGATTTCGGAGTTCAGGGATCTCTGCCGTCCCATCCTCTGCTTCTGGATTGGCTGGCTTCCGAGTTGATTCGGAAGAATTGGAGTCTGAAGGCGTTGCACCGACTGATCGTCACCTCATCTACCTATCGCCAAGCCTCGGGCCGCCGTCCGGAACTCGAGCGAATCGATCCGGCAAATCGTTTGTTGGCGCGCCAACATCGGCTCCGTCTGGAGTCGGAAGCTGTGCGAGATGTGTGTCTGGCTGCCAGCGGACTGCTGAACCCGGAGATCGGGGGGCCTAGCGTCTTTCCTCCGCAGCCCTCGGGCGTGAGCACACTGGGTCACAGTCAGCGCGAGTGGAAGGCCAGCAGTGGCAAGGATCGCTACCGGAGAGGTCTGTATACGCATTTCTGGCGTTCGACACCCCATCCCGCGTTGATGGTGTTCGATAGTCCGAATGGGCTCATCAGCTGTACCCGGCGCAGCCGCTCCAACACGCCGCTGCAGGCGCTGACCCTGCTCAACGACAAGGCCTTCTTCGAATTTGCCCAGGGCCTGGCGCGGCGATTGATGGTTGAGGCTCCCCGGCAGGATTCCGCGAGGATCGACTATGCGTTTCGTCTCTGCCTGACCCGGGAGCCTACTCGGGAGGAGAGAGTTCAGCTGGAGACCTATCTTGCCCAACAGCGGGAGGATCTGCGGGATGATCCGTCACAGGCTCATAGCCTGGTTGCTGCGGATACGGAAGTGAATGATGTCGGCGAATTGGCCGTCTGGACACTGCTCTCCAGTGTTTTGATGAACCTGGATGAGTTCATCACAAGGGAGTAATGTCTCGAATGGTGCCCTTGGATAATGGGGCGGGAGATGAAGATGAACACGAAGGTGGGCTGGCTGCAAGAGACTACTCGGCGGCACTTCTTTAGCCGGTGTTCGATGGGTCTGGGCCGCGTCGCCCTGGCCTCACTGCTTACCGATGGGCGGCTCCTGGGGCAGAACCTGGCTGCTTCGACTCCGCTGACGCCGAAGGAGCCGCACTTTCCGGGCCGCGTCCGAAACATCATTTTTCTCTATATGGTAGGTGGCCCCAGCCAGCTCGACCTGTTCGACGACAAGCCCGGCTCCGCGAGTTGGATGGAAAGCCAATCCCAGACTCCTTCTTGAAGGACAAGCGCTTTGCCTTCATGGACTTCTTTACCAAGGAGAAGCCGCAGCTCTTGGGATCGGAGCGGGCATTCCAGCGCTACGGTCAGTCGGGCAAGACCGTCTCTTCCTGCCTGCCCCATACCGCCTCCATCGTGGACGATCTGGCCTTTATTTCTACCGTTTCCACGGACAACTTCAACCACGGCCCCTCGCAGGTTTTCAGCAACACCGGATCCAGCCGACCCGGTAGACCCAGCATGGGGTCATGGATCAGCTACGGTCTGGGGAGCGAGGCCCAGGACTTGCCGGCCTTTGTGGTCTTGCAGTCCGGCCCCCTGGGACCCCGGGCTGGCGCCACGAATTGGGGGAGCGGCTTCCTCCCTACCAGCCATCAGGGTGTCCCTTTCTTCAGCGGCGGAGACCCCATCTTGAATCTCTCCAGCCCCGGAGGCATGAGTCGTCAGCAGCAGGGGCAGCGGGTGGAGGCGATCCGCCGACTGAATCTGGCCCATCTGGCCGAGACCGGAGATCCTGAAATCTCGACCCGGATCGCTTCCTATGAAATGGCGTACCGGATGCAGACCAGCGGACCGGAGTTAATCGATTTCTCACAGGAAACTCCGCAGACCCTCGAGATGTACGGCGCCGAGCCAGGTGCCCGGTCCTTTGCCAACAACTGCCTACTGGCGCGTCGCCTGGTAGAGCGCGGCGTGCGCTTTGTCCAGCTCTACCACAGTCAGTGGGACCACCATGGGAATGCGGATGTGAATCTGCTGGAGGGGCTGGATCAGGTCTGCCTCGAGACCGACCGCCCCTGTGCTGCCCTGATCCGAGATCTGAAGCAGCGAGGACTGCTGGACTCGACCTTGGTGATCTGGGGAGGCGAGTTCGGCCGTACACCGATGGGAGAGAAGCGGGATTCCCTGGGCCGGAACCACCACATAGACGCCTTCACCATGTGGTTCGCCGGCGGAGGGATCCGCGCTGGTCAGACCCTTGGAAAGACAGATGATCTGGGTTTTTCTGCCATCGAGGATCCGTTCCACGTGCACGACATCCACGCCACCATTCTCCACCTCCTGGGACTCGACCACACCCGGCTGACCTTTCGTTTTCAAGGTCGGGAATTCCGTCTGACGGACGTCGGTGGGAACGTAGTTGCGCAGTTGTTGACGTGAGGTCGAACAACCGCCTTTCTTGGGAGGTCCTCGCGCTCTATTTCTTCGGAACTACCCTGGGCTGAATCACCACCGGGGCACGTTTGAGCGGATTCAATCGAAAGCTTGCAGTAGCTGTCTGCCCGCTTCTGACGGCGACGTTGGCGCTGGCGCCTGCATAGCCGCTCTTGCTGACCGTCACTCGATAGTTGCCGGGCGCCAGGTTGACGGAATAGGTGCCGGTCGAATTGGTTCCGACGTTTTGCCGGCCCGAGATATTTACCGTGGCTCCCGGAATGTACCTTTCGTTGCCGGCGTCGACGATACGGCCTGTCAGCCGTCCCTGGCGAACCTGAAACTTGGGGACGACTCTTCGGGTCTGGCTCGCGGGTTTCCTGGCCGCAATGGCCTGTTTCGAGGTAGCCACGGGAAGACGAACGCTAAAATTCGTGGATTTTCCGGATTGGACCCCAAGGTTTCCCGCTACCTGCGAGTAGCCCGACTTCGAGACCGCGACTCGATATCTACCTGGGGGGAGGCTACCGACAGCATAGTTGCCCTGGCGATCCGTGCCAACGGCCCGCTGCACATTTGGAGATCCGCCGGATATCGAAACCTTGGCACCGGCGACTGGGCGTTTGGTCTTCGCGTCGGTCACCCGTCCCCGAAGGCCTCCGCCGGCAATCGCTGGAGCGGACTTGGAGGGCGGCCTTAGAGCCGGTGTGGTTCGTGTCGTGGTCTTGCTCTTGGCCAAGGTAGGAACAGGACGTTTCACGGTCTTTTGAACGGCCGCCTGGGTTTTCCTGAGATCGAAATCATGTCTCACCGCGGCTCCAGCGGGGACGGTGATAGATTTCGCAGCGGCCAACGCGGAGCTGTGTCCGGCTTTGAGCCGATAGCGGCCTGCCGGAGCTTTGATCGAATACTGACCGTCGGAACCGGTTGTGCTTCTACCTCGGATCCGGTTTCCGGCGAGGTCTATCAGTTCCACCCGCGCGTTGGATAGTCCCTTGCGGTTGGGCCCTCGGACTTGACCCCGAACTTCGCCCGGGGCGATCGGCCGGGCAGCGGTGGTCGCTACTTTAGGAACAGTTCTTGTCGCGGTGGCCTTCTTCGCGGTCGTAGACTTCGTCACCCGAGGGACCGTTCTTATCGCCTTGCCCGTTTTCGGTCTCGTGACCTTTGCCACCTGTGGAACTGCTTTTGGCCCAGTGACTCGTGTGGGCGTCTTTGCCCGGGCTACGGCAGGCAATATCTTGCTCTTCTTCAATTGGAGATCGTGCACCTGAGTCCGGCCTGCCTGCAGAGCTGTGAAATCATTATCTAGACCTAAGCTGAACCTTCATTGGCAGAAGGAAGGTGTAGGAAACAGCATCTGACAGAGCAGTGACCTGTAGCACGGGCACTCTTGCCCGTCGGGGACACCAACGGGCAGGAGTGCCCGTGCTACAAGCGTCACTTAGCTCTCGATGTTGCTAGAAATGACGGAAGTTTCTTTCTCGAATGGGGCAGCGCAGCGGGGGCGGGACTAAGCTGAAACTTCATTGGGTTCCTGCGGGTGGCGGACGTGGGTTCGGTCTCCAGGCCGAAGTCTTCCGCCTTCGATCCAAAGGCTCGAAGCACGGCGGCCTGGAGCCCGCCGCCACGTCTATCGACTGAAATTTCCTTCTCGAATGGGGCCAGTGCGGTTGGCACCGAACGAACCCGAAATGCTATTTGAAGACGAAGGAGTAGAGCTTTGCATTCTTGAAGTAGAAGCGCAGCTTTATGGGTTTGCCCTTCAGCTTGCTCAGATCCGAAGACCCTTTCCACGAAACCATCTCCGCGAGCCCTCCCGTGGTCATGGGATCGGCTTCCTCAAAGCCGTAACCCTTAACAAACTGGTGATCCGGGCCTAGAATCTCAACCCTGACTTCGCAAGGGCCTGCGCCCCACTGCCGTAGCGCTGACTTCATATTGAGGTACAACCGGCTCCCCGAGAAGCTGAACGAACGCGTGGTCAGCTGGCTGAAGGTGCTCGTGTCGCTCTTGGAAGTCCCCAGGCGGTTGAGCTTCATTGCGCCCTTGGCCCCGTTCACCGAAACGAAACCATCCTGTCGACTGATGGCCAGCCCAATCGCTCCAATGGCCTCATCGCCAAGCTCCAGAAGGTGCTCCGGAGAGCGCCAGTTGGCACCTGTATAGAAACTGAAGGTCCTACCGTCCACGACGACGGGCTGATCCGGATACACCACCGAAGAGTCGAAATCTCCGTTATCTCCTCGGCGAATGAAGGGCTCCCTGAACTCCCGGTTGTAGTGAATACCGTCGCGGCTGAAGACGATCTGGGGCAGGATGGTGGTGTCGGTGGTTCGAAAGTTCCACAACAGCCCCACATAGACATTCTGATAGGTGATGGCTGGCATGTCGTAGAACTCGGTATCCGGATAGTCTTTGTCATCCGGAACGATGATGGTTTCCGGGACTCCCCAATGGATCATGTCACGGCTTTCGACCCTTCCAATCAACCTCCGGTCCAGAGAACAACGCTGATGGAGGCAATTCTCCAGGTGGGCGGCGTAGGTTTTTCTGATGGGGTCCCATCCCATGAACTCCGTGGGTCCCCATCGACCAATCCGAGGAGAGGTGTCGATGACCGGGTTGTTCTTATAGGGAGTCCAGCTCAATCCATCCGGTGAAAAGTAGAGATCGAACTGCATGGTGGTATCGGTGGAACCGTGACGAATGAGGCCTTTGTAGAGCTTTTCGGGATCGGTCTCGTTGGAGTCCCGGAACATGTAGGGCATGACCTGTTCCTTGGGAATCAGGTTGTTGGCTTTGGATCCATTGAACTCAACGAGGTTGAGCACCGGTTTCTCCCAGTGGATGCCATCTTTGGAGGTTGCCAGGCAGGTAACGGGTTGGCCTTCACCGTCCACGATGATCTCTTTTTCTCCCTGTGTGGCCCGGAAGGTGTAGCCGCTATAGATCATCTTGAAGGTGCCGGTTTTCTCGTCCGGGAAAACATGTGAGACGCGAACGTCCTTGCCCTCCCAGGGATGTTCCGGGCGGATCACCGGATTATGTTTGACCTTTACGGCCGGATTCATCACCCGCCGTGCTCCGCTGATGCTCTCGATCAGCGAGTCATCCACGAAGAGTTGCCGCTCCGGGCCCAGCTGGATCAGCTGTCCCAGGGCTGTGTTGCCGGCCATTGCTATTAGGAGAAAAAACAGGTTCGCTTTCATTCTTCGCTCCTCCAAGTCCAGTTGAAATTCCCTGGTAAGGGTAGTCTTTCCTGGTCAGACTCTCCAGGAGGAAGACGGTTTAGAACAGTCACCACGGCCGAGGTCTCGGGGTCAGGGCAAAACCCTGGTTAGCCGCACGACTCCTGTCGAAACCTCCTCCTCATCGACAAGGATCTCTGCCAGGTCGCCCTGTAGTTGGGCCAGTTCGAACGAGAAGCTCTGGAATTCGATGCCGACTACCGATCTCTCGAAGAACTGTCCGCTCAGAGCGAAGGCGAGGCGAAGCACGCCATCCTGTAGACGCCCTCCTACGGCGACTGGCGCAACGGCAACGGCAACTCCATCCTCCTCAGTCACGTGCAGAAAGCCCTTGACGAAAAAGCCCTCTGCCCAGAGTGTGATCTTTCCGAGAGTGACGGTCCCATCCGCGGCGTCGGTGCGAAAAGAGTATTCGACTCGAGCTGCCTCCAGAGGAAGGGTCGAGATTTCCCCTTCGGTAAGCGTCAGTGCCGTTCCGAAGATGGGCTGATCCGCTTCGATGTCGACTCGGCCTGCTACCACCGACGTCGTCTGGAAGAATTCGCTGAGAAATCGGGGGCGGTGGCCGTTGCCAACCAGCGCCAGCTGATGATTCTCAGCCACTGTACCGTCCGCTGCCCGAAGCCGGAGGCGGATGTTTTTCGCACTGGTATCCTGGTTGGCAAGGGCCAGAGCAATCGTGGAAAAGTCCTGGAAGGGAAGGGTGGCGCGATAGATCTCCCTGGAAGGACCGACGCCAATGCTGTCGGTGAGCGTGCCGGCAGTGCGAAAGAAATAAGTGAGGTTGCCATCGACGGCGGTCTCGGGGGGACCGGTGCCTCGCAAACTAGCTGAGCCCGACTCGATGGTGGTTCCGGTGAGACTCAGCGAAAGGGTTTCGTTCGGTGGGATGGTGATGGCATGCTGGCCGTTCGTTGTGGCGGCTCCATTGACCAGGGGGTTCCAGGACACGCCTTCCCCCGTCCAGAAGCTGAAGACGCCGTTGTAGATCTGAGAGCCGGAATTCGTTGCCGAAATGACCGTCTCGATTGCCAGATCGCCCTGGCCACCGATGGCTACCTGCCCGAAGAGCAGCTCCGGTTGGGCGATCGCGGATCCATGGGTAAAAATGCCGAGAAGAAGGAGCAAAGGAGTGAGACGAATCATCTTCATGGAAGGGTCCTCAGAAACAGACAAAAAATAAAAAAGGATGAGAATCTAGTGGGCTGAAAATAGCAGGTAGAAAAGCGAGGTTCAAGACCGGAATGGGGCGTTGGCGCGCACGTTCGAAATTAACTGGTCGGGTTCACCCGCTCGGTTGGATCGCGTATCCTGACCCCTCAGCACGGTTCGCTGCAAACTAGCACAAGGAGGACTCCATGCCTTTCATCAACGTCAAAATGTTAGACGGTCGATCGCAGGATCAGAAGAGACGTCTAGTAAAGGCCCTTACCGATGCGATCGTCGAGATCTGCGAGACGACGCCCGATGCAACCAAAATCATTATCGAGGAGGTTCCCCGCGAGCATTGGGCGTCCGGGGGGGTGTTGCTTTCGGATCGGTGAGCTGGCCTGCGGACTCTGAGAAATGGATGAACTGAAAGTCGCAGTGGTAGGCTGCGGTAGCTTCGGATCCCAGTTGGCAGAGCTGATTGGAGCGCTTCCACAATTTCAGATTGTGGGTCTTTGTGACCCAGAGCCGGCGAAGCTCGATCCTCTTGCCCAGAGCCTGTCTGTTCGGCCGTTCGCCTCGCTTCAGTCTTGCCTATCCAGCACGGACGCTGAGGCGGTGGTCTTGACCGCCCCCAATCATCTTCACCGCTCTCTGGCGCTGGAGGCAGCGGCCGCTGGGAAACACATCTTCTGCGAAAAGCCCATGGCCCTCAACGTCGAGGAGTGCCATGACATGATCGAGGCTGCGGACAAGGCGGGTGTCAAGCTGATGGTCGGGCATAAACGGCGTCTTCGTCCCCAGTATCAGAAGATGGCGGAGGTAGTTCGGGGTGGACACTTGGGACGCGTCCTGGCCGTGAACATCAACGGTTTCTACCATCGCGATTGGTGGGGTTGGTGGCTCGATCGCGATAAGGGCGGAGGCCTTCTTCACGCGTCCGGAGTGCACGACATCGACTTTCTTCGGTATATCTGTGGTGAAGCGGGATCTGTCTTCGCCCGGAGCCCGGTGAAGACCGATCATCGTAGCAACTACGAAGACGCAATCTCGCTTATGATCCAGTTCGAATCAGGCGTGGTCGGGACGCTTCAGGTCTGTCCTTTCTCCGGTGTGCGCACCTTCCGCGAGGCCTTTGGTGTACACATCGTCCTGGAGCGGGGCGGGGTGCTTTACAACCCCTCCGAGTGCAGCGTATCGATTCAGGGTTGGGAGGGTCAGGAGGAGAGATCCGAGTTCGACAATGAAGCAGGATTTCTCGAGGCCTACACCACCGAGCTGACGAGCTTTGCGGCCTGGGTGTTGGAAAATCAGGAGCCGATACTGACGGGCTGGGACGGGCTGCGCTGCGTAGAAATCATGGAGGCTGCCTATCTCTCAGCTCGCTGTGGACGTGAGGTCCAGATCCCTCTTCCCCGACACAAGGCCCCGCGCCGCATTCTTGGACCGGTCTCCGAGCGGCAGGAATTAAGGGATGCGGAGCTGTACGCCCGCGGACTCTCGATGCCGGAGGGTCCAGCCTTCGACCGGGAAGGGAACCTCTACGTCGCCAATTGCCGCGCCGATTTCGTTTCCAAGATCTCGCCTTATGGAGAGGTTGCGCACTTTGTCACGACTGGTGGAAAGACCCAGGGAGTTGCCATACATCCCGATGGGAGTCTCTACATCACGGATCTGGCGCATCGAAAGCTCTATAGGTCGACCTCCAAGGACTCGCTGGAAGTATTCTGTGACCGCTACCAGGATGGTTCCCCCTTGCGTGGCCCCAACGAGATCCTTTTCGGGCCCGATGGGAGTATCTATTTCACTGACCCTGGGAATGCCTGGCGCGGCCGCCCCGGGAGTAGGCTTTCCAGGGTAACCGATGAGGGATCGGCTGAGATCCTGGCCGATGGGCTGGAGTTTACAAATGGGCTTGATTTTTCACCCGACGGCGGGCGGATCTATGTCGTTGAAACGACTACCGGTAAGGTCCTGACCGCGCTCTTGGATCCGGAAGGTTTACTGGCAGAGGGCTTGACCGAGTTTGTGCATTTCGAGGGGCGAGTGGGCCCCGACGGCATTCGTGTCGCCGCCAATGGCGACCTCTATGTCACGCTATTCGGTCACGGCCAGATTGCCGTTGTTTCTCCAGTAGGAGATGAGATCGATCGGCTTCGCGTTCCCGGCCTTTTTCCGACCAACGTCATATTTCGAGGCAATAAGCTCCTGGTCTGTGAGGGACAGACCGGGGCGATCTGGACGCTGGACCTCGGTGTGCAGGGTGTTCTATCCTATGCTGAGCGTGTCTGGTCGCAGGAGGCTCAGGAAGGTCTTCCAGGCGGCGATTGACCCTGTTTCTCTGGAAAAACGAAATGGTATGCGAGGTATTATGATTCTAGTGGTCTTGGCCCTGATGCTGGGGGCCGCTTGCTCCGGCGGCGGGGAGGAGTCGGCGGCGGGCGCTTCGCCGATGCTGAAGGAGGCTCCCCGATCGGGTGCCGGCGTCGGCCCTGCGGCCTCGCCATCCGGCTTGTCGAGTCCCAAGGCCCCAGGGACCTCGTCGGATGCGCCTCCGCCCCTCGACCTCATCAGCTATGCCCAAGGTGCCAGTTTGGTGAGCATCTCCTTCAGCGGTGCGGAAAAGGGACCGCCATCAGGCTTTTGAGACTTACGACGGGCGCACCACGCCTCGCGCGATGCTCACCGGCGCCGGACCAGAGGGGCAGCTCGAGCTCGTCTATGAACTACCGTCTCTGACAACCTTTGACCGTCTTGCCGTACCTGAGGTATCGGAAGTACCCTCTGCCTACGTGACCTTCTTTCGAGAGATTGAGGTCTCGGGCTCTTCCAGCAGCCCCAAGGGGGGCTTTGACCCCCTCGCCAGCGCTACCCTGGAAACCCACAAGAAACGGGGATTGGAGACGGACCTGCCTCTCACGGGCAGGAAGCCTGTGCGCTTCGTGAGGCTTGTCCTCCGCGGCGGTATTCAAGAAGGATCCGACAAGATGGGCTACCAGTTCAGTGAGCTGATAGGGCATGGCACCCAGGAAACCGTCCCCTTCGAGGACGGATTTGCCGGGATCTGGGATACGAAGCTACCCGACATCGATCGCTCCTCCGGTATGATCGAGCTCAAGCAGGAGGGTGGGAGTGTCACCGGCTGCCACGTCAGCACCACGATCAGTGGAACTGTCATAGGAAATATCCTACGTGCCCAAGGGGTGACCACTGGCGGGACACCTACACAGTATGTGCTGTTGCTCGATCGCGAGGGTGCCCTGAGAGGAGCGGCGAACTCGAACAATGGACCGTTCAACATGTTCGGCGGTCCGCCGGCACCCTCAGGGACGGTTACCAAGTGCTCGGACATCCCCCAGCCTGAGTTGGGCTGCGGATCGACGGTGTATGTTCAATTCGAATACGACTCGGCCAAGCTTCGGCCCGAGTCTGACCCGGTCCTGAGCGACCTTTTCGACTGTCTCAAGGGAGTATCCGATGCGACCATTGAGATCGAGGGGCACACCTCCAGTGAAGGTAGTGACAACTACAACTTGGATCTTTCCAAGCGACGGGCCCAATCCGTGGTGGATAACCTTGTCCGGCGCGGACTAGATGCTGGGCGGATCAGCGCCGTCGGAAAAGGCGAGAAAGAGCCGATAGCCTCCAATAAGGACGAAGCGGGACGATCCTTGAATCGGCGCGTCTCCGCGACCTGCAATTAGTTGGGTTGAGGTTTTTGCGAGGGACGTAGCTTTGGCCTCCAGGCCACCGCCACGACAAAGGCCATCCACCGATCGTTGAAGTTCCAGGTCAGTCTCGCCCCCAGGAAGCACTGGCCCCATTCGAGAACGAAACTTCGGTTACGTCTGCCGTGATTGTCGCTACCGCCAATGACAGAGCCGTGACTGCAAAGGAGCGGTCCCGATCACCGATCGGGACATGCCATAAAAAAGGAGATGCAATCGGCCACCGTCTGTTTGGTCGGTTGTTTCCGGCATCCGTATGCCGGGACCGCTCCTTTGCAGTCACGGCTCTGTCATTGGCGACTCTTGGATGATCTCCTACCCAATGAAGTTTCAGCTTAGTTCCGCCCCCAGGAACCCTGGCCCCATTCGAGAAAGAAACTTTTTCTTCGGCGTAGGACAAGTCCCGTTCGCCGCGCGGTTCGTAGAGCAGAGACGTGCGACGTTCAGACGTGCGACGAATCCTTTCAAGTTCCAGGTCAACTGCCAACCTGGATCAGGCAGGTGCCTTCGCTGGGATCGATCTGGATCGTCTGGTGCCCTCTTTCCTTCCACCAGTCGAGTGCCCTCTCGTGGTGTTGAACCTTCACGTGAACTGAGATTAGACCTCCCAGACCGGCCCCACTGATGCGGGCGCTGGCCTGGTCTTGACCACAGGTCTTGTCCATGAATTCGCGAAAATCATCTACCGAAGCATCGATGCTGGGGAGGCTGCGTTGGAAAGCCTCTCGAGGATTCTTCTGGCCCCACCAGGTCAGAGCTGCTTGTCCCCGTGATGTCCTGCTGAACGGATCGTAGATGGCTCGATCTCCATCGTGAGCCTCGTTGCAAAGGCGAATCAGAGTGGAGATGTCGCCCCCAGAGAGGGCGGCGACGTAGGCGATGCCCCGTTTGATCTCCTGGATTCCGTAATAGGCCATCTGGCGCATTGGAATAGGGGTGGTTGAAACACTCTGCTCTCCCAGGGGTGTCAGCTCAGCGGCTAGCTCTGCCAGGTCATCCCGCAGGTCGGGAAGGGAAGCGTGCAGCACCCCCTGGATTTGCTCCAGGGTCCAATCGTTGGGAATCCTTTCGAGAAGCTGTTCGACGAACCCGGCTCGGTAAGAGTCATCTGAAAGGGATCCAGCCGGCGTCAACTCGCGCAGTAGTCCGCAGCGCGAGACCTGGCTTCCGCTCGACAGCAGGATTCCCTCCAGAAGACGAAGTTCTTCGACGCTCCGAGAGAGGTGGCGCATCCAGAGGACTGCCAAGGGCGGTCCCACATTGCCCAGCGTCTTGGTATGTCGCGAGAAGCTGCTGAGCCAGGGGTCTGATCCTGGGCTATCCAATCGGTCCACCCCCGAATCAACGGCAAAGACGCGAAGATCATCTGGGATCAAAGGGCGTTGGTCGACGTGGTCGGGTGAATACCAGAGAACGGTCGCCCTTCCCCGGCGACCTTCGAGAATGGCCGTGATGTCGGACAGGCCTCCCAGATCTCCCGCCAGATACGCTGCGTAGTCCAGCTGCCTCAGTTCGGAGGGCGAAAGTAAGGGGCCGGAGTTCCCCTGTGTTGGCTCCCAGAGCGCGTTCAGGGAAATGCCCAGGCCTGCCGGAAGTGCCGAGGAAGCGCTCAGCCCCTTGCCCGATGGGAGATCGCTTTCCGAGATCAAGATTCGCAGACCCTGGTTTCTGAGGGCCTGCTGGCGGCGTTTTTCCGAATCCAGCCAGCCGGTCCGGATGAATGCGAGAGTCCCTTTTACCAAGCCCTCCCAGGTGTGGTTGGTGTTCTGTCGCTCTGTCCAGCGGAGCCACTCCGAGCGTCCCCGGATTCTCTGGGCGTCGTGGGGAAGCGTATCGGTATCTGAGATCCCGAAATCCAGAGGGGGATGGAACGAGTTCAGGTTCTCGGCTCGGACCCCTCCGTCAGTGGTCCGCTGGACCAGAGCCAGAAAGCTCTGATGAGTTGCTACATCGACCGACATTCCTCCGATAGAAGGTAAATCGCAGTGACCGCCGAAGATACGCGCGCGACCTGGACAGCGGACCAGTACGATGGGCGCTCTGTCCTCGAAGATCCGGCGCTCGAGGGCCTCCCCGATCAGCTTCCGGGCCTTCTTTACTTCGGCAGCGAGACGGCTTGAGCCGACCAACTTTTCCAGGGCATGGTGCAGCCTGCCGGGATTGGGATCGGCTGCAACTCGGGCCCACTCGGGGAGAGGGAGGCCGGCCGCAGAGTATAGATTGTCTGAAGTTCGTTCTTTTGGCACCAGGATTTGGGTGATTCTGCGAGAACTTCAGCTTTTTCCCGCGAAGGGCTTCTTCTGCAGATGATGATGCCTCGTACTCGGTTAGCGGCTCCAGGGCGGAAGCAGCGTGGGCTGGTTGGCGTAACGGTCCATCTGAAACGTCAGGCGATCTCCACTGCCAGGCTCTAGCCGGATAGCGATAGAAGATCCATCAATCTGTTGTTCTTGACCCGCTCGCTTCACGGCTGTGAACTGATGCTCAGCATAGGCCCCGGCCTGGACGATCAGCTCTCGTGGATGCACTGGGTTGAGATTGACCAGCGTCACGCTGACCGAGTCGGCGGTGAGCTTGTCCACCAGTGCCGCAACGTCCTCGGGAGGTCCCGAGCGCCGTTTGACGGGATCGAAGTAGCGCAACCGACTGTGCAAGGTCCGAACGACTCCGGTCGAGTAATAGCCGCCCAGCATCAGGTTGTTGAGGCTCTCGGTTCGGGCTGGATTGAAGGACATGAACCAGTCCGCCAAACGGGTGTCGGGCGTCGTTGGATCTCTCTCAATCTTCCCAGCCGCCTCGCTGACTGCTTCCAGGTCGAGGCGAAACGCTTTCTCCGGGTACTCGGGATCAGTTCCCTCCAGGAAGCCGATCCAGCTTTGTCTGGGGATTCTCTCCAGGTCTCGGCGATCCATTGACCACATGTAGATCTCCGTCAGAAGGTTGTGGGGCAGCTTGTCGGTCCAGTTGTACCACTCGGCCCGCTCCGAGTACTTGTAGCCGCGTGGATCGCCGTAGTTCCAGGGGATCTGTGTCTTGCCGTCGACGATCTTCTTGTGCTCGTAGAGGTTGTCCAGCTGGCGACGCAGCACGGCGATGTAGGCGGGATCCCCAGTCACCAGAAAGGCGTTCCCAAAGCCGTCCCAAGGGCCCAGATAGAAGTTTCCACGATGCTTGACGTAACCGACTTCGGCGTCGAAGTTGCTGAAGTTCCAGCCGTAGAGGCCTTTCCACCACTGTCCCGAAGCACCACCCAACTTGCCGTCCAACCCCACCTTGGTCGGAATGTTCCCACCGTTCGAGTCGATTCGCTCCTTCCAGGCATCCACATACTCCAGAAGCCAATCGCGGTACTTCCTTTCTCCGGTGAGGGCGTAGGCGTTTATAGCCAGGTTGGTAGCGTACAGATTCAAGTGGCTATCGCCCGCGCTATCGGTGTAGTTCTCGCAGTGGGCCAGCATCTTCGGATAATGTTCGTCGAAGTCGATCATCTGCCCTGCACCGGCGGCACTGTGGAGGAAGTGGAAGCGTCCGCTAAGAGGATCTCCCACCCAGTCGTAGACCGTCGGCTTGCGCATCATGGGCCCCTTGCTACCGGTCCAGACACTGCGGATCACTTTGTGCGCGGGATCGTAGTTGGGTGCCGCCGGGTCCTCGTTCATGTAGAGCCCGGCAAAGCGTTTCATGCGTTTCCTGAAGTTCGGGTCCTCCGGGGCCGAAAGCCCAAGGGAAAGGAAAGACTGCATGCCTTCCAGGGTATGGGCCCAATCGGACATCGTGATGAATTCCTGGAAATATGCCCCTTCCCGGGCCAGATCCGTCTTTACCGTCCGCAGCTCAGAATACTGGAGCCAGTGACCTTCCTGAGCCCGGTTGTAGTCCTCCAGAACCGAGTCGGCACCGCCCAGAGCGTGAAGAAGAGGCCAATTGTCGAAGGTCTCGATGGCATCGTCCGGACCGTCGATTACACCCCATCGGGGGCGGTGCAGCAGATATCCCCTCTCGTCGAGCGTCCAGTCCGCCAGCAGTTTGCAGGCCTCGGACGAAGACCGAAGCAGCTCGCGCTCCAGCAGTGCCCAGGTGGGAGGCACCATGGGTGTGTCGACGCGCAGAGTATCACTGGCGGCAAGGCAAGGGCTCAGTGAGATCAGGAAGCCGATCAGGGTTCGACACGCCAGTCCTGTCCAGCGAAGAACAGGGTATGGAGATGTTGAGCCCCACTCGGAGGAGGAACCATGGAGAACTGAGTCTGCTATTGAAGAGCGTTCGCGGTTCATCATGCCCATTCTATAACCCCCTGTGGCTTTTTCCACGCTGGTTTTCCAGGGCCGGGAGTCTAATCGAACCAGAAAGAGTAGAGATGGGCCTGTTCCAGCCGGAACTGAAGTCGGACGGCTTGCCCCTTCAGGGAATCCAGATTGTCGGCTTCCCTGAAGACGAGGACCTGGCTCGTCGAATCTCCGCTGAAGGGAAGCGATTGATCGAAGTCCCGCCCAGGGATCCATTTCCCATCGAACTCACCGTCTCCACGGCGGATTGCCACCTGGATCGAGCCTTTCTCGGATGTCCTGCCGTTGATGCGCAGTCTTCCTCCGGGGCACTCCAGGGGCCGGGTCAAGACGAACCCGATTTCCGGAGCTTCGAGGGAGACGAACCCGTCCGTTCGTAGACTGGCGAGGCAGATGTTGGAGTTTCCCGGCATGCGCACGTGTAGCTGTTCCCGGCCGGCATAGTAGAGGTCGATTCGATCCTGGCGTTCGACCAGGCCAACGGCCGGGTAGACCATGCCCCAGTCGTAGCTACCGGCTGGGCCTGTCGGCAGGAAGATGGGACGGGCAGGATGGCGCTCCCAGTGGACGCCATCTCGGCTCCAGGCCAGCTGCAGATCGACTTGCATGTGTTTTTCCGGCGTGGCGTTCCAGTCCAGGGGTTGCTGCTTGTAGAACATCTCCAGAAAACCCAGGTAGACTCCCTGGTAGCGGGCTACGGTCATTCCATAGAGGGAGAAGGCATCCAGTTCGTCCGGTCGGATGATCTGGGTGGGTTGGGTCCAACGAATCAGATCCGGACTTTCGGAATAGGCAATGCGGCGGATCTGGCTCGCATTGATGGGGGGACGCCGGTAGAGCATGAACACGTCCCGCTCGGGGTTGTAGAGAATCTGGTTCTCGCAGTCACTCTGCCCCCTGAATATGGGGTTCTCTTCTTGGTCCTTCCAGTGGATCCCATCGTCGCTGAAGGCGATCCGGATCTCCATGCCTCCACCAGGCTTTCTCAGCGTAGCCGGGTCTCGCCCCAGCTCGCCACTGTGATAGGACATCAGGAAACGGCCCTTGTGCCGCCATTTGGGAGGCAGTTCGGTTACGGCAACGGAAGTGCTTCGGTCGGGCCGGTTGAAGAACACGTTTGGTGACTCGACCCCTTCGATTTGATGAAGCCGAAGTTCAGGCGAGCGCCAGCTGATACCGTCTTTGGATTCGTAGTAGAGTCCGTAGTGGTGGTCGGCATCCCGGTAGCTCCTCCAGCTGTTGGCCCACATTCGGAACAGCCCCTGCTCGCGATCGTAGATCACGCTGGGAGTTCCCAGGCCTTCGGTATCTTGGTAGTCGAGAAATGCCTTGCCTGCGATGAGGGGATTCGATGGGTGTCGAAGTGGCTGATGCACGACCCTGCGACAGCCGGCCGTATCTTCGACGACATAGCCGTCCATCAGTAGTTGGCGTTCACGGCCCAGCTTCAGGGGGCGCGTGGCAACCAGTGCGTAAGAGCCTTCGATCGAGGTTCCTTTGACATACTTTGAACTGGAGAGGTTGCCTCCAGTGACGAGATGCCCGGTCCCGTCGAAAGTCTCTCGCTTTTCGGGGATCTTCGTCGCCGTCTGACCCATCACGAGGATACCGATGTTCAGCCAGCACAAGAGCGAGAAAATCCGACAAGTCCAGCGCATGATTGTCCTCCCTACCGTCTAGACGCTCAACAGCATCAACATAAAGACTCCCAGCGTCAACAAATCAGCCCGGTCTGACCGCGAGCAAGCCCCTGCTGCCAGGATGGTCGCGACAGCGGTAAGAACGAAGGATCTGCGCGCGGTCAACATTGTGGATACTTCTCCGCGCTCACAGCTCGGTGTACACCCTTGGGGCCCGGCCGATGTGTGTCCGGGATCTCACCCGGCGGACGCCGATCTCTCAGGCATATTCTCCAGGTGCCAGAACAACGCCCGAATCCCCAACCAGGGGCAATCCCCCGGTTCATCTCCCTGGGGACAGGGATTCTTGGGAGCCTGGTAGTATCGCTTCAGCGACTCGTCCTCCCAGTAGGCGTAGACCGTCAGGAAGTGGTTCGGAGACAGCTCAATCATGGGAGCGGTGAAGGAAACCGTGGGAGGTGCGGTTTGGAAGACGAACTTGGTCGATTGATTCAGCAACTGAGTTCCAGCCTTGGTCCCGTCCACCCAGGTCTTGCCGCCGTCCAGGCTGATCCGCATGACCCGCTTGTTCTCCCGGTTGCCCGCCGTGGAGGAAACGACCACCACGTTGTTGCTGGCCCACAGGATCGTGGCCCGGTGCCCGAGGTAGTCGGTCAGACCGCCCGCTGCCTCGTGGAAGGTCCGGCCCCCGTCGGTCGATTCCAGCAGGAGTCCGTTCTTGTAGATCACGGGCTCGTCAGACGGCGTATCGGGTGGGCAGCCCGTCTTCTTGATCGTCGCTTCCCGGTCTTCCCCGGCCAGCAGCGTTCGCTGGGTGCGGGTCATCGACAGGATACGGTCCGGGTTGTTGGGGCCGAGGGCATGGCCCACCTCGGTGACGTGAGGGTGCACCAGGGTCGCGTCTCCCCAGGTCTTGCCCCCGTCGGTAGAGCGGAACATGAATTCGCCGCCCACGTCCACGTCGGGCCGCATGAGGCCTTCCATCAGGTGCTCCGGGTCCTGGTAGTACCCTCGGTCGTAACTCAGGCCCACCGAGAACATCAAGGTGCCGTCGGGCTGCTCGATAAAGGTGTTGTAATCGTTGTGGCTGTGCACGTAAGGCTCTTTCGGAGCCCGGGGCGCCAGGTTGGTGAACTCGACTGGAGTGGTCGTCCAGGTGTGGGCACCGTCGGACGAGAAGGAGACGAAGAGATCCGCGGATGCACTCTGGTGCAGGAGCCAGAGGCGTCCGTCGCGGGTCCCCCCCAAGCCTCGCAAGTACTGTTTGCCCCTCACGTCTGCAAGATTCACCCGCAAGGTCTCCCATGTCTCCCCCACATCGGTGCTCTTGAACAATCCCAGCGCGGCATCGGTCCCCTGGGTCTCGGTGCTGACAAAGATGGTGCCATCCGGGTGGCGCACCATGCCCAGCATCTCGTGGGCGAGACCCGTTTCCTTGCTCGGCTCGATCACGCTCACCTCCCTGTCGATCTTGACGGTGACCCGCTGAGGGTCGAGCCCCTCCTCCGACGGCGTGGGGGCGCAGCCAATCAAGGCAAGAAGTGGCAGTATTCCCCTGATCATATGAGACCTCATGGCACCCTCCATCCCCTTGAGCCGAAATACCTCATCGACTTTGGATTCGAGTTCGTCTGACCTGACGTTCCCGTGATCGATGGCCACAGTCTATCACTACCTGGACGTAGGACCACGCGGCAGGGAAGCCTACGGTCGGGTGGATAATCGGCAGCCAAGGGGGCTCCAGCACCCTCCGGTGTCAGTCATCTGTTCTCGCGGCTCTGGATAGGGAAGGTCACCAAGGCGATCCAGTCCGGGGCGTCCAGGATGCGGCGGATACCTTCGGGGCTGCGGTATTCGATCTGAATCTGCTCGGGATCGTAGTGCAGTAGACCCCCGTGGATACCCGAGGTATGCTGTCCTGAGAACCGCGTAGGAAGGAGATGACAATGTATCAGCGCCGAGGGAATTGGATCGCAGCAGTCAGAGGGCCGAGCGTCCCAATATTGGGATTCGTGTCGTGGCTCCTGGTGGCGATCTGCCCAGCCGCAGAACCGATCGACATCGGTTCCCGGCTGGAGCTGTTCGTGGACGACTATCTGATCGACACGATGGCAGGCGCCAGGCTGACGTTGCATCAGCCGGTGGCGCGGGAGATCGCACTCGATCACATGCGGTCCCCTGGGAAGGCAACACGTCGCTCTTTCACACAGTTTTCCAGGACGGGCCGCTCTACCGCATGTACTACCGTGGCACCCAGTGTGAACCTACAGAAGATCCCGCGAAGCCTCCTCCCATCGTCTCCAGCTTCTTCTGTTACGCGGAGAGCGACGACGGTGTCCACTGGAGGCGGCCGGAGCTGGGCCTGGTCGAGTTCCAGGGCTCGAGCAAGAACAACATCCTCTGGTCATACGCCGATTCAGGGCGACTGTGGGACGTCCCGAACTCCGTGCTGATGGGGACGGATGACCCCGATGCGTTCCGGACTTCCAGTCCCATCAACTTCACGGTATTCAAGGACACCAATCCCGACTGCCCTCCGGATGCCCGCTACAAACTGATGGGAGGGAGCTGGTTCGGGGGCGCCTGGGCCTTCAAGTCGGCCGACGGTATCCGTTTCACTCCCATGATGCGGCAACCTGTGATTCCCCCGACGATGGGCAACAAGCTCAACCCGGCGTTTGGTGACGACACCTCGGCACTCTGGGATCCGGTGGAAAGGCGCTATCTCAGCTTCCACAGGGCGGGACGAACGACGTACACCTGGCGCGAAATAGTGATGTCCAGCTCCACCGATTTTCTGGACTGGAGTGATCCCGTATATCTGGAGTATCCCGGCGCACCCGTCCAGCAGTTGTACACCAATTCGATCAGCGCCTATGCGCGTGCACCCCACATTCTGGTCGGATTCCCCAAACGGTTCACGCAAGGACGCAAGGCGACGGGCGTGCCCGGCACCACCGACGGCCTCAGCGACGGGGTGTTCATGAGCAGCCGCGACGGCTTGCATTTCCGCCGCTGGGCCGAGGCATTTGTCCGGCCGGGCCCCCAAGCCGACAACTGGGTCAGTCGCAACAACTACATCGCCAAAGGCGTCGTCGTCACCGGGTCCCATCTGGTGGAGGCCCCCGATGAGCTGTCGATCTACGTCATCGAAGGCTACTACAGTGTGAGGAGCAACAGGTGTCGGCTGCGCCGCCACACCATCCGCATGGACGGCTTCGTCTCGGCTCAGGCGCCCTTCAGCGGTGGCGAGCTGGTTACCAAGCCCGTCGTATTCGAAGGGAAGACGTTGGTGATGAACTACTCGACCTCCGCCGCGGGCAGTGTCAGCGTGGAACTGCAGACCGAGTTAGGAAAGCCCATCGACGGTTTCACACTGGCCGACTGCGGAGAGATCTACGGTGACGAGATCGAACGCGTGGTTTCCTGGAAGGGCAATTCCGACCTGAGCAAGCTGGCCGGTACACCGGTGCGGCTCAGGTTCGTGATCAAGGACGGCGATCTGTACTCCATCCGATTCCAGCCGTGAGAACCGGCCTCAGAAGGCCCGTTCTCCTGGATGGGCCGTCGCGGCCGCTCTGTGTACCTGTCTAGCGGAGCCCGCAATGTTCGAATCGGATCGGGACCTCTGGCTCTGTCGTTCATTCGACGCTTCCGGGGAACATTCAAACGTCCACTTCTAGAGCACTTAGGGTCTGCGCAAGAATAACTTGGTAGAATTGGCGCTCAGATTTGCACCAGATTTGGCCGCGAACGATCGAGCGAAACCGCAGACATAGCCGGGTCTACGTTGAGGATTTCGCGACTGAGGAGCGGCCGAAGATGGTGTGAAGATGAGATGCCAAAATGCCAAGTTATTTGGGTCATCCGGTAAATGGGGAGGTGGAACGTGGTTCGGCGCTTTCCGGATCCCAAATCTGGTTCCCCGTTCGCTTGTCAATATAGTCGGCTGCAGTAGCAGGGGCCGTGGGAACTGTGGAAAACTCCGAGCGATATCGAACTGGGCCAGCAAGCCCGTGATACGGAGTTTTCCAAGCGCTGTGCGAACGGTGGAAAAACAACTGCGAGCACTTGCCAGTTCTCCTCCAGAACTACTTGTTTTTCCACGGTTTGCATAGTGCGGCAGTTTCCGCGGCCTGCCTTTGACTGGCGGCACCTCCCCATTTACCGGATGAACCAGTTATTTTGGGTCATCCGGCAAATGGGGAGGTGGGTGGTGCGCTTGCTATTGAGATCCGGTCTAATCCGGTCTATTTTTGCTCTGGAATTCTCCTAAAAGATATATATCAGTAGCAGCAGAGGCTGTGGGAACTGTGGAAAACTCCGAGCAGTCATCGAGCCGGGCCAGCACCCCCGTGATTCGGAGTTTTCCAAGCGTTGTGCGAACGGTGGAAAAACGATTGCGACGCTTTTCGGCCTAGCGCTGGAGCTGGTTGTTTTTCCACGGTTTGCACATCGCGGCAGTTTCCATAGCCTTCCCCCGTTCAGGCAGAAAGAGGCGGCCTTCAGCCTCGATCAAAAGAATCCGGATCGCGCGTTAGCGCTACCTCAACCTCTGCTCCCGTAACGAGCCTTGCGAAGCTGCAAGGGCGAGGCAGAGCCGGTCGATGGGGATTGACCGGCGCCGCCATGTCAGGCATCCTCGGCGATTTTGGCAAACCCGGAGGACCGATCATGGCGACGACTAGCTACTTGTACCACACCCTCGGATTGAAGGGCTATGTTCACCAACGCACGGACTATCGCGGCGGCGGCGTATTTCACCACGTCGAACTGGCTCCGCACAAGCGCCGGTGTCGCAACTGCAGTGCCCGCTGGAACCGGCTTCAGCTGCAAGGCTGCTTCCAGCGCTGCATCCGCACTCTACCGGTGGCGACCCGCCACCAGTTCGTGGTCCTGCATGGCCACCGGCAATCCTGCAGCCAGTGCGACCAGACCCTTCGCGAGCCGATTGCCTTCGCTCAGGGCAAACGGCGCTACACGAACGCCTTCGCCCAGTACGTGGTCCAGCTGTGCCGCATCGCCACCATCAAAGCCGTTGCCCGCTTGCTGGGCGTGGGCTGGGACCTCGTCAAAGAGATCCATAAGGAGCATCTGGGGCAGCGCCTCAAGAAGCGCAAGCTGTCTCAACTGCGCTATCTGGCGATCGATGAGTTCGCTACCCACAGCGGGCACCTCTACATGACGGTGGTGCTGGACCTGGAAAGTGGCCAGATCGTCTCCCTACACGAAGGCAAAGACGCCCAGGCGCTGGTGGCCTGCCTGCGCTACCTCAAAGGCCGCTGCAAGTCCCTGCGCGCCATTGCCATCGACATGTCCGACGCCTACCGCAAGGCCATTCGCCAGGTCTTCGCCGGCAAGGTCGATGTCGTGCACGACCCCTACCACGTCGTCGCACTGGCCAACCAGGCCATTGACCAGACCCGCCGCTCCATGATGCGCAAACTGGAAACGGGCCGCAAACAGCTCCTCAAAGGAACCCGCTTTCTCTTGTTACGAGGGCTGGAAAACCTCAACGAGCGCTCCCTGGAACACCTCATGCAACTCATGGAAATCAATGAGCCACTCTATCAGGCCTACCTCCTCAAGGAGGAGATCCGCCACTTTTGGAACCTCCCCGACTCAGCGGCCGGCAACGCCTTCCTGGATGCCTGGATCGAGCAGGCTTACAGCATCGGCAACCAGTTCTTCGCCCGGCTCGCCCGCACCCTCCACCGGCATCGCCCCGGACTACTCGACTACTTCAAGCACCGCATCTCAACCGGCCCCCTCGAAGGACTCAACAACAAGATTAAGGTCCTCAAAAGACGAGCCTATGGCTTCAGAGACATGGACTACTTCAAGCTTAACCTCTACTTCATCCATGAGGACCTGGCCACTTGACCTCCCCATTTACCGGAAGAACCGTTATTTTTGCGCAGACCCTTAGGGGTGATCAACGTACTCTCGGGTGGAGTACCACGGCGGAGTGGCTCGGCGCCTGCATGGCTTCGGGTGACCGTTGCTCGGGGTGTTATAGAAACTTAAGTATCGTTATATCAATAGCTTAGCGGCCTAGCGTCGTATACCATGCATTATGTTCACAAAATAGAACGTAATGAAACGGAGGGTGGGAGTCATTTTTGGCACCATTCAGGTTAAGTTCAAGGGCAAGGGCGAGGGTCGCAGCGTGAACCCTTACACCGGTCCAGCGCCCCGGGGCGAAGCCGGGCCGGAAGTATAGGGTATCCTGATCTCCCAACCCTGAAGGAGAGGACATGAAGCTTACGATCGCCACCTGCCAGTTTCCGGTGACCTCGGACGTCGAGCGGAACTTTCGCTATATCTCGAGACAGCTGCATGCGGCCCACGAAAGGGGAGCTGAACTGGTTCATTTTTCCGAGGCCTGTCTGGGAGGTTACGTGGGAGTCGACATCGACTCCTTCGAGAACCATCCCTGGGATCTGCTCCGCGGGCTCACCCAGGAGATTCTGGATCTGACAAGGAGCTTGAAGCTGTGGGTCATTCTGGGTTCGAATCATCGACTTTCGGGGAAGCACAAGCCTCACAACAGCCTCTATGTGATCAATCCACAGGGTTCGATTGTGGATCGCTACGACAAGATGTTCTGTACCGGTGACCGAAGCGGTACCAAAGACGATCTGAGCCACTACAGTCCGGGTTCCAGGCTGGTCGTGTTCAAGGTCAAAGGCATCCGCTGCGGACTTCAGATCTGCCATGATTATCGTTATCCGGAGCTGTATCGAGAATACAATCGAAAAGGTGTTCAGCTGGTCCTGCATTCCTACCACAACGGCGGAATGGCTACGGAACACATAAGGGAGTACCAGAATGTCTGGGCGGTGTTGGTCCAGGCTACAATGCAGGCCTACGCGGGCAGCAACCATCTCTGGATCAGCGTGAACAATACGACCCGCCGGGAGAGCAGCGGCTCCAGTTTTCTGGTTCGCCCCGATGGTCTGGTCGCTTCCAGGCTGCCGTTGCACCGGGCCGGGGTCCTGATCAACACAATAGACACCGAAGTAGAGTATTTCGACGCATCCAAGGACTGGCGCCGCCGGGCTCTTCGCGGCATCTACCATAGTGGCAAGCTGGTTCAAGATCGGCGATCCGCGAACCGGAGGTGTTTTTGAGGGGTCCTGAGCCAGAGCTCGATACCCGGTTCCCACCTGAGTTAGAATAGCGACTAAGGCCAATATCACAGATCAGCGGAACAAACCGAAGTATAGGGAAAAACGGCGGCCGTCTCAGGACGGCCGCCTTCCGGACATTGCCAGAATCTAGGCTCGGAAGTCTAATATCGACCCTTAGCTGACGTTCGCGAATATCATGGATGTGAGACTTTGAGCTAGTGTCCCAATGACTGCTTCCGGCCTAAAAGCAGCCATCCCGGCTTGGTGAGTATGTGCGACGGTGTCGAGGGCGCGAAGCGACGACGAAGCCATACCCTTCTGTATTGAAAGATCGGGCCGCTCCAAAGCTCTCGTGACGTTGAACTACCAAGATGTCCATCCGATCTCGGGATGCCTGAACTCTCCAGATTTCTGGGATCCTCGATCTGAAGTTTCCCCTGGGATGCTCACTGTTGCTCACTACTCCACCACTCCACTACTGCACTACTCCACCACTCCACCACTCCACCACTCCACCACTCCACCACTCCACTACTGCACTACTCCACTACTGCTCAGAAAACCAGTAGGAATAGAAGCGAGCTTGGCGGACTCTAAAGCGGAGACTCACCGATTGACCCGAGAGTCCGGAAATATCCCCACTCTGCCACGAAACCTCGGCTTGTTTCAGATCCCCTTTGAGACGACCCGACACCCCCCTTACCTTTCCTTCGGCATCTAACACCTCGACCCTCAGGTCGCCCTCGGGGGCGTCCAGATTGACCCAGAGCTTTCCCGCAGGTAGCGCAAAAGACTTGGTCAGAAGGGTTCCTTCGGTCTCTCCGGCATCCAGGGAGACGAAGCCGTCGCGTCTGAGAACGGCCAGACAAATGGCTCCCGTATCGGCTTCAAGGCCTGGAATAAGTACATTTCGACCGTCCGGGTACTTCCCTACATAGGTGAAGGTTCCCCGATACTTGAGCCCCGTGTAGTAGAACCAGAGCTCATCGCCTCGCTCCAGTGGGTAGGAAGGTCCGATGATCTGGGTCACGTCGTAGGCCCCGGCACCCGTCGGTGAAGAGCCTATGAAGGCACGGCGATCACCCTGGCGCCTCCAGGTCTTCAGGTCTCGACTCGAGACCAGCTGTACCAGATGGAAGCCTATCGTATTAGGGTAGTTGGGGACTCGAGCAATCGCGTGATAGAGCGCCGGTGTGCCTATGTACGGCAATAATATACTTGACAACTCAAACTAGGAAGGCAACGTCGGGCATACCCCTGATGGGGGGCAGGGAGTCAGGTAGGTTTCTTGGCCCGTTTCTTCTGCCGCTGCCGCTTCAGCCGGACCTCTTCCTTCACTAGCGCAGATTTAGGCACAGTCAGGGCAGTTCGGAACGCACGGTCTAGCCTCTGCCAAGGCGTGTCGCTGGGCTGAAGAGCTACGGACTGTTTGTGGTTTGACAAGATGATCTACTCGGATATTTGGATTGACATTAAGTGGACGTTCGTTTTATTAAACGTATAGTAGATGATCAATGGCGGGCTGTCAGAAAAATCACGCATCGGGAAAAACCATACATCTGACTGCCCAAGCTGAGTACCGGTCAGTGGGTACCGGCAGAGTGTCCACACAGCATCGAAGACAAAGTCATCGGCGCGAATGGCATCCGGTTCAATCTCACGTAGCTCACAGTCAAACCTATGGCCGTGGACCGCTGTCAGCACTGATGTCCCCTCCGCTCAACACGGACTGAGCTAATTCCTGAAGCTGTAGTCCAGCCATGATCTCACCATCATTAGGTTCACGGAACGAAGTCAGTGCAGTTTCATAAGGTATCGTTTCACCTTCCTCAGCCAACTGCCAACCAATGAAGAGATGCGACCTGTCGCTCATTTCTCTAGCTGTCTTGCCCTTGAAGTGATCGACCAATTCTCTCACGAGTTCAGATTCCTGCACGCTGAAAACGCTTGTGTCAGGTTGACGAAGAGCTAGCGGACGATACTGATTCCAGCCGTGGAAGGTGTCCTGGCGAACGCCGACATCTCGGTCGGGGCCGGGCGGGTTTCCCAGCGACGGAATGACGGGCAACAGCCGTCGTGGGGCTGGTCCATTCTTGAGTTTTTGGTACTCGTGCCCCGTGATCGGCTTTCCAAACTTCAAGTAGGCATTGAAATCCGCATAGAACAGAAGCTTGTTCAGCTTGACCTTGCCGAATGTGGCATCGCCCTCCGACAGTGTAGCCAAGTACAGCACAAGTTCGCGAAGCTTGATGTCGTCCGGCTCGTATTGTTTGGCAGAAGTCATCTTGGCAACCCTCCATTCCTACAGACGAACAAAATGCGAACACAATTCTGGTACGCTGTAATTCCGGTACGCTTCAAGTGTACCGGAATTGGCGGGATAAGTCAAGACCACATTTCGGACTAGCGCTTGCGAGGTCTACCCCGTGGCCGGTCACGTTTTCAGTCCACGACGGCGTTCCCGGTCAGTTGCTTGAACGTTACGCGCTTTCCGAGGATGCCAGCTACCGCGATGCTGAACCGCTCGCCGTCTCCTAGCTTTCGGCTGTTGAAACGGTACACTTGCTCGTCAAGATATCGAAACAAGTGGAACGGTTCTACACTCACATAAGTCCCATTGATGGAGCGCTTTAGCAGGCTCCAGAAGTTCTCCATGCCGTTCGTGTGGATCTTCCCATCGACGTACTTCTCGGCATGGTCGATCACGCCATGCTCGAACTCGTTGAGCCCCTCATAGGACTTCAGCGCGTCCGTGTAGAGCGCCGAGCCAGCCTCGACGTGCTTCCGTACTTCCGGTTGAAGAGCGCCCTTCTTGCGGCTTGGGACGACGGTTGCGCGGACCTTGCCTGCGCGCTCTAGGACTCCCAGCACAGCCGTCTTGTCCTTGCCGCCGGTGCCGGTGATCCTACGCGCTCGCTTGGCCGCATGCATGTTGCGTGCCTTGCCTCCGATGAACGTCTCATCCGCTTCGACTTCGCCGGATAGCTTCTCAACCGACCCCATCGTCAGCGCTAGGCGAATCCTGTGATCCATGAACCATGCCGTCTTTTGGGTCACTCCGATGGCCCGGTGAATCTCGTAGGATGAAACGCCATTCTTGCAGTTCACGACGAGCCACATGGCGCACAACCACTTGTCGAGGCCAAGCGGGGAGTCCTCGAAGATGGTCCCGGTCTTGACTGTGAATTGCCGCCGGTCATGCCGGGTGCTACACTGCCAGCGATTGTACTTCTCTTGGAACTTGACTTTCTGGTTTCCGCAACGTGGGCAGGTCACGCCACCGGGCCAGCGACGGACCACGACGTATTCCCGACACCGAACAGGATCAGAGAAGTACAGGATGGCGTCTTGGAGTGTTTTCGGTTCGCGTTCCATGGTTCAATGATACCCCAAAACGCGTGAGTTGTCAAGTATATTGTTGCCCTATGTACAGACCCTCGTAGCGAAATACACCCATATGGTAGACGTCCACATTGTAGACTGAAGGGTCGACCTTGTAGATAGGGAGTGGTTTCCAGGTTCTGGGGTCGGCGAGACGCTCTTCGATATTCTTCCGGCCCAGCTCCTGATCCAGCTCATCGGCGTGGAAGATCAGTTCCGGTTCTGTCCACTGCTCGAAGTCCTTGCTGGTCGTCAGATAGACAGAACGCCCGTAAGGGCCCTCCTGCTTCACCGTGCCAATGTACAGCTCCCTACTTCGATCCAGGGAAAAGTTCTGCTCGTCGCTACTACGAATGGGCGGTACGACGCCGACCAGGATGAAGACCCGCTCGGGTAGATCCAGGACTGTCCAACGATAGCCGTCTGGAGAGACGGCAAGTTGGGTCGGAAAGAAGGATTTGAAGCGACGGGCAGGATCCGCCTCGATCGGATCGTAGAGCACCCGGCCCACCTTCAGGTTCGAGGCGCGTTCCCCTCGGCTCCAATGAAGCCCATCCTGACTTTCCCACCAGCCCTCCGCCATGTACCGGAAGATCTCCCGATCCGGATCCCAGAAGGGAGCAGTTCGCGTCTGGATTGCGCCTCCCTTGGTAGGATCTGGACGGATCACCGCTCCTTTCTTGACAGGAGGATGCATCGTTCGAGTGACGTTGTCGATGCTTGCGATGCCGAGATCATCCAGAAAGAGCTGCCGCTCGCCCTCTGCGACCTCGAAATGATCCTCAGCCTGGAGCAAACCGACGAAGAGGACCGTCATCAGAATCGTGGGTTTCATTCTTCAATCTCCACAACTTGTGTTAAGAAGGGACAGGCCCCTATTTTGCACGAAAGTCCAGTCCAGTGAACCTGGTCGCCCCTCCCGGACCTGTGACCAGGCTCTACTTGATGCTACCGTCGATGGCAAAGGGCGGCTCGAGAGGGAAAACAGACGCAAGGATATTGCAAGCCCACTGAAGAGCTCGACAACCCGACTGACCGCTTTTAGGCGAGGGTGTGTGAAAAGTCCAAAACCTCGCACTTTTCACTTTTGTCCCGGTTCCCCAGAGCCCTCCGCGGATACCCAACTCTCAGTTCCTGGAGCTGAAGCCAGGTTCTGGGAGTCGAAGGCACCGTCGCTGATAACTGGCTTCTCCTGCAGCTTCTTCCAGTGGATGCCGTCGGCCGAGACCAGGGCCAGGAGGGCACCTCCCAGCCGGCGAAGGACATGGTCTTTTTGGAGGTCGGGGCATTTCTCCTAGTTCCACGCACAGATCACGACTTTCCTCGATTGTCCCGTTTCCCCATGGCTCTCGGGAGATGCCCGCAGCATAGGGCTTGGAGGCTGAATTCAGGTTCTGGACTTACCGGAACATAGCGGGACAGATTCGGTGTTTCGGTTGGCCTGACACCCCGGCACCCCCTCGAAGTGGGGAGTGGCAGTGGAAAGAGGGTAGCGGGGATTGGCGCAGACAGAGATCAGCTTCCGAGTCAGAAGCCTCCATCTCGAAGCGGCGGCGGATCTTCGGACCTGTCGACGAGACTCTGTCACTCCCGTGATTGCCCTTCCTGACCCAAGGCTCTAGTATTTCCACCATAGGTTCCCTAGCAGCTCGGAGGCCCTGCCGGCTTCGGCCCAGCGCCTGTAGCCTTCCCCCGGGATGCGTGAGGATGCTCGGTTGAATGGCGCTGATTGCGACTCCGTCGTTGATCGGCTGGGTGCGCGACCCCGCTGAACCGAGGTTTACACTGGCGAAGGCCATGATTGTGGGGTCCAGCTCGACCGCGGAGGAACCTCCAGAAAGGGACGATGGTGAGAACACAAAGACTGGGTGTACCGAAAACCCTTGGGTTGGTAATAGCAGTTTTTCTACCGCTATGCTCGCATCTTCAAGGGCAGGACGCCCCCCAAATCCAATTGGCAGAAGCAGACCAGACAGCCTGGGACATCTTGCCTCAGATGTTGAACATCACTTATGCGGTCGGGCCGGAGGTCCCCAGTTGTGGGCGCTCGCTGCAGACCAGCAACGGAGGAATCATCCACGACACTCTCATCTCGGTGGCCGGGTTTGGTATTCCCACCACCTGCCCAGAAAGTGAAAAGAAGTTCATCAAGAAGGTCTATGGTCTGAAACTCCGAGGCTCCTCATCAGGCTGGAAGGAGTTGCCCGACCTCCCCGGATCCCGTCGGCAGGCCCATGCGGCAATTCCCGTCGGAAACCGGCTCTATCTCTGGGGCGGGTTCAGCTATTTCGATCCCTACACCTACCGTGACGGGTACCGCCTCTCCAAGGAAAGAGGAGAGTGGATCTGGGAGTCGATGCCGGATCTCCCCTGGGCTACCGGGGGTGCCGGCATCTGTGCCATCGACGAGAAAATCTACATTTTCGGCGGCATGGACTACAACCGCGAGAAGATGTACACGAATGCAGACCGAAACGGAAAGATCCCTCGCCTGGGCGCTAGGCTCCTGGTCTTTGACACACGGAATCCGAATGCCGGCTGGAAGAATCTGGCGATCTGTCCAGGGACGGCTCGCTGGTATCCGGCGGTTTCCGCCGCCGGGGGCAAGGTCTACGTACTTGGAGGTCTGAGCGGAGGCGACAACGCTGCAGGACAGTACTGCACTGTGGTGGACAACTGGTCCTACGACCCCGCCCGAAGTCAGTGGGAAAGGCTACCGGATCTACCTATCGCCAGCGGCAACTACCCCAGCGGCCAGATCACCTACGATGGTCGGTTCATCCTTTTGGTGGGCGGTTACCAGTACGCCTCGATTCTGAACCCCGACGGATCCGTGAGACCCTCCTACGGCCGGCCCTACAAGCACTACAAGAAGAAGGGATATTACGCTGACGTAATGGTCTACGACACCAAGACCGGATTGTTCGGCCGAGGAGATCCCTTGCCTCTGAACAACAACATGCCCTCCACGGTGGTGGAGGGAAACCGTTTCCACATGTTCGGCAGTGAAACCGAAGAAGCTATTGTCGAAGGGAAGCACTACGAGCACCGTCCCAATCTCTATCTGATTGGCACGATTGCTCCCATCGACGAGCGAGACTGGCGAGACCAGATCAGATTCCTGAATTAGCAGGAGAGGAGTCCCGACCAAGATGAGCGTCGAGCCGCGGTGCTCCCGGTGGACGCTCCTGGTCCTGGGTCTGTAACGAGACCGTACCTCACCCAGGGAGGAAGCCAATACCAGACGCATGAAGTACAAGGGTGTGGCAGCGGCAGCCGCTCGGACAAGTTGAACAAGCTCCTCGAAGCCAGGCGGCAGGGTTTCATCCCCAGGTGAACGAATTGACAGCTCCTTGCTTCAAACTCTATTGTGGATGTTAGCCCCGCCAAGCACTAACAGGAGGAATCGACTATGTCCGAGAATGAGAGGCATCGAGCCGAGGATGATGAAGTAATCGGTAATCGACCTGACGATGAATTGTCTGACGAGGATTTAGAGAGGGTCGCTGGAGGATCGAAGCCGTCCGAAGAACACCCGCTCGCAGTCAACTATTCGACCAAGTTGACATCCCAGGACAAGAAGAAACCCTTAGGACGTAAGACAGGTGACCACGGGACAGCCCGGGGAGCCAAGCGTAAGCCCCCCAGGTCAAGACCTACTGTCGCGTACCTTCTCCCACTTCATCTCCCTATCCACCGCGGCCAGATGACCATTCTCGAACTCCACCAGAGACCACGGTAGGACGGCAGTATCTCGGCCATCCAGGATATAAGGTGCGAGGCCGTCGCTGAGCTTGATCACCTTGCCCTTCATGCCGGGGAAGGCTTACTCCCCAACCTCCAACTCCCTCAAGCACGCCAGAATCTCATGATTGAGCTTGAGCATTGGCAAGGGCTGCTGATCGCCATCCTCCTTCTCGCGTCGCAGCAACTCGCGAACAGAGACCCCACTGCGTCGGTCTTCTTCCAACTCCCCAAGACAAACCACAATCGCATGGTCCAACTGCATCATCCCTGGCCCACCATAGAGGCTGGCTTCGTCAAACCAGGACGAGAAATTGCTGTGATTGAGGGTCTCCTTGCAGACCAGACGAAAGCACGCCTTGCCCTGATTCCCCATCACTATGGGAATCACGGACGGATAGTCTGTGGTGCGCTCCAGGATGTACTCCTCGAATCGCTCTCTGAAGGGGCCGTATTCGCGGACCATGAAAGTGTAATAGCCCAGATCTGACCGTAGAAACAGTGTCAGAGTAGATCGCCCCTGACCGGCTGCTTCCGCCTACAAGCAGACCTTGAGATTGTCCTGGGAACTTCCAATGCACCGGTGAGTCGCCTGACGAACATGCCGAGCAGCTCCGTGGTGCAGGCCGCCCGGCCAAGGTGGATCATGTTCCGGGATGTAACGAGAGCTCGGGATAGTAGTTTCTGTAACCGAATACACGCGCGAACGGGACAACCAGCCACTGGATCCCCATCCGAACCACGGCAGGAATCTCAGGAAGGGTGCTGTCGCAAATAGGATCCAGAGCAGCTATCCGAATCATCAGTCCCGGCCCGATTTGCCCATCGGCGGCATCCAGAAAGTGATAAACCTGAACCAGGCAGGCACCGAAAGACTGAGGCATCGCAGGCTTCTCGCTTGCGAGGATCACCTCAAGGTCCGTGGGGTTGTAGGGGCGATGGGGAACTCCCGGCTCCACCCTGTGTTTCTCTCCGGGGCCGAGCTGAATAACGCCGTCCGCTAATTCCAAGTAAAGCGTCCCGGATTCTACCGTGAACTCTTCCTCAAACGTCTGGTGATAGTGCATGGGAGGTCCCGGCGCGCCGGGTTGAATTCGCGCACGCAGGACAAGCCACCCATCTTCCACGTCGAGCACCTCCAGTGTGACTCCTTCTGCTTTGCTCGCCAAAACGTCACCGGCACGCGGGTAGGTGGAGGGATCCGGTGGCTCAGGTCGCAACCCCACGCGATGAAGGAGATTGGCCAGTACGACCGACGCGACCAAGAGCAGAAACACACGGATGCTGTATCGCTTTGCTCTGCTCATCGTGGCATCGTACACGGGATCCCCGGCGATCGGCTATTTTTCAGGGAATAGAAGGCAGTTCAATGGCGAAACTCGGGAGAAACCCGGGCAGGGACACCCAGCTATTGCCTGATTTGATCGAAATCGACCGACCGGTTCCGCCTGAGGCTGTGTGAAAAGTCATTCATGATTTCGGATTTGAAATTTTGACTTCGTAGGATCGCGTGCAAGCCACGATCTCCGTCGTAGGAAGGGTAAAGAGACCCCTAAATCAAAGAGGTTTTGGACTTTTCACACACCCTCGGCCGTTTGCGGTAGTTCGGTCGACGTTTTCGGGGAAGACCTGAATGTCCGCTTTTAGGGTGCGCCGTGGTAAGGCGGCGCTTTCCCAGTGGGTGAAAGTCCCACCCGGCAACCGCTCCAGCCGGAAGCAACCGGAGCAACTATGGAGGTAACGAAATGGTTGAAGCCTCTGGTGAAGCGAGTCACGAATGGGTGACCGCGCAAGTGTGCAGGCCGTAACGCGAGTGAACGCTGAGCAAGCCTCGAAAAGGACGATGCGCAGGCCGACCCGGCTCCTAGACCGGGGAAGGCTGATAGGGCTGGGGAAGTGAGCGAAGTAGGCACCCAGTCGCTGCGCCGGGGTAGTGGCGACAGCATGTACACCAGGGAAGCGCACGCAACACGGGAAGCCCCTAGGCGTGGTCAGGGATGGCCAACCGGAAGCCCGTGAGGGACAGACCGGGCGCCTTGGGGTGGCGGAGAGGCCCGTAGTACCGAGGAAGCCGGGTAATGCCGGTGGAGGGAAGGAGCCTTAGTTCAAGACGAATGCAGGACGTAGTGAAGGGACCAGGAGATTGGGCAACCTATCAACTCCGAAAAGGGTTCAGAAACTGCAGAGGGCATTACGCGCGAAAGCGAAGGCTGAGCCCAGCTATCGCTTCAGCGGTAGCTGGGTGAACTGGCGCAAGACCACGGAGTTGGTGCAGCAGTTGAACCGCGCCCTGCGCGGCTGGGCGAACTACTCTCGGGTAGGGACGACCAGCCGAGCCTACCGGGCGCTGGACAACTACACCGCTCCGCGGTTTCGCCGGTGGCTGCGCCACAAGTACAAGGTCAGGGGACGCAGGGGCGGGACGTATCCACTCTCGCACCTCTACGGGCACTTTGGGCTCGTGCGCCTGACCCAACTTGGGCGCGGCGAGCCGTGGGTGAAGGCGTGAGTCTTGTCCGAGAGCCGGATGCGGTAGTTCCGCCTGTCCGGTTCGATGAGGAGGATGTGGAAACGGAGTGATGGTCCGGCTATTGAGGCACCGCCAGACGAAAGGGGCGGTAACAGATAGGCCGAACCTTAGACCACCGCGCCACATCCTTACTCTACCGGAACCGGTCATCCAGGGACGCTCTACTTTAACGCCGTGGTTGCGGTCAGATCTGAGCTATCACACCGCCGTCCTATTTGATCGCAGTCCAACGGCGGCTTCCGAAAGCGGTCGTTCGATTGCGATTAAATCGGACGCTGTCTGTAAAGATCCGGTGCCGGACTATCACATTTTTGACCCGTCATCTTGCCCGGCAATAGGAGGCTGTCGAGTCAAAATCTGTCGAGAGAGCCACGTCCATCTGAATTGGCGTTTTGAACCTGTTTCTGGCACTCTGGACCCTACCATGCAAGACTCGGCGTTCGCTTCAAGAATCCCAGTTATTCTCTTAATGGTCGGCTCATTCTGGGTGCCCGCTCTCGGGGCTGATCCGCCGATAGTCGTAGAGAAGGTGGAGGTCAAAGGACTCTGGCATCATGGTGCACACAACGCCTTCACCGACCTGATCCGCTGGCGGGATCGGTTTTACTGTACTTTTCGCGAAGGCTACCAACACGTCTCGTATGACGGCAAGATCCGCGTACTGGTCTCTGAGGACGGAGAGACCTGGAAGCCAGCAGCTCTGTTTGTGCTCCCCGGTTACGATCTGAGAGACCCGGAATTGGAGATTACCCCCGACGACAGACTCATGCTGCTGGGACTCGTCCGATTGGAGCACGACCCACAGAACTCCACCGGCAGTTTTGTTTCCTTCACTGAAGATGGATGGAACTGGTCCCATCCCCGGATCGCAGTGGCACCCGGAAGAATCCTGTGGCAAGCCACCTGGCACCGGGGAAAGCTCTATGGCTTTTCCCTTCCTGCTCCTGACGGACCCGATTGCCTCTCATTCCTCGAGAGCAGCAACGGCACCAGCTTCCGGGTCGTGGCCGAAGAAGCCTACTGTAAGGACAAACCCTCGGAAACCCATCTGGAGTTCGACGGCGATACCGCCTATGGCCTGGTTCGACGCGTACTGTCGCTCAACGATGAGATGGGCAGGCGGAACAATGGCCCGGTTCTGCTGGTGGGTGAGCCACCCTACACCGATTGGAGCGCCCATGAACTGGGTCCCTGGTTCGAGCCGATGGGAGGCCCCAGCATGGTGAAAACGCCCTATGGGTGGATCGCCGGAGGACGAATGCGCGAGGACCGTGCCGAGCGGACCTCGAGGATGACGCTGGCCTACCTGGACACAGAAAAGCGAAGCCTGTCCAAGCTCGTCCACCTACCGTCCAGTGGGGACAACTCCTACCCGGGCATGGTCTGGCACGATGGGATCCTTTGGGTGAGCTACTATTCCAGCCACCGACAAGCCCAGACCCGGATCCATCTCGCCAAGGTCTGGCTCAGAGCCCGCTAGCCCATCTAGAAATCCCAGGCTGGAACGGGACTACCCCCTAGACGCACGCACATACAGCGAATTACCCCCCACTAGATTCACGCTCCAAGAGGCTTGAAGAAGCTGAGGGTTCTGTCATTTTACTAATCTATTAGCATTCAGCATTAGGTGGCAGTGGGAAGCAGCCCCACCCCCCCCTCGATCGGGGGAGTGCCTTATTTGGAGGGTACGGGGGCCCTCGCAGAGCGGCCACTACAGAAGAGCGCCACCTCAGGGCCGGGGTTTGTCGAACGTCAGGATCCGGCGCGGGTTCTTCACCAGGATCAGCCGGGTCTGTGCCTCCGTTAGGCCTCGCCTTCTCAGCTCGGGAGCGACGAACTCCATGATGTAGGAGAAGCCGACACCGCCGTAGGCCTTCAGCTGGGATTTGGTGCAGACGTCCTGAGCCACCAGGATCCGGTCTGCGTAGCCAGCTTCGCAGAGCTGAAGGATGCCGTCCACCACGTCCCGGTCGTGGATTCGTCCCAGCCGGGGAATCACCTCGCCGAAGAGGTCGAACTGCAGGTAGACCCCGCGCTCCAGGAGCCGCTTCATGTAAGGCACCTGGGTAGCGATGTGGTTGGCGTGGCCGATGATGACCCGGTTCAGGCGGGCTCCTTCGGATTCGACTGTGTCTAGGGTGGTGAACTTGCCCTCACCCCTCCCGCCATGGTGAAAGGAGATGGGAGCCCCGGTGACGCGACTGGCCCGGGCCGAGGCCCGGATGCTCTTGATCTGGGCTTCGCTCAAGGAGCTGCCGACGCCTACCTCCCCGATGATCCCCGAACGAATGTGTGTTCCGTCCACCCCCACCGTGATGTCTTTGATGATGCTCTGGGCCACCTCTTCCACCGTCCACTTCTCCATTTCGGGGGGGTGGTAGCTCTCGACGTAGTAGCCAGCGCCCATGATGATATCGAGCCCGGAGCCCCGGGCTATCTGGGACAGACCCTCGGGGTCCCGCCCGAGACCGATGCTGGTGGTATCAATGATTCCGTCCCCGCCCCAGCGCTTGAACTCCAGGACTTCTCGGATGGCCAGATCCACGTCGGTGAGTAGCAGATTATCCCGGTTGAGCACCAGCCCTGCCCGGACGTCGCTCAGGTTCTTCAGGGTCAGGGGCTCCAGATAGACGGCGGCTTGAGTTGCGGTCTTGAGGCGCCCTTCTTTGTTGCCTCTCGTGTAGTCGATGAGGATGTGCTCGTGGCCGAGAGTGGGACCCAGCTCAGAAGGGTCGATGGGACCGAGGACGGTCAGGATCTTGCCGGAGAGGTCGGGGATACCTGCTTCACCGGCCAGGAACGGCGCGCTCACCAGAATGACGAATAGCAACGGAACGGCGGCTGAAAGCTTCATGTGTACTTCACTTAGGAGCGGCAAGCGTCAGGGCCCTTCTCGGATTCTCGATCAGCAGGGTCTGAATCTGATCCTTTGTGTCGCCCTTCTTCCTCAGATGGGGGACGAACTGTCGCAAAACGAACGAGTAGCCCACGCTGGTGACGTCCACGATGGCTCCTCCGCCCTGCCTTTTGTAATCCTCCAGCTCTTGGATTGCGGTTTCCTCGCTCCCCAGGATCCGGTTGTCCCGGTTGGAATAGCCCATGATGACGGCACCCAGCATGTCCATGGTCAGAGGCTTCAAGTAGAAGCCCACCTTCGTTGCTCCCAGAGCAGGGACCTGGGAGGAGCGATTCCAATTGAGGAAGACGTGCTCGTGGGGCATGGTGACCCCTAGGGTCACGGGATCCACGGGGTCGGACACGGTGAGGATCTTGCCCGCCAGATCGGAAGCGGCGGACAGGGAAGAGATGGCCAGAGCGGCCGCGATACTGATTAGGACCTTGGACATCAGTTTATTCGACATTCCTCATATCAGCCTCGGAGGGACCTTCTTCGGGTCTCCGAGCGGTGAATGGTCAGAACCTATCAGCCCTCTAACCAAAGGAACAAGTTTTTTCCTCATGTTTCGGCTGAAAAGACCTTCGACTCGTGGGCTATCCAGGTATTCTTGTCAAAATCTGCTAATCGAGATACCTCTCCAGTTGCTCGATCAAGAACACCAGGTCCTAGGTCGTGCTCCATCTCAAGCGGTCAATCCGGGACAACATCTCGGCCCATGATTGGCTGTCCATAAAATCGGATATTTCCTCGAGCATGTCATCGGCCGCTCCCTCATAGGCCTGTGCAATCCGCGTTTCGACCTCCCGACCCTGTTTCGCAGTCAGGTAGAGCTCAATGGCGGAGCTAACAAAAGCCGAGCGCCCCTTCTCTCGCGCCTCCGGATCCCGATCGACTCGGCGCAGCAGGTCGGTGTCCATCGAAATCTGTGTTTCGCCACCATATTGGACAACAATAATCTTGTTGGGTTCAATGTTGGATCAGTCACTGATAGATGCGATCCGAACTTTCGTCCCACAGCCGATGTCGACGGCAATCGGGACCCCCGAGCCACAGGCCTTGAATCTCCTGGATGCATGCTCTGTGACGGCGTAGCGGTGGGCTCCAGGCCCGATTGCATCAAGTGATCGTGGAGTAGATCGCCATAGGGATCTCTGCCTATTTTCGTCAGCAGGGTGGTGGGGCAGCCTGCCCTCAGTGCGGCTAGCGCCTGGTTGGCTCCCTTGCCACCATAAGAGACGCGAAACTCTCCTGAACTGACGGTTTCGCCCGGTCGGGGGAGCCGGTTTGCGGAAACCGTCAGGTCGGTACTTGCGCTGCCGATTACAGCCAGTTTCAACATCACGATTTGCCCCGAAGTTCTCGATTGGATTATAAGAGCGGTTCTGGGGTATCCATTTAACCGGACTGAATGTAGGCTGAGGCGGTGGATCACCCTCGTGCTGGCACGCACTATCCGAGGTCCGTGGGCGAGTTCCAGGCCTGGTTCCGCACCGATGCGGACTGTCTGGACTACTTGGAGTGGCTGCGATGGCCCGCTGGCTTCGCTTGCGCGGACTGCGGCCACGATGGTGGCTGGCGGCTGGGCGATGGGCGCTTCAGGTGCTCCGGGTGCGGCGGCCGTAGTTCGGTGACTGCGGGCACGATCTTTGACCGGACGCGCACGCCGCTCACGGTATGGTTCAATGCCTGCTGGCTGTTCGCCACGGGCAAAGACGGGATCTCGGCGCTGAGCCTGAAGCGGACGCTCGAGATCGGCTCCTACCAGACCGCGTGGGCCATGCTGCATCGGCTGCGGTCGGTGCTGGTGCGCCGGGGCCGCGACCGACTAGCCGGCATGGTGGAGGTGGATGAGACCTACATCGGCGGTGAGCAGCCGGGGCTGGCAGGTGGCCGGGCCAGGGGCAAGAAGGTGCTGACCGGCATCGCGGTGGAGGTCCGGGAGCCGAAAGGGCTTGGCCGCTGCCGCATGCTGCCGCTGGCTGATGCGTCGGCCGCGTCGCTGCACCCGTTCGTGACAGATCACGTTGAGCCGGGCGCGACGGTCTTCACCGACGGCTGGCAGGGTTACCACGGTCTGGAGAAGCTCGGCTACGTCCATGCTCGACGCAGCCAGCGGGCGGCCCGGGCCCGCGGGGAGGATACCGGCGAGCTACTGCCCGCGGTGCACCGTGTCGCCTCACTGGCCAAGCGGTGGCTGCTGGGCACCCACCAAGGATCGGTGGAGCCCGCCCACCTGGCCAGCTACCTGGATGAGTTCGTGTTCCGCTTCAACCGCCGACGCTCCCGAAGCCGCGGGATGGTCTTCTACCGGGTGCTCGAACTCGCCGCTGCCCACGAGCCGCTACGCTACCAGGACCTTATCGCCACCAAGCGGCCCCGGGCGGTGTCGCCCACGCCGCCCCAGGCGCGCGGGCACCCGCCGAGCCTGGATCGCCCTCCAGCGAACCGCCCCTGGAGAACTGCCGGCCCGGATGGGTCCGGTTAAATGGATACCCCAGACATCGGTAATAGTTCGTGCGCATGACCAAGTCAAGGAGTTAACGGCATGACACCGGAAGAAGCCTACTTGTTCGATCTCAATGGCTATCTCATACTGCGACAGGTTCTGCCCCGGGATCTGGTCAGGGATCTCAACGGGGAAATCGACAGGCTCGAGGCACTCAGCGACGAGGAGGTGGCTGCCTTGGGAGTTCCTCGAGGCTACTATCGGGAGGAGGAGGACCGGCTGCCGGTCGACTATTCCTGTCCTCTTCTCAGGTGCGGAGGGGTCTTCGAAAGGCTGATCGACTGGCCAGCCACCGTTCCCTGCGTCGAGGCGATGATCGGCGAGCCCACCCGCTTGGACGCACTGCATCTGCTGGTGCGCCAATCGGGGCGGTCTACAGTCTTTCACCACGGGTATTCAGAGCTCCTGTCCTACAGCGAATTCGCCGTGACCAACCGACAATTCAAATGCGTGAGTGTCAAGATCGGCTATGCGCTCACCGACGTCGCCGCGGAAAACGGGGCCTTCGCCGTGATCCCGGGAAGTCACAAAAGCAGCTATTTCAATCCCTATCACCTGGAGGAACCGGATGAAACCCATCCCCTGGTACAGACCTGCCGTTGCCAGGCCGGAGATGCGGTGATCTTCACCGAGGATCTGACTCACGGCGCCGTCCGGAATCGAAGTGGCAAGGTTCGGCGCACGATCTTCGCCTCCTATGCCCCCGCTTTTCAGACGGCCTGGGATAATCAGCTGGAAATGGCCGAAGGTTTCGAGGAGAGGGCCACACCCAGGCAGCTGGAACTGATTCAGGGTCCACCTCCGTTCGGCGGAGCAGGGGGGTTCAATCAAGGACCGATCAGGGCTGCTTCATCCGACTAGGTCGAGACATGGAGACAAGAGTCAGAAGGAAGAAGAAGACTGTCCGGCCCTTCCAGGTCGGTACTGGACAGCGCCACCTATCCGAAGAAGAGCGCTACGCCTTCGACATTACCGGGTTTCTGATCCTCGACAGTTTGCTGACAGCCGACGAGGTGAGCGATGCGCGGGGCAGATTGGATGCGGCTTTCTCCAGTCCTTCTCCCAGGGTCAAGCGGCAGCAGAACGGTCCCGAAGTCGAGCTGTTGAATGTGGTCGAGTGCGGCGGTGTTCTGGAAGACGTCGTCGCATCCCCTCGGCTCGTAAAGACGATGGAGGAGCTGATCTGGGGGAGTCAAATCCGTCTGGTAGCCTCCCGCGCTATTCTTAGAGAATCGGGTATCACAGGTGAGATCACGCAAGGGGGATTGGCGGACCCCAGGCGCTATACCCGATATCGCAGCTTCCTCGAGGGCGAGATGCGCTGTTTGATGGTGTCGTGCCTGATCGCGCTCGATGACGCGGCTGAAGGTGACGGGAGCTTTGCTGTGATTCCCGCCAGCCACAAGAGCAATTTTCCTCATCCCTATCCGCGGGCTGATCTGGAAAAGGTCCCAGCTTTGAAGGATCTACCCCTGGCGGCGGGCTCCGCCGTCGTCTTCAGCGAGAGCCTCTCACACGCGATGAAGGCTTCCAGTTTGCAGGAAAAGCTGTGGGTGCTTTATCAATACGGCCCCTCCTACATGCTCAGTTGGCCGGGCTGCGAGATTTCGGAGGAGTTCCGAGCGCGGATCTCGGGCGATGAAACAAAAGCTCGACTCTTGAGAGAACCCTACTACCATCCTTGAGTCGGTTTTAGATAGCGTCCTTTACTCGAAGAATCCGGTTCCGGGAACCAGGTGCTGTCGGCAGACTTCCTCGTTCAACTCCACTCCCAGTCCGGGAGCGTCTGAGACCTGAAGATAGCCGTCCCGATAGATAGGTCCGTCCCTCTGGATGATGTCTTGCCAGTAGGGAAGGTCGACGCTGTCCGATTCAAGGGTGAGGAAGGAGCGGATTGCCATACAGGCATGTCCCGATGCGATGGTTCCCACTGGAGAGCACATGTTGTGGCAGGCCATGGGAATATTGTAGATATCGGCCCAGTCGGCGATCTTCTTCGTTTCGAGTAGTCCACCACTCTTCTGCAGGTCGGGTTGAATGATGTCGCAAGCCCGTTTCTCGATGAAGGGCCGGAAACTCTGTCGGGCATAGAGGTTCTCACCGGTGCAGATGGGGGTTCGGGAAACAGCGGTGATGCGGGCGAACGAGTCTGCGTCATCGGGCGCGATAGGATCCTCGAAGAACCAGAGGTTCAGATCCTCGATCATCTGAAGGAAGCGCAGGACATCGCCAGTGTTGTATCGCCAGTGGACGTCTACAGCGAAGGGGAAGTCTTCGCCCACTGTTGCGCGGATCTTCTCCAGCACCCTGGCCCACTGCCTCAACTCAGCGGGCAATGGACTCTTGTTCCACTCCCTCTCCCGGAACCTCTTGGGGTCGAGCTTTCCCCCGACCGAGACCTTGATCGCCCGAAAGCCCGACTCCAGGGAGCGCTGGGCGGCTTCGGCCCAGGCCGAGGGGTCTGGTGTATCCGAGCCATCGGCGTCGTGGTAGATGTGCAGCTTCTCTCGGAACTTGCCGCCCAGCAGGACGTAGACGGGGACGTTCAAGATCTTGCCGGCAAGGTCCCAGAGGGCGGTTTCGATTCCTCCTATGGCTCCGCTCAAGTCACCGGACCGGGACCCCTCGTAGAGCAGCGTCTCCGACATCTTCTGGTAAAGGTAGTCGACCTGGAGAGGGTCCTCGCCCACCACGAGCTCACGAAGTCGATCGATGTGGGCAGGGATGGCCGAACCGATATGGGCTTCTCCCAGACCGTAGAGTTCGGAGTCGGTTACGATCTTCACCAGGCGAGCTGGATAGTAGGTGAGCTGGACCGCGGCCGTCTTCACATCCACGATCTTGACCTTGCCTACTTCGCTAGCGGCTGCCGGCACGGCTTTCAGCAGCGACGAGCGCTCCAGGGAAAGGGCCGCGGCCCCGGCCCCCGCTGTCAGCAATTGTCTTCGGGTCCACATGGTTTCTTCTCCTTACCCCTGAAACCGGAGTGAGTAAAGGTCCGCGTCTCGCAGCTGGATCCTCAATCTGGTGGGTTTGCCCCGCAAGGAGCTCAGGTCTCCGCCATTTTTCCAGGTCACCGCACGCCCAATCGTGTCGCCGAAGTGATCTGGGCAGTCCGCCAAAGAAAAGCCGTCGATTGCCTTGCCCGTCGAGTCTTGAAGCTCGACCCGGACGCTCCCAGCGGCTGAGGTGGCGAAATTCAAGGTGAGCTGAGAGCCGGAGAATTTGAGGGATTGAGTGAATACTTCGCCACCACTCATGGGAGCGTTTAGCGAGACGAAGCCGTCCAGTCGCAATGTGTAGCGCCGTAGCGCACTACCTTTGCCCGTCCAGTAGCTCTCGACGGCGTAGAGCGACAACTCGTCGGGGGCGCCAGGCAGATCGGATCTCGTCTCCACCAGATGCCAGGCGATGTACTGATGTCCGTAGTGCCAGGTGTCGGGTCGCTGGGGGCCTGGCCGCAGGAAGGCTTCGTTCCAGCGCTTGAACTTGAGACCGTCCCGGCTCGCCATCAGCAGTGCTTCGGTGACCGCCGTACCGTACCGCTCGACGGACGAAGCCCGCAACTTCCTGTGTTCCAATTCAGGAAGGTCCCTCATTGAGTCGGACCAACCACGGTCGATATAGCGAGTGGGAAAGCCGATCAGGATATGGGGTGCCCGATGGTAGGGCTTCACTTGATTCGTGTACAGGTGCTCCGCCGGTGAGTCTTCGTAGAGAAGATCGACAGGTGTACTCCAGTGGATCAGGTCGTCGGAGGTCGCCGTACGGATGTCTCGGATCCCCTCTTTGAAGATTCTCCAGTAGGCACGGTATTTTCCGATCGTCGGGTCCCAGAAGGCGAGATTCTGGGAATCGAACGCGCCCAACTTGGCCAGCATCGGCCCGTCAGTCATGGGTGACCAGTGGATTCCGTCTGCAGACTTGAAGGGCAGAAGAGCGTTCGGGTCCGACGATCGAACGATCGCCTTGTAGCGTGCGTCAGAAGCGGCGTTGGGGTTCGTGTCCTTGAAGACAGCCGGGTGGCCGGCGTCGACCTTGAGCGCTCCCCGCGGGCCGCTGGCGATGGCGATGTTGTTCTTCTTGGAACCCTGGAACTCGTGCAGGCCGAGGTCCGGTTTGCGCCAGCGAATACCGTCGTCGCTTTCCGCGTAGCAGCAGTATAAGGGGTGGCTCTTGTTGTTGAGTTTCCCCTGAGTGGGCTCCAGGTGCCAGGCCTTGTAGTACATGCGGTAGAGGTTTCCGTCCTGAAAGACGCTGTGATAGCCGCTGCCGCTGCCCTCCCAGGGCTGATCGTGAACCAGGGCGAGTTCCTGCGGCACGGGATGGTGAAGTCGCAGCGATGCGCCTCCCTCCATGCGATCGATGAGATGGCTGTCGATGAACAGCTCCCGTCGAGAGCCGATGTCAAAGGCGCCGGTTCCCGCTGCCTGGGCAGAGCTGGAAGCGGTGAGCGCGGAGGAGCCTGAGGCTGCCAGACCAAGGGCACCCACACCCTTGAGCCAATCACGCCGGGAAAGGTCAGTCTGCTTCATGATGTTTCTCTCCTTTCTAGAGACTCGACCGGGAACGCTGATTGCAGAGCTCGATAGACTGTTCCCCGTTATGCACTCGGATCGGGATTGCCGTTTTCTCCCGTGATATGCAGGAAGTGGCGTCTCAAGCCGAGAAAGTCGTACTTTTCGATCCATCCTGGTAGCAAAAAGAAAAGGACTACTAAGGTCCCTCCCATTAGAAGGGTCGAAACCGGGCCCACGCTTAGTATGGACCCAAAATAGGTGTAGGCAAAAGTCAAAGGGGTCATCCCGAGTGCGGTGGCGAGGACGAAGCGACGCAAAGACATACCGGTCAGGCCCGCGCCATAGCTGACAATGTCGAATGAGACGAAGGGCAGAAGTCGGGATAGCAAGACAATACGCGTCAAGAGCTTGTCCGAGCATTGAACGCAGAAGTTGATGTGTCCAGTGAGGACCCGATCCAGGAACTGGCGCCCGAGCAATCGGGCAAGCAGGAATGCCAAACTGGCTCCCAACACGCCTCCCAGAATCGAGTAGAGACCTCCCTGGAAGGGTCCGAAGAAAGCGCCGGCGGCCAGCGTCAGGGGAAGGCTGGGAATGGGGCTGAGGACGACGGCCGTGGTCATGAGGAGAACGAAGAACACGGGGGCCATGCCGCCGGCTTCTTGCAGCCACCTCTCCGTGTTTTCCGGATCCAAGAGCTGAACCAGATCGCCCAGGGGGACGACCAGGCTCAGTAGGATCAGAAGGGCGATCGCGGCTAATCCCTTGATGAGCATTCGAATTTTCTCGAGAGACCAGCCCTCAGCGTGCCTGTTGAATTCTCTATTCGAACTGGAACGAATAGAGCTTGGCATTGCGGATCCAGAAACGAAGCTGGAGCGGGCGCCCCGCCAGGGAGCTCAGGTCGCCTTTACCCTTCCAGCTTGCCTTGAATCGACCCGCCTTGGTCAACCGGTCGGACTCGTCCAGCGAGAAGCCGGCGATGGGTTGGGTCTGGTGATCCAGGATCTCCACCTTGATTTCGGCGACGCCCGATCCGTCGTTGTGCCGGGCCGGCTCCAGGTTGACCCAGAGATTGGATCCCTCAAAACTGAAGCTCTGCGTCAGCAGGACACCGGGGCGCAGTTTTCCCGCGTCGATGGAAACAAAGCCGTCCTCGGGAAGCGTGGCCAGGCCAGGTGCCCGAAGAGCCGAGTCCCCTTTGAGAAAGAGCTGTTCCGGACCTCGCCAGTTAGCACCGGTATAGTAGATCCAGACCCTACCGCCCTGCATGATCGGCGTCTGGACGTAGAGGCTCACCGTGTCGAAGCTGCCTTCATCCCCGGGTCGGATCAGTGGCTCCCGGAATCTGCGATCGTAGTGCACGCCATCGCGGCTGAAGGCAAGGGTGGGGTAGTGAAGCGTGTTGGTCGTCCTAAAGATCCAAGGCAGCCCGATGTAGGTGCCTTCGTAGGTGACGACGGGAAAGAGATAGAATTCGCTGTCGATATGATCGCGCTCGTCTGGCACGATGATGTTCTGCGGAAGACTCCAGCTCTTCATGTCGGGGCTCTCGGCCCTTCCCACCATTCTTACCCCCAGCGGGCACTGTCGGTGCAGGCAGTTTTCGATGTGAGCTGCGTAGACACCGCGGATGGGATCCCAACCCATGTAGTGGGTCGGTCCCCATCGTCCCGGCTCGGGTGTGGTGTCCATGACCGGATTGCCCGGTTCGGCCGTCCACTCGAAGCCATCTGGGGAGTAGTAGAGGTGCAGCTGCATTCCCGGAGGATTCTGGGTTCGCGTCTGGCCGATCGCCTTGTAGCGCTTGGCCGGGTCCTTCTCGTTAGGGTCCAGAAAGGTTGGAGCACGGCTTCCTTTGGGTAGGATGTTGTTGGATCTGGAGCCGTTGAATTCCACCTTGCCCAGATTGGGCCTCTCCCAGTTGAATCCATCCTTGGAGGTCGCAAAGCAGAGTCTGGAGGTGTACTTGTGGTAGTCTCCAAGGTATTGGTAGGCGGCGTCGACTTGTTCGCGGACCGATCCTTTATCCGTCCAATGGTAGTCGGTCAGCTTACCGCCCCGCTCGGCCTTCCATTGCCCCGTGGTCGAGTACCACATCTTGAAAACGCCCTTGTCCTCGTCATACATCACCTTGGCAACGGGGCTCATGGAGCCTTCCCAGGGACGGTCCGGCTTGATCACGGGATTGTTGGGTGCCTTGGTAGCGGTGTTCAGGACCTGCCGGGCATCGGTGAGGCTCTGGATCATATAGTCATCGATGAACAGCTGCTTTCGGTTTCCGATCTCCAACACCGCCGTGTGCGCTTCCGCGGCCTGAACGTTGAAGATGGTGAGTGCCAGAAGGCAAAGGCCTCCCGGGGATACATGGGTTCTCATTTCGTTTCTCCCCCTTTTGCAGTCAAGTGTTGCTCTTCCATTCTGCCGTCAGAAATCCCGTTTGCAAGTCGTCGAGGTAAAACTCTCGAGCGTTTCAGGCCCGACAACCCAGTCGATCTCCTCCTGACGCAGGACGTGGGTTCGGTCTCCAGGCCGAAGTCTTCCACTTCGAGCCTCTTGGCTCGAAGCACGGCGGCCTGGAGACCGCCGCCACGTACCTGGACCGAGGTTTCTTTCTCGAATAACCCGGCTCGCAGCCGAGGGCTGGACTAGCCGGCCTCCAGGACCAGCATTTCGTGGATCTGCTTGAAGCCGAGGCGGGGAAGCTCCTCTTTCGGGTCCTGTACGTAGTGCGTGATTCCGGCTAGCTGGAAGCCTGATTCTTCAGCCTGCTGCTGCGCCTGCCCAGCAATCGCTTCGATCAGAGAGCGAGCCTTGGATCGCTCCACTACATCGAACACCCTCTGGTGGAGGTCTGGTGCATCCGTCGCTAGAGCCAGCCTCGACAGGGACTCGACCAGGAGATCGTAGGGTCCCGACCTGCTGCCAGTCTGAAGTGCTTTGAGGTTTTCCGTGGCTATGTCTTTGCGCATGGTATCGATCAGGCCGCATACTTCGAACAGCACATTGGAGGCTTCAATCCACTGCTCGATCGAGTCCTCCTCCATCTTGGAGAGGGCCAGGACGTGTCCTGCGCTCACTCGGACGGAGTGGGATTGGAGCTGTTCTGACTTTTGCCAGGCCTCCTGTGCCAGGGCTTCAGCTTTTGCACGGCGATCCATTTGCAGCGACAGATGTGCCAATGACGTCGTCGTCGAAACGATGCCGAACAGGTTGTTATCCGCCTGGTGGAGCCGCAGCGACTCGAGGAATCGTCGATGGGCCTCCTCGAGGTTCCCCCGGGCTTGTTCCACCGCCGCCAGACCCGAGAGGATCGTGCTGCGAAGGACGTCGTCGCTGTCCTGAAGGAGATGGAGCGCCTCCAGGCTACTCTCGGCGGCTCCTTCCGAGTCTCCGCTTCTAAACTGCGTATCCGCCAGAGTGTTCAGGGCCACCGCAATCTCCCGGGGAACACCAAGCGCCCGCTGAATCTCAACGTCCGCCGAGGCCGATTGGATGGCTTGCGGAAACAGCGCCAGCTCCAGATAGGCGTGCGCCAGACCTTGATAAGCTGCCGCTTTCGCCGACCGATCCTGGATTTCTTCCGACCACTCGAGGCCTTCTTGAGCGGACTCCAACGCCTTCTCGAAGCTGCCCAAGGAAAAGCGCGCCTGGGTCAGGGTGTAGAGCCCCCGGGTCTTGAATTCACGCGTACGCTGCAGTAGCTCCTCGAGGCTTGGCCCCGGAGACTCCAGGAACCAGTCGATTTCCAGCAGACATTTGTGAAGCACTGCGATCGCCTCGCCGAATCTGCCAGCGTCATAGAGGAACTCGCCTAACTGGACTCCCATCTTCAGCTTGTTGTCGCACCGGCCCAGCTCACCCTTGAGCGAGGGGCCAAGCTCTTCCAGGGATTGAAAGCTGGTGTAGGCCCGTCTGAACCAATCAGCCGCTTCTTCCATACGCCGGGATTGGTGATGCAGGATCGCGATGCGCAGTAGTTTGTCGGCAACGTTCAGCGCGCTGCCCTTGCTTTCCGCGATTCCCAATGCGGTCTGAAGATCGGCGAGAGCTCCTTCGAAGTCCTCTTCTTGGGCTCGAGATTTTGAGCGGATGACGACCCTCAACATCTGGTTGTGGTCTTCAGGATCAAAATCCAATTCGCGGGCCCATTCCTGGTACCACTCTGCCCGTCGATTGCGGTGTCCGATCGAGAGGTAGAGGCGAACCGAAGCCTGCAGTGCCTGAAAGGCAGCTTCTGCATTCCCGTTTTCGGCGTTACCCATGGCACCCAGCTTGTAGCTGAAGGCCTGAGAGGCGGCCACCCTCATCTCGATATTCCAGCACTTGAAGAGCTTGGTGGCGTCCAGAGGCCAGCGGACAAGCATCGAGCGGCATAGCCCCAAAGCCATTTGTTCGGCCAATGCCAGATAGGAAAAAGTGTGTTCAGCTTGGCCAGAGATCTCGAAAATAGCGGCAGTGGCCAGCAGCCATTCCCAGGCCAGGACGGACCATCGTGGGCACTGCGCGATTGCCTCGTGGAGGGCGATCTTGTCGCCTTTCTCGCGGGCCTGCTGAAATTTGCGAACGATCGGAGCTGCCAGCGGGGGACACTCTGGGTTCAGGGCCTCCAGTTCTGCTAGCAGAGTCTTCCGTGTTTGAGCGATCTGTCCTTCCGGATCCGCTCTTCCGAGGAGAACCGCCGTCCGCGAAAGCTCGTTGGCTGCTTCCTGAAGCCGCCCCGGTGCCTGGATTGCAGTCAGTTCTTTCAAGGCTTGCTCGTAGTCTTGCGCCGCTTCTTCGGCATTCCCAAGTCGGAAGTGACAGTGTGCCTTGTGCGTCTGTGTGATGGCTCGCAGCGTGGGGTCAATCAGCCTCTCGACCTGTTCCCTCATTGACAAGAATTGGAGGGCGTTTTCCCACTGCTCGAGTTTCATGGTAGCCAAGGCCAGGTTGGTCAGGTGCATCAGCTGACCCTTTTGGTAGTCGACGGATTCGTGAGCCTGCAGGGCTGCGAGGCACTCGTTTCCCGCCGGCCCCGGGTTGCCGAAGTGGAGATAGACGAGGCCGATGTTTCCGTGGCACATGCCGGCGCCCTTGATATCTCCGATCGATTCGTAGAGCGCCAAGGCCGTCTGGTATGCCTCGATTGCCTCAGCTGGTTTGTTCGCCTGGAAGTAGTTTCCCCCGCGGACATTCTCCTCTTCTGCCTTGCTCCAGACTTTCAGCTGCGCATCGTTTCCCTTGAGTCGGGTGTGAAAATCGAAGCTCTGGAGGAAGCCCGCGCCTTCGTAGGAGTCCGACGGTGTATCGCCCAGCCGCATGCGGCGCCAGTGTTGAGCCAGGCTGTGGCCAAGACTTATCAGGTCGAAGCTGTCATCGAAAACGACTCCCTCTCTGGCGAGCGGTGCTCCCAGGCTATCCAAAGCATAGCGGGGGATGACCTGGGCCGCATTGGTGTCGTCCTCCCAGGAGAGGAACTCCTCCTCCGGTGGGATCTGGGAGAGGGAACGAGGATCGACGAAACCGAACCGATGATCCTGTTGCCTGAATTGTGAATCACTCATTGATCGCCTCGGTGCTTTATCAACCTAGCTTTGCATCGGAGGGGTTAGCGTCTCCTTGGTCCGATGTCTAGCCGCGAACGGATCAGCTCTTCCCGAAGGTGGGGATCGCCTTGATGACGGCGGCCAGACCTGCGAGTGGGTCCTTGAGTGGCTTGATCTTGATCCTGGTCTTCTGTGGTTGGCCCTGGGCGTCAGTGGTTTCCTTCTCGTAGTCGATTTCAGGAAGCAGCCGGCCAACCATGTAGATGGCGGCACTGATGGTGAGGATGCTGATGGGGTCCAGGGCTCGAACACCCATTTCTGCTCCCTCAACCGCTCCTTCAACGTAGGGTTGCAGGGCCTTCTCCTCAGCGGCGACCAGGAGCGCCATTCTTCCTAGCTCGATCACGTGCTCAGGGTCTTCCTCATTCAAAAGAACCGCTCGGGTTTCCGAAGCCTCGCCTTGTAGATCCAGAAACCGAAGGGCATCCAGCCTGTCATCGGAGTCCTCATCGTTGGGGTCAGACTTCTTCTTCAGTTCGTAGAGCAGACCAAGCCTCAGGTTCTTGCAAGCTTCGAGGACCTGGTTTCCTTCGAGAGCCGTGATTCGATTCGCGAGCCCATCCATGACGTGCTCCTTCCGGTTTAGGACCAGTCGCCAAAAAGGACGAAAGGTGCCCAGTGATAGGGGTGGGGAAACGACTGCATCACCTCCAATTGTGCGGCTTGCAGGGCTTCGGCTTTGGACAGTGTTCCGCTCAGCCAGTTCTCATAGAATTTGTGAACCAGGATTCGCGTCGAGCCGGCTGCCGCCACCGGCCAAAGGCTCACCACTACACTCGAAGCCGACGCCCTGATGAGAGATCTCGTCAAGCCCATGATCTCGTCTCCTGGTTGGGTATCATGACGCCCGGAAACACAGGCACTCAGGTAGACCAGGTCGACGTTGAGATCAAGATCGGCAATCTCTCGGGCTGTGAGCCTCGGTTGCTCCGGGTCCCCATCGTCGGGGCAGCTCTCAGGGGGGCTGGCCAGGATCAGGCCGGACTGCAAAGGGTCGCTGGGTTCGAAATGGCCATGGCAGGACAGGTGTAGTACGTCGAACCGGCTGGAAAGGTCGAAAAAGGTCTTCTTGGAAGCGTCCGCGCCACGCAGTGCCCGAGATTCCTCCCAGTAGGAGAGCTGGGAGAGATCGGCGACCTCATCTTCGAAGCTCTGTTTACGGCTGGGCGGGTCACTGTCTGCCCCGACTCCCAACCCGAGGAAGGTCTTGGGTCGGTCAGAACTGCGCTGAGACCTGGCGTGCATCAAAAGGGTCGCGCTGGGAGCGTAGATCACCGGTTTGTCTTCGATCAGATATCTTCCCGACTCCGACCGAAGCGCGTGTAGGGGTAGGTGAAAAAGGTGTGAATGGGGCACAAAGCAGAGAACATCTACCTGATCCAGATGATCTGCCAGAGCGGAAGCCAGGACGTTTCCCATCTCGTGGAAGTAGTCGAGGTCCGTGGACCACTCGGGGTGAGCAGGATTGATGTTTCCTGCTGAGAAGTCTCGCACCAGCCGATCACCCAGGAGTCTCAACGCATCGGCGGAGAGATCGACCTCGAGGATCAGCGGCTCCTTTCGGTCGGGGGTAAGGATGAGAATCAGGGTCTTGTGACGAAGCACATAGAATTCGATAATGCCCAGTCTCATGTATTCCAGATCATCAGTAGAGTGTTCATGGATACCTCTGAGGGGTGACGAAGGTGGGCCGATTCTACCATGGAGCCGCGAGCCGGGTCCTCGCCGATTCATTTCCAGGTCCATCTTTACAAGACTTGACCAAACCAGACATTCCCTTGCGAAACATTCTATTGACCAGTTCGTTTAATGATATGAACGTAGGGCATCGATCGAGACGAAAGCAGGGTAAGAATATGACGAAGTCGGAAAGATTGAATCGGGACGAGTTGTTCTCACAGATTAGGGAGGCGTTGAGCGAGATATCGGATCTGCCTCGCCGAGTCTTTGTTTTGGCTCACTATCGGGGGCTTCCCGATTCTCGAATCGCCGTCGCCGTGGGTGTTGAAACCTGGGAGGTCCCTCTGCTGCGGAGAGATGCCGAAGAGACGATCTGCCACAGGTTGTCTTCTTCGATTAGATTCCGAACGAGGACCGAGCCCCGTCGCAACCGTCGGGCGCCGTCACACGACTCTGTGGCCAGCCTGACGCCAAGTTGAAACGTCATTCAGTGAGAACTCGAACGTGGCGGTGGCCTCCAGGCCGCCGTTTTCGAGCCAAAGGCTCGAAAGAAAGAACACGCCGGACTAGTCTCAGTGATGCACTAGAAAGCAAGGGCAGGAAACTTCACGGAATCCTTGCTCGGCAAAAGGGAATCCGTGAAAGCGTCAATCGACCGTCAGCTATAGAAGTTCCACGGGTACGGTGTTACTTGCACCCGCATTGTTCGTAGAAACGGCCTGGCCGGCGGTGAGAGCATAGTCGGCGGCATTATTGGTGCTAAGCGCAGCAGCAACCCCTGTAAACTGAAGCGCCTGATCTGAAGCCGAAGGAAGCGGGCCGCCAAAGCATGGACCGAAGTTGCCGTCGGCATCATTGGCTACGTTTCCGATGGTGGGGCCTGTATAGCCAGCGCCTCCCCAGCACAGGGACCAATAAATAGTAACACCCGTGTTATCCTCGAAAGTCAGCCGCCCAGCGGGTAGGTAGGAGGCGGGGATAAGACTGGTCATAGCAAAATCGGAGGCCACAGGCGGCTGCATTTGTGTATTGGCAAACTGCGCGCTATATATCAGAACCCTATCGCCAGCGGAACGCAGAATCACGGGATTGCTCCGCGGCTCCTCAGCGGCAAAGTACACTCCTATTCTGCACGCGACGGTCTCCGGTTTGCCGGAAGGTCTCAGGTGAAGGGCCAACACGAGATCGATTTCGGGATTGAGTCTCCAGGCAGTACCAGGAGTACCTGGGCGCGCAAGTTTGCCGGGTGTCCAACTGAGTAGTTGACCCTCTGGATCTTCAGCCCACGGCATGCCGCCATATCCAGGCTCAACATCTTCGGCATCGCGCCGTCGAGAGGTAGCCCAGCGGTCGACGCCGAGCCGCACATGGTGGGTCACCGAGGGATTCAGCGGCCGCAGCTCAACCGACCGGACCCATCGGGGCTGATCGATCGGAATCGGTATGACAAAGTTACGAAACTGATCGTCCCCTGAGGCGGCCAGCGTATAGGAGGGGCTTTCAAGTACCAGGTCGGGCTCTCCCAGCTGCCATCCGTCGGTCCACGTCGGTTGCCGGGGCAGATCGGAGGGCGGGCCTTCAGGAGTGCCCAACTGCACCCAGCGGTCAAGTAGTTGGATTTCTTCGTCCGTCAGCCTGCGCACGTCTTGGAAATCGCCGTGACCTGCTACCGGAAGCCACGGTGGCATGAAGCGAGTTCGCGTCACTTCGGCCACCTGGCTGGACCGTCTCTTCACATCCTCGTAGTTGAGTAGACTGAACGGTGCCGATTCCCCTGGTCGATGGCACCCCGAGCAATGGCGAAACATGATGGGGGCAACATCTCGGTTGAAAGTAACGATGTCTCGTTCGCCAACTTTACCGTCCGATTGATGAACCGGCTGATTGCAAGCCGAGCAAAGCATGAACAGGCAACCGACACCGGCTATCGCAATTGGCTGTAACCGACTCATTCCCGTTTTCCCTGGCAGCGTAAGAAGTGTGACGGAATCTCCAAGTTTTGGCTTATTAGGGGCGAATCTGAAATGAGTATAGGTCGGCGCTCTTGAGGAAGAATCTCAGGCGGACCGGCTTTTCCAGATCCTGAAGGCTTCGGCGTCCGCTCCATTCGACTCTCCAGCGCACCTGATCCTCCCTCAGGACACGACAGTCTTTGCGGCTGAATCCCGGCACTGGTTTCCCAAAAAGGTCCAGGACCTCTACCTGCAGCGAACCCTGGGAGGCGTTGGCGTTGATCCAGAGTTCTCCGCCATCGAAGGTCAGGGGCCAGGTCGTCAACAGGCCTTCCTCTCTCCCCGCTCGGACAGAGACGAAACCGTCGAGCCGCATTCGCGCCAGTCCCAACCTATCTCCTAACAGGGTGCGGCCCTCGACTACTGCTCCTGCTAGCTTGTTGGTGTTCTTGTGGGGGACGCTCGACCCCCGATAGTAGATCCAGATCTCGTCGCCTTGGACCAGGGCACACTCCGGATAGATCCTCTTTTCGTCCCAGGAATCGGGACTTCCGCTGAGGAAGGTCTGCCGTTCACCCACCCTGGACCATTCCTTGCCGTCTCGGCTGAAGGTAAGCTGGGCGTCCAGCGTGTGGTTGAATCCGGACATGAAGTCGGGATCGCCGGTGTACTCGTGGTAGACGATCAGGAATCCGACATAGCAATCCTGGTACGGCAGCACCGGCATGTAGTAGAAGTCGGTCCCTGACCCATCCCGTTCGTCCGGAACTACAACCTCTTTCAGATCTGACCAGAGCGTGTAGTTGAAGCTCTCGGCCAAGCCGATGCGACGCGTCGGAAATGCTGCCGGATCGACTACCTTGGACCAGCGCAGCATGTGCCGTCCGTTGGGCCGATGATAGTAGACGTAGCGCTGTCTGCGAATATCCCAGAAGGGGGTAGAGAGGCCGTCTCCCGTGGGAACGATGACGGGATACTCGTGGGCGGTCCATCTGAGTCCGTCGGGGGACCAGGCGACGCTGATTCCATAGGTCTCGAACTTCATGAAGACCATCTTGTACCTGCGTTGGGGGTCGTGATCGTCGCGGAAGACTCTCGCTTCGGCGGCTTCTGCGGGTAGGAGGACGAGGTTGTTGTCGCGACTGCCGTCGAACTCGCGCAGGCCCAGGGAGGGACGTTTGAAACTCAGCCCGTCACTCGAAGTGGCGTAGCACAAGAAGTTCTCCGATTGAGGCCGCACGTTGTACCAGAGCTTGAAGTGCTGCTCCTTCTCGTCGTAGATGACGTTGGAGTAGAGGATCCGTTTTCCCTCCCAGGGCCTCTCCGGCTCCAGGATCGGGTTGGTCCGTTCCTTGGAAGCCCGATGGACCCAGCGGGCGACGTTGTCCATTCGGTCGATCAACCAATCGTCGAGGAACAGCTGTCGGCTGGCGCCGATCTCGCGGATCGGGGGTTGGCGCACAATACTGTTCGAACTGAGACCCTGGGCCTGCATCGCTCCAAGTTGAGCGAGAGCACCCAAGACCACGACCGAAAAACGTAGAGGCCAATGTCTTTTCATGCTGACCTTCCTTGAGGAGTCGAACGCGACCTAATCGCGAGGCATAGGGACATCGTCAGTCTGCTTGTTGCTTCCAGACCTTTCTGATCCAGGGAACAGTCTGCTTGAACGGTTGGACAAATCGGCCGGTCTGGAAGTGAGGGATTCCCTCAACTACCTCGAGGTGGACGCTGCAGCCCTTTGATTTCAGCTTCTCGACCGATTCCTCGACGGCATCGAGGGGAATGAGACCGTCATCTCGAGAGTGGATCACATAGGTGGGGAGCCTGCAGTTCAGGTTGTCGGGCACGCGTCCCGATATTGGGATTGCCGCTGAGAAGCGCCGGTGGTGATGTGCGGAAAAATGCCAGGTGCCTGCTGCACCCATACTGAAGCCGGTAACTCGAAGACAGGTAAGCCACTGGTTTGACCAGTGAGACTTTAAAGGTTTGACATTTAGATTCAGTAATAGGATGCCTCCTTTGGGGCTTGGCGGTACCCACAAAGGAGGCATAAAGTATGTCATATGAGAGCTTAAGCCATACCCGATGGGACTGCAAATACCACATCGTGTTTGTCCCCAAAGGGAGGAGGAAAGTGCTGTACGGAAAGATTCGAGAGTTTCTGGGCCCGGTCTTCCGAGAATTGGCGAGGCAAAGGGAGAGCAACATCCTGGAAGGGCACATGGTGGTAGATCATGTGCATATGTTGATCCAGGTCCCGCCAAAGTATTCGGTGGCTCAGGTGATCGGTTACCTCAAGGGGAAAAGCGCGATTGCTGTAGCGCGCCAATTTGGGGGCAGGAAGCGCAACTTCAACGGCGAGAAGTTGTGGGCGTGCGGCTATGCGGTCTCCACAGTTGGATTCGAGGAGAAGCAAATTCGCAAGTACATTCGCCACCAAGATCACCTCGACGGCAAAGACGACGGCTTGTTTTAACGATTAAGGATTGGCCGCCCTTGGGGCGGCTCACAACCGCCAAGCTCCCCGCTCTGCGGGGACGTTATGACTAGCGTCTTTTTGTGATCGATGTTGAATTGGTTTTCTACGAGCTTCAGGATGTGAAGAACAGCCTTCTCATTCGGTTCGTTCCGCCAACCCCGGACAACCGCGTCCGGTGCCACGATGATGGCGTCGAGCTCGGCCAAAGCGGGCTCCACCAATATCTGGATCATCCCGCCGCCATAGAACGGAGTCACACGGCCGCCATAGTGCAGTGCCAGGATCAGGGGGGTCGGTTTTTTCGCTGAATAGCCTTCTGGAATAGAGATCGTGAAGCGCAGCTCTCGGCCTTCGGGATCACGGATCGTCAGAGGATGAAGTCCTGGCGGTAGGTTTTTCATTTGCCTTGGTTGCAGTGCCGCTGAGACAGTACCCAAGGGAGCGAAGTTGGGTGAAGAGCCACCCGCACTGTACTCCGTGAGTTGCACAAGCGTTGCCAATATCATGCAAACCAGACCCAGCTGAGAGCGAATGTGAGGGTGCGCTAACATTGCTTGGGATGGTCCAGATTGAACATCGCTAGGGGTGGTGTTCCGCCGCCGCCAGCTGGACGGTCAGTCCATCGGGGTCGTCGAAATAGATTCGATCTCCTGTAACCCGGGATTCCAGGTTCTGCTCCCGGAGTTTCTGTGCCGCCTTGTGAACATCGTAGCCCTCGACTGAGTAGCAGTAATGGTCCATGCCGGCCTGGTTTCGTCGGAAGAGGGCGACGAAGTTGTCTCCGAAAGTGAGGAAGCAACTACCCGCACTCTCGCGGCTGACGCGCATCCCCAGGAGCTTCGTGTAGAAATCTCGGGATCGGGCTATATCGGTGACGGCAAGGGCGACGTGATTCAGTTGGGTGGCCCTAAAGGTGCTGGGCGAGGGGGCAGCGGCGCTGCCACCGACCAGAGCTGTGAGTCCGACCACAAGCTGTCGTCTGGTCAGCCCACCTTTTTCGTAGGCCTGGACCAGTTTCTCAATGCGATCCTGCATGTGTTTCTCCTTATTCTTCCAGAGCCGGCCTCAGTTCAGGAAGAACTGATCGATCCAGGGCCAACCCAATATGAGCGAGATCAGGCCCAACAATGGAATCAGGACAAGGGCCGATTTGAGGACAATCCGCCGCCTGGAGTCGGCCTCTTGGATGAACTTGCTGAGGACCGCTCCAGAGGCGAGATTGGCCGCCAGCGACACCGGGCTGATCCACTGAAAGCTGAGCGGTGTGGTATCAACCACGCCAGCATTAGCCAGAGCCGGGAGTGTCTGTAGCAGGTCGTAGAAATTCCCTGAAAAGGCTATCACTACACCGGCTACGATGCCATAGATCGCTCCGACAACCGCGCCGGCCGTTTTGCCGAACTTGAGGAAAAGAGCAAAGAAGAAAAGGCTGAAAGCGGGTGTGGCCAACAGGTTAGTGGTTCTCTGGGTCATGCCGGTGATGTTGCCGGGAACGTTGCCCATGTAGGAGCTGCCAATGACGACGACCGCCCCCAGGCCGAAGGCCAAGCATCGGGCCAGCAGGAGATGTCCTTTTGCGGTCTTTGGCTTCAGACCGAAGCGGTCCAGGAAGTCATTGGTGACTACGGCGGTTATCGAGTTTACACCCGAGTCGAGGCTGGACATGGCCGCCGCAAACATGGCGGAGACGACCAATCCCGAGATGCCTACCGGCAGGTGGAAGGAGATGTATCGGGGAAAGATCTGGTCCCCGTTTTCTGCCAGGCTCAGTCCCAGCGGAAGCTCATGGGGTCTTGCCTGGAAGTAGCCCAGGAGGGCAAAGCCGACGAACAGCAGGGTTCCCAGGACAGTGGTGGCTACGAGGGTTTGGACAAGGTAAGACCTTTTAGCGGCCTCCAGATCACGGGTGGCCATGAATCGCTGAACGCTGAGTTGGTCTCCACCGGCGGTGCAGACGGTCCACACCATCACCGAGAAGACGGTTCCAAACATGGTGACGCGCACCTGCGGGTCGAAACTGAGGGCAGGTTGAACATCCCAAAAAGGCTGCCAGGTGGTGGGGATCCAGCTGAGATCACCGAGCTCGACCGTTACCAGGATCACGACCAGAATAGCTCCTCCCAACAGGAGGGCCGTCTGGAGAAAGTCCGTGATCACCACGGCCCCCAGTCCACCCAGGGAAGTGTAGATGATGGAAACGAAGCCGGTGACCAGAACGATCCAGGGGATCCAACTTTCGTCGACTCCAAGCATCACCGTCATGGCTCGCGCCGCCACGTACACCAGCAGGCACATCCAGGTCAGGCGCACCAGGATGAACATCACACCGCCCAGGATCCGAACGCCTAGACCCAGCCTCTCCTCCAGCAACTCGTAGGCACTGGTCACCCGGTGTTTCATGTAGAGGGGAAGGATGTATCGGCTCACGATCAGATAGGACATCGGGTAGGCGGGGAGTATCAACAGGATGAAGATCGGTCCTTTGCCGATCGTCTCTCCTGGTATTGAGAGGTAGGAAATTGCACTGAGATGGGTGGCGAACAGGGAGACGCCCACCAGAAACGGGCTCATATTGCCGCTGCCGACGAAGTACTCCTTGGCGTCCTTCTGCTTCCGGCTATAGTACCAGCCCAACACGATGGTGGAGCTGGCGTATACGGCGATGATCAGCCAATCGATCCAGGCCAGTCCGGCATTCTTCAATAGGACCTCCATCTGCAACTTCTATAGGCACAGGTGCGCCGTTCTCGCAGCGCATTGTAGTGCGAATGAAACGTCAGGGCTACCACGTTGGTTGAAGGCAACGGGTCAGGACTGAAGCAGAAGGGCGACCTCCGTCATGAAGCGCTCCATTTTTTCAAGGCTCTCCTGGAGATCCGACCCCAGCAGGCTCAGGTACAGGTGACTGACGCCTAGATTCCGATAGCTGTGAATGTCCTCGGCAACCTGACTCGCGCTGCCGGTAAGAGCCTGACGTTGGCCCCCATCGGTTTCCGTTTCGGTGTCGCTCCAGGCTCCTCCGAAGCGGATCTGGACTCGATCCGGATCCCTGCCTTCCGCTTCAACCATCACGCGAAGTCGCTGGATGGCGCTCTCGAGTTGTTGGAAGTTCTCGAGAGGATGGCGAGGATTTCCGGCGATTGGCATCCAACCGTCTGCCAGACGAGCTACGCGTCGCATGGCTGCCGGACTCTCGCCCCCAATCCAGAAGGGCGGATGGGGAGTCTGCACCGGCTTGGGAGTGAAGTCGAGGTCGGAGAAGCTGAGGAAACGTCCCTTGAACGTAGGGTTTGGGCTGGTCCACAACTCCTTGAGTCCTTCGATGTACTCGTTGGAGACGGCTCCTCGGTCTTCGAAGGGAGTCGGCACGTCGAGTGCCAGGAACTCCTCGCGCATCCAGCCGACGCCGCAGCCCACAATCAGCCGGCCTCCTGAAAGAACGTCCAGCGTGGCCAACATCTTCGCAGCCAGGAGGGGATTTCGATAGGGCAGGACGATGACCGAGGTCAGCAGTTTTACCCGTGAGGTCTGCCCTGCCAGAAACGCCAGGACCGTGAGCATTTCCAGTGTGCGTTGACTCGCTTCTCCACCCGGAAACCCTCCGGAGGTGCCGTAGGGGTAGCGAGATTGGACATTACGGGGCAAGATGAGGCGTTCGCTGGCCGCCAGCACATCGAAGCCCAGTGCTTCGCCCTTCCTAGCCAGGGCTCCCAGACATTCCGGCGTGGCTTGAGGACCCGCGATAGGAAGGTGCAATAGGTATTTCATGGTGTACTCGATGGATCGATTCCTGGCATGGTAACATTGGTGCGCCGATGCAGTGTCTCAGAGTTCAGCACGTCAGTCTCCCCCGGCCACCCGGCAGCGAGGAAGAAACCCGCGCTTTCTATGGGGGCATCTTGGGACTGGAAGAAGCACAGCCGCCCGAATCAATACGAGGGCTGGATCTGATCTGGTTCCGATTGGGTGATCAGGAACTGCATCTTTTCAGGGAAGACCCTGTCGATGATCCTTCACGCCGCCATCTGTGCCTGGAAGTAGCGGATGTTGATGCCGTCCACACCCGTCTGATGGGGGCCGGCTATCCGGTAGAGGAGACGATCCCCATCCCCAACCGACCTCGCTTTTTCTGTCGAGATCCTTTCGGCAACCTGCTCGAATTCACGACCATTCTAGGGGATTACGAAGCAGCGGAGAACGGGTAGGAGAAGTTGCCCCGTTTCCGGCCCTGGCATGTGGTAGTTCTTGCCTGTGTTCCCCCCCCGCAGCGCTGACCCCATTCGAGAAAGAAACTTTGCTTGTCTCTTACCGCGACATCGATAGCACCGTGTCGGTTGTAGGACGGGCACTCTTGCCCGTCAAGGACGGCGACGGGCAGGAGTGCCCGTCCTACAAGCAGTCACGGCTCGGTTCGATGAACTTCTGCACGACCTGCTAGCCAATGAGATTTCAGTTTGGGCTCCGGTGGCCGAGTGTCCGGATTTAGAAGCGGAGACGAAGGCCTCCCCAGATCCCTCTGGGAGCACCTGGACCCACAAACCGGGAGCCCTCGATTCCTGGAGCCTCTTCCAGATCTAATTCCAGCTCGGCCAGCACGCCGAAGGTTGCGTACCTGTGATTCAGCAGATTGTTCACGGTAGCGAACACTTCGAGCCGGTCGCTGATGGGGTAGCTCGATCTCAAGTTGAGAATCCCGTAGCCCGCGATCGGCTCCTGGTCATTTCCCTGGTCACCCAGGAAGAAACGGCTGGAGGACAGAATCGATTCAAGAGACACAGTCCAATCCTTGAGCAAAGCATGAGAGAGGCCGAGTTTGGCGGAGTGAAGAGGAATGCCAGGGAGGCGGTCTCCCGGTTCCACCAAAAGCTCGCCATCGGCATTGGCGGCGTCGTTGATCCTGGCGTTGCTGGGTAGGACAAGCCTCGACTCGAAGGTCGCTTTGACCAGAGAGTAGTTGGCGTACCAGGCCGTCCGGAACATCTGCCCGCCGAGGCCCACCTCGGCTCCCAGACGTTGGGTTTCCCCTGCGTTCTGAAAAAACCCCGATCCGATTAGTAGGGGAGAAGCGACGAAGATGATGTCTTCTGAGTTGCGGGAGCCGAAGAGGGCTGCCGACCATTCGAGCACGCGGTCTCTCGAAGCCAGCAGCTGACCCCAGGCACCCGTTTCGATGGACCTGGATGCCACCTGTTCGAGAGGAGGGTCGGAGATGAAGGCATTGGGGAGGCGGCACGGCTCTTCGGGGTCGGCACAGCTCAGTTCGGCGGCAGTAGGAAAGCGATTGGACTCACCGTAACTGAGATAGCCTGTGACCTGTTCGGAGAACTGGTAGGACAGTCCGATCGCCGGATTGAAGCGGCCGAAGCGGTGGTTTCCATCCAGGGAGGTTCCCAGTTGGTCGACCAGTTCCAGCCGAGCTCTGTTGTAGCGTCCGGCCAGGGTGAAGTGAAGTCGCTCTGTCAGCGAGAGAGTATTGCTGACGTAGGCTGCCGAGAACCGATTCTTCGACCGGAGGTCAAGATTGAATTGATCATCCGGAGCAAGGCCGAACTCGCCAATGAGAATACTGGTGGGCCTTACTGATCGACCCGGGATGAGGGTCCCGATTTCGGTAGTGCGCCCGAATTCGACGTCGGATACGTCGAGGGCCATTCCCAGCAGAAAGTAGTTCTGGAGCCCAAGAAGGTTTTGGGTATACGTTCCTTCCAGCGAGACTCCGTAAGCCGCAGCCTCGGTGTCGGTCCGGTTGAAGACTCCATCCCCGACGGCCTCGGTAGTCGTCACGAAGGTTCCCGAAGCGAGGTTCACCACAGCCGAGTTGCTGCCCTCCTGGCAGAGCGCCGTCGGTGGTGCGCCCACGGGCCTGGAGTTTTTCTCGCAAACCTCGAAGTCGGACTCGTCACCGTTCAGTGTCTGCCGCCGTCCACTGCGGTGATAGGCAGTTCCTTGAAGCGAGAGCCGCTCCGTCGGCGAGTAGCTACCGCGTGCCTGGAAAAAGGCAAGATCGTTGCGAGTGTTGTCGGGGAAGGTAAACACGGCCTCACGATCAACCTCCAGCAGCCCCACAGGAGCTGGGCCGTTTCCGTTGAGGTCGGTGTCGGCATAGGTGAAACTGCTTCCCAGGGCCCATTTGTCATTCCGGAAGGCGAGGTCGGCAAAGATCTGCGTCAGACCAGAGTTCGATTGATCCCGCCACCCCTCCTCGGATGTATTGGCCAATCCAACGTAGGCTCCCCAGTTCCCGGACTGAACCCCATGCTGAGCGCTGACGCTATAACGACCAAAGGAGCCGCCCTGGGCCTCGGCCTGAGTGCCCTGGAAGCTGAAACCGTTCTTCATTTGCAACGCCAGGGCTCCACCCAGTGCATTCAGGCCATAGACGGGGTTGGATCCGGGGATCACCTGGACGGTGTGGAGGGCGAAGCCTGGGATCAAATCAAATTGGACGGTATCTCCGAAGGGCTCGTTGATTCTCACTCCGTTCTGGTAGACCGCAACCCCCTGGGGCAGACCCAGCAGGGGAGAGGCCGTAAAGCCGCGAAAGAGCAGGTCCTGTTGGAAGGGACTCGTCGTGACATCGTTCAAGCTGACGCTGCCCAGTTTCTGATTCAGGAGATCGGTCAGAGATAGCGCTCCTCGATTCTCGATCTCGGTCTGTTCGATGGTTTGAATATTGGCGGGGACTCGCGTCCGGTCGATCCCGATACCCAGGACGGGTGAAACGCCAATGACTTCGACTGTGTAGGTAGAGTCCTTCTCTTCCTGCGGCTGGGCTGCCATGCTGGCGAACAACCCAAGCCAGATCAATGCATGGAGCATTTGACTAGATCGTACCGAGAAGCTACGTCCTACGGCAGCGACGTGCCCACCAACTTGCAGTCGAGTCACCGACAGCACTACTGCCGTTCTGGACTGTGAAAGAAACGCGAAAACAAAGAGGGGCTCCGGCTCGGATCACTTGAGCCATTTTGCCCCGATTGGCCCTACTTCGTAGAACGGCTCCGGACCCCAGGCAGATCTGTCCGGGTAGAATCTACTCAGATCGTCGGATAGAGGTTTTCCGTGTTCTCCAACGTTGTTGTGGCCTGGTGGTTCTAGGGACGTAATATCAGCCAGGAAACGGTCGCCCAGGGAATTAACGTCATCGTCGCAGTCGTCAAGGATGGGTACTCCTCCATAGGGGGAGTCCTCGCCATCCAGATCTCGGGTGAGGTGTTGGTGATGTTTTCCCGCCGACATGTGGATGACGGGGTGCATTAGATTGTAGACCTCCAGGCGTGACTTGAAGGGCCAAATCGGATGTTTGGAGGGGAAGATCGGGTAGCCCAGAACCCTATCCACTCCTCGTGATGAAAGGCCGAGGAAGATCAGGCGCCACGAGGTTCCGTCGTTCTTGGATTCCAGTACGAAGAGCGCATCGTCGTTATCGCCCTGGTGGGCATTTCGATTGACACAATGCCAGTCTGACCTGGCCCCATAGCCACTGTCTTCCTTGAATAGAAAAACCCATTTTATCCCAAGCAGGGAAGTCCCGATTCGGGGTTCGGGGATTGGTTTCCAGACCCAGGATTTCCGAGGTCCGTACTCCCCCGGTGTTAGGCTTCGTACCTGGAAGAGAGTTACCGGCTCATGCTCAAGCCTTGAGCCCTCGGCATCGTCGAAGATGAGGTAGGGGCGGAAAGCCGAGGCCAGGCGGTTCTCGAGTTCGTCGACCAGGCCGTCCCGGTCCTGGTCCAACGAGATCGGGTCGTTTCGGGTCGTGAAAACGCTTCTTTCCAGGACCGTCTCTAACCTTGGCTTTTTGATCAGCTCTGGTCCGGTGATCTTTTCGTACCAGTAGAATCCCTCTCCACGACCACCTCCGTGGTCGCCACCGAAGACGCGTCGAAATCCCAGGGGCGGAGTGCTGCTCGGATCTGCGGGATCGTAGACAGCACCGTTCCATTGAAGCCGCTTCTTCGGTTGGTTCCGGGAGTGCTTAAGCCCTATCACGGTCCATTTGGGGAGTTGATCAACCAGTTGCCAGCTGGAAAAGCCGTTCCCTGTCGATTCGTACCAGGAAAAGCCCTCCTTCTCCTGTGAACCCATGTCTCCGCCAAACTGCCAGCGCAGAGACCCGTAAGGTGTCTCCACCAACTCAGCGGTCTTCCCGAGTTCCACGTCGAAGATCCGACGGACGGGTGTACGCCAGACTCTGCTACCCCAGGTATCCTGAACCCGGCTATGTCTGAGAGAGAAAACAAGTCCGGGAGGAAGGATGACGGCTTCGCGTCCCGGCTTTCCGGCTGTCGGCTTGACCGCCCACCACTCATATCCACGCTGCGGAGGCGCACCTGAATCACCACCATACATACGCTCCACCGGTGCTTTCTCAGATGCCGAAAACATCGCTTCGTAACGTCCCTGTTCTTTCTCTTGGTGCAGGTTGTGTCTGAGTGCCACGACCAGGCCTGGAGGGGTCAGTGGTGTCCCATTGGGTTTGTCAGTCGTGCTGGCGGCGTGTTGCGAGTGAGCGAATGCTCCGGCCCCCGCCCAGAAGAGAAAGACACCCACTGTGTATCGTCGCGAAGCCGCCATGGCACCCTTCAGAAGTCGAACCAAACGCCGATGCCGAAAAGTTCTTCCTGCTTGTCGAAGAATTCGTATTGAAGAGCTTTGCCGTTGAAGTACTGGATCCCGGTTCGTATGACTCGACCCGATTCGGAACTTGGCCACTGCCAACCGGTCAGAACATTGATGTTTCCGCCGAAGTCAAACTCTTCGCGCAGGTGGCCGTTGACGGCCGCGAATGGTGTCCCTCGCCAGCCGTTGGCGCTGGAGGGGACATACTGTACCCCGAACTGGAACTCAAGAGGCTCGGCGCCTCCTTGGATCCCGAAGGCGTATCCGATCTCACCGTAGACCGAGATGTCATCGTTGAGGTGCTGAGTGATCCCGGCCACCAGAGAATCCCGTACGTAGTCGATGCGTTCGAAGTCCGGGTTACGGTCTCGAAACTCGTCACCCAGGTGCGAGCTGATATGGTAGGTGCCTCCTTTGATAGCCGTGTTCCCGCTTCGCCAGGTCATTGCCACGCCGACTCTGAAATCGACTGCGTCCACGTCGGTGCCGGTTCCAACATCGATCCGGGTAAAGGCTCCACCTTCCAGATCCAACTGCCAACCTTCCGGGTTGACCGCATCACCGGTTCCGTAGCGAACCATGGGAAAGCGCCCTCCGATAGCCGATTCCCAGATCCATCCCACGCCGGTCTCAAAGAACCACACGGAGCTGAAGCGAGGCTCTTTCTCGCCCGCGATGTAGGATCGGTAGAGGAGTCCGTGGGGAAGGAAGCGCCAGAGTCTCTCCGAGGGATCTGGAATGGCGCCGGGTGCATCGCAGGGACCGTCAGCGTCCTCGCAGTCAGGGTCTTCCCCATCCGAATTCTCGACATTGGAAGTGTCCTGGTTGCTCTTCATCTCAGCAGAGGTCTGGACCTCCGAAAGGTTGGACGTGGCAAGGACGTCACGTGGAAGAGCGATGGTGACAGATCCTACGATCCCCCAGAGGAGTAGGGACAGCAGAAGGATTCGATTTCTAGGATGGCGACGAGGCGCTCGCACTTGCATCCAGGATTCGGCTGAGGTCGACACAGAGTACGATCGTGTAAATTCATCTGGCCCGAAGTATTCCTGACCCGACGGGTCAAAAAGACTACTTCAGCCAGTTCAGTTTTTCGGACCAATAGCATCGCAAGAGCGACGAAACCAGTGGCCGCGAGTTGGAGAAAGATGCCTTCTTCGCCCCTTCCGGCCAGCAGGGCGTCACGGATTATAGCATCCTCAGAATCTGTGCAGTACCCGAAATCGTGCGCGTCGAACCTCGGGTCAGTTTCGTCTCCAGATGCGCTGTACGTGGTGGCGGTCTCCAGGCCGCCGTCGAGCCAAGAGGCTCGAAAGCGGAAGACTTCGGCCTGGAGACCGAAGCCACGTTTGTTTGGAACAGTCACATTGAGGTTTCAGCTTAACGCCGTTGTCTTGTCATCCTCGAGCTCCTCTGCTTTTTCGGCCGTTGTCGGGGCGTGAGCCGGCAATCTGAAGACGAACCACAAGGCCAGCAGGGCAATCGAGACACCGAAGATGAAACTGGTCGAGAAGCCGAAATTGTCTGTGAGGGCGCCGTGAATCGCGGGTGCAAAGCTGCTGATGGGGGTAACCAAGGTGAGAAACGCCAGGTTCCGGGCGCTGGTTGCCGGAGAGGAGATGGAAACGATGTAGTTCGGAAAGTAGACTCCGGCCAGCTCTCCGCCGCCCAGCAGGCCGAATGCGAATAGATAGAGGTAGCCCGGTACGGCCCAGGCCCAAAGGATGCCGGTTGCAACCAGCAGCACGGTTGTGAGCAGAGGAGCACGGATGCCCCAGCGAGCCAGGATCAAACCGAGGCCGAATCCAGTGATGGCTTTGAATCCAAAGCGTAGAGCATTCATGTAGCCCGCATATTCCTTGGGATCCTCGCCCAGCGCCTCTTTGGCGTAGAGAGACAGGTTGGTCATGGCGTTCAAGGCGATGAAGAAAAGAAGGTAGGCGAGCCACAGCAAGGCCAAGGTGCGAGAGCGAAGAAAAGAATGGATCGTCGCTCGCATGGACTGGAAGAACGGTTCTTTTGTTGAGGAGATGGAGATCAGTTCATACCGACTAGAGAGAAAAGCGACGCCGGCCGTACAGAATGAGGCGATCAAGTAGAGCACGGCGAAGTCGCTCGGATGGGGCAGGGAACGGATCCCGCCGGAGAGGATGAACTGGGCGAATAGGTTGCCGACAACAGCAAAGAGTGGACCCAGTGAAAAGCTCCATTTCAAGGCCTTGGCTCGGGCCGGTAGGTTGGTTCCACGATTCAGGCACTGGTACATGTAGACGATGGAGATCGAGTCGGCGAAGCCGAGGATCAAGCCCTGTCCGATAACGGACCACAGTCGAAAGTTGTCCTCAAACGGAAGGAAAAGAGAGAGGGCTACGAGTGCCAGGGAAGACGAAGTGACCAGGTTGGCCGTGACCACCGCGCCCTTCTCCAATCGGTAGGGGATCATCCAGGCCAGGAGCACGGGGGCGAAGAATCCGAAAAAATAGGCAGAGTTGGGAAGATTGGCTACCGTGGCACTGGCTCCCAGCTTGTCGCAGAGAGCGGCCTGAACGATCCCGACATAGACCACGGGTGACGCGAAATAGATCAGCATCGTCGAGGCAGCGAAGATGCGGGAGTTCTTTCGATCCATGCCCGGGGTGATGGTGTTGGTTCCGGGCTGATCGGTTGCCATGGTTTCGCCTGGGAAAGGGTCTTAACGCCAGGGTATAGCGGGTACGGTAGCACACTTGCCAGGCCAGCCCTAATCGCTAATCGGCAGCTGTCGAGGGCTGCTCTGACGTCTGTGGTGCAGCTTGACCGCTCTCTGAATCGAGCATAGAATTCGGCAAACCCAACACTCAAGGAAGGAAGCGACCATGAAGAGGTTAGATGTTCTGTGGCGCCTTGCGATTCTCTCCCTCTCCGGCGTCCTGCTCTTTAGCCAGGGACGGGCGAAGGCGGAAGGTTCGATCGAGATAGACAGTCGAGCCCAGCTCTTCGTCGACGACCTGCTCATTGACCGCATGGAACGAGTCTGGCTGAGCAGTGGCGGGGCCTACAACACCAGGCCCAAGAAGGTCCCCGAAAACCCGATCATGAAAGCGGATCGTCCCTGGGAGGGATACCTCGTTCTGCAGCCGGGAAGCGTCATCTACGACGAGCAGGACTGACTGTTCAAGATGTGGTACAACACCCTTCCCGAATCCACTCCCTCCGATATCGATCAGTTCATCTGCTATGCGGTCTCCAAAGATGGAGTTCATTGGGATAAGCCCGAGCTCAACCTGGTTGAGTTTCAGGGTTCGAAAGCGAATAACATCCTGTTTCGGTGGTCGAATTGGACCCACGCCGTCATCGACGATGGGAACGACGCTGATCCCAGCCGCCGTTTCAAGATGGTCTATTGGCACACCGAGGACCGCGACCGGTGCGGGATCTGGTCTACCTTCTCCCCCGATGGGATTCGATGGACCGACATTCCCAACAACCCGGTGGTGCCCTGTTGGGCATCAGGGGATACCTTCAGCGTCACACGAGATCCCGTTTCCAAGCAGTACTGGCTGTATCACAAGACCAGCCCTGGAGGGCCGCGAAAGGTTTCCCGTCTGGTCAGTGACGATTTCATCCACTGGAGAGATGACCGCTTGGTGCTGGAGCCCGATAAGAACGACCCTCCCGGAACCGAGTTCTACGGGTTATCCGCCTTCCCTTATGGATCGCAGTATCTGGGTCTGGTCTGGGTCTTCCACACTGCGCAGCAGACCATGTACGCCCAGCTCGTTTCCAGCCGTGACGGCGTCGAGTGGGAACGAAGTATCTACCGCAGGCCCTTTATCGTGCTCGGATACATGGACAATCACTACGTCGGTAAGAGCTTCGACAGCGGTATGGTCTTCCCGGTATCGGAGCCAGTGGTCAAGGACGGGGAGGTCTGGATCTACTACTCCGGCTTTGACAATCTTCACAATGCTCCGGGTGAAGAGCACACCGGGCTGGTTGGCCTGATGAAGATCAGAGAGGACGGCTTCACGTCTCTGGACGCGACCGCGGAAGGATCCGTCTTGACGCACCCTCTTCGTTTCGATGGAAGCAGCCTCTTGGTCAATGTCGAGATCCTGCCTGGCGGGAAAGACGGCTCGATGGCGCCCTGGAAGGGTGTCTTCAACGACAATCCAAATTCGAATGGTCATTTTCGGGTCGAGGTCCTGGATAAGGGAGGGCGTCCCCTCGGCGGCTATGAAGCCTCCCGTTCGAAGTTGTCCCCAACCGGAGGGGTGTACCAGAAGGTCTCCTGGGGGGCGAAGAAGGATGTCAGTGGGTTGAAGGGAAAAGAGGTCAGGCTCAAGTTCATCTTCAGCCGCGCCAGGCTCTACTCCTTCAAGATCGAGTAACAGTGGGAAGCGGACGACTGGAAGGGAAGAAAGCCGTAGTCACGGGCTCGGCTATGGGATTGGGAGAGGCAGTGGGGCGCCGCTTCGCAGAGGAGGGTGCTGTCGTCGCCTGCGTCGATGTCAAGCAAGCTCCCAATGAGGGAACGGTCCAGTCCATTCTGGACCAGGGCGGACTGGCCTACTCGCTGACAGGAGACGTGTCGAGTTCCGCAGATGTCGAAAGAATGAGCCAGGAAGCGGCGAGTCTCCTCGGGGGCATCGACATCCTCGTCAATAATGCCGGGGTAATTCCGTCCAGGGAGACCGTGCTCGAGACGAGCGAAGCCGATTGGGACAAGACCCTGCGAGTCAACGCCAAAGGGCCCTTTCTCATGAGCCGTGCGACCATTCCGTGGATGATCCAGGCCGGAGGCGGGTCCATCATCAACATGTCGTCGATTGCAGGGTTGATCGGGCTTCCAGTTCGACCTGCCTACTGTGCCTCAAAAGGAGCTCTGTCTCTTCTGACGCGGCAGATGGCGGTTGATTTCGGGAAACACAATGTCAGGGTCAATGCCATCAATCCTTCTTTCGTCGTGACCGATATCAATCGCGAGATGTTCGACGAGCTGAAGGCCGATTCGAAGGGGTGGCAGGACATGCTCGATCTTCATTCGTTGGGTCGGCTGGGTGAACCGGAAGACATTGCCCACGCGGCGGTCTATCTGGCTTCAGACGAATCACGCTGGGTTACCGGAGTGCTGCTCCCGGTAGATGGTGGCTACACCGGGAGATAGGTCTCTCGTGGCGGTGGCCTCCGGGCCGCCGTGAGGCGAGCCAGAGGCTCGAAAGAAGAACTTCGGCCTGGAGACCGAACCCACGCCCGCCAACCGCGGGAACCCGATGAATTCTTCAGCTTCAGGCTCCGATCTGAAAATATCCTTCCTTCTCGATCTGGCCGGTTGCCCACCGCTTGTCTTCGGCTGACATCGGTCTTAATGGTGGGCGAGGATCGCTGGATCTGAGGAATCCGAAGCACTCGATCAGCGCCTTGTCGACCGCTACATCGGTGTATCCCCGTCGACTGAGGGGCCAATAAAGAGTGTCCATGAAGCGCTGGAGCTCCTGATCCATAACCTCAGCCTTCTCCCAGTCCTGAGCTTCACAGGCCTGGAGCCAAAGCAGCACGAAATCTGGTGCGAGGCTCGTCATCAGAGAGAAGGCACCATAGCCTCCAAGCTTCATCGAGCGAACCATCCAGTCGTCCAGGGTGAGATGCCGAAGAGAGGATGCGTGCTGCTGAAGACCCTCCCAGGATTGCTGGTCCATATTGCCCTGCTTGGTTCCCCAGAAGTTGGGAATATCGAGCAGGGAGACGTAGTCCTCAGGTTGAAAGCGGACTCCGGGAGCATAGTCGGTGTTGTAGTGCACGACGCCCATGGCTGGACACGATTCGGCGATCGTCCGGAGAGCCGCAGTCCTTTCACCTGGACTCAGAGGGATGAAGTAGGGGGGGATGGCAAGCGCGCAATCGATTCCCGCATCGCTGAGCCACTGAACCGTCTCCACGGCTTCTCCCAATCGCGGAGTCGCACAACCTACTATTTTGAGAACATCCGGGCCGGCTTCCTCCACAAAGGCCCGGACCGCCTGGCGGTATTCATCCGGGGACATGTTGAACGACTCCCCACTCGTCCCCAACAGATAGATCGCTTTGAACCCTTTCTCCAGGTAGGAGTTGATGTTCTGGCGCAGGGCGTCTTCATCCATGTGGTCCTGGTCGGTGAAGACCATCGGCAGGTTAGCGATCGTTCCTCGAAGTTGATCTTTCATCGGGGTCCCCCTTAAGTTGGTGATTTGAAGGCACAAGAGTCTCCCAGAGTGTCTTGGAACCTGTCAACTCTCAAGACAGTCTAATCCTACTTGTAATATAATTGTTCCCGTGAGCCTCGCCGACCTGGAGTTTTCGCTCCATCGAAGCCAGCCAAGGGGGACCGACATGTCTGGAATTGTTGTGCAATTGCTTCTAGTTGCTGCGGCCTTTGTTTCATTCTGGCCGACCTCGGATCTACTGGGGGAGGACAAGAACAAGGAAAAGAGGACCGAAGCGCTGAAGCAGGAAGAGTACCAGGACTACTACAAGAAGTGGTTGAAGGAAGACGTCGTTTACATCATTACGGACGAGGAGGAGCAGGTCTTCGGCAAGCTTTCAACCGCAGACGAGAAAGAGGAGTTCATCGAACAGTTCTGGCATCGCCGGGATCCCGATCTGCGCACGCCGTCCAACGAGTACAAGGAAGAGCACTATCTACGTATCGCCTATGCCAATGAGCGATTTCCGAGTGGGTTACCCGGTTGGAGGACCGATCGAGGGCGGACTTACATCATCCATGGGCCGCCTACCCAGGTGACGTCCAAAGCCGGCGGTGGCTTTTACGCACGCCCCATGCACGAAGGTGGGGGAGTGACGTCTACCTATCCGTTTGAGGTCTGGCGCTATCGATACATTGAAGGAATCGGAGAGGAAGTCGAACTGGAGTTCGTGGACGCTTCCATGACCGGCGAGTACCGTCTGGCGCTGAGTGCTGACGAAAAAGATGCGCTTCTGTATCTGCCTGGCGCGGGTCTGACCCTGGCCGAGGAGAGGGGCCTCTTGGAGAAAAAAGACCGTCCGTTTTTTTCGCCTGGCAGGCAACGCAACTATCCCTATATGGCAACACGCCAGAAGGATGATCCCTTCGATCGCTACGACCTCTACGTCAAGATAAAAGCCCCCAAGGCAATCAGATACAACGATTTGAAGGAATTGGTCAAGGTATCGGTTGGCTACGAGACTTTGCCTATCAAAGTTCGGCAGGATTTCTTCAAGCTGAACGACGATGCTGTTCTGGTTCCCGTCACCGTCGAGTTCGACAACAAGGAACTCAGCTTCGCGCCTGAGAAGGGACAGCAGGTAGCCAGACTGGCGGTCTACGGGATCGTCACCAGCATCACGAAGCGTGTGGTCGACGAATTCGACGACGATGTCTACCAGTCCTTTTCCTCCGAGATCTTCCAGGCCCAATTGCTGAAGCGGTCCACCTACCAGAAGATCCTGACTCTCGATCGGAAGATGCGCTATCGCATGGACCTGGTAATAAAGGACGTTCGAAGCGGGCGTATTGGAGTGGTTCGCACGGCCATTGCCGCCCCAGCCTACGGCGGGGATCAACTGAAAGCGAGCTCCCTGATTCTGTCCGAGTCGCTCTATATATTGAATGAAGCTCCCGACAAAGACATGTTTGTTCTGGGCGATGTACACGTTCGGCCCAGCCTTCTCAAGACCTTTTCTCCCGAGAAATCCCTGGGAGTCTATCTTCAGGTCTACAATGCCGCTTTTGATCAGGCCAGCTTGAAGCCGTCGCTCAAGACTCGCTACAAAGTATCCCGCGACGAGAAGATTCTCATCGATTTAACCGATGAAGCAGGGGAGTCGATCCAGTTCTCCTCCGGCCACAGGGTGGTTCTGATTGCCAACCTAGCCATCAAGGACCTGGAGCCAGGGAAGTATTCGCTCGAGGTCGAGGTTCACGATCGAATCAAGGATCAAAAAATCACAACAAGGGACAAGTTCCAGGTGAAGCGACCGCTGCAGGTAGCCGCTAGCAAGTAGGAAGCGCATTCGGAGCCATTGAGAGAGTCCGCCAGTTTGCCGTGAGGAACGGCTTTCCCGAACTTGTTCTTTGCGTTTAAGGAGTTCAAGACATGGATATCTCATTCACCAATACTCGAGAAAGCGTGGCGCAGGCCCCGACTCCAGACACCGATTGGTCGAGTCTCTCCAGGGCGGAGCGAATTCGCTCGATTGAGCTGGAAGGCTATGTGTTGATACCGGATCTGCTCTCTCCAGAATTGCTTGAGGGAATCCGGGGGGAGATGGCCGGACTGCCGACCACTTCGGTGGACTACAGCGAGTACCAGCGGGGTTGTGTCAACGTGCAGTGGACTGATTCGCCCAGGGCGATCAGCGTGATCGCGCTGCCCGAGATGATCGATTTCGTGAAAGGTCTGTTCGGGGACAACCTGATCTGCACCTCCTGTCAATACGCACGCTCTGAACCCGGCCATCCAGGGATAGCGATCCACACCGACTCCCAGCCCTATGGTTCTAATATCTTTGGCGTGCAAGCCAGCTCACCCTGTCTGGTGCGAGTGCTCTACTATCTGGATGATCTGACGCCCGAGTGCTCGCCTTTCAAGGTAATCCCCCGATCTCATCTATCGCTGCATCGTGACGCCAATCCCTATCAGCGGTATCTATCTCATGACGAGGAAGTCATGGTTACCTGCAAGGCCGGATCGGCTGCCGTCATCAATCAGAAGGTCTTTCACGGTAACTTTCCGAACTACAGTGACCGGCCTCGGCAGATGCTGGCCGTCGCCTATCGACCGACATGGGCTAGCCCCATTGGTGAGGTCGAAGACTACGATCCCGCCAAGGTTGCGAAGCTGCCGGCAGAGGTTCGTCGATTCTACGGCAGCTTGAACTCCCGCAGCATCGAGTACGATCTCCCTAATCGACCCGACAATATGTCCAGGGAGGCTCCTGGAATAAATCCGTCGAGGTGGCACGGTTAGGCTGCAACGTCCGGCTTCCATGAAGAGCGACGATTCCCGTTTTCTCGAGGCGACTGACCGATTCCAAGTCGCACACCTGGAGGATCCCAGACAGGTGACGGTGGGTCAGACGCAGATTCCGTGGTCTCTTTTCTACCACCAGCGATTGCTCCACTGGGTTCACCGTCTGAGTCCGACGGCGTCTGAAGAAATACAGCTGGCAGCCTCTTGCCAGCATATTCGTCGTTGGACCATTCCAAGGGATCAGTACCCGCCAGGCAAATCGGGATACAAGAGGTGGCGTAAGCGTCTTGCCGGCTTTCATGCCGAACAGGCGGCAGAGATCCTGGGTGAGATTGGATACGACTCGACTGCGATCGCACGCGTTCAAAGCCTTCTTCAAAAGTTCCGCCTGAAGTTGGATCCTGAAGTGCAGATTCTCGAGGACGCGATCTGTCTGGTGTTTCTGGAAAACGAGTTCTCAGAATTCGCCGGCAAACACGACCGGAACAAGGTCGAGAAGATCCTGCAGAAGACCTGGTTGAAAATGTCTTCCCCCGGGCGCAAAGTTGCCCAGGAAGTAGTGGCCAAACTAGCAAGGGAGGACCGGGACATCGTAGAGGCGGCCCTCTTGGGTGCCCCCTCCTGACGTTGGGAGCCGCGCCCAGCGTCAGCAACGCTTCACCCGCGAGAAGGCCATCGTCTGGCGAATCCTGAAGCGGATGGGGTACTAGTCCGAATTACCTTCCGAATTACTTTAGGAAGTCGACATTACCTACTGTGCGGATGTCTGCGGAAAGTGGACGTGAGAGGGAGCCGGATCAATGGCGAGAAAGACACTGAGATTTGCGGCGCAGGATGGAGGCCGAACTCATCAAGCAAGAGTTGGGGGGCTGACCGGTCGCATGGATGGCGCCGGCTAGGGTCCAATCTAGACGGTGAAAGATTCTCCGCAGCTGCAGGTCTTGGAGGCGTTTGGGTTGACGAAGGTAAAGCCTTCCTGCATCAAGGATCCACGCCAGTCCAGGCCCGTACCTTTCAGGTAGAGGTAGCTTTTCATATCGACGAAGACCTTGACTCCATACTGCTCGAAGATCTTGTCGCCCGCCTTCTTCTCGGGTTCGAACCTTAGAACGTAGTTCAAACCGGAGCAGCCTCCCCCTCTGACGCCCAGTCTCAGGCCTCCCTCGGGGAGCCCCTCGGCCTCGAGACCTTCCCTTATCTTCTGAGCTGCGTGCTCTGTGATTTGAATCGACATGTTTTTTTTAGTTATCGCTTCAACCCGCTCTAAGCTCTAAGACGCTCAACTTTCGGTTCAGTTTCAAGTACTGCCCTGGTTGTTCCGAAGGAAGTCTTTCTTCGAGCTTTCCAGGTGTCTCCTGAAGTTGTAGTCCAAGTGTGGTGAATGTGTCAAGCCAGTGAGGCAGCAGTTCGAGTCGGTCGGTTGCGAGCCGGTTCAATCCGTGATATCGACTGGTTCATGAGGAAAGACGTCGCCTCGGTGATTCTAGCGGCCGGTTTTTCCCGACGAATGGGCAGTCCCAAGCCGCTGCTGGAGTTGAGAGGGAAGAGTTTCCTGAGGACCATCATTGACCGCCACAAGTTGTTTTCTTTACCTGTTTGCGTGGTATTGGGCCGCCACAACCTTCACATCACGGAGCAAGTTGATCTGTCCGATACCACCGTGCTTATCAACCCTGATCCCACTCGCGGAGCCCTCTCGAGCCTGCTGCTAGCTCTGTGCCACCTTGGTCAACCAGAAGGACTTCTGATTCATCCAGTCGATCACCCGCTGGTGTTGGCTAGCACGGTAGGCAGTCTTCTTCAATTTCACCAACGTTTGCCGGCGTGTATTCTGCTGCCGTCAATTCATGGTCGGAAGGGCCACCCCGTTCTCTTTCCGCAGCGCTTTTTCTTCGACTTGAGGAAAGCTCCATTGGAAGCAGGCGCTCGTTGGGCTGTCCATCAGAACCCCGGTTCCACCTTTCTGGTGCCGGTGGAGGATCCGGGCATTCTGGTCAACATCAACACTCCAGCTCAGGTCCGCCGATTTGTTGGCAATGGTTAGACGTCGGAAGAGCTGTCAATAGGAGAGACAAGCATGCATCTTGGCGTCTACATTTTCCCAACCGAGTATTCGATTCGTGTGGATGAACTCGCCCGGGCGCTCGAAGAGCGAGGGTTCGAGTCGTTGTTCCTTCCCGAGCACACGCACATACCCGCCAGCCGCCGCACCCCCTGGTTTGGCGGCGACGCTTTGCCCAAGGAGTATGTCCATCTCATGGACCCCTTTGTGGCCCTCACCTGCGCGGCTGCCGTAACCACGCGGTTGCGCGTCGCTACCGGAATATGTCTGCTGCCCGAACATGATCCAATTGTAGTTGCCAAGACGGTAGCAACCCTGGATGTGCTTTCCAACGGCAGGTTCGAGTTTGGTATAGGGGCGGGCTGGAACGCGGAGGAGATGGAGAACCACGGAACCGAGTTCAGCACCCGTTTTCGGGTCATGTCGGATCGTGCCCGTGCCCTCAAGGTGATCTGGACCCAGGAGGAAGCCAGCTACCACGGTGAGTTCACGGACTTCGATACGATCTGGTCCTTTCCCAAGCCGCTGCAGAGACCTCATCCCCCAATCCTGATTGGGGGGGAGAGCGATCACACCCTTAGGCGGGTGGTCGACTTCGGGGATGGTTGGCTGCCGCGAACTCGTATGATCGATCCATTGACGAGGCTGGAAACCCTCAGGTCCATGGCCGCTGACGCGGGTCGGGATCCGGAGAGTATTTCGGTTTCCGTCTTCGGTGCTCAGGCCGAGGCTGCCATCTTGGAGCGCTACGCCGAGGCCGGCATCCAGCGAGGAGTGCTGCAGCTTCCTCCCCAGGGTCGGGAACAGGTCCTGCCGCTGCTCGACAGCTATGCCAGGCTGATCCCTTAGTGCTCCGTCCCATAAATACGATGATGTATGTGGTGAGCGTGACGGGTCTTGGCCAGGTGAAACGACAAACCCAGTTGAGCACTAGCATTTCCATGCGCTACAGCGAATACTGAGAATCAAATGCGTTCACACCCGAGTGCATCTCGGTTTCTGCCGTTTTTTTCGACTATCGTCCTTCTTGGGTCGCTTACTTTGCCGATCCTGTCGCGCGCTGGGGAGAACTTTGAGGGGTCTGAGGCAATCCGCCGAGTGGGCTCAGCAAAGCAGCTGTTTATCGACAATTTGCTGATTTCGAGTGCTCAGAACGTCGTCCTGACCATGAATCCGCCTGTGAAGACATATGAACGTAACATCATCCCTGACTATCCCTGGGAGGATATGGGACTGAGCTCTCACAACACGGTCCTTGAAGACGAGGGGATCTACAAGATGTGGTATGGATCGCACTTGTTCGAGGATAAGAGCGAAGGCCAGCCAGAAGTACTCGACGGGGAGGCTCAACATACCTATGTGTATGAGCATCTGCGTCAATATGTCTGCTACGCCACATCCCAAGACGGCATTCACTGGAAAAAGCCGAAGTTGGGAGTGCACGCGTTTGATGGGTCCAAGGAAAACAATATCGTCCTGACCAATACGACTGGAACTGTTTTCCTCGATCCCAAGAAGTCGGGTGGCGAGAAGTCAGGTGACGAGAAGTCGGGTGGCGAACGGTTTAAGTATTCAGGTCGCATCGGTGGCGGCTTCGCTCTCTGGATCTGGGCCTCTCCCGATGGTCTCCGATGGAATCGGTACCTCGGCCGGCCCATTCTAAGAAGAGGTCCGTTCGATTCACAGAACCAGGTTTTCTGGGACAACCGAATCGGGAAGTACGTCGCCTATGTGCGCCGTGGCGGCGACCGCATCAATGGCGCAGACCTGGGAAGTATCCCCTATTCGCAGGTCTTCGAATTAGCGTCGGATCCCGATAACCTGCGCAAGATAGGACGCACAGAAAGCTCGGATCTCGCTCATTGGCCGGAAGATCCCAAGATCGTTCTCGCCTATGATAAGGACGACCCGGTGGAGTCGGATCACTACAATCCCTGCGTCGTGAAATACCCCTACGCTCCCGATGTCTACCTCATGTTCCCGAGCGCATTTTTCCACGCTTCCAAGAAAGAGACCGGTAGCGACGGCGCGCTCGATATCCAGCTGGCTACCAGCCGAGACGGCGTTCACTGGGACCGACGCGAACGACGTCCCTACGTTCGCCTCGGCATCGAAGGGAGCGCGGATGGCGGTGCCATGTACATGACCGTGGGCATGTTGCGCCGGGGCGCGGAACTGTGGATGTACTATACGGGCTACCAGCAGCGTCATGGGGGCTATGATTTCAGAAGGGCGAAGAGGTTGGGTGTTGTGAGTCGCCTGGTGCAGCGCCTCGACGGTTTCGTCTCAGCCGACGCCACGTACGCCGGCGGACAGTTGACCACCATCCCGCTGGTTTTCAAGGGCAAACACCTGATTCTAAACGTGGATACAGGTGCGCTCGGTTCGGCAAGTGTCGAGCTTCTGGATGAGGAGGGTCGCCTCATCCCAGGTTTTGGCCGGAACGATTGCGCTTCAATCAACGGCAACTATGTGGAGCGTCGGGTCAATTGGAAAGGAAAAGACGATCTGAGCGCCCTTGCGGGGAAAGTCGTACGGCTCCGATTCATCATGCGAAGCACCAAGCTCTATGCTTTTCAGTTTGTCGGCGAATAAACCGAAGTCAATGGGAGATCACTTTTCGAGCTGGCGGGATCCGGGTTGGAAGACGGTGGTGGTCTGCATGAACTCAATCTGTCTCTTGATTGCTGTCCTGGGAATCGGGCTCGAGCGGCCCGATGTCGAGTTTCGGGTGTTTCAGTTTCCCGCCGATCAGATTCCTCGCATCGACGGCAGCGCCGAGGACTGGTCCATCGTTCCCGAAGTGTACGCGATCGGTACAGATGAACTGCGCGAGACGGTGATAGGGATCGGCGATAACCACGATCCCGAGAATCTGGATGTGAAGGTCAAAGTCGGCTGGGTGAAAGGCCTGAACAAGCTCTACTTCCTCTACGAAGCGCAAGACAACTACTGGGACTTTGCCCGTGGGGACTTGCACAACGACATCTTCGAGGTCGTGATCGACGGCGATCTCTCAGGTGGCCCGTTGATCCGCCAGCTGCATCCAAACGACAAACTACGGAACAAGCTGGAGACGCACTTTTCGTTTCACGGCGTCCATGCGCAGAACTATCACATTTTCACGCCCGCTGAGGGTAAGGACTGGGCCATGGTCTGGGGCTGCCAGCCCTGGATCAAAGACTTGCCCTACGCCAACGCGGCCCGCAAATACAACTTCAAGCACGGCGAGAGCGGCAAGCTCGTGCTGGAGTTTTTTGTAACGCCGTTCGACCACGCTCCGCCCGACAAGTCTCTTGCCGTCCCTTCGAAGCTGGTGGAGGACAAAGTGATTGGCATGTCCTGGGCGATTCTCGACTACGACGACGAAAAGGCCGACCGATATAGTGCATTCTGGAACCTTTCGCACAAGACAACGATGTATGGCGACGCGTCGGATCTGGTCGCATTCAGACTGATGCCCATCGAGAAGAGTCTCCGCAAGCCCGTAGAGGCAGACTGGTCATTCAAGGTCGTCGACCAGAAGGATCGCATTGTTGCCTTCCGTGATCGTTCCTACGGCAACATCACTTCCTGGCGCTGGGATTTCGGTGATGGCAAGTCCTCCATGGAGCGTCATCCCACTCATCGCTACGAGGAATCCGGCGAGTTCGTCGTGACGCTCTATGTTGAGGGACCGGAAGGCAAGGCGCGGCGAGCCAAGGTCTGGGACGTGACGCTGCCATAGCCGCCGGCACCCGCGGTCATCCCGGAGATCACCGAGTCTCCCTGCGAAAGCGGCCATTCGATTGCGATCGAATCAGACAGTGGCCTCTTTTCTGGGTTGCGATAGCGACCGTCAGACGATCCTCCTCAGTCATACCCAAGAGTTTGTCCTTTGCCAAGGGGAGATTCTCCAAGAACGTCTGCATAGGAGCCTTCCTCTGGCAGCGCTTCCCTTGGTGTAGGCGCTGGGTATTACAGCGGGCTAGCCCTGCCCTTTACCCGTAATTCGGTACAGGACAAAGTCATGTTTCTGGGTCTCCCAGAGCGAAGCCTTCACACAGGAGCCGGAGGTGTGAATAGCCCTGCCATATCAACTCATGACCCGGGGGCGCATCCTGGTTGCGTCCTAGGTATCCTCCGATGCGCGCCACCAGCCGTACCGCCTCACCCAGCTGCGAGGGCGGGTTCAAGCTTTTTTTTGGCGTAGGCCCCCAGGACATGGAGTTCAAGATCCGAGAAGAGCACCTCGGCGGGCAGTTCCGGGGTTTCTCTGCCCAGCAGAGTCATCAGCATAATCCGCCAGGCGATGACCAGGTTGATCGCAATCGCCCGGCTGAGGCGCTCGGCGCTTCGGTGGGCGATCTCTTCGATGCGGCAGCCGGACTTCAGCACCCGGTGCCAGTCTTCAATGCGCCAACGCAGGCAATACCAGCGTAGGCATTGAACCGCCGCTTCGGGCGAGGCGAGAGTGGCGGTAGTCAGAAGGAACCACTCGATGGCTTCGGTTCCCGCAGGCGGAGAGTCCTCCCGCGCCTGAATCACCCAGATCTCGATGGGCTCCTTATCCGGGTAATATTTCGGGGGGCGAAGTTGGATCCGCCGATAGCGGACCGAGAGCTCCGCCCGGCGGCGGGGCCTCTGGGGCCGGGCCTTTCGCTTACTGAGCTTGGGCCGAGCGCTCTGGCGCGGCACCTGGACGCGGACCTGGGTCTGTACCGGCTCCTGTACGAGCGCTTCGAAAAGCTTGAACGGCTCCTCCGTGATGCCGCGGTTGTGTTGGGCGCGCACCAGTAGGTCGACCCCCGGGTAACGGCGTTGCTCCTCGAACAGCTCGAAGATATCCGCTTCCCGGTCGCAGACGTTGATCAGTCGCGTCTGGGGCATTTGGGCCGCCACTTCTCCGAGCTCGCGCAGCGCTTGAATCCAGCAGAAGGTCTGTTTTTCCTCGATCGGGATGGCCCAGCTCGGTCGCTTCTCTTGCGGCGATTTCAACTGCGGCGCCAGACACTGGGCGCGCAAGACCCCCAGCGGAAGTCCATTGGGGGCCACGGCCAAGGTCGAATGCAGGTGCAATCCCCGACTCTGGGCGCCGGTCTGGTTGCTGCCGATCACTCCCAGACCTTCACACTGAGCCAGGCTCGTATAGTCCAGATCGGTGCCGTCCTGCAGGCACAACACGGTGCGCTGCCCCTGCATGCGCCGCAGGGTGCGTTGCCGGTGAGGCTGCAGAATCTGGGGCAGGCTCACCGCGGCCTCGTCCGGGTGGTCGATCAATCGGTAGTAGGCCTTGACCGCCGGCCAATCCCCCTGGGCCACCCCGCTAAAGGCACGACCCGGTTCCTGCGCCTTGGACTCCACAATGTTCACCAGTCTTCGGCTCAGCCGCGCGTCCCCCAGCGGCGCGCCGCCAAACTCCTCTTCCGCCCAACTCTCGGCCTCGACCCCCTGGGCCGGAGCCAGCGGCCCCAAGCCGGCCCCCTCGGCCAACCCCAGGCGGGCGCGGAACTCCGGCTCCAGCGCATACACATAGATGTCCTTGATCGTTTCCTCCCGCTGGGTGAAACGATCCTGCCGACCCCGACCCTGGGTTCGGCCCACCCGGGTCCAGTTCGCTGCCCGATAGGATGCCCCCGAAAACCGGCTCGTGTCTACAAAACTCTCGACCAACCAGGGACGGTACCCATAGCGCTGCTCGAAGTCTTCGGCCAGCCGCTGCAGGCTCAGGCTCAACACCCGCGAGGCCAGGTTCTGACACTGCACGCTGGGTCGGATCAGAAAACGGCTCAGGCACACGACCCCGTGCAGATGGGCGCGCCTTTGCTCCGCATCCCAACCGATCCAGCGGTCCCGGTCCACGAGTTGCAACGCCGCGGCGGCAAAGCCCAGGCCCCCCAGCCAGCCGTGCTCGGAGCCGAGCAGATAGCGCAGCTGCCGTCCCACCAAGGGCCCAGCCCCCAGCGGATGCTCTTCGATCATCAGCTCGTTCCAGATCCGCATCTGCCCCGGCTCGCCCACCCCGATCAACTCCAGCCCCCGCACCTCCCCCACCTGCTCGGGCACCCCGATCGGCTCCTCCACTGGAGCCGCCAACCGTCGCGGACGGGGCGCCCCTTTCTGGATCCGTGGGGGCGGCAGCCGAAAACAGCCCTTCGCTTCCAGCTCCCGCAACGCCTTCAGGCAACCTCCCCGCTGGGGCCGCCCGCCGGGGTCATAGAATCGCAACTGATCGCAAAGAAAACCGGCCAACTCGCTTCGCGAAGAGAAATCCCCTTCTTCCAGCAGCCGGCTTACATACTCGATGCTCTCGGGCTTCGACAGGGTACGCTTGATCTGATTCTGGAGCTGCATGCCGCTCAGTTTGAACGACCCGAAACTCTTTGTCCAGTCCTTTATTACGGGTAAAGGGCAGGGCTAGCCACATCCAAGTCCTGCTGCAGCTCCTAAATCGAGGCCTGGAAGGCTGCCTTGCGCTTTGCCGCGACCCGAGGCAGCCGTGTGGGGCTCTGTTGATTGCCGCTGCTTCCGGTGCTGCTCGCTGATAACTATTTACTCTGAAGTCTCAGCCCAGGCCCTACAGATTCAGCAGCCGCTTGGCGTTGAGCCCCAGGATCTTCTGCTTCTCCTCTGGAGAGATATCGGCTATGGCGATCTTGGCGATCTGCTGGGCACCGTCCAGCAGCGGCATGTCGGTGCCGAACAGCACTCGGTCCGCCCCCACCCGGTCGACCACGTAATCGATGGCTCCCGGGCGGGCAGAGCCACAGGTTTCCAGGTAGATCTCGGGCAGCTCGTGGGCGGCCTCCACGATCTTTCGGCGGGACCCGGAGCCGCCGTGGGCAATGACCCACTGGACCTTGGGGAAGCGCGTCAAGAGGGTCTCGTAGCGCTTGAGGATCGACACCGATTCAGGATCGAAATAGTGCCAGGCGTGGCACATGACGGCCAGGTTCCGGTCGCTGGCAAACTCGAAAATGGGATAGTACATAGGATCTTCCTGCGAGACCCGGACGTAGTGGGGGTAGATCTTGATGTAGCGGGCGCCCAGTTGGTCAAAGCAGCGCTCCAGCTCCGGCACCATCTCGTCAGGGTAGTGAGGAGTGACAAAGGCCACTGGGATGAATCGGTCGGGCGCTTTTCGGACGAACTCGGCTACCAGGTCATTGCCGCGGCGGGCCTCGCCGTGGAAAATGCAGTTGATGCAGGCACGGTCGATCCCGGCCCGGTCGAGGGCGCGGAGGAAGAGCTCGACATCGTCGTCCATCCAGAAGCGGCCCCAACTTCCGACGTGGCAGTGAAAATCGATGACCGGAGTTTCCATTCAGACTGTTCCAGGCTGGTAACCGGGTCTGGGTTCTTCAGCTTGACCCTGATTGAACATCAGGTCGTAGAACGCCTGCCCGTTCCGTTTGTTTTGCTCTGAGTCGTTGCTAATCTCTATCCATCCGGGTCTAGCTTTCCGTTGATCTTACGCGTCCAATGACAGCTTCGGGTCGATTTCAGCGTTTCGCTCCAGGAATGCGCCACCGACCCGTTTCTGACCTCGCCGCCTTGTTTTTCCCTGATTCCGCCGGGGCGTCTTACTTCTGTTCCTCAAGTCCTGGGAACCGCTCCTGGAGGGGATTCCCAGGGACCATTGGGATAGGCGTATTCCACTGCTAGCTCGAGGTCGGCCAGCTCCACCGGGAGCTCTTCCGCCAGCCTCTCGTTCAATTCCACCAGTCGCAGCAAGATCCGATTCTCTCCCAATCGTACCGCCTCGGCCGGCACCTCATAGTTCTGCCAGGCCGTCAAACCGGGATTGTACGCCGCGGGTTGCATCGGGTTGGTGCAGTCGAGGACCTGCCCGTTGAGTTGTACCTCGAGACGATCCACCACGGTCAGATTGGTCAGATGCAGGTGGAGGCGGACCGCCTTGAGACGGGATCCCGCCTCCCGGAGGTCGTCCGCCACGTCGAGCCGGATCTCAACCGGATCTTTTCCGATTCGAACCGGGATCTGACGTGGGTGGGGCAGGCAGTTGGGAAAGGAGTGGTCGGTTCGGGTGACGACATAGCGCTTGTTCTTGTGCTGGAGACGCATCGGATCGGCGATGTCATCCAAGGCCGGTCGGTTGTCGTAGTTGAGTGCTGCACCGGTCCCGAACCAGTTGAAGACATAGAGCCCGTCGGCTCCGTATCTCCAGTGGCGGGCGGCTAGCGCCTGGATCATGTCGAGCGTGAGGGGGAGCATCACGGGCGGATCGTAGAACACCCGCCATACCCCACCCGTATGTCCAGCCCGGTAACCCTCTTCCAGGGCGGGATGCACCCGCACCGGCGTGTCTCGCGTCAGGGTTGCCCACTCCGTGATGTTTTCCTCCAGGTCGGACATGAAGAAGGTGGAAGGGATCACGATATCGACCAGATCTTCCTCAACCCAAGCTGACACATCCAGACCCAGACGGCGTGCCCCGTCGATGGTGTTGGGCACGCGTACGGCCAATCCCAGATTTCGTCCCTTGTGCTTGCCGATCCGATCCAGCAGGCGTCGGCTCTGCCGGATGAACTCCGTCATGACCGGCAGGTTCTTCTCCTCCTCACCGAATTTGAAGTAGCCTGGGACCCGCATGAAGTCGTAGAGAAATCCATTCACCTCGTAGCGCTGACAGGACTCCGACATCAGATCCAGCCGAAGCTGGCGCACTTCGGGGCGGGCGAAGTCCTGCAAGGGAGCCAGAATCTTGGCCAATCGCGGGGACCAGCCGCGGGCACCTGGGTCGCCGATACGTAGATGGGGATTCTCTGAAAAGAACCGGGATCCGATCAGGCGCACGACGTTTCCTTCCCGGTCGGCGTGGTGCCAGTCGTTCATGCTGAGGCGAAACCAGAAGTGGATCCCCTGGCGCCGGGCCTCCTGTACCTGGACCTCGAGCGGATCGATGTCCTGATCCCAGAGTCGTTTGAGATTCTCCGCGTGGCGCCACAGCTTGACATTCCCGACCCGTGCTCCCTCTTTTAGCCGATCCACCAGCCATTCTGCTCCCTCGACCTGAGTGGGATAGGCCACGGTGTAGCCACAGTCCGGTCCCAGAGAACAGACATAAGCATCCACCGGCGTCCCCTCGAAGTATCCCAGGTGGGCCTGTGCCACCTTCTTGGGGTCGATGGGAGGGTTGTAGAAGCTCTCTTGTCCGTGGTTCTGATCCCACATGATGCGGTAGGTGCGATCCAGCCGGCCAGCGGGCTTGGCGGGTCCAGGCCCCGTTGCTCGAGAGGTTGCCGACGATCCGGCGGTTGGTAGACTCGGCTTCCGGGCCCCCGCAGCGGCCGAGGTCCCGGCAGCCAGACCGGTCGTGAGAAACGTTCTTCTCTTCATTTCAAGCCTCCAGAGATTCCCTTCTGAATGTCATTGGACTCTGCTTGCAGAGCCAATGACTTCAGGGCTTACAAGGGGACAGTAGCTTCACCGTTTCATGTTACACGAAGCGGCTCCGACCGAGGCGTTGACAAGGTGGGCGGATGAGTTCAAATCTCACATCCCTGATACTCGCGAACGTCAGCTAAGGGTCGATTGACGACTTCCAAGCCAACGCAGCATCCACCTCAATGCCCATCCACGGCCTCTAGGCGTGGAGAGGTGACCCCAAGACTTCATGGTCTTAATGGCAACGAGCACTGCCAAGGCTCGCGTCGGGCGGGTACGAAATCCAAAGGGCATACGGTCCCTATATCCCTGACGTGTCTGAACTCTCCTTCCAGGCCACAGCTAGCCCGCATTTCTCATCGCTTGTCGTAGCGAGGCGCCACAAGGGCCGTCCTGGCAAGGCTTGCGACCGAGGCCACCGCAGTCGTACTTTGACAGTACGTCGAGGAGGCCGACCGAGCGAAACACAGCCAGGGCGGATGATTGCGGGGCCGCAGTAGACCAGCGATGAGAAATGCGGGCTAGGTCTGCCCTTTACCCGTAATAAAGGACTGGACAAAGAGTTTCGGGTCGTTCAAACTGAGCGGCATGCAGCTCCAGAATCAGATCAAGCGTACCCTGTCGAAGCCCGAGAGCATCGAGTATGTAAGCCGGCTGCTGGAAGAAGGGGATTTCTCTTCGCGAAGCGAGTTGGCCGGTTTTCTTTGCGATCAGTTGCGATTCTATGACCCCGGCGGGCGGCCCCAGCGGGGAAGTTGCCTGAAGGCGTTGCGGGAGCTGGAAGCGAAGGGCTGTTTTCGGCTGCCGCCCCCACGGATCCAGAAAGGGGCGCCCCGTCCGCGACGGTTGGCGGCTCCAGTGGAGGAGCCGATCGGGGTGCCCGAGCAGGTGGGGGAGGTGCGGGGGCTGGAGTTGATCGGGGTGGGCGAGCCGGGGCAGATGCGGATCTGGAACGAGCTGATGATCGAAGAGCATCCGCTGGGGGCTGGGCCCTTGGTGGGACGGCAGCTGCGCTATCTGCTCGGCTCCGAGCACGGCTGGCTGGGGGGCCTGGGCTTTGCCGCCGCGGCGTTGCAACTCGTGGACCGGGACCGCTGGATCGGTTGGGATGCGGAGCAAAGGCGCGCCCATCTGCACGGGGTCGTGTGCCTGAGCCGTTTTCTGATCCGACCCAGCGTGCAGTGTCAGAACCTGGCCTCGCGGGTGTTGAGCCTGAGCCTGCAGCGGCTGGCCGAAGACTTCGAGCAGCGCTATGGGTACCGTCCCTGGTTGGTCGAGAGTTTTGTAGACACGAGCCGGTTTTCGGGGGCATCCTATCGGGCAGCGAACTGGACCCGGGTGGGCCGAACCCAGGGTCGGGGTCGGCAGGATCGTTTCACCCAGCGGGAGGAAACGATCAAGGACATCTATGTGTATGCGCTGGAGCCGGAGTTCCGCGCCCGCCTGGGGTTGGCCGAGGGGGCCGGCTTGGGGCCGCTGGCTCCGGCCCAGGGGGTCGAGGCCGAGAGTTGGGCGGAAGAGGAGTTTGGCGGCGCGCCGCTGGGGGACGCGCGGCTGAGCCGAAGACTGGTGAACATTGTGGAGTCCAAGGCGCAGGAACCGGGTCGTGCCTTTAGCGGGGTGGCCCAGGGGGATTGGCCGGCGGTCAAGGCCTACTACCGATTGATCGACCACCCGGACGAGGCCGCGGTGAGCCTGCCCCAGATTCTGCAGCCTCACCGGCAACGCACCCTGCGGCGCATGCAGGGGCAGCGCACCGTGTTGTGCCTGCAGGACGGCACCGATCTGGACTATACGAGCCTGGCTCAGTGTGAAGGTCTGGGAGTGATCGGCAGCAACCAGACCGGCGCCCAGAGTCGGGGATTGCACCTGCATTCGACCTTGGCCGTGGCCCCCAATGGACTTCCGCTGGGGGTCTTGCGCGCCCAGTGTCTGGCGCCGCAGTTGAAATCGCCGCAAGAGAAGCGACCGAGCTGGGCCATCCCGATCGAGGAAAAACAGACCTTCTGCTGGATTCAAGCGCTGCGCGAGCTCGGAGAAGTGGCGGCCCAAATGCCCCAGACGCGACTGATCAACGTCTGCGACCGGGAAGCGGATATCTTCGAGCTGTTCGAGGAGCAACGCCGTTACCCGGGGGTCGACCTACTGGTGCGCGCCCAACACAACCGCGGCATCACGGAGGAGCCGTTCAAGCTTTTCGAAGCGCTCGTACAGGAGCCGGTACAGACCCAGGTCCGCGTCCAGGTGCCGCGCCAGAGCGCTCGGCCCAAGCTCAGTAAACGAAAGGCCCGGCCCCAGAGGCCCCGCCGCCGGGCGGAGCTCTCGGTCCGCTATCGGCGGATCCAACTTCGCCCCCCGAAATATTACCCGGATAAGGAGCCCATCGAGATCTGGGTGATTCAGGCGCGGGAGGACTCTCCGCCTGCGGGAACCGAAGCCATCGAGTGGTTCCTTCTGACTACCGCCACTCTCGCCTCGCCCGAAGCGGCGGTTCAATGCCTACGCTGGTATTGCCTGCGTTGGCGCATTGAAGACTGGCACCGGGTGCTGAAGTCCGGCTGCCGCATCGAAGAGATCGCCCACCGAAGCGCCGAGCGCCTCAGCCGGGCGATTGCGATCAACCTGGTCATCGCCTGGCGGATTATGCTGATGACTCTGCTGGGCAGAGAAACCCCGGAACTGCCCGCCGAGGTGCTCTTCTCGGATCTTGAACTCCATGTCCTGGGGGCCTACGCCAAAAAAAAAGCTTGAACCCGCCCTCGCAGCTGGGTGAGGCGGTACGGCTGGTGGCGCGCATCGGAGGATACCTAGGACGCAACCAGGATGCGCCCCCGGGTCATGAGTTGATATGGCAGGGCTATTCACACCTCCGGCTCCTGTGTGAAGGCTTCGCTCTGGGAGACCCAGAAACATGACTTTGTCCTGTACCGAATTACGGGTAAAGGGCAGGGCTAGGTCCTTTTCCGCTAATCGCTCGCGTTTTTTCGGTCTGGAACGTTCATGAGTCAGTGAAGGGAAGCTTGCTTCCCTTCCGTGTTGACTGCTGTTGTCAAATATGACACCATCGCTAGTAGGTAGCCCCGATACCAGATCTATCTCGTGGGTCAAGGTGGCTCTAAAGGACTTCTCGAGTTTTCCGGATGGGGCACAGCGTGAAATTCTTGGGGCGCTAACAATCGCGGCCGAAGGCCGCAAGGCAGACATCGCCAAACGCATGAGTGGCCTAGGAGCGGGCGTATTCGAAGTTGCTCTGAAGTACCGCAGCGACGCCTACCGGACGGTTTACGCTCTGCGGCTCGGTGAAGACATCTGGGTGCTGCACGCCTTTCAGAAGAAGGCCAAGCAGGGGATCAAGACCCCCCGGAGAAGCATGTGGAGCTGATCCGAAGACGGATCAGCCGGCTTCAAGAGGAGTTGAAGCGATGAGTGACCGAAAAGACACACTTGAGCTGGTTCGCGGCGGAGGTAATGTCTTCCGCGACTTGGGGCGCCCGGACGCCGATGTGGAGCAGACCAAGTCGATATTGGCAGCACAAATCATCGGAGTTCTTGACGATGAGGGCCTGTCCACGCGCAAGGCCCAGGAGCGGACGGGCATCAACCACTCTGACTTCGCCCGCATCCGTAAGGTAAAGCTCGACCGCTTCACCATCGACCGGCTGATGATGATCCTCAATCGACTTGGATGCCATGTTGAAATTCGCGTGAACGTCGAGCGACGACCGCAGACGAAAGAAGCCGCTGTACATCCCTGAAGGGTTCTCGTCAAGAGCGGTTCTCTCGGCTCGGCGTCCCACAGCGTCTGTGCTGCAGGTCTAATTTTTTCTCAATCTTTTTCCTCAAGGTGAGTCGACGGCAAAAGCTCCTTGTAAAAATCCCGGAATCCGGCCGGGCCTTTCGCGACGGCCGCGTGAAGACCCATGGCGCTGCTGCCCACCAGGGCCCCTAAAAGCGGGGAACTGGGCAGGTGCTTGAGCAATTGTCTTCGGCTAAACATAAGGGTTTCGTACGCACTTGCGGATCATTTCGCGCCGATGACGTAGGCGAGTATCTCAACGACTTGCGTTGGGGTTGTCGCCCAGGCGATAGCAGCGGCATCCACTTCTTTGAGCGGATGGATGATGTTCTCATCGTGAAGCGTGATGTACGGTTTGCCGATGGCGGAACAGTACCCGGCGTCAAAGGCTGCATTCCACTGCTTGTATTTGTCTCCGAATCGTACGACAGCAACATCGCATTTTTCGATGAGCGTCTTGGTACGGACCCCATTGACCTTCGCTGACTTGTGGTCGCGCCAGAAACTACTGGTTTCGGCCCCAAGTAGATCGCCCGCCGCGTCACTGGCTTCGTGATTCGTCACGGCAGACGTAAAGACAACGGGCAAATCGTGGGCTTTGGCACCATCAATCAGCTGTTGTCGCCAGTCGCTGTGTACTTCGCCGGAGAGATACACGTTCCATTTCATGGATTCATCCCTACCTTCCCATTTTGCCGCATATTACCTTTAACCCCTAGATGATCGATTCCGAAATAACATGACAATTGTTGTGCCCATAAATCGAACTGAACGTATCTGGGGTGCTGGTCTGCACAGAAGAGAGGCTGGGTTCATACTCGGTCGCGCAACCCGTTGGGCAGACGGAGGTTGCGCGCGATCTCTTGGTTGGTCGTCGTCGAAGATGGCAAGGCATCGTCTTCCTCCTCCCGCCTTGACCTCGCCCCGCAAGCCCCATCTGCAATTGCCATGCTATTTCGGAATCGATCATCTAGTGTGTAGCGAGCGACCTCATACCGCCAAGGCACACTCATTTGCGCCCCGTCTAGCTAGGAGGCCGCTTCAGCGGCCTGGCGCGAAGCGTCTTAGACCCGGCGTTCACGCCGGGGTAGGCCGCTACTCCACCCCTCCTGAGGGCCGTTCACGGTCCTTCTCGAATAGCGGCTTTAGCCAACGTCGACCTGGAGCCTGGCTAAAGCCTGTGTGCGAGAAGCCCGCTAAAGCAGGCTCCCACACCCACCTGCCCGCTTACCCGGCCCTGAAGGACCGGTCTACGACGCTTCGCGCCAGACCGCTAAAGCGGTCTCCTCGGGGGCTATCCTTCACCAAAGTGGAAAACTTGACCAGTTTTGTGAACTTTCTCTCCACCAAGGTTCTCTAGCCACGAGATTTGTTGTGCCCTGTCTCTTGGGATTGGTATCCAGTTGTCTAACGGAGAAGCTACTTCAAGAGTTGTCGAGCGCTGCGAAGCGTATCGGATCGCAAGGATGGGGTTGCGAGCTTTCCTGGTCCATGAAACGCTGGGCTGCCAGCTGGCCAATTCCCCAGCTGCCCCCCATGCCGTGGCCGCCCAGGGCTGCTACCCAGAAGAATCGATCGACCTTGTAGTCCCAACCGATCACGAAAGAGCCGTCGGGAGCAATGGTTCGAAAGCAGGACCAGACCTGTCGCTGAGCAGCCTCTCTCAGAGCAGGCAGCTGCTCCCACACCAGATCGACCATCGACTGGGATATATCTGGGCTCACCGTAGGTTCGAGTTCGCCAGCAGCTTCCTCATCGCAGACACAGAAGAGTAATCCCCCTGACTCGGGTCGGAAGTAGAAGTTCTGGTCCAAGCTCCAGACGAAAGGCCATCCGGTGTCGAGGTCCGAAGGGCTGTCGAGGACGAAGAGATGCCGCTTCAGTGGGCTCAACCGCAAATCCGCAGCACCTGCCATTCTTGCCACGGTAGGTGCCCAGGCACCAGCGGCGTTGATCAGGTAGTCCGCCTCGATCTGGCCCTGAGAGGTCTGCAACCGAAACGGCCCGCTGCCTACAATGTCTGTGAGTGCGCAGTCGAGGAGGAAGCGAACCCCACGGCTCTGAGCCTGTCCAAGGTAGAACTGGAGCAGCTTGGCGATGTCCATTACGCCATCGGAAGGTGTGCGAAGCGCCGCCTCGAAATGATGATTCTGGAGCAACGGGATCTGCTGCCGTACCTCTCCCGGGTCCTGGTAGAACGAGTCGATGAGACTGGTCTCACGAACCGCGTCGAGCTGATCACGAGTTCCCAGCAGGAGCGAGCCGGATCGAACGAATCCGGTCTCTGACTGCCGCTGATCGTAGGCTTCTCTGCTGGCGGCGACAGCACGACGGATCTCTGGTGGCTCGACTGACTGACGCAGCAGCGAGGCATTTCGGCCCGAGGCGTGGAAACCTGGCACCTGTTCTTTGTCGATGACCAGGATCGATCCGGAAAACGAGCTGCACAGGTGAAACGCGGTAGCGGCGCCTGCGAAGCCTGAACCGATGATCAGTACATCGGTTTTCATGTTAGGGTCTGTAAGGAAATAACCGATACACTTTGCTGGGGTCCCCAGGTACGCTGGCTAGGCGGGAGCGACGCGCATACCCGCTACGGTATGTAAGGAGCGAGTAACAACGCCAGCGTGCCTGCGGACCCCAGCCCACAGGGGCGCGGCGGCGCGGGGGCATCTGCTTTGTTGCCGCTCCTGGAAGATGCGCGGCGGCATCGCCTGCGGAGCGGCGCCTCCCATCTGCCCCCACGGCGCTCGCGCCAAAGTGCATCGGTTATTTCCTTACAGACCCTTAGCCCAGAGGAGTCCGAACCGCTGTACAAGGGTGTCCTTGAACCGTCACCAACCCAATCCCTCGACTAACCTAGTAGGCAGGAATAGAGGGGTCGACATCTCGTGACCATGCCAGGATCCCTCCTTGGAGATTCCTGAGCTTCCGGAATCCAGCTTGCTGAAGCATCTCGATAGCTTTGGCACTGCGTGCGCCCGATCGGCAGTGAGCGACGATGTCACGTGCACTGTCCAGTTCGTGAACCCGAGCCATCAGATCCCCTAGAGGAATCAGATGGGACCCTTCTATCTGGCAAATCTCGTATTCCTGAGGATTCCGCACATCCAGGAGGAAGATGTCCTTTCCCTGTTTCATCTCTTTCTGCAATTCCAGCGCGGTGATTTCCTCGACACCGTCTGCCTGGACATGGTCGGTCGCGGGCAAGACTCCACAGAATTCCTCGTAATCGATGAGCTCACGAATCTGGGGACTGTCGCCGCAGACCGGGCACTCGCTATTGCGGCGAAGCTTGAGCTCGCGGAACTTCATCGCCAAGGCGTCGAACAGGAGTAGGCGTCCCACCAGGGATTGTCCTTGGCCCAGGATCAGTTTGACTACCTCCGTGGCTTGAAGAACACCCAGTAGACCAGGAAGGATGCCCAGCACTCCGCCTTCGGCGCAAGAGGGAACCAGGCCGGGGGGAGGAGGCTCGGGGTAGAGGCAGCGGTAGCAGGGTCCACCCGGGACAGCGAAAACCGAGGCCTGTCCTTCGAAGCGAAAGATGCTGGCATAGACATTGGGCATTCCGCTGAGCACGCAGGCATCATTGACCAGATAGCGAGTAGGGAAGTTATCGGTTCCGTCGGCAATGATGTCGTAGTTCTGGAATAACTCCAGAGCATTCTCGGAGCTGAGCCGGATTTCGTGGGTCTCTACCTTTACGTTGGGATTGATCTGCTCCAGCGTATCCTTGGCACTCTCCAGTTTCGAGCGCCCCACATCCTTTGTGGAGTGGAGAATCTGCCGCTGAAGATTGCTCTCGTCGACGATATCGAAGTCAACGATGCCCAGTCGTCCGACTCCGGCGGCGGCCAGGTAGATCGCCAAGGGCGAACCCAGGCCACCTGCGCCGATGCAGAGGACGCTGGCCTGTTTCAGCTTCTTCTGGCCCTCCATTCCGACCTCAGGCATGATCAGATGTCTGCTGTACCGTCCGATCTCTTCGTGGGTCAAGGCGCCCAGGTCGGGTTCGGTTCCCACTGATCCGCCCGCGATCGACGGCACGACACTGATCGTATCCCCGTCCTGAATCGGGGTATCCTCGCGCTGCAGGTAGCGGATGTCCTCATCATTGAGGTAGATGTTGACGAAGTTCCTGAGCTTGCCCTCGTCAGTGAACAGGTGCTTCTTCAGAGTTTCATATTGCTGAGTCAGGCTTTGAAGCACCTCTTTGACGGTATTACCTTCCAACTCCAGGGACTCTTGATCCCCCACGTGGGGCCTCAATGGAGTTGGGATTAGAACCTTGACTGACATGTTCTTCCTCCTGCTAAAGCTCGTCTTCCGTTTTTCGCCGGCGCCAAGACAATCAAAGAATCCACGATTCGGCGCCGCCAACTTCTAGTCCTATCGGTGTCTGTGACTGGATGTTCTTCTCATTCATAGATTCTATGAGATGTTTGCTTCTCGAAGTTCCCACTCGTCGGGCTGGAAGTCGGAGCGGTCATCCTTAAGTTGCCAGGCCAACACCTCTTCGGCCTTTCCCTTTCTCACAGAAGCGATGAGGTAACAGTACCAGGGCCACGCATGCTCGCGATCGTAAACCGATGGTTTGGCCGGCACATCCGGGTGACTGTGGAAGAACCCCAGGATCTCGCTCCTGGTTCCACCCAGTCTTCTCTCCAGTTTCAGAATAAAGTCAGGCGCGATCAAGTACCGATTGGCCGCACTGTCGCTGCGTTGGTTCTCTGCTTCGATCACCTCCGACACATGTTTGTTCCCATCGCGGACTGAACCAACCAGCACTCCACAGCATTCGTTCGGATAGGCGCCCTCTCCGATACGCCTGATCTGATCTAATTGACTTGCTTCCAGGAAGATCATTTTACGTCGACGTTGGAAGGGGACTAGTGCAGCGCGCCACAAGTTTTGAACCAGGGTTCAGCAGCCCCTCGTCGCCGCTGGCGTTGTTGCGCTCGACTCGGAATATAGCCCGATATGTCTCGCTCGCGACGCCTAGCCAGCGACAACGATTGACTACTGCCCCCTGGCTCAGAACTTATGGCGTGCTGCACTAGCTCGACTCCCAGAACTGCTCGGACAAGTACTTGTCCCCACCATCGGGAAAGATGGTCACGATCGTTCCACGATCGATGTTCTTGGCGATTTGCAAGGCTGCCACCATGGCTGCTCCAGAGGAGATGCCGGCGAACAGGCCCTCTTCACGAGCCAGCCTCAGAACCATCTCCTGGGCCGCCTCGGTTGAGATTTCCAGGTTCTCGTCTGCCAGCTCGGGCTCATAGATTTCCGGGACAAGTGCGCTGGGCATGTGTTTGAGCCCTTCCAGGCCATGAAAGGGCGAATTCGGCATAAAGGAGATGGCCGTGATCGTAGGATCCAGTTCCTTCAGTCGTCGGGTCGTACCCACAAAGGTCCCACTGGTCCCGAGTCCCGTCACGAAGTGTGTCAGTTCCCCGTGTAATTCATCGTGGATTTCCACAGCGGTGGTTTGGTAGTGGGCTCTCCAGTTGGCCTCATTGCTATACTGGTCTGGATAGAAATACTTTTCCGGGGACTCCTGATAAAGCGCCCTGATGGCCCGGATCGCTCCGTCGGATCCCTCCAACGGATCGGTGAGCATGAGCTGGGCTCCATAGGCCTTCAGAATCTTCTTTCGCTCCATGCTGGCGTTGGTCGGCAAGGCCAGCAGGACCTGGATTCCCTTGGCAGCACAAATCATGGCGTAGGCGATACCCGTGTTGCCGCTGGTAGCGTCGATCAGGGTCTTATCGGACTCGAGGAGGCCCGCCTCCTCGGCCGTTCGGATCATGTTGTAGGCCGGTCGGTCTTTCACCGAGCCGCCGGGATTGAACCATTCAAGTTTGGCAAAAATTCGTACCCGGTCTGAGCCGATCAAGTTGCAAATCTCCACCAATGGCGTATTGCCTATCCTGTGAAGGAGGCCCTTTCTTTTCTCGACAGCCGGCTGCAGGGACATGGTTCTGTTCTATATGTGGTAGACGATCACCTGTTCTTGCTGGATCTTTCGGCGTACCAGATCTTGAACAGTGATGGATTCCATATGTGTGACCAACGACTGCTCGATTTCCCTCCACACCTGGCATAGTACCGAGCTGGGGTTGACCCTTGAATCGATCAGCGTAACGTCGCCCTCCACCGCGGCGATGATCTCGGCGAGATTGATCTGATCAGGTTGTTGGGCCAGCATGTAGCCACCACTGGAACCGCGAGCGCTCTCGACCAGACCCGCCTTTTTGAGCTGAATCAGAATCTGTTCCAGGAATCTCAACGGAATCTGTTGCTGTTCTGCCAGCTCCCGCGCCTGCATACGGCGATCTTTGGCGTGAAGCGCCAGCTCGAAAATAGCCAGAATGGCGTAATCGACTCGAGCAGTGATTCTCATTGGACTTTTGGCCCTCTCTTGTCGAACTTCCTTGGTCCGCCAGGGAGAGGTTTGTTGCTGCGACTCTTCCTGAATCTTCCCGGAGGTCAGGGACTAAACAATCCCTACCGATTTAGTCAATTTACAAGGGTATTATGAGATGGCCCCCCCGTGCTTGTCAAGGATCTGCCGGGCTAGCCCTGCCCTTTACCCGTAATTCGGTACAGGACAAAGTCATGTTTCTGGGTCTCCCAGAGCGAAGCCTTCACACAGGAGCCGGAGGTGTGAATAGCCCTGCCATATCAACTCATGACCCGGGGGCGCATCCTGGTTGCGTCCTAGGTATCCTCCGATGCGCGCCACCAGCCGTACCGCCTCACCCAGCTGCGAGGGCGGGTTCAAGCTTTTTTTTTGGCGTAGGCCCCCAGGACATGGAGTTCAAGATCCGAGAAGAGCACCTCGGCGGGCAGTTCCGGGGTTTCTCTGCCCAGCAGAGTCATCAGCATAATCCGCCAGGCGATGACCAGGTTGATCGCAATCGCCCGGCTGAGGCGCTCGGCGCTTCGGTGGGCGATCTCTTCGATGCGGCAGCCGGACTTCAGCACCCGGTGCCAGTCTTCAATGCGCCAACGCAGGCAATACCAGCGTAGGCATTGAACCGCCGCTTCGGGCGAGGCGAGAGTGGCGGTAGTCAGAAGGAACCACTCGATGGCTTCGGTTCCCGCAGGCGGAGAGTCCTCCCGCGCCTGAATCACCCAGATCTCGATGGGCTCCTTATCCGGGTAATATTTCGGGGGGCGAAGTTGGATCCGCCGATAGCGGACCGAGAGCTCCGCCCGGCGGCGGGGCCTCTGGGGCCGGGCCTTTCGCTTACTGAGCTTGGGCCGAGCGCTCTGGCGCGGCACCTGGACGCGGACCTGGGTCTGTACCGGCTCCTGTACGAGCGCTTCGAAAAGCTTGAACGGCTCCTCCGTGATGCCGCGGTTGTGTTGGGCGCGCACCAGTAGGTCGACCCCCGGGTAACGGCGTTGCTCCTCGAACAGCTCGAAGATATCCGCTTCCCGGTCGCAGACGTTGATCAGTCGCGTCTGGGGCATTTGGGCCGCCACTTCTCCGAGCTCGCGCAGCGCTTGAATCCAGCAGAAGGTCTGTTTTTCCTCGATCGGGATGGCCCAGCTCGGTCGCTTCTCTTGCGGCGATTTCAACTGCGGCGCCAGACACTGGGCGCGCAAGACCCCCAGCGGAAGTCCATTGGGGGCCACGGCCAAGGTCGAATGCAGGTGCAATCCCCGACTCTGGGCGCCGGTCTGGTTGCTGCCGATCACTCCCAGACCTTCACACTGAGCCAGGCTCGTATAGTCCAGATCGGTGCCGTCCTGCAGGCACAACACGGTGCGCTGCCCCTGCATGCGCCGCAGGGTGCGTTGCCGGTGAGGCTGCAGAATCTGGGGCAGGCTCACCGCGGCCTCGTCCGGGTGGTCGATCAATCGGTAGTAGGCCTTGACCGCCGGCCAATCCCCCTGGGCCACCCCGCTAAAGGCACGACCCGGTTCCTGCGCCTTGGACTCCACAATGTTCACCAGTCTTCGGCTCAGCCGCGCGTCCCCCAGCGGCGCGCCGCCAAACTCCTCTTCCGCCCAACTCTCGGCCTCGACCCCCTGGGCCGGAGCCAGCGGCCCCAAGCCGGCCCCCTCGGCCAACCCCAGGCGGGCGCGGAACTCCGGCTCCAGCGCATACACATAGATGTCCTTGATCGTTTCCTCCCGCTGGGTGAAACGATCCTGCCGACCCCGACCCTGGGTTCGGCCCACCCGGGTCCAGTTCGCTGCCCGATAGGATGCCCCCGAAAACCGGCTCGTGTCTACAAAACTCTCGACCAACCAGGGACGGTACCCATAGCGCTGCTCGAAGTCTTCGGCCAGCCGCTGCAGGCTCAGGCTCAACACCCGCGAGGCCAGGTTCTGACACTGCACGCTGGGTCGGATCAGAAAACGGCTCAGGCACACGACCCCGTGCAGATGGGCGCGCCTTTGCTCCGCATCCCAACCGATCCAGCGGTCCCGGTCCACGAGTTGCAACGCCGCGGCGGCAAAGCCCAGGCCCCCCAGCCAGCCGTGCTCGGAGCCGAGCAGATAGCGCAGCTGCCGTCCCACCAAGGGCCCAGCCCCCAGCGGATGCTCTTCGATCATCAGCTCGTTCCAGATCCGCATCTGCCCCGGCTCGCCCACCCCGATCAACTCCAGCCCCCGCACCTCCCCCACCTGCTCGGGCACCCCGATCGGCTCCTCCACTGGAGCCGCCAACCGTCGCGGACGGGGCGCCCCTTTCTGGATCCGTGGGGGCGGCAGCCGAAAACAGCCCTTCGCTTCCAGCTCCCGCAACGCCTTCAGGCAACCTCCCCGCTGGGGCCGCCCGCCGGGGTCATAGAATCGCAACTGATCGCAAAGAAAACCGGCCAACTCGCTTCGCGAAGAGAAATCCCCTTCTTCCAGCAGCCGGCTTACATACTCGATGCTCTCGGGCTTCGACAGGGTACGCTTGATCTGATTCTGGAGCTGCATGCCGCTCAGTTTGAACGACCCGAAACTCTTTGTTCAGTCCTTTATTACGGGTAAAGGGCAGGGCTAGCCCGCATTTCTCATCGCTGGTCTACTACGTCGCCGCAATCATCCGCCCTGGCTGTGTTTCGCTCCGTCGGCCTCCTCGACGTACTGCACGAGTACGACTGCGGGGGCCTCGGTCGCAAGCCTTGCCAGGACGGCCCTTGCGGCGCCTCGCTACGACAAGCGATGAGAAATGCGGGCTAAAGACAATACTGTTCACTTAAGTGTTAGGGTCATGAGCGATCCTTTCTGCTATAAAAAAGGAGGAACGCCATGGCACGCACTTTGGCCGAGTTACCGAAGGGAGCCCGGATTACGGATTTCGTGAGTCTGGGCGTGCTTGCTGAGAAGTTTCCGAGGACGACCATCGACCGGATTCTGCAGGAAACGGGGCGAGCGAGCAAGCGGGAGCGAAATTTGCCGGCGCACGTGGTGGTGTACTATGTGATCGCACTGGCGCTGTACGGGCAAGTGTCCTATGGAGAGGTGCTGCGGTGCCTGCTGGAAGGGCTGGAGTGGTTGGGGCTGAACGTGCGACGGCTGCGGGGCACGGCCAAGTCGGCGATTACTCAGGCCCGGAGCCGATTGGGGAAGGAGCCGCTGCAGCGGCTGTACCAGGAGGTGGTGAGCCCGATCGCGACGCCACAGACGCAGGGGGCGTGGTATCGGGGGAGGCGTCTGGTGACGTTGGACGGCAGCACGCTGGATCTGGCAGACACCGCGGCCAATGAAGCCGCGTTTGGTCGACCCGGAGCGTCGCGGGGCCGCAGTGGCTATCCGCAGTTGCGATTTGTGGCGTTGCTGGAGAACGGGACCCACGTGTTGTTTGCCACCGAGATGGGGGGCTATGGGCGGGGAGAGAGCACGCTCGCCCACGGGGTGGTGGCGGAGCTGGGTCCGGAGATGCTGTGTTTGGCCGACCGGAATTTTTTCAGCTACGCTCTGTGGAAGCGGTCCCAAGAAGGCGGCAGCCACCTGTTGTGGCGCGTGAAAAAGAACCTGAGGCTGCCCTGTCTGGAGCGTTTGGCCGATGGCTCCTATCGGAGCAAGATCTATCCCAGCGACAAGGCTCGCAGGCGGGACCAGGAGGGGCTCGCGGTGCGGGTCATCGAGTATCGGCTGGAGGGAATCGACGAACGGTATCGTCTGATGACGACCTTGGAGCCCGAGGAGGGTCCGGCCGAGGAACTGGCCGCCCTCTATCACGAGCGCTGGGAGATCGAGACGGCACTGGATGAACTCAAGACCCACTTGCGGGGAGCACGCATCGTTTTGCGCAGCAAGAAACCGGAGCTGGTGGAGCAGGAGTTCTATGGTCTGCTGCTGGCTCATTTCGCGCTACGGGGTTTGATGCATGAGGCGGCCTTAAAGGCGCACGTGGACCCGGACACCCTGTCCTTTGTCCACTCGCTCCGGGTGGTCAGACGCAAGTTGCCTCGCTTGGTGTCTCTTCCCCCCTCAGGAGAGAATTGCCTTTCATGAGACGGTCTTGGAGGAGATCTTGGAAGAGCGGGTGTCCTCCAGCCGAGGGCGCTGCAACCCAAGAGCGGTGAAAAGGAAGATGAGCAGCTTTCCGGTCCGCAGTCGCATCCAAGGACGGACGGGCCGTCCGAGAATCCAGGTTAAGATCCTTAAATGAACAGTATTGGGGCTAAAGGTGCAACTCACGCGAGAAACTGAAAGATCAATTTCAAGATTCTATTGAAGTTCCAGCTCGGAGGAACCTTTCTGACACATTGCTGTCTGCAGGCTCATCCGATCCGGATGACCTCAAAACAAGCTCCCTGATCGGTCTGGGGTGCCCGTCGTCGTTCAATAGTGAAGAGGCAGTCTTTCGTCACATTGACGGGGTAGAACGAGCCTGCTAGAGTAACGCGTACTCCAGGTATCGAAGGGATTATGAAGCGCGCTGGTTTTGGGTAGGGAAGTATTGTGCCTGAATCGACATTGTGATTGAGAAGCGAAGAGAATAGGTCTGCTTGTCCTATTCGGAAACTAGGAAGGCCGGTTTGATGGATGCGCCCTTCACCCTAACCTTCGAGGACTTCTGGAAGTGGCTCAACGCCCACCCCAACTGCATCATCAGGGCTGGCACTCCGGAGGCGGTTCTCTACGACGACGAGGATCTTCATTGGCATTTTACCGGCGAGGCTGAAGGAACGCTTCTGGTTCAGGTTCTTCGGGGCAAGCTCCTTCTAGGCGAGCTTCTGATGAGGTCTGATCAGGTCACGTATGTCCAGGGAGTCGCCGGCGAAGATGAAAAGGAGCACGTCTTTGAGCTGATCTCGGAGACGGAGACCGACCGCATTGCAGCCTACTTCTTTGTCCTAGCTCACGGCTACGAGGAAGAGGACCTTTCGTTTACGCCCGCCAGGGTTCATTAGCCATCCGCGCCACCATAAAACAGCGGCGTTGCCCGGTAGACCACGGTCTCTGAGGCAAACCAGTCCTTTACCGTTTCTTTCCAGCGCAGGAAATGAGGGGTTCGTCCGTGGGCTTCCAGAGCCGCATCGTTCTCGTAGACTTCGTAGAGAAAGATGCGGTTGCTGTCTTCTCGATCCTCCAGGACGTCGAAACGCAGGCATCCGGGTTCGTCCGTCACTGAATGTTGGGCGTCGTCCAACATCGACTCCATGAATTCTCGGCGATGGCCTGGTTTGATTTCGATAACGACGACCAGGGCGATCATGTAGGCTCCTTTGTCGACTCGAGGACTCACTTCAGTCGGTTACTTGTTCCAGGATGGCGAAATCCCCAGGATTCCAGGCCTGGGCGATTACGTAGAACTTGCCCCCCATCTTTCGGAGTACCGCGTTGTGGATGTGCTGGAAGTTTTCCAACCCGAGATCTTCCTTGGGCATGATCGTCGAGATGAGCCTGTCACCATCCAGTATGTAGATAGGGGCTCCTTTGCTGCGGTTGGGTCCGTGGAGGCAGCCCACCACGGCATACTGTCCCGAGTAGTCGATGTCACAGGGGAAAGACCCCTGGGGAAGTTTTAGGGTTGAAAGGTAGTGACCGTAGCGGCTGAAACGCTCGACCTCTGAGTTGGGTCGATCCGCCACGTCGATCCTGTTCTGTCCAGGAGGCACGGTAATGCCGTGGCCTGTCCCGAACTGGCCGGGTGCGCTCCCCTTGCCGCCGAAAGCCAGGTCGTGCCAATGTGCCTTGAAAGGGCTGGTGCTCGCAATTCGAGCCGTGAGCACGAAATCCAGGTTCGAGTATCCCGTGGCTACATAGAAGAGCCCACCCAACTGTTCGACGTCAGTAGGTACGAAGTTGCCGCCGCCCATGAAGTAATCGCGCGCCGCGGGTTGCCCGAGATCCTCTTGCCCCTTGGGAGCACCCAGCGTGTGGACCAACTTTCCATCTAGGGAGGTCGTCAATATCTGGCCGGTCTTATTGGCAGGAAAGCTCAGGAAAGGCGTTCCGTCCGAGCCGTACCAGATCGTTGTGTTATGCATGTTGACCTGTGTCACGGACTCAGGTGATTGCAGCATCCGCGTCTTTTTCAGGTCGCCACTGATCTGGATGATACCGGCCCCCGGTAGGGCAAAGTAGACTTCTCCCTTTCCTGCCCGCCGGTCTATGGCAAACCCTCCATGTGCCGACTTCAGAACGCTAACAGCAGCTTTGGGCAGGTGGTCTCCCTTGTACAGCAGCCGAAACCGCATCTTGCCATGTCCGGTGACACCGGGACTTGATGCGGACAACGAGGCTGCGGGAAGGAGCGCTGTGGCCCCGGCTGGGACGACCCCAGGATGTCCGTGGGGATGAGCGGACGCCAGGGGAAGGACCCCCAGCAGAAAGATGAATCCGTAATAGATCAACCCTGTTGGTCTTATCATCATGAGAAAACCTCCTTAGTCCTGGTGTTTCACCTCAGCTTTACTGCCGGAGTCTATTCGAGAAGAGGTCAAATTCAAACCAAATTCTGCTGGATTTCCCGGACCACTACTCGGACAGGCTCCTGGGGTGCAGGTAGAGCAGGAATCCAGCTCTTGCGATTTGATGTGTTTCATCGCATGCTGGTAGGATCTGAGACCGACCCGGGGGAGCCCATCTTGGCATTTGGACTAGATGACCTACTGAAGCTCGCCGCGGAAGATAACGCTTCCAAGGCCCTCCAGGAAGGATTGAAGGCGGCCAGCGAAGGGGTCGGAAGGGAACTGGCGGATACTGATTTGAGTCGGGCGAAGCCGGAGCGCATTGCCCAGCTCAAACGGGCCATTACTGATTCAGACGCTGACTCAACCCTAGAAGGGTTTGCACACCTGGTGGAGGAGGTAGCGGCGCTAGGTCTGTTTGTAGGGGCGGCGCGAGATGCCGGTGGTGTCAGCGATGAAGAGCAGGAGGCAGTTTTCGATGCGGTCGAAGAAATCGGCTCGAGTGCACTCAAAGTCATCAGGGAACTGGTCGGGACGCGCTGATCACCCAGGAGGAGCCAGGGCGTGGCGAGTCCTGGGTATCCTGGTGCTCCTGGCCTTGGTGTGGCATTCCCAACCTTCTGCACAACCGGCTCCGGAGGGAAATCCGTATACTTCCGCCGCCGATGTAAAAGCCGGTGCTCGGGTCTTCAAGAATCAATGTGCCATTTGCCACGGCCTCGATGGCACCGGGGAGGCCGGCCCTGATTTGACGCGGCGCGAATATCGCAACGCGAACGACGACTCCAGCCTGTTTCGCCTCATCAGTCGCGGCATCTCAGGGACCATCATGACCGACATGCGCCTCTCGGACCGCCAGGCCTGGCGCGCTCTGGCGTATCTAAGGACCCTGCAGCAGCAGTTCCGCCCACAGCTTTTGAGTGGGGACCCGAAGCGGGGTAGGATCCTATTCGAGGGGAAGGGAAAGTGTCAGAACTGCCATATGATCGACGGATCAGGGGGGCGTCTGGGTCCTGATCTGAGCGATGTGGGCTGGCAGCGAGCCCCCAGGTATCTGAAGGAGTCCATCCTTGACCCCAGCGAGGAAATAAGTCCCAGCACGGAGATATTCGCGGATGGGTCGCGGCGCTACTGGCCGGTGAGAGCCACACTCCCAGACGGGAGTGAAGTCGACGCCGTGATCCTCAATGAAGATACCTACTCGATTCAGATAATGGACGAGGACGAACGACTTCTTTCCTTCCGAAAGGAAAACTTGAAGGGGATTCGAAAAGGAGAAGTTTCGGCCATGCCCAGCTACCAAGATACTTTGAGTGAGAGTGAGCTGGACGATCTGATCGCCTACCTGGCTTCGCTGCGAAAGGAATGAGGGGCGCAATGAATTGTCTAGCCTGGGTTTCTCGTCTCCGACGGATTGCTGAGGCCATGCCAGCGTCGACCCTCCTCGCACCACTGCTGCTGCTCAGCCTGGGAGGATGCTCGGACGCTCCCCCAGCGTCGCCAACGTCTGAATCCTCGCCATCCGAGGGCGTCAGTTACGAGGATCTATTGGGATCCGAAGACCATCCAGGGCATTGGCTGACCTACTCGGGTGGCTATCGCAGCAACCGCTACAGCAGCCTGAAGCAAGTCGATACCACGAATGTAGACGGTTTACGGCTGCGCTGGGTGTTCCAGATGACGACCCCGGAGAAGGTCGAGACCACGCCCCTAGTTGTCAACGAGACCATGTATTTGACCGGGCCTCCCAACGATGTTTTCGCTCTAGACACACGCACGGGTCGTCCCTTCTGGTCCTATGAGCACAAGCTCCCCGAACGGATCAGTGTCTGCTGTGGCCGGGTCAACCGCGGACTGGCTTTGCTGGGGGGAAGACTCTTCATGGGGACCCTGGATGCTCACCTGGTTGCTCTGGATGCCAAGACCGGTGCCGTAGCCTGGGAAACGGAAGTTGCGAACTACCAAGAGGGATATGCGATAACGGTGGCCCCACTGGCCCTCAAAGACAAGATCATCATGGGCATCTCGGGTGGCGAGTATGGTATTCGCGGATTCCTGGATGCGTACGATCCCAAGACCGGCGATCGTCTCTGGCGCTTCAACACCATCCCGGGACCGGGTGAGCCGGGCAACGAGTCCTGGGAAGGAGATTCGTGGAAGACAGGGGGGGGCCCTACCTGGATTACAGGTTCCTTCGATCCTGAGTTGAACCTGATCTATTGGGGGGTTGGCAATCCCTCACCGGACTGGAATGGCGATGTGCGCAAGGGGGACAACCTCTATTCTTCGTCGGTGGTGGCCCTGGACGCGGATACCGGGGAACTGAAGTGGTATTTTCAGTTCACACCCCACGACGTTCACGACTGGGACGCCGTCCAGATTCCGGTGCTGGTGGACAGCGATTTTGGTGGGGAGCAGAGGAAGCTGATGTTGTGGGGGAACCGCAACGGTTTCTTCTATGTTCTCGACCGCGAGTCCGGCGAGTTCCTACTGGCCAAGGCCTTCGCCAAGCAGACCTGGGCCGAAAAGATCGATGAGAAGGGACGCCCGGTGCGAAGACCGAACACGGCACCCAGTGAAGAAGGGACCCTCGTCTACCCGGGCGTGCAGGGTGCCACCAATTGGTTCTCTCCCTCCTACAGTCCGAAAACGGGACTCTTCTATCTCTCGGTCTGGGAGCTGGCGAACCTGTACTATCAGGGTGAGGCTGACTACAGTCCGGGCAGCCCGTTTTGGGGTGGTCTGATCCAGGGAGCGGCCGACGAACCGGGTTGGGGAGCGATACGGGCACTGGTTCCCCAGACAGGCGAACTCGCCTGGGAGTATCGTCTTCACACCGTGCCCTGGTCGGGTGTCCTGACAACCGCAGGTGACCTTGCCTTCGGCGGCACTAGCGATGGCCAGTTCTTTGCCCTCGACGCCCGCAACGGGCAAGAGCTCTGGGTCGCCCATCTGGGGGGCGTGGTTGCTTCCAACCCTATTACCTATCTCACTGAAGGGAAACAACAAGTGGCCATTTCTGCCGGGAGCGCCCTCTTCACGTTCGAGCTCCAGTAGCACTCCGATGCGTTAAGCTGAAACTTCATTAGCTATTGCTAGGAGGTCGTGCAAAAGTTCATCGAACCGAGCCGTAACTGTTTGTAGGACGGGCACTCCTGCCCGTCGCCGTCCTTGACGGGCAAGAGTGCCCGTCCTACAACCGACACGGTGCAATCGATGTCGCGGTAAGAGACAACCAAAGTTTCGTTCTCGAATGGGGCCGCGCAGCGGGGGCGGCCACTAACATGAATCTTCATTTGGTTCCTGCGGGTGGAGGACGTGGACTCGGTCTCCAGGCCGAAGTCTTCCGTTTTCGAATCATTTGGCTCGAAGCACGGCGGCCTGGAGACCGCCGCCGCGTCCCTTGACTAGAACACTTGTCTTGGTTCCAGGCAGATGATAATTTCGATAGCCACAGGAGATGTTGTCCCAAAGCTCTAGCAAAGTGATGGAAAAGCGTTGAGGCCATGACCGAAGATCGTAGCTCTCGTCTTCAATTTGCGCGGATTCAAGCCGGCTTGCTCCTCTTGGGGACGTTCTTCTGTTCAACCGCCCTGGCGGTTTTTCCTTCGCTCAAGGAATTGCAGCCTAGAGGCGCCCAGCGTGGGACCGCCTTCAAGCTAGCCCTGGTGGGAAGCGGTTTGACCGAAGGACTTGAGATCCGCACGACGCTTCCGGCCTCCTTCACGCCCCTTACTGCTCCCCGGCCAGAAAAGCAGGGACAGGACTCGGAGAGGGCCCTCTTCCTGGTCGAGCTCGACTCGGATGCCGCCATGGACTTGTACCCGATTCGAGTCGTCACCCCTACAGGCATGTCCAATCTGCTTCTCTTCAGCGTCGGCAAGTTTCGTGAGGTTCAGGAAGAAGATACTGACGGCGAAGGGCCTGAAGCCAGCCAGGCGCTGAAAACGCCTGTTACGGTCAACGGCACGCTGGTGGGACCCGATCGCGATGTCTACCGCTTTCGCGCCAATCGCGGGGAGCAGATCGTGTTGGAAGTCGAGGGACGCCGAGCCGGCTCGGCCCTTGACCCGATTCTCAGACTCCTGGACTCGGAGCATCGCCAGCTCGCCTTCAACGATGACGCGTTGGGACTTGGGGCAGATCCTCGTATTGAATTTACGGTTCCCACTGACGGAGAGTACCAGGTGGTCGTTCACGACGCCCGGTTCAGTCGGCAGGTGCAGAATTTCTATCGCTTGAAGATCGGACCGATCGCCTATGCTGAAGGACTCTTTCCTTTAGGGTGGCGACGAGGGGAAGTGGCTTCTGTCGAGTTCCTGGGCGGCAACCTGGGCGCGGGTGTCTCCGCCAAGATCGATCTGGGCGGGAAGACCAGCGACTTGATCAGTGTGAACCTTCCAGATGGGGCCGGGAGCTTACCCCTTCCTTTTGTGGTAGGGAACTTGCCCGAGGTCTTGGAAGAGGAAGGGAAAGAGCCCCAAAAGTTGGATCCGCTCACGGTTGTCAACGGTCGCATTTCCCGTCCTGGGGAAGTCGACCACTATCGCTTGCCGGTGTCTCCTGGGGAGTTCTGGGCTGTCGAACTCCGCGCGGCCACGCTTGGAACCTCCCGTCTCTTTGGCAGAGTCACGGCGCTCGATGCGAAAGGAAAAAGGATAGGTTCGGCTGGCGACGAGGTGCCTCGTGACAACGATTTCAGTCTGGTCGTCCGAGGGCCTACCAGCCCCGATCCCTATCTCAGTTTCGAAGTCCCTCCGGAGACGCACGAAGTTCTCATCTCAGTGGAGGACCTGGTGGGGCGTGGGGGGGCACTATTCGGATACCGCCTATTAGCTCGAAACGAGCCTCCCGACTTTACGCTTACCTTGACCACTCCCTATGTAAATGTCCCGAAATCTGGTACGGGCTGGGTCGAAGTCTCGGTTCGTCGCAGAGGTTTTCACGGCCAGATCCAGCTCGACGTCCCGGACGCCGGGAGCGATCTGATCGTCGAAGGCGGAATGGTCGGCTCTGAGCCGGAGGATCCCGATACCCGATCCGTGATCAGAAACTGCATGTTGAGTTTCACGGCGAGGCCCGGTGCCAAGCTCGGGTTGCGCCAGCTCGGTGTTCGCGGGAGGGTGCAGCTGCAGGACGGTTCGATTATGGAACGATGGGCGGAGGGACCTGGATTGCTCACCGCGGTCGCCGTAGGTACTGGGATTCCGGACCCCAGTCTGCGCATGACTGAGCAACCCTTCAGCGCACCCTGGCTGGGCCTGAAACTCCCCTTGATGGTGACGAAGGAAGTCCCGATCAGATTTGAGCTCGAGAGCTCTCCAGAGGTACGGTTGGTTCAGGGAATGCCGTACGAACTGAAGTGGCGCGTCGTCGCGTCTGACCCCCAGATTCCGCTGCCCAGCAAGGTCGAGGCGAAGAGCATGGGGGGCATAGAGGTCAGGACCAAACTGACGGAGGGCGAGGAGGAGGGAACCGGAACGGTGACGCTTGTGACCACGATCGGAACCCGGCCCAGTAAGTTCAACGTGGCTGTGACGGCCGAGGTGGAACTGGGGGGACGGAAGCACCAGCTCCGTTCTCGGAGCGTGACCCTGGAGGTAGTTCAGGGGTATCGGCTGGTGGTGGGCTCTGAGGGCTTCTCAATTCGGCCGGGGTCTCGCGCCGAACTGACCGGAAGATTGGAGAGAGACCCTCTTTTCGATCAGCCGGTCACGATCAAGCCGGAGAACTTTCCTAGAGGAGTCTCGTGCTCGTCGGTCGAGGTCCCAGCCGGTGTGTCCGATTTTCGTATTCTTTGCTCCGCCGAGACCTGGACCTCCCCCGGGAAACACATGATCCAGCTCACTTCGTCTTCGGTGCTGGCAGGACGAGAGAAGGAGAAGGTCCCCTACAGTATCCCTGCGCTGACGGCGCCATTGATCGTTTCTTCTGCTGAGAATCCGATTCAGGCATCCGGTGCTCGATAGACGGTAACCAAGCGGACAACAATCGGTCCCTGATCGGCTTAATAATGGAGGTTTCAAATGTCCTTTCCAAGAATGCTTCGCCTGCGTCAAGAGTTTGAAGTTCAACGAGTCGAGGACGTCGGGAGCGAAGTTGCAAGTCAACTCGAAAACCTGAGGCTGGGCGAAAAAGTCAAGCCCGGGCAGACGGTAGCGATCAGCGCCGGGAGTAGAGGCATTGCCAACATAGCGACGGTTATCCGAGCGGCCGCACAGCACTTTCACGGGCTGGGAGCGGACCCATTCATCGTTCCTGCAATGGGCAGCCATGGAGGGGGCACGGCTGAGGGTCAACGGGGAATCCTGGAGAGCTATGGAATCACTGAAGAGTTCACCGGAGCCCCCATCCGATCCTCCATGGAAACCGTCATCGTTGCGCAGACAGAGAGCGGCATTCCAGTTCACTTCGACCGCAATGCTTACGAGGCCGACCACGTGTTGGTCTGCGGACGTGTGAAGCCTCATACCGGTTTTGTCGGTGAGATCGAGTCGGGCTTGCACAAGATGATGCTTATCGGCCTGGGGAAGTTTGAGGGAGCCAAGCTCTATCACCGGGCGATTCAAGAGTATAGTTTTTCGGAGATCATCCAGGCGGTGGCGGCCGTGGTCCTCGAGAAATGTAGGGTAGTGGCCGGACTGGCGCTGGTGGAGAATGCCTATGAGGAAACCGCCCTCATCGAAGCGGTGGCTCCGGAACGGTTCTACGAACGAGAGAAGGCCCTGCTGAAATTGGCGTCTGCCTGGATGCCTCGTCTGCCCTTCACGGAAGTGGATCTGCTGATCATCGACGAGATTGGCAAGAACATCAGTGGCTCTGGAATGGATACCAATGTGGTGGGTCGGAAGTACAACGACCACGAGGCAACCGATCGGGATAGTGTCTCCTGTAAGCGCATCTTCATCCGCGGTCTCACCAAAGAGACTCACGGCAACGCCTGTGGACTGGGCATGGCCGAGGTGACCAACCAACGTACCGTGGATCAGATCGATCTCAACGCTACCAGGATCAACGCCTTGACGGGTGGACATCCGCCGGCCGCTGCCATTCCGATTGCCTTTGAGAGCGACAGCGAAGCCGTGAGTGCGGCGCTGTCAACGGTAGGTCTAGTCGAGCCCAAAGACGCCCGGGTGATCCACATCACGAACACCCTGTTGGTATCCGAGGTAATGGTCAGTGAGGCCTATGTTCCAGAGCTCGGAGGGCGCAAGGACCTGGAAATCCAAGAGGGTCCTGCAGATATGAGATTTGATCTCGACGGAAATCTGTTTCCCGTCGCAGCCGTGCCCGCCGTCTCCGAGCTGGTGAAGAACGTCTGAACGTCTGAACTTTTCTGCGAGCGTTTTGTGGAAGTCAACCCTTGACCGACGGTGAGGTTTCCGCCTCGGTGCCTAGTACTCTGTCAACCTTGAGATTGTGGGTTATGGACGAGTCATGGTGGTCGAGGTCAAGGCACGCGGCCGCCGGCATAGCTTGGTCTACGGAATCGTAAATAAATAAAGGTAGCATGTCACCGTTTCGTGGAGTTCGGTTCTATTACATAGTTCCATTCGCCATGGAACTGATTGGGCCGCATCTTGATTCGCTTCATTTCTTCGTTGGAGACTTTGCGTCCAGTGGGATACTTGCGGCGATCCAGCCGGCACGTCACTTTGAGTCCTTTGGCCGTCGTCGTCTTCGCAATGAGTTGAACAATCGTTTCGTAGTCCCGTAAAGGTTCGCCGCGCCAGTTCGAAGAGATGAAAGAAAAGAGGCGGTGTTCGATCTTGTTCCATTTGCTGGTGCCGGGTGGAAAATGACAGACCGAAGCAGGAAGGCCCGTTTCGTCTGCGAACTTCTGCAACTCAAATTTCCAAAGGCGCAACCGCCAACCGTTGCTCCCGCCGCCGTCGGCGGTGATCAGTATCGTTCTGGCATCCGGATAGATCCGTCTCCCTTCCTGGCGCCACCATCCGCGAATGGATGCGACCGCAAACGCTCCCGTGTCGTGATCGGTGCCGACATTGACAAAGCCCGTGTTGCGCCCAATGTCATAAATGCCGTAAGGATAGGCACGGGGAACGTCGGGAGTCGGAAAGTCATGACCCTGAACCTTTATCGGCTGCCTGGCGGGAAGCCATTGCTGGCCTGCGTTGTCGTAGTTACCGATGAGTTCTTTCTTCTTGGTATCCACGGAAATGACCGGACTGCCTTCGCTCAGGCATCGTCTCACGGTGGCGCTGATGTGCCGAAACTGGGCGTCGCGGTCCGGATGATCTTTCCCTTCCTCGGTCTTCCGATTGCTCTGCAGACTGTAGTCGAGGGCGTGAAGGATCTGGGCCACCTTCGTATGACTGACCGGATGTTTGTCCCGGGCCAGTTCTTTCGCGATGGCCCGCGTGCTCTTGCAAATCCAACGCAACGGAGACTCCGGGTCACTCCGGGTTTGGACCTCGATCATTTCTTCCAATTGCTCCACCAGCCCCGGGTCCGAAACCGTCAGGGCCTTGCGTCCGGCTCCGCGCCGGCGGATGCGGCCGTCCAGGGGCGCGAAACCCTCTTCGATTTCACGGATTCCTTTAGAGATTGCCTTGCGCGACAGTCCGCAGGCACGACGTACCAAACTGACTCCACCATAGCCCAACGCTCTCGCTTCACTGGCCGCCATAATCCGCCGCGTTCGTTCATCCAACAGGGGCCATACAGACCCGAATTTCTCAGTCAATTCGGTCAGCGTATCCATGCACCCGCAGCATAGCATTACTAACTACATATTGCTACCTTTATTTATTTACAGTCCCTACGTCCAGGGCGCGCAACTCAGAGATCGGCCGCCAGGGCCGTTCAGAACCTACAATTTCAAGGTTGACAGGGTACTAGACCCAAAACAAGTAGATGAAAGTGGATTAAGCCGCGTGTAAACACCTGAAATGCCAGACCTGACGGGTATTCTGGAGTTAACAAAGAAACCTCAGAGAGACCCGAAAGGAGGCATTTCAGGTGAAGAAAAAGCATAGCGCAATCATCCGAAAGCGGGAAGCAGAAGTTGCTGATCGGCTGAGCCCCAGTTGGAACGGTGAGGATCCGAAACCGGTCCTCTCGGCCGAAGGCATCAGCTACGAGGTCTCGGAGAAAATTCACGGCGTCAGTTACGGTGGGCTGGGGCTGCTGCGGCAGATCGTGAAGTGGAGCGGGCTGGGGAAAGCGATTGATCAGGGGGTGAAGTTGTTCAAACGCCACCAGCCGTACCACGAATCGGACCACGTGCTGAGCCTGATCTACAACGTGGCCACGGGCGGGACCCGCTATCAGGATATCGAAATGCGGCGTCAAAGTGTCAGCTTCCTGGAAGCGGTAGGAGCGGAGAAGATCCCCGCGCCCAGCACGGCCGGAGATTTTGTGCGCCGCTTCCAAGCGCCGGATGTGATCGATCTGATGGAAGCCGTCAATGAGAGCCGCCGCAAGGTCTGGGCCCAACAACCGGCGAGGTTCTTCGAACGGGCGGAGATCGACGTGGATGGCACGATTGCCCCCACCAGCGGGGAATGCAAGGAAGGGATGGAGATCAGCTACGACGGGCAGTGGGGCTATGCACCGTTGATCGTGACGCTGGCCCAGACGGGAGAGGTGCTCTATGCCGTCAACCGCTCGGGGAATCGCCCCTCTCATGAGGGAGCCCCCGAATGGCTGGATCGGAGTATCGAGTTGGTCCGAGAGGCGGGTTTTCGAACGGTGCGCCTGCGCGGGGACACGGATTTTTCGCTGACAGCTCATTTTGACCGCTGGACGGAAGCGGGCGTGGAATTTGACTTCGGGATGGATGCCCATCCGAGCTTCATCAAGTGGGCCGAGGCGTTGCCGCAAGCGAATTGGAAGGAGCTGGTGCGCCCCGGCAAGGAGAAAGGAAAAGGGAAAAAGCGGCGCAAGCGGCGCGACAAAGTGAAGCCGGAGATTGTCAAGGAGCGCGGGTTCAAGACCCTGAGGCTGGAACGGGAAGAGATCGTGGAGATCGACTACCGTCCGAGCAAAGCGAAGCGAACGTATCGGCTGGTGATCTTGCGCAAGACGATCCTGGTCGAGAAAGGCCAGAAGCGGCTTCTGCCGCAGACGCGCTATCACTTTTATGTCACGAATATCCCGGCGGCCCAGTTGGGAACGGCGGGAGTGGTTCGGGAAAACAACCGGCGCTGCAATCAAGAGAACGTCATTGAACAACTCAAGAACGGAGTCGAGGCCCTGCGGATGCCCTCGGATACGCTGGTGGCCAACTGGGCCTATCTGGTGATTGCGGCGCAGGCCTGGAATCTGAAGGCCTGGATGGGGTTGGTTCTGCCGGCTCGACTGCAGGCCAGACAGCTGGTGAAGATGGAATATCGCCGTTTCCTGCGAGAGATCATTGAAATGCCCTGCCAGATTCTGCGGAGGGGCCGACGGTTGGTCTATCGGCTGCTGGATGTCAATGGTTGGAGCCGTCTTCTCCTGGAAGGCAGTAGGTGGTTGAAACGCCGGCCAGCTACCTGAAACTGAAAGGAGATAAAGAAGCTCTGAGGGTCGCGAGAGCTGGGGAGTAGTGTCTCTGAAAACGCCGCTCAAGGGGGCAGAATCGCCCCGCATGAGCGATCGCCGTGCAGGAGTGCAGAACACGAGCCGAGGTCTAAGGGACTTAGCGGGAAAATCTAGAATTTAGGCCTCCAAAACGGCCCCCAGGAGCCGGGAAAGGGGTCTACTTTCCAACTTGCGCTTATTTTGGGACTAGAGCATTCCTGCTTTGGTTTGTTGAGCCTTCAGGTTAGCCCGGTAACGGCTGGAGGCTTCTTCGTCGAGTCGACAGCTCTTGCCCGTGTACACGACAGCGAGAGCTCTGCGATGCCTGCTCTTGGAGCGATTGGCGTTGGCGCTGTGAATCATGTTGCCATGATGGACCGCTAGATCGCCTGGTCGCATCTGAACGACAACCTCTCTGGCTCGGTCTTCCGCTCCGAAGTCTGTAATCCCTTGAGAGAAGCCGATGATCTTGGTGGGGTTGTGGGGACGTATGCCCCGCAGGTGAGAGCCGGGGACGTATCGTAGGGAGCCATTCTCATCGTCCACCAAATCGAGGGCCAACCAGAAGGTGGCCACGTGTGCAGGCTGCAGGCAAAAGTAGAAGTTGTCCTGGTGCGGAGGCGTGATGTGATGAGTTTGAGGAGGCTTGTCGAACCACTCGACCGAGGGATTTACGGGTTCGCCGACCAGAGCTTCAGCCAGATCCATCCATTTTTCCCGTTTGGGAAGCTTTTCGAAGAAGCGATCTTCCTCCATGAATTGCAGTTGTTTGAGTGTCTTGGGGCGGGAACGGTCCTGGTAGAAGGCGTGGGTCACCGGCAGTTCTGGTACGGTCTCCTTGATGTAGCGATCCAGCTGGTGGTCGAGTTCCGCCATCTCTTGCTTCGTCAGGAACTCCGGGATGAGCGCGTACCCATCACGATCAAAGTCTGATTTATGCGCGGTAGGGCTCATCAGATTTTCCTCCCGTTCGATCGAAATGAAAAGTAGACATTGCGCTTTTTCACGACCCGCCGATTGCTCAACTTCTGTTCATCCAAGAGTTTGGGGTCTTTCGCACTTAGCATCCGGACCAACTGAAATCCACTCATGGGTCTCGGACGCATGGAGAATTGCCAGGTTCACGAGGAGGGTTTGTAGGCCGTCTTCAAGGCTGCACAGGGGCGCCGCCTTGGCTTCGACGCCATCGAGGAAGGAATTCGCTTGGCGGACAAAGAGCGTATCGCGTTTCAGAGATTGACTCTCGTCGTGCCACTCGGACTGGGGCTGGGACATCCAGCGCCACCGGTTTCGATGCATCTCGAATCGGGCGGTCCCGTCTTCGCAGACCACCGTGATGACGATTTCGTTGGGAGCCTGATACTGGTTGAGGGTATAGCTGGCGAGGACACTCTGGTGGCGCGCCACAACGTGAACGGTATCCTCAACCTCCACCCCCTCCAAAGCCTTGTGTGCCGCATCCGCGGCGAGTTCCGTGACCGGGCCTATCAGCCATTCGGCAGCGTTCAGGATGTGAGTCAGTGCGTCCTGAACGGCGCCTCCACCAGTGGCACGATCTTTATAGTAGATTTCGCGGTAGGCGGGACGGTGGAAGGGAAAGTTCTGGCCGCAAAAGGCGACCAATTGAAGCGGTTTTCCAAATCGTCCCTCGAGGATCGAGCGTCGCATGGAAGCCAGCATCGGATGAGCTCTATAAACGTAGGCTACCGCCATCAGGGTTTTCCCGGTCTCCGACGAGTTCCTGAGACGATCGATCCCATCCAGGCAGGTGCTCAAGGGTTTTTCGATCAGAGTGGGAATGCCGGCTTCGGCCAGACGGATCGCCATCGGCACGTGTAAATGAGCAGGTGTGCAGATCACGGCGGCATCCGGTGGATTCAGCCGGGCCTGCTCGAGGTCGCCAAAGGCCTCTTCCAATCCGTATGTAGCTCGCACCTGCTGCCGGATTGAGGAATCGATTTCACAAACCGAGACCGTTGCACGGCCGGTCTGCTGAAAGCAGCGGACATGGCGTTTGCCAATTGAGCCGGCACCTATCACTAGCACACGCATAGCTTTCGACCCACCCGAAGGAATCTATCGCTTGAAAATCGAGTTCACAGTAGGTAGGGGTAGAGGAGATGTCAAGTAAGGATTGGCAGACACCGGCCTCTCGTAGGGGAGCAGCGCCTCCCGAGGCAGTGGTTAAGAGGGTATTCCGCCGGAAGCCACACCCGGCCACCGGCCGTGGTTTCTACGGGTCTGAGCCCGGTATGCACTCTCGACGTTGGATTCTTGTTCCATTTCGCGGTGCTCCCGGCGGAAACTCTTGTTCTTGGTTGCAGTGTTCATATCGACTCGATCTGCCAGAGTCTTTATCCTGGAAGGACCCATGCACTCTCAGCGGAATTTGTTAAGGGTCAAGCTATCCCTGCTGGCATCCAGTCTCAATCGACACAATGGAGGCTCGGAGATGATCCAAGAACATAGAAAGCGAGCTGATTCGGGATGACAGTCGATTCTAAAATCCTCGAACTCTGGAACAATTAGCTTACGGCCGATGGGGTCCATGGTAACCTCAGACCGTAAGACCTGAGATGAAGTGGATTGAAGGCTTGTCACTGGTATTGACCGCCCGATGAAACGTCGAGAAGGAGACCGATGCTAGATTCTAGTTGCTTGAGTGATTTTGTTCAGTCTCAACACCTCCAGGCGCAATCCCTTCAAGGCTATCACCAGGCCTTCAAATCTCATCCTTTGCGCCTGGTTGTGCTGCGGTCTTTCTTGAGTGACTCAGTTGTAGAACAGATAGGCCAGTTTCTGGCGAAGGAAGTAGTATTCCGCCAGGCCTATGCCCTAAATGTCTCCGTAGGTGAGGTCGCCAGAGAAGAATGGCATCGAGCTTCAGACCAGTCCAGACTGTACACCTTCGGTGCACTTGATGCGATATCTCCGGAGTTTACATTTAGTCCGAACGGGATCCTGTTCCTGAAGTTGGTTAAGGCGCTTCGAAACTTGGAATTCAAGTCGTGCCTGGAAGCCGTTTCTGGACTCGTGCTTGACCCTGAACCTGAGATCCGACTAAATGGCCTAAAACAGGGTGACTTCATACGCCCACATAGTGACATGGCGGGCCGTCGCCGTCTTGCCTTTCTTATCTATCTTTCTGCCGACTGGGTGCCCTCGTTCGGTGGTGCGCTGGAAGTGGTGGCCCATGATAAGAGCACGACTCGAATCGAGGCCAACTACAATAGTCTGCTTATTTTTGACATAGCTCGACATAAGGGACACCATGTGACTCCAATCGAGTCGAGCGCCGGTCTGAGGCGAAGGGTTAGCCTCGCAGGTTGGTTTGGGAGTGACGGGCGAGCGATGTAGCACTTGAAGTTGTTGCTCGTCGAGAGGATCCCGGCGATGGCCAAAGGACCGCCCCAGCTCCTGATCGCTTGATGCTCCTCTCCAGCAGCAAGCCTGTCAACTTGCCTCCCCCCGGTTGCCACGTCCCAAAACGAACTCCTACGGCCAGAAGCTCCGCACGTGGTGCCTAATTCTAAAGAGTTTGGCCAGGCAGTCGATACGTTCATCGAAGGCCGCTATTTGGATAAGATTGGATTCGACGCCGAAATCCTCGTTTTCAGGGCGGCCTTCCCATCTGCGGTAGTCTTGAGACCGTGGGGAAGCTTCGGACTAACGCCGAAGAGGTCAGAAAAGAAAGGGTCATCCGGCAAATGGGGAGGTGGGTGGTGCGCTTGCTATTGAGATCCGGTCTAATCCGGTCTATTTTTGCTCTGGAATTCTCCTAAAAGATATATATCAGTAGCAGCAGAGGCTGTGGGAACTGTGGAAAACTCCGAGCAGTCATCGAGCCGGGCCAGCACCCCCGTGATTCGGAGTTTTCCAAGCGTTGTGCGAACGGTGGAAAAACGATTGCGACGCTTTTCGGCCTAGCGCTGGAGCTGGTTGTTTTTCCACGGTTTGCACATCGCGGCAGTTTCCATAGCCTTCCCCCGTTCAGGCAGAAAGAGGCGGCCTTCAGCCTCGATCAAAAGAATCCGGATCGCGCGTTAGCGCTACCTCAACCTCTGCTCCCGTAACGAGCCTTGCGAAGCTGCAAGGGCGAGGCAGAGCCGGTCGATGGGGATTGACCGGCGCCGCCATGTCAGGCATCCTCGGCGATTTTGGCAAACCCGGAGGACCGATCATGGCGACGACTAGCTACTTGTACCACACCCTCGGATTGAAGGGCTATGTTCACCAACGCACGGACTATCGCGGCGGCGGCGTATTTCACCACGTCGAACTGGCTCCGCACAAGCGCCGGTGTCGCAACTGCAGTGCCCGCTGGAACCGGCTTCAGCTGCAAGGCTGCTTCCAGCGCTGCATCCGCACTCTACCGGTGGCGACCCGCCACCAGTTCGTGGTCCTGCATGGCCACCGGCAATCCTGCAGCCAGTGCGACCAGACCCTTCGCGAGCCGATTGCCTTCGCTCAGGGCAAACGGCGCTACACGAACGCCTTCGCCCAGTACGTGGTCCAGCTGTGCCGCATCGCCACCATCAAAGCCGTTGCCCGCTTGCTGGGCGTGGGCTGGGACCTCGTCAAAGAGATCCATAAGGAGCATCTGGGGCAGCGCCTCAAGAAGCGCAAGCTGTCTCAACTGCGCTATCTGGCGATCGATGAGTTCGCTACCCACAGCGGGCACCTCTACATGACGGTGGTGCTGGACCTGGAAAGTGGCCAGATCGTCTCCCTACACGAAGGCAAAGACGCCCAGGCGCTGGTGGCCTGCCTGCGCCACCTCAAAGGCCGCTGCAAGTCCCTGCGCGCCATTGCCATCGACATGTCCGACGCCTACCGCAAGGCCATTCGCCAGGTCTTCGCCGGCAAGGTCGATGTCGTGCACGACCCCTACCACGTCGTCGCACTGGCCAACCAGGCCATTGACCAGACCCGCCGCTCCATGATGCGCAAACTGGAAACGGGCCGCAAACAGCTCCTCAAAGGAACCCGCTTTCTCTTGTTACGAGGGCTGGAAAACCTCAACGAGCGCTCCCTGGAACACCTCATGCAACTCATGGAAATCAATGAGCCACTCTATCAGGCCTACCTCCTCAAGGAGGAGATCCGCCACTTTTGGAACCTCCCCGACTCAGCGGCCGGCAACGCCTTCCTGGATGCCTGGATCGAGCAGGCTTACAGCATCGGCAACCAGTTCTTCGCCCGGCTCGCCCGCACCCTCCACCGGCATCGCCCCGGACTACTCGACTACTTCAAGCACCGCATCTCAACCGGCCCCCTCGAAGGACTCAACAACAAGATTAAGGTCCTCAAAAGACGAGCCTATGGCTTCAGAGACATGGACTACTTCAAGCTTAACCTCTACTTCATCCATGAGGACCTGGCCACTTGACCTCCCCATTTACCGGAAGAACCCCCTGATCTTGATAACTTTTCGTACCTGGTGAATCGGATGCCCTTTCCCGAGAAGCGCCGGGGCTTGGGAAGGCATTTCCAGAGCGAAGGGGAACGTCGAGTGATACGTCCTGACCTGCCGCACCTGGCCAGGATAGCAAGGTATCTACATCATGGCCTACAAGAAGTGGCAGCGGCTGGAAGGATTCCAGACTCACCGCCTCGGACAGCGTTGCGTGGGGATTGCCACGAGTGTGGATTGGATCCACTGGGACGATAAAGGCGTCGTACTCCGACCGCACCAGGACGACGATCACTTTTACAACATGTCGATCACGAAGATCGACGGCCTTTACGTCGGCTTTTTGCGAATACCAGAGTCAGATTGGACCGCAGGACGGAATCGGGTGGACCGAAATCGCCACGAGCAGGGACCTGATCCATTGGCAGCGTTACCACAAACCGTTCATTCCTCGTGGCCCCGTGGGCGCTTTCGACCACGCAATGGTGTGGCTGGACGCACCGATCGAGGTGGGCAACAAGCTCTATTACTTCTACGGCGGTTATCCTCTGGGTCACGGCCACGCCAGCAGCCGCGGCATCGGCCTGCTGGTCGTCCAGCGGTGATGCGACCGGCCTCCATTGCCGGCTATCGGAAGAACAGGCATGACATGAGGCAGGTCACCAGCGGCGCGGGAGAAGATCGCCGCCGAATGTCCTCGAGGGTTCGAGGAATGGGGAACCCCTCGACTCCCCGGAAGGGCCACGGAGCGCGGCGGAAGAAGCTGCGGGGGTGGTTCGATTGAGCGGATGATTGACCTTCCGGCTCGCCTGCGATACGTTCATAGGAAACCCGTGAATCCAAATTATCATCGGAGGTGTTCTCATGCCCCGTAGCACCCGTCGTAATTTCATCAAACAGTCCGCCGCGTTCGGCCTCGGCCTCACCGCCCTGAGCGGCAGGGCATACGCCGCCAACGACAAGATCAGCGTCGCCTGCATCGGCGTCCGCGGGCGTGGCAATTCGGTCATGCGTACCTTCGCGGCCGAGCCGGATTGCGAGATCACCCACATCTGCGACGTTCGAGAGTCGGTTCGCCTCGAGCGAGGCGCGCAGATGAAGGACACCACCGGGCGCATGCCGAAGCTGGTCAATGACTACCGCACTCTCCTCGACGACGAGTCGATCGATGTCTTCATGGTCGCCACACCCGACCATTGGCACGCCATGCTCACGATCGAGGGCTGCCTGGCCGGCAAGGACGTCTACGTCGAGAAGCCCGCCAGCCACAACATCCTCGAGGGCAAGACGGCGGTGGCCGCCGCCCGTAAGCGCGGCCGCATGGTTCAGATGGGGACGCAGGGCCGCAGCGCCGCCTTCCTGCGCGACGCCGCGGACTACGTGAAGAGCGGCGCGCTGGGCAAGGTGCTTTACGGCAAGGCGTGGGAAACGAGCCGCAACCGCGAGGTGCACCTGGAGCCTGACAGCGATCCGCCGTCCGGCCTGGACTACCACATCTGGCAGGGACCCTGTCCCGAGCGCCGCTTCAACAAGTCCATCGTCGGTAGCTCCTGGCGCTGGCTCTTCGACTACGGCACCGGCGACCTCGGCAACGATGGCGTCCACCGCATCGACTATTGCCGTGACATCATGGGACTCGTGGACATGCCCGAGACGATCTGCTCCGCCGGAGGCATGTTGTTCTTCGACGACGATCAGGAGTGGCCCGACACCCTGCTGGTCAACTACGAGTACCCGGGCAAGGTCATCCAGTACGAGATGCGCCTGTGGTCGAAACCGAAACTTCATGGCGCCACCGAAGGGGCGGCTGTTTACGGCGAGAATGGCTGGGTGCTGGTGGCGAACGCGCGGTGGCAGGCCTACGACGCCGAGGGAAAGCTGGTCAAGGAGGGGCGCAGCGACGGGGGCCAGCAGGCTCACATCCGCAACTTCCTCGACGCCGTTCGCAGCCGCAAGCGCGAGTCCCTGGCCCAGGAGATCTACTCCGGGCACGTCGCCTCCGCCATGTGCCACGCGGGACATGTCTCCTGGCGCACCGGCAAGAAGCTTCGATTCGATCCGAAGACGGAGACCTTCGACGATCGGGAGGCCAACCAGTACCTCGGCCGCGAGCACCGCAAGGGCTTCGAGCTTCCTGTGGTCTGAACTCAATCCGGCGGAAAGAGAAGCGACAGGCTACGGCTGGAGCGGGGTTTCGCAGCCCGGCGCAACATCGCCCGGGTCGTCGCTCGTGCCGGGGTCCGGGAACGGCGGCATCAGCGGATCCCCTCCCCTGAAATTACGGGTCAGGATGGCGACGCCATCGGACACGGAGCCACAGACACTGCCGTCCATATTGGCATCACAGGCGGCCAGACACTCCAGCTCCTGCGGGCCGTTTCTGAAGCAGTGACCGAAGAACACAATGGCATCCGTCGGCGATCCCTCGACCACACCGTCGTTGTTGCAGTCACCGCGGAGGAACGGGCCGATCCCCGGAGGCCGTGAACCACTATAGGCCATAGGGGGAGGCCCGTCCACAACGTTTGGGAGAACGCCATGGGTGAATCAGGATTGCTCGATCAGGTTCGAAACCTCATCCAGATCAGACATATGAGGCGGCGAGTTGCCAAGGTTGACGTTCCACTGGAGTAAACGCTTGGTCCGCACACCTGCTTGATCTGCACCTGGTGCCTTGAACAGCCGAAAGCTCTAGCCTGCGTTAAACCCGAGCGTGTTCTTCACGCCTCAGAAAATGGGTGTCTCGCCCAGGGTAGACATTTGACACTCAATTATTAATAGCTTCCTTCTCGACGAAAAATGACGAAAACAACGAAGGGGAATCCGGCCATAGAGTCCCTCGGTAAGGGCACAACAATCCGAAGGCAATTGCACCATGGAAACGAACTCGGGGAAATCCCTCGAAATCCATGAGCCTGGATGCCAGACTGTCGTCAACCAAAGGGGATAGACAATGAGCCAACTCACAGTCAGACAGCCCAACCAGGGAAAGACCATCGGGATTGTAGGTGACATTTACCGCTTCCTTGCCGAATGACTGCTCTTGCGCCGAGGCTGTGTGAAAAGTCCAAAACCTCTTTGATTTAGGGGTCTCTTTACCCTTCCTACGACGGAGATCGTGGCTTGCACGCGATCCTACGAAGTCAAAATTTCAAATCCGAAATCATGAATGACTTTTCACACACCCTCGCGCCGTTAGCGGTCGTTCATTTCGACGTTTTGGCGGGAAACTTGAATGACCGCCTGTAGGCGGAAGCAGCCGGTCAGGAGAGTCTACTCTGACACTGTTTGTACGGTCAGATCTGGGCTATTGCAGATGTGTGTACGCACCTAACCCCGCTATCTTCCTCCACTGGCTCCGCTCACGAGGAAGAGGGCCAGAATGGTGCCCAGCAAGGGGAGGGACTCTCTGCCGTGGACGCTCACTTGAACTGAAAGGCATTGAGCTTGGCGTTACGAATCCGGAAACGGAGCTGCACCGGCTTTCCCGTCAGCCTTCCCACGTCGCCTTGCCCCTGCCAGGTCACCCGGTGCTTCCCTGAAGTGGCGAGATTGTCCGCCTCGGCCAGGGTGAATCCGGGAATGGGGTCGTGGGCCGAATCTACGATCTCCACCTTGACCTCCGTAGGTCCCGAGCCCCAGTTGTGCTTGGCACCTTCCATGCTCACGAAGAGCTCGTCGCCCTCGAACGTAAACACCTTGGTCAGCACCTTGCCAGGACGGAGCTTGCCCGCCAGGATCGATACGAAGCCGTCTTCCGGCAGGGTCGCCAGGCCGATGGAGAAGTTGGCGTTCTCCCCGATATCGTACAGGGGTTCGGGACCTCGCCAGTTGCCCCCCGAGTAGTAGAACAGGATCCTGCCCTCGTGGAAGAAGGGATTCCTCATGTACAGCGTGGTTTCATCGAAATCGCCGGCATCTCCCAACTTCACGATGGGCTCCCGAAAGGGTCGACGGTAGTGGATTCCATCCCGGCTGAAGGCCAGCTGCGGATAGTGCAGACTCTCGGTGGTCCTGAAGATCCAGGGGACAGCGATATAGATTCCCTCGTAGGCGAACACCGGAAAGGCGTAGAACTCCAGATCGGGAGGATCCCTATCGTCGGGGATCATGATGGTCTGGACCTCGCTCCAGGTCACCATGTCGGGACTCTCGGCCCGGCCCACGATCCGCTTGCCCAGGGGACAGCGACGGTGGAGGCAGCTTTCGATGTGAGCCGCGTAGACCCTTCGGATGGGATCCCACCCGTTGAGCGTGGTAGGTCCCCAGCGCCCCTCTCTGGAGGAAGGCCCCTCGATGTTGGTGGGAGCGGGACTCCACTCGATCCCGTCGGACGAGTAGTAGAGGTTGATGCGCCGGTCATGGTAGGCCATGTACTTGAAGTCGTCGCCGGCTGTCTTGTAGCGCCTGGACGGATCGGTCTCGTGGAGGTCCAGCATGTACGGAGAGCGGGAGCCCTCGGGAAGGATGTTGTTGGCCCGGGATCCCCTGAACTCCACCTTGCCCAGATTCGGTTTCTCCCAGCGAATGCCGTCCCGGGACGTGGCGTAGCAGAGCCGGTGCATGTCTCCGTTGGGATCGCCATAGTAGTCGTAGGGATCTGGCACCTGATGACGGGCAAAACCGTCTCCCTTCGCTTGCCACTGGGTCCGGTAACCCTTGCCGTCTCCGCCCTTCTTGGCCTTGAACTCGTTGTAGGACGTGTACCACATCTTGAAAAGGTCATCCTTCGGGTCGAAGGTCACGTAGTTGCAGCGCAGATAGTTGCTCTCCCAGGGCCGATCAGCCCGGAGAACCGGATTCCCCGGCGCCTTGACGGCCGTGTTCAGCACTCGCTTCACGTCCGACGTCCGTTCGATGATCTGGTCGTCCAGGAGGAGCTGCTTCCGGCTCCCGATGTGGATCAGTCCCTGGCCGTCCAGAGAACCGCCCGAAATGGGTCCCATAGCCAGAAGAACCGTCGTAACAACAAGGGGAAAGCTCGTGCTTGGCATGTTCATCTCCTGGAGATGGAGGCTATCCCACGGGTCCGGAGTTGTCAATTTCTGGGGACCCGATGCAGCGAGCCAAAGAAAGAGGCGATAACGATCACCAGGGCCAGCGTTCTAAGCTACGTTCGCATATCCGCGCTCATCTTTGCTTCCCGTCAGGGTCAGAAGGGGTCGGGAGTGAATGTGGGGAGCCGTTCCACCGGGGTCAGGGTGGGGAGCTCGCCGCCAACCACTCCTGGTCGCGTCGTCGTGGCTGGAGCGCATGCCTACGCAGAAGACCTGTCACTGGCACGTGCCTACACCCCCCCCGGATTTGCTGGCGGGTTGGGAAGCCGTCACCACTTTCGGACCATAGATCTTTCGTATCTTTCCAATTGTCCTCCGTGCGTCGGTTCCTTTCACGCGGACTACGTACTCTTCGATCTGTTCCATCCTGAACGGTCGGAGGTACGCGATTCTGAGAGATTTGAATGTCCGCCGGTCGGGGGCGATCTACTCTGACACTGTTTGTACGGTCAGATCTGGCAATTACGATCTCTGCTTTCCTAGTGCAGGCGTCTGCCGGCTTCATCCTGCCAAACCGCTTGCGCTTTGAGAACAAAGACGCGACTCTGTACTCACCGCGATTTAGATTCAGGAGTTGGATATGAGGGATGTTGGCTTGAACCGGCGCCGCTTCCTGACCGGGAGCTTGAGCACAGGGGGCTTCGTCTACTGGTCCTGGGCCTGTGTTTTTCTTTGCTGGTGCTCGACAATGGGTCTCTCGGCCCCCCTCGAGGTGCGCCAGCTGGGAAGCCAGCTTCAACCGCTCTGGGACGATTGGCTGATCGAAAGCCTGGACAACGTCCGCCATATCCTCCACAGCCCGAAGCCGGGGGAGATCGTCCTCCGACGGGATCGTCCCTGGGAGGATCAGGCCATCTACAACCCGGTGGTCATCAGGGATGGGTATCGCTACCGTATGTGGTACCGCGCCCGGGCGGTGGAGAAACCTATCTACACTGCATACGCCGAGAGTCTGGACGGGATCCACTGGGTGAAACCCAATCTGGGCTTCATAGAGCATGACGGATCGAAGGAAAACAACCTTGTGTGGCCGGTGCCGGGAGGCAAGGGCAGGTCCGTTTCCGTCATCAAGGACGAGAACCCTAGGGTGGATCCCCAGGAGCGCTACAAGGCCATCACCAACCAGGGGACGACCTTGCCTTCGGGCCGGGACATCGCCCTGCTGTACGGGCTGGTTTCCCCGGACGGTGTGCGCTGGCGCATGGTGCAGGAGAAGCCCATCGTCGTTCCTCCTCTGGGGGACGCTGCCTTCGACTCGCACAACATCATCGTGTGGGATGGAGCGCGGGGGCACTATTCCATTTATGCGAGGGGCTGGTACCGCAGGGGAAGTCTTCCCCTGAACGGAAAGAGGATGGGCAAGGAAGCCCACCATGTCCTGATGCAGCTCCCCTCGGGAAAGATCGAGAAGGTCAGCCGAATCCGGGACATCCGCCGCTTCACCTCGAAGGACTTCCGAACCTGGTCCGAGCCCGAGTACATTGGTCTCGGAGACACGCCCCTGGAGCACCTGTACAAGAACTCGGCGCTTCCCTACTATCGACGTCCCGACATTCTCCTCATGTTCCCCAAACGCTTCCTGCCCACCCGGAAGTTTCACGCCGACTGGCCCCAACCTGGTCTCTCGGACGTGGTCTTCATGTTCAGCCGGGATGGGCTCAACTTCGACCGGCGCTTCATGGAGGCATTTCTCCGACCCGGATCGAACCCTTTGAACTGGCATGAGCGGGCCGTCCAGATAGGCCCCACGCTGGTCCCCACAGCTCCAGGGGAGATGTCCCTCTACTATGCCGAGCAAGGCAAGACGACCCAGGTCCGGATCCGCCGGGCGGTGTTGCGTGAAGATGGCTTTGTGTCCCTCCATGCACCCTACCAGGGAGGCACCATCCGCACCCGGCCCCTGAAGTTCTCCGGCTCAAGTCTGGTGATCAACTACGCCACCTCGGCGGCGGGCAGCATCCGGGTGGAGATCCAGGACGCCTCGGGCAATCCTATGGAGGGCTACGCCTTGGAGGACTGCCCGGAGATCTTCGGAGATGAGATCGAACGGCCAGTCTCCTGGAAGGACGGCAGCGATCTAAGCTCCCTGGCAGGCCGGGTGGTGCGCTTGAAGCTGGAGATCCGGGATGGGGATCTCTACTCCCTGCGTTTCCGGCCCTGAGGCAAGCGGCGTCTTGCGATGCCGCTGGAGAGAACACACGGGGCTGCCGTTCTAGGTAGATGGAGCTCTCCGGAGAGCAAGACTGGGAGAGATCAGTAGAGGAGAGGAGCAGACGATGAAGCCGAAGAATACGATCACCCTGGGCGCGATCCTGGTTGTCGGAACCCTCGTGGTGGGCATGCAGGGTTTGATGGCCCAGCAGGATTCGACCCAGTACCATCGAATCGATGGCGCAGTGATCTACGACCACGACCCCTCCACCCAGCTGGGGGATGACATCTTCGGCGACATCATCGCCGACTTCGAGAACGACGCTCCCGGGAGATGCTCCCATGGAGGTCCGGTCTGCCTGGAGTGTCCCAACGGCTACATCGCGGCGTTCCATAGCAACACCAGCGACCACAATCTGGATGGCTGGAGCGAGTACGCCCTCAGCAGGGATGGTGGTAGGACCTGGAATCGCCACAACAAGGTGCAGTACAGCTTCGATGCCTACGCGAAAGACCAGAAGTATCCTGTCTGGGTGGAGGAGGGCCTGGTCACAGAAAAGGGAACCATCATCCTGTTTCTCACCCACTTCAGAGGCGGCGGAAGCGCCATCAGGATCCGGCTGGGAACCATCAAGAGCTACGACAACGGTGCGACCTGGACGGCCTACGAGACCCTGGATGATGCGGAAGCCGCCGTTCGATTCTAATCAAATCGGGCGCTGTCTGTACGGTCAGATCTGGGTTATCTACTAATAGGGCCAGAATTGCTGGGGATAGGACTGACGTCAACCCTGTCAGGTCATGTGAACCAGACTGGCTCAGCCCAGGTAGACGAATTCGTTTGACGCCATCAGGGACTGGCAGAAACTTTGCCAAGCCCGAAGCCGGCGCTCCTGGAAGTCCTCCTCACGGTCGGAGAGAGCCTCTTCTATCTGCTGGATGAAACTCAGGGCCTGTTCGGTTTCAGCTGGCTCGGGAAGGCGGGCGAAGGCCTGTTCGTAGGCCGTCCGAATGCGGCCGGCATCATCCAGATCCTGTCGCTTCAGGAGTTCGCCGGCCCAGCGGCGCGAATGGTCGAGGACCACGGATCCGTTCATCATGAACAGCGCCTGGGGTGGCATCACGCTTGATTCTCTGTTTCCGTTCAACACCGAAGGATCTGCAAAGTCGAAAGCTCGGAAGAAGTCATACATGGAGCTTCGGATCACCGGGAGGTACACCGCACGCCTATTGCGATCGTAGTCGATCTTGTCTTTGGGAACGTAGCCGTCCTTCTCGATGCCGAGAATCGAACCTCCCATTTCAAAATCCAGACCTCCAGAGACCATCATGATGGCGTCCCGGACGGCTTCGGCCTCCAACCGTCGCCGGTCTATTCGCCACAGCAGCCGGTTTTCGGGATCCTGCTCGGAGGCGACCGACGAGTATTTACTGCTCATCTGGTAGGTATTCGTGAGCATGATGAGCCGGTGCATCTGCTTCACCGACCAGCCACTCTCCACGAAACGGAGGGAGAGCCAGTCAAGCAGTCTGGGGTGGGAGGGCCTCTCGCCGAGTTTGCCGAAGTTGTCTGTCGAGGCAACGATGCCCCGTCCGAAGTGCCAGCGCCAGATTCGATTAGACATCACCCGGCTGGTGAGGGGATGGTCTTTTCGCGTGAGCCATTGGGCCAGCTGAAGTCGACCGCTTCGGGAGGCGTTGGGTAGATGGAGTTTCTCTTCCAGGCCGAAGCTGAGAAACCCCCGGGGTACCGGATCGCCCAGGTTCCAGTGACTCCCCCGAACATGCAGTAGAAGATCCCCAACTTCCTCACCTTCCCTGACTCCCATGGCTCTCGGGAGTTCGGGCTTGGAATCTTCCAGAGCCTTCAACTCGCGCTCACGGGCGGCCAGATCCTCCAGCACCCCTTCCGGGTAGTAGGATTTGAAATCCTCGGGAGGACGGAATGGTCCCCACTCCTCATACAGGACTTGCCTCAGTGCCTCTAGTGCCGGGTCGTCTAGTTTCCTTTCGGGTTCTTCCTTTTCTTCCGTTTCAGCCTCGTCCGTCTCTCCCTCTTCCTCGGGCTCCCCGTAGAGTGCCTGCCAAGCCTTCACCGACTTGCTACAGAGAACCTGGTAGCGGTTGGCCAGGTCGTCTCGACTAGCGGGTTGGAAGCCATCGAAGAGCCGGCAAGCAGGAGAAGTCCAATCGTCAAACGAGGCATCGGTGCCGTAGGAGTGCCAGCCATAGAACACAGAATGAACGGCTCCCTGGCTTCGGCGCAGACGTTCCTCCCACTGTTTCAAGAAGAGAGGATTGACGTCGTACTGCCGCGCCACCTGAACCCGGGTCTTGGGCATGCGGTTTCCTGCCGGAAGCGGATTGCGCGCGATCAGCAGTTTTTCGAAATAGGGGAAGAGTTGATTGTGCTCAAGCCGAATGGTGTTCTTGCCCGCTACCAGGGGGAAGATTCCGGCCACGGACCAGCCGGCGGAATCGGGTGAGGGGCGACGGTTCTCAATTGCCTCGAGGCCCGCCTTCATGAGTACCCGGTTGATCAGGAGGTCAGCCGTTCCCTTTCCGGCCTCGATCTCGAGCAGCTGAACCTGGTAGTCTCCCGGCGAGGCCAGTTCAAAGTCGTATTCGGCGAAGTAGGGAATCCGTCCTGGGTCATCCCTGTCTGTCTTCTCAGGGAAGTTGTTCTTACCCTTCTCGAGTTTTCGGTTGACGTTGCCCCGATCGAAATCGGAGGCCGGCCGGAGGATCCAACCGCTTGGCAGCTTCGCACGATCTTCTGGGAGCAGGGGGGGGAGTCCTGTCTTATTGAACTCCATGAGATCCCCAGCGGCCATCAGATAAGCGCCCACTCTCTCGCGTCCCCGAGCAGTGAGCTTCTGGTTCTGCGCCTTGGTAAGAAGCGAGATTTCCTTCTGCTTCGCCTTTATCTTCTCCTCATGCAGCCTGAGCCGCTCCCGATCTTCCTCTGGCGCCAGCACGTACTCGTGCCATTTCGCCACGACCTTGAAGTTCTCCATGGTCTTCGAACTCTTGAAGATCCCCGCCATGCCGTAGTACTCGTTCGTGGAAATCGGATCGAACTTGTGGTCATGGCAGCGGGCGCAGCCGATGGTCAGGCCTGTGAAGGCCCGCATGGCTGTGTCCAACTGCTCATCGACGATGTCCATCTCCATCTTGACCGGATCATCTTCGGCCAGCATCTTGGCGCCCATTGAGAGGAAGCCGGTGGCCTTCCAGCGTTCCAGTGTGATGTCCAGGCTGCCTGGATCCAACATCAGGTCTCCGGCAAGCTGCTCCTGGATAAACTGATCGTAGGGCTTGTCCTTGTTGAAGGCCTCGATGACATAGTCGCGGTAGTGGAAGGCATTGCGGTAGAGAATGTTCTCGTCCAGGCCGTTCGAATCGGCATAACGGGCAACGTCCAGCCAATGCCGCCCCCAGCGTTCTCCGTACCGGGGCGAGCTCAAGAGGCGATCGATCACTTTGGAAAAGGCCGAATCGCTTTCGTCAGCCAGGAAATCCCGGATTTCTGTGGGTGTCGGTGGAAGGCCGCTGAGATCGAAAGTCGCCCGCCGCAGGAGGGTCCTCTTGTCGGCTGGTGGAGCGGGTCGTAGACCCTTGGCTTCCAATGCCGCCAAGATGAAGCGGTCGATGGGTGCTTGGACCCACGGAGTGTTCTCTACCAGCGGGGGAGCGGGTTCTTCGGGAGGCTGGAAAGCCCAGAATCCCGCAGGGGAGGGCTGCTTGCTGGGACTGGCTACCCCCCATGGAGCATCCATCCGGACCCAATGGGCCAGGGTTTCAATGTCTGCATCCGACAGCTTGCCTGCCGGGGGCATTCGAAGCTTCTGATCCAGGTGCCGGACGGCTTTTATGAGCAGGCTCGATTCTGGATCGCCCAGCGCTATTGGAGTTCCCCTGGTGCCTCCCTTGCGAAAGGAAGTTTCCTGGTCGAGGGTCAGATCTCCCATAATGGGTTTGCTCGTGCTCGAATGGCAGGCGTAGCAGTGCTCAGCCAGCAGGGGCCGCACCTTCTTCTCGAAGAACTCGGCGCCGTCGTCCTGGCGCCCGTGTGCGGGGAAGCAGAAGAGAGACAAGGCCAGAATGGCCGGGACGGATCGGACTAGAATACTATTGGTTGCTTTGACCATGCAGGAAACCTTCTGGATCTCATTCAGATTCTAGACATGACGTAGGGTGAGTTGCAAGGTGCACGGGTCTCAGAAGCCTTTCTTCTCAGGCTCCCGGTGACGCAAATATCCGTGTTGGCGGACGGTATACAAAGTCGCTATAATCGGTCACCCTTGGAGTAACTAAATGAAAATCAGAATACTCATCCTGTTCCTGGGCGCCGCCTCCCTGATGTTTGCCTCCCGTCCTGCCGGTGAGAACACCGATGTGGTGGGAGCGGCCACTCGTTTTTTCAATTCGCTTTCCGCCATGCAGAAGGCCGTCGCGGTCACGCCCTTCGAAGCCGAACACCGATTCCACTGGCATTATTTTCCGGATTCGATGGTTGAAGCCGCCTACGGTCATGCCCGTATGGGGGTTAGCTACAAGTACTTGAACGAAGAACAGGACAAACTGGCAGAAGACCTGCTCCGATCAGGGCTCAGTGCCCAGGGTCTCGCCAAAGCCAAGGGTGTGATGAAGCTGGAGGACCTTCTCCGCATCATCGAAAACGACACTTCCGGGAACCGGGACTGGGAGGCCTACTACTTCGCCATATTTGGCAAGCCGTCGGCTACGGGTGCCTGGGGCTGGCGTTTCGAGGGCCATCATCTGTCCCTGAACTTCACCGTCAAGAACGGAAAGCTGGTATCGGCTAGCCCGGCTTTCTATGGCGCCAATCCCGATACCGTGCTGAAAGGACCCGATAAGGGGATGCGAGTGCTCGCCCGCGAAGACGAGCTCGCCCGAGAACTGGTGGCCTCGCTCACTGCCAAACAGCTGGATCGAGCGGTTTTGCAGGAGGTGGCCTATCCCGACATCCTGACCTTCGTGGATCGTCGGGCCAGGCTCGAGAATGAGCCGAGTGGACTGCCTGCCTCGGCACTCGGTGCCTCGAGTTTCGGGCTGCTTCGGTCATTGGTAGCCGAGTATGCGGGCAACGGATCCGCTGCTGTTAAAGACCAACGAATGAAGAGTTTCGACGCCGCGTCCCGGGAGAAGATCCTCTTCGCCTGGACGGGCAGCACCGAGCCAGGGAAGGGTGTGTACTATCGTGTGCAGACCCCGGACTTCCTGATCGAGTACGACAACACCCAGAATCAGGGGAACCACAGTCACTCGGTCTGGCGTGACTGGGAAGGAGACTTTGGGCTTGATGTCCTCGCTGCTCACCACCGAAGCAACGACCATGCAACGAGTGGGGTGAGGGCGTCCAGGTAGGAAAGGCTCCAGGTTCGAAGGTCCCAAGTTTCAACCAGAAAGTTGTCATTCCTGCTGGCTTTGTCCTAAACTTTCCGAGTAGCGTGTCTTTTATATTTAGGAGGACGACATGAAAAGATCAGTGTTTGCAATCGTGTGCGTTGTATTCCTTGCGGTTCCGTTCGTTTTCTCGGGAGAAGTGACCATAGAGGGTCAGGACGTATGCAACAAGTGCTCGCGAGGAGAGAGTGCTAGTTGCGAGGCGGTGATTGTCGTGACCGAAGGCACCGCCGAGACCGTCTACAAGGTGGTGCAGAACTCGGTTGCCAGCGACTTCCACGGATCCCATGTGTGTCAGGGCTCCAAGTCTGTCAGAGCTACGGGGAGCGTGGAGCAACAAGGCGACCAGAAACTCATTACCCTGAGCAGTATTGAAGAAATATAGCCAGGGAACCTGTTTTCCCTGAATCATCCCTGAAATCGGAAGATCTCCGAACCAGTTCAGTTGCGCAGCAGTGTATCCGTGTGCTTTGGGGATCGACTGCCCCCAGCTCTTATACGCCGGGAGACTAGAGAAGAAGAATGAAGATTGCGATTCTGTACGGGCCTTCGGACCTTCGGATGGAGGAGCAACCGCTAGATTCTTCGAACCTGGAGCCCGATGAGGTCTGGGTACGCACTCAGATCACCGGATTCAAGATCGGCACGGATCGCGGTAATTTCGAGGGAGCGGAGCAGGTGCCCGGAGCACCGGATTATCCGCGTTGGGTCGGTGACAGTAATCTGGGCACCATCGCGGGAGTTGGCTCGGGGGTCAAGGATTTCCAGGTCGGAGACACGGTTCTGTCCTCGATGCATCACCAATCTGAGTATGTCGCCAAGGTCACTCCGGATCTGGTGAAGGTGCCCGAGGGCGTCCATCCGGAAGATGCGGTCTTTGGTAATCTCTATTCCCTGAGTGCTCACTGCTATCACAAGGCAACCTTTCGCCCAGGCGAGACAGTCGCCGTGGTCGGTCTAGGGACTCTGGGGCTCGGTGCCGTCGCGGTTGGTCCCCTCTACGGGGGGCGCATCGCCGCCATTGGCAACAGTGACCTGCGTCTCGAGATGGCCCAGAAAATGGGTGCACACGGCCTTTTCAAAAGCGACGATCCTGATCTGGAACAGAAGCTCGACGGGTTTACTGAAGGTCGTGGGATCGATCTGGTGATTCTTACCGCCAACCCCTGGCCCGCCTATCGCACCGCCGTCCAGATCGTGAGAACGAATGGCCGAGTTGCGATTGTCAGCCTATCGGCTCGAGGTGAAGAGCAGCTCGATTTCAATCCGCTGTCGATGGAATACTTCTACATAAAGGGAATCAGCCTGATTGCCGTCTGCCACACGGATCCGGATCTCTACCCTGCTTTGAGTCCGGATACCGGCCAGACGCGACACCGTCCTCATCTATTCTCACTGATGGCGCAGGGGCTGCTGGAGCCGAAGCGCCTGGTCACACACCGTCTGCACTATACCCAGATCAAAGAACCCTACGAGATGGCCCTGCGCCGCGACAAGACCATGATGAACGTGGTCTTCGACTGGCGGGATGCCTAGCTGGCGCCATTCGAGAACGAAACTTCGGTTACGTCTGCCGTGATTGTCGCTACCGCCAATGACAGAGCCGTGACTGCAAAGGAGCGGTCCCGAGCACCGATCGGGACATGCCACAAAAGGGGATGCAATCGGCCACCGTCTGTTTGGTCGGTTGTTTCCGGCATTCGTATGCCGGGACCGCTCCTTCGCAGTCACGGCTCTGCTATTGGCGACTCTTGGATGATTTCCTACCAAATGAAATTCTAACTTAGCAGCTCCGCGATTCGCTCGCCTACGATTTCGGCTTCGCCGGGCTGCAGGGTCCACACCAGGATTTCCAGCTCTTTGTCTTCCCAGGGACGCGCCTCGATCGGTGGGTTTCCCGCGCGAAGCTCTTCGAGGACCTGGTTGCGACCTATCTTGACTTTGTCCTCGTCCCACCCGATGTGCAGTTGGGGGGAACGGTTGGCAATCTCGGGAACGAAGCGGGTGACATGCACGCCGGGTACCTTCTCCACACGCTTGGTAATCAGCTCAACTTGCCTCTCCCACTCTCGCCAATCGCTTTCATGATCGCGCTCCAGATAGGACTCCAGTGTAACCATCATGGCCAGCATCTCTTCCTTGTTCACTTTCATCCCGCGACCGATGCTGTTGGCATGGGGCAGGCCATTGAGTCTGGCTGCTGCAAGTAGATCCTTGCGTCCCAACAGAAGACCCGTGCTCTGAGGCCCTCGCATCGCTTTACCCCCGGAGAAGGTCACCAGGTCGTAACCCATCTTGAGGAACTTGAACAGATTGCCGACTGGAGGGACGTCGGCGGCGCAGTCGATGAAAGTGGGGATGCCATGCTTCTTTCCCAACCGTGCGAACTCGGAAGCGCTGATCTGGCCTTTGGGTCCTGCGAGGTTCAAGAACAACATCATGGCGGTCCTCGAGTTGACCGCTTCTCCCAGCTCTTCCGCGGTTTCGATCTCGATCATCCGAACCCCGCAGTTTCTCACCGCATGGTCGTAGCTGAAGCGATGGGATTTCTGGATGATCACTTCGTCCGGCATCCCCGCCGTGCCTGGAAGCTGGTGAATGAAATCCTGGTTGCTCCCGGTCATACAAGCGGCTGTTCCCAGTGTCAGGGCGGAGGCGGCACCGGCGCTGACCAGGGCGGCCTCCGATCCCACCAGGGCGGCAATCTTTTTCCCCACAGCGTCATGAAGCTCGTCCAGGTTGACAAATTTTCCAGTAGCATACTGCCAGGCTCGAATGGCCTCGGGCAGCATCAAGTTGCCGGTTAGTGCGGTTGAGGTTCCAGCAGCGTTGATTATGGGGCGGACCCCCAACTCTGCGAAGAAGTCCCTGTCGTCGAGTGCCCCCGCCAAAGGACGGAGGCTACCCAGAAACGGGACGCTGGATAAAGCTGTCAAAAACCACCTTCTCGTAAGCATGCTTGTTCCTCCTCAAAGATCAGAGTCCTGGGAATTGAGCCCTCTCAGATTGAATCAGCACGTTCGAAACCGCAAGTCCCCAGGCATGGAAGTAGGAGTTTGGCACCCGGACACATGTTTGCCGTAGGTCGGGGGCACATCGTCCTCTGAAACAGGGGCAGCCAACGTCTGCCCGGTTGTGCTATCATCTAGCCTCAGCTTCGGGCCCAGTCATGAGTTCCTTTAAGTCTCTGATTCTAGTGCTTCTTCTCCTTCCCGCAGACGTCTGGGCCGTGGACAAGGACGAAGACAAGCGCCCCTCCGAACCCAAGGTTCTCTCGGTCTTTCCCCTGGGCGGTCGTCAGGGCTCAGATGTACTGACAGAGGTCAGAGGCAACGACTTCGGTGGAGTCTACGCCGTCTGGTTCGAGTGTGGTGATCTGGAAGGCCACATCGAGCAGGTAGATGAGGTGCGCGAGAAGGTAGTCGAGGGTCTGGCAGAGCGAGACCCTCAGGCGCGGCAGGCTGATACAGCGGGTTACCTGGCTCGGATCCAGATCCGGATTGGCAGCGATGCCCCGGTCGGGCTGCACGCATTTCGGCTGATTACGCCCCTCGGCATGTCCAATGCGCTTACCTTCCAGGTGGTGAGCGAACCCGTGTCTACAGAGAGCGCCTCGGTGAAATACCAGGAGGTGGACGCGCCGGTCGTGATCAATGGCAAGACCGAGGCCAACGGCGATCTTGACTTCTACGCCTTTCGGGCTTCCAAGGGGCAGCGATTCCATTTTCAACTCCACTCTTCCTTCCCGATCTACATACCCTACAGCGCCGAGTCAGAGCTCAATCTCTATGCTCGTACCGGCAGCTGGTTCGACCCGGAGCGATTGCTCAGGCTTCCCTGGCAGAGCCCGGCTCTCTCCATGACGCCTGTTCATCGCCTGCGGAAGCAGGGGTGGACTAGCCAGCTTACGGTGTTCCCAATGCCGACCCACCGGTTTCGAGAGGACGGCACCTATCTGGTCTCGGTGGGATCTTTTCTGGGTGAAGGGAATCCCGATTTTGTCTATCAGCTCAGGATTTCTCCAGCAGCCCCTACAGCTTCTACGTTTCTAGGTCGCGATGCCCACCCAGACCCAGCCGATTGGGTGGAGCGGGACTCTGGCTCCTATAGCCAATCGGGCAGCTTTACCCGGCCCCTGGAGGCGACCAGACTCATGGAATTGGCCGGCCGAGGAATAGCGCCTCCTTCCGAAGAGCCTGCTGGGCAGGCACCCAGTTCCGGGGACGCGATGGAGCCGGAAGCCGCCGTTGATTGGTCTCGGTCAATCACCAGAGTTGCGGAACTCGAGCCCAATGACGACACCCCTGCCGAAGTCTCCGCCTACACGATTCTGGAAGGGAGCATCGATCCTCCCGGGGATGTGGATGATTTCCGGTTCCAGGTAAGCCCAGGACAGAGCCTCGCGTTCGAAGTTGAGACCCCCCGGTTGGTGCCGCCGCTATTCAACCCCTGGCTGCAGGTGGCAGGTCCCGACGGCCGGGACGTCTTCGACAACATCCACATGGAATACGGTGGGGACGGCGACGATGTCAACAAGACTACGGAGCGTAAGACGGTTTTCACCTTCAGGGAGGGTGGCTCCTACCGGCTGAGGATCCGTGATCTGACCTCCCGGCGTGGCGGACCCGATCTGGCATACCGGGTGCTGATCCGACCGAGGATACCTCACCTGGGACGGCTGGAAGTATCCCTGGGTGTGACCGGACGCCGTCTGGCCCCGACCACGGATCACGTGAATCTGGCCCCTGGGAAAGCCAAGACATTTACCGTGGTGTGCGATCTGGAAGAGGGTTTTGAGGGAGACGTGGCCGTCTCGGCCGTGAATCTGCCAGAGGGCGTGAGCATGCTCTCGGCGACTCCTGCTTCCTATACCGAAGGACTGTTGCTGGGTGCCTATTACACACCGATGGGTCTGGAGAGTGGACACATTGGTGATCAGACCCGATACCGTCCGGTTCGCCGAGCCGTGAGCCTGGCGTTTGTGGTGGCTGCAGACGCCCCGCCCACCAGGCTGCCTCGGCTGGTGGAGTTGACCGCCCGACCCGTGTTCGCTGGAAGGATGGGATCGTCCCTGGCGGTGGGGAGAGTTCCTCTGGCGATCCTGGCTTCTGGGGGCGGAGGAGACGGCTCTTTGCGAAAAAAGGAATACAAACGATGATCAGGCTTCTGATCGGCAGTCTGGTGCTGCTTCAGGCCGGTCTGTGGGCCGGACCGGCTCCCATCCCATCCCACCAGCCTCAGCTCTTGTCGTTGCGGCTGACACCCGAGGACATCTGGCTGGCAGGAGCTGAAGTCTCTCAGAAACTGGTGGTGCTTGGAATCTACTCGGACGGTTTCGAGCGGGATGTGACGGCTCTGAGCCGACTTCATGTCGAGGACCCTACTATAGCCTCGCTTTCCGAGAAGGAAAGTCTGGTACCAAAAGCAGACGGCAAGACCCGTGTGACTGCGAGGTTCGGTGAGCACAGTGCCCAGGCGACCGTGCGGGTCCAGGGATCTCGAGGGGTTAGAGCCTTCAGCTTTTCAAGGGATATCGGAGGAATCCTTACGAAGCGAGGATGCAATGCGAGCGAATGTCATGGTGGGGTCAAGGGACGGGGTGGTTTCAAACTGTCTTTGGATGTCCTCCACCCGACGGAAGATTATCGCTGGATCGTCGAGGGCGGTACCTATCAGGTCTTGAGCGTGGAAGCGGCCGAGCCCATCAAACCACGGGTGAGCACCGGCAGCCCGGAACAGAGTCTCCTGCTGCTGAAGCCAACAGCATCCCTTCCTCACGGGGGCGGGATGCGTTTTGAGGCGGATTCGTCTGACTATGAGACGATTCGGGATTGGGTGCGGTCGGGAGCACCTTATGAAGAGGTCAATGACGCACGGATAGAGAGGGTCGAGGTTTTCCCTGAAGCGATGACGCTGGAGCCGAAGGGAGGGCGCCAGCTGCTGGTGACCGCCCATCTTGCGGGAGGCGGACGCGAAGACATCACAGACCAGGTTCGGTATTCGGCCAGCAATCCGGAGGTGGTTCGCATCACCCCGGAGGGCAAGGTGGAGGCTTTGTCGGCGGGGGAAACAGCCATCCTGATAAGAGCTCCCGGGCATGTCGCCAGCACCCGCGTCGGTGTCATCGCCGATCTGATGCCCGACTATCCCCGAGTCGCCGCGACCAACCTGATTGACGAACAGGTGTTCGCACGGCTGGCAGAACAGCACATCGTGCCCTCCCCACTGTCTTCGGACGAGGAGTTTCTACGCCGGGTTTGTCTGGATTTAACAGGGACCCTTCCCCCGCCTTCTCGAGTGCGTGAGTTCCTGGCGAGCCCAGATCCAGAGAAGCGAGAGAAGCTGATCGACACCCTGCTGGATACGCCCGAGTACGTGGACTACTGGACCTACCGCTTTTCCGATCTCTTTCGGGTTGCCTACGGGGCCACCGGAACGCCCGCCCACGCCTATGCCTATTGGGCCTGGATCCGCGACAGCATCACCGAGAACAAGCCCTACGATCGGATGGCCAGGGAGAGACTCTCGGCACAGGGACACGACGGCCCCTCACGCCATTTCTTGCCTAACGGGGAGGCGCCTCGTCCCGAGGAGATGATGCCCGAGGAACTTCGAGTCTTCCTGGGGCAGCGTCTGGATTGCGCTCAATGTCATAATCATCCCTTCGAGAGGTGGTCGCAGAAGCAGTTCTGGGGGCTAGCGGCCTTCTTCGGTCGCATCAGCCGCACCGAGTGGGTCTCGGAGGGGCCTATCGTCATCTTCGACGATCCCTCCGGCCGCGTGCCCGACTACGGGGAGAGCGAGGACACCGTCAAGGTGCTTCATCCCCGCACCGGTGAAGAAGTCACTCCGATGTTCCCTGACGGAACAGCGCTGCCGCCCGAGAGATCTTTCGATCCTCGGCTCGCATTTGCCGAATGGACGGTTTCGCAACCCGACTTCTCGCGGACCATCGTCAACCGCATGTGGGGCTACGTGATGGGGAGGGGCATCGTGGATCCGGTAGACGACTTCCGGTCGACCAATCCGCCCACCCATCCTCGCCTGCTGGATGCACTGGCGGAAGACTTCGTCAATCACGGCTACGATCTCAAATACCTGCTGCGTCGCATTACAAGCTCTCGGACCTATCAACTTTCGGCTCGACCCAACCGGTCCAACCGCAACGACCTCACCAACTATTCGCATCATCATCCTCGGGCACTGGATGGGGAAGTGCTGCTGGACGCCCTCTCCAACGTCACCGGTGTGCCCGAGGAATTCAAGAATAGCTGGATGGGGAGCGCTCCTCGGGGGACTCGGGCGATCGAGCTGCAGGTACCCGACCTGCACGCTTCCCGATTCTTGACGATCTACGGCCGGCCCACTCGTTCGACCATCCCCGAGAGGAAGACCGAGGCCAGCCTCAAGCAGGCGCTGCACATCCTGGTGGGATCGACCTACCAGGAAAAAATCTCCAGTCCAGGAAGCCGCCTGGACTTCCTTCTCAATGGAAAACGTACTGATTCTGAAATCGTCCGGCAGCTCTACCTGAGAAGCCTGTGCCGTTATCCTACGCCCTCTGAAGAGGCAGAGCTGGAACATCTGGTTGCTTCTCGACCTTCGCGGCGAGAGGCCTTCGAGGACGTTCTCTGGGCGCTGGTCACCTCCCGTGAGTTTGCCTGGAATTAGCGGAGAAAGAAGTTCATGAGCGTACCGATTGTGGGAAGACGGGCAGGTTGTCTGACCTGTACCGACAACCTCCTGGGCCGTCGTCACTTTATCCGAACGGGTGCTCTGAGCCTGCTCGGAATGAGTCTTAGCCAATATCTCCGGGCCGAGAATCTTCTCGCTGAGGCAGGGGTGGACGTGAGTGGCAAGGCCACGGCCAAGTCCTGCATCCTGGTGTGGCTGGAGGGAGGGCCAAGCCACATCGATATGTGGGATCCCAAGCCTCAGAGTAGCTTCAGAGCCATCTCGACGAATGTCCCCGGCATCCAGGTGTCGAATCTCTTGCCCCGCATGTCCAAACAAATGGACAAGCTGTCCATCATCCGCTCCATGCGCACCGAGGAAAACAATCACGGCCAGGGGACCTACTATGCCTTTACCGGGCACCGGCCCACGGCGGCGATGAAATTCCCTTCTTTGGGTTCGATCGTCACCAAGGAACTGGGTCCCCGAAATCATGTTCCCCCATATGTGCTTGTACCCGGCTTCAAGGAAGGTCCTCGGGAGGAGTACTTGAAGAGCGCCTTTCTGGGCGCTCAGTACGATCCCATGTCTCTTATGTCCGATCCCAATGAGAAGGACTTCCGGGTCGAGGATCTCAGTCTACCCAAGACTCTCACTCCGGAACGTCTGGAGGATCGGCGGTCCCTGATGTCGCTGCTGGACCGATCCTATCGTCAGCGCATGGAGATTGCCGAGCGCTTCAAGATGGATCGCTTTGCCGAGCAGGCGCTGAGCATGGTCACGTCCCCCGAAGTCAGAAACGCGTTCGATCTGTCCCAAGAGTCGGAAAAGACTCGGGAAGCCTATGGTCGAACCGGCTTCGGCCAGAGCCTTCTGCTGGCCCGTCGATTGGTTGAGTCAGGCAGCCGCTTCGTGACGGCGGCCGGGCACGACCTCAACGGTTGGGACGCGCACGCCGAGAACGACAGCAAACACAAAGAAAAACTGGTTCCGGGTCTGGATCACGCCTTGCCCGTTCTACTGGATGACCTTAGAGAACGGGGACTGCTCGACTCCACTATCGTGGTAGCCATGGGAGAATTCGGACGCACCCCTCGTTTCAACTCCAAGGGAGGCAGAGATCACTGGCCCCACTGCTGGTCGCTGGTCCTGGGGGGTGGTGGAATCAAGGGCGGACTGGTCGTAGGAGCCAGCGACGAAAGAGGTGCCCACGTTGCCGAGAGAATGGTAACCATGGGCGACTTGTTCGCGACTATCTACAAAGCCTTCGGAATCGACTGGACCAAGGAATACATGAGTCCCATCGGCCGCCCCATAAAGATAGCCAACTCGATCGATGATACGACCGGTAAACCTGTAACGGAATTGATCTGAAACTTCAGCAAACTCGGGATGCAACTACGAGTTTTGTTTCGTCTTTACGCCAAGGGCGTTATTGCGCGTAGCCCAGACATCTGAGGTTTCAAGTCAAGTGTTTTTTCAAGTTTTTTTTCAGCCGGTTGCATTTTTTTCCACAGCTTGATTGCTCTCTACAAGAAGGCCAGCAAAGGGGCGTTGTTCGCCTTCAAAGAAGCCACATAAATGGCGTCGTCGTAGGGGACCCGGTTCTTCCAGCAGCGGTAGATTATGCGCAGCCACTTGAAGGCCAAAGAGCGCACCGCGACGTGATGATCTTTCCCTTGGCTGAGCTGCATCTGGTAGAACGCTTGCGCCCAGGGGCACCAGTGCCGGGAGTGAGCGGCGAATTCGTGAACGCCCTGGCGGACGAACTTGGGACAGGCCCAACGGTAAGACACGATGCGGGTCTTGCCACTGCTTCGCAGCAGGGGGGCGATGCCGGAGACGGTCTGTACCTCCGCGGCGCATTGGAAACGATCCCGATCCTCCCCAAAGAGAGTTAAGAGCCGCGGTCCCAGAGCCTTTCCAGAGCCGGGCAGACTGCTGAAAATGAAATGGTCGGGGTGGTGGTTGAAGAGTTCCTCGATTTTGGCATCAAACCGCTGGATGGACTCATTCAAGTGCAGGATCTGTCCCGCCAAGCTCTGAGTCATCAGGCTAGCCGCCGTCACAATGGCCGCATCGTGGGTCAGCGCCCGGGCCTGCTTGATCTCCTCCAGCTTGGAGTGCAACTTTTCGCTGCCCCCCACCCGATGGCTCTTGAGAAAGCGGCGAATCGTGGTCGGCTTGACCCGCTGCAAGGCCTCAAGGCTGGGCCAACGGTTCAGGAAATCACAGGCCGTCTTCCCTTTGAGCGGGCCGACCCATTTCAGGGCCTGAGGAAAGTAGTTCTTCAAGTTGGCGGTCCACTGATTGGTCAAGTCCGCGCGCAGATCGACCAGCTTGCGCCGTTGCTCGGACAACAGGCGCAGGGAGCGCACCTCCGGCGATTCGGGTTCCCACAATCGAATCCGTTCCCGATGCTTGAGCAGGTAGTCCAGCACCAGATCCGCATCCCTCGGGTCGTCTTTGCCTCCACTGGGATAGAAGGCTCCACGGTAGCGGCTCAAGGACTTCGGGTTGATCGGGTAGATCAACACAAAATCGTAATCCATCAGCGCATACAGCAGCGCTCCCCGGCTCTGTTCGACGGCGATCGCGACCCAGCCGCCTCCGCTCCTTTCTCTCAGCCCGTTGATCCAGCTCTGCAGGGCCTCCGGTGTTTGTTTGACGTCGCCGGTCTCGATTTCGCTCGAGCCCGACATCCGCAGCGCGTAGGCATGCTCTTGGTCGGCCCAGTCCAGGCCCACCCACACTCCAATGGTCTGCTCCTCAATCGGCTTCATGGCTCCTCTCCCCTTCTCTGGTGTTTCGTCGGACGCAAACCGGGGGCGGCGAATTCCTTATAGAAGTCCTCCTGAGCGGACAGCATCTGAGTATTCGTCCAAATCCGGCCCAGGGTCCGTCCGAAAGTCTGGGCTTAATCGTCCTCCCGATAAGGGTTGGCATTCGTGACGGACCCGAGCGTCCTGGGAGTCGACTATCGAGCTCCCGACTCCACACTTTTGCACACCATCCACACCTTCCACAAAGAAAGAAAAAAGTAGCAAAAAAGAAAGAAAGGCGGCTACGGCTACTTGCCGCTCCCATCTTCCCGATCTCAGTACCTTCCCAACTATAAGGGTTGGCGAAGCGAGCTACCCTGGGTCAAGGTTGGTCCAAGAAAAAGTGTTACCCTGAAGGGGTTGTTGCAAACCGGAAACGCGTTTGCAACAACGCTTTCAGCGTAGAAAAGACAAGGGGCAACCTAAACCCAGGGTAGCTCGCTTCGCTCCGCATCGCCAACCCTGGGCTACGCGCAACAACGCCTTCGGCGTAGGCAATGAGAAGTTTCCCCACCAACTGATCCAGTCTGGTTGGCGCCGGCGCTGACTTCCGTCTTCTACTGATCTGCTTGAAACGAGAACGAGAGCTGATACCTTTGTCTGTACGGAGTTCAGGGAGGAGAAGCCGTGAAGGGTGTCGTCAAGTACGCGAGAGGTGAAGGTTTCGTCGAACTTCGGGATTTCGAAGAGCGCCCCCTTGCAGACAACCAAGTAAAGATCGAGGTCAAGGCTACCGGTATCTGTGGCTCCGACCTGCATCTGTATCACGACACCATCAACTACAACATCCGGACGCCCGTGGTTCTGGGACACGAGTTCAGTGGAGTCGTGGTAGAGAAGGGATCCCAGGTAGAGGACGGAGTTGCAGTCGGAGATCGGGTGACGGCCGAGCCTACCATCTTCAACTGCGGTAAGTGTCGCTACTGCCTCAGTGAATACTACAATCTCTGTGAGGAGCGCGAGGTCATGGGATACTGGCACCACGGCAGCTTCGCTCCCTACTGTAATGCCAGGTTCGTACACAAACTCCCCGAAAGCGTGAGTTTTGAGTCTGGAGCCTTGACCGAGCTGCTGGCTTGCTGCGTCCACTCGGTGACGGAGCAGGCCGGGGTCGCGGCTGGCGATTTCGTAGCGATAACCGGACCGGGTCCGGTGGGCCTCTTTGCGGCGCTTGTTGCCACTGCGGAAGGCGGAACGGTGATCTTGTGTGGAACCAGTCGAGATCAGGCGCGGCTGAGTCTGGCCCAGGAACTGGGCGTCCGCTACACCATCGACGTGGAACAACACAACGCCGCTGAGCGCGTGCGGGAGTTGACTGGAGGCTATGGAGCGGACCTGGTCGTGGAATGTGCCGGCACCAGTCCAGCAATTCGCCTGGCGCTGGAACTGGTGCGCAAGCGGGGCAAGTACTCCCAGATGGGACTGCCGGGTGTGCCGGTCGAGATTGACTTCGAGAAGATTGCCTACCGAGAGCTCCAGGTTAGCGGTGGAATCGCGCAGCGACGGCCAGCTTGGAAGCGTGCACTCAGATTGATGGAGTCTGGGTTGATTTCCAACGAAAAGCTGATTTCCCACGAGTTCGGATTGGAGGAGTGGGACCAGGCCTTCGCCTTGGCAGAAAGGCAGGAAGGGGTCAAACTGCTGCTGCGGCCGTGAGTACGAGTGCCGTCATCCCCCCCCATACTACTCCCCGGCCAGGGTCTCAATCTCAGCCCGAAGGTTTTGATTCAGGTGAAGCTCGGTGGCGGCCAGAGCATTGTCGATGTGTGACTTTTCTTTCGCGCCGATGATTACCGAAGTCACGTCGGGATTGGAGGCAGCCCAGGCTACCCCGAGGCGTGCCATCGGGACCCCCATTTCCACCGCCTTGCTGCGCAGACGCTCCATCAAGCGGAAGTTGCGCTCCTTGAAATAGATATCCTTGAAATCGGGGACGATATCGAACCTGGTTCTGCTCGGTGGCACACTCTGGGCGGAGGTATATTTCCCGACAAAAAAGCCGGCTCCCAGGGGGCTGTAGGTTGCGACCGCGATCTCTTGCTCTCTGCACAGGGGAAAGAGATCGTCTTCATATTCCCGCCAGGCAAGGTTGTAGGGAGGTTGAGTAATCTCGAAGCGAGGGTAACCCCCGGAAGCGCTGACCTCCAGGGCCTCACGCATCTGGTCACCCGAGAAGTTACTGCAGCCCAACACCTTGATCCTGCCGGCATTCACCTCCTCACTCAGGGCCCCCAGGGTTTCCTGAATAGGCACCGTGGGATCGGGAGAGTGGAGTTTGTAGACGTCGACCGAGTCGGTCCGGAGTCTTTCCAGACTGGCAGCCAAGGCGCGTTTGATGTTTTTCGGGCTGGCCCCGGTGCTGATCTTGGTGCAGAGTGTGATCTCGTTTCGGCAGCCCCGAGCCTTCATCCAACGTCCCAGAATGCATTCGGAGGAGCTCATCTCATGGCTCGCCTCGCGCGTATCGTCGATGCCGTGGTTCTGAATTCGGGAGAGGCGGGCGTTGCCTCCCCCGTAGGCTTCGGCGGAGTCAAGGAACGCAATTCCTCGTTCTAGAGCATGGTCCAGCAGCTGCCGAGAAGTGTCTTCATCGATCTCGCGGCCGAGGGTAGCGCATCCCAAACTGATAGCGCCGATAGTGAGGTCCGTCTGTCCTAGAGGTTTTTGCTCCACAAGATCTCCCTCTGAATGATGGGCGATCCGCCTATGGTGGGTTCACCCTAAGATCTGCTTGAATTGACGCTGGTTACTCTAGTGGCCGGAATTGATTCCAGTCAAGCAGGTATACCTGCTTATTTTCATGACCCGAAAATGTGAAGAGGCTAGCCCGGATTTCTCATCGCTTGTCGTCGCAAGCCTTGCCAGGACGGCCCTCGCGGCGCCTCGCTACGACAAGCGATGAGAAATGCGGGCTAAAGCCTTCTCCCGAGAAGCCCGCTAAAGCGGGCTCTTTTTATAACGCCGTGCGGATACCCGGCCCTGAAAGGACCGGTCTACTACGCGCGTGCCGGGCACGCGCGCTGTCTGGGAGGGTGCAAGTCCCTCCGCCAACCTGATGGAGGTGAAGGCTAGCGAAGCACAAGGGCGTCACCGCGAGGTGGGGTCTGAAGGAAGTGTGGAGCAAACGTACGAGCCGACGCACAGAAACTGGATAAGTAGGCGCCAAGGTCGGACGAGTCAGCGCGTGGTGACGAAGTCCATATCCATCAAGATCCGGAAGCGTAAATCCAGCGGTTGTGTACGGAAAGACAGCGTCCTTACCCCGGGAGGCCTGGGAGGCTGTCCCTTGAAGGACAGGTGGAATCGTAAGGTTTCATAGCGCCCTCCAGGAGTCCGCAGAGGGCATAGTAGGTGGGGAAACTCACGGAAGGCCCGAACGGTAGGGAGAGGTTAGTAGGTGTCCAATCTTAAGGGTGATCAACAGAGGCAGAGAAGTCCGAAGCGGACCTCAAACCGAACAGCTGGGGTGCGGCCCCAGGGAAGCGGGGAGACGGCGGATTCATCCTTAGCGAAAGGGCGAACCGAAGGCCCGATGTTTGGTGAGAACGTCATGGAGGAGATATGCGAGCGAAGTAATCTGGAAGCGGCGTTGAGACGAGTGCGAGCGAACCGAGGGGGTCCGGGAGTGGACGGGATGACCGTCGATGAACTGCCGGAGTACCTGAAGGCGAACTGGCGGTCGATCAAAGAACAGCTGCTGTGCGGGGAGTATCAACCGCGACCTGTCAAGGGGGTGGAGATTCCGAAACCGGGAAGGAAAGACAAGCGAAGACTCGGGATTCCGTGTGTGATCGATCGATTTATCGAGCAAGCGATGCTGCAAGTGCTGCAACGCAAGTGGGATCGCACGTTCTCAGAGTCCAGCTATGGCTATCGACCGGGGCGCAGGGCTCATCAGGCAGTGGCGCGTGCCCAAGACTACGTGAAAGCGGGCTACGGGACCGTGGTCGATCTCGATTTAGAAAAGTTTTTCGATCGAGTTCACCACGATCGTTTGCTGAGCCGGCTGGCGCGGGAGATTGGGGACAAGCGGGTACTGAAGTTGATCCGAGCGTATCTAAGCGCGGGGATTCTGCGGTACGGACTGGTGAGTGCGCCGACGGAAGGGACGCCGCAAGGCAGCCCCCTGTCCCCCTTTCTCTCGAACGTGGTTCTGGATGAGCTGGACGAGGAACTGGAGCGCCGGGGTCACCGTTTTGTCCGCTATGCCGATGACTGCAACATTTATGTGCGGAGTCGGCGGGCGGGGGAGCGAGTGATGGCGAGTGTGAGCCGGTTTGTGAGCCAGCGACTGAAACTGCGTGTCAATCGGGAGAAGAGTGCGGTGGATGAGCCCCAGAAGCGGAAGTTCTTAGGCTTCACGTTCACGGGAGGCCGATCGCCCAACCGGCGCAAGATTGCGCCGGAATCGATCCAGCGGTTTCGATCCCGGGTGCGTCGTTTAACGCGGCGTAACCGGGGGATCAGCCTGGAGCAGCGTGTGGACGAATTGTCCCGCTACCTCCGGGGCTGGATTGGATACTTTGGGTACGTCGAGAGCCCCTGGGTCCTGCGGGGTCTGGACAGCTGGATTCGTCGTCGCCTGCGCAGCGTCCAATGGAAACAGTGGAAGGTCTACCGGCGACGCCAGGCGGAGTTGATCCGGCTGGGCGTGAGTCGGGATATGGCCCAGCGGACCGCGTGGAGCGTCAAGGGCCCTTGGGCCCTCAGTCAAGCGCCCGGGGTCCGGATAGCGCTTCCGAATGCTTATTTCGATCGGTTAGGTCTTCCTCGGTTGGCTAATCATCAGCGCATTCAACCCTAGCGAACCGCCTTGGTACGGACCCGTATGCCTGGTGGTGTGGGAGGGGAAGGCCCGTGAGGGCTTCCCCTATCCCGAGTTCGCGCCAGCCCGCTGAAGCGGGCTCCTGGATAGGGTTAGCTGCAGGAGAACCTTCTGATCAGGTAATGAATTCGGAAGTAGAGAGCAGTTTCATTCTCGAAGGGTAGGAGATCATCCAAGAGTCGCCAATGACAGAGCCGTGACTGCAAAGGAGCGGTCCCGGCATACGGATGCCGGAAACAACCGACCAAACAGACGGTGGCCGATTGCATCTCCTTTTTTATGGCATGTCCCGATCGGTGATCGGGACCGCTCCTTTGCAGTCACGGCTCTGTCATTGGCGGTAGCGACAATCACGGCAGACGTAACCGAAGTTTCGTTCTCGAATGGGGCCAGTGCTTCCTGGGGGCGGGACTAACCTGAAACTCATTTGCTTCCCTGCGGGTGGCGGACGTGGGTTCGGTCCCCAGGCCAAAGTCTACCACTTTCGAGCCCTTGGCCCAGACGGCGGTCCTGGAGCTCACCGCTGTGCTGGACTGACGTGAATGCAGTGCCAGCCGGTGGCCTCACTAGCCCGGAGAACGCGCCAGAAAACTGCAGCTCGAGGGAAGCTCCAGACCTGATGGGTTAGATTTTTGCAGAAAGAGTTTCCGGCTGATGCCGATACTATGAATGAAAGACCTCTATTTAATGTTAATAAATTAGTAAATTGCTGAAGGTCCTGCCCATCTCTCTAGATCGAGGAGACGGTAATGAACTCTCTGCTGACCGACCGGTTGAAGAATTGCCAGACCCTACCCAGCCCGCCTGGGGTAGCCCTCGAGATCCTGGCCCTTTGCCGGGAAGAAATCCCCGATATTCAGAGGATCGCCACGGTGATTGGCCAGGATCCGGCTCTGGCCTTGCACGTACTCAGGGTCGTGAACTCTCCATTCTATGCGTTGCGGAGCGAGGTCAATACCATCAGCCATGCCATGATGCTGTTGGGTGCCAACTCGGTGCGCACCCTGGCGCTAAGCTTTTCTCTGATCCAGGGATTGCGCCGCGACGAGAAAGCGGCCATGGAGCTGCCGAACTATTGGCAGCGCTGCCTGATTTCGGCTGTAACCTGCAGGGCTCTGGGCGGGTGGCTCCAGATGCCCAATGAGGAAGGGCTTTTTCTGGTAGGGCTGCTGCAGGACGTGGGAATGCTGGCTCTGAGAGAATCCTATGGGGCGCATTACTCCGATCTGGTGACAAGGGCGGAAGGATCACACGAGCAGCTACTCGAGCTGGAGCGGGCGGAATTCGGATGCGACCACGGAGAAGTGAGCGGCTGGTTGGCCCAGGAGTGGAATCTTCCCGAGATCTACCAATCCTGTCTCAGGTTTAGCCATGAACTGGAACACCCTGAGGCACCGCCAGACTTGCTGTGCTTCATTAAACTGGTGGCTCTCTCCGGCATGGTGGCCGACATCTGGGTAGGTCAAGACGGCTCTCAGGCCGCCGAGAGAGCGAAGGCGGCAGCCGGGGAGCTGGCGGGAATGGAAGAGCAGGATTTCCTGACGGTCTTATCGAGGATCGCGGAGACCCAGGGCGAGGTAGCCCGGGTATTCAGGGTCAATCTGGGAGAGCCCGCAATCAATCTGGAGCTCCCGACACCTCCCCCCAGCTAGCCCGCATTTCTCCAGACTCCTACCAAGGACGGTCCCAGAATCAGGGATCCCGCTCACTGTTGACTGGTTGCGTTGATGCGGTTGATCAACACCGCGCTCAGGATCAACACCCCCCGGACCACGTGCTGCCAGTACTCACTGATGTTGAGCAAGGTCATTCCATTGACCAGGATCCCTAGAAAAATGACTCCGATGAGCGTGCCTCGAATCTTACCTTCCCCGCCCATCAGACTGGTGCCGCCAATGATAACCGAGGCAATCACGTCCAGCTCCCAGCCCTTGGCCATGGTGGCGGCACCGGACATGATCTGGGCGGACTGCATGATGCCGGCCAGGCCGGCCAGACAGGCGACCGAGGCCATGACGATTATCTTGATCCGGACCACGTTGATTCCGCTGAGTCGGGCTGCCTCGACGTTGCCGCCGACAGCGTAGACCGAGCGTCCGAAGGAGGTATAGTCCATCAGGGTCTGGGTGAAGAAGAACACCAACACGAAAACGATCGCAGGGAAGGGGACTCCCAGGACGTAGCCACCGCCGAAGAAGTTGTACCACTCGGGAAACGGTGTCAGCGGAAAGCCGCCGGTGATGAGCTCGGCAGATCCCGTCAGGACGGTCATCCAGGCCAGTGTGGTAATGAAGGTTGGAACCCCGAAACGGATGCGGATGAGGCCGGTGAGGGCACCGATCGCGAAACCCAGGGCGAGGCTCGCAAGCATGGCGAGGGGTAGCGCCACTACCAGGGACAGTCCAGAATCGGAGAGGAACTGGGTGAGGTAGGCAGTGAGGCAGCCGGCAAAGGCCACCGCTGATCCGACACTCAAATCGATCTCGCCGGAGATGATCACCATCGTCATCCCAAAAGCGATGATGCCCTGCATCGAGATGTTGCGAAGGACGTTGAGCAGGTTGGCCATCGAGAAGAAGCCCTCAGCCTGAAATGCCAGAATCAGGCAGAGTAGGAGCAGCACCAGCTCCATAACCGAATTTCGGGTCCAGGTCAGCACTCTTGCTCGTGACATCAGTCTTCCATGCACTGGACGATCAATCCTTCAGGAGTAGTATCTGAGGGCAGGACCTCGTCGACGATTCGGCCATGCTTCATGATGAGAATGCGGTGACAGACCTGCACCAGCTCCTCCAGTTCGCTGGAGACGAAAATGCAGCCGATTCCCTCTCGACTTAGGTCCCACATCACCTGAAAGATCTGCTGCTTGGCCTGGACGTCGATGCCGCGGGTCGGCTCGTCGAAGAGCATCACCCGAGGACGCGTCCCCAACCAGTTCCCGACAACGACCTTCTGCTGGTTGCCGCCACTGAGCGAGGAGACCGCCCGTTCGGAGTCGGTGATCTTGATCGAGAGCTTACCCACCTGTTCGTCAACGACGACCTGTTCTCGAGCACGCGTGATAAATCCCTGGGTCGCGATCCTGCTCATACTCGCCAGACAGAGGTTGGCTCGGATGCTGTGGCTCTGGAGCAGGCCATCGTTCTTGCGGTCCTCTGGAGTGAAGGCGACGCCCAGCTCTTTCATCGCTGAAGGCGATACCGACTTCACATCTCGACCCAGGACGCGGATCTGTCCCCGACTGAAGGGCTCCGCACCAAAGATGGCCCGGAGCAGCTCGGTACGTCCAGAGCCCAGCATGCCCGCAATGCCCAGAATTTCACCCTCATGGAGCGTCAGGTCGATCTCCTGAAAGTGATCCTCTCGCGACAGGTCCCGGACTTCCAGGAGCGGCTTCTTTCCGGCAAGCAGGTCGGTGGGACGCTCACGCTGTATGGTTTCCCCGAACATCAAGTGGATGATTTCCTGGGACGTGGTTTCGTTCATCTCAACCGTGCCCACATGCACTCCATCTCTGAGCACGGTAGCTCGATCCGCGATCTCGCGCAGTTCCTGGAGACGATGGGAGATATAGATAATGGCTACGCCCGTACTCGCCAACTGCCGAACCAGATCGAAGAGGTTCTGGGTTTCGTGACGGGCGAGGGCCGACGTGGGTTCGTCCAGCATCAGGACAGAAGGGCTGAAGGACATCGCCTTGGCGATCTCGACCATCTGCTGCTGGGCGAAGGGTAGCCGCCCAACGGGCTGACGGACATCCAGTTGCACCTGCATCTCGGCCAGTGTCTGTTCGGCCCGAGTATAGGCAGCATCCCAATCGATGAGGAGGCCGTGCCGCGTGGGCATTCGTCCCAGGAGGATGTTCTCGGCAACGCTCAATCCGGGCACCAGACTGAGCTCCTGGTAGACAGTTGCGATTCCCTGATTGAAGGCTTCGGTGGGAGATCGCAGCGCAACGGGAACGCTGTCGACCCGGACCTCGCCGTCTGTAGGCATTACCGAGCCCGCCAGAATCTTGACCAGGGTGGACTTGCCGGCACCATTCTTGCCGATCAGGGCGTGGACCTTCCCCCCTTCAAAGCCAAGCGAAACGTCGTTCAGGGCGACGGTTCCGGGGTACTCCTTTCGGATGTGGATGGCCTCGAGCTTGTACATGCTTTTGGGGGACAGGTTACAGGTTGCAGGTTACAATTTACAGTTCATCCGACTCGCCTTGCCGCTGCCTCTGCCTCTGCCTGTAGCTCTGTCCCTTGCCCACGACGCTCGAACGCGCCCATCAATCGTCTCGCACTTTTCTAGTTCTAGACAGAGGATTCTCAGGGCAAAGGCAAAGGGGAGCTGAGCGGCGAATCCCTGGTTAGACCTGCCGGACTTCTTCTCTCAGTCGTCGCGCAGCCGCGGTCAGGCGTGCGAGTTTTTGCCGCGCCTCCTCAATTGTGGGAGGCTCACCGGCGTCGGGGGCGAAACCACAGTCGGGATTCAAGGCGACCCGATCCTGCCCCAGGAGCTCGATTCCGGCTCTAGCGATGGATTCGATGTCCTCCACCGTTTGCAGTTGCTCGCTGCGAACATCCACGACTCCCATGCCGACGCCTAGATGGGAAGGCAGGTACTCCAGATCGTCCACTTCTCCTGTCGCTGGGTAGGCGAACTCAAGATTGACCCGGTCCACCTTCAAGCCCTGGAAGCGGGAAAGGATGGGACGGTAGTTCCCCTCGACATCAGAGCGCCGCTTGTAGACGCTATGACAGCAGTGCAGATGAACCTCCGCCGCTAGTCCCTCGGCAATCCGGTTGATCGACTCCACCGCTTCCGGCAGTTGGCGGTCTATGTTCCAGTCTCGATGAAGCCTCTCGTCGTGGCTCGACTCGCCGGACATCAGGCCCGGGTCGCAGAAATAGGTAAGGGCCGGGTCATCGATCTGGATGATATCGATTCCAGTCTCGACCAGGCAGGCGGCCTCGCGAGCCAGCATCTCCGTCAGATGTTCCATGAAGTGCCGGAGGGTCGGATAGGCGGAGCGGCTGTATTCATGGTGCCAATAGCGTACGGCGATCAAGAACGGGCTGGGCAGCGAAAACTTGGTGCAAGAATCGGTGTTTTCCACCAGGAAGCTGGCGTCCTGGACGAATACTGAGTCCTGTGCTTCGATCCGCCTGACGATGACTTCAGTTAATTTGACCTCTCCCTGGTGTCGATATTCTCGGCACCGCTCGAAGCCGCCGATGCGTGAGAGAAACTCGAGGATATATTGGCTGCGCCGCCATTCTCCGTCACTGACGACGTCCAGCCCGGCCTCTTCTTGGAGCCGGATGGCCGACTCTACCATCTCGTCCATCTTCGGCTGGAACTGCTCTGCGGGCATCCTGTCCCGGACTGCCAGCAGCTCGCGCACCTCTCTCGGACGTGGGAGCGAGCCGATTGGGTGGGTATACAAAGGCGGCAGGTTAGCTGTCTTCGCGGTCTTCATCGGTGAATCGTCAAAAGAGCCGGCGAGGAGCGAGAAGCGAACTCAACTGCGGGACTCAGCGTGAGAGACGAGAGAAACAGTCGTGTCCTGGGTCGCCACGGCGACCGATCCGTAGAGCGGTCAACGCTGCTTCCAGATCTTGACCAGCTTCCTGGCATCGTCGTCGCTGACGCCCCACATTTCGAAGTCTACCCGGATGGCATCGTAGATCGTGACTTCACCCTGAGGCTTGTCGGGATCCTGGTAGGATTCGACTTTGACTTCCATCCAATCCAGCGGGATCTGATCCGCGCTGGCGATCCGTTCCACCATGTTCACCGCACAAGCGGCGATTCCCGAGAAGAAAAGCTCGCCGGCACCGACCTCTTCGCCGTGGGCATCGTCCGCTACGAAGTGATGGTTGCGAGCGCTGCAGATGGAACGTCCTCGAGCGCCTGTGCTGCGGCATTGGGCCTGATAGGCCAAGCTCAGTTCACTCATGATCTCCTCCTTTATCTATTCGGGAAAGAAGCTCAGATCCCAGTCGCCCAATCGTCGCAGGCGGGAGAAGGACAGCTGTTCCGGCACCTCTCCCGCCTCGAGCCAGGCCGCAATCTCGTCCTTGTGGCCGAGACGACGAAGGGCATGAGAGGAGGCGCTACCCCAGATGACGGTGTCCCAGAAAGCCAGGTGCTCCACTCCCGACTCGTATAAGGCCTGGGCCTTACGTCTGTAGTCCCTCACCGGCAGGTTCCGCGGCATCACGTTCAGGGCCAGCGTGGTCGAGGTGTTCTGAGTCAGTGAGGTCCACTGCTCCACATCGGCGGGGTTTTCCCATGCCAGCTGCCAGCTGAAGAGCTTTTCGGCCGAGGAATAGGGCACAATGGTATCGACCAGGCCCTCTTCAATCCAGTCTCTGACGTCGAGGCCATAGTAAAGGTTCTCTTCCAGGCTCCCAAAGACCCAGGCTGAGATTTCATAGGGCTTGGATCGGCCTTGTTGCTCGGCCGCCTGCTTCAGGGTCTCCCGCAGCTCCCTCATGAACAGGGTGCCTGCTTCGCTCCGATAGCTCAACCAGCGCGGATCCCGCTCCTCCAGATCGCGAGGATCGTCACCGTACTTCGCCTTGAATCCTTCGACCAGGGGTGCCTCGTACTCGACGTAGGGCGGCTGCCGGTTGTAGAGGATGGCGACTCCGTCGATGGGGTAGCTTGCCATCTCGGCGACGATCGACAGCATGTAGCTCCGGACTCCAGGGAAGGCCAGGGACATCGCCGTTCCCGGGGTCCCGTCACGATGGACGCAGCGCCACTCGGGGTGCTCCTCCCAGAAACCACCTCGGTTGAATCCTTGCCAGGGTGGAGGCCAGTAGAACGGACCCCATCCCAGCCTGTAGTTGGCATGGAATTCCAGTCCCACTTCGTGGGCATAGTCGGCGGCTACCTGGAAGGGATCGATCCCTTTCTCCTTGTATTCTGTCCAGGTCTCGACCAGGAGCCGGTCTCCGACGCGGACGTAGTCGGCCAGGTCGTAGTGCTCTCGGGTCCAGGTTCGGCCGACCCTGGTGAAATAATTGCAAACGTCTCCATGGACCCCATCCCAGTAGATGCGTTTGAAGTCGGTGTTTCGGTAGGGCTCCAGATGGGACTGAACATACTCGGCCGTTGCCGGCGAGTTTCGGCCCCAGGCCACTCCCCAGGAATCGTTGTAACCGAACAGCCGTTTGGTTTCGGTCTGCTTGCGATCGGCTTGGAGAGCCTGGATTTCCTCTTGGGAAAGTGGGACCAGCTTGATGTATGCGATCCAAACCTTCTCACAGAGATTCCCGAACTCCTGGTCTTCCGGGACTATCAGTTGGCAGGGTTGTTGGAAGGTCAGACTCTGACCTTCCAGATCGGCCGTTTTGAAGTAGACCTCCTGGATACGGGGACCACGTGCCGTGTCGTTCTCCGGCACACCCCAGGGAAGGGAAGTCGGCTTGGGTAGAAAGAGATTGGAGAAGGTCTTATCGCCACTGAGCTTGGCCCGGACGCGCTGGTCCTGGTAAGGCCTCCAGGCGGTGTTGAACATTCCCACGAAAACGTCATGCCAGCCCTCTACCTCTAGCGGGTAGCCAACGTTGGGAGCTTGAGTCTCTTCTCCCGCAAACATGAGCTTGCCTTCGAAGTCCTCGGTTTCGTAATCGATCAAACGCCAGGCAAAACGCTTCTCCTCGAGAGTCAGTGCCGACCGGGGTTGACACTGGTCCATTGCGGTCAGATAGATGGGTTTTCCGGACCGATGGAAGATAGGCATTCCACTGTTGACAGCCTCTTTCTCCGTCGGGATATCGCCACAGTTGGGACCGAATAGGACAAGACCTGATAGCAGGATCGCGCATCTGAAAATGTAACGGTGAGGCATGGAAAACATGATGTTCCTCCGAGGATGCTCAAAAGGCAAGGACGCGCGCCGGATTCTTGATCAGGATCGTCCGGATGTCCTCGGAGGAGGCACCCATTCCAAGAAGCGAGCCGACTAGTCCGGTCGAGACCAGGTTGAACCCGAGACCCGAGGCAGTCCAACCTTCGACTACCTTTTCTTTCTCGGTGTAGTTCGAGTAGAAGTAGGGGACCCGATCGTGGCTGACGAGGATCTGGTTGATGTAGCCTTTATCGATCAGGTGTTGGATTTGCTGTGCTTGTGTCTCTAGCCGGTAATTCTCGCCCCCGACGCGATCGAATTGGACGCTGACACCCAGGTCGGCTAGCCGCCTGTGGTAGTCATGAGCCTCCACGTTTTTACGGTCGTCCCGGTAGCCCTGGTGGCCAATGATGACCTTCTCTGGTTTGGCTCCCTGCTGAAGGAGCAGCTGCGCCTGTTCCAGGCCTCCGCCATCGGTGGTATGGGTACTGATGGGACAGCCGGTTTCGCGGCTGGCTCGGGAAGCGGCGATGTGGACGACCCGCTCGCTGGGCCGCAGGTAGGTACTGGTGCCGATCTTGATGATTCCTGCCCGAATCTGGGTGTAGCGCTCGCCCCAGTTTCCCCCTGGGTCCTCCATGCCTTCGGTGATCTCGCGAATAAACAGCTTCGCCATTTGATCGATACCATCGACAGCCACGCTCAGCCGGACGGCCCAAGGGTGTTGAGGAGCCAGGGCCTCGCACCAGAAGCCGGTGCTGGCAATCAGGTGGACCGGGGTGCGTCGGGCCAGGTCCAGGAGCAGCTGCGGATAGCGGCCGACCCGAATCGGAGTCACTTCGACGATCGCCCCTGGTCGCTCGTGCTCGGACAGAATTTCGTGAAAGCGGTTCAGGAACCTGGCTGACTCGGTCAGCACTTTCTCGCGGATCGGAGTCAGGGAAGCTGGAGGGGTTTCGTAGAGCTCCGACCAGTCGATTACCGGAGCATGTTCGTGCATCAGGGTCACACCAAGTTTGTCCGGCAAGATCGGTCCCAGAACGGTTCGAACCCTGGTCAGGGATGAGGTTGATGTTGCGGCCTCGGATGCTTCATGCCGGCTGCTGTAGAGACCACCTAGCAAGAGGGCGGTCGAGCGTTGAAGAAAGGACCGGCGGGAAGAGGGGGCCTTACCTGAAATTTTCACATCGTTGGCTTGAGAAGCAAGTGGGAACTTCAAGTTGTGTCCATGATATCTCCGGCACAGCAGTGGTTGGAAGCCCTGAGCTGAATTCGTGGCGGTGGCCTCCGGGCCGCCGTATTGTTGTTTCGACCCTTCAGTTTAAACCACGGCGGGCTGGAGACCACCTCCCCTGGCTTCGGTCTCCAGGCCGAAGAGTCCTCTTCTACCGAGCCGTTGGCTCGACGCACGGCGGCTTGGAAGCCACCGCCACGTGAGCATCGTTTCAGCAGCCTTCTCTAAAGTTCTTGATGGGACTGTCCGAAGAGACTCTACGTGAGGGAGACATACTCAAACCTGAATAAAGAGTAGCGTCCGGTTTTTCGCGCCACAGCGCAAAGGGCTACCTGGGATCGAAAGGCTCGGGGCGCAAAGCTGAGACCTAAGTCCGTCCTGGAGTGTCGGATAGGGTTGATCAGTTGCCGTCGGTGGATTCGCGAAACCAGGAAGGTTTTGTGATGAAACGATATCGGTTTAGAGAGTCGCAACAGTGGACTGCAGCGGTCCTTTTCTTCTGCCTACTGATGGTCGCCACCGAAGGGACCCTGGGTTCAGCTGAGGCGGGGAAGATCTCTCGCGTACTTAGGGAAGAGGTGGCCTTTCTGTCCGCCAATCCCAAGTATGACTATCCGGTGCCCGTGATCGTACAGGTCAATCCGGGCTTTTTTCAGCGCAGCCAGACAAACCGTCGGGGCCGAGGCCTCGACGTGGACAACAGTCTCTCGCTGGTACATGGCTACCGATCTCGCCTCAAGGCAGCGCAGATCCGGCTTCTACTCCGCTCACCCATCGTGGAATACGTCACTCTGGATGCGGTGATCCGCGATTCTGGCAAGAGACCCTGGGAAAAGGTGGCGGAGAAGTCTGGCACCGGCGAATCACCGCAGGAGCCAGCGGAGAGGGACAATCCGATTGGCGGTGGAGGTCTCGACAGTCTGGGAGGTTCGGGGAGCGGAGGCGATGACTCCGGCGAGGGGACCTTTATTGGATTCACCGGCTCAACCACAGTCAATCCCGCCGGAGCGATGGGCGGAGACAGCGGCGGCAATGGGCTTCCGGACAATCTGGATCTGGGGGATCTGGAGAAGGGCAATCCTAACGAATTCCTGGTCCCCACGGGCGCCAAATTCTCCCACAAGCTCAGCAACGGGACCCGAGGGAATCTGTCCGTAGCGGTTTTCGATTCGGGCATTGCGTCCCATCCCAACGCTCCAGGAACTATCGTTGCGGTTGTCGATTTTACCGGGGAAAGCCCAAAAGAGCTTCCTGCCAGCTCGGCACAAGACCTCTACGGTCATGGTACGGCGGTGGCTGGCATTATTGCAGCAAGCGGCAACACCGATGCCGATTGGGTTGGCGTAGCGCCCGGCGCCCTTCTGGTCGACGTGAGGGTGATCAACGGGCAGGGCTTCGGTCAAACCAGCAAACTCATCCAGGCCATGGATTGGGTGATCCAGAACCGGCAGCGCTTCAACATTCGAGTGGCCAACCTATCTCTGGGGCATCCTCCCTTGGAGTCATACACCATGGATCCGCTCTGCCAGGCGGCTGAGAGGATGGTAGCGGCCGGCATCGTCACCGTGGTTTCGGGCGGAAACCTCGGAAAAACGGATGAATATCCAATGATCTGGGGGGGCATAACCAGCCCTGGCACCGATCCTACCGTGATCACTGTCTCGCCCATCAATACCAAAGGGACCTTCACTCTGACAGATGATATCGCTACCAGCTACGGATCTCGGGGACCCACCTATCCGGATCGTCTCTTCAAGCCCGACATCTCCGCACCTGGCAACAGGATCCCCAGCCTCATGGCTTCCGACAGCGAGCTCAAGCAGCTGCTGACAGACCAGCATTTGGACGAGGATCATCTCGAGATGAGCGGCTCCAGCATGGGCACGGCAATGGTCAGCGGCACAGTGGTTCTGATGTTGGAGAGAAACGCAGACCTGAACCCCAATCTGGTGAAGGCCATTCTCCTGATGACAGCCAGCAAGCTGACGGCACCCCATATGATGGAGCAGGGAAACGGCATGCTGAACACCCTGACCGCTGTGGAATTGGCGACGGAAGTCGATGTTGTAGGACAGGGGGTTGCAAAAGCCGTCCGACCCTACTGGATGCTGGGCTCGGAGAAGGTCTGGGCTGGAGGAGCCTTCGCCTACGGCGATCAGATCACCTATAGCTCTCTGGTGGCGAACCCACGGTTGTGGGGAAGCGGTGTGTTCTGGTCTGACGGTGTGTTCTGGTCCGACGGCGTTTTCTGGTCCGACAGCTTCTTGAAACCGGATGGGGTGTTTTGGTCTGACGGCGTCTTCTGGTCTGATTCCCTGGCCTGGTCTCAGGGTGTGTTCTGGTCGGATGGCGTGTTCTGGTCGGATGGCGTGTTCTGGTCGGACGGAGTGTTTTGGTCCGATGGCGTTTTCTGGTCCGATGATGCCTCAGAGCCTGATGATGTCGTCTGGTCCAGTAATTTTCGGGGAGATCGCAACTGATCAACCTGGATTGCGGATACGACGCCCGAATTCAACGATTCGCTCTGTCTCGGAGCCTCCGAGCCGGCGTAAAGTTGTAATTACTCCTAAAGCATAACCCCGAGGATTCCGAAAAAGAGGGAGACTGCCACCCAGGAGGGCTGCTTCTCTGGCTATGTCTGCCTTGAGTCGCTGCTCCCTTCGGTTTTTCAATGCCGAAGGCTTCAAAACGAACCTGGGGCAGAAAACAGAGGTACGAAATGTCAACCTACCCGCTGAGAAGAGAGTCAAGTAATTGGACCGCGAACCTTCTTAAGAGGATCATCCCACTTGGACCCGGGTCCCCGGTTCGCGAAGGGATCGCGTTTGGGGTTGTCCTGTCCATGTTCTGTCTTCCGGTCTGGTCGCTAACCGGGAACGGGACTATTCTGGGGACTGTCCGTGACCAGACGGGAGCGGTGCTTCCGGGGGCTACCGTGACGGTTCGCAACGAGCCCACGAATACCGTCCGCACCGTAATCAGCAATGATTCCGGTCTCTACCGGATTCCCTCGCTGGTTCCCCAGATCTACGAAATACGGGCCGAACTGCCTGGATTCAAGACCTTCGTCGATTCGGATGTCTCTTTGACGGTGGGTCGGGTACTCCGCGTGGACCTCAAGCTGACGGTTGGCAGTGTCGACGAGGTCGTCACCGTCAAGGGCCAGGCTTCGTTGGTGCAGGTCGATGATTCTCAGCTCTCGTCGTTGGTAGACGATCGGCGAGTCGTAGATCTTCCTTTGAATGGCCGTAATGTCTATGTCCTGGCCACTTTCCAGCCTGGAGTCGTTCCCGCAATGGACTCGGTTGCCAATGCCGAGGGGCCCAATTCGAGCGCCTTCTTTGCGGCGGGCTCCCGCTTTCGGGGAAACAACTTTATTCTTGACGGGCAGACCAACAACGACGACAGTCTCAGTGGGCTTCCGGCGGTCACGCCCAGCGTCGACGCTGTCAAGGAGTACCGCCTGGTTCGAAACAATTTTTCAGCCGAATTCGGAACCCATTCCGCTGCCGTGATCAATGTGGTGACCCGCTCGGGAAGTAACGACTTCCATGGGAGTCTCTGGGAATTCCATCGCAACGATGCCTTGGACGCAGCCGAGGTGTTCGATCCCTTCGATGCCCGGACAGGTGAGAAGGACAAGGCCCCTCTTATCCAGAATCAGTTTGGCTTCACCCTGGGTGGACCCATCATCTCAGATAGGGTTTTCTTCTTCGGTTCTTACGAGGGTTACAGGCGTAGGGGTGGTGAATCGCAGCGGGTCGTGGTGGAGACGCCCGAGTTTCGACAATGGGTCATCGGCCAGAACCCCTCCAGCATTGCCAGCCAACTATTCGGTCGCTTTCCGGCTCCGGCACCGACCCAGAACATTCAGACCGCCGGCGAGCTGGACCCGATGGCTTCGTCCTTTATCAACCCCGCGCTTCCGCCGTCCGACCTCCCGGTCCTGGGGACGGTCGACAGTTTTGCGTCCAAGGCACGGGACAACGACCAGTTCAGCGTTCGTCTGGACACTGTTTTCAATCAGGGTCGGGATCACTTGTTCACTCGCTATTTCCTGACCGACCTCCGCTCACCGGACGCTACCATCCGTAGAGCCTTCGGAGACGACGAAGACGGCCTCAATCAGAGTGTCAACGTCAGCCTGGTCCACGAGTTCTCTCCCCACTTGATCAACGAATCCAGTTTTGGCTATCTCTACCTGCGTTCCGGGTTTGTTCCGGGGAGCGACCCCGACGTACCGACCATTCTCATCGATGGGCCTGCGGGTATCCAGGGGGCGGCCGGCCCCAACGTCGGCTTTCCCGGTGCCTTCGGATCGGTCTTCGCCGTTCCCCAGTTCTTCAAGCGACACACCTTCCAGTGGCAGGACAGCCTCTCCATCAATTTGGGACGACACAACCTTCGCACTGGAGTGGATCTGCGTAAACTTCAGGAGAACGGAAACTTCGGAGATCGAACCCGCCCCTTCTTCATCTACCAGGGGCTTTTCGACTTCGCCAACGACAGTCCCTTCCTGATGCAGGCCGGCGTGGACCCTCTCACCGGAGCGATCACGGACACCCCCCGCTATTGGAGAAGCTGGGAGGTGGGAGCCTTTGTCCAGGACGACTGGAAGATTCATCCGCGCATGACCCTCAACCTGGGAGTGCGTTGGGACTTTTTCGAGCCCGCTAGTGAGAAGGAGGGTCGACTGGCCAACGTCATTTTCCCCGAGACCGGTGACTACTTCCAAAGGATTGCCGAAGCGCGGGTCGGTGTGGTGGACCAGTTGTACCAGCGGGACTTGAATAACTTTGCACCTCGGGTGGGCTTCGCCTGGGATTTCATCGGGGACGGGAAGACCGTCCTGCGTGGTGGCTATGGTATCGCTTACGAGAAGCTGTTTACCAACATCGTGGCCAATGCCCGCTTCAACCCGCCTTATTACGGCCGGGCCCAACTTTCGCCCTTTTTTGGTGACCAGATAGAGCCCTTCCTGGGCAGTGACCCGAACGACCCCTTCGGCGGGTTTCTGGGAAGGGTCATTCCCGGTGCAGATCTGGGTCTGGACGAGCGCGGTGGCATCCTGGGCTCCAGGATCAATCTGCGCGTAGTGGACCCGAACCTCAGAGATAGCTACGTCCAGAACATGTTCCTGGGTGTCCAGCGCCATCTCGCCTCCGAACTTCTTGTAGAAGTCAACTATCAAGGGACTCTTGGCCGCAAGTTGCCCTCCTTTGGGGACCCCAACCGGTTTGTGGGAGACCGGCTGGGAGCCATCGATCCTCTAGGACGTAACGAAGGTAGCGCCAGGGAAGAGCGTCTCAATCCCTCATTCCAGAGCTTCAACTTGAGACAGAATCGGGTCAATTCCAACTATCACGGATTCAACGCCCGCCTCAACCGGAGCCTCAGTAAGGGACTGGCATTCCAGTTCGCCTATACGTTTGGCAAGGCCCTGGACTATGGCTCGGACTTCTTCGGCGCAGGGAACAACTCGGGTGGTCTGGTAGGACTCCCCTACCGAACCTACCTGCAGGATCCCCTGAACGAGAAGCTGGACTACGGTCGATCCTCCTTTGATATTCGACAACGCTTCGTAGTCAACTTCCTTTGGGAGGTTCCTTACTGGAAACATCACGGTGGCTGGAGGCAGGCTCTGGCGGGGTGGCAGGTGAATTCGATCGTCCCGATCCAGAGCGGACTGCCCTTCGGTGTCATCAATGGTGGGTCCTTTCCGGCGGGAGACTACAATGGCGACGGCCAGGAAGGCGACCGACCCGACGCTCCGATCTTTGGGAACCAGTTCAAGCAGGCTCCCAGCACTCGGCAGTTCATCGACGGGGTCTTTGCTACCGAAGATTTCCCCACACCAACAGGGGGAACCAACGGCAGCCTGGGACGAAATACCTTTACCGGCCCCTCCTTCTGGACGGTCGACTTGTCGGCCTTCAAGGAGATTCCGCTTCCTTTGACTGACGACTCAAGGCTGCAGTTGCGGGTCGAGTTCTTCAACCTGATGAATCGTGTGAACTTGTATCTTCCAATGATCAACCTGAACGGCCCCAGCTTCGGCCGATCCAATCAGGCTTTCGATGCCCGGGAGATCCAGTTCGCTCTGAAATTGAGGTTCTGAGAACCCAGACTGAACTTCCACCCCCACGACTCTCAAAATTGCTTCAGACGCGGTTTCCTCCCCTGTCCCAGTGCCATCAGGAAGATGGCGCTCTTCCCTTCGGCGTGGGGCGAGAAGAACTCGATGACTTCGTCATCGAAGAAAGTCAGCCCGGTAGCACCTAGTCTTTGGGCATAGGCTGCCTGGTAGAGCTTTCCCCCCAGTATTCCCGCCTCGAGTTGCACCGCCCGATAGCCCCTGTTCCCAAAACGATGCAGAATCGAGTCTAGATCGGCCAGAAAGAACACGTTGAAGCTGGCGTCTCTGGGCAGCTCTTGACCCAGACCGAGATGCCCTGCCAGGTCTCGGTGGTCTCCTTCCATCAGGAGCTCGATCTGGCCCTGCTGGCGATGGAAGACGTAACTCCCTGGCGGGAGGCCTTCGACCGAGTGGACGATCAAATACCAATCGTTGATAGAGGAACCTGGCAATCCCAGAAAATCAGTTGGGATTCCCTGAGCACAGGTGTACAGAAGTGACGAAAATTGCTGGTAACTGATTGCGCTCCTCGTGAAGCTTCGACTCGAACCGCGTCTCCGAATGGCCCGTTCGGGGGAATCCTGGCTGAGGGAAAGGAAGTCGTCCAGATCCAGGTCGAAGGTCCTTCCCTTCCTACTCGCGCTAACTTCAGCGGGGGCCTCTCCACGCCACTCCGTCACCTCCTCTTGGGATTTCAGCAGCGTACTGGAGTGCATTTCTCTCATCTCGGGATAGTCCACCTCAACCTCAGAAAGAGGCACAGTCGGGAGTCCGAGGGGGTGTACAGGGAGTGGAGCAAGGAGGGTGCCTTCGCTCTCGCCGACGCCGACCAGGGACAGTGCGACCTCGTGGTCGGTATCCAGATCCAATAATCCATTGATCTCGTCGTCCAGGAATCCCAGGATCAGCCTTGCCGAGAGCCGGCGAGCCGTGCACATGGTGAGGAGGTTCGCCAGGAGCGTTCCGTTGTCCCAGCCAAAGTGGCGATAGGTGCGCGCGCGGTACTTCCAGGCATTGCGCCAGTAGGTTCCCGTCGAGATCACCGTAATCGGCGCTGTGGCAGCACTTTCTTCCCCGGCACAGGCGGAAGCGACGATCTGCCGATGGTCTCCGGGACGCAAGCAGTAGAGACAGAAGTCCTGGGGATTGAAGTGATAGACGCCGGCCTTCAATCCGTCCAGCTCTGCGCACACCAGGTATAGGTCGATCTCGTAGAGCGCCCCGGTACAGGAGGCGGCGCGAAACAGGATTTCTCCACCGGGATAGGACTTCTTCCTGGTAATGCCGGCGGAGAAGAAAAGCAGCTGGACCACGTCTTTCAAGCTCGGCCGAGAGCGGGGTTGTGCGGGCTTCATCCTGGGCAGAAGCGAGAGCAGGGAAGAGTCGCTTTCAACAATGTCTCGAGGCAGCTGGATGGGCTCTAGACCTTCATAGAGTTTGAAGGGCCGGGGCTGGATCGACCAGTCCATGTAGTGTTGGTCGTTGCGCACGCTGTAGGGTGAGTGTTTGGTCTGTTCATGGTAGCGGAGGGCGGCTTCGGTATCTTTGTTGCTCACGAGGTCCTCCCGGGTCGGGCTGGCACAGATCTTCGGGGTCTCACGGCTCAATCCAGAAAGAGTACAAGTGGGCGTTCCTGAGGTGGAAGCGAAAGCGCAGAGTCCGTCCCCGAAGGGATTCTAGATCGTTCTTCCCCTGCCACGCCACCTCAGCCCGTAGATGATCCTCCGTCAACGGCTGCGAAAGTTCCCGGCTCCATCCTTCCAGGACCGCCCGCCCGCGCCGGTCCAGGATCTCGACCCGGATCTCACCCTGGGCGGCGTCGGCATTCAGGAACAGATGCTTGCCCTCGAATCGAACTTCGCGGGTTTCGACGAAGCCTCCTCGATCATCCGCCCAGAAGGAGGCGAAGCCATCCCGCCGCAGCCAGGCCAGGTGGATCCCGCCCCGATAGGCTTCTTCCCGGGTAAACCGGTGGTTGATCCCACCGTAATAGAACCACAGCTCGTCGCCCATGCGAATGGGTTGAGTTGCCAGCAGCTGGCCGGTGTCGATAGCTCCGCGGCCGATCTCGGATACGGGGATGAAAGAGGATCGATCACCCACCTTTTCCCAGCTTCTCAAGTCCCGGCTCACCGATAGCTTGACCGAGTTCACGCCTTCCTGGTTGCGGTTGGGCGTCTGGCCGCTAGCCTCGAAGTAGGTAGGTAGGCCGATGTAAACGCTCTCGTAGCGGAACACCGGTATGTTGTAGATTTCCGTGTTGTATTGCTCGGGAACGTTGGCGGTGAGGGTCCGGAGTCTGGGATTCGTCAGGTGCTCTCGGACTCGAACCTCACCCAGCTTAAGGTCATGGGCATCGGCGTGAAAGATCAACTCCGGCGGGCTCCACTCTCGAAAGTCCTTGCTCAGGGACAGGTAGACCGAGCGACCAAAAGGTCCTCGGTGCTTGACGGTGGCGATGAACTGCCTGCCCACGCGGTCGTAGATCAAACCGGACTGGTCTTGGCTGGGAATGGGAGGGACGTCGAGTAGCGAGAACTCGTAGCCATCCGAAGAGATCAGCGGTCTGCGGTCCCGAAAACCGGTGAGTCCTTTGTAGCGAAACTCCGGGGGGGCGTCTGGGTCGAGTAGCGCGTGCTGGATGTAGGCCTCATGCTCCTGGAGAACGACCACCAGGTTGTTCTGGCGGGAGCCGTCGAAGTCCCGTTTGCCCAGTAGAGGTTTTTCCCAATGGACTCCATCTCGGGATCGGGCGAAAGCGGTGCGCTGCTCGGAGGCCGAGTACCAGATCTTCCAGACCTTCTCTTCGGGGTCCCAGCTGGGCGGGCTCCAGAGCTCGATCAATGCCGTGGTAGTGTTGGGAACCCAGGACGGGCCCTTGGTCTTCTCCCAGGGATGGTCGGCCTGAACCAGTGGGGGACCATGTTTGGTCGGTTGATGAATCCGGCGCTCAACGCGGTACAGATTGCCCAGGATGAAGTCGTCCAGAAACAGCTGGCGCAGGCCCGATTCGAGTAAGACGAAGTTCAGTCGGTCCGAGGAAGGGGGGTGAGCCGTGAGTCCTTGGGACAGGGCTCCAGTCAGGAGCAGAGCAGCGGCCAGAACACGGATAGTCGTCAATTTCCCACCTCCCCATGGGGCATTCCCAGTAAACGGTGCACTGATACGGCAGGAGCAGTCCCAATCCTACCACTAAGCCAGGCCAGAGGTCGTGGCGGTGGCCTCCAGGCCGCCGTCGGTCGAGCCAAGGGCTCGAAAGCATAAGATTTTGGCCCGCAGACCAAGGCTACGTCGTGGCCCTCCTTCCGAATGTTGGAACGATAAGTGAAAACGTGTAACCTGCAACCTAACGGAAGTTTCAGGATAGCCCCTGGCTCAACTAGGAAAAGGATCTCATGAGAACCAACCGAGTCAGTGTTCTTGCACAAGTCGTCGCCCTGCTCTTGGTCCAAGGGTATTTGATGGTCGGGACGGCCGCCGCCGCCAACTCTGCAGATGGCGCGCTGGACATCTCGCTGGGACCGGAAGTCAGGGTCATGGAGCATGGCATCTTTCCCTATATGACGCACACACGGGAGGGGACTCTGATCGTTGCGGGCACGGTCCTCCGACCCAAAGCCGACACCTACACCGGCCCCAACTATCCACGTGACATGCCGCGGACGATGCGTTCGACCGGCAACGTTGCCAGCTGGGAGTTGTGGGAACCCACTGCAAGCCAGGGAGACGGGCCGATCATTTCGGGATGCACGCTGCAGCTGTCTTCCGGTCCGATTCTGATTTTCGATTACTACACGCGAGGTATCGGCAATGGAAGGTTCGAAGGTCAGCTCTGGCGCTCGGAAGATCAGTGGAAGACCGTCAGCGGCCCGGAAAAGTTCCTGGTAGACCTTCCGCAGGCCAGGCAGAGCCTTGGCGACGATCGGGGTGACACGATTCCCACCGGAATCCTATGGCATCGGACCATTCTCGAGCTTCCGAACGGCGACCTGCTGGCAGGAATTTATGGTGTGTTCGAAGAGGACGTGGCGCCCAGCCAATACCGTGCCAGTATGCAGAAGTTTCGGGCATTGCTACTGCGTTCCCGAGATCTGGGCAAGAGCTGGTCCTATGTCTCTACTATTGCCGCGGGTCCGATGGGTCAAGAGGGCTATAACGAGCCGGTGATCGTCCGCTTGAGCCAGGGCAGGAACGAGGGGCGTCTGATCTGTCTGATGCGCACGGGAAGGCAGAATCCGATCTACCAGGCCGAATCCGATGACGAAGGAACCAGCTGGAACCAGGCACAACCGATGCGCTGGATGTACAGCGAATATGGTGAGTGGAAGGACATTGTGGGGGTCGATCCGGATCTGATTGAGATGAGCAATGGAATCCTGGTCTGCAGCTTCGGACACAAGCCCGACTTCAAGGACAACGGCATCTTCGTGGTCTTCAGCCTGGACCAGGGCCATTCCTGGACCCAGGTAACGCGGCTGGCGATGGATATTACTGGAGCCTACACGACAGTGCGCGAGATCAGCCCGGGGAAGCTCTTCGTGGTCTATGACAAGAGAGACGGCACCTATAGGTCGCCCTCACGGCGCATTCTGGGTAGGACGATTGAGGTGACGCTAAAATGAGTCGCCACTTCACTCAGAAGCCGGAATAGCAACTAGCGTGAGTTCTGATCTTGTCGGGCTATGTATGAGGACATGGTACTCACCGACATGAAGTTCACTGATCTCAATCCGGACCTGGATCTCCTCATCGTAGATGCTCAGGAAAACGTAGCTCTGTCCCAATTTGTGAGCCGAGGCTCCGCCAGCGGCAAACAGGCACAGAGTGACCGAGAAAAGGAGGCGAAACAAACTTCCACTTAGCCAACAAGTTTCAGATAGGTGCATATCCAAGAACGTCGCAACGGCGACACAGTTTTTCACGGGCGTGAGGAGAAGGCAAATTGAAATTGATTGGTACCGGTGAGATTGATAGGGGTTTTTCTTTCTCAGCGTCGCCGCTAGAATCGAGAGCCTGAAAAAGAGGTCAACTCGAAAAGGGAGCCTGTCGCATGAATAACTATCCGAAGCTTCACAATGCAGCTTGGCCCGGCGTAGTCGGAAAGGGACCCGACGCCGAGGAGCCCTTCCTGAACCTGGAGACCATGTTGGATCTGACTGCTTCGACAGAGGTGGACGGCGTCCGCTTCGACGGGATCGATCTGTTTCTCAGTGCTCCTCATGTCGACATTGATTCTTCCGAGGACGATCTGAAGGGCCTGGTCGACAAGGTGGGGTCGAGGAATCTCGTGATTGGAAGCCTGGTTGCCCCAGTCTGGCCTCCGACCGGTGGGGGCTCAGCGATGGGCGATGAGTCGGAGAGGGGCAGGTTCCTGGAAATGGTGACCAAGGCCTGCTCTATCGGCCGGCGCTTGAAGGATCTGGGTGTTAGGCCCACCGGCGTCATCCGGATAGACTCCTCGGTGGATCCGGGTACCTGGGCTGGTAATCCGGAAGAAAGCACACAGAGGATTGCTCAGACTTTTCGGGAAGCCTGTGACATTGCCGACGATCACGGCGAGAGGTTGGCGGCCGAGGGGGAGATCTGCTGGGGTGGAATGCACAGCTGGAAGGAGATGATCAAGCTGCTGGAACTCGTCGACCGTCCCGGGACACTCGGCTTTCAGGCGGACCTGGCGCATACGCTGCTGTATCTGCTAGGTTACAACGCCCCCGATGCAGCACTTCTTCCGACCGACCTCGATTGGGAGGACCAGCAGCAGTTCGATGCAGCATACCTCACCCTAACGGACGCACTCAGACCCTGGACCTTAGACTTCCACGTGGCTCAGAACGACGCTACCGTGAAGGGATCGGGCTCACATGATAAGACCGGCCGTCACTGCCTGCCCGGAGATCCGAATGGCAAGCTGGATATTGTTCGAGCCTCGGGCTCCTGGCTGCGGGATGAGACCGGCCAGCTGACCAAGGAATGTCGACACATCTGTTGGGACGGCTGCATGTTTCCCAACGAAGTCATGGGGGATCCCCAGACATGGAACCAGATTTTGGGTACTATGGTCCAGGTGAGGGACGCTCACGGCTGGCAGGAATAGACTAGGGGAGCGCAGACCGCAGCGGTGCCAGCCTCGTTCGAGAAGAACTTCGATTATCTCTAGCCACGACCATTGAGAGCAGCGTGACTCTCGTAGGTCGGGCACTCCTGCCCGTCCTTGTCCTTGACGGGCAAGAGTGCCCATCCTACAGGTCGCTACTCAGTCAAACGTTGATTCCTAGACCTACTTCTTTTCGATGAAGTTCACCTTGGAGAGGGGACTCCGCGGTCCTACTCCATTCCCATTACCTGGACCACGACGCGCCGGTCTCGAGGTCGGTTGTCGAAATCGACGAAGACGAGCTGCTGCCAGGTTCCCAGGACCATTCCCCCGTCGATGATGGGAACCACGAGAGAAGGCTTCAAGAGAGCTGCCCGCATATGTGAGAAGCCATTTCCATCGTGCCAGGCCTGTTCATGATGGTAGTCCCTCGTAGGGGGCGCCAGTTTATCGAAAAGGTCCTCCAGGTCCTGGACTACTCCCGGCTCGAACTCGAGTGTGGTCACCCCGGCGGTCGAGCCGGTCGCGAAGACCGTGACGTTTCCCTCCCGGACACCGCTTTCGCGGATCTTGCTTTCGACCTCTCGGGTAAGGTCGAGGACGTGGCATACCCCCTGGGTCTGCAACGACACGGTATAGTTTTTCAGGATCATCCTTACCCCCACGTCTTTCCGAAACGATCGCGCTCCACTGAACTATTCCTGGCGCTGGACGGCACGCTTGATGCTCGACTTGAGCCATCCCGGGGCGATCAGCTTGAGCCACGGTAGGAACCGAAGCTTGGAGGGGATGTAGAGAGTTCTATCAGTCCCGGCCAGGGCTCTGACGATCCTCGACGAACACTCTTCGATGCCCACCGACGCCTTCTTGGGCTTGTCCGAGGCCCGACCCAGAGGGCTTCCGTCCTCGCCGAACGCATTGGCCCTGAGGTTCGTCCCGCGGACCCACCCGGGCATGACGTTGAGGATGTGGACGGCGCCATCCAGTTCCTGTTCCAGTACCTCCAGAAAGCCCGCCAGAGCATGTTTGGCCGCTGCGTAGCCGCTGTGGTTGGGGATTCCAAGGACACCCTGAACGGACGAAATCGCAACGATGGTGCCCTGACTCCGCTTCAGGTAGGGAAGGGCGTAGTGGACACAGTAGACCGTCCCCAGGTAGTTGACATCTACCAGGCGCTTAAAGATTCCAAGATCCGTCACCGCCTCGAAACGGGACCACATGCTGACACCGGCGCAGAGGATCAGATAGTCAATCGAGGCAAATCTCGTGACGGCCTTGGCCACCAGCTCTCGGCACTGGTCTGCATCGGCGATGTCAGTGGTGTGTATCAGTGCGGCCGAGCCCAGCGTTTCGACCTCAGCGGCAATCTGGGAAAGCGAAGATTCACTGCGGGAGGCGAGGACCAGGTTCATTTTCAATGAGCCCAGGTCGAGGGCGAGTTGACGGCCAAGACCGGAGGACGCCCCCGTGATGAGGGCGGTCTTGCCGGTTAGTCTGGCAGCAACTTTCTGATCTATCGCATTCACGGTTGGGCCAAGGGAAAACGGTGGAGCGTGTGCTATTCGGCTAACACATTGTTGCGGATGCCGAAGACATTCTTGGGGTCGGCGGATCGCTTGATGTCTTTGAGCAACTCGATACTGGATGGCGAAAGGGTGTCCTTCATGAAGTCCTTTCGGATCTTTCCGACCCCGTGATGATGGGATATCGATCCGCCGTTGTCGATGATCACCCTACGCAGAGAGTGCTCGATATCACTGAAGGCCTTTTCGGGATCGTCCAGGCCCTTGGCGTGGAATCCGAACATGAAGTAGATGCACACTCCAGTGTGATAGACCTGAGTGACTCGGTAGGAGACGTAAGGCTTGCCCGGCAGTCCGAGCTTGGCGTACTGCTCTGCAGCCTTCTTTACTACGGCCCCACAGACCGGCCTGATCTTGCTCCAGGGAACCGAGGTTTCGAACGTCTCTCCAACGATGTGAAAATCAGACAGGAAGTCCCTGATATAGGCGATGGCGAACGTCAGCAGGTAACCCCGGCGTCCGTTGGCCGCTCCGGCGGGAAGTCCCTGAAACTTCTTGGCCAGCGCGTAGATGCTGGACTCTTGAAACTCAACCTCCGAACGCGAGCCCTCCATAACGATGGTGGTAGCGGCCATCTGGTGAGGATCGAATCCACGGAGCTTCAGCACGTAGAGTTTCTTGAGCCAGTCGACCTTAGCTTCGAGGCCCCTGGCCCTGGCTTTGAGCGCCTGCCCAAAGCGAAACTGGACGTTGTCGACCAGACGGATGCTGGCAGGCACGAAGGCCGTGTGGGCCAGCTGATGCAGGAACTGAACACCCAGATCGAAGTTGGGAAAGATCAGCGAACCGTATTTCTTCATTTCAGGGAGTCGGTGGATCTTGATCACCGCCTGGGTGATGAGCCCCAGATTCCCTTCGCTCCCGAAGAACAGACTCTGCGGCTGCATTCCGATGGAGGACCTTGGCACCGGGTGCAGGTGCTTCAACTCTCCCGCCGGAGTAATCATCGTGGCCTGCTCGACGACCTCTTCGATGTTGCCGTACCGGTTCTTCTTCATCCCGCTGGCGCTGGTTGAGATCCAGCCGCCCAGGGTGGAAAGCTCGATGCTGTCGGGCTCGTGCCCGGACATGAATCCCTGGAGTTCGAGCTGCCGATCCAACTCGGAGCCGGTGATTCCAGCCTGAACACAAGCGCGCAGATTCTCTTCGTCGACCCACTCGATCTTGTTCATCCGCCTCATATCCAGGGAGACGATCATCCTGGTCTCTCTCTCTGGCGGCGTCAGTGCGCAGCTCACGCTGGTGCCTCCACCGTAGGGTATGAGACAGACATCGTGTTCTTTTGCCAGCTGAATGAGGCTCTGGCAGTCGGTCTCTGACTCGGGATAGCAAACCAGGTCTACGGCCCGATCCAGTTTCGAGTAGATGACCTTGAACACCTCGCTGGCACTGGTCTGACCATGACTGTGAAGAAGCCGAACCTTGTCGTCGAAGCTGATTTGATCCGCACGCAGGCACCTTTCCAGCTCCCGACAGAACGGCTCATTTCGGTTGGACGGCGGCACCGGCTTGTTCTGGATTTCGACCCTCCGGTCTTCCAGATCGAGCTTGATGTCGAGTACTTCCTCAACATAAGGAAGCAGATCGTACATTCGGTATCCGGTGAGGTCGTACCGATTCCCGGTCAGGCTGACGGAACCGTCGTCGTTCAGGACAAACCGGGTGTCAGAAAAGCCCCAGCGATGTCCCCAGGGGCGGTTGTTCTGGGCGGTCTCTGCCTCGAAGTCTGTATCGGCCATAGCTTCTTCCAGCTCAGATTCTTCACATCCAGCACTACTGATGCAACCCTGGCTCGGAAGAAGCACCTTAGCTCGGAGAGATTGCAGGCATCAGGGACAAGAACAAACGAATCGCGATTCCCATCCGACTTGCCAGAGGCCGGTCCGAGTCAGGACAGCTCGATAAACCATCGGAGGCATATCGTAGAATTGGCTGGCTGGGGGCGCCGTAGTAGACTGGCTATGAGGATGCGGGCTAGTTGGCCAGAGGGCGCCAGCGATTGCCAGGATGTTGGCTTAGGGTCCCACTCGGGGATGGGTGAACCCCCTCGCCTTTAGGCGAAGCCTTCAGGAGGCTTGTGACAGCAAGCCGGTGTGCGTAGGGAAGGTAAGAGGCTAGAGTACGGCTTGCTGGGCGAGTCAGGGAAGTGGGCGCCGAGCCGAGTGAGACAGGCGATCAAGCGAGTCGCCTGCATCGGAGGCGAGGTCTTTAGGCGACTTTAGTCGCAGGTCGAATCCACCGCCTTCAGGCGGTGGAGAGGTCACCTCAAGGTCCCACTCGGGGATGGGTGAACCCCCTCGCCTTTAGGCGAAGCCTTCAGGAGGCTTGCTCCAGCAAGCCGGTGTGCGTAGGGAATGCAGTCGGCTAGCGTGAGGGTTGCTCGACGAATCGGCGAAGTGGTCGCCGAGCCGACTGATGGAGGGGGTCAAGCGAGGTGCCTGGATCGGAGGCGTGGGCTTTAGGCGACTTTAGTCGCAGGTCGAATCCACCGCCTTTAGGCGGTGGAGAGGTAGCTCAAGGTCTGTAAGGAAATAACCGATGCACTTTGCCGCCGCGCCCCTGCGGGCTGGGGTCCGCAGGCACGCTGGCGTTGTTACTCGCCGCAGCGGGTATGCGCGTCGCTCCCGCCTAGCCAGCGTCCCTGGGGACCCCAGCAAAGTGTATCGGTTATTTCCTTACAGACCCTTGAGGTCGGTACGAGACGTTGGAAGGCTGGAAGTACTACGTGACCAATTGCTCCGCTCCCGCGGTTAGAGTTTGGGCTTACCACGTGTTTCTCCCGGGTCGAGACAGCATTTGCAGTGGGCCTGAAGTGATTGGGTCAGCCGAGGCCTTGAGGGCCTATCCCGAGCCGACGCGGGCTCAGTCGTGAGTGTCGACATCTGCTGGATCATCTCGAATGCCTTTTCCGCTCGGATGATTCTGCATTCTGATCTCCTGCCCCACCTGAAGAAAGAAGGGCTGCAGGTTGCAGTCGTGATCCCGAATGCGGATGAGGAATCCATGAAGAGTCTGGCCGTACGCCTGGGGATCGAGGTGTTTCGGCCCCCCCGATTGGCTGCACGCTACCACAGCGAGTACGAGCGGTTTCGGCGCTACGTCTTTGAGGATGTACAGCTGAACCCGGCACTGCGAGCCAAATATCTGCGTGACCTGCACGCTCCAGCCAACCGTGCCTGGCGAAGGCAGCAGGCCCGAATGTACGCTTCTCTCGGCCGGCGTCGCCCGGGTTCGCCTCGGCTGCAAGGCGTACTTCGAAAGGTCGACAATTGGCATTACTCGAGCCGAGAGGCTTCGAACCTGCTGCGAAAGTTGAAGCCATCGCTGCTGGTTTCTACCTATCCGGTAGCAGGTATAGAGGCGATCTTCCTTCGTGAAGCCCAGCGTCTGGGTGTCACGACTGTGGCTCAGTTGCTCAGCTGGGACAACATCAGTTGCAAAGGCCCTTTCCCGGTCGTTCCGGAGTATTTCCTGGCTTGGGGATCCATCATGAGAGAGGAAATCCAGGAGTACTATGGTATCCCCTCGGATCGGATCTCCGTTTGTGGGGCACCTCACTTTGATGCCCACGTGATAGCCCCCAGCAGCGACCTTGTTGGAGCCAAACTGGGCTCGCTGGGGCTAGAGGTTAAGAATCCGTATTTGTTCTTCGGCATGAGCTCCCCCTACTTTGCACCCCACGAGATCGACATTGTCGAGTGGTTGGCTGACGCCGTCAGAAAAGATCTGTTCGGTCCTTCGCTGCAGTTGCTGGTGCGTCCCCACCCCCAAAATATTTCAGGGAACATGGCCGACCTGTCCTGGCTGTCGCGACTGGAGACATTGAAGGGTGAGCGCGTCGGTGTCGACTACCCTACCCTCGAAAAGAGCCAGTTGCGCTGGAACATGGCTGCCGAGGATCTTCCCAGGCTGGCTGCCTTGCTGGGAGGTTGCAGCGTCAGCCTGAATTCGGGTTCGACTCTCTCTCTCGACGCGATCACCCACGACAAGCCAGTGATTCTGACGTCTTTCGACGCCGACTACGAGGTGCCCTGGTGGAAGTCTGCACGTCGTGGCCCCGAGTATCTTCACATGGTGAAATTGATCGCGCTTGGGGGAGTGCGGCTAACCCAATCCTACCAGGAGCTCCAAGCAGCGATCGAGGCCTACCTGGCCGACCCTGGTCTCGATGCGCAGGGCCGGTCCCTTACGAAAAACCAGGAATGTGGCCCCTGCGACGGTCTGGCTTCACAACGAGCCGCTACCGCTCTGGTGAATCTGGTCCGCCATCAGTGCTCGGCTCCATGAAGAGCCAGTCTGCAGGTTCGGTCTAGTCTGGAATCTTCCAGAGAAGCGAACTCATCCACCTGCACCAGGGATATCGTTGGTATCCAACCTCTTGATGATGAAAGGATTCACTTTTCTTCCCAGATTGACTTCCGCCTGGATGGCAACAGCGCTCTCATAGCCCAGTTCCTTCAAGATCCCAATGCTGGTCTCGTCGAAGTCGCCATAAGGATAGCTGAGGTGAGTGATGCCGATGCCCAGATGGGTTTCGAGAATATCCTTCGATTTCCGTAGTTCCTCACGCTGCTGGCTCAAGCTCAGTCGAGAGAGCATTGGATGGCTATGGGTATGTCCACCAAAGGTCATACCTCCTTCGATCATCTCGCGCATTTCCTGCCAGCCCAGATAGATTTCTCGGCACATTGCTCGTTCGTCTTCGAACACCCTGCCGAAAATCTCATCAACGATTGCGCTTTTGGTCTTGGGATCGAGCTGTCCCACAATATACTTGAGGTTCCTTTCGAGTGGAGGTCCCCACCTTTTCGGGTTTGCGGGCATGGTTCGATCCGTTACCTCGTACTGCCTATACTGCTCTGGGTAGTCCCTTCTGAGAATGAAGTTGAATTCGTCCGCGACCTGTTCGGTTGCCATTTTTGCCAGAAGGAAATGAACCTTCTGCACCGGCTGAACCCAGCCCTCGGTCAAGGGGGCAGTGAGAGGGTAGAAGCTGGCAGGGAGCCCTCTCTCCCTGAGAATCGGGAAGGCGTGAGAGTAGTGATCTTTCAGTCCGTCGTCAAAGGATAGGATGGCAGCATTCCTGGGAACATCCTCTTCCCCTTTGAGAAAGCCCAGATATTGGTCGAGACTAATGATTCCGTAATGGTGCTGAAGGTAGGAGACCTGCTCTGCAAAGGCCTTGACAGAGATGCCCTTGATTCCAGGATACTGCGTCTTCTCGGCATCCCTGACGTAGTGATACATGACCACGGTACATCTGGTTTGCTCGATCGGGGTTGGAAGGGACCGGGCTTCCGAAACGCTTCTCGGCATCCGGGATCTACCTAGGTCCTCTCGTCAATGAGCTCGTTGGGGCGGTCCATGTCCCCATCCGATTTCACGAAGCACCAGTTGCCAACGATTTCGTGAGCCGGTCGGCAGTAGACGTTAATAGGAGAGGCCGAGGGTCGGTAAGGTCGAAAGACCTCGGCCAACATGGTTTCGGGCTGGTTGCTGGACCGCCTCCGAAACCCTCCGAACTCAAGCGTCGGGGAGTAGCAATCACCCATAACTTGATAATCCGCGGCAACACAGCCCTTCCCGCGCGCCCACTCGAGCACCGCCGGCAGCAAGCCTTTGTCGACCCCCTCACCAAACAGGGTGCCAGGGCCCGAGGGCAGAATCTCGAGGATTCGAAGCACGCATGTCTGCGAATTGTTGTCGGCGTGCTCGACTCGAACCACGGCCGCCCCACCCATGGCCCGCAGGACGCGATACCGGTAACAGGGGCTCTCCGCATAGCGCCATTGATAGTATTCCTGGTTGCGCAACAAACCGTTTGGGGTTTTGCCCTTTCGCGAGTGACTCCCCGCTGCCCAGAGCTGGGCCAGCTCGGCCGTCACCTCCCCCGGAGGACATTCTTCGGCAGCTGGCGCTTGGGGAATTACTCCAAGCCAGTCCCGGAGCCTGGATGAACGCTGTGCCGACGAGGCCTGTTCTGGTAGGAGGTGCTCATAGTCCAATGCTAGAGGAATCACCCACCGGGTAAGTTTGCCGAGTTCGTCGTAACCAAGCTTTAGAAATATTGATCCTGAAATCTCATTGACGCCCAGGCAGGTGATGGTCGAATCGACCCGTTGAGCATGAACTAACAACTGAGTACCAACCCCAGACTTTCTATAATTGGGAGAAACCATCCACATCGCAATTGCACTACGACCTTCCAGCAGCGGGCCTCTTGAACTGGCCAATTGGTAAAGCCCTGGTATGGTTCCTATGAAGCCGATCACTGCTCCGGCATCAATCGCCAAATGGACGTGAGGCCTTCCATCCGATAGAGGTCCGTAGCCGCGGTACTGCCAATCGAACAGCTCTTTGTTGAGAATCGGATGGCGTTCTGCCCAGTGGGTCTTGATCAACTCGCGCAGAGAGGACCAGTAACGATCGTTAAAGCGGTCTAGCTTCAGACCCATTCCTGTTCCATTCTGATATGGCGGCCCGTGTCACTGGAGCATACTCCCGTCCACTGTCTCAAAAAGATGGATCTTGGACAAATGCCGAAGGCCCCTCATGGAAGGATGAGTTTGTTCGCCCAGCCGGGCTGTACGGCGTCAATATAACACCGGATCGAGATGCTTTCACCAACGAGTGTTGGCTCTTCCACCCCAAGCCTCACTTCCAGGCTTGAGACGATCTCGGTCGACGCCGTATCCAGCGGTTGTGGTGCGTCGCACCTGTAGCATAAAATCGAGCCGTCGGGTTCCGTTTTCGATTCGGGTGTCGGCACAAAATCGTGTGCCCTTGATCTCGGCGTTCCCGCCCTCTCCGCCTCCGATGTAAATGGCGACGGACCAGAGCATGCTTTTTCACTTCTATAGAACTCCCGCCCTCTCCCCGGCACGGAAGAAGAGATTGTTTAATTCGCTGCAGGAATCGGTGGTTCCGCAGATAAAGGGCCTTGAAACCGAATTTTGCTACAACGTTCAGACGCAGGAAACGCTCAGCGAGAGAGTAATCGAGCTGCTGTCGTGGTTGCTCGGGGAGACGTTTGAGGTCAATCAATTCGGTCGGGGTTCCTTTTTCCCCGAACGAGGAATCTCCCTCGAGGTGGGTCCCAGACTGAGTTTTAAGTCTGCCTGGTGCACCAATGCGCTGGCTATCTGCCATACCTGCGGTCTTGGCAAGATTTCGCGGATTGAGCGCTCGCGTCGTTACCTTGTCGACGGTGTTGCGGGCCTCACTGAGGCACAAAGGGAGAGCTTCCTGGCCCTTGTCCACGATCGCATGACCGAGTGCCACTACCCGGAGCCCCTATCCACCTTCGAAACCCGAGTCAAGCCTGAGCCAACCCTCGAAGTGCCTGTCCTTCAGGAGGGTCGAGGTGCCCTCGAGAAATTGAATCAGGAGGCGGGTCTAGCACTGGATGACTGGGATCTGGACTACTATACAAATCTCTTCACCCATGAGATCGGCCGAAATCCCACCAACGTCGAGTGTTTTGACATGGCCCAGTCCAACAGCGAGCACTCCCGTCATTGGTTTTTCAAAGGACGCATGGTCATCGATGGCCAGAAGCTGCCACGAAGTCTCATTGATATGGTCCAGGAACCGCTCAGGGCCAATCCCAACAACAGCACCATTGCCTTCAATGACAACTCGAGTGCGATCAAAGGCTATCGAATTCAGACGCTCTTGCCCTCTCGACCCGGCGAGCCATCTGCCATGTTTTCCTCGGAGGCCGATTACGACATCATCTTTACGGCCGAGACCCACAACTTTCCCTCCGGCGTCGCTCCCTTTCCGGGTGCCGAGACCGGCACCGGAGGACGTATCCGCGACGGTCACGCGACCGGCAGGGGTTCATTGGTTGTTGCCGGTACCGCTGCCTACTGCGTCGGCAATCTGCTGATTCCTGGCTACCGACTTCCCTGGGAGCGTTCCCAATTTCGCTATCCGGACAATCTTGCCTCCCCGCTGCGGATCGAGATCGAGGCCAGCGACGGTGCTTCCGATTACGGCAACAAGTTCGGGGAGCCGGTGATTCAGGGCTTTACCCGCTCTTTCGGCCTGCGTCTCCCTGATGGTGAGCGACGCGAGTGGATCAAGCCCATCATGTTCAGCGGCGGAATCGGGCAGATCGATTCCAGTCACAGGCTCAAGGAGAAGCCCGAAGTCGGGATGTGGGTGGTCAAGATCGGAGGACCCGCCTACCGTATCGGTTTGGGTGGCGGTGCTGCCTCGAGCATGGTCCAGGGAGAGAACGTCAGCGAGCTCGATTTCAACGCCGTGCAGCGGGGTGATGCCGAGATGGAACAGAAGGCCAATCGCGTCATCCGCGCCTGTGTGGAACTGGGCGATCGCAATCCGATCGTCAGCATTCACGATCAGGGAGCCGGTGGTAACTGCAACGTTCTCAAGGAGATCGTCGAGCCCGCAGGGGCGCGGATCGAAGTGCGGGACATTCCCGTCGGTGACGAGACGCTCTCGGTGCTCGAGATCTGGGTTGCCGAATACCAGGAGCAGGATGCCCTTCTGCTGAAGCCAGAAGACGCCGAGTTGTTTCGGACGATCTGCGACCGGGAGAAGGTCGAAGCGGCATTCGTAGGAAGCGTGACCGGGGATGGACGGATTGTCCTTTTCGATCGTCGGGACGGATCCACACCCGTCGACCTGGATCTGGACAAGGTCCTGGGTGACATGCCCCGCAAGACCTTCGAGCTCGAGCGAGTGGAGCCTCGGCGCGAGAGTCTGAAGCTACCTTCCGGCCTCACCGTCAAGGCCGCTCTGGAAAGGGTTCTGCGTTTGCTCTCGGTGGGATCCAAGCGATTCTTGACGAACAAAGTAGATCGCAGCGTCACCGGTCTGGTTGCCCAGCAGCAATGCGCCGGACCACTGCAGCTGACCGTTGCCGACGTGGCCGTCATCTCCCAGAGTCACTTTGGCATCACCGGAGCAGCGACGGCCATTGGGGAACGCCCCATTGTCGGCCTGGTCGATCCGAAAGCGATGGCACGCCTCTGTGTCGGAGAGGCCCTCACCAACCTGGTGTGGGCACGGGTGAGCAACCTCCGGGACGTGAAGTGCTCCGGCAACTGGATGTGGCCTGCCAAGCTGGCCGGCGAGGGGGCCGCTCTCTGCGATGCCGCCGGAGCGCTGAGCGAACTCTTGATTCAGCTCGGAATCGCCATCGACGGAGGCAAAGACAGCCTTTCGATGGCCGCCGTGGCACCCAACGAGTCGGGCCAGGGAGAAGATGTGGTCAAGTCTCCCGGGACCCTGGTCATCTCCGCCTACGTCACCTGTCCCGATATCAGGAAGACGGTCACACCCGATCTGAAGCTGCTGGGTCGAGGGCGGATCCTGTATGTCGATCTGGGAGGCGGACGGTCCCGTTTGGGGGGCTCTTCTCTGGCAGCAGTCTTCGAGCAAGTGGGCGATCAACCGCCCGACGTCGAGGACCCGCAGAGCCTTATCCGAGCCTTCAATGTCGTGCAGGAGCTGATCGCGGAAGAGCTGATCAGCAGTGGACACGACCGTAGCGACGGTGGGTTGATTACCACCCTTCTGGAAATGGCCTTTTCTGGAAACTGCGGTGTCGATATCGATCTGCGCGGGGAGGCTTCCGATGCCCTCCCGATTCTCTTTGCCGAGGAGCTGGGCCTGGTGATTGAAGTAGCGCCCGAAGTGGAAGGCCGGGTAGTGGAAAGGTTCCAGAAGGCTCAGGTGCCGTGTCTGCCAGTTGGCTCGACAACCCACGAGAAAACCGCGCGCGTTCGTCTGAACCAGCAGCTGGTATTGGAGGACGATGTTCGCGATCTGCGCGATCTATGGGAAGAGACCAGCTATCAGCTCGAGCGCCTTCAGGCGGACCCGGATTGTGCCGATCAGGAAAGGCTTGGCCTCAGGCTACGGACGGGACCCTCCTACCTGGTGCCCTTTGCTTTTGGAGAAACCGCACCCGAGATCCTGGAGTCCGAACGGAAACCCTCGGTAGCCATCATCCGTGAGGAGGGAAGCAACGGCGATCGCGAGATGACGTCTGCCTTCTACGCCGCCGGCTTCGAACCCTGGGACGTGACAGTTTCCGACTTGCTGGCCGGCCGGATCACGCTGGAGTCCTTCCAGGGCGTGGTTTTCGTCGGAGGATTCAGCTACGCCGACGTGATGGACTCAGCCAAGGGCTGGGCCGGGGTCATTCGGTTCAATGGCTCGCTTTGGGACCAATTTCAGACCTTCTTCAATCGACCCGACACTTTTAGTCTGGGCGTGTGCAATGGCTGCCAGCTGATGGCTCTATTGGGTTGTGTTCCCTGGCCGGGTATTGTCGACGCTCAGCGTCCCCGCTTCATTCGCAACCGTTCCGGTCGCTTCGAGTCCCGCTTCTCGACAGTCCAGATCCAGGAGAGCCCAGCTCTGATGCTGCAGGGAATGGCAGGCTCGGTCCTGGGCATCTGGGTCGATCACGGAGAAGGCCGGGCCTTCTTTCCGGACGAGAAGACCCTGGCCCAGGTAAAGGAGCACAAGCTAGCTCCCATCCGCTTCGTCGACGATGACAATCGCATTACCGAATCCTATCCCTTCAACCCCAACGGATCTCCAGAGGGGATCGCGGCCCTATGCTCGAAAGACGGCCGTCACCTGGCAATGATGCCCCATCCCGAGCGATCCTTTCTCAAGTGGCAGTGGGGTTGGCTCCCAGAAGACTGGAAGGATGGCTCAAACGAATCTCCGTGGCTGCGGATGTTTCAGAATGCGCGGGTCTTCTGTGAGAAGAACGTGGGGCGTTGAAGAGGTCGCACGTCAGAAGAGGTCGCAGGTCTGAACGTCTGAACGTCGCACGTCTCTTAGTTCGGATAGTTGTGGTGAACCCGCTTCCCACATGCTTTCTGGGAGAACACCTGTGAGAAGCAAGCTGACGAAAGCACAGCTCCAGACGAACACAACCTGAGACGTGCGACGTTCAGACGTTCAGACGTGCGACCTCTTCTAAGACCGACTTGCGACCTCTTTTGGCTAAAACGAATACTTCAACGCAACTTGAGCTTGTCGCGCCGGAGACGCCTTGCCCAGTGCGCCGAAATCCGCGGTGCCGAACTGATTTACTCGGGACTTTCTCTGCAGCACGAAATTGGCGTGGTTGGTGGCGTTGAAGATTTCGAACCGGAGTTCGAATTTCTGGTATTCACCCAGTTGGAAGCCGCGGCGCAGGGAGAGATCGAGATTGAAGAGTCCAGGACCCTCTACCGTGGCGCGGCCGGCGTTTCCGTAGACGCCTGGGGCGGGCGCGACGAAGGCGCTGGTGTCGAACCATCGAGTGGGGGTTCGCTCCGATGGCTTCAGGTTGGGGTCGCGCGCTCGGTCGGGCCACTGTGAAAATTCGGAGCCGGTGTCCAATGGATCTCCCGGCAGGTAGACGGTGAACCAGGGTCCGTCCTGGAAACTCCAGATGCCCTGGGCCGACCAGCCTCGCAGTACACTGGACAGAGGACCACTCTGGAGAAAGGATTTGCCCGGGCCAAAGGGAGGCTCGTAGCGGCTGGTCAAGACCAGACGCCTGCGCACATGCAGCTCTGTAAGGCCTCGATTCAGGTCTAGAGGCACGTTCCTGGAGCGGAAGATGCGGCGCGAGGAGGAACCTTCCCAGCCGCCCCCACCGGCAACCTGGCTGGACCAGGTGAAGGAACCGCTCAACTGGAGCCCCTTCTGCTCTTGCATCTCGACTCGAAGCTGCATGCCGTGGTAGGAGGAATCGGCATCCCCCAGAGGTATGTGCACGGCTTGCAGGTGTGAATAGGGACGCCGAGTCTGCCGGTCGCCGGTTCCCGGCGTGGCGTCGTTCAGGGAAACCGTCTCCAACTGATGGGTGCCGTGAGAGCCCTGGTAACCCGCCTCTACGATCAGACTCGAATTCAACTCTTGCTGCAGGGAGATCCCCCAGACGTGGCTCAGCGCATGGGGGAGAGGACTCTCGATGCCGAAATAGTTGGGAACGGCCGTATCCTGGAGCTCCGCGGGGAAGGGATTCGAAAGGCTCAGGGTCGGGCTTTCCAAAGGTGCATCGAAGGTCAGGCGCTGTGCTCCCGGCCTGGGGTTTTCGACCAGTCGGTAGATCATGCCGGTGTCTGGCTCGTTGGCGTAGATGCCGTAACCCGTGTGCAGTACCGTGGAGGAGGCGAGGTGATAGGCAATGCCCAGGCGAGGCAGGAACGCTCCCGTCTTGTTCCACTGGACGAGGGGGACGTTCGCCAGAAATCGACCGGTCTCACCCTCAGCCAGGTCGAAGTCTTGCAGAGGTGGAGAGAGCTCGCCCAGAGCAGTGTCGAAGTTGGTGACGAAGCCGCGCTTGTCTCTCCAGGGCTGCCTCAGTTCGTGGCGAACGCCGATGTTGAGGGTCAAGGTGGGGGTCAGTCGCCAGTTGTCCTGTAGATACCAATAGAGACTGTTCTGATGAAGACTCCCTCGCAGCGATTCTCCCTCCAGAGGTGGAACGGGCCGGATGGCCGAGTAGGAAGTCGGCGAAGCCGTTTCCCGTGTAACGGTCGAAGAAATCGAACTTGGAGCGTCTGGCCATCGCCAGAAAAAGGTAGTGCTGCCGGAACTCAACTCCCGCCTTGATGTTATGCCTGCCCTTCTGAAGAGCAATGTCATCCTTGACCTGCCAGTTGCCGGTGACGCTGCGACCCAGCAGCGAAATGTCTCCAATACCCGTGAAGCCCTGGATCTCGATCGTGGGGACACCGGTTCGATCTACTTCCTCCTCCAGGAGCTCAGGCACTCCCAGGCCCTGCACGATCTCGGTCTTGGGGCTGGAGATTTCCGCATCATAGGGCCGTCGACTCCAATGCAGGCTGGCCACGTTCTGGATGCCGGTTGAGAAGCTTCGTTGGTTGGAGATGGATTGCCCGTAGATATGTAGGGGCTGGGTCGAGGAGAACTCTGAAAAGGGTCGGATGCTCAAGAAGGGGCCCGAGTTCCAGAGGAAGCGACCCGACCATTTGCTGGTTTCCGAGTTCTTGAAGTCCATCCGAGCGATCAGCTGGGGATTGTCGAAGGGAGCATGGGAGTCGGGGCTGGTGTAGTTCAAAGCCCCGGGCGTGTTGGGAGCCGGCCAGAACGTCAGCAGCTTCCTGGAGACTGGATCAATGCGATCTTCGGGGATGATGTTATTGGGAAACGGATTGCCGGTGAGTGGATCCTGGATGGTGTTTGCGAAATGTCCCATCTTCTCCTGTGCCGTGGGCACAACGCCCGTCAGCGGGCGCACCTCGCGGACAGACTCGAGCTGATAGGAGACAAAGAACCAGGCGGTGTCCTTTCCATTGATCATGCCGGGGAGGTAGACCGGTCCCCCCAGGGTTCCCCCCAACTGATTCCGTTTGAACTCCTGTTTTTCGTGTTCGAAGAAATTACGTGCATCGAGGTTGTCGTTGCGATGAAACCAGAAGACATTCCCGTGTAGCTCATTTCCGCCGCTCTTGGTCGCCGCGATGATCTGCCCGCCGGGCAGTATTCCGTAGTCGGCTCCATAAAGTCCCGTCTTGACCTCGAACTCCTGAAGCGCGTCCACGCTGGGCTTGAAATTTGAGAATGAGGGCACAATGGAGCCGTCGACGTAGGTAATGTTGTCGCGTTCCCTCATCCCTCCGACCCTGATGTTGCCCAAGGCGCTGCTGAAGCTACTGGTACTGCTGGCAGGGGCGGTGCCCGGCGCCAGGGTAGCCAACTCGGTAAAGTCGCGGGAGTTGATGGGCATGTCTTCCAGCTGCTTCCGGTCGATTACCTGGCCCATCTCGGCCTTCTCGGAATTGAGGAGCGAGGTTGCCGCCTCGGACTCAAACACGTCCTGGGGCAGTCCGGCGTGCAGCAGAAAGTCTTGTCGTTGAGTCTGTCCCAGCTGAAGCACAACTCCCCGTCGAACCTCCGTCCTGAAGCTGACGTGCTCCAACCGGATCCGATATTTGCCCACCGGTAGTCCTCCTACCCGGTAGTCTCCTCTCTCGTCGGTGAGGGCCTGAAAGGTTTCATTAGTGCCGATCCGAAGAATCGTCAACTCTGCGTTTTCGACTCCCTGCGATTCCGAGTCGAGGGCGATGCCGAGCAGCGAGCAGGTATTGACCTGGGCGATGACTGGTTGGAGGGGGAGGAAGAGGGCCCCGAAACAACTGAGAAGCCCAATAATAGTGTGGAAGGGCCGTCTTGGACGAATCGAACCCTGCCCTAGTCGAACAGACACCTGTTTATACTAGCATGGGGAATAACCGGCAGCCGCTTCATAGCTGCTTGGACTGCACTTCTGCCAGCCTCTCGCGCACCTTTTCGGCGTGTCCCTTGGCCTGCACCTTGCGCCAATGATGGGCCACGTTCCCTTTGGGATCGATGATCAGGGTCGAGCGGATGACTCCCTCGACCTTCTTTCCATACATGTTCTTATCGCCCCAGGCCCCGTACTCCTCCATCATCTTGTGGCTGGGGTCGGAAAGCAGTCCCACGCGAAGATTGAACTTGGCGATGAACTTTCGATGGGACTCTGGATCGTCCGGACTGCAGCCATAGACCACGGCCTCCAGTGCCTCGAATCCTCCCAGGCCTTCGGTGAAATCACAGGCTTCGATGGTGCATCCAGGCGTGTCGTCCTTCGGATAGAAGTAGAGCACGGCCCACTGGCCCGAAAGGTCGGTCAGGCTCACATCCTCGTCGTTCTCGTTCTTCAGGGTGAAGGCGGGCGCGGGTTTTCCTATTTCAATCATCGTTGTTACTCCTTGTTTCTTGTCAAGTCAGTGCAAGCTTCAGCTACGTTGGCCCCATTTGAGAAAGAAACAGGGTTGTCTCTTACTGCGACCTCGATAGCACCGTTTCAGTTGTAGGACGGGCACTCCTGCCCGTCGGTGTCCGCGACGGGCAAAAGTGCCCATCCTACACACAGTCAAGGCTTGGTTAGATGAGCTCTCTCGACTTCCTGGCCAAATGAAGTTGCAGCTCAGGCCTCGATCGTGATGGACTCCGGGCCGCTACCTCGTTCCTGGACCGTGCCTATGAGCGCAGCCTCTGCGTATCCCAGTTGTTTCAGTTCCTCCAGGCATTCTCGAGCCGCGTCCGCGGGAACGCCAGCAAGCAGGCCCCCGGCTGTCTGCGGATCGAAGATCAGAGGCGCGGCCTGGGACTCAGAGAGGATCTTACGATTGCGAACGGAACGACGCAACCGGAGATTCTGGGGTTGTAGCGAGCTGAAGATCCCAGAGCTCACTGTCTCGAGAGCTCCCTCAAGCAGAGGGACAGAGGAGAGTGAGAGTCTGGCGTCCAACTGGGACGCCCGGGTCATTTCGACCAGGTGACCCAGGAGTCCGAAACCGGTCACATCAGTGCAGGCGCGGGCCCCTCGGCGCAGCAGGCACTCTGCTGCGAGCCGGTTCGACTGCAGCATGGATTGTGTCGCTGCCACGATCCAGCGCCCCTTTGCCTTCAAGCGCATGTGGGCGGCGAAGAGGGTTCCGGTACCAATAGGCTTGGTCAGGATCAGCTGATCACCGGCCTTCAGGCCTCCCTTTTCAAGCACCCGTTCCGGATCGACCAGACCATTGACCGCAAAGCCTAGAGCGAGCTCTGTCCCCTCACTGGTGTGGCCTCCCACCAGGGGTGTGTCGGCTGCATTCAGGACCTCCACGGCTCCACCAAGGAGCAGTTCCAGGGTTTCCTCGACTTTCTCCTCCAGTCCATAGGGTATGGTTGCCAGCGCCAGCGCCGATTGGGGTTGGGCCCCCATGGCGAAGATATCACTCAGGCTGTGGTTGGCTGCGATCTTGCCGAAGGTGTAGGGATCTTCAACTATGGCAGGGAAGAAGTCGACGGAGTGAACCAGGTGCTTGCCCTGGGGAACCGAGATGACCGCCGCATCATCTGGCGAGGCAAGGCCGCTAATGACACTGGGGTGGGCCACGGGTTGGACTCGGTCCAATACCCGATTCAGGACGGTTGCCCCAACCTTGGCCCCACATCCACGGCAGCGCATGGCGATGCTGGATAGTTCCCGAAGAGCAGACTCGGGCGTCGGAACGCCGGGCGGGTTGGAATCCTCTTCTGCCTTCATTTCGGGAAGGACGTTATAGCGGTGCATGAATCGCTGATCGATCCAGTTCTTCCATGTCCAGACCCATTGCCCTTCCAGACACCAGCGGCCACGGGAGGCAACGGCGTAACGGTTACCGGTACTGATCAGACTCAGGAACTTCTTCTGGGGAGCAAAGGGCTTCAGCGGCTGGCCCAACAGCGCTCGTCGCAGATTTCCCTGCAACGGCTTCCCCTGGCGAACTGCAAACACTCCGGCCTTTTCTCGCGGGTGGGAAAGGACCGATGCAATATCGCCAGCTGCGAAGACCTGGGGATGGGAAGTCGACTGAAGGGTGTCATGAACCTGAACGAAGCCATTCGAGTCGACTGCGAGCCCGGACTCCGCCAGCCAGGGAGCGGCGGAAGCTTGTGTCACCCACAGAATCTCATCGAGTTCCAGCTCCGATCCATCGTCGAATCGGATCTGGCGATTCTGGACCCTTTCGACGAACCGGCCTGTCGATACCTGAATCTGCCTCTCCGTCAGCACCCGCTCGAACTTCTTGCGTACCCTCGGGTTGTGAGTCGGCAGGACAGTGTCGGCTCCACCCACGAGGTGAAATTCCAGCTGATCGCGGGATCGGCCCAGGTCCTCGAGCAGGCGCTGCAGAGCCTGCTGGACTGCCAGGATCAATTCCACTCCCCCTGCGCCGGCCCCGACGACGCCTAGCCGGAGCCGTCCTTCTGTCTCGACGACTCGCTTCCGCAGCTGGGTCCAGCGGGCGATGAACCCCCCGATGGGTTTTACAGGGATGACCTCACCTACGGCTCCGGGTACGTGAGTAACCGTCGGTGTAGAACCGATGTTGATGGAAATCATGTCATAGGAAAGCCGAGGTCGGCTGTGAAAGATCAGCTTTTGCGCATCCAGGTCCAGACCAATGACCTCGTCATGGACCATCCGGGCTCCCGCGAACTCTGCCAGAGGACCCAGGTCGATGTGGGCATCGTCGAACTGATAGTGTCCGGCCACCAGCCCCGGCAGCATTCCTGAATAGGGGGTGTGGACATCGCGGCAAACCAGCGTCAACCGAACTCCCGGCAACGGCTTCATGCCGAAACTCTTGATAACGGTTACCTGGCTGTGGCCACCGCCCACCAGCACCAGATCCTTGACTACCGGAGTGCTGTTGCGGTTCATATCAGTCCGACGATGTGGCGGCGGTCTCCAGGCCGCCGTCCGAGCCAAGGGCTCGGCACAAGAAGACTCTTCGGCCTGGAGACCGAAGCCACGTCAAGTTCCAGCTTAGGGTCTGCGCAAAAGTAACTTGGCATTTTGGCATCTCATCTTCACACCATCTTCGGCCGCTCCTCAGTCGCGAAATCCTCAACGTAGACCCGGCTATGCCTGCGGTTTCGCTCAATCGTTCGCGGCCAAATCTGGTGCAAATCTGAGCGCCAATTCTACCAAGTTATTCTTGCGCAGACCCTTAGTCCCACCCTCGGGAAGTACTGGCCCCATTCAGGAGAACTAATCGGCCAACTCGGCGGTGAGGCTCAATTGGACAGCGGCGTTCAGGGGCATTTCGCTGATGCCCAGGGCGACCCGGGTATGGCGCCCCTTGGGGCCAAAGACGTCGTTCAGCAGCTCAGAGGCTCCGTTCAATACCTGCGCCTGGTTTTGGAAACCGGATGCAGAGTGGACAAATCCGTCCAGGCGGAGAATCTGTTTGACCCTTGACAATTTACCCGCCGCGGCCTTGAGCTGGGCAATGGCGTTGATAGCGCAGAGTCTGGCAGCCTGGTAGCCTTCGTCGACGCTTAGCTCATCTCCCAGTCTTCCGGCATAAGCGAGCTCTCCATCCCGCCAGGGTAGCTGTCCCGAGGTTAGGACCAGGCTCCCGGTTCGCACCCAGGGATCGTAGGCCCCAACCGCGGAAGGAGGCTCAGGTAGTGTGATTCCGAGTTCAGTAAGACGTTCTTCGGGAAGCATACGAATGACTCCTCTTCTTCTCTAGGTCGAGTATTCAGCCCAAGGGCTTGGGTCGCCGGACGATCTGCAGGATATTTCCTTCCGGGTCTGGAAAGAAGGCCATCTGAGTCTCCCCGGGACTTCCGGCAGCCATGCGCGAGAACTCGATGCCCCTGCGTTGCAGCTCCTCGCAAGTCGGCTCGAACTCGTCCACGGTGAAGGCCACGTGCCTGATGCCGACATCGTCATCGGTGGCCTCGGGGCGGGGTCGGTCGTTGGAGGGAAGGATCTCGAATATCCCTCCGCCAGGCACTCCCAGGAAATAGGTGCTGCTTTCCTCGTCCTTCGAGAGTACCTCAAGTCCAAGCGTTTGGGTGTACCACTCCGCCAGGGAATTGGGATCGGCGGAGACAATCGCGACATGTTCCAGGGCTGTGATCATCGGGTCTCTCCATCTTTAGGGTCTGCGCAAGAATAACTTGGCATTTTGGCACCTCATCTTCTCACCATCTTCGGCCGCTCCTCAATCGCGAAATCCTCAACGTAGGCCCGGCTACGCCTGCGGTTTCGCTCAATCGTTCGCGGCCAAATCTGGTGCAAATCTGAGCGCCAATTCTACCAACTTATTCTTGCGCAGACCCTTAGCTCAGACCAAGGCCAAGCACCTCTTTAGCGTACTTGATGCTGCGTTCCAGCTGGTCCTTTTGGTAGCTCCGGACTGCCGCAGCGCGCTCAGGGGCTTTCGGGGCCTGGAAGGCTTCGATCGGTTTCCCCCGCTTGGCAAGAGCCAGGAAGGCGGAGAAATCGATGGCCCGGACCTCCTCATAGGGAGGCCAGAAGGCCGGTTCCAGGTAGGGAAAAGATCGCTGTACTCCGGAGATGATCTCGAGCTGAAAAGGAACGCCGGGGCAGAGTCTGGCGAACTTGTCCGCGTAGTCCTTCATGTCCACGCAGCCCTCGCCCATGGCGGTCCATTGAACCCGTGCCCCTCGCTCGTCTTCCCAGACCATCGAATCGCGTATTCCACTGCTGACGGCATAGGGTGCGAGAATCTCGAGATTGCGCACCGGATCTTCCAGGGTCCAGGTAGCATTCCCCGAGTCGACGGTGGCCCCTACGTAGTCTTTTCCAGCCTCCTCGATCAGGCCTATCAGCTCGCGGGCCTGCAGGTCTCCGGCATGGTTTTCGACGGCGATCTTCACCCCCAGATCGAGGGCGTAGCTTCGCACCTTTCGAAGGACCGCTACGGTGCTCTCGATGTGACGCTCGATTCCTCCGGGATCCTTGCGATCGTCCATACCCCCCAGAAAGCAACGAGCAGCGTTGGATCCCAGTGCGGCGGCAATACGGAGGGTGAGCTTGAGATGCTCCTCGGCGCTGCCGAAGGCGGTTTCGACCCTATCTGAAGTGGGGCAGATGCCACCGGTACCCACCTGGATCTCGATTCCCAGATCATCCGCTCTTGCCTTGATTTCGCTGAGATAGGGTTGGTCGTGGCTTTCGTAGACGAAGAGGTTTGACAGAAGAATGCTATCCAGCTGCTGGGAGGCGGCGTAGTCCAGAAGTCTCGGGGCCTTCCAAGCGAATTCCCGGATCGCATAGTTGTCGAAACCAAGCTTGACCTTCTTCATCAGCCTCTCGGTTTGCGGCACCCCTCCACCGGCAGAAGTCACGCCCAGGGCCAAGCCTCCGGCAGCGGCAAGCTGCTTGCCGAATTCGCGTCGGCGGATAGTCCCTCTCGGCTTTTCCATCTCGACTTCAGATTGGGGCTCTTCTCGGGCTGGCCTCTCGGCTTAAGCGGAGGCTTCAAGCATAGTTGACTTTGCGCCGCCTCGACCGCAAACGCTGCCCCGGTCATCGGAGTCTATCCCGAGCACGTCACCATGCCCGGGGTAGAGCAGAAGTATCTCTCACGAATTAGAAAGTCAACCCAAAACGTCGAGATAGGTGTGTTCGCCCACAAAACCTCCCACCATAGCTGTCCTTGAAACCTTTCCACCGCGGTCGTGTTCCCCTACCATATAGGGATGGGGTCTGGGGCAAGGGACAATCTGAATCTCGCTGGGCAGGTTGCCGTCGTCACCGGAGCGGCGCAGGGTTTGGGGCTGGGGATCGCGAGGCAGCTAGCCGATGAGGGAGCGTCGGTGATCCTCGCCGACGTGCAGCAAGACAAAGCCCAAGGCGAGGCAGCCGCACTTTCCGAAGACGGCAGGACAGCCGAGTCATCCCGCCTGGATGTAACCGATAGCTCGGCGGTGGCCGCATTCTTCCAAGGCGTCAAGAAAGAGCACGGTCGTCTGGACATTCTAGTCAACTCTGCCGGAGTGGGTCAGCAGGTAACCCCTATCGTCGAGCTGAGCGACGAGGAGTGGTTCCGCGTGCTACAGGTCAATCTGACCGGGACCTTCTACTGTTGCCGCGCTGCCGGAACGATAATGGAAACCCAGGAGTCGGGATCCATCGTCAACCTCGCGTCCATCAATGGCCAGAGTCCCGCTGCCCTGGTCGCCGCCTACAATGTGGCCAAGGCGGGGGTCATCAGTCTTACCAGGACCCTGGCACTGGAACTGGCAGCCTATGGCGTGCGGGTCAACGCCATCAGTCCGGGTCCGGTCTACACGGAGTTCAATCAGAAAACCATGGCCCAGCGCTGCCGGACCCTGAACATCACCGAAGATGAGATGATCGAGCGCGTCCGAAACTCCGTTCCGCTGGGGCGTTGGGGAGAACCGGAGGACATCGCCAGGGGCGTCGCTTTCCTGTGCAACCCCGCGAATTCATGGGTGACCGGAGAGGTCTTGAGAATAAGCGGTGGATTGGAGGGAGTCTCGGCAACCCCACCGAAGCGTAGTGAGCAGTGAGCAGTGGTGCAGTGGTGCAGTTGTGCGGTTGTGCAGTCGTGCAGTGAGCAGTGGTGCAGTGAAGACAGTGAACAGTAGGTGGACTGGATAGTGGAAATCTGCTGTAGGGAACTGATGGCTCGAGAGTGATCACTCCACGACTCCACCACTCCACCACTGCTCACTGCTCACTGCTCACTGACTACTGACATACGAAGGAGGAACCGATGACAATTCCACTAGACCAGATCGCCAACATGCCGGCCTTCTGCCCCTACTACCCAATGCCCCCTTGTCGCTACCGAGGGGTACGCTTTCAATTCGTCTATTTCCGCGCCGATCTGGCTGCGATCGATCGAGTGCTGCCGGCCTGCTTCGAGCCTTCCGACGATGGCTTCTGTGTTGCCATCGGGCTCACGGCTCCCTGGACCTCCAGCTACGGTGAGTTCCAGGAGAGTGTTCTGTCGGTGAAGTGCACCTACGAAGGGCAGGTCGGGTACTTCGCGCCGATCGCTTTCCTGAATTCGCGCTCCAGCATTCCGGCCGGCCGGGAAATCTACGGGACTCCCAAGGTCTCGGCCGAAATTGAAGTTGGATTGGATGAGAGAGTCATGTTTACCGACACCCGATTGGCAGGTGCCTCGGTAATGGTCATCCGCTCTACGATGCATCGGCCGGCGAGCAGCGACGATTTGCCCAACCTGCAGCCCGCCTGGCGTATCAAGGTGATTCCGAGAGCGGACGGCCAGGGAGCCGACGTTCTACAGCTCATCGACACCTCACACTCAACGACGGACACGAACGTCCACGTCTGCCGGGCCGGCGATGGGGTAGTTCAGTTCGATCCTTCGCCGATCTATGATCTATCGGATTTTGCCCCCCTGGAGTACTTCGGGGCGCACTACCTGGAGACTGACTACACGGAAGGTTACGCCGAAATCGCCCGCGATTTTCTGAAGCAGCCCTAGCCCGCATTTCTCGCACCCAGTCTGCTGCGAGGCCGCAACCATCCGCCCTGACTGCGTTATGCTCCGTCGGCCTCCTCGACGTACTGTCAAAGTACGACTGCGGGGGCCTCGGTCGCAAGCCTTGTCAGGACGGCGCTTTCGGCCTCTCGCGACGACCGGGTATGAGAAATACGGGCTAGGGGTCTTGTGCAGACCCTAAGGGACGTGGCGGTGGCTTCCAAGCCGCCGTATGTTGAGCCAAAGGCTCGAAAGAAGCAAAACACTTCGGCCTGGAGCCCAAAGCTACTATTCCCGTCGCCTCGACTGTTAGACTTGCACGCATCATGAAACGAAGAACCTTTCTCAAGAAGAGTACTGGAGGCGCCGTTTTTTCCTCCCTGGCTGTGTCGTCGATCCGAACTCTAGCGGCCGAAGAGTCGATCAAGGTAGGGGTAATCACCCAGGAAAAGGGTCCCCATCTAGGCATCTACCTGGACTCCCTGGCCAAGGCCAAGGGGGTAGCTTCCGTCGCCTTGTCGGACCAGAGCGGGACTACCTTCGAGAAGGCAAAGGAGCTGTTGGGCAGCAAGCTGACCACCTTCCGCGACCACGACAAGATGCTCAAGGAGGTGAAGCCCCGGTCCGTGATCCTCAGCCTCGAGGCCCACCTGGCTCCTCCACTCATTCGCAAGGCGCTGGAGTCCGGGGCCCATGTCCTGGCCGAAAAGCCCTCCTGCGTCCGGGCCGAGGACTTCGAACCGCTGGTCCAGTTGGCCGACTCGAAGAACCTGAGCCTGATGTTGGCACTGGGTACACGGCTGCATCGCGGGGCCCTCAAGGCCAAAGAGTTGGTCGATTCAGGACTGCTGGGCAAGCCTTATGGGTCTCATCTGGTCTTTGTTGCCGATCAGACCCGTCTCACCCGTCCTCGCTACCATCGCTCCTGGCTGGCCTTCAAGGACAAGGCAGGAGGAGGACAGCTCATCTGGTTGGGGATTCACTATCTGGATCTGATTCAGTATCTGACCGGGGATCGGATCGAGCAGGTAGCTGCGGTAACCCGCAACGTAGGCGGACAACCCGTGGAAATCGAGGACGCGGTCGCCCTGGCCCTGAAGTTCAAGAAGGGGATGGTGGGCACGCTCCACGGTGGCTATTACCTGGACAAGGGATACCACCTGGGTATTACCCTCTGGGGATCGCAGGGGTGGGTCAAGCTGGATCCCATGCACAGTCCCGTGACCTGGTACTCGACCCATCCGGACGCGCCCAAAGGGGTCCAGTCCTTTCCTTTTTCCCTGGAGCCCGGGGCCTACTTCTATCTGGTCCAAGCGGCAGTGGACGTCGCCCGGGGAGTGGGAAAGGCGCCGCTGACGGGAGCAGACTCGTTGCACGTCCTAAGGGTCATTTTCGGGGCCTATCGGGCCTCGGAAACAGGCCTTACCCAGTCGATAGGTTGAACGATAAGGAGAACCTGCATGGCTGAACTCAAGCGGCGCCAGTTCCTAAAGACCTCCGCCTGGGCGGGCGCCTCCCTGGTGGGGACTTCCCACCGATGGGCGAATGCCAACGATCGGATCCGGGTAGCCCTTATCGGCGCGGGTGGTCGAGGGGGGGCCCTAATCCGCGACGCCCACGACGTCGAGGGCGTTGAGATTGTCACCGTCTGCGATGTGGACGAAAGGCGCAGCCGTGAAAAGGCGGATGCCGTCGAGAAGCTCAGCGGCAAGAGGCCTCGGATCGAGAAGGACATGCGGCGCATCATGGACGATCCTTCTGTGGATGCCGTGACCATCGCCACCTGCAATCACTGGCATGCCCTGGCCGGAATCTGGGCCTGTCAGGCGGGGAAACATGTCTATGTAGAGAAGCCGATCTCTCACAATGTGTTCGAGGGACGCAAGCTGGTCGAAGCCGCCCGCAAGTACGACCGGATCATGCAAGGCGGGACCAATCGGCGTTCCAGTGGATCTTTTCGCCGGGTCGCCCAACTGGTGCGGGAAGGGATCATTGGGGATGTTTATTGGGCTCGCTGTGAATTTCCCAACCCCCGGGACCCAATCGGTTTCAAGCAGCCCGAACCCTCACCCTCCTGGCTCGACTGGGACCTCTGGGTAGGACCGGCACCCCAACAGCCCTACCATCAAAACCTGGTCCACTACAACTGGCACTGGTTCTGGGACTTTGGGAATGGGGAAATGGGCAACAACGGCGTTCACATCATCGATATTTGCCGCTGGATGATGGGGCGGGGTCTCCCCGTCCGGGCCCACGCGGCGGGAAGCCGCTTCGGTCCCAAGGATCAGGCCCAGACTCCCAACACGTATCGGTCCACCTTCGAGTTTGCGGATGGGGCCCTGTTAACCTGTGATCTCCGCAATCTCTACTCCGACCAGGGTCGGGTAATTCCCCGGCGTGCCGTCTATCCCAAGCGGCAGTGGTTTGCGGAGTTCACCTGGGATCTCTACGGCACCGAAGGGTACATCCACATGAAGCATCGGGTTGAGAGGCCGGGTGCGGGCTGCGACTACCAGGTCTTTCTGGGGCGCAATGACAAGGCCGAGCCTCCTATGGGAGAGCTGCCTACCCTGCATCACTACCAGAACTTCGTTGACGCCCTGCGGGCCGGAGACCGGAAGATCTTGACCGCGGAGGTCGAGGAGATCCACCTTTCTGGCGTCTTCTGTGAGTTGGCCAACATCTCGACCCGAGTGCGCCGCGAGCTGCGCTTCGATCCGGCGACCGAGAGTATCGTCGGAGACGAGCAGGCCAACCGACTCTTGCGTCGGGATTATCGCAAACCCTTTCAGCTTCCAGATCCTGTTTAAGCGATCCACTATCATGATGCCTGTAGGACGGGCACTCCTGCCCGTCGGTGTCCTTGACGGGCAAGAGTGCCCATCCTACGGGTCACTGTTCTGTCAGATGCTGTCCCTACACCTTCTTCTTGCCGAAAGCTTCAACTCGCAATCAATTGAAGTCAGCGCTCAGTTGACTTCGAAGCTCAGCAGCTCGACCGGCAGATTGATTCCGCCAGGAGTCGGAGTCTCCTGCTTGAAGGTTGCGGTATTCCGCGCCCCACCTGATCCATCAGGAAAGCGCTGATTGGACTGGGTTCCGCTGGATCCTCCCGCAGCCTCGTTGGCCTGAGATTGTCCCCCGTTTAGAAGCACCAGCAAGCCGCCGTCGTCGGCGTCATCTGTGTCGTACACCAACGCGTCCAACAGGTTGGTTGTGGTCACCGTCGTGCCATTCGGAAAGTCTGTGCCGTCAGCGCTATACAGGGCCACGGCGTCGGCGCCATTTTGAATGAGATTGGTGTTGGGAGCGACATCGAGGTCACAGTTGGCAACGTTGCCGGCATCGCCGCAGAGGACGAAGAATCCGCTCACCCCGGTGGAGTGGCCGTCCAGGTCAAAGGCAGCGTAGGAGGTGTCGCTGCCGCCGTTGAAAAGTACCAGAACCAGGCCAGAGAGATCGGTGCCGCCGACCCCACCGTCGAAGAGCTCGACGAACTCCGCGTCATCCGTGCCTGACTGGTCTGCGTCAACCTCGTTGACCAGGACCTGGGAAAGGGCAGGTTGGTTTGCGGCTAACAGAAAGAGAACTGCGAAGAGATAGAGTGACATGGTGTGAACTCCCCTGATTTCGTTTAGTGGTGGGACTGAGCCAGGCGCTCGAACCTGGTATCAGCAGTACCTAACGTCGCTGTCGGACAAACAACGAACAAAATTACGAGGGGAGGGGCGACGGGCGCAGCAGCACCGTTCTACCGACGACCGGGCGTGAGAAATCCGGGCTATGCAGGTCTCGAGAGAGGGTAATCGAGAGGTATCTGGCCTCCGTGACGCCTGGTCGTGGCGAAACGGAAAGAGTTCAACAGATCAGACTTCTGCCAGCCGTTGGTCCGAGTCGCCGAGCTTCTCCAGATGGATACCAAACTTGTCGAGCATCGACAGATAGAGGCTGCACATCTTGCGGTTCGGGTTCTCGAGATAGTCGAGTATCCGGCCAGTTTCAAGCCGGCCACCGGCGCTTCCGAGGATTGCCACCGGTAGCTGGGTGGCGATGTGAGTGCCCGTAAGCATGCTCGAACAGTACATCAGCATGGAGTTGTCGAGAGCGGTTCGCTCGCCTTCCTGAATCGCGTCGAGCTTGCGGGCGATGTAGGCGAATTGCTCCAGGAAGAATTGATTCACTCTGATCCAGTCCTGGTTGTTGCGATGCGAGAGCTCATGGTGTCCTATGTGGACGTTCAAGTGCGGGAAGAGCAGATAGCTGTGATCGTTGTTGAGTTTCAGCGTGCATACCCGGGTAGTATCCGTCTGGAAGGCCAGCACCATGATGTCGCACATCAGCCGCATGTGCTCGCCCAGGGTCTGCGGAATGCCGTCAGCCGGACGCGGCAGGTTGGGCCCGTCAAGAGTCGGCCGCCAACCCTGAAGCTCGCCCTTTTGTCCCGCCTTCTCGATGCGCTGCTCGACTTCGCGTACGGAGTTGAGGTACTCGTCGAGCTTCAGTTGATCGCCGGAGCTGATGTTGCGGCGAAACCCGCGTGCTTCATCCAGCACCGAGTCGAGTACGCTGCGGTCGCCACGCTCTACTTCATCCTTGAAGAGCCGGTCGAAAGCGAGGGCGGGATAGAGTTCTAGGGGCGTGGGAGCGGTCGGAGAGCTCCACGAGATGTGGGAGCTGTAGAGCATCGAATAGTCTTTGTGAATCCCAGGGTTGGACCTCTCGCAGCCCATCACCAGGCTTGGAACCTTGGTCGACTGTCCGTAGCGCTGTGCGATGATCTGGTCGACGCTGGTGCCGGAGCGGATGGCGCCTCCCGAGGCCAGGGGAGCTCCGGAAAGGAGATTCCCCGTCATCGAACTATGGATATTTCCCTTGAGCGCTTCCTCATTGTAGAGTCCGCGGATGAAGAGCAGCTTTTCGCGAAAGTCGGAGATCGGCGCCAGCACCTGGCCCAGTTCGATCTGCTTGTTCTGCTCCTTGGCCCACCACTCTTCGGTGTGAAAGCCGTTTCCCGAGAACAGAACCCCGAATCGGATCGGTGCCTGACTTCCCGGATCGACAGCTGCAGTGGCTTTGGCGCCCCACACGGGAATCGACTCCATCCAGGGCAGCGCCATCGAGACACCGACTCCACGGAGAAACCTTCGACGAGATAAGTGATGGTTCTTCATGATCTACCTCATAGAAAAGCTGACGCAGTCTAGTCCTATTCTAGGGTGAAACTTCGAAAAGCCCAAGGAACAAGATACAAACAAACTCCAAATCACAAGCACCAAGCAGGACGGCAATTGGCTCATTGACGCCCGGCAAACTGTGCTGTTTTTCCCCGAATGTGCAGAAATTGACGACTCCGGACAATCATTTCTACGGCCACAGAGAAGCGGTAGTCGTTTCTCGCCAGCTGTTGCTGCATCTCAGCAAGCAAAGGTTGGTCGGAGAGCTGCACCTCCCGGCCCAGGGCGTAGCCCAGAAGCTTGCGGCAGAACACGCCCAGGACGGCATCACGGCGCGTCTTCGACAGGTAGTCCCGCAGGCCCGTTAGACCCTCGATCCGGGTTCCGTCGGGAAGTCTGGTCTTGGTGTCAATGGGACGGCCAGCGAGATCCTTGTCGCGACGCCGACCGATGGTGTCGAAGCCCTCCAGCGCGAAGCCGAAGGGGTCGATTCTCTGATGGCAGGAGGCGCACTGGGGTTCACTGGTATGTTTGGCTACCAGCTGACGCACCGTCAGACCGTCCGTCGCGATTTCATCCGCGGGAAGTTGGGGGACCTCCTTGGGTGGGCGAGGAAGCTTTTCACCGAGCAGCACCTCACTGATCCAGTTACCCCGCAGAATGGGACTGGTGCGGGAGGCTCCCGACTGCTTGGCAAGCGTCGTCGCCAGGCCCAGGATGCCGCCGCGTCCGTGCTTCTTGCGCATTCCCTCGATCCGATGCCATCCTTCACCCTTGATCCCCTCGATGCCGTAGAACCTGGCCATCCGTTCGTTGACGAAGGTGTGGTCGGCGTCAAGGAGGTTCAGCAGGGAGCCGTCCCGTTGGAACAAATCCGTGAAGAACAGAATCGATTCTTCGTACATGTCGCTGCGGAGGTCCGCGAACTCTGGATAGTATTTCTGGCTTTTTTCCTCGATCGAGGCGAAGTCGTGGATGTGTAGGTAGTGACAGGCGAACTCGATGGCCAGCCGACGGACACGAGGGTCTCTCAGCATCCGTTCCGCCTGTCCCCCAATCACCTCGGATTCGTGCAGCCTTCCCTGTGTAGCCAGTTTGCGCAGCTCTTCATCCGGCTGCGAAGACCAGAGGAAATAGCTCAAGCGGCTTGCCAACTCCCAATCAGAGACCGGGGCGGAATCAGTTGCTATCGGTTCGTTTTCGAGCCGGTACAGGAATCCCGGCGCTACGAAGACCCTGGCGAGGGTGAGGCGAAAGGCCTCTTCATGCTCCAGTTCCTGTTCCCGCAGTCGGCTATAGAGCCCTCTCAGATCCTCTACTTCGGCCTCGGTCGGGAGACGGCGATAGGCCCGAGCAGCGAAGTCGATCAGGGCTTCGACCTGTCCTGGCTCGTCTTCGATCAGCTCCTTTCTGAAGTCCGCCGCCCGTCGCTCGGAGGGCTCGCGCAGCGGCACCAAAGCGTTGTATTGAGTCTTGTCGTCGAGGCCGTTGCCAGCCATCACTTCCAACAGCAGATCCACGGCAGTGGCGTACAGAAAGGCGCTATGACTGACATAGTGCAGCTCCTCCCAGAGTCGGTCGAGTCGAGCGCTCTGGGTCTCGTCGAGCATCAGTCTTGCCAGATGATCATCTTCTCGATAGAACGTCGCCAGTGTGAGCACCTCGTCGACAGGCACAATCTGGTTGAAGCAGAGTGCGGCCGGAAACAGCTGGCGATAGTCATCCAGTGCCGACTCGATGACTGCGCGCTTGCTACCGCCTTCGCCTATCAGAATCGGCCGCTTGAAAGAGACGGACCGGTGCTCCGAGAACACCTGGGTTACCCGAGAGAAGGCCACCACTACTTCACTCGGAATCAGTTTGGAGGTGGGTACGGGGGTTCCACCGACAAGCTGGACTTGGACGCTCCCGTCCTGACCCGTCTCCTTTTCCAGATGGGCGGTCGCGACCAACGTTCGGCCTGCCAGCAGATGGCCCGGCAAACGAACCGAGATCACGGAGGGAGCGCGAACGCAGAGGGAGGCTGGGTCTATGGGAGTACCGTTCGGATGTTTCCCGAAAATCTCGGGCGCCAGGCCCCACTCCTTTCCAGCGATCGATGTCTCGGGGGGGCGAGCGGGACCGGAGCTCCCGGCCAGGCTCCGGACGTCACGCAACAGGATGTCCGGCTGCCCTTCAGCCACGAAGCGGGGTTGTTGCCAGACGACGAAGTCATGATCGTTGCCATCGCCGGCATCGCTTGAGACCAGCGAGAGGACGACGTCCGTTTGTGGCTTGCCCTCTCCCGATTTCGGGATCACGAAAGACAGGGTGTGTTCCGTTTGCAGGGGAGTGACTGGCTCCATCCACCGGGATGGGCCCCCCTTTCGCCCGATCAGTCCGACCGGGCCGAAGCTCCACAGTCCCTGCTGCCAGATGGCCACGTGAGCGGCAAGTGCGGGGGCCTCGTCGGGGCCAGCGCGGCGCCAGCGGGCACGCAGATCGTCCAGCAGGAGCGATCGGTTCGATCCCGTGAGACTCGACCAGAGGGTGGCGAGATACTTGGCACTCAGTTGCCGATCGCGCGCCACCTCCGCGATCCGCTTCTTTCCTTTCGTGAGTGCCTTCCGCTCGGCGAGGGTCGCTTCAAAATATTTCTCGAGAGGCAGCAGTCCGGCGAGTCCGATTCGGGTGTCGGCGTGAACGTTGACATTCCCTACGGCTGACCCGACTCCAAAGTCTGCCGCACGCACGAACTCTGCATAAAACGCCCGAATCTGGTCCAGGATCTCGTCCGTCCAGTCGCGTCGCGTCGCGTGCTCTGAGAACCGAAATCCATCTGGCAGCAGCATCGCGTGCTGGGCGATCCCCTTGGCGGCGTCGAGATACTTCTTCAACAGTCCAGGCGACATCGCGAGGGAGTTCCCGGTATTGGTGAACCCTTCGCCGGCGGCACTATCGCCCGGGAACTCGCGGACTGGATCCAAGGCGACGCCTGTCAAGTCGCGAACCGTGTGAGTGTATTCAGCGTTGTTCAGCCGGCGCAGCACCACCAGACCCGGATCTCCCGCATTGGCCAAAGCCTCGGCATCGAGATAGCGTTGCACCCAGCTTCGCAGCTGCTTGTGCTGTTCGGGCGACAATTGTGCTGAGTATTTTGGGGGCATCTCGCCGTTGTCGAGCATCTCGGTGACCTTGAGCCACTTCTGGGTATCCCCACGCACCTCGGCCAGGCTGGCAAAGCGCTCCAGGTCCAGGTTGCCAATCTTCTTCTCCGTCGAATGGCAGCCCAGGCAGAACTCCCGCATCAGCGGTCGAGTCTGCTTCAGATATTCATCACCCAGCCCCGCAAAGTGATCTGATCGCGGCCCAGCTTGAAGCCGGCCGGGCGGGGGAGCGAACACCAGCAACAGCGAGAGCAGGGTCAACGCGAAGCCGCGACCAAATTGCCCCTTTCGAAGGTCCTGTGACAGCTGGGTCTTATCCATGGGATTTCCTAAGCAGGTTCCGGCGCTTTTCGTGGGTAGGTAGTCGCCATGCAGCTTCACCTGAACCGATTCAAGCACGGGGTGACGCCATTGTACACCGCTTCGGGACGCGATGGTCATCTTGATCTCGTCGGCAGCCACCGATAGTCTGGGGGTCGCAGATTCAATCGAGTGTTCAGGCGTGACCACCGAATCGGCCTGCCCCCGCGAAGGGAAGGCCGTGCCGATCGTGGAGATGATCTACCATGCTTTGCCGACGCGATTTTCTCGGTCGTTTGTTGTTGACTCCCTGCTGGGCTCAGCAGTTATACGCGGAGGCGATTCGAGGCCTCCCTCCTTTGGAGATACGGGATGTCAGGGTCATTGCCACCAGCCCAACACCCAACCGTTCCTGGATCTTCGTCAAGGTGATCACCAGCGAACCAGGATTGTACGGAATCGGATCGGCCCACAATGCCTTCCTCTCCTGGTCGGTCAAGGCGGCGATCGAAAAGCATCTGGCGCCGTTCTGGATTGGAAAGGATGCGGATCGCGTCGAGGATCTGTGGCAATCGACGCACACCCGGTCCTACTGGCGCAATGGCAACGTCACCAATGTTGCGCAGGCGGCACTCGACATGGCTTTGTGGGACATCAAGGGCAAGCGCGCCAACATGCCTGTCTACCAGCTTCTGGGTGGAAAGGTGCGCGATGCCGTGCCCTTGTACGCCCACGCCGGCGGGCCGACCCGAGATGCCTGCGTAGAGAGTGTTCAGATGTGGATGGAGAAGGGCTTTCGCCACGTCCGAGTCCAGATGGGCGGCTACGGGGGCGGTGGCTTCGTTCCTCCAGGCGAAGGCAGCCGTCCCGAATCCGGTTACCAGGGCCGGGCATTCGACGAAGATCTCTATATAGAGACCATTCCGAGGTTGTTCGGGCACCTCCGCAGCAAGCTTGGTTGGGAGGTCAAGCTTCTCCACGATGTTCACGAGCATCTGACACCTACCGCCGCCCTGCAGCTGGCCCGGCGTCTGGAGCCGATGCGGATGTTCTTCGTCGAAGACATACTGCCTCCCGAGCAGATCGACCACTTTCGAACGATCCGCGCACAAACCAACACCCCCATGGCGATGGGTGAGCTGTTTACCCATCCGCTGGAGTGGGGTCCCCTGATTTCCGAGCGCCTGATTGACTTCATTCGCTGTCGCGTTTGTGCCATCGGAGGCATCACTCAAGCCAAGAAGATAGCAACACTATGCGAGCACTTCGGCGTGCGTACGGCTTGGCAGGAGGGGGGTGACAACGATCCCGTGAATCAATTGGCTGCCTACCATGTGGACATGTCGATTCCAAGCTTTGGAATCCAGGAAGAGAACAACTTTGGTTCATCCGGTAAATGGGGAGGTGCCGCCAGTCAAAGGCAGGCCATGGAAACTGCCGCACTATGCAAACCGTGGAAAAACAAGTAGTTCTAGAGGAGAACTGGCAAGTGCTCGCAGTTGTTTTTCCACCGTTCGCACAGCGCTTGGAAAACTCCGTATCACGGGCTTGCTGGCCCGGTTCGATGTCGCTCGGAGTTTTCCACAGTTCCCACGGCCTCTGCTACTGCAGCCGACTATATGGACAAGCGAACGGGGAGCAGATTTGGGATCCGGAAGGTGCCAACCACGTCCCCACCTCCCCATTTACCGGATGACCCGAATCGAGGCGTTGTCAAGTTATTGGCCTGCGCTCGTTTTTCGGAGACACTGATTCCGGATATGGTTCGGTTTCAAGAGACACAAGTCGCCTCTCTCCATTCGGTGAAAGCTCGGCATCGAAGGATCCGGTGGTTGATAGATCCGAGGTGGTGACGGCCAACTCGGAATAGGTTCTGAATCGGACCGTGGACGGAAAGAAAGAGTTGGGCTTGCGCCATTGATTTGAAGCGGCGCATTTGGCCTTCCTGCTCTCGGGTGTGCTGGTGCGAGACTTCAGCGCGGTTATTCTCATGATGGCCGGTTCGATGCACGACCGAGGGGAACACTTCTCGATGGGCAGACGAGTAGCTTCGCAGCTTGTCCGTGATTAGTTGCCAGGGTGTCTGGCCTTGATGTTTCAACACCTTACGAAAGAAGCGTTTGGCGGCTCGACGATCTCGACGGCGCGTGACGAGGATGTCGATCACATCTCCATCTTGATCGACTGCTCGCCACAGGTAATAGCGTTGGTCGGATCGTGATGAAAAGTTCGTCAACGTGCCAGATGTCGCCCAGTCGTCCCTGCTTCCGCCGCAGTGAACGGGCGTATCTAGGACCAAACTTCAGACACCAGTAACGAATCGATTCATAGGAAACCAAAATACCGCGCTCGGCAAGCAAGTCTTCGACATCGCGAAAGCTCAGAGTGAAACGATGATAGAGCCAGACGGCTCGGCTGATGGTTTCAGGCGGAAAACGATGGCCTCGGTAGAGTGATTCCATGCGCCTATTGTCTTCGACCGCCGCTTAACTTGACAACGCCACTGCGGCTGTAGTTGACGACGACGTTGGCCCCCTCGGCCGCCATGCCTTGTGCAATGGCGGCTCCGATTCCAGTTCCACCGCCAGTGATCAGCGCGGTTCGCCCAATCAGACTCGTCTCCACGATCCACCTCCTTGTGCTCTTTGGTCCGTTCAGAACTTGGCTGCGATCTTAACAGAGGTGGGTTCTTCGGTCCGCCCTGGCAGGGAGAATCCAGTCGAATCAGCCTCCGGAAGCATTTCGGATTGGTTTCGCGGTGGATGTTGGCTCGGCGACACGGGGACGCTTACCCCCTGCGGCGATACACTCTAGGGCTTCTTCTAGACCATACTTTTTCTTCCAAAACTGATCTAAGCCACTGAAGAGAAGTTACTTAGACCTTGAATGAAGTGCATCGGTTCTGGCTTTTCTGGCTATAAGGTAAGGGGAACGTCGAGCAAATCCAGGATCTGTTGCTGTAGAGGCGTCGCTTGGGTGAGGACGTCGAATCCCGGGGAGGAATCGCCGGGCATGCGCACGCGGTTCTTGGCTAAGGTTCCCAGGTCTTCCAACAAAGTGCGGAAGCTATGCACGGGTTGATCCCCCTCGGTGCACTTGCTTTGGTCTTTCCGCTGGGCGGCCTCACTGCGCGGCGCCGGGGCCACAATCGATCGACGCGTCCGCTCGGCTTCTTCGCGGCGGTGATCGTCAAAGAGAACCGGGGCCAGACGCTGGCGCATGTGCCATTCCACGTAGTAGGCGAGCAGACACAAAAACACGTGGGCGCGAATGCGCTCGTCTAACCAGTGATAGATGGGTCGCACCTTCAGGTCCACGCCCTTGAAGCAGCGAAACGCTCGTTCCACCTTGCTGAGGTCTTTGTAGGCCCGCACTACCCCCTCGGAGGACAGGGCCGGGGACTGGACCGAGGTCCGAATCACGTACAGTCCGTCTAAGGCCGCTTCGGCGTCGATCTTCTCCTGGTCACGCTGGTAGTGGAAGCGATCGGACGTGATCTCGAGGAGAAAGTGTTTGCCCACTTTGTAGCGGTTGATCAGCTTACCCACCCGCAGGGCGATCTTCTCCTGACCCCGCAGGGTTCGCTGGGGGCGCTGGGTCGCCGCGACGATCTCCTCGAGTTTCTTCTCGGTGGCTTGCAGCAGGGCCTCCCGCTTGCGGGCTCGCTCCTCAGCCAAAAGTGGATTGAGGCACACGATCCGCCGCGACGTGATCATCCCGCGCTCGCCGACCAGCACCACCTGCCGCACGTCAAAGCGCCTCAAGATCTTCTGTTATCTGTGAGGACAGCGTGTTCGGATCCGCCTCGTTGCCGGCAAAGACCTCCACGGCGAGCGGACGTCCTTCGCCGTCACACAACAAACCGTAGAGAATCTGCGGGAATCCTTTTCTTCCGTCCCGGCTGTAGCCGAACTGCACCAAGCTGGGACGCCGCCCCGTGTAGTAGCTACTGGTGACGTCGTACAGTACCAAGGTGCCGTCCTGGAGGTGTCGTTTGGCCGTCTCCTCGGCCGCTGCGATCTTCGCCTAGATCCTGATGGGTGACTGGTCCGGAGTCTACAACTCCCGAGGCCGCCACAACGAAGAGTACGGGTGCGGAGGCGAATCAGGCGAACCTTGCTGAATTGTCGATGGCCTGACGGCCATCGAATTGGGTTTCTTGTTGCCTGTTGACCGGGAGTCGTCTAATGGGTGACAACGCCTTTGAGGAATCTCCACTGGTAACAGAGGGCTTCAACTGGGGGTGATGGTGGTATCAGGAGGAATCCTGCAGACGGGTGCCGCCAAGATCAGTTCAGACCAACCCGCAGCCGAAGGCCTGACGCTGACCTTCCTCGACAGCGAAGGGAATTCCGGCCCCGTCGGCTCGGCACAGGACGAGGCTCCGCCGTCTCTGCCGAAGAGTTCGGCTGTGGCCTTGCCAATCCCTCTGGAGGCTCCGCCGATCAGTCCCACTTTGTCTTGAGACGATCTGACATCAGTTCCCCAGGCCAGTGGCCAGGCATTCCCGAATCACCTGGACCGCCTCCATGGCGGCCTCGGGATCGATGGACAGTGGTGGGGTAAATTTGAGCATTCCTCGGCCGGTGGTGAACATCAACACGCCTCGGCGAACGGCTTCGATGGCGATTCCGTCGGCCAGTTCGATCGCTGGTTCCCCGGTTTCCGGATCCTGCAAATGGATCGATATGAACAGCCCCGGGCCGTGGACGGACAACACGTGCGAGGAGAACTCCTGTTGGAGTCCCCGCAAAGCCTCAAGCACCATGCTTCCCGTCCTCGCCGAAGCTTCGACCAGCCCTTCGGCTTCGAAGGCTTCCAGGTTGGCCAGAGCCGCAGCCGCGCAGACAGGATTTCCACCCTGAGTGCTGGACATCTCCCCTGGTTCAGGTTCGTCCATGACCGATGCTGAGCCGAGAACAGCCGAGACCGGCAGGCTGGCCGACAAACCCTTTCCCAGGGCCACCAGGTCGGGTGTAACGCCGAAGTGTTCGAACCCGAAGAACTTGCCGGACCTGCCACATCCACACTGGATCTCGTCGAAGCAGATCAGGATGTCGTGTTGACGCGCCCAGTCGGCGAGAGCACGGGCGAATCCTTCTGGGATCGGCCAGGTGGCCCAACCCGGGATCGACTCCCCAATAAAGCCCGCGATTTTCTCGGGGGTGATGCCGTTTTGTTCGAGGGTCTCGATGCATTGAGCGAAGGCCTGCTCGCCGCTGGGATCGTCTCGGACATCTCCCCAAGGCCAGCGCAGTCCAAAGGGGTAGGGAATCTGGTAGTGGTTCAGCCGGCCGCGCTGGATCCATTCCTTGGGATTCGGCTTGCCCGAGGCCGAATCGGCCGCCAGCGTGCGGCCATGATATCCAGCTTCGAAGCTAAGGATGCCGACTTTCTCAGGATGGATCTTCCTACCGTGGCGGCGCATCAGCATGATGGCGCATTCGGTGGCTTCGGTGCCCGCGCAGAATAGGATTGCCTTCGAGTCCTCGATGGGCGACAGTGCCACCAGCTTCTCCAGCAAGCGAAGCCGGGGTTCTTGAGGAAAGGCATAGGTGGTGAGCAGCTTGTGGTCGACCGCCTGGCGGATGGCCTCGAGGATCCGGGGATGGGAGTGGCCGGAGTTGGCTACGATGATACTGCTGGTTAGATCGATCCATTGGTTGCCGAACCGGTCACGCACCACAAAGCCTTCAGCCTGATCCCACAGCACCGGCGGCATGCCGCTCATCGACCGCGGTTCGGCAGCGCGCAGCCGCTCGATGATCGGCAGCGATTCGGGAACTGGGATAGGAGTCACGATGCGACGCCAGCGCGTCTGGACTCGCTCAGTCTCGTGAGGTTTCAGTTGGCTGACAGCGATTCCCATCAATCCTCTCCCAGTGTGGTTGTAGTGTTGCCTCTGTTAGCAGGTCGCTGACGCGGACCCTTGAAAACCGGCCTGGAGACCGGCTCTACACGCGCTCGTAGATCCAGTCCAACGATACCACTTTGATCTTCGTTGCATGCCCCTTCTGCAGGGGACCGGGCCCACCATAGCCATAGTCGTAGCTAATCGCAACCTCGTCCTCCCAGAAGGTAGCGGTCGGATAACAGACGCGCAAGCAGCCTGGTGCATGAGGATACTTCTTGCGATCTTCAGGCTGCGTGTAGGCGTAGTTTTTCATCAGGTACTGCTTGGGCTCTGGTGGGGGCGGCTCGATCCGGGTGCGATCATCGAGTGACTCCAGGTTGCGAAAATGGGTCCAGGTCTGGCCGTTGTCCTTGGAGACTGCGGTCGAAAGGCGATGGCGCATCTGACCGCTCATCATCTCCCTGGTCGAAATCTGGTTCCACACCAGCAGCAGGTGATCCGTCCCGGGGATGCGGATCAGCAACTGGGGAGAAATTCCAGACGCCAGTTCCACCGGCTCTGGACTCGACCAACTAATCCCACCGTCTTCTGAAAAACTCTGGTAGGGACGGCCCAGCTGGGTGCGGGCTATCATCATCAGCCGCCCGTCGGCGATTTCTTCAAGGCCGGGCTCGTCGAAGGAGTAGAAGCCGTCGTGACCCTTGTTGACGCTGACATACAGTTCGCTCAGGCTCTTCTTCCAGGTCTGACCTTCGTCGTCGGAATAGTTCACCCAGCTGTAGACGAACTGGTTTTCCTCACTCTCCGACTTGCCGCTGCCGACCCAGCTGATCCATTTCAGCGTGGGCGCGACGATCCGGCCGCTGCTCAAGACGCGACAGGAAGCAGTCCGACACAACGCGAACAGAGGTTCGATGACGACCGGAGCCGACCACGTTTTGCCTTCATCTTCCGATGACCGGAACTCCACCGTGCCGTCCCGTCCGGGACGCTTTACGGGTCCACCGTAAACCAACCCCAACTTCCCGGATCTGAGGTGGAGCAGGCTGTGATGGCAGTTGTTACGCGCCGTTGAAATTCCCTCTCCGTCCCCGGTTCGCAAGGGAGTCGTCTTGCCCCAGGTACGCCCATGGTCGTCTGAGAATTTTCCGACCATCTTGTAGTTCTCGCCGAAGAGCAGCCAGTAGCGCCCCTTGAGCTGAGAGAGCGTGGCCTCCTGTACCTTTGGCCGAGGCGGAATGACGAAACCTTCGTGGCGCACGCCGGGTTCGTCCTCGGCTGCGGCCATCGAGCTTGCCAATCGCAGTCCAGAGGTGGCGGCCGCAGTGGCGCCCAGTCTGACGAAATCTCGGCGGGATAGCGCAAGCTGTTCCTTACTAATCATGTTCATGCTCCAAAGAAGAGGCTAGCTTTCGGGCCGTCTGAATTGCGCCATCTAGGCTAGGCTGTCGGGCATTGGCTGTCAAGCTTGTGGTCACGCTCCAGCCCCCTCGCTTTCCTCGCCTGTCATCAACAGGAATTCCGAATCACCCCGAATAATGGATTTGACTCCGGTCAGGGAGACGAACTAGACTCGCCACGCACTCACACCCGAGTGTCACTGCATACTTCCTGAGGCTCGTTCAATGCAACTGGGGATTGTTCTGACTGTGGTGGTCATGTTGGTCGACTCGGCCTGGGCTGGGCCGCCGAGTATCAGCTGGTCCTTCGGACCCGTATTACCGGTAGCGCAGACCGCTCTCGGTACCACGGTGGTGGATAGCAGCATCGTCGTGGTTGGAGGGACCACTTGGGTCGAGACCCAGGACAAATCCACTAGCAAGACTTGGTTCAATCACGTCTATCGCCTGGATATCGAAGCGATGCAGTGGAGCCGGCTTCCCGACTACCCTCTGCCGATTGGATACGCATTCACGGTTGGCCTGGGCGGGAAGCTCTTCGTCATTGGTGGTCGAAGCGAGAAGCGAGGTTACGCGGAGACGTTCGTGCTCGACCTGGGACAAGAGAACCCGAAGTGGACGTCCTCCGCTCCATTGCCCCTACCCCGTTGGGGAGATCAGGGAGGCTCCCTCGATGGTGTGATCTACATCGTCGCTGGAACCGAAGGAGATCTCTCGAAAGAAGGAGGTGTTAGTCCCGCCTTTGATCTGCTGGCGCTGGATACGCGCGATCCGACCCAGGGATGGCGCCGAATAGCCAGCTTGAAGCCAGGTCCAACCCCTCATATAGAGTGGCGGGCAGGCGGGGTGAGCAACCGGAAACTCTACCTTTTCGGGGGCCTGAAAGCTCCCGATCCCCGCTCGTCCGAGGGTTCGTTCGTGCGAGCCTGGCACAACTTCGAACCCTGGATTCCGCAGACAAAGACGATTGCTTTCGATATTGAGAGCGGTCAATGGGAAGCCATCAAGCCGCTTCCCATTTCACTTGGATCATCCAGTTGCATTGCTGTAGGTGACGATCGCCTCCTTATCACGGGGGGTATCGAGCTGGCCATCCCCAGGGAGCGGACGCCCGATGACCGAACTCGCGCCTTTTTTTCCAACCGAAGTCTGCTCTATGATGTGAAGAAGAACCGCTACCAGACCTTGAACTCCCTGCCCCTGGCAGTAGCGGATCACGGCAGCGTCTATGTCCAGGGACGGCTCTATGTTATCGGCGGAGAGGATTCGGGTTACAAAACACGAACCGATTTTGTTCAGATCGGTCGGTTCCATCCATAGTTGTTGACGGTTGGAATCCCGCTGGAAATGATCGCGATAGACTAAGTGATTATCAATCAAAGGAGACATCAAATGACCCATTCCAGGATTGCTTTGCGCCCCCCCCTGCTGTTCATTGTATTGCTAGCCTGCACCTTCTCAGGAGCCGATTTGTGGGAGGCTCGAGCTGAGAAGCAGGAGCCGTTTTTCGACGAGGTCACTCTCTTCACGGGTGGCGAGCAGGGTTACGTCTGTTTTCGGATCCCAGCCATTGCGGTTAGCACGAAGGGAACCATCCTGGCTCTCAGTGAGGCTAGAAAGAATGACTGCAGAGACTGGGACGTCACTGACCTGGTGCTCAGGCGAAGCTTCGATAACGGCAAGACCTGGACCGACATGGAAGTTATCGCCACCGAAGGCCTGGAGAGTGTCAATCAGCCTTGCCCGGTAGTCGATCACACAACCGGCACCATCTGGATGCCTTTCTGCAAGAACAACCGTCGTGTCTTCATGATGAAGAGCACGGATGATGGTGCCAGCTGGTCCACGCCTGTGGACATCACCGACGATGTAGCGGACCCGGGCTGGAGCTACGTCGGTACCGGTCCAGGGCATGGCATTCAGCTGAAGAGCGGCAGGCTGGTGGTGCCCAGTTGGACCGACGTCACGCCTGCGCCCATGCCGTGGGCCCGCGACCTGGGACCTGAGTCCAGGAAGATGCTCGACCTGATTTTCCGACTGGCCCTCCCCATCATCTGGAGTCCCCATTGGATCGGACAGAACGTCCAGTCCTCCTACATGATTTATAGCGACGATCATGGAGCCACCTGGAAGAGAGGAAAAATAGCAACCGAGAACATGTCTGACGAGTGCGAGATCGTCGAGACCGCCGATGGTTCGCTCTATATGAACGCTCGCAGTCGCCACGCCACGCATCGGCGTGCCTATGCCTGGAGTCGCGACGGAGGAGAAACCTGGTCAGAGGTGAAAAACGACAAGACGCTCCCGGAACCGTCCTGCCAGGGTGGCCTGGTCCGCTTTACGGATCAGACTCGATTTCAGAAGAATCGCGTGTTGCTCTCTCATCCCTTCAGCACCACCGAGCGATCGCGAATGACGGTGAGCCTGAGCTATGACGAGTGCCGTACCTGGCCCGTAAACAAGTTGATCTACGAGGGGCCGGGCGAGTACTCTGATCTTGCGATCGCCCAAGACATGACGGCTCTTCTGATCTACGGGAAGGATACCCGTCGCGAAACCGGTCAAGGCCCGGAACAGGTTCCAGGCTACGGATACGTCATGAAGACCAAGGTTGTGGTTGCTCGCTTCAATGTCGAATGGCTCACCGATGGAGCCGACAGTCTTCAAAAGAAGCCCTAGTGAGTGAATGATGAAGAAGATCCTGAGATCTCAACAGAGCGCACGGTGGATCCTAAGATCTCTTGTTGTACTGTTTACGGCACTCTCCTGGGCCAAGCTGCTGGCGGGTAGCCCCTATCTCGACGAGATGCGTCCCCGGGGGGCACAGCAGGGAAAATCCTTCACGCTGACCCTCACGGGCCGCAACCTGGGAGAGAGTACGAGAATCGTTTCACAGCTTCCTGCTACCTTCACGCCATTGACCTCACCCCGGAGAGGCGACTCGGAGACGACTCAGGAAAAGCTGCTTTTTCTGGTAGAGCTGGACTCTGAGGCCGATCCCCGTTTGTACCCGATTCGACTTGCCAGTCCTCGGGGGCTGTCAAACATCCTGCTGTTCAGTGTGGGTGTCTTTCCGGAGCGAATGGAGCAGGAAATGGGCTCGGATCGGAGCAACGACTCTCCCGAGACTAGCGAGCCGATTGATGTGCCGGGCACGGTCAACGGGACGCTGGCTGGTCCGGATCAGGATGTCTACCGGTTTGAGGCAAAGCATGGAGAGCGCTTCGTGATCGAGGTCGAGGCGCGCCGGGCCGGTTCCGCCCTGGATCCGGTAATCCGGGTCCTCGATGCCAACAAGCGGCAGCTTGACATGAACAATGATGCCCTCAGTCTGGGAGTCGACTGCCGTCTGAACGTCCTGTTCCCGTCAGACGGCCTCTATTACGTGGTCGTTCATGATGCCAAGTTCAGCCGCCAGGACGAGAACTTCTACCGGCTCAAGTTAGGCTCTTTCAGCTATGCAGAGGGTCTTTTTCCACTGGGCTGGAGAAGAGGAGAAAAAACCTCGGTCCGTCTGCTGGGGGGGAATCTTACTGAACCCACAGAAGTCGAAGTGGACTTACAGGGCGTCGAAAGTGATTTCGTAATGATCTCGGTTCCCGGTGCCCCGGGAGGGCTTCCCATCCCCTTTGCGGTGAGTGACCTGCCTCAGGTTCTGGAGCGCCCGGAAGAGAAACAGATGTCTCTGCAGCCAGCGACTGAGGTCCACGGGCAGATCGCCATGCCGGGGGAGGTTGACCGCTACCGTCTGGCGGTCACCCCAGGAGAAGAGTGGCGACTGGAGCTGGAGGCTGCGGGGCTAGGGACGTCTCGCCTCTTCGGCAGGCTGACCGTCTTTGATAAGAACCACAACAGGCTTGACTCGGCTGGGGATAAAGTCCCGAAGGGCGCCGACGGTGCCCTGATCGTCCACGGTCGAACGAGCCCGGATCCGTACCTCAACTTCAAGGTCCCTTCGGGAGTCCATGAGGTCGCCGTGACCGTGGAGGATCTGGTTGACCGAGGGGGTCCCCTCTTCGGCTATCGCCTCTCCGCCCAAAGGCAGGCCCCGGACTTTACCCTCGTGCTGGATACAGCCTATGTGAACGTGCCCGAAGGGGGCACCGCGGTGGTCGACGTCACCGCCCAACGGCGGGGGTATATGGGCCAGATTCGGCTCAGCTTCTCCGACGCCCCGAGCGACCTGATCGTGGAAGGAGGCGCCATTCCTTCGGAGCTGGATGACGCGGACCGTCGATCTAGCGCAAGGAAGGGCATTTTGACTCTGACCGCTCGGCAGGGAGCCAAATTGGATCGGTCCGAGTTGACCCTCATAGGCGAGGGGGTGCTGCCGGACGGCTCCGTCATCCGTCGTCGAGCTCCCGGTCCAGGATTGATCACTCAGATTCGTTCTGGCACGGGTATCCCCGACACGACTTTTCGCTATCGAGAAGAACGGTTCACGGCCCCGTGGTTGGGTTTCAGTCTGCCGCTGATGGTCACCAAGGAGATACCCGTCGAGTTAGTGGTTGAGGGACCTCGCCAGGTCCAGCTAGTGCAGGGTATGACCTACGTGCTGAAATGGCAATTCGTATCCAGAGACCCCAGCATCCAGCCCCCGCTCCAAGTAGAAGCCAAGAGTTATGGTGCCTCCGAGGTGAACGTAAGAATCCCTGGGAGCGACACCGAAAACAAGGAAGCCGGATTGGTGTACGTGGACACGACGATGGGCACCAAAGTCGGGAAGTTCAATCTGGTAGCGTCTGGTGAAGTGGAGATTCAAGGCAGCAAGCACACGATCTACTCGCCGGCCATCACGGTTGAGGTAGCGCAAGGCTACAGGATCATACCCTCACCGGAGGGCGTTATTCTGCGCGCCGGGAGCCGAGCCGAGTTGGTGGGAAAACTGGAACGCAACCCGCTGTTCACCCAGGTGGTTACGATCAAGCCTGAAGATTTTCCTCTCGGGGTCTTTTGCCGGTCGACGCAGGTCTCGGGGAACGAAGTCGAGTTCCGGGTCCCCTGCGAGGCGGGTGAATCGGTTGAACCGGGCGAGTTCAGCATCGAACTGACTTCCTCTTCGACTCTTGCAGGAAGAGATGAGGCACAGGTTCCCTATGCGATTCCCTCCGTTTCGGCCCGGCTGGTCGTGCCCGTTCCTAGTGAGCCTGACCAAGCGCTGAAGTCAGAGCGTGCCGAACAGTGAACAGTGAACAGTGGAAAACAGTGAGCAGTACCGGAAATAGCTGAAGTTGACAGAGCTTCGACGACTTGAAAAGCGAGAGCGGAGTAGACAACAGCACAATCTTGTAGGTCTCCGGGCAAAGTTCCTTCCTGAATGATCCGCTGATCTTTCACTGTTCACAACTGTTCACTGTTTTTCACTGATCACTGATTACTGCTCACTATTCCCGACTGTGGCTCTTTTTTGGTCAGCAGTTCCTGCAGCGAGAACTTCTCGAATACCAGGTCGGACTGGCTGCCTTCATAGACGATTCCGATGTGGCTGTCGTCTACCCGGCTGATGCTGGGGTACCCACGCCCAAGCCCTTCGTCCAGCAGGATCCGGTATTCTGCTGGCCAGGACTCGCCCTCATCGAAGCTAATCTGAAGGGTGTGGTGGGTGCGACCCTTCTTGGTATGGGGATTCGCAAAGAGCAGGATGTTCTTCGGTTGTCCCTCCTCCTCGTATTCGAATCGATACAAACTGGCGTTGCAGTTCGGCTCGATCAAGGTGTGATCCGTGGAGTGGGGGCTCCAGGTCTGCCCCAGATCCTGGGTGACGTAGACGGCACGATAGGGTTTCGATTTGTCAATATTGCGCATGTTCAGCATGAGGGAACCATCGCTGAGCTGAACCGCCTGGCACTCGTTGCCGCCGCTGAAGGCATGTTTGCTGAGCGTCCAGGTCGCCCCGTGATCGCGGCTGTACATGATGTTGGAGAAGGGATAGCCATTTTCATCCCTTCCCTGACTGGGCATGACCAGAGTACCGTCTCGCAGTGTAATGCCCTGGTTGGGTGCCGGGGCGAAAAGCCACCATTCAGGCTTCTTGAGTTTGCGGGTGAGATTCTCTGGCTTGCTCCAGGTCAGGCCATCGTCCTTCGAGCGCACCATCAGGAACTGAGCGCTCTTGCCGATCTCGTATCCGGGTTCCGAGCCGTCGTCCACCCACTGATGCTTGCCGAGTTTGCCCCACATCCAGACGGCGGCACAGAAGATCTCTCCGGTCTCCTGATCCACTACGATCCCAGGGTCGCTGACGCCGTTTTCTTCCGGTGGCAGATCCCCATACTCTCCCATGTCCATGATCACGCGCTGGGGCTCCCAGGTGCGTCCACCATCGGTACTGCGGCTTAGTCCGATGTCGATGTCTTCCTGCAGGTCACGCGACTTGCGATGGCGCATATCGTAGACACTGAGGAGTGTCCCTTTGGGCGTGGTTGCCAGGGCGGGGATGCGATAGGTGTGGACTCCGTCATCCATGTGTTGTCTGAGGGCCACTCCCACTCGCTTACGGATTCCTGGCGTCTCGTCTTCTGCGGGTGCGACTTCACCGGCCGATGTTCCGACCGAGGTGCAGACAGCACCCACCCGGTGGGATAGATCCGCCGTGGGACTCAGCTTGCAGGAGAGCCAGAAAACATTGGTCCCGGCACTCAGGATCTGATCTCCTTCGAAGGTCAGCTGCTGGGACGGCTTCAGGGGAGTGCCGAACGAGGTTGCGGTTGTGAAATCGCGTTCTGTTCCGGAATAGAACAGCTGAAGGGACTCGACGTCCTCGATATCGTCCGAACCGCTCAGTGTAAAGGTGAAGGACTTTGCCTGGACTCCCTCCTGATCAGCCTGGACGATCACCTGGATCAGCGCATTATGTTCATTCCGAATCAGGACGGGGTGAACTCGTTGTGCGGTGGATACCTGAACGCCTTCAGATCCGGTGGTGCATGACAGATTGATCGAGAGGACCAGACCGAAGGTCATCAGGCCTAGAGGGAGCAGGCCAAGGGAGTGTCTGATGGGATTGTTCATGGTGGAATCTCCTCGTGTCCATGTGATGTGGAAAGACGGTATGTTAGCATGTCTTCGTAATCGCCTTCGATACTCGGTTCTAATCCACCGCGACATCAGGAGAAGTGACATGAGTGAAGGGACGGACTTGAGCGGGCAGGTTGCGTTAGTAACCGGCGGAGGACGAGGAATCGGTCGCGCCCTGGCTCTGGGTCTGGCAGCGGCGGGGGCGGCGGTAGCCGTCAGTGCCAGGACCGAGGGGCAGCTGGCTGAGACGGTGGAGCTGATCAGCAACAGTGGTGGTCGTGCTGCCGCCTTCCCTGCGGACGTCTCCGACCGGTCGGCCGTCGAAGAGATGGTGACAGGAGTCGAGGATGAGCTCGGTCCCATTGACCTCCTGGTGAACAACGCAGGCGTGCCCGGTGCTCCCGGCCGCGACTGGGAGGCCGACCCGGACCGCTGGTGGCGAGTGATTGAAATCAACGTACGGGGACCGTTCCTCTGCTCCTGGGCGGTAGTGCCAGGCATGATCAAGCGGCGGCGCGGCCGCATCGTCAACGTATCGAGTAGTTCCGCCTATCAGTCCAACCCCTACCTGTCGTCCTATCCCGCTTCCAAGGCCGCGCTCACAAACATGAGCAGATCCCTGGCAGATGCGACCAGGGAGTACGGAGTCAGTGTCTTTGCCTACTGTCCCGGCCTGGTGAGAACGGAGATGACAGACTTCATGGAGGGATCGCCAGAGCTGCCTGAAGTAGCCACCGCGACCATCCGGAAGGCTTTTCAGACGGGCTTTTCCGTGCCTCCCGAAACATCTGCCGAGGGACTGCTGTTTCTCGCCTCGGGTAAAGCGGATGCACTGAGCGGACGCCACTTGGATGTTCGCTGGGGCTTAGAAGAGATCGCCGCCCGAGCCGAGGAGATCGAGCAGAAGGGCCTGTATGTCCTGACCCTTCCCCAAGAGTAGTCGGGCAGGAGCCAACCTGCCCGCTCTAGCCCGGATTTCTCATCGCTTGTCGTAGCGAGGCGCCGCAAGGGCCGTCCTGGCAAGGCTTGCGACCGAGGCCCCCGCAGTCGTACTCGTGCAGTACGTCGAGGAGGCCGACCGAGCGTAACGCAGGCAGGACGGATGTTTGCGGCGACACAGTAGACCAGCGATGAGAAATGCGGGCTAGATCCCCTTTGCCCGGGCACGGGCAAGGGGGGACACGAACCAGCCACGCTCAGGCCTTATCAATCCTCTGGCTGCCTGTCTGGTAATCGCGGGGCAACAGGTACTTGATGCTGAACCATATGACAGCCACGGACAACAGCGGAGCTAAACCTATGGATGTCAGGATCTGGTCCAGACCAACACCCGAGTCCGCAACTCGGCCAATAATCGGGTCCGCCCAGGACCCGAAAACTCCCGATGACAGGTTGAGCAGTCCTATCGCCGTGGCCCGAGCCTTGGGGTCCACGACTTCGAAGGTGCAGGCCCACAAGTTGGCCTGATACATCCCTACTCCGAAGCCGAGCACCAGCATTGCTCCCGCCATCACAGTCTGCGATTCACTGGTCGCGATGACCACAAGGGCAGGTCCGAGCCCTATCAACCCGACCAGCTGAACCTGTGTTCGGCCGGCTTGAGACCGGCTGGCCCAGCGGTCGGCCCACTTTCCACCGAAAAACAGGCCGAGGACGGTAGCCGACTGAATCCAGACGGTGGCTTGTAGGCCCGCATCAGCCAGACTCAACCCGAAGTGATCGGTCAGATAGCGGGGAAGCCAATATTGCACCGCACCTATGACCACCCCGGTAATGACAAAGACAAAGGCGATTGCCTGATAGGTTCGAACCCGAATCACTGAAGACACTGCCTGCCAACGGCCCACGCCACTCTCAGCGTCGTCGCCATCTCCTCGATCTGTCCTTCGGGGTTCTTTGAACAGGAGCAAGAGAACCAGAGCAACCACTCCTCCCACAGCGGCAAACAGAAAGAACGACATACGCCATCCGGCTACCTCCAGGTCGGGCGAATCTGAAAAGAAGATGGGGACCTTCCACACCGCCTTGTCAGCCACCATTCCCCCCAGCCAGCCTGCGATCACCAGCGAGAAATTGTACGAGACCAGGTAGATCCCCACCGCAGTCGAGCGAGTTCGTGGAGTGAAGCAATCGGCAATGACGCTGGCGATCGCAGGGACACTGGGTGACTGCGCCAGCGCCAGCAAGATGCGCAGTGCCAGCAGGCTTTCGAAGCTTCGAGCAAACCCCATAAGTCCCAATGCGACCGTGCTCCCGATCAGACTGACCAGGAGAACCGTGCGTCGCCGATAGCGGTCGCCCAGATATCCCACCCAGAGCTGCGCCAGACAGTAGGGGAGCACGAATCCCCATCGGAGCAGACCCAATTGGAACTGGTCCAGACCCAGATCAGCCTGCAGCGGGGGCTGAAAATAGTTGATCAGGTTGCGATGCACATAGAGGGCAAAGTAGTTCAGCGAGACGAGAGTCAGAAGGAGCCACCGGTCCGGCGTGCCCGACCTTCCCTCAGATTCCGCCTGTGGAGAATGCTTTGGCACAGTTCCCTCTCAATCCAGCCACCCTGCCAGGGTCTTGCTAACTGGAGAGGAAGCTCGGAGAATGGTCGAGGTTCCGGTCCAGCTGAAGCCAATCCAGGGTCGACACGGAGACCGCGCTTCTTGGATCGCTGTTTTTCCATACCACAAGGGAACGACGAACACGACGCTTATCTTGGAGGATCCAAACATGAGCAGGCCGTTGAGGGTCTCTCGGACACGACGTGACTTCATCAAGAAGTCTGGCGCGATTGCTTTGGCGGTGGGGTGGCCCGGCAGGGCCAGGGCCGAGGAAGAAAAGGGATTGCGCTTTTCCGGCATGGTCACCGCCGGAGACTGGGCGGTCAGCGATCATTCCGCCCATCGCTTCAAGCAGGACCCCGCCGAAGCCGTCAAGTACATCATCGACCGCATGGCTGAGGCTGGTTTCAGCCGCGTCTACTGGCGGACCACCGACGGCTGCGGGCAGACCCTCTATCCCAGCAAGATCACCAATGCCGCCCAGCAGTTTGTCGTGGACGCCAAGCGGTTTCCCGAACAGTTCCACATCCTGGAGAGTTTCATCAACAGCGACCGCGCCTTTGACTTCTCGAAGTTCAACTCGGTGACCGTGGCACGAGATCTGGCTCACCAGGCGGGGCTGGAATTCTGGGCATGGCACGAGCATGCCGAGGACCATGGGGCGGTGGGGCAGATCAGCGACAAGGCGCTGGAGCATCCCGAGTGGCTGACCTTGAACCGGGATTCCCGGCGCTCGGCATGCCGCTTCTCCTGGGCCATTCCGGAGGCAGTCCAGCATCGGGTGGATCTGGCGGCTGAGGTGTTGAGCCTTGGAGTGGACGGGCTGATGTTCGATTTTGTCAAGAGTATGACCAGCACACCAGGCAAGGGAATCGCGGCGCATTTCGACGACAAAGGTGTGTGGTACTGCACCTACGACGAGCCGGCCGTGGAAGCTTTCAAGGCGAAGACGGGTCGCGATCCTTTCCAGATTCCGAACGGCGATATCGATTGGGTGCAGTTCCGAGCAGATTATATGACCGGGTTCGTCCGTAAAGTCCGCGAGATCCAGAAAAGGAAGTATCCGAATGCGAAGATCGGCGTGTTCGGTTGCCCCCGGGGCCGGCCGGGGCTGGCCACCAACGACAAGATGATCCCGTTGGCGGACCCATTGAGAGCCTACCTGGAGGACCACGACACCTGGACACGGGACGGCTTGATTGATCAGTTTGTCACGGCCTACGGCGACTTCAAGGGATGCCCTACCGGGAAACGTATCCGCGACCTGGTCAGCGACTCACGCAGCCGCGTCCATCCGCCGGCGCGATATAGCGGCGTACAGCTGCAAGTCTACAAGAAAGACAAAGAGTGCAGCATGCTGAGGCGAGCCCAAGCCGCCAAGGATTCGGGTTGTAAGGAAGTGGTTCTTTTCGAGACCACGCCGATCGAGGCGCAGAAGAAATGGAATCTCGTTAGAAAGGCAGTGGATGAGCTGGGGTGATCGCGAAGGGTGCCCCTGGAGGACAGGATGAACCAGAAAGCTGACGTAATCATTGTAGGTGGAGGCGTGACCGGGTTGAGCACCGGTTTGCACCTGAAGGAGCTCGGTGTGGAAAACGTCGTGATTCTGGAAAGGCACTCTATCGGGTCCGGTCAGTCAGGACGTGCGGCCGGTGTCCTCCGTGGGACGGTTCGACATCCGACAGTGTCTGAGACACAACTTGAAGGACAGACATTTCTTCAATCCTTTGAAGCACGCTACGGTATCCCCATTTTGGTAAATCACACCGGATACATGCTGGTGGCGACCGAGGGCGAGCGGGAGCACGTTGACAGCACGTTTGAGGTGGCAAACCAGGCCGGCTGCGATTTGAAGCGGATTGATGCCGAAGCAGCGGCAGAGCTCCAACCTGGGCTGGGCACGGAAGAAGGCTGCACTTATCTCTTTGAGCCGGGTGCGATCTATGTTGATCCGATGCCAGCTACGCACGCTTTCTTCCTGGCAGCGCGTAATCTAGGAGTGCGCGTCATCGAAGGCTGTGAAGTTGGCAATATTCTCGTGCAAGACGAGAAGGTGTATGGAGTAGAGAGTGCAATGGGAAACTTCGAGGCACCCACAATCCTGATCGCTACCTCGGTCTGGGGGCAGCCACAACTGGCCAAGCTTGGCGTCGATGTTCCGGTGCGTCCCCATATTGCGGAAATGGGCTTCTTTCAGGTGCCCTTTCACTCAGGTTATCGCCTGAAGCGTACAATCTTCGACGCCCGAGCAAAGTTGTACATGCGGCCGGAAGGTGAGCTCCAGATGTTCGTCGGCCGGCGAGAGAGCGACTTTTATCAAAGCAACGGAGCGCGTATCGATCCCGACAACTACAAGCAGACGGCCAACTTCTATTCCCTAGAGGAGATGCACAAGAATCTGGAGATCACTCTCCCCTTCATGAGCGAGGGATTCGTGCACCGCACCTACGCCTGTACCTACGACGTGACCCCCGATGAGATGCCAATCCTGGACAAGGCCCAATCGCTAGGGGGACTCTATTTTGCCATTGGCTTCAGCGGCGGTGGATTCTCGACCTCACCCTGGGTTGGTAAGAGGATGGCAAGTTTCATGGCGGAGAGGGTAAAACCCCAAGACATGGAAGTATTCGGACTGGAGCGATTCGCTAAAGGGGAATTGATTCGATGGAGTAACACTGCCGAATGAGTGATCACGACAGTAGGAAGCCAAGTCCGGCAGACACGCTCTTATGCCAAGTCAAGTCTTTTTTTCACTTTTTTTTCTCTGTATCAGCTGGTTGCGTTTTTTTTCCACAGCTTGACCGCCTTCTACAAGAAGGCCAGCAACGGGGAGTTGTTCGCCTTCAAAGAGTCCATGTAAATGGCGTCGTCATAGGGGACCCGGTTCTTCCAGCAGCGGTAGATGATGCGCAGCCACTTGAAGGCCAATGGTTGTTGAAGAGCTCCTCGATTTTGGCATCAAAGCGCTGGATGGATTCGTTCAACTGCAGGATCTGTGCCGCCAGGCTCTGAGTCAGCAGGCTAGCAGCCGTCACAATGGCCACATCGCTGGTCAGTGCCTGGGCCTGCTGGATCTCGTCGAGCTTTTGTTGCAACTTTTCGCTGCCCCGAGCCCGATGGCTCTTGAAAAAGCGGCGAATCATGGCCGGCTTGGCCTGCTGCAAAACCTGAAGGCTGGGCCAACGGTTCAGAAAATCGCAGGCCGTCTTGCCTTTGAGCGGACCGGCCCATTTCAGGGCCTGAGGAAAGTAGTGCTTCAAGTTGGCGGTCCACTGATTGGTCAACTCCGCGCGCAGATCGACCAGCTTGCGCCGTTGCTCGGACAACAGGCGCAGACAACGCACCTCCGGGGATTCGGGTTGCCACAATTGAATCCGTTCCCGATGCTTGAACAGGTAGTCCAGCACCAGATCGGCATCCCTCGGGTCGTCTTTGCTTCCACTGGGATAGAAGGCTTTACGGTAGTTGCTCAAGGACTTCGGGTTGATCGGGTAGATCAAGACAAAATCGTAATCCATCAGCGCATACAGCAGAGCTCCCCGGCTCTGTTCCACGGCGATCGCGACCCAGCCGCCTCCGCTCCTTTGTCGCAGCTCGTTGATCCAGCTCTGCAGTGCCTCCGGTGTTTGCTTGACGTCGCCCGTCTCGATCTCGCTCGAGCCCGAGATCCGCAGCGCATAGGCATGCTCTTCATCGGCCCAGTCCAGGCCCACCCACACTCCAATCGCCTCCTCGTCAATCGACTTCATGGCTCCTCTCCTCTTGCCCGGTCTTTAGTCGGACGCAACCGGTGGCGGCGAATTCCTTATAGCAGTCCTCCTGAGCGGACAGCATCTAAGTATTCGTCCAAATCCGGCCCAGGGTCCGTCCGAAAGTCTGGGCTTAATCGTCTTCCCGATCAGGGTTGCTATTCGTGACGGACCCGAGCGTCCTGGTAGTCGGCAACTGACCTCTCGACTCCCTACTTTTCCACACCCTCCACAAAGAAAGAAAAAAGTAGCAAAAAAGAAAGAAAGGCGGCTACGGCTACTTGCCGCTCCCATCTTCCCGATCTCAGTACCTTCCCAACTATAAGGGTTGGCGATGCGAAGCGAGCTACCCTGGGTCCAGGTTGGTCAAAGTGTACCTTACCCCAACGGGGTTATTGCCGCGGGGTAATTTCCGATACATAGGAACGTTTTGGCAGTAACACTTTCAGCGTAGAAAAGGCAGGGTCAACTTAACTGTGATAGTCGGCACCCGATCTTACAGACAGCGTCCGATTTGATCGCAATCGAACGGCGGCTTTCGGTAGAGTAAGGATGTGGCGCGGTGGTCTAAGGTTCAGCCTATCTGTTACCGCCCCTTTCGTCTGGCGGTGCCTCAATAGCCGTACCGTCACTCCGTTTCCACATCCTCCTCATCGAACCGGACATGCGGATTTGGAGAGTAGCAGCGGGAATCCCCTCGCGGGTACGTCCCGCCGCCCTCGCAGAACCGGACGTGGTGCGTTACACCATCCGGCTCCCAGCTGGAGTCATCCACCGGGGCTTGGGGTAGAGGTTATGCACGATCCGGATGCGCGGGCGCAATGCCGGCAAGACCTCATTGAACCGTTCCCAGGTCACCGATCGGCGCTGACTGCGGCGGTTGAGCCATTTGAAGAGGATCCGGCTGGCATAGTGGACATAGTCCTCTAGCCGCTGGTAGTTGCCACTGACGCCGTAATAGCGAATGTGGCCTTCCAGATGTTGCCGGAAGTACTCCTGCATGGCTTTCCCTCCGTGCTGGCGCAGCTCGCTCAGACGCTGGTTGAGCGCCGTCAACTTCTTGCGAACCCGTTTGCCTTCCGTTCGTCGCCCCACCGCAAAGCGGCCACGGCGACTGCGGCTGCCATAATGGGTCAGTCCAAGAAAGTTGAAGGTCTGGGGACGGTTTCGGCCGTCCCGCTCACAGTTCTGGGTCGTGGCACTGCCAAACCGCAGGACTGCCGTCTTGCTGGGCGCTACCTCCAGGTCGAAGTCCGCCAGCCGCTTTGTGAGTTCTTCAACAAAGCGACGGGCGTCCCCTTCGTCCTGAAAGCAGGCGATGAAGTCGTCGGCGTACCGTACGAGATAGGCTCGGCCACGGCACGACCGGGCGTAGCGTTTCTCGAACCATAGATCCAGCACATAGTGCAGGTAGATGTTGGCCAGCACGGGCGAGACCAAACCCCCTTGTGGGGTCCCCTCTTCGCCGGCGCTTACGGCACCGTCCTCCATGATCCCTGCCTTGAGGAAACGATGGATGATCCGCACGAAACGAGGATCGGCAATCCGGTGCCGGACGAAACGCAAGAGGTGCTTGTGGCTGACGACATCGAAGAAGGCTTTAATGTCGGCCTCAACCACCCACTGGGTACGCTCGTTGGTGATGATTTCCGCGACCCGTCGCAGCGCATCATGCGCGCTGCGGCCCGGCCGGAATCCATACGAGCAGTCCCGAAACTCCGGCTCCCAGATCGCTTGCAGGATCCCCTCATCACGTCCTGAACCAGCCGATCTTCAAAACAGGGAATTCCCAGGGCTCGACGCCTTCCCTCCCCTTTGGGTATATAGACCCGCCGGGACGGTTGGGGCCGGTAGCCCAGACGGCGTAGACGGTCCGACAGATCCGCAATACGCTCCGCTAATCCCTCGGCATAGTCCGCCTTTCTCATCCCATCTACTCCGGGCGCTTTCTTGGCAGACTGGCGACCGAAGCTGGCGTCGAGCCCCTGCGGGTCGAACAGCATCCCCATTAATGAGGTCAACCGCTCCCCGGCCAGCTCACGCGCCCTCTGTGTGAAACGAATCAGTCGAGTTGTCATGGGCATAGTCCGCTCAGCGTCGGGCCATGTTTCTCCGACTCGTTCTCTCCAACCGACACCCCTTCGCTCCGTCCGCATTACCGGACTTCGTCGCTACTATGGGTGTCTCCGACTTCCGCCAGACTCCGCCCTCTTCCTCGCTGCTTAGGCTTGTCCAAAGGTGCTCACCCGCGGGTGCGCCATCTGACGGATCTCCCTGGTTACCACGCATTCTCCTTGTAAGGCTCGACGCGACCTCAGATCCCGGGCTGTCCGTTGACACTCGCCCTATTGCGTCAGCGGTTGTTGCCTGCTGGGTGCGAGAACCCATCGGCCAGATCCAACGATGCCGTTTTCGGGACTCCACGTCTTCAGGGTCAGCATCACCTGTTACCTTTGCACCTCGCCTCCTTTCGTACCTACGCATCAAGCGCCCTGTTACCAAGACACCTGCAAGGCTCGATACCAGGCCTGTGGCTAACAGTTACCTGGATGGGACTTGCACCCACTAGAATACGCGGCCTTGCCAGGCCGCAACCCCGCATCCGGCTCTCGGACAAGACCTCACGCCTTCACCCACGGCTCGCCGCGCCCAAGTTGGGTCAGGCGCACGAGTCCGAAGTGCCCGTAGAGATGCGAGAGGGGATACGTCCCGCCCCTGCGTCGCCTGACCTTGTACTTGTGGCGCAGCCACCGGCGCAACCGCGGAGCGGTGTAGTTGTCGAGCGCACGGTAGGCCCGGTGGGTCGTCCCTACCCGAGAGTAGTTCGCCCAGCCGCGCAGCGCGCGGTTCAACTGCTGCACCAACTCCGTGGTCTTGCGCCAGTTCACCCAGCCACCGCTGAAGCGATAGCTGGGCTCAGCCTTCGCTTTCGCGTGTAATGCCCTCTGCAGTTTCTGAACCCTTTGCGGAGTTGATAGGTTGCCCAATCTCCTGGTCCCTTCACTACGTCCTGCATTCGTCTTGAACTAAGGCCCCTTCCCTCCACCGGCATTACCCGGCTTCCTCAGTACTACGGGCCTCTCCGCCACCCCGAGGCGCCCGGCCTGTCCCTCACGGGCCTCCGGTTGGCCATCCCTGACCACGCCTAGGGGCTTCCCGTGTTGCGTGCGCTTCCCTTGTGTACATGCTGTCGCTACTACCCCGGCGCAGCGACTGGGTGCCGGCTTCGCTCACTTCCCCAGCCCTATCAGCCTTCCCCGGTCTAGGAGCCGGGTCGGCGCCTGCGCATCGTCCTTTTCGAGGCTTGCTCAGCGTTCACTCGCGTTACGGCCTGCACACTCGCGCGGTCACCAATTCGTGACTCGCTTCACCAGAGGCTTCAACCATTTCGTTACCTCCATAGTTGCTCCGGTTGCTTCCGGCTGGAGCGGTTGCCGGGTGGGGCTTTCACCCACTGGGAAAGCGCCGCCTTTGCACGGCGCACCCTAGCAGCGGACATTCAAGTTTCCCGCGCGGCAGGTCCGGCTCAGCATTCAGGAGCTGTCGACATCGGCGACAAATGCAGGGCCTCGGAGAGGCGAAGTCCGGTGTCGTAGATCGTCATCAAGAGAGTGCGGTGCCTGAGGTGGGCCATCAGATCTCGACTCTGCCCCTGGAGGCGACTCGAGTCGAATACACCTTTCGCACTGATGCGGCCGATGGGACCGTCACCCTGGGAAAGATCACGCTCTGGGCAGAGGGCTTCTTTGTGAAAGGCTTTCTTGAGCTGATCGAGGAGGATGGTTTGCCCTGGCCGTTCCGCGATTGGAGGCTGCTCCAGGATGGCGGGCTCCGACTCGCCTCCTACGTCAGCGGCCAGATCTCTGGAAGATCTGTCGTCGGTATAGAGCTCCTGAGCTTCTCATTCGAACAGATGCAGGGCAACCTGGCGGAGCTTTTTGTGGACGAGTCGCAATCCGAGACTGGCGTCGTCCAGCTGACCAAGGTTTCGCCCTGACCTGAAGCTTCAACAAGAGGTCGCCAGTCGCAAGTCGGAGGTTGCTGAGGAAGGCATCTCTGGATACGGGCAACCTTGTCCGACCTGGGCCAGTCGGCTCTACTCGGGGATTTGCCTCAGTTTCCCAACCGTGCTCAGTGCCCCCAAGCCACCTCAGAGCCGGAAAATTGTCGGAGGGACTCCGCTTGATAGACTTTTTCTGGCAAACTGAACGAAATCGCAGAGTCTGGCGATCTCTGAACCCGTATGGAACACTCAATGCCCAGATTCCTAACCGTCGGAGCTGCTCAAAGTGGACCGATTTCGCGAAATGAGACCCGGAGCGATGTGGTAGTACGGCTGATAGATCAGATGCGAGAAGCCCACTCTCGGCGCCACTCGCAATTGCCATGGTGGCCAGGGTAACAATGAAGGGTGCCACACCGCCAGACGATGATCGCCCCGTTGAAGGCTCCTACCGCGGCACCCAATGTCAGAGTCATGAGGATTACAAGAGGTAGGGGGTGGCCTTGTCCGCCGTCATATAGCAGCGCAGCCACAACGCTGAAGAAGCTGAGCGCCATACCCACCGACAGGTCGATCCCACCACTCAGGATCACGAAGGTCATCCCCACGCTGACAATGCCCAGCACGCAAGTTTGACGAAGGACGTTGAAGATGTTCCGCTCGGTCAAAAAGCTCGGGGAGATCAGGCTTCCCACCAACAGAATCAGAAGAAAGGCCACGATGGCGCCGGCGCCCGGTCCGAGTCGCTCGAGAAGAAGTCCCAGATGTCTCAGATTGTTCCGCACGCCGTTCTCGAACTTCATGCCTCTCCGAGCATTCGCAACAACGCAGTCGGCTTCTGCGGTGGCCCGGCCCTGCGAACTAGTTGAGCCGCGTGTGGGATCTCGATCTTAGTGATAGCATCTTTCATGCTGGCCTTGCTAGGAATAGTCACGTTCTTATCAACTCTACCTCGGGAGAATTGGCAAGCCAAGAGAACGAGAAGGCCGAAGGCTTGTCGGGGTTGTGTCTTGGGCGTGCGACCTGGATTCGTAGTGGAGGGATAATTTCATGAACCGAAGGTTCTTTTTGCGCAACACACTCGCGGGGGCGGCGGGCCTGTCCGCGAGCCTTGGAGGAGCTCAGGCCGTACCTGGAAAACATACCGCCGTCGCGGACCGGATGAGATCCCTGGAAGACCTTCCCGACCGCCATGTAGAAGTGTGGCGGATTCCGGGGAGATTCACCAAGAACCCCGACCTCATCCGATTTCCTTCCGGCAGGATGATGCTCGTGTTCTGCGACGTGGAAAAACACTGGACCGAAGGAATCAGTCGCATCACGACGCTCGAAAGCAGCGACGATGGCAAGACCTGGGGAAACCCCAGAGTGGTGGCCGAAGCCGATGTCAGAAAGGGTGAAGAGCGTTGGGTCACTCCACGCTTGAGCCGGCTGAAAGACGGCCGCCTGGTCGTCATCTGCGACCATGACGATTATGCGCACTACCATGAAGACCAGTCTCCAGGGAATTGGATCTGGTTCAGTTCCGACGAGGGACGGACCTGGACAAAGCCGCACTTGATCCCCCTGCCGGGAATCGAGCCGGATCGCATCGTCGAGCTCCAGGACGGGACGCTGCTGACCTGTGCCACCGTGGTCCACAAGGATACCCAGAGAGAAGCAATGGTCATGATGCGTTCCAAGGATGGGGGCGTGCAGTGGGAGGGTCTGACCGTCATCGCCAAAGACTTCGTCCAGAACTATACGGAGGGTGCCATCGTGGTTCTGTCGACCGGCCTGTTGGCCTGTGTCATGCGCAACGAGAACCATAACGGTTACCCCTCCTTCGTCAGCTTCTCCTCCGATCAGGGAAAGAGTTGGTCCAGTTCCAGACCGATGCCGTTTTCAGGAGATCGGCCCTATGCCAAAGAGCTTTCAGATGGGCGAGTGCTCATTACCTATCGAAACCGATGTGGCAACCGCGGGACCCATGGTTGGATTGGAGATCTGACTCAGGATTACGGCTATCAGATCGGCGGAACTCACTACGGAGATCAGGTAACATTGGAGCCCGATACCCTGCACATCCACACCAGACCGAAGGCGGTGACGAGGTACGTCCTCTTACCCCCTGAGAGTTTCAGGAGTGATGTTCTGATGGCCACCACGCTGCGAGTGCAGGGGCCTGCTGACCGACCGATAGCAAAGATGGAGATCAGTCGTCTGGGTGTCAGCCTGGAGATTTCCAGCAGTGCCATCTGGCTCCGTGACGAGAGGCGACCTGGCAGATCGGGGGGGGACAGTAGACATTCGGTCGATATGACCTCGTTCCACCGACTCCGCCTGGAAATCAAGAAGGGATTGGTCACGGTGAGAGTAGATGGCAAGCCCGTGATCTACCGCATCATTCGAGACGAAATGCGCCTTCGAGAAACCTGGTTTGGGACGGTCCCGGAAGATGCCGGCGACATCTGGTGGCGGGATTTCGTCTATCACGTGAAGAACCAGACGGAACCGGATCATCTGTGGGGATGGCAGGCCCGGCTTGGGAAATACCCAGACCAATATCAAATCGAACACATGCTCGAAATCCACAGCAATCCACCCTCCGAGAAGCACAGACCAGACAACGGCTATTCCTCCTGGGTGGAGCTACCGGATGGCCGGATCTACGTGGTGGACTATAGCAACCGCGGCGACCCCGTCCCCACCGCACATCTCTATGGGGTCTACGTTTCCCCTGAAGATTTTTCCCGTTGACCCCCACTTCCTCTCGTGCCCAAGGAGCTCTGATCTGACCTCTTGTCCCTATCGAGGATGTTCTCTTGAACAACACCATCTGGGCGAAGCTCGGTTCGCGCTGCTGCTGCTTGCTTGGTCCTCTGGCTTCTGGCAAGGACGAAATAGTCGGGGCAAGGAATCGGCTGTTGATATGTTAAAATAGGACCTAAATTGAGCGATTCTACTCATTTTAGCGAAAATGAAGGTCGCACAGATGCGAGTTCCGACGGCAGAGGGTTCCGGGTGAGTTCAGAAGGGTGGAGGGTGGCGATTTTCCCTCGCGAAAGGGAGCAGCGACCCTGAGCCGAGGCGATAGCGGGCACACGGGGGCCCTGAGGCTGGAAGGAGGCTTTGGTTTTTTGAGATTTAGACCCAGGCGAAAGGCGGCGGGTGGGCGCTCTTGCGCCAGAGCCGGTCGATTTGAAGCTGCTTCCAGGTGGCGGCCGTTACTTTCAGCAGGATCTGGCCGGCATGGCGGACGATTTTCCCCGCCACGTCGATGATCCGCCGACGTAAGGTCGTGGGGTAGCAGTTGAGCGGCACCACCGGCTGGCACACATCTTCCTTGAAACACTCGTAAAGGAAAAAGGCCACCAGCAACGTGTAGTAATAGGCCGCGTTGGCAGCAAAGCGTTTAAACGGAAGAGTCTGTGAGGTAAAGTCCTTCAGGGCTCGATGCACTAACTCATCGGCTCCCCGTCCCTGATAGCCTTGCAGGATCGCCTCGGCTTGAAGCCAACGCTCGAGCCCCGCTTGCTGGAGCTGCTCGTCCACGGCGGAGCCGCAACCGAGATTGGTGTACAGGATCTGATCGGGACGGGCAAAGGCCAAAAGGCGCTGCTGATCCTCATAAGCCGGTCGGCAGAACAGGGCCCGGCGGAACTTCTCCCAGCTACCCCGCCGGTTTCCCAGTTCCACATAGTGCCACTCCTGATCGCCGTTGCGAGAGACTCCCCAGGCCGTTTCCTCCAGCTGCAAGATGTACTGTTGCACATCGCCATAGAGCTTGCCGGCGACGATGTAGCCGACCTGGAGTTCTTCCAAGACCTTCAGCAGCTTCTGATCGAAAAAGCCGCTGTCCAGGCGCACGATGATGGGTACCTCGGAGCGGTACTTTCGGCGAATCTTCCGGATCAGATGACTCAGGGTCTTCGGGGCCGTGTCGGCGTGGTTGGAGTGCTTGTCTCCTCCCCGAAAGACGGCATCGATGAGCAAGCGGCCCCAGGTGACCTGAAGCGGCTGAAACCCTTTGACTCGTTTGTAGGTCGGCGCCACGCCGTGGCGCTGGGGGGCCTCGTCGTTGTCCATCACCATGGTATCCATCCCCAGCAGAATCAGGGGCGGCTGTTGCAATCGCAGCCGCCACAGGAACAGCTGCTGCAGGAGTCGGCGAAAGAGCCAGATGCGCCACATGGAAAAGCGGCCGAAAAAGCGCTTGACCGCGTGAGAGGACAGCAAGGCCTCGGGCTTCGTCTCGATCGCTGCTCCATAGCCCGGATCCTCCTTCAAGGCTTCGAAGGACACCAAATGGCGACTCGATCCGTCTAGGAAGAAGCACCACAGCTGTTTGAAGATCTCCGTCACCGGCTGTCCTTTGCGGCTTTTGCGCAAGGAGCCAAACAGCCGATCCAGATCAGGGTCCAGACCCAAGCTCCGCACATAGCGGACAAACAGGCTCAGCCCGGCGCGTCCGGTCAAGGTCTCCGAGGTGGGTTGCACGTCGTCTATCCTTCGGGAAACAGACGCCTCAGAATGACGGGGAAGGGTGCTATAGTGGCTCACAGTTGTTTTACCTTCTGGGTTAGGAGCTTTTCGGTAGCCCATCTACCGCTAACTCCTAGCCCAGCAACATCTTAACTCAAAGATGTGACATCCCTAGGCCCATCAATCGCTCAATTTAGGTAGGATCTAAATCGTCCCTACTAGACTTGTGGAGGTTCCCAATGAGGACCAAAGTAGGTTTGCTTCTCACCACACTACTCCTGACCCTGCCGCTCTCGGATCTTATTCGGGCCCAACAGAAACAACCGGGAGGCGGCGACAAAGGAGGAGACCAGGGCCGCCAGCCCCAGCCCCCCCAAAGGGAGCGAGACTTTCGTCAAGGCTCAGAGCGCAGGCCAGTTCTTTTGCGTGGCAGGGTAGTCCTGGACGACGGCAGCCCGCTGCCCGGCTCCGTAAATGTCGAACTGATGTGCCTTAGCTCCGTGAGGCAGCAGGCATCCACTTTCAGCGATGGCGGTTTTAGCTTTGCAGTGGGTGCACGCAGCAACACGGCTTTCGCTGATGCCAGCGTCAGTGGCGCTGCCGGCAGTCCAGAAGGTGACGAACCCCGGAACCCGCTTGCCCGAAGGCAAAGGTCGTTGAGTCAGTCTGGATTGGCTTCGACCGGTGGCTCGATGAATCTGGCCGGCTGCGAGCTGCGAGCCGTGCTGCCTGGTTTTCAATCGGACCGGCTCCAACTGGGGATGATAAGATCACTCGACAATCCTTACGTGGGCAACATCGTCCTGCGCCGCTTGGACAAGGCCGCGGGCTCAACCGTCAGTTTCGCTTCCCTCTCCGCTCCTAAAAAGGCCCGGAAAGCCTGCGGCAAGCCAAGCCCAGCCGCCACCATAACCAATAGCCGCTCCGATCGCAGCGCCGTCCCAAGAGCTATCGCCTTTGACCAGAGAACGAACAACCTTCGCGACCTCTCTCTTAGGAATCTGTCTCTCCGAGCCATTGACCTCGACGACAAATAGGGCTTCGGCGTCGGGGTGGCGGAATGCGCCCTCCAGCCGATCGCCGGACTTCATCGTGATAATGATCTCGGCACCCTGTCCAAGAGTCTCCACTTTCTCCCAGCGTCCTGGAATCACTCCTGCCTGGAGGGAAGTGCTGAGTAGGACAACCAAGGCAATTCCACTGATGAAACTTTGGGTTTTCATTTTCTACCCCCCTTCATGGCGTGAATGTGCTTTTTCTTGCCCGTCCGGCTCAAAAAGATTGCGATGTGGAACTCCCCGGGGTGACTTCTCCCCTTTTCCTCTTGATACAAATGATTCGGCCGACGGCCCTGCCCTCGCAACTCGACTGCGTCTGGTCCCCAGAAAACTCGTTCGCCGCTGGGTTGAGTGTCGTTTCCCCTTCCACTGTGAGCAAGCAACCAACTACCTGGAGTTCTGCTCGATAGTTGAACTCGCGCCCTACTACCGAGCCGCTGAGCGGAGCTCGAATCTCATCTGGCCATCCTTCTGCAAAGACCACTTCCCCGGTTACTCCGAGCCAGATTGTCGTAAGGAGAAGACGATGCTATCTGTCTGCGAGTCTCCGACCCGACCTCCATCCGAACGCTCGATAATGGTCCCTTTGAACTGGCCGTCCCAATCTCCAGCAACGCTCAGTGCTGGCTCAACTGTAGCCCGACGAGGAATGGGAATGCGGTTCTCAGCATCGGTATGTGCGCTCGCAATGAGAATCAGCAAGAAAAAGAATCGCACTCTGAACATGACGAATCCCCTTTACAATGTTTCACAGTTAAAGATAACCGAGTAGTCGCTCTGACGAGTCTTCGATTTCTTGTTCTCTGCCTTCTTCACACACATCTAGAATCCGATGTCACTTGGTAAACTGGCTCACCGATTTCTGCTGTTTTCTTGAAGTGGCTGTCGGAAGGAGGTCCCTTAGGCAAACGGAGTTGGACTGGAGCCGCGGTAGCCACGACTCCTACAAAAAGGGATTTGACCCAACTACTGCAGGATCTTAAGGTGTAATAGCCCAGATCTGACCGTACAAACAGTGTCAGAGTGGATCGCAGGTGAACGACTGCTTTCGCACCTAGAAGCGGACATTCAAATTGTGCCAGGAAACGTCGAATTTACTACCGCAAACGGCCAAATGCGGCGAGCAATTGTCCCGCTAGCTCCGAAACCGCCCAATCCTCAGCAATCTTCTCGCCGTCGAAGCGAGTGACTAGCATGTCTCTCCATTCCACCTTCTGACCCGTCGGTGGAATACCCATCATCTCTGCCTCATGCGTACCGCTTAACGCGCGCTGCCAAGTGATCGTATCACCTGCTTGGATCAGCAGCGCGACCTCCACGACTCGGAGATCCGGAATCGCCGAACGAAGCTGTCTGGCAAATCTTCTTACGAATTCAGGACCTTTATAATCCTTGCCACCTGTGTGGACAACGTAGTCGGTCGCAAAGATATCATCCACGACACCTAAGTTGCCTTTCCCAAGGATCTCGTCATTTGCGAACCGGACTCGTTCTTCGTTGCTCTTGACCATGCGAATCCTCCTAGTCTACCTCTAGGAATATAATAGACTTTCGGCTGTCTAGTGTCTGGTGTCGAGTTCAGTCGCGGCCCGTGAACGCGATTCCAACGCCAACTCGCTGGTATCGGGAACGTTCCAATAGGATTTGGCCGTCAATCTTAATGATGTAACAGGCCGCTCAAGTCGTGCTCGATTGGTTGGATTTGCATAGATAGCTGCACCTATTGCAACCTTCGAGTCCGCTCAAGGCTCATCGCGCGTAGCTGATTGAAGACAAGTGAGGTGTGTATGGCTAATTCCAGCGAATATGCTGCTCGTCTGGAGATCGACTATCCGGAGAAACTGGATCGGCTGACAACCTTCTTCCGTCTTATCTGGATCATTCCCATCGCTATCATCCTGGGCCTCATCTCGGGGGCCGGCGAGACGGTCATCGTGACGGTGATTGTCAATGCAGTCGGTGAGGTTGTGGAAAGGAGTAAGGAGACGGCTGGGGGGCTGGCCAACGGTCTCGCTGTGGCCACGGCCTTGATGATCGTTTTTCGCCAGCGCTATCCGCGCTGGTGGTTCGACTTTTCTCGCGAGTTGGTCCGCTTCGGGGGCAGAGTCGGCGCCTACCTGCTCCTGCTCACTGACCGATATCCGTCGACCGTCGAAGAGCAGTCTGTCCACCTGAACATCGACTACCCCGACGCAAAACGTGACCTCAATCGGTGGTTACCTCTGGTCAAGTGGCTGCTGGTGATCCCGCATGTCTTCGTCCTGTTTTTTCTCAATGTTGCCGCCTTCCTTGCAGTGATCTCGGCCTGGTTCGCCATTCTGACGACCGGTCGATACCCGAGGGGCGTCTTCGACTTCATCGTCGGGGTCGGTCGCTGGTATCTGCGGGTGGCAGCCTACGCACTTCTGCTGGTGATCGACCGTATCCACCATTCAGCTTGCGCTAGCAACTATCGTAACAAGCTCAATGACTGCTTTCACCTGCGGATTCAATCGGTCGATGCAACACCCCTAATCTCTAAGCTGTAGAGAGGAGGATGTTGCCAATGAAGTATCGGACGAGGATCTATTACACGGAAGCACAGAAGAGCTTGATGTGGGACCGCTGGCAAAAAGGCGAGTCCCTGAGCTCGATCGCGCGGCTCTTTGACCGCCACCATTCCTCAATTGAGGGGATTCTGAAACAAACCGGTGGCATCCGGCCGCGGCCGCGGCGACGATCGCGGCTTGCGCTGAGGTTATCGGAACGCGAGGAGATCTCGCGCGGTGTGGTGGTCGGCTGCTCGATCCGTTCGATGGCAGGAAGGCTGGGTCGCGCACCGTCGACGGTGAGTCGCGAGCTACGGCGTAACGGCGGCCGGGAACGCTACCGTGCCAACCGGGCCGATCAAGCTGCCTGGGAGCGGGCACGCCGCCCGAAAATCTGTAAGCTGGTCCAGAATCGGGAACTCGCGCACAGCGTGGCCTTGAACCTGAAGAAGCTCTGGTCGCCGGAGCAGATTGCCGGGTGGCTTAAGCGCACGTATCCCGATCACAAGGACTTTCAGGTGTCAGACGAGACTATCTATAAAAGCCTCTTCATCCAGGCCCGCGGCGCTTTGAAGAAAGAGCTGTTGCAGCATCTGCGGCGTACCCGTGGGATGCGCCGCTCACGTCACCATACACAGAAGACGGAGGATCACGGACGGATCAAGGACACGGTATCGATCCGTGAGCGACCCGCCTCGGTGGAGGAGCGCGCCGTACCCGGTCATTGGGAAGGGGATCTGCTGATCGGATCAAAGCGCAGTCAAATCGCCACCCTGGTCGAACGTCAGACGCGCTACGTGATGTTGGTCAAAGTCAACAGCCAAGACACCGAAACGGTGATCAACGCCTTGATCAAACAAGCGCGCAAGTTACCGCGGGAACTGTACCAGTCACTCACCTGGGACCGGGGCAAGGAAATGGCCGATCACAAACGCTTCAGTCTCGATACGAACATAAAGGTCTACTTCTGCGATCCCCGAAGCCCCTGGCAGCGCGGCTCAAACGAAAACACCAACGGACTGCTCCGACAATACTTCCCGAAAGGAATGGATCTCTCAAACGTCGACCAAAACAGACTGGATGCCGTGGCAAGACAGCTAAACGAACGACCGAGAAAAACGTTAGACTACGAAACACCAGCCGAACGATTTAACCAATGTGTTGCGTCGATCGGTTGAAACCGCACCTAAAAGCGGACATTCAAATTTTCCGCGGAAACGTATTCGGCTCTCACACAGCTCTACGCAAGGGAGATTGGAAGATTGTCCGTGAGCAACCGGATCAGACCTGGCAGTTATTCGACCTGGCGCGCGATCTGTCAGAATCGAACGATCTGGCCAGCGTTCACCCCCAACGAGTCGTCGAACTTGAGGCCGCCTTGGCCCGCTGGAGAGACTCTTTCCAGGAGCCGACACGGTAGAAACTGACGAACCAGATTTTAGGGGAGATAACAGACCTCGGGTGCGCAGGAGAGCGTCCGGGAACTTGAAATCACGAGTGCGACTCCGAAGTGGAGGAGCGTGGCCGGCCACAACATTGATTTGAAACGTAGTCTTGATACCCCAATCCACGAAAAGGATGAAGGGGTGTACCGGACAATGGCTTTCATCGTTGCGCTGGTATGTATGGTGGAGAGTTGACCCACATGCAGATGCCGACCGCCCATACTGGCGCCTACCTGGAGGAGGTTCAGTCTGCCGCCGAGCCCGATTGCGGTTTGGAATTTCTGACAGGGCAGGTGCTGCCGATTCATGGAAGCCTGAAGCGCTGCCAGGGGCCGAAGAACTGGCCAAGAAGGGGTGGTCGGAGGGTTGAATCAGTCCGCTCCGGTTGGTAAATTCGCACTGTGAAACTTAATAGAGAGCAGCAGGAAAAGTATCGGGAGAAAGGCTACGTGCTCTTGCCGCGCTTGTTTGGCGGCGCGGAGGTGTCAGTACTCGAGGCAGCGATGATTGAGCTATTGGACCGCGACGGTCCCGAGGTAGCGCGTGAGGCGGACGGTGCAGTGCACATTGTCTACGGCGCACATCTTTTCGACGAGCGGTTGCGGGTGCTCTCCCGACATCCGCGCATCGTGGAGCCGTGCCAACAGTTGACCGGCAGCGATGTCTTTGTCCACCAGTCCCGCATCAACGCCAAGCAGGCCAAAGGCGCCATGATGGATTGGCATCAAGACTTCGGGGACTACCACCGGGCCGACGGCTTGCCCGAGCCTCGGGGAATCGTTGTGGCGGTGTTCATGGACGAGATCACTGCGTGCAACGCGCCCCTCATGTGCGTGCCCGGCTCTCAACGCGAAGGGCTGATCGTCGGAGCCATCAACCCCGAAGCAGAGGACCACGAACAGGCGGCCCGCTACCGTTACGACATCTCCTCTGAAAGGATGGTCGACCTGGTGGAACGCTATGGTGTGGAGGCGATGACCGGTCCGGTAGGATCGGTACTCTTTATGGATGGGAACGTCGTCCACGGCTCCTCTGTCAACATAACGCCGCTGCGCCGCGCCATTCTCTACATCAACCTCACCACGACGGACAACAGTGGTGGAACCTTCGCCCGCCCGGAATACTATGCCGCTCGCGACTTCTCCCCACTTCAACCGCTCGACGACGATTGCTTGATGAAGTGGCGGTCGTAGAAAGCCGATATCGGAGGCCCCCTTTCATTCCCGTTTGTCTCCAACCTCCTCCAGCCTTATCATTTTAGGAAATGTTCACTACATAACTCGGGCAAGAGAGCGGGACCGCTACTTCCAACTCCGGTCTTTCGAGAACCAACACGTCTCGATAATCTACACACTGAAAGCCATTTCGTATGAGATCAGAGGAGCACCGCAGACTGCAAACACGAGCTTCTTAGTCACGGAATGGTGATGGTGCCCGATATTATCTCGCTCGGGAAGGCGGTCACGTCTGCATTCAGTGCCCGCCCAGACCCGGATACCCTGAAAGAGCCGCTAGCTCCCTCGAAACGTCCGGTGCCGCCTACGATGTCATATTCCTGCTCGACTTACAGGCGAAGATCGCTGCTGCCCACAGACAAATCTAGAGGGGCCCTGATGTGTGACAGTCGGCAGCCGATCTTACAGACAGCGTCCGATTTGATCGCAATCGAACGGCCGCTTTCGCCTGCCGATTCAACCGGTCAACGCAACACCCGTATTAAGCCGTTCAGCTAGAACGCGTCAGCGTCGGAGGAGGCAAGTGGTTTGATGGCCCGAATCGCAACCGCGTAACTCATTGTACCTCAATGGCATGCACATGGAAGCCAGGCGTCCTCGCCGCTTTCTCTTTGGTTTCAACCGTTTACGCTTCGCCTTCTTCCTCCGCGCAAGTGTTGCGTCGATCGGTTGAATCGGCACCCAGAAGCGGACGTTCAAATTTTCCCGGAATCTGATCCCCTCTGCCCCGACCATTTCTGGGTCATCCGGTAAATGGGGAGGTGGGGACGTGGTTGGCACCTTCCGGATCCCAAATCTGCTCCCCGTTCGCTTGTCCATATAGTCGGCTGCAGTAGCAGAGGCCGTGGGAACTGTGGAAAACTCCGAGCGACATCGAACCGGGCCAGCAAGCCCGTGATACGGAGTTTTCCAAGCGCTGTGCGAACGGTGGAAAAACAACTGCGAGCACTTGCCAGTTCTCCTCCAGAACTACTTGTTTTTCCACGGTTTGCATAGTGCGGCAGTTTCCATGGCCTACCTTTGACTGGCGGCACCTCCCCATTTACCGGATGAACCCCATTTCTTCTCAGTGAGTTACGGGCAGTTGCTGCTCCTCGGGCGTTTCGCTGTGTGTGACTCTGTGTGTGACTTTTCTTCGTGCTTCCTCGATTTCCAGGAAGCGACCGGTTTTCCGTGGCTTCGGTCTCCTGGTCGAAGGTGAAACCTCATGGGCAGGGAGATTATTGCAAGTCCTTGCCTGGGCCTTTCCCTGCCTTCACTGCTCCAACTGTGAAATGATATTCTCTCGCTGCACTCGCCGATATCCGGAGGTCGTTGCCGTCTTCTTGAGGAGATACCATGACTTCTTCGCGAAGAAATCTTTTTAGAATTGCTGCGGTGGTGGCGGGTCTCTTCTTGGCAGGCGAGGCCTCTCTCGTACAGCCAGCGGTGAATCCAGCCCGTTCAAAATCCAAAGAAGAGCAACAGGTCCACGACATCGGCGGCCGGCTCGAGTTGCTGGTGGATCACTATCTAATCGAGTCCATGATGGGGGATGTGCACCTGCAGCTGCATCGCCCTGAGCGTAAGGAGATCGTCTTTCGCACCGATGCCCCCTGGGAAGGCAATGCGAGCGCATATCAGTCCCTCTTCCAGGACGGCAACATCTACCGCATGTACTACCGCGGCTCCCACTTTGGGCAGAATCCCACCGACAGTGGGCCGCTGGCCAAGCCACTCAAGCCGCACTCGTCGTACCTCTGCTATGCGGAAAGTCTTGACGGCATTCACTGGCGCCGTCCCGAACTGGGCTTGTATAGGTTCCCCCGCCAAGGCTCCAACGGCTCCAGGGCCAACAACATCGTTCTCCACCCCGACACTCCTGGACTAAACGTTGGCCCCTCAGGGGCGGCAGTCTTCTTCGACGATAATCCCGACTGCCCCAGCGATGAGCGGTACAAGATCATCGGCGTCGGGGACCGAGCTGGCAGGGGACTCTACGTGATGAAGTCGGCTGACGGCATCCGTTTTTCGCCGTTGAGCGACAAGCCGATCGTCACAGAAGGGGCCTTTGACTCGCAGAACATCGTCTTCTGGGATCCCACCATCAAGGCGTACCGTGAGTACCACCGCATCCATCTCCCTGGCGGCGTCCCAGGCATAGCGACCTCAACCAGTAAGGAGATACTCGGTTTTCCCTCGCCTAAGGAGGTCAACTTCCCCGGCACTGGCCTCGAGGGCCTGTACACGCCAGTGGTGAAGCCCTACTACCGGGCGCCGCACATCCTCGTCGGGTTTCCCACGCGCTACACCGAGCACAAGTGGTCCGGGCCACTGCTGGCCTTGCCGGGACTGGAAGAGCGTTTGGCTCGGGCCAACTCTTACCCACCGTCCCGGCCACCACTCCGTTTTGGCAGGGTCATTACGGATGCTCTCTTTATGACAAGCCGTGACGGTGCGAACTTCAAACGCTGGCCCGAGGCGTTCATTCGACCCGGTCCCAGACAGCGTGAGAGCTGGGTGTACGGTGACAACTTCGTGTTTTGGGGCATGGTAGAGACTCGCTCCCACCTGGAAGATGCTCCCGACGAGATCAGCCTCTATGCTACCGAGGGCTACTGGGAAGGTACAGACACTGCCGTGCGACGGTACACGGTTCGCATCGATGGCTTTGTCTCAGCTGCGGCATCGGCGGCAGGCGGAGAGTTCGTCACCAAGCCGCTTCTATTCGAGGGCGGCAATCTCACCATCAACTTCGAGACCTCCGGCGCCTCCGGTGTCCGCGTTGAAATCCAGGAGGCCGACGGCACGCCCATCGAGGGTTATACCCTGGACGATTCTCCCGAGATGTTCGGAGACTCGATCCGGTACAAGGTACGCTGGAACCACGGGGGCGACGTTCGGCCTCTGAAGGGAAAACCGGTTCGACTCCGGTTCGTCATGCGCGACGCCGATTTGTACTCGTTCCAGTTCGTTCCCTTCCAACCCGATCTGATCCGTCACCTGCCTGCCGAGCCCTTCAACGCGGAAGGCTGGTTCCTGGATCCAGACCGCGCGAAGGTACAGAAGTGAGGCTTCTCAGCGTCAGCCAAACCCATAGCGCTTGAGCAGATGCGCTGGGGGCGAAACGCTCAACTTGCTGGCCAGGATTGCCTGGAGCCCCGAACCCGAAAGTGACCAGAGCACTGGGTGGAGGCCGAAGAGATAGAGTTCTCTGCCTCCCATCAGCGTGGGTGAGAAGAGGCTGATGCTGATCAAGAAACTTCCCCCCATCAACCACATCGCTCCCCGTCGCGTCATTCCCCTCCAGAAGAGGCCACGGAATCCTTGGAAGGCCAAGTGGCTTTACTCATGGCCTATTACAATTTTTCTGCCACCGCACAGGTCTTTGAGGTTCGGTAAGACGCCAAGGACTCCAGCCATGCATGACTATGCGACCGGATTCGTTAGGCCGCAGTTCACTCCGCAAACCTTCCAGTCTTAACGTCCCAGCCATAATTTGGAATAGCCCAGATCTGACCGTACAAACAGTGTCAGAATAGATCGCCCCTGACCGGCCGCTTTCGCCTGCGGTTTCAACCGATCGACGCAACACTTGCGCGGAGGAAGAAGGCGAAGCGTAAACGGTTGAAACCAAAGAGAAAGCGGCGAGGACGCCTGGCTCCCATGTGCATACCATTGAGGTACAACGAGTTACGCGGTTGCGATTCGGGCCATCAAACCACTTGCCTCCTCCGACGCTGACGCGTTCTAGCTGAACGGCTTAATACGGGTGTTGCGTTGATCGGTTGAATCGGCACCCCACCCAAGCGGACATTCAAAATTTCCGTGGAAACGTCGAGTGAACTACTGCAAACGGCCAAGAGCACTTACGCCATAGATGCTCTGATACACCGGATAGCCTTTCACCAGATGGCAATCATCTGGTCTATCTGGGCAGGCGTCCGGGACATCAACAGGAGATCTTCCACCGTCCTTTGGACCAGCTTGCGGCGAGACCTATTGATGGCACTGAAGGTGCAGAGACAGTCTGTTCATCTCCCCCGATGGGAAGTGGGTGGGTTTTTGCGCAAACCGGACGACATTGAAGAAGGTACCACTTGCGGGTGGGCCAGCCGTCCCGATCTGTACCGTCAAGTTAGTGTGGGGGGCAAGTTGGGGTGCGGATGCGAATATCATCTTCGGGAAGTATGATTCTGGGCTCTACAGGGTCTCCGAAGCCGGAGGCACTCCTGAGAAGCTCCACGACAGGCAGGAGGGCGAGAATTCTCTCTGTTGGCCACAGATACTCCCTCGTGACGATGTCGTGCCGTGCGGTATCTACGGAGTTCGTCCCAGGGAATTCGGAGCTCTCAAGGCCCTGAATCGGCCTGACTTGCGCCGCTCGAACGAGCTACGACCGGGCGTCCCCGCTTAGGGTCCCACTCGGGGATGGGTGAACCCCCTCGCCTTTAGGCGAAGCCTTCAGGAGGCTTGTGACAGCAAGCCGGTGTGCGTAGGGAAGGTAAGAGGCTAGAGTACGGCTTGCTGGGCGAGTCAGGGAAGTGGGCGCCGAGCCGAGTGAGACAGGCGATCAAGCGAGTCGCCTGCATCGGAGGCGAGGTCTTTAGGCGACTTTAGTCGCAGGTCGAATCCACCGCCTTCAGGCGGTGGAGAGGTCACCTCAAGTGCTGAGGGCAATGAACGGAAGTTGGGGTGTTCAAGGACCGGCAAGGGGCTAAACGCTCTCCTGAGGCAACCTGGGCCGAAAGAGGGTCCTCTCGCGGGGTGTGATGGCAAGCAACCTGCATCTTTGTGGGTTTAAATACTTCGGGGAGTTCGCCCGGTAGGGCGAACGGGGCAGAGCCCCTTTAGTGCTAAGGCAGGGTGTGTGGGAGATCCTGGCCGACATCGGCGACATTGCTCGATGGAACCCCGGGGTCCAGAAGTCCTGGGTAACCTCCAGGGCCTCAGAGGGTGCGGGTGCCTCACGTAGGTGCGAACTCGGAGGCCGAAACTACCTCGTGGAAGATGTGGCCGAATGGACCCCCCTGCAAAGCCTGACCATGCGCATCACGGAAACCAACATGCCGTTCAAGCGAGCGGACATTCGCTTTACCCTTGATGAGCGCGGGGAGTCAACAGTGGTCACCGTGTCACCGGAGTACAAACTCAAGTTTGGATTCTTAGGATCTGTTCTTGATCGCTTGTTCGTGCGGAAAACGTACGCGAAAGGAATGCGAGCCCTCCTGGCAGGGCTCAAGCAACAAGTCGAACAGTCTTGATTCCAGTCGAGGATGACTCGGCCAAGCCCAAGCTTTTGCGATCTCGTCTCGCCCCCACTGACCGAGTTCATTCTAGACGGGACTGATACGGCAAACGTAGCATTCCGGCCGCCTTCTGCTTCGCCTTCTCTCCCCTTCGGTCATACCGAGCCGTTGTCGTGACCGAGGCATGTCCCACCAACCTGGCCACCACCGCTAGATCGGCTCCCGCATCCAGCAGGTTCCCTACGAAAGTGCGTCTCAGATCATGAGGAGAGAACGGCTTCAACCCCGGCCTTCCTGGCCCTGGATCTGAGGATCTCGTAGACGGCTTGGGTCGTGAGTTGAGACCGTACCAAAAACAGGTGGTTTTAGGACAGTCATTTCGCCTGCTGAGGATCCAGCAAATACGGGCATTCTGGCTATCGGATTCCGGAGGGTTTTTTGGGACAGTGCTATTGCAGCCTCGGAACTCTTCACTTCATGGGAATGGGATAAGTCACTCAGGCCAATCCCAGCCCCGAAGCTGGTAATACTGGGTCATCCGGTAAATGGGGAGGTGGGGACGTGGTTGGCACCTTCCGGATCCCAAATCTGCTCCCCGTTCGCTTGTCCATATAGTCGGCTGCAGTAGCAGAGGCCGTGGGAACTGTGGAAAACTCCGAGCGACATCGAACCGGGCCAGCAAGCCCGTGATACGGAGTTTTCCAAGCGCTGTGCGAACGGTGGAAAAACAACTGCGAGCACTTGCCAGTTCTCCTCCAGAACTACTTGTTTTTCCACGGTTTGCATAGTGCGGCAGTTTCCATGGCCTGCCTTTGACTGGCGGCACCTCCCCATTTACCGGATGAACCGTAATACTTCCGTCGCGGTGTCGCGTGGATTGGATGGATGCCGTGTTTGCGACACCAACAGAAGTGGACCGTTGTCCCAATGGCGGCAAGCCCAAGAGGTAGAATCAACGCAAGGTGGCCTACCACATGGTACAGACCGACAGTCCCGGCACTGACAATGAGCCCCTTGAGGACTTTACGCCAGCGCGGCGTCTCGACCTCGAATACAGCGCCGACCGAAGCACCCAAAATCAGAATTGCGAGCACCACATAGAGTTCAAGTTCGACGCCCATAGCCCTCTCCCATCTGGGGCAGCAGCCCCGAAGATATTGGAGGACCCAGGGAGAAAGTGCAAGACTTACAAGAAGGTCCTCGGCATTTCACTGGAGGTGCTTACGAACTCTGAAGGACTCGCGCTACGCTGGTTTTGGAGGTCTTCATTTCCTGGGCAATCTCACGAAGGCTCCTGCCATCTGCTCTGAGCCCGCGAATTCGCTTGTTTGCCATTGCTCCTAGCCCGTCTGAGTCCAGCCCTGACCCTCTCTGCGATGATATCTCTTTCCAGCTGCGCCACCGCTGAGATGATCGTGAAGATGGCCGCTCCCAAGGGCCCAAGAGCCTCTCGTGGACCCCGAAAAGCCGTACTTCAACAGATGAGGTAGCGTGGAATCGAAGATAACTGGCGGTTCATGAAGTACTTGCAATGATCATCGAGGCCAGAATAGAAGGGCATTACAAGGGGATTCCGGCACCATTAGGGAGCAGAAAGGACGAGGATAGCTCAGCAAAGTGACGGGATTGGGGGATGATTCTGAGCCAGCCGCAGCGGCCCTTCCGAGATCAGTCTGTTGACGGAGGTTATCCTGGGTTGAGAACCAGGATTCTGAAAGTTCTCACTGAAAATAACGTCTACTTCAAACTTGGAGATGCCAGTGCAGCTCGCTGCCGACAGCTCCCAGAAATCTCCTCGCCTGTTCAGCCCGATTCTGTCCCTTAGTGCCGCCGTATTTCGAGGTAACTCCCTTGTATCCGGCCCCTATCTGCCTGGTGTCTTTGTCTCTCTCCAGGACGTTAAGAATTTATGAATCAGCAACTTGAATGCGGACTCCTCGGAACTAATCTTCCATATTTCGACCCAGCGCAGGCATATTCAGGTGTTTGACAGGGTGCTAACGGAAATCGGAGCCGGAGTAATGATATTCTAGTGTATATACAATGCCGATGTATTTATGCGCAGCCGCTTAGTCATGTTCTTGCCGACCCGCGCTTCTTTTACCAGCCTCGAGAAGTGAGACTCTGTGAACCGTTTTTTTGCGGAATTATATTGACCGAGCAGGAAATCACACGAAAAGAAACTGTTCATGGAGCGGGCTCAGCGATTGACTTTATTCTCTTCGATGTAGTCCCAGTTAATGCGGTAGCCCATTCCTGGCTCCTGAGGCACCTGGACGCAGCCGTCTTCGCCGAGAGGATCGCAGATGGCTTCGAGGTATGGCTGCGGCGTGTCGTAATCGACTCCGGGCGCAAGCAGGCCACGCTCGTAGTATTCACAAGTGTCTTCACTGGTCGCGGCAAGTATCTGGAGATTTGCGAAGCCGCTCATGTGGATTTCGCACTTCACGCCAAACGCTTCGCATATGGAAACCATTTTCTTCACGCCCGTAATGCCGCCACGGAGCACATCTATCCGGCTCATGTCCGAGGCCCCGCGCTTAATCCAGTCCGCTCTCGTGTAGATGCTGCCGGCTGCGATCTCCGGTGAGAGAACAGGGATGGTGAGTTCAGCGCAGAGTTTCTCGTAGGCGCCGACGCGATATTCAGACATCGGGTGCTCGTACCAGTAGAAGTCGAGTTTCTCCAACTCCCGCCCGACCTTCACCGCTTCCTCGTAGGTGCGATAGGTGCCCCACGGATCGAAACTCAGCACCATGTCGTCTCCTACCGCGGAGCGGACGGCTCGGCACGCTTCGATATCCTGTTCGATGTGCGATGGACGGCCAGGGGCAGGCTCCTTCTTCACCGGATCCCAGAAGTAGTAGGGGTGGATTTTGTAGTGCCGGTAGCCTTCGGCTTTGCAGGCTGCGGCGTGCTCGGCGTAGTTTTCGGGGGAACCCATGTTGGGGAAGGTGCTGGCATAGGCTTTGACTCGATCACGACAGCCGCCCAGGAGCTTGTGAACTGGAACGCCAAAGACGCGGGCCTGCAAGTCCCAGAGAACCATGTCCAACACACTGATGAGATTCTCCTCGATGTTGGATACCCACATCCAGTGCCAGAATTTCTCGCGGTCAAAAGGATCGTGCCCGACCACGAGATTCTTGAGACGGCCAGTCATGGCTGCAGTCTGGCCCGCTGACATTCCGTCGTGGTCGCCGTGACCACTTCCTCCAAAGTAATATCCTTCGTCACCTTCATCGGTGATTACCTTGGTGAGCGTCTGGATGGCCGTTGTTTCGGGAAGGAATTCTCCATTGCTGTAGGGGCGTTTTGGAATTCGGAAAGGAATCACCTGCAAGTCTACGATTTTCATTGGGAGTTCCTTAGAAGCGGGTTGAGTTGTTCGAGGATTGCATCGAGCTCGCGGTGATCGTCCTTGTCCATCTCGATGCTGCCAGGTGTTCGCATCTTTGAAGTCTTGAAGATGCCGCGACGCACCAGAATTTCCTTGCAGACCTGAATGCCTAAGAGCGTATTGAAATTGATGAGCGGCAAAAGCTGATCGAAAATTTTGCGGGCGGTGGCTTCTTCGCCGGCATCCATCGCGTCCCAGATTTGCACGTAGACTTCCGGGGTGGGCGCTCCGGGCATGAAGCCAGTAGCCCCGCGCCGAGCCTCGGAGATCATCCAGCGGCCCCAAGCTCCTCCGAACACGCCCCAACATTCTTCGTCTACCGCATCCACCACTGCGGAAATCGTATGAGCTGTGCAACCGGCTTCCTCCTTGATGTAACGGACGTGTTCGATCTCGGTCACCATCCGTGCCATGAGCGAAGGACTGAGACCGGGATTGGTGTGCTGCACAAACACCGGGATTGTAGCGGCATCGGAGATGGCCTGGTAATAGGCCCTCGTTTCTTCAGGCGGTGCGGACGAAAGATACGGCGGCAGGGCAATAACCGCATCGGCTCCAACTCCGGCTGCATGGCGAGCATGTTCCACCGCCGCGGGAGTGCTCGTGCCTGCGACTCCTGCGACAACAGGAATCCCTCCGGCAGCCTCGTTGACGACCGCTTCGACCATGCTGTGCCTTTCTCGGTCTGAGAAGTATTGAAACTCGCTCCCCAGGACCGGGAAGACCAGTCCGTGGGCGCCAGTCTTGATGCAGAAAGCCACTTCCTTGCGAAGGCTGTCGAAATCGATTTCGCCTTCGGCATCCAGAGGAGTCTGCAGAACGGGAAATATGCCCCTCAGCTTCTTAGGCATAGTTGGTCCTCTTTCGTCTTCGTGATTGGAGAAGTTCTTAACGGAGTCGGTATCCTGCACGCAGTTGGCATCCAGCGATGATGACTTGTGGTCTCGCGAGGACTATCTTATCTATCAGACTGAATGTGCAAAAGATGTGACAACGCTTTCAACGCATTATGTCCAAGACCATGCCGCTTTCGAGAATTCACCTGCACGTGGCAACCGCGACTGTCGCGTTCTTCCTATGTGGCGTGAGGGCTGAGACCGACGGGAACCTGGATATTGTTCTCGACGAGGAATTTGGGCCTGAGTGTGTCGGCCGGAGCATGAAAGACTGGACGAATCCGTTCCGTTCAGGACTCCGGTCCGATGAAAGCTATGTCAGGCTCGAAGACGGGATGATGAAAGTGTTTTTGGGCCGCGGCTGGAGCTATCAGGAAGCGGCTCATTATGCGGTTCGAACTATGAGGCCCCTCGTCGTTACTATCAACGCAAGGCCGCACACACGAATGCCTTCGTGGCTTGTAAAGCCTTGGCTCACAAGCTGTGCCGGGGCAGCTACTTTGTGATGCGTGATCAAGTCCGGTTTTCCTCAGCCCTGTTGTTTCGCTGAGGATTGGGGACGGGCGGCCGATCCCGTGTGATCGAGGCCTCGCAGGATCCAGTCTTGAATGCCCACACAGGTTGCCGAGCCCTCTACGACTACTATAAGAACGAAGACGACGATTACCTGCGCACCCTGGCTCGCAAGGGGGGTGTGGCGGGCATCGTGGCCAACTATCTATCTCCTGATCCAGGTACCAAGTTTTCCTTTAATGCTTGGTTTCCTCACCTGGAACACGCCATCAAGGTGGCCGGCATTGACCACGTGGGCATCCCCTCGGATCTAACCTTCCTGCCGGACGCGAAACCCCAGGCCATGGATTGGACCAACTGTCCCTACTGCACGGTGGGGCTGGTTTGCCGTGGACTCAGTGACGGAGAGATCCGGAAGATCATCGCCGGGAACTTCCTGCGCCTGGCCAGGCAGGTGCTGGAAAAGCGTCCCTGGGGACCCTTCATTTCCCGAGGCGCGGGCTACAGCTGGGTGAACAAGTAGGGCATGATCCCGTGGGATGAGAGGGAAGGTGATCACGAGGAGTGAGAATCTTCTGGCCAAGGGCGGCTGGACCGCCCACCACTGCAGGGCCATGGGCTCTCGTGGAGTTTGAGAACGGGTTCAGGGTGGTGGTGGATAGTCGGGCCAGGGTTGAGAAAGTGAAGGACGAATAGGGCTGAGCTTTGCACGTGATGGCCATTGAGATTCAATTCAACTGTGATAGTCGGCACCCGATCTTACAGACCGCGTCCGATTTGACCGCAATCGAACGGCCGCTTCGCAACCTAAAAGCGGACATTCAGATTTTCCCTTGAAATGTCGAATGAACTACCGCAAACGGCCAAGAGCAGTCATTCCGCGAAGACCAAGCGGTCATGCGACCACGAAAAGATTGTGACTGAAAAGAATGGGTCGCCTTTTCGAGAAACAAGGACAAGGATGGCAGTTTCAAGCACACGACCAGCTTCGCAGCGAACGAGATTCCGAGTGTCAGCGGAAAAGGCGGATTGAATTCCGCCTATCCTTCCGATTTCTATATACGCCATCCTTTGAGATTGCCCTTCCACAGCCAAAGATCTAGTGGAGTTCCCACCATCCTCGATGGGGACACCGGAGCAGGGACCTGTCAAGGCTTCGGGGGCAATAGGTGATCTCGACATCCGCTGCTTCGAGCACCAGGCTGGCCCCTTCCAGCAAACGCAAACAATATTAAAGCGCTTTCAGCCGTACCAGCCTGGACCTTGCGCTAGCGGTTCACTTCTCCGGCCCAGGCAAGATCGTCTGTGCTCCCTATCCGAAAGCCTCGCGATGTGAATAGCTAGTGCCCGTCCGGAAATCTGTAACTAATTGATAAGGAAGGGGAAAGAGGGCTTTTTCAAGCTCCGAAATTGTCAGGGTCGTTTGCTAGTCTATTCGGTGCAAACAACTAAACCGAAACGACTTACGACGATTTCAGGAGTTCGAAGATGCGTCAAAAGCGTGAAAAACAACGCCCTCTTTCCCCACAGTGGCCCGATCACCAACTGGCCCAAGAATTGAAGGTGATCTCGCGCATCCTGGACGACAATCCCCAGACGCTGGAGCGGATAGTACAAGATCTCTCTGACAGGGTCGATTCCGGTCTCGGCGCCCCCGGTTTGACGGCCGAGCAGGTGCTGCGTTGTGCCGTCGTCAAACAGCTGCATCAGTTCAGCTATCGCAAGCTGGCTTTTCATCTGGTGGATTCGCAAAGCTTTCAGAGGTTCTGTCGCTTGCCCTATGGGGCGTCGATCAGCAAAGCCACCCTGGCGGAAAACCTGGGGAAGATTCAGCCGGGTACGTGGAAGGCGATCAACGACCATTTGGTGTGCTGGGCCCAGTCGCAGGGTCTGGAAAAAGGCCAACGGATTCGGGTCGATGCCACGGCGGTCCAGACGAATATCCACTATCCGCTCGACAGTGAGCTGTTGTACGACGGCATTCGAGTCGTCACCCAGTGGCTGGGGCGGCTGCGGGAGCGGGAAGGGATCGGCTTCGTCGATCATACGCGGCGGGCCAAGCGGCGCGGCCTGAACATCCGCAACCGCCGCGGCAAGAAGCGCCTGGACAGTTACCGCGATCTAATCAAGGTGGCGTCCAAGACGGCCCACTATGGCGAGCAGGCGCTGGCCGTCTCCGCGCAGTGGAGCGATCCCCTCAGTCTGGCCGGGGCGGCGCAACTGGCCCACTATCTGGAGCTGTTGCACAAAGTCATCGAACAGACCCAACGGCGGGTCCTTTCGGGCGAGGCCGTCGCGGCCCAGGACAAGATCTGTTCCCTCTTCGAAGAGCACACCGATATTATCAAGAAGAGCCCTCGGGAAACGGTCTTCGGCCACAAGGTGTTTGTCAGCACGGGCGCCTCGTCGCTGATCCTGGATTGTGTGGTGGAACGGGGGAATCCGGCCGACAGCAACTATGTGCAACCCTTCTTAGAGCGTCATCGACAGCTGTACGGGAAGGTCCCGCGCCAGAGCGCCTGGGATGGCGGTTTTGCCTCGGCTGCCAACCTGAGCTGGGCCAAAGAGCAGGGGGTACAGGACGTGGCCTTTTCCAAAAAGTGTGGGTTGACGGTCGAGAGCATGGTGCGTTCCAGTTGGGTCTACAAACAGCTCAAACGCTTCCGGGCCGGGATCGAGGGGTGCATTGGGACCCTCAAGCACACCTTTGGTCTCCACCGCTGTACCTGGAAAGGCTGGCCTCACTTTCAAAGCTACGTCCATGCCAGCGTCCTGACCTATAACCTGGTCGTCCTGGCCCGACTCCTGTTGTAGTCTTTTGTGGCTGACCGTACTCCCTGTGGCTCCGACTCAGGGAGAGGTCTGCGCCGAACCGGTGTTTTTTGGCCCGTGCGTCCTCGCTCTGGATCGAGCTGGGTCGAGCCGGTCTGTCAGCAGTCTCAGGTATAAAAAGTGGTTCCGATTCAACAGATTACAGTTCTGGGAACCCCGGTTTCCGGACGGGCACTAGCTAGTCTCCGCGCTGGTGAGGAATTCCAGGAGGGCCGCCCGCCCCTCCTCGGTGGCTTTTTTCGCCCTCAGGATCGCTGGGGCGACGTCTCCTGGATCTTCCACTCGCTCTGCCCAGCCTCCCATGGCCCGCGCCATTTCGGCGTAGTTGCCCCCCAGGTCCCGGGTGCGGTATTTCGCGTGCGATTCAGACAGCGACTCAATCTCGACGGCCATGGTCGAGTTATTCAGCACGACCGTCAGGATCGGCAGTTTGGACCGTACAGCCGTTTCAAAGTCGAGGCCGGTCATCCCAAAACCTGCGTCGCCCATGAAATTGACGGCGAACTTCTCCGGGGCGGCAAGTTTCGCGCCCAGGATCAGCCCCAACCCCGTTCCAAGGCCATGTGACTTCCCCCAGCCCAGATAGCTTCGAGGCCCCGCTGACTGGTAGAAAGGCATGAGTTCGAACCGGGGGCCTCCTGAATCGTGAGTCAGGATGGCATCGGCCGGGTCCACACAGCTCATGAACTCCCATATGACCCGATAGGGGTTGATCGGAATTTCGTTCGACGTTAGTTTCGACATCCACTCCTTCAGCCAGTTATCTCTCACGCTTGCTACGCGTTCGGCCACGGCACCGCGCTGCGGACGCGGTTTGTCTCCCAGCACTTCCTGGCACGCCTCGATGAACTGCCGCAGTACAAATCTGGCGTCGCCGACGATGGGGTAGTCGACCTGGTAGTACCTGCCTATGTCGGTGGGATCGTTGGTAGCGTGGACTAACACTTTACCCGGCGGTATCGTCGTGGCCAAGCTATGTTTGGTGAAGCTGGTCCCAATCCCCAGCACCAGATCTGCCTCCTTTAGGAATTCGTAAACGGTCCCACTCACTACCCCTGAGCCACTGCCCAACGCCAAAGGATGTTTTTCCGGGAAGGCACTTTTGCCCGCCAACGTGGTCATCACCGGCACCTCAAGGAGCTCCGCCAATTCCAACAATTTTTCACTGGCATCAGCATAAAGCACACCCTGCCCGGCGTAGATAATCGGCTGCTTGGCAGCCAGCAGCGCCCGCGAGGCAGCCAGCACGTCTTGAGGATCGGCTTGGGCGACCGCCGTCTTGACCGGTTTGTAGTCCTCCAGGAGAGAATCATCCAAGTCTTCCATGGCGACATCGAACGGTATTTCGACCATCACGGGTCCCGGCCTCCCCATCTTCAGGCTCGAGAAGGCGCGGCGCATGGTCTCGACAACCCGATTCGGTGTATTGATTTGTTCAATGAACTTGGTCACAGACCCATAGCTGCGCACGGAACTGAAATTGGGAAATACGCCGTCCATTTCCTTCGGTTGTCCCAACGGCAGCAGGAGTATTGGGACACCGTCGGAGTAGGCAGTTGCCACCCCCGCATAGGCATTCTCTGCTCCCGGGCCCGACTGCATGGCAAAAACGCCTGGTGGGTTTCCGTTCTGTACACGCGAATAACCGTCCGCGATGCCTACCCCGACCCGTTCTTGGCGACAGATGATGGGACGGATCCCCACTCCAGTGACCGCATCGATCAACGGCGTCGTGGGGAATGCACTGAGGTATTCGATGCCTTCTCGTTTCAAGATGTGAGCGATGACGTCTACAACTTTCACGTCGAACCTCCCCAAGTCAGTTTGGCGGCGATGGTTCCCACCCTGCCCCGGCGTAGATCCAAACGCCCTCCTTGACGTTGTTGTCGGTGAGCACCCTTTGTGTCTTGGTGACTCTGTGGTTTGAAGTAAATTTGGAGTCTAATATGGTTTACTGAAGTAAGGGAAGCTAAGCAGCCGACGAACTGCTCGACATCATTCTGTTTCAAGAAACCCAAAAGGACTATAGGGAGAGAATCTTCCTCGACCCTCCGCCCCCATCAGATTGTGCGGGCGAGTATTCACTCGGCTCGGTGATCTATCCGCCTGGAAAGTCCTTCTGTTCCTTCGGCCTTCGCGAAGACGAGTGGATCAAGCACCTTCTAATTGTCGGCATGAGCGGCGCTGGCAAAACGAATTTAACCTTCCAGATTCTCCGGGAACTAAAAGAAAAGACTAAGCCTTTCCTAGTCTTTGATTGGAAAAAGGACTACCGAGATCTGCGCCAGCTTCCGGAGTTCAAGGACCTTATCGTTTTCACGGTCAGCAGAAAGAGGTCGGCGACCATTTCGCGGCATAGTTCGATTCAGTGGGCAAGAAAACCTTGGTTGCAGTTTCTTCTTGAGAATCGGACAATTTCGGTAAGTATTCGACGAACACTCAAAGTGAAGTTAGTGGCTACGCGAGACGAGTCCATTGGTTCCTTTGGTGGCTGATGATGATGCGAACTGTGATCCTATTTTCCTTGCTCGTCTCTGTGTTCGTGACCTCGCCTTCACAGGGTGAAGTTTCACCTGATCGCATTGAGCGGCTCGACGGGTATCTCTCCAGCGAAGCGGCCCGATTCCATCTTCCCGGCGTGGCCTTCGCGGTGGTTGAAGGTGACGAGATTGCCCATGTGAAAGTCTTTGGTGATGGTATCACGGAAGACTCGGCGTTCATCATAGGTTCGTGTTCAAAAACAGTCACGGCACTAGCCGCTCTATTAGCATTCGATGAAACCGGAATCGATCTCGATACGCCAATCAATAGATTGCTCACAAGAGTAACGATTCCTGGCGAGGTCACGCCGCCTACACTGCGCCAACTTCTCCAACACCGCAGTGGATTCACTCGCGTTCAAGGTTTTGATGACCTGCCGAGTCTGGCTGAGGTCGAAGCACACGGTTTGTTGCTCGATTTGAAGTTTCCACCCGGCGAGCGGTTTAGCTACAGCAACAGGAACTATTCCTTGCTGGGTTTGATCATCGAAAAAGTCACGGGGCAGGCCTTCTGCGAATTCGTGCATGAACAAGTTTTCAAGCCGGCTGGAATGAGGACTAGTTCCTGCGGGTCCGTTCCATTGGTCAGCGCAGCTCCCGAGCATCAATACTGTTTCGGATTTCCACGACGAGTCGCACAGACGAACGCACGGGCATCCCAACTCCCGTCCGGTTTTTTGAGGTGCTCCGCCCGCGACCTCGCGAGACTGCAGATTTGCCTGCTGCACGACGGCATGCTGGACGACAAGCAGGTCTTCCCTGCAAAGCTTGTCCGTCAAATGAAGGCACCTCCCGACGAAGCTGAATTTGGGTATGGAATGGGGCTGGCGAACGGTTATCTGGACGACCTCGGTCGGATCATCGCTCACGAAGGAGCCACCCCGACGAGCTACGCATTTCACGGTGCCCTCACCGAAAAGGAATTGGGGATCGTGTTGTTGATCAACATCAACCTATTCGACCCGTTCACCGATCACGGAGAGACGATCTACAAAAACATGTTGCGGATCCTCGATGGGCAGGAACCGGTTTCGTCGCATCCCTATCGCATCTGGGTGCGGTGGGCCTTGATCCCTGTGTTGCTTTTCGTAGTTTGGCAAGCCGGTGTCCTACTGATTCGTTGGAAGCGAGCTGGGTGGCCATTTGTCTGGCCAACAACGCTGCGACGGGGGTCTTCGCTAGTGTTCCAGCTCGTGCTGCCGGTCGGCATTTGGTTTCTAGTTCTCCGCTGGGTTAAGGTTCCCTTCAAAGAGGTCTTGCAGCTTGACCCGGGTGTTATGTGGTCTTTTCTATTTCTAACGGCAACGGGAATGGTGACAGGCGTTATCAAGAGCTGCGGCGGCGAAGCCATTCAACCAGGTCGACGGTTCGCGGACTGGAAGAAAACCCTCTGAAATCGTTCCGCCGAATAAGCCAGCTTTAAGGGGCGGGAGTAGCTCAAACACTCAACTGTACCCTTGGCGTCGCTGTCTTGTCGGCAGAGGGGGCTGAGTGCGTTGCCGCATTTCATACGCACGCACGCCACAAGTCGCTAAGCGCTGGTCGGTAATCGAAAGTGCGGAGCCAGAGTCCAGTGCGGGGAAGTTTGCAAGCGCTAATCAACACGACTCCGGAAATGGACGACGCCTTTTTCGGAGGGAAAGGGCACGGAAAACGAGGCCGAGGAGCCGCCAAGAAAGCCAAAGTCCTGGTGATGGCGGAAAATCGCGATGATCATCCTGGTTTTGCCGCTATGCAAGTAGTTGAGCGACTGGCCGCGAAAACGGTGCAGAAAATGGCCGAATGCTGGATTTCCGCAGGAGAGACGATCAAAACCGACCAGTACAGCAGCTTCAGCATCTTGACGCGGTCTTCCTATAAACACGAGTCAGATCCAGTAACTTATCCGGAGCAGTCAGTGAAATTTCCCTGGGTACACACGGTAGTTTCCAACTGTAAGAATCAGTTGAAAGGGATCCAACGCGGGGTGAGTCTGAAACATTTACATCGCTATTTGAGCGAGTACTGCTATCGCTTTAAGTAGGCACTTCGTGCCGACGGCCAAGGCCGTAAAAGGCTGTTTCGGGACACCCCGGCTGTGACGAAAGGGCGGTCTCAGAGAACAGCTCACTTGATTGAAATTCCGAGACTGTTAAGGGAAAACCAGCTCTTCGACAGGCTCTTGACCGCCTGTCTACTCTCGCCCACGATCACCTATTCTGAGTTAACTGGATAACCAATTAGATTTTTAGATGAGGCAATGGAGCCTCAAAGCATGAGGTAGACGAAGTGTCAATTCGCGAAACAGCTGCCCTGTCAAAGGGCAATCTCAGAGGATGGCGTATGTGACTGGGGACCCTGCCGTTACTGCCGAAGCCAGTCGAGTACTCGACGCCCCGGCCCAAGAAGGGGACCTGTCATTTATCCTCATGCTTGTCCACATACGCGTGAATCTTCTGGTGTCTAAACCGCGACGGTTCCATGGCTTTATCAGGAAGGTAGGCGAACACCGATCGTTGAAGTGCTTTCGCGAAGAAGATGGGAGTACCCCGAAGAAGGTAGTCGACAAGTGCCAGGCACTATTGAGACGATAGGAGGAAATTCGAGTGAGGAGGAAACCCCCAATGAACAGCCATCTCCCAACACGATCGTGTCTGCTCTTGCTGGTTTCCTGTCTGGCGAGCGTTTTGTCCTGTTCGTCGCCGGAGTCGGAGGAGCAGAGCAAAGCCGCGAAGCCAAACATCCTTTTTGCAATTGCGGACGATTGGGGTTGGCCTCATGCCGGGGCTTACGGCGATCCGGTGGTCAAGACGCCGAGCTTTGACCGTCTCGCACGCGAAGGCGTGCTCTTTAACCATGCCTATGTCTCGTCACCTTCATGCACGCCGTCGCGTGGAGCGATCCTGACGGGTCAGTGGCATTGGCGCTTGAAGGGGGCAGGAAACCTCTGGAGCGTGTTCCCGGACCAGTTTGTCGGCTACCCGGAGTTGCTGGAGCCGAACGGGTACGTCACCGGGCATCAGGGGAAAGCCTGGGGACCAGGCCGCCCTGAAACTGTGGGTCGAAACCTGGCCGGCAAGCGGTATCCGGGATTCGAGGAATTCCTTGATCAGCGTCCCGAGGACAAACCGTTCTGTTTCTGGCTCGGTACCAGCGACCCGCATCGGCCCTACGAACCGGGTTCGGGAAAGGCGAGCGGAATGGACCTGAACAAGATCAAGCTGCCGGCCTGTTTCCCCGACCACCCCGAGGTTCGCAATGACGTGGCCAACTACTACTTCGAGGTGCAGCGCTTCGACACGCTGGTAGGTAACGCGCTGAAGGCACTGGAAGCGATCGGCGAATTGGACAACACGATCGTGGTCATGACCGGCGACCACGGCATGCCCTTTCCTCGTTGCAAGAGCAACCTCTACGACATGGGGACTCGGGTACCCCTTGCAGTACGTTGGCCCACGAAGATCAAACGGCCTCACACGGTCGATGACTTCGTGAGTCTCACGGATCTTGCTCCGACCTTTCTGCAAGCTGCCGGGCGAGACGTTCCGAAGGACATGACCGGCCGAAGTCTGATGAATCTATTGGCAAGCCAGGAGTCCGGCCAGATTGATCCGAAGCGCCATTTTGTGCTGACCGGTAAGGAGCGTCATGTGCCATCGCAGGAGGCGCCGGACATGGGAGGGTATCCCTCCCGGGCGATTCGAACCCGCGATTTTCTGTACATCCGGAACTTTCGTTCCGACCGATGGCCCGCCGGCACACCCGACTACAAGAATGCCGCAATCCCCGGCATCTGGTTGGGCGATTGTGACAACGGGCTGACGAAGACATACATGGTGGAGAATCGGGGAAAAGACGCGACCCACCAGCGTCTTTATGATCTCTCGTTCGCGAAGCGACCGGCCGAGGAATTGTACGATCTGCGAAAGGATCCCGACCAACTGTCCAACCTGGCTTCAGACGCGGAATATGCGACGGCAAAAGAAGAACTGAGCAAGCAGCTCTTGACGGAACTCGAATCGAGCAGAGACCCGCGGGTCATTGGACCCGAGGTAGATTTCGATGGGTACGAGTACCTCGGCTGGGGACCAAGGTTTCCCGGGTTCGAGTCCCGCTAGTGCAGCCTTACAGTGTTTCCTTCAGCCAGCTTCCGTAGCTCGATATCAAGGTTGATCCCGCCAGCGCAACCAGGCCGATTGCGAGCAGGATACGAGTTCGTAAGCTAGTGCCCTTCCACTCATGAAAAACAATTCCCCACATATTGCTGAACAGGATGATGAAGGCCATATGGATTGGCCAGCTGGCGAACACGCTGAACTTTCCCATCTGCGATTCGCCCATGCCAAAGAAATAGAATTCCGCGTAGCCGATGATACCTGACATGGCGGAGAAGACGTAGTTGCTGACCAAGGGCGATCGGCGATTGCTGTAATCACCTCCGCTAAGATTGCGGAAGTTCAAGGCGACACACCAGATAATGTTGGCGATGCCGCCACCTACCAACACCAGCAGCAGGGGAGCGTTATTGGCGTTTAAGTCTTGTGCGCCGTATTGGGCGGCCGCTTTCTGCAAGGGATCGCCCAATTCCACACCAAACGCAAAGCAAGCACTCATCACTCCAGAGAAAAATGCTACCCAGACCCCTTTGCCGAAATTGAACTCGGCAATCGTCTCTTTCTTTGCCTCGTCGGGAAGTTCCCGTTCTTTCGACATCCCCGCCCAACTACAAAAAAAGACTCCCAACAGACAAACGGCCAATCCGCCCAGCGAGTATCGGCCGGAGATTTCGCAAAACAGTCCGAGAAATTCTCCCTTGAAGATCTGTGGGATCAGGGCTCCGAAAAAAGTGCAAAAGCCTACCACCAGGCCCATGCCAAGAGACATGCCCAGGTATCTCAGCGACAGCCCAAAGGTCAGGTGGCCGACTCCCCAGCCCAGCCCGCAGAGGAATGTCAGCACGACGACGGACCGCGGGACGGCCCCGAAAACCTGGCCCAGTGCGGGAACGGTCAGGAGCGCAGCAATCAACGGACAAATGACCCAGATGAAAAGTCCCCCCACCAGCCAATAGGTTTCCCACGCCCATCCAGTGACCTTTTTGTAAGGGATATAAAAGCTGCCTGCCGCAAAGCCGCCGACAGCGTGCAGTATCACGCCCAAGAATGGATTCGCTGGCATTCAAAAGACCCTCACACGCCCCTTTGAAAAGCGCCGGTAGATCGTTCAGGAAGGAACCTTCAGGTCGGTGGGCGTAGCGGTGGTCTCTAGGCCCTCGGGATAGGGGAGGCCCTCACAGGCCTTCCCCTCCCACACCACCAGGCATACGGGTCCGTACCATGGCGGTTCGCTAGGGTTGAATGTACCGATGATCCTCTAACCGAGGGAGATATCTCCTCCATTAGCTGCTCACCAAACATGGGCCTTCGGTTTTCCGTCTCGCTACGGGTGAATCAGCTATCTCCCCAGATCCCCGGGGCTGCACCCCAGCTTCCTGGTTCGAGGTCCGCTCCGGACTTCGCTGCCTTTCCCTATCCCCCCTAAGATTCGACACCTACTGACCTCTCCCTACCGTTCGGGCCTTCAGCGGGTTCCCCCAGCTACTATGCCCTCTGCGGACTCCTGAACCGCGCGATGGAACTTTACAGTTCCACCTGTCCTTCGAGGGACAGCGGCCCAGGCCTCCCGGGGTAAGCGCACTGGCTTTCCGTACACAACCGCTGGATTTACGCTTCCGGACCTTGATGGATAGGGACTTCGTCATCAGGCGCTGACTCGTCCGGCCTTGGCGCCTTCCTATCCAGTTTCTGTTCGTCGGCTCGTACGTTTGTTCCACACTTCCTCCAGACCCCACCTCGCGGTGACGCCCTTGTGCTTCCCTAGCCTTCACCTCCATCAGGTTGGCGGAGGGACTTTCACCCTCCTAGTCAGTGCGCGTGCCCGGCACGCGCCGTCCGTCGAGCCAAAGGCTCGAAAGAATAAGACTTCGGCCTGGAGACCAAAGCTACGTCCTCAAGCCGCAAGCCAAATGATGTTTCAGCTTCGTCCCGTCCCCAGCTGCTGGATCATTCACTGCTCACTGCTCACTGCTCACTGCATCACTGCTCACTATTCTGTGTGGGTGGAAATATCGCGAACGTGTGAGCGGATCTCTGGATGGAGCAACCAATGGGCCAGCGGGAACCATCCCCGATCATCGGAATCTCGGTGGTCAGAACCCCAGTCCCGTGGTCTTGAGCTGGATCCGCGCCAGGTAGATGTGAGCCGCAATGAATAGCTGCGACCCATCTCCGCCAAACGTGCAGTTGCCTGTTTCGTAGCCGGTATTCAAGGTAGCGATATGCTTGCCATCCGGCATGAAGATCAGCACGCCGTCTGGGCCGGTGGCGTAGATCCTTCCGCCCTGATCCACGGCCATCCCGTCGGCTAGTCCCTTTTTCCCCTGCAGGAATGCCTTGGTCAGACGGTAAAATACGCGCCCCTTGTCCAAGCTTCCGTCGTCTCGCACGTTGTACGCCATCCAGAGGGCGCGGTCGGGATCGGAATTGGCGACATACAGCGTCTTTTCGTCTGGCGACAGGGCGATGCCGTTGGGACGCTTTAGCTCGCGCGTCAACAGACTCAGCTTGCCATCGGGCGTTAATCGGTACACACCTTGAAAGTCCAGTTCCTTGGCGGGATCATCGTCGAGGCCTTCCAAGCCGTAGGGTGGATCGGTGAAGTATATATCGCCGTTGGAGTGTACCACTCCGTCGTTGGGACTGTTGAGCCGTTTGCCCTGAAAGCGATCGGCTAAAACCGTCTTGATGGCGCGCTGTGGGTCGTCCAGGCGGGTGACACGTCGCTCACCGTGTTCCATCGAGATCAGCCGCCCCTGCCGGTCGCGCGCCAGTCCGTTGGCACCCGGTTCTCCGCCTCGAGGCGTCGTGCCTACATAGCCCGAAGGTCGGAGGTAGATGCTCAGCCCCGTCTTTTCATCCCAGCGGAACACGGTATTCCGCGGAATGTCGGTGAACAGGAGGAATTGCCCCTCCGGCATCCAGACCGGTCCTTCGCTGAATTTAAATCCCTCCGCCAGGATTTCCATCTGGGCGTCGGGTAACAAGACCTCGTCCGCGGCGGGGTCATGACGCTGGACCGACCCCAACCTAGGATAGGGCTTATCGACGGACGATTGACCAAGACAGGGTTGCTCGTAAGCCGATAGGGTAAGGGTCAGGAAGAAAGCGATCAGGAAATAGAGGCGGTCCATGGGCATCGATACTCTCCCGGGGAAGCACCGTCTCCAGGCCGGCGTTCGGACGCTCGAGCGAGCCCGAGAAACGCCGCCTGGAGAGCGGCGCTAACTAACCCCCCAAGAGAGTACTTAGACGGCCATGATCTCGGTCAGGGCGCGGCCGCCAATGTCGGTCAGTCTTCGGAAGCGCCCGGCGTGCAGGTAGGTCAGCTTCTCGTCGTGCAGACCGAGCAGGTTCAGAATGGTCGCGTGAACATCACGCATGTGGATGGGGTTGTCTCCAATGGGCCCTAGGCCGAATTCGTCCGTTTGGCCGACTGAGGTGGCGCCCTTGACGTCTCCTCCCGCCATCCACATCACCAGGCCGTACTGGTTGTGATCCCGTCCCAGCTTGTCCCAGTCGGTATCAACGTCATTGATGAAGGTGGTGCGGCCCATTTCCGAGGCCCAGACCACCAGGGTTTCGTCCAGCAGGCCCCGTCCTTTCAGATCCTTTAGCAGGGCTCCCACCGCCTGGTCCACTTCCGCCGCGTGTTCTGGCATCCGCTTAAAGGTGTTCGTGTGATCATCCCAGATCCGCTCTACCGCTCCGCCGCCGTGGATAAGCATGGTGTAGCGGACCCCTCTCTCGACCATGCGGCGAGCTAGCAGGCATTGACGTCCAAAGCCGTCGGTCATCGGATTATCCAGGCCGTACATCTTCTTGGTTTGCTCGGACTCCTTGGAAAGATCCACCGCTTCGGGAGCTTCCATCTGCATGCGATAGGCTAGTTCGTAGGCGCTGATACGCGCTTCCAGCTCAGAGGTGCGGCGCCGCTCATCACGGTGCTGTTCATTGAGCGACCGAAGCAGGTCGAACTGTCGGCGCGCCCCTTCTCGAGTGAGGCCTGGGGGAAGATCCAGGTCCAGAATCGGCGTTCCCGCGGCGCGGATCAGGGTCCCCTGGTAGGCGGCCGGCAGGTAGGCGCAGCCCCAGTTGTCGGCTCCGTTGATAGTGGCGCCTCTCGGATCCTGAATCACCACGTACCCGGGCAAATTCTGGTTGGGGCTCCCTAATCCATAGGTGACCCAGGAACCCACCGACGGGCTGCCGGGGAAGACCGAGCCGGTGTTGGCATGAAAGGTGGCCGGTCCGTGATTGTTGTTATCGACCTTGATGCCATAAATGAAGGCCAGATCATCCACACACTCTGCAATGTGGGGGAAGAGGGTGGAAACCCACTTACCTGATTCTCCGTACCGCTTGAACTCCCAACGGCTGGGCATGGCCCGATGAGGTTGTTCCAGATACCCTTGAATTTCTCCCGAGAAACCGGAGAGTTTGGGCAATTGTTTGCCGGCATATTTTTCCAGAGCCGGTTTGTAATCAAAGGTGTCCACCTGGCTGGCACCGCCAGCCATGAACATGAAAATGCAATGCTTGGCCTTGCGCGGAAAGTCTGGAGTCCGGACTGCCATCGGACCGAGCGTTTCCGCGGGGTTGGCTCCCAGTTCCTCGGCCAGCATGCCGGCCAGGGCCAGCGCTCCGAGGCCATTGTAAGAGCGGCACAGAAAGTCTCTGCGGGAGACGGCCCCGGGAGCAAGACCTGAGCAATGATTCTTGTGCGGGTTGCTCAAAAACTTCTTTCTCACAGACATGACCCAAACTCCTGTTGATCTCTAGTCAATATAGAGTAGCTCGTTGGTGTTCAGAAGGACCCGGCAGAGCCCCACCAGTGCCTCCTGCTGGGAGGCGGCCGATGTGAAAAACGCCTGGGCCTGCTGAAGCTCAGCCGGACGGGGTCTCCGACTGAAGGCCAGCTGGAAGGCGCGATGAATCTGCTCATTCGGTTCGGCGTTGGCCTCTTGTCTTACTCTTTGCGCAAAGTGAGAGGCCTCCTCATTGACAAATTGGCCGTCGAACATCGAGAGTGCCTGCAGTGGGGTGATCGAAATCCTGCGTCGATCGCAGGACGTGTTGAATACGGGAGCGTCGAACACTCCCAGGAAGGGATTGTTCAAGGAGCGCCGCTGGAAGGTATAGATGCTGCGTTTCCTGCCTTCGGGGCCAAGGGTGGTATCCCACGTATTCAGCCCCTGCACACTCTGCTTTTCCAACAGGTCTTTCGGCAGCGGCGGAAACACGGGCGGTCCACCCCTATCCCGATTCAAGCGACCGCTGACAGCCAGCACACTGTCTCGGACCAGCTCTCCCTCCAGTCGCCGCCGCTTGAAACGAGACAGCCATTGGTTTTCCGGATCTATCTTCTCGCTCTCCTCGTGCACCTTCTGGGAAGACTGGCGATAGGTGCTGGAAGTCAGGATGAGCCGGTGGACGGCCTTGATGCTCCACTTCTCCTCAATGAAGCGAATGGCCAACCAGTCCAATAGCTCGGGATGAGTGGGTCGCGCCCCAATTTTGCCGAAATCACTAGGCGTCGCGACAATGCCCTGGCCGAAGTGATGCTGCCAGATCCGGTTCACCATGACCCGTGCTGTCAGGGGATTGGCCGCGCTGGCGATCCACCTGGCCAGGGTAATGCGCCAACCCCGCGTCGGATACCGGCGGAAGCGATCCAGCTCCAGCTCCGCGGGCTCGGAATGGCCGGCGATGGTTCTCGGGAAACCGGGGTTCACCGGCTCGCCCGGATGGTCAAACTCTCCGCGGTGCAGCACATAGGTTGTGGGAGCACTGGGCGCATAGGGAGGGCCATGGGAGTGTTGAACAGACATGGCCAGAGGCTTGAGTCGCTCGATTCTGTTTTTCAACCACAGAATGCGACTACGATAGTCGAAGTATCGGCCTCGTTCGTCCGCTGAGAAGAGCTCGTTCTCCTCCTTCTTGGCCTCCTGTTTGAGAGCCGTTTCCAAATCTGCCAGTTTCGCGGCTCCCTTGTTTTCCTCCGCCGCCAGCTTTTCGAGTTCTTCCTTGACGCCCTTCAGATCCATTCTCAGGACAGTCATCCGACGATCCAGAAGTGTCTCCTTTTCCGCCAGTTCAGCTGCCTCGAGCTTGCCGTCCAGATAGAGGGTGGCCACCCGGTTCATCTCCGTTCTTCGGTCTTCAAGCTCCCGCTGCAGTTTTTTCTCCCGCTCTCGCGATTCCTCCAGGGTCTGATTCTCCGGCACGCCTCTGAAAGCGGTCAGCCTCCCCAACAGGGGTTTCTTGAAGGCCTCGTAATCTGCCTCGACCGATTCGAGCTCCTTTTCATTTTTGGCACGCTTCAGGTCTGCCCGTTTTTTCTCACCGGGCCTGTAAAATTCGGCAGGCTGCGGTCCTCCCAGTTGCTGCACATCGCCGACTCGGGGAGGTGTCATGTAGACGGTGGCGAAGAACGCCTTCATGCGATAGAAGTCCTCTTGCGGAATCGGATCATATTTGTGGTCATGGCACTTGGCGCAGCCCACCGTGAGGCCTAGAAATACCGAGCCTACGGTCGTGGTTATCTCACTCAACAGCTCGTCCCGACTTCTTTCTCCGCGGGGTTCGGTAAACGGCGCCAGCCGGAGGAAGGTCAAAGCAACCGTGTTTTCGGGGTCCGGAGTGGGCAGCGCTGCTGCACCTTGATAGTGCAAGAATTCGTCACCGGCGAGTTGCTCCTTGATGAACTCGTCGTAGGGCTTGTCGTTATTGAACGCATCGATCACATAGTCGCGGTAGCGCCAGGTGTGGTAGTAATCGGGATCCTGCTCGTAGCCGTTGCTGTCCGCGTAGCGAGCTAGATCCAACCAATGCCGGGACCAGCGCTCTCCGTAACCGGGATTCGCAAGCAGACGATCGACCAGTTCCTCGTAAGCGTTGGGAGAGGAACTCTCCACGAAAGCCTGGACGTCTTCTGGAAGGGGAGGCAGTCCGATCAAGTCGAAGTAAAGCCGGCGAATCAATACTCTGCGGTCGGCTTCTTTGGCGGGCGTCAGACCCTTCTTCTCCAGAGTGCCCAGGATGAAGTTATCAATTTCATTGCGCACCCACTGCCCGTTTTGCACAGCGGGTAGATCGTGGCGGGCGGGTTTGAGGAAGGCCCAATGGGGGGCTGAATCCGAATCGGTCTCTGGTTCTAATTCTCTGATCCAGCGCTCAATGACGCTTATGTCGCTGTCCGCCAGGCTCGTACCGAAGGGCATCTGAGGCTGGATCTCCCCACGCAGCACCTGTATCAGGGGGCTCTCGGCTGGCTGACCCGCTAATACCGCCGGACCATGTTTAGCGCCGCCCTCCAACACGGATTCGAGGTTTGCCACGGAGAATCCGCCGGTTCGGGTTTCGTTGCTGTGACAGGAGAGGCAATTGGAGTTCAAGATCGCCTGCACCTGCTCGTGCGCAGGTGCCAGCACGGCTTCGCTGGATTCCTTCACCCCCGGGGCAGCGGCCGAGAAGCCGAGGCCGCAGACTACGAGAGCCGCCAGGCAAATAAGAGGCAAAGCCCTCTTCACTAGCATCTTTTCCAACTCCTCATGGAAATTCTAACCGGGCCCCGCAGGCCGAAACCCACGGGCCATACCTAGATCGACTTGCTTCGAAGCTAGGTGTATCATCAGATCCAACAGTTTTTTTTCGGGAACATCCCCGTCTCCTGGTCGCCGGCCCTCGAGGCACCTCACGCAAGTTTATTCGACGTCGGTTTCACCAGTCAAGGTCTACCCGATTAAGGATAAAACAATTCCCTATATTCAACATATTCAACTTGCGGTCCACAACTCCGCCCAGCCTTCCGCCCTGGGGGGGCGGTAGTAGAGGTCTCCGATCCACCAGTGAGACCGACACCTCCCTCCCGGCCACTAGGGCCCGCAGCTCCTGCATCTCTACCCCGTCCCGATGCGCTCCCCAGAAGGCGATGGCTCTATGGGTCTTGACCAAGAGCCTAGTATCTGGGATATCTATCTGTGGTTCACTGAGGAAGAGTTCAAGGAAGCCGAAGCGAATCTCGAGTGGTCAGACCTGCCTCAGGTCGTTCTTCCGCCCCGCCGCATGAGAGAAAATGGCAACTGGTCCGGCCGAGGATTCGATTACATCCTGCTCAGCGCACTGGCGTCGTCTCCCAACCAGATCTATTGCCTGCCCCTGCACTCAGGCATGTCGGATCGAGACAAGCGAAGCCTCCGCCAGTGGCTCGAGTGGGGCCGAGCCAACATCAATTACTTGAAGGTTCGCAAAGACTTGAAGGATTGGCCTGCCGTGGACAGGGTGGATGGGTTTGCCCACGTTATCGGCGATCAGGGATTTATCTTTCTTTTCAAGCCAAACGCGAAACAGCTTTCAGCCAGATTTACCCTGGACAGCAGCATCGGGTTAACCGGCGGGGAACGCTTCCGCATTGCCCAGGTGCATCCCTCAGGTTCCACTCGCGGGCAGCTGCGATTTGGTGACGAAGCGCATTGGAAGGTATTCGGGCAAACAGCACTATTGCTCCACGTCATGCCGGACTAGCCCGCCTTTTCACAGGAGGCAGCAGCGGTGAATGTTTTTCCCTGTCAGATGATCCTACGTCCCCATCCAAAGGCCACCCAGCCCTCGAGTCGCTTCGAATAAGGATTTTTCTTAATCTTCGGTCCAATCCCCTCACCCTCTGCGTTCAGGATGTGGCAGTTGGAGCATTGGGCTCGCTGGTATACAATCCGTCCATGTTCCGGGTCGCCCTCGATTGCACCGGCCGATTGGCGGCGTTAGTGGAGCTCTCCACAACCTAAGTGTTAGAAAACGACCACTTTTGTGGATTCTCTGCGAGATCGTTTCACCTGTAAACTGTTGATTCTAAATAGAGAGCGCACTACGATTCGAGATTCTGGTATTGGGTGCTTGGAACTTTTACTTTCCTTCTTGCTCTGCTGCACCTTAGGCCAGGCGGCACAAGTACAGCAAAAAGCCCGGGATCACTATGATCGTGCAACCCAGTCACTCAGCCGGGGGGATTTAGAGCAGGCAGAAAAAGAGATTCTTCGAGTGCTGCAGGATTTTCCCGACCTGCCCCAAGCCCTGAACGTTGCCGGCGTCATTTCCGATATGAAGGGGAACCCTCAGCGAGCCATTGAATTTTTCAAGCGTTCTCTCGATATTCGAAGCGACGATTTCGATGCGCGGAGTAACTTGGCTCGGGTCTATTTGCGCGTCAAGGACTACCAGAAAGCCCAGCGAGAGTTTGAACTCAGCTTGAGCATGCAGCCGAACCATTTGGAGGCGAATGTAGGCTTGGCAGAGGTTCTTTACGAAACGGACCAAGTCCAACAAGCCCAGAAAGTAGCGACTCGGGCAAAAAGGCTTCAGTCGGAGAACCCGAACGTGTTGTTTCTCTGGGCGAAGATCCAGTTTAAGCTGGAAGACACGGAGGAGGCCGTCGAGGCAGCAGTGAAACTGAGCCAGTTGTCTTGGGATAACGGCGAAAAGTTGCATCTCGTTGGACTTCTGTTGCTGGAGAACAGTCGCTACCAAGATGCCGTGCCCATCCTCAGCCGGGCTATCGAACTGGAGGGACAGGACGCAGGAATTCTCCATTCCCTGGGTCTGAGTTATCAGTTTTCGCACCAACTCTCGAAGGCGATTTCCGTATGGGAAAAGGCGATTGAGTTCGATCCTCAAGATCCCCAGGGCTATTTACTGCTGGGGATGTCCTATGAGATGCAAGGGCGGTTTCCCCAAGCCGTCGCAAAATTCCGCAAAGTGTTGGCAATGGGTGGCCCGAGTCGGGTCGAAGCCATGCATCACCTCGCCATTAGCCTCTATAAACAAGGAAAGTTCCAGGAGGCGTTGGGCCTTTTCACCAGGGTGAACGAACATCAGCCTGGATGGGTTCAAACCCTTTACTATCGGGCGCTCATTCACTTCAGGCTCGGTCAGTACGATCAGGCTAGGAGATTGCTGGGACGGGTTTTGGAGCTTGACGCAAAACACTCTGGAGCCTATTTCAAAATGGGGCAAGTTTATCGGAAACTGGGCCGGAAGGACGAAGCGAAAAGGAGTTTTACAAAATTCGAACGGCTGAAAGCGAAAAGAGAGCAGGAACTCAAACGCAAGGCCGGTATCTATTCCATTTCTGATCAGATCCCCAATCAGATTCCAGGTTTTCCTCCTCAATGAGACGGCTTCTCATTGCGTTCCTGTTATGGACACCGCTGATGTGGGTGGCGGCATTCGAGAGAATCGCACTGCCACAGTTTGTGGAGGTGGCGGTGGAGTCTGGTCTCCCGTTTCGGCATTTTAATGACGCAGCGGGGAAATACCGTCTGCTAGAAACCATGGGCTCTGGCGCCGCCCTGTTTGACTACGACAACGATGGCAATTTGGATATCTTCGTGGCCAATGGCTGCCGTTTGCCCGTAAACGAGCATTCCGTCGGCGAAGTCGGGAAACTGTTTCGTAACCGGGGCAATGGCACCTTCAAGGAGGTGACGGCTGAGGCGCGAATCTCCGGAGGGGGGCTTTTCGCCATGGGCACTGCGGTAGCAGACTACGACAACGACGGAGATGTCGATCTCTATCTGACGGGTTATCCACGAAGCATTTTGCTCCAGAACAATGGCGACGGCACCTTCACCGACACCACAGAACTGGCTGCCGTGGAAAATAGCGGGCACTGGGCAACGAGCGCGGGTTTTTTCGATTACAACCTCGATGGTTTCTTAGATCTCTTTGTCGGTAATTACGTGAAGTATGACCTGAGCAGGGAACGGACATGTGCGAAAGGGGAATTCCAGACTTATTGTCATCCCAGCGTGTTCGACGGCGACTCCAGTGTTTTATATAGAAACAATGGCGACGGAACCTTTTCGGACAGGAGTGTCCCGAGCGGGATCGCACTGTTTAAGGGGAAAGCGCTCGGGGTGGTCTTTGCCGACTATGATCTGGACGGTGATCCGGACATCTTCGTGGCCAACGATTCGGTGGCCAATTTCCTTTTTCGAAACAACGGGGATGGGACTTTTGAGGAGGTCGGTTTGAACTCCGGTGTGGCCTACGATGAAAACGGAAAGGCAAGGGCCGGCATGGGAGTCGACTTTGGGGACTATGACCAGGATGGGCTGCTGGATCTGATTGTCACTAATTTCGTTGAAGAGGGAAACGCTCTGTTCCGGAATAACGGGGATGGATCTTTCTCGGAGGTCACCTATACAACCGGCATTCTCCAGAGCAGCTATCTGAATGTGGGCTTCGGGGTTGGATTTTTTGACCATGACAATGATGGCGATCTGGACGTTTTCGTCGCCAACGGCCATGTTTCTCCGGGCGTTGAAAAATACGTCGATTATGTTTCCTTCGCCCAGAGAAACCTTCTCTTTGAGAACCGGGGAGGACATTTTGAAGAAGGGTCAGCCGACGGTTACTTTTCCGTTCAGGAGGTCAGCCGAGGCGCGGCCTTCGGAGACATCGACAATGACGGCGACATCGATATCCTGATTACCAACAATGCAGGTCCTCTCCACCTGCTGAGGAACGACGTGGGTAACCGTCGAAACTGGCTGACCTTGAAATTGATCGGGAAAAAGAGTAATCGCGATGCCATCGGAGCGACAGTGAAGGCTCGGGTGAAGGGACGGCTTCAAGTTGCGCAAGTTCAGCGTGCTCGTAGTTATTTGACCAGCAATGATCCCCGCGTCCACCTGGGTCTGGGAGATGCGGACCAGGTAGATGAATTGGAGGTCCATTGGCCCAGCGGCGCCCGCCAGAAGCTTCACAAGCTTCGGGCGAACCAGATAGTCACCATCGAGGAAGAACTCGGACCTTAACAGTCTCGGAATTTCAATCAAGTGAGCTGTTCTCTGAGACCGCCCTTTCGTCACAGCCGGGGTGTCCCGAAACAGCCTTTTACGGCCTTGGCCGTCGGCACGAAGTGCCTACTTAAACTTTGTTCTTAGGAGTGAAAGGATGGCAGACTCACGACTTGCAAAGTTTTTGCAAATTTCTGTTGACACCTCACCTTAGGGTCTGCGCAAGAATAACTTGGTAGAATTGGCGCTCAGATTTGCACCAGATTTGGCCGCGAACGATTGAGCGAAACCGCAGGCGTAGCCGGGTCTACGTTGAGGATTTCGCGATTGAGGAGCGGCCGAAGATGGCGTGAAGATGAGATGCCAAAATGCCAAGTTATTTTTGCGCAGACCCTTAGTTGTTGGCATGGCGCATAGCCTGTGCCAACGAGCTCTATTCCTATGCCGCAATCCCGGATGGAAAACGGACAGAGGGCGCGTTTACATCACATTCGGGCCCCCGACTTCCGTGGAGCGGTACAGTGCCGGTTCGCCCTACGACAGGCCTATGGACGAAGGTGGAGGTACTACGGCCGTCTACCCTTTGGAGAAGTGGTATTGCAACCAAGTTAATCGATCGCTTCGAGGATCGGATGGCTCTGGCATTCGTGTTTTCACTGGACGGGTTGAAGGCCGGTGACTACACCTTGCTGCTGTCGGTGCACGACAAGCTTGGCCAGACAGATGTCAGCGAGACCGCCAGGTTTCAAGTTTCCCCAGCAGACGCTGGCGCAGTGGCCTTGAAATCTGACCAAAACTGAAGGCGAGACATAGAGCACTTAGGGTCTGTCCAAGAATAACTTCACATTTTGGCATCTCGTCTTCACACCATCTTCGGCCGCTCCTCAATCGCGAAATCCTCAACGTAGGCCTGGCTACGCCTGCGGTTTCGCTCAATCGTTCGCGGCCAAATCTGGCGCAAATCTGAGCGCCAAATCTGAGAACTTATTCTTGGACAGGCCCTTAGTAGGAGGCCCGACTGATGTTGAAATTCAGCGACTACCTGGTGAGGAGACTTCGATTCCTTCAATTCTGGGGGTTGTATGCACTGACACTGTGTTTTCTGGGTGCAGCGGGGGGCCTGGCACAGGACAGACGGGACAGGAGCCGGCCGCGCGACGGCCCAATATTCTTTTCCTGTTCCCGGACAACATGCGGGCTCAGGCTATGGCCTGCATGGGTAATCCGGACGTGCGCACCCCGAATCTAGACCGCCTGGCCGCAGAAGGGATCCTTTTTCGCCAAACTTTCTCCAACGGCCCGGAGTGTTCTCCAGCCCGAGCCATGATGCTCACGGGTAAATATACCCACAGCAATGGCATGACCGCGAACGACTTGAGACTGCGCGAGTCAGAGGACACGATTGCGGACCTGCTGGCTGCAGAAGGATACCGGACCGGCTTTATCGGCAAGTGGCATCTCGATGGAGGAAATCGCAATCCGGGATTTGTCCCGCCGGGTCCGCGCCGTCAGGGATTCCAATTCTGGGCAGCCCACAAGGTGATGCATAAGCCCTTCGAGAACTACTATTTCCGCGACGATAAGACGCCCATCCGAATGGATAAATTCGAGACGGAAGGTTGGACTGACTTGGCGATCGAGTTTCTTCGGGGAACCAAAAGGGACCAGCCCTTTTTCCTCATGGTCGGCATGGGATCCCCGCATCCCCCGTACACGCTCGGTAAAGCCGGAGCTCCCGAAAAGTACATGAAAATGTACGATCCTAAGGCCTTGACGATGCGGCCGAACTTCAAGGGGATCGTCAATCCTGTGGAGTATGAGGCGATCTCGAAAGAGATGCAGCAGGTGATGGCAAGGAAGGGGAGCTTTGACCATGTAAAGAAAGGAGCCCCCTTCACGCCCCAGCAACTCACTCAGGTGGCCTATGCTTTCCAGGAACGGGGATTTCTTAGAGAGATCGAGCAAAACGGCCGGAAGGAAATCGCGGGCTATTACGCAGCCGTGACGGCGATCGACGATCAGGTGGGTCGACTGATGCGGACTTTAGATGAGCTTGGTCTTGCTGAAGATACCATCTTTTTGTTCACCTCCGACCACGGCAACATGCTGGGTTCGCAGGAGGTAGGTTTCGTGATGCAGCACATGAAGCCCTGGGACGAGGCGGCTCGAGTTCCCGGCATTGTGCGCTATCCCCGAAAGGTGAAGCCTGGGCAGCAGCTTGAAACGTTCTTTTCCCTGGTGGATATGGCCCCCCCACTGTTGAGCCTGTGCGGGGTGGAGATTCCCAAGGATATGCAGGGCACAGATTTGTCGCCGGTCATGCTGGGTGAGAAGGGAGAGGAACCCGATTCGGTGTTCTTCCAATTGCACTCCGGCTGGCGTGGGGGTATCGGAGGTGAGCATGGAGGTTGGCGCGGTATACGGACCCGCCGATACATGTACGTCCGTTGGCCGGATAGACCTCGTTTCCTGTATGACATGGAAAAGGAGGTTCTTCCGGTAAATGGGGAGGTCAAGTGGCCAGGTCCTCATGGATGAAGTAGAGGTTAAGCTTGAAGTAGTCCATGTCTCTGAAGCCATAGGCTCGTCTTTTGAGGACCTTAATCTTGTTGTTGAGTCCTTCGAGGGGGCCGGTTGAGATGCGGTGCTTGAAGTAGTCGAGTAGTCCGGGGCGATGCCGGTGGAGGGTGCGGGCGAGCCGGGCGAAGAACTGGTTGCCGATGCTGTAAGCCTGCTCGATCCAGGCATCCAGGAAGGCGTTGCCGGCCGCTGAGTCGGGGAGGTTCCAAAAGTGGCGGATCTCCTCCTTGAGGAGGTAGGCCTGATAGAGTGGCTCATTGATTTCCATGAGTTGCATGAGGTGTTCCAGGGAGCGCTCGTTGAGGTTTTCCAGCCCTCGTAACAAGAGAAAGCGGGTTCCTTTGAGGAGCTGTTTGCGGCCCGTTTCCAGTTTGCGCATCATGGAGCGGCGGGTCTGGTCAATGGCCTGGTTGGCCAGTGCGACGACGTGGTAGGGGTCGTGCACGACATCGACCTTGCCGGCGAAGACCTGGCGAATGGCCTTGCGGTAGGCGTCGGACATGTCGATGGCAATGGCGCGCAGGGACTTGCAGCGGCCTTTGAGGTGGCGCAGGCAGGCCACCAGCGCCTGGGCGTCTTTGCCTTCGTGTAGGGAGACGATCTGGCCACTTTCCAGGTCCAGCACCACCGTCATGTAGAGGTGCCCGCTGTGGGTAGCGAACTCATCGATCGCCAGATAGCGCAGTTGAGACAGCTTGCGCTTCTTGAGGCGCTGCCCCAGATGCTCCTTATGGATCTCTTTGACGAGGTCCCAGCCCACGCCCAGCAAGCGGGCAACGGCTTTGATGGTGGCGATGCGGCACAGCTGGACCACGTACTGGGCGAAGGCGTTCGTGTAGCGCCGTTTGCCCTGAGCGAAGGCAATCGGCTCGCGAAGGGTCTGGTCGCACTGGCTGCAGGATTGCCGGTGGCCATGCAGGACCACGAACTGGTGGCGGGTCGCCACCGGTAGAGTGCGGATGCAGCGCTGGAAGCAGCCTTGCAGCTGAAGCCGGTTCCAGCGGGCACTGCAGTTGCGACACCGGCGCTTGTGCGGAGCCAGTTCGACGTGGTGAAATACGCCGCCGCCGCGATAGTCCGTGCGTTGGTGAACATAGCCCTTCAATCCGAGGGTGTGGTACAAGTAGCTAGTCGTCGCCATGATCGGTCCTCCGGGTTTGCCAAAATCGCCGAGGATGCCTGACATGGCGGCGCCGGTCAATCCCCATCGACCGGCTCTGCCTCGCCCTTGCAGCTTCGCAAGGCTCGTTACGGGAGCAGAGGTTGAGGTAGCGCTAACGCGCGATCCGGATTCTTTTGATCGAGGCTGAAGGCCGCCTCTTTCTGCCTGAACGGGGGAAGGCTATGGAAACTGCCGCGATGTGCAAACCGTGGAAAAACAACCAGCTCCAGCGCTAGGCCGAAAAGCGTCGCAATCGTTTTTCCACCGTTCGCACAACGCTTGGAAAACTCCGAATCACGGGGGTGCTGGCCCGGCTCGATGACTGCTCGGAGTTTTCCACAGTTCCCACAGCCTCTGCTGCTACTGATATATATCTTTTAGGAGAATTCCAGAGCAAAAATAGACCGGATTAGACCGGATCTCAATAGCAAGCGCACCACCCACCTCCCCATTTGCCGGATGACCCACAAATCTTTCCTCAGCCCGGCTGGGTCGAGCATGACGCCCGGGAAATCTGGCAGACACAACTCCAAGTGATGGCTGATGTCCTCAATCAAGTGAAGCTCACTTCCACAGATATCGCCGCGATTGGCATTACGAACCAGCGCGAGACAACGGTCGTTTGGGATCGGAGTAGCGGCCACCCCATTTGCAATGCCATCGTTTGGCAAGATCGACGAACCGCCCCAAGCTGCGATGAACTCAAATCCGCGGGACATGCGGGCACTTTTCGCGGCAAAACCGGTCTTCTGCTCGACGCCTACTTTTCAGGCACGAAAGTCCGGTGGATTCTCGATCATGTAGAGGGGGCACGTGAACGTGCCCAAGCTGGAGAGCTGGCATTCGGTACGATCGATAGCTGGCTTGTTTGGAACCTGACAGCCGGAAGGGTTCACGTCACCGATGTTTCGAACGCCTCGCGAACCCTGCTATTCAATATTCATACGGGCGAGTGGGACGACGAACTGCTCAGACTGTTGGACGTCCCGCGCAATATGCTTCCCCAAGTCTGCACTTCAAGCGAAGTTTATGCTCACACTGCCGATGGTCTCACACCGGCAGGCGTGCCGATTGCCGGCATTGCTGGAGATCAACACGCGGCCTTATTCGGTCAGATGTGTACTCGGCAGGGTATGGTGAAGAACACATACGGCACCGGCTGTTTCATGCTCATGAATACGGGCGCTGAAGCTGTTGAATCAAAAAACAACCTTCTGACCACGGTTGCTTGGAAGATTGGTGATCGTACGGAATACGCCTTGGAAGGTAGCATCTTCGTTGCGGGTTCAGTGGTGCAGTGGCTGCGTGACGGATTGGAGTTATTTGAGTCTTCTTCGGAAATTGAAGCGTTGGCCGCAAGTGTGCCGGATAATGGAGGCATTTATTTTGTCCCGGCATTTACAGGTTTAGGGGCTCCGCATTGGGATCCGTACGCACGCGGCCTGATTCTGGGACTCACGCGGGGAACCACCAAAGCTCACTTGGCTCGTGCAGCGCTCGAAGGGATCGCCTATCAGGTTTCGGATGTGCTCGATGCGATGCAATCCGATGCAGACATCCAACTGAACGAGTTGCGCGTGGACGGCGGTGCCTCTGCCAATAACCTATTGATGCAGTTTCAGGCAGATCTCCTGGATGTTGCCGTCGTGCGACCGCGTGTGCTGGAGACAACCGCACTGGGCGCGGCCTACCTCGCCGGGTTAGCGGTGGGGTACTGGCGAAACCGCGGCGACATTGCCGATCAGTGGCAAGTTGATAAAGAATTCACTCCCACTATGCCCACAGAACAGGCGGAGGCCCTCAAGCATGGCTGGCAAAAAGCGCTGGAACGTTCCAAGGGGTGGGTAGAATCCTGATTGGATCGTCTCCATTCTTGCGCTTGTTATCCGCTCGGGCGAAAAGAAACTGGCCCTATCAACTCGATTTGTAAACAAGAGGATTCTTCAAGATGTCGCCCTATATCGCGGAATTTATTGGGACAATGCTGCTTGTGTTGCTGGGCGATGGTGTTGTCGCCAACGTGGTGTTGAAGGATACAAAGGGCGAAAAATCCGGTTGGATTGTGATCACGTTTGGGTGGGGGATGGCTGTGTTTGTGGCGGTTTTCTGCGTTGCCGAAATCAGCGGTGCTCACATCAACCCAGCCGTGACGTTGGGCTTGGCATGCGCAGGAGAATTCGGCCTCAACAAGATTCCCGGTTACCTCGCGTCTCAATTTGCTGGCGGGGCAGTGGGGGCAGGTCTGGTCTGGTTGGTGTATCGAGACCATTTCAAATTGACCGAAGATGCCAACGCGAAGTTGGCCGTATTCTGCACGGGTCCGGAGATTCGCAATTATGTGTCGAATCTGATTTCCGAGATTATCGGCACCTTCGTGCTGGTCTACGCGGTGTTACATATCACGTCTCCAAAAGGGGGATTAGGTGCATTGGATGCACTTCCCGTAGGACTGTTGGTATTCGCGATAGGTCTCTCCTTGGGTGGCACCACCGGTTATGCCATCAACCCCGCGCGTGACCTCAGCCCCAGAATCATGCACTGCCTGCTGCCAATCCCCGACAAACGAGAGAGCGATTGGAGCTATGCCTGGATCCCCGTCGTCGGCCCGGTCAGCGGCGGAAGCTTGGCAGGACTCTGCTTTGTCGCGATTGGATGAGCCGTGTCGGGATTTGGCTGAAGTCGCACGAGATTGTGCTGCTGTCCAGCTCTCTCCTGCCTTCGTCGCCCTCGACGGCCGGAACTTGGGCTCATATTGCTGACAATTCCAGCCATTCGCGGCTCTGCCGGGAGACAGTTGGAAAAATGATGGCTGTGTGATCAGAAACCTGGGCCGTGCGACCTGCGACCTCTTCTGAGACGCAGTAGTCACTCCGCTTCGGTCAGGATGTTGTGCCTGGCCTTCCTCTTCTCCCGCATCTCCGCGTGGGCCCCGGAAGACCCGTCGTGGTTGGTGCCGAACCACAGGTCGAAGGGAACGTCGGGTTCCCCGTAATTGCACTCGAAGTAGCGGTGATGCAGCTGATGGAAATAGGAGGCGGCCGCGATGCCAGCGTTTCCCTTGACGACGAGCGTCTCGAACCCGACGTGACCCTGTGCTGGGGTCAACGCGGCGTGCTGTCCGTTCATCAACACGTGGATCGGGTGCGAGGGCACGACCCAGTGAATCAGGATGCAGCTGAAGTAGAGAATGTGCTCGATCGGGTGCATGGCCAATCCGGACCACGGCCCGATGTTGATGTTCTTGTGATGCAGATAGTGTCCGGCCCTGTAGAGCGGCGTCCAATGCAAGAGGCGATGGATCCAGTAGAAGTGAAACAGCCGCCACAGCTGGATGCCGCAGAGTAGAACGACGAAGTAGACAGGCTGCTGTCGCGGGTCGACATAGGGGATCATCTCGTTGGCGTAGGCCCACATCGTCAGGACCTCGTAAGCTGTCCAGATCGTGCCGCCACTGACACAGCTCCAGAAGATGTTGTCACGAAGCTGATTGCCCCAGAGGAACTTGCGCTTTCCGGTCGCCATCCAGTGCGGGGTGTATTTGTACTTGAGGCCCTGGGACTTGAGCGACCAGAGTCTGAGGTGCCAGGCGCCGACGATGATCACGAGCATCGCCTGGTTGCGCACGAACATTTCGAGTATCCAGTCGGCCCGGAACTCGACACAGCGCGACAGGGCTGGCTGAAGGTAGAGCCACGTCAGCGTCGCGATCGCCATGTAGAAGACGTTCCACGGAAACAGGTAACCGGGGAAGCCGAACAGCCATTTGAAGGCCTCGACCGGCTTCGGCGGCCAGGCGAAGAGGGGACTGAATGGTTTGGTTCCCGTTTCGGGCTGCCAGAATCCCCGCTCGTCACGAGGCATGCCGTCGATCAGTCGGACCTTTTCAAGGCTCGCGTCTGCCACGAGGTCCCTCATTGCGAATTCCCTCATACCGTAATCAAAGTCCTCGGTCGGATAGCACAGTTTCACACGGTCTTTGAGCAATTGCCAGAACCCCTCAAGAACCGGCTCTCTTGTAAAACTGCAGAGGACAGTTCCTGATTGTAGAGATCCCGGGTCGCTGGTACAACCCAGCGGGTGATCGTCCCTGAAGGGTGCCGCCAGGGAAAGCGTTCTCGCTCCTATGCGTGTTCAATCCGCGTCCAACCTGCGGCTACATCGGTCTCTGGCCTTGACGAAGTCGGATCGGTGTTCAATCCTTGATCCACTGGGAGAGTTGTAATGAAACGAGTTGGCATCATCGGGCTCGGCGACATGGGACTCGCCATAGCCAGAAATATCATCAAGAGCGGCTTCGAGCTGACCGGATTCGATCTCCGCGAAGAGCGCCTGAAGCTGCTGGAAGAGACCTCCGGGCGAGCCATTTCAAGACATTTTCTCAAATGTGTCTGGGCCTGTTCGAAGTCACCTGCCAGCTTGAGACTGGATCCCACATTGAGATGGGACCCTGGATGGTCCGGGAAAAGCTGGAGCAGGCGTAGCCCGTGCAGCTGTGCCTTTTGGGAATCCCCCTTCGAATGGTAGGCTTCGGCCAGCTCGAACTCGTATTCGGGTTTCCCGGGACTCAATTGAATCGCTTTCTGAAGCAAGTGCACGCTCTCGTCATAACTCTTTTGTTGCAGCATCAGCTGGCCCAGCAAGGAGTAGGCGTGGGCGTTAGCTGGATCTGTGAGCAAAACGGCACGCAACAGATGCTCGGCCCTGGCAGTGCTACCTGTCTGCAACAAAGCCATCGCCAGAACCTGTTGTGCTTTTCCCGAATTTGGATCAATTATCAAAGCTCTATCCAGGGCTTTTACCGCCGAATCGTATCGGCCGAGTTGGTACAGCGCCACGCCCAGGCCATAGTGGGCCAAGAAGGAATCCGCCTTTATTGCAGCGGCTTTGCCCAAGATTCTCGCAGCCGGTTCCAGCTCTTCCCTGGCTAGTAACAAATTGCCGATCGACAAGAGTGTGCCACCATCGACAGGGTGTTGCTGCTCAAGGCCAACACCCTCTTCGAAATAGGCCTGGCTCAAATAGAAAAGAGCCTCTGGATCATCTTCTATCTGACCCCTTACAGCTTCCAGCATGGCGATGCAGTCTTTGTGCCTCTTTTGCTTGCCGTACAGGACTCCCAATTGAAGCCTCGGCATCACAAAAGCAGGGTTCAGCTCGACTGCCTTTCGATAGGCTTCTTGGGCCGGAGAGAGCTTCCCCAAAGACTCCAAAGCGAAACCCAACAAAGCGTGAGCTTTTGACGACTTGGGGTCGTTCGAGATCACCCTGCGTGCTTCGGAAATCGCCTGATCATACTGCTGGCCTTGGATCAACGCCACGATCAGGCCCGTCTTGTCCTGCGCCGCCAGGAAAAGGGCGGGGTTTGCGGTCGCAGCCAGGAGAGGACAGAGCATCAGCGCAATCCAGAGGGTGTGGACGATCCTCCATGAAGTGCGCCTGTTCATCGGCATGCTCGGCCTCCGAATTCTACCATTGTAGTTGTCGTAGTAGACTGGCGATGAGAAATGCGGGGTACTAACCGTGCGGAATGGGAGCGGTAACCGTACACCTACAGTGTCGTCACCGACGCAGTCAGCCGATAATCCCAATAACCGATTCTACCGCGTCCACCAGGGAATCGATCTCACTCTGGCCGAGGACCGTGGAAAGGCATCCCATGCCTCGCGGAGCCAGTACGAATCCATGATTGAGCAGCCCCAGATGCAGAGCCTGCTTGAGCGGAATGTCGTGATCGGCCGAAGTGCGATAGTCGGAAATCGGGTGGGTGCTGGTGTGGATGTTGAACAGTGAGCTAATCTGGGTCACCTGCGCTGGAAACTGGTGCTTTGAGAACAGGTTTTCCAGGGTGGCAGCCATTTGTGAGGCCGACTGTTCCAGCTGGGTGAAGCTGTCTGGAGACAACGCCTCCAGAGTGGCAATCCCGGCGACCATGGCCGGCGGATAACCATTGAACGTCCCCGGATGGGTGACGCCGCCGCCCCCCGGCGATTCGAAGACAGACATGATGTCGGCCCCGCCTCCGAAAGCTCCGACGGGAAGTCCACCGCCGATGATCTTTCCCAGAGAAGTCAGATCCGGAGTGACGCCGAAATAGCCTTGGGCCCCATTGAAAGACAGGCGAAATGCGATCACCTCGTCGAATATGAGCAGCATCTGGTGGCGACGGGTATATTCCCTGAGAAAGTCCAGGAAGCCCTCGGCCGGCGTAATGATCCCGCCCGCTCCCATCACCGGTTCCACCATGATGGCCGCGACGGAGCCGGCGATTGGATCCAGAATCCTCTCGATTGCGGCCGGATTGTTGAAGGGAATCACGACTACATTGTCGAGCACGTTCTGAGGTATGCCCGGGCCCTCCGCCAGCCCGACCGGATGATCGTCGGGGCCAGCCTGATCGAGACGAGGCGAGATGCTGATCTGGACATGCTCGTGCGCGCCGTGAAATCCACCCTCGATCTTGGCAATCTTGTCCCGGCCGGTGAAAGCGCGAGCCGTCCGTACAGCCATCAGAGTCGCTTCTGTGCCCGAGCTGGTGAACCGCAGACGTTCCAGCGAAGGGAGGCGTTGCTGGATCAACTCCGCCAGCTGAAGCTCATGTTCCGTCGGTGAGGCAAAGGAGGTCCCTCGTCCCAGCTGTTGCTCCACGGCCGCCACCACCTGTGGATCACGGTGACCGTGCATGAGCGAAGTGTAGTTGTTGAGGAAATCGATCCTTTCATTGCCGTCGGCGTCCCAAGCGCGACACCCTTCCCCCCGTACCATGTAGGTAGGAAACGGCTCGAAAAAAACGCTGGCCCGGGTGTTCCCGGCAGGGAGGATCTTGAGCGCCCGTTCGAACAGTTCCCGCGACCGGGGATTCTGATCCTCATAGGTTTGAACACAATCTTCGATTCCTGATTTGGTTTGTGGCATTTTCCCGAGCCTTTCGTCGAATCTGAAAAAACGGGAGCCTATTTAGTCAACCACCATTTACGCATTTACGATGCCTGCGCTTTCTGCCAAGCCTGCTCCGTCAGTTTCTTCATCACCAGGGCCTGTTCCCAGCGGTCGGAGAGCTCCACACCCTCGAGATCATAGATCGAGTAGGGCGCCGGACCCAGTTCAGGGGCTACCGGCAGGATGTCTCCCGGCTGGGCGTTCTTCAGCCATCTGCGCATGATCTCGGACCACAGTTCCATCCATTGCTGGGCGATCTCCGAAGTTCCATCTCCCACGTCGACTTGTACCGAATCTCCGTCGGAGATGCGGCACTGGATGACCGATGTCCGATCCAGAACCGGTCCCCACATTTGAAACATGTCGGGCTGGGGGTACTGCCAGAACGTTGCCTGCTTGTTGAAGTCCTCGAGCTCCTGGACAAGCGCCCAATGGGAAAGGTCGGCGCAGAACTGCATCTGGGGAAACTTCTCGACCAGCTTCAGTGTCCGATAAGGACTTTCCGTCAGGGCGGCACGATGGGTCTCCCAGGATAAATGCACTCCCAGTTCGGCGGCCGCCCGGATCGAATCGGTGATGAGGGGAAGTATCAAGTCATCGCTCATGTAGGAGTGCCCGGCAATCACCACCAGGAATCCTGCCTCGGACCTTTTAACTGCCTCCAGACCTTTCCGCACTTCCTGCGCGGTCTTGGGAACAGAGGCCATACTGTAGGTCAACTCGTACTTGGCCAACAGTTCCTGATTCTCCGGCTCGTCGGCCAGTCTTGTTCCCAGCTGGACACCTTCGAAGCCAGCGTCTTTGACACGTTTCAGCTTCTCCTCGAAAGTCCACTGTTCGGGTCCGCGGGGCAGCTCGCTCAACCCCCAGCCGTTTTGCATGAGCATCAGCCGGGGCGGATTGTTGCTGTTGTCATTGATGCGGGGCGTCGGAGGGAGTTCAGCAGAAGAGGGGGCCGAGGGTTCGCGCGAATCCGAGCAGGCAAACGAGGTAAGAGCGACAGCGGCCATCCCGAGAAATCCTCTACGGGAAGGTTGAAGGGAAGTTGACGAAGTCTTCACTCTGAGAACACTCGACGGTAACTGTTGTTTCATGATTGCTGCCTCCGGCGCTCTTACTCGGCGACTAGTTCATCCAACCGCTCCCGGTTCAGCTCCAACCCCAGCCCGGGGGCATCCGTGGGACGGACCGAAGCTCGTTCCACCTCGGGCTCGCCGAGGAACAGGGTTTCACTGGTATCGATTGGTGGAGCCCAGCAGGGACTCGGGAAGTACTCGAGCAGGGGGCAGTTGAGCGTGGCCATGGAGAAATGAACATGCGGGACGGAATAGGTGTGGTTGATGACCTGTAGGCCCCGAGTAGAAGCCATAGCCGCAATCTTGCGTGCTTCGGTGAAGCCTCCACACATGTGCACATCCGGCTGCAGAATATCGACGGCTCCGGCGTCCAGCATCTGTTGGAATCCCCAACGCGAGTACTCGTGCTCTCCACCCGAGATGGGGATAGTGGTACTCCTTCGGATGGCGGCGTAACCCGCGTAATCATCGGGGATGACCGGCTCCTCTATCCAGGAAAGATTCAAAGGCTCGAGCATCCGGCACATCTGCACGGCATAGGGAACATCCCAACCCATGTAGGCGTCGGCCGCCAGCTTGATGTCGGGTCCGATCGCGTCGCGGATGTTCTGGAAATGCTCGAGGTTGGCCAGCATTCCCCCGGGCCCATCGGCCGGGCCGGCGATGAAACGACCCTTCATCGCCGTGAACCCGTCCTCGACATAGGCTCGCGCCTCGTCGGCAACTTTCTGCTTCCCTATCGAGTGAAGAGCAGAGGCGTACAGCGACACCCGGTCTCGACAAGCTCCCCCCAGGAGCTCGTACACCGGCCGCCCCGTAGCCTTGCCCATTAAATCCCACATCGCGATGTCCAGGGCGCTGATGGCTTCGATGGCCGCCCCTTTGCGACCATAGGGAATCGAGGCTCGGAACATCACGTCCCCCAGCCTTTCCACCTCGAACGGAGATTTTCCCATCAAGAAGCGGCTGAGGTGGTTATCGATGATCGCCTTGACTGCCTGGCAGCCGTCGTCTGTCCATCCTATGCCCTCCTGGCCGTCGTCCGCCGTCAGGACGACCAGACAGAATCCGGGACTGGTGTACCAGGAAAGGCTTTTCTTGTACTCAGGATGGTGGTCCAGCACCGTCGTCAGGGGGAGATCTTTTTCCCGTTCATAGAGTTCTGCCCAACGGGACCGAGTGATGTGATAGGTCTCAATCTTTTGGATCTTCATTTCGACTCGCAGGGGAATGGTCTCGTTCCGTAGGCTAGAGCCCAGTACCTGTGTAGCGCGTTGGTGAGCTTCTTCATGCCGAGAAGGGCCAGTCTACTGGTTTAGAGCTGGGTCGTCCAGGCTGCTAACCAGTGACCACGAACGTTTTCCTCATCGCCTGTGGTATGTTATACCTTCGATACATCAGAAAGATCGACGTCTATTTTGATTAGGCGGCAACCCTGTTGAAGGGTCCTTCGCTATGTGCAAAACCGATACGAGCTTCGCGGGTAAGAGAACCTTTCTGGTTTTCGTCACCGCGTTCGTTGTTCTTATGGGCTGGGCGAGTCTCTTTGCCAGCGAGGAGACGAATGTCGAGCTGCCACCTGCAGCCGACATCCAGGTGGATTTCCAACAGCAGATCGAGCCCATTTTCAAGGACAGGTGTCAGTCCTGCCACGGAGCGGAGCAGCAGTTGGGAGGCTTGCGACTGGACAGGCAGGACGGCGCCATGGCTGGGGGTTACTCCGGCCCCGTCATCCTCCCAGGCAGAAGCGCCGAGAGCAAGCTGATTCACTTGGTGGCCGGCCTGAAAGAAGGCGCGCTCATGCCCATGGGAGGCGAGCAATTGACGGGGAAGCAGATCGGTTTGCTGCGAGCCTGGATTGACCAGGGAGCCCGTTGGACCGAACAGATCGCCTCTTCAGATAACGAAGAGACAGAACGGCGCGAGCACCCGCACTGGGCCTTTAATCCACCCCAGCGCGCTTCGGTACCGGAGGTACGGGGTTCAGGCTGGGTGCGAAATCCAATTGACGCCTTTGTACTGGCAAGGCTCGAATCCGAAGGCATTGCCCCGTCGCCCGAGGCCGACCCTATCACCCTGATTCGCCGTGTCAGCCTGGATTTGATCGGACTGCCGCCGACACCCGGCGAGGTGGATCGGTTCTTGGCAGATCAGGCTCCCGGGGCCTACGAGCGTCTGCTGGACCGGCTCCTGGCCTCGCCTCACTACGGCGAGAAGTGGGCGCGACACTGGATGGACCTGGCGCGCTACGCTGATAGCGACGGCTATGAGAGTGATTTCCTTAGACCTCACGCCTGGAGGTGGCGTCACTGGCTGATAGATACACTGAACCAGAACATGCCTTTCGACCGCTTTACGATCGAGCAACTGGCGGGGGACCTGCTGCCCAACGCGACCCTGAACCAGCTAGTAGCCTCTGGATACAACCGAAACACGCTCACCGACCGTGAAGGCGGATTCGAGAAGGAGATGGACCGTGTGGAACAGGTGATGGACCGCGCGGAGAACCTCGGAGCCGTATGGTTGGGTCTCACTGTGGGCTGTGCGCGGTGCCATGATCACAAATACGACCCCATTACCCAGAAGGATTATTATCAACTTTATGCCTTCTTCAACACCGCCAGGGAAATCAACGTGGAGGCCGCCCTGGCAGGTGAGATGGGACCCTTTATAGCTCGAAAGGCGGAATACGATCGAAGAAGACAAGCGCTGTTGGAAGATTACAAAGTGCTGCCCCATGTGGCCGACTGGGAACAGAAGACGCGCGCGGCCGGCGCAGATCTGGAGGCAGCAGACCCTGTCTGGAGGCAAAAGTGGAACGTACTAGGTATAGAGTTGGACTACGCACATGAAACCCTGATGAAAGACCCGTCCGAGCGGTCTCAAAAAGAGCAGGAGAGACTGACGGACTATATCTTGCGCCATGGGGTTGGGGTTAGCGAGGAACGGGGCAAAGAATTAAAGCTCAAGGAACTTCGAGAGAAGCTGGAGGAGCTAAAGAAGGAAATTCCCGCACTCAGCGAGGCGCCGACTCTGGAAGAGAATCCGGATCCGCCCATGAGCTACATTCTCGTTCGTGGGGATTACAAGAACCCTGGGATCGAGGTTGGCCCGGACGTTCCGGCGGTGCTGCCAAGGTTGCCGGAGGGGTCCGAGCCGTTGCGGCTTCGGTTGGCGCGCTGGGTGGTGTCCCGCGAAAACCCATTGACGGCGCGTGTGACAGTCAACCGGATCTGGCAAGAGTTATTCGGGCGGGGTCTGGTAGAGACGTCCGAGGACTTCGGAACCCGGGGTGAGCCGCCGACCCATCCCAAGCTGATCGACTGGCTGGCAGTGGAATTCATGGACAGTGGTTGGGACGTCAAGAATTTGCAAAAACTGATGTTGACCTCGGCCACCTATCGCCAGTCGTCGGACATCCGGAAGGACCTCCAAGAACGCGATGCGGATAACCGGTTGTGGGCGCGTCAAACGCGTTTTCGTCTCCCGGCAGAACTAGTTCGGGATGTGACGCTGGCTGCCAGCGGCTTGCTGGACCCGACCATCGGAGGCAGGAGTGTCCGTCCTCCTCAGCCGCCCGGAATGGACGAGCTCGGGTTGGGAGGTGAAGGACGTGATTGGGAAGTGAGCCAGGGATCTGAAGGCTATCGCCGAGGGCTTTACATACTCTTTCGGCGGACCACGCCTTATCCCCAATTAGCCACCTTCGATGCACCGGACTCTTTTGCTTCTTGCAGCCGACGAGAGCGTTCCACGACTCCTCTGCAGGCTTTGAACCTTCTCAACGATCCGGTGTTTTTCGAAGCCGCCCGGGGATTGGCGGCGCGGGTCCTGCGTGAGAACTCCGGCAGTTTCAGCGACCGAATCGATTACGCCTTCCGGTTGTGTCTAGCTCGGTCCCCCAGCCCCGCAGAGAGGGAGGATCTGCTTACCTACTACCGGCAGAAGAAACAGATCCTGGCGAAGAATCCTGAATCGGTAGAAAAGTTATTCCCGCCCCAGTCTGTGGAGGGTGCTGATCCTTCGGTGGCCTCCGCCTGGGTAGGTGTCAGCAGCGTCCTGTTGAATCTGGATGAATTCATAACCAGAGAGTGACCCATGGACTTCAGAGATTTCCAAGCAATCCAAACACGCCGTAATTTTCTACAGGAGTGTGCCGGAGGGGTAGGCATGATCGCCTTGTGGCACCTGTTGGAACTCGAAGGCCGGGCGGCGAGTGCGGCGGCTGGGGCCTTGCCCGATGTGAACCCGTTGGCGCCGAAGACTCCCCACTTTGCCCCCAAGGCCAAGAACGTGATCATCCTGTTCATGGGGGGAGCTCCCAGTCATATCGACTTGTTCGATCCGAAACCCGAAATGAAGAAGTGGGCAGATCAGTCGCTGCCCGACTCGATGACCAAACACCTGAAGCTGGCTTTCATCAAGCCGACGGCGAAGATCTGGCCGAGCGACCGGGTGTTTACGCGCCACGGCCAATCGGGAATCGAATTTTCCGATTGGATGCCGCACACGGCAACCTGCGCGGACGACATCTGCATGATCCGCTCGATGTTTACCGAGCAGTTCAACCACCATCCGGGCCAATTGGTACTGAACTGCGGAACCCCCTTGGCAGGGAGGCCTTCGATGGGGGCTTGGGTCACCTATGGGTTGGGGAGTGAATCCAACGACCTGCCGGGTTATGTCGTGCTGAGCTCGGGAGAACCCGCCCGCGCAGCCAGTGGGAACTGGACCAGCGGATTCCTGCCTTCTACCTTTCAGGGCGTGCCTTTCCGGAGCAAGGGTGACCCGGTTCTGTACCTTACCAATCCTCCCGGGATCGACCGCGAAGGTCAACGGGCCAGGCTAGATGCCATCGGTAAGCTCAACCAGAAACATTTTGTGAAAACCGGAGACCTGGAGGTTGCCTCGCGTATCGCTTCCTACGAGCTGGCTTTTCGGATGCAGGCAGCGGCTCCTGCGCTCCTGGACCTCTCCGACGAGTCCGAAAGCACTCTCGAAGGGTACGGAGTCAACAACGAGGCGACACGACCCTTTGGCACCAACTGTTTGTTGGCCCGGCGGATGGTAGAGCGAGGCGTGAGATTCGTGCAATTGATTCACGGAGGCTGGGATCACCACAGCGACCTGACCAAAAAGTTGAAGAAGAACTGCGAAATGACCGACCAGCCCACCGCAGCCCTGTTGAGGGACCTCAAACAGCGAGGCCTGCTGGATAGTACGTTGGTCCTCTGGGGAGGCGAATTTGGGCGCACGCCGATGGTGGAGACCAGCTCCGGAGCAGACCGGCGGGGCCGGGATCACCATCCGTTTGCATTTAGCCTATGGATGGCCGGAGGAGGAATCCGGGGCGGGCAGGTGATCGGCAAGACTGACGATTTTGGATTGAACATCGTCGAGGATAAGATTGACATGCATGATCTGCATGCCACTATGCTTCACTGCCTTGGCCTGAAACATAAAGAACTGACCTTCCGCCACCAGGGTCGCGATTTCCGTCTCACCGATGTTGCGGGCAATGTAGTGCCCAAGTTGCTCGCATAAATAGTGTTGAGGGTCTTTTGAAGATGGATTCGAGTCAGGAACTGACCGCCCGGCAGAAAGCAAATTCCACTCTGTGGAGATCCCGTACGGGTTGGGGACGGAAGATTAGAATCTATGGGCGTTTCTTTGTCATGACCAACATCCTCACGAGCTTCTCTGGTAAGAAAACCCTTCTGGCTTACGTCGCCTCGGTCGCCGTTCTGGTGGGCTGGACGAGCGTCTTGGCCATCGAGCGGACGAACCTCGAGTTGCCACCTGCCGCCGACACGCAGGTGGATTTCCAAGGGCAGATCGAGCCCATTCTCAAAGACAGGTGTCAATCCTGCCACGGAGCACAGCAGCAGTTGGGAGGCTTGCGACTGGACGGCCGGGAGGCGGCTCTTGCGGGAGGTTACACAGGTGCCGTAATAGTCCCCGGGAACAGTAAAGAGAGTCGCCTGATCCATCTTATCGCCGGCCTCAAAGAGAGTGATGAAGATCCCGTCATGCCCATGGTCGGAGATCGATTGACGACCGAGGAGGTAGGGCTGTTCAGAGCCTGGATCGACCAGGGAGCCGAATGGACCGCAGGGGCGTCTCGAGCTGAGAAGAACGATCCGCAGCTGAAGGATTCGGGCAAGACTCACTGGGCATTCATAGCACCGGCAAAGTCTCCCATTCCGAGAGTCGGGGACCGGCAATGGGTCGAGAACCCGATCGACGCGTTCGTGCTGGAGCGGCTGGAGGAGGAAGACATCGACCCTTCACCTGAAGCCGATCCGGCCACGCTCGTCCGGCGGCTCAGTCTCGATTTGCTGGGACTGCCTCCCACTCCCCGGCAGGTGGACGAATTCCTGGCCGACACCGATCCGGATGCTTACGGAGGTCTGGTCGACCGGCTTCTCGACTCACCCCATTACGGCGAGAAGTGGGCTCGTCAATGGCTCGACCTGGCCCATTACGGCGACAGCGACGGCTACGAAAACGACCGCGGTAGACCCCACGCCTGGCGCTGGCGCCATTGGGTGATCGAGGCGTTGAACCGCAACATGCCCTTCGACCAGTTCAGCATAGAGCAGATCGCCGGGGACCTCCTTCCGAATGCAAGTACCGACCAGAAGGTAGCGACGGGCTTCTTTCGCAATACGCTCACCAACCGAGAAGGGGGCATGCCTCTGGAGCAGAGGCGCAACGAGCAGGTGATCGATCGCACCAACACGCTGGGCACCGTCTGGCTGGGATTAACCGTGGGCTGCGCTCAGTGCCACGACCACAAATACGATCCGATCACACAAAAGGATTACTACCGACTCTACGCCTTCTTCGATAGCGCCCAGGAGGCCAACATCGAGGCTCCCCTGCCGGGAGAGTTGGGCCCCTACCTCCACTCCAAGCAGGAGTACAACCGGCAAAGAAAGGAACTGCTGGACGAATACAAGGTGGCCCCGCTCTACGATCAATGGGAAAAGAAGATCCTCGAAACCGTAGACAATCTCGAGGCCGCGGAACTCGAGTGGAAAGTCGCCTGGGACACTCTCGGCATCGACCCGGACCACGCGGCGGACGGCGCTCAGGATCTGATCCGCATGCCGCCTGCCCAGCGGAGCCAGAAGGTGCACGACCTTCTGGTTGACCACATGGTCCAGTGGTCTAATCTGGTGACCAGTGAGAAGAGGTTCAAGGAAATCAAGTTCAAGGAGTTGCGGAAGAAACTGGACGGGCTAAAGGCGGAATATCCAGCCCTCAGCGAGGCGCAGACGCTCAGGCAAAACCCAAATCCACCAACAACTCATCTGCTGATTCGGGGGGGTTGGAATAGCCCCGGGGTCGAGGTTCAAGCGTTGCCTCCAGCAGTCCTTCCCCCGCTTCGGGCTGTAAATGGAGAAGCGCCACGATTGAGCCTGGCCAAGTGGCTGGTGTCAAGACAAAACCCCCTCACGGCGCGGGTTACAGTCAACCGCATATGGCAGGAGTTCTTTGGCCGTGGACTGTTGGCGAGTTCCGAGGACTTCGGTAAACGAGGCTCGACCCCGACCCATCCCAGGTTGCTCGACTGGCTGGCCGTCGAGTTCATGGACAACGGCTGGAACGTAAAGGCGATTCAGAAATTGATCGTCACCTCTGCCACCTACCGCCAATCTTCGAATATCCGCGACGACCTTCAGGAGAAGGACCCCGATAGCACTCTATTAGCCCGTCAATCGCGAATTCGACTCACCGCAGAGTCCATCCGCGACACGGCGTTGGCTGCCAGCGGCCTGCTCAACCGGACTATCGGTGGCGAAAGCGTACGTCCTCCGATGCCGAAGAGCGTGGTCGAGCTGGCGTTCGGGATGAACGATTGGGTCCAATGGAAGGAAAGCAAGGGGGCCGACCGCTATCGAAGGGGCCTCTACATTTTCTATCAGCGGACCATACCGTACCCACAGCTTGCAACCTTTGATGCTCCGGATTCACTGGGTGCCTGCAGCCGCAGAGTGCGCTCCACGACTCCGCTCCAGGCGCTGAATCTCTTGAACGATCCTGTATTCTTCGAGGCAGCTCGCGGTTTGGCGGCTCGCATACTGAGAGAGAAACAGGGAAGCGTGGCCGACCGTCTCGATTACGCCTTCCGCCTCTGCCTGGCGCGCAAGCCTCTTCCCCACGAGAAGGAGTACTTGATCAAGCACTACCGGGAGCGAGAGGAAATGCTGAGGCAAAATCCGGAATCCGTCGAGGCGTTGTTTGCCGCCGAAGGTGTGGAGGGAATAGATCCTGCGGAGGCAGCAGTCTGGGTCGGTCTGAGCAGTGTCCTGCTCAATCTCGACGAGTTTTTAACCCGGGGATAGATTATGGAATTGGCGGACTTCATCAAGATGCAAGACAGGCGCAATTTTCTGCAGCAATGCGCCGGCGGCTTCGGGATGGTTGCTCTTTACCATCTTCTGGCCCAGGAGGGACTGATTGCGGCGCCCGGCCGGGAACTGCCCGAGGTGAATCCTCTGGCACCCAAAGCGCCTCATTTTGCCCCCAAAGCCAAGAACGTGATCTTCCTGTACATGGCTGGAGCTCCCAGCCACATCGATTTGTTCGATCCCAAACCACAGATGAAGCGCTGGGAAGGGCAGAGCCTACCCGATTCGCTGAGAAAACAATTTGGAAACCTGGCCTTCATTCGACCGACGGCCAAGGTATGGGCCAGTCCTCGCAAATTCAAACGCTACGGCCAAAGCGGGATGGACCTTTGCGATCTATTGCCCCACCTGGGCAAGCAGGCGGACGACATCTGCCTGATCCGTTCGATGCAGACCAACACCGTCAACCACCATCCCGGTCAGTTGATGATGAACTGCGGGTCTCCCCTACCAGGTCGCCCCTCGATGGGGGCTTGGGTCACGTACGGTCTGGGAAGCGACTCACAGAATCTACCGGGTTACGTTGTGCTCAGCACGGGGAGTGGCACCAGCGCCGGCACTCAGAACTGGAGCAGCGGTTTTCTCCCTTCCGTTCATCAAGGAGTTCCCTTCAGGCGCACCGGGGACCCCGTCCTATACCTGTCCAATCCGCCCGGGGTGACGAAGGAAGCTCAACGGTCACGGCTGGACGCCATTCGTTATCTCAACGAGCAGCAGTTTCAGAAGACCGGAGACTACGAAATAGCTTCGCGGATCGCTTCCTATGAGCTCGCTTTTCGAATGCAAGCAGCAGCTCCCGGCCTTCTCGACTTTTCCGACGAGTCGGCCAAGACTCTCGAAATGTACGGCGTCAACAAGGAACCGACCAAGCCATTCGCGACAAACTGCCTCCTGGCACGGCGAATGATTGAGCGGGGGGTCCGATTCGTTCAGCTTTTCCACGCCAGCTGGGATGCCCACCAAGACCTAGACAAGAACTTGAAGAAGAACTGCGGCATTACGGACAAACCAGCGGCGGCCTTGATAAGGGATCTCAAAGAAAGAGGACTGCTGGACAGCACTCTGGTGATCTGGGGCGGAGAGTTTGGCCGCACGCCGGTTGTGGAAGACCGAAAGGCCGGTGCTGGAAAAGAAAGTTGGGGGCGAGACCATCACCGTCACGCTTTCACCATGTGGATGGCGGGTGGAGGAATCAAGGGCGGACAAGTGATCGGGAAAACCGATGACTTTGCATTCAACGTCATTGAGGATCCCGTTCACGTCCATGATCTACACGCCACCATCCTTCATTGCCTGGGCTTTGATCACGAGGAACTGACTTTCCGGCATCAGGGTCGTGATTTCCGTCTGACCGACGTCGCCGGCAACGTCGTGCCCAAACTGCTGGCTTGATCGGGGCCGTTTTTCGGCTGCGTCGACCCAAATATCAGCTCAATTGGTAGGGAAACAACACTTTAGGCCCAAGGGAAAAATATGAACGAATCGACCCCTGCCGGGCAGCTGCCAGAGTGGGAAGAAGCCGACCTACCGGCTCCACCTGCTCTGAACTTCCGCAACAAGCTGCGCATGGCAGGACCTGGAGCCATCCTGCTGGCCGCCAGCATTGGCGGCGGAGAATGGTTAGTGGGACCCGCTGCAACGGTTCAGTATGGGACCGCAATCCTGGGCGTCGTCACCATTGCCATCGCCTTGCAGCTCGTCTTCAACCTGGAAGCGATTCGCTACACACTTTATACGGGTGAGCCGATTTATGGTGGTTTCCTCAGGCTGAAGCCTGGGCCACGCTTCTGGACACCGTTTTATTTCCTACTGTCACTCGTGCACCTGGGTTGGCCGGCTCTGGCCGCCGCGGCGGCCTCGACTGTGCTCGCCAGTGCAACGGGTCGCCTTCCCACCGATGCCGACGCGACAACAGTCCAATGGATCGCTGCCCTACTCATGCTTGTGGTTCTTCTGCTCCTTTCCTTCGGGGGGACTGTCGAACGGATGCTGGAAATCACCTCGGTGACGATGCTTCTCGTGGTCTTCTCCTTCCTGCTGATAGCCAACCTCCTGTTCGTCCCGTTCAGCACCTGGGTCGAGACCTTCCTTGGCTTCTTCCGCCTCGACGGCTTTGGCGGCGGGAATCTCGACTGGTCCCTGATAGGAGCCCTGGCGGCCACGGCCGCGGCGGGCGGGCTGAGCAATCTCACCATCACCAACTGGATGCGTGACAAAGGTTACGGTATGGGAGCCCATACGGGCGCGATCCCATCGGCCTTCGGGGGGCGTGAGGGACAAGTCTCCCACTTCGGCAAGATCTTCCCCATCACGACGGACAATCTCAAGAAATGGAAAGACTGGACCAGGTTCGTCCACTTCGATCAGGTCTGGTTGTGGGCCGGGGGAGCCGCCCTGGGGATGTTTCTCAACGTTAATCTGGCGGTTGGAGTTATTCCCCACGGCACCGAGATGTCCGGTATGGCTATCGGTGTCTACCAGGCACAATACATGGCCGAGACCCTCTGGTACGGGTTCTGGGGACTGACCCTGCTCAATGGCTTCTGGGTGCTCTTCTCCACTCAACTGGGAGATACGGACGTCCTGATCCGCACCATGACCGATCTGGTCTGGCTAGGCGACGAGCGGGTGCGGAAATGGCGGGGCGGAAGAATCAAGATGGTGTACTACGTGTTGTTGGTCGTTTATACCTTCTTGGCAATTTACGCCGCCGGCCTGGCAACGCCTCTCACACTGTTCAAGATTGTTGCAAACACGGGCGGTCTCGTGATGGTACTGGGGGGGATTCAGATCTTCATCGTCAATCGAAAATTCCTGCCAGATCGCCTCCAGCCGCCCCTCTGGAGACAGGTTGGCCTGCTGGCCTGCGTCGCCTTCTACGCTTTCTTCGCCGTTCGTGTATTCCTGAGTCTAGTGTGGGGTTAACCCGGGGGGGGGTGTCGGTTCGCGTTTTGCGTCTTGGCGGAAGGTGCTTGCAACCGCTCTGAGGCCCTCGCGCTCGCCACAAAACATCATCTTTATGAATGGAACACTTAGAAACAGACATTGGTCTCGAACGCGAGTCCGGGCATAATGAGTCTCATGCGGCACGACAGTGATCCTGACGCGCTGATCGTCGGCGCTGGACGTTTTCAATACAGAGCGGTCGAGGGATGGGACAAGCTGCCCACCGATTGGGACTATGTAGACGTGGTGGGAGTCGCCACCGACTCGCAGGACCGCGTCTACGTCTTCAATCGGGGAGAGCATCCCCTCGTCGTCTTCGACGTCCATGGCAATTTCCTACGAGAGTGGGGGGCGGGGAAGTTCGTTCGTCCACATGGGATATGGATCGGGCCCGACGACCTGATGTACCTGATCGATGACAAGGGGCATTCGGTCCGCAAGTATACTCTGGAAGGGGACCTACTGCAGACCGTCGGTCCAAGCGGTCAGGCCAGCGATACCGGCGTAGTCGACTTCGACTACCGCACCATGAAACAGGCTGGACCACCCTACCACTACCCGACCAACCTGGCTCTGGCCCGGGATGGCGAGATGTTTGTGTCGGATGGCTACGGCAACGCGCGTGTGCATCGCTTCGGCCCCGACGGAAAGCTCATCCAATCCTGGGGTGTCCCCGGAGACGGTCCGGGACAGTTCCACCTACCCCATGGTGTGTGTCTCGACAGTAACGAGCGTGTGTTCGTGGCCGACCGGGAGAATAGCCGGCTGCAGATTTTCTCAACCGACGGCGTGTTTCTGGAGCAGTGGACCGATGTGGCACGTCCCACCAATATCTTCATCGATGCGGAGGACAACGTCTTCGTAGCCGAGGAAGGAATGCGGGCGGGCCTGTTCCCTTGGATGGAGCCGGATCTGGCCGCGACCGGCGGTCGTGTCAGCGTCTTCAGCAAAGAGGGCAGCTTGCTGGCACGATGGGGTGGCGGTGACGATCCCTGCGCGCCTACTGACTTTTTCGTCCCGCACGACGTCTGGCTCGATTCGCGTGGCAGCATCTATGTCGGGGAGGTCACCTGGGCTGCTGGCGGCAATCTCGGGATGGTGCCGAAGGACTGCCCTCGGCTCAGGAAGTATGAGAAGGTCGTGCAGTGACCTGTTCCTAGCATAGACCTACGTCATCATGATCGTCAGGTCAACTAACCCAAGAACAAGGAGAGATTCATGCCGCGAGAAATCCTCAGCGAAACTGCCGGAAAACCCTACAGTCGCGGGACCCGAAACGGAAACATGGTATTCGTTTCCGGGCAGATGGGCCTTGACGCAAATGACAAAGAGATCCCGGGAGGCGTGGGCCCCCAGATGGTCCAGACCATGGAGTACATCAAGGAGATCCTGGCTGAAGCCGGGGCGACACTTGATGACGTCATGATGACCAACGTCTACATGGCGGACCTGAAAGGCGATTACGATGAGATGAACCGGGTCTATCGCGAGTATTTCGGGAACAGCAATATGCCGGCTCGCGCCACGGTTGGGATCAGTCAGCTGGCGTTCGACCTGAAAGTGGTAAGACCCTCTCGTAGACCCCTAGAATCTGTACTCCAACAGATGAGTGGCGTGGAGTCGATAACTAACGGTTCATGAGGTACTTGCAAGTATTCTCGAGGCGAGAATAGAAGGGCCAGGCACCATTAGGAAGCAGAAAGGACGAGGATAGCTCAGCAAAACCGATGGATTGGGGGATCAGTATGAGGCCACATTTGCAAACGCCCAGCCGGTCCCGCTGATTGATCTTGTCTTATGGTGGACAGGCAGTCTCCGGAGTAGGAAGGGTTGTCGGACCTGTGCCGTGTTCCTCACCTGTACGGGTCAGGATGTCCCTCCCCACCAGGGGTATTGGACACAAAGGTACCTTCGCAAACAATCGACGGGTCTCGGGGGCATCGATCCAGTGATTAAGTAAGAATCACGGCAGGGGGTGGGAAAGGCCGATGGACGCGAATCCTCTTCTTGTCGCCCTCGGAGTTGGTCGAGCCACTGGCCCCAAGCAATCCTGAACGGGGGTTATGGAAGAATCTATAACGTTTGTTTCCGCAATAAGATAGGCTCGTACGCTCGTAAATATTCGGTAAACCCATCCCTACGCTGACACCCTCAGATTTTGCTGGACACAGGATTTTCAGTCGTGTATATAAGGGGTCATGGGAGTCGCCCGAGGTCAAGCGGAGCAAGCCGGAGAGAATCGGGAGTCCTCGCACTGGGCGTCAACAGCCGGGGTTCAGATCCGGGTGGATAAGGAGGAGTACATCGATTTGCGGTGGGCGGCGGCGTACTGGAAGGCCCAGCACCGGGAAGCGGATCTCAAGAGCGACAATGAAGAGTTGCGGGCTCGCGTTCGTGAGTTGGAAGGCCGTCTGTACGGCCGTCGAAGCGAGCGTCGGGTGGGCGAGGGCAAGAGTCCGTCGCGGGGACCGGTCTGGGCGCGCCCTCGCGGACAGCAGCCGGGGGTCCGGGGACATGGGCGAAGCAGCCTGGAGGGGTTGGAAGCCCGCGAGGAAGTGGCGGATCTGCCCGAAGAGCAGCAGAAGTGTCCCCGCTGCGGCCGGCGCCTGGATCCGTTTCCGGGGACCGACGAGGCCCAGGTGGTGGAGGTCGAGACCCGAGTCTGGCGTCGGGTGATCCAACGAAGGCGCTACCATCCCAGCTGTGATTGCGGGGTCTTGCCCGGCATCGTGACGGCGCCCTCACCCGCCCGTTTGATCCCGCGCGGCAAGCTGGGCATTTCGGTCTGGGTGAGGGTGATCTTGGACAAGTATCTTTATTCGCGTCCCAGTCACCGACTGCTGCAAGAGCTGGCCGACCAAGGGGTGAGGCTCTCGCCGGGAACGATCGCGGGAGGACTCAGGCAACTGCTCCCGCTGTTGGAGCCCGTGCGGGAGGCCATCCGCAGCCGACAACTGAGCGAGGATCGTTGGCAGGCGGACGAGACCGGCTGGCGCGTGTTCGTCGAGGTAGAGGGCAAGGCGGGTCAGGGCTGGCATCTGTGGGTGTTCCGATCCCCTTCGACGGTGCTCTTCACCCTGTCCCCCAGCCGTTCGGCCCAGGTGCCGGAGGCGCACTTCGCAGAGGATGTGGCCGGCATTCTGCTGAGCGACCGCTACGTCGTGTACAAGAAGTTGGCCCGACAACGCGAGGGTCTGGAACTGGCCTTTTGCTGGGCCCACGTGCGCCGCGACTTTTTCTCCTTGGCCAAGGCTTGGCCCGAACAAGAGGGCTGGGCGATGAGTTGGGTGGAAGGCATCGGGGGCCTGTTCGATCTGAACCGGCGTCGGCTGCAGGTCCGAAAGCAGCCCGAATCCTTTGCCGCCCGGGATCAGCAACTGCGCGGGGCGCTCTGGGGACTGGAGAGGCAGCGCGATGCGGAGCTGGGAAGCCCGACCCTGCCTAAAGCCTGCCAAAAGGTGTTGCGCAGTCTGCAGCGACATTGGGAAGGGTTGACCGTCTTTTTGGATCACCCTGAGGTGGCCATGGACAACAACGCCGCCGAACGCGCTTTACGAGGTCCGGTGGTGGGGCGCAAGAACTACTACGGTTCGGGCAGTCGGTGGAGCGCCCGCCTGGCCGCCGTGGTCTTCTCGATCCTGCAGACCTTGGAGTTGTGGGAGATCAACCCGCAACGCTGGCTGAGTGCCTATCTGCAATCCTGCGCCGAATCGGGCAACCGGGCGCCGCCGCAACTGAACCGATTCCTGCCCTGGGAGATGGATCCGGCCCGCAGAGAGGACTGGAGTCGAGCGCCCGGCCAGGAGGCGGCATGAAACGCTACTGTGGCCGCCGCTTCAGCGGCGAGGAGATCGGGCAACTGGGTGCCTTGATTGCCGACAATCCGGGCCGCACCCGCGCCCAGCTGTCTCGATTGGCGTGTCGACTGCTGCAGTGGCACAAAGCCGACGGGGGCCTCAAGGAGATGAGCTGCCGGGTGGCGATGCTGCGCATGCATCGTGAGGGGCTCCTGCAGCTGCCGCCCCCTCGCAACCGCAAAGGAGGCTCGAGCCGAATCGAGCACACCTTCTGGACGGCGCCGCAGCCGCTGCTGTCCCGACCGGTGCATGAGCTGCCCGGCGTGCATCTGGAGCCGGTCCTGAGCCGCCCGGACTCCGCTTTGTGGAATGAATACATCGACCGCTATCACTATCTGGGATACACGCCTCTGCCGGGGGCTCAGCTGCGCTACTTCGCTCGTTGGGAGGACCGCATCCTGGCCCTGCTTGGCTTTGGCGCCGCCGCTTGGAAAACCGCCCCGCGCGACCGCTTCATCGGCTGGCGTCCTGCGGAACGGGAGCGGAACCTTCAACTGATCGTCAACAACGCCCGTTTCTTGATCCTTCCCTGGGTCCAGTCCCAGAACCTGGCCTCCAAGCTGCTGGCCTTGGCCGCCCGTCAACTCCCCCAGGACTGGCACCACCGCTACGCCTACCGGCCCGTTCTGCTGGAAACCTTCGTCGACACCCAACGCTTCACCGGCGCCTGCTACAAGGCGGCCAACTGGATCCATGTCGGACAGACCCAAGGGCGCGGCAAACTGGACCGGGATCACCAGGCCGATCTGCCCACCAAAAGCATCTGGCTCTACCCCCTGAGCAAACTCTTTCGAAGATCGCTTCGCTCAACTTGAGTCCTCAAGAACATCTTCCGTCCGTCATTGCTCGATTATGGGTTTACCGAATATTTACGTACGCTCAGGAAAGGTCTTCCTCTTCAAGCTTATAGCATAACTTAACAGCGTATTGGATCTATTCTACCCACCATACGGAGCCTGGATTCACTCTCCTGTCGGCACCAGCCGCGTAAGTTCCTCAGACCAGTTGAGGACGACAATCGGTTTCGCGGGCTTCGAGTCGGGTGCCGGAAGAACGATCAGCAGTCGCTCGCTGTCCAGCGTCCCGTCGTAGCCTCGAACAAAGCGCTGAGAGATGATCGCATCGTCGACGGAGGTCCCTTCAGCAACCATCCTGGGGACACCGGTTTTGAAACCTGCCGTAGCGTTGATCGACACTGCCATGACTTCGTCTTCGCGCCGATAGAACAACTCACGCCACCGTTGTGACCAGACCGGTTGGCTGCCTCCGTCCGCGGAGATCTGCTGCTTAGCTCCGGGACCGGGGAGGCCGAGACGATCGTGGGAACGCGAACGGGCGAGGGCAAAGGCAAAGCGCTAAACGGCTGCTGACACATCCACAGGATCAACTTATTCATCTTCTTTCTCGGTCCTGCTTGATCGGGTACTATCGTTTCCACCACGGAGGTCGAAATGAAACGTGTTCTGCCCAACCTGCTTCTGAGAGTTGGCTTTGTTGCCGTCCTAACCCTTTGCTGGATCCTGCTGCCTGACGGGGAGGTGGTTTCCTCTTCGGCGAATCCGGCGCTGGATCCTGACGAGCGGTTTGTCCTTGAGTCGGGGCAGGCCGCGGGACGCCTTTCCTTCGAGATCCTGGAGGACAAGACGGGAGTCCACCTTCCCGGTCGCCTCTTCTTTGCCCACAAGGAACCCAGGGACCAGGTGCCGATTGTCGGACGCTTCGAAAACTTTCTGGTCACCGCCTCCGGCCGTGAGGTCAAGACCGTGCCGGTGGGACAATACGATGTCTACATCACTCGCGGCACCGAGTACACGCTGGACCACCAGGAGATCAGCATCAAAGAAGGCCAGCTGACGCACCTCACATCCACTCTCTCCCCGGCCATCGACACCTCCGGGTTCATCTCGGCGGACTTTCACCTCCACCTCCAGTTCGCCATGAGGGACGGTGCTATTGTCTCTGCGGCCGAGGGACTGGACTTGTTGACGGCTACAGACCACAACATCCTGAAGGACTATTCCCCCTACATCTCCGAGCTGAACCTGAAGCGCTTCATGACCTCCGTGGTGGGTTCCGAGATCGACACCGCATTCGGGCACTTCAACAGCTTTCCCCTGACTGACGATCGTTGGCAGGAGAGGGGATATCGGCACTCCATTCGGACGCCGCGAGAGTTTCTCCGGAAAGTGAAGGAGGATCCGGGAGACGAGATCGTCCAGATCAATCATCCCCGCTTCGAGAAAGGGACGGGAGGACCCCCGAAAGGCGGCTACTTCAACCTCCGGCTCAGTCGGGAGACCTCGCAGATCGAGTATCCCTTTTTCGAGACCGCATTCGACCAGATGGAGGTGTACAACGCCATTACCGATCGTGAGGATATCGAGATTCCCACCTACGGTCCCAGCAGCCAGGTGGATCAGAACCTGAAGGACTGGTTTGGCCTCTTGAACCAGGGCATCGCCATCGCCGGTGTCGCCAATACCGATGCCCACCGCTATCCCGGCGAGCTACCGGGATACCCACGCAACTACGTTCTCTCGGACACGGACAAGCCCTGGGAAGTCGACCCCAGCCAGGTGGTGAATGCACTGAAGAGGAAAGCAGTTACGGCGTCTCTGGGCCCCTTCATCCGCTTCTCGGCCAACGACGGAAAACCCGTGGGCTCGACCCTCAGCAGTGCGGGCGACGCAGTCACGCTTCACGTCAACGTCCAGGCTGCTCCCTGGATTCCGGTGGACCGCGTCCAGATCATCGCCAATGGAGAAGTTCTGCACACCTTCCCCGTCGACGCGAGCTCTGGGCGGGTCCGCTTCCGGCAGGCTATCCGGGTGCAGTCGGGCCAGGACACCTGGTATCTGGTCCTGGTGACCTCGGAACGGCCCTGGAAACCTCCTTTTACCGAGTTCCGTTCGCTCGCGTTTACCAATCCCATCTGGGTGGACTACGATGAGAACGGCTACTTCGACCCCATCCAACCAGGCGATCCAGGTGGGGTTGACCCCGAGGAAGACCAGCAGGGGGGCTCATGAGGGGGCGAAGCAGGCGGGCGCGGATTGCGGAGTTTGAAGAATCGGCAATTCAGTAACAGTATTGCCAGGTCCGATTTCCTGACCCCGACCTTCCGTCTTTGGAATCTGGATCCAGGAACCCGATCGCTTAGGAATAAGACTGGTCAATCTTAGATCCCTAGCGTTATTTCCGTATCGCGCTTCCCTTTCGTCGAGCAGGAATAGTAGGCCACGCGTTCGATTACGCGGGAGCGCAACGAGGTGCAGCAAGAGGAGACACGCAGAGCAGCAGAGCTTATCGGCGCGGCTAACATAAGTGGAGGGAGGCTGCGGCCGCTCCCGGAGGACATCAGGCCAGGAACCGAAGAACCGAAGTGGGCCCGAAGTCCACTATCTCGAACCTGCTCCGTTCAGCCTGCTGCCAGGACTCCGGCGTGTCTCGTAGCAGGATGTTCGGCCAGTGGAAGTGAGGCCGTCCCGAGCGATCACAGAAGCGTGCGTTCCGGCTCTATGAGCAACAACCTGGGGAGCCCTTGAAGTCCTTTCGGCTTGGAGAGTATGTGCAACGCTGGTTCCGGTGGGTGCGAGCGGGGCTCGACGACGCCCTCTGACACCGTGGGGTTGCCTGTCAAGGCAAAATTGGCAGTCGTCCCCTGGGTTTCGGCCCGCACCCAGAGAAGTAGTTGGGAGCCTTGAAGACCCATCGGAACTTCACCCGGTTTGCGTGGTTTCACGATGCCACTGGGGGCTTTCGGCGGAAGATCGAACGCTCCCCTTGAGCGGAGCGTCAATCTTGCGTTCGTAAGATTGGTACTCTTTTTCCCGTCAACGAAGCCGTTGCTGGGATACTCCTTCCGAGCCACCTATTTCGGAGTGGTGGTGATGAACATAAGCATGTGGAGATAACCTGCACCCGGAGGGGCATGGTTTGGGTCAACGAACCAAGGCCCGAAGCAGTAGGCCACCCGATCCCACCGTGTCGGGAATCAGAGTGTGGTCCTGACCCATCCATTACGTCCTGGCCAGCCCGAGATTTTCCCAGCCTGATCGTCTATCGGGACCGACTCTGGCTTCTGGGTGGACGAGACCCAGCCGCAGGCGGCCACGTCACCGATGTCTGGGCCTCTCGTGACGGTGCAGCCTGGAAACAACTCGTCTCCGAGTCCCGTAAGGTCAAAATATTGGGTCGTGCCGTGGATCCGTTAGAAAGAAGGCCTTCAGGGTGTCGGAGGATCGGAATCTCGGACGGCTTCCGTTGAGAATCGAACTCCAGGAAACGGGGTTCCTGCTGTGACGGGTTCGCTCCGACACGGCGGCGCTGGCTCGACCTGCTCCACAGTGGTACGGGCATCTCCGATTAAGCAGCGCTTCGATAGTAGTACCGAAGCAGACCACCGAGCCGCTCTCGGCACTGGACTTCCTCCTGGGTCCGGCCTACTTCAGTCCCGGCATCGATGATTCGGTTCCCGAGTCCCTGGTGATTGCGTTCGTGGTGAAAGTGCTCGCCGAACTCTCTCAAGGCCCGACGCAATGACGGCTCGCCGAAGAAGATCACACGATCCAGACACTCAGATTTCAGGGAACGCATGAAGCGCTCTAAGTGAGCGTTGAGATTAGGACTCTTGGGCGGCAAAACGACTAACTCGATGTTGCTCGACTTCAAGATCTGACGCAACGGCAAGTGCTTCGTGTCACGGTCAAGGATAACGTGAGTTGACAGGCGGAAGAAGCCGTCGACACAGTCGGTCAGGTTCCTTCCGACTTGCTGCATCCATTCGGAGTTGGGGTGAGGCGTCGCACCCGCGATTTCAATGCACCGGGTCTTTAGCTGCATCACGACCAAGATGTAGAAGGTGACCAATCCCGACTGAGTCCAGACTTCAACCGCGGTGAAGTCTGCAGCCGAGATCGAGTCCCAATGAGCCTTCAGGAAGGTCCTCCACGCAGTGCGATGCTGCCGATCGGGAGCTGGCTCGATACCATGTGCTCTGAGGATATTACCGACAGTGGTGTCAGAGATGTGGCAGCCCACATTGGCCAAGGCACCTTGGATGCGGTCATAACCCCAAGTTGGGTTCTCTTGTGCGAAGCGAAGAGCCAAGTCGACGATCTGCTGCCGGACTCGTGGTCGACCGATTGATTCCCGAGTAATCGAATGATCCCACTTGCGTGCGATCAGCTCTCTGTGCCAACGCAGCAGCGTATCGGGTGTGACGATTCTGGCCAGTTTGCTGAGAGTTTTGCGACTGAGGACCTTACCCTTAACGGCCAAACGTCGACGCTGGTCGTCGTTGAGCAGGATTCGACCCTTGCCGAGCTTTTCTCTCAACACTTGGTTCTCAGTCAACAGATACTCGATCGCGTCTTGCTGGTGTCTGTCGATCCAACCGGCCAGGATGAGAAGCAGGAGCTGCCAGGGCTTGAGCACGAAGTTCATGGTTGGCTAGATGCTCACGCCGAGGACTCAGGCGCCTCATCCAGTCAAAGTTGGTCCAGGTCACGGCTGAGTTCAACCGATTGTTGCTGCCGCAACTCTCTCAACAACAGAGACTTCCAGGTCGGCTGAGTTTTTTGACCATACGGGCTCTGTCGCTGAAGCGCTCCCAGACCTATCTGGGGGCCTTTTTTCGAAGGATCTCGGCCCGCAAAGACTACTGCATTGCCCTCACAGCCACTGCCCGAAAGCTGGCGGAGCACCTCTATCGAGCTCTTCGCCATGGGCAACAGTACGTGGAAAAGGGAGTCGCCGCCTCCGAAGCCAAGTACCAGGAAGACCGGCTCAACTATGCACTAAAGATTGCACGATCAATGGGTTACACCCTTGTGCCTCAGGAACAGCTAAATGAAGTTTCAGCTTAGCGAGAGGACTGGGAAGGAAGCGGGACGATCTCTACCTCCGTGAGTATCGGCCAGGCTCCGCCATCAGCCGAAGTGAAGACGACCCGGTATTGGATCCATTGCTGACCACCAAGGCCTTGTAGCGTACCGGGACTATCGTAGAACGAACCTTCACCGCTGGTGCCCTGCCAGGACGCACTCTCGAGTCCGTCACGGGTTTGGGCTGCCCTGATTTGAAGCTTCAACTTTGTACCTTGAGGCTCTTCACCACGCCAGGAGAGAGTGTAGGACTCCTCTCCCTTCGGCAGGGAGAGGGGAGCCGACACGTACTCCTCCTCCAATCGACGGGTGTACAGGTTGCCAGGATCGATGCGAGGCGAGAAGTGGGTCCCGATGGTTGGCAGAAGGGTGCGACGCTCGGCACTCAGTTCCTCGGGACCGTTCCAGTAGATGCTACTGTCGATGGTGTGAATGCCATCCTTTACATGATTTTGGACGATGACCTCCGGGTAGCCGTCCCGGTTCAGATCGAGGGTCTGGACCCCCGAAGAGGACTCAGCAGGAAGATCGGTCCGGTCCTGGTTGCTGTATCGTGCTCCTTCCCGGCCCCAGTAGACGAACATGGGCAACGACCGGGTGCTGTCGGACATGTAGTTGGTCAGGGCTAGATCCAGAAAGCCGTCCCGGTTCAAATCGGCGATGGCGCACTCGATCGCTGCATAGGCCTGTAATTCCGCGATCGGTTTCGCTTCGGGGACTCCTTCCGGAGTGCCCCGATAGATCCGGGTATGGGTGTTACGGGAGCGTGTCTCAGGCTCGAACGTGCCGGTGATGACGAAGTCCAGATGGCCATCGGCGTCCAGATCGGCCAGCTCCACTTGACCGGCGCCCGCCTTTCCGGTCCAAACCCTGGACTCGGAGTATCCATTGGCACTGCCCCAAGAAATCTGGAGGTCTCCACTTCGAGAGGGAAAGATCAAATCCAGCCAGCCATCCCGGTTCAGGTCGGCGACCCGGTGCGACCCAGTCATGACACCAAGCTTCAGCGTGGTCCTTCTGGTCTCGGAGTAGAGCTGGTCCGAACCCCAAAGGATGACCGCCCGCGGCTTCTGCTGGTGGCTGTGGGTAAAGACCAGGTCAAGATGGCCATCCCGATTGAGGTCGGCCGCGCTGCTCGCCGGCGCCGGTCCAGCTGGGAGGCTGTCGCGCCTCTGCTGGGAGAAGCCCGACGCGTCTCCCCAGTAGAGGTGAGCAAAGTCAATATTGTTATTGCAGAGGAGCAGGTCTACGAACCCATCGTCGTTGAAATCGGAGAGGGTGACACCGTAGGCGTTGTTGCCCAGCAGGCCGGTCACCGATGCGGTTGAGTAGAAGGAATGGGGATTACCCCAAAAGATGTGGCTCTCGACGGTACCGGTTCCGGAGTGTGTCCCGCTGGTCTGGTTGACCAATAGGACCTCCTGGTGCCCGTCGCCATCGAGGTCCTCGGCCTGAACACTGCCCGCACCGAAGCCCTGCAGATCGGAGCGAAGGTAGGGGGCGAAGCCGGCCTGGCTGCCCCAGTAGATGTATGAGGGTACGTCGTAGCTGCTGCCGTCCCGGCTGTTGGCGAAGATCAGATCTAAGAAGCCATCGCGGTTAAGATCTGCAGCGGCCACATCGCTGGCCCCCAGAGTCGGAAGCGGGGTCCGCTTCGCCGGTGAGAATCCCTCCTCCGAGCCCCAGTAGACGAAAGAAGGAACACGGAAGTTCGAGGCCCATCCCTGGTCCCGGGGCACGGAGTCGTCGGAAAGGCTGGCCACCGCCAGATCGGGCCAAGTGTCTCCGTTCAGATCGCCACAGAAGCTGCCTTGGGACAGGTGGCTGGGCAGCTGGAGAGTCCGTTGGGGATCGATACCGGAAGAGCTTCCGAAGAGCAGGTAAAGCCGACGAGTCTTGGCATTGGCCTGTTGTGCATTCGCCTCACCTTCAGCCAAGGCGCCAGTCACCACCAGGTCATCTTTGCCGTCTCGATCCAGGTCGCAGGCAGTCACACTGCTGGGATGCGGCAGGGGTAGGCGATGGCCCGCCTCTTTGCCGTATCCTCCCCCACCCAGGAAAATCTGGAGTTCCTGAGCATGGGAGCTGTCGTTGGTAAACACCAGGTCGGGACGACCGTCACCGTCCAGGTTGGCCACGGTCACATCGGCGGCTCCGCGGGTCGCGATCAGCTCTGGCTTGGCTGCGTCGAATCCGGAGGGACCGCCCCAGTAGATGAAGGAGGCCAGACCCCTATCCTGGGAAATGTTCTCCAAGCCCAACTCCACCCCCTGGTTGGCGAAGATCAAGTCAGGATATCCATCCTGATTCAGATCGGCTGCTTCCACGCCGGAAGCCCAGTTGGTGGGCAGTTCGGTGCGATGGTCGGGACGATAGCCGTCTCGGCTCCCCCAGTAGATAAAGGCGTAGCGGACTCCCGGATAGTTGTGAATGAAATTGCAGAACACAATGTCGGGATAGCCGTCGCGGTTGAAATCGGCGACCGCCGACCGGCCCCCTCCGAAAGATGGAAGTCGAGTAACTCGGCCCTTCTCATCAAGAAGCTTGAAGAGGACCTGGGCCAGGGGCCGCTTTTTCCAAAGGGGAGGCAGCAGCGACTGAGGCCCGTTCTCACTTCCCCAGTAGACGAGGGCGTCCACAGTTTCCATGATGTCATGGCTGTTGGACATGACCAGATCGGGCCAACCATCCTGATTGAGATCCCAGTGGTTGATCACCTGGACGCGCCCTTTTCGAGAAACGTAGAGGTTGGCGCCCGAGTTGCCCAGGGTTCCAGCCGAGAAGTCCTCGAAACTGGCGTGACGGACTCCCCCTCCTGCCAGGGTGTCGGGACTGAGGCAGAGAAGCCCCAGCATGAATAGCGAGCCAGCCAGCCTGAGAGAAGGTGCCCTTCTTTGATCCTGTTTCACGATGTCTCCGTTCTGGAATTACTGTCCTTCCCATCGTTCATGAGTGGGGAACAAGACAGGTTGGGACAGACCTGATAGGCTCTCGGCCTAGTTGTGTTTTACCTCACGTCACCGTTCTGGACAAGCCCAGCGTTCGATTAAGGATAAAGACGATGTCACTCTTGAAGACCGTATCACGGCTCAGTGTTGTCCTGGCAGCCCTTTCTCTGCTGGGATGCTCCGCTGAAACTTCAAAAGAGTCCCAGAAGAGCCTGGAACCAGCACCCAACTGGCCGCCCCGGATCATCTACAACACCGACGGAACCTGGGCCTTCAACTACCTGAAGCGTCGCGATCCGAAGGACCTGACCATCGTCCTGGATGCTCTGGCAGGAAAGGGCGTCGACGTGCTATCGGTCTTGGTCGGGATCGACGACGACCTCTCCTGGCGTGGCAGTTCCCACGGCTCTATGTGGGGGGAAAACGTCCAGGACTGGAATCCGGATGGAGACACCAACCGCGACTCGGTCGGCGGCATGAACATGAGTCACGTGGAGCTTCTTCACCGGAACCTGGCGGCCATCCAGGAGGACGGTCACGACTTGATGAAGATTCTCGTAGAAAGGGCTCATGAACACAAGATGGGTATCTTTGCCTCCTTCCGCATGAACGACGCCCACGTGAGCTACGAGGACCGAGGCTGGTACGGACGCTCCGTGATGAAGCTCGAGCGTACCGACCTTCTCATTGGCTCAACGGTAGAACGATTCTCCGCCGGACGCGCCGAGGAATGGAATTTTTCCTGGCAGTGGGACTTTGCTCACCAGGAGGTGAGGGATCGTTTTCTGGGTCTCTTCGACGAGGCCCTGACCCGTTACGACTTCGATGGTCTGGAGCTGGATTTTTCCCGGCAACCCAACTACTTCAAGAGCGGCGAGGCCTACAAGCACCTGTCCGCCATGAACGAGTTCATTGGGAAGGCACAGGACATCGTCCGCCGCCACCAGGCTGAGAAGGGCCGGGAGATCAAGCTTACGGTTCGGGTCCCCCCCAGTATCGATCACACTGTGACCATGGGCCTCGATGCTGAGACCTGGATCCGCCAGGGCCTGATCGATGCGGCCGTCCTCAGCTCTGTCGGCTATTGCGACCAACGGATCGATATCGATCGGGCGGTGAAAGCCGCCAGGAACAACAATGTCCTCATCTATGCCGGCTGCGACACCAGGACACACCGGAGTTCTCCATACAACGGGTACGAGGGAAGTCCAGCGACGATTCCGCGGGCCGCCGCTTTGAACGGATACCGGCAGGGTGCTGCGGGGTTCCACTTGTTCAACTACGACTACCGAAGCCACCGCCCGAACCCAGTTCCACAGGGCGAGCCTTTGAGCGCCGAGACTCCTATCAATACCTGGGTCGGACACTTCACCAGCGCCGATCTCGAGGCCTTTACTGAGCTGGCGAGCGAAGAGGCTCTGGCCAGTCTCGATCGGTGCTACTACGCGGCAAGCCGCGAGTTGAACCATCTCGGAGACTACCCACCCCAGGTGCCGTACAAGCTCTCCACGATCGGACGCGGTGCGGGTCCGGCCAATGCTATCCAGATCCGGGTGGACGACGATATTGCCGGTGGTCTAGCCGACGGCAGGATCAAGAAGACCGAGCTGCGCCTGCGCCTGACCGACACCCAGAAATCCTTCAATCGGATCCGTTGTGACGTCAACGGCACCCAGGTGGATCTGTCCTCAGGGACCACCATCAAGAACTCGAAGGGCGACACTTGGCTGGTGCTGGACAACCCACCCGTGAAGAATGGCATCAATACGATCCTGCTGGCGCTCGAAGGCATGAAGACCCCAGCCGAGTACACTGGGCGAGGCGGCCCCTGGCCCACGCTTCATAACTGCGAGATCATCGTCAAGTGTGAGGATTGAGTACCCCAGACGAGGGTTCGTAGGCTGCAGGTCAAGGCACAGAGCCTACTCTAGCTCCATTGTCCAGATGTCGTTGAAGTGATCCTCGGCCGCTCCGGTCGTACAGCCTCCCAACAACCAGATCTTATCGTGGAATACTACGAGGGCGCCACCGTGGCGTCCTGGCCAGGGGGACTCAGAAGCAAGCTCCTCCCAGGCCACTCCATCACGGCTGACCCAGACATCGGTGACATGACCGGGCTCGGAAACGTTGCGCCCACCCAACAGCCAGAGCCGATCCCGATAGACCACCAGGGCGGGGAAATCTCGGGCTGGCCAAGGGGAGTTGGAGGTCTCAAGCTGCCAAGACCTTCCTGAAGTGGACGTCCAGATATCATCCCGCAGAACCATGACACCGGGGACAACCAACTCGCCACCTCCTAGCACCCACATCTTTCCCTGAAAGGAAGCGCTGGCAGGGTTCTTTCTGACGCTGAAGCGGGGGCCGTTGAAAGGGACCGGCTGCCAATCGGCCCCATCGGTGGACGTCCAGACGTCGTTGTAGTAGCGGGTTCCGTCGGGAGCGCCCGCCATCATCCACATCCGACTCTGGTGGACTAGACTTGTGAACACGTGGCGCCTCGGCCACCCCGCGTCAGGGGTCGCCTGGGTCCAGTGACGGCCATCTTCGCTCCACCAGACATCGTTCATGTTGCGGTGCGGTCGATAGCTCGTCATGCCGCCGAAGATCCAGATCCTACCGCCGAAGACCTGTGATTGATGGAGATAGCGGGGTCCCCACGACGACTGCGAGACATCCTGTCTCCACTGTATTCCATCTGGAGACGACCATACGTCGCCATGGATCACCGATGGCCGTTCGCTTTGGCCGCCCCCCATGACCCAGATCCGATCCTGGAAGACAACCGCCGTGTGTCCATGGCGGACTGGCCAGGGGGCAGAGTCGGTTATTCTTTCGAAGCGTAGCTCCTCAGGGCTGGCTTTTTCAGAAGCGAGTCCTTGGACGACTGTCCAGATCAGGCAGACGAAGAAAACCCAGATCTTCATAGACCTCGTCCAAGGCAGGACATGCGTTGTGGGTTTCCGCATTTTCGATTAGGGTAGCATTCGAATGCCACTTGACTCCAACCACCAAGGAGCAGCAAATGCCAATAATCAGCCGAACCAATAGCTTCCGTCGAATGGCCTCGGTCCTGCTCGCAGGTCTACTCTTGTTGGCAATGGCCTGCCAGGGTCCAGAGCAAGCGCCGGACGCTCCCCAGGAGCATGCCTACCGCTGGCCGCCCAGGGTCATCTACAACACAGATGGGGGCTGGGTCTTCAACTATCTTCCCCGCCGCAACCCCGACGATCTCAATATCATTCTGAACGCGCTTGAGGGGACCAGCGTGGACGTGGTTACCGTCCTGGTTGGCATCGATGACGACGTCTCCTGGAGGGGCAGTCCCCACGCAGAGCTGTTCGGTGATGCCACCGAGGTCTGGGATCCGGACGAGGACCCGAAGCGGGCAGCCGATGGCGGCCTCACCATGAGTGCGGTGGAGCTGCTGCACCAGAACATGGTCGCAGTGATCGAGGACGGTCACGATCTCCTGGAGATCAACATCAGGCGCGGCCACGAGCTGGGTCTGGGGATGTACGTCTCTTTTCGGATGAACGACGCCCACGCCAGCGATGAAGCGCGCTGCTGGAATCAGCGATCTGGCCAGAAGAAGAAGCGGCCCGATCTGCTGATCGGATCGCCCACCTCGGTGAGAGTCGCCGGCGCCGACCAGTGGAACTTCTGCTGGCAGTGGGACTATGCCCATGCGGAGGTTCGGGAGCGCTTTCTGGGCCTGTTCGACGAGACCCTCAAACGCTACGACTTCGATGGGGTGGAACTGGACTTCTGTCGTGGGCCCTTGTTTTTCAAGCCTGGAGAGGTGTTCAAGAACATACCAACGTTGACCGAATTCGTTCGGAAGGCCCAGGAGATCGTCCGCCGCCACCAGCAGGAGAAGGGAAAACCGATCAAGTTGATTGCCCGGGTCCCCACCAGCATCGACCGTTCCCTGGAAGTGGGAATGGATACCGCTCGCTGGATCGAGGAGGGTCTGGTGGACCTGGTGGTGGTCGCCTCTCCCTACTACGCCACCTTGAAGATGGATGTGGCCCGAGCGGTAGAGCTTGCCAAGGAGAGCGGTGTTCTGGTCTACGCCGGCTTCGACTCAGCCACCTACACTACCTCGCCCCAGGGAGGTTATGAGCGTCATCCCGAAACCGTAATGCGGGCCGTGGCACTCAATGGATATTGGCAGGGTGCCACCGGAATACACGTTTTCAACCACGACTATACCGGCCACCGCCAGCGCCCGGTTCCTGCCGAGGAGGAGGAGGTCGCTGTATCGGCCGATTCAAGGGCTGGCCGCTTCACTCGGAAGAACCTGAAAACCCTGAAAGATCTGGGTGACCCCAGCGCGTTGGCCTCTCTCGATCGCTGCTACTACCTGGACAGTCGTGGGACCAATGTTGACCACGGCATCCAGGTGCCCCGAAAACTCGCACTGCTGGGTCGAGGGGCGGGAGCAGGACACGCGATGCCTTTGGAGATCAACGATGACATTGCCGCTGGACTGGCCGAAGGCAGGGTAAAAAAGACCGAGCTGCGACTGCGACTGACCGATCACGAGAGCTCCATGGACAGGATCCGCTGCGAGCTCAACGGTCAGAAGATCGACTTGGGCTCAGCCTACAAGATCTCCAACAGCAGCGATCAGGAATGGCTGGTCATCGACAATCCACCGGTTCGCCAGGGCGAGAACATCATCCTCATGATCCTGGAAGGCCTCAAGACACCCGATCCCTGGCCGACCCTGCATCAGGTAGAGGTGATCATCAAGTGCGAGGCGGAGGGTTGATGTCGAGACTGGGTTGGCGGACGTAGCTTCGGTCTCCAGGCCGAAGTGTTCTTGTTACTTCAAGCCCTTGGCTTAGTACCCTGGAACCAGAATGGTCCACGGATCTGCAACCTGTAACCGGACGAAGTTTCAAGTCAGCGCTTAAGAACGCCTTCATAACTCGACCACCACCAGGCTGTAGGTCTGCAGACGGGGAACGGTGAACCCGATCCCTGAATCGCTTGTCTGAAATTCCAGCGACGAGATCTCCTCGCCATCGGGCGAGAGCGTGAAGACCTTCTTGGCCTGCTTTCCCCGCAATCCCAGGGTGATCTTCACATCCTTCACCAGAGGGTTTTCTGCGGCGCCGTAGTTGACCAGATGAAGTAGGAGCCGACTTTGTTGTTCCTGGCGTAGCAGCTCAGCCGTAACCGTCAGCGGCGCCTCGACCTGCAGCAGAGGATCTTCGCCTCCAGCCCAGATGACGACCTTCTTCAGTTCCTCCCAGTTGACGGGCAGGTGCCAGTACTGGCTTGTCATGGGCACCGCCGATGGCTTCTCCACCGAAGGCTTTACCTCGGGCACATAAACGACCCTGCCCTCTCCCACCTGGCGTTTGACGGGCTCGATCGGCAGGATCCCCTCGGGCTGCCAGGGCCAAGGCACAAATGGGGGTGCTTTCACCGAGAAGAGATCCGCAAGGCCGAAGTCCCGGCGCCGGCTTCTCCACGGGGTGTAGAGAGAGCTGTGCTCGGTGGCTACCAACCCACCTCCCTGCTTGACGAAAACACGGATCTGATCCATCTGCTCTTCGCTCAGGCACTCCTGATCCGCCAGAACCAGGACCCGGTAGCGGGAGAGGTCCTCCAGGTGTTTGTCGAAGATGATGTCGAACGGGACCTTGGCCTGGAGCAGCACCTGCTCAAAAAGGTAGGTGCTTTGATAGGGTCGATCGTTGTTGAACGCCATCGTGGCGTAAGAGTGAAGCACTGCCACGTCGGCCGCGCTTTCCACCTTCCGATAGTAGTCGAAACGCTCCCGGTAGAACTGGATGTAACGCCTCTGCTTCTCAGGGGGATTTGGGTACTGCTGGATGCCTCCCACCATGCCCAGACAACCCCGATTGTAGGCCATGGCTTCGGCGACCGCTAAAGGCGTTCTGAAGGTGTAGCTGAAGATCTTATTGTCCAGGATCGTGGCCGTCTTGTAGCTGCGGATCTTCGAAACCAGCACGCCTTCGGGGCTGATTCCTGCATCGTTCCCCTCCTCGGTCCAGACGATGTCTGTTTGCTCCAGTAGACGGGGATAGTCCACACCCTGCTCCCACATGGTGTTCAAACCCGACATGCCCGAGTGAGGATTGTTCTCTACGGCAACCAAAGGATTGAGGCTGCGGATGTACTCCTTCATTTCACGATAGAAGCGGCTCATCTGATGGCAGCGAAAGTCCGTCCACTCCTGGAAGAGAGGGTCGTCAATCGTGGCCAGGGGCTCCTCGTGGGCGGGGGGAATGACATAGCGGACGTCGCTGAAGCCAAGCCTTCGCTTGAGCAGGTCGGGCAAGTACTTTTGCTTCAGATGGTCCCTGAAATCCTGGATTGCCATCGGATGGTGGAAGATGGGACGGCGGGCACGGGTACTGGTGTTGTCAAAGTGGATCAGGTCGACTTTGAAGTCCTCGATTGCGAGCCGCAGCACCCGCTTCATGTAGTCGCGATAACCGGGGTGGGCGAAGTAGACCCGTTTCCGAAAAGTTTGGGTGCGCCCGTAGTGGACCGGCTGTCCCATGTAGTCCGGCGCAAACCACTCTTCGGCCTCGGGCTTCTCCAACAGGAATGTCTCGTAGCCTACCGTGCTGCCCACGTACACGCCCACGCGGAGGCCGTGCTTCTGACACAACTCAGCCAATTTACGGGCGTCCTCCAGCTGTTCGCGCTCCGCCTCCAGACCAAAACCCTTGTAGAAGTGAAGGATGGCCATGGTCACACCCAACTCCTTGAGCTTTAGGACCCGCTCTTCGGTGTGGGCTTTTTTGTATTCTTCCTCGTGCCAGGTGGGCATCTTTCCTACACGGCGTCGAAACAGGAACATGTCATCCCAACCGCCCACGATGATGATGGGTTCTTCATCCAGCCACGCCGGCTTTTCCAACGCCGCGGGGTCGAGTTCCTTGTCGGGAGTGTCTGCTGCGGGGCCACAGGAACAAACCAGGAGCAGAGCCAAGAGCGTGGCTGTGGCACTACCGGTCCTCATTCCTTTTTCCATAGTGGACTCCTGTGTCATGTCTTCGCGATTAGTGGGGTTCCCAGCTGGTGGTGTCGGGCACCATGAAAGATTGTGCTGCTGTCCAGCTCGGTAGCCGGTCTTCTATTGCTAGCCTTCAAGGCCGTTCGCGGCTTCTGTTGGATCCTTCTTCTGATGTTGATGGCGTCCTGGACCCGTTCCTAAGTCTCCACTTCTTCAGCGGCGTGAGCTTGTGATCCGTTGTTCGGCTCGCCCGGCTGGCACCTCGAGCGTGCTTTGTCTGTCGGCGATCATCTCGTAGCGCTCCCGCATTCTTTCGGACCTCGCGTCTTTGCCCATTCCCCGGTACACGTGAGCCAGGCTGTTGACTACTGCGGCCACCAGGCGATGGTCGGGACCGAAGGTTGCTTCTCTGATCTTCAGGGACTTCTTGAAGAGGGGCTCTGCTCTACGATACTCGCCTTCCAGGAGGTGAATTCCCGCCAGGTTGTTCAGGCCTGTAGCCAGGTGGGGGTGTTCCTCGCCCAGGGATTTTTCGAAGATGGAGTTGGCTTGCCTCAGAAGGGATCGGGCCTCGTGATACTTGCCCTGGGCCCGGTACAGACCCGCTAGATTGAGGAGCGTCAGAGCTAGATCTGGATGCTGCTTGCCCAGCGCCTTCTTTCGAATGGCGATCGCCGTTTGTAGTAAGGCTCAGCCTCTGCGCTTCTGAGGTCGTAGACGTCGTTTCCCTGATTGTTGCGGGTCCGGAAGAGCTCTCCCAGATTGTTGAGTGTGGTGCCGACCCTGGGATGCTCGGGTCCCAAGGATTTCTCCAGAATCGACAACGCTCGTAGGTAGAGTTTCTTCGACTCGTCGCGCCGTTCCATCCTCCGGTAGAGGCCGGCCATGTTGTTCAAGGTGACGGCCACGTCCGGGTGATCCGGGCCCAGCGTCTTTTCCTGGATCCCCAACGCCCTCTTGTAAAGGGGTTCCGCCTCCGCACGCCTCTCCCGGCCATGGTAGAAGTAGGCCAGGTTGGTGAGACTGAACGCGGTTTCGGGGTGGTCGGGTCCCAAGGACCGCTCCCGGATCTTGAGCGCCTTCTGGTGCAAGCTGAACGACTCCCGATACTTGCCCATGGAACGGGCCAACGCGCCCATGTTGCTCAGGATGGATGCCACCTTGGGGTGATCCTTTCCCAGCTCCTTCCGGAAAATGGCGACGGATTTCTTATAGAGAGACTCGGCCTCAGTGTACTTTCCCTGGCCACGGCAGAGCTCGGCCAGATTGTTGAGGCTGGTGGCGGTTCCAGCGTGCTTCGGCCCGAGTACCTTCTGGAACACAGCCAGCGCCCGGCGATGTAAGGGATCTGCTATCTGGAATCTGCCCTGGGTCCGGTAAAACTCCGCCAGATTGTTGAGGCTTACGGCGGTGTAGGGGTCCTCGGGACCCAGAAGCTTCTCTCTCACCGAAAGGGCTCTCTGGTAGAGGGATTCCACCTCGTCGTAGCGGCCCTGGGATTCCAGCACGCCCCCCAGATCGCTGAGGCTGGTGGCCAGTCGTTCGTCCTCCTGGCCGGCCTTCTCGGCCTCTACCAAAGCCGCCCGGTAGTGTCTGTCGGCCTCCGCCAGCTTACCCTGACGCTGGGCCTGCAGTCCCAGCGAGGTGTGCTGCTCCCAAGCGCTCGTCTCCGAGGCGAGCCCGACCTGCCCGATCAAACAGGCTAGCAGTCCTATGGCAAAAAGGGCTTTGCTTCTCACTGGACGGTCTCCTTTCAGTCTGGGATCCCTCTCTTCCAGACTGCCTGGCGGTCGAGCCAACCGGGGGAGGGCCGGGAGCCAGGGGATGCAGACTACACAGTCATTCAGTGCCATCAAGTATAGGCATTCGTGACCGGGAAGTGTAGGGTTATAGCAAGATGCTGACAGCTCGGCCTTTCCATCCCTTCTGGATGGTCCGTTTGCTGGTCTTGGTGGCTCTGACGTTGTTCTCTCTTCCTTCGCTCTACGGAAGCCAGGATCCTCTCCACGTAGGCAGCAAGAAACAACTGTTCCTGGGTCCCTGGGCCGAAGACGGCCGCGATACGCATCTAGTTGAATCCATGACCAACGTGAGCATCGCCATGAACGAAGCCCAGGTCACGGGTGAACGGCTCATGGGTCTAGACCGTCCCTGGGAGGGTAGGGGGATCCTGGACATGCGCCAGTTCGTTCTCAAGGATGGCGAAGGATTCCGCATCTACTACTCGGCACTTCCTTACCAGCGTTTTCCCAAGGACCGCGACCCTACAACTGAGCGGAAGTTCTGGACCGCACCCCACCAACGCATCCTCTGCTACGCCGAGTCTCGGGACGGGATCCATTGGGAGAAACCGAATCTGGGTCTCTACTCCTGGGAGGGTTCCCGAGACAACAACATCCTCTTCCCCAACGACAGTTTCCCCTACCTTTTCTCCGAGATGGAAGGGGCGTCGGTGTTCGTCGATCCCAACGCCGCCAGTCCCGACGAAAAATACAAGATGCTGGTCAAGATCTCTCCGATCCGGCGAGACCCTGCTCGTCCGGGGGAGGACTCTGTAGCAGCTGGAGCCCAGATGTTGGAGAAAGGACAGTACTCTTTCATCTCCGGCGACGGAATCCATTGGAAGCTGCTGAGTCCAAGAAAGCTGCCTCTCAAGCACAACGATACCCATTTCTCGGTGTTCTGGGACGAGCGTATCGAACAGTACGTGGCCTATACCCGGCGGCGGCGTCAGAGCCCGGAGCAGATCGCCTACTACCGCAAACGATACGGCTTCGACGGCCGGACATCGGTGCTCACGGCGGGCCGGATCGTGTCCAACGATTTCCGCACTTGGTCGGAGGAGGATGCCTACCACTGGGACGACCCACAATTTCACCCCGTGATGACGATCTTTCCCGACGCACTGGACCAGGTGGGCTCTCCCCGGGGACTCAACCGGATGGACTTCTACGGTGCCAACGTCTCCAAGTACTCCGAGGCTCCCGATGCCTACATCGCCCTGCCCAATGCCTACTACCATTGGGAATTCGACATGAGCCGCCGGACCTGGCAAGGCAAGCCGGTTCAGCTGCCCTCCACCATGGACGTCCAGCTCGTGACCAGCCGCGACGGGATCCGTTGGAACCGGAGCCCCCAGCGGCGACCCTTCATTCGGCTTGGTCGGGAGGGTACTTTCTGGAGCGCCACCCTGTGGCCCAACAACGTCATTACCGTAGGGGACGAGGTCTGGATCTTCCTGGCCGGGCTGGATGTCTCTCACAAGGAGCAATCACTGCTGGAAAGTCACGGAGCCCGAACTCGGGCCGTCCTCAGGTTGGACGGCTTCTTCTCGGCTGATGCAGCTTACACGGGGGGAGAGCTCACGACCAGGCCTCTCATTTTCGGCGGAGACCGCTTGCAGCTGAATCTGGATACCAGTGCCGGTGGGGCGTGCCGCGTCGAGATTCAGGACGCTGACGGGAAGATCCTACCCGGGTTCAGTGCCGACGACGCCGACAAGATCAACGGCAACTATATCCGCGTCATTGTCAGCTGGAAGGGGAGCTCTGACGTGAGTTCTCTAGCCGGACGACCCGTGAAGCTCCGTTTTCTGATGCGCGACGCGAAGCTCTATTCCTTTCAGTTTCTTACCGCGGAGAGATCCCCTTGAGCCGGCATTCGACGGAAACAGCCACATGAATCTGAATCCGGTCGCGGTTCCGCCGATTCAAACCCCGAATCGATGCATCAAGACGCCGATCCCGGTACCGGCGTCACTTCCCCTGTTGGAAAAGCTACATCGCTATGAGCCCAGGGCCTTGAATGTGCTGGCGCCGGTGGTGTGGGAGCGGGCCGAGGGCTGGACGATCTTCGACCCCTACGGCAACAAATGGATCGATTTCACCTCGGGGATCTACGTCGCCAACACGGGTCACGCCCATCCGGATGTGTGTCGGGCGCTGCAGGACCAGATCGACCAGAAGCTGATTCACGCGTATTTGTTTGCCACTGACGTCAGGGCCCGTCTGGTCGAGAGACTGGTTCAGATGACACCGGCCAGCCTGTCCAAGGTTTTTCTTCTGTCCACGGGGTCAGAGGCGATCGAGTGCAGCCTCAAGCTGGCCCGCCTTTACGGGCTTCGGACCGAACCCCAGAAGACCCTATTGGTGTCCTTCACAGGCGCCTTCCACGGCAAGACGATGGGAGCCCAGATGCTGGCCTCGGCGCCAGATCACAAGAACTGGATCGTGAATCCGGATCCGGATGTCTGTCAGATCCCGTTTCCCCGGCACCCATGCGGCGGCGACTTTCTGGAGCAAAGTCTGGCGCAGCTAGCTTCCCAGGGACAGGATCCGAATCGGATCGTCGCCTTCATCCTCGAATCCTTCCAAGGAGTGGGTGGCCCCGTCTTCTACCCCCAAGACTACGTCCAGGCGCTGAGCCGCTGGGCTCACGATCACGGTGCACTGTTGATCTTCGACGAGATCCAGGCCGGGTTCGGAAGAACCGGTAAGTTTCTGGCCTATGAGCACTATGGTGTAGAAGCAGACCTGGTTTGCTGTGGCAAGGGGATGAGCTCGAGTCTCCCCCTATCGGCGGTTCTGGGCAGGGCAGAGATCCTGGACATTCCCGAACCAGGACAAATGACGAGCACCCACACCGCCAATCCTTTGTGCTGCGCCGCCGCTCTTGCCACTCTCGAGATCTTCGAGCGAGAGGGTTTGGTGGAAGCGTCCGAACGCAAAGGCAGGATATTCCAGCAGGGACTGGAGGCCATCCTCAGAGCTCATCCCGACCGGATCGTCACCGTTCGGGGCCGGGGTTTGGTCCAGGCGATTTTCTTCAAGGATCGCCAGGGAAATCCTGATGTGGAGCTGGCGGAGCGGGTGACGGACAAGGCGATCGACAAGGGACTCATGCCCTTTCACACGCACGGTGATCTGGTCAAGATGGGACCGCCTTTAGTCATCTCAGAGGAGGCTTTGAAGGAAGGGACAGCCGTCCTTGCCGAGTCCGTGGCCGAGGCATTGTCAGAGGAAGAATGAAGCACAAATGGTATTACCAATAACCGATCTGGACCGAAGGATCTGGGAAGAGGAACTCGAAGGATTCCTTCCCCAACGGATCTTCGATGCTCACGTACACTTCTTCCACAACGACCACTGCCTGAGTAGACCAGGCCAGGAGCCTCCTGAGCCGGAAACCATGACCGACTGCCCGGTGGACAGGATCGACCGAGAGGTGTTGCTGGAAATGTATCAGGATCTACTTCCTGGAAGAGAGGTCCACTTCCAGGCATTCGGTTGGGTCTATCGCCGACTCGACTTCGACCAGCACAATGCCTTCACCGCCGCACAGGTGTCCGAAGATCCGAATTCGACGGCCTTGATGCTGGTCCACCCCAGTTTCTCCGCCGAGAAGGTTGCCCAGGACCTTGACAGATACGGCTTTCGCGGACTCAAGCCCTACATTTTCTGGGCGTATGACCCGATCCAATGCGACATCCTGGACATGCTTCCGGAACCCATCATCGAGCTCGCCAACGAGAGGGAACTGGTGGTGGTGCTGCACCTGGGGAAGCGCCTGGGGATTGCCGATGAGAACAATATCGGAACATAATCTCGCTCTGCAAGAAGTACCCCAAAGTTAGGTGGAACCTGGCCCATATGGGTCGCAGCTCGATCTCCTGGCCGCTGGAGCGAGCCATCGACCGGATTCGTGATCTTCCCAATGTGTGGTATGACTTTTCTTCGGTGACCAACACGGATGTCTTCACCCTCGCTTTTCGCAAGCTGCCCCTTGATCGCATCATGTTCGGCAGCGATATTCCCTCGGACCTGCAGCGGGGCACCATGGTTGGATTTGGCTACGGCTGGGCGCTGATCACCGACAAGACGCTGGCGTCCCTGGACATCCAGTACTGTGATCCGAGGACGACCTATGTCCTGTACGAGACCATCCGGGCGGCCAGGCGGGCTTGCATCCTGGAGGGGTTTGGAGAGGCGGAGATCCGGGATCTCTTCTACAACAACGCGGCTCGATTCATTGAGAAGGACTCATGAAGTTTCGATTCTATGGAGCTGCCGTCCTGCTAGCTTTATGTGGCTGCACTCCCAACCCGGAGTCCACCGGGACAGGAGCCGATGGTCCCACCTTGAACCCCCACCTCAGTCCTGAGGGTTCGGATCGGGCCTATCTGAGCCGGCTTCGCTCGGGTTTCTCCCGGGCCATGAATGAGGAGACGGTGGATCAATGGGCCCTCTCCGCACTGGCCAAGGGAGCCGTCATCATGCCCGCGGGGCGGCCCAGCATTTCAAACCGTGAAGAGATCAGCGCCTGGATCCGAAGGCTCCTCGATCAATACGAGATTGAGCACTTCCAGCTGACCACCGAGGAGATTGTGAAAGAAGATTGGGCCTACGAAAAAGGCGTCTATCTGCTGGAGGCGAGCTCCACGGAGGGAGGGGAAAAAATACAGGAACGAGGAAAGTTCCTTTTTATCTGGAAGAAAGGAGAAGAAGGGCGCTGGGAGGGTACCCACGCTAGCTGGAACGACGATGGCTACTGGCCGTGATCCAAATTACCTCAGATAGAGGTGAGGGGGGTTACGTCGAAATATAGGGGAAATTGGAGGAGAGAATCGGGGCGAAGGTGGAGGCGTTCCGTTGCATTAGAGAGTAGGCCCCCTCTAGGTTCGCTGAACGCGCTTGTATATCGTCGTAACTTCCCCGCATATGACACCTATCGGCCTGGTGTATCGGTCTCTCTCTACGCTGTTAATCCTTTATTAATCAGCAGCTTGAATGCGAATCGCTCGCAGCTAGTCTTCCACATTTCGACCTGTCACAGGGATATTCAGGTGTTGGCCCATCCGGCAACTGTTCGGCCTGGAGGAAGACGACACGAGTGGACCTGCTCACACATCATTTGTCACGACCATGCAACCTACCATCCAGGACGGCCATGTCCGATCCAACTGCGATCTGGTCGTGATCGGCGCCCCCCAATGGCCGTTTACCTGGCGGGACGGCATCCATATTGCCCTGATGCAGCCTGCCACCACCGGTGAGTTCGTCTGCTTTCTGGCCGAACCGGGAAAGCTGCCTTTCATACGGATGGTCCGTCAGCGGGCCATGCAGTGAATGGTCGCTGAGCGGGTGTAGGCAGAAGAAATTCACTCCAACTCTGACTGTAGCTGCTGTAGTCCCCCATCGAGGATCTCGATCGTTTCATCGACCTGGTCCCGGGTAATGATGAGCGGCGGATAGAAACGGAAATCGTCTCCGTTCACCCAGTCCGCCGAGCCCCCAATCACCGCCAGAGAGAGCCCCCTCTCCATCAGGATTCGATTCAGTTTCTGGTGAACCCGGAGCGCCGCCGGAAAAGGTTTCCCGGTCTCCCTATCCTGGACCAGTTCAACCCCCAACATCAGACCCATTCCCCGGACCTCGCCCACGATGGGATGCCGTTCCAGCTCACGTACTTTCTGATGCAGGTAGCCACTGACCTCGGTGACGTGAGCCAGGATCTGCTCCTCCTCCAGGATATCCAGGACGGTCAGGCCCACCTTCATTGCCACCGGGTTGTTGACGTAGGTGTAGACGTGCGGAAAGGACTGACCGCTGGCGTCCAGGGCTTGACGAATACGGTCCTGCAGAATCACCCCACCGAGAGGAATGTAGCCGCTGCTCACCCCCTTGCCGAAGACGATCATATCGGGTACCACATCCCAGTGCTGGATCGCGAAGTGTCTTCCACTGCGGCCGAATCCCGTGATCACCTCGTCGGCGATGAAGAGGATATCGTGGCGATCACAAATCTCTCGAATCAGGGGGAAGTAGTCGGGTGGCGGGACTCCGGCCGCGATCCCAGCCATGACAACTGGCTCGGCGATGAAAGCCGCCACGTTGTCGGCGCCCGCCTGGATGATTGCCTCTTCCAGCTGGCGGGCGCAGGATAGGTTACATCGGCCCTCGCAGCCAGCGAATCCACAGCGATAAGGGTAGCAAGGAGCGATGTGAGGAAAGTCGGGCAACCAGGTACGAAACGGGTTGCGTAGAAGCGTCCCGGTAGCCGCAAGCGCCCCCAACGTGGCGCCATGGTAGCCACGCCAGCGTGAGATGATCAAATGCTTCTGAGGCTTTCCCCGATGAAGATGGTAGAGCCGTGCCATCTTGAGGGCCGTCTCGACCCCCTCCGACCCACCCGACACAAAGTAGAGATGGTTGAGGCTCCCAGGTGCCAGGTCGGCGATTCGATCCGCCAGGTCCAGCGCGGATTGGGTCCCGAAGTGGGACGAGAAACAATAGGCGAGAGAGCGGGCCTGCTCGGCCATGACCTGGGCGATCCGGTCACGGCCGTGCCCCAACGTCACATTTCCGGCTCCTGCCGCCCCGTCGATGTAGCGCTTTCCGGCCCCATCGTAGACGTAGATCCCCTCGCCCCGCTCCAGCAAAGGGAAATGGTAAGACGCGTCTCGCTGAAAGAGATGGTCAGGGGAATTTTCGCTGTTCATATCGTCACGTCCCTCAAGATGCGCTTTCGTACGCACAGAAGTGCTATGCGCTCGTTGACGGCTTTTTGCTTGCTGCGTTCCGGGTGAGTGATGCTCAGTTGTCTCCAGATGGAAAAGGCCATCATGTTGTCGTGGGTGAGTCGTATGTTAGCGACAGTAAGCTGTCGAAGGCAAACACCTGGATGGTTTCCACGGAGGGTGCCTACCAGCCCAACTCTGAGATTTTGCAGGTTGCACGTTACAGGTTATCAATCCGTCACAATAGGAAACGAAATCAACAGAGCCGTGAGCGACTTGAATCGTGTGCGATATGAGGCCAAGTTTCGAGGAGCGACCGGCCAACAGCACAATTTTCCCCTTACTGAGCTAGGGTTTCTTTCTGGAATGATTCGGTTCGCGGCCGGCGGCAATACTCGACTGGAACCTCATTCGGTTTCTGCTTGGAAATCGTGCTGTTGTCCGCTTTCTCCTCGGAACTTGGCTTTATTCTGCAGACCCTGACAGTCGCGCGCGGCTCTGTTGGGATCGCTTGAAAATGCTGATTGAGATGAAGACAGAAAGAGTTTCTTTCTCGAATGGGGCCAGTGCTTCCTGGGGGTGGCGCTGAGCAGCAACTGGGGGTGAAATCCAACCGGATCGAGTTTTTGCGGAGCACGACATCTTCCGGCCTGGTATCGTTCAGATACAACGGACTCGTGAACAACAGCTTTAGTAAGCCCGTGAAAAGGGGAGTCTTTGCCGGAGTAGGGATTCTCACCTGTCTCCTAATCGCGACCCTGGGATTGGAAGAACCGATTCGCATCGGTTCCCGTCTAGAACTGCTGCTGGACCGACACCTGGTTGACCGTCTGTCGGGGGGTGCCGAGCTGAGGCTCCACCGACCTGTACCCAGAGAAGTTTCGTTGGTCCGAGACGAGCCCTGGGAAGGCAATGCCAGTGGCTACACTACCGTGTTTCAGGATGGCTCCCGGTACCGGATGTACTACCGGGGAAAACAGACGACCTACACTCAGGGAACCATCACGGTACCTCACCGGGAGGTGATCTGTTACGCCGAAAGTCAAAACGGTATTCAGTGGTTGAAGCCTCGTTTGGACCTGATCAAGTTCGATGGTTCGCGGGCAAACAACATCATTTGGGATGACGTGGGATCCCACAACTTCGCGCCCTTCAAGGATGACAACCCGGCAGCGGAGCGAGAAAGGCGCTACAAAGCGGTAGGTGGCAAGAAGCGCCAGGGCGGCTTGTACGCCTTCCAGTCCCCGGACGGGATCCACTGGTCGCGGATGAGCGAGAAACCGATCATCACGAAAGGGGCCCTCGATTCCCAGAACCTGGCCTTCTGGGACCGAATCCGAGGAGAGTATCGCAGCTATATTCGTGATTTCCGGGACGGAAGGGACATCCGAACTGCTACTTCCAAGGACTTCCTTCACTGGTCCCCACCGGAGTTTCTGAGCTATTCACCCTCCCGAATCAGTGAGCTCTATACGAATCAGGTGATCCCCTACCATAGAGCCCCCCACCTCTTTCTGGGATTCCCCACCCGCTATGTGGACCGGGGTTGGGGTCCGTCAATGGAGGCTCTACCCCAATTGGATTACCGACGTATCCGGAGCAGCAAGAGCCAGAGGGAAGGGACCGCCTTGACGGATGGCATGTTCATGAGCAGCCGCGACGGCAAGACTTTTCAGGTCTGGGCCGAATCCTTCATTCGGCCGGGTCTGCGGGCGAAAGACAACTGGTTCTATGGCGACAACTACCAGAACTGGGGCTTGGTGGAGACCAGATCCGAGATGGAGGGTGCTCCACATGAGCTTTCTTTCTACGTCAGTGAGAGCTCGCATCAGGGAGAGAGCAACCGGCTGCGTCGGTTCACCCTGCGGATCGACGGATTCGTCTCCCTGAGTGCGCCCGCCGCCGGAGGCGAGCTACTCACAAAGCCTCTCATTTTCCAGGGGGAGCACCTGCGAATCAACTTCTCCACCTCAGCCGCCGGGAGTATCCGGATCGAGATCCAGAACCAGCAGGGTCGTCCGATCGCAGGCTTCTCACTGGATCAGTGCCCTGAGATCTTCGGGGATGGTCTGGAGCGAATCGTGTCCTGGAAAGGGGGTGCTGACGTGAGCAGCCTGGTAGGGAAGTCGGTTCGCCTGCGATTCCAACTGCGGGACGCCGACCTCTACGCCTTTCGCTTCGTTGAGAAACCTCACCGGTAATCTGTCACGCCCAAAACAGAACCGAGCGCGTAAGTATGGCCAGAGCCGGAACCGGAGAGAGCGGAACAACAGCAGGTGCTCACGGCGCCGAATACAAGCACTCTCTGAGAATGTAACACAGCTAGAAACGAAAGTGGGGTCTCTGCCAATCGCTCTGTTTCGTCGAGGCTGTGTCGGATGCCCCGAACTTGAAAGAAGGGCGCTTTTCGTTTATCAATCGGTAAGGAGAAGACCACATGATCCGTGCTGCCCTGCTGCCCAGTCTACTCGTTGTTGCCCTCCTTTTATCTGCCTGCCAACCGGCGGATCCTCCGCCCAGGGAGCAGACTCCAGAACAGGCCGGCACCAAATCGACGTACCGGCTTCTCCTCAACAGCGACGGAGGCTCCGGTTCCCTCTATGCCCATGAGCCTCCCATAACTCCAGACCAGTTCTCGCGGGTTGTGAGCGAGCTCGAAGGAACTCAGGTAGACGCCTTCATTCAGTGTTTTACCCACGGAGATCACTTGATGTACGACTCGGCCGTGGGAGAGATCTACGGCAAGGGGGTCACCGAGTTCGAGCACGAGAGCAACCGGCGCTGGGCCCAGAACGTCTTCAGTCTACTGGAGCGAGGAATGGATCCACTAGAACTGCTGGCCCAGCGATCTCACGAACTGGACATGGAGTTCTGGTTGAGCATGCGGATGAACGACATCCACAAGGACTGGACCGATCGACTCCCCTCGGGCGAGTTCCGGAATCGGCGCGAGGCCGGCATTGGAGACTGGGAGTATGCCCACCCGGAGTTCTGGATCGGCGCCGACGTCTCCTCGAACTATGAAGGCCGCACGGGCAAGGAATACAGTCTCGGCCTGGACTACGCCCGGGAGGAGGTTCGCAGCCGCCGGCTGGCAATCATAGAAGAAGCCTGCACCCGATACGCTGTGGACGGTTTTGAGCTGGACTTTCTGAGCCATCCCTACTACTTCAAGAGCGGGAGCGAAGCAGCCGGGATGCCCCACATGACCGACTTCCTGAGGAGGCTTCGACGGCGCCTGAGAGCACTGGAAGCCAGAGAAGGGCGGTCCATCAAGCTCCTGGCCCGGGTGCCGCCCAGCATCAGCAAGTGTGAGGCCATAGGATTCGATGTACGAACCTGGATCCGAGAGGAGCTGCTGGACCTGGTGGCCCCCACTACCCGCGGTTACCTGGATATGACGGCAGATCTGGCCTCCTTCGCGGAACTGGCTCAGGGCACCCGAGGCCGTGTTATCGGCGGTATCTCGGATCTTTACGTACGAGACTACACCGGCTCCAAAGGGGGACGTGCGTCGATCAAGATGATGCGGGCGGCGGCCATGGCGTTGTGGGAGCAGGGAGCGAGCGGAATCCACCTGTTCAACTTCGATTGCCATGTCGTAGGCAAAGGTATCCCAGGACGGCTCTTCAATCCGGTGGATCGGCAGATGTTGGAGGAGATCGGAAATCCCAACCGGATCGCCCGAAAAGACAAGCACTACTTCGTGACCCGAGACATGGAGGCTCGCACTCCAGCCGAGGGCGGCGAGATGCCCCTCCCCGTGGAGCTCCAGCAGGGAGACCGGTGCCAGATTCCCCTCGTCATTGGAGACGATCTGGGGAGCGCTCGAGAGGAGGAACTTTTGGAGTCAGTCCTGTTGCGTGTCCATCTGCAGGGCTACAGCCGCTGGGACGATGAACTACGCTTCGAGCTCAACGGGCGCTACCTTCGACCCCAGGGACAAGGTCAGATCTTGAACTTCTCCCCCGAGGATGCGCTGGAGCGGGGGAGCAACCAACTGGTGATTCATCTCCGACGGAGAAGTCCCCACCGCCAGGGGCCAGTGCGAGTCCAAGCCGTGGAGCTGTTCATTGAATATCGAGAAACCGAGTCCTGAAGCCGTGCCAAGATGGTCCCCATGACCACATGGAAGCCTGAAGCGCGAGCGAGCAAGGCGAAGGGAAAGCCCGACGCACCAGCCGGAAAGATTTCGACGCCGCAACCTTTCCCCTCGCTTGCGCTTCAGGCTCGTGGTCCGCAATAATTCAATCCATGTGGATTTCACGGTCACTGAGCACCGATCTGTGTCAAATCTCACCAGTATGGTCAGTCGAAGACTTGTGCTGAGGAATCGATACGATTTCCTCGACAATAGAGTCCAGGAAGAGGCTCGGTGGCAAGAAGGTCTACGAAGTACCTCGGCTCTCCAGCCAAACCTTCGCGACTTTACCAGAGCATGCAAAGCCCTTATTCTTACACGCCGCGAGGAAGTGAGCTGAGATCGAGGTCCTGATTACAAGATCGGAGCCCGTTTGGATTGGTTGGATTGTGCCTGCGAGCCTCATTGCCCTGGTTAGGGAGCATCCGATTGGCGGACCCCTGGGTAGAACGGTGCTGTTGACCGCTCTCTCCTCGGAACTGGGGTTCATGTTGCCGGCATTCGGCCCCGTGCGCGGCACTGCTTTGCTCTTGCATCGATAGATGTTGGCGACGTGTAACCGGTCGTTCAAGTTTCAGATCCGGTCTCCAGGCCGACTCTTCGGGACGCACTACAGGCCCAGTTGGACCAGGGTTCGTCGCAGCAGGGCAGTCCCATCGTTTCCCCCGCCCTCGGTCCGCTCACTCCCCGCGAGCGATCTGCAGTTGCTAGATGAGTATGGTAACCTGAAGTAACATCTTCCACCAAGTCTGAAGGAGACTGCCATGAAGACCAGAACCACTTTGGTCCTGTCTGCCTTTGTCCTGACTCTGTCGGCCTCGGTATCGGCGTGGGCCCAACGAGGGGTAGAGCGTGTCAACTCCAACACGCCGACCGTACCCGGCACATACGGTAGTACCCTTAGCCAGGCACCCAGGCCCATGTACTTGAGGGGCAAAGTCCTCTTCGACGACGGTAATCCGGCATCCGGTGCCACTGTTGAGTTGGCATGCAATTCTGGAGTTCAGCGGCAGGTTTTCGCTTCTGGCGATGGCAGCTACAGCCTGGACATCAGTGCCCGAGGAAACAGAACGTTTTCGGATGCCAGTGCCCGAGGAAGTGGAGGTCGGGAGGACATTGTCTCCAATTCCCCGACACGAACTTCCCATGATCAGATGCTGGATCTGTCCAGCTGCGAACTGCGCGCATCAATCCCGGGGTTTCAATCGAACAGAGTTCCCCTGGGGAGGCGAAGGCCTCTCGATAACTCTGAGGTGAGCCCCATAGTGTTTAGCCGCCTAGCCAATGTGCAAGGCTCAACTATCAGCACGACCACCGCGAAGGCTCCCAAGAAGGCAAGAAAGTCTTTCGAGAAGGCCAACAAAGAGCTGGGGAAGAAGGAGGTCAAGTACTCCAAAGTGGCCAAGGAACTGGAGAAGGCCGTCAAGGTGTATCCGCAGTTCGCGGCTGCCTGGCATCAGCTCGGGGAAGCGCGCCTGCGACTTGGCAAAGAGGCCAAGGCTCGAGAAGCCTTCCAGCAGTCGATCGAAGCTGATTCAAGCTATATTGGTCCCTTGATGTCGCTGGTTATCCTGGAGGCGGACGGGAACCGCTGGCAGGAGGTATCTCAGCTGGCCGATCGGATTCTCGAACTAAATCCCTATGTCACCAAGGTACACTATTATAGAGCGCTGGCGAACTACGGCCTGGGAAGAATTAGCGTGGCCGAAGAGTCCATTCAAACACTCAGAAAAGAGGGGCAGGCCAAGCACTTTCCGGCAAACTACTACGTCATGGGAGCGATCTTTGCTTCCAAGGGTGACCTGCCTTCTGCCGCGAAGGAGTTCAACAGCTTCCTGGAGGTTTCACCGGAGGGCCCGTTCGCAGACCAGGTGAGACAGCAAATAGCCCTCTGGCAAAAGCAAGGTCTCATATAGAGGGCGAATCTCCCCTTGAAAGCGGAGACTGGTCAGCGCTTCGGAGCAGAGACTTGAGAGGCCAACTCCTGCGGGCTAGTCTAGGAGTCTGCGCGGTAGAACGGTTTCATTCCAAACTTCCCGAGCTAATTTGCAGCTGACCACAAGAAACGAGCGGAAGCCCGCCGCACAGGCGCCTTAGACTTGTCCCCCCGAAAAACTCCATCCAACCGGTAAAGAAGTCGATCGCCCAGGAGATATCCAGATGGTTGCGCAGGAAAGGCAGCCAGTTCGTGGGTTTGTCAGGCTGATTGTTCGGCTGGCCCATGTACTTGCGGATGGTGTCGTCACAAGGAGGATCGCAGCCGAGAAGCCGCAAGGTGTCCCCGATTCGTTCGGCACTCCATAAGGGATTCTCTCGGCTCAGCCGACGAATTAGATCCCGCATCTCCCGTGGAATGGCCGGTCGGCCCACCTGTCCTTTTGACTTCCTGCGCCAGTACAGACGGAAGGCTGTGGTGTGCCATCGTTTCACCGTCGCCGGCTGCATCAGATGTGCCTCCTGGTGCCATTCATCCCAGACCCTGGACAGCAACACCCAAAGAAGTCTGAAAGCACGAGTGAATCTGGGTCTCGGCCGATCCCTCTCCACGATCTGACGCTTGCACACGGCCAACTGACTCTCTGCCGCCAGGTAATGAATCTCTCTCATTCCCGCAGGATACGAGGCCTTGAGTTCCGCCTCAAGATTTGCGTAAGTCATTGCTGTACCAGGTGGACGGGATTTTTCGGGGGGACACCGGAGCGAAGCGACGCTGGAGCCCCCTGAACTCGAGAGCTGCCGTTCGTTCGTGGAAGCCGCGTACTGCTGACGGCCTGATGACCGAAACCGTAGGTTTTCGTTCAAATGCTCCCGCTGGTCCAGCTTGCACGTTTTCAGCACGATCGGCTCCTGTTGGATCAAAAGATTCATACCTATAAAACTTAAGGAGTACATTGATCGCCATCTCGAAAGCAGGATCAGGGCCCGCAGTCGACAACAACCTCTGTCAGGACTGGGGAATTGCCGCCGTCGGGAGAGGTCAGGATTGCCCGGTATTGTAACCAGTTGTGATCTTCGGGGACTGCGGAGAGAGTCTGGCCCGATTCCAGATAGAAGGACTCCCTGTCCTGGGGACCCCTCCAGCGAGACGATTCCAGATCCCGCTCGCTCGGAGCAGTCCTTACCTGGAACTTGAGCCCAGTACCCAGAGGGGTCTTCCCCGACCAGCTCAGTTGCAGGAAGCCGGTGCCAGACGGAGCCTGGACCGGGACGGATACGTAGTCCCATTCGGGTTTCCGGTTGTAGATGTTACCGGCGTCCGCCATGGCATCCAGGTGGACTCCGACGGTGGGCAGATGGGAGCGATCGGACCAGGAGAAACCGGCGGATGAGCCCCAGTAGATGTTGGTCCCGGCCGCATGGTCGAAGTCGACCTGGTGGTTGGAGACCACCAGATCCATCCACCCATCCCGGTTGAGATCCAGGGCATCGATCGCCGAAGAGGACGACGCCTTCAGAAGACTGCGATTCTGAGTGCCGTAGCCGCGCCCACCATCTCCCCAGTAGATAAAGGCCGGAAGATCCCGGGTAGTCCCCGACTTGTAGTTGGTGAGAGCAATATCCAGATTCCCATCGCTGTCCAAGTCGGCCACCGTGGCATCCAGGCTGGTGAACCCTTCGAGCGGGGTCGGTTTGCTTGCTTGCAGTCCATCGGGACCACCCCAGTAGATGAGGCCCGGTCCATCCGCGTTCCGGTATCTGGGACTTGCACTGCTGGTGAAGATCAAGTCTAACCAGCCGTTCTGGTCCAGGTCAGCCGCCACGGCGTGGGGGGCCCCATGGGCCTCGATGAGAAGCCGATTGTGAGGCCCGTAAGCCTCTTCGCTACCCCAATAGATCTCAGAGTGGTCCTCGTAGCTCAAGGGAAAGATCAGATCCAGGCGACCGTCTCGATTCAGGTCGGCAATGGCGTTGGACTCCATCACGTTGCGGGTGAGGTCCCACTGGGTGGTCTTCGGATTTTCGAAGCGTCCCTCCTTTCCCCAGACGATGATGGCCCGGGCGGTGTTCCGGCCCGCTTCCGGGCCAGCACTCAAGAGGAGATCCAGATAGCCGTCCCGGTTCAGGTCGGCCACGCTGCTGCTGCTGGGCGGGGGGACGTCTAAGCGAGTTCGTAAATCGGGGCTGTAGCCCTGCGAATCGCCCCACCAGATGGCAGGACCGTCCCTGTGGGTCAGGAACAAGTCTGGAAAGCCGTCGTCGTCCAGATCGGCGATGCTGTACTCCATATTCGCACCCGGTTCCAGGAGGCTCAAGGAGGTCGTGGAGTATCGGTGTTCGGAGTTCCCCCAGAAGATGGAGGTGGGGAGCAGGCCCCGGCGGCCGCTGTGGTGGCTCACCAGAAGGATATCCATGTATCCATCAGCGTCCAGGTCGGCGACACCGGATCCGATGACCCCAATTCCGCTGAGGAGGCTACGATGGTTCTTCGAGAAGCCCTGGGGACTGCTCCAGTAGATATAGGAAGGAGCGTCACTGCCCCGATCGTCGCGACTGTTTCCGAAGAGCAGGTCGGGCAAGCCGTCCCCGTTGAGGTCAGCAATCTGTACGGTGCTGGCGGCCAGAGTAGGCAGACGAGTCCTGTCCTCTGGTGAGAAGCCCTGAGGAGATGCCCAGAAAACATCCGAGGGGGCGGTGTGCCGGAACGGCTCCCCTCATTGGCGAATACAAGATCGGGTCGACCGTCCACATTGAGATCAGCCGCGGCCAACCCCTTACAGGACTCCGCGGGAAGACGGAGAGCGCGGTCCCGGCGCAACCCGCTCGGTGAACCGTAAAGGACGACACCGCTGTGCGTGCCAGCGGCGACGAGATCGGAGAGACCATCGCCGTTCAGGTCGGAGGCCAACAGGGTGGTCATGCCGCTGGGAAATCCCCTTGCCGTCTTCTCCTCGGGCTGCAGCAATAGGTCCTGGCGCTCCAGGACCAGGCGTCTCTGGGGAGTGTAGTTTTTACTTCCATCTCCCCAATAGACAAAACAGCTTTGAACCTGGCTGTTGTTGTTGGCGAAGGCCAGATCCAACTTCTCGTCTCCATTGAAGTCTCCGATGGCCACGTCCTCGGCGCTGATGGTGGGAATCGTGCTCCGGCGATTGGGGTCCAGTCCCTGCACATCCCCCCAGTAGATGTAGGACTCCAGGTGGAGTCGTAGCCCCAGGCTTTCCCCCAGCTCATCCCCTCGATTGGCCAAGACCACATCCGGGTGACCGTCCTGGTTGAGGTCTCCCACCGCCACGCGCCGGCTCTCAGGGCGGGCAGCTCGAGCCGGTTCGAGGCGCTGAAGCCTCCGGATCCGCCCCAATAGATGTAGGCATTCTGGTCGGGACGGTAGTTGTGCATGAAGTTGGTGAAGACGATGTCCCTGGTATCCGTCTCCATTGAGATCGGAAATCCGACTCCGCCCTCCACCCTGGGTTGGCAGGCGGGTGATCCTCGAGGAGGCACTCTCCAGCGCCTTCAAGATGGAGAAGGGTGCCCGGAGTTACCACCCGTCGGGGAGCAGGGACTGATAGCCCCCAGGACCTCCCCAGTAGATGAGAGAGTCGGGATTGTAGACGCTATCATGATCCTGAGTGAAAACCAGGTCCAGCTCTGCGTCCAGGTTCAAATCCCACCGGTTGATGGTCTGGACCCTTCCCCCGCGAGAAACGTAGAGGTTGGCTCCCGAGTCCCCGGCGCTGCCCTGGGACAGGTCGTCGAAACCGCGGTGCCGGATCTGACTGGAGCCACCCTGGATGCAGAGCGCTGAAACCCAGAGCACGGCTCCTAACACCAGGGATAACTGTAAAGGAGACGTTCTACGAGCGTCATGGTTACCTGCCGGCTTCATCGGACATTCCTCATATTAACCAACCCCAGATCCGAGGTCGCCTGGCTTCTTCATGATGAATAATCAACACCTATTAGTTCCCCACCATTGCGTCAACGATTCCCTCGTCATCTTTCCGCTGAAAACGGCCTCTGACCCCTGCGGCATTCAGGCGCCTTTGCCGAAATCCGACAAGCGGAGACACCTCTCCAGCCACTTGGTCAGAAACACTGGGTATTAGAGGCGGTCATCCATCTCAGCCGCTCAATCCGAGACAACAGATCGGCCCATATCTCCTTGCTACTCGGACCCCGAAGACGTAGGAACAAGCGAGCGGATCGGCTTCGTACCTGGCGACTGGAGGAGAACGAACGTCGTGGTAGAAAGCCACGCCAAACGCCCCAATTTCCACTGCCCCGTCTTACGAAGGCCGAAAAGGAGGATGTGCGTCGTCAATTACGACCCTACACCCTAACCCGCATTTCTCATCGCTGGTCTACTGCGTCGCCGCAAGCATCCGTCCTGACTGTGTTACGCTCTCTCGGCCTCCTCGACGTACTGCACGAGTACGACTGCGGGGGCCTCGGTCGCAAGCCTTGCCAGGACGGCCCTTGCGGCGCCTCGCTACGACAAGCGATGAGAAATCCGGGCTAATCGACTACTTATACCGACTTAGACTGCGTTCGAACTACGAAGACAGCGCGATGTCCATCGACGGACTTCAAGACGAGGGGCCATCTGCGCAGGTTCGTAAAGACCTGTGCTTCTTGGCGGGCTCTACCTGCCTGGTCTGCGAGCTTAACTTGATTCGTCTGCTGGGACGCTCCAGGATTGTAACCTGGGCCAGAGCTGGCTTGAGCGCAACACGGCACCCGGTATCAGCACAGGCTTGGCCGAACGTGTCCAGCGGCTGGACGAGCTGGGAAACTGAAAAAGAGAGATGCAGCGTGTTTCGAGGTAACTCCCCTATATCTCTATATCTGGCCTCTATCGGCCAGGTGTTTTCCTCTCCATCTGACTGTTCAAGTTCTTATGGATCAGTGATTTGAAACCATCCCACTCAGAGGCAATCTTCCACATTCCGACCTGGTCCACAGATATTCAGCGATCCTGGAAGCAGAAGGCGTCCTATTAGGATTCGTTTTCTCTCTTGACAGAGTACCGCCTAATGAGTGTCCCTTTCTCGTGGATTGGCGTAGTAGACTACCCGAGTGAGAGAGCTATGAAGTACCTATCTAGGACAAGCGTGTACTTGATCGTATACCTGGTGCTGGGAGCCTCCTGCCAGCAGGCCGAGCTCCCTCTCGATCGGCCCAGTGGGGTAACGGTCCTGGTGGGGAGTCGCCCTACCGTGCAGGAGGCTACACTTTTTCCCTTCGACAACGTCTCCATCCCCTATACCAACAACCTCCTGCTGGAGATGAGCCAGCCCCGCAAGTATCCCGAAAATCCAGTTTTTCCCCGGGGAAAGGAAGGGGCTGCGGACGAGTTCGGGGTCCAGTTTTATGGCTCTGTTGTACGCCACGAAGGGAGGTTCAAGATGTGGTATGTCGCTATTGGGCGCGAACCCTTCACGATTCTGGAAAAGGACAAGATGTGGAGCCGTCGGGTCGACATAGTCCCGCTGAAGTGGCGTCCGGCCTACGCCGAGAGTTTAGATGGCATACGGTGGGAACGTCCAGATCTGGGTCTGGTGGAGTACAACGGTAGCCGGAACAACAATCTGGTGTTGATGGAGCCGGCTCCACTCGGATCCATCAACCTGAAGGTGATCCACGACCCTGAGGATGTCGGATGATCTGGCTGCGAGTCCTACCGTTGTTGTTCCTGATTTCTATTTGGGTGTGGGCGGTTGGCGCAATGGAAGCCGCCACCCAGTCGACGACACCCGAACCCCTTCCCCTGGGCACGCGGCGGCAACTCCTGTTCGACCAGATGTTTCTTGAAGAATCGCGGGGCGTGACGCTTCGGGTCAACCGGCCGGTTCAGGAGTCAGAGCCAGTACTGGTGGCCGACAAACCCTGGGAGCACCAGACCGGCGCCTATCATACGGTCCTGCTCGACAACGGCAAGTTCCGGATGTGGTACGACGCGACCACTCTGGACCAGAACGGCAGGGAAGCCAGACGCCTGTTGTGCTACGCCGAATCCAAAGACGGGATTCGCTGGGAGAAACCTGAACTCGGCTTGATCTCCTTTGACGGGTCCAGGGCCAACAACATCGTGGCTCCTCCACGACCGGGCGCCAGCCAGCAGGGTGCAACCGTCTTCCGTGACGATCGGGCACCACCGTCGGAACGCTACAAGCTATGGACCAAGTATCAACCCCGAAATGACCCGGAAGGGCCGGACACAGCCAGGAGGGGACTCTGGGCGATGGTCTCGCCCGACGGACTGCGGTGGAAGATGATCGACCGGGGCTATCCACTGTCAAAAGGCAATGCCGCCGACTCGCAGAACGTGGCCTTCTGGGACCAGGATCTGGGAAAGTACGTGGCTTTTGTCCGGATGAAGAAGCTAGCCTCGGAGACCCGCCAGCGCCAGTGCTGGGTGGGGTTGATGACCTCGGATGACTTCCGCCACTGGACCCATGCCAAGAAGATATTCCGAGCCGATGAGCAGATACCCGTGCCCGAGGAAGGGCGAGACCTGCCACCCCTGGTGGATCTTTATACTCCCGTCGGCATGAAGGTCCCGGGTGTGCCCGGCGCCTACATTCTGCTCCCCACCCCCTACTACCATTGGCGCAAGGGTGGATTTCCCTCTAACATCGACGTGGCTCTGGCAACCAGCCGCGACCTGGTCTCCTGGTGGCAGCCGGCCGACCCTGAGCCCTTTCTTAGACTGGGGCCGGATGGCAGCGCCACCTCGGGTATGATCTTCTCCAACCCCTGGCTGATCCCCAACGGCGACGAGATCTGGATCTACTACGCGGGTCTGGGTTTCGACCATCGCGGCGGGGTGCGCAACCGGTTGAACACCGGTATCTTTAGGGCCCGAATTCGGCGCGACGGATTTGTCTCCGTCGATGCCGGATACAAAGGGGGCGAGTTCATCACTCCGCTGGTGACCTTCGGCGGAAAACGGCTGCTGCTCAATCTAGACGGCAGTGCTGGAGGCTGGCTGCAGGTGGAGGTGCTCTCGCACGAGGGAACACCCATCCCCGGCTACCAACTTCAGCGGTGCGACACGATGCGCGGCAATGCCCTCGACAAGGTGGTCACCTGGCAAGGCAAGGCGGATGTGTCGGGGATCGCCGGGCAGCCGGTGCGGCTGCGCTTCGTCATGCGGTCGATGAAGCTCTACGCCTTCCAGTTTGCGGAATGACGCTCGCTTTTCTTACGCCGACCCAAACCTCCGTTCAGCTAGACTAGTCGCCTATCAGTTCCTAAAACAGCTCCAATCCAACAGAGCCGTAACCGTGTGAGGGAGGGGGCTCAGACCAAGAGGCACAAGAGAAAGGGACACTCATTAGGGCCAAGGAGTTGGAGAAGGCCGTCAAGGAGTATCCGCGGTTCGCGGCAGCCTGGCATCAGCTCGGGGAAGCGCGCCTGCGACTTGAGAGGCCGAGGCTCGCGAAGCCTCCCAGCAGTCTATCGAAGCAGACTCAACCTTCATCAGTCCCGTGATGTCCCTGGTCGTCCTGGAGGCGAACGGGAACCGCTGGAAGCTGACCGATCGGGTCCTTGAACTGAATCCCTATCTGATCAGCGTACACTTCTACCGGGCGGTCGCGCACTTCGGCTTGGGAAGAACCGACTCAGCCGAACAATCCATTCAAAGTCTCAGAAAAGGGGGCCAGGCCAAGAATTTCCCGGCAAACTACTACGTCATGGGAGCCATTCTCGCCTCCAGGGGCAACCTGCCTGCGGCGGCGACGGAGTTCAGGCAGTTCCTGGAGGTTTCCCCCGAGAGCCCCTTCGCGGTGCGGGTGAGACAGCAAATGGCTTCCTGGGAAAAGCAGGGTCTGATAAAGAGTGCAAACCCTCCTCAAAAGGCGGAAGATCGATCAGCACTTAAGCAGTAACCTCTCTCTAGCCCCTGCTGATTCCCGTTGGTTTCGCCCGGCACTAATTTCGACGATAGTACCATGGTGGGCGCCACATTCCGACCTCAGCGCAACCACCAGAGCGCTGCCAGCATCAGCAGCATCGCGATCGTCCCGACGATGCGATGGTCCTTCCAGATCGGAAGTGGGGAAGGGACGGCGGCCGCTTCATTCCCCTTCTCAACGTCCGGACGCTTGAGCAGTCGGTCGCCCAGGGTCAGCGTCGAGACAGCTGGCGGGAACAGAAAAGGGCAAGGGAAGCTTCGCCCACAGCTTGACCAGTCTGCGAAACTTTTCATTGACCGGGAGTTTCTAACAGTGCAATAAGGATAAGAATGGATGCCGCGCTCCCTGCTTCCCCTTCTCCGACCCCCTGGGCGGACCCAATTCGGGTCCGTCTCTTTCTGCGAGGTCTTCGGGCTCTTGGCTTTTCGGGAATCGTGGGCCTGCTCGCCTGCTTCAGTACTCTGGACGCCGCCACGCTGTACGTTTCGACCCAGGGGAAATCCCACTGGTCGGGAAGGCTCCCCGCGCCAAACGACAAGGGATCTGACGGCCTCCTGCCTTCTCTGGAAGCTGCCCAAGAAGCGCTTCGCAGGCTTCGTTCTGAAGAGGCCCAGGGGCCTTTCGAGGTCCGGCTTCGGGAGGGTACGTATCGCCTGAGTGCACCCCTTGTACTCGGACCGGAAGACTCGGGCTCAGCTCAGAATCCAGTCGTTTATGCCGTCTATCCAGGCGAGAGGGTGGTGTTGAGTGGCGGTACTGTCGTCAAGGGGTGGCACCAGGGCAAGGGTCCGATCTGGAGCGCTCAGGTCAGCGCACCAGCAGGAACCGAGACGATCCCCCGCCAGCTTTTCGTGAACGGCCGCCGTGCTACCCGTGCTCGCAGCCCAAACCTGGGTTTCTACCGAAGTTCGGGCAAGAGCTCGCAAGACCCCAGGTTCCGGCTGCCGTTTCCTGCAGGGCTGATTCCAGCGTCCTGGAGCGAGAGTGGCGTCGAGGCCGTGGTCCTGCTCAGGTGGGCCACCATGCGTCGCCCCATCGTGGCAGTGGACCCTGGAGCTGCAGTCGCCACTCTGGCCGGAGACTCTGGCGGAACCGCAAAGACTCGAGTCGGCGACGTCAACGCCCGATTCTATCTGGAGAACGCTCGTGAGGCTCTCGACGCTGCCGGCGAATGGTTCTACGACGCCGATCGCGGCGACCTGTCCTACTGGCCGCTGTCGACGGAAGATCTGTCCCGGGACGAAGTCGTGGTTTCCTTCCTGCCGACGCTGGTGCGACTGGAAGGTAGGGCTGAGTCGGGACAGCCCGTGCAGCACATCCAGTTTCGCGGCATTGCGTTCCGTCACACCGACTGGGACCCGGGCCCGAAGGGGTTCGCAGATGAGCCGCAGGCAGCGGTTCACGTACCTGCCGCTTTCGAGGCCGTGGGAGCCGAGCACTGCTCGGTCGAGCAATGTTCCTTCTCGCAGTTGGGCGGTTACGCTATCAGCTTCGGTCGCGCCACGAAATCCAACCGCATCACGGGAAACACGATTTCTGACGTGGGCGCTGGTGGAATCAAGCTAGGGGACACCCGTTTGGCACCCAGCCCCCGGGAGAGGAGCGCAGACAATCTCGTCTCCGACAACCACATCCACCACATCGGCCAGGTCTACCAGGGGGCAATCGGGATACTGGTCCTGCAAAGCAGCCGCAACCAGATCGTCCACAATCACATCCACCACACCTACTACACCGCTATCAGCGTGGGCTGGACCTGGGGATATGAGCCCAACCAGTGCAGCGGAAACCGGATCGAGTACAACTCCCTACACCACATCTGCCAGGGTCTCCTGAACGATGTCGGCGCCATCTATACCCTCGGCGTCCAGCCCGGTACGACCATACGCAACAACTTGATCCATGAGGTGCAGTCCTTCGCCGGAAAAGGCCGCGGTATCTATCTGGATGAAGGGACGGCAGAGATCCTGGTTGAGAACAACATCGTCTACGGAGTGAAGAGCGCGGGGTTCCACCAGCACTACGGCCGGGACAATCTGATCCGGAACAATATTTTTGCCTGGAACGACGAGTTCCAGTTCTCCCGGGCGCGCCCCGAAGCTCATCGATCCTATACATTCGAGGGAAACATCGTGCTTTTCGACCGGGGCGGCCTGCTGGGCGGCAAGTGGGAGGACACGGGTTTTGAATTCTCTCGGAATCTTTACTACGACGTGCGCGGCGAGCCTCTTCGCTTCGGCCGTTCCACCTGGGAGGAGTGGCGCGCCAGAGGTCACGACACTGGGTCGCTGGTGGCCGATCCGGGCTTCGCCGATGCGGCAGCAGGCGATTTCACGTTGCCGCCGGATTCGCCCGCCTGGAAGATCGGCTTCCGGCGGATTGACATGGACACGGTGGGGCCGCGTACAGGAGCCAAGGCTGCGCAGGTGCTGCCAGATCGAGAGTAGGTCTACCCCCCGTCTGTCAAAGGCAGAAGAGGCTCCCCGAGGTGAAAAGACCGCGAGGCACGAGGGTCACGCCTGATGTCTACAATACCAGCTACAGGATGTTTGAAATCCCGAACTTCACGGCGGCTGCGGGGAAGCGGTCCGGCGGATTGACGAACGGGCCCGGGCTCTGGTGAACATAAGTCGATCGCCCAGGCGACATCCAGATGGTCGCGCAGAAAAGGCAGCCAGTTCGTTCGTCGATCTAGGGTTCACACTTGACGATGATTTCGCAGCTGTGAACCGCGGGCCAAGGACCACCTCGTCCGGTGTATTCCTCTGGAGTCCTTATGCCCTCGAGCACCAGCAGAATCGTATTGATCCCATTCTTGACGGGTGGGTTGTCCAACACTAGCCATTCCTCGCCCCCGGAGTTCTTGATGGTGGAGGCTGAGGACAAATCCAGTTTGGTTCCATTGACCTCACACAGGATCCGATCGAAGGATTTCTCGGTATCGCTCAAGCGAAGGTGCAGCTCCGTTTTCTTGATGCGCCCGTCGGCCAGGCCAGCGGCGATGTCATCGTCCACCCTGATCTTGATAGCGTGAGCCGGACCCGCTCCACGTCCCACCAGAGACAGTTTGAAAGGCACTTGAGGAGCGTAGTCCCCAAGGGAGTTCATTTCACGGTGTTCCGCATAGTAGCATCGGTCCAGCTTTTCCAAAGCCTTGCCATCTCCCAGGTCAGAGAAGTTCTGCAGATCGTGCCGGGTGAAATATCCTCTGATATCGGTCCCAACCGGTATCGCCATCCGCTTTTCCCCTTCCGGAACGGGTCGAGGGCGATGGCCATGATAGCCGTTGTTGAAGAGGTGAACCCCGACAGCACCTTGTTTGTATCCATTCAGGGCGGCAGCCCTCAGGACCGATATCGGATTTTGCTCATAGCCTCCTTGAGGGGAAGTTGCCTGGGTGCTTGAATCGAAGCCCGTGTAGACCAGGACCTTGCTCTTCTCGGCGGCCTTCACGGCCCGCTCGATATCGAATCGCTGCATGCCGTAGGCGGGGGAAGCCAATACGACCGCATCCAGGAGCCCCTCACGGATCCAGGTCTCGGTGTCGAAGCCGAGATCCAGGCCACTATCGAAGCTGACGGGAACCCGGGCGACCATCTTGATATCCTTGCCTTTCTCTGACCGGTGCCGAAGGACAATCTCACGGGCATTACGAATGAACTCGGTCAGGGTTGGGATGTTCTTGAATCGCTGCCCGACCCGAAACAGGGACCACCCCCGGCTGAAATCCAACTCGATGCCGTCGAAGTCGTAGCGTGTCAGAGTCTCGTCGAATAGGCCCAAAAAGCGTTCTCGCGTCTCCTCCTTGGCGTAGTCCCATTGCCATGAGAAATTCCAGTGCTCGGCATAGCCGGGGGCTGACCAGATCCCGGAGCCTTGCAGGAGGTCAGTTCTCTTGATTTTCATCGCGGAGCGACCATACCAGCCGCGGTCCTCCATATTGACGTGTGCGTCGTTCATCCGAAAGGACGCGAACATCCCCAGCTCCAGCTCCCGAGCCCTGTCGATGTAGATCTTCAACAGATCGTGACCGTCCTCGATGATGGTCGCCAGGTTCGAGTGCAGGCGCTCCACGTCAGACATCGCCATGCCTCCGACGGAGTCCCTGGTCCTGTCATCGTCTGGATCCCAGTTCTTGGTGTTGTTGCCCCAGAGTTCGCCGTGTTTGCTTCCCCGCCAGGAGAGGTCGTCGTCGATTCCCACCAGCACCGTCACGATGTCCACCCCGGTTCCCCGGAGTGCATCGAGAATGACCGTCAGGTCTTTGGTATCCCGGTTGGTGAGGTAGTTGAAGGCCCAGTTGCCGTCGGTGTTGAAGAAGAGGCGCGGCGGCCAGTTGGGAATGGGTTCCAGGCTCTCCGCTGTTTCTTTCTGTTGATCCTGGCAGGAGGCTCCAAAGGGCAGTAAAACCAACAGGACCATGCTCAGTCGCACTAGACTCTTGAACTGGTTCATAGTCTCTCCGCCGCGATATGGCTAATAGTATGAGCAGTTTAAGTGGGAGAAGGCTATCAGATTTGCGAAAGAGCGGCAAGAACCTGCTCGACGTATGGTCACGTTCCCGGTGGACTCCAATAACAAGTGGTTTCAAGTTTCCTGTCTGGCCTGCAACAAAATCAGGTGCTGCGAACCGGATGATTCGAGAAAGAAACTTTTCGGAATTAACAGAGATCTTGCTGTTGTCCGGCTCTCTCCTCGGAATTTGGGTTCATACTGCTAACGAGTCAAGTCGTTCGCGGCTCTGTCGGATCGCCGAGGGTTGATGGTGGGCGATCGTTTGGAATTTGGTGCTTGTGGTTTGGAGCTTGTTTGTATCTTGTACCTTGGGATTTTCAAAGTTTCAGCTTAGTCCGCGTTATTAACAAGTTGTCGTTGCCGACGACGGTGCAAGACTCGCTTCCGGTAACTACCTCCGCAGCACCCGGCCGGTCCGGCTGCCCGTCAGCTTGCCCGACTCCAGGGCCAGGGTCCCGTTGACCAGGACATGCACCATGCCGTCGCAGACCTGATTGGGTTCGAAGGTGGTGCCCCGGTCGGTGAAGGTGACCGGATCGAAGATGGCCAGATCGGCCCAGTTCCCCTTCCGGATGACTCCCCGGTCCTTCAAGCCCATACGCTGAGCCGGCAGTGAGGTCATCCGGCGGATCGCTTCCTCGGGACTCAGAAGGCCTCTGTCCCGGACAAAGGTGCGGTAATAGTAACCCGCCCAGGTATAGGCACCATGAAAGGTCTCGTCCCGCAGGGGACCGTCCGGCGCCAGTGCGATGGCATCGGAGCCGGGCATACAGTAGGGCACTGAGACCGGCAGGTGGAGATCGGCCTCCTCGTAAGCCAGGCAGATCACCATGGTGGCGTGAAGATCGTCAACCTCCGCCAGCAGTATGTCGTTGACGGCGTCGAAAACGTCGCAATTCCACAGACGGGCGATTTCGGCCAGGCTCTTCTGGGATATCTCCGGCAAGGCCTTGCTGCGGAAGATCACGATGCGGTTCCAGTCCCTTTGTGCCAACGAGACGATTATGCTGTCATGTTGGCTCATCTGCCTTCGCACCTTGGGGTCCTTCAGCCGCCTGGCGATGGCCTTGGGGCCTCCCTCCAGGGCCCACTGGGGCAGCATCGTGCTCAGATTGGTGGTGCCAAACATCCGGGTGTGTTGATCGATGGTGACGTCCTGACCCCGGGCACGAGCCGCTTCCACCTGGTCGAGGGCCTGCTGGACAGCCCAACTGCTGTCGGACGCCAGGCGGGCCACGGTGGCGATGTGGGAGATCTGCAGAGGGATGTCCGCGGCCTCAGCCGTGCGGATGGCCTCGGCGATGGTCTCCTGAGCCTCGCCAGCCCGGTTTCGGGTGTGGGTGGCGTAGAGGCCTCCCGCCTTCCGAGCCACCCGGCACAAGGCGACGACCTCCTCCTCGCTGGCCCCTTGCTCGCAGTTGTACTCCAGTCCGGTGGAGTACCCGAAGGCCCCTTCCTCCAGCCCCTGTGTCAGGAGCTTCTCCATCTCACTCAGCTCCAAATCGGTGGCGGGGCGATCGGCCAACCCTAGCACGGCCAGGCGCAGATTTCCGTTGGCGGCCAGAGTGGCAACATTGAGGGCTGGTTGAAGAGACTCCAGGTGATCCAGGTACTGAGCCATGGTCTTCCACGAAACGCCCCGGGACGATTGATAGCCGTAGATGTTGCTGGCCGCCAGTTCGACGTCCTCGATGGGCGCACAGCCGTGGCCACAGTTGCCCACGACCTCCAATGTCACGCCCTGACTGACCGCACTGACGGCCCGTGGGTCCACCACGAGGGAGTAGTCGGAGTGGCTGTGAATGTCGATGAAGCCCGGTGTCACGTAGAGACCGGTGGCGTCGAGCATGGGCACGTCCTGGACGGGGCCGATGCTTCCCACGTCCGATATCCTGCCCTGGGTGATCGCAACATCACCCACTCCTGGCGGGCTGCCCGTGCCATCGAGAATCGTTCCGTTAGAGATGATCAGTTCGGGTCGCATATCAAACGCCGATTACGAGCTCTACTGCTCAACCGCCTCTCGGATGGTCAGTATCTGGTTGCCCTGAATGTCGGATTTCTTCTCCTGAGCCCCACTGGGCCAGACGATCTCCAGTTGATCCACCCTGGTGGCCTGGCCCAGACCCAGGTGGACCCGGGGGTCGCGGCTGGAGAGGAAACTGCCCGCTCGCTGGACCTGTCTTGTCTGCCATCCCTTTCCAACCCGAGCCCGAACCAGAGCACCGATGGCATCCCGGTTGCTGCGGGTGCCCTCCAGCTTGAGAACAAGCCAATTCCCCTTACCAGTTGTCTCGTTCCTCAGAAGACGGATCTTGCCGCCGTTGGTTGTGACCAGCAGGTCCACGTCTCCGTCGTTGTCCACATCTCCGAACACGGCGCCCCGGCCCACATCGGGCTTCCCAAACCCCGGACCGGCGCTCTTGGAACGCTCCTGGAAGCGGCTGCCTTGATTGATGTAGAGCAGCTTCTGCTGGGCGAAGGTGAAGTCGTCCCTTATTTCGTTGATGCTGGGGACGACGTGGCCGTTGACCGAGAAGACATCCAGGTCACCGTCGTTGTCGGCGTCGAAGAATCCGATGCCGAAACCCACGTTGAGGTAGCTTCCTGTCAGGATGCCCGTCTGGAAGGTCATTTCGCTGAAGGATCCGTCTCCCAGGTTGTTGAAGAGGGCGTTCCCCTCCTCGGCGAAGTTGGTGACGATCAGGTCGAAGTCCCCGTCCCCGTCATAGTCCCCGAAGTCCGTCCCCATGCCGGCCCGTGGTTTGCCGTTCTCGTCGTAGGCCAGGCCGGCGGCGAAGCCCATCTCCTCGAAGGTCCCGTCCCCGTTGTTCCGAAACAGGTGGTCCGGGGTCGAGTCGTTGGCCAGGAAGATATCGGGCCAACCATCCAGGTCGAAGTCGGCGAAGGCCACGCCCAGAGCGTTGCCCTTGGACTTGCCGATACCGCTGGCTTGGCTGACATCGGAGAAAGTCCCGTCCCCATTGTTGCGGTAGAGGCTGCTGACGTCGGGCTCGAAGACGCTGGGGTGGCAATAGGAGCGGAACTGGGTCCCGTTGGAAAGAGTCGACTGCATCCCTCCCGATCCCTCGCAGATGGTGTTGACGTCGGTGTCGAAGACCACGTAGTTGCACACCAGCAGGTCCAGCAATCCGTCCCGGTCGTAGTCGAAGAATCCGGCGCTGCTAGCCCAGTGTCCCTGATTGGCCACGGCTGCCTTCTCTGTCACGTCGGTGAAGGTTCCATCACCCCGGTTTTGGAGGAGACGACCCTCCCGGTAGCCGCTCAAGTAGAGGTCCGGATCGCCATCGTTGTCGTAGTCTCCCACGGCCACGCCCTTCCCGAATAGGCCCTGGACGCCCACTCCCGAGATGCGGGTCACGTCGGTGAAGGTTCCATCGCCCTGGTTCTGAAAGAGCCGCCCCGTGGGATCCCGCCCAGGATCGGGCTGGGGCAGGCTGCACCCATTGGCTAGATACACATCCTGGTCACCGTCGCCGTCGTAGTCCAGAAAGGCTCCACCTGCCCCCACGATCTCGGGGAAGTAGAACTCACCCTCGGCACCGTTGAAGTGCTGAAAGACAAGTCCTGACAAGTCGGTGGCATCCACGAAGCGGATCTCGGGACCATCGACTGCGGGAGGGCCTCCCCCCAGGGAGAAGGTCAAGCAGAACAGCAAGGGGACCCAGGTGCTTTTTCTCATGGGATGTCAGAAACGGAGGCGCTTCAGGGAAATCTTCGTGTCACCTGCTTCACCCTCGGTGATCCGGATCAACTGACCCTGGGGTACATTCTTGAGTGTCTGGGTCTTTCCGGTCCTGGCCAGAATAGCTCCAACAGCTGAGACCGACCAGAAGAGACACACAAAGGAGGGGCCTAATGGGCATGGCCGCTTCCTGGGGCTTGCCCTGCCAGTTGGAAGCTCGGCCTCTGGACCCGGGAGTAGTTCTTCTCTCCTTCCCGGACCCGAACGAACTGGTTCACCTCCACATCTTGGAATTCCTGGGAGGAGCCACTTGGCCAGTCGATCTGGATGCGGAAGATCCGCTGGGCCTGGCCCACTCCGATCTCCTGCCGGAAGGGGTTGGCTCCGAAGCTTCCGCCACTGTTGACCCAACGATAGATGGAACGCTTTTTCCCGTCCTCTTCCAGCTCCAACCAGATCCTGGCTCCGATGGCAGAACGGTTGGATCGGGTCCCCTCCAACTCCAGTGTGATCCAGTGATTCCGGAAGCCGGGATTCAAGAAGAGGGCGTTGTGATAGGGATCGCCGGGGAGAAAACCTCCCATCTGCTGGAACACGTCCTGGTCTCCGTCGTTGTCGATGTCGGCGAAGGCCACGCCGTGCCCTTTCTGGAGATGGCCGAATCCCCCGGCGTAGGTGACGTCCTGGAAGGCCTTTCCCTGCTTGTTCCAGTACATGACGTTGGGTACCAGACCTTCCAGTCCCGGGTAGCCGGTCCCCAGGTAGAAGTCCAGGTAGCCGTCGTTGTCGAGATCTCCGAAGTTGGCTCCCATCGGGAGAGTGACCCGCCTAAGGCCCAGTTGGCCGGCCACGTCTCGGAAGCCTCCTCGTCCGTCACCCCGGTAGAGGCTCGGCTCATCGGCGGGATGGCGGAGTCCCAGATGGCTGGCGGCCACATACCAGATGTCGGGGGGGCCTGAGTCAAGGGGCATCTGATAGCTTTGAACCATCAGATCCAACTTGCCGTCATTGTCGAAGTCCCAGAACCAGACGGGAAAGCTGCTCTTCGGCCCCGTCACCCCGGACTGGACGGCCACATCGGTGAAGGTCCCGTCCCGGTTGTTCCGGTAGAGGCGGTTCGGCCCCTGAAAGTTGGAGACATAAAGGTCCGGGAACCGATCTCCGTTATAGTCGCCCCAAATAACCCCCTTGGTCCAGCCGAGGTTCTCCACCCCTGCCGCCCCAGCCACATCCAAGAAGCTGCCGTCCCCCTGGTTGCGGAAGAGCTGCGAAGGACAGCGCTGACTTGTGGTGGTTTCGTTTCCGATGTAGAGGTCCAGGTCCCCGTCGTTGTCGTAGTCGGACCAGGACGCGGTCTGGGTGGGATAGTGGACCTCACCCAGACCCGCCTCGAAGGTGACATCGGTGAAGGTCAGATTACCGTCGTTCCGGAGCAGGGAGTTGGGCTGGAGTCCATAGATGTCCAGCCACGCACCTCGCAGCACCAGGATATCCACGTCGCCGTCGTTGTCGTAGTCGGCCTGGATCAGGTTCAGGCCCCCGGTGAGACCGGTAAGCCCAGCTTGCCGGGTGCGTTCGGTGAAGGACCCGTCCCGGTTGTTCCGGTACAGATGAAGACTTCCCCGGACGTCGAAGGAAGAGGTGAGGATGTCCAGGTCGCCGTCGTTGTCCAGGTCCTCCACCACGGCGCCACCGGCCAGATCCCGGGCATCCAGGCCCAGAGTTGGAGCCACGTTCCGAAAGCGGGGGAACTTGAGCTTTGAAGTAAAGTGACGGGGGTCAATGAGCACATCCGGCGAGACCCCTCCGGGGTACTCGCCCAGGGTCATGTAGGCTAGGGTCAGGAGCCACTTGGAGGAGATGTGGATGGGAGCAGACTTGGGGGTTCCACGGACGATGGACTCGAAGTAGAGGATGGCGTTTCTGGATCCGTCCTGCTTTTGGTGAATAGCGGTGGCGGTCAGGGGAAGGATGCAAGCGTCTCCGGTGTGGAGTGCCAGGCAGTTTTGGTTCTCTCCCAGGCGCATGTAGGAGACGCCCAGATCGAAGGCCAGGGTTCCCAGATAGCCCATCCGCTTCGCCGCCGGCAGAGCCGGTGTCATCTCGTAGGCCTGCCGGAGGAGGTCGATGGCCTCCTGGGTGTTGCCCAGCAACCGTTCCTTGCTGGCTAGGGACACGCGGGCCAGCACCTTTTTTTCCAGGTCCAGGCCCTGTGGCTCTTGGGACAGGGCCCGCCGGGCTCCCTCCAGGTCCTGGACCCAGGGATAGCCGGGAGGCGTCCTGGCGGCGATCTGGGCCAGCAGCTGGACCATGCGCGCGTGGCCATCGGACTGGGTGCCGCCGCTGCTGGTGGAAGCCTGGCTGCCTCCGACAACCTGGAAGCTCAGGCCAAAGATGAAGATGAAGCCTCCCTTCAGTATCCGATCTGCTAACTGTTTAGCGTGTTGAAAGAAGGTGTTCACTGCTCAGGCTCCCGGCATCGCAATCCAACCCCATCGGAGTGGCCAGGCCAGATACTCTCGATTCATGCAAGCCTGAAGCGCTGCCAAGGGCCGAAGAACTGGCCATTTCGGGCGAAAGTCCATTCTCCATTCTACCTTCAGATTCGGGACCGTTTCCAGGAGCAACCCCCAGCAATCAAAAAACCCTTCGCTCTAGGCAATCGACTCCGGATCGGTTATCGTGGAGCGCAAGTCGAATGATCCGCATTCATGCAAGAATACATTGATTCAGCCCCCTGGAAGCGGAGCTGCCTGCAGCAGGCCAGCCCTTCCGGAGATCGATCCGTTTTTCGAAAAGGATGGAATCATGCAACGTCCCACGTGCTTCACCACAAGTGCCTTGATCCTGTCGGCCATGCTCCTCACAGTCACTTCCTGCCAGGCTCCCGAAGAATCCAAGGAGAGCCTGAAGCCAGCCCCCAACTGGCCACCCCGGATCATTCTCAACACCGACGGGAACTGGGCCTTCAACTATCTCACGAACCGCGACCCCAAGGACCTGACCGTTATCCTGGACGCACTGAAGGGATCGGCGATCGACATCGTCACGGTCCTGGTGGGGATCGACGACGACCTCTCCTGGCGAGGAAGTCCTCATGGGCAGCTCTGGGGGGACAATACCGAAGATTGGAATCCCGATGGGGACTCTTACACCCACTCTGTGGGAGGCATGTCCATGTCTGATGTGGAGCGTCTCCACGCGAACCTGGCTGCTGTCGTGGACGACGGCCACGATCTGATGAAGATCTATCTCGACCGGGCCCGAGAGTTGGAACTGGGGATGTTTGCCTCCTTTCGCATGAACGACGCCCACGTCAATCTCGAGGACCGGGGCTGGTACGGCCGCTCCGTCCAGAAGCTGGAGAGGACCGACCTGCTGATGGGGCATCCGGTTTGGTCGGGAGACATCCACGCCGCCAAGTGGAGTTTCTCCTGGCGCTGGGATTACGCCGAAGAGGAGGTGCGTCAGCGGTTTCTGGGGCTGATGGATGAGACCCTGACCCGCTACGACTTCGATGGACTGGAGTTGGACTTCAGCCGGGGCCAGCCTCTGTTTCAAATCGGAGAGCGATTCAAGAACATCCCGACACTGACCGAGTTCATGCGCAAGGCACAAGGGATCGTCCGCCGGCATGAGTCGGAGAAGGGACGGGAGATCAAGCTGATAGCGCGAGTTCCGGTCAGCATCGATGCCGGCTTGGAACTGGGTCTCGATATCGAGACCTGGATCCGAGAAGGTCTGCTGGACGCCGTGATCCTGGGCTCCTCCTCCTACGCCATGCAGCGGATCGACATCGAGCGTGCCGTCCAGGCCGCCGAGCAGAGCAAGGTCCTGGTCTACACCGGGTTCGACTCCTCCACTCACGCCGTTTCACCTCAAGGAGGCTATGAGCGCAACCCGGTTACTGTCCTCAGAGCCTCAGCCTTGAATGGATACAAACAGGGCGCCGCCGGGGTCCACCTCTTCAACTACGGCTATCGAGGGCATCGCCAGAGGCCGGTTCCCGAGGGGACCGAGATGGTGGCAAAGCCGGTGGGGACCGACTTGAGAGGGTACTTTACACCGTCGGATCTGCAGGATATGAAGGACCTGGGAGACGCCCAGGCCCTGGAGAAGCTAGACCGCTGTTACCACGCCGAGACCCGTGCCATGAACTATTCCGGAGACTATCCGGCCCAGGTGCCGATGATGCTCTCACTGGTGGGACGCGGGGCGGGGCCGGCCCATGCCATCCAGATCCGAGTGGATGACGACATCGCCGGGGGGCTGGCCGAGGGTCGCATCAAGAAGACCGAGCTGCGTCTGCGCTTGACTCACACCGAGAAATCGTTCGATCGGATTCGCTGTGAGGTCAACGGAGAACGTGTAGATCTAGCCTCTGCCGGGAAGATCCAGAACTCGAGTGGACACGAGTGGCTGGTGCTGGACAACCCCCCGGTGAAGAACGGGATCAACACCATCCTGGTGGTGCTGGAGGGTATCAAGACTCCGGCGGAGCACAAGCAACGAAGGGATCCTTGGCCCACCCTCGAGAGCTGCGAGATCATCGTCAAGGCGGGGTAGTGAAAATGACGTACAAGAGCATTGAGATTCTGATTGCATTTCTTCTTTTCGCGGCACCCTGGCTTCGGGGGCAGCAACCGCTGTCTGCTCCCCCTACCTTGCTGGAGCGCCCAGTGTGTCCGGATATCGGATCCAGGTTGGAGCTCTTCGTGGACTACTACCTGATCGATGGACTCAAGGGAACCCGTTTGAAGCTGCACCATCCACGCCCCGCCGAAGTGATTCTCCGGGGGGATCGTCCCTGGGAGGGGGACCACGGTTTCGGCCAGGACGTCATCCTCCATGACGGTAAGTATCACCTGTACTACCATTCCGGCGGCCGGATGTGCTACGCCGAAAGCCCGGATGGTGTTCGCTGGACGAAGCCGTCTTTGGGTCTGATCCAATACGATGGAAGCCGGGAGAACAATCTGGTGGGTACGGCTGAGGGAGAGGAGCTCTATGACCACGAGACCGAGCCCTCCGCCAGGTTCTTCCTGGACAGGAGACCGGGCGTCCCTGCCGGCGAGCGATTCAAGGCCTTGAAACTCAACGAGGGCGAGAGGGCCAATCCCACCGAGGAGGAGCTGGCCCGGAAGTTAACGTTGGACGATCGGGGTCTCTGGGTGAGCGGACCGACGGACGTGATCGCCTGGGTCTCCGGCGACGGCAAGGTCTGGAGAAAGCTGCGCGAAGAGCCGATCCTGAGGAACAGCATCCGCGGAAAGTTTGACGGGGATTACGCCCTGTTCTGGTCCGAGACCGAGAAGCAATACCTCATCTACACTCGTTACCACACCTCACCCAATCGGTCGGTGGGAAGGCGCTCCATCGGCCGCCTCACGTCTCCTGATTTTCTCAATTGGTCCCGGCTGGAGCCCATGAGCTTCGGAGATGACGGGATCATTCCCGAAAACCATCTCTACATCAACAAAACTCAGCCCTACTACCGGGCACCCCACATCTATCTGGCCTTTCCCGCTCGTCTGATGGAGGGCCGACAGGCCCTCACCGAAGAGCAGGTTCGAGAGGCAGCCCAAGAGTCCGGAATCTCCGAGGAACGCTGGAAGGACTGCTCGGAGACGGTGCTCATGACCACCCGCGGCGGGACCCGCTACGACATCACCTTCCGGGAGGGATTCATTCGTCCGGGCCCGGGAGCTGTCCACTGGAAGACGCGAACCAACTATGCACTCCAGGGAGTGGTTCCCACCGGGGAGCACGAGATGTCCATCTATGTCACCCGTGCAGCCGGCACACCTTCCTGGCACGTTGGCCGCTATGTCTTGCGGGTGGACGGCTTCGCGTCGGTGAACGCGCCCTATTCAGGCGGAGAGATGGTGACTCGGCTCTTCACCTTCTCGGGCCGGGAGCTGGTTCTCAACTACTCGACATCGGCGGCGGGAAGTATCCGGGTGGAGATCCAGGGCCCATCTGGAAAGTTGATTCCCGGATATGGCCTGGAAGACTCGACCGAGATCATCGGAGACGAGATCGAGCGGGTGGTAGCGTGGAAGAAGGGCGCGGATGTCTCCTCCCTCGCGGGCCAGCCGGTTCGCCTGCGCTTCGCCATGAAGGATGCGGATCTGTACTCCCTCCGGTTTCGTTAGACCCGGAACTCGGGTTGTAGATCGGATGGAAGGCCAGACGGACCTGATGCGAAAGTTTTCGAACCCTCGCTTGTGCTTCAGGCTCCTATGGATCGGGACCAACTCTTCCAGGCAGGTCGCAAAGGCAAGGGAGCTTCTTTGCATAGCTTGACCAGTTGGCTTCTTCATCTTACTGCTTACTGCTCACTGCCTTCCAAGCGTCTCTAGATTGGGCTAGCCGAGGCCTGCTGGCTGTGAGAATATCACCGCATAGCCTGTTGGGATTCGGGAATCCGGCCATGGGACACACGATTCGAGTTCAACTGGACCTGAGAATACCCATGCGGGACGGCGTCGAGCTCTACGCCGCCCTCTACCGTCCGCCCCGGGGCGATCAATTTCCGGTGCTGCTCATCCGTTCCCCCTACGGCACCGAGTTCCCCCGTTACGTGCCCTACATGGAGCGGTTCGTGGAGAGCGGATACGCCGTTGTCTTGCAGGATTGCCGCGGGCGCTATCAGTCCGGCGGTGAGTATCAGCCCTACATCCATGAGACCAACGACGGGTACGACACCCAGCAGTGGATCGGCGCCCAGAGCTGGTGTGATGGCAACATCGGGACTTTCGGCAGTTCCTACCCTGGATTCACACAGCTTCTCCCGGCCACACTCCGATCTCCCTATGTCAAGGGGTTGGTGCCCATGGCCAACCAGGAGGACAACTACGGGCACCTGCGCTACAACGGTCTGCTTCAGCTTCAGAACGTCATCAACTTCATCTGGATCGGAAGCCGTGAGGTCGAATACGTGGCCAGTCGGTATCTGAATTTCGAAGAGCTCTATCGGCATCTGCCGATTCTCACGGCCCCCGAAGGTATTGCCGAGCGGCCTTTCTACAATCAGATCATTGCACATCCCCGATTCGATGAGTTCTGGAGCTCCTACAGCATGAAGGGACGCTATTCGGAGGTCGATGTACCGGCCCACTTCGTGACCGGCTGGTACGACAACCTGGTGCACGAGGGTTTCAAGTGCTTCGCGGGCTGGAGGAGCGGCGCCCGGAGCGAGTTTGCCCGGCAGCGCACCAAGTTGCTGGTCGGACCCTGGACCCATTCGCAGATCGGCGGCAGCGACCCTTACGGGGACGTCGCGTTTGGTCCCGACGCCGCCGAGGACATCCCGGGATTCCACCTTCGGTGGTTTGACCAGCGGCTGCGCGGAATCGACACGGGCATTGATGGGGAACCGGCCCTGCGCATCTTCGTGATGGGAGAGAACCGCTGGCGCCACGAGGAGGAGTGGCCGTTGGCCCGCACGCTCTACACCCGCTTCTACCTCCACAGCGGCGGTCGTGCCAATTCCCTGGCAGGGGATGGCAGCTTGACAGTGGATCCCCCGGGAAACGAGCCGTCCGACAGCTATACCTATGATCCGGCGGACCCGGTGCCCACCCTGGGCGGCCCATCCATGTTCATCGAGAACACGGGCCCCAGAGACCGCCGGCCGGTGGAGCGCCGGGATGACGTGCTGGTGTTCAGTTCTGAGCCGCTGGAGCAGGACCTGGAGGTCACCGGTCCCATCACCCTGACACTCCATGCAGCCTCCAGTGCGCCGGACACGGATTTCACGGCCGCCCTGGTGGATGTCCATCCCGGAGGAAAAGCGATTATCATCAGCGATGGGATCGTGCGCGCGCGTTTTCGGGAGTCCTACCAGAGTCCGGCGCTGCTGGAGCCAGACAGGGTCTACGAGTATCAGATCGCCATCTGGGAGACCAGTAACCTCTTCAAGGCGGGGCATCGGATCCGGCTGGAGGTCTCCAGCAGCAATTTCCCGCGTTTCGATCGAAACCTCAACACCGAAGGGGATCCGGGAACGGAAACAAGTTTCCAGGTGGCCGAGCAGACGGTCCACCACAGCTCCCACTACCCCTCCCACATCACTCTACCGGTCATCCCGAGATGAGCGAGCCCGGACAACGGATTCGAATCGGTGCCGACGTCGGTGGAACCTTCACCGACGTGTTGTTGCTGGACAGCACCGGCAAGATATGGACCCAGAAGGTCCCCTCCACCCCACCGGACTTCGAGCAGGCTGTCCTGGATGCCAGTTCGAGCCTTCTGCGTAGGGCGGAGGTGCCCGGGAGCGTGGTCAGCCAGGTGGCCCACGGCACCACGGTGGCCACCAATGCCGTCCTGGAGCACCGGGGAGCCAAGACGGCCTTGATCACCACTCAAGGATTCCGGGACGTCCTGGAGCTCAGGCGGGTGAGGGCGCCCCAGATCTACGATCTCTTCTTCCAGAAACCGGAAGTGCTGGTCGAGCGGTACCTGCGCTTTGAAGTGCGGGAGAGAGTGGCGGTGGACGGCAGCGTCCTGATTCCCCTTGATTCACAGGATTTGCTGAGTATCCAGGAACGACTGGAGGCAGAGAGGATCGAGTCCATCGCGGTTTGCCTGCTCCACTCCTATGCCAACCCGGATCACGAGGTCCAGGTGGGGCAGTTCTTGAGCCGGCACTTTCCCGATACGCCCATATCTCTCTCCCACCAGGTCCTTCCCGAGCGCAAAGAATACGAACGCACGGCGACCACAGTGGTGAATGCGTACGTGCAGCCCATCATGCGGGGGTACTTGGGAAACATGCGCCAGGGTCTCGGTAATCTCCAGATCCAGGCACCGCTCGACATCATGCAGTCGGCGGGGGGCTTGACTCCCGAGAGCGATGCTGCCGAACGGCCGGTGTTCATGCTGGAATCGGGTCCCGCTGCAGGTGTCCTGGCCGCCGGTTTCACGGGGCGCCGGCTGGGAATCAAGAACATCATCACCCTGGATATGGGTGGCACCACCGCCAAGGCCTCCATGATCGAAGGGGGTAGGATCGACTACAGTCCCGAGTACGAGGTGGGGTCGTCCCTGTCCGTGGTCAGCCGGCTGGTGGGGGGTGGAGGGGAGCTGATCCGCGCACCCAGCATCGACATCGCCGAGGTGGGGGCCGGCGGCGGCAGCATCGCCTATCTGGACCAAGCCGGCGGTCTGCGGGTGGGCCCCCGCAGTGCCGGCGCCGTCCCCGGACCCGCGTGTTACCAGCGGGGAGGCAAGGATCCCACGCTCACAGACGCCAATGTGGTCCTGGGCTACATCCGTCCCGGAGATCTGGCCGATGGCGAGGTCAGCATCGATCTGGAAGCGGCTCGGCGTGCCGTGGTTGAGACCATTGCGGCTCCCCTCAAGATGGATGTCATTGAGGCGGCAGAAGGTATCCACCGCATCGGCAATGCCCGTACCATGCGGGCTCTGCGCGCCGTCTCCACCGAGAGGGGCAGGGATCCGGGGGACTTTGTCCTGATGGCATTTGGTGGCTCCGGTCCCATCCATGCCGCCGGACTGGCCCGAGAGTTGGGGATCGGCCAGGTTATCGTGCCTCCACTTCCTGGGCTCTTCAGTGCCCTGGGTCTGTTGTTCTCAGGCATCGAGCACCACGACGTGCGGAGCTGCCTGCTGTCTGGAGACGAGCTGCATCCCGAGGCCGTGTCTCAGGTGCGGGACGAGATGTGCCGGAGTATGCTGTCCCAGTTCGAGAGGGAAGGGTTCAGCGCCCAGCAGGTGGAATTGTTCTGCCAGTGCGACATGCGCTTCAAGGGGCAGACCTCCGAGGTCCGTGTGGAATTCTCGCAGGAGAGGATTGATGAGGCCGCACTGGTCCAGCTCTGTTTGGCCTTCGAGGAAGAGCATGAGCAGCTCTACGGTCATCGCTCCGATCCCGACAATCCCATCGAGGTGGTAGCCATCCGCCTGGTGGGACGCGCTGGGGTCCCGGAGCAGGAGGGTGCACTGCAACCGGCCCAGTACCCGGACAGGGGGCAACTCAGCAGGAAGGCCTGTTTCGCCGGCAAGGTCCAGGAGACTGCGATCCTGGCCCGCGGCGATCTGGCTGAAGGTCGAGAGGGGCCGCTGTTGGTGGACGAGTATGATTCCACCATCGTTATTCCACCCGATGCCAGGGCCCATCTGGATCATCTGGGGAACATCGTCATGGAGCTGGAGCTGTGAGAGAAATCGATCCGGTGACCCGGGAGATCGTGCAGAATGCCCTCTCTTCGGCCGCGGATGAGATGTCGCTAGCCCTCTACCGGACGGCGTACTCCACGATTGTCCGGGACTGCCTGGACTACTCAACCTCCCTTTGCAACGCCGGCGGCGAGATGATTGCCCAGGGGGTCACCATTCCCCTACACCTGGGGTCCGTCCCCCACGCCATGGAGACGCTCCTGGAGAAGTATGGCCAGAAGATGGAGCCCGGCGACATCTTCATCATGAACGATCCCTTCGGCGGCGGCATGCACATCCCCGACATCTATGTGGTGAAGCCCATTTTCTGGGAGGGAGAGCGGATCGCCTCCGCAGTCACCACGGCTCACCATCTGGACCTGGGAGGCCGGCTTCCCGGGAGCTCTGCCTGCGACAACACGGAGATCTTCCAGGAGGGCCTGCGAATACCCTGGCTCAAGCTCTATCACCGGGGCGAGCCGGACGAGGCTATCTTCTCCCTGTTGCGGACTAATGTCCGTGTACCCGAGAAGACCATTGGTGATGTTCGGGCCCAGGTGGCTGCCTGCAACATCGGTGAGCGCTGCATTCGGCAACTCATCGAGCGCTACGATCCTGAGTTCTTCGCTGCCTGTGGAGACGATCTCATCGCCTACACCGAGAGGCTCATGCGGGCCGAAATCGCCTCCTGGCCCGATGGCAGCCACAGCTTCGTGGACTTCATGGACAGCGATGGGGTGGGTGGCCCCCCGGTGCGCATTCAGGTCAAGGCCAGCATAGAGGGGGATACCTTCACCGCAGACTTCACGGGGACCGATCCCCAGGTCCGGGGTGCTCTCAACTCCACACGGTCGTTCACCTGCGGGGCCGTAGCCGTCTGTGTGCGCTGTGCCATGCGCGAGGAGGTGCCCAATACGGCGGGCATGTTCAAGCCGCTGAACATCATCACTCAGCCCGGTACCGTGGTGGATGTGGTGATGCCCGGGGCCTCCTCCATGCGGGGTGTCACGGGTTTTCGCATGGTGGATACCATCTTTGGTGCCATGGCCGGGCTTTTGCCGGACCGCATCGCAGCTGCCGGCGAAGGCGGTAATACACTGGTCGTGATCGGTGGCCAGCGACCGGACCGCTCCCCCTACATCTACTACGAGCTCATCACTGGTACCTGGGGGGCCCGGCCCGACAGCGACGGCAACGACGGCCTTTGCAACCCCATCAACGTGGCCAGCAACATTCCCGTGGAGCAGGCCGAGGCTGAGTACCCCTTGCGCATACGCCGCTATGGTCTGGTAGGCGATACGGGCGGAGCCGGAGAGCACCGCGGAGGTCTGGCCGTGGAACGAGAGTGGGAGCTCCTGGAGGGCGAGACCCACCTGGCCATACGGTCGGACCGGCGGGATCACCTGCCCTATGGCCTCCACTCCGGAAAGGAGGGTGGAGGCTCCATCAATGTGCTCCACAAGGGAGACGGGGTGGAGGAGGTGTTGCCCATCATGATCTCCACGACCATGAAGGGGGGAGAGGTCCTCTACCATCGCCAGCCCGGGGGCGGCGGTTGGGGAGATCCCCTCAAGAGGGCTCCGGAAGCCGTCGCCCGGGACGTCAAGAACGAGAAGGTGTCCCTCCAGTTGGCCCGGGACACGTACGGCGTCGTCCTGGACGAAGCAACGGGCGAGGTGGACCAGGCGGCCACGGAAGCTCAGCGCAAGGGAATGAGGGAGACGGCAAAAGGGGACGAGTCGGACCAGGAATGACCGAGAGGGATGGAGGAACGGTAATGAGTTTTTGGAGAAGGACTGGCCTCAATCATCTTCCGGTGCTGGGCCGGCCCTGTACCCTCTTGTCCCTGATTTCCATCCTGTTGGCCTGCTCGCCGGGAGATGTCCAGGAGGAAAGTCCCCCCGAGAAGCGCGCTGAAACGGCGAGCCCAAGTCCACTCCGATTCTCGGAGCACCTCATCTGGGACGGTTACTCCTACCCCTACGGCATCTGGCCCGCCGACCTGGATGGGGACGGAGATCTAGATCTGACCAGTTCCGACTACAGACCCAATAACAGCCTCTATTGGTTCGAGAATGACGGTTCGGGCAACTTTACCCAGCGTTTCATCCAGAAGGACGATCCCGAGCGTCTGGAACGGAACATGGTGGGAGACATCAACAAGGACGGCCTTCTCGATGTGGCCGTCGTGAAAAACCTCCACGGGCATCTGATCTGGTTCCAGAATCCTGGCGATCCCCGAAACTCAGGTCTGTGGCAACGGCACGTCATCACAACCCGTCTGGCAGGAGCCTATAGCGTTGTTTTGTCGGATCTGGACGCCGACGGGGATCTGGACGCGGCCGCGTCCTCCTGGAGAATGGGAAACCAGTTCGCCTGGTTCGAGAACCCGGGGACTCCCTGTGCTGCCTCTTCGAAGGAGCTCTGCTACGAGATGGGGTACGAGTGGCCCAAGCACCTGGTGGAGGCCAACGTGGCCGAGACCCGGTCCATCCAGACTGCCGACGTGGATGGGGACGGGGACGACGATCTCCTGGGCACGGCGCGGATGGGCGGACTCGTGCTCTGGTACGAGAACAGCGGCACCCCCAGGTCCGAGCCCTGGAAGCGTCATGTCATCGACACTCCGAAACAGCCGATGCACGGAGAGACGAAGGATGTGGACCAGGACGGAGATCCGGACTATATGATGGGCCTTTCGGGGGATGGGGAGGCCGTCTGGTATGAAAATGACCCGGCGTCCCGGGGAGGTCCCTGGCCCAGGCATCTGATCGCGACACTGCCCGGGGCCAACCATGTGACCGGTGGAGATCTGGACGGGGACGGAGACCTGGATGCCGTCGCCACCAGCAATGGAGATTCGCACCACGTAGTCTGGATGGAAAATCTAGGAGACCCGAAAGGGACGTGGGCCCTCCATACTCTGAAGGACATCTGGGGGAAAGAGACCGTGCAGGTGATCCTGGCCGACCTGGACGGAAACGGCCGGTTGGATGTCGCCGCCACGTCGATCGGGGAGGACGAGTTCCGCTGGTGGCGCAACGAAGACCCCAGCAAGTGACGAAATCCGGGCTAGAGCTCCTTCCCTAGCCCAGCCTACGTCAAGCAAGAATGTCTTGAATCACACGGCCGGAGACATCGGTCAGGCGGAAATCCCGTCCGCTGTAGCGGTAGGTGAGGCGTTCGTGGTCTAGCCCCAGAAGATGGAGAATCGTCGCGTGGAGGTCGGGGACGTCCACCGGATTCTCGACCGCCTTGAAGCCAAAGTCATCGGTTGCCCCATAGGTCATCCCGCCCTTCACTCCACCCCCGGCCAGTAGGACGCTGAAACCAAAATGGTTGTGATCCCGGCCATTGTGAGCCAGGGTACGGGCGCTGACCTCCGTCACCGGGGTTCTTCCGAACTCCCCGCCCACCAGGACCACCGTCTCCTCGAACAGACCACTGGCCTTGAGGTCCTCCAACAGGGCGGCGATGGGGCGATCTGCCCGAAAGGCTAGCTTCCGGTGATTGAGAATGTCGTCGTGGTCGTCCCAGGAGCTGTTATTGCTCTCGTCGGTGAAATAGACCTGCACCATTCGAACGCCCCGCTCCACCAGGCGGCGTGCCATCAGACAACCCCGGGCAAAGTGCCCCGGGCCATAGCGCTCGCGTACGGCTACGCTCTCCTGCTCCACGTCGAACGCATCGACGGCTTCGGTCTGCATGCGAAAGGCCACCTCCATTGCCTGGATTCGCCCTTCCAGTTCCGGATCGCCGCCGACCCGCTTCAAGTGGAGGCGGTTGTGCTTCTCCAGGAGATCCAGCTGGGACCGCTGCTCCAGCGGGCTGGTCTTGTCGCCTCGGATATGGGGAATCAGCTTTTCGGGATCGGTCTGATCCATGCGGATATGGGTGCCCTGGTACGTCGCCGGCAGAAATCCGGATGCCCAGAGTGGAGGACCCACGACGGGATGGCGGGCAGAGAGCACCATGAAAGCCGGGAGATTCTCGTTCTCGCTGCCCAATCCGTAGGTGATCCAGGAACCCATAGACGGCCGGCCGGGAAGGGAAAAGCCGCAGTTCATCCGGAGCAGGGAGGGCTCGTGATTGGGCCGCTCCGTGTGCATGGATCGGATGACGCAGATGTCATCGATCTGCTCACCCAGGAGGGGAAAGATCTCGCTTACCTCGATTCCGCTCTGACCACAGCGTCTGAACTCGAACGGAGAAGCCAGCAGGTTGCCCGTCTTTCGCTCCGTCGTCACGCTACCCGTGGACAGGGGTTGGCCATTGTATCGGGTCAAGGTGGGTTTGGGATCGAACGTGTCAACCTGGGAAGGGCCACCGGCCAGAAAGAGATAGATGACGTGTTTGGCCCGGGCCGTGGGGAGCCGTCCTGATCCCTGGCTCGTGGCTTGTAGGATCTCGGCCAGGCCCAGCAGCCCGAATCCGCTTCCCATCGTGTGCAGCAGCTCGCGCCGATTCATGGGCACTGGCCTTTACTCCACATAGATGAACTCATTGGAGCTCAGCAGAGCCTGAGCATACAGGTTCCAGTTGCGGCCTTCGCCCCGGAGAAACTCCAGATCCAGGCGTGATTCTTCCGGGGACGGATCTCGGCCAAACAGACGACGATAGGCCAGTTCGATCCGGGACCCGTTGTCACCGGCCGCCCGGGCCAGGCGAGAGGCGAAGGCTTGGGCCCGGGTGAGAATGAAATCGCTGTTGAGAAAGAACAGCTGCTGCAGAGGTGTATTGGTTTCCATTCTGCCTGCACTGGTCTCGTTGGGATCGGGAAAATCAAAGGACGACAGGGTGTGGTCGAGCTCTTTGCGACTGACGAACCCATAGACCGTCCGTCGGCGGTTTTCAGGATCCGTCAAAGGGACGGCCTCCCCTCCCATTCTGAGGTCCAGGCCACCGGAGACGAGTAGGATGGCATCTCGCAATTCCTCCACATCCAGTCGCCGGCGATTGGCCCGCCAAAGCAGACGGTTTTCCGGGTCGACGGCGAAGCTTCGCTCTGAGTATTGACTGCTCAGAGCATAGGTAGACGAGAGCAGGATCTCCCGGTGGAGGGCCTTGATGGACCAGTTGTTCTCCACGAAACGGCTGGCCAGAAAGTCCAGGAGCCGGGGATGGCTGGGAGGGTCTCCCAGATGACCGAAGTTGCTGGCCGTGACCACGATTCCCCTGCCGAAGTGATGCTGCCAGATCCGATTGACCATGACTCGAGCGGTGAGGGGATTCTCTGGGTTTGCGATGGCTTCGGCCAGCTCGAGGCGACCGCTGCCCCGGCGAAAGGGCTTACCCTCTCGGGGACTCAAAACCGACAGGAACCTCCGCGGCGCCTCCTGACCCAGGGCGTCTGGGTTTCCACGAACATGGATCCGCGCGTTCGCCGGGCGGGAGGAGTCTCGAAGGGCCAGCGCCACGGGATACCTCGGGGGAGCGGCCTCTTTCAAGCTCTGCAAGCGGGCCTTCATCGAGTCCAGATGAAGCTTCCACTGGCCGGTCAGGAAACGTTCCACCTGCTCGCCGTAGTAGAGGATTCCCTTCCAGTCGTAGAGCCCCCCTTTGAAGACCATATCTCTCCAGAGGAAGAACCGGTCCCTGGGCGGAACCTGCGTGGCGCTCGTGCCTAAGAGCGTCTTGTCGCTTCCTTTCTCCAACAGCAGGGCCGAGCCCAGAGCGATCCGATTCTTTTCGTCGACGGCCTTCTTCTCTTTGATGACCGACAGCACCCGATCCTGAAACCCCTGGGCCAGCCTTCGGATTTCGCTTTCGCCGGCGTCGGGAGCCAACGCAGCCTTCCAGTCCTCGAGGTAGGGGTGGTCGTGAGCAGGAATGCCCAGGTACTGGACCCAGCGTTGCAGTGTCTCCCTATCCAGACCCTCCTCCCGGGCCAGCTCCTCCAAGTCCCGCGCGGGAGGGCTCAGCACCTTCCAGGACGCCACCATGTAGCGAGTCGTCTGGGCTGCCAGGATCTCCGTCAGCTGCGTAGCCTGTGTCTCTATGAATTGCTCGATGTCGTCTCTCTGATCGTCTATCTCCTTTTTGTGCTCCTGATAGGCGGTTACCACCTCGGGGGAAGCCAGGGGGAATTCGACACACTCGCTGCTGGTGAAGACCCCAAGGAGGGCGTAGTAGTCCAGCGTAGGAATGGGATCGAATTTGTGATCGTGGCAGCGAGCGCAGCCGGCGGTCAGCCCGAGAAAAGCCCTGGTTGTGACATCGACCCGGTCGTCCTGATGACTGGTCTCCTGGCACCCCAACCTTCGGGTCCCGGTAGGATCCTTCCCGAAGTCTGGACTCAAAGTGTAGAGGCCGGTTGCTGCCACCAACCGGTTACCTGCGTCGGGCAGCAGATCCCCGGCGATCTGTGCCTTCACGAAGAGGTCGTACGGCAAATCGTCGTTGAAGGCCCCGATCACCCAGTCTCGATATCGAAAGGCGTCGGTGGCGGGGCGAGTGACGGTCGCGTCGTCTGCGTAACGAGCCACGTCCAACCAGTGCCGGCCCCAGCGCTCCCCATACCGGGACGACGCCAGCAGCCGGTCCACGACCGTTCCGAAAGCATCCGGGGAGGGATCGTCCAGGAAGGCGTCCACTTCCTCCGGAGTCGGCGGCAGTCCGGTGAGATCGAAGCTGGCGCGCCGGATCAGGCTCCTTCTGTCGGCTGTTGGCACTGGCCTAAGCCCCTGCCGCTCCATCCTCGAGAGAATGAAGTGGTCGATGGGACCGCGCGGCCAGCTCTCGTCCCGCACTTCCGGCAAGTCTGGTCTGGTGACGGGCTGAAAGGACCAGAAAGCCCTCTGATCCTCTGTTTTGGAGTAGGAGTCTCCCTCCTGAGCGGTGTCCGCGCTGCCCGAGACCCAGACGGCGCCTGCCCTCACCCAGGAAATCAGATCGGAGATCTCCTGCTCCTCCAGCTTGCTCCGGGAGAGGGGCATCTTCAAACGCTCATGGGTGTGCTGAACTGACTGTATGAGCAGGCTGCGCTCTGGATAGCCGGGCACGATTGCAGGCCCGGAATTGCCGCCCTTGAGGAGGGACTCCCTGGAGCCCATGTCGAGTCCACCGGCTCGCTGTGTGGTATGGCATGCAAAGCAGCGAGCGGCCAGGACGGGCTGGACCCGTGTCTTGAAGAGCTCTACGGCGTCCACCTCAGGACCGGCAGTCAAAAAAGGCGCAGCCAGGATCCACAGGCTGAGGGTAAGCCGAGAGAAAGGGAGCGGTAACCTCACGATCGGAAGAGCATAGCATAGTCATTGTGCTCCCCACGCCGGATATCCTGCGCAGCGGCAGGCTGGGCCTCCTGCTCTCTCCTTCTTTCCATGGTGCTCCAATGTGCTACACTGTGCTACATGAGTGGTGAAAATGCAGTTGGAATCCGCTCCCTACGTCAGAATCTGAGTAAGTACCTGCGCAGAGTAGAAGAGGGGGAGAGCTTTCAAGTATCGGATCGAGGTAGACCTGTTGCGCTCCTGTCCCCGCTACCGGAGCACTCGACCGCTTGGGAACGGCTTAAAGCTCAGGGACACATTATTCCCGCTCGGCTGGACCTATCGAAGTTACCAGCTCCCAAATCCTTTCCGTCAGACCAATCCATCAGTGATGCTCTGTCGGAGCAGCGATCGGAAGAGTAAAGGTGGACGTCGTGTATCTGGACTCCTCGGCACTGGTCAAGCTGGTTCTTCCCGAGGCAGAGACCGTTGGACTGTTGGGAAGTCTCTCTCGATGGCGGCACCACGTCTCCAGCCAGTTGGCGGTGGTCGAAGTTCTGCGGGCGACTCGCCGGGCCTCCCCGGAGCCACGCGTACTGGCCAGGGCTAGAGAAGTCCTGGCAAGTCTGGACTTGATTGAGCTAACCGAGGAAGTCCTGAAGGACGCCGCCGCCCTCGACCCCGTATTCCTTCGCTCTCTGGATGCCATACATCTGGCTTCAGCCCGATACCTGGGAACATCGTTGGACTCCATGATTGTCTACGACCGAACAATGGCCGAGGCGGCGAAGGAACTGGGATTTTCGGTGCTGGCCCCGAAGTAATTGCAGACCGATGTCTTGGCTGTTTAGCGTCGTTCGATGACTTAACAGTCTCGGAATTTCAATCAAGTGAGCTGTTCTCTGAGACCGCCCTTTCGTCACAGCCGGGGTGTCCCGAAACAGCCTTTTACGGCCTTGGCCGTCGGCACGAAGTGCCTACTTAAATCAAGAGTCAATCCCAGCGGGATTGATTCGTCGGACTGCACAGACCTTCAACGCGCGAGTAGCCTCGGTTATTGGCCCCTTTTCGTAGTTTTCGCGATTGGAACGTTAGGGTAGAAGAACCGCCAACGGTGAAGTGTCGGATGGTATCATAAGCGAAGGAGAACGATGGGTGTGTTCGCCGCCGAGATCGAGATTAGGAAGCTAACTGCCCGGGCGAAGTTCCATGTCGTTGGCGGGATCATGGTCGATACAGGGTCGGAACTGAGCTGGGTCTCGGAGAAGACTCTGCGGGAGGCCGGAATTTCGGTCAGGAAGAAGAACCAGCCTTTCGTCATGGCTAATGGTGACACAGTGGTTCGTGACCTTGGGTATGCGGTCGTCCGATACGGTGGATTCGAAACTATCGACGAAGTGGTGTTCGCTCAGGAGACAGATCTTCAATTGCTGGGTTCCCGCACGCGTGAGGGCTTCAACGCTACGGTCGACTCAGCTAGGAAGAGGCTCGTTTCAGCAGGGCCGATGCCGGCGGCGGTCGCCTGCCTCAGCCTCCAATGGGTGAATCCTGAACCGATTAGCTGAGCAATACCTATGCTCGACCCCGGTCTCTCCAGAGCAAGAGACAGAATGCTTAGATGCACCATGTACGGTGAAGCAGCCTTCCGCCTGGCGCTGTTGATCCTGATCGTTACTCTGGCGACGCCTCTGAATCTGGCCCAAGACCCCCAACAACAGTACCAGCTTGCCATCAGCCTGCTGGAGAAGGGAGACTACGCCGGAGCGGAGGAGGCGATCGGAAAGATCCTGGCCCGATATCCGAATCTCCCGGAAGCCCTTACCGTCGCCGGAATCTCCCTCCAGGGACAGGGTAAGAATGTCGACGCGATTCCGCTCTTGGAGAAGGCTCTCAGACAAAAGCCAGGACTGTTGGAGGCCCGGAGTACACTGGCACGGGCCTACGTCGGTACCGCACAGTACAGCAAAGCACTGGCACATATGGATCAGGCTCTCCAATCCCGGGCCAGTGATCAGCATTTCTACGAATGGCTCGGACTGTTCCTGCTAGACCAGACCAGGGGTCTTACAGGCTCCCAGGCTGACAAGACTTTCGGACGCTACGTTAAGACCCTGGAGGCTATCTTGGGAGGAGATGTATCGGGGGCCGAGACCCAGCTGGCCGGCCTCCAGAGGCTGCCAGCCACCAAGGGACTGCTGACCAGACTTGCTTCCTCCAAAGAGGAGCGGCATCGGAACGTCGGCTTCTGGGTTGCCTTTCTACTGAGCAAGGTCCGATTTGAAAGGGGGGAGGCAGCTCCGGCACTCCAGTCGGCAGTGACTCTGGGAACACTCTTCCCGAACGAGGGAGGAAAGCTCCACATGCTGGGTCTGCTGCTCGTGGACCAGGGACGCAATCGAGAGGCGCTCCCCCTTTTGGAGAAGGCAATGGAGCTAACGGGGAAGGACCCCGAAAAGCTTCAGTCTCTAGGGATGAGTTATGGCTTGTCTCTCCAGCATATGAAGGCCATCCAGCTGTTCGAAGAAGCCGTCCGGCTCAAACCGGAGGAACCCAACGGTTACTGGCTCCTGGCGGTGGGCTACGGGCTTCTGGGCCGGCTGCCCGAGGCGGAGACGACGCTCAAGAAGCTTCTGTCTCTAGATCCTGGTCACCTGGAGGGCCACCACCATCTGGGCCGCGCGCTCTATCGGCAGGGGCGCCTGGAGGAGGCACAGACCCAGTTTCGGCAGGTCCTCGCCGGCTCCGCTGACCACCTGGACGCGCTCTACCATCAGGCTTTGGTCCGCTACCGGCAACGGGACTACGACACTTCACAGAAGCTGCTGACGCGAGTCTTGGAGCTTGATTCCCGACACATTTCCGCCCATTACAAGTTGGCCCAGGTCCTGCAGAAGCTTGGCCAGAAAGAGGAGTCCAACCAATTCCTGGCGGCCTTCAAGAAGCTGCGGAAGGAGCACGAGGAAAAGACTCAGAGCGGCCCTCGAATCTACGGCTCCACCCCTACCGCTCCCCCCGCCTTCCTCTCTCCCCGATGAAAGGACGAACCGGGGGTGGGACTAACCTGAAACTTCACCACTGCGCCCGACTTCGAAGGATTCGGGCAATCACTGCCATCTGTTGGTGCCAAAGTTTCGTTCTCGAATGGGGCCAGCTCCTCCGGGGGCGGGACTAACCTAAAACTTCATTGGCCTGACCCCGCTCACAGAGCCAATTTGTCGTCGAACATCATCTTCTTGAGCTTGAATTTCTTCTTGATCTTCAGCTTTTTTCCCAGGTAGGTCTCGAAGTGGACTTCCTTCTCCGCCAACGTCACCAGTTCCTTGCCTCCTTCCGTGCGAGGGAAGAGGAAGAGGCCACTACTGCCAAGCCCCATGCGCTTGGCTCTGGCTGGGAAGTAGTACTGCTCCAGGCCCAACTTGCGCTTGCTCTTCTTGAGGAGGAGATAGCTGTACTCCATAAAGTGCTCCTGGGTCAGCCCCTCCAGGGCAGCCGGCGCGCGGCCGTCTTCAGTACAGACCGACACAACGATGTTGTTCTCCAGGGGACTGGTCTGGGCGAATCTGTCCACCATTTGGCGATCTTGGAGAGAGCCTCCCGAACTCGCCTCCATTCCCAGTAGGGTCAGTCGCGCGAGAGCCCTCCGAACCGGATCGGACAGCTGGAAGCGGATCAGATAGGTAATCGTGTCCGAGTCGCCTGTCTCCAACTGCTCCAGCCTTCGACTCGCCGCCTGGTCCGAGTTTGTTTCGGCCCCCAGGTCCTTATGATCCGTCCGGTCGCCGCCTGAGATATCGACTCGAGTGCTCTGGCTGCTCACCCTGGCCCAGACGCTGACCCGGCCGGTCCAAGGAGAGCTGTTCAGCATGGACCAGGCATCTCTCTCGGACCATTCTGTGTAAGGCTTCTTCTCCCAGAACTTTGCCGCAAGAACGAAGCTAAATCCAAGCGTCAATGTTACCAACGGAATCAGCCGCTTCATGGTCGTGCTCCTTTGCTTCCGAAATCCTGATTGACCCCAGTATAACAGCCCCGGGAAAGGGGTGTCACAATCCCCAATAAGTAGAGACAGAGCCGTGACCGCGAGGGAACTGGGCTCCAGCTAGGAACCTAGCGATTGGTATACTCTGTTCAGGAACGGGAAACTAGTGATGAGGATCGGCCTATTGCTTAGAAGTTTCATGACCAGATGGACGGTCGGGGCCTGCGTGTTGGGTCTTTTTCTTCCTCTGTCTTCGGGCCTGGCCCAGACGCCTCAGCAGGCACTCCGGCACTACGAGAGCGCGGTTCGCTTCCTTGAGGGTGAGGATCTCGAGGGGGCCGAGAAAGAAATCTCGAAGGCCCTCGCGATCCTGCCCAAACAGCCGGAGATTCTGAATCTGGCGGGCACGATCGCTCTGAGCCGGGGACACATTGACAGGGCGATAGGCCATCTCGAAGGGGCTCTGCAGCAGCGTCCGGACTACGCACATCCACGCCTCAATCTGGGCCTGGCTTATCTGGAGGTCAAGCAGGCGGAGAAGGCCATCCCCCTGCTTCAGTGGATCGTGGAAAGAAATCCGGAGGATCCTGCCGCCAATCTCGGACTGACTCGTGCGCTCTACCAGCGGGGACGATACGAAAAGAGCGTGAAGGCAGGCCTTAGGGCGGCCAAACTGGCTCCGAACAACCCAGAAGCGCTTTATTTCCTGGCTAGATCCCAGTTTCGGACCGGCCGCTCCGAAGAGGGAACAACATCGGCGACCAGGGCAGGCGAACTGGTCTCGGGAGATCCGCTGCGACTCCACTCCTTGGGGCTGCTGCTCCTGGAGAACCGCCGCTACGACGAGGCTACTTCTTTCTTGAGACGCGCGGCTGAGGGGCAGGATCCCGAGATACTGCGAAGTCTAGGTAGAAGCTATGGTCTCTCGGAGCGGCTGAACCGTGCCATCGAATCACTGCGCCGCTCGACCCAACTGGACCCACATTCTCCTCAGGGATATGTGCTTTTATCGATCTGCTACCAGATGCAGGGACGCTTCGACGAGGCCGTTCAAGAACTAGGGAAGGCGCTAGAGCGCGACCCGGTGAACGGACCAGCCAACCACTACCTGGCGGTCAATCGTTTCAAGCAAGGACGATCCCAAGAGGCGGAGAGGCTACTGGAGGCACTCCTGGCGAGGGAACCCGATCGTGTCGAATCCCTCTACTACCATGGTCTGGTGCTTTTCCAGCAGCGGCACTACCAGCGTGCACTGCCACCATTGACTCGGGTCCTCCAGCTGGATCCAAAGCACTTGGCAGCCCACTTCAAGGCGGGGCAGGTCTGTCTGAAATTGGGACAGCACGAGAAGGCCTCGAAGTACCTGAAGAGATTCGAGGAGCTGTCACAGGAGAGGGAGCGCAGTCAGTTCGGTCAAGCCAGGGTCTACGGTGTGGCGGCTGACACTATGCCGTCGTTCCGGGTGGATTGAGAGACTCGATGAGATGCTCTTTCCGTCTCCTGATCTGCCAGCTCTACACGATCGGCATTCTAGCGGGCGCATCCTCGGAGGATGGTATCCGCTTCACCGATGTTGCCTCGAAGTCAGGTCTGGTGTTTACGCACTTCAACGGTGCTCGGGGGCAATTCTACTTTCCCGAGATCATGGGAGCGGGCGTTGCCTTCCTCGACTACGATGGTGACGGATTTCAGGATGTTTTCGTGGTCAACGGCTCCAGCCTACCTGGTCCCGACGCGGCAAAGGACCCCACCAGCCGCCTCTTCCGCAACCGTGGTAACGGCACCTTCACCGACGTCACGGCTGTGACCGGACTACTGGAGGTGAAAGGTATCTTCGGAACCGGGGTGGGCGTCGGAGACTACGACAACGACGGAGATACGGATCTCTACCTGACCGGCTACCGTCGTAGCGTTTTGTGGCGGAACAAAGGCGATGGGACCTTCACCGACAGCACCACCGCGGCCGGTGTGGAGAACCAGAGGCACTGGGCTGCCAGTTCGGGATTCTTCGATTACGATCGAGACGGCGACCTGGATCTTCTGGTGGCCAACTACGTGCGCTTCGATACCCAGCAGAACACCGTGTGCCGCCAGGGAGGGGAACGCTCCTATTGTCACCCCAGCACTTTCCAATCCGACTCCAGCGTCCTCTACCGGAACAACGGAGACGCTACCTTCACCGATGTCAGCCAGGACAGCGGCATCGGTAAGGTGGCCGGGAAGGCGCTGGGCGTAGTCTTCGCCGACTACGATGGGGACGGCTGGGATGACGTCTTCGTGGCCTGCGATACCACCCCGGATCTGCTCTTCAAGAACAATCAAGACGGCACGTTTTCCGAGGATGGCCTACTGGCTGGCGTGGCCTACGACCACAACGGCCACGCCCGGGCCGGAATGGGGGTGGATTTCGGCGACTACGACGGGGACGGGCTGCTGGATCTGGTGGTGACCAACTTCTCCATGGAGGGAAACGCCCTCTTTCGCAACCTGGGAGATGGATCCTTCTCCGAGGAAACCTATACCACCGGCATTCTTGACAACAGTCTGTTGAACGTCGGTTTCGGAGTGGGATTCCTGGACATCGACAACGATTCGGATCTGGATGTCTTTTCCGTGAACGGTCACGTCATTCACAACATCGAGCGGTATCGAGACGACACCACCTTCGCTCAGCGAATGCTACTCTACGAAAACAACCGAGGGCACTACCGGGAGATATCTTCGCGATCAGGAGAGTGCTTCGAGCGTCTGGACGTAGGCCGGGGGGCCGCCTTCGCCGACTTTGATAACGACGGCGACGTGGACATTTTGGTCAGCAACAACGGGAGCCGGCTGCGACTACTGCGAAACGAGGGAGGCAATCGGGGGAACTGGCTGTCTCTGAAGCTGGTTGGGCAGAAGAGCAACCGCGAGGGCATCGGTGCCCGGGTCCGGGCACGGGTAGGAGAACAATGGCTGCATCGCCAGGTCCGGAGAGCCGGGAGCTACCTGTCCAGCAACGACGTTCGGCTGCATCTGGGTCTGGGGCAGGCCCGGCAGGTGGACGAGGTGGAGATCGCGTGGCCCAGTGGGGCGATTCAGAAGCTGAAGGACCTTGAGTCCAACCAGTTTCTGGTTGTCGAGGAAGAACCTTGAGATTAGGGGCACCCGCAGTAGTGGTCTCCAGGCCGCCGTCGAGCCGAAGGCTCGAAGTCCGGATTCTTCGGCCAGGAGACCGAAGCTACTCAGGCCCATCAGGAAAGAAGCCTGTGACGGCTGGTCCTGAGCGGCAGCAGACGGGCAATGGCCTGACGTCGGCGAGTGATGATGATCTCCTGTTCCTCTTCCAGCAACTCGTCCAGACGTCCTAGGGCGCCACGCATTTCACGAATCGATAGCGTCTTCACCGTTGACAATGTAGCACAACTGTGTGCGATGTGTCACATACTTTTCTGATGGCATAAACGGTTCTGATATCAGTAGCGAACCGGGCCGCGAATCCGCGAAGAAGAGTGGGAATTCGGCTCGAAGGCACAAAAAAAGGGCCGCAGCATTTCTGCTGCGGCCCTTTTGGTACCTCCTCTTAAGAATAGCCGGCCCGCTAAAACGTGAGCCTCATATTGAACTGGACCTGACGGGAATTAGTTAAGCTTCGGATATCGCCGAAGTTACCAGCGCGCGTACAGCCGGGCCCGTCAAGGGTCTCGTCCGTGGTGCCCACGGCCGCTGCACTACAGCTTCCCGGACGGGTCCGGGCGCGGCTGACAGCGACGTTGTTGAAGGCATTGATTAGATCCGCCCGGATCTCCAGTCCCATCCCCTCGCCGAGCTGCGTCTTCTTCGCCAGGGAGAGATCCCAGTTGAACCGCCTCGGGTACTCCCAGGGATAACGAGAGTAAGTCCCTGGGCGATCGAATTGACCAATCGAGTTGATTCCTACCATGGAGAAGCAGCCCGGATTGAAGAGCTTGCCCGCCGGGGCCGTATCGAAGGCCTCCTGGTGGCTACCACAGGTGAAGTCGGGCCTCTGCCGCCTGCCCCCTCCGGGGCCGCCCTGAGAAATCAGGTACCCATCCCCACCCTCTCCGCTCATCCATTGCCAGATGCCGCCGAGGGTCCAACCTTCCAGAGCGCGTCTGGAGCCTGGCGAGTTGGCCCATTTGCCGAAGGGCAGCTCCACGATATGGTCCATGACGAAGCGGTGACGGATGCGGTGACGCGTCGGACCCCGCTCCAGGTCGAGCCTGCTGTGGGCCGAATCCACCAAATCCCAGTCCTGGATCCGGTCGCCTCGGAACAGATCCCCACCGAAGTAGGAAATGTTGTTCGACCAGTCGTAGTACATATTGAAGGTATTGTAGTTGGAGATACGCTTCTTGAACTCGGTCTGCAGGGCGTGGTAGGTGGTGCTGTCCGCATCGTCGATCATCCGAAAACCACCAATGCCTTCCATTCCTGGTATCAGGTCCGTAGCCCGCAGGCCGGTGTCCCGTCGCTGCATGTTGGCGGTGTTATACAGGCTCACCTTACGGGAGCCGTTGCCCACGTAGCCGATCTCCCAGGCCATGGTATCGGTCAGCTGGCGCTGAATGCTCAGGTTCCAGGACATGGCATAGGGGGTCCGGGTGTCGGGGTCCATGTGCCAGATAGCGGGACGTCCCAAACCCGACAGCAACGGTGCAATGTCAGCTGCCCCCATGGGGTATTGGATGCCCAGGGCGAGCGCTTCCTCTCCGTTGAAGCGAAAGGTGGCGGGAACGAAGCCCGGCGCATTTGCGGACTTATTCAGGACCAGCTGTTGCATCTGAATCGAGGGCACCGGCGTGAAGTAGACGCCGCCGCCGCCGCGGATGACCGTCCTTCCCTCATCATCCAGCCGATAGGCAAAGCCGAGTCGGGGGGAAATGTTGTTGAAGTCGCCATCGAAGATGGAGTCGGGATCTCGCAGGGTGGTGCTGAACGCCGAATCGTAGTTGAAGAGACGGCCATCCCGCTCCTTGGGAACCCCGAAGATGTCGTAGCGGACACCCAGATTCAACATCAAGCGAGGCGTCGCGCGCCAGTCGTCCTGGATGAAGAAGCCGCCGTCATAACGGCCCAGGTCGTAGTCATCCTTTCCGAAGACCACCGACACTTGGCTGGGAACGTTGGCAAAGAATTCGGCTTCGGTGTCGTAATTATAGGTGGAGGTCCAGATGTTTCCCTCGTTGGTCGAGAGGTTGCCCAGACGGCCACCAATCTTGATCGAGTGATCCCCGTGGTTGAAGGCAACCACCTCCTCGGCCGTCCAGCTCTGGCTCTCGTTCCGGATCTGCTGGCCGCTGACGCCGAACTGGTTAAAACGCACCGACACCGGATTGGCGAGGAATCCGTCGGCGTCCGCGCCCACCGGGAACTCCTGGTAGAGGACGCTTGGGCTGTTGTCGTTGAAGCCAAAGCGGCTCTCGGAGGTGAAGCTGGTACCCCCATGGACATAGGAGGCGTACCACTGTTTGGCGTTGCCGCTCTGGTTGACCTGGCTGGGGTATCTGGGCTGCAGCCGAGAGGGCTCCGACCGGGCAAATCGGCCCGTCAGGACGCCAGCTTCACCCACATTGACGTCGCCCCGGAAGATGAAGTAGTTCTCATTGAAGGTTCGGGGACCGTCTCCGATGAAAAGGGCCGTGATGTCGGTAGGACTGATCTGCGGCTGGTTGGGCAGCGCGTAGAGATCGAAGAAGGGTGCGAAAGCCGGTTGTTGTGCGACGGCCGCAGCGCGGAACTCCGCCGTGGGGACATCGCCCTGGATCAGGGCCGCCTCCGTCTGCCGGTAGCCTTCGTAGGCGAAGAAGAAGAAGGCCTGGTCCTTCACGAGGGGACCGCCCACGGAGCCGCCGAACTGGTTGAAGACCAGCGGCAACTTGCTGAAGGATCTTCGGTTTCGGGCATTCAGGCCGGCGCTGTTGTAGTTGTAGAACAGACTCCCATGCAGGTCATTGGTCCCGTTCTTGGTGATGATGTTCAGCGAACCGGAGAAGGTCTTGGCCACCTCCGCCGTCATGGAGCCCTTGGAGACCTTCACTTCCTTGACGGCCTCCAGGGTGGTCCCCCGGATGAGGTTATAGCCGAACTTTCCGGAAATGGAGCTCTGTTCGCCCTGCCGGGAAGCGTCCACCCCGTCCAGGTTGACGGTGTGGGCAGCGGGGGCCAGTCCATTGACGGTGAAGGTGTCCGTGTATTTTCCGCCGATGTGGGTCCCGGTTCCCAGGTGCAGGATCTGTCCCAGGTCCCGCTTGAACAGGGGTAGCTGCGTCACCTGCTCCTTGGTGATCGCCACGCTGTGCTGGGCGGTGCTGCTCTCCACCAGAGGCTGCGCCGCGGTCACCTGGACAAAGTCCGAGACGTCGCCTACATCCAGCCGGAAGGTCAGGTTCAGTTTATCTGAGGCAGCCAGAGCCAGACCCGTCTCTTTCGCGGTCTTGAAGCCAGGCATGGCGATGGTGAGCGTGTAGGTACCCACCTGCAGGTAGGTCATCGAGAAACCGCCTACGTCGCCAGTGACAGCAGTCTGGCTGCTCGAGGTATCCTCGTTGGTCGCAGTCACCTCGGCGCCGGGAATAGCAGCGTCGGACTGGTCCACGACCCGTCCGAAGATGCTAGCAGTGTTACTCTGGGCCTGGACGACCGGTGTGGCCAATAAGGCGCACAGGACGACTGCAAATCCGGAAATGAAATTCTTTCTCATACTTCCTCCTTTGGAAGTGACTGGGGGTGGCGGAGACAGAATTCTCCACCGGGGTGTAAAACCTGTGATTCGAGAAGAATCAGCTAAGGTCATGAGAAACCTCGATGCGATCGCCTACTGTCAAGAAATGCAGCGAGTATCGCTTAGAACTCCGACACTTGTCAACAGTTTGTTGCTTTTGTTTTTGCAATTGACATGCCAGGTCCCGAATAGCGGACACAAATACCTAATAAATGAACAGTTAGACCCTTAGCACACCGCTGAGATCAACTGAAAGGAACCAAAGAATTGGATATTCCGGCTCCTGAAATCCAACGATTTGAATGGTTACTTTCGATTGCTCGAACGGAAACCCGTCCCTAACCGTACGGATTCGCAGGTCGACTCGCTTTCTGTGTATACTTTGGAGTAAATTATTCTCCACGAGAAAAGGTGGTGACCCGTGACCAAGGAGCTCTTCCAAAGCGCACTAGTCGCTGTGCTCACTCTGGCCTGCTGCGCCTCGGATGTATCAGGCCGGTCGGAGGAGAATAAGACCGACAAGAAGAAGCTGGCCCAGGAAGAGACCGAGGACTACTTCCAGGACTGGCTGAAGAAGGATGTAATCTACATCGTCACCGAGGACGAACGCTCGGTCTTCAAAGCCCTCACTAACGACGAGGAACGTGAGTCCTTCATCGAGCAGTTCTGGCGCCGCCGAGACCCGGATCTGAGGACGGCCTTCAACGAGTTTAAAGAGGAGCACTATCTGCGGGTTGCCTACGCCAACGACAACTTCACCGCCGGCCAGTTCGGATGGCAGACGGATCGAGGTCGCATCTACATCCTTCACGGACCCCCGGACGAAAAGCAGTCCTATCCCAGCGGCGGCTACTACTTTCGTCCCATGCACGAAGGCGGAGGAGACACCACGACCTTTCCCTTCGAGGTCTGGCACTACCGCTATATCGAGGGGGTGGGCCAGGACGTCGAGTTGGAGTTCGTGGACGCGGGCAATTCAGGACAGTACGAGCTTACCTACCGTCCTGACGACAAGGATGCCTTTCTCTGGACCAACGCCGGCCTTACTCTCTCCGAGTCGCTTGGCGTCACCGACAAGAACGTCCGTCTCCGGCGGCCCTATGATGACCCCTTCAGGACCCGCCGACAGAAGGACATGCCCTTCGAACGCTATAGGACCCATGCCTATGTCCAGCGAGCTCCCAAGATCAAGTATAGGGATCTGCAGGAGATGGTCAGGGTCAATGTCTCCTATGACAACCTGCCCTTCCGCGTAGTTCAGGACCACTTCCGCCTCAACGAGGCGCAGGTGCTGGTCCCGATTTCGGTGGAGGTGGAAAACCACCTACTGACCTTCGCCCCGGAAGAAGGGGTCCAGGTAGCCAAACTGGCTGTCTACGGAATGGTCACTAGCATGAACAAGGAGGTGATCGCCGAGTTCGAGGACGACGTGAAAACCGTCTACAGCCCGGAGATCCTTCAGCGGGGACTGCAGGAGCGGTCCATCTATCAGAAATTGCTGTCGCTGCCTGGAAAAGCGCGTTACAAGCTGGACCTGGTCGTCCAGGATCTCAACAGTGGTAAGGCCGGTGTTCTTCGCCAGGCCATTGTGCCCAAGAAGTACGGGCAGGACGAGATCAAGATCAGCTCGCTCATCCTCTCGGATACCATCCTGCCGGTCAACCTGGCCTCCGAACAGGACGAGATGTTCGTTCTGGGCAACATCAAAGTCATCCCCCGCCTGAGCAAATCCTTCCCGGAAAAGAGTCGATTCGGGGTCTACTTGCAGGTCTACAATGCCGCCCTGGATCAGACCAGCCTCAAACCCTCGCTGCACGTGTCCTACAGGGTCAGCCAGCGGGGCCTGACGATGATGGAGGCTACAGACGAGGCTGGGAACACGGTCCAGTTCTACTCCGGTCAGCGCGTCGTCTTGATCCGTGTCCTACCCGTCAGCCATCTGGATCCGGGAGACTATGATCTCGAGGTGACGGTTAAGGACCTCATCAAAGACCAGGTCACTAACGCCAAAGACCGTTTCAAGATCGTCGATCCCAAGAAGATCCTGGCGCGATCTGAATAGCATTTCAAGTTCCAGGATACAATTCGAAATCCAAACCGAAAGACCATGTCACTTGGCCACGAAAGGCTAGATGCTTACCGGCTCTCAATCGAATACGTGGCCTGGGTTTTCGTGAAAGCAGGCGACTTGAGTGGGATCCACCGTCACGCCCGTGATCAATGGCTTCGAGCAAGTCAATCGATACCGCTTAATATCGCCGAAGGCAATGGAAAGACCGCAGAAAGGGATCGGCGAAGGTATTTTGAGATTGCACGAGGATCGGCATTGGAATGTGCGGCGATACAGGATGTCTTGAGAGTCGGGCATGCGCTGGAGGTGCGGGAACACCAAAAACGTAAGGGCCACCTCGATCGCATCGCGGTGATGTTGAGTAGGTTAGGCGGCAGAGGATACTCTGTTGAAGAGCAGGGGACGCCCTACCAGCGCAACGGTTTCGATTTCGATTTGGGTTTCCTTCACTCACCGTCAAAGTTGACCAACCGATGAGTCCGTCGCTGCTTTCCTTGAGGTCTATCCTCTTTCGAAATCGAAATCGAATCCGGGCGCTGATCATCGGAAACGGAATGAATAGATATCCGCATCCTTCAGCACGAAACGGAGACGGACAGGACGACCTGCCAGGGCGGTAAGGTTACTTCCCCCTTGCCACGCCACAACTCGTTCAACCTCGTCCCCCAGGATCTCCTGACATTCTTTCGCGCTATAACCGGGCAGGGGTTTGCCCTCTGAATCCTGTATCTCGACTCGCACGCTCCCGGCTGCCGACGTCGAGTAGTTGATTTCCAGCTCCTTTCCCGAAAAGCGGATCGGCTTCGTCAGTGCCATTCCGCCCTTATAGGGGGCATGGAGCGAGGCGAATCCGTCCAGCCTCAGCCGATATCGCCGGACGTGCCAGGTGGCGTGATAGTTCTGTCGATTCAAGTACAGGGAAATCTCCCCAGGACCTGTCTGGACGACTCCTCCCAGCGCGTAGTTGGTCCGGGTGACCCAGTTGAGGGGTCCCGGACCCGGTCGGATGAGCCCCTCCATGAAGGTCCGGTCGTAGTGGCTGCCGCCCCGAGTCGTCATCAGAATCGTCTCGGAGCAATCCTGCCACCTCCCCTCGGGGACTCCTGCCTGGCGGGCAGCTTCATCTGACAGGGCCTGGCGCCCCTCCATGAATCGAGCCGACAGGGCCAGATAGATGTGCCGAGCCCGAAAATAGGGAAACGTCTGGTTGTTGTAGTGTTGATCGGCCGGAATGACACCGGTATCGCCAAAGGTCATGGGAACGGGTTCGGTCCAGTTCAGGAAATCCTTCGAGGTGAGCCGGGCCACGGATCTCTTCAGGGTCTTCCGGTCCTTGCTGGCCGAGTAGCGGGTGTAGATCAGATACATCTGCTCCGCCTCCGACCAGAACAGGGTCTCCTGACCGTCGAAGACGTTGGGGATGTCGGTGCTGAGAATGGGTGCTTCCTTCAGCGGACGGAAGTGCGTGCCGTTTCCCGAGACCCAGGCGTGGACACGCACGATCGGCTTCTCGCTCTCGTCCAGGGTGAAGGCCTTGAAGCGCTCTCCCTGTGGTACTCCCGGGCGCCGGTCGATGAACACCTCCACACCCGGCTCTCCGTCGGGATACAGCCGCTTGCCATCGGTGGTGCCGATCTGGTTGTTCTCTCGGCTACCGTTGATGGGGACCAGTCCCAGGATCGGTTTCTCCCAATGGATGCCGTCTTGGCTGCGGGCGTAGAGCGTGTACTCCTTGAAAGGCGTTCCGGGGACATGTCCCTGGTAATACATGTGGTAGGTCTCGCCGTCCTGGATCACATTGAGACCATAGCCCGTTGCTCCTTCCCAGGGCTGATCCACCTTCAGGACAGCCTCGGCCAGCGCCGGGTGGTGGAGCTGCAGGCGGGTCCCTACCATGCGCTCGAGGAGAAAATGATCCACGAAGAGCTCCCTCCGGCTTCCGATGTCGGTAACCTCGGAGGACTCTTGCGCGACGACGCCGGGGGACACAAGCGTCACGCCAACCAACAGGATCAAGAGGAGGCAGCCTGAGGAGTTAAATCGATTGATCACGGTAGGTCCTTTACCGGAAGCGGAACGAGTAGATATCTGCATCCTTCATTACGAACCTGAGTCGGACAGAACGGCCTGCCAGGGTGGAAAGGTTACTCCTCCCTTTCCAGGCCACGACTCGCTGGATCTCGTCTCCCAGAATCTCCTGACACTCTTCGGCACTGTAACCGGGCAGCGGTTTGCCTTCTGGATCCTGTATCTCGACCCGCACGCTCCCGGCTGCCGACGTGGAGTAGTTGATCTCCAGCTCCCTTCCCGAGAAACGAATCGGCTTGGTCAGCGCCATGCCGCCCTCATAGGGAGCGTGGAGCGAAGCGAATCCGTCCAGCCTCAGCCGATATCGCCGGACATGCCAGGTGGGATCGGAATAGTGTCGGTTCAGGTACAGGGAAATCTCCCCAGATCCCGTCTGGACGACTCCTCCCAGCGCGTAGTTGCTCCGGGTGACCCAGTTCAGAGGGCCCGGACCCGGCCGGATCAGGCCCTCCATGAAGGTCCGATCGTAATGAGTGCCGCCTCGAGTTGTCATCAGAATCGTCTCGGCGCAATCCCGCCAGTACCCCTCCAGGACGCCCTCCCGGCGGGCGACTTCATCTGATAGGACCTGCCGTCCTTCCATGAATCGAGCCGACAAGGACAGATAGATGTGCGTAGCCCGGAAATAGGGATGGGTCTGATTGTTGTAGTGCTGATCAGGGGGAATGACGCCTGCGTCGCCAAAGGTCATCGGAACCGGTTGAGTCCAGTTCAGAAAGTCCTTGGAGGTGAGCCGTGCCACCGCACGCTTTCGGGTCTTCCGGTCCTTGCTGGTGGCGTAGCGGGTGTAGATCAGGTACATCTGCTCCGCTTCGGACCAGAACATCGTCTCCTGACCGTCGAAGACATTCGGGATATCGGTGCTCAGAATCGGTGCTTCCTGGAGCGGACGGAAGTGGGTACCGTTTTCCGAGACCCAGGCGTGAACCCGTACCATCGGCGACTCGCTCTCGTCCAGAGTGAAGGCCTTGAAGCGCTCGCCCTTTGGCACTCCCGGACGCCGGTCGATGAAGATCTCCACCCCCGGCTCCCCTTGGGCATACAGCGGCTTCCCATCGGTGGTGCCGATCTGATTGTTCTCCAAGCTGCCCTTGATGGGAACCAGTCCCAGATTCGGTTTCTCCCAATGGATGCCGTCCTGGCTGCGGGCGTAGAGCGTGGGCGTTCTGCGAGCGGGAACGGGTCTTCGGGTCCGGCCCTGGTAGTACATGTGATAGGTGTCGCCATCCTGGATCACCGAGAGCCCGTAGCCGGTGTCGCCTTCCCAGGGACGATCCAACTTCAGGACCGTTTCGGCCGGCTCCGGGTGGTGAAGTTGCAAGCGCGTCCCTACCAGGCGCTCGAGGAGCAAGTGATCCACGAAGAGCTCCCTCCGGCTGCCGATGTCGGCGACCGTAGAGGTGTCCTGGGCAAGAACTGGACGGGTTGAGGCGATCGGTAGACCGGCCAAAAGGACCAGGAAGAAGCAACTTCGAGAAACGATTGGATCGGTCATTACTCGGATCCTCAAGAAAGCTCCCAATAGGAACCCTGGATACTGGTCGTACCGTCAGCTTCTTCACCGTAGTAGATCGTGAATAAACGTCCCGGCTGATACTCGATCGTCACCGGGTAGCCCAGGTTCCGGTTGGGTAGCTCGTCCCGAATCAGGAACTCCTTTTCGTAGTCCCAGGTCTGGCCTCCGTCCCGACTCAGGCAGGCCCGAATCCCGAAGGGCGAGCGGCGGTGGCCGTAGGTGGTCAGCAGCCGGCCATCGGACAGGAGCAGTAGATGTCCGGGATATCCCCAGACGCGCGTGCGCTGAATCGGTGTCCAGGTCAATCCCCCATCCGAGGACTCGCTCTGATGAAGATGGTGAGTACTACTGCGGATCATGGCGACGATCTTGCCGCTGGGAAGTTGAACGGCTGTGGGCTCGGAGATATGGCCCCCATCGACCGTACCCAGCGCTACCGGCTTGCTCCAGTTGAGGCCTCCGTCACGGGATCGGACTGCATAGACGGTGTGGTTCAAGGGGTGGTCGGCCGTGACCATTAGTACCGTCCCATCGTGAAGCTGCGCCACACCCCGGGGAGTGTAGCCCCCCATGTAGGGCTCGGTGGGAATCTTGACGCTGCGATCCCAGATACGACCGCCGTCGGAGCTCAGCTGGACGTAGCAGCCGCCGTTGGCACGGCACCAGGGGTAGATGCTGCGGCTCCAATCGGTGTCCGCCTGGGCCGCTGCCCAACCCTGTTTCGTACTTGTCCTGAGCCAGATCTCTCGCCCTTGGGAGGCGAGCTTCCGACCCTGATTCAGGGGATACCAGAGGAACTGCCACTGGTTGAGCACCACCGTCCCGTCTTTGAGCTGAGCCAGGCCGGGACATTCGACACCGTACCAGTCCCAGTTGGGAGCCACCTGGGGCGGACTCCAGGTCCGGCCCTCGTCGTCGGTCCGTGAGATCAGGTTGTGGAAGTGGGGATCTCCCGGCGGATGGGTGTAGGGCGTCCGCCGCTGACATTCGTTGAAGGAAGTGACCCACTCGCCGTTGGCCAGGCGGACGATGCTGGCGTGGGAGCAGTACGCAAACGGGTCCCGGTAGATGACGATGTGGCGCCGGTTGGGGGCAGGCTGAGTGTGGGGGTTGGGGTCTCCCGGATCCCCTCCCTTCTGGGGTGCTGCCGGTGCGGCCGAGAGGGCGGCAGCGAAGGCCGCGCTGCAGGTCAGAAAATCTCTCCGATCCCAAGGCTTGGTCTGAGGCATGGTCTTCCTCCTGGTGTTGGCCCAGTCTAACGCCTATGTTCCGCGCCGTCCAGAACGGTGAATACGGGACCGACAGAGCCGCGAACGACTTGAGCAGCTAGCGAGATAACGCCAGTTGGCGAGGAGAGAGCCGGACAACAGCAAAGAAAAACAGACCAACGCCCCATAACCCTCACCTCCCAGTGCCCGCAAGTAATGTCGCGCAGCAGCAGCGCCAGACGTTATAGAGGACATGAACAGTCGGACATCCTCCTACCCCTTAGGGTCCCACTCGGGGATGGGTGAACCCCCTCGCCTTTAGGCGAAGCCTTCAGGAGGCTTGCTCCAGCAAGCCGGTGTGCGTAGGGAATGCAGTCGGCTAGCGTGAGGGTTGCTCGACGAATCGGCGAAGTGGTCGCCGAGCCGACTGATGGAGGGGGTCAAGCGAGGTGCCTGGATCGGAGGCGTGGGCTTTAGGCGACTTTAGTCGCAGGTCGAATCCACCGCCTTTAGGCGGTGGAGAGGTAGCTCAAGCTACTTGTTGACCTTCACCTGCTACGGCAACCGCCTCCACGGCGACACCCGGGGGACAGTCGACCGGAAACACAATCGGTATGGCATGCCCCTTCTGTCCCCAGAATCCAGGAAAAGCAGGGCTTCAGCGTCACGGATGAAACACCTCGCTTATCACCTCGATCCGCCCGGCCAAAGAGCCGTGAAGAACGGCATCCGGCATGGTTGTGCTCGCTGAAACTGGAAGTTTCATGCGGCCCATGTCAGGCACACCCACATCCATGTGGTGCTTTCCGCATTGTCCGACCTCGAGCCTGTCCTGAATGCTCTTAAGTCCTATGCTAGCCGGGGCCTCAACCGACGTGGATTAGATAGAGGACGAACCAAACGCTGGGCTCGCGGAGGAAGTACCGTGTACCTGTGGACGGAGGAGGCATTGGCCCGTGCTATTCGCTATGTTGTGGAGTTGCAGGGGGCCCCGCTGGAGGTGTTCGACGCTTCGTCGGATGACTGACTTGGAAGGATTTCCTGGGGGTACGGATGTTTGTGCTGTTGTCCGGCTCTCTCCTCGCTAGCTGGCTTCATATTGCTAGCCGCTCAAGTCGTTCGCGGCTCTGTTCGGACTTGATTTTTGACGCCGGCTTTCATCCTTGTGGTTCTGGTACCGGTACCCCGAATTCTGCCGAGAGACGGTTCAGGGTCTTCCAGGTTTCCTCGTCGAGGACTATGCCCTCCTTGAGACTCCTCTGAATTGCTCGCCAGTCGGGCTCTCCCGGGACCAGGATCTCGTCCACACCGGAGATCAGATCCGAGGACTTGAGTTGTTGGATGTACTCCTGGATTCGGGAAAGGAAGAGTTCCGGTTCCATGAAGTGTTCAACCGAGATCGCCAGGAAGAAATGACCCGTGTTCTGGGATTCCGAAGGAGCGGGCGTGGGGGAGACATCCCTACCGAAAAGGGCTCCAGTCAACACACCACTCAGAATGTCCACCATCACCGCCAGACCGTACCCCTTGTGATCTCCCAGAGGAGATGGCATGCCCTTCAGCGCCTCCTCGGGATCCGTCGTGGGTCGCCCTTGCCGATCCAGGACCCAGTTCGCGGGAAGCGGATCCCCACGCGACAATGTCAGGAGCACTTTGCCCCAGGCGGCGCGGCTTAGAGCGATATCCAGCATCAGGGGAAAGTCGCCACTGCTAGGAACCGCAATCGCCAGAGGATTGGTGCCATAGGTGGGCGTCGTGCCTCCCCAGGGAGCCATCGAGGCTCCGGTATTGCTAACCGAGAGACCGATCATCCCCTCCTCGGCCGCCATCCGGGCGTAGTAACCGGCAGTCCCATAGTGGTTGGAGCCGCACACGCCAGCGACTCCAACGCCCAATTCCCGAGCCCGGGCAATCGCAAGTGTCATGGCCTGATGTCCGGCGATCTGACCCGGTCCCCCGTCACCGTCCAGAAGGATCGAGGCACCACGATCGGAAACCACCTTCACCTCCGCTCGGGGGTTGATTCCTCCCGCCTGGACCCGGGTAACGATGAAGTCGATCCGGACCAGTCCGTGGGAGTGGACCCCTCGCAGATCGGCATCCAGAAGATTGTCGACTACGCGCCTCGAGTCGCGGTCCCTTAGACCCGCCCGCACCAGGATGGTTTGAGCGAATTCCCTCAGGTTCTCGGCGCCGGCGCGCCGGCCTTTGTTGCCTGACTGTGCCATCGGTTTTCTTTCCTCCTGGGTCCATCATCCCACAAGCGCCCGAGGGTCCGTCCCCTAGAGTTCTTTACCACTTGTGCCTCAGGAAAAGCCAAATGAAGTTTCAGGTTAGCACCGCCACCGGCTGCGCCGGATCGTCCAGGAAAGAAACTTGTTAATTTTCAGGTTAGTCTCCGATACGCAGCAAAGATCCTTAAATCAATGAGTTCCACCCTTTTCCCACGGCAAGCAACGCCGACGCCAAGCAAAAGGCTTCGGTTCGAATCGGATTGTCACGTCGCTTCGCATGGGGGCCATCTCGCAGAAGCACTCTCCCACGGCACTCGGTGCCCACTATCGACGCCTGTCCCGTCGCAAAGGAATGTCTATCGCCATTGGGGCCACGACCCGCGAGATAGCCCAGCACATCTACCGAGCCCTTCGATGGGGTCAAGAGTACGTGGATCAGGGAGCGGCAGCCTACGAAGCCAGGTTTCGGAACAATCGCCTGAAGTACGCCCAATCTATCGCTAAGTCAATGGGTTACGTCCTTCTTCCATCCGAATCTGCAAATGAAGTTTCACCTTAGTAGGGGCCCCGGCGCGGGGCGCCGCTCCAATCGAGCTTGAGACTTTCTCCCCGCTGTTGTACCTTCGGTCCTGCAGGCAGGACCGGCAGTTAAGGCCGTCATTGACACTGGTGCAATCATTGCCCCCAGCTTAGTTTGGTCCCGAGTGGCAACCAATCACTAGTGATGCCCACAGGGCAAACCTGAAGGTTAGCTTTTTCAACCATAGCCACCTCGGGCCGGATTCCTGCACTGCTAAGACGTGCTCCACGCGCCTGTCCCGGGTGCCTGGGTGATGTATATCTACATCGAGCTGAACGCACTGCCCGACCTTTTCCCGCACGGCTGCCGCCATCTCGGCCCTTGGACCATCCCCCCAGCATAGGGCAGGCGAGCAGGCCTACAGCGAAAAAGGATTTGCTTCTCACTGGACGGTTTCCTTTCAGTCTCCAACCTCACCGTCCCAGACTACCTGTCGGTCCGCTTATCCGGGCGAGTGTCTGGGGCCCAGAGGCGAGCCGCGGGCTACGTCTTGCGTACAAGGAGTCCTGTTGTCGGCAAGTATAGGCATTCACGACCAAGAAGTGTAGGGTTATACAAAGATGCCGATGGCTCGGACTCTCCATTGTGCCTGGATGCCCAGCTGCTTGAACTTGATGGCCCCGGCGCTATTGATTCTGCCTTCCCTCTACGGCAGTCAGGATTCTCTTCCTATAGGAGGTAGTTGTGGGTCCCTGTTGCTGGACTCATCGGGAGGAAATCATGAGATTGAGTTATTGGGGATTCATCATCCTCTTTATTGGCTCCGCTTGCGCACCCTACCAGGAACCATCGGTGGCGGCGAGTGCCCCCACTCTGGAGCAAGATCTGGCCGAGCTGAGCCCGATGCGCTCTTCCTTCTCCAAGACCATGAACGAACAGACCGTGGATCAATGGGCCCACTCCTACCTGGCCAAGGGTGCGACGATCCTGCCTTCGGGACGTCCCAGCATCTCCAGTCGGGGAGAGATCGTGGCCTGGATCCGAAGGCTCCTGGATCAATACCGGATCGAGCATTTTCAGTTGACCACCGAGGAGGTAGTTACAGGGGACTATACCTTCGAAAAGGGTGTCTACCTGCTCGAGGCAAGTCATCAAGAGAGTGGCGAGAAGATACAGGAACGGGGCAAGCTTCTTTTTATCTGGAGAAGAGGAGCGGAGGGACGGTGGGAGGGCGCCCACGTGTCCTGGAACAGCGATGGCTACTGGCCGTGAGGTCGATCGGCTACGAGGGTGTCTTTACCTGGTAGACCGCAGAACTGAGTACGCCTACTACCACTCGAAGATCACACCCAACATCGATTTCTCTCGCCGGTAGGCCATCTCGTAGGCCTCTGCCATCCGATCGCAGGGAAGCCGGTGAGTGATGAGTCGCTCTGGTTCCATGACCCCCCGCTCCATGAGGCTCAGTAACGCGGGACCCATTCGCCTCAAGTCGTAGCCGCCCCCCTCGACGGTATAGGCATAGGGAGCATTCTCGGCCACCGACTTGAGGGTCAGAGCCTTGCCGTGAAACCACTCCAAGGCCAAAGGATTGAAGTCCAGGGCAGGCTCACCCCGACCGGGCAGGGAGAGAAAAGTGATCCGACCGTTCTTTCTGACGACCTGAGCCGCTACGCGAAAGGCGGGCCAGGGATTCGCCGTCAAGACTACCAGGTCGACTCCTGTCTCGGGAGCGAAGGATTGGATCTTCGCTTCGAGGTCCGGATCGTCCGACATTAGGGCCAGATGCGCACCCATCTCGCGGGCCATCTCCAGACGGATGGAGGAATTGCCCAGTGCTATCACTCGCCCTCCGAAGGCGCGCCCCAGTGCCACCGCGGCCAATCCCAGGACCCCCAGACCCACCACCGCAACGGTCTCGCAGGGCACGTAGCTCCCCACCCAGAAGGCTAATGCCGAGACGTGGTAGAGCCCAAGATAGACGGCATTGTCGTCGGAGACTCCAGGGGGTACCTTGACGATGGGACCGGAATCCGGTGCGATGTAGTCCGATTGGTGATATAGCCTGGCGTAGACACGGTCGCCCGGCTCAAACCGGGTCACGTTCCGACCCACTTTCTGAACGATTCCCAGATTGCTATCTCCCACCCAGCGGGGATAGTCGGGAGCGCCAGGCACCCTCTCGGCGCCCTCGTAGTTGCCCCGATCAGTACCGATCTTCAAGGCCGTGATTCGGGTCTTGACCCAGAGATCGTGATCGCCAAGGTTTTCGGTATCCAGGGAGAGCTCTTCCAGCCGCAGATCCCTGGGACCGTGAAGAATTGCCTGCTTCATCTTTGATCCTCCGAATCGATTCTTCGTAATGGGGGAAAAACGTGGCGCCCAGCCTGGGAATCTTGACGCGCTCAAGGTGGCTCTTGAAACTTACTCATGACTGATCGACCCTGCACTTGATCCGGTAGACATGTACCTCAAACGGCTCAAATCTATCGCATAGGCGATCTCTAGAGACCAACAGCTGGCGCTCCTCGAACTCCACGATTGCAGGCGATCGAGCGGCGACTGGTAACTGGAGGGCGATCTCTGCCGGCTCCCGTGCGGTGTTTACGGCAAAGACGAACAGAGTGCCATTCGACCTCCGTATCAGAAGACGAACGCCATCCCATATCGTGTGGCCCAGATCGACGTATTCAATAGCTGCGCAATCGAGCACTGGTGGGGCGACTAGTGCATCGTGCAGCTGACGCAGTTGACCCACCAACTTCGTGATGCTCTTCCACACCTCACCGCCGACCGGAGTGCGATGCATCGCCAAGGCAATTCCGGTGGCTCCGTGCACAATTGCATCGAATGCCATGAAGCGCATCTGTTCGAACGTGGGATACAGAATCTTCGATGCATCGACACCCTGGCTGGCAAACTGCGGCGTATGAACCGGACTATACCAGCTCTCGTTGGCCATCGCCTGAACCAGCATCCAGACTGGCCGGCCCTCAGCTACCGACATCATCTTCTGCGTGTATCTGCCCACCGCGTGCAGCGATTGATCGGGACAGTCGAGCACTCGTCCGTCCTCGAGAAAGCCTACGTGCCGACGCGTGCCTGACAGGTATACCGGGTATGGGTTGCAGCCGAGGATTTCGGCACAGAGATTGAACCGCTGCAGGGTTTCAACCGTATTGCTGCAACTGTGTGCCAACCAGATCGGATGATTGGGATCGCACTCGCGAATCACCCGGGTGCCTTCTGCCAGATGCTCAGGTTCCGTCTTGAAGCGCGTCCGGTGCAGCGTCGGCTCGTTGTAGTTCTCATAGCACAACAGTGCCGGATGATCGCGGAGGCGTGCAACCAGCTTGCGCAGTTGTGGGGCGTGCCGCGGTGATTGAGTCAGATCGGCGCGATTGAAGAGGTAGGACCAGAAGTAGAGCCCCGAGAGATCCTCGGGGACTGGCTCGGGCTGGTTGGTCTCGGTGCCGAATGCGGTGAGCCGAAAAGCGTTGAATCCCGCCTCGTACAACAGCGCAGGGGTGCCGCCTTCCGGCATGTGCCGGGCGCCGATCAGAAAGAAGGGTCGACCGTCCAGTCTTGTGATTCGGTGCTTATCCAGTTCGACTCGAGACATGCCTACAATCTGACCTTAGGGTCTGTCAGGAAATAACAGATACACTTTGCTGGGGTCCCCAGGGACGCTGGCTAGGCGGGAGCGACGCGCATACCCGCTGCGGTATGTAAGGAGCGAGTAACAACGCCAGCGTCTCTGCGGACCCCAGCCCGGAGGGGCGCGGCGGCGCGGGGGCATCTGCTTTGTTGCCGCGCCTGGAAGATGCGCAGCGGCATCGCCTGCGTCGCGACGCCTCGCATCTGCCCCCACGGCGCTCGCGCCAAAGTGCATCTGTTATTTCCTGACAGACCCTTAATCGCCAGATTTTCGAAACCTGACGTCCAATCCGCTCAATCACGGGCTGGCCTTGCGAACGGCGCGGCCAGGATTAGCCGGTTCAACAGCAATACGAAGGTTAGAGCCACGGGACTCCCCTTACAGGAATGCCTCAGCATACCATACGGTTCGTCATACGGATCCCCTGCACCTAGAGGTGCTCTGGCGCAAGGCTGTGGTGGTTCAAAACCGAAGCCGCTCGGTGTATAACCCCCAACATTGGATTCCTCTGCCCCGCTCAATGCTGCCGATGCCGCGTTGTTTCCACTCGCTCCTGCGGACCCTTGCGAGGCCCTCTCCGGAGGCTGGTATACTGGACCTAGTCCAGAGGTTTTCGATAACGAGGCCCGAGATAGGATGAATGGGAGCTTTTCTCGACTGGCCCTCTTGACTGGATCTGCGATCAGCCTATTTGCAGCAGCCGTGCTGACCGCAGCAGGGTCATCGACCCTGTTCGCATCCGAGGGAACCTTGGCATCTTCCCACCCGACCAAGCTATCCCAGGACTCCAGTTCGGGCCACACCCATCACAAGTCCAAGGACACGGGGCAGAAGGCGCTGGAAACCACCCTATCGGAAAGGGGTCCCGGACATCGACGCATGCTCCAGGTCCTCCAGGAGATCTCCATCGAGGGTGCTCGTGAACACCCCTATATGGGAGACGGGGACGCCCTGGAACTGAGCCGTGAGCTGGCGGAGCTGGAAAGCTCTTCGGAAGTGACGATTCCCGCATACTGGGGTGCTCTCAGCCGCTGGCAGGTCCTGCTCGAACTGGGAATTGCGGAAGTGCGCCTGGGCAGGGAGCAAGCTGGAATAGATCACCTTTTAGCCGCCTACCGGCTCCTGCCCGAGATCCGGCCTCATGTACTGGAAACCAAGGTGGAGCAGACGATCTTCGAGCTCGGGGTCGGGTACATGCGTCAGGGTGAAACCCAGAACTGCGCACTGCAGCACAACGCTGAGAGCTGCATCCTCCCGCTCCGTGGGGGAGGAATCCACACGCTGCGGGAGGGTTCCACCAAGGCAGTCCAGTATTTCACCGAGGTTCTGGAGAACTCCTCCCGCGAAGCTCTCTTCGGTTACAATTATCCGGCCCGCTGGCTCCTGAACATAGCCTACATGACCCTGGATCAACATCCCGACCAGGTGCCGGAGCGCTACCGGATACCGTGGTCGATCTCTGAATCACAGGTCCCGTTTCCGCGCTTCCACAACATAGCCATGAAGGTGGGGCTGGGGGCTTTCAACCTGGCGGGGGGGGCTGCTGCCGAGGATTTCGACCACGACGGAGACCTGGATATCATTACCTCGACCTGGGACATTTCCGGGCCCATGCACTTTTTCAACAACAACGGAGATGGAACCTTCTCAGACCGGACTCAGCAGGCAGGACTGGAAGGTCTACTGGGGGGACTGAACCTGCTGCAGGCCGACTATGATAACGATGGCAACACAGACATCCTGGTGCTGCGGGGAGCCTGGGCGGGGAAGGACGGCCAGCATCCGAACTCGCTCCTGCGCAACCGGGGCGATGGCAGCTTCGAAGACGTGACCTTCGAGTCGGGATTGGCGGAAGTCTTCTACCCAACCCAAACAGGCGATTGGGCCGACTACGATAATGACGGCGATCTGGATCTCTTCATCGGGAACGAAACCGACAACACCCTCCAGGCTCCCTGGCAGCTGTTCCAGAATCAGGGCGACGGGACCTTCCGAGACGTAGCTGCCGAGGCAGGCGTGAAAGGCCATGCCTACACCAAGGGGGTCTCCTGGGGAGACTATGACGGAGATCGGTTTTCCGATCTCTACGTCTCCAACTACCAGGCTATGAATCGTCTCTTCCGAAACCGGGGGGATGGGACCTTTGAGGATGTCACCTCCAAGCTGGGCGTCGGCTATCCCCAGGACAGCTTCTCGGTGTGGTTCTGGGATTACAACAACGATGGGGCTCTCGACCTGTTCGTCCCCACCTATAGCGGCCACATTGGTCACCAGGCCGCCTACCGTCTGGGAGTTCGCTCAGGCTTTGAGAAGGCTCGCCTTTACCAGGGGGACGGTAAGGGTGCCTTTCGGGACGTGACCGAGCAGAGTGGCCTGGCCTTTCCGATGCAGCCCATGGGTTCCAACTTTGGGGATCTAAACAACGACGGCTACTTGGACTTCTATCTGGGGACCGGCGATCCCAGCCTCGCCAGCATCGTACCCAACCTCATGTTCTTGAATCTTGGCGGCCAGAAGTTCGCGGACGTGACCATTCCAGGCGGCTTCGGTCATCTGCAGAAAGGGCATGGCGTCGTCTTTGCCGACCTCGACCATGACGGGGATCTGGATGTCTTCGAGGAGATGGGAGGTGCTTTTCCCGGAGACGCCTTCAGCGACGCCCTCTTTGAGAACCCAGGAATGGGTAACAACTGGATGGCCGTCGAACTGGTGGGACGCCGATCCAATCGATCTGCCATCGGGGCCCGAATCCGGGTCCGGATTGAGGAGAACGGGGTGACTCGATCCATCTATCGGCACGTCAACAGTGGGGGCAGTTTCGGAGGCAACCCCCTGCGTCAGACCTTGGGGCTGGGAAAGGCAAAATCGGCTCAGCTCCTGGAGATCTTCTGGCCGCGGACTGGCAAGACACAGACCCTGGTGGAACCACCTCCAGGCCAGGTCATTCAGGTTGTGGAGGGCGAAGAGGGCTATACAAAGTTGCCCCTGAAGCGATTTAAGTTCTGAGCTGAGACTTAACGCCCTGACAAGTGTGCAGCGAGCCGAACTCGCCTGCAACCGAAACGAGTAGGATGATTAGCGTCGCTGGATCATTCAGAAGGAAACTTTGGGTCCGGCGTAGCGGTGGTCTCCAGGCCGCCGTCCCGAGCCAAAGGCTCGAAAGAATAAGACTTCGGCCTGGAGACCAAAGCTACGTCCGCAAATGAAGTTTCAGGTTGGGGTTTTCGAAGACGGGGTAACCGATGCTGCCTCGTTCGCGGCACTCTCTGACCGGAAACGGTTTGGAAGTGACCGTCGCGTGGCCGGATACCCTAGACCTGCGGCGTGTAGCCTGTGTCCGATTCTTGAGTTTCAATTCAGCGAAAGCGGATCGCATAGAGATCCGCATCTTTCATGACGAAGCGTAGCCGGATCGGCTTTCCTGCGAGCGAGGAAACATCGCTGCCCTTGTCCCAGGCAACAACCCGGTCGATCTCATCCCCTACGATCTCCTGCGAATCCTTCAGCGCATAACCCGGTATCACCTCGCCGGCTGGACCCTGGATCTCGACTCTCACGCTTCCTGCGGCTGAGGTGGAGTAGTTGAGGAGCAGCTCCCTGCCCGAGAAGGTAAAGAGTCGCGTGACCATCTCACCTCCCGCATAGGGAGAGTTCACCGAAGCGAATCCGTCCACCCTCAGGACGTAGCGCCGTATGTGCCACGAGGGGTGGCCGAAGTGTCGCGAGATATACATCGACATCTCATGCTCGCCACTGGGGACCAAGCCTCGAAGCGGGTAATTGGTTCTAGTGGTCCAGTTCAGAGGCCCGGGCCCGGGACGGATCAAGCCTTCTCGAAAGGTTGTGTCGTAGCGGGTACCACCGCGGCTGGTCATCAAGACCGGCTCCGAGCAGTCCTGCCATTTTCCTTCCTTTACCCCGGCGTCTATCGCCTGCTGGTCGGTCAGGGCCTGGCGACCCTCCATGAGACGGGCGGGAAAGGCGAGATAGATATGGGGAGCCCGATAGTAGGGTATGGTCAGATTGATATACAGATGATTCTCGGGAACGATGCCATCGTCGCCGAACGTCATGGGTTGGAGCTTGGACCAATTGAAGAGATCCGGGGCGCTGAGCCGGCCGATGGAACGCCTCCCTACCGATCGGTTTGGAGAGGTGTAGTACCGGGTGTAGATCAGGTAGCGCCCCTCGACCTCAGACCAGAAGAAGGAATAGTCGCCATCAAACTTACCATAGAGCGGTGATCTGAGGATGGGCTTCTCGCGCAGCTTCTTCCACACCTTCCCGTCACCCGAAACCCAGGCGATCACGTCGGTCGGACTCCCCACCCATAGACCTCGCTCGTTCAGGCTGAACTTACGGGCCTCTTCCTCCGGGGTCGGGTTCGCCCTTTTGCCTTCGTTCAAAGTCAGTGCCTTGAACCGTTCAGCCTCGGGCACCCCTGGTCTGGTGTCGAGAAAGAACCGGGCCGAGGGCTGTGTCTCGTAGTCGTACAGATACCCGCCATTCGCGGTGCCGACCAGATTGTTCTCCCGGCTCCCGTCGACTGCTATCAGGCCCAAGGCTGGCTTGGTCCAGGAGATGCCATCCCGGCTCTCGGCGTAGCAAATCCTGTTGTGGGATCGGTAGTGCATGATGTATTTGCCATCGTGGAACAGGACGCTCTGTCCAGCGCTGAGTCCTTCCTCCCAAGCTCGATCCTTTTTCACGACCACTTCCGCGGGTTGGGGGTGGTGCAGCTTCAGGCGCGTCCCTTTGAGCCGATCGATCAAATAGTAGTCGACAAAAAGCTCCCGCCTGGATCCGATATCCGGACACACGGGACGGTCGAGTAAAGCGGGCGAGCCAGCCAGTAGTTCCTGACCCAGGAGAAGACTTGCAAAGGTTAGAAGAAAGACAAGCACCGAGGAAGCCACCTGGCGGGGCTCTGGCAAGTGGACTGTGGAGGTTACTTCGGAAGACAAGGTCGACTTTGTTCTCATTGTCAGAAGACATACAGCACTCACAGTCCGGTGGTCAAGCCCAAGAGGAAGGGACGCTCCGCCGACATCAGGATTCGCTTGTTCCCGAGACCCGGCCGACAACAGGGGTGCGCCTGTCTTGCCCTTCTTCAGCTTCTCTTTCCTCAAAGGGGAGGGCGAAGTAGAATACCGGGAACTAGAGAATCGACGGCGGAAACTTGATTCCCTCCCTGCGAGTGGAGACACAGGTCGTAACCATTGACTACAAAGACCTCGACTGGCTCCCCTTCTCGGTGGATCCTATCCCCGTTCTGGGATGGGCTTCTCTTCATCGGGGCACCTGTGGTCTGTATCGTGGCCCTGCTTCCCTTGCGCTCCTTCCTGAGCTCGCGGGAATTGGCCGTCCTTCTGCTCACTTTCTTCACGTTCGGACATCACCTGCCCGGCTTCATCCGTGCCTATGGCGATCGGGAACTGTTTCAGCGCTTCCGCCATCGTTTCTTACTGGCACCACCGGCTATCTTCCTGATGGTCTTGTGGTTCGACCTTCGGAGTCTTCACGGACTGCTTATCTTCATCTCAGCCTGGGACATCTGGCACGTCCTCATGCAGCACTACGGCTTCATGAGGATCTACGATGCGAAGCAGGGAGCAGTGCGACAATTGACGTCGAGATTAGATTGGGGAGTATCGATCTCCTGGTATCTCACTTTGATCGCCATCAGTCCCCACTACCTCCACAACTTGCTCAGCCGAGCTTACCTGACGGGCCTGCCCATTCTTCCTCCAGGACTACTTACCACCGTGAGAGGTGCGATGGTGACTTTCAGCATCCTCCTCACAGTGGTCTATATTGCCCACCACCTTCGCTTGCGAAGACGAGGCGAACCGGTCAGTTTTCGCAAGCTTCTTCTGCTAGGGGTTTTCCTGGCCGCAACCTATTACCTCTATGTAGCACTGACGGATTTCCTGGTCGGCTTTACCGTCTGGTCGGCGTTCCACTGTTTGCAGTACTACGGGATCGTCTGGGTCTTCAATCGTAACCGGGTCGACCGCGGCAGCCCTGTAAGGGCTTTCGTGCGCTTCCTCTTCCGGCCCCAGGTAGGTCTGGCGCTACTCTATGGTGGCCTGATCCTGGCCTATGGGGGCGTTAACTACATCGTTGGTTTTACCTCAAATGAGTCGATTCATCGGGTGCTGGTGGCTCTGATCGCCACCTCAAACGCCCTTCACTATTACTACGACGGTTTCATCTGGAAGGTACGTGAACCTCAAACCCGGGAGTATCTCAACATCGCCTCCGTCGGGGCCGAATCCGGCCCACAGCCGGAGTTGGGCTTTCGTGCTGCCAAGGTCTTCAGGAGGATCCGGGAGGCGCGGCCGGGGCTGCTTCAGGCCTCTTATCTCTTGGTTCTGCTGCTCTCTCTGGTGGCCTTCGAGGCCTGGAGGCCCCAGGAGGCCGTCAGGGCGAGCCGCAACTTGGCCGCAGCGGCGCCGGGTCTGGGCGAGGCCCATCTCAACCTGGGGTATACGCTGATGTTGGAGGATCGGCTGGACGACGCGATCGGCGAATATGGCAAGGCCACCGATCTGATGCCCGAGTCCCCTGAAGCTCACTACAATCTTGCCGGAGTTCTTTACCGCAGGGGGCATCTCGAGCGGGCCATCGCCGAGTATCGAACAGCTCTGGACCTGCAGCAGCAGACCGAGGCCCAGGCTCCATCGAACTGGTCGCTGCTGCCGGCGGCCTTCTCACCACCATCGGCGACAGCGGACCTGATCCACGGTGCTCTGGGTGACGCCCTCTCCCGTCAAGGTTCACTGCAGGAAGCGGTCGAACACTACCGTCATGCTGTGGGAATTGACCCTGCCGACGTGGACCTCCGAATCAACCTGGGAGCGACCCTGGTAGAGTTGCGGCTCTATCGAGAAGGGCTGGAAGAGTTGGAAGAGGCGGCTCGCCTCGATCCGGACAGCGCCGACGCTCAAATCAACCTGGGGACGGTCCTAGCTTATCTGGGCCGGAAAGAGGACGCTCTTTCCCACTATGAATTGGTGAGGGAGATGGGAGATAATCGCCAGCGGCAAGCAGCCCAGGCTGCTATCCAGGCTCTGAAGGCTGCGGCTCCTGGTGACTGATTCGAGACCTGGGTGAAACTAGAATGCAGTTATAAGTATCTTGGGACACGCTCTTACGCCAAAGGCGTTGTTGCGTGTAGCCCAGGGTTGCAAATGCGAAGCGAGCTACCCTGGGTTCGAGTCTTACGGTCCTTTTCCTACGCTGAAAGCGTTATTGCCAACACGTTACCGGTCGGCAATAACCCCTTTGGGGTAAGGCATTTGACCTAGGCCCAGGGTAGCTCGCTTCGCATTGCAACCCTTATAGTTGGGAAGGTACTGAGATCGGGAAGATGGGAGCGGCAAGTAGCCGTAGCCGCCTTTCTTTCTTTTTTGCTACTTTTTTCTTTCTTTGTGGAAGGTGTGGATGGTGTGCAAAAGTGTGGAGTCGGGAGCTCGATAGTCGACTCCCAGGACGCTCGGGTCCGTCACGAATGCCAACCCTTATCGGGAGGACGATTAAGCCCAGACTTTCGGACGGACCCTGGGCCGGATTTGGACGAATACTCAGATGCTGTCCGCTCAGGAGGACTTCTATAAGGAATTCGCCGCCCCCGGTTTGCGTCCGACGAAACACCAGAGAAGGGGAGAGGAGCCATGAAGCCGATTGAGGAGCAGACCATTGGAGTGTGGGTGGGCCTGGACTGGGCCGACCAAGAGCATGCCTACGCGCTGCGGATGTCGGGCTCGAGCGAAATCGAGACCGGCGACGTCAAACAAACACCGGAGGCCCTGCAGAGCTGGATCAACGGGCTGAGAGAAAGGAGCGGAGGCGGCTGGGTCGCGATCGCCGTCGAACAGAGCCGGGGAGCGCTGCTGTATGCGCTGATGGATTACGATTTTGTGTTGATCTACCCGATCAACCCGAAGTCCTTGAGCCGCTACCGTGGAGCCTTCTATCCCAGTGGAGGCAAAGACGACCCGAGGGATGCGGATCTGGTGCTGGACTACCTGCTCAAGCATCGGGAACGGATTCGATTGTGGGAACCCGAATCGCCGGAGGTGCGCTCCCTGCGCCTGTTGTCCGAGCAACGGCGCAAGCTGGTCGATCTGCGCGCAGACTTGACCAATCAGTGGACCGCCAACTTGAAGAACTACTTTCCTCAGGCCCTGAAATGGGTCGGCCCGCTCAACGGGAAGACGGCCTGTGATTTCCTGAACCGTTGGCCCAGCCTTGAGGTCTTGCAGCGGGTCAAGCCGACCACGATTCGCCGCTTTCTCAAGAGCCATCGGGTGGGGGGCAGCGAAAAGTTGCACTCCAAGCTGGAGGAGATCAAGCAGGCCCGGGCGCTGACCCACGATGCGGCCATTGTGACGGCGGCTAGCCTGATGACTCAGAGCTTGGCGGGACAGATCCTGCACTTGAATGAGTCCATCCAGCGGTTTGATGCCAAAATCGAGGAACTCTTCAACCACCACCCCGACCATTTCATTTTCAGCAGTCTGCCCGGCTCTGGAAAGGCTCTGGGACCGCGGCTCTTAACTCTCTTTGGGGAGGATCGGGATCGTTTCCAATGCGCCGCGGAGGTACAGACCGTCTCCGGCATCGCCCCCCTGCTGCGAAGCAGTGGCAAGACCCGCATCGTGTCTTACCGTTGGGCCTGTCCCAAGTTCGTCCGCCAGGGCGTTCACGAATTCGCCGCTCACTCCCGGCACTGGTGCCCCTGGGCGCAAGCGTTCTACCAGATGCAGCTCAGCCAAGGGAAAGATCATCACGTCGCGGTGCGCTCTTTGGCCTTCAAGTGGCTGCGCATAATCTACCGCTGCTGGAAGAACCGGGTCCCCTACGACGACGCCATTTATGTGGCTTCTTTGAAGGCGAACAACGCCCCTTTGCTGGCCTTCTTGTAGAGAGCAATCAAGCTGTGGAAAAAAATGCAACCGGCTGAAAAAAAACTTGAAAAAACACTTGACTTGAAACCTCAGATGTCTGGGCTACACGCAAAAACACCTAGGCGAACCCTGAAGTGAGGAGAAGTCTCCACCTGAATGATGAAGGGAACTTGCTAAAAAGATGATCTCCGACGCCCCCCTCACCCCTGGTGGTCTAGACACCCTCGACTGGATCGTTCTGGCCGCCTATCTGGTGGCCATGGTTGCTCTCGGGGCTTCCTTCTACAAAGGACAGAAAACGACGCGGGACTTCTTTCTGGCCGGCCGCTCCATGCCCTGGTTTCCGGTAGGCCTCTCTCTGATCGCCACTCTCTTTAGCGCCAACAGCTACATGGCAATCCCTTCGGCCACCCAGAAGTATGGCCTGATCCTGTTCCTGGGCCCATTTGTTATCTTCCTCTGCGTACCGATCGTCAATCGGATCTTTCTGCCCTTCTACAACCGGATGCAGCTCTACAGCGCCTACGAATACCTGGAACATCGCTTCGATGTCCGGGTTCGGTGCCTGGCCAGTGGGCTGTTCATCGTCTGGCGTATCACCTGGATGGCGGCCGCCTTATACTCGGCCTCACTGGCCCTGTGGGCCGCGACTGGAGGGAGCGTCAGCCTCTACGGGACCATCCTGTCGCTGGGAGTGTTTGCCACCTTCTACACGGTCCTGGGTGGGATGAAGGCGGTCATCTGGACTGACGTCATCCAGTTCTGTGTCCTGTTTGGAGGCATGATCCTGGCTGCCACCTGGGCCACCTCGGAGGTAGCAGGAGGCGTTGCTACTCTGTTTCAGACCATGGCCGATGCCGGCAAGACCAGCTTCGTCGCCACTATTCCGGAGATGGAGGCCGCTACGGGTCTGTGGGCCAAGCTCAAGGCCTACTTCTGCGTTCAAGACCAGGTGACGCTGCTGGGGGTGATCGTCTCCCATCTGATCGCCTACGTTACGTTCTTCACGGTCGACCAGGTCACAGTACAACGCTATTTCACTATCCGGTCCGTCAAGGCGGGACGGCGGGCCTTCTGGGTTACCACCTTTGGCGATATCGCTATCTCCCTCTGCCTGACTGCTCTGGGGATGGCGCTGTTTGCCTACTATTCGACTCACCCGCTGCCGGAGCAGATCACGGGAGTCGAGTTCCAGAGCGATTGGAAGTATCCCTACTTCATAGCCACAGTCCTTCCTGCAGGAGTGGCCGGTCTGCTGGTGGCGGCGCTGTATGCAGCCACCATGTCGAGCCTGGATTCCGGCATCAACTCCTGTTCCACTGCCTTTCTGGTGGATTTCTGGCAGCGGCTCAAGCATGGTCAGGTTCGGCCAGTCGAGGAAGAGGCCAGCCCCGGCGACTCGCAGTCCCACCAGCTCTTCCTGGCGCGGGCACTGACCCTGGTCCTGGGGGCGATGGTCACGGTCTTGGCCTGTTTCGTGGGCGCGCTGGGGGACATCATCGTCATCGGCAACAAGCTCGTCAACAGCTTCGCCGGCCCCATGTTCTCGATCTTCCTGTTGGGGATGTTGACGCGACGTGCCCGATCGATGGGCGTCTGCGTGGGTGCGGTGGCGGGAATGGCGGTGATGGCGTGGCTGATTTTCTGGACCGAACTCAACTTCCTCTGGCCCTCAGCTTTCGGACTGGTGGTCTCCTTGTCGGTTGGGTATGGGCTGAGTCTCTTCGAGCGCGAGCCGAAGGCGGAGAAGCTCCAGTGGACTCTATTCGAGCAGAGAAAGCTGTGGCGAGAGGAGAGCTGACCAATGCTGAGTCCTGTGAGGTTTCAAATGCTTAGAAGTGCTTTTCCAGCATGCCTTCTGACAACACTGCTGTTCTTTGGACCGGCCTGCCAAAGTACAGGATCCGACCCAGGATCGGAGCCTCCAGAAACATCCGCCCAGCGGCCCCAGGGCAAGATCCGCCTCTTGCTGAACAGCGATGGGGGCAGTGGATCGCTCTACGCCCACGAGCCACCTATCACCTCGCAGCAGGTGTGCCGTGTTCTCGACGAGCTTGAGGACACACAGGTGGACGTCTTCATCCAATGTATCTCCTACGGCTCCTTCGTGGCCTACGGCACCAAGGTGGGCGAGGTCTATGGGAAAGGCATGACCGAGTTCAGGAATCCCAACTTCCGGCGCTGGGCTCAGAACGTGCTCGGCCTACTGGAAAAGGGCACTGATCCTCTGGACATCTGGGCCTCCCGCGCCCACGAGTTGGGCATGCAGTTCTGGCCCAGTATGAGGATGAACGATATCCACAAGGACTGGGTCGATCGCTGGCCTTCCCTGCGGACCAAGTGGGAGCTGGAGCGGCCCCACGTTCGCATCGGCGAGGGCGTTCCCGATCGATACGTGAGCCGTTACGATCGGCGCTTCAGTTGGGCCTTCGATTTCGCCCAGAAGGACGTCCGCGATCTGAAGTTCGCCCTGATCGAGGAGATTTGCCAGAACTACGACGTGGACGGCTTCGAAATGGATTTTCTGAGCCACCCCATGTATTTCAAGAAGGGCCAGGAACAGGATGGCATGCCCATCTTGACGGGTTTCTTGAGGCGCATCCGCCAGCGAATGGACGAAATCGGAAAGGAAAAGGGGCGCAAGCTGACGCTCATGGTTCGAGTCCTGCCCCGGATAGATTTGTGTGAGGAAATCGGCATCGACGTGCGTACTTGGATCAAAGAAGGAGTTGTGGACATGGTCGCGCCCTCGACTCGGGGTTATCTTGACATGACCCCCGATCTGTCCAGCTTCGTGGAGCTGGCCAAGGGGACCCAGGTAGAGATTAGCGGGGGCATCTCGGACCTTTACGTTCGAGACTACACTGGCTCCAAGGGTGGGCGGGCCAGTATCGAGATGATGCGGGCAGCGGCCCAGTCCTTCTGGGGACAGGGCGTGACGAGTCTCCATCTCTTCAACTATGATTGCCACGCCACCGGCATCCAGCATCACAACACGGTGGCCTCCCTGATCGATACCTCCCAGAACCGTCTCTTCAATCCCGAGGAGTTCCAGATCCTGCAGGAGATCGGTGATCCAAAGATCATCTCCCGTAAGAACAAGCACTACTACATCACTCGAGACATGGAGGCCCGTCTTCCCGAGGAAGGTGGCGAGATGCAACTCCCCGTCTCCTTGCTCGAGCGAGAGCAGAAGAGCCTTCATCTTTTTGTCGGAGACGCCCTGGAGTCGGCCCGAAGTGAGGGAATGCTGAAGTCCTTGAAACTAGCAGTGACCCTGGCAGGATACAGCCGCTGGGACGACGATCTGAGGGTTCAATTGAACGGGACGCGACTGAGGGGGAAGCTCACGGGGGGGCGACTCCTCTTCGAGGACGTTCCTGCCCAACAGGGGAAGAACGAGCTGACCTTGTCGCTGACAAGACGGAGCCCCAACCGGAACCAACCTGTTCGTGTCCAGGCCGTCGAGTTGCTGGTCGAGTACGAATCAAGAAGCTCGGGTTAGCTCGGCTGGTGCCCGGTGCCGCAAGACAGTTCCTTGGGTAAGATCTCTGGCCAAGCCGAACGTTGGGCTCAAAATGTGGACGGCCTGCTGGAACAGGGGAAGGATCCCCTTGAGATCTGGGCACGGCGCAGCCACGAAGCGGCGATGCAGTTCTGGCCCAGCCTGCGGATGAACGACATCCACAAGGACTGGTCAGAGCGATGGCCCTCCTTTCGCAGCCAATGGGAACGAGAGCGTCCTCACATCCGACTGGGTAGGGATGTCCCCGATCGCTACCTGCGAAGCGTAAAACGCCCGGGGCAACCTTCCCATGGGTACTCATGGGCAATGTTGGAAGAGGTGCGTAGACGAAAGCTGGCCATCATCGAGGAGGTTTGCACCAACTATGACGTAGATGGCTTCGAGATGGACTTTCTGAGCCACCCCTACTACTTCAAGAAGGGAGAGGAGGCCCGAGGAATGCCCCTGATGACGGACTTCGTTCGTCAGGTCAGAGCCAGCCTGGACCGGATCGGGGAGCAAAAGGGGCGAAGGCTAACCCTGCTGGCCCGAGTACCCCCCAAGATCAGCCTCTGTGAGATTCTGGGATTCGACGTCAAGACCTGGATTCGGGAGGGTTTAGTGAACATTCTCTCTCCCGCCACCCGAGGCTATCTCGACATGAACGGCGATTGGGCCGCATTCGTTGATTTGGCGAAAGGAACCACGGTCGAGATCTCCGGAGGCCTTTCCGACTTGTATGTGCGCGACTACACCGGACAGAAGACAGGTCGGGCGTCGATCGAGATGCTGCGCGCCGCAGCCTCTGCCGCCTGGCAGTCAGGGGTGACCAGCCTGCATCTGTTCAACTACGACGCTCACGCCACCGGCAAGGGCAAGCCGGGTACCCTTTTCAGCCCGGATGAGCTCCAGGCTCTCAAGGAAATCGGGGATCCGGAAAAGATTGCGCGGAAGGACAAACATTACTACATCACCCGGGAGATGGGAGCCCTGACCCCAGAATCAGGAGGCGAAATGCAGCTGCCCACCGAGATCAGTGAGGCGAATCAAACCAAGGAGCTGAGCTTCATCGTCGGTGACGACGTAGGGTCGGCAAAGCAGGACGGTGCCCTGGAATCCACTTCACTGCTGCTCTCTCTGGAGGGATACGACCGCTGGGTGACAATCTGAGGGTCGAGTTGAACGGCCAGGGTCTGAGAGGACAACCTGAAGGAGATGCAATCCGTTTTCAGGATGTGGTGCCGAATCAGGGCCTGAATCTGCTGGCCGTGACCCTGCGCGGCCGCCCGGCTTCCCGCCAGGATCCGATTCGAATCCAGGGTGTCGAGCTGTTGATCGACTACCGGGATTAGACGCATGAGCACAACCATCATTGTCGGCGGAGGAGTCGTTGGTCTGAGCACGGCCTACCATCTGGCCCGTAGGAAGTTCGGCAAGGTGATCCTGTTGGACAAAGGTCCGGTCGGCGATGGGGCCAGTAGCCGAGCAGCAGGGATTGCCAATATCTTCAGTTGGCACCGGGAAGGAGTGTTGACCCGGGCGGAGGCGTTCAAGATCTATCAGGAGCTGTCACGGGAGCTGGACGGTTACGAGTACCAAGGGGTGGGCTATCTGCTGCTCTTGGAACCTGGGTCTCTGGAGTATTGGGAGAAACAGTGCCGGCTATACGACGAGTTGGGCAAGCCCTACCAGTTCCTGACGAAAGCCGAGATGGTGGGAAGGTGGCCCTCACTCCAGCTCTCAGAGCAGACCACAGGACTCTTCGATCCAGCTGGAGGCTACAGCGAGCCCGACCGATACATTCCTGCTCTCACCGTCAGGAACCGGCAGCTGGGCGTCGAAATACGGGAGCGGCAGCAGGTCACCGGCTTACTGAGCCAGGGTGGCAAGGTAACCGGAGTACGAACCACTCAGGGAGACCTGGAAGCAGATACGGTGGTTTGTACGGTTCATATCTGGACGCTGCGCCTGCTTGAGGAACTGAAGCTTCGACTTCCCATGAAGGCCTTTGTCCATCAGCGCTATCTGACCGAGCCGCTACCCGAGCCAGTTGAGATTCCGGCTTCAAGTTGGGGCGAGACCTATTTCCGCCCGGCCGAGGGCTCCCGGATCCTGGCCGGAATGAGCACCCCGGGGCGAGGCGAGTATCCTATCGGCTCTTCGGGATTTCACATGTCGGAGCTGACGGCGCCAGAGAAACTACAGCAAGAGCTGCGCCAGCAATTGGAGGAAGTTCTTCCTTGCCTGAAACAGGTCGGGTGGGAGGAAACCAGGGTGGGACTCCTTTCTTATTCGGGAGACTACGAGCCTATCCTGGGACCTCTGAAGCAGGTACCGGGTTTGTACGTGGCCGCCTGCTTCCACTCCAATGGCTTCGCCTACAATCCCATATCTGGAAGGCTCCTGGCCGAATACGTGGTCGATGGAAGGACCAGCATCAACATCGATCTCTATTCACCCGATCGTTTCGGCGAGGAGGAGACGCGGCGTTTTCTGGCCGAACCCATCACCCAGGGGCAGGCGCTGGAGATGCGTCCCTACTGATATGGCGGCAGTCTCGCGTCCCCGGTTGAGAAGACAAACGGAAAGGGCTATAACCTCCCCATGCCCTCTTCGTTGTTTTCCCTCGACGGTGGCGTGGTCATTGTGACGGGAGCCAGCCGTGGCCTTGGGCACGCAATTGCGCAGGGTTTCCTGGATCATCAGGCCCGTCTCGTGGCCGTGGCCCGATCTTCGTCAATTCGAGAGGCATTCCCCGGCGCTCCTCGCGATCGATGGCTCGCGGTTCAAGCTGACGTCACCGAGCCGGGTGCAGTTGCTCGGATCCGAGATGCCGCCTGCGAGCGGTTCGGCCGAATCGACGTCCTGGTCAACAACGCCGGCATGACCAGACCACAGGACCGACCCTACGAGGGTGACGAAGTCTGGGATGAGACCCTGGCACTCAATCTGAAGGCACCCTTTCTCCTCAGCGGCGCCGTAGCCGAGAGGATGAAGCAAAAAGGAGGAGGGTCGATCATTCATATCGCCAGCATCAACGCCATGATGGGTTTTCCGGGGAATCCGTCCTATCAGGCTTCCAAGGGGGGACTGCGTCAGCTCACCCGGGCTATGGCGCGTGACTGGGGACAGTACAACATTCGCGTCAACAGCATCTGCCCAGGTTATTTCCGCACTGCTATGGGGGCACGTACCTATGCCGATCCCGTCCTCCGGGAGGAACGCTCCAGCCGAACCCTCCTGGGACGATGGGGAGAGCCCGAAGAGCTTGTCGGGGCCTGTATCTTCCTGGCTTCATCCGCAGCCTCGTATGTCACCGGCAGCGATCTCATGGTCGACGGAGGCTGGACCGCGAAGGGCTTGTAACAAAACGTCGCATTCCATTGGATCCGATCTGGACGCAATCCAGTAGAGGAAGTCATGCTTAGACGATTCACCGTGATCATTGGGATTCCGTCCAGCGGAACAGCGGGCAGCCTCGGCTGCTGTATGGCCGGAGTGCAGAATCCATTCCAGCGGAGACAGGGGTGATGGGCCAGACTGGGCTTGGAACCTTGGATTGGATCATCATTCTCATATACGCCTCCTCCACCATCGGGCTTGGCTATTACTACAGCCGCAAACAAAAGAACATCCGCGAGTACTTCATGGGGAGCGGGAAGATGAATCCCGTTCTGGTGGGTATCTCCTTGTTCGCCACTCTCTTGAGCACCATTTCCTACATGGCCTACCCGGGAGAAATGATCGCCAAGGGTCCCGGCACCATCCTCGCGAGTCTGCTGACCCTACCTTTCATCTATCTGCTGGTTACCAGGCTGCTGCTGGGTGTCTACATGCGTCAGAGTGTGACCAGCGCCTACGAGCTACTGGAAAAGCGGTTAGGCTTGGGAATCCGCATCCTGGGTGCCACCATGTTCCTGGTCCTGAGGCTGGTCTGGATGTCTCTTCTGGTCTACGTGGCCGCCTCGGCCATGACCGTGATGATGGGGGTGGGCAAGGAATGGATACCCTACATCGTCCTGGCCACGGGCTTCGTTTCGGTCATCTATACCTCCCTAGGGGGGCTCGGAGCCGTGGTGATAACCGACTTCGTGCAGACGGTACTTCTCCTGGGAGGTGCCCTTCTGGTGGTGGTGCTCATCAGCATCTCACTGGGTGGTTTCAGCTGGTTCCCCACCAGCTGGCAGCCCACCTGGGATGTCCAACCGCTCTTTAGCCTGGACCCCCGGGTGAGAGTGACGATCCTAGGAGGTCTGGTGACCGGTATTATCTGGTACGTCTGTACCGCGGGCGGCGACCAGGTCAGTGTTCAACGATTCATGGCCACTGGCGATGCCCGCGCGGCAGGCCGCTCCTACCTGACCCAGATGTGCGTGTCAGCCGCTGTCAGCGTGGCTCTGGCTCTGGTGGGGTTCTCCCTGCTGGGCTACTTCACCCAGAGGCCTGAGGCGCTACCTGCAGGTATGAGCCTGGCCACGGATGGGGACAAGATCTTTCCCTTCTTCGTCGCCTACCATCTACCCGCCGGCATCTCAGGCCTGGTGGTCGCTGCCATGTTCGCGGCAGCCATGTCCAGTATCGATTCCGGCGTGAACTCGATCACGGCTGTGATCATGACCGACTTCCTGGATCGCTTTGGTCACAAGCCAAAAACGGACCGGGGACACGTGAGGCTCGCTCGTCTGCTTGCCTTCGGTGTGGGAACCGTGGTGGTGATCGGCAGCTCTTTCATGGAGTACGTCCCGGGCAACTTCATCGGAGTGACCCAGCGCACGACCAACCTGCTGGTTACACCCCTCTTTGCGCTGTTCTGTTTCGCCCTGTTCATTCCCATCGCCCGTCCCCTGGGGGTGGTAGTGGGGACGATTTACGGAGTGTCCACGGCCCTTCTCGTAGCATTTTCGGGAAGTCTATATGAGACTCTTCAAGGGGCCACTTTTTTTGATGTCTCCTCACCAATCGACGTCACTCCCATCAGCTTCCAGTGGATTGCGCCCCTCGCCCTGGCCGTCAATCTGGGAGCGGGAACGGTGCTGAGCCTGATGCTTCGTAGCGACGAGGGTTCCCTGGGGTTGACGTGGAAGTTCGTGGTCTCGCTTATTCCCCTGCTCGGGTGGGCTGCAATCCTCCTCCTCTGGCCCTGGATCGATGCGGCTTTCATAGGCTTCTGAATTTCCGGAGTTGAAAGAAGATGGCGCTGTCAAGTTAATGTAGGCCAAGCGATTCGGAGCCGGGATACACCCCAGTCCCGCTCCTCCTCAGCGGACACACGTCGCCTTTCTCCAGTAGGCAAAAGCTCTGTCGCGAAGCAGTCGATAATGAATTGCCTTGAGATGGCTCCGACCAACCCGGAACAGATTCTGAACCGGACCGTGGACAGAAAGGAATCGTTGGGACTGCTGGATTGATTTGAACCGTCTTATCTGCCTCTCTTTTTCACGGGTGTGCTGGTGCGAAACTTCAGCCCGGTTGTTCTCATACTGACCGGTCTTATGTTCAACTGAGGGGAACACTTCGCGGTGTGCCGCTGGGTAGGTCTTGAGCTTGTCAGTGATGAGTTTCCACGGAGGCCGGCCTTGTTTTTTCAACACCTTATACCCGAAAGAACCATCAGACGCTTCATTACATGCCTCCCTCGTAGTAACCGCAATCCAGAGTCGCATCCAGAATTTTCCCATCAAGTATACAGGTCCCGCCGTCCGATCTGCTTGATTCTCTCGTCTGAGCAGCGCTGCAGCCTGGAGTAGGGAGGATTCCCTCCCGGGACCTGTTTGAAGGGGTTGTTGCGAGCGGCGTTATACGAGCAGATCAGGGCCAAACGTGGCAGCTCACTGCGATTCTGATCCGAGCGATGAATCAGGTTGGAGTCAAAGAATAGAGCGGATCCACTCTCCATCTCGCAGTAGACCAGCTCCATTCGTTCTAGCGCCGCCTCGATTCGTTCTGGGTCGGCGCCCATCTGGCCCGAGACGGTGGCGTGGTCGACCCGGCCCATCAGATGGGAGCCGCGGATCGCCTGTAGGCAGCCGTTTTTCTTAGTGGCGCGATCGACCGCCACCATGCAGCTGGCCAGGAGAGGAAAGAGGCAGGCGTGCTCGACATACCAGTAGCCGTAGTCCTGATGCCACTCCCAGGCTCCGCCGATGCGTGGCTCTTTCAGCATTATCTTGTAGTTCCAGAGGTAGGCCTCACCGCCAAGGATCTGCTCAATTGGATCGAGCAATCGAGGGCAGCCTACGAAGGCACTGTAGATGTCGTCGCCCATCATCTTGCGGACAGTCAACCGGGAGGCTCTGCCCTCGGCGTCCCTTCTATCATAGGCTTCGGCCGCTAGGCGCTGGTCTGTCGTAGCTATCTTCATCAACAGGTCCACCTCCTCGGCGTCGAATAGCTTCTCAATCATGAGATATCCGTCCGCCCGGTATTGCTCTAACTGTGCCTCAGATAGCTTGAAATCACGCACTCGCGTTCCCTCCGCTCGGGACCTTTGGCATAATGAACCTGTCCTCTATTCTGCCAGCAAGATGCGCCGGAAGGAAGATTGAAGATTGAGTTATCTGACGGGCATGGTGCAGACCGTGCGGGGTCTGATCGATCCCTCTGAGCTTGGACCCACACTCATGCACGAGCATGTGGTCTGCGACTTCACGCCGACGGCAAGAAGGCCGGAGGAGCCCGCTGAGATCACCCTCGAGAACGTGTGGGAGATGAACTACAACTGGTTCGAGGCTCCAGGGAATCGGTGGCTATTGGACCGGGAGGTGGCGGTCCGCGAAATGGATCGGATGGTGAAGGACGGCGGCCGATCGGTGGTCGAGGTGAGCACCCACCCCATGGTGCTTGACCCCGAAGGGCTGCTCGAAGTCTCCCAGCGTACCGACGTCCACATCGTCCGGGGCTGTGGGCGATATCTGGACGAGTTCATGAATCCCGCAGACCTGGAGCGAAGTGTGGACGACCTGGCCGCCGACATCGTGACCGACATTCGGGAGGGCGCTGGAGAGGTGGGTGTCCGGGCCGGCATCATCGGTGAGATCGGCTGTTCCTGGCCCTGGACGGAGGCTGAGAAACGATCCATGCAGGCGGCGGTGATCGCACAGCAAGAGACTGGGGCGGCGCTATCGATTCATCCCGGGAGGGACGCGCAGGCCCCTTTTGAAATCGCCACTTTCCTAGCCTCGGCCGGAGTGGACTTTTCACGCACCATCATGGACCACATCGACCGAAGGCTCTTCGAAACCGAAAGTATCCTGCGCCTGGCCGAGACCGGATGTGTCCTCGAGTTCGACGTCTTTGGGTGGGAGACTTCTTTCGGTTCATCCGGTAAATGGGGAGGTGCCGCCAGTCAAAGGCAGGCCGCGGAAACTGCCGCACTATGCAAACCGTGGAAAAACAAGTAGTTCTGGAGGAGAACTGGCAAGTGCTCGCAGTTGTTTTTCCACCGTTCGCACAGCGCTTGGAAAACTCCGTATCACGGGCTTGCTGGCCCAGTTCGATATCGCTCGGAGTTTTCCACAGTTCCCACGGCCCCTGCTACTGCAGCCGACTATATTGACAAGCGAACGGGGAACCAGATTTGGGATCCGGAAAGCGCCGAACCACGTTCCACCTCCCCATTTACCGGATGACCCCTTCTTTCTTCGTGCACGGAGTGGATCTGGATCTATCCAGCGACGGTGTCCGCGTGAGCGCAATTCGCGCCCTGATAGACGCCGGCCACCTGGAGCAAGTAGTGATCGCCCACGATATTTGCCAGCGGACCCGCCAGATGGAGTTTGGGGGGCACGGCTATGGGCACATCTACCGCAATATCGTTCCCATGATGGGTCGCCGAGGAATTACGGAGGAACAGATCGACCGCATCCTCGTCCAGAACCCGGCGCGACTGCTGTCCTTTGCCTGATATCGAGGGGGAAAACGATGCAGCCTGATCATTTCCAAAGGAACCATCCTGGATGGCACCGGTAAGGCTCCGACATCAGGCGATATCGCGATCAAAGGAGGGAAGATTTCGGATGTAGGCAATCTGGCGGAGGTTGCAGAGGTCCCGGTGCTGGATGCGACTGGACTCTATGTGACTCCGGGCTTCATCGACATTCACAGCCACTCTGACTATTCCCTGGTGGTGCACTAGTGTCCGGTTTGATGTCGTTGATTCTAAAAGACTTAAAGCTCTCTTAACTGTAAGGTTATAGTCACTCGACTCCTATCCTCCTACAAACAAAGGCCTTAGCCGTCTTCCGAACAAGTTGCGCTGTCTCCACTTTGGTGCCCGTTTGGGCCCGTTTTTCGTCTCCCAGGTCAAGACCTGCCCCAGAGCCAGGTACTCTAGGGCCGTGACCTGCAGCCGCTTGAAAATCTCGTACAGGCGCCCGGGGGGCCGCAGCAGAAACTTCACGTAGGCCACCAGCAGGTAGACACACAGCGCCACCCAGACCTGCGTCATCACCGCATTGGCCGTGGTCCCCAGAAAGCTCTTGATCTTCAGGTGCTGCTTGACCCATTTGAAGAACAGCTCGATTTGCCAGCGAGCCTTATAGATGGCGGCCACCTCAGCCGCCCTGAGATGAAACAGATTGGTCAAGAAGACATAGAACTGCCTCGTCTCCGGGTCCCGGTAGCCGATGCGGCGCAGGGGAGTCGACAGGCATCCGGCCGCCTTCCCGGTCAGACGAATGACTTGATCCGAGGTGATCCCCGGCGGGGAGCCCACCGGCCGCCGCTCCAGCACCCGGTAACGCGCGTTGCGCTTCTGCCGGGTCACGAAGTACACCCCCTGGCGGTGGAGTTGGTCAAACCAGTGGTAGTCCACGTAGGCCCGGTCAAAGGTCAGGATGCTGTCCGGTTCGTAGCGCTGGCCGCGCGCCACCTCGATCTCGTGCTCCCGGCCCGGGGTCATCACGCAAAAGCTGGGGATGTGCCCCCCGTGATCCAAGATCAGATGTAACTTGATCGCCCCTTTTCGCTTGCGAAACTTCGCCCAGTCAAAGACTTTCAGGCACAGATCGATCACCGTCGCATCCAGACTGTACACCCGATGCCGGAAGCCGAAACGCTGACCGGGAGCCTGACTCCGACAGCGGCTGTACAGGCAAGAAAACAGCTCCCCGAAGATCTCCTGGGGTCGTTTGCGGTTCGCATCCGCCAGCGTGGAGCGGCTCACCGCCCCCAGCCCCACTTGCTGCAGCTTCTTTCGCCCTGCATCTAAAGCGGTTACCAGATCCCTCAAACTATGCTGTCCGGTTAACTGCCCGAAAAAAAGGGCCACGAACTGCCCCCAGCACGACAACTTCCGGACTCCCTTGTCACCTTGGCGGCGCTCCACGATGGCGCGAAACTCATCCCGGGGGATATGACGGAGCAACTGATGCAGGACTGACGTATACTTGGCCATGGGATCTCCTTGGTCTTCTTTGGCTTTTTGATGACAACCAAAGAGTTTAACCAAGGTAGGTCCCCTTCCCAAATCGGGCCCAGGAGCTTCCGGGCCAAAAACAACCCCCTTCTTTCCACCATCTCCCCAAAGCCCCATCACATAAGGCTTTCAGCCAGACCTCGAAAAATAAACCGGACAGCAGTGCTGGTGGTGGACCCACGTGCGGTGAGTGCCGTTAGCCAGGGGGTGACTCTGGAAGTCGTGGGCAACTGCGGTCACGGTTGTGCACCGATCGAGAGCGTCGAGCTGGCGGCCAGCAATATCTACGGTTATCAAACTTCCTTGGGTATTTCATGGAAGACCATGGCTCAGTATCTGGATCATCTGGAGTCGCTTCAGCCGGCACTCAATGTCATTACCCTGGCAGCCAACGGTAACCTGCGCCTGGCGACGGTCGGGTTGGCCGAGCGCAATGCCACAGCTTCCGAGTTGGGGCAGATGGAGAAGTTGCTGAAACAGGCGCTGGAGGAGGGAGCCTTCGGCTACTCCACCGGACTGGAGTACAACTGCGAGCAGGGTTGCGGCGAAGAAGAGATCGTCGCTCTGTGTAGAGTTGCCGCTAGAGCCGGGGGGATCTACGCCACCCACACCCGCAACCGGGCCGGTGAAGCCGAAGAAACCATTGCTGAAGCGATCCGGACAGCTGACGCCGCCGAGATCCCGCTGCAGATTTCCCACATCGCCACGGTAGCTCGCCTGGCGCCGGACAGCACCTGGGCTGTCCAGCAGGCTCTGGATCAGGTAGAAGCAGCTCGTGCCAGAGGTCAGGATGTGACGATCGATCAGCACACCCGCATGTATGGAACCACCAATCTGAGCACGATGCTGCCTCAGTGGGCACTGGAGGGAGGTCCTGGTTCTATTGCCGAGCGGCTGAACGACCCGAAGACTCGGAAGGAGATGAGCCAACACTCCAGCATCATCGTCTCCTTGGCACAGGGTGACTGGAATCGAATTGTCGTTTTTCGCAGCAAGGCCCTGCCCGAGATCTCGCAGAAAAGCATATTCGAGATCGCTGATACCTGGGGTGTCGGTATTTACGATGCGATCTACGACATCCTACTGGCGGAGATCGATGATCTGCACGCCTTGATGGTCATCTGCCTGGCCTACGAGGAAGCAGATCTACATCTGCCCGTGAGCCTCCCTTACTGTATGCCGGGCTCGGATGCAATCGCGCTGGCGCCGGATGGGCCCCTGCAGGACGAAACCTTCCACGGATCCTATACCTGGGCAGGTTACTACTATCGTACGTTTGCCCGGGACAAGGCCCTTTTCAGCCCCCAGGAAACAGTACGCCGCATGACGTCCTTGCCTGCAGAACGCATGGGATTGAGGGATCGGGGAGTCATTCGGAAGGGGAACTGGGCGGACCTTGCAATCTTCGATCCCGCAGCCTTTTCCGATCGCGGAACGACCTTCGAACCGAATCAGGTGTGTCAGGGCATGGTCCATGTCCTGGTCAATGGGATAGTCGCCCTACAGGATGGCAAACTGACGGGCGAAAGAGCGGGAAGTGTCCTGCGCCATTAGCCGCTCGGACGGCACGATCTATTTTACGGACCCGCCCTACGGAATCATTCCCGGTGAATCGTCGTCGTACAGTAAGCAGAAAAAACAGCCGTGCAACGGCCTGTACCGCATTTCGCACGACGGTGTTTTCGCACGGGTCGCCGACGATTTCGACCGTCCCAACGGGCTCGCCTTTTCTCCCGACGAGTCGGTGCTGTACGTCAACGACACGCCCCGCAGCCAGGTTCGTGCGTTCGAGGTTCACACCGACGGCAGCTTGACCCATTCCCGGGTCCTTGCCGACATTCTTTGCCGCGCATGACCTAGATGGAAACGGCGTCTTCGATGATGGCAGGCGGGGCAGTAACATCAATATTGACACAGACGGCGATGGCAAGATCGGCAGAATGGAAGAAGTGTTCCGATCGCTGCAGATCATCAAGTCCTGCGGTGACTCCTTCCTCATCGCTGTGCTTTCCCCAGACGGATCCTTCGTCAAGCTGGTTAGGACCGAAGTTCAAATCCCGCGTATCGGCGAGCCGGCGCCTGAGTTTGCCTTAGAGACAACAAACGGCAAAACGATCACGTCAGGAGAGTTAAGGGTGAGTTAAGGGGCAAGACGTACTTACTGGACTTCTGGGCCTCCTGGTGTCGTCCGTGCGTAGCAAAGTTTCCAAGACTCCAAGAACTCGAGCGGGAGTGGGAAGGCAGGGTCAAAGTAATCGCCGTGAACGTCGACAACGAAAAGAAAGCGGCGAGCGCAGAGAGGATCATCGGCGAATACGAACTGAACTGGCCTCACGTCATGAGCAAGAGGGGAGATGATGATCCCCTATGGAAGATGTTCGGCAGTATGGAGGGTCTCTTAATGGCGGTTCCGCTCTATGTACTCGTCGACAGCCGAGGTTACGTGCGGTATGCGAGCCATGGGGGTACCGATCTCAAAGAACTCGCAACCAACATCGATTCTGTGATTGGAAAGTGAGAAAGCGGCTGCCCGTCGGGTATACGCTGGCTCTGAGTTCCTTCGTAAAAAAGGGGATGCACCCCATTTTGGAAGCCGTCATCAAAGTCGGGATCGATGTCCCCATAGTAGGCCGTCGCCAGGGCATACCCTCGGGCCAGAATCTTTTCCACCGGCCAGCGGCTGGCGCTGACGCCGCGCGAGGCTTCGGTGGCCCGATTATCGACGACGATCCCTTCTTCTTTGGAGGGACGCATCCACTGGTCCGAGAGCGTAATGCCGGGGTCAGTGTGAATCGAGTGATTCGCATTGAAATTGAGTCCCAGAAAGGCGGGGACCGCCTCTTTTTCGCTATTGAGAAGGTAGATCAGTAGGTTGATGCTGGGGCCTGTTTTGTCGTTCTTGAAGAAAATTGAGACCTGTTTGCGGGTGGCTAGGCCACCCAGGGCCGAGGGGTCAACCAACACCTTATGAGCCGTGGTCCGTGGTCGTCCAGGGCTTCGACCATAGACGTGAGTCTCGAAGAGTTTGAGAATCTCCACTCGCCTGAGCCGGCGCCAGGTCTCTTTATGCGTGATCCTGCTTCCGCTGGATGTCAGCAAGGGATCGGGCAGCGTGTAGGGCGGCACCTTCGATCCGTCGTAATTGTACGACTCTTCCTGGATTTCAGCGGGTGAATTCCAGATGAGTCCCAGTGTTACCCCACAGAGGATTGTGATTATCCGCACAGTCGGCACCCTCTTAATCGAAAACAACGACAACCTCCTCCAGAATGGGAGACACGGCCCCAGTTGCCGTTGGATTGAGAACAGCCCGATATTGCATCGCCTGGTGGGAAGTATCGAAACGGCGTAGGGTTCCCGGCTGTTCGTAGTAGGTGCCGGCCCCCCCAGGACCCATCCAGGAAGCCTTCTCCAGCCCCTCGGCCCCGGCAGCGCTGCGCAGCTGCAGGCGTACCCGGCTTCCGTGCGGCGTCTGGGCCTTCCAGGTAATGCCGCGAGGAACCGAGTCGCCATAGACGTGAACGGAGGAGATGTAGTCGTATTCATGACGGCGATCATAGATGTTGCCCAGGTCGACACCCGAGTCGTTGTGGGGTCCACGGGCGGGTATTCCCAGTCGCCTGTCTGGCTGAAATCCGTCCGCCCCTCCCCAGTAGAGAAAGGAATCGGTGACGTGATCGCCGAAGGATCCGATTTGGTTGGGATCTCCCTCGGAGCGATGACAGACCATGAGGATATCAGTGTACCCGTCCTGGTTGAAATCGGTGACCAGGCTCCCTGCGCCCGAATTGGTAGGCAAGGTAAACATCCGCTCGGCGGGAAAGCCATCCGGCCCTCCCAGGTAGATTCGCGACAGGGTGGCCCGGCTGGAGCCCGTGTTGTAGTTGGGGCAGACCAGATCCAACCAGCCATCCTGATTGACATCCGCCACGGTGATGAGGTTCGTGCCCTCAATCTCGAAGGAATCTCGTCGCTCCTTCGAAAACTCCCCCGGCCCGGCAGCCCAGTAGACAAAGCCGGTGGTCAGCCGCTTGCCTGCCTCGATACTCCGACTCAGCACCAGATCCAGGGTGCCGTCCTGGTTCAAATCTGCCACTTCGACGTCACGGAGCCCCTTTGATCCGGCAACGAAGTCCCGGCGAGAGGAAGAGTAGTTGCGTGTCCCATCTCCCCAAAAAATGGGGACACCTTCATCCCCGCCGGCGAAGAGCAGATCGAGGAATCCGTCCTGGTTGATGTCGGCAACTGCGGGAATTCCGGAGCGCCCTGTGGGAAGTTCCAGACGCTCGGGCACCACGTAACCATCCGCTCCTCCAAAAAAGACAAACGCACCTTTCTCCTTATCGGTTGCCTTGGGAGCATTGGACAGCACGATATCCAGATAGCCGTCCCGGTCCAGGTCCGCCACAGTGGCTCCGGCACTTCCATTCCCAGTCAGCGCCGAACGCCTGCTGGGAGAAAAGCTCTTGGGGCTGCCCCAGTAAATATTGCTTTCCTGCTTCCAGCGCACAGTCTCTCCGAAATTGGACACAATCAGTTCGGTCCATCCATCGTCATTGAGGTCTGCGGCGGCCCACTCGTAGGGATCGACGGCTGGTAGGGACAGCCTTCGTTTGGGACTATAGTTCCCCTGCTGATCCCCCCAATAGACATAGATGGGACTGTTCCCTCCCCGGCTGCGACCAACGGTGTTGTTGAAGAGGAGATCCAAATGGCCGTCCCCGTTGAAGTCGGCAGACAGGTTGCCAACCGCCCCCTGGGTAAAAAGGGAGGTGCGCCGTGTATCGAGAAACCCTTCGGGCTTGTTCCAGAAGATGTAGGAAGGCACATCGAAGGAAAAGTGCTCCTTGTAGTTCGAGACGATGATTTCTTTCCAGCCGTCCTGGTTCAGGTCCGCTGTCGAGACGCCCCAGGCACCGACAGTCTCGAATTCCTGACGGCGCTCGGCCGAGAAACCTTCGGCCGATCCCCAGTAGAGGTAGGAAAACGTGAGGGGATTCCCTTCCGCCTGGTGATTGCTGCAGAAGATATCGGGTTTGCCATCGTTGTTGAAGTCATCCACCACACAGCCACGAGCGTTATGGGTGGGAAGCTCATGCCGGTCCTGCTCCGAAAAGCCGCCATCGCGATTCAGATAGACGTACGAAACGGGCCCCTTTCCATTCGCAAAAACGATATCGCTGCGGCCGTCGGCGTCGACATCGGCCAGCTCCACCGACCACGCCTGGTGGGTCGGAAGCTCGGTCCGCCGGCCCGGATCGAAGCCTTCAGGGCCGCCCCAGTAGACAAACGAGTTGACGTCGGCATTCCCGCCCGCCTCCTGATTGGCGAATACCACGTCTGGCCAGGAATCTCCGTTCAGGTCCTCAACGGCGACGTCGGACGCTCCCAGGGCGGGCAAGTCGGTGGAATTCTTGGGATCGAATCCCTTCTCAGACCCCCAATAGATCGGACAAGGCGACTCGTAGCCTCCCCCCCGAAAGCCGACTCGATACTCCCAGAATCCGGCGGACAGAGCGAAGATGATATCGAGATGGCCATCCCGGTTCAGATCGCCGATCGCACTGCCCTGGGCCGCACGCGTCGGCAGCGTCAGCTTGCGCGAAAAGGGATAGAATCCCCACTGGGAGGCATCCTTCCGCTCTTGCAGCTCCTTGATTCCGCCGAAATAGACGAAGGAATCCATCCCATCCCAGGTCCCGTTGGTGTAATTCGCCAGGACCAGATCCATCTGGCCGTCGTTGTTCAGATCGGCTGCGGACGACCACTGGGCTCCGTCATTCGGAACGTAGGACTTGCGTAAAACGTCGAAGTCTTTCCCGTTCCCCCAGTAGATCTCTGCATCCAGTTTCTCGCGGTGGGGATGGGTGTTGGAAAAGACAAGATCCATGTACCCATCGTGGTTGAGATCCCAGCGGTTGATCAGCTGGATCCGTCCTTTCCGGGAGACGTAGGTGTTGGCACCTCCATCCCCGAAGCTGCCGTCAGCGAAATCCTCAAAGCTGCTTTCGCGCCAGACGTCATTGCCCAGGATGGGAAGGGTTAGCATGAAAAAGATCGGCAAAACCGACACATGCTCTCTGAAAAACCAACCGCGTTTCGACCGACTATCCATCGTCAATGGTCCTCTGGAACCCCCGGTCGTCAGACCCGGTTCCTTGGGATTGGCAAGCGCTTCCGCAAGACCTTGTGAATACTGAAAGGTCTGGGCCCCTGCGAATCAGCGACGCGCCTCTTCCAGGTAGCTACGCGCAAACTCCAACAGCCCCGACGATCTCAGACCGATGCGACGAGCCTCCTCTTCGGCCTTCTCGATGCTCCAGTCATCGTGAAGCACTCTATAGATGATCCACAAGCCGCCCACTCGACTGGCGCTAGCGCAGTGGATGAACACCGGGTGATTGGACTCCTCGGAAACAACTTCTAGAAACTTGTCGACTTGCTCTGCCTGCAGGTTTGACGAATCGACCGGAATGTTGAAGAAGTTGAGACCAAGAGATCGAGCCGCTTCTTTTTCCTGCTGGAACAGATCCGTTTCCCCAGGTCTTCGCAGATTGAGAAGGCTCCGAACACCCTGGGCTTTGAGCTTGCTCAAATCCTCGAGAGACGGCTGGCCACCGGTGCAGAAGTTTTTGCCGATCCAGAGAAAGTTCCCCGCCGAAATTGACGAATCTTCCTCACCCGAAGAAGCGAGTGAGCAAGCGGCGAGAAGGCAGGCGAAGAGGATAAAGCTACTCGTAGCTCTCATTGTCACACAGTATAGCTTCAGAACAGGGGTGACGCCACGGGAGGTGGCCACTCCCGGGTGAACGGGCCAAAACAACCTGCAATTTGCCACCTCAATGGGGGGACAGGGATTTCCCGCCTCACTGCTCGCATGGAGAACAATTCCCGGAAAGCGCCGCCTACATTCTATTGAAACGGAATGACTTATGTCAGAATAGTGGGCTAAGATCACCGGTAGGATAGGGATGGGATAGAGGTAGGTTAGGGTATGGATAGCCGAGTGAAACATGGCGGTTACCGACAACTAGCTCTTTTCTCTGGGTTCGGTGGCATGTTGAGCTTCGAGCTCAGAGGTGGCCTGGAGGCCTCGAATGCGTTGTTACAGAAGCTGGAGATCCCCCTGATCGCTCCCAGCCTGAGAGGTGTTGAAACTCTGGTCACCCTTCCCGCAACAACTACTCACGCGGGGATAGCACGGGAAGAACGCCTGCGGCTGGGGATTTCCGATTCCCTGATCCGCGTTTCTATCGGTATCGAGGCTACCGAAGACATCATCAACGACTTTCGCCAGGCGCTCGATCTTGATTCGATCTCTGGCTGCCGTTAAATTGAGTCTCAACTAGCGACTGACAATCGGTCGGAGAGAAAGGAAGACGAGTTGACAAGGAATCCCAGCATTGTGAATACGGATTGGAGTGGTCTTTCGTTCGGACAGCAGGTCCGCCACCTGGAAGTCGAGGGATACGTCGTCCTGCCGGGAATGCTGACCCCGGACCAGGTGGCACAACTGCACTCTGAGTTGGAGCCAATCCCAACGGAAAGCCCAGACTACACCGACAAGAAACAGGGCCACGACGACATCCAGTGGACCGGTGGAGCGATCACGGAACTCATCGCCAACCCCCCTATGATCGCGTGGCTGGAACGTCTCTTCGGTGACCTTCCGGTGCTCATGACCTACGATTACTCTCGCTCCGAGGCCGGATGTCCGGCGATCAACCTCCATGCTGACGGGCAGCCTTGGGGATCTAAGATCTTCGGAGCCGAACAGAGCTGTCCGCGTTTGGTGCGGGTCTTGTACTACCTTCAGGATCTGACCCCTGAGCGGGCTCCTTTCAGGGTCGTGCCCCGCTCTCATCTCAGCTTTCACAATCACGGCAATCCCTATTTACGCTACCGCGAGCATCCGGAAGAGGTGATGGTGACCTGCCCGGCAGGTGCTGCTTGTTTGATCAACCAGAACGTCTTCCATGGAAACTTTCCAAATCGTAGTGGGCAGGCTCGTGAGATGCTCGGTCTAGCCTATAGGCCACCCTGGTCTGGTCCATTCGAACCTGTGGCCACCTGGTCGGAGCAGGAGCTTTCGGGAGTTTCAGGGGCGGTAAGGGCCGTCATGACGGACCGCAACCGCCGCATCTGGCTACCCGATGCAGGGAACGTCCATCCCGATATGCCCAGTGAGGCTGAAGGCATCGACCCCAGCCGCTGGGAATTGACGTGAGACACTGGCGGCATCCGCATCTCCGCCCTCTCGGAACGAAATGTCCTGCGAGCTAGCCAAAACACTTCTTGGTAGGGGTTAACATGAAGAGAAGAGAGTTCTTGAGGTCACCTCTCCACCGCCTAAAGGCGGTGGATTCGACGTGCGACTAAAGTCGCCTAAAGACCTCGCCTCCGATCCAGGCGACTCGCTTAACCACCCCCAACAGTCGGCTCGGCGCCCACTTCGTCGAGTCGTCGAGCAACCCACACGCTAGCCGGCTACCTTCCCTACGCACACCGGCTTGCTGGAGCAAGCCTCCTGAAGGCTTCGCCTAAAGGTGAGGGGGTTCACCCATCCCCGAATGGGACCCTAAAGGTTGCGGGTAGCGCCTCGGCTGTGAGTGCAGTCCCCTTCGCGTCCGGCGCTGGTCCCGGTCGGGAAGATACCGTATCGACACTCCGTAGCCTTGAGCCTCGGCCGGTAAGCCCATTCAACGTGGGTGGCAAGGCCCAGCTTTTCGTGGATCGCCTCCTGGTCAGAGAATCTCAGGGAGTGGGCTTCACGCTCCACCCTGCCGAAAAGCACCCGTCCAATCCGGTGGTCCGGGCAGACCGACCCTGGGAAGGATGGCGTTTGGAGATCTATGGCATGGGATTCTACCTGGCCGAGAGCTGCACTCTAGCGTTTCCCTGGCTGTTTACGATCAACAACAACGCACGGTATGGGAATCACGAAGGTCCTGGGGAGCTGCAGCTCGCCATTTCTCGCGACCTGCTCCACTGGGAAAGACCCTTTCGAGAGCCCTGCGTGCCTCGGGGAGGGTTGGCAGACTGGGACCGCGGCTTCTTCGTGACACAGTCCCGGGCGCTTCGAGTGGGAGACGAGGTATGGTTGTACTACGGTGGCTCTACCTATACCCACGGAGACCCCTGTCTCTACCGCTCCCAAGGCACCGGCAGGGGCACAACCCAAACCGGCAGCATTGGCCTTGCCCGCTGGAAGCTGGATCGTTTCGTATCGGTCGATGGCCCCGGCGAGGGTGGGACCCTGACCACAATTCCAATTCTCTTTTCCGGTGACCGGTTGGAGATTAACGCCAAGACCGGAGAAGGAGGCCGCATCAGCGTCGAAGTTCTGGACGCAGCGGGAAAACCGATCGAGGGTTGGGCGTCTTCGAATGCGTTCAGCGGGGATGATATTCGGGCCAGGGTCGAGTGGCCTCGACAGGCCAAGGTTGCAGAGTTCCAGGGGAAGCCGATCAGCCTCCGTTTTCAGCTGCAGAACGCTCAGCTTTTCTCCTTTGCCTTTCGCAGTTCCTGAGCTGAATAGTGATGGAGTGATGCAGTGAGCAGTACCGGAAACAGCTGCAGCCAACAGAGCCGCGAGCGACTTGACTTGTCTGCAATATGAGCCCAAGTTCCGGCCGCCGAGGACGACGAAGGCAGGAGCGACCGGTCAGCAGCACAATCTCCCCCGTACTCAGCCGAAGTTTTTCGCTGAATGATCCGGCCCGCAGCCGGGGGCCGGACCGACCGAAACCTCGACATTCTGTCCGTCCCTCCGACTATTTATTCGCTCCCGCGGCCGAGCTTCTGCGGATCGACTACAACGTGCTTGATGCTTCGGCGCTTCCAGGTGTAGCTGAGGTGAACCAGCCCGTCCCCCGTCTGGATTACTGCCGGGTAGGAATATTCGCCCGGCTCATCCTCCAGGGTGAGGACCCTGGCCCATTCCTCGCCATCCTTGGATATGGCAACATTTAGCGGTGATCTACCCTCGGTGGTGGGGTTGTAGACTAGCAGCTGCCGTTTATCCCTCAGCGTGACGGCGTCGGTTCCAGCGCTGGGGTTCGGCAAGTCCGTCAACGTCATTTCACCCCAGGTATTGCCCTCGTCAGTCGACCATGCCTCCCAGATCCGGCCCTGCCGGCTTCGGCCCAGCGCCTGTAGCCTTCCCCGGGATGCGTGAGAATGCTCGGTTGAATGGCGCTGATTGCGACTCCGTCGTTGATCGGCTGGGTGCGCGACCAGGTGCTACCCAGATCTGAAGTCATCTCAAAGTGGACTCGCCATCCCTCGTGTTCGGTGCTGGATCCACAGAGAATGGCGCCATCCGCCAGCTGGATGGGTTTGTTCTTGACCGGGCCGATGCCAGCGGTCGGTAGCCTGACGCGATTCTTCCATATCTTTCCCTTGTCTTCAGAGATCATCATCTCGCCCCACCACTGCTGGGGATTTGGGCCCACCTTGAAGAAAAGCATCAGGGGACCGGTCCTGGGTTGGAACAGGACCGGATTCCAGCAAGGATGGCGCTGCGAGGAATCGCGGTTTGGTTTGTTCTGGATGCCGTTGGCGACCTCGATTGGTGTCGTCCAACGACCCCCGATCCGACGCGACAGCCAGATGCCGACGTCGGGATGCTTTGCATGCGTGCCACCAAACCAAGCCGCTACTAGACCCTCACTGGTCTCGGCGAGGGTCGAGGCATGGCACTGAGGGGTAGGACGCGCTTCGAGGGTGTAGATCAAACTGCCCTCCCAATACCCTTCCTGCCTGGGAATCGATTCAGCGCCAAGATTCCCGACAGTGGGAGGGAGCATTAAGCCTAGACAGATCAGGAGGATTCGGTGAGCGCTGCTACCTGGGTTCCCTCTACTCTCTCCATTGCCAGCGTTGTGGTGCCGCTCTTCTCGCCTAACCTTAAGGTTACCCCAGTAGCTTGTTGGTTGTCCCCCGCTGAACCGAGGTTTACACTGGCGAAGGCCATGATTGTGGGGTCCAGCTCGACCGCGGAGGAACCTCCAGAAAGGGACGATGGTGAGAACACAAAGACTGGGTGTACCGAAAACCCTTGGGTTGGTAATAGCAGTTTTTCTACCGCTATGCTCGCATCTTCAAGGGCAGGACGCCCCCCAAATCCAATTGGCAGAAGCAGACCAGACAGCCTGGGACATCTTGCCTCAGATGTTGAACATCACTTATGCGGTCGGGCCGGAGGTCCCCAGTTGTGGGCGCTCGCTGCAGACCAGCAACGGAGGAATCATCCACGACACTCTCATCTCGGTGGCCGGGTTTGGTATTCCCACCACCTGCCCAGAAAGTGAAAAGAAGTTCATCAAGAAGGTCTATGGTCTGAAACTCCGAGGCTCCTCATCAGGCTGGAAGGAGTTGCCCGACCTCCCCGGATCCCGTCGGCAGGCCCATGCGGCAATTCCCGTCGGAAACCGGCTCTATCTCTGGGGCGGGTTCAGCTATTTCGATCCCTACACCTACCGTGACGGGTACCGCCTCTCCAAGGAAAGAGGAGAGTGGATCTGGGAGTCGATGCCGGATCTCCCCTGGGCTACCGGGGGTGCCGGCATCTGTGCCATCGACGAGAAAATCTACATTTTCGGCGGCATGGACTACAACCGCGAGAAGATGTACACGAATGCAGACCGAAACGGAAAGATCCCTCGCCTGGGCGCTAGGCTCCTGGTCTTTGACACACGGAATCCGAATGCCGGCTGGAAGAATCTGGCGATCTGTCCAGGGACGGCTCGCTGGTATCCGGCGGTTTCCGCCGCCGGGGGCAAGGTCTACGTACTTGGAGGTCTGAGCGGAGGCGACAACGCTGCAGGACAGTACTGCACTGTGGTGGACAACTGGTCCTACGACCCCGCCCGAAGTCAGTGGGAAAGGCTACCGGATCTACCTATCGCCAGCGGCAACTACCCCAGCGGCCAGATCACCTACGATGGTCGGTTCATCCTTTTGGTGGGCGGTTACCAGTACGCCTCGATTCTGAATCCCGACGGATCCGTGAGGCCCTCCTACGGCCGGCCCTACAAGCACTACAAGGAGAAGGGATATTACGCTGACGTAATGGTCTACGACACCAAGACCGGATTGTTCGGCCGAGGAGATCCCTTGCCTCTGAACAACAACATGCCCTCCACGGTGGTGGAGGGAAACCGTTTCCACATGTTCGGCAGTAAAACCGAAGAAGCTATTGTCGAAGGGAAGCACTACGAGCACCGTCCCAATCTCTATCTGATTGGCACGATTGCTCCCATCGACGAGCGAGACTGGCGAGACCAAATCAGATTCCTGAAGTAGCAGGAGAGGAGTCCCGACCAAGATGAGCGTCGAGCCGCGGTGCTCCCGGTGGACGCTCCTGGTCCTGGGTCTGTAACGAGACCTCACCCACCACATGCTGTCAAAATTTCGGCTATAGATAGTTGTATCGAAAACGTACTTAACCCCGGTATCTTTGCTAAGCTCGCAGGGGAGTGCTATGGAGAATTGGGCGAGGTGACAATGGCCCTCTGTCTAGTACAGCACGTAAAAAGCCTGTCCAAGGACGCTAGATTTTGCGTTCTGTTGTGCGTCGCGCTGCTCGCGGCCGGCGCCGCGGTTGAGGGGCAACAGGGCAGCAGGGACGGCGGGTGGCCCTACCACGGCGGTGACAAAGGCTTCACACGGTACTCCCTACTCGATCAAATCAACAAGGATACCGTCAAGACCCTGCGTACCGCGTGGCGGCGGCCCGGGGTGGCCGAGGAGCTCCTCGCCCAGTACCCCAATTTGAAGTCCGAAAACCTGCTTCAGTCCACGCCCATCTTGGTCAACGGCGTGCTCTACGCCTCGAACCGCATTGGTCTCGTCGAGGCGTTCGACCCGGCGACTGGCAGGACGATCTGGGTGCAAGAGTTGCACGAACAAGGGGAGGGCGCGCTGAGGGGACGGGCCAGCCGGGGTGTTGCGTACTGGCGAAACGGCAACGGCGAGCGCCTCCTGTCGGTTCGTCGGCACTACTTGACCGCCACCGATCCCAAAACCGGAAGGTTAATGCGCAGCTTTGGCGACGGAGGCAAGGTCGATCTTCGCCGGTTCGCGGACACGCCGGAGCTAGTTAGTGCCCGTCCGGAAACCGGGGTTCCCAGAACTGTAATCTGTTGAATCGGAACCACTTTTTATACCTGAGACTGCTGACAGACCGACTCGACCCAGCTCGATCCAGAGCGAGGACGAGCGAGCGAGGGCGCACGGGCCAAAAAACACCGGTTCGGCGCAGACCTCTCCCTGAGTCGGAGCCACAAGGCAGTACGGTCAGCCACAAAAGACTACAACAGGAGTCGGGCCAGGACGACCAGGTTATAGGTCAGGACGCTGGCATGGACGTAGCTTTGAAAGTGAGGCCAGCCTTTCCAGGTACAGCGGTGGAGACCAAAGGTGTGCTTGAGGGTCCCAATGCACCCCTCGATCCCGGCCCGGAAGCGTTTGAGCTGTTTGTAGACCCAACTGGAACGCACCATGCTCTCGACCGTCAACCCACACTTTTTGGAAAAGGCCACGTCCTGTACCCCCTGCTCTTTGGCCCAGCTCAGGTTGGCAGCCGAGGCAAAACCGCCATCCCAGGCGCTCTGGCGCGGAACCTTCCCGTACAGCTGTCGATGACGCTCTAAGAAGGGTTGCACATAGTTGCTATCGGCTGGATTCCCGCGTTCCACCACACAATCCAGGATCAGCGACGAGGCCCCCGTGCTGACAAACACTTTGTGGCCGAAAACCGTTTCCCGAGGGCTCTTCTTGATAATATCGGTGTGCTCTTCGAAGAGGGAACAGATCTTCTCCTGGGCCGCGACGGCCTCGCCCGAAAGGACCCGTCGTTGAGTCTGCTCGATGACTTGGTGCAACAGCTCCAGATAGTGGGCCAGTTGCGCCGCCCCGGCCAGACTGAGGGGATCGCTCCACTGCGCCGACGCGGCCAGCGCCTGCTCGGCATAGTGGGCCGTCTTGGACGCCACCTTGATCAGATCGCGGTAACTCTCCAGGCGCTTCTTGCCGCGGCGGTTGCGGATGTTCAGGACGCGCCGCTTGGCCCGTCGCGTGTGATCGACGAAGCCGATCCCTTCCCAGTCCCGCAGCCGCCCCAGCCACCGGGTGACGACTCGAATGCCGTCGTCCAACAGCTCACTGTCGAGCGGATAGTGGACGTTGGTCTGGACCGCCGTGGCATCGACCCGAATCCGTTGGCCTTTTTCCAGACCCCGAGCCTGCGCCCAGCGCACCAAGTGGTCGTTGATCGCCTTCCATGTCCCCGGCTCAATCTTCCCCAGGTTCTCCGCCAGGGTGGCTTTGCTGATCGACGCCCCATAGGGCAAGCGACAGAACCTCTGACAGCTTTGCGAATCCACCAGATGAAACTCCAGCTTGCGATAGCTGAACTGATGCAGCTGTTTGATGACGGCACAACGCAGCACCTGCTCGGCCGTCAAACCGGGGGCGCCGACACTGGAATCGACCCTGTCAGAGAGATCTTGTACTATCAGCTCCAGCGTCTGGGGATTGTCGTCCAGGATGCGCGAGATCAGCTTCAATTCATTGGCCAGTTGGTGATCGGGCCATGGTGGGGAAAGGGGGCGTTGTTTTTCACGCTTTTGACGCATCTTCGAACTCCTGAAATCGTCCTAAGTCGTTTCAGTCTAATTGTTTACACCAGATAGTCTAGCAAACGACCCTGACAATTTCGGAGCTTGAAAAAGCCCTCTTTCCCCTTCCTTATCAATTACTTACGGATTTCCGGACGGGCACTAGCTTGCTCGCTCCGGACCAGCCCGAATCCGGTGATGTAGATCCGCATGAGCAGCAGATTCAGCGCGAAATAGCCACAGACCTGTACGACGCGACGAAGAAGCTGCCGTCATCAACCGCCAGTAGGGCATCGTCAAGATGCCTATATGAGTTGGTGCTTTTCCTTTATCAGTCGCTTGATAACGAGAATCTCGATGAACTGGCTCGGTTGGTGAGAGGGTGCGTTTCCCTTCGAGTGGCCGTTCTCAGCGAGATCCCTTCCAAACATCCCCTCTCATGCTATCGATTCATGGAAGAGGCCTTCCTCGAGTTTGGTGCCACGCTCAAGGCTCGAAGCCAGCTGCAGCAATTGGAAAAGTCCGGAGATGACAGGGGAAAGCAGACTTACTTGAGACGAGCGTATGGTCTCTCCGACAAGAATCTGGACCGGGTGAAAGAGCTGCTTCAAGACTTCATCAATGCAACCACAGTGTTAGCCATGACTTATCCGGATCTTGGTCAAATGCTTGGCACCTGGCTAGATCCCGTCCTCACAGATGCGATCGAATTGTTTGAGGGTCACTCGTTTCAACAGAGCTTGAAGGAGGCCCATGATGGGCTCATCGAGTTCGATGCGGCGAATATCTCTGGGCCAAGCTACTTCTATGCTGCTCGCCGACTTGTACAGCAGGCCGCCAATACGACTTCGCTAAAAAAGCGGATTGAAACCCTCACCGAGAGCGAAAGGGAGGACATGATCAAGCAACACCTGATCAAGGGTGTGACCTTGCTGAGTGATCCCTCCCGGAGCTGGATTCCCTTCAACCAATACAGCGACGATCTGAATGCCTTGTACAAACAGTCCGAAGCTGATTCGCTGGGGTTCGAGGTTCAGCAGTCCTTGGCAGATCGATCTTGCACAGCGCTGTACAACGGTATCTGGAGTTACATTCAGAACGTTCCAAGGCCGGATGACTCCGAGCTGAAGACGGCTCGCACATCACTCTTCGACCGCATCTACACGCAGAACGAGAAGCTTCAGCAACGGGGTTTGTACCAAGAGTCCATTTGCTTCGCGTCCAGATTCTTCGACGATCCCGCGGTACTTGCCGACAGCGATTCTGAACTCATCCATGGGCAGTTGGCGATTGCCCACTACGTGCTAGGCGCGGAGACAAAGGCCATGGAGCATCTGGATGAGTCTGGCGACACTACGTCCTTTGGCAACTTAAAGGAGTTCAAGGAAAAATGGGCACGATTCATAACACAGAGAAGACTTGTCGAATGCGCCGAAAACCGATCGCGACTCCTTTGGTAGGCCTCCTCATCGCCGTCCTCGCTCTCTGCTGGCCGGTGGGGCTTCATGCCCAGGGACAGCGTCAAGTCGAGGCCGCCCTCGCCGACATCAAGTCCTCCTTCGTTTCTTTGCAAGAATTGGAGTTCAGGCTGCCTCTGGGAGAAGCCTACTACCTCGTCAAGGAGATGCAACAAAGGTGTAACGAGGCAGACGCCGCATACCAACAGGACCAGGACGACGATGCGGTTGGACTGATCAAGATCCATTCCTTGATGAAAATGGCGGCAGTCATAATCGACTACCAGGATCTCTATGACCTCCATAATCGGCTAGCACTCGAATACTCCCGCAACAGGGGAGTCTCGCTACAGGACGTACTTTCGAATGATCGATTGGGCAAGGATTCTCTCAGAGATCTGCACAAAGCGTATGAGGTGAAGCGAGGCGACTACCGGCTGGAGTCAGGGGCCTATGAGCTAAGAATCGATCGTTCGCCTGACCTGATTGCTCTTGAGAAGCTGAACGTCATGGTCGCGGGTTCTGAGGAGGCGGCCTCAGTTCGGGCCCGCAGATTCGCGGAGTCTCTGACACTTCAGTTCCGAGATCCTATCGTCACGAACTACCATACGAAGTACTATCTGGATGACGCGGCCGAATTGGAAATCCCGATTGGGCCGACCGATTACTTTTTCGTATCCCCTAAAGAAAAAGCCAAGGAGACCTGGTTGCGTCAGAAGGCGGTCGAGTTCAGGTCTCAGAGGTCGATCAATCTGGAATCCGGGATCGGCGTGGGAAAGATATACATCCCGGACGGAGAATATACAGTCTATGTAGGAAACCTACGAGATGCCTCCAAGGTCAGACCGGCCTCCAGTGTTATGGTGGCAAAGGATCATCCAGACAAGACAGTTCTGGGATACGTCTGGAAGCTCTCCGACGGCAACTACGTTGACATCAAAGAAATAATTGTCAGACGCACCTCATCGTTCAGCCAGTTCTTTCCGACATTCAAACTCCTGGGCTTCCAACTGGGGACGAACACCAAGTCAAAGAGCCTCGAAGGCGATGCGGGCGGCCAAATGTTCCATCGTTTCAACCGTAACGTCGCCTTGCAGACACAGGGACAGGTTTCGTTCCGGACCCATCGGGACTTCTTCGATCTAGACCAGATCCTGCCTGAGACCGGCAACTTCATCGATCGGACCAGGCGAGATCTGGCCGACTTCAGCAGCACCGAGATTCAGATTGACGTTGGGCCGGTTTTCCGCTTTAGAGATTTTCAGATTTCGACCATGCAGAGTATCCGCTACGTCGACCGGGATCGCTTCGATAGCGGGGGAACGTTGGGACAGTTCTTCTTCAACGTCGGCTATCTGTTCGGCCGCGGCCAGGCCGGTTTCTATTACACCAAGGCAAATCTGGATGAACCGGTTGTGAAAACAGTCCAGTTCGATGACGTGTTCTTCGAGGAGACATTCCTGAAGGTCATGGATCAGGTAGGCGTCAACTTCCAGGTATCGGTGACAGATAGGTCCTATGTCGAGGGGGCCTTCGGCTATATGAGCTCGGCGGTTCGCGGCGATGTTCCCGGCGGCGTGGTTCGCTACGTTATGCCGAGGCTTTGGAAGAGAATCGGGCTGGCGGCCGAGGTGGGATACAACGAGAGCTTCGTGGGCCAGGAAAACTCAATGCGAGTGGGATTCGGACTGCGGTTCGACGATTGGTCGAGACCCTCGACTTTCCGCGGGGATGACGGGCCGGTCCCGGTTTTCGTTCCACGCGTTCGCTATGAGACCCTCACCAAGATCGTCAGACGAGGCAACCAGCGTCCCATCGCAGACGCAGGACCCGACCAGCTTGGCCTGAACCCCTTCACCAGGGTGGTTCTGAACGGGACCGGGTCTTCCGATCCCGAAGGCGACTCACTCGATTTCAATTGGACCTTGCTGGGGGACTGCGCACCGACAACCGTATTGGAGGAAGCCCAAACGGCGACTCCGTCATTCGTCATAGGCAATGGCGAGATGTGCTCGCTTCAACTGGTGGTGAAAGACAGCTTAGGGTCCCACTCGGGGATGGGTGAACCCCCTCGCCTTTAGGCGAAGCCTTCAGGAGGCTTGTGACAGCAAGCCGGTGTGCGTAGGGAAGGTAAGAGGCTAGAGTACGGCTTGCTGGGCGAGTCAGGGAAGTGGGCGCCGAGCCGAGTGAGACAGGCGATCAAGCGAGTCGCCTGCATCGGAGGCGAGGTCTTTAGGCGACTTTAGTCGCAGGTCGAATCCACCGCCTTCAGGCGGTGGAGAGGTCACGGCTCGAGAGCGCACCAGATGTTGTAGCAGTTTCCTCCGTGCGGGCAGATCAGCCGGTGATTCTCACTTTCCGGGCCGATCCGTCGGAGATCCGGGTTGGGGGATCATCTGAGTTGCAGTGGGAGGCGAACAACGCAAGCACCGTTACCATCTCGAACGTGCCAGGCAGTAGTGCCCTGAATCCCGAGAGCGGTACTCTATCGGTCTCGCCTGCGGACACGACTACCTACGTTCTCACCGCCTGCAATCTAGTGAATGAATGTGTCAGTGCGGAGGCGACCGTGCTCGTCAGACCGGATATTCCCGAAATCGTGCGCTTTACGGCCGCCCCTCCGGAAATCCGTCTGGGAGATTGCTCCACGCTGCAGTGGGAGACTCGGGGTGCCAGTCGGGTCTTCGTTGCCAATCTCACTTCAGGAGGTGATCCAGTCGACGTGAATCCTTCGGATCAACTTGTGGTCTGCCCTTTGGCAACAACGACCTATTCGCTGACAGCCACCAATGACCGAGGTGAGATCGTCTCGTCTGATGTCACCATCGTGGTCCGTCCCATCACGCCCATCATCACGCAATTCACCGCGACCCCTGCGGAGATCCGCGAGGGAGAAACCACAGATTTGTGCTGGAGCATGGAGAACGTCGTTCAAGCTGCGATCACTAACTTGCCTGGAGGGACGGTTGACTTGACAGGGGATGATCTCGTCAGTGGCTGCATGGCGGGGATCCGTCCTCAAGGCACCACGACCTACACCTTGACCGCGAGTAACAACGGCGGCGAAATCGTCACAGCTTCCGTCACCGTCCTGGTGCGGCCAGCATTGCCAAAAATCCTGGAATTCACGGCGATTCCCGCCGAGATCAGAGTCGGTGAAACCTCGCGTTTGGCCTGGGTAACTGAGAACGCGGACACGCTGACCCTTACCAACTCCAGTGGTAGCACCTTGCCAACCAGCGGAGCGAGCGGCAGCCTCGACGTCGCACCCGCAGAGACGACAACCTACACCCTGACAGCCGCAAGCAGTGCTGGCGAAACTGTTTCGGCCTCAGTCACTGTAGTCGTCAAGCCTCCGCTGCCCGTAATAACCAGCTTTACGGCAACGTTGCTAGATCCCAATGACAACGTAATCAATCCGGGCGACCCGGTGCTGCTGGAATGGGAAACCAATGCGGACCAACACCCGAGCCTGGTCGTCAGCATCACCAATATTGGCAACAACCTGGCGGCATCGGGTTCGGTCCCGGTGAACCCTCAGTCAACCACGCTATATACCTTGAATGTTTCCAACGGTGCCGGTGAAATCGTCAGCGCAAACGTGATTGTGGAAGTCATCCTCCAACCACCCACAATACTGCAGTTCGTTTGTGCCCCATCCTCGGTTCCCAGTGGTGGAGATGCACAAATCAGTTGGGCCACATCAGGTGCTCAGACGGTCTCCCTGAGCAATCTAAGCACCGGTGTGGTGATCGCTTCCGGTCTTCCGGCAAATGGATCGATCACCCTGTCGATGGCCACCAGCACGACCTTCAGGCTCACGGCCACTTCAGCCCAGAACCTGACAGCAGAGGCCGACTGTACGGTGAATGTCTTCTGATCGTCTGATGAGGGGTAAAAAGCGCTTACTTCTGCCGAGGAATCGACTGGGGAATCGTCTAACCCGAATTTCTCATCGCTTGTCGTAGTGAGGCGCGGCAAGGGCCGTCCTGGCAAGGCTTGCGACCGAGGCCACCGCAGTCGTACTTTGACAGTACGTCGAGGAGGCCGACCGAGCGTAACACGGCCAGGGCGGATGATTGCGGCGGCGCAGTAGACCAGCGATGAGAAATGCGGGCTAAAGATGCGTGCCAGAATAACTTTGCCGAGTTGAGCGCAACCGCAGGCGTAGCCAGGATTTCGCGATTGGGGAGCGGCCGAAGATGGCTCGCTCATTCACTAGCGATTCAAGTCCTACAGTCCGCTAGCTGGGGCGGATGTTGCAGGAACGGAGGAAGTCTTTATCCTCTTCGGTCAGCTTCCACTCGATGGTCGGCAGCGGGCGCTTTTCTACCGCCTTCGTTTGCGCTCTTGCCTTGTCTTTGTCCTTTCCGTCCATCGGGTGCCTCCACACAGGTCTTACTGAACAGATCGGGTGCCAGGAACAAGATCATTAGGCGCGGACTCCACTCCAGCTGGGAGCCTGGCCCCCGCTGCTAACGATCACTTGAATCTACTCTCTCACAATAAGAGATGGGCTCCAAAGAAAAAAGGTTCTGGGAGCCACTAATATGCGAAAGAAGTCTGTTTCGAAATCCGCCCACTGTTCATAATGGGAGCTATCCGTGAATGAATCGCAGAACCGGCAGGAAGTCTCGTGAGAAATAGACGGCCAATTCGGACCCATCGGCTTCACCCCAAGGTAGTTGGAGCATTGCTGCTCACGCTGCTCTTGAATCTACATGCAGAGGAAGGCGGCAGCCGTCTCAGAAATCCCTATGGCCTTACCGAGGACGAGATGGACGGTCTGTTGGTTCGAAGTCCGGTGCTCCGGGACTTCGCTGAATTCTTTTCCTATCTCCTGCTCAACACCGAAATGGACCGGATGGCTGCCCTGGCTGTCTACCAACCCATTCGCAGACTCAACATGCATCAGAGGGATGCCTTCGGCACCAGGATTCCCATTTCTGAAGTCGAGGTTCAGCGACAGGTCAATCGCGCGCTCTGGGAACTCGATTCCCCCGAGCTGCTCAAGATCAGCCTGCTACCGGCGGCGGTCGCCTTGGTGCGACCTTGGTCTCTGCGATTTACCAGCGGACTCGAAAACCGCTTGCCGGTCCTGATTCGAAATGGGACCTCGGGCCGCCTCACGGTGAGGGTGACGTCCGGTTCAGATGACCTCGCCTTCCCCACCCTGAAGCTGGAGTTGGACCCGGGACAGGTCTATCCGGCGATGCTCCGGGTCTGGGGACACAGCAGGGATCAGCTGGTGCTCCGGATAGCCGCGGGCGGAACCGTAGAGGAGGACCTATCGCTGCCCCTGAACTGGAGAGCATCGTCGCGGCTTCTGATCCGGGTCTTCGATGAAGATGGGAGCTTGGTTCCCGCCCGGGTCCACCTGCGCGGATCCGATGGCCGGGGGCGTGGTCCATCTGGAACCTACCTCAGGAGTGCCGAGCTCACGGCCGAGCCATACTTCCATACCCAGGGGGTCAGCTCGGTGGTCCTTCCTGCAGGTGAAACCGAGATCTTCGCCGTCCGAGGACCGGAGTACGCCGCCGAAAGCCGGATCGTGAGCCTGCCTCCAGACGGCTTTCAGGTCGAGGAATTCCGCCTCAAGCGGATCGTCGATCCTGCCGCCCGGGGTTGGTACTCGGGAGACATCCATATTCATCCCAACCTGGTCCACAAGACGATGGCGCAGTTGGTGAATCCCGAGGACATACGTCTTCAAGTGCAGGCCGAAGATCTGAACGTGGCGAACCTGCTGATTTGCAACTCCCAGGGGACGGTCGTCTACGACAGGCAGCGTTTCACGGGCGCTCCTCACCCCCTTTCCACTCCCAACCACATCCTCTATTGGAACGAGGAGTTTCGGCCCTGGCTCTACGGCCACATGGCACTCCTGAATCTCAAGAAGTTTGTGGAACCTCCGTACAGCGGCTTTCCCAACAGCCCCCATCCCTTCGACTACCCGCCCAACACCAGCGTGGCCCGGCGCGCCCAGAAGGAGGGCGTCGCAGTCTTCTACGTCCATCCTGGATCGAGAACCGCCAGGCCGCTAGCCGTCGATGCGGCCCTGGGGACGATCGATGGTATGGAGATTCTGGGCTATGCCAACACCGAGGTCTCAACCGATATCTATCATCGGCTCCTCAACTGCGGCTTTCAGCTGAGCGCCGCCGCGGGCACCGATACCTTCAACAACATCCGCCGCCACAAGGTCATCGGCGGGGATCGCGTTTACGTCCATACGGGTGGCAAGCTCACCTACCAGGACTGGATCGTGGGATTGAAGAAGGGCCGGACCTTTGTGAGCAACGCTCCCCTGCTCTTCTTCGAGGTCGAAGGTAAGCTACCCGGATCCCAACTCGCTCTCAACCAGCCCGGCCCAATCAGGGTGAAGGTCGAAGCCTTTTCACAGGTGCCGATGGGGAGGCTGGATCTGATCGCAAACGGGAAGATCATCCACTCGGTGGCCGCCGATGAGGCGGGAAGGGAGCTGCGCTATGAAGGAGAGATCGAGTTGACTGAAAGCGCCTGGGTGGCGGCACGCGTCACCGGCGGACGTCACCGACTGCTGGTGAATAATCCGACGCTCTTCGCTCACACCACCCCGGTTCACTGTGTCATCCAAGGAAAGCCGTTCGTGGATCCGGATTCGGTTCGCTACTTCCTGGATCGGATTGAGGAGCTTCGGCAGGTGGTGCTGACCAAGGCACTCTACGAGAGTCCTTCGCAACAGCTGGAGGCTCTGGCGGCTATCGACGAGGCAGTGGAGATCTACCGCGACAAGCTGGGTAGTGAAGTAGTGAGCAGTGAGCAGTGAAGTAGTGAAGTAGTGAAGTCAGTCAGGATCACAGGAGAGTGAGCAGAGAATTAGTCAAAAGGGTGCCTCTGGCCCTGAGTAACTCGAAACTCATCACTCTTCCACTGCTCACTGCTCACTATCAACTGAGACTAACCCAGATCCAGGCTAAGGCTTGCCAGGGAAAGGGGGACTACCGGTACCGTTCTCTCCGCCAGGAGTGAGTCTACTTCTTGCTGTAACTCCGAGAGGGTGCCAGCGCCGGCCTCCTGAGGTTGATCTAGTCGCTGAACGAACAGCTCTCGGTTGAACAGGCATTGGGAGCTGCAGCCTTTCTCCTTCAGAGTCTGGGCCAGGATCGTGGCAGCCAGTCCCTCTGCGTAGAACTGCAGCACCTTCTCAGATCTGGGACTCAGCTCGCCCAGCAAGTAGAGTCCTTTCAGCAGGTCGGTGATCTCGTCGAATAGATTGGAAAGAGACTTCTTGGTCTCCGGCCAGACTCCCGAAGTAATCTGTTCGGCGACCTGCATGTGGTAGGTTCTCGATCCTTCGGCCAGCGTCGAGGCCAGGACCACATCTTGATGCACCGACCTCTGACCCGCCTTCCGCAGCGTCTCGCTGCTCGAGCCCATGGCCGCAACCACGACAACCGGTTGCTGCTCCTTCGCCTGAATGACCGCTTCTGCGGAACCCAGAAGCCCCGACGGATCAGCGATCGTCCCGCTGTCGAACTGCAGTACCGTCACCCTGTTTCTCCCTCAGTACACTGCGCTTTTTTCTATCCGAACTGCTGGGGAATGATACCACCGGAAGCCTTGGGTGGCACATAAAGCCAGCGAGCACCGTAAAGATCTCCTTCGGCATCGAAAACACGGCCGTCGGCGAGGACATACTGGTTGGGGGTGCTGGGTCTTTGCCCGGACAGAAACTCGGGCAGTCGGGCCCGATCTATGGCGAGCTGCTCGTGCACGCGCTGCCAGCTGAAGTCGCGAAACAATGCCTGCTTCATCTGTCGACACCGTTCCTGATGTTCGGCACGGGCCGCCAGATTCAGCTTCTCCAAGGGATCGTTTGCCAGGTCGAAGAGCAGCGGTGAACCCTTTTCGATCTCCACGTACTTCCAGTTCTGATCGCGCACCAGACGCATGGCTGCTCCGGCTTGATTCTCGTCGGTTGTGTTGTAGTTGATGCGCACTCCGTAGGCAAAGGAGGCACTGGCTGCGAAGTCCCGAGGCGGCTTGGCCGTTTCCGGATCGGCCAACAATTCGTGAAGGTCGACTCCGTCCAGCCCTTCCGGAATCGGAAGACCCGCCAGACCGCAGGTGGTCGGGAACAGATCCAGCAGTGAGACCGGATGAGCCACCCGGTGATGACCGGCTCGGATGCCTGGTCCGGTCATCAGTAGCGGCACGCCCACTGAGGACTCGTAGTAGACGATCTTTCCCCAGATCCCGTGATGCCCAATCATCTCCCCATGATCGCTGGTATAGATGACGATGGTGTTGTCCAACAGACCTGCCCGGTTCAATCCTTCCAGGAGCTCGCCGATACAATCGTCAACGAAGTCGACGCAGGCATAGTAGGCCTCCCGGCCCCGCAGCGACACTTCAGACGGTTGATCGACGCTGAAATATCGGCGCGCAAAGGGCTCCAGGTCCTCGTCCGGGTTCGTGGGCACGAAGGCCGCAGGGATCTTGTCCCGATAGCGTCGAATATAGCGTCCCGGTGCAGTAAAGGGACAGTGAGGACGGGAGTACGAGGCGCAGACGAACCAAGGGACGTCCGGTTCCACGTCCTGGTGCTCCAGGAGAAAAGCCAGACTCTCCCGAGTGACGACGACGTCCTGGAGGAGACTCTCCGGGATCTCGGTAACTCCGGCACTTTCGGCGCCATGGTAGGCAGGAAAGAGATCGATCGGCTCAGGCTGGTGGCTCAAACCATGGCGCAGATCTCCATAGGGCCTGACCTGGAACCCTTGCATCTGGTCGCGCCCGCCGAAATGCATCTTGCCCACCAGACAAGTCCGGTAGCCGTGGTCGGCAAAATGGCCGGGCCAGGTGACGTGCTCCGGAAAGATGATCCAGTGATTGCTCCAGGCGGCGCAGCGATGAGCCTCCTTGCCGGTGAGCATGCACATGCGTGAAGGTGTGCAGATAGGAGACGGGCAGATCGCGGTATCGAACTGTATAGAGCGCTGAGCAAGAGCGTCGAGGTGCTGGGTCTGCACATACGGGTCACCAGCAAACCCGGCAACCGAGGACTCGTGTTGATCGGTCTGGATGAGGAGAATGTTGGGGTGCCTTTGTGTACTGGTCATAGCCACTCAAGATAGCCCGTTCCGGTCTTCGAATCCAGTATTTCCGAGGGGCAGCGTTCTGCACATCCACTTCCTGATTTGTCAGAAATCCAACCTCTCTTGAAAGCTTTGCTCCACCGTGGTGTTTCAGGGGCTTCTATAGTAATATGAGGAGCAACCTGTTCCCTTGAAAACGGTGGACCCGAGGTGATTCTATGATCCGAATCGCATCCTTGCTCCTCTCGGGCATGCTCCTCGCTACCCTGCTGAGCTCACCTCTGAACGCTCAAAGGGACAAACGACGCGGAAGCGCGGGTGGAGATCCTACAGACGTCGGCAGTGAGGCCGTGGACTCACCTGCTGAGCAGGTCTGGCGAACGAGAGCGGGAGAGGTGGAGCAGCGAAGTATGGATCGGCCTACGTTTGTTTCCGGCAAAGTGCTCATGGACGATGGCTCTGCGCTACCGGACACCGTCATGGTGAACCTGGTCTGCCAGGGCTCGGTGCGCCAGCAAGCAGCCACCTTTGGAGACGGCAGTTTCAACCTTGAGCTGGCCTCCGACTTGAAGTCCATGGACGCCAGCGTCAGCGGAAACGAAGCCGACAGCGTCGATGCTTTCGCCCGGGTTCCGGGTGCCCAGGGTTATTCAGATCGGGAGTTGGATTTGAGGGGCTGTGAACTCCGGACAGCTCTAGCAGGCTTTCGCTCCAACTCGATCAAGTTGGGACGCCGAAGTTCGATGGAGAATAGTGATGTAGGGATCATTGTCCTGCAGCGGCTCGGAGAAGTCTCGGGATTGACGGTCAGCTTTACCACGCTCCGAGCCCCGAAGAAGGCTAGAAAAGCGTATGACAAGGCCCGCCAGGAATTGAAAAAGCCGAAGGGAGACATATCCAAGGCGATCAAGCAGTTGGAAAAGGCAGTCAAGACTTTCCCTGAGTTTGCTGCTGCCTGGTATTTGTTGGGCACCTCACGGCTGGCTCTCAAGAAAGAATCCGAAGCTCGGGACTCCTTCGACCGTGCGATCCAAGCGGATCCGAACTATGTCAATCCCTTCCTGTCCCTGGCAGAGTTGGAGATGAAAACCCAGAATTGGCCAGAGGTGACACGCCTCTGCGAGACGGTGATTGCCTTGAACCCACACATAATCGAAGCCCAGTACTTCAACGCCGTAGCCTCTCTGAATCTGAAAAAGCTGGACTCGGCACAGGAGTCCGCTGAGAAGGTGCAGGCGGCTGGGCCGAGCCAATTCCTCGCTGGTAGTCACTACGTTCTGGGGGCGGTCCTGGCTGAGAAGCAGGAGGACGATTCCGCCTCGCGCGAGTTTCAACTCTTCCTGCAGACGTCACCAGGAGAGCCGATCGAGAGCCAGTTGAAAGAGACTTTGATGGGCTGGGAAAAGCTTGGTCTGATGAAGAGTGCTGGAGCGTCTGAGACCGCTCACAAATAGCCTGGTCACCCGATCGGCCTCAAGCCTGGCCTCAGGAGACGGTTATGAACGCAAAGACAGTGTCTCTCCTGTTAATTCCGATTCTGATGCTGGCCGTGGCAGCCTCTCCTCTCGAGGCGCAAAACAGAGGAAGGACCATTGGCAGTCGGGCTGGCGGGGACGAGGATGTCCCCAGAGCAACCACCCCTTCTGCTGCCGGCGATCTTGATCAGCGTCAAAGTCAGATGTTCGTAACGGGTCGGGTGGTCTTGGAAGATGGCAACCCAGCTCCGGAACCGGTGACCGTGGAAATGGTCTGCCGCGGCTCTGTACGCCAACAGGCTTTCACCTTCGGCGAGGGCAGCTTCAGCTTCCCACTGGGCGACGAAGGATCGGGATCCACCGATGCGAGTTCGAGTGGCGCCCAATCCAACCGTAACGACCCCTTCAGTCGCGTTCCGGGACAGGGAGCCAGAACCCTGGACCTCAGTGATTGCAGTCTCCGAGGCGTGTTGCCAGGGTTCAAGTCGGATGTCATAGGGCTCAACGTCGTACGGTATATGGAAAACCTGGATGTCGGCATTCTGGTCTTGCGGCGGCTGGAGCAGGTGCAAGGGCTGACCGTCAGCTATACGGCCCTCAAGGCCCCAAAGAAGGCACGAAAAGCCTACGAGAAGGCCGATAAGGAGCTCAGGAAAGAGAACGGAAACATCCCCAAGGCGGTCAAGGGCCTGGAAAAGGCCGTCAAGATATATCCCGCGTACGCCGCCGCCTGGTTCCTGATGGGAAGCTCAAAACTCGCCATGGGAGACAGACCGGGGGCACGCGAAGCGTTCCAGAAATCGATCGAAGCAGACCCAAAGTATCTGCGTCCCTACATCCTTCTCGGAGGAATGGCTCTGAGGGATGAGAACTGGCAGGAGGTGGCTTGGCTGTGCGAGGCGGTGACTGCACTGAATCCTCACATCATGCGGGTCCATTATTTCGATGGAGTCGCCAATCTGAACCTGGGCGAGTTGGACAAGGCTCGTGCTGCGATTCAGAAAATTCTGGACCATGGCAAGAGCCCCTTCATCGTCGGCAGCCACTATGTAATGGGAGCGATCCTAACCCAGCTGCGTGATTTCCCCGGAGCGGCAGAATCGTTTCGACTTTTCCTGAAGGTATCCCCACAGGACACGAAGGTTGCAGACCAGCTGCAGGAGAAACTGGCGAACTGGGAGAAGGTTGGCCTGATCGAGGACATCGCTTCTTTGGAGTCGCCCCGCATCCTTAACTAGTGCAGCGTGCCATAAGCTCTGAACCTTGGTTCAAAACTTGTGGCGCGCTGCACTAGAACGTGCGGTTTCAAGTGAGCGTTCTGCTTCCCACTTGCACCCCAGGGGGGAGCGAAAGAGCTCGACTCAGTTTATGACGGTCAAATCTTCCGCAGAAAGATCAGGAGGCCTCCAATGAGGACCAGTGTAAGTGTCGTTGTGACCCGGCTAGCCCTTTCCCTGTTGCTCCCCAGCATGATCCTTGCTCAGCAAAACACCACGGGTGGTGGCAAGAAGGGCGACCAGGGCAAACAGCCCCAGCAGCCCCAAAGAGAGACGAGAGAGCGCGACTTTCGACAGAGCCCCGATCAGCAAATGAACCGCATACGCCGACCGGTACGCCTGAGCGGCAAGGTGGTCCTGGCCGACGGCAGCCCGCTCCCGGGGTCGGTAAATGTTGAACTGTTATGCAGTGGCAGCGTCAGGCAGCAGGCGTTCACTTTCAACGATGGCAATTTCAGCTTTGAAGTGGGCTCCCCTAGCGCTATGGCCTTCGCGGATGCCAGCGTCGGCGGCGCCTGGAATCCAGGTGGCACAAATAACCCTTCGCGCCAGAGCGGACTCGACTCATTCGACGGTTCGATGAATCTGGCCGGCTGCGAATTGCGCGCGGTGCTGCCGGGCTTTCAATCCGATCGACTCCAGCTCGGGATGAGACGGCCACTGGACTCTTCTGAAGTGGGCAACATCGTCCTGCGACGGCTGGAGAAGGTCTCGGGCTCGACCGTCAGCTTTACCTCCCTGGCCGCCCCAAAGAAGGCTCGAAAGGCCTTCGAGAAGGCAACCAAAGAGCTGAGGAAGAAAAAGGTCAAGTACTCGAAGGTCTCCAAGGAATTGGAAAAGGCTGTCGAGATCTACCCGAAATACGCAGCGGCCTGGCACCTGCTAGGAGCCACCCGGCTGAAGCTCAAGGACGAGGGTGGCGCCAGTGAGGCGTTCAAGCAGGCGATCGAGGCGGATCCCGAATATGTCAGCCCCTACATCGAGCTGGCCATGCTGGAAGGTGAAAGTGACCACTGGGTGGAGGTATCTCGCCTGAGCGATCGCATCCTCGAACTCAATCCCTACATCGGCCAAGCGCACTACTTCAGTGCAGTGGCGAACTTCAATTTGGGAAAAATCGATCTCGCTGCGAAGTCGATCTATCAGTACAAGAAGGATGAGACCTCCAAAATGTTCGCCGATAGCTACTATCTGGCGGGAGCGATTTTCGCGACCAAGGGGAGTATTCCTTCTGCAGCAGCGGAATTCAGGCAGCTACTAAAGGTCTTCCCAAAGGACCAGCGTGCCGACCAGATACGAGAGCATCTGACCTCGTGGGAGACACAGGGACTCATTGAGAAAGCGCCGCCAGAGGTAGGTTCCAGCGATCAATCCGAACTGAGGCAGTGATGAACCTTCCTGAAATGCAGGAGATTCCCGCAGGAACCGTGATTCTCGGTGTCCCAGCATGTCCCACTGATTCTCATCTGAAGCATCGCTGGCCTGGACCCCGAGAGGTCTCGATCCCGGCGTTCCGAATTGGTAAGTACCCGGTTACCCGGGGCGAGTATGAAAGCTTCGTTTCGTCCACTGGCCATGCGACGCCGGTGGACTGGGACGACCCCACCCTACACGAGCCCAGCCTGCCTGTTTGCGGGGTCTCGTGGCAGGATGCCCGCAGCTATTGCGACTGGCTGTCCGAGTCCTCCGGCAAGCCCTTTCGGCTACCCTCAGCCGACGAGTGGGAAAAGGCTGCACGCGGTGGTCTGATAGGGAAGCGTTTCCCCTGGGGAGACGAGGACCCATCTGGCCTGTGCTGCTATGGACGCGGGGAAGATGCGTCACCTGATCGGGTTGGCACCTATGCACCCAACGCCTATGGGCTACACGAAATGGTTGGCAACGTTTGGGAATGGCTGGGAGATCTCTATGTCGAGGTTGCCACCGATTCCCCCGTGAATACACCAACCGGGCTGCCTGCGGATCTCAACCGAGTCCTGGTTGGAGGATCCTTCATGACGCCCGATGCCGATTCCTTATGGGTTGCATATCGCCACGAGGACCCGCCCGATCTAAGGCACCGGTGCCTGGGCTTCCGCCTGGCCCTTTGATTTCCGATTTCCCCTGATTGCTTACCCACCGCCATTCAGGTACTACAGTCTCGCAATCTAGGAACTACTATGACCAACTCACCCCGACCGATCATTGTGATCCCTGGAGACGACCCGGCCCAGCTCTCCGGCTCGCGTCATCTGAGCCGATTGGAGGAGCGCGGCGAGGTCGTCTTGTTTCAAGACCGACCGACGTCAGATGAAGAAAAGGTGCGTCGAGCGGCCAACGCTGACATCCTGATCAACTCGCGCGGCTCGGTGAAATGGCCCGCCCAACTCCTCGAGCAGCTCCCACAACTACGCTTCCTCACCGTCTGCGGTGTCGGTACCGACTCGATCGATCTAGAAGCTGCCCGGCAGCAGGGAATCGTGGTCTCAAACGTACCCGGCAAGACCGCTCCTGTGGTTGCCGAGCACGCCCTGGGACTCATGATGGCGGTGGCCAAGCGGGGAGCCTATCAAACGGCGGAGCTGAAGGCAGGGCGCTGGACTCAGATCCACTGTGTCTATCTGACAGGAAAAACGTTGGGAGTGGTCGGCACAGGGACCATCGGAGGCCACATGATACGTCTGGCCGGTGCAATCGGGATGGAGGTGATCGCCTGGACCTTTCATCCTTCGCCAAAGCGAGAGAAGGAGCTAGGCGTTCGCTTTGTAGACCTGGAGGATCTACTACGTCTCAGCGACGTCGTCTCTCTACACGTGAAGTACACCCCGCAGAGCCGACACCTCCTGGGCGAGCGTGAGCTTGCCCTCATGAAGCCGGGAAGCCTGCTGGTCAACACCGCCCGTGCCGGCGTAGTCGATACCGATGCACTGGTAGTCGCTCTCAAGAGTGGACATCTGGGAGGAGCAGGCGTTGACGTATTCGATCCCGAGCCTCCTGGACCGGAGCATCCACTCCTGGACTGTGAACAGGTCGTACTGACTCCTCACAGCGCGGACCAGACCCCTGAAGGATATGATTTCCTCAATGCCGGAGTGGTTGACAACGTGATCGCCTATCTCGAAGGCAAACCACGGAATGTGGTGAATTAGACTCCACATCCTGGACCTGGGACCAGAGGTTCCGGTCCGGACGAGAGACTGCGGATTGGCGGGGCGGCCCCTTCCGGAGCCGCCTCCCAGAGACTGCTAGAACCCTTCGGCCCAAGGCCGATCGGATGTCTAGAGGGGACTCTTTAATTCAACTCGGGTCAATCTCTCCCGAAGAAATCAAAGTAGTAGTCGTCCCCTATGGTAAAATCCGACCAAAAAATGGACCAAACATAGGACCGGTCTATTACGCTTCGCGCCAGCCCGCTAAAGCGGGCTCCTGGATGGGGCTACCTGAGGTAGAACCTTCTGATCAGGCAATGAATTCAGAAGTAGGAAAAAGTTTCTTTCTCGAATGGGCTAGCACGACTGGGGGTGGTTCTGAAACTTCAACTACTCGAATCGGAGCGAGTAGAGGTCCGCATCTTTCATCTCGAACCTGAGTCGAATCGTCTGGCCCGCAAGCTGGCCGAAATCGGATCCTCCCACCCAGGCCGTGACCCAGGGCTGTCCGGCTCTCTGCAGCAGTTGTCCGGACCCCTGCCACTCCTGGTCGGTCTGATTGCTGACGATGATCACCGCCTCATAGCCGTCCCCCAGGGCCAGTTGAGGATAGGTGACGGCCGCAACCGGCGCACACAGTACTGACAGAATCCAGAAGCCGAGCAGACAGCGCGAAAAAGGAGTTCGTCTCATGGAGGAAATCTCGGCTGCCCTACCTTTAGCAGGGACGGTCCTGGCTATGCCATGATTTCGTGGATCGGCTTGCCGTAGTCCATATCCAGACGCTTGTGACCGGGGACATCCAGCTTGCGGGGATCTAGTCCAAGCTGGTGCAGGACCGTCGCATGGAGGTCCGTGACGTAGTGGCGATCCTCGATGGCATGGTAACCGAGCTCGTCGGTGGCGCCATGGACAATACCGCCCTTGATGCCGCCGCCGGCCATCCAGCAGGTGAAGGCAGCAGGATGGTGATCGCGGCCCTCCGTTTGCCCCTGCATGCCTGGGGTCCGGCCGAATTCCGTGCCCCAGACAACCAGCGTCTCGTCCAACAGACCCCTTTGTTTGAGGTCTTTGAGGAGACCGCCGATGGGATGGTCCACCTCTCCGCAGGTAAGACTGTGGTAGTGCTTGAGGTGGAAGTGGGCGTCCCAGGCGATGGTGTCGGTGGAGTAGCCGTGAATGATCTGGACGAATCGGACTCCGCGCTCTACCAACCGGCGCGCCGTCAGACAAATCTCTCCGAAAGGTTTGGTCACATCGTTGTCGAGTCCGTAGAGTTGCTGGGTCCGGGAGCTTTCTTCTGAGAACTTGAAGAGATCGGGAACCGAGGTCTGCATCCGGAATGCCAACTCGTAGGCTTTGATGCGAGCCCGCATCGCCGAATCGTCGGGGTACTCGACGGCCTCGAAGTGATTGAAACGCCGCAGCAGGGCAAACTTGGCCTCCTGCTCCTCCTTGTAGACGCCCTTGATGGGTGTGGCGAAACGCAGCGGATTCTGTGGGTCCACCTCGAGGGTGATCCCGTTGTGTTGAGGTCCGAGGTAGTTGCCGGAGACGGCTGCCGGCCCCCCGGCGTTGGGCAGGATCCGGCCGCCCAGGACGACAAACTGGGGCAGGTTTTCGTTCAGGGAGCCGAGCCCGTAGTGAACCCAGGACCCAAGGGACGGCAAGAGGCCCTGGAAGATATGCCGTCCAGTGTGGAACTGGGTTTGGGCGACGTGACTATTGTCGGTGGTCCACATGGAGCGGATGACGGCGATGTCATCGATGCACTCACTCACGTGGGGCCACCAGTCACTCACCTCGATGCCGCTCTGGCCCCGCTTTCCATAGCCTACCTGCATGGGGAAGAGCTTCTTATAGGAACCCCGCCCCCTGCCAAAGAAATCGACCGTGTTCTTGTCGTGCTTCGAGTCGAGGATGTGCTTATACGGAGTCTCGTCGATCGTCATGCCCCCATACTTGTTCAGCGCCGGCTTGGGGTCGAAGGTCTCCATCTGACTGGCGCCGCCCTGCATGAACAGCCAGATGACGCTCTTGGCCTTGGGGGCAAAGTGGGGTATCCCATCAGGAGGCGTCCATCCCTGCTCACTGGCACCGGGCTTGGCAAAACCATCGCGCTGGAGCATTGCTCCGAGAGCCATGCCCGTCACACCCATACCCAGGTCCGAAAAAAAGGTTCTGCGATTCAGGTTGAGGCCGCCTGGACCCCAGGATTTCGGTCTTCCTTTCATGATCGACTTCCCATCTCTTCCGAGTCTCGTGTCAGTGCTCTCTCCGGCTGCGCTGGGCCTCATCCGAGAGAGAAACCTTGTCTGATTTCCATCACCTACGCCGAAGGCGTTACTGCGCGTAGCCCAGGGTTGCAATGCGGAGCGAGCTACCCTGGGTCTAGGTCGGTCAAGAAAATGTCTTACCCCAAGGGGGTTATTGCCGCAGGTTGCTCCCGACACATAGCCAACGTTTTGGCAATAACACTTTCAGTGTAAAAAAGGCATCGGGGTCCTGCACCCAGGGTAGCTCGCTTCGCATTGCAACCCTGGGCTACGCGCAGTAACGCCTTCGGCGTAAAGACCTGCACGCCGGAACCTGCAACCTGCGACCTGTGACTCTGCGACTTCCGACCAATCATACTTCACCGAATCGTGACAAACTCATTTCGGTTGAACAGGACATGCACCAGGCCCTCGCGTGCTCTCAGGGAAGGATCTGTCGAAGGAGGCAGTTCACCTGACGAGCCCGATTCGAATTGGGTCAGCTCCTGCGGGTTTACCAGAAGAGCCGTCTGCTGCCCAAGGAACTTCAGGCTTTCCTCGAGCTCGCCCCGCGAGGGCTCCCTCCCCAGAACTCTTTCAAAAACCCTCTCCACGAAGTGCTTCGCATTCTGACCCACCTTGTCTGAGATCTTGCGCGCCAATAGATGGGAGTGGCTGAAGCTCATCTCGCTGTTGGACAAGGCCAGGGCCTGCTGGGGGACGATGCTTTCATAACGCCGGTAACAGCCCTCAGCGTCAGCCAGGTCGAAGAGTTTCAGGAAAGGCATGTTCTCGTTGGGTGTGTGCGTAAAATACAGGCTTCGCCGACGGGACCTCTGTCCCGTGTGATGATCCAATTCAGGGCCACCGACGGTAGGATCCAACTCGCCTGCCACCGCCAGGATGCTATCGCGGACCACCTCGGCTTCCATGCGCCGCTGATTCATGCGCCACAGATATCGATTTTCCCGGTCTTCCGTCAGGTTGGGATGGTCCTTCCGGCTGGGCCAGGACTGCATCCGGTAGGCGCTGCTGGTGACCATCAGACGATGAATATGCTTCATGCTCCAGTCATTTCCCATGAACTCGACGGCGAGCCAGTCCAACAGCTGAGGATGGGACGGAGGATCCGATTTGACTCCAAAGTCCTCGATGGACGCCACCAACGGTTCCCCGTAATGACGCATCCAGATGTGGTTGATGGCAACCCGGGCCGTGAGTGGGTTCTCCTTGCGCGCAATCCAGCGAGCCAGTGCGGTTCGCCGGCCTGTGCTGGTCCTGGGGTAGAGCGTTCCGACGGGTGAGTACTCGTTCTTTGCCTGGCCCAATGCTGTCTGGGCAGCCCTGAGCTGCGAGCCGGCGACTGAGACGCGCTTCTCTCGAGTCTTCACCAGATTCCCGGCGGCGGCGGGCGGCTCTTCCAGGGCATGCGCCAGCTTCTGCTGCGCTTCCAGAAGATTCATCTCTGCCTTGAGTAGGCCGGCGGAGCGCTCTGCCTTCCTTGCGGCTTCGGCCAGATGCTGTGCCCTTGGGTCAGGTGGGTCGGCCCAGTTAGCCCGGTCTGCCGCCAATCGGGCCTGCTGGGCCGTCAGGTCCTCCGAGCTCCAGGTCAACTTCTTTTCCGCCAGCGCCGCCGCTTCCCGAGCTTTGCGCAACATGAGCTTGGGATCTTCGGGTACGAGACCGTCGATCCAGTCGGCAATCTGCTTGATGACTTCCTCTGGCAGTGGGGCCGCCTCGGCAGGCATCCGGGGCTGCTTGTCCCCACTGAGCCTTCGGATGACAGAGCTGCTGGCACTCTTTCCTGGGACGATTCCGGGACCATCCCTGGTACCCCCTTCTAGAAGCAGATCGAAGGTGATCGTCCGAAAGTCGTTGCGCGCGACGTTGGGGCCATGGCAGACGACACAGTTTCTGTCGAAGATGGGTTTAATTTCCTTGTCGAACTGATCGCGTCCCAACTTCAAGACCCGCTCGTCTGGATGCATCGCGGCAAACTTCTGAGCGCGTGACTCTTCCTGCCTGGCCTCCACAAGCCCGGCCTCTGCCCTAGTGATGGCCTGTCTCGCTTGTCTGAGCAGGTCGTCGTGGACGAACGGCTGGATCGAAGGGTAGTAGCTCTCCAGAGGCAGCTCGATGGGCTGGATGGGCTCCCCCAGGCGACCCAGGATCTCTGGCACGCCCGGAGAGAGGGGATTGCTCTTGTCCGGATTCTTTTCGTCCCCCCGGATATAACGATACGTCTCGGCATAGATGGGTGGGCCCTGACGGCCGGCGGCTCGAGGTTCGGAGTCGAACACACGGGCAAGTCCGGCCTCAACCAGATTCGCTTCTCCGGGCAAGGGATCGATACGAACGTCGTAGGGCTCGAAGAACGCCCGGAAGCGATAGTACTCATCCTGTGCGATGGGGTCGGTCTTATGGTCATGACAACGGGCACACTTCAGGGTCGTAGCCAGGAACGCGGATGCTGTGTGCTCGACGGTTTCTCGGAGCCAGGAATCACGATTGATACTGAACCGGCTCCGGACCAGGTAACCGGTGGCACGCAAGGTTCTGGAATCGGTAGGCGTCAGCTCGTCGCCGGCGAGCATTTCCAGAACCATGCGGTCGTATCCCTTGTCTTCGTTGAGGGACTCGATGATCCAATCGCGCCAATGCCAGAGGTGCCGCTGACCATTGGTAAGGATATTGAAGCCGCGCATGCCGTACCAATCGCTGTAGCGCCACACGTCCATCCAGTGGCGCCCCCAACGCTCGCCGTAGTGGGGGCTGTCAAGCAGTCGATCCACCGTCCTTTCGTAGGCGTCCTGGGAACGGTCATCCAGGAAGGATTGCAGCTCGGCGGGCGTGGGGGGAAGGCCCGTCAGGTCCAGGTGCAGCCGTCGTAGCAAGAGGTGCTTTTCGACCTGGGGCATGGGTACGAGACCGTGTCTCTCGTGCTGGGCCGACAGAAAAGCATCAATGGGGTTGTGGACCCAGGCCTGGTTCCCGACCTTGGGCACAGGCGGCCTCCTGGGGGCTTGATAGGCCCAGTGATCGCTGCCCTGGGTAAACCCGCTCGCCTGGCGCGAGACTTCGGCGTTGAGCCGGCCCGAATAGGGCGCACCGGCCTCCACCCAGGCGACGATGTCTGCGATCTCTTCCTCCGAAAGCGGTTCGCCCTGGTAGGGCATGCCCGGCTCATGCTGGTGGCGGATCTTCTTGACCAGCAGGCTACCTGGACCGTCTCCCGGAACCAGGACATCACGGTGCTCGTCGCTGCCCGCTAGCAGTCTCTTCCGGGTCGAAAGATCCAAGCCGGCTTGTCTGAACTTGCCACCGTGGCAATTCAGGCACTTGGCCTCGAGCGTGGGTTGGACCCTGACAAAGACCCCTGAGGAAGAAGGGTGGCTGCCAGCAAGCATGTCTGTGACGGTGCTGCTGTGCTCCGGGTGGGACTCGGCGAAGGGTGCCCCGAGATCGATCCACAGAGCGATGAGAGCAGACGTCTCAGCAGGGAGGGGTTCCCCACCCAGCGGCATCGCCGGTTCTTGCGAATGGATAACGAGCTGGTAGAGAAGACTGGCACGACTGTCGCCAGGCACCAGCGCGGGCCCCCTGCCTCCGCCGGCCAGCATGCCCTGGCGAGTCGAAAGATCGAGTGCTCCCTGCTTACTGGAGCTCGAGTGGCAGGCCAGACAATGTCGATCCAGTATCGGCCGAATCTGCTCTGCGAACAGCCTGATCCCAACCTCGGTGGTGAAGGACGGATTGTCCACAGGTTGTTGAGGCCAAACCGTCCCGCACAGGAGCAAAGCCGGCACCCAACAAGTCAAAAACCGGAGGATCACGATTCCTTTCTAACTGTCTTCAGCAGAATATGTCGATCGATCTTTTCTCACAAGGATGGAAAGTGCAAGCGTCCTACGCGATCGGTTTGCGCCGAAAGGAGATGTCCGCCGACCGTCGTGACGTAGAGTATGTTCAGATCGGGGCCGCCGAAGGAGCAGTTGGTGGGCCGGTCGAAGGGCGTGGGGTGGGATTCCAGAACCTCACCCGAGGGGGCAAACACGTAGATCATCGGCCCCGGCCCTCCCTGCCTGAAGCCGGCAGTCGCGACAATATTGCCCTCCACGTCAAGACACATTCCGTCAATTCCGCGATGGGCTCCGAAATCGTGTAGGACGCTACATGGCCCCAAGCTTCCATCGCCACCGACGGGATAGGCACGCAGCTGTCTCAGCTCTTCTGGCTCGCGTCCACTCTGAGCGACGTACAGGGTTCTGTGGTCGAGCGAAAACAAGAGTCCATTGGGCCGCGTGGTATCAAACGTCACCCGGTTCACCGACCAACTCCCATCACTCCCAGGATCCAATCGGTAGACCGAATCGTGGTCCAGCTCCTTGTTGGACCGGTCCTCGCTCCAAGGTCCGGCGGCTCCTTCGTAGTATGGATCCGTAAACCAGACCCGGCCCTCGAGGTCGATGGCTAGATCGTTGGGAATGTTGAACTGCCTACCCTCGAAACGATCCGCCAGGACCGTCGCCGTTCCATCCGCTTCGTAGCGAACCACTCGCCTGGCATCACCTTCGCAGGCATACAGCCGACCCCTGGGGTCCAACATCAAGCCATTGGCACAATTGGTTCCCGAGCGAAACACGGTCGAAGATTTAGTGGCCGGATCATAGCGCATGATCTTGCTCGCGGGTATGTGGGTGAAAACCAGACCGGTCCCATCCCACGCCGGTCCTTCGGTAGTGCCACCATAGGGTTCGATGAGCAGTTCAAAATTCAAAGTCATTGTTGCCTCCGGGAGATGGTTGCAGGTTACAGGTTACGGGTCACAGGTTTCAAGATGTGTTTTCCTGCCCATCGCTCCTTCATTTGGCTAGGAGGCCATGAGGGTGTCGCCAAATGACAGAGCCGTGACCGTGAGGGAGCGGTCCCGGCATACGGATGCCGGAAACAACCGACCAAACAGACGGTGGCCGATTGCATCTCCTTTTTTACGGCATGTCCCGATCGGTGATCGGGACCGCTCCTTTGCAGTCACGGCTCTGTTATTGGCGGTAGCGACAATCACGGCAGACGTAACCGAAGTTTCGTTCTCGAATGGGGCCAGGGCTTCCTGGGGGTGGAACTGACCTGCAACCTGCAGCTGTCCGCTCGGCTATAATGTCCCGATGCGGCGCTTTTTTCTGTGCCACTATCATGAGATCGGCCTCAAGAAGGGGAACCGCTCCTTCTTCGAGCAACGTCTCCGTCAGAACATCATTCGAGCTCTCTCAGGGTTGCCATTCAAGGAAGTGCGTCGCATCTCCGGACGACTGATCGTGGAGCTGCTTCCGGAGTCGCCGCTTCAGGAGATCGGAGAACGGCTTCAGAAGATATTCGGAATCGTCTCGTGCTCTCCCGCCTGGCTCTCCGAGCAAGATCTGGATCTGCTACAGCAGAACCTCTGGAAGCTGGTTCAAGAGAGGGACTTTGAGAGCTTCAAGATTCAGGCTCGCCGCGCCCAAAAGACGTTCCCTCTCAATTCGCCCGAGATCAACGAACACCTGGGGGCATTCATTTTGGAGCGTTGCGGGAAGCGGGTTGATCTGAGCACACCCGAGCTGACCTGCTACGTTGATATCGTCGAGCGATACGCCTTCCTCTATTTCGAGAAGCTGAGGGGGGTAAAGGGTCTGCCGGTGGGAGCCTCGGGCAAGGTCGTGGTGCTGCTTTCGGGTGGAATCGACTCCCCGGTTGCAAGTTACAAGATCATGAAGCGAGGATGCCAGGCGATCTTCGTTCATTTTCACTCCTATCCTCATACCAGCGCCGAATCGCAGGAAAAGGTTCGACAGTTGGTGACTCTCCTGAACCAGTATCAATTCCGCTCGGTGCTCTACCGAATCCCCTTTGCCGAGGTCCAGAGGCAGATCGTGGCGTTCACTCCCCCGGCGACACGGGTTATCTTCTACCGACGTTTCATGCTCCGTCTTGCCCAACAGATTGCTGCCCGCGAGGGAGGTCTGGCCCTGGTAACCGGTGACAGCATCGGACAAGTAGCCTCCCAGACTCTCGAGAATATATCCGTCATCTCCGAATCGGTACAATGCCCCATCCTTCGTCCGCTGGTTGGTGAGGACAAGGAGGACATCATTGAGGTCGCTCGCAGGATCGGCAGCTATCCGATATCCATTCTTCCCGAAGAAGATTGCTGCTCCTTATTCGTGCCACGCCACCCGGAAACGAGGGCCGATCAGATCGGAATCAACCGAATCGAAGCGCAACTTCATCTGGATGATGCGCTTGCGGATGCGCTCGAGGGGGCCGAGAGGGAAATATTTGAGACTGACTCCAGAGTGGAAGCTCCACTCTCAGGATGAGATACGCTATCGTAGATCCAGTACAAGGCATCAGATTCTGACTTCTGGAGCGAACCAATCGGCGGAGATCCGCATCTGAGGAAACGATGGAACAATCCTTGAAAGTTCTTGGCTCGATCCTGCTGCTGGGGATCCTTGCCCCCGGAGTGCCGGTCGGCCTGAGCCTGCCCGCCCAGTCCTTGGACGCCGAAGTAGATGCTCGAGTCGAAAAGGTAGAAGAGGTTCTCAAAGATCTTCAGGAAAACGAACAGTCTGAGGAACCTCAACCCAAGACCTACACCCTGGCAGAATCGGACCTGAATGCCTACCTGGAGGCCCAGCTCAAGAAAAACGAGCACAAAGGAGTCGACGCCCTGGCCGTGCGCCTCAACCACGACAACAACCTGATCACAACACTCGACGTGAACATGGACGAGGTCGAGATGGGGCAGCAAGACTTCGCAGTCCTGATATTTCTCCACTGGGGTATCCATTTAACCGGACCCATCCGGGCCGGCAGTTCTCCAGGGGCGGTTCGCTGGAGGGCGATCCAGGCTCGGCGGGTGCCCGCGCGCCTGGGGCGGCGTGGGCGACACCGCCCGGGGCCGCTTGGTGGCGATAAGGTCCTGGTAGCGTAGCGGCTCGTGGGCAGCGGCGAGTTCGAGCACCCGGTAGAAGACCATCCCGCGGCTTCGGGAGCGTCGGCGGTTGAAGCGGAACACGAACTCATCCAGGTAGCTGGCCAGGTGGGCGGGCTCCACCGATCCTTGGTGGGTGCCCAGCAGCCACCGCTTGGCCAGTGAGGCGACACGGTGCACCGCGGGCAGTAGCTCGCCGGTATCCTCCCCGCGGGCCCGGGCCGCCCGCTGGCTGCGTCGAGCATGGACGTAGCCGAGCTTCTCCAGACCGTGGTAACCCTGCCAGCCGTCGGTGAAGACCGTCGCGCCCGGCTCAACGTGATCTGTCACGAACGGGTGCAGCGACGCGGCCGACGCATCAGCCAGCGGCAGCATGCGGCAGCGGCCAAGCCCTTTCGGCTCCCGGACCTCCACCGCGATGCCGGTCAGCACCTTCTTGCCCCTGGCCCGGCCACCTGCCAGCCCCGGCTGCTCACCGCCGATGTAGGTCTCATCCACCTCCACCATGCCGGCTAGTCGGTCGCGGCCCCGGCGCACCAGCACCGACCGCAGCCGATGCAGCATGGCCCACGCGGTCTGGTAGGAGCCGATCTCGAGCGTCCGCTTCAGGCTCAGCGCCGAGATCCCGTCTTTGCCCGTGGCGAACAGCCAGCAGGCATTGAACCATACCGTGAGCGGCGTGCGCGTCCGGTCAAAGATCGTGCCCGCAGTCACCGAACTACGGCCGCCGCACCCGGAGCACCTGAAGCGCCCATCGCCCAGCCGCCAGCCACCATCGTGGCCGCAGTCCGCGCAAGCGAAGCCAGCGGGCCATCGCAGCCACTCCAAGTAGTCCAGACAGTCCGCATCGGTGCGGAACCAGGCCTGGAACTCGCCCACGGACCTCGGATAGTGCGTGCCAGCACGAGGGTGATCCACCGCCTCAGCCTACATTCAGTCCGGTTAAATGGATACCCCAGTTTCTCCAAATGATAGGAAGCCGTCCCAAAGTCGAAATCGCAGGAGAGTTGACCGTCGAAGACGGCGTCGGGACCTACCAAGTCAAGAGCATGCTCTTGAACGGAACCACAGTCCCGGCTGCACTGATCCAGACTGTCCTGACCTCCTTCGGTCGCTCCCAGGACCCTCCTTTCGACCCCACTCAACCCTTCCAGATGCCTTACTGCATCAAGACCGTCCAGATCGAGGCCGGCCAGGTTACCATTCAGACCTGAACCCACCGCTCGGGAAAAATCTCAAATTCCAAGTGCCAAACTCCACTTGATGATCGAGAATCTGTTTGTATCCTGGTGCTTGTATCTTGAAGCTTGTTTGTATCTTGTATCTTGTATCTTGGAATTTGTCTTCAAGTATCTTGGAATTTGTCTTCAAGCTCGAGGGAAGAATTGCTTGAATCTGTCGATCCAGTTCTCTTGCGGGGTGCGTTGGCAATCTCGCGGCGGCTCGAAGAGCAAGGCTACCAGGCCTATTTTGCTGGAGGAGCCGTGCGCGATCTCCTCCTGGGCAGGGCACTCGCGGACATCGACATCGCTACGTCTGCGTCTCCTGATGTAGTCGAGAAACTGTTTCCTCAAACCGTCGGCGTGGGGAAGCAGTTCGGTGTGATCGTTGTAGTACTGGACCAGGCCAACTACGAAGTGGCCACCTTCAGGAGCGATTCCGGCTACGAAGACGGTCGTCATCCTTCGAAAGTCGAGTTCTCCGACGCCCGCCAGGATGCCCTCAGGCGTGACTTCACCATCAACTCACTCTTCTTGAATCCGTTGACGGGCGAGGTCATCGACTACAACGGCGGAAAAGAGGATCTGGCACGCCGTCTCATTCGCACCGTGGGCAGACCGGAGCAGACTTTGGAAGAGGACAGCCTGCGCATCCTTCGGGCAGTTCGATTCGCCTGTCAGCTCGGATTCGAGATCGAACCGGACACCTATCTCCAATTGGACAGGTTTGCTGACCAACTCAGGCGCATCAGCTGGGAACGAATCCGGGACGAAGTTCTCAAGATCCTCACTGGTCCTGACCCCAGTCGTGGACTGAAACTGATGTTCGACACCGGGATCCTGAAGACCATTCTTCCCGAGGTGGCAGCCATGGATGGAGTCGACCAGCCTCCTCAGTTTCACCCTGAGGGAGACGTCCTGGAGCACACACGCTTGTTGTTTTCCCTCTCTCGGTCCCGAAGCCAAACCCTGGCCCTGGCGATTCTCCTGCACGACGTCGGGAAGCCTCCCACCTTTACGATCAAAGAGCGCATTCGCTTTGACGGTCACGCCGAAATGGGAGCCGAAATGGCCGAGACAATCTGCCGTCGTTTGCGACTCTCCAACGAAAAGGTTGACGGAGTAGTCGATCTGGTAAAGGATCATCTTCGCTTCATTCACGTCAAGGAGATGCGCGAGAGCACATTGAAGCGTTTTCTTCGCAGGGAGAATATCGGGGATCATTTGGAACTGCATCGGCTGGACTGCTCGGCCAGCCATGGGGACTTGTCCAATTACGACTTTTGTCGCGAGAAGTTGCTGGAGCTGAGTCAGGAGACCCTCAGACCTACCTGCCTCATCAACGGGCACGACCTGATCGAGCTGGGATTGGAGCCCGGGCCACTGTTTTCGGAGATCCTGAATACCGTGGAAGATCAGCAGCTGGAGGGAAGCCTGATCTCTAAGGAGGAGGCTCTGGACTGGGTAAAAACCCACTACCTCGAGCAACGCTGAGCCGGATCCGGGAATGGGATCTGGGCCAGGGATACTATTGTCTAGGAGAGCGCTCGTATGGAACATCAAGAGACCGTCGCTGTCGTTGGTTTGGGGTACGTTGGACTACCCGTCGCCCTGGCTTTCGGACGTGCCACTAGGACCATTGGCTACGATGTTTCAGAAGAGAAGATCAGGGCCTACCAGCAGGGCTTCGATCCCACCGAAGAGATGCCGGCGGATGCCTTCGAGAAAGCGACCCAGCTAGTCTTCACCACTGAACCTGCTCCGCTACAAGAGGTGGATTTCTTCATCGTGGCGGTTCCCACGCCCATCGATGAAGCCGAGCGCCCCGACTTGACCTTCCTGACTGAAGCGAGTCGGACCGTCGGGACTCAGATGAAGAAGGGAGCCATCGTCGTCTACGAATCCACCGTGTACCCGGGCGTCACCGAGGAGATCTGCGTGGAAGTTCTGGAAAACGCGTCGGGTCTCAAGTGCGGTTCAGACTTCAAGGTCGGTTACTCTCCGGAGCGCATCAATCCAGGGGACCCCGAACATCGACTCGAGAAGATCGTGAAAGTGGTCGCGGGACAGGATCAAGAGACCCTCGAGGTCATGTCCAGGCTCTATGGCCAGATAACGGAGGCAGGCGTCTTTCAGGCTCCCAGTATCAAGGTGGCCGAAGCAGCGAAGGTGATTGAAAACACGCAGCGCGACCTGAACATTGCCTTGATGAATGAGCTGGCTATTATCTTCAATCGGCTCGGAATCGACACTCACGATGTCCTACGGGTTGCAGAGACCAAATGGAACTTTCTCCCTTTTCGACCCGGGCTGGTCGGGGGGCATTGCATCGGCGTCGATCCCTACTACCTGACTCATAAGGCTCAGACAGTCGGCTATCACCCAGAGGTCATTCTGGCGGGAAGACGAATCAACGACAGCATGGGCAAGTACATCGCCCAGCAGATGGTCAAGAAACTGGTCAGGGCCCGCCGCCACGACGGCCCACCCGTCCTGGTCATGGGCCTGACCTTCAAAGAGGACTGTGCCGATCTTCGCAATTCGAAAGTAGTCGATCTGGTCCGAGAGCTCGAATCCTTTGGTGTCGAAGTATTGGTGTGGGATCCCGTCGCGGATCCCAAGCAAGCGCGGGCTCACTACGACATCGAGCTGGTTGGCTGGGAGACGGTGCAGGAGGTCTCGGCAATCGTTGCCGCGGTTCCCCACCGCCAGGTTCTCGACATCGACCTGGTCAAGCTGGCGGAGAAATCAGGACCCGGCACGCCTTTCGTCGACGTGAAATCGCAATTCTCCCGTCGCTTGCTCCAGCAGACGGGATTCGAGGTCTGGAGACTTTGAATACGGTCGCCTGACGCCGATTGATTCCCCAACGGAGGTTTTTGATGGAAATCACAGATGAGGTCCGTCGCAAAATAACGGACACGGCCGAAGGCTTGTACGATGAGACAGTTCAGCTGATTCGCGATCTGGTCCGCATCCCCAGCGAGAGCCCCAGTTATGCCTACGCAAAACTGTATGAGGAGCGTGGCTACACCAAGATGTACGATGCTCCCATGACCCTGGGAGGGGAGAAGAAGGTCGCCGAGTTCCTGCAGCCGGTCATGGAATCGCTGGGTGCCGAGACGATCATGGAGGCCAGAGAGCCTTTGAGGCCTAACCTGATTGGGATCCTTCCGGGAAGGGGTGAAGGCCGATCCCTGGCGCTCAACGCCCACACCGATACCGTTCCCACCGGACCCCACGAAGAGTGGAGATGGCAGGATCCCTTCAGTGCCAAGATCGAGGACGGAAAACTCTGGGGCCGCGGATCGACCGACGACAAAGGGCCCCTGGCCTGCATGGTCAAGGCGCTGGAAACGATTCGGCGTTCGGGCTACCGACTCAATGGAGAACTACAGCTGCACGCCACCGTGGGCGAGGAGACGATGGACGGGAAGACCCATGGGCCAGGCTACTTTATCCCCAAGAACCCGCGCTACAAGACCGATGCATGCGTGGTCTGCGAGTCCTCGGCTCCTCCCCATCCCCACGGCATCTGTGTCGCCTCGGGTGGGGTGTCCTGGCTCCACATCGTCGTCAAGGGAAAGCCCGTTCATGCGGCCATGGGCTACCGCACCTACCGTAGCGGCTATGAGGGAGAAGAAGTGGGCGTGGACGCCATTCGAAAGGCCAACGCAATCTACCAGGGCCTACTGGATCTGGATGAACAGTGGGCGCAAAGCAGAGTCGATCCGAGTGGGCTCACCCCCGAGGGTTACTCGTCGATCATCACAGCCTGGATTCATGGGCATCCCAAGGGAATCGAGGTTCCCTTCTTCGTCGCCGATCACTGCGAACTGGGCGCCGCCGTCTGGAGACATCCGGGAGACAATTTCGAATCGGTTCGAACAGAGGTGGAAGAAAAGATCCAGGGCATCTGCCAGCAAGACTCCTGGCTGAGGACGCATCCTCCCGAGGTAGAGTGGCGACTGGACTGGCCGCCCTTTCAAATCCCTCGGGATCATCCCCTGGTGCAGACCGCCGGGCTGGCCTATGAAGCCGTCCTGGGCCAGCCCGCACCCCATATGACCTGGCAGCCGGTAAGCGACGGCCGCTTCTATCAGGAGTGCGGAGTCCCCTCTCTGCTGATGGGTCCAGGCGACTATCGCCGAGCCCACTGCTACGATGAGTTCCTGGAACTGGACCAGATTGTCGACGCCCTGAAGATCTATGCACTAACGGTGATGGGTTGGTGTGGATTCGAGTAGTGTGTAGAAATCCCAAGATACAAGATACAAGATACAAACAAGCTACAAGTAACAATCACCAACTTCCAAATGGCGGTTTTTGATGCTTGGAATTTGAGATTTGTTTGTATCTTGTATCTTGTACCTTTCTACGGTGCTGCGCCCGGGTTCTGTCAATCACGAAGGAGCTTCATGCCTGGAAAGATCCACAGTTACTCGTCTGACGGAATCACCGTCACCTACGACGCCAAGCGCTGCATTCATGCGGCTGAATGTGTCCACGGTGTGCCTGGGGTCTTTGACCCCAACCGCAAGCCCTGGATCGACGCCAGCAAGGGCGCACCTGGTGCGATCGCGGAGACGGTGCTGAAGTGTCCCACCGGAGCCCTGCACTTCGAGCGCCATGATGGAGGAGAGAGCGAGGCTGCTCCCGATTTTAATTCCGCCTTGATTGCCGCGAATGGGCCCCTCTACCTGGCGGGCGATCTTACGCTGAGCCTGCCTGATGGCAGTTCCCTCAGCGAGACGCGAGTGGCGTTATGCCGCTGCGGCAGTTCCCAGAACAAACCCTTCTGCGACAACACTCACCTGGAGACGAAGTTCTCCGATCCCGGCGGAATCGACGTCCAGGGCAGCGCCTCGAGTAAAGCGGAAAGCGGAGAAAGCGAGTTGACGATCCGCTCGGCCCCCAACGGCCCCCTGCTGCTTCAAGGTCCGGTAACCATCAAGAGTGCGGACAGCGCCTATCAAACAGAGACTGCAAGATGCGCTCTGTGCCGGTGTGGCGAGTCAGGGAACAAACCCTTCTGCGATGGAACCCACAGCAGGGTCAATTTCCAGGCCCTCTAGCCCGCATTTCTCATACCCGGTCGTCGCGAGAGGCCGCAAGGGCCGTCCTGGCAAGGCTTGCGCCCGAGGCCCCCGCAGCCGTACTCGTGCAGTACGTCGAGGAGGCCGACCGAGCATAACGGGAGACCTGGAAATGGTTCTCCCTCAAGGGGATTGATATCCCCCCGGTAAGGTCCTAGTCAGACCACCGGTATCTAGACCCAGGGACGAACCCCTGGGACCGGAAAGTGTTGCGAGGTGAAGTGTGTTAGACACTGAATCCGGACCAATTAGCCCCGATATAACGTTCGTCGAGTTAGGCCGAGGGTTTCGTTATGCCCGCAGGCAACAGGAAGCACCGCGTTAGGACGAGTGGTGGTTCCCACTCCGGGGTCGCAGACGGCATCGAGCAACACCACAGGAGGGAGAAGACAGACCAGGCGGGTCGAGGACCTCTTGGCGGCGGAGCTGACGCCGTCGAGTATGCGACGGCGACGTAACAGGAGCGGCGCAAATGGGTCTCGATCTGGGATGGGGACCGGTGTAGCGAAGAAACCGGGTAATGCCGGTGGAGTGAAGGTCCCCACGGTGAGTCGATCGCGGGTGGGCAAACATCCGCTCTACCCAGGAGAGAGAAGACGGATGGCAAGAGACCTAACGCGAATAGGGGAGAAGGCGCGCGCGGAACCGAAGACGTGTTTGACGTCGATCTATCACTTTGTGAAGGATGTGGATCTGCTGCGGGCCTGCTACCAGCAGGCGGAGAAGGGAAAAGCTCCCGGAGTCGATGGAGTCACCAAGCAGGAGTACGGGCGGAACCTGGAGAGCAATCTCGAAGATCTGTCCGAAAGACTGGGCCGGATGGCTTACCGTCCGAAACCGGTCTTGCGCCGGTACATTCCCAAACCCGGCAGCCGGAAGAAGCGGCCGTTAGGGCTGCCTAGCTTTGAGGGAAAGCTGGTCGAGAAAGCACTCAGTCGAGTGCTGGAACCGATCTATGAGGCGGACTTTCTAGACTGTAGCTACGGCTACCGACCGGATCGAACGCAGCCTCAAGCGCTAGCGAAGCTAGGACAGACCATCCAACGCCGGAAGGTTAGCTGGGTCGTCGACGCCGACATTCAGGGCTTTTTTGACCACCTGAATCAGGAATGGCTGTTGAAGTTTCTGGAGCAGCGGATCGGCGACCGGCGGGTCTGGCGTCTGATCTGGCGGATCCTCAAAAGCGGCGTGATGGAAGACGGATTGGAGCGGGCTAGCGAGGAAGGAACCCCGCAAGGGGGGAGCCTCTCGGCCCTGCTGTCGAACGTCTACCTGCACTACGTTCTGGATCTGTGGGTCGAACGTCGCTTCAAGCCGAGCTGTCGGGGGGAGGTGGATCTGTTTCGCTACGCGGACGATTTCCTAGTGTGCTTTCAGCACCGCGATGAAGCCGAAGAGTTTCTGCGGCAACTGAAGGCGCGCCTGGAGCAGTTCCACTTGGTACTTTCTGAGTCCAAGACGAAACGGGTGGCCTTTGGACGCTTTGCCCGCGAAGAGGCCCAGCGGAAGGGCCAGAAGCTGGAGACCTTTGAGTTTCTCGGCTTCACCCACTACTGTGGGCTCAGCCGCAAGGGCTACTTCAAGGTCAAGCGCCAGACGTCGCGTAAGAAGTTTCATGCGAGCCTGCAGAGACACACGGAGTGGCTGAAGAAGCACCGCCACCGTCTGAAGACGGGAGCGTTGCTGCGGCTAGCCAAGCTGAAACTGGTGGGACACCTGAACTATTACTCCATCACCGACAACGGACCGAGGTGCGAGGCCTTCAGAATCCAGTTCATGCGGCTGTTCTTTAAGTAGGCACTTCGTGCCGACGGCCAAGGCCGTAAAAGGCTGTTTCGGGACACCCCGGCTGTGACGAAAGGGCGGTCTCAGAGAACAGCTCACTTGATTGAAATTCCGAGACTGTTAAGTGGCTGAACCGACGAAGCCAACGACACAGCTACACTTGGGAGCAATATATTCAAGCTCTCGCCTGGGTGGGTTGGCCCTTGGTCCGGCGGGTCCATGATCTCAGTCCGCTTGCTAGGAGTCGGCCCTGAATGGCCACCGAAGAGCCGTATGTGGGGTTGCGGCCTGGCAAGGCCGCGTATTCTAGTGGGTGCGAATCCCACCCAGGTAACTGCTAGCCACAGGCCTGGTATCGAGCCTTGCAGGTGTCCTGGTAACAGGGCGCTTGATGCGTAGGTACGAAAGGAGGCGAGGTGCAAAGGTAACAGGTGATGCTGACCCTGAAGACGTGGAGTCCCGAAAACGGCATCGTTGGATCTGGTCGATGGGTTCTCGCACCCAGCAGGCAACACCCGTTGACGCGGTAGGGCGAGTGTCAACGGACAGCCCGGGATCTGAGGTCGCGTCGAGCCTTACAAGGAGAATGCGTGGTAACCAGGGAGATCCGTCAGGTGGCGCACCCGAGGGTGCGCACCCTCGGACAAGCCTAAACAGCGAGGAAGAGGGCGGAGTCTGGCGGAAGTCGGAGACACCCATAGTAGCGATGAGGTCCGGTAATGCGGACGGAGTGAAGGGGTGTCGGTTGGAGAGAACGAGTCGGAGAAACATGGCCCGACACTGAGCGGATTAAGACCATGACCACACGACTGATTCGTTTCACACCGAGGGAAACCCCGGTGGATGACTCCGGCCGGGAGCCGGATGGTGTAACGCACCAAGTCCGGTTCTGCGAGGGCGGCGGGACGTACCCGAAAGGGGATTCCCGCTGCTACTCTCCAAAGCCGCTTGTCCGGTTCTGAGAGGGGCGTGGGTGGCAACTGGTGAGGCCGCGTGTCCATGGTGGAACTGTGAACCCACTTCGCAACCGAAAGGGCGAAACTGGAAACCCTCCACCTACAGGCATGCCAATCGCCGGGAGCACCCCGCCTACTCGACCAGTCAGGGCGGATGGTTGCGGCCTCGCAGCAGACTGGGTGTGAGAAATGCGGGCTAGCCGTGGGCTAGCCGGAGTGCTTCACCGAGGAGAAGCCCTCACTGCCGGCCTAGCTGCATCTTGATCAGGATCGCAGCCGCGATAATCAAGGCCCACACAATCGCACGATACTCGCGATTCGAGATCACCCTTCCCCACTGAAATTCACGCCCCTCGGAAGTCAGCTCCGAAGGCAGCGCGCGCCGACTGCCAGGCAGCGGAAAGAAACGCGGAACAGCAGCTCGATAGGTCTTGTAGGCATCTCCCAGTCCCTTCAGTTCTCTCTCCTCCATCCGGATCACCGGAAGATGAAGCGCAAAGAAGATAAGCAGAAACAGCCCGATGAGCCAGGGCTGAGCACCTGCCAGGGTGAAGCCCAGACCAATCATGAAGGAACCAAGATAGAGGGGATTGCGAATCCATCGATAGGGACCGGAGACAGTAAGCCCCTGAAATTTCTTCAAGTGCCCCGTCGCCCACACCCTCAAGGCGAGACCCATCAGCACCAGCACCAGACCGGGACCCAGCCAGGCAAGCCTGGGCGTAGCCCAATACAAGTAGAGAGCGGCATAGAGGATGGACGCCGGAACGCGGACTCTCTGTACTGTCGTCATCAGTCGATGCGCGAGCCGGCTCCGCGGGTTGGGAAAGCGCCCTGGCAACTACAAGGCCGGAGTCAAAACCTGAAAGATCGCGTCTAACGAGAATCTGGCAGGTTGCGTCTGAGGAGAGCCCGCACGCTCAGACTGAGCAAACAGATACCCATGATGATGAATCCCCATTCCGAAAGCGTGGGTATCATCTCTGCTTGCGTCGGGACGCCTGCCATTGCTGAACCGGACAACCCAAAGATTACGAACAGGGCGATAGAGTAGCTCGAGGCCCTTCTGCTGCTTGTCATGTCGATCCTCCCCCGCAGTTTCTGAGTCTTAGCGGAACTCTTGTGAAACACGTCAGACTGCAAGTTTACACGAACCGGTGACATTCAGAAGGAGCCCTCACACGTTACCTAGACATCAGCAGCCAACGGGGGCTCCCAAGCGGCCTTCAGCCGATCGCCGGACTGCATCGTGATAATGATCTCGGCACCCTGTCCAAGAGTCTCCACTTTCTCCCAGCGTCCTGGAATCACTCCTGCCTGGAGGGAAGTGCTGAGTAGGACAACCAAGGCAATTACACTGATGAAACTTTGGGTTTTCATTTTCTACCCCTCTTCATGGCGTGAATGTGCTTTTTCTTGCCCGTCCGGCTCAAAGAGATTGCGACGTGAAACTCCCCGGGGCGACTTCTCCCCTTTTCCTCTTGATACAAATGATTCGGCCGACGGCCCTGCCCTCGCAACTCGACTGCGTCTGGTCCCCAGAAAACTCGTTCGCCGCTGGGTTGAGTGTCGTTTCCCCTTCCACTGTGAGCAAGCAACCAGCTACCTGGAGTTCTGCTCGATAGTTGAACTCGCGCCCTACTACCGAGCCGCTGAGCGGAGCTCGAATCTCATCTGGCCATCCTTCTGCAAAGACCACTTCCCCGGTTACGTCCGAGCCAGATTGTCGTAAGGAGAAGACGATGCTATCTGTCTGCGAGTCTCCGACCCGACCTCCGTCCGAGCGCTCGACAATGGTCCCTTCGAACTGGCCGTCCCAATCTCCAGCAACGCTCAGTGCTGGCTCAACTGCAGCCCGACGAGGAATGGGAATGCCGTTCTCAGCATCGGTATGTGCGCTCGCAATGAGAATCAGCAAGAAAAAGAATCGCACTCTGAACATGACGAATCCCCTTTACAATGTCTCACAGTTAAGAATAATCGAGTAGTCGCTCTGATGAGTCTTCGATTTCTTGTTCTCTGCCTCCTTCACACACATCTAGAATGCGATGTCACTTGGTAAACTGGCTCACCGATTTCTGCTGTTTTCTTGAAGTGGCTGTCGGAAGGAGGTCCCTTAGGCAAACGGAGTTGGACTGGAGCCGCGGTAGCCACGACTCCTACAAAAAGGGATTTGACCCAACTGCTGTTAAGAAGAGTCCCCTATTTTCCTTCGTCAGTCAATTCTCGTTAAATCATGTGGCTTCAATGCGATACAGCATTCTATGGTAGGTATAGTGGAACCATTCTTCGGATAAACAGATACAGCGTCTTTCAGCCACGTCCAGCGCCAACGTTACTCCCAGACACGATCTGTTCCGTCGCGATTCCCACTGAGAACGCATGAGCCTCGATCGGAAGGTCGGGGCTCACCTACTTCAGCCCTCAATGTTGGGAAAGGAGCGTCCTTGAGGTGGAGGCATTTGAGGAGGAGACACTCTCTTTTTGGTAAGCGACCCGAACTGGGACTGCTAGTCTACTATTGTAGCTATCTTCAATAGCTTAGAGCTGAAGTCTGCACCCTCCGAGCGAGCAGCCTTGATGTTAATCCACAGCTTGAACTGCTCGCCATTTCGAACAACTCCCACAGCCAGCCCTCTTTTCACCCATTGGCTGATGGAGGACAGGCTTAAGACATCCCTTTCATCAACAACCTTGATGATCTCTTCCAGATGGGCTTCGTTCCCAGGCAGGATGTAAAGGGCAGCAATCGGTTGGCTATCCAGGGCCCTTGCCAGAGCCGCTGGACCACTCCATTTAAACTCATGCGCGTTCACGGCCACACTTCGACTATTCCCTTTCTTGCCAGTACTGCCAGAAGACCAACGAGAAAAAAGAGTCATGACTTCCCGGAGGGCCTCCTGTGATGTATCGGAATCTGTATACAGGATGCCGAAATGAAAGCCCTTTTTGATGCGCTTTTGAAAGGTCCGGTCCCAGGGAAGTGCCTCTAGTAGAAGTGGCACTTGTTCGCGAATTGGAACGTCAGAGATTGACTCCTCTCGGGAATCGCTACCTGCGTAGATGCTGGAGAGCGAAAGGGCAGAGGGTAAAAGAGCGAGGACTAGAAAGGGAATACCTAGTCGCCTGAGCTCTGGTATGCCATAGATACACATTGAACTTGAGAATCGCTGTTCACACCGTGCATGGCCCCCAAAGAGGAGGCATGCAGTGAGTCTCACATCAGAACCTAGAACCAGAATCTAGAACCCATACTCCAACCCGATCATCGGTGTCACTGAATCTCGAACCCCGTTGCTGTCGGCTCGGAATAGAAGGTTCAAGTTCATCAGAAAATTTGTCCCGGGATTGAACTTGAGACCGATCCCTCCATCGAGCATGTTGAACGAATCATGTGCGAAATGGATGTTTGGGAACGTCGTACGGCCAGGATCAAGTCCATAAAAGAGTGTAGGAAAGAGCCGCGGCGATTCGAGCACACGCCGACCTCTCATCTCGACAGCCATGCTCAGATTGCGACGGACCGAAATATCCATTCCCGCCGAATACGAGAGTTGATCCGGCATACTCCCCTCTTGCCTTTCCTCGATGTCACCGCTCAGAAGGCTGTTGCCGTTCCACTGGTAGCCGAAGTTGACATACGGTGAGAACCTTTCGCGTGCAAGAGAGAGAATAAAAGTGGGTTTGAGGCCTAGCGCGCCGGATCCAAGGAGATTTTCTTCCTGGCCGGTGGGGAGGCGAACATCCAAGGCCAAGGCAAGATCCGTAGGACCCAGACTGGTTGCCGCCTTTTTGAGTCGAATAAGAATGTCGCCTATGCCCGTCGCACTGCCGGAAGCGCTGAACTGTCTCTGCTCACCCATCTGACCGTGTTCGTCTTCAAAGAAGTGAACCGCATTATTCGCGGCTGTACCGAGTCTGTGAACGGTAGCTTCTGAAAGGATAGCCAGAGAGGTGCTTATGAGTGGAACGCCTACTGACAGGTCCGTGCTGGCTCAGCTCGTTGCGGACAGTTGGCCGGCCGGGGACTGAATGGAGGGAGACTAATGCAACCGTTTCGTCATTGGTCCGTTAGAACCAAGCTGACGCTGGTAGTCCTGTCCAGCTGTTGCCTTGCCCTACTGCTTTCGACGACCGCTCAGATGCTATACGAAGCAGTTGTCTTCCGGGATCGGCAGCTCGAAGAGCTGGACACCCTGGCTCAGGTGATTGCCAACAACAGCACCGCGGCATTGACGTTCAACGACCCTAGTGACGCTGGCGAGATCTTGTCCGCTCTCAAGGCAAAGCCGAACATCGTAGCAGCCTGGATACGCGATAAAGACGGGAAGAGATTTGCCTCGTATATTTCTCCTGGAGCAACGCAGGAGCTTACGCGAGGTTCGGCTGACGGGTCTGAGCTGGATCTGACAGAGTACTGCACGGCTGAGGATCCAAGCTACAGCTTCAGCGATGCCTACTGGTGTCGATCCACGCCTATCCTTTGGAACGGTGAAAGAATCGGCTTTCTCTACCTACAGTCCGACCTCCAACACCTGCGTTCATGGCTCGCCTGGTACGTCACCATCTCTTTGGCGATCTTCCTGATTGCTCTACTGGTTGCCTACTCGCTCGCTCGCTGGCTACAGGGGATCATCACCCGCCCCATCTTTGACCTGAACCACACCATGCAGAGGGTCTCTGAAGCCCGAGACTACTCAGTACGTCAGGAATCGACGAGCGACGATGAGATGGGTCACCTGATCAACGGCTTCAACACCATGCTGCAGAAAATCCAGCAGCGAGACCAGGAGCTAACCACTCATAGGGAGCACTTGGAGAAGCTGGTTGAAAAGCGCACCGGCAAGCTGACCGAGACAAACCGGGAGCTCCAGAAAACGGTAGTCGAGCTAGAGCGGGCACGCAAGAAGGCAGAGGCTGGGAGTCAGGCAAAATCGGAGTTCCTGGCCAACATGAGCCACGAGATCCGAACGCCGATGAACGGAATCATGGGCATGTCCGACCTCCTTTTCGACACAGAATTGGTGGGGAAGCAGAAGCGGTATGTCCAGATCCTCCAGCGCTCTACGGAAGGCCTACTGAGAATCATCAATGACATCCTGGATTTCTCGAAGATCGAAGCCGGAAAGCTAACCCTGGAGAAGTTGGATTTCGACCGTCACGAGCTCGTAGAGGACGTGGTCGAGTTCTTCTGCGATCCCTGCAATCGCAAAGGACTTGAGCTTATCTGTGCGATCCGGGAGGAAGTGCCCATCGCAGTCGAGGGAGACCCGGATCGACTGCGCCAAATACTTTCGAACCTGATCAGTAATGCCGTCAAATTCACCGAGCAGGGTGAAATCAGCATTACTGTCGAGGTGCTCGAGACTAGCGGCGAGGAGGTTACCCTTCGGTTTCGGGTTCAGGACACGGGGATCGGGGTCGCACCGGAAAAGCAGAAGAGTATCTTCAGCTACTTTAGTCAGGCAGACGGTTCCACTACCCGCAAGTACGGTGGCACTGGGCTGGGTTTAACAATCGCCAGTACGTTAAGCACGTTGATGGGTGGTGAGATCGGGGTCGAATCCGGACCAAGCAAGGGTTCTACTTTCTGGTTCACCGCGAGACTCAAGAGCCGGGTGGGCAAGACGTCCATTCAGGGCATCGAGCCCCTACTAGGAGACCTCCATATTCTTGTGGTCGACGACAACGAAACCAACCGGTCTCTCCTAAGCGACCAATTGGCTTCCTGGGGCATTCCCCACCATTGCGTGCAGGACGGCGAAGAAGCACTAAGAATCTCCCAACAGGAAGCTCGCCGGGGTCGGCCTTTCCGAATTGCCCTGCTGGATCTGCATATGCCCGGTATGGATGGTCTGGAACTCGCTCGAGCGCTGCAGGCCTCGGCAGAAATCCCGAGCATGAACAAAGTGTTGCTGAGTTCCGTCTACCTCGACCGAGATCACGAATGGGAGGACAGCGGAATCGATTCCTGTGTCAAGAAGCCCTTCCGCAAGTCCCTCCTCTACAACCTCATCGTCTCCACAATCACAGAGCAGCAGGAAGGCGACGAACCAGTGCAACCTGATCCTCAGGTGGAGCAGAGCCTCCCCAATTCACAGCCTCGAGTGCTCTTGGCCGAAGACAACCTTGTCAATCAAGAACTGGCTCGCGAGATCTTGGTCTCCCTGGGATGCGAAGTGGACACCGTCGGGACGGGAGGGGCTGCCGTCAAGGCACTTAGGAACAATTCCTACCATCTGGTTTTCATGGACTGTCAGATGCCAGGTATGGACGGCTATGACGCAACCAGAGCGATACGGGAGAGAGAGTCCGCCGAAGAGGAGGACCGGATACCCATCGTTGCTCTCACAGCGCACGCGCTGAAGGAGGATCGGCAGAGATGTCTGGCTGCAGGGATGGACGATTATTTGAGCAAGCCCTTCCAAAAGAAGGATCTAGCTGCTGTCCTGCAACGCTGGGTGGAGAGGAAACATGGGCTGGTAAACGAAGATGAGAGGGATCCACGCGCTCGAGGTATCGACAGAAAGGCATTGGTGCGGATCAAGATGATCAATAGCGAGAACTCGGCGGGCATCCTCGAACGGGTTCTGCGAATCTATCTTCAGGAGTCCTCGGAGATGCTCTCAAGTCTGGATCAGGCACTGCAAGAGGGCGATGCTACTGGGCTGAAGAGGATGGCCCACAGTTTGAAGTCTTCCAGTGCCAGCGTGGGGGCTTCTCGGCTCTCGACCCTGTGCGAAAGCCTGGAAGCGGCCAGTCTGGAAAATGGCAAGGACGGGGCGAGGTCGTTGGTCGACGAGATAGGGGCGGAGTCTGCCACCGTAAGGGGCGCATTGCTTGACGAGCTTCAGAGGAGCGCGGGATGAAACAGGAAGGAGTGACACAGAACGAATCCCCACAGATCTTGATCGCCGATGACGATACGGTGATGTGCTTGATAGCCCGGGAAGGCATTCAAGGAGGCCGGGTTTCAGGTCGAGACCGTCGAGAACGGATCTGAGGCGCTTTCAGCCTTTCCGGTGCTGAATCCAGACATCGTGCTGCTAGATGTGCGGATGCCGGTTCTGGATGGTTTCCAGACCTGTATCGAGCTGCGCCAGTTGAAAGTGGGAGCCCAGACACCGATTCTCATGATGACAGGACTGGATGACCTGGAATCCATTGAACGGGCCTACGAGGTTGGGGCCACAGACTTTGTCACAAAGCCCGTCCCAAAGGGGTAGATCAGCGAAGCACTTCTTCAAGACGATTTGTTGATAGTCCCTTTCTCCATTTTTATCTGGTGATTGCCGGCCGGTACGGAACGTATAACACCCGCGACTCGGTATTCCAACGAGTTACCCTGTCAGGGGCCACGCAAAAGCGGCCAGTGAGGGCCACATCAAAACAGGCCAAAGTGGCCCCCGGGTCCGCGCAGCCTCTGTGAGCTCTTTTCGGGAGCAGATTGAGAAGAAGCTCCAGCAGGGACTACAGGCCGAGCGGATCCTCTTCCTTCCTTGTCGTCGTCGAAGATAGCCAAGCAGGCTTCTCCTTTCGGCTGTTCTTGCTTTACTCTAATGACCAAGCGCATCTCGTCATGAAGCTGTCTCGACCTTAGCGGATGCTTCGAGGCGGCGCTTGCGGATTCGCCCGGATGGACTTCTGCGGATCACGAGTGCCGCAAGTACCGGCAAAGCAGATCCAGGAGGGCAATTGGACCTACAACCTGGAGTCCAGCGGGAGCTGTAGTGGAAGCATCGACTACCGGATCGAGACCGCTCTGGTTCAAGCATATTGAAACTCGCGCTCACAAGCCTTGGAATCCAGCGCGTCTAGGGTCAAAGCAAAGACAAACACGTCACATTCGCGGACCTGCTCAGGAATCGCCGCACATTCGAATACGGAGCCGCGAGCGATCTCGAAATACCGCCGGCGATCGGCGGCCGCCGTCTTCCCGTTGCCCTCCGCGATGTTCAGCGGGATCGACTGGCTGGCGCGAAGCCACTGATCCCGCGCGGCTCGATGGACTCCGGTCAGGCTTCGGGCCGTCTCACAGACCCATGCTACGTAGCCTATCGAGAGGCGGTAGACATCCAGTTTCTCGTGTCCGAAACCCATGGTGGTTCGATACCGATACCGATACCGATACCGATTTCGATAGGGAGTGGGTAGTTCACTCGACGTGCCCCAGAGAAAATTTGAACGTCCGCTTTTAGGTGCGAATTCAATCGGTCAGTCTATTGCGATCAAATCGGACGGCTGCTTGCGCCTGAGGCTGGGCCGTATTAGGTGGCCATGGGGTCCTGGCCCCCGGCGAATTACCAAGGGAGCTTTACCGCTGGAAGAGGTCCTGGAGGTCTGTCGACAGATTGAGGAGGGGCTGGAAACTACTCACGAAAACGGCCTCATCCATCGGGACCCGCCTCCTGAGCTGCCGAGGTCTGAAGCCAGCCAATGTCAAAGTAAACCCCAAGGTCAAGATTCGCGACTTTGGGCACTGGCCAAGGTGTGAGAGGTAGAGCTGTCAGAGCAGTAACTGGGGAACTCAGCGAACATCACGGCTGAGATGATGCGGGCTGGATTCAGTCTCGGCACAGCAGTTTTCGGTACGTGGGATTCCCACCGCTATAGCATGTTAAGATCGCCCCCAAGAAGCTTTCATTTGTCGAATCTGGAGTGACACCATGCAAATTGGCAGGCGTCTGATCTGGGTCTTTCTCGTGGCGATCATCGGCATCGTCTCGCTGCTTTTTCAAGTCGGTGCCCTGGAGGTCTCTCGGGATCTCAAGATCGAAGAGTGGTCTCGGGCTCTCGGGATTTCCGAAGAACTGCTGATGTCCTTTGCCACCGAACTGCCAGAAGGGGTCCGGCTCGAGGACGCCATCACCCAGGAGATCGAACCACACACCCATGATTGGCAAGCCGCCATTCGGGAGATCGAGGATGACGAAACGGGGACCTTCCTGACCTTTGCCCACCTGGCCGACGGCGAGTTTCCCGGGTCGGACCGCCCCTTTCAAACCACTTACACACTGATCCACAACTCCAGCTTTTTTGTGCCGGGACCGGTGGAGGGAACCCAGTTGTTCGGTAGCGTCAATGGGATGCTCGAGTTCTTCGACGACCAGGGAGCGTCGCTCGAACTGGAGATCGACGGTACTACGGCCTCTAGTTTGCCCTTCGAGCTCCTTAAGGGCCGGGTGAGCAGTTTCACCACCTCAGGCTCCGGTCCCTTGAAAACCGGCTGGGCCCGCATCCGATGTGACCAGCCCATCGTTGCGACATCGAGCTTTGGGATCATCCGTGAGGACGGAACCGTGATTACCGATGTCGGAGTGGGTGAGTCTGCTCTGGGCACGAAATTCACCATCTTCGCCGATACCATCGGAGACAACAACACCGGGCTGGCGCTGGTCAATCCCAATCGTGACCAGGCTATCCGCCTCCAGCTGACTCTGCGGACAAGCGATGGATTGGTGGTGGCTCAGACAACGATCGATGTCGGGCCTCTCGGTCACATCTCACGCTTTGTGGGTGAGTTGTTTCCCGAGGTCGAGAACATCGACGAGTTCGAGGGAACGCTCGTTGTCGAGTCCCTAGCACAGGACGTGGTGCCGGATAACTTATCGCCCACAACTGCATCTGGCCAAACTCCCCTGCCTGAGTTCGCAGGACTCACCCTGCGCATCTCGGGGACCATCTTGACCTCGGTTCCGATGGTAGAACCCTCCGCTCCGGAGGACGATTTCACCAACCTGGCCTTTCCCCAAGCTGCCGACGGCGCTGCGGGTGAGTTGAGTATTTCGACCACCGTTATCCTCTTCAACGACCGAGACGACGCAGCCAGCGGAGTCATCGAGTTCTTCAAGGGGGACGGGACACTGAATGAGGTGGGAGTGGGAGGCCAGTCAACAAATAGCATTCCCTTCGACATTGGACCCGGAGGCGTGTTTCGAGTCAGCACCGATGGGACGGGAGAGTTGGCAGTGGGATGGGCTCTCGTGACGATGGACCAGCCGCTGGCCGGAGTGGCCATCTTCACGATTCGGGACTCCGCCGCTCAGATCGTGGCAGCCGTAGGTGTGAATTCGGCGCTATTGCGCCGGAACTTCCAGCTTTTCGCCAACACTTTGCAGCTGTTTAACACGGCTCTGGCGTTGGTCAACCCACTGGAGCCGGAAGAGGGAAAGGAGGATGTGCCGGTCACCATTCGGATCACGCTCGGCGACGAGCTCGGACGCCTCGCGGGTCAAACCGAAGTGCAGCTTTCGGCCCGACAACACACCGCTCTTTTTCTGACCGAACTGTTTGCCGATGTGGAGGGAATCGAAGAGTTCGAGGGGTGGGTGCAGGTCTCGGTACAGGAAAGGGGGAAGCGTGCAGTGGCCGTCTCTTTGCGCTCGGCAGTGGAGAAACTCACGTCCGTTCCCATCTTTGCCACCCAGCGTGCTTTTCTTCCCGCCGCTGAGGTTCGATTCGCGCAGCACTTGCAGGGCACAGCACCGTCGGTTCGTGTCTCCTATCACCAGGATTCCTTTCAGTGGGCACTAGATCAGATAGAGATCGTGTTGCCTCAAATCGGACTCAACACCGATGGCCTGGCTGAGGGATTAGCCATGGGTTCCGGTTATGAAACGTCGGGGCAGAGCCTGGTCCGGATCTTGCCGACTGCTATCACTGATGGACGCGTCGATTTCGACTTTGTCCTGGAAAGCGTGAGTCGCCAGACTCCCGAGGGCAGCGGATCGCTGGTGGTCGATGATCAGGGACAACTGGTGATGTCATTGAATCTTGACGCCGGGCCGGACTCTTCGATTATCTTTTTCTCGGACACGGTGATTTTTTTCAATCCCGAGGTCTTCGTCATCCCGGCGAATCTGGATGAGATCTCCTCTTTGATTCAGCTGACCTCCGTCACCAGCTCAGGCCGAGCCGGAATCATCCGAAAGATGGAACGAGACCATGGATTCGAGCCCCCCGACTCGGAGCTGGCTTACATCACGAAGATCCAACCGTTGACACTCACGGCGGGCGAGATCCTCAGCATTCAAGGAGGGAACTTCGGAGACGCCCCGTTAGTTCACTTCCCTGTAACGGAAGGAGACCCGATCGTGGTTAAGGCTCTTTCGGTGGAAGAAGACTCGATGGACGTCGTCGTACCGACGGCAGTAGGTGTGGGAGAGATTCAGGTCGACAATGGACTTGGAACGGGTCCGGGTCACCTCACGCAGATGTACTTCGGACCCAGAACGACGATCGAAGCCATCTCGGATGAGGAGGGCGATGGGCTACAGATCCAGATCCGGCAAAAAGACAATCTCATTCGCCTCGACTCATTCGTTCTGAGACTGATTGAAGACGAGCCTCGACCTGCCAGCGATCTGGAAATGGAACAGGTTGTGGGAAGTTTGCTGGCGGAACCATTTCCAGCTGTAGAGTTGACCGTGGTGGAATGGGACGAAAATCGAGTTGTCTTGCGGAGCCTCAGCGGGTCCCGGCACGGCGACTTAGTTGTGGAACGCCTGGAAGAAACAAATCCGGGATGGGTCATTGAATTCGTGCCGACCTTTTCGCTGACAGCGATTCAATTTCAGACTAGGGACCAGACGATCTCGATCCGCCTGAATCTCCCCTTCCTTTTCCCGGACCCGGAACAGCTGATTCTGTGGTCGGCCACAATGACTTCAGGTTCGTCCCGCATCGGTGAAGGAACAGTGCGAAACGCCTTCGAGGTCGGGGGGTTCTTACGGGGGTCTAACTGATGAAGACATTTCCCTTTATACGGCCTCTGCGATCAAAATGGCTGACGGTGCTGCTGTTGGCCAACATTGCCGCCGGTCTCCCAGTGTTTAGCGGAGGCGGTTGTGACGACCAGGACGTGACTATTAGGTCGTTGCCCGGGAACACAACGGTACAACCAAACCTGCCCTCTGGGATCGTAGAGGCCTCCATTGGTCGCAATGCCTTCTGGTCCATTGATCCTACCGAAGGAGGCTGGTTCAAAGCGGAAATAGTGGGCTACTGCCTGGGTTCGGTGTGTGAGATGGCGCAGAGAGACCTAGGTGCTGATAGAATCCAGATTCAACTCACGGGGGGCGAGATTCAGTCCTTCCTGACCGAAGACGTCAGCCGGAACAGAGGGGTGTTGGGGAGGTCAATCAAGATCACGGCCTTTGTCTTGGAGGATGGCAAGCCAACCGGGAAAAGTGTCACAGGAAACGTTTCTGTACAAGGTTTGGCACCCGCTATTGTCGCCGCCCGCGAACGCAGATTTCCTGTGGGTTGGATTAATTCAGGCGGCTTGGGTTTAAGAGGGTATGAAATACTGAACACAGCTGGACTACCATTTGAACTAGAGGCCAGCGAGGACTCAGATTTTTTGACGATCAAGAAGCAGTCTCAGGTTGGCGGAATTCTCACCGTCGAATTCGACGTCCCCACTATCACTCTGGAATGCCGGTCAAGATTTTGCTTGGAAGAAGTGAGCATCAACGTAGTGGGGAAGGCCGGACAGATTCAAGCCCAGCCCTTCACAACGGTGGTCACGTTGGCGTATGGGCCTGGTAATTAATCGCCTCTTTACTAAAAGGGCCACCGATTCTTCCAGATAGCCAAAGCCGGGTCGCCAAAGACATCCTCGAGGCCGTCTCCATTCAGGTTCACGCCTTCCCGATCCGCCCGGCGAAACGAGGCCGTCAGTGCGGTCGGCGTTCCCACCACTTCTTCTAGGGGAAATTGCTGAAAATCGGGAAAAGCTAACTGACTCTGGCGAGCCCCCCAGCGCCCATCCAGGACTGGTCCGGCAAGTAGTCGGCATCGTCAGTGTACGGATTTTTTCGGTTCGCCACGCGGAGAATGCACCCTATACGCACCCTGGGGACCGAAGTGGGGCGTATTCAGTTTCAGAAATCTTTCCGTAAGATACTTACAGAATAAGGGTTTAGGTTGGTGGGCCTAGATAGATTCGAACTATCGACCTCACGCTTATCAGTTGCAACCGAAGTGTTGATATGATTGAAGTTAGAGGGTTCCAGTCCGCACAGACCCGCACCAACCCGCACCAACCCGCACCAAGCACGTCACTGACGTCACCAGGGCGTCAGCGGGTACAGTTCATTCTTCACCATTCTCTTTGGACTGGAGGTGGACCTTTTCGAAGAATTCCACACATCTTTCCTCTTCACCGACCAAGTCCCCAAGGGCCTCTCCATTTCTTTGGAGCATTTCGTAGATTTCATCGGGCTTAGAGATTTGCTTGAGACTCGAATAGTCAAAGGCGTTAGCTTTACCTTCCAAGAACTGCGTGAATCCCATGAGTAACCGGAGTATTTTCCTTGGATTCTCCGACAAGGTGGTCATCAGGTAGTCCTGGACTTTCTGCAGATTCTTCTTTGAAGTCCGAAAATCCGTGCCCCACTGAGCAAGGACATAAGCCAAATCGAAGTGGTGCGGTAGATCCTCGAAGATATCCCACTTCTCCTGCAAGTAGCGAGCGTCGAGTAGTGTGTTTACAAGGTCTTTGATCTGGCCAGTGTCAATGAGGTCGTTAATCCTTGGGGAGTAATCCCTGTGGAGGCAGTAATAAGTGATCTCAACTGCGACTACGGACGTCGCCTCGCTTACAAGGTCACGCAGAATCGATGCTATGGCATCCTCTCTCGCCGTCTTGTCGACGGTTTCAATGATAAAGAGTACAAGCTGAGTCCTAGTGTTTCTATCAAGCACTTCGGGCAGCACCTGGAAACAAAGAACACGTACAAGTGAAAGGGTTCGATCAGCTGCAATGTTGTTGATGAAGAGGCGCAGCTTGCTAAGAAACTGAACCATGAGACCTTCTTCATTGTAGGAGCGAAAGACGGGAACGACTGCTCTCGCGAGTTCCCTTTCATCGTCTAGTTCATTCCACTCTTGCACCAAAGGCTCAACGGCGCTAGAGGATACGACTCCGTGTGGACGGCCGTCTAGAAAGTAACTATAGAAGCACTCAGGATGTGTGACTCGACGGGAGGCTTCAGATTGTTCGGGGCTTGGAACAGAAATGAACTTGTTCGCACGAATAGCCCCTCCGACTTGGGGAAAAAGCTCGCGCAATATCGACTTGACAAGGTGCTGCTCACGTTCGTCCTTGAGAACACCATCGATATGGTTGCGGATCGTCTCGTCCCTTTCCTCACTGTCATCATTTCGAAGAGGCAGTCGAGAAGCGATCTGACCTTCAAAGCTCCACGTGCCAGGGAGGTAGTACCAGCGGTTTGTCCAGATGTCCCGATGGACCGCAGGAAAAAAGGCCGCAAGAATCTCCAAAAGAAAGAAGTCGTAGAGATTTACGTCATCAGAAACGGGGGGAAGACTGGCGCGAAGCTGGTTGATGTAGCGCTTGGCTCTTCGCAGGGTACTGAAATAGGATCGGAGACTCGCCTGGTAAAATTGAACAAACTCTTTGTCAAACTCAACTCTTCTATCCTTCTCGACACCTACCTCGTCTAGGAGCGCGTGGATGGCGGATCGATCTCTGTCAGGAGTGTCAGACTCTTCGTCTGAATAAAGCAAGAATCTATCGATTCGAGACTGGTCTACCGCCGGTAGACGAATCGGTTTCTGCACAATCTTCTCAAGGAACTCAACGTCAAACTTTGCCTCTTCGCGAAGTACCTTGCTGACAACATTCGGGTCGAAGCTTAGAACAAAGATGGTGTTTCGAAATCTCGCGGACAGCGTTGCAAGTTTAAACACCGAGACGGCCTCCTTCGCCATAAGCCGGTCGATGTCGTCTATCACAACCACAAGACGACAGCCCGACCTTGAGACCCACTCTTCTATCTTCCTGCGCAGTCGATCTGGGTCCTGAGCGGTCGGCAGCACTGACTTGAACCCGATATGCTGAAGGCCAAAGCTCAGAACGCTCTTGTAAAGAGCCAGAGTTCGCGGCAACCCTGGGATGATGTAACGGCGTGTCAGCGCCTCCTCCAAGGCTCCATAAAACCCCTGAACCAGTGCAGCCTCAGAGGCAAAATACCAGGGATTGAATCTCACCAGCAGCATGCGAGAATTAGCGGAAAGCCGATTCGCAAGTAGGTTCAGAACCGAACTCTTACCTTCCCCCCAACTTCCATGAAGAGCAAAGACAAATGGCTCGTCAAAGGGGAGACGATCGATCGCGTCATAGAATCGTTGGACAAACGGAATTCGGCCGAGACGATCTTGGGGGTCGAGCGTGATTGGCGCATCGGAATAAGTATCACCGGTATCTGTATTAGGCTGGGCTTTGGGTGTCTCGGGCTCGGGCAAACGGGCCTTGACCATGACTGCGGCCACCCAGTTGACTAGAAGAAGACCCACGCCCAGTAACAGAATCCCTATTCCTGAGGAAGGCCTAGGCCAGACAGAGACATCTGCTGCGTGTAAGATCAGCAAGCCCCAAACATAGAAAGCAAGTCCTGCAGCGATAGGCGGAACAACCAGAACAGGAGGCCGCGTCATGCCTATGGTGCGCCGATACCTCCTCCAATAAGATACACAAGGGGGATACGAGAACAGGGTAACCACCAAGAAAAACAACCAGACCAGAGCCAGCAGCTCCGGCTCCGTTTCCGCCAGGTTTGCTGGGAAACTTCCCCCCTCCCCTACAACCGTCCCGGTCAATAATGCGGCACCTATACCTGCTGCTGCCGCTAGAAGAAAAGGGCGAATACGATTTACTAGGAGAAGCGTATCGGTAAACATCAACCGGCTGGCCCCAGTATATCTAAGAGGATAATCTGGGGAAGGATCAATAACCGTTAGACTGGGCGTTTGTCTTAAGGCGATCTCCCCGAGACACAGGATCGAATCGGCCCCTGTTGACAGACTCGGTCAGCTTGTCCCTACCTCCTAGAACGAGTGTATGAATAAGGAGAATTGTTGCTAATCTGATAGTCTAGGTGTTCGCAGCTACTGAATCCAGAGTAGGCAACCGATCCATGGCCTCCCGATTCTTACCGGGCATCCAATGGCAGTAGGTGTCCACCGTCAGCTTGATGCTGCTGTGCCCCAGCTGCTTCTGCACGTAGGCAATCGGTTCTCCGTTCTGGATCAATAAGGTGGCAAATGTGTGCCGCGTGTCGTGGAAGCGGATTCTCCTTAGACCGGCTTTCTCCAGACACGGATGGAAGTGGCGGCTCTTCAAGTTCGGCATGTCGGCCGGGTTGCCCTTCTTATTACAAAATACCCACTTCGGAATCTGGTTCTTCCCTTCCTTCAGCCATTGTTCCTTGCGCTGTTTCTTCAAGGCTTTCAGCTCGTTGAGGAGTGCCGTAGAAAGATCAATACGGCGTTTGTTGTTGCCCTTGGTGGTTTGTACCCGGCCCCATACAATCTGCCTGCGCACCATAAGGTACTTGCCGTTAAAGTCCACGTCACGCCATTGCAATCCGGCAAGCTCCGAGCTGCGCATGCCGGTATGAAACGCGCAGAGAAAGAGAGGGTAGTGCTGGGGACAACGGACCAACACCGCACGAAGAAACAGACGTACCTCGTCCTCCGTCAACGGCTGGATTTCTTCAAGTCGGTCGTGTACCTGCTTGTACAGCTTGGCGGTCTTGTAGGTTGGATTCTTGTCGATCACTCCATGCTCGATAGCATGGTTCAAGCAGGCCGTTAGGCAGGCCATCGCAATGCGGATGGTGCTGCGGGCCAGCTCCTTGTCTTTGATTAGGTGGGCTATGAATTTTTCAACATCCAACCGGGTAATCTCGTCCAGTGTCTTGCTGCCCAGCTTCGGCAGAATGTGGTTACGGAAGTTGTTTTGGTAAATGCCGTAGGTGGTGGGCTTGACGGCTGTCGTCAGGTAGGTTTCCCTGTAAAGCTCGAAGTACTCGGATAGGGGAGGGCGTTTGGATTTCCCAGTCGGTAACTGGTAGTCCTCCCTGACTAGGCTGAGTGCGACTTCCTTGGCTACCTTCTTGGCTGCCGAGTAAGCACCAACCTTCTTGACGGTCCGTCGACCCTTGTGGTGGACAACCAGGTACCAATCTTCAGTGCCCTTCCTTTTCTGTACTTTGACGCCCATGACTATACCCAACTATTGGAAATCACTGCTATTTGAATCGATACCTCCAACTCAGGACATCTGACAAGCAAAAACGTCGCTAGGCGATCTGAGAACGAACAATTGTCGGCTGCGGACCTGCCTGCCGACCGTCTGGTATCCATTGGGGCAGGTACCAGCAAACAAAACCCAACATCTGCCTCTGACTGCCTTGATTACGTTGGAAGTAAGCGCCAGGAGGAACGAGGTGCCCCAACCGATCCTCGGGTAGAAGGAGCACCTCATTCGAGCTTGAACGGCTAATTATTGGATCTTGTCAGCCGAAAGCCCGGCCTGCTCACCAGCTCTAGATTTCAGTAGGTTCTCCACTTTAGAAACCAAGCTGTTCGATCCCCATTCGTCTTGCATCTCCTCCAAGGAGTCGTAGATCTGGATCCAGGGCCTGTCGGAGCGGCGCTCGAGATCACTGGTCCAAACCACAATTGTTCCCTTTCGAGTCAGCCATACCGTAGAGGTCGACTCGTAGCTGAAGTCCGACTCGGAATCCGTTTCTGTAGGTGGTGCTAGAAGCAGCTTACCCCGAAACAAAAATTCCAAAATGTCGCAATTACGCCTGTCGACTATTGTGAGAATCTGCCGGTTGTCGCGCTTCCAGTACCTTTCTTGGAGGACAAGGCGAGGCGGCGACACATTATTTGGACTGCAATACTGCACAATAGTCTCCAACGCATCTGCCTGCTTTATCAACGTATCAGCCTTTTCGAGGAGAAAGTCGAACCAAAGACAGACGCGCTCCCACGGGGCCCCGGCCATCTCCTCGCCCCAAGGCATTGGCAGGTCACGGTCTCCAACGAAGCTCCATGGGTCCTGATAACGATCCTCTTGGATAAACTCCATGGCCTCGGCCACATAGGCATCCAAGTCGTACGCTTCCATTTCTTCTTGTTGTTCTTGCGTTGCTGACGCTCTGTCTTCTGTCATATGATTCCTCCGAAAATTGATGTAAAAAGGGGTCTTCAACTGGAGAGGCATGAGGGATGGCCTGACAACTTAACAGCAGTCCGTCAGCCACCTTCATGCCTCCCTTCGGGAGGTGACCTGGCCCTTCCTGCTAGACACCTGCGGCTGCTGCTGACTGTCATTCTGTCGCTTCCTTCTTCCTCAAAGCTCTCAGGGTGTCTTCTACCAGCCGACCAAGATCTAGAGGAGGCACTTTGTGCTGCTGCATCCATGCGTCGAGCTCGCTGAGTTTGAAGACGATGCGTCTGCCCACACGGTAGTGAGGGATCTCCGGCAGGTGGTACTCCACAGTCCGCAGCGACAGGCCGAGGTACTCGGCCGCGTCGCGTTTGGACAGGTAGTTGTCGGAGTCGCGGTGGTCCATCAGCCGAATAGAATCTTCCTGTCATCTGGGTCGAAGTTGCTCTCATCGGCGAAGAACTGTTGGCACCGACGTTCGGTCATCCGGCAGTCCGCGTCTCCGAAGAGGCACTCCTTCACGTGCCGGAGAAAGTTTTTGTAACCGCCCTTGTTGTATCGTGAGAACTGAAACGGGTAACTGAGGTCAATGAGAGACGAACTCATCCCCTTCGGTCTGACTGTCGGTCCGTTCAAGTGGAAGCCGAAACACTTCCCCTCGTGGGTTAGGTATTCAACAGTGGCGACTTTCCCGTATCGCTCGGGCGGAAGGATAGCTCTGGCGTCTCTACAGATCTTCGTCGCTTCAGCGTCGTATCCCCTCTTCGCAAGGATCCTCTGAGAATTAGCCCAGAAGAACCAGTCCGGGTCGTGAAACGCAACCCACGGTAATGTGTGACCTCGATACTTGCCGAAATTGAGTTTGGTGTATGGCATGCCGGCCTCCGCTATTGCGTCTTCTGCTTTTTCTTCCTCCGTGTGGGCCTAATGGGCCGTTTGGGCCGTTTTTGCAGGTCATACAGGATATCTTTGTGCAAATGAAGTACGGCACGGCGCTGCCCTTGCAGGTGCCTTCGCACCAACACTCTCCCCCGCTTTTCGTCGGTGCTCTTGAGAAGGCCTTGCTCTCGCAGGCGGCGATGCAACGTCTTGCTGGCTATGGGTATGCCATCGCTCCCTTCTTTTGCCATGCGTTGCGCAACTGCAAACGATGCCTCTGGCTCCAAGTAAAGGCTGTCCTTGTGATCCAACCATCCAACTAGTGCTCCTTGGGGCTTCCAGGGGTCGCTGTACTGCCCTCGGGGAACCCGACGCCAGCCCCAGGACTCAGGGTCTTTACTTGGGTAGGACCCGTCGGAACCAGCCACATATGCCTTTCCACTAGCGATGGCAGCGGCCAGCAGTTCCAGGAAACGCCGGGCCGGCTCACTTGACTGCTGGTGTTTGACTTGTTCATCTGCCGCCTCGCCGAGAGCATCCCAACCTTGTTTGAAGAAGTTGCGGCCTTCCTCCTTCGTAAAGATTCCATGGGTTTCCGCATACAGCCGAAACCAGTAGAGACCAATAGCTAGGTTGGCCACTATCTCCGGCGTGCGCATGTGGGCGGAGCTTCTTACTGCGTCTTCTCTGACCTCCGCAAGGTTTCGCTGAAAGTTCCTCTGAATGCTCTCGTACTGATCGGCAAGCCAGCAAAGATAGCCGGCCATAGCCTGGGCATACAGACCCTGAGCCCCAGCCTGCTGAGCCTTAGTCAACACATCCCATTCCACATCACCTGGTGAAACTTCTAGGATTAGGAATCGGGCTCCGAGGGACTGACCACGGGGAATATCCTCACCGGTTGAGACAATCAGCCCTCTTGGAGGTTTTACCGGCCGTAGCGTGCCGTCTGCCCACATTCGATGCCGACCAGACAGATTCCCCTGTGCCCGCAAAACCCGATCGGCCTTCTTATGCCAACGGGCGACGTCGTAGCTGCTGCCAGAAGGTGAAAAATCGTCAATCGCAAGGAGTGCCTCCTTTACAGAAAAAGCGAGGCCTTCAAGAGCATTGTCGGTAGACGACCAATTGGCTGGAAGGTTCAGCCTGTCCATGGCCGGTCCATAATGCTGCTGAGCTCGTGCCACTAGCTCAGACTTCCCGGCTCCTGTAGGACCTGCAATGTGTAGGCCGAAGTCAGCAGGTCCGAGAGGTGCTCTGTAAGCGGCGGCCAAAAGAGGGACCGTGACCCACAAGGGGGCTAGATCAAGGAACTGCAAGCTTGCCTTGATCGCCTTTCTCAAATTTTCCGGAGTTGGGGGTGGGGGCAACGTATAGCGCGCAACTGCACCAAATAGTTGTGTATGTATGTTAGGAACCGGCCCAATAGGCCCAATAGCCCCATTTTCGTGGAGAAAGACCCATACGCCGCCTACCTTTCGCCATCCGACATAGGTGTAGACGTGTGTTCTTGGAACCTCTTCCGACAACAATTGAATCGCGGCACGACAATGATCCTTCGCCCCATAACCAGCATAGACAACTGCCTCAGCGCCTAGATTCTGAGTAACCCAATTCATCTGGGGAAACTGGGTGGCCGGTACCGTGAAGGTTGAACTTCGACCTTTCAGGTGAGCTTCGATCTGGAAGACGTTACGGGTTTCCACTCCATCGTCCTCAACTACCTCCGCCGCTATCCGGGCTGTGAAGTTACTCAGCAGGACTTTGGTGCCGTCAGGTTTGTGCAGTACCATCCCGCCTTCAGTAGACTCGTACGGAGAGCTTTGGGACACGGTGCTCTTAGGTTTGGCTTCCTCTTTTTGATAGCGTTTGACCTGTTGCCTATAGGCCTTGACGTCCTCCCCGGTCAACTTGAAGTGGGGCTTGATTACGTCGGTCAGGTAGGCTTCCGCCTCGGCGGGCTCCAACTTGGCCAGCTGCCGGAGCAAAGGCTTCAGGATCTTAGGAAGCCGGGTCTTCTTGGTATTGGCGGGGATCTGATTTACTTCATAGGTGACAAAGTCCAAGGCAGCGGAGACAAGCTTGTCAAACTCGGCCTTGGTGTGCTTTTGAAAGTACTCATTCACATCCAAGCCATCAGGCAGCTCTACTATTCTCGCCTTGGTACCAAGCAGGCGCGCGACCTTCGGTGCCCCTTCGCGCCCGGCAGCGTCCCCGTCAAAGCAGATGAAGACAGTTTCACAGTCGGAGAACTTCCTAGCGTGCTCCTGATTGAGGCTCGCACCGAGCGTTGCAACAGCGGAATAGCCAACTGGTCAAGGCTAATGCAATCGGGAATGCCCTCTGCCAGGTAAACGGTGTCGGCGTGAACAGCATCCTCATTGAAAAGGTGGCGGATTACACCTCGGAGATGTAGGTACTTAGGGTCTTTTGGTCCGACTATCCTGCCTGTAAGATGCACGCACCTCCCACGCTTGAAATTAGGAAAGATGGTTCTGTTAAAAAAATAGTCCTTGGTACGGTCTCTCGCCTTACGCAGAACTCCTGCCTTAATGCACTGCTCCTCCGTGAACTTGCATTGTTTTAGGAGATGTTGTTCGAGCCCGCCGCTCGCATAGCCGATGTGAAACGCGGCAATGCTGTTTTGGGTGAAGCTCCTCTTCTTCAGGTAGCCCTTAATTTCTTTGGGAAGGTCACGGCAGTAGAAGTCGGCTGTCTCAGTCAGGATCTCCTCCCTGAGCCGTGTCTCTTCCAGCTCTTGGAGATCTTCTGGCGTCAGGCTGGGTGGCCGTATACCCGCCCTGTCAGCGAGCTGTCGCACGGCTTCCATAAACGGGAGCTTTTCGTGCAGCTGAAGGAACTTGAAGACGTCTCCGCTCTCTCGACAGCCGAAACAATGGAAGTACTGCTCTTGAGAGTTGACGGAGAAGCTGGGATTCGTATCTCCGTGGAAAGGGCATACGGCTTTGTTATTTCGCAGGTCCAGGTACTCCCCAATAACGTCGGCGATGTCGTTCGCTTCCCGAATCTCCTCGATTAACCACCGAAAGTTGTCGTCTCTCATCCGAGTGGCTCCACGGATGCGGCTGGGGATTGCACTCCGCTGGAGGGTCCTAGAACGAACGCTTGTTCTAAGGCTGAGCTTGGATGGCAGGAGTGTTGGCTGGTGGGACTACAGTCCCGAAGTGCTTTGGTATAATGGGTATGCATATATACGTTTCGCTCTGCCGTCAGTGCCGTGGCAACCGAATCTGGCGGCAGGGCAACCTCCTATTGGTCGTCCTCAAACTCTCTGAGAACGGCTTCGCGGCCGAGAATCCTGCCGAGCTTGGTCGCTTCCCTTGATTGGGGTCTGCGTTTGCCGCACTCAATCTGCGACAACCAAGCCTGCGTACGCCCGACCCGGCCGGCGGCCTCAGCCTGATCTAGGCCTGACAACACTCGGAGTAATCTGATGTTGGTGCTTATCCTCTTGCCCTTCGTGGTAGTCATGTCGTTATTTTCTATAACCGCGTCCTAGACTCCCCTTTTTTTGGAAATTACTTCTTCCGCTGGGGGATGTCCCGGTGTCTCTGAGCCGGCCCCGCGAGGAAGATCAAGCATCCCCGAGTCACTTCTCCAAGGGGCCAGGCCTTCCTCGTCCGCTCCTTCAGTTGGGAGCGTGACTTTGCACACCGCGGCAGACCGCACTTGCACTAGGAAAGAACTCGCCTTGTGACAACTTCTCCACAAAGCGCCACCTGGTGAGCCCGTGACCCATCGCTATTTGCTTTCTGACTGATCACCTGGCAAGGACCCTCCAAGTACCAGTCGCGGTCTAACGCGTGCCAGGTTCCAAGACTTCCTACTTTCGGTTCCACGTCCTTGGGAAATGTCACCCAGCCCTGAATCGGCTCAGATGGCTCGAAAGTTGCGATGGGCCTTTGGTTCTGCTCAGGTCGTTTCTTCTTGGTCATAGCGACCTCCTTCCTTACCCCTCTGAACTTTGTTTGCTTGCCTGGTGTCGCGAGAGGGGTTTTCGCCTCTACCAGGCCTACCTCCACCGAGGTCTTCAAGGGGCGCTGTCCGTCTCAGGGAGCAATCTGTGCGACCGCACCGTTTTTTATCTAGATAGAACGACATCCGAAGTAAGGGAGTTAACAAACCCACTCTGTTAGTATCACGGTGGTGCAGAATCGGAGGACTTTCGGGGAGTGGGCGGAGTTAATTGCGGACGAGGAGAAGGCTAGAGAACTACTGGAAAGAACTCGTTGGCCGAATGGCCCTATCTGCCCCCACTGTGACGCCTCCAATCCCTACAGGCTAAGAGCAAAGGCCGGGTTCGAGCGACCAGTTCGATCCGGTGTTATGAAATGCAGGAAATGCCGAAAGCAGTTCACTGTAACTGTGGGTACGATGTTCCACCGAACACGAATCCCATTGCGTAGGTGGCTACAGGCGGTGTGGCTGGTCTGCTACGACAAGGGAACGAGAAACGGCGGTCAGCTTTGTCAGCAGCTGGGAATCGATCAGAAGTCTGCCGCGAGGATGTTTCGCACTTTCTACTACGTTCAATCAAACATCGAAGACTGGGACAGCTATGGTTACAGACTCCGCACAAAGCCACTCTTCTTCCCGCTACTGCCGGAAAAGGTACTTGATCTTCTGCTTCGCGGCTCTCCCTCATCCAGGCTTTAGTCAGTAGGCTGCCAGAGTGGGTCATCCCCTCGGACCCTCAGCCGATCGAGGTCGGGCTAGGGTGCTCAGGCTCAGGTAAGGGGCTTGGCGGGTAGGGTATAGGCGCTCACGGCAAAGCCTACTGCGTGGGCCACTCCAGATTTTGATATCGTTTGGAGGTTGCCAGCGCCTGCAGCGTGAAACTGACTACGAAGTACCAGTAACGCAGCACGTGCAGCCAGGGGCTTGAGCGGAGAATATGTTGCAACGGTTGAGACAGACTCTATTCAACCCCTCGGCGAAGTCATGAACAAAGTCAGCCCAGTGCTCATAGGGTTCGCACCTGAAGAATGGGATGCAGTAAGGCGATTTGGAGCCTTCTATCGAGTGACATATAGGTTCAACAAAGTCGCGACTGATGCACTATTGGGAATCGAGGGTCGTACTGAGAAGCTCAGAGTTCTTAGGGGATTGGCGGAGCGCTTAGCCCCACAACTTGTCGAGGATCAAGCGGAATTGGACCAGCACGGGTACACGCCGGCAACCAGGTCCAAAGCGCTCGCCGCCGTTCTTGAGACAATGGTGTGTGAGTTGTATTCGATTCTCGACTGCACGAAGACGGTGCTTCATGCGGTCTATCCTACTGCTCAGGCCATGACAAAGAAGAGCACAGACAAACTCTTTAGCAACGCTGCCGAAGGGAAGATTGGCGGCTCAGTGCCTGGCGCGATAGTGGCTGCGCTCGCGTCTGCCCATGCTGATTGGTTCGGCCAGCTTCGCAGGTTGAGGGTTCAGCTGATTCACTTCAACGTTGGCTCTTGCAGCCGACAGAGTGACGGATCCATAACATACGTACACAGTGGACTGGGAAGCGGGGGTCAGGCGCTCGTGATCGAGAACATGATGAACAGAATCGCAGAGTTTCATCGACAGGTTTCGGAGTTTCTTGACACCGTGTTTGGCAACCTGAACAAAGCGCTGTCCGACGAACGTGCCAAACAGGTCTGTGGTATCTTCGGGGGTTTGATTTACGAGCGAAACGTTTCGGTTAACGAAGCTATCGATTTTCACGGCGGTGTGTGCTTTTCACACGAGTGGTTCGACCGTCCCGACCGGCAAAGATGGGGTCATCCGGTAAATGGGGAGGTGGGGACGTGGTTGGCACCTTCCGGATCCCAAATCTGCTCCCCGTTCGCTTGTCCATATAGTCGGCTGCAGTAGCAGAGGCCGTGGGAACTGTGGAAAACTCCGAGCGACATCGAACCGGGCCAGCAAGCCCGTGATACGGAGTTTTCCAAGCGCTGTGCGAACGGTGGAAAAACAACTGCGAGCACTTGCCAGTTCTCCTCTAGAACTACTTGTTTTTCCACGGTTTGCATAGTGCGGCAGTTTCCATGGCCTGCCTTTGACTGGCGGCACCTCCCCATTTACCGGATGAACCCAAAGATGCCCTCTTGCGGATTGCTGCGGCGCCTATGCAAGGGTAACGGGATCAGGCCATTGATCAAGTGGAGAGCGCAAAGGCTGCCGAACCCGGCCAATTCCGCCGGACGCTCAGATAATCGACCTCGGGCAACGGTGATCTGGCCTAGGTTAGGGGGCTTGGCGAGTGGGGTCTGGGCTCTCACAGCGATCTGAGGGAGCTGATGTCCGGAGTAACAGCTGGTCAAAGCGGTGCTCAACCGGGCAAATCGAAGACAGAAGGGAACCAGCGCTAATAATGGGCTTTGATTCTGATCGCTGGCCCTCAACATGTCTCAGGAACATGGCGTTACGTTTTTCTTCGAGGCTCCGTCACCGCCTGAAGCTAGAATTAAGAGCCTAGTTTTGAGATTCCAACCGCAGCTGAGCGGCTAGTCGCATCTTACGCCCCGGCGCTTTCGGCGAAGCGCGCCCAGCGCGGAACACAGAACTGCAGTTGCCAGAGAGCAATTGCAAAGAGGAGAGAAGGGGCATGGCAAGAAAGGGGCAGGATTTCTGGACAACTCGCCACCCAAGGGGATGGGCCGTCAAGAAGGAAGGAAACACCAGAGCTTCTTCAGTGTATTTGACCCAACAAGAGGCCTGGGCGGAAACACGACGTCTCGCTCGAGGAGCCGGCGGTGAAGCTTCTCTTCAAGGTAAAGACGGGCGTATTCGAGCTCGTAATACCTATGGCTACGACCCGTTTCCTCCAAAATATTAGCGATCATCGGGAAACGTATCTTTTTGGACTTTCGTCGACCGGCCACCGGTCACGCCAACCTCGTCTCTGGCGTGGGATCGGCGGAAATGGATCGGTCCAGCGGCTGAACCGACCGCAGATCGAGCATCGGCAGAGGGTAGGTGAGCGCCGAGGCGCCGGCGAGTTGATCGTTCCGCCACCTTGATCCGTAACGCGGGCCTGGACCTGCCGCTCCCGATAGCGCCGCTGGCGGTCACGCTGACATTGTTTGCCTCGTTCGCTTTGCTGATATCGTCGGTTGGCTTCGCGCCGTTGCCGGCACCGGACTACCGCCCGGCACTCGTGGCTGCAATACCGTTGTCCTCGGTCACAACTGACGCATACAAAGAAGTTTGCCCGGCACTGTGGGGAGCCACAGATCCGCATGCGGAGACAGGTTTCGCTTTCTTGGATAGCGCGCCTCAAACCGGAATTATGTCACCAAGCGGGATCAGAACAAACATCTCTCTTCACGTCGAGGCCCACGGAGATGATCGACGGATGATTCGCGCCTTCGGCGCGGATGATGTTGCTGGTACCTCTACCCTCGGCCATTGTTCAAGAAACTACGTTTTCCGATGACCGTTGACAACCCCGAAGGAGGAAGCTGCTCCCGACCATTGAATACGAGCTTCAAGAATGGCGAGCACTCGAAATCGTGAGCGACCTGGCAGTCGAGGCGAATCATCTTACCCTGTGGGATGCCGGGGCGTTGACGTCGAAGTGGATATCGTTCCTTGGGCCCCGGAAGGAGGCGACGACCAGTTCTGTTCGGAGAAACTTGCCCGGCTGGGTGGACGACGATGACGAGCAGTGGCGGCAGAAATCAATAGCCTGACCGTTGAATCACCAAGGACCAGGGCAGGACCTAGATCCATGACTTTAATTAGTGAGCGCTAGAATTAATCCGCAGATAGACACAGATAGGCACGGATGGAACAAAGGAGGGTTGTTGTCCTATCTTTTAACATTCTTCATTTGATATCTGATTAAATCTGATTAACAAGGTGAATCTGCTATCTTCCAGGCCTGATACCTTTCGTGCAGCAATAGTGCTGCACGTAGCTTGCTTCCTTCCTTGCCTTTGCAAGATACCCTGGGTGACGTTACGCCACGAAGCTTGCTGCGGGGTAGTTCACTTCTACATTGATGACTTTTCACTAGAAAGAGGTATACACCATGGCCAAAAAAACCACGCAATCGTTTGCCGCACACAGCCAAGATGCCCAGTGGGTCAAAGAGGGGTTGCGGCCTTATTTCAAGTATCGCGATCTGGGTATCAAAGAGGCGACCGAGGGTAGAGTACTGGCCCATATCATCCGTGCCGATCAGCCCTGTGGAGGACCGATGGGCTACCATTCCCATGATCTGGAATTTCAGATGGTCTACCTGATCAAAGGCTGGGCACGCCTCTATTTCGAGGATATCGGCGAGATCCGTGTGGAATCCGGCGATGTCTGGTATCAGCCGCCCGGTGTCAAACATGAAGTTTTGGAATATTCGGATGATTGGGAAGTCATCGAGATCACCATGCCCGCTGAGTTTGAGACCCATGACGAAACCCGTTAGCATGCAGGTCGGATTTATCGGTCTGGGCAGCGCAACAATTTTTCTGTAATTTCAGGGTCGGTTGTGGGACAGGATCCTCCTCTCTTGGCTCTCGGGTGCAGAAAGCAGTGGCCCGTGAGCCGCTCGCTGTGAATCTCTCTAAGGCAACCAGCAGATCTATCAAAATGAGAGGCCGGAGCAGCTTGCACTACTCGCAGAGAGCGATTCAGCGCCCCCACCTCCTTCTCCAAGAAAAGAGGCCCTGTCAGAAGCCCTCAGAGCCACGATCGCGGGCTGCCCCTTACCGAGAACCCTCGCTGATCTGAGGGTCTCGGGTTTAGGGAAACGCTCTTCTAGGATGCCTCCTCTTCTTGCCAGCTCTCCAGGTTCAGATAGCAGCGGCCCGTGAGCCACTCGTCGTGAATCTCCGCCAGCACGGCTGAGATCAGTCGCAACGCCGAGTCGATATGGGGGAAGATTCCCACCACTCGAGTGCGGCGCCGGATCTGTTTGTTGAGATTCTCCACGCCGTTAATCGTCCGGATCTTCTTGTGCAGACTGCGGGGGAAGGCGTAGACCGTCAACCCCTCGCGCACGTTGTCTTCCATCCACTGGGCCAGTGCCTGGTTGGTTTCGGTGAACGCCTTGATCTTGCGTTTGAGCATGGCTTCGGCATCCTCGAGGGTGGGGCTGTTGAAGATGTCCCGCATCGCTTGGCCGATCTGGCCCCGCTCTTGGAGCCGACGGGCAAAGCGCTGAGCATTCTGGCTCAGATGAAACTGGCAGCGCTGCCAGGGAACCGCGGGAAACACCGCTCGTCGAGCGGCCTTCAGTCCCGCGTGGTCGTCACTGACGACGAGCTCCATTCCCTTGAGTCCCCGCCCGGCCAGATCCTCAAAAAACGCTCTCCAGTGGACCTCCGCCTCGCTCAGCCGGGCGCTCAGACCCAAGACCTCACGGTGACCGGAAGCCTGCACACCGACTGCCTTGAGGATGGCCAGGTCCTGAACTCGTCCATCGACACGGACTTTCTCGTAATGGGCGTCCAGGTAGACGAAGGGATACTCACCGCTCAGCGGCCGGCTACGGAACTTCTCCAGCTCCTCATCCAGCAGGGAGGCGACCCGTGAGACCTGGCTGGCGGAGATCTCCGTGCCACACAGCTGCTCGGTGATTTCCGTGACCTTGCGCGTGGAGACGCCCATGACATACATCTCGGCAATGGCCAACTTCAGCGCCTTTTCCGAGCGGCAGCCCTTCTCCAGCGATTGAGGGTAGAACGACAGCCCTCGCACCTGAGGGATCTTCAGTCGGAGCTCTCCCACACGCGTGGCGATCTTCTTGTCCTTGTAACCGTTGGCGTGGCCCCGTCGCTGGCTCGTTCTCTCGTAGGGCTCGGCTCCCAGAAACTCCGACCGTTCCAATCCCATGGCCAAGTTCAAGAGCTTCTCCAACACCTTGCGAAAGGCCTCCGTTCCTTCTTGGATCAACGCCTCTAGGATCTCTCGTGGTACTCTGTCTTCCAGGTCTGGGGCCATTGGATTCTCCTTTCATTTTGGATGAATGATTTAGAGAATCTTGTCCCAGACCTCTGACGGCTCAACCCTTCGGCTGACGGCCTTTGGCCCCCTTCCGGGGGGGCCCGGCGCGCAGCGCCGCGCGGCTCAGGCTGCACTCGGCCTACAGCCTCCTTCCGCCTGAGCCGCGCCAGGTTCCTCGTCAACCCAATCCTCGGTATCCCGAGAAATTCCCTCTTAACGGGAAATTACAGAAAGAACGGTACACTCCTTCGGTCTGGGCCATATGGGCAACCCCATGGCAGCCAATATGCTCAAAGCCGGACACACCTTGACGGTGCATGATATCGATCGTGACAAGACGCAAAACCTCGAAGCAGCCGGTGCCCACTGGGCGGCAACCCCGCAAGAGGTGGCAGCCCAATCCGAGGTCGTACTGACATCGCTGCCAGGACCGCGCGAGGTGGAAGCCGTGGTGCTCGGCGACGACGGTATCTTTGCGGGACTGGCCGAAGATGCGACGTATATCGATACCAGTACCAACGCGCCGAGCACCATGCGCAAGATCGCCGAGACCGGTGCTGCGAGAGGCTTCCAGGTCCTCGACGCGCCGGTCAGTGGTGGCATCTTTGGCGCCCGGGATGGCACCCTCACCATGTTCGTGGGCGGTGCCGAAGAGACCTTCACGCACTATCAGTCTTTATTGCAAAGTATCGGCAAGAATATCGTCTATATGGGGACCTCCGGCAGCGGCGATATAACCAAGCTGATCAATAACACGATGATGTTCGCCCGACAGGGAACGCACTGCCGTCGACCTCATACTTAAAACTCGAGACTCTTGCCAGGCCTTGCGCTTTTCCTCTTGACCAGGGTTCCAAAAAGGAAGCCTCTCAGTACACATAGAAGGCAATATGTCACCCAAGCATGCCAGTGAAGCCCAGGTCCAAACCCATCATAAAAACCCCCAAGGCCAAGAACGGCCAACGGGGTAACACCAACAACTTGAAGCACGGCGCTTTTAGCCGCGTCCACCTCAAGCGGCTGGACCGCCGCACCCGTGAAGGCAAGACACTGATAGCAGCCCGTGGCGCGCTCACCAGCGCCATGGGAGGCCAGCCCAGCCCGCAGCAGGCCATGCTTATAGAACGTGTTGTGTTTAAGATGCTGCGCTGCGCTCTGTACGAGATGGCCACTCTAGCCGGTGACACTACCGCCGGCACCGACCACATTTACCTGGCCTGGGCCAATAGTCTGCGGCTGGACCTACAGGCCCTTGGAATGAACCGAAAAAACAAACAGGTAATTAGTCTTCACTCATACCTGGACGCAGCCGCTACACCTTCCCCAGATCAATGAATATTGTGGAAGCCCTTGCCGACCCCAACCTGTTCGCTCCCTGGTTCAAGGGCAGCAGCTGGCAGCTGTGGCAGGTAGTCCTCAAGGCCACATTCAACATCTCCCTAACCCAAGGAGAGCAGGCCCTATTTGCCCGCTACGCGGGCGGCCGGGCCGTACCCCCTACGGTTAACGAGCTGTGGCTGCTGGTAGGCCGCCGTGGCGGCAAGTCCATAATCGCAGCGTTGATCGCCGTCTACCTCGCTTCCTTCCTAGATTGGAAAAAGGTGCTGGCTCCTGGCGAGTGCGGCGTGGGCATGCTTATCTGCCCGGACCGCCGCCAGGGCCGGGTAGTGATGGGCTACATCGCAGCCTTTTTTGACAACATTCCCCTGCTCAACTCCGTGGTAGAACGCCGTACCCAGGAGGCCATCTACCTGAAGAACGGCGTGATCATAGAAATCCATACGGCCAGCTTCCGGACGATCCGAGGCTACACCGTCTTGTTCGCCGTTTGCGATGAAATCGCATTCTGGCGGAGTGAAGAGAGTGCCAACCCGGACAAGGAGATACTCAACGCTCTGCGCCCCGCCATGGCCACCGTGCCCAACCCGCTGCTGGTATGCCTGAGCACTCCTTACTCTCGCCGAGGGGCCTTGTGGGAGGCGCACCGTCGCTACTACGGGCAGCCTGGCCCGGTGCTGGTGTGGCAGGCGGGCAGCCAGGCTATGAATCCAACCTTACCCGACCAGATCATCAAGCAAGCCTACGACCAAGACCCCAGCGTAGCCGCTGCCGAGTACGATGCCCAGTTCCGCCGTGACATTGAAGGCTACGTCAGCCGAGAGGCTGTAGAAGGCGCGGTCATGTCAAACCGGCGTGAGCTGCCTCCCCAGCTAGACATCAACTACACCGCTTTTGTAGACCCCAGCGGCGGCAGCCAAGACAGCATGACCCTAGCAATCAGTCACATGGATGAGGAAAAGGCTGTGTTGGATGCCGTACGAGAAGTGCATGCTCCATTCTCTCCGCAGGCCGTGGTGGAGGAGTTTGCTGCACTGCTCAAGCAATACCGGGTGCACACCGTCTCTGGTGATCGTTACGGAGGCGAGTGGCCAGCCGATCAGTTCCGTCAGTACGGAATTAACTACGAGCCCGTATCCCAGTCCAAGAGCGATCTGTACCAGGAGTTATTGCCAGCACTAAACAGCGGCAGGCTGGAACTGCTGGACCATCCCCGGCTCATCACCCAATTGTGCAACCTGGAGCGACGGACCACCCGGAGCGGCCGTAGCGCGGTAGACCACCCTCCCGGCTCCCGGGACGACGTCGCTAACGCTGTGGCCGGTTGTTTGGTGCTGTGCCAGGAGCAGTTTGAGCCCTTCTTCCTCTGAGCTGATCACAGTCAGTGACCCGAGGTCGGTCGAACAGATCGTCAGATCGGCTTCAGCGTCCTAACCCAAGGTTAGGTCATTGGTAGCCAGCGTTGAGCTAGGATTGCCCAATCTCAAGGATCTGAGAAAGCGAGCAGAGTCTGGCCAGGTCTGAACATCAAAACAGCCTCCGATTTGATCGCAATCGAACGACCGCTTTCGCCAACCTGTCCTTGAATTCACTTCGTTGCTCCTCTGGAAGGCTGAGGACCTTTGTCGGTTAAGATTTTCTCTGATGGGGAGAATTGCTATATGCTATCAAATGGTCCACGATCTGATCATTGTGCGAGCTAAGCATGACCACGATTCAAGAATCCAATGTGACCGGATCAGCCGTCTTCCATCGTCGTCCCGGTGCCGCCTTCCCTGTGTTTGTGAAAGGTGAGGGCTGCAACCTTTTTGACGAAAACGGCCGACAGTATCTCGATCTTTCCAGCGGCCTGGCCTGGTCGGTAAGCCTGGGGCAGGGGCGAGCTGATCTTGCCGAGGTGCTCGCTTCTCAAGCCAGGCAGCTGACTTGTCTTCACAACGGCTGGGCCTCGACGGATCAGCAGGAGGAGTTTGCCACCCGCCTCGCAGCCCGGGCGCCGGGCGGGCTCAATCGGGCCATGTTCACCTCGGGAGGGTCGGAGACCAACGAGCTGGCGCTACGGATCACCCGCCAGTTTCACCTGGCCCGGGGCGAACCTTCGCGGTGGAAGATCATCTCGCTGGAGCACAGTTACCACGGGGCGACCGTGGGAGCCCTGTCCATGACCGGGACCATCAACGTCAACGACATAGTCACGACCGACTACGATCCTTACCTGATCAAGTTTCCGCGGATCCCCGCACCCAGCCGGTACCGCGGACCTTTTGCCGACCTTGAGCCGGCCGAAGCGGGGCGGAAGGCGGCCGACACGCTCGCCGCACGAATCGAGCAGGAAGGCCCCGAAACGGTCGCCGCCTTCATTGTCGAGCCGGTCATGGGCCATGGCATGATTGTGGTCCCGCCGGGGTACCTCAAGCGCGTTCGGGAGATCTGCGACCAGTATGGGATTCTCCTGATCCTCGACGAGGTCATGACCGGCGCAGGCCGGACCGGGACCTTCCTGTGCAGCGAGCACTTCGAGGTCGAACCTGACCTGACCACCATGGCTAAGAGCATCAGCGGGGGTTATGCGCCGCTCGGTGCGGCGCTGCTTCATGATCGGGTTGCCAGAACCATCGCGAATGCAGGGCGCACGCTCGATGCCGTTCACACCTTCAGCGGGCATCCCATATCCTGTGCGATCGGTCTGAAGGTGCTGGAGATCCTCGAGAAGGAGCATCTCATCGATCAGGTCAGGGACCGCGGGAAGCTCTTCTTGCGCCAGCTTCACGAGAAGCTGGGTCATCTGTCTTGTTTCGGCGACGTGCGAGGGTTGGGTTTGGCGATCGCAATAGAGTACGTTGCTGACCGTGATCAACGGAAGGCCTACCCCGCCAAGGCGAACGTGAGCCAGTCGATCTGGGAAGGCATGCTGAAGCGGGGCTTTCTCCTGCCTACCTGCCGCTACATCGACAGCGATCTGCTGGGTGACTTTTCCGTGTTCTGCCCGGCATTTGTCATCAGCGAGCAGCAGATCACCGATACGGTGGACGCATTGCGCGACACGATCGAGCAGCTGATGCCGGGATGGGAAGAGCGGGGAGCGAGGAGCGATAGAACGACCAGATAGCTGGCACACCTTGGGAGTAGAGCTCATGAACTCCTTGCCGGGTCAGACCGGTATTTCGCTGGTGACCCCGAGATCCCTTCGCCCCTGCCGCTTCCTCAACCACTTGGACGTAAAACGCCCTTCTGGGAAACTGAGCTGTCCTGTCCCATTGACGCAGAGTAAACCCTCCCTGGACCTGGCCGTTCGCGGTAGTTCGTTCGCGGGAAATCTGAATGTCCGCTTTTAGGTGCGGAAGCCGCCGTTGGATTGCGATCAAATCGAACGGCGGTGTGTAGCCCAGATCTGACCGTACAAACAGTGTCAGAGTAGATCGCCCCTGAACGGCCGCTTTCGCCTGCGGTTTCAACCGATCGACGCAACACATTGGTTAAATCGTTCGGCTGGTGTTTCGTAGTCTAACGTTTTTCTCGGTCGTTCGTTTAGCTGTCTTGCCACGGCATCCAGTCTGTTTTGGTCGACGTTTGAGAGATCCATTCCTTTCGGGAAGTATTGTCGGAGCAGTCCGTTGGTGTTTTCGTTTGAGCCGCGCTGCCAGGGGCTTCGGGGATCGCAGAAGTAGACCTTTATGTTCGTATCGAGACTGAAGCGTTTGTGATCGGCCATTTCCTTGCCCCGGTCCCAGGTGAGTGACTGGTACAGTTCCCGCGGTAACTTGCGCGCTTGTTTGATCAAGGCGTTGATCACCGTTTCGGTGTCTTGGCTGTTGACTTTGACCAACATCACGTAGCGCGTCTGACGTTCGACCAGGGTGGCGATTTGACTGCGCTTTGATCCGATCAGCAGATCCCCTTCCCAATGACCGGGTACGGCGCGCTCCTCCACCGAGGCGGGTCGCTCACGGATCGATACCGTGTCCTTGATCCGTCCGTGATCCTCCGTCTTCTGTGTATGGTGACGTGAGCGGCGCATCCCACGGGTACGCCGCAGATGCTGCAACAGCTCTTTCTTCAAAGCGCCGCGGGCCTGGATGAAGAGGCTTTTATAGATAGTCTCGTCTGACACCTGAAAGTCCTTGTGATCGGGATACGTGCGCTTAAGCCACCCGGCAATCTGCTCCGGCGACCAGAGCTTCTTCAGGTTCAAGGCCACGCTGTGCGCGAGTTCCCGATTCTGGACCAGCTTACAGATTTTCGGGCGGCGTGCCCGCTCCCAGGCAGCTTGATCGGCCCGGTTGGCACGGTAGCGTTCCCGGCCGCCGTTACGCCGTAGCTCGCGACTCACCGTCGACGGTGCGCGACCCAGCCTTCCTGCCATCGAACGGATCGAGCAGCCGACCACCACACCGCGCGAGATCTCCTCGCGTTCCGATAACCTCAGCGCAAGCCGCGATCGTCGCCGCGGCCGCGGCCGGATGCCACCGGTTTGTTTCAGAATCCCCTCAATTGAGGAATGGTGGCGGTCAAAGAGCCGCGCGATCGAGCTCAGGGACTCGCCTTTTTGCCAGCGGTCCCACATCAAGCTCTTCTGTGCTTCCGTGTAATAGATCCTCGTCCGATACTTCATTGGCAACATCCTCCTCTCTACAGCTTAGAGATTAGGGGTGTTGCATCGACCGATTGAATCCGCACCTACAAGGGGACATTCCGAATTTCCGCGGAAACGTCGAATGAACTACCGCAAACGGGCCAAGAGCAGCCACTCCGAAGCATCATGCGACCCCGAAAAGCTTGTGGCTGAAAAGCGGAAAAGGCAGATTGCATTCCGCCTATCCTTCCGATTTCAGTAGATGCCGTCCCCTCAGATTGCCCTTCCCGACCCAACGCTTTAGTATTGATTCAAGAGAGACTGGGCACTCTCAGAAATCCTGGCTATAGGGAAAAGCCACGACTACAGAGTTCGGGTCCCCTCGTAACTCCCAGTGGGCTCTGGCGATGCCTGCTTGAACCAGGACAGCCCATGGCCCGGAGCGACGGAGCAAGAGGAGGAGGCTATGAGTAGCTGTGTGACGAAGCCACTCACGATGAAGCTGAGTGTCTTGATCCTGACAGTTGTTTCCGTCTCGACCACAGCGGCCTGGGCCGGTATCGGTAGTCCCGGTGACCGCATCATTACGGTCTCTCAGGTAGTGACGGGTCCCGGCTTCCAGACCAGCTTTACGCTGTCCAATCTCCTGTTTATCGACACTTGTCGGGTCGATGTCAGCTACCATCAGGGTGCGGGCACCCCCCCGCTTCCCCCATACAGACCGACGGTCAGAATCGAGGCAACAACTTCACTCTGAATATCCCCGGCGTGAGTCAGGACCAGTTCATCGGACCCGCCTTCACCCGGATCGGGGGCCGAGGATACCTGGTCCACACCAATCACTGCCTTCACCCAGCACTCGAGTCCATCAATCAGGAGTTTCCCGAATTGATCCAATCCAGGCCCCGTCAGGCCAGGGCGGAGGCACTCCTGTCAAGATCACGATGCCGGGAGGCGGCAGAGCAGATACTGGCGGACCACGAGGGGCATCCCCGTTCGATCTGCCGACACAGCAACGACGACCCGGTCCACGGCTTCTGGGAAAAGGTCTTCTCAGTCCTGATGGAGCCAGAGAAGGGACTGATGTGGGTCAGCCGTGGCAATCCTTGCAGTCGTCACTTCGAGTACTATCAGCTTGGGTGAACGCCACAGGGCACTAGCGTATTCCCAGGGCGATTTGGTGTTTTCAGTGGGAACCGAAAACCCGCGCTAAGGAGAGTCTTCTTGAGGACACAGCCCACCGTCTTGGTTTTTTGTCTTACGCTGTCGACCGCCGCTGCCGGGGCTGCCGGTCTCATCGACATCGGCAGTCGGAAACAGCTCCTCTGGGACGAGTACCTGATCGAGAGTCTGAAGGACACTCGCTTTGTCATGAATCCGGCCACCAAGGCTACCAACAACCCCGTGATCTCCCGCGACAAGCCCTGGCTCTCTGCGTTACGAGGAGCCAGCCCGATTGTGACGACCTCCATTCCCCCGCTGAGGCCTTCGGCGTCCGACGACGAGCCAACTGGGCTCGCCTCCTCAAGAAGGTTTACGAAGTCGACCCCCTGACCTGTCCTCGATGCGCTCACCAAATGAGCATCCTGGCCTTCATCGAGGACCCTCGCGTCATCCTCCGCATCCTCCAGCACCTGGGTTCCTGGCAAAGGGCCCAGCGCTCTCCTCCTCCCCCACCCAAGCGCAACAGGTTCGGGTCTCCACCGACTCCATCTTCTGGGACGATCTCCCCGTATTCGAGGACTGAGGAGCGAACCTCCCGCTGTCCTCTCCACTACCCGTGCGCCTGATTTCCCCTCTTCTTCCCGGTTTGACTCCCGGCCCAATTCTCCATCAGACGCTCCTCCCCTCACCCCGACGCTTCCGACCCCTCCACCTCCAGAATCTCCCCTCCAGAGACTCCAGTTCATCCCTTTTCTGGAGCCTCGTCGCTGGCACAACACCCCGGCTCAAAAAGCGATTTCCTATTGACCTGGTTTTCCGAAGAAGGTCTGCCAGCTGAGGATTCGGAACGTCTGCTTGTCCGTCGATCGCTGGGTCAGGAACCGGAACTGAAATACCATCGGTCGAACACGCCGAGCGCAATTCCGCTGAAACGACTGGCGGAGCAACGTTCGTTGCGCTGGACGATCGAGCAGGACATTCAGGCGGGAAAAGGCGAAAGCGGACTGGACGAATACGAAACTCGCGGCTGGATCGGTTGGCATCATCATACCGCGTTGTCGCTGTTGGCGCTTTGGTTTCTGGTGCTTCAGAAAACGCGGTTGGGGGAAAAAAGAACCGCAGATGACGGTTCGGGAAGTCCGCGCGCTTCTCAAGCACCTCGTCGACGTTCGACAGTGGAACGAAAAAGAAATCATCGCGTGGTCAAACTGGCGGATGGAACGAAATCGAATCGCAAAGCTGTGTCACGAACAAAGACGCCGCAACGAATTGCGGAACCGAAGTAGAGCGCCAAATGCGGCGCTGTAGTACTAAGTGCCCGTAGCGTATCCCATGCCAGTCTGGCCAAAGCCGTTGGCCGTGTACCAACAGCGGTACTCGGATGCATGCTTCACCACACAAGCATAACACCTCTGGTGGTCATCGAACGCTCGTAGTTTGCCGATGCCGAGGTCGCCGTCCTCACCGCTTTCGACCCAGCTCCACTCGATCCCGTCCCGTGACACGAGGCTCCTGACCCTGTAGGCATGACCGAACGTGCTGACCCACATCCGCCACAGATTGCCATCGCGGATCACGCAGGGCTTGCTGGCGATGTAGTTGTAGGGACGCGTCTCTGCGAGCCTGGGCTTGACGAGGAAATCATCGAGCGGCTTCTTCCACGTCAGTCCGTCGGTGCTGACCATGTAGCCAATGCCGATACGAGGAATCACATTGCCGTGACCGGTCCTGACACCGTCGGGCTTCTGGAAGTACTCGGCGATGGCCGTGTAGTACATCCGGAACTCGTTTTCCGTCTTCACCACCCAGCAACTGCCTGCACCGTCGCGGTCGTAGGGCTTGTCGTTCGGGATGATCGGCTCGTTGCCGTGATATTTCCATGTGATACCGCCATCGGAACTCTCGGCCAGGCAAGTCGTGTTGGGGAGTTTTCCGTCGTCCCGTTTTCTGCCCCACGCGCAGAAGAACATGAGCCAGTGGCTTTTGTCCAGCGGGACGACGTGCGGAAATGATGGACCGCCGGAATTGTGCTGTGTCTCAGGCTGGGGGGCCAGGACGTGTCCGAGCCCCCGCCAGTTGTTCGGCTTCGCCACGGATGTCTCGGCCATACAGATCACGTTGCCTTTGTTTCCCGATCCCCAATAGTACATGCGATATGTGTCGCCCAACTGAATGACATGGGCAGCCCCGGCCCGTCGGTCGTCCAGCCCTGGGTTGATCTGGCCCGGACGTATGACAGGATTGTTTGTATGGATTGTCCATTTGATGGGCCTGGCGCTCACGTCCTCAGCAACTCCAATTCTCGAAATAAGCCCGGCCACTGCCGTACCTTTGAGAAAATCCCGTCGATTCATTTTGACCTCTGCTGCTTGTACATTTGACGCTCAACGACCCCCAAATCGCCAGTAAACATATCTTAAGTCTCAGGGAAGACTCTCACCCTGGATGAATCCCGTCATCGTTAGCCCTTCCTGGGAAAAACCAGATGATATCTAGCCCCTCCGACTCCAGTGCGACCGTTTTCCCGGTTACTTCCCCTCTATCCGGGTAGTTGATCTTGGCGAAAGTCGCGACTTTGAAACGCGATCGGTCTTAGTCGGAGTGGCATCACGCTGGTGGCCACCGATGCCGAGTTTTCACACAGCCTCGCCTAGAAGTGGACGTTCAAATTTTCCCTGGAAACGTCAAATGAACGACCCCTAACGGCCCAAAAGCAGTCATTCCGCGCGGCGGTCATGCGACCACGAAAAGCTTGTGGCTGATTGCGGAGCAAGTCAACCGGGGACCTGCACTCTCCCGAATGAAAGCAACTAGTTCGCCCCGTCTGCCCGGCCTGGAATCACCGGGAACGCCACCAAGGTTGGGATCTCGTCGGGGAAGTCGACCTGCCCGTCATCGTTCTGCCGCAGGGTGACGGCGGTTCCCGGTCGATCCAGGGCGACGGTGACAACGCCTTCGGTCTCCTGGAGCTGCTCGAGAACGTCACTGGACACCTGACCGAAGTCCCTGAACAGCTCCCAGATGAATCTCTCCCTCTGGGTTTATGGCTTTCAGCAGCGCCGGCCGGGTCACGCAAGCGGCCACCGCCCGGCAGATCCAGTTCGGATTCCGTTTCTCGTTCTGATGGAGGTGGATTCGCAGTGTCGGCAGGCAGTCTTGCCCAAGAGATACACCTCGCCCATCCCGCCTTCGCCGAGCTTCTCCAGAATCTTGTAATGGGAGACGGTCTGGCCGACCACGATGTTCCCCCGAGAGAAGAGTTCCTTCGATCCTAGAACTTTCGGCGGTTCAAAGCAACGTCGGGGGACGACACTTCAGGGACGGCATATATAGAAATCGGAGGATAGTCGGAGGAATTAAATCCGCCTTTTCCGTTGACACTCGGAATGTCGTTCGCTGCGAAGCTGGTCGTGTGCTTGAAACGGCCATCCTTTGTCCTTGTTTCTCGAAAAGGCGACCCAGTCTTTTCAGCCACAAACTTCTCGTGGTCGCATGGCCGCTTGGTCTGCCCGGAATGACCGCTTTTGGCTGCCGTTTGCGGTCGTTCATTCGACGCTTCCGGGGGAAATCTGACTGTCCGCTTTTAGGCGAAACCGGTCAGTCAGGGCCGATCTATTCTGACACTGTTTGTACGGTCAGTTCTGGGCTATTACAGATGAAAGGATCGTCAGATCGCCGTCAGACTCCAAACCCGAGCCGGCCTCATGGGTAGCCCCCGTCAAGTCAAGATTGCCCAAGCTCGGTGATCTCACGAGTCGAGCTGGAGAGAGCTGGGGCGCTGACACCCCCCCTACCTAGCAGGCGGATCTAAAGGAAGTAATCCAGAGGCTTGCCGTAGAGCTTGGCTAGGTGGCGGAGTTCAACGGGGTCAACCCGGCGTTCTCCACTTTCAGACTTGGAGACAAACGACTGCGGCTTGTTGAAGTAGACGGCCACATCCTCTTGCGTCAGATTGGCTTCTTCACGAGCCGATCGCAACCGTTTTAGGAACTCCCTGTACTCCCAGCAGGACCGAAAAACGTCACCCAGACGTCACTAGCCAAATCGGGGCCGCTTTTTCTGCCTCTTAGATATCAATCTAAGCTACTGAAAGTGAAAGAGTTAAACTGGTGGGCCTAGATAGATTCGAACTATCGACCTCACGCTTATCAGGCGTGCGCTCTAACCAGCTGAGCTATAGGCCCACGGACGGTAGAGTATAGCGTAGCGCTGTCGGCGTTGACAAGAATCCAGAGCCGGCGGATCGTCGACGCAGGACCTCCCTGGAAACGACGGTGGCCTGGGTGGATAGATGCAGATAGAATGGATCCGTGTCACGTGACATAGGATCTCAACTGCCTTCGGATTTGCTCTCGGAGCTCTCCAAGGAAAGCCCTCGCCCAAGTGCGATCCCCCTGATCAGCATCGATCAGGACGGCCTGCCTCATGTGGCACTCGTCTCCTATTTCGAGCTGTTCCTGGTTGCGGGGAAGCTTCATTTTTTTATCGACAAATTAAGCCGCACTACCAAATTTCTTCGTACCCGGCGCTCCTGTACCTTAGCTTTCGTGCACGCCGACTACGTGTACTATGTGAAGGGTCGGTCGCGCTGGCTCCACGACCACGAGCAGAAATCGGTTTTCAGGCTTCAAGTGGAATCGGTGATGCAAGACTTCCCCACAGTGGATGAGCGGAGCGTCTCCCTCAAGCACGGAATCCAGTTCGAAGGTGGAGAGGACGACATCCACAATCGGGTAAGAATTCGCGATCTGATCAAATCTGAAAGCGTGAAAATTGCGGGTTGAGCCGGCAACTCTAGAATCTATCTGGGAAAGGAACACGGAATGAGTTTAGTGAACCGCCAACGAATCGCACTCACTCTAGAGGGCGCTAAGGTGATGATGAAAGCCGCCGAAGAAAAGGCCACGCAGATCGGAGTGGACATGGACATCGCAATCGTCGACGACGGCACCAATCTTCTCTGCTTCCATCGAATGGACGGAGCCAAGATCACCAGCATCGACGTAGCGATCAACAAGGCGTTTACGGCAGCCGGCGCTCGAGTTCCGACGGCGAAATACGGCGAACTTGCCGCTCCTGGTGCCAAGGCGTTCGGAATCCACGTCAGCAACCAGGGACGCTTCATGATCCTCGGTGGGGGCCTGCCGATTTTGGTCGACAGACAACCCATCGGTGGAATCGGCTGCAGCAGCGGTACCGTGGATCAGGACGCGGAGGTAGCCCAGGCCGGCATCGATGCCCTACTGGCAGCCCTCTAGGGGCTTGAAGCGAAGCTTCAAGAATACGTCGCACGTCGAAACGTCTGAACGTCGCACGTCTCTACTCTACCCCGGGGAATGGAACTGGTCCTACCCGGGGAAAAAGTTTCTTTCTGGAATGGGGCCAGCGCTTCTGGGGATGGGACTAGGCTGAAACATCACTTGCAAATTCGGCTGGGAGAAGAACATAACCCATTGATATCAATTTGGTTGCAGCATGCTACAGGCGAATAGCCTAAACTCTGGTCTCGGATGCTGATTCTCTTCCTCGATCCGACTCTCAGCAGTCGCTTGGTCTGGAGATCTGACCGTTGTCGGAGCCTGCTTCAGCAGGCTGGCGCGAAGCGTAATAGACCGGTCCTTTCAGGGCCGGGTATCAGGGTGGGGCAAACTTGAGCCCGCTTCAGCGGGCTTCTCGGTAGGGGGCTTCAGCCTGAGTCCGGTCCGATGGTCCCGTGCAGGTATGATGAGGACCCCAGGGAATCTCGGGTCACCTTGAGAGACTAATTGAGCCTTTGTCGTGGAGATCAACACGGATCCTGGCTGAAGCCTTTTATCGAGAAGCCCACTAAAGCGGGCTCTGCTTGTAACGTCGTGCGTATACCCGGCCCTGAAGGACCGGTCTAATACGCGCGTGCCGGGCACGCGCGCTGTCTGGGAGGGTGCAAGTCCCTCCGCCAACCTGATGGAGGTGAAGGCTAGCGAAGCACAAGGGCGTCACCGCGAGGTGGGGTCTGAAGGAAGTGTGGAGCAAACGTACGAGCCGACGCACAGAAACTGGATAAGTAGGCGCCAAGGTCGGACGAGTCAGCGCGTGGTGACGAAGTCCATATCCATCAAGATCCGGAAGCGTAAATCCAGCGGTTGTGTACGGAAAGACAGCGTCCTTACCCCGGGAGGCCTGGGAGGCTGTCCCTTGAAGGACAGGTGGAATCGTAAGGTTTCATAGCGCCCTCCAGGAGTCCGCAGAGGGCATAGTAGGTGGGGAAACTCACGGAAGGCCCGAACGGTAGGGAGAGGTTAGTAGGTGTCCAATCTTAAGGGTGATCAACAGAGGCAGAGAAGTCCGAAGCGGACCTCAAACCGAACAGCTGGGGTGCGGCCCCAGGGAAGCGGGGAGACGGCGGATTCATCCTTAGCGAAAGGGCGAACCGAAGGCCCGATGTTTGGTGAGAACGTCATGGAGGAGATATGCGAGCGAAGTAATCTGGAAGCGGCGTTGAGACGAGTGCGAGCGAACCGAGGGGGTCCGGGAGTGGACGGGATGACCGTCGATGAACTGCCGGAGTACCTGAAGGCGAACTGGCGGTCGATCAAAGAACAGCTGCTGTGCGGGGAGTATCAACCGCGACCTGTCAAGGGGGTGGAGATTCCGAAACCGGGAAGGAAAGACAAGCGAAGACTCGGGATTCCGTGTGTGATCGATCGATTTATCGAGCAAGCGATGCTGCAAGTGCTGCAACGCAAGTGGGATCGCACGTTCTCAGAGTCCAGCTATGGCTATCGACCGGGGCGCAGGGCTCATCAGGCAGTGGCGCGTGCCCAAGACTACGTGAAAGCGGGCTACGGGACCGTGGTCGATCTCGATTTAGAAAAGTTTTTCGATCGAGTTCACCACGATCGTTTGCTGAGCCGGCTGGCGCGGGAGATTGGGGACAAGCGGGTACTGAAGTTGATCCGAGCGTATCTAAGCGCGGGGATTCTGCGGTACGGACTGGTGAGTGCGCCGACGGAAGGGACGCCGCAAGGCAGCCCCCTGTCCCCCTTTCTCTCGAACGTGGTTCTGGATGAGCTGGACGAGGAACTGGAGCGCCGGGGTCACCGTTTTGTCCGCTATGCCGATGACTGCAACATTTATGTGCGGAGTCGGCGGGCGGGGGAGCGAGTGATGGCGAGTGTGAGCCGGTTTGTGAGCCAGCGACTGAAACTGCGTGTCAATCGGGAGAAGAGTGCGGTGGATGAGCCCCAGAAGCGGAAGTTCTTAGGCTTCACGTTCACGGGAGGCCGATCGCCCAACCGGCGCAAGATTGCGCCGGAATCGATCCAGCGGTTTCGATCCCGGGTGCGTCGTTTAACGCGGCGTAACCGGGGGATCAGCCTGGAGCAGCGTGTGGACGAATTGTCCCGCTACCTCCGGGGCTGGATTGGATACTTTGGGTACGTCGAGAGCCCCTGGGTCCTGCGGGGTCTGGACAGCTGGATTCGTCGTCGCCTGCGCAGCGTCCAATGGAAACAGTGGAAGGTCTACCGGCGACGCCAGGCGGAGTTGATCCGGCTGGGCGTGAGTCGGGATATGGCCCAGCGGACCGCGTGGAGCGTCAAGGGCCCTTGGGCCCTCAGTCAAGCGCCCGGGGTCCGGATAGCGCTTCCGAATGCTTATTTCGATCGGTTAGGTCTTCCTCGGTTGGCTAATCATCAGCGCATTCAACCCTAGCGAACCGCCTTGGTACGGACCCGTATGCCTGGTGGTGTGGGAGGGGAAGGCCCGTGAGGGCTTCCCCTATCCCGAGTTCGCGCAAGCCCGCTAAAGCGGGCTCCTGTAAAGGGTTACCTGCAGAAAAACCTTCTGACATGGCGGTGAATTCCGGAAATAGAGAACAGCTTCTTTCTCGAATGGGTCCAGGGCTTCTTGGGGGCGGCATCACCGAGCTAGAACTTCCGCAAGATTGAGAGGAAGGCACTAATTCTGTTTTCACAGGACCTACGTTGAAAGCGTAGTAGGCAAGGGAGAAGGATCTCCCTGAATGATCCAGCGCCGGCTGGTGCCCGCACTTCAGGGCAGACATGCAGAAAGAGAGATCGAGTAGATGACCAAAGAAACCGATGTTGTTGTCATTGGAAGCGGACCCGGAGGATACACTGCAGCCTTCCGACTGGCCGACCTGGGGCTCAAGACGATCCTGGTCGACGCCCGGAAGAAGCCTGGCGGAGAGTGTCTTCACAACGGCTGCATTCCTTCCAAGGCGCTTCTCCATGTGTCGGGACTTCTGGAAGAGATCCGCAGTGCCGAGCAGTTTGGAGTCCAGGTCGCTGAACCGACGGTCGATCTCAAGACGCTACGAGAGTGGAAGAACGGCCTGATTGACAATCTTAGTTCCGGCATCGTCCAGCTGGGAAAGCGTCGTGGGGTCGAGTTCGTTGACGGCCGTGCGCGATTCGAAGACTCCCAGACGCTGATGGTGGAAGGCGAAGACGCTCTCGAAATCAGGTTTAAACATGCCATTCTGGCCACCGGCTCCCGCCCGCTGAGGCTTCCCGGGTTCGGGGACGAGAGCGGTCTGGTGATGGATTCCACCGAGGCGTTGGCCCTGGAAGTGATACCCCAGACCCTTCTGGTAGTTGGGGGGGGCTACATTGGATTGGAGCTGGGTACGGTCTATGCGGCCCTCGGAAGCAAGGTGACACTTGTGGAACTCACCGACGGGCTGCTCCCCGGGGTGGATCGGGACCTGGTACGTCCGTTGGAGCGACGAATCAAGCAGCTCTTTGAACAAGTCAACCTCAACACAAAGGTGACCTCCATCGAGGATCGAGGCGATCACCTGCAAGCGAGCTTTGAGGGCGACATCGATACTCCGCAAGGCAGCTTCGAACGAATGTTCGTTGCGGTGGGTCGGCGGCCCAATTCAGACAACCTGGGCTTGGAGAATACGCGGACCTCCATCGACAACCAGGGGTTCGTCGGAATCGACGCACAGTGTCGAAGTGCCGATCCCTCCATTTTCGCCATTGGCGATGTGGCCGGACAGCCCATGCTCGCCCACAAGGCAATGCGCGAAGGCAAGGTCGCAGCCGAGGTGATTGCAGGACAAGCATCGAGTTTCGACAATCAGGCCATTCCAGCCGTGGTGTTCACTGACCCCGAAATATCCTGGTGCGGCTTGACCGAGGAAGAGGCGAAACGCGAGGGGAAGCAGGTTCAGATCTCGCGGTTCCCCTGGAGTGCCTCCGGCCGGGCAGCTACGCTAGGCCGGCTGGAGGGATTAACCAAGATGGTTTGCGAGCCTGAGACGGGACGGATATTGGGTGTGGGAATCGTGGGTCCCCACGCCGGCGAACTGATCGCCGAGGCAGTCCTGGCAGTCGAAATGGCCGCCGTGGCCGAAGATATTGGGATGTCGATCCACCCCCACCCCACGCTTTCCGAGACTCTGGGGGAAGCGGCGGAAGCCCTCCTGGGACATGCCACCCACATCTCTCGCAAGGCTCCGACGATCTCCGGAGGGTGAAGACAGGAACCATCCGATCTTTCCTCACAAGCAGGGTGCTGGGAGGACCGCTACGAACCCTTGTCCGGTATCAGTGGCCAGGACTAACTGAAACTTGCGATCGCCTCGGCCTCGTCAGTAAAGGAATCGAAGACGGTTAGAAGCTTGGTAATAGCGAGAAGTTCCTTCAGCTTCTTGGTAAGGTTCAGCAACTTCAGCTGGCCTTCCGCATTGGTGACGGTGGTGAAGGAACTCACTAGCTCACCAATTCCGGAGCTGTCCACCATGCCCACTTCTCCGAGATTGAGTAGGATGTTGTTTTTTCCCGCGGCTAGCAATTCACGAACCTTAGGGTCCCACTCGGGGATGGGTGAACCCCCTCGCCTTTAGGCGAAGCCTTCAGGAGGCTTGTGACAGCAAGCCGGTGTGCGTAGGGAAGGTAAGAGGCTAGAGTACGGCTTGCTGGGCGAGTCAGGGAAGTGGGCGCCGAGCCGAGTGAGACAGGCGATCAAGCGAGTCGCCTGCATCGGAGGCGAGGTCTTTAGGCGACTTTAGTCGCAGGTCGAATCCACCGCCTTCAGGCGGTGGAGAGGTCACCTCAAGTTCATCCGGTAAATGGGGAGGTGCCGCCAGTCAAAGGTAGGCCATGGAAACTGCCGCACTATGCAAACCGTGGAAAAACAAGTAGTTCTGGAGGAGAACTGGCAAGTGCTCGCAGTTGTTTTTCCACCGTTCGCACAGCGCTTGGAAAACTCCGTATCACGGGCTTGCTGGCCCGGTTCGATGTCGCTCGGAGTTTTCCACAGTTCCCACGGCCTCTGCTACTGCAGCCGACTATATGGACAAGCGAACGGGGAGCAGATTTGGGATCCGGAAGGTGCCAACCACGTCCCCACCTCCCCATTTACCGGATGACCCGAACCTTATTCCTGATATCGATGCTTCCTTCCCCGATCGTGATCTTTCCTGAGATGTCGAGGATGGTCACACCCCCTGATACTCGCTCCTCAATCTTCATCTTTCTCTCCTTTTAGGTTGTCCAGCTTAGGTTGTCCAGCCGCTTTTCCATTCGAACTTCGAAGCCACCTTCTGGACGATTTCGAAAGCGGACATCATCCATGAAGGTCCGCACGTAGAAGATGCCGCGACCGCTTGGTTTAAGCAGGTTATCCTGATCGAGTGGATCAGGCAAGCTGGATATATCAAACCCCTTCCCCTCATCCTGGATCAGAATCATCAATCGGTCGGGGCTGATCGTGAACCGTAGTCCTACTTTCTTGGTCTCGTCCTGCTGGTTGCCATGGCGAATTGCATTGGTTACCGATTCCCGTACCGAAAGGCCAATCCAATAGCTGACGTCTTCTTCGATCCCGATCAACCTGGTGATGCTCAAGGCCAGCTCCTGGATCATGTCCAGGTACTGGATGTTGCTTCCAAACGAGATTTCAAAATCTTCCTGGGTACTGTTCGTCAGAAGTTTGTTCACCACAGCTTGCCGTTTGCGATATCCCTTCAGGCGAGGAGCCGTCAAATGATAATGATGACGTCGAATCCTTGTCAACTCCAGTACTGAAACACATGAACAGCCTGGGTCTGCTTCCCACGAGTAGGATGCTCCCATTGAGTGGGAAGAATCGCCCCATATCAGTAGGCTCGAGACGCAAACAGTGCTAGTCTCCTTCAGGACCGACGAGATGCCCGAGAAACCAAACGACTCATCCAAGGATAGCGAAGCACCATGATCAACACTCAACTTCGGCAAAGACTCGTGTCCCTCTCTACGCCCCTGCTAGCCGATGCCCGCTACCGGCTGGGACTCCCCGAAACGCATCTGGATGGTAGCATCCGGCCGGCGGTCCCCTTCACCCGCATGGCGGGGGTGGCGGTTACCGTCCGGCTCGAGACGGCGAGGAATGAGGCCTCGGCCGACCTGGGAGCGATGATCCGAGCCTTTGAGGCTCAGACGAAGGGTTCCTCGTCGATCATGGTCATCCAGGTTCCCGAAGAGCTTCACAACCAGGGGATCTTCGGTGAGGGATCGGCTACCCTGGGCCGCAAGCACGGTTTCGTGGGCGCTTTGATCGATGGAGCAGTGCGCGATACCCAGGAACTCAAGGAAATCGAATTCCCGGCATTCTCCCGGACCATCGCCCCCGGCTATATCGTAGGCAAGGCCACAGCAGTCTCGGCTGGCGAACCTCTGGACATCGGGGGTCGGACGATTCACGAAGGAGATGCCATCATGGGAGATAATGACGGTGTAATCCTCATCCGTCCTGATGAGCTGGATGAAGTGGTGGCCCGCGCAGAGGCCATCAAAGAATGGGAAGCAAAGGTCCACGGCGCAATCGCCAGGGGGAGCAGCCACAAGGAGATAATGGAGATCGCCGGTGAGATGCCTTGAGTAGTAGTGCGGTCGTGCAGTGGTGCAGTGAGCAGTGAGCAGTGGAAGAGTACATCAGTGAGCAGTGTTAACCAGTGAGCAGTGGAAGAGTGATGGGTTTCGAGTTACTCAGTGCCTAGGGCACCATCTTGACTAATAACCTTCCTCTGATCACTATCCTGTGGTGTTCTCTCTTCACTGATTTACTGACTTACTGACTTACTGCTCACTGCTTACTGCTCACTGCTCACTGCACCACTGCACTACCGCCACTCGAGACTGACATGGTAAACATCCCGACCCACAACGATCTCCTCGAGGCGGCCCAGAGGATCGAGGGCAAGGTCCTGAGATCCCCCCTCCTGTACTCGGATTCCCTATCAGGAATGTTGGGGACAGACGTCTTTCTGAAGCTCGACTCGCTCCAACCCGGCGGGAGTTTCAAGATTCGGGGGGCAACCAATGCCGTCGCTCTCTTGAGCGAGGATGAGCGCCGCAGGGGCGTGGTGGCCGCTTCCTCCGGAAACTATGGGACCGCCTTGGCTCTGGCGGCACAGAGGGCAGGAATCGAAGCCACTATTGTCCTTCCGGAGAACGCTCCTTCGGTGAAAGTAGAGCGGATTCGCAAGGCGGGAGCCACACTGCTGCGTCACGGGGATCACTATGGCGACAGCGAGCTGGAGGCTGCTCGCCTGGCGGAGCAGGGGCCTGTTCTGATTCATCCCTTTGACGATCCTCGGGTTGTCGCCGGCCAGGGGACCCTCGCGCTCGAGATTGTCGAGGACGGTCCCACCGATCTCGGTACCACTGTGGTCCCGGTAGGTGGCGGCGGCCTTATTGCGGGGGTAGCTCTAGGGCTTGGATATACGCAACCCGATGTCGAAGTAGTCGGGGTCGAGCCCTTTGCGGCTCCTTCACTGACCGCGGCTCTGAGCGCCGGGAAACCGGTACCGATCGAGCCTCTACCGACCTGTGCTGATGGACTCTCTCCCCGATCTACCGGCGCGATCTCTTTCGAGGTAGCCCGAGAACGGATAGATCGCGTTCTGCTTCTGACCGAGGACGAACTAATGGAGGGCTGCCGTTACTGCTTCAAGGAACTGCACCTCGTCGTCGAACCCTCGGGAGCGGCAGCTGTATCCGCTTTGATCTCCGGGAAGCTGAAGTCGAAGGGGCAGCCCATAGCGATCGTGCTCTCAGGCTCGAACCTCGATCCAAAGTACTTCCGGCAGGTGTTGAACTAGTACCCTGTCAACCTTGAAATTGTAGGTTCTGAACGGCCCTGGCGGCCGATCTCTGCGTTGCGCGCCCTAGACGTAGACCAAGCTATGCCTGCGGCCGCGTGCCTTGACCTCGACCACCATGACTCGTCCATAACCCACAACCTCAAGGTTGACAGAGTACTAACCCACGCGCCAAGAATCATCAACCACTTCGGATTTCTTGACCCCCTGGGTTCAGGCGGCTAAGCTCGCCCCCGAACGGAGGAACGGTGGACAAACCGGAAGTAACGCGTGTTCTGGCCGTACCCGACGAGAACTTCAGGGCGCTCACCTGGATCGGGCCGATGCTCATGCTGCTGGGCGAGGCTATCGGCAGTGGGGAAATCCTCACCGAGCCAATCGCCGGCGCTCGCTATGGCGGGGCGCTGCTGTGGGTCATCCTCTTCACCGTCGTAACCAAGGCGTTCTGGAACGAGGCCATCGGGCGGGTTGCTCTCGCGACCGGACAGAACTTCCTGGAAGTCTGTTCTGGTATGGGACCTCCCATCTCCTGGGTGCCCTGGCTCTGGCTGGCGGTAAACGCCTTGAAGGACTTCCTGCTCCGAGGTGGAATCGTGGCCATCGGAGGACTCATCTGCTACGACGTCTTCGGCGATCTCCCCGGCTGGATGGTTCCCGGTTCGGCTCCACTGGGCACCCCAGCCAACGAAGCCGCACAGAGTGTAAGCTGGACCTTTTTGAATTTCAGCCTGGTATGGGTCATCCTGGTCGGAGGAGGCTATCGGCTCGCGGAATCGTTCAACACGGTGTTCTGCCTGCTCTTCACCGTTGCTTTGGTGGCGTGTGCTGTCTTTGTCTTTCCCCAGACCGCAGGCGAACTCGCCAGCGGTCTGGTACCACGGATGGCAACCAGTCCGGATCAGCTGCTAGTGATGATGTCTTTGGCAGGCATTGTGATGGCCGGCTCGGGGACCATCAAGTACAGCGCCTGGGCCGAGGAACGAGACATGGGTCTGTTCGCTCACACCCGAGAAACCGGCCGGCTGAGCCGCGACCAGTTCCAGCCTGTTTCCGAAGAAGAGGTCAAGCGCATGCGCGGTTGGCTTCGTGTCAGTCGAATCAACATCGCGCTGAGCTACGGGCTCGGAATGCTGATCTGTCTCGCTACTTTCGTATTGGGAGTCGGTATCCTGAGGCCCGCAGGCGTCCAGCTGGCAGGTGCTGGACTCGCCCGCGAACTTAGCCTGATGATGACCCAGGTGCTCGGCTCCTGGGCTCGGAGCTTGTTCTATCTTGGAGCCTGGGCCGCCATCATGAGTACCGCAATCTCTATTTTCGATGGCTCCTCGAGGATTTTCATTCAGCCGATGAGGGCCAACTTGCCGGGTTTGTTCGCACGGCTTGCTGCGAATCATTGGCAAAAGATTGTGATGTCACTCATGATGACCGGTTCCTGGATCGTCTTTGCATTCATACCCAAACCGGTAACCCTGGTTCTGGTAATGGGGGCCATCGATGCTCCCTTGATCGGAGTGTTGATGATCACCTATGCCTTCCTGGGACGGCGTTATCTCCCTCAGGAGTACCGCAGTGGTGCCTTCTGGTGCGCGACAATGGCCCTGATGGGGCTACTCTACCTGGCACTGGGGATGTCCTACGCGTTTCTCAAGGGTTAAGAGTCTGGGCGGTAGAAACTAATCGACCGCGAAAGCGGTGGAATCGGCCCATATTTCCCCGATCCTTTCGGCGAATAGGACAATTATGCCCCGCCCAAGTGGAGAAAATCTGATCTCGATTTCCCGATTCCTCGCCCACGATCATTTCCAAGCCTGCTTGCATGTCGGTCGAATCTTGGATAACTTTTAGCTCCCATCGCATGAAGAATCAGGTTTTCGCGCTCCTTCTCTTCTTGACCGTGGCCAGCGTTGCAGGCTCCGATAACTGGCCCGAATATCGAGGTCCGAATCGGGACGGCTCTTCCGACTCGGAGATGCTCCCCCTGCACTGGAGTGAGACCCAGAACGTCAAGTGGAAGAAGCCGATTCATGGGCGGGGTTGGTCTTCCCCGGTGGTCTGGGGAAACCAGGTATGGCTCACGACGGCGGGCCTGGACGGCAGGGCCCTGTCTGTCCTCTGCTTCGACCGCGAGAGCGGCCAGATCCTTTTGGATCGTCGGCTCTTCGACGTACCCAAACCTCGGCCGCTGAGCAACTCCGTCAACAGCTACGCTACCCCGACGCCAACCATCGAGGAAGGTCGAGTATACGTCCATTTTGGCAGCTACGGTACGGCCTGCCTGGACACTGAGAGCTTTGAACCAGTATGGAAACGCCGCGACCTGCCCTGTGATCATTGGCGCGGGCCGGCCTCCTCTCCACTGCTCTGGGAAAACCTGATTTTCCTGCATATGGACGGGGCCAATGTCCAGTACGTAGCTGCCCTGGAGAAACGCAGCGGCAAGAATCACTGGATTTCCTTTCGCTCCACTGACTACGCCGACCTGGAAGAGGATGGCCGCCCCGCAGCCAGTGGAGATTGGCGCAAAGCCTACAACACCCCATCCATCGTCGAGTTCCAGGACCAGGTGCAGCTAATCAGTCCGAGTGCCAAGGCGGCCTACGCCTACGATGCACGGACCGGCGAGGAACTCTGGCAGGTTCGTCATCGCGGCCACTCTTCGGCGGCACGCACATTGCATGCCGATGGCGTCGTTGGTATCAACGTCGGCTACATCGGAGGCAAAGCCGAGATGTGGGGTGTCCGGCTCGGTGGTCGTGGAGATGTGACCGAGACACACGTACTTTGGAAGTATGTGAGAGGAGCGCCGAAAAGAGCTTCACCGGTCCTGATCGATGGGCAAGCCTATATGGTCAGCAATGAGGGTGTCGTCTCCTGCATCGACTTCAAGACGGGTCGCGAACTCTGGAAGGGACGGATAGGTGGCAACCACTCCGCATCGATCGTCTACACCGCTAACCGTATTTACTTCTTCAGTGAAGAGGGTGTTGCGACCATTATTCGTCCGGGAGACCGGCTTGAAATCCTGGCGACCAATCAGCTTGACAGCGGATTCATGGCATCTCCCGCCATTGCTGGACGAGATTTTTTCCTGCGCACGAAGACGCATCTGTATCGAATCGAGGGCCCTGGGGGACTATAACACCCGAATCGGGCTTCGATAGCGCGCATCGTTAGACCACAACCGACCTCTTTCTTACTCAGTGAATTGACAAGGACTCATTGCTTTTCGTAAGTTGGACAATTGCGCTCTTCTAGATGAAAGATCATACGCGTTCTCTTTACAGGTTCCTCTCGCTCCTGCTCCTCCTGTTGATGACGTCGCTGCCGGCGCTGGGAAGCCCTCGACCCATCGTCGAAGTGATCACTCCGGATGGTCCGAGCGCACTGGTTCCGACCTCGAACGATCGATGGGGACTGCCCGAGGGGACGTCGGGAAGCAGGGACAATCCCATCTCAGTTCGTGAGGTTGACGCGGTCTCCTTCAGGATTGGCGACAACACCAATCCGGACTGGCACGTGGGTTCGACCGAAGTAGGCTCGGCCAATCCTCAAACTACCTTCCCTCGACCTCTTGGCCAGTTGGACGTCTTTTGTATCGGCTGCAATGGGCCCAAGCCGTCCATGACCATCCTACATTGGACCCTGATGCCCCTGACCCATCCGAGGGTGATGGTGGCGCGAGTGAGTCTGGGCGTCGATGCAACCGATCCTCAAGCGCTCTTCAACGATTCCAACTCGATTGATGTCGAAGTCTGGTTCGTTCTCCTTCCTCCAGCTCCGCTGATCTCTAAAATCTCGCACCTAGGTGCCGCCGCCGGCAGCAAGATCGTTATCACCGGCTCGGGCTTCTCCTCCGGGAATGTCGAGGTTTCATTCAACGGGGTAAAGGCAACGAATATTGAGATCGTCGACGACACCACCATCCTGGTGGAGATTCCAGCGGCCCTGTCTCTCGGACCGACCAAGATTACGGTGACTACCGACGGAGGCACCGCAAACCTGGCTGCCGGGACGAACGGCCTGCGAATCCTGGAGTCAGTACCCACCCTTTCCGAATGGGGAATGATCCTGATGGTGATTGGGCTCGCCGGGTCGGCGGTCGTGTTCTTGAAGCGACACCAAGCGGAACCAGGGAAGGATTCGTCGCACGTCTGAACGTCCGAGAGTCGCACGTCCCTCTTTCCTCAACAGTGCAATCTCGCCGCCTCCAACTGCCGGCATACTACTGACACAAGTGCACCTTGATCGCACCTGAAGTCTTGTCCGCCGAGACCCTGAAGGCTTCGGCAACTTCGGACAGTGGAAAGCGGTGGGTGACCAGGCGAGTAACATCCGCCAGGCCCGATTCGATGAGATCGATAGCCGCGCCGAAGTCGGTGTTCCTGCCGGTGTAGGCGTAGCAGTGAGATCCGGTGAGGACGACCTCCGATTCCACCACGCGCGCCAGATTGACCTGCTACGGTTCGAAATAGCCGGCAACCAGGACGACGACGCCCCGCGGTCGAACGATCTCGAGGGCGGTATCCAGATTCTGTCCCCCACCGACGGTTTCAATCACGGCGTCCACGCCGGAGCCGTTGGTCAAATCGTCCACGTATTCCTCGAGATCCTCTTCTCCAATCTGAACGACGTGATCCGCACCGAGTTCCCTGGCAAGCTGCGCCTGCTGATCGTACTTGACGGTAATCAGACATTCACGGACTCCAGCGACCTTCGCCGCCATCAGACAGAACTGCCCGATCGTCCCTCCACCGATGATGGCGACCCGATCCTGATAGCTGGCACCAGCCTGTCCCACGGCTCGCAGCCCAACGGCTAGAGGTTCAACCAGAGCACCCTCCTCGAAACCCACCGTCTCAGGGAGCTTGAAGAGGCCGGAGACATGGGCCGTCGTATACTCGGCAAAACCGCCGTGAGTTTCATGGGAAACCCATTGACGTTGGGGGCAGTGGTTGTAGGAACCGGTCCTGCAGTAGGCGCAGTTTCCGCAATGCGAAAAACATTCGATGGTGACCCTGTCTCCAGGCCGCACTTCGCTGACACCTTCACCCACCTCGGCTACGACCCCACAGGTTTCGTGACCCAGGGCGAGGGTATGTGAAGGCTCCCAATGGCCAAAGTAGCTATGGAGATCGCTGCCACAGATCCCGGTTTGCCGAGCATCGATCGTGACATATCCGGGTGCGGGAGGCTTGATCTCAACCTCTCGAATACCGATCTCCCGGATGCCACTATAGATTGCTGCCTTCATGGTCCGCATTGACTGCATCCTCGTATCTGCAGTCCCCACTCCGCAAGGTGAAGATCTCGTTCGTTATGTCACTGCCCTGGCTTTGTCAAGACTCTGGGTCCGGCTATCTTCCGCGGACCGCAGACCGTACCTCACTCAGCGAATGAGCTGTGGCGTGTTCCCGAATGGCAGTTGAGGATCCAAGGATAGGTGTCCGTCACATAATAGCCGTATTGCCCATTGACGGTCATGCCGTTGCACTCGTCGAGGTCGCCGGTGTTGCTGAACTCATAATCCTGGATATAGGTTCCGTTATACGTGCCACCGGGGTTCATTGGACCGCTCGGCCGCGTTCCGGACTTCAACGTATGGCCCGACACTGCCTTACGAACCGTCCCGCTTCCATCCAGAAAGTAGCTGCCGTAGATGGGGAAGCCATCGGCGGCAAATCCGATGACCGGAGAGCCGTTGGCCCCTGGATTGTCGTCGAACATGGCCTCGGGGCCACCGTGGTAGTGGTAGGTCCCATCTGGCTGGAGATGGGCATTGTGCATGTCGGCTCCGAACTTATTTCCGGGTCCCAAGGGGTCGAGTGCCCATGGAACGCCATCCATGCATCCGGCGAGTACGTTGCCATCAGAATCCGCCATTTGATCGTTGGGCCTGTAGCAACCTGCCGAAAGGAGATCGACGAGCACACCGTTGAGCATTATAGCGTCCCAGAAAGTCTGGCTGAGTGGCGTCGGCGTTGTCGCCGTCGACGGGTTCTGCACCATTGTCAACGTACGCTCCACCTGGGCTATGTCTGTCGCGAAATTCGCGCTGTTGTCATTGAAATCGTGGTTCGGGATGCCATTGGTCATCACGGTACATGTGGAGTCGGTCGCCGTTATCGAGACTTCAGCGTCCACGTCGACACCACGCTGAAGGTCCCGGCCGGTGGCCCTATAGTCTCCCACATAAGCGTCACAGTTGGTGCTTCGCTGGGTGAAAATAGCGTTCGTGATGTCGGTCACCCCGCTACCGCCGTTCTCCTGCGGAGGAAACACCCTGCCCACCGCCAGGTTGCCGCTGACCGGGTTTTGCCCGAGAGTGATGGCGGCCACCTCCTGGTTGCAGTCCACTGCCACCCAGCCCAAGCCGTCGGGCAGTCCGTTGATCACCTCGTCAAAGAAGAGCCCTTGACCCTCATTGGAACCGGCCTCAATGGGCTGACCCTGAATCAGGGTTCCGGCCGCGCTACGATAAGCCACGGTGCAGTTGAATCCGTTTCCCGTTGTATCCGCGATCGCGACGCCATTTCGGGACTCGGCGTTTTCCAAGAAATTCGCAGTGAACCCGGTCATGGCGTCTTCCGGGTTGACTCTCACCGGCTCGGTCTCCACTCCGCCCACATTGAGCTCGATGATGAGCGAACCGATGACTTGTGTTGTTGCCGGGCCGGTTATCATCACTTCCACGAACCCGACCTGCAGATTCTGGCCTGCCTGAAAAACTGTCGTATTGCACCCCAGGCCCGCCAGCTGCCCCTGCTCGTCCTCGAGAATCTGTCCGGTCGCCGCATCGCGGAAAATGACGCGTTCGGTGACCGCCGTGGTAGTTGTGTTACAGGTGCCGATCGTCGATGAGGACCCGGCAGCAAAAACTGGGTCATCCGGTAAATGGGGAGGTGGGGACGTGGTTGGCACCTTCCGGATCCCAAATCTGCTCCCCGTTCGCTTGTCCATATAGTCGGCTGCAGTAGCAGAGGCCGTGGGAACTGTGGAAAACTCCGAGCGACATCGAAGCGGGCCAGCAAGCCCGTGATACGGAGTTTTCCAAGCGCTGTGCGAACGGTGGAAAAACAACTGCGAGCACTTGCCAGTTCTCCTCCAGAACTAGTTGTTTTTCCACGGTTTGCATAGTGCGGCAGTTTCCATGGCCTACCTTTGACTGGCGGCACCTCCCCATTTACCGGATGAACCCAAAAACTGCCCGGGCAAAGTAAGACGATTTGGTCACGTCCTGTCCACCCAACGACCAAGATACGGAGACCGCCAATACGGTCAGACATAGGAGTGGGTTTGTCTTTCTCACGAGAGTCCTCGAAGAAAAGGGTCGTGATTTAACGAAGTTGCACCGTACGTATACTTGACCCTCGAAGACCCGTCAAGGCCTTGGATCCGGATATTCCAGCCTTTTCTCACGATTGACTTCACTCCTTGGTACACCTACCTATAGCGTTACCCACGCTCAGCCAGCGGTCATGTTGAAACCATCCAAATCGCAAATCCGACCAGGACCAGTCCAGCCAACCTTCCTATCAGCTCACCACGGGGAGCGACCTTCTCCAGCAGCACGAAGACGGTGAGCCCGCCGATCCACAAGAGATTCATGACTCCACCCAGGAACAACAGGGCCATCAGGGCCCAGCAGCAGCCGGCACAGTAACTTCCGTGCTTGAGCCCCATTCGCAGCGCTCCGCGGGCACCCTCAGCCCATTCGGTGGTGAGAAAACCCAAGGGTGACCGGCAGTGACGCAGGCAGGTATTCTTCAGGGGCAGCCACTGGAAAACCCCTGCTGCCATCAACAGACCTCCTCCCAACCAGGCACTTGTACTCATCATCATGGGCGAGAGCAGAGCCGCCTGATGCAGACCCCATTGAGCGAGGGTTGCAGCCGCACTGAAGCCTACCCACGCCAGCAGGTATCCGCTCAAGAAGAAGGCAGTGGGAATATAGGGGGCATCGCGTTCCCGACGCTTTCGGTTGATGGCGGCGAATAACAGGATCATGGGAGTCGCCGTTGGCGTCATCATGGCGATCATCATGACGACCCACATGACGAACATCATGAAGGCCTCGAGCGCACCCCAGCTTCGTAGCTGGGGCATGACCATGCCCATGTCCATGCCCCCCATCTGCCAGGCTAGATATATGGTGTAGACCCAGGAGAGACCTGCCACCAGGCCGAGCGCCGAGGCAACGATCCACCGGTCCCTTTTCAGAGCGGACTCCACGCTGGATGACTCGGACATCGCGGCCTTGCTTCGAAGTGCGATAGCTGCGGACGAACTTAGTACACTGGAAATTTACGTTCCAATGTACTCAGGCTTGATTGGTCCAGGTAGGCGTGGCGTAGGCGGCAAAGCGACCGGGGTGCTCGAAGCTCACGTTCCCATAGTCAAAACGCATCGTTCCAGTCGTACCGATGTGCCCATCGTCCCAAACAAATCCGCCCGCCGGATAGACGATGTGCACATTCTTGTCTTCGCCGCTCATGACGTCCTTCAACGGTTTCATCTGGGCCTGGACAACGTCTGGGATACTGAAACTCGAGTGGTTACCGTCCACCTTCATCTCGACCTTGGTCAGGATCGGTCCTTACACCGCGTCGAGTGTCCCGCCTATGGCCTCCCAGGGCATTCCCCCGGCTTGGCCCGAGAAGATCATCGCCAACCCTTGCACCTGTTCTGGGGTGGCCGATTCGTCGATGAGCATGACCGCCTGGCCATGTCCCTCATGGATCGCCTTCGGCCATTTCACTCCGATGACGACTCGAGTCCCCGTCAGATCGGTGTCGCCATAATGGCCTTCGATAGCCTCAAAGCCAAAAAGCGCCTCACACTTTCCGTAGTCCGGATACCCTTCGAACTGGCAACCACAACCATGGTTGCAATTGCATGACTCCAAATGGTGCACCTTGATGCTGTAGGGTTCGCTCACGATAGACCTCCTTGGGAATCTCCGCTCAGGTTACCACGAGTCGGCTTGGCCAGGAAATGTTTTGCTTCGGCCATCCGATGGCACGAAAATGACCTTCACTGCCCTGATCAAAGCGGTATAGAGAAGCTCCACGTCCCACTACCGAGATCGAATCAATTCCGAAACGTGTGGAGCTACACACCGCGATCTCGTAGAATTACCCCATGGTTCGCGAATTCGGCCACCTCAGGGAACGGTTCGAAGAGTACATCCTGGAGCGAATCACGGACAATCCGTCTGTCGTTCCGATGGTCATGGAAAAGCGTGGAAAAGCCTCTTTCCGCCTAGCTTGCAAGGAAACACTCAACCACAGCAACTTCTCGTCCTGGTTCGACGAGGCCAGCCTTTCTGGCGGGCCCGGGATGCTGCAGCTGGACCATGAGATCCTGGCTTGTTTGAAGGAGTTGGAGGTTGGCGAGTAAGAGCCCGCATGGAACTCCTCTTCGCTCGCATCCTCCGAAATTACCGGCAAGCTCACTGGAATCCAGAAGGGATTCTGCCTGGATCAGTCTGGCACTTGAATGATCAAGGACGAAGTCATTCTTCGGAGCGACGCACGCACAGTGCCCGTTTGAGGGTCGAGATCCAGGGAGCGAACTCGGAGCGGCGGTTGGCGTAGAAATGGAAGGACCAGACAGAATCCGAACCTTTCCGACTGGAACTCCAGACCCACCAACCAGTCAAACGAAACGGCTTTCTTATCTTGATCTCTTCCTGACTGTCTGAATCGTAGAGTGCCTCCAACTCTCTAATGGTTGGCAGTCGCCAATCTGAATGACCGGCCAGTTCCAAATTCCGGGCATATTCATTTGCACCGTTCCAATCGATATCCTCGTCGCCATTGTCCTCCAGAGTCCACATCAGGCCGGTCTGGTTGTCGATCACGATATCTGGCGCATCTTGCGATCTTTCAGGCGGGGACTCAGAGCCACTTGCCTCTCGTTCCAGTTCTCCCGTCGCTAACTGCTTGGCTTTTACCCTCTCCTTATCCCTGCGGAGCGCTTCCGCCTCCTCTTTGGCTGCCCGTTGCGCTTCCCTTCTGTCCCTCTCTAGCCGCCCCGCTTCGGCCTTCCTTCGCTCTTGTTGGCGCTCTGCTTGCACTGCTCGCTGTGTTTTCTGCTCCTCTTCGGCCTGGCGCTGTCCCTCAGCTTGTTGAGTTCCACGCTTCGCTGCCGCCTCGGCCTCGCGTTTCTCCTTCTCTGCCACGTCCGCGGCGGACAAATCCTCGATCAGGCTATCCACGTCGTGGTGAAAGTTCTTGTGGGTAATCTCTGCCGCCTGCCGCCTGGCGAGTTTTTTCAGTGGTCTGGGCAAGTCTTGGGAACGAGGCATAGCCGCACCATAGACGAGAGTGGGGACGACCAAGAGTTCTTCTTTTTTGAGAGCGGTAGCGATCTCCAATCTGACCCAATCCTCGGGGTTGTCCAGTCGGCGATTACCCCGTTCATCCCTCGCATCTAACCACTCGTTGCCGATCATGGCGATCAAAACATCAGGCCGCTCAACAGTCTTTTCAATCACGTCAACGAAATCGACTCCCGCCTTGAGTGTATCGATGTCCATGAAAATCTGCTCTTCGCCAAATTGCTGAGTCAAGCGGTCATACAGCCGACCGGCACAAGCAGCAGCAGCTTTGTCGTCACGGCGGTAACTGATGAAGATGCTGATGATGCGTCGCATGCTGGAAGCCTTTTGAGCTCAGGAGTTCGGTAGCCCTATCGTATTCGCAGAGATCAGGCGATTGCAATTAATCTCATCTCCCTGGTCGTGCTGCTATCGCGGTCGCGATCCTGTTGAAAGTAGCAACCCCTTGTGTGGTGGCTTATTCGGCGGCGGCGATGAATCGTAAGCGCGACTTTCGAGCTCCACTGCTCGCTCGCGCGTGCGTCTTGTGGAAAGTTGGAACTATCGAAAGCTTGCCACCGAGTGAGACGATGTGCTCGCGGTCTCTGAGCACTCAGAGTCGTTCTTCCTTACTTCGTCCCACGACCACCCAACCTGGAGCGATAGACCGGCTGGAGTCGCTTGATGCCGCTTTGCTCCGCGATTTTCAGCATGGAGCCGACACGGTCGACGAGCGGGAACTCTACCCCTGCTTCCAATAGTCGACGGACTTTGTCGGCTTCGTTGGCGCAACAGTAGTTGATGCGAATGCCGCGCGCTCTCAACCGTCTTGTCTGGTCCGGATCGATCGAGCCACTACCCAGAAGTTGTATAAACTCGGCTTTCATCAGGATCGTTTCGTTGACGTACCGCAGCAGGCTGGCCTGTCGCTCCATGTTGCAGATCATGACGCGGGAATCGAATCGTTTAGCAGCACGAGCGGCTTCGCCTCTACAAGCCAGAAAGGCCTGATGCAGACGCTCGCTGGCAACGATCCGCTCCGTCGCCTGCTCGGCCAGGTGAGCTCCGCCTTTCAGATGTACATTCAGCCACAGGTTCTCGGGCATGATCGCCAGAGCTTCATCCAAGGTGGGAACTCTCTCGTTCTTGAACTGGTTGTCCTTCCACGATCCGGCATCGAGTTTCTTCAACTCGTCCAGCGTCAGCTCCGATACCGGGCCGCTGCCATTGGTCGTCCGGTCAACCGTCGCGTCGTGCATTAAAACCATTTGTCCATCTTTGCTCAACGCCACATCGAACTCGATCATGTGCGCGCCCAACCGAATCGCCTCACGAAACGCCGCGAGCGTGTTCTCCGGATGGGTGTCGCTGGCGCCGCGATGGGCAGCAAGGCCGCGCACCGGCATCTTGACTTCGGCTTGTACGTGGCCGCAAGAAACGGAGAGACACGCAAAGAAAAGAAGGAAAGAGAAACGTGTCATCGTTTGTTCACCGAATAATACGGCCGCTAACTCAAACCTCGTGGATTCGTCGGATCGACGGACACGAATCCATCGCTCTTACGCTTCATCCGCCCCACGACTTCTCTTGCCCAACGGCTTGAGCCCTTTGTCGTTTTCCTGAAGCCAGGAACAGCCCACCTGGTTGTCCTGGATATAGGTCAGTTGCGACATCCGAACACCCAGGGCGGAGAACAGGTCGAGCCCGGCAAGGGGATCGTCAGCCTCGGCAAAGCAGTGCACTCCGGACAGATGGTATCGGTTACCTACATAGCTGGCACGACAAGGCAGTGGCAGAAATGCGCTTTGCAGCTGTCTTTCGCCCATATTGTGGTCATTCTCGCTGCCTTCTCCCCAACCCGACCAATAGCGTCACCCGTGAACTCGACGAAGGGTCCTGTCTTGGCTCCAGTGTAGAATAGGATAGCAGTATCGCGCCGTTATTCTCAGCTTGCCAGCCTTCTCTTGAAGAGAGCAACACTCTCAATTCCGGGTGTCCAGATAGGGAGGTTCCTGATTGCCCTCCGCTGCCCCTAGCCGTATCATTTTGTAGTGACGTCGTCGCTACTCCACCACTCGATTTCCTGCTCCACGCTATCCGCTCCTTCATCCCAGAGCCGATCGACCAGCTCGCTGAGTGCCTCGTCGCCCCTGTGCCAGGGGACAGGGAGTCATCAGCGCCGTGGCTCAGTTGGAGCGAGACACTATCGCAAGACAGGTCAGAGTCGGCCTGAGAAGGGCCGGCCAACGTAGGAGGTAGGACCAGGCGTTTGAGCTCCTCGAACCAGTTGAGGGCAACGTTGATTTGGGTTGGCCGTCCGACTTATCGACGCGCCGGTACGCTGGCCACCCATGTCGAAGATTAACCTCGAGATTCTGGCTTACGAAGAGAGTCCGCTGGGGCTGTTGTGCCTACGGCGACGTGAACTCCTGTCGCAGCCCGGTACGATCGTCACCGAGGTCACACTCAATCACGAGTTCCTGATGAGTAGCTTGCATACCGAATCAGAACGGGCATTGGCGCGAATCGCATTGCAACTACATACCCGCGATAACTTGCGAGTGTTGATCGGCGGACTCGGGCTGGGATATACCGTCCGCGAAGCACTCTTGTCGGACCAAGTGGAAGGTGTCGAGGTCGTGGAATTGCTGCCTCAGGTGATCGATTGGCTCGAACGCGACCTGATACCGCTTTCACCTGAGCTTCGTGATGAACCGCGCCTGGACGTTACTCAGGGGGACGTCTACCAAAGGCTTGCTGGTCGGCCAAAGGATCGGTTCGATCTCATTTTGATCGACGTCGACCACTCACCCGACGAACGTTTGGGAGAGGACAACGTATCCTTCTACACCGCGTTGGGGTTACAAGCCGCCAAGCGTCATCTTGCACCCGATGGCATTCTGGGAGTGTGGTCCTATGCGAAGAATTCACCGTTCGCGGATGCTCTTCAATCGGTATTCAAACATGTTCACATCGAACCCGTCACTTTCGAGAATCAGGGGCTCGACCAGCAGTTAACCGATTGGCTGTTTTTCGCTCAGGGATCCTTGCAGCAATGATTCCCATGTTGGTTCGCCTCAGCCCATTTCCGTTCCGCTCATCGCAGGCGGCGGATACTTCTCTGAGCCCCTTTCGCAGAATCACCCCATCATGGTCGGTGAATTCGGCCCCTTCAGAGAGAGCAAAGGAATGTATAACCGAAAGGTAGGAACCGGGAACGCAACCAGCCTGGCAGGGGGGTCACTTCTTCGGTAATACAGCTGACAGTTTTGTTTGTAGCCATTGAAGATGCTCTGGAAGTGACTCCGCAAAAGCGTCGCTGGAATCCCAGCGGTCGGAACCGTCCGCGAGATATGAAACAAGTTGGAGTAAGGCACTTTGCTGGGTCTGGGAGAAAGCCTCGTTGCTGCGAATCCGCAGGATCTCCCGTATGGCAAACAGGACCAAGCTTGTCAGTTCAAGATCGGGTGCTGCATCATGCTCGTTTCGAATGATCTGTACCACGTAAGGCGCCAAGTAATACTGGTACCCAAGAGGTTCCATCACAATCAGGTCTTCAATATCCCCTAACTGTCCGAAGCTGCCCTGAGGTTGTAATAGTTCATTTGCTATGTCCGCGGCTGATTTTCCGAGAAAGAGTTCCAATGCGTGCGTTTTATCTAACTCGTCAAACCCATCGAACCGGACAAGAGCATTCTTTTCGGGTGGAGAGCCGAGTCCGAAATTGCTTTCGATTGTCTCAACTAAACTCGGAGTCATAGCTACTGATGTCCATCAATCGATCGCGATCAGGATCCGATTCTCGAATCAGATTCCGGCAGCAATCAGCCCCGTTTCTGGTTCGCAGGATAGTATCCTTGGTTTACAGGCTTTGATGAAAGGGACTGACACGTCGAATAAGGGAACAATCGCACAGGACTACCGATGCGTATCTGGTGATTTGGAAGTTGACTTCTCTGTGACGATAGGTACTCCTCCTAACAGGATAGGTGAAGCAGGGGCAGGAAGCGCCGCTGGTCCGAGAGGTTAAGCTCAAGGAAAAGATGCCGTGAATCGGACATGCCGACAGAAGCTTTTCGACATTGCTGCTCTGATTGGTCTTGGCCTGGCCGTACTGGGGGTCTGGGCGGTATCCGGTTGGTCCCCTTGGGCACCCGGCATCGCAGCCGCAGCGCTATTGGTTCCGGGCAGGGTTCAGGGTCACTATGGGCGAGAGTTCTTCCGGGGTCGCAGCCATTGATCCTTTCAGTCCGCCGAGATAGCCTAGCGCCTGGCAAGGAGGATGGATGAGGACGACGGCATTGCTTGTTTTCAGTCTGCTGCTCTCTGTGGCGGCGGCATCGGCGAACCCAGCCGAGACCACAGAGGCCCTGGACATCGGCTCCCGTCTGGAGCTGTTCGTGGACGACTTCCTGATCGAATCCCTGGAGGGAGTGAGGCTCAAGCTCCACGAGCCCCGATCTGCCGGGGGGGTATTGACCCTGGATAAGCCGTGGGAGGGGAATACCAGCACCTACTTCAATCTATTCCAGGACGGCGATCTCTATCGGATGTACTACCGAGGTAGCAACCTAGCCGAATATGCCCTCCCGGATCTCCTTCAGGAGGGTGAGAAAGTTCTGGAGGACCATCCCGCCGTGATCGCCTATGCCGAGAGCAGGGACGGGATCCATTGGGCAAAGCCCACTCTCGGACTGTTCGGGTTCCAGGGTTCGCAGGACAACAACATTGTGTGGATGGATAAGCAGGGCGACCAGAAGATTACCGACTGCATGTACGTTTTCAAGGACGGCAACCCCGGAGCGCCCGACTCCCAGCGTTACAAGGCCGTGGGGGGAAGCAGCTATCCGCTGGTCGCGCTGGCATCCCCCGATGGACTGCGTTGGACCGAGCTACAGGGGCAGAAGTCGCTGATTGAGGAAGGGCTGCATCGAAATGCCTTCGACGCCCTCAACGTGGTCTTCTGGGAGTCCTTCCGGAACAAGTACGTCATCTTCTTCCGCGACTCCGATCGGGGTCTCCATCCCCAAAGCCAGGGGTCCGGCCTATCGCCACAAAGAGCACCCGATCCAGAATTACGCAAACCGGAGCTTCAAGTTTGCCAGCTCCGATGACTTCATCAACTGGAGCAGCCCACAGTGGGCGGACTTCGGTGACGCACCGACCGAGCATCTCTACACCAACGCGACCACTGCCTACTTCCGGGCTCCCCACATCTATCTAGCCTTCCCGAAGCGCTTCGTGCCCTGGAGAAGCATCTCGCCCCGTGCTTTGGCTCCCGGAGTCTCGGAGACGGTCTTCCTAAGCAGCCGCGATGGTCTGCACTGGGACCGCCGTTTCATGGAAGCCTTCATCCGTCCGGGAAGAGGCAAGCGCAACTGGATGCCCCGCACCAACATGGCTGCCGTGGGACTGGTCCAGACGGCAGCAGACACGATCTCGTTGTACCTCACTCGGCACTACACCTCTCCCAGCATCTATCTGGAGCGCATGACCCTGCGGACTGATGGGTTTGTCTCGGTCCACGCCGGTTACGAGGGGGGAGCTCTGATCACCAAGCCTCTCGTCTTCGAGGGAGAAAACCTGCTCCTCAACTTCGCCACCTCCGCAGCCGGGAGCATCCGTCTGGAGATCCAGGATGCCAATGGCAACCCCCTGCCCGGTTTTACTCTGGAGGAGTCGCCGCTGATCTGGGGTGACGAGATCGAGCATACGGTGCGGTGGGAACGGAGCCATGCCAAGGCCACTTCAGATAAGCCCATGGCCCGGATTGCAGGGAAGCCGATCCGGCTGCGCTTTGTGATGAAGGATGCGGATATATACTCTCTGAAGTTCAGGTAAGAGCAGAGTTCGCCCACTCCAGTCGCACCTTCGACGACTTGAAGGATCGCTCCGCCCTTCCGGTTCTGCTGGAGGTCGCCCTGGATGTCTACCAGTCCCTGTCCGATCACGGCCGGTTCTAGCCCAGAAGCGGCCCTGCGGACCGAAGGCCCCAAGATTCCAAGGAACCAATTCCCAAGAATGAATCCTCTTGGGATTTGGGACCTTGTCGCTTGGTTCCTTCGGTTTGCAGGCGTAGCTCTGCAAACCGTGGCGCGCCCGGCAGGATTCGAACCTGCGACCCACTGCGGCACGAAAGGCCGAATAACCAAGAACCAAGGGACCAATTCCCAAAGGCTATTCCTGGAGCTTTCGCACAATGGTGGCAAAGATCTTGGCTAACTCGACGCTCTCCTTCAGCAGAGCTTCCCGGCCAGGAAGAAGTTCGGTCGCTTGGCCCAGATCGAGAAGTCGAAGCCAGTACTCGCTTTCGCGTGATTCTTTGAGGCAGATCCGAATGCGCATCAGCGAGTCTCGGTGACTCAGGGCATTATCAGCCTCAAGATAGTTGGCACCAATCGAGCCCGACGAACGCAGCAGCTGTCGAGCGTCCTCCTCGTTCCCTGGTATTCGTGGCACCGCCTTCAGGAAACTACGCACCTCTTGTGCGTACTGATAGGTTCGCTCTTTCAAGTCCTTCTTGCGCATAGGGTCAATAACGCGAAGAGCCAAGAAAAGACGAACCTCAAAATCAGTTCCCGAATGATTGACCTTGTGAGTTGGAACCTTGGGCCTTGGGACCTTCGGTTTGTGGGCGCAGCCCCACCAACCGTGGCGCGCCCGGCAGGATTCGAACCTGCGACCTACGGATCAGCAGTCAGGAACCCTCGGTTTCACAACCTCCTCATTTTCAGTAAGTTGTGGAAAGAGAGTGAGTTAGCCTTTTCAGATTTTAGCCAATTTTCCATACTTTAGCAGTTTTCGGAAGGATTTTCTCTCACGGATTCACACACGGTGGTCGCCAAGTGAGACCTCCTCCTCTTCCACTTCTTGGTATTGGCAATCCGACCGTCCCTTTTCAGGTACTCATCCCAAGGAGAAGTGGGAGACAACCAGGAGGTGCATTGGATGAATCGCGAACCAAGAAAGATCTTGACTTTGACCTTCATTACACTAGCGTCGTACTACTGCTCGACAAGGAACTGGGAGGGGTCTCCAGTCCGATGCATTTCACCATCACTATCCAGACGTGAGCCACAACACAAAGAATGTAGATTGGGATAAGCCGCTTCTGGCAAGTTCAGGAGGCAAGGAATGAAAACCTACAGAGTGTCCGTACTGATGTTCGTGCTTTCGTTCGGACTCATTGAGTATTGCACAGGTGGCATCGTTGTCTTCACGGATCGCCCCACCTGGCTAGCGGCAGCCGGGGTGATTACCGGATCGGAGGACTTCAACAGCTTCACCGTCGATACCTCCTATGGTGCTTCGAGTCCTCTGGCACTGTCTTCCGGAATCACACTCAGCGGCGTGGGCGAGGCAACCTTCCAAATCGTAGATGCGGCACCGTTTTTCTGTTGTGAAAACGTGGATGGCACTGCCTACGCGATAATGAAAAATGTCCCAGCCACAATGCTTCTGTTCGGTCCGGCTGTTTCCGCCTTTGGAGCAGATTTTGCAGCGTTGAATGACAATGTTCTGAGGACAGCATTCGAGTTCCATTCGGGCACGACCCTGTTGGCCACTTTTACACCGGCCGTCATCAACCCGCCCTTTCCAGTCAGGTTCTTTGGTTTTGTCGCAACCGCGGGTGACCAAATCACCGAGATCAGATTCGTCTTGGCGGGAGTTGCGGATGGATTCGGCGTGGACAACATAGAGATCGTCCACGCGCCAACCTGCACCGACACTGACGGCTGCGGCTACGGCTCACCAGGTGACGCCTCCTGCACGTTGTTCGGATCTTCATCGGCCTCCTCAAGAATCAATGGTGCTCACTAAGGAAGTGACGCATCAGCATCGTCTTGCCACATCCCCCTGAACCCGTGACGATGGCGGCCGAGGCAACAGCGGCGACATCCGGAGCACCCGGCTTTGTCAGGGTCCGCTGCTCTGTTGAAAGGTCGAGGGGGACGAAGAATTCGTAAAGGGGAGTTGGCTCGGTTCGAATGAAGAACGACTTAGCGTTTGAATATCGGTCGAGAATGCGGCTCAGGTAATTCCGATATGTTCGATCCAGCTTGGCGCGAACCCTATTGCGAGTGCCTTTCATTCCGTGCGCCACAGAGTCAACGATTCGATTCATATTTGAGTTGGCGAACTCAGCAACAAGTTTGTTGGGATCAAGAACGTCACTCATTTCGGGAGTCTCCTAATCTTCTGGCTGTTAAGACCCGCGCCACGCGCCGAACTGCTCGTCAAACTCCGAGTTGGTAGGGCGGGCAACTTGGACCCTACCTCGAATCGATTCCAAGACAACAGCCCCCTCGCTTCTGAGACTCATGCCTCGGCTCCTCCGATGTCCGTCACAGCTAAATCCGAATCTTCCGGCTGCAAAGGAGCAATGAGAATCTGCTCGCAGTTTATCAAGCTCAGGCGCTAGATGTTACTGATCAGATCGTTCGGCAGACGAGAATCGAGGTAGACGTGGGTCGGGCAAGAAATGTGCGAGAACGGTTTGAGGCGTACATTCTCACCAACATGATCAAAGAACCAAATCCCCCACATCAATCTCCGGAACGACGCACGCACAGGGCCCGAGAGTCGTAGGAGTAGCCGAGGTGGTCGCGGTCGCGGATGCCGAAGTCGAAACTGAAATACCAGGCGGAATCCGAGCCTTCCTTCGTAGCACTCCAGACCCACGGTCCAGTCAGACGGAACGGCTTTCGGATCTTTCGTTCTTCTGAGCTTACTGGATCGTAGAGTGCCTCCAACTCGTCGATCGTCGGCGATCGCCAGTCCGAATGGCCTTCGAGCGTAAGATTCTCGCAGTATGCTTCGGCTGAGGGCCAATCGATGTCCGCCACCATTATCTCCTTGCGTCCAAGTCAGGCCAGCCTCAGGATCTATGACAGTCTCTTCCTGTGGAGCTGTAGATTTTTCTGCAATGCTTTCCTCGACAGGAGGAGGCTTTGGCCTAAAGTAGAAGGACCCTATCACTAGAGCACTGACGAGCACCAGCAGCAGCCCATACCGCAAGACCGGCTTCTGCCAGAGGAAGCCCAAGGGCCGCAAGACCCATCCAAAGGCATCTTCGCGGGATGGGGAGTCTTTGGCCTCTCGGCCCGGCGGAGCAATCTCTTGCTTGGAAGCTGGGGGCTTCGGAACCACTTCCGAATCTGGTGGAGCCGCTGGACCGTCGGCAACAACATCGGATGATTCTCTTGGAATCTCCGGTGCCACTCTAGCAGCAGGTCCAACGAAGGCTTCAACGGACTTCAGTAGTCGGTCCAATTCGGGATGAGAAGCCTCCCCAGACCAATCGGTCAGGTCTGCTGCCTGAACCCGCCGAAATCCAAGCGGCAATTCCACCTTTTCAATGAGTGCCGGAACCAGGATATGCCGGGTTGAGCCGTAGTCTGCTTCTTCCTTGACCCAGTTTGACTGTACTGATGCCCTAGACCAAAGCACAATGACACACTTCGCTGCCTTGAGTGCTGCATCGATGACCTCATCGAAGGTCTTCCCAGGGGGTATGGTCCGATCCCAGAACGCTGGCCAGCCTTGGGCTTCTAGCACGCCCGCAAGGAGCTCAGCTTTCGGCCTGTCCTCGCTTGAATAGCTAGTGCCCGTCCGGAAACCGGGGTTCCCAGAACTGTAATCTGTTGAATCGGAACCACTTTTTATACCTGAGACTGCTGACAGACCGGCTCGACCCAGCTCGATCCAGAGCGAGGACGCACGGGCCAAAAAACACCGGTTCGGCGCAGACCTCTCCCTGAGTCGGAGCCACAGGGAGTACGGTCAGCCACAAAAGACTACAACAGGAGTCGGGCCAGGACGACCAGGTTATAGGTCAGGACGCTGGCATGGACGTAGCTTTGAAAGTGAGGCCAGCCTTTCCAGCTACAGCGGTGGAGACCGAAGGTGTGCTTGAGGGTCCCAATGCACCCCGCGATCCCGGCGCGGAAGCGTTTGAGTTGTTTGTAGACCCAACTGGAACGCACCATGCTCTCGACCGTCAACCCACACTTTTTGGAAAAGGCCACGTCCTGTACCCCCTGCTCTTTGGCCCAGCTCAGGTTGGCAGCCGAGGCAAAACCGCCATCCCAGGCGCTCTGGCGCGGGACCTTCCCGTACAGCTGTCGATGACGCTCTAAGAAGGGTTGCACATAGTTGCTGTCGGCCGGATTCCCCCGTTCCACCACACAATCCAGGATCAGCGACGAGGCGCCCGTGCTGACAAACACCTTGTGGCCGAAGACCGTTTCCCGAGGGCTCTTCTTGATAATATCGGTGTGCTCTTCGAAGAGGGAACAGATCTTGTCCTGGGCCGCGACGGCCTCGCCCGAAAGGACCCGCCGTTGGGTCTGTTCGATGACTTTGTGCAACAGCTCCAGATAGTGGGCCAGTTGCGCCGCCCCGGCCAGACTGAGGGGATCGCTCCACTGCGCGGAGACGGCCAGCGCCTGCTCGCCATAGTGGGCCGTCTTGGACGCCACCTTGATTAGATCGCGGTAACTGTCCAGGCGCTTCTTGCCGCGGCGGTTGCGGATGTTCAGGCCGCGCCGCTTGGCCCGCCGCGTATGATCGACGAAGCCGATCCCTTCCCGCTCCCGCAGCCGCCCCAGCCACTGGGTGACGACTCGAATGCCGTCGTACAACAGCTCACTGTCGAGCGGATAGTGGATATTCGTCTGGACCGCCGTGGCATCGACCCGAATCCGTTGGCCTTTTTCCAGACCCTGCGACTGGGCCCAGCACACCAAATGGTCGTTGATCGCCTTCCACGTACCCGGCTGAATCTTCCCCAGGTTTTCCGCCAGGGTGGCTTTGCTGATCGACGCCCCATAGGGCAAGCGACAGAACCTCTGAAAGCTTTGCGAATCCACCAGATGAAAAGCCAGCTTGCGATAGCTGAACTGATGCAGCTGTTTGACGACGGCACAACGCAGCACCTGCTCGGCCGTCAAACCGGGGGCGCCGAGACCGGAATCGACCCTGTCAGAGAGATCTTGTACTATCCGCTCCAGCGTCTGGGGATTGTCGTCCAGGATGCGCGAGATCACCTTCAATTCTTGGGCCAGTTGGTGATCGGGCCACTGTGGGGAAAGAGGGCGTTGTTTTTCACGCTTTTGACGCATCTTCGAACTCCTGAAATCGTCGTAAGTCGTTTCGGTTTAGTTGTTTGCACCGAATAGACTAGCAAACGACCCTGACAATTTCGGAGCTTGAAAAAGCCCTCTTTCCCCTTCCTTATCAATTAGTTACAGATTTCCGGACGGGCACTAGCTAATGAAGATGTCACTCATCGGCGCATGAAAGGAACTCGGTCAAGTTCAAGTCTTAGGTCTGGCTAAGATACAGGATTGAATGCGGATTGTCTCTGGGAGGAACTGGTAGGTGAATGGATCAACCATCAGGGGCCTCTCTCACCTCATCTCCACATCGATCTAGTCCAATCCCTTGGCTAGCGTTGGCTGGAGTTGGGTTGGCGCGGTTACAAATTCGGTTACATTTGGGGGATTGCAGGGGTGTGTGCTAGGCAAAAGCCGCTGTAAGTGGTTGAAATTACTGGTACGCCCGGCAGGATTCAAACCTGCGACCTACGGATTAGAAGTCCTAGGCGCAACAGTGCGATTTCCTACGAAACGTTAACAAAACCAATCATTTCCCCGGATTTTTCGTCACCGGAGAACGTGAAAGATTACGAAAGATTGAGCTTTGGAGCGGGCGAAAAGCGGGCCGACGATTTCACGCCACTCTTCAGGTTCGAAGTCAGATTCTAAAGGAAGGTTTTGGTACGAGCTTGTGCACTGTCTGAGTGGCCTTCCCGCCCACGTGCACACCAGATCCTAAATCTGTTGGGTAGCGACGTGAAATCTGACGAAAACTACTGAAAACTCAATTGGTTCCTGGGTTTTTGCCGCATCGATCGCGTGATATCTGACGATATCCTATAGCTTTCTGACTGGACGATAACTGGACGACACTTTCCAGAGTTTCTTCACCGGGCAACCCAGCGTATGCTGGGGCCAGCCATGATCTGGATTACCACAGCACTATTTCTGACCCTCGTCCCCACGGTTCAGGAGGTCCCACCTGCGGGGCCTCCGGTGGACCTGACTCCCTATCTTGTGAGGCCAAACGAACAACGGGATACCCCTGACGGTTTCGAGCTGGCCTTCACCGGAGAAGCCAGCCATCGTCTCCAGTTCCGGTATGGCTCTGCTGACGCCGTGGAGCTGGAGGTCTCCGTGGGGTTTCCGGCAGGAGGCGCCCGGTTCGAGCGAAGGCTCATGGAGCCCGGGTCGGAGAAGGCTCCTGTGAACTTCGATCTGGGCCCACTCCTGGGTCACGGTCCCTGGCGCCCCCTGCCGGCAGACGCGAGGAAGGGACCGGCCCCGAAGCCAGTCCCTCCCATCCAGATCCCCACCGCCCCGCAGCTCTTCCTGGACGACTTCCTCATTGAGAATATGATCCATCTGGAGAAGGTCTTCCACCCGGCCCGGAAACTCAGCGACGAACCCATGCTACGGGCCGATCGGCCCTGGGAGGGACACGCCGCCATGCTGGGCCCGGATTCCTACTCCTACAACCAGGAGAAGCAGCGCCACGAGCTCCGCTACGTGGGCAACCTCGGTGCCTATCGACTCCTGGCTGTGTCCCAGGACGGTCTGACCTGGACCAAGCCCGAGCTGGGCCTCGTGCAGTTCCAGGGTTCACGGGCCAACAACATCCTGAAGAAGCTCCCTCCCAGAGGCAGCCTGGGGGAGCAGGGTAATTTCGGAGGCCTCTGGGATTATCGGACCCGGGGTGCCCCGGATCTGAGAACAGCGACCCTGGTGGGCAATCCCCGATCCGAGACCATGCGGTTCCAACAGGGCAGGTATCTGATGGTCCGGGACAGGGACGGCGTCCGCTATCTCACCTCCGAGCGTCCCTTCATGCAACGCCACCTCCAGTTGGAGACGCTGGACAGCCCCACCGACAACCTGGGGCCCCTCTTCTACGACGAGCGCACCGGCGAGCTGGTCCTGTACTTCGCAGCCCATCCTCCGGCCAAGGGGAAGTTCCTGGTGCGCTACGACAACAAGTGGGCCGTCTCCCGGAACCTGGGACGCCTGACCACCCGTGATGGGGTGAACTGGAAACGAAGCTACATCTGGGCACCCCCACGGGAACACCCCAGACACCAGAGCTACGGCATGCAGCGGGTGGAGCGGATCGGGGATCTCTACGTCGCCTTCTTCCCCCTCTACGACTGTGGCACCCAACAGATGAACATTCATCTCTGGGTCAGTCGTAACGGCATCCACTGGGAAGACGTGGGAGGCGACCAAGCCTGGATCCCAAATGGACCTGAGAGCAGCTACGATCACGGGATCGTCTACAGCTTTGCAGGCTGGAGGAGTGACGGAGACCGCTCCATCGGTTTCTATCACGGCACCAACACGCTGCACTTCAACGCCTGGGTCCGGGCGAAGATGGCGGGGACCAGCGAAAGACCCGGAATTCCCGCCTCCCAGATCTTCGACGATGAGCAGTACAATGGCCGGGCCTACCTCTCGCCTCCGGCGCCCACCCGACCGGGCTGGGCCCTCTACGACTGCATCTGGAGCTGGCGCCGGCGCACCTGCAGCCAGAGCCTGGAGGAGGCCCGGGAGGCATTCTGGGCCGAGCTGGAGGCCAACACGGGACAGAACCGATCCAACCACATCCAGAAGAGCCGGGAGCTCAAGATCGTGCCGGCCCAAGTGGAGTTCCGCACTCTGGGTTTTGCGTCCCGCCGGGCTGGAGAGCGGGAGGGAGTCCTCACGACCCATCTCCTCCTTTTCCAGGGCAGTAGGTTGACTCTCAATGCGGCCGCCGCCCAGGGTCACGTGAAGGTGGAGGTGCTGGATGCAGGCGGGCATCGCGTGCCCGGCTACTCCCGGGCGGAGTGCAGCCTTCAGGGATTCGACAGCACCCGACAGGAGGTGAGCTGGCAAGGTCGTTCGGACCTGAAACCCGTGAGTGGGGAGCCGGTCCGGCTTCGCTTCTATCTTCAGAAGGCCGATCTCTATGGCTTCGAGATCCGATAGCTTCGTCGTCTGGTCAGCCAATCGATCATGCAGGAGACTTCAATGAGAATGCGAGTCCGGCGGGTGGGCGTCCTCGCTCTCGCCTTGGTCTCTTCCGGAATCCACAAGTCGCCCCCGATATCCCTGGAGTCATTGACATCTTCCACAGAAAGCAGCTCTTCATCGACGACTACGGTGTTGAGTCCATGGAGCCCCGGGTCTACCGCCTCATGAACCAGCCCCAGCGGTTGGCCTGGCACCCCCGTACCCCCTCGGAAAGGAGCTTGTGGAAAGCAGGTGCCGGGGTCGGGTGCACACACATAAGGTGTGGTGGTCTGGACCCGATCTTACAGACAGCGTCCGATTCCAGTGCGCCATCGTATGACCGGTTCCGCCTAAAACCGGTCAGTCAAGTGCCCCCTCGGACAAGTCGATTGAACGACGGCTAACGGTCAAAACCTGCCATTCGCTGCGCCGCAGCATTCGGTGTTTTGAGGGGCTGGCTCGATGGGCGAAGTCGACGCTGAAGTCCTCACGGACCTCTTTCAACATCAGGTCTTGGAGGCGATGGTGGCCGAGCGTCGTCTCAGTCACGACTTGCCCAGAAGCTGCGCGCTTGGCACCCGAGCGGCTTCGGCGTCCATCGTGGCCGGCCCATCGAGAGCGACGACCGTCCCGCCTTGGAGCGTCTGGCCGCCTACATCCTCCGTCCCAGTTTCGCCGCCAGTCGACTGCAGTACGATCCCCAGCAAGGTCGGGTCGAATACCGCACTGCCAAGGGTATCCACCGCACCCTGGATGCCCTGGACTGGATCGCGCTGGTGACCTCCCATATTCCAAACCCGGGGGAACAGATGAGCCGTTATTATGGCCGTTACTCCAACGCTTCGCTTGGGCAGCGGCGCCAAGCCTCCACCCCGGCCACGGGCAAGGGCGCCTCCCCGGGCCGCGGACTTGGAGGAGTCCTCAGCCGCCGAGCAGTTCTCCCAGCCGCGGCGGCGCAGCTGGGCCAGGCTTGAAATCATTGCGGTGATCAGCGGTGATCGAACAAAGCAGCGTGATTCGAAAGAACTTCAGGAGGCTTGCTCCAGCAAAACTTCCTTTATTAGGGTACCGACCAGATTTGTGTAATTTTATACCCTAAGGGGCAGATACTTGACGCAACTGCATGAAATAGCTTGCCTTACATCTTCCCAGCCCACAGATAGCAAAAACCCATTTGGCCTCAAGTTTCGGGACTTTGATTACGGGACCAGTGTCACCCAAGAATTGGCTGAAGCTACTGAGAGGACAGGACTTAAGGCAGGTTCCCCACAACGGCCCTTCTTGGAACACGTTCGCTTAGCGTGAAAAATTGCACCAATCTGCTTAGTACCCTCAGTGGGGGTTACGATAGCAACCTCGTTTCTCCGGTGTGTGAGAGGCGTATTTTTTCTCGAGGAGGTGATGTGATGGGAAGGTACGGTAGCCACTACAGCGATGACTCTTTTTGGAAGAAGGCTAGGAAATTTGCCTCTAAGGCAGGGAGAGAGGTCATCCAAAAAGCCTTAGTTCTTTACTACTGTTTAGAAGATCCCGAAACGCCAGCTTGGGCAAAAATGGTAATCGCTAGCGCTCTAGGGTATTTGATTTTACCTACCGACGCTTTCCCCGACCTCTTTCCAGGTGGCTTTGTGGATGATTTTGGAGTGTTAGCTGCTGCTTTGGTAACCGTTGCAACACACATTAAGCCAGAGCATGTTCAAAAGGCCCGAGAGAAGGTTGAGCAGTGGTTTGGTCCAACAACAGAGCCCGCGTAACTGGGGTCTGAGTAGCAACGGAACAGAAATGTACGCTAAGGTCCAGAACTGGCGAAGCTGTCATGAGGTGCCATCTGAGTGATGAACGCTGTCGCCTTTTCTAGCTGAAAGCGACATGACCTTCCACTGCAAAAACTGCAAAGCCAAAACTCACCGAAGCCCTCTGGCGCGACCAGGGAGAATACTTTGTCCCCTGCTTGTCGCTTGGCCCGGTCAACTTGACAACGCCTTTCTTTCGGGTCATCCGGTAAATGGGGAGGTGGGGACGTGGTTGGCACCTTCCGGATCCCAAATCTGCTCCCCGTTCGCTTGTCCATATAGTCGGCTGCAGTAGCAGAGGCCGTGGGAACTGTGGAAAACTCCGAGCGACATCGAACCGGGCCAGCAAGCCCGTGATACGGAGTTTTCCAAGCGCTGTGCGAACGGTGGAAAAACAACTGCGAGCACTTGCCAGTTCTCCTCCAGAACTACTTGTTTTTCCACGGTTTGCATAGTGCGGCAGTTTCCATGGCCTACCTTTGACTGGCGGCACCTCCCCATTTACCGGATGAACCTTTCTTTCTAGTATTCTCCGCAGGGATATGCGATAAACGGGAAGGTGAGGAAAAGCTGGGCTAGAGCCTCCGGAGAAGCAGGCTCCAAAGGCTCGACAGAACCTGGCACGGGCCAGGAGCCCGTGAATGTCGATGACCACTCTAGGCGAACGACTCCAGCAGCGGCGAAAGACTCACGGGACGACACTCGAAGAGATCGCTGAAAAGACCAGGATACCCATTTCGTGCCTCCTGGCTCTGGAACAGAATGACTTTGAAAACCTGCCTGGACGGGTCTACACCAAGCTCTTCATCCGCGCCTATGCTCAGGTCGCGGACTTCGACCCGACAGACCTGATTGCGGACTACGACAGCCAGCACTCCCAGGGGGAACAGGACGAGCCCATCGAGTCCTGGCATAGAGAGAGACGGAACGCCTGGCATCGAGGAAGTGGCCACTCTGGCCCGGGACGGACCATCATCGCCCTGGCGGTCGTTTCCATAGGAGTCCTGGGGTTCGCTGCCTGGATGTCCTCACCCTTTTTCCGCAGGGAGGCACCGGCAGCCCAGGCCGTGCAGCTACTCTTCCACGAGCCTCAGAATCAGGAGCCCCTCACGTCGAAGGAGGAATCCGGGACGATTGTCTCCGGGGATCAGCGCTCCAACACTAGGGAGACAGCCCCTCCAGTCGAGAGAGCTCCGGCACCTCAAAATCCGGTTTCGGACCCGATTGCCCACTCCGGGCCGGAGACCCTGGTCCAGGTGAGCCCGGGACGGCTGACCGTCACGGAAGTCGGCGTGGGGCGGCGGGTGATTGCCCTCGAGCTCGAGAGTCGCGGCGAAGTCTTCGAAAAGGGAGAGGTGGTCTGGGTGGGCACCCGGGTAGTGGGAGGGGCCATCGGCCAGTACGTCAGTCACGTGTGGCTGCACGAAGGCCGGACCGTGCAGCAGATTAAACTGGAGCTGGGCGGGCCTCACTGGCGCACCCACAGTCGCAAGAAGCTGGGCGTGGTCGGGAAGTGGACCGTGGAGGCCCGTCATCCCGACGGTCACGTTCTGGCCCGTTCTGCTTTCACCTGTGTACCTGAGAACTCACAGGCCCAGCTCAGTCGGACCCCCGGCTAGACCCTGGCCCGTGCTCCGCAAAAACTCGATCCAACTACAGGCGTCGCAATATGCCTGCGCTAAGGCGAAATATGGAAGATTGGCCGCGAGTGGACCGAAGTCAAGTTACTGATTTATAAAATCTTAACGGATCCGAGAGAGCCACACATACCAGGCTGATAGGGGCCAGATAGAGGCGAGTTACCTCGAAATACGGCCCGTTGGATGTTAGCCTTTCGGTGTCCTCCAAATGTTCCGGCTGAGAACGGACCAATCGTGCCATCCACGTCGATACGTCCAGACCATCTACCCCCTTGAAAGAAACAGGGGCCTGGCCCTGACCACCGGCAGGACAATGAGCCAACTCACAGTCAGATGCCGACAGAGCATGCTCAAACCTTAGTATAGTCTCCAATGGTTTGAGACTCACCTCCTTCAAATCCTTTCCACAACAACGTCCTCGTTACCTGGAAACTGACAGCTCCTTTCGAAGCGCCCGAAATAGAACGTCGGCTCCTGGCCGTTCGCGGTAGTTCATTTGACGTTTCCGGGGAAAATCTGAATGTCCGCTTCTAGGGGGGGTGCGGTTTCAACCGAAAGGCGAAAGCGGTCGTGCGATTGCGATCAAATCAGGCAGTATCGGGGTGTCCCTGTGCGGGTTACTCCCGAGTTTCTCTGAGTTGTTAGTAAAATGTTAGAAAATGGCTGTTTCCGAGCGTTTTCTGGAAGGTTCTTCTAGATCTAAACTATTGATTATAATGTATTTAGAACGTTGACATCTCAATTCACTCTTTGGTGCTTGTGATTTGGAGCTTGTTTGTATCTTGTGTCTTTTACCTTGGCTCGGCGAAGTTTCACCCTAGAGATCGCTCGCTAGAAGGGTACGCTGGCCTCATCCTTTTGCAAGAGAAGGAGTTGACCCGAGAGCTTTCGTCCCGACTTCTTGCTCTTGAGGTAGAAGAACCCTTCCACTGTCTCACCGGCTGGTATGTTTCGGGGCTGGATCTCGTACTCCTCCAGAAGGGCCCTCACCTCCTGGGCTGCTCCGGCGCTCACGACTCCGGGGCCGGAACCCCCTCCTCCTACGTCAATTGTGCGCCCACGAGTCCGATTGCCTCGACGGCCGTAACGAGGGTCCTGTCCTCCGTAGCGGGGGTCCTGTCCAGGGTAGGTACTCCTCGTGTGGATCCCCCCCTGGGTGCCCATCTTGCCCACTCGGTGGTATTTCAGGATCTTGGGCGTGATATCGGTTGATCGTGCTCGCTCGATCGGCTTTTTCTTATGGTTTCTGGCTTCCATCTTTTCCGGGTCGAGGTGGAAGTCAGCGGACGAATCATTGCGGACGACGACGCCGAGAATGGCAAAACCTTCCTGAAAGACCTGAAAGGGAAAGTCCCGGGGAAGGTCCTTCTTGCGCAGCGAAGTCACCTCGACGAAGACTCCTTCGCCAAGCTCGATTTCAGCGGCATGGAGAACCTCCAGGGAGGAAATCTCAGGCAGTACCAACGTCAAGACGCAAACAGTCAGGAAGGCTGACCCAATAAGCTTTGAAATCACAATCTAACTCCAGGCTTTGATAGTAAGACGATACGGCCTATTCTAACAGACAGGAATCGAACGAGCGGAGAATCGGTTCGTACATTGGTGCATTCTTGTTTTCGTGACCTGGGGATTCGCTCACGGCTTGGACACCCCCTCGCGTTACAATACGAACGTGGCTTCACCCTCACTCAAGGCACTCTATGTTTGCCAGTCCTGCGGCTTGAAGAGTCCCAAGTGGCTGGGGCGGTGCCCTGGTTGTGGGGAGTGGGACGCCCTCTCCGAAGAGCGAGTCCAGAGCCGCCCGGTCGCGCTGGCCGGGGCTCCCTTGTACGCCTATCCTGAGATTGACAAAGATGACTTCAGTCGGATTCCGAGTCGTAACTCAGAGTTCGATCGGGTGCTTGGCGGGGGAATAGTTCCCGGATCCCTCATTCTGCTGGGGGGCGAGCCAGGAATCGGCAAGTCTACCCTGCTACTACAAGTTGCCGAGAACCTGTCGCAGGAGGGTCAGCCGGTCCTCTACGTCGCAGGTGAGGAATCAGCCCAACAGATCAGACTGCGGGGCGATCGACTTGGCATCAAGGGAACGAATCTCTACCTGGTAGCGGAGACCTGTCTGGAGCGGGTGCTGGAGCAGAAGGAGGTGCTGAAGCCGTCGGCGCTGATCATCGATTCGATTCAAACTCTCTACAGCCAGAATCTGGAGTCGATCCCGGGGAGTATCGGGCAAATACGGGAGTGTGCGTCGAAGCTATTGGCTTTTGCCAAGAGCTCTGGCGTTCCAGTTTTGCTGATTGGGCACATCACCAAGGATGGAGCCCTCGCCGGTCCCAAAGCTCTCGAGCACATCGTTGACGTAGTCCTCTATTTTGAAGGCGAGCGCCATCGAAACGAGAAGATCGTTCGAACCGTCAAGAATCGGTTTGGGCCGGCCAACGAGCTCGGAATCTTCGAGATGTCGGGGCGGGGCCTGCTCTGTGTCGACAATCCATCCAAACTATTCTTGTCCGAACGCGCGGAGCAGGTGTCGGGATCCGCGGTCACCTGTGCCATGGAAGGATCCCGACCGGTCCTGGTTGAGATCCAGGCCCTGGTTAGTCAGAGCCACTTCAGCTCTGCCCGCCGTGTCACCAATGGGGTGGACTCGAGTCGGGTGTCGTTGTTGTTGGCCATGTTGGAAAAGCGGCTCGGCCTGCATCTCCTGGGAAGTGACGTCTACGTGAACGTCGTCGGAGGACTCTCGCTGACCGAACCCGGCGTGGATCTGGCGATTCTTGCTGCCATCGTGTCCAGCTTCAGAGATCGTCCTGTTCCCGGGAATGCCGTGGTTTTCGGCGAGGTCGGTCTGGCAGGTGAGATCAGGGCCGTTGGCTTTCCTTACAACCGTGTCAAGGAAGCTTCCAATCTGGGTTTCGAGTCGGCGATACTGCCCAAGAAAAATCTCCCTCTGAACGAGCCCTTGAAGGGCTTTTCACTGGTGGGAGTCTCTTCGGTTGGGGAATGTCTCGAGCACTTGGACCGCGGTCGGGACATGGGGGCCGGATCCAACGCCCGGGAGAGTGGGTGAGACACCTTTGACGGGGCTTATCCTGGCGGCTGCCGGTGCTGGCAGTCGATTCGGTGGAGAGGTCCCCAAGCAGTTCAGTAGCTTGCGAGGTAGACCCCTCTACCTACACGCGCTGGAGCCATTCCTGGAATTCTTCGAGGAAGCCGTCATGGTGGTCCCGGAGGCGTGGAAGGCAAGGGTTGAGAAGCAGATTCGATCTCTGCCCTACCGGGGACGATTGATCTTGGAAGTGGGTGGAGAGCAGCGTCAGGACTCTGTATACCGGGGACTGAGCCGCCTCTCGGATTCGATCCAACTCGTGTTGGTCCATGATGCCGCTCGCCCCTTCGTTTCAATGGGGTTGATTGCCCGCGTCCTGGAGCAGACACGACAGAGTGGAGCCTGTCTTCCCGTAGTACCGCTGCGTGATACGGTCAAGGAGGTGGCCTCCGATCGGGTGGTCAGAACTGTAGATCGCGGTCGTCTGAGGTTGGCCCAGACACCCCAGGGATTCGAAATCAACCTTCTGAGAAAGGCTTTGGTGCAGGCTCAAAAGGAGGGGTTTTACGGCACCGATGAAGCCTCGTTGGTAGAACGCTTGGGTTCTCCTGTTCATGTGGTTCCAGGGGATTCGGAAAATATAAAGGTAACCTGGAAGGAAGATCTGTGAATCGGATAGGTTGGGCGTGGGCTTAGAGAACCCTTTCCGGATTGGTCTGGGTTACGACTTTCACGCTTTCGGAGAGGGCCAGAAGCTTGTTCTGGGGGGCGTGCTGATTCCGTATGATCGCGGTCTGATCGGCCACTCCGACGCGGACGCCCTTTCTCATGCGGTGGCTGACGCCTTGCTGGGGGCAGCAGGGCTCAAGGATATAGGGACCTATTTCCCGGACACTGATCCTCGCTACCAGGACATCAATAGCCTGCTGCTCCTGGAGAAAGTGTTTCGGCTGATCCGGGGAAAGCACTACCGGGTTGGCAATATCGACGCCACCATCCTGGCCGAAGCACCGAAGATCCAACCTCATGTAGAAGCCATCAAGGCGAGTCTGGGACGGGTGCTCTACTTGAAGCCGGATCACATCGGTCTGAAGGCGACTACGATGGAGGGTAAAGGTCCGGTGGGTCGGGGCGAAGGCTTGGCCGTGCAAGCGGTCGCCCTCTTGGTAGGAGAAGTATAGGAGCCTGATGAATTCACAAGACGAGACCGCCCTTGCGATAGCAAAGAAGGCGGCTCTTCAAGCCGGAAGCATCCTGCGGGATTCCCTTCAGACAGACTTCAAGGTGTCCAAGAAGGGCCCAATCAATCTGGTGACGGAAATCGATCTGCGGGCGGAAGCGGTGATCATCGGGCTCATCGAGCGTCACTTCCCGGAACATTCTATCCTGTCGGAAGAGCGGGACGAGAAGGTGGGGAGTACCCCCTACCGGTGGGTCATTGACCCTATCGACGGAACCACCAATTACGCCCACGGCTATCCCTGTTTCTGTGTCTCGATCGCGCTGGAGGTCGAAGGCGTTCTGCAGCTTGGCGTCGTCTATGATCCCATCGCCAATGAGCTGTTTTGCGCCGAGCGCGGCCGGGGAGCGTCTCTAAACGATGAGCCGATCAGGGTCTCCGAGGTCGAGGAACCCATTGAGAGCCTTGTTGCCACCGGCTTCCCGTACGATCCCGAGGAGAGAGACCTCAACCTCGAGCTGTTCGCACGGGTGACGAGAAGTGTTCGAGGCGTCAGGCGCGACGGATCAGCAGCGCTGGACCTCTGTTACGTGGCTTGCGGCCGTTTCGACGGTTTCTGGGAGATCAGCTTGAACCCCTGGGACGTAGCGGCGGGACAACTGATCGTCGAAGAAGCAGGCGGTAGGGTTACACGTTTCGACCAGTCTCCCTGTGGCATCGAGGGCAGCGAGGTACTAGCCAGTAACGGTAAGATGCATGCGGCTCTCTCGGAGTTGCTCATCTGAAACTTCATTGACGAGAAGTCCTTCAAGAGCCTCCAGTTGACACAGCCGGGATCTTCGTAGGATGGGCACTCTTGCCCGTCGCTGTCATCGACGGGCAGGAGTGCCCGTCCTACACGGACACGCTGCTATCGATGCTCGTGGCCAGAGACAACCGAAGTTTCTTTCTCGAATGGGGCAGCGCAGCCGGGGGGCTACTGATCTGAAACTTCATTGGCAAACGTAGCTTTGGCCTCCAGGCCGAAGTATTCTGGTTCATCCGGTAAATGGGGAGGTGCCGCCAGTCAAAGGCAGGCCGTGGAAACTGCCGCACTATGCAAACCGTGGAAAAACAACTAGTTCTGGAGGAGAACTGGCAAGTGCTCGCAGTTGTTTTTCCACCGTTCGCACAGCGCTTGGAAAACTCCGTATCACGGGCTTGCTGGCCCAGTTCGATGTCGCTCGGAGTTTTCCACAGTTCCCACGGCCTCTGCTACTGCAGCCGACTATATTGACAAGCGAACGGGGAACCAGATTTGGGATCCGGAAAGCGCCGAACCACGTTCCCACCTCCCCATTTACCGGATGACCCAGTATTCTTTCGAGCCTTTGGCTCGGACGGCGGCCTGGAGCCCACCGCTACGCCGGAGCCGAAGTTTTTTTCTCGAATGGGGCAGCGCAGCGGGGGCGGGACTGATCTGAAACTTGAAGAGTCCTTGGGATTTTCTTTCTGTCAGATCTCGGCGCTAGAATCGGAGGCAGATGCGAATTGCTGTCGGCAGTACCCGCGAACCGGAGATCGCCGCAGTCAAAGAGGTGTGGGAACTGTTGTCCGACAGGCTTCAACCCGGTTCGGACGATCCCGCCGAATTTCTGTGTTACGACGTTTCCAGGGAGGAAACCGGAACTCCCTTCTCAGCCGCAGAGCTGATGATGTCGGCCCAGACTCGTGTCGAAAACCTGACCCTGCAGCTAAAGCGAGAGCGAGGTGAAGCGGAGTTCTATGTCGGATTGGTGGGAGGATTCAACGTCATCGGTTCCGCAGGTCCCCGGAGACAGGTCTTTCTCGAGAGTTGGGCCTATGTCTCGGACGGGCACAAGGGCCACTTTGGACACGGGGGTGGGATGCCAATTCCACGCCGGATTGCCGATCCTGTCATCGACCGTGGAATTGAGCTCGAGATCGTGATCGACCGCTTCACTCACAGCCAGGGAATCGCAAGGGGACAAGATCTTCGGGAGATCCTGACCGATGATATCTTGACCGGCAAGCAGTCTTTCGTCACCGCCTTGATCCTCGCATTCGCCCCATTCTACAATCCTCTTTTCTATGGGTCCTGAGACGCTCTGACGATAGCTGGCGAGAACTGTGGAAAACGGCGCCGTCTCTGATGATGGCTTTGCCTGCTCACTGTGGCCGGGTGCAAGGGAGAACAAGGAGGAATATGGGAAAGCTGCGCGTTGGAGTCATTGGGGCAGGCGGCGTTGCGACCAATCGCCATCTACCGGCGCTCAAGGAGATTCCCGAGGTAGAGACCTCGGTGATATGGTCGCGCGATCCGGGCAAGGCTGCTACGGTAGCAACTAAGTTTGGCATTCCGGCGACGGTGGACGCCTGGCAGGAAATCACGGACTCGCCCGAGTTGGATGCGGTCGTCATCGCCACGCCCCCGGTGCTGCATCTTCCGGCGACGGTCAGGGCTCTGGATGCCGGAAAACATGTGCTCTGTCAGGCTCGAATGGCCAGGAACCTCGGAGAGGCCCAGCAGATGCTTTCCGCTGCCCGGAAGTCGGATCTGGTCACGGCGCTCTACCCGCCGCGCCCCGGTCTCAAAGGGGATCGGGTGATGAGACGGCTACTCCACGAGGAGCAGTTTGTGGGTAAGGTCCAAGAGGTGCGTGTCGTCGGGATGGCTTGGTTTGGCGAGGGTTGGGAGTCCTTTATCTGGGACTCTGATGTGGTGGGCGTCAACATGCTTACTTTGGGGATGTGGAACGAAGTGGTCAACCGCTGGCTGGGCCCGTCCATCGAAGTTGCAGCCCTTACAGCCAACCGCCAGCCCAAACGGCAAACGGAGGCGGGAGCGGGGATCGAAGCAGGTGTCCCTGATTCGGTGGTTGTCGCGGCGCGGTTGGAGTGTGGCGCCAATGCCAGCTACCATTTTTCGGGTCACGTCGCCTGTCCTCCGGCGCAGGCGATCGAGATCTATGGCTCGGGTGGGACTCTGGTCTACAATCTCTTCGCCGACGAGATCCGAGGGGCCTCTGTGAGCAACCCCGAACTCACTCCAGTCCCGATTCCCATTGAAGAGGAGCGCTTCCAGGATACCGATGCTCTCTTCATTCGGGCCATTCGAGAGGGAACCCCCGTCTTGCCGGACTTTGAAGAGGGAATCCAATACATGGAATTTTGCGAAGCAGTCGCTCTTTCGACGAAAACCGGAAGCGCCGTTTCTGTGCCTCCGCAACCGCGCATGGACTCCTGGAATCACTTCTCATAGACCTAACCCGGATTTCTCATCGCTGGTCTACTGCGTCGCCGCAAACATCCGTCCTGGGGCAACATCCGTCCTGGCTGCGTTACGCTCGGTCGGCCTCCTCGACGTACTGCACGAGTACGACTGCGCGGGCTCGCCACGAGTGGTCTCGGGCGCAAGCCTTGCCAGGACGGCCCTTGCGGCGCCTCGCTACGACAAGCGATGAGAAATCCGGGCTAAACCGGGCTAAACCAGGGCTAAACCTTTTCTTCCCCCTTGAGCTGGGAAGCGTTCTTCTTTAGCATGAGCGGATCCTGGCTATTGAGGAGTGACCTGATGAAAGTGAGCTCAGAAGCGCAAAATCTGCACCAACGGTCGATTGTCATCGACGGTTTGAATGTCAGCCGCTGGGGTGATGAAGAGGTTTATCGTCATCTCTGGGAGGGAGGATTCACGGCGATCAATGCCACCGTTGCGGTGTGGGAGGGAGCCCGAGAGACCCTTCGGAATATCAGTTCTTTCCACCGGGATTTCGAGGCGCACAGTAACTATATACGACCTGTTACCTCAATCGCTGACATCCACGCCGCCAAGCGCGAGAACCGGGTAGGAATCATCTTCGGCTTCCAGAACTCCTCCCCCATCGAGGACGATCTGGATCTGGTGGAGATCTTCTACCGCCTGGGTGTCCGTGTCATCCAGATAACCTACAACGATCTGAATTTCGTCGGTGCCGGCTGCTACGAACGGCAGGACGTTGGCCTGAGTCAGTTTGGTGTCGATCTGATCAAGGAGATGAATCGTCTGGGTATGGTCGTTGATCTCTCCCATGTGGGATACAAGACCACCATGGACGCCATAGAAGTCTCGGAGCAGCCGGTCTGGTTCAGTCACACCAATCCCCGGCAGCAGCAGGACCACCCGCGGAACAAGACCGATGAGCAGGTCAAGGCGCTGGTGGCAAAGGGGGGAGTCGTTGGCTGCAACATCTTCCCGACCTTTCTGAAGAGTGGGTACGACTCGACCATCGAGGACTTCCTGGATGCCATCGAGTATTGGGTGGATCTGGCTGGGATCGATTACGTCTCGATTGGACTGGACTTCACCGAGAATCACTCCGAGGAGTGGTTCCACTGGCTGATGGCGGGCAAACTCAAGGACTCTACCGTCTATCCCATACCGTTCCCCGTCCTCTTGCCACAAGACATCACTCGTGCTGACGAAGCCCCCAATATTACTGCAGGTCTGTTGAAGCGAGGTTATTCAGAAGAGGATGTCCAGAAGATCCTTGGGCTGAATGTGCTTGGCCTGTTGGAGAAGGTTTGGCGAGAGTGAACGAGGAAAATTCCAAGATACAAGAAACAAGATACAAACAAATTCCAAATCACAAGCACCAAGGTCCAGATGATTTGAAGTAACTCTGCAGTGAGGCTGGCTACACCCCGGGAGCGCCACTTCCAGGGACCTGGATCCCCAACGAACTCCCCATTTTTCCTTCGCCAGGACTCTTGATGCTTTGGAATTTGGGATTTGTTTGTACCTCGTATCTTGTATCTTGTATCTTGAAAAAACTTGTATCTTAACAATTTGGAGTTGACCCATGAAAATCACTGAATTATCGCGGCCGAAATCGGCTGAGACGCTTGAACATAACAAGAAGTACATTCCCGGAGGCGTGGTTTCGACGGCTCGGAAGGCAGAACCGGAGATCGTCTTTGCCAAAGCCGAGGGAGCCTATATGTGGGATGTCGATGGTAATCGATACATCGACTACCACGCCGCCTTCGCGCCGTACGTCCTGGGCCACAACGATGCCTATGTCAATCAGGCGGTCGAAAAGGTCATCAAGGACAAGGTGAGCCTTTTTGGTAGCGGAACCAATCGTCTTGAAGGACAACTGGCGGAGCTGCTGTGCACTCATGTTCCGGCGATCGAGAGTGTTGAGCTCTGCAACACCGGATCAGAGGGGACCCGGGGGGCGATCCGGCTTGCTCGGGCGGCGACCGAGCGGGACCACGTGATCGTCATGCAGGGTGGATTCAACGGTTCCGACAATGACGTAGGCTGCAATGTCCTCACACCACTTGATCAGATTGGCCCTCGGGTTTCCCCCGGCGAGTATCGATACGTTGCCTTGGGGCCCGGGGCCCCTGTTGCCCACCAGCAGCTCATACACATCGTCAACTTCAACGATCTTGACTCGGTCCGCTACGTCTGTGACCGCTATCCGGTGGCTGCCCTGATCACCGAGCCGATTCTCCAGAACATTGGGATCCTCAAACCCCAGCCCGGATATCTTGCCGGCCTGCGAGAGCTGGCAGATGAGAAGGGTTTTGTTCTCATATTCGACGAGGTGAAGACTGGCTTTCGTTATTCCGTAGGCGGCTATGGTCAGATCAGCGGGGTCAAGCCCGACCTGGTGGTCTTCGCAAAGGCGATTGCAAACGGTTATCCGATGTCGGCCCTCGGAGGCAAGCTGGAGTTGATGGATCGCTATGCTGATCCGGATCCCTCCAAGCGTCCACTCCTTGCGGGAACATACAACGGCCATCCTCTATCCGTCGCCGCGGCCATCGCCACCATTGAGCGCCTGCTCGAGGATGACGGGAGAGTCTACAAGCACCTGGAGACGCTAGGGCAGCAAGCTCAGCAGGGCATCGAATCAATCCTCCAGTCCCGCGGTATTAACGGGATAGTGGCCAGACAAGGCTCAGCCCTTTGCCTGTATTTTATGGATCACGAGCCCCTTGACTGGCACGACCTGGCTTCGAATCACGACTTCGAAAAAGATCTGGATATGCGCCGTGAGATGGTCGAGCGGGGGGCCTACTTCTTTCCCATAGCGACGAAGCAGATCTCAATTTCTGCGGCCCATACCGAGGAGGACATCGCGTTCACGCTGGAGTGCCTGGAGCGAACGCTAGCTTCTCAGTGAGTGAGTATGGAATTTGTGAGCAGTTTGAATAGTGAGCAGTGAAGTGGTGAAGTAAGGAAGTAGGGTCTGAGTTCCTTGAATCGGTGAGAAAGGCCACTGCTCACTACTCAATCACCCACTATTCAAAACTGCTCACTATCCAACTGCTCACTATCCAACTGCTCACTATCCAACTGCTCACTATTCAAACTGCTCACTATTCAAAGCTGCTCACTATACTCACAACGACCGGCTCCGAAGCATAGTCAACTGACTCATCCTTGGCTCCACTCCTGCGCTTCCTGGCTGCTTCGCTCTTGATTCGCCCCAGCGCGATCATGGGAAAGCTGAGGTCCTCCAGCCAGGGATCGGCGGTGAGGGTAATCGTTCGGCGGGTTTCGCCGCGAGAGATGACGATGCCGGAAGATCCCGAGTTCTCGACGTAGATGCCGGATGGCCTGTTCTGGAAGACGAAGGGGACATCTTCCAGGAAACCTTCGCGACGCTCAATTTGAATCTCAAGTTGGACGCTCTCCCCGGGACGGATAGTCAGCTGTTGTGGCTCGACCGTGGGTCGGATCAAGGCGGCCGGAGTCACAGTCACCAAAGGCAGCGCTTCGCTGGGGGCACTAGCGGTCCTTGCCATTTCGATCCCCCCGAGCCGAGCGTAACCGATTGCGCTCAGCAGCTGCGGCGTCCGAGTTATCGGTGCAGTCGTGTTCGCGGTCAGAACGACTGTCGTCACAAACTCGCCCATTCGGATATTTCCAGTGGTGGACCGAACGCCTGGGGGCAGCCCCTTTACTTCGACTCGGATGGGACCGTCGAAGCCATCGATGCGAGAAGCCGAAACGGTAAGCGCTACGCTGCCACCGCGTGGCACATTCGGGTTACGAGCGCCTGTGGTCCTGCCGTCCACGTACAGCATGAATCCATCGTCCAGGAACAGGCGATAGTCCGGAATGGCAGGACGAATCGTGAGGCGGTAGGGATAGCGCCTTCCTCCCTGGTTCTGGAGGTGGCTCAGGGAAACCAGATAGTCAGCTTCTTTTGGGGCGGTGAAGAGGAGATAGGAGTCCTTGCCGTAGGGAGGTCCTCCATCGTCGTTTCGGAAGGGAAGGGAGAAGGACGGAAACGGACCGGGAGGGACCTTGGTGCCTGCCGGTAGGACACGGACCTTGTGGGCGCTGACGTTACGAGGGTGGATCTGGGGTGTTGTTCCCAGCCAGCTCAGTCTTTGCCCCAGAATCCCCTGAGCCACCGAAAAATGGTCGATTCGGCGAATGGCTCGTTCCAAGCGCACCAGCTCCCGTCCTCCCAGAAGCACGAAATCAAGCGGATAGAAGCGGGTGTTTCGAGTCGATTGAAACCTGCCTAGCGCCAGGCTTCTGGAACCGAGGCCGAGATCGTGTGTGTCTTCTGACAGAGCCTGCAGCACAGCCCCTGGGACGGGCTCTCCCCGGTGGTCGAGGATCTCGATGCTGGAATCGAGAAAGGAGCCCAGTCTGCGGGCCGTCACTTCGACGGCCAGAACTTGACCTTGTTGAGCGCGGAAACGAAAGAGATCCCGGTCACCGGCCGTCCCAACGAGACCGTTGATGGTCGTGGGAACCACAACCTCCTGTCCCTTGGAGATCTTGTCGTTGGGTTCCTGCTCCAGGATCTCCGCGAAGGTTCCACTGGACGTTTTCAGGGCATTGATGGTTGCTCCTAAAGCGGTTTTGATCCTGAGTGGGAGCGTGCCGTTCTCATCCGGTTGGAGATCTCCGTTCAACTGGGTTTGGGTGACGCCGCCCAGGTTGTGACCCTCGACCCGGGCCTTCACGACGGTGCCCCTCTGGGTTCCTAGGGGAAAGACCTGGGTCAGATAGGGGAGACGTCCCAGTGTCAGACGGTAGCCGAAGTTCTTTCCCCCTCTATCTGCCCGATCGGCAATCCGGAGGTAGTATTCCCCGGAAACACCGAAGCGATGGGCAAGGAACGAATCCGAGGTCCCGGGCTGCGAATTGTCGTTCCGTGCCAGCACCTGGCCACGCGCGTCGTTGAGTGTGAGAACGGAATCCAACCTCGAACTCAGTCTGTCTGCGGTCACCTCGAAGATCAGCTCACTTCCGGCGGAGACCCGGAAGCGGAAATAGTCGGCTGACCCTGATTCTTTCAGTGAGCCATCCACAGTCGCCGGCAAAGGGATTTCCTGGGCCTCGAGCATCGAGTTGTTGGGCTCGCTCTCGTCGACCTGGGGCAGTCGTCCGACCGCGAATGGGACCCAGTTGCTGGTCCCGTGTCGGGTTCTCAGACGAAAACCATGGATCCCAGTTTCGACCTGCGACCCAACTTCGAGCTCGACACGAACGAGCTGCCGGGACGTCCGGTAGGGTTTGTTCGGAATCTCCTCTACATCGAGAATTCGTGCCGTTACGCCCTCCTGGCTGAAGAACAACTCGGATGTGTCTTCCAGGTTGATCCCCTCGACCGTGACCACGCGGGAGGTGCCCCGTTCGGAGCCGATCGGGTGGACTACATAAATGAAGGGAGCAGGTGAGAACTCGTTCGCTGCTGTTGCGATGGCGACAGGACCGAAAGAAATCAGGGTCAGGATGACCATTCCCTTTGTCAAAGTCGCAACGATCAATTTCAAACCAATCATTCCAAATCTACCCAACCGGAGTCTGACGCTGACCGATGTCGATACCCGTTCAGCGAATTGGCCAGAGATACTGAGCCGTTGAACTTCGAATATCAATAGAGGTCAATCCCAACGGGATTGCGGCTTCCAGCCCAGTGGGGCCACCAGCTAACGATGGATCATTCAGGGGAAAACTTCTCCTACTACGCCTTCGGCGTAGGTCCCGTCAAAACAAAATTCGTGCTTTCATCCCAAGTTTGCCGAAGTTTTGGGTCAGGGGCCCCCCAGCGGTGTCGCCCCATTCGAGAAAGAAACTTCGGTTGTCTCTAGCCACGAGCATCGGTAGCAGCGTGTCTGTTGTAGGACGGGCACTCTTGCCCGTCAAGGACGACGACGGGCAGGAGTGCCCGTCCTACAAACAGTCACGGCTCGGTTAGATGAGCTCTTGCGCGACCTCCTAGCCAATGAAGTTTCAGCTTAGTGTTTCCGAACCCTGGGCTAGTAGACACAATCCCGTGGGATTGACCTCTATTGATGCGCTCCATTCAGGGCGCGAGCCCCTCCTTCCAAATACGCTAAACTGCCGCGATCACCGGGTCTACTACGCTTCGCTTCAGGCTGCTGAAGCGGTCTCCGAGTTACCCTCAGTGATTGAACAAGAACTCCTTGCTCATCAGAACGCCCGTAAAGAAATCCTCCAAGATTTCTCGTCGTTGCTGAGGAAAGTCAGACTGGGTCCGAGGGTCCCCTTCAGCTTCTGACATGGCCGCAAGGATGCGATCCAACTCCTCGTCTTCGGGAGGGCGGCTGAGGGCGGTCCAGAAGATCTCGCTAACGATTTCCCTATCCGGCAATCCCCTTTCAAGGAGTTCTTCCAGCGTGCTCTTGGGACTACGGAGCTTCTGGTGCAGGGCTTCGCTGTTGATCAGGTGAAGAGCCTGGCCGACCGTCGCGTCCTTCACTCGCTCGGCATGACTGTTGATCGTGCGCTTCGGGCGGCCGAAGATCGTCAAGAAACTAGATCTCACCAGACTGTCGGGAAGTTGAATCGAGCGGGTGTTTGGAGGATACCCTGGGAACTCGGTGGACGTGCCTGTCACCTGTGAGATGATGTCGAGGATCACCTCGGCGGGCAGACGGCGCAAGATGAAGCGAGAGTAGTATTTGTTGTCCGCGAAATCCTCCTGTCGTCCCCCAGAGCTGGATTGATAGGCGGCAGAATTCATGATGCTGCGAATCAGCTGCTTCACATCGAAGCCGCTGCGAACAAACTCGGCAGTTAGACTCTCAATCAACTTTTCATTGGAAGCCGGATTCGTGTCCCTCATATCGTCGACCGGATCTACCAGCCCCCTTCCCATGAAGTGGTACCAGATCCGGTTGACGATGGACCGGGCGAAGTAGGGGTTTCCCCCCGACGTGAGCCACTCGGCGAAGTCTTGGCGACGATCTCCACCGGAGACCGTCGCAGCCCTTCTGGCTCCCAGCGGACGGGGGGGCAGCGGAGCCCCCAACCGCGGGTGAGGCACTTCTCCAGTGCTGGCGCGGAAGACGATCTTCTGTCCCCCGTCGCCGTCCTTCCGGCCGATCCTCGAGAAGTAACTGGAGAGAGAGTAGTAATCGTCCTGGGTCCAGCGATCCAACGGATGGTCATGGCATCGGGCACAGGCAATCGCCAGTCCCATGAAAGTCGAGGTGACGTTCTCCGCTACCTTGGTAGCGTCGTCATGGAGAACATAGTAGTTGGCTGCTCCGTTTTCGAGGTTGCTTCCCAGGGCCGTGACCAATTGGCGCACCAACTCATCCCAGGGACGGTTTTCTGTGACCGCGCCGCGGATCCAGTTGTAGTAGGCGCGAGTAGCTGGAGGCGACAACCTGGAGCTGGAGACGAGGAGCAGGTCGGACCACTTGTACGCCCAGAAGTCCACGAAATCCGCGCGCTCCAGCAACACTTCGATCAACCCTACTCGCTTGTCAGGAGCTGTTTCCGCCGTGAAGGACCTCGCCTCCTCTGCGGTGGGTAGAAGGCCAATGGCGTCCAGGTAAGCCCTGCGGACAAAGTGGGAGTCGCTGGATGAAACGGACGGCGGCAGTCCCAACTCCTGCAGCTTGCCCAGGACCAGGTCATCGATGCTGCCATGGCGTGGCGCCTCGAGATAGGGTCTAGGATCAGTTATCTGGCGAAAGGGTACGGTAATCCGGCTGGAGGAGACCCGGTTCAGATACCAGACCGAGACCGCCGCCTCTCCCTTGGCCTCGGCTTTAACCCTCCCCGTGGGGCCAACCTGGATTGTCCCCGCGTCGCTGCTACTGTACCTGGCCCAGCGGGTGACGTCCTCGACGTGCCCGTCAGAAAAGAAGGCTCGTACCAGGAGTTGATGCTCACCTCCGCGTCCAAGCGTCACGTGAGGGGGCAAGATCGCCAGTCGTTCGACCCGGGGGTCGCTTCTTTCCGGAGGAGGGGCCCCGGCCGCAATCCACTCTGATAGGATCTGGTACGCTGCCGAGTCGACCGCGATCCGTTTGCCCCCTCCGTGAGGAAGAGTCAGAGTGGGCTTCAGCAAGAGCAAGCTGTGGGCAGGCGCCAGCGGCAGTACGCGACGGCCCAGGGCCTCATGCATCAGGGTTTCGTGATCCGCCTCGGGAGCATAGCCTCGTAGACTCAACTTGAAGTGATTCTGTCCTGTTGCTGAGCCGTGGCAGGGACCGGAGTTACACCCGGCCTTGGTCATGACAGATAGGACATGGTTGCGGAAGCTCCAGGAGAAGGCCCTATCTGCTTCTCTAACCTCGATCTTTGCATTCGCTTTCCGGCCATCGAGAAGCCTCGCTGTCACGATCGCCCGCCCGTTTGAGTTGGCGACGACCCTTCCCTGGGCGTCAACGCTCGCCACGTCTGGTTGGGAGGAGCTGAAATCTGCTCCCGCGGTCAGCTCTTCTACCGATCCCCGTCGCTCCGTCTGTTCGATGACGATCAGCTTTTGGGAGGAGTGGGGTCCTGTCAGGCTGATGGTTGGGGGGAGCACGCGCAGCTCCGGTGGATCTTCTGCTGCGACCAGGATACCGGCCAGGACAAGTGTTAGGATCATCCGCCAAACAGTTCCGAGATCGGTTGAACCCCGATGTCGACGATGGGCACCGGACGATTCTGCGGGCCTGGGAGTTCTGTGTGCAGATTGATCCCCAGGGCGTGGTAGATGGTAGCCAGCACTTCTTGCGGTCCCACCGGCCGGTCTCTGGGCTCGGCCGCCGTTCGATCGGAGGATCCGACCACCTGTCCGCCTGCGACTTCTCCGCCGGCAAACAAGACGGTCGCACAGAAAGGCCAGTGATCCCTGCCCCCAGCAGGATTGATTTTCGGTGTGCGGCCAAACTCACCCATCGCGACCACCAATGTCTGGTCCAGGAGCCCTCGATCGCTGAGATCTTCAATCAGGGACGTGAAGCCATCGTCGAACATCGGGCCAAGGCTATCCAAGGCCGAGATTGGGCTGAAGGGTGAGGACCCGTGGATGTCCCAGGTGCTTGCGCCACCGAAGTCATCGAACATGTTGATCGTAACAAAGCGGACCTTGCGTTCCACCAGGCGTCTAGCCAAGAGGCAGCTCTGGCCGAATCGATTTCGTCCGTAGCGGTCGCGGAGCTTCTCCGGCTCCTGATGGATGTCGAAGGCCTCGCGGGCCTCTGATGAAGAGACGATGCGGTAGGCCTGGCTGAAACTTGAGCTCATGAGCTTGGTGTCGGGGTTGCCTTGCTCGAACCTCTGAAACGAGGAATCGACCAACCTGCGGAAACTGTCTGCCCGCTGTACTCGCGTTGCTGAGATGTATTCGGGAGGGACCAGATCGCGAACCCGGAAATCGGGAGTCGAGGGGTCGGAATCGATGAGAAAAGGATCGTTGGTCTTGCCCAGAAAGCCAGCGGATTGACCCATCCGCGACCGCAGGCTGACCGGGAGCATGATATGCGAAGGCAGATCAGATCGGGAGCCGATCAGGGACTGAGCGGCGCAGCCCATATTGGGATGACTGATTCCGGGCGAGAAGGGTCTTCCCGTCAGCACGATGTGATGAGCCAAGGGGTGCGCGTTGATCTGATGATGGAAGGATCTGATGATCGCGTACTTATCGGCCCGTCTTGCCATTCGGGGAAATAGCTCGGAAATCCGAATACCGGAGACGTTGGTAGGAATCGGCTTGTAGGGTCCACGTATCTCTGCCGGGGCGTCGGGTTTCAGATCCCAGGTGTCAATTTGTGAGGGCCCGCCGACCAGGAAGAGGAAAATGCAGTTGATGTCCTTCTCTGGGTTGACCGCTCCTCGGGCCTTGAGCGAGATGAGGTCCGAAAGCGTCAATCCAAGGAAGGCGAGAGAACCCGCGTGGAGGAAATCGCGGCGGCTCAAGCCGTCGCAAAAGGGAACCGACTGAGGGCCGTCCAACCGGAGCATTCTGGGAGTCCTTTTCTGAGCCTTGGCCGCTGATCGTAACACCGGGGTTGGCATCCGTCAACGAAAGCACCCTTTGCGCCGAGGTAGTCTTCTGGGTTGGACTAAGGGCTCTGCGAAGTTGTTTTTGACAGAGCCCCAAACTAGAATCTTCGCCTGATGATTGACGCAGATCACGCTTTTGCGAGCGGCTTCTTATGGGCTGCTGGTATAGCCTTTCTGGCAGCTTTCGCCCTTCCTCTCTTTCTGGCTCCGCTGCTCTGGGCTCGATGCTTCAAGTGGAGGATTCCAGAGGAACGCAATCTCGTGGTCTACTTGGGAAGGAGTCTGGGCGCTGCTGGCATAGCGATAGTCTGGGTTTCTTTCCAGGCAGCTCGGGACCCGGAGAATCACCCCTATGTCTTTGATCTGATCATCCTGGCCGGCATGCTGCTGACCGTCGTCCACATCTGGGGAGCGATCAAACGCACGCAGCCTTGGACCGAGAATCTGGAGATTCTCTTCTATGTGCTCTTGACGGGAGTCGCCATTTGGGCCCGCTCGAGTGTGCTCTAGTCGCCTATAGCTGATGACTGATCACTGAGAACCCAGAACGGCCGCAACTGCCAGCGGTCCGGCCAAGTCGCAAGGCAAGGATTTCGAGGCCCAAAGAAGTGAGGTTAGTTGCCCCTAACCCCCCTAACCCCCCTAACCCCCCCTAACCCCAATACTGTTCATTTAAGGATCTTAACCTGGATTCTCGGACGGCCCGTCCGTCCTTGGATGCGACTGCGGACCGGAAAGCTGCTCATCTTCCTTTTCACCGCTCTTGGGTTGCAGCGCCCTCGGCTGGAGGACACCCGCTCTTCCAAGATCTCCTCCAAGACCGTCTCATGAAAGGCAATTCTCTCCTGAGGGGGGAAGAGACACCAAGCGAGGCAACTTGCGTCTGACCACCCGGAGCGAGTGGACAAAGGACAGGGTGTCCGGGTCCACGTGCGCCTTTAAGGCCGCCTCATGCATCAAACCCCGTAGCGCGAAATGAGCCAGCAGCAGACCATAGAACTCCTGCTCCACCAGCTCCGGTTTCTTGCTGCGCAAAACGATGCGTGCTCCCCGCAAGTGGGTCTTGAGTTCATCCAGTGCCGTCTCGATCTCCCAGCGCTCGTGATAGAGGGCGGCCAGTTCCTCGGCCGGACCCTCCTCGGGCTCCAAGGTCGTCATCAGACGATACCGTTCGTCGATTCCCTCCAGCCGATACTCGATGACCCGCACCGCGAGCCCCTCCTGGTCCCGCCTGCGAGCCTTGTCGCTGGGATAGATCTTGCTCCGATAGGAGCCATCGGCCAAACGCTCCAGACAGGGCAGCCTCAGGTTCTTTTTCACGCGCCACAACAGGTGGCTGCCGCCTTCTTGGGACCGCTTCCACAGAGCGTAGCTGAAAAAATTCCGGTCGGCCAAACACAGCATCTCCGGACCCAGCTCCGCCACCACCCCGTGGGCGAGCGTGCTCTCTCCCCGCCCATAGCCCCCCATCTCGGTGGCAAACAACACGTGGGTCCCGTTCTCCAGCAACGCCACAAATCGCAACTGCGGATAGCCACTGCGGCCCCGCGACGCTCCGGGTCGACCAAACGCGGCTTCATTGGCCGCGGTGTCTGCCAGATCCAGCGTGCTGCCGTCCAACGTCACCAGACGCCTCCCCCGATACCACGCCCCCTGCGTCTGTGGCGTCGCGATCGGGCTCACCACCTCCTGGTACAGCCGCTGCAGCGGCTCCTTCCCCAATCGGCTCCGGGCCTGAGTAATCGCCGACTTGGCCGTGCCCCGCAGCCGTCGCACGTTCAGCCCCAACCACTCCAGCCCTTCCAGCAGGCACCGCAGCACCTCTCCATAGGACACTTGCCCGTACAGCGCCAGTGCGATCACATAGTACACCACCACGTGCGCCGGCAAATTTCGCTCCCGCTTGCTCGCTCGCCCCGTTTCCTGCAGAATCCGGTCGATGGTCGTCCTCGGAAACTTCTCAGCAAGCACGCCCAGACTCACGAAATCCGTAATCCGGGCTCCCTTCGGTAACTCGGCCAAAGTGCGTGCCATGGCGTTCCTCCTTTTTTATAGCAGAAAGGGTCGCTCATGACCCTGACACTTAAGTGAACAGTATTGCCCCTAACCCGCATTTCTCATCGCTGGTCTACTACGTCGCCGCAATCATCCGCCCTGGCTGTGTTTCGCTCCGTCGGCCTCCTCGACGTACTGCACGAGTGCGACTGCGGGGGCCTCGGTCGCAGGCCTTGCCAGGACGGCCCTTGCGGCGCCTCGCTACGACAAGCGGTGAGAAATCCGGGCTAAGCGCGTGGAGCTGAACTCCTACCAGGATCGCCCGCCTGGACCTCGTGAGGTCAAGGTACGGGTGCTCTATTCCGCCATCAGCCACGGGACGGAAATGTCCCATTATCGAGGACAGGCCATCTGGCATCACAAGCAGGTCGAGCCGGACGGTTTCGTGACGGAGGGACAGTCGATGTCCTACCCCTTCACCTACGGCTACGAGGATGTGGCTGAGATTGTGGAAATGGGCGACGAGGTCACTGGTTTCGAGACCGGCCAGGTTGTGGGCTGCTGTGCCAATCATCGAGAGACTGCCTTTTTCAGCATCGACCGGATGAATCAGTCTATCGATACCTACTTTCTGCCCCTTCCTGAGCCGGACGACGGCAGCTACGAAAAGTACGTATTTGTAGCTTTTGGGAACGGTGGCACGGGACGGAGTTCTGCTGGCCCCCGTTCGACTGGGTGAGAGTGCGGTGGTAGTGCGACAGGGAGTAGTTGGTCTGCTGACTCTGCAGCTCTGTAAGCTCTCCGGAGCGGAGCCGGTCATTGCCGTTGACGTGATGGACAGTCGACTCCAGGTGGCACGGGAACTGGGGGCTGACTATGTTCTCAATCCCGAGAATAGCGACGTCGGTCTGGAGGTGAGACGTATTCTAGGCGGGCCCGGAGCCGACCTCTGTTTCGATGCCTCCGGAAGCAGCGGAGGGATCAATCTGGCTCTGCATTGTGGGACTCCCTTCCCCAGAGTGGTCGCCTTGGGGATGTACGAGGGATCCGCCGAGGATCTTCACCTGGGGGAGGACTTTTGCCGAAGCGCCGGCGCCCGGCGTCGTGTCGTTCGGCGCAAGCGCCGATTGGCTCCTTCTAGCTCCTTGGGCCTGTTCGCTGCTCAATACGGTTGGGTTCCTACTGACGACTCCCGGTGAGCATCGCCTTGGACCGGCCGCGGCGATCGCCTATTTTTCGTTCTTGGGACTCGTTGTCTTGGGTGCTTTTTAGATTCTCCCGCGCCGACGCGAATGGTGGATGAGCACCTGGGCCAGCCGGACGCAGTTTCAGATCACCCCAAGATCCACACGACCCCCAAAGCCCGACCATCGTGGTTGGAAACAGCAGGAGTCCCCACGCGATCAGCACAACTTATTGATTCTATGAGAGAAATCGTGGTCCGAACCCAGATCTAGCCCAGAAGAAACGTCGCAGCTCAGGCAATCCGGCTCCGTGTCCAGCGCAGTTCCGGTGCTGAGTTGTGACAGTCGGCACCCGATCTTACAAACAGCGTCCGATTTGATCGAAATCGAACGGCCGCTTCCGCACCTAGAAGCGGACGTTCAGGTTCTCCTTTGGAGACGCCGCATCAATACGCTGAGATTGCAGAAAACCAGAGGCTCCTTCGCTCTGGAAATGCTTTCTAGTGTCTAGCCCCAGGCACTTCTCCGGCGAGGGCGATTTACGTCCAGCTGGCTAGGAACTACCCCAAGTCATCGCTATGAGGGTATATCTTTGTGGCTTGGCGAACGCTAGCGTTGTGCTGCCGGAACGGAGCGCAGCTAAGTGCCGGTCAATTCGAACATGTTCGAAAAACTTGTATCAGATCTCTTCTTATTAAAGGCATCTTGAACCTTTCGGCACTCGGTGACATCAGTCTGGAGGGATTGTCTACTAAATGAGACGTTCGGTCCTTAGCGCCGTAACAGTTCGAGTCCTATCAGTATCTTCGATCCAGGCGGGCAATCAGGCGGGCAATTCTGTTTTACGAGCAATTGTTCAATGTCGCCAGCCTGCTTGGAAGGAAGGATCTGGTCTTTGTGGCGTTTCCATTCATCATCCGGGGGCGCCAACGGTGTACCGGTAAGGGCCGCCGCTCTCAGTACTAGAGGCCGCAGGGCCGGACCGGTCGTAGATTTAGGTAAATCCGATGAAGAAGCTAGTGTTGGGAATCGCGGCGATTTCGCTTCTGGCGATCGGCCCAGCCTGGGCTGGGAAGTTCTGGGAAGATACCGATTCTCTCAAATGGAGTGAGAGCGACCTGATCAAGATGCTGACCCAGTCCCCCTGGTCTCGCCAGATCAACTTGAGCTTTCGAGCTTCGGGGTCAGTGCTCACATTTGTCCCCACATTTGTCCCCTCGATGACCCTGACCATTCGGTGGCTGAGTGCCGCTCCTGTAAAGGAGGCATTCGCCAGAGCGCGTTTCGGGGATGCGGCAGAGACCTCTCCCGAGGCCCTCAAGCTCCTGGAGCTGGAACCTGACTATTACATAGTCGGGATATCTGGGTTTCCAGCCTGGATGGCACAGATGGACCCACAGCTTCGGAGTTTCCTGTTTGAGCAGATGAAGAAAGAGACCATCCTCAAGATAAAGGGACGTGATCCAATACCCGCTAGGGATGTCCGTTTTGGAAGCGACCAGGGACAAGGGCTGGATGCCAAGACGGGTCAGGTGGGCGTGGAGTTAGTTGTTTTCTTCTCAAAAGAGGAGATCACGCTGAAGGACAAGACCGTCGAGTTCATAACCAGGCTCATGGACAGGAGAATCTCCAAGAAGTTCAAGCTGAAGGACATGGTCTACCACGGCGAACTTGAGCTTTGACTTGAGTCCCGGATCACCTTTCTGCGACGCTGAGCAAACCGTCAGCAACATCAGACGAGAATCGAAACAGAGACGTGAAAGCCCTGTGATATCGACGAGAGGAATAGACTCGTCTATCCTTCCGATCCCTATACATGCCGTCTCCTGACATTGCCCTTCCAAAGCCAAAGATCTAGTATTCTTCGAGATAGACTTCCCTCTATCCTGGAGACTCTGTTGATAGGCCAAACCATCTCCCATTACAAAATCACCGAGAAAATCGGCGAAGGCGGGATGGGAGAGGTCTACAAGGCCAGAGATACCCGGCTCGATCGCACCGTTGCCATCAAAGTCCTGCCCTCTCATGTCGCCAGCAATCCCGAAGCGCGTCAGAGATTCGAGCGGGAAGCGCGTGCCGTCTCCAGCTTGAACCATCCCCACATCTGCACGCTTCACGATATCGGCAGCGAAGATGGCGTCGACTTCATGGTCATGGAGCACATCGAGGGAGATACCCTTGCCGACAGGTTGAAGAAAGGGGCGTTGTCTCTCGACGAGGCTCTCTGCCACGGGATTGAGATCGCCGACGCTCTGGACAAAGCGCACCAACAGGGTATCGTTCATCGAGATCTGAAACCGGGCAACATCATGCTGACGAAGTCCGGGGCAAAGCTCCTGGACTTTGGGCTGGCGAAGACGACGGCCGGGCTGACGAGTGTCGCGGGTCACTCCGCACTGCCGACCGAGGCGGAACCCCTGACGCAAGAAGGCTCGATTCTGGGCACAATCCAGTACATGGCTCCCGAGCAGCTGGAGGGTAGAGAGGCGGACACGCGAACCGACATCTTTGCTTTCGGCACCGTACTGTACGAGATGGTCACGGGAAAGAAGGCGTTTGAGGGAAAGAGTCAGGCGAGCCTGATCGGCGCGATCATGAACTCCGAGCCACAGCCGATGGTCGAGTTGCAGGAGATGACGCCAAGGTCACTGGATCACGTGGTGAGGCGGTGTTTGGATAAAGACCCTGATGACCGATGGCAAACAGCCGGCGACCTGATGAGGGAGCTGAAGTGGGTCGGAGAGGTTGGATCTGAATTGGACGCTGGAACACAGCCTGCCGATTCGAGCAGCCGGGGCCGAGAACGCCTCGCGTGGGTGATCGGCACTGCCGTGGTCCTGGCGGCCGGGTTAGTCGCCGGTAGCCTGGTGTGGTCACCCCTGGTCACCGACCTGCGGAGGGTAGCCTTCTCGGTGTTTCCACCCGAGGGCACGGTGTTCCAGTCGGTATGGAGCGTACCGTTTGCGCCCTCGCCGGATGGCGCGCAGATGGTCTTGACCGCAGTGGATGCTGACGGTACACCTCGCCTGTGGTTGCGTCCGATCGAAGAAGACGCCTTCCAGCCGATACCCGGCACCGAAGGGGCGCGGAGTCCGTTCTGGTCACCTCAGAGTGATTGGATCGGCTTCTACACCGACGGCGCGTTGAAGAGAGTCCGCCCGTCCGGCAGAGAGCTCGGAACGATTACGAACATCAGCACGGGCAGGTTCGTGGACAGCACGAGTGCGACGTGGGGATCAACGCACATCTTGTTCAAACCTGGTCGATTCAACAATCCCTATATGGCAACACCTGTCGAGGGGGGTCCCGTAAAACCGGCCGCCAGGACGGCACCGGACGATGCTCACACTCAGCGATGGGCTTATTTTCTGGAAGATGGGACGCGGTTTGTCTATTCAGCCGTTACAAAAGAGAGAAGACGGGGGATCTATTTAGCCTCGCTTGACGGGGAAGACACGACCGTCCTTCTGGAGCTCCCGCGGCGGGCTAGACCAATAGCATCCGTACCCGGCTACCTCCTGTTGATAGAAGACAACACTCTGTACGCAATGGCGTTCGACGAAGAGAATCCTGGCGAGCTGGGGGATCGCCGTCGAGTTGTTGAGGGAATCCCTGTGATGGGTCATGGAGTCGCACCGTTCTCGGCTTCTCGGGACGTGCTGATGTTCTGGGAGAATCCCGTAGGTTACGATGCCACGCTTCGCTGGTTCGGGCGTGATGGCACCCCGGGACCAGTGTTGGGCGCTGAAGCCCGGTTTCTCGGGTTTGACCTGTTGGAATCCGCCGGGGTCGCCTTTGCACGGGTCCGCGAGGACGGATCACAGGATGTTTTCAGGACATCCCTGGATCAGACCGGCGATATCAGCGTCACAATTGACGGCAACTCTTCCGGGCCCGTACTGTCCAGAGACGGTAGCCAGATAGCCTACGCATCAGCTCGTGGCCGCGCGCCGTTCCTTCACACAGAGCATATCGCCACCGGCATAGAACGAGGTTGGCCCACAGAAGACCTCATCGTTAAGCCACAAGACTGGGGGCCGAACGACGACCTCATCGTCTACGATGCCATTGACACGGACGGTCGAACGGACATTGGATTCTTCCGTTTCGAAGACGAAGTGCATGAACGCTTCGGAAGGAACACGCCCGAGTTCAATGAATCTTCAGGAGCCATTTCGCCCGACGGAAACTGGATTCTCTGGGTGACCGATGAATCAGGAAGGGATCAGGTCTGGGCAGCACGATTTCCGTCGTTCGATAATCCTCATTTCATTGCCGGGGGAGACTTTCCGAAGTGGCGGAGCGACGGTGGAGAACTGTATTTCGTCTCGGAGGGTTCGCTCATGACGCGCCGGGTTGCCAACCTCGAACCGAACCTGGAACTGGAGCCAAGCGAAGAGATCTTGGATTTGACGGTTCATGGGGCGATCTTCGGCGCACGGAACGCTCCCTACGAGCCGTCTGCTGACGGTCAGCGGTTTCTCCTCCATGTCCGCTCCGAGGAGTCGGTTGCACCGCCCGTCAAGGTGATCGTTAACTGGACTAACCTGATAGGGCACAAATGAACTCCGGCACCTAACTCGGCTCCTACGAGATCCTTTCAGCCATCGGCAAGGGCGGTATGGGCGAGGTGTGGAAGGCCAAGGACACGAAGCTAGGCCGTGAAGTCGCCATCAAGACCCTGCCCGAGGAATTCGCCCAGGACACAGACCGCCTGGCACGGTTTGAACGTGAAGCGAAGCTCCTGGCTTCGCTGAATCATCCCAACATCGCCGCCATCTACGGGCTGGAGGAGCACCAGGGCTCACGGTTCCTGGTTTTGGAGTTGGTCGAAGGCGACACGTTGGGTGAGCAGATAAAGCGTGGCGCTATTCCAGTCGAGGAATCTCTCAAACTCGCACTCCAGATCGCTGAAGCCCTCGAAACCGCACATGAGAAGGGTGTCATTCACCGTGATCTGAAACCTGCCAACATCAAGATCACGCCCGAGGGAAAAGTGAAGGTGTTGGACTTCGGTCTGGCGAAAGCATTGGAAGGCGATGTTGCTGAAGCCAGCGTCTCGACCTCACCCACGCTGAGCATGGCCGCTACACAGCAAGGAGTGATTCTTGGGACAGCCCCTTATATGAGCCCTGAACAGGCGAAAGGATTACAGGCAGATCGACGCGCCGACATTTTCGCATTCGGTTGCGTCCTATTTGAGATGTTGACGGGTCGCATGGCATTTCAGGGAGAACTGGCGACCGAGATACTTGCATCAGTCATCAATCAGGAGCCGGACCACACGGTGCTTCACGCCGACCTGCATCCACGAATCAAAGAACTGTTGCGTCGATGCTTTCAGAAGCAGCCAAAGGATCGCTGGCAGGCTGTGGGTGACGTTCGTTTCGAGATTGAAGAGGTACTCAGTGATCCCGGAGGCGTGTTGGTCCAGCCGGTTGCTGAAGTTCTCCAGGCACGAACATGGTCGAAACTACCTTGGGGAGTCGCCGCGCTGCTAGCTTTGGCCTTGGCCACGACGGTGTGGTTCTTGCAGCCGAGACCTCCGCTGGTGTCACGGTACGCAATCACACCTCCAGAGGGTCAGATCCTGTATACAGCTGCTGGCGGAGAGCCTGCGCTTTCGCCAGATGGCCGAACGCTCATATACATTTCGACAGACGCACAAGGTCAGAGGCAGCTTTACAGGCGGCAGCTCGACCAACTGGAGGCCGTCGTACTCAATGGTACGGAGGGTGGGATACAGCCGTCTTTTTCGCTTGACGGTAAACGTGTCGGATTTCAAAGCTCGGTCACGGGTGATTTGACCACCGAAGAGATGAAGGTAGTTCCCATTGTTGGAGGTCCCGTGCGTTCAGCTGTGCGGTGTCCTGAAGGCGGGTGCAGGGGCAATAGCTGGTACGGCGACGCAATCGTCTTTGGGAACGGTGCGGGGCCCTTACACCGGGTGCTGGCTGCAGGCGGCGGCTCAGAGCCGATCAGTAAGTTGGACATGGACGCGGGGGAAGTGGCGCAACTCTATCCGGAATTCTTGCCTGACGGAGAGGCTGTGCTCTACACGAGCTGGTCGGGTTCACTGAGCGCAGCGCGTGTTGCTGTGCTCGACATTGGGACTGGAGATTCGCAGATGCTCGTTGCCGGATCTAGTCCAAGCTATCTGCCGAGCGGCCACCTTATCTATGCCTTTGATGGATCTCTGTGGGCCGCTCCATTTGACGCTGTCGAGCGAGAGATTACGGGAACTGCTGAAGTCATGGTTGAGGGTGTCCAGATTAACAGCGGTGGATTGGCGATCTATTCCGCAAGTGCAGACGGTTCTCTCGCGTATGTGCCGGGTGCTACGGCTCCTGGAGATCTTCCCGGATGGCTCAACCGTAATGATGGAAGTTGGGAAGTGTTAAACGTCGATCTGGACAACTACTCTCAGCCACGCGTCTCCCCCGATGGGACAAGAGTTGCGCTCAAGAGATTGGCGGGGACCGGATCGAGCATATGGGTCTATGAGAACAGGCGCGGAATGGACCGCCTTACCTTTGGCGAAATTGATACGAATCCAGTATGGTCGCCCGACAGCCAACAAATCGCTTTTTTTTCGGATGGTGGACTGCATAGAAAAGCAGCCAACGGCACAGGTGAAGCTGAGCTCATCCTGGACGATGCTGTCGCGTTGCCTTATTCCTGGTCAACTGACGATGAATTGATCGTTACCTATCAAGGAGAGGACACTGGATGGGATGTGGGCGTCGTCCGCATCGGACAGAGCGACGGCATCGAATCCTTACTCGACACGAGATTCGACGAGCAGAGTCCGGCCCTTTCGCCTGACGGTCGTTGGCTTGCTTATGTGAGTAATGAAAGCGGGCGAGAAGAGGTTCTTGTTCGACCTTATCCCGACGTAGAATCCGATCGGGGAAAGGTATCGCCAACGGGCGGTGTGAGTCCGATTTGGAATGGGGCTAGCTCGGAACTTTATTACCGTCAGGGATTCACGATTATGAGTGTCAGCTTCGAGTCGTTGGAGAGCTTTGGAACTGCGGAAGTAGTGCAAACAGGTTGGTACGATCAGAGCGTTCAGCGCAGATACGACGTCGATCCTACGGGTGAGCGCTTCCTGATGATTACTTATGGTGCGGCTCCAGGCCAGAGCCAGTCTCAATCAGTCGTCGTTGTGGAAAACTGGGTCGAGGAAGTAAAGGCGCGAGTGCCCGTTCCCTGATTTCCGAGAGTCAGATCCCGAGAAGAGGCGAAGACCTGACTTCCTGGCTCGGCCAAATCGAAGACATCCTGGTGATTTACGGTCCTTCCCGCCGAGGTCGCTCGGCAGCACGGTCGCCTAAGCGCGTGAACCGGCGCTGAGGGTCCGCTCAAGGTCGATTTCTGCCGATCAGAAATTTGAATTCACTCTGAACTGAGCGGCTGCTTCGGCGAAAGCGGTCGTTCGATTGCGATCAAATCGGACGCTGTCTGTAAGATCGGGTGTCGACTCTCACACCTTATCCCTTCCTTGGATCCACACGTGCGATCGTGTCTGATGCATCTATCCGTTCTGCAAGTAAAGAGGCGCACATGGAAGATGAGCTGATACGTGTAGAACCGCCACTGTACCTGGCAAGTACATCGATCAGATGCTGGCGATGTGGTGCTGAAATGCCGGCGGTTGCGTTGATTGCCCCAACCTACCAGGCACGGATGGCGAGGTCCGCGTCTTCTCAGATGTGGTCCGCCTCCCTGGCCCAGCGCTCTCATTCATTCAGCGCCACTTTCCGACCTACCAGCTCCGCTTTTCGAAGACCGCCCAATCCAAGTACTATGCGAATACCTGCCCCAACTGTGGCGTGCTCTCGGGCGACTTCTATCTTCATTCCGAACCAGGAACTCCCTTCTTCCCGACTTCGGAGGGAGAAGCCACGCACCTGATTCTTCGAGAGGTCCCGATAGGTGGCCCCGTCGAGATCGAGGGCGGAATCGGCATGGGAGTCGGCGACTTGATCCTCGAAAATGCGAAAAGAATCGACACAGAATAAACTGCCGACTCCATTCCGACCTCACCCGCTAGTTCAGCACCCCTACCTATGGCGGCGCCTGGGATCGCGTCGACGCTTTCGCCGGTTCGCAATCCGACGCCGCTCCCGGGTTACGGTGCCGGCGGATTCCTCGCCGACCACCGCCCTGAACATTTCGTAGTGGCGTTTCAAGCGCTGGATATACTCGGGCGACTGGAGGACCATCAGAAACAGCTGCAAGAGCGCAGGGGAATGCTCGGTCTGCGTATTCAAGGGATCGAGAAATGGGCCCTTCAACCCGACTGGTTCCTTCCAGGGTCCGCCCCATTTCCTGTAGAAATCCGGACTTTCCCACCCATAGTTGATGGTGGCCCAAATCTTCCGCCATCCGGTGTCCTCCCGAAGTACCTTTACTATGACCCGCCGACAGTCACAGGCGGGCTCGTTACAGTAGAACTCTATGAAGCCGTATTCCCCATCCGGCAGGTCATCTCTCCCCGTCACGCGTGCCGACTTCGTTTCACGCGCCCCTACTTCCGGGAACCTCTCTATAAACGGAGTCATCGGCATTGGACACCTACATTCAGAGACACCAGCCGCACGTTGGGTCGCCCTGCGATGTTTCCTCGTTGACGTCGGGTCATGTAGATGCGCCAAGACAACGTTGCGAGCAGCTTACGTATCCCGAATTTCGTACGCATAACCCTGTTCGCAGAGGAACAACTGGCGTCGGAGGGCAAAATCCTGTTCGACCGTGTCGCGGCTGACCAGCGTGTAGAAGTGGGCTTGGTTGCGGCCGGCCTTGGGACGCAGGATCCTGCCCAACCGCTGCGCTTCCTCCTGCCGCGAGCCGAAAGTGCCCGAGACCTGGATCGCAACTGCGGCGTCCGGCAAGTCTAGCGCGAAGTTGGCTACCTTCGACACCGCCAACACGCGCAGCCGCCCAGATCTGAATTGCTCGAAGAATTCGTCTCGCTGCGGTTGCGAGGTAGACCCCGTGATCACCGGCACCTGCAGACTGTCGGCGATGTGCTTGATCTGATCGACGTACATTCCCATGATAAGCGTCGGCTCGTCCGTATGCTGGGCCAGCAACTGACGCACCACGGCGAGCTTGCGCGGATTCTCGGAGGCGAGACGAAACTTCTGCCGCGAATCCGCAATGGCGTAAGGCATCCGCATATCTTCGGGTAGCAACATGCGCACTTCGGTACAGGAGGCCGTGGCTATCCAACCTTGGTTTTCCAGCACCTTCCACGGCACGTCTACCTTCTTGGGTCCGATCAGCGCGAATACATCGTCTTCGCGTCCGTCCTCGCGGACTAGTGTGGCGGTCAGGCCCAGTCGCCGCCGCGCTTGCAGGCTGGCGGTGACCTGAAACACCGGCGCGGGCAACAGGTGTACTTCATCGTAGATGATCAGGCCCCAGTTTCGCTCGTCGAAGAGCCGCAGGTGCAGGAACTCTCCATCCTTGGTGTCGCGCCAGGTCATGATGTTGTAGGTTGCCACGGTGACCGGGCGCACCTCTTTGGTCAGGCCATTGTATTCGCCCACCTGGTCGGCGTGCAGCGTGGTCTTGTCCATGATTTCGGCGATCCACTGCCGAGTGGCGGTGATGTTGGTTGCCAGGATGAGCGTGGACGAGCGCACGGCCGCCATGCACGCCATGCCGACGATCGTCTTACCCGCACCGCAGGGCAGCACGATCACACCGGACCCACCCTGGGCCGCACCACCCACATGAAACACTTTCGCGGCATCCTGCTGGTAACCCCGCAGCGCGAACCTCTGGCCGGCCAGCGTCGTTTCTCGCAACGCCAGCGCCAGCGGCTCGCCGTCGTGATAACCAGCCAGGTCTTCGGCGGGAAAACCGATCTTGACCAGCGCCTGCTTCAACCTCCCGCGATCCACCGGATCGATGCGAAATTCCAATTGCGAAATCCGCTCGGCCAGCAAGGGTGCGACGTGTCTGTTGCGGCTGGCTTCTTCGGCCAGTGGCGCGTCAGCGGCTGCCAGCAACAGGCCTGTGCCCTCGCGCGTCAGCCGCAACCGCCCGTAACGCGAGGCGTAATCGCGAATCTCAATGGCGACGTGCCCGGGCACTTCGTATTTCGAGAAGTGCGTCAGGGTCTCGACGATTTCGTCCGGCCTCACTCCTGCAGCACACGCGTTCCAGATCGAAAGCGGTGTGATGCGGTAGCTGTGGATATGCTCGGGCGACTTGATCAGTTCCGCGAAACGTGCCAGCGCGTCTCGCGCTTCGACATATCCTGGGCTGTCAACCTCCACCAGTACGGTATGGTCGCCCTGAACGATCAAAGGATTGTTGGGTTGGTAGTGCGTCATCGGGGCAGAACGTAACCGAGCTTCTTGACTGCGGTGCGAAACGCTCGTTGGTTCGTTTTCGCAACGGCCAGGTACCGCTCGCCGGCCAGCAGGCACAGCTTCCCGGCCTTCGAATCGTGAGCAACGAGCGCCGCCAGAGTAGGGTCCTGGAACTCGACCAACCACGCCTCCTCGGTATTGACCACGGCGTCTGCTTTGGCGTTCAGATCATCCAACAACACGCGAATCGTGTTGGGGATTTCTTCCGCGGCATTCTCGGCAAGGAAGCGCGAAATGTCGTCTAGCGAGCCGCCGTTTTCGAGATAGTCCAAGATGAGCTTCCGGTCAATGCGCCAGAGGTGATCGCTCTTTTTCAGAGCGAACAATTGCAGCATCGAAACGTCGCCCGGCAAGAGTTGATGGCCGCCCGCCACTGCGATCTCGCGATTTGGCAACAAGGTGAACAGGTTCCGTTTCTGGGTGGCCGGCGGCGTGTATTGATCAGACACGCCTAAACAGTACGAACCCAGTGGATTCACCCGGACGTATAGCAACCCATCATAGCGGCCGCAGAAGTCCATCTCGTCTGTTCCCCATCCTCCGCCCAACTCAGGCCACAAGAAGTGAGGATAGACGTACGCTATATCGATCAGCCCAAGCGTTGCCAGAGACTCAAACAGTAACGCCCGTAGGTACTGCCGATCGATACCATCCGGCTCAGGAATATACCCGTAGCGTTGCTCACAGAAGTAAAGGATCATGGGATCGCTGGTCACCGGAAATGGGTAACCGCAGGCATTGAGGAAACGGTAGGCCTCCTCGAAGTCCAGCCATTCGTTAACCTCCCATTCAGCAAGACCGTCGAGAATCGCTTCGCGGCGATCTGACGGCTGGCTCATCCAACGCCGCGCCTTGCCCGTTTGTCCACGAATGTTATTGACGCGTTGAAGTTCGTCAAATTTGTCGTCGAATGCCATTCGCTCGACTCCCTCTCGCAATGCTTTCGGCAATGGGTCCTGAAGCAGCCGCTGTCCTTCCTTGGTCAGCTTCAGCACGCCCTGAGACGCTTTGCACCAACCGCACTGCTGGAGCAGGACCGCCCAGGCATACGCGCGCACTGGCCCGGCTTCCAGCGTGTACTTGTCTTTTTGCGTTGCGGGCAATTCGAGATCGAAGTCCGGTGCGGCCAGCAAAGCGGCCATCGCGCGCTGCGTGGCGGGGGTCGGACGGCCGCTCTTCGGTTGAACCCGTACCTTGCCGCCCTGCACCAATCCCAGCATCCTCCGCAGCTCGAAGAACACGGTCCCCTCACCAGAAAAAACGCGAATTGGGCGAATGTCGGTTGGATCCGCCCGACCTGGCTTATCCGTCAGATCGAGCCTCTCTGGGATGTGTTCGACCGAAGCGGGCTTGGGAGATGCCGGCCTAGGCAGCAGCGGCCGCAGGATGTCAGCAATTGTCTTCGGAACTTCAATTTCGGACGAATAACGATTCCCGGTGATCACCAGGTGGATCAGTGAGCCCTCCCCGCCCCAAGGATGTGGCTGGGGGCAGGCGACTTTATACTTGGCCGAGAACACAACGGGGTGGACGCGGTTATCGTTGTGTACCGCTTCCGCCAGAAGGTTCCGCTCGATCGGCCCGAGCCGATCAACGAATCCCGCCGGGTCGGTCTTCATGAAACGGTCCAGGGCTTCTATCAACTCCGTCTTTCGGGTGATCGACTTGGGGATCCCAGCTCGTCTGGCAATCGATTTCAGAGTGTCCGCGCGAAGCGAATTCATCACATCGGTCCCGTCCACGGATTCACCTCCTCCAGAGAAATCCACTTTCGTCTAAATTAGCAGTAGCCGCATGAATGCACCAGCGCCAGTTCGTACGGGCACGGGAGTTTCTGACCGTGTTATGGTGTCAAATCGCTACCGTTAGGGTCTGTAAGGAAATAACCGATGCACTTTGGCGCGAGCGCCGTGGGGGCAGATGGGAGGCGCCGCGCCGCAGACGATGCCGCTGCGCATCTTCCAGGAGCGGCAACAAAGCAGATGCCCCCGCGCCGCCGCGCCCCTGCGGGCTGGGGTCCGCAGGCACGCTGGCGTTGTTACTCGCTCCTTACATACCGCAGCGGGTATGCGCGTCGCTCCCGCCTAGCCAGCGTACCTGGGGATCCCAGCAAAGTGTATCGGTTATTTCCTTACAGACCCTAACCCGGATTTCTCATCGCTTGTCGTAGCGAGGCGCCGCAAGGGCCGTCCTGGCAAGGCTTGCGACCGAGGCCCCCGCAGTCGTACTCGTGCAGTACGTCGAGGAGGCCGAGAGAGCGTAACACAGCCAGGACGGATGTTTGCGGCGACGCAGTATACCAGCGATGAGAAATCCGGGCTAAGTTAGGGGAAAGGACTCCCACCATGTCGAAACTTCCGACCAGTATCCTGAGCTTCGTCGAGCAGCTGCAGACGAAGCCGATCGCTGACTTGCTCAAAGATCCTGAGTCCGAATCCCCTTATGGAGCCTGGTACTGTCGGGCCGTTGCCGCCATGCTCCTGTCCGGTCGCGTCAACCCGAAGGACGACGGCAGCCCGAACATGACGGATGTCAACCGTATCTGCAAAGAGGCGAACTTCAATCAATACGAGTGCGAGCGGATCGGCAAGTTCCTCGTCGCTTGCGATGTCATCGAGCCCAACCACGTGAAAGATAAATACCTGAAGGGGAGGAACCACGACCCGTTCTGGGCACATCGTGATGAGCCGCTCACGGAGATTACGAGGTCGGCGTTCTTGCGTCTCCTCGGCCAAAAGCCCTGCATGCCCGTTGACGACCTGGGCCTCGTCGAGTTGCTGCGTCTCTTCTTCCACTGTCTTGATGGCCTCGCCGTTCCCGAAGCTCACTTCGGTAAGGTTCTCCAAGAATTCTGCAGTCTTCCGGGCGACGATCTCGTCACTGCAGCAAGAAGTATCAGACTTGCGATGCGAGAGAAGACAGGCGGCTCCTGGCAAGCTTGGCTGGATTCCAAGCGGCAAGAGGCCATCATCAAGACGCTCTATCATTGTGGTTGGGCATACAGTGCTGAGCACGGCAACGAAGAGTGGATCATGCCCAGTCCGGTGGGCCGGGCAATGATCGGCTTGGGCAGGACTCCGCGCAGACCTTCGCTACTGAGCGACATCAAGGTGCAGTCCGACAACTCGGTCTTCGCCGGAGCGGGCCTTCAAGTCGAGAAGCTGGCGATGCTGTGCCGCTACTCGATCATCAAGCAATGCGGCCAGATGTTCGAGTTCCGCCTGGATCGTCGCCGAATTGCCGAAGCATCCACCACTGCCTCGCCCGCGACGGAACTCAAATCGGTCCTTGACGGAGCGGGCAAGTTGCCAGCGACGGTAAGGGCCCTGCTCGATGCGAAACCGCTGGCTAGTGGTGTCGTGGCGATCCGCGCGTGCAGTGCTCTGGTGAAGTCGGAATCTCCGGAGGGACTCCAGGCGATCCGCACGCATCCGAAGCTTAAGGGCTACATCGAACCGGGTGCTCCACCCGGCTACCTATTGATCAAGTCCCGGTCGGACCCCAGTAACTTCGTGAGGAGATGCCGGGAGCTCGGTTTCGAGGTGCGGCTGATGTAGTGGGGACTCCGCGTGACGCCCTGCGATTTAAGTCTGAGTTTCCCTCGCGCAATGTCTTGCTATGCAGTGGATGTCACGACGACTGCCTCCACTATGCTGTCCTCCTCCTCCGGATCGACGTATAGAGCCGCTTCATCTGCCACCTCCACTCGGCAGGTCGGGGAGTGATGCGGCGACAGCTGGGTTCACGATCTTCCCCTCGTGGGTGTTCAAAGCCGCAGCCCGGCCCTTACTTATCGCCGCGAACGAATCGACTCCATTCGCTGCCAGTTCCCGGCAAAAGGGGAGTGTGGCGTTGCAGAGCGCATGACTACTGGTGCGGCCCACCGCTCCTGGCATGTTGGCGACGCAGTAGTGCACCACGCCATCCACGATGAAGGTAGGTTGTTGGTGCGTGGTGGGTGAACTGGTTTCAATGCACCCTCCTTGATCTACCGCAACATCTACGATGACGGCTCCGTTCTTCATACTCTTCAAGAGCTCTCGCTGGATCAGCAAAGGCGCTCGTCCGCCTGGAATGAGAACGGCCCCGATGACGAGGTCCGCGCTGGCTGCGTAACGCTCCACCGCATGCGGATCGGAGTAGACCGTGGTCACATTCCTTGGCATCACGTCGTCCAAATACCGGAGGCGGTCGAGATCGATGTCCATGATCGTCACCTTGGCATCCAACCCGGCTGCCACACGGGCCGCGTTGGACCCCACGACACCGGCGCCCAGAATGAGCACGTTGGCGGGCTCGACTCCCGCGACTCCGCCGAGTAGGATTCCCCGTCCCATCATGGGTTTTTCGAGGTATTTCGCTCCTTCCTGGATGGACATCTTACCGGCGATCTCGCTCATGGGTGTCAGAAGCGGTAGCCGGCCCTTCCTGTCTACCAGGGTTTCGTAGGCGACTGCGGTAATGCCGCTTGCCAGACAGGCAGCTGTGAGCTCACGCGAGGCGGCAAAATGAAAGTAGCAAAAGACAATTTGTCCCTGGCGTAGTTGGGAAATCTCCTCCTCCTGGGGCTCCTTGACCTTGATCACAAGCTCCGACCGTTCGAAGATCTCCTGGGCGGTTTCGACTACCTCCGCTCCGACATCCGCATAGGCGTCGTCGTCGAAGCCGCTGCCCAATCCAGCTCCTCTCTCAATGAGCACCTGGTGTCCATCCTTGGACAGGAGGTCTGCCCCCACGGGCAGCATCGCGACCCTATACTCGTCCGATTTGATCTCGCACGGAACACCGACGATCATTCTGTTATTTTCTCCTATGATGGACTTGCGATGCGCTGTCAGGGATGTGGTTATTTCCTTACAGACCCTTACCTGATAATCCTGGGAGGCACCGCGGAAAGAAAGCTCAGTAAAGAGTTGCCGAAAAGCTGTTGGACCACGATCGAGCCACCCTCGGATCCAATATGGATATACCCTCCGATCAACGTCTCGATAGCGGGGATCAATTCCGGGATGACGCTAGCCCGGATTTCTCAAGGACAAGAAAAAGCAGTCAGCTCAATGTGGTATAAAGTCTTTGTTAACAGTTACTTAATAACCACAAGGAGCTGACTACTATGAGGACAGAGTGTATCGCTTCCAAGCTGGAGTTTCAAGGGCTGGAGGGGCGCCGAGTCGAGGCAGAATTCAACGGGGGACAGATCACCTCAGACGCCGGAGGGTTGCTGTTACGGGAGGTGGAGAGCCGCTATGGGTTCATTCGCGGCTTGGCCGCCTGCTTTGGGGATCGGCGGGATCCTCGCTTCACCGAGTTCAGTGTCGAGGAGCTGGTGGGACAGCGCATTTACGGACTGGCGCTGGGCTATGAGGATGTCAACGATCATGAGGAGCTGCGGGCGGATCCGCTGATGGCGGTGCTGGTGGGCAAGGAAGATCCCTTGGGGAGGGATCGGCGGTCGGAAGCGGATCGGGGCAAGGCGTGTGCGGGCAAGAGCACCCTCAATCGTTTGGAGCTGTCCTCGGTGAGGCAGGATAAATATCGCAAGACGCCGGTGGATGAAGCCGCAGTCGAAGCGTTTCTGGTGGAGCAGTTCATTCGGGTGCGAGGCGGGAAACCGAAGGAGCTGGTGTTGGACCTGGATGCGACGGATGATCCGCTGCACGGAGAGCAGGAGGGTCGTTTCTACCATGGATATTACCGGTGTTACTGCTACCTGCCGCTGTATGTGTTTTGTGAGGGGTATGTGCTGGGGGCCAGGCTGCGGGTGTCGAATCTGGATGGGTCCGAAGGAGCGGTCCAGGAGATGGAGCGGATCGTGGGACCACTGCGGGCGAAGTGGCCGAAGGTCCGCATTACCCTGCGGGCGGACAGCAGCTTTGCGCGTGAAGGGTTGATGAAATGGTGTGAGGAGCATCGAGTGGATTACGTCTTTGGGCTGGCTCGAAACAAGCGATTGGAGCGGGCCCTGGAGTCCGAGCTAGAACAGGCCCAGGCGCTTCAGCAAGCGAGCGGCAACAGCGCTCGAGTCTATAAGGACTTTCCTTACCAGACGCAGGAGAGCTGGAGTCGAGAGCGGCGAGTAGTGGGCAAGGCCGAGTACACGGGCAAGGGATCCAATCCCCGCTTTGTCGTGACCTCGCTGGGAGCGAGGCGGTGGCCCGCCCCAAAGCTGTACGAGCAGCTGTACTGCGCGCGAGGGGAGGCGGAGAATCGGATCAAGGAACAGCAGCTGGAGCTGTTTGCCGATCGGACCTCGACGCACCACATGAAGAGCAATCAGCTGCGCCTCTGGTTTTCCTCGGTGGCTTACAATCTGCTGCACACGCTCAGGTGCGTCGCTTTGAAGGGGACCCAGTGGGCCAAGGCGCAATGCCAGACGATTCGCCTCAAACTGTTGAAGATGGGGGGGCAGATTCGGGTCAGTGTCCGGCGGGTGAGTCTGTCCTTGAGCGAGGGTTATCCTTACCAACAGCTCTATGCCCAAGCCTTGACCCAGCTTCAACAGCTCGGTTAAGCCTAGTTGAGCCTAAGAAAATCCAAAATCCCAGCCCTCTGCCACTGAGGCGCCTGAGTTGTGTCTGAAAAACCGGGTTTCCGCTCTGGAGACAGGCCTCACGACGACTGTCGCACTCCGCACCGCCCTCACCTGTGACTTTGACCCAGACCGGCGTCAAGAAATCGACTAAAATCGCCCTTTCGGCTTTCTCCATGAGAAATCCGGGCTAGAGACTCGTTGGCCGGCACCCAGGGCCACGACGGCCTGACCCTTGAGTCGTCCCTGAGGGTCGAATACCCGAACCGTCACGCTCACCGGAGAGTCTCCGGGAACGAATAGCGCCAGACCTGTGAAAAAGTGAGTGGAGAGATCCGCCGGGTTGGTGGCTCCGACAGCCACCTGGCTGAGGACCGCTTCGCTCAGAGTCTGACTTTGCAGGAGAAGGGCCGCCGCATAGGCTGCGGCTTCCGGATCACCAAAAGCGACGTCGCCGATGACTCCGGGACCGTCCGCCTCAATCTTCATCGATCCCGTAGTCAGGTCGCCCAGATTCGAGCCCAGAGAGAATAGCCCCGAGACATCGCCCTGAAGGGATCCTCCGGGATTCAAGGTGGTTTGAAAGCTCCCGATAATGGCGCCGGAATCTGCAATTGCCGTCACCATCACCGTTCGGGCCTGGGTCGAGGTGTTGACCAGCTTCAAGCTCGTGAAATTGAAGACGCCGGCCGTGCCTCCGTTGGCCATCTGGGCGGAGTAGAGTGTCTCGGCAGTTGTGTCGGTGACGGCATTCAGGCCGAAGATACTGTCGGGCAATTGGATCAGTTCGAACCCCACGGCTCCCGGTCCCTCGATGACGTCTACCCGAAGATGGCCGCTGCTGATGGGATCCCCGGCGCCGATCAGCGAGGACAAGGTCTCGCGAAGAAAACCTTCGCCGGGTATGCTTCGCTGTGTGGTTTCCCCCAACTGCTGACCGTCGGGGCCGAAACGGCTGAGGGCAATGCCAATCTCTTCGAGATTCGGATTGGCGATGCTGATGATCGTCTCGGTCATCAAGGGCCCGAGGGCAGTCGGGAACACCGCACCCCGATAGAGCCGGGTGAAGTAGAGGACCTTCGATTGCTGCGTCAGGGCGACGCCACCATCGAGTTGATCCAAGGGACCACTGAGTCCGTTCCCAAACTGGAAGAAACTGGCCAGATTCTCGGATGATGTGTGAAAGTAAACCCAGCCATTTTGCTGTTCATTCGGTGCTGAGCCAAACAGTTCGGACCCGAGTCTGGCAAATTGCTTTTGGCTCAAGAGCCCCTCGACGTGTGGATTGTCCGGATCGGGAGACGATGTCCCGTCCGCTTCCTTGTTGGTGAAGGTGATTGCGGAACTGGAGCTGCCGAAGTTGGTGGCCGCGAAACCAGTAAAGAACTCGGAGTCCTGGCGATAGAAAGGAAAGTAGAAGGGCGTGGTCTTGGCCTGAAAGTGGATCTCCGTTCCAGCAAGATCGAAGGACTCACCTGCGAACGACTCGTACACCGCCGCACCGTCGAGCGGGATGGCTTCCTCGATCGTGCTCAAATCCCGGGCAACTCCTTGCCCATTGGCGAAGAATCCTGGGAAGACCCCAACTACGGCCTGTACTTCGTCGTCAGGTGTGATCTGGATGCCTTCGTACTGAAACTTGATATCTCCGGTCGAGAATAGGGTGACGGAGAAAGAGTTTCCGGGAGAGGGATCCTCTGAAAGGGAAAACTCGGGCACTTGATCCCATTCGAAGCTGACCTGGCCTGGCGACGGGATCGCCCGGATCTCCCCGGTTTGGCTGGCGTCGAGATCGGTGAACAAGGGAGCAACTCGAGGTACCGTCAGGTCTCCAAACAACCCAAAGATCCGAGCTAAATCGCGTGGCGTGGATTCGTTGTCTCCTTCCAGGAATGTCAGGTTGCCATCGCTGTTGACGTGAACTGATCCGAAGACCTTGCCGGCAAAGGGAAAGACGAAGCCTCCCGGAAACTCGTAGAGGACGCTGTCGTCGTCGCCCAGGTCTTCCAGCCGATCGGGCCGGTCCTCCGGACGGGTGTTGTTCGAAATCAGTTCAACGCCTTCGACGTCCTCACCCGCGGAAACCGTGAGCGAAATCCTTTCTCCCGGATCATCGAGGTCCGCGAAGCCGGATTCGTTCTCGCCATTGTAGAAGTCCTTCGGGAAATCCTGGAAACGGTGGTTAATCGGCCCCACGCCGCTACCCTCCTGTATGAGACCAAAGAAGGGACTGATCTGCTCGAAGAAGACGAAGTAGTCCCCCGGAATCAGACCGGGAATCTCGAATTCGCCCTCAGCCTGCAGCAGGAAATCGGAAATCGAGGAGGCTACCTCGAATCGCGATTCAACCGGTTGGTCTTCCGTCCCGGGTTCCAGCTTCACGGCAACGACGTGGGCTCCGGGAAACGGAAATCCGGAACGGCGCAAGACACGACCAGAGATCGTCCCGAATGTGGTTTGAAAGTCGGGGGTTGGATAGAGCCACGAGATCCAGGCGATATCATCCCGCTTGGGATCGGGGGATTGACCGATCAGGGATAGCGGATACATCAAAGGCAGAAAACGACCTGATTCCAAGGCAAGGATCTGTCGGTTGACCAGCGTGTGATCGAGGCCGACCAGATGTCCCAACTCGTGGGTGATCGTTTGAGGAAGACTGGGGCGCTCCGCATTGAGGCCGTTCAGGACGGCGATTCCGTAGGTGTAGAGACCATCGACCGGAAAGCTGGGGGCGGCAAAGCCCAGGATGTTGTTGCTGGACCCCGCTCCCAACAGATCATCTGTGATTTCCCCGTCAGCGTCGAAGATGATGGACACGGCCGGCTGCGGGGTGTCCAGGAAGGGCATGTAGTTGGTCGCATCAACGTCCACATCCAGATTGCCTCCGTCCTCGAAACCGATCTCACTGGTTTCAACCGCTTCCCAACGGTCGAAGGCGTCGCGGATCAGCTGCGCTCCGTCTTCGTGGTCACGGGTTCCCAGTGACCCGGGGTCGATTCTGTAGACGATTGGATTGGACGAGTCCCATTTGAGAATAACGCCGTTTCCTTCAATGCCCAGCGGAACTCCCGGGAACAAGGGGCGGGCGAGGAAGAGGAGAACCAGGAGCATCACCCATTGCGGTGAAGCGGGACCTCGACTAAGCCAGAGGCGACCCGAACTACGAGCAACATGAAGCCACGAACCGAGGAGAGAGCAAACAGCAGTGCCATCTCCCCTGTCCTCAAGCACTGAACTCTTCTCTTCAATTAGCGCTCTAGAGACAGCCAATGACCCCATGGGTAGAGTTTCCATTTGAGTGACCCACTGCGGAGTCGGTTGACCCAAATCAAGGGTCTGTTCTCTCGGGTTGTGAAACCCACTCCTTCTCGCACCTTCTTCGGCTTTCCGCCGCATGGGGATTATACCGTGACCTGTTCCACCGCGAAAAACGGCAAGAAGGAGAGCAGAGATCACAGTCAGATTCTTGTCGGTAGCGCCGCTTCTTTGACAGTCTCCGGCCCCCTTCTGGCAAGTCCTTTCCTAGTCTTGCAGCGGAGCAATTTGTCGGCCAACGCTGGGGCATTGCGGATTTCCTCGGCGGATCGTTGCTATGACGCCTACGCCTTTAGAACTGGCACGGGCATTGCTTTAGAGATTCCAGGTCTTAGCCGCTTTGCGAGCAGAAAGGGAGGAAGAGGAAGGTTGCAGTAAACATCCGAATTGATCCGGTGATCTGGCCCGGGTGCAATGGAAAAGAGGTGACCCTTGCGCTCCGCGCTGTCAAAGATGGTGAAGCGAAGAGTCTCTGGACAACTCTGGCTGATTCTTGGCACCGCGCTAGCTCTCGGTCTGCTGTGGACGCTACCGTCCGCTAGCATCTTCGGGGCGATTCTGAGCGAACAATCCAACAAGATCTCTTCCGTTCTCCTACGGGAGGTAGCCCTCATTTCGACCCGGCCCGAGTACTCTTATCGAATACCTGCGATTGTTCAAATCAAGGACGAATTCTTCGGACGCGACGAGAACCTGCGGCGCCAACTCGGTCTCAAACGTTCCCAGGCTCTTGATCTGGTAAAGGGCTACGCGGCGAGATTGACCCCCGAGCAGATCTATCGGCTGCAGAAGTCGGAGGAGGTCGAATACATCACCGTGGACGCAGTCGTTCGGGCGGCCCAACATCTCTCACCGCTGAAAGATTTTCGAAGCGCCATCGGACTCGACCAGGTGCGTCGGCAGGGCAGAAGCGTAGTGGTTGCGCTTCTGGACTCGGGTGTTCAGCCTGATCCCGAGCAGGGCGCCTCTATCCTGGCTCTCGATTTCACGTCTGGCGAAGTGATCAACGTCAGCGGGCAAGAGTCGAATCGTCTCCACGACGGCTATGGCCACGGAACGCACCTGGAAGGAGTCATCTGTGGTCTGGACGAAGGGGACCGCGCTCACCGGGCGAAGATCATTGACCTGAAGGTCATCGGAGACGAGGGATGGGGGTACACGAGTAATCTGATTCGGGCGATTCAGTGGGTGGTCAAGCACCACTCGGAGTACAAGATCCGAGTCGCCAACTTGTCACTGGGCCATCCGCCGATCGAGTCCTATGCAATCGATCCTCTCTGCCAAGCTGTCGCGAGCATGGTTGATGCGGGAGTCGTGACCGTCGTCTCCGCGGGGAATCTGGGTAGAACCGAAGAGCAGTCCAAGATCTGGGGCGGGATCACCAGTCCGGGAACAGAGCCCAGCGCGATAACGGTAGGGACTGCCAACACCAGGGGGACTCCCAGCCATGGCGATGACATTGCAACTACCTATGGCTCGCGAGGTCCCACAATCGATGGTCTCTTCAAACCCGACCTGGTAGCCCCCGCTAACCTGATTCCGTCCACCCTGGTGCCTGGAAGTTGGTTGGAGCAGCGGCTTCCCGGGAATATCGTGGATGGCGAGTACCTGGCCTTGAGTGGATCGAGCGTGGCTACGGCGTTCACCTCCGGTGCGGTTGCCAAGCTTCTGCAGATTAACCGAAAACTGACCCCCAATCTGGTCAAGCTGATTCTCACGTTGACCGCCGTCAAACTGGAGCAGCCCGCAATGTTGGAGCAGGGCAACGGGCTTCTCAACGCAAAGACGGCTTCGATGATGGCCAAGAACCTCAACGTTCGGGGCCAGCGCGTCAAGAAGGCGACGCGGCCCTACTGGTTTATGGGTCCTGGCAGCTGCAAGAAATGGGAGAAGGACTGTTCCCGACTCGGAAGGAATTGTGACCTCTATCAGGAGAACTGCGAACGAGTAGTGGCTGGTGGGGCCTTCTGCTACGCCGACCAGATCGTCTACAGTTCCCTGATTCAGCACCCCCAGAACTGGCAGTTTTGGGGCACTGGGGTGTTCTGGTCGGACGCCGTCTCCTGGTCGAGGGGCATGTTGTGGTCGGACGGGATCTTCCGGTCCGATGAACTCTCCTGGTCGGATGGGATTTATCGAGGCGACGGGACTCGGGCCTGGACAAAGGGCGTCTTCTGGTCCGATGGCGTGTTCTGGTCCGATGGCGTTTTCTGGACAGATGGAGTTTTCTGGTCGGATGGGGTGTTCTGGTCCGATAACGCAGACCGGGACTCGGTGCTCGAAGGGGATCCGAACTAGTCGCCTCCGCTTGCCGAGCTGGATCACTCGCGGGAACTAGCGCTGTCAAATGGCGGCTCTTGCGCGCATCGCCTAGCCGATGAAGGTTCAGCTTAGCCAAGCCCCCGGCGGAGCCGGTTCGTACAGGAAAAAAACTTCAGTCGAAGGACGTGGCGGTGGCCTCCGTGCCGCCGTGTTCTTTCCTTCGAGCCTATGGCTCGAAAAACGGCGGCTCGGAGGCCACCGCCACGGTTTCTTAGACAATCACCTTTGCCCGCCTACCTGTGTCCGAGCGAACCTGCCAGTCTCGGGTTGAGACAGCCCTCCTCAACCATCCAACGGATCGTGTCGATCAGGGTCTCGTCCAGATCTCGAGGCTTGATTCCAAGCTGCTTCTGAGTGAGCGAGCTGTCCAGGTGGTGGTCGAGACCGGCTATGTAGACCGCCTGAAAGTTGATCGGCAGGCGTAGGGGCAGGACTCGCTGGATCGCGTCGGCCAGCCTCGTTGGCCAGTGGAGAGTCCAAGGAGGAACCGCGATCGTGCTAAGGCAGCGTTCGGTGATTCGGGCGAGAACGAATACGATTTCTTGTGGGGACAGATCGTGGGAAGGGCACATGTAGCGGCACGGTCCTTGTCCCTTCTTCATGATCGCAGCATGCAATCTGGCCACGTCGCGGACGTCGCTGATGGGGACTCGCCCCCTTGGGGTTACCCGCCAGAGACCTCGAAGAATATTCCTCGCAATTTGAGTGCTCTCCCCCAGATGGGGGTCGTGGGGTCCCCAGACGGATCCGGGGTAGGTGATGACCACAGGGGCTCCCGACTCCTGGAATCCGCGAGCTACCAAATCGGAGTCGGCCTTGGACCGAAAGTACGCACCGGGTGGTCTCGTAGGAGGAGAGTCGGGGGTCAGGGTAGATCCTCGGATGCCAATCAAAGCCGCGAAGCTGGAAACGTGAACGATGGGATCCAACCCCAGCTGGTGAGCCTTTTCCAGGACCAGCCTGGTTCCGCTGACGTTGGTCTTCTTGATCCGGGAGGCCGCCCTGGGGTCCAGCGAATAGATCGAGGCACAGTGCACAACTGAATCACAGCCATTCAAGGCCCGTTCAACCGAGGCCGGTTCGGTGACGTCACCCACAACCGTCTCGGTGCCCTCCACTCCCAGCGGCTCCAACGCAGCAGGGACCCGCTCTTGGGCGCGTGCCAGCAGCCTCACGGCATGTCCGCTTCGGCGCAGCTCTGCCACGGTATGAGCCCCGAGGAAGCCGGTAGCTCCCGTAACCAGGACTTTCACGATGTTCTTCCGGCTGTCATGGTATTTTCGGAAGGAAATGCGAGCCGTTCTGCGTGAACCCTGTGAGGAACCCCCATGCTCTGGTTGAAGCGGGCATTGGCCCTGACGGGTGTCTCCCTGTTGCTCTACATCGGCTACGGTCTGTACCTCGGTCGCTATGTTCCTGAGCGATCGGATGTCTATCTCTGGGGAGTCTATCACGTCCATTCGGCTTTATCGGATGGCCTGCTGTCTCCGCAAGGGATAGCCAGAGCAGCAAGGCAGGCGAATGTTGGACTGGTCCTGCTTACTGAGCATGGCAAACCCCATTTCGAAGCTTCGACCTACCGCGCCAAACTCGAAGGCGTTGAAATTGTCGGAGGCTCGGAGGTCGCCATGGTGGATGGGCACCTCAACTTCTTCGGGGCAAACCGGGTCCCTCTGTTCAAGCTTCCTCCCCACCCACCCGACGCGGTAGCCGACATAAACGAGTGGGGAGGCTATTCGGTGATCGCCTATCCGACAGATCCCGATCTGGGTTGGCGTTACTGGGACGAGGATTTCAGGCCCTCCGGGATCGAGGTCATGAACATGTCGTCGATCCTCAAGCGGGCGGGCGTGCTGCGCCGGGCTCTGCTGTTTCTCTACCTCCCTTTCTCGAAGTCCTATTTCCTGACCGCTCTAACGCACCCATCTGAGGCCTTGTCGCGCTGGGATGATTTGCTGCAGAGGGCCGCGGTGTCAGGATTCTTTGCTGTGAACGCCCATGGGGGATTCCGCCTGGCGAGGATTCTGGATGTGCCCGTCCCCTCCTATTCGACCCTGTTCGATTCGCTGGCCCTGGGCATCGATAGGCGATACCAGGGAGATCCACTCCGAGCGATTCGGCGAGGGGACTTCTTTTGTCTTGTGAGAGCGGCAGGTGAGCCTCAGAGCTTCGAGTTTACGGCGCGTGCAGGCGCTGATGAGTATCGCAGTGGCAGCCTGCTCCGCCAGAAGGCAAGGCTGCGGGTATCGGTGGGAACAATTGCGCAAAAGGTGCGAGTGGTGTTGAGGAGGGATGGCCTCGTGGTGGGAGAAGTCCTGGATGCGCCGCTCGAATATGGCCCGGCTGGTCCGGGGATCTATCGTGCAGAGGTGTATCTGGTGGAACACCCTTTCCTCTCGTCTGAAGTGCCCTGGATTCTATCGAATCCGATTCTTGTCCGACCCTCAGAACGATCTCACCAGCAGGAGGAAGTTCCGAGAAAGTGGGACCCTCGCCCCATTGATCTGTCGGCTTTCAGGGTGGAGAAGGATCCTGTTTCGGTCGCCTCTCTCGACCCGGACGGGAGCGGCATAAGGTTGAAGTATACCCTCCCCAGGTTCGTCCCCGGCGGCGAAAACACATGGTGCGCCCTTGCCAAAAGGGATAGAGCAGATCTCTCCGCCTATTCCGGCTTTTACATCCGGGCGGTATCGGATAGATATCTCCGCTATTTTGTCGAGTTGAGAAGTGGTGACCGCTGGTACTATGCGTCCTTCAAGCTCCATCCTGGAAAGCAGAATCTCTGCCGAGTTCCCTTCGAAGAGTTCTACCGGGTAGATCACTCCAGAGAGGAAATGCCCTTGTCAAAGATCGATTCCATGTTCATCAGCAGCAGCAACTACACCTCGAGAGCCGGATTTTCGTCGGAGCTGGAAATCACGGAGATGGGGTTCTACTGAAGATCGCAGGTCAGTTCGAAGAGGTCGCAGGTCGCATCCCTTTTTTCCGGAGGCACTTTTCCTGCAAGAAATCAATCGAGGTCAATCCCAACGGGATTGCGTATTCCAGCCCAGGGTTTCCGAACCCTGGGTAGATGGCAACCCCTTTGAATCTCAACCCTGAAGGGGTTGCGGCTCTGGGGGGAGGTTCCGGGCGCATCGAGCCTGAAGGTTCTCGGCGACTTCGATCTGTGGCGTCGTCGCGGTTCTGGGGCTATACTCGGTGCCGATGAGAGCCATCCGCTTCACGACCCCCCTGGCCTGTCTTCTCGCCGCTTGTTCGCTGCAATCACAGGTTCAGCAGGATTCTGCGATTTCGGCCAAGAACTTCCTTTGGGTCGCAAAGGATTTCTGCACCGGGGGCCAGCCTTCACCGGAGGACCTGAAGAGGCTGAAGGAGCAGGGTGTCAACAGTGTTCTCAATCTGAGGCGGCCCGAAGAAACGAATCTGGGTGCCCAGGAAGAGGAAACGGCCGAGGCGCTCGGCCTGAAATACTTCAACATCCCCGTGGATTCATCCAATTTGCAGCCAGAGCAGGTAGAGGCGTTCCTGCGCGCTGTTGCTGACGAGTCGAATCATCCAATGTTCATCCACTGTGCCAGCGCCAATCGGGTCGGCAGTTTCTCGATCATCCACCGAGTGCTTCACGACAACTGGAGCCTTCACAAGGCCGAAGAGGAAGCTCGCCGCATCGGCCTGAGATCGTCCGGGCTGTTGGAGTTTGCTCGCAGCTATCTGGAAGAGGCTCGTCGCTGATTGACAAGGCCCGACGTTTCAAGATCCAAGGCCCGACGTTTCAAGATCCACAGAGTCTTAGGAAAGCGCCTGCCAATCCCAAGGACCCGGGTCTGACGACCCGGGGTTGCAGAGGACCACTGATGATGGATAGTCGATCGAAGCGCGGTTGGTTTTTCAGAGGGTATGGGTGGGTTTTGCCGATCCTTTTCACGATAACCCCTCAGGTCCCGGCGAATGATGTCTGGCATGAAAGCAGCTTCGAGGACTTCGCCGACGGCAGCTTCGGGGACGGTGGTGCCAACACCTACGTCTCCCGGAAGGGGCGGATCCAGCTGATCAACCGCTGGGATCTCAATCACGATGGATTCATCGACTTGGTCTTCTCCAATACCCATCCGCACCGCGAGAAGCTGGACGCGGAGATCTACTGGGGAAACGGGAAGGACTTCGATGTCCTGAGGAAATCCTATATTCCGAACGACGGAGCCCAGTGGTCTTCTGCAGCCGATTTGAACAGCGATGGACAGATGGATCTGGTCCTGGCCAACTACACCAACGGGACCTGGGATGGGATGGATTCCTTCGTCTACTTCGGCGGAATCAAAGAGCTGCAAGAGCGCCAGGATGACTCCCAGTGGGGATTCCATCCCTTTTCGCGCAAGCTGACGCTGCCGACGCGGGCAGCCCAGCGCAGTGCAATCGGCGATCTGAACCGGGATGGCCATCTCGATATCATCTTCGCTCTGTCCGCCGGATTCTGGGAGTATCGGGCCGGCTTTCGGGACGGAGGCTACGAATCGCCCTGTCCCATCTACTGGGGTTCTGAGAAGGGATTCGATCCCAAGAATTCCACCGACTTGCCCGCGCTCGGAGCCTCGGATGTAGCGGTGGAGGACTTGAACGGGGATTCCTGGCCCGACGTAGTCTTCGCCAATCAGGAGGCGGGCGGGAACGCCGACGTCAACTCTTTCATCTACTGGGGTGGCCCCGAAGGCTTAGATCCGGGCCGGCGAAGTGAGCTTGCGACCCATCAGGCATGGGCTGTCGAGCTGGCCGACGCCGACGGTGACGGGCACACCGATATCGTCTTCGCCAACGGCAAGGGACCCGTTTCCTATGTCTATCTGAATCGGGATGGCCAGTTCTCCGAGCAGCATCGGTTGGAGCTTCCCACCCACGACGCCCGTGACTGTGTCGTGGATGATCTCAACAACGATGGCACGCCAGATATCTTCTGCAGCAATCACCAGATCGAAGGGAATCCCCTCACTCTCTCCTACCTCTACTGGGGATCGGCCGAAGGTTTCTCGGCCGAGCGCCGTCAGGAATTCGAGACTGTCGGTGCCTGGGGTGTCTCGACAGCGGACTTGAACCAGGACGGTTGGAAAGAAATCGTCGTCTCGAATTACAAAGAGCATTTTTCCTTCGACGTGCCTTCCTACATCTTCTGGAACAAGCCCGAAGGGTTTCTCCAGACACGGCGCACCTCCCTCTTTACCCAGGGGGCGGTTGGCAACCTGTCCGCTGACTTCAACGGGGACGGCCATTTGGATCTCTTGTTCAACAACACCGTTGGGCGCACTCGGGGAGGGAACAGTCCCATCTATGTCTACTGGGGAGATGGGCAGGGAAACTACAGTGCCAAACGAAGGCTTTCCCTACCCGCCGTCGATCCCTACGAGTGGGCCTCTGCCGACCTCAATGACGACGGCTGGACCGAGCTCATCGTTTCTAATTTTGGGGAGACGGTGCGCTGGAAGCAGGAGAGCAACATCTACTGGGGCGGCCCCAACAGCTTTTCTCCTACCAGACGTTCGGCGCTGAACGGCAATGGAAGTGCCGGCGCCACTGTGGCCGACCTCGACCGGGACGGCTATCTGGATATCGTGCTGTCCAATGCGCCCAAGGCAACCGATAAGGAGAAAGGTGCGTTTGTCTTTTTCGGAGGAGCAGATGGTTACGTCGTGCCTGAGCGTCTGGAACTTCCCACCGGACCCGCCGGAATTCCTACAGTCGCCGATCTCAATCAGGATGGATTTCTCGATTTGCTCTTCGCCAGTGGGGATGAAGGTGTCCCCATTTTCTGGGGAGATGGGACGCGCAACTACTCTTCCTCTCGCAGGAGCTTCGTCGCCGGGTCAAAAGGGCTCCGTGGGGTCGAGGTGGCAGATCTGAACCAGGATGGATCACTGGATCTGGTGCTCAGTCGGGCCATCGAGGGAGGTTCCCGCCTCACCACCGGTTTCGTCTATTGGGGCAGAGGGAAGGGAGAGTACTCGGAAGACAGGCGAGACACCATCGAGATCGAGGGGACTATCCTGATCACCGTGGCGGACGTCAACCAGGATGGTTGGCTGGACCTCCTCTGTCCCAACTACAACACCGGCTCCAGCCGTGCGACCCTGTCGCGGGTCTATCTGGGGGGGCCGGATGGCTTTCCCTCCGAACGAATGTTTACGCTGCCCACCAATTCGGGCACAGGGAGTCTGGTCACCGATTTCAACCAGGACGGCTACAACGATATTCTCTGGGTCTGCCACCGCTCCGAGGGAGACCCCAACCAGATAGGATCCTTTGGCGACCACGTCACCGATTCCTTTCTCTACTGGGGAGGGGCGGACGGCTTTCAGCCAGACAGGAGACTCGGAATTCCCGCCCGGGGACCCCACAACGACTCGGGTGTCGACCTGGGCAACATCTATGATCGCCGCCATGAATACGACTACATCTCGTCGGTGCACGTCTATGGCGACTCGGTTCCCCGCAGCATTACCTGGAAGGCCCAGACTCCGCACGGAAGCCGGGTACGCCTGCAGCTGCGAAGCGCCGCTGGGGCCGAGGGCCTGGAGAAGGCTTCCTGGATAGGTCCTGGGGGCCCAGGCACCTACTACGAGCAGCCAGGAGCCCTACGCCGTCCCGATGCGTCCCACCAGGCGATGCAGTATCGGGCTGTTCTCAATCCAACAGCAACTGGGGCCGTGTCTCCCATTCTGGAGGAGGTTGTCGTTGTTTTCGATTAAGAGGGTGCTGACTGCGCGGGTAATCACGATCCTCTGTGGGGTCACACTGGGATTCAACTGGAATTTACACGCTTGGAATTTACCCGCTGAAAAAGAAGAAAAAGAAGAAGAGTCCTTTAACTACGAAGAATCGAAGGTGCCGGCCTATACGCTGCCCGACCCCTTGCTGACATCCAGTGGAAGCAAGATCACGCATAAAGAGACCTGGCGCCGGCTCAGGCGAGTGGAGATCCTCAAACTCTTCGAGACTCACGTCTATGGTCGAAGCCCCGGACGACCACGGACAACAGCTCTCAAGGAGTCGGTCGACCCAACGGCTCTGGGCGGCAAGGCGACCCGAAAACAAGTTTCGATTTTTTTCAAGCGCGACAAAACCGGTCCCAGCATCAACCTGCTGATCTACCTACCCAATAGCGAGAAAGAGCCGGTCCCCGCCTTTCTGGGACTCAACTTCAATGGGAATCATTCCATTCACCCTGACCCCGGCATCGTGCTCTCGGACCAGTGGATGCGTCCCTCCAAAGACGAAGGGATCGTCGTCGACAATCGGGCCACCGAAGCCTCACGCGGTATCAGTGCCAGCCGCTGGCCGGTGGAAAAGATTCTGGCCAGAGGATATGCCCTGGCAACGGCCTACTATGGGGACATCGATCCTGACTTTGATGACGGCTTCCAGAATGGGGTGCATCCCCTCTTCTACGAAGGAACTCAGAGCGAACCGGCCCCGGATCAGTGGGGGGCGATCGGCGCCTGGGCCTGGGGGCTCAGCAGGGCCCTGGATTATCTCGAGAAAGACCCACAGATCGCCCGTCGGAAGGTAGCTGTCCTGGGGCATTCCCGACTGGGTAAGACAGCGCTCTGGGCGGGTGCCCAGGACGAGCGTTTTGCTCTGGTCATTTCCAACAACTCGGGCTGTGGAGGCGCTGCCTTGAGCCGGCGCCGCTTCGGCGAGACGGTCAAGCGGATCAACACCGCCTTTCCGCATTGGTTCTGCAAGAACTTCTCGAAGTACAACGACAACGAGGATGCTCTACCGGTCGATCAGCACATGCTGATTTCCGCGATTGCGCCGCGCCCCGTCTACGTCGCGAGCGCTCAAGAGGATCGTTGGGCCGACCCCGCGGGAGAGTTTCTGTCGGCCAAGCACGCCTCGCCAATCTATCGGCTCCTCGGTAGGACGGGGCTGGAGATGGAGTCGATGCCGCCGGTGAATCAACCTATCATGAACACCATCGGATATCACATTCGTGTGGGGAAGCATGATGTCACCGATTACGACTGGGACCAATATCTCAAGTTCGCTGACAAACACCTCAAGGCGAAGAATCGCTGAACTCAAGCACCTCAGTGTCAGGTTCGAATTCCGGACGAACAATTCGTCGCACGTCTGAACGTCGCACGTCGCAAGTTGCAGGTTGCCCAGGAAGGGCATCTATTGATGGCAGAGCTTTCGTAGCTAGTGCCCGTCCGGAAACCGGGGTTCCCAGAACTGTAATCTGTTGAATCGGAACCACTTTTTATACCTGAGACTGCTGACAGACCGACTCGACCCAGCTCGATCCAGAGCGAGGACGAGCGAGCGAGGGCGCACGGGCCAAAAAACACCGGTTCGGCGCAGACCTCTCCCTGAGTCGGAGCCACAAGGCAGTACGGTCAGCCACAAAAGACTACAACAGGAGTCGGGCCAGGACGACCAGGTTATAGGTCAGGACGCTGGCATGGACGTAGCTTTGAAAGTGAGGCCAGCCTTTCCAGGTACAGCGGTGGAGACCAAAGGTGTGCTTGAGGGTCCCAATGCACCCCTCGATCCCGGCCCGGAAGCGTTTGAGCTGTTTGTAGACCCAACTGGAACGCACCATGCTCTCGACCGTCAACCCACACTTTTTGGAAAAGGCCACGTCCTGTACCCCCTGCTCTTTGGCCCAGCTCAGGTTGGCAGCCGAGGCAAAACCGCCATCCCAGGCGCTCTGGCGCGGGACCTTCCCGTACAGCTGTCGATGACGCTCTAAGAAGGGTTGCACATAGTTGCTATCGGCTGGATTCCCGCGTTCCACCACACAATCCAGGATCAGCGACGAGGCCCCCGTGCTGACAAACACTTTGTGGCCGAAAACCGTTTCCCGAGGGCTCTTCTTGATAATATCGGTGTGCTCTTCGAAGAGGGAACAGATCTTCTCCTGGGCCGCGACGGCCTCGCCCGAAAGGACCCGTCGTTGAGTCTGCTCGATGACTTGGTGCAACAGCTCCAGATAGTGGGCCAGTTGCGCCGCCCCGGCCAGACTGAGGGGATCGCTCCACTGCGCCGACGCGGCCAGCGCCTGCTCGGCATAGTGGGCCGTCTTGGACGCCACCTTGATCAGATCGCGGTAACTCTCCAGGCGCTTCTTGCCGCGGCGGTTGCGGATGTTCAGGACGCGCCGCTTGGCCCGTCGCGTGTGATCGACGAAGCCGATCCCTTCCCAGTCCCGCAGCCGCCCCAGCCACCGGGTGACGACTCGAATGCCGTCGTCCAACAGCTCACTGTCGAGCGGATAGTGGACGTTGGTCTGGACCGCCGTGGCATCGACCCGAATCCGTTGGCCTTTTTCCAGACCCCGAGCCTGCGCCCAGCGCACCAAGTGGTCGTTGATCGCCTTCCATGTCCCCGGCTCAATCTTCCCCAGGTTCTCCGCCAGGGTGGCTTTGCTGATCGACGCCCCATAGGGCAAGCGACAGAACCTCTGACAGCTTTGCGAATCCACCAGATGAAACTCCAGCTTGCGATAGCTGAACTGATGCAGCTGTTTGATGACGGCACAACGCAGCACCTGCTCGGCCGTCAAACCGGGGGCGCCGACACTGGAATCGACCCTGTCAGAGAGATCTTGTACTATCAGCTCCAGCGTCTGGGGATTGTCGTCCAGGATGCGCGAGATCACCTTCAATTCATTGGCCAGTTGGTGATCGGGCCATGGTGGGGAAAGGGGGCGTTGTTTTTCACGCTTTTGACGCATCTTCGAACTCCTGAAATCGTCCTAAGTCGTTTCAGTCTAATTGTTTACACCAGATAGTCTAGCAAACGACCCTGACAATTTCGGAGCTTGAAAAAGCCCTCTTTCCCCTTCCTTATCAATTACTTACGGATTTCCGGACGGGCACTAGCTAGTGGCTTGAACGACGAGAAAATCATGCAGGCTTCGCCAGGAACAGAGCCGTGACTGTCAGGGAGAGGGCCCTGATACAGGTCCCAACCTCACAGCTGCCCAGGGAAAGTTTCCTTCTAGAATGGGGCCGCGCAGCGGGGGGCTACTAACCTGAAACTTCATTTGGTTCCGACGGTTCGTGGACGTGGGTTCGGTCTCCAGGCCGAAGTCTTCCGCTTTCGAGCCATTTGGCTCGAAGCACGGCGGCCCAGCCCGCATTTCTCATCGCTGGTCTACTGCGTCGCCGCAAACTGGCTGTGTTTCGCTCCCTCGGCCTCCTCGACGGACTGCACGAGTACGACTGCGGGGGCGTCGGTCGCAAGCCTTGCCAGGACGGCCCTTGCGGCGCCTCGCTACGACAAGCGATGAGAAATGCGGGGAGCTGAATCAACCGCCCGCGGTTGCGATTCCGAACAACCAGAGATCGTTTTTCAGTGGTGTCTGGCACCTTTGTGTGCGGGAGCGGAGGCGTTCTCGCCACGGGAGGTTACTGCTCTTCCGGTACCCACTCGTTTCATGGGCAAACCTTCAGAACGATCATTGGAACCAACGTTACCACTAACAATGGGACGACCTGTGTATCGTTCGCGAACATGGAAGAGACTTTGGCCCACGAGTTCGGTCACAGTCTCGGTTTTGGCCACAGTTGTGGGGATACCGGCAGTGGGCCCTGCGTTCCCGGTGACAAAGACGATGCATTGATGCGCGCTTCAATCCACGGAGGTAACGTGGGCGCCTTTCTTGGGGTCGACGACCGATTGGCGGCTGACTATTCTTACGGGTTGGGAACCCTTCCTACCGCCACCCCAAATCCGACACTTACGCCCACACCGACGCCGACGCAGACTCCGATACCACCGACGCCAACACCGGTACCACCGACGCCAACACCGGTACCGCCGACGCCAACGCCAGTGCCACCGACGCCGACAGAGACGCCGACGCCGATACCACCGACGCCGACTGATACCCCAGTACCGCCGACGGCCACACCGACGCCCGGTTCCACCCCAGGACCCTCTGATAACTTCCTGTATTACCAGGTGAGAAACTCTCGAGGGGCGCCCAAGTTCGAGAAGCGTGAAGTGGCTCTAGCAGATCAGTTCCAGGTGGGAAGATTCGAGGTGGACAAACGAATCGCGTTGGCAAAGCCCGCCGACAAGGATGGCGGTGGCATCATGGACGATCAGACGCACTTGACGGTCTATAGGGTGAAGTCGGGTCGCTTCAGAAGTCGCCGGGTGCGTGTGGAGAACGAGTTCGGTGTAAAGATCCTGGATGTCAGGAAGCCGAACCGTCTCTTGGTGCCGGCTTCACAGAGCTTGGAGATGCTTTTGCCAAGTCCCGACCTGAGTGCGATCCAGTTGGATCATTTTCTCTGCTACCCAGTCAGGGAAGTTGCCCTGGGTGGCGATGACGGCGATGACGACGATGGGGACGATGACGACGATGATGATGATGACGATGATCCCGGTCTCCAGACCTTCTTAAGCGATCAATTCGGAGCCAGGCTCTACGATGTTCTCAAGCCCATCAAAATACCCGCTTTTCTCATTTCCTGACCTTCCTGTAGGTCACTGCTCTGTCAGATGCGGTTCCTTACGCCCTCTTCTTGCAATGAAGTTTCAACTCAGTCCGGCTCCCAGGAAGCACTGGCCCCATTCGAGAACGAAACTTCGGTTACGTCTGCCGTGATTGTCGCTACCGCCAATGACAGAGCCGTGACTGCAAAGGAGCGGTCCCGATCACCGATCGGGACATGCCATAAAAAAGGAGATGCAATCGGCCACCGTCTGTTTGGTCGGTTGTTTCCGGCATCCGTATGCCGGGACCGCTCCTTTGCAGTCACGGCTCTGTCATTGGCGACTCTTGGATGATCTCCTACCCAATGAAGTTTCAGCTTAGTGGCCCCCCAGCGGTGCTGCCCCATTCGAGAACGAAACTTCAGTCGAGGGACGTGGCGGTGGCCTCCGTGCCACCGGGTTCTTTCCTTCGAGGCCTATGGCTCGAAAGACGGCGGCTCGGAGGCCACCGCCACGGTTTCTTGGACAATCGCCTGGGAAAGGCCCTATCCAGTTCTAAATCAATGGATTACGTCCTTTTCCCACTCCAATCTGAAAATGAAGTTTCAGCTTAGTCCCTCCCCCAGAAAGCACTGGCCCCATTCCCCACGCTTTTCGTAGAGTAGAGACGTGCGACGTTCTGACGTTTCGACGTGCGACGTATTCTTGAAGTTTCACCTTGGTGTTTTTGTGCAGAGGACCTGTTCTTGATCGCGAGCTCTCAATGATTCAGTCCGCAGAAGTCGTGATCGTCGGAGGTGGCGTCATCGGCTGCTCGATTGCCTATCACCTGGCGCGGGAGAAGGTCGATGTTCTGCTCCTGGAGCGGGGGCAGGTAGGACGTGAGGCCTCCTGGGCTTCGGCTGGGATCCTCACCCACGGAGATCCGTCGAGCCGCAAGCCAAAGCAACAGTTGGCGGCCCAGAGCCGCGCCATGTTTGCTCCTCTGTGCGAAGAACTGCGGGAGCTCACCGGAGTGGACCCCGAGTATCGAGCCAGTGGGGGACTGCGCCTTTTTTTCTCGGAGGAAGAGATTCCCCATGCCCGCCAATGGTATGAGCGATCGGTCGGCGCGGGTATTCGAGCCGAGTTCTTGCAGCCCCCGGATCTGCTGCGACTTGAACCAGTCATCAGCTCCTCTGCTGTGGCGGGACTCCATTTCCTGGATGACGGATCGGTTCGCAATCCCCGCTGGGTGCGTGCGCTGGCCCTGGGGGCCCAGAAGCTCGGGGCCAGAGTAGTCGAATCCCTCCCGGTCATCGGCTTCGAATCCAAGGGACATCAGGTGCAGGCGGCGATCACACCCGCAGGACGGATCGAAGGGGATCAGTTCGTGGTGGCGGCCGGGGCCTGGTCCAATCGGCTCGGTGAATCACTCGGGATCCATCTGCCGGTTTTTCCATCGCGGGGACAGATCGTCCTGCTCGAGTCGGTGCCCAGGAAAATCGAACGTGTGATCCACGCCAGCGGCTGCTACCTGGTGCCGCGATCCGATGGCAAGCTGATCGTGGGTGCTACAGTCGAATCCGTCGGCTATAACAAATCAACTTCGGCCGAGGGAATCCAGGAGTTGCTGGATTGGGCTCTGACGGTGGCCCCTGGGTTGAAAGACATGGCTTTTCTCAAATGTTGGGCAGGGCTTCGGCCGGCCACCAGGCGAGGAGGTCCATTCCTGGGGCAGGTCGACGGGTTTGAGAACGTCTTTGTCGCCACCGCCCACAACCGCAACGGTATTCTTCTTTCTGCCGTCACCGGACGCCTGATTGCCGAGCTGGTATCGGGAGGAAGGTCTTCCTTTCCGATTGACGCCTTCGCCCTGCCGGATCCCGCCGCAACCGACCCAGATAAGGGGGCGCCAGGCGGCCCGGGTGGGACTACTTGACCGTGTAGGATCGGGTCAGGTTGTTGCGACTATTGGTCACGCTGAAGCTAGAGGCATCGGGATTGACGGAGACATGCACCCAGCGTCCGGGGCAGCCGTCTTCGCCTTCCAGATTGGCGATGAAGTCGGGGGGGGCGTTGTCCTTTGATCCGGTTTTCAAGTTCCTGTGTACTTGAAAGATGTCCTTGATGCTGGGTGTAGACTTCAAGAGCGAAAACACTTCCGGGTCTCCCCCTTTTCGGGGACCATTGTTGATCACCGCAACAGTGGGCTCAACGCCTCTGACCAAAGCCGAGTGATTGCTGCTCTTCAGTCCATGGTGGGTTACCTGGTAAAGATCGACCTTACCTATGACGTTGGCAGGACAGGCCAGTTTCGCCTCCACATTCCAGGTCAAGTCTCCACAGTCCAGGAACTCGAACTGTCCGAAGCGGAGCAGCAGGGCCACGCTATTGGCATTGTCGGACGAATCGGTTTCTCGCCGAGGGGTGTTCTTGCACTCCGGGTTGGGTGGGGCGTTGGTGCCCTCTAAGGTCTCCCCGTTTGACGCAATACACTGGACCTGGAGCGGCACCTTACTCTTCTTCAGAGGAATCTGATCACCTGGACTCAACTTCTGACGTTGTCCCTTGTTGGCACGCATGTAGGCCACGTAGGCGCTCGCGAACTGCGGATCCTCGGGAACATCATTCATGGGACCGTGATCGAAGAAGTTCAGGATCGGGATCATCTCGGAGAGACGCTGAATCCCTCCGTAGTGATCACGATGAAAGTGAGTCGTGACAAGATGATCGATCTGTTTCAGACCGGTTCTGGTGGAGACTATCTGATGAATTCGCTTGGCATCTCGGTTGTCATCGCGTCTCCAGCCGGTGTCGATGAGGATGGTTTCCTGCTGCGGAGTGACGATCAACGTAGCAGCACCTCCTTCGACATCGATGAAGTAGATGTCGAGAGGCTGGGCAAGCAGCTCAGCCGTCAGGCCGAGAATTAAGAGTATCTTTCCTCCCCAAGACATGATGAGCTGTTTCAGGTTAGCAGATAGTTAGTTTGTTTTCAGGGAAAGAAGGGTCGCACGTCGCTGAGGAATCCAATCTATTGAGGTAAGGGCAAGATAGACGTGGACTGTGGCGCTAAGCTGAAACTTCATTTGGCAGAGGGAAGGTGTAGGAGACAGCATCTGACAGAGCAGTGACCTGTAGCACGGGCACTCTTGCCCGTGGAGGACACCAACGGGCAGGAGTGCCCGTGCTACAAGCGTCACTCAGCTCTCGATGTTCGTAGCTAGTGCCCGTCCGTAAACCGGGGTTTTCAGAACTGTAATGTGTTGAATCGTAACTAGTTATTGTACCTCAGACCGCTGACAGAGCGGCTCGACCCAGCCCGATCCAGAGCCCGGACCCCCGGGGGAGGGCGCTTCCCTTAAAATGCGCTGATTCGGTGCATACTTCTCCCCGCGTTGGAGCCAGAAACAATAGCGTCAGCCCGAACGGGCTAGGACAGGAGTCGGGCGAGGACGACCAGGTTATAGGTCAGGACGCTGGCATGGACGTAGCTTTGAAAGTGAGGCCAGCCTTTCCAGGTACAGCGGTGGAGACCAAAGGTGTGCTTGAGGGTCCCAATGCACCCCTCGATCCCGGCCCGGAAGCGTTTGAGCTGTTTGTAGACCCAACTGGAACGCACCATGCTCTCGACCGTCAACCCACACTTTTTGGAAAAGGCCACGTCCTGTACCCCCTGCTCTTTGGCCCAGCTCAGGTTGGCAGCCGAGGCAAAACCGCCATCCCAGGCGCTCTGGCGCGGGACCTTCCCGTACAGCTGTCGATGACGCTCTAAGAAGGGTTGCACATAGTTGCTATCGGCTGGATTCCCGCGTTCCACCACACAATCCAGGATCAGCGACGAGGCCCCCGTGCTGACAAACACTTTGTGGCCGAAAACCGTTTCCCGAGGGCTCTTCTTGATAATATCGGTGTGCTCTTCGAAGAGGGAACAGATCTTCTCCTGGGCCGCGACGGCCTCGCCCGAAAGGACCCGTCGTTGAGTCTGCTCGATGACTTGGTGCAACAGCTCCAGATAGTGGGCCAGTTGCGCCGCCCCGGCCAGACTGAGGGGATCGCTCCACTGCGCCGACGCGGCCAGCGCCTGCTCGGCATAGTGGGCCGTCTTGGACGCCACCTTGATCAGATCGCGGTAACTCTCCAGGCGCTTCTTGCCGCGGCGGTTGCGGATGTTCAGGACGCGCCGCTTGGCCCGTCGCGTGTGATCGACGAAGCCGATCCCTTCCCAGTCCCGCAGCCGCCCCAGCCACCGGGTGACGACTCGAATGCCGTCGTCCAACAGCTCACTGTCGAGCGGATAGTGGACGTTGGTCTGGACCGCCGTGGCATCGACCCGAATCCGTTGGCCTTTTTCCAGACCCCGAGCCTGCGCCCAGCGCACCAAGTGGTCGTTGATCGCCTTCCATGTCCCCGGCTCAATCTTCCCCAGGTTCTCCGCCAGGGTGGCTTTGCTGATCGACGCCCCATAGGGCAAGCGACAGAACCTCTGACAGCTTTGCGAATCCACCAGATGAAACTCCAGCTTGCGATAGCTGAACTGATGCAGCTGTTTGATGACGGCACAACGCAGCACCTGCTCGGCCGTCAAACCGGGGGCGCCGACACTGGAATCGACCCTGTCAGAGAGATCTTGTACTATCAGCTCCAGCGTCTGGGGATTGTCGTCCAGGATGCGCGAGATCACCTTCAATTCATGGGCCAGTTGGTGATCGGGCCATGGCGGGGAAAGGGGGCGTTGTTTTTCACGCTTTTGACGCATCTTCGAACTCCTGAAATCGTCCTAAGTCGTTTCAGTCTAATTGTTTACACCAGATAGTCTAGCAAACGACCCTGACAATTTCGGAGCTTGAAAAAGCCCTCTTTCCCCTTCCTTATCAATTACTTACACATTTCCGGACGGGCACTAGCTAGAGATGACGGAAGTTTCTGGTTCATCCGGTAAATGGGGAGGTGCCGCCAGTCAAAGGCAGGCCATGGAAACTGCCGCACTATGCAAACCGTGGAAAAACAAGTAGTTCTAGAGGAGAACTGGCAAGTGCTCGCAGTTGTTTTTCCACCGTTCGCACAGCGCTTGGAAAACTCCGTATCACGGGCTTGCTGGCCCGGTTCGATGTCGCTCGGAGTTTTCCACAGTTCCCACGGCCTCTGCTACTGCAGCCGACTATATGGACAAGCGAACGGGGAGCAGATTTGGGATCCGGAAGGTGCCAACCACGTCCCCACCTCCCCATTTACCGGATGACCCAAGTTTCTTTCTCGAATGGAGCCAGCTCGGTCGGGGCGGCACTGAAGTGAAACTTCAAGAATGCGCTCCGGGTTGCCCCGGTGCCGAGTCTCGGACTGCGACCGGCACGTCCAGCCGCATCATCAGCAGCGCCTGTGCCATGGTCTTGCCCTGGGGATCGATGCGCAGCGAGGAGGTGCCTCCTCCTCCCAGGGCATCGCGCATTAGAAAGTTGAAGGCCAGCAGATTGGGAAGCTCGAACCGCTCGACCTCGCCCCTGCAGAGATCGCCGAAATACTCCTTGACTCTTTCCGCCGTGAGGATGCCTCGCAGCCACTGGTAGATAGTCTCGGATCGGGCGACGACCCCTACGTTGCAGATATTCCCCTTGTCTCCGGAACGCGCGTAGCAAAGATCAAGCAGAACGGCCGAAGCGGTAGGGGCACTCGCATCGGCAGTTTCCTCGGGCGGACCTGCTGCGGGAACGGAGTCCGGGCGCCCCTGCGCCTGAATGGCGCCAAGTGAGGGCACCTGAAACACCTTACGCGGACGGATCAGAACGACTCGAGGTGTGATCTCCCGCTTGGGCACCAGGGTCGGCCAGTAGGCAATCACCTCCTGAATCCTGGGGCGCGAACCTACCATTGCCACACCGGGCGCAGTGCTCAGGAGTAGCGACGTGAACTGCTTCGCGAAGGTTTCGATCTGGCTTTTCTTGGGGTCCTTGGCACCCAGCCGCAACAGGATCTCCGGGGGATCAGCAGGCGGCACCAGGTGACGGTGGCAGGCGTTGTACCCGACCATTTCGGTGCTGACTTCCTGGAAATCCAATCCCAGACGCTTCCAGAAGCTGTCGGCAATCCACTGGCACTTGGTCAGGGCTTGAGGCCCGCTGACGATCATCGTGCCGTGGGCCATGAAACCGTCTTGGTAGGAAATCGAGACCTTCAACTGGTCCGTGGGAGGACGGCCTCGGACACCTGAGACGTGCACCCGGTTGTTTGTCTTAACCCGGTTGTTCGTCTTATCAGACAGTCTTACCGAGGTGAAGTCGACGATCGCATCGGGGGTGTAGTAGGCGCGTGGATCCCCGATCTCGTAGACCAGTTGTTCGGTAACCGTCTTGCGATTGACGAGTCCTCCAGAGTCCTCGGGTTTGGTGACGTGAAAGCTGCCGTCGGAGCACATCTCCACGAGGGGATAACCCATTTCGAGAAACGAGGGCACTTCCTTCCAGTCGGTCAGGTTTCCGCCACTGGCCTGGGCTCCGCATTCCAGGATGTGACCGGCCACCAGAGCGGAAGCGATTCGATGCCAATCCTCTGGGTCCCAGCCGAACTCGAACAGGGGAGGACCTACCACCATGCCCGCGTCAATGACGCGGCCCGTAACGACTACCTCAGCCCCCTCCTCCAGGGCTCGGGCGATCGAATGGGAACCCAGATAGGCGTTGGCGCTCTGCACCCGACCCCGAATCTGGGAGAAGTCCTCCTGGGTGTCCAGATTGGTGAGGCTGATGCCCTTGTGGAGAAGCTCGTCCAAACGGTCCATCAGGTTGTCACCGTCGACGGCGGCGATCCTCGTCTTCAGCTTGAGCTCGGCGGCGATCTCCGCGACCTTTTCGGCGCAACCCAAGGGGTTCAGTCCTCCGGCGTTGGTGATCACCTTGGTGCCGTTAGCTTCCAGCAAAGGGAGAGACTCGTGCATCAGTTCCAGGAAATCGACGGCGTATCCAAGATCTGGATTGCGAGCGCGCTGCTTTTGGAGCACCGACATGGTGACCTCGGCCAGGAAGTCGAGCGTCAGGTAGTCGAGCCTTCCTCCCGAGAGCTGACGCCCAAAGGCCCTGAGGTCATCTCCCCAGAATCCACTGGCGTTCCCGATTCGCAGACTTTGGCGAGCCTTCATCTCTAACCATTCTAGTCCAGGATTGCCCGAACAAGCCCAGCAATCAAATCTGCTATGATCGAACGCCGGCACCGGTGAAGAGATTATGTTGACTAAAGGAACGACCCTGGAACTCGAAATAGACTCCGCTGCCTTTGAGGGACATTCTGTAGCCCGCTCGGACGGATTGGTGGTTTTCGTCCGCAATGCTGTTCCAGGGGACAGAGTCCTGGCCCGCATTGTTAAGTCGAGAAAGAAGTACGCCGAAGCGGTAGTGGATGAATTGCTGGAATCCTCCCCTCATAGGGTGGATCCTCGTTGCAAGTACTTCGGGGTCTGTGGCGGCTGTAAGTGGCAGCATATGGAGTATGAGCAGCAGCTCCTCTCCAAACAGCGACAGGTGGCCGACATCCTGGAACACATTGGCGGTTTTGATTCAGTTTCGGTGGAGCCGACGCTCCCGGCACCCCACATCTACGACTACCGGAGCAAGATGGAATTCAGCTTCGGAGCCAACCGGTGGTTGACTGAAGCGGAGATCGCGAGCGGAGATGAATTGGAGAAGGGATTCGCTCTCGGTCTCCACATCCCCAAGCGCTATGACAAGATCCTCGATCTGGATGAGTGTCACCTCCAGAGTTCTCTCAGCGTGCAGATCGTCAACAAGGTCCGCCAGGTTGCCAGGGCGGAGGGTTGGACGGCTTATAACTCGAATACGCGAGAAGGCTATCTGCGCAATCTGGTGATTCGCACTGGCTTTTTCTCAGCCGAAAGCATGATCTATCTTGTCACTCGTCACAACCGTCCAGACAGGATGAAGCTGCTGACCGAAGCGATTCTCGGCGAGATACCTGAAGTGACCACTGTGATCAACGCAATCAATGACACGCTCTCGCCGGTGGCGTATGGTTCGGAGGAGATCGTCTATCACGGCCCCGGTACCATACGCGAGCGGATCGGCGACCTCGAGTTTCGCATTTCTCCGACGACATTCTTCCAGCCCAACAGTTCTCAGGCATGCCATTTGTTCAGGGTGGTCCGCGAATATGCACAGCTAAGCGGTCGTGAAGTGGTCTACGACCTGTATTCTGGAATAGGGACGATAGCTCTCCTACTTGCGCCAGATTGCCGCAAGGTGGTGGGTATCGACAGTCACGAGCAGGCAGTTGAGGGCGCTCGTGCCAATGCGGTGGTTAATGGAATCGACAACTGCAGCTTCTTCTCACTGGATGCGGCCAAGTCGCTGACTAGAAACTTCGCCCTACGCCGCGGTCGTCCCGATGTGCTGGTGGTGGACCCGCCCCGGGTCGGCATGCACAAGGAGGTGTGCGAGTCGATTCTGGAGCTGGCCCCAGAGCGCATTGTGTATGTGAGCTGCAACCCGAGCACCCAGGCGCGAGATCTGAAGTTTCTGGGCAGCTCTTACGCAGTGGAGAAGGTGCAGCCAGTTGATATGTTCCCACAGACCTACCACATCGAGAACGTGGTCGCGCTAAAGCGCAGAGAGCACGTTCGTCCAGCACCACTCTGATCCAGCGGCTAGTGAGGCCACCACCTGGCGCTGGAAGTTTCAGGTCAGTTGCGCCCCCAGGAAGCCCTGGCCACATTCGAGAACGAAACTTCGGTTACGTCTGCCGTGATTGTCGCTACCGCCAATGACAGAGCCGTGACTGCAAAGGAGCGGTCCCGATCACCGATCGGGACATGCCATAAAAAAGGAGATGCAATCGGCCACCGTCTGTTTGGTCGGTTGTTTCCGGCATCCGTATGCCGGGACCGCTCCTTTGCAGTCACGGCTCTGTCATTGGCGACTCTTGGATGATCTCCTACCCAATGAAGTTTCAGCTTAGGAGACTTCCAACACAACCTTTCCGAAGCTCCGATTCTCTTCGAGGTAGATGTGGGCTTGTGCCGCTTCTTTGAGTGGGAAGACTCGGTCTACAACAGGTTTGAGGCTGTTCTTTTCGAACAGGGGCAATAGCAGAGCCTGAAATTTCTGGGACAGGGCGATCTTCTCCTCCAAGGGCCTCGGGCGCAGGACGGTTCCCAGGATTCTGAGGCGCTTTCCCATAATCCGGCTCAGGTCAACACTGGCGGTTGGGCCACCCAGCAAGCCGACGAGCAGGAGCCTTCCGCGGGCAGCCAGGCTGTCCAGATTCCTCTCGAAATAGGGGGCTCCCACCACATCCAGGATTACATCGACTCCACGTCCGCCGGTGTGCTCGCGGACGATGTCGGAAAAGTCCTGATGCTTGTAGTTGATCCCGACGCCGAGGCCCAACTCGGCAGCGCGGGAGAGTTTCTCGTCCGAACCCGCCGTGCCGATGGTGACGGCACCGGCCAGGCGCGCAATCTGAACTGCAGCTGTCCCGACACCACTTCCTGCGCCGTGGATCAACACGGTTTCCCCGGCCCCCAATCGCGCTTGCAGCAGCAAAGCGTCGTAGGCTGTCAGGAACACTTCGGGGATGGATGCTGCTTCCAGGAAAGACATTTCGGATGGAATGGGCAGGGCCAGGCGCTCCCAGGTCACAATTTTCTCGGCATAGGATTCACCAGGCAGGAGCCCCATCACCCGACTGCCAACGGTGCATCCCGTGACTCCTGCCCCGACTGACTCGACTTCTCCGGCAAACTCCAATCCGGGGACATCCGTCCTGACCCCGGCAGGTGGTGGGTAGTGTCCCTGGCGTTGCAGGATGTCGGCCCGATTGAGAGCTGTCGCACGCACTCTGACCAGGATCTGATCGGGGCCGGGACAAGGCTCGACAATATCCTGGAGTTCCAGAACCTCAGGGCCTCCGGGAGCTGTGATAACGACCGCTTTCATCAAGATTCTCCTACTGGGGGGGTGGTCTCCAATACCGTTCCAGAGTAGTTGCTTTGGGCCAGCAGTAGCAACCTCCGACCTGCGCCAATTCTGCGAAGTTATTCTTGACAGAGCCCTTAGTTTGAAAAAGCGGAGGAGCTATGTTAGTTGTTTAGTCGCTTTAGGTACCCGGTTAGATCGCTCGCTTATGGACATACTATCGATTTTTCGAACTCCACCAGAAAAACAGATCAGAAAGGCTCGCAAACGTGTCAAAGAGCCACACGGGGACGCCGCGGTTCGGATCAACGCGGGCCGACGGCTCTGGGAGATCGGCACACCCGAGGCCATTCTGGCGCTTCTCGACCGGTTCACTATTAGCTCTTCCCCACTGGTACAGGATGAGGAGGAGAAGGAAGATGTCCTGGCTTGGATCGTGGAGCTCGGCCCCAAGGGAGTCCCACCACTAAAGACCTTCTTGAAGCGCGAGCGGCAAGTCTACTGGCCGGTGCGGGCGCTAAGGGAAATCCTTTCCGAAGAAGAGTTGACTGCCAGCATCAACGAAGTTCTTCGCTACCACTGGGAGAATCCGCCGGCCAGTTCGGAGCCGAAGGCTCAGCTGATTCGGCTATTGGAAAAGCTCCACTCGCCGGAACTGCTCGAGACAATGCGACTCTTCCTGGAGGACGAGGACGACGACGTCTGTCTGGGAACTCTTGACTATCTCTTCGGCCAACCCGAGGAAGAAGTTCGGGAGGCGATCCTGCAGTGTTATCTCGACTCCGAAGACCGGCCTCGTATCCGAGCGGGCATCCTGGATCGGCTGGCGGAGGCGGGTTGGGGAGTCCGGGGCCACCGCCCGCGTGTCGAAGAGTCTCTACCTGAAGGGTACACTCTAACCCGTGACGGTTCGGTGAAGACCATGCGAAGAAGCTCCTGAGCGTGTTGTATAGAATGGTGCAGACCCTGACTATTGGTTCCTGAAGACTTTTCTGGAGCAGCCGCAATCGTGATCGAAGGAGTCGTTTCGAAAGAGTTGGTCACCCACCTGGACGATCGGGGATTCTTTCGCGAAATCATAAGAGTCAGCGACGATTTTTTTGCCGAGGGCTTCGGGCAGTGGAGCCACAGCCTTCTCTATCCAGACACGGCCAAGGCCTGGCATATCCACAAGAAGCAGACCGACTGGTGGTATGTATGCAGCGGAGTTCTGAAGGTCGTGTTGTACGACACTCGGGTTGAGTCGTCCACCCACAGAAGGACCATGGAGCTTTTTCTGGGAGACAACCAACCGCCGGCAGTGCTCTGTATCCCGCCTGGAGTGGCCCACGGCTGCAAGTGCGTCGCCGGACCGGCCAACCTTCTCTATCTGACCTCCCGAGTGTACGATCCTGAGGATGAGGGTAGGATTCCACACGACGATCCAGAGATCGGTTACGACTGGCTCGAAGGTCCCCCTATCAAGTAACCGTGTTCCTCTACTGGATTCTTACCAGTCTGGCGATCTTGTCTCTGTTGGAATCCGTGTACTCCCTGAGGGAGGGGATCCGCTATCTGCGGTTCTTCCGAAGGCGCCAAGGTGATCGGCCAGGAGACTTCGCACCACCCTTGACCCTGGTGTTGCCATGCCGGGGAATCGACCCCGGCCTGGAGGAAAACCTTCGGGCCTACTTTGAATTGGATTATCCGGATTTTCAGTTACTGCTGGTCACGGACAGCTCCAGCGATCCTTCGGTGCCGCTCCTGGAACGATCTCTCCGGGATCATCCCGAAGTCAGGGGTAGGCTGCTTTTGGCCGGGAGTTCTCGGAACCGGAGCCAGAAGGTCCAGAATCTGCTGTACGCCCTTCAATTTCTTCGTGATCAGGATGAGGTCCTTGCGTTTGGTGATTCGGATATCCGGCCTCGTCAGGATTGGCTGCGCTTCCTGGTGGCCCCGCTCGCTGACCGCGAGGTGGGTGCTAGTACCGGTTTTCGCTGGTATCTGCCCTCTGACCGTGCCTTCGCCTCGATTCTACGCTCCGTCTGGAATGCGGGGATCACTTCCCTGATGAAAGAGCGGGACAGCCTTTTCGCCTGGGGTGGCGCCATGGCTCTCAGCCGGGAGGTCTTCGAGTCCAGCGGCGTTGCGGACTACTGGGCTGAAGCCTTGAGCGACGATTTCGGCTTGACTCAAGCCGTTCGAAATGCGGGATTGCCGATATGCTTTCAGCCCCAATGCCTCAGTTTTTCCTACGAGGATTCGAACTGGCGAACACTGCTGGATTGGACGTATCGCCAACTCCTCATCACGCGACTCTGCGCTCCCACGTTGGCGGCTATTGCGCTTGCGGCCAACCTTCTCAACGTACTGACCATCTGGGGAGGCGGACTTTTTCTGCTCGTGACTTCAACGCTAGGCTCCACCCGCCAGGGGCAGTCGACCTTCCTGCTGGCCTCTATCTGGGCTACGGTCTATCTGCTGGGTTGCCTCAAGGGAGGGTTGCGCCTCAAGGCGGTGACACTCATCTTCGAAGAAGAGGCGCTCCGAATGAGGGATTATCGGTGGGCTTACGTCTTCTGGGGACCGTTGGCCTCTCTCGTCTCTCTGCAGGGAATGGTCCGTGCGCTGTTCACAAGGACGATCGAGTGGAGAGGCATCCGCTACCGAATGATCGCTCCCAACCGCACCGTCGTGATTGATTGAAGTGGCGGTGGCCTCCAAGCCGCCGCCACGCCTTGTTGCCAGTGTCTGGGGCTTTACTGTACAAAGGGTGGGCAATCTTTTGGGTTCTGAATGAGGCACAAGCTTTCGATCGCCTTCGGTCTCCCTGTTCTGCTGTTCCTGGCATCCTGTTCTGCTCCGCAGGAATCAGCCGAAGTGGCTCGGCGGATGCCCTCGATCCCCGCGGACTTCGTTCGGGTCGAGACCCAGGGCAGGGCAGGTGGAGCCCTTCGCTACGCCCTGGCCGGTGGGCCCAGAACGTTCAACCCGCTAGCCGCTCGAGACAATCGCTCGGAGCTCGTCGCATACCTCACTGCGGGGAGGCTGCTGGAATTTGACGCCTCGACTCAAACCGTCACCGGGGCCGTTGCCAAGGAATGGGAGTTAGCCGAAGACGGGGTCACAATGACCCTCAAGCTTCGCCGGGACCTTCGCTTCTCGGACGGAGCTGAGCTTTCCGCCGCCGACGTCGTGTTCACCTTCGAGAGGATCTACGATCAGGACTCCGAGAACGCGAAAAAGGAGGCGTTTCTCATTGAAGGGGAGCCGATTCAGGTGGTTCCGATCGATTCTCACACGCTGCGGTTGCGGTTCCCTCGTCCGCATGCAGCTGCCGAGTATATTCTCACGCAGCTACCGGTTCTGCCTAAGCACCTCTTTGCTGAAGCCGAGAAGAACATCGAAACGTATTGGGGTTTGGAAACTCCTCCCGAGCAGATGGCGGGTCTGGGACCCTTCTTCCTGGATCGACATCAAGCTGGGCAGAAGACGGTATTCAAAAGGAATCCCCATTACTGGAAAGTCGATCGAACTGGAGTCCAGCTACCCTATCTCGAAGAGTTTGAGCTCCACTATGTAGAAGACCTCGACAATCAGGTCTTGCGACTGCAAGCTGGGCAGCTCGATTTGATTGACTACCTGTTGTCCCCCGAGGACTTTCTCCATCTTTCCGATCAGGGTAAGCCGATTGAGGTAGCGAACGTTGGTCCGTCTAGCCGTCTCATGATCTACTGGTTCAACCAGAGTCCGGTTCCCAGCGGGAAGGAGACTGGCTCGGTCAGGCTCAAGCGCGGCTGGTTTGGACAGCTCGAATTTAGACAGGCAGTGAGCACGGCCATCAGTCGGAAGACCATTTCTCGCAACGTTTTTCAGGGACAGGCCCGGCCTGCCTGGGGTTTGGTCCCGTCTTCCGTCCAGCGCTGGTTCGCCGTTGATGTCCAGAAGTATGAGTACAGCCAGGAGAGCGCCCGCGCGCTGCTGCGCAAAGCGGGGTTTTCTTGGCGCCGCCAGAGATCTCGAGAGATTCTCCTGGATTCCCAGGGTCGCCAGGTTGAGTTTGAGATCCTCACGCGCAGTGAGGGTCTCGAGGGCAAGATTGCCGCTGTGATTCAGAATGATCTGGAAGCGTTGGGTATGCAGGTGGGCATCAGGCAGGAGGAGTTTCGCACCGTCATTTCACGGATCGGCGCAGCAGACTACGATTCGGTTCTGTTCAGTCTCGGGATTCCTCCGGAACCCGCCGATCACATGAACGTCCTGCTCTCGAGTGGACAAATGCACATGTGGTCCCCGGCCCAGAAACAGCCGGCAACCGAGTGGGAAAGACGGGTCGACGAATTGATGTTGGAACAGGTGAGGACTCTGGATCCGAAGAAGCGCGAACGGCTGTACGACGAAGTACAGCAGATTCTGTCACAGCAGGTACCGTTTATACCTCTGGTCAATCAAGATCTCCTGTTGGCCTGGAACACCTCACTGAAGAACGTACGGGCGTCGAGTCTGTTCCCGTTTGCCCTCTGGAATGTGTGGGAGCTGTACCTTGAGGATGGCCTTGCCCACTAAGCTGAAACTTCATTGACGAGAAGATCATTCAAGAGCCTCCAGTTGACACAGCCGTGATCTTCGTAGGATGGGCACTCTTGCCCGTCGCTGTCATCGACGGGCAGGAGTGCCCGTCCTACAACGGACACGCTGCTATCGATGCTCGTGGCTAGAGACAACCGAAGTTTCTTTCTCGAATGGGGCAGCGCAGCCGGGGGGCTACTGAGCTGAAACATCAAGAATACGTCGCACGTCTGAACGTCTGAACGTCGCACCGCTCTGTCAGAAGCGATAGCGATAATCATGACAGGGGTGAGCAAAGTTTCTTCCCCGAATTGGGCCAGCCCTTCTGGGGGTACTGATTTCTTGGCCTGACCCCAAGGTTGGGTCTGGGTCAGGTTCGAATCCATGACACGCTTTCTCCTACGCCGCCTGCTAGAGACCATTCCCCTGCTGCTGTTGCTTTCGCTGCTGGTCTTTCTCCTGTTCGAGCTCGTGCCCGGAGACTTCTTGACCGAGATGGAGCTGGATCCTACGGTTTCATCGGAGACAATTCAGCAGCTGAGAGAAGATTACGGACTCGAGCATCCTTTCTATGCCCGCTACTTCATCTGGGCGGGCCAGATTCTGAGGGGCAATCTCGGCTATTCCTTTGCGCAGAGGCGTCCGGCGATAGACTTGGTGATGGAACGTCTATTCAATACCTCCTTGCTTGCCCTGAGCTCCTTTCTGCTGGCGCTCCTGCTTTCCTTTCCTGTGGGTGTTCTGGGCGCAGTGTTTGCAGGCAGCTGGCCGGACAGGGCTGGGCTGGTCGTCGCTCTGCTGGGGCTGTCGCTCCCACCCGTTCTCTCGGCGCTTCCCTTTCTCTATCTGGCCTTTTGGACAGGCTGGTTTCCGATTGGTGGTACCGAAGGTGTGAGCTCTCTGGTCTTGCCCTCGCTGGCGCTGGCTCTTCCCATGATGGCCTTTCTTATCCGCACCATTCGGATGGAAACGATCACCGCCCTGGGCGAGTCCTACACGCAGGTGGCGATCGCTCAAGGCCTTCCCGGTCGAAGGGTCGTAATGCGAGCCTTGAGAAATGCATTGAACCCTACGATTTCGGTCATGGGGCTGATTCTGGGAGGGTTGTTGAGTGGGGCGGTTGTGGTGGAGAAGGTTTTCAGCTGGCCTGGCCTGGGATCGCTGACCGTGGATTCTCTCCTCTCGCGTGATTTTTTTGTACTGCTCAACTGTGTCCTGGTGGGTGCGCTCTTCGTCATCATGGTCAACCTGGTGACGGATCTGGTACTGGCATGGAGCGACCCCCGCATTCGGTACCGGTAGCCGTGGTTAGGATTCTTTCGTTTTCAGTTCTGTTCGGACTCTACGCACTGGCCGTAGCCGCGTCCTTCCTCTCACCTTATTCCCACAAGGAGCAGTTTCGCGAGTTCTTCTATGCCCCACCCACAGCGGTTCATTTCCGCGATGCGCAAGGGCAGTGGCATCTGAGGCCGTTCATCTACGGCTATGAGGTGCACGAGGACTTGCCCAGATACCGAGAGACTGAGCGTAAGGTACCTCTCTATTTTCTGGTGGAGGGAACCCCTTACACTTGGATGGGGATCACTCTGCAGACCCACCTTTTCGGATTGCGCGAGCCTGGAAAGAACGTCTTCCTGTTGGGAAGCGACTCACTGGGCCGGGATCTTTTCTCCCGAATCCTTCACGGCGCCCGCTTCTCGTTGACGATCGGCGTGGTCGGGATCCTCTTTGCCAGTCTGTTGGGGGTCTTCCTGGGGGCCTTGGGAGGGTACTTTTCGGGTTGGGTGGACACTCTGGTGATGCGCTGCGCTGATTTGTTTCTATCTCTGCCCAGCCTTTTTCTGATTCTCGGTATCCGGGCGGTGTTTCCTCTCCAGATGGACAGCTCAAACCTGTTTTGGGTCATGATCCTGGCCTTTGCGCTGGTCGGCTGGGCCTCGATCGCTCGGGTTATCCGGGGACAGGTGCTCAGTCTGAAGACTCAGCAATACGTCTTGGCGGCACGCGCTTCAGGCGCATCGCACTGGCGTATCCTGACCCGACATATCCTTCCCTTTACCGCGAACTACCTGTTGGTCCAAAGCACGGTCTTGATTCCCGCCTTCATCATGGGCGAGATCACGCTCTCCTTTCTGGGAGTCGGAGTGCAGGAACCCTCTGCCAGCTGGGGCAGTCTGCTACAGGACGCCGCCTCGCTACGAGTCTTTAGCCAGTCCCCCTGGCTGTTGGCGCCGGTAGCCTTCATCTTCGCAACCGTCCTGGCTTTCAACCTGGCCGGAGGGGATCTTCGGCGAGGCAAGACAGGCCCAGAGTCTCGCCTCCACTAGTGCGCCTGGTGGAGAGACAGTAAAAGTGTCCCCGGGGGAACCCCGAGCTTATCCGGAGTTCGCTTTGCTACACGCAGGATGACCAAGGAAATCATACAAAGAGAGCACCTCTTCACTCTCCTTTTTGAATTCGCCTCGGAGGGAGGATATGTTGTGACTTGTCCAGCCCCCCCAACAGGACGCTGCAGCTGACGCCGCACAGCGCGCTCCAATCGAGGTCTGGTAGCATTGTGGCATCAATCGTGGGCGCCTCAGCGACCGTTGGCGGCCTGTTCCATGCAGCTGAGTGCCCGATCTGTTGGGCAGGCCAAGAGGTGTTGTCTGATGAGTAGAACCGAGAAGAGATTCGACGCGGTCGCCATGATGCGATCGATTCGAGACAAAATCTCCGCAGAAATCGAAGGGATGACGCTAGAGGAAGAATTGAAGTGGCTGGCCTCGCAGGAGCTCCATTATCCCTTTCTGAAGCGCCTTCGGGAGCGAGCTGCCCAACAAGCCAATGCGGCGGACCAGCCTTCGGCCGGCCGCTGAACCGCATTCCGTTAGCCGTCCCACGAGATCGCAGCAGCACACGGACTTGTTGAGGTAGCCATTGGCAAAGCGCATGAAGAAGTCCAGATCAGGGGGCGCGACTTCGGCCAACGTTGGCTACGAAGCCCAGCTCTGGCAGATGGCCGACGCGCTGCGCGGCTCCATGGACGCCGCCGAGTACAAGCATGTCGTCCTCGGCCTCATCTTCCTCAAGTACATCTCCGACGCCTTCGAGGAGCAGCACGCTGCGCTGCTGGCCGAGCAGGCGAGCGGCGCCGACCCCGAGGACCCGGACGAGTACCGCGCGCTCAGCATTTTCTGGGTGCCGCCCGAGGCGCGCTGGACGTTGCTCTCGGCGCAGGCCAGGCAGTCCACCATCGGCAGGATCGTGGACGACGCCATGGCCGGCATCGAGCGCGACAACCCGGCGCTCAAGGGCGTGCTGCCCAAGGACTACGCCCGCCCCGCGCTCGACAAGTCGCGCCTGGGCCAGCTCATCGACCTCATCAGCAACATCCAGGTCGGGGACCAGGCGAGCCGCGCCAAGGACGTGCTCGGCCGCGTCTACGAGTACTTCCTCTCGCAGTTCGCCAGCGCCGAGGGCAAGAAGGGCGGCGAGTTCTACACGCCGCGCTGCGTGGTCAAGCTCCTGGTCGAGATGCTCGAGCCCTACCGCGGCCGGGTCTACGACCCCTGCTACGGCTCCTCGGGCATGTTCGTGCAGTCGGTGGAGTTTATCCGCGCGCACGCCTCCGGCAATGACAACGGGGGGAGCGGCAACGGCGGCAAGACCCCCAGGGGCTCGAAGCCCGACATCTCGATCTACGGCCAGGAGTCGAACTACACCACTTGGCGCCTGGCCAAGATGAACCTGGCCATCCGCGGCATCGACGGCCAGATTGGCCACGGCGACACCTTCCACAACGACCGCCACCCCGACCTCAAGGCCGACTTCATCCTCGCCAATCCGCCCTTCAACATCTCCGACTGGGGCGGAGAGCGCCTGGCCGGCGACAAGCGTTGGCAGTACGGCGCCCCGCCCAAGGGCAACGCCAACTTCGCCTGGGTGCAGCACATCGTCCACCACCTGGCGCCCGCGGGCGTGGCCGGCGTCGTGCTCGCCAACGGCTCGATGTCTTCCAACCAGTCGGGCGAGGGCGAGATCCGCAAGTCCCTGATCGAGGCCGACCTGGTGGACTGCATGGTCGCGCTGCCGGGCCAGCTCTTCTACTCGACCCAGATTCCGGCCTGCCTGTGGTTCCTCGCGCGTGACCGCAAGGATGGCAAGTTCCGTGACCGCCGCGGCCACGTCCTCTTCATCGACGCCCGCAAGCTCGGGCCACTGGTCGACCGCACCCACCGCGAGTTGACCGACGAGGACATCGCCCGTATCGCCAACACCTATCACGCCTGGCGCGGCGAGAAGGAGGTGGGCGAATACGAAGACATCCCCGGCTTCTGCATGAGCGCACCGCTGGAAGAGGTTCGCAAGCACGGCCACGTGCTCACGCCGGGCCGCTACGTCGGCGCCGAGCCGCAGGAGGACGACGGCGAGCCCTTCGAGCAGAAGATGAAGCGGCTCACCGCTACGCTGCGCGAGCAGCAAGCCGAGGCCGCGAAGCTGGATGCTGTCATCGCCGCCAACCTGAAGGAGCTTGGGTATGGCGGGTGAACCGATCGTGAAGACAATTCCGCTTTCAAAGACTACGAAATTCATCGTCGACAATCGAGGCAAGACTGCTCCAATTGTCGCAAGTGGAATCGCGCTTATCGCGACGAATTGTGTGACGAACAGCCATCTGTATCCCTTGCGCGAAAAGCTTCGATTTGTATCGCAAGAGACTTGCAACACGTGGTTCCGCGCGCACCCACAACCAGGTGACATTCTGCTTACCAACAAGGGCAGTCAGAACGGAGCTGTGTGCCTCGTGCCAGATCCCGTTAATTTTGTGATCGCTCAAGACATGGTGGCCCTGCGTCCAGATGCGGAAGTAATTGATCCGCTCTTCCTGTTTGCAGCTCTTCGATCGCCAGAGGTGCAGCACCAGATCAGGAATCTTGATGTGAGCGGAGTAATTCCGAGACTGTTAAGAAGGGTGACTTCGACAAGCTCCTTCTTCCGTATCCAGATAGGCACACGCAGGAGGCAATTGGCCAGATCTACTTTCACCTGTCCGCGAAGATCGAACTGAACCGGCGGACGAACGAGACGCTGGAGGCGATGGCGCGGGCGCTCTTCAAGTCGTGGTTCGTGGACTTCGACCCCGTCCGAGCCAAGGCCGAAGGCCGCGACGCCGGCCTCCCCCAGCCCCTCGCCGACCTCTTCCCCGCCCGCCTCATCGACTCCAAACTCGGCGAGATCCCGGAGGGGTGGGAGGTGGGGTCCCTCGGCACCTTGGGCGAACTGGCAATCGGCGGCGACTGGGGGAAGGACGAACCCTTTCCTGGTGCGGTCGAAGCAATCTGCCTGCGCGGAGTTGACCTCGGACACTTGCGCCGCGACGGACACGCATCGCCACCACGCCGATGGTTCAAGCCAACAAGCCTCGAACGCCGAGGGATGGACGAGCGCGATGTTCTTGTCGCCGGTTCCGGCGCAGGGCCGACGGGTAGACCGCTTTGGATGTGCGCAGGCCTCCTGCTGTCCTTGGGGCCCTGTGTCTACTCCAACTTCTGCAAGCGGATTCGCTGTGGTACGTTCGCCAAGGCAGTCTACCTCGACGCTTGGCTGCACGGCATGAGGAAGTCCGGCGAGACTTGGGATTACGTGAACGGCACATCGGTGCCAAATCTCGATGCTAGCTCGCTGCTGGGTGGCAAGGAGGTCCCGATACCGCCGATGACGGTACTCGACAAATACTGCGATTTCGTCCGCCCGATTTGGCAGGAGAAATACGCAGGAGAGAACTATACCCTCGCCGCCCTGCGTGACACGCTGCTGCCCAAGCTTATCTCCGGTGAGCTGCGGGTGAAGGACGCGGAGAAGGTCATCGTGAGAACGACCTCATGACCGGGCGCCCAGCCAGCACGCACCGAGGAGGGCTCAAGGCGGCGAGCCGAAAGAAGATCTGAGGAATGGGGGACAGATGGCAGACATCAACTTGACGCAACCAGAGGCTGATACCTTGATCTCGATGGAAAAGCACCGCGCTAGCGAGGAACACGCTGATTTCCCGATGGGCGGCGAGTCGGTCGTCCTGCCGCTCCAGTCCATTGACAGGCGCGAGCAGTTCCTGCTTGACTTGAGTCGCGGGCACGTCGATCTGCTCAAGGTCAAGATGCAGAACCGAGGACGCCAGGTTGTCGTGCTGGTCCGCCTCGATCTTGGTGGGGCTCCGCACCGTAACCCGGACGGCGAGGAAATTCCGGTGCCGCATTTGCAGGTGTACCGCGAAGGCTTCGGCGACAAGTGGGCGGTGCCGGTTCCGCCGAATCGGTTTCGCGCGATCGCCGATGTCTGGACGACGCTCGAAGACTTCATGCGGTTCTGCAACATCACGCAGCCGCCGCAGATCCAACGGGGGCTTTTCACATGATCCAGGACATCCAGAGCCTACTCGACGCCTACTATGTCTGGCTAAAAGACAAGACTGCCCTGCGCCAGATCGACCGATGGGTCGAGATCACGACGCCCTATCTCGATCGGCACAACGACTACGTCCAGATCTATGCCAGGCGGGCGAACGGAGGGTTCATCCTGACCGACGATGGGTACACGATCGAGGATCTGGAGCAGAGCGGCTGCAAGCTCGGGAGGGGCAAGCGTCAGGATCTACTCAAGTTGACGCTCAACGGCTTCGGCGTCCAGACGGAGGGTAAGGCACTTCAGGTCCACGCATCACCTGACAACTTCGCAATGCGCAAGCACAACCTCGTGCAGGCGATGCTTGCCGTAAACGACATGTTCTATCTGGCCGTACCGATGGTGGCGAGCCTGTTCTACGAGGATGTAGTTACCTGGCTTGACGTTCACGATGTCCGCTACACGCCCAAGGTCACGTTCACGGGTAAGACCGGCTACGTCCATTCGTTCGATTTCGTCATCCCCAAGTCGCGCCAGCAGCCGGAACGCATCATCCAGACCATCAACCGGCCGAATCGTAACACCGCGCAGGCCGTCGTGCTTTCGTGGATCGACACCAAGGAGGTGCGCTCTCCGGACTCGCGCGCCTATGCGCTGCTCAACGACTCGGAGCAAACCGTCTCGCCGGGTGTGGTGGATGCGCTACGGAGCTACGACGTGACACCTCTGCCGTGGAGCCAGCGAGAAGATGTGCGGGAGGAGCTGGCGGCGTGAGCTTCGCCACCTTCATAACGGCGAAGAAAGAGCCGAACGATGTGGACGTCTTCATGATCATGGACGATAATTTCGATGTGGGTTTGTAGGTCGGTGAACCTCGGCTGCTGTTCGATCACAGCACTGCGCAAGATCACTTCGGCTGCAGCGTCTTCTGGCTTCGACGCCTGGCGGCCATCGGCGGCGAACAAGCCGCAATCGAAGATTGGCAACTGAGACGTGATGGAACCAGGCGCGGCATCGTCGAGATTAGGACGGTCCGATCATGATTAAGAACGACCAGGAATTAAGCATCACACTTGACCGCATCACCAAGTTTCAGCGACAGGTTTCCCACCTGCGAAAAGTTGAAAAGAGCGCTAACAACTACCATGCGTCGGTGTCGGGATTCCTCGCCGAAATCAACCGAATGCAATTGGAAGTCCGAGAGTATCTCAGTTTGCACCCGGGCGAACTCGCGAAGAGTGATGCATAAGAATCCTTGCACCGGGAGCAAGTGGAACTCCAAATGCCGTGCGGAGATGCGCAGAGAACCTGGTTCGCCCCCTATGATTGAAGTTCAGGCCGAAACGGCCCGACTCTGCGAATGAGTGGCTGTCGCGGGCGAACCGGGCCGATTCGAGGCTCATTCTCTCGGCCAGGTTGGAGGCCGGCATGAACCTGGCCTTCGGCGAATCCGTCGTCGAAGAGGCCGCCCTCGCCTGGCTGGAGAGCACCGGCTGGCAGGTCGCGCACGGGCCGGACATCGCGCCCGACATGCCCGCGGCCGAGCGCGCCGACTACAGCGAGATCTTGCTGGCACGGCGGCTGAGCGACGCGCTCGAGCGGCTCAATCCGACTCTGCCCGCCGAGGTGCTGGAGGATGCCTTTCGCAAGCTGACACGGCCCGAGGCCGTCGACCTGGTCGCGCGCAACCGAGCCCTGCACCGCCTGCTGGTGGACGGCGTGACGGTCGAGTACCGCGACGCCGAGGGAGCGATCCGCGGCGCGCAGGCTCGGGTGATCGACTTCGATGACGTCCAGGCCAACGACTGGCTGGCGGTCAACCAGTTCACGGTCACTGAGAACAAACACACACGCCGGCCCGACGTGGTGCTGTTCGTCAACGGGCTGCCGTTGGCGGTGCTGGAGCTCAAGAACGCGGCCAACGAGGACGCCACCATCTGGAGCGCTTTCCAACAGCTCCAGACCTACAAGGCCGAGATCCCGGCGCTCTTCGCGACCAACGGCGCCCTGGTGGTTTCCGACGGTGTGGAGGCGCGCGCCGGAACGCTCACTGCCGGGCGCGAGTGGTTCAAGCCCTGGCGGACGATCTCCGGCGAGGCGCTGGCCGACGCCAACTTGCCCGAGCTTCAGGTGTTGACCGAGGGCCTCCTGGCGCCGCGGCGCTTCCTGGATCTGGTACGCGATTTCATCGTGTTCGAGGACGACGGCGGCGGGGGTATCGCCAAGAAGATGGCCGGCTACCACCAGTTCCACGCCGTGCAGGTGGCGGTGGACGAGACGCTACGCGCGGCCGAACTGGCGCGGGCCGACCGAGTGGCAGAGCCCAAGGTCCGTTACGAGACAGGCCGCAAGCCGGGCGGCGAGCTCGGAGACCGACGCGTGGGCGTGGTCTGGCATACGCAGGGCTCCGGCAAGAGTCTGACCATGGCCTTCTATGCCGGCCGAATCATCCGCGAGCCGGCAATGGCGAACCCGACCCTGGTCGTGCTGACCGACCGCAACGACCTCGACGACCAACTCTTCGGCACCTTCTCGCGCTGCCAGGCGCTGCTTCGCCAGCCGCCGGTGCAGGCGGAGAGCGCGGAGCACCTCAAGGAGCTTCTCACCGTCGAAGCAGGCGGTGTCGTGTTCGCGACGATCCACAAGTTCCTCCCCGAGACAAAGGGGGAAGAACACCCGGCGATCTCCGACAGGCACAACATCGTCGTCATCGCGGACGAAGCCCACAGAAGCCAGTACGAGTTTGGGTCACACCTGGTCAAGCGCAAGGACGGGACCGCGTACATCGGCCATGGTTTCGCCAAGAACATGCGCGATGCACTGCCGCACGCCTCCTTCATCGGCTTCACCGGCACGCCCATCGAGCTGCAGGACGCCAACACGCGCGCGGTCTTCGGAGACTACATCAGCGTCTACGACATCCAGCGCGCCGTCGCGGATGGCGCCACCGTGCCGATCTACTACGAGAGCCGGCTGGCCAAGCTGGCGCTCGACGAGGCCGAGCGGCCCAGGATCGACCCGGAGTTCGAGGAGGCCACCGAGGGCGAGGAGGTCGAGCGCAAGGAGAAGCTCAAGACCCGGTGGGCGCAGCTCGAGGCCGTGGTCGGGTCCGACAAGCGGCTCGCGATCCTGGCTCGGGATATCGTCGAGCACTTCGAGACGCGCTGCGAGGCGATGGAGGGCAAGGCCATGGTCGTCTGCATGAGCCGGCGCATCTGCGTGGAACTCTACCGCGAGATCGTCAAGCTCCGGCCGGCCTGGGAGAGCGGGGACGACGACCAGGGCGCCCTCAAGGTGGTGATGACCGGCTCCGCCTCCGATCCGCCGGACTGGCAGCCGCACATCCGCAACAAGCCGCGGCGCGAGGCGCTCGCAAATCGCTTCCGGGACCCGGCCGACGGGCTTCGGATGGTGCTGGTGCGCGACATGTGGCTGACCGGCTTCGACGCGCCCAGCCTGCACACGATGTACCTCGACAAGCCGATGCGCGGGCACGGCCTGATGCAGGCCATCGCGCGCGTCAACCGCGTGTTCAAGGACAAGCCGGGCGGACTCGTGGTCGACTACCTGGGATTGGCCCAGGAGCTGAAGCAGGCGCTGGCCACCTACACCGAGAGCGGCGGCAGGGGCCGCACGGCACTCGATCAGGAGGAGGCTGTCGCCGTCATGCTGGAGAAGTATGAGGTCTGCTGCGGGCTCTTCGGTTCCTTCACCACGCCCGGGGGTGTCGTGGGGGGCTTTGACTGGTCCAAGTGGACGACCGGGACGCCGCCGGAGCGGCTCGGCCTGCTGCCCCCGGCCCAGGAGCACATCCTGGCCCAGGAGAACGGGAAAGAGCGCTGCCTGCGCGCCGTTCGAGAGCTGTCTCAGGCCTTCGCCCTGGCGGTGCCGCACCAGGAGGCGCTGCGCATCCGCGATGACGTGGCGTTCTTCCAAGCCGTGCAGGCGGTACTCGCCAAGCGCGCGCCCGTGGACGCGCGGCCGGAAGAGGACCTCGACCACGCGGTGCGCCAGATCATCTCGCGCGCCGTGGCACCGGAAGGCGTAGTGGACATCTTCACCGCCGCCGGGCTCGAGAAGCCCGACATCTCGATCCTCTCGGACGAGTTCCTGGCCGAGGTCCGGGGCCTGCCCCAGCGGAACCTGGCGGTGGAGCTCCTGCAGAAGCTCCTGAAGGGCGAGCTGGCCACCCGGCGGCGCAAGAACGTCGTCCTGGCGCGCTCCTTCGCCGAGATGCTGGAGCAGACCATCCGCCGCTACCAGAACCGCGCCATCGAGGCCGCCCAGGTGATCGAGGAGCTGATTCAGCTTGCCAAGCAGATGCGCGAGGCGAACGCGCGCGGCGAGGTGCTCGGGCTCTCGGAGGACGAGCTGGCCTTCTACGACGCCCTGGAGACCAACGACAGCGCGGTCAAGGTGCTCGGCGACGAGACCCTGCGCGGCATCGCACGCGAGCTGGTCGAGACGGTTCGAAAAAACGTCACCATCGACTGGACCCTGCGCGAGAACGTGCGGGCACAGCTACGCGTGCTGGTCAAGCGGATCCTGCGGAAGCATGGTTACCCGCCGGACAAGCAAGAGAAGGCGACGCAGACGGTGCTCGAGCAAGCAGCGCTGCTGTCCGGTGAATGGGCGGCCGCATGAGAGGGGTTGCTCGATCCCGGGCCCTTAGCCCGCATTTCTCATCGCTGGTCTACTACGTAGCCGCAATCATCCGCCCTGGCTGTGTTTTGCTCCGTCGGCCTCCTCGACGTACTGCACGAGTACGACTGCGGGGGCCTCGGTCGCAAGCCTTGCCAGGACGGCCCTTGCGGCGCCTCGCTACGACAAGCGATGAGAAATCCGGGCTAGAAGCAAGGGAAGTGAACACTATCAAGAAACCAGCGAGGTCAATCCCAACGGGATTGCGTCTGTTAGCCCAGGATTTCCGAACCCTGGGAAAAAGACAAGACAGGTCTGTACTCAGCCCTGTAAGGGCTGTGTACATAGCGACTTACTTGAGAAATCGAGCGCGCTGGTACCGACGCACCCCTGCAGGGTTGGATACAAGAAATGCCGCGAGATACCCAGGGTTCGGAAACCCTGGGCTGGAGGACGGAATCCCTTCAGGATTCACTTCTTCGTGACCGGCTCTGTGTTCCCAGCCAACCCAGAACCGTGGCTTTCATAGGGTAGAAGAGGACTATACAGATTTCCCTTTTATGTCGAGGGAACAGCAGCGCAGTACCACCCAGTGAACTCTTGAGTAGGCATCTCCTTCCAAGGATCTACGGACGACCCTGATCGATACCCGCGCGGCAAGTTGCAAATTTTCTCTCTCTGAGCAGTCAAAAAGATCGAACCTTCTGGCCGGAGAGAGCACCTATACTGAGAGGAGCCAATATTATGAAGAAAGTACTGGCACTGGTGGTTGTCTTGGGAGTCCTCGGTATGGCTGAGGCTGGAGTCTTCAAGTTTGTGGGGCGCCAAGCCAAGAAGGTGGGCAAGTCGAAGGTGGTGCGCACCGTCGTGGTAACCCCAGTCACCAAGACAGCCAAGCTTGCAAAGAAGCTGGCCTGGTAAGCCTTATCGGCAACCCTCAAATTGACTGGTGACCCGCTCCAGAAGTTTCTTTAGATCATCGCTCATCTAGTCAACAAGCGAGACAGACCAGCCGGTCCTGGGGCGCAGTAGTCACTTCTACCTCGTCCTTGGAAATCGAGACGTTGATCTCGCTGCGGACGCCGAACTGATCCAGGTAGATTCCCGGTTCGATGGTGCAGAGGAGACCTGGAATCACGCCTCGCTCGTCGTGGGTTTCCAGGTTGTCGAAGTTGACGCCGTTGCCGTGGGGTTCGACTCCCAGATTGTGTCCGGTCCGGTGGATAAAGGAGTCTCCGAACCCCCCGTTACGGATGACTTCTCTGACCGCATCGTCGACTTCCCAGCCCTGAGAAGGCTGATTCTGAGCCAGTCGCTCGCGGAGAAACTCCACACCTCGGTCCCGCGCCTGCCGAACCAGATCAAAAACCTGAACCAGCTGCTCCGGGGGTGTTTCACCAAAGAAGGCATTCCAGGTGATATCAGCATAGACGGACGCGCCGCTCGACGACTTTGCCCAGAGATCAATCAGTAGGGAATCACCCCGCGTAATCCTGTCAAAGACCTCCGAGTTGGGCTGATAGTGCGGATCTGCACTGTTCTGGTTCACTGCGACGATGGGTGGAGAGTCGGTCACCTGGTCGGCCTCTTCGAGCCGGTTCATGATGAACTGCTGGACCGAATACTCAGAGGTATGTCCGTTCCTTCGGATCTCCGCTTCCGCAAATTCGTAGGCTTCTCTGACGATGGATGTAATCTGCCGCGAGCTCTCCCGATGAAGCTCGAGCTGCCGACTGTCCAAGACGGCTTCGAAGTGCTGAATCAGATCAGCCGAAGACAGGACGGAAGGGCCACAGCTCCGGACCAGTTCCACCGTTCCCGCATCCACCCGGGAAAGATAGGGTATGGCGTTCAGCTCGGAATACTGCATCGCCACCGAAGCTGTGCTCTGCAGAATGGTCCTGAGTTGCGAGTGCAGTTCCGACCAACGGAGATAGACGTGCTTGAGCCCTGGTAGATGATCGAGCATCGAGGACTCGATTCGGTGCACCAGTTTGGCTGGTTCGCCTTCCGCCGGAACCAGATAGAACCAGCGACGCGTTGCATGATGATCGGGCTCGAACTTCAGGATATTGCAGGCAATGGGATCCAGCTTACGGAAGTCGTAGAACAGCCAGGCAGGAATCTGTAGTTCACGCAGGGCTGTTTGAATGAGAGCAACTTGTTTTTCACCTCTGTCCACTATGGCGCCTCCCGATAGCTTTCCACGATCGTCGACCGAACGCGGCTGGCCAGGGACTGCAGCTCCAGCTCCTTGAAATCCTCATAGGGGATAGGGGAGTGGATGATCACCTCCATGCAGCCCGGATTGATGAGAATCGATCCTCTTTGGAGCAGTAGATGGGAGCCTATGATGGTAATCGGGACGATGGGCGCGCCGGCGTGGCGTGCGAGTACGAAGCTCCCCCGCTTGAAGGGCGCGATTTCCTCTCCCCGGGTGCGCATGCCTTCTGGGAATACCACGAAGGAAACCCCTGATTGGATTTTTTCTCCCGCTTCTTCAAACGCCCGGATTGTGCGGCGCGGATGGTGCCGATCTACCCGAATGTTGCCGCTCTGCCGCAGATGCCATCCCAGTAGCGGCCACTGAAAGAGGGAGGCCTTCGCCACGAAGCGGACACTGTACGGAAGGCAGGCCAGCAACGCCCAGATGTCGAACATGCTCAAGTGATTGGCAGCGAAGACGTAGGCCTGAGCCGAGTCAAGCTTTTCCAGGCCTCGGACATCCACACGGACCCTGGAGACCCTTAAGATGAAACTACCCCAGGTGCGAGCACACCAGTCCTGTCGCCTGAACGCATTCGTGGAGAAAGAGAGAACCACGCTCAAGGCGGCCATGAGCGCGGTAAAGATCAGAATGAGGGGTACCCGCCAGATCGAGTTGGCTCTAGCCAGGGCGGACATCCCCCACATCCTAAGCGAAGGGAAGGCCGGGATCAAGGTCGGGCTAAGCTGAAGCTTCACTAGCTAGTGCCCGTCCGGAAACCGGGGTTCCCAGAACTGTAATCTGTTGAATCGGAACCACTTTTTATACCTGAGACTGCTGACAGACCGGCTCGACCCAGCTCGATCCAGAGCGAGGACGCACGGGCCAAAAAACACCGGTTCGGCGCAGACCTCTCCCTGAGTCGGAGCCACAAGGCAGTACGGTCAGCCACAAAAGACTACAACAGGAGTCGGGCCAGGACGACCAGGTTATAGGTCAGGACGCTGGCATGGACGTAGCTTTGAAAGTGAGGCCAGCCTTTCCAGCTACAGCGGTGGAGACCGAAGGTGTGCTTGAGGGTCCCAATGCACCCCTCGATCCCGGCCCGGAAGCGTTTGAGCTGTTTGTAGACCCAACTGGAACGCACCATGCTCTCGACCGTCAACCCACACTTTTTGGAAAAGGCCACGTCCTGTACCCCCTGCTCTTTGGCCCAGCTCAGGTTGGCAGCCGAGGCAAAACCGCCATCCCAGGCGCTCTGGCGCGGGACCTTCCCGTACAGCTGTCGATGACGCTCTAAGAAGGGTTGCACATAGTTGCTGTCGGCCGGATTCCCCCGTTCCACCACACAATCCAGGATCAGCGACGAGGCGCCCGTGCTGACAAACACCTTGTGGCCGAAGACCGTTTCCCGAGGGCTCTTCTTGATAATATCGGTGTGCTCTTCGAAGAGGGAACAGATCTTGTCCTGGGCCGCGACGGCCTCGCCCGAAAGGACCCGCCGTTGGGTCTGTTCGATGACTTTGTGCAACAGCTCCAGATAGTGGGCCAGTTGCGCCGCCCCGGCCAGACTGAGGGGATCGCTCCACTGCGCGGAGACGGCCAGCGCCTGCTCGCCATAGTGGGCCGTCTTGGACGCCACCTTGATTAGATCGCGGTAACTGTCCAGGCGCTTCTTGCCGCGGCGGTTGCGGATGTTCAGGCCGCGCCGCTTGGCCCGCCGCGTATGATCGACGAAGCCGATCCCTTCCCGCTCCCGCAGCCGCCCCAGCCACTGGGTGACGACTCGAATGCCGTCGTACAACAGCTCACTGTCGAGCGGATAGTGGATATTCGTCTGGACCGCCGTGGCATCGACCCGAATCCGTTGGCCTTTTTCCAGACCCTGCGACTGGGCCCAGCACACCAAATGGTCGTTGATCGCCTTCCACGTACCCGGCTGAATCTTCCCCAGGTTTTCCGCCAGGGTGGCTTTGCTGATCGACGCCCCATAGGGCAAGCGACAGAACCTCTGAAAGCTTTGCGAATCCACCAGATGAAAAGCCAGCTTGCGATAGCTGAACTGATGCAGCTGTTTGACGACGGCACAACGCAGCACCTGCTCGGCCGTCAAACCGGGGGCGCCGACACTGGAATCGACCCTGTCAGAGAGATCTTGTACTATCAGCTCCAGCGTCTGGGGATTGTCGTCCAGGATGCGCGAGATCACCTTCAATTCTTGGGCCAGTTGGTGATCGGGCCACTGTGGGGAAAGAGGGCGTTGTTTTTCACGCTTTTGACGCATCTTCGAACTCCTGAAATCGTCGTAAGTCGTTTCGGTTTAGTTGTTTGCACCGAATAGACTAGCAAACGACCCTGACAATTTCGGAGCTTGAAAAAGCCCTCTTTCCCCTTCCTTATCAATTAGTTACAGATTTCCGGACGGGCACTAGCTAGGAGGTCGTTCAGAAGTTCATCGAACCGAGCCGTAACTGTTTGTAGGACGGGCACTCCTGCCCGTCGCCGTCCTTGACGGGCAAGAGTGCCCGTCCTACAACCGACACGGTGCTATCGATGTCGCGGTAAGAGACAACCAAAGTTTCGCTCTCGAATGGGGCAGCGCAGCAGGGGCGGGACTGACCTGAAACTTCGTCGCTGCCCCCGCCTTTGGAGTTCGCATGTTCATGCGAATTTCGAAGGCTTCGGGCGATCGCTGGGCGGTTTAGACTCCAAATACAGGGGGAATCTCCACGCTCCCCAGACCCCCCTCAGGGGGTGTGCTAACATGACCTCGTGGCCTCCAGACTCTACCTCGTTGACGGCATGTCGCAGCTCTATCGGGCTTACTATGCGATCCAGGGACTGACCAGCAAAGAGGGCTTTCCCACGAACGCAATCTATGGCTTCACGAACATGCTGCGGAAGATGATCAAAGAGGAGAATCCCACCTACGTTGGCGTTGCGGTCGATCTGCCGGGACCAACGGTTCGCCACGAGCTATACGCCGAATACAAATCGACACGCCGCGCCACGCCCGAGGACCTGCTGTCACAGATTCCCTATGTCTTCAAGGTATGCCAGGTCCTGCGCGTGCCGGTTCTTTCCTATGAGCGCTACGAGGCAGATGATGTCATCGCCACCATGACCAGAAAGGCGGTAGAAAAGGGCCTGGAAGTGGTCATTGTGACGATAGACAAGGATCTCTTCCAGCTGGTCGGCCCCCAAGTCAGTGTCCTGGACACGCGGACGATGAGCCGTTTTGACGAGCAGAAAGTCGAAGAGAAATTTGGAGTCCCGCCCGACCGGATTCTAGACATCCTGAGCCTGATGGGTGATACCTCGGACAACATTCCGGGAGCACCCGGGATTGGCGAAAAAGGTGCGCAGCAGCTGATCCAGGAGTATGGGACACTGCAGAATCTGCTCGATCATCGCGACGAAGTGAGCCGCAAGACCTATCGGGAAAGTCTGCAGCAGAACGAAGCCCAGATACAGCAAAGCAGGGAGCTGTTAAGGATCCACACCGACTTGCCGCTTGAGATGAATCTCACGGATCTGCAGCTTTCCGAGCCCGACAAAGAGGAAGCGAGTGCGCTCTTTACCGAGCTGAACTTTATCAGCTTGTTGGAGGAGTTCCTGCCTGAGCCCGAAGCCGTTTCCGGCCAGTATCAGACCCTCGAGAGCGCGGAGCAGCTCAGGTCCCTGGCCGTACAACTGGAAGGGAAGCAGGCGGCACTCGCGCTTTCCTACGACGATCCCCTGAAGGGCACCTTGAGAGGGCTCGCGATCAGCGTCGAGATGGAGAAGGCCTTCTACCTACCCGAGAGCTTGTTGCAGAGCTGTGAGACGGAGGTCCAAGAGCTTCTGAAGCGACCCTTGGAGTGGGTCATCCACGATCTCAAGCCACTGTATTTGTTCGCTCACCGGAACCACTGGTCCCTGGAACAGGATTTCCAGGACACTATGCTCATGGCCTATCTCCTGATGCCCAATCAGAACAACTTCTCCCTGGAAACACTGGCTCTGGAATATCTGCATTACCGTCTGGTTGAGGGCCAGGCGAAGCTGTTCGAGGAGGATCCCAACACGGTTGTTTCCAAGCGAGCCGATTTGACCTTTCGATTGTTTCGGGTCTTGCAGCCGCGGCTCCAGGAGCAGGGGCTCGAGAGTCTACTCAAAGAGATTGAAATACCTTTGGTGGAAGTACTGGCCAGCATGGAAGGCAATGGGGTCAAGGTGGATTGCAAGCTGCTTCAGGAGATGTCCGAGCGTGTGGAAGGAGATGTCGAGAGGCTCAGACAAGAAATCTACGAGATCGCCGGACACGAATTCAATATCAACTCTCCCCGCCAGCTGGCGACTGTCCTTTTCGACAAGCTGGGTCTTCCTCGGCCCAAGAAGACCCGTAAGGCAGGGCACTTTGCCACTGGAGTGGAAGTCCTGGAGGATCTGGCCGGAAGCTATGAGATTGCCCAACTGATTCTCGACTACCGTGAGCTGACCAAGTTGAAGAACACCTATCTGGATGCGCTGCCCGATCTGGTCGATTCTGGGACCGGGAGGATCCACACCTCATACAATCAGATGGTGGCGGCAACCGGACGTCTCTCCTCAAGCAATCCCAATCTTCAGAACATTCCCATCAGAAGCGAACTGGGGAGACAGATCCGCCGGGCCTTCGTGCCTGAACCCGGGTACAAGATTCTGGCCGCCGATTATTCCCAGATCGAACTCAGGGTCATGGCTCATCTTTCCGAGGACCTTGTTCTGGTAGATGCTTTCCATCAAGGTGAAGATGTGCACGAACGGACGGCTCGAGAGGTCTTCGGAGACAAGTCCGACATGGACCCGCGTGAGCTGCGCCGTTACGCCAAGGTCATCAACTTTGGAATCATGTATGGTGTCAGCTCGTTCGGCCTTGCTCAAAATCTCAAGATAGGGCGGAAGGAGGCCCAGCGCATGATCGACGACTACTTCGAGCGCTACCAGGGGGTCAAGAAGTGGACGGAAGAAACGCGGGAGCAGGTCTATCAAGAGGGCCAGGTGAAGACCTTGTTCGGGCGCATTCGCCCGATCCCGGAAGTTCGCAGCAAGAACTGGAATCTGAGGAGTTTCGGAGAGCGCACCGCAATCAATGCGCCGATTCAGGGCACTGCTGCCGATCTGATAAAAAAGGCCATGGTTTCCATCTATAAGGAAATGGCCCGTAGGGAGATGAAATCGAGGTTGATACTACAGGTCCACGATGAGCTGGTAGCCGAGGTCGAAGAATCCGAGGTTGACGAGCTGATCCTGCTCATCAAGGAGAAGATGGAAGGCGTGGCCGAGTTGATTGTGCCCTTGCAGGTGGATGTCGCCATCGGTCCCTCCTGGTACGAGGCGAAGTGACACATGTGCTCTGAAACGAGTCGCAATACTGATATTTTTTTGGGAACAAAAGCCCATTTCTGTCGTCTTAGACTAAGTACGCGGGTTTATAGACGTGTTAGCGTGCCTGGTAAGGAGTGAAATGGCCCAAAGTATAGGACTCGAAACCACGTTGTCCTTCGGCGACAACGCGCTCATTTCTTCCCACCTGGAAGGTAACGAGTACGCCTTTCAAGTTCTGGTAGAGCGCTATCAGGACAAACTGGTCAACTACATCTACAACCTGGTCGGGGACTACGAACAGGCGGTTGATCTGGGACAGGAGACCTTCATTCGGGTCTTCAAGCACGCTCACCGTTACCATGCAAAGTATCAGTTTTCCACCTGGATCTACCGGATCGCAACCAATCTAGCCCTGGATGAGATCAGGCGCCGCAAGCGCAGGAGTCGTTCCTTTACCTACCGACTCTTCTTCCAGCAGGAGGAGCAGGATATCCCGTTGGAGCATGACGGGCCCTCTCCCGAGTGCAGCCTGGATCGTAAAGAGCAGATTCAACTGCTGCAGACCGCCCTGAAGTCGCTTCCGGAGAAGTATCGTCTGGTCTTCGTTCTGCGGGAAGTCCAGGAGCTCTCGCACGAAGAGGTCGGAAAGGTACTCAAACTGAGTATCGGGACAGTCAAGTCAAGGCTTCACCGTGCCAAGAAACTGCTGCGGCAAAAGCTGGCGGGAGTGCGATGAACTGCGAGTGGGTTGAAAAGCAGCTCATGGATGAGGGCACGATCGGTCTGGACGCCGCGGTTTTGCAGCACGTGCACCAGTGTCCAGAATGTCAGAAGCTCTACCATGAAGTGGCGGGGCTGGAGCAGCTGAAACAATCTCTCAAAGTGGCGGCCAAGGCTCCTAGTGACTTCTCTTCCAAGGTCGTATCGGCAAGTTTTGTATCCTGGATCGGTTGGAGAGCGGCATGGGGCTTGGTTGCGGTTCTACTGGCGGTTCTGACTCTCAGTGACTTCTCGACTTTTTGGGGAATGCAGGAGCTGAGAGCGTTTTGGAACGATGCCGGTGCCAGCCAGGAATCCCTGCACTCGGAGAGCATCTCGAGTGCGGAGTCGCCCTCCCGGCCCGAATTGGATGGTCAATCGAGCACGCCCTACGTTGAATTCAAGGTTGAGGGTCGTTCGGGAGCACCGGTCGTGGTGCGGATTCCCGCCCAGATCGACGTATTGACACGAGATCTCCATCCAGACGTCTATCTCCGCCAGGCAAGTTATTGATTTCTGGGCGGACGGCAAGCGCCCGAGTCAATCAGGCCGTGATCCACTACATCGTCGAAGTCAATGAGGTCGTGCAAGGACTCGAATTGAGGCAGAGATGCGCCGCTGGCTTCTGATATTGACGCTCGGCCTGCTAGGGCTTGGGGCTGAAGGCCTCAAAGCCGGGGAAGCTTCCTTCCAGTCTCTGGTCCGAGTGTATCTGGATCGAGAGTCCAGCGGCATTGTCTTCCAGGGGCACTTGATCCCACAGCCCACCGTCCGTGAAAGGATCCAGTTCAAGGGTGCTTTCCTGGATTCGAGATACATCTTGTCCTATGTCGGGAGCCATGGTCCCGATCTGAGCCTTCCCGGCGTCCGATTGATGGTCCAGGCGTGGGGAGAGGCCGAACATCCGGTACGCCTGATCGGAGTTGATGAGAGAATCCACTTAGCCATTCTGAAGTCCCCCCAGGAGCACGAACTGCCCCTGCCTCCCACGGCTTCGTTTTCTGAAAAGGGACTTCGGGTCGTTTACCCCGGAGCAAAGGGTTGGGAGACGGATGTTGGCTCGGTGATCCGATGGGACTCGAGCGGACATGGGACTCCCATGGCACTTCAGATCAGGGCCGTCGTCCCCTTGCGGGACACCAGCATCTGGGAAGGGAGTTTTGTTTTTGATCCCAGTGATCGGCTGGTGGGTGTGCTCACCCATGTAGCTCTGCATCCTTTTAGTCGGAGGATTGTCAATTGCCACCTCCTCTCCTTCCAGACGATTCAAGAATCGGTAGAAGCGGTAGTTCGAAAGGGAGCCAATGTCCAAGCTGGGTGGTTGGGGGTTTTTCTTCGGGAGGATTCCGTCATTCTTGACATCGAAGAAGTAATCCCTGAGAGCCCGGCGCAGCAAGCTGGGTTGCTACCGGGAGATGTCATCTTGAAGGTGGATGAACGCGAGACCAGGAACAGGGACGACCTGCTCAGTAGCATCAAGGCGAAGAAGCCAGGCGACCAGATCAATGTGCTCATCACCCGGCACCAGGAGCAGATGCTGATCGCTGCGACTCTGGGTGAGTGGGGTGGGAAGCGTCCTTCGCTCGCTTGGAAACTGGAGCTTTATGAAGGATCGGGAAAAGGTCGTGCAGAAGAGTTTCGCGTCCATCGAACACTCTTGCCACCCCCACTCTTTCTGGGATTGGTGGTTGCTCCCTTGACCCCTCAAGAAGCGAGGAGTTTCCAATCTCCCATTGATCGAGGCCTCCTGGTAAAGTCGGTTTTGAGTGATAGCCTGGCAGAGAAATCGGGTTTCCAGTCTGGCGACATCCTTGTTCGGGTGAATGGGCGTCAGGTTGAAAGAGCGGACGATCTAGGGAAATGGCTGGAGCTTTCCGGTAACGAGTTTCTAATACTCCAGTTCGTGAGGAAGGGTCGAGTTCAAACCGAACGACTCAAGCTCCGGTGACCCAGGTCTAGTTTCCCAAATTCCAAGATACAAGATACAGACAAGCACCAAATTCCGAATCCCAAACGGACCTCGATCAGAGGCTGCCCATCCGGTTCGTTTGAGATTTGGAGCTTGGGATTTGTTGGAGCTTGGGATTTGGGCTTTCTTTGTATCTTGTATCTTGTATCTTGGAATTCGGAAGGATTCAACTCAATCCTCCCGTGAATAAATGAAACAGATCTCCATTCGCGGCGCTAGACAGCACAACCTCAAGAACGTCAACCTGGACCTTCCCCGCGACCAAATCACCGTGATCACCGGCTTGAGTGGATCCGGGAAGTCAAGTCTGGCCTTCGATACCTTGTATGCGGAGGGACAGAGGCGCTATATCGAGTCTCTTTCCACCTATGCCCGGCAGTTCCTGGAACAGATGGAGAAGCCCGAGGTCGATTCCATCGAAGGGCTCTCGCCCGCCATTTCCATCGAGCAGAAGACGACTTCGAGGAACGTCCGATCTACCGTTGGGACCATCACGGAAATCTACGACTACCTTAGGCTTCTCTTTTCCAGCATCGGAACGCCCCATTGCCCCCGATGTGATCGCGTCATCAGCAGCCAGTCGGTCGATCAGATTGTCGAACAAGTGACCGAACTTGCTCAGGGAGGGCGGTGCCTCATCCTGGCTCCCGTGGTTCGAGATCGGAAGGGAGAGTTCAAGAAGATCTTCGAGCAATATGTGAAACAGGGATTCATTCGAGCTCGAGTGGACGGCTCGATGATCGAGTTGGAGGATCCTCCCCAGCTGGACAAGCGAAAAAACCACACCCTAGAGATCGTGGTGGATCGTCTGGCCGTCAGCCCAGAAAGTCGGCTTCGGCTCGAAAATTCGGTCCGACAGGCGATCCAGATGGCGGAAGGGCTGGTTACAGTGTCGGTGGTTGGGGGGGCCGAGATCCTGGTCTCTGAGAGTATGGCGTGCGTAGATTGTGGTGTCAGCGTGCCGACTCTGGAGCCGCGCAGTTTTTCGTTCAACAGCAAGTATGGTTGTTGTCCCGTATGTGAGGGTTTGGGAGTGCAGCTTGGGGTGAGCCTGGAGCGGCTCGTCCAGAATCCAAAGGCCTCGGTCGACGACCTGACTTTACATCTGGTCGACCGGGATTTGCTCAATCTATTCCGCGAATCGGCGAGGGCGCTACTGAAGCGATTCTCGTTGAGCCCCCGTCTGTCCTTCTCGAAGTTTCCCAGTCGGGTTCTAGAGGCACTTCAAGGTGGACTCGATGGGCCCATCCAGTACCAATATGGAGGGTTTTCCTACGACGCTGTGTTCAGAGGGCTGGATCACTGGTTCAAGGATCGGATCGAAGCCACAGGAAGCGATAAAAAGCGGGAGCAGTTGCTCAGTTTCATGGCCGAGACGGACTGCCCGACCTGCGGGGGGAGCCGGCTTCGGCCCGAAAGTCGTTCTGTCAAGATAAACGAACGATCTATTTCCGCTTATTGTCGGATGCCTTTGGAAGATTGCCTCGAGGCGTTTGGACAAATCAGTCTTTCGCCGCGGGAGCAGGCGATTGCCGGTCAGATTGTCGAGGAGATTCAGCATCGAATGAACTTTCTCCTGGACGTCGGGCTTTCCTACTTGACGCTTGATCGTAAGGCGGTCTCGCTCTCGGGCGGCGAAGCGCAGCGGGTGCGCCTGGCAACTCAAGTGGGCTCGCGGTTGAGGGGCGTCCTGTACGTGCTGGACGAGCCTTCCGTCGGCCTTCACCCTCGAGATGTTGAGCGCTTGTTGGATACCCTCCGCCAGTTGCGTGATTTAGGGAATACAATCGTCGTTGTTGAGCATGATGAAGACACGATCCGCAGTGGAGATTACCTGGTGGATCTAGGTCCTGGCGCCTCGCGTGAGGGAGGGGCTGTGGTCGCGGAGGGGAGTCTGGCCGAGGTCCTCACGAACACAGAGTCCCTGACCGCCGCATACCTGCGAGGGAGTCGGGTGATCGAGATGCCAGAGCGTCGGCGTTCGAGCAATGGCAAGAGGATCGAGTTGTTGGGAGTTCAACACAACAATCTGAGATCGGTCGATGTTACCTTCCCCCTCGGTCTCTTCACCGCAGTCACAGGGGTCTCTGGTTCGGGGAAGTCTTCGCTGGTGGACGAGGTCCTGTTTCGCGCTCTTTCGAGAGAACTCTACGGATCCTTGTTGGAACCGGGTGTCCATCGTGGTATTTCCGGGCTGGAGCACATCGATAAGGTCATCGAGATTGACCAGTCTCCCATCGGTCGGACGCCCCGCTCGAACCCGGCTACCTACACTGGACTATTCACACCCATCAGAGAGCTCTATGCATTGCTTCCCGAAGCGCGAGCTCGGGGCTACAAGCCCGGTAGATTCAGCTTCAATGTGCAAGGGGGACGTTGTGAGGTTTGCCGGGGAGCCGGCCTCCGGAAGATTGAAATGAATTTTCTTCCGGATGTCTATGTCCTCTGCGAGACCTGTGACGGGACCCGGTACAACCGGGAGACCCGTACGATCAAGTACGGCAGCCACTCCATTTCTGACATGCTCGACCTCACGGTAGAGGATTCCTATCCGCTGCTGGAGAACATTCCTCCCATCAGAGACAGGCTTCGAACGCTGTTGGAAGTGGGATTGGGCTATATCAGGTTAGGGCAGTCGGCCACCACCCTGTCGGGTGGCGAGGCGCAGCGCGTCAAGCTCGCCAGCGAGCTCAATCGGCGATCGACTGGAAAGACAATGTACATCCTGGATGAGCCCACTACGGGACTGCACTTCGAGGATGTCAGTAGATTACTCAAGATTCTTTCCGAGCTGGTAAATCTGGGCAACACCGTCATTGTCATCGAGCACAATCTCGAAGTGGTCAAGTGTGCCGACTGGGTAATCGATCTGGGACCGGGTGGCGGGAATCAGGGAGGCACGGTCATCGCCCAGGGGCCGCCGGAGGAGATTGCGGCGTGCAACGGTTCCTACACCGGCCAGGCACTAAGGAAGGTTCTTCAGCGTTCTTCCGCGGCTTGACCCCAGTCTGGTCGCCACTGACACGACGTTGCTGCCAGGGACCTGCGTCGGCATGGAGTTTCGGATCAGGGATCATTGGTTTTTGGCCCTCGGTTTCGGCCTTGCTGATCTTCACTTGCTTCGGCTGGACCTGGATCAGTTCCCAGTTCAAGTATGGAGAGGGTCATGCCGAGCGGCCCATCCTGGCCTTTCTCCTCCTCTACATCCTAGTGTGGTGTGCGTTCCTCGTGGGTTTTTCCCGGCTCGCGAAGACTGGGGGGAGGGGACCGTTCGTGTTGATCCTCGGGGCCGGTATCTTGGCGCGCTTGATACTCCTTCCCTCCTCTCTGATCCAGGAAAACGATGTCTATCGATACGTTCTCGACGGACAGGTCCTCAGCGCGGCCCAGAATCCCTACCGCCTGTCGCCGGGCGCCGTGATGTCGCGTGCTCCGGAACCGCTCAAGAGCAGGCTCAACGAATCGTCCGCCAAGACCACGCTCTCCCGAATCGGATATCCCCACATTCCGACCGTATATCCTCCTGTGTCCCAGCTGGCTTTCGCCGCTGGAACCTGGCTGTCGGGGTGGGACTGGCAGGGTCAGCGATGGGTGTTCATGGTTGTTGATCTAGGAGTGATTTCGACCCTCGTCTTCCTCCTGCCCCTCTTCGGCCTGCCGCGTCCCTGGGTTCTTGCCTACGCCTGGAACCCCCTGGTGCTCAAGGAAGTCATCAACTCGGCCCACCTGGACGTCCTCGTGACCTTTTTTCTGTTGTTCCTCCTGCTCTTCGTGCATAGATATCTGACCCGATCCAGCGGTATCTGGTTGGCTCTTGCGGCAGTGGCGTTGGGGATGGCCTCTCTTTCCAAACTCTATCCGCTTCTCCTGCTGCCTGCCGTTGCCCTGTTCTTATGGCGGCGTTCAGGAAGGGTAACGCCTGTCTTGGGTTTTGTTTCGGGAACCTTACTGGTGACCCTGGGTGGGTTCCTACCCTTTCTCTCGGTGGGTTTGACGCAGCTCACTAAGGGGCTGAGGACCTATGGTACCCAGTGGAGAATGAATGAAGGCGCGTTTACATTGATACAGGAAGTGCTGCCCTACCCGCGCTGGTCCTTTGCTCTGATCGTGCTGGTGATGGCGATCGTTTTGCCCTGGTTGAGATATGCCCGGACACTGCCGGAGCTGGCCGGGGACTTCCAGTGGATTGTGCTTTTCTGGTTCCTTCTCCTGCCGTCTCCTTTTCCCTGGTATGCGCTTCCCCTGGTTGGCCTGCTGGCTCTGCGGCCACGGGAGGCAGGGATCAGCGGGGCCCTGGTTGTCCTCTCCGGCAGCGTGGGACTGTACTACCTCAGCTTCTTCTACGAGTACCACGACTATCGCTCGCTCTGGTGGGGGCTGACCAGGGGCGTGGAGCATGTCGTGATCTGGCTGGCTCTGCTAGGACCTTTCCTTCGTCCAGCGACGTTTCGCTGGGGACCTGCCGTGGGTAGTGAGAGCACACCGACATGAAGGTGGGTATCGTTATCCCTGCACGGGATGAAGAGGAATCGATTAGGCAGGTCGTGGAGCGCTGCCGGCTCTCGATCTCTGGGAAGGATGCACTGCGAATCGTCGTCTGTGACAATGGTTCGGTCGATGGGACGCGGCCTGAGGCTGAGAAGGCAGGTGCCGAGGTTGTTCACGCCACCGACCCCGGTTACGGTCTCGCCTGTCTGACCGCAGCCGCCGAACTCGGGGACTGGCCTGATGTATTGCTTTTCCTCGATGCAGACGGATCCAGTCGGCCAGAAGAGGCCCGCGACTTGTTGGCGCCGATTCAAGAGGGCCGCGCCGACCTGGTCCTGGGGCGGAGATCTTCCAGCACTCATATGACCTTCCCTCAGCGCTGGGGTACCTGGCTGGCGACTCGGCTCATCGCCATTCGTTGGGGGCACGCGTTCCAGGATATCGGCCCCTTTAGAGCCATCTCTCGGGCCGCGTACGAGCAACTGGGTATGAAGGACCGGACCTGGGGGTGGACTGTTGAGATGCAGGTTCTTGCCCTGATGCGGCGCCTACGAATCCAGGAAGTGCCCGTTTCCTGGGACCGCCGCCTGGCGGGCGTCTCGAAAATCAGCGGCACGGTTCCCGGGGTCATCCGAGCTGGCGTGCGCATCCTTTGGACGATCGGCTGCTATGCCTTCTGCTCCGGAGACTCCCCGCCCCCTCGAAATGCGGGCTAGACTGGCTCCCCGATCTGTCGAAGGATCAATTGGTCGAAAATCCGCCGTACCTGATGCCGGCTCTCGGTCCTCTTTCCCGAATTGTCGACGACGTAGTCGGCATAGCGCAGCTTCTTGAGCACCGGCATCTGGGACCGGATCCGTTTGAGGGAATCCTCGGCAGAGAGATCATCCCGCTGCATCAGGCGGTGTAGTTGGACGGCTGGGCGACAGTACACCACGATTATCGAGTCGTAGTCGCTGTAGGAGCCCGTCTCGATCATCAAGGCCGCGTCGACCACCAGGAGACCTCGCTCTGTCTCCCCGGCTTCGGCTTCGATGGCCAGAATCCGGCGTTTTTCTTCTTCGAAAACATGGGGGTGGACGATCTGATTGAGCCGATCGAGTGCTGCCCGGTCCGAGAAGACGATCGCCCCCAGTTTCTTGCGGTCGATAGTTTTTTTGGGGGTGAGAATCTCCGATCCGAAAGCCTTGACCACCTCCGCGTATGCCGCTCCCTTTGGCGAGATGACAGAATGGGCGATCTCGTCGTCGTCGAGAGCGTAGGCCCCCGATTTGCGCAGTTCCTCTAGAACGTAACTCTTTCCGCAGGCGATTCCACCCGTGAGTCCGACCTTGAGCATTGGACGGAATCATACCACCGGAGACCCTTGGAGTTGGCTGCTGTACTGGGTGAAGGAGAAAAGCTGAGGTCGAAGGACAGTCCACTAGCCACGATGATAGGTCGCCCTCAGCTCTACTTTCTCCACGAGGACTCTTTCGCGGAGCCTCGGCGCGCGTCCGGAAAGACGCAGGCCCAGGAGGTTCTCTCCTGGAGCGAGTTGCTCTGGCTTGACCCGATATTCGAGCCAGCCCTCATTCAGGCCTGCCAGTCCCAGTGGCAGGTTGTTCAGCCGAACCTGCAGAAGCTGTTCGATGCCCAGCGCAGGTGGACTGGTCCAGAGGGGAGCAGGTCCGGGACCACCCTTTCGCTTGGGAACCATGTATTCCCTGACCAGGACGGGCTGAAGCTTGCCCTGCTGCGCAAGCTCAGCCGTAGCGGGGTCATTGAGCAAAAGGCGCAAGCTCAGTTTCGCAACTCGGTCGGCAACGGCTGGAATGTCGTCCCCGACGTAGAGCGTCAGCAGCGTATCGGCCTTTCCGTCGTTGTCCAGCGCTGCCGGCAGGGGAGCCAGCATGTTGGTGTTGAAGTACATCAGTCGGGGAGTTGACCAGTCCTCGGGGTTGGGGATGACCGAAGGCCCGTGGCCACCCCCTCGACGTTGCATCACAAAGGTCTTGTCCAGGAAACGAATGTCTTTCGCTCCCCCCATTTCCCGCAATGCCTGTCGGTGGATCGGCCAGTGTGGCTCCCCGGGATCGGGAGCATATTTGAAATTGAAGGTCTGGATTCCGTCGGCACCCTGGTGGTACCAATTGGACCAGACCCCACGCAGGACTTCGATCGGAGGGGCACAGTAACCGTCCGACGAATGATGGTCGTCGAGGGCGCAGAGGAGCTTGATGGGCAGACCTTCGGTGATGCGCCTGAATGTCCCCACATCCACCTGGAAGTTGCGGCAGCCCATGACGAAGATGTCTAGCAATTGCTCGCGAGCCCAGGTTTCGACATCCAGGCCATCGAAGTGGCATCCCATCAGGTTCTCGGGTACGCGCGCCGCCAGCAGGAAGGGACGCCCACGACGTTGTTCTACCTTCAAGGTCAGATGTCGCAGATCGCGGATGAGCTCGGTTAGCTTCGCCCGGTGTTCCCAGGCCTCACCCGCCGGAAAGAGTATTGGGATGCGTGCGAAGTCCAGTTCCAGGCCATCAAAATCATAGTCTTCGGCGATCTCCCGGAGCGTGCGCAAAACGTAATCGCGGACCCCCTGGAGCGCGTAGTTCCAGTAGCCATTCGGATTCCAGGGCGCCGGCAGGAGCCAATCAGGGTGCTGCTGCTTCAGGGGTATGCGGTTCTGCTTCTGCATGTCATCGATAAAGGTTCCGCGCTTAGGGTCCCACTCGGGGATGGGTGAACCCCCTCGCCTTTAGGCGAAGCCTTCAGGAGGCTTGTGACAGCAAGCCGGTGTGCGTAGGGAAGGTAAGAGGCTAGAGTACGGCTTGCTGGGCGAGTCAGGGAAGTGGGCGCCGAGCCGAGTGAGACAGGCGATCAAGCGAGTCGCCTGCATCGGAGGCGAGGTCTTTAGGCGACTTTAGTCGCAGGTCGAATCCACCGCCTTCAGGCGGTGGAGAGGTCACCTCAAGGATATGCTGGGGATCGTTGTCAGATCCGTTCATGCGGTGAGAGAAGAAGACCTCGAGGCCGCGTTTGCGCGTCTCGTCCTGGAAGATCCGAACAATATCGACTCCTTCCTCGAGCCATTTCTGAAAACCCGGTTGGTTGAAGTTAGGCAGGAACTTGCTGGGATAGGGAACCACATTGCCCTCGCTCCAGTTCCACCAGACACTGTCGATGGCGGAGTCCGGGTCATCTATGAACGTGAAGCGGCTTTTCACGACCGCGTCCACGCTTGGATAGGTGTCGGGATCGACTAGCAGCACATCGAAGTTCTGCGCCACGCGGCGCCGTCGATTCACCGCGGCGAGGTGCTCCGGCGAGAGCTCGATAGAACCCGAACCCGCGGCTTGTCCCGATGAGCGGGAACCAGGGGACGTCGCCTTTCCCAAACCCGAACCTCTGGCCAGTCCCCAAAACGTGCTTCCCAGGAATCCCCTCCGATTCATGCTTATCTCTCCTTCCTTTTGCTGCCAAGGCCAGACTTCCCTTGGTCCCACTCCCGCTGCGCTACCCCATGCGAGAAAGAAACAGGGTTGTCTCTTACCGCAACATCGATAGCACCGTGTCGGTTGTAGGACGGGCACTCTTGCCCGTCCTATCAAACAGTCAGGGCTCGGTTCGATCAACTCTTGCACGACCTCCTAGTCGATGAAGTTCAGCTTAGCTTCCGAGCCTCGTTGCTTTTTATCACGAAGATTGCGAAAGCACGATTGCAATTCCAGCTCCGAGAAGGGCACCGGCTGTTCCTCAGAGGGACGAGAAAGAGCTCCCAGAAAGGGACAGACTGTTTCTCAAGGAGATAAAGAGACACGTTCGAGAAAAGGGGACATACCGTTCGAGGAGGGGACTGCGAGAAGGGGACTGCGAGAAGGGGACAGACCCTTTTTCAATCTCTCGAACAAACAGTCTGTCCCCTTCTGGAAAAGCACCCTTCTGGAAAAACACTCTGTCCCTTTCTCGGACACTTTCTCGGACACTCCGCGGCCATGGGTTCTGTTTCTTGTTGGCCTGGGCTAGACTGAGTCCCATGGGGCTCGGGTGTGATCGCACCTTTCTGCTTGCGGCTGAAGTGCCAGCGAAGTACTCCGATCGCGACCACGTACTGAGGATGGTCATTGCCGAAACTGCCAGGTGGCCGGCTCTATCCAGTACAAGCGTCGGAGAGGGACCCACAGCATGAAGGCAATTCCCCGACGGAGGATTTTGGCTGCTTCAGCGGTACTGGGAGGAAGAACTGTGTTGGGATTGGGAGAAACCCAGCAGCAAGTTGCGGAAGAGGGCGAGAAGCCTGACTCCAAATTGAAGGTTCTGGTTGTTGGCGGGCATCCGGACGATCCCGAGACCGGCTGTGGCGGGACCATGGCCCGATATGCAAGTGAGGGTCATGATGTTGTGGCCGTCTACCTGACTCGGGGCGAGCATGGCATCAAAGGTAAGTCACCCGAGGAGACGGCCCGCATCCGCACCGGCGAGGCCCGGGCGGCATGCAGGATTCTAGGTGCTAGACCGGTTTTCGTGGGGCAGACCTGCAGCCATACGGAGATCACAAACGATCGCTATGAAGAATTCAAGAAGATTGTCCTGACAGAAGCTCCGGACCTGTTATTCGCGCACTGGCCCATCGACAGCCATCGGGACCATCGCGCCGCCAGCACGCTTTCCCTGGATGCCTGGCTCGGTCTGGACAAGCGGTTCGCTCTCTACTATTACGAGGTTTATTCGGGAATTCAGACCCAGAATTTCTCGCCCACTCACTATGTCGATATCACCGCAACCGAGCCGCAGAAGAAGTCGGCCACCTATGCCCACGCTAGTCAGGACCCCGAGCGGCTTTACAAGCTTCACGATCTGATGAATCGTTTTCGCGGTACGGAGTATCGTTGTCGGTATGCTGAAGGATTTGTGCGCCATATTCAGGGACCGAATGATGCTCTGCGGTTTTGATTCCGGCGGAAAAGAGCGGTCCAAAAGGCAATGAAGGCGAAGCGAGGGCAGGCATGGCTGTGACAGATCGCTGGCGGAAAGAGGCTGGAGTGCGGCTTCAAGGGTCCCGTGACCTTGACAGTTCAAAGCTGCAGGCTCCGGGTGTCGTACCCATTCCCCAGGGCGGCCTTCGGCTCTTCTACACGGCTGTGGGTCCCGCTAAACCGTTTCCGGCTTGTCAAGGCTACATCCTGAGCGCCGTCTCGGATGATGGGATCAAATTTCACACGGAGCCCGGGATCAGGGTGGTGCCACAGCCCGAGTTGCCCCACATGAGTCTCCGGGTGATCGCACCGTCGGTTGCGAGGCTGAGCGACAGCAGCTGGCGGATGTACTTCGAGTCCCGTGGATCGGCCGATCGACCGACGGTGATTTGCAGCGCTATCTCTTCGGATATGCTGCATTGGGAGATCGAAGATGGTATCCGTCTCCAGAACGCGAATGGTATCGGCGGACCCCGCTACCTTCCGCTATCCGAGGGAGGCGGCCGATTGTACTGCTTCGGCGCCGAGTTTGGTCCCGGGGGACGTGTCGGTGGCGAACGTATCGCCCAGGGAGTCATCAGCGCCAGATCTCCCGATGGTCTCGACTTCGAATTCGAACCGGGCTATCGAATTCGGGACAAGCAGGCCAGAGATGACGGACACGGCATCACTGCGGCCGAAGTGATCCCGCCGCAGACCCCCGGCGATGAGTGGAGCATGATCTTCTCGATATGGCAGGATGCTCCGCCGGGAACGGTAGTGCCGAAACACCCCAGCCAGGACCCCAACGCGGTGGAGACCGGACTCAGCGAGGACTTCGCTAAAGCCTCAATCGCCACAGATATCGCGGGCTTCAGGTCAAGAATTTGCATAGCCTACTCAGCCGATGGGCTGGCTTGGGATCGGGTGCGATGCATGATCGAGGGCTCGGGATACGGCCGCGAAGGTCTGGACGCCATACATGCCGAGGATATGTCTCTGGCCGCGATCGGCGACGGCCAATATCGAATGTACTACGCGGCCTGCGACAATGAGGGGGTTTGGCGCATTCTCAGCGCTGTGACCGAATCCGCAGCCGTCGGCTAGCGTGCCGCGATCCCAGCCGGTGTGACCGGATGTCGGACTACTTCGGTTTCTCGGTCATCTTTGTATAGCTGACCGACCAACCCGCAATCTCCGGAATGGTCTCGAACTCGCGGATAAGTCGCTGTGTGATTTCGGCTGGCACACTCCCTCTTCCCACTGCGGGATGGTCGTGGTGGCGATTGAAGTTGCCTGGTTCCACGTATAGCTTGACCCCGTGACGTTTGCAGAGTGGGCCATAGTCCCTCCGAATCGCCTCTTCTATCGGGGGTAGGCCCAGACCTGTCTCCTGGTTCTGGAGATAGCCCCAGGTGCGTTGCGGCCGGTCGGGATAGCGTGATCGTACCCGCGTGATGTGACCCAATACCAGCTCGTCCAGGATCCCTTCCGAGACCCAACGGCGCCACTGAATTCTCATGTTTCCAAAAGGGGGACCGATGTGCTCCCCCTGCTGGACTCCGATGGATAGCTTCTGGCCTTTGGTGTTGAGGTGGGCCTTGAGCTCGCGGAGGAACAGGGTGAAGTATTCTCCCCGAAGCTCGCGCCACTTCGCCAGGTCGAAATCTTCGCGAAGGATATCTCGTCCGTAGCGGCGCTTGTACTCCTTGACGATGGGCTCATTGAACCCATAGTCGTCTGCATGGTCCGGCGGCGGTGCATGGGATCGGACGCTCAGGAACACTCCATCAAATGGGTACTCATCCGAAAAGGTTCGAATGACCTTGAGCTGGTAGCTACGGACCTCAGGGTAGGCGTATTCCATCACGTGCCACTGGTATTTGCGCTGATTGCTTGTCAGGCTCCGGTCGTGAACCAGATACTTCGGGTTTTCCTTGGTGAATCGGAGATGCCAGGGCCAGAAGGTCTTTTCCGGGATAGCGCCGAAGTCGAAAAGCACGACATCCGGAGGGCGGCCTTCGTCGGTGATGGTGATCCACATGAAGACCTCTATCCCCTCTTTCTTGAGAGAATCCACTGCGGTCTTGAGCAGCCCATCCTCCCAGGCCTTCTTTGTATGCTTCTGCCAAGCCGCAAGATAGGGATCTTTCGTGTCCACGTGGAGGTCGGCAAACAAGAGCGTACGGAAGTCGTCGACCCGGAACAGCACCTTGTCCACGCCGTTGGCTTTCCATCTCCGGACTGCCTCCCGGACCTTTTCCGGAGTTTCCAGCTGGGCCACTCCCTCCCGCCCATGGATCACGTCGCCCCAACTGATCGACAGGAACTTCTCTTTTTCCTTGGCCGTCGCCAGGCCCAGGAAGCTAAGTGTGGTCAGGAGCAGGAAAAAGGCTCGCATTTGATTTACACCCTCCTTGAGAAAGAGAGTCGCACGAAACAAGGCAAGAAGCCACCTCGAAGTCTCGCGAACCTACGACCTCAAGAAAGGTGGGTGTGAATAAGGCAACCTGATCAACTCTGCTATTTGGAGCCCGTCAGATTTCTGGAGGGAGGATCCTCGAGTAAGACCGCTCCACGGTAAAGGAAGTACAGGCCTCCGAGTTGGATCAGGTGACAGATATCGTTGTGGTTCAGATTCCGGTACAGAACGATACTGCTCTGCTGGACGGCTAGACCCAGGAGCGAGAGCGCCGCTCCCCGGATCAGCCAGCGTTTGCTTGCCTGGCCCACAACCGCGACCCGGGTTCCTGACACCATGCAAGCAGCGCTGAAACCAATGAGGAATACGGTCAGGTTCCAAAGCGCTCCACTAGTCGTCGTCTCGAGTACCTGGCGAAAGCCGTGGAAGGTCCCCCCGGTAGCGGTCGTGGCGGCGGCTGTCAGAAATCCCACAGCCCAGAGCCAATGACAGGTTTTGCCCAGGCCTCGCACGCTGAAAAACAGGCGCACCGAAAAGGCTGTCGCGACTGCAGCCAACGCATAGTCAGTCAGAGTTGTGGTGGGCTCGGCGAGGCTCATTGGAAGCACCTTACGCCAAAGGCGTTACTGCGAGTAGCCCAGACATCTGAGGTTTCAAGTCAAGTGTTTTTTCAAGTTTTTTTCAGCCGGTTGCATTTTTTTCCACAGCTTGAGTGCTGGCTACAAGAAGGCCAGCAAAGGAGCGTTGTTCGCCTTCAAAGATTCCATGTAAATGGCGTCGTCATAGGGGACCCGGTTCTTCCCGCAACGGTAGATGATGCGCAGCCACTTGAAGGCCAAAGAGCGCACCGCGACGTGATGATCTTTCCCTTGGCTGAGCTGCATCTGGTAGTAGGCTTGAGCCCAGGGGCACCAGTGCCGGGAGTGAGCGGCGAATTCGTGAACCCCCTGGCGAACGAACTTAGGACAGGCCCAACGGTAGCTGACGATGTGGGTCTTGCCGCTGGCTCGCAGCAGGGGGGCGATGCCGGAGAGGGTCTGCACCTCCGCGGCGCATTGGAAACGATCCCGATCCTCCCCAAAGAGGGTTAAGAGCCGCGGACCCAGAGCCTTTCCAGAGCCGGGAAGACTGCTGAAAATGAAAGGGTCCGGGTGGTCGTTGAAGAGTTCCTCGATTTTGGCATCAAACCGCTGGATGGACTCGTTCAACTGCAGGATCTGTCCCGCCAAGCTCTGAGTCAGCAGACTGGACGCCGTCACAATAGCCGCATCGTGGGTCAGCACCCGGGCCTGCTGGATCTCCTCGAGCTGGGATTGCCACTTTTCGCCCCCCACCCGATGGCTCTTGAAAAAGCGGCGAATCACGCTCGGCTTGGCCCCCTGCAAGACCTGAAGGTTGGGCCAACGATTCAGGAAATCGCAGGCCGTCTTCCCTTTGAGCGGGTCGACCCATTTCAGGGCCTGAGGAAAGTAGTGCTTCAAGTTGGCGGTCCACTGATTGGTCAAGTCCGTGCGCAGCTCGACCAGCTTGCGCCGTTGCTCGGACAACAGGCGCAGACAACGCACCTCCAAGGATTCCGGTTCCCACAATCGAATCCGTTCCCGATGCTTGAGCAGGTAGTCCAGCACCAGATCCGCATCCCTCGGGTCGTCTTTACTTCCACTGGGATAGAAGGCTCCACGGTACCGGCTCAAGGACTTCGGGTTGATCGGGTAGATCAACACAAAATCGTACTCCATCAGCGCATACAGCAGCGCTCCCCGGCTCTCTTCCACGGCGATCGCGACCCAGCCGCCCCCGCTCCTTTGCCGCAGCTCGTTGATCCAGCTCTGCAGGGCCTCCGGTGTTTGTTTGACGTCGCCGCTCTCGATTTCGCTCGAGCCCGACATCCGCAGCGCATAGACATGCTCTTCGTCGGCCCAGTCCACGCCCACCCACACTCCAATGGTCTCCTCATCAATCGGCTTCATGGCTCCTCTCCTCTTGCCTGGTTTCTAGCCGGACGCAACCGGTGGCGGCGAATTCCTTATAGGAGTCCTCCTGAGCGGACAGCATCTGAGTATTCGTCCAAATCCGGCCCAGGGTCCGTCCGAAAGTCTGGGCTTAATCGTCCTCCCGATAAGGGTTGCCATTCGTGACGGACCCGAGCGTCCTGGGAGTCGGCAACTTAGCTCCCGACTCCATACTTTTCCACACCTTCCACACCTTCCACAAAGAAAGAAAAAAGTAGCAAAAAAGAAAGAAAGACGGCTACGGCTACTTGCCACTCTCATCTTCCCGATCAGTGACTTTCCAACTATAAGGGTTAGCGATGCGAAGCGAGCTACCCTGGGTATAAGTCGCGCTGACTTTCTACGCTGAAAGCGTTGCTGCAAGTTGGTTTCGGTCGGCAATAACCCCTATGGGGTAAGGCATTTTCTTGGCTGACCTAGACCCAGGGTAGCTCGCTTCGCTCCGCTTCGCCGACCCTGGGCTACTCGCAGTAACGCCTTCGGCGTAGGTGATGAACTCCCTGAAGAGAGAAGAAGTTTCCTTGTCGAATGGGGCCAGGGCCTCTGGTGGCGGTACTAGGCCGAAAGCGTATGGATCGTCGCTTTTTCCATGGCTTGCCAGTCGATCTCCAAGCCCAGTCCCGGTCCCGTGGGAGCTTCGACCATGCCATCTGATCCGGTGCGGATCACCTGCTTCATCCCGTACTCGTAGGAATCGTAAGGTACGGCCTGCTCGAAATAGTGACCCAGGTCGTGGGCAAGCGTGAGATGAAGATTCGCAGCCGAGACCAGCGTGCAGCCCCAGCACATCAACTCACATCGCATCCCCATCGATTCGACCAATGCCATCGCCTTCTGGCCTTGGGTGAAGCCGCCCATCACGGTGACATCAGTGCGGGCAACCGACCATGCCCCGGAGGTCAGCGCGTGTTTGAAGCCGTGGAGATCCTGGAACCAGTTTCCGGAGGGCAGAATCGAGATCGTGGCAGCGGTCGTAAGCTTTCGATAACCCTCCAGGTCATAGTCGAAGAGAGGCGCCTCGAACCACTCAAAGTCCAGGTCGGCAAGCTCCCGGGCGACCCGCAGCGCCTCATCGCGGGTGTAGTTGTTTTCTGCGTCGAGCATGAATCTCACGTCGTTGCCTGGATATTCCCGCCTGACAGCACGGGCGAGTTCCAGATCCTTGTCGGGAAGACACCAACAATGGAACTTGATCGCCTTGAAGCCCTGTTCGATTGAGTCTTCTACGAATCTGAGGTAGGCGGGAACATCCTCGAACATGGGCGTGCTGGCGTACGACGGTATGCGGTCGCGCGCTCCACCGAGGAGCCGGTAGATGGGCTGGTTGCACACTTTTCCGTGGAGGTCCCAAAGCGCGATATCAATGGCGGCGACTGCGCCTGATGGCAAGGGAAAACAACGCGGCCAGACCTCCCTTATCATGCTCTCGCGTTTCATGGGATCCTTGCCGATCAGGATGGGAATCAGATGTCGCAGAGCCTCCGCCGTATAGCGGTCGTAGTCAAAGGATGTGTAGTTGGCCACGGCCCCAACTCCGTCGACCCCTTCATCCGTATAGACGCGCACCAATGTGTTCGTCATGTACTGCTCGGGCAGATCATGCGACCAGGTGTAGCGTTCTACCTTCGGTCCGACCACGCGAACCTCAACTCGATCGATCTTCATTCTTTTCGCCTCACCAGAGAAGGACGAAGCAGATATAGCAGCCCAGAGCAATCAGTAGCCAGACCAGGGCAGCGGGTACGAATCGTGCCGCCCCCTGGGACGTGTCAGGTGGGGTTCCCTGCGTGGCTGCTAGCACCTGGATGGCTTCGCGGCTGGAACGCAGCCAGGCACCTCCTTGTTCGTGGTGGCTTCTTGGGGTCTCCCCGGCCCGCGGCTCAAACCCCAACAAAAGGGAAATCAACAGCATCGACGCGGCCGTGATCAGCATCGCTGCTGGATAAGCCGCATAGGGGTCGATCAGGTAGCTTGGAAGAACGGCTATCCCCCACTTCTCTGCGATAGGCGGTGCCAATAGTCTCAGAATGCCAAAGGCGGCTCCAACCAGGAGTCCAACGATCCCTGAGATGCGATGGACCCTCGTGAACCTCCCCATGATGAAGAGGGTCAATAGAGGGGTGACAAAGGCGCTGGTCAGTGCCATGAACTGTAGAAGCATGCCCCCTTCCAGCAAAGAGGGAACGTAAAGGAAGGAGATCCCGATGACCACCGGCGTCAGCCACTGTCCGACACGGAGATAGTGATGGTCATCCCGGTTGGGAACAAACAATCGGGCGTAGACGTCGCGCGTGAGAAGGGCGGAGAGGGAGGACCCAATTGAGTCGTAAGTCGAAAAGGAGGCAGCGAAGATGCCGGCCACCACGATTCCCTTCAGACCAACCGTCTCGAGCTGGCTGACCAGAAAGGGATAAATCTGGTCCTGGTTTCCGCCGGGAAGGGATGTCTGGTCGGGCACCCAGGCGCGTCCCAGGACGCCCATGGAGAGGTTGAAGAACGACATGACAATCATCACCAGTCCGGCTACGACAACCGACATCTTGAGGTCCCACTCGGTCTTGGAGGCGAACATTCGCATACTCTGCGTATGGTTCACGACGGCATAGCCGATGCCCAGGATGAGAAACCCGAGGGCCAGAAGCCAGTTTGGTGTCGTCCTGGTGATGGTCCCTTCCTCTGAACTGTACTCGCCTCCCAGGAGGAGTTTGTGATCGATTTCCTGGGGCGTTCTTGTACTGACATCCTCGACTGAGGGTAGGTCGGAACCCGCATGCAGCAGTTGGTTGAGCTCCGGATCGCCGCTGAGGCGTTCCTCAACGCCGCTCCAGCCGCCGAGATGGTCCAGTACGATGAACCAGATGAGCAGGGCTGCGACCGTCATGACGACGAACTGTAAGACGTCACTAATTGCTACCGAGCGCAGACCTCCGAACGCCGTGTAGATGCTGGCAAAGATGGCGATGGCGCCAACGGCCGCCATCGCCGGTGTCTGGTCCCATCCGCAGATCACACTCAGAGTCCAGAAGAGCGACACACTCATGACGCCCATGACGAGGGTGCGGTATTGGACCTGGATGAAGGCACACAAGACCCTGGCGGATGGACCGAAGCGTGTTTCCAGGTACTCGGCGTTGGTATACATGCCCGCACGGTACATGGGCAGGAAAATGAAATAAGCCGCTAGCGCCCATCCCACGACGATTCCGACCATGTTGGAGACGAAATAGCGGAACCCAATCGTGTAGGTTCCACCGGAATCGGCAATCAGATCGCTGGCATCAATTGCGGTGGCGTACATCGAAAGTCCGACGATCCACCAGGGCAGGCTGCGCCCGGCAAGAAACCAATCGGTGCTGGAGCGAACCCCCCGGGCCAAGTACAAACCGTAGCCGATGATGCCTCCGTTGAGGCCAATCACGATCGCCCAGTCAAAGAAGCTCAAGACCTGGTCCTTTCAGTTGCCTCTGCTTGGCAGTCATCGGCACCGGTCCTCGGAGACGTCTCCGATACCTGACCGTTGTGGTGCTATTCGGAAGTCTTGATCTCCTCTCGATGGCGAGCTCTTTCCTCTTCTGCCCAGCTGGTGGGGTAGCCCTTGGCGTCGTACCAGCGGACGGGCTCCAGGGATTCGATCAGGGGGCGGTACAGGTCCGGCCGGCGAGCAATCATGTTCCTTCGCCCCGTTCCCTTCGGCACTTCCCAGTCGGTGACCCTGCCAATGGTCACCCTTTCGGTCTCGTACCTCTCCAGTCGGACATCGCCACGAGGACTCAGGATAGCTGAACTCCAGGTGTTTGCAACCACGATCCAGCATCCATTGTCGGCGGCGTAGCGTGCCATTCGCTGGGTGTTGGAGGGGCCTCCTCCCCCGTCCATCGGTAGGAAGACGATCTCGGCCCCTTGCACACCCAGAGTACGAATGTTTTCGGGAACCGTTCGGTCCATGCAGATGAGGAAACCTAACCTGCCCAGAGGTGTATCGAAAGGTTTCAATTCACGCCCAGGTGTGATGTAGGATTCGCCCCCGACGTGGACCTTGCTGTATTTGGCCAGAATCTCGCCCTCGGGATCGATCATGACCAGGCTGTTGAACATCTTCTCACCGACGCGCTCCAGAAAACCGAAAACAAGATAGATTCCCAGCTCGCGGGACAGTTTCCGGGCTCGGACGATATATCGCCCATTGGGGACGGTCTGGGCCACTTCAAGCATCCGTTCCCGGTTGGTGTTGGGGGCTGCGTAGCAGACATAGCCGTCCAAGATTGCCTCAGGGGCCACAACCACCTGAGCGTCCCGCTGTGCCGCCTCTCTGACGTAACGCTCTAGACGCTCGTAGTTGTGCTCCAGAGCCCAGGGCTTCGCGTCCATGGCGATGATGCCGATTTTGGTGTACTCGATCGGGCCGGTGCGTAAGGGATCCTGCGGTTTGGGAGCAGACGGCGCGGTATCTTCAGCAGCCTGGAGACGTGCCTCGTCCATCTGAGCAACCGGCTGGCTCCCGGTTTCGCCGCAACCAAACAGTGAGAGAACTACCAGAGTCAGCAACGAGGCGAGGGTCAGGAGTCTCGGTCCCTGAAGGCGATCCGCGGGAGGCTCAGGGACTTGATTCGGTGCCGGAGACTTTTCCACGGCCCCAGTTTCCGGTGCGCGGAACCTACTGTCAACTTGAACTGACTCCAGATGAGCCCAGAAAAACTGTCCGCAGGAAAAACAGTCTGTCCCCTTCTCGATGGACAGCATGTCCCCTTCTCGATGGACAGCATTTTTCACCAAACAAAGGTAGAATCTGGCACTGCGAATCCTCTTGCGAATCATCGGAGGACGTGATCTTGAAGCGCTTCTGTCCTATTTTCGTTCTCATCTTGGGCCTGATATCCGGGGATACTCCTGCCCAGGGGAGCCTGGCAGACGTCGAGCTTGTTGTCGACGACGAGGTCATCATCGCTCCGGCGAGCGCCAAGCTCAGTGGCTATAACCTCGTCCGGGGACCGAAGGGGACGATCTGGATCAATACCGGTAAGACGGAGCCGGGTCTCCTCAGGAGTGAAGATCAGGGCAAGACCTGGGAAGCGGTGTCCGTGGACCTACCCACTGTCCCACCAGGACAGCACCTGGCTGGCTTCCACATCACGAGAGAGGGTCGCCTTTGGTTGGTCCATCAGCTCCCTCCACGATTCCTCGAAGGTAAACATGTCCCCGCCAGCGATCAGCGGGGTTTCGTCTCCGTCTCCTCGGACGGCGGCCGCAGCTGGCAGACTTCAGAGATCGGTGCGAAGGGCTTTGCACCCGGTGCCCGCCAGGATCCCTATACCTCGATCGAAATTGCTTGGTGTCATCCTAACTTCGTCGAACAACCCGACGGGACGGTCTCCTTCTCCCTCAGCATGCGCTACGACGACTGGGATGACTTTTCCCAGGCCGACCAGTCGCGGCCCGGCATTCGCGATGTGATGGTCCGTACTGTCGACGGGGGTAGGACCTGGGGAGACCCCACGATCGTACATCAGCACGCGACCGAGACCGCCTATGCCGTGGATCCCCGCAATCCGGACCACATCCTGGCAGCTACTCGGATTCAGCGTAAGGCGCTCCCCGGAGAAGACCTGACAGCCATCCGAGAAAGGAGCGCGCTGGACATGACTCCGCCGAACTACATGCCAGATTGGGCCTATAAGAATGGCCTTTTGCTGGAATCGACCGACGGAGGGCGATCTTTCCGGGAGGTGCAGGATGGTTTGTTCGGCTTTGGCAGCTATCGCTGGTCGGCGGTCTGGACCGACTATAACTGGTTGATTCTGGCCAGTACCGCCGGCCAGGACCCGGGTCAGAAGAGGAATTTCGGCGATCATGTCGCACGGATCAGTCTGGATGGAGGGCGCAGCTGGCTCGACGGCACCAGGTCCGGGACATCCGCGCCCAACAGGGCCAGGAAATTCGCGGTGGTTCCGGCCTATCGGGACATAGGAAAGATGGACCATTACAATGCGGGAGTCCCGGCCACCGTTGAGCTATCCCACAACCGGTTCCTGACGTTGGCAAGCTACAAACGAGACAAGATCCTGAAAGGCAGGATCTGGCATCTGGAAAACCTGCCCTGAAGTGAAGAAGCCGGCGATCGGGGCTCCGCTGGTCGAAACCCGGCACAGGCCGTCTCGGCAATCTTGGAGGTGCACAATTTGATCCGAAAACTTGTAACTGTAGCCCTGGTCGCCCTGATCCTGCTCATTCTGGTGGAGGGTGTGGCCTGGGTACTGCTTTGGGTGGGATCAGAACCGGCAGAGGGGTTCCTTGTCTCGGGAGGGGGCGATTTTCATCGGCAGCTGGCCAAGGGGTTCGTGGGTACATCCCGCGGGCAGCTCGCCGTGGACCCTCATCTGGGCTACGCACTGGCGCCTGCCTTTGAGGTGTTTGGACCGAAGGAGGAAGGGAATGCTCTCCGCATCGTGGCCCTGGGCGGATCCACCACGGACCCCCACAATGAAGGACACTGGCCCGGTGTCCTCTCGGAACTGCTGGAACGCGGAGGGATTTCGGCGACGGTGTTCAACGGAGGCGTTGGCAGCTACTCGACCAACCAGGAGGTGGTCAAGCTGATCAGGGACGCTCTGGCTCTTTCCGCCGACGTGGTTGTGTCTGTCGACGGGGTGAATGACCTGGGCCTTGTCAAGTCCATCTCGGCAGCCACGCCCATGGTCAACAGTCCGCAGGAAGCGATCTCCAGGTACGTAGTCGAGGGTTCCTTCGAGAGCGTTTTCCTTCCCAATCTAGCCCGTTTGCTGGGGTTCGGCCAGGGCATTCTACGAGAGCCACACTGGGGCTGGCCGGCCGAGATGACTGCCGAAGGGGTTTGGGAGAAAAACGTGCGTATCATGAATGCCATTTCCTTGGAGTTCGGGGCTCGGTACCTGTGCGTTCTCCAGCCCATCATGGGGTTCGGGAGCTATAACCGGTCTCCCGACGAGGAGGAAATGTGGAAGAAGAGCAAGGACCGTCCGGTTGCCAGCGGCCTCCCCTATCATGAGGCCTTGACGAGCTACTACCAGGCTGCGCAGACTCGATGTGGAAAGCTTCCTTACTGTGCAGATTTGACCGAGATCTTCGCGGGCCAGACGGACCTCTACAACGATCCCAGGCACCCCAATCCTGATGGCTACCGCCTGCTGGCCGAGGCAGTCTATCGGGAGCTCCGCGATCGGGGTCTGCTGGCGCGGCCGGAGGCGGGTCTGACCCATTGATCTGAATCGGACCAAGAGCCTCTCAGGCCCTTGTCTAAGCTGAAACTTCATTGGGTAGCAGATCATCCAAGAGTCGCCAGTTGACACAGCCGAGATCTTCGTAGGATGGGCACTCTTGCCCGTCGCTGTAGGAGTGCCCGTCCTACAACAGAGACGCGGCTACCGATGCTCGTGGCTAGAGACAACCGAAGTTTCTTCCCGAATGGGACCGGGATTCCCCGGGGGATGGGACCAAGGCGCCTGATGGTTCATGTAACCCAGAACCCCTCCGGCCTGCTTTTCTGAGAATCCATTTCTGCGCCGATCAGCCGTTCTCCGGCCCTTGATCTTGAGGTCTGCAATGTCATACCAGGGAGAGATAATCGGTGACTTCAAGCGGGCCACTCTTCCCGAGGAGTCCCCTAGCAGTTCTGGGTGTTTGTCTGGTCTTTCTTGCGCGGCCAAGAATGGCTATTTATTGAAGATTCAGGAGGAAGCTGAGAGATGGAAGGGTCGGAATTGACGGGTGCTGCAGCTACTGGGATCGAACCTGCCGATACTGCTTGGATGCTGGTGGCCTGCGCTCTGGTATTGCTCATGACTCCCGGGTTGGCCTTCTTTTATGGCGGCCTGGTTCGGGCCAAGAACGCACTCAATACCATGATGATGAGCTTTGCTTCCTTGGGTGTGGCGGGCTTGGTCTGGGTGCTGGCTGGTTACAGTCTGGCCTTTGCTCCCAGCAGTGAGGCGATACAACCCTGGATAGGCGGCTTCGGCCATCTGTTCTTTCAGGGCGTAGGGCTGGAAGCCAATGGGTCGATTCCACACCTTCTTTTTGCGGCCTATCAGGGAACCTTTGCCATCATCACCGCCGCCCTCATCTCGGGAGCCGTGGTCGAGCGTATCCGCTTCGGTCCCTATCTGGCCTTCATCGCCGGATGGGTGCTCTTGGTCTACTCTCCTGTGTGTCATTGGGTTTGGGGCGGTGGCTGGCTTTCGGACCTTGGTGCTCTGGACTTTGCGGGCGGTACCGTGGTTCATGTCACCGCCGGCACCGCTGCTGTGGTTTCGGCTTGGATGCTGGGTCCACGAAGCGACCATGGGAAGCAGGCGATTCTTCCTCACAATGTGCCGTTCGTTCTCCTGGGTGCCGGCCTTCTCTGGTTTGGCTGGTTCGGATTCAACGGTGGGAGTGCGTTGGCTGCCAATGAATCGGCGGTATTGGCCTTCGTCAACACTCTTCTGGCGCCGGCCGCGGCCCTGGTCGTTTGGATGCTTCTGGATGCCGTGAGGGACCGTATCGTCACCGCGGTTGGGGGGGCTACCGGAATCGTCGTTGGTCTGGTAGCGATCACTCCCGCGGCCGGTTTCGTAGGACCTATGGGCGCCATTGCTATCGGGGCTATCGCCGCCTTTCCTTGCTACTACGCTATCCTCCTTCGCTCCAGATCTTCACTTGACGACTCCCTCGATGTCGGGGCGGCCCACGGAATGGGTGGGCTGACCGGAGCCCTGTTGACCGGTGTCTTCGCTCACGCGGTCTGGGGGGGACAAAATGGGTTGCTGTTTGGGAACCCGGGACAGGTGCTGGTGCAGGCGGTCGGTGTCCTGGCCGCGATGGCCTACTGCGCCGTCGTCTCTTGGGCACTGATCAGGTTGATTTCTCTTTTCACTGCGATGCGGGCTCCCGAGACAGGGGAGCGAAAGGGCCTCGACATCCTGGAGCACGGGGAAGAAGCCTACTCCAGTGGCGAGGGGGCTACCATTCTTGTCCCTGGATCACCTGGTCTGGGTGGCGGGGCAATGCTGGAGGCAACTCCTGATAGGCGGATGGCTCGCGTTGAGAGCGAGGCCTGATGTCCGCACGAGATCATTGCTGAAAGAGCAATCTAGGTTGTGCTCCCGCCCTTATACTTGACCCAGAGTTGAGCGTTTACCAACTTCAGGGGTCCGGAAACATTCTGCCGGTCAGTTTGTAGCAACACTTCTATTTCGTTTCGTCCGAGCCTCAGAGGAGGAGCGTTGAGCGCGTAGCTCAATTGGTTTGCCTGAAAATGGACATGACTATGAGGCTCTGACCGCCCGTTTGCTGCGTGGTGGTGCTCGTGCGTGTGAGCGTACCCCGTCGGTACCAGCTCCCCTCCAGCGACGGGTTGACTGTTGACGCGAAGCGCCAACATGCCAGGTTGCAAGGGGCCATGTAATACCAGTTCCAGCCGCAATTCGGCTAATTCGTCTGCCCGGGCCGCGGCCTGAACGTCATCCCCCAATATCAGCGGGACCTTCTGCGCCGAACCCGGCATCAGGTGGATGGGAAGAGGGGGTTCGCTCGATATGTGCTTGTAGTGATGGAAGACGGTGCTGTCAACGCAGTACAGCTTGTCTTTTCCCCGGAGCGCCTCGGCTTCACCTACCTCGGTCAGACAGGCGTAGACTTTCTTGCGAAGTCGGACAAGTTCCTGCTGGGATTCGATGCTATAGGGGTCGAAGGGCGTCGCCAGATTCCAGAAATGAATGCCATCGGCTCCGGCTCGGTGCCAGGTCGTTGCCAGTGCACGGTTTCCTTCCCGTCGCCATGCCTTGTCGCAGCTCCAGGGCTTCTGGTTGATGCAGGGATAGACGAGCACGTCGTGCTGGTGGGCCAGGTCAACAAAATCTGTGACAGCCAAGGTGTTGGAGGCATATCCCCCACCCGCGATGACGATGTCGATCAGATCTCTTGATATCCAGGACTTCAGATCCATGCCGAGGTGGCTCGCGAGGTCGAAGTTATCCGGTACTCGAGCGGAGAGCAGAACCGGTTTACCGCGACGAGCACCTATCTCGTCCGCCCGTTTCCGTATCCGCTCCATGAAGGATGTCATGATGTCGGTTTCTTCCGCGGTAGCCGGCTCGCCCCGAATGCAGCGGCTGAAGAACATTGAATGGCGGATGAAATCCATCTCGAATCCGTCGACATCGTATCGATCGCAAACTTCCTCGACGATGGCAAACTGCCGGTCGCGCACCTCTTCATGAGAGAAGTCGTAGGCGGTCACATACAGCTGGAGGTTGGGCAACACCCCCTGCGGGCTCACCAACAGCTCGGGATGTGCGGCCTTGAAGGGATGCATCAGGTTCGGCATGAAGCTGTCGTGGCAGTCGTTCATGCTCATGTGGGCAAAGGTCTCCATCCCATTGCCATGTGCAAAGTCAATGACGAGTTGGAGGGGATCGTGGCCGGCCCTGACCAATGCCTTGTGATGGCGGGTCCACGCTTCGTCGGTAACAGATGTCCCGCCCGCGGCCGCGTAGATTCTGGGCCGGATCTTGCTGACGTAGGCGGGGCTGTGGGCGTACACGGCATAGGTGATGGTGTCGACGTGGGTCCCAACGAGTGGCTTCAGCCGGGGCTCCAGAAAGCCTTCAGGGGTACCGGATCCCTGGTGCGACAGCCCGTAGTTATCGTCGACGAAGATGACCCGTCGTCTCTTGCGCGCTACTTCGAGCCGCGCCCGTTTTGCCTCTGAGTGATGCCCCTTCCCCACCATCCAGGGAGAGGCCGCAAGCAAGCCGGCAGACTCGATCAAGGCAGCAATCGCGGAGCGTCGGGTGATGTTCACGGTCCTGTCCTCCAAGACTCTTCCATCCAAGATGCAGACTATTACATGGAACGCAAAGACCTAATCTTAGTGCATGATCCCGTAGGTGCAAGAATTGTTTGTTCCAGGAGAGGTCCAAGCCGCCAGCGGCCCGCCCCACAGAAAGGGGTGCACTGGTACTCTTACTCCCCCTGTTACTATTACCTGATGTGTTCACGTTCAATAGGTTGTGTCATGAGGAAGCTTGTGAACCGGCTTGAATCGAGCCGTCTACTTCCAGCCGCCTGTTTCCTCGCGCTGCTCTCTGCAGGAGGCTGTGCTGAAGACCCCTCGAAGAACCCTGCGCAGAGTCTCTCGGCCGCTGAGGGTTTGGAAGTCACTCTGTGGGCGGCGGAGCCGGATGTGATCAATCCCACCAACATCGATATCGATGAACGAGGTCGAATCTGGGTATTGGAAGCGGTGAACTACCGTGTTGGTTGGGGAGGAGTCGACCGACCAGATTTTCGACCGGCGGGCGACCGTATTACGATTCTGGAAGATACCGATGGCGACGGTGTTGCCGATCGAACCAAGGTGTTTGACCAGCATGGTGGACTCCGTTCGCCCCTGGGAATTGCCGTGCTGGGGGACAAGGTGATCATTTCGCAGTCTCCCGATCTGATCGTCTACACCAAGGACGAACAGGACAACATCTTGAACAAGGAGGTTTTGCTGACCGGATGGCATGGTGTCGACCATGATCATGGCCTCCACGCCGCTGTCTTCGGTCACGATGGCCGCTACTACTTCAACAGCGGAGATCTCGGCTTTGATGTGAAGGATAAATCCGGAAGGAGATGGGTCAGCTCGAAGCAGGGGCCCTACTATGCAGGCGCGGTCCTCAGAGTCAATCCTGACGGATCGGATTTTGGCGTTTTTGCCCACAACTTTCGTAATCCTTACGAGCTGGCGCTGGATTCCTTCGGAAATATCTGGCAGACCGACAATGACGATGATGGCAATGCCTGGGTACGGCTGAATCTTGTCCTGGAAGGAGGCAATTTTGGCTTCTGGGGACCCGGCGGACGCCCTTGGCGAACCGACAAGGGAACCCATTTTCATTCGGAGGATCCAGGAGTCATTCCCAACGTGGCCAGACTCGGTGCTGGAGCTCCAAGTGGGTTGTTGTTCTATGAAGGCAAGCTGCTTCCAGAACGGTACCGCGGCCAATTGATTCACGCTGAGGCAGGTGCCGGCTTCATCAATAGTTACTTCTTGACTCCCGACAACGCAGGCTTTTCCAGCAAGACGGAGAGAACGGTGAGTTCAGCGGACAGCTGGTTTCGTCCGACTGATGTAGCCGTTTCACCTGATGGCGCTGTCTACTTCAGCGATTGGTACGACGCCGCCGTTGGCGGTCACCAGATGGCCGACACGAAAAAGGGGCGAATCTATCGATTGGCACCCAAGGGATACGAACCCGGAAAAATAGAGCTCGATCTGCAGACATCTCCCGGCCTGGCCAGGGCCCTGCGTTCGCCGAACCAAGCGACACGCTATCTAGCCTATTCGGCGCTCAAGGAGCGAGGTTCAGGAGCCCTTCCCACACTGACGGAGATGTGGCGGCAGCAAGATCCCGTGCTGAAGGCGAGAGCTTTGTGGCTGATTGGGGGTATCCGAGGGGATGGAGAGCGTCTGCTGCGTGGGGCCCTTCGAGATGAGGAGGCCAACCTCAGAATAGTTGCGCTGCGGGTTCTCCGGTCGCAGGGGTTTGAAATCGCAGACGTGATTGAACCCCTGCTGCGCGACCCTTCCCCGCGGGTTCGTCGGGCAGTCGCCGTGGCACTTCAGAACTCCACTCCAGAGGAATCCTTGGCCGCCCTGATCGAGTTGTGCAGGCAATACGATGGACAGGATCGGTGGTACCTGGAGGCCCTCGGGCTTGGTGCTCGGGGCAAAGAGAATCAGCTCTACGCTCGCTTGCGAGAAATCTATCCCGAAAGGTGGAACTCACTTCTAGGACAGTTCATCTGGGAGTTCCGTCCTTCCCGCTCGCTGCCCTACCTGTTATCAAGTCTGAAGGAGCCCGGATTGACTCTTCAGCAACGCTCCGAGGTTCTCAGATGCCTCTCCGTCATGCCGTCTCTTGAGGCAGGAAAGGCCGTCGCCAAGCTGATGGTTTCGCGCTCTACGCCCTCGCGTCTGGTGCAGGAGGCCTTCTCGATTCTGTCGCGCCAGCTCTTCAGCCAATGGATTGAGCTGCGCGAACATCCCGAGGCTTTCGTGGCAGTGGAAGCCGCCTTCGAATCTCCGGACTTGCGTGCCCTTGCCTTGGAAGTCGCCGGGGATTGGGGGCATCCGCGATTCGGCTCCCGCATCCTTACCTTGGCAAGATCAGAGGACGAGACCGAAGAGCTCCGCCGGAGGGCCATTCGAGCGCTGGGTCGAACTCGAAATGAATCGCACATACCAGAACTCGAAAAACTTTCCCTTCAGGGACCGCTGCCACTCCGCCTGGCGGCCATTCGCGCTCTCGGAGAGATCGGAGGAGGGGACTTCTATGATCGTTTCAAAGCGGTCCTTCTCAGCCGTGAGCCCAATGAAGTAAGGGTAGAAGCATTGCGGATTCTGGGGAGGACCGATGAGGGCTGCACCCTTCTCCTGGACCTTGAAGCCAGTGGGGAGCTTCCGTCCGAGCTTCGCTCCATCGCCAGCGGGCTGACGCTTGCGAGGCGGTCTGAGGAGATCAGGGACCGGGCCGAAGAGCTGTTGCCTCCACCCTTGGGTAAGAATCGCACCCCTCTTCCGACGGCGGAGGAACTGTTGGCAAGACCTGGCGACCCAAATCGGGGCCGAATCGTTTTCGAGGACCCGGCGGGGGCTAAGTGTGCCTCCTGCCACAGCCTGGGAGAGGATAAGGATTCCGCTGGACCCGACCTCGCTGTCATTGCTGACAAGCTGGGGAAGGATGCTCTTCTGGATTCAATTCTGAATCCGAGTGCCGGTATCGCTCCCGAGTATTACGTCTGGATTCTCGAGACGAAGAGCGCCGGCGAGGTGATCGGGATCCTGGCAGAGGACACGCCACAAGAGCTCGAACTCGTCACCGGAGATGGGGAGAGATTTCGTTTCCAGAGCTCCGATATCCTCTCCCGCCGTCGCAGCTACCTGTCCTTGATGCCGGAGGACCTTGTGAACGCCATGACGGAGCGGGAGTTGGTGGATCTACTCGCCTTTCTGGCGGGTTTGTCCAGTGGCCGCCATGCTCAGTCGGATTGGGCGGAATGAGGATACTGCATCGAGGAAGCTCCACTGATTTATGGACGTTCGGATGTCGATTCCGATACCGATACCGATACCGATACCGATTTGGATGACGTGGACCCGCTAACTTTTGTTTAGCGCCTGGGCTCTACTGTCTCCTATCGAAATCGGTATCGGTATCGAAATCGGATCGCCATGGGTTTAGGTGCAAGACCGCAGAATATCGAACAAGCGAATTTCGAAGGAAAACCTCTTGACCTCAGCGCTGCTGGTGTTGGGACTAGACAGGGTTAGTCGAAGAATGGCCCTCAGCGGGCCACCTCGCTGTGATTCGGACCAACGAAGTTTGCGCTCGTTCTTGATCTTCCAGGATGCTGGAATCGGGGACATCTGAATGAGGCAACCCCGATGTTGACCGCAAGAAAATGAGCACGCCCTGGGCGACCCCCTCCCACATTGCATGACCGTCGGGTAGATCCCCCTCGGCGAAAAGGGCCGAGTCCTCGATAAGGATTTCCACCCGATCCCTCCCCAGGGAGAGGAGGCTTAGCGTGCCCCAGCCGCGGAGACTCGCCTGGGCCAGATAGCCCTCGACCGCTGCTTGGGGAGTCGAGTCATGATGTTGGCGAAAGGAGCGGCAGAACTCAATCGCACCCTCCCGTCCCGCCGTCGCGAAGATAGCGTGGTAGGACTGATCGCCAACGGCTGTCCGGACTTCGCGCAGGATATAGCGGAAGAAGTGCCGAGGCAGCAAGATCATCTCTTGACCGTCCAGGCTAAGCCGTCCAGAGGGTCCAAACTCGAGTCTTGATCGACACTCTTCGAATCCGCTGAGTCGCATTGCTAGGGTAAAGATACGACCTTGCCGACCGTCGTCAGCAGCGAAGAGACGGTTCCCAGCACCTGTGCCACATCTTCCAGATTGGCCAGCGCTTTGGAAACGTCACCGATTCCTTGGTGGAGATCTGCTTCGTTGTCCACCAGCTGGTCGCGGATATCAGAAAGGGCGGCATTGCCGAGTGCAAGGCGAGCCTGTTGTAGTTGTAGCAGTTGCTTATTGGACTGAGCCTTTTCCACGTCCGTGGCTCCGGCCAGGTTCAGCTCCCATTCGGGAGCAGTCATCTTGAGCAGGGTTGCTCGAACCTGCTCGAGAGTCATGTTCTGGATCTGGGATGGGTCAGACATGTTTTACTCTCCGATCAGCTGGAGGAAGGTGCGCCTCGTATCTCTCCGATAAGGCTGACGACCTGGTTGAGGTCGCCGACGAGGGCAGACAGATCCGCGGCGGTGAAGCGCCCTTCTACGAGTGCAACGAACGCCATCCTGAGCTTCTGTGCCGCGTCCGCTGCCGCTTCGGCTGATGCAGCTGAGACGTGACCCTTGAGGAGGTCCTTGCGATTTTGCGCCCAGTTGGATGGCAGGTCTCCGCTCGAGTTGAAGGGAAGCACGATCTCGGCCGTTTCTTTCTGGTTCAGCTGAATCGTTAGATCATCCCTCAGCTGCTGGGATACTGCCGTCAAGGCAGCCCGCTGAAGATCGAGTTCCCTTTCAATGGTTTCGGCCCGCTTTTTCAACTCCTCATCCAGGGCCTTCTTCTGAAAATGAGCCACGGCGATCTTGGTCACGCCACTGACGAAACTCGCAACGGCCAGGTTTCCCACCTTGGCGTTCTTGATCTTGGAGTTCAAACCTCCCAGTGCGGTAACGACACTTCCGGCGGCGGTCCCGATGCCGCTGGGTGCATCACTCTGGGAGAGAGAGCCCAGAGCTTCGAAGTAGGACTGGAGCAGAGAGGCGTGTCGGCGCAGGTCGCTCAAGAGCAACAGCCGCTCTCTGAGAAGTTGATTGTGGTCGATGATCGTCTTGCCGCGACTGTCCTCGCCTGTCCCGCTTGCCAGGCTGGGGCGCGCCTTCTGGAGGAGTAGCGTGTCCGTATCGATAGCGGTGTCTCCGGCCTCGTCCAATAGGGCCTCAGCCGCCTTGACGTAAGCAACTCCGGCCTGCGAGAAATTCTGGAACTGGTTGATACGTGCAGTGGAACAGGAAAGCGTCCAGAGGAGACCGCAGAGCAGAGAAGCTGCAGCACCTCGCCAAAGGATAGACATTGCGGCGCCATTCTACCGCAAAGTTCGGCCGTCTATCTCTAAGCAGGGCAAGCACGGCCAGCGCATGCCCGTCTGGCGAAGACTGGTTCGGTCTCAAGAGTAACTCCAGAAGATACCGGTGGCTCCGCGAGGCCGACCCACAAAACGACAGAGTCACTGTGGATAATCAGCCAATCTGCCCGGAGCGGGATGCAGGACGAGGCATCTATTCGTTCTACCCTCGGCAACCTGGGGGGGGCACGCAGCATCTTGCTCTGAATGTCCCTGGTGATGTTTGATGAGAAACGAATCATCGGATGGATCGCGTCACATCTGGTGGCCCGGCATGGCGCTAAAGGCCGCCGTCCTGATGCTGGTTTGGCTTTTATTGAGCGGCCACTACGATCTGTTTCACATCCTGCTGGGGGTGTTGTCGGTGATTCTGATCCTTCTCATGAATCGCCCTCGGGAATCCGCTTCGCCCCAGCTCCTGCAATCGGTTCGCTGGGGGCGGGTGCTTCTATACGTGCCCTGGCTGATCAAGGAAATGGTCTTGTCCGCGCTGTATGTGATGCGGGTCGTCTGGGCTCCCCGAATGCCGCTTGATCCGCGTCTGCTCAGGTTCAAGAGCTCCCAACCGAATGATGTGGCCAAGGTGATTCTGGGTAACTCGATCACCCTGACACCAGGAACGCTGACCGTTGATCTCGGTCAGCAGGAATTCCTCGTTCACGCGCTGACCCATAAGTTGGGCAGCGGCCTCCTGAACGGGACGATGCAAACCAAGGTTGCAAGCCTGTTCACGGATCATCCCGGAGCAATGGTCTTCGATGTGCGAATGATTCCATCGGAGAACGTGGAAGGACCACGCGGCAAGACCTGAGTGGCAATTCGCTGGAGCGAATGGAGTGGAAACGTTCTTCATCACAGTTACCGTGTTTCTGGTGGTTATCATCTCCCTGCCCCTTTTTCGTGTGTTCAGGGGGCCTACGGTTTTCGACCGCCTGCTGGCGATCAGTACCATAGGAAGCAAGACGATTGGGTTGATCTGCCTCTTTGGAATTTCATTCGCGCGCTTGGACATGTTCGTGGACATTGTCCTGGCTTACGCGATCCTGAATTTTATAGGGGGAATCGCCGTTGCCAGGTATTTCGATTTGAAGGGCAGTCCCAATGAGTGAGATTCAAGGTCTTCTCGCCATCGTGCTCATCGAATCGGGACTGGTGCTGATGTTTACGGGGAGCCTTGGGATTCTGCGTCTACCGGATTTCTACTGTCGAGCGCATGCCTCCGGTAAGGCGGACACGCTCGGGATCATGGTCCTGCTGGCCGGAATAGCAGTCTACGAGGGATTGACGTTGACCTCGGTGAAGTTGTTGATGGCAATGTTGTTCATCGGTTTGACGAATCCGGTTCCGGTACACGCTTTGGCGCGAGCGGCAATGCGGCTTGGTCTGAAACCTTGGTTTCCAGGGCCACAATCCAAGTCTCCGGCGGCGGAGCCCAGATGAATCCGATCGTCGAATGCGTCCTCTATCTTTTCCTGATCAGCACCGCGGTGGCGGCGCTGCAGGTGAAGGGCCTGTTGGCGGCGGTTGGGGCTCTGACCACTTTCAGTTTTACTGCCGCACTCTTGTTCGTATCCATGGGCGCCGTTGACGTTGCCTTTACCGAAGCCGTGGTTGGGGCTGGTGTCGTGGGTGTGTTCCTGGTAACAGCAATTATCCAAACTACACGGAAGAGCATCGATTGAAGGTCTTTACGTTTCTCGTCGTAGCTAGTTTTTTGGTTCTTCTCGTTTACGCCTCTTTTGGGCTTCCCGGACGCGGTGAAGCCGATGCGCCCCTACATCGAGAGCAAAGCATCGCGGGGACTCCGGTGGCCGGGACCTACTATGTTCGAAGAGCCTATGCCGATGCGGCCACACCCAATATGGTCACGGTCGTGCTGGCTGATTACCGTGGCTTCGACACCCTGGGGGAGACGCTGGTGGTGCTCACAGCTGGAATTGCTTGCCTGATGATTCTGGGAAGGAGCACTTAGTAGGGATGCAGGCTTCGCGGAGTGTGATCGTGGTTCTTGTCAGCCGTCTGCTGGCGCCCCTGATTCAGATTTATGCCTGCTACGTTATCTTCCACGGTCACTACAGTCCCGGCGGTGGTTTTCAAGGTGGAGCACTGTTGGCCGCCAGCATTCTCCTCTTGCGTTTGACCAGCGGGCCCGAGGCGAGTCAGGCGAACTTCCGATCAGACCTCGGAATGATCCTGGGACCCTTGGGTGCGACGGCTTTTCTCGGCGTTGGACTGATCATGATCAGCGGTGGAAACTTTCTTGACTATCAGCACACGCCCCTTCTGCGATTGGAACCCGCTCAGATGCGTTCGCTCGCCATCTTGGTCGTGGAAGTGGCGATCGGATTGGCGGTAATGGGGACGCTCATCTCTATCTTCGACAACCTGAGTGCGCAGTTCCACAGAGAGGACAGCCAGTGACCGACGTGATCCAACAGCACTTTCCCTACTGGGTCGTCCTCACCCTGCTGGTCATCGGTCTCTGGGGCATGTTGCTCAAGGGAAACCTGATGAAAAAAGTGTTCGGAATGACGATCTTTCAGTCGGCCATCATCCTGTTCTTCATTCTGAGCGCGTACAAGTCGGGCGGAACCGTACCCATCTTCGATGAAACCCTTGGAGTCGAGGATCCGAATCTCTACATCAATCCGCTTCCCCACACCTTGATGCTGACCGCAATCGTCGTGGGTGTGGCGAGCGTGGGCGTGGCGCTTTCCCTCTTGATCGTAATCTATCGGACCTATGGAACCCTCGAGGAGCCGCTCCTGGTCAAGCGGATGAAATGAACTCTCCTCACCTCGTAATCCTTATTCCCCTGGTTTTCTTCGCAGGCGCGCTCCTGATTCCTCTGCTGGAGCGCTGGCGCAAGGGCTGCGCTCACGGTCTCGCAGTAGCGAGCGCCGCGGTGGGAGCCGTGCTTGCGGTGACTGGACTGATTGGGGTGAGTTCCGGTGGGACGCTTCGCTATCCGGTGAGCGGATGGGCTCCTCCGATCGGTATCGAGTTGGTTTTGGACCCACTCTCGGCCTTCCTGTCCGTCTTGGTTACCTGCGTGGCGCTGCTTGTGTTAATTCATTCGGGGTCAGTGGTGCGACGAGAGCTGCCGGGGAAGGCGATGCCATTCTACAGCGCGGCCCTACTCCTGGTAGGCGGGCTGCTTGGTATCACCGTGACCGGTGACATGTTCAACCTCTACGTCTTCCTGGAAATCAGTTCGCTCGCCTCCTACGCACTGCTGGCGCTTGGGGATCGGAGAGCGCCGGTGTCAGCCTTCCGCTACCTGATTCTGGGTTCGGTGGGAGCCTCGTTCTATCTGCTCGGGTTGGGATTCGTTTTCATGATCACCGGCAGTCTGAACATGGCGGATCTGAGGTTGATTCTATCCAACCTCGAGAGCAGTCCCCCGCTGCTGGTCGGGCTGGTCCTGATCGCGACCGGGATCGGTCTGAAGATGGCGCTATTCCCGATGCACAGCTGGCTGCCGGACGCCTACACCCATGCTTCTTCGACTGCCACGGCTCTGATTGCCCCCATCGGAACGAAGGTCGCGGCCTACATTCTGATCCGGATTTTCTTTTTCGTGCTCGACCCCGACTTTGCCAGCGGCGAGATCCCGTTGACGACCGTGATCGGGTATCTGGGAGCGGCGGGTATTCTCTGGGGATCGATCCTGGCGGTCGCACAGACGGACCTCAAGCGGATGCTGGCGTACAGCAGCGTGGGGCAGATCGGCTACATCGCGTTGGGTATTGGCCTGGCCTCGCCGATGGGGTTGATTGGCGCGGTCCTGCACACTCTGAATCATGCCGCCATGAAGGGATGTCTGTTCCTGGTCTCTGCTAATTTTCTCAGTCGTTTGGGCCATGCCGACATCAGAAGGTTCGACGACTCCACTCGAGTTCGTATGCCCTGGACTGCCGCCGGGTTTACCGTGGCAGCCTTGTCGATGATCGGGTTGCCTCCCTTCGCCGGCTTTTTCAGTAAATGGTATCTGATCCTGGGTTCGGTGGAGCAGTCCAACTGGGTCTTCGTGATCGTGATCCTGACCAGCAGCTTGCTCACGGCGGTCTACTTCTTTCGTCTGATCGAACGGATCTATCTGCGCAGCCCCAGCCCCCCCCACCCAGATTCTGAGCATCCAGATCAAGAGGGAGGGGCCGAAGTCCCTGACGGCGGCCGCCAGGAAGTCTCTGCCTCGATGTTGGGACCGACACTCATCCTGGCTTCGGCGCTGGTGGTGTTGGGGCTCTTGAACGCGTGGATCGTGAACCGACTGATCCAGCCGATGATTCCTGTGGGACTCTGAATGGCAGCTCCTGAGTGGAATTGATGTCTGAAGTCTTTCAATCAAACACGCCGCTTTGGGCGGTCTCGATTTCACTCCTGGCCACGCTGGCCATTCTGCTCAGCGGACGGAAACCGAACCTGCGCGAGTTCTGGACGCTTCTAGCGGGACTGATCAAGTTCGGCCTCGTCCTCTCTCTGCTGCCTTCCGTCCGTGATGGCAAGATCGCGGAATGTGTGCTGCTCCAGATTTCACCAGGGATCGGGTTGACGCTGCGGGCAGATGAGTTCGGGGTCTTCTTCGCCCTGATCGCTTCGGGACTGTGGATTTTCACTTCGATCTACTCGATTGGCTACATGCGCTCCAGCCAGGAGCAGAAGCAAACTCGCTACTTCGCCAGCTTTGCGGTCGCGCTGTCGGCGACGATCGGGGTTGCCTTTGCGGGGAATCTCCTAACCTTTGTCATCTTCTACGAAATGCTGACGCTGGCAACCTATCCGCTGGTGATTCACAAGGAAACCGGGGAAGCCTTGCGGGCTGGGCGACAATATCTCGTCTACTCGTTGACCGCTGGGCTGCTGTTACTGGCAGGAACGGCCTGGATCTACAATGCGACCGGGACGATCGAGTTCCAGCCCGGAGGTATTCTCGGTGGCGTAGAGGCAGCACCGAATGCGATGCGCTGCTTGTTTTTCGTCTTCGTTGCCGGCGTCGGGGTGAAGGCTGGGATCATGCCCTTGCACAGCTGGTTGCCAAACGCCATGGTCGCCCCCACACCTGTGAGCGCCTTGCTCCACGCGGTTGCGGTGGTGAAATCGGGTGTGTTCGGCGTGGTGCGGGTCGTCGGCTTCGTTTTTGGTCCGGAAGTCATGGCCGAGTACGGACTCAATCTGATCCTGGCCGTACTGGCCGGGGCCACGGTCTTGTTCTCGTCCCTGATCGCCTTGCAGCAGGACAGTCTGAAACGACGTCTGGCCTACTCGACCATCGGCCATCTGTCCTACATCGCGATGGGAGCGGCATTGCTGACACCGGAGGGGTTCGCAGGCGGCATCTACCATATCTCGACTCATGCAGTCATGAAGATCACGCTTTTTTTCTGTGCGGGGGCGATCTACGTCCACACCCACAAGCAGAACGTGTCGGAACTGGACGGGATTGGCCGGGCGATGCCTTGGACCATCGGTGCCTTTACCTTGGGATCACTGGGGTTGGTGGGTATTCCTCCAATCAACGGGTTTTTCAGCAAATGGTTTCTATGTGCCGGCAGCCTGCAGGCGGGGTGGCCAATGGTGCTCGCGCTTTTCATCCTCAGCGGACTGCTGAACGCGGCCTATCTGCTTCCAGTCGTGTATCGCGGTTTCTTCCGCAAGTCTGAGGAGTTCACCAGCTTCAGCGAAGCCCCGCCGTTGATGGTAGTGCTTCTTTGCACCACGGCTGCTTTGGCGCTTCTCTTTGGGCTGTTCCCAAATTTGTTTTTTGGCTTTTTTGATCTCGCCTCCGGCATCTCTGAAATGATTTTGGCGAGTTAGTTCCTGCAATGAAGAATTGGCATTGGATGATCCTGGCTCTGTTGACGTTGGCCTCGCTCATCGCTCAGTTCGTGGGCGAGGAGGGACACGGTCCCTTTGCTCATGTGCCGGCTTTCTGGGCGCTCTTTGGCTTCCTTGGATGTGCCCTGATCATTCTTGTTTCGAAGGCAATCGGGAAATACTTCCTGCAGCGGCGGGAGGATTATTACGATGAGCTTTGAACTGCCTCCGGGTGCCTTTCTGCTACTCGGCGGCTTGATTCTGCCGCTGGTCCCGAGGAAGTTGCGGGCCGCGGCCTTCCTGCTTTTTCCCGCGTTGGCGTTGGCTGCTGTGTGGACCCATCCGGATGGGGCGCTCTTTACCACCGAGTTCTTCAAGTACGAGCTGACGCTCATGCGGGTCGATGCTCTCAGCCGCGTCTTCGGGATCGTGTTGGCGCTGATCACACTGATCGGAGGCATCTACTCCTATCATCTCGAGGACACCGGGCAGCGCGTCGCCGCACTGCTCTACTCGGGCGGCGCGTTGGGCGTCGCCTTTGCCGGGGACTTCTTCACGCTGCTGATCTGTTGGGAACTGATGGCCGTTGCCTCGACCTATCTGATCTGGGCCCGGCGATCGGAGGAGGCCCTCCGGGCCGGGATGCGTTACCTACTGGTCCACCTGTTCGGTGGAGGAGTGCTGCTGGCCGGAGTGGCCGTTCATTTCCAGGCGACGGGGAGTCTCGCCATGCTGGCCTTCGGGCCGGAGGGGTCGCTTGCCGGATGGCTCATTCTCTTGGCGGTCTCGATCAACGCGGCCATTCCACCTCTGCACGCCTGGCTGGCGGACGCCTATCCCAAAGCGACCGTAACCGGCTCGGTGTTTCTGAGTGCCTTGACCACTAAATCCGCCGTCTATGTGCTGGTGCGGCTCTTTCCTGGCTGGGAAGTCCTGATCTATCTCGGCGTGATCATGGCGCTCTACGGCGTGGTTTACGCGGTGCTCGCCAACGACATCCGTCAGATTCTGGCCTACCACATCATCAGCCAGGTCGGCTACATGGTCACAGGAGTGGGAATCGGGACCGCCCTCGCGATCAATGGTACCGCCGCCCACGCGTTCAGCCACATTCTGTACAAGGCCCTCCTCTTCATGGGAACGGGCGTCGTGCTCTACACGACGGGGAAGAGCAAGCTGAGCGATCTCGGCGGCATCGGTCGTTACATGCCCCTGGCTGTCGGCCTCTACATGGTGGGCGCGTTCTCGATTTCTGGCTTTCCCTTCTTCAACGGCTTTATCAGCAAATCAATCATTATCGCCTCGGCCGCTGAGGAAGGCCGCTATGGAGTCGAGCTGCTGCTGATTCTGGCGTCGGTTGGAACCTTTCTCCATACGGGGCTGAAGTTGCCGTACTGGACCTGGTTCGGGCGGGACATCGGGCTGAAGCCGGTGCGCAAGATCCCTCCCAACATGCTGCTGGCAATGGGTCTGTTGGCGTTTCTCTGCACGCTGTTCGGTGTCTATCCCCAATTGCTCTACCAATGGCTGCCCAATCCCATGGAGTACCGGCCCTACACCACAGCTCACGTTGTCGAGACCACCCAGTTGCTGATATTCACCTTTGTAGCTTTTTGGCTGATGCGAGCGAAGGTCAAGGGGGATCCGCGTATTGCACTCGACACGGATTGGTTGTATCGCCGGCTAGCTCCGCTCGCGCGACAGTTGCTCGTTGAGAAGGTGAATCGGGTCTTTGATGGATGTCAGGGGGCAGCGGATCGGGTGACTGCGTTGGGGGTTCAACTGGCGTCGAATCCGCTGGAAGTCTGGCAACGACGCCGGCTGCCGACCCGCCCGTTCGATCCGGATAAGGACCGGTTTCCAGTCGGAAACAGCATTGTGTTTACCCTGGCACTTGTGATTACGATTGTACTTTTCGCCCTCTTCAGAAGTTGAAGCCAGATTTCCCGGAGCGCAACGACAGCTATGAGAGAACAAAGCTGCTTATGTCCGCTAGCTCGATTGTTGTTTGGGATCTGCCGTCCAGACGCGCGACATTGGACCTTCCTGGTGGTGGGGCTCCTGGGAGCTGCTCTTGGGGGCTGCTCTTCAAATAGTCCGGACGAGGTGGCTCCAGGGTCGTCGGGAGATGGAGCCCCGCGGGAGATCGAGTTTAGCGAAAACCTGATCATGGATGAGTACGCCTACCCTTTCGGCATCGGGGTGGGGGATCTGGACCGGGATGGGGATTTGGACCTCACCAGTGCCGATGCTTTGCCGAACAACAATCTCTATTGGTTCGAAAATGATGGCCTAGGCACCTTTACCCGCCACTTCATCCAGAAGGACGACCCCGATCGGCTGGAGCGGCATATGGTGGGGGATGTGAACAGCGACCTGCGCCTGGACGTCGTTATCGTCAAGAATCTTCATGGGGACCTGCTCTGGTTCGAGAACAGTGGTAATCCAGCCGACGGTCCCTGGCAGCGTCATGTCATCACCAAGGGGAAGCTCCCCGGTGCCTACGACGTCGCTCTTTCTGATCTGGACGCGGACGGGGATCTGGACGTCGCCGCCTCCTCCTGGAGACTCGGCAACCAGTTCACCTGGTTCGAGAATCCGGGCAAGCTCTGCCACGGAGGTGGGGGCCCTACTCGGCGCTGCTACGAGGATGGGCACCCGGAGTGGAAGAAGTACCTGATCGAAGCGGACCTGGAGGAGACCCGTACCATCCGGGCCGCCGACTTCGACGGAGACGGGGATGCAGACCTGCTGGGAACCGCCGTCGGTGCCGGCCTGGTTGCCTGGTATGAGAACAGCGGCCGACCGGCGTCAGAGGCCTGGCGGCGGCACGACATCGACCGCTATCCGCACCCGATTCATGGGGAGCCAGCAGATCTGGATGGCGATGGCGACATGGATGTCGTGATGGCGTTCGGAATGCGGAATCCCGAGGGGCACGAAGTCGCAAATCAGATCGTGTGGTATGAGAACAGCGGCGATCCACGGGACGTCCCCTGGAAGAAGTACATCATTGCGCAGGATTTCGAGAACGCCTTTGAGGTGGTCGCAGGGGATCTGGACAGCGACGGTCAGATGGAGGTCGTCGCCACGGGTTGGGGAGAGCCGGGCCAGGTCGCCTGGTTCCGTCACGGAGGCGATCCCAGAGGCGAATGGAGTCAGCACCTCCTCAAGGACAATTGGAAACGCGCCAATCAGGTTCTGGTAGCCGATTTAGACGGTGATCGCGATCTCGACATCGCCGCCATAGCCGAACGCGGAACCCTGGAGTTCCGCTGGTGGCGTAATGAATCGTCCGGGGGCAGCGCCGACTGAGCCGCCCCATTTGAGAAAGAAACGGGTTGTCTCTAGCCACGAGCATCGATAGCAGCGTGTCCGTTGTAGGACGGGCACTCCTCGCCGTCGATGACAGCGACGGGCAAGAGTGCCCATCCTACGAAGATCACGGCTGTGTCAACTGGAGGCTCTTGAATGATCTTCTCGTCAATGAAGTTTCAGGTCAGTCCCGCCCCCACCGAATTGGCCCCATTCGAGAAAGAAACTTCCGTCATTGCTAGCTACGAACATCGAGAGCTGAGTGACGCGTGTAGGACGGGCACTCCTGCCCGTCGGTGTCCTCGACGGGCAAGAGTGCCCGTGCTACAGGTCACTGCTCTGTCAGATGCTGTTTCCTACACCTTCCTTCTGCCAATGAAGTTTCAGCTTAGTGCCGACACCAGCTCCGCTGAAAGTACATTTGGTTCCTGCGGTTGGCGGACGTGGGTTCGGTCCCCAGGCCGAAGTCTTCCACTTTCGAGCCTCTTGGCTCGAAGCACGGCGGCCAGGAGACCGCCGCCACAGTGACAACTGCGCCTCAATCGCTATTTGAAGGTGCTTCCACTCTGGAAGTGTTTCAGCCGTAGGTCCTTGAACTCGACGTGCATGCCCTTGTCATGGAGTTGTAGGCCGATCGCTCCATGCTCCAGCCGTCCTTGCCTTGCGTTGTCTGTGAACTCGGACGCCAGCTTGCTGTTGATGAAGAACTGAAATCGATTCCCTCGGGCGACGATGCAGACCTCATTCCAGTCGCGTCGGTGCACGTCTTCGGCCGTCAATGCTCCTTCGATCTCGCTGTGATGAGATGTTTCATCAGTATCGATCACCAGCCGAGTCCCGCGCGGACAAGGGTGTTCCTTGCGCTTGGCGAAATGAAAATCCCATGCCCCGAGAATGTTGGGGCCGATTCCGATGTGCCCGAAGTCAGCGTGATATCCCTCGAACGGCCGCTTTCCTGATGCGTCTGGCTGGGCGCGGACTTCGACCCCCGAGTTGCCGTTGGTGAGCAATCGGTAGGAAAGCCGCAGCTCGAAGTCCGTTAGCTTGTCATCCTGCCAGATCAGGTAGGACAGCCGATCAGCACTCCCCAGGCCGACGATAGCTCCCTGCCGAACCGACCAGTCGGCGGCTGTCTCCGCGGGAACCACGCTCCAGCCCTTGAGTGTTTCACCGTCGAAGAGGGTCGCAAAGTCGCCGCTGTCGGACGGTTCAGCACTCGGGGAGGCTACTTCGTCGTGACTCGCGCAGGAAAAGCAGTAAATCATATACACCAAGAGAAGAACGGAAAGCCTGTTTTGTGAGCGGAGTTCCATGTCTGATCTCCTTGGTATCGCGCGTGAGCCGGAACCTCTTGCTGGGAACTTCACTTCACCGTCAGACGTGCATAGCGGATATGTGTAACGCAGGCCCGAGACAACCTCCAAACGCTTCATTTCAGGTTCGGACTATCCTCGACCCCTTGCTGGAAGTCAAGGCGCCAACGACTCCGGTTGACCTTGCCCGCCAGACCCTGAGAGATGTCTGGATTATCTGTCCGAAAGGCCGGTCGCCCGCCATCAGAAAGCGCTTGCCGGCTTCCTGTCTCGATTCGACTGGATTACACTAGCTACTCGTGTTTGTGAGCGCCTCATGAAAGAAGCGAAGGATCACGATCCCAGCAACCTCGGACTCGCTGGCTATGCCAAACTGCTGTGTTCGGCGATCTTTGTTACGGGCACTGAGGAAGAGGCGGCACGGGAACATTGCCGGAATGTCGCCGTAGACTTGATCAAGCTCCCCAAGTCCGACCTACCCGATATAACCGATTCCATCGACTACCAGGCGAAGGTGGTACGCGCCACGTTACGCAACTCACTGACTCGGACGGCCAAGTTCTACGGGGATCAGGGCTGCATCCTTCATCCTGAGGACCACGACGGTATCTACTATGATCCGGTACCCGTTGAAACTAACCTTCCCGACGCCGACACTCAACTCTGGCCTATGGGTGATCTGCTGCCGGACGACCCTTTGCCTCCGGAAGTTGACGAACAGAAGCTAAAGGCCGCAGTTGAGCTCGCTTTCGATGCCCCGGCACAAACTTCTGCCATGACTGTGGTTTACAAGGGCCGCCTGGTCGCAGAGCGATATGTCCGGGGTGTCACCAAGGATACCCTCCTTGAAAGTTGGTCGATGGGCAAGAGTCTCACCGGAACGCTCATCGGTAGGCTCATGTTGGATGGCCATTTCGGGTTGGAAGATCTGGCTCCGGTGCCGGAGTGGCAGCAGCCAGGCGATCCGCGTAAAGAGATCCGTATGACCGATCTCTTGCGGATGTCGAGTGGTCTCCAGTTCACCCTCTACGAAGTGTTGGAGCTGACTCCGGAAGGGACGTACCAGATTAGCACGGCCTACCCGGATCATTACTTCGTCTACCCCTGCGCGATGGATGTGTTCAGGTACGTTGTCTCTCGACCTCTGCAGTACCCGCCCAACACGGTCGGACGTTACCGCAACTGCGATCCGTTGACGCTTGGCTATATCGTGAAGCGCACTGTCCTTGGGAGGGGCGAGGATTATCTGACCTATCCTCAGCGGAGTCTCTTCGACCAGATCGGAATCCGCAGAATGGTTCTAGATACGGATCCCTACGGTAACTTCATCATGTCGGGCTACGAGTACGCAACGGCGCGAGACTGGGCGCGGATCGGGCTCCTCTACCTGCAGCAGGGCATGTGGCAGGGGAAACGGCTTTTGCCTCAGGAGTTTGTCGACTTCGTTCGGACTCCGGCGCCGGCCTGGAACAACGAGGAGGGAGAGCCCAGCGAATCGCGCTACGGCGGGATGTGGTGGCTCAACACGACGGGCAATTTCGATCTCCCAAAGGACGCGTTCTATGCGGCCGGGGCAGGTTGCCAGAACACCATCGTCGTGCCGTCACGGGATCTGGTCGTGGTGCGGCTCACGAGATACGATTCTTTGACCGTCAGCAACGAGCCTTTCAATGCCGCGCTGAGGGGCATGCTGGCGGCGATTGATTCCGAACCTTCTGGTGAGAACTGACCCGCAGCTTGCTGCAGATTCCTGCAGAGGCGCCGCCGCCGGGTTGATAGGCGCGAGTGGGGAACTTTGGCACAACAGGTGACCCGAAGGAGCTTTTTGACTGGATCCGTCTTCGTCTCGGCGTTGGCGGTTTGCCAGGATTCCCCTGGCCTGCCTTCCAGCTCTGGATTGGGTTCGGGCACCAACCCGCTAGGAGTGAAATCCATGTATCGCTTTGATGCCAATGTGATGCTGGGTCCCACGAACACGGATCGTGAGTCCAGCTTCCGTACTCCCGGGCAGCTGTTGGCAGAGATGGATCGTCTTGAGATCGGGGATGCCCTGGTCTACTCCAGTCAGGCCCGTATGGGCGATCCCGCAGCCGGGAACCGATTGCTTCTGGATCAGATCCACGACCAGCCAAGGCTGCATCCCTGCTGGGTGGTGCTGCCTCCTGGGACCTCTCAGCAGCTACCGCCCGAAGATCTGGTCTCGCAGATGAAGAGTCTGGGAGTCAGGGCCGTCAGGATGTTTCCGGGAGAGCATTTCTTTCCGCTCCTGGAGCGGAGCCTGCGCCCCCTTCTGCAGGCGCTGGCACAGGCCCGAATGCCCCTGCTGATCGATACGGGTAGGGAAAGCTGGGCCCAACTCAGGTTGGATTGGGGCGAGATCCTGACCCTTGCCGAGGCCCACCCCCAGCTGCCTCTGGTCCTGCTGAGGGAAGGAGGCTCCACGGCCCGGGTCCTCTTCGCCGTGTGGGATGAGGTCCCCAACATTCATCTCGATGTTTCGTATCTACAGCAGTCCAGCATCCTTGAAGAAATCTGCGAGCGATTCGGGTCTCAACGTCTTCTCTTCGGTACCAACATGCCCGAGTATGACCCGGGCGGTCCACTTTCCCTGCTGGAGGGAGCCCAAGTCGATCCGGAGCAGCGGATGCAGATCGGCGGCAACAATCTCAGGAGTCTGCTGGGTCTGAAACCTGTGTCCGGGGAAGCTGCACGGCGCTGGCCGGTTGGGTCCGAGGGGTTCCGGGTATTTGATATTCATGGGCATCTGGGTCAGTGGAACCGTATGTACCACCGGGACCACAGCCCGAAGGACCTGGTTCGGCGAATGGATCAGTTGGGAGTCCAGAAGTTGGTCATTAGCGACCTCCTGGCGATCGGGCCGGACTACCGGACTGGCAACGACCGCGTAGGACAGGCGTTGGCCGAGTTTCCCGACCGGCTGGTGGGATACGCCGTTTACAACCCGAACTACGAGTCCGAGATGGCTGATGAGATGGTACGCTGCTTCGACGAGTTGGGTTGCAGCGGCATCAAGCTCCACTGCATGCTCCACGACACCTCTACTGAGGATTCCAGCTATCGGCTGGCCTTCCGGGTCGCCGAAGAGCGGGCATGTCCCGTCCTTTGCCATGTACATGACGGCCCTTCTTCCGATTTTCTAGCCTCGCTTCTAGCTGAGCACCCGCATGCGAAATTCATCTATGCGCACCTGGGGGGCGGCCCCCGAGCCGGTCTGGAACCGCTGTTGTCCGTCGCCGAAGCCCGACCCAACCTCTGTTTCGATCTGGCAAGTTCTGCCATGCCCCGGGCCACGCTGGCTTGGTTGGCAGGGAAGGTCCCTCCAAGCCAGATCCTCTACGGATCAGATCATCCGATCATGGACTTCAGCTACCAATTGGGTCGAGTGCTCCACGCGCAGATCCCGGAAGAGCTCAAGAGAATGATTCTGTGGAGCAACGCCGACAGAATCTTCACTTCGGTAGTCTCTAGCCACGAGCATCGATAGCAGCGTGTCCGTTGTAGGACGGGCACTCCTCGCCGTCGATGACAGCGACGGGCAAGAGTGCCCATCCTACCCTCCAACACGCCGAGCAGATCGCGTTTTTGCTCAATTTCGGCGCAATCGTCTTCCATACACAGCAAAGACCATTAAATCAAGGGGTTACGTCCTTTTCCCATCCCAATCTGGAAATGATGTTTCAGTTTAGCGCTGCCGAGCTCAGTTTTGGCCGAACTGGAAAGCAAAGAGCTTGGCCTTGTCCAGATGGAATCTCAGCTGCACCGCTTTGCCCTGGAGAGCGGCCACATCGCTTCGCCCCTTCCAGCTCACGGTATGGTCGATCCGATCATCTCCGAAGGGATCCGAGCTCTTCTCGTCGAAGCCCGGGATCGGGTCCCCAGTCTCGGCATCGAGGATTTCGACCCGCACAGTGCCGTAGCCTGGTCCGACGTACTTGTCCACCCCAGTGGCGTTGATTCTGAGGACGTTGCCCTGAAAGCTCAGAGGGCGTGTGGTGATCGCGCCTTGCCCTGTCACAGAGACGAAACCATCCAATCTGAGGATGGCTAGACCCACCTGGCCTCGCTGGTGTTCCTGCCGGTGATAGAACCAATGGTGGCCACTGAATCCCTCGTAGTAGATCCAGATCTCGCCCCGGTCCTCGCGCACGATGCCGTTGTGAACAGAATAGACCAGATCCTCATCCCAACTCCCCACAGGCCCGTTGGGGATGAAGACCCGTCTTTCGCCCACCCTCTGGAACTTGACCGCGTCCCGGCTCCAGAGTAGCTGGATGTCCATCCGATCCATCCAAGGGGATTGGGCCTTGCCGGCATCCATGGCTGCAGGAGCCACACCGAACATGTTGTGATAGACGGAGGTGAAGCCCACATAGCCCCCGGCGTAGGGCAGGACCTCGAGGGTATAGAAGTCACGACTCCCGACCTGGTCCTTTTCGTCGGCGTGAAAGCTGAGGAATCGGTCGTCCGCGTCCCTGATGGCGGGAGGGCTGTCCCAATTGAGGAAATCGGCACTGGTGGCGAATGAGGCCGTCCGGGTCCGCGCATCCTCAGGGTAAATGGGGCCAGGGTCCATCCAGCGATTCAGCTTGTTGAAGGTGCGCAGATAGAGAACGTACCGCTTCCGCTTGGCATCCCACAGAAGATTGTTGTTGGTGTCGCTCCAGTAGGGAACCGCAGGGCGGTCTACGTCGTAGGCCTTCCAGTTGAGGCCATCCGAAGAGTAGCCCGGGTACATCGAGACCTTTCCCTGGCGCTCTTGCATATAGAGCATTTTGTAGCGCTCGGCCTCTTTCCTGGCCGCGGGATCTCGGAAGATGGCGTTGCTGTGAGCCTTGGCGTCGAACGGGAAACTGATGAAGTTGGTATCGTAGCCCAGGTACTTGACTTGTCCCAGCTTGGGTTTCACCCAGTGGATACCGTCCTTGGACTCCGCATAGAAAACCCAGCGCTCGGACCAATCCCAATTCACCATCAGATCGTAGAATCGGTAGAGCCCCCGATCCGGGTCGTAGAAGATCTGTCCGCAATCACCTCCATGGGACAGGCCTCCTTTATGTTCCCAGTCCGTATCCAGCCGGATCACCGGGTTGTTGTGATACTTCTGCGGTTGATTCATGAGGCGATAGACCCGAGGCTCCATGGATTCGACAATGTAGTCGTCAATGAAAAGCTGTTTCTGGGTGCCGATATCCAAAGCCGAAGCTCCGAAGGATTGGATAACCAGAAAGCCCCACATCGCAGCTCCCATACAGCAGTCAGTTTTTCTCATCTTTCCCTCTCCTCAGTTTCGGCGAACGTGTCTAGCTTTCTCCCTTGCCTTTGCCCGTGCCCATGCCCGACTTCGTCTTTCAAACGCTGCAGTACTTACGTTCCAGGGTGCTTTGCTTCTAGGTCACCGCCAGGGATGAGCGGTCTTATCAGTCTCCTTACCAACTGATCATGAGCCACTTGACCGGCTTCTCATCCAGGACCACGTAGCCATGCTTCACATGTCTGGGAACGTATACCAGCTCGCCAGCTCCGACCTCCTGCTTGAGATCGCCCAATTCGAATCGAGCCCTGCCTTCCACCAGATAGAACGCTTGTTCTGTGAGGTGGTGGACATGGGGGGAAGTGGCCGTGACATTAGGATCTGCATCGTACTGCTGAAGCGAAATCCAGGCCACTGAAGAGTTTCCCTTGTGCGAGAGGGTGGGATAGTCCTTTGGAGTAATGAAGGGGGAAGCCGAGATTCCCTGGTGGCTACCGGCGTCTTCAGCGCTCAGTCTGGTCAGTGGCCGCAGCTTTTCGGAGACGATCGTTCCGGCCAAAGAGCGTTTCTTGCTCATATCGCCGCTCCGCCACTCCATGAGAATGATCCTGAGAGGATCCTCTCCCTCCACCTCGAGCCCGAGCCTTACCCTACTTGGGGCAAAGACCAGGTCTCCCGCCCCAACCCGCTTCTCGGAATCGCCCAACCTGAATCTGGCCCGTCCCGCGACTATATAGATAGCCCGTTCTCGTATGTCGGCATACGCCTGATCGTCAACGCCGCCACCGGGCTCATACTGAAGGAGTGCCATGCGTGCCAGGATGGAATTGGCCTTGTGAGTAGCGGCAGGGAGGTCCGCTGGCCACATGAAGACGGAAGCGCTGGCTTTACGATGGACAGATCCATCGTCTGGGAAAGTCTCTTTTCGAAGCGGCGTCAGAGGCATCAACCTCTGAGCCATGATCAGGTCACCAGGCTTGGGCTCAGTCTTTGCTTGTGCGGCAAGTCGCTCCTGCTGCGGGAACAGGCACAGCAACAATACGCTCGAGAGAAGGACCGCGAAACAGCGATTCTCAAAGGACTTCATGATACCTCCCGCCCGGCGGGAATGGGCCCCGGGGGATCGGAACTAGTTTGGTTCATCCGGTAAATGGGGAGGTGCCGCCAGTCAAAGGTAGGCCATGGAAACTGCCGCACTATGCAAACCGTGGAAAAACAAGTAGTTCTGGAGGAGAACTGGCAAGTGCTCGCAGTTGTTTTTCCACCGTTCGCACAGCGCTTGGAAAACTCCGTATCACGGGCTTGCTGGCCCGGTTCGATGTCGCTCGGAGTTTTCCACAGTTCCCACGGCCTCTGCTACTGCAGCCGACTATATGGACAAGCGAACGGGGAGCAGATTTGGGATCCGGAAGGTGCCAACCACGTCCCCACCTCCCCATTTACCGGATGACCCACTAGTTTCCCTTTGCAATGAGTTCCTGCAGCCTCGTCCGGAAGGTCTGGACGGCCTTGGGATCCTGGCGAGTCAGTAGAACTCCCGACATGGAGACCTGTTCATCCACCGATTCTTCATTGATGGCGCTGACGGCGGCCTCTATCGCCCGGGATCCGATCTCGAAGGGCCTCTGGCCGGTGACGGCGTGCAGGATCTGATCGTCGGAAAGCAGGAAGCCGGCAAGCTGATCGCTCACGTCGGTGCCGAAGACCGCAATTCGCCCTTCCTGTCCGGCGTTCTTGACCGCCATCACGGCTCCTACAGTGCCGCCTTCATTGGCCGACCAGATCAGATTGATCTCGGGGTTGGCCGTCAGGATATCACCCACCTTCTTGATGGCCATTTCTGGAAGCCAGGCGTCCTGCTCGGCGACGATCTCGGCCCCGGGCAGATTCGAGATCTCGCCCTTGAAGCCCCCGGTTCGGGCGTCACTCTGTTCCGGTAGGAGCGACTTGAAGGCAAGAATGGCAATCCTAGCCTTTCCTCCCAATCGTTCCTCGATGTAGCTGCGCGCGACCTGTCCGGTCTGCGCACCCAGATTGGACTGGTCGCTCTCGATGAAGGAAACCGGAACCCCTCCTTCGACCGTGGAGTTGTAGGTGACGACCTTGATACCGGCCTCTCGGGCCCGGTTAAGAGCGGTAACCGAAGCCGTCTTGCTCAATGGGGACAGGACGATCGCGTCCACCTGGCGGGCGATGTAGGTGTTGACGAGTTGGATCTCTTTGTCGAGTTTGGAATCGCTACTGGCTAGCAGCAGCTCCGCTCCTGCCTTCTCAGCAGCATCCTTCATCCCGAATTGGATCAAACGAAAGAACTGGTCCTCTTGCAGGAACATGCCTGCGATCTTCAGACGTCTCTCCCCGCCTGTCACCCGATCGCCCCCCCCACACGCCCCGGTTCCCAACAGACCAAGGAACGCTATGCTCGTAATCAGAAAAAGATGAATGTTTCTTGTCAAAGGAGTCTCCTTATTTATCCGAATGCGGGAGCTTCGAGATTCTACAACAACCCTGCTGTCTCTATCTCGCTATTCAGCGATCGACTCTATTCCCGAGCGTTTGCGGAATTGAACTCCGGAATTGAACTCCGGAATTGAACTCCGGAATTGAACTCGGAATTGAACTCTCTCCCCTTCTCGGTCCCCTTCGGCGGAACTGAACTCTGTCCCCTTCTCGGGCGGTCCCCTTCTCGGGCGGAGTTTCCCTTTCTGGGCGCTGTCCTCTTGAACTCTGTCCCCTTCTCGGGCGGTCCCCTTCTCGGAACTGAACTCTGTCCCCTTCTCGGGCGCTGTCCCCTTGAACTCTGTCCCCTTCTCGGGCGGTCCCCTTCTCGGGCGGAGTTTCCCTTTCTGGGTTGAGCAGGCACAGGAGGGGGTTGGCTGCCTACAGACGCGAAGGAGGGGCCGGGAAGCGCCGGTCAGACCCGTGTGGGGAGGGTTCGGTACTTGAGGCTCAGCTCTAAGCTGTGGAGGATCAGTTCAATTCCGATCTTCGGGTTGCGCTTTCTGAGGACGGCCTCGAGCCGATTGGAGCCCTGACGGATCCAGTCGCCGTTCTTCAAATCATAGGACATGATGAAGTTGCCCTGGTACTCGATGGGCCCAGGACCTACCCGGTTCATGGGGATCTCCAGGCTACGTTCATCGGGGAGGCGGCGACCGTTGAGAGTCAAGTCCAGAAGATCCTCAGGAGTCAAACCCACCACGACAAGCTTCAAGACCAGTTCCTGGATCATACCCCTCCGGCGGGCCATCTCCAGATCGTCTGCCACCAGAATCTCGACCGTCTTTCGGCTGCCCTCTACGAGGACCTCCGGTAGCTGATGGTCAAAAGCCTGGAAGACGTCGCTGCCGAGCGGATACTTCTTGAGACAGTCAAAACAGCCGGCCTCCACGTAGAGCTTGTCCTTGTGCTTAAGTGTCCGCGGATCACCTAACTCGTGGAACACTGCCTCGGGCTCCTTCAGGTTGTGGCCGATGTGGTGATGGAAGTTGAAGATATAGACCCCGTCGACTCCCTGCCGCCAAGCGTTGGCGGCACCTGCCCTCAGCACCGGGGCGGGTGGACGTCGGTGGTAACCAGGCCCGACCTGCTCCGAGGTGCAGGCATAGATTCGGCAGGCCGTTCCCTGGGCCATCCCCACGAAGTCATCGAAGGGCATCCCAGTAGCTGTATCCCAGTGGACTCCGGGAGAGACGTAGTCGATCAGTCCCTCCTTGATCCAGGTTTTCAGCTCCAGCCCGATCTGATCGCACTTTTCCACAGTCGCCGGGACCCGAATGCCGAATCCCAGGGGGCGGCCTCTATCAGTGCCGATGCGATCGAGCATCGCTCGGGCCTCCCTCAGAAACTCGGTCAGGATCGATCGCCCCCTCTGGATATCCGGAAAGTAGTGGCCAGGCTCGCGCAAGAGGTCCCACTCGAAGCCCTCGACGTCGTAGCGGGTACACACCTCCTCGACCAGCCTCAAACGGTGCGCGCGGACCTGAGGTAGAGCGAAGTTGAGGCCGACACACTTCTCACCATAGACACTTCCGGGTCCGTGGACTCCCGAGCCGCAGTCGTCACCTAGCTCGTACTCAGGGTGAGCGACGCGGAAACGGCTCGCCCACTGAAAGCGGGGGCCGTGTAGATCATTGAAACGCAAACCGGCCCAATATTGAAGTCCAGCCTCGTGAGCCCGCTCCAATGCCAACTGCCAGGGATCAATGCCCTGATCCAGGAGGCCGCGAATACAGGTCTGCTGGCGCCACTCACTGACATAGTGAAAGCTTTCGTTCTCGGTGCCCGCAGCATCAGTCACCTTGGTGGGGAAGAGGGGAACGGCATCCCCGAACCCGAACATGTGACAAACTACTGCACCGATCTGGGTTCCAACAAAGCGCCCCACGGCTTCGTAGACGAAGTCCTCCGCGCTCATGGGCGGGGTGGAATAGAGAAGGAAACTGCCATCGTTGTTGTAGAACAATGGAGGCAGTGAAAGCGGTTCACTCTGCTTACCAGAAGACTGGCCCGCGGCAACGCTGGTCCCGGCCAGAGTCAGCGCACCAACATTGCGTTGAAACTCCCTTCGGTTCAGTTTTCTTGCCACGACGTTCCCCTTTGAAGACTCGCTAACCGAGGCCATTCAGATCGGAGAACCCATTCTACTCGTGGGGCTCCGGACCTGAAAGTGGTGGTTGGCAGGGAAACCTGTGTTGGCCCACTCCCCCTGTGCCGGCTCATGGTTTACAATCAAGATTCATCCCATGATTTTGGTACGACGTTTCTTCCTTTTGGCAGTGCTTTTCGGACTCGGGCCCGGTCCGATCGCGTTCGCGACTCCGGCCCAGGACCCAGCAAATTCGGGCGCCGCTGCGGTGAGCCTCCTGAACGCCCATTGTGTTGGCTGCCATGGACCCGCTCAGCAGCTGAGTGGACTGCGCCTCGATGTGCGCGCATCGGTGCTCGAGGGTGGCTACTCCGGGCCTTCCATCACGCCGGGCGACAGCTTGGGCAGTCCGCTGGTCAAGAGGTTGATCAGCGATCAAGAGGGATTTTGAATGCCCCTGGGAGCCCCGGCCTTGACCGACTCACAGATCGGGGCGATCCGTAGCTGGATCGAACAGGGCGCCCCCTGGCCTCAGGACGCAACGTCCCCGACGGAAGCTCAATCGCCTTCTCCCAAGGGTCAAGCGCATTGGTCCTTTCTGCCCGTAGCGAGGCCAGTGATCCCCGCCGTCCGCCAGCGCAGCTGGGTTCGCTCCCCCATCGACGCTTTTGTCCTGAAGCGGCTCGAAGTCGAAGGCATGGCCCCCTCTCGGGAAGCTTCCAGGAGAACGCTTTTTCGCCGGGTGAACCTCGACCTGACCGGTCTTCTGCCCACCAGCCAAGAACTGGATGCCTTTCTATTGGACAACCGGCCGGATGCCTACGAGCGGCTCGTGGACCGGCTCCTTTCCTCCCCTCACTACGGAGAGAAGTGGGCCCGCTATTGGCTCGATCTGGCCCGCTATGCGGACAGCGACGGCTATGAGAAAGACCTTCTCCGTCCCCATGCCTGGCGCTGGCGCCAGTGGGTGATCGAGGCCCTCAATCGGGATCTTCCCTACGATCGCTTCACCATCGAACAGATCGCAGGGGACCTCCTGCCTAATGCCACGCAGGAGCAGAGGGTCGCCACTGGCTTCCTGCGCAGTGGACTGCTGAACCGAGAGGCTGGGGTGCCCCGGGGCCAGGTGCGGTTCGAGCAGGTGGTGGACCAGACGAATACCGTGGGCACGGTGTGGTTGGGTCTTACGGTGGGTTGCGCCCAGTGCCATGACCATAAATACGACCCCACCAGCCAGAAGGACTACTATCGGTTGTTGGCCTTTTTCAATGAGGCCGAGGGTAGGGTGATCGATGCACCTCTGCCGGGCGAAGTGGGTCCCTATCTCACCAACCTTCCCGACTATCGCGAGCAGCGTCGGGAGCTCCTGGAAAACGACCAGATCTCTATTTCCCGGCTCCAAGAACGATGGGAGGCCATGCTCGTGGAGGCCTATGAGAACCCAGGGCGCCACCTGGACTGGGATGACATCCTTCGGGGCGCCATCCTGGGCGAGTTGGACCGGGCCCTCCGACTGAAGCCGGCCGCGCGGACCTGGAGAGATAACGATCTCGTTACCAGCTTCTTCCTAAGGTTTCCCGGGCCTGAAAATGCCAAGGACCAATCCCTCACCAAGCGGCTGGAGGAGTTGGCGAAGAAGCTGGACAAGCTGACCGAGTCGTTCCCCGATCTGAGTCGGGCTTCCGTCGTCCAGGCCAGGCCAGCCCAGACACACCTGGCCTTGAGAGGCGACTATCGTTCCCCGGGAGTGCTCGTTCGTCCGGCAACGCCCGGCTGGCTTCCTCCACTGAATGGGATCGACGAGCCGGCCCGGCTGCAGCTCGCGCGATGGTTGGTGCGGAGGGAGCATCCTCTAACGGCGCGGGTCGCGGTCAACCGCATTTGGCAGGAGTTGATGGGCCGGGGACTCGTCATTACCCCTGAGGACTTCGGCGCACGAGGAGAGAAGCCCTCTCACCCGGAGCTCCTGGATTGGCTGTCGGCCGAGTTCGTGGGAAGCGGGTGGAGCCAGAAGCAGCTGCTTCGAACGATCGTCAGCTCGGCCACCTACCGTCAGTCTTCGCGGTCTCGTCCCGAGCTGGAGGAGAGAGATCCGCAGAATATGCTGCTGGCTCGTCAGAACCGTTTGCGGCTGTCGGCCGAGCTGATTCGGGACGCGGCGCTTCGCGTCAGCGGTCTTCTGGACACCCGCATCGGAGGCCAGAGCATTCGTCCCGCCCAGCCTGAGTGGGTCTCACAGTTGACGTACGGCAAATCCGCGTGGCAAGAAAGTCAGGGCCGTGATCGCTATCGTCGTGGGCTCTATGTCCTCTTCAAGAGGAGCGCGCCCTACCCCCAGATGGTGAATTTCGACGCCCCCGATTCGAGCATCTCCGTTTGCCGCCGAGAGCGTTCCAATACGGCGCTCCAGGCCTTGAATCTGCTCAACGATCCTGTCTTCATGGAATGTGCCAGGTCTCTAGCCATTCGCATTTTCCAGGAAGCCCCATCCTCCTGGGAAGGTCGTCTGAACCATGCCTATCGTGTGAGTCTGGGTCGAGTCCCGAGCTCCCGGGAGCGAGAACGCTTCCGGAAGTTCTTCGCGCGTCAGAAAGAGATCCTGGGTGGGGAACCGGAATCGGTTCAACAGCTCACTTCTGGGGTCGTCCTCGAGTTCCAGCCGCTGCCGCTTGCGACCTGGGTAGCTGCCGGCAGAGCCATCTTGAACCTGGACGAATTCATCACCAGAGAGTAGGAAAGATGGAGCAAAGACACTTTCAAGCCCTCCAGAAACGGCGCGACTTTTTGCAAAGCTGCGCGTCGGGCATCGGTGTCATGGGGTTGGCCGGCTTGCTCACCAAAGACGGTTTGACAGCAGCGACTGCGCGGTCCGACAACCCCCTGTTACCCCGTCCTCCTCACTTCGCTCCGAAAGGCAAGAACCTGATCTTCATGTTTATGGAAGGGGGACCGAGCCAATATGAGCTCTTCGATGAAAAGCCTGCCCTGCGCCGGTATCACGGTAAGCCTCTGCCCCAGTCTCACACCGAGGGACTGGAATTCGCTTTTATCCAACCCGGCGCCTCTATCCTGGCCAGTTCCTTCCAGTTTCGGCCCTACGGTGAGTGCGGGATGCAGCTCTCGGAGCTGATCCCCAACATCGGATCTTGTGCCGACGACATCTGTTTGATCCGGTCCATGCATACCGACTCCTTTAATCATCACCCTGCCCAGCTGTCTTTGTTCACCGGCTCGATTCAGATGGGGCGACCCAGCTTGGGTTCCTGGGTGGTCTACGGCCTTGGCAGTGAATCCAGCAACCTACCTGGCTTTGTGGTTCTGACCTCGGGGCCGCGGGGTACCAGCGGCGGCTCCAGCAACTTCGCCAGCGGATTCCTGCCCTCCCACTACCAGGGAACGGTTTTTCGGCAGACCGGTGACCCCATCCTCTATCTGACGAATCCACCCGGTGTCAGTCGTTCTACCCAGAGAGCCTCCCTGGACCTGATCCAGGATCTGAATCAGATCCGCGGAAACTCGACCGGAGACGAGGAGATCGCCTCTCGTATCTCCAACTACGAACTGGCTTTTTGGATGCAATCGGCAGCTCCCGAGTTGACAGACCTTTCCCAGGAACCCAAAAGCATCTGGGAAATGTACGGTCTGGATAGTGCCGACGAGGCAGAAAAGCAGTTTGCCACGAACTGCCTGCTAGCTCGCCGAATGGTGGAGCGAGGTGTCCGCTTCGTCCTGATGATGGATGCCGGCTGGGACGACCACTCCGAGATCAACAAGAAACTTCCAAAACGCTGCCGAAAGGTCGATAGGCCCACCGCGGCACTGATCAAGGATCTCAAGCAGAGGGGACTGTTAGACGAAACCCTGATCGTGTTTGGCGGGGAATTCGGCAGAACTCCCATGGTGGAGTTGAGAAAGCCCGAAGACGCCGATTATGCAGGCCGCGATCATCAGCCCAGCGCGTATAGTCTCTGGATGGCGGGCGGGGGCATCAAGGGGGGACAGGTGGTTGGGAGTACCGACGATTTCGGTCTCAGGATCCAGCAGGACCCGATCCACGTCCACGACCTGCAGGCCACCCTGCTTCACTGTCTAGGGATGGATCACGAACGCCTTACCTATCGCTACAGTGGACGTGAGTTCCGGCTCACCGATGTGGCGGGCAAGGTGGTGGAGAAGCTGCTGACGTAGCTTTGGCCTCCAGGCCGAAGTATTTTCTTCGAGCCTGGTGGCTTGGGGGACGACGGTCTGGTGTGGGAGCCGGCGTGGGGCCTTTTGGGAGTCGTATCGTTGACGTGAAGCTGATCGTTCGCCGCGGCCCGGAACCTCCGAATCGGGATACCAAGGTCAGGGCCGTGACCCGCGCTTCTTTCAAACTGACCTGCCTTTCATCACGAACTCTGAAGAGATCGGCGTGGTAGTTTAGAAGGATGCCGCTGGTAACTCTGGACCGTGTCTCGGTGGCTTACGGCCATCAGCCCCTTCTCGATGAGGTGGCGATGCAGATCGAGACTCACGAGCGCGTTTCGGTCCTGGGACGCAACGGAACCGGCAAGTCGACACTGCTGAAAATCCTCAGCGGCGAGATTTCCGTCGACTCCGGCACCGTCTGGCGCCAGCCATCGTTGCGCGTCGCGCGGCTGGACCAGGACGTGCCGCTTTCCGCCGACCGCTCGGTCTTCGACGTCGTGGCCGAAGGGCACACCCATCATCTGGAAGAGGATGAGGCGTGGCTGAAGGAGCACCACGTGGAACTGATCCTGTCGCGACTCCAGCTTCCGGCCGAGGCAATCGTCGACACGCTCTCGGGCGGATGGCGCCGCCGCGTTCTGCTCGCCCGCGCGTTAGTTGGCCAACCGCATCTGCTGCTGCTCGACGAGCCAACGAATCACCTCGACATCGATGCCATTCAGTGGCTTGAGAGTTTCCTCGCCGAGTACGAGGGATCGGTCATGTTCGTCACCCACGACCGCGCGTTTCTTCAACGCCTGGCGACTCGGATCATCGAGCTCGACCGCGGCAGTTTGACGTCGTGGCCCGGTAACTACGCGACCTATCTGCGGAGAAAGGAAAGTGCGATTGCCAACGAGCAGATGCACGCCGACAAATTCGACAGTAAGCTTGCCGCAGAAGAGGTCTGGCTGCGACAAGGAATCAAGGCGCGCCGCACCAGGAATGAAGGCCGCGTCCGGGCTCTGGAAACAATGCGCGCTGAACGTGCGGCCCGGCGTGAGCAGATCGGCAACGTGAGGCTGCAGGTGGAGCAGGCCGATCAGTCCGGCAAACTGGTGTTCGAAGCTCGGGGGATCGCCAAGAGCTTCACGGGCACGCCGATCATCGACGGCTTCTCTGCAAGAGTGATCCGCGGCGATCGCATCGGACTCATTGGTCCCAACGGCGCCGGAAAGACAACGCTGCTACGAATGCTGCTGCGTGAGCTCGAGCCGGACCAGGGAGAAGTCCGGGTGGGAACAAACGTGAGGATCGCCTACTACGACCAGCAACGCGAACAGCTCGATCCCGAACGTACGGTGTTCGACACGGTGGGCGAGGGAAGCGACACGGTCACGGTGAACGGGCGCACACGTCACGTGCACGGGTACCTGCGCGACTTCCTGTTCTCCGACGAGCGCGTGCGATCGCCGGTAAAGGCGCTCTCGGGCGGCGAGCGCAACCGACTGCTGCTTGCACAGCTGTTCACGCGTCCGGCCAATGTCCTCGTGCTTGACGAGCCGACCAACGATCTTGATCTGGAAACGCTGGAACTGCTTGAGGAGCAACTGGTCGAGTGGCCTGGAACGCTCCTGCTGGTCAGTCACGATCGCGCGTTCCTCGACAACGTCGTCACCAGCACATTCGTGTTCGAGGGCGCCGGAAGCGTACATGAATACGTCGGTGGGTACGAAGACTGGGTGCGGCAGCGATCCCCGAAAGAAATCCCGCTCGAGCCGGAGCCCGCCGGAAAACGGGGGGGGCCCGACGCTGGGCCCCGGAGGTCGAAATTGACCCAACCCAGGAAACTGGGGTTCAACGAGCAGCGCGAACTCGGGGGGTTGCCTTCGGTGATCGAGTCACTCGAATCCGAGGAGCGCGAACTCAACGCGAGGGTCGCCGGCCCGGACTTCTATAAGGAGGCCGCCGACGAGATCAGATCGGCGCTCGCCCGCGTCGATGAGCTCCAGAGCAAGCTCTCCGACGCCTACGCCCGCTGGGACGAACTCGACCAGAGGGCGTCTGGTAGACCTGTACAGGCACCCGACACCGACCGAATCAGCGATTAGTACAACTCCGTCGTCCCAAAGCGGTGGGATCCGTGTGGGAGATGGAGGGCGTCTACCGACGCAGTCTTGCTCCCTGACTTTCGATGGGTACTTTGCTAAGCTCTGCCCAGTCGGTTACTTCCTGACAGACCCTAAGTGTAAAGGGGGAGAGATTCATGGACCAGAATCGGTATCGCGTAGCGCCGGCTGGTTTTACCGTTGAGCAGTGGGAAGAATTCATGGAAGACGGGATGTTGGTTTTGGAGGGCGCTCTTTCCCGGGAGGAGGTTGAGGGGTATGTCGAAGCCATCGATCGGGTGTCCACATCGGATCCGAGCTTCGTCCTCGGTGGAGATTACCGAAGGCCCAATGCGGTTGCGGCGGATCCGGTTCTGAGCGAGCTGATCGATCATCCCAGACACGTGGGGTTTGCCTACGATCTCTATGGCGAGTTGCTGAAGCTGCAGCGTTCGGACGTCTTCGTCCGGGGTCGAAATACAGATCGCAGCGCCTGGCATCCCGATTCACCTCGGGCCACCCCCTACGGCGTCTTTTCTCCCCACCTCCCGCTGCGCCTCTGCATAGGCTATTGGCTGACCGATCTGCCCCGCACCGGCATGGCCAACTTCATCTACATGCCGGGCAGCCATCGAAACCAGGAGTTCGAGCACTACTACACCCACGAGAGCGTCCCCGGTGAGGTGCCCCTCGTCGTACCAGCCGGGACCCTGACGGTGATGCACTGCGGGACCTGGCACCGGGTCGACGTCAACCAGACCGACGTGCTCCGCAAGAACGTCTTCGTCAGCTACAGCCCGTCCTGGCTCTGGGAAGGTGATCGTCTCGAGTCGGATCCCCAGTGGCTGGAGACCTTGAATCGGGAGCAGCAGATCATCATGCGCAGTTTCCCAACAGCCCACGACCGGACCAATCCCAGATCCGAGGACGCCCCGCTCTTCTTGAACCGCGAGACCGGAACCGATTCGGACGCCGATGCTAACTTCAACGTCCCATTGCGGCTGCGCAAGCGGAAGACGCTACCCGAAAAGCTGTCACGGGGGATCGGCCACTGAGATAGCCGGCTTCTGCCTCGGCCGCGAGGAATGGTTTCTGCCTCGGCCGCTCCAACTCAACCTCCCGCGTCCTCGTTTCCCCCCGACGAACCATAGTATACGTGCAGGCCGTAGCTGATGATGGTGCCCACGGTGAGGTTCACTGCCAGAGCGCCCGGCGCGATCCATAGGAAGCTGACCGGGTCCCTTCCGGTGACGGGATCCATGCCGAAGATGGGGCCGGAGTAGGCCAGGAGCAGCGCTGTTACCAGACCGCACAGAGCGCCGGCGGCCACGCCCAGGGGGCGGGCGAAGGGTACGAAGAAAGCAAAGAAGAAGAGGCCGAACATGGGGGTCAGCAGCAGGCCCGAAGTTTTCTTGGTGAGCGCCCAGATGTTGCCGTGGACATCTCCCATGAGGGAACTCCCCAGCACGATCACGGCACCGATCACTAAGGCCAGGATCTTGGCCCACCGTGCCTGCACCCTGGGGTCGGATGGGAGTCTTCCAAAGCGCTGGAGAAAATCCCGGTATACTACCGCCGTGATGGAGTTGACTCCCGAGTCGATGCTGGACATGGCGGCGGCCAACATCGCCGCGACTACCAGTCCCGAGATGCCCGGGGGCAGAAGATGGGAGATGAAATAAGGAAAAACGCTGTCTCCGCTGGTTTCAATGTTGAATCCAGGAGGAAGCAGATCGGGACTGCTCCGGGCCAGCCCCAGGAGGGCGAACCCAACCAGCCAGAGTGTCAGTACCACCGTTACACCCACAACCTGGTTGGTGACATATGCCCGTCGGGCAGCCTTGACGTCCGTCGTCGCCATGAGGCGTTGGATCTTGGTTTGATCCCCTGCCAGGCCGGCGGTGGTTAGGACGAAGGTCGAGAAAATGGTGCCCAGGATGCTCAGGCGCACCGAGGGATCGAAGCTGGACAGAGGCTGATGATCCCAGTGGGGCTGCCAGGAGGTGGGAACCCAGCCGATTCCGCCCATGCGATAACTGACCAGTCCGATCACCAGGAGCGCTCCTCCCAACATGCAGAGGGTTTGGAAGGCGTCGGTGATGACGACGGCTCGCAGTCCGCCCAGCGAGGTGTAAGTGACGGCGATCAAGCCGGTGAGGAGGGTGATCCAGGGGACCGACGACTCGTCCAGGCCCATCATGATGGCCAGGGCCCGGGCGGCGAGAAATACCAGCAGGGACATCCAAACCAGTCGGAACAGCAGAAACAGGACCGCGCCCAGCATCCGAATGCCGAGACCCAGACGATCTTCCAGCAACTCATAGGCGCTGATGACGCGGGTCCTCATGAAGAGTGGAACGAAGATGAAGCCCACCACGACGAAGATGAAGGGATGAGCCAGCTGGTTGGCCAGCCCCGCGGGTCCCTTGGAGATGGCTTCGCCGGGAATGGAGAGAAACCCGATGGTACTCAGGGAAGTGGCCATCAGGGAGACCCCGATCAGAGTCGGATTCATCCTGCCGCCGCCGGTGAAGTACTCCTCCAGACTGGTCTGACGGCGGGAGTAGTAGCTGCCCACCAGGATGGTCCCGACCGCATACAGGGCGATGATGATCCAGTCTATGGGTGCGAGTCCGCCGCCGGAGCTGTCCAACAGATTCATGCCGCTCAGTGTTGCTGCCGCTACAGAAGAGAGGTTCGCCAGGCATCTTATCTCAGCGGTCCCAGCCTGGGAAGGGAGTCGCTCCGTTCTTGCCCGGTCCGGAGAATCCCTCAACCCTACCTCAATCCAAAAGGAAAGCCCTGTTGACTACTGGGCCGCTTTGGTTCGGGATTTGGTCCTATCGCAGGGAAGGAACGGACCCAGTTGTGATTTGGGGTTTCTTTGTATCTTGTGTCTTGTGTCTTGTCTCTTGTATGTTCGGAGCATCAAGTTTAGCCCTAGCCCGGATTTCTCATCGCTTGTCGTAGCGAGGCGCCGCAAGGGCCGTCCTGGCAAGGCTTGCGACCGAGGCCCCCGCAGTCGTACTCGTGCAGTACGTCGAGGAGGCCGACGGAGCGAAACACAGCCAGGGCGGATGTTTGCGGCGACGCAGTAGACCAGCGATGAGAAATGCGGGCTAGCCCTGCCCTTTACCCGTAATAAAGGACTGAACAAAGAGTTTCGGGTCGTTCAAACTGAGCGGCATGCAGCTCCAGAATCAGATCAAGCGTACCCTGTCGAAGCCCGAGAGCATCGAGTATGTAAGCCGGCTGCTGGAAGAAGGGGATTTCTCTTCGCGAAGCGAGTTGGCCGGTTTTCTTTGCGATCAGTTGCGATTCTATGACCCCGGCGGGCGGCCCCAGCGGGGAGGTTGCCTGAAGGCGTTGCGGGAGCTGGAAGCGAAGGGCTGTTTTCGGCTGCCGCCCCCACGGATCCAGAAAGGGGCGCCCCGTCCGCGACGGTTGGCGGCTCCAGTGGAGGAGCCGATCGGGGTGCCCGAGCAGGTGGGGGAGGTGCGGGGGCTGGAGTTGATCGGGGTGGGCGAGCCGGGGCAGATGCGGATCTGGAACGAGCTGATGATCGAAGAGCATCCGCTGGGGGCTGGGCCCTTGGTGGGACGGCAGCTGCGCTATCTGCTCGGCTCCGAGCACGGCTGGCTGGGGGGCCTGGGCTTTGCCGCCGCGGCGTTGCAACTCGTGGACCGGGACCGCTGGATCGGTTGGGATGCGGAGCAAAGGCGCGCCCATCTGCACGGGGTCGTGTGCCTGAGCCGTTTTCTGATCCGACCCAGCGTGCAGTGTCAGAACCTGGCCTCGCGGGTGTTGAGCCTGAGCCTGCAGCGGCTGGCCGAAGACTTCGAGCAGCGCTATGGGTACCGTCCCTGGTTGGTCGAGAGTTTTGTAGACACGAGCCGGTTTTCGGGGGCATCCTATCGGGCAGCGAACTGGACCCGGGTGGGCCGAACCCAGGGTCGGGGTCGGCAGGATCGTTTCACCCAGCGGGAGGAAACGATCAAGGACATCTATGTGTATGCGCTGGAGCCGGAGTTCCGCGCCCGCCTGGGGTTGGCCGAGGGGGCCGGCTTGGGGCCGCTGGCTCCGGCCCAGGGGGTCGAGGCCGAGAGTTGGGCGGAAGAGGAGTTTGGCGGCGCGCCGCTGGGGGACGCGCGGCTGAGCCGAAGACTGGTGAACATTGTGGAGTCCAAGGCGCAGGAACCGGGTCGTGCCTTTAGCGGGGTGGCCCAGGGGGATTGGCCGGCGGTCAAGGCCTACTACCGATTGATCGACCACCCGGACGAGGCCGCGGTGAGCCTGCCCCAGATTCTGCAGCCTCACCGGCAACGCACCCTGCGGCGCATGCAGGGGCAGCGCACCGTGTTGTGCCTGCAGGACGGCACCGATCTGGACTATACGAGCCTGGCTCAGTGTGAAGGTCTGGGAGTGATCGGCAGCAACCAGACCGGCGCCCAGAGTCGGGGATTGCACCTGCATTCGACCTTGGCCGTGGCCCCCAATGGACTTCCGCTGGGGGTCTTGCGCGCCCAGTGTCTGGCGCCGCAGTTGAAATCGCCGCAAGAGAAGCGACCGAGCTGGGCCATCCCGATCGAGGAAAAACAGACCTTCTGCTGGATTCAAGCGCTGCGCGAGCTCGGAGAAGTGGCGGCCCAAATGCCCCAGACGCGACTGATCAACGTCTGCGACCGGGAAGCGGATATCTTCGAGCTGTTCGAGGAGCAACGCCGTTACCCGGGGGTCGACCTACTGGTGCGCGCCCAACACAACCGCGGCATCACGGAGGAGCCGTTCAAGCTTTTCGAAGCGCTCGTACAGGAGCCGGTACAGACCCAGGTCCGCGTCCAGGTGCCGCGCCAGAGCGCTCGGCCCAAGCTCAGTAAGCGAAAGGCCCGGCCCCAGAGGCCCCGCCGCCGGGCGGAGCTCTCGGTCCGCTATCGGCGGATCCAACTTCGCCCCCCGAAATATTACCCGGATAAGGAGCCCATCGAGATCTGGGTGATTCAGGCGCGGGAGGACTCTCCGCCTGCGGGAACCGAAGCCATCGAGTGGTTCCTTCTGACTACCGCCACTCTCGCCTCGCCCGAAGCGGCGGTTCAATGCCTACGCTGGTATTGCCTGCGTTGGCGCATTGAAGACTGGCACCGGGTGCTGAAGTCCGGCTGCCGCATCGAAGAGATCGCCCACCGAAGCGCCGAGCGCCTCAGCCGGGCGATTGCGATCAACCTGGTCATCGCCTGGCGGATTATGCTGATGACTCTGCTGGGCAGAGAAACCCCGGAACTGCCCGCCGAGGTGCTCTTCTCGGATCTTGAACTCCATGTCCTGGGGGCCTACGCCAAAAAAAAAGCTTGAACCCGCCCTCGCAGCTGGGTGAGGCGGTACGGCTGGTGGCGCGCATCGGAGGATACCTAGGACGCAACCAGGATGCGCCCCCGGGTCATGAGTTGATATGGCAGGGCTATTCACACCTCCGGCTCCTGTGTGAAGGCTTCGCTCTGGGAGACCCAGAAACATGACTTTGTCCTGTACCGAATTACGGGTAAAGGGCAGGGCTAGGCTGAGTTGCAAGCGGATGCGGCGAGCAGAAATCAAGCGATTCCCAGCGCACTAACGAAACGGGGGCGCCTAGAACACAGAGCGAGGTTGAGGAGATACCGAGCAAAAAAGTGTCCCAAGTGATATTCGCAGCTTCCTGCGTACCCGTGAAACTCCCGCTTCCAACCCTAGGGCTGGTTTCTGAGTTCCCCGAGCGACCTCCCCTGCCGAGGCTAAGCGACTCTCCGAAAAGCGCCACCCCTCCTCTTGGAGAAGATCCCCTCCACGCTTGGGCTGGTCCCGTTCGAAGCTCCACGAATGAACGCTTCACCTCGTCCAGAAATCCACCCAACCGGGAGCCGCTATACCCGAAGCGACTGGATCGCGACTCCCTGCTGCCCGGTCCGAAGACTCGGACGGCCAAGACCACTTTCCATTAAGAGAGCCCCTTTGTCCGCCGAAACGGCCGTCAAGACCCGCTTTCCTGCGCCTGCCTCATCTCGTTTCAGAAGCCGAAGCCTCTTCGCCGTGACCAGTCAAGCACCCGGTGTCGCCTCGGGGCGTCGGCTGCGTCTACCCCTTGGGACAAGAGCAACTCTACTCTCGTTCAAAACGCTGACAAGAGAAAAAAAACACGAATTCAGAACGCCCACTATTTGTGCGTTCAGGCCGGGTAGGATATCGAGCATTTTCACAACAGGTTGTACCGATCGACTCACAGCTTTTCCACAACTATTTCAACATTCAGACTTCAAAACTCTTTTCGGCTCCTGGCGGCGGCCGTTTTCCAACTAAAACTTTTAGGTTCATCCGGTAAATGGGGAGGTGCCGCCAGTCAAAGGCAGGCCGTGGAAACTGCCGCACTATGCAAACCGTGGAAAAACAACTAGTTCTGGAGGAGAACTGGCAAGTGCTCGCAGTTGTTTTTCCACAGTTCCCACGGCCTCTGCTACTGCAGCCGACTATATTGACAAGCGAACGGGGAACCAGATTTGGGATCCGGAAAGCGCCGAACCACGTTCCCACCTCCCCATTTACCGGATGACCCAACTTTTATCGATTTGAGCGATCTGGGATGCCATTTCCTGCGCCCGAGTGGCTGCGGAAACTCCCGCTCAGAAGCCACTCGAAGCCAGAGTCCAACCCTTCCAGATTCGCACCTTCTAGACTCTTCCATACGTGAAGGGAAAATCGGAGGCCCTGCGAAGACTCTAAGCAGTCGGATGGATCTCCAGCGTGTTGCTGCAGGGGCAAGAAGGGCGTCCCCAACGGGATTTGAACCCGTGTTGCCGCCGTGAAAGGGCGGAAACACTTTTTCTTTTTCTCCCATAACTGATTGAAATACAATGGGTAATCCGTACTCTAAAAAAGGCTCTAAAAATTTTGTGCCGGATTTGTGCCACTTTTGGGCGGATCCAGCGATTCCACGGCCCTTCTCAGGTGCGCTGGAGACAGGTGCGAGTATCGTGCCGTCATGGCCGCTACCTTGTGCCCCAGTAGGTCTTGAACCGTCTTCAAGTTGTGGCCCTTCATGGTCAAGTACGATGCGAAATGGTGGCGGAGATCATGAAATCGGAAGTCTCCCAGCCCAGACCGCTTGCGTGCTCTGCCAAAGGCCACACTCACCTTGTTGGGGTCGATCGGTTCCCCATCCGGCTCAGCGAAGAGGTACTGCGTATCGAGGCGCGCTGGCAAGCCCTTGATGGTTTTCCAGACGGTATCATTCATGGGGACCGCCTTGAGTTCGTTGTTCTTCGTCTGGGTGATGACCAGCAAGCGATTCTTCTTGTCGATGTCAGAGCGTCTCAGAGTGATAATCTCGCTGCGGCGCAGGCCAGTATGCATTCCGATAAGGACAATTGGTCTGAGCCAAGCTGGGCAGGCTTCTAAGAGCACCGGAATCTCCTCCAGTTCCAGATAACGAACCCGACCAGGTGGAACCTCAAGCGGCTTGATGCTCTCAATTCGATTTGTGCTGACCTTTCCCCACTCGACGCCCTTCTTGACGATGTGCTTGAGCAGCTGCACTTCCTTGTTGATGGTCGCCGGTGCAATCCCTGCGCTCTTTCGGTTCACCCGGTAGTCCTCGACCTGCTCAGGCCAAACCTGGCTCAGCGAGCGCCCTCCGAAGGCTGGCATAAGTAGCCGATCGATGATGCCTTCATCTCGCTCTGCTGTCCGGGCTCTCTTGGCGATGTGGGAGTATTTCAGGTACTGCTCTCGGATCTCTTCCAGCTTGCAGGTCGGAGCTGGGAAGATTCCATCGAACTTGCCGCGGCGGATATCCGTCTTGCGCGATTCCAAGGCGCTCTTGGCCTCAGGTCGGCTGTAGCCAACCCGCTCCCTTTTTCGGATCTGCTCACCCGTCTCGGGATGAACAACTGAGTAATCGATGTAGTAGACATCCCGGTCACGTCGATCCTTGCGCTTGTAGATTCTTGCCATGATGCCTCCTTAACGCTCAGTCTCGGGTGTGAACCTGTCCGGCTGGGTGGGTAGAATCTGAAAAGCCATTTCAACCTCCTTTGTAGGTTGTGTGGTCAGGGTCCGTTTAGGTGTTGCGACACCAGGCGGGCCCGCTTCCACTAAAAAACCCCGACATAAACCGATGAGTCCTTCAGAGTTGCTACACCACGAAGGCGGCTAGTGCCGGGGCGATTAGAATTCTACGGGTTCTCAACTCATCAGAATACCCTCGTGGTGTAGCATCACCCACGTTACACCCGACCGCTGACGCTGGCAAGCGCGGAACCGGCCAGGGCCTTTATAGAAAAGAGGTTTGCCGCCTTAAACACTCCTCCGCAGCCAAATCCAGGCATAAACTACGCGAAGCCGTTAGCGTCCCCGGCAGGTGGCTCTCTGGAGCCGGCGTGTCCGAGATGGCCTCTATTAAATTACCGCGATTCTATCCCTTATTGCTCGCTAAATAACTCCCTTCTAATTCCTCCTTTTTAGAGAACCCATAACCTAGAGCGGCTAAAGGATGTGGCCTCTCTGGTCCTCAAAACACGGGGAACCAACGATTCTAGCCGCCCCCCTCACAGCGCCCAGCTCAGCTCATCATCATCAGGTGATGTTGACTCGGTTTCTTCAACTCCTATTACTCTTTCCCTGATCGCACTCCTTGAGATTCTAAAATGGCTTGTTCCGCTTGGTTTACTCGGTTGGCTCGTTATGTACATCCTCGGTGGTGCCTTCCATAATGATTGACCCCTTTTTTTATTCTCCTGCCTTCTCACCCTTAGGTTTCCACTCTCGGGCGAGCTTCTGAGCCTCGGCTATCTGTTCCCGAGTCATCTTTTCGGCAAGGCGATCTCGTAACTTCACGGTATCGTCTCGCTCTTCGCCTGAGAGTTTCGATGCCGCCAAGTTAAGCCACATGTGTGCCCGAACATAGTCTTTGGGCACACCCTGTCCCAATCGGTACATGACTCCGAGATTGTTCTGGGCCCTGGCATCACCCTGCTCGGCAGCCTTGCGATACCACTTCAGCGCCTCCTGGTAGTCTTGTGGGACTCCTTGGCCTTCGTCGTACATGAGTCCGAGACAGAATTGGCCTGGCGCATGACCCTGCTCGGCAGCCTTGCGATACCACTTCAGCGCCTCCTGGTAGTCTTGTGGGACTCCTTGGCCTTTGTCGTACATGAGTCCAAGATTGTGCTCGGCGGGGGCATAACCCTGCTCGGCGGCCTTCCGAAACCACTTGAGCGCCTCCTCCGCCAGCTCATGGTTCCCATACTCATCAAACCCGGAAGGTTCCTCCGGCACGCCGCCAAGTTCCCTGGCTAGGTGCTCAAACCAGAATCTGAATCCGAGATCGTGCTGGGATTCAGGGTCACCCTGCTCCGCTTTCTCACGCATCGAATCCAGGTCGTCCTCTTGTGCAAACCCCGACGGTAACAACATCACCGCCAGAGCAACGACGAACCCAACTCTTCTAATCATGGCTGCCCTCGTAAACACCTCTCACTCTCCTGCCTTCCCAGGCTTCCACTCTCGGGCCAGCTTCTGGGCTTCGGCGATCTGTTCCCGAGTCATTTCTTCGGCAAGGCGATCTCGTAACTTCACGGTATCGTCTCGAGCCTTGCCTGAGGATTTCGAGGCTGCTAGGTTCAGCCACTTGTGAGCCCGAACATTATCTTGGGACACCATATACATCGCTCCCAGAACCCCCTGAGCGCTGGCATCACCCTTTCTTGCCGCCTTCCGATACCAATTGGCCGCTTCCAGGTAGTCTTGTGGTACGCCTTCTCCTCCGTGATAGGCGTGGCCGAGCGCATATTCGGCAGGCGTATATTCTTGCTCGGCAGACTTCCGATACCACCTAAAAGCCTCCTGATAGTCCTGCGTTACACCTTGTCCTGTGCGATACAATTCGCCCAGAACGAGTTGCCCAGCCTTGTCGCCTCGCTCGGCGGCTTTTCGACACCACTTTGCCGCCTCTCGATAGTCTTGGGGTAGCCACCCGGAGTACCGCAACATGCAAAGACTGGCCTGGGCATCGACATCTCCTTGTTGGGCAGCCTTCCGAAGCCACTTTGCCGCCTCCTGGTGGTCTTGCCGTCCTCCTTCGCCGTTGTAGTACACCAATCCAAGTTTGAACTGAGCCTTGGCGTCACCCTGCTCAGCTTTCTTACGAATCGAATCCAGGTCGTCCTCTTGCTTGACCTCAACCTGTGCAAACCCCGACGGCAACAACATCACCGCCAGGGCAACGACGAACCCGATTCTTCTAATCATGGCTACCCTCGTAGGAAGCAGGAACAGGAATATTGAAGTGAGTCTATCATTCCCCATAGGGTTAGTTCAGCAGCCCTTCCGCCGCTGCTGTACGATCTCCCGAGCCCCTGCGAAGATCCAGGCCACCGCGGTGATAGTCTCCGAGATTGCCGCCGAATCGCCACTGCGGGCCATCGCATGAACCGCAGCGGCGAAGTCCAGCACCTGCTGGCCGTATTGCTGCTCGAATTGCGCAGAGAGCCTAATTTCGGGCAGCGGCTTCTCACTCATCGTTAACTCAGAAGCGCCTGCTGATCGCGTTTCGCTTGTAGGGTCTGGTAGCCAGTTTCCGCAACGATTCGGAGCCCGGTCAGGATACGCCAGAAGCCAGCAACATCGTTAGCGTCCACCCTTGTCGGCAATGCGTCTCAGGTCAGGGCCGAAGGCTTCCTCGAAGTCGTTAAGGTCATCATCGCTCTTTTTGGTCATCGTCTCTATACCCGGTGAACTCTTGAGTACCTTGAGTACCTTGGTAGTTCTAAGGTTCTCAAGATACTCAAGGTACTCAAGTTATTGGTCTCTTAGGGAAAAGGGGGCCGGTAGGCTCCAAATCCACCGTCCTTCCCTTTTCACGGTCACCACTCGTTTGAGTACCTTGCCCCGATTGATTGAGCTCCTTGAAATGCCAGACTGCTCAGCTTCGTCGAAAATCTCGCCTGCTGGCCGGGCCCCGCTCTGAAGCATTGCTTGTAAGAACTCTGCCGCCCGGTCAACCGCTGTTTCGTTTCGCGGCTCTTCTGGTGCGTCTTCCCACTCAACTCCCGCCTCCGTTATGCGAAAGCCAAGCGGCTCAGGAATTGGCCCTAGATTTGACTTCAAGGCCGAAAGCCGGAGCAGGTCCTGAGATGGGTCAGGCTTGTCGATACCCCAGACGACTCTCGACATGGCGGCTATAACGCTGGAGCCTCTGACCCGCTCCAAGGTGAGCGCCCCGCCTTTTTGCTGTTCGTATGCGTTGCTTTTCCTAACGTGGTGGACGACCAAGACAACGGTGTTGAGCTCGCGTGCCATCGTGGCCAACCGCTTCATGATTCCCTGGAGCTGAACATCATCCGTTTCCTTCTTTCCGTGCGAACCTCTAAGCGAATCAATGACGATAGCAGAGGGTTGGCGAAAACGGGCCAACGCTGTCAACTCGCCCCACTGTTTCGCATCATCCACACGAAAGTCGCCGAGCGGGTCCGCCAGCGGCATGAGTATCCGCTCAGTGGGCAGGTCCCAATCCTGGACCCTCTGAGCGAGGAGCGCCTGAGTGCTTTCGGTATCGGCCCAGATGACACAATCTCCCTTCATGCAGGGCTGACCATCAGGCCAATCACGACCCGTTAGCAGCCGCCCGCAGATATCCAGTACCACCGCGCTTTTCCCTGCTCCTGGGTCACCGACAGCGGTGGTCAGATATCCCCTCGGAAGGTAGAGTGGCCATGCATACTCTACTCTCGGAGTCCGCTTCAGAACGTCCGCGATCGTGGAAAACCGGGGAAACCCGGCTTTCTGTAGTGTCTCGTCTACATACCGACCGTTCTCGCTTCCAGCGGCTCCATAGGCGAAGGCCCCGAGTATCGCCCGCACTTCGTTGTAGCTGAATTGATAGTGCTCCCGAATGTGCCTGGCGCACTCAAGGTCCATCTTCTTGCGATCGGGTACGTCAATCCGACCGCTCCAAAGGTCGTTGAGCCAGTCATCTTCTTCGAGCACGTGGGTGAAGCCTTCAGGAAGGTCGGGCATTTCCCCTCTCGAACTTGCGTAGCCGCTTCTCCCGGTCCATCGCCTCTTCCATCATGTCGTTTAAGTCCTTCTCGGTGAGCCGAAAGGACACATGTTCGAGCAAGTAGGCGAACTTGCGCTCAATCTCCTCAACACGCAATAGCGCATCAAGGAGTTTGTCCATCCGCTGGTCCTGTGCTTTCGACAGTTTCCAGATGGCACTATCGAAGAGCCTACGAGCTTCTTCTGTCATGTTCACCTCTGATCCCACTTCGTAAACGAGTTCCCGTTGACCTGACGCTCGCGGTCGACGATCCACTTTTCGATCGAGGTTCGCCTGAACCGGATGCATTCCTTGCGCTTACCGATCGATAGGATGACCGCTGGCAGCCGACGCGCCTTAGCCCAGGCATAGACAGTGCTTACTTTCACCTGGAGCAGGTCGGCCACCTCGGGCACCGTCAGGAGCTGACCGGAACTCATTTCACTGACCTCCTCCCGGTGTCAGCAGCTCGGGTAGATCCTGGAACCTCGTTTGCCTACTGACCGTTTCCATGGCCGTTCCTAACGTCTGTCTGGGCCAAGCTTGGCGATTTGCGGTACTCCGACTTCCTCGCTACTTGTCCACCTCTGCTGGACGCTCCACGATCAGCTGTTCCAGATCGTCACGCCTGAATCTGAGGCATCCAAGCACCTTGAAACTCCGGATGCGCCTTTGCCACGCAAGCTTGCGAATCGTAGCGGGGTGCAGACTAGTGAGCGCCGCGGCTTCCTCTGCACTCAGGAGTCGTTCCTCTGATTGTTCATCCATCGATTCGATCCCCCAAGAAATCTCTGCTGGTTTAAACCAGCTTGTTCAGGAAGATTATGCGTGAGACGTTTAACGCGACTTAAAGTTCACACCTCGGCCGTAGAATGAGAGCACTATGGGTGATGAGTATGGAACAAAAGCTGACCTACGTCGGGCCGTCGAGAAACGGCTAGGAAAGCGCCTAGCGGACGCTAAATGGGAGAAGTTCAAGCCCGAGTGGGATGCCCCCTACGACGATCTTGATCTTGAGGAGATTCACGAGCGTTTCAAAGGTTGTGACGGCACAAGCACCCGGTCACAACCGACGAAGTCCCTCGAAGCGGCACAGAAGCAGGCATTCTACGAAAGCGAGGAAAGAGCTCTCAGTTGCCGCGCGACTGTCAGCGAGGCAAGATCGGAGCTCTTTGGTAGCACGGCGATTCCTTTCCCTGACCTTTCGTCGAGTTCCCGGTGGATTCGCAAGCTCGGTGAGAAAGAGCGTCCCAAGCCGGTTGATTTTGAGAATGTGGATTTCGGCTCCTGTCTAACCTGCGGCGCACCTGCTTTATTCGAGCCCAGTGGAAGTCTGATTGAACAAGAGGAATCGGCCTTACTGCACTGGCCATATTCCGAAGAGGCTTGGAGGGAAAAGGGAGAGAATGTAACGTTCTATGACCCACGCGATGAAGGCGACGCAGTCCACGTTAAACTAGACGGCAAACTCGGAACCTTGTATCGGTACTCCCGGATCTTGTCGAGCCGACTTGAGTGCAAGGAAACTCAGGCCACTGCCTATGTACTGCTAGGCTGGATTCCGATGTTGTCACCAATTAGGTATACAGTTCCGATGTGGGCTGAGGAAGGTTTACCTCGACGAATAATGATTGAGTTTGATCTCCCGATTCCAGATTCCCTAGTGCTCGATACTGTCAAGGAGGCGCGAAAGGAGCTTCCTGGAACGGGAAGACAGAGGGTCCGAGCTTCTGCCAAAACGGCTCAAAAACGGGTCTTCCTCAAAAGACACGATGGGAAAGAATACGAGGCGATAAGGCGGCGTTGGAACAAGGCCCATCCCGACGAGCCAATTGACGACTCGCAGAACTTACGCCGCTACAAATATAAGTGAAGGGGCATCACTACACGCGCTCACGGAGTCATCCGTTGAGGTGGGGCGCTGGATCCTAGTGGGGTTCACTGGTAGCCGAACGATTTCGGCTCTATTCTCTTGTCAGCCCCCCAGTTCCCCTCGTTCGATACCCCATTTCTCGATTCTCCCATCGAGCGAGTGGTCCCATCCGAGTCCGAGCTGGGACCAGCACTTGATGAAGACTTGAACTCCTTCCCGCTCGATTTTGAGCAGCGGGTGGGCGTGAACCGCTCCAGTGGTTTTCATCTTGGTCGTCAGCCCTTCTGCTTCCAGAATCTCCTTGACGGTGTTTGCTCGATCCAAAGCTTCGAGACCCACCAGGAGCAGCGCCAGTCGCTCCGGCGATCTCGCCCGCCTCGGAACGATTTCAGACCACAGCTTCTGCGACCGCCTCAACAGATGATCCGGCGGCGCGAAGTTTTCGCGATCACCCACGGAGAGCTACCCCTAGCCCTAGAGCAACCTGCTGCGCTCAAGCACTTAGCAGGGGTGAACGGCGGTGTCCACCACCATTACTGCTGCGGTAGTGACCTACAGGCACCTGTCTAATGGTGACTCAGGTAATTTCAAGCTTCAATTTGCCTTTTCCATTCCGAAAGTGCTATCGCGCACGCTGATTCAAGCCAATCCTCAAAACGCTTGTCAATACTTTCCTGAGATTCGGCGTAGTTGAACTGAAAGACTTCTGGGACGCACCGACTTACGTTTACGAACTCAGAGCCCTGCTCCTCATTGTGGACCCGCTGAAAGGTAAAGGCTGATGCGACGAGAACACCATGTCGACCGGGCCCATAGCCGTGAAAGCTTATGACAAACTCGAATATCTGCTCCGTAGCGATCGCCAGCCTCACCCATGATCTATACGGGTCCAAGTTCGCAAAATAGTCGGACTGCTTCGCCGATTCGACAATCTGAGCGTAGAAATAGTGTCTCTGCTTTGAGTCATTGTCCGCAGACTTCGTGTTCGAGTGATAGGTTTCATGTCCAGCTGTTGTTAGTTGGTAAAGCTGTCCATTGAGTTGATCGGAAATCTGCGTCAATCGTTCTACAGCTCGGTCTTGGAGTTGCGCTGCAACGATGTATACGGCCTCCACTTCAAGACTCTTGGTCGCGAATCGATTTTTGAGAACAGCAATCGCGGAAGAAATTATTTCTTCCGCGAAGCCCTGCTGCCGCACCTGCTGTTCTAGGCCAATCGCCGCCAAGATAGAGTTTCTTTGTCCTCTGACGAACAGAGCTACCAGTGGCCCAAGGTTCCCGGCGTCTGCGCTTTCGAGGGAACTGATGTATTCCGTGTGATCGGCATCACGGATAACAACAGGAAACATTCCGCCCTTCAGAAATACAAGCGAGGCCAATGCTCTAGCGACCCGACCATTACCGTCCTGGAAAGGGTGAATTTGTGTAAACCTATGATGGAGCCATGCCGAGACGACTTCTGGTGAGAAGTCGGCTTCAAACGTTCGATAGCCGTCTATCAGGTTCGCCATTTCCTCGACTACAAGTTCCGGTGGGCAATACTCATGCATTGAACCACTTGGCCTTCGCGGATTGTTTGGGAGACTCTTGTATTCACCCCTGCGAATCGTGACCTGAATAGGCTCTCCAGCTTCGTTAATCGCGTCGGTCGTTGGCTGATGTGCTGTAAACTGCGCCTGAAGCCCTCGTATAAAGTGTTCAGTAAGTGGTTGCTCACCCTTTACATAAGAAAACAAACCTTCAACGATCTCCAGCTGGTCTCTAATGATGTCATTGACGTTTTCGGCCTTTTCCCGGGTTAGACCGCCGCGATGTGCAATCAACGAGGCATCAATTCCATGTTCAATCAATATCTCTGTAACACCTCTGTCCCAGCTATAGAGGCGTTCGATTATTCCAGTTTCAATGGCCCACTCGCGCTGCAGTTTCTTCAAGAACTGCTTAACAGTCTCGGAATTTCAATCAAGTGAGCTGTTCTCTGAGACCGCCCTTTCGTCACAGCCGGGGTGTCCCGAAACAGCCTTTTACGGCCTTGGCCGTCGGCACGAAGTGCCTACTTAAACTCACCGCTCTCAAGCAACTTGTCCTTGCGCTCATTCCAGACTCGGCTTAGAGCGGCGAGTTCTGGGTTCTCCAAAGCGTGGTCGGCTTCGGTGAGCGGAGTAATCTTCTGATACATGGTTCTTCCTAGCTTGATCTTTGAGCAGCTTCAACCAGGTGCTGGTTGGCAGCGTCCCTGTGTCTGCTGCGTTTCTTGCATGGATTATGGATAACCTCAATATAGCACTGAGCAAGAGGTCGGTCCACGACCTCTTGCCACTCTCGCGAGAATGCCCTTGTTGTCCCCGGACATCGAGTCTCCTTCTGGCAGGAAACGGTTCGAGCTTTCCTTTTACCCAAGAGGTTTTCGGCGCTGGGTAAAGCTGACTGCTGCTCAGCATTACCTGTTCTCGGAAATCTGGCTCTTCCCCCCTTGCCGAAGGTATCATGGAGCAGCATCGCAGCCTGGCATCTCAGAGTTAAGCACTAAGCCATGAAGAAAGCCCTGCTACTAGTCACACCGATTGTGGTGATTCTGTTGGCACTATCATTGGGAGACATTCATCTATCCGATTACGTGACCCAGCTCTTCTTTGAAACTGAAGTGCCGAATCCCAGCGAGGAGAGAGGGGTATCGGTTGTGGAAAGCCGCAAGTCTACGGACCGAATTCCCACCAAAGAAGACTGGGCAAAGCTATTTGACCCGCCTGGCTCCAACCCAGGATCCCAACTCGTTGTCACAAAAGAGTCCGGGGAGGTCACCTACTGGGAGTTTGTGCCCCGTGGAATGCCAGCGCCGAACTTCAAGATGCCTGGCGCATGGACCGAAGCGATATACCTTCGGTCTCACACCAAACCTTCGGAGAACGTCCAAAAAGTCACCTACGACGAGCTCTGGGCCGAGGAAACCTACGTAGACATGGACGACGATGGAAAACCAGAGACACTCGGCTATCTCCAATACACGTATTGGGAGAACGATCAGTTCGTACTTTCGCTGGAATACGCCCTCGCCAAGGAATCTCTGACTTTGACAGCTCCCATCCGAGTGAAGGATAGCCGTTATGGAGAACCGACTCCCTTCGAGGATTTCACTTGGAAGAATCGTGACGGCCGTCTTTTTATCCTAACCACTGTCTATGACCGGCAGGCTGTGGAACACGCCGTTGCGTACTTCGCCAACCACTGAATCTTCGCCCGAGCATCACGCGAGTTCCCAGCTTGCGAGAGCGGGAATGAAATGAGTCGGACGGCTGACTAGAAACAAGTCCTGCCGCTTTAGGCTTCAAGCTACGTAAGATCGTCGGGCTGAGAAAGGCGAATACCAACGATCCGAAGAAGCAGTCCGAACGCCGCCAGGATTAGGGAGACGCTATTGTGATCACCCACCGTACTCTAGCTGACGAACATCCGCACCTGGTAGACGAGTGGCATCCGACGAAAAATCGGGATCTCACTCCTGCCAAGCTGACCGTTGGCAGTAAAAGGAAAGTCTGGTGGAAATGTCCCAAAGGACCTGACCACGAGTGGCAGGCGACTCCAAACAACAGAACCTCTAGCGGCAGTGGTTGTCCATACTGTGCAGGTAAGCGGCCGTCAGCTACCACGTCGCTGTTGGCTCTTCGTCCGGACTTGAGCAAACAATGGCACCGAACGAAGAACGGCGATCTTACGCCAGAAAAAGTGACCTTCGGAAGCAGGAAGAAAGTCTGGTGGAAATGTCCCAAAGGGCCTGACCACGAGTGGTCGGCTTCAGTAGCCCATAGAGCGGTTTCAGGCCAAGGGTGTCCGTGCTGCTCCGGTCATAAGGTGTCGGTCACGAACTCGCTGGCGACCCACAGGCCAGATTTGGTAAAGCAATGGCACCCCCAGAAGAACGGGGACCTTACGCCGGAAAAAGTGGTTCATCCGGTAAATGGGGAGGTGCCGCCAGTCAAAGGCAGGCCGTGGAAACTGCCGCACTATGCAAACCGTGGAAAAACAACTAGTTCTGGAGGAGAACTGGCAAGTGCTCGCAGTTGTTTTTCCACCGTTCGCACAGCGCTTGGAAAACTCCGTATCACGGGCTTGCTGGCCCAGTTCGATGTCGCTCGGAGTTTTCCACAGTTCCCACGGCCTCTGCTACTGCAGCCGACTATATTGACAAGCGAACGGGGAACCAGATTTGGGATCCGGAAAGCGCCGAACCACGTTCCCACCTCCCCATTTACCGGATGACCCGAAAAAGTGACATTAAGCAGCAGCACCAAAGCCTGGTGGAAGTGCCCGAAGGGCCCCGACCATGAGTGGACTGCCACTGTCAGAAACAGATCGAGCGAATCCGATAGGTCACGTGGAGGTTGTCCATTCTGTATCGGCCGCAAGGTGTCTGTTACCAACTCGCTTGCTACAAAGAACCCCGAAATCACTGCGCAATGGCACCCAGAAAGAAACGGGGATCTGACTCCGGATGACGTGACCGTTGCGACCAAGAAGAAAGTCTGGTGGAAGTGTCCTGAGGGACCTGATCACGAGTGGCAAGGGGCTGTCGGCAGCAGACAACGAGGGCGTGGCTGTCCCTTTTGCTCGGGTAAGCGGGCCTCTGTGACGAACTCTTTGGCTGTTCAGTTTCCTGAAATCGCCAACGAGTGGCATCCCACGAAGAATCGGGATCTCACTCCCGACAAGGTGACCTTCGGCAGTAAGAAGGGGGTTTGGTGGAAATGCTCCAAAGGACCCGACCACGTGTGGCGGGCGACGCCAAACAGCAGAACTGGTACCGGCACCGGCTGTCCGGCCTGCGCTGGCTACCAGTTGTCAGGAACCAACACACTTGAGAATACACACCCAGAACTGGCCCGTCAGTGGCACCTGACAAAGAATGGGGATCTACTTCCAAGTCAGGTGGTTTTCGGCACTGACAAGTGGGCCTGGTGGCAGTGTCCCAAGGACCCCGACCATACCTGGCGGGCTCGAGTCGTCTGGAGAACCAGGCAGGGACAAGGTTGTCCTTATTGTAATAAAGGCTGGACAATCGCAAGCATCCGACTCTTCGTCAAGTCTCTGTTGGATAAGGGGCTACTTGGGTCGCTGGTGCCTGCCGAACTTTGGCTGCTGTTTCAGCAAAATGGCCTCGGCGCAAATGCAAGACGTCGCACAGAGTTCGTCAAAGCTCTGACCTCTGGCAGGTTGCCGGTAGAGGAGCTTGCCGCGTTTGCCGAGGGAGCGGACGCGCCGAAAGTAGAGAGTCTCTTCGGCGACCAGTCTGCGACCGAGGTTGTTGAGGCGGATTCTGCCGATGTTCGCGATGAAGTCATCGAGGCAGAAGTTGATCTTTCGCAGCTTGGCGCTGACCCGGAAGCCCACCTGCCCGCACTGTCCGCCCGTGCCATCCTGGATTCGTGTGAGTCTGACGTCTGGTCATCGGCTGACGAGGAGGCACTCAATTTTCTAGTCGCTAGCGGCATTGCAAAGTTGTGGAAGTTGGCCTACGACCCAGCGTTATTGCAAGCTACGAAGGACGAAACGAAGGAGCCCCGAGAAGGTGAGTACTCGGAGAGAGTGCAAGCACAGTTTCGAACAGAACTGGATGCGGCCGAGTCTCTCACAATTCCGGAGGGGTACTCATTTCGTATCGACGGGAAACTTACTCAACCTCTCCTGATGCAGCGGCATGTGGCGGCTCTGGTGCGGGACCGACGCCGCGTCGGCAACTGGTCGGGGACCGGAGCGGGTAAGACACTTTCTGCAATACTTGCATCGAGGGTAATCGCTGCCGACCTGACGGTTGTTCTATGTCCAAATTCTGTGGTGGGACGGTCTGGTGGAATCGGATGGGCTCATACGATCGAGTCTGTGTTTCCCGACTCGCGAGTTGCGACAAAGACGCTGTCGCCGACGTGGGGGAGGGGTGATGGACCTCGATATCTGGTACTCAACTATGAGTCCCTACAGCAGCCTAGAAGCGAAGCGGACTTTGCAAAGTTCTTGACCGATCACCAAGTAGACTTGGTTGTGATCGATGAGATCCACTACGCGAAGCAACGTACTCAAGAGGCGTCAAAACGGCGCAGGTTGACCGAGGGGCTTTGCTCGACAGCCGCGGAGCACAATCCTAATCTTGCGGTGCTCGCCATGTCCGCTACCCCGGTGATAAATAATCTCCGGGAGGGTGTCTCAATGGTGAACCTAGTAACGGGCATCGACCACCACGACCTCGGCACGGCAGCTACTGTCGGAAACTGTATGACGCTTTACCAGCGTTTCGTTTCAATTGGGACGCGATGGATGCCTCCGTATCCTGAGCACGCAGAGTCCAACCCGCGAATCGATGTCTCCTCACTTGTCGGGCAGATCCGTCGTTTGCCAACAGGTACCTCCGGACTTCTTGAGCTGGAGCAGATGCTCGTAGAGGCGAAGCTCGAGAGCATTTTAGATTGCGTCCAGGACGGAACGCTCATTTATACCCAGTATGTTGAGGGGATTGTGACAACGCTGACCCGAGCTTTGACTAAAGCCGGATGGAAAGTTGGTCGGATGACCGGCCAGGATAAGACGGGGCTGGCCCCATTTCTCGAAGGCAGAGTAAATGTCCTAATCGGTTCGAGCGCCGTAGCGACGGGCGTCGATGGTCTCCAGAAGAGAGCAGCGCGGCTGATCGTAGCGTGTGCCCCCTGGACCGCGGCGGCTTACGAACAGTTAGTTGGGCGTCTCGTACGGCAGGGCCAAGAGCGTCCGGTTGAAGTGATATTTCCAATCTCGTTCGCGAACGTCGAGGGCGAGGAATGGTCGTGGTGCCAATCCCGCCTCAACCGAATCGAGTACAAGAAGGGCCTTGCAGACGCTGCCGTGGATGGAGTTGTACCAACGGGCCAGCTGCGGACTTCCACGCAGGCTTTCCAAGACGCGCTGGGTTGGCTTCAGCGGCTGGAGAGCGGGACCACTGAGGAAGTCCGTCGGTCCCGGATTACAGTGCCATTGTCGGATGAGCCAGGTGAAGTTCGAAAGCGAGTTGCCCGCTATGGGGACTTCTCGGCGATGAACAGTCGATGGAACGCGACCTCTTCGGCGAAGCTGCACGAGCGGTTGAAGAACGATCCTATCGAGTTTGGCAACTACCATACACACTACCGCAAAGCCCGAGTGACATGGCCAGTTGTTCCGTATGAGAAGATTGGCGATTGGATCATGCGACTCCCGAACAACCGCGTTATCGGCGATTTTGGCTGTGGCGAGGACCTGCTGGGGCAGCGGCTTCGTAAAGCCGGCTACAAAGTCCATTCGTTCGACCATGTAGCGATTTCTGACGACGTGGTTGTCTGCGACATAGGACAGGGTGTTCCGCTTGAAGAAGGCGAACTCGATGTGGCGGTGTTCTCGTTGTCGCTGATGGGTTCAAATCATGGTGATTATCTGCGGGAAGCAGCACGTGCTCTGGTCTTTGACGGCCGTTCAGTCATTTGCGAGGCGACGAACAGACTGCCGGCAAACGAGATCATCGAAGATCGGCTCAATCAACTCGGCTTCGTTGTCACTGAGATCACAGTCGATGCGCAGTTCACCTTCATCCACGCGCTCAGGACCGATACGGAACCCGACCCAGCTGGTAAGCTTCTGTAGAATTGCGAATTTGCCACAGGTTTCCCGGCACCGAGCCGCGACCGCCAAGGACTCTCTGCCGTCGGCATCGACTACTTCGCGAGAGACTCTCAGCCTGAGGTGTCTGGATCCGTCTTTGACAACCCCTGGTGTGCTCTGGGGAAGGTAAGAGAGGGTTTAGTCTGGGTCGACAGAGGTCCTGGCTGGCAGTATGCTAACTATAGAGGCCCTTTGCTGGTTTTAGCTTGCTTCTTCTTCAGGTAATCTGAGTACGATGGCGAGAACCAACTCGTTCCTCAGTTCGATTGAGCCCTGTCCAAGCTATGCATCGAGATCCTCCTCCGCAGAATCTCGTAGATCGTCGCTCGACCCACCCCCAGAAGCCCAGGCGCTTCTGCTGGGGTCAGAAATTGCGGAAGGTCGTCGTATTTTGTGGTGCAATTCATTTGCATCCCACCTCCTTCGGCTCTGCCTTTCCCCGGATGATCCTGTCCACCTCGCTCTGTGGGATACGGACGAGACGCCCTACCTTCACTGAGGAGATTCTTCCATTGCTGATCCAGGAATAGACGGTCCATCTGCTGATCGACAACCGTTCCGCAAACTCCCTGGGGGAGAGCAGGTTACCCTGGCCGAAATCTTGCTGAATACTCATCAAATCCTCCTTTCGCGAACGTCGCCACCACTTGATCACTCCCGCCTGACAACGGGCGAAATGGTGCAAAGCCGGCAGAGAAAGTGCCGTGATCGAGGCCGGAACTTATGTCTCTTTTTGGTAGGGAGTTGGACTGATTAGGAAGGAAAACAACGGCGAATTAATTCGCCGTTCTGCCGTGCTATCGCTGCCCTTTTCGAGACCAGCGGTCCTCGTTGAGGACTTTGATCACTTGGCCTTTCAAGTCGAGATTATCCTGAACTTCAACCCAGGTGCAGTCGAAAAGCGGAGCACCGTCGTCGACGATTGGAGCTGCTATTTCTTCACGGTCCAGCTCAGTCATCAGTGCATGGAACATCGCGACGCCCTCAAAAGGTTTGTGCTTCTTCTCGGTATACCTCTGAACTATCTTCCTGCGCAGTGCAATTTTCTTATCTGCCTTCCGCCCAGGCCTTTTTTCCTTATTTGGCGGCGGTGTCGGGAGTTCAGGTGGCGCGGTCTCTTGCTCCGCTGCCGGGTTTCCAGCGACCGAGGCGGGGATCGCCGTCTTCAGTTCTGCCAGAAGCTCTTCCACCGAGAGGGGAGCGGGCTTGGCGACGCCGCTCTCAAACCACTGCTGCGCCTTCCACGTGGGCACCGAGCGGATTTCGGGGACGTTGTAGCTAAAGCTAGACCGGGGATGCGGTCCCCAGTCCTTGACCCCACCAACAGCCTGGAGTATTTGGACTCGGACATCTTCCTCGGACATCACTCCCCTCCCTGGGGGGTCGGATGCGGGGAGACCGCAGTCGAGAGCCTGCTAGCAAGGTAGGTCGTGAGGCGGGCCATCTTCCCTCATGGCGTTCCTGTTTTAGGAAGGAGCCGGGCCGGGCGATTGGGAAGAATCGCCCGGGTCATGATCCCGTGGCCAGGCTCAGCTACTGAACCTAGTTTATAGCCCGAAGGTGACATCCACTGGACCGGATTCCTGGTTACCTCTGAGAATTCACTGTTAGGGAACCTGTTAAGCAAGCCCTCTAGCCGGGCTCCCTTCTTCATTAATGGGGCCTTCAAGATTCGAAGGACGAAGCCTTTGACGGCAGTGGATGGGAAACTAGCCAAGATTGTCAGAGAACTAGGAGGACCACCTAGGCATCGAGAAAAGAAAACTCTTTTGGGAGAATGGCCGCCTCGGCTCCTGATTGGACCAATGCCGCCCCCCCCCGCTATCAGTCGCCTATCAAAATAGAGCGCTGCCACTGCGGGTCATAATAGGACAGAGAATTTTACGTCTCGATACCAGCAGAAGGAAACCAAAACGCATTTCGGAAGGTTTCACCGGAACCGTCTGCACTGAGGACGATCTCGGGCAGAAACTCGGCGATAGTCAGAAAGGACGCTTCTCGGTGGATCGCTGAAGGGCTTACTTGTCAGGCTTCCAGTTCCCGTTTAGGGTCGAGCCATATCCGGAGTCATACTCCTCCTTCTCCACAGACAGGCGCGATCGAGAAGAGGGGGTCATGCCGAACTCGACCAGGTATTTCGTCATCTGATCCATCGATTTGTTCGCGATCGAAAGATAGGGTGACGGCATCGGATAGTTGTTCTTAGGAGCGTGGAAAACCATTCCCTGCTCCTTCAGGTTCGTCTCGGCCTCGACCCATCTACCCCATGCCTGGCAATAAGCCGCGAAGGCAGCCCTGTCGATCTCTGAGATCAGACCGAGCTTCAGTAGCCGTTTGCCTGTGCGCTGCCATTCTCGCTTTGCCTCCTCGCTCAAGTGCGTCGGGCACTGCGGCAGTCGCTCCTTCGGCTTCGGCTCCTTGTCATTGATCGGTCGTCTGCCTGGATTACCTTCCAGGAGCTTCAACTTCGTCGGCTTCGGTTTCGGTCCAGACCCCACTCTGCGGCCCCCTTGTGCCATTTTTCACTCCTCCATTTTCCAATCAGACAGAGTGGGGCAGATGCAGAAATACTCAACCCCATCCCGAACCATTCCTTCTGCCCAACCCCAAACCAGAGACCTTCTTACCATTACTCGTACCCCATACTTTGAATGCGCTTCCGTGCTCGGCGACCTATCTCGCGGTTCTATGCCGTACCTATTTTGGGAGTAAACACCCCCCGGTCCTTACTCTCTTACCTTTCGTCGCCCCTTTCTTCCGATTGCAGCCGTTTCCCCGTCCGCGATTCACGTTAACCACCTGATCAACCCTCACCGCCCCTTTTTCCCCAGCCCTTGCCCATTGCTCCTTGTGGCACAACGCAGAATCTCTTCCTTCAGGTCAAAAGGTGAAGATTTGGTGAACATTATAGCATTATCGAAAACAGCGAAAGCGGCTAGCCACGATTACCGCCGCGGTGTCTGCTTGCAGGAACAGGCCTTGGGTACGCAGAGGATTAAGGCCAGGGGGGCGGTCGCTCCTGGGATTTCTCATAATGAAAAAGGGAGCCCGGCTATCTCGTTCAAGCGTCCCTTCAAACGCTCGTCAACTTTCCTCAGAGCAAAAAACGTCTTGTGCCCGCCGCCGTCGATTCTGAAGGGGAATCTCGGCCCTGCCCCCCCGATCCTGATACAATTCTCCGAGTGCGAGGAAATGCACACAGGGTCGTCCAGTAGAGCCCAAGAGCATGAGGGAGATAACGCCGGAACTGCTTGCGGACCTTGCGAAGGTGGGGTGGTTCAAGGAGGCGCACCTCTCGATACTGGCCCGCGCCGACTTTCGATGCGAATACTGTAGGCAGGACCTGCTCGCATCATTCAACGAATGCTTCAATGCCCAGTTGGACCATATCTCTCCCAAGTCCAAGGGGGGTTCTGGCGAGGAATCGAACCTTGCGGCGTGCTGCACGACATGCAATTCGCTGAAGTGGACATACGCCCCACATGGCGACAACCGCGTCGCACGGACTGCCGACGCTGCCAGATACATACGTGAGCAGCGTAAGGTCCAGAAGGAGATGTGGAACAGGTACCGGGAGCTATTGGGGAGGTGAGTCTGTGCGAGTCTACTGAAACGTTAGCTTGTATGAAACCAGCAGTCTGAGTTCCCTTGCTGAGCCGGGAGGCTCACGCAATTCTAATAGCTCCACTTTTCCCGCCGAACCGGTAAGCGGTTGAGGACCTGAAGATGGAACCTCAAGTTGGGGATGAATCGGTCCATCAGCGCGAGAAAGCTGGCGTTGTGGGTTGGCTCCAGCAAATGAGTTAGTTCGTGAACGACGGTGTACTCAAGGCACTCTCTTGGTTTCTTGGCCAGCTCGGTGTTGAGGCGAATCGTGCGTGCCTTGTGGTTACAGCTCCCCCACTTGGTTTTCATCCGTTGCACGAAAAACCGCTCTACCTTTACTCCCAGCAGTGGCTGCCATCGTGCGAGCAATGGCGGCACAGCATCCTTGAGCTGCACTCGATACCATTCCTCCACAAGAGCCCTTCTCCTGGCCCGATCTGTTGGCGAAGGTTCATCGCTCTCGCAGACCGTGAGCAAATAGCGTTTCCCCCACACGTAGTGGCTTTCCCGGTCCACGTAATCGCGAGCTGTCTCGCGCTCCTGTTCCCGCAGCTTCGTCTGTTGCTGTTTGATCCAATCCAACTTGGAAACGGCGAAGACACGGATGGTATCGAGGCTCATACGCTTCGGGGCCGAGATACGCACACGGCCTGTCGGGGGATAGACACTGAGATGGACGTTCTTGATGTCCTTCAGGACCACGTCCACCGCGATGTTACCCAGCTTGATCTGTGACACCATCAGTACTCGCTTTGCGCCTTGATGATCAGGAAGATCCACTCCACCTCGGCCTCATCTTGCAGAATCTCATACAAGGCAGCCTTGATCACTTGCTCACGAGCCTGGACTCCTCGCCATCCGTCGGGACCAACCCGCTTCACCGCGGCATCGATCTCTAGAGCCAGCTCCAGTGCCGGGTCGCCGGAGACCGTGTACTCGCTTTGCGCCTCGGCTACGAGATCCTCGGGCTCTGATATGCGCCCAACCTTCTTCAGGTTGTTGTAGAGTGCCCGGAGCGCCGGACTGTTCTTCAACTGCTCGGGGGTATCCTCCGCCAGCCCAGCCTCAACCCTTCGCGCCAGGTCCGCGATGCGCTTCAGGTATTCCTCGTACTCGATGGCCTTGGCCTTCCGGGCCGCAATGATCTCGTCGAGCAGGGTTGACATCTTCTCGTAATAAGCCGGATCACTCAGGTGCTCCTTGAGGATCTTGCTGCGGACGTTGTTCTCGATGGTCTCGGCGATGGCGTTCCTGTTGCCCTTCAAACCACCGAGCTGCGACGCGATCGCATCGGCGATGCCGGTCTTCACGATCAGCTCCAGCAGGCCCATCTTGTCGAAGGGTGAGATCTTCCTCGGCTCGTCCGCCTCGATGTAGGTGTCGATGAGGAAACGCATGTCGGCCTCGTAGGGTTTGAGGTCGAGACTTTCGCCGCTCGCCTTGCGGATGATCTCGCGGACGTTCAAGTAGTGGTTGGTCCGCTCCTTAATGCGGCTGATGTCGGCGGCGGTGTAACCGGCGGGTTCCAGTTCATCGGAGATGTTCGCGTAGGCGCGTAACATGGCAACGGTCGCCTTGTAGAGCGCGGCCCGCTGCGGCTCCCTTTCCTGCAGGTCCGCCGGGATCTCCGTGTTACCGCAGAAGTAGTGGATGTGCTCCAGCTCGCCCTTGGGCGGCTCCACCGGTTCACACAGCAGCGCGAGGGTCTCCAGCGCGTTATCGAGCCGTTCCTTCCCTTTCTTGAGGCGGTCCTGTAGCAGCACCTCCGGATCAGGCCCGCCTGCGCTGTGATCGAGTTCCGAGGTATAAACGGCAATGGCATTCTCGACCTTCTTGAACAGGTCCTTGTAGTCCACGATGTAGCCGAAGTCCTTGTCCTCGCCGTCCAGGCGGTTGACCCGGCAGATGGCCTGGAAGAGGCCGTGGTCCTGCATGGACTTATCAATGTAAAGATAGGTGCAGGGGGGAGCGTCGAAGCCCGTGAGCAGCTTGTCCACTACGACCAGCAGCTTCATGTTCGCCGGCGTATTTGTCGCTGACGTACTTGATGAACAGCAGCACGAGGACGTAGTCCTTGTACTGGCTGGCATCCATGCCACCACGAAGCTCGTCACAGCTTTGCCAGAGGGAGCTGTAGAGCTCGGATTTCTTCAGGGCCATTCGCTAGCTAGTGCCCGTCCGGAAATCCGTAAGTAATTGATAAGGAAGGGGAAAGAGGGCTTTTTCAAGCTCCGAAATTATCAGGGTCGTTTGCTAGACTATCTGGTGTAAACAATTAGACTGAAACGACTTAGGACGATTTCAGGAGTTCGAAGATGCGTCAAAAGCGTGAAAAACAACGCCCTCTTTCCCCACCATGGCCCGATCACCAACTGGCCCATGAATTGAAGGTGATCTCGCGCATCCTGGACGACAATCCCCAGACGCTGGAGCTGATAGTACAAGATCTCTCTGACAGGGTCGATTCCAGTGTCGGCGCCCCCGGTTTGACGGCCGAGCAGGTGCTGCGTTGTGCCGTCATCAAACAGCTGCATCAGTTCAGCTATCGCAAGCTGGAGTTTCATCTGGTGGATTCGCAAAGCTGTCAGAGGTTCTGTCGCTTGCCCTATGGGGCGTCGATCAGCAAAGCCACCCTGGCGGAGAACCTGGGGAAGATTGAGCCGGGGACATGGAAGGCGATCAACGACCACTTGGTGCGCTGGGCGCAGGCTCGGGGTCTGGAAAAAGGCCAACGGATTCGGGTCGATGCCACGGCGGTCCAGACCAACGTCCACTATCCGCTCGACAGTGAGCTGTTGGACGACGGCATTCGAGTCGTCACCCGGTGGCTGGGGCGGCTGCGGGACTGGGAAGGGATCGGCTTCGTCGATCACACGCGACGGGCCAAGCGGCGCGTCCTGAACATCCGCAACCGCCGCGGCAAGAAGCGCCTGGAGAGTTACCGCGATCTGATCAAGGTGGCGTCCAAGACGGCCCACTATGCCGAGCAGGCGCTGGCCGCGTCGGCGCAGTGGAGCGATCCCCTCAGTCTGGCCGGGGCGGCGCAACTGGCCCACTATCTGGAGCTGTTGCACCAAGTCATCGAGCAGACTCAACGACGGGTCCTTTCGGGCGAGGCCGTCGCGGCCCAGGAGAAGATCTGTTCCCTCTTCGAAGAGCACACCGATATTATCAAGAAGAGCCCTCGGGAAACGGTTTTCGGCCACAAAGTGTTTGTCAGCACGGGGGCCTCGTCGCTGATCCTGGATTGTGTGGTGGAACGCGGGAATCCAGCCGATAGCAACTATGTGCAACCCTTCTTAGAGCGTCATCGACAGCTGTACGGGAAGGTCCCGCGCCAGAGCGCCTGGGATGGCGGTTTTGCCTCGGCGGCCAACCTGAGCTGGGCCAAAGAGCAGGGGGTACAGGACGTGGCCTTTTCCAAAAAGTGTGGGTTGACGGTCGAGAGCATGGTGCGTTCCAGTTGGGTCTACAAACAGCTCAAACGCTTCCGGGCCGGGATCGAGGGGTGCATTGGGACCCTCAAGCACACCTTTGGTCTCCACCGCTGTACCTGGAAAGGCTGGCCTCACTTTCAAAGCTACGTCCATGCCAGCGTCCTGACCTATAACCTGGTCGTCCTGGCCCGACTCCTGTTGTAGTCTTTTGTGGCTGACCGTACTGCCTTGTGGCTCCGACTCAGGGAGAGGTCTGCGCCGAACCGGTGTTTTTTGGCCCGTGCGTCCTCGCTCTGGATCGAGCTGGGTCGAGTCGGTCTGTCAGCAGTCTCAGGTATAAAAAGTGGTTCCGATTCAACAGATTACAGTTCTGGGAACCCCGGTTTCCGGACGGGCACTAGCTACTCCAAATACGAGACACAGTCTGGGCAACCCGTTGTCGCGGTCGGTGGCGTAGCAACCTTCCGGGTCTTCGGAAACCGATATGCCCGCTTGCGGTTCCACCTCCACTGATTGGGTTCTCGGCTACCCGATTCTTTGCGGTCGTGCTCTCCGACATTGCGTGGCTGGCACTGAGTTCCGGTCCTCGCAGGCGTGTCGCGAAGAGAAGAATTTTCTCTTGGGGCGCTCTATTAACCGGTTCAACCCTTGGCGGGGCTATGATAAGCTGCCCAGACCAAAACAGCACCCCATTTCGGTGTGCTTACTGGCGGCTCCAGAGTGCCGTGCTGGAATACAAAGTCCCGCAATACAAAGTCAACGAACAGTGCATTATCGGCATGCCGTCTTGCGGGTATGGCTTCAACAGCGCACGCATGTGCTTCATCGCACGCCCGTCGGACGCCGAGTTCCAATTCCAGGAGGATATCCTCACGCGGATTCTCTCGGATCGAAACTACGAGACCTACGTTGCACTCCAGCGAATCGACCCGGGGAATCTAGCGTTCTGCACAAAGATCTGTTCCAAAATCATTACCTCCCGATTCTGCATTGCTCTGCTCGATCAGTCTCAGCACGCCGAACAACCCAAGATTAAGATCTCGAATCCAAACGTCTATCTTGAATACGGGATGATGCTGAGCTTCCACAAGCATGTAATCCCGATGCAACTAGAGTCGGAGGTTCTGCCATTCAACATCCATCCGATCGACACGGTCAAGTACCGACCTGACACTTTCAAGTCTAAAGCCGAGGCCGCAATCGATGACGCAATCCTTCGCTTCACGACGAAGGAGCCACCGGGCCGACCGATTGGAGCGGCCTCGGATGTCCTGAAGTACCTGTCGTTTAGGGGTCTGCGTTATACTGACGTGTCAGACGATGTGGGTCGCGCTGTCTTCAGGCTCGGTGATGCGCACGGCTTTAGCCTATTCGACAGTCCGGACAAGATTCTCTTCTTCGGGTACTTCCACGAGAACGAGCCCAGCGAGATTGCCGTTCGCGTTCGATTTCTTTTGCAGAACATCGAGATCGCTTACACTCGAATCCAGGCGTCCGAGGACCCTGTCCAGATAGAACAAGCAAAGAAGATCCTCGACCAGCTTGCCATCGAGGTCCTCGTCCCAGAGGAATGCGACGAGTATCGCCTTGGGGCAAAGATCTCGGAGTTCCAGCCATCAGCACGCCAAATCCCAATCGCACTTCACAAACCGAGTGAGATCGAGAGAGTTGTTCGCGAAGAGTACGATCAAATGGGTCTATAAAGGGAGCAGTCTAGACAGGTTTCAGGTCAATGCTCAGCTTCTCGCCCGTGTCAGGTTTCACTCTGCTGCTCAACAGATTAGGTCTGGTGGGTGAGAGCCGTGGGGGTTCGAGTCCCCGATTGCGCACCCTGGGGCAGTGTGTCAGTTTTTGTGTCACTTTTGTCGTCGTACTTGGACGATCTCAGCCGGACTGCATGGAACTCCTGGAATACCTGAAAGTGGCGGGAATCCCTTGAATGCAAGCTGTCAAAGCTGAAACCCAGGCTGGAACAGGGCCAGAGTGTTTTGCCCTGGCCCTGCCCGAAGTCGAGAGTGGAGATCGCGGGAGTCTACGGCCGGACAGCCGTACGTTCGAGCCAATCATCCAAACTTGTTATATGGCAAGTGGGAAGCCAAGGTCATGAGAATTCCAACTACTGTATTTGCTGCGATGCTTGCCCTGGTTTCGTCGAGTTTAGGCCGTGACCTGAAGTTCAAGGAATTGGCTGACGTCTACCTGAGTAACGGAAAAGTCAGGGTCATCCGGCAAATGGGGAGGTGGGTGGTGCGCTTGCTATTGAGATCCGGTCTAATCCGGTCTATTTTTGCTCTGGAATTCTCCTAAAAGATATATATCAGTAGCAGCAGAGGCTGTGGGAACTGTGGAAAACTCCGAGCAGTCATCGAGCCGGGCCAGCACCCCCGTGATTCGGAGTTTTCCAAGCGTTGTGCGAACGGTGGAAAAACGATTGCGACGCTTTTCGGCCTAGCGCTGGAGCTGGTTGTTTTTCCACGGTTTGCACATCGCGGCAGTTTCCATAGCCTTCCCCCGTTCAGGCAGAAAGAGGCGGCCTTCAGCCTCGATCAAAAGAATCCGGATCGCGCGTTAGCGCTACCTCAACCTCTGCTCCCGTAACGAGCCTTGCGAAGCTGCAAGGGCGAGGCAGAGCCGGTCGATGGGGATTGACCGGCGCCGCCATGTCAGGCATCCTCGGCGATTTTGGCAAACCCGGAGGACCGATCATGGCGACGACTAGCTACTTGTACCACACCCTCGGATTGAAGGGCTATGTTCACCAACGCACGGACTATCGCGGCGGCGGCGTATTTCACCACGTCGAACTGGCTCCGCACAAGCGCCGGTGTCGCAACTGCAGTGCCCGCTGGAACCGGCTTCAGCTGCAAGGCTGCTTCCAGCGCTGCATCCGCACTCTACCGGTGGCGACCCGCCACCAGTTCGTGGTCCTGCATGGCCACCGGCAATCCTGCAGCCAGTGCGACCAGACCCTTCGCGAGCCGATTGCCTTCGCTCAGGGCAAACGGCGCTACACGAACGCCTTCGCCCAGTACGTGGTCCAGCTGTGCCGCATCGCCACCATCAAAGCCGTTGCCCGCTTGCTGGGCGTGGGCTGGGACCTCGTCAAAGAGATCCATAAGGAGCATCTGGGGCAGCGCCTCAAGAAGCGCAAGCTGTCTCAACTGCGCTATCTGGCGATCGATGAGTTCGCTACCCACAGCGGGCACCTCTACATGACGGTGGTGCTGGACCTGGAAAGTGGCCAGATCGTCTCCCTACACGAAGGCAAAGACGCCCAGGCGCTGGTGGCCTGCCTGCGCCACCTCAAAGGCCGCTGCAAGTCCCTGCGCGCCATTGCCATCGACATGTCCGACGCCTACCGCAAGGCCATTCGCCAGGTCTTCGCCGGCAAGGTCGATGTCGTGCACGACCCCTACCACGTCGTCGCACTGGCCAACCAGGCCATTGACCAGACCCGCCGCTCCATGATGCGCAAACTGGAAACGGGCCGCAAACAGCTCCTCAAAGGAACCCGCTTTCTCTTGTTACGAGGGCTGGAAAACCTCAACGAGCGCTCCCTGGAACACCTCATGCAACTCATGGAAATCAATGAGCCACTCTATCAGGCCTACCTCCTCAAGGAGGAGATCCGCCACTTTTGGAACCTCCCCGACTCAGCGGCCGGCAACGCCTTCCTGGATGCCTGGATCGAGCAGGCTTACAGCATCGGCAACCAGTTCTTCGCCCGGCTCGCCCGCACCCTCCACCGGCATCGCCCCGGACTACTCGACTACTTCAAGCACCGCATCTCAACCGGCCCCCTCGAAGGACTCAACAACAAGATTAAGGTCCTCAAAAGACGAGCCTATGGCTTCAGAGACATGGACTACTTCAAGCTTAACCTCTACTTCATCCATGAGGACCTGGCCACTTGACCTCCCCATTTACCGGAAGAACCAAAAGTCAAGAAGTGTAGAGGCAAGATCAAGGAGGATGAGGTAGAGTTGCGTTGCCAAGACGGTAGGTATACGGCCGCCCACAGTTCCATCTGCCTGATTAGCTTTGACTCCTCACTTCCTCCGTATTACGACAGTCTATTCTTAGTGGGCGGCTACTGGAACACACTCTATTTCTCCGTTGTCGACCTGCGTTTTAAGTTCTTCTCAACCTCGTTGCCTGGCTCAGGTAAAAGGATCTATGGGCCTACCAACTTCTTTGAGACTTATCAACACCTGTACAGCAAGGAGGAAGGGAGGTCAGACGATTTCACTATAGAAAACATCCGTTTGATGTTCCATACCAGGCCCAAACAGCTATTGGCCCTTTATTTGAAACATCGACCTGGCACGCCCTATCGAAGGCTCATGGCAGCCTGTATTGCGCAGAGGGATTATGCGCAGGCGGAGACTGTCCGCTATGAGTGGATGAGCATCCTAAACGTGTTGCAGGCGTATGATCAAAGTGGTGTCATAGAGGCAGAATTCCGAATGCTCTCCAATATTAAGGGGCTTGCTGACCCTGAACTGATGTTGCTGCGTTCCGCCTATCTGCGAGCCATTGAGAAGGAAGACTGGGATAACGCTTTCAAGGTGCGGCGGCTTATCAAGGAAGAAGAGGGAGACATACAAGGCCATAACTGGCAACCAAAACCGAGCTTACAGGATGAAATAAATAGACTTGGACGATTTCCACTAGCGGACAAATTGTACTCGCCGATAGCAAAGACATTTCACACACTGGCGAGCGGGGACTATGCTGGCTCGGCCAACATCTTGTTTGAGAGAAGGAGGAAGATAGAAGAAGAGCAGGCGGCGACCACGGAAGCCGTTGCTGCTGCTGCATCCCATGCAGGGGTATCCAGTGCTTCGGGTAACGCCACAACCAATGTGAATATGTCCGTACCTGAGAGAATGAGAATCGAGATTCAGCAAGTTCCTCGCTATGGCTTTCTAGACTTTGGGAATGCTGTCAGCTTGATGGCTGAGAGGCCAATGTCCTCAGAAGTTCAGGGAGGGCTAAAGCTGCTCGATATCCTGACGGGGCGATAGTCGAGCAGCAACCATCCACCCTTTCCCTCGTTGCTTTTTCTGTCTGGATCGGGTAGCGACAGCTCGCCACAGAGACCTAAGATTGCGCACCTATCCGCAGGGGCCGAAGGGCTGTGGGTTATTTGTGGGAAATATGACCGGCTATTCTGGGAATGATGGGAATCTCGGGACAACTTTCAGGAACCTACAACTGCCTCAGAAAACAAGGATTATCGGCAACCCGTGGCCAGATGAGGGTTTGGCAGAAAGGGTGGCCCCCGCATTCGTAATGCGTAGGTTGGAGGTTCAATTCCTCTCGCCGGCTCCAGTTTTTTTCAATGAGTTGGTGCGATCCTTGCAGCATGCGGATTTTCCGGCGCTACGCTTTCCCGCACATTTCAGAGCACACAGAGCCCCAACTGCTGGACCTGAGAGCCTGGTGGTACGGCAACCCAGATGGCCATAGCGGGCAGTGGAGATTCCTTCCTGCTACTCCCTAGCCTTCTCAAATCTCACCCGACTATCCGCTACCATCCTGAACCCATTCTCAAACTCCACCAGCGCCCATGGCCCCGCAGTGATCGGCATCCCAGCCTTCCTTGCTGCGGGAGCCAGCAGATTCTCGCTTCTCGTGATCACCTTCCCCTTCCAGACCCAGGGCGATCGGGATCATGCCCTCCTCGTTGTTGCGGATGCGCATGCCGTTGCCTCGGCAGGGTTCGCTGCCCAAAGAGGAAGCTAAGGTCTAAGGACTCACCTCAACCGGTGGTAAACTGACGGCAACTCCCTTTTCTCGCTTCATTAGGAGGGCAGCCATGATTGGAAGAGTGGGGTTCGATCTCTAGAGCCTGGCGGCCTTATTGTTGCCGGGAACCGGGGCAGGCCGGAGACTACATGCGCAAAGAGTCATCACCGATTGCAGATCCCAACTGCCCGGAGCAGAAGTGCTACCTGTGCGGCAAGGCTCTGGGCAGGCCCTCGTCTAAGGACCATGTGCCTCCCAAGCAGTTCTACAGTACCCGTATCAGAAGCGAGAACGAACTGAACCTCTTGACTCTGCAAGCGCACCCTGCGTGTAACCTCTCTTATCAGCACGATGAGGACTACTTCGCATACTCGATAGGCCAACTGGTACCAAAGACCTTCTCTGGTCACTCGTTGCTGCTGGACGTTGGGGACCGGCTGCAAGCGGGAAAACAGAAACTCCTCTTCGAGAAGGTGCGCCAAGAGTGGGACCGCAGGCCGGCGGGGCTGATCTTGCCACCCGGCAAGACTGCAAAGAGAATAGAGGGCGAACGAATAGGGCGGATCGCTTGGAAGATCACCCGTGGTCTCTTCTTCAACGAGACCAAGACCTATCTGCCAGAAGATACTCCGAGACATGTAAAGATGCTCCTACCAGACGAAGTCCCTCCTCCCTGGCTGGGTGTACTCGCAACTGAGCCAGACCGGGGAAAGTATCCAGGTATCTTCAACTATCGATACTGTCAGATTCCTGAAGCTGACGATGCGTGGGTATGGGCAAACCTGTTTTGGGATGCGGTCCTTATCTGCTACCTGTTCGACGATCCGGCCTGCTCCTGTGAGCAGTGTGGACGGGGCTCCACAGCTTCCTGAATGCTCACCTTGGCACCGTCACACCCTCCAATCACCCAGCCAGATGTTCCTTCCGAGCAGGTGGGCTGCTCGAAGAAGCCTCGTCGCTGGTCTACTACGTCGCCGCAAGCTGAGTCAGTGCTAACGCCGCACTTGCTGAAGAAGCGAAAGTTGCTAAGAGAAGCGTTGAGAAGGCCAAGCTCACCCCTAATCAAGAATTTTTGTCCGGTCGCTAAACGCACACAAGTCGCTGCCAATTGGATCAATGGGAACGGCATTCCGGTATTCAGTTGTCCACAATCAGGCCGTTTTCTCATCGCAGCTCCCTTGAGGGTTGGTGCGCATGGAGACGCTTGTGCCAGATTTGTGCCAACTTTCAGTAGAAACTATAGAAATCTGTCGGCCCGGTAGAAATATGCGACGAAGGCCAACCAGGCTCAGAGAGCCTTAATTTTCAGCAGGATAAGGTAGAAACTGCCTGGGAGAAGAGGGTGTCCCCAACGGGATTTGAACCCGTGTTGCCGCCGTGAAAGGGCGGTGTCCTAGGCCAGGCTAGACGATGGGGACGCCGAATCGAAGGGGCATTCTAGCATCGGGCTAAGGTCGATGTCCACAGCGGTGAGAGCACCCGTAGACCGATACTGGAACGCTTTTCAGGCTCCTTCCTTGGCAAGCCTTCAGACTATGGGTTTTCCACAGATTCGACAGTGAGTCCTGCGCTTCGCGTTGAGGGCTTCACACTTCTCACACCGGTTGTACATGGCCCGCGCGAATAGGTGGGTGGCAAGGGCACTGCCCCCCAGGATTGCTACGATCACGAGACCGCTGAGAACAACATCTCCCACCTATCAGGGCCTCGCAATGCCGGCCAGAGAATCGCTGGATTGCAAGGTCGATCCACTCACCCTGGCAGCGGCCGCCATAGGGTCAGACCAACCCGCCCTTGAGAAACAGTCCGATGCCTGTTCCTTGATCCATTTAGTGACGTTTGGATGGGGCAGCAGACCTTGCCGGGTAGCGACATGGTCGAGCCCCTCCAGGACCCCACTGTAGGGACCGAAACCGAACACGCGAAAGGGAACGACCAGGACACGACCTAGCCGACCCTGATGCTCTACAAAGCCTCGAATTCGGGCTTCGGCCACCGCCCGCTTTTCTTCCCAATCCTCTCGAAGGGTCTCTACCCTTACCGCTTGGTATCGATTCAGTCCCGGCACACCCTTGACCAGCGCTTGGAGCTTCGAAACCCAGCGCTGATTCCGCTCATCGTCTCCTTCACCGTGCGCCAGGATGAGCACCGACTCCTTCTCCGGTCGCCGGCTCAAGGCACGGATCCTCTCCTCCAGGATTTCTCCAATCAGCGCAGAATCGTAGAGCCCATCCCGATTGAGCACCACCTGGGCCTTCAACTCGACCGGTGGAGGCGGATCGCTTGCCCCTTCTACCCTGACCGATGCCCGTCCATCATAGTGGGCGGAAGCGTGAGGGCTCGGGTGAGGAGCCTTAGAGTGATCCGTCTGAGGATCGTGATGTAGAAAGAAAGCGGGCGGATCCGGCCGGAGCCGCAGTAGATACTGGGTCTGATGCAGAAACGACTCGGGTGAAACAAAGATTCTCACCACGGCAATCCGCCTGACACCTCTTTGCTCCAGGCGCTTTACCGCCAACTCGAGACTGCGACGCTGGGCCATGCCGAAGGCAATCTCGACCGGGCAAAGCTGTCCCGCCGGTTCGACCGCCTGCGTGATGGCTCGATTCCACTCCGGGTCTCCCCCATGAGCCATGACGAGAACGCCGACCTCTTGAGACTTCACGGAGCGATCGCTCCCAAACGAAACCGCGTTCAGAAGAAGATTCAGCACAAGCAGGCAAACCAGATTCAGCATCGTTTCCTTGTCGTTTCCTTCTCTCGAATGGACGAGTTTGGAGCAACTTTTCGCAGAATGCAACCTTCCGTGATTTGTCTGTATTGCCCGAGGTCGGTGGTCCTTGGTAGAATGGCGCTCGGTCAATTTACGGACAAGGAGGAGTATGACTTACATAGTTACCGAACGATGTGTCGCCAACCGCTATACCGATTGTGTTGCAGACTGCCCAGTCGACTGTTTTTACGAGATTCAAGATCCTCACATGCTCATCGTCAACCCGGACGAATGCATCGATTGCGATGCCTGCGTCTCTCTTTGCCCCGTGAATGCGATTTATCCGGATGGCGAGCTTCCCGAAGAGTTCGAGGAGTGGACTGACAAGAACGCCGCGGAGCTCTGCACCGACGACAACAGGATCACCGAAACGCTTGGGGCACTGGACGGTGCCAAGCCGATTGAAGACGTCAAGCAGGCAGAAGAGGCGAAGTTTGGAGCGGTCGTTGCAGACCCTTCAAGTGCAGCCCACTGATCGGTAGTTTTCGACCCGCGGCGACTGTTTTTCCTGTACCGGCTCTGAGAACAATCTGACCCATCCGATTCAGGTGGACTATGAGCAGATGTCCTCCTGAATCTCCAGAGAGTCCTCGATGGCTCTGCTCTGCCCAGAAAGTGTCTGCGTCATGGCCACAACCGACCTGCATAGAGAATGCACTGGGACGCGGCATCGAGACTGCCGTCTACCCTTTTCAAGCCTTCGATAGGAAAACCTCATGCGGCTCCGGATCTGCGTTCTAATGCTGATGCTGCAGTGCACACAGACCCAAAGTCCCGATCCTGCCACCCCCACTGAGGACGCGTCGGATCGCTCGTATGTCGGCGAGTTGGAACGTCTGGGCAAGGATGGGCAAGACATCCTGGTCGTCGGTGTCGATGCCGAAGGCTTCGAGGAATTGAGCCTGGACCAGAAAAGACTGGCCTACTTCCTCTATCGTGCGGCCATCGCCGGAAACGATATCTTCACCGACCAGGCCCACAGATACGCGCTCGAGATCAAGAACCTTCTCGAGACCATCCACCTGAACCGTTCAGAGCTTGCTCCCCAAGTCCAAGATGCTGTCCACGACTACCTGAAATACGTCTGGATCAACCACGGCCAGTATGGGGCACAGTCGCACGCCAAGTACTCACCCAATTACTTGACCTTCGAGATGCTCCAGGCGGCGGCTCACCACGTGATGGAGGCAGGAGGCAAGATCGGTCTCGAGCCGGGTGAGTCCCTGGATCAGAAACTGGCGCGACTAGGTCCCCATATTTTCGATCTCGATCTCGAGCCCCTTCAGAACAATCAGAGAAAGGGGGATGACATTCTGGCAACAAGCCACGTGAACCTGTACGCACCTGGGGTGACTCAGGAGGCTTTCAGCCGTCTTTCTCCCGAATGGCAATCACGGCTCAACGCCAGATTCGGCTTCGAGGGCGGCCAGATCGTCCCACAGCCCTACAAGATCGAAGGACTCTACGATCAGGACCTGGAGACGATCCGCTACTGGCTCCGGAAGGCCCTTCCCCTGGCTGAGTCCGAGGAACAGCGGAGCGGCCTGGAACTTCTCATCGAATACTACGAAACTGGCGATGAAGAGAAATACCGCCAGCACTCCATCCAGTGGCTCAAGTCTAGTACCACTATCGACTACCTCAACGGATTCATAGAGCAGTACATCGATCCTCGGGGTGTCATCGGACAGTTCGAAGCCAACGTCACGTTTACTTCAGATTCGAAGCTGATCGAGCAGTTGGCTGGTGCGGCAGATTACTTCGAGGCAAAGATGCCTTGGCCGGCCGAGTACAGGCGCTCCAAAGTCACTCCGCCGGTCGCCAACGTCGTTCAGATCATCCTGGGGGTCGGAGATGCGGGCCCCAACTCGCCGGTGGCGTACAACCTGCCCAACTATTCCGACATTCGCCGCGATTTCGGAAGCAAGAACATCATCCTCTATAACATTCAGGAGGCGAAATCAGGAGGAATACGGGAGCAGATTATCGACGAGTTCTATCTTCCAAAACACCGAGAAACCTATCGTCAGTATGGGAAGATTGGACGCCGCTGGGAAGTCTACATGCACGAAGTCATCGGTCATGGCTCGGGCAAACCCGAAGATGATCTCCAGAAAGACCCCAGAACGCTACTTGGACGCACCTACTCCGCCTTGGAAGAGTGCCGTGCCGATCTGGCGGCTCTGTATCACATCTTCGATCCGAAACTCGTAGCGATCGGAGCCTTCAGCGCACAGCAACAACTCAGGGTGGCAGAAGCCGCGTATATCGGTCATCTTCAAGGCCACATGAACCGCTATCGCTCCCTTCAAGACGACAACGTGCGTGAGGCCCACCGGAAGGGCCGCGAACTGGTGCTGCGCTATCTGGTCGAAGGAGGCGAAGGAAAGGATCAGGATTATGGCGTTCGTGTGGTCCAGGTTGAAGGCAACTATTACGTAGAGATCGTTGACCTCTCAAAGGCACATCAGGGAATCGCTCGGCTACTGGAAAAACTTCAAACGATGAAATCGAGGGGCGATGCCGAGGCTGCAGCTCAGATTTTCGACCGCTTCGGCACCCAGGTCAATACAACCTGGCGAGACAATATCAAAGCGAGGGCCGACCGACTGAAGATACCCAAAGAGGTCGCGGTCGTCTTCCCGCAGCTGATTCCCGTGCTCGACGGGGATAACGTCGTCGACGTTCGGTTGGAAACCAGGGAAGATTTGACCCGCCAACAGCTGAGGTTCTCAAGTTGGCGCTTCAATACCGAGCTGTGGCCATAGCGCCCTCCCGTCTGTAAGACCGTCCTCTTTGCCCGCACCACCCTGAGGCAATCAGAGTGCTGACCGATAGACCCAGGCTCCGCTATCTCGAATCGCTGCCTTTCGAGGATCAGGGGAACCAGCTCATCTTGCTGCGCGATCCAACGAAGATTTCCGAACAGGCCCTGGCCGTTGCCCCGGAGCTGTACTCCCTGCTCATCCTGTTCGATGGAGAACACTCGCTTTTGGACATCCAGGCTGAAAAAACGCGTCGCCAGGGTCAGATCGTTCTTCAGGATGAAGTAGCCCGCCTTCTAGCTCAGCTGGACTCTGCCTATTTCCTGGACAATGAAAACTTCCGACGCTATCGCAGCGATCTAGTCGAGACCTATCGCAGCGCGACTGTGCGGCAGGCCAGCCACGCCGGGCTCAGTTACCCAGCAGATCCGCTTCAGCTATCCCAGACACTCAGCGGTTTCTACACAGACGCGAAGGCTGCAGGGCTTCCCGGTGCTCGTAAGAAGCAGCCTCTAAGGGCGCTGGTGGCACCCCACATCGATCTTCGCCTGGGAGGCCCCACATATACTCATGCCTATCGGGAGCTTGCCGAAAGCGCGCCTCCGGATCTCTTCGTGATCCTGGGAACGGGTCATATGGGATTGCCCGAGCCATTCTCTGTCTCCTCGAAGGATTTCCAGACCCCCCTGGGGACCGCGGTGACGGACCGGGACTTTCTCCGGCTTCTACGGGAACGGTGCCAGGAACCTCTTTTTGAAGAAGATCTGACCCATCGAAGCGAGCACACGATTGAGTTCCAGGTCGTCTTCTTGCAGCACTTGTTTCCGCAGCAACCCATACGCATTCTCCCAGTGCTCTGCAGTTTCTCCTACCGGGAACTCAGTTCTTCACCCTACGCCGAGAGAACCCGGCCTTTGTTCTGGAAGTTCATCGAGGGAGTCCGCAAGGCTGAAGCACAGAGTGGAAAGCGAGTCTGCTGGATCGCCAGCGTAGATCTAGCTCACATCGGTCCTCGCTACGGGGATTCTTTCCGGCCCACGGAGGAGCACATCAAAAACGTCTCGGTCAAGGATCGGGAGATGCTGGACCAGGTAGCGGCCGCCGATGCAGAGAACTTCTTTCGACTGGTCCAGGAAGAGAGGGACGAGCGAAGAATCTGTGGTTTCTCGCCACTCTACACGCTGCTGAACCTGATGGACGACCAGAGGGGCCGTCTGCTCGCCCATGACCACAGCATCATGGATCCAACCGGCTCCTTCGTCACCTACGCCAGCATGGTGTTCTAGTGTGCTGGCCCCATTCGAGACAGAGTCAATTGTAGACCGCCACTGTCGAGGTAGTTCAGAGAATCAAGAAGGCCGTGACAACCGCGCCGATCGCTGCCAATCCGGCCGCCGCGAGGGCCAGCGGAAGCTGGGTCGTCACGTGGTCCATCAAGTCGGCTCCGCACGCCAGAGACGAGAGAATCGTTGTATCAGATATGGGAGAGCACTGGTCGCCGAACATGGAGCCGCCCACCACGGCTCCGAAACAAACCATGACGTACATCGGTTCTTGCGATACCGACCAGGCCAGGGGCATAGCCAGGGGAAACATGACGGCGAAGGTGCCAAAGGAGGTACCGATCGAAAAAGAAACCAGCATGCAGATAAAAAGCAACAAAGCAGGCAGTAGGACTGGCACGATCCAACGACCGCTGAGATCCACGATGTAAGGAGCCGTACCTAGCTCCTGCGAGACCCGTCCCAAGGTAATGGCAAGGCCCAGAAGAACCGCTCCGCTGGTCACGCCTTTGCAGCCGTCGATGAACCCGGACATCAACTCACTAATGGCGAGGCCGCGGACCATGGCCAGAACGAAACCCGACAGCAGAGCCAGACCGAAGGCCTCCGCGATCTTTACCGATCCCACCACCAGGTAGGAACCAAGGGCAAAGCCTATGAGCACGATTATCGGGACTGCGAAATCCAGAATGGAAGGCCGATAGCCTTCCGGCACCCTGATTTCTGTCAGCTCCGGAGCGATCAGGGGGTGCGCCCCAGGGGCATTGAGCTCTCCACTGGCCTGGACCCTGTCCATTGCCGCTGCCATCTTCCGCCCGGTCCAGGGAAGCCATTCAAGCGACAGCAGCAGGGTCATCGAGACCGCCACAATGCTGTAGAAATTCATCGGGATCGAACGGTAGAAGAAAGAGATTCCGGCTTCCTGGTCAGGAATCAAGGGAATCGTGCCGGCCACCAGCCCTCCCACGTAGATCGGCCAGATGTTGAGGGGTATCAGGCCCGCGATTGGAGACGCCGTCGAGTCGACGATGTAGCTGAGTTCCTCGTGGCTTACTTTCTCTCGGTCAGTCACAACCCGCACGGTGGTACCGGTCAGGACGGTGGAAATAGTGCCCCCCTGGTGAAACACCACCCCCATGAACCAGGCGAAGACCTTGGCGCTGCGTCTCCCATGGACGAGATGCTTGGCCGACCACTCGGCGAAGGCTTGAGCCCCTCCGGTCCGGGTCCAGACCCCGATCAGTCCCCCAAGCGACCAGAGGTAAACCAGGAGAATCAGGCCGTACTGTGACGACCCGATAGCCGGGATGAGAAACGCCTGTAGGATATTGAGATTGCCGCTAACGATTCCCCCGACACAGATTCCCAGGAAGAGCGAGATCAGAACTTCACGCGTCAGGAAGGCCAGAAAAATAGCGGTAGCGGCAGGCAGCAGAGATAGGATCCCATAATCAGCTGCGGCCCCCGAGTCAGCTCCTTGAGCCACACCGTCGCTGGACAGGCCCAGTAGCAGCACAGCGGCCATCAAACTGGCCATGAGAAGTCTCAAACAGAGTCGACGCCGTCGCTTCATGATTCAGAGAAGTATAGGGACCCAAGCTGACATCCGCCAGGCCTCAGCGCAAAGGTTCTTCATCGCGACTCGTCTGCCAAGAAGGGGCCCTAGTGCAGCGCGCCACAAGTTTTGAACCAGGGTTCAGCAGCCCCTCGTCGCCGCTGGCGTTGTTGCGCTCGACTCGGAATATAGCCCGGATATGCCTCGCTCGCGACGCCTAGCCAGCGACAACGATTGACTACTGCCCCCTGGCTCAGAACTTATGGCGAGCTGCACCAGTGTGTCCATGCAGCTGCTCTTGGACGACGATAAATCCGTGCCTTTTCGGGTCAGATCTGCTTGAATGGTCTTCTCGAACGGTCGTTGCGAACCGACCCGCAACGACCTTCCTCGACGGCGATTCGATGAGTGACTCAGAGCAACTACCCAGCTTCAGTGAGGCAGTGGATCTGTTGACGCAGGTAGGCCGGGCCTTCTACCAGCGTGGATGGGCGATGGGTACCAGCGGTAACCTCAGCGCTGTCACTTCCCATCAGCCTCTGCGAGTAACGATTACCTCGACCGGCGCCGACAAGGGCTCGCTCTCGGCTTGCGACCTTTTACAGATCGATGAGAAGGGATGGGTTCTCGAGGGCGCTGGCGGAGCTTCAGCCGAAACGCTACTTCATCTTGCAGTGATACAGCAGTTTGAAGTGGGATCGGTGCTGCACACCCATTCCGTCTGGAGCACCCTGCTTTCCAAGGCCTATGCCGATGCGGGCGGCCTCTTCATCGAAGGCTATGAAATGCTGAAGGGTCTGAAAGGGGTCTCGACTCACACACATGGTGAATGGCTACCCATCCTCGAGAACTCTCAAGATATCCCGCGCTTGAGCGAGAGAGTAACCCAGACCCTCACAGAGCATCCGAGTGCGCACGGATTTCTACTCGAGGGACACGGTCTCTACAGCTGGGGCACGAATGTATCTGAGGCCCAGCGCCACATCGAAATCCTGGAGTTTTTGATTGAAGTTCAATACCGTATGTATCGGGCCGGACCCAGCGACCGGCCTCTCAATGACTCTCAATTCTCGGAGACAATTTAGAAAGCAAATCTAGGAGGACCTATGGCGATTCTCAGACTACCCGACGAGAACCGATCCATCCGTGACCAGCAGGACATCGCGGCCTATCTTTCAGACTTTGGAATCGACTTGGAGAGATGGAATCCTGACCGTAACATCGCGTCAAGCGCACCTGCTCAGGAAGTGCTCGCGGCCTATGCGCCGGAGATCGAGGCTCTCAAGACAAAAGGCGGTTACACCACAGCTGACGTTATCGATGTCAACTCTGAGACACCGCAGCTGGATGCCATGCTGGCCAAGTTCCAGGTCGAACACTGGCACGATGAAGACGAGGTGCGTTTCATCATTTCCGGCCGGGGCTTGTTTCATATCCGACCCAAAGACGGTCCGGTAATGGCGCTGGAAGTCGAAGCAGGTGATCTGGTAAGCGTGCCCAGGGGAACCTGGCACTGGTTCGATCTCTGCCGAGAGCGTCAGATCCGGGCGATTCGACTGTTTCAAGATCCAGCAGGATGGACCCCCAACTACACTGGAAGTGGAGTTGACGCAGGTTATGAACCGGTCTGTCTGGGACCCCAATACATTCCTCTTGAAGAAACGGCCGAGTAATTGACACTGGCATCGCTCCTCAAAGATGTCCGGATCTTTCTCTTGGACATCGAGGGCACGACGACCCCAGTAGAGTTTGTCTACGAGGTTCTTTTTCCTTTTGCCCGTGATCATCTCGGTGAGTTCCTGCAACAGTCATGGCAGGCAGAAGAGACCCAGGAGACCGTAGCCTTACTCAAGACAGACTACCGAGAGGATCTGGGGCAACATCAGGGCTTGCCCCGTTGGCGCGACGACCGTCCAGATCAGCATCTGGAATCCGTGAAGAACTACGCAACCTGGCTGATGAGACAGGATAGGAAGTCGACCGGCTTGAAGGCATTACAGGGAAAGATCTGGGAGAGGGGCTACCGACTGGGACAGCTCCAGGGAGAAGTGTATCCGGATGTAATCCCGGCCTTCGAAGGTTGGGCACGCCAAGAAAAAGACATCTGCATCTTCTCCTCAGGGAGCATCCTGTCCCAGCAACTTCTTTTTTCACACACTCCCTACGGAGACCTGAAACACTTCATCAGAAGCTATTTCGACACTACTACCGGACCCAAGAAGGAGGCCGCGAGCTATCGGCGGATCGCTGCCGAACTCGAGGCATCACCCTCGGTTATAGCTTTCGTCTCCGATGTTGTGTCCGAGCTGGATGCTGCCAAACTCAGCGGCATGTCAACTGTTCTCTGCCTTCGTCCTGGGCTGAGCCTGCCTGAAGACCTGGGCCACCCGCACATCGAGACGTTCGATGAAATCTCTTTCGCTAACTGAGTATGAACTTGGAGGAACCTGACTATGAGACGGAATAAGCTACGAGAAGCCTTGACTGCAGGACGCCCCACCATTGGAACCCACGTCCAGAGCTCCTGGCCTTCGATCGTGGAGGTAATTGGACATACCGGAGCCTGCGACTATATTGAGTTCGTCGCTGAGTATGCGCCTTTCGATCTCTACGCTCTCGAGAACTTCTGCCGGGCGGTGGAGTTGATGGACATGACGGCGATGATCAAACTGGATCAGGAACCCAGGCGCTTCCTGGCTCAACGTTCGATCGGAATGGGATTCCAGAGCGTCCTCTTCGCCGACTGCCGCAATGTCGAGGACGCCCGCGAGTGTGTGCGTAGCGTCCGTCCCGAGACACCCGAGGACGGAGGCTTCCACGGAGTGGGTGTACGACGCAATAGCTACATGGTGCAAGGGGGTACCCAGGAATACGCTCAGGCCCTCAAAGACATCGTGATCGTGCTGATGATCGAAAAGGGGTCGGCCGTCGACCAACTCGAGGAGATTCTGGATATCGGTGGAATCGATATGGTCCAATGGGGACCGGCAGATTACTGCCTGAGTACCGGCCAACCGGGTGCCTACACCGAACCTCGCGTAGAGGCCGTAGAACGGCAGGTGATCGAAACCTGTCTTTCCAAAGGAATCCCTCCTCGGGCAGAAATCGAAACCGTGGACCGAGCCCAATATTATCTGGATCTGGGAGTCAAACACTTCTGTCTGGGAACCGACATCATGATTCTGCACTCGTGGATCAAGGAGAACGGGGAAAAGCTGCGGAAGACAATCTCAGACTACTAGCGGGAGTAAGAGTTTAGTTAGTGCCCGTCCGGAAACCGGGGTTCCCAGAACTGTAATCTGTTGAATCGGAACCACTTTTTATACCTGAGACTGCTGACAGACCGACTCGACCCAGCTCGATCCAGAGCGAGGACGAGCGAGCGAGGGCGCACGGGCCAAAAAACACCGGTTCGGCGCAGACCTCTCCCTGAGTCGGAGCCACAAGGCAGTACGGTCAGCCACAAAAGACTACAACAGGAGTCGGGCCAGGACGACCAGGTTATAGGTCAGGACGCTGGCATGGACGTAGCTTTGAAAGTGAGGCCAGCCTTTCCAGGTACAGCGGTGGAGACCAAAGGTGTGCTTGAGGGTCCCAATGCACCCCTCGATCCCGGCCCGGAAGCGTTTGAGCTGTTTGTAGACCCAACTGGAACGCACCATGCTCTCGACCGTCAACCCACACTTTTTGGAAAAGGCCACGTCCTGTACCCCCTGCTCTTTGGCCCAGCTCAGGTTGGCCGCCGAGGCAAAACCGCCATCCCAGGCGCTCTGGCGCGGGACCTTCCCGTACAGCTGTCGATGACGCTCTAAGAAGGGTTGCACATAGTTGCTATCGGCTGGATTCCCGCGTTCCACCACACAATCCAGGATCAGCGACGAGGCCCCCGTGCTGACAAACACTTTGTGGCCGAAAACCGTTTCCCGAGGGCTCTTCTTGATAATATCGGTGTGCTCTTCGAAGAGGGAACAGATCTTCTCCTGGGCCGCGACGGCCTCGCCCGAAAGGACCCGTCGTTGAGTCTGCTCGATGACTTGGTGCAACAGCTCCAGATAGTGGGCCAGTTGCGCCGCCCCGGCCAGACTGAGGGGATCGCTCCACTGCGCCGACGCGGCCAGCGCCTGCTCGGCATAGTGGGCCGTCTTGGACGCCACCTTGATCAGATCGCGGTAACTCTCCAGGCGCTTCTTGCCGCGGCGGTTGCGGATGTTCAGGACGCGCCGCTTGGCCCGTCGCGTGTGATCGACGAAGCCGATCCCTTCCCAGTCCCGCAGCCGCCCCAGCCACCGGGTGACGACTCGAATGCCGTCGTCCAACAGCTCACTGTCGAGCGGATAGTGGACGTTGGTCTGGACCGCCGTGGCATCGACCCGAATCCGTTGGCCTTTTTCCAGACCCCGAGCCTGCGCCCAGCGCACCAAGTGGTCGTTGATCGCCTTCCATGTCCCCGGCTCAATCTTCCCCAGGTTCTCCGCCAGGGTGGCTTTGCTGATCGACGCCCCATAGGGCAAGCGACAGAACCTCTGACAGCTTTGCGAATCCACCAGATGAAACTCCAGCTTGCGATAGCTGAACTGATGCAGCTGTTTGATGACGGCACAACGCAGCACCTGCTCGGCCGTCAAACCGGGGGCGCCGACGCTGGAATCGACCCTGTCAGAGAGATCTTGTACTATCAGCTCCAGCGTCTGGGGATTGTCGTCCAGGATACGCGAGATCAGCTTCAATTCCTGGGCCAGCTGGTGATCGGGCCATTGCGGGGAAAGAGGGCGTTGTTTTTCACGTGTTTTACGCATCGTCGAACTCCTGAAATCGTTGCAAGTCGTTTTAGCCTAATTGTTTACACCGAATAGACTAGCAAACGACCCTGACAATTTAGGAGTCTGAAAAAGCCCTCTTTCCCCTTCCTTATCAATCAGTTAGAGATTTTCGGACGGGCACTAGTTAGTGCCCGTCCGGAAACCGGGGTTCCCAGAACTGTAATCTGTTGAATCGGAACCACTTTTTATACCTGAGACTGCTGACAGACCGACTCGACCCAGCTCGATCCAGAGCGAGGACGAGCGAGCGAGGGCGCACGGGCCAAAAAACACCGGTTCGGCGCAGACCTCTCCCTGAGTCGGAGCCACAAGGCAGTACGGTCAGCCACAAAAGACTACAACAGGAGTCGGGCCAGGACGACCAGGTTATAGGTCAGGACGCTGGCATGGACGTAGCTTTGAAAGTGAGGCCATCCTTTCCAGGTACAGCGGTGGAGACCAAAGGTGTGCTTGAGGGTCCCAATGCACCCCTCGATCCCGGCCCGGAAGCGTTTGAGCTGTTTGTAGACCCAACTGGAACGCACCATGCTCTCGACCGTCAACCCACACTTTTTGGAAAAGGCCACGTCCTGTACCCCCTGCTCTTTGGCCCAGCTCAGGTTGGCCGCCGAGGCAAAACCGCCATCCCAGGCGCTCTGGCGCGGGACCTTCCCGTACAGCTGTCGATGACGCTCTAAGAAGGGTTGCACATAGTTGCTATCGGCTGGATTCCCGCGTTCCACCACACAATCCAGGATCAGCGACGAGGCCCCCGTGCTGACAAACACTTTGTGGCCGAAAACCGTTTCCCGAGGGCTCTTCTTGATAATATCGGTGTGCTCTTCGAAGAGGGAACAGATCTTCTCCTGGGCCGCGACGGCCTCGCCCGAAAGGACCCGTCGTTGAGTCTGCTCGATGACTTGGTGCAACAGCTCCAGATAGTGGGCCAGTTGCGCCGCCCCGGCCAGACTGAGGGGATCGCTCCACTGCGCCGACGCGGCCAGCGCCTGCTCGGCATAGTGGGCCGTCTTGGACGCCACCTTGATCAGATCGCGGTAACTCTCCAGGCGCTTCTTGCCGCGGCGGTTGCGGATGTTCAGGACGCGCCGCTTGGCCCGTCGCGTGTGATCGACGAAGCCGATCCCTTCCCAGTCCCGCAGCCGCCCCAGCCACCGGGTGACGACTCGAATGCCGTCGTCCAACAGCTCACTGTCGAGCGGATAGTGGACGTTGGTCTGGACCGCCGTGGCATCGACCCGAATCCGTTGGCCTTTTTCCAGACCCCGAGCCTGCGCCCAGCGCACCAAGTGGTCGTTGATCGCCTTCCATGTCCCCGGCTCAATCTTCCCCAGGTTCTCCGCCAGGGTGGCTTTGCTGATCGACGCCCCATAGGGCAAGCGACAGAACCTCTGACAGCTTTGCGAATCCACCAGATGAAACTCCAGCTTGCGATAGCTGAACTGATGCAGCTGTTTGATGACGGCACAACGCAGCACCTGCTCGGCCGTCAAACCGGGGGCGCCGACACTGGAATCGACCCTGTCAGAGAGATCTTGTACTATCAGCTCCAGCGTCTGGGGATTGTCGTCCAGGATGCGCGAGATCACCTTCAATTCATTGGCCAGTTGGTGATCGGGCCATGGTGGGGAAAGGGGGCGTTGTTTTTCACGCTTTTGACGCATCTTCGAACTCCTGAAATCGTCCTAAGTCGTTTCAGTCTAATTGTTTACACCAGATAGTCTAGCAAACGACCCTGACAATTTCGGAGCTTGAAAAAGCCCTCTTTCCCCTTCCTTATCAATTACTTACGGATTTCCGGACGGGCACTAGTTAGGAAGGGACTGCGGCAAGTTATGCCCGCTGGGAGCCACCCGGCCACCGGCCGTGGCTTCTACGGGTCTCGGCCCGACTTTATGGGTAGGACCCAAACGGATCACGACCCAACTCCAGCCCGAACTTCTCACGATTGACCCAGTGCAACTTGCTTGGGATATCCGAGGATCTGCGTTGCCGATCCTGGATCTCTTCCTCGCACCCATTGCAGAGGGCCAAGCGTGAGAAGTCCAGGCCAGCAGGATTCCCGCCCAAAAGGTCAGTGTGACTCCACTGTGTGGGTTGGGAAGCGACGATGCAACGGATTCCAAACGCCTACTTGCCTCGATCCAGGACGCGATGCTGAGGTCTTGTGTTCGGCTCGAGCTACTGCCAACAGAAGCAGATGCAACCTCTGATTCCGCCGGCCGATCAGGTATGCCGTAACCCATTTAAGTCCTCCACTGCACGAGCTTTTTCGCCGCCGAGCCAACGCATTTCAGCTTTCTTCTAACCAAGGCTGGCTATGCCCCCTGAATTACTCGACCCAAAACACATTTTCCATTCTAGACTCCGGGGGCTCCAGTCGCAGTGAGCATGGTCACCAGCGAGATATTGTCCGGATCATCCGACGAAGTCACCCGAAGCGCAAAGGACGTGTGACCATTGGCTTGAAATCACCTATTCCGAGTGGCTATGATCTCTCTGGAACCTCGTTAGCCCGCATTTCTCATCGCTTGTCGTAGCGAGGCGCCGCAAGGGCCGTCCTGGCAAGGCTTGCGACCGAGGCCCCCGCAGTCGTACTCGTGCAGTACGTCGAGGAGGCCGACGGAGCGAAACACAGCCAGGGCGGATGATTGCGGTGACGTAGTAGACCAGCGATGAGAAAAGCGGGTTAGGTACTTTGCTTCCCGGTTCTGGAAGCTGGAAACGAACCCGAACTGGAGCTGATCGCCGTGACCGATAGCGAATCCCAACTTCGAGTCTTGATTACCGACTATGCCTGGGAGAGTCTCGAACCCGAAAGGGAGATCCTCCGAACAGCCGCGGCTGAACTGGTAGTCGCTGCCCGCGGCGACGAAGAGGAGCTGATCAGCCTTGCAGGGAACGTAGATGCGATCCTCACCTGTTGGAAGTCGGTCACCAGAAGGGTTATCGAGCGGGCTCCGGCTTGCCAGATCATCGGCCGTTACGGCATAGGCCTGGACAACATCGACGTCTCCTTCGCTACCGAGTCGGGGATCCTCGTCACCAACGTGCCCTCCTACTGCCTCGAAGAGGTATCGGATCAGGCCATGGCCCTCCTACTTGCCTGCGCTCGGAAGGTCGTCTTTTTCGACCGGGCCATCAAGGGAGGAGAGTACTCTCTGCAGCTGGGATCCCCCCTCTATCGGATCCGCGGAAGAACCCTTGGAATCGTGGGCTTTGGAAAGATCGGCCGCACGCTTTACCGAAAGGCATCCGGATTCGGTCTCAAGATGATCGTTTTCGACCCCTATCTAGATCCGGGGTCGATTGAGGACTTCGACGTCACTCTGGTCGACTTCGAGAGGCTGCTCCGGGAAAGCGACTTTATCTCGATCCACGCTCCCCTTTCCCCGGAAACCGAGAACCTCTTTGGCCTTTCGGCGTTCCAGAAAATGAAAAGCACCGCATTTGTCATCAACACTTCCAGGGGCGGAGTCATCGATTCCGAAGGCCTCCTCGCAGCCCTGGAGGAGGGCGAGATCGCAGGGGCTGCACTCGACGTTCTCCCCGAAGAGCCTCCTCCGATCGACGATCCTTTGGTCCACCATCCCAAGACAATTGTCACCCCGCACGCAGCTTTCTACTCCGAGGAATCTGTCCTGGACCTGCAGAGAATCGCAGCCAAACAGATCGCCGACGTGCTTTCGGGGAAACTTCCCGAGTCCGTCGTCAACCGAGAAGTGCTCGACCAGCCCAACCTGCGAGCCAGACTGGAGCTTCCCGGGTAAACCCTAGTTCCAGCGGACAGACTGAAACTCGGACGTGGGTTCGGTCTCCACGCCGAATTCCTTCTTTCGAGCCTTTGGCTCGAGGCACGGCGGCCCGGAGGCCACCGCCACGATCACTCGGTGCCGAAGCTGAAAACAACCTCGTGGCGATAAATGTCGCCTGGCCGTAGGATGACCGAGGGCCAGTCCAGGCGACCCTCTTTATTGATGGCATCTGGATAGGCCTGCGTCTCCAAACAGAAACCGGCGTGTTTCTTGTAAACGGCCTCCCCTTTTCCCGTCAGGGAACCATCGAGGAAGTTTCCGCTGTAGAGCTGAACTCCGGGAGCGGTCGTGTGGACCCCCATACTGCGCCCTGAGGTCGGTTCGACCACTCTGGCAGCCAGCCTCAATTGACCGGGTTGGCCCAGGAGCACGTAATTGTGGTCATATCCTCCAGGATCGCCATCAGTTAGCCCCGGCAGCTTTCCAATGTCCTGGCCCAGAGTTTTCGGAAGAGTAAAATCCAAAGGGGTCCCCTCTACCAAAGCAATTTCACCAGTCGGAATCCTGAAGGGATCTGTTGGCGTATACGACTCGGCTCGAAGCGAGAGCTGGTGTCCCAGGCTATCAGTAGCATTGTGTCCTGCCAGGTTCCAATAGCTGTGGTTGGCGAGGTTGACGATCGTGGGAGCATCCGAGCGGGCAACCATTTCCACTTTGAGCTCACTAGCTCCAGTAAGCGTGTAGGTCACCGATGCGATCAGCTCGCCAGGATACCCCTCCTCCCCGTCCGGACTGGTGTACTCCAGGGTCAGGGAAACGCTCTCCGGTGATTCCTCTTGGGTGCTGACCTGCCAGACCTTCTTGTCAAAGCCGACTTCTCCACCGTGAAGATGGCTGGGACCGTTGTTCCTGGCTAACGTGTATTCTTTCCCGTCGAGCCGGAACCTGCCCTCGCCGATGCGGTTCGCCACTCGTCCCACGGTACATCCAAAGTAGGGATGGCCAGACACGTAGTCCTCGAGGCGGTCGAAGCCCAGGACAACGTCCGCAGTTTCGCCGTTACGACCGGGGACGTGAAGTTCGGTGATGATCGTCCCATAGTTGGTGATCCTCGCCAGCATGCCCTGGCTGTTCTTGAGCGTATAGAGGAACACCTCTTCCCCATCGACTTCGCCCCACCGGACCCGTTCGATCCCTTTCACGGAGGTCGAGTCGATCTCGGGAGGCGGATCATCCACTTGATCGCACCCCGCGGTCGTTACCAAGGCAATCATCACCAGGACCCAACGATTCTGTGGCATAGCAGCTCCTTGAAGAGTTCAATCCGCTTGAAGAGTTCAATCCGCTTGAAGAGTGCAAGTCCGCTTGAAGAGTTCAAATCCGATGATTTTCAGCTTCTATCCTTGCTGCGGTCAACGATATAAACACGGTCTCCGAGCGTCTTCTTTGACTTGGCTTCGCCCTCTGATGTAGATTCTAACTCGCCTTGTGGACCTTCGCGACCGCAGTCACCAACTCTGACGACTTAGTACCTCTCTTGGGGATAGCCTCGTGCTGAGACTTGATGGACCAATCTCCGTTCCGCTTTGCCAAGGACTGAGTCGCCGGGACTTCCTGCACGCCGGCTCGCTGGCCTTTCTGGGAATGACACTGCCTCACCTCGAGCTTCTGAAGGCTCGGGGACTCGCTGATCCAGGCAACGATGTGAGCTGCATTTTCCTGCTTCTCCTGGGAGGAGTACCCCAGCTCGATACCTGGGATATGAAGCCCGATGCTCCCTCCGAGATAAGGGGTCCCTACCAACCGATCCCTACTCAAACACCGGGCATCCAGGTCTCTCAGCTCTTCCCGCGGATGGCTCAGCAAAGTAACAAGGTTGCACTCATCCGATCCTTCCACCATTCCAATCCCGCCCACCCTCAGGCCCAGCAGTGGATGCAGACTGGGAGACCCCCGTCTGCCGGAATCGAGTATCCCCACCTGGGCTGCGTCGTGCAGAAGCTCATGGCGCCCAGAGGGGATCTCCCCTCTCACATCCTTCTTCCATTCAAGCCCAAGAGAGGACAATCGGCCGGCTTTCTGGGCAAGACTCACGAACCTTTCGTGATCGATTCTGACCCTTCCAATCAGAACTTCCAAGTCCGGGATTTGCTGCCTCCCGACTACGTTTCAGCGCTGAGGGTTGATAGACGAGCGAACTTCAAGCGTCTAGTCGACGGAGCCTTCAAAAGGTTCGAGGAAGGCGGTGCTCCGACCCGACTTCTGGATTCCAACTTCGCTCGGGCCTATCAAATCATTTCCTCTTCTGAGGCTCGACAGGCTTTCGACCTGGAGCTGGAACCCGAGAAGCTCCGGCACCGATATGGGATGAACCAGTTCGGACAGAGTTGCCTCCTGGCAAGGAGGTTGGTGGAACGAGGGGTGCGATTCGTCACGGTCAACATGTTCGACGATCTGGCCGGATCGTGGGATATCCACGGTCAGGCTCCCTTCACCTCCCTGACCGCTCTGGATTCACTGGGACCCACCTTTGACAACGGCTTCAGCACCCTGATCGAAGACCTGCAGGACCGCGGATTGTTGGACAAGACGCTTGTGGTTGCAACGGGAGAGTTCGGTCGCAGTCCCAAGGTCAACCCGGCGGGGGGACGCGATCACTGGCCGTCCTGCGGTACGCTCCTATTTTCGGGCGGAGGAGTGGTGGGCGGACAGGTTATAGGTTCCTCCGACAGCATCGCCAGCGAGCCCAAGGATCGGCCCGTCAGTCCCGACGAAGTTCTGGCCAGCATCTATCAGGCTCTGGGGATCAGTCTTCATACTGAACTGCCAGGACCCGGTAGCCGGCCCGTTCCCATCGTGGAGATTGGCGTCGAGCCTATCCGTGAGCTGTTCGGATCAGCATGACCTTTACGCTGCTGCTCAATCTCGCCTTTCTTCTCCAGCCTGCTTCATTGTCATTGGTACCGGATCCGGTCGTCCTCACCGGTTCCCAGGCCTCTCAACGTCTCCTGCTGCTGCAGACCACTACGATCCAGGGTTCACTAGCGGATCTGACCCAAGGAGCATCCTTCGAATCGTCTGATCCGGGAGTCGCCAGGATCGACGACGGCGTGGTGTACGCCCTCACCGATGGGAGTACACGCATCAAAGCCACAGCGGCGGATGGTAGATCGACCTCGATCCAGGTCCGGGTGGAAAAGACAGGAGATCCCTTTACCTGGAGCTTTCGCACTCACGTCCGGGCCGTGATGACCAAGGCAGGCTGCAACTCCGGGCCCTGTCATGGGGCTGCCGCCGGACAGAACTACTTCAAGCTGACCTTGCGCGGATACGCTCCTGAAATGGATCACGACGTCTTGACCCGTCAAGATGCTGGGCGACGTCTCTCACTGGTCACACCTGCCCAGAGCCTGGTCCTCCTCAAACCTACTCTTGCGGTCGCCCACCAGGGGGGCAAACGATTCGGCAGCGGCTCCCTCGAATACCAGATTCTCTCCCAGTGGATCGCCGCCGGAGCGCCCGGACCCCGGAATGAGGACCTGCGGGTGGAAAGGCTCGAGATCCTGCCGCCCCACGCCACACTGAAACCGGAAGAGGGACACGGGTTACTGGTACGGGGCTGGTTCTCCGATGGCCATGTCGAAGATCTGACTCGTTGGGCCAAGTACTCCAGCAACGATGCCGGCGTCGCCACCGTGACATCCGACGGACGGGTAAAGGTGACCGGTCACGGCGAAACCACAATTGCCGTCTGGTGCCTCGACAAGGTCGCAGCCGCCAGGATCACCGTACCGTTCCCTGAAGAATCCTCGAGCCAGGACTCTGCGACAGTGCCCAGCCACAATGTCATCGACGAGCTCGTCTTGAAGAAACTCAAGGAACTCAGGATTCCTGCTTCAGGAACTTCCACGGATGCGGACTTCATCCGGCGTGCCTACCTGGATACTATCGGCGTTCTTCCAACCGCGAGAGCCGCGAAGGATTTCGTAAGAAACCCCTCGCCTGGAAAGAGACAACAGCTCATCGACGAGCTCTTGAAGCGGACTGAATTCGTGGACTACTGGAGCTACCAATGGTCTGACCTCCTCCTGGTCTCCAGTTCTCGCTTGTCCCGCGCAGCCATGCGCTCCTATTACCGCTGGATTCGAGACAGCGTCGCTTCGAACAAGCCTTGGGATCAGATGGTTCGTGAGATCGTGACGGCCTCTGGAAGCAATTTCGAAAACGGCGCCGCAAATTACTACGTCCTCCACGACGAGCCGACCGCTCTAGCCGAGAACGTAGCCCTCACCTTCATGGGTCTTTCGATCGGCTGCGCTCGGTGCCACAACCATCCACTGGACAAGTGGACCCAGGACCAGTATTACGCTTTATCCAGTTTTTTCTCGCGGGTGGGACGGAAGAACGACCTCTCTGTTGGCTACGCCTCCAATCCGGGATCTCTAGGTGAGACCACCATCTTCACGGCCGAGCGAGGCGAAGTAGTGCACCCCCGGCTAGGTCGTCCCCTGCCTCCGCGCCCCCTGGAAGGCGAGTTCGTTTTGGAAGGTGAAGATCGGCTTCAACAGCTAGCCGCGTGGCTCACATCACCCCAAAATCATTACTTTGTACGCTCCATCGTGAACCGAATCTGGAGCCACTTCATGGGCAGGGGGTTGGTTGAACCGACCGATGATATGCGCGAGACCAACGCCCCCTCCAACCTCGAACTGATGCAGCGCCTGACCGACGAATTCGTGAACCAGGGTTTCGATGTCAGACAGCTGATTCGCATCCTCATGAACTCAGCTGCCTACCAGGCCAGCTCAAGGCCTGCGTCCGGAACCTACGATCCCAAGTACTACTCCCATTACCAGATCAAGCGGCTGCCGGCGGAAGTGATCGTCGACATCATCTCGCAGGTGACCGGTACCCCCCAACACTTCAAGGGATACCCCACCGGAGTGCGAGCAGTTCAACTGCCTGACTCCCGGGTCGACTCCTACGCGCTGACCGTCTTCGGAAGACCAGAGAGGCAAATCAACAGCTCCACAGAACGGATCAGGCACTCCACCGTTTCCCAGGTACTTCATCTGGTCAATGGAGACGTGATCTCAGAAAAGCTGCGCACTAGGGGCGCCACCCTGGATCTTCTGATCAGCCAGGGTCTCTCCCAGGAGGAGATCATCCGCGAGATCTACTGGATCTCTCTGAGCAGGCCTCCGGCCACGGATGAGCTCCGAGAGATAACACGTGCCATCGCCGAGGCGATGGATCCCGCCAGTTCTGGTATGGAGAAAATCCGATTGAAACGGGAAGTGATAGAGGACCTCTGGGCCGGCCTCATGATGGGAAAAGAGTTCCTATTCAACCACTGATCTGAAACTCAACCGCGAGGAAATGATGCACCCTTCACCAGTCACGGCTCTGTAGGGTTGCAAACGATGATCATTGTAGAAACAACCACAGTTTCTACCTGAATGATCCAGGTGGCAGCCTGACGCATCTGTAAACGTTTCCCACCATGAGATTCAGAGCGATCTTCCTTTTCTACTTTCTGCCCCTCTCGACCACTGTAGCCGATGCCCAATACTACCCACCGGATCCAGTGGTCCTGGAGGTGACCCCTCACGGGATCCAGCGAGGAACTCAGGGGACAATCGTGATCGAAGGGCTGAATCTCGGCGAAACCTCACACATCTACTTCGATGAGAAGGGTGTTACCTCCACCATTCTCAATACCGAATCGGTGCCCAACCCTACCCAGGTGACCCCACGACACCGAATCAAAATCCTGGTGAAGGCGAGTAGCGAGAGCTCAATTGGCGTCCACGGATTGCGCGTCAAGACTCCCTTCGGAACCAGCAACTGGGTTCCCTTCTCCCTAGGGCACCTGCAGGAGATCATCGAAGGCTCATCGTCACCGGATTCCAACAAGATCCAGGAGATCACTCCACCCGTGACATATGAGGGCAGGATTGGCACCCCGGGAGAAGAAGATTTTTTCCACTTCGATGCCTCGTCTGGTGAGGAGTTCGTCTTTCAGGTAACGGCAAGCCCGATCGGTTCTGAGCTGGATTCTCTGCTCACCTTGACGAACCAGGAGGGACAGCTGTTAGCCCGCAACAACAATTTTTCCCCGGCCAGCCTGGACTCCTTTCTGGGTTACCGATTCACCTCTGCAGGTCGCTACCGGTTGGGCATCACCGACTTCGCTGGAAATGGAGGCAGAAAGTCCTTCTATCGCCTCACGATGGGACGTCTGCCCTACATTACTGGGCGCTTTCCTTTGGGAGTTCGCCGGGGAGGTCTTCAGAAGGTCCGGGTCGAAGGCTTCAATCTGGAAGGACAAACTGAGATCGAGCTCGATGGCCTGGGTCCGCAATCGAGTGGTGGATATCACTCTTGGCGCACGTCCACCTCCCTGGGTCCAAGCTTGAATCAGGTCCGCATCGCAATAGGCGAACACCCGCGACTGGGGGAGAGCGAGGACAACGATGAGATAGACTCTGCCCAGCAGGTATCCATTCCCATCACCATTGACGGCAGAGTGGGGCGAGATGGAGATCGAGATACGTTTCGCCTGCATTGCCGACAGGGGCAGGTGCTGGCACTGGAAGTACTTGCCCAACGGTTGGACTCGCCCCTGGATTCGCTGATCGAGGTACTCGACGACGCAGGGCAGCCCGTTCTCCGGTCGATTCTCAAAGCGACTTTCGGTGGCAACCACCAGGATTCGCTGGCATCGGGATCACGGCAGCTGCAGCGATTCGAATCCACGGCGAATCTGACGTTCCGTCCCTGGGATTTCGTGCTGATCAACGGCCGGGAATTGGTTCGACTCGAAGAGGCAGTGCGACATCCCGACGACTTCTCCCTGGCACAAGGACTTCTGGGGAAAAGGCTCGCCTGGCTAGGAACGACTCCCCAGAACCATCCGGCCAACCTCCAGGTCTTCAAGGTTGACATCCTGTCGCCTCAGGCCCAGGTCGAGAGCGGAGAGCTGCCCCTCTTCCATCTCAACTACCGAAATGATGATGGCGGGCCAGTCTACGCGAAGGATTCCTACCTCCTCTTCACTGCGCCGACAGACGGGGACTACCTCGTAAGGCTCAGCGACTTGCGCAGAAGAGGGGGAAAGCGTTTCGCCTACCAGCTCACCATTCGCCCGGCTCAGCCTGATTTCAGGCTCTTCCTGGACGACGGTTTCATGCAGCAGCGGGACCTGCGAGGAGCCGGCGCCAGAAATCCGAATATACCGAGAGGAGGTCGGGTTGCGGTCACGGTCTCGGCTCATCGCATCGACGGCTTCATGGGCGAAATCGAGGTCGAAGCCCAGCACCTCCCTCCGGGTGTTACGGCCACTCGCGGGATCATTCGAGCAGAAGAGTTTCAGACCACTCTGGCCCTGGCGGCTAGCGAGAGCGCAGGTGAGACCAACGCAACCTTGAGGATCTCGGGCAAGGCGCGAATCAATGGTGAAGATCGGGTGCGGCCGGCGCTGGATCGTGACAGCTCCCTGAATCTGATCTCGATCTCACCGCCGGCCATCATCCGACCTCTGGTAGAGCCCGAGCGACTGGTGCTGCAGGCTGGGACGGAGACTACCTTTCGCGTCTCCATCGCATGCCCCGACAATTTCTCTCAGGAAGTCGGGATCGAGGTAAAAAACAGGCCGCCCGGACTCTTTGTCTGGGGGCGCTCCACCAACGCAGGCCTGGTAATCGGAGAAGGCGAGCGCAGCCGCAATCTAACACTGGTGGCAGATCCCGAGCTTCCAGCAATGACTTTTCCAATCTTCGTGGTGACCCGGTTCAAGAGTGAGGAAACCGAAAAGATGCGAGGCATCGAAATGCTGCAGCAGTCCGCCGACTATGCGTCGGCCCCAGTCATGGTGACGATTCTGCCCCGTTCGTCCACGGCAGCTGACTAAGCTGAAACTTCATCGGCGAGAAGATCCTTCAAGAGCCTCCGGTTGACACAGCCGTGATCTTCGTAGGATGGGCACTCTTGCCCGTCGCTGTCATCGACGGGCAGGAGTGCCCGTCCTACAACGGACACGCTGCTATCGATGCTCGTGGCTAGAGACAACCGAAGTTTCAATCTGAGTGGCGGCCGAACTTCCCCAGGCCCCATCTGAAGTACTCTAGGCAGCAGTGCTCGGCTCCGGTATCATGACCCGCGAAAACTAGTCGAATGCACCGCGTGAAAAAGGAGAAACCATGCGAACCCTCTTTGGATCGATACTGTCCCTGGCCATTCTGATTCTGGCTGGATGCTCTGAGCCGACCGATTCCCAGACCGAAGCCCAGCCTGAGAAGACCGATGTCGTAGCCGCCTGCGACTTCCAGAAATCCTATATGACCTGGGACCTTCCTCCCCGGCCTGACCCTCGGCCCTACGCGCGACACAATCTTCCCCTCGGTAACAAGGCGCGCATCCAGCTGGAGGCCCTGATTGATGTCATCGATGAGGCCAGTGGGGAAAGCGAGCGTTTCGTCCTGATCGCGCCTTGTCGCACCGAATGGGTCTACGCCGAAGATCGGCTCTTCCAGATACCTAGCACGGAATACCGCATGATCTACTCTCTGAAGGATCACCGGGGCATGGGCAGTAAGATTACGTACGAGGGGCCGCCTTCGAAGGGCGAACCTCATTCCCCTAACTTTCGCTCTGTCGAAATAGATGTGCAGACCTTTCCCGGCACGCGACACCTGAAGACACCCAGCGAAATCAACTCGGCGACCGAGACCAACATTCCGTTGGTGGCTCGAACTGAGATTCGGGATGCGAAGCGTGGCATACGCTACGTCATGGAGTATCCGATCAGGACCATGAACTTCCGGCCTGAAGCAGGATCGTTCCAGGTTGATACCGGTCCCTTGCTGGTGCCCGACTTGAACTCAGAGGAGGAGAAACCCCTCGATCGCCTCGAAATGGCCCACGTCGTCTACAATCGCCTGGACAAGGCCGAATTCATCTTGAGGCGGCCAACCCCGGTCAAAGACGAGAGCGGGGCTGAAGTTACGAAGGTGCTCCACTACTCGGAAGTGGTGGAACACCCCGCGAAAACCGTGCTCCTCGCGGCGGAGTGATCTCCCGGCTTGAGGTCGAGATCGAAGACCGGACTTGATAGGAATCAACTCAATCGTCGCAGCTTGGTCACGCGGCCAATCGGAATCCACTCGGCGACGAAAATGTTCCCCTCATGATCGAAACAGGCGTCATGGGGGGAAATGAACTTGCCCACTGGAAAGGCGCTGCGGGACGCCTTTCTGACCTCCCGAAAATCGGCAGGTCCTTCCCCTAGATGAGCCAGGACCCGGTCGTTTCGGTCCATCAGGGTCACCCGTGCCGCCAGATCCGGTATCAACAGGATCCCGTTTCTCTCGTCGAAATGGCAAGGAAGGTTGACGCCCGCGACGAAGCGAACGTGTTTCCCTTCTAGAGTGAGGTACTGGAGTCGATTGTTGGTGCGGTCGGCCACCAACAGAAGCGGTTCACTGCCACGAGTATCAAGGGTGATTCCGTGAGGGCCCGAGAGCTGTCCTGGTCCTACCCCCTCGCCGCCAAAGCTTCGGATGAACTGGCCTTCACGATCGTACTGGTTGATATAGCTGGAGCCATAGCCGTCCGCCACATAGATATCCCCGTTGGGGGCGATCGCCAGGTTGGTGGGGTGGTACTTGGTGAGCGGCTTGCCCTCTCCATCGAGCTTATAGTGTTCAGATTCCTTGGGATAGCCCAGCGTGAACACCACCTCGCCTTTGAGAGTGGTCTTGGCCACGACGTTCCGGTCCAGATTCTTGTAGTCCCGTGCGGACAGATAGAGGAACTCTTCACTTCCCTCTCGCTGCAAATGAAGCCCGTGTGCCGAGCCCTGGTACTCCTTTCCCCAGGAGCCTACGAATCGGCCTTCGGAATCGAAAATCACCAACGAATCAGCGACGTCGCTGCTGCTGTGAACACTGTGGTGGACGTAGATGTTTCCCTGCGAGTCTTCACAGATCCCATGGGTATTGCCATAGCGGATGTGCTTTGGCAGCTCTCCCCAATCGTGAATGACTTCGAACTGGTGCTCTCCTGAACCCACAACGGGTCGTCCTGCCCCTGACTTGCGGGTCATCCCCAGGAGTTGAGGTGCCAGCGAGGCCACTGTGACAGTCCCTGCACTCCTCATGAACTGCCTTCGTGAGGACTTTGAGGATTCTTCGCACTTCTGGTTCTGAGGAATCATCGGCAATCTCTCCTTCCAATACCTCGTGACCCGGATGTCTCAAGGAGTGGCGGCCGCGGGACCGTCTACGAGCTTTACTGCTCCGTCGTAGGAACCCAGGGCGAGCCTGGTGTCATCAGGACTCAGAGCCATGGACATCACCCACTCCGGCTCTGGTGCACGTTGGCTAACGCGCTCGAGTGTCTTCGCCTCAAAGACCCGAACCAACCGATCGGTGGCGGTCGAGACGAGATGTCTGCCATCTCGAGAATAGAGCAGCCGAGTGATTGTGCCGCGATGTGCAAGTGCCGAGCGGTCCAGCGCCCAGCCCTCTTCGATCCTGACCCAGATCCTGATGGTTTTGTCTGCCCCTCCAACTGCCAACTCCCTGCCCGAGGGATGCACCGCGACCGAATACAAGGCTCCAGCGGCAGCCGAGAGGGTATGGAGCCGCTCTCCGGTTGGGGGGGACCAGACCTTAACGGTACCGTCTCCCGATGCCGAAGCCAGCCAGGTACCGTCTGGGGCGAAGGCAATCGAGAAGACGGGACCGTTATGCTCTTCCAGTGTCCTGAGTTCTTCTCCAGTTCGAACATCCCAGAGTTTGATCTTCCGGTCGTAGCTGGAACTGGCCAGCGTTGAGCCATCGGGACTGAAGGCCAGTGAGTAAACCGAGTCGGAATGTCCCTCCAGCTTGTGCAGCAGCTGGCGCGTCGTGGAATCCCAGATCCTGATCTCGCCAGACTGGGCCGGAGCTCCTCCGCCGGCTGCCAGCAATGCGCCGTCGCTGGAGAAAACCAGGCTACGCACCAAATCAGGCGGTCCGGGCAAAGAAAAGGTGCGTCGACCGTCCGACGGGTCCATGAAGTGAACCTCTTCGAAACCACCCCCTGCCAGGATTTGGCCGTTGGGATGAAATCCCAGCCCGGCAACCGGCGGCTTCACCGGCACCTGTGGCTTGATGTCCGGTATTGCAGAAGGAATCAGGGGAGAAGAGGATTCGGTGATATCGGGTGGTCGTGCGCTGGCATCGATCCAGGACTTCAGGAGCACAATCTGATCTGTCTCCAACTGCCCATTCATCGGCATCCTGGGCTCTAGTTTCCCCTCCACCATCAGCACCAGCCGACTCTGCTCACTGTGCCCGGGCAGGAAGACCTTCCCATGGTCACCTCCCTTGGCCAGATCCTCGTAGCTCTCCAGCACCAGCCCCCCCATCTTGGCCGCCGAGCTGTGGCAGCCGACGCAATGTTCCTGGAAGATGGGCAAAATGTCGCGGTTGAAATCGGGTGGTGCTGAAGGGGGCTCGACCTGCTGAGCGAAAGAAACGGCGGAAAACAGACATCCCCAGAGAAAAAGCCAACCGATGCCCAGGTGCAGTGCCGGTCTAAGAGCCGACATTCCAGGGCCGCGTGCGCGCCCTTGAGCCGGCAGCGCCATCTTTTCTTCGTTTGAGGACCACCCTCTCATATTTTCAGCCCACCTCCTGGATGGATTTACCGAAATCAGTCTCCCAGTCGCTGACCACTTCGAAATCGCTACTCACCACCTTCCAACGACCCTCTATCCGACGCAGGAGGAAACTCTGACGCTTGTTTCTGCCCTCGTAGACCGTCTCTGTAAAGACCATGACCTCATTGGCGCCCCGACTCTCCTTATTCAGAATCGCGAGCCCTTTGACCGCCTGCCCCCGACGTCTGAGCCAACGCTCCAGATCGGCCTGCCCTTGCTGCTCGATGATACTCTGCAAGCGGCGACCGAGCTCGCCTCCAAAGCATCGGAGCAGTCCCGGAACATCTCCTGACTTCAGGGCCTGAACCATGGCAATGAGTGCCTCCTCGGGTTCATCCGCCTGCGGGGAGGTCTGCTGATCGCGCAGCACGAAGTAGAGGAAACCGCTAAGGATCAGCAGGAAGGGAACGAATCGCTTCGCTTCCATAGGCGCACCCTTTCAGCCTCTCAAATACCTGCTCACAGCTTCACGGAGCAGCGCGGCTTGGAGTAGGAAGGGTCAAGCCTTCCAAGATATCTAGATCCACTCCATGGCCGCTCCCAGAATCGTCCAGAATCACCTTCTTGGTCCGCGGCAGAATCTCCTCCATCGCCTCCAAAAACAGCCTCGTAGTGGTGACCTCGGGATGCACTCGATACTCCTGCCACAGGCTAACAAAATGCTGGGATTCCCCCTCGGCCCGGTTCGTTACCTCGGTCCGATGGATCTCGGCCTGCTGAAACATCTCACCGGCTTCTCCCCTAGCCCGGGGCAACAGCTGACTCGCGTATCCAAGTGCCTCCTGCACGATTCGATTCCGATCCTCCCGGGCATTGGCCACTTCGAGAAAGGCGTCTCGGACCTCCTCGGGAGGCGTGACCTGCTCCAGCGTGACGCCAGTCAGAGTCACTCCCAGCTCGAGTCGATCGGCCTCCGCCTGCAGATCCTTCTGGACCTCGTTTTGCAGCGCAACGCGGCCCGTGGTCAGAATCTCGTCGACATGCCTTCGGCCCACCGAGCGCGAGAGAGCACGCAGTAGCAGCGCTCTCAAACTGCTGGTCAGATCTTCCGTCCGGAAGAGATATAGATGGGGAGCCTGGATATAGTACTGGATCGAAGCTCTCGTCCTCACCAGATTCTGATCCCCGGTGAGGAGATAGTCCGCCTCGCCGACTCGCGCGACCCCTAGAGCCCGACTGAGGTCAGTCCCACCAATCGAGAGTCTCTGGGCCTCGTTGATCCTCAGTAGAATTACTCGATCTACAGGATAGGGGAGAGCGTAGTGCAAACCCGGCTGGGCTCGCCCTTGGAGCATCCTGCCTAGTCGAATCTGGATAGCCTGGCGATCGGCAGGAACGTAATAGACGCCGGACGCCAGGTAGACAAGAGCGAGAATGGCCAGGACGCTTCGCCTATGCCGTCCCATCCCCTGCCGAAATTCTTCCGCTGACAGGACTCTCAACGGACCAATTTCCCGTTCTTGCCCTGGGTGAGAAGCTTGAGCAACTCCGAGTCGGCCGAGAGCACTGCGGTCGTCTTTTCGTCCAGAATCTTGCGATAGGTCTCGAGCGTCCGGACCATCTGGTAGAAATCGGGGTCTCGAGAAAAGGCCTTCCCATAGACCTTGGTCGCCTCGGCATCCCCTTGCCCACGAATGATCTCGGCTTCCTTGTAGGCGCTGGACAGAATCTCCTCGGCGGCTCGATCCGCCTCTGCCCGTATCTTCCTGGCCTCCTCTTCCCCTTCGGCTCGGTATTTCTTCGCCATCCTCTCGCGCTCGGCCCGCATTCGCGCGAAGACACTCTCTCGATTCTGAGAAGGGAGGTTGAGTCGCTTGATGTCGACCGTCGCAATCCCGATTCCATACCGCTGGCGTGCAATCCCGTTGCATTCTCGAGTAAGGTTCTCCATCAAAGCACCCAGGCGCACTTGCTCGGTATTGGTGGCGACCAGATCCGACAGCTCGGTCTTTCCCAGGGCAGCCGATACAGCCGACCAGACAATGTCGTGCAACCTCATCTCAGCACCGCTACGGTCGCCCACCGTTCGGAGGAAGAGGAGAGGATCCTCAACCTGCCACAGGACACAGTTTTCGACCAATAGGTTCTTCTTGTCTCGAGTCAGGTACTCCGAAGGTCTCGGGTTGTAGAGATGGAGCCTCTTATCAATGCGCGTCAGTCCCTGGAAAGGCCATTTGAACTTCAGTCCTGCCTCGTTGTAGTCGGCTACCGGACGGCCGAACTGAGTGACCAGGGCGATCTCGGTCTCAGGCACGGTGAACAGGCTGAGGTAGAGCAGCAGCAGAACGACCACAACCCAAGTCAGCTTGCTTTTGATGATTTGCTCGCGGCTAACCATGATGCACCAACCTCACTTTCGACCCACTGTGGCTTCGGTCTCCAGGCCGAAGATTCTTCCGTCGAGCCAATGGCTCGACGCACGGCGGCCTGGAGACCGCCGCCACACCAGCCCGCTCGAAGTCTCTCGCTGAATGATCCAGCGTCAGCTGGCGGCCCCCACTGGGTTGGAAGCCGTAATCCAGGTGGGATTGATCTCTCTTGATATTCGCAATTCAACGCGTCATCTCCTTCGGCCAATACGCCAAAACATACAAGAAATCCCTGCCGCCGAATCGAACGCGAAACTCACCTCCGGGACCTCACAGCGCCCTCCAGGTCGGTGAAGTTGAAGACTGAATCCTGGAAAAGCATCATCTTGCGGCGTCCCGCTCCGGGATCGAGAATGTACTTCTTCTTCCCTGCCAATCCCTGTTCCACCGCCTCCAGATAGACACGGGTCCGGGTTGTCTGAGGAGAACCAAGATAGGCGTCGTATTGCAGACCAAAGCGCTGACTCTCTCCTACCGCCCGATGCACTCTTCGAAACCGATAGGATTCCGCATCGATCATTCTCTTCTGCGCGGCACCCCGGGCCAAGGGAACCCGCTCGTTCGCATAGGCCTGCGCCTCGTTGATCATCCGGCTCTTTTCCTCGAGAGCACCCGCCACACTGCGGAAGACATCGACCACTTCGAGGGCAGGATGCACGTCCTGAAGATTGAGAGACTGGATCTCAACTCCCAGGCCCAGATAGTCCAGCTCGCTCCGAACCATCTCCCTGGCCGTGCTTTCGATCTGAAGGCGATCCAGAGCCAGCACCTGGTCCAAGGTCATGGTTGCGACCACATAGCGCAGGGCTCCCTCGCACAAGAACCTGAGAGTGTTTTCGAAATCGACCGTACGAACCAGGAACTGTCTGGGTTGGCTGATGAAGTAGTGTACGACGGCATTGACCTCTACCAAATACTCGTCGCCCGTGAGCATAACCGCCTCTTCTTCCCGCCTGACATAGCGCCCCTGGCGATGCTGGATATTCCACTCGTAGGCGGTAGGCTCTCCCTCCTCGGAGTCCGTCTCTGACAATCGAAACCCAAACTGCAGAGAGTTGACGCGGCTTGGGTTGATTCGATGAAGACGCTCTGCCGGCCAGGGAAAGACGTAGTGAAGGCCAGGGCTCAGGGTCGTCTCGAGCATTCTGCCGAAGCGTTCAACCACCCCTATCTGAGCGGGGCGGATCACCGCAACACCGGAAAGCACATAGAGGGCGAGAGCCGCGACGAAAAAGAACCTGAGCAAGGGCTGTCGGTGATGTCCTGCCCAATGGGCCAGCTGATCCAGAAGGGAGCTGGGGTGCCAGTGATCCGCCCACCAATGCTGAAAATCATGCAGCGCGTGTTGGGCGCGATGAGGCAAGAGGCTTCGGGGACGACCCTCCAGTAGCTTGAGAGAGTTCATCAACACGAGGAAGGAGGATCCCTGGTGGACGACGGCCGCTGCTACCGCGGTCAAGTATCCAAGAAACGCAGCCACTACGGCTACCAGGTTGAAGGCAAAGCCGAACCACAGGATGTTGTCTTGAATGGTCTTGACCGTCTTGCGACTGGTTTCGATCAGAACGGATAGACGATCCAGCCCCCCGTCTCCGACCAGAATGACACCTGAGGCTTCGGCCGCAATGTCGGTTCCGGTATCTCCCATGGCGACACCCACATCGGCCGCCGCCAGCGAGGGAGAGTCGTTGACTCCATCCCCCACCATGGCGACGGTGAAACCCTCGCGTTTGACCTCCTCGAGACGAGCCAACTTCTCTTCTGGCAAGAGGTTGGCTGCGACCTCCGAAATGCCCACCGTCTTTGCGATCTGGTTGGCTGAATTCTGATTGTCCCCAGTCAGCAGGAGAGACTTGTGGATACCGAGATGGTGGAGCTGATGCAGCGTCTTTGAGGCCTCGGGTCGAGGTAAGTCCCTCAAGATCAAGACGCCCGCCAGACGGTCTCCGTTCGCGACCAGCACGGGAATAGATCCTGCGGCAGCAGCCTGGTCCAGGACCGACTTCTGCTCCTCTGAAAGACTGAAACCCTTTTGTTCCAGGAAGCGAGCGCTCCCCACTAAGACGCGGCTCGCTTCGACCTGGTCCCCGGTCTCCCCCTCCACCAGCGCCGCAACACTGCCCTCCATACCCAGGCCCGCATGCCGCTTTACGTCCTGCGCATGACCGAGGGAGAGGCCCTTTTCCTGGGCGCCGACTCGGATCGCACGTCCCAGCAGATGTTCGGAATAGAACTCCAGGGAGGCAGCCCAGGACAGCACCTGGGACTCCTGAAAATCGTCAAAACACTGGACCTCAACCAGCTCCGGACGTCCCCGCGTCAGCGTTCCCGTCTTGTCGAACGCGACGCAGTCAACCTGCGCCACCTTCTCGAGCTGAGCTCCCCCTTTGACGATGATTCCACGGCGGGCAAGGGCACTGACAGAAGCGAGGACCGCAGCCGGAGTGGCCAGAACCATGGCACAGGGGCAGGCGACGATCAAGATCGCAACCGACCGCATCCATTCGCCGGTGATCAGGTAACAAACAGCGGCAATGCCAAGAACCAGGGGCAGAAACCACTGAGCGTAGCGGTCGGCAGTGCGCTGGATCGGTGCCTTGCTTTCCTTGGCGTGACGAACCAGCTCTACGATACGGCTGAGGACGGTATGATCGCCCACCTGGTGGGCCTGGACCAACAGTCGGGAGGTCTGGTTGAGACTGCCCGCGTAGAGAGACTCACCGCTGACCCGCTCGCGAGGAAGGGACTCGCCGGTGATGGAGCTCTCATCCAACAGAGATTCTCCGTCAAGGATGGTCCCATCGACCGGAACCCTCTCGCCCGGGTAGACGACAACCCTTTCGCCTGCCTGAACCTCCTCGAGGGGAATCTCTTGCTCGCGCCCATCGCGCTCGACGTGAGCCTGCGGCGGGAGACAGGAGAGAAGTTTGCTTAGGTCGGTTTGAAAGCGACGTGCCGCATACGCTTCGAGTGTCTCTCCCACCAACATGATGTAGACGACTTCGGCCGCGGCAAGGTACTCGCCGACATAGAGCGCGGCCAGGGCAGCTATCGTGACTGCTTGATCCGCACTGATCTTTCGCGCTAGCAGATCCTGGAAGGCACGGGTAAAGGTGCTGTACCCGTAGATAAAGGTCAGGGCGATCGCCAGATCCCACTTAAATGGGGATCTGATCCACTCCTGCCAGTAACCGACCAACAGCAAGCCGGCGACGACCAATCCGACGAAGCGCCACCGGAAACTGGTCTCCTCGTCGAGATGAAATGTGTGTCCGAGGGGAAAAAACATGCTTGAGAACCCAGCTTGTTTCGCTCTGAAACGAGATGCCGACTCAGGCGAAGCCGTACTTGCCCAGTAGCCCCTTCGCCAGCCCTGGCTTGTCGCTGGGAGTCAAATCGGTCCGCCTCATGAGAAAGTGGGCTTCGCTTTCGAAAGCCCGCATTCTTACCGCAGCATCAGGCAGGGCGTCCAGACAGCTCGAAGGGATACGAATCACACCTTCGGGATCAGCGTGGATCACGTCTCCGGGGCTGACCTGAATCCCTCCTACCTCGATTGGCTGGTCCGTCGTCCCGATGCGGAGGGCGCAGTGGTGGATGGTGACGCCGGTAGAGTAGGCGGCGAACGGGATGCTCAAGAGACCCGCCACGTCCCGCAAACCACCGTCGGCAACCGCACCGATGCATCCCGCAGCATAGAGACCCTTGGCCATGCCATCACCCAGGACACACTCATGGTCGGGTCGAGATCCAGTGGTCTTGACCACCCAGACCACTGGCTCCTCCATGGCATTGATTCGATCCACTTGCTGCCAGAAGACACCCATATTGGCCTCTCCGCCGGGCGAACTGGAGTCCATTTCACAGGTAACGGCAACACCCACGGTGGGCCCCAGGCTGGGAGTGACGGACTGAATTGTCCCGGCCATATAGAACTCCTGGGCCGGCGTGGCGTCAATGTAACCAATCGTGTTCGCAAGCAGCGCAGTGTCGAATTCGCGTAGTTCTTGTATGACCGAACCCAGTGACATGAAACTCCTCCGTTTGCTGGAAACCAGCTCAGTTATCGCCCTCTGTCGACCAGGACAACCCGCCTAGCAAGCGCTCTCCTAGAGATCCCGGCTGCAAAAGAATCAACCTATAAGACAGCGTGCCAGAATACAAGCATTCAAAGCCACTTTAGCGGCCTGGCGCGTAGCTATGATCTCCCCGAGTGATGGCGTGCCTGCATGAGTTTTCTATCATCTAGGCATGGCAAGCCAATTGACCATTCGTGGTGTCCCAGAGGAAGTTAACCATCGTCTGAAGCTCCTGGGGCGGGAAAAGGGGAAGAGTGTCAATGCAATCGTTATCGAGACCCTGGTGGTCCTCTCAAGCGTGGATGCGGCGATTCACCTGGGTTCGGCCAATCTCACCCGCGCAGCGTCCAACGCTTCAAGGATCTCAGATAGGTGCTTTTGATCCGCCTTGGACCGGGCCAGGCGCTCGAATCCGTCCAGCCATCGTCTTGCCTCGTCCACCGACTCCTGGACCCACGCGCCCTGCCCTCCAACCGTAGCGTAGATGGGGCTGGTGTGGGCGAAACGGAGCCGACAGGGCAGCTGGTCGTCGATCTTACGACGGTAGCGCGCCAACCGCTCATCGCTCAGCAGACGATCCTCGGCAGTGGCCCGCACCGCAAGCCAGGTCCCGGCATCGACCTCCAGCGTCGATTCAATCTCGGTCTGCTCTAGATTGCCCTTCAGCAAACCGCCCCGGATCACCCGTCCATTGGCCACGATCTCAAGGGAACGTAGCGGCTGATCCGAATGCACGGTGGCCTTCAGATGGAGGCGGCCTCCCTGTGCTTCAAACGCGATCGTATCGCCGGGACGGTAGATGGCCTCCCTTCCCGAGGTATCACGAGCCGTAAAAAAGATCATGGGCCCGTTGGTCACGAAGTTCCGCCCCTCACGCCAAGCCTGTAGGAAGGCCTCCAGATCCGGCTTGCCACCTGCTCGCACATAGGCCCGGTTGTAGCCGACGGGTGAGTCCTGAGCCCCTGACGACGAACCGGCACCGGCCGCCAGGTGTAGCCCGCAATTCAGGAGCCGGTAATAGCCATCGGTGTTCATGCGCATCATGTCGAGCGGCGTGTTGGCGTACTTGGGGAGTCCCTCCAGCGACAACAAGTTGCCCGCTCCTTTGCGCGGTAGGAACATATGGCGCAAGAAATAGTTGTTGCAGACGTTGATCACGTCGACATGTCCCAGCAGGGAATCGAGCAATGCCTCCGGCCGCCAGCCAGCGTGATAGCACACCAATGCGCCCTGCTCATGTGCCTCACGGAGAACAGACAATGCCGATCGCCCCTGGTCGGCTTGAAACAATAGATGCCTTTTCAGACCGATTAGATAGACGGGTCCCCAGGACGAATATTCGAGCTCGGCATCCAGGACCGAGGTGGGAATGGACGCGCCTGCAAAGGACAGATCGGCCCTCCAACCGAACCCAGCCGGCACCTCAAGCCGGTGGCTGTTCCACCAGGACATGGAGGTGCCAAAATCGAGGCCCTCGGCTGCCAGTTTTGGCCCCAGGATTCCAGCCGTTTGGTGAATGTGGTTTTCACCACAGACATATCCCCGTTCGCGCAAGTTGATCCAGCGCTGGAGTTCGATCTGGTGAGTCGTCCGTTCGCCTTCCCGAAGCTCCACCGTCTCCAGGGCCGGCCGGTACTCCAATCCTCTTTCGACACGAATCAGCATCTTGCCGGCAGGTACCTTCAGCGAGACCGACCCATCGCTGATGAACCAGCGGTCGACCTCGAGTGGTTCGACCGTTCCGGCCGTGACCAACAGTTTTCCGTGCCGTCGCCGCTCATCCCTTTCCCCTGGCGGGACATGGTCCCGGCCTGAGGCGTCCCGGAGTCTCACCCGCGCGGCGACCCGGTGACCGGAGGACGCGTCCAGGACGATCAGCTCCAGTTGTGCGGCTGCGGCGGTTTCCCGGACTGCGGCCAAGGAGGCAAGAGCGATGCAAAGACCGAGACCGACAATCGATTTCCCGATTTGTCTCACGCCCTGACGGTACCCTCGCCGATCCGGGCGCGCAAGAGCAGATAGTTGACTAGCCCGGATTTCTCATCGCTTGTCGTAGCGAGGCGCCGCAAGGGCCGTCCTGGCAAGGCTTGCGACCGAGGCCCCCGCAGTCGTACTCGTGCAGTACGTCGAGGAGGCCGACCGAGCGTAACGCAGCCAGGACGGATGTTTGCGGCGACGCAGTAGACCAGCGATGAGAAATGCGGGTTAGCGTCTTGACCGGAACCCGGCACCAGGCGACGGCCCCTCGAGTCCGACTTGTCGCTACTTCGCGTCGAGGGGCGTGGCCTGGAATGTGTAGAGATCCGCTGCTGTCAGGAGGAACTCCAAACGCACCACCCGGCCCCTCAGCTCGTCGATACGTCTCTCCTTCCAGCGCATCTCGTGAGCGGTGCTGTCGCCGCCGAAGGGGACGCTGTCCTCGTAACCGAAGCCGGGAAAAGGCCGACGGCCGGTGTCGACAACACGTACCTTGAGCTGGCCCCGCCTGCCACCGGGCTCGGCATCGCAGTTCACGAGGAGTCGACCGCCGGGCCACCGGATACGGCGCGTGGAAATGACCCCCCCGTGCGCCGGACCGCGCAAGGAAACGAAACCCTCCCTGCGGATCGTCGCGAGGCCGATTCCGGAGTTCCGCGTCGGCGCGTCGTGGGGCGCATCATTGCCGCCATAGTAGATCCACCACTCGCTGCCGACCTCCAGCCAGTGCGAGGCGAAGACCATACCGTCGTCCCAGGCCCCCTCGGGCCCCAGACCGACGAGCCGCGGGCGCCTTGGCAGGCGCTCGAAGACACGTCCATTGCGGCTGATGGCCAGCTGGGTGTCGATCGTCTCTGCCTTCCTCTTGTACGGCCACGCAAAGCCCCAGTAGATCCCAGCGTGGTAGGTTGTCGGCATGCCGTAGAAGAAGTTGGAGCCCTCAAAGACCAGGTTGGAGCTCTCGGTCGCGTCGTCCGCATCGGGGATGAGGATGGTCTGCGTGTTCAGGGGCCACTGGACCCACAGCGCCCGGTTCGACATGCGGGCAACCCGACGCGTGGCTCCGCGAACCAGGTTGTCGCCATCGCCGTAGCGGTCGGTCGGTCGGGTGAACCATGCGTAGAGCTGCTGACGGGGGTCCCACACGATCGAGCTGTGCGTGTCCGGATGAAAGTCTTCGCCTATGCTCGTGACACTGGATTCGTCCCAGTGAATGCAATCGTCCGAACCCACCAGGTAAACGCCGTCGGCGCCGACGTAATACATGACGTACTTGTGACCGCGGCGATGCTCCTTGGGTAGGTCGAGCAGGTACTGCGAGTACGCGCCGATGCTTTTCGGGCCCTCTCGGTCCGAGGGGACCTGCCAGCAGATGTTGTTGTCCCTCGAGCCCATCCACTTGTAGAAACCCAGTCGCGGCTTCTTCCACTCGATGCCGTCTCTCGACTCGGCGTAGGCCACAGCGTAGGTGTACTTGACCGGTTTCAGGCTGTAGTACCAGAAGTCCTGGTAGAGCATCCGGAAGAGCTTTGCGTCCTCGTCCCAAGCGACATTTGTGTAATTGCCCTCACCCCGGATAAGCGGATTGGCAGCGTGCTTGACCGGGCGGTGGGCCACCCGCAAGAGAGCCTCGTCCTTCTTGAGCAAGGCCCAGCGGTTGTCCACGATGTAATCGTCAACGAAGAACTGCGACTCATGTCCGATTTCGACCGGTTCTTCGGGCAAGACCGTCTCCGCGAATGCCGGGCGGAAGAACATCGCACCCAGAAGCGCCACGCCAAAGATGCAGCCGCGTCGTTTCATGGTCGTGACCTCAGTCGCAGCTTTCCTCCCCCTCGATTGCCCTGAACCTTCCCTTCCTGCGCTAGTAGGGACTCGACTTCTCGCCGTAGGGCTGCATCATCCCCACCGGTTGCGACACAGACGCCATTGATTGTCTTCCTTAACCTGAGTCTGGCTGCGGAATTGATGCTGGAATTATAGCACCGCCTCCTTCCCTCGAAGAAATCTGTCCGTGGCCTGGCACTCCTAGGCCGCCCTTTCCGCAACCCCGGGGGTAAAGGCCCCGAACAAACCGGGCCAGGAGGTCAATGCCACAAAGAAACTGATTCCGTTGGTTCTCCTCCTAGTCCTGTCTCTTTCGGCTCACCTACTCTCTACGCCAACGATTTGGTGGATCTTGCTGATGGTAAGGTCCCCTGAGAAATGCGGGTTAGTCCGTCAGGACTGAGTCTCGCCCCAATGAGTCCCCTCTCGGCAAGGAAAATTCCGACCTCCCCTAAAGTTCTCCTACCAACCTTCCGAAAAGGCATGGGTGAGGAAGGGAATCTTGAAATCACTAGGGTGCGGCTCTTTTAGAACAGGCGATTCTGGTGCCGTCGAACGCAAGATGGACCTCTCTTACTATGGGAGCGGCGAAGGCATTTTGGGGTTGGGTAGTTGGGTGGGGCAGAACAATCTGACACGGAAGACCGACCGATTGGACTTCTGGATCTTCTTACTTCACCCGCTTCAGGTGAGAGCGCGTGGGGCCGCGCACAGGGACCAGCTCGCCGTCCGCGTAGCGCGCGGCATGGTTTCTGAGCGACTCCTGCCGCTCGTGAAAGCGCCAATAGGCGTCGAAGTCTCCGCTGGCCTGCAGCGCACGCAGGCGTAAGACCGCCTCAGCCCCCGCCAGAGACCAGCGCGCCCCGGTCACCTCCATCCGATCTTTGACCAGGTAACGGCAGGCCCCCTCGATGACACCGGTGGCAATCGGGAACCCCCTCGCCAGATAGGTGTCATACTTCAGATACTCCGCATTTTTGAGCAGATAGTTGGCGCAGCGATCCACCGCTTCGCGCGCCTTGCCCGCCAGGCCCCGACGGGTCGCACTGCGACGGATTCCGCCCGCCACATAGCCACTGCGCCCGCGCAGAATACTCAGTAGGTGCTCGCCCACCCAGCCCTCCAGCTTCGGGTTGACTTCCCCGTGCAGAGCCATGCCGGCCTTCCACACGTACTCGCTCACGTGGATGAAGTCCAGCACGATCGTGGGCGCCGCCCTGGCGGATCGGTGCAAACACCGCAGCAGCGTCTTCAGCTGACTCCGATGGCCGTCGACCAGCACCACCCAACTCTTGCGCCCCGTGGGATCCCGCGAGCGGGCTTCTCCGAGGGCTTGCTCGATGACCTCTTCGGGACGCTTCTCCAAGCTCGCCCACAGCCGTTTGTGCTGGGGCCGCGGTCGCTTCCCTTCCTCCCGCTGCGGCTGCGGGGCCAGGACCCGCATCACCTCCTCCGGCCGCCGCACCTGAGGCGCGAGGGTGTACACCGCCGCGACCGTTGCCATCCGCTTGGCGTGGCGCTTTTCGCCCTTGCTCAACCGCTTCTGCAACTTGTGCTCGCTCGCTTCCGCCCGCTGCCGCGTCGCCTCCCGCAGATCCTCACGACGCAGCACCACTCCTTTGCCGTCCACCGAGATCGCCAAGATCGACCCCGACTCGCTCGGAGCCAACGCTCCCGCTTGTCGCTCCTGATAGAAGGCATCGAAGTCCTGGGCGGCACGGCCCACTAGCTCCTCCACCTGACGCTTGCCCACCTGCGCCCCCGTGGTTTTCGACAGCGCCTCCACGACTTTGTCGAACGACCCCTCGGCGGCTTCCTCCGCCGCCCGCCGCCGCACCTGGTGCGAGTACAACTCCGGCGGGAGGTTCAGATCCGCATCCAGTGGGTGCAGGCTCTGGAGCCCCTCTCCCCCGTAGCCGAGCCGCTCCACCCGAACCTCTCCAAAGACCGTTTCCAGCCCCCGTTGCTGCCGCCGGCGCTGTTGCCGCACCTGCCCTTCCGAATCCCGCACCGCAGCGGCCGCTTCACCCGGAGCCCGCAGCTCCAGGTGCGCCTGGTAGAACCGTCGCAGCAGCTCCCGCCCCTGCTGCTCCAGCTCTCGCTCCAACTCGCTGTGCGTCTTCCTATGGGCCTCGTCGGACATCAGAAAGGCCTCCATCTGGGCAAACTGCTCCCGCGCCGCCGCGAACTCATCCTCGGGCTGTAACTGGGCGGCTACCGCTCGCAACTTCTAGCCCTCCCGCAAGCGTCGGGCCGCCTCCGCCACCAGCGGATACACCAGCACCCGTTTCGGCGCTGCCGCCTCGCTCCGCGCCAGCCGATCCTCTCGCTTCCCGCCCCGCGTGCTCCCCAGCTCGATCCAGTTCGCCCCCCGATAGCAGCTGCCCCGGTAGCGCTCCGGATCCACCAACGTCTCCACCAAAAACACCTCGACCCCGTAGCTCCGGGGCCAGTCCAGCGCCAGCTGCCGCACGGCCCGCGATAAGATCCGGCTCGCCAGGTTCTTGACCTGGACCCAGGGCAACACTAAATAGCGACTGTTCGAGACCACGTGCACCAGCTGGCGCGTCCGCGCCTCCGCCTCCCATCCGATCCAGCGGTCGCGCGCCGCAATCCGCCAGGCCGCGCTCGAAAACTGCACGCAGGCCACCACCCGCCCCGCCGGCTCCGAGGCGTAGACCAGGTAGCGCAGATGCGCCCCGAACGGCACCCGGTGGCCTAGATAGTGGTAGCGCCCCACCAGCTCCCGGAACAGCCCTCGTTGCTCCGGCGTCCGAACCGGCTGCAGCTGAATCTCGCCCAGGTCCCGGGCCGTGCCCACCAGCCGGGGACCCGGCTCTCCCCGCGCCGTCACCGGTACCCCGGTCGCTTTCCCCGGCGGCCGCCCCAGCCGCTTGGGGGGCAACACCAGCCCCCCCTGGCTCTCCAGCTTCTCCAGAAACTCCCGGCACTCCCGCGCTTTCAGCGACCCCGTGCGGCGCTTCCACCCCAGCAACTCGCACACGGTGGCGGCCAGTTCCATCCGGCTCAGACCCCCACACGTCCCCACGATCTCCCGGATCAGGGCCTGCTCCGCTTTGCCCACCTCATGACCTAGGAATCGCGGCGCTTTGCTCTCCACACCCTCTGCCACAAACCTACGCTAGCAAACCGACGCACAAATGTCCAGTGCTTTTTTCCCTCTTTCAATTTTTCATCGCACCGGGATTCCACCGACTCACAGCGGGCAGAGTCTCAGGCCCGGCCCGGCGGCTATCCGAGCGCACCGCAATCCGACGCGTTTTAGCCGACTTATGCCCTTCGCCAAGCCTTATCTCGCCCAAAAGCGCCACTCGCTACGATTCGGACCCGGCTAACCTATTGTCAATAAAGGATAATGGTTCGCTCTAAAAGAGCCGCACCCAAATCACTATTCACAACTTTTTCGTAACAGCCTAGTTTTCGCATCCAACAGCGAAAGGGCAACCTGTGTGCGAAAGCCACGGGGCGCAAAGCTGAGACCTAAGTCGCCTGGGCGATAGGGCTGATCAGTTGCCGAAAGTGGATTCGCGAAACCGCTGGAGGTCTTCGTGATGAAACGTCCTGCATCTCGGTTTTCGTTAGTCTTTTCCGTGGCTGTCGCGGCCTACTTCGTCTATTTCCTCTTCATACCAGACGGTGCGCCGCCTGAGCAGCTGGAGGGAAGAGCGAGTTCCTCGTTCACGGAATCGGATCAGCCCAAGCAACGTCCTCCTGTACTTCGAGACAACCGGAATCGGGACCGCGGCCTGGCGAGGCCCGATCGGGCCATGAACCGGGTGGCTGGCACCCGCCCCGGTCAAACGGCTCCCCATCAGCCAACAGTCAGCAAGCGGACGAAGGCTCCGCAGTCTACCACTAGATCCGCCGCCGCCAAGTCGAATAGCTTCCTTGGGGGGAGCAATATTCACACCACCGCAAGCAAGGGAAATAGCCCCCGAGCGAAAGTTGCGCCCGCGTTGGCTCAGCTACTGGCATCCTATGAAGCCACTCACGACGTCAAGGCCGAGATCCGCGTCATCATTCAATCCAATCCCGATTCCTACGAGGCACATGGGGCTCCCACGGGACTGGCCCAGCCCAAGGCTCTGGAGCAAGTGCACGCCCACGCGGGCCGGATGACGGTCCGAGAAATCCGCCAACTGGTCGAACAGGGACAGGCGAACTACATCACGCTGGATATGCCGCTTCGGGCGACCAACAGCCCGCAGACGGTGGCCGACGACTTTGACTCCGGAACCGACTACGCGGGCAACGACGGGAGTGCGAACTGGAGCAACAACTGGCAGGAAGCCGGTGAGTCGAACGGCCCGGATAACGGTCTGCTTCAAGTCGTCAACGATTCCTACTGTGCCTCCGGCAGCTGTATGTATCTGGGGGACTACAACGAGAGTTCCGGTGGCCCTTGGACGCTGACACGGAGGGCAGACCTCTCGAATTCAACGTCCGCTACGCTGAGTTATCACTACGGGTATGAGGCCCGTTCCAATGAAGGGTTTCTCAAGGTCCAGGTTCGCGGCGGTGGGGGAAGCTGGACGACGCTGACCACCTACGTGATCGAAAGAGACGTGGACGTCAGCGGAGGGAACGCCAGTTACAACATCTCCTCTCACCTCGCTTCGGACACCGAAGTACGCTTTCTGCTGACGCGCACAGACCCGCTCAACTCATCGAGTAACGAAATCGAGGGTTATTTCTACATTGACAATGTCCAGATCCAGCTTAACGGCGGCAGCAGCTCAAGCTCCGTCTCTGCTGGATCCAACGCCTTGTTGGCCACCATTGGTCTCGAACAGCCCAACTCCGGCAACGGCTCCCAGAACAATATTGGCTACAACGGGCAGGGTATCGGGGTGGCAGTCTTCGACTCAGGCGTCTCCGATCATACTGATCTGCCAGGATTCTCCAACGGCGGAGTGGTTCGGGACGAGTTCAACGACCGTAACTACAACAACAGTAACGGTTCGCTACCGTGGAACGGCCCCTGGGTGGAGATCGACGAACCCAGTGGATCGGGGGTTGACGACGGTCCGGTTCAGGTCTCGCCCAATTCCACCAATTGCCTCTCTCCAAAGTGTCTGCGGGTGGGAGGGTCCAAGCGGAACAATCCGGATCCCGGCTTCGGCGTCAGTCGTGCAGTGGATCTGAGCAGTGGCAGTGGGGCCACACTGTCGTTCAGCTACCGACGCGGAACCTACGATGAGTGCGAGTCGCCCTACGCCGACCTGACGCTGGACATCTCCTCGGACAGCGGAGCCAACTGGAGCACGCTCAAGACGTATGCGATGGACGGGGTCGACTCCAACCACACTTTTGAATCTTTTGACATCAGCGAGTACACCTCTGCGGGTACCCAGCTTCGCTTCTTGACCCACGGTCCCAACAACGACTGTGTGTTCTTTGCCGACAACATCCAGATCGAACTGGGGGGGGCGCTCCCTCGGTGGAGTTCACGACGGGGACCCCGGTGGTGGCCTCCAGCTACAACGACGGCTACGGCCATGGCACGCACGTGAGCGGGATCATCGGCGCCCGGGGAAGCCTCTCCTCCGGACAGTACTCGGGCGTCGCCCCGGGCGTCGACTTCCTTCACGTCAAGGTCATCGACGATAACGGGGCCGGCTATACCAGCAACCTGATCGCGGCGATCGGCTGGCTGATCGCCAACAAGGACACTTATAACATCCGGGTGGCCAATCTCTCGGTCGGACATCCGGCGATCGAATCGTTCGAGACCGACCCCCTGTCTCAGGCCGTGCGCAACATGGTGGAAGCGGGGATCGTCACCGTGGTCTCGGCCGGCAATCTGGGGAAGGCCCCCGGCTACCCAGAGCTCTGGGGAGGAATTACCAGTCCAGGAACCGAGCCGTCCGTCATCACCGTAGGAGCAGTCAACACCAAGGGGACCGTGACCCATGCCGATGACGTGGCGACCAGCTATAGCTCGCGCGGCTTCTCGCTGCCCGACGGGCTGTTCAAGCCCGATCTGGTGGGGCCTGGCAACGGCATCATCTCGCTGAAGGCAGATGACTGTGACATCGCCACCAACCATCCAGGCTTGGTGATCGATTCCAACCACATGTCCCTGAGCGGGACCAGCATGTCGACGGCCCTGGTCAGCGGTGTGGCGGCTTTGATGCTGGAAGCGAACCCGGACCTGAATCCCAACCTGGTCAAGTCGATCTTGCTGTTGACCGCCGCCAAAATGGACCAGGTCCATCCCCTGGAGCAGGGCAACGGCTTTTTGAATGCCTATACGGCCATCAAGTTGGCCGAGGTAATGGACGTCTCCGGCAAGAGTGTTTCGGCCAACGTGGATCCTCACTGGATCCTGAATGGCGAGAATGGAGAGGAAGAGGTCTGGTCGGGAGGCGCCTTCGTCTTCGGCGACCGCGTCTTCTACAGCAATATGGTGGATTCCGACGCGGGCCTTTGGGGCAACTCCATCCTGTGGAGCGACTCCATCCTGTGGAGTGACTCGATCCTCTGGAGCGATTCGATCTTCTGGTCCGATTCGATTCTGTGGAGTGACTCGATCCTCTGGAGCGACTCGATTCTGTGGAGTGACTCGATCGTCTGGAGCGACTCCATCCTGTGGTCGGATTCGATCCTGTGGTCGGATTCGATCCTGTGGTCAGACTCCATCCTGTGGTCGGACTCCATCCTGTGGAGTGATTCCATTATGTGGAGCGATTCCATCTTCTGGAGCGACTTCGAGGGAGATTGAAGGTCATGCGTCGCAGCCAACGAACAAGTGGGCTCAATGACCAGTCCGAGAACTGAACAGATGCACGCCAGGTTGAGAGCCACCGAGAAGTAGTTCTCAGTCAACTGCGGCAAGGGCAAATAGGGAGTGAAGAAAGATGACGCACTGTGGTGAAACCGTTTCAACCCGAGCGAAAATATACCTTCTGTTCGTCACCCTGCTAGGTCTATCGCTGCTGCCCTACTGTCTCTATTCCGTGCTGACCCAGCCGAACCCGAATTGGATCTTCCTGGCTGCCCTGACCGTCATCACCAGCTGTTTCGCGGTAAAGGTGAAGCTGGCTGGGCAGAAGGGATCTCTGACGATCTGCGTGAGTGATTTCTTCATCTTCGCTTCAATCTTGCTGTTCGGTCCCGCAGTGGCTGCCGTCATCGGAGCAATCGAGGCAACCATCGCCAGCCTACGGGTCCGCATCAAACAACCCTACAAGTATCTTTTCAACATAGCGCAGGTAGCACTCGGCGCCTTTGTCGTCGGTCAGGTCTTCGATCGTCTAGCCGGTGGAGCCATCACCCTGGGTGAGACTCGGCTGGCAGATGTACCGGGGCTCGTCGCGGTCGCTCTCCTCTGTGGCCTGCTCTATTTCATGATTAATTCGAGTCTGGTTGCGGGGGCTGTGGGCCTGGCTACGGACCAGCCGTTCGCCCGGTTGTGGTGGGAGCACTTCCTCTGGATTTCACCCACCTTCTTCTGCAACGCCTCCACGGCGGCCATTCTCTTTCTTTGCTACCGCCCGATGGATTTTGTCGTGGCGCTGGCCGTGGTGCCGCTCATCCTGGGCACCTATTACGCTCACAGGGTAAAGCTGCAACGTCAGGGACAGAGCGAGGAGACCGCCTACACCGGAAGTCGGCTGCTGGGGTTAGCTCAGCTCCGATTTTTCGAAGCCTCTCTCCCAAGACAGGCCAAAGCATACATCTTGGCGATCATCCTGGCAGCTGTACCCGTCTTTTTCTACTGCGCCTACTATTCCCTGACTCAACCGGGTATGAACTGGTTGTATCTGGCGGGACTGACCATATTGTCGACCTGCTTTCCGGTCCGGATGGCCCTCTACAAAGACCGGATGTGGATCACGCTGAGTGACATCTTCGTCTTCGCCGCCATGCTGCACTTTGGGCCCCAGGTAGCGGTAATGATCGCGATCGTCGAAGCACTCACCTTCAACTTCCGAATGCACGTTAAGGGAGCCTATCGTCGCGTGTTCAACCTCGCCCAGATCACGATCGTCGCCTATCTGATGGGTCAGCTGGTTGAGCTGCTTCTGGAAAGGGTGTCCCTTACGGATGCAACCCAAGTCGGAAGCGGCCTGATTCTGCTCGGCTTGTCCCTGATCTGCGGGCTTCTCTACTTTCTGCTGACGACCGGATTCACGGCCAGCGCAATGGCTCTCTCCAACTGGCGTGCCTTTGTCCCTCTCTGGAAACGCAGCCTGGCGTGGGCTCCCGTGACCCTCGGTGCAGCCGCGGTCGTGTCCATTGTGTTGACCTACCTGAAGTGAACGGTTCTCGATACCTCAGCGGGACAAGCAACTAGAGTGAGCTGACGGATTTCGCCCGACACTCCCGATCACGATTCCAAGACTTCAAATGGGCCCTGGAAGCTCGGGCCTCCGGCATACCATTCGCGCTAATGCGCTTCCCTTCTAAAGACGAAGAGTAACCTGGACGTTGATTTCGTTTATTGAACCAGCCAATGGACACTTTTGTAGCGAGACAGCCGATATTCACCCAGAAAGAGGAGGTCCATGCCTATGAGCTGCTCTTCAGGTCGAGTCTGGAAAATTCGTTTGGAGATTTCGATGGAGATCAGGCCTCGGCCAGCGTTCTGGTTGACGGCGTTCTGGGTCTCGGCATGTCGACCTTGACCGGCGGAAAGGCGGCCTTCATCAACTTTACCCGTGACCTGCTGCTCAAGGATATGGCCTTCCTCTTCCCCAAAGAACAAGTCGTGATTGAGATTCTAGAGGATGTGGAGCCAGATGAGAGTGTATTCGAAGCGTGTGTGAGGCTGAAGCTCCGAGGCTACCGCCTTGCGCTGGATGACTTTATCTTCGATTCCAAGTATGAATCGCTGATCAGCCTTGCTGACATCATCAAAGTGGACTTCTTGCTATCGGGTCCGGAGGAAAGACGCAAACTACCTGGCCTCATCAAGAATAAAAAGATCCAGTTTCTGGCGGAAAAGGTCGAGACCCGGGAAGAATTCGATGAGGCTCTCGGGCTGGGCTACACCTATTTTCAGGGTTACTTCTTCAGCAAGCCAGTCGTGCTCTCCCACAAGCAGATCCCTTCCTTCAAGTTCGCCTACCTCCAGCTCCTGCAGGCGGTTCGAGTACCCCACCTTGATTTCGCGGAAATCGAAGGAATCGTGAAAGGCGATCCTGCGTTGACCTCCAAGTTGTTGAGATACATCAACACGGCCGGCAGGGAGCTCGTCAGCTACATCGATTCCATCAAACACAGCCTGACGCTCTTGGGACAGGAGAACTTGAGAAGGCTGTTTTGTCTGGTGGTCCTTTCGACGATTATGGAGGACCGCGCTCAAGAGCTGCTGGTTCAGTCGTTGATCCGGGCCAGCGTCTGCGAGTCACTGGCGGGTCAGATTGGGATGGAAAACCGCAAGTTCGACTTTTTTCTGATGGGCATGTTCTCCTGTCTGGATGCCGTCCTCGGACTCCCCTTGGACGAGGCGGTTACCCACGTTCCTCTACCTGAGGAAGCCCAAGCTGCCTTGCTGAACGAAGGGGGACCTCTTCAAGCCCCGTTTCAAGCGGTCCTCGCCTACGAGCGTGCAGAATGGGAAACTTTTTCCTCGCTCGCTGGCGAACTGGGAGTCTCCGAATCACTTTTCCCAGGCCTGTTTCTCTCATCGACGAAGTGGGCTGCGGAAATTGTTCCGTCCTAATCGACCGCCTGCAAAGATTTTCAACATCTGAATCCAAGTCAGCTTTTCGCGTGCAACCTGCTCTTTGCGATCCGCGAACAGGACCATCCACGTTCGTGCCTGCCTTGATCGTGTTCGAGCCCCTGTATACAATCCCTGAAACTCAGGAGTCAGGACATGTCAATAGAAGAGTTATTTCGTCTGAACGGTAGGGTTTCCGTGGTCATCGGTGGCGCTCGGGACCTGGGACTCGATATGGCCCAGGCTCTGGGTGAGGCAGGAAGCGATCTGGTGATCACGTCGCGGACCCTGGCAAGCGCGGAAAAGGCAATCGAGAGCCTGAAGACAACGTGTCAGGGAGAGATCCTACCCCTGGCTCTGGACGTCTGCGACTCCGGACAGGTGACCGCTGTAGCCGAAGCAGCAGGCGCCTGGAAGGGACGGATCGACGTTCTGGTCAACAACGCCGGGGGTGGACTGGGTCTCATCCCCACCAATCTGTTCGAGAGGAAACCTGAAGATGTCCGGCAGTTGATCGACACCAACCTCGTGGAAACACTCTTCTGCTGCCAGGCCTTCGGGAAAATCATGGCGGAACAAGGACACGGCTCCATCATCAATATCGCATCGATCGCGGGCATGGTGGGCCGCGACCGTCAGATGTACGAACAAAACCAAATGCACGAACAGCCGATCGATTACGCCGCGGCCAAGGCCGGTGTAATCGGTATGACTCAGGACCTGGCCGGATTCCTGTCCCCACTTGGCATCCGGGTCAACGCCATCTCACCTGGTGGATTCGAGCGAGGCCAGCCGGAGGGGTTCGTGAAAGCCTACAACGCCAGGACACCTCTGGGCCGCATGGGGAGGGACGGCGTCGACCTCAAGGGTGCGGCGTTGTTCCTAGCGTCTTCAGCTTCGGACTACGTGACCGGCGTGAATCTGGCCGTAGACGGTGGGTTCACGATCTGGCATTGAGCGACCGGGCAAGGAAGTTCTAGCCTGGTCCCACTCAGGAGTGATGGCGCCATTCGAGAAAGGACACTTCGTCGAGGACGTGGCGGCGGTCTCCAGGCCGCCGTAAGTCGAGCCAACGGCTCGACGGGAAGAATACTTCGGCCTAGAGACCGAAGCCACGTTTCAGTGCCACAGCTTTGTTGAAGTTTCAGGTCAAAAGCACATAGACACGAGTCAGGTTCAGAACCCGGCTTTTCACCAACAGCAGGCAGACAAAACCATGACACCAGAGACAACAAACGAATCCGGGTCCGGGAACTCCTCCAGAAGCAATCGACCGATCTACCTGGCCGACATGGACAGCTGTCTTCCGAGCGCGGCCCTCACCAGGAAGAGCAAGCGTTTCCAGTGGACGATGCTCGATTTCGAGACCGACGCGGCTCAGGGGACCCTGCTCTTCGCTGGGGAGGAAACCCAGGCGCCTGAGATAACCTACCCTCTCGAACGAGAAGGCTGGCACGATATCCATATCGGTCTATTCAATACCGCCTGGCGTCCCTACGAAGCCCAGCGACTCTGGGCCAAACTCAACGACGACCCCGCCTACTCGTTGATCCATCTTCCCCCACCTAGCGACCTACCCTGGGGTGTGCCACCCGACGATCAGGTCAAAGGCCCTCAGATTCAGGATGTCTTCTGGAAAACGGCCGACCTGACCCAACAGACGATCCTGTTTCGCCAGCCCTGCCTGCGAGTCGTGGAGGAGGCGGGTGCTATCGCGAATCCCTGCCCCAAGGTCTGGATTGCCTACCTCAAGCTGGTTCCACTCAGCGAGGCAGAGGTTCAGGAGCTTCTTGACGACCGAAGCCGAAGCGAGAACAAGCGTCTCTTCGCCTACAACGACTCCTGGGTCACTGGGGACCGCGGAGGCATCATGCCCGAAGGTGAGTCCAACGCAGCCTCCATGAAGGCCCACCTGGAGCCCTATCGCCACAGCGACTTCTCCCGGATCTACTGGGACGGAGCGCACGGCGACATGTGCAACTATCTCACCAAGATCGGGCGTATGTGGATCCCCGATCACGTTCAGACCGACGACCCACCTCGACTCTACGACCGGCTCACGCTGGTGGCCTGGGACGAGTACGTCAAGAAGGGTCTGGACCCATTTCAAGTCGCCGCGGACTTCAGCCACGAGATCGGTTTGGAGTTCCATGCCTGCTACCGCCTGGGATGGAGGCCTTTCTATTGGCCACCTCCCTTCGAGGATTTCAATCTGGGAGGTTTCTATGATCAGCACCCGGAGCTGCGCTGTGTAGGCCGCGATGGACGTGACTCCCTGGGCCTTTCCTTCGCCTTCGATGAAACCCAGGAATTCGTCCTCTCCCTGATTGGCGAAATGGCGTCCTATCCGATCGATGGTGTGTGCATGCTCTACAACCGCCAGCCCCCTTTCATGGAATATGAAGCGCCGTTGGTGGAGGGCTTTCAGTCTGAATACGGAGAGGATCCCAGAAGGCTCGACGAAGCGGACACCCGATGGCTTGCCTATCGCAGCCAGTTCTTGACCCGGTTCATGAAGAGGCTGCGGCAAGACTTGGACGATCTGGCCAGCAAGCAGCAGCGGTCTCAGCCCTACCCCGTCTCCGCCTGGGTCTTCGGCAGCGAAAAGGAGAATCTGTTCTACGGAATCGACGTCCGAGGCTGGGTCGAACAGGGTTTGGTAGATACGCTGATCCCCTACACCTCCGCCGAAAAGCTCTTCAGCTTCGAGCTGGCCTGGGAGAAGCCAAGCGACGTCGAGTACTGGCTTTCCTTGACTCGGGGAAGCCAATGCAAGGTCGCCTTCAACGTGATGCCCAGAAATATGGATGCCCGGCAATATCGCCGTAAAGCCAATGCCCTCTACCAGCTCGGTGCGGAACATCTGGCGTTCTGGGACACCGCAATCACGGGTGGTCGAGCTTCGGAAGCCCTGAGTCGACTGGGACACAGGGAAGAGATCGCAGAGTGGATCTCCGCCGGGGAGCAGATTCCAGAGCGGCCGTCCAGTCCGCTGCGAAAACTGGAACAGTGGGACCTGGACTATTTTCCCGAGTAACCGCGGAGGAGCTCGGTTGACCCGTGAAGAACACTCATAGCGGCGTGTCCCCCGTAGGATGGGCGCTGCTATATGTTTCAGGTCAGTCCCGCCCCCAGGAAGCACTGGCCCCATTCGAGAACGAAACTTCCGTCAGTGCTAGCTACGAACATCGAGAGCTGAGTGACGCTTGTAGCACGGGCACTCCTGCCCGTTGGTGTCCTCCACGGGCAAGAGTGCCCGTGCTACAGGTCACTGCTCTGTCAGATGCTGTCTCCTACACCTTCCCTCTGCCAAATGAAGTTTCAGGTCAGCCACTCACACCCAGTAGTAGTCTCAATAGGCAGTACTCAGGGCTGGTAGGTGACCCAGGCCGGGGATCCCCACGCCATCTCGCCATTCGCTTGTATGACGCGGAGATAGTAGTAGCTCTCACCCGGTTCGGAAGCGTTGTCGGCGTACTGGAACTCGACCTCGCGCTTCCCCGGGGAAGAAGAGTAGACGATCCCGTTGTTCTTGATCACGTCGACCCGCTGGATGGCCTGTGTACCCCTCAAATGGGCCTTGATTCGTAAAGGAGTCCTGCTCTCGAAAGCCTCTCCCATCAGGTGCTCTCCATCCGATCCCAGAAACCGGACATCCAGGATGATGTTGTCAGTGGCAGCGTAGGCCCTGCGGGCGCGGATGGCTTCCAGAAGCCCCTCGAGGGTCAGCTCCTCGGCAATCAGACAGGCGTAGCTGATATGGGTGGAGAGATGATCCGAGGAGGCAATGAATCCCAGCTTGTAGCCTTTTTCCAGAGCGCTCCAGGCGGTTCCCAGCCGGCGAGGAGGACGATTGTCCTGCTCCAGGGTTGAGCTGGGCTTCAGCGTCTTGGGTTGCGGTGCACCGGGATGCTCGTAGGTCTCCCTCATGCCCTGGAAGATCTCGAGCACATGCTCGACCTTGGGATCGTTGTCCCGCCAGTCGGTCCCCGATCCAGTGGCGATCGTGTGGGGGATGGAAGTGCCGTTCTTCCGTCTCAGGTGCCAGAACAGTCTCTCGGCGCCCTCCAGACCGAGATTCTCGCCGGTCTCGACCGGCAGGATCGATCTCCCGCGACGCACGAAGAGGATATTCCGGTGCCCGTTGGGGTATTCCAGGCTACGTTCGTAGGCGTAGAAGGCGGCGAAGTTCTCCAGCTGGAAGAGATTGGCTACCTTTTGATTGCGATACCAGTTGTAAGGCTCCACAATCTCGTGGTTGTGGTCGGTCACGCCCAGAAAGTCCATGCCTGCGGCATCCCTGGCGTAGCGGTAGGCGTCGATCAGAGAGCCGTCGCCGCCCCCGTCCAGAGAGATGTCAGTGTGGCGATGTAGATCTCCTCGATAGATGGAGTAGGTCTTGCTGCCAGCCTGAACCCGGTAAGAGCGGATCCTCTCTAGATCTTCCTGTTCATTGGGGTGGACAGGCTTCGATGGTGGAACCGGCGGAATCCGGAGCGGCGACAGTTCGACTGTCGCCGGCGCTGCTGCCCCCAGCAACCCCACCATGACCTGCCCGTGTTGGGCCAGAAAGGACTTGGTGTTGCGGTTGTCGGTGGGCCACACGGCCCAGACCCGACCCTCGGAGTCCACGGCGGAGGCTGGCATCATGTCGTTTCGTCCCATGCTTGCAAACAGGGGGGTTGGGCCTGACCAGCCAGATCCGTCGTAGCGAAGATAGGCGATCTCCCAGGCGGCGAAATTGCGCCCTCTCCCCTCAGACTGGCGCATCTTCAGGTGCCGGACCAGCAGCCAGGGGTGCCCTGCGCCATCCAGCTGCAAATGGGGCATCTCCCATTTGCCCTCCCCCAGGACCAGAGCCGGATCCTGGCGCGTCGTCATCAGCTTGCCATCGACCAGACACGCAATCCGCAGCGATCTCGTTTCATAGAGCTCGGTTCCCTTGGTCTTGCCGCTCAGACTCACGAGACGACCGGTATCCTTTCCCCATTGAGCACCTGATTCGTGCCAGGAAAGCCAGGTGCGGCCCCGATTGTCGATGGCCACCGAAGCTCCTGCCTCGAAGCGGGGGGTTCCGGCGATGGTCTCAACCTCCTGCCAGCGTCCTTCCCGGCGCTGCCTGAGGTAAACGTCATAGCTCCCCGAGGCGTACCCGTCCCAGGCAACCGACAGTTCGCCATTGGCACCCGCGGCCACAGAGGGCCACCAGTTGTTTCCTCCTGCCGCAGCACCCTCGCTGATCCTTGACTCCTGGCCCCATCGTTCCCCGTCGAAGTCCATGGCCACGATCTGCCCCACGCCCTCAATCGTCTTCTGCCACACCAGCCAAAGTTTCCCTTGGGAGTCGGTAGCAGTGCGGTGATAGATGTCGGGACTTGGATGGTCGGTAAGACGCTGCTGGGAAGACCACTCCTGCCCGTCGAAGCTACGTCCGTAGAGATCCCAGTTCCCCTCCACCTGCATCGACCAGATCACCCACAGCCGGCCTCGCGAGTCTTCGGCCACAGCCGTCCGGAAGGCGTCGACATTGGAAGCAACCTCGTGGACGGGCCCCCAGCCCGATTCTCCCCGGGACCGTGCCAACACCAGATCGGCCTCATCCTCGACATATTCCTGCCAGGCAGCCCAGAGCTTGCCGGAACGGGTTGCCACCAGGGACGGAAAATCCTGAATATCGAAGCGCTCGGCGGAAATGGACGAGGAGGGCGGAATCCTTTCCACCTGGACGGCGCCCCCCAGGAAGGTCTTGGGGCGAAGGAGTTCGAGTCTATCCGGCTCGAAGCTGAATCGCCCCTTAGGGGTCTCAATCAGGATGGGTTTGGCTCCCGGATTTTCCAGGACGTTGACCCGAATACTGGGGAAACGCAGGGTGCTCAGATTGCTTCGAATCCAGCTCATGCGGGTGGCCACGACCCAGCCCAAATCCCCTTTGATTTGATCGTTGGGAAGCTGTGGATCGGCGTCGACCGAATGGATGCTGTCGTGGAAGGTATGACGATAGATGTTGGCTCGAAACTCGTCCGGATTCACCTCCAGTTTCTGTCCCACGGAGGCAATGAGCTTGCCATCCCAACGATCGGGTTCCGAATCCAGAAGACCAAATCGAACTCGGAATGCCGATTTTGCAAGAAGGGTTTCGGTAGATTCCGGGGGCGGCGCTGAGGCGAACCAGCCATGAGAGGGCGAGGGAAGCAAGAGCAGAAGCAACAAGGCCAACGAAGACAGGACGACGATGATCCGTTTAGGGAGCAACATAGCTGCGGACCTCCTGGGCTCGAGGGTCCCGCGATAAGGGAACCACTCGCTTGGGAGCATAGCAGAATGGAGAGACGCTCGCCCCTCGTAGCGGTGGCCTCCAGGCCGCCGTTCGTCGAGCCGTTAGACTCGACAGAAATACTTCGGCCTGGAGACCGAACCCACTTAGGGTCTGCGCAAAAATAACTTGGCATTTTGGCATCTCATCTTCACACCATCTTCGGCCGCTCCTCAGTCGCGAAATCCTCAACGTAGACCCGGCTATGCCTGCGGTTTCGCTCAATCGTTCGCTGCCAAATCTGGTGCAAATCTGAGCGCCAATTCTACCAAGTTATTCTTGCGCAGACCCTTAGGACGAGGGATTTCCAGCCGGGGATTGCAGCGAAGGCGAATTTGGTGAAGACTTAAGGGCATGTTTGAGGTGGTTTCAATGCCGGGCCGCTCCGCTATGCGTGGGATGACGATCGAGCACCGGGTGCCAGTCTAGAAAGGCGCAATCTTGAAGGTAGATCTGAAGGGAGAAGTGGCTCTGGTCACTGGAGGCGCACAGGGAATCGGTCGAGCCATCGCAAAGTTGCTGGCCAGCAACGGATCGCGGGTGGTGATTGTAGACATCAATCTTGAGGCTGCCCAGGAGACCGTCCGCGAGATCGAGTCCTCGGGCGGAACAGCGCTCTCCCTCGAGGGCGACGTGAGCAGTGCGACGCAGATGTCCCGGGCAGTCGATCAGGTTGTGGAGAAATGGGGTGGTCTGTCGATTCTGATCAACAACGCCGGGATCAACACGTTGGGAGGGAGAGTCCCCATTCATGAGTACGAGGAAGAGGATTGGGAACAGATCCTGAAAGTCGATCTCACCGGAGTCTTTGTCGTGAGCAAGGCAACCATTCCTGCTCTCCTCAAGAACGGCGGCGGCCGAATCGTCAACATCTCGTCCATCGCCGGCCTGGTCCCCCTTCGTTTGCAAAGTGCCTTCGTGGCAGCCAAAGCCGGGGTCGTGAACCTGACGCGTTCGATGGCATTGGAACTGGGACCTCGAGGAATCCTGGTCAACGCGGTAGCTCCCGGCTCGACACTCACACAGGGCACGGAGAAGCTTTTCTATGGGGCCGATGGAGCCTACACCGAAAACGCAGCCAGCCTGCTATCCCATATCCCTCTGGGACGCCCCGCGGACCCAAAGGAAATCGCCTACTCTGTGCTCTTCCTGGTTTCGCCGGCGGCCAGCTACGTCAACGGTGCAGTGCTCACGGTCGACGGTGGCTGGACGGCTGGATATACCCGCGACTGGTGATTGCAGACTAACGAAGGAGAATGAAGAATGGCTAAGATTACCGAGTTTCGAGGTTATCAGGGCGAGCCGCCCATTCCCAAGCCCGAGAAGCTTGTTGAACCAAATATCGTCTCAGTAAAGGATGGCGTCCCGGTAAAGTACCCGGGTTGCGAAGGAATCGGAGTGCGGGTGGTCCACCCTGCCAACCCCAAAGCGCCGGCGAAGAACCTGGGCATGGTCGTGTTCTTCGTTCCACCTCATGTGGTTCTTGGAGTGGGCAGCCACCACACCGAGGAATGCTACGTCATCCTCAAGGGACAGGGGACCATGACGTTGGCGGGAAAAGAAGTCCCGGTTCAACAGGGAACCTTTATCCACTTGCCACCTTGGTGCGAGCACGGTATCGAGAATACCGGAGACGAATCCATGGAGGTCCTGATCTGCACTTCTCCACCCAATCCATAGGTGGACAGATTAACTTGCCGGAATTGGCTTCTACGAAAGGAGAGTAGTCAAAATGTTGAGGACTCAACCGATAGGCTTCGTTTGTTTCGGATCAGCCGTGATACTGCTGATCTCAATGAATCTGACGGCCGGGACAGCCCCACATCTGGTCGCAGGTACACTGGAGGATGATGAATTCACTACCCGGCTGGGGCTGCAGAATCGATCGGGTAAGACCTGTCAGGTCACGATTCAATACCACGAGGGCGCGCTGAAGCTTCCAGGGAAGAAGCTCCTGACTGATGGTCAGGACTTGGGCAATGCGTTCCCAAAGGAAATCCCTTCCCATGGATCCACGAGCTTTGAGGTGTCAACTGCGCCGGGTACAGAGACAATCTTCACCGGAGCTGCATCCGTTTTCTTTGGAGACTCGGTCTGCCTGAATGAGGTCGGAATCACGGCGGAGTACAGGGTCAAACCAGCCTCGGGGGTTACCTCCATCAAAGAGTTGTTCTCCTACCCCGTAGGCTCTGCCACCCCGCTGGGCCAATGCACGATAGCTCGCATTAACTACAACCCCCCTTCTGAGATCCCAGCAGTGGCAACCGTTAGCAATGGAGGCGTGGTCTTACCAGCTGGGACAAAAAGGTTCATGCAGGTCTACGACCAGGACGGAGTCCTGGTGAACAGCACCACTCCCACCGAGTATGACGGAAGTCATTCGGCCCAGAATCTGCCCGAGGTCTTTCCCGGACAGGGTGCTGTCTCCGGCATCTGGAAAGTCTGTACTGAAAAACCGGATGACTTCGACGGTACTGCTGCTATCGACGTCCTCTATATAAACGTAGTCAACGAGGGCAATATCCAATTCGCCGCGACGTCCAGTCAGCAAATCAACGAAGACTGCAAGCTGGACGACACCACGATGTGCCTACTGAATCAGCGATTCGGGGCCAGCCTCAGCCTGCGTGACACTCCATCCGGACCGTCTCGTCTGGCCGAAGTCGGATCCTTCCACGGCTCCTCAGGAACGTTCGTCGATGAGCAGGCCAGTCTCAAGATGACCCTGTCGGTTCAAAATGGTTGCGCGAGTGATTTTCCAGCCTATTGGCTGATCGCCGCCTCCGACACCACCGTCGAGTACACTCTGACGGTGACGGACACGTCAAATGGCATGATAAAAACCTATCAGAATGAGCTCGGTCAACCCCCGCCGGCAATTATCGATACCGAAGCTTTTGCTACCTGCCCTTGAACATCGGGGTCTTGAACTCCGGTTGGCGGAGACCTGGGATGAAGGTTCGCTGGGGACCCGGGCTGAGCCGTCCCTTGTGGCCGGTCAAGGTCGCTTGCGCGTACTCCGACGGAAAAAGAAGGAACTAGCTAGTGCCCGTCCGGAAACCGGGGTTCCCAGAACTGTAATCTGTTGAATCGGAACCACTTTTTATACCTGAGACTGCTGACAGACCGACTCGACCCAGCTCGATCCAGAGCGAGGACGAGCGAGCGAGGGCGCACGGGCCAAAAAACACCGGTTCGGCGCAGACCTCTCCCTGAGTCGGAGCCACAAGGCAGTACGGTCAGCCACAAAAGACTACAACAGGAGTCGGGCCAGGACGACCAGGTTATAGGTCAGGACGCTGGCATGGACGTAGCTTTGAAAGTGAGGCCAGCCTTTCCAGCTACAGCGGTGGAGACCAAAGGTGTGCTTGAGGGTCCCAATGCACCCCTCGATCCCGGCCCGGAAGCGTTTGAGCTGTTTGTAGACCCAACTGGAACGCACCATGCTCTCGACCGTCAACCCACACTTTTTGGAAAAGGCCACGTCCTGTACCCCCTGCTCTTTGGCCCAGCTCAGGTTGGCCGCCGAGGCAAAACCGCCATCCCAGGCGCTCTGGCGCGGGACCTTCCCGTACAGCTGTCGATGACGCTCTAAGAAGGGTTGCACATAGTTGCTATCGGCTGGATTCCCGCGTTCCACCACACAATCCAGGATCAGCGACGAGGCCCCCGTGCTGACAAACACTTTGTGGCCGAAAACCGTTTCCCGAGGGCTCTTCTTGATAATATCGGTGTGCTCTTCGAAGAGGGAACAGATCTTCTCCTGGGCCGCGACGGCCTCGCCCGAAAGGACCCGTCGTTGAGTCTGCTCGATGACTTGGTGCAACAGCTCCAGATAGTGGGCCAGTTGCGCCGCCCCGGCCAGACTGAGGGGATCGCTCCACTGCGCCGACGCGGCCAGCGCCTGCTCGGCATAGTGGGCCGTCTTGGACGCCACCTTGATCAGATCGCGGTAACTCTCCAGGCGCTTCTTGCCGCGGCGGTTGCGGATGTTCAGGACGCGCCGCTTGGCCCGTCGCGTGTGATCGACGAAGCCGATCCCTTCCCAGTCCCGCAGCCGCCCCAGCCACCGGGTGACGACTCGAATGCCGTCGTCCAACAGCTCACTGTCGAGCGGATAGTGGACGTTGGTCTGGACCGCCGTGGCATCGACCCGAATCCGTTGGCCTTTTTCCAGACCCCGAGCCTGCGCCCAGCGCACCAAGTGGTCGTTGATCGCCTTCCATGTCCCCGGCTCAATCTTCCCCAGGTTCTCCGCCAGGGTGGCTTTGCTGATCGACGCCCCATAGGGCAAGCGACAGAACCTCTGACAGCTTTGCGAATCCACCAGATGAAACTCCAGCTTGCGATAGCTGAACTGATGCAGCTGTTTGATGACGGCACAACGCAGCACCTGCTCGGCCGTCAAACCGGGGGCGCCGACACTGGAATCGACCCTGTCAGAGAGATCTTGTACTATCAGCTCCAGCGTCTGGGGATTGTCGTCCAGGATGCGCGAGATCACCTTCAATTCATTGGCCAGTTGGTGATCGGGCCATGGTGGGGAAAGGGGGCGTTGTTTTTCACGCTTTTGACGCATCTTCGAACTCCTGAAATCGTCCTAAGTCGTTTCAGTCTAATTGTTTACACCAGATAGTCTAGCAAACGACCCTGACAATTTCGGAGCTTGAAAAAGCCCTCTTTCCCCTTCCTTATCAATTACTTACGGATTTCCGGACGGGCACTAGCTAGCTAAAGACTTCCACCGAGAATCTGGTCCACGATCTCCTCCAGGCTATCGACGATGGCGGTCAGCATCTGTTCACCCTTCTGGGCTGTTGCAACCGTAGGATCACCCCAGTGGCCCGGCTCACTCCACTCGTCCATGCGGCGGAACTCGACGATACTGGAGGCGTATTCTGATTCGCGCCGGATGCTGTTGTCGCGGAATCGATCTGTCTTCACGAGATCGGGGTGAATGGCTAACATCAAGGAGGTCTCCATCTCCCCGGCGTGCCCTGACCCTGCGGCTCCCGCGTCCTTTAGCTGCTCCAGCTTGGCGGCGGCTACTTCCCACCAGGAGGCCCCATAAACCCGGGCTCTGTCGTGCTGCTCCTTCAAATGCTGAAGTGCCACCCTGAGATCGGGTTGATTGCCGCCGTGACCGTTGACGATCAACACCTTGCTGAATCCAGCCCCAATCAATCCTGAGACCGTCTCCACAATGACCCGGATGTGAGTCTCCGAGCTCGCCGTTAGGCTTCCCCCAAAGCGCATGTGGTGAAAGGAGTAGCCCAGCCACTGGGTGGGCAGACACACCACCTGATCTGGGATTCGTTGGTCCAGACGATTGACGATCTCGGTGGTCTCCATGGTGTCCGTCAGTAAGGGCAGGTGAGGACCGTGCTGCTCAAAAGAGGCGATGGGATAGACGGCGACTAGTCGATCCCTGTCCAGGTCCTGAATGTCGGGCCAATTCATTTCACCGAGTTTCATAATTCACCGGTCATGTTTGAAAAGAGGTTCTATGCCCACCCCCGCCTCACCGCCAAAGTGCGCGGGCAGTCCTGAGAGATCGTGGTAGCACCGGACTCCTTCAGCAAAATAGTGACAGACAAGGGACTTTCGCGACTTCTGGAGATCCCCTCGCCAAGCCCCACCGTGCAGCAGATTGGCGTGCCAGAAAAGAACATCGCCTTTCCTGGCCTGGAAGAGCTTGGGCTCGAGTCCATTCTCCTCTATGAGTTTGGCCACTGCAGGCTCGTAGCTGCGCTTGTAGACATCGTACTTCTGTTCCTGAAATTCTCCACCTTCGATTCCAACATCATCGGAGAGGAGATAGGGGAGTCGATGGGAGCGGGGATAGTATTCCAACAGACCGCAATCGGGTCCCAGGTCCTCGAATGCAATCCAGGCAGCCGTGAGGTACCCGGGAGGATCTGTAGTCATGTGGATCGAGTCGGAGTGGGCCGGCTGCTCAGTACCTTTATGAGCTGTGATGGTCTGGAAGGGACGTGTCTTCCTACCAAAGATCATGTCGGTAACGTGAAGCAGCTTGCTGTGCTCTAGAATCTCCTTGATCTCGGGAACACAGTTGTGGGTGTTTAGATAGCGCTCCGGCCAGGGATCCTCGACGATGGGGCCTTCGAAGAACCCCTCGCGATTCTTCTGATAGAAATCTTCGTAGCCCGCCCAGGCCCGGTCCAGCTGGGTCGAATCAATCAGGCCAGGCAGGACCAGGTAGCCTTCGTCGGCAAAGAAGGTGCAGGCTTCAGCCTCCTCCTCATCGATCCGGCCAGCCAGCAGCTTCTCCCTGATGAGAGCCCCGTAGTCTGGGCAATCCAACCAGGGGATCCGATCGGCTTTTCCCATTTCAACCTTATCCATCCTGAAACATTGTCAAAAACCAGAGAGAATACCTTGCCACGATACCACCAGCCACCCTCTCGATCATAGACTGGTTTAGGAGCCTCTGATACGGTGCTCAAAAGTCTGGGCGGAGACAGGACAGAGTTCGTTTTCGAGCTGCGAGCGGCAGTATGATGAGATCAGCGGCAGTGCTGGGGCTGGACGACGGCCGTATTGGTAAGCGGTCACCAGACCGCGGCAAAGCTCTTGTCCCGAACACGGTCGTTGACCACTTCATATCGGTTCAGCAGGTTGAGGCTGTAGGCTCGGGCTTCCCCACCCATTAAAACACCGAAGACCCAGGCGTTATCAGGAATCTCGGCCTTCTCGGGCGAAACGAACACGGGGTTGTCAACGGAGGGAATTCCGCCCCGCGGCAAGATTTGGCGAAAAGCGTCCAGGTAGTCCTGCCCGGCCTCTTCAGACTCTTCCCTGGCAACCGAGACGGAGCTCGAAAAAAGTACGAAGACAAACGATAAGAGTACCGATCTATTCGTCGTATTCATTCTAGACACCAAACCGAGCAGATCCAACGCTCCTCACTCTACTGTAATGGCCGGAACCCTACGATCTATTTCACAGATTCGCTTGGATTCTTCGTTCCACACCAGTATAGAATCCAGCTCCACCAGGCGGGTATTCGCCTCAATCAGAAAATGGGGAGGAGACGACAAATGGACACTGTGCGTTTGGGCATCGTTGGTACGGGGTATATGGGACGGACCTATGCCCACTGCGTAAGGGATCACAATGAGGGAGTCGAGTTGGTGGGCGTCACCCAGGGGAGCAGGGCAGCTGCGCTGGCCTCCGATTTCGCCGTCGAGCATTTCCCCGAATATGAAGACATGCTCCGCAGCGACAACGTCGACGCGGTCCTCCTGGCAACCATCCACAAGCTGCATGCCGAACAGACGATCGCGGCGGCCCAGCACGGCAAGCACGTGTTGGTCGAGAAACCAATGATGACCAACGTGGCCGACTGTGACGCGATGATCGCCGCCTGTAAAGAAGCCGGCGTCACGCTCAGTGTCATCCAGACGCTGCGCTATCGCGGTGTCTTCGCCCGCGCCCAGAAAGTGATCGCAGAGGACCAGATCGGCGAAATACGGATGGTTCAAATGAACACTCTGTGGCCGCTGGGCGACCCCGGCAAGCCCTGGATCCAGGAGTTCGACAATGGGGGAGACATCCTGGACCGATGCGCGCACAGCTACGATATGCTCCGTTTTCTGATCGGGGACGAACCGGTGCGGCTCTTCGGGACCGTCAATGCATATACGGCCCCGGACTGGCAGTCGATGAACGCCATGGCACAGGTTCATTTCTCGCGCGGTGCCCGCGCCCAAGTCTGGATGAGCCACGAGCTGCCCGAACCCGGATTCCCGCACAGCATGGACTTCATCCGAGTCTGGGGAGAAAAGGGGATGCTGGAAGGTGAGCACTTCGGCAAATTGCGAGTAGCCACCGACGGCGAGTGGCGGGATGTCTGGGAGATGCCCGAGATCGACTTCATCAACAACCCCTTCGAGCCCAAGCGTCTGGAGGCTTTCTTCACCCAGACCCAGGACTTCGTCGACTGTCTGCGCGAGGGACGCCCGCCTGCGGTGACCGGGGAAGACGGTCGGGCCGCGATCGAGATGATCGAGGCGACCCATTTCTCCAACCTGACGGGTGCTGCGGTGGAACTGCCTTTGCCCCGCTCAGCTGGAGGATTCCAGTTTGACGGAGCTACCGTCGATCGGCAAAGAATTCCAGGGTAATCCGTGAAGCCGAACTCCAGGGTACAGACGAATCCAAGATCACAAACAACCCAACTCTCTGAGGAAGGGCCGGAAGTTAGCGCTGACTTTGCTCTGGGGTAATGAATTCGTCTGGAATGGCCGATTAGAAAGGTGATAGGGGTGTGCTGGTGCCCAGGAACCAGCGGGGCAAGGATGCCCTCAGAGACAATTTCAAGGAGGAAGTAGTCAATGAGTAGCACTTTCAGCGTCATCACCAATCTCCCCAGCTTGGTGGCGCAACACAATTCCACCCAGAACCAGCAGGGCCTGCAAAGAACCCTCTTCCGGCTCTCTACTGGTCAGCGGTTGTTCAGGGGAGGTGAGGATCCCGCCGGCCTGGCGTTGGCGGACGGCTTGAACGGTCAGATTCGAACGCTGGAGCAGTCCATCAGGAATGCAAATGACGGCGTCGGGTTTGCCCAGGTGGCAGACAGTGCCTATGGACAGATCCAGAACCTACTGGGCAGAGCGGCTTCACTGCTCGCTGAAGCCGAGTCAGACACCAACAGCAGCGGCGAGGTAGCCATCGAAACCGAGCTCGGTCAGATCTACCAGGAAATCGACCGGATCGGATCGGCCACGTCGTTCAACGGAACGGCTGTCTTTTCCAACACGACTATAAACATCTTTGTAGGAGACACCCAGAACCTGGCGGCGTCCAATGCCCAGATCGGAGTCGCCACGAGCGCGCTGAGCACGGCTGATCTGGCGATCGCAAGCGGTATTACCGGAACTGGGTCCACTATCGCAGTTGACATTGACACCGCCACGGCCACCGAGATGCTGGCCGAGGTGGAAGCAGCCATCGACACGGTGGCGTCCCGGCGCGGTTCAATTGGAGCTTCCATGAACCGACTCGAAAACGCAGTGTCGGTCATGCAGTCCCAGGTCCAGAATCTAACCGCGGCCGAATCACAGATTCGAGATGCAGACTTCGCTTCGGAGATCGCAAATCTGACGAAGTTCCAGATTCTGTCCCAGGTCGGTGTGGCGGCAATGGCCCAGGCCAACGCTGTACCGCAGAGTGTCTTGTCTCTCTTCCAGTAGTCGGGAGCCCACTCTCAGGTTTTAGGAGCTGGGTCGAAGTGAAGGCTTCGGCTCGGCTCGCCTTTCTTGGGGTATCTCCAATGGCGCCAGGCCAGCCCTCTGAAGCCTAGGACCAGCCAACATTTCCCTGATTTTTCGGAAAATAGGACAATTATGGTTCATCCGGTAAATGGGGAGGTGCCGCCAGTCAAAGGCAGGCCGTGGAAACTGCCGCACTATGCAAACCGTGGAAAAACAACTAGTTCTGGAGGAGAACTGGCAAGTGCTCGCAGTTGTTTTTCCACCGTTCGCACAGCGCTTGGAAAACTCCGTATCACGGGCTTGCTGGCCCAGTTCGATGTCGCTCGGAGTTTTCCACAGTTCCCACGGCCTCTGCTACTGCAGCCGACTATATTGACAAGCGAACGGGGAACCAGATTTGGGATCCGGAAAGCGCCGAACCACGTTCCCACCTCCCCATTTACCGGATGACCCACAATTATTCCCTTCTGCACCAGGAAAAGCCGCTATCTCTATGTTGGCCTTCCTTGCTATAGTCCCGGCTATCCCTGCGTCAGTGCACCTTGACCTCGGACCCGTATAGCCCGCCCGTACACTAGCGATTCAAGTACTAGAGTCCACCAGATGGAGCGGACCGAATCCGGACAGTAGGTAGATGGAAGTCCCATCCGGGGGTCGTGGCACGGCGATTGCTGTAGGCGATTGCTCTATACGCATCGAAGGAGGGCAAAATGTTGACGAGCAATGAGATGAAACGATTCGAAAAACTCGCTCTTCCTTGTTTCTACCTTGCAATCGCAGTGTCAATGCTTTTCACAGTGGTAGCGTTCGGAACGATCTTCGCCGTCGGGTTAGGCGTGTTCTAAGGAGTGTTGGCGACAACAGCGACGAGAACAGAGATCGCTGGGGTAGGAAGGGGAATCCCAGAACACAGGTGTTGCATGCTCCTCTGGAAGTCAAGAACCGTCGCTTCAATGCTAGACAGCTAATGGTGGACTGCAACACCTGAATCACTACCATCTCCACGCTGTCACACCTCGTCGTCCCGCGGGATCCGGACAACGAATCTAGGCCCACGTCTAAGATTGAACCCCGTTCGCACGAGATATCTTAACTACTTATTTCCCAGTAAGTTAAAGCACCGGATCCCGCTCCCTCACGGTCACGGCTCTGTCAATCAGCGACTCTTGCATGATCTCCTTGCCATTTCAGGTATGGCCGTCAGCCAACAGGCAACGGATGTTGCTTTACCCGACCGAACAACCCCTCTACACTACGCAGATGGACCACATTACAGATTCGATGATCGACTTCGATCGCTCTTTTGCGACCTGGACCGGCAAGCCTTACGAGCCTCATCCCCACTACGTCAATGATGGAGGCATGGTCCAGGGGGCGGGTACGGTCAGGGACGTGAGAATCGGTTATGAAGCTGTGGGCACCATCACCAATCACGATACCGGCCACGTCGAAGAACTGTTCCTCCTCCATCCATGCCTGGGAGAGTTCACGATCCCAAAGCAGGATTTCTTCCTCCTCCCCAGTTATGAGTTTCGAGTCATTTTCACTCGTACCCATGAAATTCCAATTGACAGGCCTGCATCGGTGGCGCAGCTGCAAAGGACCCCTCAGCACAGTCGTTTTCAGGGGTTCAAACTCACCACCCGAACCTTCCCTCAAGGCTCCACTCTGACCACTGCCGAGGACGTGATCCAGGCAACATTGGCCAACCATCCTCTCAACGCCCGCACGACCTACCATGACCCCGATGGACATTACACGGTTTGCCTCCAGTATCCGGCGCGCAGCATGAACTTGAATGTGGAGGAGAATCTGTTCCAGGTAGATACCGGACCCGTTCCCTTTCCCGAGATGACGGGCTGGGACGGCGAGCGTCCCTTGTTTGCTTTTCTTTCCTTCGTCGCTTTCAGTAGTTTTGACGGCGCCGAGTTCATTCTGCGGCGCGAGATCGGGCCTTCGGAAGGAGATAAGAAGTGGCTCCACCAGATCCAGGGAAAGTGGCGCTGGGAGCTTCGAGATCCTGACAATCCTCCGCCGGGTCATGCGCCTCGGCATCCCTGGCCTTCCGTCTACAACGAGGTTCGCGTCGTCGAAGGACGCAACGAATTTCTAGGTGCCGGAATGGCCTCCTAGCTCGAATTCCTCATCGCTTGTCGCAGCGGGTCGCCGCAAGCGCGTCCCCGTCAAGACCTCCCATCTCCACCTGCCCTAGTTGACCTCACAAGCATTCTCCCTGTTGAGTTCTGGGAGTTGTTGCATTTCTGACCGTGCCGCTCGGATAGCTCGACACAGGCCAGAGACCTGCCCGAAGATGAGAGAGATTCGAGGGCGCGAGGTTGCTCCCCAAGTTGCATCCCAGGCGACAACAAGAAGATCAAGAGCCTGCCGCTTAACGCCCGAGACGTCTTCGGCGCTCTGGGCTCGCTGACCCCCGGTATCCAGCCGACGCGGTCTGGCCTCACGCTGGGAGGCGGCGTACAGTTCAACGTCAAGGGTCTCCGACAATCCGACAACAACGGCATGTTGGATGGAACCATGATCAGCGAAATTGCCAACTTCATGCTCGGCAACCTCTCCTCTTCCAGGGCGGGCAGCGAAGCCACGTTGAACCACAATTTCCCGGGTCATTACTTCTATTTCCAGGACAGCTGGAAAGCCACTCCCAAGCTGACGGTGCAGCTCGGTCTGCGCTATGAACTGAGGATGGGTTGGCAAGACAAGCGGGGCTTTTCGACCAACCTGGAGCCTGGTTGTGTAGAGGCTAACCCCGACAACCCTATTCCACAGTGCTATTCCCCGGCCCTGGCAACACCCCTCGGTTCCCTTACCTTCCCGGAGACGGGTCGATTCGTGACCGACCAGAACATCTTCAACTGGACCAGGAATGGCTGGCAGCCACGCCTCGGACTTTCCTATCGGCTCGCCGAGAATACGGTTCTTCGAGTAGGTGCGGGCCTCTACGGGAACGAACCTCCCGGCGGCATGTTGTACAGCGCAGCAGCCCTTGGGAACTCCCGAGAGAATGCAGGGAACCAGGACTTCGTAGCGGATGCCCTCGCACCCACTCTCTTCCTGCGCGATCCCTTCGATCCCTCCACTCAGGTGGGTGGCTCTGTGCGCTCTCCTGGGGGAGGATACGAGCCTGATATGCCCAGCTGGTATGTCCCCAATTGGGGGCTCTCGATCCAGCAGCGATTGGGTCAGAATACGACGGTTGAAATCGGCTACGAGGGCACGCGTTCGGTACACGAGATGCAGATTTTCGAGATGAACGACGCTCGACCGGGTCCTGAACCGCGTATTGAGCGCAGGCCGTTCCCAGCTCTGACAACCTACCGTGTCCTGACGGGCAACGGAGATCAGAGCTACAACGCCCTGAACTTCAAGGTCGAGAAAAGGCCTGGCAACGACGGCATCACGATGTTGTTCGCCTACACCTGGGCCAAGAGTCTAGACACGACCGGAGGACGCCTGAGCATCGTGGGCGACCCGCGAGGGATCTCTCGGAACCTGCTCGGCAACCTGCGCCAGAATCGGGGCCGTGGTGAAGCGAATATTCCAGGTCGCCTGGCTGTGCTGGGCGGATATGATATTCCCTTCGGACCTGGCAGACAGTACGGTTCAGATTCCATGACCGGGAAGATCTTCGGTGGCTGGAGCGTCTTCACCCTGTCGACCTTTCAGAAGGGCCAGTGGTACACGATCTTCGACTCCGACCGGCTGGACGTGGGAAGCAATGTGACCCAGCGGCCTGATCTGATCGGGGATCCCAACAGCGGGCCACGTACTTCCGAGCAGTGGTTCAACACCAACGCCTTCGCAGACCCTGCGCAGTTCACCTACGGCAATGCTGGAAGGGGGATCGCAGAAGGTCCAGGGGTCATCAATGTGGACCTCTCCTTGCTGAGAGAATTCCAGCTGGCAGAGGAGACTCGTCTCGAATTTCGCTTCGAGGCCTTCGCCAACCACGGCAATCTGCTGGCGGGCAACAGCACCTTCGACTACACGGCCAATAGCTTTGGGTCGATTGGAAGTTCGGGTAAGGGGAGAGAGCTGCAGTTCGGGCTTAAGATCTACTTCTGATCACTCTCTCCTGATTCGCGACCTAAGGCGGGTGCACCCTACTATGGGGGCACCCGCCCTTTTTTTGGACCCTCGACCCTCTTCCAGAGTCCGCCACAATCAAACCGAGCCGTGACCATGGCTAGCAGAAAGGTTACAAGACGAGGAAGTGAAACCACTGCCCGCAGGCGGTTTCTGCTCCCCATCTTCCTGTTCCTCTCCGTGGTGGCCGTGTACGCCCCGTCCATGGCCAACGATTTCATCTACGACGACAACGAAGTCATCCTGAACCAGGAGGCCCCGCGCTCTCTGAGTGATGTGGCCAGGATCTTTGCCGAGCGCCACTTCCCCAATCTACCCTACTACCGACCTGTCACCCGCTCCACGCTACTCCTGCAAAAGACCCTGCACGGTGACAATGCACCCCTTTTCCACTTGCTCAATGCCCTGTTCATGGCCCTCACGGGCGTGGTGGCCTATGCCCTGATGCGCTTGCCCGCCCTGGACGTTCGCAAGATACCGGCAGCCCTGGCAGCGGGTTTGTTCGCTCTGCATCCCATCGCCTCTTCCTGCGTCTATCCCATCGCCTCCGGCCGGGAGACCCAACTCCGTCAACGCCTACTACAACATGGGATTTGCCCTGGCCCAGAAGGGCAAATTCGGGGAGGCCCTACCTTTCTACGAAAAGTCGCTGGAGATTCGGCCAGATTATTCCTACGCCCACAACAACCTGGCCAACGCGTTGATCGAATTAGGAGAGTTTGACCGCGCCTACACGCACTTCCTGGAGGCGCTGAAGATCGACCCCGGCTACGAGCAGGCGCATCAGAATCTGGCCTTCGCCCTGGCTCAACGGAATCGCTTCGACGAAGCCATCGAGCACTTCTCGGAGGCGGTTCGGCTCAGACCCGATTTTGCGGATGCTCACAACAATCTGGCCAATGTGTTGGCCGTTCAGGGGCGCCTCAACGAAGCTGAAATCTACTTCACCAGGACCGTCGAGCTTCGGCCTGAGAGTCCCGAGGCACACAACAACCTGGCACATACCCTGGTGAGACAGGGAAAGCTTCGGGAGGCCCTGGAACACTATTCTGAGACGCTTCGACTTCGTCCTGAGCACGTCGAGGCGCGCCAGAAGATCCAGGTCGTCCTGGCGCTTCTCGAAAACCAGGGTTGACGCTGCGCTCAATTCTCCGTGGAATCTTCGAGTAGGAGTGGGATTCCGGCCATCTATGTAGCGGGTCCCGGCACAGAGACCTCCCGTTCCAAGACCAGAGGACGGTCCGTACCCGACAGTAGATTGGTGACGCGAATCGTGAGCTTCAGGTTCCCGACCTTCTTCTTTGCCGAGAACGGCAGCATCGTGGTGGTGTTGGGTTTCAGGCGAAACTCACGGCTGCGATGCAAAACCTCCGACGTCTCGACCGCAAACTGAATTTGGAAGGGGAAGGATGATCGATTCTTCACCCCCAGGAAGTGACGCCTTCTTCCCGACTGTGCCGTAGGAGTCACCTTCAACTCCAGGGAGCTCTCAGCCAGCGCCCGCAGCCACTTCTCCTTGCCCCACAACATCTCCTCGAAATAGGCCAGGGTACGGCGCTGTTTGATCGCTTCCCTGACTCCCTGGGGATTCGCCTGCTTCGCCAGAATCAGCGTCATGTCACGACGCTGCCCCTGAGCCTTGTCCACCATTTGATCGATCGGCCAGTGGGCATCCGACACGGCGAACACTGCTAGATCGTTCTCGAGACACCAGTCCATGACGTCTTTGAAGAGCGAAACCCGGCGATAGTAGTGGGTTCCCTTCCCTCCGATCCAATGGGAGTTTCTCAGCTCGATTCCGTCCAGCCACCCCTTCTTCAAAAGAGCCTCGGCATCTGGAACCCAGTTGGGACCCGGGTGGGCCCAGATAATGGTCGCTCCCTGGTCGCGAGCCGATTGGATGGCTGTATCAAAATCGCTGTAGAAGGCGGTTTCATCGTCAATGAAGTTGACCACGTGGTCGCTATCGGTGGGCATGTAGCTGGAAGACGAGAGGGTCGTGAGCTCGGCGCCCCGAATGAGCATCACGCCCAACGCCTCGGCCAGGGGCTTCACCCTTTCATAGGCACGTCCCGGATCTTCTGGAAAGGCCATGCGTTGATATTCCGGGTGGTCCGTGATCGATAGGATATCCAATCCATCACGCCAGGCCTCCCACACCCGCGTCTCGGGCAAGACCTGCCCATCCGAATAGACGGTGTGGATGTGGAAGTCTCCTTTGAGTACCTGGAAGCCAGCCACCGTTGGAAAGACGATCTCCTCCCGGGCAAGTCCAAGATGACCCGCAACGTAGGGCCATCCGTACAACTCCGCAGTCTTCTGCGCCGTGGTCTTTTCCTGCGCTTCAGCCTCAGGACTTTCTCCAATCAAGAAGGTCCCCAGGGACAGAAAGATGAAGAGTGCCAACTCCCAAGGAACTGATTTCTCAAAGCGCCTATTACTCATCGTCCGGGTGACCTCCATTTGCTTTCGTGTCTTTGATTCGCTGGATCGATTCCTTCAGGCATTGGGACTAACATACGACCCTTCCGCGGAAACTCCAAGTTTTGGTGCCGGGTAGTTCCGGCCTGCACCAGATCATTCACCAGGGAAACCCCTTCGTCCCCTTACGCCAAAGGCGTTACTGCGCGTAGCCCAGGGTTGCAATGCGAAGCGAGCTACCCTGGGTTTAAGGTGGCGCACTCCTTTCTACACTGAAAGTGTTGTTGCCAAAACGCTGCGGCAATAACCCCGTTGGGGTACGGCACTCGACCGACCCAAACCCAGGGTAGCTCGCTTCGCATTGCAACCCTGGGCTACACGCAATAACACCTAAGGTGTAGACCCGGCCTGTAACCTGCAACTTGCTGCCAGGTGAAGACTCGGAACGGATCTTAGCTTCTTGGTACTCGGGGGGTGGTATACACTCACTTTCATGGATATCAAAACGTTGTTCGATCTGACGGGACAGGTGGTAATTGTCACCGGGGGCACTGGCTTCTATGGCAAGCCAATTTCCGAGGGTCTGGCGGAGGCGGGAGCGCATGTGGTTATCGCCTCACGCAATCAGCAGCGCTGCGAAGATTGGGCCGACGCACTTAGAGGGAGAGGCCTCAACGCCAGTTCGGACGCTTACGATCAGAGCGACGACGCCTCTATTTCAGCCTTCTGCGAACGCGTCTGGAATCAATTCGGTGCCGTCGATGTGCTGGTCAACAACTCGGTTAGCCGGCCGATGACCTCCTACCAGGATGGCGTCAAAGCCTGGCGGGAGTCGATGGTAACCAACGGCACCGGCCTCTTCGCTATTTCCCAGGTTTTCCTCGACCGAATGATAGCCCGCGGCAGCGGCAGCATGATCAACATCGGTTCGATCCAGGGAGTGGTGGCCCCCGACTTCACGAACTACGAGGGAACCGGGATGACGACCCCACCTGACTACCAGTTTCACAAGCACGGCATGGTGGGATTGACCAAGTACCTGGCAGCCTGGGCAGGACCCTCCGGCGTCCGGGTAAACGCCGTCTCACCAGGTGGCCTGGGCCTGGGAGACGAAAAGGAGCCGTTTCTGTCCCAGTATTGTCGGCGCGTCTATCTGGGCCGAATGGCCAACTACGATGACATCAAAGGCGTCGTGGTCTTGCTCGCTTCGGAGGCCTCAGCCTACATCACCGGACAAAACCTGGTCGTGGACGGCGGCTATAGCTGTTGATACCGCGATCAGGATTCGAGTAGAAGCGGGAGCACGTCGAACCCCTCCCGGTCAGCCGCCTCTCGAAGCCGCGAATGCAGGCAGACGAATTCGGCACCGGCAGTCTGCTCCCCGCACCAGATCAACCCAGCCGAAAGCTGAAGGGCGTCCGCTGCACGAAACGGGTGAAGGTTCAAAAGACGGACAGCCCGGGTGCGTACCTCATCGGTTGGCTGGACTTCGTAGGCGCTCGCTTGAAGCTCACCCATTCCCTGCTGCGCGGCCCGCCCCGTGGAGCGACTAAGCTGAAACTTCATTTGGTAGAAGGAAGGTGTAGGAAACAGCATCCGACAGAGTAGTGACCTGTAGCACGGGCACTCTTGCCCGTCGAGGACACCAACGGGCAGGAGTGCCCGTCCTACAAGCGTCACTCAGCTCTCGATGTTCGTAGCTGGCAATGACGGAAGTTTCTTTCTCGAATGGGGCAAATTCGGCATAGCCGCAATCACCGCGTCAAGCCTTGTCGCAGCGCGGCTGTTCATCCAATGCCCTGGCCCCAGGTCTGGCACGATCAGCCAGTAGCCGCGCTCGGCGAGCCGTCGCCGGAACCGATCAAAAGGTGCGCGGCCGACATTGTATTCACCCGCCTTGTGCGAACCGCCGCTGCCGTAGAGATGGACGACCAGTCCCGCCTTACTCGGCGGCAATCCTCTTCAAGGTCGGCTCCGAGCCCCACGCGCCGACGACCACGGCAGTCGCCCAGAGACTTACGAGTAGCCCAGCAAATACTAACCGAGCCGAGCGTCTCACAAGGGATCGCTTCATGCCAAGACTCCATGCTCAACAAGGCTATGGTGCCGATCCATCCCAATCACCTACAACCTCGGTTTCGTCTAAGGGCTGAAGGCGTCCAGGCCCGTGGATACTGCAACTAGAGCTCCGCTGGTCCGATCCTGCAACAGTCCGATCACGGAGACCCGACGCATGCTTCTCGCCTGTAGGTTTAAGGTACCTCGAAAGTCTCCTGGATTCGCGGCAAAGTAGGCCTGGAAGAGACTGGCTTCATCCACGAACTGGGAAATCTGCTCTCCGGGTGTGAGGGCCAGCTGAATACTCGCCTGCTGGCCTCCGGCGGCATCCACCAGGTACAGGTCCAGGGTGGCAGGGTTCACCCTGTCAGGATTGTAGATGGCGACACCGGTCCTCTCAGCGGCGGTCTGGCTCACATAGATCTGGTGCTCAGGACGGGCCGGCGAATGAGGTACTGAAACACCATGTCCCATCAGCTGAAAGTTCTCGGTACCCACGATGGCCGAATCCTCGCCCTGGTCGGAAACTATCTCTATGGGACCTGACTTCAGGGTACCGGTTCCATCGGTCTCCACCTCCACCGAACCCCAAGCGCCGAGATTGTAGTTCACGGCACTGGTCGGGCCTCCCCCAACGTCGACCGTGGCGGGACTGCCACTAGGATCGAAGAACCGGATCTGCCCCGTCTCAACCTGATCGCCGGTATTGCGTAGGATGATTCGAGTCCTGTTGCTGCTGCCTCCATCCTGTCCGTCGGCGTACTGAGGGAAAATCAGCGGAGGCTTCCCGGTTTCGCGGCAGGGACAATCCTGCTCGTCGTCATAACAGTAGCCGAGGGCCCGGTGATCCAGCACATCCTCGGGCGTGACGATGTCAATCGCCGACAGATTGGCTATCAACGGAGTCACGGATGGGAAATTGCCCGGCCAATCTCCGGGAGTGGTCTGACCTCCGTCCCAGGGCCACATACGATCCGTCAACCGGTGCCCATATCCTCCATTGTTCAGAGGATTGTAGTTTGCGCTGCCCGGGTGTTCCTGCTGCCACTGGGCCCAGATCCGGTCCACCTGACAGTGATGGAGGAAGAAGATGGGGTCGTTCGGGGAAGTCATTTGAGCTACCTCTCCACCGCCTAAAGGCGGTGGATTCGACCTGCGACTAAAGTCGCCTAAAGCCCACGCCTCCGATCCAGGCACCTCGCTTGACCCCCTCCATCAGTCGGCTCGGCGACCACTTCGCCGATTCGTCGAGCAACCCTCACGCTAGCCGACTGCATTCCCTACGCACACCGGCTTGCTGGAGCAAGCCTCCTGAAGGCTTCGCCTAAAGGCGAGGGGGTTCACCCATCCCCGAGTGGGACCCTGAGCCATGTCTCGACCTACCCGGCCGTGAATGAGATTGTGATGGGGACTCTGTTCCAAAGAGGGGCGAAATTGATGGTATTGCCCTTGTGAAAGTGTGTTGGTGACCGTCCCCGTATCGGGCCAGCCCGGACCCGTGCTCAGGAACTGGTTTCGCTGCATCGCCTGACCCAGAGGTCTCAGCTCGGCACGAATCGACCAACCCAGGGGATTGAAGGCATTCGGGTTGAGCGCGAAGTATCCCGTCGCGATCTCCATTCCACTCGCACCCCCGGACCCCATCGGCCCGATGCGGTCGTTCTGGAAAAGCGCTGTGGTTTCAGAAAGATCTCCCTGCCCCCAATTCCAGTAAGGCAGCGTCACCCGCGAATCGATGGTTTGAAGGGCTAGCTCGAATCTCCGGATGTACTCGCGGTGCCAGGAAAGAAAGGCAGGTCCCCCATGAGCACCATCTCCGCCTGACCCGGGTCCGGCGCCCCAGATCAGCTGTACGACACCGATGTGGATAGCCACGATCTGATCGTAGAGGCTGATGCTTGATCCGGCCGCAAACGTATGTTTCAGAGCAACGATCGCGTTGAGAAACCGGGTCCACTCATCCGATGTCAGGCTAGCTGCATTCTTTCTTACGTACATATCTCTCCCCCGTGACTCTGGTGAAACGAACCTGGCGAGATTGTCGAATCGAATTGGAGACTACTCGGCACTATTCGTCGTCGGCAGCTCCGGCGAGGCCCTGATCCACCATCGCCTTTCCAAGCTCCTGGAGCGAGGCAAACGACATATAAGGCAAATCAGGCGAATGGTAGGTTGCCGTGTCGGCATCCCGCTCCACAGTCCTCGGCTCATTTCCCAACCGCAGTTGGTGCGTACCCTCCTTCTGAACAATTGCAATCTTACGGCTCTTATACTCGATTTCCTCAACCAGATTCTCTTGGCTGTCCTCTTGGTTTGACATGAAGCACTCCTTATCTAGCTTTTCTCTCCGGGAGCAACAATGAACAATCTCAGTCCTCTGAGAAGCGATCCGGCCAGGTCTCCTAAATCGAAGTCGGCCGGAGCCACAAGGGATGATGACACCGTAACAACCCGAGAACCCTACGTCAATGGATCCCTCACGATGTCCCAGGAAGGATTCAGCAGGATGTGCGCTGTCGAGCCTCCACTTGCCCCGGTCGAGTCGATTCCCGGCAAGGCCATTGAGCTGGCCTACCCCGTGTTAGAATCGGGTTTCGCCCAACTTCGAGCCGGTGATTTTGCTGTGAAAAAAACCAGGTCTGATTCGAAGAAGCAGATGACAAGCCGGTCGCAACCCAGACCTACCAGGGACTGGTCGAGCCCGCAGCTACTGGGGATCCTTCTTCTGTTTTCGGCGATCTTCGCCATCTATGGGATATCCTCTTGGGGGAACGGGTTCATCTACGACGACGTTCAGATGATTCAGAGCCGAGAAGGGGCTCACTCTCTCACCGACGTGGCCCACCTCTTTGCCGAGCCGTCCTTTCCCAATCTTCCTTACTATCGCCCCGTAACAACGACGACGCTGATGTTGCAGAGAGCGGCACACGGAGAGAATCCACGACCCTACCACCTGTTCAACGCCCTCTTGATTGGATTGGCAGGATTGCTCGCCTATGCGCTCTTGCGGTTGCCTGTTTTCAAAATAGAGAGTATCCCTGCGCTTCTGGGAGCGGCCCTGTTCTGCTTACATCCTATCGCCTCATCCGTGGTCTATCCTGCCGCTTCGGGGCGGGAAACGCTCCTACCCTCTGCCTGGACTCTGCTGGCGATCTACGCTTATCTGCGTCCCGGTAGAAAGTGGTATGGCCTAGCGATCTTTGCCTTCGCGGGTGCCTTGTTTAGTAAGGAACAGGCGGTGATCGTTCCTGTATTGTTCTTGCTAGCCGATCTCCTGGACCTGTCGGGAGATCCACCCGGGCCCAGCCTCCGCCGGTGGACTGTGCGCTATCTGCCCATCGTCCCCATCATGGTGATCTACATTGGGATTCGCCGCATCCTTTTCGAAGGGACAGAGTTCGCCCTGGGTAGTCTGGGAGGGCCGTTTCTCTCGTTTGCCTATGCCCTGCAAGACATTTTCGTCCCCTTTGCTGCGCTGTACTACGAGCCTACGAGAGCCATCTGGTTGTCGTGGCCCCGACTCCTCATCGCCTTGAGCCTGCTGGCTCTGATCACGCTCCTGGTGACTAGAATGGGACCAACCAATCGACGTGCCTCCTGGTTCTGGCTGGGTTGGTTCGTGGTGAACCTATTACCTACGGCCAACCTGCTTCAGCAGGAAGCCCCCTTCGACGACCGCTATGTGTTCCTGGCCTCTCTCTCGGTGTTCGCCCTGGCCGCATCGATTACCTCTACCTTCTGGGACACGGAGATGCCGCGGCGATTGATTCTGGTCTCAGGACTGGTTTTGGTGGCTTGCTCAGCCGCCCTGACCCACCATCGCTCCGGCTACTTCCAGGATGATATCAGCTTCAGCCGCCAGTGGATCGGGATCAATCCAGACTCGGTAAACGCGCATTTCAGCATGGGACTGGCATTGGCTCGCAAGCGTAGATTTGACGAGGCCATCCGGCACTACGCCGAGGCCCTGCGCATCCGACCGGAGTACGCTTTGGCCTATAACAATCTGGGCGATGCCCTCCTCAAGTCAGGACGTATCGACGAATCATTGCCTCACTTCTCAAAGGCTCTGGAACTCAATGCGGACTACGCGGAAGCTCACTACAACATGGCGACAGCCCTGGTTCAGCTGAATCAGCCGGGGAAAGCAATTCGACACTTTTCGGAGGTGGTGCGACTTCAGCCACGCTTCACCGAGGCCCACAATAATCTGGGAAATACTCTAGCCAGGCAAAAAAGGTGGGATGAGGCGATTGGGCACTATGCCAAAGCCTTGGAAGCACATCCAGAAAACGCCGATGCTCACAACAACTGGGCCAACGCCCTGGTGGAACAGGGAAAGCTCCAAGAGGCCATTGAACACTACTCCGCAGCCCTGGAGATCCGGCCCGGTTTCCCAGAGGCAAGACGCAACCTATCGGCCGTCCTCGACTACATGAAGCAGTAAGCGGGTGAGTAGCGGGAACGGGTTTTCCAGTGACGGTTTACGGACCGGTACGGAATAGGCCCTCACTCAAAGTTCCAAATTGGAATTACTGGACCAGCCGAGACCACTTCTTCGACATAGAGTCCGGTTTCAGGCGCGGGTGGAAAGCCCGAATGTTCTCCTCGATCCATGATCCGATAAGCTAACAGATGTCTCCAGACTCCATCGGCCAAACGCACGGTTCCGGACATGGGGTGATCCATGAACCACACTTTGCCACTGGGGGGAGGACCGAATTGCTCCAGTGCGTTCCGCACCGTGATCGGCTCCTCCAGACCTGAGCGATCCTGGTTCAAGGGCCACAGAAGCAGCCAGTCACGTTCATGCCCCAAGCGGTTTGCGCAGAGATAGGGCGTGCCATCGGCAGACTGGTTCAGGGTCACCGGGGCCTGTCCGCGACCCTCTGGGACCTCGATTGCCAGATCCCAGACCTCGGCACCGATGGAACGCCAGACGCGAATAATGTGGTCTTCGATCTCCGAATGCGTGCTCCGGACTGTGAAGAGCAGCGACCCATCAGTGTCGCGGATAAGGGTGGGTTCCATCTGTCTCAGGATCTGCTGTTGACCGTGAACGATGCGCGGATTCTCTGGCATCCTGCTCAAGGCGATGGGGACAAACGAGGTTGGCTGCCAACGATCCCCAGTGCGCTGCCAGCGTGATACTCCTGAGGCAAGGGGCTCGCTCTGCCACAGGGCTGGATCGCCCCGAGTTGCTTCTACGGCAAACAGTAGATCATCGCCGTCCGGCACCGCCATGTGGAGCCCTGCGTGGAAGATCGCCCATCCCGAGCCCGGTGGTCGCAGCGGACTGGAAGCGGTTCTGGCTTCAGTCTCGACCAGGCGTAATCCACGACCGTCGTGAGCCAGGTGGCAGACCTCGGTCATGCGCACCAATCCACCGCTCTTCTCCCGCTTGCTGTAGTAGCCATAGTAGCCGCTTCCACTCATCGGGAAATCCATTACCTCGCACACCAGAAATCCGGTTCCGGCATGCGGATGAGGAGTACCATCGGGACGTCTGGCGCCAAATGGGATGAAGCCGCCCGCAATCCAATGTTTGATCGCGACGCGCCACTCTCCGCTGCGCCGATCGGCGTATTTTGAGGTACGCGTAATCGGAATTGTCTTTCCGGAAGAGATCTTGTCGAGACGGTCGAATAGAATCAAATCCGCTCCCGCCTCGAAGTCACCCACCGGGAACCCCTCTGTCCTCAGATTACAGATCAGGCCGGCCTGCGTTGAAGAAACCTGAAAGGGGATCCCCAGTCCGTAGCGAAACCCACCCCCATCGGCTGGCACCACCAGGTCGGAGGGTCCACGGGTGACCCTTTCGATGCCCGGCTTGCTGTGGGATTGTCCTCCCTGTCCAGCCAGGGATACCTTGGGCCAGCTCGAGGTGAGAACACCTGTCACCATCAAACCGAGTGCATCTCGCCGATGCATGACTTCTGACTCCTAGAAAGAATGGGTAATGTACGCTGTCAGGAATCAATGAGGTCAATCCCAACGGGATTGCGTCCGCCAGCCCAGGGTTTCCGAACCCTGGGAACCGAGCATGTCCCCTAGCAGCCAACCCTGAAAGGGTTGCGTCAAAACGGGCGGAAGTGCGATCCCTATCGAAACCCTCGGGACGCAACCCTTACAGGGTTGACCCAGACTAATGTCGCTAGCAACCCAGGGTTCGGACACCCTGAGCTGGAGGACGGAATCCCTTCAGGATTCATCTCTCTCCTGAATACCCGGGTCTCTCCTTCATTCCCGGGCCTCCAGTCAAGCTAATCGCCTGATGTCAGTCGACTCCTGGCCGGACAGCAGTAACTCTCAGTCACTTCCCAGTACCTTGTCCCACCGCATTCTTCCGGAATCGTCCCACCCGTCGTCTCACCTCGGACCTGGATTCCTGGAACTGTCTCCACCATCCCTCCAGCTGCTCCCGGGAAGGAAGGCCAGGGCTCTTGACCATGAGGTGCCGCATATTAGAAGTGAAGCTGCTGCCGGGCTGAAAAACGCGCTCCTTGTGGCCTGGGTAGAAGATGAAGTCCATGGCAACCCCCTGCATCCCACAGGCGACACCACCAGTCGTATCCGGATCCAGGAGAATCACCGAGCGCCAGCCTTCAGGTGAGGCGTGTGAGACCAGCACGGGATGACGCCAGGCCCCAATGATCCGGCCTTTCCCTCGAGGACAGTGGGGAATGCTGCCGCCAGGTTGAAAATACGCTTCTGAGCTGCTGACGTAGCCGTTCAGGTGGCCGGCCTCTCGATCTTTCCAAAGAACCAGCTCGCCTCCGGCATCCCAGAACCAGTAGGAGTTCTCGCCGTTTACCGAAGTGTAGCAAGCGAAGAAATGCCCATACTCCTCGATCTTCTTCCCGGTGGAGTTGGTAACGGTGAACAGCATGTCCCAGTAGCCAACATCGGGCTCCGCCTGCCCTGGCAGGAGATAGTCTTGACTGAACTGGAAGCCGTCGGACGCGAAGTCGATTCGCAAGTAGCCTTGAGCGAGCTTCTCGGCGTGCACCTGCGGATTGCCCCAGAACCGCGGTCGAAAGGACTGCCAATAGGCCGGTTTATCGTGCCCTTGAGCCTCGAAATCAAAAGGATGCCCCTTCCACCAGTGCCATTCGGTGTAGTCCCAGGCGCTGTAGTCACCCTGATAGACCCAGTCCAAGTCGGGTTCCTCTGAGATCGTTAGCTTCTGCACACCACGGCTGCTGAAGCTGATGTTCAGTAAAGGTGAACCATCCGTCGAATTCAGTGTGACCGGGTAAAGCTCAGAAACCTCGTCGGCGGGAATCTCCTGTGAAGTCATGGCGTGTCTCGGTGAGACCAGTAGGGCCAGGGACAGTAAAAGAAGGAGAGTCGTTGCCCCACTCGGCACTCGCTTGGGCATGAGAACCCGACGATAGCACCGGAAGGGGGAGAGGGCAACCTGATGGAAGACCGCGTTCTTCAGTGCACCCAGAAGGAAAACAGGGACGCCTGCACCAGCTGGAACCGAATGACGATCGGCCGTCCTGCCAGGGAGCTCAGGTCTCCCCCCTTCCAGCGCAGAATACCATCGGTCGTGTCCTTCTCCAAGGGCACGCAATCCTGAAAGGAAAAACCATCCAGCGGTTCTCCGATGGCCCAGCCCCAGCTGGGAGAGTTGGAGTAGGCCGGCACGGACTCCGCCTGGTAGAGCTCGGCCCGAAGACTGCCCCGCGTCGCATCCACATTCACGTGCAGCTCCTGGCCCTCGAACAGAAGGGGCCGGGTCAGGATCCGTCCTGGACGAGGACCCGCGTCGACTGAGACGAACCCGTCCAACCTGAGCTTGGCCAGCCCCATTCCCGAACTGGGAACTCCCGGCGGCAGCGCCGGATCCTCTGGATGTCCCGGCCCCAACCAGGGTTCCCGCCGCCGATGAGGGGGAGTCGGTCCCGCTCGATGTCGCTCGGCCCCGCCTCGATAGAAGATCCACAGCTCCTCGCCCACCCGGATGGGTGGGCTGTTGTTGGGGGCCACCACAAAGCGGTCCCAGGATCCCTCCGGACCCAGGGGCATGAAGGTCCCACGATCGCCGGCTCGCCACCAGGTGAGCCCATCCCGGCTCAGCACCAGCTGCGTGTCCAGAGTCCTCTCTCTGGGGCCCCGCTCCCCACTCCAGTAGACATCCATCAGCCCCAGGTAGAAACCTTCGTAGTTGAATCCCACCAGACCGTAGATCTGGAACTCGGGCGGATCCTGATCGTCTGGATGCAAGGCAAGCACCGGGTCGGACCAGGTCTCGAAGTCGTAGCTCACAGAGGCTGCCCGAGTGCGATGAATCATGCCCCAGTCCCCTCTTCCGAAGGGATTGATCATCTCCCGCTTGGTCAGACCCACGTAGCGCTTGAGCACCCGGTCGAACATCATATTGGGACGATCGTTCAGGCCTGGATCGTTGGCCGAGGTCAGAACCGGCGCTTCCTTTCGTTTCCAGTGAAGGCCATCGGGCGAAAAGGAAACATAGATTGAGTAATTGGGCTTTCTCTCGAGGCCAAAACACTTGTACCTGCGTTCGGGATCGGTCTCGTAGGGATCCTTGAAGATGGTAGGACTGGTGATGTACTCCCTCACCAGGTTGTTGTTGCGGCTTCCCTGAAACTCCCGGATCCCCAGCTCAGGTCTTTCCCAGGTCAAGGCATCCCGAGACGTAGCATAGGCAAGACCTTCTCCGGTGAGATACCAGATTTTGAAGATGCCTTCCTCCGCATCCCGGATGACGTTGGCCCATTCGATCCGCTCCTCCCAGGGACGCTCCGGGCGAAGGATCGGATTGTCGAGGTGCTTGTCAGGCTGGTGAAGAACCTTCTTCACATTCTCCAGATGCTCGACCACGTAGTTGTCTACGAAGAGCTGCCGCTGGCCGCCCAGGTCGATCGACTCCATCGGCTTCTCGGTGCCGGCCCCGAGTCGTGCCTCCAGCTTCCAGTACTCTTCCCAGGTAACCTTCCCCTTTCCCTCAGACTGGCCAAACGTCATGCCGCCGAAAAGAAGCCAGGTTATGAGGATTCCCAAGATCTCCGAACCTCGAAGCAGCCGACTCATACCGAAGCCAGCTCCATGCGGATCTTGATCTCTCGTGACAGTGTCCTCTTGACGGGACACTTTCCGGCGATCTCCAGGAGCCGTTGACGTTGTTCCTGGTCCAATTCTCCTTCCAGAAAGAGTCTCTGTTTGATCTCGGAGATGTAGCCCTCCTTCGTCTCGCAGTCTCGGCAGTCCTGGGCATGCAGTCTTTGGTGATCCAGCTCTACCCTCACCTTTTCCAGAGGCCAGCCCTTGCGACCAGCGTACATCTGAAGAGTGATACAAGTGCAGGCACCCAGGGCGCTCAGCAGCAGTTGGTAGGGATTGGGTCCCTGATCCTGTCCGCCTAACTTCTGTGGTTCATCGGCCCGCCAACGATGGCCTCCGGCCTCGATCTCCTGGGTGAAGGGACGCTCACCCCACCCGACAACAACCTGTGCCATGGCTCACTCGTCTCCCTTTCCTCCCGTGCCCTTGCCCGTCCCCAGCAGTCATTTTTCTTTTTTGCGGCTGGGCACGCGATAATCTTTGAGATCGTGTCAATGTTGAACAGTTTCGTCAAGAGCCTTGATACAAACGAAAGATGAAGTCAGGGCAAGGGCACGGGCAGGGGCACAGGCAAGGGGGCGAGAAGGGTGCTAACATGTGTGAGCCAATGGAACGCTTCCCGATCGGCTTCTCCAGGGTGTTTCTGGCGCTGATGCTTGCTTCTTTCTTCGCCGCTTCCTGCTCGTCCGACCGACCCGAGTTCAAGCTCTCGGTCACCGTGGATTTCTACGGCGACGGCGGAAAGGGTCTCTACACGCACGACACCCTCGACCTGATGATGCGAGAGGTACGCAGCCTGGGCGTCAGCCGGGTCTACTGGCAATATCTGGGAGACCTGGAGCAGGAGAAGTATGGAGCCGGCACCAACCTGCTACTGTCCCGGTGGGCCGAGTTTGGTCCCCGCACCCTGGCTGCCATCGGCGAGCCCCTGGAAGCAGCGGTAAAGGCGGCCCACCGAAATGGACTGGAGATCTTCGGCGTCCTCAAGCCCTACCACACCGGCATGTCAGCCACTTTTCCCGAGGGCTCTCCCGACGCCGATCCCGAGACCGAGATGCGTCGGATCGGTGGTACCGTTCAGAGCTTCAACCCCTTCATGGGGCGCTTTCCCCACACGCGGATCAAACGCCGCCCGGTCAGAGGACCGGCAAACCTGCAATCGTTGCCGATTCGCCAGATCCGACTGATCAAGAGGAACGACTCCCCTACCCGCATCCAGCGGCAAAACCTGGAAATCTGGACCAGCCCCGACAACTATCGCTATCAACGCCAAGCCGTCGAGTTCACACTCGAGGAAGCGGTGAAGCCGGCACCGAGGGAGGTCCGGGACTACTACGGAAACCTGGTCACCCGAAAAGGTGACCCAGTCCGGATCCTGTCCTTGAAGAACCTGGATCTGAGGGATCGATACGTGGTGGTGGCAACCAATTTTCAAGGGGGAAACACCGACTTCGAGAACACGGCGCTAGGCATGATCCAGGTCTACGGTCCCTCCCCCGACCCTTTACCCATCGTGGTCGCGACCCAGGATGCCACCTGGATCCGGCCCCGGGACTTCCGGAGCTATGGCCTGGAATTCGATTCGGGCTACGGGCCTCGGCTCATGTCCCTGGACCGAGCCTGGAAATCTGATCCTCAGGATCTGAAACCGGAGAAGGTGCAGATCACCAAGTGGAACGAGCATCGAGCCGAGCTGGGACTGGGTTCCGGGGGAGGTTTCCTTGGCTTCGCCCGGGGCAAGAACGAGTACCTACCCACGGCCCCCTGCGAGGCGTATCCCGAGGTTCAGGAGCTCTGGGTCTGGCAAATCCGCCGGATGTTGGAGAAAGGGGTGGATGGCGTCGTTCTCAGGGTCTCGGCCCATGGAACGCTGACCGATGAGCCCTACGAGTACGGCTTCAATGAACCCATCGTGAAAGCCTACCAAGAACGCTACGGAGTTGATCCTCTTACCCAGGCCTACGACCCCCAGCTCTTGGCGGCGCTGCGGGGGGAGTACTACACCCGGTTCGTGAGGGAGGCCAGCCGCAGGACGCGGCAGGCGGGAAAGCTCTTCCAGGTACAGGTCCACACCGAGGCTTTCCGTCCCGATCCCGTCTTCGGCCAGATCATGGGGTTTCCAGCCAATTTACATTTCTCCTGGCGTCAATGGCTGGAAGAGGGACTGGTGGACGCAGTCACCTTGAGGGCCAGCTGGTACGAGGCCGCCGAAGACCCCCTGGATGGCTCTCCGACCCATCGAAGCAACCTGCACAACATCCTGGAGGATCCCGTGGTCAGGGAGGTCCTGGAAGTGACCGAAAGGATGGGGCTGCCTGTCTACATGAATCGCTATGTAAGCCGGGCCATCCCCATCGGCGAGTACGTCGACAACATCCAGCAGCTGTACCACGACCGGCGCTTCGCGGGCTTCGATCTGTACGAGTTCTTTCACTTGGCGCGTTCCTCTCCCGACGGCGGCAAGCTCGTGCCGATTCAGGATCGGCTGCAGCGCATTCGGGAAAAGTCTCGGGAACTTGGCCTGGTTCAGTGATCATCATGCGAGTTTTCCCGATGACACTCCGGCTGGGCTTTCTCATCCTGTTTCCTCTGTGGGTATCTTCGGCTCTTGTATGGGCGTCCGAAAAGGTAGATCTCTCCTTCGATGGAGTCGTCTATCAACCGTCGAGTCGCGCCGTTCGGCTGGTGCCAGGGAAAAACCATCGCTTGTCTGTAACGATCCCTGAAGCCAACGCTCAGGAGGTTCGCGCTCGCCTGACCCGACGGCTGCCCTCGGGGAAGACCATTACCGAGACAAGATCTTCTGGCAGGCAGCTAGTGTTCGACCTGGGACCCTTCACCGCTCCGGGGACGTACGAATACGAAGCGGGAGCCGTCTACTTTCGCGGCTACCAGATCGAGCTGGAACTGCAAGGGGAGAACCTCAGAAAAACCTGGACGTTCCACCAGCAGCTCAGCCAGGAGATCACAAAGGAACGTTTGGGAATGGGGGAGGGCTCTCCGCCGGTCAAAGCCCTGAGGCTGATGGAGGACGGACCAGATCGAGTCGTGTTCGACCCCAAGCTGGGATCCGCCGATCTTCTTGCTCTTAGCCTGGGTTCAGAGGTGTTGCTGGATCAAGATCGTGTCAGCATCCAGGTTGGCCTCAGCCCCGGACTGGGTCCCAAGACGATGGAGGGCGAGCTGAGGGTGCTGGACTCTTCCGGGAGACAGAGGTGGAGTCGAGCGACTTCCTTGAGCCGACAGGGGGGCACAAGACGGCTCACGGTGCCGGTCAAGAGCTGGCCTCACGGAGACTACGAAGTGCAGTTTCTACCGCGGCTTGAGGGAAAGTCCTGGCCGGATGGCCCCCTCCTGACTTACCGGCGACGACAGACTCCCAAAGGGAGGATTCTCCTCTCCCCACTTTCCTCCTGGCAGCTTCAGATGGACCGAAAGCGTCCCGAGATCCGGATCCAGGACTTTCGCCAAGCTCATCGTCAGTGGGGAAAGGGCCCCATCGATCCGAATCACTGGAAATGGGAGGAACTCTCGGAAGGGCGCGTGGGCCTCTTAGGGCAAGGAGACGATGTCTCTCCTCCCCTGACCTATCGCCTTCCCACCCAGGGGACCTATGCCGTCTTCCTCGGCACTGCAGGCTCGGGTCTACACATCCAAATCGGTGCCAACGGGTTGATCCGCGATGCTCCGCCAACCCAGTTGGGCGAGGAGACTTTTGTCGCCGCCGCCGACCTGACAGACGAGGTTATCCGCTTCTATTCGAGCGGCGATCCCAAGAGGTGGCTTGACTGGGGGAAGGCTGGAAGCAGCCGCGGAACAGCCACGTTCTTGCGTCTGGTTCCCGTTACCCCACACTCGATGCGCAGCCTGCACCAGCAAATGGCCACGCCTCCGACAGCTCTCCTGGCAGTGGATGACTGGGCGGTGTATTTCGACGTGGTCTGGGCTCGCCTGCTACCGGATCAATTCCGAAGCATCGTTTGTGGACAGGCCGAACTGGGATTCGGAACGATCGGCTGGTCCATAGGACGATCCTGGGTCGAGTATCACAGCCGATTGCCCCAGACGACCCGTTTCCCCTGTGCCTCTTACGAGAAGGCGCAGCAAAGCCGAGACTATTCTGCTCACGACTACGGCAGGCGTATCTACGCGATCAATCAGCAGGATGCCCTTGAGCAAGCCAATCGAAACCGGCAGGACTGCCAGGCCCAGGTGTGGCCCTGGCTAGCCATGCAAAGGCACTATGGAGCCAACAGCTATGGCGGCATGTTTTCGAGTCCTTTCTACAAGAACCATCCTCAATGGTGGAGGATCGCTAAAGACGGGTCTGACTCGCGGGGGCTGAGTTACTTCTTCCCACAGGTCCGTAAGGAGCGCGTCGACATTCTTGTGGAAGTGGCCGAACGAGGGGCCGATGGGCTGCTGGTCGGATGTGACCGCCAGGTTCCCATGCTTCTCTACAACCCCGAGATGGTCGAAGCATATCGCGCGACCACTGGTGTAGACCCTCGAAAAATCGACGTTTCCGACACTCAGCCCTACCGAGACTGGATCCGCTGGCGCGCCGACTTCTTCACGCAGGTCCTAAGGGATCTCAAGGCCCGACTCCACCCCCTGCGGACTCCCGATAACCGGCCCATCCCGGTGGCCGTACGCATCCCCTCGGCGGGGCTGTTCAACAACCTGGCCCAGGGGTTGGACATCGAGCAGTGGTGCCGTGAGAAGCTGATCGATCAGCTCCAGCTGGATCCGTTACAAGATCTCATCGGAAAAGCGGATCAGGATATCCGTCCCTATCTGGAGCTGGGACGGCGTCACGGAATCCGAATAGTGGCAGGCATGGGTGCTTCTGCCTATATCGGAGCCGGGGGAACCCACTCCTGGACTCACGTTACAGAACCTGACGGCAGTCCCAAGATTGCACGAGGCGGTGCTGGTCTGACAAATCTGGTGCCCGGATTGAAGCGGGCATTGGGACTGATCAAGGCGGGTGCGGACGGCATCGACGCCTATGAGACCGAGCTTCTTGCCCAGATCGATCCCATTCGCTTTCTGGTGGCCATGTATGGACACCAAACGCTGCTGGTGGAGTTCCTCAAGAACTCCAATCTCGAAGCCGTGGCTCCCATCAATGCGGGAAATGCGGCCTCCGGTCACGACAACCACTCCCGCTGGGTTCAGGGCTGGACCCTCAAGGGCTTCGGTCCCAAATCACTTTGAGGGCGTAGCGGTGGGCTCCAGGCCGCCGTCCGAGCCAAAGGCTCGGAAATAAGACTTTGGCCTGGAGGCCAAAGCTACGTTCACCAATGAAGTTCCAGCTTAGTCCCGCCCCCAGAAAGCCCTGGCCCCATTCGAGAAAGAAACTTTTTCTCCGGCGTGGGACAAATCCCGTTCGCCGCGTGGTTCGTAGAGCAGAGACGTGCGACGTTCAGACGTTTCGAGGTGCGACGTATTCTTGAAGTTTCAGGTCAGTCCTGCCTTTTCCGCCAAGGCCGGATAGAGCTTTCGGTCGGAGGAAGGTAAAATTGTGTCTATGTATGCACTTATCTCGACCTTCATCCTTCTTCTCTCGATCACCTCATCCGCCTTTGGCGAGTCCCCTACCAAACGTTATCTCTACATGAGCACTCCGGACGGCGCTCAGCAGGAAGGACGTTCTGGCAACGGCATTCTTGTCTTCGACATTGACGACGGACACAAGTTCGTCAGACGGATCGAGATCCCGATCTTTGAGGAAGGTCTACGCGGTTTCACCGGAAACCTCAAGGCCCACTCTGTCTACTACTCCACCACGAATCATCGCCTGGGACGCTTCGATCTGGAAAGAGAGAGAATTGTCTGGGAAAGCACCTTCGAAGGAGGCTGCTGTGATCGATCGTCCGTCACGCTGGACGGCAAGAAGATCTACGCTCCCACGGGATTCTGGTATGAGGCAAAAGATGCCGGTTTCGTGGTCGTCAACGGCGAAGACGGTCAACTCATCAAGCGCATACAGGTCGGTCCCCGAGCCCACAACAGCATCGTCAGTCTGGATGGACGCTTCGTCTATCTTGGCACCAGGACCACGCTGTCAATGTTCGATACCCGAGATGATCGCATGGTCCGCCAGATCAAGGATGTGGGCGAGTACGCGATCTTCCCTTACACTGTGACCAAGGACAACAGCATCGCCTACGTCTGCCTGGGCAAACACGTGGGCTTCGACGTCGTGGATCTGAAAGAAGGGAAACACATTCATCGGGTCTTTGCGAGCAAGGAGAAGATCCCGCATCGAACCCACGGAGCCGGACTCACGCCCGATCAAAAGGAATTGTGGATCAGCGACCAAGATGGCCAAAAGCTGTTCTACTTTGACGCCACCCAGATGCCCCCCAAGGAGATGGGACACGTCAATCTTTCAATTCGAGGACACGGGTGGGTGACTTTCAGCCTGGATGGGAAATATGTGTACTCTCATGCACCTGATATCTTCGAGACCAGGACCAAGAAACACATCGGTATTTTCCAGGAAGAAAACGGCAGACCGTTCGCAAGCTCGAAGTTTATCGAGGTTCATTTTCGCGACGGTAAGGTAGTCACGATGGGGAGTGAGTTCGGCCTGGGCCGTGAATAGAGGTGTTGGGCAGAACCCTGAGCAACATACAACCTGACGACAGGAATCAGGGCCGAAAGCGGATCGAGTAGAGGTCCGCGTCCTTCATGACGAATCTCAGACGAATGGACTTGCCTGCCAGCCCGCTTACGTCGGTTCCGCTCTTCCAGGCCACCACCCGCTCGAGATGATCCCCAAAGATCTCGGGACAATCCGCCAGCGCGTAGCCTGGAATGGGCCTGCCGCCAACGTCCTGGATTTCAACCCGGACACTCCCCGCAACAGAGGTCGAGAAGTTCATCTCCAACTCCCTTCCGCTAAAGGAAAGCGGTCGGGTGGTGAACTCTCCTCCCTTGCCGGGCGCGTTTATCGAGACAAAGCCATCCACGCGCAGGACGAAGCGGCGTAGATTGGTGTAGGCTCCTCTCCAGTAGTGCTCGGTTGCATAGATCGAAATCTCGTCGGGGGCGCCCGGCAAATCCGATTTCGTCTCGATCAGTCCCCAGTTCTGATAGTTGTCTCCATAGACCCAGTTGTCGGTGTAGCGAAGACCGGGACGGAGAAAAGCCTCCAGCCAGCGCTGGAACACCCTTCCGTCGCGGCTGCTCATGAACAGCCCATCCGTCAGGGCGGTACCATATCGGGCATTGCCTGAGGTTTTCCCGGATGCCCCTGTGTAGGACTTCAAACCGGCGCGCTCTTCGCGGTCTGCTAGCTGGGGAAGAGCCCTCATCGAGTCGGACCATCCACGGTCCAGGTAGCGGGCAGGAAAACCCAGGTAAATGTGGGGTGCACGATAGTAGGGGATGATGTTGTTGGTGTAGAGCTCCTCGTCCGGCGCACCCGGGTACTCCAGCCACTCCCCCTTCGTCCAGTTGATGAAATCGTCCGAGGTTGCGGTCTTGATGTCCCGAATGCCACCGCTCCGGGACATCAAAGCGGCACCCGAGGACCCATCCCGCATCCGAAAATCTCGATAGTAGGCCCTGTAGTGACCTTGCTCCGCGTCCCAGAAGGCCAGATTGTGACTATCGAAGGCGCCATCGGTCAGAACCGGCTCATCGCTCATTGGAGACCAGTGGATACCGTCGGCCGACTTGGCAGCCATCAGCGCCCCTTTGCCGTTGTAGAAGGCCTTGTAACGCGAATCGGCAGGACATCGAGGGTTGCTATCCTTGAAGGAACCCCAATTATCCAACTTGGGACTGGCCCAGACGATATTGTTCTTTTTGGAGCCATTGAACTCGAAGAGTCCCAGCTCCGGCCTCACCCAGGTCTTCCCGTCCTTGCTCTCGGCATAGGCAATCAGGACATCGTGGACTGGAATAGTCGACGGCTCATGAGCCCAGGCATCGTAGTACATCCGATAGATGTCCCCGTCCCGAAAGATCGAATAGTAATTGCAGCCGTTGCCTTCCCAGAGTTTGTCGTGGTGTAGCACGATCTCTTTGGGAGTGGGAGCGTGTAGCTCCAGCCGCACTCCTGACAGGGTCTCGATCAGGTGGGTGTCGATGAACAATTCACGCTTCGAGCCGATGCTGATCGTCGAATTCTCCTGCGCCGTGGTCACACTGAGCAGTAGAAGGATAGTAGTAATAGCAACGAGCCCCAAGACCGAACCTCGATTATTCCAACTGGCTGAAATCATTTCTCTCCCCCTGTATCTGGAGACCGGAGGCGAAGCCGGTTGGCAGTTACCGGCCCGGAACTAGACCTGGACGCGAAGCCGGTGGGTACGGATGCGACCTTGACCTTCTTCGATCGCCCAGTGGGTTGCCAGAATATCATCGTTGTCCAGACGCAGCAGCGAAGCTTGACCGAATCTGAGGTTCTGCCCCATGGTCGAATAGGCGGCCACCTTCATTGAGGGTGCGTTGCCCCATATCTTGGCTTCCTTGACCGTGCGCCAGCGGTCGTCGGCAAAATCGACGATTCGGACGTACAGCCCGATATCCTCCCCTTCACGGTGGCAGTGAACCGTCAGGAGGATATTGTCTGCCCAGTGCATCAAATTAGAGGCCTGGCCCCAGACGCCAGTGTCGATCGGATCCGACCAGGTCGCTCCGCCATCGTGCGACACCGTCACATGATTGGTCGTGTTCGTTCCCTTGACGTGATCCATCATCCAATTCAGGGAGACGATGCGATCGTCTTGCACTTCACACAATCTTGGTTCCGACGGAGCATAGCGCCCCGCAGGGTCCTCGAAGAAGTTGGTACGGTCGTCCCAGGTTTCGCCTTCGTCCTCACTTCGCTGTAGGGCTCCGACGAAGCCGCTGGGATTGCTGCCGTCCCACCTGGGAAACAAGGAGCCCGCTCCCAGTATGACGCCGCTGCGCAGTTGAATCGCAGGGCCCGACTGTTCAATCAATTCCGGGCGCGTGCGGGGGATGATCCTGGGGTGTGTCCAGCTGTGTCCTTCGTCCTCGGAAAACGAAACCAGGTCGTCACCACCCCGTATTCCATCGACGTTCGGCTCCGGGTTGGCCATCGTCTGATCCGGATCGCTGCGGTGGAAACGATAACCCAGCGCGATCAGCCTACCGTTACTCAGCAGCGTCGGCTTCAAGTAATCAGAGTTGTAGCGGTGCTCCGCGTCTTTCTGGTGCAGGGGCCCCTCCAGCTTCCAGGTTCCTCCCTGATCACGTGAGCGGGTCACTACCGTCGTCACGTTGGCCGCCTCAAACGCTTCACCCAGAGCAAACAAGGCTAGCAGCTCACCCGAAGGCAACTTCACCAGGCCGGGAAAGTAACCGTGACGGGCGCGATTCTGGGGCTGGGGGTTTTCGTAGACAACATGGTGACCAACGACTTCAATATCGGCCATGTCTGACTCCTGTTTGTTCCCGCTGATAAATGTTGAAACCTATCAGCCCTTAAACTCCACGTCAACGATTCTTTGGTCATCTTGACGCTGAGACCAGCCTCTGATTTCTGGTGTCGACCACTAGATCACGACACGCCCGCGTCCCGCCTCAGACAGGGGGAAACCTGACAATTCCCGAACAAAGCCCTCCTTCTAACTCTGCTCGATCAACCAGATCCAGTCTAGCGATACTCGACCCTCACCGACTCCAACACTGGAGCATTGGCTCCTCTGGGCGAGAGGAGTGTTGCCTTGTACTGGATCCATCGAGTGTCCTCGGGGAGTCCCTTCATCGCAGCGGGTGATTCGGCGTAAAAGGTGTCCGTCTCCATTGAGGTCGGCCACCGAGGCGTCTTCACTGCCGACGGTCTCCAAAACCAGTTTGTGTCCCGTGGAATATCCGTCCTCTCCACGGTATTGTCAGGTTAGGCCAGTGGCAGCGACAATCATCAGATGGAATCTCTATATCGAGGCCATCGCTTTCCGTGTGAAAATCATCAGTCGTGCCGTCTGGCTCTACCACCGGTTCACACTTAGCCTTCGAGATGTCGAGGATCTGTTGGCGGAACGCGGTGTCATCGTTTCCTATGAAACCATTCGCTGTTGGTGTCTCAAATTCGGACCCCAGTACGCTCAGTCGATTCGAAAGAAGCGAGGTCAACTAGGCGACATCTGGCATGTTGATGAGTTGTTCGTGAGGATTCAAGGAAGACGGGTCTACCTGTGGCGAGCAGTTGATCAGGATGGCGATGTTCTCGACATTCTGGTGACCAAGCGCCGGGATAAACGAGCCGCTAAACGCAAGGTGTTGAAAAAACAAGGCCAACCTCCGTGGCAACTCATCACTGACAAGCTCAAGAGCTACCCCGCAGCACATCGCGAAGTGTTCCCCTCAGTTGAGCATAAAACCGGTCAGTATGAGAACAACCGGGCTGAAGTTTCGCACCAACACACCCGAGAACAAGAGAGGCAGATGAGAGGGTTCAAATCAATCGAGCAGGCTCAACGATTCCTTTCTGTCCACGGTCCTGTTCAAAATCTGTTCCGGGTGGGTCGGAACCATCTCAAGGCAGTTCATCAGCGACTGCTTCGCGACAGAGCTTTTGCCTACTGGAGGGAGGCGACGTGTGTCCGCTGAGGAGGAGCAGGGCTGGGGTATATTCCGGTTCGGAATCGTCTGGCCAACATTAACTTGACAGCGCCCGATAAACAGCAAAAGCCGGGGTCTCCAGAGCAATCGTCATCGCCAAGATCTTCCCCACTCGATAGACGCTTTGTAGGAGTCGGAACTCCGGTTGCAGCCGCAGACTCTTGGCCACCTGGCCCTCCAGCCGCACGATCCACTCGCCTAAATGCCGGATCGTACTCAGGCTACTCTCCAGGCTCAGCACCAGATGCGCATCGGAGAAATCCTTCCCGGCACGATCCAACTCCATCGACTTGATATCCGCTCCGCTCACTTTCACACCCTGATGACGGGCGTAACAGGTTCTGAACCGACAACAGATGCGGGTTCGGTGGCGGACCCGATGCAGACGTTTGCGCAGCAGATCTCGTACCGCCCGAATCCCAGGAGGACAGATGTACCCGGTGGGAAGGATGCCCAGCGACATCAAATGAGCGATCCAGAAGGCCTCCTGCTCGTCCGAGCGGTGTTTGAGTGGCCCCTCATATTGCCGGAGGGCCGCGGTATTGACTAGCTGGACCTCGTCGCCCGCTTCCTGGAGCCCGCCCACCAGCCAGTACCAGTTGTAGGTCGATTCGACTCCCACGGCTACCAGCTCCTCTCGATAGGGTTCCAACACTTGACTCCCCCCGGATCCGGGAGTAGTCTTGGACTCAGCGACAATCCGTGTTTTCTGGCTCTTCTGTCTCGCGGCCCCTCTGGCAAGTCCAGAGCAGGAGGTCATCGTGCTGGGGCAGACTCTCACCAGACGGGACTGGCTACAAGAGACTTCATCCAGTGTACTGGCGGTGGTCCCAGCTCTTCTCCAGAGCCGCTGTGGGGTCACCCCTTCTCAGGGCCGAATCGAGAGCATCGAGCACAAAGGTCGACTCATTTCCGATTGCAGCCTGGCCGGGGAGACTCGCCGGGACGACACCGTGCCCGCCCACCCCAATGGGATTCAGGTGAGCCGGGACCGCTGGCTCATCGTCTATGCCACACGCAGATTCCGGGGTAATGACGACGACGCCAGCATCGTCTTCCAGCTTCGCAAGGACGCGCCCGACGGCGACCTCATCAAAGAGGGCATGCTGGTTCCTTCCCACGACGAGTGGGATCCCTTGGGAGATGGGAGCCGCCACGTGAAACAACATGGTCACCCCGTGGCCTTCGGAGTTCCCCGAGGAGCTCGCATCGACGGCAAGCCTGCTCCCAGCGCCAACGTGTTCGTTCTCAAGTGGCGACAGGTGGCCCGGGTCCTGGATCACGAGAGGAACTACCTGGAGAACGCGAGCGCCCACCCGGAGCTCAGAGCGCGCACCCATACGGTGGAGTGGCTCCAGTTTCGCCTCAACGAGCGGGAAGACGACATCGAGATCCTGAAGCCGGCTACCCGTCTGCGCCAGAGGGGTTACGAGGAGGGGTCGGCCTTCTGCAGTGCCCAGGGGGCCCGGCTCATGAACCAGGCCCTCGCCCAGGCGGTCCCCTTCAACCGGGACTGTACCCAGTGGGCCGACTGCAACCACTTCGATGGGCGCGTCGCCGCCCTGAAATACGAGTTCAACCCCCGTCTGGGGCTCTACGAGTGGGTCGAGATCGGACCCTATCTCTTTGAGCCGGAGCGGCCCGTGAGCGAGGCCAGTCTGGCTCCCTGGGGAGGCGATTGGATCGTGGCTGCCCGGCGCGTCGGCCGCCCCGGTGTGGCCTGGGTGCGGACTCGGGATCCCTTCAGCGAGACCAGTACACCCGTGACTCCGGCGGTGCCCCCATCCCGGGGACCCTTGACCGCCTACACCTGTCCAGATGGAGTCCTGCGACTGTTCACCGGAGACGGGAGCATCTCCCCCCACGGCAATAACCGGGATCCCCTTTACTGCTGGGACATCGACCCCGATCGGGACTTCAGTTCGGCCCACCGTCGGGTCATCTACGACAGCGTTGACGCCGGTCTCCCCATTCGCCCGGCCAGCTCTCCCAAGATCGACATGTGCAAGCTTCTTTCCCACTACCGGGAGACCCAGTACCTCCTCCACCGGGTCAGTGTCCGGTCCTTCAACCACCCCTACGTGGGAAGCCGGGGACTGGTTGCCGAGATTCCCATCATCAACCAGGAGGAAAAGGCCAGTTGCGGAATCTACTGTGCCAAGATCACCTACAGGGAGAGATATCCCTCTCCCTGGGAGTTTCCCCAGGAGGAGACATGAATCCCCGACTCTGGGTGACGAGCAGACCCTGTGGCAGGGTGAGGTCAGCCCGTGAACCGCCCGCTGGAGGTCGGGGACACACTGGTACTACTACTCAGGCAGCGCCACCACCATCGGGTTCTTCGAGGAATGGATCAGCGTACCCATGTTCACAGGCCTGGCCACCATCCGGCGCGACGGCTTTGTCAGTTTGAAGGTCGAGAAGGACTCCAGAGCCGGCTGGTTTACCACCATTCCCCTCCAGGCGACTGGCACGTCCCTGCAGCTGGAAATCAATGCCCAGGGATTGAGTGAAGCAGCGCCGTGATCCGAGACGGAGTGGCGGTGCCGGTGCTCTGGCCCTACGGCGGTCAGAACCTCAGCTTGCCCAGCGGAGAGTCTCTGCAGCTACGATTCCAGCTGGAGGGTAAAGCACGGCTCTACAGCCTTACCTTCAAGTGAACGAGGCGAGAAAGTTCGTGAAGGCTATCGTATTCCATTCCTCCAGACCGGTCAGACTGATGGGCCTTCAGAAGAGAGAGGCACGGGATCTGAGCAGCATCCGATACCTGTCCCCCCGAAAAACTCCATCCAACTGGCTAGGAGGTGCAGTCTCGTGTTTCAGATTTTGGGTGCTCTTCCTGGGCAATCCCTAGGAGAGGGCCAGGCGCGCCATCCGGGTTATAGAACACCGATTCAGGCCGAATGGAACCGAAACGCGTAGAGACGTGTGTGACGATCCAGGCGGAAACTCAGTCGAACCGGTCGCCCCACCAGACTGGAGAGCGGAGACCCGGTCTTCCAGCGGACCTCGCCCCGAAGGAAATCGCCGATGAGCGGCTCACACTCCTCCTGGCGAAAACCCGGAATCGGGGAGCCGTCCTCAGCAAGCACGCCGACCCGCACTTGGCCGCCGGCTCCACAGTCTGCGTTCAGATGCAACCGTCTTCCCGAAAACAGCAGCGGTTTCGTGAGCAGGTGGCCGGGAGCCGAGCCCGACGTCTGAGCGAGCAGCCGATGACGCAGGAACTTGACGCGACCGACGCCGCCCAGGTCGGGACGCCGCTCCCACTGTCCGTGACCCACGTCGAAACCACCATAGTACATCCAGATCTCATCTCCTCTGGATATCATCCCCGCACCCATGTAGACCATGCGGCTGTCGAAGGCACCTTCCCTACCCGGACTCAGGAACGGCGTCCGGTCGGGTCTGTGCCAACGGATGCTGTCGCGGCTGGTTGCGAGCTGGATCTCGAGGTTGTCGGTATCGTGGTAGTAGGCGGCTGGAAAGAGCAGGTAGATGCCCTCGGCGAAGGGATAGGGCCGGGCAGCTGAGTTGTACAGGTCCATTCCCAGGGGATCCAGCTCATCTGGTGCGAGCACTCTCTGAGGCTGAGGGAAGTCGCCAAAGGTCTCGCTTTCGGTACGGCTGATGCAGCGAATGGCTCCCCCTTTGAAGCGAGGGTACTGGTTGTCCCGCACAAAGCAGACATACTTCCTGAGCCTGGGATCGTAATAACAGACATTGCAGGCATCGGTGTACCAGTCCATCAGAGGGCCGGGCCCTTTGGTCCAGTGGATCCCATCGGGAGACGACGCTCCTTCGATGGTGGGCCCCAGCCAATCGTGGACCCGTCCCCGATCCCGGAAAGTCATCCGGTATCCGTACCCCCGTTGCTTATCGCGTTCCCCGAAGACGCACTTGTAGCGTTCTCCCGGAGCCGCCGCCGGGTCCAGGAACACGCCTCCCGCATCCTGGATGGTGAGGACGATGTTGTTCTTCTTGCTGCCCTGAAACGAGGTTACCCCACAGGCCGGCTTGTCCCAGTGGGCGCCATCGTCCGACTCGGCATAGCAGAGGCGGCTGACTTCGCGGGGGTCACCCAGGGCGCAGCCGTTGTACCACATCCTCACCCGTCCCCCCTCCTGGGCAACCGAAACCCAGGCCCAGACCCCATTTCGGTCCGCCGGGCTGTCAGGTGATACCAATCTGATGTGGTCCGCTCGGGCCGGCGTGACCCTGAGACGAAGCCCCCGTTTCCGCTCCACCAGATGATCGTCCAGGAGCAGCTGGGCTCGGTTTCCTACGTCCAACGGAGGTTGCTGAGGGGAGAGCCGCGTGAGCGCCAGGGGGCCGGCCGCCCCGGTGCTCAGGAAAACCCGACGATTGATTTCGAGACCCATCTCGATCCTCCCTCGATCCGATTGAATGCATCGTTGTTCGATCGAAAGCTGCTCCGCTGTCCCCGCGTCCAGGGCCGCCTACAGCAGGCCCCGGGCTGCGATCAACCAGGCCAGCAGATTGCGATGACGGGACAGAGGCCTGGCGTCGCTGTCTGGCTTTCAGGGGGTCAGGGGTTCGAATCCCCTCAGCTCCGCCGAACTTTAAGCCCCTATCTCCTTATAGGTTACAGCAAGAGGAACGTTAACGGGGTCAAGCCCCACAGATGCTGCAACCGTGTCCGACTTTTCGGCCACCTTTCTTGAGGAGTACGCCAAGGTGTGGAGGAGGTCCTAGGATCGGTATGCGCTGTCCTTCCGAAGCCTCGACGAAAGAGCCCTAGGGGTGATCCCTCTCGCAGACTTCCGTCGTCAACACCTGCATCGTTATGTTCAGCGTCGAGTGAAGCAGGTCTCTCGAAATACGGCCAACCGGGACGTTGCAGCCCTACGGAAGATGCTCAGCTTCGCGGGCAAAGGCAAGGTTATTGATTCGGCAGATGGGAGGTTCATGAGCGTGCTGGGAGCCGTCTCCCCCATCGCTGTTGAGCCGTGCGGCGACCAGGTTATCTTGCTGCAGTGATTTCCCCGTTTGCGTTTTGAACCTTGCTTCTGGCACTCTGGCTTCTACAATGCGACCCTCGACATTAACTTCAAGAATCCCGGTTATCCTCTTAATGGTCGGCTCATTTTGGCTGCCCGCTCTCGGAGCTGATCCGCCGATAGTCGTAGAGAAGGTGGAGGTCAAAGGAATCTGGCACCATGGTGCACACAACGCCTTCACCGACCTGATCCGCTGGCGGGATCGCTTTTACTGTACTTTTCGAGAGGGATACCAACACGTTTCGTATGACGGCAAGATCCGTGTGCTGGTCTCTGAGGACGGAGAAACCTGGAAGCCAGCAGCTCTGTTTGTACTGCCCGGTTACGATCTGAGAGACCCGGAACTGGAGATTACCCCCGACGACAGACTCATGCTGCTGGGACTCGCCCGGTTGGAGCACGACCCACAGAACTCCACCGGCAGCTTTGTTTGCTTCACTGAAGATGGATGGAACTGGTCCCAACCCCAGATCGCGGTTGCGCCCGGAAGAATCCTGTGGCAAGCCACCTGGCACCGGGGAAAGCTCTATGGCTTTTCTGTTCCTGCTCCTGACGGACCCGATTGCCTCTCATTCCTCGAGAGCAGTAACGGCACCAGCTTCCGGGTCGTGGCCGAAGAAGCCTACTGTAAGGACAAGCCCTCGGAAACCCATCTGGAGTTCGACGGTGATACCGCCTATGGCCTGGTTCGACGCGTACTGACGCTCAACGATGAGATGGGCAGGCGGAACAATGGCCCGGTTCTGCTGGTGGGTGAGCCACCCTACACCGATTGGAGCGCCCATGAACTGGGTCCCTGGTTCGAACCAATGGGAGGCCCCAGCATGGTGAAAACGCCCTACGGGTGGATCGCCGGAGGACGAATGCGCGAGGACCGTGCCGAGCGGACCTCGAGGATGACGCTGGCCTACCTGGACACAGAAAAGCGTAGCCTGTCCAAGCTCGTCCACCTACCGTCCAGTGGGGACAACTCCTACCCGGGCATGGTCTGGCACGATGGGATCCTTTGGGTGAGCTACTATTCCAGCCACCGACAAGCCCAGACCCGGATCCATCTCGCCAAGGTCTGGCTCAGAGCCCGCTAGCCCATCTAGAAATCCCAGGCTGGAACGGGACTACCTGAAGAAATCACCTCCTCCAGATAGGCGCCCGTCTGGGCTGGTATGACAGCATCGTGATCTTCGACGTCCTCGTGGATCCGGTACCCCAGAACATTGTGCCACTTTCCGTCTGCCAGCTGGATGTTGGCGCTGGAGGGATGATCCACACGCCACATCGACCCTCCTGGAGGCGGACCGAAATCAGCCCTGGGCTCGCGCGCCAGAATCGGTGCCTCCAGGCCCCTGCGATCTTTCGTCAGCGGCCAGAGGTAGAGTTTCTGCCGGGTCCAGCCCCCGCCCTTGATCCGTCCCTGGCTATCCCGGAAAAGCTTGAAGCGTTTGTCGATAGGGTCCGTGGGCACTAGATAGATGTTGGACGCGATGTAGGGGGTGCCATCCGCAGCCACATTCACCGTGATGGGAGCGATCGAAGTAAGGCCTCGAACATCAATGACCTTCTCCCAGGACTGAGCTCCATCCTGGGACCGCCACACCTGGACCGCGTGGAGATCTTCCGGGCGGCCCGGCCGAACCGCGAAGAGCAGCGATCCATCTTGGTCTCTGACCAGAGTGCACTCTATCGAACCGTCGGGAGGGGTCACTGGAATGAAGGAAACCGGCAGCCACTTGTTTCCCTCACGGCTCCAACGCATCACTCCCGAGACGTTAGCCGTATCGCCCTGCTGCTGGGAAACTGTCTCGAGCTTCCGACAGCTCATGCCCAGAATCAGGTCTGCTCCCGAGGGGATCGCGTTGTTGAGGCCCTCGTTGACCAGCAGCCAACCCGGGACCATCTGCTCGGAGGGAACCTTGGCCGAATCGGTCATCTCCAAGCGGCTCCCGTCGTAGGAGAGCTGGAAGACCTCGTAGTACTGATAGTTCTCGGCTGATGTGAAACTGGCCCCATTGGGATGGTCGGTACCGGCCTTGCGCCTCGCCAGCGCCACGGACACACCAAAGCCGGTGCCGGCATGAGCATGGACAGATCCATCCGGATCTTTGGCCTGGAGGGGGATGAAGCCGCCACGCATGGGGTACTTCACCATGATCGCGGGTTGCCCTGGAGGGATCGAGTTGGGGTTGGGCTCGTCGTGATTGCGCGTCAACACCAGGGCAGGTTCACTGGAGACCTGGCTGATGTCCCGGAACAGCACGACGTCATTCCCCACTTCATAATCACCGTGTCCCATTTTGTGCCCCATGACGCCGTTTCGGATACGCACGTTGAGGAAGCCGGCGCCGGTTTCGGGAGCCACCTGAAAGGGAAGGATCAGTCCATAGCGCCAGGGCTCTCCCTCAGGGACATCGGCGGGTATCCTGAAGTCGGGGCCCTCCGTGGTAGCGCCAGTAATCCCGTGTCCAGTGGCAGGGGCCGTCTCCCCTGTCTGATCTGCTGCGGGCTCGCATCCGACCGAAAGCATGAGGAAAGCTGCAGCCAGCAGAGCCGTGAGTCTTCCAGAACACTCGGGCAAGTTGAGATGATAAGACACTTCCGTCCCTCCCAATCCGAAGCTTCAAAGGTGACTTCCTGACGCCGTCATGGCGTCTCCAATTCTCAAGATCTTACCTGCGCAGAATAGAATTTCACACCCCGCCACAGCTCAATCAGATGTCTCCTGATGCAGAAGTCCTCCTACCTTTCAGGAATCTGCTGAGAGTCAGCTGGCTCGGGTGGGTCCCCCAGGTGGCCGAGCATTCTATGTACGTTGATAATAGCTCGATCTATTAGGCGTTCGGCGGCTCCGATTTCCAAGACGGTGGCCCAGCTGGCGCCCTGATGGACCCCATCACCGACGGCATCCTGGATCGTAGGAAGATAGGCGAAATAGCCGTTGGAATAGCCGGCCAGGAAGGTGTCCATTTCGGGCAGCCGTGCCCGCCAGCTAAGCTGGAGGGCGATATAGGGCTCGCCTGCAAGCGTCGCCAGGGCAATCCTACGATTGATGACCACAGTGGTGATGGGAATCGACAAGTTGGGTGGCGGATATCCCAGAGGACGACCCGTGGTCAACCACTGGTGTAGTGTCGGTATGGCACCCATGGATCGCAGCTTCTCCAGATTCCACCGGAGCTTGAAGTCCATTTTCTGGTCGATTACCTGAAGGTCTTCGGTCATCTGAGACCCAGTCTGGATCGATTGGGTGACCTTAACCACCTCACGACCCAGTTCCTGTCCCACTAGCCGGACCTCTCGCGCACCTGCCGCCAAGACCTGAATATGCCTCCGCTAAGGCGAAATATGGAAGATTAGCCTCGACTGGTCCGCATTCAAGCTGCTGATTCATAAGATCTTAACGGGTTAGAGAGAGCCATAAATACCAGGCGGATAGGGGCCAGATACAGGGGAGTTACCTCGAAATACGGTGGAAGTGGAGGAGAGAATCGGGGCGAAGGTGGAGGCGTTCCGTTGCATTAGAGAGCAGGACCCCTCTAGGTTCGCTGAACGCGCTTGTATCTCGTCGTAACTTCCCCGCATCTGACACCTATCGACCTGGTATCTCAGTCTCTCTCTAAGCTGTTAATCCTTTATTAATCAGCAGCTTGAATGCGAATCGCTCGCAGCTAATCTTCCACATTTCGACCTGACACAGGGATATTCAGGTGTTGCGTCTTTGCCAATAACCGCCGCCGGAGATGAATGTGACTAACGCTCTCCGCCCAGGAGCCAGTTGTGCGCCTTGTACTCACGCACCTCGCTAGGGTACAGGGCCAGGGACTGCTTGTCTCCGCTGTGACCGGGCAGGGGTGTCGGACGCCTCAGGATGAACTCGGCCCGATCCAGCTGGTTGTAGGCGATGTAGGCCATCTCTAAACGGTCGATGACGCGTTCCGCCCCGGACGTGAAGTCGGGCACCAGCACCGGTCCCGTGTCGACCTGGAACCTCCCGGTCTTGCGCACGCTGCTGATGATGATGATCGGGTATTCGAGCAGGTAGCGCTCCCGGCGCTTGGGGTCTCGGAACTCGGTACGGCCCACCAGCGGAACCTTGCTCCAAACGGCCGCATCAATCTCTGCATGGGTCTTGAGCACTCGAGTCCGGGGGAACGTCCGGACGTCGATCTCGAGGGTTGAGATCGCGACGCCTGTCAGCGAAGATTTATCGCGCCACCGGCGTCCCCGCGACGGCTTGCCCTGGTAGGTCAGAGAGGGACCCATGTTGCGCACCTCGTTCAGCGAGTAGATCGCGCGCCACTCTTTGCTGGGGATGTGGAATATACGGTCCTCGGCGAACAGCCACTCCGTGGGGTGCCCGACCGTAAGGACGAAGCGTTCGGTGGTCCCCGTCCTCTCATCGATCACGTCAATGAAGGACTCGAGCAGGATGCGCGCCTTGTTTCCCGTGGGAATGTTGTGCCGGCTGTAAGGTCGAGGGTCGATACGGGCCGGAAAGTCCCATGTGACACATGAAGACTGGAAGTCACAGGCCGGAGCGACCACCTCCTTCTGTTCCGGAGGCGCAGGGCCGCCTGCTGCCACCCAGGCAAGCGTCCAGCCACCCACGGCGGCCAGGATGAGTAGCTTCCTAAATCCTTTCATAGTCATATCCTCCAGATCGTCGCACCACCAGTCCACCTCCTGGTCCGCTTCCGCCGACTCTCCGGTCGCCCTTGCCAGATTTCGGAAAGGGTTCAAGCTTTCGGTCGGACTGGACTACAGAGGCTACCACTCCCTGGAGTAACCCTCAAGACAGCATTCTACGATCGAGATTCAACGCAGATCGCTCCAGTGTGCAACTGAAGGACGACACCCTCTTCTCCGCCTACGCCAGCGCATCCTCATGCACTAACGCTCACTGGGTCTTGAATACCTTACGGTAAGCAATCGATATCGCAGCGATTTGGTGCTTATAGTAGGTTCATCCGGTAAATGGGGAGGTGCCGCCAGTCAAAGGCAGGCCGTGGAAACTGCCGCACTATGCAAACCGTGGAAAAACAACTAGTTCTGGAGGAGAACTGGCAAGTGCTCGCAGTTGTTTTTCCACCGTTCGCACAGCGCTTGGAAAACTCCGTATCACGGGCTTGCTGGCCCAGTTCGATGTCGCTCGGAGTTTTCCACAGTTCCCACGGCCTCTGCTACTGCAGCCGACTATATCGACAAGCGAACGGGGAACCAGATTTGGGATCCGGAAAGCGCCGAACCACGTTCCCACCTCCCCATTTACCGGATGACCCTTATAGGTTCATCCGGTAAATGGGGAGGTGCCGCCAGTCAAAGGCAGGCCATGGAAACTGCCGCACTATGCAAACCGTGGAAAAACAAGTAGTTCTAGAGGAGAACTGGCAAGTGCTCGCAGTTGTTTTTCCACCGTTCGCACAGCGCTTGGAAAACTCCGTATCACGGGCTTGCTGGCCCGGTTCGATGTCGCTCGGAGTTTTCCACAGTTCCCACGGCCTCTGCTACTGCAGCCGACTATATGGACAAGCGAACGGGGAGCAGATTTGGGATCCGGAAGGTGCCAACCACGTCCCCACCTCCCCATTTACCGGATGACCCACTCTAATCCGCGACACCGACGGCTCTCTGTTGTTCTCCGTTCGGAGCGCCTACTCCGAGTTAGAGGACCACGTGATCCGAGTCTGGCGCTCCACGGACACCGGTAAGAGTTGGAAGCTGGCCTTCGAGATCCCGAAGATCCGAGGTCAAGCCCCCGTCACTCTGAACCGGGCGGCCAACGGCACACCTTATCTGGTCGGCAACCTGCTGGGGCACGAGCGTGATTGGCTCGTTCTCTGGCCTTTGAACGACAAACGAACCGGGCTCTTGGAACCGGTCACCGTGCGCAATGCACTGGAGGATTTCGGGCCTGCGCCCAGCGGCAAGCTCTGGTGGGTGGACCATGCGAACGCCGGCATCGTGCGTCTTGCTGACGGAGGCTGGCGGAACCTCCTGAGTTACCGCATCATGGACCGTGGTGAGCATAGCGGGAAGGCCCCGCCCCGAGAGACCGGGTGTTACGTCGAAGAGGTTGTCGTGGCGGGTCCGTCGGCTGCAGCCTGGCGCTTCGAATAAACCGGAGACTTCTGCTGTCTGGCTCCTGGACGCACTCCTGAGGCGCCCGGTCACCCCCTGTCTCTGTGAACAGGGATCTGGAGAAACATCATGACAAGACAATCAGATCTATCAAGGTGGGTAAGGACGCTTGGCCTCCTGGCTGTCTGGACCCTGACTGCCTGTACTTCCCAGTCTCCACCGCCGGAGGTGACTCCGGCTCCCAGCCCCAGTAAAGGGATCACAGATATGAGCCGGGTCTCCCCTGATCTCCGGACGCCACCCAGCACCCCCGAGGGAGAGACCTGGGTCTACCAGCTGGGATTGCCCTTCCAGGTGGATCAGGACACCGCAGCCTCCTTCTGCAACATCCGGGTCTCCGGCGTGAAAGGCACGGACTTCGAGAACGGTTCCGACGTAATCCTCTTCAAGGACCTCTCCAAAGTCAGTGCCGAAGGAGCCATTCCCATTACTCGAAACAACAACGAGCCCAATCCCAATTCCAAACCGCCCAATCAGGAGCGTATTGTCAAGTTAAGTAGAAATCTCGAGTTTTGGAGGCGAAATCGGTCGACGCTTGGATGTAGAATCAACAACTTAGAGAGTGGCGAGGGCGCTGAGTAGGCACTCAAATTGGTTAACTTGACAGTACCGTCTGGTATATTCATCGGGTGAAGTCCTGGGAACTCGGACCTGAAGGCGATATCAGGAATCTCGACTCGAATGATACATCGTCGTGAAGCCCTTCTTCTACTGGTGGGCAGCGGAATCGGGTCGGCCTTCGCTCGACCGTCCCTTGCCGGACAGAGCGTTGACTCGCGCAGCAAAACAGGAATCATTCGTGTCACCCAAGGGCCAGCCGACCTGGTGGGATCGGCAAGGGGACGTGACCTCCGCTACGGGCTCGGGTGCACCTTTCAGGTCTCGCCCAGACAGGCGGGCCTGATCGCCAATCTGCGCACGCAGGGTTTCCCGGTGGGTGACTTCGAAGCCGGCATCGACATGCTCCTGTTCGACCGGATTGACGCCATCTCAGCTAAAAAGGCCAGACCGGTGACCCGCACCTCGAAGTACGCCGATCGACACACTGGCGAGTGGCGGGTCGCCATCAAGTATTGGGCATCGGGAGGATTCGTACCATGGGGTGCGAGACTTCCAAAGGGAGCTCCCCATCCTCATGCCGGGACCGGATTCCTGCTGTGCGAGGTGACCGATGTCGCTATGAAGGGCAGCGGCTATTACGGCTATTACGAGAAGGCCGAAAAGGACAAGATCCGGACGACCGAGATCTGCCACCTGGCCTATGATGGCCGGGAGTTTCGCGTGGTGGAGACCGAGGCGAGAACGGCCGCCAATCCGTTGCGAGCAGACGGTTCTGAGTGGACGATCAGCGCTCCGGGGCTACAGATGGCGGTCCCCGACGGGAATGACCTGCTGTACGCTTGCTATAGCGCTGGAGCAAATCGGGGTGCCTCCGGTGTGTCACGCTGGCGACGTCTTGACAGGCGCTGGCAGCTGATCTCCTTCGTTCCCATAGCATTCATCCGAATGCCGGAAGAACCGAGAATGCGTTACGGCGAACCCATCGCTCTCAACGCCTTCGAACCCTCGCTGATCCGGGACACCGATGGCTCACTCCTCTTCACGCTGCGGAGCAGCGGCTCCGAGCTTGAGGATCACATTATTCGAGTCTGGCGTTCCACCGACACCCACACCTGGGAGCTGGCGATCGAGGTTCCTCAGGGCCGAGGTCAGGCACCGGTGACCCTGAACCAGGCGGCAGATGGGACTCCGTACCTGGCCGGCAATCGCCTGGGGCATGAACGCGATTGGCTGGTCTTGTGGCCCCTGAACCGAGAGCGCAGCGGGCTGGAAGAGCCGATCACGGTCCGCAATGCACTGGAGCAGTTTGGGCCGCCGCCCAGTGGCAGGGTCTGGTTCATGGATCATCCCATGGCGCAAACCGTCCGACTGGCCGACGGAGGCTGGCACAACCTTCTGCTCTATCGGATCATGGACCGGGGCGAGCATTCCGGGCTCCCGCCTGCGCCGCAAAGCGGCCTCTACGTCGAGGAGGTCGTTTCCGCTGGCCCGCCAATTCCACTCTGGAACTTCGAGTGAAATGGCCACGGAGCGTTCTTACCGGTACTGTCAAGTTAACCGATTTGAGTGCCTACTCAGCCCCCTCGCCACTCTCTAAGTTGTTGATTCTACATCCAAGCGTCGACCGATTTCGCCTCCAAAACTCGAGATTTCTACTTAACTTGACAATACCCGGCCTTAGTGTACGATTTTTTCCGTTTCGTGAGGTGACCCCCTATACGGTGGCCTGATGGCTGGGGTAGGATACTTGCTATTCATGTCTGCGCTTCTCTCAGGCGAATCCAACGATGGTCTGTTCACGAGCAACCTCTTCCCAAACTTCACCAAGGTCGACGCCTCGGAGACGAACTTGATCAAGCGTTTCATGGACATAGAGCCTGCAAGCATGAAGGATGTTGGGAAGTTGATGGTGTGGTGTTTTGTCGCCGGCTACTCTGAGAGCTTCGTCACCGGAATACTGAAACAACTTGAGCGACGCAGCGAGGGTGGGCAGTAGCCGTTGTAAATCGTAATCAAGCCGCCATCCTGGAGAGAGTTTATGCGTGCGGCCCTCCTCATCTTGCGCTTTACGGTGTGTGCTTTGCTGACAGCACTCTTCTGTGTGGACGATTGGGTGAGTGGCTTGGCTCCAAGGTCGGGGCAACGTCCGGCGCTCGAATCCCCCCAGGTCCGCGTCGTCGCGGATGGTGAGTCCCACCTTCCGGCCGATCGTTGCCGCAAGATGATCGTCGGCCCCGGAGTGAATCAACCGGATCCTTTTCCTGGATACCGAGGGTTTGTCGGTTGGGAATCTCCCGTCCGTCTCAGAGATGGGAGCATGCTCGTCACTTTCAACGCTGGCTACTGGCATATTTCGTGGCCGACGCCACTGCCCCTGAGCTGGATCGACAGATTAAGGCATCGTTACTCCTTCGTCGTGGACTTCGAGGCTCCAATGGGAGGCCGCGTCATGATGTCGAGATCCAGCGACGAGGGGGTCACCTGGAGCAAGCCCCGGACGCTCGTGGATACACCGTATGACGATCGGCATCCGGCCATTACCGAGCTCTCCGACGGCATTCTTCTCTGCAGCTTCTGGACGAGTCCCAACCAACGACTCGATAGCATCGAGGTTGACCCATCCAAGGCCAAGCGCACGGCGGTGGTGCGTTCATTTGATGGGGGGCAGACCTGGGAACAGCAGCTCCGTCGTTTACCCCCGGTGTTTGTGCGGGATGCGACCGACGGTCCCGTCATGGAGATGCCGGACGGCTCGATTCTGCTGACCAGTTATGGCAAGGACAAAGACCTAATCAATAACGATTGGGAGTGGGGACGCTGGGTGATCGGGGTCTTCCGATCAACCGATCGTGGCGCCAGTTGGAGACTGCTCTCCAAGGTAGTGACCGATCGCGACCAGATCGAGGAAAGCATGGTCCGCCTGCAGGACGGCCGGTTGGTAATGATCACCCGTCCCGAAGGAGCCATCAGCTGGTCGGAGGACGAGGGGCGGACCTGGACGCAGCCGGTGACATTCGGCTTTCGGATGTTTGCCCCCACGCTCCAGGTACTGGCGGACGGCACTCTGGTGTGCCACTACGGCTGCTCCAACGCAAAGGGGCTTAGAGCCATTTTCAGCCGAGACGGTGGGAGTACCTGGATCGCGCCGGCACGAGACCATGGATTCCTGATTGATGATACCTACGGATACTCACGGAGCTGTTTGATGCCGGATGGATCGGTCTACATTACCTACATCGAAACCGGCGGCCACCGCACTCCTGATGCTCGAAACAACGCGATCTGGTCGATCAAGCTTCGGATTCGACCCGACCATTCCGGAATCGAGCTGCTGCCGCTGGCCAGTTCCGGCCTGAATGATCCGGCTCGCAGCCGGGGCCTGCGCTAAGCCGAAAGGGTAGGTTTGCGATTTCCCCTGACGTAGCGAATCACATCAATGGTGTCGATAGCGAGGGAAAGACTGTTAACGATGACGATGGCGATGAGAGCGTAGGCAAAGAGACTTCCAGGGTCGGCAAGAGGAACCCGATACCCTAGCCAAACGACCATGGGGAGCCATAAGACATGGCCTAACCCGAGAAGCCTTACAAAGCCCTTTTTAGAGAAGATCCAGGTCTGGAGAATCGCGCCCGCTACCAGGCCTCCCAAGACAACCCGGGCCTCCAATGTCTCGATAAAGATCAGAGCGGGGATCAGGTTCACCGAGAAAAGGAACATCACCCAGACCACGATCGGTCCCGGCATGGAAAAAACAGCTTTGAAAAATCCAAGCATGCCCGCGATCAGCTTTCCCTGAATCGTTTATCCTCCTACGATCTCAAAGTTTCCCCCAGAAAGGTATAGCAGGCTCAAAAGAGAAGGGAAGAGTGGTAATGGTTCGAGGCACTGCAGCTTCGGTGGACTCTGGCAGCATCCGCGAGTTCGATCACAACGGACGCACGGCAGCAATCACGATCTGGAAATCGCCGGCCAGGGGACGGGTTGCCGCTCGGGTGAGCTAGCAGCTAGCCAAAAATATTTGAATTTTTGATTTCCACCGGTCGGACTCTTCCAGACAAATGTGAAAGAAAAATTCTGGGTCATCCGGTAAATGGGGAGGTGGAACGTGGTTCGGCGCTTTCCGGATCCCAAATCTGGTTCCCCGTTCGCTTGTCAATATAGTCGGCTGCAGTAGCAGGGGCCGTGGGAACTGTGGAAAACTCCGAGCGATATCGAACTGGGCCAGCAAGCCCGTGATACGGAGTTTTCCAAGCGCTGTGCGAACGGTGGAAAAACAACTGCGAGCACTTGCCAGTTCTCCTCCAGAACTACTTGTTTTTCCACGGTTTGCATAGTGCGGCAGTTTCCGCGGCCTGCCTTTGACTGGCGGCACCTCCCCATTTACCGGATGAACCAAAATTCTCAGAATGCACGAGCGAGCAGCTACTAAACCGTCGTCTAAGATTGAACCCCGTTCGGAACAGGTATCTGAATTGCTTTATTCCCATCCCAGTAAGTTGAAGCACCGGATCCCGCTCCCTCACGGTCACGGCTCTATCACCCATTAGAATTAGACGGCTCCCGGTCAACCGGCGACAAGAAACCCAATTCGATGGCCTCTAGGCCATCGACGATTCAGCCAGGTTCGCCTGATTCGCCTCCACACCCGTATTCTTCGTTAGGGTGGTCTCAGGAGTTCTCGACTCCGGACCCAGTCACCCATCAGGATCTAGGCGAAGATCGCAGCGACCGGTAACACCCCAGGATCTTCTCCCTTGATTCTCCCAGGATAGAATTCCCCGACGTTTCGCTTCTGTGCTTTTCCTGGTCGACAGGAAGTGCTTAGCAGCTCAAGGGGAATCGGCTACGGGACGTCCGCGGCGGCCAGATCCAGGTGGTGCCTACCCCCGATGACCTGGACCCCAATCCGGGTAGAGGACAGCTCTAGTTGGGGGACCGATCCCACCCCTGCCCCGACCCTAAACTTCCGTCCGTTGTGGACGAGCACCAGATCTCTGGAAGCATCGCGAACCAGGATCAGCTTGGTTTCTAGCCCCTGCGGCAACTCGACTTCGAGAGTCATCCGCTGATTCTCCCGCCGCCACTCGACTTCGATGTTTCCCCGCACCGAGGGAAATGTGCCCCGGGCCCAGTCGAGACCTCCCGTCTTGGGCTCGATCCGGCAGCTCCGAAACCCGGGGCCCTCGGAGTACACCCCCAGGATGCAGCGCGACAGGGTCCAGGCCGGGCCTGAGCTCCCCGAATGGACCTGGCTCGCCCCGGTTCCGTAGAAGCCGAAGCGGTCCCAGGTCTCCCACATGGCGGGGCACGTCGAAGGCCTGCATCATGGGAGCATACCGATCCCTTATGCCATCCACCACTGCGGTCACTGCACCGGACTCGAGGAGCGCTTCGATGACATAGTGAAAGTACAGGGGTGTGGCCCGGACCAGCTCTGGGCCGGGCGCTGACAACTGGCTTGCGATCCGATCCCTTTGTCCCTCCTCGGCAATACCATAGAGAATCACCAGGGCATTGCTGAGCTCGGTAGCCGTAGACGATTGTTTCCCTTCCCGGACGCTATCCACGTAAAGCTCTCGATCCTGGTCCCAGTGCAAGCGCCGCAGGGATTGTCGCACCTCCCGAGCCCGAGTCCTCCAGAGTGCTGCCTCCTCGTCTCGCCGCAGGTCGCGAGCCATACCCTCCAGATGAGTCAACATCCGGAAGTAGAAGGCGTTCGTTTCCAGATTCGCTCCTCGCATGTCTGTATCCACGTGATCGACCCAGTTGGAGTAGGGGAGCCAGTAGAGCAGGCCCGTATCGTCGGCATGGCGGCGGCACCATTCGGCCAAGCCTGACAGCGTCGGATAGAGCTCCCTTGCCAGTTCCAGGTCCCCAAAGTACTGGTAGTGATCCCCCACGGCAACCCCGTACAGGAGCCCATGCTGGGGAATGTTCCGAGGGTTGTCGTAGACCTCGGACTTCTTGGCGTCTCGGTAGAGTCCATCCTGCTTGGCTTCGGATCCCGGGTAGTGCTTTCTGAGCAGGCCATCCCGAAGCTGGCCCCTGGAAAGCAAACGGAAAAAGCGCTTTGTGATGGCCAGATCCCCGTAAGCCGCCCAGGAGGCGTAGGCTCCGTGGACCCCGTCTCCACCCCAGACCCGCCGCTCTCGGTTCTCGGCCACATGACTGTCCTCCATGTTCAGGTAGGCGGTGTCTACCGACGCCCTCCAGAGCCGGGTCAAGACGCGATCCGAGCCCTCGAAGCTTCCCCTCTCCTGGGCCGGGTAACGGTAGGCCACCACGCTGATGGAATCCACCTGGACGGGGTGCTCCGCGTTGCGAACGACGATCTGGAGGTATCGAAACTGCTTGTACTCGAAGGTCTGCCAAACCTGCTGGCCGGGCCTCGACACATACCGGTCCCCCAGGCGCATACCCTGCATGACCGACCAGATCCGCCCCTGGACCAACTCGGATCCATAGGTCAAGTCCACGATGACCCCGCCCGGACCCTTCATGCGGACCTTTGGAAAACCGAAGAGAGGCCTCCCAAAGTCTACGATCAGAAGAGGAGAGCGCACTCCCTTTTCAGGCGGCTCCCCCTCCCGGTAGGGAGCGCTCTGAAGGCGGGCTCCTTCGCCATCCGCTCTCAAGACCGCCTCCGAGTCCTGGATCCGGGCGTGTTGGAGAGGATGGTGGGTCTCCTGCATGAGCTGCTCGGGCACCTGAGTCTCTTTCCAGGGGCTCATGTAAGGAAGGGCGACGGCCCGGGTGCCGGGCACCTCCATCACCTCTCCCATCTGGACGACACGAGTGGGGTAGACCTCTTCCTCCACCATCCTTGGGGTCTGCCGGGGCTCCAGGTAGGTCCAGGGAGTCCGCGCCTCGGGAATCACCAGGGCCTCGGCCCAGGATGAGTCATCGTAGCCGGGCAGAGTCCAGTCGGGTGGGTCCAGGTTGGCATCGTAGATCTCCGTCACTCCCAGGGAATCGTTGATCGGATCCACGTCTCTTCGCCAGCCTTGGGCCGGTCTGACCCGCCAGTCCCGGCCCGTTCCCACGATCTGGCGTTCACCATCTGTCCCGTCGACCTCGAGCTGGGCGAAGAGGCCGGCGCGGGCGTCCCGGGTGTAGTTGTTGTGACAGCCGTAGTGGTAGGCGAGGATCGCCACCGTGTTGTCGCCTTGCCGCAAGTGGGCGGCCACTTCGTAGCTGTCGTAGGACTTCCAGCGGGGATCGCTTCGAGCCGGACCCCTCCCTAGGTATACGCCGTTCACGTAGAGGAGGTAGCGGTCGGCTGCCGTGACCTTCAGGACGGCTTCTCGGGGTCGCCCGTCCAGCTTCAGATCCCGGCGGGCCATCAGGAAGAAGTGGTACGGATCCGCCTCTCCCTCAGTCCAGATCCACCGGGCCACCCAGTGCCCCGGGAATCCCTGGCCCCGCGCTTCATATGCCAGACTCAGGATCAGGAGCACTAGTTGAAGCACCAGCATCACGGTTGCCTTGTAGAGGGTCATACTATTTTGCCACCTCTCGCTTCTCCGTCTCCAACACCCATGCCGCAGCGGCGGCCAGGTGAAGGATACTTGCCACCGCCAGCACGGCCCGAAATGTGCCGCTGCGCGCCTCGTAACCCTCGACGCCGCCGGCAAAGACCCATAGGGAAGCCGCGAAGCAGGTCGCCAGCGACACGGCGGCCACCGCTCCAATGGCCGCCAATCCCACCCTGCCATGTTGCTTCTCCACACTCATCGGGCGAACGGGTGTGGTGGAGACGGGACTGCCTTCCGCCTCCTGATTCGTTGCGGCTGGGATTGGTGGTCTGCCTGAATCGTAGGCCACTGCCGCACTATCCGGCGCTGAGGACGCGCCGCCTCGCCAGGCGAGTAGGAGGTACAGAACGGCAGCCAGAAACCAGACCGGTATCGCGACCATGAACAGACTGAGTGTGTCGGTCAGTGCCAGACTCAAGGCCGCGACCACGGCCACGATCCATGTGACGAGCGCCGGCCAATTCACAAGTTGCCCTGCTTTGGTCGTCCGGAATTGCGTAAGCCCCAGACGCGGAAACAGCCAATGTTCCACGAACACGACCGCCCCGACGGGTACCAGCAAGATGCCGAACAGAGCCACAAACTCCAGCAGGTAGCCGAAGATAAATGGAAAACACGCGACGATCGTGGTAAACGCGCCAGCCAACAAGGTCACCAGCCATCGGGGCCAGCCGGGCGTGATCGTCTGTAGAGCCAATCCGGCCCGATAGAGCGTGGGATTGGACGTGGCCCAGCCCGACAAAATGACACAAATGATCCCGGCGAAGCCGAGACATTGATACGCCACGGCCCCGGGGTCGAGATCGGCAATGGGCGTCTTCAGCAACGCCGCCACGCCGCCCCCCATGATTCCCGCACAAATCCACGCCAAGAAGTGGCCCAGGTACATGCCGCACGCCGAGAACGCGCCGTACCCATAGCTGCGCGCGAAACGGAGTACCGCCATGTCGGATAAACCGACGTGGAATGCCAGGTTGCAGATCCACGCGAATGCCGCCACGTGCACCATGCCGAAGTGACTCTCCGGATCGGTGATCCAGATCTTCAACGCGGCAAGCTGCCAGAAATCCTCCATGCTGCTCAGTGAGCTCACCTCCGGAGTTTCCCTGACGAGCCCAGGGAGGATCGCAGCCGCGCCTGCGAAGAACATCACGAAGATCCACGGCACGCAAATCGCCGCAAACTGTGCCAAGCGACGAAAACCCAAGATTGCCACCGTGACCACAACCACGCCAACGCAGAGCACGACCAGGACGAAACGGTAGTCTTCGGGATACCAGAGGGTCTGCGGCGGAATGCCAAGCGGAATCCGCACGGCGGAGGCAGATACGGTGATCATCGTGCCTGACAGAATGCAGAACAGAATCGCGTTGAGCACATTGTAGATCGATGTCACTACCGGCCCGGCGATCCTCCGCAGGTACCAATAGAGGGTCAGCCGCGTCTCAACGGCAATCGGTCCGCAAACAAACGTCCACGAAAGAACGGCCAGCAAATTACCGATGATCAGGCCCAGAATGAGGTCTCGCGCACCAACGCCCCAGGAAACGAACAGGGCGCCGATGACAAACTCGGTACCGGCCACGTGCTCGCCGGAAAACACGGCCGCGAAGTGACGGGCCGATTCGAACCTGTCCTTCGTCACCGGCTCGCGCTCGAACTCGTAGAGCCGATCGGCGCGCTTGAGGACACCTTCGGAAGACGCAAGCCCTGGGGTGTTGTTATGGTCCGTCAGTTGTTCTTCTCCACCTCAAGATTACACAACAAGACAATTCGAATCGCGTAAAGTGTAGCCGGCTGGGGTCTGGAGGCAAAGGGGTAAGGAGGTTGGAAAAGCCGTCTGGACACTACCTAGCAAACGGTGGATGAGATTACTCCCCCTGGGGGCTCCAACGCTTAAGTTCTTCAAACCGGTTGCTTTGTACCTCGGGCTACTTGATTCCAAGCACCAAGGACTGAATCTAGATTCGAACTAAGAATCGATCTTTGGAATCAATAATGCGTCAGGAGCATGAGCCCTCGGACGAGTTGGCGACTCCGCTCCTACCTGAATCTCAGGGAGTAGAGATCCGCGTCTTTCATCACGAAGCGCAGGCGGACCGGCTTCCCTGCAATCCGGGCCAGGGGCTTCTCTGAAGTCGCCTTGGAATGACTCCGTTCCCACCTGACCGTGTGCTCGATCTTGTCTCCCCAGATCAGCGGAGATTCCTCCAGGCCAAAGCCTGGCAGTGGGTTGCCTTGGGCATCCTGGATCTCCAGACGGATGCTGCCCGCAGCCGAGGTAGCATAGTTCAGGATCAGGTTCTCTCCCTCGAAGACGAGAGGCTTTGTGACAAGCTCTCCGCCGTCGTAACCGGCGTGGACCGAGACGAACCCATCGGTCCGCAGGGTCATGCGCTCCAGATGGATGCTGGGAGAGGTGTAGTGCCGAGTTAGGTACAACGAGATCGTGTCTGGTGCCGTCTGGACGAGTCCCACGGCAGCCATGTTAGTGCGGGGCATCCAGTTGCGCTTGCCTCTTCCCGGACGGATGAAGGCTTCCATGAAACGCCGGTCCCAGTGCAGACCATCGCGGCTGCTCAGGAAGACCGTCTCCGAGACTCCTGGTGCAAGGGCACGGGGCGAGATGCTTCGCCAGGGCACGAAGCGCTTGGGAAACGCCAGATAGATGTGGGGAGCCCGGAAGTAGGCAGTGGTAGCGTTGGTGTAGAGGTGCTCGGCCGAAGTGTTCCCGAAATCCGCCCACTGGGGACTGCTCCAGTTGATGAAGTCATCGGAGCTGGCAAACTTGAAACTCCGGTTCCCGAAGTTCTGAAAGCGGGGCCCCTGGTGGCGATAGGCTGGACCCCTGGCTTTGGGATGGAGACCTCGATCGGAGTCGCGGAAGAAGATGACATACTTCTTTCGAAAGGAATCCCAGAAGACCACGTTAAGGGCGTCGAAGGCGTTTCGATGCAGCCCTTCTTCAATCAGCGATTTCTGCTGCTGTAGCTCGGTCCAATGCAGCCCATCGGGGGATACCAGCGCGATCAGCGGATAGCTGCTTCCTCCCACGGCCTTGTAACGCTGGGAGTCGGGTGCCCCGGGGTTGCCGTCCTTGAAGACGTATATGCAGTCGGTGATCTTCTGGTCGCCCGGCTTATCCATCCACACGATGTTGTTGTCCTGCGAACCCTGGAACTCGAACAGTCCGAGAGTGGGCTTTCCCCAATGGATCCCGTCCCTGCTCTCGGCATAGGCGACCACAGCGGGATGGTCCTCCAGCACGTTCTCACCCTCCTGCAGGAGATCCGCGAGAGCGTATTCGGCCAGGTTGCTTCCTCGGTAGTACATCCGGTAGAGGTCGCCGTCCTGGAACAGATTGAAGTAGGCACTGGTATTCCCCTCCCAGGGCTTATCCAGGGTCAGCACCTTCCCGGCAGATTTAGGCTCATGCAGCTTCAGCCTCACGCCCTCCAGGGATTCGATCAGGTAGTCGTCCACGAACAGCTCCAGCCGGGAGCCGATGTCCAGGGGCTCTGTGGTCTCGGCTGGCTTCGCTCTTAGAGCCGCCAGGGAGAGCAACAGACTGAAAACAAGCAGTGCCGTCCTCATCATCCATCCTCCTTGCAGGGGGAACCTATCGGAACCCAGACTATCTTGGTGGACAGGCAAGATCAACGGGTTCTGTTGAGTGTGTCCTTGCAGGCCAGGCGGAAGCAGACCTTCTCCAACTGGAGCACGACCAGGGGAACCAAGGAGAGGTGGTTGGCTGTGCGCTTCAGGATGTATTCCTCGAATCGCTCTCGGCCGAATTCGCGGACCATGGGGTGATTCTAAGGGATGGGGAAGTGAGGCTCCAGGAGGTCTGAGCTTCTTCCTTATCCGTCTTTAGATTGTCTCCGTCTTTCGCGCTGCCTCAAGGTGTGATGGCACAGATCTGACCGTACAAACAGTGTCAGAGTAGATCGCCTCTGAGCGACCGCAGGTGAAAGCGGTCGTTCGATTTCGATCAAATCGGACACTGTCTGTAAAGATCCGGTGCCGGACTATCACATTCTTGACCCGTCATCTTGCCCGGCAATAGGAGGCTGTCGAGTCAAAATCTGTCGAGAAAGCCACGTCCATCTGAATTGGCGTTTTGAACCTGTTTCTGGCACTCTGGACCCTACCATGCAAAACTCGGTGTTCGCTTCAAGAATCCCAGTTATTCTCTTGATAGTCGGCTTATTCTGGGTGCCCGCTCTCGGGGCTGATCCGCCGATAGTCGTAGAGAAGGTGGAGGTCAAAGGACTCTGGCATCATGGTGCACACAACGCCTTCACCGACCTGATCCGCTGGCGGGATCGGTTTTACTGTACTTTTCGCGAAGGCTACCAACACGTCTCGTATGACGGCAAGATCCGCGTACTGGTCTCTGAGGACGGAGAAACCTGGAAGCCAGCAGCTCTGTTTGTACTGCCCGGTTACGATCTGAGAGACCCGGAACTGGAGATTACCCCCGACGACAGACTCATGCTGCTGGGACTCGTCCGATTGGAGCGCCCATGAACTGGGTCCCTGGTTCGAGCCGATGGGAGGCCCCAGCATGGTGAAAACGCCCTATGGGTGGATCGCCGGAGGACGAATGCGCGAGGACCGTGCCGAGCGGACCTCGAGGATGACGCTGGCCTACCTGGACACAGAAAAGCGAAGCCTGTCCAAGCTCGTCCACCTACCGTCTAGTGGGGACAACTCCTACCCGGGCATGGTCTGGCACGATGGGATCCTTTGGGTGAGCTACTATTCCAGCCACCGACAAGCCCAGACCCGGATCCATCTCGCCAAGGTCTGGCTCAGGGCCCGCTAGCCCATCTAGAAATCCCAGGCCGGAACCGGAGTGCCTGACGAAATCACCTCTTCCAGATAGGCGCCCGTCTGGACTGGTATGACAGCATCGTGATCTTCGACGTCCTCGTGGATCCGGTACCCCAGAACATTGTGCCACTTTCCGTCTGCCAGCTGGATGTTGGCGCTGGAGGGATGATCCACACGCCACATCGACCCTCCTGGAGGCGGACCGAAATCGGCCCTGGGCTCGCGCGCCAGGATCGGCGCCTCCAGGCCCCTGCGGTCTTTCGTCAGCGGCCAGAGGTAGAGCTTCTGCCGGGTCCAGCCCCCACCCTTGATCCGCCCTTGGCGATCCCGAAAGAGCTTGAAGCGCTTGTCGATTGGGTCGGTGGGCACAAGATAGATGTTGGACGCGATGTAGGGTGTGCCATCCGCCGCCACGTTCACCGTGACCGGGGCGATCGAAGTAAGGCCGCGAACATCGATGACCTTCTCCCAGGACTGAGCCTCATCCTGGGACCGCCACACCTGGACCGCGTGGAGATCTTCCGGGCGGCCCGGCCGGACCGCGAAGAGCAGCGATCCATCTTGGTCTCTGACTAGAGTGGACTCGATGGAATTGTCGGGAGGCGTCACTGGAATGAAGGAGACAGGCAGCCATTTGTGGTTCATCCGGTAAATGGGGAGGTGCCGCCAGTCAAAGGTAGGCCATGGAAACTGCCGCACTATGCAAACCGTGGAAAAACAAGTAGTTCTGGAGGAGAACTGGCAAGTGCTCGCAGTTGTTTTTCCACCGTTCGCACAGCGCTTGGAAAACTCCGTATCACGGGCTTGCTGGCCCGGTTCGATGTCGCTCGGAGTTTTCCACAGTTCCCACGGCCTCTGCTACTGCAGCCGACTATATGGACAAGCGAACGGGGAGCAGATTTGGGATCCGGAAGGTGCCAACCACGTCCCCACCTCCCCATTTACCGGATGACCCCCATTTGTTTCCTTGATGGCTCCAGCGCATCACTCCCGCGGCGTGAGAAGTATTGCCCTGCTGCTGAGCGGCCGTCTCAAGCTTCCGACAGCTCATGCCCAGAATCAGGTCTTCTCCCGAGGGAATCGCATTGTTGAGACCCTCGTTGACGAGCAACCAACCAGGGACCATCTGCTCCGAGGGTACTCTTGCCGAATCGATCATCTGCAAGCGGCTCCCATCGTAGGAGAGCTGGAAAACCTCGTAGTACTGATAGTTTTCCTCTGATGTGAAGCTGGCCCCGTTGGGATGGTCGGTGCCGGCCTTGCGTCGCGCCAGCGCCACGGACACACCAAAGCCGGTGCCGGCATGAGCATGGACGGATCCGTCCGGACCTTTGGCCTGGAGGGGGATGAAGCCGCCACGCATGGGGTACTTCACCATAATCGCGGGCTGCCCCGGAGGGATCGAGTTGGGGTTCGGCTCGTCGTGATTGCGCGTCAACACCAGGGCGGGTTCACTAGAGACCTGGCTGATGTCCCGGAAGAGCACGACGTCATTCCCCACTTCATAATCCCCGTGCCCCATTGTGTGCCCCATGACGCCGTTTCGGACACGCACGTTGAGGAAGGCGGCGCCGGTTCGGGGAGCCACCTGAAAGGGAAGGATCAGTCCATAGCGCCAGGGCGCTCCCTCGGGGACATCGGCGGGTATCCTGAAATCGGGTCCCTCCGTGGTGGCACCGGTAATTCCGTGTCCAGGGGTAGGAGCCGTGTCGACGGGAGTCGCGGTCTGCTCTGCTGCGGACTCGCATCCGGCCCAAAGCATGAGGAAAGCTGCAGCCAGTAGAGCCATGGGTCTTCCAGGACACTCAGGCAAGCTGGAATGATACGACACTCTGCCCCTCCCAATCTGAAACTTCAGGGGTGGTTTCTTGACGCCGCCATGGCGTCTCCAATTCCCACGATCTTACCTGCTCACAATTTGGATGTCACACCCCGCCACGGCTCAAGCGGATGTCTCCTCATTCATACTTTGCCTTTGCCCGTACCCGCCAGTCGCCTCGACTCTGACCGGGTTGGTCAAGAGCCTTGATGTGTACAAGAGATCAGACGGGCAAAGGCACAGGCACGGGTAAGGGTAAGATGAGGAAGGATAGAAGATCCTTGATGAAGAGCAGAATGTGATGGCATGCTTGAGTCGTTAAGATCCACCCCATGATCAGGAGAACAGAGATGACACAACTGGACCGAAGGTCATTCTTGAGGAGAAGTTCCCTGCTGGCTCTGGAGCAAGCTGGGACCCAACAGTTCGAAAAAGACATGAATATGCCTGCGCTGGGCCGAAATATGGAAGATTAGTTCCGAGGAGTCCGCATTCAAGTTGCTGATTCATTGGATGTTAACGTCCTGGACAGAGACAAAGACACCAGGCAGATAGGGGCCAGACACAAGGGAGTTACCTCGAAATACGGCGGCACTAAGGGACAGAATCGGGCTGAACAGGCGAGGAGATTTCTGGGAGCTGTCGGCAGCGAGCTGCACTGGCATCTCCAAGTTTGAAGTAGACGTTATTTTCAGTGAGAACTTTCAGAATCCTGGTTCTCAACCCAGGATAACCTCCGTCAACAGACTGATCTCGGAAGGGCCCCTGCGGCTGGCTCAGAATCATCCCCCAATCCCGTCACTTTGCTGAGCTATCCTCGTCCTTTCTGCTCCCTAATGGTGCCGGAATCCCCTTGTAATGCCCTTCTATTCTGGCCTCGATGATCACTGCAAGTACTTCATGAACCGCCAGTTATCTTCGATTCCACGCTACCCATCTGTTGAAGTACGGCTTTTCGGGGTCCACGAGAGGCTCTTGGCACACGGCCGCTGGTGATGCAACACAGCCAGTACGGCCCCGATCGCGCCCTGGTCCGCTAGGAACGGGTCCTTATGTTGTATTTCAACACCAATCTGGTGGGTACCCTTATGGTTTCAGAAGTTCCAAGCCGCAATCGGCTCGCCGGCAGACAGCACCTCCTCCAGGTAGGCCCCGGTGTGGATGGTGGGTAGCTGCATATGGGTCAGCTCTCCATACTCCAGAATACGGATGGCGACCACATTGTGCCATTGGCCGTCTCCCAGGCGCAGAATCATGGAACAGGGATGATCCACCCGCCAGGCGGTCCCTCCCGGAGGCGGCCCGAATTCCTTTCTCAGATCACGGGCCACAATCGGAGGATCGAGTCCGGTCCTGTCTCGATTCAGGGGCCAGATCACAAGCGTGCTCCGGGCACGACCTCCCAACACGGCCCTGCCCTGGGGGTCCTTTGGGATCTTGAGGCGATCCAGGCCCTCCAAAAACACCTCATAGAGATTGGCTGCGATGTAGGGGGTGCCGTCAGCTGCTCGGTTCAGGGTAATGGGGGTGGCGGAAATCAGCCCCCGAACATGAATGATCTTCTCCCAGGTCTCCCCGTTGTCCTGAGAGCGCCAGACCCGGATGTCGTGGATATCCATACCCTGATGGCCTCGAGCCGAGAGAAGGAGGCTTTCATCCAGATCCCGGATGAGGCTGGTCTCGTTGGAAGAGTCCTGTCCGGTGGCCGAGACAAAGGAAACGGGACGCCATTGCCCATCTACCCTTCTCCACCGAGCCATCCCGGATCCGCCGCTCTGATCAGGCTTGCTGCCACCCATCGCCAGGATGAGATCGTCGCCATCGGGGATTGCGTTCATCAAACCCGGGGCCAGCGCCCAGCCGGAGAGGAGATCCTCCGAGCCTACCCGGTCCGTCTTGCTAACCTGGATGGAGTTCCCGTCGTAGGAGAGCTGGTGGACCTCCCTGTAATCATACACCTGGCTCCGATCTACACGTCCGAACGTGTTTACACCGTAGGGCGGGGGGCCCGGGAACTCGGTCCGCCAAGCAGTCGCATGGTTGATACCGAAGCCGGTGCCCGCATGGGGGTGGGGAGTGCCATCGGGCCGTTTGGCACCTTGGGGAACAAAGCCTCCCATAACCGGGTACTTGACCATGATCGCTTCTTGCATGGGTGGCTTTGAGTTGGGGTTGGGTTCGCGATGGTTTCGGGTAATGGGGACGGCCCCATCGCTGCTGACGTCGGTGATGTTATCGAAGAGGATGACGTCGGAGCCGTTCTCGAAGTCAGTGCCCTTGACCCCAGCCACGCGGATGTTGCAGAAGTAACCTGCTGTATCCTGATCCACCTGGAACGGTAATCCCAGTTGATAGATCCAGGTTTCGCCTTCGGGAGTGCTGGGCGGAACCTGGAGGTCGGGGCCACCCTGGGTGATGCCGGTAATGCCCTCGATTGGAGCCGGCGGAGTAGGAATGTCGGGTTCGAGGGGCGGCGACGTACACCCCCCGGCCGTCCAAATGATCAGCAGCGCCCTCCCCGCTGACAATCTCAACCAAGCTGGCCGGTCCAGATAACCACACATACTCATCTCTCCTCTTAACCTTCAACCAGATCCAGTCTACCGATACTCGACCCCTACCGACTCCAACACCGGAGCATTGGCCCCTCGGGGCGAGAGCAGCGTTGCTTTGTACTGGATCCATCGAGCGTCCTCGGGGAGTCCCTCGATGGCAGCAGGCGATTCGGTGTAAAAGGAGTCTTTTCCATCCGGACCCCGCCACTCGGCTGAGACCAGATCCTCCCGGCTGTTGGAGCCGCGGAGTTGAAACTTCAGCGCCGTCTCGAAGGGTTCTTTTCCCTCCCAGGAAAGGCTTTCGAAGTCGGCCTGCTCGCCCGCGTCAAAGGTCGAGGAGATGTAATCGAACCCGGGAGATCGATCGTAGATATTCCCCACATCGTTGTGGATCGTCCAGTGCACCCCTCGGGTGGGAACGCCAAGACGTCTGTCGGCAGCAAACTCCCCGTCCTGGCCCCAATACAGAAACGAATCGGTGCGATGATTGCCCCCCTTGGTGTGGCACACGAAGAAGATGTCCAACTGAGCATCCCGGTTGAAGTCCGCGACCACCACACCCGAGGCCGAATCGGTAGGCAGCTGGGTTGGCTCTGGATTCAGTCCGGAATCGGTTCCCCAGAAGATATACGAGGGATGACGACGATGGATGCCGGCGTGGTAACTCGATACCACCAGATCGAGGTGTCCGTCGCCATTGAGGTCTGCCACCGAGGCGTCTTCACTGCCGACGGTCTCCAGTATCAGCTTACGGTCCGGGGAATATCCGTCCTCTCCACCCCAATAGACTTCGGTGCCAGCCGAGAATGTCTCGGACTGGGGCTCCGCATCGATCGGCCGGTCCCCAGTCTGCTCCTTCTGCCGGCTAAAATCGTAGAGGTTGCAGATGATCAGTTCCAGATGGCCGTCGGCATTCAGATCCGCGACCTCGGCTCCCACCGCCAACTTGGTGGGGAGGTACTGCTTGTTCTGATTGCTGAAACCCTGGGGCCCGTTCCAGAAGATCACTACTTGATCGCTGGTCCCGGTAAATAGCAGATCCAGATAGCCGTTTCGGTCAAAGTCACCCGCTTTGTGCAGCCTGACATCGGGAAATCGGAACACGAACCGATTGTCCATCCGATAGCCCCCTGGAGCTCCCCAGAATAGGCTCATCTCGTCTCCATCGGGTGCCCACTCGCTGACGCTCAGATCCAGGTACCCGTCCCGATTGAAGTCTGCTACCACCGTACTGAAGGCTCGCCGCGTCGGCAGCTTGGTGTTGTTGGAGAGCGAGAATCCGTCGGCGGCCCCCCACAGGATGTCGACTCTTCCCGTCAGTAGGACATCCGTGAAGCCATCGGCGTTCAAATCCGCGATGTTAGCTGAGCTGCCTCCATTGTAGGGCAAGACCCAGCGCCGGTTGGAGGAATACTTACCTCCCTCCTGCCCCCAATAGACGTAGGCGTTGGGTGCGTCTTCGGCCACGTAGCCATCCTTCTTGTGGATGAAGATGACGTCTTTCTTGCCGTCGCCGTCCAGATCCTCGGACCCGACGGCTGCCGCTCCCAGCGTCGGCAGTTCGAGCCGATTCGATCGGTCGAAGCCCTCTTCGCCATTCCAGTAGACGAAAGAGGCTATGTCGTGGCTCTCGCTATTCTTTTCGTTGCTGAAAACGAGGTCGGGCCGGTCGTCACCGTTCAGGTCGGCGATGACGCAGTCACTGGCCGAGAGCGTCGGCAGGGCGGTCCGGCGGTGGGGCCCAAAACCGCTTTCGGAGCCCCAGTAGATGAAGGAAGCATCTCCAAACTGGTTGGCGAAAACAAGATCGGGTTGCCCATCCAGATCCAGGTCTCCGACGTCGACTCCACGCGCTCCCCAGCCGGGCAGCTCACTTCTTCGATCCCCGCTGAATCCGTCCGGGGAGCCCCAGTAGATGAAGCAGGGTAAGGGCGTCGAAGGATCCGAGGCACCCCCCTTGTCGTTGGCGACCACGATCTCAGGCCAACCATCCTGATTGAGGTCGGAGGCCTGCAAGGCAGCGCTGCCCAACCCGTCCAACCGTGTCGACAGAGCGTCCGAGTACTCGCCGGACTGGCTTCCCCAATAGATCAGGACACCGCCTGGCGCTTCTCCCGTGCCCCGGTTGGCGAAGAGGAGGTCCGGGATCTCATCCCGGTTGAGGTCGGCGATCTCTACATCCTGGGCGAAGTGGGTGGGAAGCTGAGTGGTTCGCCTGGGAGAGTACCCATCGGCGGATCCCCAATAGATATCCGAGTAGGGTCGGACAACCGTGAAGTCGCTCACCCCGTCGCGCGTGTACTGATAGGACAGTCCGCTGCTGGCAAAGACAATCTCGACATACCCATCCAGGTTGAGGTCAGCGGCCGCAACTGCCTCCACCGAGACGGTGGGAAGATCCAGCTTCCGCTCACGATCCAGGCCGTCTTCTCCACCCCAGAACAAGACCGAATTGTTCTCGGTGCGGGTACCGTTGTAACCGCTTCCGATAACGACATCCAGATAGCCATCCCCATTGAAGTCGGCGATTGCAGACCCGGCGGCTCCTTCTCCCGGCAGGGCCGTCCGGGAAGAGGCGCCAAAGCCATCCCCACCCCAGTAGATCCATGAGTCCACCTGGAAATTGTTGTCGTGACTACCCGGCAGAACCAGATCGATCAGGCCGTCCTGGTCGAGGTCCAGCTGGTTGATCAGGCGGATGCTCCCATCGGCCGAGACATAGGTGTTGGCTCCTCCATCGGCTAAGGTTCCATCCGAGAAATCTCTGAAGCTCGTTTCAGTCCAGGCCGACTCTCCTTCCTTCGGGGTATCGGCCGGCGGGGCAGCATCACACGAACAAAGAACTAGACCCAAAAGGAGGACCACCAGGATCTTACTCATTGAGCACCTCCCGACTCTTCGAGTCGAACGCCACTAGGAAAACACCCCCACAGGGTAGATCGAGGGAGGCCTTCACCGCTCGACGATCAGCGGCACTGGATCAGATCAGCGGAGTTCTAATGGCTCGGTTCTCTTTTCCTTTCAAGGAATCTTAACAGTGTCGGCGTTCAAAGATCCAGCGGGATAGGGCTCTCGGAGGAGGATTCTGGCTCCTGCTCGTACAGGCCAGTCTGGATGCAAGATAAAATCTTATTTCGCCACCCCTATCCCCTCTCTTCACGCAGTTACCATCAGCACCAGCAGGCCTTAGCGTTGGAGCTTTACGCGCACGCGAGTAGCCGTCATGAAGCATCGATGGACGAAAGCGAAGAAAGAGCGGTTCCTGAAAGCGCTCACTGAGACAGCGAACGTCAGCGAGTCATGCAGAAGGGTCGGCATGAGTCGTCGATCCGCTTACGATTTGAGAGCGGCTGATCGGGTGTTCGCCGAGCTATGGGACGACGCTACCGAGACCGCCGTTGATCATCTAGAACGCGAAGCATGGCAACGAGCGCTTGAAGGTCACGAAGAACCGGTCTTCCAGCGCGGCAAGAAGGTCGGCACCGTCCGAAAATACTCAGACCGGCTGCTCATCTTTCTGCTGAGTGGAAACCGCCCAGAGCGCGTAGCTGCAGAGACTCTCCGCTGGGCAAGCTGAGGTTCTGACCGCCGTAGGGCCAGAGCACCGGCACCGCCACTCCGTCTCGGATCACGGCGCTGCTTCACTCAATCCCTGGGCATTGATTTCCAGCTGCAGGGACGTGCCAGTCGCCTGGAGGGGAATGGTGGTAAACCAGCCGGCTCTGGAGTCCTTCTCGACCTTCAAACTGACAAAGCCGTCGCGCCGGATGGTGGCCAGGCCTGTGAACATGGGTACGCTGATCCATTCCTCGAAGAACCCGATGGTGGTGGCGCTGCCTGAGTAGTAGTACCAGTGTGTCCCCGACCTCCAGCGGGCGGTTCACGGGCTGACCTCACCCTGCCACAGGGTCTGCTCGTCACCCAGAGTCGGGGATTCATGTCTCCTCCTGGGGAAACTCCCAGGGAGAGGGATATCTCTCCCTGTAGGTGATCTTGGCACAGTAGATTCCGCAACTGGCCTTTTCCTCCTGGTTGATGATGGGAATCTCGGCAACCAGTCCCCGGCTACCCAGGTAGGGGTGGTTGAAGGACCGGACACTGACCCGGTGCAGGAGGTACTGGGTCTCCCGGTAGTGGGGAAGAAGCTTGCACATGTCGATCTTGGGAGAGCTGGCCGGGCGAATGGGGAGACCGGCGTCAACGCTGTCGTAGATGACCCGACGGTGGGCCGAACTGAAGTCCCGATCGGGGTCGATGTCCCAGCAGTAAAGGGGATCCCGGTTATTGCCGTGGGGGGAGATGCTCCCGTCTCCGGTGAACAGTCGCAGGACTCCATCTGGACAGGTGTAGGCGGTCAAGGGTCCCCGGGATGGGGGCACCGCCGGAGTCACGGGTGTACTGGTCTCGCTGAAGGGATCCCGAGTCCGCACCCAGGCCACACCGGGGCGGCCGACGCGCCGGGCAGCCACGATCCAATCGCCTCCCCAGGGAGCCAGACTGGCCTCGCTCACGGGCCGCTCCGGCTCAAAGAGATAGGGTCCGATCTCGACCCACTCGTAGAGCCCCAGACGGGGGTTGAACTCGTATTTCAGGGCGGCGACGCGCCCATCGAAGTGGTTGCAGTCGGCCCACTGGGTACAGTCCCGGTTGAAGGGGACCGCCTGGGCGAGGGCCTGGTTCATGAGCCGGGCCCCCTGGGCACTGCAGAAGGCCGACCCCTCCTCGTAACCCCTCTGGCGCAGACGGGTAGCCGGCTTCAGGATCTCGATGTCGTCTTCCCGCTCGTTGAGGCGAAACTGGAGCCACTCCACCGTATGGGTGCGCGCTCTGAGCTCCGGGTGGGCGCTCGCGTTCTCCAGGTAGTTCCTCTCGTGATCCAGGACCCGGGCCACCTGTCGCCACTTGAGAACGAACACGTTGGCGCTGGGAGCAGGCTTGCCGTCGATGCGAGCTCCTCGGGGAACTCCGAAGGCCACGGGGTGACCATGTTGTTTCACGTGGCGGCTCCCATCTCCCAAGGGATCCCACTCGTCGTGGGAAGGAACCAGCATGCCCTCTTTGATGAGGTCGCCGTCGGGCGCGTCCTTGCGAAGCTGGAAGACGATGCTGGCGTCGTCGTCATTACCCCGGAATCTGCGTGTGGCATAGACGATGAGCCAGCGGTCCCGGCTCACCTGAATCCCATTGGGGTGGGCGGGCACGGTGTCGTCCCGGCGAGTCTCCCCGGCCAGGCTGCAATCGGAAATGAGTCGACCTTTGTGCTCGATGCTCTCGATTCGGCCCTGAGAAGGGGTGACCCCACAGCGGCTCTGGAGAAGAGCTGGGACCACCGCCAGTACACTGGATGAAGTCTCTTGTAGCCAGTCCCGTCTGGTGAGAGTCTGCCCCAGCACGATGACCTCCTGCTCTGGACTTGCCAGAGGGGCCGCGAGACAGAAGAGCCAGAAAACACGGATTGTCGCTGAGTCCAAGACTACTCCCGGATCCGGGGAGAGTCAAGTGTTGGGGTCCGAGTAGCAATGGAACAGGATTCCGCGCTAATCGGACCCCTACCCTGAACCCCCTTTTCCACTACCTAGCTTAGGGATCTTAATTTTAGCTCGAGCATTCCCTGTGTTCCTCTTCCGAACTCCACTCCCTTGACGTGTCAGCCCATTAGTGTAGATGATCGCTGATCCAGCTCACCGATAGCGGCATCGCGATACCTGTCGCTATTCCTCTAAGAAACCGCTTCGTGAGACGCCCCCACAATCCCCGATCGCTCGAAAGCCCAATCCTCGAGTACTCACAAATTAGCGGATCCAGGGTGCATTGACTGGAAGCGGCAAAAAGACGGCCCGTGAGACGCTCCAGGATGGGCTATCATGAGCTGGCACGACCGAGAGCATTCACGGAATTGACGGGTGGAGCGGAGCTGTCGCCTTTCGTCCAAAACTACGTCATTGGATTTGACCAGGATAAAAGTGTGATAGTCGGCACCCGATCTGACAGACAGCGTCCGATCTGATCGAAATCGAACGGCCGCTTTCGCAGACCTAGAAGCGGACATTCAAATTCGCATCGATCGAGTGATTTCTGACGATATCCTAAAGCTGGACTGGACGATAACTGGACGACACTTCCCGCCAGCTAAAAATCAGGATTCCGGGCAACAACTGTCGTGTGAGCCCTGAATCTCCCTTTCAGACAGACTAGCCACCCAGCCTCGACCGTTAGTAGAAGGAGACCCTCATTTGGCTTTGCCACATACTTCTCCACAACTCTTTTAGATTCAACGAGGTTGGGAGCCGTGCAATAATAAGCTGTCAATCACTTCAGTTCTGACGTGCAGAGGGGTTGTTTCCCGCATCATTCGACCTGGGCTCGGTGCGCACGTCTTCCTTCTGTTACCTTCATGTGGCGGAAAAGTTCCAAGCAGGTATGGTCCCACCGGCCGAATCGACCTCTTCCAAGTAGGCGCCTGTCTGCGGTGCCGGATCCATGCCATATGTGATCTCTCCCCTCTCGACAACACGGTACCCCAAGATGTCGTGCCACGCGCCGTCCCCAAGCCGGACGGTCGTAGCGGAGGGGTGGTCGGCGTTCCAGGTCGATCCTCCCGGCGGCGGGCCGAATTCCCTGTGGCAGTCCCGGGCGATGATCGGAAGCTCGAGGCCTGTCCTGTCGGCATTGAGCGGCCAGAGACAGATCTTCTCCCGCAGCCATCCGCCTCCCCGAACCGCAGTGTCTCTCCCTGCAATATCGACCTTGTGCATATAGCCGAGGTGCACGAGCACCGGATCTGGAGGAAGTTTCATGTAAGGGTCAGTCGGGTACATGAGCACCTCATAAAGATTGGCGGCGATATATGGGGTGCCGTCGGCAGCGCGATTGATGGAAATCGGCGCGCTACTGATGACACCGCGAACGTGAATAATCTTATTCCAGCTCCTGCCTCCATCCTTGGAGCGCCATATCTGGATGTCGTTGTATGTCGATTCTCTGCCCCCGCGTGCGGTCAGGAGAAGACTGCCATCCACATCCCGGATGAGCGTGGGCTCAAAGGAGTTGTCCTCGCCCGTCACGGGTACGAAGGAGACCGGCCGCCAAGCTCCGGAATCCCGGCGCCACCGCATAACACCGGAACCAACCTCGTGGCGGTCGAAAGCCAACCCCAGCCTGCTGCATTCCTCCCCATCGAAGCCTCGAGAAAAGGCTCCGGTTTCCGCGAAGGCTATCGGCAAAAGAGGTACTGTCAAGTTAACCGATTTGAGTGCCTACTCAGTGCCCTCGCCACTCTCTAAGTTGTTGATTCTACATCCAAGCGTCGACCGATTTCGCCTCCAAAACTCGAGATTTCTACTTAACTTGACAATACCACCGAAACGATTAGGTGCCCGCTTCGTGCCGCCCTTGATTTGATCTACTAAGAAATGCGGCAGGAAGGGAAACAGCTCATCGACCTTCGAAATCACGTGGTGAACGTCACAATCAATGATCGACGAGGAGGGTTATGGTTTCAGGTGATAGGATCGGATCAAGAGGGAGGATCGATCAGACTCTGCTCTTCCCACTCTGCTAACTGTTTCCTGACGTCAGCGGCGATAGGGGATCCAGGCTGTGCCTGAAGATAGTGGCGAAACTCCGCTGCGGCCGATCGAAAGCTCCCTTGCTGGGCTAGAATCGTCCCCAGGAGGTAACTCGTCAGGGGATGGTGTCTCGCACCCTTGCTCTTTTGGACCTCGCGAAACGACTCTTCTGCTACCTTCATTTGACCTGAATAGAAGTTGGCCAGGCCGTGGAAATAATGGGCCTTGCTCAGGTGTCGATTCAGCTCCAGTGCTCTCTTGCTCCACTGGAGCGCCTCTTGCCAGCGGCGTGCCCGCAGCTCCAGCATCGCCAGCGATAGATAGGGGGCAATGTACTTCGACTCGCTAGCGACGGCGCGCTCAAAGGCCTCCCGAGCACCGCTCAGATCCTTGAGCGCCAAGCGGCTGAGTCCCAGTAAATCCCAGGCCGCCGAGAACTCCGGATATGAGGCCACCGCGTCTTCTAGATCCCTTATTGCTTTAAGGTAGTCTATCTTCTCCTTGCTCAGCTCCTTCTTCGCCTTCTCGAATGCCTTCTTGGCCTCCTTGGGCGCCGCCAGAGTCTTCAGACTCACGATAGTCCCTTCTACCTGAGCCCGACGCCGCAAGACGATCACTCCGGCGTCCTCGGTGTGACCCGCCACCGTACCTAAGCCGAGTCGCACGGTGTCTGAGCTGAAACCCGGCAGCGAGGCTCGCAGCTCACAATCCTTTAGATTGACCCCTGACACCTCCTTGAAATCGTTTCTTCCCGTACGCCCAGCTCTGGTGTGGGGAAGAAAGCGATTTGCACCGGCATCGAAAGTCTCAGCTTCGGGTGGGCGGGAGATACTGGAGTCCAGATAGGTAGAGTCTCTGCTTCCTAATTGAAAGGTGAACTGTCCCTTGCGGGACGTCATTTCCTGGCTGAGCAGAGAGCCATTACAGATCAAATCCACAGCCACCGGTTCCGGTGGCGGGGTGCCCTCCTCCAAAACGACTTTGCCGGAAACGATCTGCGCCTGATTCTCGGCCCAGGCTGAAAAGGCCCACAATGAGGCTAGGACCGGGACAACCAAGAGACTTCTAGCCATTGGACACTCCTACCCAAAGCTGAGATCGTTTGTCCCCGATATCACTGGAGTCCGAAGGTGAGGTCTAACTCCATACAGTTATCTTTCTAACTGTACGACAAAAAAGACACCTGTTGAGCAGCACATTCCATGGATTGATTGTTCAGGGCGAGATGACGGGAAAGACCAGGAACCCGCTCTCTGGCCGAGAGCGGGTTCCCGTCGCTTGACGCGGGCAGAACAGCAGACTACCAGTAGAACTTCAGGCCAAACTGGAGCTCTCGAGCCGGATGTGAGCTCGAAATCGACCCAAAAGTTCCGGCGCTTTGGAAATTGTTCCTCGGAATCAGGAAGTTGGTGTGGTTGAGGATGTTGAATGCCTCAAAGCGAAATTCCATGCCGAGCCCTTCCATGATCGGAAACTTTCTCAGCAGGGACAAGTCGAGATTCTGCAAACCGGGACCCTCGATGGTTCCCCTTCCCGCATTTCCGTAGCGTCCACCAGTAGGAAGCGAGTAGACCGAGCCATCGAACCAGCGTTCCGGGCTTCGCGAGCCCGCCGAGATATTCGGATTGCCCGATACGTCCGGACGCTGCGTCCTATTCGTCCCGACATCATAAATGTCAGAGCCCAATACCGGTGTAAAGAAGGAGCCCTTCTGCATCGTCAGGATGGTGAAGATGCTCCAGCCCCCGAGGACCTTGCCCAGCGCATTATCCGAACCGTATCGATGACCGTCTCCAATCGGAATCTCGTAGCCGAACAGCCCCGCAAAGCGTCCCGGAATGTTCGCTTCCCCGAGTCCCCTATTCTCCCGGTTGGTCCTATGTCTGGAGATTTCTCTTGGGTCCCCGGCCACACCCAGACGGCCGCCAATCACGTCGATGCTCTTGGACCAGGTATAGGCCACCAGGGCCGTGACCCCGTCGGCGCCTGGTCTTTTCTCCACTTTCATTTCCAGACCGTGATAGTCCTGATCCCCACCGCCGTGCAAGTATGAGTAGCTCTGAAAGAAAGGAAAGGGACGCCTCTCCTGACGATCGCGGGTGTCGCCCGACCCCGGAACCAGAGGTTCGGCATCGTTGACCTCGCGGATGAGATATTCGTGAACCGAACGCGACCCCTGATAACCCACCTCGACCATCGTGTTTTCGCCGATCCGGTGCTGCAAGGATAGCCCCCAGTTGGGCACGTACCATTGAGGCATATCATGCTCGAACGACCCAACGTTGTTCAGGCCCGCACCCGGCGTAAAGGCAGTAAAGGGATTCTCTTGAGGGAGGTCCGGAACGAGGGGGCTGGAGGTGAATTCTCGCCGACTGGCATTGGCCCGGCCGGAGCGGGAGCCCGCTAATGCCCCATAGACCATCCCCCCGGGTGGTTCGTTGCCATAGATTCCGCCGCCGGCACGAATCACGGTATCGTCGGTCAGACGATAAGCCAGACCGAGGCGAGGCATTACTGCGTTCTTGGAAAAATCCCACAGCGATTTGTCCGCCTCATAACGTCCCGTGGCCGGAAACACCGGATCGGCAATGGTGACCGCAGGGTTGTAGCAACCCGGAGCCGGATTTGCTGGCAGAGCTGCCAACGCACAATCGTAGCGTAGATTACTCAGGAATCCGCGCTTGTCGTTCCACCCCAGCCGCAGTTCGTACCGTACACCCAGGTTCAACGTCAGCTTCGGAGAGACCTTCCAATTGTCCTGGAAGTAGAAGTGGTGACCCGCCTGACCCGTATTCAGCCGGTTCTCATCGCCCAGGGTAGCCGAGGTCAGATCACCCAGCAGCATGTTCCCAAAGGCATTGCCGGTGTAGCGGTCATTGGTGTACCCAAATATGCTTCGCGTGCGGAAGTAAAAGCCGAGATATTGGTATCGATAATGGTAGCCGGTCTTGATGTAGTGCGATCCCTTGGTGAAGCTCAGGTTGTCCTTAACCTCCCAATTCCCTTCCGGCACGCCTCCTTTGTTTCCCGAGTCTCCCAAAGCGGCTAGTCCGGTCACCTGTATCCTCGGCACTCCCTCAAAATCCGGGTCCTTGATCGGCCAGCCTGCGATGCCCAGGTTGTTTGAGAAGTTCGGATCCGAGTTCGAGGGCTGGCCCGGAAAGTAGGGCCTTCGGTAGAAGTGAAGACCGGCCTCGTTGACCACGTTGGCGCCAAAGTTGCGCGTATTGGTGATGTTCTGAGCGAAGCTCTGATGCGGGTCGATCCGAGTGAAGAGGGGAATAGGCCCAACCCTCGTGATCGGGGTGTCGTACCAATAGAACCGGCCTGACCAGCGGCTGTCGGGACCCGTCCTGAAGTCCATCTTGACGATGTACTCCTCGATGTCGTTTGGGGAGGAGGTCGCGTTGACCAGGTTGAAGCCGCGCGAGATGTCCGCGTTGGGAGTGGGGTAGAGGGCAATCATCTTCTGCGTTACCGGATCGAAGCGCCCGCTGGGGATGGTGTTGTTGGGAAAAGGCTGCCCAGTACTCGGATCCATAATCGTTTCCGCGAACATGCCGCTCCGCTCTGCCGCATTGGGCACGGTTCCGGTGAAAGTCCTTTCTCCTCGGATTGTCTCGTTAGAGTAGGAAAAGAACCACCAGGCCTTGTCCCTGCCGTCGAACAGTCCGGGAAGAATAATCGGTCCCCCGGCAGACGCTCCATACTGGTTGCGCTTTCGCTCGGGGGGCACTCCGGAAAAGAAGTTCCGGGCATCCAGGTTATCGTTGCGATGAAACCAGAAGGCGGCGCCGTGCAGCTCGTTGGTGCCGCTCTTGGTGATCATGCTGAAGTGACCCCCTGGTTTGATCCCGTATTGGGCTCCATAAAGTCCGGTCTTGATCTCGAATTCCTGGATCGCATCCGGGTTGCCCCTCATGACGATCCCACCATTGGTTTCGCTCACCATGGAGCCGTCCAGGGTCACCAGGTTGTCGGCCCGACGCATCCCTTTGACGGTGTAGCCCATCCCTCCTCCCTGACTGTTTCGGGAAGGCGAGATCCCTGGAGTCAAGGTCCCCATGATCAGGACATCACGGGTGTTGAGAGGCAAGTTGACGGCAACCTCGCTTGTCAGGACCTGGTTCAGCTCAGGCTCCTCCGTCTCCAAGATGGGCGCCGTGGATACGACCGAAACCACCTCGGATACCTCGCCCACGCTCAAAACGATGTCGATCCGATAGAGCTGACCCACGTCCAGTTTCATTCCGGTGCGCTCGTCCGTTTTGAATCCCGGCAATGAAGCTCGCAGGTTGTAGACACCTGGGGGCAGCGCTCGAAAGGCATAGTCCCCGGTGGAGCCGGTGAGGGCTGTCAGGACCTCGTTGGTTGCGATTCGGGTCAACGTGACCTCGGCACCAGGGATGATCCCACCGGTGGCATCGCTGACGGTTCCCACGACAACGGCTTTGTCCCCCTGTCCCAGGACGAGGCCAAAGCTCAGCCCAAACAGCAACAAGAACAACGATATTCTCTCAAGTCTCATGATTCCCTCCTTCAGCCATCTTGGATCTCGATAGATGGCTTCAGACACCCAGTCAACAACAACATAAAAACTATTATTCATACGGTTTGAACCTTCATCCTAATTGTGGCCTCCTCATTCAATCAGAAGGCGCCTGGTCTTTCTGCCACAGACAGCCTACTACGACTTTTCCGCACAGTCAAAAAAAACAAAGCGTCCAAGCTCGTCTCATCTAGCCTGATACAAAACCTGTTGCACTTTTCATGCCGGTTCACCTGCCAGGGGAGTCAGACTCCCCGATCGAAAAAGGGGTACGTCCTTCGAAGCTACTAGAAACATCTGAATACTTTGGGTTTGCCAGCCGTTTTGTATACAATCCGACAACACTCGCCCATGGGGTAGCTCTGGGAGCTTGTCTTCCTGGAAATCCAAAGTTTTGGACAAGATGAACTCTACGAATTCAAAAAACTAGATTGTGTCTTGTTGGTCTGAGACCCGATTGACACCGGTGACAGTCTCTACCTGAATGATCCAGCTTGGCTGGTGGCTCTTCCAGCCTGGGAACCCAGCCGCTCGGCTTCCAGTCTCTCTGCCCGAGCCTGGTCCTTCCAACCCTTGGCCTCGTAGGCCTGACTCAGGAAAAGGTGTGCTTCCGCAAAATCAGGATTCCGACTGATGGCTCTCTGGAACGCCTCGATTGCCTTATCCGTTTTCCCTTGAAGCTGGTAGACGCGTCCCAAAGCTACCCGTGCCGGCGTATCCTCCGGATCAAGCTCCAGAGTTCGACGCAGACCCTCGAAGGCTGCCTCCAGTTTCCCCAGGTTGGCAAAGCAGAGAGCCAGATTGAAAGTCGCAAGGACATTGCGCTGGTCCAGCTCGAGAACCTTCTTGAAGGAATTCGAGGCGTTTCCATAGTCGGCCGCCTCGACCAGATTTAATCCCAGATAGAGGTGAGCATCAACCAACCCATCATCCTGTCGCAGAACCTCTCTCAGTTTCCGGGTCGACTCCCGGAAGCGGCCCTGCTCAGAATCATGAAACGCCTCCATTAGAAGGCTGTAGACGTCTATCTTGTCTTTGGGATCGGGCAGCCCATCGATGGCGGGGCGCCGAGTTCCTCCGGCTGAGAAACCAACGTAGCCCAGGCTCCGCAAGCGCTCTATCCTTTCCTGATCTATCTCTTCCAGCTCCGGCGCCTGATCTTCTGCATCCTCGGAGCTGAACCTGCGGTACTCCTGCTCCAATCTCTCTTCTAGTGAGGCAGCCATCGAGCCGTTCTCCTGAACGATATTCCGGTTCTCTTCGGGATCGGCCTCCAAGTCAAACAGCTCGGGACGAGGAGCATCTATATATTTGTACCTCGTTGTCCGGAGCGAGAAGAGTGGGCTCCACTGAAAGTGATAATAGGGATAGTAGGTCTCACTGTGAGCCACCAGGTCCGGCTGATTCCACTTTCCTTCCATCAGGGTCAGAAGCCCCCTACCCTGCATCTGCCTCTTCGCCTTGAGGGACGCCAACTGGAGAATGGTGGGCGCGATGTCGATGCCCCGCACTTGCTGCGGGATGACCCTGCCCTTCCACTGGGAACCCGGGACCTTGACGATCAGGGGAATGCGTAGGGTCGCGTCGTAGAGGAAGAGTCCATGGCTGGCCTCACCGTGTTCGCCCAGGCTTTCCCCATGATCGCTGGTAAAGACAATCAGGCTGTCCTCATACAGTCGGTTCTGCTTCAGCGTCTCAATCAGTCTTCCTATGAGCTCATCGACAAATGCCACCTCTCCGTCGTAGGGCCTTCCCTGATACCGGGTCTTGTAGGGCTCGGGCGGAGCGTAAGAGGTATGAGGGTCGAAGAGATGGATCCAGGTAAAGAATCGGCGCCGACCTCGCGCCTGGATCCAGGTCAAAGCCTCCCGCATCACCTGGTCACCCCGGCGCTCCGACTCACTCCCGTTCTTCAGATCCCAGTACAAATCGAAGCCCTGAGACAGACCCGTGTTGCCATTCAGCACGGAAGACCCAATGAAGGCAGCGGTGTCGTACCCGGCTGTCTCGAAGATTTCCGCCAGCGTCTCCTGCTCCGGTTTCAAGCGAAACCCGGCCTGATCCCGGACTCCGGTCGCGTAAGGGTAGGCCCCTGTCAGAATCGAGCAGTGTGAAGGGAGCGTCAGGGGCACCTGGGCGATCGCCTGCTGGAAAAGGATGCCGTCGGCCGCCAAACCGTCAATCTGAGGGGTCTCTATGCTCTTGTAGCCGTAGCATTGGAGCCGATCAGCCCGCAGGGTATCCACTGTGATAAGGAGGACCCTCTTGGGTCGCGGCAGACGACTCATTGACTGCATTGGCTCTGCTTGGGGATCAGGTTCCGCCGAAAAGGGATCGGAACAGGCGGAGAACAGCCAAACGATCACCAGAGAAAGCAGCAGCAATGAAGGGGACAATTTTTTCATCGGACCGCTTCGTCGGATCCAAGCTCCCAACCCAGGTGGCCGCCATTGTAAAAAGCCCTGAGAAGAACCGAGGTCAATAGGGGCACCTTGAGAACAACCGAGATCAAACCTGAAAGGATTCTGTCCTCCAGTCCAGGGTTTCCGAACCCTGGGTAGAGGACGGGTCCACATCTCTACCCATACGAGGTTACGGCCAGACCCCGTGGCCGAGGGCAGTTCGAAAGAAAGCTTCAGTTAGAGGCTGCGGAAGCCGACTTCGGTTGAATCTCGAAGATGTCCTTGAGCACCAGGTTCTTCTCGGAGACGAGATCGGCAACATCGATCTGAAAGGTATATTTGCCAGACGTGAGCCCTGCCAGTGGGATGGCGAAGAAGACGTTGAGCACGGAGTCGTTTTCTACTTTCTGAGGCTCCAGCACCTTCTCGAAGTTGGGCACCGGCTGCCCCTCGAAAAGCACTCGGTAGGAGAGCCTCACGTCCGCCGCCTGCGCCGCCATGTCCTGCGCCAAATTGTGCACTTCCAGAAAGACTCCCAACTGCTCCGACGGCGAGAAGATCTTGTGGATGTCCGGATAGACCTTCAGCTCGTCTGTGACGACAAAAGGATCCACAACGCTTTCACCCTCCCGAACCCGTCGGGCTCTGTCTGCCAGCATCAGCATGCCCCGCAACTCAGGAGTCTGTCCAGGCACTATGACCAAGCTGTCGAGCGTTCCCACCCTCTTGGTTTTGCCCTCGCGAACCACGATCTGGAGCTTGTACCGGCCGCTCTTGAGGGGAACTTTTCTCTGGTACAGGCGAGAGGTCTGGAGCTGAAGGGCCGGATCTTTTTTGATTTCTGCCGCTACATCGTCGTCGAACTCGAAAGCGATCCGTCCGGTGAGGTCCGTCAAACGCCCGTAGATGTTGGTTTCAGCCCTCCAAACGCCTTCGCTCACTGAGACAAAGTTGTCATTGTTGATCTCGATTTCGGCACTCAGCAAAACCAGACTCATGTCTTCATAAACCGGCGTAACGTGGGACACCAGATGCACGTCCAACTGATTGTAACTGACACGCGTCTCAACCAACGTTCGCAGATCGTCGAAGCGAATCTTGGGAGCCTTCATGAGCTTGGAATAACGGCTCAAACGCTCCAGAGGCTGATCTTGACGGCGCATTCTCATGTAGGGATTGCCAGGATTCCCCAGATAGCGAGCCCGGTTTAGCTCGGCTCGGCTGTACACTCCAAGTGTCTCGTAGGTGGTTTCTCCCAGACCCATCTCGAAGCCGACTTCTTTCTCGAATGAGTCACGGGCGATGCGGTACTCGTTGCTGTTGAGACGATCCACGAACTCGACCTCGACATCCTGCCCGATACCTTCGATGTACCGATACCACCAACGCTCAAAGGGAAACGTTTGCACGTTGCCCCCTCCCTCGTAGATCTCACGAGTGTACGTTCCCCCAGTAGGACTGCTCGTGATCTGGTCAGGAGGACCAAACTTGATATAGATCTTGCCGCGGTCACTCTGCCATCCGGGAAAACCGGCGGCGTAATATTCGTTGGAGTACTTGATGCGACGATAGTGCTCTTCCTTGAACTCGTTGATGGAGGTCCCAGGTGTCTCGTCCCGTCTCCCCCAGAACTGTTCGATGAACTGCTCCTTCTCCTCCATCGTGGTGAGCCGGTCGAACACAGCCTTCTCCTCGTTGGCGATAATGTAGACGACATCTTCCTTTAGCCACTTTTTGAAGTAGTCTATGTCTTCGTTCTTCTGTGATTGAGCATGGCTGTAAAAAGGCACCGCACCCAATACAAGGAGTCCCAACGAGAAAGCTAGCGATCGCGTCATGGCTGGCGTCATCTTCCCAAACCCCCTGATTCCTATCGGTCGAACTCGCTACCTTAACAGTCTCGGAATTTCAATCAAGTGAGCTGTTCTCTGAGACCGCCCTTTCGTCACAGCCGGGGTGTCCCGAAACAGCCTTTTACGGCCTTGGCCGTCGGCACGAAGTGCCTACTTAAATGTATATGATACCGGGGCTCCGGGTAGAGTTCACGTCTGAGCCTGTCTAATACGAAACGTTTTGCCGGAAATGCCGGTCTCCGGAGACTGGTGATCTCCAGGCCGCCGCACGTCGTGCCGGTAGGTTTAACGGGAACTTCGGCCTGGAGACCAAAGCTACGGATCAAGCCAGACCGAGCATGCGGCGGGTTTCGTCTGCCGTAGCCACTCGCCGACCCAGGTCCTCCGCCAGACGCACAATCCGCTTTACCAACTGGACGTTGCTCTGAGCGAGCTCTCCGCGCTGGTAGTGAATGCAATCTTCCAGACCGGTGCGCACGTGGCCTCCCAGGAGCAACGCCATCACGTTGACGTGGATCTCCTCCAGACCCAGGGCGCAGGTCTGAAAGATACAGTCTTCCGGTAGATTCCGGACCATGTAGAGGAAGCTGTCCATACTGGTGTTGATGCCGCTTTGCTGGCCAAACACAAGCTGAACAAGGTAGGGCTTGTCCAAGGCGTCCCGCTGGATCAGGTAGTCCAGCAGGTCGAGATGGCCTGGGTGGTAAAGGAACACCTGCGGCTTGGCACCTTTTTCTCTCAACCGATGCGCATCCCGTTCCGTGTGGTCGAACGTGGACAGGTATACCTTGCTGGGCGAGTCGCCACCCCCGGTATAGCTGGCTCCGCCGCGGAAGGTCATGGGGCCGGGATTGAGGGCCATGATATCGGGACCGGCATCGATCGGCGCAGATTTATAGAAGTGTGCGCTTCCAGCCAATCCACTCCCTTCAGTCGATAGATCCGCCACCCCCTGGGAGTTGTCGATCAAGATGCCTGGCGCCCGGGATCGCATCAGATCATTGATCTCACGGTAGCGATCGGCCTCGTGCGATGCCTCGCTCGGAGCCTGCGACTGGCGAGCGTGGATGTGAATGATGCTCGCACCCGCCTCCAGGACTGCTGCTGCTTCGGCCGCCTGCTCTTCTGCCGTCACCGGCACCGCAGGATTTTCATCCTTCTGATGGCCCCCGGTTACTACCGCACTGATAATCACAGGCGGCATCCCCTCTTGAATGCGGCGGACGTACTCTCGTTGGTTAGCGTAATCCCAGGTGATGCTCACTTCGCCTCCTTCTTGGCTGCAGCCGCCAGCGGCTGGCATCCGTCCAGTCGAAGATACGCGGATCGCTGCCGCAGACCCCACACATCTCCACTTTGAGCAGGCCCTCATCCGGGCCGATGGAAGGAAGATCAAAGGACTGTAACTCCATGGACCGTCTGGCTACGACTACGGCCGAATGAACTTTCATGAGAATCCTCTTTTGAATAGTGGTGCAGTTCTAAATAGTGGGGTGAGAAAACGTGAGACGATAGCAGAAACGGGCAAGGGCAAAGGTAAGGCAGAGGCAAGGGTAGGACACAGTCAACCAGAATACTCAGTGATTAAAAATGAATTCCTTGGTATTGATCAGCGCCCAGAGAATGTCTTCATAGGCTTCACGCAGCCCTGCCTCCGGACTTTCGCCGGTCGAACCTTTTCCCTTACCTTCGACATGCTGGGTGGCGGTGGCCAATTCCTCCGTGTCCGGCTCGCGGGCGTAGGCGCGGTGATACAGCTCCCGAATCTTTTCCTCATGCGTGCGGTCCGGATCGGCGGCCAGGAGAGCCGCCCGGGCCTGGCCGGCCGTCAGCTTTTCGTGGATGTGCGGGGAGTTCAGAAGATGCAAGCTCTGGGCAAGATTGGCATCTTCGGTTCGTTCGCATTCGCAGGCAGTGGTGTTGTCCGGGCGCCCGAAGAGGGGAAGAAAATAAGCCTCCGAATTGAAACTATCGTCCGGCAGTTGGACCGCACGCGTCCCTGCAGGCTGTCCGGGGAACTTGGTTTCGGTGCCGGCGATTTGATCGATGGCATCCAGGAGGACTTCCGCGGGCAGTCGCCTCGGGTAGCGACGCGAGAAGTTGCGGTCATCGGACCCGTTGTGAGAATTGGGATGTGAGCTGAACTGGTAGACCCGTGAGCGGCAGATGGTTCGGATCAGCTTCTTCAGATCATAGCCACCGTCGATGAAATGGATGGCTAGCGCCTCCAGCAGCTCCGGATGGGAGGCCGGATTCGTGAGGCGCATGTCGTCCTCGGGCTCAACCAGCCCGCGGCCGAAGAAGTGCTTCCAGTAGCGATTGGCCACCATTCGGGCAAAGAAAGGATTATCTCTGGACGTCATCCAGTCGGCCAGGACCTCCCTTGGATCCTGATCGGGAGACAGCTCGAGAGCGGAGCCTCCCAGAGGGGTGGGCGCCAGCGGCTGTCTGGTCTTGGGGTCGGTGGCGACGGCGGTGCCACGCTCATGAAAAATGGTCTCCTCTCCCGGCTGGGACCCTTTCTTGCGAGAGACCCGCGAGAAGAAAGCCGCGAAACCGTAGTAATCGCGTTGGCTCCACTTTTCAAGGGGATGGTGATGACAACGGGCACACTGGAGACGAATCCCAAGAAAGACCTGGGCGGTGTCCTCCACCTGCTGGGTTGCGTCGCTGGCCTCCCGGTACCAGGCCACTGGCGGGTTGCGGCCCATCTCGCCGGAAGCGGTCACAATCTCTCGTGCGAACTGATCGTAGGGCTTGTTAGCGTCGAGGCTTCGCCTGATCCAGTCATGGAACACGTAATTGCCACGGGCATAATATCGACGGCGCTTGTTCCTGAGGATGGCACTCCACTTGTTGGCGAAGTAGTCGGCATAGTCGGGTCCAGCCAGTAGCGAATCAACCCATTTTTCCCGCTTGTCCGCATCTGGGTTGTCCAAGAAAGCCCGGGTCTCATCCAGTCTTGGCAACCGTCCCGCGATGTGAATGGCGGTACGCCGCATGAAGGTCTGGTCATCACAGCTTTCGGCGGGAGGCAAACCCAGGGTCCGAAGCTTCTGGAAAACCAGCTGATCGATGTAGTTTCTGGGCGCGGGTAGCTCTCCCACCGCCGCCCCCAGAGGGACCGTAGCGCGGAAAACGTCGACCCGATCCTGGAAACGCATCATGATGGCCAGATTGCCCATCACCTCCCCTATCTGCACCAGCCCGGTAGGGGAGACCTCAGCCATGGCCGCTTCGTTCGGTTCGTAGTGCACGCTACGAGTGACATCGCGAGCCGAGCCGTCGCTGTAATGAGCCTTCACCAGCAGCTGCTGCTCCTGGCCGGGATCCATGACCCGTTCCCTGGGGAAGACCGCGATTCGAGCAAGCGTTGGATCGCCCGGCTCTCCGTACGGCATTCCTTGCGCGATCCAGCGGTGAAGCAGCCCGAAATCTCGGGAGCCCTCCTCGATTCGGAGACCGCCACCGTGAGGCAAGTCCGCCGTGACCTTTGCCAGCAGCAGGCTCTGCGAGGGTGCCGCTGGAAACAACCGGCGCCCACGGCCTTCCTTGACCAGATGCTCGTAATCCTCCTGAGGCTCGAAGCCCAACAGAGAAAGGCGAAATCCATTTTGACCGGACGACTTGCCGTGACAAGCACCGCTGTTGCATCCTAGCTTGGTAAAGATGGGAACGATCTCGTTGGGAAAATTCACCTGCCGAGGTCGGCTTACATCCTGGACCCGGAACCGCCTGCTGGCAGCCAACCCATCCAGGCTGCGCACGGTAATGGTAGCTCCACCATTGCCCACGGGGGTAACCCAACCGGTCGCATCTATTTGGACAACATCCGCAGGCCTGGCCTGGTAGCTGACGCGGTGGGTGAAGTCTTGGTGTCGCCCGCTGCTGAAGCCGGCCGTGACTACCAACTGTTGCCGGGCCTCCGGCCCCACCAGCAGAGTCTCCTGATCTGGAGGAGCCTGCCCCGGGTGGCCGGTATCGATACTGAGGCTGGTGGGCTTCTCGCCGGCCGGGTCTGACGTTTTAGCGGCACCGAGATGAGAGCAGGCCAGGCAGATACCCAGGGCTATCGACCCGGCTGACCAGAGAAACTCCCATCTCCTGATCAGCATCCGAGTCTCCAGCTTTGGCCCCATTCGAGAAAGAAACTTCGGTTCGAGGGCGTGGCTTCGTTCTCCAGGCCGCCGTGGGTCGAGCCAACGGCTCGGCACAAGAAGATTCTTCGGCCTGGAGACCGAAGCCACGTCAAGTTTCAGATCAGTCTCGCCCCCAGGAAGCACTGGCCCCATTCGAGAACGAAACTTCGGTTACGTCTGCCGTGATTGTCGCTACCGCCAATGACAGAGCCGTGACTGCAAAGGAGCGGTCCCGATCACCGATCGGGACATGCCATAAAAAAGGGTCATCCGGTAAATGGGGAGGTGGGGACGTGGTTGGCACCTTCCGGATCCCAAATCTGGTTCCCCGTTCGCTTGTCAATATAGTCGGCTGCAGTAGCAGAGGCCGTGGGAACTGTGGAAAACTCCGAGCGACATCGAACCGGGCCAGCAAGCCCGTGATACGGAGTTTTCCAAGCGCTGTGCGAACGGTGGAAAAACAACTGCGAGCACTTGCCAGTTCTCCTCCAGAACTACTTGTTTTTCCACGGTTTGCATAGTGCGGCAGTTTCCATGGCCTACCTTTGACTGGCGGCACCTCCCCATTTACCGGATGAACCATAAAAAAGGAGATGCAATCGGCCACCGTCTGTTTGGTCGGTTGTTTCCGGCATCCGTATGCCGGGACCGCTCCTTTGCAGTCACGGCTCTGTCATTGGCGACTCTTGGATGATCTCCTACCCAATGAAGTTTCAGCTTAGTTCCCTTTAGTGACTTGCACGCCGATCCTGGCCACTCAGATGAGTTCAGGTATGGGTTTGTACTGGCTATCGACCAGGTAGCGAGGCCGGCCCGATAAGTCGGGGACAGTGACCTTGCTGGTATCGATGCCCAGGTTCTGATAAAGGGTGGCGAACACCTCCTGAAAATGCACTGGACGATCCTTGGCCTCGGCGCCAAGGCGGTCGGTTGAGCCGATGACCTGCCCGGTGCGCATTCCCCCGCAGGCCAGCAAAGCGCAGGAGACCTGAGGCCAATGATCTCTTCCCCCCTGGGGATTGATCTTTGGAGTGCGGCCGAATTCACCCCAGACAATCACCGAGACATCCTTATCCAACCCACGCTGGTGGAGATCTTCGACCAGGGCAGTGACTCCCTGGTCCAGCATCGGTATGTCCTCTCTGCCTCGTTTGAAGTTGTCCGAGTGCCAGTCCCAACGACTGAAGGCCAACGTCACGCAGCGGACTCCTGCCTCGACCAGCCGCCGAGCCAGCAGAAACTGATCCAGAAGCTTGGGGCCACCGTCCAACTGATTGGCGGCTGTACCCCGGCCATAGCGGTCTCGCAGCTTCGGGTCCTCGCGCTCCAGGTCCAGAGCTTCCGCGAGCCGACTAGAGGTCAGCACCCCGAACGCCTGCTGGGTGAAGGCGTCGAAACCCTCCATGGAGCCGCTGGCATCCGCGTCCCGGCGAAAGCGGTCGAAGCTCTTGAGCAGGGCTCGTCGATCGCGGAGACGCTCCAGGGAGATTCCGTTGAGGATCAAGTCGCCCTTGCCATCCCCATTGGGCAGAAAAGGGGCATGGGCCGGTCCCAGAAAACCCGGCTTCCCAGGGTCGGACCAGGGCACGTGGCCCATCTTCGGGGCCAGACCCACATACGGCGGCAGGGCAGGGTCCATAGGCCCGCGCAGTTTAGACAGCACCGATCCAAAAGCGGGCCAGCCCCCAGGTGGCTGGCTCTCCCTGGGGTCGTGACCGGTCATGCACTGAAAGGAGGCATGGCTAGTAGTTGCCCCTACCATGGACCGGATGATCGCCAGTTTATCCATCATCCCGGCCATGCGCGGCATGAGCTCGCAGATCTGGATACCGGGCACGTTGGTGCGGATAGGGCTGAACTCACCACGAATTTCCGAAGGTGCCTCGGTCTTGAGATCGAACATGTCCTGGTGGGGAGGCCCTCCCGGCAAGAAGATCATGATGATCGCCTTTTTCGAGAGAGCGCCCGACTGAGCTTGCGCTCGCAGGACCTCTGGGAGGGCCAGCCCCCCCAGGCTCAACGCTCCAATCCTCAGAAAGTTGCGCCGGGATATCCCGTCACAAAACCGTCCCTGTCCTTCGCCCAGGAGTGTTATCATGGCTGTGGCCTTTTCTGGAAAATGACCTGATAAACTGTTCGAATAGTATCAGGTTGGTGCGACTCCGTAAAGCTGAATCTATGTTGGCCAATTCGGCATCTGCCGCCGCCTTGGTGGTGGTTTTCACCACTCTGTCCCTTACAGCTTCGGTTGGCGCCGGCATCAACGAGTGGACCTCCCAGGGTCCCTTCGGAGGGACTGTCTCTGCCCTGGCCCTCGATTCGGCCGACCCCACCACCGTCTATGTAGCTACCGCCAACGCCGGAGTCTTCAAGAGCCGGGACCGCGGCGTCCATTGGACTGCCCTGGGCGAGGGCCAGGCTCACCGGGATATCCGCGCTCTGGTTTTGGACTCTCACCACCCCTCCACACTCTTTCTGGCCAGTGAGGCCGGAGTCTTCAAGAGCTCCGACGGTGGTGTCCATTGGACCGTTCTTGGCGGGAACCTCACAAGATTCGACGTCCAGGTCCTGGCCATTCATCCTTCGACGCCCTCGATCATGTTTGCCGGCACCTCAGCTGCGGGAGTCTTGAAGAGCAGCGACGGTGGGACGAGCTGGGAACCCTCAAACAAAGGTCTCGGTGGCGGCTCGGTCCAGGCCCTGGCCATCGATCCTTCCACCCCCTCGACCCTCTACGTCAGCATTCACGGCACCTTTGGCGGTCGGGTCTTCAAGAGCACCGACGCCGGAGACGACTGGACGGCTCTGAATCAGGGAACGGGCGAGATTCTGGTTTGGGCTCTGGCTGTCGGCCCTTCGGCCCCCTCCACCCTCTATGCCGGAACGGACGGCGGAGGACTCTTCAAGAGCCTGGATGGAGGGGGTAGCTGGACAGCCCTTCAGGATGCCCTGCCCCGCTTTCTTCGGATTCAAGCCCTGGTGCTAGACTCCTCCTCCACGGTTTACGCCGGTACCGATGGCGCGGGGATCTTCAAGCTTCTGGATGGGGTAGAAAGCTGGGCAACGGTCAACGAAGGCCTCAGTAACATCCTGGTCCAGACACTGGCAATCGATCCCGCCACTCCCTTCACCTTGTATGCCGGTACGGACGGTGGAGGTATCTTCAAAAGCTTGAATGGGGGAGACAGCTGGGCAACCGCCAACGAGGGCCTGCTCAACGGCCGGGTTCAAGTCCTGGTGATCGATTCTTCGAACCCTTCCCTGCTCTATGCGGGTACCGACGGGTCCGGCGTCTTCAAAAGCGCGGATCGGGGGGTCCATTGGACGGAGTTCAATCGGGGTTTGCCTCGCGGGGCACTCGTTCGTGACATCCATGCTCTGGCCATCGATCCTGGGACTTCTTCAGCCCTGTACGCTGGCACTTTCGGCGGCGCCGTGTTCAAGACCGAGGGTGAGGAGACCAACTGGGTTGGCCTGGAGAAAGTCCTGGCCGATGCGCCGGTTTTCGCCTTGCAGGTTGATCCTTCCTCTCCTGGAATCCTCTACGTCGGAAGTTTCGGGGAGGGCCTATTCAAGAGCACCAACGGTGGCAGCTGGAAACCACTCAACGATGGGCTGAAAGGCGAACTGCTCCAGGCCTTGCTGATCCACCCTCGAACACCCTCCACCCTCTATGCCGGTAGCTTTGGCGATGGCATCTTCAGGAGCACCGACGCTGGGTCCAGCTGGACAGACATGAACGGCGGCTTACCAGGCTTTCCCAGGGTCCAGGCTCTGGCCCTCGACGCTTCAGGTCCCGACGTCCTCTATGCCGCCGCGGGCGCAGTATTCAAGAACGTTGATGGAGGCCAGGTGTGGGCAGAAGTCGGATCGGGCTGGACGCAAAAGGGCGTCTCCAAGCAGCCCCATGCCTGGTCGTTGGCCCTGGATCTCTCTGGCCCTTCCACGCTCTACGCTGGGACTGACAGCGGCGTCTTCAAACTGGTCCAGAATCCCGCCAGATGAGGAGATGTGGGGTGGCCTCCAGGCCGCCGTGTGTCGAGCCAAAGGCTCGAAAGAAGAAGACTTCGGCCTGGAGACCGAACCCACGTCCGCCAAGCGCAGGAACCAAATAAATCTACAGCTTGGAGTCAACTGGATCTGGATTCGCAAAGAGGTGAGAATGCGTTGCTGAGACAGGATGCACCTTAGATCGATTCTTCCCAGGTTGATGTTTCTCTCAATGCTGCTCCAACAGGGAGGATGCTCCGAAGCAGAAACTCGCCCAAACTTCCTCTTCATCCTCTGCGATGATCTTGGGTACCGTGACCTTGGCTCCTATGGAAGCACTTTTCACGACACCCCGCACTTGGACCGCCTGGCCGCCTCGGGGATGCTCTTTAGCCAAGGCTACGCCGCGCATCCCGTCTGTTCCCCCACGCGGGCAGCGATCATGACCGGCAAGAACCCCGCCCGTGTCGGAATCACGGATTGGATCCCCGGACGCGACCCCAGGGACCGTAGGCTGTTGGGTCCTACGGACCTGCACCAGCTTCCACTCGAGGAAACCACTATCGTGGAGAGGTTCAGGCAGGCCGGATACCGCACCTTCTTCGCCGGGAAGTGGCACCTGGGCGGCGAAGACTTCCTCCCTGAAGACCAGGGATTCGAGCACAACAAGGGAGGCCATCATCGGGGTTCCCCACCGGGAGGCTACTACTCGCCCTATCAGAATCCCAGGCTGGCTGACGGCCCGGAAGGCGAGTACTTGCCCGACCGGCTCACCGATGAAACCCTGAGCTTCATCGATGCCAACCGGGGACAACCCTTCCTTGCCTATCTCGCCTTCTACACAGTCCATACGCCCATCCAAGCGGCCCCGCGTCATCTGAAGCATTACGAGGAGAAAGCGTCTGAACTGACTCCATTGAGAGAAGCCGAGCTGCGCGAGCACGACGGCTGGACCAAGCTGCGGCAGGACAATGCCGCCTACGCCTCCATGGTTGCCGCGATGGACGAAAACGTCGGTCGTTTGCTCGACAGGCTCGACGAGTTGGGCCTGGCAGACCAGACCGTTGTGGTCTTTACCTCTGACAACGGCGGCCTCTCGACCTTGCCACGCCGGGGAGCACCCACCTCCAATCTTCCTCTCCGGGCAGGGAAAGGTTGGTGCTACGAGGGGGGGATTCGCGTGCCTTTTATGATTCGTGCTCCCGGCGTCGGCAAACCGGGCTCAAGGTCTTCCGTACCTGTCTACAGCGCCGATCTCTACCCCACGATGTTGGATCTGGCTGGACTTCCTCTTGCGCCAGAGCAACACCGCGACGCCGTCAGCCTCGCCCCCGTCCTGAAAGGGGCACCCTCCCTGGATCGCCGGCTTCTGGTCTGGCACTTCCCCCACTATCATGGCAGTGCCTGGACTCCTGGCTCGGCGATTCGAGCCGGTCGATGGAAGCTCATCGAGTTCTACGACAAGGAGAAAATCGAACTCTACGATCTCGAGAACGACCAGGAGGAGCGGAACAACCTAGCAAAAGAGATGCCGGACAAGGCGAAGGAGCTCCGCCAGAGACTGCAAGCCTACCTCAGCGCGACGGGGGCTCAGATGCCGACACCCAATCCGGATCAATCATCGCGTTCGGCTGTCTCGGAGCCATAGGTTAACTCGAACCGCGAGAATAGATAGCACCATGTCTCCCGTAGGATGGGCACTCCTGCCCGTCGAAAACAGCGACGGGCAGGAGTGCCCATCCTACGACGGTCAATAAGTGGAGGAGGGCGAGAACGGCATCCTGGACGGGTACATCCAATTTCAGTCCTTCGAGACCTGGAAAGGGAGCCACACGCGCTTGTCTAGCAGGCGCTCCTCGACCTGTTCAAAGACATCCACTTCGAAGGGACGTCCGATCCGATTTCCGGCGAGGTCTTCCAGCGAGGTGCTGATCGAGAGGTAGAATTCGCCTGCCATCCAGGGTTCGTCGGGTTGAAAACACCAGACCCGATCCTCGCTCGAGACTTCAGAAGCGCCCGGGACAGGAGTTCTTTCACGCCCGACCACTTCAAGAAGTCGTAGAAGCAAGGCATGGTCCAGCGACTCCGTGAACTTGACACATAGGCGCTGCCGAGTATCCGCTCCCGGTTCGTTGAGACTCCAGCTTTGTGGATCAAGCGGCGTACGGTCGGGTGGTCCAACACGGAAGGCCTTCGTAAAGGACTCCTGCAGCCGTCGCCCTCGAGCGTCGGGCCATTCCCGCAGGATGACCATCCGATACTGCCTTCCGGCGATCAGCGCCGTGCCCACCTGTTCTTGGGGAAGCAGTCCTCGCTTGATCCTGCCGGGATCGATGAAGAGGGTGAGTCGGCGTTGGCTGGAATCCCAGAGCTCCTGCTCGATTTCCAGAAAAGGCAGCTCTACAACCCGATTGGATTCGTCGAGAAGACTGACGAAACGATAGACCTCGCCCCGACTCATGGGGGCCGAGAAGTGTATATAGAATTTCAGGAGATTCTCCGGCACAAGATTGGTGGACGGATACACGGCCTCCACTCTGGTGGGGTCGGACGCGATCCGGTCGGGGATGTCGAAGTTGATCGTGACCCTCCTGGACCGGAATCCCTTCGGGAGAACGCCAGGGCCTACACGGCTAGCGTCGAAAACGGCTTGATAGCGAAGACCCGGCTGGAGGGAGAACCGCGGCTCGAAAATCAGAGTTCCCTGCACCACCGAATGGCTTCCAAGTAACGGAGGCAGGTCCTGGGACGCCTCTCCCACGTAGACGGCCAACAGTCCCGTCAGGTCCGCACCGGATAGCGAGCCCAGATTCCAGTCATCCAAACCCGATACTCTGAAGTACGATTGGTGACCACTCGACTCCAGATCGATTCGAATCAGCTGTTCCCTGCCCTCTGGTTGCTGTGACCGCGCCAGACAGGGAACGAGCGGAAATAGCAAAAGCAGCGGGAGCAAGAAGGGGAAAAGACGGAAGCGGCTCCCGCCTCTGGTCCTGAAGTCCCGGAACCTAGGAGCCTGCGCGGTAGAAACTGATCTACTGCGAAAACGGTAGAATCGGCCCATATTTCCCCGATTTTTCGACGAATAGAACAACTACGCATCTCGAAATCGAGAAAGTCTGGCCCCGATTCCCCGCTTTCTCGCTGCGATCATTTCTACCGGGCAGGCTCCTAGGGAAAGGCGACGGTCTTCAGGTCGACCGATCCCCCTTCGGTCTGCACCAGCAGCAGTGCATTCGCTGCGTCCAGACGATCAAGCTGCTTCACGCCTTCTAGCTCCGCAATCGTCTCGTAGGGCACGCCGGTTATACCCGTCTTTGCCGTGATCCCGCCGAAAGAGTCGAGATGCTCAGTCGATAACTTCATCACGCCGCGACTACTGTTACTCATGAGCACGTAGTCTTTTCCCGATTTGTTGTACAACACCATATCCAGGGGACGATTGCGATTTCCCAACTCGGCAATCGTCGTCCCTACCACCTTGGTACCGGGAGTGAGATCAGCCAGCGGGAACTTGACGAGAGGCGTGCAGGTATAGGCAGCCAGGATGTGGGGCTCGGTCTTGATCTCGAAAGGTACGAAGGTTCGGACCGGAGAATTGGTTTCGTACTTGCCATGAGCGCCGTGAAAGATCTCGACGCTCGTTCCCGCGCCAGCGGCGGAAAAGGGGAAGTCAAGGGACCTCAGATTGGAGGCAAACTCCTCGTTGGAGAGGCCGGCCACGATCACCTGGCCGTCCACAAAAGCCAGGTCCGTGATCGCTTCTTGACGTAGGCTCCGACCGCGACGATTCTTTGCCTGAGGATCCGGAGCATTCGATAGTGAGACCTTTGAATGTCGGACATTGTCCAGCTTCAGTTCGCTGATCTTTCCGGCTGCGTCAACCCGGAAAAGGATCGGTTGGGCGCCGGGACCCCGACCGCGGGACACCGAAAGGTAGGCTTTGTGGGAAAGCGGATTGACGGCAAGGTCGTTGATCAACACCTGGTCTTTGGAGGAGCCGAGCAACCCTGCCAGCTTGGCGTCAATCCCGCTCAGATTGATCGCAGCGCTCGAACCTTCCTGGTGGTCCGACGTGTCGATCGCCCAGATAACCGCCGCTGTCGAGTCACCAACAAAGAGAATCCCCTGGGGACCGAATGCCAGAGCGCTAGCTGACTTGAGCTCCACCTTTCCTTGGCGAAGCGTGTCCAGTGCGCCCGCACCCAAGGCCGAAGCAGTCAAAACGGAAATCAAACCTAAAACCAGGAGCCTATCTCGATTCATCTTGTCTCCTTTTCTGGTCCTGAATACAAATTGCGACTACGACGAATGTTACTGTGCCCATCGTCTGTCGTCCAATCCTCTGCGGGAGACCCTGGAAAACAGCAGGGTATTGGGATTCACAGATCTCCATCTTCCCCCGATCAAGTGTACAATTGGAAGCTCTCGGTGACCAGGCACTTCCCGGCAAGGCTGATTCTGTTTTGACCAGCGGCTCGTTGCTTGAAGGGACCCCCAATGAAATATAGGAAAAGAACAATGAAGAATTCGCGTGGGCTGCTTGTTTCTGTGCTGCTACTGACGCTGGTCCAGGTCGGGTCGGAGGGCCTTGGAGCCGGCAAGTACCGAGAGGTGTCGGACCAGCTCCAGTTGTTCCTGGATGACTGGCTCATTGAATCCCGCGAGGGTGTCCGTTCGGTGCTGCACAGTCCTGAGCCCAAAGAGATCGTGATCCGGATGGACCGTCCCTACGAGGACTCCACCATGTACGATCCCACCGTCATCTTGGAGGGCCACCGCTACCGCATGTGGTATCGCACCAACTTCAATCAGCGCCCCTTCTACACCGGCTATGCCGAGAGTCTTGACGGGATCCACTGGTCCAAACCGAACCTGGGGCTGGTCGAGTACCAGGGCTCGACCGACAACAACCTGATCTGGCCGGTGCCGGGAGGACGGGGCTTCGTGCTCTCGATCTTCAAGGACGCCAACCCGCAAACCCGACCCGAGGAGCGCTACAAGGCCATCGGTCTGGAAAATGAACGCAGCGCATCGGGCAAGAGCCGTGCCCTGCTGATGGGCCTGGTCTCTCCGGATGGCCTACGCTGGAGACAGCTGGGGAAGGAGCCGCTGGTGTGGGCTCCCCTTGGGGATCCTCACTTCGATTCCCACAATATTGTCCTCTGGGATGGAGCCCGAGGACACTATTCCATCTATGCCCGGGGTTGGGCCCGCCACAAGGTCCGGGATATTCGGCGTTTCACCTCCACCGATTTCAGAACCTGGTCGAGCCCTACCTATCTGGATATGGGAGCCGCTCCAATCGAACATCTGTACAAGAACTCCGCGATTCCCTACTACCGCAGACCGGACATCATCCTCATGTTCCCGAAACGCTTCCTCCCCGAGAGGAAGTTCGAGCCTCTGCAGTGGGAGGAAGAAGGGCTGTCCGATGTGGTCTTCATGTTCAGCCGTGACGGCATCGGTTTCGACCGGAGATTCATGGAGGCTTTCATCCGGCCGGGACAGGACCTTCAGAACTGGCACGAGAGGGCAATTGAAATGGGTCCCACCCTGGTTCCAACCGGACCGGACGAGATGTCGCTCTACTACATGGAACATTTCCGCTCCCCTGAGGTCCAGATTCGGCGTGGAGTGCTTCGGGTCGATGGCTTCGTCTCTCTCCAGGCCGGGTACAAAGGAGGAACGGTCCTCACCCGTCCGCTGCGCTTCGCCGGATCCCGTCTGGAACTGAACTATGCCACCTCGGCCGCGGGCAGTATCCGGGTGGAGATCCAGGCAGAAGACGGCTCTGCTCTGCCGGGTTACAGTCTCGACGACAGTGCCGAAATCTTCGGGGATGAGGTGGAGCGAACGGTGACCTGGAAAGACCAATCGGACCTTTCCGCTCTGGCCGGCCGGACAATCCGGCTGAAGTTTCAGATCCGGGATGGCGATCTTTACTCGATGCAGTTTCGCCCCTGACCGTCGAACTCTTCAGCACCCACAGTCATGAACAGATCTCGCGTGAGTCGAAGAAGCTTGATCAAGAGCGTTTTTCCAGCCGTTTTGTGGACGGCGACCGCCAAGCATCTCGCCTCGGCATTGCCTCCGGTTCGGACCATCACACGTGCTCCGCAGCACCACTGGTTCGGCTACTACGACAAATTCCAGTTCGATCCTTCGAATCGGTACGTGCTGGGAATGCAAGTCGGCTTCGAGCACCGTTCGCCCCGCGCCACGGATAGAATCCAGATAGGCATGGTCGATCTAGAGGATGGAGACCGCTGGATCGAACTGGGGGAAAGCCGCTCCTGGTGCTGGCAGCAGGGATGCATGTTGCAGTGGCTTCCCGGCTCGACCAGCCAGATTCTCTGGAACGATCGCGAAGAAGGCCGCTTCGTCTGCCGCATCCTGGACCTCAAAACGAAGCAGACCCGTACCATTGCTCAACCCGTTTACGCGGTGAGTCCGGACGGCAAGACGGCCATCGCGTCCGACTTCCGCCGCATCAACGATGTACGTCCAGGATATGGATACCCAGGTCTGACCGACCCCCATAGCGACGATCTGGCACCGGAAGAGTCGGGTATCGTCCGGGTCAGCCTGGAAACGGGTGAAACGGAGCTGATTCTCTCAATCGCCCAGATCGCGGGGCTGGGACGAATTCCCAAGGCCCAACCGGGTATCAAGCACTACTTCAATCATCTGCTGTTCAATCCGGATGGCAGCCGGTTCGTCTTCCTTCACCGCTGGCGTTATCCGGATGGCAGCCGCCTGACCCGAATGATCACCGCGAATCCGGACGGCGGTGACATCCGGATTCTGGACGACAACGGATTCACATCGCACTTCATCTGGCGGGACCCGGGCCACATCCTGGCGCAATCAGATCAGCCTTCCCACGGCCGTGCCAACTACTTATTCCAGGATCACACCAGCAAGATCGAAGTCGTCGGCCCCGGTATTCTGGATACCTACGGACACTGTTCCTACCTGCCCGGAAACGAATGGATTCTGAGCGATAGCTATCCCGACCCGCAGAGAAACCAGAACCCACATCTCTATCACGTGAAGACGAAGCGCCGAATTTCCCTGGGTCTGTTCCACTCGCCCCAGGAGTATACGGGCGAGTGGCGCTGCGACACCCATCCGCGTTGCAGCCGCGACGGCAAACTGGTGTGTATCGATTCACCCAAGGGTAAGGCAGGACGACAGCTTCACCTGATCGACATCAGCTCCATCGTCGGCTGATTCAGTCTCTTCAATCGACTAGGGTCGAAAACCTCTACCAGGCTCTGCCAGAATCAATCGCCCTGGCACCAGATTACACAAGCTCGGCGATTGGGATCTCTCATATAACACACCTGGATAGTCCTGAAGAGCGCGGTCAAAATAACGTTGGTCCAGCGATCCGATAAGAAGAGAGGATACGCGATGACAATGAGACGGCTGGCTCCGTTGGTAGCTTCCCTGGTATTTTCCTTGGCTGCGGCAGCTCCACCGGCAGAGCATCAGGCGTCCCAGAAGCCCCTCGACATCGGCTCGCGCCTGGAGCTGTTCGTGGACGATTATCTGGTCGAATCCATGACAGGAGTCGAGCTGACGCTTCATTCTCCCCAACCAGCGGAGAGGGTCCTCTCCTTCAATCGAGACTGGGAAGGAGGAAATAGCGGCTATGTGACCGTCTTTCAGGATGGTGGGCGCTACCGGATGTACTACCGAGGGGCCAGTTCCGCCGGCTACATTGTCCCCTCACTTTCGAAGCCGGGCGAAGTGGCGGTTCCTGAACACCCTCAGGTGGCGTGCTACGCCGAGAGCCTCGACGGGATCAACTGGAAGCGGCCTTCCCTGGGCCTCTACGCGTTCAATGGCTCGAAGGACAACAATATGGGTCATCCGGTAAATGGGGAGGTGGGGACGTGGTTGGCACCTTCCGGATCCCAAATCTGCTCCCCGTTCGCTTGTCCATATAGTCGGCTGCAGTAGCAGAGGCCGTGGGAACTGTGGAAAACTCCGAGCGACATCGAACCGGGCCAGCAAGCCCGTGATACGGAGTTTTCCAAGCGCTGTGCGAACGGTGGAAAAACAACTGCGAGCACTTGCCAGTTCTCCTCCAGAACTACTTGTTTTTCCACGGTTTGCATAGTGCGGCAGTTTCCATGGCCTACCTTTGACTGGCGGCACCTCCCCATTTACCGGATGAACCAACAATATCGTGTGGACGGGCTCCGGCGGGCACAACTTCTCCCCCTTCAAGGACACCAATCCTGCGGCACTCCCTGGCGAGCGCTACAAGGCCGTGGGCAGCGGCCGGGTTGGAGGAGAACCAGTGCTGTTGGGGTATGTCTCCCAGGATGGCATCCAGTGGAAGCAACTCCGCGAAGCACCGCTTCTCACCGACGGCAAGTTCGACTCTCTGAACGTGGCCTTCTGGGACTCGGTGCGAAATCACTACGTGGCCCTGTACCGGGACTTTCGCCACGGTGTTCGTACCATCAAGTATTCCAAGTCGAAGAACTTCCTGGACTGGACTGCCGGTGAGTGGGGAGACTTTGGGGAAGCACCGCCCGAGCACCTGTACACGAACGGCACCGTTGCTTACTTCCGGGCTCCTCATCTCTACCTCGCCCTACCCAGACGCTTTCTTCCCTGGCGCCAGCTTTACCCGGATGCCCCGGTTCCAGGGGCCTCCGACGGCGTCTTCATGAGCAGCCGTGATGGCGTCCACTGGGATCGCAGTTTCCTGGAATCGTTCATCCGGCCCGGTCTTGACCCAAGAAACTGGCCCCAACGGACCAACACGCCGGCTCGCGGGATCGTGCCCACCGCCGAGGATGAGATTTCCCTCTACGTAGAACGCCATCGATCGTCGCCCACCAACCACCTGCAACGCCTGGTGCTGCGCACCGACGGCTTTGTCTCGGTCCGCTCCGGTTATTCCGGGGGCGAGATGATCACGAAGCCACTGATCTTCCAAGGCGACAACCTGATCCTCAACTTCGCCACCTCGGCTGCCGGCAGCCTCCGTCTGGAGATCCAGGATACCGATGGCGCCCCTCTGCCCGGTTTCGCCCTGGAGGACTCACCGCTGATCTGGGGAAACGAGATCGAACAGACGGTGAGCTGGAAACGAAGTCATGCCAAGGCGACCTCCGACAAGCCGCTGGCCAGGATTGCCGGGAGGCCCGTTCGGCTGAGGTTTGTCATGAAGGATGCGGACCTGTATTCCCTGAGATTCAAGTAGGAGCAGCCTGGGCACTGTCCTGGATCGTCTTGATGACGACTGTGGAGTCGCTCCAGTTGATATCTGTCTGAGAGAGAGGGTAGCCTTCGGGAAACAGTTCTGAGATGAAAGGAGAGAAGATGACGATGAAGCGAATGGGTGCTCTTTCTGTTTTAGCCTTCCTGGTTGGTTGGACCTGTGTGGAGAGCATACAGGACCTACGGGCGCAGAAAGAGACCACTCAGTACGAACGAATCGATGGTGCTGTGATCTACGACCACGACCCTTCGACCAAGCTCGGGGATGACATCTTCGGAACCGTCATTGCCGATTTCAAGAACGATGCTCCGGGGCGCTGCTCCCACGGAGGCCCGGTGTGCATGGAATACGCGAACGGCAACATCGTGGCGTTCTATGCCAACACCAGCGACCACAATCTGGATGGTTGGAGCGAGTACGCTATCAGCAAGGATAGAGGCAAGACCTGGGACAAGTACAACAAGCTCCCGTACTCCTTTGAGGCGTATGCGAGGTTGCGGCCTGGCAAGGCCGCGTATTCTAGTGGGTGCGAATCCCACCCAGGTAACTGCTAGCCACAGGCCTGGTATCGAGCCTTGCAGGTGTCCTGGTAACAGGGCGCTTGATGCGTAGGTACGAAAGGAGGCGAGGTGCAAAGGTAACAGGTGATGCTGACCCTGAAGACGTGGAGTCCCGAAAACGGCATCGTTGGATCTGGTCGATGGGTTCTCGCACCCAGCAGGCAACACCCGTTGACGCGGTAGGGCGAGTGTCAACGGACAGCCCGGGATCTGAGGTCGCGTCGAGCCTTACAAGGAGAATGCGTGGTAACCAGGGAGATCCGTCAGGTGGCGCACCCGAGGGTGCGCACCCTCGGACAAGCCTAAACAGCGAGGAAGAGGGCGGAGTCTGGCGGAAGTCGGAGACACCCATAGTAGCGATGAGGTCCGGTAATGCGGACGGAGTGAAGGGGTGTCGGTTGGAGAGAACGAGTCGGAGAAACATGGCCCGACACTGAGCGGATTAAGACCATGACCACACGACTGATTCGTTTCACACCGAGGGAAACCCCGGTGGATGACTCCGGCCGGGAGCCGGATGGTGTAACGCACCAAGTCCGGTTCTGCGAGGGCGGCGGGACGTACCCGAAAGGGGATTCCCGCTGCTACTCTCCAGATCAAAAACACACTGTCTGGGTGGAAGAGGGCCTGGTCACCGAGAAGGGGACCGTTGTTCTGTTCCTCACACACTTTGAGGTCGGGGGAGAAGAAACCAGAACCCATCTCGGCATCACCAGAAGCTACGACGATGGCGCCACCTGGACGGACTACGAGACCCTCGATGGTAAATTCGTCGGCTATCCCTGTTCGACGGCCGTGACGGGCGAGACCAACTACGTCATGATCGACAGCAGTGCCGGTCCCCATGTCCTGTACGTCAGCAACGATGACGGACGTAGCTGGAGCAAAAGAAGCGCGCTGTCGCTGGACGACGACAAGTGGTACGGCACGATGACCATCATGGGCGATGGTCGCCTTCTGGCGGGTGCCTATACCGAGAAGGACGAGCACAATTTCTACTATTGCATCAGTAAGAATGAGGGCCACACCTGGGGCCCACAGAAGAAGGCCTACATGGACAAGATGCTTCGCGATCCCGAACTCGCCTATCTCGATGGCAAGTATTATCTACAGGGAAGGTCTGGCCAGGTTGGGGAAGGGAGCCGTCGCTTCGTTCTCTATCAGTCCGACGATGGACTCAAGTGGGGGAGTGGGATCATTGTCAGCGGCGATACCGCACATCCCGACGGATATAGTCAGAACTGCATCATCAACAAGTACGACGACGACGTCCCCAACGAACTGATGGCCGTCTACAGCATCATCTACGAGGGTCGTGACACCAATGAGTATGTGTACTTCATCAGGCCTGATGCGAAATAGTGAATCGATGGTTGCGCGTCGTTGCAATTCGCAGAACCGATCCCAGCTCTGAGAAGATACCAGGAGCGCGATGACACACTTCAGTTACATGATCATCAACTCGAAAACGTTCGTGAGAAGCGATATTTCAGCCATCTTCGGCCATATCAAGACGAGCGGTTACGAAGGTGTCGAGATGAATATCACCTCCGAGCTCCTGGGACACTTGGACCAGATAGAGCAATGCCTGCGAGAGAATGGGCTGGTGGCCCCTTCTTTTCTGACTGGATCGGCTTACGAGGAAGGGTTATGCCTGAGCTCTCCGGATGAAGAGATTCGCCGCCGGACTGTGGAGCGCCTCAAGTCCTATTTGCCTATGGGGAAGCGATTCAATGCGATTCTGGTGGTGGGACTACTCCAAGGACTACGCAGCGATGAGGCAGATCCGGTGCTGGCGAATCAGCGGATCATCGAGGGCTTGAGGGAGGTCGGACAAGCCGCAGCTTCGCAAGGGGTTACGATCGTCATTGAACCGGTGAATCATCTCCAGGTAGGTTTCAATAACTCGGTGGCAGAGGTCCTTGACTTGATTGCAAGAATCGATTCCCCAGCGCTAAAACCGATGGTAGATACAGTCCATATGAATATCGAAGATACATCACTGACCCAACCGATTCATGACTGCGGCCAGGATCTGCGCCATGTACATTTATGTGAGAGCAATGGTGGCCCATTCGGCAGCGGCCATATCGATTTCGGATCGGTATTGCGGGCCCTGGAGGATATCGATTACGAGGCCTTTGCCTCGGTGAAGATATATCGTAAGGCCACAATGGAGGGTGCAATCGCGCCGAGTATTCAGTATCTACAGAACCTGAAGAACTAAGGCCTACCCTCGGCTCCAAGCCGAGGGGTTCGATCATCTCTGCTGACCTTCGTCGTGGCGGTGCTCTCCAGGGCGCCGTTGGTCGAGCCAGGCTCGACCGCTACACTTCTGCCTGGAGACCGAAGCCACGTCAGAGACCGACTCGACCACTTTCAACTTCACTCGAAGATGACCCTACCGTCCCCGCGGGACTTCGGAGACCTTCTCTTCGCCTGAAGGCGAGGGGTTCCACCAGCCCCGATGGGGACACTAACCCGTATTTCTCATCGCCGGTCTACTACGGCGCCGCAATCATCCGCCCTGGCTAGTCGAGTAGGCGGGGTGCTCCCGGCGATTGGCATGCCTGTAGGTGGAGGGTTTCCAGTTTCGCCCTTTCGGTTGCGAAGTGGGTTCACAGTTCCACCATGGACACGCGGCCTCACCAGTTGCCACCCACGCCCCTCTCAGAACCGGACAAGCGGCTTTGGAGAGTAGCAGCGGGAATCCCCTCGCGGGTACGTCCCGCCGCCCTCGCAGAACCGGACGTGGTGCGTTACACCATCCGGCTCCCAGCTGGAGTCATCCACCGGGGCTTGGGGTAGAGGTTATGCACGATCCGGATGCGCGGGCGCAATGCCGGCAAGACCTCATTGAACCGTTCCCAGGTCACCGATCGGCGCTGACTGCGGCGGTTGAGCCATTTGAAGAGGATCCGGCTGGCATAGTGGACATAGTCCTCTAGCCGCTGGTAGTTGCCACTGACGCCGTAATAGCGAATGTGGCCTTCCAGATGTTGCCGGAAGTACTCCTGCATGGCTTTCCCTCCGTGCTGGCGCAGCTCGCTCAGACGCTGGTTGAGCGCCGTCAACTTCTTGCGAACCCGTTTGCCTTCCGTTCGTCGCCCCACCGCAAAGCGGCCACGGCGACTGCGGCTGCCATAATGGGTCAGTCCAAGAAAGTTGAAGGTCTGGGGACGGTTTCGGCCGTCCCGCTCACAGTTCTGGGTCGTGGCACTGCCAAACCGCAGGACTGCCGTCTTGCTGGGCGCTACCTCCAGGTCGAAGTCCGCCAGCCGCTTTGTGAGTTCTTCAACAAAGCGACGGGCGTCCCCTTCGTCCTGAAAGCAGGCGATGAAGTCGTCGGCGTACCGTACGAGATAGGCTCGGCCACGGCACGACCGGGCGTAGCGTTTCTCGAACCATAGATCCAGCACATAGTGCAGGTAGATGTTGGCCAGCACGGGCGAGACCAAACCCCCTTGTGGGGTCCCCTCTTCGCCGGCGCTTACGGCACCGTCCTCCATGATCCCTGCCTTGAGGAAACGATGGATGATCCGCACGAAACGAGGATCGGCAATCCGGTGCCGGACGAAACGCAAGAGGTGCTTGTGGCTGACGACATCGAAGAAGGCTTTAATGTCGGCCTCAACCACCCACTGGGTACGCTCGTTGGTGATGATTTCCGCGACCCGTCGCAGCGCATCATGCGCGCTGCGGCCCGGCCGGAATCCATACGAGCAGTCCCGAAACTCCGGCTCCCAGATCGCTTGCAGGATCCCCCTCATCACGTCCTGAACCAGCCGATCTTCAAAACAGGGAATTCCCAGGGCTCGACGCCTTCCCTCCCCTTTGGGTATATAGACCCGCCGGGACGGTTGGGGCCGGTAGCCCAGACGGCGTAGACGGTCCGACAGATCCGCAATACGCTCCGCTAATCCCTCGGCATAGTCCGCCTTTCTCATCCCATCTACTCCGGGCGCTTTCTTGGCAGACTGGCGACCGAAGCTGGCGTCGAGCCCCTGCGGGTCGAACAGCATCCCCATTAATGAGGTCAACCGCTCCCCGGCCAGCTCACGCGCCCTCTGTGTGAAACGAATCAGTCGAGTTGTCATGGGCATAGTCCGCTCAGCGTCGGGCCATGTTTCTCCGACTCGTTCTCTCCAACCGACACCCCTTCACTCCGTCCGCATTACCGGACCTCATCGCTACTATGGGTGTCTCCGACTTCCGCCAGACTCCGCCCTCTTCCTCGCTGTTTAGGCTTGTCCGAGGGTGCGCACCCTCGGGTGCGCCACCTGACGGATCTCCCTGGTTACCACGCATTCTCCTTGTAAGGCTCGACGCGACCTCAGATCCCGGGCTGTCCGTTGACACTCGCCCTACCGCGTCAACGGGTGTTGCCTGCTGGGTGCGAGAACCCATCGACCAGATCCAACGATGCCGTTTTCGGGACTCCACGTCTTCAGGGTCAGCATCACCTGTTACCTTTGCACCTCGCCTCCTTTCGTACCTACGCATCAAGCGCCCTGTTACCAGGACACCTGCAAGGCTCGATACCAGGCCTGTGGCTAGCAGTTACCTGGGTGGGATTCGCACCCACTAGAATACGCGGCCTTGCCAGGCCGCAACCCCACATACGGCTCTTCGGTGGCCATTCAGGGCCGACTCCTAGCAAGCGGACTGAGATCATGGACCCGCCGGACCAAGGGCCAACCCACCCAGGCGAGAGCTTGAATATATTGCTCCCAAGTGTAGCTGTGTCGTTGGCTTCGTCGGTTCAGCCACTTAACAGTCTCGGAATTTCAATCAAGTGAGCTGTTCTCTGAGACCGCCCTTTCGTCACAGCCGGGGTGTCCCGAAACAGCCTTTTACGGCCTTGGCCGTCGGCACGAAGTGCCTACTTAAAGAACAGCCGCATGAACTGGATTCTGAAGGCCTCGCACCTCGGTCCGTTGTCGGTGATGGAGTAATAGTTCAGGTGTCCCACCAGTTTCAGCTTGGCTAGCCGCAGCAACGCTCCCGTCTTCAGACGGTGGCGGTGCTTCTTCAGCCACTCCGTGTGTCTCTGCAGGCTCGCATGAAACTTCTTACGCGACGTCTGGCGCTTGACCTTGAAGTAGCCCTTGCGGCTGAGCCCACAGTAGTGGGTGAAGCCGAGAAACTCAAAGGTCTCCAGCTTCTGGCCCTTCCGCTGGGCCTCTTCGCGGGCAAAGCGTCCAAAGGCCACCCGTTTCGTCTTGGACTCAGAAAGTACCAAGTGGAACTGCTCCAGGCGCGCCTTCAGTTGCCGCAGAAACTCTTCGGCTTCATCGCGGTGCTGAAAGCACACTAGGAAATCGTCCGCGTAGCGAAACAGATCCACCTCCCCCCGACAGCTCGGCTTGAAGCGACGTTCGACCCACAGATCCAGAACGTAGTGCAGGTAGACGTTCGACAGCAGGGCCGAGAGGCTCCCCCCTTGCGGGGTTCCTTCCTCGCTAGCCCGCTCCAATCCGTCTTCCATCACGCCGCTTTTGAGGATCCGCCAGATCAGACGCCAGACCCGCCGGTCGCCGATCCGCTGCTCCAGAAACTTCAACAGCCATTCCTGATTCAGGTGGTCAAAAAAGCCCTGAATGTCGGCGTCGACGACCCAGCTAACCTTCCGGCGTTGGATGGTCTGTCCTAGCTTCGCTAGCGCTTGAGGCTGCGTTCGATCCGGTCGGTAGCCGTAGCTACAGTCTAGAAAGTCCGCCTCATAGATCGGTTCCAGCACTCGACTGAGTGCTTTCTCGACCAGCTTTCCCTCAAAGCTAGGCAGCCCTAACGGCCGCTTCTTCCGGCTGCCGGGTTTGGGAATGTACCGGCGCAAGACCGGTTTCGGACGGTAAGCCATCCGGCCCAGTCTTTCGGACAGATCTTCGAGATTGCTCTCCAGGTTCCGCCCGTACTCCTGCTTGGTGACTCCATCGACTCCGGGAGCTTTTCCCTTCTCCGCCTGCTGGTAGCAGGCCCGCAGCAGATCCACATCCTTCACAAAGTGATAGATCGACGTCAAACACGTCTTCGGTTCCGCGCGCGCCTTCTCCCCTATTCGCGTTAGGTCTCTTGCCATCCGTCTTCTCTCTCCTGGGTAGAGCGGATGTTTGCCCACCCGCGATCGACTCACCGTGGGGACCTTCACTCCACCGGCATTACCCGGTTTCTTCGCTACACCGGTCCCCATCCCAGATCGAGACCCATTTGCGCCGCTCCTGTTACGTCGCCGTCGCATACTCGACGGCGTCAGCTCCGCCGCCAAGAGGTCCTCGACCCGCCTGGTCTGTCTTCTCCCTCCTGTGGTGTTGCTCGATGCCGTCTGCGACCCCGGAGTGGGAACCACCACTCGTCCTAACGCGGTGCTTCCTGTTGCCTGCGGGCATAACGAAACCCTCGGCCTAACTCGACGAACGTTATATCGGGGCTAATTGGTCCGGATTCAGTGTCTAACACACTTCACCTCGCAACACTTTCCGGTCCCAGGGGTTCGTCCCTGGGTCTAGATACCGGTGGTCTGACTAGGACCTTACCGGGGGGATATCAATCCCCTTGAGGGAGAACCATTTCCAGGTCTCCCGTTACGCTCTCTCGGCCTCCTCGACGTACTGCACGAGTACGACTGCGGGGGCTCGCCACGAGTGGTCTCGGGCGCAAGCCTTGCCAGGACGGCCCTTGCGACGCCTCGCTACGACAAGCGATGAGAAATCCGGGTTAGCAGCGCAATCTTCCGTGGCCTACTCTTGATACTCAACCGAGACCGATTCCAGGACTGGTGAGTTGGCCGACTGGGGACTCACCAGTGTGGCCTTGTACTGGAACCATCGTCCATCCCTAGGAACTCCGACCAGCGGTTTTCCCGACTCTCTGTAGTACGATCCCGGACCCGACGGACCCTGCCAGGGACGTGTCTCCAGCTGCTCCCGAGTCGGGGCCGCCCTCAGCTGGAATTCGAGCGCCGTTCGATGGGGTGTTTGGGCGTTCCAACTAAGCCTTTTCAGTCGTACCGCGCTACCCGCATCAAACACTCGGGAAAGATAGTCGTAGCGGTCGCTGCGATCGTAAACCTGACCGATATCGACTCCGGTGAAACCATGGGGACCCCGGGAAGGGAGAGCGGTCCTCCGTTCCGTCGAATATCCATCGGGGCCACCCCAGTAGAGGAAGGAGTCGGTGCGGTGGTTTCCATCCTTCTGATGACACTGGAGGAACAAGTCCAGATGACCGTCTCGGTCAAAGTCCACCGCCAGAATCCCGGAAGCGGAGTCGGTGGGGATAAGGGTCACTCTTTCGGGGTCAAAGCCGCTCGCAGAGTTCCAGTAAATGTAGGAGGGACTGCTGCGGGTGTCACCGGCGTGATAGCTGCTGAGTATCAAATCCAGGTGCCCATCCCGGTTCAGATCAGCAGCCGCCGACTTCACCGGTCCCAATGCCGGTAGGATCAGCCGATGTCTCTCCGAGTAGGGCTCATCCGGGTCTTTTCCTCCCCAGTAGATGAAGGCGTCACCGCGCGGGGATCCCCCATAGATCAAAGGAAGACCGTCCTTCGTATGCACAACTTCACGGGGCGCATCCAGGTCGAAGAGATTGGCCGCGATCAGGTCCAGATGGCCGTTGTTGTCCAGGTCGGCTACATCTATTGAGACGGCGGCTCTAGCCGGCAACCGGGTGCTCTTTCGGGGATCGAACCCCCGGGCGCTGTTCCAGTAGATCAGGATCTGCTTGTTGATGGCAGCGAATACCAGATCGACCCAGCCATTGCGGTCCAGATCAGCCAGCGTAAGACCTCTGAGGTCGGTTGCGGGTAGGGCGGATCGATTCGCATTGGTGAACCCGCCAGGCCCTCCCCAGTAGACATGGGTCTCCTTGGTACCTGGACTCCACTCGGCCAAAGCCAAGTCTAGATAGCCGTCCCGATTCAGGTCTGCTGTCCGCGCCGCCCTGCCATTGCTGGAGAGAATGGTTTCATTTTGGGTGGAATATCCCTGAGGTCCGCCCCAATAGAGGACCGACGGCAAGAATAGATCCACGTGGCCGTCCTGGTTGAGATCTGAAGCTGTGTACGATCCTCCACCTCTGGGCAGCTCTTGCCGCCGTTGAGGATCAAAGCGGCCGCTCTGGTCTCCCCAGTAGACATAGGCCGGAGTGGGAGCTACTCCGTCCCGCTTGTTGAAGAAGACGAGGTCTTTCTCGCCGTCTCTGTTCAGGTCTGCGGCGAGCACTCCACTGGCCCCCCAGGTGGGAAGTTCGATTCTGTGCTGTGTGTCCATCCCCTGTGGACCTCCAAAGTAGACGTAGGACTCGGTGACATGAGTGATGCCCCGCTCGGGAGGTTTGGGAACGCGACCGTCGGTGTAGTGGGCAATCGCAAGATCGGGATGGCCATCGCCGTTGAGATCATCGACGATGCAGTCGGAGGCGCTACGAGTAGGAATGGCGGTTCTCCAATTGGGGCGGAATTCTCCTGATCGGCCCCAGTAGATGTAGGAAGCTGCTCCCTGTGCGTTAGCGAAGATTACATCCGGCTGGCCATCTTGGTTCAGATCGCCCAACGCCGCCGCCTGAGCGTCCACTGTGGGTAGTCGAACCTTCCTTTCCGGACTATACCCTCGGGACGAGCCCCAATAGATGAACGAGTCGATCGCCACCGTTTCCACGATCTCGTACTGATCAAACTCGAGTGCACCCACGCGGCGGGAATTGGCCAACACGATCTCCGGAATTGCATCGCCATCCAAGTCTCCAAGCGCAATTCCCGAGCTGCGTTCCCCGGGCAGGAAGGTGCTGGCACTGAAGCGGGTGTCCGCCTTGGCGCTACCCCAGTAGACAAGAGCTCCGCCTTCGCCCTCTGCGTTTCCCTCCATGGCGAAGACAACCTCTGCGAACCCATCCCGGTTGAGGTCGGCAACCTCCACGTCGCGGGCATGCACGGTCTTTAGAGAGCTTCTCCTCGTAGCCTCGTATCCGTCTACTGAGCCCCAGTAGACGTAGGATTTCTGAAAGCGGTCCACCCCCATATGGAAGCTTAGACCGCTGTTGGCGAACACCAGATCGGGATGTCCATCCCGGTTCAGGTCTGCCGCAGCCACGGCCTCTCCTCCCTGGGTAGGTAAGCCGCTGCGGCGCGAAGGATCAAAGCCAGTTGCTGATCCCCAGTAGATGTAGGAGTCCAGGTCGGTCCGGGTGTAGTTGGAGCGGTTGACCACAACCAGATCCGCGAATCCGTCCCCATTCAGGTCTGCAGCAGTTCCAGACTTAGCCCCATCGGTCGGTAGAAGAAGCCGTCGACTCTGACGGAATCCGCTGGCGCCCCAGTAGATGAAGAGATCGACCTTGTCACTTCGGTCATGGTCGCTTGGAAAGACCACGTCGAGGTTCCCGTCATCGTTGAGATCCCAGACATTGATCAGCCGTACAGAGCCGTCCGCGGCGACGTAGGTGTTCACTCCGCCGTCATCGAAGCTGCCGTCCACCAGGTCCAGAAAGCTGGATGTCGTCCAGGTTTTCGAGTCTCCCGCCCAGATTTCGAGCCAGCAGAAGGTTAGACATAAGAGTAAGGGCGCCAGTCGTAGGTTTCTTTTCATTGAGTCACTTCCCTTGTTGGTTTGGAAGAGAGTCCAAGAATCAGGATCAGTGCGACGAGCGAGGCCGTCACGCCGAAGGTGAAGCTGGCTGGAAAGCCATAAGCATCGGTCAAGCCACCGTGCAGGGCCGGTCCGATGCTGCTGACCGGAGACACCAGGGAGAGGATGGCCAGGTTTCGGGTAGCGGCTGATGCCGACGAGATGCTGATAGCGTAGTTGGGGAAGTACACCCCACCCAACTCGCCGGCTCCCATGATGCCGAATGCCAGAAGATAGAGGTGTCCGGGGACGAGCCACGCCCAGAGAATAGCAGCCCCCACCATCCCGGCACAGGCAAAAAGAGGGGCACGAATCCCCCAACGAACGCTGATGATTCCCAGCACCAATCCTCCCAGACACTTGAAACCGAACCGCAGGGCCATCATCCAACCCGACAGCTCCTGAGGCTCCCTTCCAAGGGCCTCCCGGGCATATAGAGTGAGGTTGGGCATAGCATTTAGGGTCAGATACCAGAAGAGATAGGCAAACCAGGCCAACAACAGAATGCGCACGCCCCAGTAGGACCGGACACTTTTCCAGAGATATGGCAACAGGGGCGGAAGGGTCTCCTCCTCGACAGGCAGCAGTTGATAGCGGCTGTTGAGTATGGCGATCGCCACCATACAGGGAATTCCCGTCAGGTAGAGGACTGCGAAATCGTAGGGGAAGAGAAGGCTTGCGATTCCTCCGCCCAGGACGTACTGGGCCCAGAGGGAGCCCACCACGCCTGCCAGTGGAGACAGGGAAAAGGCCCACTTGAGGGCGCGGGCTCGACCCTCCGTAGTGGTCCCTCGCTTCATACACTGAAATGAATAGACATGAGCAACGTTGGAGGAGAGGCCCTGAGCCAGTCCCGCAACCACGACCACCCATAGTCGAGTCGAGCTCTGGAATGGGAAAAGCAATATCAGGAGGACCAGGAACAGGACCAGGCCGGTCAGCAGCGAGGCTGTCACCACAGTGGCTCGCACCCGTCGATGCGGTATCACCCAGGAGAGGAGGATGGGAGCCATTGAGGCCAGGAGGTAACCTGAGCTCGGCAGGTTGGCCACCGTGGCGCTGGCTCCCAGACGGTCGCACAGGGCGGCCTGGACTATGCCTACATAGATGACCGGTGCGGCGAGGTAGTGCAGGAGCGCCGACAGGATCACGATGCGACCGTTGTGACGGTCCATCGCGGGCGTGATTGAACCGTTCGGAGCGGCGTCTGTTTCCGCCTCCCGGGGATCGTTCTCTACGTCTCCACTCTCCAGAGGTTGACTCCTGGTAGCGGTGGGCTCCAGGCCGCCGTCTGAGCCAAAAGGCTCGGCAAATAAGACTTCGGCCTGGAGCCCAAAGCTACGTCCGCAAATGAAGTTTCAGCTTAGTCCCGCCCCCAGGAAGCCCTGGCCCCATTCGAGAACGAAACTTCCGTCAGTGCTAGCTACGAACATCGAGAGCTGAGTGACGCTTGTAGCACGGGCACTCCTGCCCGTTGGTGTCTTCCACGGGCAAGAGTGCCCGTGCTACAGGTCACTGCTCTGTCAGATGCTGTCTCCTACACCTTCCCTCTGCCAAATGAAGTTTCAGCTTAGTCAGACCACTTTCGGCTCAGCTCGGCTATCAGCTCCCTGACACCCGCCCTGTCAGGCCTGGTTCCTCGTGCGATCATTTCTACGACCAGCGTCTCAAACAGCTCGGGATTCACCCCTTCCTGGGCGGCGGCTTGCAGCACGTCGGTCCTGAACTGCCGCTGCTCCAGCACGGTTGTCTGCACCTGTTGTGATCTTGGCGTTGAGGCCGGTTGGACGCGGACGTCGACCGAGAGCCGGATTCTATCCGAGCGGTTGGGAGTCCCCCAGTGGAGCAGGTGGGGATGGAATACCAGGACGTCGCCGGGATGGTAGGTCGCCGTGACCCAGGGCTCGGCTATGGCGTCCAACTCCACTCCCTTTTGCTTTCTCCCTTTGAGGACGTAGGAATAGACGTCCTGTTCGACATGCTCGCGTAATCCCAGCTTGTGGGAGCCTTCAGCCACGGCCAGGCCACCCATGTCTCTGTCGATCTCCATCAAGGGTATCCAGAAGGTTCGGAAGTCGGTGGTGTGTCGGATGTAGACATGGTCCTGGTGAGGAGGGGAGCCGTGAGTTTCGTCGTTTGGCACCGTGTATCTGAGGGTGCACGAACGAAAGGTATAGACGGGTTCCCCGAATAGCTGTTCGAAGAGCTTCTGGGTGACCTCGGTGTCGAGTAGTTTGGCGTAATAGTCAAGAGCGTAGAGTCGGTCATCGTCGATCTCCACCAGGTCCTTGCCAGTCCAGATAGGGTCGGAGCCCCCCGGTTTCACGAAGCCCTGCTTCTGTAGCTCCTGGACGAAGTCGTTCTTGACCGCCTGGACTTCGGAAGTATCGAGGACATCGCGCAGGAAGAGATAACCCTGCCGATCGAAAACGGAGTTCAGGGTATCGCAGTCCTCGAGATACCGGTTCGCGGTCCGGAACTCACCATACGTTTTCGTCTTCATACCGTTTCCTTGAAGCGACAGTCTGAAAGGAGCTCAACGGCGATTCCAGTGAACTAGACCTTTACCAGCTTGCGAAAACTGCGTACCGGACGGGTCTTTCCGAGGATCGTCCAGGAGACTTCCCCTACATAGATATCACCGTGGAAATCGACGGATAGGCCATGTGGGGCGATGAACTGGCCTGGTCCCTCGCCTGGACGGATGTCGCCCAACCGGGCCAGACACCTCCCGCTCAAGTCGTGAATGGTGACCCAAGCCCCAATGTTGGGATAGTCGCTATTGACGGCCTGCTCCGTCTTCAATTGGCCAATGTAGACCAGGTCGTCTTTGATGTGCAGACCGCAGGGACGGTGGAGGTTGTTCCACTGTTCCAGATAGTTGCCTTGATCGTCGAAGATCTGGATTCGGTGGTTTTCCCGATCGGCAATGTAGACCCGGCCCTGCGGATCAGTACAGACGCTGTGAGGAAGGTTGAATTGGCCAGGATCGGTTCCATAGTCTCCCCAAGAAAACAGATGTTCGCCCTCTGTGCTGTACTTGTGGACTCGGGCATTTCCGTACCCATCGGTAATGTATAGATCGTCAGTCTTGGGATCGAAGGCGACTTTCGTAGGACGGTTGAAGGGTCTCCCACTCTGGGCCGGCGCCGGCTCGTCGCGGCGACCGATAGACATCAACAGTTCGCCCGCGGGCGTGAACTTCCCGATCCAATGCCCATCGTCGTCGACACAATAGATGACTTCTCCGTGACCGGCCTCATCGCGGATAGTCACGCCGTGGGGGCGAGTAAAGGACCCTTCACCCCAGGAGGTCACCAGGGTGCCGTCTGCTTCGAACACCGTCAGTGGATGGTCGCCGCGATCAAAGGCATAGACCCGGTCCTGTGCGTCGACCACCACATCAACGACCTCTTTAGAACCCCACCCGTCGGGAAATCTGGCCCAATCGGTCAACTCTTGATATACAAAATCACCACTGCCAAGTGTCGTCATGACTTGATCTCCTTATTCCCATGTATCGCTATGAATCGCACGATGCAGCCCACCTGGTCCCAGGGGACCCGTTCGCACCTCGACCTGGGATCCTGCTCAGTAACAAGGAGTTTCAGTGAGGCTCGCCTTGTAACTGCTGCAGCAATTGGGCGTAGGTTTTGATGTGACCGCCCCGCTGCCGCGAGAACTCCACGGCCTGATCCCGGTTCCTGAAGGCAACCAGACTCGGCAGACACCGATCCCAAGCCAGCGGGTATTGCGTGCCCAAGCGATCTTTCGGGATCGGGTCCATCGGGCAGCAGAGATGGACCGAGCTGTTCTCCACATAGTGGGCCTCGTCAGCTGGAACGCGCTCACCGGTAGAGAAGTCCGCCACCTGCGCATCGGCCACGTCCCGGCGACCCTGCTGGAAGTGGAGGCCACAGCGGGGACAGCACACCTCGACGGAGCTTTCATCCTCCAGAAGGATGCTATAGGAAGTAGCTTTGTGCATGGGCCGTCGGCAGATCGCACACTCGGGTTCCAGCTGAATGTAGACGTAGTAGCCAGCTCCTATCAGCAAGGCGATGATCGCCAGGATCATGAAAGTCCTGCTACCCATGACTGCTGCAATCCTTTTCGGTATACTTGATTGTAATGTTCCTGAGACCTTTCGTCGAGAAGGTTTATATGCGCTACCGAGGAATTCACGCCCTGACGTGTGTCCTGGTTCTGGTCGCGATCCTGTCTGTGCAATTCGGAATCAGTTACACGGCGTGTCGGGATTCCATGTCACCAGGAGTCAATGGCAGCTGCACGAAAATGGATGCTCCGACTCCCGCTTGCCACGAGGCGAGCGATTGCGCTCGGTGGTGCCAGTTCGCTCCCGAGGAAATACCCTACAACCTGCCGAAGGGCAATTCGGAGTCCCTATGCCACAGTCTTGCCGCCGAGGTTGTGCCCGAAAAGCTGAGTCTGGTGAGCCCTCCTTCCAATGGTCTCCTTCTCCCCGTTGGGCCAACTACAGCGAATAGCCAGTTCAAGAGCGATCTGTATCTATTGAACGCCTCCTTTCTGATTTAGTCCTCCCTCCTTATCTTGACCTGAAACTTGACGTGGCTTCGGTCTCCAGGCCGAAGAGTCTTCTTGCGCCGAGCCGTCGGCTCGACCCAAGGCGGCCTGGAGACCGCTGCCACGCCCTCGATCCGAAGTTTCTTCTCGAATGAGTCCAGCGGAATGCTGACAGTCCGCGTCGGCGTAATCTCATTCGTCCGGAGCCCTGGCGGATTCCCGATGACTGTTGGGAGGCAACGATGCTATTCCTACTCTGCTTTACTTTTCTGTTTCCCGCGCTCGCGTTAGCGCAGCCATATACAGCCAACGGCGACACGCGTCTCGATGCGCTCATCACAGCAGCGCTCGAGCGGAGCCCGGACGTGCAGCGATCTTTCTCGCTCTACCAGGCGGCGCTGCAGCGTATTCCTCAAGTGACTGCCCTGCCGGACCCGATGCTGGGTTTCTCGCAGCACGTCCGTACCCCGGAGACGCGCGTGGGTCCCCAGACCACCCTCATATCGCTTTCCCAGAGATTCCCCTGGTTTGGGAAGCTCTCCGATCAGGGCAAGGTTGCTGCCAAAAATGCGGCCGCTCTCGCAGAGCTCCACGAGGCAAGCAAGTTGGAAGTGGTTCGACAGGTGAAGCTTGCCTACTATGATCTCTCCTACATCGACCGTGCCATCAGCATTACCCAGGAAGATGAGCTGCTACTGAAGCACTACGAGCAGCTAGCACAGGCCCGCTATTCCCAAGGGGTCGGCCTCCAACAAGGCATCGTCAAGCTACAGGCCGAGATCACTCGTGATCTCAACCGCATGACGATCCTGAGGCGTCAGCGCGTCGATGCTGAGGCCGTTCTCAACACAGTGCGCGATCATCCAGCGGAGACCCCCGTTGCTTTGGTTGATTTCCCGCAGCGACCAAGGGTCGAGGTTGACCTCAACAAACTCTATGCGAGCGGCAGAAGCGCGAGACCGGAGGTGAAGGCTGCGTTTCTCGATATCGAGCGGAACGAAAAACGCATTCACCTTGCCCAGCGTCAGTATTGGCCAGACTTTACGCTGGGTGTTTCCTGGGGAAACGTCCGCAACAGAAACGACGAGCTCGGGCTGCTGAGCCCGCCTGAAAACAACGGCAAAGATCTCTACAGCTTGACCTTTGGGATCAATATCCCCCTCTTCCGTAGCAAGTACGACGCCGGTGTACGGGAGGCCGCCGAGGGCTTTTCGGCGGCTCGTCAAGCCTACCGCGACACGGTCAATACAGTGGAACTGTCGATTCGTTCCCTTGGTTTTCGAATCCAGAGCATCCAAGAGCAAATAGACCTGTTCGAGAGGGCACTGCTCCCCCAGGCTGAGCAAGCCCTCCGCTCCACCGAAGCGGCTTACTCCACGGGCACCGTCGGTGTCATTGATCTGCTCGACGGTGAGCGGGTACTGCTCGATGTCCGCATCGGGCTTGCTCGACTTGCCACCGACTACATGAAGGCTTTGGCCGAGATGGAACGTGCGATCGGATCGCCCTTTCCGGAGGTAACGCCATGACCACAATACCCAGAGCATTGCTACTTGTGGCCGCGGGGGTTGTGTTGGGAGTTGCTGTCTGCTCGGTGGTCGTCTGGAACCCTGCAGAGTGGCCCTGGGTTCACAGTTTGCAGGAAGAAGTGATGCCGCTTATCGTTCCTTCTCAGACTGAGAGTGAAAGCGGCGATCAGCAGCTCTGGACCTGCGGTATGCATACCCAGGTCATTCAGAAAGAGTCCGGCAGCTGTCCCATTTGCAGGATGGCCTTGGTGCCGGTGAGAGCCTCTGCTGGAGGGAAGACTGATTCTCTAGCGGCGAAGGAGAGGCGAAAGATCCTCCATTGGCGGGCGCCGATGGATCCCAACTACATTCGCAACGAGCCGGGAAAGTCACCGATGGGAATGGACCTCGTACCGGTCTACGAGGGGGAAGCTCCGCCTGAGGGCGGGGTCCGTGTCAGCCCTGCTTTTCTGCAGAATTTCGCGGTTCGCACCACCGAGGTCAAGCGGGGCTCAATGGCCGTCGACATTCGCACGGTGGGCATTTTAGCGCACAACGAGGAGCGGGTCTATTCCGTCAACACCAAGTTCGAGGGTTGGATCGAGAAGGCACGATTCAACAACGTCGGAGAGCAGGTAAAGAAGGGAGAGGTTCTGTTTGAGATCTACAGTCCGCAGCTGATTACCGCTCAACAGGAATATCTGGCTGCCATGGACTACGTCGGCCGGCTTACCGAAAACGAAGCCTACCCCGATTCCATCGAGCGCGCAGAGTCGCTTCGGGAATCTGCTCGCGAGCGTCTTCGCCACTGGGACATCTCCGAGGAACAGATCCAAGCCCTGGAGCAGACCAAGCAAGTAGGTCGTACCGTCGCGTTCGTCTCGCCGAATTCCGGTTTCGTCGTGGCCAAGATGGGCGACTCGCTGGAGGGTATGAAGCTCAGCCCCGGCATGACCGTCCTGAAGCTTGCCGATCACTCAACCCTTTGGGCCGAAGTCCAGTTTTTCGAACACCACCTTCGACACCTTCGAGAAGGCCAGAGCGTCACGGTCGAGATCGATGCTTTTCCAGGTCGGCGCTGGCACGGAACGATTCTCTTCTTCCGTCCGGCGGTCAACCCCCAGACGAGAACGCTGACGGCCTTCGTTGAAGTCGCAAACAGCAATCTCCAGCTCCGTCCGCAGATGTACGCCAACATCTCGGTCCGGGTACCGGGGGCTTCAAATGCCGTCATGGTGCCCGACGAAGCGGTTCTCCACAGCGGAGCTCGGTCTGTGGTCATCGTTGCCACGAAGGACAACCTCTTTGAGCCGCGGGAAGTGCGCCTGGGCATGACCGGCCAGGGTATGCAGGAGGTCTTACATGGCCTCAAGGCTGGCGAAAAAGTGGTGACCTCTTCCCAGTTTCTTATCGATTCCGAAAGCAACCTCAAAGCCGCTATCAGCCAACTGTTAAGCGATCAGGTAGGCGGAGAACGCTAAGGTCGAGGCCATGTTTGCAAACATCATCGAAGGTGCCATTCGGCAGAGGTTCTTGGTAGTTTTTGGAGCGCTCTTCCTGACAGCAGCAGGGATCTATTCGCTCTCTCGCACGCCGCTTGATGCCATCCCGGATCTCTCCGATGCCCAGGTCATCATTTACACCGAGTATCCCGGCCAGGCGCCCCGGATTGTGGAAGACCAGGTCACCTACCCGCTCACCACCCAGATGCTAGCCGTGCCCCATGCTAGGGTGGTGCGTGGCTACTCATTTTTTGGCTTTTCGTTTGTCTACATCATCTTCGAAGACGGCACCGATCTGTATTGGGCCAGAAGCCGCGTGCTCGAATATCTCAACTATGTCTCCGGAAAGCTTCCGCCGGGAGTTACTCCGACGTTGGGCCCCGATGCCACCGGTGTGGGGTGGGCCTTCATGTACGTGCTCAAATCGGACCGCCACGACCTGAGCGAGCTGCGCTCGATCCAGGACTGGTTTCTCAAGTACGAGCTCACCAGCGTTGGAGGGGTCTCCGAGGTCGCCAGCATCGGTGGCTTCGTTCGTCAGTATCAGATCACCGTCGATCCCAACAAGCTTCGCGCCTACGGAATCCCGATTTCCAAGATTCGCACGGCCGTCCAAAGCAGTAACAGCGATGTGGGAGGTCGCCTGCTCGAGGTTGCAGAAAAAGAATTCATGATTCGAGGACTCGGCTACATCGAGTCGGTTGAGGACATCCGCAAGGTCGCGCTTGGAGTCGACCCAGCGGGCACGCCGATTCTGCTTCAAGACGTGGCTCGTGTGAGCGTCGGACCCGATATCCGTCGGGGGCTTGCCGACTGGAATGGTGAGGGTGAGATCGTGGGCGGGATCGTCGTAGTTCGCCACGGAGCAGACACGCTTCAGGTCATCCGGGACGTCAAGGCGAGAATTGAAGAGATCGTCCCGGGCCTGCCCGAAGGGGTAGAGATCGAGGTTGCCTACGACCGTTCGGGACTGATTGAGCGTTCAGTCGAAAGCCTCAAGTCGAGCCTCACCCAGCAGTTCCTGATCGTGGGACTCGTGTGCCTGGTCTTTCTGTTTCATGTCCGGAGCGGGCTGGTGGCCATCATCACACTTCCGGTGGGCATTTTGATGGCCTTTATCGCCATTTACTTTCAAGGCCTGAACCTCAACATCATGTCGCTCGGCGGCATTGCCGTCGCCATTGGAACGATGGTCGATGCTGGCATCGTCATGGTCGAGAACGCTCACAGGCACCTGGCACGGGACGGCGGCAAGAAACCTCACTGGGAGATCATCGCGGCTTCCTGCAAGGAGGTGGGCCCATCGCTGTTCTTTTCGCTGCTCGTCATCACCGTGTCTTTCATGCCCGTATTCACGCTCGAAGCTCAGGAGGGGCGGCTCTTCAAGCCGCTGGCGTTTACCAAGACCTATGCCATGGCAGCCGCGGCGCTGCTCTCGGTGACGTTGGTTCCGGTCCTGGTCGGCTATTGGGTGCGGGGACGCATCAGGCCCGAGGAGAAGAACCCCATCAGTCGGCTACTTATCTTTCTCTACAGGCCGGTCCTGGCGCTGGCGCTTCGCTTCAAGTTGGTGGCCGTTAGCCTGGTTCTGGTCGCGCTTGCGCTTACAACCGTGCCCTTCTCGCGCCTGGGTTCAGAGTTCATGCCGCCACTGTGGGAAGGGGACCTGCTCTATATGCCGACGACCTTTCCTGGGATTTCGATCACCAAGGCGCGTGAGATTCTTCAGCAGACCGACAAGATCATCAAAACTTTTCCCGAAGTACACCATGTTTTCGGAAAGGTCGGCCGAGCCGAGACTGCGACCGACCCTGCGCCACTGTCGATGATTGAGACTACCATCATGCTCAAACCCGAGAGCGAGTGGCGGCCAGGCATGACGCCGAAGAAGCTGACCGAAGAGATGGACGCAGCCCTCCAGATCCCGGGTCTCACCAATGTCTGGACCATGCCCATCAAGACCCGCCTCGACATGCTCTCGACTGGCATCAAGACCCCGGTCGGGATCAAGATCGCCGGTTCTGATCTCAATGTGTTGGAGCAGCTGGGAAAAAGAATCGAAGAGGTCGTGCGCGGTGTCCCGGGTACGCTCAGCGTCTACGCAGAGCGCGTCATGGGCGGGAACTACCTGGATTTCAAGATCAACCGGGACTCGATTGCTCGCTACGGCCTCACCGTCGGAGACGTCCAGGACATCATTCAGACGGCGATTGGCGGGATGAACATCGCCACTACGATTGAGGGTTTGGAACGCTATCCGGTCAATCTTCGCTACAGCCGAGAGCTCAGGGACGACCTCCCAGCCCTACGTTCCGTGCTTGTTCCGACGGCCCAAGGCCAACATATCCCACTGGGCCAGCTTGCCGACATCAGCTACGTCCTGGGGCCCCCAGCGATCAAGAGCGAGAACTCCAGGCCCAACGCCTGGGTCTATGTTGACATACGCAACATCGACGTCGGAACCTACGTCGAACACGCCCGCAAGGCAGTCGCTGAGGGCGTCGAGATTCCTCCTGGCTATAGCATTTCCTGGAGCGGCCAATACGAATACATGCAGCGCGCCCAGCAGCGTCTGCTCTATGTGATTCCGCTGACTCTCCTTCTCATCTTCGTCATCATCTACCTGAATACGAACTCGCTTATCGAGACCGTCCTTGTCCTTCTGGGCGTGCCCTTTGCGCTTACCGGATCGGTCTGGCTGCTGTATCTCCTCGACTACAACCTGAGCATCGCTGTCTGGGTGGGCGTGATCGCCCTGGCGGGCCTCTATGCGGAGACCGCCATCGTCCTCCTTCTCTACCTGGACCTATCCTATCGGCAATTCGAGGAGCGAGGTCTCTTGACCGATAGAAACGCGCTCATTCGGAGCATCTATGAGGGTTCCGTCAAGCGCGTGCGTCCAATCTTGATGACCATTGCCACCGACGTGATCGGGCTTCTGCCCATCATGTGGAGCACCGGCACCGGGGCAGATGTGATGAAACGTATCGCGACTCCCTTGGTTGGTGGCGTGATCACTTCAGGCATGGTCGTATTGTTTATCTACCCCGTCGTCTATTACCTGTGGAAGTCGCGCGGCCTGCCCCAAGGCAAGCCATTTCAGGGGTTTCGGAAACTGGAGGAGGTTCAATCATGAAGATGCTTCTCTTTCTTCTCGTGACTGGAAGCGGCCTGGCGGATACCAGTTTCGATGTCGTCCACAAGAAGCGCCTCTGGTTCGACCAGGAAGGCACCGTGAGAATCGACGCATCAGGGATCTCGTTTCAGCCGGCCGGCAAAGACGAAAAAACCCGCAGCTGGGGCTATGAGGACATCCAGTTCCTCGACCGGATGAGCCCCACCGAGTTTCGCTTGCTCACCTACGAAGACGTGGCCTGGAGGCTTGGCCAGGACCGGCGCTACCACTTTGAGCTCAGCTCCGGTGAGTTTTCGAATGAGCTCTTCGCCGAGGTCTCGGCGCGAATGGGAAAGCCCGTGACCGATCGCGTTGTCACCCGACCGGACACGGCAGAACAGGAACTCCTAGTGAAGCACCTGACCAGGTTTGGTGGCTCAGAAGGAACATTGTTTTTCACGCCGGAGCGAATCGTCTATGCAACCGATGCCAGGAAAGGCTCACGCCAGTGGCATCTCGCCCGCGACGTGCAGTCAGTCTGGTCGGTTGATCGTTATCGGCTCGAGATTCATGTCTACGAAGACAACCCAGGCGAGTTCCGACAGGCCAGGGTCTACAAGTTCGTCCTAAAGGAGCCGCTTGACGCTCAGTTCTACCGTCGCCTCAAACTCAAGTTGTACGGTCTAGAACGGACCCGCGATGCGATGCCTTGAATGGAAAGTTCCGAGTGAGGGGAGATGCGGCACATTTGGTCGGTGACGTGGGTTTGGCTTCCAGGCCGAAGCAAAGCGGTCCAGAATCAACCACTCAGTCGGGACTTGCGTGGGTGAAGGATTCGGGTGAGGCGGCCAGGACGGCGCGTTTGAAGGAGGCCGGCAGGTCATGTTCATTGAGCAGTTGTCCGTCCTGGAGAAATTCGTGAATCTCGCCGTAGTGTCTGGTCTCGGTGGGTGCGGTGCGGCGCATGATGTGCCAGGGGTGGAGGTCTGCCGGCTCGGAGATGCCCATTGCGCCCAGGAACTCGCTGGTCGACTTGATCATTTCGCGGTGGTAGCCGGCAACGCGCTGGCTTTTATCGGAGACGACCAAGCCGGCCACCAGTTCGGGTCGCTGAGTTGTGACGCCCACAGGGCAGTGGTTGGAGTTGCACTTGAGGGCCTGGATGCAGCCGATGGCCATCATCATGGCCCGGGCGGAGTTGCAGGCATCCGCGCCCAGGGCCAGGTGCTTGATCAGGTGGAAGGCAGAAGTGATTTTGCCGCTGGAGAGGACACGGATGCGGTCCCGGATCGAAAAGCCAACGAGGCTATTGTGCACGAAGATGAGGCTTTCCATCAAAGGTGCACCCAGGTGGTTGGTGAACTCAAGGGGCGCGGCCCCGGTGCCGCCCTCGCCGCCGTCCACGGTGATGAAGTCTGGGGTGATGCCGGTCTCGATCATGGCCTTGGCGATGGCGAGGAATTCCCGGCGCTTGCCCACGCAGAGCTTGAAGCCGACGGGTTTGCCCCCTGATAGATCACGTAGCTTGACGACGAATTCCAGCAGTTCGATGGGGGTGCTGAAGGCCCTGTGAGAGGGCGGAGAGAGGACGTCCTGTCCTAAGGGCACGTTGCGGATTTTGGCGATCTCGGGGGTGAGCTTGGCGGCGGGCAAGATGCCGCCGTGGCCCGGCTTGGCGCCCTGGGAGAGCTTGATCTCGACCATTTTGACATTGGGGACCGAGACGCGTTCTTTGAAGGTTTCCGGACAGAAGTTGCCTTCGGGCGTGCGGCAGCCGAAGTAGGCGGTGCCGATCTGCCAGGTGAGGTCGCCGCCGTTTTCAAGGTGATAGGGGCTGATGCCGCCCTCGCCGGTGTTGTGGACGAAGCCTCCTATTTTGGCGCCCAGGTTCAGGGCGCGAACCGCGTTTTTGCTCAAAGAGCCATAACTCATGGCGGAGATGTTGAAGATGCTGGCGGAGTAAGGCTGCGCGCAGTCCGGGCCGCCGATGGTGATGCGCAGGTCCTTAGGGTCCAGGTGTAGGGGCCCGAGGGAGTGGTTGACCCATTCGTAGCCGATTTCGTAGACGTCCTTCTTGGTGCCGAAGGGGACGGTGTCGAGCACGCCCTTGGCACGCTGGTAGACGACGGAGCGCTGTTCGCGGCTGAAGGGGACGCCGTTGTTGTCGGACTCGATGAAGTACTGAGCGATTTCCGGACGGATGGACTCAAAGAGGTAGCGGAAGTGCCCGACGATGGGGAAATTGCGGAGCACGGCATGGCTTTTCTGGACCATGTCATAGAACCCGAGCAGGATGATAGGGCCGACGATGACAAGGGTCCAGAGCAGGATAGGGAAGACGGTTGAGACGGCTGCGATAAGGATGAGGACTGAAATCGAGGCGAGGGGGAATAGTCGTCTCATAGAAGCTCTCCTGTGATCCAGTCCTTATCGTTTATCGTCAGGATGGGTGCCTGCTGGTGCTCGCCAAGATAGAGGAGAATTGGGGAGGTGTCAATCTGAGTGCGCGAGGTCGCTCTTCTTCATGTGAAGCTTTATTCCAATTTCACGACTGTCCGGCTCAAGGACCCATGAAATCTTATAAAATATTGTATTTAAGTAACTTAGAATCTAAAGTGGGCGCGAAGGTTCTGAGTTTGTGGTGCGTCGTCACTGTTGGAGCTTCCTTCCCGCAGGGATATTCAGGTCTTGGGTCGGATTTCATCCATTCTCTCTTGTGGAAGAGTCTTCGTGGAAATCTGTCGGCAAAGTAATCGTGAAGATACTGCCATTGCCGACTTCCGATTCCGCGGTCAGTTCTCCTCGATGGTTTTGCACTATGTTGTAGGCATTGACCAGATCCATGGCCATCCCGACTCTGGCACCTCTGGTTGTCAGGTTGAAATCAAAAAGAGTCTTGAGTTGTTCGATCGGAATGCCTTTGCCTGAGTCTGAGATCTCCACACGCACCGTGTTTTCGTCGACGGAAGTTCTGAGCGTAATCATGCCCTCACCTTCGATGGCTTCTGCGGCATTCCTCAACAATGTCATGAAGACCTGATTGAGCTCGCTCGCGTAGCAGTAAATCTCGGGAGTTTCACCGTATTCTTTCACCACCGCTATTCCGTCTCTGAATTCATGCCGAATGAGAGTGTGGGCACTGTCTAGACCCTTGTGAATGTCAACCTTTCCAAACTGTGCCTCGTCAAATCTCGTGAATGCTTTCAAGCTGTCCACTATGTTGGAAATCCGATCGCCGGCAAATGAGGACAGACGGTTACTCTCTTTGAGAGTGTCCACAAATCTTCGATAGTCATCACTGTCTTCTGGTGTCTTGACCTTCCCCCAGGTCTTTTCCATTTTGGCAAAACATCGAGTGGCGATGTCCGTGTTGCTCTTGATGGTGCCGATGGGAGTATTTATCTCATGGGCGATGCCCGCGGTGAGCCTTCCGAGAGCGGCCAACTTTTCGGAACGCACCAGCTGATCCTGTGTCTCCCGAATTTCTCGTGTTTTTTCTTCAACCTGAATCTCCAGTTGTTCCTTTTGAACCTCGATATTTCTTATTCTTCTTCTGTACCAGCCGAATGCGAGAGCCAAGATAGCTGCGCCGGCAACCGTCCTGAACCACCAGGTTTGCCAAGGCGGCTGCTCCACGACAACACGCACCGAAGGGACATGCTGGCTCCACACTTCGTCCTCATTGGCGGCCATGGCTTCGAGAGTGTAGTCGCCGCCCGCGAGGCCGACATAGCGCCCGTGCCGCTCATTTCCAGCATCGTACCAGTCAGAGTCGACCCCTTTGAGTCGATAGCGATAACGATTGGCCGCGGGGTTGCGATAGTCGAGGGCGGCGATCTCGAACTCGAAAGAGTTCTCTCGCCAACCGAGGTGGATCTCGCTGACCTGCTCCGGGGCGGATCCGAGGTCCAAGGACTCTCCGTCTCGGGCGAAACCGGTAAAGAAGACCGGGGCCAGGTTAGGCTCCTCCCGAATGGACTCGGGGCGAAAACGTGTGATCCCGCGATCGTAGAACCAGAGCTCTCCATCTCGCGTCTCGAGCGGACGGAACACCACGCCGACATTCTTGAGGACCCCCCGGTTCATGCCGTAGTAGCGGTGGATGTTTTTCGAGGGCTCGACGCGTACCAGTCCCTCGTGGCCCCCCAACCACAGACTTCCCCAGCGATCGGCAATAACCGACATTACGCCCACTATCGGCAAGGTACCGTCGCGATTCGATAGGTGTGTGAAGGTCCCCGTTTCGGGATGGAAGCGATCGAGGCCGACATCGGTCGCGACCCAATACTCCCCGCTGGGCGCGTGATAGAACTGGTAGACCGTATCGCTGCTCAACGAGGCCGGGTCGTCGGGATCGTTCTTGTACTTGCGGATGACTTGCCCGATCTTTGGATCGAAGACATCCAGGCCGCCTCCGAGCGTGCTGATCCAGATGAGTCCGTCAGGCTCCTGGTGGATGTCGTACATGACTCTTCCGCTGACGCTGGTCTCGGGTCGATCGGGGTCAGGACGGAAATACGTCGTTTCTTCGGTTTCTTTGTCCAATCGAAGTAGACCTGACCCCGCCGTACCCATCCACAGGATGTTGGGGTCGTGAACATCGTCGCCCGGCGCCAAGGGCCAATTCTCCGCCGGATATGCAGCAATGACCTCGCCCGTCCGGCGATCTAGCTTGGTGATCCAATTTACCGATGTGAGCCACAGGGTGCCTTCCCCGTCTTCGTAGACGGCCTGTCCGTAGGACTCGGGCAAGCTCCTGGGGTTCCCTGGCTCGTGGCGAAAATGGGTAAATGTATCGGTGTCGCGATCGTAGCGATCGAGGCCGGTCGCCGCGACGGCGATCCACAGGGCACCGTCGCTGTCTTCGATCATCCCGCCGATATACGGGGTCTTGCTGATGCTGTTGCGGAAGCCTGGTCGGTGGCGATACACCGTAAACCTGGGCTGTTTGTCGTCGTAGCGATTCAGGTCTCCTCCCAGGCTGACGACCCATATGGCGCCGTATGAATCCGAGAATACGTTCATGAGCTGGTTGCTGCTGATTCCGTGGGGGCGCCAGTCGTCCGGGTCGTACTGAACCCGTACAAAGCGATCGGATCCGGGTGGGAGGATGCTCAATCCGCCGCCGACCGAAGTAACCCAAAGATTCTTCTCTTCATCTTCGAGCAAGGCGACCAGGAAGTTGTGGCCGATGGTCCCGGGATCCGTAGGATCGTTCTGGTAGTGAGTGAACGTCTTGCTTGCGCGATCCAGGCGGCTGAGTCCCCCACGGGTACCGACCCAAAGGGTCTTGTCCGAAGCTTCCAGGAGCGCGCTGACGTGATTGAGCAGCCTATCTGGGTCGCTGCCCTGGACATCACCCGAGGTCGAATAGCGCTCGACCACGATTCCCCGATCGGGGTCGAATCGATGGAGGCCACTGTAGGTGCCGATCCAGAGGAAACCTTCAGAGTCTTCGATAATCGCGCTCACCCAGTCATCGAGGAGGCTGCTTGTATCCTCAGGGTCGGCGTGGAAACGGGTGAATTTTCCACCCGCCGACTTATCGAATCGATTGAGTCCGTGCTCGGTCCCAATCCAGATCCTGCCCGAACGATCCTCGAGGATGGCCTGCAACATGAAGTTGGTGATCGTGTCGTTGCTGATGCTGTGGGGATTGTCGGGATCGTGAAAGTGTGTCGTGAAACCTCCAGTCCGCTTGTCGTAGACGCTGAGACCGCTTGCGGTCCCGATCCAAATCAACCCCTCTCGATCCTGATAGAGCCCGTTGACGTAGTTGCTGGCGATTGAGGAGGGTCCGGCGACGAAGTGCTCAAAAGTATAGCCGTTGTGCTTCGTGAGCCCGGTCTGGCTGCCCAACCAAAAGAAGCCGTCGCTATCCAGTAGGGCGGTGTTCACTCTGGTTCCGGTGGCGATCTTTTCGAAACGAAGCGCTTCAACCCTATCGGGGAGCGACTTTGCCGCTACGACGTGCACAAGCGCCGCCATTACTGCAAGGTAGGCAAGAGCGCGACTTCGTTCACGTAGCTCCATGGCATAGGTATAGTCCTCACAAGCGCTGAGACGTTACGCTTGTATCAGGCCCGAGTGCATTTCTTCCGCCGGAGAGCACAGGCAAGGGCACGGGGGAGGGAAAGAAGCGGACTTCAACATATCACTGCCGTCGGCCGTATGAGGTCGCTCGCTAGTCCGCCTTCAGCTGGTCCGAGACGAACGACGACGCAGAAGCGGCCCAGCTGTCAGCAGACGGCGCCGCTGCCAGCCACTCTGATAGTTGGCTTGGCGATGTGAAATCACCCAGACGGCCAAGCACGTAGGCCGCGTACCAGCCTGGCCACTGCTCATCCCGCACACCTCCGAGGATGTTGGTCTCGTAGTCGTGATGAGCCTTGCCTGCTGCAGCCAACGCCTCTTCCAGCCCTTCTTTTGTGGGATCACTGGACATCGTACTTGATTCCTTTCTCGCTGATCACAACCGATCCGACTTCAGGACCATGAGCTTCTCGATCTGCATGTCTCTCATGGTGTAGGGAATGCCTCCCACCGCCAGGCCCGATTCCCCCAGGCCGGCAAACGGCATCCAGTCGACGCGAAAGGCGCTGTGATCGTTGATCATGACCGCGGAGGCCTTTAGCTGCGAATAAGCGTGCATCGCCGTATCGATATCCTTGGTGAATACCGAGGCCTGAAAGGCCAAGGGAAGGGAATTTGCTTGCTGGATGCGGGGAAAGCTTGGAGCGTAGCATCCAGCCCACCCTTGCGCTTCCGATAAATGAAAGGAAGCTAACGCGGGGATCGACCACCAGGGCCTCGGCTGCCGCCCGATCCTTCGTGACCAATGCCTGGCACCAGTCCTCGGGTAGGCCTGCCTCGCGAAGAATCTGAACGAAACGAAAGCAGGATAGCGGCGTATCCTCCGCCGGTTTGACGATGACGGGACAGCCGACTGCGACTGCCGGCCCAACCTGATGCACAATCAGGTTCAGGGGATGGTTGAAGGCGCTAATCGCCACCACCACCCCTATCGGCTCCCGGCGGGTAAAGGCAACTCGCCCTTCCGAGGCGGAGTTCAAGTTCATCGGAATCTCGTCGCCAGCTTCGGTACGCAAGAACTCAATGCAGCTCTTGACCCCGTCGATGGCTCGAGCCACTTCCACACGGGAGTCGGTCAAAGGCTTGCCTCCCTCTCGAGCGGCCTCGATGGCCAATTCTTCGGCCCGTTGGCTCATGAGGGCGGCGGTTTTAGCCAGAATCTCAATCCGCTGGCTGGGCTTCAGCCAGCGTGTTCGGTCTCCGAAAAGACTGAAGGCGTTCGCATGGGCCCTCTCGATGGCCCCTCCGTCGGCAGCCGTCACGGTGGCGATAACCGAGCCGTCGTAGGGTGCCTTGACTTCCAGCTCGCCGCCGTCCGACCTGGCATCCGGTACCAGCATGGGGAAATGGTCTGTCATGGAGCCAACTCCGTCCGCGTTTTTCGGGCATTATATTGCGCCCTCGATGTTTCCCAGTCGTTCGGTCAGGAGCTCGTTTTCACGATAATCGATGGGGATCACGACCAGCGAAGGACCCTCGGCATCGAAGGAGGCTTCCAGGGTTGCCTCCAGGTCTCGGCTCTTATCGCACTGGAATCCGTTCCAACCGAAAGCCTGAGCCAGCTGCATCCAGTCGGGATTCGAGAAACTCAAGTCGGTGTGGCGGCCGAAGTGGGTCAGCTGCTTCCAGGCGATGAGGCCGTAGGCGTGGTCTTCCCAGACCACAACCACAATATTGGAGTTCAACCTCCTGGCGGTCTCCATCTCTTGTACGTTCATCAAGAAGCCTGCATCACCACACACAGCCAGGACCCGACGGTCCGGGTGAACCAGGTTCGCTGCGATGGCACCGGGAAGAGCGAACCCCATCGAGCAGAATCCGTTCGGGATCAGACAGGTATTGGGTTCATGGCACTGATAGTAGCGAGCAATCCACATCTTGTGTGCACCCACATCCGAGAGAAGCACATCGTGTGGGCCCATCACCTGACGTATATCCCAGAGGGCCTTTTGGGGTCGGATAGATCCTTCGGTGTCATCGTCCTTGTGTGCTTCAAAATCCCGATTCATGCTGACTCGCGCTCCGCGGGTATGAGCATGATCGAACGCCGGCTCCCCAGCACTGCCTGCGTCCACGCGCTCATTCAGCATCCACAAGGTGTGTGCCAGGTCGCCGATGACTTCCGCATCGATGGGATAGTGTTCGTCGATCTCTGAGGGTATGAAATCAATGTGGACAATCTTGCGAGCACCGTCTGAGTTCCACAGGCTCGGATGATATTCCACCATGTCGTATCCCAGCGAGATCACAACGTCGGACTGCTCAATAGCGGCCTTCGGATAATCTCTCGACTGCAGGCCCACCGTATAGGCACAGGCTTCGTGGTCCTTGTCCACGCAGCCCTTCGCCATGAAGGTGCTGACGACTCCGATTCCGGTCTTCTCGACGAATCTGCGGAGCTGTTTGGTGGCGCGTCTACGGATGGTGCCATTTCCCGCCAGAATGATGGGCCGCTTGGCCTGCCGAATGATGTCCCAGGCCTGATCCACGATCTTGTCAGCGGGCACGGCGCGTCGAAACCTGCGCGGCTCAATGGGCTCACTGGTCGCCTCCGACTGGGCGATATCCTCCGGCAGCTCGATGTGGCAAGCCCCCGGTTTTTCGGTGCGGGCCAGACGGACTGCTTTTCTGACGATCTCGGGAATGTTGTTGGGATGAAGCACCGACTGGGCCCATTTCGTGACCGGACGGAACATGGCGACCACATCCATGACCTGATGGGACTCCTTGTGCAGCCTCTGCGAATCTCCCTGGCCGGTCAGCACGAGCATTGGGGCCCTGTCCATGTTGGCGTCGGCGACGCCTGTGATGAGGTTGGTCGCTCCCGGCCCCAGGGTACCCAGGGCTCCGGCTGGATTGCCAGTGAGCCGCCCGTAGATCTCTGCCATGAACGAAGCACCTTGCTCGTGTCGGCAAAGGACGAAGCGGATCTGCTTCGATTGTTCCAGAGACATCATGAAGTCCGCATTTTCTTCTCCCGGTACTCCGAAGATGTACTCGATGCCTTCTGCTTCAAGGCACTTGACAAACAAGTCCGACGCTTTCATCTAACCTCCTTCTTTTCACCTTGGTCCCGCAACCGGGATGCTGGCCCGTGGCGGTGGCTTCCAAGCCGCCGTTTTCTTTGTTTCGACCCTTCGGTTCGAACCACGGCGGCACGGAGGCCACCGCCACGCCCTCGAAATCCGGATAACCCGTCTCGATTTCGTGCCCTCGCGCTACGATCATCTGTTACCGATCAGGCTTGATTTGCAACTACCGTCGGATTGCCATGAGGTGGTCGAAGATGCTTCTGATCGTAGGGGTCAGGCGTGCCCGGTTGTATGCATCACCACACTGGCGAATTGCATCGGCCACTGTCGGATAGGGATGAATGACACTGGCCAGCTTGCTCAACCCCATCCCACTTTGCATGGCCACGGTGATTTCGCTGATCATGTCGCCGGCGTGACTGCTGACGATGGTTGCGCCCACAATCTCATCCGTGCCCTTCTTGACATGGATCTTGACGAACCCTTCGCCCTCGCCATCCACGATCGCACGATCCACGTCGGAAAACTCTCTCGTGAATGTGGCGTACGCGATGTTGCGATCTTCCAGATCTTTTTCATACAGTCCGACATGGGCCACCTCGGGTTCGGTATAGGTGGCCCAGGGAATGAGCAAATTGGAGACTTTGTCACGGCCGAAAAACAGTGCATTGCGGATGACCAGCCGAGCCATGAAATCGGCCATATGAGTGAACTGATACTTGCTCGCCACATCGCCCACGGCATACACGTTCGGGTTGGTGGTTTGGAGCCGGTCGTTCACCTCTATGCCTTTGCGCCCTTCATAGTTCACCCCGGCGGCCTCAAGCCCGAGCCCGTTGACGGTAGGCTTGCGTCCGGTTGCCACCAGCAGGGCGTCGAATTCCAATGCCTGCTCGCCATCCTCATTCTCCACCACGACGGTTATCGGTGGCTTGCCGTCTTGACTCTCGACCCGCTTGAATGCCAACGAGAAGTGAAATGCCACGCCGTCTCTCCGCATCGACGCTTCCACCAGTCGAGCCGCATCCGGATCTTCCCGCAGAAGAATCTTGCTGTCGCGGACCAGGACCGTCACCTGAGACCCAAGACGCTGGAACGCCTGAGCCATTTCCAATCCAATCGGGCCGGCGCCAATGACTCCGAGTCGGGGCGGCAGTTCCGTCAGATTAAACAGTGTGGTATTCGTCAGGTAGGGCGCGTCGGCGAGGCCCGGAATGGGCGGAATCGCAGCTGTGCCACCCGTCGCGATCACCGCCTTTGCAAACTTGAGAGTCTGCCCGTTTACCTCAATCGTGTCAGACCCGGTGAAGACCCCTTTGCCCAGGAAGACATCCACCCCGACTTCTTCAGTAAACCGCTTGGCCGAGTCATGGTGAGAGATCCCTGCCCGCAGACGCCGCAGGCGCTCCATGACGTAGCCGAAGTCAACCGAGACGTCGCCTTCGATTCTCACGCCGAATTCGGCGGCGTTACGCACGGCTGCCGCCGCTTTGGCACATCTGAGCAGAGCCTTGGAGGGTACACAGCCGACGTTGCTGCAATCGCCGCCGAGCAAGTGGGCCTCGATCAGAGCCACGCGAGCCCCGACACCGGCTGACCCGGCGGCTGATACCAACCCGCCCGGTCCTGCCCCGATCACCACCAGGTTGTAGGCGGACTTCGGAGCCGGACTGACCCATGATTTCGGGCGCACGTTGTCGAGCAGTTCGATATTGTGTTCATCCAGGGGTGACACCCCGGCTGCATCGAGATCATCTTGAGGGAACTGAGCCAGGGAGGGGTCACGCTCCGGTATGTCGGGCTGCAGCGAGGTGGTGTCGTCGTCCGCGGTGAGGGGCGAGATAAAGTCAGACCAGCTCACGCGGCTGCCGTCGGGCTTGAGCTCAGTGGTGCCGTGATCTTCGTCCGAGGCGAAGCGGTAGAAAAGATACTCACTCTTGAAGGGATGGGCATTCTGAACATGATGAAACACCCCGGCGCTCAGAAGCAGGTTGCCGATGCGTACGGCATCTGCTTCATCGCCGGCGATGTTTTCGGTGACAAGGGTTTTCGCTGCCTCGCTTCCCACAAAGCACTTCGCATACTTCCGAGGTGGCAATCCATACCGGCGGTCTTGGATATCCAGAACCCCTTTGACCCGGGCCGAAAGCGTTTCGAGATCGCCGGGTTCCAATGATGCCTCAAGCTCGGTCTGTTCTTCGTTCGCCATAGTGACTCTCTCCTAACCCTAAAAGGCGCGTTGACACCATCTAGGCGATCCGGCGATCCAGCGCTCGCCTGGCTATCCGGGTGATATAGACCGTTACGGCCAAGGTGGCCAGCAGTCCGACGACATAGAGCGTCCACTCGACTGGGGACCGAGTTTGTCCTGCCTGGCCCAGAAGAGCAAGGTCCCCGGCCAAGGAGCCAAGATAGACGTAGATGAGCGTCCCCGGCAGCATGCCGATGCAGGAGGCAAGAAAGTAGTCTCGGAAGGAGACCTTCGTCAGGCCAAGCGAGTAGTTCAGCAGATTGAAAGGAAAAACCGGAGAGAGCCTCGTCAGGCCCACGATCTTCCAGCCTTCTTCAGCTATGGCTTCGTCAATACGCTTGAACCCTTCGTGACCTTCAATCTTCTTTGCCACCCAGTCCCGTGCTAGATAGCGGCCGATCAAGAAGGAGACCGAGGCGCCAAGAACGGCAGAAATCCATACGAAGAGGGAGCCTTTGACCACGCCGAAAACGAATCCTCCCCCGAGTGTCAACAGGGAGCCGGGTAGGAATAGGATGCAGGCAGCAACATAGAAGAGAGCGAACGCAACTGGGCCCCACGGCCCCAGGCCAGAGATCCAATCCAAGGATCCTTTCAGCAGCTGATTCAAATCGAGAGAGACTACGGCAAAAACCGCGATCACTAGACCTGCCCCCAGCATCAGAAGTTTTCCGTATGGTCGTTTTTCCTTCATTTTTCACCCCATCAAGTTGCGGAAGTTAATGCCGTCCGATTCTTCTCAGAATTGGGTTTGCTGAGAGAATGGTTACAGGAGAGCCCGATCTGTTACAGGCACCGCCGAAAAAGGGGCAGGTCGGGGGCAAAGGGGGAGGGATTCAGTCCTTTCCCAAGTAGGTTTCCAGGGCATTTCTAATCTTGGATCGAGCCCGATGCAACAGCACTCTTTGGTTGGCTGCTGAGATCTCAAGAAGAGTACAAACCTCCCCCGATGTCCAGCCGCTGACATCCCTGAGTGTGAGGACGGTCCTTTGTGCCGGCGGCAGCTCTTCAGTGGCGGTCCTGAGCTGGTCCATACTCTCTTGAGCCAACAGCCTCTCTTCAGGGTTCTCACCCCAGCTCGCTGGTGGGAAGGCCCAATGGCCTCGAGATGGAGCTGGATGAAAACGATCTGGCGAAACGGCCAGCTCGGCAGCCTCAGTCTCGGTCTCGGCCAGTGAAGAGAAGGGGACAAGCTTTTCTTCACGTTTGCGACGCTTGATGGCGCAATTGACCAGGATCCGAAAGATCCAGGTCTTCAGGGAAGATCGAGCTTCGAACCGACGGATCCCTCGTAAGACACTCATCCAGGTCTCTTGGACGACTTCCTCCGCAACGTCGCGCCTACGGACATAGAAGGCGGCCGTACTCAGTAGAGAGGTATGATACCGTTGCACCAGCTCCAGAAAAGCGGCCTTGTCACCCGAGCGCAGCCGATCCAGCAGGAGCTTCTCCGCGGTGGATCCCGGGCGCCGTTGCTTTACATCTTCCTCTGTTGAAGGCAAGCCAAAGAACATCTGTCCAGGGACTCCTGGTTTGCTTTCTCTCAGGCCTATCGATAGAGACATCTTCACCTCCGACAGATTGATCAAGGCAACGGCCCCGGAATCCCGGTCGCCGCGGATCCACTCCTTAGCGCTCGACGATGTCCGGCTTGAGCGTGTCGATGATCGCGATCAACTCCTCCTTCTCCTTGGTAGGTACCTTGAATTTATCCAGGGTATCCACCAGGTGCTGTGCAACCACATTGAAGTCCGCTTCTGTGATGCCCAGTCCTCCGTGAACGGTCTTGGCACTTCGGCTGATGATCTTGCAGGGACCGCCCGTGACGTTGCAGGCCAGATTGATGTTTTTCTGGATGAACGATTGCCGGGTGTCCGTCCCCATCCCCTTGAAAAAGGGCCCGACTTTCGGATCGGTGAAGAGCTTCGGGGCGAAGTCGTTAATGACCGCCGAAATCGCCTCATAGCCGCCGAGTCGTTCGTAGAGCGACTTCTCCTTAGCTGCTTCGCCCAGAGCGGGTCCGCTCAGGAAAGCGGAGATTGCCAAAACACCGGCGATTGTCAATACACCGAAGACGACGGGGATCGTTGATTTGTGCCGGTTAGTCATGTTCTTCCTCCTTTTGTTACTGTTTGTTTCTTTCCGACCACCTCGGCCGACAATGTCGCAGCTGAGTTTGCTGCCTTGGGAGAATTAGGCGGCAGATACACATCACTGACAACCTTCTGGAGGTCACCATCAGGTCCATTGTGGATCTCCCCGTAAACCCTTGCACAAAAAAGGGTAACGAGGCTCTCTCCCCGCGCTGGTGAGCCCTTGATGGAGCGTGCGGCCTACGGTATCAGAGCGACAAGGACAGGCAGCTAAGTGGTCCGTCCCATAAATACGATGATGTATGCAGATAGGGCTCGTGAGGCGAGATCAAGGCAGGAGGAGGAAGACGATGGCTGGCCATCTTCGACGACGACGAACGCAGAGATCGTCCACAACCGCCATCTGCCCTTCGGGTGGCCGATCAGACGCCGCTCTGGGCCGAAAGCTATGACCGGTCACTCGAGGATGTCTTCAGCTTCCAGCGGGATGTAGCAGAGCGCGTGAGCAACTCCCTGGCGTTGGCGGTTCTCCCTCCGACGAAGGGCCGACCGCCGCCGCCGACCAAGAGTCGGTCTGCACGAAACGCCTACCTGAAGGCCCGGTACTTCCGCGACCAGGGTACCGAGGAGGGGTTTTGCCGGGCGACAGACTACTTTCGATTGGCAATCGCGGAGGACCCTCTTTACGCCCGGGCTTATGCCGGTCTCGCCAGTTGTCAATGTCTTCTCGCAGGTCACGGCCTCGAAGTCCTAGCCCCGGATGAAGCCATGACGAAAGCTCGAGAGTTCGCAAAGAGGGCTCTCGGTTTGGACCCAGAGCTTGCCGAAGCGCATGCGGTGATGGGAATGGTGCGCATGAAGTACGAGTGGGACTTTGCAGGTGCCGAGGAGAGTTTCCTGCGCGCCTTGCAGCTCAATCCGAGCTACGCGCGGGCTCACTCCTGGTACAGCATCTATCTCGAGGCTATGGAGCGAAGTGAGGAAGCGGTCCTCCAGGCAAGGCGGGCCCAGGAGCTCGACCCCATCTCGAAGGGAGCGGCTGCGAATCTGGCGATGCAGTTGGCCAACGCGGGTCGCTTCGAAGAAGCTTCTGTCGAGATCGCCAAGGCACTCGAGCTCGATGCCGGGTTCTGGGGAGCTCATTGGGTGCTCGGCAACCTGCATGCGAAACAGCGAGACTACGCCGAGGCCACGGCCGCGTTCCAAAAAGCGGCCGACTTCTCCAAGCGGAACAGCGTCAGCCTCACCTCCTTGGGCTTCACCCACGCTCTGGCGGGCCGGAGGTCCGAGGCTGAGTCGCTGCTGAAGGAGCTGCAAGACCTTGGAAAAGAGAGATATCTATCACCGGCCTTCATCGCGGGGATCCATGCCGGTCTCGGACAAAAGGACGAGGCATTCAGGTCCCTCGAAGAAGCGTTCCGCTTTCGGTCGCGCTACCTGGTGTGGTTCAAGGTCGCACCCGAGTACGAGCAGCTACGTCCAGATCCGAGGTATCAGGAACTCGTTGCTCGCATCGGATTCCCTTGACATCTTCCGCCAGCCCTAGCCATTAGCCCGGATTTCTCATCGCTTGTCGTAACGAGGCGCCGCAAGGGCCGTCCTGGCAAGGCTTGCGACCGAGGCCCCCGCAGTCGTACTCGTGCAGTACGTCGAGGAGGCCGAGAGAGCGTAACACAGCCAGGACGGATGTTTGCGGCGACGCAGTAGACCAGCGATGAGAAATGCGGGTTAGGCTCGACAAGAATACTTCGGCCTGGAGACCAAAGCTACGTAAGAGATCTGCTCGACCACAATCTCACTTACCGTTCGACCCGTTACTTGGCCGTACCGCCGCGTGCTGCCCGAAGGATTGGGTAGTATTGGGTGAAAACGAAGTCCTCGGCGGCCGCTGCCTGATGACATGAGTTGCAGGCCGCGGTAGGAAGAGGGGCCACTACGTCCGCCAGCGGATACTTGTGGCCAAAGCTGAAATAGGCCCAATTGCCGGGTTCATTCGGGTATCTTGCCGAGTCCTTAAGGGTCACTTCCAGTCCAATGAAGTCTCCCATGAAGTAGCCTTTCCCGCTGGTAGCTTGCTTGGAGCCAACGCTTACCAGCTCCTTGACCAGCACAGTCCCCTCCCGAAACGCTCCCGTTCTCTCGTAATGCTGAAAGTCCTCCGGATGGATGTAGACATTGTGAAAGTCCGGGAAGGGGGCAGCCGGTGGATTCAGGTCGTTGGGAGTGAGGGGTGTTCCCACGTAGACCCACTGGCGGTAACCCTGGGGTCTGATTAGTTCTCCTTTTTCGTTGAAGCCTGGTTTCGGGTTTTCGGAAGAATGAGCAGCCACGCGCCAGGCCGGACTTCCCTCCCAGCTGACTGAGAGACAGATTCCCAGCAAGAGCAACGCCGTGATCACCCAGATAGCTCTTCTGTTCATACGTTTTCCTCCTAATCGAGTTGGTTATGTGTCCCGTCAGTAGTTCCCCAATAAGGGCCATCTGTTACAGCCTTCTCGCAAAAAGAAAAGGGGGAGGCGCAGCTGTAACGTTCCAGAGGGCGGAGGACCTAAACCAATGTCCGGCCACCGTACCGAAAACACAGGGAGGAGACGGAAGATGACACGCACGACGATTCTGCTTGGATTCGCCAGGAAGGTTCAATTTAGTCGGAGGCCGTGTTGATAGGGCAAACCCTCTCCCACTACAAAATCACTGCCAAGCTCGGCGCAGGAGGGATGGGCGATGTGTATAAGGCCATCGACACGCGCCTGGAACGCACGGTCGCCCTCAAGGTGCTGTCCGAGCATGCCGGCTCGGATCCGGATCTCAAGCAGCGGTTCGAGCGTGAGGCCAAGACCATCTCCGGCCTGAACCATCCGCACATCTGCACTCTTTACGATTTCGACAGCCAGGATGGGACGGACCTTCTCGTCATGGAATACCTGGACGGCGAGACGCTAGCCGACCGCCTCGCCAGGGGCGCTCTCCCCATCGACCGGGTCCTGCGCTGCGCCATCGAGATCGCCGATGCGCTGGACAACGCGCACCGGCGAGGTGTGACGCACCGGGATCTGAAGCCGAGCAACATCATGCTGACGCAGGCCGGAGCAAAGCTGCTCGACTTCGGCCTGGCGAAGCTGAAGCGCTCCGAGGTAGAGTCGGACCCGACCGCCCGGGGCACCTGGTCTACGGCCATACCAGAACCCTGCGAGCGGTAGGTTTCGACGGCGATCGACTTGAAATCACAACGGATCCAGCAAACGTTGTGGAGGACGTAGTGACGAAACCCCAGGGTGGCGCGAGCTTCGGGATTTCCAAGAATGGCGCGCTCGTGTACCGGGTCTCGAGCAGTGTGCGACGCACATTGGTCTGGGTGGACAGAGATGGGCATGAGGAGCCTCTGGGCGCTGAGCCGCGCAGCTACACCAATGCCAGTGTGTCCCCGGACGGGACAAGAGTCGCTTTGGAAGTGCGCGATCAGGAGGAAGATATCTGGATCTGGGATTTCACGCGGGAGACCCTGACCCGCCTTACTTTCGGTCCGGCGAGTGACTTCTATCCCGTCTGGACTCCAGATGGGCAACATGTGGTTTTCAGCACGCGCCGTGCTGGACCCGCGAACCTGTACTCGAAAGCAGCTGACGGGACTGGGAGTGCCGAGCGGCTTACCGAGGCTTCGAATAACCAGTATCCTCACAGTTTCTCGCCCGATGGAACACGCTTGGTCTTTGTTGAGAATTCTCCGGGCGAGCCGGGATTTGACCTTCGCGTGCTCATGCTCGTCGGCGACCGCCAGACATATCCGCTCTTGGTCAGCGAGTTCGACGAGGAGAACGGAGAGATCTCGCCTGATGGCCGCTGGCTCGCTTACCAATCGCAGGAGTCGGGCAAGTTCGAAATCTACATACGGCCGTTCCCGAATGTGGACGCCGGGCGGTGGCAGATCTCAACCGCTGGGGGGACAAGGCCGCTGTGGTCGCCGGACGGAGCCGAGCTCTTCTATCTCACTTCCGACGGCGAACTAATGGCCGTGCCGCTCCAGACGCGTCCTAGGTTCAGCGCCGGCCGCCCCGACCTCGTCTTGGAGCGACAATACCCTGTAGGGGAGAGCGCCGGTCCCAACTACGACATTGGCGCTGACGGTCAGCGCTTCCTGATGATCAAGGCCGACGATTCTGCCCAGCCACCACAGCTCGTCCTCGTCCAGAACTGGTTCCAGGAGCTGAAAACGCGGGTGCCGACGGGCAAATAGCATCGGCGCCCGCTTGGTCGACTCCACACCCATCCCGCCCTCACCAATCTTCTCCAGGATTTTATAGTTAGAGAGGGCTATCCTGCTGACGGGCACTGTCGCGTGGAGACGATCTGGGCGATAATTGGGGGATGGCACCCCTTGATGCAGGCCACAGCCTCTTTTCCGGGATGGTTAGCTTCTGTCGGTGGCATAGGTGATTCGCTCAGGGGGGAGTGCAACTCTACTTGTAGTCGGCGATGGATCACGACGGGATGTTCTCGACATCCTGGACGAGTGAGATCCATGAATCCGACCGCTTGGAGTGTCCTCGATCAGTCAAGGAAGGGTAAGCAAAAATGACAAGAGAACTTCTGTGGATGGTGCTCGGAATTACCTGCCTCAGCCAGATGCAAGCCGGCTCTCACGACCACGCGGTTGACGTCGGAAGGGAGACACAGCTGTTCCTGGATGACCATGTCATCGACTCCATGGAGGGTGCCTTCCGGATCCTGAATCAACCGGTGAAATACGAGGGAAATCCTATCCTCGAGCTGAAACCCGCCCAGAGGGTGGGTGGCTCGGAATTGGTGGTGACCATGGGCAGCGTCATCTACGACGCCGAGGAGAAGCTCTACAAGATGTGGTATGACGCCGCCAGCTACAATTGGTCGACCGTCTTCCTCTGCTACGCCACCTCCAAAGACGGCTATCAGTGGGACCTGCCCAATCTAGGACTGCTCGAGTATCAGGGCTCCAGGAACAACAACTTCGTGTTCACGGCAGGCAAGGGCGAAGTAGCTGGTAGTGTCTTCAAGGATCCGGTGGCAACCGATCCCGATCGCCGCTACAAGATGATCTACCATCTTCACGACTCCTCCGGACTGGGGACTTCCGGCAACGGGATCGGCGTCGCCTTTTCTCCCGACGGGATTCACTGGAAGAGGGCAACCGATCGACCCGTCATCCCAATGGCCGACAGCCCCAACTCGGTCTTATGGGATCCGCGATTGAGCAAATACGTGGCGCACACTCGGCACAATCCTAGCTACCACCCGCAGGACTGGGCCCGCCGGGAAGTCCTTCAGAGTGAAAGCGACGACTTTCTCAAGTGGGAGTCCCGCGGCGTCATCATGAGCGCCGACAGGGAAGATCCGCCCTGGAGCCAGCAGTTCTACAACATGGAGTTCATGCCCTATGGCAGCGTCTACCTGGGCTTCATCTCCGTCTACCATACCCTCCCGGGGATGGAGACCAAGGTCACCGCCGGAGTCGACTGGATGGATACGGTGGATATCCAGCTAGCCTTCAGCCGTGACGGAAGGACCTGGAGCCGCGCCGGCGGGCGGGACGTCTTCCTGCCGCTGGGCACCGCAGCGGAAGCGTTCGATCGCAGCATGCTCTACATCATGCAGCACCCGCTGACGGTGGGTGACGAGATCCTGATCTACTACATCGGGTTCCGCGGTCTCCACTGGGCAACCAATCGGAAAGAGGTCCAGGGCGGTGCGGTGGGACTGGCGAAGCTTCGCCGGGACGGCTTCGTCTCGATCGATGCCGGTGACGGCACCCTGACCACCAAACCCATCCGGATGTCTGGAGACCGGCTCCTGCTCAATGCGGATGCCAGCCAGGGGTCCGTTCGAGTGGAGATTCTCGGTACCGACGGCAGACCGCTCCCGGGATTCGGTCGAGAAGACGCAGTCGAAGTGAAGGGGGACAGCCTGCGCCACGGCGTGAGCTGGAAGCAGGGGGCCGACCTCAGCCGATTGAAGGACAAACCCATCGGGCTGCGATTTCACATCGATCGCGGCAAGTTGTTTTCCTTTCGTTTTGCCGAGTGATCGTCGGCTGTGGCCTCTCTCCCGCAGAGATCGTCCGCCACCCGGAGACCCCGCGCTGAACTCCGTTCTTATCTACTCTCTATTCCCCTTCTCCGTCACAAAGATCCCCCAGGCGTGCAGCAGGTTCAGGGAGACGAAGATGGCCACTACGACGCTCGGAGCAAGGATCATCGGGAACTCGAAGATGAAGGAGAATCCCGGCTCGTTCATCCAGTAGCTCGTAGGAAGGAACGTGGGTAGGACGATCAGCCCGAAGCCGATGAGGTTCCAGGCTATCAGGAAGCGAGGGCCGATGGCCTTGCGCAATAGCAGCCACCCGACGATGAGGGCGGAGACGCCAAAGAGGAAGTCCGGTATACCGATCCAGAAAACGAACTTGGAAGTAATTTCGCCTCGGATCCCTTTCACGATGCCACCAAGAGCCCCGATGCGGAGGGCCTGGACGAAAACCAGCCAATGTCCGGGTGTACTCGTGGCGATGCCGCGCAGACCGCTTCGGAGGGTACCAGAGAAGGTGAAAGCGAGGCTCCACAGAGTGACCACGACTAGCGCCTGCCACAGCAACGGTACGCGTTGCATAAGCTCAAGGTGTGTTCCCTTGATTCCCATAACAACAGCGATCAGCGTCCACGCAAAGAAAGTCAGGATTAGCGCGTAAACACTTCTCGCTTCGGCGGCGCCTATCGATTCATTTGACCTTGCCCTGCGTGTGATCGCTATGCAGAAGAGAAAGACAAACGCAATAAATAGGGGCAGGATTGATAGTTTCATCATGGTTTTCCTTTGTAGGACGGGCACTCCTGCCCGTCGAGGACACCGACGGGCAAGAATGCCCATCCTACGCCGGTCGCTGCTCGAAGAAGTTTCACGCTTGCATCGGCTTGAGAGAGCCCTTGCGTAAAATACTCGTTTGCCCTTCCAGAGTCGAGGATCTAGTATTGCCTGGTAGGTCCACCCACAGTTTTGAGGCCCGCTCCGGGCAGGCCAGACACTGGATTCAGGAGAGACCATGAAGTTGACGCGAAGAGAGTTTCAGCGGAGAGCGGGAGTGGCTTTGGCCCTTTCCCCAGTACTGAGCGGGATCGCCTGTGGCCCCGGAGAATCGGACCGATCTGGCGGAGCAACCCCAGCGAAAACGGCGGCAACAGGCCCCTTGCAAATGACTCTTGGACCCGCCGATGTTGCCGTTCCTGCGAGTGAGCCAGAGGGAGAAACCTGGCGTTACGGGATCGGTTTGATCGTTCAGGTGGCTCCTCAGAAGGCCGCCGTTCTGTGCAACATCAAGGGGAAGCGGGGCCGCGACTTCGAGGCAGGAAGCGACGCGTTTCTCTTCGGCGACCTCTCGGAGATCCAGGCCAGCGAGGCCATCCCCATTTCCCGCAACCACGATGAGGATAATCCCAACTCGAGCCCTGCCGGCAAGCCCGCCATCATGGTGAAGTATCCGGTCCGCGGGGGCTTCGTTCCTTTGGGAGCCAAGCTGGAGAACGGTTCTCCTCATCCTCACGCTGGGACCGGCTTCAGTTTCAGCCAGGTCATCGCCTGGACAGCTGACCAGAAAAGCACCTACCCGGCGGGCGAAGCGTACCACTACGCGGAGGTCTATCAGTTGGCCTATGACGGTGACAGCTTCCTCGTCACCGAGACCAAGAGGATTCCCTTCGATCAGCTTCTTGAGGGAGCGTTGATCTCCAACCCCGGTATGACCACGGCTATACCCGACGGAGAGGACCTCCTCTTTGCCATGGCTGGTGGGATCCAAGATGGATTCGGAGCGGGGCTGACCCGCTGGAGCAGACAGTCCGGCACTTGGCGACCTGCCTCCTGGGTGCCGATCACCGACTCGGATGGCTCTTTTGAGGCCAGCGTCATTCGGGATCTGGACGGGAGCCTTCTCTTCTCCGCCCGGGCGGGGAGGGATCAGGAGGGCAGGAGGCGTCTCGAATCCAGGGTCTGGCGTTCCCAGGATGGGGGGCACAGCTGGACCAAGACCCTCCACGTGGTGGGCGCGGTTGGGGGGTGTCCCATCACCCTCAACCAGGCGGCCGACGGCACACCCTACATCGCGGCGAATCTCAATGAGGTAATCCTCCATCCCCTGGGCGAGCGCTTCCGGCCGCAGAAGAACGACCAGGGTATCGTCTACGCTTCAGCCCGCGGACGGGAGAAGCTCTGTCTCTGGCCTCTGAACCAGGCCAGGGATGGGCTCGAGCCGCCAATCCTGGTCAGGGACTCAGTGGCGGAGTTCGGGCTGGCGCCTTCAGGGGATACCTGGGCCGTCGACCACCCCTCGGCCTCTACGGTCCAGTTGGCTGATGGGAATTGGCACAACCTCATCGGTATGAGGATCTGTGATACCGCGGAAGTGAGAGAGGGAGCGGCTCCTGCTCCCCAGACAGGTTGCTATGTCGAGGAGGTTCTGTCCTCGGGTACGCCCATCCCGACGTGGAGTCTCTAGGTGTCCTTACGATCAAGTCACAGCATGGGAGGAATTCAGATGAGAAGACCAATTGCTATTCTGCTTTGTGCCTGCCTGATCACGGTGATGGTGCCTCAAGCCTATCCGCAAGGCCTGCAACAGGCCACAACAAGCCTCCCACCTCTACTCGCTGACGAGTGGAGCGAACAACGGGGACCGTTGGCCCGCTCCGAGCTGGGACTCGCTTTCCTTTTCTGGAAAGGGCTGGCCGCGCTTACCTTGATGATTCCCAGGCCGATGCCTTTTCCCGATGAGTGCGCGCTAAGCATCACCAACGGCGCCATAATCGAAACTTTCATACCGGGATCGATCCTGGGCTACGTTTGGTTCAAGCCGTTTGTTGGAGAGGAAGAGAAGTACAAGATCGTGGCCCTCACCATTGGTTCGGCCTTCGTTGACAAGAACGGCAACCACGAGTTCGATCTGGGTGAAATTGTGTTGGAGCGGACGGCTTCCAACCGGATGCTGATGGCGGTCACCGGAACCCTATTGCTAGTGGCAGGTCTCTACTCGATCTGTTTCTTCCCCGGCGTGATTGCCCTGTTACCCCACTCCATCGGAGGTTTGGCCGAACTGTCTTGGACCATTGCCGGAATCGTGCTGACCTACTATCTCGTGTATCGGGTGGGCCACACCTACCTGCCAATCCTTGCGTTTGGACTTGCCTCTCTCGGGTTGCGGAGCGTTCCCGGTATGGATCTGAGTGCTCTCCCAACTGGCAGCACGCTGCAGATCAGCACATCGGTTACCTTCGTCAATTCCGGCACTGAGCCCAGTACCGCCCAGTTGAGTCTCCTCAACCAGGATGGCTCTCCCGGCACTGCCACCATAGACGGTGTCGAGGCGAGCAACTTCGAGTTCACGATTCCGCCCAATGCCGGGGTGGTCAAGAAACTGGACTCATCCGGGCCATTGCAGGTGGTTTGGGGAGTCTGTGTCGGAGTTCCGTGCGGAGCCGCCTTCAACACGACCGTCAATGGGGGGGGCACCGCCTCTTCGTCCCCGCTGGGCCAGGCCGGAAGCGATCTTTTTTGGGTCATCCGGTAAATGGGGAGGTGGGGACGTGGTTGGCACCTTCCGGATCCCAAATCTGCTCCCCGTTCGCTTGTCCATATAGTCGGCTGCAGTAGCAGAGGCCGTGGGAACTGTGGAAAACTCCGAGCGACATCGAACCGGGCCAGCAAGCCCGTGATACGGAGTTTTCCAAGCGCTGTGCGAACGGTGGAAAAACAACTGCGAGCACTTGCCAGTTCTCCTCTAGAACTACTTGTTTTTCCACGGTTTGCATAGTGCGGCAGTTTCCATGGCCTGCCTTTGACTGGCGGCACCTCCCCATTTACCGGATGAACCTCTTTTTTCTGCCGGGCTGGGAGGAGTCGTGAATCTCGCGACAACGTGGAACGTGGTCGTCTGCAAGGAAGGCTCGATCGATACCAGTTTCGCTCTCGTCAACGCCACCAGCGTCGACGCCAATGTGACGTTGACGCTGCTTGATGCAGCGGGAGCATTGGTCTCGAGTGAAAGTATCGTCTTGCCCGCCTTCAATCAGATCTCTGAATTCGCGACCACCGCCGCCGGAGCCAACATCCAGGGGGACTTCAAAGGGACACTTCGAATAATCTCCGATGCTTCTATCGCGGTCCTGACGCTGTTGACTGATGGAGGATTCCAGCTAAACAGCCAGCCGGCAGGAAGCTTTCAGGCTCAATAGACGTCGTGGCGGTGGTCTCCAGGCCGCCGTGCCTCGAGCCCAAGGCTCGAAAAAGGAACTTTGGCCTGGAGCTGGTGATTTCGGCGGCTTTCGGCAACCTGGGTGAGGCCACCAGGGATCATCTTCTGGAAGCAGGTGCCCGGTTTTTCGGGGTGGGATTCCCCAATCGGATGGGAGACGCCTACGGTCTTTGGGGCGATAAAACAGCCCAGGGCACCATAATCCGCGAGACCGCGGGAGTCTCTTTTGCGGCCAGCAGAGTGGTCGAGGAGGTGTCGCTGCTGAGGAAGACGATGAAGCAGTTCTATTTGCTAGCGTATGAACCCTTGGAGGGCAGCGAGGAATTCGATAAAGAGAAGCCGAAGTTCTCCGTGAGAAGCCACCCTGAATACCGGGTCCACTCTCTCAGGCGTGTTGAGACCAGAGATTCCTTTTTTCGCTAGGGCTCCTTGGCCGAGAACAAGTTCACAAACTGGCCAAGTCTCTTGCCTCGGCGTAGTGTAGTTTCCAAAGAGACCGCTTCAGCGGTCTGGCGCGAAGCGTATTAGACCTGGCGTTCACGCCGGGGTAGGCCGCTACTCCACTGCTCCTGAGGGCCGTTCACGGTCCTTCTCGAACCCGCGGCTTTAGTCATCTTTAACCCGGAATCTGGCTGAAGCCTGTGTTCGAGAAGCCCGCTAAAGCGGGCTCCGGCATCTGCTTGCTCGCCCACCCGGTCCTGAAGGACCGGTCTAATACGCGCGTGCCGGGCACGCGCGCTGTCTGGGAGGGTGCAAGTCCCTCCGCCAACCTGATGGAGGTGAAGGCTAGCGAAGCACAAGGGCGTCACCGCGAGGTGGGGTCTGAAGGAAGTGTGGAGCAAACGTACGAGCCGACGCACAGAAACTGGATAAGTAGGCGCCAAGGTCGGACGAGTCAGCGCGTGGTGACGAAGTCCATATCCATCAAGATCCGGAAGCGTAAATCCAGCGGTTGTGTACGGAAAGACAGCGTCCTTACCCCGGGAGGCCTGGGAGGCTGTCCCTTGAAGGACAGGTGGAATCGTAAGGTTTCATAGCGCCCTCCAGGAGTCCGCAGAGGGCATAGTAGGTGGGGAAACTCACGGAAGGCCCGAACGGTAGGGAGAGGTTAGTAGGTGTCCAATCTTAAGGGTGATCAACAGAGGCAGAGAAGTCCGAAGCGGACCTCAAACCGAACAGCTGGGGTGCGGCCCCAGGGAAGCGGGGAGACGGCGGATTCATCCTTAGCGAAAGGGCGAACCGAAGGCCCGATGTTTGGTGAGAACGTCATGGAGGAGATATGCGAGCGAAGTAATCTGGAAGCGGCGTTGAGACGAGTGCGAGCGAACCGAGGGGGTCCGGGAGTGGACGGGATGACCGTCGATGAACTGCCGGAGTACCTGAAGGCGAACTGGCGGTCGATCAAAGAACAGCTGCTGTGCGGGGAGTATCAACCGCGACCTGTCAAGGGGGTGGAGATTCCGAAACCGGGAAGGAAAGACAAGCGAAGACTCGGGATTCCGTGTGTGATCGATCGATTTATCGAGCAAGCGATGCTGCAAGTGCTGCAACGCAAGTGGGATCGCACGTTCTCAGAGTCCAGCTATGGCTATCGACCGGGGCGCAGGGCTCATCAGGCAGTGGCGCGTGCCCAAGACTACGTGAAAGCGGGCTACGGGACCGTGGTCGATCTCGATTTAGAAAAGTTTTTCGATCGAGTTCACCACGATCGTTTGCTGAGCCGGCTGGCGCGGGAGATTGGGGACAAGCGGGTACTGAAGTTGATCCGAGCGTATCTAAGCGCGGGGATTCTGCGGTACGGACTGGTGAGTGCGCCGACGGAAGGGACGCCGCAAGGCAGCCCCCTGTCCCCCTTTCTCTCGAACGTGGTTCTGGATGAGCTGGACGAGGAACTGGAGCGCCGGGGTCACCGTTTTGTCCGCTATGCCGATGACTGCAACATTTATGTGCGGAGTCGGCGGGCGGGGGAGCGAGTGATGGCGAGTGTGAGCCGGTTTGTGAGCCAGCGACTGAAACTGCGTGTCAATCGGGAGAAGAGTGCGGTGGATGAGCCCCAGAAGCGGAAGTTCTTAGGCTTCACGTTCACAGGAGGCCGATCGCCCAACCGGCGCAAGATTGCGCCGGAATCGATCCAGCGGTTTCGATCCCGGGTGCGTCGTTTAACGCGGCGTAACCGGGGGATCAGCCTGGAGCAGCGTGTGGACGAATTGTCCCGCTACCTCCGGGGCTGGATTGGATACTTTGGGTACGTCGAGAGCCCCTGGGTCCTGCGGGGTCTGGACAGCTGGATTCGTCGTCGCCTGCGCAGCGTCCAATGGAAACAGTGGAAGGTCTACCGGCGACGCCAGGCGGAGTTGATCCGGCTGGGCGTGAGTCGGGATATGGCCCAGCGGACCGCGTGGAGCGTCAAGGGCCCTTGGGCCCTCAGTCAAGCGCCCGGGGTCCGGATAGCGCTTCCGAATGCTTATTTCGATCGGTTAGGTCTTCCTCGGTTGGCTAATCATCAGCGCATTCAACCCTAGCGAACCGCCTTGGTACGGACCCGTATGCCTGGTGGTGTGGGAGGGGAAGGCCCGTGAGGGCTTCCCCTATCCCGAGTTCGCGCCAGGCCGCTGAAGCGGCCTCCTTGAGCGGGACACATCCACCGAAGGTCAACGTTCCTCGGCGGTATGAGGTCGCTCGCTACTGTTAGTTCGCGGCACCACACCTGTTCCGTGCGGTTCCAGTAAGTCTGGGAATAGCTTGGCGACTGCCTACAGAAAGGCCACATCAATCCAGGGCCAGAGAACGATGGTGGCCACCAGAAACGGCAGAGGAATCAGCACGACGACCATCTTCCACAACACCGTTCCCCGACTCGACTGGAGGAGTCGACTCGCAAGAAGCCCTGCTGCCAGATTGACGATCAGAGCGACCAGTCCAATCCACTGGAAGCTGATGGGTGTGGTTTGGATGCTGGAGATGCCAAAAAAGGATGCTCCTTCGAGAGCCTCATAGATGCTTCCCGAAAAGGCGATCAGAGTGGCCGTAGTTACGCCGTAGACCGTTCCCACTATTACTCCCAGAGGATGGGCAAAAGGGACAAAGAGGGCGAAGAAAAAAAGGGCGAATAGAGGGGTCACCAGAAGGTTGTCCGCTCGCTGGGTCATGCCGATGAAGTTGCCGGGCACATCTCCTATGAAGCTGCTTCCTATGACGACGACACCGCCCACGCTGAAGGCCAACAGCCGGGCAAGTCGAACCTGGCCTTTGGCGGTATTGGGCGTTCGACCGAAGCGACCCAGGAAGTCGGTCATGATCACGGCCGTAATCGAGTTGACGCCCGAGTCGATACTGGACATGGCAGCTGCGAACATGGCGGAGACCACCAGGCCCGAGACCCCGGCGGGAAGGTGGAAGGCTACGAAACGCGGGAAGATCTTGTCCCCGTCTGCGGCCAGACTCAAGCCGGCCGGTAGCTCATTGGATCTCTGTGTGAAATAACCCAGCAGGGCAAAGCCTACCAGGGTCAAGAGAATGCTGACACAGGCTCCGAGCAAGGTCCGGGTCAGAAAGGCCTGCCGAGCGGAGCGCGCACTCCCGGTAGCCATGAATCGTTGGATACTCACCTGGTCCCCGCCTGCCGTGCAGACTTGCCAGACCAGAACCGCCAGGATAGACCCCACCACGGTCACCCGAATTCGAGGATCGAAACTGAAGAAGGGTTGAGTATCCCAGGTGGGCTGCCAGATGGTGGGGAACCAGCTGAAACCGTCCAGGGAGATGGTGATGAGCACCACCACCAGGAGGGCTCCTCCCAGGAGTAGCACGGTTTGGAGGAAGTCGGTGACGACCACCGCTCCAAACCCTCCCAGGGAGGTGTAGATGACTGAAACGAAGCCGGTTGCGAGGACGATGGAGGGAATCCATTCTTCGCCCACACCCAACATGACCGTCATCGCCGAGGCAGCAATGTACACCAGTAAGGACATCCAGATAAGCCGCAGGGCCAGGAACATGAGGGCCCCCAGGATCCGGATTCCCAGCCCCAATCGTTCCTCCAGAAGTTCATAGGCACTGGTCACCCTCTGGCGCATGTAGACACCCAGAAGGAATCGGGAGACCACCAGATAAACCACCGGCAGCGCGAGAACTCCGATCAGGATGCTGACGGGCCCCCTGTTGATGGTTTCACCGGGGACGGCCAGGTAGGAGATGGTGCTCAGGAGCGTTGCAAACAAGGAGACTCCCACCAGAAGTGGGTTCATTCTCCCGCTGCCTACGAAATATTCCCGGACATTCTTCTGCTTACGGCTGTAGTAGTAGCCGAGGCCTATAGTGGTGAAGGCGTAGACCAGGATGATTGCCCAGTCCACCCTTCCCAGGCCGCTCTGGCTCAAGGTTGGGTCGTCCACGTTCTTTGGCTCGGACGCCAGAATACGCCGGCCGTTACTCGGACACAATGCCGAAGGCTGTGGGCACCTGAGGCCGGCCGACACCTGGCGTCGCCTGTTGTGGCTTGCCGAGCTGATTTCGCCGGTGCTATCGTGCTCATCGAGCAGAGCAATTGCAGGAAGTGGGGTCCCAGGGTGGGAGTCGTCCCATAAGGTCTTTTCAACTCTGAATGTCTCCCATTTTCATGATGAAGGCAGGTTTTCTCGTCGTCCTAAGGGCCCGCGCAGAAATAACTTGGTAGAATTGGCGCTCGGATTCACGCCATCTTTGGCCGCGAACGATTGAGCGAAACCGCAGGCGTAGCCAGGTTTACGTTGAGGATTTCGCGATTGAGGGGCGGCCGAAGATGGCGTGAATCCGAGCGCCAATTCTACCAAGTTATTTCTGCGCGGGCCCTTAGGGACGCATTTCGGAAGAGGAGCCAGCGATGGTGTCGAGTACCCGAGTCACACTAGTTTCACTTCTGGCCCTTCTAGCTTTCGGCCAGGAGGTTCAGCCGAAGGGCTCGAACCCTCCGATCGATCTGACGCCGTACTTACTGAAGCAGGTTGAGCACGGGGTGGTCCCGGTCAACTTCCAGTTGGGTTTTGGCGGAGACGCCAGCTATAGGCTTCAGTTCCAGTGCGGTGCGAAGGAAGCCCTGGAGTTGGAAGTCTCGTTGGGGTTTCCCGAAGGGGGTGCGCGGACGCTCAGACAACGACTGGAGCCTGGACCCAAAGACACCCAGGTCAGCTTCGATCTGGGCCCGCTTCTGGCTCATGGTCCCTACCGGCCCCTTCCCGCCAGCGCCAGAAAGGGGCCCCCCAAGCGAGGTTATCTTCCCACTGGCTGGTGGATGGATACCCACGATCCAGGGAACTACCTGCTGACGGTCAGGGGAAGACGGGTCCAGGACGGCCAGATCATCTTTAGTAGCGACCTACGACTCCCCGTCCAGACCTGGGTAGGGGCGGACCTGGATCGCCTAGCCTATATTGACGACGATTCGGCCGAGGTGGAGCTCTGGCTCCAGAAGGGAGCACCGATCCGGGAACTGCCGGTAGAGGTGGATCTGGTGGAATCCAAGACAGGGCGTACCCGATCATCCCTCAGCCGACGCACACTCACGCAGGAAAAGACGCGGGTTCCTTTTGATCTGCAGGGTCTGGAGCAGGCCGCCTACCATGTCCGGGTTCGGCCTCGGATCGACGGCCGTCTCTGGGAGGATGGAGTCCGTCGGGCTCTCTACCTCTATCGCAACGGCCCGCCTCCGAAAGCGGATCCACCCATCCAGATCTCAGTGGCTCCCCAGCTTTTCGTGGACGACTTCCTGATCGAGAATCAGAGTCATCTAAAGAGAGTCTTCCATCCGGCACGCAAGCTTGGCAAGCAGCCCCTGTTTCAACCCGACCGGCCCTGGGAGGGTCACTCCGTCATGCTGCCACAGGGCTCTTCCTACACCTTCAACCGGGAGAAGGGGCGCTACGAGCTCGGGTACAGGAGCTCTTCCTACCGGTTGCTGGCCGTCTCCACCGATCTGATTCACTGGACCAAACCCGACCTGGGCCTGGTGGAATTCGAGGGTTCCCGGGCCAACAACATCCTGGAGAAGCTTCCCCCCAGGGGCGGTGTGGAAGAGGGAGGAGTCTTCGGGGGCACCTGGGACTATCGATCCCGAGGGGTGCCCGATCTGCGGACGGCCACCCTGGTGGACAGTCCCGAGGCCCGGAATATGCAGTTTCAGCGGGGCACCTATCTGATGGTTCGGGACCCCCAGGGCACCCGCTACCTCACTTCCGAGCGCCCTTTCATGCGGCTTCATCTGCAGCTGGAGACCCTGGACAGCCCCACTGACAACCTGGGTCCCTACTTCTATGACGAACGGACGGGTGAGTTGGTCCTGTACTTCGCCGCCCATCCCCCCGCCCTCGGAAAGTTTCTGGTCCGCTATGACAACAAGTGGGCCGCCTCCCGCAACCTGGGGCGGTTGACGACCCGGGACGGCGTGAACTGGAGCCGCAGCTACATCTGGGCGCCACCACGGGAGCACCCCAAGCACCAGAGCTACGGGATGCAAAGGATAAAGCGGATTGGGGATCTCTACATCGGCTTTTTTCCCCTCTACGATTGCGCTGCCCAACGGATGGCGATCCATTTGTGGGTCAGCCGCGACGGGATCCACTGGGAGGATCTGGGAGGCGACCAGGCCTGGATTCCCAACGGCCCCGACGGCAGCTACGACTACGGGATCGTCTATCTCTTCGATGAAGCACAAACGGAGGGCGACCGGACCCTGGCCTTCTACCACGGGACCAATACGCTGCACGGCAACGCCTGGCTCCGGGACAAGCTGGCGGGCAACCGCCATAGGCCTGCAATTCCCGAATCCGAGATTTTTGACGACGAACAGTACAGTGGCCGACGCTACCTGTCTGCTCCGGCACCCACTCAGCCTTCCTGGGCGCTGTACGATTGCATCTGGAGCTGGCGACGTCCCACTTGCAGCCAGACACTGCAAGAGGCAAGGGAAGCCTTCTGGGCCGAGCTCGAAGCCAACACCGGGCAGACCCGGGCCAACCATGTCCAGAAAAGCCGCGAGTTCCAGATTGTTCCCTTCCGGGTGGAGTTCCGCACCAACGGCTTCGCCTCTCGGCGGGCCCGAGAAAAGGAGGGGGTGCTTACCACTCATCCCCTGGTTTTCCAGGGGAGCAGGTTGACGGTCAACGCTGCCGCCAGCGAGGGCCGAGTGGCGGTCGAAGTCCTGGATGAAGCGGGAAGTCCCGTGCCCGGCTTCGGTCGGGAGGAATGCCTGCTTCAGGCCTTCGACAGCACCCAACAAGAGGTAAGCTGGAGTGGAGGGTCGAATCTGGCTCCCCTTCGAGGCAAGCCGGTACGTCTTCGCTTTCATCTACGGCACGCCGATCTTTACGGCTTCCAGATTCGGTAAGAGAGAGGCGTAGCTTTGGCCTCCAGGCCGAAGTAGAGCGGTCGAGCTTAGCTCGACACACGGCGCCCTGGAGGCCACCCCCACGGTTTTCCTGGGGCGAGTGATCCGGTCCCGAAGGGAATCTCAGGTCAAATGAATTACTTGTGTCGGAGCTGCGTATACCGGGAAGAGGGCGGACAGCATGAGAGCAGCCAACCTGGTGGTCGTGGATGAGGCGATTGAGGTGAGAGTCTCGCTGGGGTTCGATGAGGCCTACGAGCGTTACTCCGAGACGGTGTATCGTACCGCGCTACGGGTTACGGGCAACCCGGCGGACGCCGAGGATGTGCTGCAAGACGTGTTCCTGCGCGTGCTGAACAATCGGCTCACGATCGATCCGGCAAGGTCTCCGGAGGCCTACTTACGGCGTGCTGCCACGAATGCTTCGATTGACCTGTTGCGGCGCAGGGCGGCCCGGCCGGATCGGGGGGCCCCGGCGCTGGGCTTCGAAGGCGAGTATGACGGGATCGCGCACCAGAGTTCCCCACTTCTGAAAGAGCGTCTGCGGAGAGCTTTGGCGAAGATCGCGCCGCTAGATGCGGAGTTGTTTGTCCTCTGCTATCTCGAGGGCTACTCCTATGACGAGCTGGCCGGCCTGATGGAGTTGGAACGCGGAACCGTGGCCAGTCGGTTGCACCGCATTAGAGTAGCCCTCCGAGAAGATTTGAGCAGATGAAGGGGTCCATCCTATGACGAAAGAGATGACGGAACATCAGTTTGACGAGTTGCTGAAGGACATGCGCGAAGAGAATGCGACGGCTGAAGAGGTCGAAGCCGTTCGGGGACGCGTTCGGGAACGCTTGACGGGTTCGACTTCCCCTCTGTGCTCGGAATTCCGTCCCCAGTTGGGCGCATACCTGGAGAACCGGCTAACAGACTCGAGACGGTTGCTGCTCGAGGACCATTTGGGTCGATGTGTCCCTTGTCGGCGTGCGCTCTCCGAAGCAAAGGGCGAAGCGAAGGTCCTCCCGCCTCCTGCGGAGGGTCCTCGGCAGCGGGGCTGGACGCGCTGGATCGTGGCCGCGGGAGTCGTTCTGGCCTTGCTCTACCTGGGCCGTGATCAGATCGACAGGGTACTGGCTCCCTCAGGTGCCCGGGCAACGGTGGCTTCAGTTTCGGGAGAGGTCCAGGTGTTCCCCGCCGGCACAGTAGAGCCGGGTACGAAGCTATTCGAAGCAGAGGCGATTCGGACGGGGGCCGGCGCGCACGCGATCCTCGTGCTCGCTGACGGCTCCCGAGTAGAGGTCAATCAGCGTACCAAGCTATCGGTTCACTCGGCTTGGAGTGGCCAGACCGTTCGCTTGGACTACGGGGATCTGCTGATTGAAGCGGCTCCTCAGGGAAAGGACCGTTTGCGTGTGATAACCCGTGATTCGATGGTTGCGGTGACTGGCACGATTTTCGCAGTTTCAAGCGCGACGGCGGGGTCGTTGGTCTCGGTGGTCGAGGGCGCAGTGGAGGTTCGGCAATCCGGCTTGCAGAAAGTGCTCGAGCCGGGACAACAGTTGGCCTCGAACTCGGCTCTCGAAGGAGTCGGCATCGAGCAAGCGATCGCCTGGAGCCAGTCGGCAGAGAGGTATTACACCGTGCTGGCCGAGATGCTGCGCCTGGAGAAAGACCTGGCCGAGCTGGCGGGTCCGGAATTGCGCACCCAGGCACGGTTGGTCCCCCACTTACCCGCAGGGACCCGTCTGTATTCTGCGATCCCTAATCTGACCGGGACCATAGACCAGGCTCTCTCGCTGTTGGATCAGCGGGCCGGCGAGAACGAGGTCCTGCATGAGTGGTGGTCTTCGGAGGCAGGCCTTGGTCTGCGGGAAATGCTGGATCGCTTACGAGCGATCACGCCCCTGCTGGGAGAGGAGATGTTGTTTGTATTGACCGCAGACCCCACTGCGTTGATCCACAGGATTCCCCTGTTGCTGGCAGAGGTCCAAGCTGGCAAGGAAGACGATCTGCACGAAGTAATCGGCAACCTTGAGAGTGACAGCGAGACGGCTTACGCAGTGGAGGGGGGTTTGCTTCTGATCTCCGATAGCGCAGAGAATCTGATGACCGTGAGCGCCTCTCTCGGCGGCGCTGGTTCATCGGCCTTCGCGGCGGAGATAGCGAGTCGGTACGAAGGCGGCGTGGGCTGGCTGACGGCTATCGATGTCGCAGCACTCGGCCTTGATCTGGGACTGGATGAGGATGCGGAACAAGTCCTTGGACTGCCGACGATGCGCCGTCTCTTCCTGGAACAGAGTTCCGGCGACGGGCCCGAGCACAGCGAGGCCACCCTCTCCTTCACCGAAGGGCGCATGGGAATGGCTTCGTGGCTGGCCTCGCCGGGTCCGGCAGGCTCAGCGGAGTACGCCTCGAGTGAGGCAGCAATCGTGGTGTCCGCCTCCCTGCGCGAACCAGGTCAGGCGTTTGACGAGATCCTTTCGCGGCTGGGTGAAGACAGTAGGCTCGCGACAGAGATCCATGAGTTCGAGACGGCGACCGGGATCAGTATCGGTCTCGATATCGCTGCGGCTCTGGGTACCGATTTCACCTTCGCACTCGAGCGGCCTACGCTTCCGACACCCGGTTGGATCGTCGTTTTCGAGACGATCAATCCAGTCGCGCTGGACGAAGCGGTGCGGAGGTGGGTCGAGGCCCACAACGATCGGTCAGACGCAGCAGAGATGGACCATTCGATGACCTTCACCGAAGAGGGCGTGAACGGCCGCGCCTGGAAGTCGGTCCGCGTCAGCCCCTCGGAAGGGCAGGATTCCGTCCCCAAGCCGACTCGATCGATGGAGCTTCATTGGACCTACGATCGCGGATACTTGATTGCCTCGACGGACCGAGCGTTGGCGATGCGGGCGATCGCGGTCCGTGACTCGGCGTCGCCGTTGATCTACACTGATGCTTTCCAGCGGCGGTTCCCCGTGACTTCGAATCTGCACCATTCGGGATTCTTGTGGTTCGATACGAACGGAGTGGTCGCGGACCTTGCGTCGATCGTCGAGAGCCCTGTTCTACAGAATCTGCTCGAGAGTCGAGAGTCCATGCTAGTCGTTTTCGACGGTGAGGCGGAACGGATTCACGCCGCGAGTCGTACCGGTTTGACGAGTGCGCTCTTGAACGCGATGTTGCTTGGCGGCTTCGGTCACACGGCTCCGCCCAGCGATGATTCGACTTCGGACAACCCCAATTTGTGACACCGGTTATTGAGCTTCAAAACCTGAGCGTCAGTCTCGGTGGGCGGGAGATCCTGAAAGATATCTCCGCCCGTCTGGGCGTGGCCGGCTCCGGCAAGTCGATCGGCCTGTTGGGGCCGAACGGCGCCGGAAAATCCACTCTGATACTTGCGTTGCTCGGATTCCACAAGGCCTCCGGAGGGTCGGCGCAGATTCTCGGCTTGGATTGCCATGCCAGGTCGAGCGAGGTCAAGGCACGTGTCGGCTATATGCCGGAGAACGAGGCCTTCATTGCAGGCATGACAGCCGTCCGTTTTCTGCGCTTGATGGCTGAGCTCTCGGGACTTCCGCAGCGCAGTGCGCTCGAGAAGGCGCACGAAGTCCTGTTTCACGTCGGACTGGGAGAAGCCCGCTACCGTGCCCTGGGGACGTATTCGTTCGGCATGAAGCAGATGGCCAAGCTGGCTCAGGCGGTCGTGCATGGGCCGGAATTGGTGATCCTCGATGAACCGACCAATGGACTCGATCCACCGGCACGCGCACGAATGCTTCGGCTGGTGCGCGAAATGAAAGAGCAGCACGGGATGAACGTGGTGCTCTGTTCCCACCTCTTGCGCGATGTAGAGGAGATTTGCGACGAGGTGGTCATCCTCAACGAGGGTCGAATTGTCCACCATGCCAACCTGGAAGAGGAACGCCGGGCGAACCGGCGCTTCGTGGAACTCGATGTCTCAGGGAACGATGACGGTTTGGCGGACGCACTGCAGAAACAGAACGCGGAGGGCGTGACGGAGGGGAATGGACGCTGGCGGATCGTGCTGCCACCGGGAGTCGGTCTAGATGTTATTTGGCGTGTGACGGCGCAGGAAAACCTGGATGTCCATCACATGACCCATCGGCGTGACACGCTCGAGGAGATCTTTTTCAAGGCGGTCGGACACATTCAGGGGATGCCCGGAGAAGCAGCCTCCCTGGCTCAGGAGGTCGTCGAGAATGGCCGTTCATAGGCGCGGCTATCAGCGTTACGATGGCCCCCTCACGAGGCGCTCGTCACGCCTGATGGTATTGCCGCGGTTCGCTTGGGAAGGACTGATGGGCGATCGCCGCATCCTCGTTTTCCTTCTCCTCGCATTGTTCTGGCCGGTCGGCTGTCTGGTGTTTATCTACCTTTCGAATCATGCCGAGCTACTGCTGGGTTTTCCTGAAGTGGTCCTGGAGTTCCTCAAAATCGACGGACAGTTTTTCGTGACCTTTATGCGGGTGCAGGGGGTCTTCGCGACCTTCCTGGCAGCTTTCGCCGGCCCTAGCCTGATTGCGCCCGATCTGACGAACGGCGCACTGCCGCTCTACTTCAGTCGTCCCTTGTCGCGCCCCGAGTACATCCTGGCTCGGACGATGGCTCTGGTCGGAGTGCTTTCACCGGTGACGTGGGTTCCCGGTATGGTCTTGTTCTTCGTACAGACAGGCCTGGCGGGCTGGAGCTGGTCCGTAGAAAACTGGGTGCTGGGCGCCGGAATCCTGATCGGTTTCCTGCTCTGGATCCTCTTTGTGAGCCTGGTTGCGATGGCAAGCTCCGCCTACGTGAGATGGAGGATCGTCGCCGGTGGACTGGTACTCGGGTTCTTCTTCGTGCTCGCCGGTGCCGCTGAACTGACAAGCTCGATTCTGCGGGCAGAGTGGCCGACAGCGTTCAACCCTGCGCATGCGATGAATCAGGTCTGGTGCTCGATGCTCGGTGTTGAAGCGCTACCCGGACCTGACGCACTTCAGTGTCTTCTGACGATGGCGGCATTCTCTGTTTTTCTGCTCTACGTTCTTCACCGCAAGCTGCGACCTGTCGAGGTGGTCTCGTGAAGGCTGCCCCCGAGATCGCCTTCAACGACGTGTCGAAGTTCTACGGTGAGGTCTTGGGCGTCAATCGGGTAACCCTCAGGATTCCCCCCGGGATCACCAGCCTGGTGGGACCGAACGGCTCGGGTAAGACCACGCTGATGAATCTGATGGCCGGGCTGATCCATCCAGACGGAGGTACGATTGCGGTTCGAGGACTCTCGCCCCGCGACCCCGAGCGGCTGATGCGCATCATCGGATACGCAACCCAGTACGACTCCGCGCCGCGGGGTTTGACAGGGTTCCAGTTCGTCTCGACCGGGCTGCTGCTGGCCGGCCACTCGCCGGAGGAAGCCGAACGACTCACCTGGGAGGCGCTCGAGCAGGTGGGGATGAACGGATCGGCGCATCGCAAGGTAGCCGCCTACTCCAAGGGGGTGCGACAGGGGATACGTCTGGCACAGGCGATCGCCCACAATCCCGAGGTGATCATCCTCGATGAGCCGTTGAACGGTCTTGATCCGCTGGCTCGTGCCGAGACCATCACCCTCTTCAAGCGCCTCGCCCAGCAGGGACGGCACGTGGTGCTCTCCAGCCATGTTCTTCAAGAAGTGGATCTGATTTCCGACCGAGTCATCCTGGTCGCGAACGGTGGGGTCGTCGCGGAGGGAAACATCCGAGGCGTGCGCGACGAGATGCGCGAACACCCAAGCCAGTTTCTGATCCGCTGTCGCGATGCCTCACAGGTCGCTTCCCTATTGTTTGAGCAAGACCACGTGACCCAAGTCCAGCTCCATGAGGACCGTCTGGGGCTGCTCGTTCTGACGCGCAACCGCCAGGAGTTGTCACGAGCCCTGGCGCGCATCTCGTTGGCAGGACACACAGTCGAGCAGGTGAGGGCGATCGATGAGGATGTCGACGCGCTCTACCAATACCTGATTGGAGGCGGCGAATGAGTACCACGTTGCGCCTGCGCCAGGTCTGGACGATCATGCGACTCCAATTGCGGCGCGTCTTCTTTTCGCGGCGCAGTGCCTGGATATACCTGCTGGCGCTGTTTCCTGCCTTCATCTTTTTCGTCCATGGGCTTCACGTAAAGGTCACGCAACGCGATTGGGCCGATAAGATAACGGCCGTTTCCGCGTTGGAGAGAATCCGGAAGGGTGACTCGGAAACGGAAGTCCTGGGGGAAACCGGCACGCCTGTGAGCGACCGCCAGTTCACTCGCAAATACGAAGATTCCGAAGTCGACTTCCGCAACCTCGCGTTCTTCGACGGCGAACGCCGCTGGACCCTACGCTTCAAGGCAGGCGTTCTGGAACGCATAGACAGCAATCTGTTGATTGACATCCATGAAGATCGTTCCGCCTTCGCGTTCGTCTTTTACAATTTCTACCTGCGTCTCGCGATCTTCTTTGGTTGCCTGGGCATCTTCATGAATCTCTTCCGAGGTGAGATGCTCGACAAGACATTGCACTACTGGTTTCTGGTACCGGCGCGGCGCGAAGTCTTATTGGTTGGCCAGTACCTCGCTGGATTGGTCGCGGCCGTCGCGATTTTCACGGCGGGCGCCTGGATCTCCTACGCAGCCATGCTATGGCCTCAGGACCCCGCTGAGCTCGCCGCGTTCTGGCAGGGGCAGGGGCCGGCACACGCCTTCCAGTATGCCGCCGCCGCGGCCTTGGGATGCGTGGGATACGGAAGTGTTTTTCTGGCGGCCGGAGTGCTGCTGCGTAATCCGATCGTACCCGCGATTGTAATCCTGTTTTGGGAGGGCGTGATCGGCACGCTACCCTCGGCTCTGCAGAAGCTGAGCGTGCTCTATTACGTGCGATCTCTGACTCCGCACCCCATCCCCCTCGACTCCGGGGCACCCTTGTTGATCCGTCTGCTGATGGCTCCCGCAGAACCGCCGTCGATTGCTGTCGCCGTCCTGGGACTCTTCAGCCTTACGGGTCTGGTTCTATGGATTGCATCCCGCACCCTCAGGCGGCTCGAGATCGACTACGGCACCGACTGAGTATCGAGGGATCCCCACTTACGTTGGCTTAGATCGTGTCGGCGTTGTCTCATGGCTGAGGAAGGGTCGTGACCCTGTTGACGAAGTGATGGTCTCCGCCAGGGTTGTCTGAGACGGGTTGAACTCGCCAAGGGCCGCCACAACGGCCGTATGGTCCTGGTCGTCTCGGTCTAGCAGCGGCAAGAGGGCGGAGGTGTCCACAAAGATCGCCGTCATTTCTGGAAATCTTCCGCAAAATAGTCGTCGTGACGACGGCCCAGGTCGCTCGATCCACTGGCAGCGATGCCGGCAATACCCAGAAAAGCCCCAACACCGGGTTGGTCCTCCTTGAGACCCTCTCCGAGGCCTTGCCGGACCAACTGACGAACTGCTTCGGAAATCGAAATCCTTTTTCGATGAGCTAGATTTCGAATCTGTCGATATTGCTTCTGGATCTGTGTCCGTACCATGATGACATGATAAAAGCATGCGGTCATGCTGCACGACGTAGCTTTGGCCTCCAGGCCGAAGTATTTCGCTCGAGCCTAGCTCGACTGACGGCGGCCTGGAGCCCACCGCTACGGCGAACGTCAGCAGGATGGGTCTTTGTCTACCGACCCGCTCGAATCTTGTTTCCGGAGACCACTTTCAGATCGATGGCTTCGGTGTAGATCCAGCGATCTCCGACCTTGGCCTCGGCCGAGATCTCGAAAGTGCCGATTGGAGTCTTAGACCCTGCTTTGAGGATCAGCTTAATCTGGTTGTTCTCCCGGGATCTGGAATCGACGACGACACCTGAGGGGAGGTCCTTGACCATCACGGGAATGTCAGCGGGGATGTTCTGTGCCTGCAGCGACAGTGTGGTGGAGCTTCCCTGAGCCACGCTCAGCGTCGGACTCGTGCTGCCTCCTCCGTGCTCGTCGGACACTGAAAGATACCCTGGCAGTGGCTCAACTATGGTGACAGAAGTTCCGGGAAGAGGACGCCGGGTATAGTTCCAGGCGTCCAGCAGGGGTCCCATGATGAGTGTCGTCTCGGCCTTTACCACTGGGCCGTCCTGAGGCGTTTTCTCACTTGCGGGAGCGCCGCGAACTTCGAAGGCATAAGTACCCAGTGGCTGGGATTTGGGAACCTGGATGCGGAAGGGGATCTCGGGGATGATCATATCGGCCCCGTCGGCGTTAGGCTCGAAAAGCTGATCGGCTCGGAACTTTGCCTTGCTGGGTTCGACTGAGCCCAGCAGGCCCTCGAACCAGATCGAAACCTCGCCCTGGAAGCCGGCCTCGCGTACCAGGTGTACCTTGATCTGGGCCGAGCCTCCCGGAGTTAGGTTGACGTTCTCAGGTGTCGTGAAAAGCTGAAAGCTCGGCTTTTCGCTCTTCACCTTCAAGCGATAGACATATCCGGCACCACCGCGGCTGAGACGATCCTTGACGGTCAGAAACAGGGGAGCAGCTTGCTCAGGCGTATAGAACAGACTGGAGTCCGGGTTGCCGATCAAAGTCCCCTGACCCGCCACGACGTCATCACTTTGTGCCAGCGTCTTTCCAGAAGCGTCCTTCAATACCAGGACCGTGTCCAGATCAGAAGCACCCAGTTGGGCCGCCAAGGTCCACAGGTGCAAAGGTTGTCCGGCCTCCGCCGGAATCTCGTACGTATCCTGCTCGCCGGAGCTTGCCAGTTTGCCGTGCACACCGTAGGGACCCTGACGCCAATCGGCGGAGCCCGCCTTTTCCTCGGTATACTCTGTCCAGTCACTCACCTCCAGACGAGGCCCATCGACCACCCCTTCGGGGCTCTCGACCCAGGCTCGCCAGAGGCCGCTACGGGCTCCATCGGGGACGGAGAACTCAACTGTCACCGACGCCGGCTGCACCTGCAGTACCCTCCCTTCGATTCGATCCACATCCCCACCGCTCGAGGGGTCGTTTTCGAACCGAATGGGCACTGTGTAGGGGTAGGTCATGCGTGCGTGTTCGGCCCCTCGGAGCCGAGTGAGGTAGACCTTTTCCGTGGCTCCAAGGGCCGAGCCGGCAAGTTTCATGAGACTCGTCCTACCAGCTGCAAGGCCAAGAGGTTCCAGGTGATGCAGGGTCGGCAGCGACGTTATTCTCAGCATGTAGGAACAGTTCTTGCCGAAATTGAAGCCCCGAGCTCCTCGATACTGGTCCAGCTTGACGTAGTAGATACCTCCGGTTTCGAACGTCTTCTCGAGAAAGGGAGTCTCGTCATAGAAGCTACGATCGTCATTGAAGGCCAGCTCCGCTCCGAACTGGTCGAGAAGGGACATCTTGGATTCGACAGCCGAGCCGAAATCGATGGACCGGAAGTCAAAGGTCCAGCGCTGACCCGCCGTCACCTGAATTGCAAAGAAATCTGTATCAGCAGCTCCATCGAGCCGTCCCTGAACCGTTCGCGGTAGATCTGTCGCCGGCTGGGCCTGTTTCCAGGAGTCGTTGGGTTCTACTTCTAGAAGATCGGAGAACTGGTCCACGTTGAAGAGGGCCGAGGTGGAGTACCCTTCCCGGGTCAAGACCCTGAGCAGGTGCGGACCCAGGGCCGCTCCGGCGGCAATCTCGACGGTGCCGAGCAGTTTCCCGCGGCTTGCCTCCAGGGTCCGTTTCCAGACCAGATCCTGACAGTCGAACTCAACTCGGACCGGATTGGACAAGCCGCCGGCCGCACGGGTGCTGTATCTGACTTGCTTCTGACTCAGGATTTCCAGGGTGAGGGAGGTCCCTCGCTGTCCTCCCAGAGGGTAGATGCGGGAGATCTCCAGGTGACGGTCAGCCGCTTCGACTGAAACGTAAAGGGCCAGCCAGAGGAATAGGACACCGGAGCATCTTTTCAAGTCCAGATCTCCTTCACCGGCTTTCCATCTTTGTTGATGGCAATCGGCCTGCCCTCGGACAGGTAGGTCTTGTGAGCATCGATGCCCAGTAGCTTGTAGACAGTGGCCCCCAGGTCCTCGATCGTAACGGGCCGATCTACCGGTCCGAAGGCACGAGCGTCGGTTTTGCCAATCACCTGTCCACCCCTGACACCGGCACCTGCCAGAGCGACGGAAAAAGCGCCGGGCCAGTGATCCCGGCCTCCCGAGAAGTTGATTTTGGGAGTGCGACCGAAGTCTCCGATGACCAGGACCAGGGTAGTCTCCAGCATCCCGCGCTGATCCAGATCCTCGAGTAGCGCTGCGAAGGCCTGATCGAACTCGGGAACGATTCTGCGGTGGCTTTCGTCGTTGTTGGTATGGGTGTCGTAGCCATTGTGGAAGACACTCACCAAACGCACACCAGCCTCAACCAGGCGCCTGGCCATCAGTGCTCCCTGGCCCACATCAGTGCGGCCATAGGTGTCTCGGAGTCGCTGCGGCTCCTGCCCGATGTCGAAGGCTTTTTTGGCGGCAGGCGAGGCAATCAGATCGAAAGCCTTCTGGTAGAACTGGTCCATGCCGTCCAGCAGGCTGGAGCCCTCTACCCTCTTGAACTCCCTGTCCAGAGCCGACATAAGCTTGAACCTGGACTGAGCCTCTTCCCATCCCAGTCCCAGGGGAAGGGTAAGATCTTTCACCGAGTAGTTCTTCTGGTTGGGATCACCCGCGATAAAAGGATCGTAGGTGGGTCCCAGAAACCCCGCCTTGGCCCAGAGCTGCTCCTTGGGAATCAGCACGAATGGAGGGAGGCCTCCCTGGGATCCGCGCTCGCGGGCGATCACCGATCCGTAGCTGGGGTGGATCAGTTCGTTCCGGGGTCGAATACCGCTGAAGACATATTGCCGAGCCCGCTCGTGGATGGCTTCTTCCGAGTGCATGGAACGAATCAGGGCGAATTTCTTCATCATTCCGGCGGCGCGGGGCATCAGCTCCGAGAGGTGGATTCCCGGCAGGCTGCTGCGGACAGTACCGAAGCTTCCCCGGATGTCGCGAGGAGCTTCCGGTTTGGGGTCGAAAGTGTCCAATTGGCTGGCGCCACCCCTCTGAAAAAGAACGATGCAGGCGACCTCGCTTCGCCCTTGCCCCGTTGCCAGCAGCCGGTGCAGGTCTATCCCCGCGAAGGCAGCTGCGCCCACCTTGAGAAAGGCCCTACGGCTGAATCCCAGGGGTCCTGTCATCTTCAAACGCATTGGCTCTCTCCAATCAACCCGGATTCTCTCAACTGCTCACCGCTCACTACTCACTATTCCCACTACTCACTACTCCCACTACTCACTACTCCCACTACTCACTACTCCCACTGCTCACTATTCCAGCTGCTCACTATTCCAGCTGCTCACTACCAGCCTAGTGGTTCAGCTGGAACTCGTTGGAGTTGAGTATGGCCCAGAGAACATTTTCGAGGCCCCTTCTTCGAGTTCGACCGGACGCCTTCTCCGCCATCATGAAATCGCCCAAGATGGTTCCCTCCTGGGACGTGGGCAGCCGCGAGTAGGCCCTTTCGAAGAGTTCGTTCACGATCTCCCTGTCACTGAAATCAGAGCCCATCAGGCGGGACAGAACGTTGTCCTCCCCCTCCACCTTTTCCCTGATCGTGGTTCCGTTCATCAGATGCAGAGCCTGGCTCAGGGTGGCCGTTTCAGCCCGTCTTGCGAGAATGTCTCGCCGGGTCAGACCGAAGGTCACCAGAAAATAATCAGGGCTGTCGGGTTGGTAAACATCGGTGGCCGATGTTCCCACGGGATGATTGCGGAATTCATGGGGAACCTCGGTCACCTGACTGATGGCATCCAACAGCACCTCGGCGGAGACGGGGCGAGGTGAATATCGGGCTGCCAGGATCCGCTCCAGACGAGTCGATGGTTTTTTCTTCGAAGCTGCCTGGTAGGTTCTAGAGTTGAGTATGAGTCGATGCAAGGCGCTGAGTCGGAAACCGCTGTCCACGAAGAATCGGGCCAGGCGGTCCAGTAGCTTCTGGTTTACGGGCCGATTGGTGGAGCGGAAATCATCGAAGGGTTCGACAATTCCGACCCCGAAGTACTCGGCCCAGAGGCGGTTTACTGTTGCCCTGGCGAAGTAGGGGTTCTCCGGCGATAGCAGCCAGTCGGCCAGGACCTGCCGGCGGTCCACTCCCTCTGGAATCTGCTGAGGCTGACCTCCCAGGACCCTGGGGAGCATCGGCTCTTTTGTCAAAGGGTGCTCTACCTCTCCCCGGTTCTCCAGGAACCAGGTGCGTCGATATTCGCCGTAGCCGTGCTTGACCTGAAGCTGTGACAGAAAGGCAGCGAATCCGTAGAAGTCGTCTTGTGTCAGGTTTTCCAGTGGATGGTTGTGGCATTCGGCACATTCCAGCCGGACCCCCAGGAAGAGGCGGGAGATGGTAGGAGCCATCTTTGTCAGGCTGAACTCCTTCAGCATGAAGTCCGTAGCGGGATGCCAAAAATTGGCCGCTGGATTGATCATGGTGTCGCCGGTGCTTGTCAGGAGGGCTCGTACGACCTCGTCGTAGGGGCGATCCTGCGAAAGCCATCTCTTGATCCAGTCCTTGAACACTCCCATAGAGCGGCCCTGGGAGTTGAGCTGACTGTTCCGAAACCAATCTTCGAACTTGACCCGCCAGTGAGAGGCATACTCGGGTCTTGCTAGCAGGCGATCGATCAGCTGCGATCTCTTGTCTCGGCTGGAGTCGTCGAGGAACGCGGCTAGCTCCTGTCTGGTGGGTAGTCGACCGATAGTATCCAGGTGGACTCGTCGGGCGAAGGCTCCATCCGAAGTCGGCTCGGCCGAAGGCACGTTCATCTGCCGGAGCTTGGCGTAGACCAACTCGTCAATGAAGTTATTCCCCTCGCGGAGGTGGTAGTCGGCTCCGGCCAGGCTTTCGACCACTCCGATCTGAGAGGTCGCCACTTTTCCCATAGCGCGGGCGGAAACGGTGGTGAGTCCAGGTCCCCGGGTGGCCAGCGTTCCCTCGGGGGAAACCTCCAGAACTCCGGAGTCGCCCACCTGGTAACGAACATCCCTGGTCATGTCCCGGGTGGTTCCGTCGGATAGGCGTCCCACGGCCACCAGGCGCTGGAGGGTACTGCTGCCGATCAGCACCCGCTCTTCTGGATAGAGTTCCAGCGCAGTAAGTCTGACGCCCTCGGTGTTGGCGCGGCCGCCCTGCTGGAGCCAACGCAGCAGCATGCCATACTCCTCAGAGTCCGCCTCCAGGATCTGGCCGCCTCCGTGGGGGATGGCGAAGGTGGGTTTCTTCAGGATGAGGCTCTCGCGAGGCTGTTGGAGGTCCACTCGTCGTCCCCCATCGGCCTCGACCATAGCCTCGTGGTCGGCCTCCGCATCGTAGCCAAACAAGGACAGCTTGAAGCCATTCTGTCCCGCCGGGGAACCATGGCAATCCGAACCGTTGCAGCCTTTAGTGGTGAGGATTGAGACCACATCAGGGGCAAAGCGTACGGCAACCTCGCTAGCTCTCTCCCCGACACGGACCATCACCGTCTCGACCAGGTGGTCCAGATGCACCTCGATGGTGGCTATTCCAGGAGCTTCCGCAGATAGGCGATGGGACCTCGAGTCCACCCGGACCACGTCCGGATCCTTGGAAGTGATTCGGCATCGATCGGTGACATCCGCAAGGTTCCCGTGCCCGTCGTTCGCGGTGACGAGGAACGACTGCTGCATTCCGGGATTCGATAGGAAGAGACCCTTGGGTTCGAACTGGATACTGACCCAGGCAGGGGCGGAGGCGAGTCCTGGTGCGGCATCGATCAGGATAACCAAAAGCAATCCCACCAGTGGCAGACTCAGGGTGGAAGCAGTGCTTCGCGCCCTCGATGCCGTCGCGCACGCGGATACCATCATCGTGTTCCCAGGATGGATCACTCCATCCGACTATTGCTTTCTGATTATAGCCCCAGGGATGGCTTATTTGAAATCGTCGTTGGGATCCCCTTCTGCGACCCTGGCGTGCCGGGACCTTCGGTGCGTGACACTGGACCTCATTGATCCTCCGCGCCTTACCGGGATTGCGCTTCACAATACTGAAAGTGTCGTGGTCAGGTTGGACCTGACGCTGAGAAACCAACAAGGCCAGGCGCTCCCCAACGGCACCAGGACCATTGTGGACTTTCCGGCAGGGGGACACTTGGCTCGGTTCATCAATGAGGAGGAGCTTTTCCCGAAGGCCGATACCGATGCCTTCGAGGGGACGCTGGTGGTTGAAGTGACGGGCGGCAAGGTTGCTGCAACCGCCCTGGAGCTTGGAACTGAGCCAGGCCAGTTCACCACGCTACTGGTGGCACCCCTGCAATAGAGGTTGCCGAGGGACGTGGCGGTGGTCTCCAGGCCGCCGTGCTTCGAGCCAAATGGCTCGAAAGCGGAAGACTTCGGCCTTTCGACCGAACCCACGTCTTCCAACCGTAGGAACCGAATGAGGTTTCAGCCTGGCGTCGAGCCTGTCGCCTCGATGGATGGCGGCCTGGAGCCCACCACTACGAAGGGTCAGCTGCTCTTGACGTCGTAGCAGAAAAGCAGGTCTTGATTCCGAAGGTAGAGTCGACCACCGGTGATCACGGGGTGTGTCCAGATAAGCCACCTCGGCTGGCGAAGCTCGGAGTCGGCGGGCAGCTGAAAGCGTCCGAATTCCTTCCACCCTTTGGGTGAGGCATCGATCAATGCGACCGTTCCCTCTTCCCTACCCAGGCAATAGAGGCGTCCGTCGGCGTAGGCTATTGCTCCTTTTTCCAGCTTCTCTTCTTCACGCCAGACCTCCTCTCCGGTTTCGAAATTCTGGCAGGTCCAGCCCCGGTCGTCGGAGTAGCCATAGAGGTAGTCGCCAAGCAGGATGACGCCTCCATGCCGATTCTTCATCACCTTGTTGGCATAGACATCGCTCACCTGATTGTTGTCGCCAAGGCGGACCTGCTTGCAGCCCACTCCGTATCCGGACGTGATGTAGAGGTGCCCGTCGCGATAGATCGGTGTGGTGATGACGGCGGTCCTGCCGGGCCAATCGGACTTCCACAGCACGCTGCCATCGTCTGTTCTAATACCGACCAGAGACTCCATCGTCAGCTGAACATACTGCCGAATCCCCTTCCAGCTAAAGGCGAAGGGTGAGGCATACTGAGCGGGGTCCTGGAACTCCTTCGTTTGCCAGATCACCGTTCCGGTTGCCGCTTCCAATGCCACCACGGTCCCTTGGGGCCCCCCGGGCGTGCAGATGACTTTCTGTCCATCGACAAGAACGCTCTCGGAGTAGCCCCACTTGGGAGGGCTCCCACCCAGGTCGGACATCGACACCTTCCAGATGAGCTCGCCATTGCGAGCGTTGGCGCACACCAGGTTTCCCTTCGCCCCCAGGGCGTACACGCGGCCATTGGCGACGGTAGGGGTGCTGCGAGGGCCGTTACCACGGGCGATCTCGAAAACCTCTCCGACGTCGAGCGACCAGATTTCCTTGCCATCGGCCTTGTCGATTGCCAGGAGCTGCTCGACCCCTCCGCGCGCGCCCATGGTGTAGAGGGTCCCGCCTGCCAGCGAGGGACCTGAGAAGCCGATCCCGCAGTTCTTGAATGTCCACACCAGCCTGGGTCCCCCGGGAGGCCAGCTGGAGAGGAGTCCGGTCTCGGTAGAAACATTCGTGCGGTCCGGTCCATGCCACTGAGGCCAGTCCTGCGCAATCCCCGTGGACGCAAGTAGCGACCAGATCAGAAGTTGCGGTAGGTATAAACTGATAGCTTTCATATCGCTTGTTGTCTCCGAATGCCTTCGCTCTCCCGGTGAGGAGCGAACAGATCTATCAACCCTGCACCCTCACGTCAACGATTTCAGCATCTACTCTACGCGAAAACGGTCTTCGAGTCCCCGTTATCGCGCCTTCCTCCAAGTTTGCCCTCGCAGACCCAAAGACCTAGTATTCGTTAGAGGACTCCCCTTCTCGTGTCGGGATCGGGGATGGTGGAAACCCCCTCGTCTCTAACGAAGCGGTTCCCCCACAGAGCCCAACCAGGTGTGTATGTCTCAATCGGAGAAGAGCAGAATGTCTACTAGAAAACTCAATAGTTCGGTCGTCCTTCTGGCCCTCCTGGTGGGTGTCGTTATAGGTGGATACTTGCAGACACCCGGGTTGCGGCCCCTTTGGGGCTCGAGGGCTCCCGTTCAACCAGCGTCTCGGCCTGCCGCCGGAATCTCAGTGCAGACCGCTGCCCCACAAGTGGTGCCTGAAGCCACGCTGTTCGCCTTCGACAACGTTTCGATTCCCTTTCATCGGAACCTGTACCTCTCCATGCACCAGGGCCGGAAGCATCCTCGGAATCCCATTGTCAGACGGGAAGAGGGGCGGCCTGACGAAGCGCGCGCTCAATACCTGGGCACCGTCTTGCGCCAACAGGGCGAGTTTAGAATGTGGTACGTGGCTGCCGACAAGGAGAGCTTTCGAGATTTCAGCGAAAATGGGACCATGTCCGGTTGGCGGGTAGCGTACGCAGAGAGCAAGGACGGTATCCACTGGGAAAAACCCAACCTGGGTCTGGTCGAATATGCCGGCAATCGCGACAACAACCTGGTGCTGATTGACCCTCCGAAGTTGAGCGTGATCGCGGGGCTTTCGATCCTCTATGAACCAGAAGACCCTGATCCCTCGCGGCGATTCAAGATGATGGCCGCTGCCCCCGCCGAAGGCTCGGGGACCACCGCCGTTCCTCTGTACAGCGGTGATGGACTGCGCTGGCGGCCGGCGAGAGAGACGAAACTGGTAGAAAAACGCCGGGGCCGCTGGCTGGCCCATCGGGTGGCGACAGAGAACCTGGCAATACCGGAGTTCCTCGAACACGCCGGACTCTATAGATGGAGGGGAATGTACTACCTGGCCGGACAACAGATCAGCCCCTGGGTGTGGCTCCCGGACGGCCAACCCTGCGGCCGCGTGATGACCGTTTTCCGCTCCCACGATTTTGCCCACTGGTCGGATACGAAGTCCCTGTCGTTCGTGCGCTATGGCTACCGCTCGACGGCGACCAACGAAGGCGAGGAGTCGCATGAGCCGGCCAGCGTCTGGAACCGCGGCAATGTGCTGCTGGGGACCTATGGGCAATTCCACGGCGTTCCCGGGTCCCCGGCACATCCCATGGACCTGGGGCTTCTCATCAGCAATGATGGCGTCCACTTCCGGGAGCCGCTTCCCGATTTCGCCTTTCTGCCTCGAGGAGAACCCGCAAGTTGGGAGGGCGGGGGACTACTCCAGGGGCAGGGGTTCGAGAACGTGGGACAAGAGACCTACATCTGGTATGGAGGCTGGGACAACGACGTCACCCGTCCGGATACCTATGGCGAGATTGGGTTAGCGCGGTGGCGAAGGGATGGCTTTGGATCTCTGTCTCCCAAGAATCCGGCGGTCCCAGCAGCACTTGTCAGCAGTCCCATTCAGGCCACTGGATCCGCCAGGATCTGGGTCAACGCCGATGGACTCTCAGAGAGGGCCTGGCTGAAAGTCGAGCTGCTCGATGAAAGTGAGAGGCCGCTTTCAGGCTACTCCGGCGACGACTTTGCATCCGTCCGCCAATCGGGTCTGAGGGAGTCGGTCTCCTGGAAGGGGAAGGAGACGATCAAGGACCTCTCCGGGGCAGTCAAGATCCGGGTCGGCTTCGAAGGGGAGAGAGAAGGTATCAATCTCTACGCACTCTACGTGGGGCGTTGAGGAAAGCAGCGGCCGCTACAATGGGCCAGCTTCCGGAATTTTCCCAAGTCGCAGTTTCGAAAGGGAGCCAGTAATGGTGTCGAGTATCCGAGTAATTGTGGTTCTGGTTCTAGTCTGCCTCTCCGTCGGTCGGGAGGCGCTGCCGAAAAGCTCGAGCCCACCAATCGATCTGAAGCCATACCTGCTGGGGCAGGAGGGCCAGGAAGCGGGCCCGGACGGCTTCAAGTTGGGTTTTGTGGGAGAGGCCGGTCATCGGCTCCATTTTCGGTTTGGTGCGGCGGCGGCCGTGGAGCTGGAGGTCTCGTTGGGGTTTCCCGAAGGCGGTGCGCGGACCCTCAGACGGCTGCTGGAGCCCGGCCCGAAAGAAACACTGGTCAGCTTCGACTTGGGTCCCCTCCTGGGCAACGGTCCCTACCGGCCCTTACCCGCGGAGAGCAGAAAGGGACCCCAACCCAAGACCTGGCGCCCCCTTGCCACTGGCTGGTGGCTCGACACCCACGATCTGGGTAACTACCTCTTGACCGTCAAGGGAAGATGGGTCGAGGACGGGGATGTCCTCTTCCTGGTCGACCTACGACTTCCGGTCCAGACCTGGGTAGGGATGGACCTGGATCGACTGGCCTATATTGACGATGACTCGGCCGAGGTCGAGCTTTGGCTCGAGAAGGATGCGCCGGTCCAGGAGCTGCCGGTGGAGGTCGATCTGGTGGAGGCGAAAACGGGACGCACGCGATCGTCCCTCAGCCACCGTAGGCTCACCCAGGACAAGACGCGGGTTTCCCTCGATCTCACGGGCCTGGAGCCGGCCACCTATCATGTCCGGGTGCGGCCTCGGATCGACGGTCGTCTCTGGGATGATGGAGTCCGCAGAGCACTCTACCTTCACCGCAACGGACCCCCTCCGGAAGCGAATCCCCCAATCGAGATTCCGGTGGCTCCCCAGCTCTTCGTGGACGACTATCTGATCGAGGATCAGAATCATCTGGAGCGAGTCTTCCATCCGGCTCGCAAGATCAGCAGCCAGCCCATGTTTCGGCCAGACCGTCCCTGGGAGGGTAACAGCGCGTTCGTATCGTCGGACTCTTCCTACAGCTTCAACCGGGAGAAGAGACGCTACGAGCTGGAGTATACAAGCCTGAGTTCCAACCGGTTGCTCGCTGTTTCCACCGATGGGGTGCAGTGGTCGAAGCCAGACCTGGGACTGGTGGAGTTTGAGGGCTCCCGGGCTAACAACATCCTGGAGGAGATGCCCCGCGGGGACGGCTTCCTGGAAGACAGCGGAGAGTTCGGGGGGCTATGGGACTACCGGACCCGGGGGGCGCCCGACCTTCGCACGGCAAGCCTGGAGTACAGACCCAAGGGTCGAAACATGCACTTTCAGTTAGGGGTCTATCTTATGGTCCGGGATCCCCAGGGCATCCGCTACCTCACCTCTGAGCGTCCCCTCATGCTCCGTCACTTGCAGTTGGAGACCCTGGACAGTCCCACCGACAACCTGGGTCCCCTCTTCTACGACGAGCGCACGGGTGAGCTGGTCATGTACTTCGCCGCCCATCCCCCGGCCCACGGAAAGTTCCTGGTTCGCTACGACAACAAGTGGGCCGTCTCCCGAAACCTGGGGCGAATGACGACCCGCGACGGTGTCAACTGGAGCCGCAGCTACATCTGGGCGCCACCACGGGAGCACCCCAAGCACCAGAGCTATGGGATGCAGCGGGTGAAGCAGATCGGAGATCTCTACATCGCCTTCTTTCCTCTCTACGATTGTGGGACCCAGAAGATGGCCATCCATCTGTGGGTCAGTCGCAACGGGATCCACTGGGAGGATCTGGGGGGTGACGAGGCCTGGATTCCCAATGGACCCGAGGGAGGTCATGACTACGGGATCGTCTATGGTTTCACTGGTGAGAAGGCCGAGGGCGACCGCTCCCGGGCCTTCTACCATGGCAGCAATACCCTGCATTTCAATGCCTGGATTCGGGACAAGATGGCGGGTGGCCCCGAGGGCGATCGCGTCCCCGAGTCCCAGATCTTCGACGACGAGACCTACAACGGCCGGCCCTTCCTATCTCAGCCCGCACCCACCCAGCCCAGCTGGGCTCAGGACGACTGCATCTGGAGCTGGCGACGCCGCAGCTGCAGCCAGACCCTGGAGGAAGTGCGGGAGGCCTTCTGGGCCGAGATGGAGGACAACACCGGACAGACCCGGGCCAACCACGTCCAGAAGAGCCGCGAGTTCCAGATCGTTCCTTTCCAGGTGGAGTTTCGCACCAACGGGTTCGCCTCACGGCGGGCCGGAGCGGAGGAGGGAGTCCTCACTACTCATCCCCTGGTTTTCCAAGGGAGCCGGTTGACCATCAACGCGGCGGCCAACAAAGGTCGGCTGACGGTTGAAGTGCTGGATGAAGCGGGAAGGCCCGTTCCCGGCTACAGCCGGGAAGACTTCCTCCTCAAGACCTTTGACAGCACTCAACAAGAGGTAAACTGGAAGAGTCACGAGAACCTGGCTGCCTTGCGGGGCAAACCAGTACGTCTGCGCTTCTATCTGCAGCACGCCGATCTATACGGCTTCCAGATTCGGTAGGCGACAAGAGTCCGTTGTGATCCTTGGGAAAGACAACACCGGGGGCGCTCTTACGTGGCTTCGGTCTCCAGGCCGAAGTATCTTGGTCGAGCCTGATAGCTCAACGTACGGCGGCCTGGAGACCGCCACCACGAAGCCTTGAAGGTTCGATGATTCTTCTTCTCCTGCTCCTTGCCATCACCATTTCGAGCACCGAAACACCTCGGGCCCAGAGCCAGGTAGCCATCCTGGAAGGAGCGGTCCACGACCTGGACGGCCGTCCCCTCGACCGGGTCAAAATCGACGCCCGAAGGATAGACACCAATGAGACCTTCACCCTTGAGACCGACTCTTCCGGTACTTACGGCTGGAATAGCCTCCCGGTGGGAGACTACGAAGTGCTGGCCGCCAGGGACCGCTTCAATTCCCAGCTCCGAAAGCAGGTCCGGCTCCAGGTAGGGCAACGGGTTCGTCTCGATTTTCGTCTTCGACCTGCCCCTTCGGGGCAGCCTCCCAAGGTAGAGGACGATCTCTCGCAGCTCTCGCTGGAAAGGGATGACGTGGGCCAGCTCATCGATCGGCAGCGGATCGGGACCATGCCCTCCAAGGAGCGTGACTTCAGGGATCTGATCGCGTTGGCGCCAGGGGCCTCATCACAGGATGGCCGGAGCGTTCGCGTTCTGGGGATGAGCCGGCGGGACAACCTCACCTACGTGGATGGGAGCTTGATCACCAGCGGTGATGGGGCCACCAGCCTCACTCCGGCCTCTGAAGCCATCCGTGAGTTCGATGTCAAGACAGGCCTCTACTCAGCCCAATACGGGATTCGCTCGGGCGCACAGATGTTGCTGGTGACCCGTCACGGTGGCAACCAGTTCCATGGTGGCCTTTTCTGGTTTCACCGAAACGACAATCTAGATGCCCGAAACTTTTTTGAACACCAGCAAGCCGAGTTCAAGAGGAACCAGATGGGAGGGACGCTAGGAGGCCCCCTGATGCTGCCGGGCCTGAGCTCGGGACGGAACAAGGCCTGGTTCTTCCTCTCTTACCAGCACTACACCATCCGCGAGACGCTTCCTCTAACGGCCGTAGTACCCACACCGGACCAGCGCCAAGGTCGGTTCCGCAGTACCATCCTGGATCCCCTGAGCGGCGAGCCCTTTCCCGACGGTCAGATTCCGGCTGGTCGGATCAATCCGGTAGCGCGGCAACTGCAGAGCTTCTTCCCCTCTCCCAACACGGCGGGTCCCCTCAACTTTACCAGTCCTGATTCCAAGAGGCCCCTGGACAATCCTCAGATCATCGCCAGGGTTGACCTCAGGACTTCTCCTGAGAGCAGCTGGTCGGGGCGCTTCATCTGGGATTCCAAGCCTTTCAGTCGGGCCTATGTCTTCAATGTCTTTTCTACCGAATTGCCTATGGCAAGCTACAGTCAGGCGATTACCAACACCCGAAAGCTGCCAGGAGAACTGACCAATTTCTTCGGCTTGCATTGGTTTCGACGACCCTACTCGGCCGCGGTTTCCCGTCCCAAACCTGAGGTCCCAGAGCAGCTTGGGATACCCCAGCTGTTGGAGAGTGAGATAGACCGCAGCGGGGTGCCAACAGTCTTGATCCAGGGCTATACGCGTATCGGAGACCAACGGCGGCTTGGACCCGTCAACGTTGGGAATTGGCAGGTGAAGGATGATCTGGCCTTCCAGCGAGGTCGTCACTCCTATCAACTGGGTGTGGAGTACCGGCAGGGCTACAACTTTTTCGCGCTGCAAGGACGATCCAGCTTCGACTTTTTCGATCGCTATACCGGAGACTCCTTCGCTGACTTCCTGTTGGGCCATCCGGCTAGAACTTCCCTGGGAGGTGAAGAGCGTCGGGGGAGTTTTCACCAGAACAGCGTCTACAGCTACTTCCAGGACCGCTGGCGAGTCTTGCCGACTCTCACTCTGACGTTGGGAATCCGCTACGAGCTGAGGTTCCCCTGGCGGGACAAGCGCGGCTTCATGGCCAACTTCGACCCGGTCGAGGGAGCGCTTTTCCCTGCGCTTCTGGACTTGGAACTCGGACCAGGAGAGAGCGGTCGATTCGAGCATGGATTCCCACTGATCGAGTGGCGGCCCTGGGATGGACTGCTCCCTCGAATGGGTTTGGCTCTCCGGCTTGCTGGGTCATCTGTGTTGCATCTGGGCTACGGGATCTATGCCAACGAGACGGATCTCAGCATGATTCAGGGTATGGGCAAGAATCCCAGACCCGGTGCCCAGCTGCTGACCTTCAATGCTCCTCTGGAGAGTCCCGAGCTTTCCCTTTCCCGTCCTTTTCCTGCCGAGTTGGTTGACTTCGCTATTCCCACACTGGTGGGAAACGAGACCCCCACGCCACTGACCCGTACCCGTTCCTGGGGACTGTCGCTCCAGCACCGGTGGACACAGGAGCTGATCCTGGATGTCGGCTACCAGAGCTCACGGACCGATCATCGGTTGGAGACCCTTTCCTTTAACGACGCCGTCCCAGGCGTGGGTGACCGTCAGTCCCGCCGGCCCTATCCTGATCTACAATCGGTGTTGTTTACTGCCGCACTTGCCGATGCCTGGTACCACGGGGCTTTTCTCCAGTTGGAAAAGCAACCGGGTAAGGGCGGGCTGCACCTGATGGGGTTCCTTTCCTGGTCGAACCTGATCGACACCGGTGGTGGAGACCAGGGAAACCAGAGCAGCCTGCTGCTTCGATCCATTAATATTTCACCGGAACTGAATCGCGGCTCAGCGCAATCTCAGATACGAAAGCGTTTTCTGCTGTCAGGTAGCTATGAGCTGCCCTTCGGTTCAGGAAAGAAGCTTGTTAGCCGCGGACTGGCGGCTCGAATCCTGAGCGGCTGGTCGCTCCAGGGCATCTCGACGATTCAGGACGGACCCTCGTTTACGGTCTTTTTGCCCGGCGACCCGCTCGACACGGGATCCAGTTACTCGCAGTGGCCCGACCGTATCCGCGACGCCAATCTTCCGTCGTCCCAGAGGAATCCCCAGCGCTGGTTCGACACCTCGGCCTTCGTGCATCCTGGCGGGCTTCGCTATGGAAACGCAGGGCGGAACACGGTGAAGGGTCCAGGACTCATGAATCTCGATATCTCCCTGCGTCGGATTCTGCGGGTCCGAGACCAGAGCACGTTGGAGGTACGACTGGAGTCCTTCAACAGCCTCAACCGAGCCAACTTCAGCGTCCGATCCCAAGACGGAATCACTCAGTTCGGGACTCCCGAGTTCGGAGTCCTGGGCCGAGCTCTCCCAGGAAGGCAACTCCAGCTGGGACTCAAGTACTCGTTCTGACGGTCTTCTGTCAGGGTTGCTTTCGTTCTAAGGGTTCGTGAAAGAATAACTTCGCAGAGTTGGCGTTCAGCTTTTGGCCAGATTTGGTCGATCGAGCGAGCGAAACCGCGGACGTAGCCAGGCAGCTGTCCCCTTTCAGGGGGCGATCGCTTGAGGGCGCAGGAACTTACCACTCACCCCTTACCACTCACGAATTGACGGACCTAAAGGGTTTCGCTACTCTACAACCAGCCATGCCACACCAATCTTCTACAAAGCAACTTCCCTTCACCATCCACCTTTTCCAAGAAGGGCAGCTTTATATCGCCTATGTTCCAGAGCTAGACCTCTCCAGCTGTGGGAACACTCCTGAAGAAGCCCGCCGAAACATCCACGATGCTATTGAGGGGTTTTTGGAAACCAGTCAGGAGCTGGGCACGCTGGAAGAGATCTTGGAAGAGGCTGGTTTCCAGCTGAAGAAAGGCTCCTGGCGACCACTTAAAAAGGGTTCATCCGGTAAATGGGGAGGTGCCGCCAGTCAAAGGCAGGCCGTGGAAACTGCCGCACTATGCAAACCGTGGAAAAACAACTAGTTCTGGAGGAGAACTGGCAAGTGCTCGCAGTTGTTTTTCCACCGTTCGCACAGCGCTTGGAAAACTCCGTATCACGGGCTTGCTGGCCCAGTTCGATGTCGCTCGGAGTTTTCCACAGTTCCCACGGCCTCTGCTACTGCAGCCGACTATATTGACAAGCGAACGGGGAACCAGATTTGGGATCCGGAAAGCGCCGAACCACGTTCCCACCTCCCCATTTACCGGATGACCCTTAACAGTCTCGGAATTTCAATCAAGTGAGCTGTTCTCTGAGACCGCCCTTTCGTCACAGCCGGGGTGTCCCGAAACAGCCTTTTACGGCCTTGGCCGTCGGCACGAAGTGCCTACCTACTTAAAGGTTCTTCCGGTAAATGGGGAGGTCAAGTGGCCAGGTCCTCATGGATGAAGTAGAGGTTAAGCTTGAAGTAGTCCATGTCTCTGAAGCCATAGGCTCGTCTTTTGAGGACCTTAATCTTGTTGTTGAGTCCTTCGAGGGGGCCGGTTGAGATGCGGTGCTTGAAGTAGTCGAGTAGTCCGGGGCGATGCCGGTGGAGGGTGCGGGCGAGCCGGGCGAAGAACTGGTTGCCGATGCTGTAAGCCTGCTCGATCCAGGCATCCAGGAAGGCGTTGCCGGCCGCTGAGTCGGGGAGGTTCCAAAAGTGGCGGATCTCCTCCTTGAGGAGGTAGGCCTGATAGAGTGGCTCATTGATTTCCATGAGTTGCATGAGGTGTTCCAGGGAGCGCTCGTTGAGGTTTTCCAGCCCTCGTAACAAGAGAAAGCGGGTTCCTTTGAGGAGCTGTTTGCGGCCCGTTTCCAGTTTGCGCATCATGGAGCGGCGGGTCTGGTCAATGGCCTGGTTGGCCAGTGCGACGACGTGGTAGGGGTCGTGCACGACATCGACCTTGCCGGCGAAGACCTGGCGAATGGCCTTGCGGTAGGCGTCGGACATGTCGATGGCAATGGCGCGCAGGGACTTGCAGCGGCCTTTGAGGTGGCGCAGGCAGGCCACCAGCGCCTGGGCGTCTTTGCCTTCGTGTAGGGAGACGATCTGGCCACTTTCCAGGTCCAGCACCACCGTCATGTAGAGGTGCCCGCTGTGGGTAGCGAACTCATCGATCGCCAGATAGCGCAGTTGAGACAGCTTGCGCTTCTTGAGGCGCTGCCCCAGATGCTCCTTATGGATCTCTTTGACGAGGTCCCAGCCCACGCCCAGCAAGCGGGCAACGGCTTTGATGGTGGCGATGCGGCACAGCTGGACCACGTACTGGGCGAAGGCGTTCGTGTAGCGCCGTTTGCCCTGAGCGAAGGCAATCGGCTCGCGAAGGGTCTGGTCGCACTGGCTGCAGGATTGCCGGTGGCCATGCAGGACCACGAACTGGTGGCGGGTCGCCACCGGTAGAGTGCGGATGCAGCGCTGGAAGCAGCCTTGCAGCTGAAGCCGGTTCCAGCGGGCACTGCAGTTGCGACACCGGCGCTTGTGCGGAGCCAGTTCGACGTGGTGAAATACGCCGCCGCCGCGATAGTCCGTGCGTTGGTGAACATAGCCCTTCAATCCGAGGGTGTGGTACAAGTAGCTAGTCGTCGCCATGATCGGTCCTCCGGGTTTGCCAAAATCGCCGAGGATGCCTGACATGGCGGCGCCGGTCAATCCCCATCGACCGGCTCTGCCTCGCCCTTGCAGCTTCGCAAGGCTCGTTACGGGAGCAGAGGTTGAGGTAGCGCTAACGCGCGATCCGGATTCTTTTGATCGAGGCTGAAGGCCGCCTCTTTCTGCCTGAACGGGGGAAGGCTATGGAAACTGCCGCGATGTGCAAACCGTGGAAAAACAACCAGCTCCAGCGCTAGGCCGAAAAGCGTCGCAATCGTTTTTCCACCGTTCGCACAACGCTTGGAAAACTCCGAATCACGGGGGTGCTGGCCCGGCTCGATGACTGCTCGGAGTTTTCCACAGTTCCCACAGCCTCTGCTGCTACTGATATATATCTTTTAGGAGAATTCCAGAGCAAAAATAGACCGGATTAGACCGGATCTCAATAGCAAGCGCACCACCCACCTCCCCATTTGCCGGATGACCCATATTTTTGTCCTTCCTGCCAAGCCAAGCGGGTGGCGGCCTTCGTGGAGTGGGTGACCGAAGAAGTCCTGGAGGCGGTCGATCATCGCCAGTACGTCTGGACCATCCCCCGGGTCTTGCGCCCGGCCTTTCGAAAAGATCGCAAGTTGTTGGGCACCCTCAGTCGCTGTGCCTGGATCAGCCTGCGCCAATACGCCCAGGCGGTGCTCGGCGAAAGCTTCGTGCCGGGAGCGGTGGTGGCCATCCAAACCTACGGGGATGAGCTCAATCCTCACGGGCTGGTTCCTGGCCGGTCAGAGGCTCGTCCAGCCTAGCTCTCGTTCATTTGGGAAGGGGCAATAATCGCTCACTTCGCCAGACCCGAATCACCTGCACCTTCTGAGGATCGTGGCGGTAGACGATGCGAAACGGGGGATGGATGAGCTCCCGAAGAAATCGCTGGCCAAACTCGGGGACGGCTCGCCCAATGTCCGGGTGATCAGCCAGAGCTTCGACCCTCTGAACAATTTCCGCGACCAACCTTCTGCCGATGGCGGGTAGGTCTTGTTCGTCATACCAAGCCTGTATCGCTTCAAGATCGTGTAGCGCCGACTCGGCAAGGCTGATCGTAGTCGTGCGCATGAAGCTATTTTAGGCCGAGTTGAGTCTTGGCCTCCTCGAGTGGAACCTCCCGCCCTCCCTCCAGGTCAGCCAAACCCTCGACCACTGCCCGCATGAACTCACGCTCCTCCTCGGCCTTCTCATAGTCGGCCAATGATTGGACAATCGCCACACCCCTCCCGCGACTGGTAAGAAGAACCGGCCGGTGCACTTCTGTCGTATGCTTTACCACGCGGCCCGGATTGGCCTTGAGATCAGTGAGCGGAATCAAATCTTCAGAAAACTTGGTACCCATACCTACCTCCAATGTGCCTTTCAAGGGGCCAATGTTAACACCTGTTTAGAGGGCCTTCAACTGGTCGTTCTCTTGGGCGCCCAAGACGAGTGCCGGAGACGTCGGGAATGGGACTGATACCGTCGGCTCGGGATAAGGATGCTTTCGCTCGAAACAGAGTGCGGGTAGTATCAGGAAGCTGGAAGAGAATCGGACAGTTTCGGGTCTGGGATGGAAAGGGTGCGATGAACCAGAAGACCAAAGAATCGAGACTTGTGGTGATCCGACGGATCTTCTTTGCCCAGCTTTGCCTGGTGGCGGCGTTCAGCATCTTGGCCATTATCGGCTATTTCTGGCAGGTGGGCACCTTCTTCTTCGCACTCTTTCTCGGTTCCTTGGGTGGCAGCATAGGCCTGCTGAGACGGGTGCGGGGCGAAAAGCCCGCGATTATTGAGGAGTTGGCCGCTGACATGACCTCAACACTGATGCCGATTCTATACGGTGGCCTGATGGCTGGGGTCGCCTACTTGCTGTTCATGTCCGCGCTTCTCTCGGGCGAATCCGACGATGGCCTGTTCACCAGCAACCTCTTCCCAAACTTCACAAAGGCGAAGGCCTCAGAGGCGAACTTGATCAAGCGTTTCATGGATATGGAGCCTCTGAGCATGAAGGATGTTGGGAAGTTGCTGGTGTGGTGTTTTGTCGCCGGCTACTCCGAGAGCTTTGTCACCGGAATACTGAAACAACTTGAGAGCCGCAGCGAGGGTGCTCAGTAGGTGATCGCCGAGTGTGGACGATAGGGTGCTCTGGCGTCGCCACCCAATCCGGACCGGCCAGGCACAATCCAGGTCTGAGAATCGCCGATCAGCCACGCGCCTCGTCCCAGGTTTCAGGGCATGGCGTTGACGGCTTGCACGAGGCCACGGATATAGCCGTGTGTAAAGCTACGGCCGATGCGGCCGCCGGGCACATCGCCCTCGACTCCCGGGGTGTGATCGGAAACAAACGGGCCGTTGAAGCCGGAATCCCGATAGGTTTTCATGGCTTGGAGCATATCGATGTCTCCTTCGTCAACAAACGTCTCGACATACTTCGGGACGGTGCCGCGAACAGACCGGAAATGCACCAGCTTAATGCGGTCCCGAGTGGCGAAGTAACGGATCTCTTTGAGCACATCGACGCCCATCTCCGTGATCGTTCCCTGGCAAAAGGTAATGCCGTTGTGACGGCTCGGAATCTCCTTCAGGAGCCGGCGTAATGCGTCAGTGTGGTGAAAAATCCGGGCCACACCGCGCATAGTCTTCACCGGTGGATCATTCGGGTGCATGGTGAGCTGAGTCCCCACCTCCTCAGCCGTCTCGATAATCGGTTTCGTGAAGTAGAGAAAACGCTCCCACATCTCCTCTTCGCTGACGAGACCAATCTCGGGAAACGGCGGCTGATCTTTCACGCGCTCGTAATCGAAAGCCTTGTAGCTGGCGCCACCGCGGCCCTCGGTGCGGTAATAGCCAACGCGCTCATCCCAGTAAAAGTCCGGCCAGAAACGCCATTCCATCATGGGAACAGCCGCTTCCGCGACTGAACGGATAGTGCGCTGGACGTTCTCGATCTCCTGGTCGCGTCCGCTCCTCCCTAGCCGCGCTTGCAGGTAGAAGCCAATCGGAATCATCATCGACTGCAACACCATACCGGTTTCGTCTACGTTCTTCTTCTGCCGAAGAACATCTTCCAGAGTCCAATAACCCTTTCCGTCAGGATCGACTCGATCGGTGCCTTGGAAGACGACATACTTGCTGCCCAACTGGGCGAGCCAGCGCAATGTAGGCGGCTCGACGTTCCAAAGGTTCTCGGAGATCATCGGGTCCCACCGATCCTTCCCGTAGAGTTTGCGGGGACCAGGGATCAATGCCGCAGCCGCGGTGCAAAGTAGGAAAGCGCGTCTTGAGGTTTTCATCAAGCTACCCTGAGATGACTTCACATTTTCCTTGTGATTTGGTGCCTTGGATGCCTTGGATCTTGGTACTTATTCAGATCGGTGTGCCAATCCAGGTGCAGAGATAATCCATGTGAACCAGGCGCTGTTCCGTTGCCAGGGTCGGCTGCTGTGGGAAGCGTTGTTCGGGCTGCACTTCCTTGGGGCAATAAGGGTCCTGGGCGCGCATGGTCTTGGTTCCCGTCTGGTGGTAATGGTGCAAGTAGGACCGCGCGGAGCAGCCGCCCCCGCATTGGCTCAACAGGGAGCATCCCTCACAACCCTCGACCTGATCGGGACTGTGATTCCTTTGCCGGAAGACCTGGAATTGGGGGCTGTTGATGATGTCTGACAGGTCGTTCCGAAGTAGATCCATGGGTGCCTTCTAGTCGTGCAGATAGACGCAGGGACTGACGTGGATGGCGCCCTCCGGTGTGATCGAGTGGATGCGGAACGAAGTTCGGCCACAGGGGCAGCGACGGGCGTCCTGGTAGTCACGGATCAGAGGAGCAACGGGCCCCGACTCAAGCGTTGAGAGTAAGGATAGCCCTCTGTCCTTCCCTCGTCAAGCCTCCTCCTCCGCTCAGTCAGGTAGAAGTACGGCGCGCACAGCCGTAGGCGGAGAGTTTCCGGCACGCACCCTTTCGGTTGTGCGGCGGGTTCCTAGTTCCGCCATAGCTCACGTTTCCGCAAGCCCCCTTTGTCATCCCGGACGGTCGGATTTCCCGAGTCCGGTTGGCGACCACGACTTTCCTCCCACGGCCTTCCCCTACCCAACGAGGCTTAAGCGCTCGCTCGCATTCACCCCTCTCGGGTCCGGTTTGCCGCCGGTCTCGACAAAGCTTGCCCTGTCACCGCCTACCCAGGTACTGAGCCCTGTGCGGTGGGCGCGTCCTTGCCCGCCATGGCCGAGAGTCCCTTCGCCCTCTCCGGGTATTACCCTTCCAGGAGCCGCCTCCAGGCGGCTTGGGCCGGCGTTACCCGACCGTCTTCGCTCTTACGGACTCATGCGCCAGACCTGGATGCTCCGTGGGCCTTCGCTCTCGCTCGGCGCCACGGTCCCTCGCAGGTTGCTGGCGAGCCCCCCTGCTGCAAACAGGCCCTTCCCGACATTATCTCTGCAATCCTTGTCCAGGCGCTTGGGACCCTTACCCGGTGGTGATGTCTCGGTGCTTCAGCTCGTTGCTTCCCAAGACACAGCGGCCTCACATCACAAGGGACACGTTCGGCTCACCAGACAATCCCTGCAGCAACTTCCGCAGGGGGGCATATTTCCGGGCTGCAGTCATTCGCTCATGTTCAGGCTCCCAGACTCGCTAGACCTCCAGGTTGCTCCCGCCGCTTCCTTCGAAGGGGCGGCCAGGCCGTTTACACCACGCATCGCTCGGTTGGTTACCTGCCCCGAGATGTGGTATCGCTACGTGTGTGAACGA
>CBDCUP010000022.1:0-1939998 GCA_965222655.1 Acidobacteriota bacterium
ACTCGGCTTAGAAAGAGTTCGGGATTTCTCAGTTGACTCAGGACGAACCCCATTTCCTCACGGGTACACCGCAACTCTCCAATCGGCTTGGCCACTCCCCACATTTTCATGAACTTCCGATTGCAGTTGACGACCTTCCCTTCCTTGTCGACCACCAGGATGCCATCGGTTGTAGAGTCGAGAGTGGCGCGCAGGAGAGAGAGCGAGTGCTCGAGCTCCGACTCCGCACGCTTGCGATGAGTGATGTCCCGTCCGTATAGGTTGACATAGTCAGCACCCTCGACCGGGGCACACAGGAACGCAAAAGTACGGTCGATCAGCTTCAACTCTATTTCCTTGGGCTCCTGGGCCTGCCTAGCCTCGGCGATAGTCTTCGCCAGCTCCTGAGGCACTGTTTTCCCGACCCCGAGGTCCCACTGCTTCAGCCGAAGCTGACTGGAAGAGTTTGCATAGAGAATGGTGTCTTCTCCATCGACACGAATCACCGGATTCGGATTCTCGGACGGGAATCGTGCCAGATCGGCGATTGCCCGGTTGTGCGCTTGAACCAGCTTCTCCGCCTCTTTTCTGGGGGTGATATCTTCGACCACCTGAGCCTCACACCAGATGTCGTCCCGACTCTTGAAAAAGCTGGATGTGAATTGGTAGGTATGACCGTTTGCCAATGAACGCTCCTTGGCGTAGGCCCCCCCTTCCGTCAGAAAAACCTTCTCCTCGGCTCCCGGCTCCAGGCGTGAACCATGCCAGGCAGCGTGGACTGAGTCGTCTTCGTCTCCGTGAAACATCTCTTTGAGCTTCTGGTTCTCGAAGTCGACTTTGGGGATACTGTCGACGTTTCGCTTGACCCCAAGACCGACCGGCATCATGTCCAGAATGCGTTCGTAGTATTCCCGCAGCAACGCGTTCTCCTGCTCGAGTTGTCGACGCTCGGTAACATCCCTGCAGAGTCTCTGGATCACCTTTCGGCCGCCGTAGGTGACCATGCTGGCGCTGACATCGATGACCGCCAACGACCCATCCTTCCTGCGAAAATGAAAATCGCGGAAGGAGCCATTTCCCCGAGCGGTGACTTTGCCAAAAAGGCGCTTGGCCTCGTCCCTCTCCTCAGGGGGGTGCAGATCCCACACCTTCATCCCCAGGAGTTCACCCAGGGCGTAGCCGGTCATCTCCTCGGTCCTTCGATTAGCCTCCAGGATTCTACCGCTCTCAGGACTGATGGCCAGAATAGCGTCGCTGGCTTGATCGATCATCATGCGGTACTTCTCCGCCGATTCCCGAAGCTGCCTCAATTCTTCTTCCGGCACTGCTACCATGAGTAGACCTCAGAACCATTCTGGAAGGCACATCAGATTCCGCTACCGGAACCTGGTTCAACCGTGATGCGGCTTATCAGGCCACGAAGTCTCTTTACGAGGGCCTTTATGACGCCCTCTGTGACTTGCACTTGATCCGAGAGAAGATCGATAAAATCCTCCCGATCGATGCGGAGAAGCTGGGTATCCTCCAGGGTCGTCGCAGCTGCGACGTGAGGCTGATCATCGAAGAGAGCCCAGGTACCAAAGACGTCTGTTGGTCCAGCAACAACCACCTCACGACCGTCCCGATGCACCCGGACGTGGCCTTCCAGTACCAGGTACATGGCATCCGCCGATCCTGCTCCTGGTAGATTGTCTCCCCTTTCGGAAACGAAACCTCTCTGGCTATCGCCGCCAGGTGAGACAACTGTTGAGTTGAGACCTCCGAAAAGACGTCTACGCTCTGAAGGGAGATTACCTTCTCAATAATCGTCAACATATCCTTGTTATGTTTAGTGAGATGCTCCCACACACGGTTTGGTTACCGTGTTTCTGAGAGGGGCCTAGCTGGTGATCCTCGTGCTCGTGCCCGGATGACCATCAGCCGCGCCGAATTACCAGATCCGCCGTTTCCCGAACGATCGGGTCTGGATCGGTTCGGGAATTTTCGATCAGCCTCTTCAACTCAGGCGAAATTGCACCCGTGCAGCTAAAGAGGGCACAGGCCTTCAACCAGGGGTCGCGCCCGCGAATCAGCTGCACCAGAGCCTGGTCTCGATTCTCGATTCGCAGACCAAAGAGCTCCCGTCCCTTTAAAGTCTCCATTTCAACGGTGGAATGATCAAGGATGGGAAAAACGTACTTCTTCAGATCCTTTTGCAGCACGTTATCCAAGAACTCGACTGCATTGGCACGTACCTTTTCCTCGTGGCTCACGATTGCTCCGTAGGCATTGAACATATCTTTGGGAGAGTAGCGCAGACCCAGGAGTCGAAAGATCAGTTCCAGGTTCTCATCCTGCTTCTCGATGACCGCCTTGGTCAGCAGATGATCGGCTGCGTTCTCCTTCTGGATATGCCGCTGTATCTGGAGGATCTGAGCCGCCTCATAGTAGGATTTCGTCTCCTCGATCAGGGCGGCGTCCACGTTCTCGTGGGGAAAGCGCAAACGGGGATAGTTCGCACGTAACTTGTTCAGAGCCTTGACCAGGTGGTATCTCAGCAGAGGATCTGCCTGCATTAGATTGGAGGTCAGCATGTCCACTGCCTGCTGACTGGGGACGTGCGTAAATACCCGGATGATGTTGGCGCGAAGAGATAGATCAAGGGTCTGGTCGCTCAGAAGCCCATCCAGCGTCACCAGGATCTCCTTACCGAAGGCGGCGAGGGCCCTGCGTGCGTCCGCGCGAAACTCCGACTCCGTCAACTTGGCGAGCAGCCACTGGACGAATTCCTGGTCCCGCGTCTGTCCTGCACTCTGTATCACCTGCCTCACAACCGAGACAGCTGGGTCATCTCTGAGCTTCAGGAGATACTTCTTCAGATCCGTTCTAACCAAACTACCCAGGAGCTTCGCCACTTGCACCCGGGCCAACTCAGCGTCCTCCCCAACCGTAGCGAGCAACTCCTCGAGCACCTCTTCCCGAACCTGGGCGCACTCCTCTTCGCTTCCATAGAGCGCGAAGTATCCAATGGCGGCAAGCCTGATGTGGAAATGGGGGCTCTCCAAACACTGCGAAAGCCTCTCTTCCCGATCCCCATCGGATAGCTGGCAGAGAAGGCGCAGAGCCTCCACCCGAACCTCTTGATCGGGATCCCCGAGGAGTTCCTCAGCCTCAGAAAGAAGATTCTCATCGGCCTGCTCCTGGAGTACCTGGAGAGACTTTTTTCGCACCTCGGCACTGGGATGGCTCAAGAGCGGCCGCACGGACGAGACCAGATCCACACTCTTTACCGACACCAACATGTCCAGCGCGTAGGTCACCTGCCTCTCGTGCCCGCTGGCCAGAGCGGACAAGAGCGGCTCAACCGTGGAGGCATCGGTGATCTCCATCCGCAACTCCTCTGGATCAATCTCCCGCTTCTCCAGAGCGCTTCGGAAGGCATTCACGTACTCCCGACCGACCACGACCGCGAGGCCGGTCCAGATTGCCGCCAGGAAAATCACCACGAGACTGAGCTGCCGCACGGAGAACTGGAGCTGGGTCGTCAGAATCCAGAGCACGCCACCCGCCACTCCTCGAAACCATCGATCGACCAGCAGGTCGATGAACACCTTGATACGCCTTCTAATCTCCAGGGGGATGGGGAGAAACAGCAGTTCCCGACCCGTCTTGTCGATGGAATACCTGAAGCTGCCGTCGATGCCTCGCATCAAGACACCCATCCATAGGACCGGTGCAACAAACATCCCCACAGACGCAACAAGAAGACCAATCGGAAGAAACAGGATGCTGCCGCCTACGCCGAGAACCCTGAGCACGCGATAGGTCAAGAGGGATTGAAACAACAGGGAAACCAGGCTGAGACGACCATAGAACTTCCCCAAAAATGCCGTCAGGTCAGCTTCTTCTGGAAAAGCCCCCACTGACACCGTCTTGAACTGGACGTGGACAAACGTAGTCACCACCATGGTGAGGGAGAGCATGGCGACGATCCCCGCCAGCTGGCGGCTCTGAAAAAGGGTCCGGAGCATTAGGGCAAAGGTCTCGCGCCCCTGCTCCTCGACCAACTCAGGGTCTGGCGCTTCTTCGACATCAGGCCCTCTTGCTGCCGACGCCAGATTCAGGGACACGATGGAAATGGCCAGAAAAGCCAGACAGAAGAAGAGCAGGTTCTCAGTCGGAACCTCGAGTACCTGGACAACAAAGCTGGCGAGTTCTCCGCCGGTGAGCGCTCCCAGGATACCTCCCAGAGTCAGTAGCCCGAAGAGCCGTTTGGCTTGTCGGGGATTCATGGAGGCGTTGGCGAAGAGCCAGAACTGAGAGGTCGACAACACACCAAAGATGCTTACCCAGGTATAAAAAACGTAGTACACCCAGGAATGTCCCAGACCCAGCAACCACCACAAGAGCAGCAGGCTCACGATTAGAATCGCCGTCGTCACATTGATGAGCTGGCTAAGCCCCAGACGGCGGGCTGACTTGGAGTAGACTACGGTTACGGGAACGGCGAGGCAGGCCACCAGGACAAATACGATGGGGAGCTGTTGGGCCCCGACGTTCAGCAGGAACAGACTGTCCCTGCTCGGTTTGAGGAAATAGTAGGTCAGGAGCAACAAATAGTAGTAAAGGAACAGGGACGAGACTAGGGCCACCTCGCCCTTCCGCACATCCACAACGGAGCTCAAGAAGCGCCTTATCTTCATGGTAGGCTCTGTTTCAGCTTAGTGGCCCCCCAGCGGTGCTGCCTCATTCGAGAACGAAACTTCGGTTACGTCTGCCGTGATTGTCGCTACCGCCAATGACAGAGCCGTGACTGCAAAGGAGCGGCCCCGATCACCGATCGGGACATGCCACAAAAGGGGATGCAATCGACCACCGTCTGTTTGGTCGGTTGTTTCCGGCATCCGTATGCCGGGACCGCTCCTTTGCAGTCACGGCTCTGCTAATGGTGGTACTTGGAGGATCTCCTAGCAAATGAAGTTTCAGCTTAGTCCCGCCCCCAGGAAGCCCTGGCCCCATTCGAGCAATGAAACTTTGTCTAGGACGTGGTGGCGGTCTCCAGGCCGCCCTGCTTCGAGCCAGAAACTCGAAAGAAGAATACTTCGGCCTGGAGACCGAACCCACGTCCACCAACTGCAGCCTTTGAACCTGGACATCTTTCCTGAAATAATCAAGCCCTTTGAAAGGTTTTTGTCGAAGCCAACCGGAGGTCGAATGACTTTTGTTTCCGATTTGGAGCCCCAGGAATTGTGGAAGCACTTTGACCAGATACTGACTATCCCGCGCGGCTCGAAGAACGAAGAGGCCGCGGCTCAGTACGTCATCTCTGTGGCGGAGCGAAACGGTCTCTCCTCCAGACGAGATCCGACCGGAAACCTGGTCGTGACCAAACCCTCCCGAAAAGAGAACAGTTCGGCGGCCACGACGATCCTTCAGTCTCATCTGGACATGGTGAACGAAAAGAACGCCGACGTGGGGCATGACTTCAGCAGGGATCCCATTCGTCCTCGTCGGGAAGAAGACTATCTGTATGCCACGGGAACGACCCTGGGTTCGGATAATGGGATCGGCGTGGCCTCTGCGCTGGCCGTCATGGAAAGCCGATCCATCCAGCACGGTCCCATGGAGTTCCTCTTTACCGTAGACGAGGAGACCGGACTGACCGGCGCAGCCGGCCTGCAGCCCGATTTCCTGAAAGGCCGCCGCCTGCTGAATCTGGACAGCGAGGAAGAAGGAGCTGTTTACATCGGATGTGCCGGAGGCGCCGGGACAAACCTGCAACTCCCCCTGAGCTACGCCTCACCCTCGCCGGGTTTGTCGCCGCTAGAGATAGAGTTGGCAGGACTTCGTGGCGGGCACTCAGGTGCAGAAATCCATCTCCAGAGAGGTAACGCCATCAAGCTTCTGGCACGGATGCTGGGCGCGGCTCGGAAGCGATGCACCTTTCAGCTGGCCGGCTTTCAGGGTGGCAATATGCACAATGCCATCCCCCGAGAGGCCTTTGCTCAAGTGTATGTCGGCTCGCGGGGGAGAGACTGTCTGGAGGAAACCCTCGCAGACCAGCTGGCAGCGACCCAGGAAGAGTTCCGATCCGTCGACCCGGAGATGCGTCTTTCATTGAAGGATATTTCCCGAAACGGACAGGTTTTCGACGTGGAAACCTCGAACAAGATCCTCCACCTGCTGGATGCGCTACCCCACGGAGTCGCCTCGATGAGCTACGACATTCCAGACCTGGTGGAGACCAGCTGCAATCTGGCCACCGCCAAAGTCGAGGATGGTCGTCTGAAAGTTCACATCAGCAACCGGAGCTCAGTCGCCTCCGCTTTGAGCGCTCTTCAGTCCCGGATTGCCTCGTTAGGCGAGCTTGCCGGCGCGGCAGTTGAAGAGCTCGAGGGATATCCCGGCTGGAAGCCCAACCTGGATTCCCCTCTCCTGAAGACGGTGGAGGAAGTCCATGCACGGATCCTGGGAAAGAAACCGGAGGCCAAGGCGATCCACGCCGGTCTGGAATGCGGAATCATCGGAGAGCACTACGCCGGCATGGACATGGTTTCGATCGGGCCCCTGATCGAGTTCCCTCACTCACCCGACGAACGCGTCCAGATCAGCTCGGTAGCCTCCTTCTACGGGCTCCTGACGGCCATTCTCGAGGAACTCAGTGAGTAGTGGTGCAGTAGTGCAGTAGTGCAGTGGTGCAGTGGTGCAGTGGTGCAGTGAATCAGGGAGCAGTAAGCACTGAGAGGCCAACAATATCTTCAGGTTACATGACCAGTCTATCGAAGATCCATCGTTAGTCGACTCAGAACCCATCACCGCTGATCACCGACATACTGTCCACTGACTCACCACTCACTGATTCACTCCACTACTCCACTACTCCACTACTGCACTACTGCACTACTGCTCACTAACTTACTCCCAACCAAGGCTCCCTCCCGGCGCATCGCGTTGACTGCCTTGTCAAAAGCTTCGATGGTGAAATCTATGTCAGCCTCAGTATGGGCAGCGGTTGGACGCCAGCTCCATCCTCCCTGGACGTCGACACCTTCGTTGAGAAGCGCCTTGCGGAAATGACTCATCACCTTGACGTCGTTCGCCTCCTTCAGCTGTTCGTGAGGCGTGATGCAGATTCCATCCTGGTCGAGCTCCTCTTTCAGCCCGAACGCGACAAACAGGTTGGAGGAGACATTGTAGGCGAATCCTCCCTCGCCCCGGCTCAGAACATCGTTGATGCCTGACTTGAGGCGCTCGGTAAGGGCATCGACGCGGTCGTTGATCGGTTCTTCGGCGATGATCCCGAGTGCAGTGGTGCCGGCGCTGGCGGAAAGAGGGTTGGCGTTGAAGGTACCCGGATGGGCCACCCGCCGGGTCGTGTCCCACTCAGAATCCCCGCGGTGCTGAATCATGTCCAGGATATCGGCCCTCCCTACGACCGCGCCCCCGGGCAGCCCCCCAGCCATGATCTTGGCATGGGTGCTCATGTCCGGCGTGACGTTGTAGTGGAGCTGAGCCCCACCCCGAGAAACCCTGAAACCGGTGATCACCTCGTCGAAGATGAGAATCACCCCGTAGCGCCGAGTCACTTCGCGCAGCTCTTTCAGGAAGCTCCGCTGCAGCGGAAACATGCTGCCGAGGGCGCCTGTGGGCTCCAGAATCACCGCGGCGATATCCGGATCCTTCTTGAGAATCCTCTCCACTTCTGCAATCTCTGTCTTGACGACCATCACGGTTTCCGCCGCCCCTGCCGGAACACCGGCTGCAGACTGGGTCTCGTCAACCACGGCATAGTCATTCCAGCCGTGGAAGTGACGTTCGAATTTCAGAAGCTTGTCCCTTCCAGTGAAAGCCCGGGCCAAGCGGAAAGCCATGAGGGTCGCCTCGGTTCCCGATGAGACAAACCTGACCCTTTCGGCGCAAGGCACCAGCCCCATGATGGCTTTGGCCCAACGGATTTCCAGCTCGGTACTGCCGCCCAGGTGGGTCCCGTCCTCCATTTGCTTCTTCACGGCGTCCACAATGGCGGGATGGCTGTGCCCCAAGATCACGGCACCGTGTCCCACCACATAGTCGACGTATCGGTTGCCATCAACATCCCACTTGTAGGCTCCCATCGCCCGCTTCATGTAGATCGGAAAGGGGGTTATCCATCGAGAATCATGGGTGACACCGTCCGGAAAGGACTGCTGGCCTCCTTCGGCCAATCCCGCCGATCCAGGATTCCCTTGGGCAAAGCGTTCATCGATTGTTAACATATCTCAACTCCATGAATTTGAAAGGGCTCTATGCTTGGTTTCAAACCGCCACCATCATAGGGCGATGCCTGGCGCAGTTCAATCACGCTCGCCGACTCGTCGCGGGGTAATGGTAGAAGGAAAGGGAGGGATACCAAGATGGACACGATTATCACTGCAGGCATGAAGTCTGCTTCCACCAGGCGTGGCCTTCTGGTTGCCCTTCTCCTGGGGCTTTCGCTGCTGCTCGCCTGGACCACTCCTGCTCGCGTTCGGGTCACTCTGGTCGATGCCGATTCGGGAAGATCGGTTCCGGGTGTCCTCCGGGTGCTGGAACCGGATTCTCTCAGGGCGCTCCCTTTGCAGGGGTTGTTACCGAGGGGCCAGGGGATGGAAGAGACCAAGGATCCCAGCGGCTCCCTCTATCCCATTCTGGATTGGTACGCGCTTCCAGCGGCCGCCGAGGTACCGCTACCCCGGAAGAAGATCGTCCTGGAGGCCTTCTCGGGGCTGGAAAGCGAGCTGGCTCGAGTGGAGCTCGATCTGCGGGAGTCCGCACCTGAGAAGATCGTCGTCCCCATAAAATTCTTCAGTCAGGTGTCCCAGGACCGCTGGTTCGGAGGCAATACCCACCTGCACCTGAAGGACCTCGACGCCGAAAGCACCCAGCGCTACCTCTCGGAAATTCCGTATGTCGACAGACTGGATCTTCTATTCATTTGGGTGCGGCTCTTTTAGAACAGGCGATTCTGGTGCCGTCGAACGCAAGATGGACCTCTCTTACTATGGGAGCGGCGAAGGCATTTTGGGGTTGGGTAGTTGGGTGGGGCAGAACAATCTGACACGGAAGACCGACCGATTGGACTTCTGGATCTTCTTACTTCACCCGCTTCAGGTGAGAGCGCGTGGGGCCGCGCACAGGGACCAGCTCGCCGTCCGCGTAGCGCGCGGCATGGTTTCTGAGCGACTCCTGCCGCTCGTGAAAGCGCCAATAGGCGTCGAAGTCTCCGCTGGCCTGCAGCGCACGCAGGCGTAAGACCGCCTCAGCCCCCGCCAGAGACCAGCGCGCCCCGGTCACCTCCATCCGATCTTTGACCAGGTAACGGCAGGCCCCCTCGATGACACCGGTGGCAATCGGGAACCCCCTCGCCAGATAGGTGTCATACTTCAGATACTCCGCATTTTTGAGCAGATAGTTGGCGCAGCGATCCACCGCTTCGCGCGCCTTGCCCGCCAGGCCCCGACGGGTCGCACTGCGACGGATTCCGCCCGCCACATAGCCACTGCGCCCGCGCAGAATACTCAGTAGGTGCTCGCCCACCCAGCCCTCCAGCTTCGGGTTGACTTCCCCGTGCAGAGCCATGCCGGCCTTCCACACGTACTCGCTCACGTGGATGAAGTCCAGCACGATCGTGGGCGCCGCCCTGGCGGATCGGTGCAAACACCGCAGCAGCGTCTTCAGCTGACTCCGATGGCCGTCGACCAGCACCACCCAACTCTTGCGCCCCGTGGGATCCCGCGAGCGGGCTTCTCCGAGGGCTTGCTCGATGACCTCTTCGGGACGCTTCTCCAAGCTCGCCCACAGCCGTTTGTGCTGGGGCCGCGGTCGCTTCCCTTCCTCCCGCTGCGGCTGCGGGGCCAGGATCCGCATCACCTCCTCCGGCCGCCGCACCTGAGGCGCGAGGGTGTACACCGCCGCGACCGTTGCCATCCGCTTGGCGTGGCGCTTTTCGCCCTTGCTCAACCGCTTCTGCAACTTGTGCTCGCTCGCTTCCGCCCGCTGCCGCGTCGCCTCCCGCAGATCCTCACGACGCAGCACCACTCCTTTGCCGTCCACCGAGATCGCCAAGATCGACCCCGACTCGCTCGGAGCCAACGCTCCCGCTTGTCGCTCCTGATAGAAGGCATCGAAGTCCTGGGCGGCACGGCCCACTAGCTCCTCCACCTGACGCTTGCCCACCTGCGCCCCCGTGGTTTTCGACAGCGCCTCCACGACTTTGTCGAACGACCCCTCGGCGGCTTCCTCCGCCGCCCGCCGCCGCACCTGGTGCGAGTACAACTCCGGCGGGAGGTTCAGATCCGCATCCAGTGGGTGCAGGCTCTGGAGCCCCTCTCCCCCGTAGCCGAGCCGCTCCACCCGAACCTCTCCAAAGACCGTTTCCAGCCCCCGTTGCTGCCGCCGGCGCTGTTGCCGCACCTGCCCTTCCGAATCCCGCACCGCAGCGGCCGCTTCACCCGGAGCCCGCAGCTCCAGGTGCGCCTGGTAGAACCGTCGCAGCAGCTCCCGCCCCTGCTGCTCCAGCTCTCGCTCCAACTCGCTGTGCGTCTTCCTATGGGCCTCGTCGGACATCAGAAAGGCCTCCATCTGGGCAAACTGCTCCCGCGCCGCCGCGAACTCATCCTCGGGCTGTAACTGGGCGGCTACCGCTCGCAACTTCTAGCCCTCCCGCAAGCGTCGGGCCGCCTCCGCCACCAGCGGATACACCAGCACCCGTTTCGGCGCTGCCGCCTCGCTCCGCGCCAGCCGATCCTCTCGCTTCCCGCCCCGCGTGCTCCCCAGCTCGATCCAGTTCGCCCCCCGATAGCAGCTGCCCCGGTAGCGCTCCGGATCCACCAACGTCTCCACCAAAAACACCTCGACCCCGTAGCTCCGGGGCCAGTCCAGCGCCAGCTGCCGCACGGCCCGCGATAAGATCCGGCTCGCCAGGTTCTTGACCTGGACCCAGGGCAACACTAAATAGCGACTGTTCGAGACCACGTGCACCAGCTGGCGCGTCCGCGCCTCCGCCTCCCATCCGATCCAGCGGTCGCGCGCCGCAATCCGCCAGGCCGCGCTCGAAAACTGCACGCAGGCCACCACCCGCCCCGCCGGCTCCGAGGCGTAGACCAGGTAGCGCAGATGCGCCCCGAACGGCACCCGGTGGCCTAGATAGTGGTAGCGCCCCACCAGCTCCCGGAACAGCCCTCGTTGCTCCGGCGTCCGAACCGGCTGCAGCTGAATCTCGCCCAGGTCCCGGGCCGTGCCCACCAGCCGGGGACCCGGCTCTCCCCGCGCCGTCACCGGTACCCCGGTCGCTTTCCCCGGCGGCCGCCCCAGCCGCTTGGGGGGCAACACCAGCCCCCCCTGGCTCTCCAGCTTCTCCAGAAACTCCCGGCACTCCCGCGCTTTCAGCGACCCCGTGCGGCGCTTCCACCCCAGCAACTCGCACACGGTGGCGGCCAGTTCCATCCGGCTCAGACCCCCACACGTCCCCACGATCTCCCGGATCAGGGCCTGCTCCGCTTTGCCCACCTCATGACCTAGGAATCGCGGCGCTTTGCTCTCCACACCCTCTGCCACAAACCTACGCTAGCAAACCGACGCACAAATGTCCAGTGCTTTTTTCCCTCTTTCAATTTTTCATCGCACCGGGATTCCACCGACTCACAGCGGGCAGAGTCTCAGGCCCGGCCCGGCGGCTATCCGAGCGCACCGCAATCCGACGCGTTTTAGCCGACTTATGCCCTTCGCCAAGCCTTATCTCGCCCAAAAGCGCCACTCGCTACGATTCGGACCCGGCTAACCTATTGTCAATAAAGGATAATGGTTCGCTCTAAAAGAGCCGCACCCTATTCATTTCCCACCTTAAACGGGCGATCTGGCCCGACAAGCCCCGAGGAAATGCCCGCGATGACGAAAGCTACAGCACCAATAGTTACCCCGTCGGTGAGCTGGGCCGCTTGCGGGAGGGAGGCCCTCTGCTTTCCAATGGAGAAGAACACCGAAACAACCTAACAGAGGGGACTGGTTTCGGGCACGTGATGCTGCTGGGGATTCAGGAGCTGGTACGACCGGTCAGTATCGGTCCTCAGATCGAAGGGGAGGGAAGTGACAGCACTCCCCTGCAGAACGGAATCCTCGAAGCCAGGAAACAGGGAGGGACCACTATCTGGTGCCACAATCAGTACGGCTGGGAGGATGTCCCTAACTTCGTTGCCGGCAACCTGGACGGCCTCAACTTGTTCGATGGCGGTGGAAACGAGAGGAATTCCTATGACAACTGGTACCAATTCCTGAATGCCGGCCTTCAGGTTCCCGTATCCAGCGGGACTGACTGGTTCATGTATGACCTGTCCAGAGTCTATGTCCGGGTCGAGCCTAGTCTTTCGGTCAAGAGCTGGCTCGAGGCTCTGGTGTCAGGCCGCACCTTCATCACCAGCGGTCCCCTGCTGGAGTTCGAGGTCCAGGGAAAAGGCGCGGGAGAAGTGGTGCCGCTGCAGCAGCCGGGTAAGGTCCGGGTCAAGGGTTCGGCCAAGGGTCGACGACCCTTTGGCAAACTCGAACTGGTGCAAAACGGTAGGGTCGTCCAGCAGATTGAGGCCACTCCACAAGAAGGTCATTTCAGAGCTGACCTGGAGTTCGAACTCCAGGTCGACATTCCCAGTTGGCTCGCTCTCCGGACGGTGGGATCGGGAACCAGCTACTACGGATGGCCTCTATTTTCCCATACCTCGGCCGCGTATGTTTCCATGGGAGGCAAACTCCCGAGAAGCAGCGAGGCTCGGAAAGCCTTGATCCAGGAAATGGAAGACGCCCTCGCCGATATCCAGAAGAAGGCGGTCTTCTTCTCCACAGAAGAGCGGGAGCGGGTTCTTGGCGTTTATCAGCGGGGCATCGAGACACTGCGAAGATCGGCTAGTGGATCAGACCTCCGGCCGATAGGACGACTTCCCCGGGATCCGGGTCCGCAGGCTGAGTAGAAACTTCCCGCAGGTGATGTAGAGTGTCCGCAGGTCAGGTCCGCCGAAGGTGCAATTGGTGATGCTATCCTCGGGCGTCTGGACGTATGCCAGCAGCTTGCCCCCCGGGGAGATCACATGAATGCCGGGGTGAGTGTCCAGGGTCTCGCTGCTGCCGCGCCGCCGGTGCAGGCCGGCCGCTACCCAAAGATTCCCTTGGGCATCGATCGCCATCCCATCACCGCTCCGGCCCGGATAGAAATCGTACAGCGTGCGCTCATGGGTAGCGGATCCGTCGGCACCTAGATCATAGGCCCGGACGCGGCGTGCCCGCCCTGCCCTTCCATCCGCGTCAATCAAGTAGAGAGTCTTGTCATCCGGAGAAATCACGATTCCATTCGGCATATCGATGTTGGGCCAGTGCAGCACTCGGGCTACCTGCCCCGGGGCATCGATTCGGTAGACCGAGTTTACGTTTCCCGCCTCTGGATCCTGATTCGCCAGCCTGGAAGTAAAATAGATCCGTCCCTGGGAGTCCAGATCCAGGTCGTTGGGGGAACCGAGTTCCCTGCCCTCATATTGATCTGCCAACGTGGTGACCTCACCCGACCCCATATCTGTCCTCGTGACGCGCCCGCCGCCTTCGCAGGCGAGAAGGCGTCCTTGCCGGTCGAATATCAGCCCTTTGGCCCGGTTGCTCTGCTCCCGAAACACTGACAGCCGACGCGCCTCAGGATTCCACTCGAGAATGCGACGTGCAGATATGTTGCTAAAATAGACCGATCCGGAACGTGACACCGCCGGACCCTCCAGGAATGCAACTGCGGTTTCGGATCGCACTTCCACTTGCTCGACGTACCGTCCTGTCTGCAGCCCCGCATAACGCTCCTGCCCTTTCGACGGAAGCGGGCCTGCCTGAGACTGTCCGGTTGCCAATTGCCGCCTCAAAAAGGTCACGATGCGGGGGATGGCGGTTTCGGCAGGGTCTCCTGGATCGGCCGGATCACGGCTGGGCTCATAGACAATGTCGATGAATCCCTGGTAGTGAACGCCCCGGAGAATATTGAGAACCGTAGGATAGTCGATCCAGGGCTCCGATCCGTCAGCAGCTGGTCGATAGAACTTGACTCGCACGTAACTGGCCAACGATGCCGTTTGGCGGATGCTCTCCATGAAATCGGTATCTTTCAGTTCGTCGGGAACCCTACCGCTGGCGCCGGGAGAACCAGCAAACTGGCCGGTATCCAGAATGAGTGTGAAGTTGGGGTGATCCACTCCGCGAATGAACCGGACCACTTCCTCTCCAGTGCGCACCAGAGCACCATGGTTGTGATTTTGCAATCCCACGGGTAAACCGACTCCGGCCGCCTCCTCACAAACCCGGCGTATCCCACGGACCGCTCGCTCGAATGCCGGCTGGCGTTCACCCTCGGAAGGCGGCGAACCGGCGAAGACGCGAAGTATTGGCGCTCCCAGAAAGGAGGCGATCCGAATCGCTTGCCGTGCCTTGTCCAACTCCACACCGTGCTGGTCCTCGGGTGACCCAAAGTTGGTGCTGACCGAAAACATGGACACGGAGAGGCCTGCGTCGAGGTAGGCTCGGCGCAACCTCTTCAGGTACTCGAGCCCTGTCTCTGGCAGATTACGGACATGGATACTCGCACCCTCGACCCCCAATTCGCGGCAAACCGTCAGGAACCCAAAGGGATCCATCTCGCCTGTCCTTAGTGCCGGGTAGTTCAAAGAATAGTTGCTAATCTTCATGACCGGAGGACTCCTCGCTTTTCCGAATCGTCTGCCTTTTTCTTACCATAAACACCAGATCAACACGACAAACACCAGATCAACACGACGTCTATTCTTCCACGGTTGGGACTTTGCTATTGACTTTTGGCTCCTTTTCTTGAATATGGAGAGGGAAAGTTTCCAAGGCTTGAGAGGCTGGGAACGGAAATCGGGCGCGAGTTTCAATACAAGGGCTCGTGTCAAGAATCAGGTCTCGACAACAGGAGGCGAGTGACGAACCTTGAAGGCAATTGATTATGCAGCTCCCCAGACATTGGCCGAGGCGATAGCGCTGCTGGCCGAGGGGAACGGTCAGGCTCGAGCACTGGCCGGCGGAACCGACGTGATCGTTCAGGTCCGCGAAGGAATGCGCGACCTGGACCTGCTCGTAGACGTCAAGAAGATCCCCGAGCTTAACGAGCTTTCATACAATCCCGAGCAGGGATTGGTTTTGGGTGCGGCGGTTACCTGCTGCCAGGTCTGCGAAGATCCCGAGGTCTCGGCAGCCTACCCGGGAATCATCGATGCCGCCTCCCTGGTCGGAGGGACAGCGATCCAGAACCGGGCTTCGCTCGGGGGCAACCTGTGCAATGGCTCGCCGGCGGCCGACACCATCCCGCCGTTGATCGTGCATCACGCGATCTGTCGAATCACAGGACCCGGAGGACAGAGAGAGATTCCGGCTGAACAGTTTTGTACCGGTCCAGGACGGACTGTCCTGGAACCCGGCGAGATCCTGGTTTCGTTCCATATTCCTGCTCCATCGAGCACTTTCGGAGCTCACTACCTGCGCTTCATCCCCCGAAACGAGATGGACATCGCAGTCGTAGGGACGGGATCGTCGGTCGTACTCGACGATGCCGGCGCCACCTTTATCTCCGGCAGAGTTGCCCTGGGTGCGGTGGCACCGACTCCGTTGCTGGTCGAAGAAGCCAGTCACCTGCTGGCCGGCAGCCCAGTCAGCGACGAGACAATCGAGCGGGTGGCCGAAGCTGCCCGGCGAGCCGCCCGGCCCATTTCGGATATTCGAGGTACGGTCGAACAGCGGAAACATCTCTCCGCCGTCCTCACCCGCCGGACCCTTCAAAAAGCAATTGCTAGAGCCAAAGGAGACAGTGCTTAATGAGCACCGCAGCCACAAATAAAAAGATCCATGTGAACACTCGGATCAACGCCGAGAATGTCGAATTCCTGTGCGAGCCACGGCACAGTCTACTGGAGGCCTTGCGCGACATCCTATTCCTCACCGGAACCAAGGAAGGCTGCAACAACGGCAACTGTGGTGCCTGCAGCGTCATCATGAACGGCCGTCTGGTCAACTCTTGCGTCGTGATGGCAGCAGAGGCTGAAGGTGCCGAGGTCACAACCATCGAGGGCATTGCCCAGAACGGACATCTCCACCCCCTGCAGACAGCCTTCCTGGAGCACGCCGCCCTTCAGTGTGGCATATGTACCCCCGGTTTTATCGTCGCTGCCAAGGCCCTGTTGGATCGTGATCCGGATCCGTCCGAGGATGAAATCCGCCTCTGGCTGGCCGGCAATCTGTGCCGCTGTACGGGCTACGACAAGATCATCCGTGCAGTCCAGGATGTAGCAAGCGGGAGCAGCGGCCACTAGCGCAACAAAACGAGTATGTGAACCGCCGAAGGCGAACCCGGCCGGCCGTTTCGCATCGGCTGCAAAAGCTCTTTTCCTGACCTGGCCCAAGGCCAAAGGGAGTTGAAACCATGGCAGATTTTCCAAAGCCCCAAGCAGATACCCAGTACAAGGTCATCGGTACCCGCCCCATTCGACATGACGGCGTGGACAAGGTGACCGGTCGCGCCCAGTACGGTGCCGACATCCATCTCACCGGAACGCTGCACGCAAAGACTCTCCGCAGCCCTCACGCTCATGCTCGGATTCGATCCATCGACAGCAGTGAGGCCCTGAAACTGGACGGCGTTTATTCCGTGGTCACTGCGGCGGAACTGCCTGACCCAGGCGACAAAATCGCCAACCTGGGAGAGGCATCCGCTCCCCTTCGCCACCTCAGCGGAAACGTCTTCGCTCGCGACAAAGCCCTCTATCAAGGCCACGCGATTGCTGCTGTCGCGGCTAGCAACGCTCATGTTGCGGAAGAAGCTGTCAAACTGATCAAGGTCGACTACGAGGTTCTCCCCCCTGCGGTCAACGTGCTGGACGCCATGAAGGAGGATGCTCCCCTCCTGGACGAGACCCTACGCACCCAATCCTTCGGCAAGGCCGGCGACAAACCCACCAATATTGCCGACCACATTCATTTCAGCCTGGGAGACGTGGAGAAGGGGTTTGCGGAGGCCGACGTCATTGTCGAACGAGTCTTCGATACGGCCACGGTCCACCAGGGATACATCGAGCCCCATACCTCGACCGCCATGTGGAATGCAGACGGCAACCTGACCGTGTGGACATCGACTCAGGGTTCCTTTGCGTGCCGCGCCCAGCTGTCAGAGATTCTGGGAATTCCGATCTCTAGAGTCAAAGTTGTACCCACCGAGATCGGCGGGGGCTTCGGCGGCAAGATCAACTGCTATCTGGAACCGGTCGTCGCGCTGCTGTCCCGCAACACCGGTCATCCGGTCAAGCTCATCATGACTCGCGAAGAAGTGTTCAACGGCAGCGGTCCCACCCCTGGCTCACACATGCGCATCAAGATGGGAGCCAAGCAAGATGGGACGCTCACGGCTGCGACTGCCTGGCTGGCCTTCGAGGCCGGCGGTTTTCCCGGTTCCCCGGTAGGAGCCGGCTGCATGTGCGTCTTCGCGCCCTACAACATCCCCAATGGTCAGATTGATGGCTACGATGTGCTTGTGAACAAGCCCAAGAGTTCCGCCTATCGCGCTCCCGGAGCCACCCAGGCGGAGTTCGCCAGCGAGACAGTCGTGGATGAGATCTGTGAGAAGATCGGGATGGATCCGCTGGAGTTCCGGCTGAAGAATGCGTCCAAAGAGGGCGACCGCCGCGTCGACGGGCCGGTGTGGCCCCGCGTTGGAAACGTAGAGACACTCGAGACAGTCAAGAACCATGCTCATTACTCGGCACCACTGGAGGGTCCGAATCGGGGCCGCGGGATTGCTTCTGGATTCTGGTTCAACGTGGGTCTGAAGTCCTCGGTCAACGCCAGCGTCAACCCGGATGGGACCGTCGCACTGGTGGAGGGATCCACCGATATCGGAGGCACCCGCACTTCGGTGGCAATGCAGCTGGCCGAGGTTCTGGGCATTGCAGCCGAAGACGTCCACCCGACCGTGGTGGATACGGACTTGATTGGCTACACCGATGTCACCGGCGGGAGTCGTGTCACCTTCTCCACCGGCTATGCAGCCTACGAGGCGGCACAAGACATCAACCGGCAGATGGCTGAGAGAGCCGCCCTCATCTGGGAGGTTCCAGCCGAAAGTGTCGAGGTCCGGGACGGCGGCTACCACGGCAACGGGAACTCAATGAGCTTCAAGGAATTGGCGGCCAAGCTGGATGAGACTGGTGGTACCATCGTCGGCAAGGCCTCTGTGGATCCCCAGGGGGTCGGCGGTGCCTTCGCAACCCAAGTCGCCGACGTCGAAGTGGATCCCGACACGGGCAAGGTCCAGATTCTGCGTTGGACCATTTTCCAGGATGCGGGGAAGGCCATCCATCCCAGCTACGTCGAAGGTCAGATGCAAGGTGGAGCCGTCCAGGGAATTGGCTGGGCCCTGAATGAAGAGTATATGTACAACGAGAAGGGTGAGTTGAAAAACGCCAGCCTGCTCGACTACCGTCTTCCCACCAGCCTCGACCTGCCCATGATCGACACCGTGATCGTGGAGGTCCCCAATCCCGGACATCCTTTCGGGGTGCGTGGGGTCGGCGAAGTGCCAATCGTTGCGCCACCGGCTGCGATTGCCAATGCCATTTACCAGGCGGTGGGAGTCCGAATGACCCGGCTTCCGATGAATCCGGCGGCAGTGCTGGACGCTGTTTTGACCAAAGAAAACGGATCGGGATAGCTACCGCCAATAACGAAGCAGTGTGACGACCAGGCCTTTTTCTGCGGATCTCCTTACTATCGACTCATGCCCACAGTGTGGATTCCTCCACCAATGCGCGAATTGACCGCCGGGCAGGAACAGCTTTCTGCCCAAGGTCGGACCGTGCGCGAGCTGATCGACTGGTTGGAGCTCAACCACCCCGGTATTCAAGCCCGTCTCTGCGAGAAAGACCAATTGAGGCCAGGGATCGCTGTCTCAATTGACGGGGTCATCTCCACCGAAGGCATCCGCACCAGGGTCGAGGACACGAGTGAAGTCCATTTCCTTCCTGCCATAAGCGGGGGAAGGCTGCCCTGACCCAAGAAAATGTGGCCAAGGCTCTTCCAGATTCTGAACGCCGTGATGCTGTGTCTCTTCGTAGCTGCCGTTGCCCTGCAGTATAACGATCCCGATCCCTACCTCTGGATGCCGATATACGGCCTGGGAGCACTCTGGTCGGCGATGTTTCTGTTGAAGAAGGAGCTGCCACGACTTGCGATCAGACTCTTTTCCGGTCTCTGTCTGCTTGGCGTAGCATATCTGGCGATAACCGTTTTGATTCAAGAGGAGCCTGCCGCAGTCGAGCAATTCTCCGAACTGGGTGGTCTGTTGACTACCTCGGCGTGGGGCATGCTTGTACTGGCGATGAACCGCCAGAGAGACTCATCGCTCTAAACAGGCGCAAAGGAACAGGGGAAATAAGTATGGACTCTCCGGTGCTGATCATTGTCGTTTACGGCGTTCTTGTCGGACTGGGTGGAATCTTGGGATACGTAAAAGCTCAGAGCATTCCGTCGTTATTCTTCGGTCTGGCTTCGGGCATCGCTCTGCTGATTTGCGGATGGCTGGTTTCCACCCAGAACACGGTCGGGATCAAGGGAGCCATCGGTATCGGGGTCCTGCTAGGAGTCTTTTTCGGCATTCGCTACGCCCGAACCCGCAAGCTCATGCCTGCGGGACTCATGACCGTGCTGAGTCTGCTGGCAGTGATCCTCTTGCTCGCGGGCACCCTAAGCTGAAACTTCAAGAATACGTCGCACGTCGAAACGTCTGAACGTCGCACGTCTCTACTCTACGAACAGCGCGGGAAACGGGACTCGTGGCGGTGGCCTCCAGGCCGCCGTGGTTCGAACCAAAGGGTGGAATCAGAAAACGGCGGCTTGGAAGCCACCGCCACGCCAACCCCAAGTTTTTCGGATGGGGTCTGAAAACCGTGGCAGGGCCTTCCAGGCCGTGATTGTGGAGCCTCTAGCTCCAGGGGCCGGCGGCGGTTTGAGACCTGTTAACCCTCTTTCACTTGAATATCGACGAGAGATCAAGTTGAATCTCATGGTTGGTTAGAGCGAGAGTGCATCCCAGCCCTCAGGGCACGACCGTGCTCGGAGGTTCCCGCTCTCCCATGACGCCAGGTCAGGATATGGGTATAGCAGCACTCGTTCTAGGCTTCACTGTGTTCTCATTGGCAAGCTCTCCTGTCTTTTCGGGAACCTGGAGACCCGATAACTCCGCTACCTCTCTGAAGCAGCTTCGGCTGCGCGCTATTTCCGATCTCGAAAAGATCCCTGCTACCAACCGTCAGGTTCAGCAAACGATTCGGGAGGCTGTTGAAGACATCACCAAGAGCCTTTCTCGTCAAGGCAAAGAGCATTTCTTGACCGGTGCTCAGATCCTTTCGGCTCCTCATGGAAGGCGGGTCTTTCAGAATTCAAAGCGGGCTGTGCGACGCCTCCTCAAAGGGGCTCAGGTCAGCGAAGCCGGGGAATCCGCCAGAAATGTATACAAGCGGGTTATTGACATGTTGCTCCGTACCGATGCCTCCATCGCAGAACGGTGCGTGCTGACGGCCGAGCGTCTGGCGGAGCTCGAGCTAGGAAGAAAGAAGACGGCTCAGAGCGCACGTGAACAATATGAACAGGCACTTCAGGAAACAGACGCTGTCAAGGCTGCGGACGGTTTCAGGAAGGCCTGGCGTTCCGCTCAGGGAATGGTACGCTTCAGAAGCCTCTTGACGACGGCCTTTCGGGACGGCCCCGATCCCTTTTCACCCCGTCTCGGCCCCAATATCCTCTCCTTGACCTTCGAGATCCTTGAACAAGGCCGATTTTCCCTGGAGTTCGTTCAGATCATCCAGGAACCCAGGAGCGGCGCCACCATACGGACGCTGATCAACAGTCCATGGGACGGGAGAAACAACGAAGGCAAGCTGGTTCGAGACGGGAAATACTCATACATCGCCTACGGGCAGCTGCTCAGCCCTCGATCGTCTAAGGATAAAAATAAGAAAAAGGACAAGAAGGCCAAAGAAAAGAGGCTCCGGATCAGACCCTCAGCGTTTCCGGTCTACGGTACTATCCTGGTCGACAAGACACCGCCTACGATCGCGCAGACGGTGACTCCTCTGCCCAATGAGCTAGGCTGGCACAAGGACGAGGTGTCGGTTTCCTTCAAGGCGAGTGACCGGCTTTCCGGCCTCGTCAGCACGAGTCCGCCCGTTGTCGTCAACAGCGAAGGCACAGAACAAACCGTCACAGGAATGGCGACGGATCGGGCAGGCAACCGAGCCGACCTGGAGGTATCTCTCAAGCTTGACCTCCACCCGCCGATTCTCCGGATCCTGGGACCCAACAGCGGGGTCACGCTGAACGCTTCTTCGGTGACCATCACCGGATCTGCGGTGGACCCGCTTTCTGGCTTGGATGCGGTAACGTGTAATGGAACTGTGGGCAAGATGACCAGCGTGATCTTCACCTGCGAGGTACCTTTGGAGCGGCGAACCACAGAGATCCAGATCCAGGCCACCGATAGGGCCGGGAATGCGACGGCTTCCGCAATCACCGTCCACAGGGTCTCGGAATAGACTGTCCGGCGCCAGCTCTTTACCCAGTCCGGTTCCGATAGAGGGAGGGGTCCACCACCCTACACATTGCGTCGGCCTGAAGCTCACCTCCCAGGAACACTTCGACGCGGGCTATGGTGGTCTGGGTGTCCGAAATCACGCTAGCGTAGGCCACCTCCAACACCTCAAAGTTGGGTCGATCCTGTAGCCATCTCCGTGTCAGTCTCAAATTCTTTTCGAAGATAGCCACGACCTGATCGTCGGGACTCGTGCCTGGATCCTCCCCTCTTCTTCTCAACATCTTGTTCTGGGACGCCACCACTTCACGAAGATCACGATCCATGAAGATGACCTTGTAGTAGTAGCAATCGGGTAATTCCTTGAGCAGTTCGGAAATGACTTTGAGTGCCTTCCCCTGTGCAAAAGCCAGCCACGATTTGTCCGGCTGCTCGTGCAACTGCTTGATCTTCTCCAGCTCGTGGTAGCCCTCGGGATTGTCTACGTCCGGCTCGCGGATATGATCTTCCAGCAGTACGATCCCACCGGCAGCCAGCATGCTCATCATCACAGAGGTCCCCGATCGCGGCAGGCCCGAAACCACAATAATGGGCTCGCCTAGCTTGCGCTTCAGGAAGATTCTGTGGAATCGTCGGAACAATCCTTCCTCCTTAGTACATTAGTACATTGGAACGTAACCGGGACGTCTTGGCAACAACGCTTTCAGCGTAGAAAAGGCAGGGACAACCCAAACCCAGGGTAGCTCGCTTCGCATTGCAACCCTTATAGTTGGGAAGGTACTGAGATCGGGAAGATGGGAGCGGCAAGTAGCCGTAGCCGCCTTTCTTTCTTTTTTGCTACTTTTTTCTTTCTTTGTGGAAGGTGTGGATGGTGTGCAAAAGTGTGGAGTCGGGAGCTCGATAGTCGACTCCCAGGACGCTCGGGTCCGTCACGAATGCCAACCCTTATCGGGAGGACGATTAAGCCCAGACTTTCGGACGGACCCTGGGCCGGATTTGGACGAATACTCAGATGCTGTCCGCTCAGGAGGACTTCTATAAGGAATTCGCCGCCCCCGGTTTGCGTCCGACGAAACACCAGAGAAGGGGAGAGGAGCCATGAAGCCGATTGAGGAGCAGACCATTGGAGTGTGGGTGGGCCTGGACTGGGCCGACCAAGAGCATGCCTACGCGCTGCGGATGTCGGGCTCGAGCGAAATCGAGACCGGCGACGTCAAACAAACACCGGAGGCCCTGCAGAGCTGGATCAACGGGCTGAGAGAAAGGAGCGGAGGCGGCTGGGTCGCGATCGCCGTCGAACAGAGCCGGGGAGCGCTGCTGTATGCGCTGATGGATTACGATTTTGTGTTGATCTACCCGATCAACCCGAAGTCCTTGAGCCGCTACCGTGGAGCCTTCTATCCCAGTGGAGGCAAAGACGACCCGAGGGATGCGGATCTGGTGCTGGACTACCTGCTCAAGCATCGGGAACGGATTCGATTGTGGGAACCCGAATCGCCGGAGGTGCGCTCCCTGCGCCTGTTGTCCGAGCAACGGCGCAAGCTGGTCGATCTGCGCGCGGACTTGACCAATCAGTGGACCGCCAACTTGAAGAACTACTTTCCTCAGGCCCTGAAATGGGTCGGCCCGCTCAAAGGGAAGACGGCCTGTGATTTCCTGAACCGTTGGCCCAGCCTTGAGGCCTTGCAGCGGGTCAAGCCGACCACGATTCGCCGCTTTCTCAAGAGCCATCGGGTGGGGGGCAGCGAAAAGTTGCACTCCAAGCTGGAGGAGATCAAGCAGGCCCGGGCGCTGACCCACGATGCGGCCATTGTGACGGCGGCTAGCCTGATGACTCAGAGCTTGGCGGGACAGATCCTGCACTTGAATGAGTCCATCCAGCGGTTTGATGCCAAAATCGAGGAACTCTTCAACCACCACCCCGACCATTTCATTTTCAGCAGTCTGCCCGGCTCTGGAAAGGCTCTGGGACCGCGGCTCTTAACTCTCTTTGGGGAGGATCGGGATCGTTTCCAATGCGCCGCGGAGGTACAGACCGTCTCCGGCATCGCCCCCCTGCTGCGAAGCAGTGGCAAGACCCGCATCGTGTCTTACCGTTGGGCCTGTCCCAAGTTCGTCCGCCAGGGCGTTCACGAATTCGCCGCTCACTCCCGGCACTGGTGCCCCTGGGCGCAAGCGTTCTACCAGATGCAGCTCAGCCAAGGGAAAGATCATCACGTCGCGGTGCGCTCTTTGGCCTTCAAGTGGCTGCGCATAATCTACCGCTGCTGGAAGAACCGGGTCCCCTACGACGACGCCATTTATGTGGCTTCTTTGAAGGCGAACAACGCCCCTTTGCTGGCCTTCTTGTAGAGAGCAATCAAGCTGTGGAAAAAAATGCAACCGGCTGAAAAAAAACTTGAAAAAACACTTGACTTGAAACCTCAGATGTCTGGGCTACTCGCAATAACGCCCTTGGCGTAAGAGTCCCTGACGTTAGATTGGAGACCTTCCCCAGCAACCCGCAACCTGTGACCTGCGACGCTCTGACGCTCAGACGTTCCGCCAGAGCTCAGATCTCGACTCCGAGCGGACCTCGGAAAACGAAGGCGGAGGCCACCGACAACAAGAAAAACAACACCAGCCAGTGGAAATCCCAGCCCAGCACCTCCAGGGGAAGCGGCGGGTAGCTCACGCCTACAGCCTTGATTCGGGAACCGGGAGGGATCGGGGCTTCCCCCGGAAACTGGATCGAGTGCATAATGGATCCAGTCCGGAAGGGAGAAACCGCACCCCACCTCTCTCCCGCGTAGAGTTCCTTTTCGACCGTATCTTCCCCTACCTGAATCCTGAGCCGGTGCCGTCCAGCCCGGTCTGCCCGGACCCGCCAGGAGACCTCATTTTTAGCCAGGATCCGCACTGGGGGTGTTTCGACCGTGACTCCATCAGGAGCCACCAACTCCGCCTTCTGCTCCAGATCCCATCCCGGGGCCAGCCTGGCCTTGACGATTGCCGAGGAGCCCAGCGGCAGCGGCGCCAGCTCGAAATAGAGGTTCAAGTGGATCACGATCACCAGCAGCGGGGGGATCACGACCAACATCGGAGGTAGCGAGTGTTTGAGGTAGGTGAGCGTTTCTCGGAGGATTGTTCCCTGCAATCCCAGCACGACACCGACATCGTGCTGAAAGAGTCTAACCCCCAGCAGGTTGCCCTGGATGCTCTTCTTGACTCGCTTGATGCTGCCCTGCTTGGAAACCCGGCCGAAGACCCAGAGCATCGCCAATCCTGTCAGGAAGGACGCCAGGAACAGGGGCCAGATTGGATCGCCCCCTCCAAAAGGCCGGAGCACCAGGCGGAAGACAAAGACCAGGCAGCGGTTGAGGAACTCGACGACGAGTAGTGAGGTTTCTGCCATGAGCGGCCGCTTCGAACGACGACGCTGCCAGATTAGTGCAGCGCGCCACAAGTTTTGAACCCTGGCTCAAAACTTCTAGCGAGCTGCACTAGGAAATGTAGCCTAGCCCTTTGAGCCTATTCTTGATTTCCTCTTCCGAAGAGGCGTCTTCCAGTTTGGCCAGCTCCTTCTCCAGGGCATGGGTCACAAACTCCTCCACGGACGAGTATCCTGCCAACTCGGAGTATTTCTTGACCTTTTCGAACAGGGCTCGATCCAACTTGATTCTGGGTCCAAACATCTTCTACTCCATGGGTCCGAGGCAATCCTGCCCCACCATTTCAGGCAGTTTTTCGACCCCGTATTCATCCAGGACGGCCACCGTCAAGTCTACCAGAGACGGTTCCTCCACTATGATCTCTCGATTGCTGATCAAGACCCCGGGGACCAGTCGCGAATCGATGCTGTGATCCCCGCTCCAGGGATCGGTGTTGTCCAGGAACAGATCGGGAGGAAAATCACCCAGAGGACTTTCCCAGGAACTGCGATAGCCGCGGCTGTACCCAATGATCAAATCCGGACCTTGATCCACGAACGGACCCTTGAAATCTCGCCGGCTGCGGACCACTCGGCTGATGGGATGGAGTCCAGTGGCGGGATCGATCATGGCCAGAAGATCCTCCTCCAGTCGTTCCAGGAGGTCGTCATAGTCCATCCCCTCGGCCACCACTCCCTGCCCTTCCCGACCCTCTAGATTGACGTAGACTCCGTTGAGGCCGAGGGCGTAGGCCGTGGTCCCGCTCCAGTCCACGTTCTGGAAGAAGGGTTGCGGCCCCTGTGGCTTGGTCTTGATGAACCTTACGTATCCGCGTTCGTGCAGCCAGGAATTGAGATTGACCTGGCGATAAAAGGGTGCGAATCCATGATCGGAAAGAATGATGAGCGTCGTATCTTGATCGAGCTTCTCCAGAACCTGCGCTACGACCTCATCCATCTGTTGATACATGGTGGGGATCCCGTCCTTCAGAACCGAGTCGGCCTGATAGCCGGGATGCTCGGAATCCATGTACCGCCAAAGCATGTGGGAAACCTGATCCACTCCGGAAAAATAGTAGAACAGAAGACCTTCGTCGAAACCTTCCAGCAGGTGCTCCAAGGCCCGCTTCTGCTCTGCGAAAACGGACTGGCTTTGAACCCAGAATTCCTTGCCGCTAAAGACGCCCGAGGAGAGTGCCTTGGTATCTTCAGCCAGCTCCTGGGTGTAGAAGTAACCCAACTCCTCGGCGAGCTCGGCAGACCAGCCCTCCGGCTGAGAAATCGGCATGACTGGCTCCCTCGGATTGATCTGAAGTGGTGTCACATAGAGCCGAAACTGGGGATGGACTCCCTGCAGGTAGAAGCGCGCCGTGGCACTGATACTGGCAAGATAGGGAACGGCTTCGAACTCCAGCCGGATCCACTCACTCCACTCTCCCTCCTTCAAAATGAACTCCTGGTCCTGAAGCACAAACTTAGCTACGGGTTCCAGCGGATCGAGGAAGACCTCGAAGGCCAGATCCAGCTCCGGGTTCCGATGTCCGCCGCCGGGCTCCTCGACCCTCCTATACGGGTTCCCAGGACCCCGTAACGTTGCCTCAACCCGGTTGTCGCGCACCTGCACGTTGGAGATTCTTCCTCCGCCCACATCCCGCGTACTCTCGGCCCGGCTGCTGCTGTAGTAAGAGAAGGTACCGGGCGTTCCGAGCAGGTCGGGGGTCCCCATGCCAGAAAGGGCTCGGCCCTGACCCTGGGGGGGGAAATTGACCGGCATCCGAAAAACGGTGGTCGGGATCCCTTTGTCCTGCAGGAGCTGCCAAAAAGGCTTTCCTTCGCGGAGCAGCTCGACTCGTCCCCCTGACAGCGGAATGACCCAGGAACCGATCGTGAGATTGCGGTCCGAGGGTATCGCCCTGGACATTGAGAACTCCGGCAGAAGCGTCTTGGGGTCGCGGTGTACGAAGTCGAAGATTGCATGACCGCCGGCGTCCATTCCGGTGATGAAGGCAGACCAGGCTACGGGGCTCAACGGAGGCATGACTGTCCGCAGAGGCTTGAAGTGAGCATCTTGAAGCAGGGTTTGAAAGTTGGGGAGCCGACCCTCGTCAATGAAGCGGCGCAGCAAGACAGGGTCGAGCCCATCGATTCCCAGGACGAAAACCTTACGATAGGGGGCTCTTTGCAGCGTGCTGCATCCGGACAGCAGAAGAGCAAGAATCAGAAGGCCGCTGAGAGCACGGTGGATCGACTGCAGCATTGCTCTCAGATCTCGATGCCCAGGGCCTTGCCGTCACAATAGGTGGGAACGCCAATCCCAAACAAATCCAGGACAGTGGGTCCGATGTCCATGATGCTGGCCTCGGTGTTCTTTATCTTCCGGTTGCAGAAGAGGACACCGGGAACGTCATCAGGATTCATGCAGTGGTCGCCACTCCAGTTCCTGGTATTGTCCTCGAAGACCGTGGCGGTTACCGCTCCGGTGGCACTACTCCAGGAACTCCGGTAGCCGGGACAGAAGCCCGTGATCAGGTCCGGCCCCTCCGCGGCGTAGGGTCCCCGATAGGCTTCGGCGGTGTCATGGACCTTCCGAACCACCTCGGATTCCCGGTTCCCGTCCCGCAGTTGCTCGAGACCCTCGATGATCCCTTCTTTGACCCATCTGGCTTCGTCTCCGGGTACCACGATCCCCTGAGACTCACGGCCCGCCAGATTCAAGTAGATCCCTCCCAGACCGACGGCATAGGCCCGGGTCTTGCTCCAGTCCACTCCTTGGAACCACTCGGCGCCGGTAGGCCCATCATGAACCGTCAGATAGCCCTTCTGGTGCAGCCAGGAATTGAGGTTGACACCCCGCTGAAACGACTTGAACCCGTGATCGGACAGCACGATAACCAGGGTATCATCAGAGACAGATTCCAAGACTCGCCCGACCAACTCGTCCATTTTCTGGTAGAGCTTCTTGATCTCGTCTCGATGCTTGAGGGTCTCCCTGCCCACGTTGGCGGGGTGATCCTCGACCAGATAGCGCCAGAACATGTGCTGCAGCCTGTCCGTGATATCAAAGACACAAACGACGGCGCCACGACTCGTCTTCTTGATGGCGTCGAAGAACATCCGCTCGCGCTCGCCGTGGATCAGATAGGCCTGCTTGAGGAAGGCCTCTTCATCCAGAGCACCCTCGTTGAGGGCCCAGGTGTCCTCGGCCAGACCGAGAGTCGAAAACCTCCCCTGGGTCTTCGACAGATAGATCGAGTAGGTTTGGGGATGTGAAATCGGCATGGCAGGACGCTCCGGGTCCAGATTGACAGGCGAAGCGTAGAGCTTGAGGTGGGGCGCACTCTCTCTCAGATAGAAACGACACATCCCGCTGATCTTCATTCCCAGCCCGGCCTTGAACTTCAGTGGGATCCAGGGCGTGAACTCACGCAGGGGAACTGGGTACTGCTTTCCTTGAATCGCTAGAATCGCCTCTCCGGACCCTTGATCGAGATTCAACTCAAAAGGGATCCTCATTTCCGTGGATTCCCGTCGCAGCGGATTATCAGGACCCGACACATAGGAGCGCACCTGTCCCGCCTCGATCCGTACTGGGATCTGGGTCCCCCCGGTGAAGCTCGCGTTCTCAGTCGGATCGCTGGTGTAGAAGGTGAACGTGCCCAGAGTCCCTTTCAGATCGGGCACCGACATGGCCGAAAGCAACAGGCCATTGAACTTCTCTGGGGGAAAGCTGGTGGGAACCCGAAGCACCGTGCTGAAGACACCGTGATCGCCTAGAATCTTCCAGAAAGAACGGCTTCGACGCTCGAACTGGATTCTCGCCTTGCCGACGGGGATTCGGTACTTGCCGAACTCCAGGTTTCTCGCTGGAGGCGAGATTTCCGCAGAACAGAGTTTGGGTAGATAAGACTTACGATCTGGTACCAGAAAATCGAAGACTTTGTGGTATCCAGGGTTGCACCCTGTCTGAAAGGAAGACCAGGCGACCGGGGACTCTGCGGGAAGACTCGTCGCCAAACGGCGGTACGCTCCCGCTCCTGCCAGACGCTCGAAGTTTGGCAGCAAGCCCTCCGCCAGGAACCGATCGGTGAGCTCGGGATCCTGTCCGTCCAGCCCCAGGATAACGACCTGCCGAACCCGGCTCTTGCGAAGAGCCTTTCGTCCTCGAAAACTTTGGATGAGCCAACGGAAAGGCCAGGTCAGAAGCGCCAGCAGCGCTAGCGCCATAGACGCGAGGACCACGAAAAAGGAGGAGACGAAGGCGATCCCGGCTCCAGGTCCGATGTAGGCCTCAACCGGGATGGGAGCGAGTAAAAGCAGGGCGAAAGCAAGCGCGAGTCTTCCCAACCAGCGGTGGAGGATTTGCCCTTTCACACCTCCCTTCCTATTGGCTTGCATCTAGGCGGATCAGCCACCTGGCCGCGTTGCGAATAAGTCGCTGCATCATGGGGTGTCCGAGTGCATCAGGCGTGTGCCCGGGTGCCAGATAGCAGAAGCGTCCCTTTCCCATGTCACGCCACCAGCCCGCCGCTGCAGCCAGGTTGTCCCGTGCAATCGATCGTAGCAGTAGGTGCTCGTGGTCCAGGAAATATTTGACCGTGTGTTGCTCGTCGAAGATTTCGAAATCCTCTACACCCGCTGTCACCGGGTGACTCTTGTCTTCGACTCGAACGGTGAAGACTGAGGGCTTGGGGTGGCCTCCGTAGTCTCCTCCAAAGAGTTTGTAGTAAAGCCCCTTCGGGGGATACAGTCCTTGGGAGTTGTGCAACGCGAGGAAACCACCGCCGCCCTGGACAAAGTCCCAGATGGCCTGCTGCTGGTCGTCAGTCATCCACTTGATGTGCGGTTTGTCATAGCCATGGGGCCAGTTCATGCCGTCGCGCAGAATGATGAGCAGATCATGCTTCTGGAGCGATTCGCGGTTTAGCGCCGCGACGTTTTCGATAAAGGTTACTGGGATGTTCTCTCGGACCAACGCCTTGATCAAGTTATCTCGGATGTAGACCGGACTATGGTAGCGATCGCCGATCAAGGCTAGTGCACTCGGCCGCTTAGCCGTCTGGTAGACCTCGGACGTGTTCTGCGCCCGAAGCGTCAGAGTCAGGAACAGCAGGGGAACCAACCACCGTATCTTCATGCCTTTACTCTACACCAGACCACAACGGATAACTGAGCTCCACTTGAGAGATTCACATCCTTTGCCTTTCATGGCCGCGATTTTACTCCCACCCGTGCCTCGCGGCCTGCGTTCAGGCGCTTCGACTCCCATGATTGCAGTTTCAGTGCAGTTTCGCCACCGGCCACGCTGGATCCATTCGAGAAAGAAACTTCTTCCCTGCTTCTGCATTCATCGCCTGATCAGTAGGTTTCACTGCAGGTAACCCTATCCAGGAGCCAGGTTTTGGGGCAGTCGCCTGCAATACGCTTCAACCATCCTTAAATCAATGAGTTACGTCCTCTTCCCATCCGAATCCGAGAATGAAGTTTCAGGCTAGTCGACGCCCAAACTACCATTCGAGGCGGACATCATCCGCACCCAGTTGCCCCGATCCTCGAACCCCTCGTCCCTTGCGCTGGTTCAGCGCATCGCCCAGATCGTCTCGGGCCTGCTCGGCGTACCGCTTCAGTCTCTCAACCACCTCGGGATGCTGGGCCGCTACATCGATCGTCTCCGCCACATCCTGCTTCAGGTCGAACAGTTCCAGCCCTATCTTGGATTGTTCGTACTGGACCGGCTGGCCTCCAGTGCCTCCCTGACGTCCGGCCAGCGTCCGAAACTCGTGGGGGAAGTGGAGCTTCCAACGGGGGTCCCGGACAGCCTGGAGCTGGCCTTTTGCGTAGTAGGAATAGAAGACCGAGTGGGGTGAGCGGGCGTTGGGTTCTCCAAATAGTAGTGGCCGGATATCCTTCCCATCGATCCTATGCTCGGGCAGCTTCGCGCCAATCAGACGGGCCACAGTCGGCAGGATGTCGATGGTCGAGGCCAGCTCGTCGCAGCTGGCGGCGGCAGGTATCTTCCCCGGCCAACGCATCAAGGTCGGCACCCGGGTACCCCCTTCGAACATCGTCCCTTTACCCTCTCGCAGGGCGCCTGAGAGGCCCAGCCGGGGATGGTAGCAACCGGTCAGCAGTGAGGCCCGAGACGCCGAGCACACCGCCGAGGAAACTTGAAAGTCTGTGAACCTCATGCCTTCGGCCGCCATGCGGTCCAGATTGGGCGTCTGGTAGCGCTCGGCGCCAAAAGGGCCTATATCGGCGTAGCCCATATCATCGATGAAGATCACAACGATGTTGGGCGTGCGAGTGTCTGCGCAAGAGCAGAGCAAAGCGATCGCGGCCATTAGACCCCAAAGAGCGCTGAAGCGAAACAACAATGCATTTCTCCCTTCCCAGTCAGGACAGGCAAGCAGCCATCCCAAATGAGCGAAGACGCGAAACCCTACCAGCCCAGCTCGAGCAACGTCAGCTGTTCGTCAATGGTGCCTCTTGGGATTGGTATGCAGCCCGCTCCCCTGTATTTCTTGATAGCATAGTGCCGATTTCGCAAGGTCATGCGTCGCCATCTGCTGATTGCTACAACCCTCTTTGCCACCTACCTGGCCCTGGGAACCGAGGTACTGAGCCTCTTACGGTTGCTCGCCTTCTGGCCGATTCTAACCCTCTGGTGCGCCGCTGTCATCACATGCGTACTCTGGTGGTTGAGGGATAGGAGCCGTCTCCCCTTCGCCCTCCCATCGAGACCGCTCGCCGCCACCGAATGGATCATGGGAGGGGGCAGCAGTCTCGTTGATAGCAAAACAGCTCGGCTGTGACCGCCGTGGACAGCTCTTCGGGTCACTGTTTGTGACAACAATACCCATCGTCTATCTGGAAGCCGCCAATGCGAAAAATGATCTTGTCTTTGGTCTATGGTACGTCATCCTTGCCTGGTTGGCTCTAACCGTCTATCAGGAAAAAAGGTGTACGTTCTCGACCTCGCTCCTGATCGGATGTGCACTCGGTCTTCTCGTTCTGACCAAAGGAGCTGCCTACCTTCTCGGCCTACCTTTGCTGATCTTCACTGGATTGGCGGTTTTTAGGGCAACCAGGCACCTCGCCTGGAAACCCCTCGTGGTCATCGCCTTGACAGCATCGGCGCTCAACTTTGGCCATTATGCTCGCAACTACAAACTGTTTGGCTCACCCTTTGGCCCCCAGGAAGCCCAGCAGATCTTTCTGAACGAGGCCTGGTCTTCCGCGATCTTACTCTCCCGCTTGGTTCGCGAATCAAGCCTGCAATGGGAACGCCGATCGAGGAGCTCAACCAGGCCCTGGAGGGATCGATAAAGAAACTCCATCGATTCCTGGGAATCGATATCAACGATCCGAGAACCACTTACCCGCTGAGAAACTTCGCAGTCCCATCCCGATTTGAGAACGAGTACCAGGCTCCAGCTCCGGTCCATCTGGCTCTGGTAGGCCTCCTGTTGATCCTCAGCCTCGCCTTCAGGAGGGACATAGAACAAAGGGCCTTCTGGCTCCTGCTGGCAGTGCCGATCCTATCCTTCGTTCTGCTTAGCGGGGTAGCTAAATGGGAGCCATATCTGAACCGACGACTCCATATCCCGATATTTCTCCTATTTGCACCGTTGGTAGCTCACGCCTTTTCTCACGGACGAATGAGAAGAACGGTATTGCCAGTTACTCTGGTTCTTCTTCTCGGAATGGCGACAACGCTCCTTTGGAATCCCCGGTCTCTGATCGGCCCCGCCCTGGCTTTTCGGAGCGAGAACGCACTCCTTTTCACTTTTCAACCCGACTTACAGGGCTCCTATGAAGCGGCGGCCAACTACTCCCGCTCAGGTTGGAAACACACTTTGGGGCTCCACATCGAGGGAAACCGTCTCTACCAGTACCCCTTGATGCGGCTTCTGAGAGAGAATCTCTACGAGCCCACTTTTGTACCCATCAACGTTAATAATGTCTCCCGGAAACTCCAATCCAACCACAGGCCTCCAGACATCGTAGTCTCGCTATCACCCCAAACAGACATGACTGACTCAAATACAGGTCAGAGGTACCTCCTCGGGAAGCGATTCGAATCCGTAACAGTACTGCTCCGAGAAGGAAGTGCCTCGCCTGCCAGTCAGAAGTGAGTTGCCCCGGAAAACAGCCTCGGTCCAACAAGGATGGCGAGTGGCTTGAATTGTCAGCAACACGATCCTCCTCTCTCTAATTAGAGATTTGGTGTTGCATCGACCGATTGAATCCGCACCCTAGAAGCGGACGTTCAAGGCTTGCCGTGTCCTAAACCCATGGCGATTCGATTTCGATACCGAGACCGATACCGATTTCGATTTGGATGACGTGGACCCGCTAACTTTTCTTTAGCGCCTGGGCTCTACTGTCTCCTATCGGTATCGGTATCGAAATCGAAATCGAAATCTATTGTGTCCGCCTGTCTCCAAGTCGCCGCACTGCTTGAGCCTCTTGAAATCCACCCGAGGCCTAAACATGGTGCCGACCCAACATCGCGAAGATCGTCCGAATGCCGATCCCGGGGAGCAGCGGGATAGCTGATCCACCCTTGACCTGAGCCGCGGCTAGTGACATCTTATACACATGAAACGTACGAATCTTATGTTGGATGGGCAACTCCTCGAAGAGGCTCAGCGCTTGAGCGGAGAGCGAACCTACTCGCGCACGGTCGAGCGGGCCCTGGAAGACTTCGTCCGCCGAATCAAGGCTCGGCGGATCCTGGAGCTGCGTCATTCCGGTGTTTGGCGAGGCAGCCTTTCCGAGATGCGGGACGATCGTTCCAGCACCAGAGACTGAGGACGTCTAAATGTTTCTCGTCGACACCTCTGTCTGGATCGAGTTCTTCCGTCCTTCCGGCAGTCTCGATCTCTTCGCGACGGAGCTGGAGCTGGAGGAAGTGGTTGTCTGCCTCCCAGTCGTGCAGGAGGTACTCCAGGGTCTTGATGGACAGCGGGCGTTCAACATCGCCAGAGAGGCGATGCTGGCTCTGCCGATCGTGGAGTCCCCCCTGACCTGGGAGGTCTATGAGCATGCGGTCGACCTCTATCGATCCGCTCGACGGGCCGGAGTGACCGTGCGTTCCGGAGTCGACTGTCTGATCGCTGCGTGCGCGATCCGCAACGACCTGACGGTGCTTCATCACGATCGTGATTTCGACAATCTGGCCCGAGTGGGCCCACTCGACGCCCGACACATTCCGACTACTTCATAGCCGGGATAGAACCGCGCCACGCCTCCACGAATCCCCCAGGCGTATTTCTAGCCCGGATTTCTCATCGCTTGTCGTAGCGAGGCGCCGCAAGGGCCGTCCTGGCAAGGCTTGCGACCGAGGCCCCCGCAGTCGTACTCGTGCAGTACGTCGAGGAGGCCGACCGAGCGTAACACAGCCAGGACGGATGTTTGCGGCGACGCAGTAGACCAGCGATGAGAAATGCGGGCTAGGTACAATACTGTTCATTTAAGGATCTTAACCTGGATTCTCGGACGGCCCGTCCGTCCTTGGATGCGACTGCGGACCGGAAAGCTGCTCATCTTCCTTTTCACCGCTCTTGGGTTGCAGCGCCCTCGGCTGGAGGACACCCGCTCTTCCAAGATCTCCTCCAAGACCGTCTCATGAAAGGCAATTCTCTCCTGAGGGGGGAAGAGACACCAAGCGAGGCAACTTGCGTCTGACCACCCGGAGCGAGTGGACAAAGGACAGGGTGTCCGGGTCCACGTGCGCCTTTAAGGCCGCCTCATGCATCAAACCCCGTAGCGCGAAATGAGCCAGCAGCAGACCATAGAACTCCTGCTCCACCAGCTCCGGTTTCTTGCTGCGCAAAACGATGCGTGCTCCCCGCAAGTGGGTCTTGAGTTCATCCAGTGCCGTCTCGATCTCCCAGCGCTCGTGATAGAGGGCGGCCAGTTCCTCGGCCGGACCCTCCTCGGGCTCCAAGGTCGTCATCAGACGATACCGTTCGTCGATTCCCTCCAGCCGATACTCGATGACCCGCACCGCGAGCCCCTCCTGGTCCCGCCTGCGAGCCTTGTCGCTGGGATAGATCTTGCTCCGATAGGAGCCATCGGCCAAACGCTCCAGACAGGGCAGCCTCAGGTTCTTTTTCACGCGCCACAACAGGTGGCTGCCGCCTTCTTGGGACCGCTTCCACAGAGCGTAGCTGAAAAAATTCCGGTCGGCCAAACACAGCATCTCCGGACCCAGCTCCGCCACCACCCCGTGGGCGAGCGTGCTCTCTCCCCGCCCATAGCCCCCCATCTCGGTGGCAAACAACACGTGGGTCCCGTTCTCCAGCAACGCCACAAATCGCAACTGCGGATAGCCACTGCGGCCCCGCGACGCTCCGGGTCGACCAAACGCGGCTTCATTGGCCGCGGTGTCTGCCAGATCCAGCGTGCTGCCGTCCAACGTCACCAGACGCCTCCCCCGATACCACGCCCCCTGCGTCTGTGGCGTCGCGATCGGGCTCACCACCTCCTGGTACAGCCGCTGCAGCGGCTCCTTCCCCAATCGGCTCCGGGCCTGAGTAATCGCCGACTTGGCCGTGCCCCGCAGCCGTCGCACGTTCAGCCCCAACCACTCCAGCCCTTCCAGCAGGCACCGCAGCACCTCTCCATAGGACACTTGCCCGTACAGCGCCAGTGCGATCACATAGTACACCACCACGTGCGCCGGCAAATTTCGCTCCCGCTTGCTCGCTCGCCCCGTTTCCTGCAGAATCCGGTCGATGGTCGTCCTCGGAAACTTCTCAGCAAGCACGCCCAGACTCACGAAATCCGTAATCCGGGCTCCCTTCGGTAACTCGGCCAAAGTGCGTGCCATGGCGTTCCTCCTTTTTTATAGCAGAAAGGATCGCTCATGACCCTGACACTTAAGTGAACAGTATTGGGGCTAGGTATGAAGCAGCGGAACACCCGGTGCCCTTCTGTGTCCTCACGGCTTCAGTTTACGAACTGTCGTGGAATGTAGAATCTACCTTCCTCGCTTTCATTGCTCCCCTCTTTTGGGTTAGCCTCACGGCAGGAGTATCCCCGACATGAAACAGTCGATCTTTTCGTCTCGGACAGTCTTTCTGGCTTTCTTGATCAGCCTCGTCTTAAGTACGTCCTGGGCTGCCCCAGCAGGATCGGAAACCGGCGTCCCGCTGGATTCCTTTCTGGACGGTGCGGCGCCACCGGCAAAGCTCGTCTCCGGCTTCACCCTGGCGTTCGAAGGGGAGCTGGAGCACGCGGTCAGATTCCAACTGGGACCGTCAGGGGCACTTCTGGTGCATTCCGACCTCACCTTCCCCAACGGGGAGTCGCGCCATCAGGAACGTTTTCTCGAAGCTTCGGAGGGATCCCGGCAGTTGAGCTTCAGCCTCGGTGCCCTGCTGGGACACGGACCCTATCGGCACCGGCCTCGCCAGTTCTATCCCGGGGAGTACACCCTGAGGATCTCAGGCCGCGACCCAGAGACACGGAAGACCGTCTTCACGACCTTTTTTCGCCTCCCGCCCCAGGAATGGATCTGGGCAGACCTGGACCGCCTTCTCTACATCGACGATGCCCAGGCGAATCTGGACTTGAGGCTCCTCCCCGGAGCGCCGGTGGAAAAGATTCGGGCAGTCGTGGACCTGCTGGAGCCCACTACCGGTCTGAGTGTCTCCGATCCTGCAGAGGTCTCGTTGACCCACCACAATACCAAGGTGACCTTCTCTCTGGAAAATCTGCTTCCGGGAACGTACCAGGCCCGGGTCCGGTTTCGGCAGTCGGAGAAGCTCTCCCCTGATGGGCTAGCGAGGACACTTCAGCTCTTTCGCAACGGTCCTCCACCCCAGGTGCAGGATTCTGCCAGGATCGGCGACGGGCCCCAGCTCCTGGTGGATGACTACCTGGTGGCCGAGTCCCGCGGTCTTCGCCAGGTCTTTCACCCGGCTCGTAAAGTGACCTCCGAACCCCTTCTCTTGCCCGACCGGCCATACGAGGGTCACGCCATACTGGTGGAGAACTCCGCCCGCTACAACGAGGAGAAGAAACGCTACGAGGTGACCTACGGAAATATCAACTTCGATGAGAACCGTTATCGCATGCTGGCAGTTTCGAAGGATCTCCTCACCTGGGAAAAACCGGACCTGGGCAAGGTGGAGTTCAACGGTTCCCGGGCCAACAACATCCTTGCCCGGGTAGACGTGACCAAGCCGGGCGATCTTTTCCCCGTTTTCGCTGGAATCTGGGACTACGCCGGTCGCGGAAACCCCGATCTGCGCCAGGCTCGTCTGTGGCTCTTCGGTCAGCAACAGACCAGCGATCGCTGGGCCCTCCGACGGGGCTACTATCTGGTGGTCTGGGACGAGGACGGAAAGAGCTACGTTACGACTGCGACACCGGTGCTGGGCCTGGGCCAGGGAGGCACCGAGACCATGACCGTCTCCGGAGACACGTCGGCAGCCCTGGGCTACGACGACCGCACGGGTGAGTTCGTGGCCTACACCTCCCCGGGCCCGCCCAACCGGGGACGGGGATCGATCCGGTACGACAACTCCACCAAGGCTCGGACCCTGGCGCGACATGCCACCCGGGACGGTATCAACTGGGATGTCCGCTACATCTGGGTTCCCAAGGTCTCCGATCCCAATCTCCACAACTACGGCTTCCGGGTTCGAAGACTCGGGGACTTGTACCTGGGCTTCTTCCCCCGCTACAACGTCCGGACCCAGCACATGGACCTCGTCCTCTGGGTGAGCCGGAACGGAATCCATTGGGAGCAGCCTGGGGGAGAACAGGCATGGCTGGCCAACGGCCCACCAGGATCCTTCGACTGGGGCATCGTCTACATGCCGGCTGGCTGGCACCAGCAAGGACAGAAGACCCGCATTTTCTACCAGGGAGCTAACTACCTTCACTTCCACGCCTGGATCCGGGAGAAGCTCTCGGGACTCTACGGCGGCATGAGCGGAAAGCAGGCGGAGGGTCTTTTGACCGGAAAGGAGTTCGTGGAACGGGCTTATCTGGCGCCGCCCTCGACGAAAGGCCATATCTGGTCCCTGATGCCTTCCGGATGGAGCTGGCGGCAAGGGGTCAGCGGTACGCCCCAGGAAGCCAGATCCAGATTCTGGGCGGAGCTTACAGCCAACACCGGTGAGACACCCGAGACTTTCATCTCCAGAGGCGCTGCTTTCAAGATATTTCCAGGTCTGGCCGAGTTCCGTACCAACGGCTTCGTTTCCCGGCGTGCCGACCGCGACGTGGGGGTCCTGACGACCCATCCGATCCTCTTCCAGGGCCGCTACCTCACGGTGAATGCCAGGTGTCTCAGGGAGAATTGGGGGTGGAGCTGCTGGATCCGGACGGCACCCCCTTGAAGGGATACACTCGGGACGACTGCATGCTTGGAAGCTTCGATGGCGCCTTTCAGTTGGTTGGTTGGAAGGATCGTAAGGATCTAACAGAGTTGGCGGGCCGTCCGGTTCGCTTTCGCTTCTACGTCAGGCAGGGTGACCTCTACGGCTTTCAGATCCACCACACAGAAACTGTCGCGGGGGACTTGACCGAGCCCTTTCCTCCGTCTCATTTCTCGTCGTTCTGAGCCTGGGTATTTTCGCGCCTCCTACCCTCGGTCAGGTAGAAATACGGCGCGCGCAGCCGTAGGCGGAGAGTTACCGGTACGCACCCTTTCGGTTGTGCGCCGGGTTCCTAGTTCCGCCATAGCTCACGTTTCCGCAAGCCCCCTTTGTCATCCCGGACGGTCGGATTTCCCGAGTCCGGTTGGCGACCACGACTTTCCTCCCACGGTCTTCCCTTACCCAACGAGGCTTAAGCGCTCGCTCGCATTCACCCCTCTCGGGTCCGGTTTGCCGCCGGTCTCGACAAAGCTTGCCCTGTCACCGCATTCTCAGGTACTGAGCCCTGGGCGGTGGGCGCTTCCTTGCCCGTCATGGCCGAGAGTCCCTTCGCCCTTTCCGGGTATTACCCTTCCAGGAGCCGCCTCCAGGCGGCTTGGGCCGGCGTTACCCGACCGTCTTCGCTCCTGCGGACTCATGCGCCAGACCGGGATGCTCCGTGGGCCTTCGCTCTCGCTCGGTCCCTCGGTCTTCGCAGGTTGCTGCGAGCCCCTGCTGCAAACCGGCCCTTCCCGACATTATCTCTGCAATCTTTGCCCAGGTGCCTGGACCCCTACCCGGCGGCGATCTCCCGGTGCACTTGCTCGTTTCTTCCCGGGAGACGTCGGCCTCACCTCACAAAGGACAGGTTCGGCTCGCCAGACAATCCCTGCATGGCAACTTCCACAGGGGGGCTTATTTCCGGGCTGCAGTCATTCACTCATGTTCAGGCTCCCAGACTCGCTAGGCCTCCAGGTTGCTCCCGCCGCTTCCTTCGAAGGGCGGCCAGGCCGTTTACACCGCGCATCTCTCGGTTGGTTACCTGCCCCGAGCTGCGGTATCGCTACGTGTGTGAACGAACAATTCACACGGCTGGACTTTCTCCAGCTGGATTGCAGCCTTGTCGGCTGCTCCCCCTTGCCCTTGCCCGTCGATCCTCTTGCCTTTATCCGGCCGGGAAAGAATGTTGACTGGGATGGTCATCCCGCTCGATGTAAACTTGCAGATGAAAGCAGGGCAAAGGCAAGGACAAAGGCAAAGGCTATCAGACAGGAGACATAAAACATGAATACGGAATTGAATCCAACTCCGGAAAGAATCATGGCCCTGGGACTCGGATTCTGGGGCTCGAAGGTGCTCTTGAGTGCCGTCGAGCTCAAACTGTTTTCCGCGCTCGCCCAAACCCCACGGACCGCTGGCGAACTCGCGGAAGGGCTGGGGCTTCAGGGTCGTGGCAGCCTCGATTTCCTTGACGCCCTGGTAAGCCTGGGGATGTTGGAGCGCGAGAACGGGCGCTATCAAAACACACCTGAATCCGATCTGTTCCTGGACGAAGCCAAAGCGACCTATATCGGCGGCATGCTGGAGATGGCCAATGAACGCCTCTACCCGTTCTGGGGTTGCCTCACCGAGGGCTTGAAAAGCGGACTACCCCAGAATGAAATCAAGACGGGTCAGGGCGGCCTCTTTGAAAGTATCTACGGGGATCCCCATCGACTCCGCTTGTTCCTGGGAGCGATGACAGGACTCAGTATGGGGGCAGCTATGGCCATCGCGGAAAAATTTCCCTGGCATCAATACCAGACCTTCGTGGATGTCGGAGGTGCCCAAGGGGGTACGCCGGTAGCCGTGGCAAAGGCTCACGCCCAGCTGAAGGGTCTTAATTTCGATCTGCCCGTGGTTGGTCCCGTTTTTGAGGAGTACGTGGCTTCCCACGGACTGGCGGACCGCCTCCGCTTTCAAGCCGGAGATTTCTTCAACGAGCCGTTTCCAGAGGCTGACGTGATCATCATGGGGCATATCCTGCATGACTGGTCTCTGGAAGATAAGAAGATGCTGATCGGCAAAGCGTACGAGGCCTTGCCCCAAGGAGGAGCCTACATCGTCTTCGAGGGTCTGATCGACGATGAGCGTCGAAGCAATACCTTCGGTCTCTTGATGAGTCTCAATATGTTGATCGAGACTCCGGCGGGATTCGATTTCACGGGAGCGGACTGTCGCAATTGGCTCCATGAAGCCGGCTTTCGGGAAACCAGGGTCGAACACCTGGCGGGTCCTGATTCCATGGTGGTTGGGATCAAGTAGAAGATCCCTGAGAGGATCGACAAATCATGAAATTTAACAGAAGAAACTTCGTCACAAGCGCCGCCGTCGCTGGCGTTCTCAGGGAAGCGGGTTTTGGCCGCAATGCCCTTGCGCGACCCGAGGGAAAGAGAATGCGGGTCACGGCCTTCCCCCGCGCCATTGGGGAAGATCCGTCCCCATTGTCGGAGGCGGCCCTGCGCCATGTTCGACAGATGGGTGTCCAGGACATTCGAATCGTCTCTGCCTGGGTGCCCGGCTACAGCCGGGACGGCGAAATGGATCTGGACGAGCTGTTGCGGGTCAAACGTTCTGCCGAAAGCATCGGCCTGAAGATCGGCGCCGTGTATCTCCGCAAGGTGGACACCGCCAACCTCCTGCTGGGCCGTCCCGGCTGGAAGCTGGAGCTGGAGAAGATCTCCAGGACCATTGGTTGCCTGGGGAAAGCGGGAATACCGGTCCTGGAACACAGTCTTCTGCTTTCCAGGGTCATCCGGGACGTCTTCGAGCTACCCCTGCCCGGCCATCAGCGTGTCCCCAAGGGGAGAGGTGGAGCACGCGTGGCCAGGTTCGACGGAAGGGGGACAGAGGAAAGTGGCCAGCCCGCCGGTTCGGTCTCTGCCGATCAGATGTGGGAGCGGATCACCCGCTTTCAGGAAAACTGTATCCCGGTGGCCTCGGAAGCCCGCGTTCACGTGGCCTGCCATCCCGATGATCCACCCCTGGCTCGCTACTGGGGCGTCACCCAGGTTCTCAACACCAAGGAGGGGCTGGACCGGCTCATCCAGATCGTCCCCAGCGAGTACAACGGTCTGCTGCTGTGTCTGGGAACCATGCAGGAGTCGGGGGCGGATGTGCTGGACTTGATCCGCTATTTCGGAGGCAAGCGGAAGATCTTCGACATCGATTTTCGGGGTGTTCAGGGAACCATACCCAACTATGACGAGGTTTTTCTGGACGAAGGGGATCTGGACATGTGGAAGGTGGTCCAGGTCCTGAAGGAAGTCGACTACCGTTGGACCCTGGAGCCGGACCATGTCCCGGGTTTCACAGCCGATCTAAAGGGCAGCCTCATCTCCTACGCCTGGGCGATAGCGTATATCAAGGCCCTGATCGCCGCCGCGTATGGCGAGAGGGTTTGAGAGCCTGAGCTAAGGGTCTGAACGTAGCGGCGGCGATCACCCGAATGGATTCGTGCAAACTGGGCAGTTGTCGAGACATTCCAAGGTCTCCTTTGATTGACCAGTTGTTGGGTTCCTTCGAAAAACGAGCACACGGCGCTGAATACCGGCCGTTGGTCTACTCCTCTACTTTCTCCTTGGCTTTCCTCCTGGCCTTCAGCGGATCGAAGGCGAACCTGATGGGCTCGCTTCCCCGTTTGCGTAGGCTTCAGCGCCTGGAGTCGTAGAGATCATGAATCTGACGAACCGCATTTTTCCAGCTGAAGCGGCGGCCTTGTTGTCGACATGCCTGCCTCAATTCTGCTCTTCGAGCTGGGTTTTCGTAGACTCGACCGAAGGCCTCCACGATGCTATGGGCCTCTTCGGGATCGAAGTATTCCGCCGCTTCCCCAGCCACTTCGGGGATGGACGAACTCCGGCTTGCCAGGACCGCTGCCTCACACCGAATCGCTTCCAGCACGGGGAGGCCGAACCCCTCATACAAGGAGGGAAAAATGAACAGGTCGCAGGCGCTGTAGAAATGGGGAAGCAAGCGATCGGGAACGTATCCAGGAAAGCTGATGAACGGTCCCGTCTTCTCCCTGTCGATTTGCTGCCGCAGCAGCCGGACCTCTTCGATATCCCAGAGGAATGTCTCGCCGGCTAGTACCAGCTTACCTGGGTATCCGAGATCGAGGATGCCTCGAAAGGCCGTCAGGAGCCGGGGCAGGTTCTTCCGCGAGTCGCTGCCTCCGACGTAGAACAGGAACGGATGATCAATTGAGAATTCGCGCTCCAGGATGGCCTCGGATTCGCTTTGGTCTCTGGGGCTGAAGGTGGGATCACAGCAGGGATAGACGACTTTGACAGTTTCCTCAGTGCGATCGAGCCTCTCACATATGTCCTTTTGCGAATGTTTTGAGTCGGTGATGACCAAGTCTGCTTGCCTCATGCGTCCCCAGGCCCAACGGAGTGCTCTGACGTAGTCCCAGGGCATCCAGCGCTGGGTGTCCTTCCAGAAGATGAACGGGATCAGATCGTGAACATGAGCCCACACCTCACATTCCTTCACTTTCGGAATAGAGGTGATCTCGGTTGCGTGGAACAGATCCAGTCGACCTCGGGCGAGCGAGCGACTGAGGAAGAGGCGATCCAGCATCCAATTCAAACGGGTTGCCTGTGTCAACTCCGGTAGGCCGACGTGAGTCCAGTGTCGATTACCCGCGAGAGCAGGTGGACGGCCCCGAGCATGGTAGAACACAAACTCATGCTCGGAAGGACTCCTGAGCAGCTCCTCCGCTAGCCAGAGAGTATATTTCCCGATGCCGCGACGGCGTGAGTTCCTACGCGAGGTGGGCCGAAGATCGAATCCGATTTTCATACGGGCCGGCTGAATTCAACAGCAACGCTCAGAGGTTCAGACAGATTGTATAAGTTTCGGGTCAGTCGCGCCCCCAGGAAGCACTGGTCCCATTCGAGAAAAAAACTTCAGTCGAGGGACGTGGGGGTGGCCTCCAGGCCGCCGTATTCTTTCCGTCGAGCCTTTGGCTCGAAAAACGGCGGCCCGGAGGCCACCCCCACGGTTGATCGGAAAACTGTTTATGACCAGATTCTCTACTCTAGCGTTGGGAATTCGCTGGTCGGAAAGATGTCTACCGTCGCAGAACGCTGTTGGGCAAGCATTCCGCCATCAACAACGAGGCGTTGGCCCGTGATATAACGAGCATCGTCGGAGGCAAGGAAAACGGCGGCGCCGGTCATGTCATCCGGCTCCCCAATCCGCCCCAGCGGAATGTTCACGCCCCGCAGTTTCCGCTCTTCCAGAGTGTAGCCGTGGGTATCAATCGAGCCCGGTACCAGTGCATTCACGCGAACCCCATACGGCCCCAGATCAAGCGACATCGCCCGGGTCATCGCTTCGATTCCCCCTTTTGTTGCGTCGTAGGCAACGAAGGCACGATGTGCCCTGGTAGCACCCCCAGACGACAGATTAATGATAGATCCCTTGCCGTTGTGAGCCATGATCTTTGCCGCCCGTAACCCGCACAGGAAGCTTCCGGTTAGATTGACCGCGATGAAGCCATCCCACCAGTGCTTGTCAGCCTCGAGAAAATGCCTGTTTGGAGTGACTAGAGCTGCGTTGTTAACCAGGACATCCAAAGTGCCAAACCGCTCGAGGACCTGATCGAATAGGGCATTCACCTGCTCCTCATCCGAAACATCTGTAGCAACCGAAATCGCGCGGCCCCCTGCGGCAATTACCGATTCTGACGCTGAATCTGCTCCCTCTGCATTGATATCAGTGACGACAACCACGGCACCCTCGGCTCCAAACCGCTTGGCAATCGCAAGACCGATTCCCTTTGCCGCACCGGTAACGATTACAACTTTATCTCTAACACTCTTTGATTCCATGGTTTTCAACCGTGACAGAGCCGACGGAAGTTTCGTTCTCGAATGGGACCAGCGGGGGCGGGACTAAGCTGAAACTTCATTGGGTAGGAGATCATCCAAGAGTCGCCAATGACAGAGCCGTGACTGCAAAGGAGCGGTCCCGGCATACGGATGCCGGAAACAACCGACCAAACAGACGGTGGCCGATTGCATCTCCTTTTTTATGGCATGTCCCGATCGGTGATCGGGACCGCTCCTTTGCAGTCACGGCTCTGTCATTGGCGGTAGCGACAATCACGGCAGACGTAACCGAAGTTTCGTTCTCGAATGGGGCCAGTGCTTCCTGGGGGCGGGACTGACCTGAAACTTGCACCTATCTTGTACCCTGGAACTCAGCTCAGAATCTCTTTGACAACCCGTGCTGGGAACTCGTCGGTGAGCCGCTCGGAGCGACCATTTCGCTTGTACACCAGGTCTCGGGCGTTCAGACCCAGCTGATGCAGGACGGTGGCGTGGAGATCGTGGACACTTACCCGATTCTCTACACCCTGGTACCCCAACTCGTCGGTCGTGCCGTGGACAGTTCCGCCCTTGATCCCGCCTCCGGCGAGCCAGACTGTGAACGCGTGCATGTTGTGATCTCGCCCCACTCGCTTGGCATCTTTGGGTATTTCAGAGTGGGGTAGCCGACCAAACTCTCCGCCCCAGAGCACCAGCGTGCTATCCAACAGGCCGCGTTGCTTCAAGTCCTGCAACAGGGCCGCAACTGGCCGGTCGGTCATGCCACAGGTCTCGGGCAGGCCCTTCCAGATTTCGAAGTGGTGATCCCAGGGATCGTGATTCATGTAGATCTGGACGATGCGCACGCCACGCTCCACCAGCCGCCGGGCCATCAAACAGCGCCGGCCATAGGAGGCCGTCAGCTCGTCGTCCAGGCCGTACATCTCATGCGTCGTCTGGCTTTCCTGGGAAAGATCGAGGACATCAGTGGCTTCCAGCTGCATCCGAGCGGCCAACTCGTAGCTTTGAATCCGTGCTTCCAGCTCGGCCTCTCCCGGATGTTTCTGCAAGTGAACCCTGTCCATGCGCCCCAGTAGCGACCTCGCGGCCTGGAGCACGGGTCCGGGGAACTTCTCCCGAGGCTTGAGATTGGGCAAGGGAGACCCCTGCGACCGCATCCGGGTCCCCTGGTAGACCGGTGGCAACCAGCCGGATTGCCAGTTTTGAATACCGCAGCGGGGTAGCCCTGTCGGATCCTCCAACACCACATAGGCCGGCAGGTTCTGGTTCTCGCTTCCCAAACCATAGGCCACCCAGGAGCCAAGCGTGGGACGGCCTGGAAGGAGACGGCCGGTGTGCATCAGAAAGATTGCGGGCTCGTGGTTGGAGTGGGTGGTATACATGGCACGGACCACAGCCATATCGTCAACACGAGTTGCCAGGTGCGGCAGCAGCTCCGAGACGTCGATGCCCGACTTCCCATACTTGTCAAACTTGAACTTCGTGGGCATCAACGATCCGGCGACCCTATTGAGCCGCTGTTGGCTGTCCAGGGCAGAGGGGGGGGGCGGCTCACCCGCGTGCTTTTCCAGCAGCGGTTTGGGATCGAATAGATCCATCTGGCTGGGCCCACCCGACATAAAAAGCTGGATGACCGCCTTGGCCCTGGGTTCGAAATGCGGCGATTTCGACCCTAGACCGGGAACCGTCCGCTCTGGGGACGCCGCTAACAGAGAAGCCGACGACGCCAGGTCCGCTCCCAGCAGGTAGGACAGGGCAGCCCCATAGGCCCCGTCACCCAGACGGGAAAAGAGATCTCGGCGGGATAGGCGACTGGATCTGGGAATCGACCACATGGCATCCTCAATTGACATAGACGAACTCAGCTGAATTCAGAATCACATGACAGAAAGTGGACAGCGCCAGCCATTCGGCCCGCGTCTGTCTGGGCTCGGCAGTAGGTTCCTTCTCAAGCTGATCTAGCCACCGCTCCCTCAAAAGTCCCAAGGACTGGAGGGCATCACCGAGTTCCTGGGCCGACGGATCACGGGTGAGAGCCGTCAGGTAGATACGCTTGATCTGTTCTTCTCGGTCGGCGCCGACCGCATCGATGATCCGACCCGCGAAGAAACGGGCGCTCTCCCGCACCAGGTCTCCGTTCCATAGTACCAGTGCTTGCGACGGCACGTTTGATTGGCGTCGCATGACACAGTTGGTCTCCAGGCGCGGGGCGTCAAAGACCTCCAACATAGTGACAGGCGTGGAGCGACGACGAAGCAGATAGACACTTCTTCGAAGGCTCTCCGAGTCCACTTCCCCATCCGGTCCTATCTTCACGGCATCTGCTGATCCAAACTGGCGAAGATCCAGCCTGTCTCCAGTCTTGAGGATCGAGTCACGAAGCGTCTCGGCATCCATGCGCCGCATCGGGAAATGCGAGATAAGCCGGTTGTCGGGATCGGCTAAGCGCCGTGCTGGGTCGTGGCCAGAACTCTGTCGATAGACCGTCGAGGTCATGATCAGCCGGTGCATTGCCTTGATGCTCCAGCCCCGGCTTACGAACTCCGTTGCCAACCAGTCCAACAACTCGGGATGGGAAGGGCGCTCGCCGGTCAGACCGAAGTTATCTGATGTCCTGACCAATCCGACACCAAAATGATCTTGCCAGATCCGGTTCACGATGACCCGCGCCGTCAGAGGGTGGTTGGGCTGAATCAGCCAACGGGCAAACGCCAGACGCCGGCCGCTCGTCTGGTTTCCCTTTCGCGGTGGCTTTACTTCATAGGGGGACAGAGAACCTGAGAAAACTGAGGGGATACCTGGTGAGACCCGCTGTCCGGGGGCGAAGGCGTCACCTCTAAGATGGACAAAGGTCGGATCCGGCTCCCCTCCCAGGTCGTACAGTGCCAGGATCTTGGGCGAAGGGCGCAGTTTCTTCCTGGTGGCATCGATTTCTCCCCGGATCCTCTCGAGCCGATCGTTGGGCAGAGGGATCACTCCTTCGCGGGACTCCCTTTTCGAGGAGTCATCCGCCTGCTTCAGCAGCTGCTCCAGCCGCTCAATATCGGCCAGAATGGGTTGGTTGTGAAGGGAAACCTCTCGACGCTCTTCTTCCGGGGCAAACTCGAGCTGGCGTTTTGCCGGCTCGATCCAATCATAGAGGTCGTACGCCTCACGAAAGATGGCGCTGAAACGATAGTAGTCGCGCTGAGGAATAGGGTCGTACTTGTGATCATGACATCGTGCGCACCCCACAGTGAGCCCGAGCACCGAGGAGCTGACAACCTCGAGCTGCTCGGCCAGCATGTCGAACCGGTCTCTAACGTATTGGGTAAAGCCATCCTGGCACATCCGAAGAAAGCCGGTAGCCACCAGATTGTCAAACTGCTCCGGGGTGAGTTCTTTGGCCGCCTTGTAGTCAAAGAGCTCGTCACCTGCGATCTGTTCCAGAAGAAAACGGTCATAGGGCTTGTCGTCGTTGAACGACCGGATGACGTAGTCACGGTAGCGATAGGCAAAGGGCCGGACCAGATCCACATCAAGCTTGCCGGACGAATCGGAGTAACCGGCTGCATCCAACCAGAACCGTCCCCAATGCTCTCCATAGTGGGTTGAGTCCAGCAGGCGATCGATCATGCGAGGGTAGGCATCCGCTGCGGAATCCCTGAGATAGCTCCTGATCTCCTGGGGTGACGGAGGTAGCCCAGTCAGTGCCAGATACGCTCTTCGCAACAGCGTCAAACGGTCTGCCTGGGGCGAGTAGCTCAGCTGCTTCTGCTCCAGTTTTTCCAAGAAAAATGCATCTATCGCTGTGCGGACCAGATCCTTCTGTCGAACCTCGGGGACTTCAGAGCGGATGGGGCTACGGAAGGACCAGAACTCTCGATCACTGGCATCCACGAGGGGATCTGCAGACGGAACGACCTCGACCAGGGGAGCTCCAGGGGGTGCTCCGGCCGCAATCCAGCGGCGCAGAGTTTCCAACTCGGCGACGGTCGCGGGAAGGATATCAGCCTTTTCTACCAGCTCCTTCGGAGGCATCTCAGCGGCCGCGATCCGCCGGATCAGGAGACTCTGATCCGGCCTACCGGGTACCATCGCGGGCCCCGACTTCCCTCCTCGCAAGATGCTTTCCCGGCTCCTCAGATCGAGACCTGCCTCCTGCTTTCTCCTACCGTGGCAGCGGACACACTTCACATTGACGATACCCACCATCACTTCGGTCTCGGTGACTCCTCCAGCCCCTGCGCGAGCTGCAGGGGAGGTGGAGGCCTCTCCCTTGATCAGCGCCCCTCCATCGATCCAGAGGCGAAGACGATCGATCTCTTCAGGGTCCAGCTTCGTCTTGCCAGGGGGCATGGCTCCTTGGACCACCTTTTGGAGGAGGAGACTCTCATTCGGCAGGAAAGGCGTGATTACGGAACCGGAACGACCTCCTTTGAGAATACTGTCCCTGGTCCTGAGGTCGAGATCGGACTGGCGGTCGGCATCCCCGTGACAGGCAAGGCAGCGGGTTTCGAGAATAGGGAGGACGTCCGACTCGAAGCGTGGCGGCTCTTCAGTCACGGCTTCAGCCGTGCCCACGCAGAAGAGCAAGAAGAAACATGCAGGACGGTGGAACTTCATGGTTGCTGCCATCACTGAAAGACCAGGACCTGAGAACTCGTGCAAGCTAAGCAGATTCTAATCCGCCGACGCCGGAAGGATCAAGAACGGGGGACTTCTTGTCGGTCCAACCGTCAGGGGTTACAATGCGACCTTGCCGACCAGATCTTGGACCTCCATGGCTATATCCGTCGCATCCAAAACAACCGAGAATAGACACGATAACCAGGAGCAGGTCACTTGAACGAACCAATTGCCTATCTCAAGGGTGAATTTGTCCCCTACTCTCAGTGCGTCCTACCGATTCATGACCTGGGCATCGTGATTGGCGCTGCGGTGACAGATTTCTTCCGAACATTTCACCAGCAGCCCTACCGAATGGAAGATCACTCGCGTCGCTTCTACCGTTCCTGCAAGTATGCACGTATCGAGCCTCCGGTCAGCCTCGAAGAGAGCAACGACATCTCGCGCAAGCTGATCGAGCACAACAGTAAGCTTGCTCCTGGCCGGGAGTTGGGCCTGGTGTATTACATGACAGCTGGCGAAAACCCGGTGTATGCAGGTGCGGCCGGGATATCCAAGAAGCTGACCGCCAGTTATGTCCAGCACACCTTTCCGCTGCAATTCGACCTCTGGAAAGAGGTCTTCCTGAAGGGCGTCCACTGCGTGACGCCGTCGCCGCGCCACTGGCCGCCGCAGTGCCTTTCGTCGAAGATCAAGAATCGCAATCGGCTGCATATGTGGATCGGCGACCAGGAGGTCCAGCAGCTCGACCCCAAAGCCACGGCCGTTTACCTGGACATCAACGGAAACATTACAGAAACCGGCGGATCGAACTTCGTCATCTTTCGCGACGGCAAGGTGGTCTCACCGCGACGCCCGAATATCCTCTGGGGGATTAGCCTTACCGTGCTGGAAGAGATCCTGGGAGAAATGGGCATCCCCTTCGTAGAGCAGGACATCCAGACCTACGATGTCATCAATGCCGATGAAGCGTGGCTCCCGACGACACCCTACTGCCTGGGGCCGGTAGTGCGCATCAATGGAGCGCCTATCGGGGACGGTAAACCTGGCCCGCTGTGGCGGCGTGTCCTCGACCATTGGAGCCGAATCGTGGGCAAGGACATCTATCTTGAAACGGCCGAATCGACCTAGGGTGTTTCGGTGGTGCCAATCCCCCTTTGCCAATTACTGCTTGCGAAATTCCTGCGCTAGCCCTAAGATTTAGCCAGCTCTGAATAGTAGTTCGGAGCAAGACCATAACGTAGGCGCTGGTTCCTGGGAGGCCAGTGGCTAAGGAAAGGACATTTTAGTGAGCGAGACATCTCCGCAGCCATTTCGTATATTTCTGGCCAATCCTGCACCTGCGGCCGAAAGAATCCAATTCTCCTTCATCACTCCGCGTTTCCTGCCGGTACTGGCAGCCGTGACGCCAGAAGAGGATTACATCAAGGGATTACGGCTGATTGACCAGGCCGTGGACCCGTTCCCCTTCGACGAAGTCCAGCCCGGCGACCTGGTCGGTATTGGCATCCACACCTTCAACGCGCTACACGGCTACACGCTTGCAGCGAAGGTCCGGGAACTCGGTGCCACCCCCATCATTGGTGGCCCCCACGTCTCGGTCTTCCCCGACGAAGCAGCCCAGCACGGTGATGCCGTGGTGACGGGAGACGCCGAGATGGTCTGGGGTCAGGCGATACGTGACTATGCAGAAGGGCGGCTGCAGCCTCGCTACAATGGCGGGCGGGTCGATCCCGAGTCCTTCTCACCGGCGCGCTGGGACTTGATGACGCTGGACCGCTACCTGGTGGCATCAGTGCAGACAGTACGAGGCTGTCCCAAGAGCTGCAGTTTCTGTTCTGTGTGGGTGCAGGACGGTCGCTCGCCCAGGCTTCGGACCAACGACGCCATCATCACAGAGCTCAAGGCTCTTTACAGTGCGGGCTTCCGTCTGATCATGTTCGCCGACGACAATTTTTATCCCTATACGCCGCAAGACATCGAGAACGCACCCAATGAGGAGCAGCGTAGCCGTGTCGAGGCAGGCATGGCGGCGCGCTACGAACTCCTGGAACGCCTGGCCGATGAGATACCGTCAGACATGTACTTCTTTACCCAGATCACGATGGAAGTAGCCGACGATCCCAAGTACATGAAGGCCATGAAGAAAGGGCGTATAGGGGGCGCGCTGATCGGAATCGAGACCATCACCGAAGAGGGCCTGAAGGCGACCAACAAAGGCTTCAACTCCAGCGGAGCCGAACTGGCACAACGCCTGGAGACGATCCGCAAGGAAGCCTTTTCCTACATCATGGGAGCGTTCATCTTCGGAATCGAGACCGACACCCAGGAGAGTATGGATCAGACCATCGACTTCGCTCGCGACTGCGGGGTCGCGCTGGTACAGTTCATACCCCTGACTCCCCTCCCCGGAACCGTCGACTTTCAGATGATGCGCAAGGACCGAAAGGTGCTGAAGCTGAAAGACGTGAACTACGATTACTGGTTGGACCCCGATCATCCGCGCATCCTCTACCATCATCCGCATCTAAAAGAGGAAGAGATTCTCGCTGGTATTGAAAAAGCCTGGCGCGATTTCTACAGTATGGCTTCGACCATCAAACGCTGCCGGCGATTCGGGATGTTCAAGAATGCCCGAAATTTCCTGGCCTACTTCGTCGTCTGCCAGGGCATGCTGAGTCGTTACCGACGTTACGGCATCTCGGCCGATAGCGCGGTGCGGGGCACCAAGCACAAGATCGCCAATCTACTCGGGAAAATGGCCCTTTCTCTGCTGAAGCGGCCCCCGCATCCCGACTGGATTGCACAAGGGACGAACGGAGCCTCGCGAATCCCTGAGCATGCTTCAGCTCCGGAGAAGGATTCTCCAGCGATTCCGCCCACGGCCGTCGATCCGGATAGCCCTACAGCGTCCCGGGAGTCAATCGCCAGTTAGCTGGGGACGGCGCCGCGGCGGAGATCAAGAGAAACTAGTCTACCCTGACGCATTTCTCGGGTTCTTACGCCAACGGCGTTATTGCGAGTAGCCCAGGGTTGCAATGCGAAGCGAGCACCCCTGGGTTCAGGTCACCCCTGTCTTTTCTACACTGAAAGTGTTACTGCCGAGACCTTGCTATGTGTCGGGAGCTCGATCGCGCCAATCCAGCGCGGTCATTTCGAGTCATACCGCCGGTTGACAGATCGGCTGCGCATCAGCCCTCGCGGGGATACACGATCACTCTTCGGAAGGGAGATTTCCCTACGCTCTCGGAAGAGAGGCCGTGGCTCTGGATGAGCTCGTGCTGCAGGCGTCGGACGTAGGAGTTCTGAGGTGTCAACTCCACCGGCTTCACCGTGCGCTGCACTCGAACGATAGCATCTTCGCTCTCCTGGAGGGCGACACGGTATTGGGGACCGGTCGCGTTCGGCGTCTGAACAGCATCGGGGAAAAATCGTAGCAGGGCGCTCTTGATCTGGACCAGCGTATTGCTCTTGATCCGACAGACTCTGGTGCCCTGCTCCAGCGCTTGAAGCAGTTTCTTCGGCTCCCTCTTTCGCTGCGCCTTCAGACCCAGGATCAAGTCGCTCTGAGTGGGTTTGTCTACCAGCCGCAGCGGAAGCCCCAGGTCACGGATCGCCTGCTCCAGACGGGTTCGACTCACTCAAAGAGGAAACACTCTGACAATCCTCGAGGAATTCCGATCGGAGGAAAAGCTCCTTGCTCCAACTGAAGGCTCCTGCTCCGAAGGGAAGGAGCGCTCCCTATCCTCCGAGCGCAGGATAGGGTCCCGAGCATGCGTTCCCTTCTCGATATCCACCTTGCCGTCCGGCATCCGCACACGCATCTTGGGATGAACCAGAGCGCGGGCGAGGAGTGCATCGGCAACGGCAGCGATGTCGGGCTAGACGGCCAGGCGATCGCGGTTCTGGATCTCAACCCGGTTTTAGTTGAGAATCCATCAGAGAACCGCCAAGAACTCGACAGAGGAGCCATTTTTCCGATTTAATGGGCCGGTATGAGAAAGTCGTTTTTTCTACTTCTGTTCCTGGTCTCGCTGAGCGCCACCGAATCGGCCGAGACCAGAGTCCTGACCAAGCTCAATCAGCTGATGCAGCAGGGGGCTCCACTGACCTTCTCTCAACTGCACAATGACAGCCGCTTTGAGAAAGAGGAGAAGGACTTTATCGGGAGGATGTACGAAATCTTTTTCGGGATTCCCGCCTTTCTCAAGAGTGAACACGAACAAACCAGAGCGATTCCTACGCTTCGCAAGATCGCGGATCACTTTGGTGTGACCGTGGAATCAATCGATCTGCTTCTGACCGTCATGGCGGCGGACCGTAGAGTCCCTTCCTTCTTTGTCCGTGACCAGACGAGTAAGGAGATCACGTCACTCCAGCTGGCCCGGATCGCCGGATTCATCAGGAAGCACGAAGGCCAAGTCAAGGTCACGGGATGGGAGGGTCGGCCAGTACCCTCCTTTAGTGTAGAAACCTTCGACGGCAAGACGCTGTCCTCCGCCGATTTGGCGGGCACCAACATGCTGCTCTATTTCTGGTTCACCGGCTGCCCCCCTTGTGGCCGCATCACTCCGCATCTGAAGTCTCTGCATGAGAAATATCAACAGTCCAACTTCAAACTGATCGGCCTGAATGCGGACCGTATCCTGGGGCTGACTGCCACCGATCAGAACCGCGAGGACTACCAGAAAAGGCATGAGATCAACTTCGTCAACGCTCATGTTGACGAAGCGACCCGCGAGGCGTTTGGGCAGGTCAACGTCTTCCCTACCCTGTTCGCAATCGACTCCAAGGGCGCGGTGGCACGGCATCTGATCAACTATCAAGACTGGTCCACGTTGGATGAGACGGTGGGTCAGCTGGTCGAGGAATAAGTCCCAGGTTCCAAGGTCCCAATTACCAAAGAATTCCCCAATCCCAAGCATAAACACGGTGGTCTGATGGGCTCAAAGGGGCAGCTTTTCCGTGAGGTTGGACCCTTCTCGGCGATCTTTCTGGTCGTGGGCAACATCGTCGGAATCGGCATCTTCACCACCTCTGGACTGATTGCTGAGGAGCTGGGTAGCTCCTTCTGGCTACTGGGCGTATGGATCGTAGGCGGACTGCTGGCCCTGATCGGTGCGATCTGTTACTCCCATCTGGGAACGCGGTTTCCCCAGGCTGGAGGAGAATTCGCGTTTCTCTACCCCACTTTTGGGCCGCTCCCCGCCTTTCTCTCTGGTTGGGCTTCTCTCTTCATCGGCTTTTCGGCACCAATTGCTGCCTCTGCTCTGGGATTGGCATATCACCTCTCGCCCTTTCTTCCAGAGAAGCTGAGTGGCATCCCTCTGAGCTGGATCGCCGCGTCCGCCCTACTTGCCGTCACACTGATGCTTTCGGTGGGTCTCGGGTTCGGGACACAGCTCCACTCCCTGGTCACCCTCTTCAACCTGGCACTGGCTCTTGGCTTCGCGGTTCTGGTCCTGGGAAACTCTCCTGTTCAGACGAATCTTCGCCCCATCCTCGAGGGCGGCGTCATGGATGTAGAGCTGTCCTCTCTTGCCCCGGCGATCATTCTGGTCATGTTTGCCTATAGCGGCTGGAATGCAGCCGCTTATATTGCTGAGGAAGTCCGAGAGCCCGAACGAAATCTTCCCCGATCCTTGATACTGGGTACGGCATTGGTAATTGTGCTCTATCTGCTACTCAACCTGGCTTACTTCTCGGCAGTCCCCTTGCTCGAGCTGAAAGGCCAGATCCCGGTGGCCCAGATCGCTGCTTCGGCGGCCTTGAGCTCAGGAAGCAGTTTGCTTGGCCTCCTGGTGCTGCTGTCGATTTCGAGCTCACTCACCGCGATGTCGATCGCCGGCCCCCGGGTCTATTTCGCGATGTCTCGGAGTCGGCTGTTTCCCTCCTGGCTGGGAGAGGTGGACGGAAAGAGAAAGCTCCCGCTCAAGGCCATCTGGTTTCAAACCGGTGTGGCGCTGCTGATGATACTGCTCGGCGACTTCCGACAAATCCTGCTCTTTTCAGGGTTCGTACTGCTGCTCTTCTCCACCCTCACGGTTTCGGTGCTGCTACGAATCAGAAGGGATCAGGTTGAGCAGGGCTCCTTTCTGATCTCTTACCGGATACTACCCCTCCTCTTCGTCGCCACCAACCTGGGAGTCATGGTGAGCACGGCGATCAGCCATACCCTGGAGGTAGGTGCCGGACTGGCGACCCTGGCTGCCGGACTCCCTGTCTACGTGATATACCGGAGACGCCAGCGGCGGTAGTGTGGATCCCCCCCCGGTGACGGCTAGGAGCCGGGAGTGACAGGAAGTTGGTTTAGCCGATGTCCGCTCTCAGGCATGATCAGTGGACAGTCGACTCGCAGGAAGTCAGCGTCAAGGGTCAGAATCGGAGAGTCTTCCCGGATTGCAAGAGCATAGGCAAAGCCGCTAACCTGAAACTTCATTGGCGAACGTAGCTTTGGCCTCCAGGCCGAAGTCTTATTTACGAGCCTTTGGCTCGGACGGCGGCTTGGAGCCCACCTACGCCGCACCCGAAGTTTCTTTCTCGAATGGGGCCAGCTCTCCTGGGGGCGGGACTAAGGGTCTGTCAGGAAGTAACCGATGCACTTTGGCTCCGCGCCCCTGCTGCGGTTACGTGCTGACAGACGCTAAGGAGACAAGTGACGCAAGTCACGATACGGTTCCCTGAGATTTCCGTCGCGAGGTCGCGTCCACTATCACTGCGGCGACGGAACTGCAGACAGTGGAAGCGAGGTAAACTGTCCTGGTTCGGATCCAATCTCGAGTGCCGTCACGGCCACTTTCGCACCCTCTTCGGCCTCAATCAACAGGGTCCCGTGGAAGCCGCCCTCCACGTAATCCAAGAGTTCCTGAATGAATTTCGCAACCTGACCCTGCGGCGGGATCGTGAGGCTGGCTTCCGTGTTGCCGAAGTTGCTCTTCCGGGAGTCCCTGAGCGTCAGGGAGACCCTCACCTCCACCCGACTCAGGTTCTGAATCGCCACTGCAGTACTGAGTGTCGTCAGTCGCCTCACCGGCACCATCACCCTACGGTAGGCCTGACTGGGTCCAAGACCTGCCATTCCAACTCCGGGAAGATGGAAGCGCATCAGGCCTGCGACCGCCGCATCTGCACTTATAGTGGCAGAACCCGTGACCAGGCTGCCGATCCCAGGAGTCGAAATCGTTGTCGAACTCAGAGGTTCCAGGGTAAAGCTGGCTGCTCCATTCTGACGGCCGCGCACACCGGGAATAGCGCTAACAACAGAATCGCTATCAAGTGGGTTCCCGCCAGAGTCCCGAAACGAGACGCTTCCAGTGGCAGTGGTCGGAGAGGGATTGAAGACGACCAGTTCGGAGGCAAAACCCTCACCATTTCCGAAGTGAGCAAAGTAGAGCGTGTTGTGTATCTGTTGTTGGATCCAGTAGTCGAAACTGGAAACGCGGGTATAGACAGCAGGTGTGGAATCTCGGGCACAGCTGCGTGAATTGGAGATCCCTACCTGCAGCCATCCTCCTTCACCATCTGAGACCACCAGCGGACCGCAATCGTCACCGTGGCAAACATCAGTTTCCCCTTCGATCAGACCAGCACAAATATCGCTGGAGTCGACGAGAACACCACTGGAGACACATTCCTCGTTGGAGATCAAAGGCACGCTTGCCTCTTGAAGCTCGGAAGAAAGAACGGGGGTCCCGGCGCTGAGGGCTCCCCAACCCAGGATGAGCGCCGTCGTTCCTGGTCCGGCTCGTGCGTCGTCGCTCGATTGAACCAGTGGAATCGTAGGCGCTGCCGACGCGCTCTGAAGTTGGAGAAGGGCAATGTCAGGGCTTCGCAGATCGAAAAAGCGGAAATCTTCATTGACGACGACGCGTTCGACGGCGATGTCTTCCCCACCATCCCCACTCAGGCCATCTCGGCCGATGATGACCTTGATATCGCTGGGTGACAGGCGAGGATCCAGACAATGGGCGGCCGTAAGCACCCATCTCGGATCGATCAACGTGCCCCCACAGAACGGCGACGAAGAGTCCTCTCCGTCGCGGGCACTCACCAGTGCGACCATCCAGGGATAGGCGGCTGCGGTTGCCTCTCCCACTATCCGGGGACTCTGCTGATCCATCGCAGCCTCTGCTGGGGTAACAGAATCGGAGACTCGGAGGAGGGAGAGGCTGACCTCTGATGCAGGGAGCGGTTGCAAGAATTCACCCAAGCTGAGGGAACTGTTGAGACAGACCACTAAGCTTGAGATCAAGAGTGACTGGAGTATGTGACTCGATCTAATCATTTCTTCCTCCTCATCTATCAGGCTGACCGGCAACAGCGTCTTCGAAACGCGCCTTCTGCTCGTGGAACCGTTCGACAGCAGCTAGCTTTGCAAGCGCTATGCCAGAAACCTCCAGGCCCAGAAGACATACCTATAAGGTGCCTTAATTCATTGAGTTAGACTGATAGTAAGGTAAATATTCGGTAAACCCATCCCTACGCTGACACCCTCAGATTTTGCTGGACACAGGATTTTCAGTCGTGTATATAAGGGGTCATGGGAGTCGCCCGAGGTCAAGCGGAGCAAGCCGGAGAGAATCGGGAGTCCTCGCACTGGGCGTCAACAGCCGGGGTTCAGATCCGGGTGGATAAGGAGGAGTACATCGATTTGCGGTGGGCGGCGGCGTACTGGAAGGCCCAGCACCGGGAAGCGGTCGGGCGGGAAGCGGATCTCAAGAGCGACAATGAAGAGTTGCGGGCTCGCGTTCGTGAGTTGGAAGGCCGTCTGTACGGCCGTCGAAGCGAGCGTCGGGTGGGCGAGGGCAAGAGTCCGTCGCGGGGACCGGTCTGGGCGCGCCCTCGCGGACAGCAGCCGGGGGTCCGGGGACATGGGCGAAGCAGCCTGGAGGGGTTGGAAGCCCGCGAGGAAGTGGCGGATCTGCCCGAAGAGCAGCAGAAGTGTCCCCGCTGCGGCCGGCGCCTGGATCCGTTTCCGGGGACCGACGAGGCCCAGGTGGTGGAGGTCGAGACCCGAGTCTGGCGTCGGGTGATCCAACGAAGGCGCTACCATCCCAGCTGTGATTGCGGGGTCTTGCCCGGCATCGTGACGGCGCCCTCACCCGCCCGTTTGATCCCGCGCGGCAAGCTGGGCATTTCGGTCTGGGTGAGGGTGATCTTGGACAAGTATCTTTATTCGCGTCCCAGTCACCGACTGCTGCAAGAGCTGGCCGACCAAGGGGTGAGGCTCTCGCCGGGAACGATCGCGGGAGGACTCAGGCAACTGCTCCCGCTGTTGGAGCCCGTGCGGGAGGCCATCCGCAGCCGACAACTGAGCGAGGATCGTTGGCAGGCGGACGAGACCGGCTGGCGCGTGTTCGTCGAGGTAGAGGGCAAGGCGGGTCAGGGCTGGCATCTGTGGGTGTTCCGATCCCCTTCGACGGTGCTCTTCACCCTGTCCCCCAGCCGTTCGGCCCAGGTGCCGGAGGCGCACTTCGCAGAGGATGTGGCCGGCATTCTGCTGAGCGACCGCTACGTCGTGTACAAGAAGTTGGCCCGACAACGCGAGGGTCTGGAACTGGCCTTTTGCTGGGCCCACGTGCGCCGCGACTTTTTCTCCTTGGCCAAGGCTTGGCCCGAACAAGAGGGCTGGGCGATGAGTTGGGTGGAAGGCATCGGGGGCCTGTTCGATCTGAACCGGCGTCGGCTGCAGGTCCGAAAGCAGCCCGAATCCTTTGCCGCCCGGGATCAGCAACTGCGCGGGGCGCTCTGGGGACTGGAGAGGCAGCGCGATGCGGAGCTGGGAAGCCCGACCCTGCCTAAAGCCTGCCAAAAGGTGTTGCGCAGTCTGCAGCGACATTGGGAAGGGTTGACCGTCTTTTTGGATCACCCTGAGGTGGCCATGGACAACAACGCCGCCGAACGCGCTTTACGAGGTCCGGTGGTGGGGCGCAAGAACTACTACGGTTCGGGCAGTCGGTGGAGCGCCCGCCTGGCCGCCGTGGTCTTCTCGATCCTGCAGACCTTGGAGTTGTGGGAGATCAACCCGCAACGCTGGCTGAGTGCCTATCTGCAATCCTGCGCCGAATCGGGCAACCGGGCGCCGCCGCAACTGAACCGATTCCTGCCCTGGGAGATGGATCCGGCCCGCAGAGAGGACTGGAGTCGAGCGCCCGGCCAGGAGGCGGCATGAAACGCTACTGTGGCCGCCGCTTCAGCGGCGAGGAGATCGGGCAACTGGGTGCCTTGATTGCCGACAATCCGGGCCGCACCCGCGCCCAGCTGTCTCGATTGGCGTGTCGACTGCTGCAGTGGCACAAAGCCGACGGGGGCCTCAAGGAGATGAGCTGCCGGGTGGCGATGCTGCGCATGCATCGTGAGGGGCTCCTGCAGCTGCCGCCCCCTCGCAACCGCAAAGGAGGCTCGAGCCGAATCGAGCACACCTTCTGGACGGCGCCGCAGCCGCTGCTGTCCCGACCGGTGCATGAGCTGCCCGGCGTGCATCTGGAGCCGGTCCTGAGCCGCCCGGACTCCGCTTTGTGGAATGAATACATCGACCGCTATCACTATCTGGGATACACGCCTCTGCCGGGGGCTCAGCTGCGCTACTTCGCTCGTTGGGAGGACCGCATCCTGGCCCTGCTTGGCTTTGGCGCCGCCGCTTGGAAAACCGCCCCGCGCGACCGCTTCATCGGCTGGCGTCCTGCGGAACGGGAGCGGAACCTTCAACTGATCGTCAACAACGCCCGTTTCTTGATCCTTCCCTGGGTCCAGTCCCAGAACCTGGCCTCCAAGCTGCTGGCCTTGGCCGCCCGTCAACTCCCCCAGGACTGGCACCACCGCTACGCCTACCGGCCCGTTCTGCTGGAAACCTTCGTCGACACCCAACGCTTCACCGGCGCCTGCTACAAGGCGGCCAACTGGATCCATGTCGGACAGACCCAAGGGCGCGGCAAACTGGACCGGGATCACCAGGCCGATCTGCCCACCAAAAGCATCTGGCTCTACCCCCTGAGCAAACTCTTTCGAAGATCGCTTCGCTCAACTTGAGTCCTCAAGAACATCTTCCGTCCGTCATTGCTCGATTATGGGTTTACCGAATATTTACATAGTAAGAGGGCGTGTTGGAGCCTGTTAAACAGTTACGGCAAGCCTATCGGATAGACGGGGTATCCGATTGGATAGTGCTGGTGGGGATGTGAGGAATAGGGCCGTCCATCAGGCCCGGGAGTCATGGACTGAGATTCATCAGCTTCAGGAGATCTTCGAATCGGGCATCGGAACGAAGACCCTTGAACCAGGGCTCGACCTTGAGGAAACGAACGTAATCAGATCCTTCTTGGTCGGCTTCCGTCAGCCACTTGAAGGCCTGATCCTTTTCGCCTATGAAGCTATAAACCAACGCGAAATAGATTGCAGGAACATATTCTGTCTTCGCGAGCGTTTCGAGTTGCTCCAATGCCTCCCTGGCCCCATCTCTTTCACCCGCGAACGCGAGGATCAGGGCTGCGAGCACTGCTTCATGCCCACCCAACAGCTCGAACCCTTTCCGAAACGCCTTCGTGGCATCCTCGTACATCGATTTCTGGGTGAACACCAGGCCCAACCCGAAGTGAGCCGGGGCCAGATTCGGATCCATTTCAAGAGCTTCTCTGTATCCCTCGATTGCCAGGTCGTACTGTCCCTTATAGTAGAAACAGCGTGCTGTGCCGGCCTTGATGATGGGTGAGACCGGATCAAGCTCCTGGGCCAGGTTCATCTCGGTTACTGCGTCATCGAGGTGTCCCTGCGTGGCGAGAAACAGGGCATACCAGTGCCGTGCCGTCGAATAATTCGGGTCGAACTCGAGGGCAAGCTCGAAGTGTTTCCTGGCTCGCTGCCAGTCCCGACGGTAGGAGAGCACCGCGTTTGCGAGTGCCGTGTGCGCCTCAGCCAGAGTCTCGTCGATCTCGAGGGCTCTCTGTGCTGTCTCCTCGACCCTGGGCATCACGTCCTTGGGAGCAAGCGCTCCGTAGGTGGCCAGGAGGGCATAGCTGTTCGCCAGTCCGGCATGGGCGAGCGCGTAGTCCGAGTCTTGTTGGACCGCCCCCTCGAAGTGTGTTAGCGCGATCCGAATACCCTCCTCGGTTCGCTTGTCCAGAAAATAGAGCCCCTTCAGGTAGGAGTGATACGCGTCCAGGTTCCCGGTGGGATCTTTTTCGATCCGTGCGACTTCTTCGGCAGAGAGCTCGGTCTGGAGAGCCGAGGCGATCTGCTTGGCTACGCCACTCTGGATTGCAAAGATATCCTTGAGCTCCCGTTCATAGCTCTGCTCCCAAAGATGCTCTTCGGTTGCGACGTCAATCAGCTGCGCAATGATGCGAACTCGCTCTCCCTCGCGGCGAACACTTCCTTCCAGCACCGCTTGTACCTTCAACTCCTCGCCAATTTCGCGAATGGTCTTGTTGCTATTTTTCAAGCTCATCACGGATGTCCGCGATATGACTGCCAGTCGGTCGATTTTCGACAGTTGGTAGCTAGTGCCCGTCCGGAAACCGGGGTTCCCAGAACTGTAATCTGTTGAATCGGAACCACTTTTTATACCTGAGACTGCTGACAGACCGACTCGACCCAGCTCGATCCAGAGCGAGGACGCACGGGCCAAAAAACACCGGTTCGGCGCAGACCTCTCCCTGAGTCGGAGCCACAAGGCAGTACGGTCAGCCACAAAAGACTACAACAGGAGTCGGGCCAGGACGACCAGGTTATAGGTCAGGACGCTGGCATGGACGTAGCTTTGAAAGTGAGGCCAGCCTTTCCAGGTACAGCGGTGGAGACCAAAGGTGTGCTTGAGGGTCCCAATGCACCCCTCGATCCCGGCCCGGAAGCGTTTGAGCTGTTTGTAGACCCAACTGGAACGGCAGCGCAACAATTTTTCTGTAATTTCAGGGTCGGTTGTGGGACAGGATCCTCCTCTCTTGGCTCTCGGGTGCAGAAAGCAGTGGCCCGTGAGCCGCTCGCTGTGAATCTCTCTAAGGCAACCAGCAGATCTATCAAAATGAGAGGCCGGAGCAGCTTGCACTACTCGCAGAGAGCGATTCAGCGCCCCCACCTCCTTCTCCAAGAAAAGAGGCCCTGTCAGAAGCCCTCAGAGCCACGATCGCGGGCTGCCCCTTACCGAGAACCCTCGCTGATCTGAGGGTCTCGGGTTTAGGGAAACGCTCTTCTAGGATGCCTCCTCTTCTTGCCAGCTCTCCAGGTTCAGATAGCAGCGGCCCGTGAGCCACTCGTCGTGAATCTCCGCCAGCACGGCTGAGATCAGTCGCAACGCCGAGTCGATATGGGGGAAGATTCCCACCACTCGAGTGCGGCGCCGGATCTGTTTGTTGAGATTCTCCACGCCGTTAATCGTCCGGATCTTCTTGTGCAGACTGCGGGGGAAGGCGTAGACCGTCAACCCCTCGCGCACGTTGTCTTCCATCCACTGGGCCAGTGCCTGGCTCTTGGAGCCGACGGGCAAAGCGCTGAGCATTCTGGCTCAGATGAAACTGGCAGCGCTGCCAGGGAACCGCGGGAAACACCGCTCGTCGAGCGGCCTTCAGTCCCGCGTGGTCGTCACTGACGACGAGCTCCATTCCCTTGAGTCCCCGCCCGGCCAGATCCTCAAAAAACGCTCTCCAGTGGACCTCCGCCTCGCTCAGCCGGGCGCTCAGACCCAAGACCTCACGGTGACCGGAAGCCTGCACACCGACTGCCTTGAGGATGGCCAGGTCCTGAACTCGTCCATCGACACGGACTTTCTCGTAATGGGCGTCCAGGTAGACGAAGGGATACTCACCGCTCAGCGGCCGGCTACGGAACTTCTCCAGCTCCTCATCCAGCAGGGAGGCGACCCGTGAGACCTGGCTGGCGGAGATCTCCGTGCCACACAGCTGCTCGGTGATTTCCGTGACCTTGCGCGTGGAGACGCCCATGACATACATCTCGGCAATGGCCAACTTCAGCGCCTTTTCCGAGCGGCAGCCCTTCTCCAGCGATTGAGGGTAGAACGACAGCCCTCGCACCTGAGGGATCTTCAGTCGGAGCTCTCCCACACGCGTGGCGATCTTCTTGTCCTTGTAACCGTTGGCGTGGCCCCGTCGCTGGCTCGTTCTCTCGTAGGGCTCGGCTCCCAGAAACTCCGACCGTTCCAATCCCATGGCCAAGTTCAAGAGCTTCTCCAACACCTTGCGAAAGGCCTCCGTTCCTTCTTGGATCAACGCCTCTAGGATCTCTCGTGGTACTCTGTCTTCCAGGTCTGGGGCCATTGGATTCTCCTTTCATTTTGGATGAATGATTTAGAGAATCTTGTCCCAGACCTCTGACGGCTCAACCCTTCGGCTGACGGCCTTTGGCCCCCTTCCGGGGGGGCCCGGCGCGCCGCGCCGCACGGCTCAGGCTGCACTCGGCCTACAGCCTCCTTCCGCCTGAGCCGCGCCAGGTTCCTCATCAACCCAATCCTCGGTATCCCGAGAAATTCCCTCTTAACGGGAAATTACAGAAAGAACGGTACACTCCTACTGGAACGCACCATGCTCTCGACCGTCAACCCACACTTTTTGGAAAAGGCCACGTCCTGTACCCCCTGCTCTTTGGCCCAGCTCAGGTTGGCCGCCGAGGCAAAACCGCCATCCCAGGCGCTCTGGCGCGGGACCTTCCCGTACAGCTGTCGATGACGCTCTAAGAAGGGTTGCACATAGTTGCTATCGGCTGGATTCCCGCGTTCCACCACACAATCCAGGATCAGCGACGAGGCCCCCGTGCTGACAAACACTTTGTGGCCGAAAACCGTTTCCCGAGGGCTCTTCTTGATAATATCGGTGTGCTCTTCGAAGAGGGAACAGATCTTCTCCTGGGCCGCGACGGCCTCGCCCGAAAGGACCCGTCGTTGAGTCTGCTCGATGACTTGGTGCAACAGCTCCAGATAGTGGGCCAGTTGCGCCGCCCCGGCCAGACTGAGGGGATCGCTCCACTGCGCCGACGCGGCCAGCGCCTGCTCGGCATAGTGGGCCGTCTTGGACGCCACCTTGATCAGATCGCGGTAACTCTCCAGGCGCTTCTTGCCGCGGCGGTTGCGGATGTTCAGGACGCGCCGCTTGGCCCGTCGCGTGTGATCGACGAAGCCGATCCCTTCCCAGTCCCGCAGCCGCCCCAGCCACCGGGTGACGACTCGAATGCCGTCGTCCAACAGCTCACTGTCGAGCGGATAGTGGACGTTGGTCTGGACCGCCGTGGCATCGACCCGAATCCGTTGGCCTTTTTCCAGACCCCGAGCCTGCGCCCAGCGCACCAAGTGGTCGTTGATCGCCTTCCATGTCCCCGGCTCAATCTTCCCCAGGTTCTCCGCCAGGGTGGCTTTGCTGATCGACGCCCCATAGGGCAAGCGACAGAACCTCTGACAGCTTTGCGAATCCACCAGATGAAACTCCAGCTTGCGATAGCTGAACTGATGCAGCTGTTTGATGACGGCACAACGCAGCACCTGCTCGGCCGTCAAACCGGGGGCGCCGACACTGGAATCGACCCTGTCAGAGAGATCTTGTACTATCAGCTCCAGCGTCTGGGGATTGTCGTCCAGGATGCGCGAGATCACCTTCAATTCATGGGCCAGTTGGTGATCGGGCCATGGTGGGGAAAGAGGGCGTTGTTTTTCACGCTTTTGACGCATCTTCGAACTCCTGAAATCGTCCTAAGTCGTTTCAGTCTAATTGTTTACACCAGATAGTCTAGCAAACGACCCTGACAATTTCGGAGCTTGAAAAAGCCCTCTTTCCCCTTCCTTATCAATTACTTACGGATTTCCGGACGGGCACTAGCTAGTGTCATGGGTGATGCCGTCAGTAAAATGGGTCATCCGGTAAATGGGGAGGTGGGAACGTGGTTCGGCGCTTTCCGGATCCCAAATCTGGTTCCCCGTTCGCTTGTCAATATAGTCGGCTGCAGTAGCAGAGGCCGTGGGAACTGTGGAAAACTCCGAGCGACATCGAACTGGGCCAGCAAGCCCGTGATACGGAGTTTTCCAAGCGCTGTGCGAACGGTGGAAAAACAACTGCGAGCACTTGCCAGTTCTCCTCCAGAACTAGTTGTTTTTCCACGGTTTGCATAGTGCGGCAGTTTCCACGGCCTGCCTTTGACTGGCGGCACCTCCCCATTTACCGGATGAACCAGTAAAATCAGGTTCTTCCGGTAAATGGGGAGGTCAAGTGGCCAGGTCCTCATGGATGAAGTAGAGGTTAAGCTTGAAGTAGTCCATGTCTCTGAAGCCATAGGCTCGTCTTTTGAGGACCTTAATCTTGTTGTTGAGTCCTTCGAGGGGGCCGGTTGAGATGCGGTGCTTGAAGTAGTCGAGTAGTCCGGGGCGATGCCGGTGGAGGGTGCGGGCGAGCCGGGCGAAGAACTGGTTGCCGATGCTGTAAGCCTGCTCGATCCAGGCATCCAGGAAGGCGTTGCCGGCCGCTGAGTCGGGGAGGTTCCAAAAGTGGCGGATCTCCTCCTTGAGGAGGTAGGCCTGATAGAGTGGCTCATTGATTTCCATGAGTTGCATGAGGTGTTCCAGGGAGCGCTCGTTGAGGTTTTCCAGCCCTCGTAACAAGAGAAAGCGGGTTCCTTTGAGGAGCTGTTTGCGGCCCGTTTCCAGTTTGCGCATCATGGAGCGGCGGGTCTGGTCAATGGCCTGGTTGGCCAGTGCGACGACGTGGTAGGGGTCGTGCACGACATCGACCTTGCCGGCGAAGACCTGGCGAATGGCCTTGCGGTAGGCGTCGGACATGTCGATGGCAATGGCGCGCAGGGACTTGCAGCGGCCTTTGAGGTGGCGCAGGCAGGCCACCAGCGCCTGGGCGTCTTTGCCTTCGTGTAGGGAGACGATCTGGCCACTTTCCAGGTCCAGCACCACCGTCATGTAGAGGTGCCCGCTGTGGGTAGCGAACTCATCGATCGCCAGATAGCGCAGTTGAGACAGCTTGCGCTTCTTGAGGCGCTGCCCCAGATGCTCCTTATGGATCTCTTTGACGAGGTCCCAGCCCACGCCCAGCAAGCGGGCAACGGCTTTGATGGTGGCGATGCGGCACAGCTGGACCACGTACTGGGCGAAGGCGTTCGTGTAGCGCCGTTTGCCCTGAGCGAAGGCAATCGGCTCGCGAAGGGTCTGGTCGCACTGGCTGCAGGATTGCCGGTGGCCATGCAGGACCACGAACTGGTGGCGGGTCGCCACCGGTAGAGTGCGGATGCAGCGCTGGAAGCAGCCTTGCAGCTGAAGCCGGTTCCAGCGGGCACTGCAGTTGCGACACCGGCGCTTGTGCGGAGCCAGTTCGACGTGGTGAAATACGCCGCCGCCGCGATAGTCCGTGCGTTGGTGAACATAGCCCTTCAATCCGAGGGTGTGGTACAAGTAGCTAGTCGTCGCCATGATCGGTCCTCCGGGTTTGCCAAAATCGCCGAGGATGCCTGACATGGCGGCGCCGGTCAATCCCCATCGACCGGCTCTGCCTCGCCCTTGCAGCTTCGCAAGGCTCGTTACGGGAGCAGAGGTTGAGGTAGCGCTAACGCGCGATCCGGATTCTTTTGATCGAGGCTGAAGGCCGCCTCTTTCTGCCTGAACGGGGGAAGGCTATGGAAACTGCCGCGATGTGCAAACCGTGGAAAAACAACCAGCTCCAGCGCTAGGCCGAAAAGCGTCGCAATCGTTTTTCCACCGTTCGCACAACGCTTGGAAAACTCCGAATCACGGGGGTGCTGGCCCGGCTCGATGACTGCTCGGAGTTTTCCACAGTTCCCACAGCCTCTGCTGCTACTGATATATATCTTTTAGGAGAATTCCAGAGCAAAAATAGACCGGATTAGACCGGATCTCAATAGCAAGCGCACCACCCACCTCCCCATTTGCCGGATGACCCTAAAATATTCGTTCCCGGGATCAGGACTCATGTTCTCAAAAGGCAGCACCGCTATCCGAGTCAACTCAGGCCGCGGTGCTTCTCCGTCTTCTCCGGGCACAGATCGATCGAACGCGCCGAGAAGCCAGACCAGGCCCAGCGAGAGCAGGAACGCCCCCACCAGGGGCCAAACCCATTTGGAGAACTCTTGGCCAACCCTCCCACCCAGGTTCGGCCGGTTGCTGATTGCCGAACGCAGATCGACCAGTAGCTCCTCAATCGAGGAATAGCGTCTGGCCGGCTCCTTCTCGATCATCATGTCCAGGACGTTCTGGATCTGATCCGACACAGCTGATGAGTAACGACGCAACGGCCGCGGCGTTTCGTGGAGGACGGCATGTGCTGTATCTATCGATGAGCCTTGCCGGAAGGGATGGACTCCGGTGAGCATCTCGTAAAGCACGACCCCGAGCGAAAAATGTCAGATCGAGCATCTACCGGTTGCCCCCCAAGCTGCTCCGGTGACATATAGGCCAACGTCCCAAGGGTTGTACCCACACGGGTTAGATTGGTTCTGGCTTCTTCTCCCACTCTCTCGGGATCTGCAGTTCGCCTTGCCAACCCAAAGTCCAGGACCTTGACTGTTCCCTCCAGAGTGATTTTCACATTGGACGGCTTCAGATCCCGATGAATGATCCCTTTCGCATGAGCCGCCTCCAGAGCTTGCGCCATCTGGAGAGTGATTCGGAGGGCCTCCTCGGTCGGGATTCGCTCCTGCGCAAGACGCTCCTCCAGAGTCGGCCCTTCGACCAGCTCCAGGACCAGAGCCCGTATTTCTCCCGATTCTTCCAGCCCGTGGATCGTGTTGATGTGGGGATGATTGAGCGAAGCTAGCACCTCGGCCTCTCTCTGGAAGCGAGACATTCTCTGACGATCCTGGACGAATTCCTGGGGAAGGATCTTGAGCGCCACCTTCCGGCGGAGACGAGTGTCCGTCGCTTGATAGACGGCTCCCATTCCGCCTTCACCGAGCTTCGCGGTGATCTCGTAGTGGTTGATGAATTGGCCTACCAGAGCAGACTCCAAAGGACGAAGGAACGTTCCAGCAAATACTAGATCCTTGCCTCCAGAAGCGCAATCCTGGCAAGGGACGAAGTCGAGGAGGAAGGTCTCGATTCGGGTAAACCGGGACGAGACCTCTTCGGAGAAATCGTCGGCGGAGGTCAGTACGAGGATCTATTGGGACACACGGTTCGAATCACCCTTTTGGTATCTCCGCTCTCTGCCTCGATCTCCCACAACTCATTCGCGTCAAGCGTGCGCCCGGATCTCGGTCGCCTGTTTCGGCACCCAGACCATGACCTGTTCGATCAGACGGCGCAACAATCGTTTCTTGTCTTGGACTCGCGTCGTGGACGGCACCACAATTTTCTCCTTGTGTCTAAAATGACTGTATTGTTTCTTGCTCAAGGGTGAAAATATCAGTAAAATAGCATCTCATGACTCGGGCGAGCGAGCGCTATCTGAGACCTCAGATCGAAGGCGACCTGGCACGAAAGATGGTCTTCGTGGCCGGACCGCGCCAGGTGGGTAAGACCACCCTGGCCCTGAGTCTGCCCGACGCCAGCCGAGGCTACCTGAACTGGGATGTCCCGGAGCATCGGGAACGTATTCTGCGACGTCAACTCCCCTCGGCGCCACTGTGGGTATTTGATGAGATCCACAAGTACCGCTCCTGGCGGAATTATTTGAAGGGCCTGGTGGATGTCGTGGGTCGCTCTCCTCAGATCCTGGTCACTGGCAGTGCTCGCCTGGATTACTACCGTTTTTCCGGGGATTCCCTTCAGGGCCGATACCATCTACTTCGACTACACCCCCTCTCTGTCGCCGAGCTGGGCTTGAGGACGCAGGAAGATTTCCAGCAATTGCTGACTCTAGGAGGGTTCCCAGAACCCTTCTTCTCGGGCTCCGAGGTGGAGGCACGCCGTTGGTCACGGGAATACCGGAACCTCTTGATCCGAGAAGAGCTCACGAGCCTTCAACGGGTGGAGGACCTCGGCAATCTGGAACTCTTGATGCTGCGCCTCCCAGAGCTGGTGGGAGCGCCCTTGTCGCTCAACGCCATCCGCGAAGATCTTCGGCTCAGTCATAAGACAGTTTCGAATTGGATCTCGATACTGGAGCGACTCTGCGCCGTCTTTCGTCTCCCCCCCTTTGGAGCGCCGCAGATTCGCGCTATCAAGAAGGCTCACAAGCATTATCACTTCGACTGGTCCTTGATCGCGGACTCATCCCTGCGCTTCGAGAACCTGGTCGCTTCCCATCTTCTGAAGTGGGTTCACCTACAACAGGACAGCCAGGGCAGAGACCTCGAACTCCGCTACTTCCGGGACACGGATGGGCGTGAGGTCGACCTCGTCGTCACTGAGAGATCGCAACCGATCTTACTGGTCGAGTGCAAATGGGACGACCGGGAACTGCACCGTCCCCTCCGATATCTGAAGACGCGCTTTCCCGACGCCTCGGCCTGGCAGGTTTCCGGCAGCGGAACCAAGGACTACGTCAGCCCCGAGGGAATCAGGGTTTGTCCAGGGGTAGTGTTCTTGAACACTCTGGCATGACTGAGTGCACCGACTACGGAGGATTCAGTTCCATACCCTAGGCCGGCTCTTCGGCGTCATGATCGAGTGCGAGAGGGCGCGGATCTAACCGCGCTCGCCGGGCGATGCCTAGGTGTACCGTGCACCCACCGTGCCGACCCATCACAAAAACCTGAAGTGGGAAAAGCTGCTGGTTGACGATCGGCACTTCGGGCCCGATGGAAGGCCCAATCCAAAACTGAAGGGCAAGGGCGGCGGCAGCTCCTCAACAACATCCTGGCGAACGACCCGATCGATACCATCGAAGAGGATCGAGCGCCCCCAGGGAACCTTCGGCAATACCGGCCGCTACCACGTCGGAGTTGTTCCGAGGTTTCACTCCTCTTTGCGATCCGTCCAGTCACTGTACCAACGCCGGTCCACTAACCCTATACCCTTCATCTTGAGTGTCCACCTTCAGTTTGCCGAAAAGCGATCTCGTTCTAGAAACGACGGCTCAATTGTGGTCAAAAACCTCCCACTATCCATAGCGCTGCCCGCATTTCGGGAGGCGGCCCGGCGCAATCCTCTCCACCGCTATACGCTGAACGCGGTGGCCGACAGAGAGTGGAGACTGGGCCGCACCTCGAACGCCCTCGCGGTGATAGACGGCCTCCTCATTCTAGAACCCGACCTGCCCCATGCTATAGCGAACAGGTGTCGTTGGCTCATTGCTAGCGGAAAACTGGATGAGGCCAGGGTCGCCCTGGGTCGGGTCGAGGACCTGGTCCAGCGAGGTCATTTGGCCAAACACCAGCTGCTTGAACTCCAGGTCATCCTGACCGCCGTAGGTGACGAGCCCTCGTTCGAAGCCCAGTTCCGAAACCTTCTTCGGCAGGAATCCGACCCTCAGGCGCCCTCTATCCAGATAGACGACCTATCGTATGATCTGGGACCGATCCTGGCGAAACAGGGTAATGGAGCGGAGGCCATAGGGCTGATGCAGCTCGCCAGGTCACGGGGATATCCTCCTCACTACGACTGGCTCCTGGTCAACCCCAATCTAGAAACTCTCCGAGATGACCCCGCTCTGGTGGACATCATGCGTGTCTCGCGAGAGCGCTTTAAGGAGCTGGCGAGCTTCCTCGAAAGCGCCCAACTCCGGGGCCAGCTGCCGGACTATCTGAAATCCCCTTTGACGGAAGTTCTTTGGCTTCGCAGCGGCTTACCCCCACCCTGATCCCGAACGCAGTACGACTTCGGAGAGTGTCCGGCGAACCTATGCTCCCTGTAAGGGTCGCTTGAACGGATCCCGCACTATCTCTCTGACCACGCGATCCAGGCGAAATTGCCTTCCATCAAAGGGGCGTCTAAGATTCAGGGCAATGGAGAAGTCGGGCCGGGCCATGATTGGGAGAACAATCGCCCACTACCGCGTCCTGCAACTGCTGGGTCGAGGCGGCATGGGGGAAGTCTATCTGGCCCAGGACACCAGCCTCCCCCGCAAGGTCGCCCTCAAACTTCTCCCGGAGGAAAGACAGCAGGACGCAGCCTCGAGAACGCGTTTCTTGAGGGAGGCTGAGTCCGCCGCCACCATCAACCACCCTTTCATCTGCTCCATCCATGAGATCGGAGAATTCGAGGGGACAGACTTCATCGCCATGGAGTATGTGGAAGGTCAAAGCCTCAAGGATCGGCTGGACGACGGCCCCTTCCCAGTCCCAAAGGCTCTGCCGATCGCCTCCGAGATCGCAGAAGCTCTGGAGAAGGCTCAAGCTAAGGGAATCGTCCACCGGGATCTGAAGCCCGCCAACATCATGCTCACCCCCGAAGGACATCCCAAGATCCTGGACTTCGGCCTGGCCAAGCGGGTCACACCCGTCGAAGGCGTGGAGAGCGAGGATCAGACCATCACCAACCTGACCCAGCAAGGATCCACGGTGGGCACCCTCGCCTACATGTCCCCGGAACAGGTGCGGGGACAGCCGGCGGACGCCCGCTCCGACATCTTCTCCTTCGGGATCGTCCTCTACGAAATGCTCGCCGGAGTCCATCCTTTTGCAAGACCCCATGCCATGGAGACGGCCAGCGCCATTCTCCGGGACGAACCGGCTACCCTGGCACGTCATGTCAAAGGAGCTACTGAGCTACTGGAGCACGTGGTCGGAAAGGCCCTGGCCAAGGATCCGGAGGAGCGTTATCAGTCGGCGGGGGAGCTGAAGACGGATCTGAGGCGCCTCATCTCGGGTCACACAGCGGTTCCGAAAGCCTGGCCAGGGAAGCAAACACTCGCTCGAATCGCGCTGGCCTGCATACTCGTCGCCGCTCTAGCCGCCGCTGTTGTCTTCTGGCCATCCCCGGAAGACGTTGTCCCGGAGGGAAGTCTCGCCATCGAAGGAGAAACCGTCAGTCTGGTCGCGATCCCTGCTCAGGTGTTCGGCTCTCCGGAGGAGATGTGGCTGACCGATGCGATACCCCGAACGCTGACCGATCTACTGCCCCAGAACGAGTGGCTCAAGCCCAAGGTCCCACCCACCAGCTTTCAGGTAGAACGAGTGGAAGGGGACTTTGCCAAGATCGGTGTTGCGTATGGAGTGAAGCTGTGCGTGATCCCTTCCGTAAGAATCGAATCGAATCAGATGGTGCTCAGTCTGCAGCTCGCCGACCCGGTAACCCGGGACGTCTTGTGGAGCCATTCCTATGAGGGAAAGAAGGGAAGCTACGGCGAGATTCTCAAACAGGCAGCGTTGGGCATTCTCGAGGCACTGCGCCCCTCGGCGTTCCCACGGATCCAGCAAACGGCTCTTGCGGCTACCTTCTCCGAGGCCGAAAGGGCGTTTCGCCGAGCGGAATACTATGCGAACCGCTTCAACAACAGCCACCAACCGGAGGACTTCGAAACCTCCCTGCGAGCCTATCAACAAGCCCTGGAGCTGGACCCCGATCTGGAAGACGCAGCTGCGGGAATTGCCTTCCTACACCTCTTTCAGATAGAGACCGGGTTGCCACCTGAAGAGGCCTTGTTAGAGCTGGTCTCCTGGGCCAACCGGGCGCTGGAGCTCAATCGCGACTCCGCCCGGGCCTGGGGAGCACTCGGAGCAGCCGAAGAGCTGCACTCCACCTCGAGCTGGCGAAAGCGCCTTCAGTATTTTCTCAAATCCGTCCAACTCGACCCCCAGGACGAAATGGCCCACCTCGGGCTCTCGCGCAGCCTTCCTCCCACCATGGAACTGGAATCCCTTCGGGAATCGGCACGGCTCAATCCTTTCTACCTGTACGCAGGTGTGGGCGAGTCCGGCGCCCTGTTTCAACTTCGTCGAACATCCGAAGCCCTTTCCGTGATCGACAGAGTTCTGGACCTGGAGCCCGACCTCGCATATGCGCTTGGAGCAAAGACAAACTTCCTGATTGCCAGCGGGAGCCTTGAAGAAGGACGGGAGTCGCTTGAGCGGGTGCGAGAACTCGCAGAACAAGATCTCTTCCCCAAACTCCTCTTTCAGGGCCTCGAACTGGCGTGGGCCGCCAGGCAGCACGAACCGTCCCTGGCCACGCTCTTCCCCGACCTCGTCGAGGTCTTGAGCTCACCCCAGCTGCCAGCTGTAATGGTGTGTTACGTGGAGCAGCCGCTATTCTTGATCCTCACAGAACAGGGGTACACGAGTGAGATCACTGAACTCATGAGTCTCAGCGCCTCTAGAGGGTTTGTCCCGGGATACTACAAGCTTGCTACCAGTCCTCATCTCGAATCCCTTCGAGAGGTTTCCGGCTTCGACGAGATCTGGACCCAGTCACAGGCTGAATTTGTGGAGAAGGTGGACATGCTGGAAGAGGTGCGAGGCCGAGGCGAACTCCCGGGTTATCTGACGGAATCCTTCGAGGAAGTTCTCCAGCTTCGCCGCAGCCTCTCAACGCCGTAATCCCAGTGCTCTCTCGACGACAATCCACGTCTGCTCTACCACCCCGCGAGTCGCCCCTTACGAAAGGGACAGACTTCTTCAGTTGGATTGACTTCTTCAGTTGGATTTCTTCTGGGTGATTTGACTTCACGAAAGTGCATATGCAATTATAGATGCGTGTTCGCTCTCCGGTTCGCTAAGGGCGTCGTTTCTGACCTCAAGCGAATACGAGCCTACGACCGGAGGAGGTTGATTGATGCACTTGGGGAACAGCTTCAGCGTGAGCCAAACCTGCAAACGCGCAACCGCAAGTTGCTTGCTAGCCTGCTTCCCCGTTGGACCGGGGAAGTTCCGGTCTGGGAACTGAGAGTCGGCGAGTATCGCATCTTCTACGACGTGTCAGAAGAAGAAGGCATCGTCTACGTTCGGGCCATCAGGAAGAAACCTGTAGGGAAGAGTACCGAGGAGATACTATGAAAACAGTCAGTGTCCGGCTCTTGCAAAAAAGTGTCAAGGAGTGTGTCGACAACTCTCAAGAGGACCGAGTGATCATCACACGACACGGAAGACCAGCTGCTGTGCTCTTGGGGGTCGAGGGCGCCGACTGGGAGGATTTAGTGCTAGAAACGGACCCTGGCTTCTGGCGACTAATCCGTTCGAGGAGAAGAGAGGAGACGATTTCTCTTGAGGAACTCAAAGCACAAATTGCAAACTCTTAACAGTCTCGGAATTTCGATAGCGAAGCGAAGCGAGCTGTAATAGTCAAATCATGACAGCTAAGACCTGTGATCGAGTCAGCAAGAGATTGGGAGGGACCTTTGTCTGTGGTTCGATCCCAAGCAGTTGCGCGATCATACGGGGTGGTCCGAATAAAAGGCACCAAAGCTCCATCGGATGGCCACATCGCGGGCAAGAAAGAGGCTTCCTGTCCCCCGCTGCCTGGCGCCTCTGCTCCCACGTCTGGGGCTTGGAACGGCGTTTTTTCCTCTGGGCTAAAAGTTGACGAGCCCTCTTCAGGAGCTTGGTGCGTTTGATGTTCGAGAATAACCCATAGTGACGGACTTGTCGAAACCCGACCTCCGGCAGGTGTTGAACCAAACGGTCAATGAAGGTCAACACGGGGAGTTTTCGGACTCGGATCTTCCGGTCCTGATGATAGTCCTTGAAACGAAAGGTCACGTGGCCCTGAGCGAACTTGATAATGCGCCCTTCGGCAATCACGGGCCGCTTGGTATAACGGCAGGCGTAACGGACGGCTTGGTCGGCACTTTTCAACGACGGACCGATGAGGATATGCCAGCGCTTCTTGCGAATGTGCCCCAAGAGCTTGTCCACCTCGATCCGGCGTCGGGGGTCGCTTCGAAGCCGGCGACGCACCAGGGGCTGGGACTGGTGAGCGCGGCGCACTCCGTGGAGGACGTTCAACTTCCACTCCGTAGCCAGCAGGGGGGCCGGGACGAGATAGCGTTGGGGGGCGGCCTGCCAGCGATCGCCGGCGCCGTTGAGCCCTCCGGCGGTGACGATCATATGGAGATGGGGGTTCCATTTGAGGTCGGACCCGAAGGTGTGCAAGACGATGATCAGGCCTGGCAAGTAGCGCCGGCTTGGACGTCTGGCCGCCAGCCAGGGCTGGCTCTTGCGCCCTCGTGGGGTGGGTCCCTGCCCGCTGAGACTCAAGACAGCATCCGCGGCGGCTCGAAACAACACGTTGAGCAGGACCCGACGGTTGTCCTGGATCACCAGCCGCAGCTCCCACGGCAGGGTGAAGACCAAGTGCCGATAGGGCACCTCCAGGAGATCCGAGAGGAGCTCGTCGCACCACTGGTCGGTGCGGACCTTCCCGCAGCTGGAACAGAAGACCGATTTGCAGCTGTGGGGTACGACCTTGACGGTAGGACAGTTGGAGCACCCAAACAAATGCAGCCCCAGTTTCGCGGTCCGGCACGACAGCATCCGGGAGACATGGTGGTGGACTGCCCGCCGCACCTGTCCCCCTTTCCAGGCGATGTAGCGCTGGAAGTTGTTGCTCGTCAAGAGGATCTCCGCGATGGCGATCGGACCGCCCCACCGGCTCATGGGCAGCGATGCTCCTCTCCACCAGCAAGCGTGTCAAGTAGCCTCCCTTTCCGTCCTCGGCTGCCACGTCCCAAAACTACCTTTTACGGCCAGGGGCCGTCGGCACGTAGTGCCTACTCTAAAGACCGCAGTGGTTGAAGTCCTAGAAGAGCGGAGCGACTTGGTCAGCGATGCGGTCGCAGCAGCAGTTGAAGATCTGGCGATGGTGCGCGCCATTCGAGAGGGCTCGCACTCCGGAGACATCAGCCGTGATGAAGTGTTCAAGACCCTCCGTACGCGCCGGTGAGAACCCAGTTCAAGCGGAGCTTTGTCAAAGATCTGGAAACAATCCGAGATAGAAAGATTCACGAACGTGTCCAGGCACTCATTGAGTTGATCGAAAACACTAATGATCTGGGCGAGGTTTCGAACCTAAGAAACTTCGCGGCTCGAACAATTACTTCCGTGTTCGGCTGGGCCAGTATCGGGTTGGGCCTACAGTGAGTACAAACGTCGTAACGTTCGTTCGATGCCTAGACCGAAAGGAGAAATACCGGTACTTTCCGTAGAGGAAACGATTTGGGCAGGCAGTTGCCTATTTGGATCGACCACCAGGTGGTGCTGGAAACGATGAGAGGACGGATCCCTCTCCCGCAGTCGCCTTCCTACGAAGCCAACCCATTCCGACCTGTTTTCACTGCGGTTTCAACCGATCGACGCAACACATTGGTTAAATCGTTCGGCTGGTGTTTCGTAGTCTAACGTTTTTCTCGGTCGTTCGTTTAGCTGTCTTGCCACGGCATCCAGTCTGTTTTGGTCGACGTTTGAGAGATCCATTCCTTTCGGGAAGTATTGTCGGAGCAGTCCGTTGGTGTTTTCGTTTGAGCCGCGCTGCCAGGGGCTTCGGGGATCGCAGAAGTAGACCTTTATGTTCGTATCGAGACTGAAGCGTTTGTGATCGGCCATTTCCTTGCCCCGGTCCCAGGTGAGTGACTGGTACAGTTCCCGCGGTAACTTGCGCGCTTGTTTGATCAAGGCGTTGATCACCGTTTCGGTGTCTTGGCTGTTGACTTTGACCAACATCACGTAGCGCGTCTGACGTTCGACCAGGGTGGCGATTTGACTGCGCTTTGATCCGATCAGCAGATCCCCTTCCCAATGACCGGGTACGGCGCGCTCCTCCACCGAGGCGGGTCGCTCACGGATCGATACCGTGTCCTTGATCCGTCCGTGATCCTCCGTCTTCTGTGTATGGTGACGTGAGCGGCGCATCCCACGGGTACGCCGCAGATGCTGCAACAGCTCTTTCTTCAAAGCGCCGCGGGCCTGGATGAAGAGGCTTTTATAGATAGTCTCGTCTGACACCTGAAAGTCCTTGTGATCGGGATACGTGCGCTTAAGCCACCCGGCAATCTGCTCCGGCGACCAGAGCTTCTTCAGGTTCAAGGCCACGCTGTGCGCGAGTTCCCGATTCTGGACCAGCTTACAGATTTTCGGGCGGCGTGCCCGCTCCCAGGCAGCTTGATCGGCCCGGTTGGCACGGTAGCGTTCCCGGCCGCCGTTACGCCGTAGCTCGCGACTCACCGTCGACGGTGCGCGACCCAGCCTTCCTGCCATCGAACGGATCGAGCAGCCGACCACCACACCGCGCGAGATCTCCTCGCGTTCCGATAACCTCAGCGCAAGCCGCGATCGTCGCCGCGGCCGCGGCCGGATGCCACCGGTTTGTTTCAGAATCCCCTCAATTGAGGAATGGTGGCGGTCAAAGAGCCGCGCGATCGAGCTCAGGGACTCGCCTTTTTGCCAGCGGTCCCACATCAAGCTCTTCTGTGCTTCCGTGTAATAGATCCTCGTCCGATACTTCATTGGCAACATCCTCCTCTCTACAGCTTAGAGATTAGGGGTGTTGCATCGACCGATTGAATCCGCAACCAACAGCCGACACTAGCAGAAGAGAGCTATCACCCCACCAAGGCAGATACGGGGCTGCTGACCCAGCCTGATTCCGAACCCGATTGCCTTCCCCCAAAGGGGAGTCTAAGATCCAGAGCAATGGATGTCCCAGGTCGAGACATCATAGGCAGAACGATCGCTCACTATCGCATCCTGGAACTGCTGGGCCGGGGTGCCATGGGGGAAGTCTATCTGGCTCAGGATACGACCCTGCCCCGCAAAGTGGCCCTTAAGCTGCTCCCCCAGAAAACGCAAGGAGACGAGACCTCGAGATCCCGCCTGCTGAGGGAGGCGAAAGCCGCCGCCACCATCACCCATCCCTTCATCTGCGCCATCCACGAGCTGGGAGAATTCGAGGGGACAGACTTCATCGCCATGGAGTATGTGGAAGGTCCGACTCTCCAGGAGCGACTCTCCAAGGAGGCCCTCTCGGCACAGGAGGCACTTCCTTTAGCAGCGGAGATAGCCGAGGCCCTGGAGAAAGCCCACGGCCAGGGGATTATCCATCGGGATCTGAAACCCTCCAACATCATGCTCACCGCCGAAGGGCATCCGAAGATCATGGACTTCGGATTGGCGAAGAGGGTGGCGCCAATCGAAGGGGTGGAGAGCAAGGATCAAACCCAGACCGAACTGACACGCGAGGGGAGTACGCTGGGGACGCCGGCCTACATGTCTCCGGAGCAGGTGCTGGGACAATCGGTGGACGCACGCTCCGACATCTTCTCCTTCGGAATCGTGCTCTACGAGATGCTCACCGGGGCTCATCCTTTCCAGCAACCTCACGCCGTCGAGACCGCCAGCGCCATTCTCCGGGACGAACCAGCGCCACTGGTTCGTCACCTCCCGGGCGTCTCGGAGCTGCTGGAGCATGTGGTGAGCAAGGCCCTTGCCAAGGATCCGGGGGACCGCTATCAGTCGGCTCGGGAGCTTCAGGTAGACCTGAAACGCCTGGCGGAGGGGAGCCCGAAGGTCCGGAGAGCGTGGCCGGGAAGACGGATGGTGGGACGGATCGCGGCCGCCCTGATTCTGGCTATAGCTCTAGTGGCTGCTTTCCTGCTCTGGCCTTCACGGGAGGACGTTGTCCCAGAGGGAGGCATCGTCCCCGAAGGAGGAATAATAAGCCTGGTGGCGATCCCAACCCAGGTTTTCGCCTCCGCTGACGAGTCCTGGCTGACAGATGCCATCCCCGGTTCTCTCACCGACCTGCTGCCTCGAGAGGAGTGGCTGCAGCTCAAGGTGCCTCCCACCAGCTTCCAGGTGAAGCAGGTTCAGGGGGACTTTGCTCAGATCGGTTCCACCTACGGCGTGAAGTTGTGTGTCCTCTCCTCGGTCCGGGTCGAATCGGGCCGCATGACCCTCAGTCTGCAGCTGGCCGACCCCAGCACGCGGGACATCCTCTGGAACGAGTCCTATGAGGGAGAACGGGACAACTACAACCAGCTCTTGCGGCGGGCCTCGTTGGGGATTCTGCGGGCCCTTCGTCCCTCAGCATCCCCGGTGATCCGGGAGACGGCCCTTGCCGTGACCTCCGAAGCCGAAAAGTTGCTCCGAAAGGCAAAGCACTATTCGCATCGATTCAACAACAGCCACACACAGGAGGACTTCCAGACTTCGCTTCAGGACTTCCGTCGAGCTCTGGAGCTGGATCCCGATCTGGAAGATGCCGCCGCTGGAATCGCCTTCCTCTACATCTACCAGGTGGAGAGCGGACTGCCGGCGGCTGAAGGAGTCGTCGAGATCGTTTCCTGGGCCAACCGCGCCCTGGAAATCAGCCCCCAGTGTGCCCCGGCCTGGGTAGCCCTGAGCGCGGCCGAGGAGATGCAGGTAGACTCCAGCTGGAAAAAACGGATCCAGTACTCCCTGAAAGCACTTCAAGCTGACTTCGGCGACGGGCTGTCTCACTTTGTGCTGGCTCGCAACCTCCCAATATCCATGGCGTTGCCGGCTTATCGGGAAGCCGCGCGGCTCAATCCTCTCCACCGTTACGTGGCGGTGAACCTGGCTTTCGAAGAGTGGAAGCTCGGCCGCACTTCGGAGGCCCTCTCGGTGATAGATAGCGCTCTCAGCCTGGAGCCTGACCTGCCCCATGCTCTATACAACAGATGTCTTTTTCTCATTGCCAGCGGGAGGCTGGACGAGGCCACGGTCGCACTGGGCCGGGTCAAAGAGCTAGTTCGGCAAGGTCTTCTTGCCAGGCATAAGTTTCTTGGACTCCAGGTCGCTCTGGCCGCGACGCTCCAAGAGCCGTCGGTCGAAGGTATGTTCCGGAACCTTCTTCGCCAGATATCCGACCCTCAGGTGCCCTCTAACGAGGTAGCGGACCTAATGCGTGGTCTGGGACCGATCCTGGCAAAACAGGGTTACAGAGCGGAGGCCATAGAGCTGATGCATCTCGCCTCCTCCCGAGGGTTTTCTCCTCACTACGACTGGCTGCTCATGAACCCCTATCTAGAAACCCTTCGAGATGACCCTGCTCTGGCGGACATCTCGAGTGTCTCTCAAGATCGGTTCGAGGAGCTGGTGAGCTTTCTCGAAAGCACCCAACTCCGAGGCGAGCTGCCGGATTATCTGGCGTCATCGTTTGAAGAAGTCCTCCAGCTTCGCCGCAGCTTCCCCGACCGCTAGCCGGGTCTGGCCCCTCGGGCGTCAAGCTGCGGTCTCCGAAGCCTTCGGAAAAGACAACAGAAAGCGACCCGATGAGATAGTCCGGCTATCCACCTGGCGCCCTGGTGCCCAGCTAGAAGCCCAGTCTTCCTCGCTCGAAGAGCACCCTCATCTGGTTGATTCAATGTGACTTAGTTCATTGAATCCAGACTTGTCACGACTCCTTCCAACTCTGGCACTCCGTTTGCTGTACTAGTCTGCCATGTTGCCCTTTTCGACCGGTTGCATGTTCTGGACGTAACGTCCACCCGGCAATCAGAGAAGGAAGAACAGTAGGGAACCAAATGACAGAGTTCTATCTGACCTGGACCGCAAGGCACGGCGATACCGAGACCTACCGGCTCGAGGCTCCGGAGATAGTCGTAGGACGGATGTCGGATTGCGACCTGGTACTGTCATCTCCGTTCGTTTCTCGCCATCACGCCAAGCTTCTGTGGGGTCCACGGGGTTATTCCATTGTGGATTTGAACAGCACCGGCGGCACCTCTGTCAACGGACAGTACGTCCAAGAGCAGAAACTCCAGCCCCTGGACCGGATCCGGTTGGGGCAGAGTGGCGTCGAGCTCTGTTATGTGGAGGAGAAGGGTAATCAGGGCGAGGCACGACCCTGCGGTACAAACCTGCTAATATCCGTATTAACTCCAGAGTTGTACTTCCTATCCTGCAAGTGTCTACCGGTCTAGACGAAAGAAAGGCTGAACGCATGAGATTCAAGACTCCGCAGTTGTCTCATTTGGTAATGGCGTTGACTCTGTCAGTTGCTCTAGTAACCCCAATGTTCTCTCAAACCGCCACCGGAACCATCCTGGGCACGGTCCGGGATGCACGTGGTGCTTTGTTGGCGAATGCCCAAGTCAAGGTTCGCAAGGTCGACACGAACGTATCCCGCAACGTTACGACCGATGAATTGGGCAACTACACCGTTCCTTTGCTGGCACCCGGAAGCTATCAGATCACATCCGAGCTGAAGGGATTCAAACAGGCCATCCGCTCCGGCGTTCAGCTTCAGGTAGACGAGAGTGCTCGCGTGGATATCAAACTGGAACCCGGTGAAATCCGCTTTGCGGTCACGGTGACAGCGGACGCTCCCATGGTGGAGGCCGATAGCTCCGCCCTGGGGGTTGTGGTCGACGGACACAAGATCGATCAGTTACCCCTGAACGGCAGAGACTTCTTCCAACTTGCCTACCTGGTGCCGGGAGCCGTTTTCGGCGCCGAGGGCTCCCAGAACATGACCCAGGGAGGATCAGTATCGGTCCACGGCATGCGCGAGCAGATGAACAACTTCCTCCTGGACGGCGTGGACAACAACGATCAATTCCTCAACCAGGTCTCGGTTCCTCCACCGCTGGATTCAGTCCAGGAGTTCAAGGTCCAGTCGGGTGTCTACAATGCCGAGTTTGGCAGCCGCTCTGGAGCCCAGCTCAACTTCGTGACTCGCTCCGGAAGCAATCGCCTGCGCTTGTCCCTGTACGAGTACCACCGCAACGCTGCCCTCGACGCCAAGAATTTCTTCGACCCTTCGGATCGTGAGATTCCCAAGTTCATCCGCAACCAGTTCGGCTTTTCCATGGGCGGACCCATTGTCCACGACAAGACCTTCTTTTTCTCGAATTTCGAGGGCCTCAGGGAGAGAAAGGCCTTGACCCGGCTGGCCACGGTCCCAGCTACGGCCTGGGTCGGAGGGGACTTTTCCAGCCTGGAGACTCCAGTCTTGAATCCCAAGACCGGTAGTCCCTTTCCCGGAAACATCATCCCGGCAGAAGAGCTGCATCCCATCGGCTCGGCCATCGCCCAGTTCTATCCAGCACCGAACAGTGATCAGCCAGGGGGCAACTTCGCCTCCCAGCCCGTGGGCGACGCCGAGGTCAACCATTTCGTCTTCCGCCTCGACCATGAATTATCCGAGAAGGATTCGCTGTTCGGGCGATATGCCCTCTTCGATGAGGATCGCTTCAACCCGTTCGATCCCGTATTCAGACCTACCAATCTACCTGGATTCGGAGCCTTCCGACTGAACCGAGGACAGAACGTGGCTTTGAGCTGGACGCGCACCTTCACAGCCGCCGTCCTCAACGAGGCCCGAGTCGGCTACAATCGCCGCCGATCCGGCCTCTTTCAGGAAAACCATGGAAACGACATCACCTCCCAGCTGGGGATCAAAGGACTTTCCACCAACCCTCTCGAAGTCGGATTTCCCCTGACCCGGGTGGTTGGCTTCGACGCGCTGGCAGAGGCCAGTGACATGCCCCAACAGACCCACGGAAACACCTTTCACCTTTCCGATAGCCTGAGTTGGCAGAAGGGCCGGCACCAATTCAAGTTCGGCCTGGATATGCGTCACTATCGCTCCATTTTCTTCTTGGCTGTGTTACCCCGCGGGAGTTTCAACTACACCGGTGCGATAACGGGAAATCCCTTGGCCGATCTGCTGGTAGGGACACCCACCTTCGTGGTAGCTCCAGACGGGAATACGCAATCCAATTTCAGGACCTGGTCAAATGCCCTTTACGTTCAAGATACCGTAAGGCTTCGACAAAACCTGACCCTCAATCTGGGCCTCCGTTATGAGTACCATCAGCCTCCCACGGAGCAGACCGACCGGCTAACCGTGCCGGATCTCACTGCGCCCACACCTCGGTTCATCCCCTGCGGCACTGAGGGGATTCCCAGGGCTTGTTACGATGCGGACAAGAAGAGCTTTGCGCCTCGCATCGGGCTGGCCTGGAGCCCACTGCCGCAATCCAGTATGGTGGTTCGTGCGGGCTATGGCATCTTCTCTGGCGCGTCCCTTCTGAACTACAACATCTTCCCTCGGTTTTCACCTCCGAATTTCGGTCTCAAGATCGCCTTTTCCCCTTCTCTCGAGGATCCCTTCGGGGAGGACGTTTTTCCCATACCCCTCCCAATTACCGTGGCAAGAGATACCGGCCAGCCCTACGGTCAGCACTGGACCCTCAGCCTTCAGCAGGAGTTCGCTCGAGATCATCTCCTGGAGGTAGCGTACGTGGGGACCAAGGGGACCAGGCTCCCCACCGTCCGAAACCCAAATCAGCCTGCACCCGGGGGGACGCCACCCTTTCCAGCATACGGGCCTATTACCTACAACGAGACTGCGGCGTCTTCCACTTATCACGCCCTTGTGGTACGTGGAGAGAGGCGGTTCCGGGAAGGACTTTCCTTTCTAGCTTCCTATACCCTTTCCAAATCTCTGGACGACGGTTCCTCGATCGCAGGATCGGTTGCCAGCAGGGCAACCACGGAAGGAGGAGCCCGGCCTCAAAACAGTCACGACCGAAGTGCGGATCGGTCGCTGTCGGATTTCGATAGCCGCCACCGTCTCGTCCTCAGCCAGATCTGGGAGATCCCCCTGGGGCAAGGACGCCGTTTCCTCACCGATACCAGTCCCCTGGTGAATGCCCTGTTAGGGGGGTGGCAGCTGACCGGAATCGTCACTTTTCAGTCAGCCCGGCCCTTCACTCCCCTTCTCATCGGAACCAGTGACAGCAACACCGACAACGGAGAGGGAAGCGGCATCGATCGTCCCAACCTCATCGGCAACCCCCACCTGGCTAATCCGGACCCCGCCCAGTGGGTGAACCGTGCCGCCTTCGAAAGGCCCCAGGGAACCTTCGGAGACGCCGGCCGGAATATCCTCAAGGGACCCGGGTATCAAAGCTGGGACCTCGGCCTGTCGAAGCAATGGGAGTTCTCCGAAACCTCACTTCTTCAATTCAGGGCGGAGTTCTTCAACCTCCTCAACCACCCCAACTTCGATCTGCCCGTAAGCGACTGGAACAGCCAGGACTTCGGCCGAGTCCAGTCGGCGGGAGACTCCCGGCAGATCCAGTTCGGCTTAAGGCTGGAGTTCTAGCTGCCTAAAAACCCAGAGAGTTGCAGGGGACGGAGTTCTTTTTCACCGAAAGGAGCCAGAGTGGAGGGAGTTCTTCTTCGATACCCGCTCTCAGAGGAGTGTACCTATGAAAACAGCTGCGTCGATAACGATTAGAGGTTGTGCTGCTGTCGGACTCCGGACGGAGCGGATCAGGAGGCTTGCTGTCCTGGCAACCCTCCTTACGCTATCTGCATCCGCGGTTTTCCTCTTCACGGGCTGCAAGAAAATGGTCCCCGTATCCAAGTCGGAATATGGGAGTCTCAAGCAGAAGGGAGGGGCCCGAATCACTACCACAACCGGCGCGGAGTATGAGTACCAGAGCTTTAGCATTACCGATGAGGAATTCCTGGGATTTGGCGGGAAAGTCATCGGATCAAAGTCCGTCGTCCCGCCGCCGCAGCAAATCCCCTTGACCGAAATCACGACACTGAAGGTGGAAAAGCTTGATATGGCCAAGAGCGTCCTGCTCGGCGCCGGGATCGCCGCGGGTACGCTGGCGATCATCGTCGCTGCCACCAAAGGCAAGGATGATCCCCCACCTCCACCGCCAAGGAGCCTCTCCTGTCCCTTCGTCTTCTCCTTCGACGGCACTCGCTATCGCTTCGATTCCGAGACCTTCGCGGGAGCCATCTTCGCCGGGGCCGAGCGCGCCGATTACGACAACCTGGACTTTCTGGCTCCGGTGGATGGGGAGTACCGCTTGCGGATCCAGAATGAGCGGGAGGAAACGCAATACACGAACAAGCTGGCCGTCCTGGTCGTAGACCACCCTCCTGGAACCAGGGTCGTCCCCGATTCCCGAGGCGTCATCCACGCTCTATCCAAGCCGACCCCCGCGGACTCTGCCGTGGATAGCAAGGGCAATGAGGTACTGGGGCTCCTCAGGACAAGCGACGATCGATTCTGGGAGAGCGAGCTGACACAGATGGAACTGGCCGCTGAACAGCATTTCCGGGACGGCGTGATCCTGACATTCCGCAAGCCGCCCGAGGCTCGGCAGGCCAAGCTCTTCGTCAGGGCCCGGAATACCGCATTAGGACCGCTCGCTCTGAGGGCTTTCCTGGAGCTACAGGGAGATGAGCTTTATCAGTGGTACCAGGAAGCCAACACCAGCGAGTCGCTTCAACAGCGTATCAAGCAGTGGTATTTCCGGGATGGGATGTTACATATCCGGGTCTGGCAGCAGGGCCGTTGGGTCCTCCAGGATGCGCTGCTGGACGTGGGACCGGCTATCAGCAAGGATCAAGTTGCCAGTCTCGACCTGTCGGGCGTGGAGGGGGAGGAGGTGAGGGTCCAGCTGGAATCCTCGCTGGGGCTGTGGCGACTCGACATGGTCACCATTGACTATGAGACCAGCGCTCCCGTATCCGTCACAGAGCTGGGAGCTCACTCGGCAGAGACACACGACGGACGCGATGTCAGGGAGCTCCTGCTGAGCGATGATGGAGAATACTACATCGCCTTACCCGGCGATAAGGCAGATCTCGTCTTCAAGGAACCTCCCCGGCACAAGGATCATGATCGATCTTATGTGCTTGAAACGAAAGGTTTCTACTACATCTATGCAAACGACAGTGGCGTACCTCGCCCCGATCTCGTCAATGGAATACTGGCCGAATCCAAGGTGGCAGCTGGATACTTTCTGCCCCTCTGGAAACAGATCGTAGAGGCTCAAAGATCGGTAGACTGAGGAGGCCACTGCTCGCTGAGACAAGGATAGGTCGTGGCGGTGGTCTCCAGGCCGCTGTACCTTCGAGCCGAAAGGCTCGAAAAAAAGAAGAAACTTCGGCCTGGAGGCCAAAGCTACTTCAGCACCGAACTCCAGAAACACGTTGGGCAGCGCACCACCGCTTCGGTCGTGGGGGGCGGCGAAACCATCTAGTCTTCTGATCTTCTTTGGTCCTGAGACCCTCAGTCTCGCAGGGCCAATAGAATGTCCCTGAACCCAGACAGAAACCACTTGGGGAAACGCTCGCATCAACAACGAGAGTTTGTCACCGTTGGCGGTCCCGGCGTATCAGAGTCGTACTGTCAGAGAACGTTTTTCCTGAGAACTGGGCGCGAATCTTCTCTATCAATTCCTTCGCGTCTTCGAGCTTCGGCACGGCGGCCTCTTCCAGTATTGACTTTGCCTCACCTCGCAGAGATCGTTGGTGGCATCTGGCACGTAACTTCCGCATAGGAATCAGTTAATCCCCGATTATCTCACTCAAGCCCTCGAGAACGGACGCCAATTCTTCTGCACTGACCTGTCCTATTCGGTGGCCTATCCGCTCAACCGAGAGCGTCCGAATCTGACTGATCTTCGCCCAGGACTGCTTGGGTAGGGATTCTGACTCTAGCTTGAGGGTCAAGGGGAATCCAGCTCGCTGCGGCTGGCTCGTCAGTGCCACAGCGATAACGGTGCCGGAACGATCGTTGAACACATCCTGGCTCAGAATCACAACCGGACGTTTTCCTGCCTGTTCACGTCCACGAGTCGGATTGAGGTCCAACCATCGAATCTCACCTCTCAGCATTCGGGCCACTCGGAAAACTCCTGGGACAATCCCTCCTCAGCCAGTGCCTTCTCGAAAGAAGGGTCCAGCTTTCCGCATTCTCGCGCCAAACGACCGCGTTCCAACCTCAGGAGCTTTTCCTCCACCGCCTCTTGAATGGCCCGACTGCGACTCGGATAGACCTTTTCACTGACCAGTTGATCGAGTCGCACCAGCAATTTCTCGTCCAGCGTAATCGCGACTTTAGACGCAGCCATCAAGAACCTCCTGGTATGACAATATATCATACCTCTTGGATCCACAAACCCCCTCTGAAGGCGTCCTCGGTTCGCAGATTCCGGAATTCGAACGTTATTAGAACAGTCACGGTAATTTTGTTATCTTGGAGGGGTTACTGAGTGGGAAGAACCATGGAAAAAGTCACAATTCGAAACTATCCGGACATCGTCAAGGCTGCCCAGAGCGAAATCGAACCCGGAAACGTCCGAACCGCCACGGTCGAAGCTTTGGTTGATACTGGGGCAACCTACCTGAGCCTGCCCCCATCGGTCATTCGAAGTTTGGGCCTCTTGCCGCTTGAGACTCGCAAGGTGATGACCGCGAATGGAACTGTGGAAAGACGTATCTTCGGCGGCGCCGAAATCACGATCAAGGGCCGGACGGAACATTTTTCGGTGATGGAGAGCGACGAGACAACCCCTCCATTGGTTGGCTATGTGGTGCTCGAGGTCCTGGATTTCGTTGTTGATCCCAAGTCGCAGGAACTCAGCCCCAATCCAGCTCACAATGGAGAGTGGATTCTGGATCTCTTCTCGACGCGGGTCGCTTGAACCCCGTCATCACGATCCCCACCAACTCACCGGCCACAATGTCAGCGACGGTACGTAGGTGATCAGCAGGATCACAACATATAAACCAGCGCCGGACATCGAATTGTCACGGCCGCCTGACCTCAGCAGAAGCAACTCGGTTCAAGGTCAATTGCAGTGTCAGTCTCTTGTCGAGGAGGTCTCTAGGCACCACAAATCTACCTCTGAGCTCGGCCTTCTCTCTCGGCGACAAGGTCTGGGGTGTGATGTTCTCGAACCAGGGAACCATTGGCTGAAGGAGCCATCTAGTCAGGAGTGCCAAGGTCTGGGGTGGGATGTTTTCAAACCCGGAACCCACTGGCTCGAAGTGCATCAGGGTCTGCTCAGAAGTCATTGCAACAGCCGATCCGCCTGGCCACGACAAGACTGCTTCGAAAATTTCTAAAGGCTCCTCGCGGAGGTTTTCGACTTCGACGGATAGCTGCAGCGCTTTCTTATCCCCGGCCTTCCTGACGTCCTTCCTTGAAGATTCTTTGATCAAGAAGGCAAAGGCCTTTCCGTCTTGGTCCGAGTGTGAGCCTACCGACGAATCTGCCCAATGTGAAGTCCCCTTTCTTGCCCAGGGCCTTGCTCCTTCTCCGAACCTCTTTGTGGCGCCGTCTTCTTCCGAAACGAAGACTACCGTATTCACTTCGCCCTGATGATTGAATTCAATGAGTAGATGCGTATAAAGGTCGGGGTACCAAAACTGCATCCACGATGACTTGCCGTCAAGTTTGGAATAGAGCAGATATCGAGGCTGGGTATCCGACGAACGACTATCAAGAGCTTCTGTCCTCACCGACTCTTCGATGGATCTACGATGGTTACGGTGGTGCAACACCTCATCAACTGCGAGGCCGGGAAGGCTATCCTCGCCCAACGTCAGCTGTGGGAGACCCAGCTTCCGCAACACTTCTGCTCTCAGTGTGGATCCGACGTGGATGAACCGCAAAGCCTTTTCCCCACCAGCGGTCTGCGCAGTGCAATCGGGTAGCACCGCGATCAGAACGCAGAAGAGACGCGCGAAAAGGGCTGCCACCATCACGATTGCCACCAACTCACCGGCCACAACGTCAGCGACGGAACGTAGGTAATGAGCAAGACCGCGATCAACAGGATCACGACATAGGGCAGCGTCGATCGGTATACCTGTGTCAGGGACTTGTCGAAGCGGTAGGAGGAGAGGAACAGATTCTCCCCCATGGGCGGCATCAGGTAGCCCAGCTCCATGTTGGCCAGGAAGATGATTCCCAGGTGGGTCGGGTCGATTCCATAAGCGGCCGCCATCGGAGCGATCAGGGGCACTACCACGATCACCGCCGAATAGATATCCATCAAAGCGCCTACGATGATCAGGAAGACGTTCAACGCCAGTAGGAACACCCAGGGAGAATCTATGTGGGTCTGGACCCAGTCCAGCGCCTGGGTCGGAACCTCGGCCAGAATCAGAAACTCCGTAAAGCCCAGGGCGACGCAGAGAATGATCATGAAGCCGCCCACCAGGCTCGCGCACTCTCGGAAGATTCGTGGGAGGTCTCGAGAGATGCCGAGGTCCCTGTAGACGAGACACTCGACGAGCAGGGCGTAGCCGACCACCAGGGCTGCCACCTCTACCAGCGACGCCACCACCCCGGCCAAGAAGGCGATCAGGATCAGGACTGGCAGGAAGAGCTCCCACCTGGCCTCCCTGACGGCTGAAGCTGCCTCTCTCGGACGAAACTCTGACCGGGGTGCCCCGTGGGACCAGCCCTGGTAAGCGCCCCAACCCGCCACCACAGACACCAGAAGGACGCCGGGGAGAAAACCTCCAATGAAAAGACGCTCCAGGGGCTGGTTCACGTAGAAGGCGTAGAGAATCACCGGGAGGCTGGGGGGAAAGAGTAGGCCGATGGAACCGGATACGGTCACCAGCCCTAGAGACGTTCTCTCGGGATAGCGGGCTCGGGTAAGGACGGGTAGAAAGAGTCCACCCATGGAGAGGATGGTGACCCCAGAAGCCCCCGTCAGAGGGGTGAAGAACGCGAGCACCAGAGTGGTGACAACTGCCAGTCCTCCCGGCATCCATCCGAAGAAGGCCGTGAACAATCGCATCAGGCGGCGGCTGGCGCCTCCCTCGGCCAGGATGTAGCCGCCCAGCGCAAAGAGTGGAATGGTGGGTAGCAGCGGATTGACAGTCAGACGATAGGTCTCATTGGGTATCGCTGTGATCGGAGTTCCGTCGTACCAGAACAGCAGCAGGGCTGCCCCGCCGATTGCCGTATAGATGGGAAGACCCAGGGCGGTCGCAATCACGATCAGCAGCAGGGCGGGAAACAGCAAATCAGGCTGATCCAGGGAGGCTACAAACCCGAAGGCCACGGGAATCAGAAGGCCAAGGGCCGCCAACGTCTGTCCCTTCAGGTTGGTCGCTGCGCCCCAGATCAAACGTCCTGCGATCAAGGCCAGTCCCGCTGGCATGATGGCAAGAGCAACCCAGACCGGAATACCCCAGGCCACCACGTCACCCGCTTCGCGCTCGATCCGGACCAGATCCAGGCTGGCCAGAACCAGACAGGCCGTCACTCCGGCGGCCAGGCCGCTGGTGAAGATCTGAATACCGGGACGGATCCAAGCAGGGAACAGGCTCCGGGTGGAAAGGGCCAGGAGCCGGTCGGTGCGGGCCGCCAAAGCGGCCCCCAGAATTGTGATCCACAGGGTCAGGTGCTGAACGACGACGATCGACCCGGGAATGGCTCCGCCCAGCCAGGTTCGAGCCACGGCTTCCAGGAGAGCTAGCCCCACCATCGAAACCAGTACGATGACAGAGGCGGCATCCTCCAGCCTGGCGAGAACCGAACTGCGTTCTGGATCGGTACCGGTGTTGTCCATTAGCCGTTCTCTGGTTGAAGACTAGTGCAGCGCGCCACAAGTTTCGAACCAGGGTTCAGCAGCCCCTCGTCGCCGCTGGCGCTGTTGCGCTCGTTCGACATATAGCCCGATATGCCTCGCTCGCAACGCCTAGCCAGCGGTAACGATTGACTACTGTCCCTGGCTCAGAACTTATGGCGAGCTGCACTAGTTCTGGACATGTTGAGGATTGCTGGAACCGCGGAACTCGTCTCGCAGCTTCTGGACCAGGTCGATCAACTCCTCGGGAGCGTATCGGCCTCGCAGCCTGGGATAAGCCTTTTCCGCTTCGGACTGCCATAGATCCAGCGCCGCTGCGTCCATCTCTACCACCTTCAAGCCGCGCCGCTTCATCTCCTCAATAGCATCTGTCCCCATCTTCCGGATCGGGCTGCGCTGTTCCTCGCCCGCCTTCTTGGCCGATTCCAGAAGGGCCGTCCGGTATTGCTCGGGGATCTTCTCCCACGCTTTGGTACTGATCACCGTCCCCGCTATCAGGGGAGTCCAGCGCACCGGCAGCATGTTGCCGGTCGATCGAAACGACTGCTGCAACAGTGCAAAGAGCGGTGGAACATTGAAGGCGTTGACGATTCCGGTCTGGAGCGATGTGAGCAGGTCGGTCAGGGATAGAGGAACCACCCGGAAACCCAATTCCTTGTACAGGCTCTCCGTCTCAGGATCTCCCGCCGAGGTAAAAAGCTTCATCTTGCGAAGGCCGTCGGGTGTGCTGATGGGCTCTGTAGTAAAGGTGTGAACCCAACCGGCATCCGCCCAGTTCAGGACCTTGAAACCCTTCTCCTCCATCCGGCGCTCGAGTTGCGGTGCGATCCGGTCCCTTACATAGTCCAGCTCCTCGTAGGACGACAGCATCATCGGGACTTGCAGAGCCGAGACACCCGAGTCGATCCGAGACATGCCCACCGAAGAAAGACCCACACCCTGGAGGGTCCCGGCTCGAACCTTGCGCACCATCTCAGGCCCATCACCCAGAGTGCCTCCCGCGTAGATCGTCACCTGGACGGTACCATTCGAGATCCGCTGCCAGTCCTGGCGGATCTTCTTCAGGGTCTCGTGCCAGAGGGAATCCTTGGGCGCAACAGTTCCGATTCGGACCCGGATCTTTCTGGCGGCCAGGGGTGAAGTGGATCCCACCAGGAGCAGTGTCAAAGCCAGACAAAAGCCAAGAGTACATCTCGTCAATTTCATTGGTTTCCTCCTGATCGAAGGGCACAGTTCTCAGCACCAAGGATGAGGTCGTCGACTCGTTCGAGTAGCCAACGGGCTCGACGGTGAGCCAATAAGACCACAAGCCGGTTCTCGGGGAAATGATTCGGGTCTACTGCCAAGGCCTTCTGGACCAGCGAGCAAAACTCGCCCTGATCCTGTGAGGGGACGGAGATGGCCTCGGCGTAGGCCAGGTGTAGATCGGCATTGTTGCCTTCGGAGAGCTCCAGCGCCCTGCGATAGTGGCGGGCGATGACCCCGCCATCGACCTCTCCCACCTTGGCGCTCACCAACTGGATCTAAAAGGCGTGTAACGCTCCTCCATCCCAGGTCTCGTCTAGCTCAAGCGCCCGATCGAGAAGCGCTTCCACCTCAGGCAGGCGGGCCAGCATCGCGGTGTCGTCGCGAGAAGCTGAAATGGCCAGGCCCAGGGCGGCCGCGCTCCAGTAGAGGAAAGGCAGGTCTCGTTTCTTCTTCTTCTCCTGGATAGAAGCCACAGCCGCAGCCGGGTCCGCGGCCAGACGATCCCCGAATCCGTCGTAGGAACGCTCCAGAGCCTGAAGACCGTAGCGAAAACCGCGGAGGTAGAGCCGACGGGCCCGGTGCCTCAGGTGCCGGGCTCGATCCAGATCGGTCTCTTCGGCCAGCTCCGCTTCGTAGTCAACGAAGGCATAGGAGTAGAGGACGAAGCCTCGGCAAGCGGTCAGCAGCAAGCCCCGATGATGGGGAGATTCGGCTAATAGGCTCTCCACCAGCTTCAACCCAAAGGGGAGCGCTCCTGCCACCAACTCCAGGTCTTCGTCGCTTTCATAGACCGAGTTACCGGAGGCCAGGGTATCTCCAATCTTGTTGATGGCGAACTTCTTGATGGAACAGCTGGTGTTCAGGAAAAGGAGTGGGAGGGAAATGATAAGGACACCTCGCGCCATCTTCCCAAGCCGCTGCTGAATTGCCTTGAATAAGTGAGAAGTGGACATCTGATCCTCCATGTCTTTGCCTAGCACCGATTTGTGTTGGCCTTTCAGGGCCAACTCTTTTAGCTTGACAGGTTCCTGCAGTAGCAACAGCCGTGCCAATCTCTCGCTCTCGTTACTCGTCTTCGGTTCAAACAATTGATGTGACTACGGTTGGGCAAGTTCCCGGGGGACAGATGTCGGGAGATTTCCGCAGCTCTGGGGTTGTTACACCGACCCGATCGGATAGTGGACTATCGAATTGGATTCCCGAGGAAACGCTCGAGCACCCACGGCATAGACACCCACACGCGGGAGAAGCAGTGGAGCATTGTGGCGTTGGGGACACCTCTCTATACTAGCCGGGTACAACTTGGAGTCTCCGAATCAGTCTCAAGGACAACCATGAAGCCTCGGCTCGTTGTTCTGAACGGCCCGCTGCAGGGCACACAGTTCATTCTTCTTGACGAGACTGTGTCGATCGGCCGTCACCACGAGAGCGCTCTCTGCATCCCCGATTCTCGGACTTCACGACGCCACTGCCAGATCACCAAAGAGGGTGAACGCTTCAGACTGTCCGACCTGAACAGCTCTCTCGGGACCTTCGTGAATGATGTCTCGATAAACGACCACTGGCTCGAACACGGGGATCGGATCAGAATTGCAGACTCACTCGTCTGGTTCCTGCTCCGTGATGAAGAACCATCTGCCGTCGTTCCGGACGAACTGAGTCAGGATGATTCTATTTCCCAGCTGACCACCACGCTCCAAGGTGGCTCATCCCGGTTCCTCACTGGAGAAATCAATCTGCCGGAGGAGGACGACTCAAAAAGGTTGGCCCGCGACCTGAGTGTCTTACTCAGAATCAACTCAAGCATCAACTCGATCCGGAGCTCCGAGCCACTTCAGCGCCAGCTGCTGGAACCTCTTTGTGAAGTGCTTCCTGTCCGGCGTGCCGTTTTCCTAGTTGCGGACCAGACGGGCGAGGGGTATAGCCCGAGCTTCGTTTGGAACCGTTCCGACGAAACCGAGGGCCCGGTACGAGTCAGTCGCACCATCGTCGACCGCGTGGTTGCGGATCGAATGTCGATTCTCAGCCGACACGTTGCGCAGGACATTAAATTGAAAGGTTCAGAAAGTCTGATTGCATCTGGTGTTCAATCTGTTCTCTGTGTCCCACTCATGGTTTCGGACCGGTTAATCGGAATCATCTATCTGGAGACTGACGATTCGACGGCACCATTCCAGGAGAGTCATCTGCATCTGATGACTGCTGTGGCCGGAATCGGGGGTATTGCCCTGCAAAATGCCCAGTACCTGGAGTGGCTCGAGGACGACAACCTGCGCTTGCGGGAAGATTTGGGCATCGAGCACAACATGGTGGGGCGAAGCCCTCCGATGCAGCGAGTCTACGATCTGATCAGAAAGGTGGCACCCACCACTACAAGCGTGCTGATTTGTGGTGAGAACGGCACTGGCAAGGAGTTGGCAGCTCGCGCCATCCACGAGAACAGCCCCAGGTCGGAAGGTCCTTTCGTGACAATCAACTGCGCGGCTCTGGCCGAGCAGCTTCTTGAATCGGAACTGTTCGGCCACGAAAAGGGAGCCTTTACGTCTGCCCACGCGCAAGCCAGGGGAAAGCTGGAGGTGGGCAACGGCGGCACCGTCTTTCTGGATGAGATAGGCGAGCTCGCTCTTCCCCTCCAAGCCAAGCTACTCCGAGTCCTGGAGGAACGAGAGTTTGAGCGAGTTGGCGGCACCCGACCCATAAAAGTGGACATTCGCCTGCTTGCGGCTACCAACAAGGCCCTGGAGCAAGAGGTCGAATCCGGAAGATTTCGCCGCGACTTGTACTTTCGCCTCAATGTGATTGGGCTGACGATGCCCCCTCTGCGAGAGCACCCAGAGGATATTCCGCTACTGGCACAGCACTTCGCCTACCGGTTCAGCGCCGCCTACAACCGGGCGGTTACAGGAATCTCCGCCGAGGCCCGAATCTGCCTCATGAACCACGACTGGCCAGGAAATGTGCGTGAGCTTCGGAACGTCATCGAACGGGCCGTCGTCCTGGGCTCAACTGATGTCATCCAGCTGGAGGATCTACCCGAGACTATGTTTGCAACTGCTGGAGCTGCTGCCGCCGATGGACATGACTTCCAAACGGCAATGACAGAGTTCAAGAAGGAGCTGATTCTCAAGACGGTGAGGGAGGAGGGCGGCGTCTACAAGGCGGCCGCGAATCGGCTGGGAATTCACCCCAGCTACCTTCGGAGACTGATGCGCAGCTTGAACCTGCGGCCGGAGTCCAGGCTGTAGGGATAAGCACGGACCCCCGCACGACCGTTCCCACGGGTTGGGGGAGCAACCAGCCCATCTGGGCCTGTTCGAGAAAAGAAACTCCGCTTGTCTCTCACCGCGAACACCTATAGCTCCTTGTCTGTTGTAGGACGGGCACTCTTGCCCGTCTACAAAAGCGACGGGCAAGAGTGCCCGTCCTACAAACAATCAGGGCTCGGTTCGATGGACGATCCCAGGAGGTGGGGGATCGGAGACTGCAGCCGTCTCCGGAAACAGATAACGCTGATAGAGATAGGACACCAGAATCAGGACGCAGGCGAGTCCGACGAAGGCCGCTACCCGATAGAGCTGGCCCAGTGCCCAGATATCGTGAAGAAAAAGCTTGAGGATCGTCGCACCGAGCAGTCCCAGACTTGCTCGACGACCCAACAGTCTCTTCACCTTGATGCTCACGATCAACAAGATGAAGCCGAACAGAGCCCAGGCGAGCGAATAGCTCATGTCCTCTGCGAAGCTCCTGCCCAACTGGAATATCAATGTATCTCCGACTCTGAAGAAGTCCGCGATCTCGATGTTCATCAGAAGAAAAGCCAGTATCGTGGCCAGGGAATGGAAGAGGGATGAGACGCGTTGCTCTAGCTCTCCCTGGGCATCCGAGGGCCATAGTCGAGCTGCACCTACGAGACAGGCAATCACGGCCCCGTAGGCGTAGAGATACCAGTTGATAACCGGAATCTCCCCACCGGAATGGTAGGACAGAACCGATGGATTGAGAGCCAGACGAATGAATGCGATTATCAACAGGCCCAGCGCCCATTTCTTGAGCCCTGGATGGGGCATACGCGTGAAAAACCAGAGCAGTGCCACACCCTCAAGGGCCCACCCGATGGTCAGCCACTCTTTGTCGAACTGCAGGGGAAGAATCAGGCTGACGAACAGGAGTGTGACCCCGCCCCAAAACGCCACCTCGGATCGCTTGACCCATTGCTCCTTGGGAATAAGATCTGACAACCGTCCCAGCCCCACCCAATAACACCCCGCGATAGCCGCCGGCAACAATCCGATCAGGGCGTCTCCCAGAAGTTGCGATACTCCCGCGTATATCAGGAAGAAGAACACCGGTCCCGAGAGGGCTGCCCCAATCCAGGGGAGCGGACGGTCCAACATCACTTTCTCGAAAGCGAAGGGAAACAGGAAGAAAAGTGCCAGATAGACAACGTACCAGGGCAGTGCCAGGAGGGGCTGCTGCGGATCGAAGCTGGTTCCATGCCAGGACAGGAGTAGATATCCGGAACCCAGCAGGGACACTGGCACCAAGATATCCAACTTGAATAGCACCACCAGCGACAGCAAGAAGAGGACCATCAGCAATCCCACGACAAATATCGCAGCCGGGCTGGGAAGCTGGATCTGGGCGCTAGCGACACCGAGCAGAAGCAACGGCAGCAGGGCCGAAAGAACTGGTAGGCTCAGCATTTTGCCGATCTGATCCGACCAGGTGACATCGGAAATTGAAGTTGAGGACACCCCTTTCTGCCCCGAACCCCTCCTGTCCAGAAAGAAACCTGCGACAAAGAAGGCCACTGCAAAGATCGTGAGGACCAGGAGCAGCTCTGGAAGATCGGATAGGGTCGTCAGCCTGAGAAAGCCGATCCAGACCGTCCCCATCGTCAGGGCCAGCACCACTATGGAAAGCCAGGTGATTCCGACCGCTAGTGCGGCAGCCACGGCGATGGCGTCGATCGCGAACACGGATGGCCACACGATGGAGGGGATTCGGGAGCTGTTCAGTACCATCCCCAAGACCAAGACCAACATCAGGATGGGGTAGAGATGTCCCCCTGACTGAAGGCTGGTCCCCGGTCGGGCTCTCTGCAGAGCGACGGAGAAACCGGCATGAAGAAGCCCAAAGAAGAGATAGGCGGCCAGTCCCCAAGGCAGCAGATCTTCCGTCAGGTATTCCAGCGTCCATACCAACATCAGCAGGAAGGTAGTCCCCGACGCGATCAAGTACCAGGGGTGAAAACGCCGACTGAACCAGAGCAGCCCACAGAACAGGACATTCAGGAAAAAGAGGAACGTATAGACGAGTCCCGGACGCCCGGCCAGTTCGGGGAAGGAAAAGAGATAGGCCACGAACAGCACCGATAGAAAGGGGATGCCGCCGGCCCCAAGCCGGACGCTACCGTCGGAGCAATTCCACTTTTCTGCAGCTATTCCGAAAGCTGCAAAAAGAAGGGACAGGGCAGCAAAGAGAACGACGATCGTGAGAACGCTCGGCACCTCGAAGTAGTTACCGACCCACCGCAACATGAAGCATCCAGTCAGCGTAGCGGAGGCCGCCACCAGGAATCCCCACTTCTTCCTCAGGGCAACCAGTGCCAGACCGGTGTCCAACAGAGCAATGTAGCCGAAGAGCTTCAGCGGATTAGAGCTCTCGGTCGAGAGCAGGAACGGTGTGAGAAATCCGCCGATGAGCCCCAGCACGGCTACGTAGCGGGAGTCCAGGCTCACCGCCAGCCAAACGGATACGGCGGTCACCATAACCATCAAGAGAAATGCGGAACCGGCGCCGATGAAGCCGTAGAAGTCGTAGGCACCATAGATGTCGACGTAGAGAACGGCCGGACCGACCGCACAGAGGATGTGGGCGGTGATTGGATAGGCGCTGCTACGGATTCGCAGCCCGCCCAGGATCGCTCCCACACCGAGCGCAAAACCGCCTGCGACCCGGATAATTGGGCTGATCAGGCCCTGCTCGAAGGAGAATTTGAGCAGGAAGGCCACTCCCAAGAAGAGCGCCAGGCCGCCGATCCAGCCGAAGAGGCGGGTGCCCGTGAACTGCTCCCAATCGAGGGCCTGTTTCGCAGCTGGTCCAGTCGAGGTAGCGACCGACATTCTCGGCACAACGGGAGACAGAGGTGGGGCTGGGCGATCGGGCTCGGTCTGTGAACGCATCGTTGCTGGCTTTTCTAGAGAAGTAGAAATCGGTGGGGGCACAGCTGCAGGTGCTTTGGTCGGCACAGGTGTTGCTGATTGCGCTGTGGGCTCGGCGCGGGCCTCGACTCCGGTAGGCGAGGTTCCGGGCCGAGTGGCTTCACTCCTTGAGAAAGCCTCTCTCATTGTAAAGAGGCTGTTCGAGAGCTCTATAACCTTGAGTTCGAGGTCCCTGATCCGTTTCACCGCCTCTACCGACTTGCTCAGAGCAATGAATACCAGTAGGGCTAGGAGAAAGACTAGGAGGGATGTCATTAGATGTTTCCCTTCTTCTGCAGGATCAACTTCTCGAGCGATAGTAAGCGAGAATTCCCATGCAAGCCCTCAACTCAGAATCCGCTTAACCCAAGGTAGTACTGGAGGGAGAGCTCGGCACCTTTCAGCAGGCACCTTTGGATATAGTCAAAGGCCACCGTCGGATAGACCACGAACATCTGTGGTAGGAACACGGCCAAGAGCAGGACCGCGTAGGCTGCGACTCCTACCAATAGATGCATCCTCCCTTGATCAACTCGCTCAATTCCTGCTTCAACACTTGGTTCATTCATGTCCTGCCCTATTGCAATCGTCATGCCAGGTCCACTTTGATTCGGATGCTGAACGCACAATCCCCCTTTTTTCATTGAGTTAAGAAATATGCACGGGTCGATCGGGCAGGTCCTGCAGTGTGATTGCCGTAGGCAACAGCCAGGTAACTCGGATAGTCGACTATCCGATCGGGTCGCTATCAATCGGCGCCAGTTGGCGAGAAGCGGTCAAGTCAACCGCAGGCGCACCCAGCGGGTGTGGGTGATCTCTTCCAGAGTGCACCAGAAATAGACCAATAGATCACCGTCCGGCAGTTGCCTTCCCCACGGCCTCCCGAATGCGATCTTCTGATGTCTGTCGATGAAGTCGTCCACTGCCTGGCCCACCATGGTTTCACTGCCGGCACTGAAGACCACTAACTCGTTATCGGTGTCGAAGGTCGCGAGGTCCTCGGTTAGAGCGACATGTACTCCCTGAGGTTCGTGGCGATAGTTGTAGATGGCGGCGACCCTGCCGTCGGAAAGCGGAATCGGGGCGCAGAGTTGTCCTCGGAGATTGGTCGGTTGCGGCTCAGACCAGGTCCGTCCCTCGTCCTCAGAAACCACCCATCTATTGCGCACGTCGTGGTCCTCTTTCGTGCCCCAGGTACGAGTCCAGATCAGCGTGTAGATCCGCCCATCCGCCAACAAAGATGGCATCTGGTCGCCATAGTGGTAGTGCTCCTCGGGATCGTCAGCGACGACCGCCATCTCTCCCCAGGTCCTACCCTGGTCACTGGAAAAGATCGCACCCGCCTTCTGATCGACAGGACCCTCGTAGCCGTCGGGCTTCCAGGTCTCAAAGGGGTACATCCAGCGCTGGGGAGAAAGCAACAATATCCGTCCGGAGAGGCTGCAGACATAGCGGTCGGGGGGAAGAGGATTGGGAACTACCTCAGGTCCCAACCAGGAAGCGCCCTGATCGTGTGAGCGGTAGAGGATCATCTGAGCCGGCTTGAGACCCTCGCTCGCAGGGTTGTACATTTCCTCGTTGTCGAGACGGTAGCGAGTCGCCGCCATGATCAACGATCCGTCCGGAACCTCGGTGATCACGGGAGCACGGTAAGACCAGCCATCGTCAGGGATCCCATCATGAATGCTACCCTCATTGACCCAGTTGGATCCCCCGTCCGCTGATCGCAGAACCTCGATCCGATCGTCGGGTGAGCACAGGCCACTCCCCACGTGCTGGCTTGCCAGGAGGGTGCCGTCCGGCAACACCGCAACCGATGGGAAGTAAGCTCCTCGACTCGCATTCCGGGACAAAATGCCTTCGCTTGATATTTCGAGCATGAAGGTCTCCTCACTCCTTCTAGCACCTCGCAATGATTGACGACTTGCTACTGCTTCTGGACCTCGCCTGTCATCGGAACAAACCGAACACTGGTGACTATCTTCTCCTCAAATCTACCCTTCTCCTTGGTGACCAGGATCAACCGCTGAATCCCCCAGGTCTCTCCCACCGGGATTACCAACCTACCCCCTTCGGCAAGCTGCTCCTTGAGGGGCTCAGGGATCTTCCCCGGCGCGGCCGTCACCAGGATCAAGTCGAAAGGGGCCTTTTCTGGCCAGCCCCGATAACCATCCCCTTGCCGGGCGTGAACATTGGCATAGCCCAGCTGCGCGAGAAGCGAGCGGGAGCGTTGGGCAAGCGGGGGTACGATCTCGATGGTGTAGACCTCCTCAACCAATTCTGCCAAGACTGCGGCCTGATACCCCGATCCGGTACCCACCTCCAGAGCACGATGATGGCTCTTGGGAGCGGCAAGCTGAGTCATCAAGGCCACGATGTAGGGCTGAGAAATTGTCTGGTCCTCGCCGATCGGGAGGGGGTGGTCCCGGTAGGCCTGAGACCGGAGTTTCGCTGGCACGAATCGGTGACGTGGAACCGCCCGCATCGCCTTCAAAACTCTGCGGTCCCAGATGTCACGGGCTTCCAACTGGTTGGCGACCATTTCGTTTCGAAGCTGATCGTAGTCCCTTTCCCCCTGGGAGGCTTCGCCCGGCGTGAAAAGAACGCAGGAGACAAGCAGCAGCGAGGGTAGAGTCAGCAAGGATAGGCACTGAAAGCGAAAAAAGCACCTCATCTTCGGTCCGGGTCGAGTGTAAACAGGCGCATCCTCAGAAGGAGTACTTGAGCGCCACTTCTATTTCCCGTGCGTGGCGGGCTCCGAAAACCTTGCCGAAGAGGGAGTTCCCATACACCGCATTTGGTCTGCGGAAATTCGCATGATTGAAGGCGTTGAACAGCTGCACCCTCAGCTCGACGAAATCGCCGTTCGAGAGCCGGGTCTGTTTGATCATGCTGACATCCCACTTCTGATACCCCGGACCCGTCAGAATGTTGCGCCCGGCGTCTCCGAAGGAAAAGGGATCTGGCTGGGCGAAGGCTTCCGTGAGAAACCAGCGATCGACGGTTTGCTCCGAGGCATCCACGGAAGCGGGACCAAGGAGATCGGGACGATCCCGGTCAACGCCATCGTTGTTCGCATCTCCCGCCAAGCGAGCACTGAAGGGAGTCCCATCCTGAATGTAGGTAATACCTGACAGGCGCCAGCCTTTGAGCAATTGACGAGTCAGGCTGCCCCCTTCTGCATCGAGGCTGCGACTCCGCCCGGGTGGGAGCTCAATAATGTAGTTGAGGAATAACTGCCGCTCGGGGATGTAGCCGGTGCGAGCCTTTTCCGCACGAAGATTGCGAGGATTGGAGGGATCCCTGAAAACATCGTCGAGGGAACGGGTCCAGGTAAAGCCGGATTTCAGGGACATCCCCTCGCTGAGGCGGCGCTCAGCCGCCAGGTTGAGTTGGTGGCTGCTCAGGGAACCTCCACTGGTCAGGATCCGGAAGAGTCCGAACTCGGGGTTCGGCCTCCGGGGCTGCAATGGGCCCGAGTCGGGAAGAGGAACATTGCTCGCCAGAGTCCGCAGCATATGGCTGCCTTTACGCCCCCTGTAGGACGCTTCCAGATTCCAGTACTGATTGATCTCGCCCTGCATCGTCAGCAGCCATCGCTGCACATAGGGGTTTCGTAGAGTGGTCTCCAGACCCCGAACCGTGAGTTCCGTCGGGGCAATGTATTCAAAGGGATTACCCAAATCCAGGTCGGGGCTGTCCACGGGGGCCTCGGCACTCTCGACGTAGTAGAAGGGAAAATTCTTGTTCAGATATCGAGCATAGTGACTCGAATTGGCCGATCCGTAGTGAATGGTGTAGGAACTTCGCAGGACCAGCTGGCTGTTCCCAAAGGGACTGTACGCCAACCCCAGTTCCGGAGCCCAATCGTTCCGATCGGGAAAAACCAGCCCTCCCTCACCCGCCCGATCCAAGCCTAGCCGTCGGGCCTCCTGGCTTCCGGCGATAACAATCTCGCCATCCGTAGGCGGTTCGAAGAGCAAGGGAAAAAACCCTGAGACATTATCGGACACGGATCGATACGGAGGGGTGTAGCGGTAGGAGACCCCAAGGGTCAAGGAAATCTGGGGATTCACTCTCCATTGGTCCCGAAGGGACGACGACCAGCTCCTCTTTCGTAGATCCGTCCGCTCAGAACCCACCGGTCGAGAGGCGGTGTCAGGAACGCCGAAAAGAAAGTCGGCGAAAGCATCTCCGGTATAGTAACCGTTGAAATCCAGTCTCCCCCGTCCCATCCCCTCGATCCGAGTGTCGTTGACTTGTCGCGTTACGACATCGCCTCCCATCCTGAGAGTGTGTCCGCCAATCACATAGGTTGCCGAGCCGTTCAAGGCGAACCGGTTGCTGAGCCACTTGTAGGGAGAGCGCTGATCCCCGAACGAGGCGTATTCGTTCAACGAAAACTCGGGATAGCCCTCCTGAAGAGGATCACCCGTACTCAGACCTGCAATACCGAGAGAGTCAAGGAGACCTACCTGGCCCGAGTTGCGAGAGAGCATTTCGCTTAGATACCGACTGAAGATCAGTCGGCCTTCGGTCACCAGTCGACTGCTGACGGTCCGGTTATAGGTCACTGTTGTGTACTGGCTGAGAAGCGTTCGATCGGTACCAAAATCGGGTAAGGGATGAGCCTCGACTCGATCGGCATCGGTCAGAGCGTACTCGAAGTAGATCTTCGAATCTTCGTCTCCCTGATAGTCGAATCTGAAGGTGTAAGAATCCTGGTGACGCACACTTGGCTGGTTGTTGAGAAAGTTTCGATCGGGGTCGCTCTGGTTGGGCTCAGGCAGTACGGTCAACAGCCTGCCGGCAACAGGGTGGATCCGGTCTGCTGGAATCCGATTGCCTGGGAGCGGCACGCCGGTAAACGGGTCAATCAACTCGGTTTCCAGGGCGCTGAAGTCCCCTCGCTTCATGTCAGCGGTGGGCACGTGAGAAAGCAGTGTCGAGCCCTTTATGATCCTCAGGCCCTCATACGATCCGAAGAAGCTCAGATTCTGCCTCAGCGTAGTACCGAGGCTGAAGCCGAACTGATTGCGCTTGTATTCTGGGAGCTTCTGTCCCAGCGGATCGAAGAAATTTCGAGCGTCGAAATTATCGTTTCGGTGGAACTCATAAAGCGCCCCATGAAACCGGCCACCTCTCTTGGCAGGAAAGGGATTGACAATCTCGGCTAGCGTCTGACCTGAAGAAGCCGTAGGGTGAGAACCACCCAGACCAATCTGATAATCGCGGATGGCCGCTAGAGAAGGATTCTGGTTGTCAGAACTCTGTCCCCCGGTTCTCGTTCGAGAACCAAACCCAACGGAAGTGTTCTCTCCATCATTTCGGCCGGCAGTGCCATCCTGCACCGCTGAAAGGTGGACGACCAGTCGGCGCTCCTCACCGGCTTTGAGGCTGACTCTGGCTGGAGTCGATGACTGCTTCTCTTCATCAACTGAAATGGCATATCCGCCTGCGTCGAGCTCAACTCGAAAATGGCCATTGCTATTCGTGCGGGTGTTGATGCGTTGCTCTGTCTCTTCCTGGACGATGCTGACGTTAACTCCAGCTGCCGGCTGGCCGGCAGCGTCGAGGACTCTGCCAATGACGGTGCCGGTCGCTCCCCCAAGACCCCAGGCACAAGTCAAGATCCAGGGAATCAGCAGGAGCAGCATGAGTCTTCCAGGAGCCTTTTTCAAAGAGCTAACTCGCCATTGAGAATCATTTCTGATACGGGAAAAGTGACTCGAAGCCGCTGAGTTGGAAGATTGGCTTCGAAGGTCACCCCATTCTCTTCCTTCGATATAACCGGCTCGCCCGAAAGCTGCCGTGGAAACACAAATTTAGCCCCCACCCCATCCCGTCGCGGCGGGAAATAGGCCGCCAGCTCAACCTGGCTGAGACGATCGGTGGAAAGAAACGCTCTTGCTTTCATGGTTTCAACGGTCTGGGCGTCCAGAAAACTCTCCACTCTGCGCTCCTGACGGGGATTGTTGGAGCGGAAAGTCAGGCTCACAACGATCCATTGACTCACATCCAGCTTCAGACCGGGAGACACGAGCGCCTCAAAGCGCTTCCGCTCGTCTTCGCCCATCTGGTCATACCCCTGTTGGATCTGCTGAACGCGCACAAGGGCCTTACGTATCGGTTCGGCTGACAGAAACCGCACGAAAAAGGTATTGAAGATCTCTTTTTCGCCGAGCACCCCGCTGCCGATCCCAGCCACGACTCGGGTAAATGTGCGCTGCTGAGCCCAGGAGGATTGGTTGAGCATTTCGACCGCCTCGGCGAGCGTCCAGTCCCGGAAATCCTTTTCCAGGACGGTTTCCATCGCCATGAGGGCCACGGGTAGATTCAAACAGATCAGCACAACCAGGACCGAGCGCATGATGAAAACCAGCGAGCCGTTCGGGCGTGCCATTGACATCCAATCTGTCGAGATAGGGAACCATCCGGACCACCCTCGTGAGGGGCCCTGCCTCAGCCGAACCGAGACCCCTGATTTATCATAACGCATTGGTAGGACTGAAGCTACGCACGTGAGGCTACTCCTTCGTCGGCCGCCATCGGGACAGATTCGACGGTCGTCCACTCTGGACGTTCACTGCTCTGGTCAGCTGTAGAATTGCCGACTTCCTCTCCCAGAGATTCTTCCCGCTCCGAAAAGTCGAGTCGCGGGCCAATCGCCTCACCGTCGACCTGCAAACGGGACTCCAGCCTTGAAGCCCGGTACACAGCGGGTGTAGTCTTAGATCTTGAGCTCGATAGCTCAAGGACAACTAGAAAAAACCGCCATGAACCTTCCTGGGGCGAAACCGGTAGCCGCGCCGGGGTGGACAGCTAAACCGACTCAGTCCATAAGCCTTATCGACTGTGATGTCCATCAGGTGCCCCGCAATCGTGAGGACTTGATTCCGTATCTCCCGCGGGCGTATCAGGAGCGGGTCGCGGACTACGGTTTCCCTCTGGTCAACTCCGGCTATCTGAACGTGGCAGGCAGCGCAGCGCGGACGGATCTGGCAGAGAAATTCGACCAGAAGGGACATCACGGTGGCAATCAGAACTGGGACTACCAGAGGCTGAGAGAATATCATCTCGATGTTTGGAATATTGAGTTCGCCCTATTGACGGGCGAAACCATGTATTCGGCCTCAATCATTCCAGACCCGGATTACGCTGCCGCTCTTTGCAGCGCCGCCAACGATTGGTCCCGGGAGAACTGGACCAGCCGTGATAAACGACTCAGACTTGCTCTGGCTATCTCCTGTTCTGACCCGTATCTAGCCGTTCAAGAGATTCACCGTCTGGGAGATCGGCCCGACGTGGTAGCGATCGTCGTGCCCACCGGCGCCCAGATGCCTTACGGCAACCGCTTCTATCATCCCATCTGGCAAGCCTGTCAGGAGCACCGCTTGGTCCCATGCATTCATCCCGGGGCTGAGGCCACGGGTATGGCAGGATCTCCCACCGGAGTGGGGTATCCCACCTATTATCTAGAGAACCGCGCTGCCCGCTCTTCAATGGCTATGGCCCACTGCGTATCTCTCATCTGTGAAGGCGTGTTTGAGCGATTTCCCAAGCTCAAGTTCGCCGTCTTGGAGGTGGATCAATTCTGGGTTCCGGGTTTCCTTTGGAAGATGGACGCCGACTGGAAATCCCTGCGGGAGCAAACCCCTTGGGTCAAGAAGTTGCCGAGCGAGTATTTTCGCCGGCACATCCGTGTGGGATCCCAGCCCTTCGCCGAGCCGGAGCGACAGGCCGATTTGATGGGGCTGCTCGAGGAGATGCACGCCGAAGAGACACTCCTCTATTGTTCCGATTGGCCCCATTTCGATTGGGACGACCCTGTCACAACGCTGCCGAAGCTGCCCCCGAAACTCCATCAGAGGATCTTCGTGGACAACGCACGGGAGCTGTTTTGTCTGGGGAACGATTCGTGAGCTCTCCCAGGACGACTTCCTAGAGAGGACAGTTTGCGCCGGGTCAAGTGGGTCGAAGTTGCAAGAACCAGCGAGATCCTTCCGGGACAACGGAAGATCGTTGTTCCTTTTCGAGGCAAGGCAGGCATTGGTATCTTCAATATCCGGGGCAGCTTCTATGCGCTTCGCAATGTTTGTCCTCATAAGGGAGGTCCCCTCTGCACAGGCAGGGTCAGCGGCCGCATGGTTGCCCTCCGCCCCCCTAGCGCCCGAGAACAGGCCCTGACCTACGAACGTGATGGTGAGGTCATTCGCTGCCCCTGGCACCTGTGGGAGTTCGACATCAAGACAGGCCATTGCCTGGTGGACTCTCGAACCCAGATCCCCACCTTTCCCCTTCGGATTCAGGAGGGCTCGATATTGGTCCAACATCCCGACTCTCTTCCCAAGCCCTAATGGGCGCACACGTTTTTACCGAAACCATAGGCTAGGAGCCTGCGCGGTAGAAATGATCGTAGCGAGAAAGCGGGGAATCGAGGCCAGATTTTCTCGATTTCGAGATGCATAGTTGTTCTATTCGTCGAAAAATCGGGGAAATATGGGCCGATTCTACCGTTTTCGCAGTAGATCAGTTTCTACCGCGCAGGCTCCTAGGAGTCGGCTCGAAAATGATTCTGCCGAATTGGCGTTCAGATTTGCGCCAGGTTCGGACGTCGGGGTTGTGTGCGAACCTCGAGCATAGATGACAATATGCGCCCAGGATTCAGGAACGAGGAGCGACCCCACCTGGTTTGAAAGAGGAGTCCAAGAGACAACGCTGACCTTGCTCGAGCCTCGGGAAGGAACCCCATGTCCGCTAATCGGCCCAAAAAAAAACCCGAAGAACAGGAAGCAGGCGCTCCCGCCTGGATGGTGACGTTTGCCGACATGATGACGCTGCTGCTCTGCTTCTTTGCCCTGCTTCTCTCCTTTTCCCAAGTGGACGCTACCAAGTACCGGCTCTTCATCGGTTCGATCAAGGATGCCTTCGGAACAATGAAGGACTCAAATTTTACGACTGTCCCTGGCCAAGGAACTCCCGTCCTGGTAAACCAGAGCGCCCAGCAGACGCTGCTGAAGGAGCTCCAGTCGCTGATACCCAATTCGTTCTCCCGCTCCGAATCCAATAAGGGAAAGGTCGTGCTCGTCAGCGTGCCTGGAAAAGTCCTGTATGAGTCGGGGGATGCTGAGTTAAAACCAGAAATGCACCAATACTTGAGAAAGATCGCGGAACTCATGAAGAGCAAGCCTGCCATGACCCTCAGAGTCGACGGACACACAGATGACGTGCCCATCAAAACTTCTCGCTACGCTTCCAACTGGGAGTTGTCGTCAGCTCGTGCTACGGCTGTCATCCGGTTCCTGGTCGAGGAATGCGCAGTCCCCGCAGACAGACTGGTCGCCGGGGGCTATGCCGACACCCGTCCACTGGCGGCCAACGACAACACGGAGAATCGAGAGAAGAACCGTCGCGTTGAGTTCCGCTTCGCCCAGGAACACCCCTAGAGATTTCGTTTTCCGCCCACCACAAACGGATTCTCGCTTTCAGGAAGGAAGGCTCTCGGAAAAACAACGTCTGTCCCCTTCCGTCGTTTTCCTTTTTCCTCTGTCCCCTTCCCCTGAAGGAAGTCCCCGCTGTAAGCAAGAGAATATGAACCATCCTTACCCCCTCCGGGGCGGAGTGCTCACTTCCTGCGGGCCTTGAGGAAGAACTGACTGGCAAAGCTGAACAGAAGGTGTACTGAGAGAAAGAAATAGAACGCCACGACGCCCATGAGAACCACGAAAATCACCCAGGTATTCATCGGCTCTAATTGAAACAAAAAGCGTAGGTGCTCCTCGGTGACCACGGACACAGATACACTTCGAGCTGACTCCTCTTGACTGTCACAAAGTCGCCACGCTATCTTCGGCATCGCTGTTACCCTGGATTTCTTAGCGCCAGTCGTAGCGGTGCGACGCAGACGTCGCCCTGCGAAAGTTGACCGGGCGTCAAGGCAGCCAGAGCGATGATTGCGACGCCGGAATCAACTGGCAATGAGGAATCGGGACTTAGGGGGTTGGAGCTAGTCTATGGAAAACCACGACACGATGTGCGTGGTCTTGTGCGGCGGTCAGGGGACCCGGATGGGTTCTTCTGATCAGCACAAGGTCTGCTTTCCGCTCTCGGGAGTTCCGGCTATCGTACGCACTCTCTCGATGCTCAAATCCGTGGGTCTGGAGCGATTCCTCATCGTAGTGGGCCAGATGGCCAACCAGGTCATGGCCACCATCGCAGCCGAGCACCCCGGTGTCGGCTTTATCTACCAGCCGGAAGCACGCGGAACCGGACATGCCGCCGCCTGCGCCGCCCAGTTCCTGGAATCTGCTGGATTCGAGGGAGAAGTCATTGTCACCATGGGAGATAAGGTGATTCAGCCCTTGGTTCTGACGGACCTGATCAGTCAGCACCGGCGGGCACGGGCGGACATGACTTTGACGGCACTTCCCAAAACCGCGGCGACTACGGCAGGTCGGATCGTCTACGACCGCAGTCGAAGGGCAGTCGCAATCGTGGAGGTGGCAGACCTGAAGCAAGCTGCTGAAAAGGGGACGGCGATACGGGTCGGACGCAGGAAATTACTGGCCGAGCAGATCGAAAAACAGAGCCCGTCCGTCAACGCCTCCCTTTACCTGTTCGAAGCGGCCGCTCTTTATCGTGCATTGGGAAAGCTTCAGGCTAGCAATGCCCAGGGTGAGCTCTATCTCACCGACACGCTGGCTAGCCTGGTGGCTGAAAAGGCTCGAATCTGTGTGGTCGACGTCGCCAACCCGGAAGATCTTCTAGCCTTCAATACACCCGAGGAACTCTTGTTCGCGGAAGAAGTCTTCGGTCGGAGGTTGGCGCGACGTCGTCGTATCTCGGTGAAGGCGCTAACCGGACCAGCACCCCGCGTGCGCCCGGCTGGAGAATGGCTACGAATCCTCCAGACCAATTCATCGAGTTTGCACCATGCCCTGACCGAGATCTATGGAGGCGACGAAGAGCTTCTCGAAGAACGCCGCGCTGCCTTTCTCGGAGTTCTCAAAGAGTTCGTGCGACGATTCGGTCTCAAACGACCGGTGGTGCTTACCCGGGCTCCTGGCCGGATCAACCTGATGGGCCGCCATGTCGATCACCGAGGCGGCTACGTGAACGTCATGGCCATCAGTCGGGAGATCGTCCTGGCCGCCGGAGCTCGAGACGACGACCTGGTCAGTTTGACAAACCTTCACTCGGACGAGTTTCCGGACCGCCAATTCCACATCGGCAGCCTGCTCCAAACCGCCGATTGGTGCGACTGGATGGACTTCATCAACTCTGTCACCGTCCGACAGGTGATGGAGGGCTCTCGCGGCGATTGGAGTAACTACGCCAAAGCCGCCGTACTGCGGCTTCAGCATGCCTGCCCAGACCACCGGCTGACGGGTATGGACTGCGTGGTCTCGGGAAACATACCCGTTGGAGCGGGTCTTTCCAGTAGTTCGGCCATAGTCGTTGCAGTGGCTGAAGCGTCGGTGGCCCTGAATGGGCTGCAAATCACTATGCAGCAGTTCATCGACCTCTGTGGAGAGGGAGAGTGGTTCGTCGGATCCCGTGGGGGCAGTGCCGATCACGCCGCAATCAGGAGTGGGGAAAAAGGCCGAGTGGTACGGGTAGGCTTCTTTCCCTTCCGCATCGAGGAAACAATCCCATTCCCCGACGGGCTTTCTCTAGTAGTCGCCAATAGCAAGGTGCGCGTTTCGAAAAGCGCCGATGCGCGTGATACGTTCAATCATCGGGTTGCCAGCTATGACCTTCTGGAACTGCTGCTCAAGAAAAATACAGCCGCCCTCAAAGGCCTTGAGCACCTCCGCGACCTGAGCCCGAGTCGCTTGGGGATCTCGACGAGCGAGCTCTACCGGATCTTGAAGAAGCTTCCGAGGCGTGCCAGCAGAGGGTATCTACAACGGCTCCTGGCGGATCAGAAGGACCGGTTAGAGCGAATTTTTTCAACCCATCGCGACCTGGGATCCTATGCGCTACGCGAAGTTGCCATCTATGGGATCGCAGAATGTCAGCGCAGCGAAATGTTCGCCGAGCTTCTGCGCCAGCATCGTCTGGAGACAATCGGGGAACTGATGCGACTCAGCCACGATGGGGACAGAATTCTTCGTCATCGGAAGGGAGAAGCCGCCGTCCACCATGCGTCCTACAGCAACCAGAAGCTGGATCGCCTGATCGTTTCCTCGATGTCCGAAGATCCAGCCATCCGCGAGGCCGCAGCTTTCTGGGCCCAGAGCGGTCGATATGCCTGTTCCACCCCAGAAATCGATTACATCGTTGATCTGGCGATTTCCCTTCCCGATGTCATCGGGGCACAACTCGCGGGTGCTGGACTAGGGGGATGCGCCATGATTCTCACCAATAACGAGTCGGTCTCGACCCTGATGGAAACCCTCCGAAAAGAGTATTACGAGCCTCGGGGACTCAGCGACGATGTGCACGTCTTTCGTCCGGTCGAGGGCAGTGGCACACTCTCAATCGCTTGAGTCAGCGAAGGTAGGATTCCGGCATTGACGGAAAGCAGACAACTCCTCGGCAAAGACTATCTCTCTGGAAAACCCGTCCTGGTGGAGGTCGAGCGCGGACAGATCAGCCGGGTAGAGAAGACCCCACAGACACCTCAACTGTGGATCGCTCCCGCCCTGGTGGACCTCCACATCAATGGCTTTGGAGGACATGCCGTCAACGGACCCGAGACCACCCCGGACTCGATCGCAAGTATGGTCCGATTGCAGTGGGAATGCGGTGTGGGGGCGCTATGTCCGACTGTCGTCACCGCCACTCGGGAGTCCATGCTGGCCTCCTTGAGATGTGTAAGCGAAGCGTGCCGGGATCCGCAGATCGAGCGATCGGTCCTGGGCATCCATTTGGAAGGCCCTTACATTTCAGCGATCGACGGCCCCCGAGGTGCCCATCCGCTCGAGCACGTGAGGCCTCCCAATTGGGATGAGTTTCGCCGCTTCCAGGACGCGGCAGAAGGCCGAATCAAACTGGTAACTCTTGCCCCCGAGGTCGAAGGAGCAATCCCGTTCATCGAGAGATTGGTGGAGCACCAGATCGTCGTCTCGTTGGGTCACACGAACGCCGAAAACCATGACATAGTCGAAGCCACCCGCGCAGGCGCGCGCCTGTCGACACACCTGGGCAACGGTGCCCATTTCTCACTTCAGCGACATCCCAACTATATCTGGGATCAATTGGCCAACGACAATCTCATGGCGAGCTTCATCGTCGATGGACACCACCTTCATCCGTCGGTAGTCAAATCGATGATCAGGGGCAAGGAAACTCGGCGAAGCATCTTGATCAGCGACGCAGTCGTTATGGCAGGACTTCCGCCAGGTTTCTATCCAGTGGGTTCCCAAACAATCGAGGTGGAATCTGGGGGCCGCATTTCGCTTGCCGGGACGCCCTACCTCTATGGAGCCGGGCTCAGCCTTGAGCAGGGTGTCGCCAATGTGGTCAGGTTCGCAGGAACCTCTCTCCCCGAAGCCATTCACATGGCGAGCCTGCATCCTACTCGGCTCCTGTCCAGAGAAGGGGAACTAGGGACACTGGCACCCGGTAAAAAAGCTAACATCATGCGCTTCGAATGGACGGAAACGCGGATTCAGATCCACCAAACCATGGTGGAGGGTCAGGTGGTGTTCGATGCAGGTTGCTGATGCTCCGGGAAGCAGTCGGCCGATGTTGTCGCCCGCTCGATGGTAGCCTAGGGAATCTTGAAGGTCAGAGAGGCCCAGATACTCTCCCAATCGGCACCGGAACCCTCGGGCGCACGAACCATATGGACCGCTTTCACCAGCCAGGTCCTCCTATGAGGAAGATGAAGAAGCGCCCGCCCTTCCGGGTCAGAGCGAACAATCACCTTGTCCTCTGGCTTCTCCTTGCTGAGCGCCACGATCTTGGCTCCCGCCAGGGGTTCGTCCTTATACAGCAGACGCACGGGCAGGGATTGACCCTCGGTCAGGGAGTAGGGGTTCCTTTCGACCACCAGCTCCAAGGTGAAGCCTAGCGGACGGTCTACCGATTCTGAGTCTATCTTACTCGCCACCAGCAGCGACTTCGCGCAGCGCGAGAAGGTCTCCCGGGCGCTCTGCCGGGTCTTGCCACCACGGGCACGCTGCCGAACGATCTCCTCCAACCCCTCCTCTGCAAGATAGCTCTCAAACTGATCTGCCTCCAAGGTGATCGATCGATTCTTGCTGCGATAGCCGATGACGTGGAGACCGGGCTGTTTAAAGCGGACGTAGCCAGCCGGTTCGGAGCCCGAAAGACCCACGATCGGAGATTCTCCATCGGGTCCGGCGAGCAAGAACCTCTCGATATGGGACGGATCACGAGGAACGGAATCACCCTTGAAGTCTTCGCCAATCATCAAACGAATCCGGGCAGGTGAGTCAAGCTTCGGGGTGAAGGTGGAGGGTTCAATCCAGAAATCGTGGCACCACAGCTCTTGACCGACGAGGCTCACTATGATGCCGATCAAGACAGCCCACATCATCATCGTCTCCTCAACTTGAACGAGGACAAGCTAGTACCCTGTCAACCTTGAAATTGTAGGTTCTGAACGGCCCTGGCGGCCGATCTCTGCGTTGCGCGCCCTGGACGTAGAGCAAGCTATGCCGGCGGCCGCGTGCCTTGACCTCGACCACCATGACTCGTCCATAACCCACAATCTCAAGGTTGACAGAGTACTAGTGTCATGTCACGCGTGATATGTCGGTATGGTAAGATACGCTTCTCCTTACGAAAGGAGGAGCGTCATGCCACAGATCCGTTACAAGGTGACTTTGACTGGGGAAGAGCGGGACCGGTTACGGGAGATGACCACGCGAGGCAAGCACAGCAGCCAAAGCGTATTGAACGCCTTGATCCTGCTGGGTTGCGACGAAGGGCCGTTTCAGGGGCGCAAACTGACGACCGAAGCGATCGCCAACGTGCTGCCGGTGAGCTTGAAGAAGATCGAGCGAACCAAGCGCCGTTTCGTCGAGCAGGGTCTGGAGGTGGCGTTGGAAAAACAGCCACCCCGCCGCGAGTACAGGCGCAAGGCAGACGGAGACTTCGAGGCTCATTTGGTGGCGCTCTCTTGTAGCAAGCCACCGAAGGGGCAGGCGCGCTGGTCGCTACGCGTGCTGGCCGACAAGATGGTGGAGTTGGAATACGTGGATTCGGTGTCCTACGAAACCGTACGGCGGGTTCTAAAAAAAACGCCTTAAAACCCTGGAAGCGGCTGCGATGGGTCATCCCACCCGCCCATAATGGGTACTTTGTCGCCCACATGGAGCAGGTGCTCGAGATCTACAAGCGGCCCTACGATCCGATTCGCCCTTTGATCTGCATGGATGAAACACCCCGGCAACTGATTCGGGAGACGCGACTGCCGTGGCCGACTGCGCCCGGTCGAATAGCCCGCTACGACTACGAGTACGAACGCTGCGGGGTCTGCAACGTCTTCCTGGCGGTCGAACCGCTGGCCGCTCGACGACTCGTGCAGGTGACCGAACGCAAGACCAAGAGTGATTGGGCACGGTTCGTCGAGCGTATCGCCCGCCTTCACCCGGAGGCGGAGAAGATCACTTTGGTGATGGACAATCTCAATACGCATGGCCCCGGCGCACTCTACGAGACCTTCCCGCCGACGATTGCCAAGGCGCTGTGGGACCGTTTCGAGTTTGTTTACACACCGAAACACGGTTCCTGGCTGAACATGGCCGAAATCGAACTCAGCGTGCTGGCTCGCCAGTGTCTGAATCGACGCATCGACAACCTCGAGGAGATGCGGGCCGAGGTGGATTCCTGGCAGGACCAAAGAAACAACCTCGACGCCAAGATCGACTGGCAGTTCACATCCGAAAATGCGCGCATCAAACTGAAGCGTCTATACCCGACACTTAAAGAGTGACATGATACTAGCAGTCTCCTGCAGCATCTGACAACCCAGAGACATCCTGTTCTGCGCTCTGTTCGAGATCAGTGCTCTCTTGGTTGCGCACCCAATCATCGATGATACCGAGCAGGACATCGCCATACTTGGCTACCTTGCTCGGGCCGATGCCCTTGACTCTTTCCAGTTCGGAGAGGTTCTGCGGACAGAAAGCTGCGATACCCTTCAAGGTAGCATCGTGCATCACAACATAGGCGGGAACTCTCTTAACCCGGGCTTCCGCCGATCGCCAGGATTTCAGCTCCCCGAGAAGCTCTGCATCGTAAGAGGGTATCGACAACTCCTTGCTTTCGGCTCGAGTCTTCGACCTGGGCTTCACAGAGGGCCAGGTAATCGCCACGGTCTCTTTCCTCCACATGACGTTCCGGCCCCGCTCTGTGATGTCGACCAATGGGTATTCCCCGGTAGTTATGCGGACGCATCCTTCCTGAACCAGCTCTTCCAGGATGCGACGGACGTAGCCTTCGCCGTGTTCCTTCAGCAGACCGTAAGTGGAGAGGCGATCCAGTCCCCGCTCCAAGACCGGCTTGGCCTTCGATCCCGTCAGCACCTGAGCCACCCGAGCGCAGCCGAAACTGGTTCTCATTCGCGCCACGCAACTCAGGACCTTCTGCAGGATGGGCCATTCTTCCTCTGTCGGATCGCGAACCTCCTGTCCCTTGATGCGTCGACAGCGATCGCAATTATTACATTCTTCAGCGACGTCACTCTCGCCGAAATAATCTAGAATGTAGGCGTGCCGACAGCGCGAAGTACCCGCGTAGCGCAACATATCCTGGAGCTTGCGCTTATCGCGATTCCGTTTCTCACTCAGGTAGACAAACTGCTGCTCTAGAACGCCAAGATCGGCTCCTACCACCATCGAGATCAGTTGGCTGGAGCCATGAGGCACCCTTTCGCTTCGGATGAGACCGACCCGTTCTAGAATGGAGACGACGGTTCGGACGGTCATTTCATTCTTGCTGATCGAAGCCGGGCCAACCCAGTCTGAGACATTGCATACGGCGGGTCCGTGCAGACAGCGCTCGCGGATCCTGTCCCAGATAGCCTTCACCTCTTCTCGGCTGGGATTGGCGCCATCCAAGAAGAACTCCTGGGTCCGGACATCGGCGTAACTGTAGAGTAACTCGCACAGGGATTCCTGACCATCTCGCCCGGAACGCCCTACTTCCTGGTAGTAGGCTTCGATGCTGCCGGGAACATCCCAATGAATCACAAAGCGGAGGTCACGCCGGTCCAGTCCCATGCCAAAGGCGTTCGTTGCCGCGACGACGGGAATATCGCCATTCATGAACTCGTCCTGAACCTCTTTGCGCTGACTGTCCGCTAGTCCGCCATGGTAGAGGCCGCAGGCCTGGCCGGCTGCCTTTAAGAGACCGTGTACCTTTTCCGTCTGCTTGCGAGTGGCGCAGTAGACGATTCCGGTCTGATATTGCTCAACCGCCTGACGAACATGGTCCATCTTTTCGGCGTGGCCTGAGACCCGTGAAACAACCAGCTTCAGATTGGGTCGTGAAAACCCATAGACCAGGACGAGGGGCTCACTTCTCTCGTCCTCGCCTAGTCCCAGCTGTTTGATGATGTCGTAACGGACGTGCGGCGTAGCAGTAGCCGTCATCGCCATCACGCGGGTCCCTGGCAGGTCCGCCAAAACCTCCCGTAAGCGAAGGTATTCGGGACGAAAATCGTGTCCCCACTGGCTGATGCAATGGGCCTCATCAACGGCCATGAGGGAGATCTGATTCTGGCCCAATGCATCCAGAAAACGACGGTCTCGGAATCGCTCGGGGGCGATATAGACCAGCTTGTACCTCCCGGACCGCAAGGCCTCCACTCGCTCCCTCATTTCGATAGCCGAGAGAGAAGAGTTGATATAGGTCCCGGGGAGCCCTTGTGCTTCCAGACCGTCCACCTGGTCTTTCATCAGAGCGATCAGGGGGGACACGACGATCGTCGTCCCCGGCAGCACCAGTGATGAGAGCTGGTAACAGAGCGATTTCCCAGAGCCAGTCGGCATCACCACCACCATGTCGCGACCTTTCAAGGCACTGCGGATCGTCTCTTCCTGTCCCTGGAGGAATTCTGAGAACCCGAAGTGCTCCTGAAGAGCATCCTGGAGATCTATGTCTGCAAGATCGATTTCGGTGGCCATTTCCGACGAATGTTTAAAAACAGTTGACTCAAGTGCGGATCCGAATCCGGTGCTCCCCGAGGTCGATCGATTTGGATGACGTGGACCCTCTAACTTTTGTTTAGCGCCTAGGCTCTACTGTCTCCTATCGAAATCGAAATCGAAATCGGTATCGGTATCGGTATCGAAATCGACATCCGAACGTCCATAAATCAGTGGAGCTTCCTCGATGCAGTATCCTCTTCCGCCCAACCGACTGAGCATCGCGGCCATCCGATCCAGGTCGATTTTCCTCTCATTACTCTCTCGCTCATCTAGCGCTTTCCCGACGACCAAAACGTCCTGGATCGCCGCGCATTCGAACACCGAGCCGCGCGCGATCTCGAAATAGCGCCGCCGATCAGCCGCCGCCGTCTTCCCGTTGCCCTCCGCGATGTTCAGCGGAATCGACTGACTGGCGCGAACCCACTGGTCCCGCGCAGGTCGATGAACTCCGGTCAGGCTTCCGGCCTTCTCATAGACCCATGCCACGTAGCCTATCGAGAGGCGGCAGACGTCAAGTTTCTCGTGTCCGAAACCCATGATGGAGGAGTTCGACTTCGATACCGATACCGATACCAATACCGATTTGGATTTCGAAGCCTAGCCCCTTTCGGGAAAGCAACCATTCAAGAGGGGAGGCCGGTTGGCACTCTCCTATGCCTTCTGATGGGATCCCTCAAGTACTCTACATTAACGTCCTGGGAATGAAAAACGCGTACAGCCCGACGATTCTTTCCCGGACCCCGGGTTCCAGCGGTGGTGGGAGGCAGTAGTGGAAACAGACCCAAGTGGGACAGAAGATTTGGTTGGTTATGGACGGCGGACGAAATGCGAAGTGTATATCGATTGCGCGCGCCGAGTTGAGAAACGCGGAGGGGCGGCTGAATCTGACACTGTCTGGAAGTGAGCACACCTCGGACGATTTTCCCAGAAGATAAAGGAGATCTCGCTGGCTGCCGATTAAGACTGCTGAGTGCTCTTGCTCATGGTGGCCCTCGGACGGAGAACCCTATTCTCTGGTTTGTGCCAGAAGGAGCGCGTGCAGTGTGTGTCCGAAAGGGAGTTCAGAATTGGAGAGGTTCACAATGGATGTAAATCTCGACGAAATAGCGGAGGATATCAACGAAAGAATAGCGGACCTGAAAATAAAGAAGATTCGAATCCGGGAACGGCTCAAGGCCATCGAGAACAAATCGGAGAAACTAATGAGTCGTTGCCGGAAGCAGCTCGAAGCTGTCGAACAGGTGAAGCTTCTGGCGAACGACATCGCGAGTCCCGATTGGGGGCTTCGGACTTTTCCCGTTGAAGCGTCCCAGCTAGCAGACGTTCAAGCTGAAGAAGAAGCCGATGTGTTGAGGGCCGATAGCAGCACCGAGCCGAAGGAGTCTCCGCACGAGGTTGAAAGCCACATCGATACCCTGCCCGAGATCAACTGCTTCAAGTTCAAGCTGGAACCCGACACAAGGGTTGGACAAGGGACATATGTAAGCGACTCACTCGGTTCCCTGAAGGAGCAACTGGTCGCCGAGAATCCGGAGAAGAGCCCACCGCCCGATCCGGAGGAGAAGGTGAACCTGAGTGTCTGAAGTCATAAAACCAATAGAAAAAACAGAGGCCCCTCAAGTTAGCACCTGAAGCCGCGCTGTAATAGTCGCCTCAAACTGGTGAAAACCCCTGAGAAATAAGCGCCATATGCCTTGTATGCTCCCATAGGAGTCACCCTGAAATTATCGCGACAATTTCTAGCCAATATCGCAGTCGCAGCCTTTGTGGTCGGGCTCTTCCTGGCCTATTCGGGTCTCATTGTCACTTTCTATGGGATCAGGGGTAAGACTGATATTGATCTCCTTGGAAGGACATTTGAGTCGGCGAATGTTGGGGTTGCGCTGATTGCCCTGGGTGCTGCCTTGATCGTCCTGAATATCCACCGGATATCAAAACGCTTTGTGGTAGCTCTCTCTGTGGGGCCCGCTACCAACGCCCTTGCCAAGATTGGAAGCGCTCAGTTGGCCCAGATGCTGGAGCGAGAGAATCTGCAACGGCCTAAGAATCAGCTTCTTGAGAAAGGGAAGTCAGAAACCGCGCGATCAGCTCCCCAGGAAAAAGAACAAGTAACCACCGCAGACGAGGTCGGCGAGAGCTCTCTCGCCGCCGGGCATGACGCCTCTCACGGTTCTGAAGAACAGATCCAGACTAAGCTTCCACCTCCGGAAGAAATGGTTACTCTAACTCCAGACGAAGTGCCGCGGAATAGTCCCCCTCTGAAGATGCTTTCTTCAGTGCCGGGACCTGGTCCGTTTGTAGGCCGGGAGGCTGAACTGGGACGTCTTCAAGTGCTTTTTGAGGGCGGAAGAAACCATCTTATAGTCCTGATCGGCTCGGACGGAATCGGGAAGTCTGCTCTAGCGGCCACAGCTGTCCATCAATTTGTAGAAGATCTCTCTCAGGTCTTCTGGCACCGCTTCAGTGAAGACGACCACCCCTGCCTGGATATGCTGTTCTTGAAATTCCAAACCTTCTTCCAGGTCCAAGGTGACAAGAGCCTCTCTGGCCTACTGGAAAGCCGGGAAACCACAATTGAAGACAAGGTCAATGCAGTGGCTACTGCGCTTTCAAAGCAGAATTATTCCCTCATCTTTGACGACCTACACCTCCTATTGGATGGTAGCCACCGGATTCTAGACCCAGGGCTACAACATTTGTTCACCCGGTTCCTGCAAGGAGGTTACCCGGGTTCGGTTGTGTTGGTGAGCCGGATTGAGCCTGTATTTGAAGGACAGCTACTGGGATCCGAGGGCATAGTCGAGTTGGAGACGCTGGGCCAGGAGGCGAGTCATGAGTTGTTGACAAGCTTGGGCAACCCGAGCGAGTCCCCTGACAGATTGGGTAAGGTTTACGAGCTCACCCAGGGTAATCCGCAAGAAATGCTGCTCCTGGCTGGTCTAGCAGATAGCCAAGCCCTGGACTCGCTGGGGGAGGCTGGCAGCCGGGGAGAGGATTTCCAGGATCGACTATTGGAGTTGGTGGCCCGGGAATTGGAAGCGGCGGAGCAAAAGCTCCTGCTGGTAGCCATCACCCACCGAGGACCGATCACGGAGGAGGTGTTCGGCCATCACATCGGGGCTAGCTCAGAGGGAATGTTAGAAACCTTGCAGCGATTGGTGAAGCGGAGTGTCTTGAGTTATGACGGAAAGAACCGGACTTATCGGTTGCCCGGTTTGCTCAAGCAGTACCTGGTAGACACACTTGAGGAAAAGGCTCAAGTGAAGGCCCATCTGGAGGCGGCTCGATATTATGACGGATTCCCCTTCCCAGAGGAGCCGGCAAGCTACGATCAAGCCCTGGGGCAAGTACAAGCCAGCTACCATTATTTCAGAGCCGGACAACCTTCGGAGGCAGCTCCGTTCAGGCTGTCGAAGCATTTCCTGAGGTGGGGGTTAGACGAGCTGCACCTGGAAATGTGGCGAAGGGTAAGAGACCGGCTCGAAGGTAAAGACCTGGCCACTTTTTACAACCAAATGGGCCTGATCTACCGAGCCCAGAGGGACTACGACGAAGCCCTGGATTACTTCTTGGAGACTGAGAGGATCGGCAAGGAAGCTCATGACCGCCCCACCCTGGGAGCCACCTATGACAATATTGGCGAGATCTACCGGATCCGAGGGGTGCATGACAAGGCTCTGGACTACTACCTGAAAAGCGAGAAGATTCGCGAAGAAGTAGGCGACCGAGCGGGGCTGGGCGCGATCTACAACAATATAGGACTGCTCAAGTACAGCCAGGGGGCATACGAAGAGGCCCAAAGATACCTCGAAAGATCCTACGAAATCCTGTCTCAGCTCGATGCGCATGCGGAAGCCGAGCAGGTAAGAGAGAACCTGGAGCTTCTGGTGGCGCAGCAGCTGAGGCGGCCCCGGATCATTCAGGAAGAAGCTTCAGCTATACCGCAAGCCCTGCTGTCTGAGTCTAGCTCCTTCCGGCACTGCTAACTGAACGAAGTCCCGCAACATCCCTCTCACTTCCCAAACCCTGCCTTCTCAAGCAGAGTCTCGACCTGGTTTAGCCCGCATTTCTCATCGCTTGTCGTAGCGAGGCGCCGCAAGGGCCATCCTGGAAAGAGCTCAGAGAACGGGCCACTCTTCTCCATCCAGATCCTGAAAAGGTTCTCCTGTTCAATCCTTGCGGTTAACATATACGGCCATGGCCCGGTGACCTATCAGCCTCCGAGTCTCCCCAGCCGAGACAGCAGGGCTGGCTGGGTCTGTGGCTGGTCCTGTATGCTGTAGACTGAATTGCTGTACTTTCAGGTGCAGATTGATCCATGGCAACTTGTGACGAGACAACTCAGCCGCGCGCCGATGGGGACGGAGAGCCAACGACTGGATCCGGACATTCAGACCATGCCGACTTGGTCCAGTCGGACTTCCCGTTGCAACGGCTCGAGCACCCGGAAGCCGCTCAGCCGCTGAAGATCGACTGGCAGTACGCCGCTGGTGTCATCATTCTGCATTTACTGGCTCTCTTGGCATTGGTACCTTGGTTTTTTAGTTGGACCGGAGTGGCACTCGCCGTTGGGGGAATCTTTGTCTTTGGGATGTTGGGCATCAACCTTGGGTATCACCGATTGTTGACCCATCGAGGATTCTGCTGTCCCAAGTGGTTGGAAAGGTTCTTCGCACTGTTGGGCGTATGTTGTCTCGAATATGCGCCGGCACGCTGGGTCGCCATTCATAGGATCCACCACCAACACTCCGACAAGCAACCCGATCCGCATAGCCCGCTGGTGAGTTTTCTGTGGGGCCACGTCGGCTGGGTGCTGACACGAAGCCGCGACCATGCGTCCCTCGCTTCCCACGATCGCTATGCTACCGAGCTGCTGCGCGATCGCTTCTACCTTCGGCTGGAAGGCATCGTCTGGCTGATCACTTATCTAGCCCACGCGGCACTGTTCTTTCTCGTCGGGCTGGCGATCGGTTGGTATTCCAGCGGTGAGTATTTGGGAGGCGTTCAGTTTGGCTTGAGCCTGCTGGTTTGGGGCGTCTTCGTGCGCACCGTTCTTCAATGGCACAACACCTGGTCTGTTAATTCGGTGACGCACCGTTGGGGCTACCGCAATTACGACACGAAAGAAAACAGCCGCAATAATCTCATCGTTGGGCTTCTGACGCATGGAGAAGGCTGGCACAACAATCACCATGCCTATCCGGTTTCCGCCGCGCACGGTCATCGCTGGTGGGAGTTTGATCTGACGTATCTCGTGATCCGAACGTTGAAGGTCGTAGGGCTGGTTTGGGATGTGAAGACTTACGAATCAACACGACCAGGAGAGGATGTCTTGCCCTGAGGCAATAGATCCCGACGCAGGTCCTGTCGCTTCCGCCCTGGAATTCAGCATTGGACGTGAAAAACGCTCTGTCCCTTTCTTTCTATCCATCCTATGCTGGAGAAATACCCTCGATATGAGTCTTGACGTCGATCAGTGCGGGTTTGCCTGACATGATCGCGAAACCTCGGTTGTCCGTGACGAGCCCGTTCGCGAGCCGCGACAAAATCCTGGGTTGAAGTAGAGCCTTCTTTATCAATTACTCGGAGCCATGAGGTCCCTTGCGCAAAAAGGCCGGTTCCAGAACACGCCCATCCAGCCTGCCGTTTCGAGAACTAGGTCATGGCCTCTATAGGTCAACTCCAGAATCACTTGAGCGATCGCGATTGGGAGCGTTTCAATCGTCGTTGTTTGACCTCTCCGAGCGCTGAGAAACATCCAGCAGTGCACCGACTGAGTCTGTCGGCACAATGCCCCGGCGACCAAGGGCAAGAGTCAAGACGCCAGAAAGCCTCTGTGCTAAGATGTGGTGCCGGTTGAGGAGGATAGTGTGACACTGCCGGTAACGAGAGCCGTATTGGGAATCATTGCGGTGCTCTTCCTCATCGGGTGCTCCGAGTCCAGCGCTCCCCTATCACCTGAAGACGGACTGAAAAGCCTGCGGATTGCAGATCATTTCAGGGTAGAGTTGTTTGCGGCTGAGCCCCACGTGGTCGATCCCGTGGAGCTGGTCTTCGACGAGCATGGGCGGGCCTTCGTGGCCGAGATGTTGGACTATCCGTTCGATCCACCGGCGGGAGAATCTCCCCGGGGAAGAATCAAGCTACTCGAAGATAGGGATAACGATGGCCGGATCGACCACTCTACTGTCTTCGCAGACAATCTGCTCCAGGTAGCCACTCTACTACCTTGGAACGGTGGGATTCTGGTGACCGCAGCTCCCGACATCCTGTACCTGAAAGACACGAATGGAGATGGAAAGGCTGACATTCGGAAAGTGCTGTTCATGGGTTTCAGACTCGCCCACCCAGAAGGAAGAATTAGCAACTTGCGTTTTTGTGTCGACAATTGGATCTACGCCGCGAACAGCGGGCAACAGGGGGATATCACCTTCTCGGAACGTCCCGATGCGCCGCCTGTTTCTGTTCTAGGAGCTGATTTCCGCTTCCGGCTCGACCGTGGTCTCTTCGAACCAGCCGCGGGTCCCACTCAGTATGGCCTCGCCTTGGATGCGTGGGGCAACCGTTTTTCCACCCACAACTCCCGGCATGTAAGCCACGCCGTAATGCCGCGCCACTATCTTGCCAGGAACCCCTTCTTCACACTTGGTGGACTCTCAAAAGATATCTCCGATCACGGTGAGAGCATCTTCCAGCTGACTCCCCCCGAGGAATGGAGGGAGAAGCGGACCCAAATCCGACAGCGGCGCTTCCAAGAACTGGAGCTGGATCGAAAGGAGGAGGCCTCTGGATTCTTCACCGCTGCTTCAGGAGGGACGGTCTACGGCGGCGACACTTTTCCCGAGGACTATCGAGGCAATCTTTTTACCGGGGATGTGGCAGGCCACATAGTGCACAGGGACATTCTGAGACCCCGAGGCGCGACCTTTGTTGCTAGCCGGGACGATTCCCAGAAAGGTAAGAATTCCGCGGAGGGGACAGAGTTCCTGGCTTCCACCGACCCATGGTTCCGTCCTTGCAACCTGGCCAATGGACCTGATGGGAGTCTGTACGTGGTCGACATGTATCGCCAAGTCATAGAAGGACCCGAGTTCATTCCGGATGCGCTTAAAACAGATCTGGATTTCTATGCCGGCGACGATCGGGGACGCATTTATCGAGTGCTGCCGAAGACGTCTGTCCCCAGGGAAACCCCTAGGGAAACCGACCTTGGTGGGGCTTCTACCTACGAGCTGGTCCAGCTGCTCTCAGACGCCAATGCATGGTGGAGACTTACCGCTCAGCGCCTGCTGCTGGAACGGCAGGATCGCCGGGCAATTCCGTGGTTGAAGGACACGGGGCTCGGGAGTCTAGCGGCCGAGACGCGCCTTCACTCGCTGTACACACTGGAAGGACTTTCGGGTCTCGATGGCAGCCTGATCCGTAGGGTCCTGGAGGACCCCAACCCCTACCTACGAGAGCATGCGCTGCGTTTGGCTGAGAACTTCCAGGAACTTCAGCCCCAGCTTCTCGGCATGACGGACGACCCCTCTGCCCGCGTCCGCTTCCAACTGGCTTTGACCCTGGGCCAGTTTTCAGGACGCACAACCATCCGTGCTCTCGCATCCCTGCTCTCTAGAGATCGACAAGATAGTTGGCTTCCCGCTGCCGTATTGAGCTCGAAAACTGGCTCTTCGGTTGAGCTGCTCGAAGCCCTGCTGCGGGAGGAGGGCCCACCACCTCAAGAGAAATTTCTGAAGGAAATCGCAACGATCATCGGAGCCCGTCACGACCTCAGCGAAGTCTCCTCCCTCCTCGGGCTCATGGTTGGACGGGGCCTGCTCCGGAGCACGGACCATCAAACCGCGCTCTTGACCGGGCTATCAAGCGGGCTCAAGCTGGCTGGGGTCAGAGGACTCAGAATCCCGGTAGCCGAAAGCGTGCTGAGCCCTTTCCTGGTTGATTCTTCGGAATCCCTTCAGGCAGCAGCCAGAGCCGTCGCGCAACACTTCGAGCTGGCCAAACTGATCTCACTTTCGGTACAACAGGCACTCGACCCCACGCTGTCCACCGAGAAAAGAAGACGGGCAATTCGATCTCTTGCGGGTGGTAGGTTTCAGCAATTGCTTCCGCTGTTCAATCAGCTCCTTTCCTCCCAGCAGCATTCGGAACTGCTGAAAGATACCGTCCAAACCCTGGGCCTCTTTGATGAGCCTGAAGCAGGCGGCTTGCTTATCGAGCGCTGGAAAATCTTTGGACCTGAGACGCGCCAGCCCGTCGTCGATGTTCTTCTTCGCCGCAGCCAACACTCCCAGTCGCTGCTGCACGCCATCGAGGCAGGGAGAATCGAAGAGTCTGCTCTGGACCTTCCCCGCAGGATGAAGCTCCTGGAGAATCCATCCCCCGAGATCCGTGAATTAGCCGCCCGAATCTTCAAGGACCGGGAAAGCGACCGGACGCTGGTGGTGGCAGAGCATCAGGCGGCGCTAGGCCTGTCTTCGAGTCCCACCCGCGGTCGCAAACTGTTCGAAGAGCACTGCGAGAGCTGCCATCTCAGGCAACAGGGCAAGGGTGTCGCGCCGGATCTAGGCCGGGTAAAGGGTAAGAGCAAGAGGGAGTTGCTGGAATCCATTCTAGATCCCAGCAGCTCGGTGTCGCCCTTCTATACCAACTATGTCATCATGACAAAGGACGGCCAGATGCACGACGGCCTGATCGTCTCAGAAACGCCTGGCACCCTCACAATGAGACGGGGCGAGGGAGAGGAAACGGCGCTCCTTCGGTCTCAGATTGTAGAGATTCGGGCCTCGGGCGTCTCCCTGATGCCTGACGGACTAGAGCAAGATTTGAAGGAACAGGACCTGGCCGACGTCATCTCCTTCCTTCAGGGCGAGGACCTGCTCGACTAGCCCGGATTTCTCATCGCTTGTCGTAGCGAGGCGCCGCAAGGGCCGTCCTGGCAAGGCTTGCGACCGAGGCCCCCGCAGTCGTACTCGTGCAGTACGTCGAGGAGGCCGACCGAGCGTAACGCAGCCAGGACGGATGTTTGCGGCGACACAGTAGACCAGCGATGAGAAATGCGGGCTAGCAGCGCCCCACGACGGGCATTCGACCATGGAAACAACGCGTCACCTGCACCAACGTCACGAGTACGAGCGGGACTCCCTGGTGGAGGAGGAAGCCGGGTTGAATCCCTTCGTCCTCTTCCAACGTTGGTTCGAGGAAACTCTCGAGGCAGGAGTCACGCACGCAAACGCAATGACCCTGGCGACCGTCTCTTTGGATGGGAAGCCCTCTGCGCGTATCGTCCTGCTCAAGGACTTCGGTAAAGATGGATTTACCTTCTTCACCGATTATCGGAGCACCAAGAGTCGGGAACTAAGCGCCAATCCTCTGGCGGCCCTGGTTCTCTTATGGCCGAGTCTTGAACGCCAGATACGGATAGAGGGAAAGACGGAACGCACCTCGCCGGAAGACTCCGACACCTATTTCCAGAGCCGTCCCAGGGGAGCCCAGCTGGCCGCCTGGACCTCGCATCAAAGCCAGGTGGTAGCCGATCGCAAGGTGCTGAAGCGCCGGATGAACGAGCTTGACCAACGCTACCAGGACCAGCCGATCCCACGCCCACCCTATTGGGGAGGTTATCGATTGATTGCTGAGATGATGGAGTTCTGGCAGGGTCGTCCAAGTCGCCTCAACGATCGGCTGCGCTATCAACTTTCGGACCAAGGCGGCTGGATCAGACAGCGCCTCTCGCCGTAGCGCGTATCCCTGAACCGGAACCAGTTTCCTGAGAACACTGACGATCGCGAGAACAGGACAACAGCACGATTGAAGCGAGGAGATCGGGCATGAGCCGCAAGGCCATTCTTATCTATAGCGGTGGCATGGATTCAACAACCCTGCTTTACTCCCTGATCTCAGAGGGCTATCTGGTGAAGGCCCTGGGAGTCGACTACGGACAGCGCCACCGGAAGGAGCTGGATTCAGCTCGAACCATCTGCGAGACGCTACGGATAGAATTTCAGATCGCCGACCTATCCTCACTGAAGCCGCTGTTTGGTCAAAGCGCCCTGACCAACACCAGCGTCGCCCTGCCGGAGGGGGCCTACGACGTGGAAAACATGAAGGTGACAGTCGTGCCCAATCGCAACATGTTGATGTTGGCGGCAGCGATCAGCTGGGCCATCGGGTCGGAATTCGGAACAGTAGCTTATGCGGCACATGCCGGCGATCGGGCTGTCTATCCGGACTGCAGACACGAATTCATAGAAGCCCTGGGACAAGCCGCTGGACTGTGCGATTACGAAGCCATCGAGATCCTGTCTCCTTTCATCCTCAAGAGCAAGGCTGAGATCGTGAGGATCGGCAGTAAGCTAAAGGTCCCGTTCCATCTCACCTGGAGCTGCTACAAGGGCGAGGCACTGCACTGTGGAATTTGCGGAACCTGTCAACAGAGGGCACAGGCTTTTCTGGCTGCGGCGGTCCCCGACCCTACCTGCTATGCCGCCCCTCCTCAGATTGAATAGCACCCGGACCCTTCAGCTCCTGCTGCAGCCTGACCTTGTTCGTCTGGGGTGCATCTGCCTGCGGGCTCAAGCACCCCGGTTTCGCCAGCCCGGATTATTCATAGGCTTTCGTAGCGAGGCGACGGAAGCGCTGTCCTGACAAGGCTTGCGACCGAGGCCGACGCAGTCGTACTTTGACAGTACATCGAGAAGGCCGACGGAGCGTAACGCAGTCAGGGCGGATGATAGCGGCGCCGCAGTAGAAAATTTATGAATGATTCGGGCTAGAATGTCCAAGAAGGAGAACCATGTCGAAGGAACCGACTCAGAAGACCAATCGCCTATCCCAGGAAAGCAGTCCCTATCTGCTTCAACACGCCTCCAATCCGGTGGACTGGAATCCCTGGGGGGAGGAGGCATTAGCTGCCGCTCGGGAACAGGACAAACCCATCCTCCTGAGCATTGGCTACTCCGCCTGCCACTGGTGCCATGTGATGGAACATGAATCGTTCGAAAACGAGGAGATCGCCCAGGTGATGAACGACGAGTTCATCAATATAAAGGTGGACCGCGAAGAAAGGCCCGACCTGGACGCCATCTACATGAACTTCGTCCAGATGACCACGGGCAGCGGCGGGTGGCCTCTGACCGTTTTCCTGACTCCAGACCTGGTTCCATTCTACGGAGGAACCTACTTCCCTCCGGATGACCGTTACGGCCGACCCGGATTCAAACGTCTGATAGAGCAGATCAAAGAGACATACAGCCTGCGCCGTGGCGAGATTCAGAAAGGTGAAGCTGAGACCATACGGCGGCTCCAAGAAGCTTCGCAGTGGAGCATCGCCGCAGAGGTGATTCAAGAGACTGTACTGGACGACGCTTACAACGGATCCCGACAGCAGTTCGACGCACACCACGGTGGATTCGGCGGTGCGCCCAAGTTTCCCAGTGCCATGGTCCTTGCTTCCCTGCTGCGCTACTCGAAGCGTCGGGACAGTGCCTCGGCTCTGGATATCGCCAAACTCACCCTGAATGAGATGGCACGAGGTGGCATCTACGATCAACTGGGGGGAGGCTTTCACCGCTACTCAGTAGATGAGCGTTGGCTGATCCCCCACTTCGAAAAGATGCTTTACGACAATGCCCTGTTGGCACGAGTCTATCTGGAGGCACATCAGCTCACAGGGAATCCCTTCTACCGTACTGTCGTTGAGGAGACGCTCGACTATGTCGGGCGCGAGATGCGTCACCCGGCCGGCGGCTTCTATTCCGCTCAGGACGCAGACAGCGAAGGTGAAGAGGGTAAGTTCTACGCCTGGACCCCGGATGAAACTCTGGAAGTCCTGGGCGAAGAAGACGCGACGATCTTCAACGACTACTTCGACGTTACCCTTGCGGGTAATTTCGAAGGAAGCAACGTCCTGCACCCTAGACTCGAACTGGACGCTCACGCCAGGAATGTAGGCATTGCCCCAGCTCAGCTGACAGATCTCTTGACCCGGGCTCGGAAGAAGCTCTTCCAGGTGAGGGAAACACGGGTCAAGCCGGGACTGGACGACAAGGTCCTGGCGTCCTGGAATGGATTGATGCTGACGGCTTTCGCCGAGGCAGCCTTCACCCTGGACCGTCCCGACTATCTGGAAATTGCCGTCAGCAACGCCGAATTCCTCTCCACCCAGATGGTCGCTCGCAACCGCCTCTTCCGAACCTGGAAGGATGGCAGTGCCAAGCTCAACGGCTATCTGGAAGACTATGCCACGGTAGTCGAGGGCTGGATCGCAACCTATCAGGCAACCGGAGATATTCGATGGCTCGACGAAGCGGCCAAGCTGACGGAGGTGCAGATCAGGTTGTTCTGGGATCCTGAGAGTGGAGACTTCTACTTCACTCCTTCTGACCACGAGCGACTCCTGGTAAGACACAAGGAGTACATGGACAATGCCACCCCCAGCGGTAATGCCGTTGCCTGTTTCAACCTGCTGCGGTTAGCGAAGATTCTAGGAAAGCAGGACTACCATGAGAAGGCTGAGCATATGCTCAGCCGCGTCAGCCGGGCTCTATCCCGCCACCCGCTGGCCTTCGGTTATTGGCTTCAGGCCCTCGATTTCTACCTGGGACCTGTCCAGGAGTTTGCACTGGTGGGACCTCAGAAGGAACAGGAACAACTGCTGCCGGCCATACGGGAGCGCTATCTACCCAACAAGGTGCTCGCGAGCTCCGAGACAGTCGACCATGCCTTGGGACGTAAGGTCCCCCTACTGGCAGGGAAAACAGCTCTTGAAGGTAAGGCAACCGCCTATGTTTGCCGGGACTATGCGTGTCAGAAACCAGTAACTACCCGCGCCGAGCTGGAGGAGCTTCTGACGGCCCCGGAATGAGCCAATGGGGCAATCACTGAAACTTCAAGAATACGTCGCACGTCGAAACGTCTGAACCTCGCACGTCTCTTCTCTACGAACCACGCGGCGAAACGGGACTTGTCCTACGCCGGAGAAAAAGTTTCTTTCTCGAATGGGGCCAGGGCTTCCTGGGGGCGCGACTAAGCTGAAACTTCATTTGGTTAGGAGATCATGCAAGAGCTGCCAATGACAGAGCCGTGACTGCGAAGGAGCGGTCCCGGCATAAGGATGCCGGAAACAACAGACCAAAAGGACGGTGGCCCATTGGATCCCCTTTACCACATGTCCCAATCGGTGATCGGGACCGCTCCCAGTCACGGCTCTGTCAGAAGCGGTAGCGACAATCACGGCAGAGGTAAGCAAAGTTTCTTTCTCGAATGGGGCAGCTCAGCGGGGGCGGGACTAAGCTGAAACTTCATTGGGTAGGAGATCATCCAAGAGTCGCCAATGACAGAGCCGCGACCGTGAGGGAGCGGGATCCGGTGCTTCAACTTACTGGGAAATAAGTGATTAGGATACCTGTTGCGAACGGGGTACAACCGCAGTCGACAGGTCTAGAGTGAGCCGTCCGGATCCCGCTCCCTCACGGTCACGGCAGGGGTAAGCAGAGTTTCTATCTCGAAGGATCCGACGAAGCCGGAGGCTTGGCTAAGCTTGATCGCAGCGCATCCAGGGCTTGAGCGCGGTGCGATATCCGGTTCTTCTCGGCCAAGGTGAGCTCGGCAAAAGTCTTGCCCAATGGGGGGTAATAGAAAACCGGGTCGTATCCGAATCCACCATCGCCTCGAGGTGTCGGGATGATCTGTCCCCAAACCTCGCCTTCCACCTCGATCCGCTCAGGCGGCCTCGAAAGGCAAAGCGCACAGACAAAACGAGCCCGCGCCCCAAGGTCTACCCAGTCGGGATCGACCCGCTCAAGCGTAGACAGCAGTTTCCGGATCCTGGCCTCATCGCTGGAGGCAAAACGAGCCGAGTGGATCCCCGGTGCTCCATCGAGCAGCTCGACCGCGAGCCCCGAATCATCTGCCAGAGTTGCCAATCCGGTCAGGCGGCGGTAATGCTCCGCCTTCAGCCTGGCGTTCGCGGCAAAGGTCGCGCCGTCTTCTACCGGGTCGGGAAGGCCGGGATATTGGGCGAGAGTCTCCAGGGCGAGGTCCAGCCCGCGTAGCGCGTCCTGGACCTCTATCAGCTTCCCCTTATTCTTTGTCGCCAGAAGGAGCCGCAACTTGCGCAGTCTCAACCTCTGCTTGAAACAGTTGAGAGATGTCTTCCACGCTCTGCTCCAGGATCTCCCTCTGTTTCTCGATGAGCTGGTGAATTCCACCTCGGGCCAGCTGAAGTAGATGGCTCAGATCGTCTTGGGAAAAAGGCTTGCCTTCGGCGGTCCCCTGAACCTCGACGAACAGATCCCTGCTGGTTATGACCACATTCATGTCTACTTCAGCGGCCGAATCTTCCTCGTAGTTGAGGTCCAGAAGGGTCTCCTTATCCACGATACCGACGCTAACCGCGGCAACCAGATCGATGAGAATGCCCTTTGAGAGAACCCGCTGACGCCTCAAACCAGCTACGGCAAGGGCAAGCGCTACGAAGGATCCTGTGATGGCCGCCGTACGCGTTCCCCCATCTGCCTGGATGACATCGCAATCCACCCAGATCGTACGCTCACCCAGGCTGTCCATGTCCACTACGGACCGAAGGGAACGCCCAATGAGCCGCTGGATCTCCTGTGTCCGGCCTGAGGGCTTTCCTTTCGAGGACTCCCTGATCATCCGGGTGGAAGTAGATCTGGGAATCATCCCGTACTCGGAGGTTATCCAACCCTGTCCCGTCCCTCTCAGGAAGGGAGGTACCTTGTTCTCAACGCTCGCGGTGCAGATGACTCGGGTGTTTCCACACTCGATGAGTGCGGACCCCTCAGCATGCTTGTTGTAGTCGGGGAAAATGGACACGGATCTCAACTCGTCGACTTGACGACCGTCACCTCGAAACGTCATTTCTCAATTCTACTGGAAGGGTCTGCCAATGGAAACGTGACCAGCGAGGGTCGCTTGCTCCTCCCCTTCGACCAGGAACTTGACCCTCTTGATCTGAGCCAGGTTTTCCTTCAAGGAACGGGTGATCGAGCGGATAGCACAGAGCTCCGAGGTGACTCCTCCGGCGAGTCGCTGGGTGGTCTCCTTCGCCAGATCTACCAGAGCCGTCCCGTCGTCGAGCAGATAGATCTGTCGCAGTCTCGCTTCCTCCGCGAATATCCGAGGAGATTCCTGTCCCCTGCCCTTCATGACCTCGCTAACAATCTGTCGCGCGTTCAAGACAGAGTCTCCGGTCTGCAGAATGGTGCGTTCTTCAATCTCGAAGGCTCTCGTGCTGGGACCCTTCGCTCCCGCCGCACAGAAGAACAGCTTGACCTGCAATTCCCCCTCTCCTTTTACCTCTACCACACTTGACTCGACATCGAGCACCTCCTGGTCGGCTTCTTCGATTTGCTGATGGCGCTCGCGTTCGGACTCGAAGAAGTAAACCGCGGCTATGAGAGCACACCCAACCAAAAGGAAAACGGTCAGCGCAATCCGATACTCCTTCATTATCTCGCTCTTCGATCCCCTGAAGTTCCAATAGCCCGAGCCAATTCATCGCCTGCATTCTGTTGGCGGGCGGCGCTGTCGTTTTCAAGAAACGCGACTAAAGCTCGCGAAATAGCTCCAGCCACCTCCTCCTGAAACTCAATCGAGCTCAGCTTCTCCCGATCACCCTCGTTAGTGAGAAAGCCAACCTCGACCAATACGGCCGGCGCCGCCACGGGGGCAAGCAGCGTGAGTGGAACCTTCACGACCGAGTTCCGGGTCCCATAGAGTTGATTCAACTCCGCCTGAATGAGTTTGGCAAGACGCAGGCTCTCCGACCGGTGGGAGCGCTGGCCGTCTTCCCAGGAAACCAGTTCTGTCGCGGACTTGGGCTTCCAGACCACCCCTGAGTCCAGGTAATCGTGGACGTAGACGACTCCCCCATGGCTGCGCTGATGCGGTGCTCCCCCTGCATGCAGGCTGATAAAGGCCTTACTGCCGTGATAGTTGGCAAACGAACTTCTCTGGGTCGGGGAAAGGGCTATATCCCGAGTCCGAGTCAGTTGAGGCCGGAGGGATCCCTGATTCAGGCGGTCCTCCAATTGACTAGCCAGCTGTAGGGCCAGATTCTTCTCGAGGACTTCCTCTGCCCATTTCGCGCCCGCGTCGTCCCCTCCGTGTCCTGGATCAAGGGTGATGACACCGACACTCCGGTCCTGAGAACCGAATTCAGTAAAATCAGGCTCGCGCGCAGCCTTCTCCGGATTGGTTGGACGCGCTGAAGTATCGGATTTCACGACGCCTGAAGGCGGGTAGATCTCAATTACGGTTCGATCGGGTCCGGACAATCGCCGTTGCCTCATGAAGCCAAAGCCCTTGCCCTTATGGATGCGAAAGGCGCCGTACGGACCCTGAGAGTCAAATTCCAGGGACGAAACCAACTTGGTTTGGGGTTGGTTGTGGGGAAGGTCCGGGCGAATCAGATACTCTCCCAACTCTACCTCGACCTGCTCCTCTTGCTCCCTGACTCGAATCGAGCCGGGTTGACTGGGCAGGAAGGTGATGCTGACGTGATCTGAGTGATTGACGACCTCTACCTGAACCCGGTTCACGGCCAGGCCGTCGAATCGGTATCCACCATTCGTTTTCAGCAATCTTCCCGTCAGGAGGTTGGGCAAGACCTTGGCAAAAAAATCCTCCGGTGCGTACCAGTCCGAGTCCCCCTTTCTCCAGCAGGGACTCGAGATGAGAATGTACTCCCGTCGAAACCGGACCAACTGTCGATCGGCCATCAACTCAAGTTTGCCCGCAGGACCCTCCATAGCCAGGCGACTCGCCTCGTCGCGCGTTCGAATACCCAGTGCGGCAGCGACGTCCTTGACACTGTAGAGAAGCCTACCGTTGCGTTCCTGAGAACGCAGAGATATCTTCCTGGTGCCGACTTGAAAATCGAGGGTGCGCTGGGCTGCTAGCGCGGTCGCACTGCTGAGCGCAGCCTGCCAACCAGCAACCAGAACCACCAAAACGAACCCGTGGAGAACCCAAAGAACTGCCCGCATCTTGCGCATTATAGCCTAGCTGGGTGATCTGCTACCCGAATGAAAGGATCACCTGAGAGACGAAGGGCACGCTTCGACGGAGCCCCGGAAGGCCTTAGGCCCGCGGGTGAGCGACTGGGGGCATTCGAGAAAGAAACTTTGGCTATCTCTTACCGCAACATCGATAGCGCCGTGTCGGTTGTAGGATGGGCACTCTTGCCCGTCAAGGACGGCGACGGGCAGGAGTGCCCGTCCTACAACCAGTCACGGAGGGTTAGCCCGCATTTCTCATCGCTGGTCTACTGCGTCGCCGCAAACATCCGTCCTGGCTGTGTTACGCTCTCTCGGCCTCCTCGACGTACTGCACGAGTACGACTGCGGGGGCCTCGGTCGCAAGCCTTGCCAGGACGGCCCTTGCGGCGCCTCGTTACGACAAGCGATGGGAAATCCGGGTTAGGATGAGCTCTTGCAGCATCTCTTAACCCATGATGTTTCAAATCAGTTCAGGCGGAAAGGCGGGTCGCCTGGGAGGCAATTGGATCTGTCTCCTTGACCCTAGAGAAAAAGGAAGGGTTGCGGAAGATGGCTGCCGCCAGAGCCGTGTGCAGGGCGTGCCCGGCCTTGTATGCCTTGACGCGACCAATAATCGGCCAGCCACAGAGGGAAACGTCGCCGATCAGATCCAGCATCTTGTGGCGGACGAACTCGTCCGGGGCCCTCAGCTCCCCATTCATGATCCCGTCATCACTCAAGACCACGGCGCTATCGAATGATCCGCCCCGAATCAGCCCCTTGTCCTGGAGTTGCTTGACCTCGGCATAAAAGCCGAAGGTCCGAGCGAAGGCAATCTCTCTGGCGTAGCTCTCCGGACTCATTTCCAGATCGATTTCCTGGCGTCCGATCGCAGGATGGGAAAATTCGATCTCATAGGAGATCCGAAACGTAGGGAAGGGCTCGATCGAAATGAACTTCTCTCCGTCCTCCAGACGAATCGGCTTGTCGACCTTCAGAAGGATCCGCTCAGCCGACTGCTCCTCGATGCCCACGGACAGCACGGCTTCCACGAAGGGAAGCGCCGAACCATCCAGAATCGGGACTTCCAGTGAATCAATATCCAGGTAGACATTGTCCAGTTCAAGCCCGTAAAGCGCTGACAGGATATGCTCGACCGTCGAGAGCCTCACGCCTCGCTTCATCAGCGTCGTGGCCAGTACCACACGCGAGACATGATTGCGTAGAGCCTCGATCTCGAAGTCTTGAAGATCGACCCGCCGGAAAACGATTCCCGTGTCCTCGGGAGCGGGTTTCAACTCTAACGACACCTGACAACCCGTATGAAGACCCACCCCTGAGACCTTGACAGGACCCTTGATCGTGGTTTGCATCTCTGCTTTCAGGCTCCCCGTTTCGGCGATTCGTCGGATCCGAAGACTTTTCTTGATGCAAGAACACAGCCAGACCGAAGAACCGTGCCTGACGGGCACTCTCCCGCTCGGCTAGAACGCTTAGTGTGAACCTGAAGCCACAACCTGTTGCATCAGAGATACAAGGTGCGGAGCCTACAGAGCACAAGAAGATCGAAAGGGCTCCTCTTCAGGAGCCAAAACTGAGCGCCCGGCCTGGCAGGGGTGTGGAGAGGTCGGCGACAGGCCGACTCCCTTCGACGATGGGCACACCGTTGACCAGGACGTGCTCAATGCCGATCGAATACTGATGAGGCTCTTCGAAGGTGGCCTGATCACGGACCTCGGCTTCGTCGAAAACGACCAGATCGGCGTAGTTCCCTTCTTCGAGGGTTCCCCTCTGGCGAAGGCCGAATCGCTGAGCCGGTATCCCACTCAGCTTTTGCACGGCCTGCTCCAGGGAAAACAGCTTCTCATCCCGGACGCAGGGTCCGAGAAGTCGAGTCGCCGAACCATACTGTCTGGGGTGGATGACTCCGCCTTCCTGATAGATACCGTCTGAGCCCATCATGTAGCAGGGATGAGCAAGCATGGGTGCGATTACGCCCTCTTCTTTGCCCGGGCTTACCGCCAGAACCGCCAGACTCTCTTCGATCAGCAGATCGCAGAATGCGTCGACTGCCGGAAGCTTCGTGCCGGAAAAGTACTCTCCAAGCGTCATCCCCTGGTAGTGACTGTTTTCCTTGCTGGCCACCCACGCGATCACCAATTTCTCCAGAGAAAAGCGACCCGGGTTGGTGAAGATCTTGTCCCGAATGAGCGGATCCTGGAGTCGACCCAGAGCGAACAAAGGACCCTCTTCCCAGACTTCGTAGGGCAGAAAGAAATTCAGCATGGTGGAGCCGGCCAGGTAAGGATAGACATCGAATGAAAAGTCGACCTCCTGGGTAGCAACGCGATCCACATAGGTCAATATCTCTTCCGCTTCTCGAGCGTCGGAAGCCTTCAGATGTGAGATGTGGACGGGGACGGCGGCTCGCTTCCCGATCTCAACCGCCTCCGCGAGAGCCCTCATGATCCCTTTCTTATAACGCATGTGCGTCACGTAGAGACCGCGAGCCGAAGACATGACACGGCATGCCTCTACTAGTTCGTCAGTGTCAGCAAAACATTCGGATATATAGTCCAATCCGGTCGAGATCCCCACCGCGCCTGCTTCCATACCTTTCTCGATCTCCGCGTGGATCAGCTCCATCTGCTTATCGTCGGGGCGACGCGATCCGAACCCGGAGGCGAGAGCCCGGACATTGGCGTAGGGGATGTGGGGAATGCTGTTCTGGACGTTGCTGCCATCCAACAAGGACATGTAATCCGCCAGGGTCTCCCAGCCCTGGTACTCTTCGAAGCGCAGCGCGTTGAGCGAGCGCAGATAGTAGATCCAATGATGTGCGGTGTGCCTGTTGACGGGAGCATAGGAGATCCCGTCCGCCATGATGACCTCAGATGTAAACCCCTGACTGGTCTTGGAAAAATTGTGGGGCTTCTTGAGCAACCAGGCATCCGAGTGATTGTGGACATCCACAAACCCAGGAGCAACGATCTTGCCGCCGGCGTCAATCGTGCGCCCGGCTTCGGCCTCCTTCAAATCGTCGATTTGGCGAATGCGGTCCTTATCTATTCCAACGTCTGCCCGGTAGCGAGGGGCTCCGCTGCCATCGATCAAGGTTCCATTCTTTATGATTAAGTCGAACATTTCTCCCTCGAAGTCCTGAAGAGCGAGAGCATCTAAACGATTCTACTTGCTCGCAATACCCTAGCGAGCGACCTCAAACCGCCGAGGTCAATCCCAACGGGGTTACGGCATACGCCCAACGACCTCAAACCGCCGACCTCACACAGGTCAACCCCAACGGGGTTGCGGCGTACAGCCCAGGGTTTCCGAACCCTGGGTAAACAGCCATCCCTTTTGATCCCAACCCTGTAGGGGTTGTGGCCTCCTCCTTCAACCGGTGCGCGATTGCGCCTTGATCCTCACCTTCCGCAACCCCTACAGGGTGCGATGAGCCGCAGTGGCTCGAACTAAGTCAAACCATGTTAGACAAACGGTGAGGCGTTTGGAAAGGAGGAAATAAGGGTCATCCGGTAAATGGGGAGGTGGGAACGTGGTTCGGCGCTTTCCGGATCCCAAATCTGGTTCCCCGTTCGCTTGTCAATATAGTCGGCTGCAGTAGCAGAGGCCGTGGGAACTGTGGAAAACTCCGAGCGACATCGAACTGGGCCAGCAAGCCCGTGATACGGAGTTTTCCAAGCGCTGTGCGAACGGTGGAAAAACAACTGCGAGCACTTGCCAGTTCTCCTCCAGAACTAGTTGTTTTTCCACGGTTTGCATAGTGCGGCAGTTTCCACGGCCTGCCTTTGACTGGCGGCACCTCCCCATTTACCGGATGAACCGGAAATAAAGCGATAAGAGAGGCAAGACGCCGAAGCCTACCTGTGCGAGTCCACGCTCGTACAGAACTTCCTGCTCGAACTCCGCGATTAACCAGCGGGGGTACGCAGCCAGGGCGCTCCCAACGGCTGGACCGGAAGAAGGGATCGTCACGAAGGGGCCAGGCAGGAAGACTTCGGGAGACGGCACTTCGGCCTAGAGCAAAGCGCCAACGACCGCCCTTGAGTGAAGCGTTGGCGAGGTTCCCTGACCTCGTCTCCAGAGAGAACAGGTGGTTATCTCTCTGGAACTGCTTTGGGTGATACCTGTCGCCGCCTGAGGAAAATGGTTCGAGTCATGACCGGTGAATGTCCCCCGCCGTCCCCTGTGGGTGAGTCCGCGCTATAAGCCCCCGGTGAAAGGCGACGGATGATGCGGTGGTGCGGAGAAGGCTTCCTGAGCCGCCTCCGCTTTAGGGATTGCCGCAGAGCCGGAGTACTCCAGTTTCGGCTGGAGGAAAGGTCAAACCGAAGACGAGGTGAGGAAGAATCCTGAGTCTGGGTAGTTAGCGTCTCGGCCGTGGCCCCCCAAATGGGTCGGCCCGTGCTCTTGTCCGGGTCAAACCGGGAAAACAGACCCCCCAGGGGCCTGGCTAAGAAACACCCGATAGATCTCCGATCCGCCTCACCTGATGATGCAACAGAACAGGAACACCATGGTGAAGAACAGAAAAGTGCACTCCTTGACCGGTCGCATCACGATCGAGCTCATGCGTGCCGCCTTTAAGAAAGTCAAGCGCAACCGAGGCGCCGCCGGGGTGGACAAGGTCAGCATCGGGATGTTCAAGGACAACCTCGAACAAAATCTTCTCGCGCTGATGAAAGATCTTAAATCAGGCGAGTTTCGACCCGTTCCGCTGCGCCGAGTCCATCTCTCCAAGGGGCCTCACACGAAGAAGACCCGGCCGCTCGGGATTCCCGGGGTCCGCGACCGCGTGGGCCAGGAAGTCCTGCGACGGCTGCTGGAACCTATCTTCGAGTCGCTCTTTCAGGAAGCCTCCTTCGGGTTTCGTCCCAAACGCAACTGTCATCAGGCGATCCAGTGGGTGTTGTCCCTTCACGACGCCGGCTACGGCTTCGTACTCGACGCCGACATTGAAGGCTTTTTCGACAACATTCCACAAGACGTCATTATGCAGTTGGTGGCCGACAAGGTTGCCGACGGTAATATCCTTCGCCTTCTTCAACGATTTCTCACTGCCGGAGTCATGGAGGACGGTGTCTTCAAGCCGACCACGGTCGGCACGCCACAAGGAGGGGTGATTTCCCCTCTTTTGGCTAACATTGTCCTTAATCAACTGGACTGGGCTCTCGACCGGGCGGGTTTTCAATTTGCCCGGTACGCCGACGACTTCGTCGTCCTGACCCGGTCCGAAAGGCAGGCGCAAGAGGCCTTGGCACTGGTCCAGCTGCTGCTGGCAACCCTTCAGCTAACGCTGAGTCCGGAGAAAACCCGGATCACGACGTTCGGAAAAGGCTATGAGTTTCTTGGCTTTTTCCTCTCGTCCCGTTCCCGGCGTATGCGCGACAAGTCCCAGCGGAAATTCAAGGATAAGGTGCGGGAATTAACCGTTCGCCACCATAACCTCGATGCCGAGGCGATCCTGAAATTGAACCGAGTGATCAGGGGGACGGCTCAGTACTTCGCCCCCGAGTTCGCGACCAATCGCTGGCTCTTCCAAAAGCTCGACTCCTGGGTCCGTCTGCGACTCCGGAGTATGAAGCTCAAGCGGAAGAACTACAACGACAATCGCAAACTCAGGGTGGGGTTCTTCTGCCGAAAACTCGGCTTGCTTACCCTTGAAAGCTTCTGCCTCTATCGCAACACCTATGGCCAAGTCTGTTACGTCGTTCCCCGTCTTGGGGCAACGTCTTTGGGGTCGCCCGGTGAGTGACCCTCACGCCGGTAAATATGAGGAATAGACCCCATCGCGACAACGGGGAGGGGCAGGCGGGAACCCCGCCTGTCTCTTACCCGCGTGACCTCTTGAGCCGTCCCGCCCATCCCAGGGTTCGGAAACCCTGGGCTATAAGACGCAACCCCGTTGGGGTTGACTTCTCTTGGTATGTTCCGGGCACATAGGTAACAGTTTCTCCCAGGCACATAGGTTACAAGAGGAGTCATGTCATGGAAAGAGACGTGTGTGATGAGCGAACGAGTGAAACTGGTGACCGAACATCTGGAGGGAGAGTATGGAATTACGGAGTTATCGCAAGCCTATGGGGTGAGTCGGAAGACGGTGTACAAGTGGATTGGGCGTTACGAAGAACAAGGGTGGTTGGGGCTGGAGGATCGCTCGCGTGCGCGCCACAGTCAGGCCAACGCGGTGGAAGAGGAGATCGAGAAGGGGCTCTTGAAATTGAAGGCCCGTTGGCCGTTGTGGGGAGCGCCGAAGTTGTGGGTCAAACTGAGGGAGGAGGTGGGAGCGGATCGGTGCCCGGCAGAGAGTACGGTGAGCGAGATTCTCAGACGGCACGGCTTGAGTGGAGTGGCCAAACGGCGACGGCGAGCGGTCCCGACGGAGCAGCCGTTTAAGGATTGTCGGGAGGCCAATGCGTTGTGGTGTGCGGATTTCAAGGGCTGGTTTCGGACCACCAACGGCTGCAAGTGCACGCCCTTGACGATCAGTGATGCGCACAGCCGCTTCTTGTTGTGCTGCCAGGGGCTGGGGGGAGCGACGGGATGGATCACGGTCCAACCGCTGTTTATCAAGGCGTTCCGGGAGTATGGGCTCCCGGAGTCGATGCGGACGGACAAGGGACCGCCCTTTGCGTCGACGGCCTTGGGAGGACTCACTCCCCTGGCGGTGTGGTGGGTGCGCTTAGGGATCGAATTGCAACGCATCGAACCGGGTTGCCCGCAACAGAACGGAAGACACGAGCGGATGCATCGGACCCTCAAGGAAGCGACGGCCCAACCGCCGCGAGCCAATCTCACCGCCCAGCAGAAGGCTTTCGAAGCCTTTCGCCGGGAATACAACGAGGAGCGTCCCCATGAATCGTTGGGCCAAAGGCCGCCGGCGCTCTTCTACCAGCCAGCTCCTCGGGAGTATCCTTCACGGTTGCCGGAGCAAAGAGGTTATCCCGATGAGTGGGAGAAGCGGCTGGTGCGCAAGGGCGGTCAAATGAAATGGAAGAACCAAGACATCCGATTGACGGAGACCCTCTGGGGGCAGCAGATTGGCTTAAAGCCGGTGGCAGAGGGCCAGTGGGGCGTCTACTTTGAGCATCTGGAGCTCGGCCTCTTTGATGAACGGCTGGGGAGGGTCTTACCCACCAAACGATTGAAACAAAAACCCGTAACCCCAGGTGAGGGGCCACCCAAAAGTGACCATTTTCAGGAGCTCTAAAGAAAAATGACCCGAAAGCCGTGGAAACTGCCGCGCGCTGGAAACCGTGGAAAAACAGCAACCTCGAGAAGACGACTCCAGGCGTCGAGTTTTTCCACCGTTCCCACCGCGCTTGGGAAACTCCTCGGAAGGAGTTTCCCACAGTTCCCACCGCTTCTACGGCTGGATATCTAAACGAACTCCCTCTGCCCCGCTTCGCGGCCAGGTTCACGAGGGAGGGAAAGGAACCGAACCCAAGGAGATCACTATTGAATCAATGGCCGGTTTTGACCCGGCTCCGACACAAGAAAATGAAATCCCAAGACTCCAAAAGTGTAACCTATGTGCCCGGGAGAAAGTGTTACCTATGCATCGGGAGCTACATCTTGATACTCGCAGCCCGAGCCGTCAGCACGGCCTCTTCCAGGGTTCTTTCAAGGTCCCAAGACTTTCTCTTGTATTCCACAACTTGACCAGTCTGCGAACTCTTCATCGACCAAGGGGCTCTAGCCCTCAAGATAGCCCAGACGTAGGGTATTTCGAATTGGCCCTCTGCGCAAGATCCCGTTTGGCCCCACTTTTGGAGCAGTTCTGTTGTTGCGGCTCTCCCAAGCAACTCCCGTAGTTGAACGCTTGATACTAGGACCCAGAATGGCATCAAATGAAGGCCAGGGGGAAAGACCATGTTAAATCGCCCGGGGATCCTGGCGCTCTTCTTGCTCATCTACGGGGGCTGTGCGGCTTCCGAGGAAGCTCCGAAAACTCCGGTTGAATCCAGGTCTCTCGGAGACTTGAGCGGTCCCTGGCAGCTCTTCGTCGATGACTACCTGGTCGAGACCAGGAAGGGACTGATCAGGACCTATCACCCTTTCGAGAAGTACTCCGGCAACCCGGTGCTCAGGGGAGATCGGCCCTGGGAAGAGGATCGGGTGTTCGTCTACGGGACCCTTCTTCCAGCTGAAGAGGGGACGGGATACCGCCTCTGGTACCACGCTTCGGCCGACGGATACCTGAACCTGTATGCCACCAGCCAGGATGGCATCAACTGGGATCGACCGAATCTGGGGCTGGTGAAGCGGGACGGGATTCCCGAAAACAATCTCTTCTTCTGGCGATCCAAGGAAGATCACATGCCTCAGGTCATTCATACTCCCTGGGAGCCGGATCCCCAGAAGCGCTATAAGTTGATCAACTATGACTACGGTCGCACCCCGCCTGATCACATGACCAGCGGTTTCTGGGCGGCCTACTCGCCGGACGGCCTCCACTGGACCGAAGTGGAAGAGAATCCTGTCCTGGTCGATCCGGGTGATGTCGGGAACTTCGTCTGGGATCCACACGCCGAACGCTACCTGGGCTATCCGAAGACCTTTGCTCCAGTACGAGGCTATCGCCGCCGCTGCGTAGGCTTCACCAGCACCACTGATTTCGAGAAATGGCCCCCAGCGGAGTTGATTCTGGTTCCGGACGAAGTAGACGACCGCTGGGTGACCGAGGATGGGCAACACACCGATCTCTACGGCCTCAGCGGCTTTGCCTACGAGTCGACGTACCTGGGCTTTCTCTGGATCTTCAGAATTGAGGACGGCAAAAACGAGGGTCGGATTTTCGCCGAGCTCGTCAGCAGCCATGACGGCATCCACTGGGTACGGCAGGAGGGTGAACGGCCACCCATTCTTCCCCTCGGCGAAGCCGGCAGCTGGGATCAGGCCGTGGTGGTGACGTTGAACCAACCGATGGTGGAGGGCGACACGATCCGGCTCTACTACGGCGGAACCAACGACTACCACACCGGGGGCGGAAAAAGCGCGATCGGCCTGGCGACCCTGAGAAAGGACGGCTTTGCCTCGCTCGACGCCGGCAGCGAGATGGGGACAGTCACCACCCGCTCCCTGATCGGAAGCGGAGGGGAACTCCACCTGAATATCAATGCCAGCGGCGGCTCGATAAGGGTCGAGGTGCTCGACGGCCAGGGCAGCGTCATCGAAGGCTACGGCCGGGACGACTGCGACCCCATCTCGGCCGACGCCGTGAACCAGAAGGTAACCTGGGGCTCTCGCAGCGAACTTCCAGAGGCCACGGGCAGCCGCAGATTCCGCTTTTTGCTGGTCAATGCGGCTCTCTACTCTTTCATGGCCGGAGAAAGGGTCCAACTGGAATCTCCGCATCCCCCCGTTGAGGCCTCCTTCAGCTTCGACGAAGACGAAGGGACCAGTGCCACCGATGGGGCAAGCGATGACGGTCTGCAGCAGGCCCGATTTCACAACGGGGTTCGCGTGACGCCCGACCCCGATCCATGGGCAGCGGGAGGGTCGGCCCTGCACTTCACTGGGGACGGAGAAACCCTGGACACCTTCGAGATCGTGGGCACCTCCCACCTGGGAACCCAGTTCACTCTCGCGGCCCGAATGCGCACCGAGAATCAGAAACTGGCTCGACTGTTCAGCACCCATCGGGGCAGCGGCGTTCCCGTCACGGGCGAGCTGATCTTCGACGTCAATCCAAGTGTCGGAACCCTCTCCCTTACCCTCAACGGGCAGCGGGTGCAGTCACGACCCCGCTTCTTCCGTAATGGGCGCTACCACCATTTCGCCGCGACTCACGACCGGGGAGAGGTGAAGCTCTACCTCGACGGCAATGAGGTTGCCGCCGAACGGATCCGGGCCGGGACCATGCATCTCTACTATGATGGCTCGAGCATCGACCTGCGCCGGCCTCAAGGTTCTTCTTCAGAGGCGGGGATCCATCTGGCAGCCAATCTCAGGGTCGGAGAAGATCAGGGAGGCCGATTCATCACCTACCGCGACAAGGTCACGGCGGGGCCTGACAACCAGCTCCAAGGATGGGTCGACGACATCCTGGTGGTGCGGCGAGTCCTCGATGCTGAGGAAATTGCTGCCCTCAACGGCAGACCCGGCCGCTAGCAACTCCCCTTCTCAGAGCATATCCAGTAGGATTCTCCGTTATGGGAAAACCACTCAAAGCGCAGACCGACGCCGCTGGACGACCCCTCACGGGACGACCCGTCATCTACGCCACTCAGGGACTGATTTCAAGCGGTCACTACCTGACCTCGATGGCCGGAATGCAGATGATGCTCGCCGGTGGAAACGCTTTTGATGCGGTGGTTGCTGCGGGATTCGCCGCCGCGGTCACCGAACCGATTGCGTCCTACTCGCTGGGCGCCGAATCGGTGTTCATGCTTCACCACGCCGCCAGCGGGGATCTCCTCTCCCTGAGCGGGCAGGGCACGGCTCCGGCCCGGGCCACAGTCGATTTCTACCGGGATCAGGGACTCGAGTGCATACCGACCGGGCCCGGTTCCCTGGCTCATCTCTCATTCACCGTTCCAGGTGCGGTCGATGCCTATCTGGCCCTGCTGGAGCGGTACGGGACCTTGAGCCTGCCTCGCGTTCTGGAGCCGGCGATTCGGTTGGCCAGGGGTGGATTTCCTCACTACGAGTACATGGTCGATGCCCTCGACTCCAACGCGACCCGCGAACAGTTCGCGCTCTATCCCCCCGGGGGATCCGAGATCTTCTACGATCAAGGCGCCCTTCCCCGACCCGGGACACTGCTGCGACAACCCGGCCTGGCTACCACCCTCGAAAGCCTGGCGGAACACGGAGCTTCGGGACAAAGGCTGGACGGCATTCGGTCAGCGCGGGACGACTTTTACAGGGGCGCACTGGCTCGGACCCTGGTGGAGCACTCAAAGAGTGTTGGTGGCATCCTCGAGCTAGAAGACCTGAGCGCCTATCAGGCACGGTTCGAGGATCCCGTCCGAAGCCGCTTCCTGGGACACGAAATCTGCGGCCAGCAAACCTGGTCTCAGGCCTCGGTACTGCAGCTGACCCTCAACATGCTCGAGCATTTCGACTTGAAGTCCATGGGACACAATTCGCCGACCTATGTTCATACGGTGGTGGAAGCCCTCAAGCTGGCGCTGGCCGATCGTGAAGCCCACTTCGGCGACCCCGAGTTTGCGGCGATCCCATTGGACGGTCTCCTTTCCAAGGAATACGCCTTGCGTCGCTCCCAGCTCATCGATCCGGATCGTGCGCAGCCAGAGCTGCCTCCGCCCGGAGATCCCTGGCTGGACTCCAAAGGAGATCGGCCCGCAGCTCCTCCGCCAAGCAGCTCGAGACCAGCTGGCCCACCGGGCTCCCCCTCCTCGCAGGAGCAGGGTACTACCCACATCGCAGCCATCGACAGGGAAGGCAATCTGGTCTGCGCTACGCCAAGTGGGGGCTCTTTTGGGAAGTCAGTCTTCTTCCCGGAGCTGGGCTTCGCTCTCAGCACCCGGATCGAGATGTTCCAGTTGGAAGAAGGACATCCCAACGTGTTAGTGCCGGGCAAACGCCCCCGCACTACTCTGGTCAATTACCTGGTACTCAAGGACGGATCCCCGGTAATGACCTTCGGTTGTCCCGGAGGAGATCATCAGGCCCAGGCAAACCTTCAGCTGATGCTCAATACCCTGGTCTTCGGCATGGATCCACAACAGGCCATCGAGGCTGCCCGCTTTGGCTGTGACTCGGCTCCCAACTCCTTCCATCCCCACGAGTGTCTGCCGGGTCAACTCTCCCTGGAAGACGGATTCTCTGATTCTACCTGGGAGAGGCTCCAGGCCCTGGGACATCGGTTGGTACCCGCCGCCGTCTGCGGAATGGGAGCCACCGTTGCTCGCCGAGACCCGCAGAGCGGTGTCATGGCTACAGGATCAGATCCTCGCAGGTCCTGCTATGCTCTGGGATGGTAGAGCGCAACAGTTGTTTGTTTCTTTTGCGTCGCTTCGAGTATATTCGCGGGTATCGGAGGAACCATGCTGACAATTGAAATCGACGCCAAACTCGAGGCCTACACAAATGCGTGCCGCAATGGTACGGATTGGATTCTGAATCACGTGAATCCAGACGGCTCTGTCGGGCCCGTCGAGCAGAGGCTCTTCTACTATCGAGTACCCTGGGCTCTAGCCCTGATGGGCGAGGTTTCGGCAGCCCATCGCCTGCTGGATTGGATCGACAAAAACATGCTCACTGCAGATGGGCGTTTCGAGGGAATCTCCACCCAGGGCGGAGAGGATCCACGCTATGGCTCCTATCCACTGGCCTGTCTGATCTTCGGCTCCAGCTTGCTGGGACGGATCGATCTGGTTCGCCGCGGCACCGAGCAGCTGTTGACCTGGCAGGACCCCGAGACCGGAGGTTTCTACGCCACCCGCTCAGACCGGAGCGGGGACGCCGAGCAGGAGCTTTTCCCCACTGCTCAAGCGGGTATGAGCCTTGCGCTCACGGGTCGGGTGGAGGCCGCTGTCAAGGCCGGCGAGTGGTTCCAGCGGCTCTGGGACCTGCAGCCGGAACCGGAGCGGAGACTCTATGCAGTCTACAGCCGCTCCCAGGGCCTGGTTCAGAACTACCCGGAAGAGCAGGAGGCCTTCTACGTCACCAAGAAAGACGAACCCTGGCAACACCATTTCAACGGGGGCATCGCCGCCGCGTTTCTCTCCCAGCTCCACATGGCCAGCGGCTCCACCCAGTGGCTCGACCTCGCCCGGGAGTACCAGAAATTCTCGATGACCAGCGACGAATGTCAGTTCGATTCCAAGCAGCTCTGCAAGTCGGGTTGGGGATCGGGGCTCCTGTACGTGGCCACGCGGGAAGAGCAGTTCCGAGAATGGACGATCCGTCTGGGAGATTGGTTCGTGGACCACCAGCTGCCGGACGGTCACTGGGAAAACACCAAGTTCTGGAGTCCTGAACCCACGGTCGGCGACAACATCCTGATCACGGCAGAATTCGTCCAGCACCTCTGCAATATCAGGGCATATCTTTCGGTGGCGTGAAAGATTCGTCTCATGTCGGATCGTTTGACGTCGAACCTCTTTCTGAGGAGTGAGCGGGACTGAAGTCTTCGCCGGAATCATCCAATGTGCCCACTGGCGCAACTAAGCTGAAACTTCACTTGGTTAGGAGATCATGCAAGAGCTGCCAATGACAGAGCCGTGACTGCGAAGGAGCGGTCCCGGCATAAGGATGCCGGAAACAACAGACCAAACGGACGGTGGCCCATTGGATCCCCTTTACAGCATGTCCCGATCGGTGATCGGGACCGCTCCCCAGTCACGGCTCTGTCAGAAGCGGTAGCGACAATCACGGCAGACCTAACGCCCGGCCCCAAAACTTTCACTCTCGAAGCTGGGGACACTGAACTTACTGATTGGAGAACTGAATCATGAAGCTACGACAATCCAGACAATGGTTACTACCCGCCCTGTGTATCCTCATCGCCTTCACCGCCTCCTCCCAGACCGCCCAGGCAGGACCTGACCCGATCGAGGTGGGCCGGGGGGTTCATCTCTTCGTGGACGACTACCTGGTCGAGAAGATGACGCAGGTGTGGCGAAGCTTGAACATAGGTCGAAAGCACGCCAAGAACCCGCTGCTGAAGCCGGACCGGCCCTGGGAAGGCTACCTGGTGCTCCAACCCGGTACCGTGATCTGGGACGAAGAAGATCAGATCTTCAAGATGTGGTACAACACCATTGGCACCCGCGAGCGCCCCAACATCGAGGACTTCCTCTGCTACGCCACCTCCAAGGACGGGATCACATGGGAAAAGCCCGATCTGGGCCTGATCGAGTTCCAGGGGTCCAAGGCCAACAACATCTTCCTGAAGTGGTCCGGCTGGACCCACTCCGTCCTCAAGGACAAGCGAGACCCGGACCCTTCACGCCGCTATAAGCTACTGTACTGGTTGACCCATGAAAGGGAGCAGTGCGGTATCTGGGTGGCGTTCTCACCCGACGGAAAGCGCTGGACCAACTACGCCGAGAAGGCCATCGTCCCTTGCTGGGCGACCGGGGACACCTTTCAGGTGACCCAGCATCCTGAAACCGGCCAATTCATCCTCTATCACAAGACCATAGGCGGGCCCATCCGTAAGGTGTCACGAATGGTGAGCGACGATTTCATCCACTGGCGGGACTCCCAGGAGGTGCTCGCACCGGACAAGCATGATCCACCTGACACCCAGTTCTATGGACTCTCCGCCTTTCCCTACGGGAACCAGTTTCTGGGGCTGCTCTGGGTCTACCACACCTATACCCACTTCATGGACATCCAGCTGGTGTCCAGCCGTGACAGCATCGAGTGGGAACGGTCCGCGGACAGGAAGCTTTTCCTGCACCTGGCTACCACCAACAACTTCAAGAAAGGCGCCTTCGACCACGGCATGGTCTACCCCTCCAGCAACCCCATCGTCAAGGACGGTCGGATCTGGATCTACTACTCTGGCTTCAGCAACCTGCACAACGCCCCCTCCGAGGACCACGATGGCCAGATCGGCCTCGCCACCATCCGGCAGGATGGCTGGGTCTCGATTGACGCTACCAGTGAGGGATCGGTCCAGACGCGCCGGCTCAAGCTGAAGGGCTCCTCGTTGTGGGTCAACATGTCCTCCTTGACCGGTTCGAGGCCCAATTTCGAACGGGACAGCGGGAAGGAGCCCTACCGCGAGTTCTACACCGACAACCCCAGCGCCAAGGGATATGTTCGGGTGGAAGTGCAAGATCGGGACGGTCGGGTCCTTCCCGGCTATGAGGCAGCCAACTGCAACCCCCTGATGGGAACAGACATCTACCAGAAAGTCTCCTGGGAAGGGGGTCGAGACCTTTCCGCAGTCGCCGGCCGCGAGATCCGGCTCAGGTTCGTGCTGGGTAACGCCAGGCTGTATTCCTTCAAGCTCGAGTAGTTCCCAGTAGATCAGTACCCTGGAGAACAAGGACAATGCGTAAAGCAGTGAGAGCCCGGTGGATCGCCCTCGTCGTGCTCGGCCAGTCCTTGCTGAGCCTGGAGGCCGCGGCAGAAACACCTCTCGTCATCGGTTCACAGAAGCAGCTTCTGATCGACGACTATGTCATCGAGGCGATGAGCCCCAGGGTTTATCGCTTGATGAACCAACCCCTCAAGTACCCGGAGAATCCGGTAATCCGTCTCGATACCGACTGGGAGCACAAGGGAGGCCTCTCCCACGGCGGAGATTGCGGACAGATCTTCTTCGACCCGGATCGGGGTATCTACCGTTTCTACGATCTGATGGTCAATTGGGATTGGTCCCGGAAGTGGCTCTCCTACGCCGAGTCCAAGGACGGTATTCACTGGATCAAGCCGAAGCTGGGACAGGTCGAGTATCTGGGATACGACACCAATTTCATCTCCGTCCCCTTCTCGAAGGAGGCGTGGAGCAACACCGTGTTCCGGGACCCGGCTACCGACCGCGAGCAAGAACGGTACAAGATGATCTATTTCGACAAACCGGATGGGAAGAAGGGGATGTTTCCCGCCTACTCTGCCGACGGTCTTAACTGGAAACCCTATCAGGTCGATCAGCCCGCTGTCCCCTACTGGAGCGACACCAACAACAACCTCATGTGGGACTCCAAGCGGCAGAGATACATCCTCTACCTCAGAACCGGCACCTCCCTCAATCGTTGGATGGATCCAGAGCCCATCTATCCTGAAGGCGCTCGCACCCGTACCGCCGGGTTTGCCACCAGCACCGACTTTCTCAACTGGGACAGTCCGGCGACCTACCGGAATCCCGACGACCGCTTCATCTGCTTCCACGCCGACGAGAAGGACCCGGTGGGAAGCCGTGACTTCTATACACTCGAAGTCCTGCCCTACGAAGGCGGCTTCGTGGGCTTTACATCCGTCTACCACAACATGTTCGGAGTCGCGCCTGCAGGGATGGATAGCGGTAAGGCCCGGTCCCCCTGGATGGATCGGATGAACGTGCAGCTGCTCTGGAGCCGCGATGGCGAGAAATTCACGCGGGTGGGACAGGGCCGTCAATTCATCCCCAACGGGCCGGAGGGAAGCTGGGACCAGGACCTGGTCTATTCCGTCCACAACGGGATCGTGCGCGAGGACCGGGGAGAGATCTGGCTCTACTACGAGGGGTTCAGCGGCCACCACTGGTTCAAGCAGCGCAGGGAGCATCAGCGAGGCCAGGTGGGGCTGGCCATCCTCCGCCTCGACGGATTCGCCTCAATAACCGGCCAGGGCACGCTCACAACTCGGCCTCTGACTTTCGAGGGAAGCCGGCTGCAGATCAATGCGAGCGGCGTGGACAAGTATGTAGGACCCGGCTATGGCAGCGTCCGGGTCGAGGTCCTCGACGGGAAAACCGGTCTGCCGATTCCAGATTTCCAAAAGGGAAATTCCGATGAGTTCGGAGAAGACGCGATCTCTCACACGGTGACCTGGAAGGGCCGTAGCAATCTAGAGTCCCTTCGAGGCAAGACCATCAAACTGAAATTCCACCTGGACAAAGCGAAACTGTTTTCGTTTCAGTTCGTTCCGTGAGAGGACCAACATCTGCACGCAGCAGTGACTCGTAGGATGGGCACTCCTGCCCGTCACAAATTCTCGACGGGCAGGAATGCCCATCCTACACAGGACACGGTACTGTCGATGTTCGTGGTTCGGGGAAGACCACTCAACCGGCTCCTGCCGAGCGTACCTGGTTGATGAAGCGGATGGCGTTTCCCGAGAAGTGATCCTCGATTTCATCCTGACTCAAACCCAGTATCTCGGCAACCTGCCTTTCCTGTCGCAGCTGCTCGTAGATGACGAAAGTGGCACTGGGATCGCAGTGGGACAAGTCCGGAAAACCCTCGAAATACTGCCAGGCCTTACCCCAGGTAACGTACTTGCCTCGGACGCAGCCTGCTGCAATATTGTCCGAACCGAACATCACTCTTTTTCGGTCCTCGTGCTTCATCAGTAGATACTGGGAGTACAGGTCATTGACAGCTGAAGTGTCGTACCAGAGGTTCGGCATGTCCTTGAGCCGGTGGATGGATTCTTCCAGCATGAAGGGATTGAAGGCTCGGCCGCAGTGGGCCAGTATCCATTGGGCCCGCGGATACTTGTGAGTATAGTTCTCCAGATCCTGGAGATTCTCAGGGTCCGCCGGCCCGGTCTTCTTCGAGAGGTGCATGGTAATCGCCAGTCCAAGATCGTGCGCCACCTCAATGAACGACTCGGGGAGAAAGTCCTGGATTCTTCCGTTGGCAGGGTCCGGGGCGAACGACCGATAGGGCTTGAGCCCCAGGAAGCCGTGCTTCCGGACCTGCTCGGCAACATATTCAGGGCTCATCTCCGGCACCACCAGCAGGTTCACGGCAGAGGCGGGATCCGCTGCCATCTGGGCCGCCATCCAGTCGTTGTGTCCTTCTATATCAATGCCGACAATCGGTGTTCCCAGGACCAGGTAGTGTGTTTCGCGGCCGGGATACAACTTGGCCGCCCATGTCAGGTGATCCTGATAGTCAATTTCCCAGCGCAAACCTGAGGGGCCACTCTGCCCCCTGTGCTCCTCGGACCACATGTGGGTGTGCATGTCGTAAACCAGTGGTGGGACAAAGGCCTCCAGCTCTTCTTCCCAGATCTGGCGGTCAAACTCCCGATAGTCAATGTTGGTCATGGGTCGGAGTTTAGCACAGGTACTCTCCCCGGTTGACGGGCCAAAAAGCACTCAGTGGCCCTCTAGGAGGAACAAAGAGAAGAGGCTCTGATAGAATGCTCTACGTGTCCAGGCTTCTGAGCCACCCACTATTTTTCAGCCCTCTTTTTTTCAGCTTTCTTGCCGCCAGTGTTGGCCTCTGCCAAAACTCCGCGTTCGCCCAGAGTCGGGAACAGCCAAGCTTCAGAACCACTTCGGAAGTGGTACTGGTCGATCTGGTAGTGACGGACCGAGAGGGTAACTTTGTGTCCGACCTCGAACTCGACGAAATCGAGCTCTACGAAGACGGGAAGCGCCAAGTCACCTCTTTTCTGCAGCTCCGGGGAAGCAAGCCTCGGCAGCCCGCCGCCGAGCAGGAGATCGCACCAACTCTTTCCGAAGTAAAGGGGGAAGCCAAGACTATTTCTCCAAGGGGAAACAGTAGGTACTACGTCTTTCTGCTCGATTTGGACACGATTGCCCATCAGGACCTCAAACAAGTCAAAAAGTCGATCCGAGAATTTCTCCAGGCGGGGCTGACGCCAGATGACCGGGTGATGATTGCCAGCTTGAGTCGAGGCCTCAACGTCAGACAGAACTTCACCTCAAGTGTCCCCAGTTTGATGCACGCCCTGGAAAAGCTACCGGTCAACCCGTCGGGATCCAGCTCGTTCGCACACTTTATTGCAGAAATGGAAGAGCTATTCAGCAGCGTCCCCCCGTTCGACTTGACTCCCCAACCCCTGCAAACTCTTCCACCCGTGGTAGAGGCCCTGGTCTCCGCCGCCGTGGCCCTTGGAAGAAGCTTTCTGGTCAATCTGGACCAACAGGCGAATTCGGCGACCGCTTCTTTGGCGGCGCTTTCCACCCGGCTGCGTTCCCTCCCTGGGCGCAAGCAGCTCATCTTTTTTTCCGGTGGCTATCCCATCGATGCTGGGTCCGTGCTGAGTCGGATTATCGAGGACAGGGCGACCGCGATCTACCCCAACCGGACCCCGATCATGCTCTTCGTCAACCGGGAGCTACGGGGGCTGGGATACGCCTCAAGCCTGCGGGGCACACTTCGTTCAGCGATCGATCAGTCCAACCGCTCCCAGGTCTCGATCTACAGCATCGACAGCCGAGGCCTGTCGGCTCCGTTCGATGTCAGCACCAGTGGTTCGGGCTATTTCAGCCAATTCTCATCCTCACTTGCAGAGATCACCGGTCCCCAGGATTTCCTTATATCCCTTTCCCTGGGCACTGGGGGACGCTCGTTCGTGGACAGCAACGACCTGGGCGAGGGCGTTAGGAGGGCCTTCCAGGATCGGTCCGAATACTACCTTGTTGGCTTCGTTCCCACAGCCAGGAGAAAACCGGGCACCTTTCACTCGATCAAAGTGAAGGTCAATCGCCCCCGGCTCGAGCTTCGCTTTCGCAGAAGCTACATCGAGGCGGACAAGAAATCCATGGCAAAGCGTGACCTGCTCAATGCCCTGAAGTTCCCCCATCTTTTTCAAGAGTTCCTCTCCGAGCTCCAGGTCTCGACCAACGATGGCAAGATCCGACTCAACACCGTCATTCCGACGCAAGCTCTAGGCTTCGCAGCTGCAGGAGGCAAATACAAATGTGTAGTCGAGATCTTTGTCGCACTGATAGACGGATCCGGTAAGTTGGCAAAGGACGAGATGTTCTTGGAGAAACAGGCAGATCTGGAATTCAGCGCTCAACAACTGGCTGATTTTCGCCGGCACGAGACCGCCCGGATCGACGCCGAAGGGAAGGCACCTTCTGGCAGCTACGAAATGGTAGTGATCCTGCGCCAGACACCTTCCGGAGAGATGACCACACACCGCAAGCGTGTGACGGTCCAATAGCTCTATCCCGGCCCCGGCTGAGCTGACGCCATTCGAGAAGGAAGCTTTGGTTGTCTCCTACCGAAACATCGATAGCACCGAGTCGGTTGTAGAACGGGCACTCTTGCCCGTCAAGGAAGACGACGGGCAGGAGTGCCCGTTCTACAAACACTCAGGGCTCAGTTCGATGAACCCTTCCACGACTTCCTGCTTGAAGTTTTACCCTAGATCGCGGGACGGCGCCCGGTTCCGTAGCCGGTCAGCTCCACGTATCCGTGACCGATCCGTCTGCCTTGCGGATCCTGCACTCGAACCAGACCCTCCCAGTAGAAGAGATCCTCGACAATCCGGCTGCGGTTCTCCTGGTCTGCCAGTTCAGGAACCACCACCATCTCCAGGTCGGCGTCCGGCAATCTCACCGTCCAGCCTGCCGGATACTCGGCCCCGGTCTCTTTACTCTTCCAGGTACGGCTGGACTGCACCGTCCAATCGCCCGGGGCCAGATAACGCACTTCACCAGTCCTTGAAACCAGCGAACCTCTAGCAAAGTCCACTCTTCCCTGATCGTCGCGCAGGAGATAGAGCATGACCTCGCGACCATCGTTGAGTTGAAGACTGAACCAGTCCCACCCTACCTGATTGGCGCTGAGCTGGTTGGAGCCGAACTCCTTGTCCATCCAGCTCTCACCCCGCACCTTGGTCGTCTTTCCCCCAATCGTCATCGAGCCGTGGGTCTGGAGACGGGTGAAGCTGTAGTAGTGGCTGGCCGCCGTCTTGTCATTACCCTTGAGGCTAAACCCGTTTGGTCCCTGGAAGACAGAAGCCTTGCTGGGTAGGGTCTTCAGATCGAAGGCCACCCCCTGCCCTCTGTCCTTCATGGAAAAGTCGAAGGCCTGACCGTTCCAGCTCAGGGTCCATCGGCCATCGGTGCCGGTGGGAGCACGGCTCCAGGCGATCAGCGGATCAGGGTAACGGGGAAAGCCGCCTAACAGGGGAATGGCACGGTAGAACACCTCGCTGAAAAGATGCCGCTTCACGGCGAGATCCGTGACGGCTGCATGTCCCATTACCAGATCGCTGGCAGCCCATTCGGACTCCAGCTGCGGTCGTTGGGGAAGCAGTCCCACTCGAAAGAACGTGAACTGGTAGCCGAAGACGCGTTCTGGGTCGCTCTCGGAAACCAGCCGACCGGTGAAATACCACCACTCCGTCCGGTAGCCTTCGCGAGCCCAGTGATGCTGGGGAAAAGACCAGGAATACTCCGGTCGGGCCGGACGCCATTCTGCGGCTTCAACAGCAACCAGCAACGGGCAGAGAGACAGGGCGATTCGAAGGCTCACAATAAGAGCACTCCTTTCACATATCATCTCGACTCAAAACCGTAGCCGGGCTCTGAGTGGCCCGGAGAGCAGGGTAAAAGCTTGCCAGCAGCGCAGCTCCCAGAATGGTCGCGCTTTGCTGAATCAAGGAGGCCCAGGGCCAATAGACCTGTATAGTCCACCCGAAGTAGGCTCGATTGATGACGAAGATCAGGATGGCGGCGAGGGCGATGCCTCCCAGGATTCCCAGCGCCAAACCCAGAAGTCCGATTCCCAGTCCCTTCCCCACAAAGACCCAGAATACCTGTAGACGCAGGGCTCCCATAGCCCGGTACAAGGCCAACTCGGAAATGCGTTCCCGCGCCAGAATCAACAGGGTCAGTGTAATTCCACAGACCGCAATCAAGAGGCACATGGCCTGCAAGAGTCGCGTGATGGCGAAGGTCTGGTCGAAGATCTTCAAAACCGCCTGCCTTAGAGTCCGGTTGCTCCGAAACCGTAGCGGCGTCTCCGCATAGCGGAGTTTGAGCTGATCGACAACCCGCTCCGTCTCCTCGGGCGCCTGCAGATAGAGGGCTAGGCTGTGCGCAGATCCCGGTTCGAAGTGCTGGGCCAGAGCCTCGAGATCGACCACGGCCAGGCCCTTCCCAGGGGAATAATCGTAGTACACCCCGACGATAGGAAACCGTACTTCTCCTCCTGAAGCAGAAACCACCAGCCGATCTCCCACTCCTAGATCCGCCTTGTGGGCGAGGGTCTCGCCGATGAGGACGGCCTTCCCCTGCCTCAGCAACGGCCAGGCCTGGGATGGGTTTCCGTAGAGCAGGGGAAAGCGGGACTCGCCTCCCAGCAGGCTCATGTCCACCCCGGCCAGATAGATCTCGCGATCACCTGAGTAGACCTCCAGCTTGCGCAGCCGGTCAACCGCTCGGACGCCGGGAAGATTCGAAAGCGAGGAAACGAGATCATCATCGAGAGTCGCCTGAACGCCTCTTCCCCGAAAAGAGGACGTGCTGACGTAGATGTCGGCTTTCACCGTCCCACCGACCCAGACATCGACGGTCCGCCGAAAACTGCCAATCATGAAAGTGATCCCGATCAGCATGCTGACCGCAATGGCGAGGGAGGATACCGCAAAAGAGGTCGTCTGCAGCCTGGCACCCAGGCTTTTGAGACTGTACCCTAGACCGAACCCTCGAACCGGAACTGCCGCGGTGATCCTGCGAATGAAGAGAGGAGCGGACAGTGGGAGCACAACCAAGACAGCGATACCAAGGACGAAACCGGACGGCTTCCAGGTCCAGCCATACACCTGATACCACAACCCCGTGAGGACCAGGATCAGCACTCCCCCAAGGAAGAGCGGCAGGGCCAGCGAGGCGACCCTCTGGTGCAGAATCGGCGGCGCGAGTAACGCCCGGATCTGTCGTCGACTCATGTCAAGAGCAGGAATCAGGGCACCGGCCACGGCTCCACCAATCCCGATCACTGCCGCCAGCAGGTAGATCCAGAGAGGGATCTCCAAGGATTCGATTTCGGCCAGCAGGTAGAGGTTGCTGAGGGTCGCGCTCACCACCCTAACGTTGGCCTGGGCAGCCCAGTAACCCAATGGGATTCCCAGAACGACACCCACGATCCCGATGAGCAGCACCTCCCGAAGGATGAGACTCAGTACCTGCGTCCGAGTCGCCCCCAGCGATCGCAGCACACCAAACTCGGCACGCCGGCGCAGGAGCAGGGCTTGTGTGCTGCTATAGACAAGAAAGAGTCCAACGAAAAGACTAATAAGGCTCAACGCCGTGAGGTTGAGCCGAAAAGCCTCGAGTAGATCGGATGCCGTGTTCTCGCGCTGTTCGGGAGTCAAGAGTCTCACGGACGGACCCAATCGAAGCTGAAGATCGGCGACAACCTTCGTGAGGTTCGCAGCCGGGTCCAACCTGACGTCAATCTGATCGATCTCGCCTGACCGAGCGAACAGACCCTGCACCTGGGAGATATCCATCACGACGAGCTTGTTACTCGCAAAAGGGGTCAATCGGCGAAAGTCCACCAGTGCGCCCACCGTCAGCTCCACGCTGCGGGAACCGCTCGAGACCTGGAACCTGTCCCCGACGATCCAGTCCATATCCTTTGCCAGTTGGGGTGTCACAGCCGCCCATCCTGGCTGGCCCAAGATGCTCCAGTCCTCCCCTCGCTCTCCTGCCCAGGGCATCCGCACGGGAGCGAAGAAATCGATTCCCAGGATCTCCAGGAAAATCCCTGCGGAGTCGGCGAGTGCCACATCAAGACGGCACAAAGGCCAGGCTGCGGCTACGCCTGGCGCTCCCAGAACCTTTGGATAGAGCGCTTCAGAAAAGGTCGGAGTTCGACTCAGGATCGTGAAGTCGGCCTCGCCACTGACCGCTTCAATACTTCCCCTGAAAGCCGCCAGAGAATTTCGGTTGATGATCTGGATGCAGACAACCGAGGCGACACCGAGCGCCACCCCGAGTATGGTGAGAAAGTAGAGGGCGCTCCCAGCCCGGATCCGGGCACGAAGGGAAAGGAAAAGGTAGCGCCTCAAACCTGCTCCATGATGCCACTGTGGAGCCTCCAACGCTGGTCCGCCAGGGCGGCGAGCTCCCGGCTGTGAGTGGCGTAGATCAGGGTACTGCCTTCCTCCTCTGCCAATGAGAGCATCAGCTGCAGGACCTGTTGACTATTGTCATCATCGAGATTACCGGTGGGCTCGTCTGCCAGGAGCAGCCGCGGCCGGCGCAAGAGTGCCCGGCAAATAGCTACGCGCTGCATCTCTCCCCCGCTAAGCTGATGAATGGGATCATCCACTCGATCGGCCAGGTCCACCCGGTCCAGTAGAGCTTTCACCCGGGGGAGAAACTGCGAGGGTCGGCCGCCCGAGACCAGCTCAGGAAGACCGACGTTTTCAGCGACGGAAAGATGGGATAGCAGGTAGAAGAACTGAAAGACCAACCCGACGCCATCACGCCTCAGTAGGGCTCGGTCGCGTTCCGAGAGACTGGCAAGGTTGCGGCCTTCAATCCAGACTTCTCCCTCGGAAGGTAGATCGATCCCTGCAGCTATGTGCAACAGCGTCGATTTACCACTGCCGCTGCGCCCCTGGACGGCTACTCGCTGCCCCGCCGACAAGTCGAAGGAGACTTCCCGCAGGGCGTAACGGTCACCGGCTCCGGAATCGTAGATCTTGGAAACACCTTGAAAGGAGAGCACCGGCTTCACCACGTCGCTGCTTTTTACCACAACGAGACCCCAAGCACGACGTTCCCCCGCTCACCGCTTCGATTTCCCAAAAAAAATTGACAGGCACGCTTATACAGCATACAGTTACAGCATGGCGCTAACAGAGCGACGCACACAGATCTACTTGACCGAAGAACAGTACCAGGAGGCGACAAACCTGGCGCGAAAACGGGGTTGTTCCCTCGCCTCGGTAGTACGCGAAGCCCTCGAGGAGTTTTTGTCAAGAGCGAGCCAAGTCCAGAAGGCCCCCTGGTCTCAGGACCCGGCGAGCGACCTGGTAGGATCGGTCCAGCTACCCGCTCTGCCGAGCGACGGTCAGGGCATCCCCGACCTTGATGAAGCCATCAACACAAGCGTTTACTAGCAGACTTGAGTCGGATGATCTTCGCTGATAGCTCGGGTTTCATCGCCACATTCGATGCTCGCGACCAACGCCACAAGCGAGCGGCCCAAGCCTGGAGAAGCTTCGAGAGCGAGGGCCTCTACATTCTAACAACTCAGCTCGTCCTGGCGGAGACGGTCACCCACCTCCGCCGCCGTGCGGGGTGGGAGACTTCCCGGACAATCGGAGACGCCCTGCTGAGGAGCCAGGTCATCAGGGTAGTCGGCCTGAGCAGCGGACAGCTTGACGCCGCCTGGCTCGAGTTCGTTCGCAACGCCGATCCCAAATTCTCGCTTTGCGATGCGGCGTCCATTGTGCTGATGCGGGAGCAGGGTATCACCAGAATCTTCACTTTCGACCACCATTTCGCGGAATCCGGTTTCGACCTCGTTCCGTGAGTGGAGCATGTAGCTCCCAGCGTGCTAGAGTGAGATACAGGGTCGATGTCTGAGCTGCTAGCGTTTGCTTCCCATGTCCGAAATGAACACAATGGACTACAGAAGCATCTAGTATAGGGCGGGTAGTAGTGCAACCTCTCATCGAGGAACAAGCGAATCATGACAAGAATGACTTTGCTCCCAGCCGTGGCGGTGCTCCTCTACCTTGCCACTCCTTTGTTGGGACAGGAAAAGACCGCGCCCTCTGAGCCGGAGCAGAAGGTGGAAGTCGAAAAGCAGGGACGGGTGAGGCTGGGGGGAATTTCCATTGGAGCCGGCTATAGCAGGTACGGCTACCGTTCCCCGGGTTTCTACCACCCCTATAGTCCCTACTACCATGGAGGCTACTACTCCGGCTACTATCATCCGCTGGATGCCTGGGCACATCCCGGCTACCATCTGGGCTTCGACAAAACCAGCAACACAGGCCGCATCAAGCTGAAGACAGCGCACAAGGAGGCCAGCGTCTTCCTGGATGGAGCCTTTGCCGGCGTGGCGAAGGATCTCAAGGAGATCTGGCTTGAGCCCGGTGTTTATCAACTCAAGGTCGCGGCCGACCTCCACGAACCCTTCGAGCTTCGGGTCTACGTACTGAGCGGGAAGACTATAAAGATTGAGGCCGATCTAAAGGAAAGGGAAAAGGAGCACCGCCCATGAAACGGATAGCTAGCATCCTTTCGATTTCCATCCTCTTCATCATTTCTGCCCTGGGGAACTCAGACGGAACCCGCCCTCGTAGCGAGGCGAGCAAGTATCCGATCTCGGTGGAAAAGGAGGGCTTCAAGTTGGGGGCCCGCCTGCTCAGCAAGCTCGAGGTAACCCAAACCTTCGTCACCGACCTGAATCGGGGCTACATCGTGGTGGAGATCGCACTCTACCCAGGCAAGGACGAGATTGACATAGCGAACACTGATTTCACTCTCCAGATTTCCGGTCTGGATGCTGAGATCCGTCCCCGGGATCCGGCGCTGATCGCTGCGGGCCTGCAACGAACGGCTCCCCAGCAGAGGCAAGTAGGCATAATCCCGTATGGATCAGTCGGATACGAATCCGGTCCGAGGCGCAACGATCGCTATGGCAACCAGACGGGCGGCCGAGGGGTCAGAACCTCGGTGGGAGTCGGCGTGGTCCTCGACCGTAACCCTCCGGCCTCTACCAGCCAGGATCGGCGCGTGATGGAGCAGGAGCTCGAGGACAAGGGACTGCCGCAGGGCGCCGTCGATGCCCCAATCGCCGGCTATCTGTACTTCCCCGTTGAGAAGCTCCCCAAGAACGCAGAGCACCGGCTCGAATACCAAACGGAGAATGGGGTGACGATCGTTCTGCTGCTTCCCAGGAAATAAAGCGATAGGATCAACCTCTCGGATATATCTGTAGACTGGAGCTCTCGCCCCGCCTCGATCCAGGCTCCGTTCCTCAGGTGTCAAACACACCTGTTTTCAGTCGCCGAACTCTGCTATAGTCCCGCCTCGAAAACCAATTAATTCCTGCCTATGCCCGATCTGATCAGGATAGGCCGAGGAGAATCCATGACATCCCTTTCCTTCAAACCCCGTGTCCCTGTCTTCGACGCCAATGTGAAGGTTGGAGACGCCCACGACGAAGTATCTCCCTGCCCTGACCGTGCCGGTCTGCTGGCTGAGATGGACACCCACAGCATCCAGCGAGCCGTCATCTACCATGCCCTGGCGGACAAGACCAGTCCGGTGGACGCTAATCGGGCTCTGGAGGACTGGTTGGGAGACGACGGGCGCCTCTATCCACAGTGGGCTGCTCACCCGACTAGCCGCTCTCTGGAGCAGCTTCGCGGGCTCCACGCCCAGGGCAGGGTCAGCAGTGTGCGCCTAGCGGGCCTGGACATTGTCGATTTCCCCTTTCGTCCCTGGTCCTACGATCCCCTGTTGAGCTGGCTGAGTCAGGAAGGCATTCCGCTCTGGCTAGCTCTGCCGGAAATGGATGCTGACGAGCTGGTCGGCACACTCCAGGCCTACCCGGATCTGGAGACAGTCCTGGTGGGGGCTCACTACATGCATGCCCTCTGGGCCCAGCCCATGATGAAGGCGCTGCCTCGAGCCCATCTGGAGCTGAGCCGCTTCGAACCCATCGGGCAGCTGGAAGATCTACTGGACGAATTTGGAGCGGGGCGTTTCGTCTTCGGATCCTGGTATTGGAGACTGGCCATGGGGCCGATGCTTTTCTACCTCCACCACGTGGGGCTGTCAGACGACGATCTGGCCCTCATCTGCGAGGGCAATCTGGTGAGAATCCTGGGGAAGCAAGCCAATGATTGAAGGAGTACGAGTCATCGACTTCCACGGACATGTGGGATCCAACGACATCATGGGAATGGTCGACGATCCGGATCTGATGCTTCACGCGATGGACGCCTGCGGCATCGACGTCTCCTGTTTGTTCAACATCTATTATCCGAGCGGGCCCACGGGCAATGACATGACCGCGCAATTCGTTGCCCGCCACCCCGAGCGCTTCGTCGGCTTTGCCTACGTCAGTCCGCTGACGCCGGCCGCCGCCATGGTTGCCGAGCTGGAAAGGGCGATTGACACCCTCAAGCTGGTCGCGATCAAGCTCTACCCTCCCTTCGTTCCCTGGTCTTTGGATCAGCCCCAGTGGGATCCCATTTACAAGTTCGCTGACCAGAGAGGTTTGTTGATCATTCACCACACCGGAAGCGAGCCCCAGGCCTTTCCGAAATATCTGGCCGACGTAGCACCCCGATTTCCGCGAGCCAAGTTCGTTTCAGGCCACTCGGGGAACACTCCGGAGCACCGGGCGCAAGCCATCGCTGCGGCGAACGCCAACCCCAACGTCTATCTGGAGACGTGCTCCACCTTTCGGACACCCGGAGTCATAGAGCAGTTGGTCTCTGAAGCGGGAGCCGACAGGGTGCTGTTCGGCTCGGACACGCCCCTGATGGATCCTCGGCCCCAATTGGGGAAAATCATCACCGCCCAGATCTCGAGCGAGGACAAGGCCCAGGTCCTGGGAGGTAATGCCGCCAGGATCTTGGGGATCTAGAGTCCTTCAGAAAGAACGTGGCTTCGGTCTCCAGGCCGAAGTATCTTTATCTTTCGAGCCTCTGGCTCGATGAACGGCGGTCCGGAGACCGCCGCCACGGGTGAAGCGATGAAACTAGCGACCTGCTCAACATCGACCAAGACTTTCCTGGGCGCGGTGGTCGAGGACCAGCTCGTAGTCGACCTCGAGGGAGCAGACCGACGTCTTGCACGTCAGGAAAAGCGCCCGGCTCACTCGTTTCTAGGCGATATGCTGGAGTTCCTGGGAGCAGGCCAGAAGGGCAGGTCGGCCGCAAAAAAGGCGCTGAATGCCACGCTCGCAGGGGCGGGCAACAATCCCGACGGCAAGATCACCTTCCAGCTGAGCCGGATCCAGCTCAGGGCTCCACTAGTGCCCCGTAAACTGCTATGTCTGTCTGGTAATTACCAGGACCACATAGAGGAAGGGGGCGGCAAGATGGCGGTTCAGGACAAGGAAACGCCTCGCTTCTTCATGAAACCCGCCACCACTACGGTCATCGGACCCGGCGAGCGTATTCTCATTCCACCCGTGGCGACCGCCATCGACTGGGAAGGTGAACTGGCAGTGGTGATTGGCCGCAAGACCAAGCGCGTTTCCGCTTCCGAGGCACTTCGCTACGTGGCAGGCTATACCGTCATGAACGACGTCTCCGAGCGAAAGCTAAGGATCAAGAGTCGCAGCGAGGATCGTGACGAGGACATATGGTTCGACTGGCTCAACGGAAAATGGCTGGACACGTTCGCCCCTTTGGGACCGTGGATCGTCACCTCGGATGAGATCCCCGATCCTCAGTCACTGGAGATCAGCACCTACGTCAATGGGGATCGCAAGCAGCACAATAGTACCGCCCAGATGTTGGTTCCGGTGGCAGATCTGATCGAATATATCTCAGCCATCGTCACCCTGGAGCCAGGGGACATCATCAGTACCGGCACCGTCTCGGGCGTGGGGAACACGACCGGCGAATATCTTCAGCCTGGCGACAGGGTGGAGGTCAAGATCTCCCAGATCGGCGTCCTCCGCAATCGGGTCGCATCCAGCAAGAAATAGGGAGTTCGGCGTAGCGGTGGGCTCCAGGCCGCCGTGTGTCGAGCTAGGCTCGACCGCTTTGCTTCGGCCTGGAGGCCAAAGCTACGTCTAATCATCCACGGCCTGGCCCACCAGGAGTCGGAATTTCCAGCCGCTGTCATCGACAGCGTCCCGAGTCTGTTTCATCAGGACGCCAATGAGATTTTCGCGCGGGTCGGCGAAGTATTGAGTGTTGAAATACCCTCCCCATTCAAACGTGCCGTAACTGCCCAATCCCCCCTTGGCATGCCCCTTCTCCGAAAGGACGCCAAAGGCGAGCCCATAGTCGCCGAGGCCAGAAAGGTCACCGACTTGATTGATCATGATCGTTTCGACGGTGGTCCGGCTCAGGATGCGGATGCCGTTCAGTTCGCCGCCGTTGAGGTACATCTGCAGGAACGTCGCATAATCTCGGGCCGTGCTGCACAGCCCGGCGCCGCCGGAGAAGAAGGTCTTCGCGCCTTTGATGGGATAGTCGGGATCATAGAAGGTTACCGGATACGGCACCCATCTGGCGTTCTCCGGTTTCTGTACCGGAACCAAACGGCCGGCCTTGTCCGCCGGAAGATAGAACGCGGTGTCCTTCATGCCCAGTGGTTCAAAAAGACGCTCGCGCAGAAAGACGTCGAAGGGCATTCCCGAAACGATCTCGATGAAATACCCCAGCACATCGAGGCCTTCACTATAGGTGAATTTCTCGCCCGGATGATGGTGCAAGGGCAGCTTCGCGAGCTTCTTGACACTCTCCGCGATAGTTACCGACTCGGTGGTGAACAGGTCCGTGACGCCGGCCTTCTGGTAGATCTTCCGGAACCGCTCGTCGCCGTCGATCACACCGTAGCCAATACCCGACGTATGGGTCAGCAGGTGGCGGACGGTAATGGCGGTGCGAGCCGGTTCCGTGGTCCAGGTCACGTCTGCTTCGTTGAACGTCCTCAGGACACCGGCGTCCTTGAACTCCGGGATGGATCTCGAGATCGGGTCGTCGAGCTGAAAGCGACCTTCCTCCCACAACATCATCACGGCTGTGGCGGTAATGGCCTTTGACTGCGAAGCAATCCGGAAAATGTCGTCCCTCTTCAGGGCGCGGTTCGTGACCCTGTCGGCCAGGCCGAATGCTTTGTAGTAGACAATCTTCCCGTGGCGCGCCACCAACGCGACCACGCCGGGTATTGTGCCCTCTTCGACGGCTTGCGTGCACATCGCCTCGATGCGGGCCAGACGTTGGACCGACATCCCAACGCCCTCTGGCGAGGATTCGACTAGGGGAGGAGAATGCTGGCCAGATTTTGTCTGGGCGACGCCAGGCAGCGTCGGGAAGACGAGAAATGCTGCCAGAAAAAGTCCGGCGAGGATCGGCACTCGAGCAGCGCAGCGCAAGGTTTTGTCAGATTTGGCTTCCATACCGTTGGATCTTATTCTCCCTTACGACACAGGGCAGGGATGGCCGGTCTGGGCGGCCTCGTAGAGCAGTTCCACCGGGTGTTGAACCGGGATACGGATATCCTGGGACGACAGCCCATACTGGATCTGCAGGATGCAGCCCGGATTCGCAGTGGCGATGCGGTCGGGCTTGGTGCTCAGGATCTCCTCCAGCTTCATTCCCAATAGCTCCTCGGACATCTCGGGTTGGAGCAGGTTATAGATGCCGGCACTGCCACAGCAGCGGTCCGAGTTGGGCACCTCTAGCAACGACAGGTGGGGAATCTGCTCCAGGAGCTGCCGGGGCTGCGATCCGACCTGTTGGCCATGGAGCAGATGGCAGGCATCGTCGTAGGCAACTCGCTCTGGTATCGCTCCCAGGCTCCAGGAAGGCTCGACCTCGCTCAGGAACTCTAAGATATCCTTCACCTTGTGGGCGAATCCGTGGGCGGCTTCGGAGTGGGGATCAGAGTCCTCGATCAAATGGTCCCACTCCTTCATGGAGGCAGCACAACCGGCGGAGTTGACGATGATGGCGTCGAGCTCCTGCCAGGGGAAGGCCTCCAGATTGCGGATCGCCAGGGTGCGAGCCATCTCGCGGTCCCCGGCATGGGAGTGCAAGGCGCCGCAACAGGACTGCGAGGGTGGCAGGATCACGTCACAGCCCGCCAGGCGTAGCATCTCGATGCTGGCGTGGTGAACCTGGGGAAAAATCAGGGGCATGATGCAGCCGGTGAGAAAGCCGACCCGGTAGCGAGAGCTCCCGTAAGCTGCATAGGAAGAATCGAAGCTCCTGAGAGGAGGGATCTGAGGGAGCTTTTTTTCGGATGCATAGAGTCCGGGAAACAGGCGCGATAGAAAAGTAGCTGTGCGCACCAGCCGCTGCAATCCTACTTGTTGGTAAAAACGTAGCGCTCGCCCCGCCTGTCTGAGCAGACCGTTCGCGGGAAGCAAACGACGAAAGACGAATCGCTGCAGAAGAGGCGGGGGCTTTTCTTCGTAGATCCGAGCCCGGGTTTCATTGAGCATCACCTCATAGCGGACCCCCGAGGGACAAGCTGTTTCACAGGCTCGGCACCCGAGGCAGCAATCCAGGTGCCCGATGAAGGTCTCGTCTAGAGGAATACGCCCCGCCTCGAGAGCCTTCATCAGATAGATCCGGCCCCGGGGCGAATCATTCTCGTCTCCCAGAACCTGATAGGTGGGACACCTGGGCACACAGAAGCCGCAGTGGATACAGTCCAGGTTGATGTCGAAGGGATCCTTGACCTTGACGTCAGTGTTGATTTGCTCAGTTTCCATCACGTTACGCGAGGAGAATGCCACCTTAAGCTGAAACCTGATAGGTCTCGCATTCAGTTCGGAGCTCCTTTGCTCGGTGTTCTGCAGTTTGTGATAGGGGCCGCCACCTGACAGAGCGTTGACCGTCGTAGGATGGGCACGGAGCTATCGTTGTTCGTGGTTCGAGACAACCAAGGTTTCTTTCTCGAATGGGGCCAGCGCGGCCATGGGCCTGACCAATCTCTAACCTACGCTTCCCGTTCCGTTATCCACCGCTTCACTTCGGGTAATTTGTGAGCCAGCAGAGTCTGGAGCAATCGGTCCGCTTCCTGCTCGATCACGAACAACTGCCGATTCCTGGGCTTGATGAACCCCGCCTCGATGGCCCCCTCAAACAACTGGATCAGAGGATCATAGTAGCCGGCGACATTCAGAATCCCCACCGGCTTCCGGTGGATCCCTAGTTGCGCCCAGGTGATCATCTCCAAGAGCTCCTCGAAGCTTCCGAAGCCGCCGGGAAGCGCCACAAAGGCGTCCGCCAACCGGGCCATCATCGACTTCCGCTCGTGCATGCTCGAGACCACATGCATTTCAGTCAAACCGTCGTGAGCGACCTCCTTGGACGCCATCGCCTCGGGAATCACGCCGACCACCTTGCCTCCGCCAGTCAGGACCGAATCGGCAACGGCCCCCATCAAGCCGATGCTGGCCCCGCCATAGACCAGGTCGAGTCCACGCTCGGCCAGCACCCGACCCAATTGAATGGCTGCCTCCAGAAAGAGAGGACTGTTGCCGGTCTTCGATCCACAGAAGACACAGATCCGATTCATGGTTCATGACCTCAGGGGCACAGGCTCCTCCGTGGGCAAGAACTCGGCACAGACTTCGGCCGCCACCAGCTTCCCCTTACGAGTGAGCCTGGCGTGGTCATCCTCAAACTCGATCAGTTTCTGACCGCTCAAGAGCTGGAAGGAGTCCGCATACTCTTCGACCACATCGCAGCCGTATCGAAGAGAAAGAGACCCCAGTGAAACACCCGTTTGAGTGTGCAGCCCCAGCATAAGTTCTTCGCCCAAGGCTTCCCTGCCCTCCAGGCGCTCCTCGGTCGCCCTGGAAACTTCGCCATTGGGAGCACTCCCCAAATAGTCGCCAAGAACAGCAGTATTGGTCCATCGAGTCCCCTCCAGGAACGAGGCCGCTCCAAGCCCGAAGCCCAGATAAGGCGAATAGTTCCAGTAACCAAGATTGTGAAGACACTCCCGTCCGGGCCGAGCGAAACTGGAGAGCTCGTATTGATCGAAACCGCCCTCCCGGGTCAGATCGAGGGCAGTCTCATACATGTCGGCGGTGCCTTCCCTATCGATTTCCTCCAGTTCTCCTCGTGAGCAGCGCTCTCCAAACTCGGTCCCTTCCTCAATCGTCAGACCGTAGATGGAGAGGTGCTCGGGATCCAGGGCCAGCGCCTCTTCAAGGTCCAGCTGCCAGTGATCGAGAGACTGACCGGGCAGGGCGAAGAGCAGGTCGAGATTCACATTCTCGAATCCGGCTGCTCGGACCAATCGGTAGGACTGGAGCGAATCCTCGGCAGTGTGTGTACGGCTCAGAAGCTGCAGGTAGCGGTTCTGAAAAGACTGAACACCGAGGCTGATGCGGTTGAATCCGAGACGCGACATCCCGTCGAGCAACTCCGACGTGACTGTTTCCGGGTTGCACTCGATACTCCACTCGCAGGCGTTCTCGGTGACGAAGGTCTCCTGAACAGCGCGGATCAGGACTTCGAGCTCATGAATCGAGAGCTCGGAAGGCGTGCCGCCCCCTAAATAGACAGTATTGATGCTGCGGCCGCCGCAGGAACTCGTCCGGATCTCGCGCTCCAGCGCCCCAAGGTAGCCCAGACGGGCAGACAGGTCAAATCGACCCGCGACGTAGTCACAGTAAGGACACTTCTGAGGGCAGAAGGGGATGTGGACATAGAGGCCCAATCCCTCCGAACCCAGTGACAGGGCTGGCGTAGCACGATCAGTCATTGCCAAGTCGCAGGACACTGAGGAAAGCTTCCTGAGGAATCTGGACTCTGCCCACCGCCTTCATCCTCTGCTTTCCCGACTTCTGTTTCTCCATCAACTTGCGCTTGCGCGTCACGTCTCCGCCGTAGCACTTGGCCAGCACGTTCTTCCTCAGGGCACTGACTCGCTCGGCGGCAATTATCTTCGAGCCCAGGGAAGCCTGCACCCGAATCTCGAAGAGCTGCCGCGGAAGGACCGTTTTCAATCGGCCTACCAATGCCTTGCCTCGGGGAAAGGCACGGTCCTTGTGGGTGATGAAACTGAGGGCATCGACCGGCTCGGAATTGATGCGAATGTCCAGTTTCACCAACTTACCTTCGCGATAACCCAGAAAATCGTAGTCGAATGAGGCGTAGCCACGGGTGCGGCTCTTGAGCGTGTCGAAGAAGTCGAGAAGGATCTCCGCCAGCGGGAGCTGATAGGTCAACACCACCCGGTTGGTGCCACTGGATTCCATGCTATTGAAAGTGCCTCGGCGATCACTGCAGAGGTCCATGCAGGCGCCCATGTACTGGTTGGGGACCAGGATCGTCGCCATGATGAATGGCTCTTCCACCTTGGAAATGCTTCCCGCCTCGGGCCAGTGAGTCGGATTCTCGATGTGTACGACGGTTCCATCCACCAGGGTCAGCTGGTAGACAACCGATGGAGAGGTAGCGATCAGGTCCAGGTCGAACTCGCGTTCGAGCCGTTCCTGGACGATCTCGCTGTGGAGCAACCCCAGGAACCCACAACGAAAACCGAAACCCAGAGCGGCCGAGGTCTCCGGCTCGTACGCCAGGGCGGCATCGTTCAGCTGTAGCCGTGACAGGCCTTCGCGCAGATCCGTAAAGCGTTCGCTGTCCACTGGATAGAGACCGCAGAAGACCATGGGCTTCACCTGTTTGTAGCCGGCAAGTGGAGCCTCAGCGGGTCGGCCGGCACCGGTAACGGTGTCTCCCACGCGACAGTGGCCAATCGACTTGATCCCGGCGTGCAAAAAGCCGACCTGGCCTGCGCTTAGCCCCGAGGTGGAGCGCATCTGGGGAGCAAACACTCCCACGCCAGCCACTTCAGCCTCCCGGCCCGAAGCCATCATGCGTAGGCGCATGCCTGGCTGGATGGCTCCATCCACCACGCGGACGTAGGCGATGATGCCCAGATAGGGATCGAAATGACTGTCGAAGACCATGGCGCGCAAGGGAGCGTCTTCCTCCCCGCCAGGCGCAGGCACACGAGCCACTATGGCTTCCAGGACATCTTCAATCCCAATGCCTTCCTTGGCACTGACCAGGAGACATTCCGACTCGTCGATCAAGAGGGTCTCAGCAATCTCCCTCTTCACACGCTCCGGGTCCGCTGCCGGCAGATCGATCTTGTTGATGACAGGTATGATGGTCAGGTTACTGCCCAGGGCGAGATTCACGTTGGCTAGGGTCTGAGCCTCGACCCCCTGAACCGCATCGACCACCAACACGGCTCCTTCGCAGGCAGCCAGGCTGCGAGAAACTTCATAGGTGAAATCGACATGGCCCGGCGTGTCGATCAGGTTGAGCTCGAAGCCCTGTCCCTGCCGGGAGCGGTAATGGAGTCGTACCGCGGCCATCTTGATGGTGATGCCACGTTCCCGCTCCAGCTCCATCTGATCCAGGACCTGCTCCCGCATGCGGCGGGAATCGAGGGCTCCGGTGGCGTCGAGAAAACGGTCCGCTAACGTCGACTTCCCGTGATCGATGTGGGCAATGATGCAGAAGTTGCGGGTATGAGAACGATCAGGCTGCGGCTCATCCCGGGAGCCTTCAATAGCTAAAGACATGAATTAGAATATCTTAGAGAGCACCCCGCCGTCAACGACAAGAACCTCTCCGGTGATGTAACTTCCCGCTTCACTGGCCAGCAACAGGGCGGGCCCGACCAGCTCATCGGGCTGTCCCCAGCGCCCCAGCGCAGTCCCTTTCGCGAACGTCTGCTTCTGTGCGTCCGTAAGGAGAAGACCGGGCATATCTGTTGCAAAGGGTCCTGGTGCAATGCAGTTCACGGTGATGTTGTCGGCACCGACATCCAGGGCACTGGCTTTCGCCAGGCCGTGCAAGGCGAACTTGGTGACGGAATATGAATCCCGTTCGGCCTTGGAGGCCAATCCCATGACGGACGAGATGTGTATGACACGTCCCCACTTGCGCTCCCTCATCTGTGGAATCAGGGCACGGCTCAAGGCCATGCAGGAAGTCAAGTTGAGCTCGACGATCTGGTCCCAGACCTGGTCTGTGATGGCGTCGATGGCCTGAGGCAGATTGGTCCCAGCATTGTTCACCAGGATATCGACTTTGCCCATCGCCTCCAGGGCCCACTCGGCCAGACGGTCGGCTTCACCACGCTGGCTCATGTCGGCCACCAGATGGTGACAATGCGCCTCGGTTCCCTCGACGATTTCAGCGGCTGCGCGACGAAGCTCGTCCTCATGGCGGCTGCAGATTGCAACATCGGCTCCTGCCTGGGCAAAACCCCGAGCCATGGCCCTACCCAGCCCCTTGCTTCCACCCGTCACCAGCGCTGAGCGCCCGGTCAAATCAAAAATTGTGCCCTTCATCTGACCTTCCCTTCGATGAATCGGAGTTGGCCCTTCACTTGCCAAGGGGCACCGCGACAGGGGTAAGAGATCCCCGACTGAGCCCGAATCGCCGGCCTCATGCGTGATTGAAGAGACCAGGCAAGGAATATAGACTGCGACGCGCAGGCCAATCAACCATGCCGACGCTAGAGGATATCTCTAATAACCGGATCCGTGAAGGAGTTCCCCACGAAAAACTATCAACAAGCGGTCGGGAGAGCTAGTGCATCAGCAGAAAAGCGCCTATCTACACGCCGTGGCGGCGGTTCTGATGTGGTCGACGGTTGCCTCGGCCTTCAAGCTCAGCCTGCGCCACCTGGACTATCTTCATCTGCTTCTCTTTTCATCGGGCACTGCTTTCATCACGCTGTGGGTCATTCTGGCGTTCCAGGGGAGGCTTCCAGTGCTCCTCACCTACTCGAAACGCCAGTATCTGTATTCCGCGATTCTGGGTTTCTTGAACCCCTTTCTCTACTACATCGTCTTGTTCAAAGCCTACTCCCTGCTCCCCGCTCAGGAGGCCCTGTCGCTGAACTACACCTGGCCACTTGTCCTGGCCCTGCTGTCGGCACTACTCTTGAAGCAGAAGCTGACCCTGGGCAGTCTCGCGACACTTCTGGTCAGCTTCCTGGGTGTCGTCGTTATCGGGACCCGGGGAGATCCGGCATCCTTGAGCTTCTCCGATCCCTATGGCGCCTCCCTGGCGCTCGGCTCCTCGCTGATCTGGGCATCGTTCTGGATCTTCAACCTCAAAGACGAGAGGGAAGAGGTGGCCAAGCTCTTCATCAGCTTCGGCTTTGGATTCCTGTACGTGTTGGTGCTGCTGGGATTCGGAAGAGGAATCGAGTTCCCTTCCCTACCGGGCCTGGGAGGAGCGATCTACTCCGGACTCTTCGAAATGGGCTTGACCTTCGTTGTCTGGCTTCGAGCTCTACGGCTGTCGGATTCCGCCGCTCGTGTCAGTAACCTGGTGTTCCTCTCACCCTTCATCTCCTTGTTCCTGATTCAGCTGATCGTAGGAGAAAGGATCCTAGCTTCGACCCTTGTCGGACTTTCGCTGATCGTCGCCGGAATTCTAGCTCAAGAACACCTGACTAGAATCCGCCGTTCTGGTTCGTCAGGCGAGCCCGAGAAGAAGCGAGCTTAGTCTTGCTCCCAGGGGCGCTGGCTCCATTCGAGAAAGAAACTTGGATCGAGGATAGGGCAGATTGTGCTGTTGTCCGACTCTCTCCTCAGAATTTTGGTTCATATTGCTGACCAGTCAAGTCGTTCGCGGCTCTGCCGGACTAGACTTCGTCATGCTGGCGGCTTACCCGTGCACAGCACTGTTTGCTCTTACATCAATAGAGGCCTTCCTCAGCAACGTGCGACGTTCAGACGTTCAGACGTGCGACGAATTCTTTCAAGTTTCAGCCCAGGGTCCGCGCCTACCATCGCCCGGGTCGTCCCATGTTAACCGTGAACCCCACCAGGAACTGGTAATCCCGCGTGCCCTGGGAGAATCCGTGCTCGTAGACGCCTAGATCGAATACCCAATCGGGACGCGCTCGATAGCTCAAGCCTTGACCCAACGAAACCGAGCCTGAATCGAGAGTCGTATCCTGGTACATCACACCCACGAACGGAGACAACCGGGAGAGAGCGCCAGAGGTCCCCAGTGTGCGAGCAAAATCTGCCGCAACGAAGTAGTCATGTGCCGGATTCGTGGGGGAGGAGTTGGTCGCCGAGCTCCATCCCGCGTTCACGGCGGCGCCATTCTGTCCGAACCCGAAGGCAGCGATTCCGGTTGCCCCGAGTCTCGCCCCTTCGTCCCCGCGCAGCAGAAAGGTGGCCGTTGGTGCTACGGCGAAAGCAACGGGTCCACTCGAGTAGACCGGCCGTCGCAGAATGACACCGATCCGATCCCCGAACTCGGTCATTCGATCCGGCCCCATTCCAACGCTGGAGACGGCATCGAAGGCCAAGCCAAACTCGGCCTGGTGGAGCAAGCCGGCGCTACTGTTGGGCGTATACTTCAGCAATACCGGCAGAGCAAAGAAACCGCTCCAGGAGGCCGTGCCCATCTCCAGCTCCATGGTGCCGGGGGCAGCGGTCGAGGCATCGGAAGTAAAGGTCGGGCGCTGCGGAGTCGCCGACTGGGAGCCACCGGACTGGGCCACAGCCGCCGACCCCGACAAGAACCAGGTAGAAAGCAGCAGGGCTGCCCAGGAAGTCGTTGTTTTCATCTCTTCGCCGAAGGACATTCTACTGGAAAAATGCAAACCCACCTCAAGAAACGGTAGTGGTTGACCGTGGCGGTGGCTTCCAAGCCGCCGTGCGTCGAGCTAGGCTCGACCGCTTTACTTCGGCCTGGAGGCCAAACCCACGTCCGAGTGGCTGACTCATTTCTTGACGCATCTTAGCCGCCAGAGTAGGCTTCTCAACGCTTCCCCAGTGCGTGGTTGAAGCAGAGGAGAATCAGGATGAAAACTTTCGAGATTCTGGTCCTTCCGGGAGACGGGATCGGCGTTGAGGTTACGGAGCAGGCCGTTCGGGTACTGGAAACGGTCCAAGAGCTGGATGCTTCCTTCAAGCTAGCGCTCGAGATGCTTCCATGGAGCACCGACTACTACATGGAGCATGGCCACACGGTACCGGACAACTACCTGGACACGCTCCGTGGTGCGGATGCCATTTTTCTCGGTGCCCTGGGCGATCCGGATCGAGTACCCGATCACATCACCTTGAAGCCGTTGATCAATATTCGCCAGGCGTTCGACCAGTATGCATGTGTCCGGCCGGCCCGGCTGTTCCCTGGAGTCCGAACGCCCCTGGCCGACAAGGGCCCCTCTGACATCGACATCCTGGTTGTCAGGGAGAACTCCGAGGGCGAGTACGTAGACAACGGTGGCAGATTCAAGGTGGGGACCGAGGATGAGTTCGCCGTCCAGAGCGCTCTCCACACCCGGAAGGGGATCGAGCGAGTCCTGCGCTTCGGATTCGACCTGGCTCGTGAACGGCGCAACCACCTGACGATGATTACCAAGTCCAATGCGCAACGCTATGCCTATGTCCTTTGGGACTCAGTTCTGGATGGATTGAAGGGCGAGTATACCGATGTCGAAATCGACAAGCTTCACGTCGACGCCGCCGTGATGAACTTCGTGCGTTGGCCGGAGCGGTTCGACGTCGTGGTCGCCTCGAATCTCTTCGGAGATATCCTGACGGATCTGTCCGGTATCCTGGCGGGCGGCCTGGGCCTATCGCCCAGCGCCAACATCAACCCGGAGCGAAGCTTCCCTTCCATGTTTGAGCCAGTGCACGGGTCGGCGCCCGACATTGCGGGCAAAGGAATCGCCAATCCAACTGCAGCCATCCTGAGCGCTGCCAACATGTTGCAGTGGCTAGGGTTGTCGCAGCCGGCGGCCCGGATCCACACTGCTGTCGAGGCAACCTTCGCTCAGGGATCCACGACTGCCGACCTGGGGGGCGAACTGGGCACAGCAGCATTCACCGACCGGATTATCGGAAACCTGTCCCTCGATCCGTAGGAAAGGTGCCTATCGGGTGCCGTCGTCGGACACACCAAGGTGGACGGGTTGTGAGAAGGCACCGTTTCCGGCCGAGTCCCAGACCGCAAATCGGACCCATTTCGCCTTCGAGCGATCGAACGGGATCCGGAATTGTTGGCGGCCGAACGGGGGCTGATCGGTGGCCGAACTCACCTTCCGGTAGGCTCTCTTGCCATCGCCCCACACGACTTCGGCAAACTCCAGCGGAAACGTCCACTCCACTTCGGCCACCACCACCACCTCCGACTCCACTCTCTCGACTGATACGTCGTGCAGCAGCACTTCTCCGGTGGTGACGAAAAACTCCCCAGCCCGCAAAGCCTCGGTTACTGCAGCCCAGCCTGCGTCAAAGTTCGGCAGCCGATCCAGCTTGACGTAGTTGACCGAAGTTTCTCCGTAGATCTCATCCTCGGGGTACTTGGTATAGGTGTCACCCTCCGCCACCAGATACTTGGGACCGGTCCAGTTGTTCATGTCATCCAACGTCTCAAAGCAGCGGGTCTCGCAGAGACGCTGCTCCGATAGATCTACGGGAAAGGACTTGAAAGCGCCTCCCAGATAGTGCCGGCTCAGGAAAACGTCGGAATCTCTAATCGCGTCCGGGTAGCCGGTAGAGCCTTTGGTACGCGGATGCGCTTGCCACACCAGGCCATCCTCTCGGCTCAAGAGTCCCAGGAAGTCTGAGGGCGAACCGGTATGGTAGACCTGCCCATGGGCAGGTCTGTCTCTAGAAAGCCTTGACCCTCGAGCCGCACCTTGGTCCAGTAGACGGGTCGAGGGAACAGCAGCGTGTAGTGTCCACCCAGATGAACATTCGCCTCTTCCCCCGGCAGGATCAAGAAGTCCAGATCGGAATGGCGGCGGCAAGACTCGAAGTAGTTCTTCAGGTCCTGAAACCGCAGTGGCCCGGAGTCGTCAGAGTGACCGTCCCCATGGAAATCAGACATCACGGCGATGTTGATCCCCAGTGCCCGGAAAGCAGGGACCCAGGGAGGCTGTAGATCGAAGGTGCCTGCGTCGGTCAGAGCCTCGGCGAAGTGGGTATGGTAGTGGCTGACCATGACCTGATAGCCAGGCAGCGGCTTGTAGTGATCCTGGTGTGTAAACTCAAGCACGGCTTCCCTGGTGGGCTCCGGCTTCGAAGGGCTCAGGTAGAAGTAGACCGCCATCCGCTGCTCGGTTCCGGGAGGTGCGTTGTAGAGGGCAAAGTTTCCCTCGGCGAAATGCCTGGACTGTCTCACGCGCCGCTCCCAGAGTTGATCCGAAACGCCGTAGGGGCGGAACATCTCTTCGCGGTCGCCATGGCGAACTCCTACTGAAAACGAACTTTCATCGTCCTTTCGATACCAGACGTAGCCCAGATTGATTTCCACCTCTCGGGCCCAAAAGAACTTGTGAGGTGGAGGAAAGACCGCCAGGGAGCCGGCGTTCCCGGAAACGATTGCCAACCGGTTGCGCGCTCGCAAGGCTACGGGTCCATCGTTCAGCGTCCCCCCGAACTCGTATTTCTGCCACTCACCGCTGGTGTCCTTCCACACCACGCGTGGGGAGCGTGCTTTGGCGAACCCCTTCAGGCCCGCGCTGTATTTGTAGGCGACAGATAGCTCTTGGGTTCTAGCGATAGCCTCCTGTCGAACCAGACTTGTTCCCCGATAAACAGTGAACTGGAGACGGCCGGAAAAGGAGCCCATCGTCAGGCCGTCAAACGACACTTCGAGTCGGCTTCCGTTGGTCTCGACCCAGCACTTTTGCACTTTGTATTGGGCACTGCTGTGCGTCACCTCGCTGGCCCGGCGAGGAAGGTCCGGATTGGTCTTGGCCAGGCCCGGGATCGTCAGCGGTGAATCCCAGAAAACGTTCCACTTCTCCCTCTCCAATAACTCGGGTGTCAGCTCGACGCCAAGCTGTCGCAGCGGATTGAGCTGCTGCTCAGAAATGCGACGGCGCCCGCTGCTCAGGTTGAACTCCGGCTTCAGGTTCTCGCCCAATACCTGCCAGTCGCCCTGCTCCGGGCGGACCGCCAACTCGTATACGAGAGGGGCCTGGTCTTCCAGAGTCAGCTGCATCCGCAGCTCCGAGCCTTTGGCGCCCTCCCAGGTCAGCGTCAGAAAATCCTCGTCCGAGCTGGCAACCAAACCAGACTGCGGAGTGTATTTCGACAAGTCGCAGACCAGAGGTGCAGCTGGCGCGAAGACTCCGGTCAGGAAAGCAATCATGGAAGAAAGGAGAATGGCTGTCATGCACCCATGATAGGTGCTGGGCAGCCTGCCTTTCAATGATGGTCGCCAAGGCGCTATGCTAGTGTCAGGCGAACTCAGCTCACCACTAACCGAGGAGGAAGCATGGCTTGGGATGAGGAGGGCGATAGCACCCAGTACAAGGTCGTCATCAACCATGAAGAACAGTATTCGATCTGGCCCTTGGAGCGAGAAAACCCGAAAGGCTGGAAAAGCGTCGGAAAAGAAGGCAGCAAGAAGGAGTGCCTGGACTACATCGAAGAAGTCTGGACCGACATGAGGCCTTTGAGCCTGAGGAAGAGGATGGAGACCCTGCAGAAAATGGAAAAGAAAGTGCAGAGGGACGCCGGGGACTGACCTGAAACTTCGAAGTGAAGACCCTTCGCACTTCGGCAATCGCACTTCGCACTTGCCCCAGAGTTTCTTTCTCGAATGGGGCCAGGGCGGCTGGGGGCGAGACCAACCCGAAACACCAACGACAGGTCGCGGCTTGACGAACCACAATGATCCTGGGATTGGTTAGTAACTGCTGGCGCCAGCAACTGGTCGAAGGCGTTTCTCTGGAGAAACTGATTTCCCGGGCCGCTGAGAGTGGCTATCGGGCGATCGAGCTTCGGCAGACCTGCTTGGGCCGATTCGAAGATCCCCAGACCTTCCTGCCCAGAAGCGAAGCGCTGCGCCATCTTCCGCAAGCCTTCCCCGCGCTGCGCTTTGACCTGGCGATTGCGTTTCCCTTTCTGGATCCGGTCAACCCTGGCTCCCCGGATCCGCTCTTCGTGGCCGGCGTCGAAGCAGCTGTGGCCCTTTCGGGCAGTTTTGATCCCCACCTTCGTCTGGTCGATCTCGATACCACCGACGAGCAACTGGCATCTGTCCCCCTGCCTGATCTGGCCGCCAGACTGGCCACATTGGCTCGAAGCCTTATTCGGGTGGGAGGCCTGCTCTCGCTCGAGCACGCCCGGCAGCCCTGGGGTGTGTTCCAGACCCTTGTCCTGGAAGCACGCCGGCTCCTGGATGAGGACGCCCCGGGCCTCAAGATCTGCTACGACCCTGCCAATCTGCTGGCTGCCAGCGACTCACCTGAGCCTACCCAGGTGGTTCAGGGGCTTACCCCCGAATCTCTCTCAATGCTGCACCTGAAACAGTTTCGAGGCGATGAATTCCAAGAGCAAGTGGGACCGGGCGAGATCGACTGGCGCAGCCAGATCTCTGTACTGAAGTCCCACGGATACACGGGTCCAGCGCTGTTCGAGATCGATGCCCACCCTCGGATCTGGGAGCATCTCGATCAGAGTAGAACCTACCTGGAGGAGCTTGGCGCCTCGTTTGACCCGGATTAATCAAGCCTGGGTACGGCTTGATCAGGCCTCGTGACCCGGCTTGATCAGACCTGGGTACTCTCGTGCATCTCTGGGGCGAGCCTATTCCCAAGGGACTCCAGAACGACTACGATAGCCGGAGCGGCGAAAGTCGCTTTTACGGGAAGCAACGACAGCAGACTACAGCGGAGGCTTGAATCATGACAAAGAACACGCTCGGGCTGGCGGTACTGATGTCGATCTCCTTACTGGCAGGTTGCAGCGGAACGGAAAGCGCGGATACCAGTAGTTCTGCACCTGAAAGGCGCGAGGAGCTTCCATCCGACTTTTCGGGCCTGATGGACGCCTATATTGCCACCTTCGAAAATCTGAACGAGAAACTTGAGGTTCATCCGGTAAATGGGGAGGTGCCGCCAGTCAAAGGCAGGCCGCGGAAACTGCCGCACTATGCAAACCGTGGAAAAACAAGTAGTTCTGGAGGAGAACTGGCAAGTGCTCGCAGTTGTTTTTCCACCGTTCGCACAGCGCTTGGAAAACTCCGTATCACGGGCTTGCTGGCCCAGTTCGATATCGCTCGGAGTTTTCCACAGTTCCCACGGCCCCTGCTACTGCAGCCGACTATATTGACAAGCGAACGGGGAACCAGATTTGGGATCCGGAAAGCGCCGAACCACGTTCCACCTCCCCATTTACCGGATGACCCAAACTTGAGGGTCTCAAGGACGAGTCGGACGCAAAGTCGGTGGGTCCTGCTCTGCAGAGCCAGCTAACCAGGTTGCAGGAAATCCAAACCAAGTTCGACACCATCCCGCCGGTCCAGAGTCCCGAAGCCACAGAGAAAAGCATGGCCCTGATGGCAGCCATGAACAAATTCAACGCGACCGTGCAAAAGATGATGCAGAATCCGGCCTTCGCTCAGTCTTTGCAGGAGGCCATGCAGCAGGCGGCCGGAGAACAATAGGGCCGGCGAAGGCTCAATCGAGCCTCACGCCAGCCCTCTATCCGTTAATTGGAGAACCTCTCGTTGCGCCTTCTAGTTGGCCCTTCGGAGCTGGCCCCGAATCTCACCGGGTCCGAAGACATCCGAGTGCACGTTGCCATAGGCCGCTCGCCGACCTATGGCTCGCATCAGCTTTCCGAGCTCGCCGGCTGAGATTCCCTGACCTGCGGGACCGATCACATTATCCGCTGTAAAGGTGCCGGACACCTCTCCTGATACAGGGCATCCCGGTAAGCCCGCAGGCGCGTTATCCCTATTCGAACACAGGAAAACCGAGACTCCGCCATTGGCGCCCTTCTGGCCGAAGTGAATGTGGGCTTGCGAGACCACGCCCACCATGTCCTGATAGCTGAGCGTGTACTGAGCCTCGGTCCCAGCGTCATTCATTTCCACCGTACAAGTCCCCCGTCCTGTGCTGGAGACTGCCGGCACCTCTTCCAGCCCGCGCAGGTACGCGTTCCACTTGCCCTGACCCAAGGCGTCCGGGGCACTGGCCATGGCGATCGAGACGACAACTAGAATGAAAGCGACAACAGACATCTTTTTCATCTTTTTCCTCTCAGTGTTTCTGGCCTGGGTTGCCTCAACGGCAAGAAGACTACAACAGAAAACAGAGTTCTCCACTACTTTCTGTCGGAAGCTAACGGCCACCGCAGGGCCTAGCTTGTTCGGTCTGGGCCCATCCTTTTCGCCCCAACCCCTTGAATCGGTCAGACGAGTGGGCTAGCCTGTTCTTCGCAAGTACGGGAGGAGAGCATGAGTGTCTTCTAGCGCCCAGGTCACGCTTGAACTCACACCCCAGAGCCCGCTGGATATCATCGACGTCAACGAGCGAGTCAGCGATCAGTTTGGCGACCCTCTTTCCGACTACTCAAAGACCCTCTACTACTCCTACCATACGACCGCCGGTTATTTTGACCAGAATCTGTGCGCGCAACTCGGCCATAGCAGTGAAGCCCTACGTGCCTTCGTCGAGACGTTTCTCAGGCTGTTTCCGCCCAAAGGCACCTATCGCCATGACCAGCTTCACCTGCGACATGAGCTAAACGATGAAGAACGGAAACAGGAGCCTCTCAACGCCCACTCCCACCTCGCCTTCATCAGTTCCGGTCTAGCCAACTGTGCGGTCTATCCGAATCGACCCCGAGTTCCGGTCTATTTCGTGGACCTGGATGGTATCTGGAAAGACGTGAAACGTCGTCGCCTCACCACCGTCGTCGGCTTCAACCAGGAAAGGGTCGTCGACCGAAGGAGACTTTCGATTCCCGTCTCCAGCCACCCGGTGGACTCGGTCAATCTCAAAGATTCCCGCCTGGGTTTTTCCGACTCGCTCGAGGAGCTGGTCGATCAGCTGGGGATCACCACGGGGAGAATTGACATCGCTCTTGCCCCCGAAGAGCAGCATGCAGGCCTTACCGTGAATGAGTACGAAACCCTCCTGATGAAACACGATCTGGCTGAAGTACTAGGCAATCCACTAGGCTTCATGGCAGAAAAGGGCAAACATCTGCTTGGAGATCCCAGAGCAATCCCCGCCAAGGCCATGGACTACGCCAAGTACGATCTGGTTCGGGTGATCAACGAAGTGGTGGACGCCCTGGGCTTGGGTAATTCCGCCTTCGAACGGCTGGTAAACCGATTTCTAGCGGCTCCAGCTGGACATTTCCTGGGCATGAAGCGATCGCTCAGCCTACTGATCTCTGACAAGGATGGAGACGGTAAGGGCTCGATCGTTGAAGGCACCTACCAGAGTCCCATCCTGGTTCAATGGGAAAAGGCCAAGGCCGACGCCCGGCAACTCGACGTCACCCTCGTTCGCTTTGAATAGGCCATCAACTGAATTCTTGATAAGGTCAGGGGGGCTTGCCGTTTTCAGGTAGTAGTCCGCTTCAGATGGAGAGACGCAATGAGTGAAAGCCGAATTGTCTATCCCTACATTCCGAATTCGGTTCCTGAGATCAAAGCTCAGATGCTTGAGGAAGTGGGCGCTAGCGATATCACAGACCTTTACTCGGAGATCCCGGAGCACCTCAAGATTCAAGGAGAGATGAACCTGCCGGAGCCGATCCTGGACGAGTACTCCTTGAGACGACATGTGGAAGGACTGCTTGGCAAGAATCAACACTGCAAAGACTACTTGAGCTTTCTGGGTGCGGGCTGCGCCCAACACTTCGTGCCGGCGGTCTGTGACGAGATCAACGGCCGCGGCGAGTTCCTAACTGCATACGTCGGCGAGTCCTACGCCGATCACGGTAAATGGCAGGCCCTGTTCGAATACGCCAGCCTCATGGGTGAGCTCCTCGACATGGACATCCTGAGCTGCCCGCTCTATGACGGCACCGCCGCCGCGGGAACAGCCCTGCGCATGTCGTCTCGAGTGAGAGGTCGGGGCCAGGTCCTGCTGCCTCGGTCCATGAGTCCCGATACGCTAGCGGTGGTGAGAAACTACCTGGGCGGCATCGGCGCCCCTCAGGTTGCCATCGAGATGATCGATTTCAATGCAGAAACCGGCCTGCTCGACCTCGAGGATTTGAAATCGAAGATCTCCGACGCCACCGCTGCGGTCCTGATCGAGAACCCGTCTTATCTGGGTTTGATCGAAACCCAAGCCAGCGAGATCGGAGCCATCGCCAGAGAGGCCGGGGCCGATCTCATCGTCCAGACGGATCCTATCTCCCTGGGGGCAATTGCTCCCCCGGCCCACTACGGCGCCAATTTTGCCTGCGGTGATTTCCAACCTCTGGGTATGCACATGCAGTGCGGAGGGGGTCAAGGCGGCTTTGTAGCGGCTCACGATGACATGAAGTACATCGCTGAGTTTAAGGACCTCATGTTTGGTCTTACCGAGACCGTAAAAGAGGGTGAGTGGGGATTCGGAGAGGTTCTCTATGATCGGACTTCCTACGGCTCGCGGGAGAAGGGAAAGGAATACACCGGCACGACCACTGGACTCCTGGCCATCACCGCCGGCGTGTACTTGAGCCTGATGGGGCCGAAAGGCATGGAGGAGGTCAGCCAGACCATCATGCAGAAGAGCCAGTACGCAGCGATGGGTATTTCCGGGATCCCAGGGGTTGAGCTGGCATTCAGCACCCCCTTCTTCAAAGAATTCGTCGTCAATTTCGATAACACCGGGATAAGCGTAGCAGACGTGAACAAGAGACTGCTCCAGCACAAGATCTTCGGTGGCAAGGACATATCGGCTGAATTTCCAGAGCTCGGCCAGAGTGCCCTCTACTGCATTACTGAGATCATGACTCAAGAAGACATCGACGGGCTGGTCCAGGCCCTGAGATCATCAACCCAGTAAGCTGGAAGCATCGCATAAGACTCGACGAGGGCGCGAGAGGATAGATTGCCATGGGTAGGGATAGTGAAACACTGCTCAGAAAATTTCACCAGGCCAGATGGGACGAAGAAATCATCTTCGAACAGAGTGTCCCTGGGGAGCGAGGGGTCCTGGTACCCAAGGCCGAATCCCAGATCCAGGACGCCGTCGGAGATGGAGTGTCAGTAATCCCAGACAACCTGAGAAGAAAAACGCCGGCAGCGCTGCCGGAAGTGAACCAGGTCAGGGTCAACCGCCACTTCATGAGGTTGTCGCAAGAGACCCTGGGTACCGATGTAACCATCGACATCAGCCAGGGGACCTGTACCATGAAGTATAGTCCCAAGGTACAAGAGCACATTGCGACCCGTGATCCCGGCGTGGCTGAGGTCCATCCGCTGCAGGATGTGGATACCATCCAGGGAATCCTCGAGATCTACTACCACCTGGAGGAGTTCCTTCGGGAGATCTCAGGGCTGGAGTATTTTACGTTTCAGCCGGGAGGGGGCGCCCAGGCAGTCTATACCAATGCCAGCATCATCAGGGCGTACCACGCCTCCAGAGGCGATCATCAGCGTGACGAAATCATAACCACCATGTTCTCGCATCCCTGTGACGCCGCTTCGCCCGCTACGGCTGGATACAAGGTGATCACACTGATGCCCGACAGCGGCGGCTATCCGGACCTGGGAGCACTGAAGGCAGCTGTATCCGAGCGCACCGCGGGCATCTTCATGACCAACCCGGAAGATACGGGGATCTACAATTCCAACATCGAGGAGTACGTGAAGTCTGCCCACGGTGTGGGAGCCCTCTGCGCCTACGATCAGGCCAACGCCAACGGTATGCTGGGCATTGCCCGAGCCAGGGAGGCGGGCTTCGATCTGTGCCATTTCAACGTTCACAAGACGTTCTCCACTCCTCACTGCTGCATGGGACCCGCTATGGGCGTGGTGGGGGTTAAGACCGAGCTCGCAAAGTTCCTTCCTACACCCACGGTCGAGTTCGACGGCGAGCGTTATTCCCTGAACTACGACCACCCCGAGAGCATCGGGAAGGTTAGATCCTTCTGGGGCAACGCTGCCATCGCCGTGAAAGCGTATGCCTGGATCATGCAGCTCGGCGCAGCCGGCTTGAGAGAAGCCGCAGAGTGCGCCGTCCTCAACAACAACTACATGGAAAAGAAGCTCAGGGAAGTACCTGGTGTCGTGGTGCAGTATGCCGAGGGCAAACGACGGATGGAACAGGTTCGATACAGCTGGGATAAGCTGCAAAAGGATACCGGAGTCGGTACTGACGACGTCAACCGAAGGCTGATTGACTACGGCATCCAGCACTACTGGACCAGCCATCACCCCTGGATCGTGCCAGAGCCCTTCACCCTCGAACCCTGCGAGTCCTACTCCAAAGACGACATCGATGAATACGTCGCGGCCCTCCGTCAGATCTCGAAAGAAGCCTACGAGAATCCGGATCTGGTCAAGAACGCTCCCCACAACTCGGCCGTTCACCGGGTGCCGGCACCGAGCATTGATGAACCCGAAAGGATTGCCGTGACCTGGCGCCAGTATCAGAGGAAGCGGAAGTGAGCAGTGAACAGTGAGGAGTGAGCAGTGATGCAGTGAGCAGTACCGGAGGCAGCTTTAGCCAACCGCGAGTGACGTGACTTGTCAGCAGTATGAGCTCAAGTTCCGAGGAGCGACCGGTCAGCAGCACAATCTCCCCCGGGCTCAACCAAAGTTTCTCCCCGAATGATCCGGCCGCGACTGAGCTGAATCCAACACCACACGCCAATGCCGATGAAGAAGCTCGGTGTCATCGTCAATCCAGTGGCTGGAATGGGCGGAAGAGTAGGACTCAAGGGCAGTGACGGCGCTGAAATCCTGCGGCGCGCACGGGAGTTGGGCGCCCGCAGCGAGTCTTCACAGCGAACCGTCTCCGCGCTCACGCGCCTCTTCAAACTTCAGGACCAGATCACAATCTTCACTTACCCCGGAGAGATGGGAGAGGATACCTGCCGCCAGGCGGGCTTCTCTCCGACCGTGATCGGCTCTATCGACAGCGGTCAGACCACGCCCGAAGACACGGTTCGCGCAGCTCGCGATATGGCGTCTCAGGGAGTGGACCTGATGCTCTTCGCGGGAGGAGACGGGACTGCCCGGGATATCTACCGCGCAGTGGAAGAGACAGTACCTGCCCTCGGCATTCCGTCAGGGGTGAAGATCCACTCTGCGGTCTACGCGGTCACGCCCCGAGCCGCCGGCGAAGTTGCCACGATGTTCCTGGAAGGCAGACTGATGGCCATCCGTGAGGCCGAGGTCATGGACATCGACGAGGACGCGTTTCGGGCGGGCGTCGTCAAGGCAAAGCTATACGGCTATCTTCGGGTTCCCGAGGAAAACAGATTCGTTCAAAGCGTCAAGGCGGGCAGCGGCGTCTCGGAGAAGGAAGCGCTGCAGGGAATCGCATCGGACGTGGTCGGCCTCATGACCGATTCGGATCGCTACTTCATCATCGGTCCCGGGACCACCACCAGAAGCATCATGGATGCCCTCGGACTCGGGAACACCCTGCTGGGAGTCGACGTCGTACACAGAGGAGAAGTCGTGGCTAGCGACGTCTCCGAGAGCCAGCTCCTGGAACTGATCCCAGGGAACAAAGCCAAGATCATTCTGACCATCATCGGGGGACAGGGACACCTGTTCGGCCGCGGCAATCAACAGCTCAGCCCGCGCATCATCCGCGAGGTGGGGCGAGAGAACATCATCGTGATCGCCACCAAGGAAAAACTCACCGCCCTGACCGGTAAGCCACTGTTGGTGGACACCGGAGATGAAGCTCTCAATGAAGCGTTGAGCGGATACATCAGAGTCACCACCGGATATGCCGACTACGTCATGTATCCCGTCGGTTTCTAGGGTTGGAAATACACATCAGGGTCCGGTAGATAGTCAGTGGATTTAGAGAAGAAAGATCGTCCAAGGTGTAGCCTTGAGAGGCTCCACTCAACCCTTTGATCTCGAGGGCCCAGGTCCGCGTGTCCACCTTCTCTGGATAGGTGGGATTGATGGACACCCGGTAGAACTCTGGGTTGGGTGTGATGAAGCGTCTGGGTCGTTCCACCAGATCGAGCGGCTGCTCCCGCCACCAGCGATAGGCGAAGGAACCTGCTATCCCCAGACCGGAGGCAATCAAAAAGATTCTACGGCCAAAGCCCCCTCGACTCCGGCTGAGATGCTTGCCAACGTCGAACATAGAATCCTAGCCCGCATTTCTCATCGCTGGTCTACTGCGTCGCCGCAAACATCCGTCCTGGCTGTGTTATACTCTCTCGGCCTCCTCGACGTACTGCACGAGTACGACTGCGGGGGCCTCGGTCGCAAACCTTGCCAGGACGGCCCTTGCGGCGCCTCGCTACGACAAGCGATGAGAAATCCGGGCTAGGGGGATGGGAGATCCGGGCTCGAGCCGATGCTCCTCTCCTCCTGCTGCAGCGAGACCCAGACCTTCTCTTCCCGCTCGACCAACTTGGTATCGAAGGCTTCGGACAATCGCTTGATGCGGTCGACGATCTCCCGATAGTCGCTTCCACTTGCCCGGTTGACCTGCATGTTGGAAATCAGCGTCGGAATCAATTCCACGCTCCTGATGCCCGTGACACTGGCCCGAACCAGAGCTAAGAAAGACTGGTCATTTCGAAGCTCAGGAGTCACACGATAGTCGTCGACGAAACCTCCATTGTCATAAAAAATGATACCTCCTCGATAGACTTCAATGCCTTGTGGTATGTGCGCACTATGTCCATGAAGGACATCGACCCCTGCCTCCACCAAACGGTGGGCAAAGCGCACAAAGGACTGGGCAGGCTCCCTCCTCATGTTGGGTCCCCAATGGATGCTCACGATCAAGAAGTCGACCTTGCCCGCCACCTCTTTCACCTGAGATTCCAGCCGCTGTGGTTCGAATACCGAAACGAAGTGGGTACCCGGCCGGGTGGACCCGGCCTCCCAGAGCGGCTCGTTGTCGGTACAGCCGAGAATCCCAACCCTGATTCCACCTATTTCCACGATCAACGGCTCTCGAGCCTTGGCACTAGAAAAGCCAGCGCCGACATGAGCTATTTCGGCCCGGTCCAATGAGTCGATTGTCTCTCGCATCCCTTCAAAACCAAAATCGAGGATGTGATTGTTGGCCAGATTGCACACCTTGATCCGCGCCTCCAGCAGCGATTTCACCCGGTCAGGAGGAGCCTTGAAATTGAAGGTCTTGGGAGTCTTCTTGGTGCTCAGGGTGAGTGTGGTCTCCAAGTTGACCAGATTTAGATGGGTGCTCTGAAGGATCGGAAGCATATCTCCCCAGGGATAGAGGTAGCCTTTCTCTCCGATGGCCTCGCTGACCAGACGGCCCAGCATGGTATCGCCGGCCAGACCCAGCACAACCTCTTCGGGCGCTTGAGTCCGGGCGTTCTGAGCCATCGCCAAAAGGGTCGAGGAGACTGCTAACAGGGTCAGCACCTCGAGAAAGCGGGTGGGAAAGCCGCTCATGGTGTCGACCCGGAGACTGAATCCAGGGGCTCGCGCTCCTTGGACTTTATGCCAAGCAGCTTCAGCAGCTTCTCGTCTCTCTGCGCAAGGATGTGTTGAGCTCTACCTTCAGGATATTCATAGAAGCCCGATCCACTCTTGGCTCCCAGATTTCCAGCAGCGACCAAATCCTTGAGCACCTTCTGGGACTGCTTGGCATCGCACAGTTCGTGATTCAAATAGCCGGCTACCGTGTTGAAAACGTCCAGTCCGCCCAGGTCGGCCGTCTCGAGGGGTCCCAACAAGGCCCAGCGGAGCCCCAGTCCATGTTTCATAGCGGCATCGACGTCGGCAGCTGAGGCTACCCCTTCTTCCACCAGGTATAGCGCCTCGCGGATAATCGCCATCTGGAGCCGAGCGGCCACAAAACCGGGAATCTCCTTCTGCACCAGCAGCGGATGCTTGCCGACGTGTCGCATCAGTTTCATTAGAAGGCAACAGGTTGAATCCGAAGTTTCCGCCCCCCGGATGATCTCCACGGCCGGGATGATATGAGGCGGATTGAAGAAGTGCACTCCCGCAAATCGCTCACGCCGAGAGACCCGATCCGCGATTCCAGAGATGCTCAAACCTGTCGTATCGGTGGTCATCAAGGTTTCTTTGCTGCAGATCCCGTCCAGTCGACCGAACAGCTCCTGCTTGGCTTCGAGATCCTCGGTAATCGACTCGGAAACCAGGTCCACCGAAGCCAGATCTCGCAGTTCCGCGACGGGACGAATTCGATCGAGGGAGGCCTGGGCCTCGGCCTCGGTGAGAGTCCCATTTCGAATCAGGGTTACCTGACTGGCTCGAATCTGCTCTAGGCCGCTCTCGATCCGCGATCGGGATCGGTTGTACCAGGCAACCTGATAGCCGGACTGGGCAAAGAGGTGAGCAATCCCGGTTCCCATCGTCCCCGCGCCCACCACACCGATCTGCTTGATTGCTGACATCTCCATTGGATCCTCCTGGGGCCAGACTCCTGAGCCGATGACTGGGGCCAGTCTACCGAAAACCAACCGCTCTGGGCAGTTGACCAATACCCCAAGGGGAGGATAGCCTCGACCCTTGGGTGGCATCTGAATCAAATCGAATCCTTCGAGTGGGCATGGTGGGACTGGGATTGGTCTCTGCCACGCACATAAAGGGTTACGCCAGGCACCCCGGGGTACGGGTCACAGCCGTCTGTGACCGGGACCGACCTCGCGCCGAAGAGTTTGCCGAACTGCATCAGATTCCAGAGGTGTATGACGCCTACGAGGCTCTCCTGGAGGGGGCTCAGGTCGATGTCATCAGCATCGCCACACCCACCCATCTTCACGCTGCCATGACGCTGCAAGCCGTTCGGAGCGGCAGGCACGTCCACTGCGAGAAACCCTTTTGCCGCTTTCTGGCTGAGGGGCAGCTAGCTACCGAGGAAGCACATCGTAGAAGCCTGTCTATTGCTGTCGGTGAGACGTACGTCTTTCTTTCCTCCTTCCGAAAGGCCCGTGAGCTGATCGAGGCGGGTGAGATCGGCCGACCGCTGCAACTGCGACAGCGACATGGATCCTGGCTCGAACGAAGTACCAGCCCTCCCTGGCCGGTACCCCAAGATCGGGGTTGGCGCCTCAACCCCAGCCTCTCTGGGGGTGGCGACTATCCCTGGCTCTTCGACCATTCAGTACATTTCTTTGCCTCCGCCGAATACCTGATGCTTGACCAACAGGTACACGAGGTCTACGCAGTCTCGTCGCAGCGCTCGAACACGATCGAAGTAGAAGGCGCGGCCCACGATCCCTACACCACTTCAATAATCGACGTCCCCATCCTGATCTGGAAATACGAAGATCCAGAGCTACAGGGTCTGTGGGCACGGGCGGAGCGCCTCAATGGGAAATACGATCACATGAAGGGTTTCAGTGCTTCGATCTTCGGTGAGAGCGGCATGATTGAAGTCTTGGGTGAGGGAGGGAACAACCTGCTTTGGGAAGGAGAGCAGGTTCACCTGGTTCTTCACCGCTCCGGGAAGCGGTCGCTATCCTTCCGCTTCGACGAGGAGAAAGATGCTGTGTGGGATTCGGAGATCAGCTACTACGGCCAGGGACATATCAACCAGGTCCAACACTTCGTAGACGCTGTACTCAACGGCACGAACCCGCGTTATGGGGCGGAAGATGGGCTCCGGAGCGTTCGATGCACCTTGGCGGCGATCCGGTCGGCGCGGGAAGGCCGGCCCGTACGGGTCGAGGAAATCGGGCCTGAGTACAAGGCCTACGAATAGTCCTTCGGAAATCGCTTGGCCGCCAGCCGGTTCGTTCGAGAAAGAAACTTCAGTCGAGTGACGTGGGGGCGGTCTCCAGGCCGCCGTGGTTCGAGCCAAATAGCTCGAAAGCGGAAGACTTCGGCCTGGAGACCGAACCCACGTCCGCCAACCGAAGGAACCAAATGAAGTTTCAGGTTAGTCCCGCCCCCAGGAAGCACTGGCCCCATTCGAGAACGAAACTTCCGTCAGTGCTAGCTACGAACATCGAGAGCTGAGTGACGCTTGTAGCACGGGCACTCCTGCCCGTTGGTGTCCTCCACGGGCAAGAGTGCCCGTGCTACAGGTCACTGCTCTGTCAGATGCTGTCTCCTACACCTTCCCTCTGCCAAATGAAGTTTCAGCTCAGACTCAGGTATCATCAGGCATCAGCCATGGCATCACGTCGGACCTGTCAAATTTTCGCATTCCTCTGTTTCCAGGCCCTCTTCCCTCTCTTTGGCCAAGCCGAGATGGTCCAGGAGGACCAGGGAGTCACCGGATTCGGTTTGGCCCTGCGCAAGCTGGGGACGGTTGGGTGCGTTCTCTACGTGACCGCCCACCCCGATGATGAGAACAATGCATTGCTCGTCAAGCTGAGCCGCGGCCAGGGATTCCGCACCGGGCTACTGACCCTTACTCGCGGAGACGGGGGACAGAACGAGATCGGCCCGGAGCTATTCGAAGCCCTGGGCGTGCTGCGCACCCAGGAACTGATGACCGTCCACCGCTACGATGGAGCCGAACAGTTCTTCACTCGTGCCTTCGAGTTCGGCTATTCCTTCAGCGTCGAAGAGACCCTGGAAAAATGGGGAGAGGAGGAAATCCTTGGCGACATGGTGCGCGTCATTCGGAGCTTCCGTCCCCAGGTTGTGATCTCTCTGAGTCCGGAGGGAACCGGCGGCGGTCAGCATCATCAGACATCAGCCCGTCTGACCGCCAAGGCTTTTCGTCTTGCCGGGGATCCAGAAAGTTTTCCTGATCAGCTTGGGGAAGAGCTTCGGCCCTGGCAGCCTAAACGCCTTTTCCAGACCTCTCTCCCGGGACAGAAGAAATCGAAGGAACCCTCTGAAGTGGTCACCGTGGAAGTCGACCTGGGAACGTACGATCCCCTCCTGGGCGAGTCCTATGCCGAATTCGGTGCTCGCGCCAGAGGGAACCACCGCTGCCAGGGAATGAATGTCCTACCGGATCCTGCACCCAGTACGGCCACACTCCTACTGGCCGACCAGGTGTTGGACTCGAAGCCAAAGGGAGAGAGTCTATTCGAGGACCTGGACCTGACCCTTCACTCGATTTCCTCCTACGATTCCAGACTGAAGGACGGGCTTCGCCGACTGGCAGAGCTGGTTTCAAAATCTCAAGAGGCCTACCGACATTCCAACTATAGTGGGGCCACCAAGACCCTCAGCAAGGGCTTGGACCTGGTCCGCAGACTCAAGGGCTCGACCGAACACCCTGAGGCCCGGTTTCTGCTCGAGAGCAAGCAATCGGACTTTGTGCTTGCACTGGAAAAGGGTCATTTCCTCTACTTCGATGCGATACTCGTAGACAAGCGCGACGGCAACCTGGTCCCCGGCGAAGAGTTCGAGGTCGCGAGCCGCTTCCGAACTCCGGAAGGATCATCTCTGAGTGTAGATTGGATCTACTTCCTCCAGAATTCACGGGTACTCGGACTCTCCACCAGAATCAAGGATAGCCAGGTAAGCAGCAGGTCCGTTCGGGTGAAAATGACAGTCCCCAGAGACAGTGAGCCAACCCAGCCCTACTGGTATCGGAGCGACCCGTCTATCGACCGATTCTCTACCCGGGAAAGCTTCCAAGGAACGGAAGCAGTCTCACCACCCTTCCTGAAGGCGCGCCTAGAGTTTCGAAGCGGCGACGTGCCGCTGGCAGTTGAACGACCCGTCCGGTATCGCTGGTTCGACGCCGCGGTGGGGCGCGCACGGGAATCGGAGATCCAGATTGTGCCGGAACTTTCGGTCGTTCTTCAGCCGGCGGTCCGGGTTGTGGCTTTGGGAAAGACCCGTGAGAAGGAGTTTCAGGTAACCGTCCGCAATAACCGACCGGGAAAGATCAAGGCGCGTGTCTTTCTCGAGACCCCCACTGGCTGGGAATCCCATCCCCTGATGCACGAACTGGAGTTCAACCAGGAGAATGAGAGCATCCCGGTCATCTTCAGGGTCAGGGTACCGGAAGGATTGGAGCCGGGGGAGTATTCGGTGGGGGCCCGAGCGGTGGGGACCCGAACCAGGAGCGGCCGTAAGACCTACGATCTGGGATATCAGATCATCGACTACCACCACATCCAGACGCGCCACGTGTACCGGCCGGCGCTGGCTGTCGTCAAGGCTTTCCCTCTGAACCTACCCCGGCTCAAGGTTGGTTACGTGAGCGGTGTCGGAGACGAGGTGGGAAAAGCGACGGAAGAACTGGGACTGGAGGTCACCTATCTCGACCGTGAGTCCTTGGCGACGGGCGACCTGGGAGCATTCGATGTCATCGTGACCGGCGTTCGTGCCTATCTCAACCGTGATGACTTGAGGGCATTCAATCACCGTCTGCTCCAATATGTCAACGATGGGGGGCATCTGGTCGTCCAGTACAACAAGTATGAATTCAACCAAGCTCAATACGGACCCTATCCCTCGAAGATTGATCGACCACACGATCGCGTCACCGATGAAGATTCGCTGGTTCGAATCCTGGTACCCGACCACCCTGTTTTCGTCTCTCCGAACAAGCTGAAGAGGGAAGACTGGCGAGGATGGGTGCAGGAACGAGGCCTCTACTTCTGGGGAGAATGGGATGGCCACTACCAGCCTCTTCTAGAGCTACGGGATCCGTGGCCCTACAACAACGAAGCCAAGAGGGGCTCGCTGCTGATTGCCCGTTACGGCAAGGGAACCTACGTGTACACCGGACTGAGTTTCTTCCGTCAGCTCCCAGCCGGCGTTCCAGGGGCCTTCCGGCTCTGGGTGAACCTGCTGTCTTTGGGCCAGGCACCGCCGGACGCAGACGCCGCGAAGCCAGATTGATTGGCGTAGCCCCGACGACTGGCCTGACCACGTCCGACGTGGTTCCCAAGAAGTGTCGATCTGGTTGATTCCGAAGCATCTTTGCAGGGAGAATGGCCGGCCATGGACCGAGACGACGCTTCGGAGATACCTCTGCCCGAGCAGGAGGATTCGAGTCTAGAGTCGGGGGCCAGCCGCCTCTTCTCGCGCACGTTTCACGCCTTTCGATACCGTGACTTCCGCTTGATGTGGTGTGGAGCCTTCACCTCTACCGTCGGCACCTGGATGCAGACAGTCTCCCAGGCCTGGTTGGTGTTCTCTCTGACCGGATCTCCTTTCTACCTGGGCCTGATTGCCTTTCTGGCCGAGGCACCGATCATGCTCTTCTCGATCCTGGGGGGCGCTGCGGCGGATCGCATCGATCGCCGCAAACTGATCCTCGGGTCCCAATATGCCCAGATGAGCTCGGCCTTCATCTTGACCGCCCTGATCTACTGGGACCTGATCCAGATCTGGCACTTCATGGTGTTGGTCTCGCTGGTTGGGACGGCTCAGGCGTTTGGCGCTCCCGCCTACCAGGCTCTGATTCCCGGGCTGGTGAAAAGGAAGGACATGCCGAACGCCATTGCTTTGAACTCGATCCAGTTCAATCTGGCGAGGGTATTGGGCCCGGTCCTGGCAGGTATCGTAATGCACTCCTTTGGGGCAGCGGCCTGCTTTGCCTTGAACGGGGTCTCCTTCCTGGCCGTGATCGTGAGCCTTCTGCTGATCCGATCGAGCTTCTCTCCCGCACCTTCCAGCGACTCCGTATGGCATCAAATCAAGGAAGGATTCAGATTCGTCAAGGCTCAAGGGGCCCTCTGGCAGCTGAGTATCCTGGGTTTTGCCAGCACCTTTTTAGGCCTTCCGGTGCTGACTCTACTGCCCGTTTTTGCCCGGGACGTCTTCGATCTGGGACCGGGTGGTTACGCCACCATGATGGCATTCTCGGGAGCCGGCGCGGTCGTCGGGGCCCTCGTGTACGCCAACCTGGCCTGGATGAAGAACCGGGGCAGGTTCGTCCTGCTGGTCCAGCTGCTTCTGTCAGCTCTTCTGGCGCTGTTCGCCTTCTCCCAGGATTTCTACCTTGCCTGTGCCCTCCTCTTCCTCGTCGGCATCTGCATGATGTTGCTCTTCGCATCTATCACCTCCCTGGTCCAACTGGCCACCACCGACGAGATGCGAGGAAGAGTGATGAGCATTTTCACGGTCAGCTTTCGCGGGGGAATCCCGCTGGGCAACCTGCTGGCTGGCGCGCTGGCCTCGAGGATTTCACCCTCGTTTGCAATCCTCGTCGGAAGTGCTCTGCTGGCCGTAGTAGCGTCTAGCTTCCTCGCCCTCAAGGGAAAGGTCAGCAGGCTCTAGCCCGGATTTCCCATCGCTTGTCTACTGCGTCGCCGCAAACATCCGTCCTGGCGGCACCTCGCTACGACAAGCGATGGGAAATCCGGGCAAACCAGGTCCCCGGCAGACCAATAGTTCTATGTTATGATCCCTTCCGTTATCATTGGTTTTCTCGTGTCGTTTAGTGTCAATCCATACCTTTCGCTGCCCATCGCTCTGGAGCCAAAATGAGAAATTCGCTGACGCATGACGCGAACCCGAAACACCCTCTGATGATGCTGTTCGCGGCCATCATACTGGTCTCGATGCCCTGGCTCGGGTGTGCGCCCGGACCGGCCGGGCAAGAGCCGGCACAGCAGGAGGACTCGAACCTTCCCCAAATCATGGCTGTCGTCAGCGGATTGGAGATCCCACAGGACGAGGTCTTGAAAGCGGCCGATGGGAAACTCGAGAAACTCAAGATGGAACGGCTTCAGTTTGAAGCCAAGTACAAGAAGGGACATTTCGAAGCACTAAAGTCGAGCCTCGAGAGCTTGGTTCAGAAAGAGCTTATGAAGAGGGAGGCGGAGGAACGCTCTATCGGGGTAGAGGAACTCCTGGAGGCAGAAGTTCAGAGCAAGGTAGTGCAGCCGGGCGAGAAGGAGATCTCTTCTCTGTACGAGACCAATAAGAAACGCCTGGGGAAGCCACTGAAAGAGGTCGAGCCACAGATCCGCAAATACCTCGAACAGCAGAGTTACAATCAGAATCACCAACTGTTCGTTGCAAGACTCAAGGAGAAGTACAGCGTCGAGTATCTTCTTCAGCCTCCTCGAGCCGATGTAGCATTCGAAGGCAGTCCCTCCGAAGGACCCAGAGACGCTTCCGTGACCCTGGTCGAATTCTCAGACTTCCAGTGCCCCTACTGTTCTCGCATACAACCCGCGCTCAAGCAGATAAAGGACACCTACGGAGAGAAAGTGCGCCTCGTATTTCGGCAGTTTCCGCTCAACAGCATCCATCCCCAGGCCCAGAAGGCAGCCGAAGCCTCTCTTTGTGCCAACGATCAGGGTAGATTCTGGGAAATGCACGACAAGCTCTTCGAGACCGATACCAGCCTCAAGGTTGACGATATCAGAGAAAGGGCCACCAGCCTGGAGTTGAACCTGGAGGAGTTCAGCCAATGCTTGGACTCCGGCAAATATGCCGCAACGGTGCAGCAGGACGTGCTCGACGGTGTCAAGGCTGGCGTGACGGGAACCCCTGCCCTATTCATCAACGGCCTCTCATTCTCGGGAGCTCGCTCCTTTGAGAAGATCTCCGAGGCCATCGAGGTCGAGCTCCAGAAGAACAGCAGCTCACCTGAAGGATGAGCTTGCGACCGTCAGCCTGGCTATTGTTTCCCTTGCTCCTGGCTGCTCTGTCCTCCGGTGCACTCCACGCTCACCAGGGTTCTCTGGCCTTCTGGACCATTGAGGCGGGCCCTGAAGCGATCAACAGCAAGATCGTCATCTCTCTGCTCGACCTGAACTTCCTCAAAGCGCTGGATCGTGATGAAGACGGGCTCCTCGATTACGACGAGGTTGTCGCAAAGCGAGTCCTGGTCGAGGAAAAAATTCTTCAGCATTTCTTGATCCGAAATGACGGGCAACAAGGGACGACCGAGGTGCGTGATCTCCGTGTCCTCAAGTCCGGCAACCTTGAGCTTTCCGTTCGCCACCGGTTCGGGAGTAGGCTGGGTGTTCTCGAAATTGAGTCCACCCTTTTTGAGCTAACCGACGACCAACATCAGACCCTGTGTCGGATAGGGGTCGAGGGTGAATTCACAGAGTATATGCTCAGCGTCCGCAACCCGGTCGAGCGTATAGAGATTCTCCAGGGATGGCCTGGCCTGATTCAACGGATGGGCCGGTTCCTGAAATTGGGAGTCGAGCACATCTTTACGGGCTACGATCACCTTGCCTTCCTCGTAGGACTCATCGTGCTCGGAGGACCGCTGTCAGCGCTGGTCGGTGTCGTCTCTTCGTTCACCGTGGCCCACAGCCTGACGTTGATCCTGGCCACCCTGGACATCGTAGTGCTTCCGACCCCATTTGTAGAGACGGCGATCGCCCTCAGCATCTGCTACATCGCGCTGGAGAACATGTTCGTACGGGAGATCAAGTACCGTTGGGTCATTACCTTTTTTTTCGGTCTCATCCACGGCTTCGGATTCTCAAACATCCTGCGACAAATGGAACTGCCCCGCAGTGGTCTGTTCACCTCACTCCTATCGTTCAATCTGGGGGTAGAAATCGGACAGATTCTGATCATCCTGGTGATCTTCCCTTTGATACTATACGTCAGCCGAAAATCATGGCATCCACTTGCCATTACCCTCACCTCCAGCATCATCCTGGCCCTGGGAGGGTTTTGGTTTGTGGAGCGGATCGCACCATGAGGTCGCACGTCTGAACGTCTAAACGTCGCACGTCTCTTAGCCGGGGGCGGACAGCTTTGGAACTGACAGCGGCGGAAACATGAAGGTTCGAAGACCACCACCGGTGAGCCATGACCTGAGACGTGCGACGTTCGGACGTTCCGACGTGCGACCTCTTGTTCCCACGTGCAATTTTCAACTTCTCCCTGCTATAGTAAATACCCATGAGATCTAACAAGAGTCCGGTTAATCGGAGAAGTTTTCTGAAAGGCGCCGGGGTGGCGGTCGCCGGAGTCAGTACATATTCGGCGCGTGCCCGGAGCCGCATTCCCGGTGCCAACAATCGCCTCAACGTCGGCCTCATCGGCTGCGGCAACATTGGAAACTCTCATCTAAAAGCTCTGCTCGGCATGGCGGGTGAAGCTAACATCGACGTCGTGGGAATCTGCGACGTCTACCAGACTCGTGCTCAGCACTTTCAGGACCGGATCGCGAAAGTAGGCGGCAACCCCAGCCGCAAGCGAGACTACCGGGAACTCCTCGAAATGAAGGAAGTCGACTATGTAGCCATCGCAGTACCTGAGCATCAGCATGCTCCGATGACTCTGAACGCACTGGACGCGGGCAAGCATCTCTACTGTGAGAAGCCGATGACCCACACCATTGCCGAGGCTCAGGCTGTCGTGAGCAAGGTAAATCAGACTGGGCTCAAGATGCAGGTAGGGGTGCAGGGCATGAGCGACGATAGCTACTCGAGTGCCAATAGGGCCATCCGGGCCGGCAAGTTAGGGCCTGTGGTCGAAGCCCAGATGGATTACGTCCGGAACTACCCGGCGAATCTGGGACCCTGGAAGAAAGGGGTCCGCGAGGACCTGCCCCTGCCTTCTGACCTGGACTGGGACGCTTGGTTGGGATCGGCTCCCAAACGGCCCTGGAGCGCCTCCCGTTATTACGAATGGCGAAATTACAAAGACTACTCGGGAGGTATCTCCTCTGATCTGTTCATTCACCGGCTCACACGAATCCTGAAGGCCTGCGATCTGACCCATCCCCGGCACATGGTTGGTATGGGCGGCATCTATCTCTGGGATGATGGCCGCGAACTGCCTGACAACTTCGAGCTATTGGGGGAGTACGGGGCGGTAGAGGGTGTCACACCTGGCATGACCCTACACATGCTGGGCACGATGGCCAATGAGCATGGTTCTGATCACTGCATCCGCGGTCACAAGGCGACGCTTATCTTCACCAAAGAAGGATGGAAGATCATCGACGAAGCGTCCAAAGAAGTCCTGGAAACGCATGTCAAAACGGGCAGTGAGAGTATTGAGCTCCACCACAAGAATCTGCAGAGCGCGATCCGATACGGCAGCCCCCTGGCCTGTCCGGTCGAGCTGGGCTTCTACGGCGTCACTGCCATCGTGATGGCCAATGAATCCTGGTTCCAGAAGAGGATGATTTCCTGGGACTTCGAAACGTCCAAGATGGTTTAGCCACCGCCGGCCTGGCTGGATCAGTCGATAAAGAAACTTCCGTCATTTCTAGCTACGAACATCGAGAGCTGAGTGACGCTTGTAGCACGGGCAATCCTGCCCGTCGGTGTCCCCGACGGGCAAGAGTGCCCGTGCTACAGGTCACTGCTCTGTCAGATGCTGTTTCCTACACCTTCCTTCTGCCAATGAAGTTTCAGCTCAGAGTCAAGGCTCCTGGGCCTGTCCGACCAGTCGGTAGAAAAGCCTTTCGTAGTCCCTGGTAACCTTCTCCCAATCATACTGCTCACGCACCCAGTCCTGGGCCTTGAGTGAATAGTGACGATACCCTTCCGGCTGGGCACAAATCTGGCTCATCAACCGACTCAGCACCGTGACATCGTTGAAGGGATAGAGAATACCTGCCTCCCCTACCGCCTCCCGGTTTTCGGGAATATCGTTGACGAGCAGCACACATCCGGCTCCCATAGCCTCCAGCAGTCCCGGATGGGTTCCCCCCACTTCTCCTCCATACACATAACAAAGACTGTGGGATAACAGCTCCCGATAGCCATCGCCGAAGATCGCCCCGGGTAGGAGGATGTTCTTCCCTTCGGACAATTGCTCCAGTTGACGAATGTACCTCTGGTTGTAGGGAGCGTCTCCCACGACCACCAGAGGAAACTCCACTCCAGACTGCGAATGAGCTTCCATAACGAGATGGGCATTGTTTTCGGGCTCCAGGCGGCTCACGAACAGGAGGTACTCGCGAGGTTTGAGATGGAGTCGATCGATTACTTCCTGGCTACTGGACCTCAGGACCGGAGCTCCATAGGGGATGTACTCGGAGCGAAATCCGTATACCTGGGAGTAGTAGTGCTCGGTGGTCCTGGAATCGGTGACGACACAATCCGGTATCCAGGTTGCCAATCTCTCGCCCAGGTGATGAAAGGCCTTACCGACGCGCCCCCACTTCTTGCGCAGCCTCTCGATGCCATCCACATTGAGAACCACCCTCTGCCCGGCCAACCTGGGGATTCCGCAGAGGAAAGAGTTTGCCGCATTGCAGACAAGAAGCACGTCATATCCCTTGAACAGTGACAGCAGAACACTGATAGCGGTGTGGGTAACGGTTTCAAGGTATTTGTACTTGAGGCATGGCGCAAGGCGGATATCGACCCCTTTGTAGAGCCGCAGGTTTCGATCGACGAAATGCTTTCTGCCGTATACCGTGACCTTGTGCCCACGTCCGACCAGGCGGCCGGAAAGCTCCTCGGCGAAAGTCTCGAAGCCACCATAACTGGCGGGGATGCCACGATGGCCGAGAATCGCAATCTTAAGAGGATGAGCTGGCTGAAGCTTGGACTGCATAGGGAGCCGTTACGAAGAAGAGCAACAATATGACGATCTCGGCGTCGCCAAAATTGTATTCGAACAAGCCGGCAACCTGAAACGCGACTATTGCGATCGCACCGTTCAACGCCAGATAGCGACAAAACTCATCCGAGGACTGCCGGTACAAGCTTATCAGGTCGCGTGCAATCCACAGCCACAACGCCAACCAGGCGGCCAGGACAAACAGTCCCAGCTCCGCTCCGATCTGAAAAACGTTGTTGTGCAAATGCTGATATGCATAGTCGGGGAACTCCTTGTGCGAACGATAGCCAAGGGATGAGCGAGACAGCATTCCAGGCCCCACTCCGAACCAGGGATTGGCACCAATCATCCGCGCTCCGGTTTGGAGCAGTTCGCCCCGGATACGAGTGGTGGTGTCGGTGGAGTCAAGCCCGGACTCCAGCCGATCTTGAAAGGGCTGAGGCAAGGTAAGAAGCACTACCGCCAACCCCGCCAGGCCAATCAATACCCACTTCCACCGAATGAATATCAGCAGAACAAGACCCCCAAGAACCACACCCAGCCAGGCACTCCTCGTCATCGTCAAGACAAGCGTCCACAACATGAGGGCAAGTCCCCCGGCCCATAGGAAAGAGCGCCACTTATCCGGTTCGGACACAATCGTCTGGTCTACTCCGGCTACCTTGGCCCTCTCAGGTTGAGCCGTGGCGGCGTGGAGTCGTCCCTTCCAGAACAGGTAGCCGGCAAGAGAGAGGATGGCGAACATGAGCTGACCCGAAAAAGTCATCCAATGGCTCATGAACCCCGTGATGCGGTTCAAAAGATGGACGTCCAGGAGCCAGAAGTACTGGAGCACGGCATAGCCGGCGCTGGCAATGACGAACGCATGAATCCAACGCAGGGTCCCCTCCACCTGCGATCGTCCCAACCAGGTGAAAACCAAGGGGACATAGGCAAATCGAAGCAGGCGTTTGAGACTCCAGAAGCTGTGGAGCGGGTCGTCCGAGAAGAGCGCGGACAAAACGAACAAGAGCGCGAAGAATCCCAGGATCCTGGCGTAGGAAGGAAATCTGAGGTTGATCTTGGCGCCGCGCAAGCCGTCCAGGATCGACAACAGGAGCGCTGCCGAAAGAAGAATATAGGAGGCAGCAATCGAAGCCGTGGAAGCGACGATGGCCCCCGCGACGGTCAGCGGGATCAGCCTCTTCAAGAACAACTCTTCAGCACTCTTGGGACTCGCGCAACGATATTTTCCTATTCGGCGGGTTCCTGCGCGGCTTTCTCCCGGAACCATTCGACGGTTCGTTGGAGACCTTCGGGGAAGGACAAAGAAGGCTTGAATTTGATCGCTTCCTCTGCCAGTCCGATTCCTGCTTCGGAATGGCGGACGTCACCCAGCCGCGGTGACTCGTAGATCGCCTCGAGTCGGCTCCCCATGATCTGGTTGAGGCTCTCAACCAGTTGATTGAGAGAGCAGCGGCTTCCACAGGCTATGTTCATACTCATTCCCTTGGCATCTGACCGAGATGCCATGAGGTTGGCTCTGACAACGTCCCGAACGAAAGTGAAGTCCCGACTCTGCTCTCCGTCTCCATAAACGATCGGGCGCTGCCCGCCCAACATTCGCGTCACCATTCTTGGGATGACCGCGGAATACTCCGAGTTCGGATCCTGCCGAGGTCCGAACACATTGAAGTAACGAAGAGCGATTGTGGGCAGTCCATAGATCTGAGTGAAGATCCTGCAGTACATTTCGCCCACGTATTTCGTCAGGGCATAGGGAGACATCGGATTCGGCGTCATCTTCTCAACCTTGGGCAAGGTATCGGAGTCGCCGTAGACAGACGAACTGCTCGCAAAGACCAGCTTTGCCACCCCAGCATCCCGAGCGGCCACCAGGACCTTCAAGGTTCCCTCGACATTTACGGTGTTGGCCAGCAAGGGGTCTTCGACCGACCTCTGGACCGAAGGTAGGGCAGCGTGATGAAAGATTGTTTGGGCGCCCGAAAAAGCTCTCCCAAGCGCGTCGCCGTCACGGATGTCCTGGTCGAGAACCCGAAACTGCGACCCGAACTTCTGCGCCAGGCCCTGGATATTCTTGCTCTTACCCGTTGAGAAGTTATCGAGTGCGACGACTGTCCGTCCCTCGTCCAAGAGTGCACGACAGATGTGAGATCCGATGAAGCCGGCTCCTCCAGTCACAATGTCGAATGCTTCGGTCACCATGCAATCGCTCCCCTTCGGCGATGAAAAACAAGCACTCCGCGAATTCGAGCCGGATCCGATCGAAGCGGCGATTCTAGCAGATGTGGACACTCTCGAACAGGCTTTGCTAACATCCGCACGAGGTAAAATGAGCGCTTTTGGCTACAGAGATCAGAACTTGTTCTGCGAGGACACGCCCCTGGCAGAAATCGCCGAGAGCGTGGGTACACCCTGCTACGTTTACAGCAAGGATCGGATCCTCCAGAACTATCGACACCTGACAGAGGTGTTCTCAGCCATCGACCCTCTGATCTGCTACTCCGTCAAGGCCAATGCGAACCTGAGCATCCTTCGCCTGCTCCAGCGCGAGGGGAGCGGATTCGATGTGGTCTCCGCGGGGGAGCTGTTTCGCCTGAAGGAAGTTGGCGCCGACCCCCGAAAAGTTGTGTTCAGCGGGGTGGGCAAGACGCCTCAAGAAATGGAGATAGCGGTCGAGGAGAAGATCCTCAGCCTGAACCTGGAGTCTGTCCAGGAGCTGGAGCGACTGATCGACCTCACCAATCAAGGAACGCTGAATATCAAAGTGGCACTACGCATCAATCCGGACATCGATGCCAAAACGCATCCCTATATTGCTACCGGACTGCGAGACCATAAATTTGGGATAGACATCGACCAGATCGAGCACACCGTTGGCGTGCTTCGGGAAGCGCCAAATATCCAGTTGACTGGCTTGGGCTTCCACATGGGTTCCCAGATTCTGGACGTCCAGCCCTTCATCGATGGTTTCGTCAAGCTGAGGAGCTGGGCCGACAGACTCCGTAGTCAGGGTCTTGGGATCCAACATCTGGACCTCGGCGGCGGGTTCGGAATCCCCTATCAGGGCGAGACCAGACCCGATCTCGAGAAGTATGCTGCGTTCCTGAGCGAGGCCAGTGACGGATATCGGATCCTGATGGAGCCCGGACGGTCTATCGTTGGTGATGCCGGCACCCTGATTACCCGGGTTCTCTATCAGAAATCCAGTCACGGGAAACCCTTCGTCGTGGTCGACGCGGGGATGAACGACCTGCTTCGGCCAGCTCTGTATCAGGCCTACCACGAGATCTTGCCGATTCAGGAGAAGCAGCAGTGGATCACGGCCGATGTCGTGGGCCCTATTTGTGAGACTGGCGACTTCTTTGCCCGAGACCGTCACGTTCCCGACTCCAGATCCGGCGAGTGTCTGGCCGTCATGAATGCAGGAGCCTATGGCTTTACGCTTTCGTCAAACTACAATTCCCGGGTCCGCTCTGCAGAGGTGTTGGTTAGCGGGGATCAGTGGGAAGTCATCCGCAGACGCGAGACCTTCATGGATCTGATCCGAGGCGAAGAGTAGGCTGACTCGTTGAATCTCAGATCTCAGAAGCTCGATGTACTCAAAGCGACCTTGGATCGACCTGTACAGCCGATTCTTCCCTGTGTATAATGCCGCTGTTCAGATCAAGCTAATAGATTAGTTTAGGTAAGGAATCCTTATGAGGTATTGGGTACTATTTCTCACCTTTTTCGTGGTCTTGGGAACACCGCTTGCTCTGGGAGGAGAGACCAAAGAAAGCGGCATTCTCATGGATAGGGCGTGCGGCCAGGTCATGGCCGCAAACGCTGAGAAGGTCAGGAAGCACGGGCCTGTATGTGCCCTCATGGAGAGTTGCAAACAGAGTGGTTTCGGACTGATTCTGGACGGTAAATTCTTGAGTTTCGACGAGGCTGGAAACAAGATGGCGCTGGCCATCTTTCAGAAGACAGAGAGCCAGAGCAACATTCAGGTTGATGTAACGGGTGATTTTTCAGGGAACAAGGTTAGAGTGAAGAGTATCGTTGAGTCGAATCAGTAGAGCGATTCTGGCCTTCGAGCTATGAGCTCCCACTCCACGCTTTTCTGATCCGTTGCACTCCCAATTGACAACCAAACCGGTGTGATCGAGCGACAGGGTAGATCGGTCGACTGCCAAAACAACGAATGGATTATCTATGAAACGGAAGCTTAAGATTCTCACACCCCAAGAGCTGGCAATCATGAAGATTGTCTGGCAATTCAACACTGCCACGGTCAGGGATGTCTACGAGGCACTGCGCGAGAAGCGCCGCATCGCATACACCACCGTCATGACGATGATGAAGATCTTGGAGGGTAAGGGGTTCCTGAAAAAGTGGCAAGAGGGACGAGCCTACGTCTACAAGCCGACCAGTGCGGAGAAGAAGGTGGTCTCCGATATGCTGACGGAGTTCGTCAACCGGGTCTTCAGCGGATCGGCCGAGGCTCTTGTCCTGAGTCTGTTCGAAGATACCCCACTCTCTTCCGCAGATCAGGCCAAGATCAAGAAACTGATCGCCGCACGGAATCGCAAAAGCTCCTAGTTCAGCAGGGGCTAACGAGATTCGTCTGACTAATTGAGGTCAATCCCGTTGGGATTGACCTCCCTGGCTGCATTCGCCGGCACGTTAGATGCTCACTCAGAGGCAGAGTCGGAGACAAACCGTTCCTTGACCTCTTGCTGGATCTCCTGGTCCAGGTTGGCACCGCTGGCGACCAGACAAACGGTTTTACCCAGCAGCCAATTCTGTATTTTGGGAACTGCTGCCAAGGCCGCGGCCCCTGCTCCTTCCACCATGGTCCCGGTAACCCCATAAAAGAGTCCCATGGCCTCTTTCAATTCGGTCTCTGAAACGAGAACCATTTCGTCAACCACTTCCAACATCAACTCGACCGCAGCGGGTATCGAGATGCGGACGGCCATCCCCGTCGCGAAGGTCTCACAGCTCTCGGTGTCGCGGGGGGCTCCCTCGCGGAAGGACAGAGTCATACAGGGCGCTGCCTCCGACTGTACCCCGATGACCTGAATGTCCGGATTCGTGGCCTTCAAGGCGCTGCCAATGCCTCCGATCAGCGCGCCATTGCCTACGGGCACGACTACCACTTCTACCTGAGGCAGATCTTTCGCAATCTCCCTTCCGATGGTCGAAGTGCCGGCAACGATGGCCGGGGAGTCACCGTCCTCGACGAAGAAATCCGTCGGATTCTGTGGACGGGCGAGCATAAGCTCTTTCGTCTCATCCAGGTCGCGACCCAGAAACTCGAGCTCGGCCCCAAACCTCTCCACCAAAGCAACCTTGCTTCGATCTGCACCCACTGGAACACCCACCGTCAGAGGAACGCCCAGGCGGCCACACGCAAAGGCCATACCTGCTCCGTGATTCCCAGTTGAAGCCGTGCTCAAACGCTTGACTACACCACCCTGGACGACCTCGTTAACCAGATTCAGGGCGCCTCGAACCTTGAACGAACCCACCGGACTCTTGTATTCGTGCTTGACGTACAGAGCAGCCCCGGCGCTGCCACCAAGGGAATCTTCGCGGGAAATCGGTGTAACAGGCAGGTACTGGCCAATCACCTCCGCAGCAGCGCGGGTCTCCTCCAGGGTGGGTCTCAGTCTTCTCATATCCCGAATCTAGCACCAGCCGCACGGGTGCAGCAAGAGGAGCACTTGCATCGGGCGACCGTTTCTTCCCTCGGGGCTTGGCGCGAACCGGAGGGCGGCGGCTTGCAAGAAGGACAAGAATTCGGTTCTAATCTCTTGATCATGGCCAGAGCCTTTTCACTCTTGGGCCTTACCCTGCTTCTTACTTCGGTTTCTCTAGCCGCCGAGAACGGCGAAAAAACCCTGACCATTGCCGAGGGCGAGAAACTCAGCAGCGATCTCTTCTTCGCGGGTGAACGTGTCCACGTCAAGGGACAGATCCTGGGAGACCTCTTCTTCTTGGGAAAATCAGTTCGAGTGGATGGCGCCGTCTCCGGAGACCTGGTTGTGGGTCTACAGGACCTGATGCTCAGGGGCGACATTCAGGGCGACATTTGGGCGGCCGGCCAATACCTTCGACTCGCTGGACACACCAGGGGTGATCTTCGTTGCGCCGGGCAGCGTCTCGAGATCCAGGGAGAGGTCGATGGAAATACGCTCTTCCTGGGCCAGGAGTTTCATCTCGCCGGCGACGGCATGGTGGGAAAGAATCTAGGGCTAGCGGTACAGGAGGGGCTCTTGTCGGGGAAGATTGCCGGCAATCTGATAGGGGCAGCCGACAAGCTGATAATCTCCGGGGAAGTCATGGGCAACGTCGACGTCACGGTGCGCAAGATCACGCTGGAGGAAACGGCCGTTATCCACGGCTTCTTGCACTACAAGAGCGAGGAGGAAGCTGTCCTTGCTCCCGGCGCCAAAGTAGGGGGTGGAGTTCAGCGAACACAACCTGAGCAGGAAGACCTGACCCCCCAACTCACGGCCGAACGCTGGGAGGAGGCCAAGGAAGGGCTCCTGTCGTTCGGACGAGTCGTCAGCTGGCTCTTGATGTTGGGCTTCCTCGCCGTCGGAATCCTCTGGCTCTTGATGTTCCCCCGGCAATCGACCGAAGCCGCCGACACCTTTAACACTCGGCCTCTTGCCTGCCTGGGGCTCGGCTTCGCGCTTCTGGTAGCTACCCCAGTAGCTGCTCTCCTGCTTTTCCTGACCCTGATCGGTCTTCCTGCAGGATCCCTGCTGCTAGGTGGCTACGTCATTCTCCTGTACCTCTGCCCGATTCCAGTCGCTCTCTGGCTCGGCAAAAGACTCCTGAGATTGCTGCGATTCTCAGAGCACCCCCATCTCATTCTTGCCTTCGTCATCGGCGCCATTCTTCTCAGACTGCTCTTCCTGGTCCCCTGGATAGGATTCTTGACCGGCTTCCTGACCACAGTCGTGGGCCTGGGGTGCGTCTTGTTGGCGGGAACAGCACGCTGGCGGGCGGCGTAAGTAAGAGGCGTAAGTAAGAGGTCGCACGTCTGTCGAAGAGGTCGCACGTCTGAACGTCTGAACGTCGCACGTCTCTTAGCCGGCACCAGCCAGCTCTGAACCGACAGCAGCGGTTACCTGAGAGCTAGAAGGCGCATCACCGGTGAGCGACGACCTGGGACGTGCGACGTTCAGACGTGCGACCTCTTTTCCCCGTGCGACCTCTTAGTATTGTTTGTCCAGATCGACCAGGTTGGCCGGAGTCTTTCCTGCAGCCAGCATGTCGACGTTCTGCAGGGCATCCTTCATGTAATCCTCCTCCATCGTCGTGGTGAAGCAGGAACGATCGCCGGTTGCGATGACGTTTTCCAGTCTGTGAACACCCAGTCTCGAGGGGACTGGACAGAAGTATCCGATCGTCAGGAATTCCTCGGTGAAGGGTCTGCAATCGTAAAACCACCAGACGTCACTGGCAAAGCCTGCGATCCCACCTTCGGTCAGGGCCTGGTAGATGGCCTTTTCCTGCACCAGATCCCCTCGCGCAACGTTGATCAGGAAGGCCGATCTCTTCATCGCCTTCAGTTCCGCCTCACCAATCATCTTGTAGGTCTCGTGGGTGAGAGGTGTCGTCAGTAGAACAAAGTCAGCCTCGGAAATCACCTGATGTAGATCCCCGGGTCCGCCAAGAAAATCGAGTCCGAGATCTTCGACCAACTCCGGTGCGGGGTTCCTCTTGATCGCGGTGACCCTGGCCCCAAAGGCTCGGACCCGCCTGGCGACTTCCTGACCGATCGATCCCAGACCGACAATGGCTACGGTGCTCCCCTTGATCGTCACGCTGCGCGTCGACTCTGTCGAGGGGTACCATTTCCCATCAGAGAGGGCGCGGTCCGCCTGAACCATTCGCTTGGCCAGGACCAGCAGGAACGTGACCGCTTGCTCAGCCACCAGGACGCTGTTGCCATGGATATTGCCCATCAGGATTCCGCGAGCCTTGAGCATCTTGAGGGAAAAGCCCAAATATGCCTGATCCAAATCGGGTTCCAGCGGATTACCGGCAATCGCTCCGGCATGGGTAACCTGAACCATTCTCAGGTTTCTGGCGCCGGCTATCATGAGGGCGGGAACGTAGCCTCCGACGATCACATCCGCATCTCGAGCCACCTCGGCGAGATCGTCGGGCTCCGGTCCCCGGGGTACGAGAATCCGACACTTGGAGGAGATGTAGGATTCGTAGAGACGCACTTTCTCAGCAGCGGCGGGCCAGGTAAGCGCCACTTTAAGTAGGCACTTCGTGCCGACGGCCAAGGCCGTAAAAGGCTGTTTCGGGACACCCCGGCTGTGACGAAAGGGCGGTCTCAGAGAACAGCTCACTTGATTGAAATTCCGAGACTGTTAAGAGGTTCAGACATAGTGACTCCATTCCTTTCTTGGAAGACTTCCGGTTAGATCGGCTCAGATTGTAGCCCAGACCAGTAATGCACCGCACGTCTCAGACGTTGTTGTATCATCAGGAAGGAGAAAACCATGCAGCGAAGACAAGGATGGACGTTGATGGGCTTAGCTGGCCTGATGCTCCTGATAGCGATACTGGTGTCGCCTCTCACGAATCCGCCCGCCTCCGGAGCGGAGACCGAGGGGAACTGGCCTCGCTGGCGCGGCCCCCAGGACAACGGGGTGGCCTCGAGTGACGCCCCTCTCCAGTGGGACACAACCAAGAACGTAAAGTGGAAGAAGGCCCTTCCCGGAAAAGGCCACTCCACACCGATTGTCTGGGGCGACAAGATCTTCCTGACAACAGCCGTTCCCACCAAGGAGCTTGAACCCCCAGCAGAGCCTGCGGCGTCGGTGGAGCCTCCACCACCTCCCCCGAATCGGGGCAGCAAAGGACGGGGCCGAAAGAGACGTGGTCGGCGTCCCCAAATTCCGTTGGTGGAACACAGCTTCGAGCTGATCTGCCTGGACAAGAGCAGCGGCAAGACACTGTGGCGGCAAACGGCAACAGTTGAGACGCCCCATGAGGGGTTTCACCACCGCTACGGCAGCTTCGCCTCCAACTCTCCGGTCACCGACGGCAGCCATGTTTTCGCCTTCTTCGGCTCTCGCGGCATGTACGCCTACGATCTCGCGGGCAACCTGGCCTGGAAGAAAGATCTAGGCGTCAAGCTCAAGATGCGGAATGCCTTTGGCGAGGGGACCGCGCCGGTCCTCCACCAGGACACCCTGGTGCTAAATGCAGACCATGAGGGTTCCTCATTCATCCTCGCCCTGGACAAGAGAACTGGCAACGAGCTGTGGCGCCAGAGCCGCGAGGAGCGGAGCACCTGGGCGCCTCCTCTGGTGGTGGAGTACAACGGTAGAGCCGAGGCAATCGTCACCGGGACGACTCGGGTGCGCAGCTACGACCTGAGAAGCGGCGAATTGATTTGGGAATGCGGCGGTCTGGGCAGCAATCCGGTTCCGGCTCCCGTTCGCTATGGCGACACGGTGATCGTGATGACGGGCCATCGCCAGCCCAACCTTCTCGCCATCAAGCTGGGTCGGAAAGGCGACCTTACGGATACAGACGCGATCGTGTGGACCAACCAGCGCGGTAATGGCTACACCTGCTCTCCCGTGCTCCATGGGGATCGGCTCTACATGCTGACCGATAGTGGCATGGTCAGCTGCTTGAATGCCAAGACCGGGGAGCCTTACTACTCACAGCAGCGACTACCGAATCCATACCAGTTCAAGGCCTCTCCGGTTGCCGCCAAGGGCAAACTCTACCTGGCCAGCGAACAGGGAGACGTCATCGTCCTGAAGATGGGAGAGAAATACGAGGTACTCCGTATCAACTCGATGCCGGATCACTTCTTCATCTCTTCGCCGATCGTGGTGGACAACGAGCTATTTCTGCGTAGCCAGGACACGCTGTACTGCATCGCGGAGACGGGTTAGGGGTGGAACGACAAGCTCATTGAAAGTACCCCATCAGGCAATGAGCTCGTGCACGACATTGCCGTGGACATCGGTCAGGCGGAAGTCGCGGCTATTGTGGCGGAAGGTGAGCTGCTCGTGATCCAGGCCCAACAGGTGGAGTATGGTGGCGTGGAGATCGTGATGCGAGACGGGATCCTTGAGACCGTGCGTCGGTCGCGCCGTGCGTGATCCCCGGCTTGATGCCGCCGCCTGCCATCCACATAGAGAAGCCGTAGTGGTGATGGCCGCGGCCTAGGGATTCCTCCTTACGCGCCTCCTCAAACGGCGTGCGACCGAACTCAGTGGCCCAGACGCTGCCCCTTCGTCACAGTCCCACCCTTCAGGCCGACCGAGCGAAACGCAGCCAGGGCAGATGATGGCGCCGCCGCAGTAGAAAACTTCTGATTAATCCAGCTAGCAGGATTGATAGATTCCTGTAAGCTGCGACAGAATTGTGTCGCTCGTTGTTACTTTCTTGACGCTTTTCCAGGGACCACTACGCCTTCCCCTTTTTTCTCGCTAACCGATCCTGGATCAGTTTCCAACCGGCTTTGGGATCCGCTATCAGGCCTCCCAAGGGGACTGTCTCTAAACCACTCTGGCACGATTAGTGCCAAGGCTGGATTCAACCACCATGCAAAGGCAAAAGCTCCAAAAGGAAATCAGAAGGAGTGTACCGTTCTTTCTGTAATTTCCCGTTAAGAGGGAATTTCTCGGGATACCGAGGATTGGGTTGACGAGGAACCTGGCGCGGCTCAGGCGGAAGGAGGCTGTAGGCCGAGTGCAGCCTGAGCCGTGCGGCGCTGCGCGCCGGGCCCCCCCGGAAGGGGGCCAAAGGCCGTCAGCCGAAGGGTTGAGCCGTCAGAGGTCTGGGACAAGATTCTCTAAATCATTCATCCAAAATGAAAGGAGAATCCAATGGCCCCAGACCTGGAAGACAGAGTACCACGAGAGATCCTAGAGGCGTTGATCCAAGAAGGAACGGAGGCCTTTCGCAAGGTGTTGGAGAAGCTCTTGAACTTGGCCATGGGATTGGAACGGTCGGAGTTTCTGGGAGCCGAGCCCTACGAGAGAACGAGCCAGCGACGGGGCCACGCCAACGGTTACAAGGACAAGAAGATCGCCACGCGTGTGGGAGAGCTCCGACTGAAGATCCCTCAGGTGCGAGGGCTGTCGTTCTACCCTCAATCGCTGGAGAAGGGCTGCCGCTCGGAAAAGGCGCTGAAGTTGGCCATTGCCGAGATGTATGTCATGGGCGTCTCCACGCGCAAGGTCACGGAAATCACCGAGCAGCTGTGTGGCACGGAGATCTCCGCCAGCCAGGTCTCACGGGTCGCCTCCCTGCTGGATGAGGAGCTGGAGAAGTTCCGTAGCCGGCCGCTGAGCGGTGAGTATCCCTTCGTCTACCTGGACGCCCATTACGAGAAAGTCCGTGTCGATGGACGAGTTCAGGACCTGGCCATCCTCAAGGCAGTCGGTGTGCAGGCTTCCGGTCACCGTGAGGTCTTGGGTCTGAGCGCCCGGCTGAGCGAGGCGGAGGTCCACTGGAGAGCGTTTTTTGAGGATCTGGCCGGGCGGGGACTCAAGGGAATGGAGCTCGTCGTCAGTGACGACCACGCGGGACTGAAGGCCGCTCGACGAGCGGTGTTTCCCGCGGTTCCCTGGCAGCGCTGCCAGTTTCATCTGAGCCAGAATGCTCAGCGCTTTGCCCGTCGGCTCCAAGAGCGGGGCCAGATCGGCCAAGCGATGCGGGACATCTTCAACAGCCCCACCCTCGAGGATGCCGAAGCCATGCTCAAACGCAAGATCAAGGCGTTCACCGAAACCAACCAGGCACTGGCCCAGTGGATGGAAGACAACGTGCGCGAGGGGTTGACGGTCTACGCCTTCCCCCGCAGTCTGCACAAGAAGATCCGGACGATTAACGGCGTGGAGAATCTCAACAAACAGATCCGGCGCCGCACTCGAGTGGTGGGAATCTTCCCCCATATCGACTCGGCGTTGCGACTGATCTCAGCCGTGCTGGCGGAGATTCACGACGAGTGGCTCACGGGCCGCTGCTATCTGAACCTGGAGAGCTGGCAAGAAGAGGAGGCATCCTAGAAGAGCGTTTCCCTAAACCCGAGACCCTCAGATCAGCGAGGGTTCTCGGTAAGGGGCAGCCCGCGATCGTGGCTCTGAGGGCTTCTGACAGGGCCTCTTTTCTTGGAGAAGGAGGTGGGGGCGCTGAATCGCTCTCTGCGAGTAGTGCAAGCTGCTCCGGCCTCTCATTTTGATAGATCTGCTGGTTGCCTTAGAGAGATTCACAGCGAGCGGCTCACGGGCCACTGCTTTCTGCACCCGAGAGCCAAGAGAGGAGGATCCTGTCCCACAACCGACCCTGAAATTACAGAAAAATTGTTGCGCTGCCAAATCAGAAGTCAGACGTCTGTCGGCAACGTCGCTCCTCTGACGCTTCTGGAGTGCCCTACTAAGCCCTTTCAGAAAGCAGTTCAGCGGAGAGGATCGGAGCTACCATCAAAAGGTGTGTAAATAGCAGAGGCGGTGAGTATCCTTCCGGGTTGACCTAAACCCAGGGCCGGAAGGCCCATAAAGGAAGGAGTACACACCGCATGAAAGAGAAGAACATTGAGGGGACTGTGGAGTCAAGAGTCTGTTTCCAGGAGCTGGAAGATTGGGTGCGGGAGAAGGTCCAGTCTTGGGTCCAGGAGCTACTAGAGGAGGAGGTGACCGAGCTGCTGGGACGAGACAAGAGTGAGCGTCGAGGCAAAGTGGACCCAGCGTCGGGATACCGCAACGGCTATGGCAAGGCCAGACGACTGACCCTCAGTAGCGGGACGATCACCGTGCGACGGCCTCGAGTCCGAGATCTAGAAGAGCGTTTTGAAAGCCGGGTACTGCCGCTGTTTGCCAAACGGACGCAGCAAGTCCGAGACCTGATTCCAGAGCTGTATTTGCAGGGCCTGGCTCAGGGCGATTTCGACTTGGCATTAAGAGGGCTTTTAGGGGAAGAAGCGGCCTTGTCGGCCAACACGGTGGCCCGACTGAAAGAGAAGTGGCAAGAAGAATGGGCCGTCTGGCAAAGTCGTCCCCTGGAGGAACTGGAAGTCGTTTATTTATGGGCGGATGGAATCTACGTCAAAGCGGGTCTGGAGAAGGAAAAGGCCGTCCTGCTGGTGGTCCTTGCGGCGCTCAGTGATGGCAGCAAGGTGGTGGTTTCGGTGACGAGCGGTTATCGGGAATCGACGGAAAGTTGGTCAGAGGTGTTACGCGACTTGAAGCGGCGGGGGATGAATGCTCCTCGTCTGGTCATCGCCGACGGCCCCCTCGGCATCTGGGGGGCCTTGTGCAACGTCTACCCCGAGGCGGAAGAGCAGCGTTGCTGGAATCACCGCATCGTCAATATCCTGGCCAAGGTGCCCAAACGCGAGCAGCCCACGGCCTTATTGATTCTGCGCCAGATCCCCTATGCTGAGAGCCGTCAGGAAGCGGAACGCCTCAAACGGGTTTTCCAGGAGTGGTGCCGAAGCAGAGGCTTGGCTCCGGCGGCCGATCTGTTGGACCAGGACTGGGATCGGATGGTGAGCTTTTACAACTACCCGAAGCAGCAGTGGCAACACCTGCGCACCACGAATCCAGTGGAGTCCCCGTTCGCCGGACTTCGGCTGCGAACCGATGCGGCCAAGCGCTTCAAGAAGGTGAACAACGCCCAGGCGGTGATCTGGAAGATGCTCTTGGTGGCCGAGAAACGATTCCGTCGTCTCAAAGCTCCAGAGCTCATGAGAGATGTCTATCAGGGAGCCAAGTATGTGAATGGAGTCCTGGTCAACCAGGAGTCGAAGGAGAAAGCCGCCTGAGTCTATTTACACACCTCTTGACATGAGCTCAGAGGATCGCTTCACAGCCTCTTCCTTTGCGGATTCTTCAACGAATCGAGGTCAGCGTAGCAAGGCTGGCACGGCCATTGCCTGTGGGAAGTTGATTTGTTGCTCTCTGGGTAGTGAATCACGCTACCTAGCAAAGAGATCGCACTGCCTAGCCGCCTAATGGGAGGTGGCAATGGTTTCCGATCTCGGCCTAACTCTAAGGAGGATGAGAAATGAAGAGGTTCCTCGCAGTTGCCCTTGTCATGGTCCCAGGGATTTTGCTGTTGCTAGCTCCTAACGGGCTCGCTCAGGGCTCTACCAACCACGTGATCGGCAGCGGAGAAGTGTCGCCGCTGCCGTTCTCCTTCAGAACTACAGTTTCGGCGCATGAGAAAGAGAACGGCGTGCCTTGGGGAGTGGTTATCGTCGACCTCGACTCGCCGGACCTAGGAAGAGTCGTGTATCACACACAGGTTACCTGTCTGGCCGTAGAGGGCAACGAAGCCACGGTTGGTGGACTGGTGACGAGTTCTACCGATCAGGTCGCGGTCCCGGTGGGTTCCTTCCACGTCACCCGCGTCAGCGATGCGGGGGGCGGTGCGACCGACATGTTGAACAACGAGTGCTTCAGTATGGGAGAAGATAGCGTTTGCTTAGATGCTTCTGTTGTTTCTGTCCCGACCAATTGTATATATGATTTCGTCAATGGTCTACTCCCCGTCGACATGGGAAATTTCCGAGTGTTCTGACAACCTACCTGGGCGGTCAAAGCACCGACCTGAATTCCTGAGGTAGGCTGGAAGAGTTTACGGTCTGGCGTGTTCTGGGCGCCTGCCTTGGGATCCCCACGACATTTGATCTCTCCTCGGTTCCTTTTTTACAACTAAAGTCTTCACACTCCCGGCCGATAAGACCTGTTGAGGAATTGAGGAAGGAAATCCTTTCCATAAGTTTTCAATAGATTCTTAGTTAAGTCGTCCGTAGGGATTGCATCGAAAGGGCTACCCGAGCACGAAAGGCTCGGGGCGCAAAGCTGAGACCTACCTCGGATACCGACAGGGTCGATCAGTTGCCGAAGGTCAGTCTCTTCGCATCGCCAGAGGGAGGTCTCCGTGCGAAGAAAATCATGCGAGTGCAGTTGGCTGTCTTTTTCATTTTCGGTTCTATCAATTTTCCTTATCTTACTCGCCGGTCCTGGTGGCCGCACCCTGGGGGGGAACGATCCCGATCTGGGTAAGAGAATCTGTCCCCGTTTGCAGGAAGAGGTCGAACTTCTCTCTGTTCACCCGCAATACGACTATCGGATTCCCGTTATCGTTCAGGTCGAACCCAATTTCTTCCGGAGGACCCTCAAATCGGGTCGGAAAGGTGGCCGAGAGCTTCCGAATACCCTCAACAGAGTGCATGGCTACAGCGCACGGCTGAGCGCGAGACAGATCCAGCTGGTGCTGCAGTCCAATCTCGTCGAATATGTCACCATCGATGCACCTATCCGACCCCACTACGACAACGTCCTTGACCAAAACGTCCTGCGCGAGACGATTGGCGTGGACCAGGTCTATGCGACTGGGCAAGGCGTCACGGTCGCTGTCTTCGACTCCGGTATTGATGGGCATGGAGATCTCATCCACAGGGATCGCTTGAAGGCATCCGTCGACTTTACTTCTGGCAAAGCCGTGATCGTTCGCGGGAAGCGTGCGAAGAGTATGGACGACTATGGCCATGGCACCCATGTGGCGGGCATCATTGGAGGGACGGGTACGGACTCCAATGGGGCGTACATGGGAGTTGCACCTGAGTCGGATTTCGTGGACCTCAAAGTCATTGGCGCAGATGGATGGGGTCTGACGAGCAATCTCATCAAGGCGATTGATTGGGTGATCACGAACAAGGACAAGTACCAGGTTCAGGTAGCCAATCTGTCTCTGGGTCATGCTCCCGTCGAGTCCTACACCCAGGATCCCCTGTGCCAAGCAGTGGAAGGGATGGTCGAAGCAGGAATTGTAAGCATCGTTTCAGCGGGCAATCTGGGCAAGACGGACGAGCACCCGAAGATTTGGGGGGGCATTACCAGTCCGGGCATCGATCCTTTGGTGATCACCGTCGGCTCAGTGAACACCCGTGAGACCTTGACCCATTCTGATGACATTGCCACCAGCTTTGGGTCTCGGGGCCCGACAGTCGATGGGCTATTCAAGCCGGACCTGGTTGCCCCGGGCAACCGAGTGGTGTCCTTGCTAGCAGACGGAAGCTTCTTGCATCAAGAGCACCCCGAGTTGCAGACAGATAGCAACTACATCTCTCTAAGCGGCTCGAGTATGTCCACGGCCTTTGTGAGTGGAACAGTCGCCGCGATACTGGGCAAGAATCCAGACCTCAATCCGCATATGGTGAAGCTCATTCTGATGTTGACAGCTATCAAGTTGAACCAGCCCAGTATGCTGGAACAGGGAAATGGACTGTTAAACGCGAAAACAGCCGTGGAGTTGGCGGAGGTAATAGATGTAGACAACCGCACAGTTACGGCGGCTGTGTCTCCCACCTGGTTGCTGGACGGTGAGGAGGTCTGGGCCGGCGGTAGTTTTGCCTATGGCGATCAGATCATCTACAGCCAGTTGGTGGATTCTCAGATCAACGAGTTCTGGGGCAGCGGAGTCTTCTGGAGTGATGGGGTGTTCTGGAGCGACGGCGTGTTCTGGTCCGATGGGGTGTTCTGGAGCGATGGCGTCTTCTGGTCGGACGGCGTCTTCTGGTCGGATGGGACCCTGGCCTGGACCGACGGTGTCTTCTGGTCCGATGGGGTCTTCTGGAGTGACGGCGTCTTTTGGTCCGATGGGGTCTTCTGGAGCGATGGCGTCTTCTGGTCGGATGGTGTCTTCTGGTCGGACGAGAGTCTGTCTGCTGATGTTTTTGAGGGCGATCCCAACTAGCAGCACCGGCTAGCGATGCATCGTCGGCAGTACGGTTGCGTCTGCCGGACAAAATCGGCCAGTGGTTCCGGAGGATCCGGCCACCGATTCCCGAGGTGGTACCCGCCGGCCTAGCCCTGGGACCGCGTGATCACGCCGGCGTCGACCAGCTCACCCAAAGCCTGCTTGACACATGACACGTATGCTCCTGGGTTGGGCCAGGGATCGGCGAAGCTGCAGGGGATCTCAGGAAAGAGAAGTCGCTCCGATCGTCTCACGTTGTAGAGTCGGTTGCGGACCCCTCCGGGCCAGAGGACTTCGACATCACCCCGACGGGCCCCTCCGAGACCGAACGTGAGTGCGAAGCTGTTCTGCGAGGCGTAGCTCGATCCCCCAGGACAGGCATGATTGCTGTGGGCTTTAGATCGCGGTGTGAAGGATACGACGCCCCCGATTCCGTCGTGATTTGCTGCTCCACCGGCCGTGACTCCGGCAGTTCCGAGCAAGCTCACCTCGACCGAACCGTTGCTGTTGTTCCCACTGTTGATCTCGATGGCAAGGCTCCCGTTGGGTGGATTGATTCCGGTCCAAACGAACTGCCCGGAAAAGGGGAAGGTTTCAGCAAACACCGGAACGAATGAGGCCAAGGCATTGAATGGCGACATGAAGGGAATAGGCATGGCAGCGGCGTAAGGTACCAGCGGAATGGGAGGAGGGGCGTTCTGATTGGAGACCGAGACGATATCGACAAAGCCATCCCGGTTTAGATCGCCGACAGCCATCCCGTGCTCGTCTCGCCGGAGATGGTCGGCCGACGTGGGTGGAACCAAGACCGTTGCATCGAACTTGAACGACCCTGATCCGTCGTTCTCCAAGATGACGCCGGGATTCGAGCTTTCAATTATCAAGCCGACGTCAAGTCCGCCCACGTAAACGATATCCGAGTCGGCATCATTGTCGTAGTCCGCGGTAGACGTTCCCCATCCGAACACGGACGCCAGCTCGGGATCGACACCCGCATCGGTAAAGCTCCCATCTACGTTCTGGAAGAAGTGGCGAGAAGTTTGGGCACCCAGCCCGGAGCCCGGTATGCCCAGAAAGGCCTCGAAGTAATCGCCGGTATTGGTAGCGAAGACGTCGAGGGTTCCGACGTGGTTGAAGTCCGCAAGGGAGATTCCCATCCAGTCACCTGGACTTCCCAGTAGATTCGCGCTGTCCGTCACGTCCGTGAAGTAGATCCGCAGCTACCAGCTGTCGCACGTTCCTCAGCGTCTGTCCGAGGAGCAAGCGCAGAAGGTACTCGAAGGCTCACTCAGCGCGCCAGGTGAACATCGCAGTTGGGCTCGCCTGCTGCGCAAGATCTATGAAATCTGCTGAGGAGGAGCTGAGCTAGAGTGCATGCTGGCTCGGAGTCGCCTGGCCAGCATCAACTTGACAGTACCCCATCAGGCAATGAGCTTGTGCACGACATTGCCGTGGACATCGGTCAGGCGGAAGTCGCGGCTATTGTGGCGGAAGGTGAGCTGCTCGTGATCCAGGCCCAAAAGGTGGAGTATGGTGGCGTGGAGATCGTGATGCGAGACGGGGTCCTTGACCGCGTGCATCCCGAGCTCGTCGGTCGCGCCGTGCGTGATCCCCGGCTTGACACCGCCGCCCGCCATCCACATGGAGAAGCCGTAGTGGTGATGGCCACGGCCGAGGGTTTTCTTTATAAGCTTCTTATCCCCCTCCTCAAACGGCGTACGACCGAACTCAGTGGCCCAAACGACGAGCGTGTCGTCGAGCAGACCACGTGACTTCAGGTCCAGGATGAGGGCCGTGATGCCGCGATCGGTGCGCGCCGCGTTCGTGCGGTGGTTGTCGACGAGCCCGCCGCGGTTGCCGTGCGCGTCCCATCGCCGCCCCCGGGCACCGTCGAGAATCTCAACGAAACGGACGCCGCTCTCAACCAGCCGTCTCGCCGTCAGGCACTTCCTCCCGAAGTCGGTGTCACCATAAAGCGCTTTCACCGAGTCCGGCTCATGCCGGATATCGAAGAGCTCCGGCGCTTCCGTCTGCATGCGAAACGCCGTCTCGAATGCAGCGATACGCGCGTCGAGCTCGGGCTGCGTGCGATGCTTGTCGCGATGGAGGCGATTCAACTTCCGCACCAGATCCAACTGTTCGCGATGCTGGCCTCGGCTGAGAAATGCCGGAGCCTCGATGTGCGGCACCGGTGGATTCCCGGGCTCGAGGTCCGCCAGCGTGGCCTGGTGGAAACCAGGGAGGAATCCGGCATCGTGGAGCGCGCGCCCGCCGGACGGTCGGCCGTCCGCCATCACCACGAATCCCGGCATGTTCTGGTTCTCCGTCCCCAGCCCGTAGGTCACCCAGGAGCCAAGACTGGGATAGCCCTGTCTGGAATAACCCGTGTGCATGAGGATCTGGCCGACGGAGTGAAGCGCTGAATCGGTGTGCATCGAGTTGATGAATGCGATGTCGTCGACCACCTGCGTCAGGTTCGGGAAGATCTCGCTGACCCAGGCGCCGCTCTGGCCATAGCGCTTGAAGGAGAACACCGGCGGAACGATGCGCGAGTTGTCGTAATTCTTCTCCGGGTTCAGGCCTTCCAGGTCTTCTATGGAGAATATGTCTCGCGCCAATTTTCCCGCGTGCTTTTTCAGGATCGGCTTCGGATCGAACGTCTCAAGCTGACTTGCGCCACCGACCATGAACAGGAGGATGACGTTCTTCGCCCTGGGCGCGAAGTGTGGCTGCCTGGGTGCAAGTGGCATGTCGAGGTCAGCCGCCGGCACAGCCTGCACACCACTCGCCTTCGGGTCCGCGAGCAGGCTGGCCAAGGCGATGCCGCCCAGGCCGAGTTCCTTGAGGAACCCACGGCGGTCCCAACCCACCGGTCGAATTTCATTGGCTGCATCAGTGAACATAGATGAACTCGCTCAGGCTCATGACGGCATGGCAGTATTGTACCAGCGGGCTTTGAGCATCCGAAGACCCCGGCTCCTTTCCTTCCTCCACCGCGCCAGCACGCGCTTGACCGAGAAACGACAGGCCGAGATCGCGTTCTTCCACTGTCGGTGACCGAGAGAGAGCAATCCGGTATGCCGACTCGATCTGTGCGCCGGGGTCGCCTCCGACTCTGTCCCGCACGCGTTGTGCGAAGCGCTTCGCCTGCTCCCACACGAATGGCGCATTCAGCATGAACGCCGCACTGCTCGGTGTCGTGCTGATGTCACGAACGCCGACGCTTCGCGCGTTGTCCGGAAGGTCGAAGATCTTGAGGACCGGATGGACGATGAGGCGCGGCGACATGAGATAAAGGGACCGGCGCCATGTGTCCGGCGTGTCCTTGAAAGGTTTCTTGCGGCTGCCAATGGGAATGCTGCGCCCGTACATGTTCGTGCGCAGAGAGCCGGAAACGCTCAACATGTGATCGCGGATGACTTCAGCCTCCATCCGCAAGGGCCTGCGGTGCCACAGGTACTCGTTGTGAGCGTCGCGCTGCGCCTGAGCCATCTTCAGGCCGGCCGCCTGTTTGTACACGGCGCTGTTCATGATCAGCCGGTGGATCGGTTTCAAGCGCCAGCCCTCCTGGATCAGCTTCGAAGCGAGCCAATCCAACAGAGCAGGGTGTGTGGGCTCGGTACCCAGTCTGCCGAAATCATTCGGGGTGCTGACGATGCCGCGCCCGAAATGATGTTGCCAGAGACGATTGACGATCACCCGAGCCAGCAACGGACCGGCGCCATGCTCGACGTCGGTGAGCCAATTCGCAAGCGCCCGAAGTTTCGACGCCTCGAGCTGCGCGTCCGGGCCATCCGTGGTCTCGCGATCGGGCCGCCAATCCTTGGTGGTGCGACCGCCCCGCATCAAGACGCGCAGAAACCCCGGATCGACTGGCTTGATGGGTCGCTGCCAACTGCCGCCGGCCAAAAGATGGGGTGTGACTACTTTCAGGGCCACGTGGTTGCCGTTTGCGTCTGGCTCGACCTCGACTTCGTCGAAGAACACAGCCGTCAACTGGTAATACTCTTCGGCCGTGATCGGATCGATCTTGTGGTCGTGGCAACGCGCACACCCGACCGTCAGGGCAAGGAATGCTTGACCGGTCGTCGACACCATGTCGTCGAGGCGGTGAAACTTGCGATCGTTCGGGTTGGTGTTGCTGCCCAGGTTCGTTCCTAGGTGAACGAACCTGCCCAGGTCCCGCCTGCCGGCGGGGGAACCCTTCGGAGCGCCGGCAACCTGGTAGCGGACGAACTCGTCGTAAGGCAGGTCGTCATTGAAAGCGCGAATCACGGCGTCGCGGAATCGATAAGCGTCCCCTCGAATTTCGTTATACCCGTCGTGTGCTCCGACGCTCTCGCCAAACCGAGCTACATCGAACCAGTGCCGTGCCCACCGTTCGCCATAGTGTGGGCTGGCGAGCAACCAGTCAACCAGCTGGCGATAGGCGTCCGCAGAGGAATCTCGAACGAACGCCCCGACTTCGTCGGGCGCAGGCGGCAGACCGACCAGGTCAAAGTAGGCGCGGCGAATCAGCGTCCGCCGATCTGCCTCTTGCGCTGGGCGAAACTGCTTTTCACGGAGCTTCGCGAGGATGAAACGATCAATCGGCGAATGCCTCCACGCGGCCGCATCCGGACTTGCCGTATCCGGACTTGCCGCCGCCGGCGGCAGCGGAGGCGGATCGATATGCAGTGGGCGGAAGGCCCAGTGCCGACGTCCCGATTCGAGATCGATCGCCGTCGTATCAACGGCCTGCGAATCTCTCGGATCGGGCGCGCCGAGGGCCACCCATTTGACGAAGTCGGCGATGACCTCGTCAGGCAGTTTGCCGCCGGGCGGCATCTGCAGGTTGTCGTTCGCGTACTTGAGAGCCTCGATCAGCATCGACTGATCGGGTCGCCCCGGCACGACGACGGACCCCTGCGCCCCACCCTGCTGGACACCCGCCCGCGTGTCGAGTTGCAATTTCCCCATCAGCGTTCCCGTGCGGGCGGCCTCCGCCGAGTGACACCGATAGCACCGCTCCGCCAGCACCGGGCGGATCTTCTTCTCGAAGAAATCGATACGGTTTTGACCAGGTTCCTCGAAGGCTCCGAGCAGGCTGAGGGCGATTACCAATGTGATCACGCGACTTCCTCACCTTTGCATTCGATATTCTGTTCGGATTGTAGCAAGAAATCCACCAAGGCGTTGCAAGGGAGATTGGCTTAGGGATTCCTGAACCGTATACTCAACAATCGTGGCGGCTCTCATCCATGCAAAGAAGGCCAAGCTCACAGTAACGGCAGTGCTGACCCTGCTTGCCCTTTCGATCATTTCGGATCCAGCAGGAGCAGCGGATATCAGGTCCTGGACTTCGTCGAGCTTCTTGGACCTGGTCGACGGAAGCTTCAGTGACGGGGGCGCCAACACCTATGTCACCGTAACCGGCGAAGTCGTACTGATCAATCGCAGTGACTTGAACGGCGATGGCAGCATCGACCTCGTGCTTCCCAACGAACACGATTCCAACGAGAGGCCGGACCTGTTGATCTACTGGGGAGGCGACCGATTCTCGTCCCAGCGTCGGATGGAGCTCCCGACAAATGGCGGGAACGACGGAGCCGTGGCCGACCTCAACCAGGACGGTTTCCCCGACCTGATCGTCGCCAACAATTTCAATGGCACCAGGACCGACCTGGACTCCTACATCTATTGGGGAGGCAAAACGGGTCTGGACGCCTCCAGGCGGAGCGGACTTCCCACCCGAGGCGCCCAGGCCGTGGCTGTGGGGGATCTAAACCAGGACGGCCATCCCGACGTCGTATTCGCCAACAGCGGCCTTGGCTATCACGTCACAGTGGATCGCGCCAATCAGTCCTTCGTTTATTGGGGATCCTCCGAAGGCTACTCGCCCGACCGCAGGTTGGTGCTCAGGACCATCAATGGTAAAGACGTCAGAATAGCGGACTTGAACGGAGACAAATATCCCGAGGTGATCTTCGCCAACGAGGGGAACAACGATGAGGAGGCCGGGGCGCTTATCTACTGGGGTGGGGCCTCCGGAGACCCTACCGAGCGCCCCAGCACCCACCTGCCTGGGGAGCGGACCTCAGCCTTGACCGTGGCCGACCTGAATGGGGACGGCTTTCCAGAAATTGTGCTGGCCAATGCCTACCGCTTGAAAACCAGAGAACTGGGCATGTACAACACTGTCGACACGGTGTCCGTTAATTCCTACGTTTACTGGGGATCCAGACAGGGCTACTCGGTCGAAGCGAGGACATCGCTCCCCACCGTTGGAGCCTCCGACGTCGAGGCTTCCGACCTCAACCGGGATGGCCAACCCGACCTCGTCTTTGCCAACCGCTCAGGCAACGTCTCCTATGTCTATTGGGCCTCGACCGAAGGCTACCGCCCCTACAAGCGTACAGCCTTGCCAACCCAGAACCCTACCAGCTGCGCCGTCGAGGACCTGGATCAGGATGGGTACCCCGACCTGGTTTTTGCCCAGCGATGGGCGGCCCAATACCAGAGGCCAAAGGCCTATCTCTACTGGGGAGGAGAGGACGGTTTTAGTGCCGAAAGACGATCCAAACTACCCACCTCGGACGCCACCGGCGTCCAGACGGGTGACTTGAATGGAGATGGGGCCACGGATCTGGTCTTCATCAATGCTGCCGACACCAACCTACCCACCCCGAGCTATATCTACTGGGGCGACCAGGCGGGCAAGTTCGAAGCCAATCGACGCAAGGCCTTGCCCAGCGGTTACGGCTTTTGCTCCAGTGCCGATCTCAACCAGGACGGTCACGTAGACCTGCTCTTCGGGGCAATCCCTGACGACCGAAATGGCGCCGGAATCTACTGGGGCTATCGTGGGAGGTATTCATCGCGCAACCGCAGCAATCTGGGGGACGTGCCAGTCTTCGGGACCCGGGCCGCCGATTTCAACCGGGACGGCTACCTGGACATTTCTCTGGGCCTGTTCGCGCCCGGTAGAGCCTCATCGACCGAAATCTACTGGGGCGGACCCTCCGGATTCACGAGCGAGAACCGGTTCGTGTCGCATGTTGGTGGTATCCGCGGTCACGCCCTCGGAGATCTGAACCGCGACGATTGGTTGGATATCATTTTCAGCTCTACCGACAACCAGGTCGTCATCTACTGGAACAGCGCTTTGGGTTTTGACAAAGACCGCACCAGTGCCCTGCCCGCACGAGCCAACGTCTCGGTCGAGGTGGCAGATCTCAATGGAGACGGTTTCCTGGAGATCATTGTCCCCAACCTCTTCGACGCCGATCCCGCCCCCGACAAGGCCCAATCGTTTGGGGGTTCTCCTCAAGGAGACACGTTTGTTTACTGGGGCGGCAGCGAGGGGTATGACGCGTCCCGTAGGACGGTCCTTCCTTCGGTGGGAAATGCCGACGTGGCAGTGGCGGACTTGAACAACAACGGCCTGCTCGACATGGTCCTGAGCAGCTACCACGCCGGCTACACGCGCAGCCATCCTTCCACCATCTACTGGAACAGCAGCTCCGGGTTCGATATCTCTCGGGCTACCCAGTTGCCCACCAACTCGGCCTCAGGCGTCTACGTCAGCGACTTCGACCGAAACGGTCACGCCGACATCTTTTTCGCCTGTCACTCCAAAGAGGGCAGGCACCGCAACGATTCCTTCTTGTATTGGGGAAGCGACGCTGGATTCTCGACCGAGCGCAGGACCCTCCTCCCGGGTCTGGGGCCCCATCAACTCACCTCCGACGCAGGCCATATCTACGATCGGGGGGATCGCTACGACTACGTTTCACCCCCCTTCGATGCGGGATCCAAGGCTCGCTTGGATAGCATCAGCTGGGAGGGAGACACACCCTTCGAGACCGGGCTGGAGTTTCAGGTCCGCTGGGCCGACTCGAAGGAAGCACTGACCTCGGTTCCCTGGATGGGACCGAGCGGGCTCCAGAGCTTCTATACGGTCTCGGGGAGCAGTCTGTCCCGGGAAGAAGGTGAGACGCGCTGGATCCAGTACAAGGCGACTCTCGTCAGCCCTGGCTCGGCCAGCTCGCCGGTGCTTCGATCGGTGTCCATCCACTACTTCCCTGCCGGGGGTAGTTCCAACTCTTACTAGGTCAAGGGGCTGCTCCGGGACGAGCTCGACCTGCCATTGCCCGACAGCGGGAGTTGGTGGATTTCGGAGGTCTCCGAGAACGACTCGATCGAGATGGCGGTAAAGAACAGAAGCTAGAAAGGACATGAAAGATGTCGAAGTTGTTGATGTATCGATTCATACCGGCCATTTTCGCGATCGGCTGTGTCTCTTTTGTGGCTCTCGCAGCCGAGCCCGTGGATATCGGCTCGCAGCGCGAGTTGTTCGTCGACGATCACGTCATCGACACGATCGAGGGCGACGCCAGGCTCGAGCTGCAGCAGCCGGAGCCGCAGGAGGTGGCCCTGGTCACCGACAAGCCGTGGGAGGGGAACACTTGTGCCTACTACACGGTATTTCGTGACACAGATTCTTCCGGTAACGAAATTTTCCGCATGTACTACCGCGGCTCAAACTACGACCATGAAATCCGCGATCAGACACACCGCCAAGTGACCTGTTACGCCGAAAGCAAGGACGGTATCACCTGGACCAGGCCGAACCTGGGGCTGTTCGAATACGAGGGCTCCAAGGAGAACAACATCGTGTGGGACGGCGCCGGCAGCGGCAGCTTTACCCCCTTCAAGGACACCAACCCGAACTGCGCGCCCGAGGCCCGCTACAAGGCACTGGCACAGGTCCACAGGACCGGCACGCCCTACCTTGCTGTGCAAGAAGAAATGACCGTCTTTGCTTACAAGTCGCCCGACGGCATCCGGTGGACGATCAGCGACGGCCCGCTGATCACCAAGGGGGACTTCGATTCGCAGAACCTGGCCTTCTGGGACCCGCACGTCGGACTGTACCGCGAATACCACCGCGTCCGCTTTTTTCGAGATCCAGGCGGAGAGCTTGTCTTAGGCGGCATACGCGCTCGTCCGGGATTCCGGTCCATCATGACCGGCACCTCGAGTGACTTTTTGAATTGGACGAGTTGGACCGAGCCGGAGCTGCTCGAATTCGACGACGACATCGGCCCGCAGCAACTGTACACCAACGCGGTGATGTCGTACCTCCGCGCGCCGCAGATCCTGATCGGCTTCCCCACCCGCCTGCTTCCAGAACAGGGAAACCGCGTGGAGCCGATCCTCATGTCCAGCCGCGACGGCCGCACTTTCCGGCGGTGGGCCGAGCCATTGATTCCGGAGGACGCGCCGGAGGACCGGGCCGGTAACCGCAGCAACTACATGGCCTGGGGTCTGCTGCCCACCCCGGGCAACGAGCGCGAGTACTCGGTTTACGCCTCCGAAAACTACCTCTCCAGCACCCCCACCCGGCTGCGGCGTTTCACGTACCGCGTCGACGGCTTCGTCGCGCTGCGCGGCGGCGAGCAGGGGGGCCAGCTGACGACGAAACCATTGAACGTGGCCAACGGGCAGCTGGAGATCAACTACCTGGCCCGCCCGGGCGGTCAGGTGCGCGTGGAGATCCAGGACGCCGACGGCCGGCCGCTGGCCAATTTTTCGGCCGCGGACTGCAACCCGCTGGAGGGTGACGAGATCGCGCAATCGGTCTCCTGGCAGGGAGACACGCACGGTCCTTTCACCGAAAGGCCGGTGCGGGTCCGGTTCGAGGTCAAAGACGCCGTCGTCTATTCGTTCCGGTTCAAGTGACGGTGCGCAACGTGGAGCTCAAGAGTGAGGTATGCTCCCGATCAGGCCGCTACTCTAGACCCGCAGTCCAAACGAGCGCCCCCCGCTACACGACCGCCATCGCCTCGATTTCAAGCAGGAGGTCTGGATGGGTCATGCGGGCGACCTGGACTCCTAACGTTATGCACGCCACTCCCGGCATCGCCTCTCGTCGCGCCTGCCGGTAGGCGTGGATGTCACTCATGTCCATGAAGTACTGTGTCAACCGCACGATGTCATTGAGGGAAGCTCCGGCCAGCTCTAGGATCTCCGCGATGTTCTTGAACACCTGTCTGGACTGCGCCAGCAGGTCCCCCTTGCCAACGATGTCGCCGTTCTTATCCCAGGCGACCTGTCCGGCTACGTAGATCACATCGTCGATGCGCACCGCCTGGGCGAATCGGATTTCGCCATCGGCGTCGGCGGCACTCCAACCCCCTGCGCCCTCAGGATTGCTTTGTCCCCAGGCGCGGTCGGTGAAAAAGAACTGCTTGTCGGCCATCGCGTCCTCCTTGGTACTGCTCGAACGGCTAGAATACCGTAACTCGAAAGAAGGTTGATAGGAGTTGATGGGAATTGTGATTCACCTGGAGAGCCCTTCGATTTCGATCAAATCGGAGGCTGTCTGTAGGATCGAGTGACTATCACAGACGAGAATCCAACCTGCAACCTGCCGTGCGACGTTCGTCAGGAAAACGCCTTATAGATCTGTCGATTGATCTGTTCTAGCTCGCCGTAGCTTTGGTCTACATGGTTCATCAGTGAAGAAAGTTTCGATATCCACTGGCGCTTTTCGATGCCGTTCCTCAAGATGATCAACAGATCGCCGTTGTCCCATGGCTTCTGGATATACTGGTAGATCCCCACTTCGTTGATTGCGCGGATGGCGTTCTCCTTGTCGGCGTATCCAGTCAACAGGATGCGCGGGATCTCAGGCTTGACCTCTCTGACCTTTGCCAGGAAACTGACACCATCCATCTCCGGCATCATGAAGTCTGACAAGACCAGGTCGACATCGTTGTCGGGTAGATAGCTCAGAGCCTCGTTTGGCGAGGTGAAGGTGACTACCTTGTAGGAAGTCTCCAACGCCAGGAAAGCCCTGAGCGTGGTCAGCACCATTTCTTCATCGTCCACGATCAACACGGTTACTGTCTGTTGGTTCTCGTTCACAGCGCTCCTATCCAAGAGTGACATCAAGTCCCATCAGCGTGACGTCGTCCCACTGATGATCGGGCGAGCTGAAGTCCCTGGCTGCTGTCGTCAATTGCTCCAGGATCTCGCTTGCAGGCTTGTCCTGACTGTCCAAAATCGTCTGGGCCAGCGAACCCTCATCGAAGGCTTCCCCCGACTGATTCTCTACCTCACTCAGCCCATCCGTATAGAGGATCAGACAGTCCCCTTCCTTCAACTCGACATCCGTTTCTTCGCTAGACTGGTAGATCTCGTCTCCGAACATACCCAACAGGAGTCCACTGATTGCGATGCGCTCCACGCTCCCGCGATCACGACTTAGCACGAATGGGTGCGGACCTCCCCCGCTGGCGAGCCGGCAGACCGACGTCTGAGGATCCAGCATGACCACTAAACTGGCGGCAAACATCTCCTCCGGCAGAATTCCGTGCAGAACCTGATTCATCCCCGCCATGATCTCGGCCGGACCGGCCTCGCTGTCTTTGAAAGAACCGAAGGCTACCTTTAGCAGGACCGTACTCGGGGCAGCCGAAATGCCATGCCCTGTCACGTCGGAGAGCAAAACCGCGGTCCGGTCGTTGGCCATCGGCAAGATGTCATAGTAATCTCCTCCGACTTGCAGCGCCGGCTGATACTTGACAGCGAAAGAGATCCCGTTGTTCTCGGGAAAACTCTGAGGCAACATCCGCTCCTGGACTCTCCGTGCCAGCAGCAGCTCCTGGCTCAGTTCATCGTTCCGTTCCGACAAGACGTCTCTTTGAAGCAGAGCTCGGTCCAAGTCGCGGACCTTTTCTTGAAGCTGATTTTTGAGTCCTCTGGTGGCGATTCCGTTGTCGACGATCAGTTTGACGTGGTCGTTGTCCCACGGCTTCTCGATGTACTGGAACAGCTCGACCTCGTTGATGGCCTTGATGGCGTTCTCTTTGTCGGCATATCCGGTCAGCAGCACCCGCGGAACCTCCGGATAGGGTGTGCGTCAAAAATGTAGGTGGAAGTAGCTTTTTCTGGTTCTTCCGGTAAATGGGGAGGTCAAGTGGCCAGGTCCTCATGGATGAAGTAGAGGTTAAGCTTGAAGTAGTCCATGTCTCTGAAGCCATAGGCTCGTCTTTTGAGGACCTTAATCTTGTTGTTGAGTCCTTCGAGGGGGCCGGTTGAGATGCGGTGCTTGAAGTAGTCGAGTAGTCCGGGGCGATGCCGGTGGAGGGTGCGGGCGAGCCGGGCGAAGAACTGGTTGCCGATGCTGTAAGCCTGCTCGATCCAGGCATCCAGGAAGGCGTTGCCGGCCGCTGAGTCGGGGAGGTTCCAAAAGTGGCGGATCTCCTCCTTGAGGAGGTAGGCCTGATAGAGTGGCTCATTGATTTCCATGAGTTGCATGAGGTGTTCCAGGGAGCGCTCGTTGAGGTTTTCCAGCCCTCGTAACAAGAGAAAGCGGGTTCCTTTGAGGAGCTGTTTGCGGCCCGTTTCCAGTTTGCGCATCATGGAGCGGCGGGTCTGGTCAATGGCCTGGTTGGCCAGTGCGACGACGTGGTAGGGGTCGTGCACGACATCGACCTTGCCGGCGAAGACCTGGCGAATGGCCTTGCGGTAGGCGTCGGACATGTCGATGGCAATGGCGCGCAGGGACTTGCAGCGGCCTTTGAGGTGGCGCAGGCAGGCCACCAGCGCCTGGGCGTCTTTGCCTTCGTGTAGGGAGACGATCTGGCCACTTTCCAGGTCCAGCACCACCGTCATGTAGAGGTGCCCGCTGTGGGTAGCGAACTCATCGATCGCCAGATAGCGCAGTTGAGACAGCTTGCGCTTCTTGAGGCGCTGCCCCAGATGCTCCTTATGGATCTCTTTGACGAGGTCCCAGCCCACGCCCAGCAAGCGGGCAACGGCTTTGATGGTGGCGATGCGGCACAGCTGGACCACGTACTGGGCGAAGGCGTTCGTGTAGCGCCGTTTGCCCTGAGCGAAGGCAATCGGCTCGCGAAGGGTCTGGCCGCACTGGCTGCAGGATTGCCGGTGGCCATGCAGGACCACGAACTGGTGGCGGGTCGCCACCGGTAGAGTGCGGATGCAGCGCTGGAAGCAGCCTTGCAGCTGAAGCCGGTTCCAGCGGGCACTGCAGTTGCGACACCGGCGCTTGTGCGGAGCCAGTTCGACGTGGTGAAATACGCCGCCGCCGCGATAGTCCGTGCGTTGGTGAACATAGCCCTTCAATCCGAGGGTGTGGTACAAGTAGCTAGTCGTCGCCATGATCGGTCCTCCGGGTTTGCCAAAATCGCCGAGGATGCCTGACATGGCGGCGCCGGTCAATCCCCATCGACCGGCTCTGCCTCGCCCTTGCAGCTTCGCAAGGCTCGTTACGGGAGCAGAGGTTGAGGTAGCGCTAACGCGCGATCCGGATTCTTTTGATCGAGGCTGAAGGCCGCCTCTTTCTGCCTGAACGGGGGAAGGCTATGGAAACTGCCGCGATGTGCAAACCGTGGAAAAACAACCAGCTCCAGCGCTAGGCCGAAAAGCGTCGCAATCGTTTTTCCACCGTTCGCACAACGCTTGGAAAACTCCGAATCACGGGGGTGCTGGCCCGGCTCGATGACTGCTCGGAGTTTTCCACAGTTCCCACAGCCTCTGCTGCTACTGATATATATCTTTTAGGAGAATTCCAGAGCAAAAATAGACCGGATTAGACCGGATCTCAATAGCAAGCGCACCACCCACCTCCCCATTTGCCGGATGACCCCTTTTTCTCTTTTTTTGCCGTAATATCTGACTGATTATAGTCATTCAGAGAGGCTGACACCGGAAGGCGCTAAGATGAGAGGAGTTATCCATGGACCTAGCAGCCTCTTTGCAAGCCTTGGAAGACAAACGCAAACAACTGTGGGCGCAACTGGAGGCGTTGGGCGATTTTCGCCGCGGCGGCATTTCGGTCAACTACCGCAAGTGCGGCAAGGCCAACTGCCACTGCGCTCGCCCCGGTCATCCCGGGCACGGGCCTCAGTATCTGTGGAATGCCACCATCGGAGGTCAGAGTCGGGCCCGCAACTTACGGCTCGGTCCGGAGCTGCAGAAGGTGGGGCGAGAGGTGGAAGCCTATCGCGGTTTCGTCCAGCTGTGCCAAGAACTGGTGGAAGTGACCGAGAAGATCTGCGACCTTCGCCCGGTCGAGGAGCCGGAGGAGGAGGCGCTGGATCAGCTGAAAAAAAAATTACGCAGGAAGTACTCGGCGAAGCCGAGGCGGAGATAGAGCGCTTGGCGGGCCGCGTGCTCCAGGAATGGCAAAGGCGAGGCGAGCCCGATTTGGAGGCGGGCGAGCTAGCGGTTCGCGAGACGATGCTCCATCTGGGAGGGCGCTTGCTGGAGAAGCTCCTGGGGGCCGACGGGGGTGGCTACCAGGGGATCCGGATCGACTGTGGGCGGGGGCACGAGGCGCAGTTTGAGGGTTATCGGGACAAGCAGCTCTTGACCGTCTTGGGAGCCCTTCAGGTACGACGAGCCTATTACCACTGTTCGGATTGTGGCAGTGGGGTGGTCCCCAAGGACGGGGATCTGGACATGGCGTCGACGTCGTTTAGCCCTGGGGTGCGGCGCATGATGGGACGGGTGGGAGCCAAGGAACCGTTCGAGGAAGGTCAGCGAGATCTCGGGGAGCTGGCCGGCGTGGCGGTCAGTACCAAGGCGGTGGAACGGGTCTCCGAGGGCATAGGCAGCGAGGTCGAAGGCCTCTGGGAACGGGAGCGCGAGCAGGCGTTCTCGGAGAAGATCGTTCCCTTTGCGTCGCCGCCGGCCCCGACGATGTATGTGGCGATGGACGGGACGGGAGTGCCGGTCCTGTCCTCGGAAGTGGAAGGTCGGCGGGGCAAGGAGGGCGGGCAGGCCAAGACTCGGGAGGCGAAGCTCGGCTGTGTCTTTTCGCAAACGCGCCGCGATGAGCAGGGCTTTCCGCTTCGGGACCCGGAATCGACGACCTATGTGGGAGCCATCGAGGAGGCCACCGCCTTCGGCGTTCGGATTTACACGGAGGCCGCTCGGCGGGGAGCGACGCGAGCGCTCAGGCTGGTCGTCCTGGGAGACGGCGCCCCCTGGATCTGGGGAATTGCCGCCGAACACTTCCACCAGGCCATCCAGATTGTCGACCTGTACCACGCCCGGGAACGCCTGTCGGATTTGAGCAAAACCGTCTTGGGGCTAGATTCTCCCCAGACCCAGCAGTGGAGCCGGCTCAATCAGGAGTTGCTGGACCGCGGAGACGTCGAAGCCGTCCTCGCCTCGATGCGGCAACTCCCCGCGAGAGACGACATCGCTCGTAAGGCGAGAGAGACCAGCATCCGGTACTTCCAAAAGAATGCAGAGCGAATGCGTTACGCCTGCTTCCGCAGTCAAGGGCTCTTCATCGGCTCAGGCGTCATCGAAGCGGGCTGCAAAACCATCATTGGCCAACGTCTGAAGCAGTCCGGAATGCGCTGGACCGTCCGCGGTGCCAATGCCATCATCGCTTTGCGTTGTTGCCAACTGTCCAACCGTTGGGAGGAGTTCTGGGAGGCCCGCTCAGCAGGTTAGCGGGCTATTACCTACATTTTTGACGTACACCCGCTATTACCTACATTTTTGACGTACACCCCTCCGGATACATCTTCTTGACTTGCGAGAGAAACTGGAGGCCGTCGAGATTCGGCATCAAAAAGTCGGATATGACCAGATCCACCGGTCGCTTCTGGAGCGTGGCCAGAGCATCCACCGGCGACTGAAAAGTCACCACCTGATAGTCCGTCTCCAGCTCCAGGAGTGCTGCCAGACTCTGTGTCACCATTTCCTCGTCATCCACGATCAGCACGACGGGCCTTCTTCGACTCTTGCTCAGATTTCCCAGCTGATCAGTCATCGCCAACCACACCCGGCAGTATCAAGCGAAAAGTAGTCCCCTGTCCCTCTTGACTCTCCACCTCAAGCTGACCACCATGGTTCTGGACAATTCCAGATACAATAGATAGGCCCAGCCCCGTCCCTTCTCCAAATCCCTTAGTCGTAAACCCGGGATCGAAAATTCGCTGTCGATTCTCTTCTGAGATACCAATTCCGGTGTCCCGGAATTCAAGCACCACAGAATCGCCGTCCATTCGTGTCTTGATAAAGATGGTGCCCTTGCCCTCAATCGCATGACAGGCGTTGACCAGAAGGTTCATGAACACCTGGTTCAGCTGATTCGGATAGCAGGTAATCAGGGGCACTTCTCCGTAGTCCTTCTCGACCTGGATCCGGTGCTTGAGCTCATGCTGCACCAAGGTCAGCGTGTTATCGATTCCTTCATGAATGTCCATTCCGTCCAATTCGGCTGCGTCCATCCGGGCGAAGCGGCGCAGGCTACCCACGATCGCGGTGATGCGTTCGGTGGCCGTCCTGTTGACTGTGCTCAGCTGCTGAACGCTTTCCAACAGACGTCTCAGTTTTTGGTGCTGGGGAGCCGTGTCCTCCGTCTCCATGTCCGCCAGTAGGTCGCCAATCCGATCTACGGTCCGGGCGAAGATGTCTATGTTGCTGCTCAACGCACCGAGAGGAGTGTTGATTTCGTGAGCCACACCCGCCACCAGTTGACCCAGAGCAGCCATTTTTTCGGACTGTATCAACTGGGCCTGTTTCCGACGAAGCTCCAGGGCTCGCTCTTCTACCTTCTCTTCCAACTCGGAGTTGGCCTCCTGAAGGGCCCGCTCGGCCTGCAGACGGTCGGTAATGTCACGCACCGCTACGGTGAACAGGAGTCGTGGACCTACCTCTGTCTTGGCCATACGGATCTCCAGCGGAAAGGTTGATCCATCCTTTCGGAGTCCCTCCAATTGCATCCGCTCACCCATTACCCGAGCCACTCCCGTCTCTACGTAACGCTTGAGTCCGCCGGTGTGACGACTCCGATACTGCTCCGGCATCAGCAGTTGCAGCTGCATTCCCACAAGCTCCTCCTGGGCGTAGCCCCAGATACTCTCAACCTCCCGATTCACCATGACGATGGTGCTGTCTGAATCGATCGTGATGATGCCCTCCCCGACCGTGTCAAGGACCGCACTCAATTGAGCCTGCGAGTCGACCAGCTCAGCCTTGCCCTGTTGTTTCGTCTTGGTTTGCGCCCCATCGTCCGTCATTTGCTACTGGCGCTACTATTCCTCAGAAAGGTTACAGGTTGCAAGTTGAACCAAGAGGTCGCACGTCTCAAGAGGTCGCAAGTCCGAACGTCTGAACGTCGCACGTCCCAGGTCAGGGGTCACTGGTGGTGAGTCCCTCAAAGTTTCGGGTTTCCGCAGCTGTCAGTTCCAAAGCTGCCTGCTGCCGGCCAAAGGACGTGCGACGTTCAGACGTTCCGACGTGCGACCTCTTGGTAACCTATACTTCTACCAACCGGAGGAAGAGCAGATGAAGACCTACCTGCACTCGACGCTGTGCTTCTTGACGCTTCTGACCTGTGTCCTCCAGCAAGATAGGCTGGGAGCCGCGCAGCTTCCCGAGGTACGGGTTGGGTTCATCATCGATGGGCCTTGGGAGGGCAACGAGGAGACACTCACGATCACCAAGGAAGAGATCCTGGCGTTGTCACGCGGCGAGTTTGACGTTCGCTTCCCACCTGAAATGACTATCGAGGCAGATTGGACGGTCCCCGGAATAGAGGCCGCAATCGATCGGCTGCTGCAGGACCCGGAAGTTGACGTCGTCATCGCCTGGGGGTTGATTACCTCCGATGTCATTTGCCGCAAGGAACGTTTCCCCAAGCCAGTCATCGCGCCTGTTGTACTGAATGTGGAGCTGCAGGGAATTCCCTACCTGCCCGACAGCGACAGTAGTGGCGTGAAGAATCTGACCTACGTCACCTGGCCGGTTCAGCTCAAGGATGATCTGGAGACATTCCACAAGATCGTCCCCTTCAGGAAGCTGACCTACCTCCTCAATCAGTCCGTCTACACCGCCAACCCACGACTTCTGCAGAACGTGACCGAGGTGGTTGAAAGCCTCGACTTCGAGCTTGAAATCTCCTTTCTACCGGTAGGCTTCTCTGCTGAAGAGGCCTTGGAAGCTCTCCCAAAGGGCACCGAGGCGATCTACGCCGCTCCTCTGCTGCATCTGCCCCCGGCAGAATTCGATCGTCTGGTCGCGGGGCTGATCCAACGCCGGCTGCCCAGCTTCTCTCTCTTCGGGCGAAGCAGAGTCGAGCAGGGCCTGCTTGCCAGCCTTTCCCTGGATACGGACCTTCGGCGCGTGGCTCGGAGAATCGCCCTCAACCTCCAGCGAATCCTGCTGGGAGAGGAAGCTGGGAGCCTGGCGGTTACCTTCAGCAGGGGAAAGCTTCTGACCATCAACATGGCGACTGCACGAGCCATCGGAGTCTCGCCTGGCTGGGACCTTCTCACCGAGGCCGAGCTGCTCCACTCGCAACGGACCAACATCGTCCGGCTGGTTTCGCTGCGCAGCGCTGCCAAAGACGCTCTGGCCTCGAATCTGGACCTCAGAAGCCTGGACTATCTGGTGTCTGCCGGTACCGAGGACATCAACAAGGCTCGCTCGACTCTCCGACCCCAACTGGAGGTCTCGAGTCTGAGCAGCTTGATCGATCGAGATCGGGCGGCGGGAAGCTTCGGAGCCCAGGGTCAACGCAACCTGTCAGGAACCGCCTCCATCACGCAGCTGCTGTATTCCGAACCGGCACGATCCAACCTGGACATCCAACAGAACCTTCAGCTCACACGGGAAGAGCAGCGGAGTCAGCTCCGCCTGGACATCGTTTTCGAAGCATCCACGGCCTATTTGAACGTCCTTCGAGGCAAGGCCTTGGAGCAGATTCAGAGAGAGAATCTTCGACGTACCCGGGATCACCTGGAGATTGCCAGGAATCGGGTCGACGTCGAAGCGGCAAATCGATCCGAGCTGCTGCGCTGGCAGAGCGAGATCGCCACGGTCAGGAGAGAGCTGATCCGGGCCAATACACAGCGCAACCTGGCCGAAATCGTACTCAATCGCCTTCTTCATCGCCCGCTGGAGGAAAGCTTTCGAACCGACAAGACCAATTTCGACCTGGAGACCGGCTTTGACAAAATAGAACAGTACATCGACAATCCAAGCAGTTTTGCCCGGTTTCGCGACTTCATGGCGAAGGAGGGACTTTCGGCTTCGCCTGAGTTGAGGCGACTTGAGGCAGCCATTGCCAGCCAGCGTAGGATCCTGCTATCGGCTCAGCGGGCATTCTGGGCGCCCGAAGTCGCCCTGACAGGCAGCACGACATCATGGCTCAGAGGTGGCGGTGGAAGTGGAGTTCAACTCAGCGATCTTCTCCCCGGACCGATCTCGCTGCCCTCTCCGGGGAACATAGATTGGAGCGTCGCCCTCAGCGTTCGGTTCCCGCTCTTCACCAGTGGAGCCAAGGAGGCTGAGGCCCGTCAGTCGAGAGAGGAACTGGCCCAACTCGGGTCGGAGCGAGAGGCCCTGGCAGAACGAATCGAGGAGCGGATTCGGACGGCTTTGCATTCGGCCGGAGCCTCCTTCGCCAGCATCAAGCTGGCTGAGGATGCAGAGACCGCAGCCAGAGGAAACCTGGAACTGGTTACGGCTGCCTACCGAGAGGGAACGCTTTCGATCATCGACCTGGTGGACGCCCAGAATGCCTCTTTGGTGTCCGAACAGGCTGCAGCCAATGCCGTCTACGACTATCTACTCGATCTTATGAACGTCCAGCGAAGCGCAGGACGCTTCGACTTTTTCAGTTCAGCCGCTGAGATTACACAGTGGAGAGAACGTCTGCGCAGCTTCTTCTCTCAGTCCGGCACCCCCTGAACGGAGTACAAATTCCAACTTGAGGAAATTCATGAATGGAACACCTGGGGTTTGTTGCAGCGTCCTGTTAGCGGTTGCTTTGACTAGCTCGTGCACGACCGAGGAAAAGACCCAGCCGCCTCCCTTTATCCGTCCGGTTCGCTATCAGGAAGTGGCCCCGATGGCAGCGACCCGGATAAGGGCGTTTTCCGGAGCTGCCAAGGCAGCCATGGAGTCCAAGATCAGTTTCAAGGTTGCCGGAACCATCAGCACACTCGACGCCGAAGTAGGAGACAGGGTACGAGAGGGACAGCTGATCGCCGAACTCGACGACAGGGACTATCACTTGAGAGTGAAGGAGGCCGAGGCTGTCCTGGTGCAGGCAGGAGCTCAACTTCGGAATGCCGGAGCCAACTTCGCTCGAACCAGGGCGCTGTACGAGAATGACAATGCCTCCAGAAACGACTACGACACCGCTCGTACCGCCGTCGAGACTTCCGAGGCCACCGTCGAGGCAGCCCGGAGACGACTGGAACTAAGCGAACAGCAGCTCGCCTACACTCGTTTGGCGGCACCCCTGGACGGGGCGATCGCCCAGGTGGGCGTCGAGGTCAACGAGAACGTGAGCAGCGGCCAGCCCATCGTCACCTTGAATTCGATCAACCAGCCGGAGGTTCAGGTCGCCATTCCAGAGCAGCTGATCGCCCAGATTCGTCCAGGTAGCTCTGTGACCGTCCGCTTCGATGCCATCCCCGGAGGGAGTTTCAAGGGGCGTGTAACGGAGGTAGGAATTGCCTCGACCCCATTTGCCACTACCTTTCCAGTAACCGTGAGACTGGCACGAAGCGACTCCAGCATTCGTCCGGGCATGTCTGCGGAAGTTGACTTCCGCTTCGGAGGAAAAGGGGCCTATGGGCGTTTCCAGGTACCCACGCACTCCGTCGGTGAAGACCGCGAAGGCCGCTTTGTCTACGTCCTGGAACCCGCTAGGGACGGGTTCGGACATGCACGCAGGAGAGCGGTAACAGTGGGTGAAATTTCCTCGGAAGGACTCGAGATCGTCGAGGGACTGAGTGGAGGTGAACTGGTTGTCACCGCGGGCCTGACACGAATCAGGTCGGGACAAGAGGTCAGGCTCCTGGACACCGACTAGGGTACCAGCCCCCGATTGCTGCGTAACCTCATGGACATCACACGGGCTGCCATCGAGAACAATCGAGTGACCGCAGTGACCGTCCTGGTCATTCTGGCCGCCGGTATGAACGCGTATCAGCAGATGCCGCGGAACGAGGACCCTGGATTCATCATTCGAACCGCCCACGTCATGACTCTCTTCCCCGGCGCCAGCCCCAGGCGCGTGGAGCTGCTGGTTACCGACAAGCTGGAGAAGACGATCCAGGAGATCCCTCAACTCGATTTCATCGCCAGCACCTCTAAAACGGGCGTCTCCGAGATCTTCGTCAATGTGCAGGAACGGGAAAGGAAGATGCGCCCGATCTGGGACGATTTGAGGCGTAAGGTCGAGCGTGCCAGCCGGGATCTCCCCGAAGGCATCATTGGTCCCTTTGTGAACGATGAGTTCGGCGACGTCTTCGGCACTATCCTGACGCTCACCGGCGAGGGTTATAGCTACGCAGAGCTTGAAGACATCTCTGATCAAGTTCGCAACGTTCTCCTCACCATCCCAGAAGTGGCCAAGGTTGAGGTCCAGGGCGTTCAGGAGGAGCGAATCTTCGTTGAATACAACAACGCGCGGCTGGCCGATCTTGGCCTCTCCGCCTATCAACTGATGAACCTCCTCGAGAGTCGCAACATCGTGCTGCCAGGAGGTGCTATCAACACCGGAATGGAGCGAATCGCCCTGGAGCCATCCGGCAGCTTCGAGTCGATCGAGGACCTCGGCAGAACCATCATCAACGTTTCTGGTCGTACAGAAATGATCTACCTGGAAGACATCGCCTCCATTTACCGGGACTACGTGGACCCTCCCCAACAGAGGGTCAGATCCTCGGGAAAGCCGGCTCTAGCCCTGGCCATCTCGCTGCGCGAAGGAGGAAACCTGATCCAGCTTGGAAAGGAGGTAGAGGCAAAGGTCAGACACTTACAGGATCTGTACCCCATCGGGCTGGAGTTCGACACGATCGCCTTTCAACCCCAGGTCGTAGAGCAGAAGGTCGACGCATTCATCAGCAATCTGGTTCAAGCCGTCGCCATTGTCATGTTGGTCATGCTCGTCACTCTGGGCCTGAGAACCGGGCTGGTCGTCTCATCGCTGATTCCGTCGACCATAGTCATGAGCCTCCTGGTCATGTCCTTTCTCGGAATCGGGCTGGACCAGATGTCGCTGGCTGCTTTGATCATTGCTCTGGGACTGCTGGTCGACAATGCAATCGTGGTTTCGGAATCGATCATGGTTCGGATGTCGACGGGTATGAAGCGCATCGAGGCTGCGGTGGAATCGGCCAATGAATTGCGCGTCCCCTTGCTGACCTCATCATTGACCACGGCGGCCGCCTTTCTGCCAATCTATCTCGCCGAATCTGCCACCGGAGAGTACACGGCTCCCTTGTTCAAGGTGGTGAGTATTGCCCTGCTGTGCTCCTGGCTTCTCTCCCTGACTCTGATTCCGATGCTCTGTGTGTTCTTCCTCAAGGTCGAACACGTGCCCGAGGAGGAGCGTCTGAAGTTCAGACTCTATGTCTGGTACCGCAACGTCCTTCTGTTCTCTCTGCGGCACCGGATACTGAGCCTGCTCTGCGTCGTCCTGATCTTCGGGCTGTCCCTACAGGGTTTTGGACTGATCCCCAACGTCTTCTTTCCACCCAAGGATCAGGCGATGTTCACGGCAGAGTTCGATCTCCCCATCGGGACTCCGATTGAGCGGACTGAGGCATTTGTCCAGCGCGTAGAGGGCTTCATCGAAACCGAGCTGAAGACGGGACCCGAGCGCCCTCAGGGAGTCATCAACTGGGCCAGCTTCATCGGACAGGGACCACAACGCTACACCCTCACCTATACACCCAAGCAGAGAAGTCCCGAATACGCCATGATGCTGCTCAACACGACCAGCTATGGGATCATTCACGACCTCATCCCTCGGCTGGAAACCTATTGCCTGGAGAGTTTCCCGGACGTCAAGCCCACCATCCGCAGCCTCCTGAACGGGCCGCCGGTGGAGGATCCTATCGAAATTCGGATCTCGGGAGAGGACGTGGATCAGGTCTTCGCCATCGTCGATCAGGTGAAGATGCAACTTGCGGCGATTCAAGGCGCCAAGAACATCAGCGATAACTGGGGCGCGCGCACCAAGAAATTGGTGGTCAGGATCGATCAACCTCGGGCTCGACGAGCCGGTCTCAACAGCCAGGACGTCGCGGTTTCGCTGCAGACAGTCCTGAGTGGGTTCGAGACCACTGACTATCGGGAAGACGACAAGATCATCCCCATCACGCTGCGCTCGGTGGCGGCGGATCGGCAGGACATCGGGAAGCTCGAGAGTCTGAACATCTTTTCCCAGCTCACCGGGAGTGCGGTCCCACTCAAGCAGGTAGCCGATATCGAAGTCACCTGGGAGCCAGCCAAGTACCTGCGCCGCGATCGCCTCGCGACAGTAACCGTTTAAGCGGCACTGAAGCCGGATTTCACGGCGGTGGAGATAATCAACCAACTGGACCCCTGGCTCCGAAAAGAGAAAACCGATTGGCCGGTTGGATTCGACTACGCCTACGGGGGCGAGATCGAAGCATCGGTCAAGGCCAATACTTCGGTCATGGCAAAGGTTCCCATCGGCGCGCTGATCATCGTGCTGCTTCTGGTGGGCCAGTTCAACTCCATCCGACGCCCTCTGATCATCTTGACTACGATCCCACTGGGATTGATTGGCGTCATCTTCGGCTTGCTGATAGCGAAGTCCCATTTCGGCTTCATGACGTTCCTCGGAGTCATCTCACTGTCAGGCATCGTCATCAACAACGCCATCGTCTTGCTGGACCGGATCAAGGTGGAGATAGAGCGAAATGGTCTGGACCCGGCGCGAGCCGTGATCGAGTCCGCTCAACGCCGTTTGCGTCCCATCCTGCTGACAACCTTTACTACCATAGGAGGGATGATTCCCCTATGGATGGGGGGAGGGCCGATGTACGAACCGATGGCGATCGCCATCATCTTCGGCCTCTTATTCGCAACCCTACTCACGCTGGGCGTGGTCCCCATTTTCTATTCTGTTCTGTTTGGGGTCAAGTTCAAGAACTTCCGCTACTAGAGTTTCTGGATGGTCGGACCTCTTGAAAAGACCCTTGAAAGGGCCTCAAGGCAAGAGCAAAGGGTCTTCCCTTCGACGTTCGCCTGTTCGGTGTTCTGCGGTTTGGGATTCAGCCTTTTTCCTTGCTCAGGAGAAGGCAACCGATGAATGCTGAACCGCAGAATATCGAACAAGCGAATTTCGAAGGCCGGAAAGCGTTCGCATGTTTGGTCTTCGCCGACGCAGCGTCCTACCCATCCACCCTGTCCCGGCCTGCCATGAGGATACCCGCTTCTTCATCCACCGACGCCAGCAGTACCAGACCCAGAGCGAAGAAGATCAGCACCACGGCCATACCGGCACGCTGAGTTGAGAAGATCCGGGTGAGCTCCCCCAAAAGTAGGGGACCAAGGAAGGCGGTGGCTTTTCCGGAAAAAGCAAATAGTCCGTAGAACTCATTCTCCTTACTGGGCGGCACAAACCGACCCAGTAGCGATCGGCTGGCGGACTGGTTCGGTCCGGCGCAGATTCCCACTAGAGTGGCTGCCATCCAGAACACCCAGCGTTCGTGTGTCAATACCGCTGCCGTTGCCGCCAGGATGAGCCCCCACAAGCTAATCTGTATGGTTCGTTTACTTCCCAGGTAGTCGTCCAGGAACCCCAGGGCAAAGGCGCCGATTCCAGCCGCTAGGTTGAGGACGATGCCAAAGATCGTGAGTTCCTCCAGGGAGAAACCAAAGGTACCCACGGCATAGACACCGCCGAAAGCGAAGATCGTCACCAGGCCATCGTTGTAGAGGAGACGAGCAACCAGAAACCTGACAATCTGTTTGTATCGCCTCACCTCTCGAAAGGTGCCCATCAACTGGCGAAACGAAGCGGCAAGGCTCCCCCGTTCCCCGGTAATTGCCGACTTGTCCTCTTTGACCCAGAGGAAAATAGGCAGACTGAACAGGGCAAACCAGCCAGCCACCAGCAGCGTCGTCGCCCTGAAGTTCTCGCCGTTCTCCCGGCTGAATCCAAACCAGGGCTCGCTGGGCTGCACCAGCGTCACCCAGGCTAGCGCCATGGCGCACAACCCTCCCAGATAGCCTAACGACGAGCCGAAGCCTGAAGTGCGCCCAATCCGGTTGGGAGCAGCGATATCGGGGAGAAAGGCATTGTAGAAAACGGTTCCCATCTCGAACGCAATGTTGGCGAGACTGAAGCAGAGCAACGCCTTCACCACCTCGCCGGGCACGGCCGTATAGAGCAGAGCCGAGGCCAGAACCGCGACCACGGTCGACACAAACAGCAGGAGCTTTCGATAACCTCCCCGGTCGGCCAGCGCTCCGAGTGGTGGTGCAAGCAGCGCAGCGACTATAGCTGTCGCGCTCAGGGATCGAGACCAGAGGGATGTTCCGGTGACCTCGTCCACCGCCATCTCCTTGGTAAAGTAGGCGGCGTAGATGAACGTGACCACCAAGGTAGTAAAGGAAGAGTTGGCGAAGTCGTACATGCACCAGGAGAAAACCGATAGCTTGCTGTGGGTTGGATTGGTTGCCATTGGTTACAAGTTGAATGCGTCACACGTCGGACCAAGAGGTCGCACGTCTGAAGGTCGCACGTCCCAGGTCAGGGGTCACTGGTGGTGAGTCTTCAAAGTTTCAGGTTTCCGCAGCTTTCAGTTTCGAAGCTGTCTGCTGCCGGCCAAAGGACGTGCGACGTTCAGACGTGCGACGTGCGACCTCTTGGTTCCGACGTGCGACCTCCTGGTTCGACGTGTAACCTATGTTCTCCATGCGATTGATCCTGGTCTCTCCCTATCACGGCGGCAGCCATCAAGCCTGGGCCGAAGGATATCAGGCTCACAGCAGTCATGAAATCGAGCTGCTCACACTGCCTGCTCGATATTGGAAGTGGAGAATGCATGGTGGAGCAGTCACGCTGGCTCGACGTCTCCTACAAAAGGGAGAGTCGTTTCCTACGATCTTGGCTACCGACATGCTCGACTTGACCACCTTCCTGGCCCTCACGCGCCCCCTCACAGTAAAAGCTGCCACGGCACTCTACATGCACGAAAATCAGTTGACCTATCCCCTGCCTAAGGACCCCAGTAGCGGTCCCATGCGGCGTCAACTGGGCGAGCGCGATCTGCACTATGCCTTCGTCAACTACTCGTCGATGTTGGCAGCCGATCACATCTTCTTCAATAGCCGATTCCACCAGGATTCACTTTTTTCGGCTCTGGGACATTTCTTGAAGCACTTCCCGGATTTCCAGGAGCTGGAGACAATCGAACTACTCGAGGCGAAAAGCTCCGTGCTTCCAGTCGGGCTGAACCGGTCCGGCCCACCGCCTTCTGGGGAAAAGCCTCAGCCACCCTTGATCCTTTGGAATCAGCGTTGGGAATATGACAAGAACCCGGCTGATTTTTTTGAGGCGCTCTACTGGGCATTCGAGCGCAATCTCGCCTTTCGATTGGCGCTATGCGGAGAGCGTTTTAGCAAGCATCCCCAGGAATTCGAAGAGGCGAAGCAGCGGCTGGAGGGAAATATCGCCCATGTGGGGTTTGCAGAGAAGGCCATCTACGAGCGCATCTTGGACGAGACCTCGGTGGTGCTCTCCACTGCCCATCACGAGTTCTTCGGAGTCAGCATTCTAGAAGCCGTAGCACACGGCGCTTTCCCGATACTGCCGCGCCGGCTAAGCTATCCTGAGCTGATCCCCGAGGAATTCCACAAGGACTGCTTCTATGAATGCTCAGAACAACTACACGAGCGCCTCGAGTGGGCTCTCTCCCGGCCACAAGAAGCAAGAATGATAGCGGATCGGATTGCAACCTCCCTGGCGCATCTCGAGTGGCAGAACCTGGCCTCCTGCTATGATCTCGAGCTTAGTACACTGGAACGTAAATACTGATACGTTTGCAGATGGGGCTTGCGAGGCGAGATCAAGGCAGGAGGAGGAAGACGATGCTTGGCCATCTTCGACGACGACCAACGGGGTCGCTTCGACCAAACTGGAGAGATCGTCCGCAACCCCCATCTGCCCTACGGGTGGCGACGGGACGAGCCGATTTCGTTGTCGCGCCTTCTCCACTATGGCAAGACATGGCGTTCGGCGGCGCTTCGCGAACTCGACCCGTCGCGCTCGCCACAAACGTATCAGTATTTACGTTCCAGTGTACTTAGTCGTGTGGTCACTGAAGATTGAAAAGGCGGCCCAGAAGCAGCTGTAGTGGGAATCGTCCTAGACTCCCGCCGGGCATCGACTTCTCGTTGAAGGCCTCGACATCATCCGCCTTGAGCCCCTCACCCCAGATGACCACCGGGAGCGGATCGGCTACGTGCTGGCCACTCTCGCTGAGGGTGGCGTGATCGGACGCCACCGCGATTCTGACTGGATCCTTGTGCTGCGCCAGAAGCTCCTTGAGGTGGGCATCCAGCTTCTCCAGGAAGGCGACCTTCAGTTCGGGGCGCCGATCGTGGGCGGCTATGTCCGCCCCTTTGATGTGCAGGATCACGAGATCATCCTGCTTCAAGGACTCGAGGGCTAGTTTGACCTTGACTCCAAGATCGGTGTCCAGGTTCGCCGTCATTGCCGGAGAGGTAATGTTGTGGGCGCCCAACCATCCGGCTAGTCCCAGCACCGTCCCATCACCACTGATGCATGAAAGTCGCAGGGGTATCCCCGACTCTTCGAGTGGAATGAGTCGATGCACGTGGCCGGCGCCTCGGGTCAGAATCGCGTTGGCAGGTGGTAGTCCTTTGGCGCTCCGTTTTCGATTCACGGGATGCTTGGCCAGCTTACTCCGGACCTTCTCTTCGAAAATTGAGAGCACCTGAGCTGTGTAGACTGCCCTTTCGTCGTCCGAGTCCGCGGGTCGCGGTGTCAGCGGCAAGGATCCTTCTGAGCCATCACCAGGATCACTCCCCACCACCGCTGACGATAGATTCTTCCCTCGGAGAACGATGGCGAGACGATGTTCGGTGGAGGATTCGACTCGGACCTCGACCCTTGCAAGGCTGCCCGGAAGTGGTATTCGATCGATAGCGCGAGCCAGTTCGGCCGCTCCCTCCCGAATCCTGCCTGCCCTCCGATCAATCACCCGACCTCTCTTGTCCAGACTGGCAAAGTTCCCCCTGAGGGCAATGTCCTCCGGGGACAACTCGATTCCGGCGCCCAGTGCCTCGACGGGTCCTCTCTTCATCGCCAATGGTGACTGGCCGAAGAGAGCCAGACTACCCGCGGCCGTATCCGGTACCACCCCGGGTGCCACCGGGTCCGCCAGTCCACACTGCCCCTCCTTGGCCAGACGGTCAAGAACCGGGATTTCGGCGGCTTCCAAGGGGGTGCGCCCCCCCAGAGCTCGAACCGGACGATCGGCGACGCCATCGATGATCAACAAGAGGGTCGGTATGCCGGGCCCCGGTCTGACCGGGCCCGCTTCCGTCAGATAGGGTACATGCTGCTGTAGAAAGCCCGTGAGTACTCTGAGGACCCTTCCCACGGGAGGATCTGAAATGGAGGAATCCACTACTGGGATATCTCGGCTCTCCACCTCTTGAAGAATGAACTCGTGGAGAAATCTGATGGAGGAAAAGTGCTCCAGGTAGCGCTCGGAACGTCGACCGCTGAAACGGGCACGGGATACGAAACGACCTCGATGTGCCTCCTCGTCCAGACAGGAGAGGATGAGTGGGACCTGGTAGGCCTCCCCCTCCAGATCCGGAAAGGGGATGAGCGGAGGGTAGAGGTGAACCCCTTCCACCAGGATGCTCCTGTTTTCGACGATCGCCCTTTCCACAACAGCCCGAACGCCGACGCAGACTCTAGTAGATTGCTCCTCGAAGGTGGCCATCACCCGGGAATGGAAGTCCTGTTCTCCTGTTGCGTTCGCGGCTGCCTCAAAGGACGAAGTTCCAAACACGGGTACAGCCTCGAAGCTGGAGGCGTGAAGCGCCGGAAGTATGCCGGTAGAGAAGACCATCCGCATCAACTGTCGGATGGTGTCGGTGGATTCCACCCGATAAAGCCCCAGGAGATGAGCCAGCTCCAAAGCCAGCGTGGACTTGCCGGTGCCGCTGGCGCCTCCAAGATAGACGACCAACGGTCGGGGCAGGTGCTGGATCCGACGCACCAATCGGTAGCGCCGAGCCGTATCAGCATCCTCGACCCTTTCCAGGAGATCTTCCAGTCGACTGGCAATCTCCTGACTCGAAAGCACTTTGGTGCCCTCCTGCTTCAGCTCTGCTTGGAACTGGTTGACCAACTGGTAACTGCGGTCCAGGTCCAGGCCCGAACCAGCCAGACTTCTCGCCAGCAGACCACGAGAGAAAGGCTGTCTCTGGCCATTGCGAAGTACGTGGAGCTCCGCCGCAATCTTCACTGGATCTCGCAGATTCGAAGGAAGCGCCTTGCCAAAAACGGTCTCCAGTTCCTCATGGATCAGATCGAGGATCTCAGAGGTTGTGACCTCATCCCGGCCCTCGAGCCGGCCCCGTATGGACCGTGCCACCGAGTAGGCATTGTCGAAGTCCAGACCCCGAAGCATCAGATCATGGGTAATCATGCCCCTCAGAAAACGATGTCGTACACCCTGCGAGGTCACCACCTGAAGAGGCTTCTGGTCTGTTTTTTGACGGGCCATATTCTTTCGCTGGATTCGTGGACAAGGTGAGGCTTACATCAGGACGAAAAACGTGTAAGCGGCTCGCGTCTAACCTAGCAGTGAGATAGCCGGAGTTCAAGCGGTCCAGGGTCTGCTGCTGCACCCGTGCTGCGAAAGAGGCTGTGTTGATATCTGCCCAATGGGTTAAGATTCTCGAGTACCCACCGCTCTCTGCCATGCAGAAGGAAAAGATACTACTTGTAGAAGATGACGAATCCATCCAGGAACTGGTGCGGTATCACCTGCTCAGAGAAGGCTACCAGGTATTTTCGGCCGCAACGGCGTCGGAAGCTCTGGAGCTGGCCAAGAAGGAACCCCCCGACTTGATCCTGCTGGATCTGATGCTCCCGGATCTGGACGGCCTCTCCCTGTGTAGGGTCCTTGGAAGCCAACTAGAGACCAGTGAGATCCCCATCGTCATGCTGACCGCAAAAGACGCAGAGTCAGATATGGTCGCAGGGCTGGAGGTGGGTGCGGACGACTACATTGTGAAGCCTTTTAGCCCCAGGGTCTTGATTGCCCGGCTACGAGCGGTGCTGCGGCGCCAAGGGCCAGCCGGGGAATCAGCGGCTCTGCATTTCGGCGATCTCTTCCTCCACCCTGGACAACATGAAGTCAGAGTCGGCGACCACAGGATAGAGCTTACCCATACCCAATTCCGTATACTCCAACTCCTGATGCAGCGGCCCGGATGGGTGTTCACCCGCTATCAGATAGTCGAAGCGATTCAGGGACAGGGCTACGCTGTAACCGAGCGAACCGTGGACGTTCAGATGGTAGCTCTGCGGAAAAAGCTGGGCTCCGCGAGCCGTTACCTTGGGACCGTGCGGGGCGTTGGCTATCGATTGAAAGAAACATGAGTGCTTAGAAATCGGCAGGCATGGCAGATCCTGTTGGCTCTGCTACCGGGAGTGCTCCTACTCCTGCTGGTAGTCCTCTGGTTTTCCCTCGGTCTAGAGAAAGGAGCGCCTGAAGGCCAACCCAGCCTCCTGCTGGTCCTTACCGCGGCCCTGGGACTGCTGACGCTGGCACTGGGATTGTGGCTGTGGGTTCAGATCCTGCGCCCCTTGAAGAAGTTGACAGCGGGAGCGCGAAAGTGGGCAGCGAGCGCTCCGGATCAGTTCCAAAAGCTGGAGATTCCCCCGGCCACCGAGCTGGGGATCCTGGCGGAATGTCTCAATCAGATGGCTGTCCAACTGCAGGACCAGACTCAGGCAGCGCGCCAGCATGCAACTGAGCAGGAGACGTTCCTGGACTCCCTCCAGGAAGGAGTCATGGTGATCGATTCGGGATCTCGGGTTCGCCAAGTCAATAAGGCAGCAACCCATCTGATCGACGCTCAAGCAGAGAAAGTCGTAGGCCGGTTGGTCTCAGAGTGTCTCCCCAGTCAGATCCTGCAACAATTCATTTCGACCTTGCTTTCAGGATCCGAGTCCGCCCAGGTCGAGATGGTGCTTGGCAGCGCTCAACAGAGGAACGTGCGGATCCAGGGAAATGAGCTATTGGACACCTACGGACGCAAGGTCGGAGTCGTGCTGGTCCTGAGCGACACCACTCGACTGCGAGCGCTGGAAAAGGTCGAAAGTGGATTTCTGGCGAATGTGGCCCACGAGCTCAAGACGCCCCTCACAGCCATCAAGGGCTTCGCTGAGACCCTGCTGGATGGCGCTCTGCAGGACCCGGAAGAGAGCGAACGCTTCGTCCGGATCATCGCCCAGCAGAGCGATCGCTTGGATCATCTGACCGGAAGATTGCTGGAACTCTCACGGCTGGAAGGCACCGAGAATGTGCGAGAAGCAGAGCGTGAGTGGCATTCCATCCCGGAGCTGCTAGAACGATCGGTTGCCTTCTGTTCGCAAGAATCCGCAGACAAGGACATCCGCGTGGTAGTCGATTGCCCCCCGGATCTGGTGGCCCGGATCAACGTCTCCCTGATGGAGCATGCGCTTCGTAACCTGCTCGAGAATGCAATCAAATACAGCTCTTCGGGAGGAGACGTCTCGCTCCAGGCCGGCACCGAGCATCAGGAGGTCTTTTTGTCAATTCAGGACCAGGGGCTGGGCATCGACCCGATTCACCACGCCCAGATCTTCGAACGTTTCTACCGTGTGGATCCGAAGAGAAAATCCCAGGGCAGCGGCCTGGGATTGGCCATAGTCAAACGGATCGTGGAAACCCACGGCGGCCGAATCGAGTTGAAAAGTGAAATAGAACGCGGGAGCACCTTCACGATTCGGCTCCCCAGGTATTGAGACGGAAGTCGTATCGTGACGCCGTGAAAATCGCGATGTTACCCAATCTGAGTGTCAGGGATCGGCGCCCGGAGGTCATGGACCAGCCCGACCTGGATACGGGCCTACATCACCAGTCCCTGCGAGGATTGGTGCGCTTGAACCGTCTCAGCGGCAGCAGCCGTATCTTATGGCGGGAATTGAGGCGGTTTGCCTTTACCGAGACCAGCCGACCGCTCCGCCTGCTGGACGTTGCCAGCGGTGCTGGCGATGTCCCGATTCGCTTACAGCAAAGGGCCCGCCGCCGAGGCGTCGATCTGCATGTGGATGGATGCGACGTCAGTTTCGTGGCCATCGAACATGCCCGCCGGCTGGCCCAACAGCGTCGAGTGCCGGTCAAGTTCTTCCACTGTGACGTCTTGAGCGATCCTTTGCCCGGTGGATATGACGTCATCACCTGCTCCTTGTTCTTCCATCACTTGGACGAATCGCAAGTGGTCCAACTGCTGACCAGGATGAGCCGAGCCGCGGGTAGGTTGGTGTTGGTTCACGACTTGATCCGGAGTTGCAGGGGCTATTTTCTGGCCTGGTCAGCGGGCCGGTTGTTCTCTCGTTCGCAGGTGGTGCACATGGACGGGCCGCTGTCGGTCGCCGCCGCCTTTACTCCCGATGAGCTCCTCTCGCTTGCCGCGCAAGCGGGTCTTGAGGGTGCGACGATTCGGCGAGTCTGGCCGCTACGTTCTCTGCTTTCCTGGAGAAAACGATAGCCTGAGGAGCCCGCTTCAGCGGGCTTCCCGAGGAAAGGCTCCAGCCCGGATTTCTCATCGCTTGTCGTAGCGAGGCGCCGCAAGGGCCGTCCTGGCAAGGCTTGCGACCGAGGCCCCCGCAGTTGTACTCTTGCAGTACGTCGAGGAGGCCGACGGAGCGAAACACAGCCAGGGCGGATGATTGCGGCGACGTAGTAGACCAGCGATGAGAAATGCGGGCTAGCCCTGCCCTTTACCCGTAATAAAGGACTGGACAAAGAGTTTCGGGTCGTTCAAACTGAGCGGCATGCAGCTCCAGAATCAGATCAAGCGTACCCTGTCGAAGCCCGAGAGCATCGAGTATGTAAGCCGGCTGCTGGAAGAAGGGGATTTCTCTTCGCGAAGCGAGTTGGCCGGTTTTCTTTGCGATCAGTTGCGATTCTATGACCCCGGCGGGCGGCCCCAGCGGGGAGGTTGCCTGAAGGCGTTGCGGGAGCTGGAAGCGAAGGGCTGTTTTCGGCTGCCGCCCCCACGGATCCAGAAAGGGGCGCCCCGTCCGCGACGGTTGGCGGCTCCAGTGGAGGAGCCGATCGGGGTGCCCGAGCAGGTGGGGGAGGTGCGGGGGCTGGAGTTGATCGGGGTGGGCGAGCCGGGGCAGATGCGGATCTGGAACGAGCTGATGATCGAAGAGCATCCGCTGGGGGCTGGGCCCTTGGTGGGACGGCAGCTGCGCTATCTGCTCGGCTCCGAGCACGGCTGGCTGGGGGGCCTGGGCTTTGCCGCCGCGGCGTTGCAACTCGTGGACCGGGACCGCTGGATCGGTTGGGATGCGGAGCAAAGGCGCGCCCATCTGCACGGGGTCGTGTGCCTGAGCCGTTTTCTGATCCGACCCAGCGTGCAGTGTCAGAACCTGGCCTCGCGGGTGTTGAGCCTGAGCCTGCAGCGGCTGGCCGAAGACTTCGAGCAGCGCTATGGGTACCGTCCCTGGTTGGTCGAGAGTTTTGTAGACACGAGCCGGTTTTCGGGGGCATCCTATCGGGCAGCGAACTGGACCCGGGTGGGCCGAACCCAGGGTCGGGGTCGGCAGGATCGTTTCACCCAGCGGGAGGAAACGATCAAGGACATCTATGTGTATGCGCTGGAGCCGGAGTTCCGCGCCCGCCTGGGGTTGGCCGAGGGGGCCGGCTTGGGGCCGCTGGCTCCGGCCCAGGGGGTCGAGGCCGAGAGTTGGGCGGAAGAGGAGTTTGGCGGCGCGCCGCTGGGGGACGCGCGGCTGAGCCGAAGACTGGTGAACATTGTGGAGTCCAAGGCGCAGGAACCGGGTCGTGCCTTTAGCGGGGTGGCCCAGGGGGATTGGCCGGCGGTCAAGGCCTACTACCGATTGATCGACCACCCGGACGAGGCCGCGGTGAGCCTGCCCCAGATTCTGCAGCCTCACCGGCAACGCACCCTGCGGCGCATGCAGGGGCAGCGCACCGTGTTGTGCCTGCAGGACGGCACCGATCTGGACTATACGAGCCTGGCTCAGTGTGAAGGTCTGGGAGTGATCGGCAGCAACCAGACCGGCGCCCAGAGTCGGGGATTGCACCTGCATTCGACCTTGGCCGTGGCCCCCAATGGACTTCCGCTGGGGGTCTTGCGCGCCCAGTGTCTGGCGCCGCAGTTGAAATCGCCGCAAGAGAAGCGACCGAGCTGGGCCATCCCGATCGAGGAAAAACAGACCTTCTGCTGGATTCAAGCGCTGCGCGAGCTCGGAGAAGTGGCGGCCCAAATGCCCCAGACGCGACTGATCAACGTCTGCGACCGGGAAGCGGATATCTTCGAGCTGTTCGAGGAGCAACGCCGTTACCCGGGGGTCGACCTACTGGTGCGCGCCCAACACAACCGCGGCATCACGGAGGAGCCGTTCAAGCTTTTCGAAGCGCTCGTACAGGAGCCGGTACAGACCCAGGTCCGCGTCCAGGTGCCGCGCCAGAGCGCTCGGCCCAAGCTCAGTAAGCGAAAGGCCCGGCCCCAGAGGCCCCGCCGCCGGGCGGAGCTCTCGGTCCGCTATCGGCGGATCCAACTTCGCCCCCCGAAATATTACCCGGATAAGGAGCCCATCGAGATCTGGGTGATTCAGGCGCGGGAGGACTCTCCGCCTGCGGGAACCGAAGCCATCGAGTGGTTCCTTCTGACTACCGCCACTCTCGCCTCGCCCGAAGCGGCGGTTCAATGCCTACGCTGGTATTGCCTGCGTTGGCGCATTGAAGACTGGCACCGGGTGCTGAAGTCCGGCTGCCGCATCGAAGAGATCGCCCACCGAAGCGCCGAGCGCCTCAGCCGGGCGATTGCGATCAACCTGGTCATCGCCTGGCGGATTATGCTGATGACTCTGCTGGGCAGAGAAACCCCGGAACTGCCCGCCGAGGTGCTCTTCTCGGATCTTGAACTCCATGTCCTGGGGGCCTACGCCAAAAAAAAAGCTTGAACCCGCCCTCGCAGCTGGGTGAGGCGGTACGGCTGGTGGCGCGCATCGGAGGATACCTAGGACGCAACCAGGATGCGCCCCCGGGTCATGAGTTGATATGGCAGGGCTATTCACACCTCCGGCTCCTGTGTGAAGGCTTCGCTCTGGGAGACCCAGAAACATGACTTTGTCCTGTACCGAATTACGGGTAAAGGGCAGGGCTAGCCAGGCTCCAGGTCAACGTTGGCTCAAGCCGCTATTCGAGAAGGACCGTGAACGGCCCTCAGGAGGGGTAGAGTAGCGGCCTATCCAGGCGTGAACGCCGGGGCTAATACGCTTCGCGCCAGGCCGCTGAAGCGGCCTCCTAGACGGGGCACAGATGAGTGTGCCTTGGCAGTATGAGGTCCCTCGCTACATTTAGGCGTCCGGATCCCGCTCCCTCGGTCGCGGCTCTGTCAGAAAGCGGCAGTGGCACTCATCTATGCCACCCCGGCCAAACAGACTATCCCAGCCGGGGGTTCGGAAACTCGAACCGAAAGCTTACGCTTTCTTAACCCAATCTTAACATTCACTTCATATCCTCTTTCCGGATCGTTAAATCGATTTCTAGGGTTGGTCGCTGGATCAACCGCTATCGGGTACTACAAACTTCAGAGAAAGACAGAAGGAGAGATGAGAATGAAGCCGATCCTGAAACCCTTTGCTGCCTTGTTGCTGATTTGGATGGCTGCCTGTAGTAGACCGGGCGATCCGGGACGACGAGTCGTGATCCAGAACAAGGGATCCGACACCCTGGTGAATGTCGCCCAATCCTGGGCGGAGGCCTACCAGGAGGTGAAGCCGGAAGTCGCAATCGCGGTTAGCGGTGGGGGCTCCGGCACCGGGATCGCCGCTTTGATCAATGGCACGGTCGACCTGGCGAATGCCAGTCGAGCCATGAAGGAAAGGGAAATCGAATTAGCCTCGAAAGGCGGCAAGAAACCGATTGAATTCACGGTTGGATACGATGCGCTGGCCGTCTACCTTCACCGCGACAATCCGCTCGATAAAATCAGTCGGGAGAAGCTAGCGGAGATTTACGGCGAGAACGGGACCCTGGACAGCTGGTCTCAATTGGGCGTCGAAGTCCCCGGCTGCAAAGATCAGGAGATCGTCCGGGTGAGTCGCCAAAACAACTCAGGCACCTACGTCTACTTTCGGGACGCTGTGCTGGGCCAAAGAGACTACAAACTGGGATCCCGCGACATGCATGGCTCCAAAGACGTCGTAGACCTGGTCGAAAACACTCCGTGTGCTATCGGCTACAGTGGTTTTGCCTACGCAACCGAACACCTGAAGCTGGCCTGCATCAGCTCTGAAGCCGGCGGAAGCTGCGTCAATCCGTCAACGCAGTCAGCGGTGGACGGAAGCTACCCCATCGCGCGCCCTCTCCTCATGTACACCCTGGGGGAGCCATCGGGAGAAATCAAAGAGTATCTGGACTGGATTCTGAGCGAGGAGGGCCAATGCATCATTCAACAACGGGGCTACGCACCCGTGCGAAAGGTCGATTGCAGCGGCCGGCAAACAGCGGGCTCATAACTTCTGGGGAGAGATAGATATGCCCCCTCTTTACGAAGAACGTCTCAACCGTGATCTGGAACGGATTCGGGATCTTGTTGCCGAGGTCGCGGCCCAGGTTGCCACAGCCCTGAAGAACTCGGTGCAATCGCTTGGCACCATGGACCGCCACCTGGCATACCGGACCATTCTAGGCGATCTCCCCATCAATCGCTCGACTCGGGAGATCGACCGCCTTTGCCACCATTTCGTAGCACGCCACCTTCCCAGCGCGGGCCACCTACGCTTCATCTCTTCAGTCCTACGGCTCAGCCTGGAGCTGGAACGACTTGGGGACTACGCGGTCACGATCTGCCGAGAAACGGTCGATCTCTCCGGTCCACTCGAAGAGACCCTGCAGAGAGAAGTCGAGAGGATGGCGAAAGACAGTTTCCAGATGTTGGAGCAGGCGACGCAGGCCTTCAACGAGAGGAACTCGGACCTGGCCCGAGGGACCATGGGCTATGCGGATCAAGTGGAAAGAAGCTTCGGCATGGTCTTCCAGGAACTGGTAAGGAAGGGTCAAGAGGGTGCGCTTGCGGTCAAGGACCTCTTTGCCATCCTGGTCATCTTCAACATGCTGGAGCGGGTCAGCGATCAGGCCAAAAACATCTGCGAGGAGACGGTCTTCGCTCTAACAGGTGAGAGAAAGAAGCCCAAAGTCTACCGAATCCTCTTCCTGGAGAAAGGCGACGACTGCCGCAGCCAGCTAGCCGTCGGCTTCGCGCGCAAGGCCTATCCCAACAGTGGGAGCTACAGCAGCGCGGGCATCACGCCGGCGAAGGGGATCGAAGGCCTCCTCGGCAGCTACATGGAAGAGCACGGGCTTCCCTTCGAAGAGGCGAAGCCCCGTCCCTTGGACTGGGTAGCCGAGGAACTGGGAAGTTTTCATGTGGTCGTTAGCCTTGAAGGTCCAATCGAGGACTATCTCAAGGAAATTCCCTTCAATACAGCGGCCCTGGAATGGTCGATTCCGGCGCCACTTCCAAGCGACCGGAGCGAAGAGGAAAGACGGGCAGCTTTCCGTGAGATCTATCAGGAGACCTCTCTGAAGATTCGGGAGCTGATCGAGATCCTTCACGGGAAGGACGCCTCCTGAAGTGGAACCTCATCGGTTGGAAGATCATGCAAGAGCCGCCATCTGACAGAGTCGTGATCTCCGTAGGATGGGCACTCTTGCCCGTCACTTTCCCCGACGGGCAGGAGTGCCCATCCTACAACGGAAACGGTGCTATCGATGCTCGTGGCTCGAGACAACCCGTTTCTTTCTCGAATGGGACTCCCTCGCTGGGAACGGCACCCGAACACGAATGGAGCATTCGTCCGTGACTCCTCCTGAAGAAAACATCCAAGACCAGCGAAACCTGCACTGGTTTGTCGACAAAGCCGTCCAGGTGGTGGTGTTCGTAGGCGGCTGCTCAGCCATCGTGTTCATTCTGGGTATTTTCATCTTCATCACCAAAGAAGGGATGGGCTTCGTCTGGAACACGCTGGATGTGGGGGAGTTCTTCACCTCTCCCCGCTGGAGGCCAGCCTCGGACGTCAATCCTACCTTTGGTGCCCTGGCGCTGATCCTGGGAACCGCGAGCGTCACCGGCACGGCCATGTTGGTAGCCATCCCCTTTTCGCTCGGGGGTGCCATCTACATCGGTGAGTTCGCATCCGACCGGACCCGTGAGATTCTGAAGGTGCTGGTCGAGTTGCTGGCTGCGATCCCCTCGGTAGTGTGGGGATTCATCGGCCTGACCCTGATGAACCCCTTGATCATCGAACTTTTCGACGTGCCCATAGGTCTCAACATCCTCAATTCAGGACTCATTCTGGGACTGATGGCGGCCCCGATCATGACCACGATTGCCGAGGACGCTCTGAAGGCGGTCCCCGATCAGTATCGGGAAGCGGCCGAGGCCATGGGTGCCACTCGCTGGCAGATCATCTGGAGGGTGGTGCTGCCGGCCGCCAAGAATGGCCTGGTTGCCGCTATACTGCTAGGCGTAGGCCGCGGCTTCGGAGAGACAATGGCGGTCCTGATGGCCAGCGGTCATTCCATCAATCTGCCCACCAGTGTCTTCGATTCAGTTCGCGCCTTGACGGCAACCATCGCTGCCGAGCTGGGAGAGACTGCAGCAGGGTCGGACCACTACCAAGCCCTTTTTACGCTGGGAATCTTGCTCTTCCTGGTGACCTTTATCATCAACCTCTGTGCTGACCTTCTGGTTCGCGGAATCCGTAGGGGGCGAAGCTAGTGTTCGAGGCCACCGAGCTCAACAAGCATAACCTGAAAGTCCAGGGACGGCTGCGGATACTGTTCCTGACCATGACGGCAATGCTGATCGCGCCCGTGGTAATCATTCTGGGGATCCTCATTCAGCGCGGAGTGCCCGCCCTCTCGCTCAGCTTCCTCTTTTCCTTTCCGGAGAAGGGGATGACGGCTGGCGGCATCTTCCCGGCCCTGCTGGGCACCTTGATCCTGGTCCTGACTGCCCTGCTGTTCTCGGTCCCGCTGGGAATCGCCGCAGCCATCTACCTGAGCGAATACGCGCGCGACAACTGGCTGACGCGTCTGATCAACCTGGCCATCATCAACCTTGCCGGAGTCCCTTCCATCGTCCATGCTCTCTTCGGCGTAGGGGCCTTTGTCCTCTTTTTTAGATTTGGAACCAGCATCCTGGCAGCCTCCTTGACCCTGGCAATCATGACGCTGCCAGTGGTGATTGTGGCGACGCGGGAATCGCTGCAAGCCGTACCTCAGGCTTTCCGGGAGGCCTGTTGGAGTATGGGTGCCACCCGCTGGCAGACCATTCGGAAGATCGTTCTCCCCAATGCGGGAAGTGGCATCTTGACCGGCGTCATTCTGGAGGTCTCTCGGACCGCCGGAGAGACGGCACCCATCATGTTCACGGGAGCGGCGTTCTTCCTACCCTTCCTGCCCCAGAGCGTCTTCGACCAGACGATGGCACTCTCGCTGCACCTGTTCGTGATTTCTACCCAGGTTCCTGGCGTACCGGAGCACCTGCCCTACGGCGTCGCACTACTGCTGGTCGGCATCGTCCTCGTCATGAACTCCTTTTCCATTGGCTTTCGCATGTATCTCCGAGGAAAAAAGAAGTGGTAGAGCAGATCACCGCTTTGCCGGGCGCCCCCCCTTCCGCCGACGAGACCATTCTGGAGGTAGACGATCTCTCTATCAGCTACGAGGGTCGTCTGGCCTTGAGTGGAGTGAGTCTTTCGGTCAAGAAAAACGAGGTCTTCGGCATCATCGGTCCTTCCAATAGCGGCAAGACTTCCCTGCTGAAAGCCATCAATCGGATGGATCTGTTCAATCCCTCGATGAAGGTAACCGGGGATATCCTTTTCCAGGGGCGCCGTACCTCCCAATGGCGAAATGTCTACGCTCTGCGCGCGCAGATCGGCGTTGTCTTTCCCCTCCCGGTAGGGCTCCCCTTGAGCATCTACGACAACGTGGCCCTGGCTCCTCGTCTGACTGGAGTCCGGAAGAAGGCCGATCTCGATATCGTGGTCGAGCGCTGTCTCAGACGGGCCGCTCTGTGGGACGAAGTTCGAGATCGTTTGGACTCGCTGGGGAGCTTACTCTCCGGAGGACAGCAGCAGCGACTGACGATCGCCCGCGCGCTCTCACAGAATCCCAAACTGCTCATGCTCGACGAGTTCTCGATTGCAGTCGATCCCGTGACCACGATGCGCATCGAGGATGTCCTGAAGGAGCTTAAATCCGAGATGACCATCATCTTGGTCACTAATCTGGTCCAGCAAGCACGGCGCCTGGCCGATCGCACCGCCTTCTTCCTGAGCGGGAGTTGCGTCGAAATAGGTTCCACGGAAGAGATGTTTTCCGGATCAGTCCAGGATGACCGGACGCGGGATTACATTCTGGGACGCTTCGGTTGAGTGAAGGAAAGGAGCCGGCAGAGTTGAGCGAATCTCTCAAAGAGACTCTTTCCGCGCCAACACCGCCCTCAGAGATCAGCATCGATCAGGGGAGCCCTGCTGCGGAGAACGACCGGGAAGAAGTAGAGCTGGCGATCCGTACGCGGAAGCTCAGCCTCTGGTATGGAACCTTCCAGGCTCTCTTCGAAGTGGACTTCCAGGTCAAAAAGGGTTTGATCACGGCGCTCATAGGACCCTCGGGATGTGGAAAAACCACGCTGCTCCGTTGCGTCAATCGGATCAACGAAAGGATCAGCTCGGTACACACCCAGGGCTCGGTGGAGGTCTATGGACACAACATCTACCAGGAAAGTGTAGAGCTGGCTCAGCTGCGCTGCCAGGTCGGGATGGTTTTCCAGCGGCCTAATCCCCTTCCCCTTTCCATCCGCGACAACGTGCTTTTTGGGTACGAAATTCATACTCCGAGAGGTCCCAACAGACGTCCCAGGGAGAAGGATGAAATCGTCGAGCGGGCTCTGAGGCAGGTCTTACTCTGGGACACCGTCAAAGACCGTCTGGGGAGGAAGGCGACTGAGCTTTCCCTGGAAGAACAGCAGAAGCTGTGTATCGCCCGTTTGCTACCTGTAAAGCCGAGCGTTCTGCTGATGGATGAACCCTGTTCCGCCCTGGATCCACAGGGGACAGAGGCGGTAGAAGAGCTGATCTGGGAGCTCCGGGGACAGTACTCCATCCTGATCGTTACCCACAACATGGCTCAAGCTCGGCGAGCCAGCGATGAGTGCGCGTTCATGCTGTTGGGCAAACTCATCGAGCACACCAAGACAGGGGATATGTTTGTCACCCCACAACACCAGGAAACCGCCGACTATATCGAGGGTCGCTTCGGCTAGAAAGACCCCTAATAGTGAGGAATATCATGAAGTGGATCTATTCATTCTCTGCACTGATGATGCTGGCTGCTCTGCCCCTGGGCGCCCAAGATGATAGAGAACTGCACGCGAGAATCGAAGCTCTCGAGCAAGAGGTTGCGGATCTAAAGCGTCTGCTCCTGCGGGTAGTGGAGAAGGATAGCGAGCAGGCACTAGTTGAGAAGGCGGTCGAGACACCTCCAAGCAAGCCAGAAGCCATCCCTAGCCCAGATCCGTCTACCTTTCGCGCCTATTGGAAAGAGGGGGTCCGAATGGATTCGGCCGACCAGAGCGTCAAGCTCAAGTTGGGAGGCCGAATCATGAACGACTGGGTCGGGTTTTCCGCCGACCGAGCCGTGGACGAAAACTTCATCCCGGTGGGGGGACCCGAGTTCCGCACCGCTCGCCTTTATATGTCGGGAACCATCCACGATCGTGTCGAGTTCAAAGCCCAGTACGATTTCGCCCCCATCGGCACCGCTTTCAAGGATGTCTGGATTGGCATCAAGGGAATCCCGGGCCTGGGGAAGTTTCGCGTAGGCCATTTCAAAGAGCCTTTTGGCTTGGAGCTGATGAACAGCAGCCGCTACATCACCTTTATGGAACGGGCCCTGACCAGCTCATTGATGCCCTCTAGGAACACTGGCTTCTTGTTCACCAATCCCCTCGCAGACGAACGGATGACCTGGGCTGCGGGGGTATTCAAGGATACTCCCGACACCGGTACCGGACTCGGCTCGGAGAACTACAGCTTGACCGGCAGGTTTACGGGGCTACCCCTGTATGAGGACGGAGGCAAGAGGCTAGTGCATCTGGGACTGGCCTATAGCCGGAGAAACCCGATCCTCGACAGGCTGCGTCTGAGAGCCAGACCCGAAACCCATCTCTCCACCCGGTGGATCGATACATCCTCCTTTCCAGCGCGATCCGAGGACCTCCTGGGCGTGGAAGCCGCTCTGGTCCAGGGTCCCTTCTCTCTGCAGAGCGAGTATGTGAACGCTGCGACTGACTCTCCCGGGTTGGGAGATCCTTCTTTCAACAGCTTCTATGTCGCCGGCAGTTTCTTCCTGACCGGTGAAAACCGACGCTACAAGCGTGATACCGGCACCTTCACCCGGGTGCGCCCCAAGACCAATCTGTTCGGTGGCGAAAAAGGACTCGGTGCCTGGCAGCTGGCGGCTCGATACTCCCGCCTGGATCTGAACCACGGCAGTATCCTGGGGGGAAAGCTGGCTAATTTCACCCTGGGGCTCAACTGGTTTCTGAATCCGAACACGCGAATCATGTTCAACTACGTCCTGGCGGATCGCCAGGATATCGGCGAAGCCAACATCTTCCAGACCCGCTTCCAGGTCGATTTCTGAAGCCGTCTAGAAGGCGACCGCAGTAGCCTGACATTGCCATCCAGGACCACTTGAGTTAGCTTGCTCAGGGGCATCGCAAGTGGACAGCAGACGTCAACACGAACTTTCCGTTGTCATCCCAGCCTACAACGAGGCGGAAGGCATTTCCCGAGTCCTGTCCCAGTGGACCATTCAACTGGACCAGCTCTCGATCGACTATGAGTTGCTCGTCTACGACGACGGTTCCAGGGACGAGACGGGTAACATCCTCGATAATCTGGCGGAGACCAACCCCAGGCTGCGGGTCACCCGGCACTCCAATCAAGGACACGGCCCCACCATTCTCAAGGGCTACCATGAGGCTGAGGGCGAATGGGTGCTTCAGATCGATGCAGATGGTGAAATTCCCGCCGACCAGTTTCCCAGGCTTTGGGAGAAGCGCGAGGGCTTCGACTTTCTGCTGGGTTATCGACAGGGTCGAGAATCCGCTTTGGCGCGACAAATCATCACGAAGTGCTCCCGACTCACCGTGGCCCTGCTGTTCGGCCGCTCAGTTGGAGACGTCAATACTCCGTTTCGTCTGATGCGAAACCTTTCGCTGAAACCCCTCCTCGTCCACCTGCCAAGCAAACCCTTTGCCCCCAACGTCATCCTCTCCGGTTTAGCGGGTAGAGCCGGACTCCGGATCCACGAAGAACCGGTGATCCATCAGGGGCGAGTAGCCGCCGGCGCAATCCTGCTAGTCAAATGGACCCTGATGAAGGCCGCCCTCGATAGCTTCGTCCAGACAGTAGCTGTGGCCTACAAGGCTCGGCGGGCGATCAGGACGAAGTGAAGGACCCGGGACAGATTCTGATCCTGGGCGCCGGACCAACTGGCCTGGGCGCCGCCTATCGTCTCCAAGAGCTGGGACTGGACGACTTCCTGGTGCTGGAGGGCCGCGAGACACCCGGAGGTCTTGCTTCCAGCTATGTGGATGAAGAGGGCTTCACCTGGGATGTAGGAGGACACGTTCAGTTCAGCCACTACAAGTACTACGACTCGGTCCTGGATCAGGCCCTAGGAACAGATTGGCTCTACCACGAGCGGGAATCCTGGGTCTGGATGCGAGGGCGATTCATTCCCTATCCCTTCCAGAACAATATCCATCGCCTGGACGCCGAGGAGCGTTTGCTGGCCTGGAAGGGACTGGAGCGGGCGAGCAACCTCAGCAGCAGCGCCGCAGCCAGAAACTTTCAGGAGTGGATCTACTCCACCTTCGGCGAGGGTATCGCGGAGATCTTTCTGGTGCCCTACAACCTGAAGGTGTGGGGTTATCCGCTGGAGTCGATCTCGATCGGCTGGATGGGAGAACGGGTTGCGGTCCCCGATCTGGAGCGTATCCGGCAGAACCTGAAGGAGAATCGAGATGATGTCGGCTGGGGACCCAATAGCCAGTTTCGCTTTCCGCTTCGGGGAGGAACCGGAGCCATCTGGGATGGAGTCGCCAAACTGCTGCCATCCCAACATCTCCGATTTGGTTGCAGGGTGACCGAAATCAACACCTCGAAAAAAACGATCAAACTCGATTCGGGGGAGCGTCTATCGTTCGATACCCTGATCAGCTCCCTCCCTCTGGACGCCCTCTGCCGCAGCTGCACCGATCTGAGCTCGGCCGCGACTGAGGCGGCCTCCTCCCTGGTATTCAGCAGCTGCAACATCCTGGGGATTGGACTCAAAGGGGGTAAGCCCGAAACCCTGGCGAAGAAGTGCTGGATGTACTTCCCAGAAGCCAACAGCCCCTACTACCGAGTCACGGTTTTTTCCAATTATTCCCCCCACAACGTTCCCGACGAAGAGGGCCATTGGTCGCTGATGGCCGAGGTGTGCGAGTCGCCCTCGAGGCCTATCGATCAATCCGGACTCGAGAGCTGGACGCTGGAGGCCCTGAGGAGTGACGGACTCATCTCCCAGGACGCGGAAGTGATCTCCTTCTGGCACAGACGAGAGGAGCGGGGCTATCCTACTCCCTTCCTGGAGAGGGACAAGGTGCTGGCCGCCATCCGTCCCGAGCTGGAGAAGCGCCGAATCTTCTCTCGCGGGCGCTTCGGAGCCTGGAAGTACGAGGTCTCCAACCAGGACCATTCCTTCATGCAGGGAGTCGAAGCGGTGAATCGAGTCCTCGACATCGGAGAGGAATTTACGATAGACCGGCCCGGTTACGCCAACAGTGGTGTGTTCCTGAAGTGAAGGATTGAAACAGGTGAACAAATAATGGCACAAGGAAAATCAACCCAGCCACTTTCCCCTCCTCAAACGGTTGCCGAGTTGGAAGAGAACCTGAGCATACCCAGTGCCCAGGCTGTGGCTGCAATGGGCCGCCTCTCGGGCGATATCATCCTGCTGGGCGTGGGGGGAAAGATGGGTCCCACGCTGGCCCGAATGGCGATGCGAGCCTCGCAGGCGGCGGGCATCGATCGGCGGGTAATCGGAGTTTCACGTTTTTCCGAACCGGGTGTTCGGAAGCGTCTGGAGGAGCACGGAGCAGAAACCATTGCTGGCGATCTGCTTGACGAAGACTTCGTCGCCTCGCTGCCCCAGGTCGCGAACGTGATCTATATGGCAGGCTTCAAATTCGGAGCGAGCACCGATCCTTCGATGACCTGGGCCATGAATTGTCATCTGCCGAGCCTCGTCTGTCGAAAGTACCGCGATAGCCGTATCGCGGCCTTTTCAACCGGTAACGTCTACGGGTTGGTGGCCAACGATCGCGGAGGATCGGTCGAAACTGACCTTCCCAATCCGGTTGGGGAGTATGCCATGGCCGCCCTGGGCCGGGAGCGGATGTTCCAATATTTCAGCCGTTCGCTTCCTCTTCCGGTCGTGTTACTTCGCCTGAACTACGCCACCGAACTACGCTATGGGGTGTTGGTGGATCTGGCCCAGAAAGTCTGGACCGAGCAGCCGATCGATCTCACGATGGGACACGTAAACGTGATCTGGCAAGCCGACGCCAACGCCATGGCGCTGTCGGCCCTGGAACACACCGCTACCCCTCCTTTTGTCGTGAACGTTGCGGGCGACGAGATCCTCTCCATTCGGCAGACGGTGGAGGAACTGGGACGACTGCTGGACAAGCCGGTCCATCTCACGGGCAGCGAGGCCTCTGATGCCCTACTGAGCAACGGTCAAGCGGGCCATCAAGTGCTGGGCAAACCGCAGACCTGTGCGGCTCAGATGCTCCGCTGGACCGCCGACTGGATTCGCCGCGGCGGCGAAACCCTCGGCAAACCAACCAAATTTGAGAACCGCGAGGGCAAGTTCTAAGCTGAGACTTCATTTGGCAGAGGGAAGGTGTAGGAGACAGCATCTGACAGAGCAGTGACCTGTAGCACGGGCACTCTTGCCCGTGGAGGACACCAACGGGCAGGAGTGCCCGTGCTACAAGCGTCACTCAGCTCTCGATGTTCACTGACGGAAGTTTCGTTCTCGAATGGGGCCGGTGCTTCCTGGGGGCGGGACTAACCTGAAACTTCAAGAATAGGTCGCACGTCTCTACTCCACGAACAGCACGGCGAACGGGACTTGTCCTACGCCGAAGGCGTTACGGCGCGTAGCCCAGGGTTGCAATGCGAAGCGAGCTACCCTGGGTTTAAGTCGCGCTGACTTTCTACGCTGAAAGCGTTGTTGCAAATGCGTTTCCGGTCGGCAATAACGCTTACAGCGTAGCTGCAGACAGGGGTGGCTATGCCCAGGGTAGCTCGCTTCGCGTTGCAACCCTGGGCTTCGCGCAGTAACGCCTTCGGCGTAGGTGATAGCTTCTGACGTCCGGCAGGGTTTCCTCCTCCTTGATCCAGCACTGGTCAGCGATATAATCCGGCCATGAACTACACCTATCCTCCAAAGGACTACAGGTGACAGGACGCAGGCTCCGCTCCTGTTCCAACTCTCCAAATTGCGTCTCCAGCCAGGCCGATAACGCAGCCCAGCAGATCCAACCCTTCCCCTTGACGGCTGACGCCGCGCGGACGCTATCGGACCTGCGCAGCCTCATCGAACAGCTGCCTGGTGCGCGGGTGGTGGAAACCGAGCCAGACTACTTCCGGGCCGAGTTCACCAGCCGAATCCTCCGTTTTGTCGACGAGGTCGAATTCCTCCTCGACCCAGAGGCGCAGGTCATTCATGTGCGTTCAGCTTCCCGCACGGGGTACTGGGACTTCGGTGCCAATCGGAAGCGGGTAGAACAGATCCGCAAGACCTATCTGAGTGATCGAAAGTAGCCCAGGTCGGCAACGCCGACCCGGTCACTTGCGGTAGGTGATCCAGGCGGGCGAACCCCAGGCGATCTCCCCATCCTCCTGAAGGACGCGGACGTAGTAATAGGATTCACCCGAATCAGGGGCCTCGCTATCGACGAAATCCAGGTTCACGGTCGGCTGGGCTGGGCTGCTGGTGTAAAGGATCTGACCATCGCGAATCAGGTCGACTCGCTTCACCGTACCGGTACCCAGAATGTTGGCGCGGACGCGCACCGGGCTGGTGCTGAAGAAGGCCGACCCCATGAGATGCTGACCGTCCGATCCCCGATAGCTGACGTCTAGAATAATGTTATCGGTGGCCGCGTAGGCGCGGCGCGAGAGGATGGCCTCCATCAGATCCTCGCGGCTCAGACTCTCCGCAATCAGGCAGGCATAGCTGATATGAGTCGAGAGGTGATCTGAAGAGGCAATGAAGCCCAACTTATAGCCCTTGTCCAGGGCACTCCAGGCAGTCCCATGACGCCGGTAGGGCGTGTCGTCTTCTGCAACCGTGGGGGTGGCTTCCAGAGTCTTGGGGCGAGGTGCACCGGGATATTCGTAGGTGTCACGCATGCCCTGGTAGATCTCCAACAGCGTTTCCACCTCGGGATCGTTGTCGCGCCAGTCGGTTCCGGCTCCGGTGGCAATCGTATGGGGAATGGATGCCCCGCCATGACGGCGCAGATACCAGAAGAGCCGCTCCGCTCCTTCCAGTCCTATTCTCTCCGCATTCAAAACCGGCAGAATGGGAACACCCCGCTGGGTAAAGACGATGTTACGGTGGCCGTTCGGAAACTGAAGCGACCGCTCGTAGGAATAAAAGGCAGTGAAGTCCCGCTGCTGGAACAGATCGGCAAACTTCTGAGATCGCCACCAGGCGTAGGACTCTCCTACTTCATGGTTGTGGTCCGTCACCCCGATGAAGTCCATGGCGGCGGCATCCAGGGCATAACGATAGGCATCGCGAAGTCCGCCGTCGCCGCCTCCATCCAGAGAAATGTCTGTGTGGCGGTGGAGGTCGCCGCGAAAGATGGAGTAGCTTTTCCCTTGGGACTGGATCCGGTAGGAACGTATGCGCTCTACCTGATCGGATTCCTCGGGGTGGATCTGATCCACCATCTCCGTCGGTTCCGGAGTCCACGACTTCAGCGCCAGCTCCGAACTGGCTTTGCCGACCCCTAGGTCGGAGAGGAATACCCTTCCCTGCTGCGGCAGAGCGGATTTCGCGCTGCGGCTGTCGCTGGCCCAGAGAGCCCAGAGCCGGCCGTCGTTGCCGACGGCAGCAGCCGGCATCATGTCGTTTCTCCCGCTGCTACGCTGCACACGTACCGGCTCACTCCAGGCGGAGCCCTGATAGCGCGTGGCATGGATCTCCCAGGAAGGAAAGTAGCGGGCTCTTCCCGCCGGCCCCCTCTTGGTCACGTTTCGCACCAGCAGCCATGGACTCCCCGAGGAATCCATCTGAAGCAGTGGCATCTCCCATTCTCGGTCAGAGCCCAAACGGTCCATCAAAGATTGCTCGGTTGTGAAGCTTTGATCTCCGTCAAAGCAGGCCAGACGAACCCAACGCGACTCCCGAAGCTCGGTTCCCTTCTTCTGAACCAGGCGTCCCGTGTCCTTACCCCATTCGATACCGGATTCGTGCCAGGCCACCCAGACGCGACCCGTCTGATCGATTGCCACGCTGGGGCTGGCTTCATAGCGCTCGGTCCCGGACACTACTCGCACCGGGCCCCATCGATCCTGCTGGCGGGAGCGCAGATAGACATCGTAGCTGCCCCCTGCATATCCGTCCCAGGCTATGGCCAGAGTCCCCTCCGGGCCGGCGGCCAGTGAAGGACTCCAGTTGTTGCCGGCGCCCGCCTCACCCTCGCTCACCCGAAACTCATCCTGCCATCGGCTGCCGTCGTAAGCCCTGGCCACGATCTGGCTTCGACCCTCCAGGGGCCGCCGCCAAGCCAGCCAGAGCAATCCCTCGGAATCGGTGATGGCGGTGTGACTGATGTCCGGGCCAGCGTCGCTCGTCAATCTCTCGAGCTTGGACCATTCCTGACCGTTGTAGGATCGAGCATACAAATCCCAGTTACCCTCCACCTGCATCGACCAGATGGCCCAAACACGGCCCTCAGAATCCTCGGCAAGCGACGTCAGGAAGACATCTGCTTCTCGAGCCAGAACGAAGAGGGGCCCGGTTTCCTCGTCCGTCTTCCAACGAACACATACCGAATCCCCCTGGCTCTCGTGGTACTCCTGCCACGCCATCCAGAGGACACCCGACCGGGTGCTGAGAAGCGCGGGATAGTCCTGCTGTCCAACTCTCTCGGCCGCTGCCGGCGAGACTGGAGGGACCCGCTCGACCCGAACGTTTCCGTCTAGAAAGTATTCGGCTCTGAAGAGCGGCATGTCGGACGGAACGAAGTGCAACGTTCCCCTTTGCGTTTCGACATGAACGGGAGTTCCGGGAGGACTCTCCTCGACGTGGACAAACAGGCTGGGATGCCGGATTCTGGATCGATCAGCGTAGCGGATCCAATCCCTGGTGGTGCTGCAGATCCAACTGAGGGGTCCGGTCAAGCGATCGTTGGGGGCGTCGGGAACGGCGGTAACGGTCATGATGGTGTCCCCGAAACCATGCCGGTATACTCCGGCGCGAAAGTGCTCGGGCACGACCGCCAACTGCTGGCCATCCCGCGGCTCCAGGTGACCCGACCAGTCCTCAGGCTTGGTGTCCTTGAGCCCGAACGTCACCCGAAACACCTCCTTGGGGAATCCGAGTTCGGAGAGGGAAACCGCCTCAACACCACTCGAGGAACTGAGCTCCCGGGTTGGACTACAGCAGGGAATCAATGCCAGGACCAGTCCCAGAACTGCAATGGACCACTGTTTCGATCGTTTCATGAGAAACTCTCGCGACTGCTCACTGCTCACTGCTCACTGGGGAGTCTCTCCCGGCGCCCGCGCTAGCGACGGGAGCAAACTCCAGTATACGATCGTTGCCGCCATCGGCCACCAACAAATTGCCCGTGGTTGAATCGAGGGTCAGGCCGTTGGGGTTGTCCAGGAACTGGCCCGTCCCCGTCCCTCCAGAGAGTCGAGCACGTAGACTCCCGTCGACCGCATAGACCAGAATTCTGGAATTCTCGGGATCTGTGACATACACCTGGCCAGCCGAGTCCAAAACAATGTAGGGCTTGCTCAAGATGCCCTGGTCCTTCCAACCGGGCACCTTCCACTCGGACTGAAACTGCAGACCATCGTCGAATTTTTGGATCCGCTGGTTCCAGGCATCGGTCACGTAGACCGCTCCCTCAGCAGGCGCTACCACCAGGCTCACTGGCTCGTCGAAGAGGCCCGGAGTAATGCCTCCTCCACCTATCTGCCTTAGAAACGTGCCTCCTCCAGCGAAGCTCAAAACCCGTTTGTTGCCGGTATCCGCCACCAGCAGATTCCCCTCTGAATCCAGGGCCAATCCTCGCGGGCCAAAAAGGACTTCGGGATCTCCCAGTTGCCCCGGACTATTACCAAAACGCCCCCACTTGGCCAGGAAGCGGCCCTCGGAGTCGAACTTCTGGATCCGGCCGTTCCAGGTGTCGGCCACGTAGATCTCGCCCTGCCGGTTGACTGCGACCCCCCGGGGTTCATTAAACTGGCCATCCCCAAGTTCCCCGGACCCAGAACCATCCGGGTCGAGGCAGCCGCTCTCCGCGCCCTTCTCCAGGACACAGGTACTTCCGAAGGCCAGCTTCAGGTTGCCGCCTTTGTCCAGGATCAGGATACGGTTGTTTCCCGAGTCCGCGATCACTCTGTCACCCTGGGGACTTACAGCCAGGTCCCGGGGCTTGCTCATTGGCCGACCCGCATAGTCTCCCGAGAAACTCCGGACCACCTGGAGCTCCCTCTGCTCCACCTTGCTCGGGTCGCTTGCCAGAGACCTCGAGGGGCGTACTCCCAGGTTCCAGACATCGGAGGCGAGATCCCGCCGTACGAACAGATTGAACTCCTGCCAGTGCGGCCAGATCGCCATGTCGACTCCGGGCAGCCGACGATAGAAGAAATACGGTTCATCCGGTAAATGGGGAGGTGCCGCCAGTCAAAGGCAGGCCGTGGAAACTGCCGCACTATGCAAACCGTGGAAAAACAACTAGTTCTGGAGGAGAACTGGCAAGTGCTCGCAGTTGTTTTTCCACCGTTCGCACAGCGCTTGGAAAACTCCGTATCACGGGCTTGCTGGCCCAGTTCGATGTCGCTCGGAGTTTTCCACAGTTCCCACGGCCTCTGCTACTGCAGCCGACTATATTGACAAGCGAACGGGGAACCAGATTTGGGATCCGGAAAGCGCCGAACCACGTTCCCACCTCCCCATTTACCGGATGACCCAGAAATACTGGCTCAGATTCTTCAGACCATCCGGGTCCGTGACCACCTTGAAGAACTCCTCAAGGCCCACCAGATAGGGTTCATGAGGAGGCCACCAGACCAATCGATACACCCGGCGGATGTATTCATCGGTGAGATAGGGAAGCACCTTCCGAACGTTGTCAGGGCCGACGATGACGACCGGAGACTTCATGGCATCCAGGCGGGGAGTGTCTCCGTAGAATTTGCTGCCAGGGTAATCCCGCATGTACCAGGTGAAGGGCCACGAGCTTTGGCTGTCGTAGGCTACAACCAGCTTGCTGCGACCTCCGGTACGGCTGCCAATCAGGTCGATTTCGTCTAGAGCCCGTTTGATGTCCGGGGTGCCGTGAGCGTAGACCAGTAGCTCAGTGGCGAGGTCGTAGTTCTTGAAATTGAGCATCAGGCTGGCGCGAAGGGTTAGCAGCCCTAGAAGCACCACCACACCCAAAGCCAGAAGATGAAGGGTCAGGGTTCTTCCGGCTCGACCAACCACCCGGCTCACCAGATAAACCAGGGTCAGCAGAACACCCAGCGCAACGAGCCAACGGCTGGTCGCCGCCAGCGACACCAGATCTCTCCCTTCGAAAACTCCTCCCTTCAGTAGGGCGAACGTCAGTAGGCCGACCAGACCGGGAACCAGGATCAAGCCCGATGCCCTGCAGTTGGCAACACTGCTCCAGGAAATCAGATTCAGCAGACGGCCCAACCACCAGCCACCCAGGACACACATCGGCAACACCACGTGCATCAGCAGCCACGGCATTCTCTCTCCTGCTACGGAATAGCCGATCCAACTGCAAAGCACCCAGAACGCCAAGAAGCAGAGGAAGAGCTTACGGATCTCACTTGCGCCGGCATCCGAGGCTTCCGACTCTGCTTCGACCGGAAGATCCTCTTTCAAAACCGGCTCCCAGGTGCCCGTCTTCAGGTGGCGGTTCAGGGACCAGAGGGCAGCCAGACATAGAAACGATGCAAGAAACTCGTAGACTGTTGAGAGAATCAAATAGTAGAACCAGGGCTGGCTCCCCCGACCCACCTCGTGTTGCGTCAACCAGTACCCCAGGCTCCCCACGACACCAGACACCAATCCCTTCTGGGTATTGGTAAAGAAGGTCGTAAAGAGAATAATCTGAACACCCCAGAACAGGGCCATCAGCCTGACCCAGAGACGCAGATTGATGCCGTCGGCGCCGCGCTTGAAACCAAAAAACATTAACGCCAACAATCCGCTCAGGAGGGTCACAACGCCCAGCAGCAGCAGGTTATGCCACAGATTCTCGCTCTGGGCGTAGCCGGCCAGATCACGTCCGGTGACGAAATAGCCCCATGGGGTCATGAAGGGAAGCACCAGAGTGAGCATGAGGAGGGAGAGCTCCAATGCCGTGCGATCTCGCAAATTTGGGGATTCCGTGGGACTCCTTCTCAGCCCCGACCAGAACAGTCTACCCAGGCCCAAAATGGCGAAGAAGGCCCCGATAGTGGCCCCGAAGATGAAGCTGTTTTCCTTGGTGGTGAAGGCCAGCGCCATCGCGGCAACCATCAACCCCAGGAAGCGAGGCGCACGCGTCTCCAGGTAGCGGAACGAGGCGTAGATCCAGACCATCACGAACAACGCGATGTAGACATCGTTCCGAATGTAGCGTGAGTAGCAGAGCAGGGTTGGGCTGAGCACGACCAGTAGGGCTGCGGCCAGGGCGCCGGTCCGGCCGATGTAGCGCCTGAGACAAGCAATCAACACGATCACACCAAGACCGGAAAGGGCCGGCGCCAACCTTGCCGAGAAGTCGCTGGCGCCGAACAGGAAGTAGAAAAGAGCATTGACATGAAAGAGGAGCGGACCGTGGAGAAGCGGATCGTGCTGATAGTTCCCGGTGTCGTACAGGTAGAAAGAATAGATAGCATGCTGGGCCTCGTCGTGGCTCATCGCCCGCAGACCCAGATCCCAAAACCGCGTCAAGACAGCTCCTATGAAGAGGAACAGCCAGGCCAGCTTCTCCCGATCTACACCGGTCGAAGTAGCCAGGAGGCGACTCAAGACTGGAGCATCTGTGGGAGCACGCGTTTCAAGGTTCATCAATTCTTGACCAGAGTGCCACGGAGAAATCGAAGCTGGGTCGATAACCTCCGGAAAAGGACGGAAGCTCGAATCGCTCCGCCGTCGCGGGTGCGCCGCTGTCAGCCTCGTGAACTCGATAGCGACTCCCTACATATTCCTCGTATCCGACAGGTGGTTGGGGATCTCCTCCCGCAGTCGATATCGGTGTGATGAGTAGAGGGACCAGGTCTGGGTAGGTGCTGTCGGCCACCTGGCGCCCCCAGTTGAGGTGGACCATGTCACGCAAATACCAGGCCAACACTGGATCTGGAGTCGGCCCCCCTTCTACCTGCAAGGGAATGCGATAAGGATCACGGGCCCGGTGCGAGCTCAGGGCCTGGATGTCGCGGACCAGAGACCTCACCTGGGGGCTCGTCGTCCGCCCGGGAGACGCCCAGGAAGAGAAGCCGGCTCTGACCGCCTGACTGTGCCTGAACATGAGGCCAAAGCACAGCAACGTAACCGAAAGCAGCAAAGCACGGCGACTCGTTGGCCCAGATCGAATCAGCAGCAGAGAGCAGACCAAGACGGTAGCCACCAACCCAAGAAGGTTGGAAAAGGAGCTCCAGGGAGTACGGGCCGAGATCAACCCCAGCGTCCAAACAAATCCTGCAGCCGCCAGCAGCAGGATCAAGCCCACTGAAAAAAGGCCTGGATGCACCGAAAAGCCACCCAGACAGTCCTTCAAAACCTTCTCCCAGAGATGGGCGGCGCTAAAAAGAAGCGACAGTTCCAGTGCCAGCAGACTCACTGGGGGTGTGCCACTTAGAACCAGTATCAGTCCCCACACGACCCACAATGTCAGAAAGAGTCGCCAGCGCGATTCGACCTCTGACTGGGCCGACGAATTGAACCACAGCAGCACCAATCCAGCCCCGCCTGAAAGGATCAGGAGCGGTTGCTGGAGCAGGAGATGGAGAACCGACCCACTGGAGGCATCATGTCCCGGGTTGACCATCCACTGCTGAAACCAGACCGAAAGGCTAGTTGAGATCGGACCCAAACCCTGTCCCTGGAGCAGTAGTCCCATTGTGACCAGAAGGCCGAGCAGCGACGCCACCAATCGGACTCCGGAGATCCGAAGCGGCACTTCTATCTTCATCGTAGGACGGCAGATCAGGACGAAGAGGATCAATACGGGGAAAACGCTCCACACCTGGGGTCCACTAATCAGCAGTAGCAGAGCAAACCAGGCCCAAGGAAGACCTGGCCGAGCCCCTCGATCCAGAAAACTCAGGGCCACCAGGCCGAGCGCCCAACTCAGCAGTGAGGAGTCGGCGAAGCTGCTGCACGCAATCATCCAGGGATCGATGGCGAGAACTCCAGCCACGAACAGCGCCCCTACTCGGCCCAATCGGGCGCGAAAAAAGTAGGGAAACAGGACCAGCACACTCCCTGCAAGAGCGGGGAAAAAACGGACCAGAAAATCGCTGGCACCGAGCAGCCAGAATGTGCTCCATTGCAGGGCACCAAGGAGGACACTGTTAGCCGGGGCCACACCGTTGAGCAGCCGCCCCTCCAGGCCTTGAGCGACGAGCCAGGCGGCCCAGGCGCCAGCGCTCTCCTCCGTAGACAGCGGGCGGGCGCCCAGATCATGGAAACGAAGAGCAACCCCGAGCATCAGCAAGCCAGCATAGAGTGCTCGCTCGAGAGTAGGGGCGAATGCCAGTTGGAGCGGCTGCTTCAGCCAATGTGCTGCTGGGGGATCCATGTTTTTCATTTCTCGAGTCCAGGAATCGTCGAATCGGCGCGCAACTGGTTCTCCCGGCGCCGATAGATCCTGAACGCTCCGGCGGAATAGACCGGTTCTAATGCCCTTTCGAGCTGAGTCAGGCGCCCTTCGGAGATCTTATATTGGCGGCGCTCCTCCGGACCCAGGAAAACATAACGAATATCCCACTTCTGCAGCGCCTGCTGAATTTCTGCAACAGTCCCCTTCTGGTAGACCGTCTCTAGAGCCTGGGTACGTCCCTGTGCCTGCGAAGAATAGGAACTCCCCCTCCACTGCAGCTCATGTCCCTCCCATCCCAACAGCGTGGCCCGACCGGTGTAGGTGCTGATGCGGTTTTGCTCTGACCGGTAGCTCGCTCCTCTGCCCTCCAGGACGATGACATTGGCCGGGATGTTCTGCCGAACCCAAGCGATGGCCTTCCCCATATCAGGATCCTTCACAGACAAATGGTTGAGCGCGCTTACTGTGGGCGAGAGTGATCCGAATCCGGAAGTCTTGCTGAACACGGCAGCCGGAGTAAAGAGCAGTCCACACCCTATCAGGACCAGGCCCAGAGCTGCCAAAGACCTGGGGAGGAAGCTGGATCCAATCGAGCGGAGCAGGACATAGCCCGAACTGATCCCAAGCAGCGCCCAGGCCTGATAGTAGAACTTGAAGACCGTATTCATACGCGTCTTGAAGTTGTCGCCAAGATAGGCCCACTCGGGTACGAACATCAGCAGCAGCGCCACCGTCGACAGCAAAAGGACGAAATCCAGGGCTGGGTCCCTCGATTTCGAGCCGACCTCGGAAATTCCTATTGCCTCGGAAGTCCGGATCCATCTCTCCCAGAGAAGTGAGATCAGCACCGCCAGGAGGAGCCCGAGGACGACGAACGTCAGACAGTGTGTGAGCCAGTGGAGGGCGATATCTGCAGCTCCCGCAGTCAGGCCGGTCGCCAGCTGTATCTGACTCTGAGCAGCGGCGTCGCTTTGCAGCTGGATCAGGTTGATTCCAAGAAACACGATGGGAGCACCCAGAATCAGGAGAACACTCCACAGCAAGCACCGAATCGATGGGTGCTGTTCCCTCCATGCCAAGAAGATCAAGGATCCTAGACCCGGGAGGAACGCCCCGAACATGAGAGCAAACTGGGGAAAGTAGGTGAGGTGGAGAAGGTTCGCGACCAGGCCGGTCACCTGGCTCTGAGCCGTGAGAAAAAATGGGAGATAGAGGAGCAGTGCCCCCACACCCAGAAGCAGTCCGAAAACCAGAGTGGTCCACAGGGCGCGGATCGGAGGGTCGGCCGCCCTCACGCCGCTTCGCAGAGCACCGAGGAGGCAGAGAACCAGGACCAGCCAGCCCGCAGGGTAATCCCAGGAGTTGAGAAAGAAGAGCGCCCCGCTGCAACCGATAAGAAGCAACAGACCAGAGCTGCCCGAAGGGATAAACCGCAGTAGATCCCGCCAAGTCATCAACACTGTGCCCGTCCTCCCCTGCCGAAGAGAACGCTCCCTGCCAAGAAACAGATTCAAACCCAGGCCCAGCGCCAGCAGGACGAATGGCATCGCCAGCAAATGGGGATGATTATCGCCCAGAACATAGCTGAACGCCGGAAACTCATCGATGACCTCGATATGCTCACCGTTCCAGTTGTAGTCCTGAACCACCCTGCTGGCACGCCACCACCACCAAGGTTCGTCCCTCATGCTGGTGGACAACGGGGGAAAGTTGTGGACGTCAAACCAGCCGGCCAGCTTCCGCATGCTCCAGCCAGCGCCATGGGCCAACTCCAGCAGAATCTGTAGATTTCCCATGACAGCCACCAGTAGGGCGGACAGCAACCCACAGAGATAGGCCCCTCTTCCGGGCATCGAAATGTCACCGCCCTGGCCGCGTAGCCGCCGCGCCCACAGGTTGTAGCCGATTCCAAAACTACCGAGGAGCAGAAGACCGTACCAGCAGGCCTGTCCCAGGTTGTACACAAGTTCCGGGGGCAGCGAGGCCAGGCGCCCCAGAGTGTTGAGCATCCAGTAGCCGAAGTAGTAATAACTGATCGCGTAGCCGGCCAGCCAGGGATCGTGGGGAGGAAAGGTGGGGCTGCTCCAAAGGGCGTTCATGAACATCAGATCCATGGGCTGCTCGGTGTGCTGCACGCCTGGGTCGTAGGATCGGACCAGCGCCCAGCCCACGAAGGCAACCAGAAAGAGAAGCTCGCAGACGAGGATGAAGGAGTAGCGAGAGCGCACCCAACGGACCAGGTCCTGGCCCTCGTGCCTGCAGAAGGCAACGAAGCCTGCCGCCGAAGCCAGACCCAGGAGTGCCAGCCAGGCACCTCCCATCTCATTCCGAAGTAGTCCGTAGCTGGTACCCAGCCAAAAGATCAGGCTGGTGAGGAGAATTCCCAGCGCCTTGTTGAGGGAGTAACCGCGGTCGTGCAGCTGGGTCAAAAAACGGAACGTCAGGGGAAAAACGGCAAAGCTGACTAACTGCACCGCGACGTAGAATACGAGGCCAGAAAGCATCGCCCTGTATCTTAGCGCAACCTATGCCGGAAGAGGAGCTTGGACCAGATCTCGCAAACCCGTCGCCGATCCCGCGACTAGCCCGCAGTCGATCATTCGGGTCGAAGCTCCAGATGGGGTTTCTGCCCGCGGGGCTGGAGAATCGGCTATTAACTCATCATCTTCGTCATCATCTTCGTAGGATGGGCACTCTTGCCCGTCACTCTTATCGACGGGCAAGAGTGCCCATCCTACAACATCCTCCGGTAGCTGAATAGAATAGTGCTGCCGGCATGGGTCCTGAAGAAACCAGCCGTTTTCGTGCTGGATCCACCATTGCATTGAACCCTTCCAGAGTCCGTGATCCCAGCAATTGAAAATCGCTTTCCCGAGCGAACACTACTTCATCAACGGTCTCGAATTCCCGGTATCGTATGATCGCATAACCCAGGTCTCTCGTGACCGTCTCACCATTCGCCATGAGAAACGGCTGCTCCTTTTTTCGTACCTCGATCCTGGCCTTTCGCAGTGTGGCCGCTGATATCCACGTCAACTCCGAGCCGGGGTCGATCATGATTCTGCGAACGGGCTCGAAAGTGATACTGGATGCGGGATCTGCAATCTCCACATCAATGGCAAAGATTCCCATAGGTCCCCTCTCAATCTCATCATAGCTGCAAGACAGTCTTACAGACAAACCTGTCGTCCGCCACAATACAGTAACGATTGCGATGACGAATCTGCGAGCCTACTCTGACCGTGGGTGGAGACTACCCCCCGTTTACGATCCGACGTGCATCTGCAGAATATACTCGACGATCCGCCGGGCGGCTCTTCCATCTCCGTAGGGACAGCTTGTCCGGGACATCTTCTTGTACTCGGCTTCGTCTGTTAGCAGTCGCTCTGATTCCTCGATGATACGATCCACCTGAGTGCCGATCACCTTCGCCGTACCGGCTACTACTCCTTCTGGACGTTCTGTTTTTTCCCTCAACACCAAAGTCGGCTTCCCCACAGCAGGCGCTTCCTCTTGAACACCTCCTGAATCCGTCAACACGAAATGACACCGACTCAATAGCATCACAAAGTCTTCGTAGGCCTGAGGGGCAATCAGGTGAAGCCGATCGTGGCCCGAAAGAAGAAGGTGCACCGGCTCCCAGACGGCAGGATTGCGATGGACGGGGTAGACGACGGCAACATCCCGGTTTCTTTCCACCAAGCGGCGGAGTGCTTCACAAATGTGCTCCAAGGGGAGGCCAATATTCTCCCGCCGGTGAGCCGTGACCAGGATGATCCGGGAGGCACTCGGGAGCTCCTCAATCGTTGGGTTCTTCGCCGAGGCACGGGAGAGAATCCATTGAAGGGAGTCGACCACGGTGTTACCAGATACCAGGATATCTTGATCCGAGACACCTTCCTTCAGCAGTGCTTTTCTGGCGGACTCCGTAGGAGCGAAATGATAGGAGGCCAGAAGCCCAGCGAGTCTTCGGTTGATCTCTTCGGGGAAAGGATCCTGACAATCCACGGTTCGGAGACCTGCCTCTACGTGGCCGAGCGGGACCCTTCGGTAGAACGCCGCCAGCGCCGCCGCCGCGACAGTGGTCGTGTCCCCCTGGACGAGCACCAGGTCCGGTTGATGTTGGTCCAGGAACTGGCCAACTCCTGCCAAAACCGCAGCAGCGAAATCGGTCAGAGACTGATTGGCGCTGGTCAAGTCCAGATCCACATCCGGAGAGAGATCGAAGGTCTCGAGGGCCTGATCGAGCATCCCCCGATGCTGGGCAGTTGCCAGCAGCGTGGAACTTATTTGCTTTGCCTCTTCCAAGGCCCGAATCACCGGAGCCAACTTGATCACCTCGGGGCGAGTGCCCAGGATGCTGAGGACGCTGATCAATTGATTTCGATCTCCTCTCTCAGACGAAGTACACTGGAACCTCGAGGCCAGAATGCATCGCCGATATCTTAACCCAACCAAGCTGGGACAAGCGGAAGCCCCAGTACCCGAGAAGAGCTCGCCCGACCGGGGTCAGCTCGCTCAAGAGCGCTTTGCCTCCTTTCTCGACCTGTTGAGCAAGCACTGCCGTCAACCTGGTAGAATCCTTCTCTGCCAGGTGCAAGTCGGCCCAGTGCCACTCCCTGTCCCAGGATCTATTCACCTCGCTCATGAGACCAGATCTCTTCAGACTAAAACCCTTGGCCGCCAACGATGACCGCTGAAGCTGGTCGGCTCCTCCGCTGCCCCATCTGTCAGGTGGTGGACACGCGGGAGGAATTCGAAGTAGCACACGGCCCTGCCGCGGCCTATCCTCTGGTCCGCTGCCGATCCTGCGGGCTGACCTTCCAGAAGTTCCTGCCGACCGCAGAGCAGCTCGACCTGGGCCAGCAGACGGCATACGGCGACCCGGGAAGGCGCTTTTCTGCTGTCGCAGAGGCGGGGATACGGCTGTTCCGAGCTTCGCGGGTCCGGCTTGCGCGGAAGCTTCTTGCAGAGAGAGGACGCGTCCTGGACGTCGGCTGCGGTCGAGGGATCTTTCTGCACCTGCTCAAGACCCGTGGCTACCAGGTACAAGGCACGGAGCTTTCCGACTCAACCGCAGCCAATGCCTACGCCGATATTCCGATCGAGATAGGCGATTTGCGTCCGGGCCAGTTCCCGGACAACTCGTTTGATCTGATATCGATCTGGCATGTTCTGGAGCACTTGCGCCATCCAGATGTGACGATCCAGGCCTGCCAGAGGGCTCTGAAGCCGGGAGGAGCACTTCTGGTGGCCGTCCCCAATTTCCGTTCGGCTCAGGCGCGTCTCGGCGGCGGTCGCTGGTTTCACCTGGACCTACCCCGCCATATCTACCATTTCGGCCCGGACACCCTGGAGCGACTGCTAACCCGAAACGGCTTCCGGATCGAGCGGCTGCGAACCGGTCAGTGGGAGATGGATCCTTTTGGTCTTCTTCAGACCGTCCTCAACCGCTGTGGACTAAGACACAATGCCCTCTTCGACAGCCTCCACAACCACCCCGGACGAAGCGGACGGTTTTCAGCGCCCTATCGCTGGGCCATGCTGCTCCTGCTCCCCCTGGGAATGAGCCTGGCCCTACCCTGGAGCCTGCTCTTCCGACTCTTGGGACGCGGCGGTAGCCTCATCGTCGTCGCCCGCAAGGACGGCTGCATTGAAGAGCACTCCTGAAACGACAGAGCCCGGTAAACTCGGGTCATCCCATTAGTCAGAACTACCGCCAAGCTGATAATATCTTCCTCTTCCAAGTGCTGGACTACCCGGTGCCATGCTGCTCTTGGATGACTGCAATCTCACTTATGAAACCAGATCGGCCTTCCACGAAACCTATTCAGGAACTCTCCCTATCTTCTCCCGCCGGCGTTCGAGTAGCGGTGGTCATGCCCGCCTTCAATGCCGCCAAGACCTTGGAAGCAACCTATCAGCGTATCCCTCTCGGCTGCTGCGACGTCGTCATCCTGGTGGACGACCGAAGCACGGACGAAACGCCGGATATCGCAGACCGACTCAACCTGGATACCATTCGCCATCGACATAACAGGGGATACGGAGGCAATCAGAAGACCTGCTACGGTCGTGCACTGGAGCTTGGCGCTGAGCTGATCGTCATGCTGCATCCCGACAATCAGTACGATCCCGGCATCATTCCCGACCTACTACAACCCATTGCCCAGGGACACGCAGACGTGGTGCTGGCGTCCCGATTTCTGGGAGACCCTTTGGCAGGAGGCATGCCCCTATACAAGTACTTTTTCAATCGGCTCCTGACTAGCCTTCAGAATCGGGTGCTGGGACAAAGCTTCAGCGAATATCACACAGGCTACCGCGCCTTCAGCCGCAAGGCTTTGCTAGCCGTCAACTTTGAGGCAAACTCGGAAGGCTTCGTCTTCGATAACGAGATCATCGTCCAGATGATCCTTGCCGGAATGAGGTTCGAGGAGGTTCCGGTGCACACCCGCTACGCCAGCGATTCGAGCTCAGTAGGATTGCTTACCAGTCTTGGCTACGGGTTGGGATGTCTGCGAGTCACGCTACAATATCTTCTCCACCGGTATGGTCTGCTAAGAGTGAAACGCTTCCCAACACCCCATGACCGTTGAGATCAATCCGCCATTTCGGGGTCAGACCGGTCCGACCCCGAATTCTTGTATCCTTCAGACTGAATCCCTGGCTGAAGTTGGCTGATTCTACGGCTCTGATTCACTGAGGTCGTTTGCACCGTGTCCAAGACTCAATCCACCCAGCCAGGTCTCATCAAAATGCTGTGGCAGGCACGCGGCTTGGTCCTGGGCATCTCAGCGGTCGCTGCGGCGTGCTACGCCCAGCTGCTGATTGTGGCCCAGGGAGACACGGAGTCAGCGACAGGATGGTACGCTCTGGCGATCCTGCTGATGATTGTCGGCTTCTCGGGTAGATCCCGCTCTACTACCTGGCTCTTGAGAACACCAGGTTTTGAAAGGAGTTCAACGCCCTACTTCGGCCGAGCGAGTCGAGCCGAACCTGGCTGGCTGAAATCAAGTCCCGATGCCAACCCTCACAGAGGGGAACATCTTCGATCTTGGCGGCAGTGGGTACGACCGTTGATGGTCCTGGCAGCTCTAGCCGGGAATATCTCGAGTGTTGGCTGGTTGCGTAGCCAGGGCTACAGCTCCTGCTGGGGAGGGATCGGCTGGCTGGCGAGCCTGGTGGTGCTTTTTCTGGCCTTTCGGGAATCAAGGCCGGCTTCTCACGCGAAGCTACGTGATGCGATCGAATCCGTTTGGGCGCACCGCTTTGAGATTGCCGTCGTCCTCTCGATTCTGGCGCTGGCACTTGGTTTACGTCTTTACCGGCTGGGCGATTGGACGACGGGGGTCCACGGCGATGAAGGCGAAGTCGGAATGGAGGCGCTCAAGATATTGGAGGGCCAGTGGGCCTCTCCTTTTCAAACCGGATGGTTCAGTCAGTCCAACTTCTACTACTGGGCTGTGGCGTTGACCATGAAAGGTTTCGGCACCGGCCTTTTCGGATTGAGAATTTTCGCCGTGCTGGCCGGTACTGCGATGCTGGTTCCATTCTATCTGCTGCTCAGAGACTGGTTCGGGGTTCGGGTGGCAGTTGTAGCAAGCTTGTTCCTCGCAATGTCGGATGTTGCCATCCACTTCAGCCGCCAGCAATTCAGCAACATTACCACCCCTTTGTTTCTGGTCTCGAGCCTCTTCTTCCTGTCCAGAGGACTGCGCAAGCAGCGTCTGAGCAGCTTCGTGCTTTGCGGCTACGCCTCCATGATGGCTGTCTACTTCTATCTCGGCGGCCGGATCGTCCCGCTGATTCTGGTTGGGGTTTTCGTGTATCTCTTACTCGTACTGCCTGCTTTGAGGCTACCAGGGTCCTATCGAACAATTCGCGCGGAGCATCCCCAACTCCCGTTTCGGAGCAGCCTTGCTCAGGCCTGTCGCCTTCAGATTGGAAGCGTCTGGTCGTTCAGGAGGCCGGTCTTGATCCTGGCAATCGCCGGGTTCTGCTTGGGCTCTCCCTGGCTTTCCTACTATCTGGACCACCGGCAGGAAGTGGAAGCGCGCGTGAAGGACAAGATTATTTTCCAGCACGCCGACCGCATGGCGGCCCAGCATCAGGTCACCCACGAACCACTCCATCTCGGACTTAGAGCTCCACGAGGCGATGAGGCCATCCCCACTCCCCTGGTTTTCGAGCGCACGCGCTTGAGCATCAAGTTGGCCGAAGACGGCTTCTGGTACCGTGCTCTGTGGCGACAGCTGGTGGCGACCCTTTCGATTCTGACCTCTCGGGCAGACGCCAGTTCGGTCTACACCTTTACCCGTGAGCCGGTTGCCAAACCCCTGGAAGCGGTATTGATCGTTCTGGGAATAGCGTGGGCCCTGTGGCGCCTCCGCGACACCCGCATGGCTATCTTGTCGCTATGGTTTTGGAGCACAGTCCTTATCGGCGGAGCCCTGACGATCGACGCACCCTATATGGCGCGTCTGGTACCGATCATCCCGGTACTGGCGATCTTCGCCGCGCTGACCCTGGAAAACCTAGCCGCTCAAGCACGGATCGCGACTCTCTCCTGTACGCGCTCAAAGAAGATCATTCGAGCCTCAGGAGCCGTCTTCACTCTGATCGGGTTGGGCCTGCTCCTTTCCTTGCTGTGGCAGAATTACGACGATTACTACAATCGCTACCTTGCACTCCACCCCTTTCGTCCCACAACTGGTATGGCCTATTTCGTTCGTCAAACCCGTGAAAAAATAGTCGCGCAAGGTCGGCCTGCCCCTGAATTCCACAATCTGGGTCCTCACGTCATCTATTGGACGCACGGAGTGAATCGATTCCTGAACCACGGCACTCCCGGCTTCGACTCGGTCAACTTGTCGGACGAGCTTCCGCTCAGGGGCAAAGGCGATCGCGATGTGGTCTTCATCGTTTGGCCACATAGCGAACAGTATTTGCCAATCCTCAAGTTCTTCTATCCCAATGGAATTCAAAGCGAATTCCAGTATGGCCCGGATGACACCGCCAGCGCCCTGTTCACTGCCTATCGCATCAGGAACGAAGAACTTCAGTCTCGGCATGTCTCGAAGGCCAGGTACAAGCTTCCGGGAGGGAGGGTCCTGGAACACGAGACTCCCCGTCTGGGTGCTCTACCGCCCTCACTGCCGGGACTGCTTTACCCGATTGAAGCCGACTGGAGAGCCTGGTTGATCGCGCCAGCCTACGGCCGCTACCGCTTCCGCATGCGGGGCCCTGAACAGACCCGTCTGACCATCGACCAACAGCTCCTGATGCAAGCAGACAAAGGCGCGCTGGCCAAAGTCCAGGCCGAACTGGCCCGGGGGCCCCATCGACTTGAGTTGCACGGCCGGTTGCCCGACAGCAAGGCCCTGGTCGAGCTGGAGTGGGCGCGGGAGGGGGAACCCTTTGAAGGTATTCCACCACGTTTTCTCTGGTCTGGCGCCGAGCCTGGCCTGGTAGGTGAAGTCCGTCTCTCTCCCAACGAAACCCTTCCGCTGCTACCTGACCGGCCCGATGTATTCGAGACACAACCCCTGCTAGGGCGACGCATCGATGCGTTCCTGGGATTCCGGGATACCTCTTCGGCACTCAGCAATGGACGTCCCCTGATCGCCAGATGGTGGGGCTCCCTGGAGATCCCGCAGACAGGCAGTTATCGATTCAGGATTGTCTCGAACGGAGCTAGTGCTATCCTGATCGACTCCAAGCTGGTTGTGGACAACACTGCCGGTAAACACTCGCTCCAGGCTGCCGCAGGCGAAATCGAGCTCCAGGCAGGACAGCGCAATCTCGAAGTACTCTACCAGTCCGGCAGGGCCTTCGGTCAACTGGAAGTCTACTGGCAGCCGCCTGGAAGAAAGGAAACGCTGCTCTCACCTGGAATTGAGCCCGTAAAAGAGAGGCATGCCACCTCGCAAATTTCGCACTCTGTCGATCGCCCAACCGTAGAGATCCTCGACTCCGGGGAAAAGCTGAGCGAAAGGATCCTGGGGACCAGCGGTCTGCTCAAAGGAGCCCGCAGCCTGACGGTGGCGTCTGACTCCAAGATCTACGTCGCCGACACTCCGAGGCATCGTATCGTGGTCCTGGATCCCGAAACCGGCCATCTGCTGCGAACCTGGGGTCAAGAAGGCGAGGATCCGGGTCAGTTTCAGAGGGTGGAGGACGTGGCAGCAGGTCCCAGAAATTCGATCTACGTTCTGGACTCGGGCCTGCCATCCGTCCAGATCTTCGATCTGCGGGGCAGACTCAAGAAGAGAATCGATGGCCGGGGTATCTGGTGTCAACCCGCAGGGTTTGCCGTGGGACCCGATGCCTCGGTGTACATCGCCGACACCTGCCACGATCGGATCCGAAAGTACGACTCTTCGGGGCAACTGCTGGCAGATTACACCGGCGGAAACGACCCGACAGTCCGACTGAAGCAACCCGTTGACCTCTTCATTTCCGAAGATGCGATCTATGTGGTGGATCTCCGGGCTCGGATCGCCAGGCTCGACCCAGTGACGGATCGCCTGGATTTCATCTGGTCGGTGCCCGTGGGCAGTGCGCTCGGAGGGGCCAATATGAGTCTTTCGGGTACTCAGCTCTACCTCAGCGACCCGGACCGGCATGTCGTGTACATAGCAGATTTGAAAAAGGAACAGATTCGAATTCTGGGTGGTCTGGGAAGCCAGCCAGGAAAGTTCCTGGAGCCGGTGGGAGTAGCAGCCTCCCCAACTGGAGAAATCTTTGTTCTCGAAGCAGGTTCCGGAAGGATTCAGATTTTTTCCGATTGAATGCCGGGATCTCAACTCTTCCCTGTCTCTTCGCATCAAGCTGTTCGTCGAGGCGGCGACGTGGTTGGGGCTCGCAATGGGGAACAAGAGAGAATCAAGGTGCGGGGGAAGGGACAACTCTCGCCAGGAGCACCAGACCTTGTACTCGATCGAGGATCAAGAGATCACCCGATTCTCCGATGGAGAGGTCGACACCCTCCACATCGGAAGGCAGTCGAAAGCTCTCGACTTCGACGACAGGCTCTAGCCTGAGTCTCCAGATAAGACCTCTCGTTCCTCCGGCTACCCAGACGACACCAGCAGAACCAGTGACCAACTGGGGAGAAAAGAGTCCCTCCGGCTTCTCGGGCAGCGGCCAGACAGTAGCTACACCGCCCTGGGAGCGGAAGTGCTGGATGCGTTCATTGCCAACGTCGACCACCACAACACCTCCTACCCCATCGGGCACCACGGAAATCGGATCGATCAATTCCCCCGGACCCCTGCCCGGCTTTCCAAACTGACGCAGGATCCGGCCCTCAGAATCACATTCTAAAATTCGCCCGCCGCCGGTATCCGAGATTAGAAGCTTTCCTTCCGGAGAGACGGCGAGACCGCGGGGGTTATAGACGCCCAGGGATCGTAAATCGATGGTCTTCTGGTGTTGACCACGGGGCGAGAAGACCTGAACTGCGCCCTTGGCGTCGAGCACATAGAGACGATCACCAGGACCAACGGCCAGATCCGAAAGATCCAACGGACCTCCTGCCTGGGAGGGTATGGCGATCGAGTTCAAGATTGATCCGGTTGGCGAAATGGATCGAACGGTCCCTGTCTTCAAGTCGAGAACATAAATGCGCTCGCTGGTTGACACAAGACGAAGCGGGACACTGGCACCCGAACTCATAGATCGACGGATCGGAAGCAAGGGAGTAGCGGCGGACACAAGCCCTTGAGACCTTGGCGAGGCCGACTTCGCTTCCTCCTCCTTCTTGGAGGAAAGGCTCATGAGCGGAGGCGGAGAGTCGAGCGGCATCTTCAGGCTAAGAGGCCCTGGCGGACGCAGGACCTCGGGGGGAACCAGCTGCCGGCTGCCACCCGGAGGAGCCCAGTGAAGGTAGACCTGGGAATAGTGATTGAAGTTCCGATAACGCAGCACCACAGGATGCCAACCCTGCTCCAGAGAGACGCTGCCCTCCACCAGTCTATTGGCCCCTGAATTCGCAACCAGATCCGCATTGCCAATCCGGAGAAAGGATTCATCGATCGAGTTGGTCCAAAATCGGTAGAGGCCAGCCTGAGGTGCGTAGAGTCCACCCTTCCACTCGACCGAGAAAGGCCGCGCCAAAGGGAGAACGTGGAAGTAGAAAGCCACCTGGGGATCGAGCTGGAGAAAGGCGGGATCTCCCAGCCAGTCCGCCCCTTGGTAGTAGGCTCCCAGTAGTCCACCCAGCGGGAGCTCGGGTGAAAACATGTGGCCGGACGGAAGCGCTTCTTCTCTGGTCTCACCCGGCTTCTTCCACCCCAAACTGGTTCTCCGCTGCGGGCCGCTCACCTGGACAGTCAAATCAATCCCATGGCTTCCCCTGGCCAAGACGAGCCGAGTAGATTCCCGGCCTCGTCCCGACATGAGCGGCTCCCCATCGATCCTGAACGTGGCCCTTGCATTACTGTCCACAACAAGCTCGTAAAGGCCGTCTTGACTGATCTTGAGCGCTCCCCGAACCTGCGCTTCGAAAGGCGGCTTCAGGGGGGCTTCCGTCCAGTCCCAGCTCGACCTGGAGGTGGACATCGTGATGGGGGATTCTCCCTTCTTGCTGTACTCGATCCGCCAGCCCCGGACGGCCTCGAGATCCTGGGCCGACAATCGAGCGATCCACAGAACCGGCTCGCCCTGAGACCCGTCGGGTCGAGGAGGTCCGAAGCCTTCCAGAGTGGCCTTCGGATAGTAGCTGCGTATCCGCTCCATGGTCTCCTTCTGGCTGCCGTCAAAGAAGACGAGCGCGGGGCGGCCGCTGGGCTCGAGCGGAAGACTCCCTGAAGCCTCAAAGCCTCTGGCCTGGATCGGCTGCCCCAGGATAAAATTCTCGGTGGGACCACCGAGATAGACAGGGGTAATGTAGACGTCGGCGTTCTCTCCTTCCTCCTTCACGACTTGTCCGATCCGGGTCTCGGGAGTTGAATAGACGGCCCAAACCGCAGGATCCCAGAGTTGAACGTGGAAGTAGGTGACCCAGGAGTGAAACGCTGCAGCCCCGATCAAGACCACCGGTAGGCCCACTTGGAGCAATCGTCCCAGTCGCCCTCCTCGCAGTCCCGCTAGAGCACGAGAGGCCTGGGCCAATGGCAGGGCTGAAATCAAAGCGATCACCGCCGTGAGGCCAAAGCTTCTCGCTCCCTGCGGCGCCTCGAAATCCAGAGACAGGACCCCAGCCGATATCATCGCGCCAAACCAAAGTAGCAGCAGCAGGTAAGAGGGTCTCAGGGCTCGAACCAGACACCAGAGGAATCCGATCGCCAAAAGAACTCCAGTGATGGGATCGAGCATGGGAGCCCCGGGTAGATTGTGGCGACCATTGCGGTCTCCCTCCAGATGAAACATCCGGAGGTGCTTGCGAATGTTGCCCACGAGCTTCCTGAGGGTTTCCTCGCGCTCCAGCGAGGGCTGGACAAACAGTTGGATCAACTCGCTGGGAGAATTGGCGGGTATGATCGAAACCGTCTTGATCCGCTGCCCAAACTCGGACGGGTGACCCTGGGCATATTGGAGGACAGGAGCGTAGGAAAATGCGGCGGACGCGAAGACCAACAGTAGCAGACAGACGGCCACCCAACTCCGGGAGTGTCCAGTCAGCAGACGGTGCAGCAAAATGAGAGTGAGTATGACCGGCACCAGCAGCAGGGCGTAGTAGGTCTGCAGCCCGATCCCAAGACAGAGTCCGGAGAAGACTGCATCGCGAACACTGAGTCGACGCAGGCTTCGGATGAAGAAGAAGAGGGTCAACGGAATAAAGACAGTGCTGAAGATATTGGCAATGGCGAAGCGGCTGAAATTGATGTGCCAGCGACAAACCGCCAGGAGAGCCGCAGCCAGGAGTCCCACTCTAGGCCCGAAGAGCTCCCTTCCCAGAAGCCAGACACAGAAGATCGAGAAAACTCCAGCCAGGGTCGTCGCTAGACGTAAGGACAGGATTTCCCTACCGAAGACCTCAATAAATACGGCGTAATAGTAGAAAAGGAGGGCTGGAAGCTGGGAAGCCCCGGAGACGAAGACTGGCCAATAGTGAGGCTGGTCCAGAATTCGAATGGCTTCCAAGCCGTTCTGGGCCTCGTCGAACCAGATCCCATAAGGTCGGCTGGCCAACTGATGGAGACGAGGAGCCAACCCCAGAGCCAGGACAGACGCCAGGCCAAGAAACTCCCAGCGGCTTGACCGCCCGTTCTCTCCCTTGCGTCCCTTGAAACCCCAAACAGACGCCACCAGAACGGCCATGGCCAGGCCGTAGAGCAGCCATCCGGTTCCATGTCCTTCGATGGGCCCTTCGAACTGCCGCAAGCCGTACCACAACAACGCCAGCGCAAGAAGCATGCCCGCGATCGCCGCCTTCGCTGACCCGGCGCGCGGCTGATCCAGACCAATACGATCCCGCCCTAGCTCGGAGGGCAGTCCTACTGCCAAACCCAGGAGGAGGGCAATAAGCGGATAGGCCAGCAGCAACGCGGCCCCCTGCCCCTGCGGTTGTGCCACCAGGACGCCCCAGCCGGCAAACCCCAGGAAGGCCAGGATCAGCAGGATACGCTGCCAAGGCTTCAGAGATGAAAACAGGTCGACACCCCAGGACATGATGGCGAGCCATCATAAGGGAAACAGAAGCGAACTGGCAAAACCGTGGTCAAGAGGGAAGGCATCCCGCGATTTACACCACCCTACCGATTGCCTCCAGTACCCTGACATCCGAGTCCTCGATCCTCGCGACCATCCGAGTCAGTTGATTCGGAGAACCGGCTACTCCGCGGTGTAAAATTCAATCTCGTTGACGTGGACGAAGTTGTCGCGCTGGAGGCGCCGGATCTCGAGGCGTAGCTTCGCGACTTCTGCTGCGACAGGCAGATCGATCTCTGACCATGCTTCTTCTGCGGCCTCCCGGACCACGAGCGACGGACCTGAATCAGGGTCAAGCTTCCAATCGTAGGAGGAGTAGGAAAGGTAGATGCGGACCGTCTTCAGGTGAATCTTGGCGCCGAAGACAAATGTCAGGACCAGGGGATTGACGTCCTCGCTGCGGGAGAGCGTGGTCGTGTCGCCGTCGGTCAGCTTCTCAATTCCTGGAGGAAACCCTGGATCGTTGGCCTGCACGCGTACGACTCCCGAGGCCAACCCGAGAGCCAGATCCAAGCGAAGGACTCCGGGGCGTTCCGAGGGTAGGGTAGGAACAGCGTCAGCTATGACCGGCGGGAGTGAGATCGATTCCACGTCGGCGGTAGGAGCTGGCGAGGGCGGCTTCATCTCGGAAATCGGCGGATTGCCACGTCGGGCAGATATCTGGGCAGGATTTCGCTGCTCGCAAGCCATCGCGAAAAACACCAGCACGCTCGACAGAAAAGCCCTGGGAACCATTGCCCGCTTCTCCCTTGAATAGACTCGCGGTATCGTCCGATTGTATCAGGCGCTGGTTAGCTGGGATTTCTCTGATTCCCCGCAGGCTGCCGTTCGAGGTGAAAGAGCCTGGGTGACAGCCTGAGCTGGAAACTCCGGCTGGAGACACAGGTGCCTGCTTGAAAACCGAAGTGAGCCTGCGTCTGGTGCCGCTTCAGGTGCCGCCACACCCGAAGCGGGCTACAAGACCTTCTTCAGCCATCTAAAGGCACTCCCGAATGCGCTGGAGCCTCCTCGGTACCAACGCCATCAATGCCTTGTGACTCTATCAGCAGCACTCCCCTTGGGAATACGTCGAGAAAACCGCCACCAGTTTATCGCAAGCCTCGTCCAACCCCTGGAAGACATGGCTATCGACAGGAGGAGTGGGTCGCGTTCAGGGGGTATTCCAGGGATCCTGAATCGCACCGTGCCCTAAGAGTCGTAGAGGTTGGGATATTTACGGCGTTAGGTCGAGCGTTGGAAACAGCGTTTGAGGATTTAGGAGGCCAAAACACTTTAGTTCGTCTAAGGAGTAACATCTAGTACATCTAGTGACTATTCAAAGAAAAAAGGAGTGCCACCATGAAGAAATCGCTAACCCAGGTTTTAGTTCTCGCCGCCCTGGCTGGCTTTACCGGTGTAATAGCGCAAATCTGACCGTGATTCCCCCAACAGGCGACGATCAGGCTTCCTGCAGTGGCACCAGTCCGGCACATGTCCCGAATGTAGTCCATGGCCTCGGGGCCGAGTGGATCCTCGTGCACTTTCAAAGCAGATTACTCGGGGGCAGGCCCTTCGTTCCTCCACCATCGGAACTCGAGGGAGCCCCTCTCGGCACAGGCTGCGATGCCGAAGGGGTAGCCGTATCCGTCCATGATCAGGTGCTCGGTGAACCGGAGTTCCGTCTGCGGCTTTTCCCCTTGTGGCCACGCGAGTCGCCTTGATTTCGGGAACCCGCTACTCCACCGTATAGAATTGGATCCCGTTGACGTGGACAAAGTTGTCGCGCTGGGGCCGGAAAGTGACCGACTGCTCTCATCTCTTCAGAAGGCGATCGATGGAACCATATGCTGAAGCAGGAACCCAGGAACCGTCCCACCCAACACAGCGGTGAGTGGCTGTTCCTGCTCGCGATCATCGTCATCTCGGGCTACTTCCGATTTCAGGGACTGGATTGGAACGACTATGCCTGGCCTCATCCGGACGAGCGCGCCGTCATTTCCCAGACCCACGATCTCCTCGTCAGCGATTCCTATCAACCATCCCTCCACACCTGGGGGAGCCTCAGCTACTACTCCACGCTCTTCGCCTACAAGGGGTATCTCTCTCTGCAGAATTGGCTTCATGAGATTCCGCTTGAGCCGGGCCAACCGATGCAATCTGCCTCGGGATCGGTCCTTCCCCATTTCCGCGAGCTGGTAGGTTCCGGCGCTCACGTTCCTCTCGGCATCCTTGCGGTTTTCCTGCTGTGTACCCTCTATAGCAGTCTGCGCCTTATCTGCCGCCACCGAGTGTCAGCGAACCTGCTTCTGCTCCTGTCGGCCCTGACACTCCCTTTTCTCTACCGCTTCCTCCGTGAGATCCTGCTGACGCCGGTCAGCCCCAACTACGAGGACGTCGCCTTCCTGGGCCGCTTCCTTTCGGCACTGGCTTCCACCCTCTGCGTCCCCATCGTCTACGCCATCGGCAGCCGGCTCTATTCTTCCCGCGTGGGACTGGTAGCAGCGGCATTCTATGGGTTCACGGTCCTGGCGATCCAGCTGGGTCACTTCTTTGCTGCGGACATGCTGCAGACCCTCTGCGTTCTGCTGGCCCTCTGGTGCGCTTCAGCCCTCATCGATACCCAGCCCGTCCCTGGGTCGGAGAGTAAGGCCCCCCCTCCGGTGAAGCTTGGAGCCTGGCTGCGACGACCGCGGACCGGCCCAGCGATACTGCTCCTAGAGCGGCTAAGCGATCTCTTTCCCTGGCCAACCTTCCTTCTCTACCTTGCAATGGGAGGGACGATCGGCATGGCCATGGCCTGCAAGTTCAGCACGGCTCCTCTGTTCCTGCTACCTATCGTGGCACACCTGATCCTGCTTCACCGAGTGCCCCGACTCTCGCACTTCCTCTCCCACCTCTTCCTCCTTCTCAGCTACATTACGGCCCTGGGCACCTGGTTCTGGCTGCAACCCTATGCCTGGGAGTCCACCTTCCTGCCTTTTGCCCAGGCCAGCCAGTTCGGAGATCTAGTCCAGCGTTGGCTCCACATCCTCTTTTCGGACGACTTCGCTCGCCAGATTCACGAGCAAAGCCAAATGGTCGAGGGCAGGGCAGGTGGCCCCTGGGTGCAGCAGTTCGCGAACACCGTACCCTACCTGACGATGACGCTGCAGATGGTGCGCTGGAGCTTCGGCTGGCCTCTTGGTCTGGTCTGCCTGGCGGGATTCCTGTTTGCAGTCCTGCGCAACCTCTCCAAACTCAACGGCGCCGATCTGCTGCTCTTGTCCTGGGCCGGGGTCGAGTTTCTGATTATCGGCCAGTTTCAGGCTTCGTTCCCCCGCTACACGATTGCGTTGATTCCAGTCTTCTGTCTCCTCGGTGCCGAGCTCTGCGTTGGCGACTGGATCGTTAAAGGCGGCGGCTGGCAAACGTGGCGGCTGGGACAACTCTGGTCGAGGCTGAGAGTACCGATCGTCTGGGCCGCGGTCGCTGGAGGATTTCTCTACTCCCTGGCCTTCATGCAGATCTACGACCGCCCCCACTCCTGGACCTACGCTTCCTTCTGGATCTTCAAGAATGTTCCCGAGACCCAGCCAGATGGGCAACCTACCCAGATCGCTCACGAAGAGTGGGATGACATCATCCCCTTGAACATCCCTCTCCACTCCCGCTCCTTTGGCTCGGTCAGCATGGCACCCTACCACGGAGACGGAAGCGAAAAGGCACAGCGTCTGGCAAGCGAGTTGGAGAGGACCGATTGGATCTGCCTGCCCACCACCCGCCTCTACGGCACCATCCTCACGGTTCAAGAGAAATACCCGATCACGGCCCGCTACTACAAAGCGCTCTTCGCAGGACACCTCGGATTTACCCTTCGCAAGACCGTCACCAGCCCCCCTCGGCTGTGGGGTTGGGAGTTCAACGATCTTCTGGCCGACGAGAGTCAACACGTCTACGACCACCCCAAGTGTGTAATCTTCGAGAAGACAGAGCCTCTGACCGTCGACGAGTATCAGCGACGACTGGAGGAAGAATCGCCCCAGATCGATTCGATCACTCGCTCCCAGATCATGCTCTGGCGAGAAGCTCCCCAACAGCAGCTTCGCAACATCTTTGTGGATCCGTATCCGGTTGAGAGGGTGATGACGTTGACGGAGTTGGACAGCCTCCTGGAAGACATTCCATCCTTGCAAGAGGAGGAGCGCGAGGGCTTCCTGACGCTCGTGCGGCAACTCGAGGAAACTCCGGCTCTACATTGGAAAGCGGTCTCGACAGAATTGGAGCGTAAGCGCCAGCTAACGGGGAGTACCCTGCTCGAGATCCGTCAGCGCATACGGTCCCTACCGTTGAAATCGGCAATCTCGGTCGCAGGTCTGAAAGCTCTTACGATGCGGAGCCAGGGAATCCTGGAGGCTGAAAACCGCAACCAGCTCCTGCAGCGCTTGGGCGCGCAGCTCGAGTTCGCTGCTTTGCCCCGGGATGTCGTGTTGGAAAAACTGGGCAGGATCGATCTCCAGGCAGAGCAGATCCTGCAGCCGGGTCCCAAACTGCTCGAAGGACACGACTCGGAACGCGTTGCCTTGATCACCCAGGGAGAGGAAGAGACGATCTCTCAGATCTGGCAAGTACTGAAGTGGCTCATCCTCCTGAAGTTGTTGGGCCTGGCCGTTCTTCCCCTCTGCGGACATCTGTTTCAAAGATTGCCCGACGGAGGCTATCCGCTCGCCAAAACCATCGGATTGCTACTCGCCGCCTATCTGGCGTGGCTCGGCACCAACTTGGGACTGGGTCATTTTGGTCCCCTGACCTGCATGGTCTCGCTGCTACTGATAGCAGCCATCTGTTGGGCACCTCGCTCGCTACGATCGGCGCTGAAGGGTCTGACGGAACCCGGACGGGTCAAAGCAATGATTTCTGCCGAGCTCCTTTTTCTGCTCACCTTCATCGCCTTCGCAGCAATTCGAGCCTACAATCCCGAGATCTACTGGGGCGAGAAGACCATGGACTTCTCTTTCCTGAACGCCATCAATCGTGGCTCGACCTTTCCCCCCTTCGAGCCATGGTTTTCGGGGACCGTGCTCAACTACTACTACTACGGCTTCGTTCTCTTCAGCTATCTCATCCAGCTGGCCTTCGTTCCGACCGCCTTCGGCTTCAATCTGGCGATGGCTACAATTCCGGCGCTTTCGGTAAGCTGTGCCTTTTCCCTGGGCTTCAACCTCTGCCGCCGCGTCCGTTGGGGACTGCTGGGAGCAGCGCTGGTGGGATTCATCGGCAACCTGGATCCGCTCTTCCAGCTGGCAAGTCTGGACAGATTTCAAGCGGCCCGGGAAGCCTCCTTCACCAGCCTGACCGAAGCCTACGGATACCTCCTGGGAGCAGCAATCTACCTACCGAAGCTCCCCTTCGTCTACCTGGACCTACTGCTCCACTCCCCTGGAGCCGGCTCAATCTGGGACAGCTACTGGGCATCCTCACGCGCCATCGGTCAAGGGATGATCAATGAGTATCCCGTCTGGAGCTGGCTCTTCGCGGATCTGCATGCACACGTCATGGTCATGCCGGTTTCGCTTTTGATGCTGAGCCTGATCTACCTTAGCTTCGGCCACTTCAGAGCAGGCTGGCCGGTGTTCTCAGGCGGCTCGGTGGGATGGATATCCCTGCTGTTGATGTCCGTGATCACGGGCACTCAATTGGCCGCCAATATCTGGGACTCTCTCTGCTTCCTCGGATTTCTGGTGCTGGCTTTGCTGGTGCGCACCCTTCTGCTCGAGGAGGATGGAGGGCCCGTGTCTCAGGGGGCGGTCGCGGCTACTTCACCCTCCGGACCAACTCCCGAACCGCTTCATCTGCTGGCCTCCCTGCGAACCCCAGGAAACGCTTTGACGATCCTGTTCGTCGCCCTCTGGACCTGGTTCTGGCCTACTCTATGCCAACTGCACCCCTACTGGCTGGGACTGATCGCTGACCGCTGGATCGGACTCCTTGTCATCCTTGTCCCGGTGCTGCTGGGCACCAAATCGATTGCCTTTCTGGGCACCACCCGGCGAGTGGGCCTGGGCTGCTGGGAGCTTGCCCGAGGAGTCGCCTTGCCGATCGGCCTGATGTTGGGTGTCAGTGCCGCGCTTTTCTACTACTTTCACCAGCATCTGGATACGGGAGAGGTGCTGTTGAAATTCAACAACGACGGTAATATCTCCGCTACCCAGGCGATCCGACACTTCGGGTTGTTCCTCTTGGCGACTCTCCTCTGGGTAGGCGCCGGATTCTCCCGAGCACTGGGGAAGTCTGATTCCCCCGAGCCGAAGGCGGTGAACCCCAGGCGGATCGCCCTGCGAGGGCTGGTTGTAGAGATCCTGCTGTTCCTTTTTCTCAAGTATGCTGGCGTGCTGACAACCGCGTCCGGCCTTTCGCTCTTCCTACTGCTGCTGCCTCCGATTCTGGCCTCGATGCTGCTGTGGAGAAGAAGTCCAAAGCATCTATTCTGTGGCACCCTTTTGCTCGGAGGCTGGGGTTTGGCAGCAGTCTCCGAGCTGATCGTCATCATCGACCGCATGAACACGGTCTTCAAGATCTATCTTCCCGTGTGGATGCTTCTGGCACTGGGAAGTGCCGTTGGGATCGCCATCATGATCGAGGACTGGAGCCTGCATCCCTTCCCCAGATCCGATCAGAAGGAACGCGGGCGCTGGAGGGTTCGTCCTCTCCAGACGGTCCTGTCGGTCGTGTTCCTGTTCGTCTTCTCCATCACGCTCATCTGCACCTATCGCGGAGTCCTGGGGGTGACCACCCGAAACCTGAAACAAAGTGCCAGGCCCACCCTGAACGGCCTCAATTTCCTGCTCCAGACACCCCAGGAGAGCGAGTTGTTGGAGGCAGTCGACTGGCTGAATCGCAATGTCGCCGGACCCCAGGTAATCGCAGAGGCGTTTACCGACCGAGGCTACGATGAATCAGCAAGGGTAACCAAATACACAGGCCTTCCTACCCTCCTGGGCTGGCCTCACCATCTCCGCCAGCGCGGTCATTCGAGTGAGGAAATAGCCCGGCGGGAGCAGGCATTGCGCGCACTCTACACCTCCCAGGACGAAGCGGTCGTCTCCAAGATTTGCCAAGACTACGACATCAAGTACATCTTCGTGGGCGACCTGGAGAACCAACGATACGCCCACCCAGCTCCGCGTCTGGATAAGATAGCGGTCACGAAGGAAGTCTTCCGAAGCAGCTCAGGAAGTAATCTGATTTTTCGGGTTGAACGATGACCGACGGAACGTCGCACGTCAAATACGTCGCACGTGCGACGTATTTTTGAAACCATGGTCTTTCTCCTTCTGCTACTCTTGCCATTTGCTCTACTGCTCTCAACACCGTTATCCGCGATGAATCTGGAAGACCTTTTGGGGAGCGCTCAACTGCCAGAAATGAGTCGATTCGAAATCGGCTTGACCCGAAAAGAGACTCCCGTCACAGCTTTGCTCGGCCCAGAACACCTGGAGCTAAAGACAGACAAGATCCGAGTGCTCGTGATCGGCGGCCTGGACGGCGAGCCGGAATCGGTGAAATCCGTACTTGCCTGTCTCGAGTGGTTCTCGTCAGCCGAGGCGGCAAAGCCTTTCCGTGAACGCTTTACACTATCCGCAGTCCCCTTTGCCTATCCCGACATGCCATCGGGTCAACCCGAGTACCCACCTCAAGGCGAGGCTTACGGCGGAGTGGATCGGCCGGAGACGGCTCATCTTTGGCGCTGGATCGGGATGCATGGCCCCGACCTTCTGCTGGAGCTGCGGCAATCGGAAAACACGATGTGGCTGATCCCCCGCTCGACAAAGCTTCAGTGGAAGGAGCTTGCGGAGACCCTGACGCCGGCGCGGGGTTTAACCCCCGAGTCGGCGGAGCTGGTCTCCCGGGTTGGAGAGATCGCCGCCGGCGGCACGGGCACGATCCCGGCCCTGGGCCTGGAAGTAGCGCCTGAGGAAAGCCAGCCGAAGTTCGCAACGTTACTCGAGGCCCTGCTCCAGAGTGGATTTCAAGGTCCGTCGCCGGCACGCCAGGAATTGAAAAGCCGCTTGAACCGTTCCCCGCTGGTAATCGCCGAACAACTGGCCGAGCGATACGGCCACGAGCTGTCCCAGGTCATGTACATCCCCTCCGTGGCTTTGATCGGCAGACTCAGGTTGGGCCAACTCACCCAGAACAAGCAGCACCTCCAGGATGTGGAGCGCATCGTGGAACCCTACATTACCGGCGCCCAGCCGTCCCTTCCGGATCCCCCCACCGGCAGTCACCTCTCCGGGCATCTGGTCTTCAGCGAGCTCGCTCGTTTAACCGGAAAGCAGAAGTATCTCGAGATTGCTCGTAAGGCAGCGGACCTGGGATTCGACAAGGACGGTGAACCCAGATCCTCCATGCCCTTCCACAGCGAGATGAGCGATGCGGTCTTTATGGGCTGTCCGATCCTGGTTCAGGTGGGCCACCTGACAAAAGAGACAAAGTACTTCGACATGTCTCTGCGGCACATGCGCTTCATGCTTGACTTGAATCTGCGCAGAGACGGTTTGCATCGCCACTCCCCGCTACACGAATCTGCCTGGGGGCGAGGCAACGCCTTTCCGGCCTTGGGACTGGCACTTTCGCTGAGCGATTTGCCGAGTGATCATTCGGGCCGAGGGGAGATGTTAGAGGCGTTCCGAGCACACGTCCGAGCTCTCGTCAAACACCAGGACTCGAGCGGCTGCTGGCACCAGCTGATCGATGTACCGGGCAGCTACCGGGAGCTGAGCTGCACCTGCATGATTACTTTTTCGCTGCTGCGAGGCGTGCGATCCGGCTGGCTGGAGAAGCAGCTCTATCTCCCGGTCATCGAGAAGGCCTGGAAGGCGATCCGCCTGCGGGTAGCGGCAGACGGGAGCCTGGTCGACGTTTGCACCGGTACTGGAAAGGGCGAGAACCAACGCTACTATCTCGACCGCAAGGCGATTCTGGGACCCGATCCAAGGGGAGGTGCCATGGCACTCCTGGTTGCCACGGAAATGGCGATCTGGATGTCAGAGCGCTAGCCCGGATCCCAAGCACCCAGATTCAAGCCGGCTTGGAATGCTACGTTGAAAGGGTGTCCAATAACTCTAAAGACCCCTTGGTCGAGAAAACGTTCACAAACTGATCAAGTTTCATGGCTCGGCGTGATGTAGTTTCCAAGGAGACCGCTTCATCGGGCCGGCGCGAACGCGTAGTAGACCCGGCCTTCAGGCCGGGGTCAGCTGGGGCGCCATCCCTCCGGAGGGCCTTTCAAGGTCCTTCTCGAACCGCGGCTTTAGCCATCGTCGACCCGGAGCCTGGCTGAAGCCTGTATTCGAGAAGCCCGCTAAAGCAGGCTCCGGCATCTGTTGGCTCGCCCACCCGGCCCTGAAGGACCGGTCTAATACGCTTCGCGCCAGGCCGCTGAAGCGGCCTCCTTGAACGGGACACATCCACCGAAGGTCAGCGTTCCTCGGCGGTATGAGGTCGCTCGCCACGATTAGCCGGCGCGACGATATCTCATCGTGTGAACCTGGCTTCATGAGTCCGAAGGCGGGGCCGTGCTCCGTTGCTGGCCCAATCTTTCAGGAGAACCCGCAGTGCCGAAAGCCCAGTCCCAGAGGGGTGACGTGACCCCGAAGCAGGAGCTTTCATCCTTGAAGTGGTGGGAGAGGTGTTTGTGACGCTGCGATGCGAGGAAGAAACCCTTCCGTGTGCTCGTGTGGACACTGTAATGCACCCACTCGTAGTAGACGAAGCCCAGCCATATCCCCACCAGGAGGAGCGAGGCAGGGAAGAAGGAGCCCAGGGCCAGAAGAAAGAGCCCAAACAGGATTGCTGAAACGGGAAGCGTGACAAGAGGGTGGACCAGAATTAGCTTCGCGTTTCTCGGCTCCTGGTGATGGACGAGATGGCTTCGCCTCTGTAGTTCGCTCAGGATGGAATTGGGGTGGCACCAGTGAAGAACGAATCGGTGCAAGGCGTACTCGAGAAGACTCCAGCAGAGTAGGCCTAATGCAAGCCAACCAGCCACCGCAGGCCAGGTCCAACCAGATTCGAGACGGATGGCCACCGAGACGAGGAGAACACTTGACAAGGGGTAGAACCAGAACGAAAACCAGTGAGTCATCCGATATCCATTGTAGCCTGGAAAGGAACCCCACTGTTCGAGCACGAAGGCCGTCGGCCCGAAAGATTCTTGTAGGACACTGCTCTGTCAGATGCTGTTTTTTTTAACCTTGTTCCTGCCAATGAAGTTTCATCCTAGTCCGGTCCAGCAAGCACTGACCAAGCTATTTTTGCGCAGACGGCTTAGGGCAAACACCAAAGCGCTGCCAGCATCAGCAGCATCGCGATCGTCCCGACAATGCGATAGTCCTTCCAGACGGGAAGTGACGAAGGGACGGCGGCCACCGGAGCTTTCGCCATATTCATCGGCATGCAGCTTTCCTGGTGGAGAACTTTGCCGAGACCAGAGAGCAGTTGAAAGATCACCACATCGAAATTCTTTTCACTGAGGAATCGCCTCCCCTCGACGGCTTGTCCCAGAACCTCATGGCGGGCTGGAAGGAGATGTACGGAGCGGTGCCGCTCTTCGTCCACGATCCCTCCCACAATCTGCTGGAGATCGTCCCCAAGCGATAGAAGTCGGGGTGGGTGGGCGCGTTGCGGCTTTTAGTTGGAGAAATGCGGGCTAGGCCTGCCCTTTACCCGTAATTCGGTACAGGACAAAGTCATGTTTCTGGGTCTCCCAGAGCGAAGCCTTCACACAGGAGCCGGAGGTGTGAATAGCCCTGCCATATCAACTCATGACCCGGGGGCGCATCCTGGTTGCGTCCTAGGTATCCTCCGATGCGCGCCACCAGCCGTACCGCCTCACCCAGCTGCGAGGGCGGGTTCAAGCTTTTTTTTTGGCGTAGGCCCCCAGGACATGGAGTTCAAGATCCGAGAAGAGCACCTCGGCGGGCAGTTCCGGGGTTTCTCTGCCCAGCAGAGTCATCAGCATAATCCGCCAGGCGATGACCAGGTTGATCGCAATCGCCCGGCTGAGGCGCTCGGCGCTTCGGTGGGCGATCTCTTCGATGCGGCAGCCGGACTTCAGCACCCGGTGCCAGTCTTCAATGCGCCAACGCAGGCAATACCAGCGTAGGCATTGAACCGCCGCTTCGGGCGAGGCGAGAGTGGCGGTAGTCAGAAGGAACCACTCGATGGCTTCGGTTCCCGCAGGCGGAGAGTCCTCCCGCGCCTGAATCACCCAGATCTCGATGGGCTCCTTATCCGGGTAATATTTCGGGGGGCGAAGTTGGATCCGCCGATAGCGGACCGAGAGCTCCGCCCGGCGGCGGGGCCTCTGGGGCCGGGCCTTTCGCTTACTGAGCTTGGGCCGAGCGCTCTGGCGCGGCACCTGGACGCGGACCTGGGTCTGTACCGGCTCCTGTACGAGCGCTTCGAAAAGCTTGAACGGCTCCTCCGTGATGCCGCGGTTGTGTTGGGCGCGCACCAGTAGGTCGACCCCCGGGTAACGGCGTTGCTCCTCGAACAGCTCGAAGATATCCGCTTCCCGGTCGCAGACGTTGATCAGTCGCGTCTGGGGCATTTGGGCCGCCACTTCTCCGAGCTCGCGCAGCGCTTGAATCCAGCAGAAGGTCTGTTTTTCCTCGATCGGGATGGCCCAGCTCGGTCGCTTCTCTTGCGGCGATTTCAACTGCGGCGCCAGACACTGGGCGCGCAAGACCCCCAGCGGAAGTCCATTGGGGGCCACGGCCAAGGTCGAATGCAGGTGCAATCCCCGACTCTGGGCGCCGGTCTGGTTGCTGCCGATCACTCCCAGACCTTCACACTGAGCCAGGCTCGTATAGTCCAGATCGGTGCCGTCCTGCAGGCACAACACGGTGCGCTGCCCCTGCATGCGCCGCAGGGTGCGTTGCCGGTGAGGCTGCAGAATCTGGGGCAGGCTCACCGCGGCCTCGTCCGGGTGGTCGATCAATCGGTAGTAGGCCTTGACCGCCGGCCAATCCCCCTGGGCCACCCCGCTAAAGGCACGACCCGGTTCCTGCGCCTTGGACTCCACAATGTTCACCAGTCTTCGGCTCAGCCGCGCGTCCCCCAGCGGCGCGCCGCCAAACTCCTCTTCCGCCCAACTCTCGGCCTCGACCCCCTGGGCCGGAGCCAGCGGCCCCAAGCCGGCCCCCTCGGCCAACCCCAGGCGGGCGCGGAACTCCGGCTCCAGCGCATACACATAGATGTCCTTGATCGTTTCCTCCCGCTGGGTGAAACGATCCTGCCGACCCCGACCCTGGGTTCGGCCCACCCGGGTCCAGTTCGCTGCCCGATAGGATGCCCCCGAAAACCGGCTCGTGTCTACAAAACTCTCGACCAACCAGGGACGGTACCCATAGCGCTGCTCGAAGTCTTCGGCCAGCCGCTGCAGGCTCAGGCTCAACACCCGCGAGGCCAGGTTCTGACACTGCACGCTGGGTCGGATCAGAAAACGGCTCAGGCACACGACCCCGTGCAGATGGGCGCGCCTTTGCTCCGCATCCCAACCGATCCAGCGGTCCCGGTCCACGAGTTGCAACGCCGCGGCGGCAAAGCCCAGGCCCCCCAGCCAGCCGTGCTCGGAGCCGAGCAGATAGCGCAGCTGCCGTCCCACCAAGGGCCCAGCCCCCAGCGGATGCTCTTCGATCATCAGCTCGTTCCAGATCCGCATCTGCCCCGGCTCGCCCACCCCGATCAACTCCAGCCCCCGCACCTCCCCCACCTGCTCGGGCACCCCGATCGGCTCCTCCACTGGAGCCGCCAACCGTCGCGGACGGGGCGCCCCTTTCTGGATCCGTGGGGGCGGCAGCCGAAAACAGCCCTTCGCTTCCAGCTCCCGCAACGCCTTCAGGCAACCTCCCCGCTGGGGCCGCCCGCCGGGGTCATAGAATCGCAACTGATCGCAAAGAAAACCGGCCAACTCGCTTCGCGAAGAGAAATCCCCTTCTTCCAGCAGCCGGCTTACATACTCGATGCTCTCGGGCTTCGACAGGGTACGCTTGATCTGATTCTGGAGCTGCATGCCGCTCAGTTTGAACGACCCGAAACTCTTTGTCCAGTCCTTTATTACGGGTAAAGGGCAGGGCTAGGCTGGCTAGGCAGCAAGACTCTCGGTTGCTTCATCCAGTCTTGCCTGAAGCTCCTCGGGATGCCCGAAGTCGACATCGAACGCGTTCGAGACCTCTGCAAGTCCCAGAGACATCCTCTGCAAAACCGACTGTACCGCAACCTCATCCATGCCTAAAATCTGCTCAGCTGCAGCCCTTGCCCTTTCGCAGGCTGCTTTGGAGTCGTCGCTGATCCAGACTTCGGCGAAAGGTCCCGAAAGAGCTACGGCTCTCACCAGCGGCTCCAGATTCGGATCTAGATCTTCGACATCCCGGGGATCGTGGCTTCCCCGTATCGCCGCCTGGAACAGCTCGGGCAGCTGCCACATCTCCTGGACCCAGACTCCCATTTCGGCATGGTCGGTCGAAGCGTACTTGCGCTCCAGAGCAAGCAATCGATGATGGTCGCCGTCTGCCTGCCTCATCAGTTCAGCATAGCCTTCTGGAAACGCCTCGTTCAAAATCAGCATCCCGATATCCTGCAGCAATGCCGCCAGAAAAACCTCTTCCTGCCTGCTCTCTCCGGCCCACGGGCAAAGACACCTGCCAGCAGTGGCAGCCAGCACGGAGCGGCGCCAATAGGCAGCATGGTCGAAGTCCTGCGAGCCGAACGTTCGCAAACCGTCAAACAGGGAAAAACTCAGAGCGACGGAATACAAACGATCTGCGCCCAGAAGCGTCACAGCGTGGGTGATAGTACTGACGTCGTGCCGGAGACTATAAAAGGCGGAGTTGACGATCTTGAGGATCCTGGCCGCCAATGCCGGATCCAGGCTGATGGCGTCGGAGGCTTCGCCCAGCCCTGTCCTCTCATTGTCTCGTAACTTGAGAAGCCTCAAAGCGATGCCGGGGGGACTGGGCAGGTTGCAATTCCGGACCCGCTGCCACCAGCCTTTTTCCTCGACCCCGCCTCCCTGATTGGGATTCGACTGAAGCTGCATGGTCAGGAATTGTACCCGTCCAGAGCGCGGTATTTTGTGCGCGTAGTCACATCGAGTGAGAAATTGTTATAGGTCACAGATTGGGCGCGCCCGGATATCGTTCCCCGGCGACTTCCATTCGCGAAAAATGATAGACGGGCTCCACACTGACCGTGCGGGACCCCTTCCAGGCGGTCGGAGCTATCGCTTTTCTCTTAGCAGAGCCTTCACTTTCTCAGCGTGCGCCTGGGCCTTCCCAGTCGCCCCCCTGGCCTGATAGATCTGCTGCGCAAGCCTGTGGTAGCTGGGATTCCCATCGTTGATCTCGAGCACCTCAAGGGCAAAGGCTTCGGCCTCATCCAGACGATTCTGACGTAGACGACCGAGGGCCATGAAAAAAGGTCCGGCGGGTGCCCGCGAATCGATTTCGATGATCTTCTGGGCGAGTTGAATCATCTCAGCCAATTGCCCGGACTGCGCTTGAAGCTGAGCGAGATTGGCCAACAATCGGGTATCTCGAGGACAATGCCGGATCCCGTTTTCGAGGACCGTGCGCTCAGTTTCGAGTGCCTTCAGCGACCGATGCACCATGCCCAGCAGGAGATGGGCTTCACAATTCGATCCACCTTGTTTCAAATAAGCACTCAGATAGCGCTCGGCCGCTGGAAGATCTCCCTCAGAGTAGCTGATCTTTCCTCGGCCGAAGCCTGTAAGCGAAGTGCCCGGATCTATCCTCTCGGTCTCGTCGTATGAGTGTTTGGCCTTTTCGTAGTCGCCCAATTCCAGGTAGGCATTTCCCAGATCGGCAAATACCCCGCTCGAAGCGTCCGGAGAAGAAGCGATCAATTGAAGCGTGTTGACCCGACCCTGGAGGTGGCCGCTCCTTCGGTGGAACTCCAGGACATCCCTTCCTTCCTCCTCCCTACCCTGCTTGAGAAGGCAGGTTCCCAGACTGAAGAGGGCCCCCCGATCGTCTGGCCTCAGACTGAGTACTTTGCGGAACTTCTTCTCTGCCTCCGCATAGGATCCTTCCTTCAGGTCCAAGCGTCCCAGATGAAAGAGAGCACTGGGTTCGCTCGGTTGGATCCGTAGGACACGCGCGAGTTCTTCGCGGGCCCGCGAATCCTGACCAATCCGGGAACGGGCGATCCCGGAGTTCAGCCAGAGCTCCCAACTATCCAGTCCCTTCGCCTGAGCTATCTGAAAGCTCTCTATCGCCTTCGAGTAGTCACGCATTCCGGTGTAGCAGACACCGATGAGATAGTGGAGCAGCGGATCGGAATCGGACGCTTCCAAGAGCTTCTTCAGGTCGGCCAAGGCCCCCAGGTAATCCTGTCGCTGCGTTACCTTCTCCAGCGCACGATCTACCGTGGGGCTCGACTGGCTCAGCGGTGTTGCTGCCAGCATCAGAAAGAGAATCAGGAATGGTAGAACGCGGGACAAGGGTGCTTTTCTTACCCTGATCGGGATGATTCGTTCCTGGTAGATAACATCACTCCATTTTTGGAGACTTAGGCTCAGAATGCAAATTCGACGCGTAGAGAACACCCGCTCGCCGGACCGGCCCGTTCCTCTGCTCGGACTCGGTTTGCGATCCAGCTTGGAATCCTCGATTGCTTTGCACTCTTGAGTTTCCACCCGCTACACTCTCTCCGGTTCTTCATGTTATTCCTCGCGAGCCAAGCCAGAGTCGACCGGTTCCAGGGATTGGAGACAATAGACTATGTAGCCGTCATCACCTACTTCGTAGGTGTGCTGGCCCTGGGCTACTACTTCAGCAAACGGCAGCGTTCGGTGGAGGAGTACTTCCTTGCCGGCCGGGGCATGCCTTGGTTCGTGGTGGGCCTGAGCATGTACGCCTCCCTCTTGTCCACCATCGCCTACCTCTCCGAACCAGGAGAATTCATCAAGAACGGACCTGGCGTGTTGGGTCGGCAACTTCACGTGCCATTCACCCTGACGATAGCCGTCCTGGTATTGATTCCCTTCTTCATGCGGCGACGCCTCACCAGCGCCTATGAGTACCTGGAAGAGCGCTACGGTCTGAAAACCAGGCTCTTCGCCTCAGCCCTCTTTTTGATCATTCGCTTGTCCATGATGGGGATGATCGTCTACACGGCCGCAATCGCTATGTCGAAAATAGCGGATATTCCCGTCATCTGGGTCGTCCTGGGCGTCGGAGTCATCGCCATTGCCTACACAACCCTGGGCGGAATGCGAGCAGTGATGTGGACTGACCTCGTGCAGTTCATGATCCTCTTCGCGGGTCTCCTGTTCACTATTGGCTTTGTCTTCGTGGATACGGGGACTGGACCGATCACCTGGTATCAGGACGTCATGGCAGTGGAACGAGAACCCCAACCCTTTTTTGAACTAGACCCCTACGTCCGGGTCAGCGTCCTGGGCATGGCCATCTACGCCTTCTTCTGGTGGATCTCTACCTGTGGCTCCGACCAGCTGGTGATTCAGCGCTATCTGGCGACTGGATCGTTGGCGGCGGCACGTCGCTCCCTGATTTCCAACACGGCAGCGGACGTCTGCGTCGGATTCCTACTCGGTCTTGGAGGTATGGCGCTCTACTCCTACTACAAGGCCCAACTTCCAGGAAGTCCGGATGAAGTCTTCCCCCATTTCATCGCCCACGGGCTTCCCCGCGGACTGTCAGGTCTGGTCGTGGCAGCCCTTTTTTCGACAGCCATGGCCGCCCTGGATTCAAGCATGCATGGCGTGGCTACGGTTCTCACCGTAGATTTCGTAGGCCGACTCAGGCGGGAACCTCTCTCACCGAATGCCCAGTTGAAACTGGCCCGCATCTTCACGGTGGCAGCCGGGATCTATGCCGTCTTGTTCTGCCTCTATCTGAACACCATCCCGGAAGGCTCGCGGGGCAACTTTTTCGGGATGACCACACGCATCATCGCCTATGTGATTGGCGCCCTGGGAGGGATATTCGTGGCGGCCTTTCTCAAGCTGCGTACCAGCGGTACCATGATGGTTGTATCGGGGCTCCTGGGCTTGAGCGTGGGCTTCTACCTCTCCCTGGGACACTGGTTTCAGGAACACCCGGACGTCTTTGTCTTCGTCAAACAAGAGGGAGGAATGGTCCGCTGGGAACCCCTCAGAGGCGAACCGAATAGGATCGGCTCCAGTGCCGAGCTCAGCCAGTTTGTCCTAGCCGACCCGGAAGTTGCTGACAGCCCGGAAGTTGCTGGAAGCCAGGAACTTGCTCCCCACCACGCAACCATCAACCTGACGGACGCAGGATGGCAGATCAAGCAAGGAGATCCAGAGGCAATCGTCCTATTGAATCAGCAGCCCGTCTCCCGAGCTCTGATCGTGCCCGACGACGTGGTCGACCTGGGTTCTCAGCGACTCCTGATCCGACTCAAAGCGGTCTCATGGATGTGGCCCCTGCCGGTGGCCTTCCTCGTGACGCTGTTCTCTGCGATGGTCTTCAGTTTGAGACGAAAGGGAGATCTGAGTAATTCGTCTGAACGTCTGAACGTCTGAATGTCGTTGGCGGCGAGACGCACTTCGTGCGCAGACGTAGCTTTGGCCTCCAGGCCGAAGTCTTTTTCTTTCTTTCGAGCCTTTGGCTCGAAACGGCGGCCTGGAGACCACCGCTACCCCCCTACCCAAAGTTTTCTTCTGAAGATCAGGCTGAATGGTCAAGCGGTGCACGGAACAACATCGATAATTTGTCCCGATCCCAGTGATATCATGGCCGGATGCCTTCGTTCTCCCAGCACGACTTGAAGCGCATTGCCTTGGCCTTTGAAATTGAGGGGGAATATCTCGAATCAGAAGCCTACGGAAATGGCCATATCAACGACACCTACCTGGCGCGCTATCGCCACGACGGCCACCTTCGTAGGTACATTCACCAACGCGTGAACCATCACGTATTCAAGGATCCGCCAGCGTTGATGGAGAATATCGAGCGGGTGACCCGACACCTGCACGACAAGCTCAAGGCAGCAGGAGAGAGCGAACACCACCGCAAGGCTTTAACCCTGATTCCAACCAGAAATCGTGCTTCGTTCCAGCGCGACCAGCAAGGCAATTTCTGGCGCGCCTATCATTTTATCGAAGACACCCGGTCACACCAGTCCATCGACTCTCCTGCCCTTGCTCGAGAAGCAGGCCGGGCCTTCGGAACCTTCCAGTCACTGCTGATCGATCTTCCTCCCCCTCGGCTCCACGAAACCATACCCGACTTTCACCACACTCCTCAGCGATTTCGCAGGTTCCAGGAAGTGCTCTCGCAGGACGCTCTCAACCGGGCAGCCAGTGCAACTCCAGAAGTGCAGTTTGCTCTTGAGCAGGAATCCATAACCCATCGACTCCCGGATCTCCAACAACAGAACCAGCTTCCTGAGCGGGTCACCCACAACGACACAAAGATCAACAACGTGCTGCTCGATCGCTCCACCGGCGAAGGGGTTTGTGTCATCGATCTGGACACGGTAATGCCGGGTCTCGCACTGTATGATTTTGGAGATCTGGTGCGAACGGCTACCAGCCCAACACCCGAAGACGAGCGAGATCTCTCGAAGGTGAAAATGCGGATGCCACTGTTCCAAGCCCTGGCCAGCAGATACCTCGAGGGCGCGAGGCGGTTTCTGACAACGACCGAACGCGGATTACTGGCGTTCTCCGGCAGGCTGATCACCTTCGAGATCGGGCTCCGATTCCTGACCGACCACCTTGAAGGCGACATCTATTTCAAGATCCATCGGGAAGGCCAGAATCTGGACCGATGCCGCTCCCAGTTCGAGCTGGTGCGATCCATCGCGGCTCAAGAAGACGAGATGAATCTGTTAGTCGAATCCCTCGCTTGTTAGATCCGGGCCAGAGGTCCAGGCTAAAGTTTTCCCTACATTTTCCGAAGAGTTCCTGCAGATAAGGGAAGGTTGGAGGCGCGCCTTCGTCAGCTTCGCTCAAGTAGCGATAGTGGCCGAGGGACATGGCGTCGGGTCAAACACGATGGGACAGTCAACAAACCACTTCTTCAAGGATGCGATTCCCAAACCCGCTCGACTCTATATCTTGGCCGTTATCTTCGTGGGCCTTGCCCTGGGAATCCATGGCCTGGTTCAAACATTCAGCCATGTCTCCTGGAGCTGGCTCTGGCTTGCCGGCCTCTGCATTCTGACCAGTTGTCTATCCATCAAGGTCACGTTCGCGCAAACCAGAATCGGATCCTTGACCATAAGCGTGAGCGATTTCTGTATCTTCGCTGCTCTACTGATTTTCGGTCTTCCAGTAGCCGTGGTCGTCGCCATGATTGAGGGCCTGGTCAGCGGCTTGAAAGCAGGAGTCCAGCACCTCTACAAACACTTGTTCAACATCGCCCAGTTGGCCTTGGTAACGTCGGTCATAGGTTCGGTGCTTCAGCACTTGCAACAGCGTCCCCCGGCCCTGGGATCGAGCCAGATGGAACTGATTGCCGAACTCGCACTGAAGGTCCTTTTTTGCGGTCTACTCTATTTCATCTTCAACTCGACTCTGGTGGCAATGGCGGTTGCGCTGGTTACCGTCCAATCTCTAGCCGTCTTGTGGAAGAGTGATTTTCTGTGGGTTTACCCCACCAACTTGTTGAATACATTGACCGCAGCGGTTGCCTTCTTTTCCGCTACCCCGTTGCTCTACGCCCTGGCACTGGTTCTGATACCAGTGATTGCGGGCAGCTACTATACCCACCGAATCAAACTCGCCCGGCAACCGGCAGTCTGACTCAAGCACCCGACTCCCCAAATTCGTCCGGCTTGACTGCAGTAACCAGACTTGCCACACTGTTGGGCAATCCTATGAACAAGCATGTCATCCTGATTGTCTCAGTACTCTTGGGGACGTCTGTTTTTGGGCAGTGGACCCCGGAAAAGCTACGAATCTCATCTGAGTCGGCCAACCTCGTTCTGGAATCGTTCTGGACCTCCGAGTCCCAAGAGGAGGGGAAGGTGCTACTCAGCGGCAAACTGACCATTGAAAACCTGGGTGATACTGCGATGCCGGTAGGAAAGGTATCTATCCGTTCCAAGGGTGAGACCCAGGAAGCCCTGTGGCCTCTGGAGATCAGCAGACTACTGAAGCAACCGATCCGACTCGACCTGACCGAAACCCAGCTATTGGAGAGGAGTATCACCGGTCAAGTGATTCAACCTTCGGATCGGGTCTCCTTCATCGCGACCTTTCTGGTTTCACGGGACCTGCCGTCCGAGGTCGAACTGCTATTGGGTGATCTGGGAACGGTGAGGCTGGTCAACATCTGGCCGATCACACCGCTACCTCCTCATCTGTAGTCCAACCTCAGCCATCCTCGGAATCATCGAGCAAGGGCGGCACTGGTGGTAGGAAGGGAGTACTTAGCCGGCTTGATCGCAGTAATAGTGCGACGGCTACGTCTTCCCCCGTGCAACCCGAAACATGTCGGCCCTCTTTGCTAGATTTACTGAGGAGGACCAGGTATGACCAAGGGCGCGCTGAAAGATATTCAGGAAAAAATGCAAGAGTCATTACCCTACGAGGCGGAGGACCTCTTCAATTACATAGACCGCCTCAAGAGCGAGCTCACCAGCATGGCCAAGTTCGTTTGTGATGACTACCGTGGCCGGGACGTCAGTGAGTGGAATCGAGCCGAAGCCCAGGTCAAACAAGCCTTCGCCGTAGTAGGCATCGAGGGTGTCGAGATTCTTCCTGGTTCGGAGATTCGCGAGTAGCCCTACCTTCCCCATTAGAGAAAGAACCCTCGGTCGAGGGACGTGGCGGTGGCCTCCAGGCCGCCGAGGGTCAGCCAAAGGCTCGGTACAAGAAGATTCTTCGGCCTGGAGAACGAAGCCACGTCGAGTTTCAGCTTGGTCCCGCCCACAGGAAGTACAGGCCCCATTCCCGAAAGAAACTCTTTCCCCGGCGTAAGCTGAGACTGCCGGTTACAAGTTGCAGGCTGTACCTGGAAGGTGGCAAACCTGCAACCTGTAACCTGGAAACCTAGGGCACGGGGCCCATCGTCGCCCCCTTGGGATGGGACGTGGGCAACGCATTGCCGATCCCGGTAGCGTCCTCGGAACAGGCCGGGTGGCCCCAACCACTCGCGCTGGTGGTGTGACCGGTAGCGGCATCCACCGTCGTATCGTAGACGATATTGTCGTCGCTGCTGACCGGATTCACGCCCCCGGGAGTATTGTCCAGATCCAGAAAATCTCTAGTCTTCCAGGCGATATTGTGATCCGCACACGAAGAATCGCCGCTGACCCCAACCGCTCCCAGCAACGTGCCGGAGCCGTCATAGAGGGCTGCGCCGCCGCCGAATACATTGACTCCGCCTACCTTGCCGCCGACCATCGGATCGTTTGCCTGACCGTTCTGTGCCGAGTCTCCGCCGTAGGCTACATGGGTGCTGACGGGATTGCTGTGTTGCAGGCCAAAGAGGCTTCCTCCCGGTTGGACGGCGGTAAAGAGGTTGGCCGTCGAAAGCGCAAGACCGGGCAAGCTAAAGGCATTCGCGGTGTTGGCTTTCTGGGCCGAGATGGACCGGCTGCCGGGCCATTGGTCCCCTCGATCTCCACCGGTAAAGGCGACCGCACAAACGACTCCGTCACGATTGACGATGGTGCCCCACATATCAAGGTTGAAACCGCCATTCGCTTCCTGACGGGCCGTGGTCAACGCAGCCTTCAGATCGGCATGACTGGGTAAGCCCTCGCAGACGCTCGTGTCCACAGACGCCTTTCCTTTATCAGAGTGCTTTTCGACCGGAGCACAGCCGGCCAATGTCAGGCCCAGAAAAACGATACCTAGAGCATGAATTGAGCTTCGCATGAAATACCTCCTCCTCATAAATAGCCCCATCTCCGGGGAGCGAAATTAAATTAGCCGCAAGTTTACCCCGTGCCGGCTTGGCATCATAGACCCTTCGGTGGATTCGATCTCGGGACGACAGAGTCGCTGGGCGTGGGTTCGGTCTCCAGGCCGCGGTGCTTTCGAGCCAACTCGAAAGCGGAAGACTTCGGCCTGGAGACCGAAACCACGTCCGCCCACCGCAGGAACGAAATGAAGTTCAGATTAGTGGAGCCCCGGCTGGGGAAGCCGGATCATTCGAGAAAGAAACGTCCGTCATCTGTAGCTTCGAACATCGATAGCTGCGTGACATTCGTAGGACACTGCTCTGTCAGATGCTGCTTGCTACGCCCTCTTCCTGCGAATGAGTTTCACCCTGGCTACCGTCTTCTGGATCGCGAGGAGGAACGACCGGAAGATCCGCTACTCCGGTTGCGGCTGGGACTCGACCGCTGTACCGACGGTCGGGTAGCAGAGCGTGTTGGGCGGCCTATGCCCGATCTGCTCGGCGACCGAGGTGCAGTGCGAATCGTGGAACCGAAGGTCGAACCTCTGGAGCCCTGCTTGGGCTGCACGCTGCGGCGACTCACGGTTGGGCTCCTGCGGCTGGTCGAGCTAGAGCGCCCGAATCGTCGCGTCGACTGCCTCGGATTGGTCGACTGTCTCGGCTTTGTAGGAGTCCGAAAAATCCGCGGCCCCGACGAAAAAGAGGGATTCTGTTTGCTGCGGCCTTCGGATCGCTGTCCCAGGGAGCCTCCTGCAAAAGCTCTCTCCGGTTGGACCCGAGGAGTCGAGTGCCTCACCCCGCCCTGCCTGTTTGCAGTGGCTCTGGAGCCCGCTCTGGATCCGGCCGCCGAGCGCTCCGTCCCTGACCGACTGGGCCCGACCTTGATGATATTGGGGCCGCCGCGTCGACTGTTGGTTGAGGCTTCAGCCCGCGGTGATTCCCCTCCCTTGAAGACTCTGGGGGAGGTACCCTCAGCCCTTCCGAATCCGGAGGTGGTAGTACCCGAGAAGCCCGAACGGGTCGAGGTAGCACCACGCCGGCTCGGTGCAGATGCCTGCGCTGCTCCACCTCGCACCGGTCTTACTGTCCCTGAGCGGGAGGCGATGGCTGCGCGACCCACCCCACCTCTAGCCTGCACACTCCGTCCCCCCCGAACCGGGTTCCGCAGCTCGTCTGGCAGTCCTTGCCGAAACCCGCTGGCGATGGTGCGGGTGGGATTGATGCGCCGATCGAGTCGCGAACCTCTTCCAAAGTCTCTCTCTCTCACGACGTTCAAACCGTTGCCTCGATCCCGCGGATTCCATCGATTGATAATCGTTTGATTGATCACTACATTGCGGTTGTGCCCGCCATAGCGCCCCCCGTATCCTCCCCCGTAATGTCCCCAGGGAGCCCATCCGACATAACCGCCGCCGAAGTAGAAGTTGACCCGAGCCGGAGACCAGTGGTTGAAACCACCTGGGACCCAGGCCCAGTGATGATGCGGTTCGTAGTAGACCCAGTGTCCGTAGTGATAGGGCAGCCATCCCCACGGTTCATGGCTGAGCCAGGTCCAACCAACCGACAGATAGCCCCAACGCCCGAGACGAAAGGGACCCCATCCCACCGAGACTCGCGGCACCCAGACTCGACCGTGTGAAGGGTAGTGGGCCCAATGTCCGTACCGATCCAGGTCATAGACTCCAGGATGGTGGCCCCCGCCTACGTAACTTACGGAATGGGACCGAACCACCTCGGCATCTCTGCGATCGCTCCACAAATCGAAATCATCTTGGTCTTGGTGCCCAGCAGGTTGCACGCCAGCCTGGGTATCGTCGATCACCAGTTGCTCACCAGATTGGACTTTCTGCCTGCCTCGCTGGCTTTCGACCTGGGCTCGTCCCTTGCGAACCAGCACCCGCGTGGCTCCGTTCTCGTCAACCTGGATCCGGTAGAGCCCACCCTTCTCAAGCTCGATCGCGGCAACCGGGGTCTTTACCAGGAAGTGATCCGGACGAGTGAGCCGTGCGATCAAATCCCCCTGGTGAACCTTGAGGGCGGTTCGGCCATCTGATAGCTCGGAGAAAACAACGTCGGTCTTGTCGGCGATGCGGAGAAAGTTGCCGCGTCCCAGCTCGACTTCGACCTTCGAATCCGCGTGTGAAAAGATCCGGTCTCCCGTAAATACGGGGAGGTTCGCCGTCAATTCATCCCAATCCACATCACCGGCTGGTTCATACGCCCCACTCCCAACCAGATCGCTGACTCTGGCAGGATTCTCTCTAGACGCCAGGCTGGGGACAGTCAGGGCGCCTGCGACCAGAAAAAGGAGGGTGAGGCGAATCGATGCGGGGAGAAACCGACCTGGCTGGCTCTTGGTAGTCATCACCCTTTATTAGATCATTTTATCACCGAGGAAGTTCAATTTCTGACGGAAAAAGTCGAGACGGTTTGACGTGGCGGTGGTCTCCAGACCGCCGTGAATCGGGCTAAAGCTACCCAGGAATCAATCAATCAGTTTGGCGGGACAATTCATAGGTGCCTTCCAGCGTGGCGTGATCGGAGAGAAACATCTGGACCCAGTTGTCGGACACGACGTCAGAGTCGAACGAGAAATTGTTGTGCTCGAAATAGAGGGTGGCCTCCTCCGCAAAGAAGGGGTCCTCGGAAACCGCAAACGAGAGCTGCAGGAAGCGGTCGAACAGGTGCCCGTTCACCAGCTCCAGTACGGATTCCTGAAGGGGCTCCTCGTCCACGGCGGAAATCAAGAAGTAACCCCTGACGAAAAATCCCTCCGCCCAGAGCGCCATTTCCCCGGTCGCCACCGAGCCCTCAGACGAAATGATCCGAACCGTATACGAGACCGGTGAGGGCTCCAGCGGAAGGCTCGAGATCTCCCCTTCCTCCAGGGTCAGCGCGGTTCCGAAAATGGGAACATCGGAAGAGACTTCAACCTTCCCCCGCTGCGGGTTGAGTCCTGGGAAAAGCTCCGAAAGAAACCTGGCATCGTGGAAAAAGGAGCCCAATTCAATAGTCTTGGTCGCCAACTGAGAACCGCCCTCAGTGAAGAGCCGGAGCAGAACATGGGCCACACGCTGCCCGCTCAGGTCCCCGTTAACCAATGCTAGCGCGATACTATTGAACTCCTGAAAGGGAACGGAGGAAAGGTAGAACTCCTTCGAAGGAGCGACACCAACGCTGTCCTCAAGGGACTCTCCGGAACGAACGAAATAGGTAAGGTTGGCTTCAACGAAGTTGTCGAGCAGCAGGTCCTGCGAGACCACAACCGCCGCGCCACTTTCGAGCCGATCCCCAGTGAGACGAATCGTGGACGTGGATTTCGCTGGAATCTCTAACGAGTACTCGCCATTCGAAATCACACTGCCGTTGACCCGAGGGTTCCAGGCACTTCCCTGCCCCCTGAAGAAGCGAATGCTGCCGGCATAGAGAAAGGTTCCCCGATTGGTCAAGTTGATGATCGTTTCGATCCCTCCTCCGACGGCGACCTGGCCGAAAGCAGCATCTTTCCGAGGATAGTAGTCCTGACCCAGGACCACCAATGTCAACTGAATCGCTATCAATCCGGTTATCTTGACTCGCACCCGAACCCTCCAACCTCTCCCCCGCAGCCACGGCCTCTCTCTTTTGACGGTGACGAAGCGAGGGAGGTTCGAATTCGCTATCAATTGAGTGCAGGCGAGTCTCCCTGTCAGCGGGGACCAGCAGTGTACGAGGGGTCCGGCTCCAGCGCCTGGATCCTCACCCGCATTTCTCATCGCTGGTCTACTACGTCGCCGCAATCATCCGCCCTGGCTGTGTTTCGCTCCGTCGGCCTCCTCGACGTACTGCACGAGTACGACTGCGGGGGCCTCGGTCGCAAGCCTTGCCAGGACGGCCCTTGCGGCGCCTCGCTACGACAAGCGATGAGAAATCCGGGCTCACTCCCAGGCGTCGCACTTGCACACCATTACGCTACTGAAGAGGGCGTGCAGCAATCGATTTTCTCGTTTTCGGCTGTTAGACTCCCCGCATCATGAAGCGACGGACATTTCTCAAGAAGGCTGCGGTTGGCACCACGTACTCCTCCTGGAAACTAGCTTCGGCAGCCCGGCTCGTCACCGCCGCAGATCGCATCAAGGTCGGAGTCATCACCCAGGAAAACGGCCCCCACCTCAGCGCCTACCTGAGGTCGTTGGCGCAGATAGAGGGCCTGGCAGATGTCGCTATCTCGGACCGGACCGGAGCCACCTTTCTGAAGGCAAGGGAGGCCTTGCGACGAAAAGTGACGGCCTTTCGAAGCCACCAGGAGATGCTCGAGACGTTTCGCCCCGCCATGGTACTCATCAGTCTTGCAGCACATAACGCTCCACCGCTGATAAAAATGTCTCTGGAGGCGGGCTGCCACGTCTTGACCGAGAAGCCGTCCTGCACCCGGGCCGAGGACTTCGAGCCCCTGGTGCGGCTGGCCGAGTCTCGGAAACTGCACCTGATGATGGCCTTCTACATGCGTCGTCACCCCGGAGCTCTCAAGGCGCAGGAACTGATACAGGCAGGCTTCATTGGAAAACCCTTCGGAACCCACATGTTGGTGGTGGCGGATCAGACCCGTCTGACCCGGCCCCAATATCAGCAATCCTGGCTCGCCTTCAAGAGCAAGGCCGGCGGAGGACAGTTGATCTGGCTGGGAATCCACTATGTGGATTTGATCCAGAAGCTCACGGGGGACCAGATCGAGACGGTCTCTGCCATCTGCCGCAACGTGGGAGGACAGCCCCTGGAAACCGAGGATGCGGTGGCCCTCACCCTCCAATTCAAGCGGGGGATGGTGGGCACCTACCACGGTGGTTACTATCTGGAACGCGGATACCACCTGGGATTCACCATCTGGGGCTCGAAGGGTTGGTTGCGGCTGGATGAGGACAAGAGCCCTCTGGAGTGGTACTCCACTCATCCGGATGCTCCCAAAGGAGTGCAGTCTTTCCCCTTCTCCGCCGCAAACAGCTACCAGCGTCTGGTCCAGTCGTCCGTCAACGCGGCTCGAGGAGTTGAGGAGCCCCCAGTCACAGGAGCAGAATGCCTCAGCACCCTGAAGGCCATCTTCAGCGCCTACCGTGCTGCGGAGACAGGGGTAGCGCAGGTTGTGTGAGTAGCGGGGTAGTTGTGAAGTAGTGAAGTAATGAAGTAGTGAGCAGTGAATACTGCCTAACCGTTACAGCTCACTACTTCACTACTCACTGCTTCACTACCGCACTACTCCACTACTCCACTACTCCACTACTCCACTACTCCACTACTCACTGCTCACTGGAATTCACCGACGGAAGGACGTACCCTTTATACTTTAACTTTCAACTCATCCATAAGGAGAACACTTATGAAACACGCATGCTCCCTGATCGCAGTTCTGGCCCTTGGATTCTCGGCCACGGCTTTGTCTGACCCTCACCTCACCAAGACGGTGACGGCGAAACTGCCCAGTGAAGTCGAGGCGAGCATCAACTACTACACCGTGCCCGCCAACATGGCGCACATTGAGAAGGTCAAAGTGGGTAGCTTCACTCCCAGCCGGGCAGTTCTCACCCTGTCGGGTGCAACCTCTTCGGGGTCGACGGCGATTCCCGCCGGAGAGTACACCATCGGCGCCGTGAGAAACGCCAGCGATTGGACTCTGGCTCTGCACCCGAAGATGTCCCGTAAAGACCAGCCGGACCCATCCAAGTTGATTCTCCTCCAGTCCTCCTTTTCGAATTCTGAGGGAACGGCCCACCATACCTCCTTCGATGTGACGCCGGGTCACGGAAGTATGGAGGGAAAAGCGGTCGTCGTTTGGCATTTCGGAACTTTGTACCTGGCGGGAGCCTTGAAGTAGGCTGGGATATTCAACGGAGTCCCTACAAGGCGTCGTCTTTTTGGGGAAACCCATCCCTTCTCGGAGGAGAGACCGATGAAGCGACCTAGGAGAGTCTTCTTTCTGGTCCCGCTGTTGTCTACAGGAGTCCTTGCGGGCTGGATCCAACTGTCCTGTTGGGCCGGGCCATCGGGATCTGCGGAACACCACGATTTAACCCAGGCTGACGTCGAAAACTGGATGAAAGAGCTCTCCAATTGGGGACGCTGGGGAAAAGAGGACCAGCTCGGTGCCATCAACCTGATTACTCCTCAAAAGAGGAAGCAGGCGGCGCAACTGGTCGTGGAAGGCATTTCGGTGTCTTTGGCACGCGATACCGAGAAGGAAAAGGCGCTCGACAATCCCGAACCCTTCGGGCACAAGATGATTCCCTCCGATCCCTGGGCCAGCGACAATTACAGCGTCAGCTATCACGGCTTCGCCCACACCCACATCGATTCTCTTTGCCACCTCTCTCACCAGGGTAAGCTCTACAACGGCTTTGCCAAAACCGAGGTAACCTCGCAGGGAGCCGGGAAGCTGGCCATCACCAACCTCAAGAACGGGATCTTCACGCGTGGAATTCTGATGGACATAGCGCGTCTGAAGGAGGTCCCTTATCTCGAGCCTGACGTGGCCATCTACCCTGAGGACCTGGAAGCCTGGGAAAAGAAGGCGGGGCTGCGAGTGGGAAGTGGTGATGCCGTGTTCATCCGCACAGGCCGCTGGGCACGTCGGGCGGCAAAGGGGCCCTGGGACATCGGGAAAGCCTCGGCGGGCCTGCATGGCTCCTGTGCCAAATGGTTGAAGCAGCGGGATGTAGCTCTGCTGGGAAGCGACGCCGCCAGCGACGTCATCCCCTCGGGAATCGAAGGAGGGGGACAGCCCATTCACCTGCTGCTACTCAACGCCATGGGGGTTCACATCTTCGACAACTGCGACCTGGAGGCGCTGGGCGAAGCAGCTCAGCAGCGTCGGCGCTGGGAGTTCCTTCTGACCGCCTCTCCGATCCCGGTCGGCGGCGGCACGGGCTCTCCCTTGAACCCGATCGCGACGTTCTGAAGGGGCCAATTCCCTGTTCATCCGTTCCGAGCATCCAGCCCCGCTCCCGGTCTGCGAGCCGGATCATCCGGGAAAGAAACTTCGGTCTTCTCGTATGCTGTGTCCGGTGTAGGATGGGCACTCTTGCCCGTCTAGGACAGCGACGGGCAGGAGTGCCCGTCCTACAAACAGTCCCTTTATCCTACCCCCACGTCGTAGGTACAAGCTATCATGGAGTGACTGAATACTTTCGAATGGACAAACTATCTAGACGCTACCTTCTAAGCTGTGCTCTGGGCACTGCCGGGGCGGGTCTCGCTGTTAATCCCTCGGAGCTTCTAGGGACGCCACCTACGGCCGCGGCCGGCCAGGGTTCCCTACCCCTCTCAGGAGCGCTCCTGGCGGGGAGCCTCCCAGGTCTCGAGACCGGAACGGATTCCTATCGGATCCTCCCAGCCAAGGGAGAAGGGGCCCGCTTCGGTATCGTCAAAGATCTCTTCCAGCATATTCAGGCCAGGTCGGATGTGAGAAGAGAGATCCTCTATTGGCTCACTGATGGTAGGTCCTCTCTTCTGGGCGCCAGCAGTCGCTTTCAGTTTCTGGAGCACATCATCCGGCCACTCTACGAGCAGGCAGGAATTCCCATGGCCTTTGGCTTCGGATTGGGCATGCAGGAAAGCCTCTTTCGCAGCTACAGCATTTCCTACGCCAATGCCAAAGGGATCTGGCAAATGCAATGGGCCGGCCGGAAATACGGATTGCGTGGAGGAGACTACTTCGACGTCACCAAATCCACCCAGAAGCAGCTCGAGTACCTGCGAGATCTGGTGCGAAATTTTGCCTGGAACCTGGAGCTGGTCCTGGTGGACTACAACTACGGTCCAGGGAGGAAGTTTGCCCGCTATCGTTCCGACAGCAATGCATTTCGGAAGATCTACCATCGGCTGCCCCGTGAGACCAGACGCTTCGTGCCCCGGATACTGGCCGCGGCAGCTATCGGTCTCGAACCAGACCGATACGGGGTCCACATTCCGCGGCTCGACACCAGAACGGTCAAAGTCGAACTTGACCGGAGCCTCCATCACCTGGAACTGGGCTTGCTGCTGGGAGTCGACCACTGGAATCTGGGGAACCTCAATCCCCGAGAGAATATTCAGGCCTGGCTCAAGGAGGGCGAGCCTGTCGTCATCCCTCAGGTGTACGAAAAGGTATTCCGCGAACGCTTCGACAACCACCCCTTACGGGAGGACTTCCACGAGTTCGTTTCCAACGTGTATCCGGCTCCTGGCGAGCGAATCGACTACGTGGTGAAAAGCGGAGACAGCCTCGGCAGGATATCCAACCGATTCAAGCACTGCGGCGTTCAGGGTCCTCAGCACTTGATGCTCTACAATGGGCTGACCAGCTCCGTGATCAAGCCCGGCCAGCGTCTGGCTATACCCTGTGTAGAATAAGGCCCCAAGGCCCAAGGTCCCAAATCCCAGGGCGCCTGCTCTTTCCTTGTGATTTGGGGCCTTGGAACTTGGGGCCTTGCTTCCTAGCCCTAGCCTGGCGTTTCGACTCGAAGATCCCAGCCATCCACACTCCAAAGGCGTACCGCTGTGGGAAGCAGGCTGGGCTCTCCTTGCTCGAACCATTCCTCAACCTCTTCGCGGTGTCCCAGCCTGAGAGCCTCTCGGGCCCGACTCAGACCGTCCCAGAAGAAAAAGCGTTCTACGCCGGACTGATACAGGCTATGTGCCAGACGATAGTACCCATGAGTACTCAGGTCCCGAGGCATTAGATTCATCGCCAGCTCGCATTCGGTGCCCTCGACCAGGGACACGAAGTGGGCCACGTCCTCGGGATCATCCCAGGCAGGCACGAAGCTGTTGAGCCTGACCGACGAAGAATAGGGCACCAGGGTGTCGACCAGACCCTCTCGGATCCAGGTTTTCAGGTCCATGCCGTGCAGCAGATTCTCGCCCGGCCGGGATACCACCGCAGTCACTGCCAGGCGGCTGCGGCCCTGCTCCCGGGCTACTTCATCCAGCATCTCCCGCAGCTCTCGCATGAAGCGGGTCAGAAAGCCGGCTCGGAAGGAGAGCCAACGCTCATCCGAGGGATCCAGCTCCCGAGGATCCTCACCGTATTGGGCCTGGAATCCCTCCACCAGCGGAGCCTCATAGGCCAGCAGCGGAGGGCGACGGTTGTAGAGAAGAGCGACGCCATCAATCGAGTAGTTCGACGCCATCTCTCGAAGCAGGGATAGCACGTACTTTCTGGTCTCAGGGAAGGCATAGGAGATCCGGGGCAGCGGCTTGCCCTCGCGGTCGACGCACACCAGTTCGCGATGCCGCTCGAAGAAGCCGTCGCGCGTATCGGCATAGTGAGGAGCCGGGAAGAGAAAGCCACCCACCCGATAGGCCGCGTGCAGTTCGATGTCGTGCTGGTGGGCGAAATCCACCGCCACCGCCAGCGGGTCGACGCCATTCTCCCGGTAGGCCTGCCAGGTCTTTATGCCCACCTTGTCATACTCGCGGACATAGAAAGGCTCTTCTGAATCATCCTCGAGCTTGCCCATCCGGGTCTGATCCTTGCCAATACTGGAGAAGTAGAAAACCCGGTCACCAAAGCCCGTTTCCCAGTAGATTCGGGCCACATCCCCATGACGGAGCGGTTCCAAGTGGGTCAACAGCTCTTCCCTGGAACCCTCCTCATTGGGGACACCGGGATCGGTGTGAACGAACAACCTCCGGTGCTCAGGGTTGCGACGATCCGCCTGCAGGTCCTTCACCTGCTCCTCGGACAAGGGCACCAGCTTGACGAAGCCCACCCAGGCGTGTCGAGTTCGGGGATAGGTGATCTGCCGGAAGTGAATGTCCTGCTCCGTCAGGTCGGCGGTCTTCCAGTAGATCTCATCGATCCAGCCTTCCTGATGATCCTTCTCCCCTTCTCGTCCCGAAAGAGTCGTGAAGACCTGGTCTCGAGAAAGTCTCACTTGAACCGCCTTGGCCTCTTCGAAAGGCTTGCGGAGAAGTCCTACATAAATTCGGTACCAGCCGGAGCGAGCCGGCGAGTAGGCTATCTCCGGGGCCCGGTTACCGTCGGTAGCCACCAGCAGGGTGCCGCTGAAGGAACGGTCAGGATCGGGCTGCTGCTCAAAAGCGTCGTGCATCTGGGAGATCCCCGAGCCGTCGGAATCCTTCTCCCCAGTGTAGTCAAGCAGACGCCAGGTTCCCCGTTTCCACTTTCGAGAGAGGGACGACTGATGCTGGGATCGGTCCAGGTCGGTTAGATAGATCGCTTGAGCGGCTTCAGTGTGCAGCTTGGCTGCAAGTGGCTCTGGCTTGGGGGTAGCATCTCCGTCCGAGCCGCCGCAGGCACCGAATAGGATCAGGGCCAGGAATAGTACGGGTCTATATTTGAGAATGCTCACTATAGAGGTCTCCTAACGCTCCGCGAAGTGAAAGGAGTAAAGGTCCGCATCGCGAAGGACAAAGCGGAGACGAATGACCTGTCCTTCCAGCGAACCCAAATCGTCTCGGCCGTTCCAGCGGACCCTTTGCTGCAGGTGGTCTCCGAAGATCTCGCCACTGTCCTTCAGCGTGAATCCCAGGACCGGACGAGAAAAGTCGTTGAGGATTTCTACCCCCACGGATCCGGTGACTGAGGTGGAATAGTTTATCCGCAGGAGGCTGCCCTCGAATTTCAAGGGATGGGTGGTGAACTCTCCCCCCAGATCGGAGGCGTGCACCGAAATGAATCCATCCTTCCGTAGCGTCATCCGTCGAATGTGGGCTTCGGGTGTGCGGTAGTTCTCGATCATATACATGGACAGCTCTCCAGGAGCCGTCTCTACCAGACCCGAGCCGAAGGACATCGAGCGTTCGTGCCAGTTCTTCTGATCCATGCCGGGCCGAATCCAGGCTTCACGAAAGCTTCTCTCCCAACGCAGGCCATCGCGACTGCTAAGAAAGCAGATGTCGGAGAGACCGGGATATGGCCAATCTCGACCGCTCCGATCCAGGATGAAGCGCATGGGGAACATGAGGTAGACATCCCGAGCCCATGGATAGGGAAGCGCCGCACTGGTGTAGAACTGCTCCCGAGGCTGGGTTCCGAATGGGATCTCCACCCACTCAGGACCTCGCCAATTACGAAAATCCTTGGAGGTGAACCGTCTGACAGTGCGATTGGCCGCCCCTCTGGTTCCCGCGGCGTCCAACTGCTTCTCCGGCGTTTCCCCCCACCAGCCTCGCTTGAAAACGACATACTGGGATTGCCAGGGATCCCAGAAGGCGGCGTGAGGGCCGTCATTGGCTTGATCCTCTAAGCGCGGGATCAGGGGATCTGGCTTTATCGGCTTCCAGCGTAGTCCATCCGCTGAGATCAGGCCATGGATATCCCGGGTCTGGACAATCGCTTTGTAGCGCTCCGCTTCCGGGACTTCAGGATTGGGGTCCTTGAAGACGCACATGTTGATCCCCTTGTTTCCGGGGGTGGGCCAGATCAGGTTGTTTTCAGTGGAACCCTGGAATGCGATCAGGCCCAAGGCGGGACGCTCCCAGTGAATTCCATCCCGGCTTTCGGCATAGGCCGTCTTCGTTCCTCGATCCTCGTTTCCAGAGGACACCCGATACCACATTCGGAAGAGGTCGCCGTCTCTAATCACGATCGGATGCCAGGACGTATCACCTTCCCAGGGCTGATCGAAGCGCAGGACTTCTTCGCCGGGTAACGGTCGATGTAATTTCAGCTCGAGGCCCCGCATCTCGTCGATGAGATGCCGATCCAGGAGCTCTTGTCACTAGGTGTGGAAAAACATCAGGCGGCTTTCTCCTCCGGGACTTGGTTGACCGGGACTCCATTGACATATTTGGCGCCCTGGTAGACGTCTTTCATCAGCTCCGGTGCCTTCAACCGGCGGAATCGCTGCTCCGCCACCAGCAGCATCTTCCAGATCACCGCCTGGGCGTTTTCCACTTTCTTGAATCGCTTGGCCGCGTCCGTTCGCAGCCGAAGGGCGGCAAACGGTGACTCCACTGGATTGGTGGTTCGCAGATGCTGCCACTGCTTCTTTGGATAGTTGTAAAAGGTCACCATCCGGTCCCAGTCCTGCTCGATTAGCTCAGCCGCCAGAGTCAGCCCTCGCTGCCGGCACCAGTGCTGAAAAACCTTCTTGAGTCGTTGTGCTTCTTCTCGAGTCTCGGCGTAAGGGATCTGCCGCAGGATCAGCAAGGCCGGCTTGTGCACTCGCTTAGGGAGCTTGGCCAGCAGGTTGACGATCCGATGATTCCAGCAGCGCTGCTCCTCGGCCTGGGGATAGACGTTGCGCAAAGCTCCCCAGATGCCCAGGTGGCCGTCTCCGATCACCAGCCGTGGACAGCCCATCCCCCGGCGCTTCAAGTCGCGCAGTACTTCCGACCAGCTCTGGGTCGATTCCCGATAGCCGCTCGTGACCGACACCACGGCTTTGCTTCCGTCACTTAAGGCGGCCAGCACCACCAGCAGGACTGCCTTTTCCTTCTCCAGACCCGCCTTGACGTAGATTCCATCTACCCATAAATACACCACTTCCAGATCATTCAAGGGTCGACTCTGCCAGACCTCCCATTCGGCCTGCCACTGCTCTTTCAATCTGGCCACCGTGGAGGACGACAGGTGCGCTTTTTCCCCTAAAAGCCCTCTCAGAGCCAGATCAAAATCCCCCAGCGCCAGACCATGCAAGTACAGCTCAGGGATCAGTTCTCGAACCTGCCGCGTCCGCTTGGCAAACAGGGGCAACACCCGACTTTCAAAGTGTTCCTCTAGATCCCGCACTCGAGGCCTTCGAACCTGGATCGTCCCCGAGCTCAGCGTCAGATGCCTCGGCTTCCCATATCCATTGCGATAGCCCGACGGAGCGTCCACGGCCCTTCGCCGCTCACTCTTACGCCGCCCTAATAACTCCGTGACTTCCTCCTCCAGCAGCTCTTGAACCCAGCCTTGGATCTTCTCCCGCACCCAATCTTCCAGCTCCTCGAAACAAACTCTTGACTCCACACTTTCCTCAATGTTCTGCTTGCTCATGCGGTGTGTACTCCTTCCGTTGCGGGCCTTTCGGCCCTGGGTTTTAAATCAACCCGGAAGGATACTCACCGCCTATGCTATTTACACACCTTCTGATGGTAGCTCCCGATCCAGGAAGAGCTGGCGTTCGGATCCCACGTCGATGACACTTCCGCCGCCGGGCGCCAGAGACGATGCGAGCAGACACATAAGGACGGTTATTCTCATGGATTTCCTAGCTCCTTCCACCTGAAACACCGGACCAGATGATCGTTGACAACCCCAGCCGCCTGCAGGAAGGCGTAGCAGATGGTGGTGCCGACGAAAGAGAAGCCGTTTTCCTTGAGGGACTTGCTTATCGTGTCCGAAAGAGGCGTGGAGGCAGGTATCTGCTCCAGCTTTTCCCACTCGTTGTGAATGACCGATCCCTCGGTGAAGTTCCAGATGAAAGAGTCAAAGGAACCCTGTTCGTCCTGCAGATCCAGGAAGGCAACGGCGTTCTTTACCGTGGCCTGGATCTTCAGGCGATTTCGAATGATGGCCGGGTTTTGCCGTGCGGCTTCCAGTTCGACCTCCGTCATGCGGGCCACCCGGGCTGGGTCGAAACCGTGGAACACCTTTCGAAAAGCCTCCCGCTTGTGCAGAACCGTCCTCCAGGAGAGTCCTGCCTGAAAGGCGTCAAGTACCAGGAACTCAAACCATTTCTGGTCCGTGTGAACCGGCACGCCCCACTCTTCGTCGTGGTAGCGAAGCATCACTTCGTCGTTTCCCATCCAGGAGCAGCGTGGTTTGTCGTCATTCATGGGTGGTTGATCGGACCTCTCCGCCATCAGGCTCGACTCGTCGGCAATGCTCATTCGCCGGTAAGGGCTCGCCGTGGATTCTCCACCATTATCTGCTGGATCTGCTCGTCGCTGACGCCTCGCTCCTTCATCGCACCCAGCCAGGTTCGGGGGATGAATTCGTAGCCGCCCCCACCGTAGCAGGTATACATAGGCTTGACACACACGTCGTGGGAGAGGAGCAGATGCTCGATGAAGCCGTTGTTGATCATCGCCAGCATCATCTCCATCTCGCGTTCGGCATCCACCGGCTGGCGGCGGCCCAGGCCCTCCATGGACACGAAAGCACCCTTGCCGGCGAGGGCGGCGTGGTACTCGTGGTGAGGATGGGTGTTGACATGGCTGCAGATCACCCGCCTCAGGTCGACGCCTTCCTCCTCCAGAATAGCTAGCTGCTCCAGTGCCACCGTGCCCTCTGACTGATGCGTCGAGAGCGAAAGATTGGTCTTGAGCTGGGCCCGGGCGGCGGCTCGAAGCACTCTCTCTTCAACCGGTAATATGTAGTTGGCGTGGGCGCCAATCTCGCCGATGAGGCCGGCCCGGACATCGGTCCCCTCGATTCCCTCGGTCACCTCGGCCACGATCTCCTCTGCGATCTGATTGGTGCTGACATGCCAGAGATAGGGCTCGTAGTAGGGTTCCCGATACCAGCCACTGCCCAGAACGATGTTGAGCCCGGTGCGCTGGGCCATCTCTCTGATGGCCAAGGGGTGCTTGATTGGCAGAATGCGGTTCCGGTTGCCGCGCAATCCTCCCGACGTCTGGTCGACCACGGTCAAGCCGCCAGCCTCCTTGTAGAGCATCAGCTCCCGATAGGCCAGATCCTGGTCATTCAACATCCGGTCGCTCAGCCAAAGGTCGTTCCGAAGGTCCAGGAAGATGTGCTCGTGTATCAGCGTGAACCCAAGCGCGTCGACGGCAACTGGCCCGTTAACGGTCATGACCATGGAACTCGGCTGATTCCTTTCCGACATGGCGTCACATCATAGCCTATCGGGCCTTCCGAGTCTGAACGGATGATTGACTGCCGGGGTAGAGGCAGAGGCGGTGGCAAAGGTAAGGGCAAGGGCGCGGACACGGACAAGGGGGAGAAGAGGTCAAAGTTTACAGGCTAAGGAGCGAGAGAAACACGCAGGCCTGCACCGGCAGGCACAACCGCCGGAGAGAGTTGAAATTGCGATTGGCCGATACCGAAGGTCACAGTGCGTCCTACCAGGATGCCAACTGCGGCGCCGAAGACAACGTCACTCAGATAGTGTTTGTTTTCACTCAATCGGGAAGCCGCGACATAGCTGGCGAGTCCATATGCAGGACCACCCAGCCGCCAGCCAAAGTGACGCTGGATCACGGTTGCGGTTGCGAAGGTCCCGGAGGAGTGTCCGGAGGGAAAAGATTTCTTCGAGCTCCCGTCGGGTCGCATCCGCCGAACCGCATGCTTGCCAGCCTGGGTGAGCCCTTGAGTGACGATCTGGGCTCGCACCAGATCGCGGCCAAAGTTCTCGAGCTCTGGATTCGCGACTAGCTTACCCAGCCCGAAAGTCGCGACGGCGCTACCGACCTGGAAGAGAGCTCCTCCCACTATTTTACCCGATTCGAAGACGTGGTCCAAGCCAGTTCCCTGGGAGATTTCTGAGTTGAATCGACCGTTCGAGATGTCGTCGTCGAGGGGTTTTACAGCCAAACTCGCGCCCAGGCCTACGCCTAGAATCCAGAGATTCTCCCGGGTGGTGAATACGTTCTTGAAATCAATCGCGACTTGTTTGAAGAATGCCGGCTTTGGTTTGGGCTTCGAAGGCTGGGTAACCGAAGGCTTCCCAGGTACCTGAGAGGCGGAAGTCCGAGACGGGGACGGATCCGGATCATCGTCCATGGCGCCGGCGAAACTGACGGCCGCCAGCAAGACGACCAACCCCTGGACAACTCGACCTCGATGAAGCCAAAAAAACCATCTACAGATTACCGTTCAAACTCGTAAGTATGCGTCCGCTGGACTGCCCTACCCGACCAATCCTCCAAGTCTAGCCGGTAGGCCAATCGTCCAGTTTCGCAGATTGTAACATAGGTGATCCCAACCTCTGGCTGGATTCGAAAAAAGGATCTCTGAAACGGGCCCTGGGACAGCTCTACGATCCTTCAACTTCAGGCGGGGAAGGCTCGGACTCACTAGGCTCAGTAGACTTGCTCAGTGGAACAGGCGCAGCAGACTTGCTCGCTGCGCCAGACCGAATGGACTTCCGGAGTGCGCCCAGCCCAACGGACTGCCGAAGTGCGTCAAGTTTAAGGGACTCCCGGAGTTCGCCAGGTTCACTGGGCTGCGCGACTGCGGCGGGTTCAGGGGACTCCCTGGACTCGCCCTCCGGCAACTCCGTCGTCGGATCTCGGTATCCCCGGTCAGGATTCTCGACAGCTCTGTAGCCGAGCGGGCCCTCGCCACTCTTACGCCCCAATCGTCTCTGACGCTTGGTATCCGCCTTTTCCATCCGTTGCAGTTCACGTTGGCGTTTAAGATATGTCTGTCTGGATTTTTTCTTAGCCATATCAAGCACCTCCACGGAGTGACGGCGAGAGTCAATGTCGGGAAAATCCGATCGAATCCGCAATCTTGCGCGGGTCCTTTTCGGAAGTCGGTATCGATCCGATCTGGCCGGCTAATCCTTAGGTAGGACCTTCGCAGGGATGAAACTGATTGGGCCTTCAACTCTTCATAGATGACTTCAGGAGGCCCTGTACCGAAGAGACATGTAGCCTACCGCTTTCACTCGTCCTCTGTCAAGCTTGGTGGAGGCAGTACGGGTCCCAGGCGGAGTCGCAGGTCTTTCCGGAAACGTACGCTTTCGCTATACTTGATTGGAATCTGATTTCAACGTGGAGCCAGCATATGGAAGTAAGTCTAGTTCGACGGGTTCGGCCGGCTGTGCTGCTCCTTACCCTGGGCGCATTGGGCATGGTGGGTGGAACGGAAGCGTCTCCGCCAGCGGTGGATTTCGTCAAGGACATTCGGCCCATCTTCGAGACCAGGTGCAACCAGTGTCACGGGTCGGAGAAGCAGATGAACGGCCTCCGACTGGACGGCAGACAACTCGCCCTCGAGGGGGGCAAGTCGGGACCCGCCATCTTCCCAGGAAACAGCACGGGCAGTCTTCTCTACCAAAAGCTCCTGGGTGAGGCCGAAGGCTCACCCATGCCTCTTACGGGTCCGCTTGCCCCGCACCAGATCGAGCTCATCCGCGCCTGGCTGGATCAAGGGGCTCAGTGGCCGGACAGCATGGAGGCCGAGTCTCAACCTGCCAAGAAACACTGGGCCTATGTAAAGCCGGTACGGCCGACTCCACCCGAACTGGGGAAGCCCGGCTTGGTGCGAAATCCCATCGATCGATTCATCCTGAGACGCCTGCAGCAAGAAGGCATCGAGGCCGCGAGCGAAACTTCCAAAGAGACCCTGATTCGCCGGGTGAAACTCGACCTGATCGGTCTGCCTCCAACACCAGAGGAAGTGGACGCCTTCGTGGCGGACCCCGCTCCCGACGCCTACGAGAAGCTCGTCGACCAGCTCCTGGCATCTCCCCACTATGGTGAGCGCTGGGCTCGGCCCTGGTTGGATCTGGCCCGTTATGCCGACACCAACGGCTACATCCACGATCGGCGCCGTAGTATGTGGCCCTACAGGGATTGGGTGATCAAGTCGCTGAACTCGGACATGCCGTTCGACCAGTTCACGATCCAGCAGATAGCCGGCGACCTGCTTCCCGAATTCGATTGCCGCGGCTCCTGCGACGAGATTTCACTCAAGGTAGCCACCGGTTTTCACCGCAATACCATGATCAACACCGAAGGCGGCACTGACGACGAGGAATACCGCGTGGCCGCCATCCTCGATCGCGTCGCGACCACCTCGACCGTCTGGTTGGGAAGCACCCTTGGTTGTGCCCAATGCCATGACCACAAGTACGATCCCTTTACCCAGGAAGAGTACTATCGGATGTTCGCCTTCTTCAACAGCAGCCTGGACGAGAACAACAGGGTAAAGAAGATCAGTCCCAAAGATGCCAGCATCACGCTGTCGCCCCCCGACTACCTGAAGCCGCAACGATCCAGCGTAGAGCAGGAGGTGATCCAGCTGAAGGCAACTCTGAAGCGCACGACGCCGGAACTGGCGTCCGCTCAGGCCAAGTGGGAGGATGAAAAAGGCGGCAACCTCGTCGCCTGGAAACTGCTCGACCCCACGACCTTCCTTTCTCTGGCGGACACCGAACTGACCAAGCTGAACGACGGCTCCCTCCTGGCCGGAGGACCGACAGCGTCCAGGGATACCTATCTGGTTGCGGCCGAGACCGAGGTCCAGGGGATCACCGCCATCCGACTAGAGACACTGACACATCCCAGCTTGCCGCACGGTGGATCCAGTAGGAGCCCCAGCGGGGAATTCCTACTCAGTGGTTTCGAGGTCAGCGCCGAACCCCTCCAAGGATCGGGCTCACCCAAACCCATCCGCTTCGACTCGGCCGCCGCCGAGTACGAGAAGGGGGGAGGCTGCGGGGAGTTCGATGTCCGCCGGACCTTGGATGGAGCTTCCAGCACAGGCTGGTCTATCGAGGGTGACAAAGACAAACTGAGAGTAGATCGCCAGGCGATCTTCCTTCCCGAGAACCCGATCGGATTCGCAGGAGGGACTCGCCTCACCTTTCGGATCCGGCACGAAGGCAAGACTCCACAGCAGATAATCGGTCGCTTCCGCCTCACCCTGACGCAGGAGGAGGATCCGGCGCGAAACGTCAAGCTGCCAACCTGGGTTGAAAGGGTGCTTCCCGTCCCCAGCGACCAGAAGACCGAGGAGCAGAAGAAGGTCCTGGCAGAGTACTACCGATCCATCACTCCCCTGCTGGAGCCGGTCCGATTGCGGTTGTCGGAGCTGCTGACGTTCTGGGATCAGCTCACCACACCCAAGAGTCTGGTGATGAAGGAGCTGGACAAACCGCGTAAGACCCACGTCTTCGTCAAGGGTAGCTTTCTCAATCCAGGCAAGGAAGTCGAGCCGGGAGTGCCGGCGGTTCTTCATCCGCTGCCCCCGGAAGAGGGCCGGCCCAATCGCCTCAGCCTCGCTCGTTGGTTGGTATCGCCTGAGAACCCCGTGGTGGGCAGGGTCACCATGAATCGGTTCTGGAATCACCACTTCGGCCGGCCTCTGGTGAAGACCCCCGAGGATCTGGGCACTCAGGGGGCTGAAGCCAGTCATCCCTTGCTGCTCGACTGGCTCGCCACCGAGTTCGTGAGGCAGAACTGGTCGATGAAGGCGATGCATCGTCTGATGGTCACCTCGGCCACCTATCGACAGGACACACGGGTGACGCCCGAGCTTCTCGAGAAAGATCCCTACAACGAACTCTACGCCCGAGGGCCCCGCTTCCGCATGGACGCGGAGATGATCCGGGACAACACCTTGAGCATCGCAGGACTGCTGAGCCTGCGAATGTATGGGCCCAGCGTCTTCCCTCCACAACCGGACGGTCTCTGGGACAACCTCTACGTCGCCGACACCTGGGTTACCGGGGAGGGTGAAGATCGCTATCGCAGAGGTCTCTACACCTTCCTGAAGCGCATCCGACCCTTCCCCTTCTACGCCAACTTCGACGCTCCCAGCCGGGAGACCACCTGTGTGGCTCGCACCCGATCCAACACGCCACTGCAGGCGCTGAACCTCATGAATGATGAGATGTTCCTGGAGGCGGCCCAGGGACTGGCCAGACGCATGGTTTCGGAAGCGGGTCCGCAAGTGGAGAAGAAGATCACCTACGGCTTTCGTCTCAGCCTGGGCCGGCGACCTGAGCAGGAGGAGGTGGCAGAATTGACCTCCCTCTACCGCGATCAGCTGGCACACCTCCGTTCTCAAACTTCAGATCCATTGGCCCGCAGTGCTGCGGAGAGTGAGACCCCGACCAGGGAACTCGTCGCCTGGACCTCCGTGGCCCAGGTTCTGTTGAACCTGGACGAGGCAATCTCCCGGCCTTGAAGTCAGAGGAAACAGCCATGAACCGCAAGACAGAGGCCCTGAAAGCCATTACCCGCCGCCACTTCTTTTTCCAAGGCGGTATGAGCATCGGATCCGTCGCCCTGGCCGGACTCCTGGACCAGAATCTCTTTTCCTCCCCAGCACTGGGTTCGAAAAATCCTCTGGCAGCCAAGCCTTCCCACTTCGCACCCAAGGCCAAGAACATCATCTTCCTCTTCATGTCAGGTGGACCTTCCCAGATCGACCTGTTCGAAGACAAGCCCAAGCTGAACCAGTTGGACGGCCAGGAGGTTCCCGAGGGAACGCTGGCGGGAAAGCGTTTTGCCTTCCTCCGCGGCACTCCCCAGATTCTGGGTTCCCCCTATTCCTACAAGCGCCATGGGAACTCGGGTGCCGCGATCTCGGAACTGCTGCCCCACCTGGCCGAGGTGGCGGACGACATCGCCATCGTCAAGTCCCTGCACGCCGAACAATTCAACCACGCTCCCGCTCAGCTCTTCATGAACACGGGCCATCAGCTCATCGGGCGCCCCAGCATGGGGTCCTGGATGACCTATGGCCTGGGCAGCGAAAACGTCGATCTTCCGGGTTTCGTGGTGCTGCAGTCGGGTCCAGTCCAGGTCTTTGCAGGAAATTCCTGTTGGGGTGGGGGTTTCCTGCCCACCCTCTACCAGGGGGTAGAATTCCGGTCACAGGGTGACCCGGTGTTGTTCGTCTCCGATCCCGAGTGGATGACCCGGCAGATGCGGCGGCGTTCCCTGGACAGTTTGAAGAGGCTGAACCAGAAGCGCTACGAAGCGGTGGGAGATCCAGAGATCCAGACGCGCATCGCCTCCTACGAACTAGCCTACCGGATGCAGACCAGCGTCCCCGAGCTGATGGAAATCGGGCAGGAGCCAGCGCACATCCAGAAACTGTACGGGGTCGAGCCGGGAAAGGTGTCCTTCGCCAACAACTGCCTGCTGGCGCGCCGGCTGGTGGAGCGCGGTGTCCGCTTCGTTCAGCTCTACCACCACGGATGGGACCACCACGGACAAGTGGCGATGGGATCCATCACCCACGACGCCGGATTGAAGACGCGCTGCATGGAAACGGACCAGGCTGCTGCCGCCCTTATAAAGGACCTGAAGGATCGGGGCTTGCTGGACGAGACCCTGGTGGTGTGGGGGGGAGAGTTCGGACGCACTCCGATGAACGAACACCCGGGCAAATATCCCGGTCGAGACCATCACCCCTACGCCTTCACCATGTGGATGGCGGGAGGCGGTATCAAGCCCGGGATCACGGTCGGAGAAACGGACGAGCTCGGCTACGAGATCGTGGAGGACCCGATCCACGTCCACGACCTGCACGCCACCATCCTGCAGCTGATGGGGTTGGACCATACTCGCCTTGTCTACCGGTTTCAGGGACGGGAGTTCCGCCTCACTGACGTGAGCGGGAAGGTAGTAGACAAGCTACTGGCGTAATGAACCCACATCAAGAAAGGACCAGGTGATGGCGGATCTCAAGCGCCGCGAGTTTCTGAAGAACACGACACTGGCTGCCGGAGCCGCCTCCCTGGTCGGTCCCGCCGCCTGGGCCGGGGCCAACGACCGCATCAACGTGGCCGTTGTCGGCATGGGCGGCCGGGGTGGCAGCGTCATGAAGACGGTGGCTGCTCTGGACCGGGTCCAGGTAGTCAAGGTCTGCGATCCGGACCAGAATCGAAGAGAGAAATGGGCCGCCGAGCTGGAAACCTTGACGGGGAAAAGACCCGCCACCGAGGTAGACCTGAGGCGGATCATGGATGATTCCGAGATCGATGCCGTCATCATGACCTGCTGCAATCACTGGCATGCACTGGCCGGAATCTGGGCCTGCCAGGCGGGAAAACACGCCTACGTCGAGAAACCGATCTCCCACAATCTGAAGGAAGGCCGGATGTTGGTGCAGGCGGCTCGCAAGTACCAGCGGGTGGTCATGGGGGGGACTCAGCGCCGTTCACATCCGAATTTCCGCAAGGCCATCGGCATGATCCACGACGGGATCGTTGGCGACATCTATATGACCCGCTGGCTACTACCCGGACCTCGCGAGTCCATTGGGTTCAAGAAACCGGCAGCGCCACCCGATTCGCTCGACTGGCATCTTTGGCGGGGGCCCGCGGTGGAACAGCCCTTCCACGAGAATCTGGTTCACTACAACTGGCACTGGTTCTGGGACTTCGGAGGCGGCGAAATGGGGAACAATGGGAGCCACTCGGTGGACATCTGCCACTGGGGGCTGGGCAAGTCCAAGGGGCTGCCTACCCGCATCGATGCCGTAGGAGGCCGGTTCGGCTACCGGGATCAGGCCCAGACTCCCAATACCCTGACCTCGACCCATCAGTACGCCGACGGGACGATGCTGATAGGAGAGATCCGCGGCCACTACACAGGAGAGCCCAGAAGCTGGCACTTCTACGGGACCAAGGGGCACATGCGCATCTTGTCCGATGGGAACTTCGAAGTCTTCCTGGGACGCAGCCAGAAGCCGGAACCAGGGATAGGGAATCTAGCTCCAGTGGGCAAGGGATTCAAGGAGGTCGACCGGATCCAATTCGGCAACTTCTTCCAGGCCATCCGAGAGCAACGGCCTGACATCCTCAACGCCGAGATCGAAGACATCCACCTCTCCAACGCCTTTTGCCACCTGGACAACATCTCCTACCGGCTGGGTAGGGAACTTAGGTTCGATCCGGAGACGGAGACTTTTCCAGGGGACAAGGAGGCCAACGAGCTGCTGACGCGCCGCTACCATCGTGAGTTCCAGTTACCGGAGAAGGTATGAGGGTCCGGATGCGCGATGGCGCAATGCTAAGCTGAAACTTCATTGGCAGAAGGAAGGTGTAGGAAACAGCATCTGACAGAGCAGTGACCTGTAGCACGGGCACTCTTGCCCGTCGAGGACACCGACGGGCAGGAGTGCCCGTCCTACAAGCGTCACTCAGCTCTCGATGTTCGTAGCTAGAAATGACGGAAGTTTCTTTCTCGAATGGGGCCAGCGCTTCTTCGGAACTGGCGTGCCAATCGGATCGATAGCGCAAGAGCCGCTAGCCGTAGATTGAAGCATAGATGTCCGAAATCCCTGAGAGGAAACTGAGAATGAAGTGTCTCTGCCGAGTTCTTCCTAAAACTCCGGCGGCTCAGCAAAGCGGCTTACCTGCCCTGATCTGGCTGCTCTTCTTGATCCTGGGACAAGCGCAACTCGTATCTGCCGGGAGCCCTCCCAAGGCATTCCTGGAGATCGGACGGCAAAGGCAGCTCTTCGTCGATTCCTACATCATCCAGAGTCTGACCGATGCCCGCCAGGTAATGAATCAGGCAGTCAAGCACCCCACAAGCCCGGTCGTCAGGCAGGACCGTCCCTGGGAGGGCAACTTGATCCAGACCGAATCGGTGGTCTATGACGGCGACGCCAAGCTCTTCAAGATGTGGTACTACACAGGACAATTCGTCATGGGAACCGACGGGGACGGCCGCCCCATGGATGTACCTGAGGAAAGAATAGACAGGGCCTATGCCTCCTCTCGTGACGGGATCCACTGGGAGAAACCCAATCTGGGTCTGGTTGAATTCGAGGGATCACGAGACAACAACCTGCTCACTGAAAAGAACCTGGCGCCGGCGTTCTGGGACCCCCAGGGAACCGATCCGGCCAAGCGCTTCATGGCATTCACTCGTACGGACAGCGTTACGGCCCCGATGAAAATGGACCTGTACTACTCCGCCGACGGATTCGACTGGACTCCCTACGAAGGAAATCCGGTCATCGACAACGCACCCAGGACCGGTCGTTGGGGGCCGACGGTATTCATGGGGTGGGACCCGATCCGCAACGTGTATGCCGTCCACATGGAGAGCTGTCATCACAAACGCTGCCCCATGCAGAAGAGGGTGATAGGGAGGGCCGAGAGCCCCGATGGGATCCATTGGAGCGAGACCCAGACCCTCATAGTTCCTGACGAGAAGGACTATCCTGATACCGAGTTCTACGCAATGGCCGCTGTCACACATGCGGATCTATATCTGGGGCTGATCTCCATATTTCGCACCACCAACACCCGGCATTACCCCGAACTCATCTCGAGCCGGGACGGGATTCGCTACCGCAGGGAATATCGAGAGCCGTTCTTTCCCAACGGTGACTTCTACGGCGATTTCGACGACACCAGCATCTACGTCTTCGCTGCGCCGATCATCCATAAAGGTAAGGTCTGGATTTACTATATCGGAGCCAATTGGAGAGGCCCGGATGGCATGAGGGAAAAGGGAGAAATCGCCCAGCGCGCCATCGGCCTGGCCACACTCCCGGTGGACAATTTCGTGTCCATCGATGGGGGCAAGGTCCGCCCCGGCGTTCTAGTGACGCGATTGTTTTCATTTGCAGGAGGCAAGCTCTACCTCAATATGGAGGCGGCGAAGAGGAATCACGGCGCCGGTCTCCCTGAAGTAAAGGTGGAAGTCATTGGGCCGGACCACAGGCCTCTCGAGGGGCTGACAATGGAAGACGCCGATACCCTCGCGCAGACGGGTCGACATCGTGTCAGCTGGGGAGGGAAAAGCGATTTGAGCGGGCTGGCCGGGATCCCGATCCAGCTGAAGATCTCGGTCCAGAACGCCAAGCTGTACTCGTTTCAGTTCGATTAGGCCGGTCTCCTTACGTGGCTTCGGTCTCTAGGCCGAAGTTCTTCCTTCTCGCCTTTGGCTCGACACACGGCGGCCTGGAACCCACCGCTACGGGAGGGTAGAAGGTGGTCAGGACGTCATGGGCCGATCAGCGTGTTTGCGAAGAACGCTGCGACATAGGCGAGTAAGGTCATGTAGGAAAACTGGATCACAGGCCACTTCCAGCCTCCGGTCTCTCTCCGCACGACTGCCACCGTGGACATGCACTGCATGGCGAAGGCGAAGAACACCAGAAGGGCCACCGCCCCGCCCAGGTCCAGTTCGCTCTTCAGAGCCTCTTGTAGATCCCGCGAACCCTCATCCCCCTCCATTCCGTAAAGGGTACCCAAAGTTCCGACGATGACCTCCCGGGCCGCCAGGGAAGTGATGAGTCCAACACCTATTCTCCAATTGAATCCAAGCGGTTCGATCACCGGCTCGATCGTTCGGCCCACGGTGCCTACTACGCTCTCGGCTATGGGAGGAGCTTTGCCGTCCTGGAGTGGAAGACTGGCCAGAATCCACAAGATGATGCTGGTGGCCATGATCACGGTCCCAGCACGCCTCAAGAAGATACGAGCACGATCGAACAGACGAAGGCCCAGGGATTGCAGGCCTGGCAATCGGTAGGGAGGCAGCTCCAGGACGAAAGAGGAGCGCCCGCTACGCAATACGGAGGACTTGAGAATCCAGGCGGTGAAAACCGCTGCCAGGAAACCGAGCAGATAGAGGCCTAGCATCGTCACGGCACGGGTACCCAGGAGTCCACCCAGAAGCGGCTGTTCAGGGATAAATGCCGCAATCACCAGGGTGTAGACTGGCAACCTCGCCGAACAGGTCATGAAAGGCGCGATCAGGATGGTAGCGATACGATCACGTTTGCTCTCGATGGTCCGCGTGGCCATGATGGCAGGGACGGCACAAGCATAGGCCGAAAGCAGCGGGATGAAGGATTTCCCCTGCAGGCCCACGTTCCTCATGGTGCGGTCCGCGATCAGAGCGGCCCGAGCCATATAGCCGGAATCCTCCAGAACGCCGATGAAGATGAAGAGGAGAAGGATCTGAGGCAGAAAAACCACGACTGAACCCACCCCTCCCCACACACCTTCAATCAAGAGGCTCCGAAACCAGGAATCGGGCAGAAAGGCGTTCAGCCAGCTGCCGGAAGCCGAAACGGCAGCATCCACCCCGTCCATCAGGGGCACGGCCACGGTAAACACCGTCTGGAAGACGGCCACCACCAATATCCCGAAGATCAGGGGACCTGCCAACGGATGGAGGAATAAGGCGTCCAGACGGCGCGTCCAAAGGGGTGGAGCCGGTGCCGTGTAATCTGCTGCAGTTCCCATACGGGCTGACCATTCGCGGCAGCGCGGGACATCCTGAATGATGGGGAGCTCCGACGGATTTGGGACGGCCAGGGCTCCTTCCAGAAACTCCTCAACGGCCGGAACTCCCTCTCCAGTTCGGGCACTGATCAAGGCGACGGGAGCTCCGAGTCTCTCCGCCAACTTGTCAAGTTCGAGATTCCCGCCCCGCCTTCGCAGATCATCGGCCATGTTGAGGACAACCAGAGTGGGAACTCCCAAGCTCAGAATGGGAGCGGCGAAACTGAGGTGACGTCCTAGATTCGTGGAATCGAGAATGAGGACAATGGCATCAGGAGGGGAGACTCCCGGCATACGACCCGTCAGAACATCATGGGCGACCCGTTCATCTTCGGACATCGGCTGCAGGCTGTAGATGCCTGGCAGATCGACCAGTTCGACTTCCAGGCTGCCGGAGAGACGGGCCTGTCCCACTCGCTTCTCTACGGTGACTCCAGGGTAGTTGGCCACCTTCTGGCGCAGTCCGGTGAGGCGATTGAAGAGCGTAGACTTTCCCGCATTGGGTGGGCCCACAACAGCCACCGTACGCACTCTGTCTGAGGTCGATTGCTGGGTCTCGGAGGTGGCAACTGCCGCGGCCCCAGGGTAGTTCCCGCTCATGACTCCTTCTCTGGAATCGATTGGGGTGAACGGAGGATCAAGCGGGCGGCGGTCTCGCGGCGCAGCGCAACCTCTGAGCCATCGACGCGGAAAATGCGTGGGTCGCCAAAGGGTGAACGGCCGGCTGCAACTACCAGGGTGCCCGGCAAGAATCCCAGCTCCATTAGCCGGCGGCTCTCTGCATCCGGCAACTCGATGGAATCGAGGATCCCCTCTTCGCCCTTAACCAGGTCATCAAGCGTGAGCGGCGGCATAGGCGTTTCAGTCCTGGGGCGAAGTTGCACTGGCCATTAACTCTTATTCGTGCACCATAGTCCATAGACAACAGCAACTAGAAGTTGTAACCCAGGGCAACGTTGACCTGATTCACTCCCGTCTGCGACTTGTTCCGATTCCAGACGAAATCCGACTTGATGACGATATTGGGGATGGGCTTGAACTCCAGTCCCAGGGTCTGAAAGGTACGCTCTCTGCTGGGATTCCGGAAGAAACCCGTGGGGACCGCCTTCTGGGTATCGAGGATCTCGTACCGGTAGTAGGGCATCACCCGAATGTCGGCTCTGAATTGGGACAGCAGATTGTACCCGATCTGGAGGTATCCTCCCTCAAGGCTCTCGCCGATGCTAGCGCTGCCCGCGAGGCCCAACGATTGGTTCAGTCGGGTCACATCGTCCAGATGAGCCCAGGCGTACAGCCCCCGTAGATCGAAACCCCGCAACTGGGCCTGCCCGTGTAGCTCGCCGATCGTCGTCCCGACATCCAGTTCGCTGCCTTCGAAAAACGCGCCCTGATCCGAAGCGCCGTTATAGATGGAACCACCGAAGAAGATGCCCGGCGTCGGATTGACGTCCAGACGCGCTACCACGGCCATATCCGTGGCAGTCGTTTCGGAACCCTTCTGACGTCCTCCCCGAAGACCGCTGGAGCTGAAGCGGGAACCCTGTAGGCCATTGATCAAGTAGACTCGGTAGTCGAAGATTCCCACCGACCCAACGGCACCGACGCCGTTCTCTCGCCAGGTAGACGGTATGATCCGGCGCTCGGTCTCGGGACGCAGTGCTCCCATGAAAACGGTAGGTTCATGCAACTCGTTGACCAATCCCATCGGAACCAGGAGAAGTCCACCGCGGAGCGAGAGGTAGTCGTTAGCGATGAAGTCCAGATAGGCGAACTCGACTGAAGCAGATCCCTCCAAGCTGGTCGAGGCATGCTCGAACTCAATCTCCGAATTGAATACGAAACGGTCGTTGAAGCGGTAGCCGGCATAGATGATGGCCCGCAGGAAGTCGAGCTGGGTGGATTGCCTGACGGGATCTCCAAGTTCGTTTTCGGCAGCGAAGTTGTTGTAGAGCATTTCACCGTATCCGGCGATCGAAACACCTTCTTGTCGCCGATAGACGGAGGCCGCCGCCGGTCCCAGGCCGCGGGCTCGGGCCTCTTCGTCGGTGACCTCGATGAGGGGCTCTCCGCTCCTAATGAGCTCCACTTCAACCGCCAGGATGTCGAGCTGGCGGCGGAGTTCCTTGAGCTCCACCGAGTCAGTTTCCTGGGATGGGCTCGGGGGACTCACCGCCACTTTCTCAGCGCTGTCCTGGGTCTCCAGAGCCTCCAGTCTGCGCTCCAACTCTTCCAGCTTCGCCTTTAGCTGGTCCTTCTCCGAGCCCAGGGCTGAAGGCACCAGCAGGCAAAGCCACGAGGCCAGCACTCCATATTTGAAGAACACGGGAAATATTCGACGTCTTGATGCGGTTCTGGTCACTGAATCCTCCTCAGGGTAGAGGGAGTGGCTCCCGCTTGCCCGCCTTGCCGCAATTCTTTCCTCAAGAATCAACTCAGTCAAAACCTATCGACTAGAGCCTTATTGAAAATGAATTTCAATTTCAATAAACTTTAGCTGTCTTGTCAAGCGGGAACCGAAAATTGATTGCAGGGGAACCGAAACAGACAACCTGCAGATCGCTCATCCAGGGTGGACTTCGGGGTGGGGGTGGCCTCTAGGCCGCCGTAGCTCAAGCCAAAGGCTCGACGGAAGAATACTTCGGCCTGGAGACCGAAGCCACGTTCGAGTTTCAGGTCAGTTGCGCCCCCAGGAAGCCCCGGCCCCATTCGAGAAAGAAACTTCGGTCGTCTCCTACTGCTAGGATCGATAGCACCGTGTCGGTTGTAGGATGGGCACTCCTGCCCGTCGGTGTGCTCGACGGGCAAGAGTGCCCGTGCTACAGGTCATGTTTCCTACACCTTCCTTCTGCCAATGAAGTTTCAGCTTAGTCCCGCCCCCAGGAAACACTGGCTCCATTCGAGAAGAAAATTTCGGTCGAGGGACGTGAGGGTGGCCTCCACGCTGGAAGTTTCAGATCAGATGTACTTGGGGCTCGATCTCCTACACAATGCCTGGGAGTCTTTTGGATTCTGCGATCAGGGGGTTCTCGAAGTTGAGAGTGGGCACCAGACTTTGCCGTTTGTTCGGGCTGTCACAGACAGGCGTTCTATGCCTGACACTGCTTACGGTGTGTGTCCCATCCCTGGAGGAGGGCCGTGCCGAACTGCTGCTGGGAGATACCACCCTCGTTTTCGCGACCGTTGCTGAGGGACGGAAGGTTCTAGGAAGGCGAGACGATTTCGTCAAGCAGCTCAGCCCATTCGATCGAGCTGTACGTTTGAAAACGGACCACAAGGTTTCCGAATCAGAGTTCCTCTTATTCGTAAGACAACAGGTGCTTGCCTGGACGAAACCAGAGAAGGAACGCATAGGGGCTGCTCTTGACCATGTGCGATCGGCTCTGGAGACACTGGCACTCCCGCTGCCCGAGAGCATCTATCTGGTCAAGACCACTGGAAAGGAAGAAGGCGAAGCCGTCTACACACGAGCCCAGGCCATAGTCCTGCCCGTCTCCAAACTCATGGCCGAACCGTCGACGATCCAGAAGGTCCTCTGCCATGAACTGTTCCACATCCTATCCCGAACGAATCCCGAGCTGAGGGAACGACTCTATCAGGGTATCGGCTTCAAGAAGTGTCCTGAAGTTCAATTCCCGGCTTCGCTCCGACCCATAAAGATCACGAACCCTGACGCGCCCAGAAACGAGCACTGCATTCGAGTACGGGTCGATGGAGAGCCCACCTGGGCTGTCCCGATTCTCTTCGCCAACCGCGAGAAGTACGACGTTGGAAGTGGGGAAGAGCTCTTTGACTACCTTCAATTCAGGTTCCTTTTGGTCGAAAGAAGCTCCGATCCGCTAGATACTGGAGCAAGATACGACGGAACGAGCGCAACCCTGGTAGGGGTCGACGGGATTTCAGGCTTTTTCGAACAGGTCGGTAGAAACACTAAATACATCATTCATCCTGAGGAGATCCTCGCCGACAACTTTGTGCTCCTCGTCTTGAAACAGGATGCGATTGCATCGCCGGAAGTCCTGATCAGGATGAGAAAGGGGTTGTCAGCAGGGGCAGCCAAGTGAGGTGATCCCGAGAGCCAGAACTAGGCAATTGGCGATCCTGATGTTCTGGCCCGGAAAATGGCCACAGCAAAGAAACCTCAGAAACCGACACTCCAAATTGCGCTCCTGCGGGGAATCAACGTAGGCGGTAAGCACAAACTGCCGATGAGTGATCTCGTCTCGATCTTCCAGGAAGCGGGCGCCCAGCAGGTCCAGACTTATATCCAAAGCGGCAACGTCATTTTCAAGGCGGATGCAACTGAGATCCCTCGCATGCGCACCGATATCATTCAGCTCATTTCCAGCCACTTCGGCTGGGAAACGCCGGTCATCACCCGTAGCGCGCAGGAACTCAGCCGAATCGTCCGTGCCAATCCATTCCTGCAGGCTGGCGGCGATGACCGGAAACTTCACGTCGCCTTCCTGGGCTGCTTTCCGAGTAGCACTGGGGTCGCAGAGTTGAGTGCCAGGCGCTCGCCGCCCGATGAGTTTGTTGTCCAAGGCCGTGAGGTCTACTTGAAGTGTCCCCACGGCCTTGCACGTTCGAAGCTGACCAACGCCTACTTTGAGGTTCATCCGGTAAATGGGGAGGTGCCGCCAGTCAAAGGTAGGCCATGGAAACTGCCGCACTATGCAAACCGTGGAAAAACAAGTAGTTCTGGAGGAGAACTGGCAAGTGCTCGCAGTTGTTTTTCCACCGTTCGCACAGCGCTTGGAAAACTCCGTATCACGGGCTTGCTGGCCCGGTTCGATGTCGCTCGGAGTTTTCCACAGTTCCCACGGCCTCTGCTACTGCAGCCGACTATATGGACAAGCGAACGGGGAGCAGATTTGGGATCCGGAAGGTGCCAACCACGTCCCCACCTCCCCATTTACCGGATGACCCTACTTTGACTCCAGGCTAGGGACCCCAAGCACCTTCCGGAACTGGAAGACGACTCTCAAGCTCTTGGAGTTGACCCTCGCCTACGGGCAAGCCGGGTAGAATCAAAATCAGGCGGCCTCCTCTATTTTCGCCAAACGCCACCGTACTTCACAGAGCTCCCAGCAGTGTAGCCGGTCACATTTCGAGTGCGGTATCCAGCCTTCGTCGCTTTCTGCCACTCAGATTGATACTGGCTGCCGCTCAGGTTGTGGCGCGCTTTGTAGGCTCCTTTGGTCTTGGAGTTCCAAATTGCTGAAAGGTACGGCTTCCCTTTGTGCTCGTAGCCGTTGAGATAGGCAATCTGGCGACCTTTCTTCTTGTTCTCATCGAAGAGCTTCTGATACGCAGCTTGCGTCAGGAAGGACTTGGCCTGGAAGCTGCCGATGTTGGTCTTTTCGTAGAGCGCCGTGTAGTAGCGGGTCCCTTTTACTGAGGCGACCGCTACGTTCTTCGGCCTGAAGCCCTGCTTGACCAGATCGTCGGTTCGCTTCTGATGTTTGCTGGCAGAAAGCCCGTGGTAGGCCACGTACTTGGGGCCCGATTTCTTCTTCAGGATGAGTGCGTAGCGGACACCGGTTCCGCGTCGGTAGGTCTCGACCTGAACCGGTCGGTAACCCCTCTTGGTATATTGGTCGAGGCGCGCCTGGTACTGTTTTCCGGTCAGTCCAAAATAGGCTACCCACTTCGCCCTACCCTTGCGCCCGAAAATCGCGTTGTAGTAGACCTTCCCCTTCTTGTCGAAACCGTCGATCCATTTCAACTCGTAGCCTGACCCGGTCGCCTGGTCGAACAGACACTGAAAGTCCCGCGCTGGGACTCCGTGTCTGGCAACCTCCGAGCGACCCTTTTTGATATTGCCGGGAACCTTCCGCGCATCATAGCTGGTCCCGCTGGCGAAGATACGTCCGGAGATTCCGCAAATTCTGGGAATCCGGTTGCGCTTGCTGCCCGAATTGTCTTTGAGAAATCCGCCCGTCGTGCTGATGGGGTTACTCTTTCGGGGCACACCGACTTCGAAATGCAGGTGATCGCCCGAGGCGCAGCCGACCTTTCCCTCATCGCCGAGATAGGTGCCGGCCTTCACGAACTTCCCAACCTTGAGCTTCGCCTTGTTGCCTCCTTCTTTCGACCGCTTTGTAAGGCGCTACAATCTAATAAAACGCAGAGCGGTACCCAAAAGGGCCATCGCGGGTGCCAGGGTCCGCTTTTCTCTTAAACTTATCCCGAAGAGAATACTGATCGGCGTCAGTGAAACCCGATTCTCAGCCGGCTAGTGGGCTGACGTTCCACACATTTAGCCCGGGGCTGAGTTCTATCGACCATCACGTCGCGAATAGTGGGCGCACCTATCAACCGTCTTGACCGGTGTCAACGGCATTTTCACTCCCTCACCGTAGACGAACGGACGGCAATTTCGCTGTCTCGATTGGCCAGACATCGATGCTGGAGCGTACGGAGTTCAGTTTGACAGTGGCTGTCCACGGAGCCCATCATGATCGACCGAAGGATATGTTCGAAGCCAAGGGCGAGCAGATGGGGTTTGGCACGTTCAAGGGGGTGTACACACGCAGCCTGCTCACCGCCCCTCGGATCGTCTAGGATAGAATGCCAAGAATATAGTCCGTTTTAGCGATTCCAGATAGCTCTATGCTCGACATCATCCTCGTCTGCCTGATTATAGTCGCCGCCATGGTTCTCTTCGTCTCGGAAAGGCTCCGAGTCGACATGGTTGCCATTTTGATCATGACAGCTCTGATCGTCATCGGGCTCTTCCGGCCGGGCTTCATGACCGTTCAGGAGGGGACTTCGGGTTTCAGCAACAAGGCCACCATCACCATTGCCGCGATGTTCATTCTCAGCAGTGGATTGGTGAAGACAGGAGCCATCAACCTGATCAGCCAGAAACTCATTCAGCTGGGTCGTGGCAGTGAGATTCGATTGTTCCTGCTGCTGATGATCACGGCTGGGGTTGCCTCAGCCTTCATCAACAATGCTGCTGCGGTGGCCGTCTTCATTCCTGTGGCCCTCACGGTGTGTCGTCAGCATGGCACCAGCCCCTCTCGTCTGCTCCTCCCTTTATCCTTTGTCTCAATTGCAGGAGGTACCTGCACCTTGATTGGGACCTCTACGAATATCCTGGTGAGCTCCATGGCAGCGGACCACGGTGCCCGGGAATTCGGGATGTTCGAGTTGACCAAGCTCGGGGTCGTGTTCCTGGTCGTAGCACTCCTCTACCTCACCTTCGTGGCAAGAAAGATACTCCCTGATCGTGGCGCCCCCGCCGACTTGACGGGAAAGTACGAGGTGGGCCGCTACTTCACTTTGCTGGTGGTGGAAAAGAAGTCCTCTCTGGTTCAGCGAACTCCGGCTGAATCGAGACTAAGTGAAAAATACGATGTCACGATCCTGGAGATCATTCGAGCCGAGGAGCGCATCTGGTCGGGCTTTCGGGACTCCAAACTTCACGAAGGCGACGAACTCCTGGTGCGTGGATCCATTCACAGCATCATGGAAATGAAGGAGCTGGAGGGTCTTTCCATCAGATCCCAGGAGAAATATGCCGATCGGGACCTGATGACGGAAGAAGTGATGCTGGCAGAGGTAATGGTCTCTCCCGGCTCATCGCTGATTGGAAGGAATTTGCGCGAAGCGAACTTCAGACACCACTACGGCGTCTTCGCGCTGGCCGTCCAGAAACACGGCGAGACCATCAAGGAGCGAGTCGGGAACATAAGGCTGGATGCCGGTGACATGTTGCTGCTGCAGGGACGACGCGAGTATATGCGAGGACTCACCAACGACCGAGATTTCTTGATGCTGCAGGAAGTCGAGGCGCCTACTGTCCGCAGGCAGAAGGCACCCCTCGCTCTGGCGGTCATCGCCCTGGTAGTGGTCTTAGCAGCCTTCAAGATCATGCCGATCCTGGTTGCCGCCATCGTGGGATGCATCCTGATGGGAGTTTTCGGGTGCATCAAGCTGCAGGAAGCCTACGAATCCATCGACTGGTTTGTGATCTTCCTGCTAGCTGGGGTAATTCCGCTGGGTTTAGCGATGGAAAACACTGGGACCGCCGAGGTCATCGCAAAGGGCATCCTGAGCTTTACGAAGGACCTTGGACCGACTGCAATTGTCTCCGTTTTCTATCTACTGTCTACCGTTTTCGCTTCGATCATGTCTCACAACGCGGCAGCCATTCTGCTCGTGCCGATCGGGATTGCCTTCGCCCAGAATCTGGGGCTCAACCCATTGCCCATCCTGATGGCCATAACCTTTGCCGCCTCCTCAGCCCTGAGCACGCCTTTCGGCTACCACACCAATCTGATGGTCTACGGGCCGGGCAACTACAGGTTCGCGGACTTCGTCAAGGTGGGCGTCCCCCTCAACATCCTCCTTTGGATCATCGCCTCGCTGCTCATCCCAGTCCTTTGGCCTCTTCACTGAGCCCGTAGCGAAGACAACGGCTCAACCACCTTTAGTGTCTCCGATAGGGACAGAGTTTGTCTCTGGAGGCGTTTCTGGCCGACGAGTCCTGAAAATTCGGCTGCCAACTTGGATTCGAGCGGTTGGGATCTTAAATAGAAGGGGTCGCGCAAGAATCGTTTCGATACAGAACGGATCGAAGGAGGGGATGCATGATACGCAGAGAACGAGTGGTAAAGCGGAAAGTCACCAACTTCCTGCAGTCGGCCGTGTTGATTACAGGCATGCTGGGATTGCTGGCGACAATGGGATGGTCGCTGGCTGGCAACGATGGACTGCTGTGGCTGCTACTACTGGGATCGCTTTTTCTCTTCCTCGGCCCAAAAGTCTCACCCAGACTGGTGCTTCGCCTTCACCAGGCCCGCCCGCTTTCGCCTCATGAGGCTCCCGGCCTGTTCCGCATCGTGAGAACTCTGGCGGAGCGGGCACGGCTGCCTAGACTGCCCAACCTCTACTACGTACCCAGCCGAGTCGTCAATGCGTTCGCCGTGGGCGGACCCAACGATGCAGCCCTGGGCCTGACCGATGGCCTTCTACGGACCCTCAATCGGGAGGAGCTGGCCGGTGTTCTGGCGCATGAAGTCAGCCATATCCGTAACAGCGACCTCTGGGTAATGGGGTTGGCCGACGGGGTCAGCCGAGTGACTGGGACTCTTTCCTGGATTGGACAGTTGATGCTCCTGTTCAACTTGCCGATGTTCATCCTGGATGGGTATCAGTTCCCGTGGCTGTTGGTTCTGCTCCTGATCAGTGCGCCGACGGCCAGCGCGCTGCTGCAACTGGCACTTTCTCGAACTCGCGAGTTTGAAGCCGACCTCGGCGCCGCCAGATTGACAGGTAATCCACGTGGTTTGGCGAAAGCACTGGCCAAGATGGAGCGCATCCAGAGAGGATGGCTGCAGCGGATCTTCCCGGTTGGACACCGGATACCGTCTCTGTCCCTATTTCGCACGCACCCCGAGACCGAGGAACGGATTCAGCGCCTGCTGGAACTGGAGGCAACGCCTCAACCCCAGCCTGCCCTGAGACAGCACTATCCGCATTATCTTGACCCAACAGTGCTGCGAGCAATTCCCGGTCGGGTATCTCCATGGCGGATCGGTGCCCTCTCCTATTAGCCTGAAACTCCAAGAATACGTCGCACGTCGAAACGTCTGAACGTCGCAGGTCTCTACTCTACGAAAAAGCGCGGAGAACGGGACTTGTCGTGCGCGAGGGAAAGAGTTTCTTTCTGAAATGGGGCCAATACCTCCTGGGGGCGGGACTAAGCTGAAACTTCATTGGGTAGGAGATCATCCAAGAGTCGCCAATGACAGAGCCGTGACTGCAAAGGAGCGGTCCCGGCATACGGATGCCGGAAACAACCGACCAAACAGACGGTGGCCGATTGCATCTCCTTTTTTATGGCATGTCCCGATCGGTGATCGGGACCGCTCCTTTGCAGTCACGGCTCTGTCATTGGCGGTAGCGACAATCACGGCAGACGTAACCGAAGTTTCGTTCTCGAATGGGGCCAGGGCTTCCTTGGGGGCGGGACTGACCTGAAACTTCATTAAACTTCATTTGGTTACTGCAGTTGTCGGACGTGGGTTGGCTTACTCCAGATACTGGAGAGGACGCTGATTCCCAGACTTCAGCTCACCTCCCTAGAGCCAGGGACGAAGAGCGTGGGTCCGATAGACCAGCTGCAATAGATTTCCCTCCGGATCGGGGAAGAATATCAGCTTGGTCCCGTCGGGCAACTCCCGCTCAGTGCCGAGATCCACTCCCTTTTCGCGAAGCGACTGGCAAGACGCTTCGAAGTCCTCTACCAGAAACGCCAGGTGCCGAATGCCGGCGTCGTCGGGAGCCTTCTTGGAGCGCGATCCCAGATTGGAAGGAAGGATCTCGAGCAGGGCTCCTCCGGACAGGCCCAGAAAATGGTAGGTGAGCTCATTCCCATCGAGAACCAGGTCCCCCTTGGCGATCAACTCGAAGCCGAGGGTGGTGCAGTACCAGTCAACCAGAGCTTCCGGGTCATCTGCGATAATCGCTGCATGTTCTAACGCCTTCATCTGTCTACCTCCGTGAAACGGTCCCTCGATTGCAAATGCTCGTGTACCCGCGAATTAACGATTCTCAAGAAGCAATCGTAAACTCTACCACCTGGTCGAACCAAACGGAAAAGCCACCTGAGGTCAAGAGTCCTCGAAGGCCTTGCGGCGGCTCGACAGCAACGGATCCCAACCCGAGGATTTGTCTTCTATTTCCGGAGTGCCTAGCGCCGACGGGAGGTGCGACCTAGTCGCTTAGTCTCACCGGCTCGTTTGAGCAGCATTCTATGGGCGATACGCTTGATCTGCCGGGAACCTTCAATCTCTTCGCTGGTTTCCGGATGGACACCGTAGACGTTGAACTCGAGGTCTAGCTCCATCAACCTCTGTCGTTCTGAAGGTTGCCAGTACACCGACACAGGCACATAGAAAGGAATGATGTTCACCCCACCCTGTTCCAGAATCGAGGCTTCTTTACTTTCGTTCACCGGCCCAAACGCCGTTTCCATCTCGATCTTATAGTCTTGAGACCAGTCGATCTGAAAGGGTGCAAACCCCGCCGCTTCGCCACTATCTGGAGTACCAAGCTCCTCGATGCCTGCCGCAAATCGCAGGACCAGATCTTTCGACTGGAGAGCAATCGGGAAGTCCCTTTCATTGGTGAAAGTGCACTCTCCCTGAATCAGTAGATCGTGCCGAGCAGCCGTCTCAAACCCGGATTGCCCAGTTGGTCGATCCAGTCGCTGGAGCGCAACCTTGCCTATCTGCACTGTCAGGTCGGTTCTCTTCTGGGCCTTGCGCAGGAAATCCTCGTGCGACTCCCTGGGGAAGATCGAAACGTTCCACTCGAAGAGGGTCCAGAGGGCTGCCAACAACAGAGCAGCAATCTTGGCCAGGTTGTAGCAACCAGCGGTCCACTCTCCGAATCTGGCGGCCCTTTCCCCATTATTCGGCTTCATCGACAGCCTCCGTCTCTGGGTAGGAACTCAGTTCGAGCCCCGGACCAGGAAGATTCTCAAGATCGTACCAAAACCACAGGCCGACGTCTTTATTTGCGAGCCTTTGGCTCGGACGGCGGCCTGGAGCCCACCCCCTCGCCGGAGCAGAAGCTTCGAAAATCCGCGGCTCCCCTACCAGGCCAGTGCGGTACTGCCCTCCATACGTGGATTGGTCGCCGCTACCAGCGTGCCCGTCCTGGGGTCAATCATCACTACCATGGTGTTGTCGCCACTCCAGGGACTCGCCACCGTTATTTTGTGCCCCCTTTGCCGGAGATCAGCAGCGATCTCCTCCAGGTTGGTGAGGCGCCCTTCCAGGTAGGCTCGACCAGGGTCTGCCCGGTGGGGATAGAAGAGACCGGGGAAGTGCTTGGTCCAGACCTTGGGGACATCCAGCGCATCCTGCAAGCCCATGCCGAAGTCCACCACGTTGAGGAAGAACTGAAGCGTTCCCTGATCCTGCTGATCCCCTCCCGGCATACCGAAACCCATCCAGGGACGGCCATCCTTCATGACCAGGCTGGGGGTGAGGCTGGTGGACGGCTGTTTGCCGGGGGCCAGGGACTTGGCCAGTCCCTCCTCCAGGTAGAACATCTGGACCCGGCTGCCCAGACAGAAGCCCAGTCCCGGAACAATGGGAGAGGAGGCTGGCCAGCCGCCGCTGGGAGTAGAAGAAAAGATGGTCCCGTGAGAGTCCACCGCGCGCACGCCGGTGGTCCCGTCATCTTTCAGCCCGGGCTCGACCGGAGCCAAGCTCAGGTTGGTGGGCCGTTTCTCCGGATGGGCATCAAAGGGGAATGGATCTCCTGGAAGCAGCTCCAGCGAGGCCTTCGTCCAATCGAGGAGCCGCCTTCTCAACTCGGCGTATCCCTTGGACAGCAATCCCTGTTGCGGAACGTACACGAAGTCGGGATCACCGTAGTACTTCTCCTTATCGGCGTGAGCCAGCTTGGCAGTCTCCAGCCAGAGATGAAGGTACTCTGCACTGTTGTGCCCCAGAGAGGCCAGATCGTAGCCCTCCAACAAGGCCAGCTGCTGAAGAAATACCGGACCCTGCGTCCAGGGGCCACACTTATAGACCTGATAGCCCCGGTAATCGATGCTCCAGGGCTCCTGGATTCGAGCCTCATAGTCGGCAAAATCGTCGGTTGTCAGAAGACCGGTGTGGTAGCCACCCTCACCGTCGCGGACCTTGAACTCCTGGGAAAACCGGACCAACTCATGGGCAATTGGACCCTTGTAGAAATAGTCGTGAACCGCCCTGAGCGCCAATTTTCGGTCTCCGCCCTTCTTCAAAGCGTCCTTCTCCGCCTTCGCCAGGCGTCGAAAGGTGCGGGCCAGGTCGGGGTTGCGAGTGACCTCTCCCACTCCCGGCAGCCGGCCGTCGTGCAGGAGCACAGCGGCCGAACTGGGCCAGTCCGTGCGGAAGGTCTTGGGTCCCCGATACTTCTCCGTCTCCTCCCTCCCGACATACTTTCGCCAGCGCTCGGTCACGGGAAAGCCCTCGGCCAGACGAATGGCACCCTGGACGATCTCAGAGAAGGAAAGCGTGCCATAGCGCTCCAGGCTGAGCACAATGGCTGCTGGTACGGCGCACACGCCCGCCGGCATGAATCCGTCTGCCGGAATCAGCTTGTATCCCTGCTCCCGAAACCAGCCGATGTTGGCGGCCTTCGGAGCTCGGGTATTGCCGTTGACGGCCACCACACGCCGATCTCGAGGAGAGTAGATGAGGGTCGGCATCTCGCCTCCGAATCCGAAGGAGTTGAACTCCACGACCGAGGCCGCTAGCAGCATCGCCACGCCGGAGTCCACGGCGTTTCCCCCTTGCTTGAGAATCTCCATGCCTACATCTGCGACCAGGGGATGTCCGGCCGTCACGGCTCCACGCAGGCCACGAACCTCGGTGCGGGTTCCCTTCGCGGCCCAAAGCAAATCTCCGGGAGAGCCCGTTCCGACCAGGAGGGCAACGACCACCGCCAGGGCTGTCAGGACTCTTCTCTCTCTCATATTCCTTCTCCTGAGGTGTCACAAGCCTGGTCACAAGAGGCCAACAGGACTGCCCACGCGATAAAGGGGTGAAAGACCGGCAACAAATGAATCGTCTTCGGAGTCTACTGGGACTCCAGCGTGCTTGCAAGGAAAGGGCTAAACGATCCTTCGACAGGTCCTGGCTTCTCCAGAGCACGTCGACTGCCGCACTCCGGTCTTGTTTCTGGATCCAGCTATTCGTATCCTGGATCAAATGAAAAAAACCACGTCTGACACCTATCCTGTGCCTGGTCGAGGCCTTTCTCGTCGGGAGTATTTCGTCGCCTCACTGGGTGTGGCAGCAGCGTCCACCCTCTCTGCCCGAGCTCAGTCGCATACCCGGAACGTCCCCTGGCTGGCAGAGGTGCAGAGTCCGAGCATGGCCGGACAGACTCCTCTTCGCTCAGCGTTGAAAAGGGAAGACGGAACCCTGGCTGGACTATCTCGGCCCCCTGCCCCAGAATCCCGACCCTCCCCGGCTGAAGTTCATCACCGAGAATCCAGCCAGCAATGGGACCGGTCCGATCCAGTCGCCTCCAGGGGTCATCCGTGAGCTCGTCGAGTACGAGAGCGAACCCGGCCTCAGAGTCCGTGGCTACCTGATCAAACCCAGGAAGCTATCCGGAAAAGCTCCGGGCATCGTGGTCCTCCATGCGACCACCCACAACACTATCCGACAACCGGCAGGGGTGGAAGGAAAGAACCAACTGGCCCTCGGGCTCAAACTGGCCCAGCAGGGTTTCGTGACCTTCTCTCCCGCCTGCTTTCTTTGGCAGGATGTCGACGACGGCACCCTGCCCTCCTCCTGCCAGGAGCAGCATCCTCGAAGTCAGACCGACCCACATTGGTTCAAGCCACCGAGTAACTGGGTTCGGCATGCCTGGGAAGTCCGAGTCCACCAATTTCAAATGCGGCATCCCGGCTCCACGGGCATGGCCAAGATGCTTTTCGACGCCCAACGGGGCCTGGATATCCTGGAGCAGGTAGACGAGGTCGACAGCAACCGTCTGGGAGCCTTCGGACACTCTCTGGGCGCCAAGGAATCTTTCTATCTGGCAGCCTTCGATGAGCGGGTCCGAGCCGCGATCTCCAGTGAGCCTGGAATCGGAGCCCACTTTTCCAACTGGTACGCGTCCTGGTACCTGGGCCCCAAGATCAAAGAGTTCGATCACGACCACCAGGAGGTAATGGCCTTGATCGCACCACGACCTTTTCTTCTTCTGGCCGGTGAAGGCACAGACGGCGTCAAGAGCTCCCCATTCATCCACGCTGCGATGCCGGCCTATCGGCTCTACGGTGACCCGGCCAGGCTGGGACTTCTCAACCATGGACACGGGCACAGCATCCCATCGGCCGTCGAGCTGAGAATCAATGAATGGTTCAAGACCTATCTCTAGGGGCGACCTCATACCGCCGAGATCAGAGGGGTCAGCCCCGCTCCCTTTTCAGCAGGCGTATCAGCTGTTTGTACAGGGCAATAGCGTCCCGAAGCTCCTGCTTGGCCACTTTCTCCTGGGCAGTGTGAGCCTCGAGAATGGAACCAGGTCCCACCAACAGCGGCTTGCCCAGGGATCTCAAGGAAGGCACATCGGTGCCGTATCCCACCACCTTGGTCGGGAAGCCTGCCACCGATTCCATCACCTGGGGTTCTGAGGTGGCTACTACCTCCAGCGATTCCTCTCCGGCGAAGAGTTCCTGCAAGATCTCCACATACCGGGCACTTGAAGCAACGGTGCGGATCAGGATTTCCGCTTCGGCCGCATCCGGAATGACGTTGGGAGCCCTTCCGCCATGGATCGTTCCCACATTCAGATAGGTTTCTCCCAGTCGAGAATCCTCTGGAAATTCCAGTGCCCGAAGCTTCACCAGAATGTCCAGCAGCTTATCGATAGCAGACTCCCCCTGGTCGGGGTAGGCGGAATGAGCCGTAACGCCAGTGGTCTTGATACGAGCGTACAGCATCCCTTTGTGGCCCACCACCAGCTCATTGTCCGTAGGTTCTCCGTCGATCACAAAGGAGCAGTCCAAATCTAGATCCCGAGCTTTCTTTGCTCCTGCGCTGTCGGTCTCCTCGCCCACAACGAAGAGAAGTCCCAGATCCGTCTCCCCCTCGGAAACCAACTCCTGCGCAGCGCAGATCATCGTCGCGATGATGCCTTTGGCATCGCAGGCGCCACGGCCGTAGACGAACTCCTCGTCCTCTCGAAAACCGAAGAAGGGAGGGACCGTGTCCATGTGGGTAGACAGGATTATTTCGGGCCTGCCCCGACGCGCCACTACGTTGAAACGATCGGCAGCGACCTCTTGTCGATCGCAGACCCAACCTTGATTGTGGAGAAGGCTGAATAGAAACTCTCCCGCCAACTTCTCCTCCCCAGTCACGGAGGGTATCTCTACAAGCGATCGCGTCAGCTCAATCACATCGATCATGGCCACCTCGTTGTTTGATTATTCATATTTGAGACTTGACGTGGCTTCGGTCTCCAGGCCGCTAACCCGCATTTCTCATCGCTGGTCTACTGCGTCGCCGCAAACATCCGTCTTGGCTGGTCGAGTAGGCGGGGTGCTCCCGGCGATTGGCATGCCTGTAGGTGGAGGGTTTCCAGTTTCGCCCTTTCGGTTGCGAAGTGGGTTCACAGTTCCACCATGGACACGCGGCCTCACCAGTTGCCACCCACGCCCCTCTCAGAACCGGACAAGCGGCTTTGGAGAGTAGCAGCGGGAATCCCCTCGCGGGTACGTCCCGCCGCCCTCGCAGAACCGGACGTGGTGCGTTACACCATCCGGCTCCCAGCTGGAGTCATCCACCGGGGCTTGGGGTAGAGGTTATGCACGATCCGGATGCGCGGGCGCAATGCCGGCAAGACCTCATTGAACCGTTCCCAGGTCACCGATCGGCGCTGACTGCGGCGGTTGAGCCATTTGAAGAGGATCCGGCTGGCATAGTGGACATAGTCCTCTAGCCGCTGGTAGTTGCCACTGACGCCGTAATAGCGAATGTGGCCTTCCAGATGTTGCCGGAAGTACTCCTGCATGGCTTTCCCTCCGTGCTGGCGCAGCTCGCTCAGACGCTGGTTGAGCGCCGTCAACTTCTTGCGAACCCGTTTGCCTTCCGTTCGTCGCCCCACCGCAAAGCGGCCACGGCGACTGCGGCTGCCATAATGGGTCAGTCCAAGAAAGTTGAAGGTCTGGGGACGGTTTCGGCCGTCCCGCTCACAGTTCTGGGTCGTGGCACTGCCAAACCGCAGGACTGCCGTCTTGCTGGGCGCTACCTCCAGGTCGAAGTCCGCCAGCCGCTTTGTGAGTTCTTCAACAAAGCGACGGGCGTCCCCTTCGTCCTGAAAGCAGGCGATGAAGTCGTCGGCGTACCGTACGAGATAGGCTCGGCCACGGCACGACCGGGCGTAGCGTTTCTCGAACCATAGATCCAGCACATAGTGCAGGTAGATGTTGGCCAGCACGGGCGAGACCAAACCCCCTTGTGGGGTCCCCTCTTCGCCGGCGCTTACGGCACCGTCCTCCATGATCCCTGCCTTGAGGAAACGATGGATGATCCGCACGAAACGAGGATCGGCAATCCGGTGCCGGACGAAACGCAAGAGGTGCTTGTGGCTGACGACATCGAAGAAGGCTTTAATGTCGGCCTCAACCACCCACTGGGTACGCTCGTTGGTGATGATTTCCGCGACCCGTCGCAGCGCATCATGCGCGCTGCGGCCCGGCCGGAATCCATACGAGCAGTCCCGAAACTCCGGCTCCCAGATCGCTTGCAGGATCCCCCTCATCACGTCCTGAACCAGCCGATCTTCAAAACAGGGAATTCCCAGGGCTCGACGCCTTCCCTCCCCTTTGGGTATATAGACCCGCCGGGACGGTTGGGGCCGGTAGCCCAGACGGCGTAGACGGTCCGACAGATCCGCAATACGCTCCGCTAATCCCTCGGCATAGTCCGCCTTTCTCATCCCATCTACTCCGGGCGCTTTCTTGGCAGACTGGCGACCGAAGCTGGCGTCGAGCCCCTGCGGGTCGAACAGCATCCCCATTAATGAGGTCAACCGCTCCCCGGCCAGCTCACGCGCCCTCTGTGTGAAACGAATCAGTCGAGTTGTCATGGGCATAGTCCGCTCAGCGTCGGGCCATGTTTCTCCGACTCGTTCTCTCCAACCGACACCCCTTCACTCCGTCCGCATTACCGGACCTCATCGCTACTATGGGTGTCTCCGACTTCCGCCAGACTCCGCCCTCTTCCTCGCTGTTTAGGCTTGTCCGAGGGTGCGCACCCTCGGGTGCGCCACCTGACGGATCTCCCTGGTTACCACGCATTCTCCTTGTAAGGCTCGACGCGACCTCAGATCCCGGGCTGTCCGTTGACACTCGCCCTACCGCGTCAACGGGTGTTGCCTGCTGGGTGCGAGAACCCATCGACCAGATCCAACGATGCCGTTTTCGGGACTCCACGTCTTCAGGGTCAGCATCACCTGTTACCTTTGCACCTCGCCTCCTTTCGTACCTACGCATCAAGCGCCCTGTTACCAGGACACCTGCAAGGCTCGATACCAGGCCTGTGGCTAGCAGTTACCTGGGTGGGATTCGCACCCACTAGAATACGCGGCCTTGCCAGGCCGCAACCCCACATACGGCTCTTCGGTGGCCATTCAGGGCCGACTCCTAGCAAGCGGACTGAGATCATGGACCCGCCGGACCAAGGGCCAACCCACCCAGGCGAGAGCTTGAATATATTGCTCCCAAGTGTAGCTGTGTCGTTGGCTTCGTCGGTTCAGCCACTTAACAGTCTCGGAATTTCAATCAAGTGAGCTGTTCTCTGAGACCGCCCTTTCGTCACAGCCGGGGTGTCCCGAAACAGCCTTTTACGGCCTTGGCCGTCGGCACGAAGTGCCTACTTAAAGAACAGCCGCATGAACTGGATTCTGAAGGCCTCGCACCTCGGTCCGTTGTCGGTGATGGAGTAATAGTTCAGGTGTCCCACCAGTTTCAGCTTGGCTAGCCGCAGCAACGCTCCCGTCTTCAGACGGTGGCGGTGCTTCTTCAGCCACTCCGTGTGTCTCTGCAGGCTCGCATGAAACTTCTTACGCGACGTCTGGCGCTTGACCTTGAAGTAGCCCTTGCGGCTGAGCCCACAGTAGTGGGTGAAGCCGAGAAACTCAAAGGTCTCCAGCTTCTGGCCCTTCCGCTGGGCCTCTTCGCGGGCAAAGCGTCCAAAGGCCACCCGTTTCGTCTTGGACTCAGAAAGTACCAAGTGGAACTGCTCCAGGCGCGCCTTCAGTTGCCGCAGAAACTCTTCGGCTTCATCGCGGTGCTGAAAGCACACTAGGAAATCGTCCGCGTAGCGAAACAGATCCACCTCCCCCCGACAGCTCGGCTTGAAGCGACGTTCGACCCACAGATCCAGAACGTAGTGCAGGTAGACGTTCGACAGCAGGGCCGAGAGGCTCCCCCCTTGCGGGGTTCCTTCCTCGCTAGCCCGCTCCAATCCGTCTTCCATCACGCCGCTTTTGAGGATCCGCCAGATCAGACGCCAGACCCGCCGGTCGCCGATCCGCTGCTCCAGAAACTTCAACAGCCATTCCTGATTCAGGTGGTCAAAAAAGCCCTGAATGTCGGCGTCGACGACCCAGCTAACCTTCCGGCGTTGGATGGTCTGTCCTAGCTTCGCTAGCGCTTGAGGCTGCGTTCGATCCGGTCGGTAGCCGTAGCTACAGTCTAGAAAGTCCGCCTCATAGATCGGTTCCAGCACTCGACTGAGTGCTTTCTCGACCAGCTTTCCCTCAAAGCTAGGCAGCCCTAACGGCCGCTTCTTCCGGCTGCCGGGTTTGGGAATGTACCGGCGCAAGACCGGTTTCGGACGGTAAGCCATCCGGCCCAGTCTTTCGGACAGATCTTCGAGATTGCTCTCCAGGTTCCGCCCGTACTCCTGCTTGGTGACTCCATCGACTCCGGGAGCTTTTCCCTTCTCCGCCTGCTGGTAGCAGGCCCGCAGCAGATCCACATCCTTCACAAAGTGATAGATCGACGTCAAACACGTCTTCGGTTCCGCGCGCGCCTTCTCCCCTATTCGCGTTAGGTCTCTTGCCATCCGTCTTCTCTCTCCTGGGTAGAGCGGATGTTTGCCCACCCGCGATCGACTCACCGTGGGGACCTTCACTCCACCGGCATTACCCGGTTTCTTCGCTACACCGGTCCCCATCCCAGATCGAGACCCATTTGCGCCGCTCCTGTTACGTCGCCGTCGCATACTCGACGGCGTCAGCTCCGCCGCCAAGAGGTCCTCGACCCGCCTGGTCTGTCTTCTCCCTCCTGTGGTGTTGCTCGATGCCGTCTGCGACCCCGGAGTGGGAACCACCACTCGTCCTAACGCGGTGCTTCCTGTTGCCTGCGGGCATAACGAAACCCTCGGCCTAACTCGACGAACGTTATATCGGGGCTAATTGGTCCGGATTCAGTGTCTAACACACTTCACCTCGCAACACTTTCCGGTCCCAGGGGTTCGTCCCTGGGTCTAGATACCGGTGGTCTGACTAGGACCTTACCGGGGGGATATCAATCCCCTTGAGGGAGAACCATTTCCAGGTCTCCCGTTACGCTCTCTCGGCCTCCTCGACGTACTGCACGAGTACGACTGCGGGGGCTCGCCACGAGTGGTCTCGGGCGCAAGCCTTGCCAGGACGGCCCTTGCGACGCCTCGCTACGACAAGCGATGAGAAATCCGGGCTAATTCTTCTCGTGTCGATCGATTGGCTCGACCCAGGGTCGGCCTGGAGACCACTTCCAGGTCCTCGAGCCGAGTTTCTCTCTCGGATGGGGCCGGCGTTCCCGGGGGTAGGACTGAAGTGAACGAGGGTTTCAGTAATCCGGCGATGCACCCTTGTCGAAGTGAGCCCTCACCACGGTCGTAATGCCTCCACGGACGGCGAATTCACCGGCAACCTCTAAACGGACGGGTTCGCAGGCAGCGACCAGATCATCCAGGATCCTGTTGATGACATGCTCATAGAAGATCCCCTGATTGCGGAAGGAGAAAAAATAGAGCTTGAGCGACTTAAGCTCGAGAACCTTCCGATCGGGGACGTATCGAATCCGTATCGTGGCAAAATCGGGCTGGCCCGTCTTGGGGCAAAGCGAGGTGAATTCAGGGCAGGTAATATCGACTTCGTACTCGCGGCCGGAATACTCGTTCGGAAACGTCTCTAGTGGGTTGGCCGACAAGATCTAACCGTTCGAAGAGGAGCTGGGAGCCCGCATCAGACCACCGGAAGCTGATCCACTTGGTCGTTCAGTTCCGCCGGCAGAGCGAAGTGGACGTTTTCCTCTCTGGTGACCAGTTCCTCTACCGCAGCGCCCTGTCCCTGGAAGAAGCTGACCACTTGATCGACCAGAATCTCCGGAGCCGAAGCACCTGAGCTGATTCCAACGGTTTCCACCTCCTCGAGCCAGGCCGGATCAATGCCATTTACATCATTTATCAAGTAGGAAGGCGATCCAGCCTTGACAGCTTCCTCTACCAGCCGGTTCGAGTTACTGCTGTTCTCGGCTCCCACAACCAGAATGAGATCTGCAACTTCTGCCAGCTCTTGGACCGCCATCTGGCGATTCTGGGTGGCATAACAGATGTCCTCCGACGGAGGCCCTTGAATGACCGGGAACTTACTTCGCAGGGCTGCAATGATCTCTCGAGTGTCTTCGAGGCTCAAGGTCGTCTGGGTCAGATACGAAATCCTTTCTGAGTTTTGGACTTCCAGTGCTTCCACATCCGAGACAGTGCTCACCAGATGAATGGAACCGGGAGCCTCTCCCATGGTTCCGATCACCTCTTCGTGACCCTTGTGCCCAATCAGAACAATGGCATAGCCATCCTGAGCATACCGAATCGCCTCGAGGTGGACTTTCGTCACCAAAGGACAAGTCGCATCAATGACATGAAGCGCTTTCTGGCGTGCCTCCTCCCACACTTGCGGGGATACCCCGTGTGCACTGAAGATAACGGTTCTTCCGTGCGGGACTTCTGAGAGCCCGCTTACGAAGACGGCCCCCTTTTGACGCAACTCTTCAACCACGTGCGGGTTGTGCACGATTTCCCTACGCACGAACACCGGCTTGGGGTATACATCCAGGGCGATGCGGACGATGTCGATCGCTCTCACGACTCCCGCACAAAAACCCCGTGGACTGGCAAGGACAACCTTTTTCACCATGTCAGATGCCCAATCTTATCACGCGTCAAAAGACCCTGTCACGTCGTGCTGCCGCAACCGAGCCGAACAACAGCCAATCGCACAGACGTCGGGTCCAGGCCCTCGCTTCCCCAGAGAGCGGCGCTCCGGATTCTCCTGTACTCGCTCCAGGATCAATTCCCTGACCATGCTGACGAAAGCCGGGTGAACACCGGCAGTGGAGGCTCTCACGGCATTCAAGCCGATTCCCTTGCAGAGCTGCATCGCCTCAATGTCCAGGTCGTACACAACTTCCATGTGATCCGAGACAAAACCTACGGGGGCAATCACCACATCCCTGGCACCGGAACTCTTCAATTCCTGCAGGTAATCCCCCACGTCGGGTTCCAACCAAGCCTGCCCAGGCCGCCCGCTACGACTCTGATAAGCCAGAGACCAGATGGGATGATCGACTTTCTCCGCCACCAGGCCGCAGACCTCCAGGAGCTGTTCCACGTACTGGCAACCATCGGCCATCGAAGTAGGGATACTGTGAGCCGTGAAGACCAGCGTCGCCTTCTGTCTTCTCTCTGCCGGGATTCCCGAAAGCGCCTCCCTGACCCGATCCGCATTCGCCTCCACGAACCCGGGGTGATTGTAGAACGCTCGCAGTTTATGAATAGCGGGCGCTCCGGGACCGACCTCCATGCAGGCTCGATCGATGTCTTGAAGGTACTGGCGGCATCCTGAGTAGGAACTGTAGGGAGAGGTAACAAAAGCCAGGGACTTCTTGATTCCGTCTCGAGACATTTGACGCACCGTGTCTGCCAGGAACGGACGCCAATTCCGATTTCCACAATACAAAGGCAAGGCGAGGCCCTGCGATTCAAGCTCCTGCCGCAGCGCGGAAAGCAGTTGCCGGTTCTGTTCGTTGATCGGGCTCACGCCTCCGAAGATATCGTAGTGGTGGGCAACTTCTTCGAGTCGCTCCTCTGAAACCGGCTTCCCCTTCAAGGCATTCTGGAGGAACGGTCGCACGTCATCGATTCCCTCCGGACCACCGTAAGAGACCAGTATCACTGCCTGGTAGGGTAGGCTCATGGGCTACAGTATACAGTGGCCCTCAGGCTTGAAAATCCCAAGAAGCAAGATACAAGATACAAACAAATTCCAAATTTCAAGCACCATACTCCAAACACTTCGGAGTCGCTCTGAACTTTGCAGCCCTCCCTCAGTGCTCCCTTCTATGAATCGATGATTTCTGTGACATCACAACGTTTGCTGATTGGAGCTTGGGATTTGTTTGTATCTTGTATCTTGTATCTTGTATCTTGCGTACTGTGAAGAAAGCTCTAATCACTGGTGGAGCCGGCTTCGTAGGATCTCACCTTGCAACCACTTTGCTCGAAACAGGGTGGAGTGTAGAGATCGTCGACGACCTCTCCACCGGCAGCCTCGAGAACGTCGATCATCTCAAGGAACATCCCCGATTTAGGTCGATCCTAGACAGTGTAATGAACCGGCCCCTGATGGAGGAACTGGTAGACCGGGCCGACGTAGTTTTTCATCTAGCCGCAGCGGTGGGTGTGCGCCTGATCGTGGAGCAGCCAGTCCAGACCATCGAGACCAATATCAAAGCGACCGAGGTCATCCTGGAACTGACGGCTCAAGAGCGCAAGCCGATACTGCTTGCCTCGACCTCGGAGGTTTACGGAAAGCTGGATCGCCCCCCGTTCAATGAGGAAAACGATCTCGTCCTGGGTGCGACTACACGTGTGCGCTGGTGCTATGCCGCGTCCAAGATAATCGACGAGTTCCTGGCCCAGGCCTACTACCGAGAAAAGGGTTTACCGATCGTGATTGTCAGGCTCTTCAACTCAATCGGGCCCCGCCAGACCGGACAGTATGGGATGGTGGTTCCTCGTTTCGTTCGACAGGCCCTCCTGGGGGAACCTATCACCGTCTACGGTGATGGCACCCAGCAGCGCTCCTTCACCTGGGTCGGCGATGTGGCAAAGGCCATGATCGCCCTCATATCCCACCCCGGAGCCGCTGGAGAGATCTTCAACATTGGCCATGGCAAGGAGATTTCCATATACGCCCTGGCGGCGTTGATCAAGGAGATGACTGATAGTGCGTCCGAGATCCAACTCGTCCCCTACGATGAAGCTTATGAGGCAGGGTTCGAGGACATGCAGAGGCGTCTGCCGGATCTCAGCAAGATTCGGCAACTGATCGGCTACCAACCCACGCTGGATTTGCCCGAGATCCTGAAAAGGACAATTCAGCATGAGCGCGGGAGGATGGCTGCCGCTGATGTGCTGCTTTGACGGCTCCCTTTCTCTCTCCGGCTAGCGCACACCGCCCCCTCCCTGCTTCCGCGACGCTCAGTCGGGGAACACCGCGGGCGGCCTTTCGACGAGGAAGATAGATGGAAAGAACCTGGTTGAAACACTACGACGAAGGGGTTCCGCGTGACATTGACTATCCCGAAACCAACCTCTATCAGCTTTTTCAGCAGAGTGTAGAAAAGAATCCCAGCGGCCTGGCCACGCTTTTCTTCGGTGCCAGGATGACTTATCGGTCTCTGGCAGAGAAGGTCGACCAGTTCGCCTCGGTACTGGCGGGGCTGGGAGTCAGGAAGGGGGACCGGGTCGCGCTCATACTGCCCAATCTACCGATCTACCCGATCGCCCACTTCGCAGCCCTCAAAATTGGGGCCGTGCTGACCCCGACCAATCCGCTTTACGTCGAGCGCGAACTGGAGCGTCAGCTGGTCGATTCGGGGGCCGAAACCGTGGTCATCCTGGACCAACTTTATCCTCGCCTGGCCCAGGTGAGGGCAAACACCCCGGTCAAACGGGTCGTGGCCGCAGGAGTCAAGGAGTTCCTCCCTCCAACCGTGGGATTCCTCTACGGATTCAAGAACAAATCTACCCTGGCGACACAGGAAGAGGAAGGGCTCTACCTCTACCGCGATCTGATGAGCCGCAAGTTTCCGCCGGCTCCCAGCGTAGAGGTCGCCCCCGACGATGTCGCGATCCTGCTTTACACCGGCGGCACCACGGGCATCTCAAAGGCCGCCACCCTGACTCATCGCAATCTGGTGGCCAACGTCCACCAGACTCGAGTCTGGTTATCAGATGTTCGAGAAGCACAGGAAATCATTCTTTGCGTCCTTCCCTTCTTTCATAGCTACGGAATGACGACCGGACTCCATCTTGCCGTCCTATCTCGTTGTACGATGCTCCTGCTCCCCCGCTTCGAGCTCAAGGATGTCGTCAAGCAAATCCGCAAGTACAAAGCCACCATCTTCTGTGGCGTTCCTTCTATGTATAATGCGATCAATCACTATTCTGGGCTCAAGAGCTCTGATGTGGCCTCGATAAGGCTGTGCATCAGCGGGGGGGCCGGTTTACCCGCGGAAGTGCAGGAGAGCTTCGAAAAGCTGACCGGCGGAAGACTGGTTGAGGGATATGGACTTTCAGAAGCCTCTCCAGTGGTGCTGGTCAATCCGATTTACGGCCATCGAAAGATCGGCACGATTGGGGTCCCTATCCCAAATACCGATGCCCGAGTGATTGATCCAGAGACTCACGAACCACTTGCAGCCGGTCAGGTAGGGGAGCTTGATGTCAGCGGTCCACAGATCATGAGCGGCTACTGGAATCGTCCCCAGGAAACAGATCTAGTGCTTCGCGACGGATGGCTGCACACGGGAGACATGGCAGTAATGGACGAGGAAGGTTTTTTCTCGATAGTGGATCGAAAGAAGGACCTCATCCTCAGCGCCGGCATGAACATCTATCCACGTGAAGTGGAAGAGGTCCTCCACCAGCATCCGGATATTATCGAGGCTGCCGTCATCGGAATCCCCAGTCCGGTCAGAGGAGAAACCCCGAAAGCCTTCATTGTCGCCAAGGAAGGCAGCAGCCTGGGGAAGCGGGAAGTGATGCAGTTCTGCCAGGACAAGCTTTCCAGGTTCAAGATTCCGAAGGAAATTGAGTTTCGGAAGGAATTGCCGAAGAGTGCGGTCGGAAAGGTCCTGAAGCGGGTGCTCAAAGAGGAAGGCGAGTAGGCGAAATGCACACCCTTGATCAGCTTGCCAAGCTGGTTGACGGCCAGACAGAGGGCAATGGATCGGTGAAGATCTCGGGAGTCCGTCCCTTCGAGGATGCTAGACCCGGGGACATCACGCTGGCCGCGGCACCAAGATACTGGAACAACCTGAAAGAGACACGCGCCACGGCGGTCATTGCACCCCCAGAACTACAGTCGGCCTCCCTTCCCCTGCTGCGCACCGCGGATCCGATGTTGGCGTTCGCTCGAGTTATTTCACTCTTCTACACCAAGCCCTTTCAAACCCGGGGCATCTCATCCCAAGCCGAAATCGGTAAGGATTGCCGCATCGCCGAACGGGTGTCAATTCACCCGTTCGTCAGCATCGGGGAAGGTGTGACCATCGAGGAGGAAGTCACCCTCCACTCAGGAGTCAGCGTCGGCGACGGATGTTACATCGGCTCCGGCACCACCTTGCACCCCAACGTGGTGATCTATCCAGGAGTGCGCCTGGGCAAACGAGTCAACCTCCACGGTGGGAGCGTCATCGGAGCGGATGGCTTCGGGTACGTCTTCGATGGAGAAAAGCAGGTCAAGATCGAACAGACTGGTACGGTCGAGATTCAGGACGACGTCGAGATCGGAGCCAATAGCTGTGTGGATCGTGCTACCTTCGGTTCTACGGTGGTGGAGAAACACGCGAAGCTCGACAACCACGTACACGTCGGCCACAATTCCCGCATCGGCGAGAACACTGTGGTAGTGGGATGTGTCGGCATCTCGGGAAGCGTCAATATCGGCAAGAATTGCATTCTCGCAGGCCAGGCGGGCGTCATCGATCACATCAACATCGGTGATGGAGTCACCGTGATGGTGAAGACGGCCGTCACCCGCGACATCCCCTCGAACATGACGATCTCGGGCCAGCCGGGGCGCGATCATCGGGAGCAGCTGCAGATCCAGGCGGTCATCCGAAAACTGCCCGAGATGTACAAGGACTGGAAAAAACTAAAGTCACTCCTGGCCGAATCGACCGACTAAGTGCTCCGTCCTGTGAGGCGAGATCAAGGCAGGAGGAGGAAGACGATGGCTGGCCATCTTCGACGACGACGAACGCAGAGATCGTCCACAACCCCCAGCTGCCCTTCGGGTGGCGACGGGACGGGCCGATGGCTTTGTCGTTGCTTCGCGCCCTCGACGCCGTCGCGCTCGCCACATACACCATCGTATTTATGGGACGGAGCACTAAGTGACCCGACAGCCCAGGGATCGATCGAAATGGGTGGGTTTTCCCCGGATCGAGCAAGTGGATTGGAGTCGAGGTATCACATCCCTCGTTGGTTCCGGATCGGAGCCCTCCTCCTACTGTCTGTCACCGCCTCCGACACAACTATCATCGATTCTCGGGCGGCAGCTCCGCCGAAGAACCTGGCACCCGCCAAGGGAACCTTTCTGGTCGCCAGTCCGAGGATGGCAGATCCCCGATTTGGCTACTCCGTGATTCTGCTACTCGAGCACGGCGAGGATGGAAGTCTGGGTCTCATTATCAATCAGGCCACCAAAATCCCCCTCTCCAGAGTACTGCCCGATCTGGACCTCGCCGGCAATGATGAGCACAAACTATACCTGGGTGGCCCGGTGGGACGAGATACGCTGATCTATCTGACCCGACGCGAGGCCCCCCCCGAACGCTCCTCACACTTGATGAGCGACGTCTATTTCGGCGGTGACAGGGTGGTTCTCGAACAACTCCTCAAGGAAAAGAAGGACGCCAACGAACTGCGTCTTTTTTCCGGCCATTCAGGGTGGGCGCCGGGCCAGCTGGCGTCGGAGCTAGCTCGCAAAGACTGGAAGGTGCTTCCCGCCGATGCCTACACGGTGTTCGAACGAGACCTTGACCAGCTCTGGCTCGATCTGATCCAGTACCTGAGTCCCCGGGAGGACGTAGTCCGCGACAATCGCCTCCCTGCACATATCGGGTTACAGGTTGCAGGTTCCCTGAGCAAGGTCAATCCCAACCGGATTGCGTCTACCAGCCCAGGGTTTCCGAACCCTGGGAACAGGAAGACAGCTCCTGGAGTCAACCCGGTAAGGGTTGCGTCCTCCGACCTCCTTGAGGAATAGACCCCGTGTGCACAACCCTTTCAGGATTGAAATCCAGGGGCGAAGCCGTCCAGCCCAGGGTTCGGAAACTCTGGGCTGGACGACGGAATCCTTTCAGGATTCACTTCTTTGCGACCTGTTTGGTGCCCCCGGCCACCCGAGAACCCTGCAGCTCTTCCACCTGACTCCGTTGGTGAAAGCCCCCATTTTTCAATCAGCTGAATGACTAAGAGATTGCGATCGGCCTGAGCGTGAACCCGGCCGTCGCTCCCTTGATCTTGTTGACGCTGGAGACGTAGCAAAACTCATAGACCTTGTCTCGCGCCAGTTCCTCCAGATAGTGGAACTCGGCGATGTGTACGCCTTGTTGAATCAACAGGTAGTTGTGGACCGGCATGAAGGATCCGTACTTGTCGCGATAGGCCTTGTTGTCTGCCTCCGCCGGCTTGTACTCGAGTCCGCTCGTGTCTCCCCCAACCATGATCGAACCCTGCTCTTCGACCAACCATTTTGCGGAGGCCAGATTGATTCCCGCCGAGTCATGACGATCGATGGTTTCGTGGTCCGATCCGGTTTCTCCCCAGAACCGAAGCGTTCCGGTTCGTACCAGAACCACATCCCCGGGCCGAAGTATGGTCTTCTGCTTATTCAGAGCCCCCTTTAGATCCTCGGGGGTGACCTGGTAGTTCGAAGAAAGCGCTTTCTCCCCCCGATAGCCGGCCACATCAATCAGGACTCCCCGGGAAATTATGGGCGGGATGGTAGTTGCGTCACACTTCCTGACACCCCAGTTCCCACCCCATTCGGCCTCTTTGAAGCCGTTGTACCAGTGGTTATCCGGTCCCTCCGTCGCGTGTCCCAGACCATCGATCTGAGTGGCAACATTGTCGTTCATGAACAGGGCGCAGCTGTGCCAGGCAGTCTGAGTAGGGTTGTCCTGGATCACGCCGGAAATATCTTTCTGGCGCTTTACCCCTTCCGGGGAGCGGAACATGATGATCTCTGCCGGACTGTGACCCGGCCATTTGTAGGAGGTCCGATCGTAGACGATCCCGAGATCGTAGACCTTCCCTCGGTTGGCCAGGCCCAGGGCGCTGAGACGGGAGGCGTCGGTCATCTCGTTCAAGGCACCGACCTCGTCCCCTGCGCCCCAAACCCAGCCCCATCCCTTGCCTTTCTGCCACTTCTTCATGCCCGGCGACTCCGTCAGAAAGCTCGCCGCCGCCAAAGTAAAACCCACCACGATCGCAAAGGCGACCAGAAGAACCTGTCTGTATTTCATGAACTCATCTCTCCTGTTTTGAACTAGCACCCGTCAAACTTTCTCTCCTGAACGACGGCCTCCAGGGCTGACTCTAGCTCGGGCAGCCGAAAATCAAGACCGGCTTTCTGAAGTTGCTCCGGCAGGACGCGCTTGCTGGAAAGAAGCTCGCTGGCAAAGCCTCCCAGCACAATCTTCAAAGCGAAGGCAGGCGCAGGAAGGAATGCGGGGCGAGACAGCACTCGACCCAAGGTCTTGGCGAAATCCTTCTGTCGACTCGGGTTGGGAGCCGTGGCGTTCACGGGTCCCTGCAATTCATTGTCGTCCAGGCAAAGCCGGACTGCCCCTACCAGGTCCTCTAGATGAATCCAAGACCACCACTGTCGTCCTGAGCCGAGAGGTCCTCCCAGGCCCAAGCGGGCCGGGAGTAACATTGCCTGCATGGCGCCACCTCCTGAACCCAGGACTATCCCAATGCGGAGCTGCACGACCCGAATGCCCAACTCCTGGGCACGATGGGACTCACCCTCCCAGGCCCGACACAGGCGCGCCAGGAAATCGTCGCCTGATGCCGAGTCTTCCTGGAGTTCCACCTCCCCACGGTCGCCATAGTAGCCAATAGCGCTGGCGGCAATGATCGAGCTGGGCCGGGAGCCGCTCAGAGACAGCGCCTGTACCAGGTTCCTGGTACCCTCGATCCGACTGACTCTGATCGCCTCCTTTTTTCGGGAAGTCCAGCGCCCTGTGACCGTCTCTCCGGCAAGATGAACCACCGAATCTACTCCCTCTAGACTCTCCGAAGGCGGGACCTCAGAGGTGGGGTTCCAGGCAAACGCTTGCGCCAACTCTGGCACGCGTTTCCGGGCCGATTCGGGATCACGCGACAGTGCCACGAGCTCATGGCCGGACTGGGACAGAACCTGGCACAGCCTTCGACCGACGAAACCGGTTGCGCCGGTTATTAGGATTCGCATCTCTGATTCCCCTTTCAATACGCGAGCTGTGATCGTGGCGGTGGCCTCCGGGCCGCCGTGCTCGAGCCTGTGGCTCGAAAGAAGAATACGGCGACCCGGAGGCCACCGCCACGGTCACTGCACTGAAAAATCACCTAACTCCTCTGCCAACTGCTCCCAATCCTGGTAGAGCTCGCTCAGCTGGAGTTGGATCCTCTGGTGCTCTTGTGCCAGGGCTTGCAGCTTGGTGAAATGCTCATCCGGATCCTGCAGGCTCTCAGAGATCTGCTCTCTGCGCCTTTCCAGGGTCTCGATCTCCGATTCCAACTGCGACACCCGAAGCTGCCTCCGCCGCCTTTCATTCTTGGAGAGTTCCGGGGAGGCAGCAGGCAGGTCGTCTTTCTTCTTGGGACGTACACCCGCTGTCTCGTCCCCCTGCGCCTCATCCGTCCGACGGCCGAACAATTCATCCAGGTCCTCGAGAGGGACCAATTCCTGGTCCTCGATCAGGTAGAAGCGGTTGGCAACCCTCTTCAGGAAGTAAAGATCGTGTGAAACGATCACCAGGGCTCCCGAGTAGCTAGACAGGGACTCTTCCAGGGCTTCCCGGCTGTCGATATCCAGGTGATTGGTCGGCTCGTCCAGGACCAAGACGTTCGAAGGAAAGAAGAACAAGCGAGCCAAAGCCAGGCGACTGCGTTCTCCTCCACTAAGCTGATTCAGTTTCTTGAAGACGTCGTCCTGAGAGAACAGAAAACGTGCGGCCATGCTGCGGAGGTCTTCATCCGGACAGTAGGTGTCCAACTCTCTCAGAAAGTCGTACACCGTGCGCTCTCCATCGCCGACGCTAGCATTCTGGCTGTAGTACATAAAGCAATTGTTCAAACCTGCATCGAGCTTGCCGGACAGCAGCGACAATTCCCCCACCAGGACCTTCAGTAGCGTCGACTTCCCACTCCCGTTTCCTCCCAGGATCCCGACCCGATCTCCACGGTTGATTCTCAAGCTCAGATTGGTAAGCAGCCTTTTCTCAGGATACCCGACCTCTCCCCCTTCGACGGAGATACTCAAGGCACCGCCGCGGGCCGTTTCCTGAAGATGAATGTTCAGCGATCGAGTCTCTTCAAGAGGTTTTTCCAACGGCTTCAGCTTCTCCAGCATCTTTCGCCGGGACTGAGCCTGCTTCGTTTTCTGCCCTGCGATGTTGCGACGAATGTAGTCTTCGGTACGACGACGCAGTTCCTGTTGCCGGAGATACTCCTGCTCCTTCAGGGTTCGGCGCTGGCGGCGCAGCTCCCGAGACCGGCTGAATGGCGCCGGATAGTCGTGCAAGGCTCCCCCTTCCAGCTCCCAGGTTCGGGTCGTGACCTGGTCCAGTAGATGTCGATCGTGACTGACCAGGACGAAACAGGATTTCATCGTCTGAAGGAACTGGGTGAGCCAGAGAATCCCACTCAGATCCAGATGGTTGGTGGGCTCATCCAGTAGCATCATCTCACCCGGAGAAGCCAGGGCCTTGATGAGCAGGATCCGGGTCTGCTGACCGCCGCTCAGGTTTCGGCAGGGCATTTCGAATTCGGCTGCCGAAAAACCCAATCCGAGGAGCATGCTTTTGGCTCGTGCCTCGAAGTCGTAGCCACCCTCCAGGCGAAACCTCAGCTGGAGGCTCTCATATCCCTCGGCTGCCTGGTCGAAGGCATCGCCTCCTGCCTCTGACATCTGAGATTCCAGTCGATGCAGCTCATCCTGGATCTGGCGAAGGGGGGCAAACACCTTCAAAACCTCTTCCAGAATACTGAGATCAGGATCCAGACTTGCGGTCTGTTCGACCGATGAGATCCGGAGAGGCCGTGCTCGCTCGACTCGCCCCTCGTCCGGCTCGAGACTCGCCGAGATAAGCGCCGTCAGGGTACTCTTTCCACAGCCGTTGCGCCCGATGAGTCCGATCCGCTCTGAAAGGTTACATTGGGCCGATATGCCTCGAAAGAGCCAGTTTCCCCCGAACTCCTTGCCCACATTGTCCAGCCGAAAAATCATTCTTTTCCTTCACACATACATCGATCCGGAGAAAGGGGTCGCATCGACAAAGGGGTCGCGCATCGACAAAGGGGTCGCGCATCGACAAAGGGGTCGCGCATCGACAAAGGGGTCGAATGTTTGGCGAAAATCCCCGTTCGATGCAACCCGATTCCAGACCCAGCGGCACGCGGCGGAGTAGCCCGCACAATTCGAGAAGCTTCTACTACGGCGACGCCTCCCCATCGGGCTCCAAGTCTGGCTCCGGCTCCGAGAATTGGATGAACCCCGGGTTGAGAATTCCGTGGGGATCGTAGAAGGTCTTCCACTGTAGAATCTGCTCCCAGTTGTCGTCGAAGTGCTGCTTCCACTGAGCGTGTTCAAACTCGATCCACCCCGAGAGATAGCGTTTCCCTCCGATCTGGGAGCAGAGATCGCTGGCGGTCCTGAGAAGAGCCAGAGATACCGGCAGGAACTGCCTTGAGACAGCCGGCAGGATACCGAACCCGATCATGGAGTCCCCGTCGGGACGTTTGAGCAGGGGCAAGTCAGCGCCTCTGCTTCGGACGGGCCAGAGCGAGACGAGTCCGCCTATCAAGAGGTTGGGTGGAACGCTCTTCAGCACGCCCCGGACATAGGAAGCAGCCTGGTCCCAGGGCAGCAAGACCTCCATCCAAGGATGGCATAGGTTCCAGGTCCCCGTTTGCTTCCAAAGGGAAACAACCGAGTCCCTGCGGCTCAAGAACTCCAGCAGCGTTGAATCCTCGGTGTGCACATGACGATAGAAACTCAAGTCGGACAGATGATCCGTTTCGGAGGGTTCGTCGTCTCCAAACTCGAGACTGACGTGCATGGGGTAGAACCACTCTGCAAAAGGAATCTTGACATCCCCGAGTTTTCGCATCCCCTGGGAACAAGGGGCACACCAGGACTCGACGTAATCGAAGCGCTCCCCTCTCAAGATCTTCCTCTGATCCCGCATCAGGCTTTCAATATCATCGTAGAGCAAAAAATAGGTCCGTACGTTGGGGGAACACTTCCACAAACGAATGCGCGCCCTGACGATGATTGAAAACTGGCCGAACCCACAGCGCGAGCACTGGAAGAGGTCTTCGTTTTCCGACGGGGAACAGCGAACCAGGTGTCCCTCGCCGGTGACGACCTCAAGCTCTTCAACCTGAGCCGACAGGGTTCCATGCCGATGAGAAGCCGCACCAAAGCCTGCGGTAGACAGGGCCCCACCGACAGTAACATCGAGGCTATCGGTAAGAACACAGGGAATCAATCCCTGCTCGTACGTCTCCCTCACCAGGTCCCGTAAGAGCACCCCTGCCTGAACCTGGGCCGACTCTGCGTCGATACTCTCGACACCATCCAGGGAGCCCAAGTCGATCAGGATGCCGCCCTCAGACAGCGACTGTCCACCCTGAGAGTGTGCGGAACCACGCACGGAAACGCTCCAGCCCTCCTCGGCTGCCATCTTGACGACATTCTGGACGTCTTTCGGGGATGAGGGCACGACCAGGAACCTGGGAGTCTTCTGGACGATTCTTCCAAAGTCGGTTTCCACTTCCTTGAGGGTTTCCTCGTCGTCGTAAACCTTTCCCTCAATCGCCTTCTGTAGTTTAGCTAGTGCCCGTCCGGAAATCCGTAAGTAATTGATAAGGAAGGGGAAAGAGGGCTTTTTCAAGCTCCGAAATTGTCAGGGTCGTTTGCTAGACTATCTGGTGTAAACAATTAGACTGAAACGACTTAGGACGATTTCAGGAGTTCGAAGATGCGTCAAAAGCGTGAAAAACAACGCCCCCTTTCCCCGCCATGGCCCGATCACCAACTGGCCCATGAATTGAAGGTGATCTCGCGCATCCTGGACGACAATCCCCAGACGCTGGAGCTGATAGTACAAGATCTCTCTGACAGGGTCGATTCCAGTGTCGGCGCCCCCGGTTTGACGGCCGAGCAGGTGCTGCGTTGTGCCGTCATCAAACAGCTGCATCAGTTCAGCTATCGCAAGCTGGAGTTTCATCTGGTGGATTCGCAAAGCTGTCAGAGGTTCTGTCGCTTGCCCTATGGGGCGTCGATCAGCAAAGCCACCCTGGCGGAGAACCTGGGGAAGATTGAGCCGGGGACATGGAAGGCGATCAACGACCACTTGGTGCGCTGGGCGCAGGCTCGGGGTCTGGAAAAAGGCCAACGGATTCGGGTCGATGCCACGGCGGTCCAGACCAACGTCCACTATCCGCTCGACAGTGAGCTGTTGGACGACGGCATTCGAGTCGTCACCCGGTGGCTGGGGCGGCTGCGGGACTGGGAAGGGATCGGCTTCGTCGATCACACGCGACGGGCCAAGCGGCGCGTCCTGAACATCCGCAACCGCCGCGGCAAGAAGCGCCTGGAGAGTTACCGCGATCTGATCAAGGTGGCGTCCAAGACGGCCCACTATGCCGAGCAGGCGCTGGCCGCGTCGGCGCAGTGGAGCGATCCCCTCAGTCTGGCCGGGGCGGCGCAACTGGCCCACTATCTGGAGCTGTTGCACCAAGTCATCGAGCAGACTCAACGACGGGTCCTTTCGGGCGAGGCCGTCGCGGCCCAGGAGAAGATCTGTTCCCTCTTCGAAGAGCACACCGATATTATCAAGAAGAGCCCTCGGGAAACGGTTTTCGGCCACAAAGTGTTTGTCAGCACGGGGGCCTCGTCGCTGATCCTGGATTGTGTGGTGGAACGCGGGAATCCAGCCGATAGCAACTATGTGCAACCCTTCTTAGAGCGTCATCGACAGCTGTACGGGAAGGTCCCGCGCCAGAGCGCCTGGGATGGCGGTTTTGCCTCGGCGGCCAACCTGAGCTGGGCCAAAGAGCAGGGGGTACAGGACGTGGCCTTTTCCAAAAAGTGTGGGTTGACGGTCGAGAGCATGGTGCGTTCCAGTTGGGTCTACAAACAGCTCAAACGCTTCCGGGCCGGGATCGAGGGGTGCATTGGGACCCTCAAGCACACCTTTGGTCTCCACCGCTGTACCTGGAAAGGCTGGCCTCACTTTCAAAGCTACGTCCATGCCAGCGTCCTGACCTATAACCTGGTCGTCCTGGCCCGACTCCTGTTGTAGTCTTTTGTGGCTGACCGTACTGCCTTGTGGCTCCGACTCAGGGAGAGGTCTGCGCCGAACCGGTGTTTTTTGGCCCGTGCGCCCTCGCTCGCTCGTCCTCGCTCTGGATCGAGCTGGGTCGAGTCGGTCTGTCAGCAGTCTCAGGTATAAAAAGTGGTTCCGATTCAACAGATTACAGTTCTGGGAACCCCGGTTTCCGGACGGGCACTAGCTATGTCCATTAGACTGCTCCTCCGGCGTCACCGCGGATCATGGTGGCGAAGGTATTGTTGAATCCCAGAGGCTCCAGCCACTGCAGATCCCGCTTCTGATAATCCTCCTTGACGTGAAGGTAGACTCTCTAGTGTGGTCGTCTTGCCGCAGCCACTCCCCCCAACAAAGCGAAGGTCTCGCCCCGCTGAACTACCAGGTTCAGCTCAGAGAGCACCGGGTGCCCGAGCATGGTGTGCGAGACCCGGACAAACTCGATGGCTGCAACAGTCATATATACCAGGTTGCAGGTTACAGGTTGCGGGTTGGAGGTCGCAAGTCGGAGGTCGCACGTCGGGGAGGTCGCACGTCTGAACGTCTGAACGTCGCACGTCCTTTGACCGGCAGCAGCCAGCTTCGGAACTGACAGCTGCGGCAACCTGAAACTTCAAATAGGGCCACGGTGGTTCCTGCCCTGGGACGTGCGACGTTCAGACGTGCGACGTGCGACTTGTTATCGAAGTTTCAGTCGACGATGACACCTCGGCTATAATCACCACCTCACAAGAAAAGAGGAAAAACCATGACGTTCGACATGAGACACAACAGCCGCATTATCCTGGACGGTCCCGATCGTGCCGGAGCTCGTGCTTTCTTCAAGGCGATCGGCTTCACCGATGACGATCTTCAGCGGCCTATCGTTGGAGTGGCCCACTGCTGGATCGAAGTGACGCCCTGTAATTTCAACCATCGACAGCTGGCCGAGAAGGTAAAAGAGGGTATCCGCGCCGCCGGCGGAACTCCGATCGAGTTCAACACCATCACCGTAACCGATGGCATCTCGATGGGGACGGAAGGGATGAAGTCCTCCCTCGTGAGCCGGGAAGTGATCGCCGATTCGATTGAGTTGGTCTGCCGAGGCCACATGTTCGACGGGCTGGTCGCGATCTCGGGCTGCGACAAGACCAACCCCGCTGCCGCGATGGCCATCATGAGGCTGAACATCCCCGCTTTGGTGCTCTACGGTGGCTCCATCCAGCCCGGCGAATACAACGGCCGCCAGTTGACTATCCAGGACGCCTATGAGGCGATAGGAGCCTACAACGCCGGACGGATCGACAAGGATGAGCTCTACGGCATCGAAAACCATGCCTGCCCGGGAGCAGGCGCTTGTGGCGGCCAGTTCACTGCTAACACCATGTCGACTGCTTTTGAAATGCTCGGGATCTCGCCCATGGGCTACAACGGCGTCCCGGCCACGGATCCCAAGAAGGATGAAGTCGCTTTCGAATGTGGACGGATCGTCATGAAGCTCCTGAAAAAGGGAACGCGTCCCCGAGACCTGTTGACACGCAAGTCACTTCTCAACGCCATTGCCGGCACTATTGCGACCTCAGGCTCGACCAACGCGGTCCTCCACCTATTGGCCATCGCCAGGGAATCCGGAATCCGGCTGAGGCTCGACGACTTCGATCGGCTCTCCCGCAAGACTCCGGTCCTGGCCGACCTGAAGCCCGCCGGCAGATTCACTGCGCCCGACATGCACGAGGCGGGGGGCATGCGCTTCCTGGGCAAACTCCTGCTCGAGTCAGGCGTTTTACATCCAGAGCAGCTGACGGTGACCGGCAAGACCCTCGGTCAAGAGCTGGCAAAGGGCAAGGGGCGTAGAGGCCAGCAGGTCATCCGTCCAGTCTCGGATCCGATCAAACCCACGGGAGGACTGGTGATCCTGCGCGGCAACCTGGCACCCGAAGGCTGTGTGCTCAAGCTCTCTGGAGTCAAGCAGGACGTCCATCGGGGTCCGGCTCGGGTCTACGACCGGGAAGAAACGCTCTTCGCCGCGATCAAGGCCGGCAAGATCAAAGCCGGAGATGTCCTCGTCCTACGCTACGAAGGGCCCCGAGGAGGACCCGGAATGAGAGAAATGCTCTCGGTGACGGGGGCGATTCAGGGATCCGGTCTCGGGGACAAGGTAGCCCTGATCACGGATGGACGGTTTTCTGGAGCTACCCATGGCTTCGTAGTGGGTCATATTTCCCCCGAAGCAGCCCTGGGCGGCCCCCTGGCCGCGGTGAAGAGAGGCGACATCATCACCCTGGACGTCAAGAAGCGTCTGCTCCAGCTGGAAGTGTCCAAATCGGAGATCAGCAGGCGACTCAAGCAGTGGAAGGCTCCCAAACCCCTCTACAAGACGGGCGTGCTGGCGAAGTATGCACGATCAGTTTCCTCCGCATCCGAAGGAGCCATCACCGTCTGAGCTCCCGGGGATCCAATACGCCAACGATCAGTCCCCTCGGATCCTCGTCATCCGGGGAGGAGGTCTGGGCGATCTCCTACTGATTCTCCCCGTGCTCGGGGCTCTGCGCCGACGATGGCCGGCCTCACGCCTGGAAATCCTGGGCAATCCCAACCTGGCCGAGCTGGGACTGGGGTACTACGCGGATGCGGTCCAATCCATCCACCAAGCGGAGTTTGCGCGCTTTTTTCGAGACCCGGTGGAGCACCCTCCCGGCGGATCTCGACTGGATCAACACATCGCCAGTTTCGATCTGGTCATCAGTTTCCTTCTCGATAAGCAGATCCATCTGCAAAAGAATGTCTCGGCCCTGGGTCCCCGCTTCCTCGCCATCCATCCGCCCCAGGCGGATGACGTCCACTGTACCGACCACTTTCTGAGAGGTCTGAAACCTCTGGGTATCGAGATGGGAGATCGGCACCCAAGGATCTTTCTACCTGCGGAAGAGCAACACCACGCTGATCGGATGCTGGAAGGAGCGAGGCCCCACTCCGGAAGACCCTTGGTGGCGATCCACTGCGGCAGCGGTTCACCTCAGAAGAACTGGGCGGCTCAGGATTTTGCAGAAATCGCCTGTTGGCTACGCGACACCGAGCGATTCGAACTCGCCCTGGTTCAGGGGATACCCGACCAGAGGGCGACCACCACGGTGACGGCAGCGCTGTCCCCTTATACCCCGCTGTCCCTGCGGAACCTACCCCTGGTTCGCTTGGCGGGTGTGCTGCGCCGATGTCGACTGCTGCTGGGCAACGATAGTGGAATCAGTCATCTGGCGGCGGCGGTCGAGACTCCAGTTGTAGCCCTCTTCGGGCCCACTTCTCCCCAGGTTTGGCGGCCCTTGGGACCCGGAGTCCGAGTCCTTCGTTTCAGTGAAGCAACCGTGCCCAGGGTGAAGGAGGTTGTTGGAGAAATCCTGATGCCCGGTGGACCGTAACCCCTACTGCGGCCTTCGAGCCCAAAAAAGTCAGCGGCAAGTCCATTGCAGATCCGTTTGTGAATTGATGCTTGGATCTTGTTTGTATCTTGTATCTTGGGATTTCTTGGAATTTATCCTCATGGTATTTTCAAAGAAGGAGGAATCGTGCCATGAAACGTTGCTCGCTACAGTCGCTCCTGGCATCGTCTCTGCTACTCCTGGCTTTTTCAGCCAGCCATGCCGCGGCACAGGAGGAATCCCAGCAGGGAGAAGTTGAGGAGCTCAAAGAACAGGTGGAGGCCCTGAAGAAGGAGCAGCTCAGGATCCGAAAGGACCTGAACGCGATCAAGAAACAACTCGCAGCCCAGGCGCAGGCCAAGAGGAAGGATCCATCGAAAGGCAAGTTGGTTAAAGTCGCCGGCCCCTTCAAAGGCAAACCGGACGCGCGGTTGACCCTGATCGAGTTCTCCGACTACCAATGAGGATACTGTGGAAGACACGTCCGTGAGACGTTCCCGCAAATCGCAAAGCACTATATCGATACTGGCAAGCTCAAGTACGTTGCCCTGGACCTGCCCCTCACGAGCATTCACAAGCAAGCCTTCAAAGCCGCAGAAGCCGCTCACTGCGCAGGGGTCCAGGACCAATTCTGGGCGATGCATGATCGCTTGTTCGCAAAAGGTACCCGAATGGGCTCAGAGACCTTTTCCAGCCTGGCTCAAGAGCTGGGGCTGGATCTGCCCCGTTTCGAAAGCTGCATGAAGGAAGAAAAGTTCGCTCCGGCGGTTCGAAAGTCACTCTCGGTGGCAAGGGGCGCTGGCGTCACCAGCACGCCGACATTTCTGCTCGGATATACGAATTCCAAGAGCGACAGTATCAAGGTTGCGCAGTCGATTCGCGGAGCGCAAAGCTACAACAACTTCAAGAGAGCCATCGATTCCCTACTGAAGAAGGACAGCCAATGACCTCCTCCCAGCATCAGATATTCCCAGACTCAATCCAGGCAAGGTCCACCCGCGACTTCGTTGCCGAACTGGGTGTACGCCCGATTCTCAACGCTTCGGGAACCTACACCAAGTTGACGGGATCTCTCATGCCTCCCGAGGTTACGGAAGCCTGGCGGCAGGCCGCTCAACACTTCTTTCGTCTAGACGAGTTCCACGACGCGGTGGGAGAGCGCATCGCTTCCCTGGTTGGCGCTCAGGCAGCCATGGTATCGGCGGGAGCCGCCTCGGCACTCACTCTGGGAACAGCCGCCTGTATGACCGGCGACTGCGAAGAACGCATTCAGCGGCTTCCCGAAACCTCCGGCATGCCGAATCAGGTAATCATCCAGAAGTCCCACCGATTCAACTACGACCATGCCGTCCGCAATTGCGGAATCCGCTTCGTGGAAGTCGACACCCCGGAGCAGCTGAAGGCGGCTGTAAACCCGCGGTCCGTCATGATGTTGTTCTTCAACGCAGCTGATCCGCCGGGACAGATCCTGGCCGCAGATTTCGTCCGATTGGGCCGGGAGAACGGTCTGCCCACCTTCATCGACTGTGCGGGTGACGTGCCTCCGGTTGAGAACCTGTCGCGCTTCTTGAAGTTGGGATTTGACCTGGTAACGTTTTCGGGGGGGAAATCGATCCGGGGGCCCCAAAGCACCGGCCTACTCTTGGGAAGAAAAGATCTGATCGAGGCGGCCCGACTCAACACCATACCCAACTCCGATTCCATTGGGAGGGGGATGAAGGTGAACCAGGAAGAGATGCTGGCCTTGCTGGTGGCCCTTGAGTTGTACCTCGAGCGGGATCACGAAAAGGACTGGCAGCTCTGGGAAGAAGGCATCCAGTTCATCGCCGAAAAGCTCGAGGCCATCTCGGGCGTCGAAACCGAAACCTACGTCCCCGAAATCGCAAACCACACCCCCCATCTGCGGATTCGCTGGGATCAGGAGCAGATTCGAATCGGCCCGCAAGAGGCCATCACCGAGCTTCGTGAGGGCGAACCGTCGATTGAAGTAGTCCCTGAAAAAGAGGATCTGGAGGTCACGGTTTGGATGCTCCAAGAAGACGAAGTCCAGCTAGTAGCCGATCGGATCGCCGAGATGTTGGAAAGCAACCGTCGGGCCTGAAACTTGCTCTGGCCAGAAGATCACACAGGATCCGCCAACTGACAGAGCCTTGCCTTCGTAGGATGGGCACTCTTGCCCGTCTCTGTCCTCGACGGGCAGGAGTGCCCGTCCTACAACACACACGCTGCTATCGATGTTCGTGGTTCGAGACGAACGTGGGTTCGGTCTCCAGGCCGAAATCCTATCCTTCCGAGCCTCTTGGCTGGGCGCTCACTCACTTGATCACGATTGCCGGATATCCCTGCGACTGCGTATTGAACTGAGTGTCGGCAATGAAATTGATCCCTTGAGCCGACGGGAAATCACAGTTCGCGAATATGTGGCCGACGAAGGAGCCGTCCACCCCCGTGGCTCGGAGCAACTCGCTCACCAATACGCTGTAAGTCCCACCTGGAGGAATCTCACCATCGCTGTTAGCGCCCGACCCCATTCCGGCTCGAGACAGTTGGCTGGTCGTGACCGCAATCGGTGATCCAGGTTGGTTGGTGGGATAGAGCTGAAACTGGCACCCTCCCTCCACCCGAGAGCCGACCCCGAGCCCCGCGAAGTGGCCGGTGGTGTTGTCAACAGCCAGGCCCGTCGCCAGAGTGTCGGTCGACACATTGAATGGGAAGAGAAGCTTGGTTTTGAGACCGACCGGGGTGTTCCTTGTCAATAACTCGAGCTTCTTGCTGACCAGCTCCAGCTGCAGCTGGACCCGCTCCACCAGGATCTTCAGGTCCTCGTTTCGAATCGGGTCAGTGGAATTGGGAGCATGGGCAACGTGCAGCAGCAAAGCGATAACCTCACCTCTACCGTCGGTCAAAGGGATGATCGGATTCTCAAGGGATCGATACACGGTAATCTTGGGAGGAATCTCCGTGATCACCGCGCTCATTCGAATGGGCACCTCATTGACGAGTATGCTCTCGCCAACCCTGATCTCGACGAAGATGTCGAAAAAACTATGGTTCATCCGGTAAATGGGGAGGTGCCGCCAGTCAAAGGCAGGCCATGGAAACTGCCGCACTATGCAAACCGTGGAAAAACAAGTAGTTCTAGAGGAGAACTGGCAAGTGCTCGCAGTTGTTTTTCCACCGTTCGCACAGCGCTTGGAAAACTCCGTATCACGGGCTTGCTGGCCCGGTTCGATGTCGCTCGGAGTTTTCCACAGTTCCCACGGCCTCTGCTACTGCAGCCGACTATATGGACAAGCGAACGGGGAGCAGATTTGGGATCCGGAAGGTGCCAACCACGTCCCCACCTCCCCATTTACCGGATGACCCAAAACTATCCGCCGGAAAATCCTGTGCCCGCTGCTGGGCCACGATCTGTCCTACCGATCGCCTGGTGGAACTCTGCTGGATACTCACGGGACCCAGAGAGCTGGACCCGGTCAGGTCCAACTGGACGATCTCGGTGTCAATCACGTTCCGCCCATCGGATCCCGCCTGCGGATCGGATCTCTGGACCAGGAAGGGTCCTTGTGCCGAAACCTCCGTGTCGGGGATACCGTTCAAAGTGAGGTCTATGCCAATCTGGGCTAGGGATACGGGGAACTCATCAGGACCCGCGGGCGGAAACCCTGTCCCTCCGATCACCGTCGTAGAATCGCCTTCGGCGCCCAAGAGAGGCGCGAAGGCAAGAGCCATCGCAAAGATTCCAATGCTTCTCCTCATTCTCAACTTCCTCCTTCTGTTTCGAGAGACTCTCCCCGAGCACTCGGGGACGCTTACAGGCATCACCCCGCCACCGGGGTACAACCGCAGTTTCTAGAAAGGGTCTTAGGACACAATCTAATCGAGCTTCTACAGCTGGTCAACCCAGGGACGTCCCTATACACTCCAAGGCTTGAAAATGGCGGCCGACAAAAAGACAGCAGCTCAGCCCGAGCCCGAGAGACTCTCGACCTGGAGCCTCCATCTGCTGGTACTTTTCAGCCTTGCGCTCGCGCAGCCCCTGTATGATCTCCTCGCCAGGTATCCTGAGTTCTTCGTGGCGCGCCACTCGGGTCCCCTCGAGCTGGGACTGCTGACACTTGGCCTCTCCCTCTTGCTTCCCGCGTTCTTCCTCCTGCCCGACGCCCTCCTGTTGCGCTTGCGACCGCGTTGGCTGCCCTGGTGGAGAAATCTCCTCATCTCGGTCTTGCTCTGTCTCCTGGCCCTCCCGGTGCTGAAGAGGTTCGGAACAGACACCGCCACGATCCTGCTGCCGGTCGCTCTTCTTTTCGGTGTGGCAGGAACCTGGACCTATCGTCGATTGGCGTTCATCCGTCTTTTCATCTCGCTGCTCACGCCTTCGATTCTCATCTTCCCAGCAATCTTCTTGTTCGGACCTGAGATCTCCAAGCTTGTCCTTCCCAGGCACAACAAGGCTGAAACCGCAGTTGAGCTGAGCCCTCCCACGAAATCGACCATTCCCTTGGTCATGGTCGTGTTTGACGAGCTCCCCCTGAATTCCCTCCTGGACCGGGAAGGTGAGATCGACCCCATTCGCTTCCCCAACTTTGCCGCCCTTGCCGGGGACTCCTACTGGTTCCCTGAAACCCAGACCATCGCGGACAGCACCATGCATGCTTTGCCGGCGCTACTAACAGGCCGGCACCCGGGACGGCGCCGACTACCGATCGCCTCAGAGCATTCCCCGACGCTTTTCAACTTTCTCGCGAAAAGCCATCGAATGAAGGTCGTCGAATCCGTCACTCAGCTGTGCCCAGTCGAGATCTGTGATCCAGCCTTCGAGACGAGTGCTCTGGATCGACTGAAATCACTGACAAGCGATTTATCGATTGTCTACTGCCACCTGGTCCTGCCCGCGGGATGGACCTCAAAACTACCTGGCATCCAGCGGAACTGGGGCAACTTCGCGGACCGGGGATTCCCCCTCAGCGACCGATTCCAGCGAGCCAGCGGCGACGCGGTACGAACGTTTGAACTGTTTCTGGCTTCCCTGCAAAAGGAGGACGAGCCAAGCTTCTACTTCCTGCACACCCCCCTACCCCACTCTCCATGGATCTACCTGCCTTCGGGAAGGCAGCACAGCTCGAGAACAGTCTCGCGGAGGCTGAGGAGTGGCTCAAACTGGATCAAGGACGAGTCGGCTGTGGGAGTCGCCCTGCAGTTGCACCTGCTTCAGGTCGGCTTCGTGGATCGGTTGCTGGGCCGACTCATCAAGAGACTCAAAGAGAAGGACCTCTACGACCGCTCGCTGATAGTGATCGTGGCCGACCACGGAATCAGCTTTATCCCCGGGCTCCACGGGCGACAGCTGCAACTGATGAATTACGAGCAGATCCTCTCCGTTCCCCTCCTGATCAAGGCGCCGGGGCAGGATCATGGACGGAGGATCGACGGTAGGGCAGAGACAATCGATCTGCTTCCCACCATTTCCGATATCCTGAAGCTGGAGATTCCCTGGCCCATGAACGGATCATCCCTGTTGTCAGAATCTCCGCGCCAGCCGCGGAAAAGAAGAGTCTTCACCGGGCGCAAGGAATACCTGTTCTGGGAAGATCCGGCCGAGACCCTATCCACCACCTTCCTCTGCCGGGACGGAATGGCCTTGCCCACCCATTCGGACTCAATCAAGGCGCGACTCGATTTCGCTCGGGAGACGAGTACGGGAGTCCGCTTCATCGGCTGGGCTGTGAACGAGGACCGCCGGCAAGCCACCGGCCGGATTCTTGTTTTCGCCGACGACAAGCTGGTAGCCGACGAAGGCGTGGTTGGCACTCGACCGGATGTTGCCCGATTCTATTCGGATCAGCACCTCGGCAGATCGGGCTTCGACTTCACCCTCGCTCGGTCGAAGCTAAACGAAGGTTCCCGTGTTCGGATCTTTGCCCTCCTCGATGACCAGGTCTCCGAGGTCAGGTATCCGCAGGACTACAGCTGGCCGACAGCCTCCGCCAAAACGGGCACGCAGGACTTCAACTGGAGTCCGGCAAGCGCTTGCGCAGACCCGAGGAAAGAAGCCGCCACTTTCCTGATCGAGAGGCACGGCTTGACCGCAGAACTGATCCGCGAGCGGGAGGAAGCTGAGAAAATCGTCCGGAGGGCCGCCACCGCGGACCCGGACGGATTCCTGCGCGAAGGCCCGTTCCAAGCGCTCATCGGAGCCGAAGCAGAAAGCTTCAAGCAAATCCCGGGATCCGGGATCAAGATTCGAATCGATCAGGACGAGGAGCTCGAGGACGTCAACCCCTCCGGACCTTTCGTGCCGGCACTCCTGACCGGAGAGGTCTCTGGGTCAGGTTCGGAAAAATCCCTCAATCTAGCTGTCGCTGTCAATGGGACCATCCGTGCCGTAAATCAGACTTTCCAGATCGGCGACACACCCAATGCTTTTTTCAGCATCGTCCCGGAGGAATCGTTTCGAGCGGGAAGGAATCAGGTCGAGTTGTACGTAGTCCGCGAAGCGCAGGAAAGCTTTCTTCTGGAGAGGATTCGATGAGACTTCCGGGACCAGGAGGGCCCGTTCGTTGGATATTCCAAGGTAGACTGTAGCGAAGAAAACACAAAACACGATGAACTCTCTTCACGAAGGTGTTCCCTTGAAGCCCTCCAACTTCGGCACTTTTGGCTGCGCCCTGGTCGCGATGGGCTCTATCGCCGCCATCGCAGGCGTGGCAGCATTCCTAGAAATCAGTCCAGTCAGAAGCGACATCGAACTCGAGTTCTTCGGCATCGAACTGAATACCCCAAGTGGGCGCCTTTGGTGGGTCCTGGGAAGTCTAATAGCCGTTGTCATAGGAGTATTAGTGATGCGAGCCAGCAAACGTAGAACCAGATAGGACTTGGAGGGCCCTCTACATATGACGCCTATCCGTTGCTTGATTGTTGCCGCTTGTATTGGCGCTGGTCTTTGGTTGCTGAGTCTGTCCTACGTAGCCTACGCCAAATGGGTGGAGTATGTGACCCTGGGAGATTACTCAGGAGCCGAGGCGTATGAAGTCGAGTTTTGGATCGACATAGTAGGGGGTCTCCTCCTGGTAGTTTTCGGGGGTTTTCTCCTGGGCAGAGCGTCTGTCAAGCGATGATGCGCCCAAGAATCAGCCCCAACGGCTCTGAATTGGAGCCGCCTCCGAGAATCTTCATTGAGTTAACAGATTGAGGTACAGGCTCAGCACAGAGTCAGGGTCTCAGAAGGCTTGACACGGAGCTTCAGGATGGGCGAGGACAGGTCCTCCTGGGCTACGGATCCTTCGGCCTCTCTGGTGCGCTGCTGGAGCTTACTAGAAAGCTCTTGTCAGGGCTTCCATAAGAAAAGCTCTGACGACTCACAGGTCCTTTCATCCCTGGTGGTCACTACGACCACAACTCGCGCCGAGAGGAATTCCCCGCCCTTCACCCTTTCCTCCCCTTCGTCGGACAAGGTGATGAATCCGTACATCCCATCTTCGCTCACAAACGCCGACCATTCACTAGCCAAGGGGTTGTCACTGCCCAGAGGGGACCTGACCGGGGGTGTTATGAGACTGGTTGACGCTTCGATGAACCACTCAATTGTCTTTATTTCTTCAGGCTCCTCACTGGTCTTTAGATGAAGATCAAAAACAGCCGATGCCCCGGAGGCAAGATGTGTCCCTTCATTCGAGATCCGATCCACGTTGTCAGAGGAGGCCACTGCGAGTTCTGCACTACAGGTTTCATCAGGTTGTGGAGGCGTTGACGGAAAGTCTCGAAGCGTCTCGGAATCGAATCGGGAATGCCAATCCAGGAGGATCCTGTCAATGATCCGGTGGCCCCGCAATCGGTCAAACTCCTGTTCCCGAAAATGAAAGGTGAAAGCGCACTTGAGGAAGGGCAGCAACTTCAATGGTTCGTAGGGCCGTGACAGTTCATTCAAGGTATTGCGCACGAAGATCGTCCAAGACTTGAGAGGAAATCGATCGGTAGAGGCGGCACTCGATTGGTCAATTATGCTGATCAAGTCATCCCAATCGTCTCCCAGGACTGGAGAGGATAAGCCCAGCCAGATGATAAGCGCTGTTTTCTTCATCTTCTCACTCTCCTGAAATCAGATGACGGGGGACAGTGTCCCAATTACCAACCCGGTCTGCTGGAGTGCCACAATCGTCATTCTGCCGGACGCCTGAATCGACAGGGTGCCTCGAATCGCACCCACATCCTCAAACAGTTCAAAGATGAATTTGGCCTCCTGGCCCAGAGCCGTCAGGATCAGATCCTTGCTCTCGACAGTGTTCCCACTCTCATCCCGCAACGTCAGCCGCACCCGAATGGGCCCGGACTCGGATAGGTTGGCAATGGCGATACCGGAATTGGAACCTCCTCCCTGGTCCACAAAGATGGTCGAACTCCGGATCGCTCCCGGGGATTCGACTGCGGCCTGGGTTACCAGCTGACCCTCGGAGCGAATTTCAAAGAGGGCTTGCGCTCCGACCGGTCGCGTTGAGACGAGTCGTGCCCACCCTTGCTGGGCGGGATCTGTCATTCCATCGGTTTCTAGCTTGACCATCCCACCCGCGGGAACAGTGACCGTGAAACTGGAGTCCATCTTTCCATCTATGGTTAGCTTGAAACCGGTCCCATCGGGCTTGAGGAGACGAATCTGTACCACTGCGTCTGTGGTCCCGTCGTTGCTGACCAAAAAGACGGTCCGAATACCACCTCCGTCTCCTACCTGGGCAAAGTCGTGATAACTGGAAGATCGGCCGGCAAGAAGGGTCGCAGAAAGACACCCTGCCGCGACCGCCCATGTGAGTAACTTCCCTTGCATCTTGGTTGCTCTCCTTTCTGGAAGACGATAGCTATTCTAAATCGTTGGACTTGATTAGAAAGCTCCAATGCGACGGACCGTCGTAGTTGATCTCTCAGGGGACGAGCACTCCTACGACCCTCCAGGACCCGAAAGTTGGAAGGAAATCGCGTTTCGAAACTGCTCCTGCTTGCTGATCGCTGATCGCTACGAGTGGTTGGTGCCCTCACCAACTGCAGCCGACCTGGGGGGGACCCGGTAGATGCGAGCGGCGTTTCCGCCCAGTACCAGATGGCGGTCCTCATCCGACATGAACTCAGTGTGGTGCCGGATGGTGTCGATGCACTGTTTATAGGTACAGGCGCGCTGTGCCCAGGGCATGTCTGCCCCCCAGAGCATCACCTTTGCGCCAAACCGTTCATAGATCCTCCTGATCATGTCGCGGTGGCGGGGGTAGGGATACTCCGAGTCCTTTCCCCAGACCGCCTCGTTCTCCCAAGCTAGAACGTAAGGGTCATCCGGTAAATGGGGAGGTGGAACGTGGTTCGGCGCTTTCCGGATCCCAAATCTGGTTCCCCGTTCGCTTGTCAATATAGTCGGCTGCAGTAGCAGGGGCCGTGGGAACTGTGGAAAACTCCGAGCGATATCGAACTGGGCCAGCAAGCCCGTGATACGGAGTTTTCCAAGCGCTGTGCGAACGGTGGAAAAACAACTGCGAGCACTTGCCAGTTCTCCTCCAGAACTACTTGTTTTTCCACGGTTTGCATAGTGCGGCAGTTTCCGCGGCCTGCCTTTGACTGGCGGCACCTCCCCATTTACCGGATGAACCGAACGTATCCGAACTCAAGGTGGAAGTTGCCCATTCTGAAGAGGTTGAAGAACTCGGTGGGATTATCTACGTGGTTGGGATTGCTGGGAGGCAAAACGTTGCTCCCCTGATGTGCATTGACAACCTGCAGTTCAGGGAAACGGCGACAGACGTTTTCGATTTCTCCGATCTCCCTGAGGTAGTCCGCTTTGGCGTTGAAGCCGGTTTCGAGAAAAACCGGAATCTTGAGGCGTATACAGGTTTTCCAGAGCCTATCGCAGCGTCGATCATCCCTGGGCTGCCCCTTTGGGAGATGGGAGCAGAGGCCCCGGAATCCTTTTTCCTGGACGGCTTTGGTAAGGGTTTCCAGTTCGGACTCGAGATGCTTATCGTTTTTGCCCAGGTCATAGTCAATGTCGGTGGTTCCGATGAAGCGATCGGGCCAACGACGGATGCAATCAGCATAGTAGACTTCGCGTCCCCAGACTGGGGCCATATATCCGGTCTGGATGACTCCCATATCCACACCCACGATGTCCATATAGGCCAGCATCTGCTCGGGGTCATGAATCGGATCGGTCATACATTGGGGACCCCGGCGTATCCAGCATTCCTCTCCATGCTTTCTCCATCTCCAAATACTGTACTTGTCCTGGGTGAAGCCGATCTCCTCATCCGGTTCAGGAACATACTTCGGGTCGGTGTGACTGCTAGTGAACCGTCCCCAGAGAGTCCGCACCGCGGCCTGCATCTTGCGGTTATGGGTGGTGGGATCGTCGTAACCCAGGGCGCCTCTCTGGTCGGGAAAGACGTGAACGTGATGGTCGATGACGGGGCTGTGCCTGGTTGACTTCGGCGTCGTGGTGCCGGCCCTTCCAATGCCCGTACTTCCCGTCGTTGCCAGTGCCGCCGTTCCCACTAGAAAGCTGCGCCGATCCATATTCTGCTTCATATCTATTTCTCCAAGACGGCGCCGCCAGGATAGAATAGCTCCAAGGAAAGCCAGGGTCCAGGAATCGTTGGTGAGTCGTCTGGCAGGGCTTCAGGGTTTGCTGAAGCCAGAGATGGGAATGAGGAGGAGAATGCAGGAACGATCTTCGAGATATCCGGAGAGACCCTATTTTGCAGACAAGAAGACGGGTTGGATCAAGATCAAGAATCCCGATTGAGACCGCCTCTCCACCGCCTGAAGGCGATGGCGGCTCAGATACGTCTAACTACAGCGTCCAAGACCCGCAAACCACTTGACGAGGAGATGAGTGCCACCAGATGAGACCCAGATTTGGCACGAACCCGGCACAGACTTTTTCCAGGGCTTGCAGACCCCTCGAAGTCCTTCCCGTAAATAACTGATCGTAAAAGGGTTTAGTTGGTAGCCCCAACGGGAGTCGAACCCGTGTTACCGCCTTGAGAGGGCGGCGTCCTAGGCCACTAGACGATGGGGCCACGTAGCTCTTAGGGTTTTAGCTGAACGCCTCGCCGAAGTCAAATTGATGGGACCCCGTACGGGTCCCCAACAGTCAGCTTCGATACCTGGCCAGGTACTCGAGAAGGTAATCCTCCAGTAACTCCGGATCGGTCGTCATCTGCTCGACCTGCGCCCAGGTCAACTCGAAATCGAAGGGCTTCACCCGCTCATGCCGGATCTGAACCCGAAGGCTCTCGTCCGCTTCCCGTGAATCGATCTTGGCATCGGCGCCCAGGTGAAAGAAGACGAAATCACCCACTCTTTCGAGCACGAAGTGTTTCAGCTCTCGACGCCTCATTCCCCGCCACCATTTTTCGGAAACTTTTGATCTTCCGATCGAACTTTCACGGATCAGTAGGCATCTAAGACACTAACCTATGTGTTCCATGCAAAGGGGTCCTGGGGATGGAAACCTCCCCCCCAACCAGGACCCCTTTCGTGGCACAGCCCCTCCCAAAAACCGGTCTGATCTGTTCGTAACGGCGAGGAAGTGCCGAGGACCCGCCATCCCGCGACATCGGTCGATATCACCGTCAGTCGAAATGTCGTTTCTGAAGCTTCTCCGCGGCGAGGTCGGTCTGATCTACCACCGAAGCCGCTCCTACACCCATGGCAATCGCGATGGCTTCGCTGATCTCTTCCTTGGTTGCCCCGTGTTTGAGTGCCTTTTCAAGATGCCCCTCCAGACACCCCGAGCACTTGAAACCCAGAGAGGCGGCAATCGCAATCAACTCTTTGGTCTTGCGGTCGATCGTCGATGACTTGTAGGTCTCACGATAGAAGTTGAAATAGATCTTCCTCATTCGCGGTTCAACCATGCTGTAAGAGGGCCACTTCTCGCTCTGCTTGGGTTCCTTTTTGTCTGCCATGGTGCGACACAGGTTAGCACAGCGGCGCCGGGACGATCCAGATAACAGACGCCGACCTGAGCCCACAGCAGCCGGGATTGATTCTGGTACCATCTCCTAGACAGATGCGCTTTGAACTGATTCTCTCGGGGCTGCTCACGCTGCTGATGATGGCTTCCTCTCCCGCCCAGGATCGGGCCCGAGTTGAGCTTCCGTCGACCCGGGGAATCGTCACGATCGAAGCCGGACGCCTGGCGAAAGAATCAGGCCAAAGCTGGGTGGCAGTAGGTCAAGTGGTCATCCGCTTCGAGAACACCACCATCAAGAGCTCCAAAGTCACCTATAACCCTCTCACCGAGGAGGCCCTTTTCGAGAGTGAGGTGGAGCTGATCGACGGAACGCAGTGGCTCAAAGCGGACCGGGCCGAGCTGAATCTGAAGAGCGACACCGGAGTCCTTTACAAGGTCGAAGGTTTTACCGATCAGGAGCTCTTCCTCAAAGCGAAAAAACTGGTGAAGACAGGACCCGGCACCTACGTTGCCCGTGACGGATTCATCACCGCCTGTGAGGAGGCGGTCCCGAAGTGGAGTTTCAAGCTCAAGAAAGCAGATATCCGAGTGGGGTCATCTGCTCGAATCAAACACTCTCTCTTCAGGATCAAGAAAGTCCCTCTCTTCTACCTGCCCTACGTGGTCGTCCCCACGGAGAAGAAGAGAAGGTCCAGCGGCTTCATGATTCCCAGCACCGGCAATTCGAACAACAAAGGACGCCGCCTCAGCCAAGCCTTCTATGTGGTCATGGGAGAAAGCGCCGACGTCACGATACACCAGGACTACTTCTCCGAACGCGGCTTCGGGCACGGTTTCGAGTTCCGGACCCGACCCAACTCAACCACGTCCCTTCAGCTTGAAGGATATCTTCTCGACGACAAGAAGGGTCAGGGCGGCGCCAGCCTCGATGCGCTCGGGGAAACGCACTTTGCCAACGGATTCAGAGGCGTTGCTGACTTCAATCTGGTTTCCAATTTTCTCTTCCGACAGGTATTCTCCGACAACTTTTTCGCAGCCACACAGCCAACCGAGGTGTCTCGTGTCTTCCTCACCAACAACTTCCAGTCTCGATCCGTCAACGTGCTGCTCTCCCGCGAGGAGACACTCTTCCCAGGGCGTAACGCCGTCATTCGAAGTTTCCCCACCTTCCAGTTCAAACTTCACGGCCATCGATTCGACAGGCTTCCCTTCTACCTCGATCTGGACACTGCAGCCGGCGGTTTCAGCCGAGCGGATAGTCTGATCGAGACCCCCAGCTTGACCCAGCGATTCGACCTCTTTCCCCAGATGTACTTATCGATTCCCCTCTTCCAAGGTCTTCGGCTCACACCCAGAATCGCCTTGAGGGAGACTTTCTATAGCGACAGCTTGACCTCCGCAGAGCTGGACCAGCCGGCTCAGATGAGCGGCGATGATCTTGCTCGCCAGTATGTCGAACTGACCTTCGACCTGAAGGGATGGGGGCTCTCCAAGATCTATCGGGAGTCTTCCCTATTTGGTTCCTGGAAGCATCTGCTCGAGCCAGCGGTTCGCTACCAGTATCGATCGGGGATCAACGAGTTCGACCGGACCCTCCGCTTCGATGAATACGACACGATAACCAATACCCACGAGATCGAGTACGGGATCTTCAATCGCATCTTCGTCAAGCAGGGCAGCGGGGAGAAACGTCAGACGCAAGAATGGCTCTCCGTCAAGGTGACCCAGAAACACTTCTTCGACCCAGATTTCGGAGGCGCCTTCGAGACCAACTCCATAAACCAGTTCGCCAGCTTCACGTCCTCGACTGGCTTTCACTTCGGCGGAATCAGGCGGGATTTTTCCCCGCTCACCACCGTGGCCCGAGTCACGCCTCGACCCGGCTTCAGCTTCGATGCCAGGACCGACTACGACCCCGACTTCAACCGCCTCCGCAATATCGGGGTGGCCGGCTATTTCAGCCGAGATCAGCTGCTACTAGGGGCCGCCTACTTCCGCACCCGAGAACTGGAGGCCGGCAGCTTCGAAAGCAACCAGATTCAATCCCATGTCGCTATCGGGCGCCTGCGGAGCGGAGTCTCGGCCTCTGGAAATCTCAGCTACGATGCCGAAACCTCTCGCTTTCTCAACTACCGTGCTCGCGTGAACTACTTCTGGGAATGCTGCGGAGTCTCGGTCGACTTTCAGGGTTTCAACCTGGGTGCCCGACAGGAGAGTCAGATTCGGTTTGCCTTCTTTCTCAAAGGGATTGGCTCGCTGGGCACCCTCAAACGCCCCAGAAGTCCGTTTTGATGAAGACACCAATCCTCCTGTCTCTGGGATCGAACCTGGGTGACCGGGATGCCAATCTGAAGACCGCCCTGGAACGATTGGAGGAAGTGGGCATAAGCGTGACCCGTCGGTCTTCCCTCTACGAAACCGCGCCGGTGGACCTGCAGGACCAACCCAACTTCGTCAACCTCGTGTGCGAGGTCGAGACCTCCCTCCCCCCTGATCAGCTTCTGGAGACTTGTCTGGCGGTAGAGAAAACGATGGGACGTAAGAGGAGGCAGAGGTGGGGACCCAGAGAGATCGACATCGATATCCTCTTCTACCGTCGCGAGATCATCGATCAGCCACAGCTGCAAATCCCGCACCCCAGGCTCAGGCAGAGGCGCTTCGTGCTGATCCCACTCAAGGAGATACACCCTTCGTTCCGCGACCCGAAAACGGGGAAAACGGTGACCCAACTCTGTTCCGTTTGCGCTGACGGCCCGTGGGTGAGGCGGAGAGGAGGAGCTTGAGCTGAAACTTCATTGACGAGAAGATCATTCAAGAGCCTCCAGTTGACACAGCCGTGATCTTCGTAGGATGGGCACTCTTGCCCGTCGAGGACACCGACGGGCAGGAGTGCCCGTCCTACAACGGACACGCTGCTATCGGTGCTCGTGGCTAGAGACAACCGAAGTTTCTTTCTCGAATGGGGCGGCACCGCTGGGGGGGCACTGACCTGAAACTTCCAGCGTGGGGGTGGCCTCCAGGCCGCCATTTCGAGCCAAAGGCTCGAACCCAGGAATACGGCGGCCTGGAGGCCACCGCCACTGCAGATGACAATCCGATGTGGCACCAAATGGCGGTAGGTACTATAATTGCACGGTTTGTGGCCCGAACCAGCTGTCCGCCGGGCGGATGGCTTTTCGGAGGGGTGAAATCGGAGGGGTGAAACAGGTCAGGTATGGTAGACGCTTCTGAACGGAAAAAGAAGGAGGATTCAACCGGGGACAGTACCCTGCGCGAGTACTTCGTGACCACGGTTGTATGCACCATTTTCGCCCTCTTCGTCACCACTTACGTCGTCCATCCCATGACGGTGCCGACGCCCTCAATGGTTCCGACGATTCTGGTTGGGGACAGACTCCTGATCGACAAGTTCAGCTTCCGTAACAGCTTCAAGGCAGGTCTTCCGCTGGCGCCCAGTCGCGAGATCCAACGAGGCGACATCGTCGTGTTCAAGTTTCCCAATCAGCCGGAAGTTCTCTACGTCAAGCGGGCCATCGGCCTCCCGGGCGAGACCCTGCAAATACGCGACAAGACCGTCCATATCAATGGCGTTCCCCTGGACGAACCCTACAAGGTACACTCCGACCCAGGTGTCTTTCACGGCCGCGGATCTCCCCATGTTTTCCGGAGCGACCTCCGCCGAGACAATACCGAGCCGAAGGTGATCCCTGAGGATAAATTCTTCGTCATGGGAGACAATCGCGACGACAGCGCGGATAGCCGCTATTTCGGGTTTCTGCCCCGGAGCCACATCGTCGGCAGACCGCTGGTCGTCTTCTGGTCCTACGAAGATGCTTCCGACGCCTATCTAAAATCTACAATTCCTGAGATCCTGAAGCTTTACCTGGAGCGAATAGTGTTTTTCGTGACACGGACACGCTGGAGCCGGATGGGCCATATTGTCCGCTAGCATATAAGTCCAGCTACCCTGGGGAGGGTCGGTTGAAGCCGATTTCGTTTGCTGCACTACTGAGCCTATATCGCGTCCTTGAATCGGCACTTCGAGGCCGGGCGCTACTGCTCCTGTTTCTAGGCTTGTTCGTCTGCTCTCTAACCCTTACGCTCTGGACTCCGATCTCGGGAGCGGGGCCCGGCGCAGTCCGGGCGGATGAAACCGCTCCTATCTCCTCGATCGCTGCGTCAGACAGAGCCAGAGATACGGCCGCAACCTCCACGCCCGACAAGGCATCTCCTCCCGAGGATCGCAGACGCCGGCAGAAGCTGGTCAAGGACATCGATCGAATTCTGGCTCATCGCCTCTTCCGGAAGGGATTCTGGGGAGTGGACGTCCAATCCGTTGAAGACGGGAAGGTCCTCTACTCGCACAACAGTTTCAAGTACTTCATTCCGGCCAGCAATGTAAAACTATTCACCACCGCTACCGCCCTCAATCGTTTGGGTCCGGACTTCCGTTTCAGGACCCGTCTCAACTACGAAGGACAGCTTTCCGAGGGTGGCATTCTACGAGGCAACCTGGTTCTGGTAGGGGGAGGCGATCCAAACCTGGCCAGCAGCCAACTACTCAAGGGACCGGGCTTCATCCACCTGGATCGGATGGTAGACAAGGTTCATGCGGCCGGGATCCGTGTCATAGAAGGTCACGTGATCGGAGACGACTCGCTATTCCCCTACGCCCCTTACGGCCGGGGATGGAACCCGTCGGACCTGGACCACCAGTACGCTCCTGCGGTCTCTGCCCTTTCCTTTTACGACAATCTCATTGCCGTGATCGCTCGTCCCGCGTCCCGGACCGGCCAGCCCATACAACTGATGAGCTACCCGATCAACTCCCTCTTCAAGTTCGTCAACCTCGCGGTCACCACTGGAGCGGGTGCCCCGCAGGAAGCCTATCTGTCGCGTGCTGCCGGGGACTATCGAGCGGTTGTGTCGGGCGACCTTCCGATCAATGGCTCGGGCTGGAGCCGCCAACTGACCATCGAAGACCCGGCGCTCTACACGGCAGCCATCTTCAGAGACCGCCTCCGACGAATGGGTATTCATGTGAAAGGAGTAGCCAGGTCCCGGCACTTCGGAGATGCGACTCCGACACAAGGGGTCCACGAAATCTACGTGCACGAGTCGGCGCCCTTGATCGAGACCATCTTTCAGGTCAACAAGGACAGCCACAACCTCTATGCGGAGATACTGCTGCGGACCCTGGGGGCACAGATCAAAGGCAAGGGAACTGACGATCAGGGCCTTCAAGTGGTCTATGAATTTCTCCAGGAAGCCGGAGTGCCTGCTCGCCTGGCAGATCTGCACGACGGCTCCGGACTGTCCCAATACAATCTGATCACGCCTCGAGGCCAATCGCTGCTCTTGAGATATCTCCCCAAACTACCCTATTTTCACTACTTCCTGTCCAGCCTTCCGGTATCGGCAAAGGATGGAACGCTGCGCGGACGCATGCACCAGACCGCAACAGCCCGTCGTATTCATGCCAAGACCGGCACCCTCGAAGGTGCGATCGCACTGGGCGGGTATGTGCAATCCCAATCGGGTCCGCTACTGGCCTTCTCCATCCTGGTCAACGACCACCGCTTCGGTCGTGGAGTTGCCCGGGGCTGTATCGATCGGATCTGTAATGTCCTGGCCAGGTACTGAGGAGTTGCAGGTTACAGGTTTGCAGGTTGCAGGTTTCTTGCTCCCCCACCGTTTGATGGCTTCCAGAGCACTCAGGTAAGGAAACGTCCAGTGCCCGCAAGCCTCATGGTTCTGCTGGCTATGGTCCTGATGATTGTGATCAAAAAAGCCTCGGGTCCGGCGTGGCGGTGGGCTCCAGGCCGAGGTGCGAGCCAAGGGCCCGGAAGAGTAAGACTTCGGCCTGGAGGCCAAAGCTACGACGGACCGCGATCGATGATCTCCTTGTAGAAGGCCTCATAAAGGGGGGCGATCTGCTCGGCTGAATAGTTGTCGGCAGCTCTCTGCTGGGCGTTGGAGCGGAATTCATCGAGCTTTGAGGCCGCCAGGATTTCGAGAACTCCCCCAGCCATTGCCCCCACATCGCCCACCGGGTAGAGGTGGCCGGTCTCTCCCTCTGAGATCAGCTCGGGAAGTCCCCCTACCTTTGTGGCCACGACCGGAACCCCACACGCCATCGCCTCCAGCGCAGCCAAGCCAAAGCTTTCGGTCGTGCTTGGCAAGAGCATCAAATCAGCAACCGACAGGTAGTTCTCGACCTTCTCCACCATTCCTACAAAGAAAACCGCATCCGTCAGACCCAGCTCCTCGACCTGGTATCGTGCATTCGACTGTTCGACTCCGTCTCCGACCATGACCAGGACTGCTGGTATCTCTTTTCGAACCCGAGCAAACACCCGAATCACATCGTCGACGCGTTTGACTGGGCGAAAGTTCGACATGTGGATCAACACCTTCTCTCCCGAGGGAGCGAACCTTCGGTGGATCTCGGGGGAAAAGCGTCGCTGCATGCGCTTCAGGTCCACGAAGTTCGAAATCACCCGGATATCGCATTCGCTGCAGAATTCCCTCAAGGTGGCTTCCCTGAGGAACTCGCTGACGGCCGTCACACCGTCGCTCTTGCGGATACCGAACTGGGTGATGGAAAGATAGGAGTGGTCACGACCTACCAGCGTAATATCGGTCCCGTGCAGGGTGGTAATGACAGGCAGCCAACGCGGTCGCAGCATCTCCCGCGCCAGGTAGCCGCTGATCGAGTGGGGAATGGCATAGTGCACGTGAAGCAGATCCAGATCCGTTTGCTTCGCCACCTCCAGCATCTTCGTCGCCAGGGCGAGATCGTAGGGAACGTATTCGAAAAGCGGATAGCGCATGGCTTCCACTTCGTGAAAGAAGATGCGCTCACCCAGTTCGACCAGGCGAGTCGGTAGCGCCGAGCTGATCAGGTGCACGGTGTGCCCACGGCCCGCGAGAAGCTGTGCCAGCTCGGTGGCGACTACACCGCTGCCGCCGTAGGTGGGATAGCAGGTGATTCCGATTTTCATAGGTGCTCGTTAGGTAGACCTGGCTGCAAGTTCTGAACGTCTGTCGGAACGTCGCACGTCTGAACGTCGCACGTCCCAGGTGGGGGAACTGTTCGTCGAAGAACTTCCATTCAGCCCACACCCTGGCTTTTATACCTTCCCGGTTGGCAACCGATTCCCTTCTCACGCCTCAGATGGCACACAACTGGGACGTTCAGACGTTCAGACGTGCGACGTTCCGACAGACGTTCAGACGATGTCTTCCACCTTGAACTGCAGCTTCTCGAAGGACTCTTTCGAAATTGTGCCGCCTCTCTCCGCCTCGACCTTGCGGGCTCGATACTGCTCGCCCTGCTGCAGGAACTCAAAGCTGCGGACCGAACCGTCCTTCATCAGGATCTCGATCTGGACATCGGCTTTGCCCGAGCTTGCTCCGGCCTTGGAGTCATCGATGGATTCGAACTTGATATCGTCCATCGGGTACCAGAACTTGTAGGCCAGAGCTTCCTTGTCCTTCTGAGCATCCGGCTTCTCTATGATCCACTTGTAGTCTTCCCGCCTGGCTTGGATTTCCAGGTCTCCTCGATGGAAGATGACTTTATCGATCTCATCCTGATCGACGTCGACCACGTCCTTCTCTCGGAACTCCCAGAGCTTCTGGGTCAGCTTGTCGAGGATGGACTTGGGAACCGTGAAGACCGCCGAGCGAGCTGGATTTCGAGCCAGGTAGTGGTCCTCCTCACCTTCCGCCTTCTTACCGAGCTCGAGGGCCTTCCACTGATCGTCCCCTTCCTCCTGCAGGCGTATCACCACACTCGGTTTGCTCAGCCCATACTGAGGAAGATCCTTGGCCTCTTCGGCAACGAATTTCTGGGCCTCCGTTGTTTCCAGGCTGGAGAGCAAGCTGGTCACCGCCGATTTATCGGCAGGCTCCTGCAGAGGAACCTCCAGAGCCCAGTTCTCACCCTCTTTGCTGAGGCGGATCGTTTCGGCTCCTCGCTGCAGCTCGATGGTTCGGACCCTATCCCGGTCAAGAGCCAGAACCTTCTTGTCTCGCCATTGGAAGAGATCCTTGTCGGCGTTCGTAAAGAGAGAGTCAGCGGTCAGATGGACCTTGGTATCACCAGCCAGTTGGGCGTAGGTATTGCTCCCGGTGAAGTCCTTGCTGCCCAGATGGACGACTCGGGTGATCTCGCCGGCCTGAACCGTCAGCGTCATCCGGGGTTCCTTGAAGCCATACTTCTCCGCTCCGCTGCCTACTTCTTCGAAGGTCCGCTCGATTCGGGCGGAATCCAAGCTCCCGACCAGAGAATCGACGGTGGCCTTGTCTGCCGCTGTCTTCATCGGCTTGTCGATGGCCCATTTGTCGTCCACCTTCACCAGCAGCACCGGTTCCTGTCCGGCTCGCTTGATCTCGATGGAAGTCACCTCCTCCTGCTTCATCTGGAAGAGGCTCTCCTCCCGCTCCTTTGCTTCCTGTCTCTTCTTTTCGCCTTCGATCTCGTAGAAGTAGACGAAGGCTACCAGCCCGATTAAGATCACAAAGAGCAGACCGATCTTTTTCATGCTCGTCACCCGATAGATGGATTGATTTCCGAACTGGCGTCGAAGAGCCGTTCTCCGTTCTCCAGGAGCCGGGTCGACGGCTCCAAAGGGGCTCAACTCAACCAGTGGGGCTGCTACATCATTTCCTGCGAAACCACACTGCCAAGCCGAAGACCAGGGTCGACAGCGGCAGCAGGATCACGGTTGCCCAGAACATCAATCGTGACTGGCTCTGGGTCAGGTTGATTCGCCGGTTCTCAGGATTCTTCGGTGCAATTGCCATGAGATCGGAGTCTTCAGCCAGCCAGCTCACGGTCATCCGAAACATGTCTCCGTTGGCAGAGCTGGCAAAGTAGGCGTTGGTAGCGAAGTCGGAATCACCGAAGAGAACGAATCGAGATTCGCCCCCCTTCGTTTCCGCTGCTTTCTCATCGGCTTCGTCTGCACCCTCAGATTCCTCAGCTTTGTCGGCGGCACTCCCGGCGTCCGGTTCAGAGCCCTGGGGACTCTCTGATCCTTTCACGGAGAGGGTAGCCACCGCGGCCAGGGCCACGGGGCCCTGGGTGTCCTCGCCCTCGTCAAAAGCGGCTCGGTTGCCATCCAGATTGGTTTCGCCCCAACTCCGCTCGGAAGTCGACATGATCGTCTTGGTCTCGTAGCCCAGGGAGCCATCGACCGTCTTGACCCCTCGTGCCATGGGAAAGAAGGTCATCACCCCACGCATCTCATCAGTGATGGGATGCTCCTCGTAGGTGGCCACGATCGGTGCGGCTACTCCAAGACCGAAGAGCTGGCCCACGCCGCTGGCATCGATCACCACGTGCTTCTCCACCGCGAGTCCGTAGGCCGCGAGAAAATCGTCCATTGCGAAATCCGTCTCCGGATCCAGCAAGAGCAGGAACTTCCCTCCCGTCTTCAGATACTCGTTGAGCAACGAGACCTCATTGGGGAGGAAGTTGACGCGCGGTCCTGCCGACAGTAGTACGGTGGCATCATCCGGAAGCTTGTTCTCCTGGGCCAGATTGTAGGGCTTGACGACGTAGTTCTGCTTTTCGACCATCTCCTTGGCCATGGACAGTCCCTCGGGCCCACTTTCTTCCGGATCTCGCTCGCCGTGACCGGTCAGCAGGTAAACCACCTTTTCGCCTTCTCGAGTGAGCTTGATGATGGTATTGGTGATCTTCTCTTCACTGAACTCATCTACGATCTCAGACCTGGCCCCAGCCACGACCACGACCTGCCCCTGGCGCTGGATGTCGTGCTGCGCTACCTTTTCCGGTTCCTTTTGCGGATCCACAATCTCGTAGGAAATCTGTGAGGATGCGTGCCGATACTCCTCCATCAGGTCCTTGAAACTGCGGGTGGCCGCTTCGTCCTGGAAAAAACCGATAACCTGCATTTCGCCGTCCAGGTTCTCGACGACCTTCTGGCTCTGACTCGAAAGGGCGTAGAGCTGATTCTCGGTCAGGTCGATGCGCTTGCTGTGTCGGAAGTTGAGAAAGTTGAGTAGAGCCAGGATACTGATCACCAGTATCAGGGTCACTCCAGCAGCGGTGCCATGGCGCCCGGTCCGGCTGGCGAAAGCAGTCCGAATCTTGGAAAAGTTCAAGGCCAGGTACAGCAGCAGCAATACCGCACCGCCGTAGATCGCGACTTGAGTCTTCCAGTCCCAGAGGCTGTTCACGTTGTAGTAGAAATATCCGCCGATCAGGGCTGCTAGACCGAGGTAGGCAAGCATCTCCATGCTTCCCAAAGCGGATCTGATTTGTTCGAGCCATTGCTTCAACACGTCAGGCCCTCCATTTCGCGGAATTTAGCGAAACTGAAGTCAAGAAAAGACCCAGAAAGATCATCGACACGTAGAAGACCACGTGCCGGCTGTCCAGGACTCCCTTGGTGAAGTCTTCGTAGTGGTTCATGATGGACAGGTAGCGTAAGACCTCATTGCCCACCGTAGTGCCAGCCCCAGCGACCGCATCGATGACCCAGAGGATGATGAAGACACCGAAGCAGAGTGTGGCGGCAACGATCTGATTCTCGGTCAGTGAAGAGATGAAAAGCCCTATCGTCAACAGAGCCCCACCCAGAAGGAGCGCTCCCAGGAAGCCAGTGAAGATGGGACCCAGAGGAGGCTTGGGTTCACTATAGAGATAGAGAAGAAACGACTTGAGGATCATTGGCAGGAGCATGACGAGCAGAAACAGCATCATGGCCGTGAACTTCCCCAGGATCAGCTGAAGGTGGGTAATAGGAGACGTAAACAAGAGCTCTATGGTCCCTCGCTTCTTCTCCTCAGCGAAAACGCCCATGGTAATCATAGGCACCAGAAAAAGCAGGATCGTGCTGATGACGCTGAAAAAATTGCCCAGGATCACCGCCGGCACATCGATCGGAGGCGGCGCCGAACCAAACTGCTGCGAGCGAAAGCCCATCTCCATCACCCGTTGGATGATCGAGCTGGTGATGATGTAGAAAAAGTAGCCTGTGACGGCAAAAAAGACGGCGAGGACCACATACGCGATCGGGCTCACGAAGAGCGTATGCATTTCCTTCTTGACGATTGCCAGGTAGTTTCTCATGCCCTCTCTCCTTCACTGCCCGCAGCGGCTTCTTCCACGGTCTCGTCGGCTGCCTCCCCGACCGCTTCGGTGGCGGTTTCGCCAGCGGCGTCCCCGGCGCTTTCCAGAGGCCGTTCCTCAACCACTTCCTCCTCGGTCGTCAGCTTCAGGAAAACATCCTCGAGACTCACTGCTTCTGTGCTGAGCTGGTAGAGTTCGAGACCTGCCTGAATCACCTTTTGAGAAACAAGATGGCGGATCTCCGCTTGGCCGTCGGCCTCCACCGTAATCGGATGGTGGCCGTTCGTCGCTTCCGATATCACGACCTTCTGTACCTGTGGAATCTCGTGCAGCAGGGCTGGGAGTCCCTCGACAGAACCAGCAACCTCTAAGGTGATCCTTTCCCCTCCCCGCATCTGACTGATCAGATTCTGAGGGGTGTCGATGGCCACGATCTGCCCGTTACTGATGATGATGACCCGGTCACAGGTCATGCTCACCTCAGGCAGGATGTGAGTCGAAAGGATCAGGGTGTGCTCTCCCCGAAGACTTCGAATCAGCTCCCTGAATTCGTTGATCTGCCTCGGGTCCAGCCCGATCGTCGGCTCGTCTAGAATCAGGACTTCAGGATCGTGAATCAGGGATTGCGCCAGGCCGACGCGCTGCCGAAAACCCTTTGACAGGTGTTTGATCAGCCGCTCGCCATGATCCTGAAGCCCCAGGCGCCCTTTTACTTCTTCCAACCGTGCTGTCGTCGAACCTCGTTCGATTCCCTTGATGGTGGCAACGAACTTGAGGTAGGCATCCACACTCATTTCCGTGTAGAGCGGCGGATTCTCGGGCATGTAGCCGACCCGCCTTTTGGCTTCCAGTGGTTCTTCAAAGACATCGAATCCAGCCACTATAGCCTTGCCCTCGGTCGCCGGAAAGAAGCCCGACAAGATGCGCATGGTGGTCGTCTTTCCCGCGCCGTTGGGCCCCAAAAAGCCCAGAATCTCACCCTTGTTGACTTCGAAGGTCACATCCTTGATCGCGGTCAATAGCCCGTACCGCTTGGTCAGATGTTCTACCTTGATCATCGATCTACTACTCCTTGCGTGACTTGTGACGCAGAATGGCGTGATCAGGAATGGGGCAGCGGCGCCCGCTACGACCACACCGACTCAATGCAGCAAAACCACTCGCCCGTCCGGCACCCAGCGTCTCGAACAGCGCGTATTTCGGCTAGGAAACTTCGTTCAACGCGACTCCCTTGCCATAGCGTGCGTCCACATATTCTTCCAGGATCTCGATAAACTGCTCCGAGATCCGTCCTCCCTTGAGCGTCGTAAAGTGCTGTCCATCCACGTAGACAGGGGCCTTTGGGTCTTCGCCCGTGCCCGGCAGGGAAATCCCTACGTCCGCATGCTTGGACTCACCCGGCCCGTTTACAATACACCCCATGACGGCAACTTTCAGATCTTCTACTCCAGGATGGACCTCTTTCCAGAATTTCATCCGTTGCAACAGGTGTTGCTCAATCTTCTCTGCCAGCTCTTGAAAGAAGGTACTGGTCGTCCGACCGCAGCCGGGACAGGCACTGACCTGGGGAGCAAAACTGCGGAGTCCCAGCGACTGAAGGACCTGCTGGGCGACCGTTACCTCCTCGGTTCGAGTCGCACCAGGACGGGGCGTCAGGCTGACCCTGATCGTCTCGCCGATCCCCTCGTGAAGCAGAACCGAGAGCGCGGCGGTACTGGCAACAATGCCCCGATTCCCCATTCCCGCCTCCGTCAGTCCCAGATGCAAAGGGTAGTCGCAGGCAGAAGCCAGCTGACGATAGATTTCGATCAGATCGGGTGCTGCCGAGACCTTGGCGCTGAGAATGATTCGGTCATGAGCAAGGCCGTATTCCTCGGCCAGAGTCGCCGACTCCAGTCCGCTCTGAACGATGGCCTCTCTGAGAACCACCTGTGCGTCCTTCGGCTCCGCCAGACGCGAGTTCTCATCCATCATACGGACCAGTAGAGACTGATCGAGCGAGCCCCAGTTGACGCCGATTCGGATCGGCTTGTCATGCTCCAGCGCCACCTCGATCATGCGGCGGAAGTTGTCGTTGCGATGACGCCCCTTTCCTACGTTGCCCGGATTGATCCGGTACTTGCTCAGGCGTCGAGCGCACTCCTCGTAGCGGGAGAGCAGAAGATGCCCATTGTAGTGGAAATCCCCCACGATCGGGACTTCAACCCCCTCCTGCTCCAAACGATCGACGATCTCGGGAACCGCCTGGGCAGCCTTGTCTGTATTGACGGTGATGCGAACCAACTCGGACCCTGCCTCGACCAGCTCGCCAATCTGATGCACCGTGGCCGCGACATCAGCGGTGTCCGTATTCGTCATGGACTGGACCACGATCGGGTGCTCGCCGCCGACCACTACCCGTCCTACAGCCACTTCGACCGTTCGCCTGCCGCTAATCATTCTGTGGATTCTACAACATGGAATTCGATCTCGACAATATTTCCGCCCTCGATCCGGGCCCCGAGTCGGTTGTGATTCAAGGGTGGATTGCTTATGATGTGCTTCTGAAAAGTTTGCAGGATGGGCGCTCCTGCCCGTCGCCGTCCTTGACGGGCAAGAGTGCCCGTCCTACAACCGACACGGTGCTATCGATGTCGCGGTAAGAGACAACCCTGTTTCTTTCTCGAATGGGGCCAGCGCTTCGGGGGCAGGCCTGAGATAAAGTGAGGCACGTGATGAGCGATCTGTTGGAACGGCTCTTCGAAGCCGCCAATGCCAAAGACTTTGCCAAAACCATGAAGGAAGTCGAGGAGCAGTACACCGCTCCCGCCGGCTTCCTCGAGGCCGTTGCGGCCTATCTACCGACCCGACTCTACGAGCAGTATTACGGTGATTCGGTCCCTCAGAGTTTTTTCGGCTTCATCGCCGCGGCGCAGTCCCGCGACCTTTTCTCGGAAGAGGAGCAGTGGCGGCCATTCGTTCAGCAAGCCTGGAGCGCAGCCCGTGAACGCCAGCGCTCACCTTGGAGTCTGAACGACGCCGAGCCGCAGGGGGCAGGTGAGGATCTCGGGTTGCGCTGGCAGCAATTCGTCGAGGCAGCGAAGGCCGGGGACTTCTCCACATCGTTCGGCTGGGCGCGTGGTTTCATGGACAGTCCCGAAGGACGGGAGCATTTTCGGGCGAAGTCTCTCTCCTACGCCATGGAGGACACGGCGCTAGGAGGATCCAAGTTCCTGTACCTGGTTCAGGCATGGAAACTTGCTGAGCAATTGGAGTGGAAGCATCAGGAGGAGATCCTGTTCGCCCCCTTGCATTTTCTGGTTGTCGGTCCCGAAGATCGGGAGCTCTCCGGAGCTGTGAAGGATCTTTGGCACGAAAACCCCCTACCCTCCTTGTTGAAGAACGAGGGGGAGGTTTCCAGTGACCTCTATGAGGAAACGGAGCAGGCCCTGCTCTTCGAGCCCTCCGTCTCGGGCGCCGTTGCAGCCATCGGCCGACTGGCTCGCGCCGGAGCCAGCTACGCAGCCGTCGAGGACACGCTTCAACTGTCCGCCTCCCAGGCCCTCGCCAACTCCAAGCGGGGAAGCTGGCTTCCGCCCATGCGAGCCTTCCACTTCGCCAAGCAGGTCGGTTACTGGAAAGGATTGGTGGACCCCCACCGCCAGACCCTGGGTCTGATGATGGGTGCGGCCCTACTGAACCGGGCCTCCCAAAACAGCTCCGAGGGAGAATCCAATCGGAAACTGGATGATCTGGTAGGTCATTTCTTGCCCACCGATCCCCTGAATGTCCTGAAGAGCGTGATCAGCCACTCCGACCCCCACGCCTCAGCAACTGCGGTACAGACCATCCTGGGAATGGGGGACGAACCCAAGACAGAGCTGCTTTCAACCCTGGCCAACCAGGCAGTCAAGAACGACGGTGATGTCTGCGGAGGCAACGACCTGCTGTTCCTTCAGGAGGCCTTCGACAGCTACCAGCGATCCTCGCTTCCCCAGAAGGACCGACACCTGGTAGCGGCCGGCTTCTTCCTGGGTCGCATACCCAAGCGGTACGAGGTTTTCGGAGCCTATGGGTTCTGAGCTCCGGGGGGACCCAATCTCCAAGGCTCCAATTACCAAACGGATTCCACCTGCGCTAGGCTGCGATTTGAACGGGGGGTTTCACTTCGGAGTTGGCCTGGGTATTTGCCTCGTTGACCAAGGATCCTGTACCGTAGACAGGTCGGAACCGAGAGCAGGCTCATGGTCAGTTCACAAGATTCGAACCCTCCTTCAGCCACCAGTCTAGTCATCATCGGCGCCGGACCGATCGGCCTGGAAGCCGCAGCCAGGGCTGCGGTGGCGGACATCGATGTAGTGGTCCTGGAAAAGGAAAGCATCGGACACCACATCAGGCTCTGGGGTCACGTCAGACTGTTCAGTCCCTTCTACGTGAATCACTCGGACTGGGGGACCCGACTCCTATCTGAGGCATTCCCAGACCTCGAGCTACCGCTGGCGCAGGCCTATCTGACCGGCTCCGATTACGTCCGGCAATACCTTGAACCTCTGGCGCGCCTCCCCCAACTGCGAGATCGAGTCCTGGAAGGCGTGGAAGTCGTCTCCATCGGGCGTGACCGTATCGGCAAGAAGGATTTGATTGGCGACCCCGAACGGGCTCGCTACCCTTTCCGGCTTCTCATCCGGTCCCAGAGCCGGGAGCAGATCTACAAGGCTGGTGCAATCATTGACGCCTCGGGAGTGTACTCCAACCCCCAGTCCATCGGCAGCGGGAATGTTCCTGCAGCCGGAGAAACAGAGGCAGTCCGAACAGTGCCCTCGCGTTTTCACTCTCGAGTGGTCGATGTGCTCGGTGCTGATAGAGAGCGCTTTGCCGGGAACAAGGTCCTTCTGGTGGGAGGTGGACACTCAGCTGCAACCGCTCTAGAAGGCTTTGCAGAGCTCGTCCGGTCAGCTCCGGGGACCCGTGTGCACTGGGTCAACCGCAGTCACCAGACACCTCCGTACGTTCGGTTCCCCGACGATCCTCTGCCCCACCGGGACGATCTGAGCAGACTGGCAAACCGGCTGGCTCAGACTCCCCCTTCCTGGCTGCGCTATCATGGTGCTTCCAGCGTGGAGAAGATCAAGACCTGGTCCGGGAACAACAGTAATACCTGCTTTACTATCATGGTGGATTCTTCGGGGAGGGTTCATGAGTTCGAAGTCGACGAGATTATCGCAAACGTTGGATTCCGACCCGACAACTCCCTTTACCAGCAACTTCAGGTTCATGAGTGTTACGCCACAGCCGGCCCCATCAAACTAGCAGCCACCCTTTTGAGTGGCTCGAGGGATTGCCTCAAGCAGGAGATGCCGGGCATCGAGGCACTTCAGAATCCCGAACCTAATTTCTTTATTGTTGGCAATAAGAGCTATGGAACAAACCCCACCTTTCTGATCTCCCGGGGGCTGGAACAGGTTGACCTCATCATTCGTAAACTCGCCAAGCAGCAGATCGGGAGTAGCCCGGAAATTGTCGAAAGAGACCTCACTGGTGAGGTCTCACGTGTGGGGTAGGAGACCCGGAAGGACGGAGGACCATACATGAGCCGAGAAGCGATTCTTGAAACCTATTCGAAAGCCGCGACCGAGAAGGATGCGGCGCTTTGTTGTCCGGTAGATTATCAACAGGAATTTTCCCCGGAGGAGCTCGAACACATCCCCGAGGAAGTCCTGGATTTCAACTACGGTTGTGGAGTCCCCCCGGAATTGAGAAGGTTGGAGCCTGGAAAGAGCGTCCTGGACCTGGGTCCTGGCCTGGGACGAGACTGCTTCATTGCCGCTCGCAAAGTGGGGTCCGAGGGGAAAGTGTTTGGCCTCGACATGAGTGACGAGATGCTTCAAAAGGCCGAGCGCTACAAGCAAACCGTCGTGTCTCGATTGGGATACGACAACCTGCGCTTTCTAAAGGGCCAATTCGATGTCCAGATTCCACTGGAAGATTCCAGCATCGACGTCATCTTCTCCAACTGCGTGAACAACCTCGCGCTGGAGAAGCACACGGCCTACAGGGAAATGCTCAGAATCCTGCGTCCGGGAAGCAAACTGTCCTTCTCGGATATCGTCTCCTACGAACCCCTTCCGGCGAAGTTGAGGGTGAACGAAACCGCCTGGGCCGATTGCGTGGCTGGGGCACTTTCCTTCCAGGATCTGAACCAGCTCTTAAGCGAGATCGGCTTCCAGGGCGTCACCCTGAAGACGGATTACCTGTGGCAAAAGGGGGCTCAAATCGTCGAACGATATTTCCCCTCGACCTCGCTCAATCCTGAGGAGCTCGAGACAGTCGAATCAGTACGACTCTATTCCGTCACGGTGGAAGCCTACAAGCCGATCCTCGACCCCAACGGACCCTGCTACTGGAAGGGACACTACGCCCTGTATGATGGGCCCGCCAAGGCCTACCATCTGGATCCGGATCCCGACCACGTCTTCCCAGCAGGGGTGCCCATGGAGGTGTGTGAAAAGACGGCCACCGTGTTGAAGAACCAGCCCCACAACAGCTACTTCACGGTCTTCGAACCGGAGGGTGAGGTAGAAGCCCGGCTCTGTGTGCCTGGTTCGGAATGCTGCTAGCGCCGGAGAGAAACTCCAAGAGCTACCATCAAAAGGTGTGTAAATAGCAGAGGCGGTGAGTATCCTTCCGGGTTGACCTAAACCCAGGGCCGGAAGGCCCATAAAGGAAGGAGTACACACCGCATGAAAGAGAAGAACATTGAGGGGACTGTGGAGTCAAGAGTCTGTTTCCAGGAGCTGGAAGATTGGGTGCGGGAGAAGGTCCAGTCTTGGGTCCAGGAGCTACTAGAGGAGGAGGTGACCGAGCTGCTGGGACGAGACAAGAGTGAGCGTCGAGGCAAAGTGGACCCAGCGTCGGGATACCGCAACGGCTATGGCAAGGCCAGACGACTGACCCTCAGTAGCGGGACGATCACCGTGCGACGGCCTCGAGTCCGAGATCTAGAAGAGCGTTTTGAAAGCCGGGTACTGCCGCTGTTTGCCAAACGGACGCAGCAAGTCCGAGACCTGATTCCAGAGCTGTATTTGCAGGGCCTGGCTCAGGGCGATTTCGACTTGGCATTAAGAGGGCTTTTAGGGGAAGAAGCGGCCTTGTCGGCCAACACGGTGGCCCGACTGAAAGAGAAGTGGCAAGAAGAATGGGCCGTCTGGCAAAGTCGTCCCCTGGAGGAACTGGAAGTCGTTTATTTATGGGCGGATGGAATCTACGTCAAAGCGGGTCTGGAGAAGGAAAAGGCCGTCCTGCTGGTGGTCCTTGCGGCGCTCAGTGATGGCAGCAAGGTGGTGGTTTCGGTGACGAGCGGTTATCGGGAATCGACGGAAAGTTGGTCAGAGGTGTTACGCGACTTGAAGCGGCGGGGGATGAATGCTCCTCGTCTGGTCATCGCCGACGGCCCCCTCGGCATCTGGGGGGCCTTGTGCAACGTCTACCCCGAGGCGGAAGAGCAGCGTTGCTGGAATCACCGCATCGTCAATATCCTGGCCAAGGTGCCCAAACGCGAGCAGCCCACGGCCTTATTGATTCTGCGCCAGATCCCCTATGCTGAGAGCCGTCAGGAAGCGGAACGCCTCAAACGGGTTTTCCAGGAGTGGTGCCGAAGCAGAGGCTTGGCTCCGGCGGCCGATCTGTTGGACCAGGACTGGGATCGGATGGTGAGCTTTTACAACTACCCGAAGCAGCAGTGGCAACACCTGCGCACCACGAATCCAGTGGAGTCCCCGTTCGCCGGACTTCGGCTGCGAACCGATGCGGCCAAGCGCTTCAAGAAGGTGAACAACGCCCAGGCGGTGATCTGGAAGATGCTCTTGGTGGCCGAGAAACGATTCCGTCGTCTCAAAGCTCCAGAGCTCATGAGAGATGTCTATCAGGGAGCCAAGTATGTGAATGGAGTCCTGGTCAACCAGGAGTCGAAGGAGAAAGCCGCCTGAGTCTATTTACACACCTCTTGACATGAGCTCAACTCCAAGGGACAAGATACAAGTCTTAAGCTCCAAGCTAACTGCTGGAATCGTTCTAACCCGCATTTCTCATCGCTTGTCGTAGCGAGGCGCCGCAAGGGCCGTCCTGGCAAGGCTTGCGACCGAGACCACTCGTGGCGAGCCCCCGCAGTCGTACTCGTGCAGTACGTCGAGGAGGCCGACGGGCTAAGGGTCTGCGCAAGAAAAACTTGGTAGAACTGGTGCTCAGATTTGCACCAGATTTGGCCGCGAACGATTGACCGAAACCGCAGGCGTAGCCGCGTCTACGTTGAGGATTTCGCGATTGAGGAGCGGCCGAAGATGGTGTGAAGATGAGATGCCAAAATGCCAAGTTATTTTTGCGCAAACCCTAAGTGGTTACAGCGTGATACGGTCGAAGACACCAAAATCAGGTTTCGGATGCCAACTCTCTTTCTCGATCCGGATTCGCAGTCACTTTGATCTACAGATCTGACCGTTGTCAGAGCCTGCTTCAGCAGGCTGTCGCGAAATCGGGATAGGGGAAGCCCTCACGGGCCTTCCCCTCCCACACCACCAGGCATACGGGTCCGTACCAAGGCGGTTCGCTAGGGTTGAATGCGCTGATGATTAGCCAACCGAGGAAGACCTAACCGATCGAAATAAGCATTCGGAAGCGCTATCCGGACCCCGGGCGCTTGACTGAGGGCCCAAGGGCCCTTGACGCTCCACGCGGTCCGCTGGGCCATATCCCGACTCACGCCCAGCCGGATCAACTCCGCCTGGCGTCGCCGGTAGACCTTCCACTGTTTCCATTGGACGCTGCGCAGGCGACGACGAATCCAGCTGTCCAGACCCCGCAGGACCCAGGGGCTCTCGACGTACCCAAAGTATCCAATCCAGCCCCGGAGGTAGCGGGACAATTCGTCCACACGCTGCTCCAGGCTGATCCCCCGGTTACGCCGCGTTAAACGACGCACCCGGGATCGAAACCGCTGGATCGATTCCGGCGCAATCTTGCGCCGGTTGGGCGATCGGCCTCCCGTGAACGTGAAGCCTAAGAACTTCCGCTTCTGGGGCTCATCCACCGCACTCTTCTCCCGATTGACACGCAGTTTCAGTCGCTGGCTCACAAACCGGCTCACACTCGCCATCACTCGCTCCCCCGCCCGCCGACTCCGCACATAAATGTTGCAGTCATCGGCATAGCGGACAAAACGGTGACCCCGGCGCTCCAGTTCCTCGTCCAGCTCATCCAGAACCACGTTCGAGAGAAAGGGGGACAGGGGGCTGCCTTGCGGCGTCCCTTCCGTCGGCGCACTCACCAGTCCGTACCGCAGAATCCCCGCGCTTAGATACGCTCGGATCAACTTCAGTACCCGCTTGTCCCCAATCTCCCGCGCCAGCCGGCTCAGCAAACGATCGTGGTGAACTCGATCGAAAAACTTTTCTAAATCGAGATCGACCACGGTCCCGTAGCCCGCTTTCACGTAGTCTTGGGCACGCGCCACTGCCTGATGAGCCCTGCGCCCCGGTCGATAGCCATAGCTGGACTCTGAGAACGTGCGATCCCACTTGCGTTGCAGCACTTGCAGCATCGCTTGCTCGATAAATCGATCGATCACACACGGAATCCCGAGTCTTCGCTTGTCTTTCCTTCCCGGTTTCGGAATCTCCACCCCCTTGACAGGTCGCGGTTGATACTCCCCGCACAGCAGCTGTTCTTTGATCGACCGCCAGTTCGCCTTCAGGTACTCCGGCAGTTCATCGACGGTCATCCCGTCCACTCCCGGACCCCCTCGGTTCGCTCGCACTCGTCTCAACGCCGCTTCCAGATTACTTCGCTCGCATATCTCCTCCATGACGTTCTCACCAAACATCGGGCCTTCGGTTCGCCCTTTCGCTAAGGATGAATCCGCCGTCTCCCCGCTTCCCTGGGGCCGCACCCCAGCTGTTCGGTTTGAGGTCCGCTTCGGACTTCTCTGCCTCTGTTGATCACCCTTAAGATTGGACACCTACTAACCTCTCCCTACCGTTCGGGCCTTCCGTGAGTTTCCCCACCTACTATGCCCTCTGCGGACTCCTGGAGGGCGCTATGAAACCTTACGATTCCACCTGTCCTTCAAGGGACAGCCTCCCAGGCCTCCCGGGGTAAGGACGCTGTCTTTCCGTACACAACCGCTGGATTTACGCTTCCGGATCTTGATGGATATGGACTTCGTCACCACGCGCTGACTCGTCCGACCTTGGCGCCTACTTATCCAGTTTCTGTGCGTCGGCTCGTACGTTTGCTCCACACTTCCTTCAGACCCCACCTCGCGGTGACGCCCTTGTGCTTCGCTAGCCTTCACCTCCATCAGGTTGGCGGAGGGACTTGCACCCTCCCAGACAGCGCGCGTGCCCGGCACGCGCGTATTCGACCGGTCCTTTCAGGGCCGGGTATCCACGCGGAGTGATGAGCTGAGCCCGTTTCAGCGGGCTTCTCGCGAAAGGGCTTTAGCTTTAGCCAGGATACGTGTGATCTCCACGACAAACATTCGATTCAGTTTTTCAAGAGGACCCCAGATTCCCTAGGGTTCTCATCAGACAGGCGCGGGACCATCGGACCGGACTCAGGCTGAAGCCCCCTACCGAGAAGCCCGCTGAAGCGGGCTCTTGCATAGGGTTACCCGCAGAAAGACCTTCTGATCAGGCGATGAATTTGGAGCTAGAGAAATCTATTTCTCAATCACTTTTCCACAAAGTCGAGCAAGTCTTTGATCATTCTAGCGGTTAGCCCCCAGATGGTCTGCGCCTCGTAGTGATAGAAGTAGACCGTCATCCAACGGTCCTCTCTCCAACGCCTTTGGACCAGGGGCGTGGTCTCATGGAAAAAGCGGATTGGCACCTCCAGGAATGAGGCTACTTCACGGGGATTTGCGACCGTCGTGAAGCCCTTCCGGATGTAGCCCGCAAAAGGCGTTACGGAGTAACCTGTGACCGAGGTGTAGTCCTGGAAGCGCCCAAGGAACTCGACTTCGCCTGGGGAGACCCCTATCTCCTCCTCTGTCTCTCGCAGGGCCGTCTCCCAGAGGGATGGATCGGCCTTCTCTTCCAAGCCACCTGGAAAACAAATCTGGCCCTTGTGGGTAGCGACTTGCTGTGTCCGCCGGGTGAGCAGGAAATGCGGCTCTCCCTGACGCTCGAAGATCGACATCAGCACTGCGGCCCGGCCGCGGGACTGCCTGGACTGGGCCTCGAACTCAGCCTGCGAGAGCTTTTCCCTGGTCCGTTCCTTCCAGCCCAATACACTTCTCCCGACAGTGTCGTTGAACGCTTCCCAACCCAGACTGCAGCTTCCCCTACTCGCCTTCACTCCGGATCGCCTCCTGGGTTCCCGATCATAGGCCATGCTCCAAGTGGGCGCTAGCAGAGGTGCCCATGAGCCGCTGGCACGTAGTCTGAGAGAACTCCCAGACCAAAGATCTGTAAGGTCAGTTTTGCCACTGGCCACGTTGGATCATCCAGGTGAAGACCTCAGTCCCGCTTACTCCTCGGAACTGGGTTTGATGTCGCCGACATTGATCCCCATGCGCGGCTGTGTTTTGCTCTTACATCAATAGATGCCTTCCCTAGCGACCTGCGACCTGTGATCTGTGACTTGCGACCTCCGACGTTCAGACGTTCAGACGAATTGTTCAAGTTTCACGCCAGGGAACGCGATAGCCCCCATTTCGGATTGCACTGAAGTCTCGATGGTGACAGGATCTACAGTTAGAGTTCAAACCGATCGCAAGGAGAAGACCATGACCGAGAAAATCGCATCGTTGGAAGAAGTCTACATAGCCCGAACGCCTCGTTCACGCGAGTTGTTTGAAAGAGCGAGTAATTACACTTCTGGTCCCATCAAGGGAGCCTACTTCTACCCCCCTTATCCGCTTGGGATGGAGCGAGGCGAAGGATGCTACCTCTACGACCTTGACGGCCATCATTACGTGGACTTCGCAAATCATCACACCGCTCAGATACTGGGCCACAACCACCCCCAGGTGATGGAAGCCGTAAAGGCGCAGATGGCTAGAGGCATTGCCGTGGGTGCGCCGATGGGGGTTGAAGCCGATATCGCCGAGGAGATGTGTCGGCGGGTGGCTTCACTAGATGCTGTCCGCTTCGTCAACTCGGGCACCGAGGCCACCCTTCACTCCATCCGACTGGCCCGCGGTTTCAGCGGCAAGCCCAAGATCGCGAAGTTCGAGGGCGGCTATCACGGCAGCCATGACCTCGTCGAAGTGAGCAGCTCAGCCCCGCCACCGGACAAGGCCGGTCCGGCCGATGCACCTCACTCGGTGGCGACCGCCGGAGGTCTCTCTCCCAACGTCACCTCAGAGGTCTTGGTGCTTCCCTACAACGACGAAGCCTCCGTCGAAAAGCTGGTGGAGCAGCACCGCGACGAACTGGCCTGCGTCATCTTCGATCCCAAGACGGGAACCCTTCACCTGCGACCCGAATTTGTTCGGGCCGTACGCGAAATCACACGCAAGAACGGCGTCCTCTTGATTTTCGACGAGATCGTAGGCTTTCGCACCGGGACCGGTGGACTTCAGGCCTACTACGGGATTGACCCCGACTTGACCTGCTTCGGCAAGATTGTCGGCGGTGGTTTTCCGGTGGGTGCATTCGGTGGGCGTGCCGACGTCATGGGACTTTTCAACACTTCCAAGGGTCCGACGGGATTCTCCCAGAGTGGAACCTTCAGTGCCCACCCGGTAACGATGACGGCTGGCCTGGCGATGCTGCGAGAATTGACTCCAGAGGCGTTCGACCACTTGAACCGGTTGGGGGACCGTCTCCGCAATGGACTCAACGATCTCTTCTCCCGAAAGGGTGTGGTAGCCCAGGCAATCGGTGTCGGCTCAGCCTTCAGCATCTACTTCATCGACGGAGAAATCCGGAACCAGCGCGACCTGGCCCGCAACGACGGAGCCATGGCCCATCGCGTCTTTCTGGCGCTGCTGGAAGAAGGCTACTTCCTGGGACATACCCTGAGCATGTGCTGCCTCTCCCTGCCCATGGATGAGAGCCACGTCGACGGACTGATCGAGGCAACTGGGAGAGCCGTCGAAAAAGCGACTCTGTAACAAACTCGACTCGTTGCGGCATCGTTGCCAGAGACCCTACACTCGGAGGACTCGAACATGTTCGAAGAAAGCAATCACCTGAGTCGCCGCGAGTTCATGGTAAAGGTGAGCACAGTAGCGGCCAGCACCTTACCGGTGGGCGCGGGGCTTTCTACCTTCGCAGAGGCAGCGCCAACACCGAAGAGCGCGGCCGAAAGCCTCGTCCAAGTCCTCCATGATAGCCTCACGGAATCCCAGAAGTCGGTGGTGCTGCTGCCCTGGAGTGACAGCAGGCGCACCCGGATCAACGCCAACTGGAAGGTTACCGAGCCTGGGATCGGCAGCGACTTCTATACCAACGAGCAGCGTCATCTGATTGAGGAGATCCTCCGTTCGGTCACGAGTCCGGATGGATACGAGCGCCTTCTTCGGCAAATGAAGGAGGACTGGGGAGGAATCGGACGCTACGCCATGGCCATCTTCCGAGATCCTGGCTCAGACAAGTTCCTCTGGGAAATGACCGGACGACATCTCACCCTCCGTGCCGACGGCAACAGTGTCAGCAACGCCGCCTTCGGAGGGCCGATCGTCTACGGGCACGGCGCCGGAGATTCCGAGGTTGGCCTACCCGGCAACGTCTACTACTACCAGTTGGAAAAGGCCAACCAGGTCTTCCAGGCCCTGGATGGCAAGCAGCGCCAGCAAGCACTCCTTCCCAAAGCGCCGCCGGAAACAGAAATACCGATCCAAGGTCGCGGCGCCAGCTTTTCCGGCATTGCCGCCAGTGAGCTCTCTCCGGATCAACGGTCACTGGTCGAAGAAACGATGCAGGTCCTCCTGGCTCCCTTCCGAGAGGAGGACGTCAAGGAGACAATGTCGCTGCTGAAGGCTGGTGGCGGTCTCGACCAGCTGCATTTGGCTTTCTATCAGAGCGACAATCTGGGTGACGATCAGGAGTGGGAAATCTGGCGGCTGGAAGCACCGACCCTGGTGTGGCACTTCAGAGGATCGCCACATGTGCATACCTATGTGAATATCGGACAAAAGGCTTAAGAGAAATCCCAAGATACAAGAAACAAGATACAAACAAGCTCCAAATCCGAAATTCCAAACGGACCTGGATGTCCGGGCCAAAGCGGTCTGATTCTCTGAGCGATTCGCTAGTTCCAATTGAGCCACCCAGAAGCCTGCTCCTCGAGCCCGTTTGAGACTTGGTGCTTGAATCTTGGAATTTATTTGTATCTTGTTTCTTGTATCTTGGCGTTGATTAATCTAATTCCGCCAAACCGTATATTCCCTGCTGACTGGTTCCAGGTGCCAGAGCCGCGCCAGAATCAGGCTGAGGGGATAAGAGACGGCAAAGCACGTCACCATCGCTAAGGGCCCAAAGAAGACCCAGTGGGTGTCGGTATGGTTCTGGATGTAGAACTGCAGCGGGATCGTGACTAGGCAGGTGCCGATCAGCCAACCCCAGAAGTGAGCCCTCCGGGTCAGTATCCCAAGCAGGAATAGAGCGGTCACGGGTGCGCCCAGATATCCTCCCACGATGCTGATCGCCTCCAGGATTCCCTCGGTCTGGGAAACCAAAAGGCCGGCCAGAGTCGCCACCAACCCCAGTGCGATGGTCAGTCCGCGCGCCAGCCGGAGACTCTCACGAGCTTCCAGGGTTGTCTTCCTCAGCGGCCCGACGAAATCGACCAGGATCAAGGTACTCATGGAGTGAATGCCGGAATCGACTGTGGACATGGCTGCGGCGAATATGGCTGCGATGATCAGTCCCGAGACCCCTGCCGGAAGAGCGTGGATGATGTAGAAGGGCAGAATCCGATCACCGCCGATCCCGTCAGCCAGTCTTTCGGGAAACAGCGAAAAATAGGCGAAGAGGCCCAGGCCAATGAAATAGAGAAGCCCTATGAGAATGATTTCCAATACGTGATCCAGAATGAGTGCCTTGACCATCCCCGAAAAAGTCCTGATGGCGAGCAGCCGTTGGACCGGCACCTGGCTGGTTCCGTACTGATTGAACGCGACAATGAAGTAGCAAATGACCACAGCCAGCCCGTTGAGTTCCGAGAAACTGAAGCTCAAGTCCAGGAAGGGGAGCTTGTCGTTGGCGGAGGCCATCTCCATGATCTGCTCAATCCCACCTGGTAGACGCTCTGCGAGGGAAAGGGCGATCAGGACCGCCCCCAAGGCCAAAATGAGGAACTGCACCACGTCGGTCCAGATCACGGCAGCCATCCCACCCAACGTGGTATAGGCGGTCGCCACCAGACCCATGACGACGATCGCGCTCCAGAGGTTGAGACCGGTCACGGTTGAGAGGGCCAGGGCTGGGGCAAAGAGGGCGATCCCCATCCATCCCTGGATCTGCAGAATCTGGAACAACGAGGAGACGTAGCGAGCCGGGCTCCCGAAACGGGCGCCCACATACTCGTAGATGCTGGTCACGTTGAGCCGTCGATAGAGGGGAAAAAAGAGCCAGATGACCAGGGGAGCGGCCAACAGTGCGGCCGGCAATCCCAACACCAGGGCCGCGTTCTCCCGGTAGGCCACCGCGGGCGCCCCCAGATAGGTCAGGGCACTCAAGAGACTGGCAACCACACTCAGGGAAACCGCCACCCAGGGCATGTTGCGGTTGGCTAGAAAATAGGAGGATGTATCTTTCTGCCTGCCGGAGAGGGCCAGGGCCAAGCCGACCACCACGACGAAGTAGCCCACCAGGACAAGATAGTTCAGGGTTCCGAATGATGCCTCTTCCAGAAGGTTACCCTCTACTTGAGATCCTCAACGGCCTGCGTCCTGCTAAGTAGTACTGCGTCAATTGCCTTGATCACCGGAGGTGTAGCGGAACTGGTTTTCGGCAAGCTCGTTGAACGTCATCTTCGCCGTCGCGGCCATTGACTCTGCCATCGCCGTCGCCAGGGCGCGGCAGCGCGTGTTCATCACGGCAGGGCTACAGGTATCGGACCCATCAAGACAACCACCGAAGTGAACCATGGCCCCACTGACACTCGTTGTTTCAACCAGGATCATCTTGCCCTGGTAGAGCTGCCAGAACTGCTCTTTAGCCTGCGTTAGCTTCTCTGTGTCATCCGAGTTCGCGATCGTTGCCGCGGCTGATAGAGCTTGCAAGTAGATCCCTCGCTGGCTCTCAAGCCACGGTCTCATGAATTCCCGTTCCTGCGTCTCCCGATTCTTGCTTTGCTGGTCCTGATACTGAAACACCCCCCACAAGAACCCCGCAACCGCGACAATCGCCGTGAGCATCGGGATCATTTGGGTCATTCTTTGCTCCACGGCTTGCCCTCCCTGAGCTCTGCCAGCTCGATCTTCAGCTTTTCATTCTCCACACGAATCCGCTCCAAACACAACGCGCCCTCTGCAACATCTGACAGAAAAGGTGTCGAGAAAGATAAGAAATGGTGCCGGAGGCGGGATTCGAACCCGCACACCCTTTCGAGCGCCACCCCCTCAAGATGGTGTGTCTGCCAGTTCCACCACTCCGGCACGGAGCTATTCTGCGGGCTTTGCCTCTGCGGGTGGGGCGTCCTGAGCGGGAGCCTCTCCTGCCTCAGGCGCCTGATCCGAGGCTGGTGCCGCCGCTGGAGCAGCAATCGGGGCAGTCTGTTCGGCAGCCGGAAGCTCCTCCAGGACGCTGGAGGTTCTGCCGCGGGTGAAGAGGATCGCAAGCCCTAGCGAAGTCACCATGAAGGTTATCGCGCAAATCGTGGTGCCCTTGGTGAGAATGGTGGCCGCCGAGCGTACCCCGAAAGCAGTCTGGCTGCTGCTGCCTCCGAAGGCCGAGGCGAGGTCACCCGCCTTCCCCGATTGCAAGAGAACAATCAGGACCAGGACCACACAGGCCACAACATGAAGAATGATAAGTAGAGTGAACATCGTTTTCAGTCCGCCGTTCTGATCGCGTCAGCTTCACACACACTCGTCGCTGAGAATGCCGGCACGACGCGAAAAATCTTATTATACCCGACTCGTTCGCTATCCCTGATCGGCTTGGTCAAATTTCACGATCTGGGCAAAAGAAGCCGCATCCAAGCTAGCGCCGCCCACCAGGGCACCATCAATGTGCTCCTGCCCCAGAAGGACTCCAGCGTTGTCCGGCTTGACGCTACCGCCATAGAGAATGCGCATGCTTTCGGCGGCCTCTGCCCCGAATTGCTGCGCCAGCCACTGTCGAATCATGCCGTGGACCTGATTGGCGATCTCGGGAGTCGCCGTCTTTCCCGTCCCTATCGCCCACACCGGTTCGTAGGCCACCACGATCCGGGTCAGCAGATCGGCGTCCAGACCCTGGAGCGCTCCCTCCATCTGTCCCAGAATCACGGTCTGCGCACGGCCGGACTCCCTCTCTTCCAAAGACTCGCCAACGCAGAGGATCGGAGTGAGCTCCGTGGTCAGAACCCGGTTGAGCTTGCGCCGAATCGATTCATCGGTCTCCGAAAAGTACTGCCGTCGTTCCGAGTGCCCAAGGATGACGTAGTCACAACCACACCCCAGAAGCATCCCGGTGGACACTTCACCCGTGTAGGCTCCTTCTTCCTCCCAGTGGACGTTCTGTGCACCCACCCGAATCTGCGTCCCCTGAAGCACATCGCAAACCGCAGAAATCGCTGTAAAAGGAGGACATACGACTACCTCGACCTGGGACAGTGGGGGTTGTCCGACAAGCAGCGACTTCACTTCTCGCGCCGTCGCTTCGGCCTCGGCTCGAGTCTTGAACATCTTCCAGTTGCCTGCCACGATTGGCTTTCTCATCTTGCAGTTCCTTGGGGTTCGTGAAAAAGGTCTGGATCGAGCCCAGATTTCTTGATTCCAAACCGGCCGTTCAACTTATCCTTTATTTGATAGGACTTCAACTCCAGGAAGCGTTCTACCAGCCAGGAACTCCAGAGAGGCCCCACCACCGGTTGAGATGTGGGTGATACGATCTTCGACTCCGGCCATTCTCACAGCGGCCACGGAATCCCCTCCACCTACTATCGAAACGGCGTCGCTGGAAGCGACCGCACGAGCCACTTCAAGGGTCCCCTGGGAGAACTCTTCGATCTCAAAGACCCCCATGGGACCGTTCCAGATCACGGTCCTGGAGTTGGCTATCACTTCTGCGAATGCCTTTCGAGTCTGTGGTCCGATATCCAGACCCATCCAATCCGTAGGGATAGCATCAACCGAGACCACACGGACGTCGGTCCCGGGCTCGCAGCGGGGCGCGGCCACTACGTCTAGAGGAAGCCTTACCTGAAGTCCGCTGGCGGAGGCCCGAGTCATCAACTCTTCGGCCAGCACCAGTCCCCCCTCTTCTACCAGGGATCGCCCCACCTCTTTGCCCAATGCCTTCAGGAAGGTAAAAGCCATTCCTCCCCCCACCAGAAGCGTCTGGGCGAAGGCGAGGAAGTGCTGCATCACCGCGATCTTGTCGGAGACCTTGGCTCCGCCGAAAATGGCCACTGTGGGCTGCTCAGGAGAGGACATAACCTGGGAAAGGTATTTCAGCTCTCGTTCCAGCAGAAGGCCGGCGGCTCCTTTACCCAGGATCGAGGGGATCCCGACCGTCGACGCGTGGGCCCTGTGGGCCGTTCCAAAGGCATCGTTCACGTATTCTTCGGCGAGTCCAGCGAGATCTTGAGCAAAGCCACGGTCGTTGGCCGTCTCCCCTGGGTGGAATCTTAGATTTTCCAGCAGGAGTATCTGGCCGTTGCCGAGGGATGCCGCTGCTGCCTCGACCCGCGGCCCCACCGAGTATTCCATAAACTCGACAGGCCGGCCGATCAGAGACTCAAGATGTGCTGCGACGGGACGCAGAGAAAGAGCTTCCGAGTGCTGTCCCTTTGGTCTTCCCAGGTGAGAGGCCAGGATGACCCGAGCTCCCCTTTCGAGTGCCAAATCGAGCGTGGGGAGCGAACTTCGGATGCGGGTGTCGTCCGAGACTCGTCCTTCATTCAGCGGGACATTGAAGTCCACCCGCAGGAACAGGGATCTACCCTCAAGCTCCAGGTTTCGTATGGACTTCTTTTCCATGGCAGGATTGGTGATGCGAAGCGAACTACCCAGGGTCAAGCTCAATCAAGGACGTGGCGGCGGTCTCCAGGCCACCTGGGTCGAGCCAACGGCTCGACGCGAGAAGACTCTTCGGCCTGGAGACCGAAGCCACACCAAGTTTCAGACGTTTCGACGTGCGACGAATTCTTGAAGTTTCAGCTTAGTCGGGCCCCCAGGAAGCCCTGGCCCCATTCGAGAACGAAACTTCGGTTACGTCTGCCGTGATTGTCGCTACCGCCAATCACAGAGCCGTGACTGCAAAGGAGCGGTCCCGATCACCGATCGGGACATGCCATAAAAAAGGAGATGCAATCGGCCACCGCCTGTTTGGTCGGTTGTTTCCGGCATCCGTATGCCGGGACCGCTCCTTTGCAGTCACGGCTCTGTCATTGGCGACTCTTGGATGATCTCCTACCCAATGAAGTTTCAGCTTAGTTGTTTCCAGCCGCAACCAATTCCGCCAGCTCCAGGACCCGGTTGGAGTATCCCCATTCGTTGTCGTACCAGGCAAGGATTTTCACCATGTTGGACCCTAGAACCTGGGTGAAGGGACCATCGACGATTGCTGAGGCTGGATTCTTGAGGAAATCAGACGAAACCAGCTCCTCTTCGGTGTAGACCAGGATTCCCTTCAAGCTGCTGTTAGAGGCCTGCTGGAACGCCTGCGCGATATCCTGCTTCGTGGCGTCGTTCTCGAGAGTCGCCGTCAGATCTACCAGGGACACCGCAGGGGTTGGGACCCGGATGGAGATTCCGTCCAGGCGACCTTTCAGTTCGGGAAGAACCAGGGTCACCGCAACCGCCGCGCCCGTCGTCGTGGGGATCATTGAGAGAGCAGCCGCCCTGGCTCGCCGCAGATCGCTGTGAGGAAGATCCAGGATCTTCTGGTCGTTCGTGTAGCTGTGGATCGTGGTCATCAGACCCTTGGCCAAACCGAACTGCTGGTGGAGAACCTTGGCAACAGGAGCCAGGCAGTTGGTCGTGCAGCTGGCGTTCGAGATGATGGAGTGACTGTCGGACTGATACATTTCGGTGTTGACGCCCAGGCAGATCGTCACGTCGGGATTCTTGGCCGGCTGGGTGATGATGACCTTCTTTACGGAGTCACCGAGGTGCTTGGAGGCATCCTCGCGCTTCGCGAACAATCCGGTGGACTCGATGACGATGTCGGTTCCTACCTCACCCCAGGGAATCTGGGCTGGATCTCGTTCGGAAAACACTCGGATGTTCTTGCCGTCGAGAGTCAGACCGTTTTCATTACTGCCAACCTCGCCCGGCATCTGACCATAGATAGAGTCGTACTTGAGTAAATGCGCCAGAGTCTGGGGTTGCGTAATGTCGTTTATCCCAACAAACTCGAGGGACGACCCACTATCGATTGCTGCCCGGAGCACATTCCGACCGATGCGTCCAAAACCATTGATTCCAATTCTCGCTCCCATTTATCCTCCTACGGAAAACCTCAAGATCCCAAGCCATTCAACGAAACGAGTTACCCAGCGATGAACCGGATGCATTCTAGCCGACTTTGGCCATCACCTGAAGGCCTAATACGAAATCGAGGAGCAGCGCCGCCGATCTTTTTGTTCTTCCCCGCTCCCGCTCAATAGATCTTGGATCCGCCAGGATGCGTGTGAAACCTGCGATGCCCCCACAGCCAGCAATGGGGATATTCCCGAACCATCTCTTCGATATAGCGATTGAACTGGGACGTGTTCACTTCGATGTCCGAAGCTTCGTCCCCGGTTCGCGTCAATTCAACCGGGGGATAGAAACGGATCACGTAGTGACCGCGCTGCTGGTCCGGGTAGATGAAGCCCGGCACCACAGGGGCCGAGGTTCTGAGTGCCAACGCCGCCACCGCCGAATTGGTGGAGGCGGGTCGTCCGAAGAGGGGGACATAGACTCCATCTTGCGCCTGAGTGTTCTGGTCGATCAGCAACCCGACGTCCTGCCCATCCTGAAGCAGACGCAAGATTCGGCGCAGTGAACCCTGTTTGGGAACCACCTGGTTACCGAACCTGGACCGCAGTCGGGCTACCCAGCGCTCCAGGAAGGGGTTGTCGAGTGGACGGGTGATGAAGCTCAGGGGATGACCGTGCAAGGCATGGGCGGCCGGCAGAAGTTCCCAGGCACTGATGTGAGCGGTCAGGAACAGGACGCCTTTGGAGCCCTGCTTGGCACTCAGATAGTTTTCCAGCCCACGGCCCTCCTCATAGCGCACGCGTCTGCGAGCTTCGGCCGAGCTGAGCCGCTCCAACCGGCTCATCTCCACTGCTAGATCTCCCAACTGATGGTAGCTTCGTAGCAGAGTCTTGCGACGCCAGGACTCATCCTCTTTCGGAAAAGCGATTCCCAGATTGGTGAGGCCGATTCGTCGATGCTTCCAGTCGACAAGATAGATCAGAGTGGCAATCGCCCGGCAAAGCGCGTAGGCGAGGCCTCTGGGGAGTAGGAACAAAGTCAGAAAGAAAGCCCGGACGACCGCGAAGATGACAAAGTCGGCCAGCATATCGGCCTACGATCCTGGAACCCCGGCGGCTTTGAGCAGCACCTTCCCTGCCCGGGTCTGATTGGCTCTACCCCGCTCCAGGACAATATGGCCGTTGACCAATACCCACTCGATCCCCTCACTGTGCTGATGGGGATCGCTGAAGGTGGCTTTATCCCGAATCCGCTTCGGGTCGAAGATGACAATATCAGCCCATTGCCCGGTGCGAATCAGACCTCTGTCGCGAAGCCCGATGATCTCCGCTGGGAGTCCCGTTGCAGTATGAACAGCAAAGGCCAGATCAATGATCCCCAGGGTGTTGACATAGCGATGGAGTCTCCGGGTAAAGGCGCCGTAGGAGCGGGGGTGGGCCTTTTCCTCTCCATACTTGGGGATTCCGCCGTCGGTGCAAGCCGCAATAAAGGGCTGCTTCATGAAGGTCATCACGTCCTCTTCGGACATGTGGAACTGGGTAAACAGAGCACCTTCCAGAACCAGGTCCAAGGAGGTTTGAGCCTCCGAAAGCTGCCTGCGCCGGGCAACTTCGGAAAGGCTCACACCCAACAGGCTCGGATCGGGATGCTTCGCGATCTGAAACTGGTCACCGCCTCCGGAGAGCCGAATTTCCTGGTCCAGGCGCCGAACTGCCTTCTCTCGCTGTCGGGAATCCTTCATCAGTTGCTGTAGACGCTGAAGCGAACTACTTTCTGAGCGCACATGTTCTCGGAGCGAATCAATTAGTCCAGCCTGGATCAAGGAAGCAGGCTGACGCTGAAGAAACTCATTCGTGTAGAGCGCGCTCAGAGCTGGGTTCAGTCGATAGGCAGTCCGAAGCAGCTCCTTCATCGGGAGCTCCCGTAGGAACTCCGAATCAGACCGATCCAGGTCCTCGATCGATTCCTCGAGGGACGGTGGAGAGACATGGATCCCATCGCTCGAGGTCGTATAGGGATAGAGATCGGCATAGACTGACAGGCCTGACAGGCGGGCTTTCTTCAAACGTGCTACCGCCGCACCAGCCTTTCCCCAATTGCGAGGGCCTGCACACTTGATGTGGGTCGCGACAGCCCGAACACCGGTTGTCTTGGCGATCTCGACCAACTCGTCCAGAGCCTCGAGCAAATAGTCGCTCTGGTCCCGCAGGTGACTGATGTAGAAGCCATCGGCTTCCTTGACCGGACGAGTGCTGGCGATCACTTCTGCCGTGGGAGAAAAACAACCCGGATTGTAGCTGAGTCCTGTCGAGATTCCCCAGGCACCCTGTGCCAGATATTCCCGGACCTTGGCCGCGGCTTTCTCGTTCTGGGAAGAGTTTGCAGGCTCCGAGCTCCAACCAATGACCTCCAACCGGACGCTTCCCTGCCCCACCAGTGGAATGAGGTTGTTCCCGAGCCCGTGACTCTTCCACTTTGCGACCTGCGACGTCAGGGTCGCTCCCACCGGCCAGGGGTGGCGCCCGTCCTGTCCCACCACGACGGTCGTGATCCCCTGTGTAATGTTGTTGACGGCAGACGCCAGGCGAGGGTCCGACAATCCCGCCTCTGCATGGCTGTGTAGATCAATGAAACCGGGGATCACATAGAGTCCGGTGGCATCGATGATTCTGTCGGCCTTCAGCTCGCCCAGGTCCCCTATCTTTGCGATGCGGCCATCGAGCACGTAGAGATCTCCATCAAACGCTGAATCTGAGGTTCCATCGATGATCCTTCCTCCCCGGATCACAACCGAAACTGAGGCGGGAGATCGTACCTGAAGCGCCTCGGCAGTGGCAGGGAAGGTAAAGGCGCCAGGGAAGATCGCGAGCGCCAATGCTGCCAGAGATCCTTGAAGCTGAGAAGCTCGGGTCAAGACTCGCCTCCTGGAAATTTCCGGCGTGCGGCTGAAATATGTCAGCGGGACCTGCGAAGCAGCAAAACAGAGAACCACTGTTGACTGTCGTGATAGCGCTCCACCAGCTCCAACCCGAAGAACTGAAGCTGGCTCAGCAGTGAGGCCAGATCGAACTTCCGACTGATTTCCAACAGGATCGGCTCGGCTTCTTCCCACCGAAAGGAGGTTGCGACCTCCGGAAAACGGATCTCTTGAGAAGAAGTGGGGAGCGCGTACATCTCCATCTGTCTTTTTTGCGAGTTATAGAGCGGGGAATACTCCATCCTCGCTCTGTCGAAATTACTACCGGTGAGTCGGTTGATGTGGTCGAAGGCGTTGAGAACGAAGTCTGCCGTCAGTCCCCTGGAATCGTTGTAGGCACGCTCCACGATCTCTACTTCCTTGACTTCGTCCACACCGAGCAGCAAGAAGTCGTTGGATCCCATGCTGCCGGACAGTTGATGGAAGAAGTGGCCGAACTGCACCCGGGTAAAATTCCCTACGGTGCTACCCAGAAAAACGAACAGGGTAGGCAGCTCGTTGTCGATGCTTGCGATTCCATCCTCGTAGCGTGCGACCAGGCCCTGGAACTGGATCTCGGGAAACGCCTTCTGCTGGGCATCGCGCGACGCTGTCAGAGCGAGAGGACTCACATCGACCGGGGCAAAGATTCCGCGCCCGCGCTGTCTGACCTGCTCTCGCAGGAGATGCCGTGTCTTCTTCGAGAATCCTGCACCAAGCTCGACCAAACACTCGACCGGCGCGGCGGCCACGATGTTCGCCGCCTCTTGCTCCAGGATGCCATCCTCCAAGCGGGTCAGATAGTATTCGGGAAGCTGACTGATCTCCTCGAACAAGTCAGAGCCCCGATCATCGTAGAGGTAGCTGGGATCAACCCATCGAGGCTGATCGAAGAGGGTCCTCAAGACAGCGAGAGCCGGATCTAGCTTTTCCGAATGCTTTCGAGGGGTCCAGAGCGAGTTGTCCAGCAGGCGCCAGAGGTGCTGCTGGCCCTCTGCGAGCACATTGGTCCCGGAGTCCGATCGGTCCCTGAGGACCCTTTCACCGGCAAAGCGGGATGAGGAGATTTCAGCGTCCGCACACATCGGTTACGATCCAGAATCAGCTTTTGGTGTAGCGCTCGGTTCTCGCTAGGGGATTATACACAAGGCTGGCAGCACCGGGGTCGTACGGATATCTCAGCGCGCGTCGCCTTGGTGAGTTCTTCTTCTTTAGCGGGGGTCTGAAGCCCTAAGCTGAAACTTCATTGACGAGAAGATCAGTCAAGAGCCTTCAGTTGACACAGCCGTGATCTTCGTAGGATGGGCACTCTTGCCCGTCGCTGTCATCGACGGGCAGGAGTGCCCGTGCTACAACGGACACGCTGCTATCGGTGCTCGTGGCTAGAGACAACCGAAGTTTCTTTCTCGAATGGTGCGGCACCGCTGGGGGGGCACTAAGCTGAAACTCAGACGTGGCTTCGGTCTCCAGGCCGAAGTATTCTTCGGTCGAGCTGGGCCCAACGAACGGCGGCCAGGAGACCGCCGCTACGCCTATCCGCCAGAAGCTACGGGGCGGGGGGAAGAATTCTCAGTCGAAGACGCCCCACGAACCCCTCGATTCCGCTGTGGGCTGCGTTGACGCCAAGACTTCTGCCTGCTCGCGTCTGGAGCTGGGGAAACGAAACGTCCTGGATGGAGCGGCCAGCGTTGAGGGCAAAATAGTCGGAGGCTAGATTCACCGTGACCAGGGCCCGGAGGTTGGCTTCGAAGCTGATCTGGGCGTTGATGCCGGCAAGGGGGGGCTGCCCGAACGGCGGAATCACCGAAACGGTCCAGCCGGTCCAGATCTCGGGGTTCGAATTGAAGACCTGGATCAGAGACGATCCCGCGGAGCCGGCCCGCAGCACCAGGGCATCTCTATGGATGGAAAAAGTGTCCGTCACCTTGATGTCGACACTCGCGACTGAGGGTCCGGGAAGCCACTTTACGTGGGGGTTGTGACCATGGACGTAGAGCCAGCGGTTGTTGGTCACGAACTGGGTCTCGCCTAGGGGATCGGCGATGACCCTGAACTTCTCCAGCAAGCTCGACGCCTCGATGGTCTGGCTGGTAGCGAAACCCTGGGGCGCCAGCGACTTCCGAGAACCAAACATCCCGTCCGCCGGGGTAAAGGTCAGGGTCGCGGTCTTCCCCTGCGCCGGGTCAACGGTGAACTCACCCACCACGAAGTCGCTGCTCTCAGTCAGACTCGAAGACTTGCGACGGACGGACCAAGTCCCACCTTCTTCGGCCTCGATCTCGGCCTCCACCTCAACCTTTGGACCCTGCTCAAGAAGGTCGATGATGAAAGGAGAGAGAGAGATCCCCGAGAGGAGCGTTTTCTCACAGTCCTCACAGCCGGCCTCCCCGGTGGTTTCGAAACCACCCACGGAACCGCCCAGATTGCTCAGGGCCAGCACCAGCAGAAGCCCCCAGAATTTCAGCTTAGCGAGCTGCTTCAAAAACGACCACACCATGACTGCCTCTTAAGGAATCTCCAGAATTCGGCCGGCTTCCACCTCCAGGCCCGAATCGGCTCCGTTCGTTGTCCCCGACCACATGCTGACTGCCGCCAGAACCTGCGCCCCCGAAGGAGGCAGCTGGATCGGAAACCCAGCGAGGTCAAACCTGAGCTCGAAGGAATTGGGAGGCTCCAGCATCACCGGCTCCTGGGCCAGCGAATCCGGTACGTAGGTGAAGACCAGACCCAGGGGGGCTCCTTCCCCGTCCCGAACCTTCTGCACGGTGAGGGTCTGACCCGACAATTGGGTCGGATCCAACGGGCTCACGGCAACCAGTACCGCCCGGTCCTCTTCTGCTTCACTCACCTTGAGGTCGAACGCTTCCTGGTTGAAACCCTGCGTCATGACACCACCTCCGACCAGGCTATCGATCGCAAGCGCGGCGAGAGGAACGTCCACGTCGTAGAGCTCGACCGAGAAACGCTCTAGAACAAACTGCGCGGGGTCCTGCTCGAAGTCGAAGAAAACCGTTGGATCTGAAAGAGTTTGAGGCTGCAGCAGCTCCTCCTCGGTCTCGATCAGACCCAACTGGAAGCGGGGGCTGAAGAGCAGCTTGGCCTGGTGAGGGTTTCCGGGACCCTGGCCGTTGTCGACTCGAATTGCGCCGTCGACCAGTCCGGCCGGTACTCCTACAATGAGAACGTCCTCTTCATCTCGAGCCGCCGGCACCGACACGGTTTCTCCGCCGGCCATGGGGAACAGGACGATGGGGGCATCGCCCAGATTGGTGCCGCCTAGCCGAAGGGCCCGACCAGGTTGGGGAAACTGGGGTGCAATGGCTTCCAGGTTTGCCTTCTGGGCGTCCGGCAGAGCGAACACTATCTCCTGGGTGGTCCGCCGCACAATGGGAGCCCTCCCACTGGGATCGGTGGAAACGGAAGTGAACTCCGTCGTAATTGTCACCGGGCCCGAGCTAGCGGGAGCCTGAATCAGACCGGAAGGAAAGAAGAATTCCTGATCCGCATCGTCGGCCACCTCGGTAAAGGGCTCCTTGCCCAATAGGGTCAGCTCGACGATAAGACCACCGTCGGGCGTGCCTTCCATCCTACCCCTTGCTTGAACGAAGACACCGTCGCTCTTTGTTATCACCGTGTCGAAGTCAACACCCCCAGGTCCCCGGACCAGGAGCTCGAGGGTTCGAGTATTGGCGCCCAAAGCCAGGTAACCGAAAGCCAGCCGACTGCCTTCGCCCAGGCCGTCGGTATTCAAGCCCAGCTCGGGAGCGCTGATTCGGACCTTCTCCAGGGCGAAGTCGTTGTCGTTCTGGTGCAGCAGCCATCTGATGGCCGGAGAGCTTCCGGAGAGGTTCTGGGCGACGTCCAGGGTGGACACCGGACGAAACTGGTTGAGTCGGGTCAGCAGAGTCGGAGTCGACGTCAGTTTGGCCCCAGCCGAACGCAAGGCCAGTGGCGCCATCCGCTCCCCACTAGAGAAGGACAGAGAGCCATCGAACTCCCGGATGTCCAGGTTGGGAAAATCCGTCGGGTTGAAGATTTCGGTGAGAAACCTCGACGTATGGCCTCCTCGCGGCACCTTGATACTGCTAAAAGCAGCGAGGTTACCCGCCCGGTCACGGAGGCTGAGATTGAGGTTCACTTCAGCCCCCAACTCATCTGACGGGCTGATCTGGGGAACCGCGACGGCCAAGCCGGTGTTGAAGGGGTCCAGCGAACTGACGATCAGTCGAAACCGCCGAAAGAGTGGAGTCGCCGCCACACCCACCTCCGCCACTAAGGCGCCAGCGGGGGTCAGAGTCTCTGCCGCGGCGGAAGCGGCTCCCGTCTCGAGCACCTGGAAGATCCCGGAGCCTCCCAGCGGCTGATCCATGGTGACCTGGGCCCAGCCGACGCCGACGCCGGTGCCCGAAGTCTGCAGCCGCAGGACTCCGCCACCAAGGATCGCGAAATCAAAGAGGGAATTGGTCTCGCCGTCGATGGTCACCTCCAGGGGACTGGTGTCCGAGTTGAAGAATTCAATCATCCCGCTGGCCGGGTTGGGAGTGTTGTTGAAGAGAACCACGCTCGTCACCACCCGAAGTCCCCCGAAGACACCGTCACCGACGTGAGGAATCACCAGCTTGGTCTGCTGGCACCCTGCCGGCGGGGGCAAAAGGGCCGGTAATGAGGTAAGCAGGCTCCCGGTGGATCGCAGCGTCACGGCGGCGAAAGAGGACCCTGGAGCGGTCTGGGACGAGAGGCTACCGGATAGGGCGACGCTTCCGGACCGAATCACCACGCTCCCCTCAAACTCGTCGATTCCGGGCGCGGTGCTGAAAAGCTCGTCGAGGAAAATGGCCAGGTGTCCGCGGGGAACCAGCGTCCGCTCCTCAACGGCAACCTGGCTGCCGTCACTGCGGTTCAGGGTAAAGACCAGATCCAAGGACTGGTCGACGCTGGGATTAGAGGCCGCGACCCCGGTACGGCTACTCCCGATGGAGTCGGCGAAAATCGTAAATTCATTGCCCAACACCGATGCGGGTACCCCGACATCGGTCAGGACGTTCTCCTGCGAGTCTCGGATCCCGAAGCTGAGCGAGCCGCTTATGGGTTGATCTGAGTGGACATGCACCCATCCAGTCTTGAGCTCGCCGCTACCCGCGGTCGTGAATCTCGCCAGCTCGGCTTCATTCAGCTGAAAGGGAAAAGCGCTGCCGGTGGCCCCGTTGAGCGTCAACTCGAGCGGATTCCCGTTATCGTCATAGAACTCGATGACTCCGGAGACGACCCCTTCCGACTCGAAGAAGTCGTCCTCCAGAAGCTCGATCGTCGTCTGTAAGCGTTGGTCGCTACCCGCGATGGGCCCATCTCCCATCTGGGCAAAAACCAGGGACACCCCTGTCTCCACGACCGAATAGGAGGTGGGTAGATCATGTTGGTGTGGAGGAGACTCCAGATGGGTCAGCGAGGATCGCCGCCAGCCACCCGGCAGGTCGAAGGAGATTCGATCGAGCTGTGTCTCCGATAAACCATAAAATTGGAGCAGTTTACGGCGGACCAGTTCCTCGGCCACGCGGGATCCGCCGGCGAAGTAGGAAAGCCCGGTAAAGGAGATCACTACGAGGAGGAACCCCCAGATCAGCCTGGGAAACCTCTTTTTCTGGCTCATAATTAGACAACCCCGGGCAGAAGCCCTAGCCCCGGGTTGCCACCAATGCAGCCGGTGCTAGAAGAGCGGGACGTCCCCCTTGGCCTCGCCCATGCCCCTGCCCACAGTCGAGCCAAGGGCCTGATAGAAAACACTTCGGCCCAAACACGAAGCTACATTAGGTTTCAGCTTAGCAAAGCCCCCACTCGAGGGACGTGGCGGTGGCCTCCGGGCCGCCGTGTTCTTTCCTTCGAGCCTTTGGCTCGAAAGACGGCGGCCCGGAGGCCACCGCCACCTTTTTCAGACAATCGTCTGGAGAAGGCACTATCCAATTCTCGGCCTGCCCGGGTAGAATAGAGGTTTCTATCGTTTTCCCCTTGCTGCAGAGTGCCTAGGAATGTGGCCCCGATGATGGACTTTCACCCTGCCGTCTCGAGTTGGTTCGAGCGACGCTTCGGCGAGCCCACCGAGCCGCAAAAACAAGGATGGCCTGCCATCCGCGCCGGCGAAAACGTTCTTATCGGTGCACCAACGGGATCGGGGAAGACACTGGCCGCCTTCCTCTGTGCCATCGATCGTCTGGTCAAGGAAGGCGACTCTGCGGAATTACCCGACCAGACCCTTATCCTCTACATTTCGCCACTCAAGGCGCTGGCCAACGACATCCAGAAGAACCTGCTGGAACCCCTCGCTGAGATCCAACAGGAGGGGAAGGATCTCAATTTCGATCTTCCCGAGATCCACCCTTTGGTGCGCAGCGGCGACACCCTACCTCGGGAACGCCGCCGCATGAGCCAGAGGCCACCTCACATTCTGGTGACCACCCCCGAGTCGGTCTTCATACTCCTGACCAGCGAGGGCGGCAGGCGGATACTGAAGGACGTGCGCACCGTCATCGTCGATGAGATTCATGCCCTGGCCCGGGACAAACGCGGGGCGCACCTCAGCCTCTCCTTGGAGCGCCTCGAAGAGCTGACGGAGAAACCCTTCCAGCGCATCGGCCTGTCGGCGACTCAGAAACCCATCCAAGCCATAGCGAATTTCCTGGCCGGACCGTCGCGTCCAGTCACCATCATCGACATCGGGCACCGTCGCGAGATGCAGCTGACGGTAGAGGTGCCCCGGGATGAACTGGGAGCGGTCGCGTCCAACGAGATGTGGGAGGATATCTATGAGCGACTCGCTTCGGTAATCGAAGAAAACCGCACTACCCTGGTCTTCGTGAACACCCGCAGACTTGCCGAACGGGTCGCACATCATCTGGCAGAGCGGTTGGGGGAGAGCGCCGTCGCTGCACACCATGGCAGCCTTTCCCGTGAGATCCGCCTGGGCGTCGAGCAGCGGCTCAAGCAGGGCGCGCTCAAGGCTGTCGTCGCAACCGCCTCCCTGGAACTGGGCATCGACATCGGCTCCGTGGACCTGGTCTGTCAGATCGGATCGACTCGTAGCATCGCGGTGGCTCTCCAGCGTGTAGGTCGTTCAGGACATTGGACCGGAGCGATTTCCAAGGGTCTCCTCTTCCCTTCCACCCGAGACGAGCTGCTGGAGTGCGCGGCTCTGGTGCGAGCGATTCGTGAGGGTAGCCTCGACCGCATCCTCATTCCCGAAGCTCCTCTGGACATCCTGGCCCAGCAGATCGTAGCCGCAGCCGCTTCCTGCGAGTGGTCCGAGGACACGCTGCTGGAAGCCTTCCAGCGATCCGCTCCCTACGCGGGTTTGACCCCAGACACATTCGACACAATCCTGGGACTGCTCTCGGAGGGCATATCCACCAGACACGGCCGCCGCGGCACCTATCTGCACCGAGACCGGGTCAACCGAAGAATCCGTGCCCGTCGCAATGCCCGCCTTGCCGCCATCACTTCGGGGGGAGCAATCCCGGAGCTGGCGAACTACCTGGTCAAGGTCGATCCAGAAGAGACAATCATCGGGACCCTGGACGAAGACTTCGCCATCGAGAGCATGAGTGGGGACATCTTCTTACTGGGCAGTAATTCCTGGCGCATCAGGCGGGTGGAGTCCGGAAGTGTCCGGGTCGAGGATGCTCACGGAGCTCCACCCACCATACCCTTCTGGCGGGGGGAAGCTCCTGCGAGGACATCTGAGCTCTCCGAGACCCTCTCTCAGGTCCGGGAAGAAGTGGCACGACTCGAAGAACCCGATGCAGTTCGCTGGCTTCGGACCGAATGTGGGCTGGATCAGGCAGGCGCAGAGCAGGCGACCGCCTATGTGCACGCCGCCCAGGCTGCCCTGGGAGCCCTTCCCACACAAGACTGTATCGTCGCCGAGCGCTTTTTCGACGAGGCTGGAGGCATGCAGCTGGTCATCCATGCTCCCCTGGGTGGCCGCATCAACAAGGCCTGGGGGCTGGCTCTGAGGAAGCGCTTCTGCCGTTCCTTCAACTTCGAGCTCCAGGCGGCCGCCACCGACAACGGGATACTGATCTCACTCAGCGACCAGCATAGCTTCCCCCTGGACGCCATCTTTTCGTTCCTGTCGCCGAAGACCGTCCGAGAAGTGCTACTGCAGGCGATGCTAGCCACCCCCCTGTTTGGGATACGTTGGCGCTGGAACGTAACCCGAGCTCTAGCGATCCTGCGATTCGCAAATGGTCGCAAGGTCCCGCCGCCCCTGCAGCGAATGCGGGCCGACGATCTGCTGGCCGCGGTCTTTCCCGAGCAGGCGGCCTGCCAGGAGAACATCCAGGGAGAAATCACGATCCCGGAGCATCCCCTGGTGGACGAGACCATCCGGGACTGCCTCACTGAGGCGATGGATGTGGAGGGTTTGTCGCAGATCCTGGAACGAATCGAGAGCGGCCAGATCCGCTGTCTCGCCGTCGACACCCCGGAACCCTCGCCCCTCAGCCACGAGATACTGAACTCCAATCCCTACACATTCCTGGACGACGCGCCCCTGGAGGAGCGACGCGCGCGGGCCGTCCAGACCCCACGAAGGCTGCTCCCGGCCCACGCTCGGGAGTTGGGCGCACTGAATCCGGAGGCGATTCGGGAGGTCGCAGAAGTGACCTGGCCCACCATCCGAGACGCCGACGAGCTTCACGATGCTCTGCTCACGCTGGGTATCCTGTGCGAGCGGGATGCCCTACCCCATTTATCTGAGTTGCGACAGCTTGTCGAAGGAAGACGGGCCTACCAGGTCACCGTAGCTGGAAGGCCAGGCTCCACAGGCCAGCCGACCGAACCTGAGATCGAGGCTGAGGATGTGGCCTTCTGGGTGGCTGCCGAGCGCGTTCAGCTGGTCCAGAAAGCGTATCCGGAAGCACAATTTCTTCCCTCCCTGGCCCGGCCCGAGGAAATGGACCGCTATCTCTGGGAGCGCGACCGGGGACTCAGCTCCCAGGATGCGCTGCGCGAAATCGTGCGCTGCCGGATGGAGAACACGGGACCCACTACCGTCTCGGAGCTCGCGTCCCTTTTCTCGCTGCCCCAACCGGAGTTGGAAGTGGCCCTGCACGCTCTGGAGGCCGAAGGACAGATTCTGAGAGGATCGTTCCGTCGCCGAGCGACTGAGCTGGAATGGTGCGACCGTCGAATCCTGGCGCGCATCCACAGTCGCACATTGGGACGCCTGCGCCGCGAAATCGAGCCCGTCTCTGCGGTGGACTTCACCCGGTTCCTGCTGCGCTGGCAACATCTTTCGGACGGGACTCGGCTCCATGGTGAGGCCGGTCTTCGAGTAGTGCTGGAGCAGCTGCAGGGCTTCGAGGCGCCGGCTTCGGCCTGGGAGGCATCCCTGTTGCCGTCCAGAGTTGACGACTACGAACCGGACGTCCTGGATCGACTGTGCCTTTCCGGCGAGTTCGCCTGGGCCCGGCTGACCGCACCCGTTCCTGCCGACCTTGAAATCGAGAATCTCACCGCTCGAAAGGGAGCTAGACCCTCTCGCGTCACTCCGGTTGCTTTTTTCAGGCGCGAGGATATGTCCTATTACCTGGAGCTCAGCCGCAGCTCGACCAGAGGAAACCGGGTTTCGACAACCGAGGAGGCCCTCGAAAAGATGAACCTCTCTCACCCAGCGGCTGAAGTGCTGGAAGCCCTCCGGCGCTGGGGTGCTTCCTTCCTGAACGATCTGGTAAAGAGCACGAACAGACTGCCTATTGAGGTTGAAGAGGGCCTCTGGGAACTCGTCGCAGCCGGGATGGTCAGCGCCGACGGATTCGACAATCTTCGGGCATTGATGGATCCACGGAGGCGACGAGGCGATCGACGACCTTCGCGCTTGAGGCAACGCAAGCCCCGTCCCCGCGCGGTAGCAGGTCGCTGGAGCCTGCTGGGGCCCACCTCCTCTCCGGGAGAAAGTTCCAACTCGGAAGCGACTGCTCCCGACCTGGAAACGGTTGCCCTGCAGCTTCTCGAACGATGGGGTGTCGTTTTCCGGGATCTCCTGGCACGAGAGCCACTCGCTCCTCCCTGGCGGGAGCTGCTCCAACTCTACCGCAGCTGGGAAGCCAGAGGGCGTATTCGAGGGGGACGATTCGTGTCGGGCTTCGTGGGCGAACAGTTCGCCCTTCCCCAGGCGCTCGATGCCCTCAGGGCAGTGCGACGACTTCAGCCCAAGGCTGAGGAAAGGGTTCGCATCTCCGCCGCAGACCCGCTCAACCTGATCGGAATTATCCTGCCGGGTGGCCGGATTCGCCCCGCCTCGACCAGCGTTCTCGATTTCAGAAACGGCCTACTGCTTGAAGACAGCCAGATCGAGCCGGCCGATAGCCCCGAGCAAACATCGCTAGAGTCCGAGAGAGCGGGCCTGACGGAATAACGGAATAGTAGTTGACCAGAAGCCGGAGTACTGATGTACTAGGGAACCGACTCATGTTGACTCGCCGACAGTTTCTGACCAGCGGCAGTGCCTTCTCTGTTGGATTTCTAGGTCTGCGATCGCTGCTCAGCGACCAGCCTCTCTATACCGACTCCAATCTCGTCTGTCCGGGCTACGGTCCGCTTCAGCCGGATCCACAGAAGTTGCTCGACCTGCCCCAAGGCTTCCACTATCGAGTCATTTCCTGGGCTGGGCAAACCATGGACGACGGGCTGATACTTCCAGGTATGCCAGACGGCATGGCCACCTTTCCAGGACCCGACGGCCTCACCATCCTGGTTCGCAACCACGAACTGACTTCCTCTGATCGGTTAGGTCCGTTTGGACCAGGACACTGCCTGCTGGATCGCGTCGATCGTCGCAAGATCTACGACCCCGGTTCCGGCAAGACGCCAGCTTGCGGAGGCACCACGACGCTGGTTTTCGATCCGCACAGGCAGGAGGCTGTATCCCAGTTCATGAGCCTCGCCGGGACGATTCGCAACTGCGCCGGCGGCAGCACCCCCTGGGGGACCTGGATTACGTGTGAAGAAGCGGTCCATCTCGCCGGATACAGCAATCTCTTCGATGAGGAGCTCTGGACGGACCAGGATCACGGCTACAACTTCGAGGTACCCGCCACGACTCGGATGGAGATCGTCGATCCGATTCCGTTGAAGGATATGGGACGCTTCAACCATGAGGCGGTGGCGGTGTCTCCAGAAACCAGCATCGTCTACCAGACCGAAGACCGTGAAGATGGTTTACTCTATCGCTTCATCCCCAGGGTGCCGCGCAAACTGGAGGCCGGAGGTCGTCTCCAGGCGCTCGCTATCGTTGACCAGGCCAGATCGGATACTCGGAATTGGAGCCTGTGGAGCTCCGGGATTCCCGTCGGTGAACAGCTCCCGGTGAAGTGGTTGGATCTGGAAGAAACGAACTCCCCGCTGGATGATCTCCGGTATCGGGGTCAGGCGGCCGGGGCAGCCCTGTTTGATCGCGGCGAAGGAATGTGGTTTAGCGAAGGCAATGTCTACTTTGCCTGCACCGGCGGGGGGCGCCGTAAGAATGGCCAAATCTGGAACTACAGGCCAAGTCCAGTTGAGGGTACACCCCAGGAGCGGGAACAACCGGGCACGCTGGAACTCTTCATCGAACCCGACGATTCCAATCTCTTGAAGAACGCCGACAATCTTACCGTGGCACCCTGGGGTGACGTGATAGTGTGCGAAGACCGCGGGACCGATGTAGTGAGGTTGGTCGGGGTCACGCCCCAGGGCAGATTGTATACCTTGGCCCACAACCAAATCCGGAGCGAGTTTGCCGGAGCAACCTTCACGCCGGATGGATCCACGTTACTGGTCAACATCCAGGGTCAGGGTCTGACCCTGGCCATCACCGGCCCCTGGTCTTCGGTCCGAGCGACCTGATAGTCGCGCCCCCGGTCGGCGCTGGCTCCATTCGAGAAAGAAACTTCCGTCTGTGCTAGCCACGAACATCGAGAGCTGAGTGACGCTTGTAGCACGGGCACTCCTGCCCGTTGGTGTCCTCGACGGGCAAGAGTGCCCGTGCTACAGGTCACTGCTCTGTCAGATGCTGTCTCCTACACCTTCCCTCTGCCAATGAAGTTTCAGCTTAGTCCTGGTCCTGCATCGACTGGACGATGGACTTGATTTCCTCCAGGCGATCCTGCCGTGCGATCAGAGTCCTTTTTCCAGCCCGAACTGCCACCATCCCCTCGACTCCGACCAACACCACCAGTTCCTCCGGATCCTCGCAGTAGACCAGATTGCCGGTGGCGTCCAAGGTCTGGATCCTACCCCGGTAGGCATTGCCGGAATCATCGCTCTCCAGGAACTCCTTGAGCGCCAACCAGCCTCCAACATCGGCCCAGGAGAAGGGTGCCACCACAGAGCGAACGTCCCTGGCCTTTTCCATCACCCCATAGTCGATCGAGATAGCGTCGAGCCGCTCGAACGCTTTTGCCAGGGCTTCCGTCCAGTCGGACTTCCCATCCCGGTCCACTGCCGTCGAGATGGACTCGAGGTGAGCAGGCAGATGGGCTCCCAGCTCCTCTAGAATTGCCGCAGCCGTCCAGACGAACATTCCAGAATTCCAGTAGTGTTTTCCCGACTCAGTATATCGGCGGGCCGTCTCCAGGTCGGGCTTCTCCCTGAAATTGGCCAGTTGGTAGTGTTCGATCTGCTCTGATTCATCGAGACGTTTCTCCATCTCTAAATATCCGAAGCCGGTCGCTGGATAGTTGGGTCGAATACCAAAAGTGTAGAGGCATCCGGCTTTGCGTGCCGCAGCCGCCGCAGAAAGCAGGGTCTTCTGGAATACATCTACCGGTTCGATCAAGTGGTCGGCGGTCAAGGTAGCGATCACCGGGTTCCCAAAGCGCTTGCGTCCCAGCAGCGCTCCCAGGCAGATGGCCGCTGCAGTATCCCGGCGCATCGGCTCCCCGATAACGTTTTCCGCTGGCAGCTCCGGAAGTTGTTCCCCCACCATCTCGACGAAGGCTTGATTGGTCAAGACCAGGATCCGCTGACTGGGCAGGAGTCCGGAGAGCCGATCGAAGCTCTTCTGTAGCAAGCTGCGGTCGCCGAAGAGCTTGAGAAACTGTTTCGGTCTGGAATCCGTGCTGAGCGGCCAGAATCGCGTCCCCGACCCTCCCGCCATGATGATAGCCAACAAATTGTCTTCAGTGCTCATGCAGTCCTTTCGATTCGAACAAAACAGCTACATTCGGCTACATTTCTCCAGCCAACCCGACTATTCTATGAAGCCCGCCCGTTAATTCAAGCTTGCGGGGCCAGACCTCGTAAGCTCGGAAGAATTCAGAAAGCCAAAGGACCCCGATGCAAACCCGAAACGGACCGACTCCACCCGAAGGACCCAGTCTCATCCGTGCATTGGGTGCGGGCGCTGCGCTGGCGGCGGTCGTGGGAAATGTGATCGGTTCCGGCATCTTCTTGAAGCCCGGGATCATAGCCGCTCAGGCAGGCGATTTTCGTCTCATCCTGGCGGCCTGGGTGCTCGGCGGACTGGTGTGTCTGCTGGGGGCTCTCTGTTTTGCTGAATTAGCGGTCATGCTCCCGCACGCCGGAGGGGTGTATGTCTACCTGCGAGAAGCCTACGGCCAACCGGTAGCCTTCCTCTTTGGATGGAACGAGTTCCTCTTCAATCGACCGGGCTCGATTGGCGCCCTCTCGGTCGCGTTCATAGGCGCTATGTCCAACATGCTGGGCTGGCAAGTCACCAGCCTCCAGCAGGTCCTGTTTGCTCTGATCCTGATTGCGTCCATGGCCTGGGTAAACGTCCTGGGTGTAGTCTGGGGAGGACGTGTCCAAAGCGCTACCACCCTGGTGAAGGCATCGTTCCTCGGAATAATGGCACTCCTGCCCTTTGCAATGGTCCTTATCACCGGCTCGGGCTTCGACTTCAGCAACTACCAGTCGAGTCTGGCCCAACCTCCGGACGACGAGTTCATGGCACGCTTCGGACTCGTCCTGCTGGGAGTCATGTGGGCCTACAACGGCTGGCACGGTATCACGCCGGTGGCAGAAGAGGTCAAGAACCCCCAGAAGAACATTCCGATCGCTCTCTTCGGCGGTGTGGGAATCCTGATCGTCCTCTATATCACAGCCAACATCGCCTACCACGGAGTCCTGTCCATGCAGGAAATGGCCGAGGCGGGACAGCATGCGGCCGAAACCATGGTCAGCAACCTCCTGGGCCCCCTGGGAGCAGCACTTATGGCTGCGGTGATCATGTGCAGCACTTTCGGAGGGATCAACAGCAACCTGCTGCTGGCGCCACGTGTCGCCTTTGCCATGGGCCGTGATCGGGTGTTATTTCCGCAGCTGGGCAAAGTTCACGCGAGCTACCGTACTCCAGCCATAGCCATCTGCATTCAGGCTCTAATGGCCGCGGTCCTGGTCATCGTCTCCGGGGTCCTGATCGAGACGTTGAACTGGGAGAAGAACATCTTCCACATGTTGACCGATTTCGTGATCTTTGCGGCCAGCATCTTCTACGTTCTGGCGGTCGTAGGAGTCCTGGTACTGCGGCGTAAGCACCCCGAGTGGCCGCGATCCTACCGCACCCTGGGTTACCCTGTCGTTCCCCTGCTCTACGTAGGCTTCTACACCTGGTTCTTGTGGCAGGTCTATCTGGGGAAGACTTTCGAAGCCAACGCCGGACTACTGATGATCGCCTGTGGTCTGCCTGCTTTCTACGGCTTCCGGTCCTGGATGGCACGACGCAGGGCCAGCTGATTCTGAAACCCGAAGGAACTCCGAATCACAAGCAACAGAGCCGTGGCTTCGGTCTCCAGGCCGAAGTCTTGTTCTTTCGAGCCGTTGGCTCGACCTACGGCGGCCTGGAGGCCACCGCCACAACCGGACTCAGACGATCAGCTGCTTGATGACTTGTCCGTGGACGTCCGTGAGTCTCATGTTCCTGCCCCCATGGAAATAGGTCAGCAGCTCATGGTCGAGCCCCATGAAGTGCAGCATGGTGGCGTGAAGATCGTGGACGTGTACTTTGTCTTCGACGGCCTGATAGCCGAAATCGTCGGTGGCACCGATGATCTTTCCCCCCGGGACTCCACCGCCGGCCATCCAGGTGCTGAAGCCTCTGGGGCTGTGGTCGCGGCCACCCCGGCCTTCGCTGGTGGGCGTGCGGCCAAACTCACCCGCCCACACGACCAGGGTCTCATCCAGCAGCCCCCGGGACTTGAGATCCTTTAGCAACCCTGCCATCGGCTTATCGGTCTCCCCGCAGTGCAGTTCATGATTGGTGTCCACATTGCTGTGGGCGTCCCAGGTGTCGGCACCATGCCCACCGCCCGAGTAGACCTGGACGAACCGGACATCCCTCTCTACCAGACGTCTCGCGATGAGGCACTTGCGGCCAAACTTCTCGGTCCGGGGGTCATCCAGACCATACAGGCGCCGTGTGACTTCTGACTCCTTCGTTAGATCGACAGCCTCCGGAGCCGACTGCTGCATGCGAAAAGCCAGTTCATAGCTTGCGATCCGAGCCATCAGCTCCTGATTCTCAGCGCTTGCGGCCCCCCGAAGGCGATTCAACTCTTTCAGAAGATCGATCTGATTCCTCTGCTGTGCTGAGGTCACCCCGGTGGGCGGCTCAAGAGACAGAATCGGGTCCCCGGTTGGACGGAACTGTGTCCCCTGGAAGGTAGCCGGCATATAGCCTGAGGACCAGTTGGGAGCACCCGATATAGGTCCCCCTCGATGGTCCAGAAGCACCACGAAGGCGGGGAGATTCTGATTGACCGTGCCCAGTCCATAGGTCACCCATGACCCCAGACTGGGATGTCCCTGGCGCAGAAAGCCGGTGTTCATCTGCAGCAGGCCAGAGCCGTGAGCAAAGCTATCGGCGTAGGTGCCCCGGATCAAGGCGATGTCATCCACACAATGGGCCAGATGAGGATATAGATCGGACACCTCAATGCCCGACTGTCCCCACTTCTGAAATTCCCGATTGCTCCCCATCAGACCGCCGGACCGGTGTTTCCGCAGCTTCAAGAGGGGATCTGCGTCGAAGCTTGGCATGGGCTGACCATGACGCTTGGTCAACTCGGGCTTGGGGTCCCACAGATCCACCTGGCTGGGTCCGCCGTACATGAAGAGGAAAATGCAGGACTTGGCCCGCGCCGGAAAGTGGGGCGGGCGGGGAGACAGGGGTGACTTTCCCAAGCCTGTTACTTTGACTGGCCTGCCCAAGAAGCCGTCCTGCGCAAGCAGAAAGGTCAGGGCTGTTCCGGCGAAGCCGCCTCCCGCTTCCCACAAGAACTCGCGGCGGGTTCGCCCGCAGGGAGTTGAATCGGGATGCTCAAATTCGTGGTCGTACTCTGGCTTGGTCACAATCCACCCACTTAGTTCACACCCACTTAGTTCACACCCACTTCGTTCACACCCACTTCGTTCACACCCACTTAGTTCAGATAGAAAAACTCATTCGTATTCAAGAGCGTCAGACAGAACGATTGTAGCGCCCTGAGTTGCGGACTCTCGGCCTCTTCCGAAGAGGACTCTTCGCTCTCAATCTGTCGCTTCTGCCTGGCCAGGAAGTCTTGAGCCGCCGACAACTCTGCCGCTTCGGGATCCCGGGCGAGTGCAATCTGGAAGGCCCGAGATACCTGTTGTGCCAGCCCCTCTCCCGACTCACGCTGGAGCCGGTCGGCGAAATGGCGCGCCTGCTCCTGCATGAAGTCGCCATTGAGAAAAATCAGTGCCTGGGGCCCCGTGGTTGAAACTCCCCGCTGTTCGCAGCTCGAAGTAGTGTCGGGGACGTCGAGTACTTCCAGTTCGGGCACCACCAGACTGCGCTTCACAAAGATATAGATACTGCGGCGCAAGGCCTGATCTTCCTCTGACTCTCCCCAGTTCTCCCCGGGCTTGGACTGCCCTGCCAGGACGGCCTTCGGTACTTTGGGATAGACGCTGGGGCCAGAGCTTTCCAGATTCAGCCTACCGCTGACCCAGAGGACGGAGTCTCGAACCATCTCGGCCTCCAACCGGCGGGGGCTTCAGCGCCAGAGGAGCATGTTGTCGGGGTCCAATTTGGCCGAGTGAGCGCTCCACGTCGAAGAACGCCGAAAGGCAGCCGAATTGACAATCAGCCGCTGCAGCGCCTTGACACTCCAGCCGGAACGAATCAGCTCGGCTGCCAGATGGTCCAGCAGCTCGGGATGGCTGGGCCGTGTCCCCATCACGCCGAAATTGTTCTCGGTGGCCACCAGTCCCTCTCCGAAATGTGCCTGCCAGATGCGATTGACCAGGACACGCGCAACCAGTGATTGAGCTTCCCGGGTCATCCAGCTTGCCAGCCAGCGCCTGCGTCCGGTGGAGTTGAAGGTGGGCTTGATGGGCCCCATCCGGGTCGTCAAGTCCGCCATTTTCCCAAAGACTCCGGGTACAGCCGGCTGCACCTCATCGCCAAGGACGGAGGGCTCGCCACGCACCAGGATCCGGGTCGTGGGCGCATAGGGAGAGTCCTCATACCAGATGTAGGCTCGAGGTGGCTCCTTCGGACGCGCTGCCTTGATCTCCTCTATTTCCCGTTGCCAGCGCTTGAGATTTGAAGCTTCGGTCGCTTCTGCCTCAGCTAGGATCTCCTGATCCAGTCGTTGGTTGAACTTCTCCACCAACGCCTTTTGCTCATCGGAGCGAGTTTCCGGATCGGCGAGAAAGGCCAGGACGGTTTCCGTATGGTCCAACCAATTGAGTTCGGAGGTTGCTTCTTTCTTGCGGGCCAACAAGCGAGGGAGAATCTCCTCTCTCAGCTTCTTGATATCTCGCTCGCGCGCGCCCACCTCGACATCTGCCCGTCTCATTGCCACCCGATAGGCGTCTAACTCCTCGGCCGTACCTACCAGGCGGTCTAGATCCTTCCGCTTGTCCTGCGGCCGTTTGAGGGGTTCAAAAAAGGCCAGCATCTGATAGTAGTCCCTCTGCGAAAAAGGCTCGAACTTGTGGTCGTGACAACGGGCGCAGCGCAGGGTCAAGCCCAGGAAGGTCGTGGCCGTTACGCCCAGGACATCGTCGAGCTGATCGTAGCGGTCGCGCCGCTCCTCGGCGGGTTCGTCGTCCCAGGTGCCTAGTCTGAGAAAGGTCGTGGCCACCTGAGAAGTCGCATCCGAGTCTTCAATTTCGTCCCCTGCCAGCTGCTCCGTCAGAAAACGGTCGAAAGGCTTGTCCTGGTTGAAGGCATCAATGACATAGTCCCGGTAGCGCCAGGCGTGAGGCTTGGTCCCATCCCGCTCGTAACCATTGGATTCTGCGAAGCGGGCCACGTCGAGCCACCGCCGCGCCCAGCGCTCGCCATATTGGGATCGGCTGAGGAGATCCTCAACCAACCCTGCGGCTGCGTCAGGAGCTGAATCCCTCAGGAAGGCGCCAATCTCCTTCTGCGTCGGAGGAAGACCGATCAAAGACAAAAACAAGCGGCGTACCAGTGCCCTCCTGTCAACCGGGGGCGCCGGCTCTATTCCCATCTTTTCCAGCTTCCGCAGAACGAAGGCATCGACCGAGGTGAGGACCTGCTCAACCGGCTCGACCCGCGGGACTCCCTTCGAAACCAGTGGCGTGAAAGCCCAATGATCGAATCCCTTGGTCGCTGCTTTGCCCGGAATCTCCGAGTCTGGACCCGGCGCTCCGGCGTCAATCCAGGCCCGAAGCAGATCCATCTCGGGCGGACTCAGCTTGTCCTCCCCCATGGGCATGCTTTGATCCGATATCCGTTGGAAAAGCAGACTGTCCTCGGCCGAGCCCCTTCTCAGGGCTGGTCCTTGACTCCCGCCCTTTGCCATCGACGCTGGAGTACGAAGGTCCAACTCACCCATGCGAACCGCTTCACCGTGGCACTGAAAGCAGCGGCGGGTCAAAAGAGGAAGAACGTCGCTTTCAAACTGAGGCACCGAGGCGGCGGGCAGATGGGCACCGACTACAATACCCAGAAGGGCCGTAAACACCCACTGTCGCATTGAGCATATTATGCTCCTGCAGGCGCCTTTTCCGCAATCGCAGAGGCTTAGACAGAGGCGGCAAACACAATACTGCTCTCCACGACCGATTGGGGACCGGTTTGACAAGCCTTCCGGATGGCCGCTATTCTTGCCCGCCGTTTGGGCAAACTCATGATTCCGATTTCTGACGTATACGAGTGGATCGACCCGAATGCGGAGCTCCCTCCTCTCTTCGAGCCGGAAGATGTCGAGAGCTGTCGTCGCTGGATCGTAGAAAAGAACCGGGAACAAGCAGCAGTCCTGGTTGTGGGCGGAGGCAGTCACTCCTTTCTTGGTAACCGTCCAGGGCGCGTCACAGACATCCTTTCCCTGCGAAGGTGGAACGGGGTGCTGGAGCACAGCCCAGGAGACCTGACCGTCACGGTCGAGGCCGGATGTCCCCTGACCCAGCTCAATGAAGTCTTGGGAAAAGCAGGTCAATTCCTTCCCTTCTTTCCCGTCAATCATCAAGAGTCGACGATCGGTGGCCTGGTTGCGACTGGCCTCGCTGGTCCCTACGCGGGCTCCCTCGGCGGCATAAGAGACTATCTGATTGGAATCGAGGTGCTGCACCCTGAAGGCGTCGTCAGCCACGCTGGCGGAAAGGTGGTCAAAAACGTGGCCGGTTACGATCTGTGCAAGCTCTACACCGGATCCATGGGCTCCCTGGGCGTGATCACACAGGCGACCTTCAAGGTCCGTCCCCGACCTGCCCAGTCACAAACAGCCCTCCTTGCCTTCTCCGACTTCGGCGAGCTGGTTGAGGCGGTGCTGAACCTACGCAATCTAATCGATCCAGCTGCTCTGGATCTGGTTCCGGGCGACGATTCCACCCGTCCCTTCTTGGAGTCAGCGCCCACTAGGCGGCTGCCCTCGGGACCAGGGTTCTGGATTGCCGTTCAAGCCTGGGACTCAACCCCGCTCACCGCCTGGAAGACGGAAACCCTGCGCCGTCACTACCCCGACGCTCATCTCCTGGATCCCGAATCTGAACGACAATTCTGGATCGCCCAGGAGAGTGCCTTCCGCAATGCCCTGAAGCCGCGGAGCGGGGTGACAGTGTTGAAGATTAGCAGTCCGCTGGGCCTGCTGGAGCAAGTCCACGGCCAACTGTCCCGGAAGGTCCCCTACGAAACTGTCAGCGGCCATCTGCGAAGCGGCAGCCTCTTCGTCTTCAGCAAGGAGCCCGGAGCACTGGAGGAGTTTGAAAAACTGCGCCAGGAATGGAAGAGCCAGCAGGTCTACGGAACCGTCTTCAAGAAAGGGCAACTGAACGAGGAAGACTCAATCGACGTTTGGGGTCCGACCTCTCAGCCGCTGGACATCATGTCCCGGATCAAGAAGAAGTTCGATCCCAACGCCATCCTGAATCCAGGCCGATTCTGGGGAGGTCTTTGATCGCGTTGAGCCAAGGGCTCGAAACAAGAGGACTTCGGCCTGGAGGCCAAAGCTACGTCCCTTCGATTTCAGTCTTGCCACTTGCCACGCTGGGTCATTCCGGTGAAAACTTCAGTCTCGCTTCCTCCTCGGAACTGGGCTCGATCTTGCCGACATTCGGCCCCAGGCGCGGCTGTGTTTCGCTCTTACATTGATAGATGCCTTCCTCAGCGACCTGCGACGTTCAGACGTTCCGACGAATTCCTTCAAGCCAGACTCCGCTTGATCAAGTCCGCTAACTTTCCCCCCACGAACGGGGTGAGCTCTTCGACACTGGCCTGACGAATCCTGTTGACGCTTCCGAAGTTTCGCAGCAGCCGCTTCTTCCTTTTGTCGCCAATTCCGGGAATCCCATCCAATTCGGAAGCGAAGTCTCGGATCGCTCGCCGTTTGCGATGATAGGTGACGGCGAAGCGATGGGCCTCATCCCTGATTTCCTGGGCGAGGTGAAGCACGGGGGAGGTCTTGTCCAGGGTCAGGGGGTCCTCCTGTCCCATGATGAAGATCTCCTCTTCCCGCTTCGCCAGACTGATGAGAGGAGTCTCCTCTGTCCCCAGGCGGGAGAGCGCCTGGTAGGCCGTGTGGAGTTGGCCCTTCCCGCCATCGATCAGAATCAGGTCCGGCATCGAGCTACCCTCGTCCAGGATCCGTCGGTAGCGGCGATGAACTACCTCGTGGATCGAAGAAAAGTCGTCGGATCCTTCTACTGTCTTGATCCTGAACTTGCGATATTGACTCCGCTGCATCTGGCCGTCTTCGCAAACCACGAGCGAAGCCACAGTCTCGGAACCCTGAATATTGGAGACATCGAACCCCTCGATGCGGCGCGGAGGCTTCTGCAGATTCAACTCGCTCTGAAGGGCCTCCAGCACCTTCAATTTCCCTGTCTGGAGGATCTTGAAGCGGCTCTCGAAGGCGATCTTGGCGTTACGTTCCACCAGGAGAAGAAGGTTGTGCTTCTGTCCCCTCTGGGGTACGAGGATGCGCACCTGCCTGCGTCTCCGCGACTCCATTTTGGAGCAGAGCCAGAGTCGAATCAGCTCCTGGTCCTTGACCTCGGTGGGCAGATAGATCTCGTCGGGAACAAATCCAGCATTGACGTAGTACTGTTGAATCGCGTCGCGCAGGAAGGTGGTGGGCTGAAAGAATTGAAGATTCTCCCAATAAAACTCGCGTTTCCCCACGATCCGGGTGTCGCGAAGTGTGAAGAGCTGCAGGGCCAGTCTGGAACCCTCGCGATAGTAGGCGAAAATATCCACGCTGGTCTGACCGCCCAGGATCATCTTCTGCTCTTCGCTAAGATCCTTTACCATACGAATTCGGTCGCGATAGAAGGCCGCCGCTTCATAGTGCTGTTCTCCAGAAGCCCCCAGCATCTTCTGCTTCAGGCTCCGAATCAGCTCCTCGTTCTTTCCTTCCAGCAGGAGAACGACATCCTTCACCGCCCGGCTGTACCCGTCCTCGGTACAGAGACCCTTCACGCAAGGACCGAGACACCGCTTTATGTAGTATTCCAGGCAGGGCCGATCCAGGCCTCCGTCGATCTTGAGGTCGCAAGTCCGCAGCATGAAGTGACGATTGATGATCTTGATGGTGTTGCGCGCCAGCGAAGCCGGCAGATAGGGACCGAAATAGAGGGCTCCATCATTGAGGATCCTTCGAGTCAACAGGACCCTTGGGTAGGGCTCGTTTACCGTCAGCTTGATCAGCAGGAAGGCCTTGTCATCCTTCAGATTGATGTTGAATTTGGGTTTGTGCTTCTTGACCAGGCTGCTCTCGAGGATCAGCGCCTCCAATTCGTTGTCCGTGACGATATATTCCAGATCCCGGATATGCTGCTTGAGCACCTCCGTCTTCTGGTCTGCTTCCCGTGAAGACTGGAAATAGGAACGGACACGCTGCTTGAGATTCTTCCCCTTACCGATGTAGATGATTTTGTGGCGCGCGTCTTTGAAGAGGTAGACGCCGGACTTGGCAGGAAGGCGCTCCAGTTTTGCCTGGAGAATCTCCGGTTCCATGGCAGGGATTATATAGTTATTCTCCCTTTCTTCCCTTACCCTTGCCTTTGCCTCAGCCTTTGCCCGTTCCGACCAATCGTCCTCTCTCTTGCCTAGAGTCGGCCAAGAGCCTCGATGCAAACATGGGATTAGATCAGGGAAAGGCAAAGGCAGGGGCGCGGGCAGAGGCAAAGGGGCCAGGCGCCCAATGGGGACGCTGATCCTAGCCGGCAATCCGGCTGGAGAAGGTGTCGGAAGGATCGGAATGCCAGCCGTGCCGCAACACACGAACCTTGACGCACTGGCGGCCAAACTCGATCGCCTCTTCGTAGCTGGGCATGTAGATGTCGATGATCTGGCCTTTGACGGCGGATCCCGTGTCCAGCACGGTATAGATGCCACTATACCTTCCGGCTTCGATCTCGATCACAGAGCCAATGGGCAGAGTCGAGGGATCCGCAGCAACGATGCCCCGTTTGACGTACACACCCGAACGCGTAATGCCGCTGTCACAGTAGGCAGTCGCTTCGAAGACCTTGTAGTCGGGCTCTGATGACTCGTCGAGGCTGACTTCTACTACTACCCGAGCCGGCTCTGGTACCGGGGGCACGGGCTCCGATCGCAGGGACGAAAAACGAAGGATCAGGACCGAGCAGAGCAACAGAGAAATAGAAAACAGGGGAATGCGTATCCACATTTTCTTACGCCCTTCTTTCTCTCATTCCCCCCCACCTTCAGCTCTCTCAGCTCTCTCATTTCAACTCGTAGGCATAGACGCCAAGGGGTGTGAAAAGTTTCACCACAGGTTTGCTTTTCGCGGACGGGTGAGCAGTTCCTCAATGATCAGCGAGCAGCTCCCACAACAGCGCATACCAGCGACATTTTACGGGAACACACTGACAACTGACCTCAAACCTTGCTGTAGCTGCAGAGGATGGATTTATCCCCAAGAATGGTGTTGCGGCGGACTGTTGCTCCCTCTCCAATCGAGACACCCCGACCCAGAATAGCTCCCGTGACCACGGCGCCCTTTTTGATGCGGCAGCCAGGCCACAGGACGGAATTACGGACTCGTGCGCCTTCTTCGATACGGCAATTGACACCAATGACCGAATGGGAGATCCGAGCACCTGGCTTGAGGATGCACGACCGATCAATCAGGGAGTCTCCCTCGACTTGTATGCGAGGGTCCGGATGCTCTTGACGAGTGTCGGGGAAGGCAGCAAACGCCGGCACCGCGATTCCCCCGCTGAGGCAGTCCATGTTGGTTTGAAAGTAGTTGTCTGGGCGGGTAATCTCACGCCAATAGGAATCGAAAACTGAGGCGAAAAAGGGCACCTGACCCTCTAAAAGGAAGGGGAAGAGATCACGCTCGAAGGAAAAAGGAATATCTCCTGGAATTGACTGGAAGATCTCCGGCTCGAAGATGTAGACACCGGCATTGATCGTGTTCGCTCGTAGGGACTTTCCCCGAGGACGTTCCACGAAGCCAGTTACCCAGTTGTTGCGGTCCATTTCCACGACCCCATAGGGTCGCGGATTGTCGACACGACAAACCCCCACAGTCACGAGGGCTCCGGATTGCTTGTGTTGTGCCAGGACCTCCTCGAGAGACAGCGCGGTCAAGATATCTCCGTTGATCACGACAACGGTGTCATCGATCAAGTACTCTGCCTTCTTCAAGGCCCCCGCGGTCCCCACAGGGGTACTCTCGACGTGGTAGCGGAGCAGTATCCCCAGGTCGGAGCCATCGCCGAAGGAATCGCGGATTTTACGGGGTTGATGAGCCAGGCTGAGGATGACCTCCCGGATACCGGCCGTCTTGAACTGGTCTATCTGGAACAAGAGCAGCGGGAAGTTCGCAACGGGAAGCAGGGGCTTGGGAGTGCTAATGGTCAGAGGCAACAGTCCGCTGCTGGAACCGCCGGCAAGAATCAGGGCTTTGATCACATTCGGAGGCTAGCACCAAGCCATCGCGGTAGCAACCAGACTCACAGCCAGGGGGAGGATTGCGGCGCCGTTTAGGACCGGTGATGAGAAATGCGACTAGTGGAATGTAACGCTTGAATTGGTAGACAGGCGCTAGCGATTTAGGTGTTACAGTCCACCAGGTACAACCACAAGACGAAGTATGTTAAATTGACGAAATCCATGAATCTTCCGAACGCACTGACGGTCTCCCGGATCTTCCTTGTTCCAGTGCTGCTGGTTGTGCTCCTGACGGGTCGGTTTGCCGAGCGAGAGCTCTGGGGCTTCATCGTTTTCGCGGCCGCTGCGATCACGGACTACTTCGACGGCTACTTTGCACGAAAACGATTCCAGGTCACCACCCTCGGCAAACTCCTGGACCCGATCGCAGACAAGCTCCTGATTTCGGCGGCGTTCGTTGCCCTGGTCGAGTGGCAAGTGGCCCCCTCCTGGATGGTCATCATCGTCATTGGCCGCGAGTTTGCCGTGACCGGGCTTCGCAGCATCGCCTCGACGCAAGGCCTGACTATCGATGCTTCCCAGCTGGGCAAATACAAAATGGCGAGTCAAGTGCTGTGTGTCAGTGCCCTGATTCTGGGCACTCGCTATACAACCTGGCTGCGAGATCCGGTTGGCCAGGTTCTCTTGTGGTTGGTGGTGGTACTGGCCTTTGTTTCGATGGTCCAATACTTCCGCAGATTCTGGAGTCAAATAGACGAGAGCATCAAGTACCCCAAACTTCAGAATCACGGTGAGGCGCCGTTGAAACACAACAGCGGTTCCAATGCGGTCATTAATCCCTGAAGAGCACCAGGATCTGATCCGGATCACCTCATGAACAAGCTCTGTTTGCCCCTGGCCGAGAGCACGCTCCCGTCCCTTGAGCGCAAGATCAGGCAGTACAGCGACCAGGTCGACTATATTGAGATTCGTCTGGACTATCTATCCTCGCCTGTACTCCCCAGCCTTCCGATTGAGTCAAGAGCGGAGTTTCTGGCCACCTGCCGCCCCCCTCGTGAAGGGGGAAGGTTCGAAGGGACCGAACAGGACCGGCTTCGGCTCCTGAGTTCCGCCGCCCACCAGGGATTCGCCTGGGTTGACCTGGAACATGATGTGGATGAGAACCCCGATCTACCCAAATCGACTCAGGTAGTTCGCTCCTTTCACTCCTTCGATCGCGTGCCCGACGATCTGCCCGGCCTCTTCCGAAAGCTGGAGGACCGAGGGGGAGACGTCGTCAAGATCGCGGTCAAGGTCTCCAGCACCCGGGAACTAGTCAGGCTGTTGTCCTGGATGGAATCCCTGCCCGCTGAGAAACCCTACATCGTTTTGGGAATGGGTGGCCTGGGACAACCGTCTCGCTCCCTGGGGGCCTTTCTGGGGAACTTCTGGACCTTCGTTGGCGAAGACCTTGAAAAAACGGTGGCGCCGGGACAGTTCAGCCTGGAGCAAGCCACTGATCTATACCGGCTCGATAGTTGGAAGAGCACACCAACTATCTACGGCGTCATCGGCAATCCGGTCGCCCACTCCAGGTCTCCTCAACTTCACAATCGACTCTTCCAGCACCATCGTCTGGACAATCTCTACCTGCCCTTTCAGCTAGATGAACTGGAGCCTTGGCTCCAGTACCTAGGATCCAGCCGTCTCCGTTTTGGTGGCTTCAGCGTTACCCTTCCCTTCAAGACAGATGCAGCGAAGGTAGCGGATTCCATCGATCCTCCCGTGGCCTCGATCAATACGCTTTGCCGTAGCGGCTCCGGATGGAGGGGACTCAACTCGGACTATCCCGCCTTCCTGGACCCACTCACCTCGCGGCTTCCCCTGCGGCAAAAGCGGGCACTGGTGCTGGGTAACGGAGGTGTGGCCCACACCGTAGTCGCGGCACTGCAGAACGAAGGGGCTGAAGTAGTGGTGGTGGGCCGCAACCAGGAAAGGGTGAGCCACCTGGCTCAACACTACGGATGCAGCCACGCCCTGTTCACCGATCTCCCTCTGGCAGCGGACCTCTGCGTCAATACCACCCCGGTCGGGCAATCCCCCTCGACGGAGGCTTCGCCGCTTTCTGAAGACCAGCTTCGATTCGATCTGGTCTATGATCTCATCTACCATCCGGAGCAAACCCAGCTGCTGCAGATGGCGGCTCGAAAAGGCGCAAAGACCATTTCTGGAATGGAGATGTTCATCGAGCAAGCAGCGCTTCAGTTCGCCGCCTGGACGGGTCTCGATCCAGACCGCGATTGGATGCGCGATCTCATGAACCAGATCCTGGCTGAGCACACTGGTTCATAAATGGAATGGCCACCCTTTAGAGTCCAGGTCCCCGCCAGCTCTAGTAACCTGGGGCCCGGATTCGACACGCTTTCGCTGGCCTTCGACCTCCATCTCATCGTCGAGGTGTCGCCGTACGCGGGCCCGGGGATCGAGTGGCCTTCCGACTGGACGCTGCCCCTCTCAGAAAATATCCTGGACCGCGCCCTCAGTACGGCCTTCAAGGCGCTTGACTTCGCCCCCCCGGGACTGCGCCTGGAGATCCAAAACCCTATTCCCCTGAGGCGCGGACTAGGCAGCAGCGGAGCAGCCATCATCGCCGCTATCAAGATCGCCGAACAGATTACAGGTAGAAGCCTCAGTCAGAGGCAGATCCTGGAGATTGCCTATCCCTTGGAGGGACATCCAGACAACTTGACGGCAAGCCTGTTGGGGGGCTGGGTGCTTTCCTGGGTGAGCGACGGCGCAGTCGATGCCGTGCGCTTGCAAGATTCGCTCTCCTGTCGATTTGTGGTCCTCATACCAGAGCAAACCGTTGCCACACCCGAGGCCCGTGCTATCCTGCCCGACAGCTATTCATTGGAGGAGGCGGTCTTCAACCTGCAGCGCTGTGCTTTGCTTGTCCACGCCCTTCAGAGCGGCCAGAAAGCTCTCCTGAAGGAGGCCAGCAGAGACCGGCTGCACCAGGAGTACCGAGCCCGGCTGGTTCCCGGATTGCCGGCCTTGTTGAACTGGGAGGGCCTCGAGGAATCTTGGAGCTCTTCCCTGCTGGCAACCTTCATCAGCGGTTCCGGTTCGGCCGTCGTTGCTCTGGTGGAGGACAGCGAGGAAGAGGTCGGAAGCTGGATGGTCGAGACCCTGGCCCGCGAGGGGACGGCCGCACACTATAAGGTCTTGGAGCTCGATTCGCTTGGCGCTCAAATTGTGCCTAAAACAGGTTAGCAAAAAAGGGTTAGGAGACTCAGATGGAGCAGGAAACAGGACAGGTAGCCCAGTACAAGCGCAGCGGACGTGGTCCCGATATCTGGTTGGCAGGAGACCCAGAGGACCTCAAGCAGTGGCTGCCCCTGGGGGCAGCGGGTGTGGTAACGAACACCGTCGTCCTCAACCAGATGGTCAAGAAGTACGGTCAGCTGACGGAGGTGGTCAAGCGATACCTCGACATCACTGATAAGCCTGTCGTGGTTGAAATCGATGGCCACTCGACGGAAGAACTGATTAGGGTAGGTCGGGTCTTTACCCAGATGTCGGGTCAAATCATCCTCAAAATCCCCTGTAGCGTGAATGGTTTAGCCGCGTTCCAGGCCACTCGTGAAGCAGGCATCGACACCTTCTGCACGACCGTCTTCTCCTTGAATCAGGCCTCAATCGTGGCCCAGGCCGGGGTGACCCACATTCTCCCGTTTTGCGAGCCGGTCAAGGAAATGGGAGGCGATCCCACCAAGCTGATCCGGGAATGCGTCCAGATGTTTCGAGGCTGGGAGCAACGCCCCTTCATCACCGCCGCTCTGGTTCGGTCCACCGATACCGCCTATCGGGCACTGCGGGACGGAGCCGATGGCATCATCATCTTCTGGCCCATCTTCAAGGAGATGATGGAACACCCCCTCACCCAGACCTGGAACAAGACCTTCCTGGACGAGTGGAAGGCAATGCACGAGGCGAATCTTCTGCAGGGTATCCCGGTCGAGGAATAACTTTCAAAATCAAGCACCAAACCCAACCGACTTCTCCCGCTTCATCTCACAGTCTGGGCATTACCCGAAGATCTATCGTCCGGGGAGGTTGCGCTAGTCAAATCAGTGGGGCCGTAGTGTGTTTGAGAGAGCTGGGCTAACTGAAGCAGAGATAGCCCGCATTTCTCATCGCTGGTCTACTACGTCGCCGCAATCATCCGCCCTGGCTGTGTTTCGCTCCGTCGGCCTCCTCGACGTACTGCACGAGTAGGACTGCGGGGGCCTCGGTCGCAAGCCTTGCCAGGACGGCCCTTGCGGCACCTCGCTACGACAAGCGATGAGAAATGCGGGATAGCGCCATGGGAGATCGAACGGTGCAAACCCGTTCCCACTACCTAGGAACTACAATACTGGCTCTGGCTCACTTGGTCGCCCAAGAATCAAGGAAACCTCTCTTTTTCACTGCATCGTAAGCCACACCGTGGCCGATCCCTGACCAGTGATTGTCTGTTTGAAACTCGAAGTGTTGTTTGTATTTCTGAAAGTGCCCTTCGAAGATCTGGTGTAAGTCGACTACCTGAAAACCAGCCTTTTGGGCCTCGTCAATAAAATAGCGACGCATTTTCGCGAAGTAGCTTCCCTGAACATTGGGATATTTGTCAGGACGGTAAATAGCCTGACGTATCCCGTCGAGGACAAACAAGGTGTTAGAGGCGAGGACACCACTGTACGCGGGCAGGGCCTCCAAAAACAGGTCCGCGGCATGTTTGGAGTCGGCGAGTCTCTGGGTTGAAACGCCTGCATCCACGTTGCCGAGGTAATCCTGAGATGAGCTAAAGAATCGTTGCAAACGCGTGCGGATTGCTGAAGGTCTTGCGGCCAGGTTAAAGACCCCATATCTAACCAGCGCAGATCGGTACAGGGTATCCCGCCACTTATGAGGGCAATACTCGAACAATTCCAGCTGGGCCCGGAGGCCTTGGGTCTCTGCGAAATGATACAGGCCGGGGCTGCCGTGGTATTTGGCAAAGCTTTCGTCAAAGTCATTAGCGACAATGACGAAAATGACCTTTTGAGGTGAAAAATGTTTTGGGTGCGGCTCTTTTAGAGCGAACCATTATCCTTTATTGACAATAGGTTAGCCGGGTCCGAATCGTAGCGAGTGGCGCTTTTGGGCGAGATAAGGCTTGGCGAAGGGCATAAGTCGGCTAAAACGCGTCGGATTGCGGTGCGCTCGGATAGCCGCCGGGCCGGGCCTGAGACTCTGCCCGCTGTGAGTCGGTGGAATCCCGGTGCGATGAAAAATTAAAAGAGGGAAAAAAGCACTGGACATTTGTGCGTCGGTTTGCTAGCGTAGGTTTGTGGCAGAGGGTGTGGAGAGCAAAGCGCCGCGATTCCTAGGTCATGAGGTGGGCAAAGCGGAGCAGGCCCTGATCCGGGAGATCGTGGGGACGTGTGGGGGTCTGAGCCGGATGGAACTGGCCGCCACCGTGTGCGAGTTGCTGGGGTGGAAGCGCCGCACGGGGTCGCTGAAAGCGCGGGAGTGCCGGGAGTTTCTGGAGAAGCTGGAGAGCCAGGGGGGGCTGGTGTTGCCCCCCAAGCGGCTGGGGCGGCCGCCGGGGAAAGCGACCGGGGTACCGGTGACGGCGCGGGGAGAGCCGGGTCCCCGGCTGGTGGGCACGGCCCGGGACCTGGGCGAGATTCAGCTGCAGCCGGTTCGGACGCCGGAGCAACGAGGGCTGTTCCGGGAGCTGGTGGGGCGCTACCACTATCTAGGCCACCGGGTGCCGTTCGGGGCGCATCTGCGCTACCTGGTCTACGCCTCGGAGCCGGCGGGGCGGGTGGTGGCCTGCGTGCAGTTTTCGAGCGCGGCCTGGCGGATTGCGGCGCGCGACCGCTGGATCGGATGGGAGGCGGAGGCGCGGACGCGCCAGCTGGTGCACGTGGTCTCGAACAGTCGCTATTTAGTGTTGCCCTGGGTCCAGGTCAAGAACCTGGCGAGCCGGATCTTATCGCGGGCCGTGCGGCAGCTGGCGCTGGACTGGCCCCGGAGCTACGGGGTCGAGGTGTTTTTGGTGGAGACGTTGGTGGATCCGGAGCGCTACCGGGGCAGCTGCTATCGGGGGGCGAACTGGATCGAGCTGGGGAGCACGCGGGGCGGGAAGCGAGAGGATCGGCTGGCGCGGAGCGAGGCGGCAGCGCCGAAACGGGTGCTGGTGTATCCGCTGGTGGCGGAGGCGGCCCGACGCTTGCGGGAGGGCTAGAAGTTGCGAGCGGTAGCCGCCCAGTTACAGCCCGAGGATGAGTTCGCGGCGGCGCGGGAGCAGTTTGCCCAGATGGAGGCCTTTCTGATGTCCGACGAGGCCCATAGGAAGACGCACAGCGAGTTGGAGCGAGAGCTGGAGCAGCAGGGGCGGGAGCTGCTGCGACGGTTCTACCAGGCGCACCTGGAGCTGCGGGCTCCGGGTGAAGCGGCCGCTGCGGTGCGGGATTCGGAAGGGCAGGTGCGGCAACAGCGCCGGCGGCAGCAACGGGGGCTGGAAACGGTCTTTGGAGAGGTTCGGGTGGAGCGGCTCGGCTACGGGGGAGAGGGGCTCCAGAGCCTGCACCCACTGGATGCGGATCTGAACCTCCCGCCGGAGTTGTACTCGCACCAGGTGCGGCGGCGGGCGGCGGAGGAAGCCGCCGAGGGGTCGTTCGACAAAGTCGTGGAGGCGCTGTCGAAAACCACGGGGGCGCAGGTGGGCAAGCGTCAGGTGGAGGAGCTAGTGGGCCGTGCCGCCCAGGACTTCGATGCCTTCTATCAGGAGCGACAAGCGGGAGCGTTGGCTCCGAGCGAGTCGGGGTCGATCTTGGCGATCTCGGTGGACGGCAAAGGAGTGGTGCTGCGTCGTGAGGATCTGCGGGAGGCGACGCGGCAGCGGGCGGAAGCGAGCGAGCACAAGTTGCAGAAGCGGTTGAGCAAGGGCGAAAAGCGCCACGCCAAGCGGATGGCAACGGTCGCGGCGGTGTACACCCTCGCGCCTCAGGTGCGGCGGCCGGAGGAGGTGATGCGGGTCCTGGCCCCGCAGCCGCAGCGGGAGGAAGGGAAGCGACCGCGGCCCCAGCACAAACGGCTGTGGGCGAGCTTGGAGAAGCGTCCCGAAGAGGTCATCGAGCAAGCCCTCGGAGAAGCCCGCTCGCGGGATCCCACGGGGCGCAAGAGTTGGGTGGTGCTGGTCGACGGCCATCGGAGTCAGCTGAAGACGCTGCTGCGGTGTTTGCACCGATCCGCCAGGGCGGCGCCCACGATCGTGCTGGACTTCATCCACGTGAGCGAGTACGTGTGGAAGGCCGGCATGGCTCTGCACGGGGAAGTCAACCCGAAGCTGGAGGGCTGGGTGGGCGAGCACCTACTGAGTATTCTGCGCGGGCGCAGTGGCTATGTGGCGGGCGGAATCCGTCGCAGTGCGACCCGTCGGGGCCTGGCGGGCAAGGCGCGCGAAGCGGTGGATCGCTGCGCCAACTATCTGCTCAAAAATGCGGAGTATCTGAAGTATGACACCTATCTGGCGAGGGGGTTCCCGATTGCCACCGGTGTCATCGAGGGGGCCTGCCGTTACCTGGTCAAAGATCGGATGGAGGTGACCGGGGCGCGCTGGTCTCTGGCGGGGGCTGAGGCGGTCTTACGCCTGCGTGCGCTGCAGGCCAGCGGAGACTTCGACGCCTATTGGCGCTTTCACGAGCGGCAGGAGTCGCTCAGAAACCATGCCGCGCGCTACGCGGACGGCGAGCTGGTCCCTGTGCGCGGCCCCACGCGCTCTCACCTGAAGCGGGTGAAGTAAGAAGATCCAGAAGTCCAATCGGTCGGTCTTCCGTGTCAGATTGTTCTGCCCCACCCAACTACCCAACCCCAAAATGCCTTCGCCGCTCCCATAGTAAGAGAGGTCCATCTTGCGTTCGACGGCACCAGAATCGCCTGTTCTAAAAGAGCCGCACCCAAATGTTTTCTGGCGTAGCGGGCGTAGGCCAGGTATTGAGGCAGTTGTGCGCCGGAGAAGCCGAAGCTGTAGAAGTATGCCTCTTTGCAATCTTTGGCAGCGCGCCCGTGCAGCGTTTCGGCATAGGGTGTCATCAGCGCCTCTACATAGGAATCACCAATCACCGCAACCACGGGCTGGTCCAGATTTTTCCTGTAGTCCTGATCATTCACGAAACCGTGATTGTTGACGTGGACTTTGTTACTGATGGGAAAATTCCAGCCTCTTGACAACGTAAATGTACGGTTGGGTGTCCCGCGAAGGAGGGGAGAATCCGGCGTGACAGGCAACGGTCTCGTCCCGCTGCCAACGGGAAGAAAGCGTAAGACAATCTCTGCAGTCATTGCGAAGAGAAGCAAGCTGAAGACGATCGAAATAAGGGCGTATGAGGTATTCCTCATGAGTTCGTTTTCAGCCCCGCCAGCCCTCTGAACTGAAGAACGGGACGTCAAGAAGTTGTCGGCGGAGCAAAAGCAGGAGGCCTGAAGTCCGCGATCCGAAAGCGCCAGCAGAAATCAGCAGGATCGAGTTTTCTGCAGACAATGGGCCAAGATATCGGCGAATCTGCACATCGTGCCTAACTTTTCAGGCAGATCAATTGCAAAACGGAGAGATACTGCGTTGCAACCAGTTTCGGATCAAAACTGAGTAGACTCGCCTGGTTCGATTTCCGCATTCGCCGACGCAGTTCGTCGTTGGACAAAATCTCCAGCAGAGCCCGAGCCAGATCGGAAGGATTTCTGGGCTCGACAAAAAGCGCGTTGATGCCTTCCTGGAGGTGGTCTGCCATTCCACGCATCCTGGTCGTCACGATCGGGAGACCCGTGTGCATGGCCTCCATAATGGCGTAGGGAAAGCCTTCTCGCCAGGTGGGAAGGACGAACGCGTCGGCGGAACGATACGCGTTCCAGAGATCCTCTCCCAGCAAATAACCCCTGAACCAAACATGTGCCTGAAGGCCGCGCTCTTGGACTTTGGCCCTGAGAGAATCTCCCGCCAACCCATCACCCACGAGGACTAGTCGGAATTCGATCCTTTGCCTGACCTCTGCTGTCGCCTCGATGAGCTCAAAAAGGCCCTTCTGTCGAACCAAACGACCGACGTACAAGAGCACTGGAATCCTGTTTTCGGGCGGGGTGGGCGAAACAGAGGGTTCGAGGTACGGGACCAAAAAAGGGTTTCGAACCAGATGGAAGTCTCCGCTGGGGTAAAAGGCCTTCCACTGCTTCAATTCCTCGGAAGACAAGACCAGAGTGGCGTCGCCCAGTCTCACGACCAGTCCGGATAAGAACTTGAAGGCATGCCCACCCACACCAACAAGTCGATCCACGGCACTACCGTGGAACTGAAGGACAATATGGCGACACAATCTGCGGATAGCGAAGAGAAGGCAGATATCGCGACTCAATGTCCGCCAATCGTGCCCCGTGTGGACAATGGCCACATCAAATCTTGACGATCTCAGCATCGTCCAAGCCTGTCCAATGGCTCGAAGCCGCCCGAGCACTTTGGGCAACACGCCTTCGTGCTCCTGGAGCCTGCCCCAGGGAATGAAATCCGTCGTGCAGCCCAGCGATTGCAACGCGGCCAACAGCACTGGCGTGAGTTTCGGGATCGGCCCCCGGATACCCGGTGGAGAAGCCAGCATTAGAATTCTCATAACACTCAATCCATCGGGACTGTCAGTTTCCTGAGATTCCTCTGCGGATGTTAGCGATAGAGTGAAAACAATGCCGGCCTTCCCAGTAACGACCGGCGACCCGTCAACAGAGTGAGCTGCTTCCCAACCGGAGAAGAGACTTGATACCGCTCCAGAACGTGACCAGAAACGGTTTCGGATCGCGGAGACACCGATCCACCGTGAGGCCTCGGGTGTCAGAAGCTGGGTAAGCAGTTCCTGGGGTATGTGTGTCACGGCTGAGACGTAGCGCTGGACAGGTCCCAAGGCGAGCCGAGACGCCAACCGACGCCCCGGCACCCCCCACGGGAGAATTCGAGCCGGTGCCAGCAACAACCTCCTGAGAGCCATCGGCACGCAATCCACCGTCTGTTCCCTGAACGACTGTACATAGCGATCATGGCCAGCACAGGCCTCATCACCTCCGTCGCCCGAAAGGCAAACCGTGACCTCCCGACGCGCGACCTTAGAGAGGTAATAAGTAGGCAGCGCAGACGCGTCCGCGAGAGGTTCGTCGAACTGGTTAATTAGACGTGGCAACAGCTCGCGTACCGACTCCGGTTCCAGATAGAACTCATGATGGTCAGTGGCAAACTGCTTCGCGACCATGCGGGCATAGGGTAGTTCATCATAGTCTTGATCCCGGAATCCGATAGAGAAAGTTCGAATCGGTTGGTGTCCAAGATGGGCCATGGTCGCCACCACCGCACTGGAGTCAATGCCTCCACTCAAGAAGGCGCCCAGAGATACGTCACTGTTCAAGCGCTCCCGAACAACCGTCTTTAGTATGGATTGTACCTTCTGGGTCCACTCTTCTTCGGTCAGGGTCTGATCGGACCGAAAAGCCGGCAACCAATCCCAATAGCGCTCTGCCTTCGACTCGCCATTCTCGAAAACCATCCAATGTGCCGGAAGGAGCTGCTGCACTGATCTGAAAATGGTACGCGGGGCGCTCACGTAGCCCCGAGAGAGATACTCGCCGAGGGCGTCTCCATCCAGATCACGGGGGACGATTCGATTTACCAGGATGGCCTTCAGTTCTGAGGCATAGATCAAACGCTTCCCGTCGTCGTAGTAATAAAGCGGCTTTTTCCCCAAGCGGTCGCGCGCCAGTAGAAGGCGCCGAGAACGTCTGTCCCAGAGTGCAAACGCGAACATCCCGTTCAAATAGTCGGTGCAGCGCATCCCACTCTCTTCATACTGATGGAGAATCACCTCCGAGTCTGTCCGGGAACGAAAGGCGTGTCCGGAGGCGAGCAGGTCGCGACGCAATTCCTGGAAGTTGTAGATTTCGCCGTTAAAGGCCAACCATATCGTTCCGTCCTCGTTGGCCATGGGTTGATGGCCGGCAGCGGAAAGATCGATGACGGAAAGACGACGAAACCCCATCCCCAGGCCTTGTTCGTCGTCAAAATATTCCCCGCCGTCATCGGGTCCGCGGTGCACCATGCGGTCACGCATGTGCCTAAGGAGCCGACGATCCACCGGCTGCTTTGTGCTGTAATTCCAGATTCCACAAATACCGCACATCGGTTGGCAACTGGGGCCGCTCTCCACCGGCAGCAAATTCGCTTTTTAGTGATGACCGGCGTCTAGTCAATAGCCCCCAATCCTAGCATGGACTTGATACCGCTCCAGACAGTGACCAGAAACGGTTTGGGATCGTGGAGACTCGCATCTCCGTAGGCCTTGATGTTGGGCACCCGGCGAATCAGGGAGGCAGCTTGCCGATGGATGGGCATACGGAGCCGCCAGCGAAGGATTGCGTGCAAGTAGGCGCGAATCCAGATCCAGGCCACGCCATCGGGATACTTCGCCGGACGCCTCAAGGTGACACCCGTGAGCAGCTCATAGAGAGCCTCTGCTTGGTCCTGACCTATGACTCCCGAGAGCGCGTTCGAGTTGACAGGATGAGGATCGACCTTGATCAGGAACAACCGGTCGTCAGTCCACCGGCGTCGGAACTCGATAGTCGCAGCACCATAGAACCCTGCTTCTCTTACCAGACGATGTGCGCAGTCGATGGCTTCTTGATCACGACGGGTCTCACAGAAAACGTTGCCACCGGGATGGAATTCATCTCTTGCTCGGGACTCATAGTAGGGGAGCACCTCAAGACGGCGGGTGCTGTAGCTTACCAGTGGAGTCCCATCGGGGGCTATCACCATAGTGACAGCAATACAGCTCTCCGACGGACCCGGAATGATCTCCACGATCTCGGGAATTCGCCCAAGCTTCTGCCAATGTTCACGGCAGTGGAGCAGAAGAGTCGCCGAGTTTCCGCCGGGACGGGTCAAGTTTCCGGAGTCCGAGATCGGCTCCGAGCTCCAGGGATCGACGCGGATCATCCAGGATCGCTCCTCGAAGTCCAGGCCAGCGACGAGATCCTCGAGCTCCTGAATCGAAGCCGGATTGTAAGATTTCGGCACCGCGATTCCCAGATGCTGCGCCAACTTCCAACAGGATTGCCTGTCCCACAGCGTCTGGAGCTGTTCCCAGGGTGGGCATGCGACCGAGAATCTCTTAGACAGACGCTCGTGATGGGAAGCCGCGAAGTGAAGCGTTACATCAGTCGTGGGGATGATCGCGCTCCCGGCGGGGAGCTCAAGCGACTCGAGCTGACCCAGTAGCCAGTCAGCCGGCAAGCGTTCCCGAGGCAAGAACGGTGCTCCACTCGGTATCCGATTCAAGACGTCACGAGGGACGATGATCCGCCGACGGACATACCGCGAGTACATCGCCATACCCAGTTGGCGATCCACAGCGACGATCGGCACTCCTCTCCTTCCCAATGAGCGGATCACTCCCAGTGAGTTCGGAAATGAGGTGTTCAGGAGCACCGCGGGAACGGAGGCCCCATTTTTGGATGTCATGAGTACGATCCTACGTTAGCGTTTTGAGGCTGTCTAACGAGCGCGATCCGACTTCATTTCCACACGAATTCAATTAGAACCGGCGCTGTCGCTTTCCAGTCGAGCGTACAGGTTCTCGTAGTTTGACAGCATTCGGTCAAGAGAGAAGTCCTCGGCTACGATACGATGACCCACTTCCCCCAGTCGCCGCGCTAAATTCGGGTCTAGCAATAACTCAACCAAACGCTTCGCCATCGCTTCTGGGATACTCACCGGGACGAGGAAACCGTTCTTGCCTGCCTGCACAAGTTCGCGATTGCCTCCTCCTTCGGTGGCTACGACCGGCTTGCCCAGGGCCATGTATTCGAGGATCGCGTTCGAATTCCCTTCACCATGTATGGGACTGCTTGCCACTACCCCAACCGAGCATTCCGCAATATCGGACTCAGGTAGAGTGGAGTTAGTAACGAAACGGATACACTCCACAAGATCCAGCTCAGTGGCTAGCCGACGGTTGGCCTCCAGCGTACCCCAGTCTCGGCCCACCAGCGTCAGCTGAGCCCCCGGAACCGTTTGTCGAACGAGTTTCAAAGCGCGGATGACGCAGGCCTGATCCTTACGGGTACTGAAATTGGCTACCATGCAGAGGGAGTGCTCTCGACTTGGTCCCGACAAACCTGATTGAAAACGGCGGAGATCGATACCATTATAAATCACCCTGGCATGAGGTATTTGGCTCAAACCGTACGAAGAGAGTCCTGCCTTCGAATTCGCGACCACCAGGTCGGAGTGGAGAGCACACCATCGACTAACCTGCTCCCGGACCCCAAGCTTCACGGGGGCGTCGCGGATACTACCGTTGATGAAGGGGATCCCCAGCCATCGTGCAGCTGCCAGGCCAACGAGCCCTGACATCCACCCGAAAGCATGGATAGCGGTCACCTCGGCCTTCCTGGCCTGGAGGATCAAGTACGGTAGAAGCGTAGGGTCGTAACGGCTCCTGCGGCGGCATTCCAAGACCCTTTCGGCCAACTGAAAGGCTGCCGGCTCAAAGGCTCCTCCCCGGTCGAGCACACCCAAGACCAGGCGAACATTTCCGCGCTGGTTGGATCCTCTGAGCAGTTCGACAATCTGCCGCTCCATTCCCCCGACCGAAAGGCCATCCGAAAGGATTAGGACACGGGGTCGTTCAGACCTCATTGAGGTATCGCCGACACCACAGTTCGAGGACGGGAAGGGACTGTAGGGTTCGGTAAGACGAACCCGCCCAAATGAATCGGCTTTTCCAGCAACCGCCCCGAGAAAGACAGCCCGTTCGACCCTAGGACAATCCAGCAGAATTTAGTCAAGATCGGTTGCTCCGTGATCAAACGCTTTCAAAAGATGGTGCCGGTCGCACTCATGCTAACGAATAACCACAACGGAAGAAAACCCTCGCCGAAAGTGGGAGCTGCTGCTGCTTGGCGCGAATCTGCCACCACTGGCGGTGATACAATGAAGCCTGTGACCGATCGGTACTCACGCCAGGTTCTGTTCTCCGGGATAGGCCAGGAGGGACAGGATAGAATCCAGAACGCTCGAGTGGTCCTGGTGGGTTGTGGCGCCTTGGGAACGGTGAGTGCCGAACTGCTGGTCCGCGCCGGCGTGGGGCGGCTGCAGCTCATCGATCGAGACTTCGTCGAAGAAAGTAATCTGCAGCGCCAGAGCCTGTTCACCGAGGCGGATGCAGAGGCTGCTATTCCCAAGGCCGTGGCTGCCGAAAAGGCCCTCCGGTCTATCAACTCCCAGGTCGACATCCACGGCATCGTCCAGGATCTGACGGTTGAAAACATTGAGGATCTGTGTGGAGAAGGTGACATCATCGTCGATGGAACCGACAACTTCGAAACCCGATATTTGATCAACGATTTCTCCGTGAAGAGACGCATACCCTGGCTTTACGGCGCCTGCGTTGGCAGCTACGGGACTGCGTTCCTGGTCCGTCCGGGAGCTACCTGCTGTCTTCAGTGTCTCTTCCCCGAGCCCCCGCCTCTGGGCAGCGTGGAAACCTGCGACACTGCGGGAGTCCTGGGCCCGGTAGTTCACGCCGTGGCTTCCTTTCAGGTAGCTCAGGTCATGAAAATCCTGGTGGGACGGGTTCCCGGCGAGGTTATGCTCAAGGTGGATGTTTGGGAGGATCACTGGCAACTGATTTCAGCGGTGGGCGCCCGAAACCAAGATTGCGCTTGCTGTGGCAAACTGGAATTCCGCTTCCTGCAGGCTGAGGACAGGTCTCACCTGATGCGGCTCTGTGGTAGAGATGCAGTTCAGGTCCGTCCCAACCGAGCGGCCCAACTTGACTTTTCTCTGCTGTGCCAACGGCTAGCGAAGAGTGGTAAAGTCCGTTACAACGAACACATGATGAGGATTCAGATCAACGGATATGAGATTGCCCTGTTTCCGGACGGACGCTCGATTATCAAGGGAACCGACAGCTTTTCGGAGGCTCGGGCAATCTATGCCCGGTATATTGGGAGTTGAACTGGAACTTGGACAATTCGTCTCACGTCTGAAGGTCGCACGTTGCGGAGAAGGCAATGCTGGCAACATCAATCCGAGTTCCAGGGAGAGAGCGGACGGCAGTGCAGTTCTCCCCATTCGGGACCAAAGTCTCTTCCTGGATGATGTCCTTGGGATAGAAAATGGTGAGTGTGGAGAATTCGTCTTTCGTCCTGCTCTTTTCCCTCTTGAACGGAATCTACCACGGCATGGGAGCGGACCACATGCTGGCGGTTTCGACGCTGGCCAGAAAGGGGGCTAGACGCGCGGATGTTGCCCGGCTGGGCCTGCGTTTCGGGATGGCACATGCGGGTGTGCTGCTGGTCTTGTTCACCCTGGCCTTGATCTGGAACTTCTCGGTTTCCCCAGCCTGGGAGTCGACAGCAGAAGTCTTCGGAGGAGCCGTGTTGGTTCTGCTTGGAGCCTGGACCTTCCTGGAATGGCTGCGGGAGGCAGGCTACATCCACTCCCACGTACACACCCATGCGAGTGGCGCCACCCCCCATACTCACTATCACTTCCATTTGCAGGGAGATCATCCGAAGAAGCACACGCATCCCCACGCCTCTACACTTCTGGGAGCCCTGTTTGCGTTGAGCGGACTGCGGGCCCTCCTGATCACCGCCGTCCCGATTTTGCAGAGTAAGTCTCTTTGGCTGATCTTGCTCTACCTGGGCGTTTTCGGGCTGGGCATCGTACTCTCCATGACCGTCTGGGGATTGATCATCGGCAGCGCTCTCAAAGGGGAAAGGTCGGGCCACTGGGTTAGCCTGACCCTCAGTGTGAGCAGCGTTGCCCTCGGAAGCTACTGGATCGTCGCGGCTAGAGCTCCGGTATGATGGAGAGCAGATTCACGATGGATCGAGGGCATCTTCAAAAGGAGGCAGTGAACCTTATGTGGCGAATCCTGAACCTGAGCAGGCCAGGAATACGTGTAGCGATCAGTGTTTCTTGCCTCGTACTCTGTAGCTATTCTCTTCACCAGACTCTTGCCGAAGGAAAGGATTCGGGAGAGAAGCAGGCTCGCGAAGCAGTGGAAAGAGCCATCGAGGCCATGGGTGGAGATGCCTTTCGAAACGTCCGAAACTCCGAGATTGTAGGCCGGTATTTCTTCTTCAGCAAGGGCCGCAAAGGGTTTGCGCGATACCACGACTGGACTGTATACGATCCCGTGAAATCCCGATTCCAGATGGGCAAGGGAGATAACCAGGAGGTGCATATCTACAATCTAGAGTTGGGAAAGGCGTGGAAGTTGGAGGGCGAGGACCTGGTGAAGGAGCTCAAGAAAAAAGATATCAAGGAGTGGAAGAAGGCAGTCAACCGGCATTGGTCCTTTCTGCTCAAGAGCAGGATCGACGAAAAAGGCATGAGCCTCTTCTACTACGGTCCCAATGATGTGGCTGGCGAGGGTCGATGGGAGGCAGTGGAGTTTCTGGACCCCACCAATGCTTCGAGCGTCGTCTTCTTCGATCTGGAGACCCATCTCCCTCAGAAGATCGAGTCCGAGGTTACCGACTCAAAATCCGGTGTACGCTACAAGGAAGAGGTCGAGATCTCCAACTGGCATACCATCGACGGTGTCTACACGCCTCTTCGAGAGGACCAGTACCGCGATGGTGAAATGGCCCAGCAAACGCACGTTGAGGAAATCCATTTCAACGTCAGCATTCCTCCAGAATACTTCCTCAGACCGGTCGTAAAGGACGAAGAGTAGGGGCCACCGAGGCACGAGAGTATCGTATGCTCCGTTCAGTAGGCCGAGTCCTCTATCTTGCTTTACCGGTTATCCTTGCAGGGATCGCGTTGGGGCGTTGCAGCGATGCTCCCTCCGGTGCTGTCCCGGCAAGCTTGGGCAACTATACCGATCCTCCGAAGGTGGGCACTTACCCCTCGCAGCAACCGGTCATTCAGAAGTGGATCGATAACGTGGACCTCGCCAAGATCCGCGCCCATGCCTGGGATATCTGGGCGTCGATCACTTCGGACGCGACCCCAAAAGGCCTGCCCGTCTGGGAAACCTGGTACTCGGGCTACGAGGTCTTCGTGCTTGCCGCCAACACCGAAGACTCAACCAGACGATCGTTCCGTGACTTCGAAGCCCCCCACCAGTCACTTCACACGGCCCTCGTGGCCGGAATCCCTGTCAACCAACCCGAGCGTGTGACCTCGTTCAATCGCTATACCCGGAGCTTGGCCGACCAGATTGTCCTTCACAAGTACAACCTGGCATCGACGCTCGAGAGTATCAACGCCTCCTGGCCCAGCAAGACTCCGATCGAGGATCGCAAGATACTCACCTCTACCGGGCCAGTGGATCCTACCCAGATTTCCTTGAAACCGGTCTTTCAGTTCATCAGCTCTCAGGAGCCCACCGCCATCCCCTACTGGGCCGGCGTGGCTCCCCAATACACCACCGACCTGGCCAACCCCGAGCCGCACACCTGGAGGCAGGCCGTAGTGGTCGATCCCAGTAGCAGGCTGCGCCCGGGCTCGACCCACTCGATGTCCTTCAACTCGGAACCCTCACGGGAGCTGCCCGTCGTTTCCCTGGAGGACTTCTACTACATCAAACTCACTCAGGCCGATGCCGAGGCCTTCAGCTCGCACTCCTTCGGATTTGGTTCAGGCGATGACGTTGGAAAGGCGAATTTGACCAACAAGGCTGCCCTGACTGAGGTCGTCAAAGAGGGGAACCTGGCACTTTTGACGGCTATGCACGTGACCACCAAGGAAATCCCCAATTGGACCTGGCAGACCTTCTGGTGGAGCTTCGATACCGAGGACGCCCTCTACGGCAGGGGGAGACCCGAGAGCGTGAAGGGAGCCTGGACCCACTACAACATGCGCACGGCCTATTTCATGGTTCAGCCTCCGGGGAAGCCAGGAGGCGAGCCCCTCCACAGCTTCAACCCCTATCTGGAAACCAATCTGAAGGGCACCGTCCCCGGCCCCATTGTCAAGAATCCCGACGGCAGCGAGGCCCCTCTGAAGATCGCCTGGACGGGTCCGAGCACCAACTGCATGAGCTGCCACCGGATGGCTGGCTATAAAACCCAGGGATACCAGCCCGATGGCTTTATATCGCCGGATGATCCGGCACAATTCGGCGAGGGTACCAAGACAGACTTTCTCTGGTCCATTCCCCTACGTGCCTACAAACCCCCAACGGAGTGATTCGTCCGACATCCTCGATCATGAAGATCAAGAACATCGAAGTCATCTCCAACCGCTATCCCCTGGTGACCGTCACAACCGACGAAGGAGTGACCGGCATCGGGGCCACTTCTGCCTCCCCGGCTGTGATCCGGAGCATCATCGAAAGCGAAGAAGACGGCCTTCGCCAGATGCTGATTGGTGAGGATCCAACCCAGACCAACCGGCTCTGGCGGAAAATGTACTATGGCTATCCGGGAAATCGAGGACGAGCCTGCGAGGGGGGAGTGGACATCAATGCCATGGCCGCCATCGACATGGCCCTCTGGGACCTCTCGGGCAAGGCGCGCCAACTTCCTATCCATCAGCTCCTGGGAGGCGCCGTACGGCCCCGGATGCTAGCCTACGCCAGCGCTACCGCAGCCGACATGCAGGCGATCGAGGAACGGGGGGTGTGGGTGGACAAGACGGAGAAGCAGTTTCGCCACGAATGCGAGACCTTTCTGGAGCTGGGCTTCAAGGCCATCAAGTTCGGCTGGGGAGATGACTTCGGACCACGAAGACAGAAGTTGCTGGCCGCCATTCGCGACACGATCGGATCCGAGGTGCGCCTCATGCTCGACATGGGGCCGCCCGACTACAGCAGGAGCATGCGGACCGTGAAGGACGTCATCGAGGTCAGCCGGGTAGCGGAAGAGTTCGACGTCTATTTCCTTGAAGAGCCGATGCTTCCGGACGACATCGCGGGTCATCGCGCGGTGAAGGATAGCTGCGACGTGAGGATCGCGACCGGGGAGAGCTTGACCACGATTCGGCAGTTCATCGACTACCTGGAGCAGGAGGCAGTCGACGTGATCCAGCCGGACGCTCAGCAGATCGGCATCACCCAGTTTTGCCGAGTGGCGCAAAGGGCCGAGGAGGATCGGATCCTCTGTATTCCCCACTCACCCTGGACGGCGATGGCGATCGCCGCCCATGTCAACGTGCTCTCCACCGTCATCAACAGCGTCATGATCGAGTATCCGGCTTTCGCCAGCTATGGACCGGGCACTCGCGGTCACACCCAGACGCGCATCCTGCACGAGGACATCATCGAACACCCTCTCGTTTTCGAGGATGGCTTCATCGAGCTTCCGACCCGGCCGGGGCTGGGACTGGGCGAATACGTCCCGGGAGCGGTGGAAGAACTGGGATCTTCATGAATCAGGTCCCCCTTTCAAAAGTAGTGGTGACCTGGTCTGGCCTAGAGGATCAGATCCGGGAACGCTTCCGGAAGGATCCAGCGCTGCGTGGGTTGGAGCTGTTCATTGGCGACAACCGTAGCGAGATTCTCGCAGAGCTAGCGGATGCAGAGGTAGCTTTCGTGGCTCCCTTCGATGCCGAGATGCTGGGCGCGGCCAGACAGCTTCGATGGGTCCACGCCCACGTTGGAGGAGTCGAGAGCTACCTGTTTCCCGAGATGGTGGCGAGCCCAATCCCCTTCACCTGCATCAAATCGACGTTCGCGACGGTCGGCCGTGAATTCGCCATTGCCGCTATGCTGCTTTTCTCCCGGCGACTGAACCATGTGATCGGAACGGAGGCCCTCTCGGTCGAAGTTCAAAGCCGAGACCACGAGCTTCATCCCGAGGATCTGGCCGGCAGGACGGTCGGAGTCCTTGGTATGGGTAACATGGGCAAGGCGATTGCTCAGGGAGCTACCTCAATGGGGATGAGGGTTCTTGCTCTGGCGCGTACTCCCAGGCCAACCCCGCAGCAGGTCGATCATCTCTATACGATAGAGAACATCGACCGCTTCCTGCCTCAGTGCGATTACGTCGTCACGGCGCTCCCGGTGACCGCTCAGACCCGCGGATGGATCGACCAGGCACTGCTGGGAAAGATGAAACGGACGGCCTATCTGATCGACTGCTCCGGCCGACTGGCTCTCTACGATTTTGGTGCTCTGGTGCGCGCAGTCGAAGACGAAAGAATCGCCGGAATCTGTCTTCAGCCTAGCGGACCAGCGGGATCACCCGACATACCGGCGCCCTCTTCACCTTTCTGGCAACGTCCCAACGTCGTCGTTTCCCCCTGCCGCGGCACCTCGATCGAGCAGGACGAGATCTGCCTGGAGCTGTTTTTCGACAACCTCAACCGCTACCGAACCGGCCAGCCTCTCCGCGACCTGGTGGACAAGCACGCGGGCTACTAGTAGTAGCGATCGACCTCATACCGCCTCCGGCATTCGTACGTGTCGAGTCCGTTTCTTTCCCTTGGCCTTGCCTTTGCCCTCCCGATCGTGGGATTGCAGCAAGACTCTTGATCAAGCCCGACGGCATGAAGGCGACTTGGCGGGCACGGGCACGGGCAAAGGCAAGGAAAGCAGCGTATCCCAGTGATCCAGTGCCCATGACTCAGCCTTAACCCGGATTTCTCATCGCTTGTCGTAGCGAGGCGCCGCAAGGGCCGTCCAGGCAAGGCTTGCGACCGAGGCCCCCGCAGTCGTACTCGTGCAGTACGTCGAGGAGGCCGAGAGAGCGTAACGCAGCCAGGACGGATGTTTGCGGCGACGCAGTAGACCAGCGATGAGAAATGCGGGTTAACTGGATTCCCGCGGGCGGCCATGTATAGTTACAGGCGCACGGAACCCATGAAGGAGAAGGCATGTGACGTTGTTATCATCGGCGCCGGACACAACGGGCTGGTCGCGGGTGGGTATCTGGCCCGAGCCGGGCTCGACGTTCGGGTGGTCGAGGGGCGCTCCATTGTGGGCGGAGCCTGCGCCACCGAGGAGCTCTTCCCTGGATTTCACTTCTCCAGCTGCTCCTTCATGCTCTATGCCCTGCATCCCAAGATCGCCCGTGATCTGGAGCTGAGTCGATTCGGCTTCGAAGTCTTTGAACTACAGCCACACGAGTTTCGGCCCTTTCCCGACGGAAGGCACCTCGTACTCTGGCAGGATGCGGAGCGCAACGCAGCGGCCATACGGGCATTCTCCCAACGGGATGCCGAAAGCTACCCGCGCTGGAACGAATTCTGGGAGCGCGTCCACTCTATTGGCCAGCCCTACGCCTTGACCCCGCCTCCAAGTCTGAGCGAGCTGGTGCAGCGGGCTCAGGAAACCGGCAACCAAGAGATCCTCGAAAAAATCCTGACCTCCAGCCACGCGGACATCATCGACGAATTCTTCGAGTCCGAGCATGTTAAGGCCGCCCTGATCAACTCGGGTGACCACGGCGATCCCCGAGCACTCGGCAGCGCCTACCCTTCGGCGTTCCTTCCCGCTGACGTGGAAACAGAAAAGCGAATTGTCGGCATCGTAAAGGGAGGAATGGGCTCGATCACCCACGCCATGGCCGTCTATCTAGAGAGCCAGGGTGGGACCATCCGGACAGGCTGCGAGGTCAAGCGCGTTCTGGTTGAGGGGGGCCGGGCAAGCGGCGTCGAGCTGAGCAACGGAGAGCGGATCCGGAGCGGTCTGGTTCTATCCAACGCCGATCCCAAGCGCACCTTTCTGCGCCTGATCGACCCCGAACATCTGCCGTTGGATTTCCGCACTCAGGTGCAGCGCCTCAAGACCGAGATAGGCTATCTCAAGTTTCATGCCGCCATGAGGGAACTGCCCGACTTTTCCTCGTATCTCGGTGCGGACTACGATCCCCGCATCACTGCACGCGTCTGGATCTGCCCTTCGGTCGACTACGTCCAGCAGGCCTGGCGGGACGCTCGGGAGGGTCGGCCTTCCAGACACCCCATTATGTCGATCCAGATCCCGTCCATCTACGATACAACCATCTGCCCTAGGGGCAAGCACGTCCTGTCAATCTTCAGCGAATACGTTCCCGTTCAGCTAGCTGAGGGCACCTGGGAAGGACGCCGGCAGGAGGTGGGAGAGTCGCTTATCGAAGCGGTGACAGCCTATGCGCCCAACTTCCGGGACGCCATCCAGGAGTGGATGCTTTTCACTCCCCACGACCTCGAGCGCCGAGTCAACCTGACCGCCGGCAACATCCACCACCTCGACATGACCCCGAGCCAGCTTTTCTCCCGCCGACCGCTACCTGGCTGGGCGGAATACAAGACCCCTATAGAGAATCTATGGCTCTGTGGCGCCGGGACCCACCCAGGCGGTGAGGTCTCGGGCGCACCAGGTCACAACGCCGCACACGCGATCCTGAGTGCCTGCCTTGACCGAGAGGGGTAACGGGAAACGTCTCGCCCTCTGGTCGAGGACAGACACGACAACGGCTTTTATCCCAGCAACTGGAGCTAGCCCAACGGTCGCTAAGCCGAAACTTCATTGGCGAACGTAGCTTTGGCCTCCAGGCCGAAGTCTTATTCTTTCGAGCCTTGGGCTCGACGCACGGCGGCCTGGAGGCCACCGCCACGCCCTGGGAACTCAAAGTATCCTTTTCCCCAATGCCGAAGAGATCAGCTCGACTCCGAGCAGACCGGTAGCGTTCTGCACATCGAGGACCGGGTTTACTTCCACCAGCTCAAGGGAAATCATCTTCTGCGAGTCGGCCACCATCTCCATCGCTAGATGGCTCTCTCGATACGTCACACCGCCTAGAACGGGTGTGCCAACACCCGGAGCCACCTGGGGATCGACGACATCCAGATCGAAACTACAGTGGAAGCCCGCCGTTCCCTGAGTCGCTCGGTCCAGGGCCTCCTCCATGGCCAGGTTCATCCTCCTCATGTCGAGCTCCTTCATCGTGATCACCCGAACTCCGCTGCGCTGAATGTTGTCCCTCTCTCGTCTGTCGATGCTTCGAGCCCCGATCACAGTGACGTGGGCTGGATCCACCTTGGGCGAGAACCCCTCGATCTCCCCAAGTTCCGGAGGCCCCAATCCAACAATGGCAGCCAGGGGCATGCCGTGGACATTTCCGGAAGGACTGGTCTCAGGAAGGTTCATGTCGGCATGGGCGTCGATCCAGATCAAACCGATCTTCTCGTCATGCTCTCGGTGGAAGCTAGCGCTTCCGGCGACGCTGCCGGCTGCTAGAGAATGGTCACCCCCCAGGACGAGAGGCAGACAACCGTCTTTGAGGGCCTCAAACACGGACCGGGCCAGCTTGCGACAGACCTGGGCGATCTCGTCGAGAAACATCTGCTTCTCTTCACCGTAATCCGTCTGCTCCGGAATCCTGACATCCAGATTCCCAACGTCTTCTACGCGATAACCCAGCTGCTCCAGGCTGCGATGTATTCCGCCGATCCGTATCGCCGAAGGCCCCATGTCCACTCCCCGGCGTCCGGCTCCTAGATCCATCGGCACTCCGATGACCCGCACCAGCCTCTCGGGTTTCAGATTCGGCATGGCGGCAGCTTACCATAGGCGACCCTTCGACAGCTGGTGGCCCGGATGCTGTGAAACTATCGGTAATTGAAGGGCAAGTTTCCGCTCTAGGCAACGCGCGGCAACACGCCAGAAAACTCTGCTCTGCTTGACCACGCCGGCAGGAATTCGCATCATGAGAACAGTGTTAGAGGAGTCTCTTCTGGAACTCTGCATCACACATCACTCGGATGTCTGCCAAGAGCCAAACGGCCGTTGGACCTTTGTTCCCAGAAGGCGTCAGCTCAGGGATGTCAGGGCGCCGAAAGGAGGCGAGACATGAGATTGGACGAGTTCAAGAATCAGGCCCTCACGGATTTCGGTCGGCCTGAAAACCAGGAGACGATGAAGCATGCCCTGGCCGAGGTGCGCGATCATCTCGGGGACGAATATGAACTGCTCATCGGAGGTGAGGCCGTGCACTCCGGCGAGAAATTCAACTCGCTCAACCCTTCCCGAAGCACCGAAGTCGTCGGAGTGTTCCAGAAGGCTAGCCCCGAAATGGCAAATCGCGCGATCGGCGCTGCGGATCAGGCATTCCAGAATTGGAGCCAGACCCAAGCCGAGGAGCGCGTGGAAACCCTGCTGAGAGTCTCTCGTATCATGCAGCGACGGAGGCTGGAGCTGGCGGCGTGGATGGTCGTGGAGGTCGGCAAGTCCTGGGTAGAGGCTGACGCGGACGTAGCGGAGGCGATTGACTTCTGCGAATACTACTGCCGCTCTATGCTGCGACTCTCACACCCCCTAGCCCTCCCACAGATCCCCTCTGAAGAGAGCGAGCTGGAATACATCCCACTCGGAGTCGGCGTGATCATCCCACCCTGGAACTTCCCCCTCGCCATTCTGGCGGGCATGACCCTTGCGGCGGTTGTAAGTGGTAATACGGTCGTCGTCAAGCCGTCCAGTGACTCGCCCACGATCGCAGCTCAGCTGATCGAGATCTTCAAAGAAGCCTCCCTTCCCGCAGGCGTCGTCAACTTTGTCACCGGCAGTGGTGGCGAGATCGGTGACACCCTGGTCCGGCACCCACGCACGCGCTTCATCGCCTTCACCGGTTCCAGGGAGGTCGGCCTGCACATCAACCAAGCGGCGGCAGAACCGCGGCCAGGCCAGATCTGGATCAAGCGGGTGATTGCAGAGATGGGCGGTAAGGACGCCATCATCGTCGATGAGGAGACCGATCTCGAGACAGCAGCCCAGGGCGTAGTTGCTTCTGCCTTCGGATTCCAGGGACAAAAGTGCTCTGCCTGCTCTCGGGCTATCGTCGTCGAGCCCGCTTATGACCGGTTCTTGGAGATCCTTGAGGAAAAGACGAAGGAACTGATTCACACGGGCAACGTAGAGGATGGCGACGTGAACTTCGGCCCGGTGATCAACCAGAAGGCTCATCAGTCAATACTCCACTACATTGAGATCGGAAAACAGGAGGGGCGACTTCTACTCGGAGGCGAGCCGGGCAGTTCTGAGGGGTTCTGCATACAACCGACTATTTTGTGCGACATCGAAGCTGGCACGGTCGTTGCCCAGGAAGAGATCTTCGGACCCGTCCTGGCCGTAATCAAAGCCGCGGACTACGATCAGGCCATCGATATTGCCAATGACAGCCAGTACGGTTTGACCGGGGCCGTGTACACCGACAACGAGAACAAGATCGAAATGGCTCGGCGTCGGTTTCATGTAGGCAACCTCTACCTCAATCGAAAATGTACGGGAGCCCTGGTCGGAGTCCATCCTTTCGGAGGATTCAATATGAGCGGCACGGACTCGAAGGCGGGAGGTCCCGACTACCTGCTCTTGTTTACACAGGCCAAGGCCATTTCGCGTAGGATCGGCTAATATTCTGTTTTCCAATCACGAGGTCAGGAAAACAGAGGGGCATTCGCGTCATGAAGATTACCAACGTCAAGTGGTTCGCTCTCAAGATAGGGATACGCTGTCGGTTCATCGTTAAGATCGAGACCGATGCCGGCATCCATGGTTTGGGAGAAGCTGGAACTTCCGGAAGGGAACGAGCTCTGGGAGGAACCATTGATCATTTTCGCGAATTCTTGATCGGAAAAGATCCGCGGCAGATCGAGGACATCCACCAGACCTTGTACCGCAGTCAGTATTTCGAAGGGGGAACGATCATCACAGCCGCCGCTTCTGCGATCGACATCGCACTCTGGGACATCCTGGGGAAACATCTGAAAGTTCCTGTGTGGCAGTTGTTAGGAGGAGCCAGCCGCAAACACGTGACCTGCTTTGCCGACGGAGCGGCTGGAGAAGGAGAGACCTGGCCAGAACAGGCCCAGGACCTTGCTAGAAAGGGCTGGAAGACGGTTCGTTTCGTGCCTGAAATGCCTGACGAAGGTTTTGACCAGTTGAAAGCAGAGAAATACGATCCTTGGGAGTCCCTTCAATGGACGAGCGACGAGCTCCACTCAATCCGCTACCTGGTGGGAACGGAAATCCGCTTGGCAGTGGACTTCCATCATCGCCTCAGTGTCGCCGAGGCCGCCCACTTCTGCAAACTGGTGGAGGGAGTCGACCTCATGTTTCTGGAAGAACCAATCCGCTCGGAGAGCCCCGACGCCTATGCAGCCCTGAGGGCGATGACCCACATTCCGTTTGCCATTGGCGAGGAGCTCTCCGGCATCTACGTCTTCGCTCCCTTCATCGAGCGCGGCCTTTGCAACTACGTCCGGCTGGACGTGTGCAACGTAGGCGGATTCACGGCAGCTCGGAAGGTAGCAGCAATGGCTGAGGCTCACTACATCGATGTGATGCCCCATAATCCCCTGGGTCCGGTTTCCACCGCAGCCTCGGTGCACCTATGCAGCGCAATCCCCAACTTCTCGCTACTGGAGTACAACTGGACGTCGAGAGAGCGGCCTCAAGATCTATTCCCTCGCGGAATGGATCTCGAGGGGGATCATTTCCCTTTGCCCCAGGAACCCGGACTCGGCGTGGAGTTCAATGAGGAGGCCGCCTCCGACTATCCGTTCGAGTATTGGGAGGCACCCCACTGGCGCCGGAGTGATGGCTCCTATACCAATTGGTAGCATTTCCCCCCTTGCCTTTGCCCGTGGTCAGGTAGAAATACGGCGCGCGCAGCCGTAGGCGGAGAGTTACCGGTACGCACCCTTTCGGTTGTGCGCCGGGTTCCTAGTTCCGCCATAGCTCACGTTTCCGCAAGCCCCCTTTGTCATCCCGGACGGTCGGATTTCCCGAGTCCGGTTGGCGACCACGACTTTCCTCCCACGGTCTTCCCTTACCCAACGAGGCTTAAGCGCTCGCTCGCATTCACCCCTCTCGGGTCCGGTTTGCCGCCGGTCTCGACAAAGCTTGCCCTGTCACCGCATTCTCAGGTACTGAGCCCTGGGCGGTGGGCGCTTCCTTGCCCGTCATGGCCGAGAGTCCCTTCGCCCTTTCCGGGTATTACCCTTCCAGGAGCCGCCTCCAGGCGGCTTGGGCCGGCGTTACCCGACCGTCTTCGCTCCTACGGACTCATGCGCCAGACCGGGATGCTCCGTGGGCCTTCGCTCTCGCTCGGTCCCTCGGTCTTCGCAGGTTGCTGCGAGCCCCTGCTGCAAACCGGCCCTTCCCGACATTATCTCTGCAATCCTTGCCCAGGTGCCTGGACCCCTACCCGGCGGCGATCTCCCGGTGCACTTGCTCGTTTCTTCCCGGGAGACGTCGGCCTCACCTCACAAAGGACAGGTTCGGCTCGCCAGACAATCCCTGCATGGCAACTTCCACAGGGGGGCTTATTTCCGGGCTGCAGTCATTCACTCATGTTCAGGCTCCCAGACTCGCTAGGCCTCCAGGTTGCTCCCGCCGCTTCCTTCGAAGGGCGGCCAGGCCGTTTACACCGCGCATCTCTCGGTTGGTTACCTGCCCCGAGCTGCGGTATCGCTACGTGTGTGAACGAACAATTCACACGGCTGGACTTTCTCCAGCTGGATTGCAGCCTTGTCGGCTGCTCCCCTTTGCCCTTGCCCGTCCCTCACCGGGTTGATCAAGAGCTTTGATGCAACCCCTAGATGAGGTCGAGACGGGGGCAAGGCAGAAGCACAAGGAAGGGCAAGGGCACGGGCACGGGCAAAGGCAAGGGTAAGAAGGGGCTGCTATAGTACCACGTCGTCACCCCCCAACCCTCCAGATTCCACGTTTGTCAATGACCCGACTTGACTTGAGCTGGGAGCGCTCGAAGGTACCCTCGGGCCTAAATTCCACCTGGACACTTACGCCTAGCGCACGTCTCAGGTCATCCCCGATCCTCTGGCCTAAGCTCTCGGATTGTCGTGAGGCCTCTTGCTTGATCTCCACCTGGACGGTCAACCGATCGAGGGAACCCGATTCCCGCTCCAGCAGCAGCCGGAACTCCCCGCCGAATTCCTCCAGCTTCCGCAACACATCTTCAATTCGGGAGGGAAACACGTTCTGTCCCCGCACCGTGATCATGTCGTCCACCCGGCCATAGATGCCTTCGCTCAGCGTGGGATAGGTCCGTCCACAGGCACAGCCGACGGAAGAATCCTGCCATCGGGCAATGTCGCCCGACCAGTAACGGATCAGCGGCTGCGAGGTGCGTTCCAGATGCGTGTAGACCGGAACTCCCTCCTCACCCGATGGTACGGGATCCCTGGTCTCGGGATGAAGCATCTCGGTGTAGACAATATCCGTCCAGAGGTGCATTCCGCGCTCCAGGTGGCGACAGCCGGAGTTGGTCATCCAGGGGGTCATCTCAGCCATGCTGCCCTGATCCACTACGTCACAGCCGAAGGTGTCCTGGATCTGACGGCTAGTAGCGGGCACGCTGGCTCCTGGTTCACCGGAAAAGAACATGAGACGAAAACTGAAATCCTGCTTGGGATCAAAGCCCATTTTCCTGGCTACCTCAGCCAGATAGAGGGCGTAGGAGGGAGTCCCGTAGAGCGCTGCGGGGCGTACCATTCTGATCCACTCGACAGCCCGCTCGGTTTGTCCGGGCACACCGGCACCGAACGGGAAGCAGCGGGCGCCGAGCCTCTCCACGCCCAACAGGGCTCCCCAGCTGCCGATGTAGAGACTGAACAGGGCGGTGATCATGACGATATCATCGGGTCTCAGACCCACCGACCAGAGCACCCGCGCATGGGCCTCGGCGATACGCTCCCAATCGTCGCGTCCTATGCCGAAAACCGTCGGCCTGCCGGTGGTTCCCGAGGTTCCATGAATGTGAAACACCTGGTCCTCGGGAATACATAAGAAGCGTCCAAAAGGCGGATGATCTTCCTGCTCCAAGCGGATTTCTTCCTTGGTCAGAATGGGCAGCTGCCGAAACTGTTCAAGCCTACTGATTTCAGTGGGGTCGACCTTCAGGTCCCGGTAAAGCTCTCGGTAAAACTCCGACCTTTCCCAGGCGTAGCTGACCTGATTCCGTATCTTCTGGAGAATGAGTTTCTCCCTGGCGGCGGGCTCCAGGGTCTCGCGAAGGGGGTCCCAGTATTCACTGTCGGGAGAGGGCTGGTAGGAAGTGTCGTACTGAGGAGGCCACTCCATCAGAATCTCGACCGGTTAGCCCTTCTGCGGCCTGGCGGCCGACTGGACGTATTCCACGATGCTGCTGGTAAATGTTCCCACTGGAAAGACCGCTCCGACCCCCATATCTAACAGGGGTTGCACGTCCTGGTCGGGAATGGTGCCCCCTACAAGAAGGATCGCGTCCCCATGTCCGTGCTTGTCCAGGGCTTGGACAAGCTTGGGGATGAGCCGCATGTGAGCCCCGGACAGGATACTGATACCTACCACGTCGACATCCTCTTGCAAGGCGGCCCAGGCGATCTCTTCGGGCGTCAGCCTCATGCCCAGATAGAGCACCTCCATGCCCGCGTCCTTCAAGGCGCGCGCGATCAGCTTGACGCCTCGGTCGTGCCCATCCAGACCAACCTTCGCCAGGAGCACTTTTACGGGCTTCGCTTGCTCAGTCATGGTCTCGAAAACCTACTATTCGACAGCCGTCGAAGAAGACTCAAAAAACGCCGGGATCCCGATACGACCCATAGACATCCCGCAGAGAATCCATGATCTCTCCCTCACTGGCTCCGGCGCTTACCGCAGCCAGTACAGGAGGCATGAGATTCTCATCGGCCTCGGCTGCCGTCTTGGTTTCATCCAGGAGCTTCTGGACACGTGGGTTGTCGCGCTCGCGCCTCAGTTCGCCAAGGCGCTCCAGCTGCCGATCCTCTTCTCGGGTATCGTACTCGAAGATCTCCAGCGGTTGGGTCTGTTCCGAACGGTATTGGTTGACACCCACGACCACATAGTCACTGCTTTCGACACGACGTTGGTACTCGTAGGCAGCGCTGGATATTTCCTGTTCGATGTAGCCCGTCTCGATGGCACGCAGGATTCCTCTCAAGAGGCTCTTCGGCTTCTTGTCGTTCTCGGGGCCTCCGCCCAACTCTTCGATCTTGTTGAGGTACTCCCAGACCCGCTCCTCGATCGTCTGCGTCAGTGAGTCCAGAAAGTAGGAACCGGCCATGGGGTCGACGGTGTTGGTGACACCTGACTCATGAGCGATGATGAGCTGGCTCGCGAGAGACATCTTCATGGCATCCTCCGAAGGGATGTCGTAGGCCTCATCGTAGCCGCTTATGTGAAGCGACTGGGTTCCGCCCAGGACGGCTGCCAGTCCCTGGAGGGCCCCCCGGACAATATTGTTCTTGGGATCCTCGCGCATCAGGGTCGACCCCAGCGTCTGCGTATGGTAGCGCAGCCGCATGGACTCTGGCCGCTGGGCACCGTACCGCTCCTTCATGATTCTCGCCCACAGACGGCGGGCAGCACGGAACTTGGCGACCTCTTCAAAGAAATCGCTATGGCAACCAAAGAAAAAGGAGAAGCGGGGAGCGAATTCGTCCACTTCAAGTCCCCGTTCCAGAGCTGATTCCACATAGGCCATTCCCTGGGCCAGGGTGAAGGCCAACTCCTGGACGGCGTCGGAACCCGCCTCCCGCGTGTGGTAGCCAGAGATGGATATGGTGTACCAGTTGGGAACATGACGGGTGCAGAACTCCACCACATCGGTGGTCAGCTTCAGCGAGGGTCGGGGAGGCAAGGCGAACGTCTTCTGGCCGTGAAACTCTTTCAAGGAATCGTTCTGAACCGTACCCCTGAGGTCCCCCCAGTTTACGCCATCCGTTTCGGCGACCGAAAGCAGCATGCTGAGCAGGATGATGGCGGGATGGTTGATGGTGAGGGACACGCTTACCTTGTCCAACGGTATCCCCGCAAACAACTCCCGCATGTCGTTTACGCTGTCGATCGCGACTCCAAGCCTGCCTACCTCTCCCTCCGCCAGTGGGTGGTCTGAATCGTATCCGGTCAAGGTGGGGTGGTCGAAATCGGTGCTGATACCGGTCTGGCCGTGACCCAGGAGAAAACGGTATCGCTCGTTGGTGGATCGTGCGGTGCCAAAGCCGGCGATCTGTCGCCGCGTCCAGAGCCTGCCGCGGTACATGGTGGGATAGGCACCGCGGACGAAAGGGTAGGATCCTGGATAGCCCAGGTCTTTCTCGTGGTCCAGATGACTGACGTCCACCGGGTCATAGAGACGCTTTACCTCGAGGCCGGATACGGTTCGGAAGCTCTCTTCCCGCTCACCGCTGCGGTCGAGAAACTCCTTCAGCTCTCTCTTTTCCCAGCCCTGCCTCTTCTGCTCCAGTCCCCGTAGCGAGTCTTTACTCAAATCGGGCTTCTTGGCCTTCTTCATCCAGGTCACGTGCTCTCTTAGTACACGGTCGAGCCAGTATGATACATGCCTCGCATCTGTCCGGGAAGCTGTGAGCGAGCTGAGGCTCTTGCCACGCAGTTCAGGGGTGGGCATACTCCCCTCTGTGTCAGATCCGCTGGAAGCAGTCTACCTTCGATCGGGAAAACCCCTTCCCCAGATGCAAACCATCGGCTGTCTGAGGGTTCCCCAGCCCTTTCGGGACCTCCTGGTCCACGAAAATGACATGACGCCCACATTAGAGGACTTCCATGGGCGCAGAATCTCTCTTCACGTATTGGACCGTCATCAGCAAGAAAGCCGCCTATTGAGGCAGGTCGTGTTGAAGCTGGAAGATGAAGGGACCCCCGTAGAGTTCGGCGCTATCCGGATTCATCTGACACGCTTCAAGACCCAGGCACTGCAACTCATTCTGAAGGGACAGGTCCCCCTGGGCACGATCTTGCGGGAAGAGAATATCCTCCACACCAGTGGTCACAAGGAATTCTTCAGCGTCCTGTCGGATGTCGTAATCAATCGAGCCCTGGTATTGACCGGCACCCACCAGCTCTTTGGACGCCGTAATGTGATCCGGGACGGCCAGGGAAATCCCCTGGCAGAGATGACCGAGATCCTACCACCGGTCACGCGATCGAGCACAAAATGCATCTAAGCTGGATCGACTACGCTATCGTAGTGGTGTATATCGGCGCCACCATCCTGGCGGGAATCCTCTCCCGCACCACCATCAAGGGAATCGCCGACTTCCTGGTGGCCGGGCGCACCCTCAGGACCCACATGGCGGTGGCCACCATGGTGTCTACCGGCCTCGGCCTGGTCACGGTGATGTACTTCGCCGAGGAGGGATTCAAGAACGGATTCAGTCCCTTCATCATCGGCCTCATTGGAGCCACTGCCGCGCTTATCGTAGGCCGCACCGGCTTTCTCGTCCGACGGCTGCGCCAACTCCGGGTGATGACGGTCCCCGAGTTCTATGAGATCAGGTACAGCCGTGGAGTGCGACTGACGGGCGGCGTCCTGCTGGCACTGGCCGGGACTCTCAACATGGGACTCTTCCCCATCCTGGGCAGCAAGTTTGTGGTCGGATTCACCGGCCTGCCACCCGAGTGGGTCAATTACGTCATGGTGGCCATGCTCGCCGTAGTCGTCTTCTACACACTCATGGGGGGCATGGTCTCCGTCGTGCTGACGGACTTCGCCCAGTTCGTGCTGCTGTCGCTTGGGTTCCTGGTGGGGACAGTGGTCATTCTCACCCACCCGCAGCTGGGTTGGAGTAACATCGTTTCGAGCATTGAACAGCACAAGGGCGGCCACGCTTTCGACCCGATTGCCAACCCGGATTATGGCTGGATGTTCATCGCCTACTTCATGGCGGTCGCCTTGATCAGCATCATCTGGCAGCCGGAAATGTCTCGTCCCCTCAGCACCGAGAGTCCCAGGGTGGCACAACGAATCTTCTGGATCTCCAGCGCCACCGTCGTGGGCCGCGCCGTCATTCCCATGTTCTGGGGTGCCGCCGCCTTTGCCTTTACCCATGCCGCCTCCTACCGAGGTCCCTTCGCCGACGATGGTCAGTTCGCGATGCCGCATATGATGGGACAGATCATGCCGATTGGTTTTGCCGGACTGCTCATGGCAGGAATGGCGGCAGCCTTCATGTCCACTCACGACAGCTATCTACTGGCCTGGAGCGGGGTGATCGTGCGAGACGTCATCTCGCCCATCAAGGCCATCCTGGGCAAGAGTGAGCAGGTTCGCCGCGAGGACGGGACCTGGGGTGGCCTTACGGGCAAACGCGAGATCTATTGGACCCGCGTCATGGTAGTCGTCCTGGCGGCCTTCCTGGCCGTCTTCGGGGCTCTCTACAAACTGCCCGAGACCGCCTTCAAATTCATGTACATTACCGGCAGCATCTACTTCTCAGGTGCCGTGGGGACGGTGGTTCTGGGGATCTACTGGAAAAGATCCAATACACCGGGAGCCTACTGCGCGCTCATCCTGGGAGCTATCGCTCCCATCAGCTTCCTGGTCATGAGCCAATTCCCCGAGGCCGTTCCGGGTTTCCTGGCTCCTCTGGTAGAGAGTTCCAACCTACCGGCTCTTCTCAGCCTGATCCTGGGAGGCGCCGGGATGATCCTGGGCTCCCTGATCACGCAACGAACACACCCGCCACGGACACTTCAGTCGGGCGAAAAAGGGTAAGGCCATGGATACGGAGACATGGAAGGTTATCTGGACGGCCGTTTTCATCATCTCGGGACTCCTGTTCTACAGCGTCGTTCTGACAGTGGCAATCAAGGGCTCGAGGGATGTCAAGCAGATGGTCGGCAGTATGCTTTCAAAGCGGAGGAAGGCCTCCTAAGGGTTCGTTCAAAAATAACTTCACATTCTGGCATCTCATCTTCACACCATCTTCGGCCGCTCCTCAATCACGAAATCCTCAACGTAGGCCTGGCTACGCCTGCGGTTTCGCTCAATCGTTCGCGGCCAAACCTGGCGCAAATCCGAGCGCCAACTCTGCGAAGTTATTCTTGAACGAACCTTGAGGTGACCTCTCCACCGCCTGAAGGCGGTGGATTCGACCTGCGACTAAAGTCGCCTAAAGACCTCGCCTCCGATGCAGGCGACTCGCTTGATCGCCTGTCTCACTCGGCTCGGCGCCCACTTCCCTGACTCGCCCAGCAAGCCGTACTCTAGCCTCTTACCTTCCCTACGCACACCGGCTTGCTGTCACAAGCCTCCTGAAGGCTTCGCCTAAAGGCGAGGGGGTTCACCCATCCCCGAGTGGGACCCTAAGCTGGATTTGGCTGTGTCCGTTGTAGGATGGGCACTCTTGCCCGTCAATTTCCTCGACGGGCAGGAGTGCCCGTCCTACAACGGACACCTTGCTATCGATGTTCGTGGTTCGAGACGACCAAAGTTTCGTTCTCGGACGGAGTCGGCGGACCTGGGGCTGGCCGGTCGGCCCTACGTCTCCAACGCCTGAAAGAAGCCTTCCGCTGCCCAGTCGTGGAACCAGTTTTTCAACGATGCTGCCAACTCTTCATCATCCGCATCCATACTCTCGGCTGCAGACTCGATGGCTCGACCGATCGGCTGCCCTGACTGCAGCGACTCCAATAGCCGATACTGGGCCTCACTCAGCTCATATCGCCTGACCACGTATTGGCGTCGGCTGATGGCGACGAACTGTCTCCGCGGTTCGGGCAGGGGAATCTCCTCGCCTTCTTTGGCACGGCGAGCCTCAGTGTAGTAGTCGTTGATGGGATAGCTGAACCGCAGCAACCTCAAGCACACGGCGAGCTTCAGACGCGCCTGCGGCCATTGTTCTGGAGCGATTGCCTGAAAGCTCTCGCTGTCGAGGAGATCTTCCCGCTCCAGGCCGGGCCCATCGAAAACCTGACCAATCGTCCACTCCAGACGGGCCAGGTCGATCAGGAAATCGGGCCAGTCGGGGCCAAGCGGTTCGGTCCCACTACTGCTTGGTCGCGTCTCGTCGAGATGACGGGCGAAATCATCTCCGAGCCGATTGAGCGTATAGCTGCGTGAAGGATGCGCCTGCAGGTATCCAAAGGCGAACTCATTGAAGGTCTCCTCACCTAGCGCGTACTTGAGGACAGGAAACGACTCGCCGAGACACTCCAATAGACGCGCATAGTAGGCATTGGCATAGACGGAAAGGCGTTCCGATGCGCCGAAGTTTCTAGTCGAGCGCACGACCTTCTCCAGCTCATCGCGTTTGAGGCGGATAAGTTCCTGCGCCTGATTGGAATCGACACCTTCAGCCACACCGGACGGATGGCTGACGACCGCTTGAAACCAACGCTGAACGACGTCCAGATCGTGGATCTGGGTGGGGTCCCCAGTAGAATCGTCCTCAGATGAGGTCATCCTAGCGAACCTCAGGAACGATGTGGTGCAGTGGATGGGGAACCCAGGAAGCATCCTGGCGCCCGTGCTCGGTAGGCGTCCCCCGCGGCAAGGGCTTAGGCAGATCCTCCTCGAGCATCGAAGCCGGCTCCTGGAGACGTTCCCCCATGAACTTCTTGGCCTTGAGAACCTCGGCATGAACCTCTGGGAAGGGAGGAATCCTGGCATCCCATTCCAGCAGGGTCGAAACGCCGCCGGTCAACCTGTGAGCCTGCTGGTAGAGTTCCCAAACCGGTGGAATGACATAGTTATCGTGGGTGTCTATGAGATGGGTCTCGTAGTTGCTGTGTCCGGCCAGGTGAAACTGCACGACGCGATCATGGGGAACCAAATCGATGAACTCCACCGGATCCAGTTCGTGATTGAAACTCGAAACGTAGGTATTGTTCACGTCGAGAAGCAATCCGCAGTCGGACTCTTCTGCCATCCGGGCAATGAATTCCGCCTCGCTAAGGGTCGATTCGGAGAACATCAGATAGGTACTGGGATTCTCCAGCACGAGTGGGCGCTCCAGGAAGTCCTGCACCACTCGAACACGCTCGACCACATGTTTAAGGGTCTCTTCGGTGAAAGGAATGGGGAGCAGGTCATGGGTGTTGCGCCCCGCTACTCCAGTCCAGCATAGATGATCCGATACCCAGAGCGCCTCGACATCCTTGGCCAGGGCCCTGAGCTTTGCAAGATATTCGAAGTCCAGGGGATCGGTGGAGCCGATCGAGAGAGAAACCCCATGCATCACGACCGGATAGCGTTCACAAATCTGCTCGAGAACGTAGCGAGGTCTCCCCCCGGAATCCATGAAGTTTTCCGAAATGATCTCGAACCAGTCCACTTCTGGCTGGTGCTCGAGAATATAAGGGAAGTGGGTGGTCCTCAACCCAACGCCGAGCCCCAGGTTGGGATGTCCGAGACGTGAAATTGCCATGGGCCGCTTTGAATTGGACACAGTGCCGCCCTCATCGTGCCGTCATGCTTGAAAACACGACGACACGACGAGAGCGGTGCAGATTCCGGGGTGATTCTAGATTCGAATACCCACGGGTAGGGGACAGCTGAGCGCTTAACCTGCCGGCGGAGCGTCGGCGACCGCCTTGCCCATGCCCTTCATCTTTTCTTCGAACTGAGTCCGAGCCTTGCCCCAGGCATGGTCCTGAAGCGGTACGGCGCAGCCACCCTGGCCGCTACAGGCATTGGCACCCGGGGTCTCACCACATCCGCCCTGTCCCTTGCACTCGTTGGAACCCTTGCAGGAGTGGCTGGCAGAGGTGGCGCATCCGCCCGAGCCGGCGCAGGCGTTTTCGCCACCGGCACCTTGGCCCTTGCAGCCGTTCAATCCGCGACAGACGTGCTTCTCTGCAGTTTCCATGGGCGGCTTCGCGGCCGGGGGTGCCTCGCTCGCTGCCGGCGCTTCTTCGGCCGGTTTGTCAGCTGGTCCACAATTGGCAAAAACCACGCCACCGATAACACCACCCAGGGCGGCCATCGATAGCTTGTGAAAATCGCGTCGATTCAGATCTTTGGGATCCATGTAGCTGTCTCCTTTGAAGTGTTTACTGGAAGATGCCGAGCTGAGTATCTCGCCATCAAAATCGGTTCCCGCTGCAACAAGACCCTATTGGAACCTAAACCGTCTTATTTGGCAAGCAACAGTTAGACTTCGGCTCCGATTTAGTCGAAACCTGAACGATGCAGAGCTCGCCCCAAGGCAGTTCAGTTCTGCCCGATGCTGTAGAGAAACTGGTTGGAACGAAGCAGCAGATTTCCCTTGTCCACGGCTGGACTAGCGTTAAAAACGCTGGAATCGGACTTCAGCTGGTTGTGGGCCAGTTGTTCGAACTCCGACTCCGCCGCCAAGACGAAAGTGCCTGCTTCACGGGAGACAACGTATAGTTTCCCCGCGGCCAGAACGGCAGATGCGTAGACCTGGCGGGCGCCTGCTAGCCGCTTCTGGAAAACGACCCCACCGGTTCTCGCGTCCACGCAATGGGCGATGCCGCGGTCATTCACCCAGTAGAGGTGGCCCTCATGGATGAGTGGTGAAGTGACGTAGGACCCCACACTTGCCGTCCAGAGTACATGAGTCCCGGTCACATCCCCTTTGCCGCCCGCCCGCACCGCGATGGCCTTGCCGCGCCGGCCACCGATGGCATAGACGATCCCATCCTGAGCGACCACGCTGGGACAGATCGGCTGCCCCTGATCGGTCGTCGCATACCAGCGCAACTTTCCAGTCTCAGGGTTCAGTCCCCAGACCTCGTCCGTCACCGCGATCACTAGATCCTTTCGGCCGCCCTCCGCCTCAACCAGGATCGGCGTGCTCCAGGAACCCCCGTAACCCGAAAATGGGGCCTTCCAGACTTCGCGGCCTGTGCGCTTGTCCAGACCGACGAGGGCCGAACCCTCAATCGATGCGTTGACGATCAACAGATCCTGAAAGAGAATAGGACTGGCACCCGAGCCGAATCTCATCCGGTCAAGGTTCGAACCGACATCGGCGTGCCAAACCTGGTTGCCCTCGAGGTCGAAGGCGAAAACGCCCGTCTTCCCAAAGAACGTATACACCCGCTCTCCGTCCGAGGTCGGAGTGCTCGAGGCGTAGCCGTGCGATGCGGTTCCCGGAGGCCTGAAGGGAGCTTCCGGGAGTTTCGGCTGAACCGGTTTCTGCCACAGGATCCGCCCGCTCGTCCGATCCAAACCAATCACATGGAGTCCCAAATCCTTCTGTTCACCGGCATCAATGTCTGGGGCGAGGTCGCCGTACCCGGAATAAGCGGTAATGAAGATCCGATCACCGATCACGATTGGGCTGGAGGAGCCGGCCCCAGGAAGCCTGGTCTTCCAGAGCACACCCTTTTCGTCACTCCAGGCCGTCGGCAGGTCCGTCTCCTTGCTCACCGCAGACCCGTTGGGTCCACGGAAGCGCGACCACTCGTCTCCTGCAAGACAAATACCACCGATGGCCAACAGTCCGGCCACTCCGTGAGCGAGGAGCTGATTCATGCCAAGTCCCTCCGAGAAGGCGCGTCGAACCGCGCTGATTCGAGCATCAGTAAGAGGATGCAGAATACGACGCGATCAGGGCTCCAAGGGTGGGCGAACTCGGGGCTCGTTCTGGCCGCCACGCCGGCCGCCTCCCCTTCCTCCTCCGAAACCGCCAAACCCTCCTCGACCTCCAAACAAGCTAGCCCGATCCACCTCGAATACCTCGCCCTTCAGCTGCTTGAACTCCGAGTCCTGCTGCTGGGTCAGGACGGCCAACGCCTTGGACTCGCCCGTCGCCCGCATCTCTTGCATCTGGGCGAAGAGTTCGCGACGATCCTCGCGTGAGGCGCCCTGGAACATCTCACGTTGGGCTGCCTGCTGCTCTTCGAAGATGACCCGGATCTGATCGCCCTGATCCGCCGATAGCTTCAACTTCTCGACCATATCGGGCTCGATCAGCCCGCGGGCTCCGCGCAGTTGGAGCATGATTTGGCCGAGACGCTCAGACTGCTGCGCACTGAGAACACCCTCGATCTGCTTGGCTGCCTTCAGGTTCAGCTCCTGCTGCAAGCCTCGCAGCTCGGTCATTCGCTGATCCCGCTCCTCCCCAGATAGATCACGCAGACCGGATCGCAGTTCCTGCAGTTCCTCTTGCCCCGACTCCGTCGCGGCGTCGATCTTTTCCTTCTGCTCAGGCGTAACCCCAAGTTCCTTCTGAACCTGTTCGGAGCGAATCAATGTCGATTTATCCAAACCCCGGCCGAAGCCGCCTCTGCGTCCGAATCCACGTCCGGATCTCTCACCGTCCTGAGGCTGGGCCTCCGACCAGGAAGCATTGCCAATCAAAATGCCCAGGAAAAGAACGAAGAGCTTTGAAGAAAGCCGACGGTAGCTCATGACATCCCCCTTATGACAATCCCATTACGTGTCGACAGCGCAGATGTTTCGCGAGACTCCAATCTTCCGGAGACGAAATCCGAAGCAAAGTTTCAGGGCCGTCGTGCCCCCGGCAACGAGCTGGCCCCATTCGAGAAAGAAAACTTCGGTTCGGGGACGTGGCGGCGGTCTCCAGGCCGCCGTGGGTCGAGCAAACGGCTCGACACGAGAAAACTCTTCGGCCTGGAGACCGAAGCCACGTCAAGTGCACCTGGTGGGGCACCAGCTGAGCAGGATCGGCTCTTTCTGTTTGGGATCTGGTTCTTGGGATTTGGGTCCTTCCGATTCTGGCCTAACGGATTGGACAACAAGCTGTTAGGCCAGAATTGGCGTCACTACCTTGGCGGGCTCGACTCCAGTCAGCCGCTTGTCGAGTCCCTGATGTCGGAAGCTGAACTGCTCATGGTTGATGCCAAACAGATGAAGCAGCGTTGCCTGGAAGTCTCGAACGTGTACTGGATCGCGGACGATGTTGTAGGAGAAGTCATCCGTCTCCCCGTAGACGGTGCCCCCTTTGACACCTCCTCCTGCCATCCAGAGGCTGAAGCAGCGGGGGTGATGGTCGCGTCCGTAGGTCTCGTCCGTGAGGGTTCCCTGGCAGTAGATGGTGCGGCCAAACTCCCCTCCCCAGATCACGAGGGTATCCTCTAACAGGCCTCGCTGCTTCAAGTCCTGAACCAGACCCCAGCAGCCTTGATCGACATCCTTGCACTGAGACGGCAGCACCTGGGGAACCTCTCGGTGAACATCCCAACCCCGGTGGTAGATCTGAACAAACCGCACGTCACGCTCCACCAGGCGCCGAGCCATGAGGCAGCTGTGAGCAAACGTCCCTGGGTTCTTCGCATCCTCGCCGTAGAGTTCGTAGGTGCTGGCGGATTCCTTGGAAAGATCGGTCAGCTCGGGCACCGACGCCTGCATTCGGAAGGCCATCTCGTACTGCTCGATCCTCGACAGCGTCTCGGGATCGCCGATCTGTGCGTGCTGAACCCGATTCATCTCTCCCAGGGCATCCAGCATCCGGCGGCGCAGCTTGGTAGGAACTCCGTCTGGATTGTTGATATAGAGGACTGGATCCACCCCGGCGCGCAGCGCAACACCCGCAAACCGGGAGGAGAGGAAACCGGAGCTCCACAATCTAGCGGAGATCGCCTGAACGTTGGCTTTCGGATGCGTATGACTGGCGTTCAGGACCACGAAGGTGGGGAGATCGCGGTTCATGCTCCCGAGGCCGTAAGAGACCCACGATCCGATACAGGGACGGCCCGGGATCTGCTGACCGGTCTGTATGAAAGTAATCGCGGGCTCGTGGTTGATGGCCTCGGTGTGCATCGACCGGATGATCGCCAGATCGTCCACCATGCGGGCCGTGTACGGCAGCAGCTCGGAAACCCAGGCGCCATTCTCACCATGCCGTTGGAACTTGAACGACGAGGGCACAATCGGAAAGCGATCCTGACCCGATGTCATGGTGGTCAGGCGCTGGCCCTTACGGATGGAATCGGGGAGATCCTTGTCGAACCATTCCTTCATCGCCGGTTTGTAGTCGAAGGTTTCCATCTGGGGGGGTGCACCCACCATGTGCAAATAGATGGCCCGCTTGGCCTTGGGAGCAAAGTGAGGCAGGTTGTGCAATCCCTCGCCGGCATCGAGTTTCGTAACTGCTCGCGCTACCGACTCGTCTCCAACGAGGGTCGCCAGTGCAGCCACGCCCAGACCGCGAGCGCCACGGGCGAAGAACTGGCGCCGCGTCTCGAGACGAACGGCTTCGTCGGCAAAACTGGAAGCGGATAACCATCTACGGCTCATTTGTTCAACACCTCGTCAAGATTCATAAGCTGGTTGGCCACCATCGTTAGGGCAGCGAACTCGACCTTCGGAAGGCTCGCGTCAAACTCGGAATCACCGACGGCCAGGGCCCGTCCCAATTGATCCGGATTCTCCTGGTAGAAGGCCGAATAGTCATGATAGGCACGCCTTACGATTTCCTGCTCCTTTGCCCGCAGATGGCGGGAGAGGAGATGCGAGGCCAAGAAGTCCAGGCGTCGCTCCAAGGCGCTCGCGGAATGGATCGCTCGCTGGGCCAGATGCCGGGCAGCCTCGAAGAACTGCGGACCGTTCATCGTAAGCAAGGCCTGCAGGGGTGTATTGGTGCGCTCGCGCTGGACCGTGCACTCTTCGCGCGAGGGTGCATTGAAAATCGTCATTGTGGGTGGCGGAGCCGACCGCTTCCAGAAAGTGTAGAGGCTCCTCCGATAGAGGTTCTCACCCGAGTCCTGCTTGTAGAACCGGGTGTTGCTACCGTCCATCGCAACGGCTTCCCATACCCCATCGGGCTGATAGGGCTTCACACTGGGCCCCCCAACCTTCGACACCAAAAGGCCACTCGCTGCAAGAGCGTAATCGCGAACTACTTCCCCGTCCAGACGAAATCGGGGACCCCGCGAGAGGAGACGATTGCCAGCATCTAGTTCGAGCTTCGCTTCCGTGCTGACAGCCGACTGTCTGTAGGTGGCCGATCTCAGCATCAGGCGAAACAGGTGCTTGATATCCCATCCCGAGTCGCGGAATTCGACCGCTAACCAATCCAGCAGTTCCTGATGGGAAGGGGCATCACCCTGGGAACCAAAGTCACCAGCCGTCGCTACCAGTCCGGTGCCGAATACCTCCTGCCAGAAACGGTTTACGGTCACCCGGGCCGTCAGCGGATTCGAATCGTGTACCAACCACCTGGCCAACCCAAGCCGATTTCGGGGAAAAGAATCAGGCATCGGCGGGAGCACGGCTGGAATCGCGGGAGGAACCTGGTCCTTCGGCTGGTCGTACATGCCTCGAAAGAGCACGTGTGCCATCGGATCAGAGTCCCGCTTCTCCTCCTGCACGTGAGTTACCGCACTGCGTCGAAGAACCGCCCTTCGCTCTTTCAGCAGTGTTTCCAGTTCAGCGGCCGCCTCTCGAAAATCAGCGTGGTGACGAACCAGGTAGTAGAGTTTGAGGGCTTCTCGCTCCTCCTTCGAAAGATCGGTGGCCGACTTCCCTTCGCTGCTGACGACCGGCCCCCACATTGCCAGTAGCCGGACCTCGGACTCCGTGAGAGCGCGATCGAAAACCCGCAGGTCTTGGATGGCTCCCTCGAAATTGCCAGCGTTCCTGCCTCCCTCCCTATCCCGAGTACCAACCAATAGGGGGGTATCTGATCGGATCGATCCCTGCAGGGTTCGAGTCGCTCTCCCTATGCTCTGGGTGGCCAGGATCTGTCCATCCAGGTACAAGGCGAACCCTGCGCGCTGGCGGAGGCCATCGTAGGTCACGGCAACATGGTGCCACTGGTCGGGCTTCAGCTTCCGCTCGCCCGTGCCGGCGAGTCCAATCGATCTCCCATCTTGAACACTCAAAGATATCTGCGGCTGACCGTCTCGCTGATCCCAAACCCAACCTTGCTGCTCTTCTAAGTCGAACTGACTGAGAATGACGCTATTTGTCTGCTCTCCGCGCAGACGGATCTTCGAGAGAATCGTAAAGGGTTTGTCCCCGGATAAACCCCTGAAACCCGGGATCTCCAAAAACGCCTTTTCTGCTAGTGCAAGGACCGGAGTCTCTTCCTGGATTGTTATCGAAGCGCCAGGCGGCAATTCAAGTGAAACCACTTCTCTTCCGATCCGCATTTCTGGGGAGCGACTCGAGCGAAATGAGAGAGCCTCGGACTCGTCGAAGCGGTCGGTCTCGATGGACTGCCGACTCGCACTCCTCAACCACTCCTCGAAGTCACGCGTTGCCTTGGCCTGGTTGTCCGCAGTCCTTCGGCGAGCCGCCGGCACAGCGTCCCGCAGCTCCCTCCAGCGCTCGCGGTCGCCTCTGTCCGGCACAACGACAAAAGGCGGTGTATCGAAAATGTTCTTGTCCAGGGGATGCTGCGTGGTATTCCGAAAGAAAGCGGCCAGGGAGTAGAAGTCGCGCTGACTGATGGGATCGAACTTGTGATCGTGGCAGGTGGCACAACCTACCGTGAGGCCCAGCCAGACCGTCCCGGTCGTGTCGACCCGTTCCTTGGCATACATCGCGCGGACCTCGTCGGCAATCACCCCGCCTTCGTTGGTCGTGATGTTGCACCTGTGAAAGCCGGTAGCGATGATCTGGTCATCGGTGGGATTCGGAAGAAGGTCGCCACCAATCTGCTCGATGGTGAACTGGTCGAAGGGGAGATTTCGGTTGAACGCATCGATGACCCAGTCCCGGTAGGGCCAGATCTCTCGATAGTTGTCGATGTGAAGACCATGCGTGTCGGCGTAGCGGGCAACGTCGAGCCAATAGCGTGCTCGGTGCTCGCCATAAGCCAGGGAGCCCATGAGCCGATCCACCAGGGTCTCGTAGGCGTCTTCCGAGTCGTCGGAGAGAAAGGCTTCCACCTGATCGGGTGAGGGCGGCAGTCCGGTGATATCGAGCGAAACCCGCCGTGCCAAAGTCCGCCGGTCCGCTTCGGGGGCCGGTTCTAGTCCCTCACTCTCCAGGCGCGCCAGAACGAAGTCGTCAATCGGATTGCGCACCCAGTTCTTCCGCTGCAGTGACGGCTGCTGGGGACGTTCCAGTGGCGTGAATGCCCAGTGTTCCTCCCAGGAGGCGCCTTCATCGATCCAACGACGAATCAAGTCAATCTGATCACTAAGCAGCTCCTTGTGGGAATACTTGGGTGGCATACGGCGGGAAGCATCCTCATCGGTAATCCGCTGGTAGATCAGGCTCTCGTTCGAATCTCCGGGAGCGATCAGCACCCCAGAAGTCCGAGATTGGAAGGCGGCCTCCCGCAGGTCGAGTCGCAATCCGGCCATTCGAGCCTTGGCATCCGGACCGTGGCACTGGAAGCAGGCATCGGAAAGGATCGGCCGAATCTGGCGTTGAAAGTCCACCTTGCCTTCGTCGGCCGCCGAAGACCCAAGCGTCACGCCAAGAAAGAAGAGCAGAGACGCGAATAGCCCACTGCAGGAATGTTTCATCTGGTATCCGTTGCCCTATTCTAGTCTCCGTCCCGCCGCTGTGCAATTCTTGTGGTGGTCGTCCCCGGGCCGCCGTGTATTGAGTCAAAGACTCGAGGGAAGAAAGATCCTTCGGCCTGGAGGCCAAAGCTACGTTCGGTCTCCTTGCCTTGGACCCTAGGGCTCGATAGACTCCGACCATCGTGTCGGGGCGCAGCAAATCGATGGGCTTTTCGATGCCACAAGAAACGGTCAAATCAACTCTATCCTCGACTCTCTGCGTTGTAGCTCTCGGCTTGGGACTACTCTTCCCCGACTGGATTCTGGGCCAGGCCGAGGATCCGCGAGCGGCGAGTCTCCCCTCCATCTCCGAAACGACGGAGGCCATGGACCATCTTGAAGGATACTTCAACCTCCATTGGGATCGGCTGAAGGGGCGACTGTTCTGGGAAATGGACAAACTGGACACCGAGTTCCTGTATCAGGTTGCCCACGCCTCCGGGCTGGGTAGCAATCCGGTGGGACTGGATCGCGGCCGACTGGCTGGCACCTACCTTCTCATCGCCCAGCGGATCGGACCCAGGATCCTACTGTTGGAACGCAACTACCGCTACCGGGCCCTGAGCGACAACCCCGAAGAAATCAGGGCGGTTCGTGAATCCTTCGCTCCCTCGGTTCACTGGGGCTTCGAGGTTGCAGCCGAGGGAGATGACGGAGCCGTCCTCATCGATGCCACCGAATTCTTCCTCCAGGACAGAGCTGGGGCGGCACGTCAGATGGAGCAGGCGGGCCAAGGAAAGTTTGAGCTGGACCCTGACCGCAGCGCTTTCTATCTACCCCGGACCAAGGCCTTCCCTCGCAATACCGAGATTGAGACGATGCTCACCTTTACCAGCCCTGATCCCGGCCCCCTCGTCCAGTCAGTAGCGGCCAGCAGAGAGGCGGTTACCCTGCGGCAGCATCACTCCCTGGTAAGGCTTCCAGAACCTGGCTACACTCCTCGGCGCCTGGACCCAAGGATTGGCGTCAACGGTCCCACTATCCAGGACTACGCTTCTGCAATCGACGAAAACCTTCGGGTCCACTGGGTAGCCCGGCACCGACTCCGGAAAAAGGATCCTTCCCTTGCCCGCTCAGAAGCAGTCGCGCCGCTGGTGTACTACATCGACCGGGGGATCCCCGAGCCGATCCAGAGCGCCGTGATCGAGAGCACCAGATGGTGGAACGATGCGTTCGAAGCGGCTGGCTACATCGACGCCTTCCGTGTCGAGCTCCTGCCTGCGGAGGCAGATCCACTGGATATCCGTTACAACGTGGTGTATTGGAACCACCGATCAACCCGAGGGTGGTCCTACGGGGACACCGTTATCGATCCTCGAACCGGTGAGATCATCAAGGGCAACGTCAACCTTGGGAGCCTGCGGCTGCGTCAGGACCACCTCCTGGGTTCGGGTCTCGTCCCACCTTACTCTGGGGCCACCTCCGAATACAGTCCCTGTGGACTCAGTGCCGCGCCTGGCTTCGAGTACCTGGCTCAAGTCACCCCCGAAGCTGACCCGGTGGAGATGGCTCTGGCCCGAGTCCGCCAGCTCACGGCTCACGAGATCGGACATACGCTGGGATTTCCTCACAACTATCTGGCCAGTTCCTTCGGCCGTGCCAGCGTCATGGACTATCCAGCTCCCCTGATCGGGATTGGCGCAGATGGCGAGCTCGATTTCTCTGACGCCTACGCCGCTAAGATCGGAGAATACGACAAACTGGCGGTCACCTGGCTGTATCAGGACTTTCCACCGGGCACCAACGAAGAACGGGCTCTGAACGCCCTGGTTGAGGAGGGGCTCAGCCGAGGTATCGAGTTCATGGGGCACATCGATAACCACTTTGTTGGAGCAGCCCATCCCCTTGCTTCGGTCTGGGACAACGGATCCGACCTCGTTGCCGGGCTGAAGCACGAAATCGAGGTTCGCCGTATCGCTCTTCAGAGCTTTGGTACTGGCGCCATCCGAGAAGGCGAACCCCTCTCCGCGCTGGAGACGGTCCTGGTACCTCTCTATCTTCACCACCGATTTCAATTGAATTCGGCGGCTCAAAGTCTGGGAGGAGCCGAGTACCGTTACGCACTTAGGGGCGACGGTCGGACCCCACAGAGGATCGTGCCTGGGGCCAAGCAGCGGGAGGCACTCGAGGCTATCCTCTCTACCCTCACTGTGGACTTTCTGGCGCTCCCTGAGCGAATCCTGGAGATGATTCCTCCGCCTGCCTTCAGAAGACTGGAGGGAGAGAGGTTCGAAAGGTACACAGGGTTGACCTTCGATTCTCTGGCCGCCGCGGAGTCCGCAGCCCGTTTTTCAGTCGCTGCGATTCTACATCCGCAGAGAATGGCCCGCCTGGTGGAATTCGGCAGTCGTAGCCGGGAATACCCGGATCTAGGCGAGGTCCTGGACCGTCTCATTGAGACGACCTGGAACGCCCCCCTGCCGGATGAGCTCTATCCGGCTCAGATACAGAAGGTCATCCAGCGGGTTGTCACTGAAGAGCTGTTGACCCAGGCCGATGATGATCAGAACCGGTCACAGGCGCGCGCCATCCTGACCGACCGACTCTTGAAACTAGCGAACCGCTTGGAATCCCTTCCCCAGCTCTCTCCACACCAAGCCCAGGCAGCCGCGGACATCCGAAGGTGGCAAACCCGGCCCGAGGGAGCTGGCCCCCCCGCTCAACCTCTGGCCCTGCCCCCAGGGAGCCCGATTGGTATGAAGTCCCGCTGAGGCTTGGTGCTCCCTCCCGCGACTACGGTGAGTCTACCCCAATAGAGGCTACCCCAGATGAACTCCAATAGAGGCTACCCCAGATGAACTCTGTCCCCAGTAGTGCTGTCCCCAGTAGTGTCGTCCCCAGTAGTGAACTGTGGTCGTCGTGAACTCTGTCCGCAGTCCCCTGTCCCCAGTAGTGTCCGCACAGTAGTGAACTCTGTCCCCAGTAGTGGTCATGCTCCCCAGTACCAATAGAGGCTACCCCAGATGAACTCTGTCCCCAGTAGCAATCTGTGCCCGGCTGTCTACTTGCACCTAGTGCAGGCATCGCCTATATTAATTGCATGCAATATACGATACGGAACATTCCGGACTCTCTCGATGCGACTCTGAGAGAACGGGCGAGGGCCGAGGGTAGGAGCCTCAATGAGGTGACCATCCGGGCCTTGGCTCGAGGGCTTGGATTCTCCAAGCAACGCCTACGACAGAGAGATCTGAGCGATCTGGCTGGAACCTGGAAGGAAGACCCAAGCTTTGATCAGGCAATCGCCGATCAGGATGTCATCGACTCGGAGTTATGGAAGTGAGACTCGCGTTGGATACCAACCGCTATACTGATCTATGCAGGGGACATTCGGCGACACTAGAAGCCTTGGAGACGGCTGACGAAGTCTATCTGCCGTTTGTGGTTCTGGGCGAACTCAGGGCGGGATTTGCGGTTGGTCACCACTCCGCGGAAAACGAGAGGATCCTCTACCAGTTCCTGATCCGAGACGGCGTCCAGATCCTCTTCGCGGACGACCAGACCACCCATCACTACGCTGCCGTTTATCGCCAGCTCCGCCGTCAGGGAACCCCCATCCCCACGAACGACATCTGGATCGCGGCCCTGGTGCTGCAGCACAATCTCACCCTCTGCGCTCGCGACCGGCACTTCGACCAATTGCACCAAATAGGAAGGCTCTAGAAGTTATCGACTCAAGAGCAAACGCAGCCGCTGCCCGATGATGCCGGGATCCTCTTCCCGGAGACACTGCGGGGAAAAAACCAGGATACCCTCCCGGACGCGTGAGGGGTTGGCATGGATGCTGGGGCGGGACTCCTGAAGCCCTCGAAGAAGAGCCATCGCCGAAAGGCCTGCGTCCTCGTGCAGCTTCAGCTCGACCTGGGGCACCTCGGACCCATCCGGCTGCTCGATCAAGGAAAGCTCCCCCCGGTCCAGCTCTCCGGCCGACTCGACTAGAGCCTCCAGGAGCCGCATCCAAGTTGCCCGGCGGATCCCGGGATCCTGGTCAACGAAGAGACGAAGGGCGGTCAGCAAGCCCACGATCTCCTCCTTGCCCACTTTGCAGGGCCTACCGATCCCGTTGTGGGGGATACCTGGGAGTTGACCTCTGTCAATAAGGTACTCAGATGGCTGCCATAGCTCGTCAACGACATCCAGATCCAGATGCTGAAGCGCTGCGGAGGAAATGAGATTCTTTCGGCCACATAGAATTCCCGTGCTCTGGGGTCCGCGGATGGCCTTTCCCCCACTGAAGGCCACCAGATCGGCGCCTTGAGCGACGAACTTCCTCAAATTGGACACCGGCGGCAACTGCCCGGCCGCGTCCACCAGAACAGGGACCTCCCTGGGTTGGCACACCCGCACTACCTCCTCGAGCGAAGGCAGGGCACGCGGTGTTGCCACATAGTAGACAGCAGCAGTCCTTTCGGTGATGGCATCCGCGATCTCCCAGGCTTCGGCGTCCCGGACCCCTGCCCCGCTGAAACGGTCTGGCAAGCCCACCTCGATCAAGCGAATCCCAACCGAGCGGACGGAGTGATCATAGGAGTTGCGCTGGCTGCGCACCATGATGACTTCGTTCTTCAGCCCCCGGGTGTCGGGGAGCCGGCTCATGCGACTGGGATCCAATCCCGCCACACACGCAGCGGTGCCGAGCAAGAGGGCAGCGGCAGCCCCGGAGGTCACGTATCCGGCTTCCGCTCCGGTGATCTCGGCAATGATCTGGCTGGCACGCGCCTGCAGCTCGGTCATGTCCACACAATACTGCGAAGCCTCTTTCATGGCTTCGGTGACCTCCTCTGGGAGGAGAGACCCGCTGAGGCGAGTGGCCGGTCCGGTGGCGTTGATCAGGGTGGGCACTCCCAGGCGATCGTAGATAGAACTCATGGATCTCGGGGTTCTCCTGGCGGGGGAGCTGTTCCAGGAAGGATGAGTGCTCCCGGATTGAGTCGGCTTGAACCGGAGAATAGAAGCATCGCGCTCGTCGTGCCGCTGCCCACCTACCGCAACGACGCGACGAGCGCAGAGCTAGACTCTCGACAGTCGAAAACTGAACCGGGGCGCTCAGGCAGCTTTAATCGTCCGCTTCTTGGGATCGAACACCATCTTGTGTCCGCTCCAAAGCGAGTCAGTAGCCATGATGCAGACAATGGAGTGCCCGTATCCGGCCTCCGGCGGGCAGATGACGGCGTCCTTATCCTGCTTGCGCACGGCGTCGAGCCAGTTGGCCATATGGGGAAAACGATCATTGGCCATCGACCCCGGCTCGGGCGCAATGTACTCGGCACGCTTGATTGCCTCGTCTGAGTGGACGCCATCTCCGGAAATCCTCCATGGGGATTCGTCCCAAAGCGGCGACTTCTCGAACTCCAGCGTCCCCTTGGTGCCCTGGATCCGGTAGCCGGTTCCCGATCCGTTGATCAGGCAACAACCGTAGCTGCCCAGGAACTTCTTGTCCCCGGTTCCGTACTCGAAAAGGGCTTCAACCGTGTCCGGATTCTCTCGGTAGTCCTTGAACTTATAGATGCCCCCCTCAGCTCGCGCTGACAAAGGATATGGTTCTCCAGACAGGAAGTGCAGGGTGTCGATGTCGTGGCTCATCCACTGATCAAAAATGCCGCTGGAGAACTCCTTGAACAGACGAAAGGATCGGAAGATCCGGGGATCGAAGGGGCGATCCGGCTTACCCAGGAGGAACTCCTTCCAGTTCAGATCCTCTTCACGACACCTGGCCAGCTGCTCCGGGGTGCGACGCCACCGGTAGGGACTGTACTCATCCTCTCTCAGACTGAATCGGACAATGTCCCCGATGCGCCCTTCGTCCATGATCCGTTTTGCCGCGAGGCATTTGGGGTGAATTCTCCCCTGGGTCCCGCACTGAACGACCCTCCCGGACTTCTTTACCGCGTCCAGGGCGGCGTTGGTTTCGGAGAGGACGTTGCCCATGGGCTTCTCACAGTAGGCGTCTTTACCCGCCTCGACCACCATCTTGAGCATCTTGGCGTGCTGGTGATCGGCGGTGGCGATAATGACGGCATCCACGCTGTCATCCGCTAGTAGCTGATCAATATGGTGATAGATCCTGGGCTCGCCACCGTATTCCTGCCTCAGGATGTCGGCCGCCTTCTCCCGACTCTTCTTCCAGATATCACAGGCAGCCACCACGCGGGCGTTGTAGGCACCGGCATGTTCGAGGCACTTCTTCATGAGGAACCTGCCGCGACCCCCTGGACCCAGGACCGCGACCTGGATGGTATCGTTGATGTCCCTGCCGGGCCTGCCCAGACCCGACCCGGTCAACCCTGCCAGAATCATTCCAGAACCGGCCGAGGCTCCCAGAAAACCGCGACGGTCCATGTGCTGCTTTGCCATGATAGTGTCTCCTTAAGGTACAAAACTGTAGGGGTAGAGTGTAGGCCCATCAACCGGCCGCGTCAACCCATACACAAATGAGATCAGCCTGGGAATGGAACAAGTTGCTGGACCGATCGCCCATCGCCTCCCCTTGCCTGTGGTCAGGTAGAAATACGGCGCGCGCAGCCGTAGGCGGAGAGTTACCGGTACGCACCCTTTCGGTTGTGCGCCGGGTTCCTAGTTCCGCCATAGCTCACGTTTCCGCAAGCCCCCTTTGTCATCCCGGACGGTCGGATTTCCCGAGTCCGGTTGGCGACCACAACTTTCCTCCTACGGCCTTCCCTTACCCAACGAGGCTTAAGCGCTCGCTCGCATTCACCCCTCTCGGGTCCGGTTTGCCGCCGGTCTCGACAAAGCTTGCCCGGTCACCGCTTACCCAGGTACTGAGCCCTGGACGGTGGGCGCTGCCTTGCCCGTCATGGCCGAGAGTCCCTTCGCCCTTTCCGGGTATTACCCTTCCAGGAGCCGCCTCCAGGCGGCTTGGGCCGGCGTTACCCGACCGTCTTCGCTCCTACGGACTCATGCGCCAGACCTGGATGCTCCGCAAGCCTTCGCTCTCGCTCGGCTCCTCGGTCTTCGCAGGTTGCTGCGAGCCCCTGCTGCAAACAGGCCCTTCCCGACATTATCTCTGCAATCCTTGTCCAGGCGCTTGGACCCCTACCCGGCAGCGATCTCCCGGTGCACTTGCTCGTTTCTTCCCGGGAGACGTCGGCCTCACCTCACAAAGGACAGGTTCGGCTCGCCAGACTACCCCTGCATGGCAACTTCCGCAGGGAGGCTTATTTCCGGGCTGCAGTCATTCGCTCATGTTCAGGCTCCCCAACTCGCTAGACCTCCAGGTTGCTCCCGCCGCTTCCTTCGAAGGGCGGCCAGGCCGTTTACACCGCGCATCTCTCGGTTGGTTACCTGCCCCGAGCTGCGGTATCGCTACGTGTGTGAACGAACAATTCACACGGCTGGACTTTCTCCAGCTGGATTGCAGCCTTGTCGGCTGCTCCCCCTTGCCCTTGCCCTCGCCCCTCTTATATAGAGCCAGATCACGTCCAAAGCAAAGCAGGGGCAAGGGCAAGGAAGTTTTCGCTTGGCTGTGAGATCATGGGCGCATGCAAGCTATCCATGGGGATCTCGGCAGAGAAGAACGCTTCCTCTCACAGCCGGTCCGAAGTCAGATTTGCATCGTGCTCTTACTGGCAGCTGCTCTCGGTGGCTGTTCAGCCGAACATGCAAAGAGCACGAAGAATCCTGAGACTACTGGAGATGCATCCGGCCCATTACGCTTCTCTGAGCACCTGATCATGGACGGCTACGCCTATCCCTATGGCATCTGGTCCTCGGATCTGGACGGGGACGGCGACCTGGACCTGACCAGTGCCGACTACACTCCCCACAACGACCTCTACTGGTTCGAGAATGACGGTTCAGGCCAGTTCAGCCGCCACTTCATCCAGAAGGACGACCCGGAAAGGTTGGAGCGTCACATGGTGGGCGACATCAACCACGACAGTCGCCCCGACGTGGTGATCGTGAAGAATCTCTACGGGCACCTGCTCTGGTTTCAGAACCCTGGCGGGGAAAGGATCCACGATCTCTGGCAGCGACACGTCATCACGACCGAGCTGGCTGGCGCCTACAGTGTGGCCCTCTCAGACCTGGACGCCGATGGGGATCTCGATGTAGCCGCCTCCTCCTGGAGGATGGGCAACCAATTTGCTTGGTTTGAGAACCCCGGGACCGTTTGCGATCCTGCGGGCGGCCCGACTCAGCTCTGTTACGAGGAAGGCCAGGAATGGACCAAACATCTGATTGAGGCCAATATATCCGAGACCCGATGCATCCGGATTGCCGACGTGGACGGGGATGGCGATGAAGATCTACTGGGAACGGCTGCCGGAGCCGGCCTGGTGCTCTGGTACGAGAACAGCGGAGATCCAAAAACCAAGCCCTGGAAACGACACGTCATTGACTCATCTGTTCGCCCCAGTCACGGAGATCCAGTCGACATGGATGGGGACGGAGACCCCGATTTTGTCCTGGCTCTGGGAATGGGACAGAGTCCGGCCATGAAGCCGGGGGGTCAAGTTGTCTGGTATGAAAACGACGGGTCCTCAGGCAGAGAACCCTGGACCCGGCACCTGATCCTGGAATCTCTCCCCAGCGCCTTCGAGGCTGTAGCAGGAGACCTCGACGGAGACGGCGACGTCGACGTCGCTGCAACGGCCTGGGGAGACTCGGGCCAGGTGGTGTGGCTGGAAAATTCCGGGGATCCCAGGGGGCGATGGTCTCACCACCCTCTGAAGACCTCCTGGCCCAAGGCCAATATGCTGCTGCTCGCGGATCTGGACGGAGACCAGGACCTGGATGTGGCTGCCGTGGCCGAACACGGAAGCTACGAGTTCCGATGGTGGCGCAACGAAGGGCGCTCCCCTGCAAAGTCCGACTGACCGTCTCGACCCAGAGGGATGTCCTTTTTCCACCGAGTGAAGCTATCTTAGTCCCTGCCCATGGTGCAGGAGGATTATGAAGTTTGTGGAGGAGCCCGATGTCTAAAGAAGCATTGCTAGAACGAGCAAAGACCTACTTGGCTCGCAGCGGAAGTTTGTTCCACGAACGGACGATTCTGGTCCTGGCGATCCTGTTTCTAGCTGGGATAGGCCTCATGACCTGGCAGCTCTCCCGTATCCAAGCGCACCTGGTGACAACTATGGCCCTCGCTTCTGCCGACTTCTATGCAGAGGCGATCGAGGAGTTTCGCACGCTCTATACGAGTGAAGTGGTGGAGCGCGTCCGAACCCAAGGGATCGAGGTAGTTCCCGACTATGAAGATAGACCGGGAACGATTCCGCTACCAGCTACCCTGAGTATGAAACTGGGTCAAAACATCGGGTCCAAGAATCTAGGAGCACGAACCCGACTCTACAGTGCCTACCCATTCCCCTGGCGGAAGGGAGGTCTCGAGGACAAATTCGGCCGGGAGGCGTGGGAATACCTCAGGAACAACCCGGACCAATCGTTCCACCGGATCCAGCTTCTTCAGGGACGCAGGACCCTACGGTATGCCAAAGCGGATCTGATGCGTGCCGCCTGTGTTAATTGTCATAACACCGACCCACAGAGCCCCAAGACCGACTGGAAGGTGGGAGATGTGCGGGGGGTTCTTGAGATCGACTACCCCTTGGATGCCGTCGAAGCCATCAAAGATGAGGGACTCCAGGGCGCCCTGGCCTTGATGTCTACGCTCGCTCTGGTATGGCTGGGAGGGTTTGGATTGGCCATCGGTAAGCTTCGTCGAACTTCGGCCGACCTGGAGCAGATAGTGGATAGCCGGACCAGCGAGCTGAGAGAAGCGAACAGAGATCTGGAGGAGCAGGCCTCGGAGCGTGAGAAAGCCCAAGTGGCACTTCTCGAAAGCGAAAGGCGCTATAGAACACTGGTTGAAAACGCGCCCGAAGCCATCGTTGTATTGGATATGGACAGCGGAAGGTTCATTGACGTCAATGAAAACGCAGAACGGCTCTTCAAGTTCAGTCGCGAAGACCTTCTCCGCCTGGGCCCGTCGGACTTGAGCCCGAAGCTACAGCCAGACCAAGAGCCCTCGGCCGAGGCCGCTTCCAAACTGTTACAAAGAGCTCTCGAAGGCGAAGTCTTGACTTTCGAGTGGCTCCATCGCGATGCCGTGGGCACAGAGATCCCGTGCGAGGTCCGGATGCTGAGATTGCCTTCCTCCCTCGCCAATCTGGTGCGGGGCAGCGTCACCGATATCAGGCCACGAAAGCAGGCCGAGAAGGAACGCCATGAGCTGGAAGCCCAAGTGCAGCATAGTCAGAAACTCGAGAGTCTGGGTGTGCTGGCCGGAGGAATCGCCCACGACTTCAACAATCTGCTTACGCCTATCCTCGGCCATTCAGATCTAGCCCTGTCCAAACTTTCTCCCGCTTCTCCCGCAGCAGAGCATATCGAGTATATCCAGAAGGCGTCCCTCGGAGCAGCCGAGTTGTGCCAGCAGATGCTGGCCTATTCGGGGAAAGGACAATTTGTTGTTCGCTCCTTCAGTCTATCCTCACTTGTCAAAGAAATGGGGCACTTGCTCCAGACTGTCATCCCCAAGAATGTGGCGGTGGAGTTCAATCTGGCAGAGGACCTGCCGCCGATTGAAGCGGATTCGTCCCAAATCCAACAGGTCTTCTTGAACCTGGTAACCAATGCTGCAGACGCCATCGGGGAAGAGAACGGTTTCATCTCCATCACGACCGGTACGCTCGAGGTTTCTGATGACTACGCCTATCAGGCGATATGGGATGAAAGTCTAGACCCGGGACTCTATACCTACGTGGAGGTCACCGACAGCGGTTGCGGAATGGACGATGAAACTCAGAGCCGGATTTTCGAGCCATTCTTCACCACCAAGGAAACGGGGCGCGGGCTAGGCCTGGCAGCGGTCCTGGGAATCGTTCGCGCCCATCATGGAACCATCAAGATCTACAGCGAAGTCGGGCGAGGATCCACTTTCAAGGTCCTCCTCCCCTGCACCGAAAAATCGGAAGAACCCCTCGAGCAGAACCTCGCTTCCCCTGTCGATTGGCATGGAAGTGGAACGGTTCTGGTCATCGATGACGAAGAGGCGGTACGAATCGTGGCGGCCAGAATGCTCGAATCAAAGGGATTCCAAGTCTTGACCGCAGGGGACGGAGTTGAGGCATTGGAGGTGTTCCAGAAGAACCGAGATCGGATTCGAGCTGTGCTGCTGGACCTGTCGATGCCCCAAATGGGTGGGGAGGAGGTCTTCAGAGAACTCCGCAAACTCCAACCCGGCATTCCCGTCATCATGTCGAGCGGATACAACGAAAAGGACGTCACCAGGAAATTTGTCGGCAAGAACCTCACAGGTTTCGTCCAGAAGCCCTACCGTCAGGCCGACCTGATGGACACTCTGCGTCGGATCCTGGAGCTCTGACGTAAACGAATCACTCCACGCAGAGCTTTGCCAGGTCTTGGTGATAGGCGAAGAGCGCAGGAGTCCCACCGGTGTGGAGAAAGACAACAGTCTGGTCTGCCGTCCAGCGCCCCCGGCGGATGTCGCTGATCAAGCCCGCCATAGCCTTGCCGGTATAGACGGGGTCGAGGAGGATTCCCTCATTCCGGGCAAGAAGACGGATCGCCTCCAGGCTTCCCGGTGTGGCGAGGCCATAGCCGTCGCCGATGAAGTCGGGAGTCAGGTTGATTTCCTCGGGACTGAGGCAGGACTCCAACCCCAGCATCTCGGCAGCTCCCTTGGCAAAGTCAGCCATGTAGACGGCTGTGTCGAAAGGCCACTGAATCGGCATGATGGCCTGCAGAGTTGCCTCCCATCCCAGCAGCTTCCGGGCCAGAAACATACCCGCTCCGGTAGAGCCGGCTGAGGAAAAATAGAGGGCGTCGACATTCAAGTCCCGGCTCTTGAGCTGATCGAGTAACTCCAACAGTGCCAAGGTGTAACTCACGGTGGCAGCGGCCCTTGCCCGCGGATCAGCAACCGTGAAAACCCTCCGTCCCTGACTCCTGAGCGCTTCCGTCTTCTGCTCCAGTCGATGCCAGATAGCGGGCCCCATGGGGTCAGAAGTGAGCTCCACATGAGCGCCCACCAGGTGATCGATCAGGAAGTTACCTTGAAGCTCAGCATCGCTGTCTTGAGTGCTCAGGATGAGGAAGCATTCCAAACCCAGCTTTGCCGCCGCGGCGGCTGTCTGCCTACAGTTGTTGGATTGGACACCCGCCCCCCAGACCAGTGTATCCGCGCCCTCTTCCAGGGCTCGGCCCAGGACGAATTCATTGTGGCGCGCCTTGTTTCCACCAAAGGCCAGACCGGTACAGTCATCCCGTTTGATCAGCATCCGAGGACCACCCAGATGGGCGCTCAAACGCGGCATGTCCTCCAGGGGGGTGGGCAGATGTGCCAGGCTGACCCGGGGTAGACGATCGATCCGTTCCCGAATCTCCCTGATACCGATCTCTGAGACGATTCCCCCTTTGTTCTCCACGAGTTCAGTCTAGACAGACGGCGACGAACGGTCAAGAAGACTCCCCGCACGGAGCGGATTCCAGAGCGCGAAGAAGCGACACCTCCGTCCGCCCTCCTTTCCGACTCAGACCCTGCCCTGTCGTGGACGTTCCAAAAGCCTTGAGGTAGAGTCATACAGCCGGACACCAGAATTGGATTGCCCGGGCGACTTGCCACAGGCAAGGTGGAGCAACGATACGACCAGAACCGACGGCACCACTCGAGAAGGAGGGATCAGCATGACTGGACAGGATAGGGTTGCGATCGTTACAGGGGCAGGAACAGGCATCGGCAAATGCACTACTCTCGCACTTCTTCGGGAGGGCTACTCCGTCACCCTGGCCGGTCGTCGTAGGGAACCCTTGGAAGCGACTATCGAGGAGGCAGGACCGTTGGGTGAACGCGCCCTGGCCATACCCGCCGACGTCGGAAAGCCAGACTCGGCCCAAGCGTTGTTTGCCAGGACCAGGGAGAGGTTCGGCCGGCTAGATCTACTCTTCAACAACGCCGGCTTTGGGGCACCGCCAAAGCTGCTTGAGGACTTAAGCTACGAAGACTGGCAGTCCGTCGTAGACACCAACTTGACCGGGTCCTTTCTTTGTACCCAGGAGGCGTTCAAGCTGATGAAGAGCCAGACCCCTCCAGGGGGACGGATCATCAACAACGGTTCGGTCTCGGCCCAGGTCCCGCGTCCCAACTCGGCTCCTTACACCGCTACCAAGCACGCTATTTCGGGGCTCACCAAATCGACAGCACTCGATGGCCGGAAATACGACATCGCCTGTGGACAGATCGACATTGGCAACGCTGCCACCGAGATGACTGAGCGCATGGCCCAGGGCGTTCTCCAAGCCACCGGCGAAGTCATGGTCGAACCCACCTTCAAAGCGGATGATGTGGCGCGAGCGGTGCTTCATATGGCAGGCCTTCCGCTGGATACCAACGTCCTCTCCATCACGATCATGGCCACCAAGATGCCTCTGGTGGGACGAGGGTGATTCACCCGAGCGCTCAGTCCAGCCGCAGTTCCACCGCCGACAAGATCGGCCAGATCCCCCCGGCTGGGGACGTGAACACCGTTCGATACTGGAGCCAGCCATGATTCTCCTTCACCCCTCCTATCGAGGTCCCTGAACTCTGGTAGAAAGATCCTTTGCCCCCGGGACCCTGCCACTCCCCGGATTCCAAGGCCCGCCGGCTAGCCGCCGTCCGAATCTGGAACTTCAATCGAGCGCCGTGCGGTTCCTCCCCCTCCCAGAAAAGACGCAGCGGCCGTCCGCTCTCGGGAAGCTCGAGAGGCGGAGAAAGATACTCCTCCTCGAGCTTGCGTGTGTAGAGATTCCCTGGATCCGTCATCTGGCTGTAATGGGGACCGAAGTTGGGCACTTCCGAACGCCGATCCCGGTGAAAACCCTCGGGTCCGTTCCAGTAGATGTAGCTGTTGATGGTATGGTCTCCATCCTTCATGTGATTGTGAACCACGATCTCAGGATACCCGTCCCGGTTCAGATCCACCGTCTGGATCCCCGAAGAAGACTCGGCCGGAAGATCGGTGCGGTTGGTCTTGCTGTAGGTGCCTCCGTCGCCTCCCCAGTAGATGAACATGGGCAAAGAGCGTGTCCGTTCGGACATGTAGTTGGACAAGACAATGTCCAGGTTTCCGTCCCGGTTCAGGTCTGTGATTCCAGCCTCGATGGGCTGATGTCCCTCGAGCTCAACCCTTCCTTCTTGCGTCGGAATTCCCTCCGGTGTGCCCCACAGGAGATAGGTCTTTGATGTCCTCACTCGAGCGACGGGATCAAAGCTCCCCACCAACATGAAGTCCAGGTTGCCATCAGAGTTGAGGTCGGCCAGCTCCAGATTACCTGCGGGAAGAACCTCGCTCCAGCTTCGCTCCTCAGAGTACCCATCCGACCCTCCCCAGAAGATCTGATAGATTCCGTACCAGCTTCCAGGGAAGACCAGATCCAGATATCCATCGTGATTCAGATCGGCAACCCGGTTGTTGGTACACCTCTGGTTCTTCAAGGGTAGCGAGGTGCGCTGGGAATCTGAAAAACCGTCCTCACCTCCCCAGAAGATTGTCCCCAACCGTTGACCCCTCCCGTGGGTGAAGATCAGATCCAGATAGCCATCCCGGTTCAAATCGGCGGCACTGATTCCGTTCGCCCCAGGAACGGACAAATCCTGCTTCCGCTCCGGAGACAGCCCTTTTTGACTGCCCCAATAGACGTAACTGACATCGATGTAGGAGTTGGTGAGTACCAGTTCGTTGAAGCCGTCGTCGTTCAAGTCTGCCACGGCCACGGCATAGGCCCCTTCGCCAGGTAGTGCCGTCATGGAGGCGGTGGAGTAGAAGTGATGGGGATTGCCCCAGTAGATATTGTTCTGGACCTTGCCATGGTACTTCCCGCTGACCCGATTGACCAACACCACTTCCTGGTTTCCGTCTGAATCCAGATCGGCGACATTCACACTGGTCGCATCGAAGCTCTGCAGATCGGTACGGAGGTAGGGTGCGAATCCTGTAGAGCTACCCCAGTAGATATAGGAAGGCACGTCATTGATCGTCCCATTGTGAGAGTTGGCAAAGACCAGATCCTTGTGCCCGTCGCGGTTCAGATCCCCCACGGCGACACCCGAAGCTGCGAGCGTGGGGAGCTCGGTCCTGCGCTCGGAAGAGAATCCTGCGGCTCCGCCCCAGTACAGATACGAAGTAGGAAGCGACGGAAGTTCGGCCACCGAAGCATTGGAGACGGCCAGATCCAGATGTCCGTTTCCGTCCAGGTCGGCAATAGCAACGTCGGTGGGCCCGAGCGCCTCAAGGGTCAGCTTGCGCTCCTCGGTCAAACCCTTCTTACTTCCAAAAAAGACGTAGACACCTTTGCCTGCTGGTTCCCCCTCGCCCTTGGAGGAGGTAACCACAACGTCGGCATACCCGTCGTTATCCAGGTCGCCGGACGCAACACTGCTGGGAGTCGGCACCGGAACTTGATGAGTTCTCGCCTCACCGTATTCGCCTGCAGCACCCAGAAAAATCTGCACACCTTGGGCCTGAGGGCTGTTGTTGATGAAGATGAGGTCCACATCGCCATCCCCATTGACATCTCCGGCAGCAACGTCCCTGGCGCCCTGAGTAGGTACCAGTCCCGGGCTCTCCGGATCGAAACCGTTGGCACTCCCCCAGTAGATATAGGAAGAGAGGTCCACCTTGGGAGAGATCTTCTCCGCACCCGCCTCGACGCCCTGGTTGGCGAAGACCAACTCAGGATAGCCGTCCGAGTTCAGATCGAGCGCAACCACCCCCGCGGCCCACTTCGTGGGTAGCTCGGTGCGGCTCTGCGGATGGTATCCCTGCTGGCTTCCCCAGTAGACATATGCGGTTCGCACACCGGGATAGTTGTGGATGTAGTTGCAGAAAACCAGTTCCGGGTAGCCATCCTGGTTCAGGTCGGCCACAGCGGATCGCCCGCCACCAAAAGAGGGGAGCCGGGTCACCTGATCGCTACCGTCCATGAGTCCGTATACCACCTGGGCCAACGGACGCTTTTCCCATAGCTCCGGCAGCAGGGACTTCGGTCCCTTGGGGGTACCCCAGTAGACCAGGGCGTCCACCACGCTCATGTTGTCATGAGAATTGCTCATGACCAGGTCCACGTGCCCGTCCCGGTTCAGATCCCACTGATTGATGACCTGGATCCGACCTGTCTTGGAAACATACAGGTTCGCGCCGGCGTCTCCCAGAGTACCCTCGCTGAAACTCTCGAAGCCCTCGTGCCGCACCGCACCGTCCCCTGCCAGAACAATCGGTCCTGAAATCAACAGAAAAACTTCCACTGCCATGAGATACCGCTTCACGATCTTACCTGTCCTTCCTTTACGAACAATGATCCTAGCGCCACCCGGCTATCGTGCGGGCGGCTCCGCCGAGTGCACCCGCTCGCTATCAGCCGCCTCGGATACCTGGGCCAGGTGCTGCTGCCATTGACCCCACTGGGTCAGCGAGATCGACAGCTGCAGGGAAAAGTAAATTCACGGCCACTGAGAACCTCGTAGGTCTTGAAAGGGCATGTGGTACCAGCCCCGCACGGTGTTATTGCAGACATCCCAGTCCTGTTCCACATCGCCACCACTGAGATTACCCTCTTGGATGTAGTTCATGACCGCCCAGGCGTACTCTTCGGCAAGCTCTTGGTGGGTTCGTCCGTGGAAGGGTCGAAGAGCGCATCGAAGCGACTCGCGCGCCAGGGCTGAGCTCCTGACTCATCGACTGGAGAAGTAGGATAGGCGTCACTCAACCGGAAGACCGGACCGTCCCATCCGATCGGCGGAGTGTCACTGGTGGTCTGCCCCTCCCACATCGAGACGAACTTTGGATTGGGATCCTGCCAATAGCTGGGAAAGATCTCGCGGCAGGTTCCGGCAGCCGTCTGGGCATCGGGTTGGGACTGCTCCCCAGGGGTACCGCAGCCAACCAGGGCCACCAGGATCAGGGACGAAAGAACCCTGCGCATCATCGACTCGTTCCTACGGATGAAACCACTGACCCTCCGCCGACCCAGCATTCCCCAAGCTGCGGCCAGTGTACTCAAAGCCCCCTGCCCGAGCAACAGCAAGCCAGAGAAGAAATTGACATCAGAAGGGGACATCAGAAGGGGACAGAGTTCATCTTGGTGGTGGGGATGAGAAGGGGAGAAGGGGAAGAAGGGGAGAAGGGGACAGAGTCTTTTTGAAAGGGACAGGAACGATGCCCGAGAAGGGCACAGTGCCCGAGAAGGGTACAGAGTCTTCTGAAAGGGACAGTGGTAGACTAACTCACTATATAAATTCGGCCTCGTTGTTCTTCACAGCACTCAGGAGAGGTAGATCAGCATGCTGCTCAGAACCGACGCTCAAGAACCGCTCCAGGACCACCAGGATTCGGGGAAACCGGCGCCTATCCCGGCTCACCGGCAGTTTCATGAAACACAGAGCGCGGGTAGGAGATTCACTATCTACGGGGAAAAGAGCGATCGGAATCGCTGGCGTCTGGAGAATGCCCAGGGCGAGAATGTCGGCAGCTCCGGTGAAGGATTTGGCAATTTGGCCGAGGCCAAGCAAGAGGTGACTCGGCTTCGCAAGCTGTCGGCTTCTGCCAACCTCGCTTGGGAGAAGGGAGCATGACTCTGTCCACCGGGCGTGAATCGAGCACCCAGAACCCACTACGATCGGGAGGTTGTGAGATGGGCAATTATACTGGGCGCTTCGGGGAACGGACGGGCAATGGACCACTGAAGCTCAAGTTGGCCAAGACGTTGCTGGAGACGTTGTTATCTCTATCTAGTGCCCGTCCGAAAATCTCTAACTGATTGATAAGGAAGGGGAAAGAGGGCTTTTTCAGACTCCTAAATTGTCAGGGTCGTTTGCTAGGCTATTTGGTACAATCGATTAAGCTGAAACGACTTACGACGATTTCAGGAGTTCGAAGATGCGTCAAAAGCGTGAAAAACACCGCCCCCTTTCCCCGCCATGGCCCGATCACCAACTGGCCCATGAATTGAAGGTGATCTCGCGCATCCTGGACGACAATCCCCAGACGCTGGAGCTGATAGTACAAGATCTCTCTGACAGGGTCGATTCCAGTGTCGGCGCCCCCGGTTTGACGGCCGAGCAGGTGCTGCGTTGTGCCGTCATCAAACAGCTGCATCAGTTCAGCTATCGCAAGCTGGAGTTTCATCTGGTGGATTCGCAAAGCTGTCAGAGGTTCTGTCGCTTGCCCTATGGGGCGTCGATCAGCAAAGCCACCCTGGCGGAGAACCTGGGGAAGATTGAGCCGGGGACATGGAAGGCGATCAACGACCACTTGGTGCGCTGGGCGCAGGCTCGGGGTCTGGAAAAAGGCCAACGGATTCGGGTCGATGCCACGGCGGTCCAGACCAACGTCCACTATCCGCTCGACAGTGAGCTGTTGTACGACGGCATTCGAGTCGTCACCCGGTGGCTGGGGCGGCTGCGGGACTGGGAAGGGATCGGCTTCGTCGATCACACGCGACGGGCCAAGCGGCGCGTCCTGAACATCCGCAACCGCCGCGGCAAGAAGCGCCTGGAGAGTTACCGCGATCTGATCAAGGTGGCGTCCAAGACGGCCCACTATGCCGAGCAGGCGCTGGCCGCGTCGGCGCAGTGGAGCGATCCCCTCAGTCTGGCCGGGGCGGCGCAACTGGCCCACTATCTGGAGCTGTTGCACCAAGTCATCGAGCAGACTCAACGACGGGTCCTTTCGGGCGAGGCCGTCGCGGCCCAGGAGAAGATCTGTTCCCTCTTCGAAGAGCACACCGATATTATCAAGAAGAGCCCTCGGGAAACGGTCTTCGGCCACAAGGTGTTTGTCAGCACGGGCGCCTCGTCGCTGATCCTGGATTGTGTGGTGGAACGGGGGAATCCGGCCGATAGCAACTATGTGCAACCCTTCTTAGAGCGTCATCGACAGCTGTACGGGAAGGTCCCGCGCCAGAGCGCCTGGGATGGCGGTTTTGCCTCGGCGGCCAACCTGCGCTGGGCCAAAGAACAGGGGGTGCAGGATGTGGCCTTTTCCAAAAAGTGTGGGTTGACGGTCGAGAGCATGGTGCGTTCCAGTTGGGTCTACAAACAGCTCAAACGCTTCCGGGCCGGGATCGAGGGGTGCATTGGGACCCTCAAGCACACCTTCGGGCTGCACCGCTGTAGCTGGAAAGGCTGGCCTCACTTTCAAAGCTACGTCCATGCCAGCGTCCTGACCTATAACCTGGTCGTCCTGGCCCGACTCCTGTTGTAGTCTTTTGTGGCTGACCGTACTGCCTTGTGGCTCCGACTCAGGGAGAGGTCTGCGCCGAACCGGTGTTTTTTGGCCCGTGCGCCCTCGCTCGCTCGTCCTCGCTCTGGATCGAGCTGGGTCGAGTCGGTCTGTCAGCAGTCTCAGGTATAAAAAGTGGTTCCGATTCAACAGATTACAGTTCTGGGAACCCCGGTTTCCGGACGGGCACTAGCTAGTGCCCGTCCGGAAATCCGTAAGTAATTGATAAGGAAGGGGAAAGAGGGCTTTTTCAAGCTCCGAAATTGTCAGGGTCGTTTGCTAGACTATCTGGTGTAAACAATTAGACTGAAACGACTTAGGACGATTTCAGGAGTTCGAAGATGCGTCAAAAGCGTGAAAAACAACGCCCCCTTTCCCCACCATGGCCCGATCACCAACTGGCCCATGAATTGAAGGTGATCTCGCGCATCCTGGACGACAATCCCCAGACGCTGGAGCTGATAGTACAAGATCTCTCTGACAGGGTCGATTCCAGTGTCGGCGCCCCCGGTTTGACGGCCGAGCAGGTGCTGCGTTGTGCCGTCATCAAACAGCTGCATCAGTTCAGCTATCGCAAGCTGGAGTTTCATCTGGTGGATTCGCAAAGCTGTCAGAGGTTCTGTCGCTTGCCCTATGGGGCGTCGATCAGCAAAGCCACCCTGGCGGAGAACCTGGGGAAGATTGAGCCGGGGACATGGAAGGCGATCAACGACCACTTGGTGCGCTGGGCGCAGGCTCGGGGTCTGGAAAAAGGCCAACGGATTCGGGTCGATGCCACGGCGGTCCAGACCAACGTCCACTATCCGCTCGACAGTGAGCTGTTGGACGACGGCATTCGAGTCGTCACCCGGTGGCTGGGGCGGCTGCGGGACTGGGAAGGGATCGGCTTCGTCGATCACACGCGACGGGCCAAGCGGCGCGTCCTGAACATCCGCAACCGCCGCGGCAAGAAGCGCCTGGAGAGTTACCGCGATCTGATCAAGGTGGCGTCCAAGACGGCCCACTATGCCGAGCAGGCGCTGGCCGCGTCGGCGCAGTGGAGCGATCCCCTCAGTCTGGCCGGGGCGGCGCAACTGGCCCACTATCTGGAGCTGTTGCACCAAGTCATCGAGCAGACTCAACGACGGGTCCTTTCGGGCGAGGCCGTCGCGGCCCAGGAGAAGATCTGTTCCCTCTTCGAAGAGCACACCGATATTATCAAGAAGAGCCCTCGGGAAACGGTTTTCGGCCACAAAGTGTTTGTCAGCACGGGGGCCTCGTCGCTGATCCTGGATTGTGTGGTGGAACGCGGGAATCCAGCCGATAGCAACTATGTGCAACCCTTCTTAGGGCGTCATCGACAGCTGTACGGGAAGGTCCCGCGCCAGAGCGCCTGGGATGGCGGTTTTGCCTCGGCGGCCAACCTGAGCTGGGCCAAAGAGCAGGGGGTACAGGACGTGGCCTTTTCCAAAAAGTGTGGGTTGACGGTCGAGAGCATGGTGCGTTCCAGTTGGGTCTACAAACAGCTCAAACGCTTCCGGGCCGGGATCGAGGGGTGCATTGGGACCCTCAAGCACACCTTTGGTCTCCACCGCTGTACCTGGAAAGGCTGGCCTCACTTTCAAAGCTACGTCCATGCCAGCGTCCTGACCTATAACCTGGTCGTCCTGGCCCGACTCCTGTTGTAGTCTTTTGTGGCTGACCGTACTGCCTTGTGGCTCCGACTCAGGGAGAGGTCTGCGCCGAACCGGTGTTTTTTGGCCCGTGCGCCCTCGCTCGCTCGTCCTCGCTCTGGATCGAGCTGGGTCGAGTCGGTCTGTCAGCAGTCTCAGGTATAAAAAGTGGTTCCGATTCAACAGATTACAGTTCTGGGAACCCCGGTTTCCGGACGGGCACTAGCTAGCTATCTGGACTACGAGGATCGTCAGGAAAAGGCCATGTTGTGCTGGCAATCGGCGAACGGATTTTTACGTTCCCTGACCTTCGCAGATGGAGTCTGGCAGTCCCAAGCCCAGCGGCGTCGGACAACTGACCGACGGCCCCATGGCACTGGCTCAAATGGGGCCATCGCTGTACCTGGTCTACAAGGAACGGAACACCCGGAAATTACGGATGACCTCCTACAACCTAGCACCATTCAATGGCTTCAATGCGGCTGCTTTCAACGATAGCCCAGCGCCCGAGAACAATACTTCCCTGCACCGATGGTCGCCCGCCGATTTCTATGTCGGCCAGTTTGCCAGAAAGCTGGCAGCACTGCAGAATGACTATCAAGCACTGGGCCACCTGGCGATGGCCAGCATCGAAGGCGAGATGCATTTGGTTCACCGTGCGGCCTATCAGGACACACCGTCTGCCTACACGGAGGTATTCGGTCTCACGGGAATCTTCACCGCCAGCCACGAATTGACCAACGGGTTCGGGACGCTGAGCCAGGCGGGCTGGACACGCGAACAGGAGCTGCCCTCGATCGAGCTCGATCCGCAAGGCGGAATCGCTCTATCCTCCAACGGCCAGGAACTGGTCTTGGTTTGGCAGCGATCCGGAACCTCTGAGCTCGAGTATTGTAAGGGAAGATACGACTACGCGGACCCTGACTCCTAGACTAGTCCCTGAGGTTGTCTTGAATGTCTGACCAATCTATAATCTTCCTTGTCTCGGACTTGTTTCGGAGAGACGCCCCCGTCAAATCCTATGGAAGAAAAGACCAAAACCCAGTCCACCGAGTCGGAAGCATATCTAGTTCAACTCACTGGCCTGGGTAGCGAGAAGCGCCACCCTGTTCTAGGCCCCGTAGTTCGAATCGGCCGCGGGGAAGAGAGCGACCTGATCCCTGAACAAACAAATCTTTCGACCATCTCAAAGCAACACCTCGAAATCTACAAATCGGGCGATTCCTACCGCATTCGAGATCTGGACAGCACCAACGGAACCTACCTCAACGGTCGACGAATCCAGGAAGAGGCTCTTGAACACGGCGCAGTTTTCATGCTGGGCCCGGACGGCCCACAGTTCCAGTTCCGGTACTTGGACCGACCCGTAGAGTCCGACCCTGAATTGGCGCCTGCGACAGGACCGAAGACAAGGATCTCACGTCCTCCCGCTGCCGATCAGGATCGGAACGAGCTCATGGAGGAAGCTCTCCGCAAGTCACGTGAAGCTCGAAAGGCAGGAGGAGAAGGGCATACAGGGTTCTTTATGCGAGAGGTGGTCAGCACCTCGGTGAAGCGATCCCGTAAACCTCTTTTTATGATAATTGGGGGCATGGCTCTTCTGCTCCTGATCGTTTCCGCGTACGCCTACTGGACTATAGACGGCCTGAAACGGAAGAAGTTTGATCTGGACCAGCATATAGCCGGCCTCGAAACGCGGCTCCAAGACGGCGGAGACCCAGAGGAGGTCGAACTCTTGATCAAGGAGCTGGAGAAGCATCAGGAGGCTGCCAAGAAGGTGCAACGAAGCCTGATGTACAAACTGGGGGTGCGGAGCGAAGAGCTGGACTTCATCGAAACGGAGATCCGGGCGCTTATGTCAGAGTTCGGCGCCGAGAACTACAGCATCCCACCTGAATTCTCAGAGCAAGTGCGACGTTACGTCAACCGCTACCAAGAACAGGACCGCAAGAATATCGAGCGGACCCTGAACAGGCATTGGGACACTCTGCAACAAGTTCGCCAGAGTCTTGAGAGCGACAGCCTCCCGCCCGATCTAGCCTACATCGTGGTTGTGGAAAGTGCTTTTGTCACGAACAGCTCCAGCAGCGCTGGAGCAGTCGGTCTGTGGCAGCTACTGCCCGGCACCGCCCGTGCCTACGGGCTCACGGTCACAGACGAAGTGGATGAGAGACTAGACGTGAAAAAGTCCACCCAGGCAGCGGGGAAATACCTGCGCGAGCTGATCATACAGTTTGGATCGGGGAGTTCGGTGATGCTGGCGTTGGCTGCCTACAACCTGGGGCCGACCCGGATCCGGCGAACCATTAGAAAAGTGGAAGATCCGATTCGCCAGCGCAACTTCTGGTATCTTTACCGATCACGTGCCCTTCCAGCGGAAACCAGGGGTTACATACCCAAGATCTTTGCCGCCGTCATTATCTGCCGCAATCCTGAGCAGCTTGGTTTTAGAGTAGGCACTACGTGCCGACGGCCCCTGGCCGTAAAAGGTAGTTTTGGGACGTGGCAGCCGAGGACGGAAAGGGAGGCTACTTGACACGCTTGCTGGTGGAGAGGAGCATCGCTGCCCATGAGCCGGTGGGGCGGTCCGATCGCCATCGCGGAGATCCTCTTGACGAGCAACAACTTCCAGCGCTACATCGCCTGGAAAGGGGGACAGGTGCGGCGGGCAGTCCACCACCATGTCTCCCGGATGCTGTCGTGCCGGACCGCGAAACTGGGGCTGCATTTGTTTGGGTGCTCCAACTGTCCTACCGTCAAGGTCGTACCCCACAGCTGCAAATCGGTCTTCTGTTCCAGCTGCGGGAAGGTCCGCACCGACCAGTGGTGCGACGAGCTCCTCTCGGATCTCCTGGAGGTGCCCTATCGGCACTTGGTCTTCACCCTGCCGTGGGAGCTGCGGCTGGTGATCCAGGACAACCGTCGGGTCCTGCTCAACGTGTTGTTTCGAGCCGCCGCGGATGCTGTCTTGAGTCTCAGCGGGCAGGGACCCACCCCACGAGGGCGCAAGAGCCAGCCCTGGCTGGCGGCCAGACGTCCAAGCCGGCGCTACTTGCCAGGCCTGATCATCGTCTTGCACACCTTCGGGTCCGACCTCAAATGGAACCCCCATCTCCATATGATCGTCACCGCCGGAGGGCTCAACGGCGCCGGCGATCGCTGGCAGGCCGCCCCCCAACGCTATCTCGTCCCGGCCCCCCTGCTGGCTACGGAGTGGAAGTTGAACGTCCTCCACGGAGTGCGCCGCGCTCACCAGTCCCAGCCCCTGGTGCGTCGCCGGCTTCGAAGCGACCCCCGACGCCGGATCGAGGTGGACAAGCTCTTGGGGCACATTCGCAAGAAGCGCTGGCATATCCTCATCGGTCCGTCGTTGAAAAGTGCCGACCAAGCCGTCCGTTACGCCTGCCGTTATACCAAGCGGCCCGTGATTGCCGAAGGGCGCATTATCAAGTTCGCTCAGGGCCACGTGACCTTTCGTTTCAAGGACTATCATCAGGACCGGAAGATCCGAGTCCGAAAACTCCCCGTGTTGACCTTCATTGACCGTTTGGTTCAACACCTGCCGGAGGTCGGGTTTCGACAAGTCCGTCACTATGGGTTATTCTCGAACATCAAACGCACCAAGCTCCTGAAGAGGGCTCGTCAACTTTTAGCCCAGAGGAAAAAACGCCGTTCCAAGCCCCAGACGTGGGAGCAGAGGCGCCAGGCAGCGGGGGACAGGAAGCCTCTTTCTTGCCCGCGATGTGGCCATCCGATGGAGCTTTGGTGCCTTTTATTCGGACCACCCCGTATGATCGCGCAACTGCTTGGGATCGAACCACAGACAAAGGTCCCTCCCAATCTCTTGCTGACTCGATCACAGGTCTTAGCTGTCATGATTTGACTATTACAGCTCGCTTCGCTTCGCTATCGAAATTCCGAGACTGTTAAGACTCGAACATCAGTTCCCGCTTCCTGATGGTCCGAAAAGCGGTCCCCCTTTCGGGCGGGGCACAGTTCAGGCCAACAGTCTCTCGATCACGCGACCGCCGATGTCGGTAAGGCGGAAGTCGCGGCCTTGGAAGCGGTAGGTAAGCTTTGTGTGATCGAGGCCCAGGAGATGAAGGAGGGTCGCGTGAACATCGTGCACCTCTACCTTATCTTTCGTCACAAAGAAGCCTAGCTCATCGACCTCTCCAACGCTCTGGCCAGGCTTGATACCACCTCCGGCAAACCACATCGGAAAGTTCTCGATGTGGTGGTTGCGACCAACCGTTTCTCGCACTTCTCCCATGGGTGTGCGCCCAAACTCTCCGCCCCATATCACCAGCGTGTCCTCCAACAGGCCGCGTCGCTTGAGATCCTTGATCAGCGCAGCACAGGGACGATCCGTCGCCAGGGAGACCTCGTCGAGCTTCTCATTCAGGTTGTTGCTTCCGTTTCCGTGATGATCCCAACCGGAGTGGTAGAGCTGGACAAAGCGCACGCCACGCTCAATCATGCGGCGGGCCAGCAGGCAGTTGTTCGCGAACGAGGGCTCCCCCGGAGTGGCTCCGTACAAGTCCAACATGTCCTGGCCTTCGCTGGCAAGGTCCATCAGTTCGGGACCACTGGTCTGCATCCGATAGGCCATCTCGTAGGAAGCGATTCGGGTACTGATCTCGGGATCGCCGTAATCCGCCTTGTGCGCTCGATTCAAATCGTGGATGGCACTGAGCCGCGCCGCCTGACGATCCGGTGATATTCCCTTGGGGCTGGCTAGATTCGGAATCGGTACGGCGGATGGAAAAAACTCGATCCCCTGGTAGGCGGTTGGGAGGAATCCACTCCCCCACATAGAGGCCCCTCCCATGAAGTCACTGGACCCAGATCGGAGGACGACGAAGGCAGGCAGATCCTTCGATTCGCTGCCCAAACCGTAGCCCAGCCAGGCACCCATACTCGGACGCCCGAAGCGAGATGATCCGGTATTGCAAAAGAGTTTGGCAGGGGCGTGGTTGAAGTTCTCGGCTACCACCGAGTGCACCAGCGACAACTGATCGACCACGGTCGCCATGTGGGGAAAAACATCCGATACCCAGGTACCCGACTGGCCGTGCTGTCTGAACTTCCTGGTGGGACCCAGCAACTTGGGCCTGGTCTTGGTGAAGCGTTCCATGAACGCGAACCGCTTGCCCTCAAGAAAGGAGTCTGGCGTCGGCCGTCCATGGAACCGCGCGAGTTCGGGCCGGTAGAGCCAGGTCTCAAACTGGCTGGGTCCGCCTGCCATGAACAGATAGATGACCCGCTTAGCTTTGGGACTGAAGTGTGGAGCTCTGGGAGCAAGAGGATTCTGTTCTCGGTCCCCGGTTGCGGCCACCATGCTTCCGCTATCTAAAAGGCTGCTAAAAGCGATCCCACCCAAACCGACAAAACAGCGACTGAAGAAATGGCGCCGTGTTTGTTCCAGGAGTGCGAGCCTTTGGAAAATCATCTCTGTCCCCTTCTCCAATCAAGTTCCTCGCTCCTCCCGGGAATGATCACTCCCGGGTGATGAACTCGTCCAGGTTGAGAAGAACACTAGCTACTGTGGTCCACGCGGCAGCCTGCTGCCCATCGGTCCCATCAGGAAGGGGTAGGGTTAGAAGCTCTTTGGCCTCCCGGGGACGGGCCTGAAAATCGTCCAGCTGCGATGCCAATAGACGCTCCAGCCTCTCCTTCTCTCCGGGCTCAGGACTACGGGTCAAACAGACCCTGAAGAGATACTCGACACGGACCGAGTCGGAACTGAGCCGTGGTTCGGTCAGAACCCGATGTGCTAGTCCTTGGGCGAACTCGTGAAAGCCCTCATCATTGAGAAGCGTCAGCGCCTGCAGCGGCGTGGTGGAACGATTCCGCCGGCTAGTCGAAGTCATACCGTTGGGACTGTCAAAAACCATCAGACCGGGATGCGGACTCGTCCGCCAGAAGTGGGTGTACATCCCCCGCCGATAGCGATCTTTTCCTTCACTCTGGGACCATCTCTTTTTTCTATCCACCCCCGGAGGCTGAGGTGGAAACACACTTGGACCACCGATCTCGGGTGTCAACATAGAGCTCGCGGACAGGGCCAGATCGCGAACAATCTCGGACTCCACCCGGAGCCGGTTCTGCCGCGACAAAAGGCGGTTGCGGGGATCGATTTCCTGCGCGTCCAGCCGATATCTGGAAGACTGCCGGTAGGTCGCCGAGGTCACGATCAGACGATGTAGCGCCTTCAGACTCCACTGTTTGGCCACCAATTCCGACGCCAACCAGTCCAGAAGGCGCGGATGTGTGGGGGGTGCACCCTGGGTGCCGAAATCGTTGGTGGTCTCGACGATTCCGTATCCGAAGTAGCGCTGCCAGATTCGGTTGACCGTCACACGGGGTGTCAACGGATTCTTGTCATCAACCAACCAGCGGGCCAAGTCGAGGCGGGAGTGCCGATTCCGAGCAGGCAGCGGCGGCAACACCGTCGGAGTCCCAGGCTCAACAGCGACTCCCTTTCTGAGAAAGTCTCCTCCCAGCAGGATATGGGTCGGACGAGGCTTGGCCAGCTCACTCATGACCAACGTGCTAGGGATCTCGGGCTCAAGCGCACGGACCGCGGCTACGGCCTTCTTACGCTCCAGATGCCCGAGGTCCTGGCCGAAATACGCCCGCCGGATGGCCTCGTGTTGAGCTTCGTGGCGCTCTTCGGTCGACAGCCCCAGGATGGTGCGCTGGCCAGGTGTCAGCTTCGCACGGGCCTCCTCGCTTAGGGAGGACTCCCACACGTGCTGCTTTGCCAGCAGCCCTTCCTCGTAGCTTTTCAACTCCTTCTCCATCACCTCCAGCTGGGCTTTGAGGGCCTTTTGTCTCTCATACTGTTCGGGAGTGCCAAACTCCAGCACCGGCTCCTGTGCACGGGCACGTCCGGCATCATTCTTGAACTCGCCACTCAGCTCATCGATGCTGTTGAAAAAGGCGAAAAACTGGTAGAACTCTCGCTGCGAGACCGGATCAAACTTGTGATCGTGGCAGCGGGCACAGCCTAGCGTCAGACCCAGAAAGGCAACACCAGTAGTGTTGACACGGTCGACAACCGCTTCGACCCGATACTGCTCGAAGTCGATACCCCCTTCAAGATTCAACAAGGTGTTGCGTTGAAAACCGGTGGCCACGATGTGGTCCTCGGTGGCATCAGGAAGCAGGTCCCCTGCAATCTGCTCGATAGCAAACTGATCGAAGGGCATATCGCGGTTGAGGGCGTTAATCACCCAGTCACGATACATCCAGATCTGGCGCGGAAAGTCGTTGTTGTATCCGTTCGAATCGGCGTAGCGGGCCAGATCGAGCCAGTGACGGCCCCAACGCTCACCGTAATGCGCCGAGGCCAGCAGACGATCGACAAGATGCTCGTAGGCATCGAGCCGGTTATCCCCCGTGAACTCTGTCACCTCCTCAAGTGACGGCAGCAAACCGATCAGGTCAAGGTAGGTCCGGCGAATCAGGGTCGCTTTGGGGGCTTCTGGAGAGGGCTTGAGTCCTGCTTTATCCAGTCGAGCGAGGACGAAGCTGTCGATCGGATTGCGGATCCATGAGGGGTCCGAGACAGTCGGTTGAAGCGGCCGCTGGACTGGCTGAAACGACCAGTGACTCGAAGCGTTACCAGGAGTGGACCCGGCCGCCGACATTCGGCCCGGCCAAGGAAGGTCCATCTCGATCCAGCGGACGAGCGCGGAGACTTGTTGGGGTGTCAATCTGTCGTCCGGGGGCATCTTCAGCTCATCTTGGTAGCGAATTGCTTGGATGAGCCGGCTTTGAGAGGGTTCACCTGGAGAGACGACCGCACCACGGTTTCCCCCCTTCAGGATGTCCTCTCGACTCTCGACCGAGAAGCCGCTGGTAAGCAGCTTGGCATTGTGACAACCGCTACACTTATGGCTCAGAACCGGGCGGACCTCGTTCTCAAAGAAGCGTACTGCGTCCGGGGAAAACGCCTTGGGACGTTCTCCTGCTGCGATGTAGAGTGAATTCGTAACGAACAGAATGACGACCGCCAGGTGGCGGCATACGCGGCCGATCACAAACTAGAACACTATCACACGAAAGGAAAGGGACAAAATCTCCATCAGGCGAGAGAAAACCCTAAGGGGGGGAAACCGGGCAAAACCCTATGACTCAGAAGACAGACAGCCTATCCGACGAGAGCTCCGGAATTCAATTCTTGGCTTCGCCGAACCGATAGGAAAAAAGACTAGTAGCGTTGTCGGCCTTGATTTGCAGGCGGATCTTCTTACCCACAAAAACCGATAGGTCCCTCCGGTCCTTTCCCCAGGTGATCTCGAAGTCGGTTTCGTCGCCGCGCTCGAGCCCGTTGCATTCATCGAAAGAGTATCCATTGGGGACAGAGACGTTTTCGATCACCCGAATCTGGACTCGCCCGAAGAAGGAGAGGGCGTTGAGGTAGAGCTTTGGCTGGAGAACCTCCACCGGCTCAGTCATCAGTTCTCCACCGCGGATACCGCTGCGCAGGGCCACAAATCCATCCTTGCGCAGAGTGAGAAGGCCTATGGCGGCTCTGGCCATGCCCTCGGTTCCATGGGCCTGGCTTTTGCCTGAATACCAGAAGTAAAGTCTGTCCCCTTTAAGTAGGCACTTCGTGCCGACGGCCAAGGCCGTAAAAGGCTGTTTCGGGACACCCCGGCTGTGACGAAAGGGCGGTCTCAGAGAACAGCTCACTTGATTGAAATTCCGAGACTGTTAAGCACCAGCGGATTCCCGGCTAGCGAGACCCAGGCTCCATCCCAGCTGCCCGACGGACCCACGGGAAGGAACTCCTGGCGACGTCCCACTCGGCTCCAGTGTTTGAGATCGCGGGCAGAGGCAAGCTGGACTGTCCCCAACTCGGTGGAAGAGTGGAGCATGGTGACCAATCCTATGTACTGGTTTCCATAAGCCAGGGGGATCATCACATACATCTGGTCTCCGGGGTCGTCGAAGTCGTCCGGTTTCAAGACAGTGCTAAGAGGGCTCCAACTGACGAAGTCAGGACTGGCGGAAAGAGCGATAACTCGCCTGTATTTTTTCCATTCGAGGGCGTAGTGATCCATGAGGGTGTCATAGCGCCGCGTCACCGCCAAATAGCTCTGGCTAAGTGGATCGTAGACCAGGCTGCCCGCATCTCCACCGCGGGCAACCAACATCCCCTCTCCAAGAGTCCAGTGGATCCCGTCGGGAGAGAACGCTGCATACATTCCGTGCCTGTCCTCAATTGCGCGCATGAGCGTCTTGCGAGCCCGGTTCTTTTCCTCCCGATTCATGTCCGGGGTCTCAATGTCCGAGTCCTCCGGGGTGGGACGCTGTTGATACATCCCGAACTTATAGCGCCGGGCCGGGTTGGTTTCCTTCGGATCCTTGATCACCCCCCAGGGATCATAGCCCCAAGCGGAGGGCATCTCTCGCGTGGGAAAGACAATGTTATTGGCGGCTGCCCCCTCGACCGGGACCAGGCCGAGTTCCGGCTTTTCCCACTGAATGCCGTCCTTTGAGGTGGCGTAGCAGACATAGATGCCCCCACCTCCCCGCCGGTACGAAGCGATGTCAACGGAGAAGTACCACATCTTGAAAAGGTCCTCTTCGTGGTCGTAAAGGACCGAGATCTTCGATTGAACCGAGGTTCCTTCCCAGGGCCGGTCTGGCCGTAATACTGGCTCGGACTGGAGACGTTGGGGTTGTTGCACCTTGCGCACAAACCCGGGATGATCCTGGATCCCCTCGTCGTCGATGAAGAGATGGAGACCAGGATCGTAGAGCTGGTGGAGGTTCTTGATTGCCGCCTTCTGGGCCAGAGATGCGATGTTGGTCAGAGAGAGAAGGGCTCCAAGAAAGCCGATGTGAATCGCTGAAAGACTTCGCATGAATCAGTCTCCGGAGTTACCGAACCTGTAGGAAAAGAGGCTGGTCGCGTTGTCCGCGTGGATGTGCAGGCGAATCTTCTTACCCACGAAAGGAGACAGATCTTTCCTGTCCTCCCCCCACGTAATTTCGAAGCCGGTGTCGTCGCCACGCTCGAGCCCGTTACACTCCTCAAAAGAGTAGCCATTGGGGACAGAGATTTCTTCAATCACGCGAATCTGAACCCTCCCGAACAAAGAGAGGGCGTTGAGGTAAAGCTTGGGACCGAGAACCTCAACCGGTTCTGTCATCAGTTCCCCGCCTCGAATGCCGCTGCGAAGCGCTACGAAGCCATCCTTGCGGAGGGTGGCGATGCCGATGGAGCTTTGCCACATGCCCGAGGTCCCGTGGGCTTGGGGACGCCCCGAGTACCACAGGTGAAGCGTATTTCCCCTGAGGATCGGAGGATTCCCGGAAAGGCTGGCCCAGGCCCCATCCCAGCTCCCTGGAGAGCCAACCGACAAGAACTCCTCCCGGCGTCCTACCCGCCGCCAATTCTGCAAGTCTCGGGCAGAGGCCAGCTGTGTGGGTCCCAGCTCGGTAGACGAGTGGAGCATTCCGATGAATCCGATGTACTGATTTCCGTAGGCGAAAGGGGTCATGACATACATCTGGTCCCGAGGGTCGTCGAAATCGTCGGGCTTGAGTACAGTCTTGAGCGGAGTCCAGTGCACGAAATCCGGGCTTGTGGACAGGGCGATAACGCGCCTATAACCCTTCCAGCCGATTACGAAGTGATCCATGATGGTCTGGTAGCGGCGGGTGGAAGCAATGTAGCCCCTGCTGAGGGGATCGAACACAAGGGCCCCGGCGTCCCCTCCCCGCGGTACCAGGATCTTCTCCCCTGATGTCCAATGGATCCCGTTGGGTGAGAAGGCTGCGTACATACCATGCCGATCCCGGATAGCTCGGAGGAGGGTCTTTCGCGCCTTGTTCTTCTCCTCGCGCGTCATGCTTGGTGTCTCTATGTCCGACTCCTGCTCGCTTGGCCGCTGTTGATACATCCCCATCTTGTAGCGCCTGGAAGGGTTGGGATCGTGCGGATCTTTGACTACTCCCCAGGGATCCAAGCCCCAGGCAGCGGGCGTCTCCGGCGTTGGATAGACGATGTTATTGGCAGCCGAGCCGTCGACCGGCACTATTCCCAAGGCTGGCTTTTCCCACTCAACTCCGTCCCTTGAAGTCGCATAGCACATGAAATAGCCCCGTCCCTGGCTCCGGTAGAGTGGGGTATTGGCGGAGAAGTACCACATCTTGAACAGGGCGTCTTCCTGGTCGTACAGGACTGAGCCCCACAGCTGAACCGCGTGCCCTTCCCAGGGCCGGTCGGGACGGAGCACCGGCTCAGTCCGGATCCGCCTGAGACTCTGGATCTTTCGGACGAAACCGGGGTGATCCTGGACCTCTTCGTCATCCAGGAAAAGGTGGAGTCCAGCGTCGTAGAGTTGGTCTCGAGCAACAGGTTTCTCAGATAGGTTCTGTCCAAACACCAACGGGACGGATGAGTGAGAAAGAGCCACACTGCATACCCAAACGAATACTGTCAGGCGAAGATTTTGCATAGAGGCTCCACGATTCGAAAAATTCATGGCTCATCCTAACTGCTTCGTCAGCGAGAGGCAGCTTACCAGATCAACAAAGAGAGGGCCTTTGAAAAGGGGACAGAGTTCTATTCGAGAGCAATTGAGATGAAGGGAGAAAAGGGTAGAGTCTTCTGCCTCACAATGACAATTTCCTTGTCAGGAGAGAACAGAGATTCAAAATTGAACAGGGAAAAGTTTTAGGGCTGATTGAGTGGCTGCCTACCAGGTCTCACTGGATAGCCAGCTAGTGGGAGCGCGACGGGCTCGTCGAAGCAAATGGGTCTTGGGACACAAGGCGATGGATGCAACAGGCCCCCAGGATTGGGATGGTCGCGGACAACCTCGAGCAGATCAGCCAGGAGTGGTTTTCGCAGGAGCACGCTGCTCGCGAAGCGTGAAGGCAAGGCCATCCAGGTGCGGGATCGGATTGCTTCGCCGTAGATACCGACCACGACGTCGAAAATCGCTAATCCAGTCCCTGATCTTCTCCTCGCTTCCCAACACCAGCCCTTCTGCGAAATAACGCAGCCGTTTTCGGTAGATACCCTGCCGGTTGAATCCACTTTGTTGCTCTTGCTGCAGAATCCTGGCGGGGATCCGGGCCCCCTCCTTGCTTCCTCCTTCGAAACCTCGGTAGTAGAGGAAACCGCGGTAACTCTGCATTTGATATGCTCCCTCGAAAAGCTCATCGATACTCATCAGCCAGTCATCAGCTCCAATGTGCCTCAGGAAAGCTGAACTGGACACATAGTCTTCGGGTCTCGAAACCAAACCCGCTCTAACCGGATTGAGCTCGATGTAAGCCAATGTTTCCTGGACGGCCTCCTGGTCCAAGGGAATGGTCGAGCCAAAGCGTCCATCCCACAGTGAGCCCCGACGCCCGTTTTTACGGTTGTACCATTTGGTATAGGCACCCTGGATGTTTCTCATCATCTCGGAGAGATCGAACAGACGCCGGTTGAAACGCTCCCATTGATGATCAGTTTTGAGAACCTTTTCAGGATCTGGATAGAGAAGAGTGGCCCTTTCTCTGAGCTCTTTCCGACTCAGCTTCCGGGCGGCCTGAAAGCGCACAAGCAGATGGTAATGGTTACTCATCAGGCTGAAGGAGGCTACTCGACAGAAGTAGGCCCGAGTGTACTTGCGAATGAGGCTCAGCAACTTGTTGCGGGCAGCGGAGTCGGCGAAAGGAAACCAGTCAGGAGTGCCGATTACCCGGGCAGTAATGTGATAGAAGGTGTCTTGGTCGCCGATTTTGATCCGCGGGGTTCGTGCCATAAGTCGCAACCTTTCGTCTTGGGAGAATGTGGGGCTACTGTGTTCTGCCCGTTATCCATCTGAGTACTCCCAGTTCGTAACGCTCGTTCTCCCGAATCTACGACACTAATTCTCTGCTCATGGAGTTCCTGGGCGACTAGGGGACAGAGTTTATTTAGCGGAGTTTATTTAGCGTATTTAAAAGGGGACAGAGTTTATTTGGAGTTTATTTACTCATCCGAACCCCAATTTTTCTAGGGGGATTTCCGCTAGCAGGCGATGCCCAATAGGGGACGGAGTTTTCTTGGCGCGTAGGCAATACTCAATCGGGACGAACTTGGGGGGGCCGGGGGTTTTTGAAAGAACGCGACGGAATCTATGCCGGTGACCCGATGGATGTCTGTTGGGAGCTACCATCAAAAGGTGTGTAAATAGCAGAGGCGGTGAGTATCCTTCCGGGTTGACCTAAACCCAGGGCCGGAAGGCCCATAAAGGAAGGAGTACACACCGCATGAAAGAGAAGAACATTGAGGGGACTGTGGAGTCAAGAGTCTGTTTCCAGGAGCTGGAAGATTGGGTGCGGGAGAAGGTCCAGTCTTGGGTCCAGGAGCTACTAGAGGAGGAGGTGACCGAGCTGCTGGGACGAGACAAGAGTGAGCGTCGAGGCAAAGTGGACCCAGCGTCGGGATACCGCAACGGCTATGGCAAGGCCAGACGACTGACCCTCAGTAGCGGGACGATCACCGTGCGACGGCCTCGAGTCCGAGATCTAGAAGAGCGTTTTGAAAGCCGGGTACTGCCGCTGTTTGCCAAACGGACGCAGCAAGTCCGAGACCTGATTCCAGAGCTGTATTTGCAGGGCCTGGCTCAGGGCGATTTCGACTTGGCATTAAGAGGGCTTTTAGGGGAAGAAGCGGCCTTGTCGGCCAACACGGTGGCCCGACTGAAAGAGAAGTGGCAAGAAGAATGGGCCGTCTGGCAAAGTCGTCCCCTGGAGGAACTGGAAGTCGTTTATTTATGGGCGGATGGAATCTACGTCAAAGCGGGTCTGGAGAAGGAAAAGGCCGTCCTGCTGGTGGTCCTTGCGGCGCTCAGTGATGGCAGCAAGGTGGTGGTTTCGGTGACGAGCGGTTATCGGGAATCGACGGAAAGTTGGTCAGAGGTGTTACGCGACTTGAAGCGGCGGGGGATGAATGCTCCTCGTCTGGTCATCGCCGACGGCCCCCTCGGCATCTGGGGGGCCTTGTGCAACGTCTACCCCGAGGCGGAAGAGCAGCGTTGCTGGAATCACCGCATCGTCAATATCCTGGCCAAGGTGCCCAAACGCGAGCAGCCCACGGCCTTATTGATTCTGCGCCAGATCCCCTATGCTGAGAGCCGTCAGGAAGCGGAACGCCTCAAACGGGTTTTCCAGGAGTGGTGCCGAAGCAGAGGCTTGGCTCCGGCGGCCGATCTGTTGGACCAGGACTGGGATCGGATGGTGAGCTTTTACAACTACCCGAAGCAGCAGTGGCAACACCTGCGCACCACGAATCCAGTGGAGTCCCCGTTCGCCGGACTTCGGCTGCGAACCGATGCGGCCAAGCGCTTCAAGAAGGTGAACAACGCCCAGGCGGTGATCTGGAAGATGCTCTTGGTGGCCGAGAAACGATTCCGTCGTCTCAAAGCTCCAGAGCTCATGAGAGATGTCTATCAGGGAGCCAAGTATGTGAATGGAGTCCTGGTCAACCAGGAGTCGAAGGAGAAAGCCGCCTGAGTCTATTTACACACCTCTTGACATGAGCTCGTCTGTTGGGGGGCGAAAAGATTCAATATCCAGGTAGATACGATTATCATGGGGGTGAGAACTCCTGGTTATCAGACGGCGTCCAACCATGGTCGACGTCCGTGACAGGTCAGTCATTTCATGGATCCGATTACTCACACCTTCCTGGGAGCGGCCCTCGCACAGACACCCTTGCGACAGAGGACCGCCTATGCTTCTGCAGCCCTCATCATCGGAGCCAATCTGCCGGACATCGACGGACTCGCCATCCTTGTCGATACCGACACTGCTCTACTCCTTCGGCGCGGCTGGACCCACGGTATCGCAGCAATCCTGATCCTCCCGCTCATCTTAACGGGAGTTCTCGTCCTGTGGTGTCGCATTACAAAGAACACTTCCAGGCCTGAATTTCCGCCCCTCCGTATCCGGGCCCTCGTCGGTCTCTCGTACCTGGCGGTAGCCACACATCCTTCACTCGACTGGTTGAACAATTACGGGATGCGATGGTTGATGCCCTTCGATGGTGATTGGTTCTACGGCGACGCCATATTCATCGTCGATCCGTGGATGTGGCTTCTCCTTGGAGGGGCGGTCTTTCTATCTCATTCGTGGGGCTGGCGGTCCGCTGTCGGATGGGCAGCCTTCGCGCTGTTCGCCGGGTTTCTGATGATTTCCGCCGTGCCGGGCCTGATACCGGCCAAGATCCTATGGCTTGTTTCGCTAGCCGCAATCATTCTCCTCCGAATACGGAAGTTCGGTCTAGGAAGGCCAACCTCCTGCCGGCTAACCGTCGCCGCCCTGACAGCGACCATGGTTTATATAGGAGGCATGCTCGCATTGTCTCAATACGCGACCTATGCGGTTGCGCAGGAGCTTGACTCGAGTGGCTTGCGAATCGAGAAACTGATGGTGGGACCCACGCCTATAACACCGTTCGTACGAGACGTAGTCGCCCAGACGCCTGATGGCTACCGCTACGGCACCGTCCGGATACTTCCCCAGTTCGAGCTCCAGCTCTCTCCAGATTCCCTCCCGCTGCTGGCCCAAACCCGGACTATCCGTATCGCCGCAGCCTCGCCAAGGGTACGCGGATTCATTAACTGGGCTCGGTTCCCTTTTTCGGAAACCGAAGCGAGCGAGGCTGGATTCACCGTCCATTTTTCAGATGCACGCTACACGCGCTCCCGCAGGATCGGCTTCGGCTCAGCCAGTGTAGAGGTCTCTCAGCAACAGCTCGATACTCGACCGCTTGAATAGCGCCCTTCTTCTCCCCCAAATAGACAGGTCCATTGGGAATCAGCTGGAGTTAGAGCTCTTGATGATAGCGAGGGTCCTCGCCATTTCGTTGTAGGTAATCTGTAGACCTTCGTCGACTCCCATCCCGGGACGGGCCAGAACCCAGGCCGGGCGTGTGGCTAGGGCAACGTGCGCCATGATCCGCGCCGACTGGTCCGTCTCCGCACAGGAACCTCCAAGAATGGGTCGCACTCCCCCTTTCCAGCACTCGACTACCGCCTCTGCCACATTAGACACAGCTCCCAGATCGGGAGCCTTGACGTTGATTGAGTGGGCGGCTCCGGCCAGGATGAAGGCCCTGATGTCATCCAGATCGTTGGCCCACTCGTCGACGACCAGGCGGACACCACTACCCCGCCGCTCAAGTGCCCTTCGGATGGAAGAAAAGAGATCGATCTGAGCGTCCCGGGTCTGAAGCAGTACCGGTGTCTCTACATTCAGATCATAGGGTCGAGCCCTTTCTCCCAGGTCCGTCAGGTAGTCGGCAATCTTGTCGGCTCGGTGATCGAAGACCTGCCCCACGAGGCCGTAAACATCGATGTGGATCTCAGGCCAGTAGCCTTCCCGACCGTACTTGCCGACCCGTCGTGAAATCCAGGAAACATAGTCCGACAGAGCATCGCCATTCGGTCCCATCAGCTCTGCGCTATTGATGAGCCCATGAGGAAGGACGTCTACCTCTTTAAGAATGGATTTGTCCACATTGTTGTAGCGGTCCTCTCCACACTGAATGTAAATGGGAACTGGTTCCTTCGCGACGGTTAGCCCGAGTTCCGAGGCCAGAACCTCGGTACAAGTCACGCCTTCGTTCTGGGCTACGGCCTGCAGCAGCGCTTGAGAGACCGCATAAAAAGCTGCCGGCCGGTGTAAACGAGCGTCAAACTCCTGTTCTTGGAGCTCTCCGCAAAGACCGAGAAAACTCTGCGCGGACTTTCCTTCAAGCCATCTGCAGACGGGCCCGAGCAGTGGCAGCTGCTCACTGATCTGGAACCGCGGAATCCTCCCTCCTGTCCCCGCATAGGTCACGCTCATCCCATCGCCCGATACGGCCACCCCATTGTCGAGAAGCAAAACGATTGAAATCGCCTCGCTTGGCTGCCGGATCTGTTGGAAACCTGGAGTCAGGGGATCGCCTTGATAGACGAAACCGTCTCGCGCAGCTCCCGAATGAATCGCTCTGAGATCGTCGTTGAAGAAACCGCCTTTCGCCGCAACCGTAAGCGCCTTTTCGATCTTGATCATCGCCAATCTTCAAAATTTCCGAACAGGTCTTCTCAGGACGGCCCGACGAGGTTCGAGTCAAGAGGCTCTACGGGGCTAGCGCCGATTGCCCAAGGTGCTCCCTCAACCAGGGTTTGAGAGGAACATCCGAGTCCTCGGGTGAGGTATAGCCCATCCCACCCGAGCTGGTGCCTAACAGCTGCCGTTGAATGGGATCGCACTGATCGAACAGATGTTCTACGGTCATGTCGTCGCGTGGTCTCAACCACCGATAGCTGTAACCGTAGAACAGCACCTTGCGCGCCAGATCGGAATGGTTCGGACTTCCCGAATGCCAAAGACGGCGATCAAAAAACACGGCGGTGCCCGGCGGCACGCACACGGTCAATGCATCCTCGGGATCTGACATCCCGTCCTCTGGCAATCTCAGCTCATTGCGTCGGTGGCTGCCTGGAACGACACAGAAGTTCCCGCGTCCCCGTTCCGAGGTATCCGTCAGAAAAAACCCGATCTTCAAGGAAACCCTGGGGCGAGGATTCCCTTCCAATTCAAGATTCAAGCGGCCGCTATCCTGATGCCATTCCAGTTGACTCTTCTGGCGCCGCCCTTCTAACGGCTCGGGTGGACTGATGATCATGTCAGTGTGATACAGCTGGATATTCCAGCCCAGGATTCCCCACACTTTCGGAAAGGTCTGGGGCCAGTCGAGCAGCGCAAGAAAGCCGGGATCTTTCCCAACGAAATCAAGGATGTGGATCAGTTCATGACTGCTGATCCCGTTCCTCGCCCGGTACTCACGATCGAGCCGATCAACCGCAGCAGACAACTCTGCAACCAGCTCTATTGGTAACGCGTCGTGAACCACAAAAAAGCCGTCGTGCTCGAACCTCTCTCTCTCTTCTTCCGTAAGAACTTGCCTCAAACACTCAGGGTCCATGGGCCTCGTCCCTTTCTAATCCGAACGACCCCTGCGTGAGAGCTGAAGGTTCGCTTCGGGTGAGAAGGCAGATCACAGCCGACATGATAGCTACGGAAGATCCCAGGGTCCAACCTCCACAGTTTCGTGCCCGGAATAGGGACTGCCCGGAATAGGGGACTGCCCGGAATAGGGGACAGAGTTTTTTTGGCGTCGAAGTCTTCTTGCGATGTGGAGTCCCCTTGCGCGGCGTGAGGTGGGACGGACAGGGTTGAGGTGGAGACAGAGTCTTTTTCTTGCTAGTCTTTTTCTTGCTGAGTCTTCTTGTTGGTGCCGAGAATCGGGGATAGGTTCTTCTTGTTGGGGTTGGGATTGTTGCGGTCGCGATTCGAGCTGCGGATGCGTGAGATGGGTACTTCTCAGCACTTTCGCCCGGCGTTTTCCGGAGACTCGAGGATTGGCTTTCTGCTATCCTCCACTTGTTCGTCGGTCAGCTTGACCGCACCGCCTTCGATGGGGACTATCCGATGGATCAGGAAATGTTTTCGACTTACCTGAAGGATCGCTACCAGGATCTGGTTCAGTGGTATGACGCGAAAGCCAGCCAGAATCAAAAAACATATCGTCGCTTCCAGTGGGCACTGATCGGGCTCTCGACTGTAACGCCGGCGCTTGTCGGCCTGCAAGCTGAGTTTGTGATCGCCGGAGTCTCCCACTCCCCGGCAATCTACACATCGGTCGCGGTAGCCGTTCTGACCGCCTCTCTAAAAACCTTCAAATTCCAGGAAAACTGGATTAACTACCGAACAACCTGCGAAACCCTGCGCAAGGAAAGACACCTCTTTGACGCGGGCCTGCAAGGATACGGAGGGAACCCGGACAGAGAAGCGCTGTTTGTGAACCGGGTAGAAGCCTTGATTTCCCAGGAAAACACGCTCTGGCTGAGTGTCCAGGAAAAGCAAGAAGAGGATCAGAGTCCGGATAGCAGCCAAGCCTAGGCTTGGCTCCCGGGAACCATTGAGGCTCGCCGCGATCAGAGCCGCACAGCCCCCTTCTAAATCACCCGCGAACTGGCCGGTTGGGTTTAGAGGAGAATCCAGGGGATTGGCTGGAACCGAAAAGAAGTTCAAAGGCGATAGATGGCCCACACTACAACCTTCACAGTTCTGCTCTTCTCGTTGTTATCGATCTCAACGAACGCTCTCCTCGGTGAGGGAGGCGAGGCAGGTCACTTCCTTGAGCAGGCGCAACAAGCGGCCAACAAGGGAGAGAGCATGGATGCGGTTAGATTCGCAACCGGTGCCATCGAGAACGACTCGAAGCTTGCGTTCGCCTACTACCTGCGCGGCCGAGAGCACTTTCGACTCGGGAAGATCGCCGCGTCAGTGGCGGACTTCGACCAATTCGTCGAACTGCGCCCAGATCTGGAATCACGACAATGGGAACGTGGCCTGTCCTACTATTACGCTGGGCAGTTCGAGAAGGGGGCGAAGCAGTTCGAGCTGTACCAAACCTACCACGATAACGATGTCGAAAACTCGGTCTGGCGCTTCGCCTGCCTGGCCCGTAGAGGGGGAAGCGAGAAAGCCCGAGAGACCATTCTTCCCATTCGGAACGACTCACGTGTACCCATGATGTCGATCTACCAACTATTCCGGACCAAGCTTTCACCGGAAGCGGTTCTGGAGGCTGCCCGCGCGAACCGACCCACTCCTGAACAACTCAACAACCACCTCTTCTACGCCCATTTCTACATCGGACTCTTCTTCGAAGCTGAAGGCAACGCCGAGAAGGCCAAGCAGCACATCCTGGCGTCCCAGGAGTACAAAGTGGGCCATTACATGTGGGCTGTCGCTCGCCACCACGCTTCTCTCTTCCAAAAACAGGATTAGTTGTCGTGGTAGGGAGAACCCCGAAATCGATGAAACCGGAACCTGTTAGATGCCAAGAGTTGACTGAGGGGAGATTCCCCAGAAGAGGGCAGGCTATTCCTCGGAGCGCTCGAGGAAGATCTTACTGGTGACGATGACCTTGACGGCTGCCGAGGGCCGGTAGTCGTTCTCCTCCAAAGCGCGCCGTGCCGAGACCAGCGTGAAGAAGTCGCCCGATTGCAACTCACGTGTAAGGGCATAGTTCAGGAGCCGCTTGGAGAAATTGCCAACGAACTTCCGACGCTGTTGCTTCTGCAACAGATAGTGCTTCAGGTCCTCAAACCGACGGAGCTGGGTGCCATCCGGTAGGGTGTCGACCCCATCAGGCGCGGCCTCCCGCTTCGGCTCGATACGACGTCCAATTCCGTCAAACTCCTCCAGAGCCAGCCCCAGAGGATCGATTCGGCTGTGACAACCGGCACAACGGGTGTCTTGCCGATGTTGCTGCAGCGTCTGCGCCATCGTCAACAAACGCCCATCTTCGCCATCAAGCCCCTTCAATTTGCCCACCGAGACCGGCGGTGGAAGGGGAGGGGTGCCAAGAACATCCCGCAGAATATAGGCACCGCGCTCAACCGCGCTACGCCGGTTGGGATGAGATGTCAGGCTGAGGATGCCAGCCATGCCCAAGAGACCGCCCCGACCGACCTCGTTGGTCAGTCCAACCTTCCGAAAACCCTCCCCGGAAACCTCCTGCATGCCATAGTGCCCAGCCAGCTCACGGTTTACAAACGTGAAGTCGGAGTCGAGAAGATTGAGAATGCTGAGATCGCGGCGAATGATCTCCTCCACGAAGTACCTAACTTCGTCATACATCGCCTGCTGGAGCGACTTTGAAAACTCGGGAAAACGTTGTCGGCTAATGTCTAGATGGTCCGCAACCTTGTTGAACTTCAGCCAGTAGCCGGCAAACTGGGTCGCCAGCGCCGCGGATTTTGGGTCGGCCAGCATCCGTCTTACCTGCGCCTTCAATACTTGTGGCTGGTGCAGCTGCCGCTCCCCGGCCAGACGCGTCAACTCTTCGTCCGGCGGAGCTGACCACAAGAAGTAGGAGAGCCGAGCCGCCACCTCATGGTCGCCGAGAGGAGCCGTGGCCTCAGATCCCTTCCGCTTCTTGTCACCCCAGTTGATCGGCTTGACCTCCCAGCTGTGCTGTTCCGGCAGATAGACGAACTGAGGAGAAGCCAGAATTCCCTGCAAAACCTGGCGGCAAGCATTTTCGTAATCCAGGCCGGCTTCGACCTGTCGATCGTAAAGGGCCATGAGACTAGCAACCTCCGCCTCGGACAAAGGGCGGCGATAGGCTCGTGTAGCGAAGACGGACAGGTGTCTGCGGGCTGCAGTTCGCTGATCACTGGGCTGAACCGCGTATCTGGGAGCAGATTCGGTGGGTCGCGGCTCAGAGTGAAAATGGATACCCGATTCCGGGTCGACCGAAGCATGGGTGACAATTCGGTTCGCAGCAAGCAGATAGCGTGAAAGCTTCGACGGCGAAAGCTGCATCTCGAGCCCCTGGTTCAGGAAGTCCCCATCGCTCGCTGGCCCACCTGGCTGTGTCAAGCTGCTAAGGCCGAGATCCAACCCAGTCAATTCGCGCACAGTGTTGTCATACTCAAACGGGGTCAGCTGGCGCAGCCGTGGATTGCTGGCGCGCGAGGACTCAGGGGTAGCGCGCGATTCCAGCTCCCGTTCAAACCAGAGGCCGAAGAGTTCGCGCTCCTGCTCTGAGGGTTGGCGCTGCTGGTTGGGGTGAGGCATCGATCCGGTGGTAATCGCCTGAGCCATCTTTCCCCAACTTGCATTCCACTTGTGGAGTATCTCATCCTTCCAGCTCTGAGAGGATTCCTCGATGTCGAAACCGCCCTCACGAGTCTTGCTGTCGTGGCAATCGTAGCAGTAGTGCTTCAGAAAGGGCTGAATCTGGCCTTCGAAGGTCAAGCTGTCGGACGAACCAGACAACTCGGAATAGGCAATCTCTGATGAAGGCGCACCCACATCGCCTTCTTTTTCGACCAACTCCTTCGCATCCAAATCAATCCACTCGGACAAGATCCTGATTTGCTCAAGAGTCGGTCGGGGATGGCCCTGGGGTGGCATGGTAGAAGGATCATCCGAAGGCGCGTGGAGGCGCTTGATCAGCCAACTCTGGGAGGATTGGCTGGGGACAATCACCCGGCCGCTGCTGCCGCCTCGAAGCGCAGCCCCCTGCTGATCCAGCCTCAGTCCACCCTTGCGGCTTTCAGAACCGTGACAAGCTACGCAGTACTGCTCGAAGAGAGGACGCGCCTTGGTATCCCAGGCAACGGATGGAACCGAGTGCGCCCAGAGTATCGAGGACTCAACCAGCGGAATGTCTAGCAGTAAAGTGAAAAAGATAAGAGAGGACCAGCTCAGGCTTCGGGGGGACTTCATGAAGACCTCGCTATCCCGCCAGGGTCGAACCAAGTGACTCGGTAGCCTCCTTGAACTCCTTCAGCGGAGCACCCATGGTCTCGGCGAGGGATAGAAAAAGCTGGGACATCGAACCGCCCTGGAAATCTATTGCTCGCCCGGTCTTGATCTGACCGCCGGCGCTACCGCCCAGTAACAGCGGATATTGGGTGCAGGTATGGCGGTTTCCGTCCCACATGCCGGACCCAATCAGCACCAGCGAATTGTCCAGCAGAGTGCGTTCGCCTTCTTTTACCTCATCCATCTCCTGAAGCAGATAGGTGTACTGGGAAACGTGCCACCGGTTGATAAGGTGATATTGATGCAGCGAACTGGGAGTCTCCTTGTGGTGGCTCAAAGCATGCCACTGACCGGCTACTCCCGGGATAAAGCTGAAATCGCTGTATTTAGGGCCATAACTGTCGAACATGAAGGAGGCAACCCGAGTGCGATCGGTACGCAGGGCCAGCACCATCAGGTCCAGCATCAACCGGGTGTGCTCCCGAAAATTCTGCGGTTGGTAGAGAGCGAAATCGGGCATCTCGCCCGCCCCAGTGGGATCATCGGGGTGAAAACGCCGCGAGATGGAGGGCTCGCTTGCCTGATGACGCTGCCACTCGACCTTGTCTCGATCCATCCGTTCGATTCGCAGCTCTAGCTCTCGGATGCCCTCGAAATACTCGGCTAGGGTTTGCCTATCCTGTGCACTGATCCGCTTTTCCAGCTCCTGGGCCTGATCCAATACAAAGTCGAGTACGCTACCATCCCGCTTCAACCAGGTCTTGTCGGAGAACAGCGCCGAAAAGGTCATGCGAGGATCAATCTCCTTGGCCAGGGGCTTGTCAGCTCCCCGCCAAGAGATACTGGAGTCGTAGAATCCTCGACGGTTTCTCGAGGGTGCGATCCCAAGCGCCAGGGAGCGAAACGCCGTCTGATCACCGATCTGTCCAGCGATGAGTTGATCAATGGAAACGCCTGCGGCACTGTTGTCCCGACCTCCGGGTTCGCCCGTCAAAAGGGAAGCAACTTTGCCGGCGTGTCCGCGCTTATCCTTCAGATGTGGATGACATAAGTCCATAAGGACATTGACTTTATGCTTGATGGGAGTCAACGGTTCCAGGGTGGGATTGAATTCCAGAGTCTCGCCCACGCCGGAGGCTCCCCACTGATACGTGTTGACCCCAAGGGGAAAGAAGTTCGCCACGAATCGAAGCGGCGCTTTGGTCAGAGCTGAGTCGGTGGGCACCGCCGAAAGGATCGGAATGGATTCGAGCCAGGGTAGGACGACCGTAGCACCCGCAGCCTTCAAGAACGACCGGCGATTCGTTGGGTCTTGTCTCATCGATGATGCCTGCGTGAGCGCCGCCAGCCCTCTGTAAGCCGGTTCGCACGTCCCGGGTAACCACGACACGGCTGAGGGCGTCGTCGACGTCGCCCCTCAATACTAAGCCTTCGATATGTATCGACGCAAGTCTTACGATCTCGTCGAGTCCCTACTCCGGCTCCGCCCGGAGAGGGAGCAACGAGAAGGTGACAACGAGAAGGTGACGACAACGAGAAGGTGACAGTGACAACGAGAAGGTGACTGACAACGAGAAGGTGACAGAGTTGTTCTGGTTAGTTGTTCTGGTTCCACTTGGTTCCAGATGAGAAGGGGACAGAGTTGTTCTTGGCAGAGTTGTTGGCAGAGTTGTTGTTCTAGTTGTTGTTCTTGTTCTCGCTCCAGATGGAGTTCCCTCTTCAGATGGGGACAGAGTTCATCGCTTCTCGTCTTCTCGTCTCGTCTTGGGGACGGAGGTCTTTGCGGACGGGGCCACTCCAATCGTTCTTGGGGCCAGGCTGAGACGGCTACTCGTCTCTTTCCTGCGGAAGTGACTCGTGAGATGATGGCCGTTGGAGAAAACTTCATGAATCAAAACTTGATTTGCTCGCGGCGCAGGTTCTTGCAAGGTATGGCAGCTGTCCCGGCACTCGGACTCCCAGGGACCTCCTTTGGCTCGTCCCATCAAGGCAAGGCCTCGATCCTTAAGACTCTCAAGATCGGGATGGTAATAGTCGAGGGCTCCCTCGCCGAAAAATTCAAGTTGGTCAAGGCGGCAGGATTCGAGGGTATCGAGCTCAACGCCCCCGGCCTGAGCGTGGAAGACACACGGCGAGCCATCGGCCAAGCTGGCCTGCCTGTGGACGGGACCGTCTGCACCTCGCACTGGAATGTCCGTCACACCGACGCCAATGCAGAGACCCGAGCCCAGGCCCTAAAGGACTTGAAGGAAGCGATCCGTCAGACCCACGCAGTTGGTGGACACAGCGTCCTCCTGGTTCCCGGACACGGTAAGGACGGTCCCGAGAAGGAGATCTGGTCCCGATCCGTCGAGAACATCGAAAAGGCAATCCCACTCGCCGCCCAACTGGGCATCTACATCGCCATCGAAAACGTCTGGAACCACTTCCTTTACGATCACCAGGGCGATTCGACTCAGACAGCCGCCAAACTGGCCAAGTACGTGGACGAGTTCAACTCCCCCTGGGTGGGTATGCAGTTCGATATCGGAAATCATTGGAAGTACGGCAACACTGGAGCCTGGATCCGAACCCTCGGCTCCCGGATCATGAAGCTGGATGCCAAGGGGTTCTCGCGCCAGACGGACGAGTTCACCAAAATCGGCGAGGGCGACCTGGACTGGTCTGACGTGCGTAAGGCCCTCGACGAGATCCACTTCAAAGGATGGTGTGCCGCCGAAGTGAAAGGCGGGGACCTCGAGCGCCTCCGCGAAGTCTCCCGCAATCTGGACCGAGCGCTGGGCCTGTGAGGGACGCTCACTCATCATGAACCCCTTGGATTGGACCCGACGAAGGTTCCTGCAAACAGCTGCCGGTGCCGCTGCGGGTACCACGATCCTTCCCGCCTGCGGTGGGCGCATCGAGGACTTAGCAGGCATCGCCGAGCAGAGGAAAACACTGGCACACCGCCGGCGCAGGATCATCGTCAACAACGACGGCGACGATGTGGTTCGCGCCGAGAAGCCCGAAGAACATAGCCGGGAGCGATTGACCCAATGGACCGGAGACCTGCGCGAAGACTTCCTGAAGTCAAGGACCACCGGCTTGGAGAGCACCCAGGTCGACACCATCTTCTACGCTTCCTGCGCAGCAGGACTCACCTTCTCACACCACACCAAAGTAGGACACTTTCTCGACAAAGCAACCGACCCCAGGTGTCTCGCCCAGGATCTGGTTGAGCAATACGGACGGGACGGCCTCGGAATCCAAGTCGACTTCTGCCGCCAGCACGACCTGGAGATCTTCTGGTCGCTGCGGATGAACGATCGACACGATTCCTATCCCATGGGCAGCAGGAGGTGGACCTACGGACTCGCCCCCTTCAAACGCGATCATCCCGAGTATATTCTCGGGGTCCCCGAGGACTGGGAGAAATACCCAGACCATCCGCCCAGGAAACTCTGGTCGGGCGTCGACTACGCTCATGCCGAGGTCAGGGACCATATCTTCCAGCTGATCCAGGAAGTTTGCGAAGGATACGACATAGACGGGGTGGAGCTCGACTTCCTGAGGCATGTCCCCTACTTCAAACCGGGCCTGGAGGATCAACCGGCCAAAGCAGAGCATCGGGACGCCATGACCGAACTGATCAGGCGCATCCGCCGGATGGCCGACGAGGTGGGTCAGCGGCGTGGAAAACCGATCCTGATCACCCCCCGCCTGCCCATCACCATCGAACTCTGCCAATTCCACGGACTGGACGTAGAAGCCTGGCTGGCAGAGGGTCTCATCGACCTCATCATTGCAGGCTTCGGAAACGCCAACTTCCGGCCCATGTCTCGGATCGTAGAGATGGTCGAGCTCGGTCACCGGCATGACACCCCCGTCTTCGCCTGTCTGCAGTGGGGGTTCTGGGGCCACTGGGCCTTCCTGGATAGCGGCTACGACACAGTAGAAGAATGGTACAAGGCAGGGGGCTCTCACTGGGAAGCTACCAATTCCTGGCCCGGGATGCTCCAGGCCTGGCGGGGCGCTGCAATGAATGCCTGGAGCGCCGGAGCCGATGGGCTATACACCTTCAACATCTGGCATGTCGATCACCCGATCTTTCGCGAAATAGGAGATCCCGACGCGATCACCCGCCGGGACAAGATCTACGGCGTCGACTACTTCAACAAGAGAGAGCGGGCGATGGAGCTGAAGTCGGGCGAGGACCTCAGCGTGGAGCTGCGTTTGGGCCGCGATGTCGAGGCGAAATCAGTCTCCCAGCTGCGGCTTCGAGCCCATCTGATGGGATTGGCCGGCGGAGAGGATCTGCAATCCCGTATCAACGGCAGCGCCCTACCTCAGCTGAAGCCGGTTCGCGAGCTGGAAGCAAATACCCAGGCTCACTGGCTGGAGTGTCCCTTGGAGCTCTCACAGATCAGGCCAGGGGAGAACCGATTCGAGATGACGCTGGGTCAGCGTTCGGGGTCAACGCGGGAACCCATCCTGCTCGATGGACTCCTCCTCGAGGTTCGTCACACGAGCTGACCCCGCGACTGAAAAGGTCTGGCCAAGGCCGAAACTCAGCAGCCTCATCCGTACAACTCAGAGCGGCTGCTGACCCCAGGGGATCGGAAGGGTCGGTGGTCGGCGATGGCGTTCGCGGCGCGCGTCTTTGGGACGATCCTTGAACCAGGTGATGAAGCGGACCAGCTGTTTGACGGCCTCCTCGTACGCCCTTTGTCCCTTCTCCTCGCTGGCCTTCTCGGCATCACCCAGCACGCCCGTCTCACTGTAGCTGCTGGTCCACGACACCACTGTGGAGGGCCCACTTGCGAAGAGATCGACCCAGTTGAAGGGGCTTTCCTCCTGGTTGAAGCTGATCACGCCGCTCTTGATCTTATCCTTCCGCACGTTGTCGCCGTCGAGATAAAGATAGAGAGAAGTCTCGAGCTCTCCGGCGTGCGAGCAGCCACCGGGAAACTTGCTCTCGCGCCAGCTTGGGAGAAACTCCTTGTCGACCGTCAGAAGCTGCCACCAGGCAGTCGCGACACACTCGGCATCGGTCTCGAGATTGGTGCGGCGGGCGATCAGATCCAGGTTTGGCATATTGGAGCCGTGACCGTTGAGCAGCAGGATCTTCTTGAAGCCGTGGTAGGCCAGGGATTTCGTGATGTCGAGCACATGATGGATGAAATGCTCGAAGTGATTGTTGATGGTCCCCGGGAAGTCCATCACGTGGCCGGTGTACCCGTAGGCAACGGTCGGCAGCACCAGCATCTTCTCGGGGACTTGCCGACCCGCCCCCCGAGCGATGCCGGTAGGACAAACCAGATCGACATCAAGCGGCAAATGGGGGCCGTGTTGCTCGACGGCTCCACAGGGAACGACACAGACCTGAGCCGCGTCAACGGCATCTTCGATTTCGGGCCAGGTCAGCTTTTCATAGCGATACTCGGTTTCGCTGCGAGAGGGCATAGGCAATGATCTCCAGTACTGTTGAAGCCTAGTGGAAAGGAAAGGTCCGCTTCCGTTGGTTCCAGGGCACCCACCTACTCCAGCGGAGGGGGCTGGTCGTCGGGTCCCATTATGTAGAGTCCAGCACCGTGTCGCCGTCCCCAGGGGCTGGGACTGGAGCCGGGAGAGGGAGCGTCAACGGCTAGTCGCTTCAGTTCGTCTTCGTCGAGACTGAATCCCAGCCCTGGCGCATCACCCAGAATCAACCAACCATCCTCGACACGAGAGTCCGTGGAGAGGGCATGGTCCCGACCGGCATCCACAAACTCCATCATCCAGTGATTGGGCAGACACGCTGCCAGGTGCCCCATGAAGTTGAGAGGGCAGTTCATCATGGACACGGGCAGCTCGAAAGCGTAGGCCAGATTGGCCACCTGCATCGCTCCTGTAATGCCGCTGCTGCCAACGCCGATCTGAACGACGTCAACCGCCTGATTGACTATCAACGGCATGTAATCGCTGAGATCATTCAGATTCTCACCGGTGGCCACGGCGGCCTTTACACTCTCGGAAACCTTTCGCAAGCCCCGATAGTCCCAGCGTCGCGCGGGCTCCTCGACCCAGGTGAGATCGTAATGCTCCTCGAAATAGCGTATGTTCCGGATCGCCTGAGCGGGGGACCAATATTCATTGGAATCGATCATGAGGACGGGCGTCTTTCCCGATGTGGCCAGAGCGTCGGACATGATTCCGAGGCGCCGTAGATCCGATTCCCGGTCCAGCCCCACCTTGAGCTTCCCGGCCGTAATCCCCTGATGCGCCTTCCCTTCGTAGAACTCCTTCAGCTGCTGGTCCGAGAGGCACGACTCGATGCCACTGGCGTAGAGCTTGACGTAGCGGGTGGATGCTCCCAGTGTCTTCCAGAGGGGCTCCTGGTTGATCTTGGCCTTCAAGTCCCACAAGGCGGTGTCCAGGCTGCCGATGGCGTCGTTGTCAGAACCCTCGTTCCCTCCTTTGAAGACCTTGTCCACCATCGTCTTCCATAATCCTCGTACTCCGCGTGGATCCCGACCCACCAGTAGAGGAGCCAAGGCGTGAATCGATTCTCGAGCACCGGCGGAGCCGAGACACACTCCGGTCAGGTCGTCGTCGGTGTCGATGAACAGCACCAAGGAGCAAGCCTTGCTCCGACCATCAGGGGAGTTTGCGTCGCCCAGTGGACGGGACATCTCAAACTCATAGAGTTGGGTTCGGATGCCGGTTATTTTCATAGCTTCCTCCGAGACCTAAGGCAGTCCGTCTGAACGTCGCACGTTGCTGAGAAGAGCATCTCAGCCCTAGGGCACCGGTGGACCGACTACTCAGAATTCAGGTGTCTCAATACCTCGAGGATCAGCCAGGGATCGGGCCTCTGTCTGTAATTTGGATCCATGTGAAAAAAGCGAACCAAGCCCTTGGGATCGATGATCGCCACCGTCGGATGAGGGATCTCGCCCTGCTCCTGGTTGAGAACGCCGTAGGTCTTGATCGTCCTTGATCCAGCATCCACCAATAGGGGGAAGCCGAAACCCGCCTTTTCGCCGAAGCTTCGCAGGGCTTCGGGTTTGTCGGGGCTGATGGCCCAGAGCTCCGCGTTCAGTGAAGTAATGGCTTCCAGGTTCTTCTGCAACTCGACGAGTTGCCTACGGCAAACTGGTCACCAGGTACCGCGAAAGAATACCAGAACGAGGTTCTTCTCCCCTTGGAGCTCCGATAGACGGTGGTTCTGGCGGTCGGCATCCGGCAATTCGAAATCCGGAGCCGGGCGGCCCACCGCGACTGCAGCAGTTGACTCTTCTTCGACCCAGGCGGGTGCGGCCAGTAGTCCCGGGACGCAAAGAAGCGTTGCACTGATTGCGATCCAATTCAGCATTCCCTTGATCTCCACTGGTTGAGCGACCGCCAACCACAACCGGGTTAACGGATTCGACCTCTGGACTGGATCATAAGCGCGTACCGCTCCGACGTCAAAGTCGAGTGTGAGGAGGAGGTCAATCTGAATTCTTTACCGGGGCAGTACACGAAGACGGCAGGCGGAGGACCAGGAAATCAAGGGGCGCCGCAGATCACAGAAGTTGGCTACTGGCTGACCGATGAGTTGTTCGTGACGAAGATCCGGTAGGGGAGTTCCTCCAGCTGGTTCGCAAGGATGACAAAGGTGGCAACGCAGGCACTCAAGGCAGCCAGGAAGTATCCGTAGCCGAAATAGGCCATTCCCCACTGGAGACTCAGGGCAGTGAAGATCAGGTTCGCGACGCAGAAGAGGATCTGCAGGTTCAGGGCGACCCGATTCGAGTTGAAGTAGGACAGCACGATGGTCATGAACAAAAAGAGGGAGTGGAAGACAGAACCGAGGAGTCCGATTCGGAACATTCCAATCTGCATAGGGCTCACCGACAGCCAATCCATGATGTGAGGCGCCAGCAGAGACAGGGTCACCCAGATGCACCCTTCCAGAATCAAGAAGTTCCGGCCGCTCTGGAAAAGGTCTGCCTTGATCCGCTGGTGGTCCTCGCGAATCCTGGCCAGGTTGCCGTGGTGGCGCACGCTTTCGTAGAATCGCGAGAGCCGTTCGAAGAAGCTGGTCTCCACACTCAAAACGAAGAGCGCCATCGAAGGAACCAGGGAGAGGTAGGCTAGAAAAAGGGCGCTGTCATAGTCGGGGAAGGATCTCAGTTTGCTGGTCAGGACTTCCGAACGAGGCGAGAACCACCACATGATCCACTTGTCGATCCAGATCCCCAGGTTGTACATGAGACCTCCGAGGGCGATCATCCAATGCTCCCGCAAGGAGCGGAAAAAGTGGAAGGGCCGCACCACATCATAGGGATACTCTGCAAACACCCGGGCCATTAGCAGGAAGAGGATCAGTGCCAGGCCTAAGTTGAACCCCCAAAGGAAACCGCTGGTACCCCAGTGTTGGCCCAGGGCAGGAGCGGCCCCCAACGCTACGGCCATCCCCATGCCGAAGGCCAGGGTCACAGCCTGGTAGCATTTGAGAGCCGAGAGGAAGACGCCTGCCATCCAGACGGTGCTGGTCAGAGACAGATTGACAAAAGCCGCCACCCGGACTCCCGGCTCCAGGTTGGTGTAGACGAAGTAGAGAAAAATGGCAAAGGGCAGCTGCAGCAGATAGAGGGTGCCCATTCCTCCCAACATCATCCCCGGAGCCTCCCGGACGTCCTTCTCGTAGACGCGGTCCGCCAGGTATCGGGTTGCCAGAAGAACCAGGGGCGCGGAGAGGACACCGGAAATCGAGAAGTTATAGACGATGATGAGGCGAAAGTTGTAGAGCTCTTCATACGTGCTCACCCTCGAACCGAGCAGAAAGACCCCCCCGAGAGAAAGAACGGTAAAGATCCAGGGCCCCGTTGACACCAGGGAAGCGTGCAGGAAGCCCTGGACAACCCCGGCAAGGTCATCCTTCTGGGTCAGCTTTCGGAGGGCGAAACCAATTCCGGCCATTAAGCCACCCCTTCCAGCCGGGAGCAGCCGGACGGCGCCGTCCGCTGTTCTTCATACAACTGACGATAAGTCCGGTCCAGATCGATCTTGTTGTAGTATCGTCGCACCCGCTCTCGAATGGCCTGGGAACATCGAGCATGCCAATCGGGATCCGTCAGGAGCCGCGACAGCTCCTGGGCGGTGGCTTCGGGGTTGGAAAGAGGAGTCACCCCGCCGCCGGGTCCCAGCTGGGGATCCTCGCTACTCCGTCCCAAGATCATTTCCCGACAGGCTCCCACGTCGGTTGCGACGGAAGGGACCCCGGCCGCACCGCCCTCCAGGATCACAAGGGGCTGGGCCTCGCTCACGCTCGTCAGGACGATGGCGTCGACTTTCCCCAGATACTCGTCCAGGCGCACTCGTCCTAGAAAAAGGACTGTCTCTTCCAGTCCCATGAACTTCACCATGTCCTGACACGACTGGAAATAGTCTTCTTCCTCGTCGGTCGGACCCAGGACCAGAGCCTGGAGGTCGGGAACCGAGCTTCGCAGCAGGGCACAAGCCCGGATAAAGGTTTTCACGTCTTTAATGGAGACTACGCGGCCGATCAGCGTAATGGTCGTGGGCCTGGGAGCCGGGTCCCGCTCGATCTTAGAGTAGCGATCAAAGTCCACTCCGTTGGGGATCACCCTGAGTTTCTCCTGGTCTGCTCCATCCTCCAACTGGAGGGTCTGATTTCCCTCGAAAAGAGTGATGATCTGGGCTGAGGCCTCGTAGCAGGCCCTGGAATAGCTGGTGAACATGTTCACCCACAGATCCTTGAGCTCTAGCTTCGCTTTCTCGACGTCTAGTCCCTCGTGAGCGGCTTGGTGCAGCCAGTTGGCCATGGCAATCTCGATCCGCCGCTCATTGGTGTAGATTCCATGCTCGGTGACCAGCGCTGGCCGGCCTGTCTCGAGATGGGCACGAGCCGCGTACAGTCCAGCGTAACCCGTGGAAACGGCGTGGTAGACACGAGCGGCCGGAAGCTCAGCCAGAAGCGTGGAGTAGAGACCTGTTAGCAGCGCTCTCCAGCTCCAGAAAAAGTCGAGGAAGGAAGCATGCGGCAGTTCGCGCTCGTACATGCGAACAAGAGCCTGCCAAGCCGTCTTGGAATTCAAGAGGGGCCTGCACCCAAGCCGAGACCGGTGCGGCTCCATCACCTCGAGAGCGCGCCGGATCTCATCCAGACCGCCCTCGAAAAAGAGGTTCGCGATAGGTTTCTCAAGTCCTGTCAATAGACTCTGGAGACGACTTCCCCTGAGCCGACCTGAGGGAAGGTCCTGGACGTAGATCTTCGTAAGTCCCAGGACGTTCCCGGGCACCTCGAATCGCGGCGTCAGATCCACGTCCGGGGCTAGAAACGTCACCAGATGAAAAGTCAGATCCTGGTGGGCACTGATCAGGTCGTGTGTCCAGCTGGACACACCACCCGAAATGAAGGGATAGGTACCCTCCAGAATGAGGCAAACATCGGCCTCAGGTGTCGACTTTTTCAGGCTCGCGTACATGTGCTCCAGAGCTCCAGAGAATCCCTCACCTCGAGGGGTAGACCCACCCCGTCCTTGAGTTCCTGGCGGCTGGCGGCGCTGAGACGCCGAATCTTCTCCCACTCGCCCAGGTGGAACCAGCTCTCCATCAACCAGAGTTTGCTTTTCGGGGACATGTCGACCTCGTCCGAGTCTTCCAACCACTCGGCGGCCTCTTTGAAGCGCCGCTCCCGGAGCAGGATCCTGCCCACGGCAGCCCGAGCGGCTTTGTCGTCGGGCTCCTTTTTCAGATATTTGCGGTAGGCGTCCAGGGCCAGTTCTCTGTTCTCTCGCTCTCGGACTCCGTCCAGTATCCCCGCATAGGCATAGTCGTCGTAGTGCCGAGCCAGGTCCAGGAGAATGGAAGCACTTTCAGGGCTGTCCCCGGCCGCCCGGGAAAGTTTCACACTTGACTCCAGGAAACCGGTCTCAATCCGGGCCATCGCCGTGGCTGCCTGAACCCGAACGGCGTTCGACTCGTCGGCCAGAGCCAGCTTCAAACTGGGAGCAAAAATAGGGTGAAAGTGGCGGGTGATCAGGGTAATGGTCTGTTGCTTCTGCCTCAAGGTTCCAAAGGACAAGACATCAGCGAAGGGCGCAGAGTCGCCCTGGGAATCGCCATGAGTATCAGCCTCCTGGATCTGAGCGAACACCCTCTCCGAGCTGGGCATGTTCTGCTCAGGAAACAGGGCGGCGTACCAATCCTCGAAAGAGGTCGCCGAGCGTTGGAACCACCAGGTCAAGACGAGTATAAAAACCGTCCCAGGAGCGCCCAGCGGCCCCAGCATCACGGTGAGCAGGGCCAGGAGCGCTGGAGCGCGAAGAGCCGCCTTTCGCCTTGAACAGAGGTAACAGAGCGCACAGCAGACGAGGACCACGGCACCATGGCCTACCAGCAGAAACAGCACTGGAGCCGTGCCAGCGGCATAGAAGCCGACCACGCACAGCTCCCCCAGGAAGCTGGCTGCCAGGACCAGGCCGAACGCCGCCCTCCAAGGGCGCACCAGAGCATCGTCCGCGGCTTCACGCAACTCTTGAATCCCAATCCTTTCCTTCTTCTGGAGCTTCCTGTACGGCAAATCTGACTCGAAGATTCAGATCCTGGAGACGATCGTTGGCCCGCCTCTGGATTTCGATTGCCCACCGCTGGGCCCTCTCGAGCGACATTGCAGGCAGGGCGGCTATCATCTCGGTCGCGGAGGCCTGGTAGACCAGAGCCGCGGAGTTGGTGGCCAGGTATTCCACCATGCCTTCCCGCAGGACCCGGGAGGCCTCTTTCGTCTGGGAATACGGAACATCCTGGGGAACATCCACACGGAACATGGCGATGCTCATGGGAAAGGAGACCCTGGCCCTCAGTAGTTGGAGAAAATCCATCCGGCCTTTGAACTGGTGGTGGGGCAGAATTCCACCCTCTCCCTTGTCGCTGTACAGCTCTTGAGTCATCAAAGAGAAGCGAGCCTCGATCGCCTTGCCAGCGAGCTGCTGATTCCGGATCCCACCCTCAAGCTTCTTCAGGACTATGCCAGTGTCCGCGGTTGGAGTTGCGGCCAGCACGACGGCATACTCGTACCCTCCGGAGAGAGACTCGAAGACCAGGTCAGTTCTCCTGAGAGCGGTCTTGACAGTCTCATCCAGAAGTTCGGGGACCTCCTTCAGTTCCTGGGGCGAAAGGTCCTCGGAGTTCACCAGACGGATCACTACCGTCGAAAGGTCGAATCCGACCCGCTCGGCCAGATCTACGAGAAAGGCCTTCTGCTGGGAGAAGAAGCTCGAGGAGTAGAGACGCGTATCTTCGCTCAAGAGCGAGTTGGAACGCATTTTCTCGTAACGGAGGGCGTTTCCGTAGCTGGTCGCGATCCAGCGGCAAAGGACCTTGAAGGTCTGGACGCTGCTCAGCGAGAGCTTTGAGAACCCCATCTCCTCAATCTTCAGCACACCCAGGGTCTCTCCTTGCTCTGCCACCAGAGGGCCAGCCAGGACTCCCTGATTTGCCAGGATCCTTTCCTCCTCTGGATTCACGATGCAGAGGAACTTCTGACTGGATACCAGCTCCCTGAAAAAGGGCGATTCTCTGGGAAAGAAGGAGGCAAACTGGCCGCTGCTGGTCCAGCCCTCCGAGACCGAAAGGATCAACTGGTTTTCCTTGATGAGAAAGAGGGAGAACTTGTCCGCATGCAGGGTGGTCCGAACCAGGTCCGTGATCCCCCTTAGGACCGCGTCCGGTTCCAGATTCTCTAGCGCCTGGGCCGTCTCGTAGAGTTTGATTGCACTGTCGAGTTGCCCGGCCACCCGGGCCTCAAGATTCTCCTTCACTTTCTGCAGTTTCTCGTAGCCGCTGGCGATCGCTACCTCCCTATGCTTGGAAGCCGCCGCCTCTCTCCTCAGCTCGTTCCTCTCCCGCAGATGCCGCAGGCGGAGCTCCCCCAGGATGATTGCGCTCACGAACCACAGAATGGGACGATGAAGCAGGTGAAGAAGATAATCATACAGATCCTGGGAAAGGGTCTGTTCGGGTAGGTTTCCTACTAGTAGCAGGGCACTTGCAACGACGCAGGCCAATAGGCCCTCGGTGGTGCCGTATTGGGCGCTGATAAGCACCACCAGGATCCAGAAGGGGTGGGGGTAGGTTTCCCAGAAACGGGTCCCGTCCAGAAAGAAACGGTCGACCACGATCGCGAACGTACAAAAGGCCGCCATTTCCACCAAGGCGGCTCTTCGGACTCCCAAAAGGGTGGCTTCACTGCCCCCAGTGTCTTCCTTCTCTTCCGGCAGGCGAGCCTGCGACGGAGTTTCTGGTATCGTTGTGCCTGACCCCGAATCAGTCACTATTTGAATCTCCACAGCAAAAACACGCCCCATCGGCTGGCTCGCTCCGTGGTGGACACCGAATGGATCGTCTGATCGAGGAAAAATCGGCCCTCCCAGGGGCCATCGCCCTTGTACCCCAGGACCCCCCCAAAGTGGGGGCCGCTTCCTCCCAGACGATCCCAGGCGAAACCGCCGTAGCCATCCAGGTGAAGGGAGCGGGAAAGTCTGGCGTTGGAACCCATATTGAAGGAGTGCACTTCACTGCTCCTGAGAGGTAGAGGATAGAAGACCCCTCCCTGGAGATCCTTCAAGGCGACGATGGAGCGCCGATGCTCCAGCTCTAGAGCGTATTCCAGAAAGGCTCTGGGGCGATCCAGCTCATGCTGGAGACTCGCATGCATCCCAAATGAGGTGGCGACCGGATCGTACACGCCCATTCGGTAGCGCTTGAGAGCGGCTCTGATCTGAGCGCTCGTCCGGCGCCCGAAGCGCTGCTGGCGCCCCAGACTCACCCGATCTTGGACCAGTCCCATGGCCAGTCCTTCTGCGTATTCCCAGTTGGGCCGGCCGTATTCCAATCCCAGTTGTACCTGCCCTTTGTAGTCCGACCTGCTGTAGTCGAGTCCCATCCCTCCCTTCCCATCGTTCAGGAACCAGGAACCCAGCAGCCGAGAGCCGCCCTCGGTGTCGAATTGAAGAAGCAGCTCCGACCAACTGAGCTGCCCGGTGAAGTCGGTTTCTCCGCCCAGGTGATCCCTCAAACCCCGAATCTCTACATCGTTGCGATGGTAGGCAAGTCCTGTTTTGAAAGCGCCGAGGGCAAGACCCCAACCAGAGATCTCGAGCACGTCCGCCTGCCATCCACGCCCGATCTGTAGTCGGTGGCGCTCAACTTCGGCTCGAGGGCTCCGCTCTCGAAAGAGCTCCTCCCCGGCCTTGGAGATATCCTGATTGAGGGGTTCGAGCGCCAAGGCGTGCTGATAGAGGCGCGTAGCACTCAGCAGCCGATCCGATCTCTGCTCCAACTCGGCCAACGCTACCAGGACACTCGGATTCTCTGGGTTCTCTTTCAAGCTCTGCCCCAGGGTCTGAACGGCTCCCTTCAGGTCTCCTGTGTCCGCCATGAGACGGGCCTGCAATAGATGCAATCTCAGAGTCGCCTCTGGATCCTCAGGGCTTGACTCTTTGTCCTCAGCAGAGGGAGTGCTCAGCAAAGTATCCAGGGCAACCTGGGCCTCCCCATAGCGCTTGTTGTCCAGGAGTATCTCCACCTCGTCCGCCCTCAGATGCTGATCATGAGGATTCTCGTCCACGACCCTCCGCAGCAGCCGAAGCGACTGTTCCAAGTCACCTTGACGGCGCAGAATCTGGGCTCGGATCAGCTGGGCCTGGCTGGAATTGAGGGCTCCCAGGTGCTTGATGGCTTCCTCGTAGCGTCTCTTGGCCTCCTCGTAGTCTTCCTCACGCCACAGGATCTCTCCCAGAAGAAACTGGACCTCATAGTCTTTCTGGCCAAGTTCGATGGACTCGATCAGGTGATTTCGGGCCACCTGGTACCGACCCTGCTGGAAGGCCAGTTGTCCCAGACTCTTCAGGATCTGGGGCTGCTGGGGACTCTCTGCTCTTGCCTTCAGAAACGCCTGGTAGGCCAGGGCCTTCCTTCCCGAGCTCCAAGCCATCTGGCCCAGGGCCGCAAGACGCTCACCCCTGCCTTCCACAGCAATCTCCGCCTCCAGGAGAACGCCAAGTCTCTGGAACTCGGAGACGCTCTCGAGGGCTTTCATATAGGAGTCCATCAGCTCTGGATGCTGCCCTAATCCGGGGGTGGGTTCGGGGAAGGTGGAGACCACCTGTTTGGCGGCTCCTGCATCCACGAGATGGCGAATCCAACCCGGACAATCTTCTTCCTTCGCCGATCGAAGTCGGGCCATGAGCCAGTCGACCGCCCGAGCCCCTGGTTCTTCGGCCCAGAGCGTCAGCAGTTGCCCCACGTCAGGACTCTCGGGTCCAGCTACGGCCGCCAAGTCCAGGAAGAGCGTCTTGGCTTTGCCCATGGCCTTTTTCTCCAACAACCGGTATGCAATAGAACGCTTGTCGGAGACCGCCAGATCCTCCCTCCTGGCCCACGTTTCAAGAAACTCCAGGAGTTCCCGGTCCCTGCCCAGACGAGCCAGAGCATCCTCGTAGGCAAAGGCCCACTGCCCAGCCAATGCCAGGGCAAATTGACGTAAGTAGGGAAGCGCGGCTTCGGGCAGACCCTCCTGGAGCAGGACATGAAGGTAATCTTCGCGGCAGGCAAGTGTGCGGTCCGATCGTTGGAGCTGTTCCTGGAGGAATCCCACCAGAAGCTCCTTGTCATTGGTGGCACGTAGAGCATCGACATAGGCTTGGAGCCACGGCTCCTTCTCTCGACTGGCCAGTGACCGTAGAGCCGGTTGGGCGAGCCGGTAGGCGCCCACCTCCAGGAGGCTGTGCACGATCGTTACCCGGCGAGGATCCTCCTCACCCGTCTCAGCCAGCTTGCGACCCCAGTACTCGGCTAACTCTTCCTTGACAGGCTGCCCCGCTTTCCAGGCCTGGCTCAGGGCCTCCAGGTAGGCAGCCTCGCCCTCCCCACCCTCCAGATCCAGCTGACGGGCTAGCTTGAGGGCTTTGACGCCTTGTCGGCTTCGATTGAGAGCCTGGACGAACAGCAGTCGGTGTTGACCATCCTTCTGTCGGTAGTAGAGCTGTAGGGCGGCCTCAAGAGCCAGTCGTGCCTGGTCCCGGTCGGCGGCGGTAAAGTACAGGTCCCTGAGATAGGAGATCCCGGGTCGCTCCTCGTGCCTCTCCCGTAGCCAAGCCAGAACCTCTTCTTCTCTCCCTGATGCGGCCGCCAGCAGAGCCCAGGAGCGGTCGACTCTGGGTGCCGGCGTCCGACCTCGCAGAGTCGCAAAGAGCTGCACCCCTTCTGCCGCCTTGTCCAGATCCAGATACAGATAGGCCAGAGATTCGAGCTCTGCCGGATTCAACTGGTCCAGGTCGGCCAGCGAGGACATCAGGGCGAGGCTCTTCGATTTCTTCCCCATCAGTTGGTAGAGATGAGCAAGGACCATCTTCTGATGCGGCTCGAGCCGGGGATCCTCCTCCGCTCGCTTCAGCCACCTCGAGGTCTGGGCCTGATCCCCTTGCGACATTGCCCAGCGAGCACCCAACACGGGCCTTCCCTGGAACAGTTCCGGACCCTGTGACTTCACAATCCGTTCGCCCAGCTCCTGGCGTTGGGAATCGAGAGAAACCTCTAGGAGGTTCTGCAGCAGCCACTCAGGAAAGTGGGTCAGGTCGTAGGCATCGGCTGCCTCGAAGGCCACTTCCGGGCGAGATCGGGCTAGAGCCAATTCTACGAGAGACTGCCCCAGCGAGAGAGGCAAAAGGCGCTGAGAGTGGATACCCAACAATCGCTGGAAGGCCAAGCCAGGTTCGCCCGACTCCAGTTGCAGCTGAATCACCTGTTCCAGCAGACGAGGATGGTCGTTCACTTTCTGTTTCAGAGGTTGGAGAACGGAGAGGGCCTCTTGAAAGCGTCCCCGCTCCCGAAAGACACCGATCACATGGACGCCAAACTCCGGGTCGGGACTCCTGGAAAGCCAGCTCCTCGCCTCCTGGGTGGCTTCCTGGGTCTGACTCGAATCCAAGGCCAGACTCCACTTGAGAAGGGCCATGTCGGGTTCGAGGCCCTCCGGATGGTGCCGCTCAAGGAGTCGCAAGGTTTCCAGAGACTCCCGAATCTGTCCTTGATCCGCCTGAATGTAGGCTAGATCCATGAAGTCCCTGGGATGATCGGGATAGAGCGTCACGAGCCGCCTCAAGACACGGATTTGGTCCTGGTAGCGGGCCTGGAAGTTGTAGAACTGCGAGAGCTCCCGCAGAGCCTCCTCCATGGGCTCGATCCGGGTCAACTCTTCCAGATTGAGAATGTAGTCATCCACCCGCTGAGCGTACTGAAAGTAGGTCCCCAGCAGCTCCCGGGCCTCCTGGTGGCCCGGGTAGCGGGTCACTAGCTCCTGCATCACTTCGACCGCCCGATCTACGTCACCGTATTGGAGGTAGAGATTCGCCAGGGGCACCAGCATGGAAAGCGACCGCTCTCCCTTTTCCCAGAGGGTCTCGTAGGCCTGACGGGCCTGGTCAAACTCCTTCGCTCTGAAGTGCATCAAGGCCAGCTCCTCCTCGCCCGGGAGCATCAGCTGACCGGCAGCGAGTCCGAACACCATTATCAGGAGTCCGATGACCAAGGCGTAGTACTTCATCCTGGCTCATGCCTCATCGAAACCGCCGGATGGCAGCCGTCTCACATTGATCTGAACCGGGGATCGCTCGAGGGGACTGAGGTCCAGACGGAGCAGGTGCTTCTGGGACACAATGGTCTGTACCGACAGCGGCATGCTGCCTTCGTTCCGGACCTGGACCCGGAACCGACCCGGCCTGGGCACTCTCCAGACCATCTCTCCTCGACCGAAACCCTCTGCCTGGAACCGGAAGTCTTCGTCGCCTACCCGAAGTTGTTCGATCTTCCACCTTGCCTGCACCAGGTATGGAAGCGGGGCCTCCGGGTGCTGGTCGCTGGTCAGATGGTCCTTGAGGGCAATGATCGGATCTGACTCCGTCGCATCCAGGGCAACGTAGAGGCTCCCCTGGTAGTGCCTCTGGCCAATCACGCCGACCGACAAAGCTGAATCGACTGCCAGAAGCGTGGCCTGATCGAAGCGAAAGGTTTGCAGCGCTCCTCGGTTCTGGATCCGCCAGACTCGCTCTGCCAAGGGAAAGATGGAAGTGGTGTAGAAACCGTCCACCATCGCGGCAAAGTCGCTTGTGGTCAGGGCTACGATCTCCTGACTGCGAGCGTACCGGAAGTTCGCCAGAAGCGCGTTCAGGCTGGAGAGCTTCTCACCCGAGTACATGTGGTAGTAGATATTCAGAGGCTTCAGCCTCCAGGGCCGGTCCGTGTTTCGAAGCGTCCGCACCAGGTGGAGAAAGCCGAAGTAGCGGTCACTCCAGAGATCGGTGTAGGTGTTTTCGTTGGAGTTGGAGGCATAGATCTGCCGTCCCTCTCCGATCAAGCACCCGTTGGGAGACACCCAGGCATACGAAGGAAACTCCCTGTCGAAGCGGGTGTCACCTCCGTTGATGTTCCACAATCCGCTTTCCCGGGTCTTTTCCAGGGCCTGTTCGAATGGGTGGGTGTTACCCGACCACTGGGCCACCTCTACCTTCTTTCCCGCCGGTAGAAACTGCTGGATGTAGTCCGTCGACCCCTGGATCTCGAGGTCCAGATCGAAGGGCTTGACGGCGTAGGCCCGGGGCACCTCGTAGGCATTTTTGAGGGCATCCTTCTCGGTACCGTCGCGGCCCGGTTCGGGAGTCAGATCCGCACTCACCTGGAAGAAGCTCCAGGGGTCCTCCCAAAACCGCGACCACCACCCGAGAATCGACCCCGCGGCCTCACCCCAGTGCTTGGGATAGAGGTGGAGAAACGGGCGCTCTTTCTCTGGTTTGCCGTCAGCGAAAAAGCCCCATTCGAAGGGGTGGCTGTAGGTATGAGTGCCTGCCTCCACGTGCCGAAGGCTGAACATGCGCCGGGCCAGCTCCTGGGTTTGCTCCGAGCCGAACCATTCAGGATCGAGGTCGGCCGCGATCGGAGCCACCGTGCCTGGAAGATCAGGAAAGGCCCGGAGCACCTGCTTCAGAATCACCTCCGCCGACAGAGTTCCAGGCCGGTTGTGGGGCACCTCTGTCATATTCCTCCAGCCGTCGCCGTCCACGTGACTGTAGAAGATTCGTCTGCCCGAATGGGTTGTGGTGTCGGGCTTGGGAATCTTGTCTGTGGCAAAAGCGAGACGGAAAAACTCGAAGGGATTCAAGATCCACTGGTGCTTAACGCCCTCCTCATCCTGGAAGTGGCTGAAGCCGTAGGCCACATAGCCACCTTTCTGGGTCATCCGGTAAATGGGGAGGTGGGGACGTGGTTGGCACCTTCCGGATCCCAAATCTGCTCCCCGTTCGCTTGTCCATATAGTCGGCTGCAGTAGCAGAGGCCGTGGGAACTGTGGAAAACTCCGAGCGACATCGAACCGGGCCAGCAAGCCCGTGATACGGAGTTTTCCAAGCGCTGTGCGAACGGTGGAAAAACAACTGCGAGCACTTGCCAGTTCTCCTCCAGAACTACTTGTTTTTCCACGGTTTGCATAGTGCGGCAGTTTCCATGGCCTACCTTTGACTGGCGGCACCTCCCCATTTACCGGATGAACCACCTTTGGGCCCGGTAACCACCAGGTGACTGTCGGTTGATGGATCCCCTGCCCGACGAACGATCAGGTGGGCTCGAGCCTTTTCTTGGACACTCCTAACCCCCTCAAAAGGGGGCAAAGGTCTGGGAATGGATCGTTCGAAACCCACGACGGCCGGATCCTGGTGGAGAATCTCAATGCGGTAGTGAGTCAATGTCCGTCCGGATACGCTCTGAAGCCCAAGTTGGGCCAGGAATCGTCCCGTCGACTGAGAATCGGTTTCACGGCCCTGCAGGTCGTAGGAAAAAGGCCAGTCGCCTATCAGGACAAAGCGTTTTCCGCCCGCCACCATTTCCTCGGCCCACCGAAGAAACCGCAGCGGCGACTTGATCGCATTTGTTTCCATCCACACGAGAACCCCGCGGATCTCGGGGAGGGTGCGGGGAGGAGGAAGAGGGTGGTTGATATCGATGTGCCGCACGACCAGCCCTAGCCCGCATTTCTCATCGCTGGTCTACTGCGGCCCCGCAATCATCCGCCCTGGCTGTGTTTCGCTCGGTCGGCCTCCTCGACGTACTGTCAAAGTACGACTGCGGTGGCCTCGGTCCCAAGCCTTGCCAGGACGGCCCTTGTGGCGCCTCGCTACGACAAGCGATGAGAAATGCGGGCTAGGTGGTTGAGAGGCATTTCTGCCAACCTGTGGCTTATGGAGAACCGGACGTCTTGACCGTTACTGCCGTCGTAGACGGACAGAATAGTCCGAGGTAGGACAGAGGGATCGGAAGCCAGAGTGAGGCAATCTCCCAGGATCCAGCAACACAAGAGGCAGCTGGAAAGCGTCATTCGCCGAGTCACTGTCTGGGCTCCCGGACAAGGAGATCCAACTCGACCGTCCCCACATAGGGCTCAAATCCGTTCCTACGTTGCAATTGATAGATGCGAGCTATTTCTTTCCTATCCCCTGGGGACCAGTAGTCCAGGCTGAGGATCCGTAGACCAGGCTTCCGTTCGCGTGCCGAGTTGAGGATTTGGAGTTGGCTCTGATAGAGATCGTCCGGCACTCGCCGGTACACCTTTTTCTGGAAATCGTAGTCAGCGTACAGAGACTCCGCCAACAGCATATCGATGTGGGACTCGACTCCGGGCAGTAGCTCGTAGCCCCTGTTCATCATGATCTGGATCTCGGGATAGTGGCGTCGAATGGTCCGAACCAGCACGGAGGCGGCCTCCGTCATTCCAAAGAACCTTCTGGGCCTGGTCCGTTCCAGGTGGGGTGGATCGTCCAGCGTGTCCATGAACAAGCCGTCGAAGCCCTGTCGAAGGATCTCAGGGATGATCTGCTCGATCACCCCGCTGGTCCAGCGCGCGTCCCGGACATCCACGTAGTGACTGCCCGGCCAGTTGGGATTCTCCCCAAGCAGGATTCCCTGCCGCCTCACTTCCGGAAAGAAGGCTCTTCGCTCCTCGACCTCGCCCAGACTGATGTAGCCCAGCACCGTCTTGCCCCGGTCCAGCAGCGATCCAAGCCGCGGGTGGTGGTGGCTGTCGAAGACGAGTAGATCGTATTCCTGGAACGCCTCTACGGGTTCCTTGTCCGAATAGTAGACCGCCCATGGCTTCGGGTTGACCGTGCCAGGATTGGTCGTGGTGACGGCCAGTAAAGTCACTATGATAAGGGCAAGTGATGTCCGCATTTCTGCCTACTTCTCCTTAGCCTCTAAATCGTCTCTCGACGGCATTTTCTTTACCTCCAATCAAGGTTTCTGTGATCCTGGCCCTTGACAAGTGGACCTTGGAATATCCAGAAGCTTGCATTCCTCACGCTCGTCCCAAAGCTGGAAATATGGCAAAGGAGATCCTGCGGAAGCGTGGGCTGAGTAGGCGTTCTAGGACAGCTGTTCGTCCCTCTCCCGTCTAGATCAGGGGAGGAAAAACGACCGGCTTGGGTCTGAAAAGAAGCTTTGCCGGTGGAGTACCCTGCCCCATTTCTGGGGCAAATCGCCCAGGTTGAGTCTCCAGCGTAGTCCCGGAACAAGCTCCTGGATTGCTTCAAACCCTATATTGCTCAGGCCCCAATCCGAAACCCGCTGTCACGGTAATTCCGGCCTCCCAATCGCATGTCCTAGCCACTGTGGGTAAGAAGCGGGCATCAGTGAGAACGGGTCAGGGTATGTTCGTTTCCCGGGCGTCGTAGACCACCATCGCTCAGGGTTGGAACTCTGATCGCTCATGCCCTCATTTCGGGGCCGCCCCTCGAGCACATCTAGCTGTGGTTGCCCTGTAGGAAAGAACACCATAGGGGGACAAGATGAGAAGTCCAGCCGTAGCCCTTCTGACAATGGCCGTGCTCCTTTTGGGGGGAATGGCCTTCATCGGTCTTGCCGAGGATCCACTCACGGCGATCATGAAGAACAAACTGATCCTTTTGCACGGAATTCTCGAGGGTGTCGTGCTAGGCAGGCCAGAGTCCGTCGAGAAGAATGCCAAACAGCTTTACGAACTGAGCGAGCTGGCCGGTGGTGTTCGAAGGGCCCACAGTGATCTGCCGGGTACGGAGGTCGATTGGGTGGGGACAGTCACAACACATCGGCTCCGGACGGGAAAGAATACGCATGGGCGGAAATAGGAAGACCGCCGACGGATCTCGGGGGTGAGCAGAACGGTCGCGAGGACCCCGGCTTTGTTCATCACCTGCCATTACACATTTTACCTCGAACAAATCCTGCGCTGGTCGGACGATCAACGCCAGATCATGGTTCCGCCAGTTGCACACTCGGCACCGGTAGATATACTCAATCGGCGGCCACTCCCCATGCTGGTACGCTGGCCGGTCGGAGACAAGACACCGTGCAGATGTAGTTTAACTCGGACCTCGAAGTCTTTAGCGCTGGACCATGCCAATGAAAACACGGACGGTCAGAATCGGCCTGGTGGGCACGGGCCACATGAACAACACCTACGCCCGATGCCTGCTCGACTACAACAGGGATGCCGAGTTGGTGGCGGTCGCGGGTGGCTCCAGGACAACGGACTTTGCTGCGGAGTACGGCATCGATGCAGAATGTGACGTGGGTTCTCTGCTCTCTCGAAGCGATATCGACGCCGTCATCATCGCCACACCTCACCAGGTCCTGGCTGAACATACCCTCGCCGCCGCCAGGAAGGGAAAACACGTTCTAGTGGAGAATCCCATGGCTACAACTGTCGCGGACTGCGAGGCTATGATCGGTGCCTGTCGTGAAGCGGGGGTCTGCCTCAGTGTCATCAAATCCTTGCGCTACCGCGGCGGCTTTGCCCAGACGAACGACCTGCTGGAATCAGGATCGTTGGGCACCGTCCAGATGATCCACTTCATGGCTCTCTGGTCCCTTCGGGGAGTGAAGGGCCAGTCCTGGCTCCAGGAACCGGCCGCCGGAGGTCAATTCCTGGCTCGAGGGGCGCACATGTTCGATATGCTGCTCTGGCTGACAAAGCAGGACGCGGTTTCCGTAGCCGGCAGGGTTGGATCCGTGTATGGTCCCGAGTGGAGGGCGGAGTCGGCCATGTCCCAGATTGGATTCTCGGGTGGGGCCAGCGCTCAGATCTGGATGAGTCACGAAATCCCCCAACCCGGTTTTCCTGACAGCCGGTACCGGGCCCGGATCTGGTGTGAAAAGGGGCTCCTCGACTGCGACGGCTTCGGTAAGCTGAGGGTGGCGTCCAACGGTCACTGGGAGGACGTCTGGGAGCAGCCCCCCATCTGGAATCATGTCCAACGCGAACAGAACCTCTACTCGCCCGAGCGGATGGTGTCCTACCATACCCAGGTCCAGGACTTCATCGACGCTATTCGAGAGGATCGGACCCCTTTGGTTACAGGAGCAGCCGGAAGGGCTGCCGTGGAGATGGTGGAGGCGACTCAACTTTCCTCTTCAGCCGGATCTTCTGTCCGTTTGCCCCTGGGATCTCAGCGGGAGCATTCTTCCGATTGAGCGTAGAATCGGCATGAGCCAATCGCAACGTTCCATCGGGGCCGCACCCTTGAGACGCTGGGCCGAGGAAGTCCTCCTGGCCAAAGGAGTCCGTGCCGCCGATGCCACCCGCGTGGTCGAGGTGTTGGTGACCGCTAATCTGAGAGCCGTTGACAGCCACGGGGTCTTCACCTGCCTCAAGCCCTACCTGGAGCGGATTGACCAGGGCAAGATCAATCTCGAACCAGAGATGAAGATCCTGAGAGACCAAGGGGCCACACTCTTCCTGGACGGCGACCGGGCCTTTGGACAGGTGGCGGCCTGGGAAGCCATGGAGCTGGCGATAGAGCGAGCCCCCATCCACGGTATTGGGATGGTCTCGGTGGCTCGTAGCACCCATCTGGGAATGGCGGCCTTCTACCCTCTGATGGCGGTCCGCAGGGACATGATCGGTTTGACCCTGACCAATACCAAGGCCGCCGCCGTCCCCACCTTCGGGACCGAGCCCCGACTGGGAACCAATCCATTGAGCTTGGCTGCGCCGGCCGGTAGGCATCCTCCCTTTGAGCTGGACATGGCGACCACGGTGGTTGCTGGAGGCAAGGTCTACACTTCCTTTCTGGCAGGTAAGCAGCTGCCCGAAGGTTGGGTCGTAGACGAAGAGGGAAGGCCTTTGACCGACTCCACCATCGCCTCCCAGAAGGGACGCTACCTTCCCCTTGGCGGTGACCCGGTACACGGCAGTCACAAGGGCTACGGGCTGGGCATGATGGTGGACATCCTCTGCGGCGTCCTCTCCGGGAGCAATATCGGACCTCGGATGGAAGCAGGCGAGAACTACCACCTGTTGGCAGCAATCGATATCGGCGCGTTCCAGGATCCATCAGCCTTCAAGGCCATGATGGACGACCTCATCGATTCGATGCACGACACTCCCACTGTCCCCGGCCAGGAACGGGTCTATGTCCCGGGTGAAATGGAGCACGAGGCCCAGCGAGACCGGTCCCTGAACGGTATCCCTGTCCCGCCGGCAGTGCTCCCCTGGATCCAACAGACGAGCCGGGAGGCCAATCTCCCACCCCTCTGGGATACAGCAGAGCAGTAGTCGCACGAAAGGTAGGATCGGAGGGAAGGAAGTGGACAGAAAGCAGGATCAGGGGCAGTCGGCCAGCTTTCCCGGGGCCACAAAGGAGCGAATGGCTCGGACCGGACCTACTCCTGCCAGCCAGTTGGCCAGTAACTCATTCGTGGTGTGGAGTTGGCCGCCGGCGTCCGGAGCCTTGGCTTCGAAGAAGGCAGGTCTGTTACGAAGGCTCTCGTGCTGGGTGCACTGGGGCCCGAAGACGGCCGGTTCCTGAAAATCCGCATCGCCCGTGAGAGCTTCCTCAGCCGTCTGGTCCAGGTAGCGGAGGCCTACCAACTGCTGCTGTACCAACTTGCCGAAGAGATCATGACTGGCGGGGCGGCCGTCCAGGGAGTAGCCTGCCTCGACAAAGTTGCCCGCCATCAGAGAGTCCTGCAGGTCCATTCGGACGAAAAATGGGGTCGAGATGTGATGCATCATCACGTGGACACCGTCCGAGCAGCGCCATTCCGTCCCGGGAAGATACTGCTCGTGCCAGTCGACGCAGGAATCCTCGGTCGTCCCTCCTTGGTAAAGGCCCAAATCGGTATTGATCCAGCGACTCTGGAACAACTGTTCGTAGGTACAGAGTCCCTGCTCCCTGCAAAAGCCTGTCTCCTCCAGACTCAGCTCCTGCAGACCGGGACCGAAACTAGCGTCGATCACCCCTCGTACTTCCAGAGGACAGTCCCCGCTGTTCTTCCACAGAGACCAGGGTGAAACGCAGCGAAGATTGGTCGCGAACAAATAGTTCCGTAGCCGATCCAGGTTCTTTTGGACCCCATTCCCCCCCGCCGAGGAGCCGCTGAAAAAGACCTGTCTGGCCCAGTCCAGATCGGGCATCACCAGGGTCTGCCCCCCCTGACCGTACTTCACCTCCCCCAGCCGCCGCCGCAAAGTTTCGATGACCGCATCGATTATATTCGCGCCACCGAAGTGCATCCGATAACCAACCGACGCTCCAGTCGGGCTCGTGGCCTTCAATGGAACATCTCGACTTCGGCCTGCCCAGGAATCAGAGCTGCAGTAATAGACGAGCACCTGGTTCCAGTCGCCCAGGGGGTTGTCGGGAGTCCGGCCGACGATCCCCGTCGCCACAATGCTCTCGTCGGGCGCGAACATCGTGGTCATCTTGTCGGCGCCAAAATTGGTATCGATGCTGCACCAACGGTTGGCGCAGGACTCCCCGCTCGAACAGCCTCCACCTCCCTGGAGGTGAATCTGCCATTTGTCGCGATTCTCAGAATTCGTATATCGCCGCACGTAGAAGATGGCACCGGTGCCGTCGTTGCAGATGGCGTCCGGAAACGCCCTCAGATCGACGTCCACCCGGAACAACCCACTGCCGCTGGCCAGGCCACCTGCCGGCCCCTGGCGGGCACAGTCCACGGCACCACCAATCTCTGGGAGCGTGCCTTGATCCCTTCTGGGTAAAACGGGTTCCGCCGCGCGTTTCAGGGGGAGATTGTTCCTGCCCGCCAGGGATTCTCGCTCTGATTCTCGAAGTCCTTGAGAGAGTCCTGCCGGTGCCGCCAGAGCTCCCAGCAACACTCCCACCCAGATCCTCCACAGCCTAGCCTTCATCAGAATCATTCTCTTCCCTCCGCAGATGCGCGTGGTTCAGCTCTGCCGGTCTGATTTCCCCCATTTCTCCAGACCTCCCTGCCCATCCCCTATCGAAGCGGACCCACGGGAAGACTCAGAAACTCTCCGGCTCCTCCCAGCTGCAGGACCGTCGCCACCACTCGCCCGCTGGCGGCCTCTACCACCAGGGCTCCCTCAAAATCGTCCGTATCTACACCCGGGAAAAGCTCATTGATGAATCGGGCCAGATGGCCATGTCCAGGCAGCATCAGCTCCACTGCCGCCACGATCTCACCTGCTTCCGGATTCCCGATAAAAGGGACTCCCCCGGCCTTGCGCAATGTCAGTGTAAGACTGAGAGTAGTGCTCTGGGGATTGTAGAGTGCCAGCCCTGAGCTGATACCACCCACCTTCCTGCGAGCCGGCGCGATAAGCCTGTCCAATCGCTGGCTGGATCCCACACCGGCGATGCCGATCCCCGGAATCGTGAATCGAACAACCCCCTCCAGGACCCGGTCGGAGCTGACCACGGCGGAGCCGACCACGACTCCTCCACTTCCGTCGGTGGCTAGGGCAACAGAACCCAGGGGAGGAATCGAGAAATCCAAGCGGCTGGAGCCTCCCAGCAGCACCGCTGCTGGCTGAAGCTGCTGCTGTCCCTCGTTCTGGCCCACGATACCCACGGACAGAGGCTGTCCATTGTCGTCCAGCAGATCCACTGAACCCTGCACCGTTGCAGCTTCAAAGGGATTGGTCAGGACGATTTCCGAAGTGAAGCCATCACCGTTTCCGAACTGGGAGAAGTAGAGCCGGCTGCCAGTAGATGCATGAGTCCCGTCAGGCGCACAGTCCGAGGGGGCTCCGCTGATCGATGTCCCGGCGACCATAGCCGCTGCCACGGTACCATCGTCCCCGTCCAGCCAGGCCAGCGGAATTGTGAGGGTGAAGGCCTGTGACTCGAAGCTGACCCCTACTTCCTGGGCCGGTCCGCCGTTCGTGGGTTCCAGTGGAGCAGTCCCGGAGATCGAGTCGTAGAGGAAGAGATTGACCACGTACTCGGCTCCAAGGTTGGGGTCTTGAGGGCAGAAATCCCGGACGGGGCCTTCCCGATCCCCGGTTCCCTTGTCTTGATCCAGGTCCAGCTCGATGAAGCCACCTATAGAAGTAGGACCGGGTATATCGGGAGGCGCGATCCCTCCGGAGAACTCGACCCGAATCAGGAGATCATCCTGCTGAACGGTCAGGTCCAGGAGCTCGATATCGTGTTGGGGCACCGTATCGCCCAGGGGATCCTCCGCCTCACCACCTGTTTGAACAACAAGCGAATTAGGGGCACAGTCGGAGGTCGCCAGCCAGGTTCCCACTACGGCTGCGGCATTTACCTGGCCATCGATCTCTCCTAGAGACGCAAGGGGAATACGAACGCTCACAACGGTCTGGTCGAAGCTGGCCACCACCGTCCCAATCAGGCTCCGGGTGCCGTCGTCATCCACCGCGTAGAGAGGAACCCGCCCTGCAAGGGAGTCGTAGCCGAACAAGTCCACCAAGGCCTCGACGCCAAGGGAGACGAAAGCCGAGCAAAAACTGCCGAGCGCTCCCTGCCTGGTCCCGGTCAGAGGGTTTTGGTCCAGATCCAGTTCGATCGCGCCGACCAGGCCATTGAGGCTGTCGGTGTCAGGAGGGCTGATCTCCTGGGCGAACCGTAATTCGACTACCAGATCCTCTCCATCCAGGGACAGCGAGAGCTTGGTCACGTCGTGCTGGAGGAACACATCACCCTGCGGATCAATAGTCTTCGAGCCCAGCGAGTCGTCGGGAGCAGCAAGGGGCGCGACCACCGTCCGCGGCCCCCAGGCTCCAGTATGTGCGGGTCGCTTCCAGCCATACCAGGGATCCCCGCTGCCAGGTGCAGACTCCGCCCTGGCGGGTGTTGGGGAGAAGTAGAACGGCAGAGAGAACAGGAGCAGAAGAAAAATCCGGCAAATCGGAGTTCCTGGAGTTGTTATCCAGCTGACGGCTTTCGGCACTTGCATTCAGGGAAGTCTAGAAGCTCCACGAGCGGTCGTCAACCACTGAAGAACAGGGTCGTAGATGCGGTCTAGCCAACGCAACACAGCAGTTTATGGGGATGGGGACGCCTCTAAAGAAGCCCACGCTGCAAGCTCTGATCAGATCCCGGAAGCCTTGTGTTTTAGACGTAGTCCCGGAAGCTTGGGTTGTCTTTCCTTTCCTGGTTTGAGATCCTGCTTCGAACGAGCTAAACAGGTACACTAATCTCGACAGCAAAAGACGACTACCTGGGGAGGAGCCGGGGGAGATGAGTCCATGAAGAAGAATGTGGTCCTAGCGTTCTCAGTAAACTGTGCGCTTGTAATTGGACTCGCTCAGTCGGCCCAGGGCCAAACCACATGGCCGTTTGTTCCCGCCCCCCGGGGGGCACTCGACGACGGAGACACTTTCACAACCTACGTGGTCGTTCACAACGAAGCCTCCGACGCATGCGAAGTAGACGTCTTGTTGCACGATGGTGGTGGGAGACCGTCCGATCCAGACAGTTTTCGCTTCAACGGAGCGCCGACAACGAATCCATTTCCCGTGAACGTCCCGAGCTTTGAAGTAAGGGAAGTGGAGATAACAAGCGCTAACGGCTTTGCTTCCGGAGCCCTGCTTGTGACCACCGACTGTTCTCCTGCGGCGGCAGACAATGTCACCGTCTTCGGCCGCTATGAGGTTTTTCGCCCGGATCCTGCAACCGGCAATAACGTCCCAGTGCAGACCTTCTCTCCTACTTCGGGTCCCCCTCTCCTAGTACCGCAGGGTGGACCCGAACCTTATATATCGGCGTGGATCGATTGGAACGGCGGCGACGATTTGTCGCCGGGAGGAGATCCGCCCCGGAATCTCGGCATTGCCTGGGCCTCGAGGGTACCCATTCCCGAGGGAACGGTGATCGATATCTGGCTCAACAACCAGAACCGGGAAACCATTGTCGGCCCCATAACCCGCGCGTTTGACGGGAGCTTCCGAAGTCAGTTCGTGAACGAGATTCCGGGATGGCCTTTGAACACCTTCTCCGAAGCCTTTCAGGGTACGGTGAACATGTCGCTGAGAGTACCTGGTCAGCAGGGTCGTCCGATAACGGTGGATATACAGGTAATAAACGTGGTGGGTGCAGGAGATCAGTTCCAGTTCAATTCTGTGCAACCCATTGTCCCGAACCCGTGATCCCCGATCCACCGAGCCTGAAGCGCGAGCCAAAGGTACGGAAACGGCGAGATTCAGCCGTCGTCCGCTCGCTTCCCTGAATTTGGTCTCAACCCGCTGGCATTCCGTCCCGTCGCCCAGAGGATCAACATCAGTGAACAGGACAAGCGAACAGGACAGATGTCCTCTTCAAAAACCTACTCCTGCTTTGAACTTGCGTCGTGCAGGCCGTTGCAGACGAAGTCCCAAATGTCGAAATTGCGGGGATCCGCGTTCGCTCTAGCAATATATCCATCACTGAGTCGATGGGAGATCACCATCGGCACCATCTCCTCGTAGCGTCCTCCGTGGGAACGCAGTCCCCCTTTCAGAAGACTCAAGTCGTGGTGCTCGGGTGAGCGTCCGACGACGACGTCGCGGCCCGAGAGGACAAGCAGGTCGCCAATGCGGTCGGCAGGTAACTCCAGCTTAGCCGCTGCGGTCCTGCGATCGTGCACCTCGGTAATCCCCTCCAACCGAAGTATCCACTCTGCAATCCCCTCGGTTTGGAGCTCGGCAGGTAGGTAGACCATCACCTCCGATCCCAAGCCTCCGTGATGTACGACGTAGGGATCCGTGATGGGACAGATGACCTTCAGGCCCGGACCAAATCTCTCTTCTAGAAGCGACTCGAGGTAGATCACATGGGGCTGCCCATCGGACCCGTTCTTGGCGTTCATGCCGTGATCCGCTGTGATCCCCAGAACGGCGCCAAGATCGAGCATCCTGCCTATCTCAACATCCATCGCTCCGTAGAACTCGAGAGAATCGGCGACTTCCGGAGCAAACTTGTGCTGCATGTAATCGGTCAGCGACAGATATAGAAAGTCGGCCAGGCCTCTGTCGATCAGCCCCGTGCCCGCCGCCAACACGAAGAGACTGGCCTCGGCGCTGTAGATCGGCGGCGTGGGGCGTCCGACCAGTGCCTCCACATCATCAATCCCATGAGTGCGCTCTTCCGCTTCATTGGCCTTCTCTGAGGAAAAAGCAATCCCCTCCAGCTCATGAGAGAGCAGATCCAGGAGCTTGTTCTTGGCGGTGACCATGGCCACCTTGCGCCCCCCCTTCACGGCTGCGGCTAGAATCGTGCCACAGCGCAGATACCTGGAGGAATTCATCATCACCTCCTGGCCCGACTCCGGATCGATGAAATAGTTCCCTGCGATCCCCGTGACCGCAGGAGGAACACCGGTAACGATGGAGGCATTGTTGACGTTGGTAAAAGAGGGCAACGCTCCCCGCACCAGACCACGATACCCCTGCCGAATCATGCGAGCCAGGCGAGGCATCCGATCATGGGCCAGCGAGGTGCTGAGGTATTCGTCACTACAACCGTCAACACAGATGACAACCAGCGGCACCGGCGGAGGGGCGTAGCTTCGACCATTGACGGAGAAGGAACTTAATCGGTGATCGATCCCGGAGATCTCAACCATACCTTATCCTATCGATCGACCCCGTAGAGCCATCGACTCACCCGTTTCCGCCGTCCCGGAAGGGTCGTGGCGGTGGCTTCCAAGCCGCCGTACGTCGAGCCAGGCTCGACCGCTTTACTTCGGCCTGGAGACCGAAGCCACGCCAAGTTTCAACCTAGGTCCCGCACCCCAGATCCAGCACACGTCCACAGACACCTGACCACTCTAGCCATTCGCCTCTTTCCCCAAGCATCGTCCGGTACTTCACCCGTTGAAGCGCTCGAAACTCTGAATCGTAGCCGGAGGCACTGCGGTCGTAGCTGCGGCGCAGTACCGAAGAGGTTTCATATCCCATCGAAAATCCCGTCGAGAACGGCGAGGTAAGCTTCCCTTCCTTTGGTCTGGCCTGACCGATTGGGTTGCCAGCTTGACAGTTGAGGAGCAGAGCGTATTCTACACAATCACCCATCAAAAGCAGCCCGGTTTTCAGGGGACCCATGTGGAACCAAAGTAGCTATCGGCTGAATCGACCCTATCCCGCATTTCTCTTTCTCATCAGGCTTTTCCGCCGGTACCCAGAAGGGCGAGCTCAAGTCGGAGAGTCCCGTACCCTTGACGGAATCAAGGACGCCGGAATGAAGAGCAGGAGAAAATCCTCACTCGTCGAGCGGGGTCTCGTGTGCCTGCTCCTGATGGGCATTGCCCAGGCCGAGTCGCCACGAGAGATTGGGTCTCGCTTGGAGCTGTTCGTAGACGACTACCTGATCCAGCGACTCGAGGGAGCCTACCTCAAGCTCCACCATCCCCGATCCGCCGGAGTGGCGCTTCGGTTCGACCAGCCCTGGGAGGGCGAGTTCTCCGGCTTCCCCACCATCGTCAAGGACGGAGAGACCTACCACATGTACTACCGGGGACTTCCGCCCTGGAAGAAGGGCGAGGCTCTGGTAGAGTCCACTTGCCACGCCGTCAGCAACGACGGCATCCATTGGGAGAAGCCGACCGCAGGCCTCATCGAGCTCCTGGGCTCGAAGAAGAACAACGCGGTATTCAAGGGGAGTGGCTTCGCGCCCTTTCTGGACACCCGCCCCGGCATTCCTCACTCTGAACGGCTGAAGGCATTGAAGGGTCCGCCTCGGCTTGAGGTCAAAATTGGGGTACGGGCCTACTCCTCCTCCGACGGCGTCCAGTGGAAGAGGATGAATGACGGCGCCGTCTACGCCGGTGATCGGCTGGGAAGCATCTTCTGGAGCTCTGCCGAAGGCCAGTACGTCCAGTACATTCGCTCTGACGACGAACGGTCGGGGAAGATGGTCCGGTCCATCAGCCGGGCCACTTCTGCTGACTTCCTCAGTTGGAGTGAGTTTGAACTCATGGATTTCGGTTCGGCACCTCCCAGCCAGGAGGAGCAGCTATACACTGTGGGCGTGACTCCCTATTACCGCGCTCCTCATATCTACCCCGCACTGGCGGCGCGTTTCCTGCCCACTAAACGGGCGCTCACCGAGGACCAATGCAAGAGTCTCGATCGGCATCCACTGGGCGGCGGCTGCGAAAACATCGCCGACACCGTCTTCCTGAGTGCACGGGCTTCGACCAGCTCGCGCATCGACCGGACCTTCCTGCAGGGCTTCGTTCGCCCCGGCCTGTCGAAGTCCAGCTGGACATCCCGGACAAATTATCCCGGCACGGGAGTGATTCCGACCGGCGAAGGAGAGATCTCGATCTACGTTCAGCGCAACTACGGCTTCAAATCGAACTGGCTGGAGCGCCTGGTCCTGAGGACTGATGGTTTCACCTCGGTTCGCGCGCCCTATGCAGGTGGTGAGCTGCTCACCCGGCTTCTGACCTTCTCGGGCAAGGAGCTGGTTCTCAACTACTCCACTTCGGCAGCGGGAAGCGTCCGGGTAGAGATCCTCGACGAATCGGGCGAGCCGCTCGACGGATTCAAGCTGGCGGAATGCCCGGAGCTCATAGGCGATGAGATCGAGCGGGTGGTTCGATGGAATCGGGTCAGCGATCTCAGCCGACTTCGTGGAACCACAATAAGCCTGCGATTCGTCCTGAAAGACGTCGACCTTTATTCGATCCGATTCCGTTAGAGGGTTCTGGGATCGTGGCGGTGGGCTCCAGGCCGCCGTCTCGAGCCAAGGGCTCGGAAGAGTAAGGCTTCGGCCTGGAGACCAACGGTACGCTCGCAAAGAAAGTTCAGATTAATCTCCCCCCCAGAAAGCCCTGGCCCCATTCGAGAAGGAAACTTTGCCTGATTTCAGGAGAGATGCCCTACGCCGAAGGCGTTACTGCGCGTAGCCCAGACATCTGAGGTTTCAAGTCAAGTGTTTTTTCAAGTTTTTTTTCAGCCGGTTGCATTTTTTTCCACAGCTTGATTGCTCTCTACAAGAAGGCCAGCAAAGGGGCGTTGTTCGCCTTCAAAGAAGCCACATAAATGGCGTCGTCGTAGGGGACCCGGTTCTTCCAGCAGCGGTAGATTATGCGCAGCCACTTGAAGGCCAAAGAGCGCACCGCGACGTGATGATCTTTCCCTTGGCTGAGCTGCATCTGGTAGAACGCTTGCGCCCAGGGGCACCAGTGCCGGGAGTGAGCGGCGAATTCGTGAACGCCCTGGCGGACGAACTTGGGACAGGCCCAACGGTAAGACACGATGCGGGTCTTGCCACTGCTTCGCAGCAGGGGGGCGATGCCGGAGACGGTCTGTACCTCCGCGGCGCATTGGAAACGATCCCGATCCTCCCCAAAGAGAGTTAAGAGCCGCGGTCCCAGAGCCTTTCCAGAGCCGGGCAGACTGCTGAAAATGAAATGGTCGGGGTGGTGGTTGAAGAGTTCCTCGATTTTGGCATCAAACCGCTGGATGGACTCATTCAAGTGCAGGATCTGTCCCGCCAAGCTCTGAGTCATCAGGCTAGCCGCCGTCACAATGGCCGCATCGTGGGTCAGCGCCCGGGCCTGCTTGATCTCCTCCAGCTTGGAGTGCAACTTTTCGCGGCCCCCCACCCGATGGCTCTTGAGAAAGCGGCGAATCGTGGTCGGCTTGACCCGCTGCAAGGCCTCAAGGCTGGGCCAACGGTTCAGGAAATCACAGGCCGTCTTCCCGTTGAGCGGGCCGACCCATTTCAGGGCCTGAGGAAAGTAGTTCTTCAAGTTGGCGGTCCACTGATTGGTCAAGTCCGCGCGCAGATCGACCAGCTTGCGCCGTTGCTCGGACAACAGGCGCAGGGAGCGCACCTCCGGCGATTCGGGTTCCCACAATCGAATCCGTTCCCGATGCTTGAGCAGGTAGTCCAGCACCAGATCCGCATCCCTCGGGTCGTCTTTGCCTCCACTGGGATAGAAGGCTCCACGGTAGCGGCTCAAGGACTTCGGGTTGATCGGGTAGATCAACACAAAATCGTAACCCATCAGCGCATACAGCAGCGCTCCCCGGCTCTGTTCGACGGCGATCGCGACCCAGCCGCCTCCGCTCCTTTCTCTCAGCCCGTTGATCCAGCTCTGCAGGGCCTCCGGTGTTTGTTTGACGTCGCCGGTCTCGATTTCGCTCGAGCCCGACATCCGCAGCGCGTAGGCATGCTCTTGGTCGGCCCAGTCCAGGCCCACCCACACTCCAATGGTCTGCTCCTCAATCGGCTTCATGGCTCCTCTCCCCTTCTCTGGTGTTTCGTCGGACGCAAACCGGGGGCGGCGAATTCCTTATAGAAGTCCTCCTGAGCGGACAGCATCTGAGTATTCGTCCAAATCCGGCCCAGGGTCCGTCCGAAAGTCTGGGCTTAATCGTCCTCCCGATAAGGGTTGCCATTCGTGACGGACCCGAGCGTCCTGGGAGTCGACTATCGAGCTCCCGACTCCACACTTTTGCACACCATCCACACCTTCCACAAAGAAAGAAAAGAGGGTCATCCGGTAAATGGGGAGGTGGGAACGTGGTTCGGCGCTTTCCGGATCCCAAATCTGGTTCCCCGTTCGCTTGTCAATATAGTCGGCTGCAGTAGCAGAGGCCGTGGGAACTGTGGAAAACTCCGAGCGACATCGAACTGGGCCAGCAAGCCCGTGATACGGAGTTTTCCAAGCGCTGTGCGAACGGTGGAAAAACAACTGCGAGCACTTGCCAGTTCTCCTCCAGAACTAGTTGTTTTTCCACGGTTTGCATAGTGCGGCAGTTTCCACGGCCTGCCTTTGACTGGCGGCACCTCCCCATTTACCGGATGAACCAGAAAAAAGTAGCAAAAAAGAAAGAAAGGCGGCTACGGCTACTTGCCGCTCCCATCTTCCCGATCTCAGTACCTTCCCAACTATAAGGGTTGGCGATGCGGAGCGAAGCGAGCTACCCTGGGTCAAATTCGTTCAAGAAAATGTGCTACCCCAAGGGGGTTATTGCCGACCGGAAACCATTGGCAATAACGCTTTCAGCGTAGACATCAGCGCGACTTGAACCCAGGGTAGCTCGCTTCGCATTGCAACCCTGGGCTACGCGCAGTAACGCCTTCGGCGTAGGATTTCGTCCCACAGAATTTCCAGCTGCATCCCAATTCAGCTTGTAGATCAATCCTGCCCTCGTGAATTGCCATTCGAAGTCAGGTTTAGGAGCGATTTCTTGTTGCAGTTGGTTGATGCCGGTGGCCAAACCGTCTCGTCGCCGCGCTCTTCGGAGAGTAGAGACGTGCGACGAATTCTCCAAGTCTCAACCCAGCGGAACAAACTTCAGAGGGGGTAGGCTGGCGTCGGGAAACACGGGGTCGGCCACGTACAGGCTCCCCTCCCGATCTACGTAGATCCCGTGTGGATAGTTGAAAAACATTCGAGGCCCGAGGGCCCCCATGGGCTTTCCCGAAAGCTCGAACTGGAAGAGCTGCCGGGTCCCGCCGGTCCCCACCAAAGCACTTCCGGAGAGGACACAGATCGCGTCGGCCCGTTCCAGACCCGTCCACTGGGCACGGAAGGAACCTTCAGAGTCAAAGACCTGGACTCGATCGTTAAGTCTTTCGGCCACGTAGACGTTCTCGTCCGGGTCGACCGCGATGCAGTGGGGGAGATTGAATTCCCCTTGCCCCGATCCCTTTCGACCCCAGGCTTTCACGAATTCGCCTGTGGCTGAGAACTTGACCACCCTGGAATTCCCGTAGCCGTCGGAGACATAGACATCCCCGGACGGACCCACGACCACCTGGGTCGGCTGGTAGAAGTGCTCAGGGTCTTCGCCCGCCTCATCTGGAGTACCCAGAGTAAGCAGCAGTTCCCCCTCGAGGTCGAACTTGAAGACCAGATGACGTCCAATGTCCGTGACCCAGATGTGATCCGAGGGATCCACGTGTAACCCATGAAGCCAGAAATCTTTTCCGATCGGCCGAGGTGGGTCCGCGTCTAGATCGTAGTTCACCGACTGGGTCAGGTGTGAGTCTGCGACCGATCCCAAGTAGTTCCCGTCAAGGTCGAAACGCCTCAGAGGCTTGGGACCTCGGTGAACGACGTAGATCCGCCCCTGAGAGTCAGCGGCAATATTGGACACCATGCGAAAGCCCAGCCCGGCGGACGGTTTGGTCCATCCCTCGACCTTCTTGAATTTCGGCTGATCGACAGGCCTCAAGGTGTCCATGAGATGACTCTAGCTGATTGAACAGCAATCAGAAACACAAATCGTGTGCATTGAAGCTGCGGGGTCGATTACCTTGCAGTCTAGTTCGAAACTGCTATAGCCTCGAACAGGGTCGGGGCAGACTTTTCGGGGACACGTGAGACACTTCGAGCAAGCGACGGGATAATTTCAGTGACCCGCGATCCTTTTGACCGGTTCTGTCGACTGTGCCAAGAATCAGAAGGAAAACCCTTCTACCAGGACAGCCGTGAGTATTCTCGTTGCCCGGTTTGCCAGCGAGCTCTTGTCACTAGGTGTGGAAAAACATCAGGCGGCTTTCTCCTCCGGGACTTGGTTGACCGGGACTCCATTGACATATTTGGCGCCCTGGTAGACGTCTTTCATCAGCTCCGGTGCCTTCAACCGGCGGAATCGCTGCTCCGCCACCAGCAGCATCTTCCAGATCACCGCCTGGGCGTTTTCCACTTTCTTGAATCGCTTGGCCGCGTCCGTTCGCAGCCGAAGGGCGGCAAACGGTGACTCCACTGGATTGGTGGTTCGCAGATGCTGCCACTGCTTCTTTGGATAGTTGTAAAAGGTCACCATCCGGTCCCAGTCCTGCTCGATTAGCTCAGCCGCCAGAGTCAGCCCTCGCTGCCGGCACCAGTGCTGAAAAACCTGCTTGAGTCGTTGTGCTTCTTCTCGAGTCTCGGCGTAAGGGATCTGCCGCAGGATCAGCAAGGCCGGCTTGTGCACTCGCTTAGGGAGCTTGGCCAGCAGGTTGACGATCCGATGATTCCAGCAGCGCTGCTCCTCGGCCTGGGGATAGACGTTGCGCAAAGCTCCCCAGATGCCCAGGTGGCCGTCTCCGATCACCAGCCGTGGACAGCCCATCCCCCGGCGCTTCAAGTCGCGCAGTACTTCCGACCAGCTCTGGGTCGATTCCCGATAGCCGCTCGTGACCGACACCACGGCTTTGCTTCCGTCACTTAAGGCGGCCAGCACCACCAGCAGGACTGCCTTTTCCTTCTCCAGACCCGCCTTGACGTAGATTCCATCTACCCATAAATACACCACTTCCAGATCATTCAAGGGTCGACTCTGCCAGACCTCCCATTCGGCCTGCCACTGCTCTTTCAATCTGGCCACCGTGGAGGACGACAGGTGCGCTTTTTCCCCTAAAAGCCCTCTCAGAGCCAGATCAAAATCCCCCAGCGCCAGACCATGCAAGTACAGCTCAGGGATCAGTTCTCGAACCTGCCGCGTCCGCTTGGCAAACAGGGGCAACACCCGACTTTCAAAGTGTTCCTCTAGATCCCGCACTCGAGGCCTTCGAACCTGGATCGTCCCCGAGCTCAGCGTCAGATGCCTCGGCTTCCCATATCCATTGCGATAGCCCGACGGAGCGTCCACGGCCCTTCGCCGCTCACTCTTACGCCGCCCTAATAACTCCGTGACTTCCTCCTCCAGCAGCTCTTGAACCCAGCCTTGGATCTTCTCCCGCACCCAATCTTCCAGCTCCTCGAAACAAACTCTTGACTCCACACTTTCCTCAATGTTCTGCTTGCTCATGCGGTGTGTACTCCTTCCGTTGCGGGCCTTTCGGCCCTGGGTTTTAAATCAACCCGGAAGGATACTCACCGCCTATGCTATTTACACACCTTCTGATGGTAGCTCTTTGCCAGCTGGTCTTTGTGCCACCCCACCAGTTCCTGTCTCCGAAAGAGGAGAAGGCTGTCTACGACCACCATCACAACTCCGCAGAGGACCCGCACTATCGTCGTTTTCTGAATCGCCTCTTCATCCCTCTGTCACGGCGTCTGGCCCCCAACAGTTCCGGTCTCGATTTCGGGTCGGGACCGGGGCCAACTCTCTCCGTGATGTTCGAAGAGGCCGGACATTCGATGAAGGTCTACGACCCACTCTACGCACCAGAAACCAAGCTGCTCCAAGATCAGTACGATTTCATTGCTGCGTCCGAAGTGGTAGAGCATTTGCATCATCCACGAGAAGAACTGGACAGGCTCTGGTCTTGTCTGAAACCGACGGGATCGCTAGGCATCATGACCAAACGCGTGATCGACCGGAAATCCTTCTCAGGCTGGCACTACAAAAGAGATCCAACCCATGTCTGCTTCTTTTCGATTGCAACCTTTCGATGGCTTGCGGACCACTGGGGAGCAACACTCACTGTTCCCGAAAAAGATGTGGTTCTTTTTACCCGCCTCACAACACATCCGTCAGAAACCAGTTGGGCGTGAAGCCGGCACGAGGTCAAGGAGCAGCGTTTTCAGAATACCCAGAGGCAATCGCCTGAGATGGCGGGAAGGCCTCAGCCGATCCCTTGGATTCCCTCAAGCACCTGGCGCAGTGGCTGAGGATCTGCCGCAGATCCAGCTCCACCTGAACGGCACGACCTTCTCGCTCCGGTCCTGTCTTCCACTTACTTCGCGTGATCTCCAGCGTGTCCTGGATCACCTGGTCGAGCCTGACCAGTTCCTTGTTGGAAGCATCGATGGGCCGACCGAAGGTCTGGATGCGTCTGACGATTGCGGCGCAACGTTGAAAAGCTTAGTTGGCGGGCGTGGGTTCGGTCTCCAGGCCGAAGTGTTCTTCTTTCGATCTTTTGGCTCGAAGCACGGCGGCCTGGAGACCGCCGCCACGGGCCTCGACTGAAGTTTCTTTCCTGTACGAACCGGCGCAGCCGGAAGAGCTACCAGGGAAAACTCCACTGGCAGACTTGGATAGAAAAAAGACGGACCTTCTCAGGCCTCTACTTCGCACCAATCCAGAACCGCCAACGCCAGGACCTTGGTCGCCCGAATGAGGTCGTCGATCACGACAAATTCGTCCACACCGTGGATGCTGAAAAGCCCTAGCCCACCGGTTCCATAGCAGATCGATGGTACCTGCTTGTGGGTCATGAAGGCAGCATCGACAACAGCTGGACATGCTATCGCCTCGGCGGGTGCTCCAGTCACGGCATGGTGAGCCCTGGAGACCGTTGAAATGATGGGATGATCCTCGGGGATGGCATAGCGGGTCCAGTGGAATTTCCAGTCCAGTTCTGGCGGGTTGTCCTTGAGCCACTCATCCCCTGCAGAGACCCACTGGACACGTTCTTCGATCTCTTTCTTGATCGCTTCCGCATCAAGATGAGGCGGATACCAGATGCAGTATTCGACGGTGCAGGTATCGGGAATGATGAAGGGCGTCTCGATCGCCCCAGGGCCTCCCCGGATCACATTGGGACCAAGCGTGGAGTGGCCGGCTGGTAGAAGACGATGATTCTTGTTGAAACCCCACTCCTCTTCCAACTCGCGTAGGGCGGCACATACTTTGAACGCCTTCTCAATGGCGTTGACACCTACCGCCGTTCCCTGGCCTCCGGCGCGAATCGTTTCGTAACGGACGAAGCCGTGGCCCGTCTTTCCGGTAACTGCCAGCGAGAGCCAGAGGAGTCCTCCGGAGCAGCACCAGATGGCATCGGTCGGCTCTGGAATGATGGCCGCATCGGCTTGGTAGCCCCGGTCCACAGTGGCTGCGGCTCCCACCGTGGCTCCGTCGCCAGTCTCCTCTCCCACGGTGCACTCCACCAGAAGATCGCCCTTCAACTTCAGACCACACTTTCGAATAGCCTCCACCGCCTTGACCATGGCGGCGATACCGCCCTTCATGTCGGAGGATCCACGCCCCCAGATACGATCGTCCCTGACCGCTCCACTAAACGGAGGATCCGTCCATTTCTCTGGATTAGGGGTGGGAACCACGTCCACGTGCCCGCTCAAGATCAGCGATCTCCCGCCTCCTGCACCCTCCAGCTTTCCCACCAGATTGGCCCGCTTCGGGGCCTCTTCCCAGAGATCGTTCTGGAAGCCCAAGCGCTCCAGAACCGGCGCCACGAACTCGCTCACCCGGGTCTCGCCTCCCAGCACCTCATCAACGTCAACACCCATGTAGGTTGGCGTGACGCTCGGAATCTTTACCAGGTCCGAGCAAAAACGCACAATATCCTCTCGCATGCCATCAATCGTCGTCAGAATGCGCTTTCGGGATTCGTTGTCCAGTGCCATGGTTCCTCCTCGTCGGTCTTGCTGATTGATTACCTGAAGACCGATTATTGTAACCGAGCGGATGTCGTCCGTCGCCCCGGGCGCCGAAAACGTTGTGGTCCGGGGGGCGAAGAGCTAGAGTGAGACGTTTGCAGACAATCCGCCAATAGCCAAATCCGGCGGCTCTATGAGGATTGTTGCTGCTACCTGAATGGCCCAGCTAGGCTGGGAGGCCTACTGATTATGAAACTGCGCTCTTCCCTGGATCTGAGGCAACGGATCCTTCCTCTCCTTGCTCTCCTTCCGGGCCTGGCCTGTGGTGTGGCACCGGAGGAGGATGCCCAAGACCCCTTTCGGAAGATCGTCGACATCTCGAGGGACGAAAAGGCCCTGGCCGAGTATCTGAAGCCGGTCCCGCCAAAGGAACCAGAGGAGGCTCTGAAGTCCTTCCAGACAGAAGAAGGCTTCACCATGGAACTGGTGGCCCATGAACCTCTGGTCTATGATCCGGTCGCCGCGGCGTTCGACGAGAATGGCCGTCTCTACGTCGCGGAGATGCGCGACTATCCCTACCAACCTGGTCCTGGAGAGAAGCCGATCGGGGTCGTCCGCTTGTTGGAGGACACGGATGGGGACGGACGCTTTGACAAGAGCCATGACTTCGCCGAGGAGTTGCTCTGGCCTACCGGAGTCGCGGTCTGGAAAGGGGGGGTCTTCGTCACGGCCCCTCCGGACATCTGGTACCTGAAGGACACCGACGGTGACCACAAGGCCGACGTCCGCAAGAAGATGTTCAGCGGATTCGGACACCAGAACGAACAGCAGATGATGAACAACATTATTTGGGGTGTGGACCACAAGATCTACGGGATCGCCTCGGGCAACGGCGGCAGCGTCCGGCGCGCAGACAAGCCGGATGCTGAACCCGTCTCCCTCTTGAGCCGGGACTTTCGATTCGATCCCGTGAGCGGCGAATTCGAAACGACGACTCAGACCTTCCAGTTTGGACACTGTTTCGACGACTGGTACAACCGTTTCGTCTGTAACCAGGGAATGCCGGGACGTCACGTGGTGCTGCCCGCCCGCTATCTGGAGCGCAATCCCCATCTCTTCCTGGATCTCCACAAGTGGCTGGCTTCCGGCTACAGGCAGGTGAATCCCTTGGCCGAAGGCCAGACTCGGGTGTACAAGATCAGCCCGGTTGAGCGCTGGCGCACGATTCGCGAGGCTCGGCGCATCTTCGCAGGTTCCAGCGGAAATAGCGCCGGGGTGGGCCACCACTACCTGACAGCCGGGTCCGGAATGCAGATCTACCGTGGCCACACCTACCCCGAGAAGTATCGGGGAAGCTTCGTCATCGGTGCCAATACCGCGAATCTGATCCACCGCCGCGTCCTGGTGCCCGAGGGCGTGACCTTTACCTCTCGACGAGGCGAAAAAGAGGACACTGAGTTCGTCCGTTCTACCGACAGCTGGTTTCGACCCGTCAATTCCTTGAACGCCCCCGATGGGACCTTCTACGTGCTCGACATGTCGCGGGAGCTGATCGAGGCCACTCACGTCCCGGGCCGCGTCATGAAGCACCTGGACTTCACGCACGGACGAGACCGTGGGCGCATCTACCGATTGGCGCCGCCGAACTTCAAGTCGCCTCCTCCCCCCCGTCTAGGCGAAGCCGACACCAAGGAATTGGTATCTACTCTGGAACATCCTGGTGGATGGTGGCGCGACACAGCTCACCGATTGATCTATGAGCGTCAGGACCCCGCGGCAGTGCCGCTGCTGCGACGCCTTTTCAGGGAAAGCGCAAATCCCCTGGCCCGGATGCACGCACTCTGGTCCCTGAAAGGAATGGGAGCGCTGCAAGATTCAGATCTCACTCGTGGTCTGGACGATTCCTCGTCCGGTGTTCGGACCCATGCGGTTCGTCTGGCCGAGTCGAGGGTGGGCCGTAGCCCCCGATTGTTCCAGAAGGTCATGGCGCTGACCGAAGACGAGGATCCGGGAGTCCGATTTCGGGTGGCACTTGCGCTAGGGGAGAGCAAGGATCGCGGAGCCTTACCCGGACTGGCTCGCATCGCCCAGAAAGATGTTGGAGATTTCTGGATCCGCAACGCGGTATTGAGCTCCTGTGCTGAATTCGGGGACCGCCTCTTCGAGACGTTGGCCAAACAAAAGAGTTTCTTGGATGATCCCGCCTCCGCTGAGTGGCTGTCACAGTTAGCTCAGGCGATCGGCGCCAGGAACGTCTCCTCGGAAATCGGGCGGGTGATGCTGGCGACTGCCAGTCGGGACACTCTGGCGGATAACCCTGAAACCCAGCAGGACATCGTCGCCGGCCTGGCCCAGGGACTCCTGCTAGTGGGGAAATCACTTACCAGCCTCAAGACCCTTCCTCCGCAGGCAACGCGGATGATTGAGAATCTGATGGAACGATCGCGGACGGTGGCCAACGATGCTGGGTCACCCGAAGCACAGCGGTTGAAGACCATCCGTTTTCTCAGTCATGGCACCCTGGAGCGAGCAAAGGAGGCTCTGACTCCCCTGATCGAGCCAAAGCAGCCGCAAGCGGTACAGGTAGCAGCGATCGATGCCCTGACCAATTTCGACGACTCCGAGATTGCCTCTATCTTGCTGGGAGCCTGGTCTAGTCACTCTCCCCAGGCCAGAAGCAAGGTCTTGGAAAGCCTGATGTCGCGCCAACCCTGGACCCGGGCCTTGTTGAAGGCCGTCGAGGAAGAGCACGTAACAGCGAGCCAGATCGATCTCAAACGCCGTGACTTGATGATGAACCACGACGATGAAGTGATTCGTGAGCAAGCGGTCAGACTCTTTGGCTCGCAGGCTCCCGGACCTCGGCAGGCCATATTGGACGACTATCAAGCGGCGTTGACTCTGAAGGGTCACAAGGAACGCGGGGAGGAAGTCTACGATCGCGAGTGCATCAAGTGTCACCGGCTCTCTTCTCGTGAGCATCCGATCGGCCCCAACTTGATCCGGGGATCTGAAAAGGACCCCGAGTCCCTACTCACAAACATTTTGGATCCCAACCGGTTCGTCGAACCTCAGTATCTGTCCTACGTTGTGACCGACCAACGAGGGGGGCTCTACACCGGGATTCTCTCGGAGGAGACTTCGACCAGCATCACATTGGTGGAGGGGCAAGACCTTTCGAACACACTCCAAAGAAAAGATATCAAGGAGATCCGCGCAACCGGAAATTCCCTGATGCCGGAAGGGCTCGAGGAAAGCATCAGCAAGCAGGAAATGGCCGATCTGATCTCCTTCATCATGGCCTACCAGTACGAGGTCGGAACCGAGAGTGCCGGCCTCGCGCCGGGGGAGGAAGTCTACGAAGAAATGGAACTCCACCCCTCCCTGCGCCAAGGCGGTCAGTCTTCTCATCCCAACCAGATGAAATAAAGCAGCCCTTCGATCTCGGGGCCATGAAAACAACGGGATGAAGACCGTGGCATGAAGGCCGTGGGTTGAAGACCGTGGGTTGATCCGAGGTCAGAGAAAAGCTAAACCGGCTTCGGGTTCCTTCCGATACCAGGATTCGTGGCCACTGTGCACTGCCACCTATCTATTGCCAGTGCTCCGCCCGCAGCTTCTCGGGCGTCAATAAAATGTCAGAGGCGTCAGCATTTTTTCTGACAAGCCGTCCGTACCAGATCGGGCATTCCTGCCGAAGACCGGACAGACTTCCTGACGAATATCTTCAACTCTCTTCGTTTCAAGACTTTGTCGCTCTACTGACCTAAACCTCCGATGACCGACATCTTGCTTCGCAAATCGATTTGGCATCATTTGTGCTGAAAGTTCGAAGCCTGTAACCGAGAGGGACAGAGCGCACCCACGGCTATGAACCCCCTCGAGGGGATTCAGGGTACGGCTAGATCCACACATGCCTGGGCTAAGGTGTCTCAATCACAGGCTTTCGGAAAAACAAGGAGATCAACGATGGATGTGAATCTTGGTGAGCTTGCAGAAAAGGTCAATACCAGACTCTCGACTCTGGACGACGAAATGGCCAAGATTAAGAATCGCATCAAAGACATTGAAAATGACAGAGCAGCCATGCAAAAACTCTTCGAGGCGATTGGCACTGTGTCTACCTTGGCCGATGAGTTCGCCAGGAAGGAGACGGCCCGTGCCACAGGTGAAGACGTCCTCGAGAGCCAACCGGGGGGCCCGCTTGAACCCGAGCGACTAGCAAGCAATTCCTACGCAGAAGGCGAATCCGATGAAACCAGGAGTGGGAAGGCAGAACAAGGGGACGTGATCACCTATCTGAAGGAGCAACTAGATCCTGAGGCCGCGGATGATGCTCCGCTAGCTCCTGATGCTGACGCCCTGAGCTTGAGAATATGAAGACTTCGACCCTCCCTCCGGAGCAAGTCATCTACGTCGCTGGTCATCGGAGTCTGGTGAGATCAGCTCCACTCAACAAGACAACGTGAGGCTCCAACTACTGGAAGGAATCAGCCTGTGCTCTCGGCGATTGGACCGAGAGAATCCTGACGGAGGTTCTATTTCCTCATGATACCTAGACTTCTCATCGTAGCACCATCGGCCTACGGCCTTGGCGGTCTGGCCACCTGGCTCGGCTATCTGGAGCCAGGACTTCAGCAGCGGGGCTAGCACGTCACTCTCGGACTGGTCCAGGGACCTCGCCACCACCTTCCGACCCAATACGTTGCCGAGAATCCAAGTCAGAACTGGGTTCCCATACCCTGCGTTACCGGGACGCCGGAGGGGCGCTGCCAGGCCCTGATGCGGTCGATCGAGAAAGAACGGCCCCACCTGGTGGCCGGAGTCAACATCCCTGACGTCTATCCCGCAGTCGCACGGCTGCGGAGTAGAGGGGGCGGACCCAGAGTGGCGATGACGGTACACGAATCTCAGTCCGACCTGCTTGAGGATGTCAAGCGCTGTGAGACCGTCCTGGACGGTGTGATCTGTACGAGTCGATTGGCCCACCGGCTGGTGCTGAAAGAGCCTGGACTCAGTCGGGAGCGCGTCCACTACGCCGGCTATGGGGTGACAATTGAGCCCTACAAGCGGCCTCAAACCCGCGGTGGATTGCTGAAGATCGCGTGGGTCGGTCGACTGGAACAATCGGACAAACGTGTTCACAACATTTATTCGATCCTGCAACACCTACATCATCACGAGGTGCCGTTCGAGCTGCAAATAGCTGGGGAAGGTTCCGAGAGAGAGCGGCTGCAAAGGAAGCTGAATCGCTTCATCGAAACCAACCAGGTAAAGTTTCTGGGTCAAGTCGACGCCCAGAAGTTGAGGATCGTCTACGGGCAATCGAATGCGCTACTGGTGACCTCTGCACATGAAACAGGCCCACAGGTGCTCTGGGAGGCGATGGCAAGCAGCCTGCCCGTGGTATCCAGCGAGTACGTCGGGTCAGGTCTGGAATCTGCACTTGAAGACGGTCGAAATACCCTGCTTTTTCCGGTTGGGGACAGCCGGGCTGCAGCTCTGCAACTATGCCGTCTCTGGAGTGAGCCCCTTCTGAACCACAAGATTGCCAGCAATGCTCATTGGTTGGTCAGCGAGCGTTACAGCATAAGGGCTTCCCTGGAGTCCTGGGACACAGCGCTCCGAAAGTCGATGTGGTCCGGACCCCGCAAGGCCAGGATAGAGCTCGAAATGCCTCACAGTCAGGGCAGGATGGACGCCTGGCTGGGAATCAGGGCAGCCGAAAGTCTTCGCCGCTTGATGCGACGTCGAGTCCCACGCCAGGGAGGTCCCGCCAGCGAGTGGCCTCGCTCCTACGGTAGGCAGACCTCCAAGCAGTTCTGGAAAATTGCCAGGGAGGAAGATCACGCTTTCCGGGAAGGCCTCGAGGCAGAATCGACCTTGGCAGCTATCGCCCGTTAACGAAGCCACCTCTCCGACGACAGCGGTGTCTACTGTACCGCTGTGGAAGCGCCCGCGGTTTGGCGTCTCCTGGGAAGAAATCCCAGCCACAGGATCGAACCCATTTTCGGGAAGACTGTGGCTGGACTTGGTACATTTCCAACCGGAGCATAGCTCCTAGCCCGCATTTCTCATCGCTGGTCTACTCCGTCGCCGCAATCATCCGCCCTGGCTGGTCGAGTAGGCGGGGTGCTCCCAGCGATTGGCATGCCTGTAGGTGGAGGGTTTCCAGTTTCGCCCTTTCGGTTGCGAAGTGGGTTCACAGTTCCACCATGGACACGCGGCCTCACCAGTTGCCACCCACGCCCCTCTCAGAACCGGACAAGCGGCTTTGGAGAGTAGCAGCGGGAATCCCCTTTCGGGTACGTCCCGCCGCCCTCGCAGAACCGGACTTGGTGCGTTACACCATCCGGCTCCCGGCCGGAGTCATCCACCGGGGTTTCCCTCGGTGTGAAACGAATCAGTCGTGTGGTCATGGTCTTAATCCGCTCAGTGTCGGGCCATGTTTCTCCGACTCGTTCTCTCCAACCGACACCCCTTCACTCCGTCCGCATTACCGGACCTCATCGCTACTATGGGTGTCTCCGACTTCCGCCAGACTCCGCCCTCTTCCTCGCTGTTTAGGCTTGTCCGAGGGTGCGCACCCTCGGGTGCGCCACCTGACGGATCTCCCTGGTTACCACGCATTCTCCTTGTAAGGCTCGACGCGACCTCAGATCCCGGGCTGTCCGTTGACACTCGCCCTACCGCGTCAACGGGTGTTGCCTGCTGGGTGCGAGAACCCATCGACCAGATCCAACGATGCCGTTTTCGGGACTCCACGTCTTCAGGGTCAGCATCACCTGTTACCTTTGCACCTCGCCTCCTTTCGTACCTACGCATCAAGCGCCCTGTTACCAGGACACCTGCAAGGCTCGATACCAGGCCTGTGGCTAGCAGTTACCTGGGTGGGATTCGCACCCACTAGAATACGCGGCCTTGCCAGGCCGCAACCCCACATACGGCTCCTCGGTGGCCATTCAGGGCCGACTCCTCGCAAGCGGACTGAGATCATGGACCCGCCGGACCAAGGGCCAACCCACCCAGGCGAGAGCTTGAAAATATTGCTCCCAAGTGTAGCTGCGTCGTTGGCTTCGTCGGTTCAGCCACTTAAAGAACAGCCGCATGAACTGGATTCTGAAGGCCTCGCACCTCGGTCCGTTGTCGGTGATGGAGTAATAGTTCAGGTGTCCCACCAGTTTCAGCTTGGCTAGCCGCAGCAACGCTCCCGTCTTCAGACGGTGGCGGTGCTTCTTCAGCCACTCCGTGTGTCTCTGCAGGCTCGCATGAAACTTCTTACGCGACGTCTGGCGCTTGACCTTGAAGTAGCCCTTGCGGCTGAGCCCACAGTAGTGGGTGAAGCCGAGAAACTCAAAGGTCTCCAGCTTCTGGCCCTTCCGCTGGGCCTCTTCGCGGGCAAAGCGTCCAAAGGCCACCCGTTTCGTCTTGGACTCAGAAAGTACCAAGTGGAACTGCTCCAGGCGCGCCTTCAGTTGCCGCAGAAACTCTTCGGCTTCATCGCGGTGCTGAAAGCACACTAGGAAATCGTCCGCGTAGCGAAACAGATCCACCTCCCCCCGACAGCTCGGCTTGAAGCGACGTTCGACCCACAGATCCAGAACGTAGTGCAGGTAGACGTTCGACAGCAGGGCCGAGAGGCTCCCCCCTTGCGGGGTTCCTTCCTCGCTAGCCCGCTCCAATCCGTCTTCCATCACGCCGCTTTTGAGGATCCGCCAGATCAGACGCCAGACCCGCCGGTCGCCGATCCGCTGCTCCAGAAACTTCAACAGCCATTCCTGATTCAGGTGGTCAAAAAAGCCCTGAATGTCGGCGTCGACGACCCAGCTAACCTTCCGGCGTTGGATGGTCTGTCCTAGCTTCGCTAGCGCTTGAGGCTGCGTTCGATCCGGTCGGTAGCCGTAGCTACAGTCTAGAAAGTCCGCCTCATAGATCGGTTCCAGCACTCGACTGAGTGCTTTCTCGACCAGCTTTCCCTCAAAGCTAGGCAGCCCTAACGGCCGCTTCTTCCGGCTGCCGGGTTTGGGAATGTACCGGCGCAAGACCGGTTTCGGACGGTAAGCCATCCGGCCCAGTCTTTCGGACAGATCTTCGAGATTGCTCTCCAGGTTCCGCCCGTACTCCTGCTTGGTGACTCCATCGACTCCGGGAGCTTTTCCCTTCTCCGCCTGCTGGTAGCAGGCCCGCAGCAGATCCACATCCTTCACAAAGTGATAGATCGACGTCAAACACGTCTTCGGTTCCGCGCGCGCCTTCTCCCCTATTCGCGTTAGGTCTCTTGCCATCCGTCTTCTCTCTCCTGGGTAGAGCGGATGTTTGCCCACCCGCGATCGACTCACCGTGGGGACCTTCACTCCACCGGCATTACCCGGTTTCTTCGCTACACCGGTCCCCATCCCAGATCGAGACCCATTTGCGCCGCTCCTGTTACGTCGCCGTCGCATACTCGACGGCGTCAGCTCCGCCGCCAAGAGGTCCTCGACCCGCCTGGTCTGTCTTCTCCCTCCTGTGGTGTTGCTCGATGCCGTCTGCGACCCCGGAGTGGGAACCACCACTCGTCCTAACGCGGTGCTTCCTGTTGCCTGCGGGCATAACGAAACCCTCGGCCTTTCTCAACGAAGATTATTTCGGGGCTAATTCGTCCGGATTCAGTGTCTAACACACTTCACCTCGCAACACTTTCCGGTCCCAGGGGTTAGTCCCTGGGTCTAGATACCGGTGGTCTGACTAGGACCTTACCGGGGGGATACAATCCCCTTGAGGGAGAACCATTTCCAGGTCTCCTGTTTCGCTCCGTCGGCCTCCTCGACGTACTGCACGCGTACGACTGCGGGGGCTCGCCACGAGTGGTCTCGGTCGCAAGCCTTGCCAGGACGGCCCTTGCGGCGCCTCGCTACGACCAGCGATGAGAAATGCGGGCTAGCTGTGGGCTAGCTGATTCGCTTCCGATCGGATCCGACCCGATCACGACGTCCCCCTCGCCTCACCGCCAGACATAAAAGATCGCTGCTCCTCCTCTCAGCGGCGAGGAATCCATTTAACCCAGGCTTCTCCTCGCCAGTCACAGCGAGACGGCACAAGCGTTATGCCTGGAGAGGCTTGCGCCCAAATCCTTCGCAGTCGTGCTCGTGCGTTACGTCAAGCGGGACGACCGGTCGCAACGTAACCTGGGCGGATGATTGGGGCACCGTAGTAGACTGGGGATGCAAACATCGGGCAAAGGAGTGAGAACGTGAAGAAAATGTTCCTGGATGCCGTGCGCGAGGGCGGCTTGGTGGGCGATGGCGCCATGGGTAGCCTACTCTACGAGCGCGGAGTCTATATCAATCGCAGCTTCGACCAGGTGAACCTGCTGCAGCCGGAGCTGGTGTACGGAATTCACCGGGATTATCTCCAAGCGGGTGCTCACCTGCTCGAATCCAACACCTATGGTGCCAATCGAATCCGGCTGGAACAGCACGGATTGGCGGAGAAGACAGAAGAAATCAACGTTGCTGCCATGGACATCCTGAAACGCGCTGCGGAGGGAGCCGCCTACCTCGTAGGGTCCCTGGGACCGACCGGCCTCGGTCCAGGAGAGATCCGCCGCAGGGAGCCCCAGGTGCGGAAGGCCTATGCTGAGCAGGCACGGCTTCTGGTTGAAAACGGAGCCGACGTCATCTTGATCGAGAGCTTTAGAGAGGCTACAGAGCTGCTTCTGGCCTTAGAGAGCACTCGATCCGAGGTGGAGGTGCCCATCGTGGCCCAGTTCGGCGTCGAGGACGACGGCAAACTTCGGGACGGCACCGAACCGGGGAGTCTGGCAGCCGAGCTGGCGCTCTGGGGGGCCGACGTGGTCGGAGCCAACTGCAACGGACCGGATGTCATTTTCAAAGCCGTAAGCCAAATGGTCGACGCCGACCTCCTGGTTTGTGCCTTCCCGAATGCGGGCCATCCCCATACGGTAGAGGATCGCCTTTTCTACCTGGCCACACCAGAAAATTTCGGTGTCTTCGCACGCCGAATGTACAAGGCCGGGGTTCACCTCGTGGGCGGTTGTTGCGGCACTGGACCCAGCCACATCAATCGGGTCGGTGCGGCCGCCCGTATGGTCTCACCCTGCTCCACAATCAGAGCAAGAGAGGTACGGGAGGAATCAGCTCGGGTGGAACCTGCTCCTGTCAGCGAGCGCTCTGACTTCGGATCCAATCTGGGAAAGCGTTTTCTCATCAGCGTGGAGGTCAATCCCGGTCAGGGACTTTCCACCGAACACCAGGTAGACGTAGCACGAAGTCTCACCTCCGCTGGCGCAGACGTTATCAACATCTCCGATGGCCCCCGTGCCACGGCACGGATGACCAATCTTGTCCTGGCTCACACGATGCAAAGAGAGCTCGGCATAGAGACACTGCTACACGTGTGCTGCCGCGACCGAAATCTCTTGGGTCTGCAGGCTTCGGTCCTGGGTTACCACGTTCTGGGCATCCGCAACCTTGTAGTCATCACTGGCGATCCACCCAAGGTCGGTGACTATCCCGAAGCGACTGCTGTCTACGACCTCGATTCGATCGGTCTATTGGCCATGATCGACGGCTTCAACCACGGCGTGGACCTGACAGGAAAACCACTGGGTGACCAAACCAGGTTTGTACTGGCAACCGGTGTGGAGCCGGCTGCGATCGACTTCGAACGAGAAATGGTTCGGGTGCGCCAGAAGGTGGACGCAGGCGCTAACCTCATCATGACCCAGCCGATCTACAACCCCACTCACCTGGACCGCTTTCTCGACGTCTCCACTGACCTCGGTGTGCCTGTGTTGGTGGGAATCCTTCCCCTGGCCAGCTACCGGAATGCCGAGTTCATCCACAACAATATCCCCGGGATGTCGATTCCCGAGAAGATCCGTGAGCGCATGCGCAAAGCGAGCAAGGGAGAGGCCGCTCGCACGGAGGGAGTGAAGATCGCTATCGAGTCCCTGATGGGCGTACGCGACCGCGTCGCGGGAGCCTATATCATGCCCCCTCTGGGCCGCTATGAGATGGCAACCCAGATCATCGAGGCAGTGGGCGAGGATCGGAACATCGCCGCCTCAGTCCCTGGTCGGGTGTGAGGGTCGGTCTGCGCAAGAATAACTGGGTAGAATTGGCGCTCAGATTTGCACCAGATCTGAAAAAGTCGGAGACTCGGCTGCCAGGGCTCCAACCGTTGCATGAGGATCCGAGCTAGGACAGGCGGCGTGATCGCCGCCATTTCCGTACCTTCGACCTCAGACAGCCGACTGCCGGTTTTCCCCGACGACTCCGACTTAGGGCTTTGTCAAAAATAACTTCACATTCTAGCATCTCATCTCCACACCATCTTCAGCCGCTCCTCAATCGCGAAATCCTCAATGTGGGCCCGGCTACGCCTGCGGTTTCGCTCAATCGTCCGCGCCCAAACCTGGCGCAAAGCTGAGCGCCAACTCTGCGAAGTTATTCTTGACAGAGCCCTTAGTGGGGAAAGGGGCCGTAGAATCTCGAGTCGCGAATGTTCCGTGCCCAAACCAGTTCGCCTGACTCCAGGCTCATCGCCAGGAGCTCGAGGCCATGCTCCTCCGGGCTGCCGTCTCGGAGGTCGGTGTAGGGCGATGAGTCGAAGTAGATCGTGCTTCCCAAAACGAAGAAGCGAGCCCCGCCGAGGCGATTCGGCACCTCGCCGAGCTTGCTCTGCGTCTGCGCGTCGAAGATCGACCAGCGGTACTCCTGCCACTCCCCGGGGGCTACCCGCTCGGTGACCAGGACATGACGTCGATCGACAGAGTGCATGGCTTGAAGGGCGCCGGGCACGAAATCCCCGGCGTTCAAGGGAGCCGGGGCCTTTGCCGACACCCGACGCCTCAGGGGTGTGCTGCTCAAGACCTGCTGCGCTCCGGACTCTGGGTTGAGGGAGACTGCGCCCCCCAGCGGGTCGAAGTTGTTCGCCTGTGATGACACCCTGCCGATTGCCGCGGACGACCCCCGGACGGCTCCGGTACGCAACCGCTTGTACTCGCACTCGAAAACAGGGATTCCGTTCTGGAGGTTGCAGTCGGTGCGGAACTGGCTGTGGGGTCCGTCAACGACCGACGCCGACACCTCCGACCCCAGGTTCAGGCTGGCGCCGCCCACTTCGACACCCAATCGGTTGAGAAAGGCCACCGACAGCTGGCCGGCCTCACTGTTCGCCCGCTGGGCGATCAGGAACTCCCCATACATTCCGAGAGGGCGCGCTGCCGCCGCGGACTGCCAGAGCACGGTGCCACCGAGTGTCACCGCCTCGACGCCGCCGTCGCTCATAGTGTAGAGGAGCCCGGCCGCAGGATCGACGACCACACCGGCGCGGAGGGGGAAGGCCGCTTCCGATGCGGCGATCACTTCACGGTTTTGACCCGGGATCTGGGCCTGCGGCACTCCACTTAGCAACGTGGCTACCAGGAGGATCGGAAAGAAAATACTTGTTTGGCGCATGGGCTCGTCCCTTTCGCTTAAGTCTCGAGCTCTATTCGTCATTGAATTTCGAAGCTGATCAGTTCGATCGGCACTGTGGCCATAGCACTGTCCAGCGTGTAAGCGCCGCGTCCCAGAGTGCCCACCATCAGTCGGTCGTCCGCCGCGTTGTATTGCAGGTCGTAGACCGGTGCCTTTCCGAGGCCTGTGGAGAGGGCCCCATAGGTGCCAAACGCGCCGGCGAGCCCATTCGGGTCGAAGAAAACACCGTTGCGAGTGCCGACGAGGAGGGCGAGCCTGGTGGCGGTGCGGATGAGCTCCGCAGAAAACAGCTCGCCGGCAGCGTTGGTGGTCAGCAGATCCCCGGTGACGTTGGTCCAGGTGGTGCCACCGTTGGAGGTCTCGAAGACCTGCGAAGGAGTCACGGCCACCAGACGCGTGGCGTCTTGGGGATCGACGACGATGTCGACCGGGTTTGCCGTGGCGCCGGTATCCGTGCAGGTGGGCGCTGCCGGATCCGCGGCCGTGCGGATGCAGACGAACCTGTCAGCGTCCCGGGAGTAGGCCAGAAAGTCGGCGTTGCCGGTGGTCCCGTAGACGAAATTCAGAGTCTCTTCCATGTCGTCCATGTTGATCTGGGCGATGGTGTCCCCCCGGTCGGCGCTCTCGTAGACCCCGTTGCTGCCGCCGAAAATGATGCGGGTCGGGGTGATCGAGTTTACCGCCAAGGGAGTGATGAACTGGGCGACCATCGCGGGATCGCCGCCGGGCGCGAGCGCGGGAAACGCCGTCGATTGCAGGACATTCGTGTTGTTGTACACGCGGCGCGCGAGCCCGCCGAGGTTCTGGGCGCTGCTATAGCGGGTTGACTCAGTGGCACTGGGGTCGCCGACGCCCACCCCCACGTCGCCTCCGTCGCCGCTGTCCCGGCTTGTCCAAGTCGTGGCCGTGCCGGGGAGGACGCCGTCCCGGTCGCCGTTGGAATTGTCCTGCATACCGGAGATGATGCTTTTCGAAATCGGGTCGTAGGCCGCGTCGTGCGCCTCGTTGACTTCCAGGTTGCCGACGACAGAGGACCAGTTGCCGGTTCCAATCGGAGTCGTACGCCGGTAGACCCCGCCATCGTCGGACTGGATCAGGTTCCCGGCGGCGTCGAAGCCCATGTCGCGGGAATCGGCGTGCGGAGCGGTGTTCATGGTGACGCTGCTCTGTAGCGCGCAGCTTGCGGGCGTCGTGGTGAGGCAGTGGGTGATCGGGTTGGACAGCGCACCCCCAACTGCAGCGTCGACGCGGTGCAGCTGGCCGCTGTAGTTCGAGGCGCCGTGGCTATTGGGGAACTGTGGATCCGCCGGAATTCCCGTCTCCTCATTGTTGTCCGGCTGACGGTCGCCGCCGATGTAGACCACGTTATGGTTGGTGGGGTCGGCCTGGAGCGAGAGGTGGGGGCTGCACTGGCTGCCGGGGTGGATGTCCTGTGGCACGGTGGCAGTAGTCATAGGAAGCGTCATCGCCGTCCAGGTGGTGCCGCTGTCGGGGGAGCGCCAGAGGCTCGACAGCTTGCCCGCGGCGGCGGCGTTGCAGATCGCGACGTAGACATTGGCGTCGGTACCGGCGCTGCCCTGGCGGCCGACCGAGATGGCGACATTCCGGGCACCGTTGATCTCGGTGTCCATGGCGGCAGTGCTCACCTTCGTCCAGGTGGCGCCGCTGTCGTCGCTCCGGTGGATCCCGTCGGTGCCGCCGCAGCCGTTGTCGTCCACTGAGGCGAACATCTCGGTGGTGCCAGCGCCAGCGGTCAACGGGTTCGCCGTGACGTCGAAGGAAAGGCCCGCGACTCGCTGGGTGAAGGTAGCGCCGGTGTCGGCGCTATGGAAGAGGCCGATGTCGCCGCAACTAAAGCTCTCGGCGGCGTCAATGCCAACCACCAGGTTGGCGCCGCGTGGCTCCACGGCGCGAACGTTGGGGTTGCCCGTAAGAGTCGTGATCGCCGACCAGGTAGCGCCGTCGTCGGTGCTGCGCAGCAGCCCGTTTCGATCGGAGCCGATACCCGCAAAGGCGCTGGTGCGCCCGATGCCGGCGAGCAGCGTCATGCTGGCGCCGTCGGAGAGGTCGTACTTGATGTCCGAGATCGAGCCGCTGTCGCTGACGCTGGTCCAGCTGGGCGACGCGGCCGTAGCGTCAGTCGTACGCCAGATACCACCGTTCACCCCACCGATGAGCAGCGTACCGACCGTCGCGGGATGGGGAGCCACGGCCTCGATGGCACCGCTCACCGGGCTGCTCTGAGCCCCCATTCCGTCGACCCCGCCGCCTTCTAGCGGTACCGGCCCCTGCGAGACGAACTGGGCCAGGACGGGAGGCGCCGAAACGACGGTAAGTCCCCAAATAAATACTCCTAGAAGGCGTAGCCTTCTCCTCAGGTCCCCGCAGGCAATCGCTCCCCGATTCATTCTCATGGGCTGCAACCCTCCATCTCGTCCCGTTTCTATGGCACAAGCGCTATTCTAAAACAAGCCTATGTAACGTGTGTCAAATAGAGACGTCAACCTCAGAACGGCCTGCTGAGCCACTTGCTGCGTCCTCAAGCGCAGCTAAATGTTCGCCTCAGGCGTTGTCAGCGTTCTCCTGCTGAACCACCCCTACACCGGGTGGGAGCGCGATAAGGCGAAGTTCGAGGTACGGTTCGAGCGGGTGGTTGAAGGGTTGAGGACTGATGGTAGGAGTCGAGCTACGGCGACGGACCCTACTGGAAACGGAGGCGTCGTCAAACCTACGAGGTCAATCTCGAGCGTGTTCTCGGCTGAGTTCCAAGTCCCTCCGGAGCCGCTTGAGTAGGACTGGTTTTTGTGTCCCCAGTTAATGATGAATTGATAGGCAAGGGTGTCCACGAGCAGTCCACCAATCGGAACCGGGTTCTGGTCTTCGACGACCTGAAACAGGTCGACAGGATCGATCTCTTCATTTTCCTTGCTCCTGATGGCATTTTCTCCCAGTCCGGCTAGAATGCAGAAATCATGAAGATCGTGGACGTCAAAGTAGATACTTTTCGCTTCCGTACCAACATCGGCAGGGACTACGAGGGACATCCGCATCCCGGCGAAGAAAGCTGGGCGACCAACAACATGCTCACCATCACAACCGATGAAGGGGCCGAAGGGTATTTCTTCGGGGCGCTCACTCGGGATGTTGCCGAGGGTTTGATCAAGCCGGCGCTGCTGGGCGAAGATCCGTTCTTTCGAGAGAAGCTGTGGTATCGGCTCAAGCGCATGCAGAAGCTGAGTACCGTGCTGCACGACATGGTGATCGCCTGTGTCGACTGCGCCCTCTGGGATCTGGCGGGACGCACCCTGAATATCCCGGTCTACCGAATGATCGGGGCCGCCCGCACCCGGGTTCCAGCCTACGCCAGCATCATGCCCGGCGACGAGATCCCTGGTGGATTGAGTACTCCGGAGGAATACGGCCGGTTCGCTGAGCAGTTGGTGACCCAAGGCTACCATGCAATCAAGCTCCACACCTGGATGCCCCCGATCCCCTGGGCACCCGACGTGAAGAAGGACATCGCCGCCTGTGCGGCGGTCCGGGAAGCGGTCGGACCCGATGTTGACCTGATGTTGGATCCTCACCATCACTACGATCGCCAGGACGCGTTGTATCTGGCCAAAGAGATCCAGAAACTGGGCTACCTCTGGATTGAGGAGCCGATGAACGAGCACAGCATGTCGTCCTATGTCTGGCTGAACCAGCAGCTCGACATGGCGGTGCTGGGGCCGGAAAACCTGGAAGGCAGCTTCATGTCTCGGGCGGAATGGGTCCGCAGCGGGGCGTCCGATATGCTTCGGGGCGGCGCCGGCGAGGTTGGCGGAATCTCAGCCATCATGAAGTTGATCCATTTGGCGGAGGCATTCGGCATGAGGATGGAGGTCCACGGGGGTGGGCCCGCCAACATGCATGTTCTCTGTGCCATGGGAATCAATGGCAAGTACTACGAGCGGGGGCTCCTCCACCCGCTCCGGGATATCGACCACCCCTATGCCTGGCAGAACACGCTCTACGATCCGATGGATGCTGAGGGCTATGTCCACGTGCCCGAGCGTCCCGGTCTCGGGGATGACATCAATTTCGACTATGTCAGGGAGAACAAGGTGAGCAAGGCGAGTATCTCGCTGGCGGAATAGCCTTAGTACACTGGCATGCAAACGTATGAGTATTTACGTGCCAGTGTACTTTTAGGCGTCGGCAGCCAGAAAACGGTCGAACCACTCCACCACCCAGTCGAAGTATTCGAACTTGAACAGGTGCTTGCCTGGCGGCTGGTAGACCTTGAACCGCTTCGGATAGCCAGCGGCCTGGTAGACGGGTCTCACCACCCGGATCAGCTCGTCCACGCCCTCCTTGGGCATGTCCTGGTCCTCGGTCGGAGCGATCATCATCAGGGGGCGCGGCGCCAAGCAGGCCGCCACCAGATCGGCGTGATCGAAGTAGCGCAGCATGTGGGGGATGTAGGGGAAGGAGCTGTGCCGCTCAATCATCCCCTCGTAAATGTTGGTGCGGAGGCTTCCCAGGCCGCCGCAGACCAGGGCGGCGGTTCGAATCCAGGGACCGGTGGCCATCCCCAGCCAGGCGCCCCAGCCTCCGAGTGACATGCCGGTCAGTCCGATCCGGCCGGCGTCGACCCGGTCGATGGCTGCCAGGATCAAGCTGGCCCGAAGCACCTCGTCCGCCAGCACACCGATCTGTGATCGACCGAAGGGGATCAACAGGCGCGCCTCCTGTTCCCAGCGCTTCAAGGTCTTGCGTCTTCGCTCTGCGCCCTTGGGGGTGAAGGTAAGCACGGCGTAGCCGCGCCGCGCCAGCTCGCGTCCCCAGCCAAAGAGCGGTCCCGAGTCGGGCTTGGGCCGATGAAAGCGAGGGTGGGCAACTTGGTCCGCGTTGCTGGCGGTGCCGTTCATGCAGACCGCTCCCGCCAGGGGGCCGGGGCCGGCCGTCGGCCAGATAATTTTCGCCGGAATGATCTCACCCAGGTAGTTGGGGAAGCGGACCTGAGTGACGGTCAGTTCCTCTTCCTGCGTCGTTCTGGTCACGGTGAAGTCGGCTTCCCGGGGAATCTGGTCAAGACCGATCAGTTCGCGAAACCTGGCGAGGATCTGGTCTCGGGGGACCGAGACGGGAAAGGCCGGCTGGATATTATCGGGGATGGGTACTGACATCAGTGGCTAGCCCTGCCCTTTACCCGTAATTCGGTACAGGACAAAGTCATGTTTCTGGGTCTCCCAGAGCGAAGCCTTCACACAGGAGCCGGAGGTGTGAATAGCCCTGCCATATCAACTCATGACCCGGGGGCGCATCCTGGTTGCGTCCTAGGTATCCTCCGATGCGCGCCACCAGCCGTACCGCCTCACCCAGCTGCGAGGGCGGGTTCAAGCTTTTTTTTTGGCGTAGGCCCCCAGGACATGGAGTTCAAGATCCGAGAAGAGCACCTCGGCGGGCAGTTCCGGGGTTTCTCTGCCCAGCAGAGTCATCAGCATAATCCGCCAGGCGATGACCAGGTTGATCGCAATCGCCCGGCTGAGGCGCTCGGCGCTTCGGTGGGCGATCTCTTCGATGCGGCAGCCGGACTTCAGCACCCGGTGCCAGTCTTCAATGCGCCAACGCAGGCAATACCAGCGTAGGCATTGAACCGCCGCTTCGGGCGAGGCGAGAGTGGCGGTAGTCAGAAGGAACCACTCGATGGCTTCGGTTCCCGCAGGCGGAGAGTCCTCCCGCGCCTGAATCACCCAGATCTCGATGGGCTCCTTATCCGGGTAATATTTCGGGGGGGCGAAGTTGGATCCGCCGATAGCGGACCGAGAGCTCCGCCCGGCGGCGGGGCCTCTGGGGCCGGGCCTTTCGCTTACTGAGCTTGGGCCGAGCGCTCTGGCGCGGCACCTGGACGCGGACCTGGGTCTGTACCGGCTCCTGTACGAGCGCTTCGAAAAGCTTGAACGGCTCCTCCGTGATGCCGCGGTTGTGTTGGGCGCGCACCAGTAGGTCGACCCCCGGGTAACGGCGTTGCTCCTCGAACAGCTCGAAGATATCCGCTTCCCGGTCGCAGACGTTGATCAGTCGCGTCTGGGGCATTTGGGCCGCCACTTCTCCGAGCTCGCGCAGCGCTTGAATCCAGCAGAAGGTCTGTTTTTCCTCGATCGGGATGGCCCAGCTCGGTCGCTTCTCTTGCGGCGATTTCAACTGCGGCGCCAGACACTGGGCGCGCAAGACCCCCAGCGGAAGTCCATTGGGGGCCACGGCCAAGGTCGAATGCAGGTGCAATCCCCGACTCTGGGCGCCGGTCTGGTTGCTGCCGATCACTCCCAGACCTTCACACTGAGCCAGGCTCGTATAGTCCAGATCGGTGCCGTCCTGCAGGCACAACACGGTGCGCTGCCCCTGCATGCGCCGCAGGGTGCGTTGCCGGTGAGGCTGCAGAATCTGGGGCAGGCTCACCGCGGCCTCGTCCGGGTGGTCGATCAATCGGTAGTAGGCCTTGACCGCCGGCCAATCCCCCTGGGCCACCCCGCTAAAGGCACGACCCGGTTCCTGCGCCTTGGACTCCACAATGTTCACCAGTCTTCGGCTCAGCCGCGCGTCCCCCAGCGGCGCGCCGCCAAACTCCTCTTCCGCCCAACTCTCGGCCTCGACCCCCTGGGCCGGAGCCAGCGGCCCCAAGCCGGCCCCCTCGGCCAACCCCAGGCGGGCGCGGAACTCCGGCTCCAGCGCATACACATAGATGTCCTTGATCGTTTCCTCCCGCTGGGTGAAACGATCCTGCCGACCCCGACCCTGGGTTCGGCCCACCCGGGTCCAGTTCGCTGCCCGATAGGATGCCCCCGAAAACCGGCTCGTGTCTACAAAACTCTCGACCAACCAGGGACGGTACCCATAGCGCTGCTCGAAGTCTTCGGCCAGCCGCTGCAGGCTCAGGCTCAACACCCGCGAGGCCAGGTTCTGACACTGCACGCTGGGTCGGATCAGAAAACGGCTCAGGCACACGACCCCGTGCAGATGGGCGCGCCTTTGCTCCGCATCCCAACCGATCCAGCGGTCCCGGTCCACGAGTTGCAACGCCGCGGCGGCAAAGCCCAGGCCCCCCAGCCAGCCGTGCTCGGAGCCGAGCAGATAGCGCAGCTGCCGTCCCACCAAGGGCCCAGCCCCCAGCGGATGCTCTTCGATCATCAGCTCGTTCCAGATCCGCATCTGCCCCGGCTCGCCCACCCCGATCAACTCCAGCCCCCGCACCTCCCCCACCTGCTCGGGCACCCCGATCGGCTCCTCCACTGGAGCCGCCAACCGTCGCGGACGGGGCGCCCCTTTCTGGATCCGTGGGGGCGGCAGCCGAAAACAGCCCTTCGCTTCCAGCTCCCGCAACGCCTTCAGGCAACCTCCCCGCTGGGGCCGCCCGCCGGGGTCATAGAATCGCAACTGATCGCAAAGAAAACCGGCCAACTCGCTTCGCGAAGAGAAATCCCCTTCTTCCAGCAGCCGGCTTACATACTCGATGCTCTCGGGCTTCGACAGGGTACGCTTGATCTGATTCTGGAGCTGCATGCCGCTCAGTTTGAACGACCCGAAACTCTTTGTTCAGTCCTTTATTACGGGTAAAGGGCAGGGCTAGCCACCGTAGAGGAGGGAATGATCCACGTGAATCCCATTCCCCGGCTCACCAGCCTTTCCGTGAATTCCGATCCGAACCAGCCGCTCAAAACGCTGCTCGCGGACGGCTCCATAGCCTGTAGCACATCACTGGAGTAGGCGACCAGGAGGGCGGTGGCGAGACCAACTATGGCTGCCGGCCAGACGGCCCGGCTGCTGGCTCGGGGAATGAGCATGCCGGCCAGGAAGAGTCCTCCCATTGCTCCCACCAGCGAGTTGAAGGTCTTGGACAGCATGGTTGGGATGTCGTCCACTCCTGTGTGAGTGTCGAGGTAGATGGCCGCCAGGGTCACCAACAGTCCAACCAGCAGTGTGATGATCCGGGCTTGGCGAACGTGGCTCCCCTCCCGTCTCTGTTTTCGGAGCCGGCCAAAGTCGACCGTCGCCACGGTTGCGAATGAGTTGACCCCCGAGTCGATCGTGGACATGGCTGCTGCCAGAAGCGCGGCGAAGATGGCGCCTGCCAAGCCGGGGGGGATACGAGCTGCCACGAAGAGGGGGAAGATGCTGTCTCGATCCTTGCCGCTGCTCAGATCGATGCTTGCAGGCAGTGCCTCCGGACCCTCGGTGAAGTAGTAGATCAGGCTCGCGCCGATGGTGGTGAGTAGCGCGATCAGGGCTACATTGACGGCCGTAGCGGTGATAAAGCTTCGCTTCGCCGCTTTCATATTCACTGTTGAAAAATAACGTTGGAGGGTCATCTGATTGGCGGTGTTGGCCATCAGGGTCCAGAGGGAGGCGCCCATGATGATGGTCACCGCAGTGGCCGGAATGGTTGGATCCAGCGACGCCAGGGGGAAGCTTTCGTTGTCTCTGGCGGCCACGACTCGAATCCAATCCACGGGGCCGGAACCGGTAGCCCAGGCGACGTAGCCGATGACGAAAAGCCCTCCGCCGAGCAGCAGGGCCACCTGGATTACGTCAGTCCAAACGACGGCCCGGATCCCTCCCATCATGGTGTAAATCGTGGCGACGGCGCCGATAGCCGCGATGATGAAAAGCAGAGGGAGGTCGGTAGCTACGGCCAGTGCCCGGGATGAGAGCAGCACAATCACTCCCATGTATAGCGTCATGAACACCAGAAACATGGAGGCTCCCAGGAGTCTCACCGAGAGGTTGAAGCGATGTTCCAGGTACTCGTAGGCCGTGGTGAAGCGGAAACGGACGAAGAAGGGGATGGCTACCAGAAGCACCACGAATACGTCGATGAGAATCCCCACCAGAGTGGCCAGGAACACGTAGAATCCGAAACGCCAGACGATCCCCGGGATCCCCAGGTAGGCAACGCTGGAAAGGAGAGTGGCGATCAGGCTCACGCCCACCGCAAACCAGGGCAGGCGGCGGCTTCCCAGAAAGTATTCCTCGTCGGTGTTTTGCCCTTTGGAAAGCTTCCAGCCCAGCCACATCATGCCCAACAGGTAGACGGCAAGGATCAAGTGATCGGCAAGATGTAACTTCAAGAAGTAATCTCCTGGCCCGGCCCTCCCGGTCTGAGCTGCCGGTCGTGTGCCCTTTTACCACAACGATGCCGCAGCCACGACACATTGGTCGTGCTCCCTTCCCTCCCCATCTCGATTGGAAGAAGTGCCCTTTCCCTTTCTCGCTTGCTTACTCTTCTCCACACGGTTCCCTTCTCAAACAGAAACAGTCTGTCCCTTTCTCAATCCCTTCCTCTTCAACAGAAATATGAGAAAAGGTGCTTGCTCCGATGGGGGAAGGTTGGTAGCTTCATGCGGACCTCAGAGAAACTCGGGTCCGAAGTTGATATGAGGAATTTCGGTTCTATGGAGCGACGTGGCTTTCTCAAGCAGTCTCTTTCGGCCCTCGCCTTGGGTGTGGCTGGCAGATCCACCCGGGGAGAACGTTCAGCTGGATCTGCCGGGGCTGTAGACCCGGCCCAGCTGCACCGGGAAGCCATCGTCATCGACACCTACGGGAGCCTGTACCTGGAAGACTTCCAAAAAGGGCACGTAGACATCATCGTCCACGGAATCGGTGTCGAAGAACTGTTCGTGAGCGATGCCCGGGAAGGAATCATCGATCCTCCTCAGCAGGGCAAAAACATTATCGAGAACCTGTTTGACGGCCCGGAGGTGGTCAAGCGGGTCCTGCAGCGCGTCGACCAGGTGCTGCAGAGCGTGCTGCGGCACCCGGATGCCGTGGAGCTGGCCCTTCGGTCCGCCGACGTGAAGCGAATAGTCCGAGCCGGCAAGATTGCGGTCATCCCCATGCTCAACGCGGGCTGGATCGACAACGATCTGGCCGTCCTGAGGATGTATCACCGCATGGGGATCCGGGTCTTTGCGTTGACCCATATTGCTGCTTTCGACTGGGTTGACTCCAGCGGGGAGCTGAACCCGAAGTCTGGGTTAGATGACTTCGGCCGAGAGGTGGTTCGGGAGTGCAACCGGATCGGGATGCTGGTGGATGTCTCCCATGCCTCGGATCAAGCTTTCTGGGACACGATCCGTACCGGTTCCAGACCTGTCATCGCCACCCATTCTGGTTGCCGGGCTCTGTGTCGGGTGCAACGCAACCTTACGGACGAGATGCTGCGGGCCCTGGCCGAGAACGGGGGCGTGGTGGGAATCTTCACCGTTCCCTCCTACCTGGACAACAAAGCCCTGGACGACATGATGAAGAGCAGGTTCCTCCCCGACTACTCGGACCGGGATCGGCGCCTGGCCAAGGAATTCTCCGATCCCTTCGAGCTGGCTGCCGCCATGAGGAATACACTGGATTCACATTCCTACGTCGAGAAAATCCAGTTGCCTCCTATCGACGTTTTTCTGGACCACATCGACCACGCCGTCCAGGTGGCCGGAATCGACCATGTGGCGGTCTCCTCCGACAACGAGGGCGTGCAGGACCTGGAAGACCGATCCAAATGGCCGAACCTGACCCGGGGTCTGGTGGAACGGGGATACAGCGATCGGGACATCCGAAAGATCCTGGGAGAGAACTTCCTCCGGGTCTGGGACCAGGCGGCCAGGACCTGAGTTCGCTTCTTTCCTGAACGTCCTTCGGCTAGCATACGTCGAGGACGCTGAGGGAGCCTAACGCAGCTAGGACGGATGATTGCGGCGCCGCAGTAGGTTGAGCGTGAGAAGTTCGGGACAAAGCCATCGGATGTTAGATCTAGGGCTGTCTCGTCATCCATATCAAGAATCATGTACGGAGGAAACCGATGATAGAACTGAATTCGAGTTGGAAGAGGAGTTTTGATGTCTACGATAGGATCAGTCGGCTGGGAGTCGATCTGGGGCAGAAGGAAGACGCAGTTCCGCCTCCAGGTGCGCAGAATATTTCCCAGGTCACCTTTACCCCTTCGGGTCTGGCCTTTCTTTCCGGCACGTCCGCTGGCACGGGACCTGTCACCGACGACGATGCGGAGGTCGAGACGGGGATCGAGGCGGGTCGCGAGGCGGGTATCCTGCACATCCGTTCTCTGCACTGGGGACTCCATCCTCTGGGGACGCTGAACGATGTCTGGTACTGCGTCAAATGTCTCGGCATGGTCAACTCGGCCGGCGGCGGGGTCCTGAACCGCTCACACGAGGTCGTCAACGGGTACTCCAAGGTCTTTCATGACGTCTTCGGCGGACCGCTCTCTCAGTTTGCAGACGATGGCAGGGATCAATCTCTTTCAGGTTGGCACTCACGTAGTGCCGTCGGGGGGTTCGATCTGCCCGGGGGATACCGGATTGAGCCCGAGATGATTGTCCAGATCGATCCCGAGCTTGCTTTGAGAATCATCCAGGAGCGTGGCCCTCATGCCTAGGACGACCGTGTTCACAGGCCTGGTCCTGTTGGCTCTCGTGAGTTGCACTCCCCAGGACTCGACGGCTCCAGTGGAACCGGATCCGGTGACCCGTATCCTGAAAGAGGTCACCGTCATCGACTCCGGCGTCACCACCCGTTTCTTTCGCTTCGAGGTGGAACCGGAGCGAGCATTCGATCCGGGAAGACTGGTGGAAGCCGGATTCGATGTGGCCGGCCATGGGGTGGGAAGCCTGGTGGAGGTCTACCAGGTTCAGAACTTCCACACCTACCTCTACACCCAGCCTCCGCGTGGCACAACGGTCTTTCGGGGAGTCTTCCAGGGTGCGGATTCCGTCCGGCGTTTTCTCTGGGAGCTGGACGCCCTCCACCGTGCCGTGGAGGAGCATAAGGAGGATCTGGAGATCGCCCTGACGGCCGACGATGTGGGGCGGATACGAGCAGCAGGAAAGCTTTCCTTGATCGTGGGTCTGGACACCGGAGAGGGCATCGAGGAGCTGAGCACCCTCAGGATCTTCCACCGCCTGGGCGTGCGAAAGCTGGCGCTGGTCCACGCCTTTCCCACGGCCTGGGCCGATGCCTGCACCGGGTCGCTGGACGATGATGAACCCGGCCTCGAACCCTTTGGAGAGGAGGTGGTGCGGGAATGCAACCGCCTCGGGATCATCGTCGATGTCTCGCATGCCTCGGACGATACCTTCTGGGATGCCATCCGGGCGACCAGCAAGCCCATCATCGCCTCCCACTCCGGCGCTCGTTCCGTGGCTGACGCCGTTCGCAATCTGACCGACGATCAGCTCAAGGCCCTGGCCGAGAATGGCGGAATGATCGGGGTGGGAGCGTACGATAACTACGACCCGGCCATCCTGGAGCCGGTCGCGAAGACCGGGCACTACGAGCACTATTTCAGGGTGCAGAGCTACCTCACCGAGCGGCATACGGAACCATACGAATTGGCGGCTGCTCTGCGGGACCCGGCAAAGATTCGGCAGGCCCGGGAAGAGCTGGGGCTGCCGCTCAAGGAAGAACCTCAGATCTCACGGGACGCGACGCTTGCCCGAACCCTGGACCACATCGACTACATCGTGAACCTGATCGGTATCGATCAGGTGGGCATCGGAACGGACGTCGACATGCTCCGAGAAGACTACATCGAGATCTGGCGCTACCTGACCCAGGGACTACTGGACCGGGGCTATAGCCGAGAGGATATAGAGAAGATCCTGGGGGGAAACTTCCTGCGGGTTTTCAGGGCAAATAGTCCTTCCGAATGAAGTGTCGCGAAAGTTGACCGATGACCTTCTCCCGCCTTGACCTCGTCCCGCAAGACCCATCTACACTTGCCATGCTATTCGGAATCGATCATCTAGTGCTTGAGTGAGGGGAAACGGGATCGGGACCGCAAGTCGAGAGAACCAGATCCAAGTCTGGACTTTTTGCGGGTTGGTTGGTTGACTGACCTGTTCCAGTGCTCCTAGACTCTTCGATCTGCGACTCATCCCAGTCGGGAAGCCTGGGGAAGAGCAGGGGTATATGTCTGGGCCGATGAAAGGGAAGATCTATATGAACGGAAAGCCTTCGACTCCCGTGAAGACCAGGACGACCGTGTTCACAGGCCTGCTCCTGTTGGCTCTCGTGAGCTGCACTCCCCAGGACTCGACGGCTCCAGTGGAGCAGGATCCGGTGACCCGTATCCTGAAAGAGGTTACCGTCGTCGATCCCGCCGTGACCACTCGTTTCTTTCGCTTCGAGGCGGAACCGGAGCGAGCATTCGATCCGGGAAGACTGGTGGAAGCCGGTCTGGATGTTGCCGGCCATGGGGTGGGAAGTCTGGTGGAGGTCTACCAGGTTCAGAACTTCCACCCCTACCTGTACACCCAGCCTCCACGTGGCGAAACGGTCTTTCGTGGAGTTTTCCAGGGTGCGGCGTCCCTCCGGCGTTTTCTCTGGGAGCTCGACGCCCTCCACCGTGCCGCCGAGGAGCATCAGGAAGATCTGGAGATCGCCCTGACCGCCGACGATGTAGGGCGGATACGAGCAGCAGGAAAGCTGGCCCTGATCGTGGGTCTGGACACCGGAGAGGGTATCGAGGAGCTGAGCACCCTCGGGATCTTCCACCGCCTGGGCGTGCGAAAGCTGGAACTGGTCCACGCCTTTCCCACGGCTTGGGCTGACACCTGCTCCGGGTCGATTGACGATGATGAACCCGGCCTCGAACCCTTCGGAGAGGAGGTCGTGCGGGAATGCAACCGTCTCGGGATCATCGTTGACGTCTCACACGCCTCGGACGATACCTTCTGGGATACCATCCGGGCGACCAGCAAGCCGATCATCGCCTCCCACTCCGGCGCTCGCTCCGTGGCGGACGCCGTTCGCAATCTGACCGACGATCAGCTTAAGGCCCTGGCCGAGAACGGCGGAATGATTGGCGTGGGATCGTACTACGACCCGGCCATCCTGGAGCCGATAGCGAAGACCGGGCACTACGAGCACTATGCCAGGGTGCAGAACTACCTCACCCAGCGCTATACGGAACCCTACGAATTGGCGGCTGCTCTGCGGGACCCGGCAAAGATTCGGCAGGCCCAGGAGGCGCTGGGGCTTCCGCTCGCGGAAGAACATCAGACTTTCGATCTGGGGAGCAGGAGGATCACACGGGGCGCGACGGTTGCCGGAACCCTGGAACACATCGACTACATCGTGAACCTGATCGGCATCGATCACGTGGGCATCGGAACGGACATCGACATGCGCCGGGCCGACTACATCGAGATCTGGCGCCAGCTGACTCAGGGACTTTTGGACCGGGACTATAGCCGAGAGGATATGGAGAAGATCCTGGGGGGAAACTTCCTGCGGGTTTTCAGGGCAAATAGTCCTTCCGAATGAAGTGTCGATCGGCAGATGTAAACGGACTTTCCCGTCTTCAGACCCGAGTTCACGGTCTGTGTGCTCCAGGATTCTAGGATACTCCAAGGGAAACAGCCGGTCCCTTTCTCGATGCGTACTGCGCTCGAGAAGCAGTCTGTCCCCTTCTCCGCTCCCCTTCTCCGCTCGGTCTGTCCCCTTCTCCGCTCGATCCCTTTCTCCGGTCTGCTTCTTCGCGACCGGATGCAGCCCGTTCCTTTTTCAACTCGTTTGAATGTGAGATCATCGGTCTCTATCGTTTTAGCAGGTCCTCCGTTTTCATCGGTTGAGCTATGCGCAACAAAATTCTGATTCTGAGCATGGTTTGTTTCTGTGGATCCGGCCTTCTCGCCGAGGACAGTCATTCAGGTCCGCGCTCAGATCCGGAAAGGTGGACACCGGGCGAAAAGGTGACCAGCTGGGAAGAACTCGCGAAATATACTGGACGACGGGCGTTGGGACAGATTGTGGGGGACCTCAGGAAGCGGGCGTATCGGCTGAACTACGATCAGCTGGAAATCAACTATGGCGAGAATGTCGAGTTCCAGCTTCGTCGCCGGCAGGCCATCCTTTGCCCCCAGACTGCCGGATTCCTCTATAGCCGGTTTACGCCACTCAAGGTCAGATACCAGGCGGGCTCTCGCCCAGCTCTAGAAGCCATTGTCCAGAGGCTGACTGCCGGTAGTCACACTCAGACAGAGAAGGCCCTGGCGTTGATGCGTTTCTGCCGTGATCTATACAAGAAGGAGTCTTGGGACAAACGCGGCTTTGCCGACTACGTGTACGGAGGGACCGAGGAGCAACTGATCGACAAGGGAGAGCAGCTTTGCGAATGCCTCGGCCGTCTCTACGTCGGTCTGTGTGAGATCGCCGGCATTCCGGGACGCATCGTGATGCACACGATCGGAGGGCACATTACCTCCGAGGTCTACGTTGATGGGGATTGGGCCTACGTCGATCCCAGGTCCGGGGTCTACTTCCGTGATTCCGATGGGTCACTTGCCTCTGTCTGGGATCTGTGGCGGAACCCGAGTATCATGCGCAACCAGGCGGACTCTGTGAAAGCCGATGTTTCAGACCGGTGGACCTGGGAGTTCCGGCTGCGACAGTGCGAAGTCAGGTACTTCAATCCCAATGAGGTTAACGGCTTCGAGAACTATAGCCCGACAGACGCTGACCAATACGGTTATCAGCAGCTGACCGAACAGCAGGTCAGGGATCGTGGGCTTTACAAGATCAACGAGAAGTATCGCGCGACCATCGACGGCGTTTTCGGAACCTCGGACTCTGCCCGCCAGGGTTTGCAACGGCGTCAGGATTCGGATAAGCGTTGACCCACGACTGGATCTGCACCCCCACCCAGGCCAGAATTATCGCCGACAGGATCCCCCGAGCCCATCTGAAGATCTTCCCTCATAGTGCCCACTCGATAGCGGCCGACGAACCCGAGGCCTTCCAGGCAGCGGTGGCAGGCTTTCTCACCTACACGGCCAATGGACTGTAATACTTGAAGCGGTCGTGGTGGCTGGCGCTGAACGCCCAGACGTGCTAGCATACTGTTTTTGCATACGGGCATCAGCCTGGCTGCGGCGAACAGCAGGATATCATTTCGTTCCCCCGAGATCGCGCCGCTAACGATCCCCTCTTACCCTTCACTGTTGTATGGGTCGGAAACTACGGCCGTGCCGTACGGACCCAGTCTGCGCGTGTTCGGCAGAGAATAGGTTTTTCATGTCTACTCTAGCATCCACAGCCACGACCGGATTCGACCGGTTCGGACTTCACGAAGCCCTCGTGCGCGGTATCCGCGAGGCTGGCTTCGAAACCCCCCGGCCGATCCAGCTCCAAACCATTCCAGCCGGCCTCGACGGCCGCGACGTGCTGGGCCTGGCTCATACCGGCACCGGAAAAACGGCGGCCTTCGCGCTGCCGCTACTCGACCGGCTCCTCCAGGCGAATCGCCTGGGCCCTCGCGCCCTGGTGCTTGTCCCCACCCGGGAACTCGCCACCCAGATCGCGGTCGAGATCCGCTCTCTCTCCAAGTACACCCGTTTGAAGGTGCTCACCGTGTACGGCGGCGTCTCGACGCGCGAGCAGGTCGTGGCGCTGGGTCAGAGCCCGGAGATCATTGTGGGCTGCCCAGGCCGCGTGCTCGACTTGCTTCAGCAAGGTGTGCTCCGCCTCTTCCAGGTTGAAACCCTCGTGCTCGACGAAGCCGACCTCATGTTCGACATGGGCTTTCTGCCGGATATTCACAGCATCCTCAAGGCGCTGCCCGCACGCCGGCAAAACCTGCTTTTCGCGGCTACCATGCCACGGGAAGTTCGCCGGCTGGCGGACGATCTGCTGAAGGATCCGCGCGTCGTGGAGCTGGCCGATACCGCTCCGGCCGCCACAATCGATCACGGGCTGTATCTGGTCGCGGAGGGCCGTAAGCGAGCCCTGCTCGAGCACATGCTCACCCGCGACGACTGCGAATCGGCCATCGTCTTCATCCGCACGAAGGACCGTGCCCAAAGCCTGGCTGAGCAGCTGATAAGGGCGGGACATCGCGCGATAGGCCTCCAGGGAAATCTGTCTCAGCCCGAACGTGATCAGGCCATGCAGGGCTTCCGGTCGGGCCGCTACGACGTCCTGGTGGCAACGGACATCGCGGCCCGCGGCATCGACGTGAGCGGCGTATCCTACGTGATCAACTTCGACGTCCCCAACTCACCAGAGGCCTACACCCATCGCATCGGACGCACCGGCCGCGCGGAGCGCGAAGGCGTGGCTCGCACATTTGTTACCGGCAGTGATGGCGACTGGGTGCGCTCTACTGAACGCATGATTGGCGCACCGATCCCGCGTCGGTACGTCGAGGGGTTTGAGCCGGACACCGAGGAGAAACCCAAGCCCCGACGCTCACAACGCGGTATCGTGCCCGCCGTGAGACCTGGCGGACAGAAGCGGAGCAGTCGGCGCAGTTCGGCGGACCGCGGACGGAGCCGAAGACGCGCGGGCTAGCCCGGATTTCTCATCGCTTGTCGTAGCGTCCGCCTGCAAACGTTGCCGTATTGACGTTCCTGTTCCTGGATCCCCGGGGTTCCGGAAGAATCCAGCGCCATCAGGGTAGCGAGTAGGCAATCAGTTCGTCGGAGGTTAGATCGCTGAAGACGTTCCCTCCTCCCACCGCTATTACCACGTACTGCTTGCCGTTCTCCTTGCCTCGAAAGGTCATGGGGGTGGCATGGGCGTTGGCCTCCAGCTGTACTTCCCAGAGCTCCTCACCCGTGGCGGAATCAAAGGCGCGGAAGCGGCGGTCGTTGGTCCCCCCGATGAAGACCAATCCTCCGTTCGTCACGATGGACCCGCCCAGATTCGGGACCCCTGTCTTGGGTACACCTTTTTGGATCAACTCATCGACCACACCCAAAGGGACCTTCCACACGATTTCTCCGGCGGAAAGATCGACCGCGTTCAGAGTTCCCCAGGGTGGCTCCTGGCAAGGCCACTTGTTGTCGTCCCAGAAGCGACGGCCGCGTCCTCGAGCGTTGCCCAACTCGTTGATGTTGACGTACAAATAGTTGGTGCTGGGGTCGAAGGAGGCTCCCGACCAGTTGGCCCCGCCCAGGCTGCCCGGGAACATCAAGGTGGGCCCGGAGCTGGGGGTGTAGATCCCTTCGTAATGCATGGAGTCGAAGAGCTCCTGACAGAAGCGGTGATGTTCGGGTGTAACCTGACTGATCTCGTCTCTGGTCAGATTGTGTCGGGCCAGGGGAGGAGGTTTCACGGGGAAGGGCTGGGTGGGCCAGGTAAAGTACTCCGTGGACTGGGGAACCGGTCGTTCTTCGATCGGAAAAAGAGGTTCGCCCGTGCGCCGGTCGAGGACGAATACCATGCCCATCTTGGTCACCTGGGCGACTGCCGGAATCTTCTCACCGTCCCGGTCGAGGGTCAGCAGGACGGGCTGTGCCGGGAGATCGTAGTCCCACAGATCATGATGGACCATCTGGTAGTGCCAGACCGTCTTTCCCGTCTCGGCCTCCAGGACAACAAGGGAGTTCCCGAAGAGGTTCTGTCCCTCTCTATCCGGACCCAGGGGCGAGGCAGTGGGAATGAAGAACCACCCTCGCTCGACGTCCGTGCTGATGATCGACCAGGCGTTCGCGCCCGATCGGTCCTTCCAGGAATCGCCTTTCCAGGTTTCATTGCCGGGTTCTCCCGGTAGCGGGACCGTGTGAAACTCCCAGACCTGGCGGCCGCTGATCACGTCGAAAGCTCGGACCTTACCGCTGGGCCCAACAGCCTTTCCGGCAGCGCCGAGCCGGGCTCCGGTCACGACGGTGTTGCCATAGATCGCCGGGGGCGAAGTAATCGAGTAGATGGTACCGGGCCACTGGTCACCTACCCCGGTGAACAGGTCCACCTGTCCGCCTTGACCGAATCCGGGGCAGGGAAGTCCACTTTCTGCGTCCAGCGCAAAGAGACGGGCGTCTCCGCTGGCCAGGAGGATCCGTTTCTGCTCCTTGCCTTCAACCTCTCCCCTCCAGAAGGACACGCCGCGGCTCTGACGGTAGACCCGATCGTCGGTTTTGCCCTTCTGAGGATCGAAGCTCCAGAGCTCCTTTCCGGTCTCTGCCTCGAGGGCGATGACCCTGCTGGCGGGTGTGGCGAGGTAGAGGACTCCATCAACCACCAGAGGGGTGCACTCAAATGCCGCAGTGAGTGTGCCGTCGCCATCGAAATGGGGGCGATTGGGTTCTCCAATCCGATAGCTCCAGGCTACCTGTAGCCGGCCGACGTTGGAGCGATTGATCTGATCCAGGGGGGAATACTTCTGCCCGCCGGGATCTCCACCGTAGGCGGGCCATCCCACTTCCTGCAGGGAAGAGGGTTGATTGGTGCATGAGGCCAGACACAGGAGAATTGACAGGGACGCTTGGCTAAATGGTCTGAACATGGGTTACTCCTAGCAGGCGAAACGCAGCAGCGACCCTACCACTACTCTGGCAGCTGAGACAACCGACCTGCTTTCCCCTATTCCTCACCCGAAATGCGAGATAGAACGGTGTCCTGGAGCGGGTCGGCTCCCAGCAGGCGATCCCATTGACCGCTTTTCTCCGCCGGGATAGACTGGCCTGGCTGTTCGGTACGATTCCGGAGGGGGAGTGGATCTCCTTTTCGTAAATGAGGGCTATCCGATGAAAGTCAAGGCCCCGGTTTGGCTTCTGTTCCTGCTTGCGTCGATCCTGGGATCCACCCGGGGAGCTGAGTTCCAAGTAGTACAAGATGGGTTCGAGGCATTTTCCAAGGGAACTTTTGAATACGCGGGTCAGGACATCTACGTCTCCCGGAAGGGGCGTATCCAACTTATTCGGCGATGGGACCTGAACAACGACGGTTACTACGATTTGCCTTTTGCCAGCACCCACAATGTCATGGTGGGCAGCGTCGACGCTCTGGGCTACCTGCAGACGAACCGCGGCTACCGCTCGGTCCTGTCGCCTCTGCACCGTTCTTTAGCGCTCTACGATCTATGGCGGCAGGAGGAGAAAAGTCGTTCCAGCACTGTGAGACTTCCGGCGGATCGTCCTAGCGCCGTCGTATTCAACGACGTGGATCAGGATGGTCATACCGACATTGTTTTCGCCTCATCGGGGCTAGGGGACACCCCCTTCTCGGACAGCCTCATCTACTGGGGTAACGAGTTCGGTTATCAGCGTGAGTCCCGCTCCACACTGCCTACGGTGGGCGCTGGAGATGTGGCCGTGGGAGATCTGAACCAGGATGGCCGCAAGGATATCGTCTTTGCCAACCGGGGAGGCGGCGGGGTCCGGCAGGCTGTGGGCTCCTATATCTACTGGGGGTCAACGGATTTCTACGGGGAGCGCCATCGAAGCACCGTGCCCACGGTGGCGGCCATCGGCTGTCGCGTCGCGGATCTGGACGAGGACGGTCGACTTGATCTGGTTTTCGCGACCGCTGGGAAGGATGGGGGACTGGAGCTGTACTGGGGAAGCGACAAGGGGCCCGATCTGGAGTCCCCTGAGCGGTTTCCGATTCCCAACCTGCAGTCACTGGAGGTCGGGCACATTGAGGATCGAGCTACGGTGGCAGCCCTCTCTGGGGACGAGCTCCGGCTTCTCGAGTTCCAGTCACGTAAGCCGATTGTGCGGAAAATCTTGAGTCGAGGCGGTAAGCGGGTACGTCTGGAGGATCTTGACAACGACGGACGGGTAGAAATCATTCGGGTGCGGCTCTTTTAGAACAGGCGATTCTGGTGCCGTCGAACGCAAGATGGACCTCTCTTACTATGGGAGCGGCGAAGGCATTTTGGGGTTGGGTAGTTGGGTGGGGCAGAACAATCTGACACGGAAGACCGACCGATTGGACTTCTGGATCTTCTTACTTCACCCGCTTCAGGTGAGAGCGCGTGGGGCCGCGCACAGGGACCAGCTCGCCGTCCGCGTAGCGCGCGGCATGGTTTCTGAGCGACTCCTGCCGCTCGTGAAAGCGCCAATAGGCGTCGAAGTCTCCGCTGGCCTGCAGCGCACGCAGGCGTAAGACCGCCTCAGCCCCCGCCAGAGACCAGCGCGCCCCGGTCACCTCCATCCGATCTTTGACCAGGTAACGGCAGGCCCCCTCGATGACACCGGTGGCAATCGGGAACCCCCTCGCCAGATAGGTGTCATACTTCAGATACTCCGCATTTTTGAGCAGATAGTTGGCGCAGCGATCCACCGCTTCGCGCGCCTTGCCCGCCAGGCCCCGACGGGTCGCACTGCGACGGATTCCGCCCGCCACATAGCCACTGCGCCCGCGCAGAATACTCAGTAGGTGCTCGCCCACCCAGCCCTCCAGCTTCGGGTTGACTTCCCCGTGCAGAGCCATGCCGGCCTTCCACACGTACTCGCTCACGTGGATGAAGTCCAGCACGATCGTGGGCGCCGCCCTGGCGGATCGGTGCAAACACCGCAGCAGCGTCTTCAGCTGACTCCGATGGCCGTCGACCAGCACCACCCAACTCTTGCGCCCCGTGGGATCCCGCGAGCGGGCTTCTCCGAGGGCTTGCTCGATGACCTCTTCGGGACGCTTCTCCAAGCTCGCCCACAGCCGTTTGTGCTGGGGCCGCGGTCGCTTCCCTTCCTCCCGCTGCGGCTGCGGGGCCAGGATCCGCATCACCTCCTCCGGCCGCCGCACCTGAGGCGCGAGGGTGTACACCGCCGCGACCGTTGCCATCCGCTTGGCGTGGCGCTTTTCGCCCTTGCTCAACCGCTTCTGCAACTTGTGCTCGCTCGCTTCCGCCCGCTGCCGCGTCGCCTCCCGCAGATCCTCACGACGCAGCACCACTCCTTTGCCGTCCACCGAGATCGCCAAGATCGACCCCGACTCGCTCGGAGCCAACGCTCCCGCTTGTCGCTCCTGATAGAAGGCATCGAAGTCCTGGGCGGCACGGCCCACTAGCTCCTCCACCTGACGCTTGCCCACCTGCGCCCCCGTGGTTTTCGACAGCGCCTCCACGACTTTGTCGAACGACCCCTCGGCGGCTTCCTCCGCCGCCCGCCGCCGCACCTGGTGCGAGTACAACTCCGGCGGGAGGTTCAGATCCGCATCCAGTGGGTGCAGGCTCTGGAGCCCCTCTCCCCCGTAGCCGAGCCGCTCCACCCGAACCTCTCCAAAGACCGTTTCCAGCCCCCGTTGCTGCCGCCGGCGCTGTTGCCGCACCTGCCCTTCCGAATCCCGCACCGCAGCGGCCGCTTCACCCGGAGCCCGCAGCTCCAGGTGCGCCTGGTAGAACCGTCGCAGCAGCTCCCGCCCCTGCTGCTCCAGCTCTCGCTCCAACTCGCTGTGCGTCTTCCTATGGGCCTCGTCGGACATCAGAAAGGCCTCCATCTGGGCAAACTGCTCCCGCGCCGCCGCGAACTCATCCTCGGGCTGTAACTGGGCGGCTACCGCTCGCAACTTCTAGCCCTCCCGCAAGCGTCGGGCCGCCTCCGCCACCAGCGGATACACCAGCACCCGTTTCGGCGCTGCCGCCTCGCTCCGCGCCAGCCGATCCTCTCGCTTCCCGCCCCGCGTGCTCCCCAGCTCGATCCAGTTCGCCCCCCGATAGCAGCTGCCCCGGTAGCGCTCCGGATCCACCAACGTCTCCACCAAAAACACCTCGACCCCGTAGCTCCGGGGCCAGTCCAGCGCCAGCTGCCGCACGGCCCGCGATAAGATCCGGCTCGCCAGGTTCTTGACCTGGACCCAGGGCAACACTAAATAGCGACTGTTCGAGACCACGTGCACCAGCTGGCGCGTCCGCGCCTCCGCCTCCCATCCGATCCAGCGGTCGCGCGCCGCAATCCGCCAGGCCGCGCTCGAAAACTGCACGCAGGCCACCACCCGCCCCGCCGGCTCCGAGGCGTAGACCAGGTAGCGCAGATGCGCCCCGAACGGCACCCGGTGGCCTAGATAGTGGTAGCGCCCCACCAGCTCCCGGAACAGCCCTCGTTGCTCCGGCGTCCGAACCGGCTGCAGCTGAATCTCGCCCAGGTCCCGGGCCGTGCCCACCAGCCGGGGACCCGGCTCTCCCCGCGCCGTCACCGGTACCCCGGTCGCTTTCCCCGGCGGCCGCCCCAGCCGCTTGGGGGGCAACACCAGCCCCCCCTGGCTCTCCAGCTTCTCCAGAAACTCCCGGCACTCCCGCGCTTTCAGCGACCCCGTGCGGCGCTTCCACCCCAGCAACTCGCACACGGTGGCGGCCAGTTCCATCCGGCTCAGACCCCCACACGTCCCCACGATCTCCCGGATCAGGGCCTGCTCCGCTTTGCCCACCTCATGACCTAGGAATCGCGGCGCTTTGCTCTCCACACCCTCTGCCACAAACCTACGCTAGCAAACCGACGCACAAATGTCCAGTGCTTTTTTCCCTCTTTCAATTTTTCATCGCACCGGGATTCCACCGACTCACAGCGGGCAGAGTCTCAGGCCCGGCCCGGCGGCTATCCGAGCGCACCGCAATCCGACGCGTTTTAGCCGACTTATGCCCTTCGCCAAGCCTTATCTCGCCCAAAAGCGCCACTCGCTACGATTCGGACCCGGCTAACCTATTGTCAATAAAGGATAATGGTTCGCTCTAAAAGAGCCGCACCCAAATCATTCTGGCAAGCGGGGAAGCCTCGGCGATCATCTGGGGAAAGGACGGCTCGACCACCTCCCTGCCCACGCTCGAGGCCAGGGATGTGGCAGTTGCCGATCTCAACGGCGACGGCTCCCCGGAGCTGATCTTTGCCAACTACTCCGAGGGAAGCTATGGAGATCTGGATGTCAATTCCTATGTCTATTGGGGAGGCGTTCACGGTTACGGCGAACATAGCCGGAGCGATCTGCAGACCTTCGGCGCTGCGGCCGTGGCGGTCGGAGACCTGAATCGGGATGGGAGACAGGACCTGCTCTTCGGGAACACCGGTAGCGGGATCTCAGGGGGCAAGGATGAGTTTGTCTATGTCTACTGGGGACGACCTCATCGCGGCTATTCACCCGCCTTCGTCAGCCGTTATCCCTGTGTGATGGCCATGGGGGTGGCCATGGTCGATCTGGACGACGACGACCATGCAGAGCTATTGGTGGCCAACTCGGGACGGCACTATTCTGGGCTGCCCGGAGCCAGCTACCTGTATTGGGGGACCCCGAACGGACCCGCTGTGGAGAAGCGTCTCGACTTTGACCTGAACGAAACCGGATCCTGGGAGATCGGAGACCTCAACCGGGATGGCTACCTAGACGTCGTTGCATTCGACTTTGACACCCTGCTCATTGCGTATGGCAGCCAGCAAAAGTACGCCGATCCCAGCGAGCATGTTCTGATCAAGGATGTGGCCAAGACGGGCCAGAATTGCCGCTTGCTGGATATCAATCGGGATGGCTGGTTGGACATCCTGGTCGCCGATATCCGGGGTCCTTACAGCAAGATCCTGCTGGGAGGCGAGGAAGGCTACTCGACCGACCGGATTCAACGACTTGAGGAGGCCAATCTGGGCAATGTAGAAGTGGCAGATCTGGATGCCGACGGTTGGCTGGATCTGGTTCTACTGCGCCCCTACACGGTTGAGAACGGGGTCGACCGGGGGAACTCCTGGATCAAGATCTACCATGGGAATGACCAGGGATTGGAGTCCGGACCGCGGTTCGAATTCCCTACCGTAGGGGCCATCGACGTTGTGGTGGCGGATCTGAACGGGGATAGCAGCCTTGATCTGGCGGTCTCCCAATACGAGTCCCGCAGCCACCGGAAACTCCCCGTGCTGGTCTTCTGGAATGGAGGCCGGGGAGGTTTCTCAGCGCAACGTCGTACCGATCTGCCCGGCGAGTCGCCTTCGGCTCTGTTGGCCGCAGACCTGGACTATGACGGGCACAACGACCTGCTGGTCGTCAATCACAAGCTCACGATTGGAGAAGACAATCACAGCGCAGAGAGCTATCTCTATTGGGGTGCGGAGGAAGGCTTCTCTACCAATAATAGGACCTACCTGCCCGCCCCCGGTCCCCACTTCCTGCAGAATGTAGATGTGGGCAATCTGGGGACTCGCAAACCGGAGGCCTCCTTCACCTCGCCGGCGCTGGATTTTTCTTTGTCACCAGAAAAGCTGATCCTGAATCATAAGGGGGAGAACCCCAGAGAATCCCGGATTCGATTCTTAGTCCGAAGTGCATCCAGTCGGGAGGGTCTTGACGGTGCTGTCTGGAAACCGCTGCCGGATTCCGGTCGGTTCACTCGGTTGGAGGGTGATTCCTGGCTCCAGTACCGGGCAACGCTGATTGCTGGAAAAGGTTATTCGTCACCCTATTTGACTGGGGTGACGATTCGTTCAGACTAGTACTCTGTCAACCTTGAGATTGTGGGTTATGGAGGAGTCATGGTGGTCGAGGTCAAGGCACGCGGCCGCAGGCATAGCTTGGTCTATGTCCAGGGCGCGCAACGCAGAGATCGGCCGCCAGGGCCGTTCAGAACCTACAATTTCAAGGTTGACAGAGTACTAGAGCCGAGGAACAAGGAGGTGGCGAGTTGATAAAGAAATGGAGCAGGCGTTGTTTACTGGTCCTGGCAGCCGCGGTTGCCGGAGGATGTGGTGCCTCTGAGGTTGAGGTAGTTTCGGTCCAGCGGATCTGGGACCAGGCGCCGCATAGTGCCTTTACCGATCTGGTCCGATTCAAGGATTCCTGGTTCTGCACCTTCCGCGAGGGAGAGTCTCACGTCTCCTATGATGGTTCAATTCGGGTCATAAGCTCGTCCGACGGGGAGACCTGGTCCTCCGCGGCTCATATCTCGGGCCGGCCGGAGCAGGATCTACGGGATCCCAAGCTGGTGGTCACAGCCGATGGACGTCTGATGCTGTTGGGCTTGGATAGGCGGCTCCAAGGGGAGGATCGCTACGAATTCTTCTCCTGGGTCGCGTTCTCAGAAGACGGCAGCAGCTGGAGTGATCCGGTGGAGGTGGGGGAAGCAGACGTCTTTATGTGGCGTGCGACCTGGCATCAGGGTGTTGCCTATGCAACAGGCTACACGGATCGGAGGGCCTCCTCTCATCGCTCCAGCCAGGAAGAGCTTATTCGGCTCTACCGCAGCAAGGATGGAATCCAGTTTGACCCCTATGTGAACTACTTTTTCGAGCGGGGATCTCCCAGTGAAGCCTCGATCGTCTTCCAGGAGGACGGGACGGCGGTGTGCCTGCTGAGACGAGACGGCAAAGACAACTCGGCCCAGATCGGGACCTCTGTCGCCCCTTACGACCACTGGAATTGGAAGGATCTGGGCCTGCCGATCGGCGGCCCGCACCTGGTCAGTCTGCCGGATGGCCGCCTGGTAGGATCGGGACGTCTCCATCTTGAGGACAAGGAGAAACGGACCGCACTCTGGTGGCTGGACCCGGTGGTCGGAAAGGCAACCGAGATCTTGAGGCTGCCTTCCGGTGGGGACACCAGCTACGCCGGCATGGTATTCCACGAAGATCTGCTCTGGATAAGCTACTACTCGACCCACGAGGAGAAGACCAGCATCTACCTGGCGAAGGTACGCTTCCCCTCTCTTTGATACCCAACTTCTTGCAGGTTGTTCGTTAGTCGGCCCCGCAGCCAAAAATGTCCAACCGTGCCCCGCTCCAATCGTGCTGAGAAGGGGACAGACTGTTACATTCTTGCCGGAATCGCCGAAAGGGAGATCCCGAGAAAGGGACAGATCCCGAGAAAGGGACAGACTGTTTTATTTCGCCGCCCAGGGTGTCGAAAAGAGTGGACTGCCGAGAAGGGGACAGACTGCCGAGAAGGGGACAGACTGCTACAGATTCGCGGGCGCCGCCGAATAGCGAGCTGTCCCCATTCAGCTTTAAGTCCCCGGAGCAGCAGTCTGTCCCCTTCTCCTCCCTGCCCTACTCCTCCCTGTCTGTCCCCTACTCCTCCCACCTTCCCCTACCCCTCCCACCTTCACGGAGCAACAGTCTGTCCCTCTCTCGGCCCGGATAGGGTTACCCTCGATTGGGAACTCTTTGCGGTGTTTGGTGCTGTTGAGGCGGTGCCCGGTTTCTAGCGGGGAAACAGGGCGAACGAAAAGACGTTGGTGCCGGCGGCCAGCGCGACATACTGGGTGTCGCCCACCTGATAGGTCATGGGGGAGGCGGTAATGAGGTGGCCGGTGTAGAAGCGCCACAGGACCTTGCCGTTACGGGCGTCGGCAGCAGCTAGATAGCCGGCGTCATCCCCGAAGAAGACGAGGTTCCCCGCGGTCGCCACTGTTCCGGGCCAGGCCTCGTAGGTGTCGGGACCCTCCAGCGGGATCTCCCATTTTCTTTCTCCAGTCTGAAGGTCGAGGGCTCTCAAGAAGAACTTCCCCGGGTTGGTTGGAAGCCGTTCGACGGAAGTGCCGTCGTAACAATCATCCTTGCTGAAGGGACGGGCCGAGCTCTTGTACAGATCACACTGCTCCAATGACATCACGTAGAAGAGACCCGTCTCGGGGTGGTAGGACGGGGAGAACCAGTTGGTGGCCCCAACGACTCCCGGACAGACCTCCCGGCCTTCCGGCGTGGGATCCATGTTTGGCACCAGATCCGGGCGGCCGTTGGGAAGGACACCCTTGGCCCAGGTGAGCTTGTCCACAAAGGCCTTCCCCAGAAGCATGCGACCGTCCGTCCGATCCAGCACATAGAGGAACCCGTTGCGGTTGGCTTGCACCAACAGCTTTCGGGGTTTGCCTTGAAAATCAGCGTCGATGAGGACCGGAAACTCCTGTGCGTCCCAGTCGTGGGTGTCGTGGGGAGTGAACTGAAAGTGCCATCGCAGCTTGCCGGTGTCCGCGTCCAGGGCGATGACGCTGTCGCTGTAGAGATTGTCCCCCGGCCGATTGCCACCGTAGAAGTCGGGACCCGGGTTGCCGGTGGTCCAGAAGAGGAGATTTTGCTCGGGATCGTAGGTGCCCGTCATCCAGGTGGCACCGCCCGAAAAATCGGCGGGGTGTCCACCCCAGGTTTCGGACCCGGGTTCGCCCGCGGCGGGGATCGTGTAGAAGCGCCACAACTGTTTCCCGGTTTCGGCGTCGTGGGCGTTGACGTAGCCGCGGATTCCGCAATCGCCTCCACTGACTCCTACGATCACCTTGCCGTCGATCGCAAGGGGAGCCAGGGTAGCACTGTACTTTGGATTCTTTTCCCGATCCGCGTAGGGCTGGTCCCAGAGCAGGGCCCCGGTGCGGGCGTGAAGCGCAATCAGGTGGGCGTCGCTGCTCACCACGAAGACCTTGTCCCCGAGCAAGGCCACACCTCGATTCCCTGACCGCTCACTGGAACCGCTGTACTCGAAGAACCAGATGCGGCGGCCGGTACGGGCGTCGAGCGCGTGAACCTGGTTGGCGTCGGTCATGTACATAACGCCGTTTGCCACCAGGGGCGTCGCCGACAGACGCTTGGAGTCCTTCACGTGGTAGACCCAGCGGGCGGCCAGACGGCCAACGTTCTCGGTCGTGATCTCTTTCAAGAGGCTGAAGCGACGAGCCGTCAAATCCCCCGAGTAGGTCGGCCAATTGGCAGCCGGGGGCTTTAGTAGATCCTGGTAGGTAACCTGTCCGCTCAAGTGGACACTCGTCAGCAAAAGGATGGAAAAGGCCATCATCCCGCCCCGAAACCGTCCGCTGGTTTTCACTACTTCTCCTCCTCTGCCTTCTTGGATGAGAGCACCTGGCGGCTCAGAAAGGCCAAAAGGTTTTGCAACTCGTCCTGGGACAGGGGGGCGACTGGCATAATGGATCCTGGCTGGTAGCTCACTTTCTCCAGTTCCTCCCGCAGGAACAGGTGGAGATCGCCTTTTAAATCGATCATCTGGATCGAATAATTGCTGTGGTTTCGGGCCACACCCGAGAGTTGTTGGCCGCCCCGGGTGTGGACGGAAATACTGCGAAACCCGGGAACTACGGAAGCATCGGGCTTGACGATCGCCTCGCGTAGCTTCTCCAGGCTCCTGGAACCCCCAATGTCCGACAGATCAGGTCCCACCAGGCCTCCCAGGCCTTTGAGCATGTGGCAGCTGGAGCAGCCGGACCCACTGAAGAGCGCTTTACCTGATCCGGGATCGCCCGGGACGTTTTCCTGGGAAGCAGTGAAGTGAAGGCTTCGAAGGAATGCGACGAGCTGCCACATTCTCGTATCATCAAGCGATGAGGGGGGCATAGGAGTTCCCGGAATGCCGTGGCGGAGCAGGTCGAACAGCTTCTCGTCTGACAAGCTGCGAACCCGGTTGCTCTCCGAGAGAAAAGGCCCGCGTCCCCCTGCGCCCCTGGTCCCATGGCAGAAGGCGCAGCCCGCCTGAAAATGCTGTTGGCCTGCTTCGATTGCCTCCTTGTCCCGGCCGAAAGGATTCTTGACCTTAGCCGACTTGTCGCCCCCTTGTTCAGGAGCCGCCGTCGAAGAAGCAGACAGAAGGCAGAATAGCCCACATATCAGCAGCCCGATTGGAATGCTGCGTTGACGCTCGAACCTTTCACGGCCGTTCATGAGACTCCGAAACCTCCAAGTTCGGGCGAAGATTACACTATCATTGCCGTCGAGCGAAAGGCTCGGAGAAGGCGCAAGCTCCCGGGGCTGTCCGGACGACGGCGCGGAAAATGGTGCGGAAATGGTTTAGAATTCTACTGGGAAGTAGTCCATACACCCGATAGAAAGAGTTTCGCCATGAATCGACGTGAGCTTCTGAGCTTGATGGGTGCAGGGTTCGGCTCGGTAGGGCTGGCAGGGCTTCTGGGTGCACCAGCACGGAGGGGGCCGCTGTCGCTGCGAACTCCTCACTTTCCTCCCCGAGCCAAGCATGTGATCTTCCTTTTCCTCAACGGTGGGCTTTCCCAGGTGGACAGCTTCGATCCCAAACCTGGGCTGGACCGCCATGACGGCAAACCTCTGCCCGGTCCCAAGGTCAAGACCGACAGCGCAGTGGGCAATCTTCTGAAATCTCCCTTCCAGTTTCGAAACTGCGGCCAGAGCGGGATCGAGGTATCAGAGATCTTCCCTCAGGTGGGCGATTCCATTGATGATTTCTGTGTCATTCGTTCGATGCACTCGGACAACGGGAACCATGTGCCCTCCCTCTACCTCATGAGCTGTGGCCATCAGCTTCCGGGACACCCGTCCCTGGGATCCTGGGTTACCTACGGACTGGGTTCTGAAAACGAGAATCTGCCTGGCTTCGTGGTGCTCTGCCCCGGTTATCCGGTAGGGGGACCTCCCCTCTGGTCCTCGGCGTTTCTGCCCAACTCATACCAGGGTACCTACATTCCGAATAGCGAAACCGATCCGGAAAAGTTGGTCCAGAACATCGTCAACAAGCAGCTCGGTTGGGGGGAGCAGAGGCGACAGTTGGCCTTGTTGGACCGACTCAACGGTGCCTACCTGGGTCGCCTCGGATCTCAGCCGGCTCTCGAGGCCAGCATCGAGGCAATGGAAGTGGCCTTCCGCATGCAGATGGAGGTTCCTGAAGTCATCGACATCATGAAGGAGAAGGAGTCCGTCCGAGTTCGCTATGGAGACAGTGACTTCGGCCGCGGCACACTCATGGCTCTGCGCCTGGTCGAGCACGGCGTGCGCATGGTTCAGGTCTTCTATGGCAAGTCTCAGCCCTGGGACAGCCACGACGACATCCTGGACCACCGGACGCTGGCTCGTCATGCAGACCGCGCCATCGCTTCCCTGATCCAGGATTTGAAGTCGCGGGGCCTCTTCGAGGAAACCCTGGTCATCGTGGGCAGTGAGTTTGGCCGAACCCCCATGATCCAGAACAGTGGGCTGCAGAAGGTGGGCTACGGACGCGACCACAACGTACACGGATATAGTACGCTGCTGGCCGGCGGAGGGGTCAAGGGGGGTATCGCCTACGGGGCCACCGATGATTTTGGCTACAAGGCAGTAGAGGATCTGGTGCATCCCAACGATCTGCATGCAACCATTCTGCACCTCCTGGGACTGGACCACAGCCGCCTGACCTATCGCTATAGCGGTCGCGATTTTCGCCTCACCGATGTGGGTGGCAAGGTCATTCGCGACATTCTTGCCTGAAACTCGGACGGTCTGGCGCATCGCAGCTATCCGAATCACAGTGATCTGTGCCGCCGCCGGGGCCATTTCCAGGCTGGGGACGCGACGTGAGGCTGCCTGAAGAAATTCTAGCTACCCGAGCCAACTCCACATATCGACAGAAGGCATTTGCAAGTTCCATCTGCCTTGGGGTGCGACAGTCTGGATGGAAAAGGGCTGGGCTGGCAACCAGGATGCAGGCACAACGTGCCCTGGAGGTTGCCACATTCAGGCGATTGAGACTGTAAAGAAATTCCATCCCGCGCGGCGCTTCTTCGGGAGAGGAGGTCGTCATCGAATAAACTACGATTGGCGCTTCTTGCCCCTGAAATTTGTCTACCGTGCCGACACGAGCACCTCGGATTCTCTCTCCTAGATCGGAAACCTGGGCGTTGTAGGGGGCTACGATCAAAAATTCGTCGAGCGTTAGCGGTCGCCCGAGACCCTTGGAGTCGATCCACTCCGCTCCTTCGAGCAGGATTGAGTCAAGGACACTTCTGACTGCCTCGACTTCTTCGGGAGAGGAACTCTGGTTACCCTCATGCTCGACCGGAACGAACCACAATCCTGACCCAGCAAACGGAGTGGGGCCAACAATTGTCTGGCGCTCAAGCTCGGGTCGGGACCGGAGCCGTCCTCCATAGAACTGCTCCGAAGTAAATGCGGCAATCGAGGGGTGCAAACGCCAGGTTTCAGCGAGAAAAAGTGGGTCATCCGGTAAATGGGGAGGTGGAACGTGGTTCGGCGCTTTCCGGATCCCAAATCTGGTTCCCCGTTCGCTTGTCAATATAGTCGGCTGCAGTAGCAGGGGCCGTGGGAACTGTGGAAAACTCCGAGCGATATCGAACTGGGCCAGCAAGCCCGTGATACGGAGTTTTCCAAGCGCTGTGCGAACGGTGGAAAAACAACTGCGAGCACTTGCCAGTTCTCCTCCAGAACTACTTGTTTTTCCACGGTTTGCATAGTGCGGCAGTTTCCGCGGCCTGCCTTTGACTGGCGGCACCTCCCCATTTACCGGATGAACCGAAAAAGTCCCTGATCGGAAGCAATAGTCCTCTCTTCACCAAGGACATGCTGCAGCGCCGAAACGTCCGTACCTTCAGGGTGGCTGCCTTGCTGAGGCTGTTCGAGCTGTTGGGGATCGCCGAGGAGAACGAGACTCTTCGCCGCTTGGGCGGCGGCGAGCGTGTCGGCCAGCGACATCTGGCCAGCTTCATCCACGAACAGCACATCAACTGACTCGAAGAACTCTGGCCTGGACCAGAGCCACGCGGTTCCACCAGCGACTTGGGCTTCATCCTCGTCCAGAGCTTCGAGCACGTGTTTGTTGTCGCGGACCTCTCGAACGCCTCCCTGGTCTTCGGATGGCTTCCCTTTGGGCTTTTGAATACACGAAACCGCAAGATGCTGCTCCCGCGCAGCCTCAATCGTGTCATCCAGCAGCTTGCGGATCACCTTGTGGCTGACCGCTGTGATCCCGACCTTCTTACCTTCGCGCACCAGCTCACAGATCATGCGAGCCCCCGTGTAAGTCTTCCCGGCCCCAGGGGGCCCCTGAATCGGAAGAACACCCCCATCAAGGAGCTTCCCGAGGCGACGCCCTGCCGTCAAAGTGTCTTCGTGTCTACCCTCACGATTTAGAGACGCATCCCCAGCGAGCCTCGGTTGGTGCCGTAAGAGAAGGTCCCGTGCAGCCCGGCGCGGGCCTGGAGCATCGACTCCATTCCGGGCCACCCATTCGCCAAGTCGGAAGAGTGAATCGGACAGTTCCTGCTTGCGAACAATCGAGTGAACGAAGACAGCACGAGGGTGTTTGTCTGCGGTATCTCCGCGCTTCTTGATGTCGATGGTCCTTGCTACGAGATCGGTTCCTTGGACCTTCCCGAAGGCCTCTCCGTCCCCGGTTCGGAGGTCGTCACGTTTCCGGATCCCGGAGTCTTGCCTAGGATAGCGATAACGGTGAACAGGAATCTTCTCCTCGCCGACCGTCTCAACGAACTCGAGTCCGGAAAGAGCCGCCTTCTCATCCAGAAGTTCCTCTTCCGTGAGGTCCAGCAACCGAAAATACTCCCACCAAGGGGCCTTCATTTCGCGGCGGTGCAACTCGAGCATCTGAGCAAGGAGCCATCGGGCCTGTTGCTCCTCATTTCGCCCGGAACGCTCGTCAGAAACGTCCCCCGCCAGCTTCTCCATCAGCCGGTGAACTCGGCGTGTTCTCTCGTCGACAACGTCGCTGGGATCTCCACTCTGGAGTTCTGGCCGCGGTATCGGTCCTTCTTTCTGCACCAGATCGGAGCGCAGTCGCTCCAGCCAGTCCCGGAGTCTAAGGGTTGAGATGCAGTCGTCCTCGTTATACTCCTCAACCGCACGACAGATTTCCTCTGGCACTGAGTCGAGTTGATCGAGTTCCAGGGCTCGTTCAAGGAGCCTGATGTTCTTCGAAGCTTCCCGCAGCGACAGCTGTCGTGTGTAGTCATAGAATGCTTCCAGGTCCTTGATCGAATAACGCTCCACACTTGCGCGAACGGATTGCTTGACGACAGCATGGAGGTCGACGAAGAGTCCCGCTCGCAGCATGCGGTCCACTTCCTCTTCACGGGAAGCGTACCGGCCCATCAGTCGCTTCAAAGTAGAAGGTTCATAGTGCGCAAAGTGATAGATGTGAAGATCCGGATAGCGGGACCATCGGTCGAGTACAAAGTCGACGAATGCTTCAAACATGTTCTTTTCAGCAGGGCGATCGAAGCCCCAACTGACGGCGTACTGCGGAGACTGCTGGTCGTCCAGGACTACCCAGCCAAAGAGGTATTCCAATCCTCCACCTTCGACAAAATGATCACCCTCAATATCAAAGAAGATGTCCCCTGGGGATGATTCGGGAAGCCGCTGGAATCCTTGTCCCTGCTCTGAGGGAAGAAGCTCATAGACGGGCTCTTGGCGCTCTCGACCTTCCAGTTGAATTCTCGCCTGCTCCCGGACTCTGAGATATCCGTCCGGAGCCCCCCGCCCTGGACGTGGTTCCAAGGGCATCTCGAGGCCTGCCAGGGCCTCGAGGGTTCCAATTCTTCTAGCGCGGAGTTCGTTGGCCTGCAGTTTCGATAGTCCAGCCACCAGGGAAAGATGATCATCCTCCCGCCATCTTCGATCGCAGTGGGACCACCAGCGGCAGATGTCACACTGCGGAACGGGCTCCGGATAGGTTCCAGGAGAGTCCGGCGAGTAGGAATCGGCTGCCCCCACCAGGTTCTGCTGGACCAGGCGGTAATAAGCCATGAAGTCATCCACCCGAAATGTTTCCGGCTGGAAAGCGTGCCCGGGTGCAACGACATGCATAAATTCCGGGGGCGTACCTTGGAACTCGCCGACAATATTTGAGTAAAGACAGAGTTGCAGAATCGTGCCTGCTCGAGTCTCCTGGGCCAGCTTGGTGTCAATTACTTCGTAGGACCAGTCCCCCAGATCACTGGGACGGTTCACCTTGAGTAGAATGTCGGCCCGACCCCGCCAGCGGTCCAGGCCAAGAAAAGCCTGCACGATGACATCGGGGCCCTCGCGCATCGCTTGGATGGTTCTAAGAACCGGAGATCGTTGCTCGATCTCCTCCAATCGAAGCACTAACAGTCCTTCTCGTCTCAGATGATCCAGGTATTCGTTTTCGTGTCGGAAGCCTCGCTCCTGCAGGACTTCAAGGATGGGATCACGCCAAACAGGGGGAGCGAGTCGTCCGTAGGAGGCCTGTATATCAAGCGCGGTCAGATGTCGGCAGCCGAGGTGGTTCGCCAGGTCTGTCGCTGAGAGTTGAAGCTGATTGTCTGCTTGTCTCATTCCTGCAGGATCACTTCGAGCAAGAAGCCGCCGCCTCGTCTCCCACTTATCTGAGCTGAAATTTCATTTCCAGACTTGGATGAAGAAATGACGTAATCCATAGATCTAGCATTGGATAGGGCATCTTCCAGTTGATCGTCTAGAAACCGTGGCGGTGGCTTCCAAGCCGCCGTTTTTCGAGCCAATAGCTCGAAGGGAAGAACACGGCGGCCCGGAGGCCACCGCCACGTCCCTCGACTGAAGTTTCTTCCTGGAATGAGCCAGCGCTCGCTGGTGGCCCCACTGGGTTGGGACATAGTTTCGGTTGATTCCTTCATCCTCGGCCAACCCGGTTATTCCACCCCCAACGCCTTGAAAGCTGCATCCCTCGGATCAGAATAGAAGCTCGTTTGAAACTTCGCGAAAAGCTCCCCGGGAATCGTCGGGATATCCCCAACGCTGGCCATCGGCAGCAGCACCCGCTTAGCGCCGGCGTCGTGAGCAACCTGTAGCGATTCGGCCAGATTCTCCACCGGGATGATGTTGCCCCCCAGGCTCATGCTCCCCAGCACGACCAAACGTGCCTGGACCGGCTTTCCCATGATCCCTGAGCAAAGCGCGACAAAAGCAGCCAGCGTCGTGGCTTTTGTCGGGCCGGTGTTATGCAGCTCGACGACGTGAAGATGAAAGTCATGACCTCCCGGCTTGGCTGAAGCGCTGACTCCGGTGGCATTCGCCTTGAAGTAGTCGAAGCCGACCTTGATCCCCTCCTTGGACATCATGTTGGATCCGAGTCCGGACAAGGTGATCTTGCCGTTCCCCGCCGTGACTTGGGTCTCGATGCGATACAGACCCAGATGTCCGACGCTCCCAGTAGCCACCGTGTGAAGCACACCCGGGTCGAGGGGACCATCCGGGATGAGCATTCCTCCTCCCTGCTCGGGAACGCTCACGAAACTCTCCTCCATCGTCTCCTGGTCGATGTAGGAGAAGTGCACATCGTAAAACTCCATGCCTCCGATCTTCTTGAGTTGCTCCTTGACCCGGCGCCGTCCTTCCAGCGCATACTCCAAACATCGCTCGACGGCTCCTTTGTCGTATTCTTCGTGAGGATAAAGGAGCTTCAAAAGCCCGGAGACCGTCTTCTTGACCGCAGTTGTGTCCCGCTGGTTGAGATCACGACCCAGGTTGAAATGCTTCTGGATGCCGTCTCCGAAGTTTCGTTTGCGCATCTCGCGCATGAATTCGGCCAGATAGTCCACGATCATTCCGAATTGATTGGTGAAGAACTCCGGACGCATCTTGGGAATCTCCCAGCCGGGGATGTAGGCGTGAAAGCGGTCAAAAAAGGCGGAGTCGATCATAGGCTCGGGAAAGGGCGCCAGCAGGTGACTGGTCTTGACGAGCGTATCGACTGACTGGTTGATGTTCCCCACGAATACCATAGAGGCATGGCCGGCGATCGAATCGCGTCCCCGGGCGAAAGACCCGGATGCCATGTAGTCTTTCATGATCTGGACGCCGTCTTTGTCCTTGAAGGAAATCCCGGCGACTTCGTCGAAGGCCACGACATCCCAGATTCCGACCAGACCTACGGTCCTCCGGGCCAGGTTGTAGAAGAGGTTGGCGACGGTTGTCTGTCCGCCCGAAATCAGTATGCTGTTGGGGCTGATCTCCTTGTACATGTGGCTCTTGCCGGTGCTCCGGGGCCCGAGCTCGCAGACATTGAAGTTGTTCTCCACCAGAGGCACCATACGGCAAAGCAGATGCCACTTGGCGCGTTCCTCGAATTGAGTCGGCTCATAACCACAAGAGCGGAGCAACACATCAATCCACTGCTCTTCGGTGAAGTAGCGACGGCCTTCAAAGAGTTCCTGCATGTCCATGTTGGGCATCTGGATGGGCTTGAGTTGGCGCACCGAAAACGGGGAACCCTTCTGTCCCTCTTCAAAGAAATATTCCAGGGTCACCAGCGCCCAAATGCCCCCCACCAGAAGTTTCTCGTACTGCTTGACGGTCGCGGTGGGCACGACGATACCGATGATGCCCAGATTGAAGAGCTGCGCCTCATACACATCACGCTTCTCGTTGAGCTCGACGGTTACCTTGTCGATGACCTTGTAGGTACCCTTCTCACGGATCGAAGACTTGACCTTCTCAGCTTCGTCGGGGCGGACGAAGTTCTCTGCGAGGACGCGTTTTACCGTCTGGAGCCCCTCCGCCACGACCTCATCATCCTGGGACGAACAGTAGTTCCCCAGCAGGTACTCCAGAACGAACACCGGTACGTTGGCGCCCTCCTTCACCAGTTTGGTGAGGTCCTTGCGGACGATCTTCCCCGCGAAGTGCTGGTTCAGCAGCGAGTCCAGATCGCCGCCCGACATTTCCTGGTTCTCAGAAGTCATCATCGAAGCTCCTGTCGATCACAACCGGCACCGATTGCACCTCGGCGTCGCTCTCGATGTCACGCAGCACCAGTCGGTAAGGGGTGGTCTTGTCATAGGTTCCGGTGCGAAGCTCGACGCGAAGCGACTTCTTGCGCTCCTCGATGCTGTCGGAAGTGCTGTCGAACGTGAGGGTCTCCACCGAAGTCACTGCCGTCCCGCCCTCGTACACCGCGGCTCGCAAGGTGATCGGCTTTCTCCGCTCACTCACCGGCTCGGTCTGAATCAGTTCGAAGCGATAGGTGGGGGTGGTGATCTTGTAGTTGCCGCCGAGCACCTGCACGGAGACCTTCTCGCTGCGCGAGCCCAGCTTCTTCTTACCGCGAAGCTGGGTAACCGTCACCAGCGGCACGACCACCTCCTGGGGCATTGCGCCCCCATGAACGAAGCGCGCGCCCCCCGTAAAATGGAAGAGGTTGGCGGCGCGGGGCACCCAGAACTCCATCCCGCCCTCGGCGCCGGCCGTCACATCGATGGAGCCGTGATGGGCCTCGGGCGTCACTCCCAGGTTGTGGCCGATCAGGTATCGTTTCTTTACCAGCACCGCGTGCTCCGGCTTGTGGCTCAGCTTGCTCTTGTCGGTCGCGCCCGGCGCTTCCTTCTGAAAAAGGAAGCCGTGATCGGCCGTCACCCACACTTTTCCCGCATTCAGCCTGTTCACACAGTACTGGACCAGTTCTAGCAATTCACCAATGCAGTCGGAGACGGCCTCCAGGGTCTCGCCTTCGGTGTTCGCACTATCGCCCCGGGCATCGATGACGTTGTGATAGATGTAGACCACCCGCCGGTCCTGAATGAACACTCGGGCATCATCCTGTTTCATCACCAGGAGCTCCTTCGCCTGACAGGCCATCCCATTCACGGTAGCGAGCTGTTGGCTGCGCGCCTCGGTCCCGGCGATGGGCTTGCCGTCTATCAGTACCTCACCCTTATCGCCGTAGGAGAGCGTCTCGTGGGGCAAGAGGCTCGCCATACCCAGCGCGGTGTAGGACGGCAGCACGCCCAGCATAGCCGAGAGCTCGGCGTTCATCCGGTAGCGACCGTTTAACGCCTCCGTCAGCTCCTTGGCTGCTTCGTAGCGGAAGGCATCGCTGATGATGACGAAGGCCCGCTTGCGCTCCGACTCGTCAAGGTGGGGTGCGATGTTGCGGGTGTAGAAGTCCTGTTGGGCGGGCAGGTCCTGGAGGGACCATCCATTCAGAAACCCCTCATCGAGAAGCCCACTCCATTCCATCCCCAGTGGTTGTAAGAAGCCCTGGGCGTAGACCCGCTCGACTTCTTCCGCCAGGGTTTTGAGCAGATCCCAGCCTTGACCGAGGGAGGACTTGGCGAGCGTGCAGAAGCGCCGGTAGAGCCGGTCGAAGCGATGGAGGTCCTTCTGATAGGCAGCGAACAGGTCCCCGGGAGCCTCAAAGCTCAGGGCGTGACGGTGCTCCCGGTGCAGGCCGAAGAGCTCTGCCGCCGCTACGATGGCATCGTAGGCATCGGCGATGGCCCGTCGATCGGCTGCGTCGCTCCCCGGTCCGGAGAGCCAGTGACCCGCCTTCCGCTCGCTGGCCAGAGCCGCCACGGACTCCACATCCACCGACAGCACCTCACTCAACAGACGTTCCTTGAGGCTGGAGACGACCCGCTTTTCGGCCTCCCAGAAAGTGTAGACATCCTTGATGGCATCGAGGCCGTAGCTCGCGAGCGACTCGCTGACCCTCTGCTCTGAGGCCACGGACGCAGCCGCAGCATCGTAACTACGAGCCGTTCCGCTGGAGTCTCGCCACTGGGTCAGGAACACGACCGCGTTGCGCCGCCCCGCGGCGGGCAGCTGGTGATGTGCGAGGGATCTCATGCTCACACCATCCGTTTGGTAGAGGAGCTCGGAGACAAAGAGTTGGCGCAACAGTCCAGCGATGCTGGGCGCGTCTGCGGCATAGGCAAACTCACTCCGCATGAGTTCCCAGAAGGGGTCCAGCAGTCCCATCTTCTCAAAGGTCGCCATGACCTCCGGCGGCTCGCCAAGGTCAAAAGCGTCTTCCCCAGCCTGGCCGAGATTGTGACCGTGGCACAGGGCGCGCAGCACCTCGAACGGGCTTACCACCTGGCTGCCTACTAACACGGCCATCATCTTGAGGTCGAGTGTCGCCTCGTCATCCTTCGCACCGATGAGTCGCGCCAGCTTCTTGCGACGCTCCTGATTGCCCAGGAAGGCCGCCCGGGCTTTCAAGTGATCCCGCAAGGAGAGACGGCTCAACCCCAATTCCTGCAACCAGAGACTCGCCACATCGGCGTGGAATTGGGCACTGTAGAGCCGGATGTCAAGCAGCCAGTCCTCCTCGGCCGGAGGCACCTCCCCCTGGCTGTAGACCAGGTACTTGCCGGTCGGGTCCTTCCGCTCCAGGCGCAGCTTGGCCGAGAGCCCGCCCACCTCGGCCAGATCGAGCACCTGCACATCGGCGACGTCGCCTGAGAGGCCATCCTCGACGTAGTCGGCGAACTCCCCGTTCGGGTCGTGCCAGAAGACCAGCCGCACCCCTTCGGTGACGAACTTCTGGTAAAGTGCCTGATCGACCTGTTCAGCCTTCACTGGGGGCCTCTGTGCTGGTTCAACCACCGTTGACCTTCGTCAGTCAGGCGGTAGCGCTGCTTGCTGCTGCGCGGCTTGTCAGGGATGGTCATCTCGATCAGGCCCGCCGCGAGGGCCGGTACCAGGTAGGCATTTCGGAAGTGATCTTCATGTTTCAGGCCCAGAGCTTCCTGAAGTTCGCGGCGCTGCATCTCGCGAGTAAGGGCTTCCAGTAACCGTCGAACTTCCCCAGTGACTTCCCCGGTGACTTCCCCGGTAACTTGGTCGGTGACTTGGTCGGTGATTTGGTCGGTGACTTGCGGGGTCACTTGCGGGGTGACTTCCCCGGTCACTTGGTCGGTCACTTGGTCGGTGGCATCGTCGTGAGCCGCCCGCTCATGGACCGGCAGGCGAATCAAGAAGTAGCTGCGATCGTCATCGGTCTTGAACTCGGGCACAGGGGACCCGTTGCTCGCCATCGCCTTGAGAATCTTGGAAATCCCGGTGGAACGGCCCTCCGAAAGGTCCAGCTCTTTCAAGAACTCGCCGATGCGGCGGTTGCGATAGCGCCGGCTCACGGCAAGCCCCGCACGCAGGTCGTCCATCTTGATGGAACGGTCCGGCCCAGGGAAGCTCAAGACCACCAGGTCTTCGCCGCTGATGCGCACTTCGACCGGCTCGCGAATCTCATAGGACCGGTGGTAGACCGCGTTGACAATGGCCTCTTCTATTGCCGGGAGGGGGAAGTTCCAGAGTCGCTCCGCTTCAGGACGGTCCGGGTGCTTGATGACCGTCTCTTTCAGGTAGTTGCGTTCGACAAAGGAGATGGCATCGCGGGTGATTTGAGAGAGTGGCCCCACGAAGACCTTTTCATCGAACTGGTCGCCACCCGGACCTTCGGGGAAGTAGACCACGTCGATCTGGGTTGCGGGGAAGAAGCGCCGGGGCTCTTCATTGAAGAAAAGGAGCCCCACGTTTCGTGGCAGCGGTGCCTCATTTGGGCCACCCACCACGTTCAACTGGCGGCCAACCGCCTCGACCGACAGGTCGGGTGCCTCTGCCGCAAGGCCGCTGCCCACCTCGCGGAGGAAGTCGGTCAACAAGCGGGAGGAGAGGTCACTGACCCCCGCCTGCTGATTGTAGCGATCATCGAAGGGCACATTGGCCGTCAGGCTGATCAGCTCCCGCTCGTCCTCGCCCCTGGCCTCGATGGTGCTGGAATATCGCCGGATGTAATAGCGATGGTCCTTCCTGGCAGTCACCGCCCTTGGCGCTTTGTAGGGCCGGTTCTGCCTACCGGGCGCCCAGAGCACGATCAGGTTCCGATCCTCGAAATGCTCGACGCTCAACAGGGGAAAGTAGGAGGGTTGAATCAGGTTGCAGTACTGAAGAAGCTCTCGCTGGATCTTATCGAGTTGCTTGTCGGGCACGCCCTTGGGTGGAAAGACCGGGCGGCCCGCGTCGTCACAGTCCTGCCCAATGATGACGTAGCCGCCCCCCAGGTTCACAAAGTCGTTGGCGAAGGCTGAGATCTCGCAAGTCGGCGGTCTTCATCATCGTTACGAGCGGCAAAGCTGCGTAACATCGAGTCGTGTTTAGTCAATTCGAGATTCTTCCAGCCTGCATATACGGGGGATCTTGGTAGGGTTCCGAGCATGGCGATTCTGCCAGGCGGCTCCCGGCCAACGCAAAACATGAGGGCCTTTTGTCGGCTAAGCCAAGATGTTAGTCAAAATAGTGGAGGTGGAGAAACTAGAGGGTCATCCGGTAAATGGGGAGGTGGAACGTGGTTCGGCGCTTTCCGGATCCCAAATCTGGTTCCCCGTTCGCTTGTCAATATAGTCGGCTGCAGTAGCAGGGGCCGTGGGAACTGTGGAAAACTCCGAGCGATATCGAACTGGGCCAGCAAGCCCGTGATACGGAGTTTTCCAAGCGCTGTGCGAACGGTGGAAAAACAACTGCGAGCACTTGCCAGTTCTCCTCCAGAACTACTTGTTTTTCCACGGTTTGCATAGTGCGGCAGTTTCCGCGGCCTGCCTTTGACTGGCGGCACCTCCCCATTTACCGGATGAACCAAACTAGAGAGCTCGCCGCTCGTGAGGAGGTTTCGGCGAACCACAGACTATCTCTGAATTTAGCGTTATGAGCGTAACCGTAGATTTTGCAGCAACTTAATAGGATAGTGCTAGGCTTCTCTAGAGACTAAGTGCTGGATCTGGCAAGAATGACAGCGCCGTAATTGTTCAATCAATTGGACTTAGACGATCAACAAGGGACACCCGAAAATCCGTATCTTTGAAGTTCGCCACAATGCAGTATAATTGGTTCATCCGGTAAATGGGGAGGTGCCGCCAGTCAAAGGTAGGCCATGGAAACTGCCGCACGATGCAAACCGTGGAAAAACAAGTAGTTCTGGAGGAGAACTGGCAAGTGCTCGCAGTTGTTTTTCCACCGTTCGCACAGCGCTTGGAAAACTCCGTATCACGGGCTTGCTGGCCCGGTTCGATGTCGCTCGGAGTTTTCCACAGTTCCCACGGCCTCTGCTACTGCAGCCGACTATATGGACAAGCGAACGGGGAGCAGATTTGGGATCCGGAAGGTGCCAACCACGTCCCCACCTCCCCATTTACCGGATGACCCGTATAATTCGATGAAGTTCAAAAGGAGAAGACAATGAAAAAGACAGCATTTCCGAAAGAGGTGGAAGCGTCCGTTCCTGAGAGGCAGTCGAACAATTTGAATATGACAGCGGTTTCTAGCCCCGTGCTAGCCAGGCTCATAGAAGAGGTGCGCAATGAAAGAGCCGAGGGGCCCCAAGGCTACAACCGCATGCACAATCGCCACAACCGGTCCCGCTGACCGGAAGATCAAGCCCCCCCCCAATGGTCGAACTCGATACCGTCCTGCTCAAGGTTGCCAGCCGCTGTAACATAAATTGGGGGATTATATATTTAGCTTGACATCACAACATAGAACGAGGTAAAACGAGGTAAAACGAGGTAAAATGAGGTAATAACAAGGTAAAATGAGGTAATAACAAGGTAAAACAACATAAAACACCGTAAAAAACATTGATAGTAAACAAATTATTGTTTACTATTTTAGCGGAGTCTATATAAAAATATTGACAAATTAGGAGGTTTTTGCTAGTGGCCGACAGTAATCGGAATGGGGGCGTCGACATTTTAGCTCAGGCCATTCGGAAGGTATTTCGAGAATGCATGGATGAAAGCCGTAAAGACGTGAAAGAAGAACTTGATGTCAAGGCTGACGAAGTGAAGAACATCGTTGAAAGCGTGCCAAGTAAGTCAGTTGATGGAGGGAAACGACAATGAAACCTAGGATCAGGCGACTTGTGCCTCTGGTCCAGTCTCCTCTAGGCGACCGACGTTCTATCCCGGCTGAGGTAGGCTCTGCGTGCCCGGACATTCCGACGCCTCAAACAACTCGCTTTGAACACCCAGTGACTGGCTCAGTGTCAGTGGAAGATACGACCATTAGTCCACTTGAGCCAGTGAATGGATCCAGCCTTGCTCTAGAATATCCTCGTCAATTGTCTTCTGACCAGGTTGGGGGGCAATGAGGGTATAGCGGCGTTTGGTTTTGTGGACCGAGGACAACCTGGAACTCTCCACAATAACGTGTGTCAGGTGATATTCCGCAACTAGCGGAGGTTCTTTCTCCTTTAGTGCAGCCAAGTCTCCTTGAGGCTGGAATACGTCAGCGTTTTTAAATTCAGTCTCGTATTCCTTATACAAATCCCACATAGCCGTTTCAAGTTCAGCCGGTAGATCAGCGACAACCTTTAGTTTGAGATCATCCCTAGCTTCAATACGGTTTATTGGGTGGCCGTGAAAATAAAGCTTTGATGCCATGTTCTCTACAATTTCATCCAGCAGGTGCTCATCTGTCTTTTTCATGTGTGTTCGCAATATTTTTTTTGCGATCAGCCTTGACTGAGACAAGAAACGCTCAACATTCCCTAGCGCCAAGGGATGAACCTTATTCGCCAGGATCTCTATAGCTTTGACCAGCTCATCTTCATGAGTGATCCCGACCTTCTCTTTGATGAAGCTTACATATGCGGATACATCCTCGACCACTGCTGTCCGGTTTATTTTTCGAGGTCTGGCTGAAAGCCTTATGTGATGGGGCTTTGGGGAGATGGTGGAAAGAAGGGGGTTGTTTTTGGCCCGGAAGCTCCTGGGCCCGATTTGGGAAGGGGACCTACCTTGGTTAAACTCTTTGGTTGTCATCAAAAAGCCAAAGAAGACCAAGGAGATCCCATGGCCAAGTATACGTCAGTCCTGCATCAGTTGCTCCGTCATATCCCCCGGGATGAGTTTCGCGCCATCGTGGAGCGCCGCCAAGGTGACAAGGGAGTCCGGAAGTTGTCGTGCTGGGGGCAGTTCGTGGCCCTTTTTTTCGGGCAGTTAACCGGACAGCATAGTTTGAGGGATCTGGTAACCGCTTTAGATGCAGGGCGAAAGAAGCTGCAGCAAGTGGGGCTGGGGGCGGTGAGCCGCTCCACGCTGGCGGATGCGAACCGCAAACGACCCCAGGAGATCTTCGGGGAGCTGTTTTCTTGCCTGTACAGCCGCTGTCGGAGTCAGGCTCCCGGTCAGCGTTTCGGCTTCCGGCATCGGGTGTACAGTCTGGATGCGACGGTGATCGATCTGTGCCTGAAAGTCTTTGACTGGGCGAAGTTTCGCAAGCGAAAAGGGGCGATCAAGTTACATCTGATCTTGGATCACGGGGGGCACATCCCCAGCTTTTGCGTGATGACCCCGGGCCGGGAGCACGAGATCGAGGTGGCGCGCGGCCAGCGCTACGAACCGGACAGCATCCTGACCTTTGACCGGGCCTACGTGGACTACCACTGGTTTGACCAACTCCACCGCCAGGGGGTGTACTTCGTGACCCGGCAGAAGCGCAACGCGCGTTACCGGGTGCTGGAGCGGCGGCCGGTGGGCTCCCCGCCGGGGATCACCTCGGATCAAGTCATTCGTCTGACCGGGAAGGCGGCCGGATGCCTGTCGACTCCCCTGCGCCGCATCGGCTACCGGGACCCGGAGACGAGGCAGTTCTATGTCTTCTTGACCAATCTGTTTCATCTCAGGGCGGCTGAGGTGGCCGCCATCTATAAGGCTCGCTGGCAAATCGAGCTGTTCTTCAAATGGGTCAAGCAGCACCTGAAGATCAAGAGCTTTCTGGGGACCACGGCCAATGCGGTGATGACGCAGGTCTGGGTGGCGCTGTGTGTCTACCTGCTGGTGGCCTACGTGAAGTTTCTGCTTGCGGCCCCCCGGGCGCCTGTACGAGATTTTCAAGCGGCTGCAGGTCACGGCCCTAGAGTACCTGGCTCTGGGGCAGGTCTTGACCTGGGAGACGAAAAACGGGCCCAAACGGGCACCAAAGTGGAGACAGCGCAACTTGTTCGGAAGACGGCTAAGGCCTTTGTTTGTAGGAGGATAGGAGTCGAGTGACTATAACCTTACAGTTAAGAGAGCTTTAAGTCTTTTAGAATCAACGACATCAAACCGGACACTAGTGATCCTCGACGCTTATCCCTAGCCTCCTATTGGTACTCTGATCTACTGGGTTGAATTCATTTGACACGGTCGGATCAATTGGGCCAAGTTCCGCGAATGGGTGCATGACAATTGCATCTGCACCCAAGGCAAGGAGTGAGGCGGCGCTGTATGCCCTATATGGGATCAGTACACTGAATTTGTTGGAGTATTCCCTGAACAAGTGGACAAGCCTCCAAGGCACTGTCCCACTTCCCCCATTGCTACAGAGAAAGATATCCAAGTTCTCCACGGGATTGGAGGGTAGAAGTAAGAGATGGTCAAAGAAAACCCGGACAGAATCATCAGCCATCTGCCCGGGTACGTTCGGGCGCAACGTTGTGAGAAAACAGATAACAGACGACCCTCTGAGTTTTTCAATTTTAGAAATCAATTCTAAACGTTTTTTGATCGGCATTGTGATCCTCGCGTCCCTGAATCCAACCCGTTATCTGAGATGAGGTCTCGATAGAGCAGGTTGCTCCCGATTAGTCCGGACACAGTTACACGCATTTGGTTGAGAGTGTCTAGGTCGCGGATGTTATGTTTTGAGGAGAATTCCTGGACATATCGATTCAAATGCTTCGGGCTCAGTTTGTGGAATGTTCCTTTGTGCGCCCGCTTCAACATAGACCAGAAGGACTCGACACCGTTGATGTGTGCCATGTCCCGGACGTACTCCCCAACGGAGTGTTTGACAGAGGAGTGATCAAACGGTAATTTCGAATAGGCTGGCGAGTCATCCGTGTAGACCTTGGCCGACGGGGCGGCGTTTTCCGTAATGAACCCCCGCAAGGTTTCGGCGTCAGCCGCTTTGATGACTTTGGCTCGGACCCTGTTGCTGGGTCTGTCTTTTAGTCCGACAACAGCTGTCTTCCCGGTGGGACCACGGCCCGTTAGCTTTCCCCTCTTGGTCTTTGTCATGTTTCTTCTTCGTCCTCCGAAGTAGCTCTCGTCCACTTCGACCGGACCAGCAAAGGGTTCAATCCCACTGGAATCCCAAGCTTCTCTCAGCCGGTGCAACATAAACCAGGCCGTCTTCTGGGTGACCTTTAGGTCCCGGTGAAGTTTCATGCTGGAGACGCTCTTGAGGTTGGTGACATAGATGTAGACGGCAAAAGCCCACTTGCGGAGGGGGAGTCTTGAGTTCTGAAGTGTGGTTCCGGTTCGGACTGAGAAGTAGCTCCGGCAGTCTTTGCACCAATAGGGCATGGGCTTCCGGCTAGGAACATCGCTGGTGAAAGTGCTCCCGCAGTGCCCGCAGCATCGTTCATCGGGCCAGTAGATGGACTCGAACCATTTGACGGCTGACTCCTCATCGGGAAAGATATCGCTAAGCTCTAAGAGAGAGATGCCTATTCGGTCGGACCTTCCGGGGCCATTTTTCTTTGTTCTTTTAACCTTTGTCATCATGAGAGCAAGTGTACAGGAAAGCCAGAAATCTGTCAAACTAAATATATAATCCCCTTCGTGAAACTCCCCATCAAATGTCGTCTTGATGTTCACCCCGCGCCCGCGCCGCCAAAACTTTGACAAACGCTGCCTACTATCGAAATGGAGCTTCACACTCGTGCTAATCGCCTTGACTCGGCCAGGCGCCGTCCTAGGGTCCAGTTCGGAATTGGAGGACCAAGCGCTACCGAACGATAGATTCGCTTTGAGTCGGAGTTCCGGTTGCCCACCAATTCGCAAGAGACCCTCAAGCATCTCATTTTCTTCATCGCGCAAAGCCGGCCCAAGCATGCCCTTTCTAAGGGGTGGAGGCTCCTCCGAATCATCGCCTGGAGGCGAATCCATCTCAAACTTGTCCACCGGCACGAGCCGCATCCAAGCCAGGGTTTGTAAGAGCGTCGTTTTTCCGACACCATTTTCTCCCAGAATAATCGTCCAGCGTGCGGGGCGGCCATTCTCGTCCGTCAGATGTAGCTGCTGGCCTTGACTAAAGCAACGAACATTTTCTAGTTCAAGAGACGTAAAATAAATGGGCTTTCTACGCATAGCCATATGAGTCTCCACCGGCTAGAGTAATTGCAAGGGATTCTACTAATCGCGAAGATAGATGTGAAGAAATACTTTGCGCCTTCAGCAGGCTTCAGCTTAATTAGGCACCCGATTAGGTGAAAAAGCCCCGTCCACAAATTCTTGGAAGACGGTCGGCTACGCAAATTGATGTGCCCCTTCCCGTAGTGTGCCAAAACTCCGCTCCGAGAACAGGTTGGCAACAAACGGTTGCACCTCACTAATTCGGGTCATCCGGTAAATGGGGAGGTGGGGACGTGGTTGGCACCTTCCGGATCCCAAATCTGCTCCCCGTTCGCTTGTCCATATAGTCGGCTGCAGTAGCAGAGGCCGTGGGAACTGTGGAAAACTCCGAGCGACATCGAACCGGGCCAGCAAGCCCGTGATACGGAGTTTTCCAAGCGCTGTGCGAACGGTGGAAAAACAACTGCGAGCACTTGCCAGTTCTCCTCCAGAACTACTTGTTTTTCCACGGTTTGCATAGTGCGGCAGTTTCCATGGCCTACCTTTGACTGGCGGCACCTCCCCATTTACCGGATGAACCACTAATTCCCAGAGACGGCGGCTCGCCGAAAAGGCCAAGGTCGTAGGACGAAAAGCCCTGAGAGACCTTGCCTGCATCGTCACACTCGATACGCTGCTGCGTGGCACAGAGAGTTGATGGCCAAGAAGTACGACGGCAGCGAACAACACAGACCGGGTCGCCCCCGGACTTTGCAAGAGATACAGGCACTCATCGTGCGGATGGCGAAAGAGAATCCGACCTGGGGTTACACCTGAATCAGAGGAGCTGTGCGTAATCCGGGCCACCGGATAGGGCGCAACACCATCAGAAGCATCTTGGAAAAAAACGGTATCGAGCCGGCTCCAGAACGAGGCAAAGGAGATGTCGTGGAACTTCCTGAAAGCCCATTGGGAGGAATCGCAGCCGCCGACTTCTTCTTAGCTGGAGTTCATGGACCTGGGAGGCGCTCCGGTCGAGCACTTCTACACCAACGGCATCACCCCCTACTTTCGTGCACCTCATATCTATCTGGCCTTCCCGCGACGCTTCGTGCCCTGGCGAACTCTGGAGGTCTTCAAAGACAACCCGGGTCCGGGTGCTTCCGATGTGGTGTTCCTGTCCAGCCGGGATGGGCTGCACTGGGACCGAAGCTTCGTCGAGGCCTTCATGCGACCTGGAAGAAACATCCGAGGCTGGATTCATCGAGCTAACACGCCCGCCTCGGGTGTGGTCCCCACCGGAGAGGACGAGGTCTCGCTCTACCTGCAGCGTCACTACACCTTCCCCAGTGTCCACGTTGAGCGGATGGCCCTCCGCACCGATGGCTTCGTCTCGGTCCACGCAGGTTATTCCGGGGGCGAGATGGTCACGAAGCCTCTCATCTTCCAGGGGGACAACCTGGTCCTCAACTTCGCCACCTCGGCTGCCGGCAATATTCGTGTGGAGATCCAGGATGCCAAAAACAACCCTCTACCCGGCTTTGCGCTGGAGGATTCACCCCTGATCTGGGGAGACGAGATCGAGCACACGGTGAGCTGGGAACGGAGTCATGCAAAGGCGACTTCAGATAAGCCTCTGGCCGGGATTTCAGGGAAGCCTATCCGACTCCGCTTTGTGATGAAGGATGCGGATCTCTACTCGTTGAGGTTCAGGTAAGTCACGCCCCCAGGAAGCCTGGCCCCATTCGAGAAAGAAACTTTGGTCGGGGGACGTGGCGGCGGTCTCTGGGCCGCCCTGCTTACGAGCCAAATAACTCGAAAGCGGAAGACTTCGGCCTGGAGACCGAACCCACGTCCTCCGACCGTAGGAACCCAATGAAGTTTCAGGTTAGCCCCGCCCCCGGCTGCAGACCGCCGGATCATTCGAGAAAGAAACTTCAGTCGAGGGAAGTGGGGGTGGGCTCTATCCCACTATAAAAAAAGGGGTTAAGTATTTTTTACATCCCAATCTTAAAATCAAGTTTCAGGTTAGGGCCGAGTGGATACACCGGATAGCATCCTCGATCTTCACGCCGGTGACTGGATCATCTGGGCTCTGAAGCCTGGCGTGTTTCGGTTCTACTCCCAGTTGATGATGTTCTCTTGGTTGACACTCAGAAGACTCGCCAACCAACTTGTTTGAGTCCGATTTCAAAGCGGCGATTGTGGATCCTCTGACCGAGGGCTGTGGCGAGAAAGCGGGACCCTCGGAAGGTAATCTTCAGAGCTTCAGGTTGTTTGTAGTTTGAAACTGCATGGACGAACGTCTGAACGTCGCAGGTTGTGCGGACCCGGTGCAATCAGTGTGTCAGGCTGATAGTATGTCGCCGGTTCCGCTAACCGAAATATCGCATCAATGGTCAAACCAGAAGTCAGGCAACTGTTGATCGTCCTCCTGTTCACACTCCTGACCTTCGGCCTCTTCGCCGGCTGTGGACCCTCCACGCCCGAGCTGCGGAGCAAGGACTATTCGTCAACCGCTCGGTCTCAAGACGCAGTAGGAGCAGGCCACAGTTTCTTGTACGAAGGGCCCCTCCCTCAGACCTTTCAAGAGTCTCCAGCCTTGGCCGACAAGGTCGCCAAGGGGGAGCTCCCGCCGGTCTCGGAACGACTCCCTGAAGAGCCTTTGGTAATCCCGCCGGTAGAAAGGATCGGTAAGTACGGGGGGACCTGGAACCGTGCCTTTACCGGTCCGGAAGACCGGCAGAACGTCGATCGGCTGGTTCACGACCACGTCATCTATTACGACCTGGATGGCGTGACTCTTGTGCCCCACATCGCGCGCTCCTGGGAAGTGAAAGAGGACGGGAGGGTGTTCATCTTCCACCTGCGCAAGGGCATGAAGTGGTCGGACGGCCATCCCTTCACTGCCGACGATTTCGTTTTCGCTCATAGGGACCTGATTCTCAACGACGAGCTGAGTCCGGCGAAACCCTCCTGGCTCCAGATTGGGGAGCAGTTTGGCCGGGTTACGAAGCTGGACGAGTGGACCGTCCGCTACGAGTATGCCAAACCCTACCACGTATTCCTGGAGCTCTTTGCCGGACTTCAGGTGGGAGGGCAGGGCGCTCGCGCCAAGTACTTTGCAGCCCCTTTTGTCCCGGCTCATTATCTCAAGCAGTTCCACCAGGACTATGTTGCAGCCGAGAAGATCCAGCGAATGGTGAGGGACTCTGGTTTGGGTAGCTGGTTCCAGTTCTTCCGCCAGAAGGTCAGTCCGCAGAGTAATCCGGATCTTCCCGTGGTGGCTCCTTGGAAGACGGTGCAACCCATCACCTCCCAACAGTTCGTGCTGGAGCGGAATCCCTATTACTGGGCGGTCGATCCCCAGGGAAATCAGCTGCCCTACATCGACCGGATATCCATGCGATTGGCAACCAATCCCGAGGTCCTCAATCTTTGGGCAATCTCGGGCGAGCTCGACATGCAGCATCGCCATATTCAGTTGGCGAAGGTCCCGGTACTCAAGGAGAATGCGAAGAAGCTTGGCTACCGGGTCTTGATGTGGCCCGACGCCGGTGGTTCGGAAGCGGCCACTTTCGTCAACCAGACCTATGAGGACGATGCGGAGATTGCGAAGTGGCTGCGCAACCGGGACTTCCGTCAGGCACTCTCGCTCGCGGTCGATCGTGACGCTATCAACGAGACCATTTTTTTGGGGACAGGCACTCCTCGCAAGTTCCTTCCTCCGCCCGGCTCTCTTTACTACCCCGGGGAGGAGCACGAGGCCGTCCGGCTCGACCGGGAGGAGGCCAACGCCATCCTCGATCGCATCGGGTTGAAGCAGAAAGGTGAGGACGGATTCCGGCTGCGAGCCGATGGCAACGGCCGACTCGTGATCAGACTGGCTTCCTCCCTGGGAGCCCTGTTGGATTTCCCCGGCGTGGCGGAATTGCTGGCCGGGCAGTGGGCTGAGGTGGGACTGTGGATCGATGCTGCGGTCGAGGAGCGAAGCCTCTTTCTGACGCGTCTCTATGGCAACCAGCAGCAGCTCGCCCTCTGGGGTTCGGGTGGTGCGGAGAACTTGTGGGCCTACCCTTCCTTTACCATTCCGGCGATCCAGTCCGGGGTCAACTTCGCTCCAATGGTGAGTGCCTGGTACCAGTCCGGAGGCAAGCAGGGTAGGGCTCCCCGAGGTCCGATCAAGCGACTGGTTGATTTGTACGGGCAGGGCAAGTCCGTACCCAGGGATCAGCGGATCGCGCTGGGCCAGGAAATCTGGCGGATTCATGCGCAGGAACTCTATGTCATCGGCACCGTAGGGATGTCCCCGGCTCTCAACGGGGTAGTGGTGGTCAGGGACAACTTTCGCAATGTGCCCGATGTCGCGCCCAACAGTCCTACGCTTCAGAATCCTGGTATTGCCCGCACCGAACAATTCTTCTTCGAAAATTGAGGTAGGAGAAGATGCTCCTTTACCTGCTGCAACGTGCCCTCTTTGCGGTTCTCACGATTGCTGCCATCTCGATTCTGTCCTTTATCATCATTCAGCTACCTCCCGGCGACTACTTGACGTCCTACATAGCACAGCTCCAGTCGCAGGGTGACGCCGTCAGCTTCGATCAGATCGAGGGTCTGCGCAAGCAGTACGGCCTGGACCGCCCTCTGCACGTCCAATACCTCTTCTGGGTACGGAACATGGTCGGAGGTGACTTCGGTGTGTCCCTGACGTGGAACCGTCCCGTCTCTGAGCTCATCGGAGAGCGCCTGGTCCTGACCGTCGTGGTCGCACTCTCTGCGATTAGCTTCATGTGGATACTGGCACTCCCGATTGGCATCTACTCGGCCGTGAGACAGTACTCGATTGGCGACTATGCTTTTACCCTACTGGGGTTTATCGGCCTGGCGGTGCCCGATTTTCTCTTGGCGCTGGTCTTGATGTATGTGGGGTTTGCCTGGTTCGGCACTCCTGTGGGAGGTCTCTTCTCACAGGCCTACCTGGGAGCGCCGTGGAGCCTGGCCAAAGCCGTCGACCTCGCCTCTCATCTGTGGGTCCCTGCCCTGGTCCTGGGGACATCGGGAACCGCTCAGTTGATCCGTGTCCTGCGGGCCAACCTGATCGATGAACTGCGACAGCCCTACGTCTTGGCGGCTCGGGCGAAGGGACTTGGATTCTGGCAGGTAGTACTGAAGTATCCCTTCCGGGTCGCGCTCAATCCCCTGGTCAGCACGGTCGGCTACACCCTGCCCTACATGATTTCAGGGATTGTCATCGTCTCGGTCGTGTTGAGTCTGCCTACCGTTGGCCCCCTGCTGCTCCAGGCCCTGATTTCACAGGACATGTACCTGGCAGGGACCATCGTCCTGTTGTTGGGTTCGACTACAGTGATCGGAACCCTCTTGTCGGACTTGCTGCTGGTTCTACTCGATCCCAGGATCAAGCTGAAGGGTGCCCGATGAGTCCGACGGCGAGTTTGTCTCTGGAAGCTCGCGCTGCGGAGACCGCCAAGCTGGCTTCGCCTTGGGGGCAAGTCTGGCGGCGGTTTCGAAGGCACCGCTTGGCGATGTTCTCGGCCGGCTTGGTGACGTTGCTTCTGCTAGTTGCGTTAGGAGCTGATTTCCTTGCCACCGGAAGCCCTGGGCAAAGTGAAGCAACGCTTGCCTACTTACCCCCACAGTCGATCCGTTGGTTCGACGACGGACAGTTCGAGCCTCATGTTCTGGGGATCAGGACCCGTCGCGATCCAGAGACCCTGCAGCGAATCTTCGCCCTCGATCCGGACGACAAGATTCCGGTCGGATTCCTGGTTAAGGGCTCCAGTTATCTCTTCCTCGGGCTGGTCCCAGGCCGCCGCCACCTGATCGGTTTGAAAGACCGTTCCACCCGACAGGATATCTATCTGTTGGGCACGGACAAGCTGGGCCGCGACATCTGGTCGAGATTGGTGTATGGCACCCGAATCTCCATGTCCATCGGGTTGTTGGGGGTCCTGATCAGCCTGCTGCTGGGAGTGACGCTGGGCGGGGTTTCGGGGTTGTACGGGGGCTGGATCGACAGCTTGATCCAGCGCCTGATCGAGATTCTGAGATCGATCCCCACCATCCCTCTGTGGATGGGTCTGGCCGCTGCGTTACCCAAAGATTGGTCTATTCTGAAGGTATATTTCGCGGTGACCGTGATCATCTCGCTGCTGAGCTGGACCCAGATGGCTCGGGAGGTTCGGGGAAAGTTCCTGGCCCTACGCGAGGAAGATTTTGTGGTCTCGGCTCGCTTGATCGGCTGTGGACAAATGCGGATCATCTTTCGCCATATGGTGCCGTCCTTCACCAGCCACATCATTGCGGTCACGACCCTGGCCATTCCCCGAATGATCATCAGCGAGACCGCTCTCAGCTTCCTGGGATTGGGTCTGCGACCGCCCGCGGTCAGCTGGGGGGTCCTGTTACAGGAAGCCCAGACCATCCAGACAGTGGCCCTCTACCCCTGGTTGCTGACGCCCGCTCTGGTGGTGATTGTGGCGGTCCTGACATTGAACTTCGTCGGAGACGGACTCCGCGATGCCGCGGATCCCTATGGTATCTAGCCCGGATTTCTCATGGAGAAAGCCGAAAGGGCGATTTTAGTCGATTTCTTGACGCCGGTCTGGGTCAAAGTCACAGGTGAGGGCGGTGCGGAGTGCGACAGTCGTCGTGAGGCCTGTCTCCAGAGCGGAAACCCGGTTTTTCAGACACAACTCAGACACAACTCAGGCGCCTCAGTGGCAGAGGGCTGGGATTTTGGATTTTCTTAGGCTCAACTAGGCTTAACCGAGCTGTTGAAGCTGGGTCAAGGCTTGGGCATAGAGCTGTTGGTAAGGATAACCCTCGCTCAAGGACAGACTCACCCGCCGGACACTGACCCGAATCTGCCCCCCAATCTTCAACAGTTTGAGGCGAATCGTCTGGCATTGCGCCTTGGCCCACTGGGTCCCCTTCAAAGCGACGCACCTGAGCGTGTGCAGCAGATTGTAAGCCACCGAGGAAAACCAGAGGCGCAGCTGATTGCTCTTCATGTGGTGCGTCGAGGTCCGATCGGCAAACAGCTCCAGCTGCTGTTCCTTGATCCGATTCTCCGCCTCCCCTCGCGCGCAGTACAGCTGCTCGTACAGCTTTGGGGCGGGCCACCGCCTCGCTCCCAGCGAGGTCACGACAAAGCGGGGATTGGATCCCTTGCCCGTGTACTCGGCCTTGCCCACTACTCGCCGCTCTCGACTCCAGCTCTCCTGCGTCTGGTAAGGAAAGTCCTTATAGACTCGAGCGCTGTTGCCGCTCACTTGCTGAAGCGCCTGGGCCTGTTCTAGCTCGGACTCCAGGGCCCGCTCTAGTCGCTTATTTCGAGCCAGCCCAAAGACGTAATCCACTCGATGCTCCTCACACCATTTCATCAACCCTTCACGCGCAAAGCTGCTGTCCGCCCGCAGGGTAATGCGGACCTTCGGCCACTTCGCCCGCAGTGGTCCCACGATCCGCTCCATCTCCTGGACCGCTCCTTCGGACCCATCCAGATTCGACACCCGCAGCTTGGCCCCCAGCACAGACCCCTCGCAAAACACATACAGCGGCAGGTAGCAGTAACACCGGTAGTAGCCATGGTAGAAACGACCCTCCTGCTCTCCGTGCAGCGGATCATCCGTCGCATCCAGATCCAACACCAGCTCCTTCGGTTTCCCGCCTCGCACCTGAATGAACTGCTCCACCAAAAACGCTTCGACCGCAGCTTCATCCACCGGCGTCTTGCGATATTTATCCTGCGTCACCGAGGACAACTCCAAACGATTGAGTGTGCTCTTGCCCGCACACGCCTTGCCCCGATCCGCTTCCGACCGCCGATCCCTCCCCAAGGGATCTTCCCTGCCTACCAGCACCGCCATCAGCGGATCCGCCCGCAGCTCCTCATGATCGTTGACATCTTCATAGCCCAGGGCCAGTCCGTAAATGCGCTGTCCCACCAGCTCCTCGACACTGAACTCGGTGAAGCGAGGATCCCGCCGATCCCCAAAGCAGGCGGCCAAGCCGCGAATGAACCCATAGCGGCTCTCCACCTCCCGTAACAGCAACCCTCCGGCGTCTGAGGTGATCTGTCCCCCGTTGAATTCTGCCTCGACTCGGCGCCCCTCCAGCCCTTGAAACTCCAGCTTGGAAGCGATACACTCTGTCCTCATAGTAGTCAGCTCCTTGTGGTTATTAAGTAACTGTTAACAAAGACTTTATACCACATTGAGCTGACTGCTTTTTCTTGTCCTTGAGAAATCCGGGCTAGGTCGCCGGGAGCTATCCAAGGGATCATTGAGGCAAGGTATCTCATCAATTGATGGTAAGAGCGAAACACAGCCGCGCACCGGGCTGAATGGCAGCAAAACCAGACCCAGCTTTGAGGAGTAAGCGGGACTGAAGTTTTCGGCGTGATCCCCCAACGTGGCAGCTGGCGAGAATAACCTTAGAAGAGCAGTCGCAAGAAGAGAAGCCGAAGTGAACAGCCAGAAGGAACAACCCCTACTCTCAGTGCGGAACCTTCAGACGGTGTTCCCGGTCCACGGCGGAGAGGTGCGAGCAGTTGATGGTGTCAGCTTCGACCTGGAATCGGGCCAGACCGTGGCGATCGTAGGTGAGAGCGGCTGCGGAAAAACCGTCACGGCGCGCTCCATTCTCATGCTGGTGGACTACCCCGGGCGTGTCGTAGGAGGTCAGATCCTCTTCCATCGAGACTCCGAAGGACCCATTGATCTGGCCCAGCTGGATCCGGAGGGGGAAGAAATCCGCGCCACCAGAGGCAAGGAGATTGCCTTGATTTTCCAAGAACCAATGGCTTCCTTCAGTCCGGTCCACACGGTGGGTAGCCAGATCGCAGAGGCGATCCGCATCCACCACAAGGTAAAGGCTAATGAGGCCCGCGAGAGGACGGTCGAGATGATGCGAAAGGTCGGGATACCTCAGCCGGAGGTCCGCCTGGACAACTATCCCCACCAGCTCAGGGGAGGCCTCCTGTAGCGTGCCATGATCGCCATGGCATTGTCCGGCCATCCCCGGATCCTCATAGCCGACGAACCGACCACTGCCCTGGATGTGACCACTCAGACGCAGATCCTGGTGCTATTACGCGAATTGCAAGAGCACGACCAGATGTCAATGATCTTCATCACGCACGATCTGGGAGTGGTCGCCCATGTAGCAGATGTAGTGGTTGTCATGTACCTGGGAAAGGTTGTCGAGAAGGGCCCCGTAATCGAGGTGTTTCATTCACCGCAGCATCCCTATACTCGGGCACTGCTGCGCTCGATTCTTCCCCTGCGATCGAAGCGCGAGGGCAAGCTGGAAGTTATCGAGGGGTCGATTCCCCATCCCTTGAATCGACCGTCGGGCTGTCCTTTTCATGACCGTTGCCCCGACTTCATTGAGGGAAGATGCGATCGCCACGAGCCGCAGTTGAAGTCGATCGCGGACGGGCACGAAGTCAGCTGCTTTCTTTACCAATCATGAGCACGACCCAGCCGAGCGTTCAAACTGACCCTCTCCTGGAGGTCAGAGACCTTCGCAAGTACTACCCAGTCCAGAACAGTGCTTTCAGGAGTCGGCAGGGTCAGATTCGGGCTGTCGACGGTGTGAGTTTCCAAATTCAGGACGGGGAGACGCTCGGCCTTGTGGGCGAAAGCGGCTGCGGAAAAACGACGCTGGCCCGCTGCCTGTTGAGGGCGATTGAGCCGACCTCAGGAGAGATCCTGTTTCGAAGCAGTGATGGCAGTGTCGTAGACCTTGCCACTCTACACCAAAGGGAGCTCAGGCCTATTCGGCGAGACATTCAACTGATTTTTCAGAATCCCTTCACCAGCTTGAATCCGAGAATGAACCTCCTCGACATCGTGGGCGAGCCGCTGCTGGTCAACGGTGTGAAGGACCGTGACGAACGCGTCGAACAGGTCATCGCGTTGCTGCGTTTGGTAGGAATGAGCTCGGAGGACCTGCTTCGATTCCCCCACGCCTTCAGCGGCGGTCAGCGGCAGCGCATTGGCATCGCCCGCGCTCTGGCACTCAAACCTCGCCTGGTCGTGGCGGACGAACCGGTAGCGGCACTGGACGTCTCGATCCAGGCTCAGGTCCTGAATCTGATGCTGGACCTGCAACAGCAGTTTCGCTTGACCTATCTGTTCGTCGCTCATGATTTGAGTGTGATCCGGTACATCTGTGACAGAGTCGCTGTCATGTACCTGGGCAGGCTTGTCGAAATGGGGAGGACCGAGGATGTCTTCAGGTCTCCGCAACACCCCTATACAGCTGCCCTACTTTCGGCCGTCCTCGAACCAGATCCTAGCTTGCGGGGACGGCTCACCGTTCTCCCCGGAGAGGTACCCAGCCCCGCGAATCCTCCTGCCGGTTGCCACTTCAATCCCCGCTGTCCACATGCCGTGGACAAATGTCTCAGCGAATCACCGGAGCTGGAAAAAGTGCCCTCCGGAGGTTTGGCAGCTTGTCATCGGATCCAAGAGCTTTCTCTCGACGGCATCGGTTGACGCCCCCCCCTGGGGAGGCCACCCGGCCCTGCAGAGAAACAGTCTGTCCCTTTCTCAGGCTTTGTCCTAGCTTCTCCGATGCGATCGATGGCCCGGGCAGAAGCAGTCTGTCCCCTTCTCGGAGACGATGGCCGTCCCCTTCTCGGAGACGATGGCCGGGCTGGGACAGAAACAGTCTGTCCCTTTCTCCGGGCTTGGCTGTGTGCATGCAATTGGTTGGCTGGAGAGGTAAGATTCGGGAAGGCCGGATTTTGGTTTCTGAAGCAAGATTGGAGGGTGAAGATGTCTGAACTGGATCGACGAGGATTTCTGAGAGGCTCCGCTGTTGGTATGGCTGCGGTCGCCTTTTCGGTCGGAGCGCCCCTTAAGAAGGATGCTCCCAGCGACCGGGTTCAGGTAGGTTGTGTCGGAGTTGGGGGAAGGGCAGGGTTCCTCATGAAGACCTTTGCAGGGCTTCCTGCGGTGGACGTGGTGGCGCTCGCCGATATCGACTCCGGCCGCCTTTCCGAGGCGGTTGAGACGGTCAAGAAGATCAGGGGAAAGGCACCTAGGCGGTACGGCGATTTTCGGAGACTGGTGGAAGATCCGGAAATCGACGCCCTGGTGGTGGGGACTCCCGATCACTGGCACGCGATTCCCACGATCATGGGCTGTATAGCTGGCAAGGATGTCTATGTGGAGAAGCCGGATGGACACAACATGCTGGAGGGCCAGCGCATGGTCGAGGCGATGCGCAAGCATCAGCGCATTGTCCAGATGGGGACCCAGGCTCGCACTGCGTCCCACTTCCAGTCCGCGATCCGGTACATCCGCAGGGGGAAGCTGGGGAAGGTCCTAGTAGCCAAGGCCTGGGAGAGCAGCCGTCAGAGAGGGATCGGACGGCCCGCTGACAGCGAGCCCCCAGCCGGAGTCGATTACGACATGTGGCTCGGTGCGGCACCCAAACGTCCCTTCAACGTCAAGCGCTTCCATGGCAATTGGAGGTGGTTCTTCGACTACGGGACCGGAGACCTGGGCAATGACGGAGTCCATCGTCTGGACTACGCTCGTTGGGCGCTGAGCACCGCAGTCGAAGCTCAGGGAGAACGCCCCCTGTCTATCCCGACCAAGGTCTCGGCGCTCGGGGGGAAGTGGTACTTCGATGACATGCAGGAATGGCCGGACACCCTGCAGGTCAACTACGAATACGCTGGAGACGAGGGGAAGTCCGGCAAAATCCTCACCTATGAGATGCGAGTCTGGAATCCCTACGATCTGGAGGGTGAGAGCGAGGGTGCGGCGATCTACGGAGATCAGGGCCTGATGATCATCGGGAACCGGGGCTGGCGGGCCTATGGCCCCGATCGGGAGTTGTTGGCGAAAGAGTCGGGGAGTAATAAAGGAGTCGAGCACATCCAGAACTTCATCGACTGTGTCAAGAGTCGCAAGAAGCCCAACGCGGACCTGGAAACGGTCGGTCATCCCTCCTCGATTCTGTGTCATGCAGGCAATCTGGCCTGGAGGCTCGGAAGGCAGGTTGAGCTCGATATCGAGACCGAGACCTTCGTAGGCGACGAAGAGGCGAACGCGCTTCGAACTCGGCCCGAATACCGATCACCCTGGACCCTGCCGGAAGTCTAGTCCTTGAACAGAGCATCCGACGAACGCCCCAATGTGCTCTTGATCTGTGTAGATCACTGGTCCGGTTTGTTTACCCGTCAGGCCGATCATCCCGTGGTCATGACTCCGACGATTGCCCAGTTGGCGCGCAACGGTGTCAACTTCTCGCGGGCCTACTCCGCTTGTCCCGTTTGTATCCCGGCGCGCCGGACCCTCTTGACGGGTCAGACCTCTCGGAGCCATGGAGATCGGATTTTCGACGAATATGGGGAAATGCCTGATCCGGAAGAGGTCCCGACCCTGCCACAGACGCTGAAGCAGAGCGGATACCAGGCCCATGCGGTGGGTAAGCTACACGTCTTTCCGCAGCGTGATCGGGTCGGGTTCGACGAGGTCATTCTCAATGAAGAAGGTCGCCACCATCTTGCGGACCTGACCGATGACTGGGAGCTCTATCTGGCCGAGCAGGGCTATCCCGGGCAGGAATATGCGGCCGGCATGTGCAACAACGACTATGTGACCCGTTCCTGGCACCTGCCGGAACATTGCCATCCCACCAACTGGGCGGCAGCACAGATGTGCCGTACCATCTCTCGCCGAGATCCCCGCAAGCCTGCCTTCTGGTATCTATCCTTCGTCGGGCCTCATCCACCCGTCTGGCCGCTCCAGGCGTACATGGATCTCTATCGTGACGCAGAGCTGGACGAGAGGGTCTACGGGGACTGGTGTCCCGGTTTCGAAGACCTGCCCTACGGACCTAAGCGCTATATGGACCAGTTTGCCATGCGCCACGCGCTCCCGCACGAAGTGGATCTGGGGCGCCGTGCCTTCTATGCCAACATCACCCACATCGACCACCAGATCCGGGTGGTGATCGGCATGCTGCGGGAGGAGGGTTTGTTGGACAATACGATTCTTGTCTTCACCGCGGACCATGGCGAGATGCTGGGTGACCACCACATGTGGGCCAAGGGTGTGATGTACGAAAAGTCCGCTCGTGTTCCCCTGATTATAGTCCCGACCTCCAAGGACGATCGGCTCGCTCCTGGAAAGAACGACGACCGGCTGGTGGAATTACAAGACATCATGCCGACGCTGCTCGACCTGTGCGGCGTCGATGTCCCCAGCTCGGTGGATGGAAGCTCTCTACTGCAAGGCCAACGACGTTCCCATTTGTACGGAGAGTATGCCGAAGACGAAGAAGCCACTCGGATGATCTGTGAGGATCGATTCAAGCTGATCTACTACCCCGTCGGCAATGTTTCCCAACTGTTTGATGTACAAGCGGATCCCCTCGAACAGCACAATCTGGCGGGAGGGGAGGAACACAGAGATAGCCAGCAACGCTTGACGGATCTGCTGCTTCAGCACCTCTATGGTTCGGATCTGGAATGGGTCAAAGATGGTGAGCTAGTAGGGCTGCCAGACCAAGTATATGAACCCCGACTCAACCGCGGCCTGAGCGGTCAGCGAGGCTGGCGCTTTATCTAGGCCCAATCATGACGGTTGTGGGCACCGAAAACCTGCAACCTGCCAACCTGCAACCTCATTGGCGAATGTAGCTTTGGCCTCCAGGCCGAAGTCTTATTCTTCCAAGCCTTTGGCTCGGACGGCGGCCTGGAGCCCACCGCTACGCCGGACCCGAAGTTTCCTTGTGAATGATCTGGCTCGCAGCCGGTGGCGGGGCTAACCTGCAACCTGTAACTCTTCCAGTCTACCTGTCTGCCCACTCGTGATCTTTCGGGATCAGCCAGCTCTCTGACAGAGCCAGGCAGCAGCTGCTGCCTTCGAGGTCCCCAATCATTCGCGGCAGTACCTTTCCCCGAGAAGTGATCTCGTTGATGGTCATCTGAGCTCGCCGAGCAGGGACCAGAACACTGTAGACTCCGTGGGGCTGGTCCGGGTTCTCACCGGGAGGGTTGGCGATCGCGAAGGGTTCCCGAAAGTCGTACCAGGTGAGGGATATCGCATCCGACTCGGTCTCGACGTACTCGGTCCAGCCGGTGAGGGTGTCCCCTGACTGTGAGAACTCCGCCTCGATGATGGGGATCTCATCACCGCTGTATAGCGGCGACATCGATGCCTGGATGCCTTCTTGGAGCCAGCGGGCCAGCGCAAAGTTGTCCGAGTAGATCTGGACCTCGTTGTCGCTCAGCTCGCTCTTCGTGAAGAGGACATGCCCGGTACCCTTGGGGGAGATCAGGACCCTCCAATGGCTGTTCTGCGCGATAGGTTCGGAATCCTCGGACTCTCCCAGGCGCAGAAAAGAATTCTCGCCAGTCATTCGTATCTGGTTGGGGTCTACTTGCATGATTCTTGCCTCCCTTTGTCCGGTCCCAGTCTGTTTGGCTCGCCCGGCTTCAAACTACCCGATGAAGTTGGAGCCGCTCCCAATCGAAGTCCACCCCGTGTCCCGGTCGGTCCGGGGTCTCCAGACATCCGTCCACCAGACGAATCGGGTCACGGATGAACTCATCCAATCGGGACATATGGTATTCGACAAAAGACGCGTTGGGAATGGCCGAAAGGAGATGGACGTGGATTTCGTCATAGCCATGCGAGGTCACGGGCAGATTGTTCCCCTGGGCCATTGCTGCCACCTTCATCCACTCGGTGACGCCTCCGACCTGGCCCACATCGGGCTCCGGGAAGTGGACCGCCTGAGCCTCGAAATAGCGCTGGAACTCCCACTTGCTCAGCAGACTCTCGCCCAGAGCCAGCGGTAGGGGAGTCGCATCGGCGATTCTACGGTGACCCGTGACGTCATCGGGGTGAGTGGGCTCTTCGAGCCAGTAGATGTTGTAGTCGTCCATCGCCTTGGCGGCTTGGATAGCTGTGGGCACAGTCCACCGCACGTTGGCGTCGGTCAGCAGCTCGACTTCATCTCCCACGGCTTTTCGCACCGCCTCGACTCGACGGATATCCTCTCTCCAGTCCTGGCGTCCTACCTTCATTTTCAAGGCCCGAAAGCCCATCTCGAGATACTGTTGCATCTCCTCTACCAGATCCTCCGTCGAGAACCTCAGGTTGACGCCACCACCGTAGGAGGGGATCGGCTTGGGCCCTCCTCCCAGCAGTCGACACAGACTGAGGCCCATCTTCTTGCCTTTGAGGTCCCAAAGAGCCACGTCGCAGGCGGCCCGGGCCAAGGAGGTGACGCCGGCACGTCCGAGAGAGTAGGTGCGCCAATACATTCGATGCCAGATATCGTCGATCAGCAGGGGATCTGCATCCCGAAGCAGGGGAGCCAGGACGTGCTGCACGACGGCTTCTATGGATCTTCCGTCGACGATGGATTTCGCATAGCCGATCCCCGAGATTCCATCGTCGGTTTCGAGCCGAACCAGCATCAAGTCGAAGCCGTCGATTAGGGGGTGGATAGAGTCCGACATTGGGCGCGAGAGAGGGATTCGATAGTGGGAAACATCGACGTCCGTGATTCTCATTTTGTCTCCCGGTTAGCCCTGAGAGGAGAGGGTTGCTATCCTAACCCTGGATGAGCGCGAGCAGCAAGAGGCCCTCCCCATGAAGGCTTTCCACATTCTGGCCAAGCCCAACGGACCCATCTGTAACCTGGACTGCAAGTACTGCTTCTACCTAGAGAAGGAGAATCTCTATCCCGGTACCTCAGATTGGGGAATGGATGACCGGGTGCTGGAATCCTATGTTCGACAGTACATCGAGGCCCAGGACGTGCCGGCGATCAGCTTTGCCTGGCAGGGGGGTGAGCCTACTCTTTTGGGTGTTGATTTCTTCCGAAGGGCCGTCGAATTCCAGCGGAAATATGCCAACGGGAAGCGAATCGAGAACGGCTTCCAGACCAACGGAGTCCTGCTCGACGACAACTGGGGTGAGTTTCTAGCAGAGCACGGCTTTCTGGTAGGGCTCTCGATCGACGGCCCGGCCGAGCTCCATGACCACTACCGGGTCGACAAAGGGGGCCAGCCCACCCACAAGCGCGTCATGCGGGGACTCAGCTTTCTGAAAAAGCACGGCGTCGAATTCAACACCCTCACCGTGCTTCAACGCAAGAACGCCAGTCATCCCATGGAGATCTATCGTTTCCTGAAGGAGATCGGAAGCGGCTTCATGCAGTTTATTCCGATCGTCGAGCGGGTCGCCGAGGAGATCGGTCCCGAGGGACTGTCGTTGCTTTCACCCGACGCCGAGGCAGCTGCCAGGGTATCGAGCTGGTCCGTGGATTCAAAGCAGTTCGGGATATTCCTGTGTTCCATTTTTGACGAGTGGGTACGCCAGGATGTGGGGAAGTTTTTCGTGCAAATCTTCGACGTTGCACTGGAGTCCTGGGTGGGAATGGAGTCCAGCTTGTGCGTCTTCCGTGAGACTTGTGGCACGGCTCTGGCGATTGAGCACAATGGCGACCTTTACTCCTGCGATCACTATGTCTATCCCGAGAACAGGCTCGGCAACATCATGGAAAGGCCCATGGAGACGTTGGTCGCTTCGCCTCAGCAGGTCGGCTTCGGCAACGCCAAGCGCGATACCTTGCCCCGCTATTGCCGCGAATGTGAGGTCCGGTTCGCTTGTAACGGCGAGTGCCCCAAGCATCGCTTCATCCGAACGCCGGACGGTGAAGCCGGGCTCAACTATCTCTGTGCCGGTTATAAACTCTTCTTCAACCACATCGATCCTTATATGCGTTTCATGGCGGAGGAGCTTGCTGCCAGAAGAGCCCCAGCCAACGTGATGAGCTGGGTCAGATCGCAGGACCTTCAGGAACAGGGTAAGCGGCATCCCGGAAGAAACGATCCCTGTATCTGCGGTAGCGGCAAGAAATACAAGAAGTGCTGCGGAGGTCCCTGAGGAGAGAATCGATAGTCTTCAGTGCCCGGGAGTAGCCCATTTGCCCTTGTCCGTGTCTGTGCCCTCTGATCGTCTCGGCTTTCTCGAATACAGGCTCCAGCCAGGCTCTGGGTCGAAGATGGCTAAAGCCGCGGTTCGAGAAGGACCTTGAAAGGCCCTCCGGAGGGATGGCCCGTAGCTGACCCCGGCCTGAAGGCCGGGTCTATTACGCGCGTGCCGGGCACGCGCGCTGTCTGGGAGGGTGCAAGTCCCTCCGCCAACCTGATGGAGGTGAAGGCTAGCGAAGCACAAGGGCGTCACCGCGAGGTGGGGTCTGAAGGAAGTGTGGAGCAAACGTACGAGCCGACGCACAGAAACTGGATAAGTAGGCGCCAAGGTCGGACGAGTCAGCGCGTGGTGACGAAGTCCATATCCATCAAGATCCGGAAGCGTAAATCCAGCGGTTGTGTACGGAAAGACAGCGTCCTTACCCCGGGAGGCCTGGGAGGCTGTCCCTTGAAGGACAGGTGGAATCGTAAGGTTTCATAGCGCCCTCCAGGAGTCCGCAGAGGGCATAGTAGGTGGGGAAACTCACGGAAGGCCCGAACGGTAGGGAGAGGTTAGTAGGTGTCCAATCTTAAGGGTGATCAACAGAGGCAGAGAAGTCCGAAGCGGACCTCAAACCGAACAGCTGGGGTGCGGCCCCAGGGAAGCGGGGAGACGGCGGATTCATCCTTAGCGAAAGGGCGAACCGAAGGCCCGATGTTTGGTGAGAACGTCATGGAGGAGATATGCGAGCGAAGTAATCTGGAAGCGGCGTTGAGACGAGTGCGAGCGAACCGAGGGGGTCCGGGAGTGGACGGGATGACCGTCGATGAACTGCCGGAGTACCTGAAGGCGAACTGGCGGTCGATCAAAGAACAGCTGCTGTGCGGGGAGTATCAACCGCGACCTGTCAAGGGGGTGGAGATTCCGAAACCGGGAAGGAAAGACAAGCGAAGACTCGGGATTCCGTGTGTGATCGATCGATTTATCGAGCAAGCGATGCTGCAAGTGCTGCAACGCAAGTGGGATCGCACGTTCTCAGAGTCCAGCTATGGCTATCGACCGGGGCGCAGGGCTCATCAGGCAGTGGCGCGTGCCCAAGACTACGTGAAAGCGGGCTACGGGACCGTGGTCGATCTCGATTTAGAAAAGTTTTTCGATCGAGTTCACCACGATCGTTTGCTGAGCCGGCTGGCGCGGGAGATTGGGGACAAGCGGGTACTGAAGTTGATCCGAGCGTATCTAAGCGCGGGGATTCTGCGGTACGGACTGGTGAGTGCGCCGACGGAAGGGACGCCGCAAGGCAGCCCCCTGTCCCCCTTTCTCTCGAACGTGGTTCTGGATGAGCTGGACGAGGAACTGGAGCGCCGGGGTCACCGTTTTGTCCGCTATGCCGATGACTGCAACATTTATGTGCGGAGTCGGCGGGCGGGGGAGCGAGTGATGGCGAGTGTGAGCCGGTTTGTGAGCCAGCGACTGAAACTGCGTGTCAATCGGGAGAAGAGTGCGGTGGATGAGCCCCAGAAGCGGAAGTTCTTAGGCTTCACGTTCACGGGAGGCCGATCGCCCAACCGGCGCAAGATTGCGCCGGAATCGATCCAGCGGTTTCGATCCCGGGTGCGTCGTTTAACGCGGCGTAACCGGGGGATCAGCCTGGAGCAGCGTGTGGACGAATTGTCCCGCTACCTCCGGGGCTGGATTGGATACTTTGGGTACGTCGAGAGCCCCTGGGTCCTGCGGGGTCTGGACAGCTGGATTCGTCGTCGCCTGCGCAGCGTCCAATGGAAACAGTGGAAGGTCTACCGGCGACGCCAGGCGGAGTTGATCCGGCTGGGCGTGAGTCGGGATATGGCCCAGCGGACCGCGTGGAGCGTCAAGGGCCCTTGGGCCCTCAGTCAAGCGCCCGGGGTCCGGATAGCGCTTCCGAATGCTTATTTCGATCGGTTAGGTCTTCCTCGGTTGGCTAATCATCAGCGCATTCAACCCTAGCGAACCGCCTTGGTACGGACCCGTATGCCTGGTGGTGTGGGAGGGGAAGGCCCGTGAGGGCTTCCCCTATCCCGAGTTCGCGCCAGACCGCTGAAGCGGTCTCTTTGGAAACTACATCATACCGAGGCAGGAACTTGATCAGTCTGTGAACTTTTTCTCGACCAAGGGGACCTAGGGACCTGACTCCAACATTCGGGCCAGCGTGTCCGGATCCGAGGTGGGGAGCTTGCAGGCGTAGTTCTCGCATACATAAGCCGCCGCCTTACCATCCAGCGGGCGCATCGCCTTTATTGAAGGGATGAGCTGGCCCAGATACTCCTGACCCGCGCCGTTGTCGGCTGAGAGGATCACCTTGTGGGGCAGGTATCTCCGGTGAATATTCTTTAAGAGCACTCGCGTATCCATTCGTTTCGGATCTCCGGCGATGACGATCTGTTTCACACTCCCCAGCTGAAAGTCGAGAGCTGTCAACATCTGAGGCATCGCCTCAGGCCCTGCTGCCAGCTGCCCTCCATAGAAGACCAGGGTTTGCTCGGCCAGCTTGCCCCAATCTTCATTTTTGGTCATCTGGGACAGGCGCAGCAGATTCAGGGTGGTCACCGAGTTCCCGCTCGGCTGTGCTGAATCGTACGTCTCCTTGGTCCGCAGGAGCAGCGTGGGGTCTTCTCCGGCAGTGTCGAAGAATCCACCTTCCTCGGAGTCGTGAAAGAGTTCCTGCGACTTCTCCGTCAGTGCAACTGCTTGCTTGAGCCATCGAACATCCAGATCCGCCTCATAGAGATCGAGTAGGCCCATGGTGAGGAAGGCGTAGTCGGCCAGATGGGCGTCGTAGCGCGCTTCTCCCTCCCGGTATCGCCGCAGCAGACGTCCGGTCTTGGCGTCGTACAGGGTTCGCATGATGAAGTTGGCGCTCTGGGCGGCGGCCTGAATGTAACGGGGATCCTCGAATACCTGATAGGCACGGGCAAAAGCCGAGATCATCAGCCCATTCCACGAAACCAGGATCTTGTCGTCCAGATAGGAACGAGGGCGTTTTCTTCGGACTGCAAGCAAGCTTTTGCGGGAATTCTCGAGCATCCTGAGAATCTCCTTCCGAGGGCGATCGAATTTCTTCGAGGTTTCGGGGACGGAAGAAGCGACATAGAGAATGTTCTTGCCCAGAAAAACGCTGTGGGGATCACTCAAGGCATTGCCGTCTGGTTTTATTCCGTAGTGGTGAGCAAAGAGAGCAGCGTTATCCTTGTCCAGGATCTGCTTGATTTCTTTCTGGGTCCAGACATAGAAGGCGCCCTCTTTCTTCTCCTCTCCGGCAGTGGGCGCGCTCTCGGCGTCCTCGGCCGAGTAGAAGCCGCCCCCCTTGCGAGTCATGAGGGCCAGGACGTAATCGAGTGTCTTCCGGGCGATCGAAGAGTAGAAACTGTCGCCCGTGAGCTGAAAAGCTTCGAGGTAGACGCACACCAACTGTGCCTGGTCGTAGAGCATCTTTTCGAAGTGGGGGACGCGCCACTGACCGTCCACTGAATATCGATGAAAACCGCCCCCAAGATGGTCGAAGAGTCCTCCCTCGGCCATCTTTCGGAGTGTGGCGAGGGTCATATCGAGGGCTTTCTGGTTCTTAGCGCTTCGATGGTATCGAAGCAGGAAACTCAACCCCACTGGGCGCGGGAACTTCGGCCCCTGTCCGAAGCCAGCGTAATCGGGATCGTAGGTCTTCTCGAAGCTCCCGAATCCATCTGACAAGAGGGATCGTTTCAAGGGGTGTTTCCCACCCTTGATCATGGTGCGCTTGCGAAGAAACTCCGTCAGCCGGGTGCTGGTCTCGAGCAGCTTCTGGGGCTGATCACTCCAGAACTGAACGACTCTAGCGGTCAGATCCCGGAACTGTTCGGGCGGAAAGTAGGTGCCGCCATAGAATGGTTCCAGAGCCGGGGTCAGAAACAGGGACATGGGCCAACCGCCTCGGCCGGTGAGAGCCTGGACAGCGGCCATATAGACCCGGTCCAGATCGGGACGTTCTTCGCGATCGACCTTGATGTTGACGAAGTTCTGGTTCATGAACTCCGCGATTTCGGAGTTCTCGAAAACCTTTCTCTCCATGACATGGCACCAGTAGCAGGTCGAGTACCCTATGGAGAGAAAGATCGGCTTGTTTTCCTTGCGTGCCTTTTCGAAGGCTTCGTTCCCCCAGGGATACCAATCCATGGGATTGAAGGCGTGTTGGAGGAGATAAGGGCTCTTTTCGTGGACGAGCCGGTTCGACTTCTTCTCCTCGGCGGCTGCCTCCGCGTCGGATGAGGAGCACGAAACCGAAGCCTGGAGGGCGATGATTGCCAGCAGGAGGAAGCCACGAGTGAGCAGTGAGCAGTGAGCAGCGAGGAGTGAGGAGTGAGCAGTGAGAGCAGTAAGCAGTGAGCAGTAAGCAGTGAGCAGTGAGCCGTTGTTGGTGAAACCAGCACCAGTTCTCAGTTTTGATCCCTCTTTCCCAATCTGATGCCGGTTGTCACTTCTGAGTTCCATGACCGATTTATACTTTGCTAGAGCCTACCACTCCTATTGACAACCTAATAGATGCCGAATAGATGCCGATTGTTGGTGATAATTCTTCACTGCTTCACTGCTTCACTGCTTCACTGCTTCACTGTTTTACTGCTCTACTGCTTACTGCTCACTGCTCAAGTAGGAGGAGCATCACCAGGGCATCCTCGCTTCCCTGTGGACCCGAATAGTAGTTTCTCCGTATGTCCACTTGCCTGAAGCCCATCCTTCTATAGAGCTGAATGGCGGGCTTGTTGCTGGACCGTACCTCGAGCAGAACGACGCCCGCCCATGCTTCTCGCGCGAGGTCGAGAAGCGCCAGCAGGAGCCGATATCCCAGACCCGTGGCGCGCGATTCGGGTCGCACACAGAGGTTCAAGATATGGGCCATCTTGGCCTCGAGTGACATCACACCGTAGGCATGGATGACCCCATTCTGCGCCAGCACTCGACAGCAGTAGCCTGCCTCCAGGCACTCGCTGAAGAAGTCCTCCTGCCAGGGATTCTCGAAGCTCTGGTCCTCGAGCTCAGAGACCTGAGGCACATCCCCGAGATCCATGCGTCTGACTTGGCACTCAATCGGTGAGGAACTCATGAAAGATTCGTCATCCCCCTCAATCCAAATCCCCCTTAATCCGAGATTCTTGCCGTAAAGTCGAGCAAAGAGATTTCGTCTCGTTTCGCCGTGTCCCTCTTACCACAACCAAGCGATCACCGCTCACCACTTCCACTACTTCCACTACTCTTACTGCTCACTGCTCACTAATTCCCCTTGCCCAAGTGCCTGCGGGTTGATATCTTCAGTTGTTCGAGAAGGCTGTATAAGATTATTAACCGAAAATCCAAAAGGAGGGCTTATGTCCTTTTCAGTGCCAACCTTGCCCTATTCCTCTGATGCCCTGGAACCGCACATCGACCAGCGAACCATGGAAATCCACCATGGGAAGCATCATGCCGCCTATGTTACCAATCTGAACAACGCCCTGGGATCCGCACCCGAACTCGAGGGGAAGGGCCTCGAAGAGTTGTTGGCCAACGGTTGTTCTGCTGTTCCGGAGGGAATTCGTACCGCCGTCAGAAACAACGGAGGCGGACACTACAACCACTCCCTTTTCTGGACCGTCATGGGGCCTGGTGGCTCCGGCAGTCCCATCGGGAATCTTTCCCAGGCGATCAATGCTGCCTTTGGGAGTGCTGACGATTTCAAGGCGAAGTTCGCTGCGGCCGGCGTCGGCAGATTCGGCTCAGGCTGGGCCTGGTTGATCAAGGACGGTTCCGGCTCTGTCTCCATTACCTCAACACCCAACCAGGACAATCCCGTCATGGAGGGTGCTTATCCCATTCTGGGCCTGGATGTGTGGGAGCACGCCTACTACCTGAACTACCAGAATCGCAGGCCTGATTACATCGCTGCCTGGTGGAATGTCGTGAACTGGCAGGCGGCCGAAGATCGTTTTAATTCCTGAATTCCAGGCGCGCCTGGTCCGGCCGGTCCTCTCGACCTCACGGGTCGGGCCTGCTATGCTGCTCAATAGGTAACCAATGAGTGATCAAGTCTTTGAGTTCCCCAAGATAACTCCTCCGAAGTTGTCGATGAAGCTGATTCTGATGGGCGTGGCCGTGCTTGTCGTGTTGGCCATCTTGTTGGGGAGCTTTTATCAAGTTCAGCCAGAAGAGGTAGGGCTGATCCTCCGCTTTGGCAAGCACGTAAGGACGACGGATCCCGGGCTCCACTTGAAGATGCCCCTTGTGGAGGACGTGTTGAAGGTTCCCGTGCAAAGGCAGCTGAAGCAGGAGTTCGGCTTCAGCACGGTTCAGGCGCCGGGGCGGTCGAGGCGGGGCAGGCAGTTTGAGGGCGAGTCACTAATGCTGACGGGAGACCTGAACGTGGCGGTGGTCGAGTGGATCGTCCAGTACCGAATCGTGGATCCCTTTCGCTATTTGTTCAAGGTGCGCCATCTCGACGAGGCTACTCGCAGCCGCCCCTTCTATTCTTCGCTTCTGCATGACATGAACGAGGCGGTAATGCGTGAAGTAGTGGGCGATCGTACCGTCACCGAAGTGCTGACGGTTGGCCGCCAGGAGATTGAAAGCATCGTCGAGCAGAAGCTCCAGGAGCTCAGTGACCAGTACGAGATGGGCGTCACGATTGACCAGGTTGTCTTGCAGAACGTGACTCCACCCGGCCCTGTGAAACCGTCCTGGGACGAGGTCAACCAGGCGGAACAGCAGCGGGATCAGCTCACCAATGAGGCCCGGGCGGCGTACAACAAAGTGATCCCGCGGGCTAAAGGAGAAGCCGAACAGGCAATCCTGCAGGCTCAAGGCTATTTGTTGAATCGAGTCAATCGAGCCGAAGGTGATGCCTCCCGCTTCAACTCACTTTATGAGGCCTACCGCAAGGCACCCGAGGTTACCCGTCGACGGATGTACCTCGAGACCATGCAAAAGGTCCTTCCTCGCCTGGGGGGAAAGCTCTTCTTGGATGAGAACGCCGACGGCGTCATGCCTTTACTACCGCTGGAGGCGCTGCGTAAGGTTCTCAAGGGCGAACCGGAGAGGGGAGCGGCGCAATGAAGCGGGAGTATGTCCTACTTGCCATTCTAGCGGTTGTGCTGGTCGTGATCATGGATGGGACCTACGTCCTGAACGAGACCCAACAGGCGATCATTACCCAGTTTGGAGATCCGAGAGGAGAGCCGATCACAGATCCGGGACTTCACTTCAAGCTTCCTTTTGTCCAGAAAGCCAACTATTTCGACAAGCGCTTTCTGCAGTGGGATGGTGATGCGGATCAAATGCCGACCAAGGACAAGCGCTTCATCTCGGTCGACACCTACGCGCGCTGGCGGATCACGGATCCCTTGCTGTTCTTCCAGCGGCTCCGCGATGAGAGAGGGGCCCAGTCGCGCCTCGACGGTATCTTGGATGGGGAGACCCGGAACGCAATCGCCCGGCATGACCTGGTCGAAGTGGTGCGCAGCAGCAATCGGGAAGAAGCGGGAATTTCCGACGAATCGGAAGAGGAGACGTCGGTCTTGGAGCAGATCACCAGGGGGCGCGGCGACATCACTCGCTCCATTCTGGAGACCGCCGCCCCCAAGGTTAAGGATTTCGGCATTGAGTTGATCGATCTACAGTTCAAACGGATCAACTACGTGGAGGAGGTTGAGAAGGATGTATTCGCTCGCATGATTGCCGAGCGAAAGCGCATCGCTGCCCGTTACCGCTCCGAAGGAGAGGGTGAAGCCGCGCGGATCCGGGGAGAGCAGGAGCGGGAACTCCAGCGTATTCAATCAGAGGCCTACCGATCGGCTCAGGAAGTTCGGGGAGAGGCCGACGGCAAGGCCACTGGGATCTACGCCAAGGCCTACAACCAGGACCCTGCTTTCTACGCTTTCATGAAGAGTATGGAGACCTACGAGAGCGGAGTCGATTCCTCGACAACGCTGGTTCTCACGACCAAGGGCGACCTGCTCAAATACCTGGTTCGTCCCCAGTAAACTGCGTGGCGGCGGTCAGGAGACCCCCACTACGTCCGAACTTCAAATCGCATTTCAGAACCGGGTTTCACGCCAGATCCGGCATTTCCTTGAGTGCCGAGAGCAGCCGATCGACATCCTGCTCTGTGTTGTACAGGTGGGTTGAAATGCGAACCCGGCCGGAACCCGACCACACCAACACGCCTTTTTGTCCGAGCCATTCCGCGATCGCCTCGCTGTTGGGAGCCGCGAAGCAAACATTCCCGGCGCGCTGGGATCCGTCTTGGGGTGTCATCAAGTCCAATCCCAACGCCTGGAGCCCCTCCCAGACCCGATCTGCCAGGTGGGTGATGTAGGCTTCGATGCGGGGTATCCCGATCTCCAAGAGACGGTCCAGCGCGTTGTTCAAGACGTAGATGCCGATGAAGGAGGGATTCCCGGGTTCAAAACGGCCAGCCTCGGGGCGCCTGGAGTAGTGTGTCGGATCCTGCCAGTCTCCATAAGAAGTACCTGTGTGCCAGCCCAGAAACGGAGGCTCCAGATCCGGCTGTCTCGTTCCGTTGCAATAGAAGATAGCCAGACCATGGACCCCCAGGAGCCACTTGTAGCAGCTGGAGACGAGAACATCGGCATGATTGGCCTGAACCTCAACCACGCCGGTCGCATGAGTGGCGTCAACGCTGAGCAGGGCGTTGCTGGGCCGGACCACTCTAGCCAGCTCCTCCAGGCTCAATCTTTGACCGGTAAGAAAGCTGACCTGACTGACTGCGACTACCCTGGTATGAGCGTCGAGGGCTCCTTCAAGATCGGATGGGGAGATGGACCAGTTGCGATGATGCACGAGTCGGATGTCGATTCCCTGGTCCTGGAGGCGAGTCCAGGGAAGAATGTCCGAGGGGAATTCCAGGTCGCAAACGACCACGTTGTCGCCGCGACGCCACTCCAGGCTGTGAGCCAGCAGATTGATGCCTTCGGAACTGGAGGAGAGAAAGGCAATCTCTGCGGCCGAGACTCCCAGAAGGGTGGCGATCTTCTGCTTACAGACGTCGTATGTCTCCAAGATCCGGTCTCGGCCGGCTGCACCGCTACTCTTGTCCTCGAAGAACCGGTCGATAGCCGACCGATGGCTTTTGAGAGCGGGGGTCTCGGCTCCGGCGCAGAGATGAACGACTTGATCGAGTCCAAGGAAATCCGACTTGGGTATGAGCATTGTGCCTTCCGGGCGGTGATTATAGAGCGAGACCGGGGCAAGAGGCTATTGACGATTCTCAGGTCTCCCTTTTCCTCGCGTCCGGGTCTGAAATACAACTATTTTTCGTCAGAGACACTGTTTGCATCTACCAGTTCTCAGTTACGGAAAAAGCTCTGTCCCTTTTTCGGGCGTGGGGACCTATAATCGACTCTGGTGTCCGGGCATCTTGCCCTCACTGATTACCGGGATTTTAAGAATGCCTTCCACCTTTCTAGAATGCCCTCGCTGTCGTTCAACCTATGACAGCAGCCAGAAGATGCATCTCTGCCAGTGCGGTTCTCCTCTTCTGGTGCGCTACGATCTGCAGCAAGTAAAGGCCTCATTTAAACGCGAGGCTCTGCAGTCACGGAGCCACAATCTTTGGCGTTATGAGGAGTTGTTACCGATTGATGACCCAGCGACAGTGATTTCGCTCGGAGAGAGCATGACTCCACTACTGGCCCTGGGAAATCTGGGGCAGGAGTTGGGGATGCCGCGCCTTTATCTGAAAGACGAGGGTGCCCTTCCGACCGGGACCTTCAAGGCCCGAGGGGCGGCTGTCGGTGTTTCCAAGGCAAAGGAACTGGGCGTGCAGATTCTCGCGATGCCCACCAACGGCAACGCCGGGGGCGCCTGGGCGGCCTATTGTGCTGCAGCTGGGATTCAGGCAGTCATTGTGATGCCGGAGTCGGCTCCCATCATGAACTGGAAGGAATGTGCTCTGGCGGGAGCCTCCTTATTTCTGGTGAAGGGTCTGATCAGTGACGCGGGTAAGATCGTGGCCAGGGCCATCTCGGATTACGGCTGGTACGACGCATCCACCCTGAAGGAGCCCTATCGGATCGAGGGAAAGAAGACGATGGGTTTGGAGTTGTTCGAGCAGCTCGGGTGGCGAGTTCCCGATGTGATTCTCTATCCAACCGGAGGCGGAGTCGGAATCATAGGGATCCTCAAGGCCGTCAAAGAGCTACAGGAGATCGGGCAGCTCGATGGACGTCTCCCCCGGATGGTGGCCGTGCAATCCACGGGTTGCGCCCCCATAGTGAAGGCCTGGGAGCAGGGGAAGTCGGAGTCAGAGTTCTGGGAGAATGCCCACACGGCAGCCTTCGGAATCACCGTCCCCAAGGCTCTGGGGGATTTTCTGGTGTTGGAAGCCCTCTATGAGACGGAGGGATGTGCTATCGCGGTGGACGATGAGGAGATCCTGGCGGCTCAACGGCAGCTGGCTTCACGCCAGGGCCTGCTGGTGTGTCCCGAAGGCGCTGCCACTCTGTGTGCCGCAGCTAGACTTGCCCAGAAGGGATGGATCAAGAAGGAGGATGAAGTAGTCCTCTTCAATACGGGGACCGGACTCAAGTATCCCGAGACTGTCGAAGTACATCCCAGAGTCCTGGAACCGGAAGACAACCTGCCGGGCTAGAGTTCCAGGTCCCCTTCTCGTGGAACCCATCTCTCTGGAATACGCCTGCCGACTAAAGCTCGAACTCCGGCATGACGAAGAGAGAGTTAGGGAAGTCAGATCAGACCAGCCAGGGTCAGCGGGAAGGAGTAACGATTATGTCTTCCACGCTATTGATTCAACTATCCTTGTCTCTACTTTTGCCGATTGCTTTTTCGAGTGACTGCTGGTCCCAGACCGGCGGCAGGGACGAACTCCAATTGCTGCTAGCCCATCCCCGAAGGCTGGAGCTATACGGGTTCCACGTCAGGAGTCAGGAGGCGCAAGCCAACCGTCGAGAGGCTGAGGAGGCTGCCAACCAAAGACGGAAGCTCGGTCGAGCGCAGAAGAAAGTCGCTGAGCTCATTCACGCGTCCTATCGGCTGCAGAAGATGCTACTCGATCCGAATCTGCTCCACGTCGATACACCGAAGCTGGCTAAGAAGTGTGAAGCCCTCTCGAAGGACATCAAGAAGTTGCTGCGTTAGCTAGCGCCATCTCCGGCTGCGGAGCTCCGGATCATTCGAGAAAGAAACTTCCGTCATTTCTAGCTACGAACATCGAGAGCTAAGTGACGCTTGTAGGACGGGCACTCCTGCCCGTCGGTGTCCTCGATGGGCAAGAGTGCCCGTGCTACAGGTCACTGCTCTGTCAGATGCTGTTTCCTACACCTTCCTTCTGCCCATGAAGTTTCAGCATAGTCTCGCCCCCGCTACGCTGCCCCATTCGAGAACGAAACTTTTCCCCCGGCGTAGGACAAGTCCCGTTCACCGCACTGTTCGTAGAGTAGAGACGTGCGACGTTCAGACGTTTCGACGTGCGACGAATTCTTGAAGTTCCAGCCTAGCTGGACACTTTCGGGCTGATGCCTCACCGCGAGTGCTAGCCGATGGTGGCTGTCTGTTGGTAGTTCTGGTAGAAATCCTTGACCTGGGCTACGTACCTCCTCACAGGGCGGCTGAGGCCTCGTCGTCGGATAGCGCTGGGACCGGCGTAGTAGCCGGCCAAAGCCAGGTCGATACTGCCTAGTCTCTTCTCGAGCATGGCCAGATAGCGACAACCTGCCTGAATATTCCTCTCGGTATCAAAGCGTTCATCCCTCGCCTTCATGGCGCCGCGGCTCTGCTTGTAGCCACGACGTAGGGTCTTGGCATACGACTTCAGTTTCCTCAAGGCGGATTCTCTCGCTCTGCCAGAACCGCCGAGGAACGTCACCAATAATCTGTCGTAGTCTGAGGGATAGATCAGGGTCTTCATGCCCAGATATCTGGCTGTGGGAGGAATGATCTGCATGACTCCGACCGCTCCGATGTCGGAGACCACGAAGTGTCCAAACAGTGATTCCTGCCTGATAACGGCCATTACCAGCAGCGGATCCAGATCGGTTTCACTGGCATGGGTCTCGACGTATTTCACGTAGTTCGTAGCTTCCGGGAAATCTCGAATGAGTTCCGAGGATCTATTTTCGAAGACTTGCGATGCTTCTTCGCTACCGTTCTCGGGACCCGGATAGAGGTTACCTGTCCGGGTTGGCGCAACCCCCAAGGCAGCCAGGGCAGCGGCTTCCGGCCCAGAATCCGTCATCTGAAAATAGGGAGTCAGGGGGCCAAGCCGATGCTGCCAGGTCAACTGTGACAAGGACCCGGTGGCTATTGTTGCGAGGAAGTTTCTACGGGTGAGTAGTGTCATTCTTTGCCCGCCGCCGGCGGCTGTCTCTCTGCTCGGTTGGGTATCGTCAGATATGGAGGATTACTTTAATGGTTGATCGCCGGCCGAGGTGGATCCCTGGCTTCGTGGGGTTTGATGCAGGGGGGCGGAGAGGCCAGGACTACATACGTTCCAGTGTATTAAGGCGAGGAAGCGCAGCGCAAAGATCGGGCTCGAGGGCTACCCAGTGCTAGCGCTTCAGGTGTTAGAGTCCACCAGGGGGCTAAAACCTAGCCAGAGGCGGGAAACCCTAGCCAGCAGTTGATGAGTCCCATACACTCATGGGCAACTGTCTCAATCGCCCCATTTCGTTTCCACCAGCCGTCCACTACGAAGGTCGGATCCTCTTTGGGCGAGCGGATGATGGGCTTTACCTGTCCTTTTGCCACGTGGTTCCAGATCAAGCGAGCTCGACGTGAATGGGGCCTTGAGGTCACCACGATCAGCGTTGCTCCCTTGGCGGGAGCGAGTTCGTTGAGGATTTCCTCGGCCTCGGTGATAGTGCTGTAGATTTCTCCACCGACGACGCTGATCGCTTCATTCGGGACGCCTAGCTTGAGGAGTATCTGACGACTGATCTCGTGAGCTTCTGGATAAACCAAGCCAAGTGCTTTGAGCGCATAATACCTCTTGCTCCGCTTGGCACGAGTCAAGACGATTCGGGGCGCCCATCCATCCTTGTAGAGTTGGGCGGCCCCCAGGGGGCGATAGGGAAGGGCACCTGACAACACGATGATAGCGGAGGCGCGTTCTAGAGGATCCTCGACGAACAGTTGGGTAGCGAGCTCTCTTAGAATCGGAGGATGAGCGAAATACATGACGCACACGGTCAGGATGACCAGGATGGCAAAGACCTTTAGAACTCGTCGCACCTTTTTCCCTACCTCCGGGACAAGATTAGAAGAAGGTGCCTCTAGCGTCAACAAGGGCGGGCGATTCGTTCCCCCTCGCGAGACCCTCGTAGCCCCTCGGCTTTAGCCCGCATTTCTCATCGCTTGTCGTAGCGAGGCGCCGCAAGGACCGTCCTGGCAAGGCTTGCGACCGAGACCACTCGTGGCGAGCCCCCGCAGTCGTACTCGTGCAGTACGTCGAGGAGGCCGACGGAGCGAAACACAGCCAGGGCGGATGATTGCGGCGACGGAGTAGACAAGCGATGAGAAATGCGGGTTAGGCACCAGGGCGATCAGGACCATGAAGAGTTCGATCTTGTATTTTCTTTGCCTAGCCGGCGTTGCCGTTCTCGAGGCGGTCACAATCACTGCCTTCTGCGGTCAGGTCTATCGTTGTGGCTGCAGCTACTCCGAGGGGATGACCTACTGCAATGTGAATAGTCCGTCGGAGCCGAATTGTCCCTGGTGCAGTCACGGAGAATCCGGTTTCTATATGCTGTTTGGCCTCATCCTGCTGGGCACGGCGTTGAGCATCTGGCTGGTCTTCAGACGTTTTCGGCCCAGTCTGGTCTCGGGCCTTGCATCCGGACTCATAGGATATCTCGTATGGGGCGTACTGGTGACACTAGCCTTCGCATTCTACGATGATTATCCATTGCTGAAGCTTTGGAGTGGTTAACCCGCATTTCTCATCGCTGGTCTACTGTGTCGCCGCAAACATCCGTCCTGGCTGCGTTACGCTCTCTCGGCCTCCTCGACGTACTGCACGAGTACGACTGCGGGGGTCTCGGTCGCAAGCCTTGCCAGGACGGCCCTTGCGGCGCCTCGCTACGACAAGCGATGAGAAATCCGGGTTAATCCGTCACCGGCTTGCCCAGTATCCTTAGCAGAACCGCGAGCAAGAGGGGACCGAGCGGAAGCAGGAGCCACACCGGCACGCCCAGTCCGATCGGCAGGGTTCCACACACGATTGATACAGCCCCCACGAGCAGTGCATAGGGTAGCTGGGTCCGGACGTGCGCAACGTGGTTGCAGCCGCTGGCCTGAGATGAGAGCACGGTGGTATCGGAAATCGGCGAACAGTGATCCCCAAAGATTGCCCCGGCCAGGACGCTGCTCACCGCAGCCAGGAAGAGGGGGTGTGTTGGAGAGACCATTACACCGCCCGACGATAACATCGAGTACGCAAGCGGAATGGCCAGCGGCATGATGATTCCCATGGTCCCGAAGCTGGTCCCCGTGGAGAATGCAACGATGACGGAGAGCAGGAACACAAGAGTGGGCAACAGCCACAACGGCAGGCTTTCTTCAAGGAGCTCTCCCAGATAGCTTCCCGTATAGAGGCGGTAAGCAGAGTAGGGGTACTGATTGGGCGGACTGGATGTGTCCCCACTTGGCTTCGCATCTGATTCAATCAGTGGGACTTCGGCAGCTTTCTGGTCTGCGGCTGAGGGTTGGTTTCCAGCCATTGAGGACAGAGAGGAGGCCAACCAGAGAATAACCAGGGCGGATACCATCAACCGCGCGCCGTGTCCGGCTGCTTCCAGGATCTGTCGGACCGTCAGGAGGCGTTGTAGCAAGCTCAGCAGCGCGGCCGCCAATGCACCGGCGAGGGCGCCCCAGAAGAGTGAGCTGTAGGAGTTGGATTCTCCCAGGACCTCCCACATCGTGGGATCTACGTCAGCTCCGAAATGGGCTCGACCCGTCGAGTACAGGAGGTACATGATTGCCCCCACGGTGATCGCGATCGGCACAACGGCGTTGTACCAGCGGGCCGGTGTCAGGCTATTGGGTGAAGTCGGGTCTGGCCGCACAGGTCCCTCCGTCGGAACCGGCTCAGTCTGTCCCCGAACAGCGCGTTGTTCGGCTTCTAGCATGGGACCCATGTCCCGGCCGAACCAGGCTACGATTGGAACGAACAGCAGGGCCCACACAACATAGAACCGATAGGGGATGCTCTGGATGAATAGGGCGAAAGCATTCCACCCCTGTTCCACCGGAAGCTTGTCCAGGCCGTCTTGAATATATCCAATCTCGACAGCGACCCAGGTTGAGACGACGGCCAGGCCCGCAACCGGAGCGGCAGTCGAGTCGACCAGATAGGCCAGTTTCTCGCGCGAAATTCGCAGTCGGTCGGCCAGGGGGCGCAGAGTTGTACCCAGCAACAGCGTGTTGGCGTAATCGTCGAAGAAAACAAAAAGGCCCAGGCACCAGATGACGATTTGGCCGCCCCGCCGGTTCCGTGCCCAGCCGGAGACCACGTCAACCAAACCACGCATTCCGCCACAGCGATTGACGATGCCGATCATTGATCCCATCAGGAGCGTGAAGGCGAAGAGCTTGAGCTTGCTGACGTCAGCCAGTGTCGGCCAGAGTTGTATCGTTAGCGTGTTGGACACGGCAGGCAGCGGGTTCCCATGCTCCAATACGAACCCACCCGCGAAGACGCCAACCAGGAGGGACAGCACGACTCGCTGGGTAACGATGGCGAGCAGGATAGCCACTATCGGAGGGAGAAGGCTAAGCCAGCCGAAGGGATGTTCTATCATATTGGCTCGGTAGCGTCGGCAACTGCGGTGATCGTTCGCATGTCTGACCGACCGCCGACATGTTAGCAAGCAGGCAGCCTAACTCCAAAGACTCAATCAATGGTTTCAACTGATTCCCTCCTCACTGCGGTCACGCCGAGTTCCCGCCCAAAGAGCCCAACAGGACCTGGCTCGCGGGGACAGGAAACACAGACGCGGGCCTTGACAGATCGAGTCTCCGCCCGCGAGGATCTGAGTTCAGTACTGAGAGTGCTATCGCTTATGAATCCATGAAGTCTTTGCTTGTCGTCGTCAGTCAGTTCGCACGTCGCACCCTCTGGGGATCGGGATCGGACTCCTTGAAATCACTCCTGGCAGGGGCGCATTTTCGGACAAGACTCCTGTATCCTCGAGGTCAGGCTGAAGTGGAAGAGGCGGTCCAACGGAGTTTGAGCGAAGGAACTCATGCCGTCGTGATTGTGGGAGGCGATGGGACGGTCAACCAGGTCGTGAACGCACTCGGTGGAAACCGGCTTCCGGTGACGATCCTGCCTGCGGGGACCGCCAATGACTTCTCCCGCGAACTCGGTTTTTCTTCGGACCCCGCTGAGTTGCTGGCTCGCCTGAAGGCGGGACGCATTCGAGACCTGGATCTGCTGGATGTGAACGGGAGTGGCTTTTGTACGATTGGAGGTCTGGGTCTGCCAGCCAACGGTGCCCTCAGCGTCAGCTACTGGCGGCAAACCCATCGACTCCTTGCCTCCTCCATCAGGGTCCTGGGTTCTTCTGTCTACCAGGTCTCAGTGCTGGCGAATATCCTCTTTCGCCCCGCGATCAGTTCGACGGTCGAGCTGACTTATCGCGCTCCTGGAGATTCAGGGGAATCTCATCTAGAGGTGGATACCTCCGGAGTGCTGATTGCGAATCAGAGGTGCTTGGCCGGGGGGCTTCATATTTCTCCTGAATCCAGAAACGATGATGGCGTTTTCGAGATCGTGGTGCTTCCGCCAGGGACTCGAGCCCAGCTTCTGAAAATGCTCTTCAAACTGGTTAGGGCCGATCCTCTATCATCGAGCGACGTCACGCGGTACCAAGCCAACGAGGCAAGATTGTGCTGCTTGCAGCCTTGCGCTTTTTTCGGGGACGGTGAATTACTGAAAACCGCCTCCGAGTTTCGACTCTCGATCCGGCCCGAGCGGTTGAGAGTGATTTATTAGTCGAATGATTTTCGATGATCTAGGCCTGATTTCGTTTAGCGACGCGCTGGCTGTCCAGGCCGATTCCATGGCTCGGATCGCTGCCGACGAACAGCAGGAGACGGTCTATCTATTGGAACATCCCAGCGTATTTACATTGGGAAGAGCGGGCCAAACAGAGAATGTCTTGACGAAGAAGGATTGGGAAGGGAACAGCATCGAGCTGGTGCGGACCAGTCGAGGGGGAGATGTGACCTACCACGGGCCCGGGCAATTGGTGGGATACCCGCATCTGGATTTGAGGAAGCGCGGTCGGGATGTGGGGCGGTACCTGAGAGACCTCGAAGAGACGCTTATTCGTGCTGGAGCCCATTTCGGGGTCAGCGCGTTTCGCAGGAAGGGACTCACAGGTGTGTGGACCCAGAAGGGCAAGTTGGCGTCTATTGGGGTCGGCGTACGTCGCTGGATAACCATGCACGGGTTTGCTCTGAACGTGAACAACGATCTGCGCTACTTTGAGCTGATCCGTCCCTGCGGGATTCCAGACTGTCCCGTGACCTCTTTCAAGGACCTTTTGGGGGTATCATTGGAACTGGCCGAGGTCAAAGAAGTGTATGAGAGCGAGTTCCGTGCCGTCTTCGTGGACCGGGAGCAGTAGCTCCTGCGGGTTCACGGTGAATGCCTGTAACTGGATCGGAGATAGCAGATTTGTTGACGTTGAGCCTGATGCCTGATAGGTTCTCACGCTTCTACTAACTAATGGAACGGAGCACTGAGCCAGACTGATCGAGAATCGGAATGGCTGGGACCCTTTGGGGAATAGGTGCCGACTCGAGAAGGGATCGGTACGGTGTTGTGAGGAGACAAAGAAGATGAGTTTGAAACGATTGGTCGGTGCATTTTTGATCACGAGCCTTGGCGTGTGCTTGATGAATGCCAAGCAGCCTATGGACGATAAAATCCAGGATGTCTGGACAGGCGTAGACCGGATCGTCGCTGTCGGGAGTGTCCATGGGAATTATGGGCGCTTTGTGTCGATTCTCCAGACGGCCGGATTGATCGATGCTGAGACCAATTGGTCTGGAGGAACCGGCCATCTGGTTCAGACCGGCAACGTCGTGCACTTGGGACCGCATTCCAAGAGGGTGCTCGACCTTCTGATCAAGCTGCAGGAGCAGGCGCGAGCAGCCGGTGGGCACGTCCACGCCCTGATCGGCAACCACGAGGTCATGAATCTGACCGGCGATCTCCGCTATGCGACCCCCCAGGAGTACGCAGCCTTCGCGGACGAGAACTCCAAGGCGCTCAATTTCCGATTCTTCGATCCCGAAGCCGAGGCCTGGAAGGTAAATGACGCCGAGACACAGGTGGATAACCCAGCCGGCCAAATGGGCCAACGTCGCTACAAGGCCTTCAGAGAGAAATGGGTGGCTGACTACCCCTTGGGATATTTTGAGTATCGTTACGCTTTTGGTCCGGACGGAGACACGGCACCGGCCTGGGTGACCCAGATACTCGCCTCGGAGTCCAGCACCAAGACCAAGGTTTTCGATGATTTGAGAAAAACAAAGCGTTACGCACCCTGGGCCACCAAGCAGAACGTAGCGATTCGGATCAACGACACGCTTTTCGTGCACGGGGGGATCAGTCCGAAGTACGCTTCCTCGTCCATTCGCGAGATCAACGAAACGGTGCGCGGCGAGCTAGTCGAAAAGGCGAAGCTCAAGATAGGCATGGCTGTGGATCCTGAAGGGCCTCTCTGGTACGAAGGCCTGGGGAAGGGTTCTGCCTCGGAGAGTCATGTAGAGCAACTCCTCAATCAACACCAGGTAAAGCGAATCGTAGAAGGCCATACCCATATGCCCGGTACCATCATGCCGCGCTTCGAGGGCAAGGTGCTCGCGATAGACGCAGGGCTGCGGCTGGGCCGTATGACCTTTCTCGTCATCGAAGGGGACAAGACCACTGCGGTACAGGGATCCAAAAAGTTTGAGATCCCCTCGGATTCAAACAAGCTGCTAGGCTACTTGAAGGAATCGGCTGCCACGATGTACCGAGTTCCCCCAGAACTGCAAGCTGCCATCAAGAGCCTGGAGTAACAACGCGGCAGCCGCTTCGGCTCCGATCGAGGCCTATTTGTGTTTTGGTGCCTTCTGACGAGGGTCTCTGCGCACTGTATCCAGCAATCATCAATTCTCAGTAAGGCTGAAGGCAACCAGCACATCGGAGGTCTCGTCAGAGTAGGGTCCTCCTCCTCCGGCGGCGATCACGACCATCTGTTTTCCACTCTTACGATCCAGATAGGTGGCTGGGGTAGCGTAGCCGTCCGCCTCCAGCCGACTCTCCCAAAGCTGTTTTCCGCTGGCGGCGTCGAAGGCTCGAAAGCGACGGTCCTTGGTGGCGGCGATGAAGACCAGGCCTCCGGCGGTGACCACCGGCCCTCCGACGTTGACGGTCCCAGTCTGAGGCACTCCTTTCGCCGTCAGCTCATCCACAATGCCCAGTGGGACCTGCCAGAGCAACTCGCCGCTGTTCAGGTCGACTGCGCTCAGGCTTCCCCAGGGGGGCTTTTGGCAGGGCCACAGATGTTTGTCCCAGAATCGGCCTCCTCTTCCCCGAGCGCTGCCCAGATGGCTGACGTTGGCGTACAGGAGTCCGCTGTTCGGGTCGAAAGCGACGCTACCCCAGTTGGAGCCTCCCATGCTTCCCGGGAACACCAATGAGGGTTCATCCATCGTGGGATAGAGACCCGGGAAATCTAGAGAGTCGAAGAGTTCCAGGCAGTAACGGTGGTGTTCGACGGTCACACTGCTGAGATCTTCCCGGGTGAATCGGTGGGGAACCAGAGCCGGGGGCTTGGTCGGAATAGGTTGGGTGGGCCAGGTAAAGGTTCCCCCTCCCTGGGCTTGGGGTGCAGGACGTTCCTCGACTGGAAACAAAGGCTTTCCGGTCACCCGATTCAAAACGAAAAGAAGCGCCATTTTGGTCGCTTGGACTACGGCTGGGATCTCTTTCCCGTGGTGTTGGAGGGTCACCAAAGCTGGCTGGGAGGGTAGGTCCAGGTCCCAGATGTCATGGTGGATGATCTGGTAGTACCACTTCAGTTTCCCGGTCTGTGCGTCCACCGCTATCAGCGAAGTACCGAAGAGATCTTGTCCTTGGCGCTCGCTTCCCGGAGCCTTGAGGCCGTCTGTTTCCACATCCCCTACGGCTTGTGCCGTGGGGAGAAAGGCCAGGCCGCGTTCAACGTCCACGCTGATCGGAGCCCACACATTGGCCTTACTTCGGTCCTTCCAGGAGTCTCCTTTCCAGCTGTCGTTGCCCTCTTCACCGGGCTGGGGAATGGTGTTGAAGGTCCAAGCCAGCTTTCCGCTACGCGCATCGAAGGCTCGCACCTTGCCGCTGGGTCCCTTCCCCCCGTGAGGCCCCGGAATGATCCGGGAGCCCACGATGATCAGGTTCTTGTAGAGGGCAGGCGGGGAGCTGACGCCATACTCGGATCCCGCCCAACGGTCGGAGACTCCTTTGCGAAGGTCGACCTCTCCTTGCTTCCCGAAGTCGGGACAGGGTTTTCCAGTAGCAGCGTCGAGTGCGATCAATCGCCCATCCCCGGTTCCCAGGATGATCCGGTGATCGAGACCGCTACCTGACTCATCCTGCCCCTCCCAGTAGGAGACTCCCCGGTGTTGGAGGTACTCCCTCTTCTCTCCCCTTCCTTCCTGAGGGTCGAATTTCCAGATCTCGGTTCCGGTTCCAGAGTCCAGGGCGATCACACGGCTGGATGGAGTCGAAAGGTAGAGCCTGTCTTCCACGATCAGCGGGGTGCTCTCGAAGGCGGCGATCAGGCTTTTGGGCGCCGAAACGTGGGGGCGCTTGACCTCGCCCATGTGGTAGGTCCAGGCTCGTTTCAGTTTCGAGACATTGTCAGTGTTTATCTGCTTTAGCGGCGAAAAGCGCGTACCCCCGGGGTCCCGGCCATAGAAGCGCCACTCCCCGGCTCCCTGAGCCAACGAGGTGCCGACAAGCGCAGCGCTCAAGAAAAACGTGAAGAAGAAAGCCAGCATTGTTGTTCCTCCAAGGCCTAGTCCAGTTCCGGCAGAAAGGGACAGGCGTTCACCACAGCCAGTTTCACCGCGAGAGAAAGGGACAGAGAGAAAGGGACAGACTGTTCTACCTTTCGACTGTTCTACCTTTCCAGATCAGTGACCGGAGCGCAAGCTAACTGGATCTTTCCCGACTCGCGCAAAATCTCGATGTCGGGGAGAAATCCGGGTTAGGATGTAGAGATGACCCTGCGAGGAATCTTACCGATTGTAGCGACTCCCTTCGGGAGCCAAGGAGAGTTGGATGAGCCCGCCTTGGCGCGAGTAGCGAATTTCTGTCTCAACTGCGGTGCCCACGGATTGGTCTGGCCCGCGGTGGCCAGCGAGTTCTACGCCTTAAGCGAAGAAGAGCGCCGTCGCGGCGTACGGGTAGTGCTGGAGGTGGCCGGGGGACAGGTCCCGGTCATAGCCGGTGTTGCAGCCAGCAGCAGTCAGGTGGCAGCTGCTCTCACCGAAGATTCGATTACTGCCGGCGCTGCTGCGGTCATGGCACTGCCTCCCGATGTCGTCAAGGAATCGGTATCCGGCTTACGTCGGTACTTCAGGTCGATTTGTGACGCGGCTGAGGGCAGGGATGTGATCCTGCAGAATGCACCTCCTCCGCTGGGACAAGGTTTCCCCCCTCAGGCGTTGCTGTCCCTGGTAGACGAGATTCCCGGAATCACCTACGTGAAGGAAGAGACCCCTACCAGCGGACACGCGCTCAGCTCGATCCTGTCCCGCTCGCCTTCCCATTTGCAGGGAGTTTTCGGAGGAGGCGGAGGGCGCGCCATTATCGAGGAGTACAACCGGGGTGCCTGCGGGGCGATGCCCGCCTGCGAGTATACCGACGTTTTTGTCACTCTCTGGGACGCGCTGGAGGATGGGAGAGTCGATGAGGCCCGGGCCTTGTTCGAGAGGGTTCTCCCTCTTCTGAGTATGCAGGCCGTGTTACGAATGGCCTTTACCAAAGCGGTCCTGGCTCGGCGGGGTGTGATCGACTGCCAGGTAGTGCGTATTTCAGGCGGCCTGGAGCTAGACGAAACCGACTATGCCGAACTGGAGGCACTCTCGACCCGCATCACCAGTAACCTGAGAGTGTAGCCGCCGTCAAAGGTCAAGGCACCCAGGAATGTATTGTGAGAAAGGTGTTGTGAGAAAGGGACTGTTGTGAGAAAGGGACAGACTGTTCTTGTTGAGTCTGTATTTGATTTGCTGGATAGCTGCGAGCCCGGGTCGAGTTCCTCTGCCGGTCACCAGCTGTAAGGATTCCGTATGAAGATTGTCAGCATCGAGGCCTTCGCGCTACAGATCCCCTTGGCAGAGCCCTACTGGGGCAGTCAAGCCTGGGGAGGCCGGGAGTCGGAGGTGGACAATAACGCTGATGCGACCTGGCAGGGGTTCCCTGCTTTAGGACGCCTCCAACCAGCCTATGATGACGGGATCTGTACGGTCGTCGTGAAGGTTACGGCCGACGGCGGCCTGGTGGGCTGGGGCGAGGCCAAGGCACCGGTGGTACCCCGCGTGGCCCGTACCGTAGTCACCGATCTACTGGCCGATCGGCTCATCGGCAAGGACCCCAGGAACGTGGTGCCTCTTTGGGAAAACATGTACAGCTCGATGCGGCTGCGCGGACACTCCCACGGTTTCCTTCTAGAGGCCATGAGTGGAGTCGACATGGCCCTCTGGGATCTACTCGGCAAGTCCCTCAGCACACCCGTCTACAGGCTCCTGGGAGGGGCTTTCCGTCGCCGTATCCCAGTCTATGCCTCGGCAGTCCGGGGACTCGGCCTCGAGGCTACTTCCGAAGAGTGGAAGAGACTCGAACAGGAAGCCACGTCCTTCCTCGAGCGCGGGTTCACTGCGATGAAGATGGCGGCTGGACACGGAGTAGAAGCGGACCTGGCTAGCGCTCGTAGAGTGCGAGAGATCATCGGCCCGGAGATTGAGCTCTACGTGGACGCAGCCGAGCGATACAGCGTGCCCCAGGCCGTCCGGCTGGCGAGGGCGCTGGAGCCTCTAGGGGTAGGGTTTCTGGAGGCGCCTCTACCCGCCGAGGACCTGGACGGGTACGCCGAGCTCGCCGGAAGGACCTCCGTGCCGATCGCCAATGATCTTCTGGTCAATCGACACGAGACCCTCCAACTCCTCCTGCGACGCGGACTGGGTCTGGTGCAACCTGATGTCTGCCGCGCCGGAGGCATCACCGGATGTCTCCGTATTGCCCAGTTGGCCGATGTTTTTGGAGTACCCTTTCAACCTCACGTGAGCCTGGGGTCGGCCATCCATTTCGCTGCCAGTCTACATCTCGCCGCAACCGCTCCGAACCTCTTCCGCATGGAGTTCTGGGCGGGGAACAATCCCTTGGGAGAGTCAGTACTCCGCAGGCCGCTGCTTGCCATCGAGGATGGATTCGTCCTGGTCCCGGAGGGGCCAGGGCTAGGGGCTGATGTGGACGAAGAGAAGCTGCTAAAGCATGCGCTCTAGGAAAGGATCAATCGCAGCAAGAACGGGCCCCAGCGGGTTGGTCACTCATCGGACTCGAAGTTCGCGAAGCACCCAGGATCAGCAAGTCACCCTCCCGGAGAAACCTGGGGTGGCGTGCCAGGACTCGGGTGGTACCGTGCTCGGAAGCTGAAAGCTCGGCAAAGCCAAGCTCGGTAGTAACCAGGAATCCCCCGGGCTCACTCAAGAACGAAAAAACTTCGCTCGACGTCTGCAGCAGATCAACCTTCTGGCGAGCGTAGAAGACAAAGCTCGGCTCCAGGAATCGAAAGGCGGCCAGTCGGTATTGGCCTTCGGTCTGCCGCTGCAAGGTCTGGAGCAAGACCCTCGCATTCTGATGACGATCTGTGCGAATAGCTCCCCACACCGAAAGTGTCATGACGAAAACCAACGCGGTTATGCCCAGAGTGGCCGTAAAGCGCAGCCACCTTCCCCTGCGGGCAAAGACGATGCAGAGGATCCCACCCAGCATCGGAATGAATCCTATCAATCCCAGCAGCTTCTCTCCGGGGAGGTACCGCGTTGTTGCAATGGATATTCCCGGCAAGAGGAGGGCTCCCGACACAGCCAGGGATACACCGACCCAGGGGAACCATCTATTTACTGAACTGAGTCTTTCCGACAGGGCTGATTGAAGGCTGGATCCTACTAGGATGGCAATAGCTGGAGCCGCCGGAAGCAGGTAGTTGGGTAGTTTGGTCCCGGCTATCGAAAACGAGATCAGATAAGCAGCGATCCACAGGGAGAGGAAGACGTAGGCGAGGCGCCTGGCAGAGCATTGCGCTCCAAGCCCGCTCCGAATCTGGACGGTTAGAGGAATCAGTAGGGCTGACCAAGGGAAAAAGCCGGCAAGGAACACCAGGAAATAGTAGAAAAAAGGGCCGCCGTGTCCTTCCAGTGGGTTGAGGAAGCGCTGCAGATGTTGGTTCATCAGAAATTCCCGCAGCAATTCCCCGTCTGTCTGAATCGAGACGAGCAAGAACCAGGGGCCGGCGATCACCGACAGGATCGCCAAGCCCGAGAAGGGCCGCATCTGGCGGAGGGCGTCGAGCATACTCTCAAGATAGAAGTTCGCCCTTGTCCGAAACCCCGGGCTTTCCTGCGCTGGAGCTGTCTCGACCTCGCCCGACTGCAGCAGGTTCCTCGCGGTGAGTGTCAAGGCCATGATCATGGTGGGGATAAGAAAACCGGTGGGGCCCTTGGTCAGGACGGCTAGAGCAAGAAGGGAATATATGGGCAGGTAGACGGTCACACGTTTCCGGCTCGGAAGAACCAGTTCGCGGGCGAACAGAAGCAGTGCCAGCGTGATCAGAAAAACGAAAAGGGAATCGTGGGTAGCAGCTCTCGCAGATATCGCGAAGAGAGTCGAGGTGGACAACACGATGGCTCCCAGAAAGCCTACAGCCGAGGGGAACAGAATCCGTCCCAGATGAAACGTAGCAAGAGCCGTAGCAAGGCCACACAAAGCGGAGGGTAGTCGGGCTGCGAACTCGTTCACACCCAGGAGCCCGAAGCTGGTGACCGTCAGCCAATAGAGCAGTGGGGGTTTCGCAGCGCGGAGCTCACCGTTGAAGGTCGGCGCGATGTAATCTCCGCTGTCCAGCATTTCCCTGGCACACCCGGCGTTTCGGGTTTCGTCGCGGTCCCAGAGTGCGGTTGTTCCCAGACCCGTGAAGAATACTATGAGGGCAACTCCAGCAACGACTAGCTGCTGGTTTCTGGCAGACATAGGAGGTTCGGCCGGGCGCCCTGCGTGGTTGGGCCCAGTTTGGCGTGGATTTTAGCAGCCTGGTGTTGCATCATGCTTCGGACCGGTGAGCCCAGTCTAGCATCGCTGATCTGGATTTGTATGCGTGACAGATCCTTGTACCATTGCAAGGCGCGAAGCCAAGCGACCCGCTGGTGGGATTGGAAGATCCCGGCAGAGCTGGATCATTCGGAGGGAAACTTCATCGACGGGGCGTGGTGGCGGTCTCCAGGCCGCCGTCGTTCGAGCCAACGGCCCGAACCCGCAGGACTTCGGCCTGGAGACCGAAGCCACGTTCAGGTTTCAGGTCAGACCAGAGGAAGGGGAATTGGAATATGGCGAAACGATTGATGGTGACTGCCCCGAGACAGGTGGAATTCGAAGACATACCCGTCCCCGATTGTCCCGCCGGTAGCCTTCTCGTGCGGGCCCGGGTCACGGCTGTCAGTACGGGTACCGAGATCCGCGTTTATCGCGGGATTCCAGTGGACAAGGAAGGGGCGTTCCTCCACACCTACGTCCCTTTTGAATTCCCCTGTGAGAACGGCTATTCGATGGTAGGCGAGGTCGTGGAGGTGGGCTCCGAGGTCTCGGGATTCGGTGTTGGTGACCGGGTTTTCGTAGCCGCATCTCATGGCCAGTACGCAGCTGTCCCGGCACACGGCGCTATTCGCCTACCGGATGCCATCTCCGACGAAGTCGCCGTATTCCTGAGCATCCTGGAGGTGGGTCATATCGGCCTGCGGACGGGAAACCCGGAGCCTGGCGAGAACGTTGCGATCGTGGGAGGGGGTGTCATCGGTCTTTCGGCGCTGGCCTATTGTCGAGCCTTCGGTTTTCGCACCGCGGTCATCGAGCTCGACCGCGGGCGGCTGGACCTGGCCGGGAAAATGGGAGCCGATCTGCTTGCGTCCCCTGAGGAAGAAGGGTTCTCGGACAGTGTCCTCGAGTTCTTCGGAGGCGAAGGAGCGGATCTGGTCCTGGAGGCCGCGTCGGTGTGGCCGGCTATCGAGACTGGTATGCAGATCGCCAGAAAGGGCGGCCGCGTGGTAGTCATCGCTCGCCATACCGACATGCCTGCGTTCAGTCCGGTCAGCCATCCCTACCTGGGAAAGGGGCTGGTTCTGCTGACTTCCTACGGCCACCAAGCGGATGGCCATCGATGGGATCGACGCCGGTCCAACTCCCTGACGCTGGAGCTGCTGTCGAAGGGAAAGCTCCTGGTTTCACCGATGATCACGGACAGGTTCGATTGGCAGGAGCTGCCCGACGTCTACAGACGCATGGACGAAGGGGACAAGGGACTGGTGGGCGTCGTGATCCATTGGTCCTGATTTTCGGGTTCGGCCAAGCTCAGAGAAGGAATCCCTTTAGAATCAGCATAGTAGGTCGATCTATGGTAGGTAGGATGGTTGGGACCATTCTGCCTACCACACTTTCGGGCCTGTCTGGTGCATTGGTCTCTTTCACTGCCTGCCTCAGTGAAGCATCACGCGTGGGTCGCCGTGCCCCAGTAGTTGAAGCTTGCTGGACGCCAGCCAGGAATGTACATCGTCTCCAAGTCCGTAACCTTGAAGCCGGCGTGCTCGATGAGGTCGGGTATGGGACGGTTGAGGTTGCATCCCCCTCCTATCCGCTTCCAAATAGGATTGAGACGATCCTGCCAGCGGCGGACTCTCTCGTCTGGGGCTGCGCCGTGCTCGCAGAACATCAGTTCGCCTCCCGGCTTCAGAACGCGGCTCATCTCGCGCAAAGCCGGTTCGCACTCGGAGATTGTGCAAAGGGTATAAGTGATGAGGACCGTGTCGACCGCGTCGTCCTCCAGGGGAATCTCATCAGCGGACAACCCGATCAACTCGACTTCGAAGCTGACCCTGTGCGTTGCTCTCTCAGCAACTCTTCTCATTTCCGAGGAGGGTTCCAGGCCCCACAGTCTTGTAACCTTCGTGGAATCGTAAAACGGCAGGTTCAGGCCGGACCCAACACCGATTTCCAGGACCCGTCCCCGGGCTAGCGGTACGACTTTCTCCCGTTGACGCATGACCGGCTTGAGGCCGCACGTGAAATGCACAAGCCTCGGGAGTATGAATCTGCCGTAGAATCCCATCGGTCCCATCCCTAGACGTTGGGTACCGGTGGCTTCGTGCCCATGTTACGTAGCACCCGATTGTTGCCATCGCAGATCAAGGGACCACAAACCACCGCCTGCCCAGAACACATACGAGCAGAGAAGTATCGTTACCAAGGGAATGATCGGCGCTTCCGGCTGCAACGGAAACAGGTCGGGATTGTCAACGACAAGATGTACGTAGGTCGCCACCATCATCATGAGAATTGCCACGAGACTCGCTACGCGGGAATAGAGGCCGACGATCAGCATTGCTCCCAGTACAACTTCTAGAAGGGGCACGAGCCACATATTGAGGGAGTGGAACGGGAGGCCAGCTTCGGTCAGTTGGCCGGCGAACGCGTTCCGAAGGCTGGGTACCGCGAACTTCATCACACCGGTTGACAGGAATAGCAAGCCCAGCAAGGCGCGACATATTCCAGTAGAGCTGCTGCAGCTCGTGTGCCGTACGCCACTCAGAAAAGCGCCCATACGAGATGATCCCGATTTCCTCTGTTCGCTTGAAGGTCGTCGCCGGAGCTGCGCGCCGGCCAGATTCGTGTGTTCATAATGGCACCGCTTCACCTCCAGGCACCTCTCCGGGTGAGAAATCGGTGCTGAGCTCGAGAACGCTATACCTGGAGCTTCTCATGTTGGTGCTCGAAGTAATCACGCCAACGTTCGGGCAGGGCTAACACGGAGATGGCCTTCCGTAAGAGCGTCTTGTTGGTTCTCTCCGTCGTGTAGAGACGCGTGACCTCAGAAACACGAAGCCCATCGGGGTGCTCGCCAACGCGCTCAAGATGGTCGTCCGCCTGAACCACGCCCTCCTCGACTACGCCGAAGTAAAAGCCGGTGCGCTGGCTCTTCAAGAACAGCTTCAGCATGTCCGCACGGCCAAAGCGAATCCCAAGTTTGAAGCAGGGCATCCGGGGCTCCGTCACGACTACTCTGGCGCTGCCCACCTGGAACTCATCACCGATACAAACTGTCTCCTCCTCGACTCCTTCGGTGGTGAAGTTCTCACCAAAGCTGCCCCAAGCGAGCTTGCTGTCCCCCAGTTCGAACCGCCAGTAGTCATAGTGCCGGCTTGGATAGACGTAGACTGCCTTCGTGGGACCACCGTGTACTGAGAGGTCGGCTTGGCCATCGCCTTCAAGATTGTGCCGCCGAAGTGCCACCGGGCCGTCTACCGGAGCTTTGAATATGCCGGTGGTCACAGTCCTGCCTTTCCAAGTGACTGCGCGAGGCAGCCCGACATTGACTGAAACTAGCCTCGCCATATGTCCATTCTCATCCATCGAGTTCTAAGACCTCGCTGACGACTAATCTGACAAGGCTTCTGCGACTCTGGACGGGTTTCCCAGGAGGGGCCGTTCGCTTTTGCCTAGCAATGCGGGTCTCTCGATTGCAGGGAAACCTATCTAGAGAATACTAGATCTTTGGATCCGGAAGGGCAATCTCAGCGAATGGCGTATATATTAATCCGAAGGATAGATGGTCCGTTCTCAGCTACCATACGGAAGCTGGCTTTATTCCCCTAGTGGTAAGAGACCGCTTTGCAAGTGCTCCCGTTTGACAGACCTTGTTCTGGAGATGTATGTTAGAACATTGTAAGAATGTTTTGAAATGTTGAAGCAACTCCAGAAGATCGGAAATAGCCGCGGTTTGATCCTCGACAAGGCGCTGCTCAAGCTCCTCAAGATTGGCGGGGAGGAGATGGTCGAGATTGTGCCTCGCAAGGACGGCCTTCTCATCCGAAGGGTTGACCGTGAAGCAGCGTACGAGGCCGTTGCGACCCGCCACCGAAAGTCTCTCGATAAGCTTGGAAGCTAGGTGGCCGAGCCGCTGTTCCTAGATGTCGAGGACGTCCTCTACATCCACCGACGTGAAATCGAACGCTCGGGCGGTGATCCCGGGCTGAGGGACCCTGAAGCACTCGAGGCGGCTACCTATGCTCCTCGCGCTACATATGGCGGCAAATATCTGCTTGACGTGTTCAATATGGCCGCGGCGTACGTTGTGTCGATTGCGGTCCGCGATCCGTTTCTCGATGGCAACAAGAGAGCTGCTGCGGCTTCAGCCCTCACGTTTTTGTATCTGAACGGATATACCGTTACCGAGTGACATCCAGGGGAACTGGCGGATATAGTCCTAGACCTTCTCAGAAAGGACGTGGATCGAGAGCAACTGGGCACCTGGTTCCGCGAGAGGGTGATCGATCGAGAGCTATGATCCGCAGCGGCCACTAAGGTACGCTCTCCCGTCGGGTAATCGAGGGTTCGGTGGACGTGCCGATCTCGACTTTGAGAACTACAAGCTGCTTGTCTCAGTGAGCGATTCCGTCTTGGTCCACCGGGTTCGGGTACACAGCGACGACAACCCATAGGTCAGAAGGGGTTCCCAGACGGTTTATATATTAGTCCGAAGAATAGATGGGACCATTCTCAGCTACCATACGGTGGGTGTAATCGTTCCGCGTTGGCGCCGACCGCTTTAACCTTTCAAGTGACAGGAACAACATTTCGAGCCCCAGATCGGCCACCTTGCTTCTACGCCCTCCTTGTTCTACTCTCCGCTGGTACACCTCTGCACTGTTCGGGCGGAGATTCTCCCGCCATCGGAGCTGATTCAATGGATCGCTTTCAAAAGCTTGCTCAGCGTATTCGAGGGCCCCTGGCTCCCCTCTTCGTTCCCATGACGCGAGCTGAGGAAGTGGACTATGAAGCCATGGCTCACTACGTTCAATGGTTGGTCAAGAGCGGTGTAAGCCTGATGTGGCTCACTCGCGGCACGTCCGAGTACATGATCTTGGATGAACCCGAGTTGCTCAAGCTGACCGCGACCATAGCCGAAGCCAAGGGGTCGAAGGCAGTACTCATCTCTTCCACCTACATCTGGTCGACCAGGAGGTGCATTCGCTACGTCCAGTTGGCCGCCGAACACGGAGCCGATGTGGTCAAGGTGGTCGTCGACTTCCGGTATTTCAACAGCGACTTCGACGAAGAGAGCCTCTACCGGCACTATCGGGATATCGCTGAGGCTACCGACGTCCCTTTGTTCGCCTACACGGATGGACGTCCCGGCATGTCTTTTGACCTGGTGAGGCGCTTGGCCGAGATCCCGCAGGTGATCGGCATGAAAAACGATACCGATGACTTCCACGCACACCGGATGTACTGCAAAGCGGGAGGAGAGCACTTCTTGCCGGTAACGGGCGGCTTTCTGGGCGAATTTCTCTACGGCAGGCACTTCGGTGCCAAGGCCTATGCTGATGTTCCCATCTTGATCGCTCCGCGGGAGTCACTGGCGGCCTATCAAGACCACCTCGACGGTAAGGAGGAGAAGGTGGTCGCGTACATCGAAAAGTATGAGCGGCCGCTCCTGGACCTGTACAGGAAGAGCGAGACAGGCCTTCGTCCCTTTTTCCGTACCATCCTGTGGCTGATGGGATACTTCAACACCAACATCGGCCGCAGACCCCACCGAGCGCTGGAGAAAGAGAAGATCCAGGGTATCCGGAAGTTCCTGGAGGACCGAAAGATTCCCGTCGTGAGGTAGCCCTCGGCGGTTTTCTCAACTTGAGTACAGCATTTCCCTGGAACACTCGGCGTCTCCCGCTTCGTCCCGGTCCTGGAGGATGCTCATTTCCTGCAACACCCGATATGCGACTGATTGAATGTCGTGCCTTCTGGCGGTCGACTTCCAGGATTCTGAAGTATCGACGGCAGCTTGTGTGGGCTTCGGCCGGAGCCCTCGTTTTCGCCATTTGCTTCGGAACATCTCTCGGCATTTTACAGAGTGCTGTCCTGCTTCTGTTGAAGCAGCGTTCACTTCCCGAGCTTTTCGCCTCGGACCCATCGATTGCCAGATTCGAATCCCTCTTGGTGCCCTTATGGGGCATTCTGCCTTCCGAGCCCTTCTGGCAGTTCACCACGGTTGTCGGCATCGCGCTTGGGCTGGGTGTGCTCAGCGGAGCTGGTCGGTATCTTCACGAGTGGTCGGCCAGCTGGGCAATCGGTCATGCGCTGAGGGATCTGAGAAGCGAGCTCTTCGATCGACAGCTTCGAATGCCCTTGCTCCTGAACCTTCAGCTCAGCAGGGCGGAACGGCTCTCGCCCATCTTCGCTGACCTGGAAGTGCTGGAGAACACTCATACCCAGTTGTTCGTCCGGGCTGCCAGATACCTGTTTCGAGGCCTGTCTGCCTTCGCTGTCGCGCTCTTGATCGACGCGAGACTGAGCCTGCTTGTCTTGCTATGTGCTCCTCCTACGCTCGTGCTTCTGAGGCGTTTCGATGGCTTGATCCGCCACGCCTCCGCCGACAAGCTAGCTGCCTACGGAGGACTGCTCCACCTGGCCCAACAGAGCTTGCAGGGGTTGGCCATCGTCAAGCTCCACGGCACCGAGAATTGGGAAAGCAAGAGGTATGACCGCTACAACACCACGATCTGCGAGAAGAGCTTGGGAATTGAGAGACTGAGGCTGATCTCGCAGCCTTTTGTCGAAACCGTGTTACTGATTGGACTGAGCCTGGCTGCCGTCGTCACCGCCTGGCTCGTCTTTCGTCAGAGCGTCGACCCAGCGAATTTTATAGTCGTCATAGTCGCTCTCGTACACGCAGGCCAATCGGTGGCTCCGCTAGCCCAATTGAGCCATCTCGTGAGCGAAGCGGATGCCGCGGCCGAGAGGGTTGAGGACATCCTGAGTCTGGCGCTTGAACGGGAGGGTGCGTCGGAATCCCCTCAGCCACTCCCCCGTCACTCCGGCGAGATCCGGTTCGAGGCTCTCTCCTTCAGCTATCGGAGCCAAGGGCCTGATGTCCTTTCCGAGGTCAATCTGACCGTGCATCACGGGCAGGCAGTGGCTATCGTGGGAGGGAATGGATCCGGCAAGACGACGCTCATGCTGATGCTGCCGCGTCTGCTGAAACCGAGTGCAGGTCGCGTGTTGATCGATGGCACGGACGTCGCAGCCGCGGACCTACACAGCTTACGAGCCCAGATAGCGATGGTCCCCCAGGAGAGCTATCTCTTCGCCGATTCAGTACTCGAGAACATCCGCTACGGCCTGGGGGAGACGGTTACTCAGGACCAGGTAGAGGAAGCGGCGCGTGTGGCCCGGGCACACGAGTTCATAGTCGAATTGGCCGAAGGATATAGGACGCAACTGGGAGACGGTGGGACCGGTCTTTCGGCAGGGCAGAAACAGCGCCTGGCCATTGCTCGTGCGGTTCTGCGTGATCCTGCGATTCTGATCCTGGATGAGGCGACCAGTCAGATCGATCAAGAGTCGGAAGAGATGATCAACCTGGCCCTGGAGCAGCTCCGAGGCGATCGGACGATCTTCATGGTGACCCATGAAAAGGAGAGAATGATCAGCGCCGATCTGGTCGTGTTCCTGGAGAGGGGTAGGATTCTAGACACTGGAGCACATCAAGAGCTGCTGACGGGATCCAGTGGCTATCAGAGGCTTGTAGGAGGCATGAGTCAGCGTGTGCCGCAGTGATCCTGACTCGAAGTGACCGACGAATTGGATTCGATGTACTTGGCTGAGGTCAATTTGGGCAAATCCTGGGCGATACTCTCTGGAGCTAGTCTGGTGTCGTATCTGGGCAGCACCTACCTCATCGCTGGCTATTGGGAATGGAGCCCGGAGTTCTGGGCAATTGTAGTCACGGTTCCCGTCTTCCAGGGTGCGCTGCTGTGGCTGATTGCGCGACTTCCTCCGAAGTCGGATCTGATCAGAGGTTCGTGGCGGTCGATTCGGGCGCACCCAGCTGCGGCGCTACCGTTGCTGGTCGACGTCGTCTTGCTTGCGGTCTGGACGCTGGGCTTGCTTGGGCAGTGGTCAGGTCCAGAGTGGAAAACGGCCCTCTTTTCCTGGTATCTCTCCCTGAAAGCGGGCTTGCTGGCAATTGTCCTATGGGAGACCGCCTGGCGTTCTGGGAACTCCGTCGCGCGCGCGGTTTCCGGCCTGCTGGGCGTTTTCTTTCTGGGACTCTCTCTGGAGAATCTCTCAGGTTGGATCGGCAGCCAGACCGTTTACCAGCTCAGCTTGATCGCTTGTGTCGCCCTGGGAGCCTGTCTCATCTACCAGGTCGGAAGGGAGCTCGGCTCTGTCCCAGCCCTGCTCGGTCTGTCGAGTCTTCTCTTCCTCGCCTGCGGTCTGATCGCCTTCCTGAGCTATTTCCATAGGGCGGAGATGGCGGGTCGGGTAGCCCATTTTGTAACGAGCGTGGCCCATCCGGCGATCAGCTGCATGATCCTCGTTCTGGCGGCCTTGTGGCGCAGGATTCCTCTGAATCGACAAGGAACTGAAGAACACCCTTGAGACGATTTCTCGGGCTGTACCTGATTCTCTTTTTCTCCCACCTCTACCTCCGCAGTGTTATCAGCTTCTTCGGGTTCAACCATGTCGACGGCAGATTTCACGTCTATGTCCAGCTCTTCCTGGTGCCACTGCTCCAGTCGCTGGCACTGTTGTGGGTGATCGCAGGTTTCGACTGGAGAGGCTCCTTGAGGGCCTGGTCTCAGGCGGCCAGGCAGCCGATCGTCGCTGTTTCCCTGCTACTCGATGCCCTTGGACTCATGATTGTCTGGGCACCCTTTCTCATCCTGGATGAGTCCACGGCGATCTACTTCTTTGGTGGAAAAGCGATCGGTGCCGGATTATTGCTTGGTCGTCTCGCCTTTCTTCTCAGAGCTGCCTTTCGCCGATGGGTGGTCGCTGGTCTCGCGCTGTTCATTGTCGGCTTAGACTGTTGGACGGGTGTGCTGGAGAAGCTGAGGATCGCTGTCTATGGGGGGACCCCAATCTTGGTTCAGTGGATGTTCTACCTTGTCCCTCTCTTTGTCTTGGCTGTCCTTATTTTGTTGAGCCTCGATTCGACTCTGCGCCGCTATGATCAGGCTGCAGCGAGACTGGTTTCCTGGAGCACGGCCTTCGCCTGCGCTGCCGGGGTCGTCGCTGTCATCCGGCTCTACCAGGGATTGGACAATACCCCCCAGCTCGGCAAGCTGGGACTAGCCGGAAGTTTCCTCGCCATTGCTATGTGCTGGACGGCAATCCTGCATTTGAGCCTCCTCCTCCACCGTCGGCGAACATCGATCTGTGGTGTGCCGCCCGAGCGGGGCATCTCTGTCGACCGAGCCCTCTGAGGCTTTGCCAGCACAACACTTCTCCAATTGGTCAGGGTCGGTGAGCGCCAGGCAGAATCACTTTCTGCTTGCCCAGGGTGGTCAAGATGGGATAGGAAGATAAGGGCTGGAATGGAGGATAAGCCATGATGGGGATCGCGCGAATCGTTTTCATAGCCTTCTGTCTGCTTTTCGCCGTTGGTTATGGCGTAACGAGCGTATTGGCTCAGGGTCCCGGCGGGTACTTCATTCCGCAGTCTGACTTCCCCTTCTTCCGCGGATTCCTCCAAGACAACAACACCAATGGGATGCCCGATGCCGCCGACCCATTTGTGATAGCCGTGAACATCATTTCCGGGCCCAACCCGACGCTGCTCATAAGCCACAGCAGCCAGTGGGTTGGGAGCGTCCCAGAGATGAACCAACTCCTTTTCGACATGCCCGATGGCAACGGACGATTCACCCGTGCCAGTAGAGACTACCTGTCAGATTTCGGTTTTATCGTCATCAGGTTCTTCCAGTCGGCCACGGTCACGCAGACGGATCAAAACGGTTGCGTCCAGGGTGTAGCCCTTAGAGAGGAACTCACCGCCGTGGGTACCCAGCAGCCCTTCCGCACCACCACCGGGAGGCTTGACCTAGTCGACAGCAATGCGGACGGCGTCGCGGACGTGTTCCGGCTGGGGCTCGAGGAAAATACCCAGTTCAACATTCCATTGACGACGATGGACTTCAATTTTGTGACAACGGATCTCAACAATGATGGGACGCAGGATGCGTTTAGCCTGCCTTTTGGCCAACCGCTCTTCGATTTCGTTCAGATCCGTCCGTTCCCGGGAGATCCTACGGCGGCCCCTCATTCACAACCCAACCAGGTTTGGGGTCCCCTGAACGGCGGCCGTCTGGTTCTTGATGTCGACGGAAACAACCAGGAGGATCCTTTCTTTCTTTGCCTGCCGCCATTTGCATCAGCCGTGGCGGGTCCAACTCAGACTCCAACACCAACCGCCACAATAGGCCCCTCACCCACCCCGACATCGACTCCGACGATCACTCTCACGCCCACGATCACTTTGACGCCTACGGTCACTTCGACGCCAACGGTGACACCGACCCTTGATCCGAGCACGGCTGCTCCTCCCGATACCATACCCACGTTGAATACCTGGGGATTGATCGTGTTGACAATCATCTTGTTGCTGTTCGGTTTCCACCGTGTTCGATCCCTCAATCGGAACTGACGCTGCCCGCCGGATTGGGCCAAGAAAGCTGAGCGGCAGATCGATCTAATATGAGCGATGGAGACGCTGTCCCGAACCTGCCTCACTGCTTCGACCCGGGCTTGGCCAGCCATCCCACCCGTTTGCTACCCATACAGAAGGTGATCGACCTCTTACACGTCACACATAGCCCGGTGCGGGTCGAGGAGTACCGAAGGGCAATGCTGGACGGCCACCGGTTCCCGCCGGTCTCGGTGCTGCGTGCAGGTCCCTATTTTCTGATCGCGGATGGGCACAAGCGGTTTTCTGCCTACCGGAGCTTCCGCTGTACCCACATCCTGGTGGAGTCCTGGACGGTGGCGAAGTGGCTTAGGGTCCCACTCGGGGATGGGTGAACCCCCTCGCCTTTAGGCGAAGCCTTCAGGAGGCTTGCTCCAGCAAGCCGGTGTGCGTAGGGAATGCAGTCGGCTAGCGTGAGGGTTGCTCGACGAATCGGCGAAGTGGTCGCCGAGCCGACTGATGGAGGGGGTCAAGCGAGGTGCCTGGATCGGAGGCGTGGGCTTTAGGCGACTTTAGTCGCAGGTCGAATCCACCGCCTTTAGGCGGTGGAGAGGTAGCTCAAGGTCCCACTCGGGGATGGGTGAACCCCCTCGCCTTTAGGCGAAGCCTTCAGGAGGCTTGTGACAGCAAGCCGGTGTGCGTAGGGAAGGTAAGAGGCTAGAGTACGGCTTGCTGGGCGAGTCAGGGAAGTGGGCGCCGAGCCGAGTGAGACAGGCGATCAAGCGAGTCGCCTGCATCGGAGGCGAGGTCTTTAGGCGACTTTAGTCGCAGGTCGAATCCACCGCCTTCAGGCGGTGGAGAGGTCACCTCAACGATCAGGGCCAGCAGTTGGATCGAGACCTGAGAACCTGGGCCAAGGCCCTCTCGCGGTCTCTCTACTACCCTCCCGCCCGGAGAGAGGTCGTCCAATTGACGCGGACTCGGCTGGCCCACTATCGCCGTGTCGGCCGCTCTCTGATGAGGTGGGGCTCCCAGTTCTAGAGTCGAGAAGAGTCCACAAATCAAGGCACGGGTAAAAGCAGGGCTCAGCAGCAGTCGCGGCACTGCCGGATCTGGCTTCGTCATACTGGAGGTCTACCCATTCGCGGCTGTAGCTGTTTCCGGCACTGCTCACTGCTCACTATTCAAATTTCACCCCAGAGAGCTCCGGATCTGGCTCTATTCCGATCCCTCGAAGACATACCAGTCCTCGACTTTGTTCTCCTTTACCAAGCGGTAGCCGCGCTCCGACAGCAACCGTCTGATCCGAGTCCGTTTGGGTTCCTCGGCATTGTGCTCGATCGTCATCGCTCCCAGTCGATAGCGGTCGAAGGGAAATACCCGGATGATTTCCCACTCCGCTCCTTCCACATCGAGACTCATGTAGTGGATGTACTCGGGCGCCTGGGCGCGTCGCAGTATCTCTCCGATTGTGCTGGTCTTGGCCTCGATGACAGGTGCTTGATCGGCGCGGTGCCGCCAGGTATCGATGTGCTTATCGACGCCACCAACGAAACCGGCGGCTCGGAACTCGATCGTCTCGCCAGCCTTGCTGTACACCACCTCTTTGAACAGTTGGGCTCGTCTCTTGTGCCAGGGACCGGTCGGGAACGGTTCGATGCAGATGCCGTCCCAACCGATATTCTCGAGAGCCTTTGAATTGGAGGCCTTCTTGGCATGGGCGGCTCCAATGTCGAGGAAATATCCGTCGTGGACGCCGGGAAAGATCCTTCTGATCAACCACTTGTCCTGACCCAGTTGACTGTAGAATCGCCGCCAACCCACCACTTCTTTGAACTCTAGCAAGGCACGAACCAGAGTCGTACGTCCTGTCAGAATCAGGTCTTTGGGTTGTCTGCAGACTGATCGGGTGTAGGCGCGCATGCTCTATCCCGGAGCTCTAGAACCTCGGATGGACCGAACACGACTTGTACTCGGCCGTGAGGCAGTGTCCAGCAGGATCTGAAGTGTTCTTCTGGCGGTCTCCTCCCAGCTATACTTCTGTTGCACCTCCCGCACGGCGGCGAGGGCGGACTCTCTCTTTAGGATATCGCTCAAGTACTCTCGAAGTGTCTTCTCTATCGAGCTGACGCTATAGGGATCAAAGAGCGGTAGAAGCTCCCCATAGAGTTCTCTATTGGTAGGGATATCGGATGCGATCGGGAGGGTTGCGCTGGCCACACTCTCCAGTGGAGGCAATCCAAAGCCTTCGTAAAGGCTGGGATAGATCGAGAGAGCAGCCCCACTTACCAGATGATGGAACTCGCCGGAAAGGATCCTCGGGCATCGGATCAGATCGCGTAAGGGATTGTGTTTGGCGATCCAACGATCCCAGTAGCCCACGTCACCCAGAATCAAGAAGGGGTGTCGAGAGCGCAATCTCTGGGGCAATCTCCGGTAGGCATGGATGGCCCTGCCCAGATTTTTTCTTACCGTCAAACCTCCGAAGTAGAGCAGATAGGACTTGTACTGGAGCCCATAGCGTCTCAGAGTGGGAGTCACCTCGGCTTCAGTCCTCGGCTTGAAGTCCGGGCTGGCAGCCAGAGGGGTGACTCTGGTCTTGTTCGCAATCCGCCTGCCCAGGAGTCTCCGAATCGACTGTCTGGAGGTCTCTGAGCAGGTGATGACCCGGTCGAGCTTCAATCCTGCACGTCGAAGCAGGAACAAATCCTTGAGCCCGGTGGTGGTCACCAGTCTCCAGGGTGTCTTGCCCCGAAGGAGGAAGCTGGGCGAGATAAAGAGACTGGGCATGAGATCGAAAATCATGCCGACCTGGGGACACTGAGTCGAGAGGCCGTCGCCGATAAGCGCCCGATTGGGAAAGAACAGAAGGTCCGGATCGAGTTGCCTGAACCGGGACGATTGGCCCAACGTCCTGGCGAATGATCGTCTCTCGGAAGGAATCACCAGAAGCTGGAATCGGCTGCTCAGGTCAAGATCCACCTCCTCCGTCGCCAGCAGAAAGTACTGGTTGATCGGGTCCAGTTTCGACAGCTCTCGGAGAAGATTCACGAGATAGGTGTGGCGCCCGAATCCTTGATAAGGAGTGGCTAGAATCGAAGCATCGATAGCAATCCGTTTGGGACGGCTGGACTCCAACGCCCTTTGACCCTTCTCGAGATCAGGAATCTTCAGCGGGCAGACCGGTTGGTTCGACTGTCTGCAGTCGATACCCCCATACCTCTGGGACAGGCCCCCACACCGTCGGCAATTCCCGTGATTGACAGCTGCATTGTGTGGTAAAAGGGAGGCCACGGCAAGAACGAATTCAGGAGTCCCATAGCAGTGACAGGTGTGCCCTGCAAGGCACTCTCGGGAGACATGGCTGAGCGAATTCGAGAAATTCGCTCCGATCCCTGCAACCACAGGATTGCGCGTGTCGAGCGGGCAGGCGAAATCGTTGATGGTCACCTGGTGACCCACAATGGGCTGCAGGTCAAACCCTTCGATCGTGGCTACATGCAGTTGCTGCAAGCCAACGGCGGTTGCCACGAGCCGCAAGAAGAGTTGCTGTTCCAGGAAATCTTGAAACACATTCGCCGAGGGGGATGCATTCTCGAACTGGGTGCCTTTTGGGCGTTCTATTCGATGTGGTTCGCGAAAGAGGTTCCTGAAAGCAGATGCATTCTGGTTGAGCCGAAGCGCAGAAACCTGAAGCTTGGCCAATACAACTTCGCCAGAAATGGGTTTCGCGGCGAGTTCTTCCGGAACAGGGTGGGTTTTGCACATTTGAGCGTGGACCGCTTTCTCGATGCCCGGGAGTTGAACTACGTTGATGTGTTACATGCAGACATCCAGGGAGCCGAATATGAGATGTTGTACGATGCCCAGGAGTCGCTGCAACGCGGCAGGATTGGCTATGTGTTGCTTGGGACGCACGGCCAGGATCTGCACTATTGGTGTAAATCCTATCTGGAGCAACAAGGCTATATCACGCTCGCGCATGCCGATGTCGATCATGGCACCTACTGCTGTGACGGCGTGCTCGTTGCCCGCAGGCAGGATCTGGAAGGCTTGGGGCCGCTGGACATTCCGTTGCGTGACCCGGACGGACAGCACTTGGCGGAGCGCCAAATGGCGGATCTCCGTGGCGACGTGCCGGCGCAACTGGTCCAGCCGCGGCAGAGCAGCCTCAGGCAAAGATTGAAGCGAAGGGTCTGGTCCCGCTGTCGCTAGCAGCCGCTTCTGGGCGCGCTGAGAAAGTGCGTTGTGAGGGGCGCGAAGAATCCCTTTTCCCAAGGAAGACTGCTGATGAGCGTGTTCGATCTCGCTCTTAAGCCATTAAGACAGCTACACTGGAAATACCGGTTGTTGTTGTGGCAGATCAGCCGTCAGTTCCGTGAATCGGTGACCCTGAAGACCAAGCAAGGTCTCTTTACACTCCCCCTGGATGCCAACGACGAGATCAGCAAGCACCTGTATTCCAGACGCGAATTCGAGCTTGAGCTGATTTCGAGTTCGCTGTCGTTTCTCCGCAGCGCGCACAAGTGCCCGCCACGGGGGAAAGGGACGGTGTTGGATATCGGGGCCAACAACGGAGTTATCTCAATCGCGATGCTGGCAAGGGGCGAGTTCGAGCGGGCGATTGCCGTCGAACCCGACCCGCGAAACTTTTCGCTCCTGCAGCACAATGTGAGGTTGAACGATCTTGACTCGCGATTCATTTGTCTCAGGTACGCCGCATCAGACAGCCATGCCGAGATCAACATTGAATTGAGCGAGACCAACTTTGGCGATCATCGAGTTCGACATGAAGTGCATGAATCGTCCCGCGAGCTCTTCAACGAATCAGGGCGCCGCCTGATCAAGGTTGAAGCGGATACCATCGACAACTTGTTGGAAGGTGTCGCGGATTCCTTCCAGGCCGATCTGTCGTTGGTCTGGCTTGATGTGCAAGGCTACGAAGGCTACGTGTTCCGCGGCGCCGCCAAGCTGCTCGCCAAGGACATTCCCGTAATGGCTGAAATCTGGCCCTATGGCCTCGCCCGGGCCGGGATGTCTCAAGAAGAGTTTTGCGATATAGCCGGGGAGATCTGGCCGACCTATTGGGTACCCCACCGTCGGCGGATGGAGCCGTATCCGATCGAGAGCCTTGCTGCGTTTCTCGAAGAACTCGGCTCCGACGGCGATTTCAAGAACGTGCTCTTCACGAAGTGAATCTCAGGCACACTCCTGGTTTTGATTTGAATCTGTGGGAATGTTTTTGTTCCAGGGCCAATACCTGTACAAGGTCGCGTCTGGCGCGGATGCACGCTACGATGAAAATCACACCCGGTTACAACCGGTAGGATAGTCACGTGGGTTTGGCCTCCAGGCCGAAGTAAAGCGGGTCATCCGGTAAATGGGGAGGTGGAACGTGGTTCGGCGCTTTCCGGATCCCAAATCTGGTTCCCCGTTCGCTTGTCAATATAGTCGGCTGCAGTAGCAGGGGCCGTGGGAACTGTGGAAAACTCCGAGCGATATCGAACTGGGCCAGCAAGCCCGTGATACGGAGTTTTCCAAGCGCTGTGCGAACGGTGGAAAAACAACTGCGAGCACTTGCCAGTTCTCCTCCAGAACTACTTGTTTTTCCACGGTTTGCATAGTGCGGCAGTTTCCGCGGCCTGCCTTTGACTGGCGGCACCTCCCCATTTACCGGATGAACCAGTAAAGCGGTCGAGCTTAGCTCGACGCACGGCGGCCTGGAGGCCACACCCACGACCCAAGTCGCCCACTGGTCGAATTCGATTCGACCTCCCTTCGAACCCCTCGGGTTGGAGCCGAGGGTAGGCCTCAGCCTGGAGGACCATTGATGCTGCACGTTGACTCTCTCGGTAGGATTAAGGCGACGAATACAGAAACCGTGACGACTGGACGCTTGTTTCTGTTCACCTCCAGACTTCGAGGTCTGTTTCAGGCCCCTCGGAAGGTGCAGGGCGGCCGCCTGCAGCGAGCTCCCCTGGCCGAGGAGGCCCCCCTCCAGAAAGCCCCTACGCAGGCGGAGGCCCCTCTCAGCCACTGCAAACTCTGCTGCCTGGAGGACTTTCAGCATCCCCAACTCCGTTCGATATTGCGCGAGGTGTTCGCCCACGAGCTGGAGCGATTCGGTCCGGATTTTCCGTCAGGACGCGAGTACCGAAAGCACTGGGAGGTGGGCATGGCCGTCCGGTCACTGGGAGAAGGTGGAGCCCTTCATCCTCGGTCTGAAATCCTCGGGGTTGGTGCCGGCAACGAACCCACCCTGTTCTGGTTGACGAACAAGGTAGCCCGCGTCTTCGCGACGGACTTGTACCTGAAGAAGGCATCGGGAGCTGAATCGGTCAACAGCACCATCCTGACTGATCCAGGCCGGTACTGGCCTGGACCCTGGAATGCAAAGCGGCTAGTGGTCCAACACATGAACGCGCTGGAGTTGCAGTACGAGGACGAGTCGTTCGACGGCCTGTTTTCCTCCAGTTCGTTGGAACACTTCGGCTCACTTGACGACATCCAGCGCGCAGCCAGCGAGATGTGTCGAGTTCTGAAGCCCGGCGGACTCTGCTCGTTGTCTACCGAGTTTCTTCTGGGAGGTAGCACCCCCGGTTTGCCCGGTGTCTACATGTTCGACCAGGCGACGATCGAAGAGAGAATCGTCGGAGAGTTGCCCTGGTCGCTGGTCTCTTCACTGGATGTCTCGCTTTCCCAGGAGACACGAGCCACGGAGCAGCCATCTGCCCCAGCATTAAAGACTCTGGGACGGCATGTCCGTAGGTTTGGCGGAGTACTCTTCCATCGGCTGGAGTGGAATCGCTATCCGCACATCGTACTTCGCAGGCGCGATCTGCTATGGACGAGCGTCCACCTTTGCCTGAGGAAGGCCCTGGAGAAAGGCTCCTAGAGTGCGGCTGGATGGAGATTGAGAATCAGGCGGCGCGGCGTGGTTGATCCACAAGATCGCAATAGACGCGATAGAGCCTATCGGTCCATTTCGGGACGCAGAACTCGTTTGCAATTCGCTTCTGTGCCGAGTATGTAAACTGCCGGCGGAGCTGTGGTGAATCATAGAGTCGCCGGATCGCATGGGCCAATGCGGTCGAATCTTCGCTCGGCACGACGAGACCGTCGACCTGATTGCGAATCAGCTCGGTGTGACCGCCCACATCACTCACGACCAGACTAACTTCTTGCGCCATCGCCTCCATGACCGACATACTCAGGCCTTCCTGGCGTGATGGTGAGACGTAGACGTCCATCAATCCGGTGTAACTGGCGGCGTCCGGCAGCCAGCCAACGAGGTGAGTGCGATCGGTAATACGAGGATCTGCCGCGAGTCTAGGGATTCGTGAATCCTGCACCTGACCGATGAGCAGCAAACGGAGGTCCCGCAGATCGGTCAGCTCCCAAGCTGCTCGAAGGAGTAGATCGAGTCCCTTGACCGGCCGCATACTTGCAACTGCGCCCACGACGAAGGCGTTCCTGGGAATGTTGAATTCATCGAGCAGCGAACGGGGCTTGGTCTGAAATACGGAAGGATCGCAGCCTTCCCACACGGTGACCAGCTTTTCGGGTGGGATTCGTGAAGCCAGCAAAGCGCGGTTCGTGGCTCGACAATCACAAGTGATTCTATCCACTCGTGAGTGCCAGAAGGAGAGGAAATTACCCGGGTCCCGCCATTGAAGCCGATTGATGGTTCCCCGATATCCAACGATTTTGGTGGCAATGCGGAGCCCCCGACAGGCACCGATGACACTGGCAAGATCGCGACTGGTGTAGGCGTGAGCGATATCAAACTGGCCGGTCCTCAGTTTCTCACGGATGGTACGTTGCGCCGCAAAGTCGATCTTTCGGCGGCACTCGAGGCGGGTCGTCACTGCGACGCTTTCGTCGACGGGCGGTCGATCGTGCCAGTGACACATGATCTCCAATGACACATCTCGGCGACGGGTGAGATCCTTCGCGACTTGTTGAAGTTGCACCGACAGGTGCCCAAAAACCCACAAAACACGCATCGTTTCAACTCCTGGCAAGTAACCGCGCACTGACGGTCAAGAGAGCTCGAATCTCGATAAGCCCGCTCCGCCTACATAGATCCGGAGTGCCAACATGCCGGCGACCTTCGATTGCTCTTACTCGGGCAATGCTTTCCCGCTATAATACCGCGCCAGAAAAGATCGCACTCCTCGCGGAGTCCCTCTCATGATGCGTCAGCTTACCAATCTTTGGCACTACGGGCGAATACGCACGAATGCCCCCACCGCCAGAACGGGTAAGCCGCGGTTCCTTCGACAGCAACCCAGCCTGGAAATACTCGATCTGCTGCAATTTGTGTTGGCCGACTACGGCAAGACCGATGACTTCTTCTTCGTTCAGATCGGTGCCTTCGATGGCGTGACGGCCGACCCGATTTACGAGTTGGTTCGGAGTCAGAACTGGCACGGCGTGCTGGTGGAGCCCCAGGTCGAGGCCTTTGAACGGCTGCAAGAGAATTACGCGGGACAAGACGGACTGCAGTTTTTCAACGTCGCGATCTGCGATCATGATGGCGAGATTGAGTTGTTCACACGACCTGACGGGATGGTGCAGGCGGCCAGTCTGGAGCGCCACCTGATGAAGAAGCCGGGTCGCCGAGGACGCCAGGTCGTCGCCCGATGCGTTACCGCATGGACGCTCGCGACGCTGTTGGAGAAGGCAGCTGCGCCTTCCCAGATCGACCTACTGCAGATTGATGCCGAGGGGATGGACTACCGGATCATCCGTTCCATCGATTTCCAGAGAATCAGGCCGGCTGTCATCCGCTACGAGCACATGGTGCTCCGCGAGCGGGATCGGAATGCCTGTCTCGAACTGCTGGCCGGTCACGGCTACCGCTTCTTGTTGGAGGACAGCGACACAACGGCCTACCTCGGGCGGAACCCATCGGCGCCTGCTGGGTAGCACCGTTCGGAGAAGGAGTCCTTCGTGGTTTTCCCTCGACGACAGGAGAGTGTTGCCATCCCTAGCAATGGAAGGGGTAGTCGGATCCTTATTGTCCGTCTCAGTTCAATCGGCGACGTCGTCGCCGGGCTACCGGTGCTTTGTGCTCTCCGCGATGCGTTGCCGGAGGCCCATCTCGCCTGGATTGTCGAAGACTGGGCCGCTGCCCTCCTCGAGGGACACTCGGCCCTGGACGAGATCATCCGCCTGCCGCGGCGCTGGTTCGAGGATTCGTGGTATCGTCCGGCGCAGTTTCTTGCCACCCTCACGCAATTGCGCAGACAATTTGGGTCGCGCGGCTTCGACGTCGCTATCGACGTCCAGGGATTGACCAAGAGCGCACTGACCGCATGGATGTCGGGGGCGGCACATCGGATCGGCTTCGGCGGCGTGGACGGCCGTCAGCAAAGCCGGTGGTTCAACAACGTCCTCGTCGAGCCCCGGTTCACGCGGGTCGTGGAGCGGAACCTCGAACTGCTAAGACCACTCGGCGTCACTGCAAGCGGCGTACACTTTCGCTTGCCCGATTACCCGACAGAGACCTCGAGCATGGAGCACTATCTCAAGGAGACCGGGTTGGAGCGAGGCAGGTTTGTTCTCGTCGCTCCCGGCTCGGCTCGTGCGGAAAGACTCTGGCCAGCCGAGCGCTTCGCTGCGGTGGCGACAAGGATCGGGCAGCGCTACAACATTCCCAGCGAGGTGCTATGGGCCGGTTCCAGGGAACGGCAGTGGGCCCTTCAGATTTCCGATGCTTCGGGTGGCCACGCCCGGGTGGCTCCGCCAACATCGCTGACCGAACTGGCGGTGCTGGCTCGACGCGCCAGCCTGTTCATCGGGGCCGACACCGGCCCCTTACACATCGCAGCCGCTGTAGGGTGCAGCTGTGTGTCGCTCCACGGCCCGACGTCTGCGGGACGAACGGGTCCCTACGGCGCCCAACACATCGCCATCCAGTCGGGATCGGCTCCGGCCCCGGCAGTTCCACGACCGAAGAATCGTCCGCCGATGAAAGCCATTTCGGTGGAGGAAGTCTTCGAGGCGTGTGATACTGTTCTGAAGAGATAGACGAGCCCGGCCCGTCGCTCAGGCCTCCCGGCCCCGTTTCTTGCGCCCTGGTCCCTCGGGTCGCGGGTCGTTGTACATTTTCAACTGCCGATACACCTTGAGTTGTTTGCGTCCCGCAAAGATGTCGGCCAGCAAATCCCGAAGGGCGCCCCCGAGATCGTGCTGCTGTTCCCCGCACAACTTCAGACGTTCCCTGGCGAGGTTGACCTGTTCCTCGGCCAGGTCGCCCTCTTCGAGCTGCTCCTCGAGATGATAGCGACGCAAGGCGAGGACGGACAGGCGGTCGATCGCACTGCCGGGTGTCTCAGTGTTGATGGGCGCGAAATCGAGCGCGTGTACACCCATCCGTGCCAGTTCTGTCAACAGGTGCTCGTCGACGCGCTCGATCCAGTCGTTCCGCTCCTGATTGTGCTTGTCGATCGAACGCTTGATTTCTGCTACCTGCTCGGGTCGAATCGAGGGATCACGAACCGCATCCTCTTTGTGCCATAACACATAGTTCTTTTGATGTTGCTCGCACACCGCAGCCAACAGTTCTCGGTAGGGATTGTCCAGCGCCTCCCGATGCCATCGTGAGACGGTTTCGCGATGAAGTTCTCGGATCTGATCCACCAGGATTTCTGGATTGTCATGTGTCTCCATGCTCGTCACGACTCACGGTACCACGGTCTGGATCGGTTTCAGGGCCTCCACGGGTGATCTCCGAGTCAGGTCGGCGTTGAGTGGGCAATCCCAACAGGGGATAGTCGACCCTGCTGGAGGCCTCATTCCCAGGCCGGCTCGATTCTAACAAACTACCCACTCACAGTCATCGCTGGTATGGTTGGTCTCAGGTCTCTGTCGAGAGAATTCTGGAGGAGCGAGGATCAAGATGACACAGCTTTCATTGAATGCGATTGCGGACAGGATCGATGGAGAACTTCTGGGAGATCCGAATCTCTTGATCCACGGTGTTCGTAAGGTGGAGGAGGCCGGGGAAGGCCACATCAGCGTCCTGATGGGCCAGGGCTCCCTGACCCGAGCAGACCAATGCGCTGCCTCCGCAATCATCGTTCCGCTTGAAGCAGAAGTGCCGGGCCGAAACTTGATTCGTGTCCACGAGCCCCGCAGATCGTTAATCAGCCTCTTGCACCTGTTCTATCCCAGATCCGCTCCGGAAGTGGGGATTGATCCCTTGGCGGTGGTTTCCCCAAGGGCAAAGATAGATCCCGAGGCCTTCATTGGAGCTGGAACTCATGTGGATGCAGGAGCCATCATCCGGGCCGGAGCAATAGTCCATCCCAACGTGTGTGTTGGACGCGACGCGTATGTGGGTGAGGGGAGTGAGATCTATCCCAACGTCGTGATCTATCCCGGGACCAGAATTGGCAAGAGAGTCCGTGTGCACAGTGGTTCGGTCCTCGGCAGTGATGGCTTCGGCTATGTGAGAGATGAGCAGGGGGTGTATCAAAAAATTCCCCAGGTTGGAGGGCTTGAGATTGGCGATGAGGTCGAGATCGGAGCCAACTGTTCGATCGATCGGGCCACCCTGGGCACCACCCGCATCGCAGCGGGTACCAAGATCGATAATCTGGTTCAGATCGGCCACAATTCCGACATTGGGAAGAACTGCTGCATTATCGCTCAGGTGGGGATATCCGGCAGCGTGACGATCGAGGAGGGCTGTGTCCTGGCAGGCCAGGCCGGAATTCGCGACCACGTTAAGCTCAAGAGTGGTGCGATTGTGGGTGCCCAGGCGGGTGTTCCCCACGATCTGGGACCGGGTGAATGGTTGGGGAGTCCGGCTATCCCTGCCAGCCAGGCACGGCGAGCCTATCTCATGCTGGCCCATCTTCCCGATCTCAGGAACCAGATCCGAGACCTTCGCAAACGGTGCGCCGAGCTGGAGGAGCGTCTGGGAGTCATGTCTGGGGAGTGATGGATAGTAGAGTTGTTATCACCGGCCTGGGAGTCGTAACTGCTCTGGGGAATGACCTGGTTGAGACGCTCGAGCGGTTGGACCGGGGCTGCAGCGGGATCGGACCGTTGACGCGCTTCGACGCCAGCGGGTGTTCCTTCAGCTCGGCAGCCGAAGTGAGGGATTTCCAGGCGCGTCCCTATTTCAACCTACCCAAGGCAGTGAAGCTGAGCGACCGGAAGACACAGATGGCGGTGGCCTCTGCCGCGATGGCCCTGGAGCATGCTGGACTGGCTGGGTCCGGGACGGACCTTGAAGAGATGGGCGTCATCGTCGGTACTGGGGTCTCAGATCAACAGCCACGAGAAGTGGCGAAAGCGATCGGGTACGATCCCGATCTGCTATCCGCCACCGATATTGCTTTTTTCTCGCGCCGGATCCTTTCGGGGCTGTCTCCGCTCTGGCTGTTGGTAAACCTGCCCAGCATGGTGAGCGCCCAAGTCGCAATTCAGTTCGGGATGCGGGCCACCAACAACACCCTGATGACAGATTGGATCTCAGGATCCCAGGCAGTAGGCGAGGCCTTTCGATGTGTTCAGAGTGGCGAAGCTGAGGTGATGCTGGCGGGTGGAACCGAAAGTCCTATCTATCCCCAGGCTCTACTGAGCTATGCTCAGGCCGGCATGATGGATGCTTCAGGTTCTGGCGCTGATTTCGTCGTCGGTGAGGGGGCTGGGTTTCTCGTCCTGGAAGATCGCCAGCGCGCGCTGGAAAGAGGAACTCCGATCTACGCTGAGCTCAAGGGGTACAGCTCCTCCTCCGGCCCGCTCCGTGGCCCCGAAACGGGATTGACACAGGCAATGGGCAGAGCGCTGGAAGAAGCGGGCTGGACCCCGTCCGATCTGGATTGTATTCGCTGCGCCGGGGTCCACAGTCCGGCACATGCCCAGAGCGAGAAGGAGGCCCTAAAAAAGTTCCTGGGGGAAGACCTGGAACGGATCCAGCTGCTCGGATTCAAGTCCCAGATCGGCCATACCCTGGCCGCATCGGGCCCCATCGAAATCGCTCTGATGTTGGCGTCTTCATCCTGCCGAGGCGAGGACTACCGGATTCTCTCCAACGATTTGGGATTTCTGGGTCAGGCCGCAACCATTGCTCTCAGTGTACTCAGCTCTTATCAGGAAAACGAATGACCCGCTCTGGTGGGACGACTAGAAAGCGCGTGGTCATTACCGGTTTGGGGCTGGTAAGCCCACTGGGCAACGACCCGCAAGACTTTTGGGCCAGGTTGGTGTCAGGCTGCTCCGGAGTTGACAGGATCCAGCGCTTCGATGTGTCTGCCTATCCCACCCAGATTGGAGCCGAAGTCCGCGACTTCGAATCGAGTGATCCTGAGTTGGAAACGGAGCAACTGGATTCAGAGCGGATCGGACGCTACGCTCTCTCGGCTTCCTACAGTGCCCTCCAGGATTCGGGTCTAAGAGCCGACAACGGTACCCGTGGCGGCCGCTGTGGCGTTGTGCTGGCGGGAGGTCCGGGCACATACGAGCACAAAGAGTTCCTCTCTTCTTGTTCCGCCGCAATTACCCCACGAGGTGACTTCGACTGGGCCTCCTTTGTCCGACAATGTCGATCATCCCTGCAGGTACGCGCCGCCGAACGCCGATCTCCCGGGAACATAGCTGCTCGGATTGCGGAGCGCTTCGGCTTCACGGGACCCGTGATGGCGACCATGACGGCCTGTGCCGCCGGAACACAGGCTTTGGGCAATGCGACTCGATGGATCCAGAGAGGGGACTGTGACGTGGTCCTCGCGGGGGGGGCCGACTCCGAACTCTACCCGATGGGGCTTGCTTCCTTTTGCCTGCTGCAGGCTCTTTCTACCCGCAATGCGAACCCAGCTGGTGCCAGCCGACCCTTTGACGGCGGGCGCGACGGTTTCGTCATTGGTGAGGGGTCGGGAATGCTGGTGTTGGAGGAATTGAACCATGCGCGACTTCGGGGTGCTCGGATCTACGCAGAAGTGGCCGGTTTTGGCTCGGCCTGCGACTCCTATCGTGTTACGGCGCCCCATCCCCAGGGACGAGGTGCGGTGATCGCGATGAGTCGTGCTTTGAGCGACGGCGGCGTCAGTCCGGAGCAGGTAGGCTACATCAATGCTCACGGTACCTCGACCCATCTGAACGATCGGACCGAAACCGTCGCGATCCGGACGGTGTTTGGAAAACACGCCTATCAAGTGGCCATCAGTTCCACCAAATCGATGATAGGACATCTCACTGTTGCGGCCGGGGCAGTCGAGGCAATCGTGACAGCACTGACCTTGCATTTTCAGCGGATCCACCCCACCATCAATCATGAGAACCGAGACCCTGAGTGTGATCTGGACTATGTGCCCCAACGTCCGCGCCAAGCTGCGCTTGAATACGCACTCTCCAATTCCTTCGCTTTCGGTGGACAGTGCTCTTGTCTGCTTCTGCAGAGGTCGTCGGACTGAAAGCAGTTCTCCCGATTGCGCTCTCCCTTCTCTGGAAGAACGAGGCGTTTCCCAACCATGGACTTGATCCGCAAGATCCTGTTGCGAACTTGCGAGCTACTGGTGACTCCTCTTGTGCTGCTGATCGGTCTTCCGCTCTTTCTGCTTCCCTGGAGACTCGCCGTCGGTCTCGGACGGCTCTACGGGAGGGTGGCTTGCCTCTTCTGGCCCCTGGCGCGGCGGACGGCGATGATCAACTTGCGCCGTGCCTATGGAAGAGAGATGAGCTACGCTCAAGCGAGACAGTGGACCTGGAGCATTTTCGCCAATCTCGGACAGAGCCTGGCCGAGGGAATTCAGTTCTTTCGTCGTTTCAAGGATGGAAAAGAGGGCTGGGAGGACCTCTATCGGGCCGAAGACCCTGAGCTTGAAGATAGGATCCTGAGTGATCCTCGCCCCAAGATTCTGGTTACGGGCCATCTGGGTTCGTGAGAGGTTGCAATGGCGATGGTTGCCCGGCGCAACCCGGGAGGGGGAGCCGTGATCCGGCGAGTCGACAACCCCTTCCTTAATTGGTTCGTCCGGCGACTGAGGCTTCGCACAGACAGTCAATGGATTGAGAAAGTGGGCGCCTTGACCGAGTGTGTGAGGCGGCTCAACCGTGGCGAGGGGGTAGCCCTTCTACTGGATGAGAATAGCAGTCCGAAGGGCCCCTTCGTAGACTTTTTTGGTCGACCCGCGTCCACCCAGAAGACCGCCGCGCTGCTATCGCTGTTGACGGGTGCCCCGATCGTCGTAGGCGCTGCCGTTCGTCAACCCGGCCCCAAGCCTTTTCTTTTCCTGCTCTCCTTGCTTGAACCTGATCGGTTCGAACGAGAGGCGGAGCCCTCGCCGATGCTGACCCAGGCGATCGTCAGTGTCCAGGAACGGTGGATTCGAAGGTACCCGCTGCAGTGGCGCTGGATTCATTTTAGGTGGAGGACTCGACCCGGTGGTGCAGTAGAGACGTATACCAGGAGAGATTTGAAGCGCTGCTTCGCATCGGGAGCTGGCCCGTTCAAGCGAACCACTTCTGACGGCGGCAGGCTCATGGGTTCGAACGTTGTGGAATAGTTGGTGAGATGATCGCGGGAGGGGAAATACCCTGATGATCTCCCAATTCGCGCGGGGACTCCCTTGGAAAAACATGCGGGTTGGAAAAACATGCGGGGTTGTCTAGCATAGACCAGGGTAAGTCGAGGCGACGTTTTCTCCGGTTGATCCGAATCCGGCCGCGCACCTGATCACGACTTTCCTTGCGCACTTTCTACCGAGATCGGAGCGCCGCAATAGGACCGGATAGGTTCGAGTGACCGGTTCAGATCTGCCATCAGGGGTAAACCCAACTGGGGCTATCTGATCCGATCGAGGGGCGGAAAAACCGTTTGAATTAATGCGTTTCATTCTCCTGGATAGAATCGTCGAACTCGATATAGGTGACCGGGTCGTCGCCACCAAGACTTTCTGCCCACAGGAGGAGTTTTTTCTGGACCATTTTCCGGGATTCCCTGTGGTCCCTGGGACATTGCTCACTGAAGTGATGGCTCAAGCGGGCGGATGGTTGGTTGCCACTACGGAGAACTTCAGGTTTTGGCCTTTCCTTTCGATGATTGACAAAGTCAAGTTTCGACAGTTTGTGCGTCCGGGAGAAGCGCTTCATATTGAGGCGTCTATCCGATCCTCCGAGGAAAGACAGTACTCGGTGTCTGCCAAGATCTCCAGGTCAGATCAGTGGGTCGCCCGGGCCCGTCTTTTCTATCATCTGATGGATCAGCCCGAGGTCGTCTTCGATGGCACGACTATTCACCAACTGGCCTCGTGGAGGGTAGATGTCTTCGAAGCTCTGGGTGGCGGCAGCTTCCCGAAGGCCACTTCGGAGAAAGGCTGAGGACAGATGGATGCTGCAGCCAAGTGCCGCCGCAGGAAGCTTTGGGGAGACTCCCGGGCGACGGCGAACCTGTGCGCTTTGCGATCTCATATTCATAAGGCCGGAAATTGAGTTTTTCAAAGGAAGAAATCCAGGCGACCGTAGTCGACATCGTGGCGGATGCATTGGACCTGGACCCATCCGAGTTCAACTTGCATTCTTCATTGATCGATGACCTGGGAGCCGAGTCGATAGATTTCCTGGATATCCGGTACCGCGTCAATGAAGCGTTCCAGATCAAGATTGAGGGTGATGAGCTTTGGCAAGGCTTCATAGTCGGCGGTAACCGGGAACTCGTCTCGGAGGAGGGTTTGACCGAGGAGGGATTGAAGGTCCTGAAGACGGAGATGCCGGACTTTCACTGGGAGCGGTTTCCTGACGGAATCAGCGCGGACGCTCTTCCGCGGCTCATCACCCCTCGTACCATTGTCGAATGCCTGGTTCAGTTTCTTCCGAATTGAGTTGTTGGCCCGAGCGGCCGTGTGGACGATGACAGCGGATTTTTGTCCGTCCTTTAACTTCAAAGGTAAGCGGGCCTTGGTCACTGGCGGGTCTCGCGGCTTGGGAGCCGCCATCAGTCAGATGCTGGCCGCCAGCGGTGCACACGTGTTCATGAACTACCGTGAAGACGAAAACAGTGCCCAGCGGACGAGCCAGGCCATTTCCGCTGACGGCGGATCCGTGAGCCTGATCCGGGCGAACCTCCTCGTCCCCGAAGAGATTCGCGATATGTTCGGACAGATCTCCGGCTCAGGAGGTCTCGACTTCTTGATTCACTCCGCGGCACTGGGTTCCTTCAAGCCTCTAGTGGAGGTCCGGCCCAACCAGTGGGATCTGACTCTGAACACCAACGCGAGAGCACTCCTGTTGTGCGTCCGTCAGGCCCTGCCCTTGATGGAAGGTCGGGATGGCAGAGTAGTGAGCTTGTCGAGTCTCGGAAGTCAGCGCTACGTCCCATCATACGGGGCGATCGGCGTAGCGAAGGCGGCGTTGGAATCAATGACCCGTTATCTGGCGGTGGAACTGGCTCCCCGGGGAATCAACGTCAACGCAGTCTCGGCTGGCCTGGTCGAGACCGAGTCCATCCGACGCCATCCGGATTACGACAGGCTGCGCACGGAAGCGCTCGCACGCAGCCCCAGGGGGCGGCTCCCTGAACCAGAAGAGGTGGCGAGGCCCGTATTGTTCTTGTGCAGTCCCCTGGCAGACTGGATTTCAGGTCAGACTCTGGTGGTTGATGGTGGCGCAAGCCTTCCTCTCTGACGCGGTGGTCCTCTCATAGAAGTCCGGTTGGATTTACCAAGATGAAGTGGCTGATCAGGCTCTTGATGAGGTCCGACTGGTGGCCTCAGATGTTTGCCCGTCTCTTCAGATTCTACTTCGACACGCTGGATGTCCGAGTGCTGACTGCCGATAACGCCTGGACTCGTCCCAAGGACTACGCTCCCGGCTCACCTACGATCTACTGCCACTGTGAACGGGATCTTCTGGGCCTTTTCGGGCTGGCACACATTCTCCGATTCACAGTCCTGGTCGCACTTGGAGAAGAGGGGAATTGGGCAAGTCAGCTAGCTGCGATCAGCGGTACGCGCGCTATTCGGGGCTCCAGTCTTCGGAGGGGGTCGGGAGCCCTTCGGGAACTGATCCAAGATCTTAATCTACACTCCTTTCCGGGTGTAGTTTGTGTGGATGGGCCGTTGGGACCACCTGGGGTCGCTAAACCAGGTATTCTGCTGTGCGCCCTTCACACCCGACGTTCGCTCATTCCGCTCGGAGTCGCGGCGCGTCGCAAGATCGTTTTCGGAGGAACCTGGTCAAAGATGTTCCTTCCCCTCCCGTTTTCTCGAGTCGTGATCTGTACGGGGACGCCCCTTTGGGTGGAGGGGAATCCCTCCCGCAGGAAACTCGAGGAGTTGTCGCAGACCCTGACCAGGCGTCTTGGGAAGGAGCGGCGGCGAGCACAGGATGCTCTAAATCCAGGCGCGCAGCTCAGCCAGGAATCATCAGCTGAAGGAGCCGAAGTGTCAACCGAGAGCTGAGTCCTTGGCTCATATGGCTGCTCAGACTGGAGTCGGAATCTTGCTGATCGAAGTCCTCTACAACTTTGGCGTGTCGTTGGTTACTTGGACGACGTTGGTTCCCTGGCTGCTCCTGAAGGGACTGGTTGATCGATCCCGGTGGCTTGAGTTGGGGCAGCGCCTGGGTCGACCCGGGACAGCATCTGAGACCGGACCCGGGTGTGTGCTTGTTCACGCGGTCTCCGTCGGTGAGGTGAAGGTCGCCGGTACCGTGATCCAGCATCTGCGCCGGTTCCGACCCCAGCTTGAGGTGGTTCTCAGTGTAGGTAACCGTGAAGGATGGCAGACCGCGAAGGAGATCGAGCAGGTCGAGCGGGGAATCCGAAAGGTCGTGTACCTGCCCTGGGATCGATACAGGAACCTGCGTCGCTGGTTGAGCAGCTTCGAGCCCAGCCTGGTGGTCGTTATTGAAACTGAGCTAGAAGACCTGAGCGTCGGCGGTTGAAGCGGAACACGAACTCATCCAGGTAGCTGGCCAGGTGGGCGGGCTCCACCGATCCTTGGTGGGTGCCCAGCAGCCACCGCTTGGCCAGTGAGGCGACACGGTGCACCGCGGGCAGTAGCTCGCCGGTATCCTCCCCGCGGGCCCGGGCCGCCCGCTGGCTGCGTCGAGCATGGACGTAGCCGAGCTTCTCCAGACCGTGGTAACCCTGCCAGCCGTCGGTGAAGACCGTCGCGCCCGGCTCAACGTGATCTGTCACGAACGGGTGCAGCGACGCGGCCGACGCATCAGCCAGCGGCAGCATCTTTCGGCTCCCGGACCTCCACCGCGATGCCTCAGCACCTTCTTGCCCCTGGCCCGGCCACCTGAGCCCCGGCTGCTCACCGCCGATGTAGGTCTCATCCACCTCCACCATGCCGGCTAGTCGGTCGCGGCCCCGGCGCACCAGCACCGACCGCAGCCGATGCAGCATGGCCCACGCGGTCTGGTAGGAGCCGATCTCGAGCGTCCGCTTAGGCTCAGCGCCGAGATCCCGTCTTTGCCCGTGGCGAACAGCCAGCAGGCATTGAACCTACCGTGAGCGGCGTGCGCGATCGTGCCCGCAGTCACCGAACTACGGCCGCCGCACCCGGAGCACCTGAAGCGCCCATCGCCCAGCCGCCAGCCACCATCGTGGCCGCAGTCCGCGCAAGCGAAGCCAGCGGGCCATCGCAGCCACTCCAAGTAGTCCAGACAGTCCGCATCGGTGCGGAACCAGGCCTGGAACTCGCCCACGGACCTCGGATAGTGCGTGCCAGCACGAGGGTGATCCACCGCCTCAGCCTACATTCTCCGGTTAAATGGATAAGACCCTTTTTCCAAAGGGTTCTATCCTGTGCCGACTGGATTGGGGTTCTCAGCCAGCAGGAGAAGGAACGATTCCACCAGATCGGTGCGAGTCCCGATCGGCTGGAAGTGGTGGGTAACTGCAAGTTCGATCAGATTGCCTCATTCCCCGATTCTGGCTTCCCCTGGCAGGAGCGAGTCCCACCAGGAGCCACTGTATTAGTGGCGGCGAGTACTCACTCGCCGGAGGAAAAGTGGATCCTGGAGTCTTTTCGCCAGCTTCAGCCGAGCTTTTCAGATCTTCGCCTCGTCATAGCTCCGCGTGCCCGAAGCCGGTTCAACGCGATCGCTCGGCTGATTCGGAGACACGGGTTCGGAGTGGCTCGAGCCTCGGCGCCCGATGAGATTTCTCCGGGCTGGGAAGTTCTGCTACTGGATGGCTACGGCTGGCTCTCTGCCGCATACAAACGTGCCGATATCGTAATCATGGGAGGAAGTTTCGTTCCCCGCGGCGGACACAACTTGCTGGAGGCTGCGGCAAAAGGGACGGCCATCATCGTCGGACCACACGTCGAACACTTCCAGGCGGAGGTGAGCCATTTCAGTGAGAAGGAGGCTCTGATTCAGCTGAAGGGCCGAGAACAGCTCGTTTCGGAATTGCATAGACTTCTGAGTAATCCGGGCCTCAGAAGAGACCTCGGGAGGAGTGCCCGGCGCACCCTTCAAGGGGGAGCCGGTGCCTCGTCCCAGTATGCACGTTCTCTGCTGCGGAGGCTTGAAGGGCCGACCAGGGAAGAGCACTGATGCCTCCGGTCATCCCGCGTTCCATCGGACGTCCCTCAAGCGTTTTCATCAGCGCGGGTGAAGTTTCGGGTGACATTGCCGGATCCTATCTGGCGGAGGCGATCCTGCGAATCGACCCCGGGGTCAGACTATCCGGAGTAGGTGGGGAGCGAATGAAGCGGGCTGGCGTCGAAGTCCTCTTTGACACCAACCACTTGGGGTCCGTTGGTTTGACCGAGCCGTTGAGCACGCTGCCCGGACTCACCCGCACGGTCAGGGAGATTCGTTCCCTTCTGAGCCGGAATAGACCCGATGTAGCCGTGTTGATCGGACACGAGGTTTTCCATATGTTCTTGGCTCGGTGGCTCAAGGCAAAGGGTATTTCCACCGTCTCCTACTTTCCTCCTCAGGTCTGGTTGTGGGCGAAGGTGGCCAGATGGATTGCCCCGGGATTCGATCGAATACTGACTTCGTTTCCCGAGGAGCACGACGTCTACCAGGAGGTCGGGGGGCGAGCGGTCTTCGTCGGGCACTATTTGAAGGATGTGCTCGAACCGGCTGACTCCGAGCGTCGCCGGGATACTCGCAGGCGCCTTCAGCTGGGGGCGCGGGACAGGGTGGTGGGCTTGTTCCCGGGGAGTCGGGTTCAGGAGATCAGGACGCTGCTACCCCTCTTTCTGGATGTCGCTCAGGAGCTGCTCGGGCGCGACGGGTCGCTCCGATTTGTCCTGCCTATCGCCGACGAGTTCTTCGAAGCCGAGATCCGGGCACTCGTAGCCCAGCGCAGGCTGGACGAACCAATCCGATTATGCCTTGGTGGTCGGGACGCAATGATCGCTTCGGATCTCCTCCTGCTGTGCTCGGGGACGGCCACCCTGGAGGCCATGATGCTGGGCCGTCCGATGGTGATTGCATACAGGCTCTCCTCGATCTCGAGAGCGGCTGTCGGATTTCTGGGAGCGATCGGCTTGATCGATTCCGAGGCGATCGGGCTTCCCAATCTGCTGGCCCGAGACAAAGTGGTTCCGGAGCTCTGCTTGGGTGTGATTCACGCGTCCAGCCTGGCACACGAGCTCTGGTCAATCCTCGAGAATCGCCCCAGACAAATCAAGATGAGCAAGACCCTGTTGGCGTTGAGTGACCTGCTGGGAGAGAAGGGCAGCTTGGAGAGAGCAGCCCTTGCGGTTCTGGGACAGGCTCCTGGCGTGGGATCAGTGAGCAGTGAGCAGTGAGAAGCAGTGAGCAGTGATTTTGCCACGACGGCACGACTGCGTGAGAACTGTTCGTTATCAGCTGGCAGCGAACCGCTGATTGTCGGTACTCCGAGCACAGACACGAACAGCACAGTCAGAGACTACCATTCGCTTTTCACTGCCCACTGCCTTCACTGCTCACTGCTCACTGCTCACTGCTCACTGGCTCATGTGGTCTAATGCAAGCTGCCGGTTGACGATCATCCGAGCACACGACGTTGTTGGGGACAGCCAAGGAGTCGATTCCATGCCCAAGATGACAGGAGCCCGTTTTCTCGCCGAGACGCTTCACGGATACGGCGTCACTCACTTCTTCTTCATGCCCGTCATCATTCCCGAGGCCATGCCCGAACTGGAGCGGATGGGCATCACGCGAATCATGACTCACGGGGAAAAAGCCGCTGCCTACATGGCGGATGCGTACGGTCGGCTCAAGCACGGTATTGGAGTCTGTGGGGCGCAATCGGTGGGAGCGGCCAATCTGGCGGCTGGCTTGCAAGACGCCTACCTGGCTTGTTCACCCGTCGTTGCCCTCACGGGCCGGCTTCCACAGATCCAACAATACCGACACGCCTACCAGGAGGTAGATCACAACGGACCCTTCAGTGCGGTGACCAAGTACAGTGTCTCGGTCACGGATGTGACGCAGCTGCCCCTGTTTCTTCGTCAGGCAATCCGTGAGGCTACCTCGGCAACGCCAGGCCCGGCGCATCTGGATTTGTGTGGCATAGCCGCGAGCGACGTCCTGAACGGTGTCTCCGACCTCGAGGTCGTCGTCGAGGAGCCTTTCACGCGCGTACCCCCATTTCGTCCTGAGCCGGACTCGGCCACAATCCAGGCGGCAATCCGGCTACTGCAGGAGGCGAAGCGGCCCGTCGTTGTGGCGGGTGGGGGCGTGACTGCCTCCGGCGCGGGTCGGGAATTGGTCGAGCTGTCCGAGCTGCTCAGTCTACCCGTCATCACTGCCCTCAACGCCAAACAGACGTTCCCTCACGATCATCCGCTTGCGGTCGGCGTTTCTGGCCTGTACTCCCGAGCCTGCGCCAACCAGACGCTGGCCGAGGCGGATGTCGTCTTTTTTGTCGGCAGCCATACGGGAGGACAGGTAACCAACGAGTGGCGTATCCCTCGACCCGGCACTCGGATAGTTCAGCTGGATATCAATCCGGCCGAGCTGGGACGCTCATTCCCGGTTACTGTCGGCATGCAGGGCGATGCGCGATCGTCACTTCGCAAGATGGTCGACGTCGCGGCCGCTGCGACGGTCTCGGAAGCGACCGAAGCGCGCGCCGAATGGATCTCACATGTGCAGCAGCTGGTCCGGGATTGGCGGGCGGGTGTGGCACCACTGGCAAACTCCGACGAGCTTCCGATGAGACCCGAAAGGCTCTGTAAAGAGCTGACGGACCTGCTTCCGAGTGACGCGGTGCTGGTCTCGGATACCGGACACTCCGGAATCTGGACCGGGACCCTGTTGGATCTCACTTCTCCTGACCAGTCGTACATCCGCTGTGCGGGATCCCTCGGCTGGGGACTGCCCGCGGCGATTGGTGCCAAATGCGCCGTTCCCGATCGTCCGGTGATCTGCTTCACGGGAGATGGTGGCATCTGGTACCACCTGACCGAATTGGACACTGCCCTGCGCTACGGCATCAACACGGTAACGCTGGTGAACAACAATGCCTCGCTCAATCAGGAGCAGAATCTGAATGAAACAGTGTACGGTGGTCGGCAGCCCGGCTCGGACGAGCTCTGGATGCTGACCAATGCTGATTTCGCCAAGATCGCCGAGTCGATGGACTGTTTCGGCATCCAGGTCAACAAACCGGGCGAGCTGGGCAGCGCTCTCGAGCAGGCACTGGAGGCAGGAAAACCCGCTGTAATCGACGTCAAGACTCATATCGAGGGTATCGCCCCCCTGGCCTGGGATGGGTAGGAAGAAGCCAAGAAAGGGGACAGGCCACTCTGGTCAAGGTTGGAAAGGCTGAACGGATCTTTCCGAGTCGGGTTCAGTCCAGGTAGAGGAACTCGTTGGTGGCAAAGAGTGTCTGGCAAAGGTTGGCCAGAGCTGCCTGGGAAGCTTTCTCCGGAGGGGTGTTGGCAAGGCGATAGTTTCTCTCCTGCTTCCGCAGGTGATCCTCTGAGATCCGAGCTTCGTCTGGGGTTGGTTGGCGTGAAAGCGCTATCTGGTAGGCCCTCTCAACCCTCTTTTCGGGATCGTCCCCCGCTTGTTCTCTGACTCTCTCGGCCAGGTACATGGCCTGCTCCACCAAGAAAGGATCATTCATAAGCGTCAGCGACTGAAGCGGCGTCACTGAGTTGGTTCGGGCGGTGCAGTTGACCTGCACCTTGGGGTAATCGAAGTTCTCCAGAAAGTTGAGGGGATAATTCCGGCGTGCCAGGATGTAGAGACTCCGGCGATAGGGCGCGTTGGGGTCTTCCTCCGTGGCCTTGACCGTCTGAAGACCGGCTGCATCGTGCTCCAAAAGGGCAGGGGCCCCGCCCAGCCTGCGGTCCAGTTTTCCGCTGGCCACCAGGATCGCGTCTCGAACCGCTTCAGCCTCCAGACGCTTGAGATTCATACGCCAGAGCAGACGATTCTCAGGATCCAGCTGGTGGCCGGCGGAATCCTCGGGCTGGCGCCAGGACTGCCGGTAGACACTCGACACCATGATCATCCTGTGGAGCCGCTTGAGAGTCCAACCTTGCTCCATGAAGTCCACCGACAGCCAGTCCAACAGCTCCGGGTGGCTCGGTGGTGAACCCATGCGCCCGAAGTTTCCCGGGGTGGCTACGATGCCGCGCCCAAAGTGGTGGTGCCAGACCCGATTGACCAGTACCCGGGCTGTCAAGGGATGATCGCGGCTGGTCAGCCACTGGGCCAGACCAAGTCGGTAACCGCTGCTTTCCCCCCGTGTATCAGCTGGTTTTTCGATTGTGCTCCGTCCCGGCGGACTCAGGACCTCGAGCACGCCTGGCGTGACCCGAGGCCCAGGCGATTCGATGTCCCCGCGCTGTAGGAGCCGCGTCAGGGGAGCCGCCCCCACGTCGTAAAGGGCCTGGATCTTGTTGAAGGAGCGGCGGTATCCCTGCAGGGTCTCGATCTTCTTTTTGATTCGCGAGGCCTCTTCACGGTCTTCTTTGTTCAGGGCCTCCTGGACCTCCTCCGGCGTGACCTCCAGCAGCTTCTCGAATTTCTTGGCTAGATAGGTCTGCACCTCGTTTCGCTTCTCTTCCGGAGTCCCCAGGGCCGCCTTTACATCGGCACGAACCTCCTCCGATACCTTAAGGAGCTTCTCCTCGAGCAGGCTCTCCTCGTAGGGCTGGCGCAAGCCTGCAAGCTCTTCCTCCAGCTTCTTCTGGGGACCGTCGATTTCAGCATTGTGGCGTTCGATGGCCTCCCGATCCGGCTGAGATACATCGGGCAGGGAGCGGTCCTTGGGCTGTTTCCACCTCATGGGGTTATAGGCAGGAGTGAAGACGGACAGGAGCCGGTAATAGTCTCTCTGCGGAATCGGATCGAACTTGTGAGAATGGCAGCGGGCACATCCCACGGTGAGGCCGATCAAACCTGTGGACACCTGCTCCATCAGGTCGAACAAGACAGAATAGCGCTCCCCAGGTAGGTTGACGATATCCAGATCCGTCCGATCGAGACCATTGCGCAGGAACCCGGTAGCGGTCAGAAGCTGGACGGTCTCGGGAGTGTATTCCCTGGCCGAACGCCAGTCGACCAGCTCATCCCCCGCCAGCTGCTCCGTGAGGAACTGGTCATAGGGTTTGTCGCGGTTCAAGGACTCGGCTACCCAGTCCCGGTAGCGCCACATCCCCTCGAAGACGCCCACGATGGGCAGGTCGTTGTCGAATCCCGCGATATCGGTGTATCCGACCAGATCCAGCCAGTGCCGACCCCAGCGCTCGCCGTAGTGTGGCGATTCCAGGAGGCGATCGATCAGACGCTCATAGGCATCGGCCCCAGGATCGGACAGGAAGGCCTCCATCTCCTCCAGTGTAGGAGGGAGGCCAATCAGGTCGAAGTAGGCGCGGCGCATCAGGGTGGCTCTCGAGGCTTCGGGGGATAGATCCAGGCCCTTTGACTCGAGACGAGCCTGTATAAAGGCATCGATCGGGGTACGGACCCGGTCTTTGTTCCTTACCTGGGGCAAGGCTGCCGCTACCGGTTTCCGAAAGGCCCAGAATCGCCGGTCCTTCTCGGTGATTTCGGGAGCCTCAGCCGGGCTGAAGGTCTGTCTCTCCTGGGTAGTCAGATCGGGCCCGAAGTGCGAGGAGTCGATCCAGGCCCGCAAACTTTGTATCTCCTGGTCGGTCAATCCGGATCCCACGTCTGGAGGAGGCATGCTTCCGCTCGACACCATCCGTATCAGGATGCTCTGATCTGAGGCTCCCTCGACGACCACCGGTCCATTTTCGCCCCCCTTCAGGATTCCCTCCAGAGTCCTCAGATCCAGGTTCCCCGGGGGATTCTCCTGCCCATGGCAGGCAAGGCACTTGGCTTGGAAGATAGGGAGGGCCTCCTCGGCAAAGCGCTGCTGCTGCTCCGCTCCGAGGACAGGTAGGGCACTCTCGTGCGGTGTCCCCGCCTCGATCCATCTCCGGATGGCTTCTATCTGGGCTTCGGACAGGTCCAGATTAAAGGCTTTCGGTGGCATCTCTCTCGCGGAGACCTTCTGGTAGAGGAGGCTTTTTTCCGGAGAGCCACTCTCCACCACAGGTCCGTAGTGGCTTCCCTTCAGGACCGACGACGCGCTACGCAGATCCAAGCCCACCATGGATGTTCCTCCGTGACAGGCGAAGCAGTGAGCCGTGAAGATGGGAAGCAGGTCTCGTTCGAAGCTGGGTGCCTGGGCAGTCGCCAGTGTCGTGGAGAAGAGGACTGCGAGGGGCCAGCTGAGGGACGACCTGTAGAAAAAGGGTCTCATGGCAGTCAGGCTTGCCGTGGCGCGTGTTCCAACAGGCCGGGAACAAGCTTGGCTCCGGTGATAGCGAGGTTGGTGGAGGTTTCCTCTCGGCCCCCGTGGGAATAGGTCAACTGAGCGTGGTCGATTCCAAGCAAATGGTAGAGGGTCGCCTGCATGTCGGAGGTGCTCACCCTGTTCTCGACTGCCTTGTAGCCGAACTCGTCTGTGGTTCCGTAGGTGAGCCCGGGCTTGAAGCCGCCGCCCGCGAACAAGATGGTGAACGCATTGCGGTTGTGATCTCTTCCGTCCGAGTTCTGGGTTGTGGGAAGGCGTCCGAACTCACCGGCCCACATGATGATCGTGCTCTCCAGCAAACCTCGGCCCTTCAGATCTTTGATCAGAGCCGCTGTCGGCTGGTCCGTCCTGGCACAGATGTCGGCCAGGCCAGTCTTGAGCTTGCTGTGATTGTCCCAGGGTTGCCCCTTACCGGCGAAGACCTGGACGAAACGGACTCCCGACTCCACCAGTCGCCGGGCCATCAGACACCGGGTCCCGTAGCCATTCGTCAAAGGGTCATCCAAGCCGTAGAGCTTCTTGGTGGCCTCCGACTCCTTTGCCAGGTCCAACACGTCGGCCGCGGCCAGCTGCATCCGGGCCGCCAGTTCGTAGTTTTGGATTCGGGCCTCCAGCTCGGATTCATTGGAGTGATCCCGCAGGTGACGGGCGTTGAGCCGGGCCAGCAGGTCGAGGCTCTGGCGCTGGACACCCGGCGGGAGGGGTTTCTCTTGCTGCAGGTGGTGTACTGGAGTACCAGTGGAGCTGAACTCAACTCCCTGGTACAGGGCCGGGAGCCAGCCGCTCGACCAGAGGATCTTTCCGCTGACGCTGTATCCCTCCGGGGCCCGCAAGACGACATAGGCGGGCAGGCTCTGGTTCTCGGTACCCAGGGCGTAGGTAATCCAGGAACCCATGACCGGCCGTCCCGGAAAAATCTGGGACGTCAGGAGCATGTTCAGCCCCTCGGGATGGTTGTTGTGGACCGAGTACATGGAACGGACCATGCATAGCTCGTCCGCCACGCCGCTCAGGTGAGGCAAAACCTCGGAGATCTCCATGCCGGACTGTCCGTGGCGTCCGAACTGGTAGGGACAGGGCATAAGGATATTCAGATTGTTGGGCTGGTGGATCTCGACGCCGTCCGGATGAGGTTGACCTGCCCTCTTGGTGAGTTCAGGCTTGGGGTCGAAGAGGTCCATCTGGCTGGGGCCGCCGTTCTGGACCAGCTGGATGACCGCCTTGGCTGGGCCCGGAAAATGTCCCAGCCGTGGCTTCAGGTCGGCGTAGACGGGTGTGGAGGGAGCGCCTAACAAGGCCTCCGAGTCCAGCAGACTTGCCAGAGCCACGGTTCCGAACCCGAGTCCCGACATCTCCAGCAACCGCCGACGGGAAATCAGGTTGCCTGGTTCAAGACTTCGATCATTTCCGAAAGCCATTGCCCACCCCCCGAAGTAAGCTTCACCAGAAGTTGTGCTTTCTACGCCGCAAGAGTTGGAAACGAACCTACATCCCACACTGGTTTTCTGTCAAGGCTTGGGCAGCTCGTAAGGTGCCAAGAATCCGCCGACCGGTATCCGATGTTACTCGGATTCTGTGTCTTTCTCTTCGGCTGGTCCATCAAGCTGAACGGTTAGCTTGAATGGGATACGATGGCCTTCATGCACTTGCCGTTGAAGTTTCTGCTGTTGATGTGGGCGGGTTGGGTCCTTTTCTGCCGGGTAGGCCACAGTTCTGCCCAGGTTCCAGTTCTGCCACACGGCGACGCTCGGGCCCCGATCGTGAGCCGTCATTTCCCAGACCGCATCCACGAGTTTGTCTGGCGAAATTGGAGTGTCGTTGAACCGGCGAAGCTGGCCAGGATCCTCGGTGCGACTGTACAAGACATCACCGCCCTGGCTGAGTCGATGGGATTGCCCCCTGATGTGACCATTCCGCCCGAGATGAGGGAACGGGGCTACATTACCCTTATTCGACGCAATTGGCACCTCTTGCCCTACCCACAATTGCTGGAACTTCTGGAGATGACGCCGAAGCGACTGGCGTTCGCATTGCGCGAGGACGATTTCCTATGGATCAAACTGGGCCGCCTGAAGCCCAGCTGCGACCCGCTCCGCTTCCATTCGCCAGACGCGGTGGCGCAGCTCCGAGCCGCCGAGATTCGGCGCGTAGTCAGCCAGGATTTTGGCCAGAAGATCGGGGGCCCAGCAGAACCGCGTTTCGACTTCGTTCGACAACTCAGCAAGCCGCTCACTTCCTTTTCTCCGCGACAGCCTGAAGCTGAGCAGCAGCGTTCCCTGCGGCTGGTCTATTCCTACCTCGCCATGTACGGTGATCCGCTATCGAATCCCAGACTGAATCCCTATCCCGATGGCTTTCTGCAACGGCTTGCCAGCGTAGGAGTCAACGGCGTCTGGCTACATGCAGTTCTACGCGATCTGGCGCCAGGCGGGAAGGCGTTCCCAGAGTTTGGAGATGGCCACGAGCGGCGCCTGGCCAATCTTCGAGCTTTGGTGGAGCGGGCCAGGAAATATGGCATTGCTGTGTATCTGTACATGAACGAGCCACGGGCGATGCCCGCCGCCTTTTTTGAGAACCGCCCTGAGATGGGTGGTGTTCAGGACAGGCAAGGCGAATACACGGCGCTTTGCACCTCGCAGCCGGCGGTTCGCCAATGGATGGGCGATGCACTTGCGTATGTGTTTCGAGAGGTATCTGGCCTGGGTGGCGTCTACTCGATCACGGCATCGGAGAACCTCACCAACTGCGCTTCTCTTGGCGGCTGGGAAGCCTGCCCGCACTGCAAGGAGCGGACAGATACGGACATTATTGCCGAGGTCATTGGCGTGATCGAAGAAGGCGTTCACCGCAGCAACCCCAGAGCCAACGTCGTGGTGTCGGACTGGGGTTGGAAAGGTCACGGAGATGCTCCGGACATCATCGCGCGCTTACCTAAATCGGTTTGGCTCATGTCGGTCAGTGAATGGTCCAAGTCGATCGAGCGCGGCGGGATAAAGACCAGGGTTGGCGAGTATTCGATTTCCGCGATCGGACCGGGACCGCGGGCGGCAGCGCATTGGGCAGCCGCCACCAAGGCGGGGCTGAAGAGGGCGGCCGAGATCCAGTTCAACAACACCTGCGAAATCGCCAGCTTGCCTTATCTCCCGGTAATGGACCTCGTGGCCGAGCACCTCTGGAACCTGGCGCCATCCAAACTTGACGGAATGCTGATCGGCTGGACCATGGGCGGGCATCCTTCGCCCAACTTTCAACTGGCGCAACGCTCAAGCCGCACCCCTATGCCGAACCTCGACACCGTATTGGATTCGCTGGCACGAGAGCGGTTTGGCCCTGAGGGAGCCGCTCATGCACGGAAGGCCTGGACCCTCATGAGTGACGCCTTTCGCGAGTATCCGTTTCACGTGAGCGTCGTATACACTTCGCCAGTCCAGATCGGCCCGGCCAATGCGCTTTATCCCTCGAAGACGGGCTACCGGGCCACCATGTGGGGGATTCCCTACGACGACCTGGACCGATGGCGCGGCCCCTACCCACCGAAAGTCTTTGCGGCACAGTTCGAGAAGATGGCCCAGGGTTGGCGGCCGGGCCTTGTAGAATTGCAGGCGGCCGTGGATAAGGCGTCGGCAGATCGACGTGGCGAAGTTCGAGCGGACCTGAGATTTGCGCGCGCTGCAGCGATCAATTTTCAATCGGTCGCCAATCAGGCGAATTTCATCCTTGCCCGGGATGCACTTGCCGATCCCACCACCACCTTGTTGCCTGAACAGCGCCATGGCTTGCGGGCTGAAATCAAACGATATCTGGAGTCCGAGATCGTTTTGGCACGCCAACTCTTTGCCCTCGTGCAGGAGGATTCGAGGATCGGCTTCGAACCCTCCTGCCACTACTTCTACCTGCCCCTGGATCTGGTGGAAAAAGTGGTCAATTGCCGCTGGTTGTTACGGCATTTTAAAGAGTAGGCTGGAGGTTCCAGGAATCCTGCCTGTTGACAAAGAACACGTATACGTGTACAGTTCTCCAATGAAAAGGCGGGTGTTGGAAGCCGAGCTGGGGAAGCTGGGCTGGGGAAGCTGGGCTGGTCCTTCGAACGTCACGGAAGAAGACACGATGTCTGGACGGATGGCGAGAAGACCGAAGCCATACCCCGTCATAGTGAGATCAACGAAAGGCTGGCGCGCGTCATCCTACGCCGGGCCGGCAAGCGAGGGTAGCCATGCGTTTTCAAGGCAAGATCTACCAGGACGGGCGCTTTTGGTTGGCTGAAGTCCCCATTCTCGAGGCCATGACTCAAGGAAGCACTCGAAAAGAGGCGCTGGCGATGATAGGCGACTGGTTTGAAACGATGGTCAACCAGGCCGGGTTTTTCGTGACCATCTATCCCAGCAAGAAAGAGACATTTGAAGTGGGCTCGTCCGATGTGCGAAACATGGTGAGTCTTTTGCTTCGAAGGAGGCGTGAAGCCAGTGGCCTTTCCTTGGCCGAGGCAGCCCAGCAATTGGGCGTCAGATCACGTAACGCTTACGCTCGCTACGAGAAGGGTGAGTCTGTGCCCACGGTTGAAAAACTGGATTCTCTGTTTCGGGCAGTTTCTGGCGGGCGCGACCTTGTGGTTGCCGAGAGCACGAAGTGACCCGCCGTGCTTCGAGCCGAGAGGCTCGAAAGACTCGACCGCCAGAAAGCTGGGTCGATGCCTATTCCCCCGCTTCGACCATGCGGGACTGGCGCGTGGAGATTTCGCGGCCGCTGGCCTGGGCCAGAAGCTTGTACAGGTCAAGGCGGCGGGTGCGTATCCAAATTGACGCTGCTTTCCCCGCGCGACCCTCTAACCTATGATGGGAGCCATGTCCGTCGAGAGGTTCGACGTCTGCGTGATCGGCTCCGGGGCCGCAGGTGGGACGCTCGCTTCTCAGTTGGTCGAGCGGGGTGCCCGGGTCGCCCTGATCGAGGCCGGCAAGTACCGTGACCCCTCGAAGCTGAGGAACCACGCCTGGCCCTACGATCAAGCGAGACCGCCTACCGTCCCCAGCGTCACGCCTGATCCGAAGCGGGAGCCGGTCGAGTACGAAGGGGACCCGATCTCCGTCAGTCGGGGTCGCGTATTGGGAGGGCGCACCACTCACTGGAATGCCGTCGCGCTCAGGTTCTCCGAAGATGACTTTCGCGAATGGTCGGTGAACGGCATCGAAGAGGATTGGCCGCTCACCTACCAGGAGCTTGCGCCCTACTATGACCAGGCCGAAGAACTGATGGTCGTCTGTGGAACCCGAGAAAACCTCGAGGTACTGCCCGACGGACGCTTTATTCGGCCCCTCCGCATGCGCTGCTCGGAGAACATTCTCGACCGGGCCTGCCGCAAGATTGGGATGCGGGTGATCCCCGTGCGCAAGGCTCTCGCCACCGAAGCCGGTCACGGCCGGGCCAGGGATGCAGAGTCTCGGCGATCTTCAATACGGCCGAGCACCTGATCCCACAAGCCCGGCGTACAGGCCGTTTGGTCCTTCGGAGTGGGTGGATGGTCCGCGAGCTACGCACCGATGACGAAGCCCGTGTGAGCTCGGCCGCCATTTTCGAACGTGATTCCGGGGAAGAGGACGAAATCAAGGCCGATGTCTTCGCCGCCTGCTGCGGCAATATTGAATCGGCACGTCTACTGCTGAATTCGCGATCTCGGCGCTTCCCAAACGGCCTCGCCAACAGCAACGACGTCGTCGGTCGCTACCTCCACGGGCACATCACCGCCGAAGTTCATGGTTATCTGGCGGATCTTGTTGGCCAGAAACCCACCAACCAGGACGGCGCGTTGGATCATGCCTACATCCCGCGCTCTCAGACACCAGAAGGCGCCGACTATGCGGGAGGTTTTGGCATTCAGCTCAACGTGCGTGGGTACATGAGACCGCACCACGCCCGCCATGTTCCGGGCTTCGGCCATGATTTCAAGAAACGAGTGCGCGACCTGCAGCCGGCACACACGGACGCGCTCGCCTTCGGAAAAGTTATTGGACACGCGAAGAATCGCGTTACGCTGCACCCGGATCGCCGTGATGACTACGGTTTACCGCTGCCCCAGGTGCATTTCCGCTGGCAGCCCAATGACCGGGCCATGTATAGGGCGGCTCCAGGCATGTCACGCGATCTACGACACGGCGGGTGTGGCCTTACGGGTGCAGCAAGCGGGACCGAGGGGATTCGCTTCCCACGAGGTCGGGTGCGTGCGCATGGGTAAAGACCTCGAAACGTCTGTCCTCAATAGTTTCAATCAGACGCACGAGATCAAGAACCTCTTCGTCGTTGATGGAAGCAGCTTCACGACTTTCCCCGAGAAGAATCCGACCCTCACGATCGTTGCCCTGGCGATCCGTGCAGCGGAGAATATTCAGCGTATGAGGGGTCGTGGTGAACTGTAGTATCTGAGAAAGGAAGCTATGTCCGATCAAAAAACTCGCAGAGAGGCGCTTGTTCAGATCACCGCCGGAGCGGGAGCAGCGGCCGCCCTGGCCTCTTTGTCTCCCACGGCATGGGCTCAAACGGCCTATCAGCCGAAGGCCTTGAGCGAATCGGAGTTCAAGCTGCTCTCAACCCTGGTCGACATGATCATCCCGTCTACCGATACGCCAGGAGCAGCGGCGGTGGGAGTGGATCGGATGATCGACGAGGCCCTCGCGGGAGAGATCAAAGCCAAGCTCAAAGACGAGTTGCTGGGGGGCCTGAGACGGCTCGAAGAGTCTGGTTTTGAGGACCTGGCGGAGGCGGATCGCGTCACTCTGCTGCAGCAATACAGCGAGGCTTCCGGCGAGAAGGCCGATTTTTTTTCAAGCTCTTAAAGGGCTGACGGTGGATCACTACTACTCGACCAAAGTCGGGCTCATCGACGAACTCGGCTACCAGGGAAACACCTATCTGGCGGAGTTTCCAGGCTGTACACACGAGGAGCACCAGATCCGCTCTCAAGGGCTTTTGCCAGATGCATGAAGTGAAGAATGTGTTCGTTGTGGACGGGTCAGCCTTCCCAACGGCCACGGAGAAGAACCCGACGTTGACGATCCTCGCGCTCTCCTGGCGGGCGACCGACTACATGGCCGAAGAGATGCGCAAGGGGAGCATTTAACCGCTGGTTTGAGGGAAGTTAGGAAGTCTAAAGATACTATAAACTCGCTAACCTTAGTATAAACTCTCCCAACGTGGATCCCATCACCAGCCCTTTCGCACACGGAGCCGGCACACCGCATGCCTGGAAACGTAGGAAGCCCTGGCATCATTCGAGAACGAGACTTTGTTACGGCTGCCGTGATAGTAGCTGCCGATTCTGACAGAGCCGTGACTGCAAAGGAGCGGTCCCGATCACCGATCGGGATATGCGGCCAGCGGGTCCAATGGGCCACCGTCCGCTTGGTCCGTTGTTTCCGGCATCGGTATGCCGGAACCGCTCCTTCGCAGTCACGGCTCTGTCATTTTCGGCTCTTGCTTAATCTCCTAGCCAATCAAGTTTCAGGTCAGTCAGGTAAACTGTGAGGCAAACTGTAATGCGACCCATCCTCTTGAAGTCCCTGATCTTTACGCTGACGGGTGTGACAGCCGTTATGGCGGGCTCCGACGAGATTCTGTTTCGAAAACACACGGTGGATCTCGGAAGAAACGAGGCTTGTGCGGTGGCCGACCTGAACGGTGACGGCAAGCTTGACATCGTCTCCGGCGAAAACTGGTACGAGGCCCCAACCTGGAGGAAGCACAAATTCCGCTCCTTCCTGTTCTGGAACAACTATATCGATGACTTTTCGGACCTGCCGCTGGACGTCAACGGCGACGGTGCCCTTGACATCATCAGTGTTGGCTGGGCTTCCCAGGAGATCGCGTGGTTCCAGAACCCCGGCGCACCCCAGAGTGCCTGGCAGAAGCACCTGATTGATTCCGGGTCGCCCGTCGAATTCGCCTTCCTCGTGGACCTCGACAACGACGGTGCCGACGACGACCTTCTTCCCCAGTTTGGCCGCGAGAGCGCCAGCGCTGCCTGGTATGAGCTGACGGGCCAGGGGTCCGAAGCGAAATGGATCAAGCACGTCGTGAGCCCTCGAAGCTATGGCCACGGCATCGGCGCAGGGGATCTGAATGGCGATGGCCGCAACGATATCCTCGTCCCGAAAGGCTGGCTGCAAGCACCGGCAGCACCCCGAGACGGGCCCTGGGAATTCCATCCGGACTTCGAATTAGAGAAGTCTGCGGGCTTCATCTACGTTCACGATGTCAACCGGGACGGAGTCAATGACATCGTCAGCACCGCGGCCCATGACTATGGTCTCTTCTGGCTGGAGCAGCTGCCCGACAGCAGCGGACCGACGAAGTGGCAGAAGCACACAATCGATGATGCCTGGTCCCAGGCGCATGCGATGACGATGGTGGACCTGACCGGAGACGGCCGCCCGGAGCTGGTCACCGGGAAGCGCCTCTTTGCCCACAATGGCCATGACAAGGGCGGCCGCGAGCCGCTTGGCATCTACTGGTACGAGCACCTCGAGACTCCTCGAAAATGGGAGTGGCAACGCCACATCATCCATTACGGCGGTCGGGTCGGAGGCGGCATGCAAATCCCCGTGATAGACATCGACCAGGACGGAGACCTCGATATTGTCGTGGCCGGCAAGGGTGGTCTCTTCCTGTTCGAGAACGATAATTGATGGCTGTGCTGGAAGGAGCGATCTCCGTAGCAAGACTTGACTAAGTCATCTAACTAAACTAGAGTTTTTGTGATGGCTTCGATTGTTAACGTTCATGAGGCAAAGACCCATCTTTCCCGTCTTCTGGAAAGAGTGCGGGCAGGCGAGGAGATCATCCTGGCCAAGGCGGGACGGCCCTGTGCCCGTCTGGTGCCGCTGGAGCGAGACCTGCCCCGAACTCCAGGGATTGCCAAGGGGCGGATCGGGAAGGAGTTTTTCGAGCCTCTTCCCGAAGAAGAGCTGAAGGCCTGGGAGCGGTGAGGATCCTGCTGGACACCCACGTGCTCCTCTGGTGGCTCTTCGACGACGATACTCTTTCCCAGCCTGCCAGATCCGCTATTGCGAATCCCGAAAACGAGGTCCTGGTCAGCAGTGCCTCGGCCTGGGAAATCGCGACGAAACACCGCCTGGGCAAACTCGATGAGGCAAGGGAGGTCGTCCGGGACCTTCCAGGTCTACTGCGCCGAGCTCGCTTCCAGGTGCTCCCAATTGTGCTGGAGCACGCCCTTCGCGCGGGTTCTCTTCCAGATGTTCATAGGGATCCCATCGATCGGATGCTAGTTGCGCAGAGTCAGCTGGAAGAACTGGTTCTGGTGAGCTCAGATCGCGTGCTGAAGAAATACAAAGTTGATATCCTCTGGTAGGAGGCGAGTCAAGTCGTTCTTCGTCGTTTCCTTGTCCTTTCAAGTTCATTTTCGAGTCCGGCGTGGCGGAGGTCTCCAGGCCGCCGTGGGTCGAGCCCAAGGCTCGAAAGAAGAATACTTCGGCCTGGAGACCGAACCCACCTTCCGCCAACCGCAGGAAACCAGACGAAGTTCCGGCCAGGTTGCGTCTGATCTGATAGAAGAGACAGAGTCTCCTTCTTAATCCAGGCAGAGCACGAGGAGTATCAGGAGGAGTGGGATTATGGCCGAGACGATCAAGGTGAGTGAAGCAAACATAGAGATGCGGGCCAGACAGGGAATGCTGGGTGCCGTCGACGTCCCCTGGACCGACGACTTCGCCCTGGACGAGGCACAGTTTCGACGTCTGATTCGTCAGCTGCAGAAACTGGGAGCACACCAGCTCTATGTCATGGGTACGGCTGGTGAGGGCTACGCAATGTCGGATAGACGGTTCCGCGGGGTTGTCGATGTCTTTGTTGCCCCCCTATGAGGGTTTAACTGACGAAGAGGCTGAACTGAGCCTAGCGTATTACCAGAAACACCAGGTGGACGTGCAGAGCGCGGGCTAGTCCCTCTTCTGTGCCAGAAGGGCGCCGAACATCACCAGGACTCCTCCAGCCCAGAGCAGCGGGGTAGGCTCTTCGCCCAGGACTATCCACGCAAGAATGATCCCGATCACTGGCTGGGTCAGGCCGACGGCGGTGATCCGCGAGGGGTAGTAATATTTGAACATGAGCAGACTCGCCAGAAATCCGAACCCGGCTATGAGGAGCCCCTGGTAGGCGAGGGAGCCCAGCAGTCCCCAGGCCCAGATCCAGGGCTCCGATTCGAATACCTGGCTGACGGTGGCAAAGGTCACCGTGCCGAAGGCCGCCTGGAACAACAGCATCTTGGCCGGGTGGATGGTCGACACCAGTCTGGCGTTGTAGACCTGTCTTGCCCCCAGAAGAAAAGCAGAGATCACCGTCAACACGTCGCCCAGGATAAGGCTCTCGCCGCCTGACGCCCGTAGACCATCGGCAGAGATGACAGCGATGCCAAGGTAGGCAACCATGATCCCCAGGAAGCGTGTCGGGTCGAAACGATCGCCGGGTATGAAGAAGTGGGACAGAACGACGATCCAGATCGATGCGGTAACGAGTAGGATGGTAGCGTGGCCCGCGGTGGTGTACTTGATTCCCAGATTCATGGTGATGATCTGGATCGAAAAAAGGGCCGACAGGGAGATCAGAGGCCACCATTCTTCGCGGCGTACTCGCAGTTCGGCCCTGGTGTAGATGGCCCACCCCAGGATCACCAGGGATCCCAGAACAAACCTCATCCAGCTCTGACGAATAGCCGGCGCGTACTGAAGACCGAACTTGATCGCGATCGCATTCCCGCTCCAGATAGTGGCGAGAAAGAGCAGGAAGACCCCGGCCTTGAGATCGAGTGGCCGCCGAGCGTCCAGGAGCTGGCCGGCCGACCCCGACCTGCCTTTGGGAGCTTGTTGCTGAGCGGGACTGCCCACGGCTTCTGTTGTCACGTCAGTCTTGCCACGGGCAGATGCTTGACCCTTCAGAAGGAGATTTCAGACCACGTACAAAAAACTTCCAACAGGTTGGGCTACTCTCCCTGACTCAGCTTGCGCAAATAAACCTCTTCCGCCTGCTGGAACTCTTCCAGCACCTGGCGCTCTTGACCTGGGTGCTCGAAGAGCCCCTGGGTGAGCAATCGCTGACGGAGGTCGCGAACCCATTTCAGCAGATACTGGAGCGACTCAGGCTCAGCAAGCGGTTTCCCCTCGACATCGCAGTAGACGGGCCCGGAATGGGCGAAGAGCGTCGGGTTGTTCACCACCAGCTTATGAGCGCCCCCGGTGATCTTGGCCGCCACCCAGGAGCTTCGTTCTAGAATGAGCTGTCCTTTGTAGTGCAGTTCTTTCTGGTTGCCCTTCAGCGGCGCTGAGTAGGCAGGCTTGCCGTTGACGATGATTTCAAGTCGCTGCATCGGGACTTGCGAGTAGGCTTCGACGCTCACCTCGACAGCTTGGGGTCCGGAGAAATTCAGCTCGCTGCCGGGCAGCTGGTCGTTCAATCGGAAAAACAGGAGCGGACCGTTTGTCACGAAGCTGCGTCCCGCCTTGAGTCCCGCCACCCAGGCTTCATAGTTCAGGGGGCCGGGAGCGTATACGTAGACGCGATCACCCCCCACTACCTTGTGTCGGCGGATGTTGTTGAAGGTGTCGGTCCCGGCTGCAGGAGCCAGTCGAAAGCCTGAACTCAGAAGATGATAGTAGAGGCTGGTCGATCCCTCTGTGTTGGCGTAGCCCAGGATTTCCATTCCGTCGGTGGCACCCAGGGCCGCATCGATGGGCAGCGCCTTGGCACTGCCCTGTTTCAGCCCCTCCTCCCCGGAGGTCCTGTAAGGGTGCACGTAGAACAGGGACGAGCCCTTTTCTCTAGCCTTCCTGGCCTGAATCGCGTTGGATGGGTAATCGAAGGGGTGAAGTGAATTGTCGAAGCCGTTGAACTGGGGCTCGATGAAGTGCTTGAGATTGAGGGCGGCCATGTGGCCGTAGAGCCGGGTTCGCACCTCTTCATTCCAATAGAGGATGTGTCTGGGCGTCGATAGGGGGTGGGGAGCACCAGTGAAATTCTGACGGTCGTACACAATATCCCCCTGGGAGTTGCAGACCAGCAGATTGGCCACGTTCAAGTCCTCTGCCTGGACCTGGAGCCTTATGTCTTCGGGATTGACTAGTTGATCGAGGGTCTTGTGGATCAGGTTGGGATGAATGTGGATGTCGCCCGAGTACCATCCCCGAACCGCGGCATCGAACAATCGCTCCAGTCGGAACTCCGCTAGGTTCGCGCTTCCGGCGGCCAGCTGGATACTTCGTTCTTCAGCCCGGTGCTCGAATCCGTGAACCACCAGCACCTTCGTCACCCCAGCAGGTAGAACCAGCGAACTGATGCCCTGGGTGTGGAAGTAATGATGGCCACCGATCCAGCTGCTTCGAAGAAAGGCGCCGGAGGGTCCACGTGCCAGATGGTCCGAGCCGGTGACGTAGACTCGAGCTGGGACAAGTTCCCCCTCCCCATTCGTGACTCGAATCCGAAGCCGTGCGGCCGGCTGCCAGCTTATGGGAAATGCCAAACTCGTCTGCCGCTCTCCGACCTGAAGCCTTACCAACAGCTCATCACGATCATCTCCCCAGACGACCAGGCGAAAGGGGCGAACTTCGCCCGGCTCGAGCACCGCTTCTTTGACCACGAAGGTGGGACTCGTCTCCGCGGGCGCTAGCAAGACCTTCAGTGGCCGGTGTGAGCGATTTCGAAGCAGAAGCAGCACCCGGTTTTCGAGTCCATTCGTGAAGAGAAGGCTCGCTGGCTGGGCGGCTACGGATGGCTTGGGATCCACCTCGATCTTGATCAGTTCAGGGGACCGGAACTGCCAAAGGGCCCCTGCCAACTGAGTGAGCAGCTCAGAGTCGGGTATCGGGTCACGTCTCTGCTTGTAGGCAAGGGTGCGAATGGGCTGATAGGCGGCGAAGCAGCTTTCCCGATCCGTCTCGTCATTCAGGAGCAAGGCAGAGAAGAACTCGGCGAAATCCCGCAGGGCGAGGCTCCGTGCCAACAGGGGATCGATCTCGTCCTCGCTCAGACCGTAGGGGTTGCTGATCCTTGCCTGTCCCGCCAGTTCCGGCATCAGCAGAAGCAGGCTTAGGAACAAGGGAAGTAGATTTGTCATCGGCCTGCACAATGTACTGCTCCCTTTCGGGGGTTGCAAACAGCTCGTGTAGCTTTGGCCTCCAGGCCGAAGTCTTACGCTTTCGAGCCTTTGGCTCGATACACGGCGGCCTGGAGCCCACCGCCACAACTTCAGGTCATGCAAGAGCTCATCTAACCGAGCCGTGGCTGTTTGTAGGACGGGCACTCCTGCCCGTCGCCGTCCTTGACGGGCAGGAGTGCCCGTCCTACGCCCGACACGGAGATTTCGATGTTGCGGTAAGAGACAACCAAAGTTTCTTTCTCGATCTGAGGACTCTGCAGCGCTTGGATCGGACGCAGGGGTGGGTCTGTACGACCTGCCTGGTGTAGAATGTCTGCAAATCTAATCCAGGGAACGAAGGGCTAGAGGGACTCTATGAGCTGTATATTCTTCTTGCTGGTCAGCCTGGCGCTGAGCCTGACACCGATGTGGGCGGGATCGTCGCTGTCTCCGATCGATTTCAACCGGCAGATCCGGCCCATTCTGTCGGATCACTGCTTCGCCTGCCACGGCCCTGACGAGAATGTCCGTGAGGCGAGCCTGCGTCTCGACCTGAAAGAGGGATTGTTCGAGGAGCGTGGAAACTACCGGTTGGTGGTACCAGGCAATCCTTCCGGGAGCCGCCTTTTCCAACGGATCAGTGCCGAACACGAGGCGGCCCGGATGCCTCCTCCTCGGTTCGACCGGCAACTCTCTCAGGAGCAGGTCGACCTGGTTAAAGATTGGATCGAAGAGGGAGCCCAGTGGCAGAACCATTGGGCCTTCGTTGCTCCCAGAAGACCGGCAGTTCCCAGGGTCAGGAACCGTTCCTGGGCAAGAAACCCCATTGACAGTTTCATCCTGGCCCGACTGGAGAGAGAAGGACTGGAGCCCTCACCCGAAGCCGACCCTATTACCTTGCTGCGAAGGGTGACGCTGGATCTGACAGGCCTTCCGCCCAGCCTCGATGAGATCCGGGCCTTTCTGGGCGATGATTCGCCCGATGCCTACGAAAAAGTGGTGGACAGACTGCTGGGATCGCCCCACTACGGCGAGCGTATGGCCATGGAGTGGCTCGACGTTGGCCGTTATGCCGATACCCATGGTTTCCACATCGACAGCCATCGTGACATGTGGTTGTGGCGGGACTGGGTCATCGATGCCTTCCAGAAGAACCTCCCCTTCGACCGCTTCACTATCGAGCAGCTTGCTGGAGACCTGCTGCCCGGCGCCACTGTCGAGCAGAGGATTGCCACCGGTTTCAATCGCAACCACATGATCAACTTCGAGGGCGGAGCCATCCCGGAGGAGTATCAGGTGGAGTATATGGTAGATCGCGTCAACACCACCTCTACGGTGTGGATGGGTCTCACCATGGGTTGCGCGCGCTGCCACGATCACAAGTACGATCCCATCAGGCAGCGCGAGTTCTACGAGTTTTCGGCGTTTTTCAACACCATTTCGGAAAAGGGCCTTGATGGCAGGAAGGGCAACGCCGAGCCTTTTCTGCAGGTTCCTTCACCCACCCAAGCTCAGATCCGGGAGGATCTGCAGGAGGCAATCCGCTCGATCGAGTCCGCAATGCCCGAGGAGAGAGTGGCCGCTTTGATGAAGGAGTGGGAGAGGTCGGCGCCGGCCCGCATGCCCCAGGATCCGACTGCTGAGTTGTTGGCTCACTACGAGCTCGACGGCCACACCGCTGACACCAACGGCTTCTACCGCCACGGTAGGGTCAGGGGGGAAGAACTCGAGTACAAAGAGGGAAAGGTAGGGGAGGCGGCCAAGTTCAATGGTCGCAACCATGTGGATCTGGGTGAGCTGGGAGACTTTGAGTCGACGGAACCCTTTTCCATCGGAGTCTGGGTCTACCTTACCGGTGAGGGTGACGGAGCTGTCGTCGCCCGAATGGATGATTCAACCGATGGTTTGCGGGGATACGAAATCTTTCTGGGTGACTTCAAGGCCTTCGATGGTCCGAAATACAGCGGGCCGCTGCTGATGGCTCATCTCGCCCACGCAGGGCCCGGGAACGCGCTGAAGGTACGCACCCTTCGCCCCGTTTCATTGAATTCCTGGCATCACCTCGCCCTCACCCACGACGGATCCGGCAAGGCAAGCGGCGTGAAACTCTACAAGGATGGGGAGCCGCAGGAAGTAGAGCTGGTTCACGACGCTCTCGAAGGCTCGATCAAAACCTCCGCACCTCTTCATCTGGGACAGCGACTGAGCAAGAGTGGTTTCAGCGGTCGGATGGACGAAGTACGGATCTACGGGCGGGAGTTGGAGGCTGAGGAAGTTCAGCAGCTTGCGATCTACCAGCCCGTCAGGGCGAACCTGAAGGTGCCGCCGCAGGAACGAACCGAGGATCAGCAGAAGGATCTGAGGAGTTTCTACCTCCTGAAGGAAGGGCCGACTCGCTATCGGGAATTGTATGCCAAGCTGGTTGCCCAACGGGAGCGGCAAGAGGAGCTGGAGAAGGCTATCCCCACAACCATGGTGATGAAGGAAATGGAAGAGCCCCGGGACACCGTGATTCTGGACCGGGGCGACTATCGACTTCGTGGGGAGAAGGTTCCGGCTGGCGTTCCCTCGGCGCTTTCGCCTCTTCCCCAGAATGCTCCCGGCAACCGTTTGGGGTTGGCCGAATGGCTGGTGCACCCCGATCATCCCCTGACTGCACGGGTCACGGTCAACCGCTACTGGCAGATGTACTTTGGAAACGGTTTCGTTAAGACAGCAGAGAACTTTGGTTCTCAGGGTGATGCGCCCAGTCATCCGCAGTTATTGGATTGGCTGGCGACCGAGTTCCGCAGCGGCTGGGATGTCAAGGGGCTGCAGAGGCTGATTGTGACGTCGGCGACCTACCGTCAATCCTCGCGCGTGACGCCCGAGCTTCTGGAAAAAGACCCCGAGAACCGCCTGTTGGCAAGGGCCTCTCGATTTCGTCTGTCTGCCGAGGCAGTTCGAGACAACGCTTTGGCGGCGAGCGGACTTCTTAACCGCCGGATTGGGGGCGCCAGTGTCTTCCCCTATCAGCCGGGCGGTCTGTGGAAGGAGATGGCCTACGGAGAAAAGTATACGGCTCAGTACTACCAGCAGAGTCAGGGTCAGGATCTCTACCGCCGCACCATGTACACTTTCTGGAAGCGCACCATTCCTCCCCCGACATTGGTTGCATTCGATGCGCCCGACCGCGAGACCTGTACCGTTCGCCGGGCTCGCACGAATACTCCGCTTCAAGCCCTGATCCTGATGAACGATCCGACCTATGTGGAGGCCGCTCGAGTCCTGGCCGAGCGAATCATGAAGGAGGCCAATCCCGCTGTGGACGACCGGATCACTCTAGCTTTTCGTCTAGCCACGGCGCGCCAGCCCACGGCGTCCGAAGTAGCGATCCTTCGTCGCATCTTCGAGGCCCAGCAGGCGGAGAACCAGAGCGATCCCGAATCGGCCTCGCTCTTGCTCCGGGTTGGCGACTCTTCCTTTGATCAGAGCCTGGATCGTCGAGAGCTGGCCGCCTGGACCACCGTGACCAGTAGCATCTTGAACCTCGATGAAACCATCACCAGAGAGTGAAGAGCCATGGATCCAAAGACTACGCTGCAATTTGGAATGAATCGGCGCCAGTTCTTTGCAAGAACCAGCACCGGAATTGGAGCCACCGCACTGGCCTCGCTTCTGAATCCAAGCCTGTTTGCGGCATCCAGCGACGTTGGCAGCTCAGGCGGATTAGCAGGCTTGCCCCACTTTGCGCCCAAGGCCAAGCGCGTCATCTTCCTGTTCCAATCCGGGGCTCCCTCCCAGATCGATCTTTTCGACTACAAACCCAAGCTTGAAGCGCTTCGTGGGACCGAATTGCCCGACTCGATTCGCCAGGGCCAGCGCATCACCGGAATGACCTCGGGTCAGAAGAGCCTGCCCGTGGTCTCCTCTCTTTTCAAATTTTCCCAGCATGGAAGCTCGGGAACCTGGGTGAGCGAGCTCTTGCCACACACGGCGAAAATCGTCGACGAGATCGCAATCGTCAAGACGCTGCACACCGAAGCGATCAATCACGATCCTGCCATCACTTTCTTCCAGACCGGCAGCCAGCAGCCCGGACGTCCCAGCATAGGCTCCTGGTCCAGCTACGGTCTGGGCAGCGAGAATCGTGATTTGCCAGCTTTCGTGGTTCTGGTTTCCAAAGGTGGACACAAGGTCAACGCCCAGCCTATCTTTTCCCGTCTCTGGGGAAGCGGATTCCTGCCGTCAAACCATCAGGGAGTGAAGTTTCGGGGTGTGGGCGATCCTGTCCTGTATCTTTCCAATCCCCCCGGGATCAGCGCTGGGAGCCGCCGTCGTATGTTGGATGGGATCACGGAGTTGAATCAGCTGAGGGCAGATGCCTTCGGAGACCCAGAGATCGAGACGCGTATCGCCCAGTATGAGATGGCTTACCGGATGCAGTTGTCGGTTCCCGACCTGACCGACGTCTCGGACGAGCCCGAACGAACCTTCGAGCTGTACGGTGCCGATTCCAGAAAACCGGGTACCTATGCCGCCAACTGCCTCCTGGCCCGGCGGCTGAGCGAGAAGGGCGTGCGCTTCGTGCAGCTCTTCCACCGCGGATGGGATCAGCACGACAACCTGCCGGCTCACATCAGGGGGCAGTGCGGGGATACCGACCAGTCCTCCGCCGCCTTGGTGACGGACCTCAAGCAACGGGGTCTGCTAGACGAAACCCTGGTGATCTGGGGCGGCGAGTTCGGGAGGACCGTCTACTGTCAAGGTCGGCTCAGCGAGGACAATTACGGCCGCGACCACCACCCACGCTGCTTCACCATGTGGATGGCGGGTGGCGGAATCAAGCCCGGCACGGTCTACGGTGAGACCGACGATTTCAGCTACAACATCGTGAAGGACCCGGTCCACGTCCACGACTTCCAGGCCACTCTCCTACACTGCCTAGGCATCGACCATACCAAGCTGACCTTCAAGTTCCAGGGCCGCCATTTCCGCTTGACCGACATTCATGGGAAAGTGATCGAGGCCCTGTTAGCGTAGCTTTGGCCTCCAGGCCGAAGTATTTCGTTCGAGTCCAGCTCGACGGACGGCGGCCTGGAGCCCACCGCTACGCGGAAGGGCGGCCTCAGTTCCCGTTGGCGGGAATGGGCGACATGGCGACGGTGGCCAGGGCAGCGTCACTCGTCCTCTGTCTCAGCGCCACCGGGACCACGCTTCCTCCTTCGCAGTGGAGGCTGAAGCAGCCCTGGTAGAAGGACGGCAAGGTCGCAATCAGCTCGTCCAGGAACTTGGCCACCTGCTTGCCGGCTCCTAGTGTGATGAGTGCCTCCCCAGCCATCGTGCCGCTGGCGTTGTAGGCGGTCAGCGTACAGCTGGCCGTCCCCAGGCCGGCATTGGCGGCGGCGAGTCCGGTTTTTGCGACGACCGAGACTTCCCCGACACCGGCCCACCAGTCGGCTCCCGTCACCGGGAGCACGCCGACTTCGGGCCCACCCAGAATGCTGAAGAAGGCGGTGGCCAGGACGGCGACGTTCGAGGTCACTTTGACAGAGCCGACTGTGAGGCCGGCTCCCTCCAAGACCACCCTTTTGGTGGCCTTGGCCGGGACTGTCCGGATCTGGGTTTCCTGGTTGACCCCGTCTTGGTTGAAGAAGCGGACCGTCACGCTGGCGGTGGTGGTTCCCGAGTTCCAAACCAGGATCCTGGTGGTGTTCTGAGCATCGCCCTGAACGGCCTGGGGAAAGTACACCTCGGTCGAGCCCGGGGTCTTGTCCATGGCGACCGTAGTAAATGCGGCGTCGCTCAGCCGCTGTCTCAAAGCCACCGAGACGACGTTGCCCCCCACGCAGGTCAAGCTGAAGCATCCCTCATACGGTGTCGGCAGGCTCGGGATCAGCTCGTCCAGGAACATGGCTGTTTGGTCACCGGGTCCCAGTGCGATGTCCTTCTCCCCCGCCATCACGCCATCGGTGTTATACGCCGTCAGGGTACAGCTGGATGCTCCGGCACCGGGATTGGCTGCTGCCACACCTGTTCTGGCGACATCGTTGACCTCGCCCACTCCGTTCCACTGGGCGGCTCCCGTGACCGGTAGGACTCCAACCTGGGGGACGCCAGCGAGACGCAGGAAAGCGGTCACCTGAACAGTTCCACTCGAAGTCACCCGCACCCAGCCCACAGTCAGGCCTACGACCGGCCCCCCCAGAATCACCTCGACGGTCGCGTCGAATCCCACTGCTCTGGTCTGGGTCTCCAGCAGGGTCCCGGAAGAGTTGAAGAACTCGACGGTAGCGCTGGTCGACGAGGCACTGGTGTTCCAGATCAGAATCCGGGTCGTGTTCTCCGCGTCTCCGCGAATGGCCTGGGGGAAATACTCTTCTGTTCCCTGGCTGTCAGGCTGAGGGGCGGCCATGGCGAACTGCTTACCCCCATAGCTGCCTCCGATGGCGGTGGCGGTACCCGTGTTTGGATCTAATCCGTATAGGGTGGTGCCTCCGCCGATCAGTACTGTTGAGCCTCCCACGCTGCTCAGGGGCAGATCCGCGACTGCTAGCTGGATCTGTGAGGTGTCTGCCAGGGTGAGGCTCTCGATGGTGTTGGGAGCCGTTCCCGTGGGCCCCACCAAGGTGGCGTTTGCGGTTGCTGGATCAATCTTCCAGAGTTGGGCATCCAATGCTCCAAAGGCAGAGGTGACTCCGAGAAGCATGCCCGAAGTCGGATCATAGGTCAGCCCTACGATTCTGACATCGCGGGGCAGGGGATCCCCTATTGGCGTTCCGACCCCAGTTTGGCGGTTGATGCGAACCAGACGACCCAAGTGGGTCCCGAAATTGAAGCTGGCGCTGTAGAAGAAGCCGTCCGCGGTGCAGTACGCCAGACTCTCCAGATTGGTACCTCCCACCGGCTGGGCTCCGACCCTCTCACCCACGGCACAGCCGAAGGTCGCGCCCATCTTGTAGAGAAAGATGTTGGGACCGCTGCCTCCCTCCCATTCCAATCCCTACAGGTCCTGCCCCGCTGCACTCTCCGATGGACAATAGGCGAAGCCACTGGTGAAACTTGTGGAGAAGAGCACGTTTTGGGGAGTCGAGTTGCAAGTGTTGTACTCAGCTGGAGCAGTCGCCGCCCCGCTTACCGGATCGATCGCGTTGATCAATCCCGCAGGCGATTCGTAGGATCTTACCTGTCCGCGAAGGACAGGTAGGCTCGCACCAAGGAGCAAGGCCGAGGCCAAGAGAAGTATTCGGAAGCTCATTTCAGATCCCCCCCAGAAAAGATACCCAGACTTAGGATTGTCTGAGATTGTGTCGTGGGCCGATCTAGAATGCAAACTGAAGTTGGCCGGGAAAGGGGGGCGGCCCCTCTGGCCGGAATGCAGTGCTCGACGCCCGGTACGGCGATTCCCGACAACAATCCCGTTGCCTTCCCCGACACCCTGACGATCGGGGCTGGCGGCAGTTTGTTGGACCTCAATGTTTCGGTCGAGGCGACTCACAGCTTCGTCGGCGACCTCGTCTTTACACTGGTGCACCAGGCCACGGGCACCAGCGTGACCTTGATCGACAGACCGGGCTCGCCCCCGGGCGGTGGCTGCTCCGGTGACGACGTCAATGCAGTCTTGGACGATGAGGCCGCCCTGGCGGTAGAGGCCCAGTGCGTCACGCCCGGCCCCGTCGCCGTAAGCGGCACCTTTGCCCCCAACAGTGTCCTCGCCGGCTTCGATACCGAGAGCCTGGTGGGCGACTGGGATCTGACAGTCTCGGATCTCGCCGGCGCGGATACCGGGACATTCACCAAGTGATTTTCCGGAAACTGTGGCGGTGGCCTCCGTGCCGCCGTTTTTCGAGCCAGAGGCTCGACGGAAAGAACACGGCGGCACGAAGGCCACCGCCACGTCCCTCGACTGAAGTTTCTTTCCGGTACGATCGGCGCAGCCGGTGGGGGCGCTAAGCTGAAACTTCGAAGTGAAGACCCTTCGCACTTCGGCAATCGCACTTCGCACTTGCCCCAGAGTTTCTTTCTCGAATGGGGCCAGTGCTCTGGGGGCGGGACTGACCTGAAACTTCATTCGGCAGAGGGAAGGTGTAGGAGACAGCATCTGACAGAGCAGTGACCTGTAGCACGGGCACTCTTGCCCGTGGAGGACACCAACGGGCAGGAGTGCCCGTGCTACAAGCGTCACTCAGCTCTCGATGTTCGTAGCTAGCACTGACGGAAGTTTCGTTCTCGAATGGGGCCAGTGCTTCCTGGGAGCGGGACTGACCTGAAACTTGATTTGGTTCCTGCGGGTAGCGGACGTGGGTTCAGTCTCCAGGCCGAACTCTTCCGCTTTCGAGCCATTTGGCTCGAAAGCACGGCGGTCTGGAGACCGCCGCTACATGGGTGGGGCTAGCTTAGCTTAGCTAGTGCCCGTCCGAAAATCTCTAACTGATTGATAAGGAAGGGGAAAGAGGGCTTTTTCAGACTCCTAAATTGTCAGGGTCGTTTGCTAGGCTATTTGGTACAATCGATTAAGCTGAAACGACTTACGACGATTTCAGGAGTTCGAAGATGCGTCAAAAGCGTGAAAAACACCGCCCCCTTTCCCCGCCATGGCCCGATCACCAACTGGCCCATGAATTGAAGGTGATCTCGCGCATCCTGGACGACAATCCCCAGACGCTGGAGCTGATAGTACAAGATCTCTCTGACAGGGTCGATTCCAGTGTCGGCGCCCCCGGTTTGACGGCCGAGCAGGTGCTGCGTTGTGCCGTCATCAAACAGCTGCATCAGTTCAGCTATCGCAAGCTGGAGTTTCATCTGGTGGATTCGCAAAGCTGTCAGAGGTTCTGTCGCTTGCCCTATGGGGCGTCGATCAGCAAAGCCACCCTGGCGGAGAACCTGGGGAAGATTGAGCCGGGGACATGGAAGGCGATCAACGACCACTTGGTGCGCTGGGCGCAGGCTCGGGGTCTGGAAAAAGGCCAACGGATTCGGGTCGATGCCACGGCGGTCCAGACCAACGTCCACTATCCGCTCGACAGTGAGCTGTTGTACGACGGCATTCGAGTCGTCACCCGGTGGCTGGGGCGGCTGCGGGACTGGGAAGGGATCGGCTTCGTCGATCACACGCGACGGGCCAAGCGGCGCGTCCTGAACATCCGCAACCGCCGCGGCAAGAAGCGCCTGGAGAGTTACCGCGATCTGATCAAGGTGGCGTCCAAGACGGCCCACTATGCCGAGCAGGCGCTGGCCGCGTCGGCGCAGTGGAGCGATCCCCTCAGTCTGGCCGGGGCGGCGCAACTGGCCCACTATCTGGAGCTGTTGCACCAAGTCATCGAGCAGACTCAACGACGGGTCCTTTCGGGCGAGGCCGTCGCGGCCCAGGAGAAGATCTGTTCCCTCTTCGAAGAGCACACCGATATTATCAAGAAGAGCCCTCGGGAAACGGTTTTCGGCCACAAAGTGTTTGTCAGCACGGGGGCCTCGTCGCTGATCCTGGATTGTGTGGTGGAACGCGGGAATCCAGCCGATAGCAACTATGTGCAACCCTTCTTAGAGCGTCATCGACAGCTGTACGGGAAGGTCCCGCGCCAGAGCGCCTGGGATGGCGGTTTTGCCTCGGCGGCCAACCTGAGCTGGGCCAAAGAGCAGGGGGTACAGGACGTGGCCTTTTCCAAAAAGTGTGGGTTGACGGTCGAGAGCATGGTGCGTTCCAGTTGGGTCTACAAACAGCTCAAACGCTTCCGGGCCGGGATCGAGGGGTGCATTGGGACCCTCAAGCACACCTTTGGTCTCCACCGCTGTACCTGGAAAGGCTGGCCTCACTTTCAAAGCTACGTCCATGCCAGCGTCCTGACCTATAACCTGGTCGTCCTGGCCCGACTCCTGTTGTAGTCTTTTGTGGCTGACCGTACTGCCTTGTGGCTCCGACTCAGGGAGAGGTCTGCGCCGAACCGGTGTTTTTTGGCCCGTGCGCCCTCGCTCGCTCGTCCTCGCTCTGGATCGAGCTGGGTCGAGTCGGTCTGTCAGCAGTCTCAGGTATAAAAAGTGGTTCCGATTCAACAGATTACAGTTCTGGGAACCCCGGTTTCCGGACGGGCACTAGCTAGTCCCCTTGTAGCTAGTCCCCTTGATCCAAGCGGTTGATTCGGCACTAGGCCGGTGATAGATTCGGCTCATTCGATCACTAAGAAGCATGCAGCCACACCGGATGTGAAGATGAGACCTGGTTTATCGGGGTGACAGGAGGAGAGTATGTTTCGTCGCCGTTCTGATCGATCTCACGCGAACTCCTGTTTGGAATCAGCCGAGATGCTTAGATCCGTATTCGCCGGCGCCCTGATCATCTTCGGCTTGTTTCAGGGCCAGGCTACGGCCGGAGCGCCAACGATCATCTACAACAATGGCACTTCCCAGAACGAGTGGTTACCCATTCCTGGTAATCTTCCACCCCCACAAGAAATATTGGACTGGGCTACGTCTGGCGGCGGTGTTGTCACTTCCTTTCAATTCGGCTACTTCACCAATGCCCCACAGCCCATCGACATCAACATACGCTTCTACTCAGGAACCGACGGGAACTCAAACGGCACTCTGGTAGGTGAATACAGCTTTACGAATCTGCCGGGTTTCGATCCCACGAAGCTTGGGCATTTCGTTGATCACGATATTTCAGGTCAACCATTCACCTTGCCGTCGGGGGCTTTTGGTTACAGCTACGAGATCATGGATGCAGGGACCGGGCCCATGCTTTCAACGGGTGACGTCGCAACGCCTGAAGTCCGCGTTGTGTCCGAGAATCGTAATTTCACTATCCTCGGTCCGCTCAACCAACCGCACATGGTCTTGCGAGGCAGCCCGCCGCCGCCACTACCTATTGATTACACGGTGCTCTCCAACTCCTTGGTACAGGTGCACTCCAACCTCACGTTCTCGACGCTGATTCCCGCTTTGGACCCGCCGCCGGCGGAGCCCTACCTCAATACGGAATTCTTTATTGGCATCGAGACCAACGATCCCATTTGTTTCAGGGTGCCTCCTCAGTTCCTCGCGGTACCTATTGATGAGAGTACCGATCCGACCGAGCAAGCGCGGCTGAGCAATAAGTTTGGGCCCGAACGTATCGGCCTCTGCACCGCCGGTAGATGGAAGTGCGCCAAGATCGAACTTGGCGATGGATTTACTTTTGAGGCCGAGATTTTGATGGACGGCTTCGAATCCGGAGACATCAGCTCCTGGTCCACTGGCGCTGCTGCAGATAACAGCAGCAGGACGGACAAGGAAGGCGCCGTCGGAATCCTTACCACCGACAAGAAGCTACCCGTCCTGACCGAAGAGGACTTGAAGAAGGCCATCGAGCTGTTCAATGACGATACTGTCTTCGATGAGAAGACCATCGGTTTGGTTAGCGAGCGCTTTGGAATTCTGGAACCGCTGCCGCCGGCCACAGGCTCCTACTTCTTCGATTCGTTCGAAAGTTTCAGGTCGATAGGAGCGCCGGTGGGACCGACCCTGGACGGAACCGGTTGCCCTGCACCCTGCAGCGGCCTGGTCCTGGAAGGCGGTGGGGGCGGTATCAACGGCATCCGAGTCGAGGGCTTCCCCACTTACGGGGCGGAGATCCGATCCGACGGTAACTCGATCACGAAAACGGAGATGGTCTCAAATGGAGCGGGCGGATTGCTGATCAGCGGCAGCAACAACGTGGTCGGCGGCACCACCAAGGACGGCAACCTGTTCGCCGACAACGGCGGGTCCGGGATCGTCGTCGAATCCGGCACCGGCAACTCAGTGCTTTCGGCCAAGGGGACAAAAGGGGTGAGCCGGTACAACCGCTTCTCCAACAACGGCGCTCTAGGCATTGACCTTGGTGGGGACGGCGTAACGTCCAACGATTCCGGAGACGGAGATTCGGGGGCCAACAACCTCCAGAACTTTCCAGAGTTGACGAACGTCACCACGGGAGCTCAGACCAGGATTAGCGGCAGCCTCAACAGCACGCCTAACGGTTCCTTCACGCTTCAGTTCTTCGCAAGTGAAGTCTGCGATGGCTCCGGGAGCGGTGAAGGAGCTGTCTTCCTGGATTCGATTCTCATGGCAACGGACGGCAGCGGCCAGGCGAACTTTTCGCTCACCAGTGATTCCTCTACCAACATCGGCCAGGTCATCACTGCTACCGCTACCGATGAGAATGGCAATACCTCCGAGTTTTCGAGCTGCTTCGCGATCACCGCTTCCTTCAACCCTGCCTGGCTTTTTGGCGCCGGCGATCTATCCAGAACTGAAGGCACTACTTTCGACGGAGTTGCCTTGACCAATTTCTCCGAGAGTGCCGCGGCCGACCTCAACCTGGAGGCCATTACGGCTAGCTCCTCGGAAGGACTGCTGAGTCGATCGGCTACTCAGGGAAACGGTGGTCAATTGACATCCCTGACTCTCTTGGCCGGTGAACAGCGGGCGCGTCTGCGTAGCGAGTTTTTTGAAGCAGACCCAACGTTGCCTGCTTGGGTCGAGGTGACGGGCGATACCTCGCAGATTGGGGCTTTCTCTCAGTTCGGCAGTCTTGACGGTTCTCAGCTGGATGGGGGCGTGGCCATAACCGAAGTGGTCAACCAATTCAACTTCACCCGGGTTTTCGAAGGGCCGAATGCTTTTCCGGGAGGCCAAGCAGCTTCGACCAGGTTGAGCGTTCTCAACCCGAATGAAGGGCCGGTGACCTTGACCCTGAGGCATCATTCTGCCGATCAGAATTCGGAAGGACCACAGGGGCTGTTCCCGCTGCAAGTCACCCGCACCATTCAGGGCCGAAGCCTTATCGATGAGACGGTCTCCCAGCTCTTCGGGATCGAGCTTGCTGGTGGCCGTATCGAGGGAGAAGTCATCGAAGGGGAAGGGGTGGTGGCTTTTGAAGTGATTCAGCTGACCGATCGAGATACGGTGCTGGGCCTGAACACCGCCCGGGGGAATCCCAACACCTTCGCTTACTCGGCTCAGTTGGCCAGCCAGCCGGGTCTTTCCACCAACGTGAACTTGATCAACACCGCCGGCGAGACCAGGAATCTGATCCTGACCGCGGTCAGGGAGGACGGCACCACTGAGGGCTCTCCCGTTCCCGTCGTTCTGGGGGCGGGTGAGCAGTTCAGTCAACGGGCGGATGTCCTCTTCGGGCAAATGGCAGAGGGCCTATCCACGGCTGGCGTCGAGCTCAATTTTGTGGGGTCCCTGATCGTCGAAGCCGACGGTGATGGAGTGGTTGGAGACGTGATTTTCGGGGATGACGTCGACTTTCAATATGCGGCTTCGCTACCCCTCCAGACTCAGGTGTTCACCGAAGCCCTGTTCAATCAGGTGGCTAACTTGCCCGGATTCTTTACCGGCCTTGCCTTTTTCTATCCCGGTGCAGCAGTCCCAGCCTTGTCGCAGACGTCGCCGCAAGGAGGGGTTCCCAGCGCCGAGATTACAGTCCGGGTGTTCCGAGCTAACGGTGAGTTGGCAGGGGTCTCCGTCCAGATCCTGGCGGCGGGGGAGCGACGCTCCAAGTTGCTTCCTGAATTGGTCCCGGAGTCGGCAGGCCAGGCCGGAGGCTATGTCCTGATCTCATCGACCGAGGGAATCATTGGCCAGATGCTCTATGGCGCGCTGGAAGGCGGAGCCATCAAGCTCTTCTCGGCAGTCGTGCCCACCGTGATTCAATGACACCGGAGAGCATAGAGGCCGAGCCGAAAGCGGTTTCATAAAACTTCTGAGGCAATGAACCTTTCCTCCAGGGTTTGCGTCCAGTTGCCTGTATCCCGGGCACAGAGTTGCGTCGTCAATTTTGAAGCTAGCGAGGAGGGAAGGATACCGCCCGCAGTCGAGGAGCATCACACAAGGTCCTGGTTTCTGGTGATTCACGATTTTCTGTCGGAATTATCCAGCTAAGGCCCAACGGCCTTCACCGTAGGATCGCTCCCTTTCAGCGCAGATTCCCACAGAGGCAGGCGTACCGTTTTCCGCTGGCCGGGTGATCACCGTTGCGAGCCGAATTCCCAGAATGATCCAGACGCTACCGGATGGCAACTAGGCTGAAACTTGACATGGCTTCGGTCTCCAGGCCGAAGATTTCCTTAAGCCACGACCCACGGCGGCCTGGAGATCGCCGCCACTCCCTGGAACCAAAGCTTCAATGGGGCCAGTGCGACTGCAGGCAGGAACGACCTGAAAGAGAAAGGGAAGATTGAAATGTTATCCATGGGATCAAGCACAATCGATCGACGCTTTGGCTCCTTTTCGAGTATGGCGACCTCCCGTAGGGCGGGTTCCATCACAGGAGCCGCCTGTTTCTTCCTGATCATCTGTGGCTGCTGGTGGTTGGCGGTAACTCCTCTCGGGGCCCGTGGAAACGGAAACCAGATTCCACCACCGAGCCAAGGTCAGGGTTCAGTTCTTAGCGGGTCTTGCTTCGTATCGAGGTGCCATGCCACCTCGGGCAGTACGATAGACGAGGTGGGCTCCCTGAGCCTGGGCGGTCTTCCCGACGCCTTCGAGGCCGGCCAGACCTACGACTTTTCCGTGAACATGACAGGGGGGAGCGTCTACGGGGTCCAGATAGCCGTGACCTATCCGAGCGGGCCTCCAGCAGGTTCGCTCACTCCCATAACCCCCGGACTGGCGAACAACCAACTGGATGGAATCCCGGTGGTGAACCACTCTCCAACGCCCCTAGCCACCGGTACGGTCAACCTCCAATGGACTGCTCCTGCTGAACCAGAAATGCCCAGTGTACTCTTCCGTGTCGCGTCGAACTCTGCGAACAACAACGACTCCGCCACCGGAGATCACATCCATCGGTTGCAGCTTACCTTGCCCCAAACGATTGAATGTACCTATTCTCTGACCTCCGAAACCGACTCCTTCGATGCTGGAGGCGGCAACGGTAGTGCAAGTGTTTCTGCTCCGGAAAGCTGTGGCTGGACGGCCAGCAGCAACGATGACTGGATCAGCCTCACCGGGGAGGCAAGTGGCAGCGGCGAGGGCCAAATCACCTTCACCGTGGAGCCCAATATGAGTGCCCTGCCCCGCTCTGGCTCCATAGTGGTCGAGGACCAGGTCTTGAACATCTCGCAAACTGGGGTTGATTGTAGCTATTCTCTATCCGCTGAGAACGTCTCCTTCGACTCCAATGGTGGAGAAGGCGGCGTCGACGTCATTTCCCCGGAAGGCTGCGAATGGACGGCCACAGCCAGCGACGCCTGGATTGGGATCAGTGGGGAGGCCAGCGGTAGCGGCAACGGCTCTATCAGCTTCAACATAGAATCCAACATCAGCGCCCTGCCTCGTGCCGGGACCATTACGGTCGAGGGCCAGGTCCTCAACATCTCTCAGACCGGAGTTGAATGTTCCTATGCATTGTCCCGGTCCACCATTTTCTTTGACTCCGATGAAGGCAGCAGTAGCGTGGGTGTGACGGCTCTGGAAGGTTGCGACTGGTCGGCCTCCGCTAGTGAGAGCTGGATCACGATCACCGGCGGGGACAGTGGCAGTGGGAATGGTGAGGTTCTCTTCACCGTAGATGCCAATCCGGATGTCGAAGCCCGTTCTGGATCGATCTCGGTTGAAGATCAGGTGCTGGCCATCTCCCAGACAGGTCAGCAGATGGCCGATTTGATTTTTCCTCAGTTCCTTAACGGCGAGATCAACGGGGTCCTCAACGCCACGCGGGTGATCCTGCAAAATGGGGGAGCAGAGGCTGCCTCCGGACAGATTCGGTTCCGCGAGAGCAGCAGCCTGTTTGCAGCCGTTCCGGTGAACGGTCAGATCACCGAGTCGGTCGAATTTTCGATCGAACCCCGGGGCACTTTCGAGATCGAGACGGACGGAACGGGGATGCTTCAGACAGGAGTTGTCGAGGTGTTCGTGAACGGTGAAGCGGATTCGGTGCAGGGTACGGAGATCTTCTCCGTCCTGGGCAACTTCGTCTCGGTTCCTGCCAGCCGACGAGAGCTGGCACCGCAAACCTATCTCAGCGTCAATCTTGAGGAGAGCAGTGGCATCGCAGCCTACAATCCGGATGGCCGCAATGCGATACAGGTTGAAGTGACTCTTCTGGATGCCTCGGGTACCGAAAGGGCCATGGGGCAGTTCGCGCTGCAGCCAAACGAACATCTCGCCCGCTTCGTGGACGAACCAGGAGGGCTCTTTCCGGACTTCTTCGCAGCCAATCCCCAGCCCGTCACCGGAACCCTGAACTTCAGCGTGGTCGAAGGGGAGGGAGGAATCGCTGTTCTAGGCTTGATTCAGAAGCGGGCCGGAGGCCAGCTGATCGCGGTTGGAACCGGCTCTCAGGGCCCGGTTCCGCTTGAGTCCCCGGCCACTCAGTCGGCAGAGACGCCCCTGGAGTCTCCTTAATCGTACACGGCTGCTGATCCGATTTTGTGGGGTGGAGCTCAATGTGCTACAATGTGCTACGTGAGTGGTCAGGTGGGAGTAGGAGTCCGAGAGCTAAGGCAGAATCTGAGCAAGTATCTGCGGAGAGTGGCAGAGGGAGAGAGCTTCCGTGTGTCGGATCGAGGCAGACCGGTTGCGGTTCTGTCCCCCTTGCCGGAGCACGTGACCGCTTGGGAACGGCTGAAGGCTCAAGGACGCATCCTTCCCGCTCGCCTGGACCTATCTCAGCTACCTGTTCCCAAGTCCTTCCCAATAGACCTGTCGATCAGTGATGCTCTGTTGGAGCAGCGGTCCGAAGAGTAGAAGTGGACGTTGTCTATCTGGATTCCTCGGCCTTGGTGAAGCTGGTGCTTCCCGAGGCGGAAACCGTTCGGCTGCTCGAGAGTCTTTCCCGATGGCGTCACCACGCCTCCAGCCAGTTGGCGCTGGTCGAAGTGCTGCGGGCGACTCGACGGACCTCTCCGGACCCAACGGTGCTGACCAGAGCCAGGGAAGTTTTGGCGGGTTTGGATTTGATTGAGCTGACTCAGGAAGTGTTGGACGACGCCGCTACTCTCGAGCCGACATCTCTTCGCTCGCTGGACGCCCTACATCTGGCTTCAGCCCGGTACCTGGGGACAGCGTTGGACTCCATGATCATCTACGACCGAACGCTGGCCGCCGCCGCCAGAGGACTGGGACTCTCCGTGTTGGCCCCAAAGTGACGATAGGCTGCGCTTCACGTCGGGTATGTGGGGCCATCTGGCGAGCGGCCAAAGGCCCTTTCAAGTAGAAAATCCTACGCTGGAGTTTTCCAAGATCTGGTTGTGGATGAAAGAGCAACCATACACCTCCGTGCTCAACCATGGCCTTCGGCTCTTTCCGCCGCCTCGGTTTTTTTCTCGCGCAAGAAGAAGCCGGGGACAGGCTGCCCTGCTCTGTTTCTTCCTCTTCTCCTGCAACCTTGATCCGGGATCCGACGAAGGAGTCGCCAGATACCAATTGGCTACTTTTTCTGCCGACGTCACCATCCCGCTGGGCCATCGCTGTATGGGAGTCTTGCCCAGCAAGTCCCGGCAAATCGTGGATCCTCTCGAGGCTCATGGGTTTGTCCTGTTGGGGGCTGGAGATCCTATCGTGGTCGCGGCCGTCGACTGGTGTGAAATCCGGAACCAGGCCTACGACGAATGGCGGACCGTTCTGAGCCAAGTGGCTGGGACGACGCCGGAACGAGTCCTCGTGACCTCCCTCCACCAGCACGACGCCCCGGTTATAGACGGCGGAGCGGAGAAGCTGCTGGAAGAGGTCGGGCTGGGGGGCGAGCTGTACGACCGGGACTTTCACGAACGCTCATTGCGGCGAGTCGGGGACGCCCTGGCAGCTAGCCTGGACAGAGCCGTGCCCGTGAGTCACTTGGGAATGGGGCAAGCCCGGGTGGAGAAAGTGGCGTCCAATCGTCGGGTCGTACAACCCGATGGTCGGGTCAGCTTCAGCCGGGGTAGTCGGAGCGGGGGAGATCCCTTCTTGCGACAAGCACCGGAGGGGCTCATCGACCCCTTCCTGAAGACCCTCTCGTTTTGGAACGGGGAGACGCCGGTTCTGGCTCTCCATGCCTATGCGACGCATCCCATGAGCCACTACGGCCAAGGCCAGGTTTCTTGGGACTTCGTAGGAATGGCGCGTGAGCGGCGTCGCAGGGACGAGGATTCGGTCCACCAGATCTACGTCAGTGGCTGTAGCGGGGACGTCACAGCAGGCAAGTACAACGATGCTTCTCCGGACAATCGCCCTGTCCTGGCCGACCGGCTCTATCGGTCCATGGTGGAGGCGTGGAGCAAGACGAGACGCTTGCCACTGGGGCAGATCGCTTTCCGGAGCGCCAAGTTGGAGCTGGAGTTTCACCCTGATCCTGACCTGACGGCGAAGGCGCTGGAGTCCATCCTGAGGGACTCGGAGCGCACGGTGGAGGATCGGATCCTGGCCGCCATGGGGCTCGCCAGCCGGCAGCGGGTAGCCGGGGGACAGGGGATTGACCTACCCGTCATCGATTTCGGCCCGGCCCAAGTGGTGTTGTTCCCCGGCGAGAGCTTCGTTGGCTATCAGCTCATGGCGCAGGAAATGCGTTCCGACTCGTTTGTCCTCTCCATTGGATATGGAGAATGCTGGCCGGGTTACATCCCCACCGAGGATGCCTTCCGGGACGGCTTCGAGGACAAGTGGCTATGGGTCGCACCGGGCTCCGAGACCCGGATCCGGACCGTCCTTCAGCGAGTGCTCCTTCCAGGTGGCGCCCCTTGACCCTCAGTTTGCGCTTCACCGGGTTCGGGCCAGTACTGCCTGGAAGACTGGGTTGTCAAGAAACGAGCTTTCGGCGCTGACGTCCGCTGTCCCCCAGTGGGTAGCGTAGCCGCGGCGCCAGCGTTTCGAATGGTTACGATGCGAGGTGTGCAGGGTCTGGCAGTGATGGAGTACGACGCCGCCCTTCTTCACGGGAGCCACTGACTCTCGGCCCATATCGATGAGCTCGGAGGCAGGGGACTTGTTGTATGGTGCATCGGGCAGGGGCTCATGGGGCAGGATGCCCTGCCGATGGGAGCCGTCGATGTAGCGCAGGCAGCCATTAGCCTTGTCCACATCGTCCAGGGCGATCCAGGCCGTCAGTACGTCATCGGCCGGCCGGCATAGAAAGTAGGCGTTGTCCTGGTGGTAGGGCTTGGCGGAGCCGAACTCCGGAGGCTTCATCAAGATCTGATCCTCCAGCAAGAGCGGCTCCTTACCCAGGACCACGCGTAGGATCCCGATCAGACGCTCATCCAGGACGAACCGTTGGAACTCCTCGCGCTTCAGGAACGGGGTGTCGATCTTGCGGGGTGCCACCCGACCGTCTTCCGAGTGGTCTGCAGCGTAGCTGGCGTAGGCAGCCTCCGGGTTCGTGCGGGCGAACTCGTCGCTTACCCCGGTGTCCTCTCGAAGCTCCTGCGAGGCGACCTGAAGCGCCAGCTGAGCAATTTCTTCGGTTTCTTCGGGGCCGAAGACGGCTTCGGCGACCACCCATCCCCTGCTCCAGTACAGATCGATCTGTTGTTGGTCTAACATCCTCTCACCTCCGTATCAGATGAACCCGATGGCGTCCGCTCCGGTAGAGCGGTTCGATCCACTTGATTTTGATCCATTTGATTTCGATCCACTTGATTTCGATCCACTTGATTTCGATCCACTTGATTTCGATCCACTTGATTTCGATCCACTTGATTTCGATCCACTTGATAATACCTGGGAATCTCTTGCGTTACCCGCACAGATTCATCGCCTGATCAGAAGGTTTTCCCGCAGCCAGCTCTATCCAGGAGCCCGCTTCAGCGGGCTGGCGCGAAGCGTAATAGACCGGTCCTTCATATTTAGATCAATGGGTTGTTTCCTTTTCCCATCCCAATCTACAAATGATGTTTCAGTTTAGTCTCGCCCCCACCGAGTTGGCCTCATTCGAGAAAGAAACTTCCGTCATTTTTAGCTGCGCCCATCGAGAGCTGAGTGACGCTTGTAGGACGGGCACTCCTGCCCGTCGGTGTCCTCGACGGGCAAGAGTGCCCGTGCTACAGGTCAGTGCTCTGTCAGATGCTCTTTCCTACACCTTCCTTCTGCCAATGAAGTTTCAGGTTAGCGAGCTGTTGCCCATCATTGTTCCAACGGATGGACGCGATCCTTGAGCGGGAGATCCACCCGCTTTCCTGAGAAATGTGAGGCGTAGACTCCCTGGACCAGTTCGGTGATCTGCACTGCATGTTCGAGTCCCGAGAGAGGCGGCCGATCCTGTTCTATTGCGTCAATCAGATCATTGGCCAGAGTGTTGTTGAAGACTTGCCGCCAACGCTTGTTCTTCAGTTGGGGATTGGGTTCGCCGTCGGGTGTGAAATGCCAGTCGTCGACCAGTAGCTTTTTCCATTGCAGATTCGGGTGGTCTGCGAGCACGGTAGGCGCGTCGTACAGGTAGGCCTCGCCTGGCGAGCGGAGTTGGATCCGCTTCTTTTCGCACTCGAGCACTACGCCGAAAAGATGTGTGAATGGCCTGTTCTCTTCCACGGCCAGGCCCGCCGTGCTATCGAAGAACACGCGCGTGCCGTTATCAAAGCCGATCACGGCGGACACCGAGTCCCCCGCGATGGGACCCAGGAAAGCAGGCTTCTTCTGGCGGTCTGCCCGGGTGATGTCCCTTCCATTTAGCTGCACATTCCCGAAGACCCAGCGAGGCCAGCCGGCCATCGCGAACAACAGTGTGAAGTGGTGGGTGCCGTGGAGAATCAGCTCCTGGCCGCCGCCGCGTGAGTCGTCCTTGGGTCGGATGTAGGCGCGCAACAGTTTTCCGTACTTGCCGGCGCGAATCTCACGGATGATCTTCTGCACCGGCGGCGCAGCAGCCCATTGGTGAGCCATAGCCAACTTGATCCCGGCGCGACGGCAGGCATTCGCAATCTGGTCGGCCTCCACGAGGGTGGAGACAAACGGTTTCTCGCAGAAGACGTGGGCACCCACTTCAGCCGCAGCCGAAATCATTTGGGTGCGGCTCTTTTAGAACAGGCGATTCTGGTGCCGTCGAACGCAAGATGGACCTCTCTTACTATGGGAGCGGCGAAGGCATTTTGGGGTTGGGTAGTTGGGTGGGGCAGAACAATCTGACACGGAAGACCGACCGATTGGACTTCTGGATCTTCTTACTTCACCCGCTTCAGGTGAGAGCGCGTGGGGCCGCGCACAGGGACCAGCTCGCCGTCCGCGTAGCGCGCGGCATGGTTTCTGAGCGACTCCTGCCGCTCGTGAAAGCGCCAATAGGCGTCGAAGTCTCCGCTGGCCTGCAGCGCACGCAGGCGTAAGACCGCCTCAGCCCCCGCCAGAGACCAGCGCGCCCCGGTCACCTCCATCCGATCTTTGACCAGGTAACGGCAGGCCCCCTCGATGACACCGGTGGCAATCGGGAACCCCCTCGCCAGATAGGTGTCATACTTCAGATACTCCGCATTTTTGAGCAGATAGTTGGCGCAGCGATCCACCGCTTCGCGCGCCTTGCCCGCCAGGCCCCGACGGGTCGCACTGCGACGGATTCCGCCCGCCACATAGCCACTGCGCCCGCGCAGAATACTCAGTAGGTGCTCGCCCACCCAGCCCTCCAGCTTCGGGTTGACTTCCCCGTGCAGAGCCATGCCGGCCTTCCACACGTACTCGCTCACGTGGATGAAGTCCAGCACGATCGTGGGCGCCGCCCTGGCGGATCGGTGCAAACACCGCAGCAGCGTCTTCAGCTGACTCCGATGGCCGTCGACCAGCACCACCCAACTCTTGCGCCCCGTGGGATCCCGCGAGCGGGCTTCTCCGAGGGCTTGCTCGATGACCTCTTCGGGACGCTTCTCCAAGCTCGCCCACAGCCGTTTGTGCTGGGGCCGCGGTCGCTTCCCTTCCTCCCGCTGCGGCTGCGGGGCCAGGACCCGCATCACCTCCTCCGGCCGCCGCACCTGAGGCGCGAGGGTGTACACCGCCGCGACCGTTGCCATCCGCTTGGCGTGGCGCTTTTCGCCCTTGCTCAACCGCTTCTGCAACTTGTGCTCGCTCGCTTCCGCCCGCTGCCGCGTCGCCTCCCGCAGATCCTCACGACGCAGCACCACTCCTTTGCCGTCCACCGAGATCGCCAAGATCGACCCCGACTCGCTCGGAGCCAACGCTCCCGCTTGTCGCTCCTGATAGAAGGCATCGAAGTCCTGGGCGGCACGGCCCACTAGCTCCTCCACCTGACGCTTGCCCACCTGCGCCCCCGTGGTTTTCGACAGCGCCTCCACGACTTTGTCGAACGACCCCTCGGCGGCTTCCTCCGCCGCCCGCCGCCGCACCTGGTGCGAGTACAACTCCGGCGGGAGGTTCAGATCCGCATCCAGTGGGTGCAGGCTCTGGAGCCCCTCTCCCCCGTAGCCGAGCCGCTCCACCCGAACCTCTCCAAAGACCGTTTCCAGCCCCCGTTGCTGCCGCCGGCGCTGTTGCCGCACCTGCCCTTCCGAATCCCGCACCGCAGCGGCCGCTTCACCCGGAGCCCGCAGCTCCAGGTGCGCCTGGTAGAACCGTCGCAGCAGCTCCCGCCCCTGCTGCTCCAGCTCTCGCTCCAACTCGCTGTGCGTCTTCCTATGGGCCTCGTCGGACATCAGAAAGGCCTCCATCTGGGCAAACTGCTCCCGCGCCGCCGCGAACTCATCCTCGGGCTGTAACTGGGCGGCTACCGCTCGCAACTTCTAGCCCTCCCGCAAGCGTCGGGCCGCCTCCGCCACCAGCGGATACACCAGCACCCGTTTCGGCGCTGCCGCCTCGCTCCGCGCCAGCCGATCCTCTCGCTTCCCGCCCCGCGTGCTCCCCAGCTCGATCCAGTTCGCCCCCCGATAGCAGCTGCCCCGGTAGCGCTCCGGATCCACCAACGTCTCCACCAAAAACACCTCGACCCCGTAGCTCCGGGGCCAGTCCAGCGCCAGCTGCCGCACGGCCCGCGATAAGATCCGGCTCGCCAGGTTCTTGACCTGGACCCAGGGCAACACTAAATAGCGACTGTTCGAGACCACGTGCACCAGCTGGCGCGTCCGCGCCTCCGCCTCCCATCCGATCCAGCGGTCGCGCGCCGCAATCCGCCAGGCCGCGCTCGAAAACTGCACGCAGGCCACCACCCGCCCCGCCGGCTCCGAGGCGTAGACCAGGTAGCGCAGATGCGCCCCGAACGGCACCCGGTGGCCTAGATAGTGGTAGCGCCCCACCAGCTCCCGGAACAGCCCTCGTTGCTCCGGCGTCCGAACCGGCTGCAGCTGAATCTCGCCCAGGTCCCGGGCCGTGCCCACCAGCCGGGGACCCGGCTCTCCCCGCGCCGTCACCGGTACCCCGGTCGCTTTCCCCGGCGGCCGCCCCAGCCGCTTGGGGGGCAACACCAGCCCCCCCTGGCTCTCCAGCTTCTCCAGAAACTCCCGGCACTCCCGCGCTTTCAGCGACCCCGTGCGGCGCTTCCACCCCAGCAACTCGCACACGGTGGCGGCCAGTTCCATCCGGCTCAGACCCCCACACGTCCCCACGATCTCCCGGATCAGGGCCTGCTCCGCTTTGCCCACCTCATGACCTAGGAATCGCGGCGCTTTGCTCTCCACACCCTCTGCCACAAACCTACGCTAGCAAACCGACGCACAAATGTCCAGTGCTTTTTTCCCTCTTTCAATTTTTCATCGCACCGGGATTCCACCGACTCACAGCGGGCAGAGTCTCAGGCCCGGCCCGGCGGCTATCCGAGCGCACCGCAATCCGACGCGTTTTAGCCGACTTATGCCCTTCGCCAAGCCTTATCTCGCCCAAAAGCGCCACTCGCTACGATTCGGACCCGGCTAACCTATTGTCAATAAAGGATAATGGTTCGCTCTAAAAGAGCCGCACCCAAATCATTTCAACCCGTCGGTTCAGCCAGGACGGCCCGATACACACAATGTCGGGCCTCGTGGCCTGCAACATCTGCCGATAGTCCGCATAGGAGGCAGGCACATTCAACCGAGATGCTGTTTCCTGTCGACCTTCTGTCGAAGGGTCAGCCAGGGCGACAATCTCTGCCCGCTCGACTCCCACGAACGCCGTGTCCAGGCCGTGACCATAGCCCCCGCGCCCGGTAGAGCCGATCACAGCGACTCGGTACTTCCGTTTCTTGAGCCCCATCAGGTCTTGGACCTGGCCAATCATGGCGCCGCCCGCCAGAGGGACTGCTGCCCCGCTCAGTTTCAAAAACTGTCGTCGTCCAGTGCGATGCACGATGTCTCTCCTTAACGCTGCTTGGCGCTACCGCCAGCCAAGGTGGGCTTGAGTCCGCCTCCTGTCGCGACGTAGGCGATCAGGTCAAGGATATCGTTGGAAGAGGCGGTGCTGAGCAGAGCTTCCGGCATGACTGAAATCGTCGATTCCCACCTGTCCTTGATGCTGTCCTTCGGGATCTCCTCCGGATCCTCGCTTTCGAGAGGGTTGGAGACCAGGCGGAGCACGTGCTCGTCCTCGTAGGTGACGACGCCGCTGAGGATGACGCCCTTCTTCGTCGTGATCACCTGGACCCGATATTTCTCGTCTATGACCTTGGAAGGTTCGACGACCTCTTTGAGCAGCGCCAACCGATCGAGCTCTCCCGAAGCCAACTTGTCCGAGACCAGGGTCAGATCAGGACCCGTCTGACCTCCGCTACCGTTCATTTGATGGCACTTGCTGCAGGAAAGAGCCGTGAACAAGTGGGCCCCATTCTCGAAGTTCCGGTCGGCGTCCAGGCGTCCCAGGGATCCAACCAGGTCGGTTAGTTTCCAGGCCTTTACGAATTCCCTGGTATCGGCTTCGGAGGGCTCGGCTGCCGCCAGCACGTCTGGGGGGATCTTCTCAAGGTCAGCGACGACGTGCATGGTCCCGACCATGGTTCGCCAGTGGCCAGGGAAGGTGCAGACGTAGGGGTAATCTCCCAGCTTGCCGGGCGCGGTGAATTGGAGCTTTTCGATCTGCTGGGGCTGAAGCAGTTTGGTGGCGTAGAGGACTTTTCGTGTTTTGGGCACGAACTGCAATTCGAAGGCATCGGGACGAGCAGCCATCCGCTCGGCGGCCATACCCACCTCGATCAGGGAGCCGGGGGTGGTGATCAGCAGGTTGTGGGGCATGATGTCCACGTTTTCGAAGACGATCTCGACGGGCCGTCCTGCTTCGACGAAGATCTCCTTCCTGTCGTATTTCATCCGATGCGGTAGGGGTTTGATGGTGATCAGAGTGACGGCCAGATCCTCTAGTCGGTCCCGATATCCATCGGACTGATTGGCAGGAAGCAGGTCTGCGAGCTCCCCTGCCAGCCTGGCGGCATTCAGGGCATCCTCTGAGGTGCGACGCCGAGGCGGAAGTGAGGCCAGGTGATCCACGATTCCTGCTACCAGCTGGAGGGAATCCTGGTTGGAGATCTTTTCCCTGGGCAACTCCTGGATCGCTCGAATAGCTGCTACACGCATCCGGTCCGAGGAGATAAGTTCGGCCAGCAAGTGAAGCGACTCGGCCTGGTATTTGGGGATCGAAGGCAGCGCCTCGATCGCAGCCGTGCGTACGACTTCGGCCTGGGCCCGGGACTTTGCCGTTGTCCCGGCCAGCCGAGGAGGAAAGCGACGCAGTAGCCCCATCAGTTTTGGATGAAGCTGGGAACGCAAATGAGGATCCGAGATCAGGGGGACACCCTCGGCCAGATCCTGCAGCGCCTGGAGTGAGCTCAAGGAACGCTTCCACGAATCTTCCACTCCCTGATCTGCCATGATCAGGGCCACGTTGGCAAGCCGGCGGGTTGGAGCGAGTCGGGCAGCTTCCGCCAGCCGCTCCAGATCAGCGCGGCTGGAATTCAGCTCCGCACCCGATCGCCGTTCCAGAATCTGTCCCAGATCCAGTAGAACCGGCCCGGCCTGGGATGAGTCTCCTTCATCGACCAGTCGGATGGCCGCAAGAAGCTCCAGTATCTCGCTCGACTGCTTCAGCCCCGCCAGCCCGCTCAGAGCTTCCAGACGGTACTCTTCCTTTACTCCGGCAGTAGAGAGCAAAGCCGCGTAGACAGACTGATTGCGTGCTGTTTTCTGGAGCTCAACCGGACTCAGGCGCTCCAGCAGGTACTCGGTTCCCTTCGGGTTGTCGGGAAGGAAGGCTTGCCCCGAGGTGAGGATGGGGTGCCAATAAGGCTTGAGCGTCTCGATCGTTTCTCCCAGCGTGTAGCTGAGATAGTCGTCCAGGGGGTGTCGCACGACCTCCAACGCGACTTCGACAGCCCGCGGGCTGTCGGAAAAGCTGGAGGCTCGGACTGCCTCCAGTCGGACCCGCGGATGATCGTCCCCACTCTGGACCAGGAGAAGATCGAGCGCATCTTCGATCTGATTGCGCCAGTAAGCCAGGACTCGTGTGGCTGCCGCTCTGGCCCGGTAATCCGGCGAGCGCAGTAATTGCTTCAGCAGCCCGGTGTTGACGGCGTTGTGATGCTGATGCACCCAGAGCGCTTCCAGGCGATGGTGTTCGTAATCCCTGTCCTTTGGGTCGAGGCCCTCGATCCACGTTTTCAGCTTTGCAACGACTTTGTCTCGATCGTGCTTTCTCAACTCCAACCTCGCCCGGTAGCGGGTCCGGTCTTCATAGCTCTTCAGGAGTTCCAGGAGCGCCTCGATTGGCTCGCCCGCGATCTTGGCAGGTTGTAGCAGGGGCCTGCTGGGATAGGTGATCCTCCAGACCCGTCCATGCGTCGTATCCCGGTTGGGGTCTCGCAGGTTGTGCTGCATATGGCCGACCAGGGGATTGAACCAGTCAACGACGTAGAGCGCTCCATCCGGCCCGAACTGCAAATCAGTGGGGCGGAAGTTTCGGTCGGAGGAAAACAGGATTGGCTCGATTTCTGCTCCCACAAAGCCGGACCCCTCCTCCTTGATCCGGTGTTGCAGGATTCCCTGGAAACCGATGACGTTGTTCAACAAGAAGTTGCCCTGAGCCGAAGGGGGAAAGTGACGGCTGGAGACGAATTCGCACCCCGCGGTGGGACGTACTCGCTTGACGATGAACTGCTTCATCTGGGAGCGATAGGTGTACTTGAAGGGACCGAAGTCCGGCTGACCTGTAAAGGGGGGAGCCTTTCCGGAGAAGGCCGTCCCGAAGTAGTTGCGTCCACCGGAAGCGTCGGCCACGAAGTTCTGTCCCCAGGCATCGAAGACGTGTCCCCAGGGATTGGCGAAGTTGTAGGTGACGAAGGTCTCGAAATTCTGAGTCGTAGGATCGTAGCGATAGACGCCGCCATGAGCGTTGCGCACTGGCCCCGAGTGGGTTTCGACCGAAGTGTGGTGGAAGGTGCCTTCGTGCATGTAGAGGCCGCCCCCCGGTCCCCAGGTGAAAGCGCCGATGGAATGATGCGAGTCGGCCGAGTCGAAGCCATGAAGGAGCAGTTTTCGGACGTCGGCCTTGTCGTCGCCATCGGTATCCTGCAGGAACATGAGATTGGGCTGTTGTGAGATGTACACGCCTCCGTCCCCCAGCTCGAAACCGGTGGGGACGTGCAATCCGTCCGCGAAGACCGTGAGCTTGTCGGCTCGCCCATCCTGGTTGCTGTCCTCCAGGATGAGCAGCCGATCGCTGGGACGGTTGGGCGGTTGGAACATCGGGTAGTCGGGCATGGTCAGAATCCAGAGCCGGCCTCTGGTGTCGAAGCTAAGCTGGACCGGATTCTTGAGCTCTGGGAACTCCACCTCGCTGGCAAAGAGGTTGGCGGCATATCCGGGAGCCAGCTTGAACTGCTTTCGGGCCTGCTCCGGTGGCAGGATCTTGATCTCCTCCTCGAAGTTGGTAGGGACGTCGTACAAAAGCCTGGTCTTGCTGTCATCGATTTCGGCGCTCACGGGCAGTCCCTGGGCGACTTTCCAGATGCGCTCGTCTCTAACCGCAGCCATGTCGTCCAGCTTGCCTCGCTCATTCTCGAGCACGTAGGCATCGGTGAAAGGAGGATTTCCGTGATCTCGCTGGGATCGGCCCCCATAGATGTAGTAGCCGTTGACGGCCCGGTAACGATGAAAAAAGAAGAGATTCTTCTCGTTTACCTCAGCCCGGAGTTGGGCAGCTACTGCTTCGAGATTTGGGTGGGATCCGAAGAGCGCCTGGTCCAGGAGCGGTGCCACTTCGGCATAGCCGGTCTCGCTCAAGTGCACTCCGTTGATGGTCAACGGCTGGGACGCTGCCTTCATTCGATCCAGTGACGGCTCGAAAAGATCGACGAAAGGAACCCCATGTTCGTGGGCGATCTCAGCCATGGCCTGGGTGTAGCGGGTCAGGTTCCGGTTGTTGGCGGTGCCATCCGGGAGGTTGGGGCTCCCTAGATTTTCGTGGGCGATGGGCGAAATCAAAGCCAGTCGAGGAGCGGACTCGCCGTTGTATCTCCGATCTCTGGTATGCCGGATGAACTCGGTCAGGTCGGTCTTGAATTTTTCCAATCCCTCAGGTCCCGCGAACGATTCGTTGAAACCGAAGAAGGCGAGCACGACATCTGTCCGCTGCATCGAGAGATGATCGTCGGGACTACCCCAGTTCAGGGACCGAGACCTGAAGGCGATCTCGTCAGCCGAGTAACCGAGGTTCCGGACGACAAGCTGGTGTTGCGGAAACCGGGCATGCAAGAGCGTTTCGAAATGTCCGAAATACTGCATCCGTTCTGCCAGCGTGTTACCGATGATGGAGATATGGTCCCCCTTACGGATCTCCAAAGTGGCTTCGCGGCTGAAACAGGAACTCAAGAGGGGAAGGCTGAGGAGAACAACCAACCCACGGATGACCGGAATGAATAGAGACTTTCTCATCTTCGTTGCTCGATAAGGACTGCTCCCGGGGAGTGTAGCGGTCCCTCGATCGAGGGGTCAAACCAAACCGCCACAATCTCCCCTATCCCCGACCTGAAACCAGATCGGCGAGGAAATCATCCAGGTGCTGTCAGGAATGCTAACGATGGTCATGATAGAGGCGCCCCAAGTTTCTTCCCAAGTGGTCGAGCGACAGCGGCTGGACTCACTGGGCTGGAGGACGGGACGATTTCACGTAGGGGTCGTCTTGATCCCTTCGCTAGGCCGGCATAGAATGTCTCTTCGCGCAACACAAAAGCCCTTCTCTTCAGAGCACAGATGGTCATCGCTATTATCACGATCCTTTCGTGGATGCTCTCGCTGCCTGCTCACTCGCAGGAGGCAGGCTCCAAGAACAAGAACCCGAGGCTCGGGGATCCCATCGCTATCGCCGGGGGCCGGGGGCTGTTCCGGGTCTATTGCTCCTTCTGCCATGGGCTGAAAGCAGAGGGAGGGCTAACCGGTCCGGATTTGACTCGTCCCGACTTGACCCACAGCTCTACGGATCAGCAGATGTTTGGGGTTATCAGTCAGGGCATCCTCGGTACCGATATGCCACCCTATGCCCTACCCGAGGATCAGATCTGGCAAGTAATGGCCTTCCTCGCTGAAGCTCGTTCGAAGAGGCAGGCTGCCGGAGCGGATGGTGACTGGCAAGTCGGGAAGACCCTCTACTTTGGCAAAGGCTTCTGCTCGAGCTGTCACATGGTGAGCGGCGAGGGTGGACGTCTGGGGCCCGATCTGACGCGGATCGGGGCGATGCGTTCCTTGGAGGATCTGCAGGAATCCATACGAGATCCGAGTGCCAATTTCAGGACACGGACCATCCTCGACAAGCCCTGGACCAACTATGAGCCGGTTACTCTGGTCGCTTCAGACGGAAGTAGGATCACGGGTGTGATCAGAAACGAAGATACCTTCACGATCCAGATCATGGATCAGAAGGAGGTCCTGCATAGCAGACAAAAGAGTGAGCTCAAGGAGATCGTTCGCCTCGACCACTCGTTGATGCCCGCGTACCCGAAAAGCATGCTCTCCAAGACAGATCTCCGCGACTTGTTGACGTTTCTTACCCGGCAACTACCCGGAAAGAAGGATTGATGATCGTCCTACGACCGACGAAGCGTACAACTCCGGTGGGATATCGACGTCCGTCTCGAGTATGGATCCTGGTGGCGGTCGTGTTGGGGCTAACCGGCGCTTCATGGCTTGAAGCCCAGGTGACGTCGGAGCGACTGGTAAAGGCGCTCGAAGAGCCTTCCAACTGGCTTCACTACCGGGGTGATTACAGCGGTCAGAATCACCGTCCTCTGAATCAGATCACCACCGAAAACGTGAAGCGTCTGAAGGTCCAGTGGGTCTTCCAGACCGGCGACGGGGGGGCGGTGAGGTTCGAGACGGTTCCCCTGGTCCTGGATGGGATCATGTACCTCACCGCTGCCTACAACAACGGCTATGCGCTGGACGCCAGGACCGGGAGGGTCTTGTGGCGATACCAACGACAGATCCCCTCCCAGAGCCGCTGCTGCGGACCCATCAACCGGGGCTTTGCCATACTGGGTGAGAAGCTCTACATGGCAACCCTGGACGGCCATCTGGTCGCACTGGACAGAAGGACGGGAAATGTCCTCTGGGATGTGGAAGTGGGCGACTACCGGAAAGGGTACAGCTCTACTCTGGCTCCGCTGGTGGTGAAGGACAAAGTGATCGTGGGGACCTCAGGGGGCGAGTACGGCGTGCGCGGCATTCTGGACGCCTACGATGCCGAGTCCGGTGAGCGGGCCTGGCGCTTCTGGACCATTCCCGCTCCGGGAGAGCCGGGCTCCGAGACCTGGCCGGGCGATTCTTGGAAGATCGGTGGAGGGCCCACCTGGATGACCGGGACCTATGATCCAGAGCTCGATCTTCTGTATTGGTGTGCGGGCAACCCGGCCCCGGATTTCGACGGTAGTGATCGGCTGGGAGACAATCTGTACACGAACAGCGTGCTGGCGCTGGATCCTGACGACGGTAAGTTGCGCTGGCACTATCAGTTCACACCCCACGACGTTCATGACTGGGATGCGAATGAGGTACCGGTGCTTCTGGATCGGGAGTTCCAGGGGAAGAAGAGGAAGCTGCTGGTACAGGCCAACCGGAACGGCTTCTACTATGTCCTGGATCGGGAAACGGGAGAGTTTCTGCTGGGCAAGCCGTTCGCCCGGATGACCTGGGCCTCGGGTATCGGATCAGATGGACGCCCCCAGGTCCTTCCCGATACTGCTCCCACCGAGGAAGGGAACTACCAGTGTCCCGGCGTCGGTGGAGCCACCAATTGGATGGCTCCTGCCTATAATCCCGATACCGGGTTGCTGAACGTCACCATCCGGGAGGAGTGTACGACCTACTACACCTCCGAGCAGGAGTTTCAGGAAGGACACTTTTTCCTGGGAAGCACCTACCAGGTACCCGACGAGGACACCTGGGGAGGCGTCAAGGCACTGGACCCGACTTCAGGGGAGACCCGGTGGGAGTTCAGATTCTACGCTCCCTCCTGGGGAGGCATCCTCTCCACCGCCGGCGGACTCTTGTTCACCGGGGATATGCAGGGCTATTTCATGGCTCTGGACGCAAAGACCGGCAAGGACCTCTGGCGCTTCCAGACGGGAGGAGCCATCATCTCGGCCCCCATCACCTACCTGATGGACGGAAAGCAGTACCTTGCCATCGCGGCAGGCAGTTCTCTATACACTTTCGGGCTGGACTGAAGTAGTCCATGCCGCCCCTGCTGGTTAGCGGCGGCCGCCCCCAACCTCAGGGAGAAAAAATGGCAGATCCAAAAAAGAAAGTCCTCATCACGGGCGCTAGCGGAGACATAGGTGGTCTTACCTGGAGGAATCTGGGACACAAGTATGATTTCAGCGGACTCAATCGGAGTGACGTGGAGGGTATTCCCAACACCAGGGCCAGCATCGCCAATTTCGAGGCCATTCTACCGGCCTTCGAGGGAATGGATATGGTGGTTCATCTCTCGGCCGAGAACCGGAATGTCCACAGCTGGGAGGGTAATCTGGAGATCAACATCAAGGGTTGCCGCAATGTCTACGAGGCTGCGCGAATTCAGGGCGTGAAGCGCGTCATCTACGCCAGTAGTGGCGCCGTCACGTTAGGCCCCCAGTACCATCACTCGCCCTATAAGGAAATTGTCGCTGGCGAATACGACAAGGTTCCTGAGAAGTGGGACATGTTGGACCAGAACTCGTCCTACTGGCCCTATGATCTCTATGGGGTTACCAAGGCCTTTGGTGAGGTATTGGGCCGCATGTACTCCGCTGAGTGGAACATGTCGATCATCTGTCTGAGGATTGGCGCCCTGTTGAAGAGCAACCGTCCGGAGATCCAGCGTCATGTGTCGGGCTGGCTCAGCCATGGAGACTGTGTCCAGATGATCGATCTGTGTCTGAGTGCTCCCGAGTCGCTGCGATTCGATATCTTCGACACTGTTTCCAACAACAAGTGGGCCATCCGAGACACCACCCACGCGCAAGAGGTGTTGGGATACAAACCACAGGACACCTCCGACGGCTTCACGTTTTAGGATCGTCTGAACGTCGCGGGCGGCGCTGACTTATCTAGAGCCCCTTGGTCGATGAAGAAAAGTCAATCCCAACGGGGTTGACCTCTCTGATGTCGGCGCTATGAAGTCCCTCGCTAGAACTTGTAGGCGAAGAGTTTGGCCTGAAACATCTTGATGCGGATCGCTCCGGTGTTGCCGATTCCTGAAAGATCGCTCTTGCCTTCCCAGGTCACGACGCGATCGGACTCGTCACCTGTCAGGCGCTCGCATTCCGCGAAACTGAATCCCTCAAGAGGACCCACATCGGCCTGGTTCATGGAGGGACTCTTGCGCAGAAGTTCTACTTGTATCCAGCCGCCCACTGCGCAGCGATAGTTCAATCGCAGCTGATTCCCATGACGATAGATGGTCGGTATCGTGAACCGGCCTTCGTGCTCCGCCTCCATTCCGATGAAGCGGTGGGCATCCCAGAGCGCATAGCGTATCTGGATGGGACGGCCCCGCGGGAAGAGTTCTTTTTCCCCGTAGGCATTGTGCAGGCTCGACATCCCCGTGTAGGGCATCGCCCACTGACCATCCGGCAGTTCCACCAATCCGTTGCGCCAGCTGTGCACCTGGGAGTCCTCGCCGCTGCCGTGGGGTCCCACCGTGTGGATGGGGCGGCGTTCGGGCCGGGACCAGTAGAGGCCATCTCGACTGAAGGCGATCTGAGTGTCGACGTGGTCGATCAGCTGGTGGTAGATGGGGATCATCATGACGTGAAGGTCGGTGCGTCCGGGGTAGGGAAAGTAGTTGGCTCCATAGAAGGAGATATCCAGGTCGTCCTGGGCATCGGGAGCCAGAATCAGCTTGGGTGCAGGCCAGCGGCGGAAGTCCTTGGTGCGTGAGAATCCTATGGTTCGGCGCTGGGTTTCTTCTTCGACGCGAGCCGTGCCGATGCCCGGCATCAGTTCGGCAGGGTTCCCCATGATCTGTTGGTAGGCGATGTACTCATCGTTGTGGGCATCGTAGTGGGCGGAGATGCCTCCGTTCACGGGCCGGTTGCCCAGCGGTTCCTCCAGCGGTTTCCAATCGCGACCGTCCGCCGAGATCCAGGCCAGTGTGCGGCCCCATATCTCGGCTCGGGGTCCCTTGTAAGCGTCCTCGTCATAGACCTGAGCGTTCCAGCGCCGCATTGCCTCTTCTCCGTCCAGTGGCTCCAGGGTCGCCGGATCGTACCAGGCCATGTCCCCGCCCATGGCCTTGAAGCGCTCTTCCGGGGGAGCGTGTGGATCGATGAAAACTCCAGTCGCACCCTTGATGCCGTTGCGGAGGATGTTGTTTTTCGCCGAGCCCTCGAAGTCGACCTCGCCCAGATTGGGCCGTTCCCAGTGATAGCCGTCGGAACTCCTCGCGTAGCAGGTTCCGCCGGCGCGACTGCTCTCGTAGATCATGTGGAACTGACGGTCGGCTTCCCAGATGAAAAGTGGACCGATAAATTGCCCCTTCTCCCAGTTCGCGACAGCCTCCAACAACGGTTCAGATCGGCGGGCTTGCTCGACGTGGAGCTTGACCCCGATCGCCGCGTCGTAGAGTTCGAATACGCCCTTGCGATTCATGGCCCTGTTTCCAGGAAAGACATCCGTTAGATCGACGATGGGATTCCAGGATCCGGGGTTTTGGCGGATCCTCTTGGAACGTTTCTGAGGTTCGGTAAAGGGCGATTTCTTCTTCTCTCTTGCTTCCTCTTTTAGGGAATTCCCGACTGGAGACAACGGCTGCCGGACACCCCCTGCCAGCAGACCGGTGCTCAAGAACAACGCTCCTATCATCAACTTCTTCATGCTCCGCCCCTTTGGAAACCTGGACCGAATCTAGCCACTCTCGCTCATGTCAACTCTGCATCCCGATGTTTGTGGCGTCTCCCGACAGAAGATCAATACCTACCAGTCCTGTCTTCGAGCGTCAACGATTGGCTTCTGATTCCCCTTCCGAAGGGTGGACATGGATGCTTGTATTGTCAGCAGACCGATGCCAGAATCCGGTTGGCATCACCTGGACTCCAGTTTCTGGAGTAGAGGTGGCCTCCAGGCCGCCTTTCTTGGATCCGTGCAAGCGGCCTTGACCTTGGCGGTCCGTCCAGCTGAATCAGTCATCTCCAAATTGGTATTCTTCAAAAGGAAGAGGTCGAAGCATGAGCCCCCTAACCAGACGAGAACTCCTGGCCGCATCGCTAGCTGGTACGGCAGCGACAAAATTTGTCCCGGCCGGCAGTGCCGAAGAAACGAGTCCTGCAACTCAAACGAGGGCGCTCCCAACCGATGGCTGCGCCTGGCTGGAGTATTCAGTCGACCCCGGCAAGGTCAGAAATCTACCCGCTTCTTACGGCAACAATCGGGTGATGTTTCGCTGCGACATCAGACGACTGGAGGTCAGTGGCCTGTGCAGCAGCGTCATCCGGGCCAGTGTCAAACCACCAGTGGATCGGGACATCATTTCGGCTGTCTACGATGCCAAGACCGGAGACAAGTATCCGCTGTCCCTGGACTACGCCGAGGAAGCCAGAGTCTCGCTCCGGCCGGATCAGCACATCTGGCATCTCAAGTTCAAGGACTTCAAATTGGAGGCCCGCAGCTTTGCACCGCCAGGTCGGTTCGCTTACTGCACCACCCTCAAGATCGAGGCTTCAAGAAAACTCAAGCTGCGCCTCTTCAGGGAGATCCTGGGCTTCGGAGACAAGAAGCCGCGAGACCTTGGGGCGGAGAAGGCCTGGATCGACAAAGGGCTGGCGTTGTGTGATCTGCGACCTGGGACGGGCATGGCCTCAGGCTGTACCCTCGCGAACGGGAAGTTCACCTTGTCGAAAATGTTCTCGGGCTATGTCTACGACATCCTGGAGCAGCACGACATCGACCTGGAGCCGGGAAGTCCTCTGGAGTTTTCCTTCGTCCGGTCCATCGCCAAGGATTCTCAGCAAGCGCAGGAAGACGCGAACTACATCCTGTCCGATCCTGCAGCTCGCTTGGCCGAGGCCACCGATTACTGGAACAATTTCCTGCAGGATATCCCTCAGTTCAGCTGCCCGGACGAGCAGTTCGTGAAGGCTCATTACTGGATGTGGGCCAACTTCAGGATCAACCAATGGGACATCGACGACGATGCCCTCCCGAATGGGCAGTGGAGCACCAACTACGGCGGCTATCTGCACGATCAGGTGATCGGAAACATAGACAATATGGAGGCCGCCGCAGCCGTCATCTACTGGATGCCGCAGGCCGTAAAAGACTTCGTGCGCATCATGTGGTCAACCCAACGGGCAGACGGACAGGTCCCCGGCGTCAGAGGCGTCTATTTCGACAGCGGCAAGGGGCGCGTGCAGAAGGATCCATTCATGATGGATGGGGGCCCGAGTACGCTGACGCAGATTACGAGGAAGTACGTCGAATTCGCTGGAGACAATGCGTTCCTGTCGCAGAAGATCGAGGGTGTCCCCTTGATTGAGCGGTTGGAAATGGGATTGAAGTGGTACGACGAAAACCGGTTCAACCAGAAGGTGGGGCTCTACTGGACGATTGGGGGAGACTACGCTTGGATGGACCTTGCCGAGAAGTTCAGGGGGAGCCGTGCGTCCTACTGTGATCTCAACGCCTTTCTGGTCGGGGCCTTTTCCGATCTGGCCTTCCTGGAAGAAGCGCTCGGACGTTCCCAGAAAGCCCAAACCTATGAAGAGAAGTCGAAGACTCTGGCAGAGCGGGTGAACCGTTTGATGTGGAACTCAAGGCTGGGGATGTACGTGGATGTGGACTTCAATGGCCAGCAGACGGAACACAAGCATGCGTTTTCCTTCACCACTGGCTTCCTGGCATCCTTCTTCATGAACGGAGTGCGTGGTCTGGCCGATGACAACAAGGCCAGGGCGCTGGTCAAGAACCTCGAGTCGAAGGCCTTCAACAGACCCTACGGGCTGCCGTCCCTGGCCTGGGACAGTCCCTACTACGACCCGGACAACCATGAGATCGTGGGTCTGGTCTGGCACTATCAGATGGAGGTGGTCCGGGGGCTCTATTGGGCGGGACAGATCGAGATGGCCCACTTCATGTTGAAGAAGCTCTTTAAGCTGCACTGGTGGAGTGAGGGTCTCGGGCCAAGGTATATGGCGGAGGCGTACAATGCCGAAACCGGTGAGATGTTCGCCGGAGGCAGGTACCGTCCCGCACCGAGATCCTTCAACTATCCAGCCAACTTTAATCTTATGCTGGGACTCTACGAAGGCGTCTTCGGACTGAGGGTAGCTGAAGGCATCGAAGTGAACGTCAACAGCCCCTGGCGGGAGGCGTCGGTCTCAAACCTGAAGGTGTTGGGTCACAGAGTCTCCGTGAGCTGGAGCAAGGATACGGGCCTTACGCTCAATGTCGATGGCAAGGACGTAGTCTCGAACTCACACGAGAAGAAGTTCCACTATTCTCTGGAACCAGTCTAATAGTGACGCGAACAAACCGAAAAGTGGTAGGCGCTTAAAGTGATAGAGATTTCAGGAACCGCGCTGATCTTCGTGCACGTGGCTTCGGTCTCCAGGCCGAAGAGTCATGTGCCGAGCCTGTGGCTCGATCCACAGCGGTCTGGAGACCGCCGCCACGCCCTCGAACCAAAGTTTTTTTCTAGAATGGGGCCAGCGCCACCGGGGAGCTACTCTTGTTGCCGATCAGGTCTGGATGTCGATTCGGACTCGTGAGCACTATGGACAATCTCAAGGTCCTGGCGGCTGTGGTAGACGGCTGAAAAAAGGCAAATCGGGCGGCCTAATGGAGAGTTCGCCGTCGTAGGACCTGACGATAGACCTCACGGCGATGGGCGATTCCGACGATATAGACCACCACCTCAGTGACGTGCACCTCGTAGACGATCCGGTACTCTCCTACCCGAATTCGATAGGCACTCATCCTACCCCGGAGCTTCTGAGAGCCAATTGGAGTGGGATTCACCGCGAGTGTTTCGATGATCTCTTTGGCGCGGCTTCGAGTGGTGGGTGGAAGCTTCTTGATTTCACTAAGGACCGCGGAGTGAAGAAGGATCCTATACTTCGTCTTTGACTTCCTCCCATTCCAGCCACGGGCCGGTCCGGCGCTCTTCAATCATTGCGATGTCTTCGGCATCTTCGAGCCACTGTGCCAGAGCCTCCTGAACGACGGCCTGGGCCTTCAGACCGTGCTCCTCGCAGAACCGATCTAGAAGCGTCTTGAGGTCCTCCTCGATACGGTGAGTAATGGTGACCATCCTGAATATCCTAGCCTGGTTCCGCAAGCATTTGCAAGTACTTCGAGCCATCATGAGGTGACTAAAGTATAATTGCCGAGTGGACCTATTCCTTCGCCACCTGCCTCTAACTCCTAGGATACTGAGCGTTTTAGCGGTATTGTCTTGCCTCGGATTCGGTCTCATAGGGGCTCAGACCGCAGACCCGAATCAGCTTCAATTGGACAAAGAGAAGCTGGAGAAGATTGAGGATCTGTCGGAGTCTCTAGCGAATGCGCTGCTCGACTTTTCCGGCGCGGTTCAGCGAAAAGAGCTGAAGCGACTCGCCCGCTTTTTCCACGATCCTGCCCAGGCCACGCCTTGGCCTGCGTCCTTGGGGACACCCAACAGGACGATCAAATGGGTTTCGGTGAATGCTCCCCACTCCGCGCCTAGCGCGACGTTGACGCGGGAACAACTAGAGGACACGTGGGAGGCGTTCCTCACGCTTTTCTCGGAAATCGAGGATGCGCGTTTCAAGGTCAAGCAGGCCAGCTTTTCGGGAGAGCCACCAAAGAGTACTGGAAAGAGTGGATTCAAGTTTTTCCTGGTGGGCCGGGATCAGAGCAGTCGGAGAATGTGGGTCCGAGGCACTGGCCGGATCGAGGCGCAACAGGACGGACCCGAGAGCTGGCTGATCTCGGTCTTCAAGATCGAAAAAATCCGAGTCCTCCGCGCCGATGTCGAATTGTTCTCGCAAGTCGCTCTCCCAGCCGGCGTCTCGGTGTCCCTTCCCGCTTATGGCTCACCTGGCAACAACGATTTTGTCTACCACGGAGCCGCTGCCGGAGATGTGGACGGGGACGGTTTGATCGACGTGTTTGCCACCGGGATTGGGCGCAACTACCTCTACCGGAACCAGGGGGGCACCTTTGTTGACGCGGCCGATGATGCCGGTGTCGCTGTGACCCCGTCGGGAACGGCTCCCCTGTTAGTGGACGCCGACAATGACGGAGATCTCGACCTGTTCCTGGCTGCAGTCGGCGAGCAGATGTTCTTTGAGAACCGTCTCATCCCGGATGGCAAGCTAAGTTTTCGGGATATCTCTCAGGAAGCAGGTGTGGCGCTGCCGGCCGTCGGCTTCAGTGCCACCGCCGCGGACGTCAACAGAGATGGATGGACCGACATCTATGTCACGTCCTACAACCGATATGGACGGGTGATGCCGAACTCCTGGCATCGTGCCACCAACGGAACCCCCAATCTGCTCTTTCTCAACCAGAAGGATGGCACCTTTGCCGAGTCCGCCAAGGCCTGGGGAGTCCAGGACCGGCGCTGGAGCTATGCCGCCCAATTTGCCGATGTGAACGGCGACGATCTCCTGGACCTCTACGTTGCCAACGACTTCGGAGAGAATGCTCTCTACACGAACCTGGGCGACGAATTCCAGGATCGGGCAGGCTCCTCGGGTGTCCTGGATCCCGGCAACGGTATGGGCGTCTCGTTCGGGGACTACAACAACGATGGTCATCTCGACCTCTATGTGACCAACATGTCATCCACGGCGGGGAATCGCATTCTGGATCGTCTCTTTCCGAAAGGCACCTCGAGTCGTGGCGTTCTAAGAAAACTGGCGGCGGGAAACAGCCTCTTCGAAGGCAATTCGAAAGGCGATTTCCGGGATGTCAGCGGTACCTTGGGCCCCTTTAGCGCAGGCTGGGCCTGGGGTGGCGTTTTCGTGGACTTCGACAACGATGGTTGGGAGGACCTCTACTCACCCAACGGATTCATCAGCGGTAAGTCCATGAAGGACACCTGAAGCTTCTTCTGGCGCCACGTGGTGGCGTCCAGCGTGGGCCCGGAGGACCCGGGTAACCAGAGCTACCAGCAGGAGCACATGAACCTTCTCTTCCAGGAGGGACTTTCTTTCAGTGGATTCGAGAGGGATGCGCTTTTCTTGAATCTCGAGTCTCGGGAATTCCAGGACATCTCCGGAGTATCTGGAATCGACTCCATATCCGACGGCCGTGCCGCGGTGCTGGCCGATTTCGACAACGATGGAGATTTGGACATCTTCCTGACCGCCATCCAGGGTGAGGGCCACCTTCTCTTCAAAAACAACGTGGGACAGGCGAACAACTTCATCAGGATTGTCCTGGAGGGAAGGGAAAGTGGCAGGGATGCCTTTGGAGCGGTGGTCCGCCTGAAGACCGCTCATGGAATTCAGACCCGGGTGTGCTCTGGAGGTAACGGCTTTCTCGCTCAGCAGGACCCGCGTCTCCTCTTCGGCCTGGGACAGAAAGAGGAGGCGGAATGGATGGAGGTGCGTTGGCCTTCGGGCAAGACCCAACGCTTCGGAAAGATCCCCGCCGGCGCCTCCTTGAAGATCGTCGAATCGTCAGAAGACTACGCAACCCTGAAGGACCGTCCTGCGTCGCTCCCCGATCCGGTCAGTGGAGAAGATCTGGTCTGGCACAAGCTGGGGTTGAGCAAAGGTGGCGACCTCCCGGCTCTTGACCTGCGTTCTTTGAACAGCCAGAACCAGGAGGCCTCGGCTGTTCTAAAGAAGGGAACCTCCTATTTCCTGAATCTCTGGGCCACCTGGTGCGGCCCCTGTCGTAAAGAGATGCCGGAACTCGAAAGTCTTAAGCTCCGCTTCGAAGCGAAGGGCATCCAGCTATTGGGTATCAGCCTCGATCAGGAGGCAGACTCGGCTTCGGTTGAAGCCTTTGCGCGGAAACTGGGTGTCTCCTATCCTCTCTATCGAATCGACGAGGCAGGAATAGAGAAAGTCTTTGGTGGAGACCAGGCGTTTGTTCCCCTGTCGATTCTGGTCGATGAGAAGGGCCGAGTCGAAGATGTTTTTTCAGGTTGGAGCAGCGAAACCGAGAAGCGGATCGCCAGACTTCTGCAATAGGAGGAGTTTCTTTCTGGAATGGGGCTGGCAGTCCTGGGGCCGGGACACTTGACTGGAAATGGAGTGCAGCTATAAGTTCATCGCGGCAAGATTTACACCGAAGGTGTAGACGATAGCTCCTGAAGTCTTGCAGAGTTTCCACCTGAATGGTCTGATGCGTCGGGAAGCCGGGACTCATCTAACACCCGGAATCTACTTCCAGGTCACCTCCATTGCGAAGAAGTGATCGAAGACCTTGCGAGCGGGGTTGTTCTGCTCGTCTCTTTCCGGACTTCTGATGTAGAAATCCAACTGCTGGGCTGCGGGGTCGACCTCTCCGGCTGGACCCTTCTTGTCGAGAATGGGATAGTCGATCTTGAGCGTCTCCCGATCCCGCATTCCCTGGGTTACCATGAAGTGCATCTGATAGTCCTGGTACAGGGTCTCGCCGTTCAGTGTAGCCCGGCCGTAGCCCCAACCTGCAACATACAGGAAAGACTTGGGCCAATTGGAGTCGCCGCAACCCGAATCCCCGTGCTCGAAGATGTAGGCCGCGACACCGCCATTCTGACAAGGGCTGAACTCATGGAAGCGCTGGATCTCGAGCACCAGTTCTCCTTCTGGAACCTCGAGCCGAGCCACAAAACTGCCGCTATTCTCGACCTCGTTCACGTCAATCTCGACGGTACCTTCGACAGCTCGGAGATTCTCCGCGTCATTTCCCATGTGGTCCCACCCGGGAGGATCCTTCAAGGTCCCGACCTGGTAGATTCGGCCAGCCCCCAGGACGAACCGACCGGAGTAGCGGTCGTGTTGTTCGGGAGAGTAGATAGACATCTCGGTCCCCGGCTGCGACCTGGGTCCCGCTGCCTCCGGCTCCGCTTCCGGTCTTTCCCGTGGAGCCTCTTGACACGCCGGGACAGCGAGGACGAGAACAAAGATGCAGAGGAAACCGGCAATCGAACGTGCGCGGTAAGCATTCATCATTTACCTCCCTTTTGACTGCAAGACCTGATCATAGACGAGATTCAAACGTGAAACCTCACCTGCCCGGAGCGCTACCGGGAGTTCCTGCTTTCCCAGCACCTCGTGCCAGGCACTCAAAGTATAGCTACCGGCGGGAATGTTCTCGATCCTGAAGCTACCATCCTCTGCGGAGACAGCATGATAGGGATGATCGTCTACCCAGAGGTAGGCCTTCATCCAACCATGCACATCGCAGCGGACCACGATTCGCCCGGGTCGGCTCAGAGCCCTGATGACCTTGGATTGTCCAGGGCCCAGGCCCACGTTGATATTGAACAGCCCGTAGACGTGGACCGAATGGAAGAACCGGTCGCTGTTCTTGGCTTCTAGAATGCTTCCAGTCGTCAGGACGGCTACGTGGGGATCGAACCTGCAGCTGCTGTTGTCCAGCATCAGTCGGGAAGGTGCTGGACGGTCCTGCTCGGCCATCGGAACCCCCGTGAGAGAGACGACGACATTCCGAATACCCCCATTCTCGGCGGAGATGAGAATGTCCTCCAGGGTGTGGAGCGGCCCACAGTGCTCGGGGTCGGTCGTGTTCCGTATCCTGGTGGCCTCGGGAATTTTTGAGCCCTGGTAGACCGCCCTCCCTTGCAGCACTGATCTTCGACCTGTCGGTAGCTGTCCGAGGTCCTCGACCGGGTCTCGACTCACAGGGGATGGAGTTCCACAGGCCGCAGCCAGTAAGAGGGCGAGAAGGCCGTGCCGACGGTTCATTGCCGCGGTGACCATTCAGACTCCGGCAGCAAAACCACAGACGCGCGAGTGATCAGCCCAGGCATAGACACTCCTTCTATATTGACGTAAAGTCCAGACGGAAGATATTTTGCACAATAGAAATATGATTCTATAATACAAGAAGGCAATATGTTGGGTCGACTGCTATCTCCGCTCATTGAAGATCGGCTCTCTATCTATCCAGCTGTGGCTCTAGTGGGCCCGCGCCAGAGCGGCAAGACTACGCTGGCAAGCTCCATGAGCCGAGTCTACTTCGATCTCGAACAGGAATCGGAGCGACTCCGCCTGGACCTGGAGTGGGAGCAGGTCATTTCAGGTGAGGATCTGGCCATCCTGGATGAAGCGCAGGAATGGCCCCAGATCTTCCCCAGGCTCCGGGGCGCCATTGACAGTGAGCGCCAGAGAAATGGAAGGTTCCTGCTCCTAGGGTCCATTTCCCCGACCTTGATGACCCAGGTCTCAGAGTCGTTGGCAGGACGCCTATCCCTGGTCGAGTTAACCCCCTTGCTTTGGAGCGAGTTCACCACCAGAGCTTCGCGAGAGCGTTGCTGGCTGTCCGGTGGGTTCCCCGACGGGGGAGTCCTGAGTCCGCGGAGTTTTCCCTCTTGGCAAGCTGACTATCTCAACCTCCTGATCCAGCGAGACCTACCCAACTGGGGATTACCCGCTCGGCCACAGACAACCGGCCGCCTGATCCGAATGCTGGCCGCCGTCCATGGCGAGACCTGGAACGCTTCACAACTGGGACAGAGTCTTGGGCTTTCCTACCACACCGTAGACAGCTATGTGGACTATCTGGAAGGAGCCTTCCTGATTCGACGGCTGGCGCCCTACGACGGCAACATCAAGAAGAGACTCGTCAAGCGCCCCAAGGTCTATTGGCGAGACAGTGGCCTCCTGCATGCGCTGATGAACGTGACCGACCAGCGATCTCTGCTGAACCAGCCCTGGGTCGGTGCCAGTTGGGAAGGCTTTGTCATCGAGCAGATCCTCGGTCTCCTCTCCTCGCGAGGGGATCGATACCAGGCCCATCACCTGCGGACCAGCGACCAGAAGGAGATCGACCTGCTGCTGGAGAAGGACGGCGAACTCTCCGCGATTGAAGTCAAACTGACGGCTTCACCCAGCCCAGCCGACATGAGCCGCCTGGACCACGTTGCTGACCTGGTCGGCGCTTCGCGCCGTTACCTTGTTTCGCAAACCGCTAAGCCTTTCGGCACCGAACTCCGGGCCTCCGCCAACCTGGACTGGCTCCTGGAAAGACTCTGAAAACGTGCCCGGCTGCGCAGGACCGTTCAGATAGGGCTTGTGAACGATCTCTCCGTTCGAGTCTTCACTGCCCAGGGGCCTGGTGTGTGAACTCGCTCCTGCACAGGGGACGCTCGGACTACTTTAGAAGGACGCCTTTGGATCCGGGGGTGCCGCTGGTACCACCGCTGGTGAAGTCTGGGATAATGTCTTGTCCCTGGACGATTCCCAGGGGGAAGTAGTCCGTGTAGCCGGGGAAGACTTCTCCCAGCCGGGGGTTGCCCAACCGGCGAATCAAGATTTCGCTCAGGATCTGGCGGTAATCCGTGGTCACTTCGAGGTCGGCGCCATCGAAGAGCTGTTCAGCGGCCAGGCCCGGCCACTGCCCATAGACTCCTCCGTTGACCTGCCCACCCAAAACCAGCATGACGTTGCCACGACCGTGGTCCGTCCCGCGATTGGCGTTCTCCCGTAGCCTGCGCCCAAACTCGCTCTGAACCACGATGGTAAGCCGGGCCCCGAAGTTGCTAGCACCTCCAGAATCCACGTCCGTGTAGAGGGCCGCCAGGCCTTCTGCCAGCTGTCCAACCAGGTTTCCGAAGTAGCCCGTCTGTTGGTTTCCTTGATTCTCGTGGGTGTCCCAGCCACCCAGGTCGATGGTGGCGACGCTGAGGCCCATATCCAGCTTGATCAGCTGCGCGATGAGGCTCAGCTGCTCGCCGAATTGCCCTCTTGGATAGGCCGCCCCGTTGGCCGGCTCGTATTCGTCGGTGACAAAGGCGTCGATGACGTCCACGGTCTCCAGCGCCTGCGTACCGGAGTGATGGACGACCGTATCACCCGATTCGTAGAGCTGTCGCAGGGCAAGCCTTTGGGGGTCCCGCCACCTGGAAGCCGTCGTATCCAATCGAAAGGAACCGGCATCGTCAAGAACCAGGGTTCCCCGATCACCGGACAGGGAGGTGGGCTGCAGATCGCCTATGGCGGCCGAGGACAAGAGGGAGCCGCTGGAGGTGTTCGACTCCAGATGGCGGCTGAGCCATCCGTTGGAGCCCGACGTGCTGCCAGGGGTTCCCAACTCGATAGACTCCATGGCGTCAAAGTGGCTGCGGGTCGCGACGCTCAGTCCCGTCGCCTGGACGACGGCGAGCTTCCCGTCCAGGTAGAGCTCGTGGAGTGGAGCCGTGCGGGGGTGGAGACCAAACTGTCCGTCCAACGCCAATGCAGCGTCGGACCCAGCGGTTGGGATTTGAAGTCTTTGACGGGCGGCCTCGTAGGGTCCGCGGTCTGGACCGTCGACGACGGGCGACAAGCTCAGCCCGTCGATACCGCCTCTCAAAAAGACGTACACCAGGACATTCTGGGGAGCACTGCCCATCCCTCCAAACGCCAACTGGTTGAGCCTTGAACCGGACAGGGCCGCAATGGAGGCGGAGCAGCCCATCAGAAAGGTTCGTCGAGATGTCTTGGAGGGTATCACTCGAAGTCTTACCTCAGGTAGTTATCCGGGCACATGGCGATGAGGCCGATCATGGCCCGCAAGCGTTCCCTTACCCGTGCGTCCGTGTCCAGGTGCAGCGGCAGATCCGGATTCCGACCCTGTGCCATGAATCCGACGATCCTCTTCCGATCCGCTTCGACGATCTCTCGAGCCAGAAGCCGGTCGATCCAGAAATCGACCAATGCATTGGGAGATCGGACCGTGACGGGAGTCTCTGCCACCACGTCGTGAAGGTAGATGTCGTCACTCTCGGTGTTGACGATCCAATTCAGCATCCTCCAGGTTCCGATCAGGGGAGTCGCGCTGAGCCACTCCTCCCGCGTATCTGGATAGCCATTGGGCGGTCTCCAGTCAAACGGTTTCTGACCGGTGTGGTTCAGCAAGTACCTGAAAGTACGACTGAAGCGGTGCTCGCTATATTCCGGATCGGATGCCGAGTAGTAGATGAATGTCGTCCCCAGGCCGCGGAGAAAGCTGGTCAATACCTCGAAAGGACGCTTGACCTTGCGCCCCCAGGTGAGCCTGAACTCCTGGGAAAGCAGGATCCGCCGCGTGACCTGGGCTAGCTGGTCCGGAGCCTGCCAGGTCGCCGTAAATACCTGGGCTACTTCTTCCACCAGCGCTGGGGAGGGATGATCCGCCACCAGGCGGCGGCAGAGCTTGTAGGCAATATGACGCCCGGTCCCGGGGTGGGAGGCCAAAAGATCCAGCACCATCTTCCCATCCGCGAGGGGGGGTTGGTCGGGCGGTAGAAATTGGCCCAGCACGTTCTTTTGAAATCGGTCATGCCGGTCGGTGCGATAAAAGAACTCTCCTGTGTCCTCGTTCACCGTCCAACCCGTAAGGGAGCGGGTGGCTTCGTACACATCGTCGTCCACGTAGCCCACGGGTTTGCCGGCTTCGTCCCGGGGCACCTCGTTCTGTCGAACAACGCCGAGGTAGCGATCCGCTCCCAGGGTGTGGAGCTCGAACAGCTCTCTGGCATAGTTCTCATTGGGCCCGGCGTTGATGTTCAGATAGTTGTCCAGGTAGAACAACATGGCAGGACTGGTGGCGACCGCCTCCAGCATCTCCCGGAAGTTCCCGAGCAGATTGGGCCTGATCACGGAGTTGTCGTAGTGGGAGAACACCGACGAGATAGTGCCGCTCTGGGGAAAGACGTTGAAGTGATTGTTCCAGAAGTCCGCCAGGACCTCGCGTAGCTGCCGCTTGCTGTGGACCGCTCGGATGAAGACTGCCGCTTCGGTTTCGTGAAGGGGTTGGTTGCGAGCGCTGCTGGGGCCGCGTGTGTGCTCCGCCCAAAGTTGAGTCTGGGACTTGGTCAAAGTGGTGTAGCGTTCCAGCCGCGCATCCAGCTCCTCGTCGTTGATGGACTCGGGATCCAGCTGCTGATCGACGTACGTCTCCAGCCTGGACTCGTCGTCGCCACCTAAGGCCTGGAAAGCCTCCAGGTCACCGGGCCGAGGGCCGAAGGCCATTCGGTTGAGGGCAATTATCCCCAGGGAAGGTCGGGATGGTGGAGGAGTCCGAGGCTTGAAGCCAAAATGCCTTCTAGGAATGACGAAGGCACCAGCGTCGCCGGGTCGAATCCGGGATGGGGACGGAGCGATTCTGCGTCGGTATCTGGGCATAGTCGTGGCTGGCTTCGGCTCTCGATTGGAAGAACGAGTCTAGACTGCTTTATGGCGCCGATCTGGTTTGGAGTCTAACATAAGTGAGCTGGCCCCCTACGTGTTACCTGTCACAAGGCTCACCTCTTCACGACAGTTCCAACCCCTCTTCTTCAGCCCCCTCTTCTTCAGCCTGAAGCCAACAGGAACGCGGCAACGATCGAAAGAACTCCGATCGTGTTACCTATCGCAGCCGCGATCTCGATTGAGGCTTCACTTTGCATCGTCGTTTCCCCACCCCACCCCAACTCGCTAGCAAGACGCGTACCACTAGAAAAAGCTTGAAAACCCGGGGTATCCATTGGGTTCGGATCCCGAAGGACCCGGTAGATTATCCCCGATTGGGGAATCCTTCCCCGAGCTGAAACTTGATTGGCGGAGATCATGCAAGAGTCCGATTGACAGAGATGGGATGAGAAGGCCGAATCTCAGACTCAGTCTCTACAATGAGCTGCAAAGTTTGGTTCATCCGGTAAATGGGGAGGTGCCGCCAGTCAAAGGTAGGCCATGGAAACTGCCGCACTATGCAAACCGTGGAAAAACAAGTAGTTCTGGAGGAGAACTGGCAAGTGCTCGCAGTTGTTTTTCCACCGTTCGCACAGCGCTTGGAAAACTCCGTATCACGGGCTTGCTGGCCCGGTTCGATGTCGCTCGGAGTTTTCCACAGTTCCCACGGCCTCTGCTACTGCAGCCGACTATATGGACAAGCGAACGGGGAGCAGATTTGGGATCCGGAAGGTGCCAACCACGTCCCCACCTCCCCATTTACCGGATGACCCCAAAGTTTTTCATCGGGCTCCGTGAGGGCCCAGAAAGGAGATTCGGCCATGCAGGAGTATATCAGTCTGGTGAAGACGGTCCAGACGATCGGATTGAACGTGGGGGATCGGTACAGTTTCTATGTGGTGTTAGACGGAGAGGGCCAGGTGGTGGAGGAAGGACGGGTGCGGACGCGCCAGCAGGATTTGCAGAAGCAGTTCAGTGCTTGGGGTCCGAGCCGAGTGGCGCTGGAAGCGGGCGCTGGTGGCCATCGCCCGCAAGGTCGCGGTGGTCCTGCTGATGTTGTGGCGTAGTGGGCAGGAGTACCAACCCTTGTACAACGCGCAGCAGCAGGTGGCCGCCTAGCGTTGAGCCCCACAAAACCCGGAGGACGGATCAGGGTTTGAAGAAAAGAGCTTTCCAGTGGGATGACCCGAAAGGGGTTGCCGAAGCGAGTTCAATTGGTTGATCTCATAATGATTCCCAGAGTCCGGATAGGAAGCACCCTCCTCAAAGCCAGGCAAGCAACCTGGCAGCCACCACACCCGAAGCTCCGTCTACCCTGTTGCGGCTGCCACAACTCTATAGACTCCAATCAGTTATGAATGGAAGGCGACTCCACCGTGCCCAACCTAGCCATGGGTTAGATACCCCCATTATGCCCCAGGGATGGGTGATTTGACACACTTTGCACTGCTTTGGAGTATAACTTTTCCCCTGAGAAGACTGGCATCGAGCTTGCCTCAAGGTACTTCGTCTGCTTTGATAGCTGGCGGGGGGCAGAGGAGCAAGTATGCATCAGGAACACGAATTCCTGGAGACTCGAAGACGGGCCCTTGAGGAGCACTTCTTCCACGAGGAAAACCAGCAGCTGGTCGAGAATCTTCGGGAGAAGTCCAAACGGCGAGAGTCAAAAGAGGCCTTGGCGGAGGCATCTGGAATTGCCAGCGACTCGATTCTGGAGACCCTCCTGCAGATGGGGATCGAGGCCGAGACCATTGCCGCCGTGCAGCTGGTTCCGCTGCTGGAGGTCGTTTGGGCTGACGGCCAGCTAGATGGGAAAGAGAAGCAGGCAGTTTTAAGAGCAGCTGAAGAGTCGGGCCTGGCCGAGGAAGCCTGCCCTATGGCCTTCTGGAAAGCTCCTTGAACCGCTGGCCGAACCCCCCGCTGGGAGAGGCCTGGAGGCTCTACATCGAGGGGCTTTGTACGCAGCTCAATCCAGAGGAGAGGGACTCCTTGAAGAAAGACTTATTGGGACGGGCGCGAGCTGTCGCCGAGGCAAGTGGAGGTTTTCTGGGCCTCGGCTCCAAGATTTCGAGTGCCGAGGTGCAGGTACTCGAGGAGCTAGCCAAGGCATTCGATCTTCCCTGAATGGTCCAAACAACGGGCAATGGGGCGTCTAGGAAGGATGCGCACGAACCAACGCTGAATCGCAGCGCCAGTTGTCTCCTTCGTGAAGGCAGTCCAGACCGAAGGTTGTGGTCCGAGCGTGAGTAGCGAGATTCCCGTTTCCCATCTCTCGTATGCTATACTCTCGCCATTCGGAGCGGGAGTAATTCAGCGGTAGAATGCCAGCTTCCCAAGCTGGACGTCGCGGGTTCGATTCCCGTCTCCCGCTCCAACTTTCTTTTCAACGACTTACAGCGATTCAGACCCTGAGTGTAAGCTTAGTGGATTGCTACAATAAGCTTTGACTCGAACGTCTCGAGTGCTCCTCGCCGAGCTTCCGGAGAGGTACTGGTGTAGACGTTCAGGTTCACATCCAGCGTGTGTCCAAGCTGGTCCGCGACCAGTTTTGGGTCCACGTCAAGCTCACGCATCAGGCTGGCATGGGTGCGCCTAAGTACTTGAAAATTAACCCATTCCAGTCCGACCAACTTCAGCTTTGGTTTAATCATCCGCTGAAGGAGTCGTGCTTGCGGGCCCCGTCGACATAATGTCCGGGCGTGATGATCCTCGAGTCCTATCCTGGCTTTCCCCGGGCTGGCCGATGACTTGCGATGCCGCGGCCCCATCGGGGAACGGGGCCGGAGGGTCGCGGGTGCTTCGAGGGCGGGCACCGATCGGTAGCTTCACTTCGTAACAAGAACGTCCAACGTCTTCTCCTTTGGGGTCCCTCCTGTGGGTGCGAACGTTACGCGTATCCGGACCGTATCGCCGACGGAGACATCATCGGGGAAAGGGGAAAATTCGATCGTGTTCGACCCATGCTGCATCAAAGAACCCCTCCCCCGTTGAGATGGGGTGAGTATGGCGGCATCCCATGTCCCAGGCTGGTCGGGGGATACCATGGCAGTGAAGACCACAGCGTTTGTACCGTAAGGTAGGGTTTTATTGAACGATGCTTTGGACGGTAGCAGGGTTCCATCCCGGCTAAACGTCACCTCGCACGTGGGTTCTCCTGGTTGCCCGTTGGGCGCAGGCGGGCCGTGGGAATCTTTCCTCGGTTGACGGTGTCAATGATCCGGGCGCCGTCAACGAGATCAGCGACGACCGCGGGGGGAGGTTCGACATTGGAGTCTTGAAAGAACTTGATAAAAGCGCACAAGATATCCTGGAGCTGGCGAATCGTCAGGTCTGCGGTTTTCGTCGACGGGTCGGCGTCATGGTCACTCTGGAATTTCTGCGCCAGGTCGAAGAAGGCCTGCAGAGTGCTGCGCTCTTGAGCCGTGAAAAAACTGCTCCCTGCGAAATCCTTGAACAGGTTTATGGCGGCCTGCCGATCGGCTTCTGTCACCTCCCTTGCCGGTGAAGCGTTGCCAAGAGGCCTCTGCCCGTCTCCTGCCATGGCTGGGACGGAGGCCACGATCGCTGTGACCATCAATTGAATGAGTATTTTCTTCATGGATTCAGCCCTCCTTACGGAATCAGCGGAGCCAGGGTTCCGAGAACCAGACCAGTCTGTTGCAGGGCGATCGCCGTGAAAGATCCGCCGGCTCGAATCTTCAAAGTGCTTTGAAAATCGCCCAGTGTGCTAAAAAGCTCGTCCAGGAAGACTGCCCGTTGGGCTTGAGGCGCGAGGCTAAACGTGACCGGTTGGCCCGACGGGTTGCCTGCCAAGTCCCGGAGGCTCAAAACAAACTCAGTGGCAGCCGCCACCCCCACTCTCTGAGCACCCGATTGATTCACCACGACATGCGCGGTATCCAGGGGGCCGACATCCTCCACCGCGGCCTGGTGTACACGTATATATACCTGGGAGTCACCGATGGACAAGCCCGAGGTCACCGAAGTCACGTGCCTGGTTCGGGCTACGGGGAGCCTGAAGCGCGAGCGAGGGGTTGGGGACGGCGAGATGGTACAGTTGTAGCGCTCCGACCCGAAGGCTCGAAAGAAGCGGGAGACTCCGGCATGGGGACCGTGACTGGTCCTGAAGTTCTCAACCTAGTCCCGCTCCATCGGCGTCTGGGGGGCTCCCCTCCCACCTTCTCCGTCTCCAGCACAACCGTCTGGTGATGGTCTACGGCTACCGTAGAAAGCCCTATGGCAACTAGGCGCGCGTGAGCGAGGTCGCTGGGCGCTCCTGGTCCGAGCCCATTAGCCTCTCCTCAGACGGGTGCTCCTGGATGATGGCCGGCTACTGACCATCTGGTACGAGCGTCAGGCCGATTCGGAGCGGGCCGTTCTGCGTCAGGCCATCTGGTCGCTGTAGGAAGAGGCCCATTGGGCGAAGACGGTTTCATCGTTTGCGGTAGTTCACCCGACGCTCCGACCGGAAGAGCTGAACGTCCGCTTCTCGTTTGCGGTCGTTCGATTGCGATCAAATCGGACGGCTGCTTTCGCCCGAGGGTGTGTGAAAAGTCCAAAACCTCTTTGATTTAGGGGTCTCTTTACCCTTCCTACGACGGAGATCGTGGCTTGCACGCGATCCTACGAAGTCAAAATTTCAAATCCGAAATCATGAATGACTTTTCACACAGCCTCGCCCAAAAGCAGTCATTCCGCGCAGACCAAGCGGTCATGCGACCACGAAGAGCTTGTAGCTGAAAAGAGTGGGTCGCCTTTTCGACAAACAAGGACAAGGATGGCAGTTTCAAGCACACGAGCAGCTTCGCAGCGAACCACATTCCGAGTGTCAGCGGAAAAGACGGATTGAATTCCGCCCATCCTTCCGATTTCTATAAACCATCAGCCTGAGATTGCCCTTCCAGATCAAAAGATCTACTATTTTGGCTAAGTAGGTTCCCCTACATTGTGGAGGCCGGCGTTGCAAGGCCAAACCATCTCTGATTCTAGGAATCCCGATACGCTGGATGAAACCTGAGCGCTGGCAGCAGATCGAAAGGATACTCGACGGGGCTTTACAAAGAGAGGGGAGTGAGAGGAAAGCCTTTCTCGACGAAGCTTGTTCTGGAGAGGCCTCCCTGCGCCAAGAAGTCGAGAGTCTGCTCGAGGCCAGCGAGAGAGCGGAAAGCTTCATTGAAGCCCCTGCCCTGGAGGAGGCAGCCAAAGCCATGGCCCAGAATCAGGTTCAATCCCTGGTAGGACAAGAGTTAGGTCCCTACCGAATCCTCTCGCTGCTGGGCACGGGAGGCATGGGAGAAGTCTATCTGGCGCAGGATAGCAAGCTCGATCGCAAAGTGGCTTTGAAGTTCATGACCCAAGAGATGCAGCTAGATGAAGCAGCCAGAAAGCGTTTCCTGCGGGAAGCCAGATCGGCGGCCGCTCTGGACCACCCTCACGTCTGCAGTATCTTTGAGATCGGGGAAGCGGAGGGCAAAGACTTCATCTCGATGCAGTACATCGAGGGCGAGACGCTCAAGGACCAGCTGGAAAGAGGCCCGCTTCCTCTCCAGGAAGCTCTGGAAAAGGCCACGGAGATTGCCAGGGCAATGGAGGCCGCCCACCGGCAGAAGATCATCCATCGGGATCTGAAGCCGTCGAACATCATGATCACCCCCGATGGGCACGTCAAGGTCCTGGATTTTGGGTTGGCCAAGCGCCTGGATCCGGCCGACGAGACAGGAGACCGTCGGGAAAAGACCCTCACTGCCAATCTGACCCAAACGGGGGACACGCTGGGGACCGTGCCCTATATGTCTCCGGAGCAGTTGCGCTGGCAGGCAGCAGATGCTCGCTCAGACATCTTCTCCTTCGGAGTCCTCCTCTATGAAATGATCACGGGCATCCATCCTTTCCGGAAGCATTCACCTGCGGAGACGGCCAATGCCGTCCTGAGCCAGGACCCGGCTCCCCTGACTCGCTACCTGGAAGGCATCCCCGAGTTGCTTCAGCATACCGTGAGGAAGATGCTCGCCAAGGAGCCGGATCAGCGTTACCAATCGGTTAAAGGTTTGCTGGTTGATCTCGAACAATTGAAGCGGGATCTGGATTGGGAAAAGGCAGCGGTCCCAGCATCTGCTCCCGCCGTGAAGGCGAAACTTCGTCGGCGCATAGTCTGGGGAGTCGCCCTGCTTTCGAGCGTGCTGATGGCTGGCATTGCAGTTTGGTTGCTCCTGTCACCCTCTCGAACACCCGAGGTTTCACTGGAGGCGCTGCCCCTCACCACTTCTCCGGGACGTGAACACTACCCGGCTTTTTCTCCCGATGGCAATCAGGTCGCCTTCTCCTGGAATGGAGACCCCCAGGAGAACTTTGACCTCTACGTCAAACTGATCGGCGGTGGAAGACCTTTACGATTGACCACCGATCCGGCGGACGACATCAGCCCTTCCTGGTCACCGGACGGCCGCTCAATTGCCTTCCTTCGTGTGTTGCCTGCCGCAAAGTCCGCCATCTTTTTAATCCCGGCTCTGGGTGGCCCGGAGCGCAAGGTCGCCGAGATCAACCTTCGCCCCGGGCCCACTTTCAACTACCCTAATTCCTTCCTGGGCTGGTATCCGGACGGCAACTGGCTCATCGTTTCCAATGCCGAGGAGGGGTCTATTGAACCCGTCGGCCTGTCTCTCCTCTCGATCGGGACTGGCGAAAAGCGGAGGTTGACCTTCCCGCCGATAGCGACAACCCTAACCGATTTGGATCCGGTCGTATCCCCGGACGGGCACACCTTGGTTTTTACCCGAATGTTCAGTGCTGGGGTGAGCGATCTCTTTCTGCTGGAGCTTTCCCCGGAACCCGGGCCAAAGGGGGAGCCCAAACGCCTTACCTCCCGAAAACTGCAGAGCACAAGCCCCCACTGGACGGCAGATGGTGAAGAAATCCTTTTTTCTTCGGGTGGCTTTCGTGGGAACCGGAGCCTTTGGAAAATCGCGGTGTCCGGGTCTGGCCAGCCGCAACGGCTGGCAGCTTTAGACCCGGAAACCGCCCGTTTCGTCATCTCTCACCAAGCGAACCGTCTTGTCTATGTGCGGGAACTTGTTAACTCAAACATTTGGCGTTTCAAAGTTCCTGGCCCTGGCGGAAGGATCCGGCGGCCTAGCAGGTTCATTACCTCCTCGCGGAGTGATATGGGGGGCCAGTTCTCTCCGAACGGCAGCAAAATCGTCTTCGGGTCCAATCGCTCGGGCAGTTTTGAGATCTGGGTATGCGATAGCGACGGTTCGAACGCCATACAGCTGACTTCGTTTGGCGACCCAATCGCCATGTCTCCAAGCTGGTCTCCGGACGGCGAGCGAATCGTATTTGAGGCCCGGGTGGAAGGAACGCCCGACCTCTACGTCATGAACGCCATCGGAGGCACGCCGCAGCGCCTGACCACTGATCCGGCCTGGGACGGCGGGCCGAGCTGGTCGCGAGACGGGCGGTGGATCTACTTCTCTTCGAATCGTAGCGGGGAGCACGACTTGTGGAAGGTGCCAGCAAGCGGGGGAACCCCTATTCCGGTGACTCGAGGTGCCGGGAAAGGGGGGTATGTCTGGGCGCCTTTCGAATCACCCGACGGCGAGTTTCTTTATTATGTCAAATCTTTACCCCAAGGTGGAGATCTCTGGAAAGTTCCGGTTGAGGGCGGTGCGGAAAGCCAGGTTCTCGAATCCATCAGGGCCTTTGCCATTTGGGACCAGGGGATCTACTTCCTCCAGAACGACGCTTTGCACTCTCTCAGCTTCGAGAGTGGCGAAATCCAGAAGATCGCCGAGATCGAGGATCCCCGGATCAGAAGATTGGGAGCTTCCTCCCCCGATGGTCAGTGGATTCTATTCGGCCAGCTCGGCGGCCAGCTCGATCAAAATGAGAGCGATCTGATGTTGGTGGACAACTTCCGATAAGATGATCGCTACTCCAAGTAGCCGACTCTGACTCCGGATTCCCCCCTGCTGCCCTGCATCGGCGCCACCGGTCCAGGGTTGGGAGTTTGCCGTCAAGCGGATTAATGCCCCGGGAGACTGCAGATCACGACCCTCTCGCCTCGCTTGGCGATCTGTTGGTCGAAGTAGGCCACAATCTTGTCTCGCCTGGCCATGAGCCCCGCGATTTCCGGCTTGGCCAACACGTCACCCAGACGTTGCTCAACCCCGTCCCGATCCAGTTCCTGCATCCTGGTGTAGAACCTCCGGTCCAGTTTGCAGTTGGTCAGGTTCTTGGGGTTTTTTAGCTCCTTGTGCCGCCTGAAGCCTCGGGAGAAATCGATCATCACCAGTTTCCAGTCCTTGGTGATCAGCAGATTTCCGCGGTTGGGATCGGTGTTGTAGACCAGCTCGTTGAAGATGCGGACCTGGAACTTCTGATCGTTCCATCTGGCCCGGTTGGGGGGTGCGATCTTTCTCTGGTAGCGCTTCTTGTCCATCATCTCGACGTCATCGACCCACCAGGTGAGGGAGGCTTTCTTTCCCCGGATCTTGCGTTCCACCGAGACGGGAACCATGTGGAGGTTCAGGAGCCGGTCCAGCCGATAGGCGGCAATGTTGTACTTGTAGGAGTCCCGGAAGTTGAGCTCGGTTCCTTGGCGGGTGGTAACAGAGCGCTTGGACACGTCGATCGACTGGAGGCTGGCGTCGTGAGTGGACTGTCCATCGCAGAGGGTGGCTCGCAGGGTTCCGGTCACGCCGGTCGAGACTCGCTCGGTCTTCACCACCTTTGCCCTCAGCAGAAATGATTCCTTCTGGGCATCGGACCAGGCGGAGAAATCAACAGGCGTCGGCTGCGACCACAAACAGGGTGAGAGGACAAGCAGGAACAGACAGACAAAGATTACGGTCGATTTCTGGAGCATGTTCTCTACCTTACTTTTCTGATCCAACAAAGGCGCGTTGCGCGGGGGGACACCTAAGCGGCTGCTTTCCTCGGGGGAGCGCCTCTTCTTGGCTTCTTTCTCATAGTTTTTCACACTGTCCTCATTAGTTAAAGCGCAATCGCGGTCAAAGAACTATCATCCGCACGCAAAGCTTTTGCCCGGGCCCAGCGGGGACAACCGGCTACTGAGGGTGCTAAACTGGACGGTAATTGTTCCGAGGTCCCAGTGGCCAGTACTTCCACACCGGAAAATCACCCAACTGCTGCGGGCCTGCGGGAAATCAGCGCTTGGCCAGGCACTACATGGGCCGGGAGCGATCTGAGCACCTCCTACAACCACCGCCCTGGTCAATGAGGCTTATCTGAAGCTCATCGACTGGAGAAAAAGGGGTCATCCGGTAAATGGGGAGGTGGAACGTGGTTCGGCGCTTTCCGGATCCCAAATCTGGTTCCCCGTTCGCTTGTCAATATAGTCGGCTGCAGTAGCAGGGGCCGTGGGAACTGTGGAAAACTCCGAGCGATATCGAACTGGGCCAGCAAGCCCGTGATACGGAGTTTTCCAAGCGCTGTGCGAACGGTGGAAAAACAACTGCGAGCACTTGCCAGTTCTCCTCCAGAACTACTTGTTTTTCCACGGTTTGCATAGTGCGGCAGTTTCCGCGGCCTGCCTTTGACTGGCGGCACCTCCCCATTTACCGGATGAACCAGAAAAAGGGATTGGAAGAACCGGGCTCACTTCTTTGGTCTTTCGGCCCGCCTGATGCGGAACATTCTGGTGGATATGGCACGCAAATCACGTTGGGGCGGCGCCCCGGGTCAGGTGTCCTTGGATGAAGTGTGTCTGGTCTCACCAACGCGAGGGACAGATCTGGTGGCTCTGGACGAGGCGCTCAAAGCGCTCTCGACTTTAGACCCCCGGAAAAGCAAAGTGGTTGAGCTGAGGTTCTTCGGTGGTTTGAGCGTGGAGGAAACGGCCGCAGTCTTGTCGGTCTCTGCCATCACGGTCATGCGGGACTGGAAAAAGGCCAAAGCCTGGCTCTGGCGTGAATTGGATCGGAAGCAGAACCATGAAACCTGAGCGCTGGCGGCAGATCGATCAGATACTCGAGCCCAGAGCCCGAAAATGGCTCGGCTGCGCACCATTCCCGGGCTGGGCTGGTGCCACTCCTGATGGGTGGCTGCCCTATCTGGCACGGTCTGCTCTACCACGGGAGCCCCGCAAATCGTTCGGGGATGCGTCGACGCGCCCTGCAATTCCACTACGAGACCGCGGGTGTCGAAGAGGTTACCGAGGAAGAAAAGCTCGCCGTCTTTCGACATTTCCAGGGAAAATCTGAATGTCCGCTTTTAGGTGTGGATTCAACCGATCGACGCACAATTGCGCGGAGGAAGAAGGCGAAGCGTAAACGGTTGAAACCAAAGAGAAAGCGGCGAGGACGCCTGGCTTCCATGTGCATGCCATTGAGGTACAATGAGTTACGCGGTTGCGATTCGGGCCATCAAACGGCTTGCCTCCTCCGACGCTGACGCGTTCTAGCTGAACGGCTTAATACGGGTGTTGCGTTGATCGGTTGAATCGGCAGGCGAATCCGGTCAGTCGATGGCGATCAAATCTGACGGCAGCTTCCGCACCTAAAAGCGGACATTCAAGTTTTCCCTTGAAATGTCGAGTGAACTGCTGCAAACGGCCAGGAGCCGACGTTCTTATTTCGGGCGAGCTGTCAGTTTCCGGGTAGGGCGATATACGTCCATATGGCTTAGGGTCCCACTCGGGGATGGGTGAACCCCCTCGCCTTTAGGCGAAGCCTTCAGGAGGCTTGCTCCAGCAAGCCGGTGTGCGTAGGGAATGCAGTCGGCTAGCGTGAGGGTTGCTCGACGAATCGGCGAAGTGGTCGCCGAGCCGACTGATGGAGGGGGTCAAGCGAGGTGCCTGGATCGGAGGCGTGGGCTTTAGGCGACTTTAGTCGCAGGTCGAATCCACCGCCTTTAGGCGGTGGAGAGGTAGCTCAAGGTCCCACTCGGGGATGGGTGAACCCCCTCGCCTTTAGGCGAAGCCTTCAGGAGGCTTGTGACAGCAAGCCGGTGTGCGTAGGGAAGGTAAGAGGCTAGAGTACGGCTTGCTGGGCGAGTCAGGGAAGTGGGCGCCGAGCCGAGTGAGACAGGCGATCAAGCGAGTCGCCTGCATCGGAGGCGAGGTCTTTAGGCGACTTTAGTCGCAGGTCGAATCCACCGCCTTCAGGCGGTGGAGAGGTCACCTCAAGTGATAGAAGCTTCGCACAGTCCACAGATGCGTCATGCCATCTGCTTGTACCATCGGTTCGCTCTCAGCTTCTTTGGGAAGGTATTGGAAGGTATGATTACTCACTAAGCGCCTGCTCCGTCGGGAAGGGGTGAAATCATCGTGGTCCTGAAAAAGGTAAGATAGACGCGCTGCTCAAAAAACTCCCACGGGGGCGGTGATGCTCCGCAAATCGATTCCAACCGGAAGGTGACATGACAGATTCCAGATCTTGGTTCATTCTGGCGACGTTGGCTATTACCTGGAGCGTATGGTCTCAGTCCACCGCTGCCTGGGCAGCGCCGCCGCATACGGTACGGGAGTGTATATGGGCCTGGTCGCACGAAGCGGGCGTGTACAACGGCAATTACGGATTACCTGGCAACTCACGGATCACGCCGGTCGAGGGCGCGCACTTCCTTGGCGTGCCAAATATCATCTTCATCCGTTACCACGACAGGCCAGAGCCGCCGTTTCAACAGTACGCCATTCCCTTCAAGAGCCTGGAGCGCGTGGTGTGGTCGATCACCGGTGCAAGTGGTCTTACATCGCCCGAAGAACGCCAGCATGTACTGAGTCTCGCCCAGGATATGCCGAACCTGACGGGCGTCTTTATGGACGACTTCTTTCACTTTGAAGTCGGACGTCCGCTCCCAGACGGACAACCGCTGGCGGCGATAACGGTCGCACAGCTGCACGAGTTCCGCAAACAGATGGGCGTGGCCAGTCGTCGGCTTGACTTGGGCGTGACGCTCTACACGCACCAGCTCGACGAGCGGATCTTACCGCATCTGGAGTTGTGCGACAGCGTTTCGCTGTGGACGTGGCGGGCGCCGGAGCTGGCCAACCTGGAGACCAACTTCGCCAAGTACGAAAAGCTGGTGCCGAGCGGCAAGAAGAGGCTGCTGGGCCTGTACATGTGGGACTTCGGCAATCGACGGCCCCTGCCGCTCGAGTCGATGAAGATGCAGTGCACGCAGGCACTTCGTTGGCTGCACGAAGGCCGTATCGACGGCATGATTTTTCTGGCCACCAACATCTGCGACCTGAACTTGGAAACGGTCGAGTGGTCACGCAGGTGGATTGCCGAGCACGGCGACGAACCTCTCCAGGTGCGACAAGATGCAGGCCAATAAGGTCACGACCCGTTAACAATCGCCAGAGAATATACCCTCCGGATCCACACGGATCGGATTTTTGCGGACCACCGCCTGGACACAGGGCACTTGTGCCTGCCGATACCGCGTTCTATTGAGGATGTCTCAGCCGGTCGCGTTAAGTGGACACTAGTTGGGCTTTATGAAAAAGACGTACTCGTTGGTGTCGCGGCCCTTGTAGATGATGCTGTACAGCACCATCAATTCATCTGGAACATCGTCATCGTAGGTGTGGATCCGGCAGTTGGCACTGTAGCCGTCGGGTCCTTCCTTGTCGCTGCTTACGATCAGTCCGCTGCCCCAGTTCTCTCCGTCAGTCGACTGATACAGCACGAAGCGATCGTCTCTGGATCTCCCATGCAGGTAGTATCGTCCCCCAAGATAGGCCAGCTCAGGGTCTCGCACCCTCTTGTCCACGTATGCCTTCCTCTGTTCACTCCAGCTACGTCCCTGATCCATGCTGATGCAGTAGTAGAAGTGATGCTCATCGTCACTGTCGTAGGCTCCAGCCAGCAGTCCGCCATTCCCCATCAGGGTCACCGCCCCGTAGAATTTTTCGTCCTGAAGAGGGAGGGTGCTCCGCTTCTGCCAGGTTCGCCCGTCGTTGGTACTGACGTACAGAACGTGGGGTCCCCTGAGCACATCAATAACCTTCTGGAGCTGCTCGCCTGTGAGCCGAGTCCGCCGCTTCTGCTCCTGCTTGAGGTTCCTGAACTTCTCGATATTGGTGGAGTCGAGCACGATGTAGTTGGTTCCCCCGTCCACCACCGTGCCCACCGGATAGCCGACGAAGGAGCCATCGAGAGACTCGTAGCCGGTCCAGCTGGCACCCTGGTCGAAGCTCCTCATGAAGCCGCTCATGCTTCGTTCGCCATCCTCGAAGTGGCTAATGAAGAGCACCACCGTCCCCTTTTCGGTGACCAGGCCCGCTTCGACGAAGGCCGGGCGGCTGAGATCTCTCAAGTAGGCGTCGAGGGAATACGGAAACCTGTTGTACATGTCCCAGCTCCTGCCGCCGTCTCGACTCACTGCGTACTCGCTCCAACCATCCAGATTGTGGTCGCTGTTGTTCATGTACCAGGCGACGATCTGACCGTTCGGGTACTCCAGGCAAACGGGTCCCCCGTGAGAGTTTCTACCCGGGGCATCGTGTTCCAGATCGGAGATGAGCGTCCCGAATACAGCATCGCCCAGCTTCGTCGCTGGATCGTAGTCATAGATTACGGCGCCGTCGATGGATTCCTGATCCTGGGCGCCGGCGGGACTGGCAATAAAGACGAACAGGCCAAGGGCGACTGCTGCTTGTTTGTTGCTGTTCATGTCCAGATTCCTCGTTCTTTCGGGATTGAGATCCAGTTTATCGACTATCGGCAGAAGTGGCGTTGGACTGCTTCGGTACGATGACTCCTTTTCGGAGGACAGATGGTGCCGAATCAAAGGAAGTCCATGCGCAAGATCAAAACCGTCCTACGCCTGAAGTTTCAGCTTCATCTCTCCAACCGGCAGATCGCCTATAGCTGCGCCCTGGCTCGCAGCACCGTGGCCGAGTATGTGCGCCGAGCCCAACGAGCTGGTCTCACCTGGCCGCTCCCGAAAGGGTGGGATGACCGGACGATTCAGCACCGGTTGTTTCCTCCCACGCGCCAGCTTCTGGCCTTACCGAAGATCCCCCGCTCGGGAGCCGGAAGCGGCCGAATCCCAAGACGTCGATCAGATCGCCCATCTGCTGCTCGATGCCCCCGGCGTTCAGTGCTCCTTCTCCCCGGCAGACCGGCAGTTAGCCGCTCGCTTCTACCGCCAGGGTCTGTCCTTGCAGCAGATCGAGCAGGCCCTGCTTCTGGGTTGCGCCCGCAAGCACATCGCCTGGCTCAACGGTCACACCGGAGGAGCGATCACCTCTCTGAGCTACTTCGTATTCCGGTGAACCGGCCACCGAATCCGGAGGAAACCGGCCGGGTCGGAGGTTTACGGTGCGGTTGCAATGTTGGCGTACTTCCTGGGCGGCCTTGCCCTATTCCCCGATACCATGCTGTTCGAGAAAGTCTTCGGGGATCGACATCGTCAAGCGTCCTACCAGGGCGTAGTAGAACAGCTGCGTTCCTTCCATCGAAAGGCGATGACGATAAAGTTCGAGATGATAAATATCGAGGTACTTCGAGAAAACCAATTCGCGGACGAGCTGGGAGAAGCCTGTGTGCTCGGTGTGATCGAGAAAACTTTCCTTGATGTTGAAAGCCAGCCAGCCATCAGTTCGAAGCAGCTTCAAGGCATTAAAGAAGGCTTTCGGCGGAATGTCTCCAAAACCGAGAGCTGCAACACAGGTTAAGCAGTCCAAACGCCATTCTCGGAGTTCTTCAAGAACGTCGGAGTCTAGATTTGCAAAGTCGGCGACATAGTAGTCGTCATAGACAGTGGATCGGTCCCGATAGGCAGCATCTCTGGCTTCCGGGATGATATCCGCGCCCACCAGGCGGGCCACGCCTTCACCCTTGAGCACCTCGCCCATCATGCCGTTACCCGCACCCAAATCGAGCACGCGCAATTCCGCAATGGGTTCGCGGACGGTATGGAGCGCACGGTGCAGAAGATCGGCTACTTTTTCAGGCGAATTGCAGCGAAGTCGATCGTAAAAGAGCTGCTCATACAAGCCGGGCCGCTTGTAGATCTCATCGTAATCGTGGAATCGCAAACGCTTCGGCTTGCCGTCTTCGATGAGGGTGAAGAAGACTTCGTCTTGGCGTAGTTTCTCCGAATTGGCTGGCGGAAACTGAATTCGGTAGCGTTCTGGCACAGTCAAACAGTCTACGGGCATCTGGTATTCATTGATAGGCCCAGGGCGGCTTTCCCACCGCCCCTTGGGAAACTCCTCGGAAGGAGTTTTCCACCCCCGCACACCCCCTACGGCGAGTACCCCATTTTGAGGAAAGGGTTCAGGCACCTTTTTGTGAGGACACGATACAGCTTTCGGCCACTTTTTTAGGGGTCATCCGGTAAATGGGGAGGTGGAACGTGGTTCGGCGCTTTCCGGATCCCAAATCTGGTTCCCCGTTCGCTTGTCAATATAGTCGGCTGCAGTAGCAGGGGCCGTGGGAACTGTGGAAAACTCCGAGCGATATCGAACTGGGCCAGCAAGCCCGTGATACGGAGTTTTCCAAGCGCTGTGCGAACGGTGGAAAAACAACTGCGAGCACTTGCCAGTTCTCCTCCAGAACTACTTGTTTTTCCACGGTTTGCATAGTGCGGCAGTTTCCGCGGCCTGCCTTTGACTGGCGGCACCTCCCCATTTACCGGATGAACCTTTTTTAGTTGACGCTACAGGATGCTTGAGTTGGGCCGGTCTTTCGATCGGGGTCGGTACCCTTCCAGAAAGGCATCCCCCCTGTCGAGGGGGGAGGAGGGGGGTGTCAGTCGCCGCTCGGCAACTCGCGAACATCGTCAGCCAGGATCTCGACAGTGACTCTCGGATAGTTTCCGTCAGTCAGCGAAAACATTACATATAGAACTTCACTACTGTCCGGTTGAGCTATTCAGACATCGTCATAATATGATTACGATCAATCGGTTAGAAGCCTAATAGGCTGAAATCGACTTCATCTTCGAACTCCGCTTAGATCCAGATCAGGTTGCCTGGTCCCGGGTCTTTAAAAGGACGGGAACTGGGATTGTCGAGAAAACCATCGAGGTCAATCCCAACGGGATTGCGTATTCCAGCCCAGGGTTTCTGAACCCTGGGTCACAGATATCCCCTTTTTTTTCAACCCTGTAGGGGTTGCGTCACACATCTGATTTGACGCAACCCCTACAGGGTTGACTTCTGATTTTCTTCTCCCTAAATTGAGCGATTCTACTCATTTTAGCGAAAATGAAGGTCGCACAGATGCGAGTTCCGACGGCAGAGGGTTCCGGGTGAGTTCAGAAGGGTGGAGGGTGGCGATTTTCCCTCGCGAAAGGGAGCAGCGACCCTGAGCCGAGGCGATAGCGGGCACACGGGGGCCCTGAGGCTGGAAGGAGGCTTTGGTTTTTTGAGATTTAGACCCAGGCGAAAGGCGGCGGGTGGGCGCTCTTGCGCCAGAGCCGGTCGATTTGAAGCTGCTTCCAGGTGGCGGCCGTTACTTTCAGCAGGATCTGGCCGGCATGGCGGACGATTTTCCCCGCCACGTCGATGATCCGCCGACGTAAGGTCGTGGGGTAGCAGTTGAGCGGCACCACCGGCTGGCACACATCTTCCTTGAAACACTCGTAAAGGAAAAAGGCCACCAGCAACGTGTAGTAATAGGCCGCGTTGGCAGCAAAGCGTTTAAACGGAAGAGTCTGTGAGGTAAAGTCCTTCAGGGCTCGATGCACTAACTCATCGGCTCCCCGTCCCTGATAGCCTTGCAGGATCGCCTCGGCTTGAAGCCAACGCTCGAGCCCCGCTTGCTGGAGCTGCTCGTCCACGGCGGAGCCGCAACCGAGATTGGTGTACAGGATCTGATCGGGACGGGCAAAGGCCAAAAGGCGCTGCTGATCCTCATAAGCCGGTCGGCAGAACAGGGCCCGGCGGAACTTCTCCCAGCTACCCCGCCGGTTTCCCAGTTCCACATAGTGCCACTCCTGATCGCCGTTGCGAGAGACTCCCCAGGCCGTTTCCTCCAGCTGCAAGATGTACTGTTGCACATCGCCATAGAGCTTGCCGGCGACGATGTAGCCGACCTGGAGTTCTTCCAAGACCTTCAGCAGCTTCTGATCGAAAAAGCCGCTGTCCAGGCGCACGATGATGGGTACCTCGGAGCGGTACTTTCGGCGAATCTTCCGGATCAGATGACTCAGGGTCTTCGGGGCCGTGTCGGCGTGGTTGGAGTGCTTGTCTCCTCCCCGAAAGACGGCATCGATGAGCAAGCGGCCCCAGGTGACCTGAAGCGGCTGAAACCCTTTGACTCGTTTGTAGGTCGGCGCCACGCCGTGGCGCTGGGGGGCCTCGTCGTTGTCCATCACCATGGTATCCATCCCCAGCAGAATCAGGGGCGGCTGTTGCAATCGCAGCCGCCACAGGAACAGCTGCTGCAGGAGTCGGCGAAAGAGCCAGATGCGCCACATGGAAAAGCGGCCGAAAAAGCGCTTGACCGCGTGAGAGGACAGCAAGGCCTCGGGCTTCGTCTCGATCGCTGCTCCATAGCCCGGATCCTCCTTCAAGGCTTCGAAGGACACCAAATGGCGACTCGATCCGTCTAGGAAGAAGCACCACAGCTGTTTGAAGATCTCCGTCACCGGCTGTCCTTTGCGGCTTTTGCGCAAGGAGCCAAACAGCCGATCCAGATCAGGGTCCAGACCCAAGCTCCGCACATAGCGGACAAACAGGCTCAGCCCGGCGCGTCCGGTCAAGGTCTCCGAGGTGGGTTGCACGTCGTCTATCCTTCGGGAAACAGACGCCTCAGAATGACGGGGAAGGGTGCTATAGTGGCTCACAGTTGTTTTACCTTCTGGGTTAGGAGCTTTTCGGTAGCCCATCTACCGCTAACTCCTAGCCCAGCAACATCTTAACTCAAAGATGTGACATCCCTAGGCCCATCAATCGCTCAATTTAGGTTCTCCTTACCCAGGGTTCGGAAACCCTGGGCTGGAGGACGGAATCCCTTCAGGATTCACCTCCTTTGCGACTGGCTCGGTGTCCCCAGCCACGCCAGAACCTCGCAAATCATCGACATGACTCCGTCTGCAAAAGTCCCCTTTTTTCAATCACTTAGACATTGGAGCTTGCAAAAGTAAGTAGACCGCATCGCTAACTGATTGATATCACTCGACTTTAAACCGGACAGTAGTGATAGAACTTCCCAAAATGCCTGCTCAGACTCCTCCCGCTAGCGGGCAAACAGGGCCTGCTCCCTTTCGGCTAGGGAGGCGTTGAATGTGGCTCAAAGCACCACCTGCCACAGCGACCAGTTAACGCCCATGAACCAGGGAGCGAACAGGTTGGAACTTCTCGACTATCCTTCCGTTACGTACTATCGTTTCTAAATATCTGGGCTCAAAGTGACCGTTCAGCGAGGGCCCCAACCTATCTCCTGAAGTACGAAGGGGGGCAAGGCTTCCTCATCCTTTAGGCTCGGGACGCAAATCGTATAAACTTTAGAGGTACCTCAATGGTCGAACATCCAGAGCTGCTAGCGCAGCTGGCGAAGTCCCTTCGTGAGTTGGCCGACATCATCGGAATCATCCGAAAGAACGTTATATCTGGATGGGGTTTTAAGCGCGATCTGCAACGGATGCGGCGCCTGAAGAAGTACGAAAAGCTCTTGGAAGCGCTTAGAAAGCTCCACAGAACACCCAGCGGTTTTCTTTACGATATCCCGACGCCAGATAGGCCAAAGGACCTTGATCAGCTCACGGATGAGGATTTCGCAAACGCCGAGGTAGTGGGTACGGTTGCGAGCGAAGCCTCGGGATTCCTGACCTTCCTGGAGGATACGGTTGTGGCTCCGGAGGAAGAGGCTAGCCGCCACGACTTGATGCGCGGCGACATCTTCGACCAACTCTACGACGCGCTGTTGAGCCGTAAGAACAGGCTTAGCCAGCTCAGCAAGCTTGAGCCGGGTAAATTCCAGGCCGAACAGGTGCGCGCGATCGGTCGAAACTACAAGCTCCTTATCTTGGAGATGCAGCATCTGGAGAGCGATCTTCGGAATGTCATTGCGGCAGAGGCGCCGGACTAGTGGGTGAACGCGCTCCAGTCAACGAGCGCGAGTCGCCTCGAACGACGAAGCTCTACGATCGGACAGGGGATGAGATTGGGTGGTTTCGACTCATGTTCATAAGTCTTATTCAGCAATCAAATCGAACTGAATCTCGGCTGCATCTATCCTGGATCATCTTGATTCTATGGGCTGGTTTTGTCGTCGGCGAGAGTCGAGGAAATGAAATCATATCGATCGGTTCACGGCGGGAACTGTTTGTAGACAAATTTCTGGTTGATCGGATTGAAGGAGGGCAACTCCGCTTGCATCCACCTGTTTCCGCTGGAACAGTCCTTCGATTCGATCAGCCTTGGGAAGGGGCTCTTAACGGGTATTTTTCGGTGTTCAAGGATGGCGAAACCTACCGGATGTACTATCGCGGTTACAATCCCCGGGCAGAGCACAATTATGTCTGCTACGCGGAAAGCAAGGATGGGAGCCACTGGGAACGGCCGGCTTTGGGCTTGCTCGAGATCAACGGGTCCAGGGCTAACAACGCGGTATTCACACCTGATTCCGAGGAGGACATGGGGGGCAATGCGGCGGTCTTTCTTGACAGACGTCCCGGTGTCCCCGCCAATGAAAGGATCAAGTTAGTGGTTTCAACTCAGTTGGGACGGGCATTGGTCTGCTACGTTTCCCAAGATGGTAAACGCTTTCGAAGATTAAAGCCGGAACCCCTCTATACCAGCGATCTCCCCTATGCTCACGATTCGATGACCTGCGTGTTTTGGTCAGTTTCGGAGAATTGTTACGTTTCTTACTTTCGACATACTCATGGTGGTCGCCGGGCGGTAGCTCGGACAACTTCTTCTGATTTCGTGGAGTGGACGTCAGAGGTTGCCATGAAATATTCCGATACCGGGACCTCGACTCCATCGCAGCATCTGTACACGAACCAGACGCATCCCTATTTCCGGGCACCACATATTTATATTGCCCTTCCCGCGCGCTACTTTCCTGGGAGAAGGGTATTGACCGACAAACAGGTCTCAGAGATTCAATTGGAGAAGGTCAACTGGAGAGGTGGTGTAAGTACCTGGAGCAAGAAGGATGTCTCCGATGTTGGATTCATGACGACAAGAGGAGGAAACCGATATGACCGCGTCTTCATGGAGGCCTTTATCCGTCCCGGTCAAGGTCTTCGTCATTGGACTTCCCGTTCCAACTATGCGGCGCTGGGAGTCGTGCCGACCGGTGACCACCAGATGTCGATTTATGTGAATCGACATTACGGTCAAGAGACCGCCTATCTGGAACGGCTTACGCTACGGTTGGACGGTTTCGCCTCTTTGCATGCACCCTATTCTGGTGGAGAGTTGACTACCAAACCGCTGACTTATCAAGGCGATCGACTTGTCGTCAACCTATCAACTTCCGCGGCGGGCAGTCTGCGGGTTGAGCTACAAAACCCCAATGGCGAGCCGATTCCGGGTTTTACCTTGAGCGAGTGCATAGAGATTATCGGAGATGAAATCGACAGGACCGTTTCTTGGAGGCAAGGGGCCGATGTGAGTGGCTGGGCCGGAAAGCCGCTGCGAATTCGATTTTACCTTAAGGACGCGGATCTCTTCTCTTTCCAATTTCGAGAACAGTAGGCCAGCGGAATCCCGGACGAGGAACAGTAGACGCGGAAGACCAGCCTTCGTCACGACGATTGCTCCGGGTTGTCTCGGCCGAGCGACGACTGAACTTACGTCTCGAACTTCCACATCGGGATGGGTGTGCCCGGGGAGAGGACCTCCTCGACGTAGAAACCGGTCTGAGGAACGGGATCGGCCCCGTGCCTCACCTCAGCGATATCACAGATCCGCATCGCGATGACGTTGTGCCAGTTGCCGTCAGCAAGCTGCACGGTCATGGCCGAGGGATGGTCGACTGCCCAGAAGTCGCCGGAGGGCGCTAGACCAAACTCGGCCACCGAGTCGCGGACCAGGACCGGAGTCTCCAGACCGTCCCTGGCCTGGTTCAGAGGCCAGAAGCAGAGCTTCTCACGGCCGGCGGCCGAAGCGTAGACAATCCCCTGATCGTTCTTCTTGGGCCGCGCTCGCTCGCTGAGGGGATGCAGAGTCACCTCATTGAGATTGGCAGCGATGTAGGGAGTGCCGTCGGCCGCTTGATTGAGGGTGATCGGACAGCCGCCGACCGCGCCCTCTACGTGAATGATCTTGCTCCAACTCTCGCCGCCATCCTGAGAACGCCAGACTCGCGATTGCAGGCGCCTCCGTCCCTCCTCGTCCCTCCCTCCGCGGGCGCAGAAGAGAAGGGTCCCATCCCCGTCACGGATGAGGCTGGGCTCGAAAGAACCGTCGGGGTCGGTGATCGGTACCATGGAAACGGGTCTCCACTTGTCGGCCTGCCGGCGCCAGCGGGTCAGTCCGGAGGCGGAGCCACCCTCGATCCCGCCGCCCATGGTGAACAGAAGGTCCTCTCCATCGGCGATGGCATTGGTCAAGCCCGGGTTGGCAAGCACCGCGCCCGGTAGGAGATCGCCATAGGGGATCCGTTCCGTTTGCGTGTGCCGAAAGCCATCGTCGTCGTAGGCCAGCTGATAGAGCTCGACATACTCATAGCTCTGTTCCCCTGGGTAGACGCTCTCTTGATCTGCCGTCCAGGCGATAGCCTGGCAGATGCCGAAGCCGGTACCTGCGTGAGGGTGGGGAGAACCGTCCTCGAGCTTGGCCCCGGCGGGCACGAAGCCGCCCCGGACCGGATACTTGACCATGATGGACGGCGCCCCGGCGGGACTGGAATTGGGGTTTTTCTCGTCGTGGTTGCGGGAGATGGGAATCGCTCCCTCGGCCTGTATCTGGGACAGGTCGCTGAACAGAATCACGTCAGTGCCTGCCTCGAAATCGTGGCCCCGCTTCCCCCGGATGCCGCAGAACAGACCCACCTTCCCAGCCGCCACCTGAAAGGGGAGACCGAGCCCGTAGCGCCAGGTGTGGCCTTCGGGCTGGGTCGGAGGAATAGTGACATCGGCCGGTCCAAGCGTCATCGTGAGCGGTCCCGTGGCTAAAGTTGCCCCTGGAGCAGATCCGCTGGGGCGGGACGTTTCGCCCGGACCACAAGCGATCCCACCGAGCAGGGGAGAGAGCGCCAGAGTCACTCCCGTCGTCCGCTGAAACTCCCGTCGGGTTAGAGTCTTCATAGGGCCCTCCTGATTTGGTGGCGGTGGTCTCCAAGCCGCCCAAGATCGAGCTGCACTAGGCTTGGCGGCTCAAGCAAATACTAGAGCTTCACATCTGGAAGGGCAAACCACTCTGGCCAAACTCCAGCACTCCCGAGAGTGGACTTGACTAGCGGGACGCAGGAAGGGCTATGGGGGTGCTAGCACGACAGCCTTTACAGCTACTCTCGCCGCAAGACTGACGCCTGTTCACAGTTATCTCAATGCCTGCAAGTCACGACCAAAGCGGAGGTTAATGATTTGCCAACCGACAAGGAACTTTCGATGCGCTCCCAAATCACTTTGCTGTCGTGCACCTGGAAGTAGTGGCACTATTTTGAGGCCGGTGGTAACACGTGGTAGCCTAGCGTGCCATGACCTCCATTCGACACGGAGAGGGCACGATGAATCACCTCCAACGCGTCACCCTGTTGGGCTTGGTGCTGTTCCTCGTCACTGCTGGGACGGCACGGGCTGATACCTACGCCATCCTCGTGGCCCCGAAAGACAGCCCGGCCTACGCCTTCGCCAAGGGCAGAGCCGCCGACGCGACCGTCTTCGTCGAACGAAGGCTGCACCGTGCGCTGGCGCGCGCCGCCGAGCTGCTGCAATCCGGCGAACATACGGCCAGAATCTTGGTGGCCCAAGGCGCCTTCACCGCCAAGGCCAACCAGGGCACCTGGGTCATTCCCCACATCGACAACCCCGCCGGCACATTGCACCTCGTCGGTGGCTACAACGACGACTTCTCGGGTCGCCAACCCTTCACCCTGCTCAGCGTACTTGTCACCGCTTCGGGCCGTAGCGACTCGTTATTGAGCTTCACCAAGAAGTCGCGCCTTAACAGTCTCGGAATTTCAATCAAGTGAGCTGTTCTCTGAGACCGCCCTTTCGTCACAGCCGGGGTGTCCCGAAACAGCCTTTTACGGCCTTGGCCGTCGGCACGAAGTGCCTACTTAAAGAAGTCGTCATCTCCGGCCTCTTGTTCGACGCCGCTGTGTCGAATGCCTATGATAAGAAGACGAACAGCATTCTCAAGGGACAGTCGCGCACTTATCCGCTCCTGTCCTTTTCCTTGCTGAAGACCGACCATCTGGTCGTGGCGGACAGCATCTTCATGAACGGCGCGCATGGCGCCTTCGACCCCTACATCCAACCGCTCTCGGCCAATACGGTCGTCGACATCAGCAACAACGTCTTCTTCAACAACATCAAGACGATGAGCGTGGGGGCGGGCAAGGCGGTGGCGGCCATCAACCTCCGTCACAACACCTTCTACCTGAACTGGCCCTACAACCCCGACGCGACGTCGAGCAACGTCTCCGCCCTCGAACTGTATCACCGCGGAGGCGCATCGCAAGTCACCATCGAAGGCAATCTTTTCGCTTTCAATGCGGGCGGCGCCATGCAGCACGACTGGCCCGAGGACCGCATGCCCAGACTCACCATCAAGGACAACCTGTTTCACATGAACGCTGCGCTGTTTGAGGACGGCGCTGCCGGGGCCGGCGTCTTTGTGGGCAAGTTAGGCCTTAACCCGAAGTATCTTATCCTCGACCTGGAGACGGTCGAAGACGACTTCGATTACGATGTGGGCGGCAACGTCACCCTGGATCCTAAGATTCCCATTGCCATGGCCGACTTGCAAGCCGCCGACTCGTATAGCGTTAAGCGCCTGAACACCGTTCTCAACGACGTGCGGCGCCTTTTCGGCCTGAACCAGGACGGCGGCACGGTGGCGATCGCCAACTACGCCCCGGCCATGGCCTATCAGTTTCCCATGCCGACGGAAGAGCAAGCGAAAGCCTACGGCGCACAGCCAGGCAAGCTGTGGGGCCAATAGGGAGAGAAAAGGGCGTTCCTACTTGAACCTCAGGGAGTACAGATCCGCATCCTTCATCACGAAGCGTAGGCGGACCGGCTTGCCAGAGAGCGGCCCCACATCCTGGTTCCCCCTCCAAGTGACGACACGCTCGATCTCGTTTCCAATGAGTTCATCTGAGTCGGCCAGAGCATAGCCGGTATACGGTTGGCCGTCTGGACTCTGTATCTCCGCCCGTATGCTTCCAGGAGCAGAGGTCGAGAAGTTGAGGACCAGTGCGCTCCCGCTGAATCTGAGGGCCCGAGTCAGGAACTCTCCCCCACTGTAGGGTGCACTCACCGACACCAGGCCGTCTGTTCTCAGAATGTAGCGCCTGAGCCGGTGGTTGGGTTGGCCGTACTCGTGCTGGACGTAGAGGGAGATTTCCTCTGCATCTGTGGAGACCAGATTCAGAGAAGGGTAGTTGGTACGGGACGTCCAGTTCTTCAAACCGATGCCCGGGCGTATGAATGCCTCCAGGAAGGCGCGCTGGTAGCGGGTTCCGCCGCGGCTCGTGAGCAGGACAGCATCCGAGCAGTCGCGGAAATACTTGGGATCAACCTTCAGCTGCCGGGCCTGCTCTGCGTTCACCACCTGTCGGCCTGGCAGAAACCTGGCGGCCACACCGAGGTAGATGTGGGGCGCGCGGAAGTAGGGGCTGGTCTGATTGGTGTAGATGTGTTCCAAGGGACCGTCTCCGACGTCCATCATTTGCACCGGGGTCCAGTTCCGGAAGTCCTTGGAGGTGGTGCGGCCCACCCAGCGGACGTTCCCGGTCCAACCCTCGTAGTGGACAGGTTTGCCAGGGTCCCTCCTCCAGGCCCGGACGTAGCAGACGTATCGACCCTCGTGAGGCGACCAGAAGGTCGGGCTGGGAGTGGTGTCGGTAAAGCCGTGGAGTGAGGGGCCAATCAGTGGCTCCTCCTGGATCTGCTTCCATCGAATGCCGTCCGGCGAGGTGAAACCTATGAGGCCGTTGCTGAAGCGCTTGTGCTCGGATATGGGGAAGAGGCCCCCCAGGCCCTTGTATCTCTGGGAGGAAGGAATCCCAGGGCGAGTGTCCACAAACGCGATGAAGTTGTGGGGTACGGGCGCATACTCAGGGCCCAGAATGACGTTGTTCTTCCGAGTCCCCGCCACCTCGAACAGACCCAGATCGGGCTTCTCCCAGTGGATGCCGTCACGGCTCTCTGCGTAACAGGTCACCTCGTCAAGACTTCCGTCCGGATTGGCACTGGGCTTTCCCCGGTAGTACATCCGGTAGATCTCCCCATCCTGGAGCACGGTCACGTAGGCACAGAAGGCACCCTCCCAGGGCCGATCGAATCTCAGGGCCACTTCTGCCGGACGAGGGTGGTGGAGGACGAGTCGAGTCCCGACCAGCTCGTCCACCAGGTAGTCGTCCACGAACAGTTCCAGGCGTGAGCCGATGTCCAGGGCCTCAGTGCTCTCGCCTGGGTTTGCCAATGCCACCCCTACCGAGAGCAGCAGAGTGAAAACAAGCACTGCCTTCCTCATCATCGATGCTCCTCTTCCAGGGAAATTACTACCGCAACGGGTTGGGCTCAGAGGTTCTGGCGTGGTTGGGGACTCCGAGCCAGTCGCAAAGGGTGAATCCTGAAGGGATTCCGTCTTCCAGCCCAGGGTTTCCGAACCCTGGGTAAGGAGAAGAGAATCAGAAGCCAACCCTGAAAGGGTGCGATGAGCCGCAGTGGCTCGAACTAAGTCAAACCATGTTAGACAAACGGTGAGGCGTTTGGAAAGGAGGAAATAAAGCGATAAGAGAGGCAAGACGCCGAAGCCTACCTGTGCGAGTCCACGCTCGTACAGAACTTCCTGCTCGAACTCCGCGATTAACCAGCGGGGGTACGCAGCCAGGGCGCTCCCAACGGCTGGACCGGAAGAAGGGATCGTCACGAAGGGGCCAGGCAGGAAGACTTCGGGAGACGGCACTTCGGCCTAGAGCAAAGCGCCAACGACCGCCCTTGAGTGAAGCGTTGGCGAGGTTCCCTGACCTCGTCTCCAGAGAGAACAGGTGGTTATCTCTCTGGAACTGCTTTGGGTGATACCTGTCGCCGCCTGAGGAAAATGGTTCGAGTCATGACCGGTGAATGTCCCCCGCCGTCCCCTGTGGGTGAGTCCGCGCTATAAGCCCCCGGTGAAAGGCGACGGATGATGCGGTGGTGCGGAGAAGGCTTCCTGAGCCGCCTCCGCTTTAGGGATTGCCGCAGAGCCGGAGTACTCCAGTTTCGGCTGGAGGAAAGGTCAAACCGAAGACGAGGTGAGGAAGAATCCTGAGTCTGGGTAGTTAGCGTCTCGGCCGTGGCCCCCCAAATGGGTCGGCCCGTGCTCTTGTCCGGGTCAAACCGGGAAAACAGACCCCCCAGGGGCCTGGCTAAGAAACACCCGATAGATCTCCGATCCGCCTCACCTGATGATGCAACAGAACAGGAACACCATGGTGAAGAACAGAAAAGTGCACTCCTTGACCGGTCGCATCACGATCGAGCTCATGCGTGCCGCCTTTAAGAAAGTCAAGCGCAACCGAGGCGCCGCCGGGGTGGACAAGGTCAGCATCGGGATGTTCAAGGACAACCTCGAACAAAATCTTCTCGCGCTGATGAAAGATCTTAAATCAGGCGAGTTTCGACCCGTTCCGCTGCGCCGAGTCCATCTCTCCAAGGGGCCTCACACGAAGAAGACCCGGCCGCTCGGGATTCCCGGGGTCCGCGACCGCGTGGGCCAGGAAGTCCTGCGACGGCTGCTGGAACCTATCTTCGAGTCGCTCTTTCAGGAAGCCTCCTTCGGGTTTCGTCCCAAACGCAACTGTCATCAGGCGATCCAGTGGGTGTTGTCCCTTCACGACGCCGGCTACGGCTTCGTACTCGACGCCGACATTGAAGGCTTTTTCGACAACATTCCACAAGACGTCATTATGCAGTTGGTGGCCGACAAGGTTGCCGACGGTAATATCCTTCGCCTTCTTCAACGATTTCTCACTGCCGGAGTCATGGAGGACGGTGTCTTCAAGCCGACCACGGTCGGCACGCCACAAGGAGGGGTGATTTCCCCTCTTTTGGCTAACATTGTCCTTAATCAACTGGACTGGGCTCTCGACCGGGCGGGTTTTCAATTTGCCCGGTACGCCGACGACTTCGTCGTCCTGACCCGGTCCGAAAGGCAGGCGCAAGAGGCCTTGGCACTGGTCCAGCTGCTGCTGGCAACCCTTCAGCTAACGCTGAGTCCGGAGAAAACCCGGATCACGACGTTCGGAAAAGGCTATGAGTTTCTTGGCTTTTTCCTCTCGTCCCGTTCCCGGCGTATGCGCGACAAGTCCCAGCGGAAATTCAAGGATAAGGTGCGGGAATTAACCGTTCGCCACCATAACCTCGATGCCGAGGCGATCCTGAAATTGAACCGAGTGATCAGGGGGACGGCTCAGTACTTCGCCCCCGAGTTCGCGACCAATCGCTGGCTCTTCCAAAAGCTCGACTCCTGGGTCCGTCTGCGACTCCGGAGTATGAAGCTCAAGCGGAAGAACTACAACGACAATCGCAAACTCAGGGTGGGGTTCTTCTGCCGAAAACTCGGCTTGCTTACCCTTGAAAGCTTCTGCCTCTATCGCAACACCTATGGCCAAGTCTGTTACGTCGTTCCCCGTCTTGGGGCAACGTCTTTGGGGTCGCCCGGTGAGTGACCCTCACGCCGGTAAATATGAGGAATAGACCCCATCGCGACAACGGGGAGGGGCAGGCGGGAACCCCGCCTGTCTCTTACCCGCGTGTGGAAACAAGCGTTCCGCAACCCCTACAGGGTTGAAATCAAAAGGGATCTCCGTTACCCAGGGTTCGGAAACCCTGGGCTGAAATACGCAATCCCGTTGGGATTGACCTCGCTGGTTTTTCTTGACAACGCCCATTTCCCGTCCTTTCGAAGACCCGGGACCAGGCAACCTGATCCGGATCCAAGCAGAGACTATAGTTGATGTCGGTTCGAGTCCACTATGCTTCTAACCGATTGATTATAATGTTACGAAGATGTCTGAATAGCTTAGCCGGACACTAGTGAACGGACCCGGCTGATCACCGAAGGCCGTTGCGCACGTTTCCTTCTGAATCACTTTTGGTCAGGAACGGGAGCGCGGGAGCCGCAGAGACCCTGATAGAAGGACATGCCTTTCCGGATGGTCTCCATTGACTCTCTTCTCTGGGCTTTGGTGGCAAAGTAGGCTTCTCCCTCCATAAAGGGAATCAGCGTGTCTTCGAGGAAATCCAGGATGTCGCAAGCACTTTCCTTTTGCTCTGCCTTTCCTCCCTGGAAGCTGACATAGACGGCTCCCGTGTGAGCCACCACAGGATGTCTGTAGCTGGGATGCGGGAAGTGGATCTCCGGATGCATCGAGCCCAGACACCGGGCTGCAATTCAGCGGCTCTCTTCAACTGTCGTCTGGAATTCCAGTTCGGCTCGGCGCAGGTCCGCCTCTGGCTCGACACTCTTGAGGACCCGCCCATTGGAGACGATCTCAAGCCTTTGGAAGGGAAGCTGGGAGACGACACTGGCACGTATCCTCAAGGAGCGGGGACCCGAAAGTTTCAGCTCCGATCCTGGGCCACGACCGTCGACCTGTAGCTCCAGCATGGGGCCGTTGGTGACGAAAGAGGCCCCTTTTCTCAGGCCTTCGATCCAGCTGGGATAGAGGAAGGGAGGCTCCACCCGGACGTACACTCGTTGGTGTCCAACGGCCGTGGCGGGTGCCGAGCGGTCCGTTCCCGCCGTCGGTCCCAGGCGGAAACCGCAGTTGAGCAGGTCGTACCAGAGCTTCAATGCCTCCTCCAGGTGGGTGTCGGTGAGAAGATCGACTGTGTCCACCTGGCCCAGGGCAATGTCGATGGGGAACTCCCACTGGCTCTTTCTCAGGTGGGCCCAATTGACCAGGCCTCCCTGACGGTGGACCTCTTTCATGGGTTCCAGCAGGAGGGGGTGGTCAGGCCAGTCGCGGGTCCCATGCGCAGGGAGGGGGCGCTTTCTCAGGTGGAAGTCGTAGCGGACCCGGCCTTCGCCGGGAGCCGGCAACCCTATCCTACCAATCGAGATGGGTTCCACCAGGCGCTTCAAGGCCAGAAAGCCCACATGTCCCAATCGGCCGTGGCGGTACTCCTCGCCGTAGTAGACCAGGTGCCTGGGATCGGAGACGGGGTCCAGTTCGCCCCGGAAATAGTCCCGGGCGCTGACGTCTCCCCAGTTGTCAAGGGCCAGTACATTGGCGACTCGCAGATCCTCTGCCCTCATTTCGAAGAGCGTCGTCTCAGGGTCCAGCATGTGGATGTGGGCATCGCCCGAATACCAGCCCTTTTGCTCCATGTCGATCCAGCGGGACAAGAGGAAGGTTTCGCTCCGCTCCTCACCCATCTCCAAGATCAGCTGCCGCTCGATGGGCAGGTACTCGAGTCCGCGCCGAAGCGAGGCCTTCACAGCGCCGGCCGGCACCCGGACCCGGAAACTCTTCTCGGCGTAGAACCAGCGCTCGGCGACCTGTCCGGTTTCCGGCGACACCACCTTCAGGATCAATCCGGAGCGGGCCTCCTCGGGTGGGAAGAATAGCCCCTCTTCGTCGGTGACCCGGACCCGGGCCAGGGGACTGTTGGCTCCAGCCTCCTCCTCCAGTCGGCCCTCCAGAAGAGCCGTAGGCACAACCTGCAAGTGCAGCTCAGTCTCGAGATTCGCGGAACCCGTGGAGACGGCCAAGCCCAGTTTCGTAGGACCCTGCCGCTGCGGGAGATGGGTGGCCAGGAGGTAGCGGATGGAGTTCGGATCGATCTCGAGGCGCGACCGGGAAAACTCCAGGTCAGACCCCTCCAGAGCCACCGTCAGCGGCCGACCGGTGGAATTGACCAACTGGAAGAGAAGCGGCTGCCGGATCAACTGGTAGATCCGACCCTCGGACTCTCGCAAACAGTGGATTCCGTCCTGGGCAATGCGTACCTGATAGCGGGGCCAGGACAAGCGCGAAAGAACTTTTTTAACAGCCTCCTCTACGCGCGTCTCCTGCCTTTCCACGCTGCCTGCTCCGAGGCTCTCAACCGCCGCTGGAGAAGCCAGCGTCTGGGCCAACACCTCGTAGGCGTCCAGCCCCTGCCAGATCCGCTGGTAGACCCGCCCCTCCAGCTGGAATCTGTTGCCCATCTCTCGGAAGACATTCCCCTGGCGATAAGGTCGAATCTCATCTTGAAAGATCTCGTAGAAGTCGCTCAGGTCTGCTCGAGGCTGGACCGGATGAGTCGCAGCAAGCTTCCTGTCCTGCAGGGCGTAAAGAAGCAAGAGCAGCAGAGCCGAAATCAGGATGAGCAGTTTCCGAGTAGCCGACATTTCCGTTCCGCTTCCAAAGTTCATGCTATCCAGCGGCGTTGTCAAGCGCCAAGCTGATTGAAGCCTTCTTCTTCCGCGACCGAAGCTCCGCGCTGTTCCATTGGGTCAGGGGCAGACTTCGTGTAGAATTCCCTGGCACCGGGACAACGCTGCTCCAAAGAATCATCTTCTTGGTGGAACCTATGAAGCAGGCCGTGTTTTCGTCTCTGGACTATTCGCTGTTGCTGATCTACTTGATTGTGGTGGTGGGCATCGGGGTGTGGGTCGGGAGGGGACAGAAGGATACGGAAGATTACTTTCTGGCGGGTCGTTCGATGGGCTGGTTTCCCATTGGGATTTCCACCATCGCCAGCTTGTACAGCGCCATTAGCTATATGGGGACCCCATCCGAGTACCGAACCCATGACTTGGGATTGACGGTGGGCATGTTGTCCATGATTCCCACGGCTGCAGTGGTGATGTACGTCTTCATGCCGTTCTATCATCTCCTCCAGGTCTTCACCGCCTACGAGTACCTGGAGAGGCGATTCAATGTGACGTTGCCGTAGCTTTGGCCTCCAGGCCGAAGTATTTCGGTCGAGCCTAGCTCGACTGACGGCGGCCTGGAGCCCCAGCCACACCAACGACCTGAGAATGGTGGGGAGAGCGCTATGGAGTCGCCAAACACAAGCGGCTAGCTCGGTTGCTACGACTCGATCGGACAGCCTGCCGTGAGACGACCCGTGCGCGGTCCGAGCCGTGGTGCGATTTGCGTTGCGCCTGTCTCTTCAAGCGCGTCGACAGAGATCCGGCTAGACGCCGGGTTTCCCGCCGAAGCGAAGCGACTGTCGTGAGCGCCTACTCGATGCTGAAGGATTGCAGCTCGACGGGCACGGTCGCGCCCTCGGCAAAACAACCGGCGATCAAGACGCCGTGGCTTCCGGGTACGATCACCAGCGGAAACGTCGTGCCGAAGATGTGCGGAAAGCCGCCGGTCCTGTAGACGTGGGGCGGGGGCGCTCCGGAAACCGCGCCGATGCCGTTTCCCGCCCATCCCAGAAACCCGGGCCCGCCAACCATCATCCCGCAGTAGAGGGCAGGCGTCGCCGCGGGCACCGCCAAGGCTGTAGGGAAAGTAGCGCTGACGACGGCCGCTGGTCCGGGCGATCCTGACGGCGCCACCGTGGCGAAAGAGACGGCCAAAGGCGTCGTGGGGGAGGTGAGCGCCGGCGTCGGTGGTGGCGCTGTCGCCGCGGTCAGCCAGCGCGTCAAGGATCCGCCTGGGCCGCCTGCCGCAGTCACCGGTGAGTGCCACGCGAAGGCGCCGATCACCAGAAACCCTGGTGTGGTGCCGCCGGTGGCCCAGCCGAGCGGATAGCCGGCGAACGCACTGCCCGGAAGAAACAGGTTGCCGATCGAGGCGCCGAGGCCGGCTCCGGCACCGAAGAGACCCGCTGGATGTCCCGCGGCGACGTCGAGCGGCCCGGCGCCGGCGATCGCAATCGGCACCGGACCGGCCGGCGACGATGCGGCCGTGGATCTGGAGGAGGCGCTGCGCCGGCTGGCGCTGGAACGGCTGATGCATGCTAATCTGGCTTTCGGCCCCCGGATCCAGAGCTCTCCGTGGCGGCTCGAGCGGCGCTGGATGGTGGCCAATCGGCTCGCTGACCTTGAGGTGCGGCAACGGTCGGCCGGCACCGAGATCAGTCTCGAGAACGTTGCCGATCTTGCGGCGCGCCTCGAAGCCGTGCCGGCGGTGCCGCGCTACACTTTCCGCCACATCTTCTGGCGGCTCGACGATTCCGGCCGACAGGGGACGGTCACTGAGGTCCGGGCCAGGGCAGCTGACGTCGCGGCGCGAGCGCAGTCCGGTGAGGATTTCGAAGCGCTCGTGCGCGAGGTCTCCCAGTCGAGCGATCGCGAGCAGGGAGGGTTGTTGCAGAACGTGCGGCCCGGCAGCCTTGACCCGGTGATCGCCAGAGTCCTGCCGGGGCTCCGTGAGGGCGAGGTCGCCGGGCCGATCGAGTCGCGGACCGGTGTCCATCTGGTGAAGCTGGAGCGCGTGGTGGTGCCGGCGGCAGCCCCGCGGGAAGAGCTAGAGCGTGGGGCGCGGGCGCAGCTCCAAACCGAGGGCGGGAGGGAGGCCAGGCGCCGGGCCCTGGCCGAGGCGCGGGAATCGATCGACGCCAGCGTCGAGGACTATCCCTGGGTCGTGGGCGAATCGCGGCTCGAGGAGGAGCAGGTCCAAGGCATGCTCGCCCGGGCGGGAGGGGACACGCCGGAGGTCCGGACAAAGCTTCTCGAGCTGCTGCTGCTCGCCGAGTCGGCGCGCCGGCGGGGGCTTGCCACGGCCGCTCTCGACCACCAGATCTCGACCTCGCTTGAGGCCAAGGCGGCGATGCAGATCTACCGCGAGGAGCTTGCGGCCTTCGTCGCCGAGGAGCTGCCGGGGCTGCCCGAAGCCGAGCTGCGCAACCTCTACGACGCCCAGCCTTCGCGCTATGCGACCGTGGAAATAGCTAACGTCGAGCTGATTTTTGTCAAGCAGGGTCCCGACTCCTTCGCCACGCTGGGCCCGCTGGAGGACCTGGTCAGGGAGCTGCGAGCGGGATCCTCGTTCGCCGATGTGGCGAAACGGCTGTCCGCGGGCCCCGACGCCGAGGCGGGGGGCGACCTCGGGCCGTTGCCGCCGCGGGAGTGGGCGCGATTGTCGCCCGAGATCTACAAGGTCGTGTCCAAGCTCGCCGACGACGAGATCTCGGACCCGATCTACTGCACCGATCGCCTGATGACCCAGGATCCGCGGACACTCCGGGGCGGCTTTGCAATCGTCCGAGTTCGGGAGCGGCAGCCTCCGCGGGAACGCAGGTTCGAAGAAGCCTTGGACGACCTTCGCGCCGTCTACGCCCAAACCATTGCCGCTGAGCTGGAGGATCGATTTCGTCGCCGGCTATTGAGCCGGGCGGGCTTTCGCATCGTCCGGGTGCCCGATCCGAGCGAGTTCCAGGGATCATGAGAGAGCCCGGCCCGACATCGCCCGGCCGCAGCCGGCCCCGGCGCTCGAGACGGATTGCCCTGCCGGGGCTCCTCGTCTGCTGCGCTCTGTTGTCGTGCGGCCAGGATGCCCGTCTCAACGTCCTGCTCATCACTCTTGATACCACCCGCGCGGACCACCTGGGCAGCTACGGCTATGAGAGCATCGAAACCCCAAATATCGATCGCCTGGCGGCCGAAGGAGTGCTCTACGACCGCTGCTATACGCCGGTCCCGGTGACCCTACCGGCCCATCTGTCGATCCTGTCCGGGACCTACCCGGCCTACCACGGGGTGCACGAGAACGCTGGTTTCTACGTCGCCGAGGAGATCGAGACACTGGCCGAGATACTGTCCGATCAGGGCTACTCGACGGCTGCCTTCGTCGGCGCCTACCCCCTGGACTCCCAGACCGGGCTCGATCAGGGCTTCGACCTCTACGACGACCACTACGAGTCGAGCCTGGAACGCGGCCGACACCCGCTGCTGCGCGGCCTCTTCGACGAGCGGCCGGCGGCCGAGGTCGTCAAGGCCGCCCTCGGTTGGCTCGACACACCGCGCCGCGAGCCGTTCTTCGTCTGGACCCACTTCTTCGACCCCCACCAGCCGTAGCAGCCTCCGTCGCCCTACCGCGAGCGCTACGCCGATGCGCCCTATGACGGCGAGATCGCCGCCGTCGACGAAGCCGTGGGGCAGCTGGTTGAGCGGCTGGCAAAACGATCCCTGCTCGAGCGCACCCTGGTCGTGCTGACCGCCGATCATGGCGAAGGCCTGGGCGACCACGGTGAGCTGACCCACGCACTGCTGCTCTACTCGAGCACCGTGCGGGTGCCGTTGATCGTGCGCGATCCACGCCGAAAGACGGCCAACTCGCGGGTCTCAACGACGGTCTCGCTGGTCGACATCTTGCCGACCGTGCTCGACAAGCTCGGCCTCTCGGTTCCGGCTCAGGTACAGGGCAGCGTGCTGCCGGAAAGCGACGCTCAGCCGACCCCCAGGCGTGTGATCCTGAGCGAGACGCTCTACGGCGCCCTGGTACACGGCTGGAGCCCGCTCGGGCGTCTCACCATTGGGCGCTGGGTCTACATCGACGGCCCGCGGCCCCGTCTCTACGACGTTGCGGCCGACCCGGCCGAGGAGCGTGACCTGGTCGAGTTCGATCCCGAGCGTGCCGCCAGCATGGGGCGTGGCATCCTCGAGCGGCAGAAAGAACTGTCCGAGGGAGCCACTGACGCCGCGGTGGACACCATCTCCCCGGAGAAGCTCGCCCGGTTGGAGTCGCTCGGCTATGTCGGTGGCGGCCGGCCGCTCACGGGTCCGCGGGTGGACGCCACGCTGCCTGACCCCCACCAGGCCGTCAGAGGTTTCCTCGCCATCAGCGAGGGCAAGACTTTGATCGAGAACGGCCGGGCCGACCTCGGCGTGCCGGTGCTCGAGCATTCCCGGCGAACCAGTCCAGCCGACCCCTTTCTGTCGATGTCGCTGATCCGGGGCTACTCTGCGATGGGGGATCGCGACTCCGTCCGCGCCGAGGTGGAAAGGCTGCTCTCTTTCGCGCCTGAGAACGTCGGCGCCCATCTGCTGCTGGCCGAGGAGCAGGAGCGAGCCGGCGAGCTCGAAGCGGCAATCCTCACCTTGAAACGGGCGGTCGAGCTGGACCCGCTCGATCGCTCGACCCAGCTGATCTTCGCTGATCGTCTGGCGGCCGCCGGCCGTCCCGCCGAGGCCGAGACGGTCTACCGACAGCTGCTCGAGACCTCACCCGACTCGGCCTACGTCATCACCGGCCTGGCCACCCTCCAGTACGCGGGCGGCGACCGCCGCGGGGCCCTGGCACACTTCGAGCAAGTCCTGGCTCGACATCCGTTCTTTGCTCCCGCGCATCTCAATCTGGCCGTCGTACGCCACGATGAAGGGCAGATCACCGAATCGGAGCGTCTGGTGAGTCGCGCCCTGGCGCTACGGCCGGAATACGCCAAGGCCTGGGAGCTACGTGCCCTGAACCAGGCCGCCCTCGGCGAGTCCAAAGCAGCGGCCCGTGCCTGGCGCCAGGTCTTGAAGTTGGCAGAATCGGGGGCGACCACCCGGCGAGCCCGAGCTGCACTCGAAGAACTGGAGCACAGCATGACACCACGACGACGTGATTAGCCACCCACGCCGGGGTCGCCCACCTCCGCCACGAGGGCATCTATTTGGGTCATCCGGTAAATGGGGAGGTGGAACGTGGTTCGGCGCTTTCCGGATCCCAAATCTGGTTCCCCGTTCGCTTGTCAATATAGTCGGCTGCAGTAGCAGGGGCCGTGGGAACTGTGGAAAACTCCGAGCGATATCGAACTGGGCCAGCAAGCCCGTGATACGGAGTTTTCCAAGCGCTGTGCGAACGGTGGAAAAACAACTGCGAGCACTTGCCAGTTCTCCTCCAGAACTACTTGTTTTTCCACGGTTTGCATAGTGCGGCAGTTTCCGCGGCCTGCCTTTGACTGGCGGCACCTCCCCATTTACCGGATGAACCATCTATTTCGGACTTCCCCAGATGCGAGTGGCCTCATACCATCTCGGACGATTTCACCCACTGGACGTCGGGGGAGTGTCTGGAGTATCTAGCCCGCATTTCTCATCGCTGGTCTACTACGTCGCCGCAATCATCCGCCCTGGCTGTGTTTCGCTCCGTCGGCCTCCTCGACGTACTGCACGAGTACGACTGCGGGGGCTCGCCACGAGTGGTCTCGGTCGCAAGCCTTGCCAGGACGGCCCTTGCGGCGCCTCGCTACGACAAGCGATGAGAAATGCGGGCTAGGCGCACCGGACGAACAGCTTTGCATCAACAACGTTATCCCTTACCACCGTGCGCCGCGCTGTTCCATTGGGTCGGGGGTCAGACTTCGTGTAGAATGCCCTGGCACCGGGACAACACCGCTCCGAAAAATCATACTTCTGGGTGAAACCTATGAACCAGGCCGTGTTTTCGTCTCTGGACTATTCGCTGTTGCTGATCTACTTGATTGTGGTGGTGGGCATCGGGGTGTGGGTGGGGAGGGGACAAAAGGATACGGAAGATTACTTTCTGGCGGGTCGTTCGATGGGCTGGTTTCCCATTGGGATTTCCACCATCGCCAGCTTGTACAGTGCCATTAGCTATATGGGGACCCCATCCGAGTACCGAACCCATGACTTGGGACTGACGGTGGGTATGCTGTCCATGATTCCCACGGCTGCAGTGGTGATATACGTCTTCATGCCGTTCTATCATCGACTCCAGGTCTACACCGCCTACGAGTACCTTGAGCAGCGATTCAATGTGACGGTACGCGCTCTGACCAGTGCCATCTTCGTGGTCTGGCGCATGCTTTGGATGGGGACAGCTGTCTACGTCCCCTCACTGGTGCTTCATACGATTACCGATTTCCCCTTGACTCCCATGATTTTCTGTGTGGGCGTGGTGGCCACACTGTACACGGTGATTGGAGGGATGAAGGCGGTGGTCTGGACCGACGTCGCCCAGTTTTTCGTGCTCACCGGCGGCTCGGTGCTGGCGCTCTGGGTAATAAGCTCCCAAGTTTCGGGATTCTCTGAAATCTGGTCGATAGCTGAAGAGGGCGGAAGAACCCAGATCCTGGATTGGTCGCTGGATCCAACAGTTCGGGTCACGACCTGGGGCGCCGTGATTGGGGCTCTCGTCGCCAACCTGGCCATGTATGGGGCGGACCAGGTAAGCGTTCAGCGCTATCTGGCAGCCGGATCCTTGAAGGATATGCAGAAATCTTTTGTCCTGAATACCGTGGGTGGTTGGTCCATGGGCATCCTGATGATCTGGATCGGATTGGGACTCTATGCCTTCTATTCGATCAATCCAGGGCGCTTACCCGCGGCCATCGGGGGAGACAAAGTCTTCCCCTATTTCATCGCCACCGAAATGCCCCTGGGACTCCGAGGCGTGATGATCGCAGCCATCTTGGCTGCCGCCATGTCTTCGATCGATTCGGGCCTGAATTCTTGTACCACGGCTCTCATTACTGACTTCTTCAAGCGCTTCGGCTGGTTGACCCGTTGGGCCGGCAGGACCTCCCAGGACTCAGCGGCTCAGGAGCTTTGGATGTCGCGAATCTTGACCCTGCTGCTGGGAATCCTGGTCACGCTATTGGCTTGTTTCGTCGGGGCCTTGGGCACGATAATCGAGATCACCAATAAACTCGTCAACAGCTTCGCTGGACCGATGCTGGGTATTTTCGTGCTGGGAATGTTCACTCGGAAAACCGAGTGGCGAGGGGCCTCCGTGGGGCTGGTGGCCGGCACGCTCGTCACGGCCATCTGTATCATCGAAGACTATCCCTCCTTTCTCTGGTTCGGACCCATAGGAGCGGTGGTGACCGTCCTGGTAGGTCAAGCCACGAGTCGGTTCCTCGGCAGCGACGACACTGAGCGTCCGGATCTGGTATTTCGGCTAGGGAGCTCGACGGCAGGGAAGGAAGTCAGAGCGGAAGATCCGAATCAGGTCCCGAGGTCGACGGAGTAAACCCGAATCGATCCGATCCCTCGAAACCGCCCTTGATCTTGAAGGGTTTGCCAGGCACCTGGATCCCGCTCGTGCATTGTTTGACTAGGAAAACCCTCCCTACTAGGGTATCGTCAACTCAACCTCTTGACCGTGGCCGCCGAGAGATCTCCCAATCGAACGGCGGATTAGCCGGTGGGGGTCAGCTTTCGCGAATCAGCAAAACGAACGGTCCCGCAGCTCAGATAGTGAGCCGCTTTGAGAAGGTGTCGACCGACTCGAAATAGGTTCTCGACGGGACCATACTTTGGGGCCGCTACTGTGTCGGTCCTACCCTGGAGTCCAGGTCGAGTCCAGCGGCGACCTGACTGAGAAGTGGGAGGCTTGAGATGGCAGACGACCTCATTTTTCGACCACTGGAGTTTCGAAATCTCACCGTCAAGAATCGAGTCTTCCGTTCCAATCTTGCCGGCAGGTTCGGAAACTACAACGGTTCTGGAGGACAGGCGCGGATCAATTGGGAAGCGAAGTTTGCCAGGGGGGGTGTGGGAGCCATCATCTCCTCCTATTCGCCGGTGACGACGAGGGGGCGTATCCTTCCCAACTACGCCTGTATTGACAAGGATGGACGCATCGATTTCTGGCGGGCCGTCGCCGAAACGGTGCACCAATACGACTGCCGCTATATTCTTCAGCTCAGTCATTCCGGCAGGCAGCAGGACATCGGTGGTGTCGAGAACCTGAATCGGCGGGTGCTGAGCTCGACCGACAGCACGGAGCCGTTCAACGGAATTCTCTGTCAGGCAATGACGACCGATCAGATTCATGAAACGGTTCAACTCTTTGCGGATGCTGCCAGGAGGGCGAGAGAAGCGGGAATCGACGGCGTCGAACTTCACGGAGCAAATGGTTACCTGATCACCCAGTTTCTGAGCTCCGCCATAAACGATCGGGAAGACGAATACGGCGGCCCCCTGGAGAACCGGGCTCGTTTCGTCCTTGATATCATCCGTGCAATCCGCAAGGAAGTAGGCGACGACTATCATTTCCAGGTGAAGATCAGCGCGGTTGATCACGATAACGTGATCAACCCGTTCGCAAAGGCGGGGAACACACTGGAAGACTCGATTCAGGTCTGTAAGTGGATGGAGGCAGCCGGGATCGATGCCGTCCACGTATCCACCGGGAGCCTGTTCCCCCATCCGCTCAATCCGATCGGCGGATTTCCCCTGGAACACGCAACCCGAGCCTATCCCGTATTCCTTCCCAGTGGAGTCGACACCCATCGCAACTACGCCTTCTTCCGGCGACGATGGCTGCGTCCTCTGTTCAAGCTGTTCTGGAACCGCCTCACCAGGAGGGTCGCGATCGAGGGGGTTAGCGTCGATGAGGCCAGAGCGATCAAGAAGGAGGTCACCATCCCGGTCATAGTGACAGGCGGATTTCAACGAGCTTCCTATGTCCGTCAGGTCCTCGAAAACGAAGACTGCGATGCCGTGTCGATCGGACGTGCCCTGATTGCCAATAACGATCTGGTGGAGCAATTCGCGGCTGGAAAAGAGGTCCCGGAGCGTCCCTGTACCCACTGCAACAAGTGCCTGGTCTACGCTCCGGTTCATCCGCTGGGGTGTTACGAAGAATCCCGTTTCAACAGCTACGACGAGATGATCGAAGAAGTGATGTCGGTCTACGATCCGCCGGGGAATTGGATGGTGCCGGCGGCACCGCACTCGTGAAAAGGCAGCGAGTGGCTGGGGAACGGAATAACAGGGGAAGTCCCTGCTCACCCGCATTTCTCACACCCAGTCTGCTGCGAGGCCGCAATCATCCGCCCTGACTGCGTTATGCTCCGTCGGCCTCCTCGACGTACTGTCAAGATACGACTGCGGGGGCCTCGGTCGCAAGCCTTGTCAGGACGGCGCTTTCGGCCTCTCGCGACGACCGGGTATGAGAAATGCGGGCTAATCGCGTAGTAATCTCCTGGAGGTGATGATTCATGTCGGACAGCACCGGCTTGACGCCGATTGAGATCGCCATACGTAGACGAGGCCGAAGACGCCTCCTGGTGGTCTTGCTCCTTGTCGTCTCCCTGTTGGTCTACTTCTACTGGCTCTTCCACCCCGACCGTCCCGTCGACTACAGCGATATTCAGGAGCACTTCAAGTATGGGTCTATCGGGAGTGAGCCCGCCAATGGGATCCCTTATTGGATTCTCAAGGTCTTGCCCAGGCTGTTTCCTGACAAGCTGCCGGGCAAGGGTTACGCTTCACTGGGCTTTGTCGAAGAAGAAGGCCAAGATCTGCCAATTGGATTCTCCAGGCGGCGAGTCACAATCGATCGCGCCTGGCTGAACTGTAGCGTCTGTCACACCGGCACGGTTCGGGACACACCTGGGAGCAAACCGAAGATCTACCTGGGCATGCCTGCCAACACGATGAATCTCCAGGCCCTGGTGCGATTCCTGACCGCCTGTGCCAAGGACGAGCGGTTCACGGCTGAACGGATGATGCCCGAGATTCAGCGGATCGGCGATTTGAACTTCTTGGAAGCGTGGTTCTACCGCAACATCGTGATCCGACGCACTCGGGATGGCCTTCTCTCGCTGGACCGCGTCGTGAGCTTCTTCGATCAGCAGCCGGGCGATTGGGGACCGGGAAGGGTCGATACCTTCAACCCTTATAAGCTGGTGCAGTTCAACTTTCCCGTGCAGAAGCTCCCCCAGGACGAGATTGTAGGTGTCTCCGATCTGCCATCAATCTGGCTCCAGCGGAAACGGGTCGGGATGGAGCTTCATTGGGACGGCAACAACGATTCCGTCGAGGAGCGCAACAAGAGCGCTGCACTGGGGCAGGTGTAACACCCACCACCATCGATATCCCCCGAATCGAGCGAATCGAGGACTGGCTGTGGGAGTTGGCGCCTCCAGGGTATCCCTACGAAATCGACACGCAACTTGCCGCTCGAGGAAAGCCGCTTTATGAAAGGTACTGCGCCAGCTGCCACGGCCAGGATGGCAGGGACTTCAGCGGCGAATCCGTGGGGAAAGTGGTGCCCATCGATGAGATCGGGACGGATCGCCATCGCCTGGATTCATACACGCTTGTTTTGGCAGCCAATCAGAACACCCTCTATGCCGGCTACCCTTGGCGATTCAGCCGCTTCAAGAAAACCAACGGTTACGCCAACCTCCCGCTGGATGGCATCTGGCTCCGGGGACCCTACCTGCACAATGGTTCGGTTCCCACGTTACGGGACCTGTTGGAAGCCCCCGGTCATCGTCCAGAAGTCTTCTTCCGAGGCTACGACGTAATCGACCGCAGGAAAGTCGGCTTCATCTCGGACATTGCGGAAGAAGGAGACCGACACTACTTCGAATACGATACGCGGCTGCCCGGAAACGGGAACCAGGGACACCTTTACGGTGTGCAGCTCCCCTCTGCCGAGAAGGAAGCGCTGGTTGAGTACATGAAGCAGTTTTGATAGGGCCAAGCGAGGAAGAAGGACATGAATAAGTACAAGAGATGGTTCACTCGCTTCGTCTGGCTCGGCATCGCACTCAATACCTATTTCTCGCTACTCACTATCCTGATCCCCAGTCAGCTTCTCTCGTTTCTGAGATTGCCGCCAGCCGAGCCCACCGTTTGGTTCAGCTTTTCTGGAAACCTACTCATCCTGTTGAGCCTCTTTTACATCCTGGCGGCCCTGGATCCCGACCGCTATCGCGCCGCCGCCTGGTTGGCGATTTTCTCCCGTTTTGCCGGCGCCCTGTTTTTCTCCGTGATGATTCTACTGGGCGAGCAGAGCGAATTGCTCCCGCTCGCACTGAGCGACCTGTTCTTCGGCCTCGTGCAGTTGATTCTCCTACGTCTGGGAACACGAGATGAAAGGCGCCCTGTCACAGTAACTCCTGGGAAGAGATTGAAGCGGAAGCTGGCAGTCTCCGCCGCAGTGCTCCTGGTTCTCGTGTTTGGCACGACCGGCTGGTTTTATCTCTTTCGAGAGATTCCTCAGTCGTTCACTTCGATCGAGGACCGCTTCAAGTACGGCTCAATTGGTGCCGAACAGACGGACGGTATTCCCTACTGGATGTGGCTGGTTTTGCCACGGATGTTTCCGGAAAAGCTGCCTGGTCCGGGCGGATACATGTCTCTGGGACTTCCTTGGGAGGAAGGTCAGGAAATGCCGATCGGGCTGTCCAAGAAAACCATCGGTTTTCCGAGGGTCGCCGTCAACTGCGCCTTTTGCCACACCGCGACCGTGCGAACAGCACCCGAGGAGAAACCGGCAATCCATCTTGGAGGTCCTAGTCACCAGTTTGACTCTCAAGCTTACCAGCGTTTTTTGTTCGACTGTGCTAGTGATCCCCGGTTTACTCCCGACGGCATCATGGAGGCATTGGAGTACGTCTATGAGTTTTCCTGGATCGAGTCGGCTCTCTATCGCTACCTCATCATTCCCCAGGTGAAGCGAGGTGTGTTGGAGCGCAAAGAGGCCTTCGACTGGACCTACAACGTCACCGACTGGGGACACGGCCGGATCGACCCCTTCAATCCGGTGAAATATGGGGTTCTGGAGCAACCCTTCGATGGAACGATCGGCAACTCTGACAAGGTGCCAATTTGGAATCTCCGAGCGCGTGAAGGCATGTCGCTTCACTGGGACGGTTTGAATACAGTTCTTTTAGAGGTGACCCGGAGCTCGGCAATTGGTGACGGTGCTACGCACGACTCTATCCCGCTCGATGACCTCGATGCGATGGAAGCTTGGCTCAAGGACAAACAGCCTCCAAAGTTCCCGTTTCCGGTCGATGAGGATCTCGCATCGCAGGGACAGTCAGTCGACGCCGACCATTGCGCCTCCTGCCATGAGTTTGAAAAGGCAAGAGTGGGCACCGTGATTCCGCAACCGGAGGTCGGAACGGACCGACACCGACTGGAGATGTGGACGGCTGGCTCGGCCAAGGCCTACAACGAGTATGCGGACGACTATGACTGGGACTTTGAGAACTTCGTCAAAACCAACGGCTACGTCGCAGTTCCGCTGGATGCTGTTTGGATTCGGGCACCCTTTCTCCACAACGGCTCCGTTCCTTCGCTGCGCGATCTTCTCGAGCTGCCAGAGGAGCGTCCGAAGGTGTTCTATCGCGGATACGACGTTTACGACCCCGAGGCCGTCGGTTTCATCTCGGATAGGGAGCAGGAGGGGGGGCGGCCCTTCACCAGATTCGACACGGCGGAAGCGGGTAATGGCAACGAAGGGCACCTCTATGGGACCGACTTGGGAGAGGGCGACAAAGAAGCGCTATTGGAGTATCTCAAGACCTTGTGACAACCCTGACTATGTGAGAACCGAGAGGTCAGCGACTTTCAGACCATCTTTCAATACAGTTCCACCATCAGGGGAGTACCCCCTGGGTAATGGTGTTCAGCCGGCTCAAAGCCTTACAATACAGATCCCCGAACGTCGGGCTCGGTGGCTACCACAGATCGAAACCGTAGAGTTCCGCCTCCCGCAGAGCGAACTCCAGACGGATTGGTCGTCTCCGCAGAGAGGCCAGCGATCCGCTGCAACGGACCGGGTGCGCCAGCGAGTTTCCCTGGATCACTCGGCAGTCGCTCCAGTCGAAGCCTGAAACCGCCTCACCGCGAGGGTTGAGCAGGCGGACTTTCAGTTCTCCCAGGACCTTGGCATTCAAGGTCATTCTCTCAGCATCCAACGTCAACAGCCGGGTCTGGATCGCCGCCTCCACCGAGCCTGCATCGCGTGAGACGTAGCGGTCGCGTTCTATTCGTGCCAGACCTATCTGGCGCTCCTGGTAGCGGTTCACCTTGTGGCCCTGGGCGTAGCCGCCGTAGTAGAGGTAGATCTCATCTCCCACGATCAGTTGGGAATCCACCCAACTCATGGCACGGTCCCAGCTGCCGGATTCAGAACTGCGGTCTAGAAACGGCAGGCGATCGCGCTCCCAATGCTCGCCGTCCCAGGTCCAGGTCAGAGCAGTGTAACCGATGCCTCGAATCTCGCCTTCGGGTTCGTGGGGCAGGTCGTCTCGCAAAACCTTCAGCATACCCAGTAAAAGTGGACCCCGAGCCAGCACCCCGCCTATCCCGTAGAATTCGGTTATGCCCTCGTCCTTGCTGTCGGCGACCACGGTGCGCTGGAGTGCTTCCCAATGGACCAGATCAGGGCTGGTGGTCTGGCCCACCAGGCGCCGGTAGCCTTCGGGAGCGTGCGCTGTCTTGCCGGTGTAGCCGTCCTCCGGCGTGGAGTGGGCGCCCAGGATGGCCAGGTATCGCTTTCGGATCGGATCCCGGATGAAATGATTGTGGTCGGCGCTCTTGGTAATATCGACCTGGGCCAGCCGCTCCCATTGAATTCCATCCGGTGATGTAAGTAGCCACTGTGTGTCAGCCCACCAACCTCCCTTGAATCGTTTGGACGGGTAGGCATGACCAGCACCTTCATCGAAGACGCTGGCTCCGTACTTGATGGGGGTGGGAAGGTCGAGGAAACGGTGGGGACGCTCCCAGTGGATGCCGTCCTCGGATTCCAGGTAGCCGAGTCTTGTCTTCTCCCCGTCCCAGGCGTTGTACCAGATACGGAAGCGGCCGCTGGCAGGGTCACGCAAGACCGAAAACCAGGGCTGCCAGTTGCCGTCCTCGACCGCGGTCACGACCGGCGCCGGCAATCGTACTGGAGGATGGATGGTGCGCCGCAGGTGCCGATGTTTTTGGATGAGGTAGTCATCTACAAATAGATGTGGACCCCCGCTCAGCACAATGGAATCAGCCCCCTGGACAAGATGTCCACAGAAGATCGGCAGGAGCAACAATAGCTTACGATCCATTGAGTTTCTGCCTATCCGGGAATCGAACTCGGAGTGCTGTTGTCGTCAAACCTCGGTACTGTCGCCCAGTAGATGACTCCAACAGTACTGGAACTACACTGGCCGATCGCCCTTGATGGTCACGCGTAGGCCGCGTCGGCTGTGGGGGTAGTAGTCCCAGATGGCGTGATGTTGAGCGCACCGGTTGTCCCAGAAGGCAACCGAACCTGGCTGCCACCGGAAACGGCATTGGAACTCGGGTCTCTCAAGGTGTTCGAGTACCGCTGCGAGCAGGGCCTGGCTTTCATGCGTCGTGAGTTCGACAATGCGAGAGGTGAAAATACGGTTCACGAAAAGTGCCTTGCGACCACTCACCGGGTGGGTGCGCACCACCGGATGTTCGGCTCGCGGGTAGGTCTTTCCTTCTTCGTCGGCGCCTTGATACCGACCCCGGTAGACGTACTCCCCGTCGTGCAACGCTGTCAAGCCCTCGAGGAAGCGTTGCATCGGGGGCGAGAGCGCTTCAAAGGCCGCACACATATTGGCGAAGAGGGTGTCGCCTCCCACCGGCGGCACCTCGAGCATCTGCAGGATCGTCCCTAGCGGGGGTTCGGGGTCGCAGGAAACATCCGAGTGCCACTGCTCTCCGGCGATGCGCTGGGTGTTCTCGTCGCTGTAGATCTCCATGATCTCCGGATGGCCTTCGAGGATCCTTGGCCAGGCCGGATGCACGTGTAGCTCACCGAAATAGCGGCCTAGCGTTTTCTGTTGTTCGGGTGTCATTGTCTGGTCTCGGAAGAACAACACGGAGTACTCAGCGAGCCCGGTCTTGAGCGCATCCACCGCCGCCTCTTCGACTGGCTGCGACAGGTCGAGTCCGCGCACCTCGGCGCCACAACACGCAGTCACTGGATTGAATTCGAGTGCCTGGGCTGCCATCTCCTCCCCGTTCGTGTAATGGGACGTGTCGATCTCGCTGTCATTCCTCGGCTACCATGGCAAAGGAATGGCGTTCGTCGGCGCTTCGCGAACTCGACTCGTCGCGCTGCCCACAAACGTTAGCTCACTCCACCGAGAAACGGAGCAGTTCCACTGGGACCGGACCGGCAAAGCGCTGCCCCTGGACGCTCCGCCAGGACGAATCCGAGGCGGCCGAGCCGTCGCTGTGCCAGAAAACGACGAAGCTGCTGCCCGTCGCCACTGCGGGTGAGCGCTGGGTGCTGTAGGAGTTGACCTGAAACTCGTATTTCTTCATTTGGGAAAATTCGCTGCTCCTGAGTATAGGAGCCGTCGATTCTATAGGAATCGAGGCCAGAAACGAAAGCAGAAAAGTGGCCAAAACACCGCCCAAGGGACGGAAGCCATCAGTTGCGCCCAGGAACGCCAAAGTATCGTCGCCGACCGTAGCCGAATGAAGTTTCAGGCCAGTCCCGCCCCCAGGAAGCACTGGCCCTATTCGAAAACGAAACTTCCGTCAGTTCTAGCTACGAACATCGAGAGCTGAGTGACGCTTGTAGCACGGGCACTCCTGCCCGTTGGTGTCCTCCACGGGCAAGAGTGCCCGTGCTACAGGTCACTGCTCTGTCAGATGCTGTCTCCTACACCTTCCCTCTGCCAAATGAAGTTTCAGCTTAGTGGGGCCGCTGGCTGCGAGCCGGATCATTCGAGAAAGAAACTTCTTCCCTCTTCAGAACATCAGCTACGCCGACGGGGTTATTGCCGACCGAAAACCAATTTGCAACAACGCTTTCAGCGTAGAAAGTCGGCGCGAATTAAACCCAGGGTAGCTCGCTTCGCATTGCAACTCTGGGCTACGCGCAATAACGCCTTCGGCGTAGGAACGTGAGTCAAACACGCCCAATCCATCACAACCGCAATGAGTTACGTCCCTTCCTCCTCGAAACCTGAAAAGCAGGTTTCACCCTAGTGAGGCCAGCAGCTGGCTCTGGCTCATTCGGGGAGGAACTTATCCATCGCGTAGATTCTCCAATCGCAAACAGATTACTGTGGTCCTCGTGGTTACCAGCCGGTCCCCTGGAACTCAATCCAAAAGGAAAGTCCTATTAGTTTTTCGAACAGGAGGTGGATGGTGCGGATAGAGGTCGACCCGGAGAGGGTCAAGCGGGTTTTCTCACGGTTCAGCGAGTCGCCGGCCTTCGCGGAGAGCCGGGCCCTGCTGGCCCAAGGCGAGATGCCGGTCGAGATGCTGCAAGCTCTTGCGCTTCGCCCGGAAATACTGCAGGTCCTGGGACAGATGGGAGAGGGTGTCTACCCGGGTGGGATTCTGGAGCGTCCGCTCAAGGAAAAGGTGATTCTCAAGGCATCGATCTTGAACGGCTGTCAGTTCTGCGCGGACTCCCACCGGGCCGTCATGCGAATGATCGGGATCCCCGAAGCCCAGGTCGAAGAGTTGGAAGCACCCGGCCATCTCACCCAACGGGAGCAGCTGGCACTTCGATACTCCCAGGAGATGATGCAGGATTCCAATCGGATCGATGACGCCTTCTTCGCCCGGCTCAAGGAAGTGTTTTCGGACCAGGAGATCGTGGAGCTGACCTTTCTGATCGGCTACATCAATCTCCTGAACCTCTTCAATAACGCCCTCCAGGTCTCCTATAAGGGCGAATACGGGACTTGAGGAGCGGCCCCTGAGTTGGGCATTGAGGGGTTCGTCGCCTGTGACCAGAAACGGCGGCGGGTCAGCAGCGCTCCTTCTAGTTGGGGCGGCAGTATACTTGACAAACCTGACCCCAGGCGAGATCCTGAGGCGCAATTGCGTCCGGCTTTCCAGACCCTCATTTGGCGGCTCCAAGTCATTTTCCGCGAAGCTCTGAGAGCCTGAATCGCGGATGAACAGGACCGCTGCAGCAGACGGGATCCAAGGCGGCCGGGTCGGACGAGTGCATTACATCGAGGAATAGGCAATGAAGAACCCAGGGGCCGAACCGGCTATCGCCTGCACTGCGATTCTCATGCTGGCTTGCCTGCCGCTTCTGGCTTTGGCGCAGGAGACACTGAGATCCCTATCCGCTGACACACCGGTAGAGGTCGAATTCATCAATGAATCAGGTGGGCTTGTAGAGGTGCACTGGGTAGATTACGAGGGAAACGAGGCGGCCGGTACACCAGTGCGTTCCAATGGCACACTTCGCATAAATAGCTATGCCACTCACCCGTTTGTCGTCAGGGATCCAGAGACGAAGAAGCGCATTACCTTCTTCGTGGTAGGAAGGGAGAGCAAGCAGACCTTCTACATCACTCCTCGCGGGGGGGGAGTCTCATTCGCCCAACTGGACCCGAGCCTCCCCACGCTCACAGCGGTGGAACCGGCACAGGGGCTGCCAGGCCAGGAGCTGGAGCTGAGCCTGGTCGGCAGCGGCCTGCTGCAGGTCGCCCGTCTGCAGGCGGCGGCCCTGGGCGGCCAGGAGTTGCCGGTACTGGACTTCGAGAACGTCTCGGACGAGGTCTTGCGGGTTCGTCTTCGGCTGCCAGAGGAGATCACCGGGCAGGGCCAGGAGATTGCCTTCCTATGGGCGGGGGAGGCCTCAGAAGGCTGGCTCTACAGTTCTTTTAGGGTCATGGTGGAGCCCCCTCCAGTCACGGCACCGGGGGTACAGGAGGCCCCCGGGCAGCCTCCGGCCGTTAGCCCGCCCTCGGAGCCCGAGCAGATCGGTTTTGATCGAACCGCGCCCCCTCCACCCGGACAGCGTCCCTGGTGGATGCTCATCGCCGTCCTGCTGCTAATCGTCTTTGGCGCATGGGTTTTTCTGCGTCGAAGGAGCCCGCCAGTACCCGCAAAGAAAGGCCTACCCCCACAACCGATGTTTCGATTCGAATCCAGGAGGTCGACGAGTGCGGGACAGCGCATAAGCCCCGGCTCAGGCCTTACCTTCGACCTTGAGATCCGCTTGAAACCGACCCTCCGGAGCAGCGGGCAACCTGCCATCAGGGGAAAAGAGCCCCTGGTTCTTGCGACAACACCAGACTCCAGGATGGGAGAGTGATTCATGGATAGTCCGGAACCCCAGCTGCTCACGGTCAAACAGTTCTTCGCTGCAGGAGATGTCTCGGCGGAACAACTGGCCAAGCTGGCTCAGAGCGAAAGCTTCAAATCTTTGAGAGAAACCTTGTCAAGGAAGGCTGCAGGCTTCAAGCTGCCGGAATCGTTCTATGAACAGATGTTCAAGCAGGTCCTCGACCTGATGGACCTCCGAATACCGGAACAGATGGGTAGTGCCTGGAGTCGATACCAGGAGTTGAGAAAATACCGAGACCCGGAAGAGTATCCTCCGGACGAAACGTTTCTTGTTCCACTCGCGGAGCACACCATCCACCTCGATTACGCTCCCTCCATAGAGGCTTTAGTGAATGACGTTTCCCTGGGTGAAGTGAGCTTTGCGGTCTCGCTTGAAACCACCCTCAAAGGGGCGATACTGAAGATCCAAGCTGGCCGGATCCTGGAGATAGCCGTCGGGTCGTGCGAAGCGAAGGGTTCAATCGCCTGGGAAGATGTGACGTTGCTGGAGAGGGAAACTGAACCCATCGCGCTACCCGGTGTCATGGATCTCGAGGACGGGATACTCATCTACGATCCCTCCCGGGACAGTGCTGAGAGTCCCGAGAGTCGTACTACACGCAACGATTGAGCACGAGCCAGTCTATGAAGCCTCGCCCTGGTCGTGCTGCTCTTCTTCGTCGTACCTGTTTAGCTTCTCTAGCCCCTTGCCGGTTCCACAGATCCGGGTGTACTAAGAGCACGGTCGCTGCGCAGCGAGGCTGAGAATGCGAGTCGAGTCGCAATGCCCTGCCATCCTGTTTATCTCTACGATTACAGTCAGTTCCTTTCTGCTCTTCCAGGTGCAGCCGCTGGTGGCCCGCTTCGCTCTACCCTGGTTTGGCGGGGCGCCTGCCGTGTGGAGCGTCTGTCTGTTGTTCTTCCAGGCTCTACTTCTGGGAGGATACGCCTATGCCCACTGGCTTAACACGACCCTCCGGCCGAAGAGGCAGCTGTCGGTGCACGCAACGCTTCTGCTCGGGAGCCTTTTTCTGCTGCCACTGACCCCTTCAGATACCTGGAGGGTCCAGCAGATCTCGAACCCAACAGGGCATATCTTGGCTTTTCTGCTGACCCTGGTGGGCCTGAACTACTTCTTGTTGGCCTCGACTGCCCCTCTGATTCAAGCGTGGTATGCCCGAAGGTATCCGGATCGATCGCCCTATCGTCTGTACGCCTGGTCCAATACCAGCGCCCTGCTGGCCCTGCTCAGTTATCCAAGTGTTTTCGAGCCCGCGTTCTCGTTGGACGTTCAAGCCTACCTATGGTCCGGTTTGTATCTGGTTTTTCTGCTGCTCTGCATCGCAGCCGGAGTAGTGTTCTCCAGGAGTGCCCGGATCGACAACGGAGGATCGTCCCCAACTTCCAAGACAGTTCCTTCACCCGAGAACCACGGAACCCCGTTGACTGATCAGGTTCTGTGGTTCTTTCTGCCGTTTTGCGCCTCGGTTTTGTTGTTGGCGATCACCAACGAGCTCTGTCACGACGTAGCGGTGGTCCCCTTCCTGTGGGTAGCTCCGCTGAGTCTCTATCTGCTCTCCTTTATCCTCACCTTTGAAAGCAGCCGATGGTACAAGCGTGTTCTGTGGGTTCCCCTCGCTGGAATCCTTCTCTACTCGATTCGTTACACGACCTTGTTCGCGGAAGAGGTGCCGCTGAGCGGCGACGTGGGGGTGTGGTGCGCGATACTGTTCGTGTTCTGCATGCTGTGTCACGGGGAAGTCGCGACACTCAAACCCGAGGCGCTTCAGCTGACCCGATTCTACTTGACGATTGCTAGCGGGGGCGCGGCTGGGGGGCTCTTCGTCGCCCTTTTTGCCCCGCGAGTCTTTCGATCCCACGCCGAGCTTCCCATGGGACTCTGTCTCACTGTAGTGCTGATCGGTCTGCTGCTGCTGGCTGGTCCTCTCGAAAGGGCGCTGAAAAGGATGCAATTCGAAGGACGCTTCCTGGCTAGGATCGCCCTCATGACGTTATATGCCGTCCTGGTTGTTTATTACATTGGCTGGGGTGTTTTCTCTTCCCTCGAGGTCGCCGAAGAATTGATAGCCAAGGATCGAAACTTCTATGGAGTGCTTCAAGTGCGTGATGAAGAACAAGAGGACTCCCATTGGATTCGATACCTTGAGAACGGCAGGATCATTCACGGCGCTCAATACCGTGACCCCGAACGCGAGGGGATTCCTCTTACCTACTATGGACCTGAAAGTGGCTTCGGGGTCGTGATTCGCCACTATCCCAAGGCGGTCGGAAGGCACATCGGCGCAATCGGTCTGGGCACCGGATCGATTGCAGGTCTCACGCGAAGAGGGGACACGCTGCGATTCTATGAGATCAACCCTCAGGTCGTTCGGTACGCTGGGGAGCACTTCAGCTTTCTAGAGCAGAGCCAGGCGAAGATCGAAATAGTCCTGGGGGACGCGAGGATCTCCCTGGAAGCCGAACCGGCCCAGGGCTTTGATATCCTGGTTATAGACGCCTTCAATGGGGACGCTCCTCCGGTGCATCTGCTTACCCTCGAGGCCTTTGAGCTGTATCGACGGCATCTGGCTCCCGGTGGCACCATCCTGATCCATATTTCGAATCTATACTTCGACTTCGCTCCCCTGGTATGGGGACTTTCCGACCACTTCAAGATGTCTGCAGGCATCTTCTCGACGGAAGACGACGAGCTCGAGCAGTACGGCGCAGACTGGGCCATAATGACGATGCAAAAAGAACTGTTCAGCTTGAAGCAGATTCAGGATGGGGTCGTTTTTCCTGAGCCGGATGTGGAGAGCATCCTTTGGTCCGACAAGTACACCAGTTTGTTTGCACTAGTGGACTGACATCGACAGGGTCAAGTCCGTTGTCTGTGCCGGGCAGCAGAAGTCGAAGGTGCACGAGGACTTCTTTGCTTTCGCAGCGGGAGGGCAGCTCCTACGTGACGACTCCTGATTTCCCTAAAGGTCTTTTTTATAGACACTTAGAGCCGCTTTGCCAAGTTGGCTCGAAAGCTGCTAGTAGCCAAACTCCCAAGCCTCCGAGTTCGGGACGGGACGGGCGGGGTCTCTAATTAAGGAAGCTCCGCAGGAACGTGGTGGGAAATGCGGCCCGAGTGAGATTCCTGCCCGTCCCTCCCGACTTGGTGGGGCTGGAAGACTGAGTGTTTGCTGGCCGCTTCCTACGCTTTCTTCTTCTTCTTCTTGCCGCTGCTGCTGTCGCTAGTTTGGGTGATCGTCAGCGTTTGACCGGCCGCCGCGATCGTGCCCGAGCGCGAGTCGCTGCTCCCATTGGACGCTACCGTGTAGGAGATGCTGCCATTACCGCTTCCGCTGCTGCCCGCCGCGATCGTAATCCAGCCGGCGCTGCTCTAGGCCGTCCAGGCACAACCCGTAGGGGACGTCATGTCAACGTCCCGATCCACGACTGCGTGTGCGTCGGTCAGTCACCGCCAAACTTCTTCAACTCGCAAGCTCATCAATCGACCCAAGCGCGTAGGCGACATGCAGCGCGGCCCCTAAGGGTAGAGCGGCCTCGTCGACTTTGAAGCTTGGGTGGTGGACACTGTAAATCGCACCTTGATTCTCGTTGCGAACGCCGAGGCCGACAAAACAGCCGGGCACCTGTTCCGTGTAATAGGCGAAGTCCTCGCCCCCCATGGTTGGCGGAATTTCGTGAACGTTTGATTGCCCCAACGCTTTGCCGGCGATTTGCTTGGCCAGTTCCCAGGACTGGCCGTCGTTGACGGTGGGTGGATAGTCATGGCCAGGGAACTCGACATCCACTTCGCAGTGATTTGCCGCCGCGACATGAGTCGAGATTTCGCGGACACGCGCCTGCAGTTGTTGGAGCTTCTCCATCCTCAGCGCCCGGAGGGTGCCTTTCATCTCGACCTCTTCCGGGATGACGTTGCTCGCCTGACCGCCGTGGATCGTGCTGATGCTGATCACCACCGAATCCAGCGGGTCGGTCTCACGCGAAACGATTGTCTGCAGTTCAGTGATCAGCTTCGCCGACGTGGCCACCGGATCGATGGTCAGGTGAGGCATCGCCGCGTGGCCCCCTTTGCCGCGTATGGTGGTCTGCATGAATGACGACGCTGCAAGGAAGACACCCTCGCAGGCACCGATCGAACCGGTTGGTAGAAACGGCCACACGTGTAGCCCAAAAATACGCTCGACCTTGGGGTCATCCAGGACGCCCTCCTCGCGCATGGCTCGACCACCAGCACCCCCCTCTTCCGCTGGCTGGAACAGGAGCTTCACAGTACCGTGAATCTCCGCCTCATACTCCTTCAAGAGCTTTGCCGCGCCCAGCAACATGGAGGTGTGGCAATCGTGTCCACAGGCGTGCATCTTGCCGTCTACTTCGCTACGAAATGGCACGTCGGCCTTTTCATGAATTGGCAAAGCGTCCATGTCGGCGCACAGTGCAACGCAAGGTCCGTTGCCTTGGCCGAGCGTTGCAAGGACGCCGGTTTTAGCGAGCGGATACCGGTAAGAAATGCCAAGTTCATCGAGCGTGTCACGAACGAGTTGACTGGTCTGCTCCTCCTCGTACATCAATTCGGGGTGACGATGCAATTGACGACGATGCCTGACGATCCACTCACTGATCTCTTGAGCTTCCTGGAATAACTGTTGTGTTCGCATGTCCAATCGTCCTCTCTCCTAAGGGTCTGCGCAAAAATAACTTGGCATTTTGGCATCTCATCTTCACACCATCTTCGGCCGCTCCTCAGTCGCGAAATCCTCAACGTAGACCCGGCTATGCCTGCGGTTTCGCTCAATCGTTCGCGGCCAAATCTGGTGCAAATCTGAGCGCCAATTCTACCAAGTTATTCTTGCGCAGACCCTAAGGGTCTGCGCCGATCGCCAAAATTGTTAGCAGAACACAGAATAGTGCAGCGCGCCACAAGTTTTGAACCAGGGTATAGCAGCCCCTCCTCACCGCTGGCGTTGTTTTACTCGCTCTACATATAGCCCGATATGCATTTCGCCCGCCGCTGCTGGGCTTCTGACTCGTGCCCCGGTAGGACCGACTTCCACGAACAGACCAGCCTTTCGCTGGACACACCGTCTCCCGGATGTCTCCCGCTGCGATTCCTAATGTTTCCTAGTCAAGCCCTTGACGTCACTGCCGCCGGTGGGCTAGGAATGGGAGCTACGGCGTGCATGAGACTCCTAACACTACTGGTTCTTCTTTTAACTCCAATCCTCGCCTGGCAGGGTCCCAAGGAAGCTTCCTCAGCTTCGGACTGGCGCCAGTTCAGAGGCCCCTCAGGCCTGGGAGTGGCGCAGACCAGCCAGCTGCCGGAGCGGTTCGGACTCGAAGAAAACTTGATCTGGAAGGTTTCCTTGCCGCCTGGGCACTCTTCTCCGGTTCTCTCCCGGGATCACATTTTCGTGACTGCCTACGAGGGGAAAAAGCTGCTGACCATCAGCCTGGACAGAGCAACCGGAAAGGTGCTCTGGCGCCGCCAGGCCCCGCGGCCGCGGGAGGAATCGTTCCAGTCGACGCATGGCCCGGCCAGCTCCACCCCGGTCACCGACGGAAAGAACGTCTACGTCTTCTTCGGCGACTTTGGAATCTTCTCCTATGGCCCCGATGGAAGCGAGCGCTGGCGGCTACCTCTCGGTCCTTTCCACAATGTGAACGGTCACGGCTCGTCGCCCATTCTTGCCGACGGCTTGCTGCTGCTCATCTGTGACCAGGACTCCGGCTCATTCTTGATCGCAGTGGATCAGAAGGATGGCAGCATCCGCTGGAGGACAGATCGCCCAGAGGTCACTCGAGGCTATGCCACTCCCGCCATCTACCGGCCCGGAAAAGGTCCCGCTCAGGTGATTGTCCCCGGTTCCTTTCAGGCTGCTTCGTATCGTCTGGATACGGGCGAAAAGCTGTGGTGGGTCCGGCGCATGGCCTGGCAGGTAAAATGCGTCCCCATCATTTCGAAAGGCACCATCTACATCAATGCCTGGGAGCCGGGTCCGCGACGATCGGTCCCTCCCTTTGACGAGGTATTGTCCCAATACGATAGGAACCGTGACGGTACGCTTTCGCCTCAGGAGTCCCCCGAACCCAAGATCCGAGAGCAAGGCGCTTGGAAGCTGTGGGATCTGGACCAGGACGGCGTGATGGGAAGGCGGGACTGGGAATTCTATCGGGCTCGATTGTCGCCGGAAAATAGTCTGGTGGCTATTCGGCCCGGTAACGCCCGCGGTGATCTCACCGACTCACATGTGCTCTGGCGCCACCACAAGGCACTGCCCAATACCGCCTCTCCGTTGCTGATCAACAATGTGATCTTCCTGGTCAAAGATGGCGGAATCGTAACCAGCCTGGATCCGGCCAGTGGCCGAGTGCTCAAGGAAGGTCGACTGAAGAATGCTATCGGCAAGTATTGGGCCTCCCCGGTGGGAGCTGGAGATAAGGTCTATCTGGTCAGCGAAGACGGTGACCTCACCACCTTGAAGGCGAGAGGAGACTGGGAGGTGCTGGCGACCAGCCGCTTCCAGGAGGATTGCCTTGCAACACCTGCCATTGCCGACGATCGGATCTACATCAGGACCCTAGGCACCCTCTACTGCTTCGGGAGAGGACCAAAGTAATCCGACCTATCTGAGGCTCACTCATTTTCCTCAAGTCCCCACGAGAGGCGACTCACAGAGTCCTTGAGAGTTCCTGAGGACCTCTTGTGAATAGTCGAGTCCGTGTTGTTCATCACCCTTTTCGGACCGGGAAAGTGTCATGATAGGTCATAAGCTTCAAAGTGAGCCCAAGCCGTTGGGGTCAACTGAAATAGGACCACAGATGTTGCTAGTCAGGCTACTCAACCTCTACTCGCTGGTACTCGTGGCGACCTTCATCCTCCCCTTGATTGGCCTACTTTCGTCTCATCCAGTCGTGGAATTCTGTAACAGATTGACAGAGCCGGTACTTGCGCCGATTCGAACGGTTATCTTACCCGTTGCGGATCTAGATTTCTCACCGCTGGTTCTGCTAATTGGACTGCAATTACTCAGGCGGGCCTTGCTGCCCAAGAGCGCTGTCAGAATCTGATACTTCTGGTCGCCACCTTTTTTTGAGGCACTGAAGGACCTTGTGAGTGAACGGGAAGGGTCGTATTTTCCCCAGATGTTGTCCACGGTGATGTCAACAGCAACAGGCGGTAGAGCAGGAAGCAATGCCATTCATTGAAAGAAATGGAATTCCCATTTGGGGAGAACCACAGGACAATGCGGTTGCCCAGATTTCCAATTGTAAGAAGACAGCGGACTACTGTGCTCTTATGGCGGACCATCATCTAGGGTATGCCGTTCCGATTGGTGGAGTGGTTGCCTACGAGGATCAGGTGAGTCCGTCCGGAGTTGGGTTTGACATCGCCTGTGGAAACAAAGCGGTTCGTCTGGATGCGGATGCCGGGGAGGTGCGCGCCAGAATCGAGACCATCATGGATGATATCTGGAAAGAGATCTCCTTTGGTGTGGGCAAAAAGAACAAGGAAAGACTGGAGCACGAGCTGTTCGAGGACGACCCGGCCTGGGATATCGAGGCGGTGGGTCAGCTGAAGGATCTGGCTCGGAGTCAGTTGGGGACTGTGGGAAGCGGAAATCACTATGTCGATCTGTTCGTGGATGAATCCGACCGGGTGTGGTGTGGGGTCCATTTCGGATCTCGAGGCGTGGGACACAAGATTGCCACCCACTTCCTTCGCCTGGCAGGAGGCCGGGATGGAATGAATGTCGATCCGGCGTTGCTATCCGTGGATAGCCAGGAGGGCCAGGAATACGTGGCAGGGATGAAGCTTGCCGGACGCTATGCCTATGCGGGCCGTGATTGGGTCTGCTCCAGGGTGGCCTCGATCCTGGGAGCTCATATCCTGGAAGAGGTCCATAACCATCACAACTTCGCCTGGCGAGAGAATCACGGCGGCAAAGATATGTGGGTGGTGCGCAAAGGAGCGACTCCTGCCTTTCCCGGCCAGAAGGGCTTTGTCGGTGGAAGCATGGGAGATATTTCCGTCATCATTCAGGGGGTTGAAAGCGAGGAAAGTAAGAAGGCCCTCTATTCGACGGTCCACGGTGCGGGGCGAGTCATGTCGAGACGAGAGGCGGCCGGCAGGTTTCGCTGGAAGAAAGGCAAGCGCATCAGGATGTCTGAAGGGTCCATCAGCCAGGAGATGATGGTGGACTGGATCTCCAAGGCAGGCGTTGTCTTGCGTGGTGCGGGCACAGACGAATCCCCTCACTGCTATAAGCGGCTGCCCGAGGTTCTCGAGTTCCATGAGCCAACCATCGAAGTGCTGCACACACTCCAGCCCATCGGGGTTGCCATGGCGGGGTGCGATGAGTTTGATCCTTACAAGGACTGAAAAAGCAGGAGACTTCGGGTAGAAGAAAGGAGTCTGGCAGAAGTCCACTGAGGCCCGCGCCTCCGAAGAGGTGCCGTCACTGATCCTGGGGGAAGGCCAACTCCAGCTATTTGTCAGGATCTGGGCTCTTGGTTCTCTGTGAGGGACCCTCACAGTTGCTACTCAGTCAGGTCTGGATACCGAGTTTTGGCAAGAGCCACGACTGCAGGACGAACCAGATAGCGATGAAAAGCAGAATTGCCAGAATGTCCATGTTCTTCAGTCAATATACTGGATACTGGCGGACTCCGTAGGGCAGCAACTGCAGACTGTCAGATATGGATGGGCTCGTCCTTCCCCTATCTCTAGCTTCCAGGACAGACTCCAACCGACCTGGGCCCATTCGAGAAAGAGACTTCGTCTAGGACGTGGCGGCGGTCTCCGGGCCGCCGTGGGTCGATCCAAAGGCTCGACAGGAGAACTTCGGCCTGGAGACCGAAGCCACGCTTGTCCCTTGTCGTTTCAGCGTCCGTGGACCAGGAGTTTCTTGCCCGACTTGAAGAGGACTTCAATCTTGTTTCCCGGCTGGACTTGGCGAACGAACCCAATCCCAAGGCTTTTGTGGTCCACCACCTCGTCGCTCTTGAATCGCTCGGTCATCGAGTAGAGCCTGGCCTCCGGGTTGTCGTCAGTCGCGAGCAGTCTCTCCCAGCTGGCGTTTTTGCGGTTGAGAGGGCGTGGTGCGGTCGCCTTTCCTTTCGCTGGCCCTCGCTTGACTGGAGCCAGCCGATAGTTGTGCTGGCTATGGCAGGTGTTGCAATCAACTCGCTTGGGCGAGTCCTTTACCATCGCAATGATGGTGTGCTCCGTTTCCGTTTTACATTTCGTACACCAAGCCTCACAAGATTTTCCTACCTGGTAGGGGCTTTCCACCATTCCCATTCCTCCGCTTGGTCCAGTCCACTGGGAAGCTCACCCTTAAGTGGCACTGGACTGCCTGTAAAACACTAGAAAGTGACCCGCTCTGCTGTTTTTGTAAGTCAAGCGCCCCACGCGCGAGGAGACGCTGAATTTCGAGGCCGGTCCGGTGAACCGCGCAGTCTCCGGAATTACCTGGAAAACAGGAAAGCGAAGACCTATATTAACACAGACTCGTCAGGACATTCTGGGGTCCAGTGTTTCCGAGAAGCTCAACTTCTCCCCAGCCAGTCACTTGGAGCTTACTTCTTTCCTATCGGTCAGAAACCTGGGCCAGGCACCCCTGCCCGAAACTTCCGGTGGAAGGGATCGCTACGACTGGCTACGATAGAGAATAGGAAGAAAATCTTTTCCGTAGCCGACTCAATCTGGAGGTGACCTTGCCCCTGAAGATACTGGCCGCCGCTCTTTGTCCCTTCTTTCTCCTCACACCGGCGGTTCATTCCCAGGAGTGGTCCCATGTCGGAGGTGATGCCGGCGGCAGCCGCTACTCCTCTCTGAAGCAAATAACCAGGGAAAATGTCAGCCGGCTCCAGGTCGCCTGGGAGCACGATACGGGTGACTTCAGCGACGGTACCAGGCTCCGCCGCTTCTCGGCCTTCGAGGCCACCCCGCTGGTGATCGACGGCGTGATGTATGTCAGCACCCCATTCCACCGACTGTTGGCGCTCGACCCGGAGACGGGAGATCGGCTCTGGGTGTTCGATTCGAAATTCGACAAGACGGCCCGGGTCAGTCTCTACACCAGTCGGGGGCTCGCCTATTGGAGCGGCGCTGAACAAGGGCGGATCTTTCTGGCCGATCAGATGGGCCGGCTGTTCTCCGTGAACGCCGCCACCGGCAAGCCTGACCCTGAGTTCGCCGACCGGGGGATGCTGGACCTCAGACGGGGAATGACCGAGAAATTCCCCGATCTTCGCTACTACCTTACTTCGCCCGTAGCGGTGTGCGGAGATGTGGTGATCGCAGGGAGCCGGGTGAGCGATAGCGATCCCCAGGGTCCACCGGGAGATATCCGGGGTTTCGATGCCCGAACCGGAAAGGAGCTCTGGCGTTTTCACTCCGTGCCTCGGCCGGGTGAATTCGGCCACGAGACCTGGGAGGGTGACTCCTGGAAGGATCGGTCCGGGGTGAATGCCTGGTCCCTTCTGAGCGTGGATGAGACTCGGGGGATGGTCTTTGTTCCCCTGACCTCACCCGGCACCGATTTCTACGGAGGAGACCGCAAAGGCGCCAACCTGTTCTCCAACTGCGTGGTCGCCCTCGATTGTAAGACCGGACGCAGGCGCTGGCATTTCCAGACCATCCGCCACGACCTCTGGGACTATGATCTACCCGCACAACCGAACCTGGTGACCGTGCGTCGCGACGGCCGGGAGATCCCCGCAGTTGCCCAGATAACCAAGGTAGGTTTCGTCTATCTGCTGGATCGGCTCACCGGCCGGCCCCTCTTCGAGGTCCAGGAACGCACTGTGCCCCGCAGTAAGATTCCCGGCGAACATTCCTTTCCGACGCAGCCCTTTCCGCTGAAACCTCCCCCTTTTGCCCGGCAGACCATGACCCTGGATGACATCACGGATGTCACACCGGAGTCCCGGGCTGAGTGCCTGGAGATGGTGAAGGACGCCCAGGTGGAGAGCCCCTTGTTTCGTCCCATTGGCACCGGGCTCACCGTCATGTTCCCCGGCACCAATGGGGGAGCGAACTGGGGCGGCGCCTCCTTCGACCCCGTCACTGGGGTCCTCTACGTCAACTCCATGGATCTGGGTGGTCTGTACCGGATGGTCAAGCGTCCTCCGGACTCCAAGACACCGTACCGGGTGCGGGGCACCAAATGGGAACGTTTCTGGGACTCGAACCAGTATCCCTGCCAGAAGCCACCCTGGGGCTCGCTGACGGCCATCGACCTGGAAACCGGTGAGTTTCGCTGGCAGTCGACCCTGGGGGTCGTGGATGAGCTCATACAGCGTGGAGTTCCCAAGACGGGTGCTCCCAACCTGGGAGGCCCCATCGTCACCGCCGGGGGCCTGGTCTTCATCGCGGCCACCAATGACAAGCGGTTCCGGGCTTTCGACAAGGACACAGGAGAGGAACTGTGGGTCACCAGACTACCGGAGAGTGGCCACGCCACCCCCATGACCTACCTGGGCAGGAAGACCGGTAAGCAGTTCCTGGTCATCGCAGCCGGTGGGGGCAACGACTACAACAAGACCGCTGGGGGAAAGCTCGTCGCCTTCACGTTGCCGTAACGGAAGCTAGCCGGATCATTCGAGAAAGAAACTTGGGTCGAGGGACGTGGCGGTGGCCTCCGGGCCGCCGTGTCTTTTCCTTCGAGCCTTTGGCCCGAAAACGGCGGCCTGGAGGCCACCGCCACGGTCGGAAGATCGCCGCTTCTTGCGAATGGGCGTTACATCTCGATGTTGAAGATCGGAGTGCTAAGGGAGCTGCCATCCGAGCCCTCGAAACGCAACTGGACCTCGTACCACGCCACCTCCTTCCAGTCGGAGTAGAAAGCGAACTCAACCCGGACAGCTGAGTCTTCGGGGACGATGATAGGCGGGTCCAGGGGCAGCCGCAGAAACTTGTCCTGCTGTTGCTGGTAAATCGCCGCTTCGGACAAGTTCAAGGCATATCGGGCCGGGGCGTCCGGCATCCCATACGTCAGCCTCTCCTCAGGAGCATCCGTGGGCAGATCGGTGCGAAGAAGTATCAACTCGAGGCTCGATACCGCCAGGGTTCCCCCGCCATTGTTCGAAATAGTGGCTTCGAAAACGGGAGCCAATTCGCCGCTGATCGGACAGGGCCGTTCCGGTAGAGATTCGAGAAAGCGATTCGCTGTCTCCTGCTGCCATGCCTCGAGAGCTTCCTCGCCCAACTCGTCACCTTGTGCCTCTAGATCGAGGAGTTCTTGCTGCTCGCGGACGTAGGCGTCAATCTTGTCCTGAACACACCAGTAGTCATCCTTTGGCACCACCAGCAACCGAGAGGACTCACCCTGAAGGGCATACATGGAGTTCTCTTCGACGAACCCAAACTGCCGGAGCTCGAAGTTTGCCTCCGGTGAGCCTGGACTGGCCGGGCTGGAAAGCAGGAAACCCAACAGGATCCCGACCAGAAGAGCCCCTGACCCAATGAGCGCACTGGCTAGAAACGTTTTCCGAGATGTCTGCTCGCTCTCGTTCAAGATCGGGGAAGGCCTCCCTTCGAAGGAGTTCTCATCGAGTCTCTCGCTGCCGATCACGCATGCCGTCTGAAGTTCCGGGGCATGCGGACTGTACCTTCACCATTCTGAGGCACTGCTGAAGACAATGCGAATCTTTCCTGCCGTGGCTTCGCAGACGTTCAGACGTGCGACGAATTGAATCTGCCGTCAGACGGCGTCCCGCGGGATGCCGTCTGCCAGTTGCCGCCTCGAAGAAGTGCAGGTTCTCATGGGGAATTGAGATAGAAACGGTCTCACCGGCCTTCACCGGAGAGTCGAGGTCCGCACCAACCTTTTCGCGATGTAGTTAGGACTAAGCGTCCGGTAGAGTAGCAGCAATTCCAGAAGGTCGTCTACTCTGAAGCAGAGGCGGAGGTAACGCCAATGCCGGATCATTCACGAAAGAAACTTTGGTTGTCTCTAGCCGGGCACATCGATAGCAGCGTGTCGGTTGTAGGATGGGCACTCCTGCCTTGGCACAAGCCACCAGAGGTTGTCAGGAAGTTTCGTCGGTCCATTGAAGTTACCTTTCCCAAACAACACGTTGCCTTTTTCGCTTCTGCCCTGGTGGAATATGCTACTTTTGACTCGTTACCGCAATCAGGAGAGTACTCATGAGTCTGTCGGGCAAACGGGCTGTCGTCACGGGCAGCACCAGAGGGATCGGGTTTGCTGTTGCTCGCTCGCTCGTCCGCGAGGGCGTGGGAGTAATGGTCACTTCGAGGAACGGAACAGCGATCGGAGAGGCGGTCTCATCGCTCCGTGGGCTGGGCGGCGGACCGGTGTTTGGGCAAGTCTGCGATGTGCGGGACCCTGAGCAGGTCCGGGCGCTCGTCGGCTCTTGCGTCGCTCAACTCGGAGGAATCGACATTCTGGTCAACAACGCTGCCGCTGCTCGAGCCAGTAAGCATGTCGACGAGATAACGATCGAGGAGTGGAGAGCGACGATCGGCACCAACCTGGACGGCGTCTTCTATGGCTGTCACTTCGCCGTCCCAGAGATGAAGAAGACCGGTGGGGGCTTCATCATCATCAACATCAGCAGCCTCGCCGGCAAGAATGCCTTCCCTGGAGGCTCTGCCTACAACGCCTCCAAGTTCGCTCTGACTGGATTCAGCGAGGCTTTGATGGAGGAGGTCAGGCACCACGACATCCGAGTCGCCTATGTCATGCCAGGCAGTGTCGATACCCGGTCCGCTTCGCCTGCAGATGAGGCAGAGGCGTCCTGGAAGATGGCTTCCGAGGACGTGGCCGAGGTGGTCATCAGCACCTTGAAGCAGCATCCGCGGTGTCTGGTAAGCCGGGTTGAGATGCGACCTTCGAAGCCCAAGAAGAGTTGATTCCAGCAGGTCCGCCCTCGCTCATGGTGGACGTGATGGGCGTCTCCAAGCGCAATCAGAACATTCACGTCGAGCAGATACATCGGAGATCAGATACCCAGGTCGTCGATCATCTCATAAATCATCTCACTGGTTACAATGGTGGTTCCCGATTTCTTGAGGTGACCTCTCCACCGCCTGAAGGCGGTGGATTCGACCTGCGACTAAAGTCGCCTAAAGACCTCGCCTCCGATGCAGGCGACTCGCTTGATCGCCTGTCTCACTCGGCTCGGCGCCCACTTCCCTGACTCGCCGAGCAAGCCGTACTCTAGCCTCTTACCTTCCCTACGCACACCGGCTTGCTGTCACAAGCCTCCTGAAGGCTTCGCCTAAAGGCGAGGGGGTTCACCCATCCCCGAGTGGGACCCTAAGGACGGGCAGGCCGTGCTTGTCGATAGTGAAACAAGCTTCTTCGCCAGGCGAGCTGATGGCGCCCTGGATCTCTCTCCAGGGCGTGCGCGACCATAGCCCTGAGGGTCGTTCGGCGTCGCGCAGCCACGGCCTTGGCCTCAATGAGCAAAGCGTCGGGGAGATCGATCGTCGTTTTCATGATATGGGGAATAATACGGTCTTACGGTCAAATAGAGCAAGCTTGCTTCTGTGTACTAGCGGCGACGTCGGTGCCAGCCCTGTGTTGGTCCCTTCAACCCACGGTTCTGGACGGTCGGGCATAGGGGTGCTCTCTTCATGATCCAGCGAATCGTTTCTCGAAGCGGCTTTTAGTCATGTTGGCTTGTGCGGACCGCCCAGTATAGGATCGGTGGAGGAATTGAGAGCAGGAAAGCCTATTGGCGTTGTTTTGACGAACTGGGCCGGCGTCATCGATTTACCAAGTGGATCGAATACTCCGAATCTGAAGCTGAGGTAGGTGCAGATAAGGAATAGGCCATCGTGAGGGTTCGCCGCAGGATACGAACAAGCACCAAGCGGGAGACACAAAGGGGGCGAATCACCACACTGATTTGAGCTGGGCAAAGGCACGCATGGCTCTATCGGCAGTGGCCAGGACCATGTCCTCGACCAGGGCGGTGGCTACCAGGAATCGATCCGCGGGATCAACCGAGTCAAAGCCGGCCAGATCCTCACTCTTGAAAGCGATCTCATGGCTAAGCGGTGCCATTACAGTGTTCGATAGCTTCAACGCTTTTGCCACCCAGCTCCCGGCATCTGGGCTTAGGTGCAGTCTTCCTTTTCGAGCCAGGACGAGCGTCTCCCAGACTGAGATAGGCGAGAGACAGAGCTGATGGGTAGGGTCGGAAAGCTGCTTCGAGACTTCGTCGCTCAATCGCTCCGGCTCGAGCAGCCTCCAGATCCAGACGTGGGTATCCAGCAGCAGCCGCATCACCGAAGAGCTTCCCACTCACCCTTTTCTATGACCGGTTCGACTAGGTCTCCGAGGATTGACCCTGTGCCACGCATGGCACCAGCCCAATCCGCCTCCCTGGTCCGCGGTACGGGAGCAAGTTGCGCCACTGGATCGCCTCGTTTGGTGATGACGATCGTCTCTCCCGTCTCGCGTACCTCGTCCAACACTCGCAGACAGGTTTGCTTGAACTCACCTGCGGCGATCGTTTTCATGTCACTGATTATACCATAGACATTGTCTATGGACAGCAGAGTCGTGCGCCCTCCAATCAAATCCTGACGGTCGAAGAGCCAGCCCAGGATGGAAACTGACCCTCTCTTCAGAGGCCAGCGTGTGTTCGTGGCCGACCGAGAGAACAATCGGCTGCAGATCCTTTCAACCGACGGCGTGTTTCTGGAGCAGTGGACCGATGTGGCACGTCCCACCAATATCTTCATCGATGCGCAGGACAACGTCTTTGTATCCGAGGCGGGAATGCGGGTGGGTCTGTTTCCCTGGATGGAGCCGGATCTGGCTGCGACCGGCGGTCGTGTCAGCATCTTCAGCAAACAAGGTAGCTTGCTGGCACGTTGGGGTGGCGGTGACGATCCCTGCGCTCCGACGGACTTTTTCGTCCTGCACGACGTCTGGATCGATTCCCGTGACAGCATCTATATTGGCGAGGTCACCTGGGCTGGCGGCGGTAACCTCGGGATGGTGCCGAAGGACTGCCCACGGCTCAGAAAGTATGAGAGGGTAGCGCAGTGACCCTGCCCCTCGCATAGGCTGTCGCTAGCCCGCATTTCTCATCGCTGGTCTACTGCGTCGCCGCAAACATCCGTCCTGGCTGCGTCACGCTCTCTCGGCCTCCTCGACGTACTGCACGAGTACGACTGCGGGGGCTCGCCACGAGTGGTCTCGGTCGCAAGCCTTGCCAGGACGGCCCTTGCGGCGCCTCGCTACGACAAGCGATGAGAAATCCGGGCTAGCTGGGGGCTAGCTGTGTTGTCAGGTCAACCAATCGAAGAAAAAGGAGAGGTACATGCCACGAGAAATCATCAGCGAGACTGCCGGTAAACCCTACAGTCGAGGGACCCGAAGCGGAAACATGTTGTTCGTATCCGGGCAGATGGGCCTGGACGCGAATGACAAGGAAGTCCCAGGTGGCGTCGGCGCCCAGATGGTCCAGACTATGGAGTACATCAAGGAGATCCTGGCCGAAGCCGGCGCGACACTTGATGATGTCATGATGACCAACGTCTGCCTGGCGGACCTGAAGGGTGATTACGACGAGATGAACCGGGTCTACCGGGAATACTTCGGGAACAGCAACATGCCGGCCCGCGCCACGGTAGAGATCAGTCGCCTTGTTTTCGATCTGAAGGTCGAAGTCTCCTGTATCGCGATCGTCAACTAACATTTCCAATCGAAGGCAGAGGCAGAAAGAGGAGCCTAGCCGGTGAGCCTTGACAAGATTAGGGTATGGCCATACTCTGATCTTGATATGGCCAGAATGACCATCAAGTCGACTTATTCTCTGGATGTTGAGACAGTTCGGAAGCTTGAGAGGATGGCGGGCCGTCTGGGGATCACGAAGTCTGAGGCTCTTCGACGGGCGATCTGTGCCGCCGCGGAGAGCCTGTCGAGTGAGCAGCACGAAACGGTGATGGCCCTCCGGGAGCTGCAGCGATCTTTAGATCTCAGCAGCACTGCCTCAAGTGATTGGGTGAGGCGCACCAGGGACGAACGTCGCAGTAGCTCCCAGCGTCGAGAGGCTGGCAACGGTTGATCCATCTCGACACCAGCTTTCTCATCCTGGCTTTGGTCCAGGGCTCTCCTCAGAGTGAGGAGTTGCTGCGGTGGCTCGAGCAGGGCGACGCGCTGGGCATCAGCGCCATCGGCTGGGCGGAGTTTCTCTGTGGGCCTGTGAGCGAGCCCGAGGCCAGTTTGGCGTCGCAGTTCCTGGGAGATCCGATTCCGTTCCAGACTGAGGCCGCCGCCTTATCCGCCACACTATTCAACCGTTGCGGCCGCCGCCGGGGCAGCCTGGTTGACTGCATGATCGGGGCGGTCGCGATTCGCTCCGACGCAAGTCTCGCAACCGCCAATCCTTCGGATTTTCGGAAGATGGAGCCAGACGGGCTGAAGTTGGAGATCGTTTGACCGACGTGGCTGCCTGCAACGCCGTCGGCGATCTGAAACTGCCCGATGGGAATGGCTTCACGCTGGGCGGCAAGAGCATCATCGTCGACCCCGAAGGTGGCATCGTGGCCGAGGCGGAAGCTGCCGGCGAGACGATCGTCTACGGAGATCTGCAGTTGGACCGGGTCAACGAGGTCCGCACCCGGTATTTCATGTTGCGAGATCGCCGACCCGATGCCTATCATGTAATCACGACGGCTACGGAGGACATCTTTTAGTAATGCATTTACGGCATTTCATCAATACGATCACGGGCTCTGTTTTTTTGCGCAGACCCTCAGTAGAAACTGGTCCTGAATGAGTTCCAGAATAGGTTCTAGAGCTGGAAGCAACAGCGCGGCGAAGCTTGAGACCACGATCCTCTTAACTCTGCTGCTCGCGACGGGCCTGAGGGGCCAGGCGCCCGTTGGTCTAGACTCCGCAATGGCATTCGAGCATGCCGTCCTTCCCATCCTCGAAAAGCATTGTCTCCAATGTCACGGCGGCTCGGTTCCGCAGGGCGGTCTGGATGTGGGGTCGCGCACAGGCTTGATCAAGGGAGGCTCCCAGGGGACGGCGATTGTCCCGGGATCGGCTCGCGAAAGTCTTCTCTACCGACGGGTTCTCGATGGTGAGATGCCCATAGGTAGTGAGAGATTGAGTCAGGTAGAGCTGGAGACGATCCGGCGTTGGATCGACCAGGGAGCGCCGTCCTCCAAACCGGAAACGGCGCTCCCCAGGACGCCCATCGACGATCCACGGGATCGCGAGCATTGGGCATTCCAACCACCTCAGCGGCCTTCCATCCCAACGGTAGAGCGGCGCAAGCGAGTCCGTACGCCGATCGATGCCTTCATTCTGGCCGAGCTTGAGAAACGGAAGCTCAGCTTCTCTCCGGAAGCCAATCCCATTGCGCTGCTGCGGCGGGCACACTTCGACCTGATTGGGCTCCCGCCGACTCCGCAACAGGTCGATGATTTCCTCTCAGACCCCTCGACCAGTGGCTATGAGAAGATGATTGAGGGACTGTTGGACAGCCCTCACTACGGCGAGCGCTGGGGGCGCCATTGGCTCGACATTGCAGGGTACGCGGATTCCGAGGGAGGGGAAGCGGCCGACGTCGTCCGTGACTTTGCCTGGCGCTATCGGGACTACGTGATCCGCGCCTTCAACTCCGACAAACCTTATGACCAGTTCCTACGGGAACAGCTAGCCGGGGACGAGTTCTCGGAGTTTCGCCAGCACGATGGGTTGCCACCCGATGTGGTCGAACCGCTGGTCGCGACGGGTTTCCTGCGGATGGCCGCGGATGGAACATCGCCCGGGCACCCCGGGAACCTGAACAACCATTACTTGTGGAGAATGCTGTTCGATACGCAGCAGATCGTCGGCTCCGCCCTGATGGGTGTGACTCTGCACTGCGCTCGTTGTCACGATCACAAGTACGAGCCGATCAGCCAGCAGGAATACTATGGCCTTCAAGCAATCTTCTCGGGCGCCATCCGTCCCCTGGGCCCGGTCCTGACCTCGAAGAAGCGTCGCATCTTTGAAGCAACTCGAGCCGAGCAGGAATCCGCCAACGCGGTGAACAATCCCCTCGAGGAGGTCGTCAAAGCCCTCAAGTCCCTGCAGCAGGCTCGGCGGGCCCAATATCAGGCCAAGCACCCGAAGCGAGAAGCCGCGGAGGAAGCCGAGCTGCGCGAGATGTTTCCCGATTACGCCAGCATCGCCGAACGGCTGGAGAGGGAGCTCAAAGAGGAGGAGGCGAAACGCATCCACCTCACCGCCATCCGCGCACTCTACGATATGGACGCGAATCCACCAACGACTCGAGTACTCAGGCGGGGCGACTATGAAAGCCCGGAAGCGAAAGAGGCCCCGCCGGGTATTCCGAGGGTGTTGGAAGATGGCGAACGGCCTTTTCAGGTCCCGGCTCCTGAGCCCGATGCGAAAAGCAGCGGGCGACGCCGGTCGTTCGCCCAATGGTTAACCCGATCGAGCCACCCGATCACGGCGCGGCTCATGGTGAATCGAATCTGGGCACACCATTTCGGGACGGGAATCGTTCGCACCACCGACAATTTCGGAAGGTCCGGGGCACCGCCCACCAACCCAGCCCTGCTAGACTGGTTGGCGACAGAGTTTGTCCGTGAGGGCTGGAGCGTCAAGTCCATCCATCGCTTGATCATGGCTTCGTCCGTCTATCGACAGGCTTCAGAGGCGCACGCCGAGGGGCTTGCCATCGACCCGGACAACAAGCTTCTTTGGAGGATGAATCCCCGTCGATTGGAAGCGGAGATTGTTCGGGATGCGATGCTGGCGGTCAGCGGGACGCTGGATCGGAAGATGTACGGGCAGCCGGTGAAGACGGAGACGCAAGATACGGGTGCCATCGTTCCGGAAGGCGATGTCTCCGGTGGAAGGCGCTCAATCTACCAGATTGTCCGGCGCTCGGCTCCCCAGAGTTTTCTTCAGGTTTTCGACGCTCCGGTCATGGAGGTCAACTGCCCCGAGCGCAGCACCTCGACCACGGCTACCCAGGCGCTGGCACTGATGAACAGCGAGTTCGTCGGCTCCCAGGCCGAGCTGTTTGCGCGCCGCGTTCTCAAGGAGGCTCCCCCTTCGCGCCCGGTGGACGTTGACACGGTCCAACGCGCCTTTCGCCTAGCTCTATCCCGAAGACCCACCCCCCGCGAGCGCCGGATGCTTGTGGCCTTTCTTGAAGAGCAGGTGGCGCGACATGCGGAGCTACCGGGTGAAGCCCAGGCCCTGCGGATCTACTCTAATCTGTGCCAGTCGCTTCTGAACGCCAACGAGTTCGTCTACGTCGACTGAGGAAGGAGATCCTGCTATGGATACCAGCCATGTGAGCTATCTACCCATCAGGCAAATGTTGACGCGGCGGGCTTGGTTCGAACGGATTCGGGATGGACTGGGCGGCATCGCTCTGGGCTCATTGCTGGGTGAGACACTGACTGCGGAGTCCGCCAGGCACTTCGACGTTCTCGTCAAGAGACCGCACTTTACGCCCAAGGCCAAGCGGGTGATCTTGCTGTTTCAGAATGGTGGCCCCAGCCAGATGGACCTCTTCGATCCCAAGACTGAGCTCATCAAACGTCACGGAGAGGCTCCGGGCGCAGGTTACGTGAACACGGTCGACGTGAAGAAGACGGGCTCGTGGTTGGGGAGTCCGTTCCAGTTTGCCAGGTATGGTCAGTCAGGAACTGTCCTCAGCGAACTGCTTCCGGGTCTGGCCCAGCACGCCGACGAGATTGCCGTGATCCGTTCCATGGTGACGGTGCATTCCAACCATGAACAGGCTCTCCGGAACATCAACACCGGACTCATCAATCCTGGGCGTCCGGCGCTGGGTTCCTGGATTGCCTATGGACTGGGAAGCGAGAACCAGGATCTTCCCGCCTACGTGGCGATTCTGAATCCCAATGGCCTCCCCATTGACGGAGCCAAGAACTTTTCCAGCGGTTGGCTCCCGCCGGTGTATCAGGGCATGGCAATGCGGGCAGACGGGACACCCGTGCTCAACCTGGCAACCCGAGGTTCGGTCCGCGACAGTGCCCATCGTCTGGAGCTGCTGCAACAGCTCAACCGGGAGCACCTGAGGGCTCGGCCCAATGAACTGGAGCTCGAGGCCCGAATCTCCAGTTTCGAACTTGCCGCGCGAATGCAGGTGGCCGCCTCTGATGCCCTGGATTTGTCTAAGGAGGCAAAAACGACCCACGAGTTGTACGGTACCGACGACGAGCACACAAGCATCTATGGCCGTCAGTGTCTATTGGCGCGCCGCCTGGTCGAGCGAGGCGTCCGCTTTGTTCAGGTGCTGCACAAAAGCCAACCCTGGGACACGCACAAGGAGAATGAGAAGGGTCAGCGAAAGATCTCTCGCCAGACGGATCAGCCGGTGCATGCCCTTCTGACCGATCTACGCCAGCGCGGTCTACTCGACGAGACCCTGGTGATCTGGGCCGGCGAGTTTGGGCGAACCCCCATGGCCGAAGGCGATGATGGTAGGGATCATCACAAGCACGCCTTCAGTTTGTGGATGGCCGGTGGTGGAATAAGGGGCGGAGTGACCCATGGCACCACGGATGACTTCGGCTATCACGTCGTCGAGAACCCTGTCAGCACTGCCGATTACCACGCCACCATTCTGCATCTTCTCGGACTCGACCATGAGCGCCTTACCTACCGTCATGGAAATCGCGACGAAAGTTTGACGGACGTGCACCCGACCAAGGTGGTGAAGGAAATCCTGGCGTAGAAAGGTCAATCCCGATGGGATCGTGTCCTGCAAGTCCAGGGTGCCGTACCTATTCAGTGCCTTGCCCTTGTCTTCGCCTTGACACCCGACCGATCTGATCTCTTGGTTGCCTGAAGGCTGTCCCTGGCGAATTACTAGTCTGTCATCCAATCCATTGACCTTTCAAAGCTTGTAGTGCCGGGAGTCGTCGTAGAGTTGCTACGAATTCGCCAGCCACAGGTGTCACTGGTCGACAAAGATCGGATTGGTCATGGCGAGAACAGGCGATCCCACGCCCTCGGCGATAACCCTCGCAAGGTACCAGCCTTCTTCTGCCCGCAGCGTCGTCCGGGTACTGAAGGTCGTCTGCCCATTGACCTGGAAGGTGTGGAAGACCGTCCCCCCGTGGACGATTTCGACTCGCGCCATGGGGACCCGGCTGGATGCGTCTATCTCGAAATCAAGAGAGGAAGACCGCAAAGTCCTTCCCGGGAGTGCGCCCTGCGCCTTCAGGAAGACCAGGGCTCCGCGGCTGACAAAACTCCGCCCCTCCCTGAGGGCCCGGACGACATTGCCGGCCGTGAGGGGTTCCTCGCCCAGGTAGACACAGGTGCGATGAGACCCCAGGCGGTTTGTGGACACAGAGTGGCTGTCGGAGCTGCTCTCGGCGAAGACCCGGATGCCCTCATTGAGCAGTTTCCCCCACAACTGGATCGCGTCGGACTTCCCCAGGTCGCCCATTCTCAGCTCCAGGAGCGGCAGTCGCTTCAAGTGAGATTCAGGCACTCCCTCGCCGTTGCCTGGATGGTTCCACTTTACGGTTATGGGGTGTTGATCGGTATCCTTGGCCAGCACAGCATCTACGACCTCTTCGAGGCTGGCTTCGCGCGTCAGCTCGATCATGCCGTTGATGACGTTCGCGTGGTATCGGTTGCCGGCGGTGAACTCCTCGCCGGGCATTACCAGTAGACCGGTGTCTTTCGCGGCCTCCCTCGCCTCTTCGTAGGCTCTCTTTGCATGGGTGTTGTCCGGGCCCAGACTGTGGTCGGTCAGGGTAATCCAATCGAGTCCTTCTCCCAGGGCAGCTCCAACCACCTGGGCCGGGGTGGACGAACCGTCTGAATAGACGGTATGAACGTGGTTGTCGCCGCAGTACCAGCCCGCGGCTCTTTTCAGAGCAGGCGCCAGGGCCACAGACTCGTCCATGCCGGGCTGAAGTGCGAGTGATGCCTCGCCATACTCGGGGCCACTCGAGGTGGTCATGGTGTACTCCGGGCCTGGCATGAGGAACACCTGGCCGGCACCGTTGGGTCCAGTATAGACCACCTGTGGAATCTCCGCCCCGGACTTTCCCCAGAACCACGCTCGTGCCGTCTGAATCGAGCTGACTTCGAGACGGGCCGGGATGCTGACACCTGTTTCGGCATCCCGTGTGTGGACCTGCGTCGGGACCGGCATCGGCATCAAGGCAGACTCCGAGAAAATGAAGGGAAGTCCCTGTTCGCAGCCGATCCGGTAGCCGCCTGCAACGTGGTTCATGGAGACGGTCCAGAGCCCCTCCAGATTGTCTCCCGTCAATTCCAGGTACTCGAGCCTCCAGAACTCGTACTCATAGTGCCGAGATCTTGTCAGTCCCACCCAGCGCTGCTGAAACTCGAGGCCGTCCGGGCCTCGAACCTCGACCTGTATCGGATAGCCATGGGGAAAAGGGCCCTCCGGGAGACGAAAGTTGATGCGAAGGCGCTTCATCCGGGGAACCTGGAGCAGAAAACGGTGTTGCTCCGCTGTATCGGTGTCCCAGGACGTCAACGCCAGGGCGCCCCGGTAGCTGACCAGAGCGCCCGGCCGGGCAAAGAGGTCGACCTCCCCTCTGGTGCGCACGGCAAACAAGGTCCGAGCGGACCCTTTGATGTCCACGAGCGTCTCCCTGGACACCTGTTTGGCACCAGTCCCTGGCTTCGGCTTACCCGTCTCCACTCTCAACTGCCAGATTCCCCATGCGCCCCGGGTCTGGATCCGTTGCTTGGACCAGTTATCCTCAGGGCCTGGCCGGACGTCTATTTCCTGCCCGTCGGGGGAGAAGAGCCTGAAGGTGGCCGGCTTCTGCAGGGGAGCCCCGGCATTGCGCCACTTCAAGCCCAGGTCGAAATTGCGGGTCGTTTGCGGAACATAGACATAGAGAGCAACACGGCGGTAGATGAGGCTCTCAACCAGGAGAGGACCGGGCGTCTGGCACACGCGTGTGTGCCGCGCCAAGGCCTGGGACGTCGCGGCGCTGCTGCCTGTCTGCCCTGCCTCGACTGGGACGCACGGAATGAGCAGACTTGCCGCACACAGAAATGGAATGCCTCGGCCCACTGATCTCCCGGTGATAGATGGAATCACTTTCATGCCCGGACCATAACTCGAATAGCCTCCTGGTGCCATCAACTCAGTACACACGACGCGCAACGAACTACCGGGCTTTCTCCCGAAGGGACTTCTGCATCTCTTGCGAGAAACCGCCCTGACCTGTGGCGGGATTGTCCTGGTGGCGAGGATGAGGGGGAACTCCTGTAGCTGGCTCTGTGGACTTCAGACCCCACTGGTCGGACTGATGCCGGATCACACGCAGCCAGCGCCGGTTCGCCTTCTGGCGGACCAGAGCACCGTCGGGATCGGGCAGCGTATAGGTCCAGGAGTAGACCTTGGCCCGGGTCACATAGAGCTTGAGGCACACCCCGCCGAACTCCTCCACACTCAGATCATAGGGAGATCTCCCGCTCTTCCAGGTGAGCTCGTGGCCAGCACCGTCTGCTCGGATCGGGACAGCCTCCACCCGGGTGAAACCAGCGATTGGATCGCCGTAGGGAGTGATTAACTCGGCTTCGATGGACCCTCCCTGGGCGTCTGCATTCACGAAGATCTGGTACGGAGGACCCCACGGCTTGGTCAGTAGCCAACCCTCATCCACTCCGGCGTCCAGGGAAACCCAGTGATCTTCGGGCATACGAGCCACCATGAGGGCGGCCACATCGCGCATATCTTCCTGGGCCAGGTCGTGGCTGAGCCAGTCCCACCAGCGATGGTTCCAGCGACTCGCCGTGAAGTAGATCCAGGTCTCCCCGTCCTTCACCACGGGGTTCTCGGCTGGGTATAACATCCCTCCATCCTGGTCTCCCACTTCGCCGATGGGAACCACCGGAGAACGGTCGTCGGGACGGTGCCACTTCTGGGCGTCGCGGCTGTAGGCGAGAGCGATCTCCAGCTGTCCGAGCTTGCCCTTGGGATAGTCGGGAGGTTTGTGATACGCCCCGTAGGTGGGAGCGAAGGGGTGGGTATAGTAGGGATTGATCATGCCCAGGAAGAAGTCCTCGTAGCGGAAGACGGGCATATCGTAGATGTTGTAGAGCTGGGGAGGATCCAGTTCGTCGCCTGCCACCAGCACCCTGCCCTTGTCCTCCCAGTTGACCAGGTCGTAGCTCTCGTACTGGGAGATGTCGCGGGGAGCATTGGGCACCCGCCGGGTCATGAGGACATATTTGCGTCGGTCCTCGTCGTAGAAGAGGGTGAAGTTGGCATCACTGATGCCCCTCATGACGGGGTTCACGTGTCGTGGGCGCTCCCAGTCGAGACCATCGTGGGAGTACGCCAGATTCAAGGTCACATGGTGCCCGGCCCACCTGGACTCCTCCCCGAAGGCGTCAAAGATCATCTTGTAGCGCCGCGCTGGCACGTCGCTGTGATCCTTGAGAATGGAATAGCCAATGTGGTGCATGAAGGGAAAGATCATGTTGTTCTCTCGAGACCCATTGGATTCCACCAATCCCAGGACCGGCTTGCTCCACCTCAGCCCATCCTCGCTGGTGGCATAGGCGACGCCTCGTGGACCATCTGCCGTCTTTCCCTCCCAACGCATGAGCGTGTACCACATCTTGAAGATGTCCTCTTCCTGGTCGTATTTGACATGGGCCGTGTTGAGCATGTCCCGGTCTGTCTCCCAGGGGGCATCCAGACGCATTACGGGATCGCGCCTTTTCTCTGCCTGGTTGACCGTCCGCTGCAACTTGTGGGTCTCGAGAAGAGGCTGGTCGTCAATGAGCAGGAACTTGTACTGAACCAGGGCCTGATCTCGAGCCTCTCCAGTCTGGGAGCTGGACCAGGCTGTTTGAGCCAGGCCCAGTACCAACAGCAGCATTAGGCGCATGGGCTTCCCTCCTGATACGATCCAGGCAGGATCGGAGTCGCCACTATATCCGAGTGGACAGGTGAAGAGGAGGGGGTGACCGGACCGCAGAGTTGTCCGCTGCCTGTTGACACTGACTGCGGCGATCGCGACACTGACAATCTGCCGGAGCGCCGGCGTCTTTGGAGCTACCGACTGCTTGCCTTGGCGGGGACCGTCATGGGACGAATCGAGGAGAACGCATGATGAGCAAGATTCACTTTTCAAGACGTCACTGGCTTAGACTGACGGGAGGGGCCGCTCTGGCCACCTCGACCGCCCTCCGGACCCGGGTCCGGGCCGCCGAAGCCGCCCCGGTCATTGACATCGGCTCGAGGCGCGAGCTGCTGGTGGACCGCCATTTGATTGAACGGCTCGATGGCGTGAGGCTCGCGCTGCATCGACCCGTGCGCCGTGAGATCGTGTTTCGAACCGACGCCTCCTGGGAGGGTAACGCAAGCAGCTTCCAGAGCATCCTCCAGGATGGCGACCGCGTCCGGATGTACTATCGCGGCGGCCATCATCCCAACTCCAGGATCTATGAGACAGAAAAGCGCTCCTGGGAGACGCTCTGTCTGGCCGAGAGCAGGGACGGCATCCACTTCACCCGTCCCGAGCTGGGCATCGTGGAGTTTCGGGGCTCCACCAGGAACAACCTGATCCTGAATGAGGAGATGGTGCGTGAGATCGGGGGCAGGCTCTCCCTCTCGGCCACCCTCAAGGACACAAACCCCGACTGCCCTCCCGGGGAGCGCTACAAGATTGTCCTCATGGGCAACAAGCCCCGAGGGCTCTTCCTGCTGGTCTCGGCCGACGGAATCCACTTTCGGTTGAGGAGCCCGGAGCCCTTCACGACCACCGGAGCCTTCGACTCCCAGAATCTCATTTTCTGGGATTCGGTCCATGGGGTCTACCGGGAGTATCACCGTGAGTTCGACCAGGGGGTCCGGGGCATCATGACCGCGGCCTCCAGGGACCCGGGGAAATTTCCGGAGCCGCAGTGGCTCCAGTATCCGGGGGCCACCGAGCAGGCCCTCTACACCAATCAGGTCCAGCCCTACTACCGGGCGCCCCACATCCTCATGGGATTCCCCATGCGCTACAACGACCGGGGCTGGTCGCCGTCGATGACCCAGCTGCCCAACCTGGAAGAGCGCCGATATCGTTCGGCACGCCACCCGCGTTTCGGCACCACGGTGACCGATACGGCGTTCATGACGAGCCGCGACGGCATCACGTTCCACCGCTGGGGAGAGGCCTTCATCCGCCCTGGGCCGTCACGCAAGGACACGTGGACCTACGGCGACAACTTCGTCTTCTGGGGCATGATCCAGACCAGATCGGATCTCGAAGACGCCCCGGACGAAATCTCGTTCTACGCTACGGAGGGTTACTGGGAGGGTTCCTATACCAGCGTCCGCCGCTACACCCTTCGCCTGGATGGCTTCGTGTCGGCACAGGCACCCCTCAGTGGAGGCGAGCTGATCACCAGGCCGCTGAGAGTCGACGGCTCCCGCCTGGAGATCAACTTCTCCACCTCGGCAACCGGTACCGTGCGCATCGAGCTTCAAGTCGCGGACGGCAATCCGATCCCCGGGTATTCGCTGGCCGATTGCGATCCCCAGTTCGGTGACCAGCTGGACCGCGTTGTCTCGTGGAGGTCAGGCACAGACGTCAGCCCATTGGCTGGAAGACCCGTACGGATGAGGATCCAGCTGCAGGACGCGAATCTCTATTCGTTTCGTTTCTCGAAAAAGCAGCCGTGAAGGGGCGCGCACGCGACGATGAGCGTATTCGGGTCGGCGGAAAACCTTCCGCGGTCCCCACCACTCCGTTGGGAGACACCACGCGCGTCTGGCGCTCGCCTGAGATCGATCCATCAAGCTGCATTCTGGAGTTGGACGAGCAGGCGCGACTGGAACTGGCAGGGATCTGTGACGAGATTCGCAACTCCCCCCTTCCGGTGACACTCCGCCAGGCGGATCACTTCCAGATCCCCCACCTGCGCCAGCTGATGGCCGAGGCCAGGAACCGGCTGGACCATGGTATCGGGGTCGTCGTCCTGGACCGACTCCCCCTGGACGAGATGGAGCACGAAACCGCCCTGGCCGTCTCCTGGGCCCTGGGGAGTCTCATCGGACGTCAGGTGGCCCAGAAATGGGATGGCACGATGCTCTACGACGTCACCGACAAGGGGCTGGAGTACGGCTACGGTGTGCGTGCGTCCTACACCAGCGTCGAGCTGGTCTTTCACACCGACAACGCCTTCGGAATGGCCCCTCCATCGTACGTCGCGCTCCTCTGTATTCATCCCGCTTCGGAGGGCGGAATCAGCCGCTTCTGCAGCCTGGTGGCCGTTCACGACCGACTGCTGGAAACCGAGCCGCGCTTGCTGGAGCGGCTCTACCAGCCCATGTTGTGGGACCGGCAGGCCGAGCACGCCGAAGGTGCTCCCAAGGTCTCCGAGGTCCCCATGTTCCGCCACCAAGATGGGCGTCTTCTTGCCCGCGTCAATCCCAGCCTGGTCCGCCAGGGCTACACCTTGGCCGGCCGGGAGATGGATGAGGCTCTACAAGCCGCACTGGAGGCTTTTCAACGCCTCAGCGAGAACCCTGAATTCTGGTTTGAACTGCCCATCGAAAGGGGACAGCTTCAGTACCTCGACAACAGGGATATCGCCCACTACCGGAGCTCGTTCCGAGACCCTGCGGATGCGCGGCACAAACGGCACCTCGTTCGGACCTGGCATCGGGACCAGGGACGGCCTTCCTACGACGGCTGACCGAGTCCTTGCTAACGAACGGTCGTGAGCAGAAGAGGACAGAGCTGACAGCAAACCGTAGCCGCGTTACCGCCAACTCTCAATATCCTTGACGATCTTCCCTGGATCCGGTGCGTGCCCACCAGATTCTCCGTCCACTTTTCGTCCACCTACGAAACTAAACAAAGCTCAACGAATCACCTCTTTGGATTGGCAAAAACCCGCGAGGATTCAAGCTTTTCTTATCATTTCGTAGCTTTTCACTTTGGGCACGATCAGATTTAGGATTTGGTGGGTGAGAGCCCATGGGGGCCACGCGGATGATGTTGATTCGTGCCAATCACATTTCGGGCGATCGTTCAAAAACATCAGTTCCCAATGATCGCTAACAGGGAGCGACCTGTCGAGGTCTCTCGACGGCCTCTCCGACTACCTCAAGGAGCTCGCACTCCTGAGGCTTCGCTTCGCCGAGGAGTACATCGACGACTCACGACGACTGACCGACATCCTGCGGCCGGGACGCCTCGTGATCGTTGACCTCCGGGACGAGCTCGTCGAAAAGGGTGAGGCGCTCGGGCTCTTTGTCGTCCTTCTCCAGATGTTCGCCGAGACAACCTATGAGGGCCGACGGTTCAACAAGCTCGTTGTCTTCGACGAGGCCCACAAGTACATCGACAGCCCGGACCTCGTAGCTGGGCTGGTCGAGGTAGTCCGCGAGATGCGGCACAAGGCGACGAGCATCATGGTTGCGTCGCAGGATCCGCCATCCGTGCCGACGTCGCTCACCGAACTCTCAAGCCAGATCATCCTGCACAAGTTCAATTCTCCCTCCTGGCCGAAACACGTACAGAGGGCAAATACTGCTCTAACTGAACTGACTCCTGGAAAGCTAAGCAGCCTGAGTGCCGGCGAGGCTTACGTTTGGAGTGCGAAGGCAACCGATGATGCTTTTACACGCGCTACGGTTCGGGTCCGCTGTCGGCCAAGAGTCACGCTTCACGGCGGGACGACAAAGACTGCGATGGGCGACAACTGATGCGAGCTGCTGGAATCACCGGTGAGGCAAACGGTAAGCGCCTTCTTGCGGCGGCCATTGCGCAAGTAGTCGAGGTTATTTTTCCAGGGGGCATACTCCACGATCCAAAAACACCAGCAAAAATCAGCAGGATCGAGTTTTTGCAGACCACGGAGTAAGGTCTGCCCAGCGGCCCTCCTTGAGCGTCAAACAACAGCCGGTTCACGGATCCGCCTCGTGGTTTCTAGGGACTGCCGAGAAAGATCATTAGAATTTGCAACCTGAGCGAGAGTTGGTCTACCCGCCGCTGAAAACATAGATCTTTAGGTCGTGGGGCTGGCCATGAGCTGTGGCGGCGATGAAGAGCCAGAGCACGGTGAAGGCAAGTCTCTTAAGCCATGTCAACCTCCTAGCGGCATAGTGGCTGAGATCCGTCCAGCTGTAGCGCTCCCCCGAGCGGCTTGCTGAGAGTATCAGTAAGTTCGAGACTAATACTAAACCCTCTCCAACGTTAATGAGCGATGAGACGCTATTGACTCTTCTCATATCGACGCCGCGATCGCACGAAATGTCACCACCCAGTGAGACCCTTGGTGAAATAGCTACGATGAAACTCGTGCCTCCTACAGCAGCAGAAGTGGCCCATTTGAAACCTGGGAATAGCATTGGGCTGCTCTTCGTCGCGTTGGCGCTGTTCCTGACCGGGTTGTCAATTTTTCTTTCCAGTCTGGGCAGCGTGCCTGGGTGGTTGGCTGGTCAGTTCCTGCTGGCGATCGCCCTGCTGCAGTGGTTTGTTCTCCTTCACGAATGCGGTCACGGAAATCTCTTCAAAACCAAGTGGTTTCATACCTATGTCGGTCACCTGGCCTCCTTTTTCAGCTTCATTCCCTTTCATTCTTGGAGGTGGATCCACTCAAGACACCACAAGTGGACAGGATGGCAGGATCTGGATCCCACCACCGCATCCCTAGTGCCAAGAGAACTCGGGCGACCCGAAAGACTGCTCATGAATGTGTGCTGGAAATACTGGATCCCACTCTTTTCTATACTCTATCGCCTCAACATTTTCTGGAGTCCCACTCGGCTGCGGGGAGTCTTTCACCGAAAGGACCAGCGTCGGAAGGTGGCCTTGAATTCCCTATTGCTGGTGGCTTCGTATGGTGGAGTCATCTCCCTCGTCGGCTTCGGGCAACTGGTGGGACTCGTCGGGCTAGGAATCCTATTCAACCTGGTCTTCCAGGATCCTCTCCTTCTGAGCCAACATACGCATGTCCCCTTGAACCTGAGTCAGGGCGATGAGGTGCAAGCCTATCCCGCAGTTGAGCAGGAAGTTTTCACGCGTTCGCTCAGGTTTCCCGGCTGGTTCTCGACGTTGGTTCTACTGAACTTTGACGCCCATGAACTGCACCATATGTACCCGTTTGTCCCGGGCTACTATCTGAAGCGTGTGAGGTACTCGCCCCACAACGAGATGCACTGGTGGCAGTGGATCCGAAAAGCCCGAAAGATCCCAGGCCAGGTGTTTCTGTTCCAGAACAGAAACACAACCGGATACGAAATTTAGTTACATGGCGCCCACCCTTCCGCAAATGACGCCTGAGCTCGAGCAGCGCCCCGGTACTTCCTCGGGTACTGGAGCCTCTGGCCGCGACGTAACCAAACCTTTCAATGATATGAGCAATGTAGTCGCCATCGCCATGAGGGCTGCTGATCGTCGACCCCTTGGATGATGGTTCCTGGCGGAAATATGGCGCCCAATTCGGCCATTTCTCACTTAGACCCTCTTTCCTGCTCCCTTCTCATCATTACCGCCTTTGTCCTGGCCGGCATACTCCAAACGGTCTGGTTCAAATCACCGTTGTCGGCTCGGCTGGCCATCCCATTGGATGGTGGCAGGACCTTTCGCAGCCAGCCGATCTTCGGTGAAAACAAAACGGTGCGGGGATTTGTGGTCATGGTTCCCGCAGCTGGGCTAGCGTTTTTTGTTCTGGCTCAACTCCTCCCAGTACTGCCCTTCAATCTGGCCGGCGGCACCTGGCAGATGTCGAGCACCGGGTACGGACTACTGGGACTGGCAGCCGGCTTCGGCTTTATGATCGGTGAACTTCCCAACTCGTTCCTCAAGCGGCAGTTCGAAATTCCACCTGGTGGTCGACCTGATAACCCTCTGGTCAAACCGCTCTTCTTTCTCATCGATCGACTGGACTCCATCGTCGGAATGCTGTTGGTCGTGAGCCTGATGGTGCCCACAACCTGGCATATCTGGTTTCTGGTGCTCCTTATTGGCGGCGGGATTCACTGGTGCTTCAGTCTCGTTCTCTTCCTGCTGGGAGCAAAGGATCGACCGGCATGAACTCAAAGGCCGCGACTACGGCGCGATCCTCGGAAATGGCCGACCCCTACACTTGTCCTCTCACCCATGCATGCGACCCTACAACCGCAGGAGGCAAGGCATACAACCTGAGCCGCATGCTGAAGCTGGGTATTGAGGTACCCACGGCCTATGTGGTCACCACCCGGGCCTTTCACGACTTCCTGGATGAGACACGATTAAGGACACCCATCACCGCTCTCTGCAGAGGTCTTTCGGCACGCGAACCGGAGCACATCCGCGATATAGCGGAGAAGATTCGGCACCTCATTAGGGGGACCAGGATTCCGGACGGCATTTTTGAACGGGTGGTGGCAATGCGGAAGAAGATTCTTCCCCAGGTCACCCTGATTGTTCGAAGTTCTGGGGTGGGAGAAGACTCACAATCCGCTTCGTTTGCCGGCCAGATGGAGTCACACCCCAATGTGAACTCCGTGGAGGAATTGGAAAAGGCTTTGCTCGCTTGCTGGGCCTCCTATTGGTCGCAGCGAGCCCTCTCCTACCAACTCGCCAGAGGGCTTGAGTTGAAGGGCATGGGTCTGCTCGTTCAGCAACTGGTCCGTTCCAAGATATCGGGTGTCTTGTTTACGGATGTGCCCAATGGTCAGCCCGGCGCTGCGGGGACACTCCTGGTGGAATACTGTAAAGGACGAGGGGATGCCCTGGTCTCAGGTCAGATCAACCCGGGACGCTTCACGATCACCAGAACCGACCTTGAGTGGCATGAAGAGTCGCGCTCCGAGCAGCCTATTCCCGCCCTCGAGGATTTGCTCCTCAACCGTTCCCGCATCTCAGAACTTGTCTCACGGGCTCTCCGTCTGGAAAAAAGTTTCGGGGCTCCCCAGGACATCGAGTGGACTCTTGACTCCGACGGTCGCCTCTACTTTGTGCAGTCGCGTCCCATCACTGTACAAGCCCATGCAACTAGAAATAGGCCACAGGCGGGCAACAGAAAACCAACAAGCCATAGCGAGCCCACGGTGCTTTGGTCCAATGTTAACGTCAGCGAGAATTTTCCAGACCCTATCTCGCCGTTACTCTATTCGATTGCCTCTGCCGGTTACTATCACTATTTCCGGAATCTGGCCCGTGCTTTTGGGATCCCGTCACACCGCATTCGGGCCGTAGAGCATCCTCTACGGCAAGTCATTGGCGTTCACGGGGCTCGAATGTATTACAACCTGACTAACATCTACCAAGTGCTGCGAATTGCTCCTTTTGGAGACCGGCTGAGTCGCTATTTTGATCAATTTGTCGGCACCTCGCCCACCCCAGCGGAACAAAGCGGATCCGCTGCCAGCCACCTGAAAGGCCTGGCCCAAATCGCAGAACTCGCCTTCATCAGCATGAAAACGGCCTGGCAGTACTTTTTCCTACCCCGTCGAATCGAAACCTTTGAAGCCACGATCGATCATTTCAGTCAGCACACCAGCCCTGCGTTACTGCAAAGAAGATCTTTGCTCGAGCTTCTCGATGATCTGAGAGGTTTCCTGGACATTCGCTTCAACCGCTGGACCAACGCCGCTCTCGCCGATGCGGCAGCCATGGTCTGCAATGGTGTCCTTAGAGAACTCTTGAAAAGGTTCTTCCCCAGCTCCGATTGCGCAGGGTTGCACAACCAGCTTCTCAAAGGCCTACCGGATATCGTGAGCAGCGGGCCAGTCCTTGGACTTTGGGACCTGTCGCGGCGCATTCGGAACGACGCTGCCCTCACCTCACTCTTCGCTTCCACCCAGAGCCAGGGGATCTTAACGGTCCTCCGGGAAAAAGAGGAATTTGCAGCTTTTCTTGAAGAGCTGAACCAGTTTTTGGAACGTTGGGGCTTTCGCTGCTCAGGCGAACTGATGCTCGTCGTACCCAGCCTTCCGGAGAATCCCGTGGCCCTTCTGGACATTCTCAAAACCTACGTTACGGTCGAAGAACAGTCCCCTATGGATGTGATGAAGCGGCAAGCCGAAGCTCGCTTAACCGAGACTACTCGGATCATCAAAGAGCTGTCTGGAAACAGGGCGTGCCGTTTTGTTCCCGGATTCAAGCAGTCCCATCTTTTCAAGCTCATTCTGGGTTGGACACAGCGCTCCATTTCGCTACGGGAACGAGCCCGCCTGCAACAGGCACTTCTTTACAGTCGGTGCCGCCAGATTGTCCTTGCCATCGGAAAGAGGCTGGTTCTCCAGGAACGGATTCGGAAAGTAGACGACATCTTCTTTTTGAGCTTTCAGGAAATTGTTGCCCTGTTGTCGGGGTCGGAGATGCTTCCCACCTCGGTTAAGGCTCTAGTGTCCCTGCGGGAGGCGGAACACACCAGATTGAGTCAGGCAGTGCCACCCGATCGAATCCGCCTTCCGGAAGGAGACTATTTCTCGCGGCGCACAGACACCGACGCCAGGCCGGGGGGCGAAGAAGCAATGGGAAAGCCAAGCGAGTTGCGGGGCATGGGAGTCTGTGGAGGGGTCGTGACCTCCCGGGCCACCATATTGCGGAATATCTCCGACACCCATCGGCTTTGCTCCGGGGACATCTTGGTAACCCGACAGACAGATCCGGGCTGGGCACCCGTGTTTTTCCTCATCAGTGGTCTCATCATCGAGCGCGGCGGAATGCTCTCTCACGGGGCAATCATTGCACGAGAATTTGGAATTCCCTCTGTGGTCGGCGTGTCTGGTGCAACGAAACAGATCCGCCAGGGCCAAACCGTAACCGTGCATGGAGATTCGGGTCGTGTCGAAATCCATTGAGCTATTGTTTCGTTACATCCAAGAGCGTTTTCCGGTCAGAATTTTCCCGGCGCTGGCGCTTTTCCTGAGCGTGGCAGGCCTGTCCGGTGCCCGATCTGTGAGCGGCATCGGCTTCACGATGACCTTTTGCCTTGCCGGCTTGCTGGTTTTCCAGTTTCGTCTCGGGGACGACTTGGCCGACCGTCGTCGTGACTGGTTAGAGCACGCGGAGCGGGTTCTTCCCAGCGCCGGGTCTACGACACCTTTTCACGTGCTGCTGATCCTTGCCACAAGCGGCAACCTTGTGCTGATTTGGTTGCAGAATGGATCCCAGTACCCGCTCTTCTTCTTTCTCATCCTGAACGGTGGACTGCTGCTCTGGTACCGTTGGCTGCGCCATTTCCTGACCCGCCCAGCCGTCCATTACCACGTCGTTCTCATCAAATACCCCGTTTTCGTATACCTCCTGAGCGACCCTTCTTCCCAAGAACGCGGCCTTCTTCTCCTGGTCTCGGTCCTGGTCTACTTCACATTTTGTGTCTTTGAGGCTCTGCACGACGCGAAGTACTACACGCCCAGACTTTTGGCCTTGGAGATGTCCGCCCTCGGTCTGACTTCCTGCTTGATGGCAGTCCTCGCCCTCCAGCGCGGCCTCCTACCCGCTCTTTTCCTGGGCACCCTGACGTTAGGAGGAATCCTCATGCTGGTTAGCCTGTACCGTCGTCTCTGGAAACATCTTCACTCCGGAAACCTCAGCTATGGAGTCTTTGTGATTGGGTTCCTCCAGATTCTCGTCTTTACCTTCGGAGATGGATCATGAGCCTGAGCGCCGTCACCAGCCCTTACTCCCACCCTGAGGTTGAAGCAGTGGCCTGCTACTACTGCGGCAGTTTCTCCTGCCAAGACCTGCTTAGGGCCCAGGATGATCTCACCGGCAAACCTGGAAGTTTCCAGTTCGTCACCTGCAATGAGTGCGGGCTGAACTATCAAAGCCCTCGTTTGGATATTGAGAGCATTAAGGACTACTACGACGACCAGTATATCGCCCACCGGAAGAAGACCGACTGGGGCCTTCTGACCCGTTTCTTCAACTACACGATGGACACGCTGGACCGGAAAAAAATCAAGCTCGTGAGCCGTTATATCCAGCTGCACCCAAGCAGGGAGGTGCTAGACGTCGGCTGCGGAGTGGGCACCTTTTTGACCAAGGTCCGAAATGTGTATGGCTCGAAAGTAACAGGGGTCGATTTCAAGGATCTCTCCACTTACCCAGGATTTGACAACATCCAATTTCACTGCGGTCTCTTCTATGAACAAGACCTGGGCAGAGACCGTTTTGATCTGGTCACGATGTGGCACTTTCTCGAGCACGACTATGACCCGCTTCGCTCCCTTGAGATGGCCCGCCAGACGCTAAAGCCTGAGGGCCGGCTTCTGATCGAAGTCCCCCGCCTGGACTCGCTGACCTACCGCCTCTTCCGGGATCGCTGGCCCGGCCTGCAGGCCCCCCAGCACACGGTTCTTTACAACAGGGAGATGCTGCTCAGGTTCGTTGAGCGAGCCCATCTGGAGGTCGTGGACTACCTCCCCTACGGCGCGTTTCCTGCCTACTTCTACCTGTTCTCGGGGGCCTCATTCAAACTGCTCAAAGGCCGGGGGCTTAATCTATCGAAGGCGATCTATCCCTACTTTCTAGGACAGCTCATCCTCTATCCCGTTCTCCTTTTCGAACGGCAGCTCAACCTGGCCATGCAAACGGTGGTCTGCCGGAGGATGAAATGACAAGCCTGGGTGCAACGAGGATATCTACGGCCATTCCGATGAATGACTTTTCTCTGGTGGGAGACCTGCTTAGGTTTCGTGCCCAGACCCAGGCGGAGAGTCCCGCCTACTCCTTCCTGGCCAAGGGAGAACTGGTGGACACCCTCACTTACTCTGAACTGGACCGGCGGAGTCGGGCCATCGCGGCCCTCCTCCAGCACTGGGAACTCGCCGGCCAGCGGACACTTCTCTTGTATTCCCCAGGCCTTGATTTCATTGCCGCATTTTTTGCTTGTCTCTACGCCGGGGTCATTGCCGTGCCGGTGCAGCCGCCCCACCGTGTCCGCTCCGGACGATCGCTATCCCAGCTTCGGGCCATTGCGGCCGATGCTGAGGTGGGCGCAGTTTTGAGTACCCGCAAAATCCTGGAAATGATGCCCGAGCTTTCGCTCGAAGCACCGGAAGTTCGCAGCATTCCCTGGTTGGCAACAGACCAGCCCGATTCGGACAGGTCAGACAGCTACAAGCCAGCATCGACGAATCCCTCAACGACAGCCTTTATTCAATACACCTCCGGCTCCACTGCTTCGCCCAAAGGAGTGATGGTCAGCCACAAGAATCTGCTCCACAACCTGGCCTGTATCCACTATTGCGAGGAGAACGATGAGAGCAGTGTGTCGCTGTCCTGGCTTCCTGTATACCACGACATGGGTCTGATCGAAGGTGTACTCCAACCCGTATTCGGCGGGTATCCTGCCTTTCTGATGGCACCGGCATCTTTCCTGCAAATGCCTCGTCTCTGGCTGGAAGCCATTTCGCGTTATCGGGTGACCAACAGCGGTGGACCGGATTTTGCCTACCGGTTGTGCGTTCAAAGGACAACCGTGGAGGAGCGCTGGGAGCTCGACCTGAGCAGCTGGCGGGTGGCCTACAGCGGAGGGGAGCCCGTGCGGAGTACAACGATGAACGCCTTCATGAAAGCCTTCGGCGATTGTGGCTTTCATTGGAACGCTTTTTGTCCTGTCTACGGCTTGGCCGAGGCAACCCTGGTGGTCTCCAGCGGACGACAGACCCCTGAACCCGTCTTCAGAAAAGTTGTGGGAAGCCGACTCAGCTGCAATCGCGTTTCTGGTCCGGTCCAGAGGGAGGATGACCCGGTCGAACTCGTCGGCTGTGGCCCACCAGCCCCGGATAGCAGAGTCGTGATCGTCAACCCCGAAACCTGCACTCGCTGCGAACTGGGCGACGTGGGGGAGATCTGGGTTTCCAGTCCCAGTGTGACTGGAGGCTATTGGAACAGGCCTCAGGAGACCCAAGAGACTTTCCGAGCTCACCTGAAGGAAACAGGCGAAGGACCGTTCCTACGCACAGGTGATCTCGGCTTCTTATGGCAAAACCAACTCTTTATTACCGGCCGTCTCAAGGACCTCATTATCATCCGGGGCCGCAATCACTACCCCCAGGACTTGGAGGCGACGGTTGAATGCTGTCACGCGGTAATCCGTCCGGGCTGTTGCGCTGCTTTTTCCGTGCCCATAGCCCATGACGAGGGTGCAGCGGTCATGGCCGAAGTCCGTCCCCGCCGCCAGCAGCAGGATCCCCAAGGCTATTGGGAAGCAGTGATCGCTGCGATTCGCCAGGCCTTGGCGGAGGCGCACCAACTCAGGCTGTCAGCTATTTCACTCATAGCGGTGGGAACGATACCCAAGACCTCCAGTGGCAAGCTGAAGCGTCACGCCTGCCGCGAAGCCTTCTTGGCAGGAACCCTGCCTGTACTCAAAAGGTGGGAAGTCGCCTCCGGTTTTGCCCAGGAGCGAAAGAGAAAGGACCATCAGGTGGCCTAGTGGGATCGACCCTGCCGGCGGAGTATTCTCGAGCTTGGTTAACCTCACTGGCCGCGAACTGCCTGGATGTGGCATCAGATGAGATCGAAGCACAGGTTCCGTTATCCCAATATGGCATGGACTCGCTTGCGCAGATCCAACTCTCAACGGCGCTTGAGATTTTCGTGGGTCGGCCGCTTCCCGATTCCTTCCTGTGTGATCACCAGGATATCAAATCAATAGAACGATTCCTGAAAGGGGAAGAGAACCCCCCAGCAACATCAAGGCGCTCCGACTCAATGTGCTCGGCTTATCTCGAGCAGATGCGTGCTGATGGCTCACTTCCACCCGACATTCAACCGGGTCCAGCGGCCTTGGACGGCGACAACCTGAACTTCATCCTCCTGACCGGTGCGACCGGTTTCCTGGGAAGTTATCTTCTTTCTACCCTGCTGCGAGAAACCACTGCCACGGTCCTCTGTCTGGTCCGTTCCAGCGGAAAAAAGGAAGGCCAGAACCGAATCCAGCAGAATCTGAAGTCGTTTGGCCTCTGGGAGTTTGGTTTGGAGGAGCGTATCCGGGTGATCCCGGGCGACCTCAGTCGCCCCCGTTTGGGGTGGTCAAAGAGGCAGTACCAGGCGCTGTCCAAGCAGGTGAACGTCATCTACCATGCCGCCGCAGACGTCAACTGGGTTTACCCCTATTCCCAGCTTCGAGAGGTCAATGTCCAGGGCACTCTCAATCTTCTCAGACTCGCTAGTCTCAACAAGTGTAAGCCATTCCACTTTGTGTCCAGCCTGGGCGTTTGCTACTCCACCTCCGGGCCCAGGGAAGTCAGCGAAGAGGACCAGATGATCGCTTACCTCGACGGCATCCATCTCGGCTATGCCCAGAGCAAATGCGTCGCCGAGACTCTCGTGTATCAGGCGAGCCAGCGCGGTCTTCCGGTGAGTATCTACCGACCAGCTCTGGTCTGGGGAGAATCAAGTTCCGGGATGTCCAATACCGGTGACCTGCTTTCGACCTTCCTCAAAGGTTGTATCGAAATGGGATGTGCTCCCGAACTGGACTGGCTCATGGACTGTTGTCCGGTGGATTTTGTGGCGAGCTCCATCGTCCGACTATCGCGAACCCAGCCTGAGTCATGTCGGGTGTTTCACCTGGCCAATCCCCACAAACGACACTGGCGCGAATGTGTTCTCTGGATGCGTCTGTTTGGATATCCGATTCGACTGATTCCCTATCCTGACTGGCTGCGGCAATTCGAGATCGCCTCCAGAACTCCCCAACACGCGCTGCACCACCTGAGATCCTTCTTTATGGGAAGGACCCCTGAGGGGGGCTTAACCCTCCCAGAACTGTACGAAGAAGGGAGAAAGAGTCGAGCTCATAGTGCGCGTACCGACTACTCACTGGGGGGGATTTCGACGATCTGTCCCCGGCTGAATGCCGATCTTCTGGACCGTTACTTTACTTTCTATATCAACTGCGCTTTCCTGCCCCCTGTCGAGCGGCCTCGGCCTGGACGCAACAGCCCCTCGTCTGTAGCCTTGGACACCTCCTTCTTCAATTCAATCCTGCGAGATTTTTACGGTGACCACTATCTTCAGGTTACCGAAGCTGTCGTGGAGGAAGGCGGTTCCGATTACAGCATCATTTCGGAACTCACCTCCTGGAGATATCGGCGGGCCCTGGGTCTGCGTCGCTACCGTCTTCTTGTGGAGCCCTCCCACCGGTTCCCTGGAGGCATTCTGAGGGTTATGGTGAAGAACAAACCGGAAGACCTCGAAGTGATCGAGGTTGGAGAAGATGTGGCCCATCTTTGCGGTGAACAGGTGGGGCGTGCCTACTCTAAATTTAAAGACTGGCTTGGACTGAGTGGTTCCCACACCCGTGAACTGGCGATTTACCAACAGAAAGATGAGCGCTTCCAGCGCCACGCTCCCCTTCTCTACGGAACCCGCCATGAGGACCCACGCCAAGTCTGGATTCTCGTCCTTGAACATCTTTCCAACATGGTATTGATGGATACCGCAGACGATGTAACGGGATGGAGGCAAAGGCACATTGAGGCCGCCCTGCAGGGAATCGCTGACTTCCACTCGATTTGGTATCGCCGTGAGGCCGAACTGAGACGACAGCCCTGGCTGGGAAGTGTTTTCTCAGAGGAGCGAATGGTCCAGATGCACGACTGGTGGATCGCTTTGGCTGAGCACGCGGGCCCATTCTTCTCAGAGTTCGTCGGCCCAGAGATCCGTTTATTGCAGAGTGAGCTCATCAAAGACATCGGGAGCTGGTGGCGAACTCTTGAGGCTCTTCCACGAACCTTGATCCACAATGATTTTAATCCCCGCAATGTTGCTCTTAGACCGGAACCGAACAGCTTTCGGCTCTGCGCCTACGACTGGGAACTCGCGACTCTTGGGATTCCCCAACATGACCTGGCCGAGCTGCTCTGCTTTGTTCTGCCCCAGGAATCTTCCCGGGACGAAGTGCTCCATTACCTGGAGGTCCACCGACGCGCCCTACAGCGGGCCACCGGCCAGAGGATCGATGCTGACTCATGGCAGCTCGGCTTTCGCCTCTCGCTCTGTGACCTGATGGTGAACCGCTTTCCATGTACACACTCGTCCACAAGTTCCGCAAGCAAGGGTTTCTCTCTCGCATCATCTCTACCTGGGCAAGGCTGTACAAGCTCTTTCCCCACCGAGAAATCCGTTGAAGGAGTTGTTCCATGCGTCTCTCACCAGCTCGCTATTTTCATCCCAGTAATCTAATGACTTATCTGTCCTTGTTTTCAGGTCTTCTTGCCGTGTGGGCCGCCAAAGAACTTCAAAGCTGGTCTTTGGCGGGTGCCTTCCTGGCGCTGTGTTCGCTGTCTGACCTGATAGATGGAAAATTCGCCCGCCTCTTCGACAGGGCTCCAGATCAGAAAGAGTTTGGAGTTCAGCTGGACAGCCTCACGGACGCGCTGACCTTCGGCCTAGTCCCCGTCATCTCGCTGGCACTTCTCCTTCCCCCTCTATCCATAGCAGCAACCATGACCTGGTGGGCAGCCGGTTTTTTCTATTCTCTGAGCGTGATCACTCGCCTTGGTTTTTATAATCTTCATCACCAGGAAAGATTTGGTTTTGTAGGACTACCCAGCACGGTCTCTGGACTGATCTGGTCTTCAGTGTTCCTGGTCGAACCCTCCGCCCTGCTTTCGGTGGCCATCCTGGTGACCTGCGGGACGGCGATGGTGTCGGGCATCCCGATTCGCAGACCGGGAGAGCTGGGGCTGGCAACCTTGGGAGGCTGGGCTGCTCTGCTCATTTTCCTGCATGGGACGGAATTGACTCTTTAACTTTCGAAGGGATTAGACATGCACCTGATAACCAGAAGAGCTTTACAAGAAGAAGATACGAGCCTGACTTTAATCAAGGCCATCAGGACCACCTACCTGATCATTCTCTCGCTGGTCGTCCTCTCAGTGGGCTCGCTGCTGATGCTCATCGTGAGTGTCGCGACCTTGTTTCAGGCACGCAGATTCTGCGCCGAGGTCATTGCCAAATGGATGAGTCGGACGATCCTCTGGGGGAGTGGAGTGCGGCTGGAAGTCTTCCAGGATTCTCCTTTCCCTCAGACTCAGACCATTTACACAGCCAATCACACCTCCCTCCTGGACCTCTTCATACTGTGCGCCCTGAGCCTTCCCAAAACCCGTTACTTCATGATTCGAGGGTGCTGGCGAGTCCTACCGCTCGGCCTTGCAGCGGCTCTGATGGGCACGATTCTGACTCCCCCCCAGACCCATCGACACCTTCGCGTCAGATGCTTCCAAAGAGCCGAGAGGATTCTACGCAAGACAGGAGATTCCAGTTACCTGAGTCCCGAGGGCGAGAGGGTCGGAACCGGAAGTGTCGGCCCCTTCAACAAGGGCACCTTTCATCTCGCCACCAATCTGCAGGCCCCCATCGTCCCTCTCTACATTGAGGTGCCACCTGAACTGGACTCAAGCCATGGCGTGTACATCCTGCCGGGAACCATACGTGTCCATGTGCTGCCGACGATTTCAACCCAGGGCTGGAAACTGGAAGATCTGGAAAATAACAAGGCCTCGGTCCGGGAAATTTACCTGGATTTTGAATCCAAGCTCAAGGGTGCACGAGGAAACTGCCAGGCCGCGGCTTCGCATCCGTCAGGATTCATCTTTCAGGAGCGGGCGTGAGGTGCTTCATCACGGAACTGTTGTTGATTGTCTCCAGGCAGCCCCGCAACACCTGATTCTAGCAGGATTCCCTGCCCGTTTTCTGGCAACAAACATGGGTATCGCTGAACCGGGTGGATGAGATTGTTGTCGAAATTCGGAAGTCTGTTTACAAGATGGATCGGGTATCGACGAGCCAAGGTTGGGGAACCCCCTCCCACGAACTTACTGTCCCGTTGATCTGGATCGCCAAGGTGTGACAGTGGAGAAAGTGTCATCCTCTGAATGGCTTTCTTATGTCCGATGCCGTTGCATTCAGCAAAGAGGAGGACGACCTATGCACAAGCTCATCGCCGTGTCGGTGCTCGTTCTGTTGATTGGCTGGGGCGGCTATTTCTTTCTGGTGAGTTCCAACGACTACCAGGTCGAGGGAGAGATCTCCTTGCCAATACTGGACAACCCGGTCACGGTGCTACGGGATGAGCACGGCATCGCCTATGTCTACGCCGAGTCTACACGCGATCTGATTCGCGCTCAGGGGTTCGTCACAGCCCAGGATCGTCTCTTCCAGATGGAGGCCCACCGTGCCATCATCTGGGGACGCTTAGCTGAGGCAATCGGGGAAGCGGGACGGGAGTCCGACACCAAGTTCCGACTACTGGGATTGGGCAGGAACGCTCGCCGCCATGCCAGTATACTAGGCGATGCTTCACGCCAGTTTCTCCAAGATTATCTGGACGGAGTCAACGCTTACGTCAACAACCATACCCATGAGCATCCCTGGGAGATGGAGCTCGTCGGTTTCCGGTCGCACCCATGGTCGATCGAGGACGCCCTGGCGGTCCTTCAATTAATCAATTTCACAACTGCGGCCAACATGAGGACCGAGCTGATCGCGCAGAAGATTGTCGACGCAGTAGGCCTGGAGCGAGCGGTCAGCATCTTTCCCATCAACGAGAATCCAGACCGGTCTAGCGGACCGATCCTGGCCACCAAACATGACCAGGTCGCTCGCCTCGACCTGCAACCTGAAGATCTTCTGTTCAAGTTTTTTGACACTGGACCGGCGGTGGGAGGTGGCAGCAACAACTGGGCGGTGGCTCCGTCGCGGTCACAGAGCGGTCGGCCGATCCTGGTCAACACTCCCCATCTGGACGTTCGGGTTTTGCCCGGTTTCTGGCATCCGATTGGTCTGATCTCGCCAGACCTTCGTGCCGTTGGGTCGACCCTGCCCGGAGTACCGGGGATCCTAAGCGGTAGAACCGATCGGGTCGCCTATGGGGTCACCAATTCATACGGAGACGTCCAGGACCTTTACGTTGAGAGGATCGATCCCCAGGATCCGGACCGGTATCTGGAGGGCCAGGAATCGTTCCCCTTTGAGAGGTTCGACGAGACGATTCGGATCAAAGACGATAGTGTGCCGAGCGGCTACCGCAATCACAAGTTGACCGTACGGAAGACCAGGCGTGGCCCCGTGATCAGCGATCATGGCCTGGGGCCTGGCAAAGACAGGGTGGTGACGCTGAGATGGAGCGCAGCCGAAATCCTGCGACCGGAAATCGGCATCGACAAGTTGCTCATGGCACGAAATGCCACTGAAGCCGATCGAGCGATCCAACAGATGGATCTACTGTTGTTCAATTTTGTCTTCGCGGATGTACACGGCAACATCGGACGGCGCGCCTCCGGATTGGTGCCAATACGAGACGACGGCAATGGGACGCTTCCGCACGCGGTGAGTGACGGCAGCGACCACTGGCTGGGCTGGATTCCAAAGGACCAGATGCCGGGAGAGTTCAATCCGGAAAGGGGTTGGACGGGAAGCGCAAATCACGATACCCGACCGGATGACTATCCCTACTACTATTCGTCTCACCTTTCCTCTTCCTACCGGTATCGTCGCCTGAAGGAGTTGATGGAGGCCAAGGATACGACAGGTGTTTCCGACCATTGGCGCTACGGGCGGGATGTGCGCAATCTGCAGGCGAGGCGGCTGGCACCACAACTGGTTCGAGCCCTACGGGAGGGAGGCATGTCGGAGTGGGCGCAGGTTCTCGGAGGTTGGTCCCACGACGACCATCCGGACCAGTCCGCTCCGTTGCTGTACCAGAGCATCTACCGACATCTGGCGATGCGCACCTTCTCCGATGAGTTGGGCTCAGAGCTGGCAAGTGAGATGCTTGGAGAATGGTATTTCTGGCAAGAACGATTCGATGCCATGGTTGCCGCAGGTGATTCAATCTGGTTCGACGACACCACCACCAGGGATGTCGGGGAACGATTGGAAGACTTGATTCTGTTGGCTGCCAAGGACGCTTGGGGTGAGCTAACCTCACAGCACGGTGGTGATCCCAGTGGCTGGCATTGGAGTAACGCCCATAGGGTGAGGTTTGTCAGCCCTCTCAGGATAAGCGGCCTGGGCAGCGGGCTTCTGGGAGGTGGTGAGTATGGTTTGGGTGGTTCGGGCGACACACTCTATCTCTCCCGTTACCATTTCGCAAGACCGTATGATGTAGCCGTCTTGGAATCGTATCGTATGGTGGCTGATCTGGGCGATGAAGACAAAGTGGCTGCGGTTATCCCCGGAGGCGTTGCCAGTCGGCAATTCCACGATCACCAGCGCGATCAGATCAAGCTCTGGCGCAGCGGCGACATTGTGCACTGGTGGTTCTCCGATGAGGCGATCTGGACCGCTGCTCGACATCGTGTGACTCTGAATCCCGATTGATGACTCTTGGTTCCGAAGTCATTGTCGGCGGACAGCGTGTGTGATCACCATTCTCCTGGACTTCGCCGAATAGAAGATCCCATTCGGGCCTCGACTGCGATGGAACCTGCTGTCGAGGAAACTGAAAGTCTGGGAGTGGGCTGGGTCTCTTTCCCGACTAACTGGCAATGTGACCGCAATCCAACCCGAGTGGGCCCTACGTCACCAATTCCGAGATGCCTCAACAGTCGCAGAGGAGATCATTCGGTAATGGATCTTTTTCCGCGCTTTGACCTGCTTCATGGCCACTGAGTCGCAGAAAACCACGTCAGTGGCGGCGAATGAACTGGGATGCTCGTTGGGCAACAGATATTCACGAAAGGAGTGGACGTCGCCGACAAAGGATGCCAGAAACCCACGTGCCCTTTCTAGAAACAACTTACTGATGGAGACGACCGCTATCAGAGACGGCTCGTGCAACTGACGGATCATCTCAACATGCTCGTTGGGCTCGCAGATCGTGAGCTGAAAAGGAGGACGCTCTCGGGGCAGCAAAGGCTGGACCCGGGGAACCAGACCCGCAAAGCACACAACAAGGGCCCCTTCCGCCGATCCAGGATCGGAAGTCAGCGTCTCCAGGGAGTATTCCATCACCGGGCAAGAGAGTTGTTGTCCTAGCTCTGCTTTCAGCAGTTGGCTCATACCCGGATCAGTTGACATCACATGCACTTGAGTTGGCGGCTGGATTCGCAGACGCTCCCAGACCCGTTGGCGAAGCTCTTCCATCGTGAAGCCACTCTCACGAGCCACTCGGATTGTGAGATTGATCAGGCCATCCAGATCCTGAGTTGGCGGCACGAGTTCCTCCACCGGAGCCACTTGCATGAGCTTCCCAGACCGTCTGATCAGGAAACGCTCATCCACCAGCTCCTGGTAGGCACGGCTGACCGTATTGCGGTGGATCCCATGCAGTCGGGCCAGTGTCCGCACCGAGGGCAGAGTGTCTCCAGGCTTTAACCTTCCAGTGGCGATCAAGACGATGGTTTGGTTCACCAGCTGTTCGTGAACCGGAACCTTACTGTCCTTGCTGATGCGAATCTTCATCCCTTGGCCTGTTGGAGCTTGAGTCTGACGGGTGAGATCGGTTGGTTCCGATTCTACACCTGCCAACCCCTGGTGACAGTTGAAAAAGCGTCACACCGCTGCTGGCCCAGGCCTGTCCGCGTCGGCTAGCCTTCGGGATGAAGATGAATCCTGAAGTACCTCACATGTTGCCGGGAGTTGTCTCCTATGGAGTCCTGGTTCTCGCCCTTGCTTCACTAGACACACTGACGTCCGTCGCAGAGCGGACAATCGGCTGGGCTCATGAATGGATTCTAGAACTCTGCCTGAGCTTCCTCTGCTACGTCGGATTCAGGGGGTTTTGACAATGCAAGGAATCACGGTTGACGAGTACCGGCTCCGCCTTGATGCGCTTCAGTCGAGCCTCGTGCAAGCGGACCTCGACCTTTTCATCGTCTCGGCTTTCGACAGCATCTACTACCTGACCGGTGCCGGATTCGAGCCTCTGGAGCGGCCCTTCTTTCTCCTGGTTCGTCCCCGGCAGGCTCCCATCCTGTTGGTGCCCAAGCTCGAGCAGGAGCACATGAAAAAGGCCTGCAACATCAGTGAGCAGGACATTCAAACCTATTGGGACTATCCAGCCGCGTCTGGTCGGGGCTGGCCGGACCGGCTCCACGAGCTGATCGGCGATGCCAAAGAGATCGGAGTCGAGCCCACCCTTTGCCAGGAAATTGCAGTTGAACTAAAAAACCATACCCTTCGGATCGAGGCGCTGGTGGAACGGTTGCGCCTGATCAAATCCGACACTGAAATTGCGCTGATCCGACGGGCGGCTCGCTATGCTGATCTCGGGGTGCAGTGCCTTCTGGGCGCTTCTTACAACGGCGCCACCGTTGCCGAGGGGTTAGCCCAGACCCGCCTCGTAACGACGCGGATCATCCGCGAGGTCGATGATTGGGATCCGCTGACGACAAAAGTGACCATGGCCACCTGGGCAGCCCCTCGCAGCGCACAACCCCATTCGATTCCCGACTTGTGCGATCGGTTAAGCGACGGACCGCATGTGGCCTTGGTGCTTACCCGGGTCAATGGCTATGCAGCCGAAAATGAGCGGACCTACTTTACCGCTCTGCCCTCCCCTGAGATCAAAGAGGCATTCACGGCTATGACACAAGCCCGCCGCATCGCTTTGGACAAGGTACGCCCCGGCGTTCCTTGTAGGGAAGTGGACGGTGCCGTCAACGATTTTCTCAAGCAAGAAGGATACAGCGGCGAAGAAGTGCGGCTGCACCGAACCGGGCACGGCTTTGGGCTGGGAAATCATGAAGCCCCCTGGGTGGCGGAGGGCAGCCCCGATGTTCTGGCTGAGAATATGGTGATCAGTATTGAGCCGGGAATTTACTTGCAGGGAATCGGTGGCTTTCGTCACTCCGATACGGTTTTGATCAGCCAAGACGGCTGGGAGCTGCTCACCCATTACCCCACGGATATTGAATCGCTGACCTTCACGAGTTGGAAACCATTGACGCGTGTCAAGGGGTGGTGGATTCGGCGAGCCCTACAAATGAATCGGAAGGCCAGAGTGTCGGCCTCCCGCACCCGATTGTGACAGTTGAGAAAGTGTCGCCCTCTTCGTAGTCGTAGCCCTCCGAAGTTTTCTATCCTGGTTTTGTGTGATGAGACAGTACAACCCAAGTCTGTGAAAGGAGGACATCATGGGTATTTTTTCCAGAGTTTCAGACATCGTCAACGCCAACATCAACGACCTGTTGGATCGGGCCGAAGATCCCGAGAAGATGGTCAAGCTGTTGATCGTCGAAATGGAAGAACACACCGAAAAGGCTCGCGAAGGTTTGGTGAAGGCCGTCGCGGGTGAAAAGAACCTGGAAGCGAATCTGAAAAGGAACCGCGAAGCAGCTGCGGAGTGGCAGGCCAAGGCGGAATCCGCCTTGGCGCGAGGCGACGAGGAGCTGGCCCGGAAGTGCCTGGCTCGGAAAAAGGAGCATGAGCGGATTGCCGATAGCATGCAGCCTCAGTGGGAAGCCGCTCACAAGACCAGCGAGGTCCTTAACAGTCTCGGAATTTCAATCAAGTGAGCTGTTCTCTGAGACCGCCCTTTCGTCACAGCCGGGGTGTCCCGAAACAGCCTTTTACGGCCTTGGCCGTCGGCACGAAGTGCCTACTTAAAAAAGACTTCAAGCGTCTTGAGGAGAAGGTGGATGAGGCCTGCCGTAGACGGGATGCCCTCATTGCCCGTCAACTGGCTGCGGAAGCCCAGCGGCATGTGGCAACTATCGGCCCCTCTATGTCCCAGGCACAGAGGAGCTTCTCGAAGTTCGATCGAATGGAAAGAAAGGTCGAGCAACTCGAGGGCGAAGCACTGGCGCTGGTTGAAATCTCCGACGTCGATCGAGACCTGGAAGAGGAGATCGAGAGAAGCGAAAGAAGTGGTTCATCCGGTAAATGGGGAGGTGCCGCCAGTCAAAGGCAGGCCATGGAAACTGCCGCACTATGCAAACCGTGGAAAAACAAGTAGTTCTAGAGGAGAACTGGCAAGTGCTCGCAGTTGTTTTTCCACCGTTCGCACAGCGCTTGGAAAACTCCGTATCACGGGCTTGCTGGCCCGGTTCGATGTCGCTCGGAGTTTTCCACAGTTCCCACGGCCTCTGCTACTGCAGCCGACTATATGGACAAGCGAACGGGGAGCAGATTTGGGATCCGGAAGGTGCCAACCACGTCCCCACCTCCCCATTTACCGGATGACCCAAAGAAGTGCAGAGGTTGAAGCCGAGCTCAACGCTCTCAAAGAAAAGATGAGCAGACAAAAGGCGGGTAGTCAGCTCAACAGGAAGTGAAAAGCCTTCGAGGGTGTGAAGATGGAATTTCATGAATTAGCCATCTGTCCGGAATGCGATCAGCGTTATCCGATTCACCGCTTGTGGTGTGACCACTGTGGAGAGGGGTTGACTCGGCGGGCGAAAGCCCTGACTGACTCCGAAGCCCATCTCTTACGGCAGAAGCTCAACACCGCGATGGAACTGTACGGGCAGGTTCTTCAGGACCTGGAGGATCTGTCTGGAACGGACAGAATGGAACCCTGGCTGCATGACAAGATCAGGAGCTTTTACGGGAGCCGGTTGCGGCAGACAAAAGCAGGAAAAAGGTCCTTGACCGTGAGGAAATGCATTTTGTCTGCCCACGACCTGGCCATTGAGAAGGGAGATCTTGAAAGGGCTCTCTACAGGCTTCGTAGGGGGCTGAATGAATTGCCGAATGTGACCGTTTTCAAGGAAATGATGGAAGAGATTCGAGGGCAGATGAAGAAGAGGCAAGCCCTCACTCGAGCCAACGACGCGGCGGGTGCACCCGAACAGGGGGCGAAGGTCCCCGATGTTTCCGCTGCCATGGCAGCAGAGGCGGCAAAGATAAGAACTTCTGAAGCCAAGCCTGCACCCTTCTTGCCCAGCTTTGTTCAAGAGGAAGAGACCCCCAGTCCGGTCCAACGCTTCATCGAAGGATTCTCAGAGTGGTCCCGACCCCTGAGACCCTTTCTGCTCGATAACATCGGCTGGTTCGTAGGGGTCTTTCTGATTATTGCGGGTTATGTTGCCCTGCTCACGACCTTTTGGGAGGACATCGAAGGCAATAGGCTACTCAGGCAATTCCTGCTCTTTTTATCCCTTTTTCTCACAACCGGACTTTTCTTTTCTCTGGCTTATTACATGCGCATCAAGTACCCGGAACTGGAAACCTCAAGCAACGTGGTGCTGATCATCGTGTCCTTACTCACCCCATTGGTCTTTATCGCAGCAGTATTGATCTCGCTTGTTCCGGCCTGAGCAGGAGCATCCTGGTGGATATCTTTTGGGGGATCAAACCATGAACATCGTCAGTGTCATGATTGGAACCGCATGCGGTCTTGCGGCAGCCGGCACATTTTATTTCACCTCGATGATCGCGTCCGCTCTGTTCGCAAGGAGCTTTTACCGGATCTACGCGCGGCTTCTTGTGGGTATTTGCGTGGTCATGCTGCTGGTACCGTTTCTTCGCTGGATCTCCCCTCTTCTCTTCATCACGCGAGTGCTGTTGACGGCGGCTGATTACCTGGCCTTGCTGATTCTGGGTTACGGAGTGGTGCGGTTCAACCGGGAATTCATGAAGAGTGTTTTCCTGGATCGCCGCTTTACCGCCTATTTCGTCCTGGGAACGTTGTCCGGTGCGGCTTTGGTGACGCTGGTGTTTCTTCACATCGCCGTGGCCTTCTCGGAGACGGGAGTCCTGGTGGGACCGGCTCACTATGGGCCCTTCTTGATGCTTCTGGCCGCCATGATTTTTCACACCGATTACCATCTCAAGTCGGCAATGGGAACGGCGAGGCCTTTTACCTCTTTCACCTTCATCGGCTATGCCGTGTCCTTCGCGGCGCTTTGCCTGTCCATTCTGCCTTACTTCGGCGAGACAGCCGTGGCCCTTAGGCTCAGCCCCCTGCAGACGGTCCTGCTTGAGAACCTCAGCTCCGCCCAAACCCTGTTGCTGGGGTGTTTCGTTTTCGCTGCACTGGTCTGGTATCTCGAATCGGTACCTTCCCTCTACCTGTTGCTTCTTTGCGCTTGTGGTTTTTACCACGTCGTTTTCGCCCAGTGGTTGATCCGAGTTCAGCCCTCCAACTGGGCCCTGGTCTACTTGCCACTCATGGGTGTCTTGAACTGGCTGGTTCACTATTTTGAAGGTTGGGAACGTCAAAAGAGTTCCCGTGGCGGAGAAAAACGACGCTCTGCCCAGATCCTGGCCGATCGACCCCGCTTCGTGGTTCCTTTCAAGGTGATTGGCTGGGCCCTTGCCGGGGCGCTGCTGGGGGTGACCTTGTGGACTCGATTTGGGGAAGTCCGGGATGGGTCTCCCATCTGGTTAACCACGACCTTGGCCATCTACGCGATCTACTATTACGGTGCCAGTATTCTGTATAAGCGTCCTGTTCTCTTTTATGCAGGAAACCTGGCCGCGGGACTGGCCGTCCTGCTTGGGTTTGACAAGCCGTTTGGGACCCCTTCTGTGTTGGCCCTGGCTGCCCTGAGCCTCCTATGGGCTGGACTTACCTGGGCCGGGGAGCGTGCGGGGCTGAAGCGTGAGTACCGGAGAGTCCTTGCCGACAGTATTCTTATCTCCGCCTCGCTGGCTTACGTCATCGCGCTGTGGCGGCATCTGCATAGTTTGGACATCCTGGATGTCTATCACTGGGGTCCCGTTTTAACGCTTGATGCGGCGGCTCTTTTCTTGACGGCTCTCTCACTGGTTGTTTGTGCCCATTACTACCGCTCGCGCCTGCCCATCTATGGCGCCCTGATTGCGGTGGCAGTCATTGCCCCGGGACTCAGTTCGCTGGCGGCTCTTCTGGCCTGGATGGGAGGGAAGATGATCCGTCGCCGGGTTGGCCCCGGGCCTTTGGATGACGAGGCTGAGGTAGTAGCTGTCTTGGGTCGGTTTGCCCTTCCTTTCCAATATGGCCGGCTCGTTCTTTTCTCGCGGGCCCTTTTTGAGGGAGCCTTGTTTTTCGCACTCCTTGGGCTGTTGATCTCCGGGTTGCAGATGTTCAGGCCGGCCTTTGCCTGGGCTCCGCTTCTATCCATGCCTCTTGCCGCGCTGGTGCTGGGCCTGCTGACTCGGATCTATCGCTCTCCGTTGCTTTACGGCCTCTCTCTCTTTTTTGGGTACGTCTCCATCCATGAAGTCGTTCAAAAGCTGCTTCTCTCAGATCGGACGGTACCCGAGGCGATGGCGGCGCACCTGGCGGTCGTGGCGGTCGTTTCAATGATGGGCTGGGCCATCGCCACAGGTTATTCGGCCTGGTGCGACTTGCGGCTACGGCGCGTGGCCAAGGAGGAAAAGGAGGCGATCCGTGGCAGACGACTCTTCTATGGCGGGCTCCTTCATCACATGACTTTTGGGACAGCCCTGGTGGCTCTTGGGCTACTTTTTCTCATGAGCCTGGAGGCAAACCCTGAGAGCGTTCCGTCCCTTTTGCTTGCCGCAGCTGGGGTTCTGTCCCTTTTCTTTGGTCTCTCGGGAGCGGTTTACCAGGTCCACCTGTGGACCTACCTCTCTTTGACCGCCCTGAGTCTGGGTGTGCTGAACCTGCTGGCCGTTGTCAGCCTCCCCTGGCCGAGAGGACCTGCCACGGGGGTCTGCCTGGCAGCACTGGGTGTCCTTCTGGCTTTGGTGGCTGCTGCTTATGGAAGCGAGCCAAGCCGACGATCAAGGACGGTGCCGTGGGAGTTTTCCCCTCACCGTGGCCTAACTCGCCGTTTCCTTCTCTTGAAGCAAGGGAGAGGCATCTCTGGGCGGGTCCCTTGGCTGAGGCTTCACTCTTGCTGGCACTTCTGGGAGTGTTGCTTGTTTCGCTTAGCTGGGACATGAGACTGGCGACCCCGGTTCTAGCGACCTTTTGGCTTTCCGCCGGCGTTTTCGCCCTCGCAGCTTGGATGTATAGTGGGCCTGCTTTGACCTATATGGCCGCTGTGGCCCTAGGGGTGAGCACATATCCGCTGCTGGCGGTGATCGGTCAGTCGTACCTCGAAGGCGCGACCGTACTGACAGCGCTCGCCCTGGTCCTTTGGGCGGGCAGTTTCCTGGCAGAGAGAGGTTTTCCAGCGTCAGCTCCCGTGGAGGATAAAGAAGGGGAGGAGCCCTTCAACGGCCAGTACGTGTATGAAATTCCGCTGGCGCGATGTGCTGCAGTTCTCTCCCTGATGGCAGTCATCCAGGGTTGGTTCTTGTGGGGAGTATCCGATTGGCAACTCCTTCTTGTCGCTTATCTGGGGGCAGCATTGGTTCTCTTCCTCTCGGCCAAAAACATGCAGATGGACGAGCGAAGTGCCGAGGCCCGCTGCTTTGTCTACCTGGCGGGTCTTTGTATTGGAGCTGCCCAGATCATGACCCTCTCGATTCATTGGGGTGATCCCGTACTAGGGGTGACTACAGCCGGGTTCTCGATGGTCCTGGCATGCGTGGGTCTGGTCTTGCTGAACAAGCTTTCTTGGGTAAAGGCTGGGGAAACGGTCTCAACCTTTCGGAGTGTGTACGGGGAACCTTTGGTCCATTTGGCACTGGTCTTCCCACTTCTGGCGGTCGGCTTTGTTGTGAGCCAATTTGATTTCACTCAGGGAGTGCAGACGGGAACCGTGGCGGGCTTGCTCTTGAGTCTGGGAACAGCAGCCGGCTTCACCTTCCTGGTGGCCGCTTTGACCTATTTGGTTGCAGTCCGCGCCACTGGGGAGGAAAGATTGCTTCACCCATCGGTTATCCTGGGCGGCCTCTCTCTACTGGTTTTTGTGGAGAGTCTTTTTCAGTTCGATCCCGGCCCCTTCCTCTTGGTCACGATCATGGTGATGAGTGTGCTGCTTGGCCTGGCCCATCTGGTGCTGCGAAACCGGGATCGCGTCGGTACTCTGCTTGGCGTCCCTGAAGCAAATTGTGAAACAGCTTTCTATTTGTGGCCACTGGTTGCAGCAGTAGGTGTGGTCCTGGGCCAGGCGGCCTATTTCTTTCTCATCATTATCGGTGCAGTGGGGGGGATCGATCCTCACTGGTCCGGGTTGGGGACCTCCTTGCTGGCTTGCCTCTTCTTTTTCTATTTCTTCTATCTGGAGCGTGGGCAAAAGAGCGTACACCTTTTGGTTGCCGCCAGCCTCACGGGAAGTCTCTGGTTTGCCGCCGTGGGGTGGCTCACCGTGGATGTTGCCATCGCCCTCCTGGGTCTCTTGTGGGTGGTGGTGGCCGCTGTCCTGATGCGAGGGCCGGGATATCGTGCGCTGGAGGGTATGGGTTTTCAGTTGGATAGCAAAGAACGTCATAGCCTGATCAAGCTGCTGCAAGATTGGGTAGGTGCCTTGCTGCTTCTCTCTCTTGCCGTGACGGTCCCCACCTGGGTTTTGCTTGAACCCTTCTTTCCAAATACCGGACTGACACTGCTTTTGGTGACCTTCGGCTGTGTGGCGGCAGGCTATCTGTGGAGAAAGACATCCTTGCAAGCGCTAGCGGTAGCGGCCATTTGCCTTCCGGGAAGTGTCTGGGCCACGCTTCTGTGGCGTACCGCGTCTCTGGACGTGATGCCTCAGCTGGGTCTGGTCACGGTTTCGTTTGCCACAGGCTATCTACTCCTGTCCCGAATACTTTTGAAGACGGCACCCGTGGAAAGCGAGGATTCCTTCTGGGTAGCCACCGGTCGTGTATTGCTCGGCGTGGCCGTAGCCTTCACAGTGGTTTCAGGTGCAGTGGCTTTCTTTTCGGCGGGTACGGTGCCCACGCTTCTTCTGGCACTCACCATGGCTCTTACCGGTTTGTGCTGGCTCTATTTGGCCTGGGATCACAACCTCGAGCTCCTGGTCTACCTGTCGGAAGTGGCGATGGCCTGGACTTGCCTTTATCTGTACGAGTGGGTCTTGGGGGTTCCTTTCGGGCCCAACTTGAGTCTGGCTCTGGGGGTGCTAGCCCTGAGTTTTGTTTTCTTTGGACTCAATATCCTGGCCGCCCGCGGCGGGTCTGAGGATCTTGCTCTTTTTGTGCGTCCGACGTACTACGCAGCGAAGTTTCTTCCCGTCGCACTCTGGTGGGTACTGCCAAGCCAACCGGGACCCGCCTCCCTGGTGATCTTCGCTGCCGCGTCCTTTTATATGATGGTCGCTCACAGGGCACAGAACGTGTGGGCTCTGTATGTGCCCGCACTGCTGTACAACGTAGCTCTTTATATCTGGATCCCAGCAGCAAGTGAAACCACCGGTCTTTTGCAGCTTTACGTGATTCCCGCGGCTTTGACCGTGTTGATCTTCGCCCATCTTCACAAGGCCGACCTGACTCGGCAAGCTTTGGCGGGGATTCGCATTGCCACATCGGCAACCATCCTGGCCGTTTCCACACTGGAGGTTCTTTACACCCCCAACCTCTTGCACTTTAGTGTCGAGCTGTTTGTGACCCTCCTGGGCATCATGATGGGTGTTGCCCTCCGCATCCGGGCCTTTGTCTACACAGGATTCGCCTTCCTGGTCATTGGCGTCACCAGCCAGTTGGGTCTGCAGATGTACGGCCGGGAGGGAATTGCAAAAGCGGTCATCCTCATCACGGTGGGCCTGATGGTGCTATCGACCATGGTCTTCTTGAACGTCAAACGTGAGGAAATCTTGCAGCGATTCCGGGCCTTCATAATGAGCCCTGAGTGGGAGTAAAGGAGGGCCTGCTATGGAACTTTGTTTATCGGCTGTGCTAATCGGTAGCTTCTGGCGGCTTTGTTGCACAATTCCAATCCGCTCGCGGCTTGTCGGGCTTTGTATGTGACTGCTACTGAATTCGCACTGACTCAGGCATGCCTCGAGTTGTCAGCCGATTCAGCACCGTGCACTTGATTATTGCCTCGGTCCGTTGATTGTCGAATCGTCGGGCCGACAGGTTGGATCCGAACATGGCCTTGAACCTCGACACCGCGTTCTCTGCAAGGCTTTGCCGCGTGCAACCACTTGAGGCGCGCCATTCATAGCGACCGAGCTCTTCCATCCGCCGTAGGCTGGCATCTCGCATCGCACGCCAGTCAGGCGGGTCCACACTTTTACTTAGCTTTGCATTGCGTCGGGGAGGGATAGTGGCGACAGCCTCCCGGTCGAGTATCGATTGATAACAGGGCCTCGTGTCTTAGGCAACGTCGCCGGAGACTTGACCGATCCGGCCCGGAATCTGGGAGAGCAATCTCGGCGACAGACTGCTGTCATGAACCTGGCTGGGTGTGACCTCCACCGCCACGATTTCTTTCGTCGTCTCGTCGACACCCAGGTGCAGCTTCCTCCACGCTCTGCGGCGACCGTGTCGATGCTTTCGCATGTGCCACTCACTGGAGCCGTACACTTTAAGGCCGGTGGCATCCACGACGACGTGTCGGGGTCTGACGCCTGGACCGACCAACAACGACGCCACCTCAGAGCTTTGCCGTCTACTCTGTAGTCCGGAACCGGCAGATCGAGTCTCAGCAACTCCAGGAGCCAAGAAACGAAGCCCTGTGTCGATCGAAGGCTGAGATGGAACACCGACCGCAACACCAGTGCACACTGGATGGCGGTATCGGAATAGACCCTCGGCGCGCCTCGACCTCTCTGCAGGTCAGTGTTCCGCCAGGCCGCAGGCTGCTTCTTCGTCGAACCAAAAGGTCAGCCGACCCGGGGCGATCAACGCTTGATTGTAGGCTGGCCAGTTCCGAACTCGGGATCGGAAGGTGTAGCCATTCGGCGTCATTCCTCATGCTGGCACCCTGACCGATCAGAGACAAGCCGAGACGCCGAATCGATTTATGCAACAACGCGAGGCAAGTGCTTTTCCCGGCTGAATGATGGGAGCTGTATGAGCCGAGAGGTTCACGTACGGTTCTGCGAGGGCCTCGGGGTGAAACTCCTTGGGGCTACTCACCCCCGGACTGGTAGTAAATTGTGGGTGTACTGGTTGAATTCCTCTTTCGTCATGGGTGGCCCCCGTTGTCGTACCATCCAACCTAGGGCCTTTCGCGGGGGGGCGCCATCACACCCGTGACAGTTTGCTGGCTGTCAAAAGGCCGCGGAGCATGTACAATGCCGTCCAAGGTGGGATTCCGATCCCACTTCCCTTTGCACGAATTCTCTTCGGGACGATGGACATTCAGATCAGTCGGGACAGCGACTTCCCTATCCGGCAGCAGCTCACCGAGCAGATCGTTTTCTTCATCGCGACGGGGAGGCTGCTACCGGGCCAGGCCCTTCCCAGCGTCCGAGCCCTGGCCCGGCGATTGAAGATTCACCACAACACGGTAAGTCAGGCCTACCAAGACCTGGTGTCCCGTGACTGGCTGGTGCGCCGGCACGGGAGCCGGATGATGGTGCGCTCGGCAGAAGTGTTGTCCGATCCTCCGGCATCTAAGGATCTGGACGATCTGATCAATGAGACCATCCAGGCTGCCCGGGAACACGGGTACACCGTTCAGCAGCTTCGCCAGCGTGTTCAGGAGCGCCTCATGGCTCAGTCTCCTGACCACATCCTGGTCGTGAACACGGAGCCAGGTATGCGTCACCTGCTCCGCGTTGAGCTCAGAGAGAATCTCACGTACCCCGTGGAAGCGTGCTCGCTGGAGGAGCTTTCCACCAATCGATCCCTATCGGTCGGAGCTCTCGTCGCAACCCCATCCGGTCTGGTTCCCGAGGTCACGCCGCTGGTCCCCAAGGATCGTTCCGTCATTGGCGTCACCTTCAGTGACGCGAAGGAACATCTCGATCTCATACGGGGCCTGGAGAGACCTTCACTCATCGTCGTGGTGTCCGTGAGCGAGACCTTGCTTCTCACTGCAAGGGGCCTGCTGGCTCCCGTCCTCCGCCAGTACCATTCGGTGAGGGAGTACCTCCTTCCCTCGCAGGAGCTGGAGACTCTGGAGTGGGCAGACGTGGTGTTCTGCGACTCGATCACGAAGAACCGGGTCAGGTCCAGCAACCTGGTTCACTACCGGATGGTCTCTTCGAAGTGTATTGAGCAGCTTGAGGAGGGAATGAAGCCCTGAGACCGTTCTTGCAAAGCAGGTTATTGTACAATGGTGTTTAGAATCGCAGCCAGACGTTACTTCTCATCTTCTCGGCATCGCCGTTAGGACCTGCTCTTCGTGGTTGTGCGGATTTTGGGCTATGGGCTGGATCAAGTAACGACCGCGCGGATGACGCCCTCGTCTCCTGTGACACTTGAAGAAGGATCACACCACCCCTGGCTTTCCTCCATCACCACGCCTTAGCTTCTCCCAGCGGATGAGGTTCCCGGAACCGGGACGAACGCCAAGGGAGAGGTTGGGGAAATGATTAAGGGGTCCAGGGTGACGTTGATCTTCGTTCTGGCTGGAGTCACGCTCTTGCTGGCAGCAGCCTGGATCTGTGTGACCCAACCCTTCCTCCCCGTGGCCAGGCGGTCCCCAACCCCGCCGGGAGTAGAGGCAGCGCAGCTTGAGGCCCACGTGCGGATGCTGAGCGAGAGGTTCTTCCCCAGAAATGAGGCCCATCCGGAGATCCTGGATCGTGCTGCCGAGTACATTGGTAGTCAAATGCAGGAGGCAACGGGAAAGAGTCCCGTCGAACAGACGTATCAGATTCACGGTAAGACCTATCGCAATGTGATCGTGACACTGGGACCAAAGACCAGGGAGCGCCTGGTAGTGGGAGCCCACTATGATGCGTGGGAAGAGCTGCCGGCAGCCGACGACAACGCCAGTGGCGTGGCCGGTCTCATCGAGCTGGGACGATTACTGGGCAGCGTCCCTCTGGCCATGACGGTCGAGCTCGTCGCCTACACTCTCGAGGAACCTCCTTATTTTCGGACTACCAACACCGGGAGTGCTGTCCACGTCAGGTCTCTCCAAGAACAGAACGTCAACGTCGAGCTCATGGTCTCCCTGGAGATGATCGGTTTTTTCAGCGATTTGGAAGCTAGTCAGCACTTTCCCCTCTCCTTCTTGAAGCTCTTCTACCCGTCCCGGGGCGATTTCATCGCCGTGGTGGGGAAGTTGGGCCAAGGGGAAACAGTGCGTCGAGTCAAGAATGCCATGCGCGGGGCTTCGCTGCTGCCCGTCTACTCCATCTCTGCGCCCCCGTGGGTTCCCGGCATCGACTGGTCGGACCACCGCTATTACTGGGAAGCGGGATACCCCGCGGTGATGATCACGGATACGGCCCATTACCGGAATGTCAACTACCACACGCCAGAAGATCGACCTGAAACGCTGGACTACGATCGCATGGCGATGGTGGTCCAAGGTGTCTACGCTGTCGTGGCTGAGTTTTGCCGGGTCGACGAACACTAGAGCAGAGGCGACGGCTACTCATGGCAAGGGGACTAATCGCTTTGACCGCAGCCATTCTGTCGCTCGCCGGGATCGTCGTTATTCAGAGTCTGACTCATCCCGGGAGGGCACAGGATGGACAAGGCCCCTCTTCGGAGGCGTTGTTACCTCCACTGGTGTTCATCCACGGCATCAAGGGCAGCATCCTATCAAGACGGAACGGGCTTCGGGCTTGGATTACCTTCAGGCAGGCCTTGGGACTCGCCTCAGCCGACTTGAGGCTACCCCTCAGGTGGGACGGCGAGGTGCAGCGGCGCGATGAACTGGTCGTGGAAGGACCGATCGAGACGGTAGCCTGGCGCGACATCTACGGTCGTTTCCTGGATTGGGCCAGCGGGTCTGGTCGGGCATTCTATACGTTCGCCTATGACTGGCGTCGGGACAATCTCGAAACTGTCGACCAGTTCACAGCCTTTCTAGTGGAGATCAGTAAACGGCACCGAAGAGCAAAGGTTCAAGTGGTGGCCCATAGCATGGGCGGCCTCGTCAGCTTTGTGGCTCTCAACCGCGCTCCAAATCTGTTCCACAGCCTGCTCTTCGCCGGCGCACCATTCGGCTCCTCAGTCAGTTTCCTGGAGGACATGCACGCAGGCACTGCAGCCGGTCTGAACGGGCGTATCCTGAGTCCCCGGATCTTGTTCACCTTTGTTTCTCCGTACTGCTTCTTCCCGTCTGACCCAAACACCTCTGGACTGGTGAAACAGAATGGAGAGACCATTCGACACAATTGGTATTCGGCTGATGACTGGGAGCGCCAACAGTTGGGAATCTTCTCAACCTCCGGATCCTCCAGCGTCACTGAGGAGCAACGGGAGCACCTTCGCCGGGCGCTGGGACGCGCAAGTGAGTTCAGATCCCTTCTTGTGTGTAGGCAGGCGCTCCAGTATCCCCCGATTGCGGTTCTGGCTAGCGATAGGTACCCGACTTTGCGAACGCTTGTTAAAGGTGGGCCATCCTCCATTGGAGGCTGGGATTTCCAGACAGGCCACCGGGAACCGGGTGATGGCCGTGTGGGATTCTCCAAAGCGGTGCCACCTCAAGGAGTGCCCTACACGAAACACACGACCCCACAGCAGCACGGCGACCTGCTCCAGGACACAAACCAAGTTGAGACAATCCTAGCTCAGCTGCTGCACCTGTAGGAGAGGTGGTCGGGACAGAGGCAGAACAGTTCGCGTGAGCCGTGATGATTGGCAAGCAGGAGTAGCGAATATGGCCTCGCCTGGACCGGTCTGATCCTCATCGTTCTGCTTCTTTCTAGCCTGGCCCGTGCTGCCCTACCTCAACGACTATCAGAAAGAGGGTGAACTAACTGTCCCCGGTCTGAGGGATGCTGTGGCCGTAAAGCGGGATGAAAAGGGCATGGCCTATATCTATGCCCAGAACCTGCCCGATGCTCTCATGGCCCAGGGCTTCGTGACGGCCCAGGATCGCCTCTTTCAAATGCATCTGATCCGCTTGTTGACCCAGGGAAGAATGAGCGAATTTTGTGCTGGACTCGACCAGGAACTAGTTGATAATTTGAATGTTCTCGTGTTTCTCGACGGAGTTCCTAAGGAAATACCGGAGAGCACGATGCCAGGAATGGTCCAGAATCCCGTGCGATTTCCATCTCCATGCGTGATCTCGGGTAATCTTTCATGTTTTCCGGTGGCGAAGAATTCGGGAATGATTGGTTTGAAGAACTTTCCGTAAGAGATCGAGTTTCCGAGCCTCCGAAGTGCGTCGAAGAGACCGTACCTGCCACGTGCGCCGATCATCTCCACCGTCGGTTTCGACCAGAGTCAATCCTGCGAAGCACCTCGTAGAGCACTTCTCGTTCAACCGTCATCCTGTGGTTGAGACGCTCCAACTGTAGCGTGATCGCCCTGAGCTGCTTTCCATAGCCAACCCTCTTTGGCCTTTCAGATTCGACCTGAAAAATCATCTTCCACACCTCCGGTCTTGCAAGCACTCGGCACATGCTAGGTAACACGCTGCTGGACAATTCCACGGAGCAGCACACCGATCCATTTCATACTCCATCTCCGTAGGTGAGAGCCTCCTGCCAGACAAGCTCTTTGCTGTGACCGAGTTCATTTTCTTCATGGGGCCTCTTGGGTTGGATGTGCCGATAAATTTTGACCCGAGAACAGCGGAGCGTCGTGAAGGGGCAAGATTTACGTGCACTCCAACGAACCCCATGAAGGGAAGAAATGAGGCGAGGTCACGGAGAGCGTAGAGTGGGAAAGGTGAATACGGCCCTCCCGATCAGCATATTGGCAGCTTCAGTGTGGAGAGCGAACTTCGCCTCAACGCCAATGACGAGTCATCCAGCAGTGTCGCTTACCGCCCTCTGGGTGCTCGATGAAAGAACTTCCGCTACCGAGAGCGATTCTGCTTTTTCGTCTCGTCCTGAGCGAGCGCCACAGCGCAGGAGATCGCGTTGATCGTCACAAGTAGCCCTAGTGCCGTGAGAGACAGCCACCAGGTTTTAGACGCAATCATCACACCCTCCACCAGTGTGGCGAATCCAATAGCTTTGAACAGATTCTTGAGAACGATCTGGCCCCATGAGATTACGGTGAGGCTGGAGAAGAGCGCGCCGCCGGCGAGCATTCCCCATATCCACCACTGCATTGGCTCAAGGTGTGTCAGACACCAAACCGCGACAGGGACGAAGCCTCCGAAAGGCAGCGCCACGATGAATGCAAGTGGGTGGCTTGAGAATGCACTGCGGACATCTCCGAGCACAGTCCCCCCGAGCCTTGGCGCAGTACGCTTGGGCCCATACCGGGTCCGAGTGGTGCGGAAGATTTCCGGCTGCGCAGTCGACTTCGGCTGCACTACCTTCCGACTGTGTTTTCGCGGACGCAGTCGACCGTCGGAGCCTCGTGTATGTGTAACGACTGGTATCCGCGCATTTGCTTCAAGTTCCTTCCGCACTCTTGCGACGGTTCTGTCGCTGACCTTCAGCTGTGCGCCTATCAAACGATTGCTGTTCTGCGGGTCTTCCAGGAGTTTCTTCTCAATAGAACCTAGATTGTTAGAATTCATTTTGTCTCCGCCTTTAGACATCCCACCTTCCTAGAGTGATCAGTGGGAGTGTTCTCAGTTGTAGTTGGCGGGACAGAGAATCAGATAGTGAGGGGTGGACGAAAGAAGTTCCGTCCACTTTTCGTCCACCTACAAAACTCAACAATACTCAATGAATCACTCTTTGAGTTTGGCGAAAACCCGCGTATCTTATGAGTTTTGTTAGCTTTTCGTAGCTTTTCACCTTTTGCCTATCCAGATTTAGGATCTGGTGCATAGGAAACCGAGTCAGCAGCCCGCATCCTGAGCAACGTAAGCGGCCCAGTTGAGAATTCCCCACGCCACGGTTCGTGGCATCCTCCGACTGGAAGAAGAGTACTTTGAAACAGGGGTTCTGAAAGGGCAATTTTGGGGTCATCCGGTAAATGGGGAGGTGGGGACGTGGTTGGCACCTTCCGGATCCCAAATCTGCTCCCCGTTCGCTTGTCCATATAGTCGGCTGCAGTAGCAGAGGCCGTGGGAACTGTGGAAAACTCCGAGCGACATCGAACCGGGCCAGCAAGCCCGTGATACGGAGTTTTCCAAGCGCTGTGCGAACGGTGGAAAAACAACTGCGAGCACTTGCCAGTTCTCCTCCAGAACTACTTGTTTTTCCACGGTTTGCATAGTGCGGCAGTTTCCATGGCCTACCTTTGACTGGCGGCACCTCCCCATTTACCGGATGAACCCAATTTTGCCCCTTTCCCTCCGGACTTGAAATAAGCTGGTTTTCTAACACTTTCTAACAAGACCAGCCAAAACGAGCGAACTGAGAGAAAATGAGATAAAGAACTGGGCTTAGGCTAAGTGCCGATTTCACAAACTCATAGGTACTGAGATGAAGTGAGCTGAAATGAGCGAAAAACCCCTGGTATTGGTCACAAGCACCAAAGAGCAAATTGAGGTTTGAATAGAGATCCTACTCGACAGACTCCTGCCCATCGACCGTGGTAGTGGTTTGTTGACACCCTTTCGCCTCGGTGCCCTTCTGAAACGATTCTTTTATCTTCGCCCGAGTCGGTGGAGGTTTAGCCCGCATTTCTCATCGCTTGTCGTAGCGAGGCGCCGCAAGGGCCGTCCTGGCAAGGCTTGCGACCGAGGCCCCCGCAGTCGTACTCGTGCAGTACGTCGAGGAGGCCGACGGAGCGTAACACAGCCAGGACGGATGTTTGCGGCGACGCAGTAGACCAGCCATGAGAAATGCGGGCTAAGGCCAATACTGTTCACTTAAGTGTCAGGGTCATGAGCGATCCTTTCTGCTATAAAAAAGGAGGAACGCCATGGCACGCACTTTGGCCGAGTTACCGAAGGGAGCCCGGATTACGGATTTCGTGAGTCTGGGCGTGCTTGCTGAGAAGTTTCCGAGGACGACCATCGACCGGATTCTGCAGGAAACGGGGCGAGCGAGCAAGCGGGAGCGAAATTTGCCGGCGCACGTGGTGGTGTACTATGTGATCGCACTGGCGCTGTACGGGCAAGTGTCCTATGGAGAGGTGCTGCGGTGCCTGCTGGAAGGGCTGGAGTGGTTGGGGCTGAACGTGCGACGGCTGCGGGGCACGGCCAAGTCGGCGATTACTCAGGCCCGGAGCCGATTGGGGAAGGAGCCGCTGCAGCGGCTGTACCAGGAGGTGGTGAGCCCGATCGCGACGCCACAGACGCAGGGGGCGTGGTATCGGGGGAGGCGTCTGGTGACGTTGGACGGCAGCACGCTGGATCTGGCAGACACCGCGGCCAATGAAGCCGCGTTTGGTCGACCCGGAGCGTCGCGGGGCCGCAGTGGCTATCCGCAGTTGCGATTTGTGGCGTTGCTGGAGAACGGGACCCACGTGTTGTTTGCCACCGAGATGGGGGGCTATGGGCGGGGAGAGAGCACGCTCGCCCACGGGGTGGTGGCGGAGCTGGGTCCGGAGATGCTGTGTTTGGCCGACCGGAATTTTTTCAGCTACGCTCTGTGGAAGCGGTCCCAAGAAGGCGGCAGCCACCTGTTGTGGCGCGTGAAAAAGAACCTGAGGCTGCCCTGTCTGGAGCGTTTGGCCGATGGCTCCTATCGGAGCAAGATCTATCCCAGCGACAAGGCTCGCAGGCGGGACCAGGAGGGGCTCGCGGTGCGGGTCATCGAGTATCGGCTGGAGGGAATCGACGAACGGTATCGTCTGATGACGACCTTGGAGCCCGAGGAGGGTCCGGCCGAGGAACTGGCCGCCCTCTATCACGAGCGCTGGGAGATCGAGACGGCACTGGATGAACTCAAGACCCACTTGCGGGGAGCACGCATCGTTTTGCGCAGCAAGAAACCGGAGCTGGTGGAGCAGGAGTTCTATGGTCTGCTGCTGGCTCATTTCGCGCTACGGGGTTTGATGCATGAGGCGGCCTTAAAGGCGCACGTGGACCCGGACACCCTGTCCTTTGTCCACTCGCTCCGGGTGGTCAGACGCAAGTTGCCTCGCTTGGTGTCTCTTCCCCCCTCAGGAGAGAATTGCCTTTCATGAGACGGTCTTGGAGGAGATCTTGAAAGAGCGGGTGTCCTCCAGCCGAGGGCGCTGCAACCCAAGAGCGGTGAAAAGGAAGATGAGCAGCTTTCCGGTCCGCAGTCGCATCCAAGGACGGACGGGCCGTCCGAGAATCCAGGTTAAGATCCTTAAATGAACAGTATTGGGGTTAGGACTGAGTATGCCTTCGGCGCCCCTTTCGCCCGGTGGATCGCCGTCGCCGGCTGGGCCCCCATTTCCGCTGTTCTCTATCAACCACTCATCAGAAGCGTCGATGATGGTGATGTCTCCGCCCTTGGCACCATCCACTCCAGCCGCTCTCGGATTGCAATGGTGCGTAGCCGGCCCGGCTTTCCCTATTGGGACCCAGCGCAGGTACATCGGGTTCCGAGGCCCATCAGCTACCGACTGTACTCGAGGTCTGACCCAGGGCTGGTTCCACCCCGGACATCTCTTCGCGACGAGTAGACCGAAGTCGCTCCATTGTGAGGAAGAGCGTGGGGATCAGGAAAAGGGTAATGAACGTAGACGAAATCAAGCCACCGATCAGAACACGGGCCATGGGGACCTGAAGCTCTGCACCTTCTCCGATCCCTATGGCCATGGGAGTGAGTCCAAGAACCGTGGTGAGGGTGGTCATCAGGATAGGGCGAAGCCGTCGCCGGCCTCCCGTAACCAGTGAATCGACCACCGACAGTCCATGTTGGCGACGAAGTTGTAAGACGTAATCGACCAACACGATGGCATTGTTCACCACGATTCCTACCAACATGATAAGGCCGATGAACCCTTGAAGATTGAAGGTTGTCTCGGTCAAGAACAGTGCCAATACCACTCCGATGAGAGCCAGGGGGATGGAAAACATGATCAGGAAAGGATATTTGAACGATTCAAACTGAGCTGCCATGACCAGGTAGACCAGGATCACCGCAAGGAGGAAGCTGATCTGCAACAGAAAGCGCGCCTCTTCTTGCTCTTCCCACTCGCCGGAAAAAACCAGAGCGATGTCTGGAGACGTCACCAGCGGGCGCACTTCCCCTTCAAGCTCACGCACGATGGATCCCATGTCACGAGTGCCCGAGAGGTTACCCGATACTGAGACGATTCTCTGTTGATCTTTTCGGGAGATCGAATTAGGCCCTTCACTTCGCTCAAACTTCACCAGGGTGTGGAGGGGGACAACCAATCCAGCAGGAGTCTGGATGGGAATGGCCATCACATCTTCACTGCTCAGTCGGTCCTCTTCTTTGTAGCGAACCAGAATCTCATACTCGTCCCCTCCCTCTCTGAAATAGCTGGCCACGGTTCCCCCTATGCTGGCGCGAACCGTGGTCGCGACGTTGGCGACTGTGAGTCCCATGGTCGCTGCCTTGGCCCGATCGATCTTGATATGGCTTTCGGGCCGTCCTGGACTTCTACTGAGGGTGGCGTCAGAAACCCCTTCGATCGACTCCATGATTCGTTTGATCTGGACAGCCAGGTCAAAACACTGGCTCATGTCGTGACCGCGGATGTCGAGAGTGAGACGATCTCCCTCGCTTTCGGTGGCCCAACGCATGGCATAGTTGCCGCCGCTGGTACGGACACGAGAGATTGCCCCGGGAAAGTTCGAAAAAGTCGGCCGCAAGGCCAGGGCAATGTCCTGGCTGCTGCGCTCTCGCTCGGCCAGGGGAACCAGGTAGACGCGAACGGTGACCCGATTGGTGTTGGCCGTCCTCCAGCCCCCGGCCGAACCTACCTCCACCAGGAGACTGTCGACTTCGGGCACCTGCTCCCGCACCAGCCTTTCTGCCTCGTGCGCCATCTTGTCCGTCACCTCCAATCGGGTTCCCTCGGGCATCTCCAGGCTGATCCGGATCTGACCCTCATCCGTTTCCGGTTGCAGCTCGAGGCCAATAAACGGCACCAGTAGAAAACCCGCAACTACCAGGAGGGCGCTGCTCGAAATGATCAGGAAAGGATGTCTCAGGGACCACCCCAGGGACCCTGCGTAACTCTTGTCCAATCCTTCTATCCACTGACCACTTCTGTGGACGAGCGCATAAACCCAGCTTTTGGGATCGGGTTCTCTGACGCGAATAAACCGGCTGGAAAGAAGAGGAACCAGCGTGAGGGACACCAGAAGTGAGCTAAAAAGCGAAAACGACACCACCCAGGCCAGCTGCTGGAACATGACACCCGACATCCCGCTCATGAAAACCACAGGCAGGAAGACCGCAATCGTGGTCAGAGTCGAGGCGGTGATGGCCAGAGCAACCTCCTTGGTCCCGTTGCGGGCCGCTGTCTTCTTGTCTTCCCCCTCCTGGCGGTGCCGAAAGATGTTTTCGAGTACGACAATCGCATTGTCGACCAGCACCCCCACACCTAGAGCGAGGCCCCCGAAAGTGATGACGTTCAGTGTGAATCCGCTGAAATACATCAACCCGAAGGCGGCCAGCACCGAGATAGGTATCGAGATCGCGACCACCAGCATGCTGCGGAAATTCCGGAGAAACAGCAGGAGAATAAAAACTGCGAGGAGCGATCCGTAGATCGCGGCGTCCCGTACGTTTGCCACCGCCCTGCTGATGAATTTCGCCGTATCGTAGAGGGAGTAGACACGGACCTGTGGAAAGTCGCGATTGATTCTTTCGATCTCCTCCTCTACTTCCTGCGACACCTTGACGGTGTTGGCTCCCGACTGCTTGCGGATGCCCATCCGCATTCCTGGGACACCATTGACACGAACCAGGTTGCGAATCTCCTGATGGCTGTCTTCGACGGTGGCGATATCCTGGATGTAGATCGGTGTTCCCTGTCGTATGGTCACCATCGTCCGACGGATCTCGTCCAGGGATGCGTACTCCCCCTCGGTGCGCATCAGTACTTCAAAGGTGTCTTCGACGACGTGGCCAGCGGGTTCATTTAGATTCTCGCGGCGCACCGCCGCCATCACCTGGGCAGGGCTGATTCGCAGTGTGTGCATCTTGGACCGGTCCATCACGACGTGGATCTCACGCTCCAATCCTCCCCAGATATCCGCCTGGGCGACTCCTGAAATTCTCTCGAAGCGGTACTGAATCTGCTTCTCTGCAAACTCACGCAGCTCTCTGGGATGCATCTCGCTGGAGACCCCCAGATACATGATGGGGAAGATGCTGAGATCGTACTTGTAGAGGGTCGGAGGGTCGGCATCCTCTGGAAGCTGCCCTCTGATGCGATCAATCCTGGTGCGGATCTCAGCGGCGCCTGAGTCCAAATCGATGCCCCATTCGAAGGAGACACGAACCCGGCTGGTTCCCTCAGAGGACTGCGAAGTTATTTCCTTGATGCCAGGGGTAGAGGCCAGTGTTCGCTCCAGTGGAATGGTGATCAGCTCCTCCATCTCCTGAGGTCCCACACCCTCGTAGTTGGTCGTCACACTGATCGTTGGAAAGGAGACGTCCGGCATCAGGTCGACGGGGAGGTGGACGAACGAAACCCCGCCCATCAAGGCGACGATCAGGAAGACCACAATGATGAAAACAGGGCGGCGGATTGCTAGATCAGGAAGACTCATTCTGTCCTCACTTTGTCACCATCGTTCAAACTCTGCGCCCCGGTACTTACCACCTCGGCACCCTCCTGCAGGCCCCCGAGAATCTCCACCACGTCGCCCTCAATTCGACCAATCTTAATCTCCCGAAAGACGGTAATCCGCTCATCGGTCAAAAAATACACTCCCTGCTGAGCACCGCGGGTGAGTAGGGCGGAACGCGGAATGGTGAGCGCAGTTTCAGAGATCCGGGTGTCGATCTTGACGTGGGCGAACATCCCCGGCTTCAGTGTCCCGTCACGATTGATGACTTCGATCTCGACATCGGCGCTCCGAGTCTCTGGATTGAGGTAGGGGCTGATGCGCCTTATCCTGCCCTGGTAAACCCGGTCGGGATAGACGTCGACGACGATTTCGGCGGGCAATCCCATTCGGATGCTACCGAGTCCGCTTTCAGACACCGGTACCAGGGTCTTGACCCGCTCCACGTTCAATACCGAGACAATCGGGACGCTGGGATTCACCAGTGCACCGGGCTCGAGGTGGCGTACCCCGACAAAGCCGTTCAGTGGGGAGTAGATTCGTGTTTGATCGTGCTGAATCGTGAGCTCGCTCAGCGACGCCTCCGCCTGTCTGACCTGCGCCTTGACCAGTTCCAGCTGTGCCTGTGAGACCCGCATCCTGCTCACCAGGTCTTCCAGGTCCTGGGTTGAAATCAGGTTCTCTTCATGGAGCTCACGGTAGCGAGCCACCTGGATCTTCAGGTTTTCATAGGTAGCTTCTTCACGGCTCACGGCCGCCTTAGTGACCGAAACGGCGGCTTCAGCACGGTGGATCTGTTGCCGTAGATCCACATCATCGACTACCGCCAGGAGCTGTTCCTTTCTCACGACGTCGCCCCGATCCACAAGGACTTCGCGAAGACGCCCACTGATCCGAGACATGACCTCGACCACCGCTTGGGGTCTCAATTCACCCAGGAGCTCGAGGTTGGTCTCGAATGCGTGAGGCTGAACCGTGGCAGTTTTGACCAGGAGAGCTGGTCCCCGGCCTTCGGCGTCCATCGATTCCACAGCCAGCTCGCGGTATAGACGCAAGCCCACCCAGGTCAACAGCCCGCCAAGAACCAGAACAAGAATCAGCCTTTTCAAAGGATTAGACTCCGTGGAGGAGAAATTGAACCCCCTTCTATCCTACGGTCAGTCCCAGGTAGAGTTTCAGACCTTCGGGTAGATCCGTCCCTAATTATAATTAAGCATCTTAAGCATCTTATAAAGGTGCCGACCAGATTGCTGAAAAAATACTCTAGCGTCTAAGTGCTTTGTCCCATAAATACGATGATGAATCGTCGAGCCGATAGGCCACAATATCGAATGACAGCGACTCTTCCCTGACGCCTACCCTGACCTTTTCCAAAACACTCTTTGCCCATCGCTCTACCAATTGGGCGGGACAGACCTCGACCCCGGCTAGGATTGTCGGCTCAACATTCGCGGTGTCTACGCAGACCTTGGTGATCCGGTGCCGCGCGGCTATGTCAGAGCTCTGGCGGGCGAACGGAATGGTTCCGGCCCCACCGGCAGTGGGCGGATGGAGGTGGCCCACTTGGTTGCCAGTTCGGAGAACCCTCTCACGGCCCGTGTCTTCGTGAATCGCGTCTGGCATTCGGTGTTTGGATCCGGAATTGTCGAAACGACCGATGACTTTGGCCACCTGGGTGACAAGCCCTCTCACCCCGAACTGCTCGACTACCTCGCCGACCGGTTCGTTGGGGACGGCTGGTCCGTGAAGAGACTGGTACGGATGCTGGTGATGACTGAGACCTTCCAGCAATCGAGCCACACCAATGCCCAGGCCCGAGAGGTCGACCCGACCAATCGTCAGCTTCACCACTATCCACTGAGGCGCCTGGATGCGGAGTCCATTCGCGATTCCATTCTGGCTGTCTCGGGACGACTGGACCCACAGCTTTTCGGCGGGCTCATCGATCCCTACCGAGCGGAGACAAAAGGGAACAAAAAGGGGTCATCCGGTAAATGGGGAGGTGGGGACGTGGTTGGCACCTTCCGGATCCCAAATCTGGTTCCCCGTTCGCTTGTCAATATAGTCGGCTGCAGTAGCAGAGGCCGTGGGAACTGTGGAAAACTCCGAGCGACATCGAACCGGGCCAGCAAGCCCGTGATACGGAGTTTTCCAAGCGCTGTGCGAACGGTGGAAAAACAACTGCGAGCACTTGCCAGTTCTCCTCCAGAACTACTTGTTTTTCCACGGTTTGCATAGTGCGGCAGTTTCCATGGCCTACCTTTGACTGGCGGCACCTCCCCATTTACCGGATGAACCACAAAAAGGAGGATCAAAGTTACTACTCGGGACCGCTCGATGGGCGTGGTCGCCGCTCGATCTACCTCAGAAACTCAATCATGCAACCGGAGAGGTTCCTCAGCACCTTCAACAAGCCCAATCCCAAGATCCCAACCGGCAAGCGTGATGTCACGAACGTCCCGGCGCAGGCCCTGACGATGCTCAACGATCCCTTTGTCGCGGGCCAGGCCGAATTCTGGGCACGGCGGTTGATCGGCTCATCACGCGAGTCACCCGAGGAGCGCCTGATCGCTATGTTTCAACGCGCTTTGGGGCGGGATCCGGAGCCTCGGGAACTCGCGCGCTGGACTCAAGCATTTCATGACTTCAGCACCCTGTACCGGGAGGAGGCTGACGAGAGCCACGCCTCCGGAAATGTGATGCATTCGGTCGCTGTCTGGAAAGACGCTGCTCATGCGATCTTCAACACCACGGAGTTTATCTATGTACGCTAACCGGTTGATCGGACCTCGATCCATTACCCGCCGTGAGTGGTTGAGCAAGACCTCCAACGGTTTCGGTGCGTTTGCCTTGTCAACTCTCCTGGCCGAGGACTTCGGGTTGGGCGCGGGCACCGGCAAAGGCAAGGGAGGATGCTAGATACAGACTCTGCGGGCAAGAAGCGGGGTGCGTGGGCCTGCCCCACACCTCAGTCAACATCGCTCCCGTGGCCTCTGGAGACTCAGGGTCGTCCGACGTCAGGCCGGGTTGGCCGTCAGGTCCGCGACCGTTCCTGAGTCGGGACATCGGTACGATTTGAAGGTTCTTGTTCGACCGTCACTCTCGAAATCGGGTGCCAAGAACCGCCGGGCTATGAACGTTGGGAGCGGCTTTTCCCCCCCAGCCTTTGACATGGAGAGAAGGATATCGGTATACTCTCGAAGATTTCTTCAGTACAAGGCCTCCTGAAGCTGTCTTAACAAAACAATGAAGGCCTAGTCAGTCTTACCCCTGCAAAAGATACCCCCTTAGGAATCACCGACTAGACTGTGGCACGAGACCAAGAATCCGACCATGTTCTGTTCCTTTCCGGTCAGCATCTCAGGGTTTGAAGACGAACTTATTCTCTTTAGGAGGAGAACAATGGGTAACAAACTATACGTGGGCGGACTGCCCTATTCCACTACGGAAGATCAGCTAGAACAACTCTTTTCCGAACACGGAACTGTCGAATCAGCCAAGGTGATCACAGACCGAGATACGGGTCGGTCACGCGGCTTCGCTTTTGTGGAGATGGAATCTTCGGGAGAAGCGCAGACGGCTATCTCGGCCCTGAATGGCACTGACCTTGATGGGAGAACCCTTACCGTCAATGAAGCCAAACCGCGGGAGAATCGATCCGGTGGTGGTGGTGGTTACGGCGGCGGCGGCGGCGGACGAGACCGCTGGTAGCCAAATAGTCAACCAGTATTAATCGAAAGAGGGGCGTCCAGGTCGGTTCGCCCCTTTTTTGTGTCCGGACACCCAAGTTTGGAAGTGAGTGGCGATTCTAGAGATTCTCCAGAATAAGAGGGAACTCTATCTAAGGGCCTGCGCAAGAATAACTTGGTAGAATTGGCGCTCAGATTTGCGCCAGATTTGGCCGCGAACGATTGAGCGAAACCGCAGGCATAGCCGGGTCTACGTTGAGGATTTCGCGACTGAGGAACGGCCGAAGATGGTGTGAAGATGAGATGCCAAAATGCCAAGTTATTTTTGCGCAGACCCTAAGTTACTGGGGGCGAACCAGGTATTTCAGCAAATCACCCTTGGTTGTGAGAACCAGCGTTGTCGAGGAATCGACTCCGCTCTCGTAGGTCTCCATACTCTTCATGAAAGCGTAGAAAGCAGCGTCTTGGTTGTAGGCCTTGGCGTAGATCCCGGTGGCCTTGCCGTCGGCCTCTCCCCGAACTTCCTGAGCCGATCGGTAGGCCTCCGATTGGATGCGCTGGAGTTCCCGCTCCTGCTCTCCCCGGATCCGCGCGGCTTCCCCTTCCCCTTCTGAGCGGTATCGCGCAGCAATACGCTTTCGCTCGGCAATCATGCGAGCGAATACATCCTTCTCAACCTCCTCCACGTAGTTGATCCGTTTGAACTGTAGGTCGATCAACTCAATGCCGAAATCCTTAACCTTGGGGGCAGCGCTCTCCAGAATGGAGCGAGTGATGTCGCCGCGCCCCTTGGTGATCTGCTCCAAGACCGACGTCTCCTCTTCCGATTCCTCAGAGATTCCCGCTTCTTCCCGATTGCTGCTGCGCACAACTTCAACCAGGTCATGCCGAGCGATTGCGTTTCGCGTCTCACCACCCAGGATACCGTTGAGGCGCGACTGGGCCCCTCTCTCGTCGCGCAGTCGCTGAAAAAACAGTAGGGGATCGGTAATACGCCAACGCGCGTAGGTATCCACTGAGATAAAGCGCTTGTCCTTGGTCGGCATCTGGTCCGCATCACCGTCCCACTGAAGAAAGCGCTTCTCGAAATAATTGGTCTTCTGAACCAGCGGGAGTTTGAAGTGCAGTCCCGGCTCGGTGATCGGGTTTCCTCTCGGCTCCCCGAACTGGGTAATGATCGCCTGTCGGCCCTCCTCCACGACATAAGTCCCATCCATGATTACGGCTAGCAGGACCGCTAGCAGAGCAAGGTAGATATATTCACGTCTCATTGAGCCGCTCCCCTCTCCGGTTCGGCCGTCAGAATCTTGCTCAGTGCCCCCAGAGGCAGAAGTGGCATGACCCCGTCGGCATTTTCATCCAAGAAGAGCTTCCCCCCGAGGAGAGGAAGGACCTTTTGCATGGTCTCCAGATACATACGGCGGCGGGTGACCTCTGGTGCTTTGCGGTAAGCCTCATACAGTGAGTTGAAGCGGGCAGCATCACCCTCGGCACGATTGACTCGATTCAGTGAATAGCCCTGAGCCTGTAGGATCGCCTGTTGGGCTTCGCCTTGAGCCCGAGGGATCACCTTGTTGTATGCTGCCCTGGCCTCATTCATGAGCTGATCCCGCTGTTGCTCTGCCTGGTTGACCTCATCCCAGGACGGTTTCACCGGGCCGGGTGGAGTCACGTTCTGCAAGACAACCTGGTCGATAGTGATCCCCATCTCGTACTGGGTACTCAATTCCTGGAGTTTCTGCTCGACAATGCTTTCGATTTCCTGACGTCCAACCGTCAGCACTTCGGTGACCGTGCGATCGCCCACCACCTCCCGCATCACAGCCTCGTTCATATCGTGCAGAAGCGAAGAGTAGAAGGGGCGGCTCGAAGTGGCTTCGTCCAGATGGCGCACCTTGAACAAGTAGCTATAAGGATCCACGATTCGATATTGGACGATCCATTCCACCACCGCGACGTTGAGATCTCCCGTCAGCATCGATGATTCGCCCAGATGCTGACCGCCACGCCTTGACGGCCCCCGCGCTGGCGCCGTGCTGAAGCCAAACTCCTGCTTCAGCTGCCTCTGTACCGGCACCTTTATCACCCTCTCCAGAAAAGGCAGTTTCAAATTGAGGCCCGGGGCCGTCGTTCTTGCGAGGCGGCCAAATCGGAGTACCAGCCCTTCTTCTTCAGGCTGGACCTGATAGAAGCTCCCCAAAAGAATCACCAACCCCACCAGCACCGCCAAGCCCATGAGAATCAATCTCATGGATACCTTCGGAAGCTTGATATCGATATCAGCGGCCATAGCGACACACTCTCGATCCGCGAGCTAAAACGGTCTTCGCCTGCAAAAGACAAGATTCACGCGTCCGCGACACAACAACGATGGCGCCTGAACAAAGAACGAAAGCTAACAGGTACTGGGAGGCATTCGTGATTTCGGTAGGCATGGGAAACCTTCTTTCTTCTTCTACTTTGCGATCTCTTTTCGTAAAGGGACAGAGAGCGGACTTTAGCCGCCCGTTTTCGTCAAAGATCTTGGAATCCACGATAATCTGACAGATAGCCTGAGATAACGGTCTGCGTAGCCACCCTCGTTAACCATCATCAGTTAAGTTACTTCTCTTGTCAAGCAGGATGTGAGATATTGGTTGACTGTACAAACTGCTTAGTCACAAGAAGTTAATCCAGGAGGGACTTCGGGTGGATGTTGCCTTGGTGATCGGGCGCCGGCTGAAACAACTGGGACTCGGGCAGAAGGAGCTGGCAATCGCTACCCAAGTGACGGAGTCCTACATCTCACAGCTGCTGACCCGGAAGAAAGTGCCTCCCGCACCGCAACGGACAGATATCTACGACAGAATGGGTGAGTTCCTGAAGCTTCCGAGCGGTGAGCTTGCTAAGTTGGCTGACCTCCAGCGCCAGGAAGACTTGAAGAGGAAACTTGCGGATCCGCCGGTGCCCCTGTTCAGAGAGGTTCGAGAGTTGGTGCTTCGAAAATGCAAACCGCATAAAGAGAAGGAAGTGCGAGCGATCTTTGAAAGGCAGCCCTTCGGCGAGCTGGAACGGCTGGTCACACAAAAACTCCTGGACGTGGTTAAGGAACTGGCAAAAGAAGAACTGCACAATGAAAACTGGGTCCGCCTGGTGGCTCGGCTCAGTGACCGGAGCTTTGCACAGATGCGGGTCATTGTTCTCGAGTTCCTGGATACGGATGTCTTCGACGTGTCGATTGAAAACTGCGTGTTGTTTCTTGATCCGGTGATCGAATCGTGGGACATGGATCTCGAGACTTTTAGTATGGAAGTTGTTTTGAACCGAAGGGTAGCGCTGGGAGACCCTAAGGAATTCGAGTTTGTTGAAAAGGAAACCCAACCTGAAGAGCCGGGATTCGAAGCGTTCATTCAGGATGCTTCTCTCAGTGGCAGTGCCACCGAGGAGGAGATCGAGTTTCTGGGAAAGCAGAGGTTCAAGGGGAAACGACCGACTACACTCTATTACTACCGCGCTCTACAAAACCTCAGAGACCCTCTCCACTTTCGCCCTTGAGGGACGGAGGGAAGGTGCACCCCATGGCAGTCGCAGATAGGAATCAGAACCCGCGAAAAAGAGCCGGAAAGAGGTCGAGACCCTGATCCTGGACGAGGCGTAGATATGTCCGATATGGGCTTCCTCCCCGATGTCCGTAGCGTCATCGCTCACTTGCCTTCCAGGGGGCAGGACCTTACGCATTCTCGGGGAAAAGAAAGGAAAAGAATTTGTCGATCGAGAATAGATACGACGAGCTTAAAGCATTAGTCAGTCTCGGGGAAGAAAAAGGCTATCTTCTCTACGACGAGGTGAATGATGCACTTTCCGACGAGCATCTTGGCTCTGAGGATCTGGATCAGATCCTCCACTTTCTCGGTAGTGCCGGAATTGAGTTGATCGATTCCGAGCAACAATTCGAAGGCTCTCGACGGAAAATCGATGGCAAAGGCAAGGACGAAAGCCAGTCCCCCGAGTTGACACCCGAAAGCCTGGGAAGAACGACTGATCCGGTCCGCATCTACCTGCGGGAAATGGCGACGGTGGCCCTCCTCAACCAAGCGCAGGAAGTCGAGCTCGCCAAGCGCATAGAAGAAGCACAGAGGAAGGCGCTCAAGGCGGTCTCACGTTGTCCCCTCGCTGTGGCTGAGATCCTCGACTATGGTACCGCACTGCGTGCAGGGAAAACTCCCATCACGAAGCTCGTCAACGTCGGCAAAGAGGAACGGACCGTGGAGAAACTGGCGCAACGACGAGAAGATGTGCTGGAACGGATTGCGGAGGTCGGGCGGTTGGAAACGAAGGTTTCCCAGACTTGGAAGCGTCTGTATCGGACCCGCCGGGAGACCGCTGGACACAGGGAATCATCTGCTCAGCTGATGAACGATCGGACCTCAATCGCCGCTTGTATCCCGGACCTGGACCTGACGCCAGCGACCCAGGTGAAGCTTCTGACTGTGATTAATACGACCTACGATCGGATGGTGGCTTTGGAGGGCGAAGCGAAGAAAGCCAAGGGATTGCTGAGGTCTCCCTTGGAGCAGCACGAAGCGAAGAAGGTGAAGGATCTGCTTCGAGGGCTGGAAGAGGAGATCAAGGAGATTGAGGAAAGAGTGCAGGGCAGCCCACAAGAACTCAAGCGGACTCTGGCGACGATCAGAAAGAACGAACTGGAAGCAGATATTGCCAAGAAGGAACTGGTGGAAGCCAACCTCCGGCTAGTGGTTGCCATCGCAAAGAAATATCCCCACCGAGGTCTCCCTTTCCTGGACCTGATCCAGGAAGGCAACACAGGGTTGATGAAAGCAGTAGAGAAGTTCGACTATCGAAGGGGCTACAAGTTCTCGACCTATGCCCATTGGTGGATCCGACAGGCGATTACCCGAGCGATCGCCGATCACGGTCGGACCATCCGCATCCCGGTGCATATGATTGAAGTGATCAACACGCTGACGCGGACCGATCGAGCCCTAGTCCAGGAGTATGGGCGTCAGCCCACTGCCGAAGAGATTGCCCAGAGAGTGGGTCTGCCTGTCCTAAAGGTTCGCAAAGCCATGAAGATCGCACAGCAGACAATTTCTCTTGAAACTTCAATAGGTCAAGAAGAAGAGAGCCCTCTGGGGAACTTCATCGAGGATCACGGAGCGCTGTCGCCGGAAGAGGCCATGATCAATCACAATCTAGCCGAGCGAAATTCCGCCGTTTTGCTAACCCTCTCGCCGCGCGAAGAGCAGGTCATCCGGATGCGCTTCGGACTCGACGATGGCATTGGATGCACGCTCGAGAAAGTCGGTGAGAGGTTTTCTGTGACGCGGGAGCGCATCCGTCAGATCGAAGTCAAGGCGCTGCGCAAACTTCGCCAGGCGCCGGGTAAGAGAGCCTGAAAGTCTTTATCGAGAAGAGCGTCCAGCAAATTCTCTCCCAGATGTACAGCTCATTCTTGACTGCCTGTCCGCCGTGAAATAGCATCCCAGATAGCGAGTGAGAATGGTAGCGATACCGATCTTCGGCTTTCTGTCGACCCACATCGGGGATTAGCCCGGATTTCTCATCGCTTGTCGTAGCGAGGCGCCGCAAGGGCCGTCCTGGCAAGGCTTGCGACCGAGACCACTCGTGGCGAGCCCCCGCAGTCGTACTCGTGCCGTACGTCGAGGAGGCCGAGGGAGCGCAACGCAGCCAGGACGGATGTTTGCGGCAACGTAGTAGACCAGGGATGAGAAATCCGGGTTAGGATGATGCGGGCATTGTAGTTTCCTTGGCGAAGCCGACGGAGGCGGGTTCAGTGCTCTGTTCTATCGAGGGCTCCTTCTACGAGATAGAGCCGTACATCTCGTCAACGATGCAATCTATGGAGAACGCCGTTTTCAGCGGTGGAATTCTGTTTCTGCTCTTGCTTGCCGTTCCAATTGCACGGTGGTTCTACGTTCGCTTCTACCTCCGACAACACCTCTACTTCGAACCCTGGACCAATCTATCCAACGACGACACCCTTAATATCGGGGCTAGCCTTTCTGAGATCCTATTCTTCGAGCTGGAGAAGATACGAAAGGTTCTCCAGAAGGCGAATACGGACGCCGGACTTTGGAACGAAAAGTCCAGCCTGCCGGTTCTGGAGCGAGCCTTCGAGGGCTACCCGACGTTCGTTCGTCATGTCGAGCTGCTCGGGTTGTCGGGGCGACTCACCAAGTTGCTTCGCCTGGTTCTACTGGCGCGTCCACAGTCCATCCGAGGCACCATTCACAAATTTGGCAGGAAGGTTCGATTTCAAGTCGTCTTCGAGGGGGCCCGTGGGCGGAAGCGCCGCATCCTCTCCAGTCGTAGTTGGGCTATCGATGCGGATGCAAGAAAGGAGGACTCGATTCCAGAGGCCGTTTCGACACTGGCGCATATGATCGTCCTCGATCTGGCCGAGATCAAGACCTTCAAGTCTCCGAGCAGCTTCCTCCAGTTCACGCAAGGTCTTCAACACCATCTTTTCTACTACGAACTCAACCGCCGTGAGGAGCTGGGCAAGAAGGCACAAGAATGCTACCGGAACGCAATCAAAGAGGAAGGACACAATGCCCTGGCTTCGTACAACATCGCAGAGATCTTGTACTCCTCCTACGAGTATCAGAAGAATGAGGAGGCGATCCGTGAGTATCAGAACGCCCTCCGGACGGACGTCACGGTTCTCAGGGCGAGGGCGTTTCGAGGCTTGGCGAACGCCTATTGCCAAAGACGGCAGAGGCATGAACGCGGAGGGGACGATGCCCTTCGCGACGCCATACGCTCCGCCAAGTTTGCAAGGGAATCTTGTGATGAGCGGGACAGGGCATCGATCCTCAAGGCACTCGCCTACGCCACCCAGGTACAGTCAGATCGAAAGGGTCTCGAGCCCGCTGAAAAGGAAGAATACGTCAAGGAGGCGATGAAGTGGTACGAGGCAGCGATAGAGACCAATCCCGAATTCACGATCGCGCATAACAACCTCGGCTATCTCTATCTCGAGCGAGCAATAAGGGTGATGGATGGTGTGAAGGGTAACGGCGGTACTCCATCAGACGATGTGATAGAGGATCCGGAGCAGGATCTCGATCAAGCAGAAGCCTGCTGCAAGGCGGCCGTCGGTTGTGATGTTACCTACCCCCACGCCTATGACAATCTGGGAAACATCTCGAAAGCACGCGCAGGCCTCAGACGTGGCTCGAAAAAAAGGGAAGCCTTCGAGAAAGCCGAGGGGTACTATCACAAGGCTCTATCCTATGATCCGGGATACACAGCCGCTTTTTCAGATCTTGCCGAGCTACACATCCTCTTGGCCTCATATCACAATGGGGGCAACGGGGCGACATCAGATCCTCCCGGGGCCGATGGGTCCGAAGATGCGAGAGGAAAGGATTGTCTGGATCACATGAAGAGTGCCTGGGGGTTCCATTGGAGGACGCTGTCGTCGATCGGGGATGATCCGAAAAGTCGGTCCGCGAAGTGTGCGCACTTCTTGAAAGTTCTCGAGACATACGGACTGGTCGGGGTCAACGGCTGGGCCGACGACGACGACAGTCAGCGATGGCTGAAAGTCGAATGCGGCTGTCATCTGCCGGAAGCGGAACCAGCCCAATCTGCAGGGTAGTCTTAGATCCATAGAGAGGAGATCATGACCATGAAAACAGATGCATCGGGTCGATTGAGGGGGAGTCTCCTCGACGCGAGGTCTGGAGTCAGTATGAGGGTTGGCCTAGCCGGTGCACCAGATCACCGTGGTCTGGACCTCACCATTGATGGGAAGCGGTTCGAGCTGAGGTTGTCGCGAAGGTGGGAGAGTCTCCCGCCGGATAAAGATATCGAGAGCGCGGTCACTCGCTGGGAGGCTACGACCTCCACCAGGGTCAAATGGGAATCGGTTGAACTCGTGGTCGATTGCGGAGCTACGCCGCCATCCTTCGGTATTAGCGTCACCAGTAGCGGTGATGGAACTCTCCGGGATTGGTCGTTCGAAATAACCCATGCGATACAACATCAGATGAAGAGCCTGATCGACTCGGTTTGGGAAAACCAGGACAAAGCGAGCCCATCAGTAATCAGTCGCGCCTCCTGAGCTTCCCAACCCGGGGAAGTTCAGGCAGCAGTTTTAGCACCCCGTTCCTCGTGGCGGTGCCCTCCAGGCCGCCGTTCGTCGAGCTGCTTGGCTCGACGAAAATACTTCGGCCTGGAGACCGAAGCCACTCAAGAGAGCCGAAATGGCTTTCCAGCGCTGCCACCTGCGGGTAACCCCAGGGGTAGCCGAACATCGAGCAGGTAGGGACGCTTCTCCTTTTCCGTGACCTCGAGCCCGTGGCTGATCGCTTCCTCTAACCTGGACTCTTCATCGACGCACATGCCCTCGACGCCAAACCCTTCGGCGATCTTGACGGGGTCGATTCCGTCAAGCACAACACCGCCGTACTTCCCCGTGTTTTTCATGTGACCTTCTGCTCCACGGAACGACTTCGCAACGATACCGTAGGCGCTGTTGTTGGGTATCACGTAGAGCACCGGGATCCCGTGATGGACCGCTGTCCACAAACCCGAGTCCGCGTAGTACATCGAGCCATCCCCCACCAGGCCAACAACCGGCTTGTCCGGCGCCGCGAGCTTCGCCCCCAGCGCCGCTCCGATGCCGTAGCCTTCAGAGCCGCCGGCTGGACGAATGAACACGTTGCGCCCGCCGTTCTCGCTAGCGAGTGCACAGTCGAGCGGTACGGCAAACTGCTCGGTTGTGACCAGTCCGCCGCCGATGTCTTCGAGCGCGTTGTCGAGGGAGTCGAGCAGCGCCAGGGGCCCTACGCCTGAGGGCTGTCCGTTGGGCGGCAGCGCTCGTCGCCGTCGCTCGCGCAAACTGGCCGCCTGCTCTCTGGCAGCTCTGCGCCGGTCGTCATACCGCTGGGGTGAAGGCTCAGTCGACATCAAATGTTGGAGTCGTTCTAGAGTTCGTAGCTCATCGGCCAGGATAGCCAGGTCGAGGGCAGGAAAGTTTTCGAAGTTCTCGACCTCAGACCCCAGCGAAATGATCCGGTTCGCCGCCGCGAAAGGAGCATAGTCCGCGGGTATCCCTTCGGCGCCATGGCGCACGCCGATGCAGACGATGTGGTCGGGTTTTATCGCCGCCGCGGCGGGTTCCAGCCTGCCACAATGCAGAGGGTGTTTGATGGACACCCCGCGCAGATCTCCGAAGTTGGTCGCGACCGCCGCTCCGAAGTACTCGGCCAGGGCGGTCACCTGGGCCTCGGCCCCACTCTTCCAAACGCCATCGCCCACGTAGATCAGCGGACGCTCGGCTTCGTCGAGAGCACGTGCGACTGCTTCCAGGTCCCCATCCGACGGGTAACCGGCACGAAGCTCGGGAATGCCGGTCTCAATCAGGCTGGTGCTGACCTCTTGATTGGCGAGCAACCTGTCGTAGACAGCGAGGTGCACGGGACCGAGTGGCGGGGTCTTGGCGACCCTGATTGCTCTTTCGATCGCCTCCGGAAGCCCCTCGGGTTCGATGACCGTCCAATTGGCCTTCGTCATGGGGGCCGCTATCGAAGTTGGTCCGAAGTTGTGGCTCAGGTCAAGTGCGATCTTGTCGGCGAAGCTGCCGGTATCGCCGGCGAACGTGATCACCACGACGGGAAGGCTTCCGGCCCACACATTGATGAGCTGTCCCATGGATTGCGCCAGGCCGGCCCCCAGGTGGACCACCATCACCGCCGGGTCACCCTTTACCTGTGTATAGCCGCCAGCCATGGCGGTCACGCTTCCCTCGTGCAGCGCCAGGATGCCGTGGATATCCGAGTGCGCATGAAGCGAATCGAAGAAACGCGCCTCCCGTGATCCGGGGTTATTGAAAACGTACCTGACTCCCAAAGCTGCGAGCTGCTCGACCATGATCTGTGACGGATTGGCAGTAATCGGCTTCCTGGGCATGTTCCCTCCCTTGGATACTGTCAAGTTTAGAGCCGGTCAGCGAGAATGGCCGGGTGGGACCATTGTACAGGGGACAACGTGGGTGCTATGACGCGCCGAGAGTCGGGACGGGCTGCACTGGGACCGCCGATTCATGGAGGCCTTCATTCGCCCGGGTAGAGACAGGCGCAATTGGGTTCACCGTAACAACATGCCGGCGCTCGGGATCCTGCCCACGGCAGCGGACGAAATCTCTCTGTATGTGGTCCGGAATTACACCTTTCCGACAGTCCATCTGGAGCGCATGGTTGTGCGGACCGATGGTTTCGTCTCAGCCCATGCAGGATACGAGGCCGGCGAGCTTCTGACCAAGCCCCTCGTCTTCAAGGGAGACAACCTGGTCCTGAACTTCGCCACCTCGGCTGCAGGCCGCATCCGATTGGAAATTCAGGACTCCGGCGGGAATCCACTGCCGGGTTTCGCACTGGAGGAATCCCTACTGATCTGGGGGTGACGAGATCGAGCATACGGTGAGCTGGAAGCGAAGTCATGCCAAGGCAACCTCGGACAAGCCTCTGGCCAGGATTGCAGGGAAGCCGGTGAGACTGAAGTTTGTCATGAAGGATGCGGATCTCTTCTCCCTCAGGTTCAGGTAGAGCCGAGGGCTGGCCTCAGTCATCTTCGCGAGATGCCTTGATACTTGGTTCGCCTTCATGATTGATGGAGACACCCAGCTCGATGGGTCGGCAGCATACGGAGCAGTCTTCAACGTATTCCTGAAACTCGATGGAGCAGTCGACAACTACCTCAACGCGCTCGCCGCAGCAGGGGCAAGCGATCACGACTACTTCTAATTCGTTTCTCAATTCTCGGTAATTCTGGCCGAAACGACCCGGGAGGGCCACCCTGCGTATTCCGGACGAAACCGGCCACTGATTCCAGAGGAAACCGGCCACCCTTCCGGGAAATCGGTTTCTAGTGGCCGGTTTCACCGGAATACGCGCCACCCGATTTTCATTCTGAAGGAAAGTCCGGATGACTCTTGACGGCTTGAATCTGGGCCAGGTGACGATCCATGTGAAAGCTCAAGAATTCGAGGCGTTGGCGTGCATCGAGAGGCCCGGACAAGTAGTGAGGATAGACGATTCGAGAGAGGTCTAGTCCTTCGAGCACTGTCTGAAGAGTCTCCAGGACGGACTGCCCCGCTTCTAGACGAGCAATCCAGTAGGCCAGCGTCCCTGCGCCCGAGGGCGTAGCTCCGGGCGGGGCCTTCTCTCTAGGCTTCCAGGTTTTTGCCACCACCTCTGCAACCGGGAGACCCTCGTGGACTGCTTCGCCGCTCCAGACGGGCGTCCCACTCCGGAGTCCCTCGGCAGCCCGCCACATGAAATCGAGTCCACTCAACTCGGCCAGTACCAGATGCTCAACCTGCTCCTGCAGCGACCATTGTTCAACGGTCGGTTTGAACCCAGCCTGCGCAGCAGTCAGACCACGGACAGCGTTGATCACCTCGCGACGGGAAGCTGCGGCTTCGGCAATCAGCTCAGGAATATCTTTCATAGGCACTCGCGCTCCAAACGTCTAGATGCATAAACCCCGAGAATTCGCCTACCCCAACGATTACGCTCCCAGTACCCTCTCTGACTCTGCGTCTACGAGAACCTTCATGAATCCCTGGATTTCCCCGTCAGGTTTGGTCGGGTCGCTCTGTTGGCGGCAGCTCACCAGATCCCGGTAGAACTCGCTTTCTGCTCCCTTGAACTTCTCCGTCCAGGAGTTCTCGGACGCTCGAGTAGGCATAGATTGTGGGGGCCTGATTCTGCATCAGACCACCGGTATCGGCGGTAGGGCCGTAAGTGCTGTGAAGGTCGTGCTTGAGCATGCGCAGCAGCGCAGTCTGTTGTCCGCGGTGATGGGCCGTGTGTGCGATTCGTCGCATCATAATCCAGGCGCGTGTCCGCTCGACGTCAAAAAACTGCGCAACCTCCTCCCACCAGGCCTCCTGCGTCTGCTTCAATGCCTCGTGTCGCTTCGCAGAGTCTTCTTCGTATCTGAGAATGAAGCCGATTCTGGTCTCTTCCGCCGGTAGCGGAGGCGAGTTTACGTCGATACCCAGGATGTTGCGAAACCAGAGGTCTTCACTCACGCACTGGTGGATCATTTGCTCGAGGAGGCTCCGGCCGCGAGGGTCGGAGGTGTGTGGGCGAAACCGCAGGTCCTGATCGGTGAACATGCTCCAGGCACCGAGGACCTTGACTCTCTCTGTGGCGTAGGTGTCAACGATGAAATCATAGCGCATGGTAGGTCCTCAGAAGGGGATCATTCACTATTTTCTCCCATGCTGTAGAAGTCCGCGCGTCGTTTCCAGGAAGGTGTCGACTTCGAGTTCGTCGTTCAACTGGTTGAGGTGCGCGGGATCCACACCAGCGCGAAGCCCCATAGTTCACACCTCAACCTTGAACGGCTTTTCTTGGATTGGTTTCAGCTCTCCACTCAGGGCTCTTCTGAGAGCCTGATTCAGCGTCGCTTTGAAGCTTTTCCGCGTTCGCTGCATGGCGTCTCTAGTCAGCTGTTCGACATCGGGATCGATAGTGATGGTGGTTCTCATGGTGCTATCATCGCATCACTTGATTTTGCTGTCATGATGCCTTATCGCCTTCGGGTTTGACATCTGGATGTGCTGAGTTAGGTCAAGATCGCAGCGCTTCACCGGTACACGCTCGGTTCTAGCCCGGATTTCTCATCGCCAGTCGTAGCGAGGCGTCGCAAGCCTTGCCAGGACGGCCCTTGCGGCGCCTCGCTACGACAAGCGATGAGAAATGCGGGCTAGTCGTCTGCCAGCCGACTCAGGGCGCTTCCTGTCCAGCGATAGATTTGCCACTCAGGCAATGTCTGGGCACCCAGTTTTTCATAGAAGCTGATTGCGCTCTCGTTCCAATTCAATACCGACAACTCGAAGCGGCCACACTGGCGTCGGACGGCGACGCGAGCCACCTCGATGACGAGGGATCGGCCCAGGCCGCGACCTCGAAACTGTGGAAAGACGAACAGATCCTCGAGGTAGAGTCCGCGCCGAGCCAGGAAGGTGGAGTAGTTGTGGAAGAACACGGCAAAGCCAGCCGGTTCGGTCCTGTGGTACGCGATTAGCACCTCAGCATCCGGCGTCTCACCGAAGAGCGACTCTATCAAGTCCGTTTCTGTCGCGATCACCGCGTCTTCAAGACGCTCATACTTGGCGAGTCCTCTGATGCACTTGAGGATTGCCGGAACGTCCTGGGTCGAAGCGGGTCTGATCTCGAACTCAGAGTCGGTCATGGGAAAGCCTCCTCGTCTCCTTGACGCTCTTGAATTGGCCCGATTATATCGTAGGAAAGGGAATGGTATTAGCGGGTTGATCGGCGCTGCCGCCTCAAGTATTACAGTCCACTCGTGGGTGTCCCTGCGAGAGTTGTACTGGCGTGCAGAGCCTAGACTTCGACCTTGTGCTGCTTTCGAAAAGGACGGAAATCCAGCTTGCAGTCGTAGTTCGTCAGAAACGTGAGGAATTTCTTGTAGTCCTCTTGCGGCATTCGGAAATGCTCCAGGAGTTTTCGGTAGCTTCCTTTGCAAGCCGTCAGCCCGAGTGAAACGATTTTCTTCAGATCATCGCGAGTCAGGTCGCGGTTTAGGAAGCTATCGCGGACCGCCGACCAGAACTCCGCTCGCCCTGATACCAGGTCTTCGTAGATGGCTTCGGCTCTCGACCCTCTCTGGGATCGCCGAGATGTCAGGCGCCCGCTGATTCGAGGAGCTACGACGTCGGCTTCGATCACTCCACCAGACAGATGAAAGGAGCTCGCAATGATGTTTTCGAGCTCACGAACGTTGCCCGGGAAGTGATAGTGGGAGAGCAGGCCGATCACTTCGGGGGCGATCCCTTTTTCCTTGCCGGTGCGATGGTTCCAGTCCTGGAGGAAGTGGTCGATCAGAATGGGGATATCGGAGGTCCTTTCACGCAGGGGAGGTACCTGCAGCAGGTAGACATTGAGGCGGTGATAAAGATCTTCTCGGAACTCTCCCTTTTCGACGAGTTGGTCCAGTGGCTGATTGGTTGCGGCGATAATCCGGACGTCGGCGGGGCGATGTTTTGTGTCACCGACCCTGCGGATTTTCTTACTTTCGAGAACCCGCAGCAATCGTGCCTGTAGCTCGAAGGGCAGGGTAGAGATTTCGTCCAGGAAGAGGGTGCCCCCGGATGCTGCCTCGAATAGACCGGGCCGGTCACGGACAGCTCCGGTGAAGCTTCCCTGCATATGACCGAACAGTTCACTCTCGATCAAATCTGACGGAAGGGCTCCACAGTTGATGGGGATGTATTTCTGGCTGGAGCGAAGGCTTTGATGGTGAACAGCGGCGGCGACGAGTTCCTTGCCGGTGCCGCTCTCACCCGTAATCAGCACCGTAGCCTCGGTGGGAGCCACGAGGCGGATATATTCGAGAAGCGTGGTCATACTGGGATGTTTGCCGATGATCTTGACCTCGGGATGAAGGTCGAGCTTCGAGATTCCCTCGCGGCGTTCCGGCGGACGTCTCAGGTTCTCCTGGATCTTGATTTCGAGGATAGCGGCGATGCAAAGAAGAAAATCCATGTCAACTTCAGAGATGCCGCGGGGGCCACACTCGAGGTAGAGAAGGCCCAAGACGTGGCTGCCGGAGTAGAGATAGATGGGAGAAGCGTGCTGACCCTCAACAATCTCACTTAGGCGCTGCTGGCTGATGAATTCTCCCTCCTCGCTATCGGGCTTCGGCAGCAAGTGCCGTCCGGTTCTCAGGCATTGGCCTTTGGAGGCGACCAGCTGAAATCGCCCGGACCACGACTGCCGCACGAAGAGATTGGCAGATGCCTCAGGCAAGGAATGGGCGACGGCTTCCAACACCTGTTCTCCGAGCTCGTTTGGATTCCCTATCTCCTTCAGGGAGCCGAGGATCCCACGAAGGCGAATTAGGTATTTCGGAGCCGGACTATCGCTATCCCCGATGGCCTTTTCGCGTTCCGCCTCGAGGGGGGCGATGAAACGCTTGGTGAAGGAGTCCCGATATTCGAGGGAGAGGTGGAGTGAGCGTTCTTTGAGAATCTGGAGCGCTCTAGAATAGTGTCTCAGACCCTTCTCCTGGTCTCCAGTTGCCACTTCACTTTGGGCGAGGACCTGATAGGCATCAGCCCTGAGTGCGGGTCGGTCCACCATTCTTGCGAGTTGGAGCGCACGCAGGGACTGGACTCTGGCAGCAGCAGGATCTCCGGAAAGAAAGAGCGTCCTGGCATGAAGAGTATGTCCCTTCACGAGCAATGGAACATAGAATTCCATCCGGGCGGTAGACAAGGCCCTGGACACAAACTCGAGCGCTTTCTCGGGAAGGTTCTGAGCGAGTCGAACCTCGGCCTGTGTCAGCCTGGCTCTGGCCCGGTAGTAAGGCATGTGCTCAGGAAATACCCGAGCCGCTCGACAAGCACTCTTCCAAGCCTCATCTAGTTCTCCCAGTTCCTGATGGATCCGGCTTCTCAGCAAGTGGTAGCGACCCTTTTCCCGGCCAAGCTTCCTGGGATCGAGATCGGAGATAGCCTCGAGTGCCTGATCCGCCCGCCCAAGCAGCACCCAGGTCCAACCCAAAGCCAGACTCGCATCGACCAATGAAGAAAAGACAGGGTTCTCATTGCAAGATTGAGCTCGCACCAGGTGAAACAGAGCGAGTTCTGGGAAAAGCTGGCAATTGAGGTTCTTCGCCAGCTCGATCGACAGCTCGATCCTAACATGTGGGTTTTCTCCATGCTTGTCAGTTGCGAGCAACGCAGACACAGCTCGCACAGATGGGGCATGTTTTCCTTGCTTACGCTCAACTATGCCCAACGTGGCCCTTGCATACTTCGCCAGTTCGGAATTACCGGTCTGCTCAGAGGACTTGAACGTGTAGGACGAGAAGCTCTGTGCCTTCGAGAAATTTCCCAACTCTAGGTAAAGTAAACCCAAGTTGTTGATACGGCCGAGGGAGCGTGTATGTTTTCCCTGCTCGAAGGCAAGTCGTATGGATTCGGCCTCATGCTTGACCGATTCCACTGTTCGACCCCGGTGTGATTCGTAGACACATAGAGCATGACGTAGTTTCTCGAACCATGGGCTAGCCGGTTCAGCCAGAAGATTGCACGATAGTTCTTTGGGTTCATCCGGTAAATGGGGAGGTGCCGCCAGTCAAAGGCAGGCCGCGGAAACTGCCGCACTATGCAAACCGTGGAAAAACAAGTAGTTCTGGAGGAGAACTGGCAAGTGCTCGCAGTTGTTTTTCCACCGTTCGCACAGCGCTTGGAAAACTCCGTATCACGGGCTTGCTGGCCCAGTTCGATATCGCTCGGAGTTTTCCACAGTTCCCACGGCCCCTGCTACTGCAGCCGACTATATTGACAAGCGAACGGGGAACCAGATTTGGGATCCGGAAAGCGCCGAACCACGTTCCACCTCCCCATTTACCGGATGACCCGTTCTTTGGCGAGGTTCCTAGCTAGTGCCCGTCCGGAAATGTGTAAGTAATTGATAAGGAAGAGGAAAGAGGGCTTTTTCAAGCTCCGAAATTGTCAGGGTCGTTTGCTAGTCTATTGGTGCAAACAACTAAACTGAAACGACTTACGACGATTTGAGGAGTTCGAAGATGCGTAAAACACGTGAAAAACAACGCCCTCTTTCCCCACCATGGCCCGATCACCAGCTGGCCAATGAATTGAAGGTGATCTCGCGCATCCTGGACGACAATCCCCAGACGCTGGAGCTGATAGTACAAGATCTCTCTGACAGGGTCGATTCCAGTGTCGGCGCCCCCGGTTTGACGGCCGAGCAGGTGCTGCGTTGTGCCGTCATCAAACAGCTGCATCAGTTCAGCTATCGCAAGCTGGAGTTTCATCTGGTGGATTCGCAAAGCTGTCAGAGGTTCTGTCGCTTGCCCTATGGGGCGTCGATCAGCAAAGCCACCCTGGCGGAGAACCTGGGGAAGATTGAGCCGGGGACATGGAAGGCGATCAACGACCACTTGGTGCGCTGGGCGCAGGCTCGGGGTCTGGAAAAAGGCCAACGGATTCGGGTCGATGCCACGGCGGTCCAGACCAACGTCCACTATCCGCTCGACAGTGAGCTGTTGTACGACGGCATTCGAGTCGTCACCCGGTGGCTGGGGCGGCTGCGGGACTGGGAAGGGATCGGCTTCGTCGATCACACGCGGCGGGCCAAGCGGCGCGTCCTGAACATCCGCAACCGCCGCGGCAAGAAGCGCCTGGACAGTTACCGCGATCTGATCAAAGTGGCGTCCAAGACGGCCCACTATGCCGAGCAGGCGCTGGCCGCGTCGGCACAGTGGAGCGATCCCCTCAGTCTGGCCGGGGCGGCGCAACTGGCCCACTATCTGGAGCTGTTGCACCAAGTCATCGAGCAGACTCAACGACGGGTCCTTTCGGGCGAGGCCGTCGCGGCCCAGGAGAAGATCTGTTCCCTCTTCGAAGAGCACACCGATATTATCAAGAAGAGCCCTCGGGAAACGGTCTTCGGCCACAAGGTGTTTGTCAGCACGGGCGCCTCGTCGCTGATCCTGGATTGTGTGGTGGAACGGGGGAATCCGGCCGATAGCAACTATGTGCAACCCTTCTTAGAGCGTCATCGACAGCTGTACGGGAAGGTCCCGCGCCAGAGCGCCTGGGATGGCGGTTTTGCCTCGGCGGCCAACCTGCGCTGGGCCAAAGAACAGGGGGTGCAGGATGTGGCCTTTTCCAAAAAGTGTGGGTTGACGGTCGAGAGCATGGTGCGTTCCAGTTGGGTCTACAAACAGCTCAAACGCTTCCGGGCCGGGATCGAGGGGTGCATTGGGACCCTCAAGCACACCTTCGGGCTGCACCGCTGTAGCTGGAAAGGCTGGCCTCACTTTCAAAGCTACGTCCATGCCAGCGTCCTGACCTATAACCTGGTCGTCCTCGCCCGACTCCTGTCCTAGCCCGTTCGGGCTGACGCTATTGTTTCTGGCTCCAACGCGGGGAGAAGTATGCACCGAATCAGCACATTTTAAGTAGGCACTTCGTGCCGACGGCCAAGGCCGTAAAAGGCTGTTTCGGGACACCCCGGCTGTGACGAAAGGGCGGTCTCAGAGAACAGCTCACTTGATTGAAATTCCGAGACTGTTAAGGGAAGCGCCCTCCCCCGGGGGTCCGGGCTCTGGATCGGGCTGGGTCGAGCCGCTCTGTCAGCGGTCTGAGGTACAATAACTAGTTACGATTCAACACATTACAGTTCTGAAAACCCCGGTTTACGGACGGGCACTAGCTAGCCGCATATTGCCTTCGCGTGCAAGACAGCACAGGAGCTCGGCTCTCAGTTCGAATATGAGTTCCTCATTCTCTGGAAGAGTACACAGCTCGAAAGTGCTAGTAATCAGTTCACGCGCTTCCTTGCTGCGACCAGTGATGACATATATTCTGCTGATAAGTAACGAGAGTTGAGCCTTTTGGGAGCTGTTGAGTGAGGGACAACAAGCGAGAGCTTCTTTCGATATGCTGATACATCTATTCCATTCTCCTGCATGGTAGAGAACGAATAGGGTTCTTTCAGTCACTTTCCAGTTGTCAAGCGCAAGAGCTTTGTTTTCGAGAGCTTTAGAGTAGGCACTACGTGCCGACGGCCCCTGGCCGTAAAAGGTAGTTTTGGGACGTGGCAGCCGAGGACGGAAAGGGAGGCTACTTGACACGCTTGCTGGTGGAGAGGAGCATCGCTGCCCATGAGCCGGTGGGGCGGTCCGATCGCCATCGCGGAGATCCTCTTGACGAGCAACAACTTCCAGCGCTACATCGCCTGGAAAGGGGGACAGGTGCGGCGGGCAGTCCACCACCATGTCTCCCGGATGCTGTCGTGCCGGACCGCGAAACTGGGGCTGCATTTGTTTGGGTGCTCCAACTGTCCTACCGTCAAGGTCGTACCCCACAGCTGCAAATCGGTCTTCTGTTCCAGCTGCGGGAAGGTCCGCACCGACCAGTGGTGCGACGAGCTCCTCTCGGATCTCCTGGAGGTGCCCTATCGGCACTTGGTCTTCACCCTGCCGTGGGAGCTGCGGCTGGTGATCCAGGACAACCGTCGGGTCCTGCTCAACGTGTTGTTTCGAGCCGCCGCGGATGCTGTCTTGAGTCTCAGCGGGCAGGGACCCACCCCACGAGGGCGCAAGAGCCAGCCCTGGCTGGCGGCCAGACGTCCAAGCCGGCGCTACTTGCCAGGCCTGATCATCGTCTTGCACACCTTCGGGTCCGACCTCAAATGGAACCCCCATCTCCATATGATCGTCACCGCCGGAGGGCTCAACGGCGCCGGCGATCGCTGGCAGGCCGCCCCCCAACGCTATCTCGTCCCGGCCCCCCTGCTGGCTACGGAGTGGAAGTTGAACGTCCTCCACGGAGTGCGCCGCGCTCACCAGTCCCAGCCCCTGGTGCGTCGCCGGCTTCGAAGCGACCCCCGACGCCGGATCGAGGTGGACAAGCTCTTGGGGCACATTCGCAAGAAGCGCTGGCATATCCTCATCGGTCCGTCGTTGAAAAGTGCCGACCAAGCCGTCCGTTACGCCTGCCGTTATACCAAGCGGCCCGTGATTGCCGAAGGGCGCATTATCAAGTTCGCTCAGGGCCACGTGACCTTTCGTTTCAAGGACTATCATCAGGACCGGAAGATCCGAGTCCGAAAACTCCCCGTGTTGACCTTCATTGACCGTTTGGTTCAACACCTGCCGGAGGTCGGGTTTCGACAAGTCCGTCACTATGGGTTATTCTCGAACATCAAACGCACCAAGCTCCTGAAGAGGGCTCGTCAACTTTTAGCCCAGAGGAAAAAACGCCGTTCCAAGCCCCAGACGTGGGAGCAGAGGCGCCAGGCAGCGGGGGACAGGAAGCCTCTTTCTTGCCCGCGATGTGGCCATCCGATGGAGCTTTGGTGCCTTTTATTCGGACCACCCCGTATGATCGCGCAACTGCTTGGGATCGAACCACAGACAAAGGTCCCTCCCAATCTCTTGCTGACTCGATCACAGGTCTTAGCTGTCATGATTTGACTATTACAGCTCGCTTCGCTTCGCTATCGAAATTCCGAGACTGTTAAGATATTAGAGCATATTCGTCTAAAGAATGGAATCTTCAGCTGTTCTTTTACCCTACTAAAAACGCACCATAGAAGGCTGTAGGTGCGGCAAGTTTCCAGCTACCGATTTTTAGGTGAGTATGCCATAACCCAATCTCACTAGTTTCCGGTTTGATGTCGTTGATTCTAAAAGACTTAAAGCTCTCTTAACTGTAAGGTTATAGTCACTCGACTCCTATCCTCCTACAAACAAAGGCCTTAGCCGTCTTCCGAACAAGTTGCGCTGTCTCCACTTTGGTGCCCGTTTGGGCCCGTTTTTCGTCTCCCAGGTCAAGACCTGCCCCAGAGCCAGGTACTCTAGGGCCGTGACCTGCAGCCGCTTGAAAATCTCGTACAGGCGCCCGGGGGGCCGCAGCAGAAACTTCACGTAGGCCACCAGCAGGTAGACACACAGCGCCACCCAGACCTGCGTCATCACCGCATTGGCCGTGGTCCCCAGAAAGCTCTTGATCTTCAGGTGCTGCTTGACCCATTTGAAGAACAGCTCGATTTGCCAGCGAGCCTTATAGATGGCGGCCACCTCAGCCGCCCTGAGATGAAACAGATTGGTCAAGAAGACATAGAACTGCCTCGTCTCCGGGTCCCGGTAGCCGATGCGGCGCAGGGGAGTCGACAGGCATCCGGCCGCCTTCCCGGTCAGACGAATGACTTGATCCGAGGTGATCCCCGGCGGGGAGCCCACCGGCCGCCGCTCCAGCACCCGGTAACGCGCGTTGCGCTTCTGCCGGGTCACGAAGTACACCCCCTGGCGGTGGAGTTGGTCAAACCAGTGGTAGTCCACGTAGGCCCGGTCAAAGGTCAGGATGCTGTCCGGTTCGTAGCGCTGGCCGCGCGCCACCTCGATCTCGTGCTCCCGGCCCGGGGTCATCACGCAAAAGCTGGGGATGTGCCCCCCGTGATCCAAGATCAGATGTAACTTGATCGCCCCTTTTCGCTTGCGAAACTTCGCCCAGTCAAAGACTTTCAGGCACAGATCGATCACCGTCGCATCCAGACTGTACACCCGATGCCGGAAGCCGAAACGCTGACCGGGAGCCTGACTCCGACAGCGGCTGTACAGGCAAGAAAACAGCTCCCCGAAGATCTCCTGGGGTCGTTTGCGGTTCGCATCCGCCAGCGTGGAGCGGCTCACCGCCCCCAGCCCCACTTGCTGCAGCTTCTTTCGCCCTGCATCTAAAGCGGTTACCAGATCCCTCAAACTATGCTGTCCGGTTAACTGCCCGAAAAAAAGGGCCACGAACTGCCCCCAGCACGACAACTTCCGGACTCCCTTGTCACCTTGGCGGCGCTCCACGATGGCGCGAAACTCATCCCGGGGGATATGACGGAGCAACTGATGCAGGACTGACGTATACTTGGCCATGGGATCTCCTTGGTCTTCTTTGGCTTTTTGATGACAACCAAAGAGTTTAACCAAGGTAGGTCCCCTTCCCAAATCGGGCCCAGGAGCTTCCGGGCCAAAAACAACCCCCTTCTTTCCACCATCTCCCCAAAGCCCCATCACATAAGGCTTTCAGCCAGACCTCGAAAAATAAACCGGACAGCAGTGGGAATCGATACAAAATTCGGGTGGCAAACATGTCGCTCGGACATCCTCCTTTTGAGTCTTACAAGAAGGACCCACTTTGCCGTGCTGTAAGTAAGATGGTCAGCGCGGGCGTTGTGACGATCGTCTCAGCAGGGAACTTGGGTAGAACCAAAAGTTACCCGAAACTTTGGGGATCTATCACCACTCCAGGAAACGAGCCCTCTGTAATCACCGTTTCTGCAATCGATACTATGGGGACTTCGACTCACAGCGATGATATTGCAACGCCATTCGGATCAAGAGGTCCGACCTACAAAGACAACCTTTTCAAACCTGATATTTCGGCACCTGGAAAGAGTGTGACGACTTTGTTGGAAAGCGGGAGCTGGATCGAGATGAATCATCCCGAACTGCGATTGGGGGAGTCTTACGGTATCCTGAGTGGTTCCAGCATGGCAAGTGCCTTTGCGGCTGGTGCGGCAGCCCTGATGCTTCAAGAGAATCCTCACCTGACTCCCGACTTCTGCAAGCTTATGATTCTCTGGACTGCTATTAAGCTTGAGCACCCAAACATGTTGGAGCAGGGCAATGGGCTACTGAACGTCCACGCCGCTGTCAGTCTAGCCCAAGCGATCGATTTGAAGCACAAGAGACTTCGGAAGCTTCCTAAATCGTTGGAATGGACTAATGAGGGTGACAGCGTAGTTCCTGGTGGTGCCATAGCTGTCGGCAAAAAGATCATCTACGGCGAATACGCGCGTTCTCATGCAAGCCGTTTGTGGGGAGCTGGACAAATCTGGTCGGACGGGATCTTCTGGTCGGACGGGATCTTTTGGTCGGACGGCGTCTTTTGGTCGGACGGCGTCTTTTGACCAGAAGGCCACTGGGCGCAAATGATGATTTGACGCTGGGGTCGCATCCGGTGTGCACCTTGCTCGAGGGTGTTTGCGATTGTCGGCGTTATAAATGGAGAGCAGCGTGAACATTATTTATTGGACCGACTAGGTTTCTAGCCTGAGTTGCTAGTACTTCTTAACAGTCTCGGAATTTCGATAGCGAAGCGAAGCGAGCTGTAATAGTCAAATCATGACAGCTAAGACCTGTGATCGAGTCAGCAAGAGATTGGGAGGGACCTTTGTCTGTGGTTCGATCCCAAGCAGTTGCGCGATCATACGGGGTGGTCCGAATAAAAGGCACCAAAGCTCCATCGGATGGCCACATCGCGGGCAAGAAAGAGGCTTCCTGTCCCCCGCTGCCTGGCGCCTCTGCTCCCACGTCTGGGGCTTGGAACGGCGTTTTTTCCTCTGGGCTAAAAGTTGACGAGCCCTCTTCAGGAGCTTGGTGCGTTTGATGTTCGAGAATAACCCATAGTGACGGACTTGTCGAAACCCGACCTCCGGCAGGTGTTGAACCAAACGGTCAATGAAGGTCAACACGGGGAGTTTTCGGACTCGGATCTTCCGGTCCTGATGATAGTCCTTGAAACGAAAGGTCACGTGGCCCTGAGCGAACTTGATAATGCGCCCTTCGGCAATCACGGGCCGCTTGGTATAACGGCAGGCGTAACGGACGGCTTGGTCGGCACTTTTCAACGACGGACCGATGAGGATATGCCAGCGCTTCTTGCGAATGTGCCCCAAGAGCTTGTCCACCTCGATCCGGCGTCGGGGGTCGCTTCGAAGCCGGCGACGCACCAGGGGCTGGGACTGGTGAGCGCGGCGCACTCCGTGGAGGACGTTCAACTTCCACTCCGTAGCCAGCAGGGGGGCCGGGACGAGATAGCGTTGGGGGGCGGCCTGCCAGCGATCGCCGGCGCCGTTGAGCCCTCCGGCGGTGACGATCATATGGAGATGGGGGTTCCATTTGAGGTCGGACCCGAAGGTGTGCAAGACGATGATCAGGCCTGGCAAGTAGCGCCGGCTTGGACGTCTGGCCGCCAGCCAGGGCTGGCTCTTGCGCCCTCGTGGGGTGGGTCCCTGCCCGCTGAGACTCAAGACAGCATCCGCGGCGGCTCGAAACAACACGTTGAGCAGGACCCGACGGTTGTCCTGGATCACCAGCCGCAGCTCCCACGGCAGGGTGAAGACCAAGTGCCGATAGGGCACCTCCAGGAGATCCGAGAGGAGCTCGTCGCACCACTGGTCGGTGCGGACCTTCCCGCAGCTGGAACAGAAGACCGATTTGCAGCTGTGGGGTACGACCTTGACGGTAGGACAGTTGGAGCACCCAAACAAATGCAGCCCCAGTTTCGCGGTCCGGCACGACAGCATCCGGGAGACATGGTGGTGGACTGCCCGCCGCACCTGTCCCCCTTTCCAGGCGATGTAGCGCTGGAAGTTGTTGCTCGTCAAGAGGATCTCCGCGATGGCGATCGGACCGCCCCACCGGCTCATGGGCAGCGATGCTCCTCTCCACCAGCAAGCGTGTCAAGTAGCCTCCCTTTCCGTCCTCGGCTGCCACGTCCCAAAACTACCTTTTACGGCCAGGGGCCGTCGGCACGTAGTGCCTACTCTAAACGAGCTATCCTGGTGCTCTTCTATCCCTCAGTCTCTCTTTGGGCGTTCCTGTGATGAGCTACCATCAAAAGGTGTGTAAATAGCAGAGGCGGTGAGTATCCTTCCGGGTTGACCTAAACCCAGGGCCGGAAGGCCCATAAAGGAAGGAGTACACACCGCATGAAAGAGAAGAACATTGAGGGGACTGTGGAGTCAAGAGTCTGTTTCCAGGAGCTGGAAGATTGGGTGCGGGAGAAGGTCCAGTCTTGGGTCCAGGAGCTACTAGAGGAGGAGGTGACCGAGCTGCTGGGACGAGACAAGAGTGAGCGTCGAGGCAAAGTGGACCCAGCGTCGGGATACCGCAACGGCTATGGCAAGGCCAGACGACTGACCCTCAGTAGCGGGACGATCACCGTGCGACGGCCTCGAGTCCGAGATCTAGAAGAGCGTTTTGAAAGCCGGGTACTGCCGCTGTTTGCCAAACGGACGCAGCAAGTCCGAGACCTGATTCCAGAGCTGTATTTGCAGGGCCTGGCTCAGGGCGATTTCGACTTGGCATTAAGAGGGCTTTTAGGGGAAGAAGCGGCCTTGTCGGCCAACACGGTGGCCCGACTGAAAGAGAAGTGGCAAGAAGAATGGGCCGTCTGGCAAAGTCGTCCCCTGGAGGAACTGGAAGTCGTTTATTTATGGGCGGATGGAATCTACGTCAAAGCGGGTCTGGAGAAGGAAAAGGCCGTCCTGCTGGTGGTCCTTGCGGCGCTCAGTGATGGCAGCAAGGTGGTGGTTTCGGTGACGAGCGGTTATCGGGAATCGACGGAAAGTTGGTCAGAGGTGTTACGCGACTTGAAGCGGCGGGGGATGAATGCTCCTCGTCTGGTCATCGCCGACGGCCCCCTCGGCATCTGGGGGGCCTTGTGCAACGTCTACCCCGAGGCGGAAGAGCAGCGTTGCTGGAATCACCGCATCGTCAATATCCTGGCCAAGGTGCCCAAACGCGAGCAGCCCACGGCCTTATTGATTCTGCGCCAGATCCCCTATGCTGAGAGCCGTCAGGAAGCGGAACGCCTCAAACGGGTTTTCCAGGAGTGGTGCCGAAGCAGAGGCTTGGCTCCGGCGGCCGATCTGTTGGACCAGGACTGGGATCGGATGGTGAGCTTTTACAACTACCCGAAGCAGCAGTGGCAACACCTGCGCACCACGAATCCAGTGGAGTCCCCGTTCGCCGGACTTCGGCTGCGAACCGATGCGGCCAAGCGCTTCAAGAAGGTGAACAACGCCCAGGCGGTGATCTGGAAGATGCTCTTGGTGGCCGAGAAACGATTCCGTCGTCTCAAAGCTCCAGAGCTCATGAGAGATGTCTATCAGGGAGCCAAGTATGTGAATGGAGTCCTGGTCAACCAGGAGTCGAAGGAGAAAGCCGCCTGAGTCTATTTACACACCTCTTGACATGAGCTCCCTGTGATAAGATTTGTCCTGAGTTGACCCTGGTTCTGTCTGTCTGATCAGAAACATCAGATCATTCGGAGAACCACTCTGCTTTAATGAATCTACAGTAGAAGTAGGTTGTAGTTGGGTTTTTCCTCATTGTTCTTCAGAGAAGATCTTCCGCGTAAAGCGAAAAGCTACATCACTATAGTCACGCTGGCAGGTGCCTTTGTCCTTGGGTTCGCACTGTACCAGGTTTCGATAGGCACAAACTTCCACTGGTTATATCTGGCGTGTTTCACTCTAGTGGGAAGTTTTTTCACGGTCATGATCCCTTCAAAGCAGAGGAACAGGGGGTCATTGACTATTACGGTCAGTGATATCTTCATCTACTCTGGAATACTCATATTCTCACCGGAGGTCGCCGTAATTATCTGTGCAATCGATGCTATTTTGGGTAGTTCACGGACTAAAATTGGAAGTTTATACAAAGCACTCTTCAACCTATGTCAGCTGTGTCTAGTCACATTTGTGATTGGGCATTTCCTTTATTTCTTGGTGGGTGAGGAGCCTCCGCTGGTAGCGGCTAACCTCAATTTAGCTCGATTCCTTGTGCAATTGAGCTTCTGCTCTTTGCTCTATTTCGTTTTGAATTCGAGTGCGATAGCGTTAGCTATCTGTCTCGCAACGGGTGAAACGTTCACTGATCTTTGGAAAGAGAATTTCTCTTGGGCGTCCCTGACAAACTTTGCGGGGGCCTCTGCTGCGGCAGTCATTTTTCTCAATTTCGAAAAGACGAAGTTCCTGGCTGTTGGGGTTGCTATTCCCATCATGCTGGTTATCTACTATGCCTATAAGACCAACCTGGAAAAAATCACCCAGGCCAACTCTCACGTTGACGAACTCAATGAGCTTTATCATTCGACGATAGCTGCCCTTGCCATGGCGATCGATGCCAAGGACCGGAGTACGCATGGGCACGTGCATCGGGTCCAGGCTCTGGCAGTTGGACTGGCGAAACATTGCGGTGTTAAGGGACAGAAGGAACTGGATGCTCTGAGAGCGGCGGCTCTACTGCACGATATTGGAAAGCTGGCTGTGCCCGAGCGCATTTTGAACAAGCCTTCTCCTTTGACCGACTCCGAGATGCGGGAAATGCAGGTTCATCCTGCTATTGGGGCCGAAATACTCGACTCGGTCTCCTTTCCTTATCCGGTGGTGCCCGTGGTCAAGTACCATCACGAACGGTGGGATGGCGGTGGTTATCCAGAGGGTCTCAAGCAAGAGGAGATCCCTCTGGGCGCCCGCATCCTTGCCATTGCAGACTGCTACGATGCGCTGCGTTCCGACCGCCCCTACCGACCCCGTCTGAGTCGCGTCGAGGCCATTGACTACATCAAGGCTCTCTCCAGCAAGGCCTACGATCCTTCACTCGTGAAAGAGTTGGTCGCGCACATCGATGAGCTGGAGAGCGAAATCGACAAGACCGCGATGCGTTTTCCGCGACGACTCACGCAAGGCATCAAGAGCCCGGTTGAGCCCGAGAGCGAGACCAGCAAGAGAGAACCCTCCGAGCGCCGGAACCTCCCCTCCACCGGCCTGGAGGCGGATGCCCTTTCCGATTTGTCTCGCAGCATGGGACGATCTCTCAGCGTTCCCGAAACGCTCTCCCAGGTGGCTTCCAAGATCCAGACGCTTATCCCCTTCAAGACTTGTTCCATCTACCTCCTGAGCGCCGAATACGATCGCGTTCTTTCCTGCCACGCCTCCGGAGAGCACGCCGATCTCCTGAAGGGACACGAGATCAGGATCGGAGATGGAGTCAGTGGCTGGGTCGCCGCCCAGAATCAGCCTCTTTTCAATGTCTCTGCCGCTCCCGATTTCAAAGATCATGTCTTCCTCAGCTCGCAGTTCAAGGGTTGCCTCGTGGTTCCTCTCGCTATCGAGCAGAATGTGATGGGAGTCATTAGTCTCTACTCCGAGGATGCGGCCCCTTTCGATTCAGAGCAGCTCAGCGTGATGGGGGTCATCTCCCACTACGCCACCGTTGCCATCAGCAATGCGATGATCAACAGGGAGATTCAAGAGGACGCCTACACCGACGAGCTTACCAGCCTTCCGAACTTTCGCTATTTCAAGACCTTCATCGATGAGGAGCTGGAAAAGGCCTCCCGCATGCACTACCCGGTCACGCTCCTGATGATGGACCTGGAGTTCTTCAAGGACGTCAACGATCGCTTTGGTCACAAGGTGGGGGATTCTGTTTTGGTCGAGTTTGCAAGTACGGTCAAACAGCAGCTGCGGAAGACCGATACCTGTCTGCGCTACGCCGGCGATGAGTTCATCGCAGTGCTTCCGGGAGTGGACCAGGAAGGGACGGTCCACACCGTCCAGCGAATCCAGGACGCCGTGCAGGGCCGGACCATCACTGTCGAAGGTCAACAGATAGCCCAGATCGGAGTGAGTATCGGATCGGCTACCTTCCCGGTGGACGGAAGGGATCCCGAGGATCTGCTGAGCGTCGCCGACCGGGCGATGTATGAGAACAAGCTGGCACGAACGCGTGGTCGACGTAGCGCCTCCGTCATCCCCTTCTCCAGGTCCTCAGACAAACCGAGCTGAGACTTGAACAATTCCGTCTGAACCTCGCACGTTTCAACGCCTGCACGTCTGCACGTCTGAACGTCGCGGAAGAAGCTGTCTATTGATCTAACCCGCATTTCTCATCGCTGGTCTACTGCGTCGCCGCAAACATCCGTCCTGGCTGCGTTACGCTCTCTCGGCCTCCTCGACGTACTGCACGAGTACGACTGCGGGGGCCTCGGTCGCAAGCCTTGCCAGGACGGCCCTTGCGGCGCCTCGCTACGACAAGCGATGAGAAATCCGGGCTAAGAGCAAAAGGCGCGGGATCCTCCAGCGCTTTCCGGCGACCTTTTCTTGTAGCGTGCGGCCTTCGTCTGTATGCTCTGTGGCCGTGAGACGACAAAGCTTTTTCAGCCACCTGGTTGCCTCCTGGATCATTCTCTCGATCGCCGTTCCTTCCAGCCTGGTTGGACGAGATCGGGACGACCGCGAGCGCCCCACACGATTCAATCTTTCTGCCAACGGAAGTCAGGGCCTGGTGCTCTCGTCCTCTCCTTACACACTCCGGTCCCTCGAAATGGGGCTGGGACTCTCCGTCCTGAACTTCGACCGGGATCCCGGTGATATCGACCTTGTGCGCTTCGCCGTGCAAGGGGCCGTCGGACTCCCCGGACGAACAGAGTTTTTTTTCCGCGTGACCCCGAGGCTTCGCAGCGATGCCGTCAATCTGGACCCTCTTCGATTTCCGGTACCACCGCTAGACCTGATCGTGGACCTGTACCCCAATGAAGCCATACGCCCCGAGCCCCACTTCCTGTTTGCCCAGGAGCTTCCCTACAAGACCTATTTCATTCCTCCGGGAGCGGGGCAAGGTCAGGTAGTGGCCCCGTTTGGTAGGTCGACCGGGGACACGGTTCTGGGCCTCAAGTTCAACCTGTTAGATCGGTCAAGATCTGGACGCCCAGGTCTGGGAGTCCAAGCGTACGCTGAGTTGCCGAGTGAGGAGCCGACTTTCAACAGTGGCTCCTGGCGCAACAAGGTGGGGGTCTCGGGTGAACGGGATTTCGGATTCGATCTCCTGCTCTCACAGGAGGTGTGGGAGGCAGAGTTTCTCCTCAACCTTGGCTATAAACGGATTGGAGATCCTGACTCCGGCACTCGGATTCAGTTCGTCAACTCGGGAGCCATCCGTCCCGAGGATTTCTGGGTGGGCTTCGGAGAGGAAACGAAATTAGATCTGAAGGATGAGATTCACCTGGTTGGGGGAGCCTCCTTCCCTGCCTTCCACGCACTCAGACACCAGGTCTGGTTCGTGGGCGAGTTTTTCTACAAACGATTCGTCGGAGGGGGCACGCCGGTCCAAAGTGTGGTGCATCCCTTCGACAGTCTCGCAGGCCTGCAGTTCAACCCAAATCCGATCCCGTGGTTGTCTTTCGGTGCTGCCTGGTTGCTGCACTGGAACTCGGCAGGGAAGGGGGGAGAGCGAGTTTCTCCCTTCCTCACCCCAGACGGCCGCGGCGACATCAACTTCACGGAGTTGGTGGATCTTTCTACGGCGGGACCCGTGATCGAATTCCTCACAAACCGTGGTGCGATCCTGGCCAGCGACAGAAGCAAGATCTTCGCCACCAACAATCCCGCCTTCGACGACTGGCGGAACATCCCGAGTAGCCCCGGGCCGATTATCTCTCAGGGTCACAATGCTGCGATTCTGTTTCTCAACTTCCGTCCCTGGAGGTGATGGACGAGGAGAGCTCCAAGACACAAGATACAAGATACAAACAAATTCCAAGCTCCAAGCACCAGGGTCCAAAGAGATCCCCAATTACAATCGGCAAACTCCGGAGAGGTTCTGGAAGTCGAGTTCACGCCAGGCAGCCGGCCATTTGATGCTTGGGATTTGGGGATTGGAATTTGTTTGTGTCTTGTAGTGTCTTGTATCTTGGGGTTTACTTGGGTTCGGCTTTCATTCTGCTCTCGATGTCCCTTTCCTTCAGCTCACCATGTTCGGGATCGAATGGCAGACCACGGGTCGCCGCGACCCGGTCAATGAAAGAGAGGCCCAGGGGGCCGGCGTACAGCTCTTCGGTCTTGTAGGCGGGGTCCGAGAGGGCTTCAGGGAATGAAACAAAGCTGTAGCCCTGCGTCTGCAGCTGTTCGATCAGGTCTTCCAGGAAGCTAGCGGTTGCTATGGCGCAGCGAAGCCAGAGAATGTGAGGGATGTTCCGACCGAAGACCGCTTGAGACTGTTTCTCACCATACTCAACCGCCTTTTTCAGCTCCTCAAGGTAGATTTTCTTTAGCCGATCGCGAGGTTCTTCTTCATCCTGCACTTCGAGGTAGATCCGGTTGAACTTGGAATCGGGCATCTTGATGGTTACCGGAGCAATCTCGTAGCTGCCCCGATAGAGGGACTTGGCGATCCTGGTCTTCTTCTTGAGGGTTTCGCCCTGATGCAAGTAGGGGAAGCGCAGGTATCTGAAGTTGAAGCGCTTGAGCTGGGCGAGCTTCTTGAGAAAGATCTGTCCGTCCTTGACGTGCTCAAGGAAATCCCTTCTTTCCAGCTGATGCAGGTCGACGTGAGAAAAGGTGTTGTTCCCCAGAACGTGATCGCGCTCGACCCAATCTTCCATGACGACGAAGGTGGAAGGATCCTCTTCGACCCGCTCCTCGACTACGAAACCGGCCGCTTTGATCTCATACTTGTCCATCGTGCGAAGGATCATGTTGCTGATTTCCCGGGGTCGCCAGTAACCCACCGGGCCAAGCCCAGGTAGATCGTCGAAGGTGAGCGAGATCTTCCTGGCGGTTTCGGCATGGATTGCGTTCGGAACCAACGAGATCATGAGCAAGGCCAGGGCTGCCAGGAGCCACCGACCGGAACGAGAGCTTAGTGTACTTAGGGTCCGGTTCATTGCAACATCCGTTTGAAGGGACACGAGGAATTGGGTAGCTGGTGTCGATCGATCCGCACACCCGAGCGATCGTTTTTCTTGTCGCATCCCGGTAGGCCTTCTTCTGTCCTTCAAGTCTGTTTCCTCCGTCCCAGCGGACGCTAGGGGATCAAGAGTACCTTGCCGGTAGTCCGGCGACCCTGAAGCTCCTGGTGAGCCTGCTGCGCTTCGGCGAGCCGAAAAGTGTGGCCGATCCTGACGTTGAGCTCGCCGTCTGAATGCCAGGTGAGGAGGTCGTTGGCCCGGTTTGAGAGTTCTTCTCGAGTCAAGGAGTAATCGGCGAGCGTGGGCCGGGTCAGAAACAAGGAGCCCTTCTGATTGAGGATCTGCGGATCGAAGGAGGTGACAGGGCCACTGGACTGTCCGAAGAGCACTAGATAGCCCCTGGGTTTCAGACAACCCAGGCTCTTTTCGAAGGTTGACTGACCTACCGAATCATAGACGACCTCTACCCCCTTACCCTCCGTCAGGCGCTGGACTTCCGCTTCGAAGTCCGTTTCCGTGTAGAGAACGATCTCGTCGGCGCCCGCTCCCCGAGCCAGCTCCGCCTTCGCCTCGGTCGAAACCGTTCCGATGACCCGCGCGCCCAGCCGTTTGGCGATCTGTACCAACAACAGTCCCACGCCACCGGCAGCTGCATGGACCAGGGCGGTGGTGCCGGGGCGCAGGGGATAGCTGTCACAAGCGAGATAGTGTGCCGTCAAACCCTGCACCATCAAGGCGGCTGCCGTTGGATGATCCATCCCCGCTGGTATCGAAATCAGCTTAGAGCAATCCACTACCGATTTTTCCGCGTAGGAACCCAGCGTCAAACAGTAGGCGACACGGTCCCCAACCCGGACGTCCTGGACTTCGGAACCGACCGCTTCGACGATTCCGGCCGCTTCAACCCCTGGTGAGAAGGGCAGCGGAGCCGGATACAGTCCCTCTCGATGGTAGGTATCGATGTAGTTCACTCCGATGGCCTCGATTTGAATCAGAGCCTGCCCGGTTCCTGGCGTTGGAACGGGACACTCTTCGTACTTGAGGACTTCCGGACCGCCGACTTCATGGACACGAATCGCTCTCATAGCTGACACCTCGTTAAACGTTAGACCTTGAAAATTCTAATGTTCGGGATCGGGGTTTGTCCAATTCGGATGCCAAATCCCAGGCTGCTGGCGGGTGCCCAGCTCTCTGCCCGTCATCGCGATCCGGGGCGGAAGCAACTCAGCCAGGTCATATGGGAGCGCATCGTCACGCACCTGCCGGGCCAATCCTTGCCAGTGTTATTGAAAGTGTTATCATAGCAGCAGACTCGGAGGGTGAAAGATCATGAGAGCAATTGGGGCACTTACCGCATTGATTCTGGGCTTGGGTCTGGTAATTCTAGCTCAGGACACGGCTAGCATGACCGCCCCGGTGATCAGGACGACCGCCGACGAGATCCAGTTCTCGGTCGACTGTGGAGATTTCGAGGCAGGTGGTGACTACCGTTTGGGCTTCGGCGCCGTCGATAGCGTGGAGGGAGCCCAGCTGGAACTCCTCGAGGATGGAAGCACTGTGGAAGCGGAACCGGTTAGCTTCGACCAACAACACACCCAGACCTGGTGGGGGATGCCCCAGTTGAAGATGACGGGTTTCCTTCTTAATTCTGCCGCAGCGGGCCAGACGCTGAAACTACGGGTGAAAGTGTCGCGAAGCGTAGCGGACTCACTCCCGGCAATCTACCTGGGAGTTTCGCGGGACTACGGTGGCGGTCTCTGGTATCTGGAAGATGGGGTGGAGATCAAGAAGGACCTCTGGTAGACCCGCTTTCCCCGCAGTGTGTTTCAGCTTTCTTGGCAAGCCTCGATTCAGCTAGCTTTCTCAACTTCACCAAGGCTACTTTGAGCATCGGATAGGGCTGCTCTTCATCCGGTGAGCCGCATTGCACCTCCTCCATGAGGACCCTTCTCGAACCAATCCAGAGGATCCAGGGCTCCGGATCCGAGGCAATTCGTTTCCACAGTGGATACCGCACCTGGGTCCATTCCTGGGCTGAGCTCAGTAACCAGATCGGAGGCTTTGCTGCTTATCTCGCGCGGCGGGGCATCGAGAAGGGTGACCGGATTCTCCTCTGGGGAGAAAACCGGCCCGAGTGGGTGGTTGCGTTCTGGGGTAGTGTGGTCCGCGGAGTCCAAGTTGTTCCTATCGATTTTCGTTCTTCGGCCCAATTCGTAAAGCGCATCCAGGAGGAGGTTCAGGCCAAACTGCTGGTTCACGGCGATTCACTGAATCCCGAACCTGAAACGCTGGGTTGTCTGTCGTTCGATTCCCTTGGAAGGATCGAGCCAAGAGACCAGATTCCCTTCGTCGATCTGGTGCCCGATGACGTCGTTGAGATCGTCTATACCTCCGGCACGACTGGGGAACCCAAAGGGGTCGTGCACCGACACCGAAATATCTGCGCCAACCTGAATCCGTTTCTCCATGAGATCAACAAATACGAGAGCTATGCCCGCCCGTTCCAGCCGATCCGCTTTCTGAACCTGCTGCCTCTGAGCCACATGTTTGGCCAGGCGGCGGGGCTATTCGTCCCGATGCTGCTGGGCGGATCGGTCGTGTTCATGGCGGAGCTGCATCCCAAGGCCATCATTCAATGTCTCCGGCGCGAGCGGGTTTCCGTGCTGGTCAGTGTCCCTCGTGTCGTGGAGAACCTGAAGAACGAGATTCTCCGCACATTCGGTGACTTGCCTGGGCCGGTCCAGCTAAGGGGCATCCCCGGAGTGCTCTTGCGTTGGTGGAGATACCGGCGAATCCACGCCGCGTTCGGATGGAAGTTCTGGGCGTTGGTGATGGGTGGGGCCCGTGTGGATTCCGAGCTGGAGGCCTTCTGGTCCGGATTGGGCTTTGTCTCGCTTCAGGGCTATGGTTTGACCGAAACCAGTCCCGTGGTGGCGGTCAACCATCCTCTCAACGCAAGGCTCGGCTCCATAGGGAAGCCGATGGGTGGTCAGGAAGTCCGGATCAACTCCGACGGTGAGATCCTGGTGCGGGGTGAGAATATTGCCACCGAGTACCTTGTAAAGGGGACGGAATCTCCAATCCTTCACGAGGATGGCTGGTTTCACACCGGGGACCTGGGATCGGTGGACGAGGACGGTCGCCTCTACTACAAGGGTCGGAAAAAGGATGTGATCGTGACTTCGGATGGTCTCAATGTCTTTCCGGACGATGTGGAATCAGTCTTGAATCGTCTTCCAGGTATTCGCGAGAGCACCGTCGTTGCTTCGGGGCAAAGCGGCGAGGAACGCGTCCATGCAGTGCTTATCCTGGAGAGCGAGCAGGTCGACCCAGAAGGATTGGTAGGGCAGGCCAACGAGCAGCTGGAATCCCATCAGCGGATTCGGGGTTGGTCACTTTGGGAAGACGATGACTTTCCCCGGACTTCCGCAACCTCGAAGATCAAGCGGGGCGAGGTTGCGGCGAGGACAGCGAAGTCGAGCGGACCAGCTACGTCTTCCCAGGTACGTGACAAGACGGGAATCCTGGAGCAGTTCTTGTCGTCCATGTCGGGCCGAGAGCCGGACCTGATACGGCGAGAGCTTCGGCTAGCGGAGGATCTGGGCATTTCCTCACTGGATCGGGTAGATCTGCTGGCTCGGCTTGAGGACGCGTTGGGAATCGAGCTGGAGGAGGCACAGTTCGCAAAGCTGTCCACGGTGGGTGAGCTCAACAGCTGGCTGACCGAGGTGAAGGGGGAAATCGTCCCCGAGTCCTCCCCGAGTTCCGGGACTCGGTCGGAACCGCTTCCGAGGGCGAAGGCTGGGGAGATCCAGGGGTACAGGAGCCTGCCGGCGTTGCCCCGCTGGAGTCGCTGGTTACCGCTGCGCGCGTTCCGCTGGTTGGTTCAGGAGGGACTGGCTCTCCCGCTCTTTCGCCACTACATCCCCCTTACCGTTTCCGGGGTTCAGAACCTATCCTCGATTCAGCCTCCCCTTATTTTCGTCGCCAACCACGCCAGCCACTTCGATACGCTGGCCCTGCTGGCCGGCCTTCCCTATTACTGGCGCCGCAGGCTGGCGCCGGCGATGGCCCAGGAGGCGTTTCGTCCCTTTTTCCAACCCGCTGGATATACGGTTCGCCAAAGAGCCTCGTCGGCGGCTCAATATGTCCTGGCGTGCGCCTGCTTCAATGCTTATCCACTGCCCCAGGAAGCGGCAGGAGTTCGGCGAGTGCTCAGATACACTGGTGATCTGGCGGACAATGGATTCTGTCCGTTGGTATATCCGGAGGGACACCGAACGCCCGACGGCGAGCTGCAAGAATTCAAAGCGGGCATCGGCTTCATGGCCTTGCAGCTTCGGGTGCCGATTGTCCCTGTGTACCTGGAGGGGACCTTCGAGGTCTACTCGGTTCATCACCCGCGTCCCCGCCGTGGCAGTGTCCGGGTGTCGTTTGGGAGCCCTGTCCGGTTCAGTCCCGGACTGGGATACGGGGCTGTCTCCCGAGAGCTTGAAGAGGCAGTTCGGAGTCTGAAAGAGGAGGCCGGCGCAAGGCCTCCGAAGGGCGCAACCTAGGGTAAGAATGGCTCTCCCCATTGCACACTGGGCGGTTGCGCTGGCGCTCACCCGATCTCGCGATCGAAAGATCCGGGCTCTCGCCGCCCTGATCGCCGTTCTTCCTGATTTCGATTTCATTCTGGTGTGGGGATTGGGTTTTTCTCTCCAGCACTTTCACCGCACCTTTTCGCACTCTCTCATAAGCTTCGCACTGGTGAGTCTCCTCTGGGCTCTTCTCCGACCGGGTTCCCTCAATGAGCTTTCGCCCAAGCTGGTCTTTGTCCTGCTCGCCAGTCACAGCGTCGTAGATATGGCCTGCACTGCCGACGTTGCGGATCACGGCGTTGAGCTTTTCTGGCCGGTACTCGATCTTCGCCTGGGTTGGCCGCTTTTGGTCCCCCTCTATCGGGTATTTGCAGAGTCGCCGTTCAGCGTGAAGGGTGCCGTTCTTTTCGCCTTGCTGGAAGCGTTCCTGGGGCTTCTGCTCTGGCTTCTGATACACCTCTTTCGATCCTTCAGGATATTCAGGGGCTATGAGGGTCAGGGATGAAGACTAGCTACTAGTGCTTTGGGATCAAGAATCCCCACTCCGCAGCTCGGTTTGACCCTTCGTTGTCGCTCTTCTAGAATTCGACCTCACAATTGTTAATGGATCCTGATATCCCGACGAAGGAGGTCCCGAATGTCTAGTTTGATCAGGCTGCCGCTCATCATCGCGGCTGTTGTCGTAGTGGTCCGTGTGGTGTTGGAACAGATAGGAGCGTCCTCAGCTCTCAACCAGGTCTTCGGAGTTGCCTGGTTGTACTTATTGGTTCCGATCTATTTCGGTGTGAATCTAGCCGCTGTCGATAGTCCGTACAAGTCCCTTTTCAAGACTCTTCTGTGCTTTGTCGCCTACACACGTGTGATGGTCATGGCAACCTATATCGCGGCCTACCACTTCCAGTGGCCGGCTGCTCGTTTTAGCGTTGAGGGGGGAGGGGTTGTTGGCGAGGGTGTCACGGCTCTGCAGGGTCTACTGGTGATTCCCGTTCGCAATCTCCTGATCTGGATCGTGATTGGTACCCTGGTCGGGATGATTATCGGATCTGTCGTCGTGGCGGTAAAGCGGCGAGGGAATGCGGCTGCATAGCCCTGATCCCGCCTGATCCTTTGGGTCGGTTTCGTTTCAGGCCGGTGAATCCCCCAACGGAGCTGGATCATTCGAGAAAAAGCTTCGAGTCGGGCGTGGCGGCGATCTCCAGGCCGCCGTGGGTCGAGCCAACGGCTCGGACACAAGAAGACGCTTCGGCCTGGAGACCGAAGCCACGTCAAGTTTCGCCCTAGTCCAGCCCACGGCTGCGAGCCGGATCCTGCGACCCGTAACCTGCGACCTGCGACCAACTCTTGAAGTTTTCGATTGGTTTCACTCCTGCTGACTTCGTAAAGTCCCAATCAGCGGGCGTCGATAAGACGTCTCAGTTGGAGACGGGTGCGGTGTCCCTTGTCCTTCCGGGTTGGAGGGCATATGCGCCAGAGGTTCTCTTGGCCCATGGTCCTCATCACAGATCGTGTCCCGGTAAAAGCCAAAATACTCATTTCAGTCACCATTCTGCTGGCCTTTCCAGTCCAGATCTACAGCTTCTACCACTCTTTTGTTGGCACGGATCTCGCCTGGATTCTATTGGCCCTGGCTGCCATTGCCGCCAGTTTTTTCCCGGTTCGTATTCCCTACGCCAAGAACAAATCCGAGGCCCTCACGATCACCGCCAGCGACACCTTCATCTTCGCCGCCGTTCTTCTGTTCTCTCCCGAGGTGGGAGTGACAATTTCGATCATTGACGGTATTCTCGCCAGCTGCCGGAGCAAGAGGCTCTACCGAGCAGTTTTCAACTACAGTCAGCTCTCCGTCGTGACCTTCGTGTCCGGTCACCTCTTCTACTGGTCTCTCAATGCAGATGCTCCGCTGAATGGAAACAACATCGAAGGTTTTCCCTACTTCCTCACGATGTTGGTGCTGTGGGGACTTCTCTACTTTCTTCTCAATTCAGGAGCCGTCTCTCTGGTGCTTTCCCTGACCACCCAGAATCCGTTTGCCGAGATCTGGAAACAGAATTGTCGGTGGGCCTGGGTGACCCACGTAGCCGGGGCGTTGACTGCGGGCATCATACTCGCCAACTTCCAGCGCACGCAGTTGGTGGCGGTTGGAATCGCGTTACCGCTTGTTCTGGTGATGTACTACGCCTATCAGATGAACCACGAGCGGACTACGGTCTTGCAGAAGTCAAAACAGTTCCTCCAGTCCACACTGGACTCTCTCTCCTCATATATTGCGATCCTGGACCAGAGCGGCGCGATCATCGCCGTGAACGAGGGTTGGCTCCACTTCGTCGGGGACCAGCACCTCTTCGGCTCCAGCTATCCTGTCGGAATCAACTACGTGGAGGCTTGCGAGAGCGCCTCAGTGGACTGGACCAGAGACGGGTTTGAACTGGCACGAGTGATACGCGAGGTGGTCAAGGGACGGCAGGAAGTCTCGTTCCTCAAATACGACCGCGGCCGCAAAGGTCAGAAGCAATGGTTCGCGGTGAGTGTGACCCGCTTCGAATCGGACGGGGGCATCCGGGTAGTGGTAGCCCATGAGAACATCACCGAATTGCGACAGACTAAGGAGGCATTAAAGGAGAGTGAAGAGCAGCTTCGGCAGGCCCAGAAGATGGAGGCGATCGGTAGATTGGCTGGGGGCGTCGCCCACGATTTCAACAATATGCTGACGGCCATCCTGGGCTACAGCGATCTCCTCAAAATGCAGCTTCCTGAATACGATACACGGCGTGAGTCGGTTGAGCAGATCAAGAAGGCTGCCGATCGAGCTGCTTCGCTAACCCGCCAGCTCCTGGCCTTCAGTCGAAAGCAGGTTCTTCGACCTAGAATCATCAATCTGGGAGAGCTGGTCTCAGACACGGAGAAGATGCTGCGACGCCTGATCGGTGAGGACGTCAATCTGGTGGTGAGCTCCCAATCCGACCTGGGTCAAGTCAAGGCCGATCCAGGACAAATCGAGCAGGTCGTCATGAATCTTGCCGTAAACGCGCGGGATGCCATGCCTGGAGGAGGAGACCTCAGCATCAAGACCTCGAACATTGAGGTCGATCGCTCGTATGTGGACCAGCACTTGGACATCAAGGCAGGGCCCTATGTTTTGTTGGTCGTCACGGACGATGGGATCGGAATCGACGAGGAAACACGCTCCAAAATTTTCGAACCCTTCTTTACAACCAAGGAGTTGGGCAAGGGAACGGGACTTGGCCTGTCGACGGTGTACGGGATCGTCAAGCAGAGTGGTGGCTATGTGACCGTGCATAGTCAGCCGGGACGGGGGACGAGTTTCCGAATCTATCTTCCCCAGGTAGCCAACGAGTTTTCAGCCGTTCCCGCCACCAGACCCGATTCCAGGCAGAACGTTCTCGGCTCGGAGACCATTCTGCTGGTTGAGGACGAAGAGGCAGTTCGCAGGCTGATCCGGAAAGTTCTCGAAGACTGCGGTTACAGTGTGCTCGAGGCAAGTCACGGCGAGCAGGCTCTAGACATTTGCGATCGCTGCGAGGGCATGATCCACCTCATGATCACCGATATTGTAATGCCCTCGATGAGTGGTCCTGAGCTAGCGCAGCATGTCGGTGTGCTTAGGCCAGACAGCAGGATTCTCTTCACCTCGGGGTACGCCGAGGGCGCACTGGCCCGACCCAAGATGATGGTGTCGGACGACATGTTCCTGGCAAAGCCATTCACCTCCGACACCCTGGCTCGGAAGGTCCGTGAAGTGCTTGACAGCAGCGAACAGGTATTACCCGCCTGGCTCTCCAGAGAACCCGATGCTACCGACAAGTTTCCCGCCACCACGATCTAACTCAACGGCTCGCTAGGTGCTGTCTTCCGGAGTCGTGCGTATCTGGTTCTCCAGGAACTCCGTTACCAGTTTCATATAGCGCTCTGGGGCGGACCTGAATGCGGCACCGTGGGTAGCGCCTTCGAACCGGATGATCTTCTTGTTGGGATGGGGAACGGCCTCCCAGATGGCCCGGCTCGCTGTGGCCGGAATACGGCGATCCTGGCCGCCGTAGATCAACAAGGTCGAAGCCTGACTCAGGCGCTGCAGGGCCGCCATCGTGTCTACATCGGCAGGATCGAATTCTCCTATTCTGGCGAAGTTCCAGACGAAGATATGAGCGAAGGGGATCCTGGGGATCCCTAGGATTAGCCGGGTGTGTTGAGCGACGGTTTCGCTCAAGTTCCGAAAGGGGCTGTCAACAACGATGGCCGTCAGCTCCGGGCCCAGTTCGGCGGCGGCAAGAATAGAGGCTACTGCACCCATCGAGACGCCGAAGAGGACCAGGGGAGAGTCGCCTAGCTCCGCCTTCAGAAAATCGCAGGCCGCCACGATGTCCAATCTTTCATTGAAGCCGAGCGAAACATGCTTTTTCTCGCTGTTTCCATGGTTTCTGAGGTCAAACACCAGCGTAGGGTAGTTGGCCTGATTGAGGAGACAGGCCCGCTCCAACACTTCCTGCCGATTTCGGAACAGTCCGTGACTCAGGACCACACCCGGCTTACTACCTTCGGCACCCATGAACCAACCTCTCAGTTCGAGACCGTCCCTGCTTGTGAACGTCACTTCTTTGAAGCTTCTTCCGTAGTCAGTAGGGCTACGTTTGATCGAGCGGTCCTGAGGTCGAGTAGACGAGTTTGCTAGCAGGTACGAAAGGAGTATGGGGAGCAGCAAGAATACGAACAGGGGGAGAAATATCAGGTAGGAAAGGACGGTAATCTTGAGCCAGCGGCGGGCAGCCGTCCTCACCTTCAAGGGCCAGAGAAGCAACTTGAGAACCAAGCTCCCGAGCAGAAAAACTCCCGCAATGGCGCCACAGAGATAGAGGAGAAGCATGCCACGGGGTCCTTGACTCAGGCCCAGTCCGGAATGGCTGTCGGTTTCCCGAGGCTCCAGTCCGCGGCGTGAACCTTTAACGGTTGCCGGCCGTCAACAGATTGGGTGGAGAGAACTCTCTCCTTCACTCCCCCCACACGAGTCGGTCTCCTTGAGGTGGGCTCCCACCCATACGCGAAGAGGCCAAACGAGTATAGCGTAGTCGAGACGGATCATCGCGGCGCCGTAGTAGACTGAGTATGAGAAATCTCGGCTAGCCCCAATACTGTTCACTTAAGTGTCAGGGTCATGAGCGATCCTTTCTGCTATAAAAAAGGAGGAACGCCATGGCACGCACTTTGGCCGAGTTACCGAAGGGAGCCCGGATTACGGATTTCGTGAGTCTGGGCGTGCTTGCTGAGAAGTTTCCGAGGACGACCATCGACCGGATTCTGCAGGAAACGGGGCGAGCGAGCAAGCGGGAGCGAAATTTGCCGGCGCACGTGGTGGTGTACTATGTGATCGCACTGGCGCTGTACGGGCAAGTGTCCTATGGAGAGGTGCTGCGGTGCCTGCTGGAAGGGCTGGAGTGGTTGGGGCTGAACGTGCGACGGCTGCGGGGCACGGCCAAGTCGGCGATTACTCAGGCCCGGAGCCGATTGGGGAAGGAGCCGCTGCAGCGGCTGTACCAGGAGGTGGTGAGCCCGATCGCGACGCCACAGACGCAGGGGGCGTGGTATCGGGGGAGGCGTCTGGTGACGTTGGACGGCAGCACGCTGGATCTGGCAGACACCGCGGCCAATGAAGCCGCGTTTGGTCGACCCGGAGCGTCGCGGGGCCGCAGTGGCTATCCGCAGTTGCGATTTGTGGCGTTGCTGGAGAACGGGACCCACGTGTTGTTTGCCACCGAGATGGGGGGCTATGGGCGGGGAGAGAGCACGCTCGCCCACGGGGTGGTGGCGGAGCTGGGTCCGGAGATGCTGTGTTTGGCCGACCGGAATTTTTTCAGCTACGCTCTGTGGAAGCGGTCCCAAGAAGGCGGCAGCCACCTGTTGTGGCGCGTGAAAAAGAACCTGAGGCTGCCCTGTCTGGAGCGTTTGGCCGATGGCTCCTATCGGAGCAAGATCTATCCCAGCGACAAGGCTCGCAGGCGGGACCAGGAGGGGCTCGCGGTGCGGGTCATCGAGTATCGGCTGGAGGGAATCGACGAACGGTATCGTCTGATGACGACCTTGGAGCCCGAGGAGGGTCCGGCCGAGGAACTGGCCGCCCTCTATCACGAGCGCTGGGAGATCGAGACGGCACTGGATGAACTCAAGACCCACTTGCGGGGAGCACGCATCGTTTTGCGCAGCAAGAAACCGGAGCTGGTGGAGCAGGAGTTCTATGGTCTGCTGCTGGCTCATTTCGCGCTACGGGGTTTGATGCATGAGGCGGCCTTAAAGGCGCACGTGGACCCGGACACCCTGTCCTTTGTCCACTCGCTCCGGGTGGTCAGACGCAAGTTGCCTCGCTTGGTGTCTCTTCCCCCCTCAGGAGAGAATTGCCTTTCATGAGACGGTCTTGGAGGAGATCTTGGAAGAGCGGGTGTCCTCCAGCCGAGGGCGCTGCAACCCAAGAGCGGTGAAAAGGAAGATGAGCAGCTTTCCGGTCCGCAGTCGCATCCAAGGACGGACGGGCCGTCCGAGAATCCAGGTTAAGATCCTTAAATGAACAGTATTGCGGCTAGCCCGCATTTCTCATACCCGGTCGTCGCGAGAGGCCGAAAGCGCCGTCCTGACAAGGCTTGCGACCGAGGCCCCCGCAGTCGTACTTTGACAGTACGTCGAGGAGGCCGACGGAGCATAACACGGTCAGGGCGGATGATTGCGGCCTCGCAGCAGACCGGGTGTGAGAAATGCGGGCTAGCTATGGGCTAGCTAGTGCCCGTCCGGAAACCGGGGTTCCCAGAACTGTAATCTGTTGAATCGGAACCACTTTTTATACCTGAGACTGCTGACAGACCGACTCGACCCAGCTCGATCCAGAGCGAGGACGCACGGGCCAAAAAACACCGGTTCGGCGCAGACCTCTCCCTGAGTCGGAGCCACAAGGCAGTACGGTCAGCCACAAAAGACTACAACAGGAGTCGGGCCAGGACGACCAGGTTATAGGTCAGGACGCTGGCATGGACGTAGCTTTGAAAGTGAGGCCAGCCTTTCCAGGTACAGCGGTGGAGACCAAAGGTGTGCTTGAGGGTCCCAATGCACCCCTCGATCCCGGCCCGGAAGCGTTTGAGCTGTTTGTAGACCCAACTGGAACGCACCATGCTCTCGACCGTCAACCCACACTTTTTGGAAAAGGCCACGTCCTGTACCCCCTGCTCTTTGGCCCAGCTCAGGTTGGCAGCCGAGGCAAAACCGCCATCCCAGGCGCTCTGGCGCGGGACCTTCCCGTACAGCTGTCGATGACGCTCTAAGAAGGGTTGCACATAGTTGCTGTCGGCCGGATTCCCCCGTTCCACCACACAATCCAGGATCAGCGACGAGGCGCCCGTGCTGACAAACACCTTGTGGCCGAAGACCGTTTCCCGAGGGCTCTTCTTGATAATATCGGTGTGCTCTTCGAAGAGGGAACAGATCTTGTCCTGGGCCGCGACGGCCTCGCCCGAAAGGACCCGCCGTTGGGTCTGTTCGATGACTTTGTGCAACAGCTCCAGATAGTGGGCCAGTTGCGCCGCCCCGGCCAGACTGAGGGGATCGCTCCACTGCGCGGAGACGGCCAGCGCCTGCTCGGCATAGTGGGCCGTCTTGGACGCCACCTTGATCAGATCGCGGTAACTCTCCAGGCGCTTCTTGCCGCGGCGGTTGCGGATGTTCAGGACGCGCCGCTTGGCCCGTCGCGTGTGATCGACGAAGCCGATCCCTTCCCAGTCCCGCAGCCGCCCCAGCCACCGGGTGACGACTCGAATGCCGTCGTCCAACAGCTCACTGTCGAGCGGATAGTGGACGTTGGTCTGGACCGCCGTGGCATCGACCCGAATCCGTTGGCCTTTTTCCAGACCCCGAGCCTGCGCCCAGCGCACCAAGTGGTCGTTGATCGCCTTCCATGTCCCCGGCTCAATCTTCCCCAGGTTCTCCGCCAGGGTGGCTTTGCTGATCGACGCCCCATAGGGCAAGCGACAGAACCTCTGACAGCTTTGCGAATCCACCAGATGAAACTCCAGCTTGCGATAGCTGAACTGATGCAGCTGTTTGATGACGGCACAACGCAGCACCTGCTCGGCCGTCAAACCGGGGGCGCCGACACTGGAATCGACCCTGTCAGAGAGATCTTGTACTATCAGCTCCAGCGTCTGGGGATTGTCGTCCAGGATGCGCGAGATCACCTTCAATTCATGGGCCAGTTGGTGATCGGGCCATGGTGGGGAAAGAGGGCGTTGTTTTTCACGCTTTTGACGCATCTTCGAACTCCTGAAATCGTCCTAAGTCGTTTCAGTCTAATTGTTTACACCAGATAGTCTAGCAAACGACCCTGACAATTTCGGAGCTTGAAAAAGCCCTCTTTCCCCTTCCTTATCAATTACTTACGGATTTCCGGACGGGCACTAGCTAGTGCCCGTCCGGAAACCGGGGTTCCCAGAACTGTAATCTGTTGAATCGGAACCACTTTTTATACCTGAGACTGCTGACAGACCGACTCGACCCAGCTCGATCCAGAGCGAGGACGAGCGAGCGAGGGCGCACGGGCCAAAAAACACCGGTTCGGCGCAGACCTCTCCCTGAGTCGGAGCCACAAGGCAGTACGGTCAGCCACAAAAGACTACAACAGGAGTCGGGCCAGGACGACCAGGTTATAGGTCAGGACGCTGGCATGGACGTAGCTTTGAAAGTGAGGCCAGCCTTTCCAGGTACAGCGGTGGAGACCAAAGGTGTGCTTGAGGGTCCCAATGCACCCCTCGATCCCGGCCCGGAAGCGTTTGAGCTGTTTGTAGACCCAACTGGAACGCACCATGCTCTCGACCGTCAACCCACACTTTTTGGAAAAGGCCACGTCCTGTACCCCCTGCTCTTTGGCCCAGCTCAGGTTGGCCGCCGAGGCAAAACCGCCATCCCAGGCGCTCTGGCGCGGGACCTTCCCGTACAGCTGTCGATGACGCTCTAAGAAGGGTTGCACATAGTTGCTATCGGCTGGATTCCCGCGTTCCACCACACAATCCAGGATCAGCGACGAGGCCCCCGTGCTGACAAACACTTTGTGGCCGAAAACCGTTTCCCGAGGGCTCTTCTTGATAATATCGGTGTGCTCTTCGAAGAGGGAACAGATCTTCTCCTGGGCCGCGACGGCCTCGCCCGAAAGGACCCGTCGTTGAGTCTGCTCGATGACTTGGTGCAACAGCTCCAGATAGTGGGCCAGTTGCGCCGCCCCGGCCAGACTGAGGGGATCGCTCCACTGCGCCGACGCGGCCAGCGCCTGCTCGGCATAGTGGGCCGTCTTGGACGCCACCTTGATCAGATCGCGGTAACTCTCCAGGCGCTTCTTGCCGCGGCGGTTGCGGATGTTCAGGACGCGCCGCTTGGCCCGTCGCGTGTGATCGACGAAGCCGATCCCTTCCCAGTCCCGCAGCCGCCCCAGCCACCGGGTGACGACTCGAATGCCGTCGTACAACAGCTCACTGTCGAGCGGATAGTGGACGTTGGTCTGGACCGCCGTGGCATCGACCCGAATCCGTTGGCCTTTTTCCAGACCCCGAGCCTGCGCCCAGCGCACCAAGTGGTCGTTGATCGCCTTCCATGTCCCCGGCTCAATCTTCCCCAGGTTCTCCGCCAGGGTGGCTTTGCTGATCGACGCCCCATAGGGCAAGCGACAGAACCTCTGACAGCTTTGCGAATCCACCAGATGAAACTCCAGCTTGCGATAGCTGAACTGATGCAGCTGTTTGATGACGGCACAACGCAGCACCTGCTCGGCCGTCAAACCGGGGGCGCCGACACTGGAATCGACCCTGTCAGAGAGATCTTGTACTATCAGCTCCAGCGTCTGGGGATTGTCGTCCAGGATGCGCGAGATCACCTTCAATTCATGGGCCAGTTGGTGATCGGGCCATGGCGGGGAAAGGGGGCGGTGTTTTTCACGCTTTTGACGCATCTTCGAACTCCTGAAATCGTCGTAAGTCGTTTCAGCTTAATCGATTGTACCAAATAGCCTAGCAAACGACCCTGACAATTTAGGAGTCTGAAAAAGCCCTCTTTCCCCTTCCTTATCAATCAGTTAGAGATTTTCGGACGGGCACTAGCTAGGAGTCTGCGCAGTAGATTAATTTCTACCGCGCAGGCTCCTAGACCCTTAAGTCGACCCACGCCGTGGGGAGCCAGGAGTCAAATTGTCGATGGGCGCCATGGGAACGTACTCGATCTGGCTATCGGTCGCCTACCTGGTGGCACATTCGTTGCTGCTGGTTCTGGGACGTCAGCGACCCGAAGGCCTCACTCGACTGCTTCTTGCGAACGCTGCTCTGATCGTAGGCTTTGTCTTACTCTCTCTGTCGGACAACCTGTTTCTTCGGCTCTGGTCGCCGATCCTGTTCTTCTGGTGGGCCTACCGATGGGCAGGTCATACCTTGAATTCGATCCATCCTCCAGAGTTTTCGCTCGACGCGAGGCTCATCAGGCTGGAAGATAGAATCCTGGGGCAGCCCAGCCTCTGGTGGGCCCGTGGGAAACGGCCCTGGCTCACCGAACTGATGCACTCATTCTATTTCTCGTACTATCTCTACACTCCAATTCTGGGAGCCTCCCTCTATCTAGCCGGACGTTTTCAGGAATTCGAAGCGATGGCCGGTGCCGTGCTCAGTGCCTATGCGATCTCGTATTTGTGCTTCGCTGTGACCCCAACGGTGGGTCCGCGCTGGGCCTTGGTTGAAGTCGGTCTTTTGGAGACTTCGGAACAGCGTCTGGAAGGGTATGGGGTTACCCGTCTCATCAACTACATCATGTATCACGGGCCGGCCTTGAAAGGGGGGGCCATGCCGAGCTCCCACAGCTCGACCGCGGTCGTTTTCCTGGTGTGGAGTTGGCGCTTGTGGGGAGTATGGGGAGGAGTTCCCGCACTGGTTGTGGTTGCGGGTATGTGGTTTGGTTCAGTCTATGGTCGTTATCACTACGTTCTGGACGTCGTCGTCGGTGCCCTCCTGGGCCTTGCCGCCGTCTGTCTGGCGGATTGGCTGCTACTGAGCTGAGCGCTGGGAACCTGAACTCAGTCCAGGGCCACCGAAGTGTTGGGAAAGAGAAGGGTTATCGTTGCCTGTGCATAAATGATGTGCTACCATGCGGAGCAAATCGCTTGAGGCTGAGAGTTTTGTGAGAACGGCTGGGGAGGACACCCTCGAACGGGATGGGCTGGATGATGTCTTGGAGTCCTTTGCTCCAACCCAGCCCGATTGGGAAATCCCGACCCCACAGGTGAAGAAAAGCGCCCCTTTGTTGGCTGAATTGGCGGTGATGTCCGTAGTCGGGCTACTTGGACTCGGACTCCTTGAGCTGATTAGCCGCAAGGGCGATGATGCCCCTGTTCGATCTAAGAACGGGTGACTTGAAGCGGGTGACTTGAAGTGGGTGACTTGAAGTGGGTGACTTGAAGCGGGTGACTTAATTTGGGACACAAAGTGCTGGGACAGACCAAGAAGACATCACAGACAATCTGGTCGATCGGAGGAGGGAAAGGCGGGACAGGAAAGACTTTTGTTTCTGCGAGCCTGGGTCTGCTCGTTTCTGGAAATGGGACTCAGGTGACGATGGTCGACGCGGATCTTGGAGCTCCCAATCTCCACACCTTTCTGGGTGTACCGAAAGCGGATGTGACGCTCGCAGATTTCGTCGACAGGCACGTTCCTCGGCTCGCCGATGTGGTGAAGAAGACGCCCTACCGGGGGCTAAGTCTGGCGGCTGGTTCCCATGAACGGCTGTTCATGGCAAATCTGGGCCACCTACAGAAGCAAAAGCTCTTGCGGCACATCAGTGCCCTCGACGGCGGCAGGACCATCATTGATATCGGCGGTGGCACCCACTTCAACTGTATTGACTTTTTCCCTATCTCAGATCTCCCGGTCCTGGTCGTCAACCCTGACCCTGCCTCGACTGAGAATGCCTACCAGTTTCTCCGGTCAGTTTCTCTCCGGATCTTGAAGTCGAGCATCCGTCACTTCGAGATCGAGAAAATGATCAAGGAGGCGGCAGAATCTCGCGGGGGAGCTCCTACGATTCCGGGTTTCTTGGATATGCTTCGTTCCTACAACGGGGAGTATGGAGATCTCCTGAGCGGAGAGCTGGACCGCTTTCGGCCCTGCCTGATCGTGAACAAATCGATGACCGCAGACGACGCTGTTCTGGGGACGTCGATGGTCCATCTGGTGAAAAAGTATCTGGGAGTGAACCTCAACTTCCTGGGCGCGGTTCCGAACGACGACAAGGTAGCCTTCTCCCTCAAGCATATGACGCCCTATGTGTTCGCCCATCCGAATTCAAAAACCACCTTTGCCCTGAGAGTGATCGCAGACCGGATGCTAATGTACGAGTCGACTGCTGGACGGAGGAAGTCGGCAAGTTGAAGGATGCGAAACAGCCCTCGCTTTATGACCTTTTGGGTGTAGCTCGCGGTGCCAGTCAGGAAGAAATCGAAAACGCCTATCGCACTGCGGCTGCCATGTACGGACCGGGGTCGTTCGCTAGCTAGTGCCCGTCCGGAAACCGGGGTTCCCAGAACTGTAATCTGTTGAATCGGAACCACTTTTTATACCTGAGACTGCTGACAGACCGACTCGACCCAGCTCGATCCAGAGCGAGGACGAGCGAGCGAGGGCGCACGGGCCAAAAAACACCGGTTCGGCGCAGACCTCTCCCTGAGTCGGAGCCACAAGGCAGTACGGTCAGCCACAAAAGACTACAACAGGAGTCGGGCCAGGACGACCAGGTTATAGGTCAGGACGCTGGCATGGACGTAGCTTTGAAAGTGAGGCCAGCCTTTCCAGGTACAGCGGTGGAGACCAAAGGTGTGCTTGAGGGTCCCAATGCACCCCTCGATCCCGGCCCGGAAGCGTTTGAGCTGTTTGTAGACCCAACTGGAACGCACCATGCTCTCGACCGTCAACCCACACTTTTTGGAAAAGGCCACGTCCTGTACCCCCTGCTCTTTGGCCCAGCTCAGGTTGGCCGCCGAGGCAAAACCGCCATCCCAGGCGCTCTGGCGCGGGACCTTCCCGTACAGCTGTCGATGACGCTCTAAGAAGGGTTGCACATAGTTGCTATCGGCTGGATTCCCGCGTTCCACCACACAATCCAGGATCAGCGACGAGGCCCCCGTGCTGACAAACACTTTGTGGCCGAAAACCGTTTCCCGAGGGCTCTTCTTGATAATATCGGTGTGCTCTTCGAAGAGGGAACAGATCTTCTCCTGGGCCGCGACGGCCTCGCCCGAAAGGACCCGTCGTTGAGTCTGCTCGATGACTTGGTGCAACAGCTCCAGATAGTGGGCCAGTTGCGCCGCCCCGGCCAGACTGAGGGGATCGCTCCACTGCGCCGACGCGGCCAGCGCCTGCTCGGCATAGTGGGCCGTCTTGGACGCCACCTTGATCAGATCGCGGTAACTCTCCAGGCGCTTCTTGCCGCGGCGGTTGCGGATGTTCAGGACGCGCCGCTTGGCCCGTCGCGTGTGATCGACGAAGCCGATCCCTTCCCAGTCCCGCAGCCGCCCCAGCCACCGGGTGACGACTCGAATGCCGTCGTACAACAGCTCACTGTCGAGCGGATAGTGGACGTTGGTCTGGACCGCCGTGGCATCGACCCGAATCCGTTGGCCTTTTTCCAGACCCCGAGCCTGCGCCCAGCGCACCAAGTGGTCGTTGATCGCCTTCCATGTCCCCGGCTCAATCTTCCCCAGGTTCTCCGCCAGGGTGGCTTTGCTGATCGACGCCCCATAGGGCAAGCGACAGAACCTCTGACAGCTTTGCGAATCCACCAGATGAAACTCCAGCTTGCGATAGCTGAACTGATGCAGCTGTTTGATGACGGCACAACGCAGCACCTGCTCGGCCGTCAAACCGGGGGCGCCGACACTGGAATCGACCCTGTCAGAGAGATCTTGTACTATCAGCTCCAGCGTCTGGGGATTGTCGTCCAGGATGCGCGAGATCACCTTCAATTCATGGGCCAGTTGGTGATCGGGCCATGGCGGGGAAAGGGGGCGGTGTTTTTCACGCTTTTGACGCATCTTCGAACTCCTGAAATCGTCGTAAGTCGTTTCAGCTTAATCGATTGTACCAAATAGCCTAGCAAACGACCCTGACAATTTAGGAGTCTGAAAAAGCCCTCTTTCCCCTTCCTTATCAATCAGTTAGAGATTTTCGGACGGGCACTAGCTATTCTCTACTACGAGAAGCCGAACGAGAAGAAACGTTCGGCAAGATAGAAGAAGCGTTTCGAACGCTGAGCGATCCGGACAAGAGGCGATCCTACAACCGGAGCATCAAGGTTCCGGCGATCCAGCTCGTCAGGAGGCGCAAGCCGGAAGCCGAAAAGCCGACCCAAGAACCCGATGTGCCGAAGACCATTTGGCAGAGAGTGCATTTCCCGCTTCGTGGTCGTCAGGGAGCGGACGACGCTGAGTCCGGACCGGAGTTGGTAGAGCCGCAGGAGCCACCGAAGGAGCCACTGTTTGGGCAGGAATACTCCCTGTCAACCGGCCAATACTTGAAGCATGTCAGGCAAACCAAGGGGATCTCTTTAAGCGGTGTCTCCGACGCGACCAAGATCGGGGTTCAATACCTTGAGGCGCTTGAGGACGGGGATTATCAGAAGCTGCCGCGGGGCTCCTACCTGACCTACATTATCGCGGCTTATGCCAAGGTGCTGAATCTGGATGCGAAATCGGTGGTCTCCGATTTCAGGGCACGCAATGCCGAGAATCGGACTTCGAGTACGTCCTCCCAACCACCAGGTGTCCAACACTAGTACTGTACTAGTAGCGCTTGAGGTCAATAGGATCTCCGCTATCTATTTCCGCTTGTGACGTAGCTCAGCAGCTTTTCCCGACTCATTCCCTCAATCCCGAGTTTATCAACGGTTCTGGCCGTCTGGGTGAAGTCCTGACCCAGCGCCGCGGAGGCAATCTCAACCAGTGAGTGCATCAGTGACGCTGAGACGCCTAGTTGATCGGCGAGCGAGCCCCATGCGGCTATCCCGTAGGGAACATCTTCGGTCAGCCAGCGCGTCTCCATCGCTCCGGGTGCGCGCAGTTGGGTCAGCATTCGACTGCCGTTTATGGTGCTCCAGAGGTCGCCCTTGGGACCGAATCCGGCCTCGTGAAAGGCCTGGTCAACCGGAGTCAGATCCAGTCCAAGTGCCCTACCAATTGCACGCCGTTCCGCGTCCAACGCGTAGATCACCTGACACACCGCCGGCGTGACTCCTTCCTCGTAAAAAAAGAAATTGCCCTTTGAGTATTCGACCCGGCCGGCGTTCATCAGCACCCCGGGAGGATGGACCACCGGATTCATCGCGCTCAGTCCACACTCGAGGACGTTGGAGTAGAGGGAAACCGCGGTGCCTGAAGTCGCTGATTCCCGTGTCGTTGGCTCCGCCGGCCCCAGACCGTCTACTGTGAAGATATCGGAGAGGAGCTCCGCGACGCGACTACCGTCCTCCGAGGGAAAAACTCCCACTCCGAGGGAAGCGACCACACCCCAGATGTGGGCGGTATCCGGAGCTATCTTTCGGCAAACGTAGGGCGCCGTGTCAGTTTCGGCCAACGTCACCTGCGAGTGCCCCGCCTGCTCGAGTCCCAGAATGTCGGCCACTTCGAGTGTTCCCAGGGTGCCGGGAAGGAGAACGAAAACATGCCCTTCGCGCAGGTGCGGCCGACAAGCTTCGGCAAAGGGCCTGTGCGCGTAGGCGGGTACGATCGTCAGCAGCAGGTCGTTTCGAAGGCCCTCTGAGAAATCCGTCGTGAGGCAGTGGATCTCAGCCCCTCCCCGTCCGGCGACACCATCCAGCTGAATAATGCCGGTCTCGCTTATGGGGTCGAGTGTCCAGGAAAAAGAAGGGTGCTCGCAGAGCGTGACCCTGAAGCCCCGCAAGCTAAGGTTTGCGGCGGCGGCGAAGGCCGTGTTGCCGCCACCGAGAATGGTCAAATCTCTCACGATCGAATCCTCTGAGTCCGAAGCAGCCGATTGCGCCATTGTAAACTGTTAGGAGCCTGCGCGGTAGAAACTGATCTACTGCGAAAACGGTAGAATCGGTCCATATTTCCCCGATTTTTCGACGAATAGAACAACTATGCATCTCGAAATCGAGAAAATCTGGCCTCGATTCCCCGCTTTCTCGCCACGATCATTTCTACCGCGCAGGCTCCTAGCGCCTGATCAGCTATCGAACCCCACATAGGGGATCCAGTTCCCGAAGAACCCTCTCGGGCGACCCGTCGTCGGGGACCCGAGTGCCGGAACCGGTTGACACTCCACACCCTGCTCTCTAAGATGCCGCTACAGCCAATATGCACTCAGGAATTGAGAGTGATCCTCAGGCCGGTGTCGAGAACGAGAGGTCCGTCCTGGAAAAAATCCGTGACCAGGTCCTTGCGGTACAGTCTGGTCTGAAAGAGACACAGACGGGACTGGCCGGAGATCTGGAGACTTTCGGGATGCTGGCCGGATCGCTCGATGGGATCTCGGAGAGCCTGGACGCCGAGTCAGCTCGCGCTGTCCATCTTCGAGTCAACTATCTGATTCGCAAGCTTGTCGAGGGCAGCGGCCAGGAGGAGATTCTGGAGATCTATCTGGCCGAGGTGCAGGAGAGTCTGCAGCGCGGAATTCTCTTTCGAAGAGAGGAGGGTCGCTATGCTCCTTGGAAGGGATTTGGTTTCTCACCTGAACTGATTCAGGGAATCGCACCTCAGTCGCTGAGCACCACGGTCGGGCGTGCCGGAGGCGAGTGCTGCATCGTTTACCTGGAGCAGGACCTGACGACCGAGTTCCCCTGGTTACTCCAGGACGCTGTGCCGTCCCAAGCTGCGATTTGCATTCCCTTCGTGTTCGGCGACGAAGTCCCACTCGTCTTTTATGGGGATGCCGAACGGTCTTTCAGCGTCGACCTACTGGAACTGTCCACCCATATCGCGACTCTGGTTTTGAAGAACGATTATCTACAGGAGCTGCTGCGCCCTGGGGATGCGGTAGACTCCAAGACGGAAGAGCCAGTTCCTGATCCCGAGAAGCATTTGGGCCAGACTATGAGTCCAGGCCAGGAGCTTGATGTCGAAGTGGAGCCTGAACCCGCGGTGGAGGCCTCGAAAGCTCTCTCACCCGAAGAGGAAGAGAAACACCACAATGATGCCCGTCGTCTGGCTCGTCTTCTGGTATCCGAGATCCAGCTGTATTACGAGCAGGATGTGGAGGCGGGATACGCTTCCGCGGATCTCTACGGCCAGTTGAAGGAGCAGATCGACCGTGGCCGGGAGATGTACCAGAAGCGAGCCCATCCCCTGGTGGCGTCGCAGTGCGATTACTTCCATGAGGAGGTAGTGCGGGTTCTGGCTAGAGGGGAGGATCAGCTCCTGGGAAGTAGCTATCCAGGACCGGTGCTTCGAGAGCACAGGAGTGCGGACTAGTGCAGCTCGCCATAAGTTCTGACCCCTGGTTCAAAACTTGTGGCGCGCTGCACTAGGTGGCTTGGCCCCGAGTCTCCTGACCAGGTTCGACACGCGGTCCCGATGATGACCCGAATCAGTACCAAGGCCTCCAAGTTCAGCGAATCCGTCATACGGGAGATGACTCGTCTAGCTGCCAGGCACAACGCCATCAACCTGGCTCAGGGTTTCCCCAATTTTCCCGCACCGGACTTCCTCAAGGATGCAGCCTGTGAGGCGATTCAGGCCGACGTGAATCAGTACGCCATCACCTGGGGTTCACCCAGATTCCGCGGCGCCATATCCGAAAAATATCGCCGATTCCATGATTGGGAAGTGGATCCTGAACGCGAGATCACGGTTGCCTGCGGAGCAACCGAATGCATGATCGCATCGATGCTGGCTCTAGTCGATCCGGGTGAGCGGGTTCTCGTCTTTGAGCCGTTCTACGAAAACTATGGACCCGACTCGATCATTGCCAACGCTACCCCCGTCTATGCGCCTCTGGATCCGGAAAGGAACTGGGCCCTGGACGGAGACGAGTTGGAATCGATCATCCGGGGGACGCTGGATGAGGGAGGTATTCGAGCTCTCATTCTCAATTCTCCCAACAACCCTTCGGGCAAGGTGTTCTCCGAGTCGGAGCTTCTCATGCTGGCCGATCTGGCCCAGCGCTACGACTTCCTTGTGATCACGGACGAGATCTATGAACACATCATCTATGATGGCGCCGTGCATCGCCCCATGGCCCTTCTTCCAGGTATGAAGGAGCGCACGGTTACCATCAGCGCCCTTTCCAAGACCTTCAGTGTGACCGGTTGGCGAGTCGGGTACGCAATCGCTCCAGACTCGATGACGAGCGCGATCCGGAAAATGCACGATTTCCTGACTGTGGGCGCGGCCGCCCCTCTTCAAGAAGCAGGAGCGACGGCCCTGAAGGTCGAATCTGACTACTACGATAAGCTGGCTCGGGAGTACCAGCAGCGTAGGGATTTCATGGTGCGAGTCCTGGAGGATTCCGGATTCCGAGTCTGGAAGCCTTCTGGGGCCTACTACATCATGGCAGATATCTCCCCGGTCACTGACCTTGACGATGTTTCGTTTGCGCAGCAGTTGGTCAAAGAGTACGGCATCGCGGTGGTGCCCGGAAGTAGCTTCTACCGCCGGCCCGAGCTGGGCCGGAGTATCATAAGATTCGCCTTCTGCAAGACCATGGACTTGCTCGAAGAGGCGTCAGAGAGGCTCCTTCGCCTGCGACGGCAGTGAGCAGTGAATCAGTGAACTGTTCATAAGAACGGAGGTCGACCCAGTGATCAAGGATCTGCTACCACGACAGGTAGTCTGCAATCAGAAAGACCAGCAAGGGAAGCCGTGTCATGGAAAGCTGAAGCGCTACCATCCCTTTGCCAACTACTACAACGAGTCCGATCCTGGACGAAGAGGACAGATCAAGGACGAGTTCGGGGAGAATCAGCAGTTGGTGCTGCTGAGGTGCGAGGAGTGCCTGACGCTATTCCGTTTGCCTGAGGAATTGAAAGAGAAATTTGGATAGGCCGCGGCCTCAATCGCGACTACTTCCGAGTCGGCTTGCGTACCCAGTCGACCTGGAGGCGGCTGATTCCACAGTGGCCCAGGTCCAAGAGCGCCCCCAGTTAATACCTTCAAACCAGCGTGTGCAAGCTTCGTGACGCCTAATCCCGATCGTAGACTTCAGATCTATACGGACTTCGATGGCACCATCACCGACCGGGACTCCATTGTCCTTCTGGTGGAGGAGTTCGGCGAAGGGGCAAGGTTGCGGCACGACCTGCTCAAGGAGTTCGAGGACGGGAATCTCTCTCCGGCGCAGGTGATCGAGGGGGAGTTGGCTTCGGTCAGAGTGCCCTGGGAAGAAGCGGCCAGCGGCCTGAAACGCCAGATCCGAGTAGACCCATCTTTTCCCGGCTTTGTAGACTGGTGCAAAGAAGAGGAAATTCCCCTGTGTGTCCTCAGTTCAGGCCTGCGGGACATCGTCTCCCTTTTCATCGGGCACCTCGGGGTTCCGATCTTTGCCCACTCAGCCGACATCGACCCGAACGGCTGGCGCTATCACAGGGATCCAGCCTCGGAAAAGGAAACCCTGGTCCAGGCCCGGCGAGGCAGTGATAAGACGATCTTCGTGGGCGACGGTATCTCCGACATTTCGGTTCTTCCTCATGTGGACATCCTGTTCGCCAAGAGCTATCTCGCCCGCCACTGCGAAGCACAGGGGATCGACTTTATTCCCTTTGAGACCTTCCGGGACATTCAGGATCGCTTGGAAGAAGGTCTGGTTTGAGGGATTCGAATCCAAGGTACAAGACACAAGATACAAGCAAGTCTCAATTCACAAGGACCAAACACTGTCTTGGCCAGCATTCCTAGCCCGCATTTCTCATCGCTGGTCTACTACGTCACCGCAATCATCCGCCCTGGCTGTGTTTCGCTCCGTCGGCCTCCTCGACGTACTGCACGAGTACGACTGCGGGGGCCTCGGTCGCAAGCCTTGCCAGGACGGCCCTTGCGGCGCCTCGCTACGACAAGCGATGAGAAATGCGGGCTAGATGTTTGAGCGCTTGATGCTTGGAATGTGGGATTTGTTTGTATCTTGTTGTATCTTGTATCTTGTGTCTTTCCAACCCCTGGTTCAGAAATCCGGAAGCGACCAGTAAGGCGATAGGGTCCTCGAGATCCGTTGTCGGTAGGATTCGTATTCGCGTGTCTGGGTGCGTTCGATCTCTTCCTGGGTTGGGTCAAGGCTCATTCGGAGGGTCGAGAGAACCGATTGGCCCAGAGCCCTGAGATTGTAGCCTCCTTCCAGCACGTACAGGATACGCCCCTGGCAGAGCTCTTTCGCCAAACCATTGAGCTGTCTGACCAGCTCTCCGAATCCCGCCTCGTCCAGCCTCATTCCTCCCAGGGGATCGTCTCTGTGGGCATCATAGCCGGCGGAGACCAGGATCAGGTCAGGTTCGAAATCGCGCAGAATGGGTCCTGCCAGATCCTGAAACAGGGAACAGAAGAAATGGTTCCCGCTTCCTGCCGACATGGGGAAGTTCACGGTGAACCCGAGTCCCTTCCCATCGCCTAGTTCCGCCTGGCTTCCAGTTCCTGGATAGAAGGGATATTGATGGCTTGAAAGGTAGAGGACGTCGGGACGGCGATAGAAGATTTCCTGGGTTCCGTTGCCATGATGGACGTCGAAATCCACCACAGCGACTCGCTCGGCAAGACCTTGTCGGCGAGCCCACTCAGCTCCTACCGCAATGTTGTTGAAAAGGCAAAAGCCCATAGCCCTGGCGGTTTCAGCATGGTGTCCAGGGGGACGGATCGCCGCGAATCCAGTCTCGATCTCTCCGGCGAACAGGAGTTCGATCATCCTGACGACGCTCCCCGCGGCCAACATGGCGACCTCGAAAGATCGACCGCCGGCATGGGTATCCCAATCGAGCGCCCCGGGCGTGGATCCGTCGGTTTGGTGGATTGTGGAAAAATGCTCGGCTGTGTGAACCTGGCGGATCCAGTCGGGGTCGGCATGTACTGGTTCCACCGCTATCAGCCGTTCCGAACCGGCCCAGGATCGAACGTGCCGGATAATGGACTCGATCCGTTCGGGGCGCTCCGGGTGATCCGCCGGTACCAGGTGCTGAAGAAAGACGGAATCGAGCACCAGGCCGAACTTGGAGTTCATACTCCTCGAGCCTTTTCGCCCCAGAGAAGTTTGTGCAATTGAACTTGAAGGAGCACCTGCAGACCATCTTCGAGGACCCACTCTGCGAGCTGTCTTGGCTCCACCTGATTCCACACTGGCGAGAACAAAACGGTGTGTCTCGAGTCCAAGTCCAGCTCTCGAATTTTGTCCTTGGCCCATTCGTAGTCCTGCCGTGATCCCAGCACAAACTTGACCTCGTCCTGAGGCTTGAGGTGGGGTAGATTCTCCCAGCGATTTCTAGCGGCCATCTTGCTGTCGGGACACTTGATGTCATAGATCAAAATGGCACGGGGATCGATATCGCGGATATCGAGGCTGCCACCGGTCTCAATCAGAACCTTCTTGCCGCCGTCCAGAAACCTTTGCACCAGCGCCTGGACTGGCTGCTGAAGAAGCGGCTCTCCGCCTGTGATTTCGACTAGATCGGTCGGGAACTGGTCCACCTGTCGAACGATTTCGTCCAAGGACATTTCCTTGCCTTCTTCGAAGGCGTATTCGGTGTCGCAGTAGGAGCATCGCAAGTTGCAGTAGGTCAGACGGACAAAGGCGCAAGGGCGGCCAACGTAGCTGGACTCTCCCTGGATGCTGAAGAAGATTTCGTTGACGACGAGAGCATCCTTCATCCTTGTGGCAGGTATTATACCGCCAGGCGCGGAGCAAAAGCTCCAAATCCAGGTGAATACCAAGGCACCAGAGCTCGGGCCAGTTCCAATTTGCGATCCTGACCCTTCTGCCCCGGAGGAGGACAGCCGTTGTGCTAAGATCGGTTCTTTGAACCTTTGAAGCAGTCAGTCGGAGTGAATCAGCAATGAGCTCAGTCAAGCAATTGCCGTTGGCGGCGCTGGTCTTTATCGTCTGTCTTGGGTCGCTTGCTGCCAAGATCGGTAGAGAAATTCGCGACCAATATGTGACGAAGTACGAGAACCGAGCAATGTTCTTGAAGCTTCCTGTGAGGGGACTCCGGCAGGTCGTCCACGTGGATGGCACCGGGGCTAGGCTGGATCGGAGCAACTTGGGAGAACCAGTAAATTTCAAGGTGGGAGAGCAGGTTCGGATCACGCGAGTGAATTTCAAGGACGACTCCATTCGTTTCCAGATCGCATCGATCGACCTGGTAAGAGAGGGTGAGCTGACGTTCATGCTGCCTGCTCCGATCCAGTATGCCTTTCCCCAGCAGGGACTCTTCGAGCAGGCTCTCAAAGACTCTCTAACTGAAGGACTTTCCTATAAGGACCTCGATTCGGCGAAGGGCGAATTCATCCGAGGTCAGTTCGAGTCTCTTGTCAGGGAGTTTTCAGCCACCAGCGGAACTACTCCCGATTTTGTCCGAAACGCCATTCTGCAGGAGAATCCGGAATACCAGGCGGCCAAACAAGAGGCGGCAAGCGCCAAAAGCCAGCTCAAGACGCTTCGCCAGCAGCAGCAGGATGGTGAGAAAGAGGCGCTGGAAGGGCGCCGCCGCCTGGCCCGGGTCACGCGGGAGTTGGAGAAGGCCAAATCCGAGCTGGATGCGACTCGCGGTCAGCAGAAGAAAGCCCAAACGGAGGGTGAGCGATACCAGCGTGAGCTGGGAGATCTGCGCCAGAAGAATAAGGAGTTTGAGCGCCAGATCAACAAACTGGCCAAGAGTCTGGATGTGAGAACGGCATCCAACACGGAACTCGGCAGTCGTTTGAAGGATCTCGGGGGCAGCATTGATTCTCTGAAGGTTGAGCGGGCCAGTCTTTCCGAGAAGGCTGAGAAGTTGACGCAGCAGCTCAAGGAGGGTGAAGAGAAGCACAAGAGGCTCGCGCAGGATCTGAAGCAGGTTCGAAGGGAGAAGCAAAAACTCTCGTCGGATCTGCGATCGTTGACCTCCAACAAGGACAGTCTCGAGGCCCGATTCCTCGAGACTCAGAAGAAGAAGGAAGGGCTGGAAACCGCTGCCGCGCTGACTGCCGCTCTACGTTTGGAGAAATCGATCCAAGAGCGGGAGGGTGAGACTTTCGAGGTCGGTGATCTGTATCTGCTGTCGCAGAAACTCGGTGTGCTCGAGGTTCAGGTTCCTGCCACGTCCGGTAAGCTGAGCGCCGTCAAATTCCAGATGGATTCGCCCGACCTGATCGAGTTCGATGAGGAGGAGCGTCGTCTTTACAAAGCCCTCGGGGATCCGATCCGGATCGAGACTGCCTGGGTCTCCGAATCGGAGGAGCTCACGGCTGTACTTGTGGACGGAGAATCTGCAGACCGAAGCCTCAAGTCGCGGGAGGAAGTTCAGTGGCTTTGGAAGATAGAAGGGAATCTATCCGGCGAAGAGCGGATCGCCTTGACGACCCACCTGACCAGCAGCGATGGTGAACGGGTCGACCTGGCTCCGCGTGAATTCGTAGTGCAGCCAGCAGGACTCTTTGCCCCCCTCCGTGCCTCCTTCTCGCTCTTTTCCTTGCTGGCTGGAGTCGTCCTGGGGGCCACCGTCTGCGGCCTGACACTGAGCCTGCGAGGTCGTTCGCAGCCCAAAACGACGCCGCTGAAGAGAGAAGACTACGTGGTTCAGAAGGAACTCTGATCTGAAACTTCAAGAATACGTCGCACGTCGAAACGTCTGAACGTCGCACGTCTCTACTCTACGAGCCACGCGGCGAACGGGACTTGTCTCGAATGGGGCCAGTGCTTCCTAGGGGCGGGACTAAGCTGAAACTGCTTGGGGTTACAGGTGCAAGGATGCGGGTTTCCAGTCCGCCAGCAAGGGAAGCGCGAGCTAACGAAGGTTCCAGGGGCGAGCGTTCGTCTTTTTCTTCTGGTCCTCCGTCAGCTTGAATCCATTTTCCCGAAACTTCTTTCCCTCTTGGTTCAGTTGTGGATCTTCGTCTTCCATCTCGGGAATCCCGCTGTGGCAGAAGACACACTTTTTGCTAGTCTCCCTCTTGTGCTTGAGTGTCGCGGTCAGTTGCAGGCTGAGGAGGCCTAGCACAAGGCTTAGCGGCAGCCCCAGGGTCAAGAAAAGCTTTGCTGGACGCATTCTAGACTCATCGGACTTGAATTGATCAAGTTTACCACGAAAGTGGGTCGGACCCCAGACCTCGGCCCTTCCTGATCCAGTTTACAGTACGAACCCAATAGGCGATGCGGGTGAGATTCGCTGGAAAGGAGGCCAGCCGATCTGTGGAATGGCGCCTGCCCTGTCCCGGTGGAGCTGCGTTCCAGAGTGGTATGATGTCCGGAAATGGCCGCTCGAAAACGGACGAAACCGAAGCCTAGAGAGAAGGAAAGGCAGCGGGTGGCGGAGGTTCTCCGAGCCCTGGGTCAGGAGTACGCCGCCGCGAACTGCGCACTCCATCACCAGAGTGCTTACGAGTTGTTGGTTGCGACAGTCCTATCGGCCCAGTGCACCGATGTGCGGGTGAACATGGTCACGCCGGCTCTCTTCCAGCGTTTTCCAGATGCCAAGGCTCTGGCTGGAGCGGACCAGGAAGAGTTGCAGGAACTCATCAGGAGCACCGGATTCTTTCGAAACAAAGCCAAGAACCTCATTGGGGCAGCTCGCAAACTAGCCCGGGACTTCGACGGGGTTGTCCCCCGGTCCATGACGGATCTTCTCGAACTTCCGGGGGTGGCTCGCAAAACAGCGAACGTTGTCCTTGGGAACGCATATGGTATTGCCAGTGGTGTAGTGGTTGACACTCACGTCTCCCGTTTGTCTGGACGCCTGGGTCTAACCGAAGAAAAAGATCCGAAGAAGATCGAAACAGATCTGATGGAGATTGTCCCCGAGGACGAGTGGATAGATTTTTCGCACCGTTTGATTCAGCACGGACGACGCCTCTGCGTGGCGAGGAAGCCCCGATGCGGAGAGTGTTTCCTGGCTGATCTGTGCCCTCACTTTCAGAACTCCCGGTAGTTGGAATGCAAGCCAACTTCAAGTACGCGAAGATTTTCTTCATCCTGAGCTTCGTTCTGATCCTCTACGTCTTCTACCGGATGCTCGAACCCTTCCTGATTGCCGTCATCCTGGGCGTGACTCTCGTCTCGCTTTTCTACCCCACTATCTAGACCTCAACAAGAGATTGAAGGGGCACTCCAACCTGAGTTCCCTGATCATGTGCACGATCATCACGCTGCTCATCATTCTTCCCCTGATTCTGTTTTTCCTGGCCCTCTTCAACGAGATCAACTCGGCCTACGCGGATTTTCGCCAGCAGCTGAGGACGGGACAGTGGGGACTGAAGATACCCGTTCCCGAGAACACAATCGTCGAAATGTTTGGGAATCGCCTGGTCGGGTATCTGGGCGTAGAGGAGATGGACCTTACCCTGATTGCCTCATCCATTGTGGATCGGGTGGCCCGTTACCTACTGGATCACTACTCGGGCATCCTGGGGGGGATTGGCGCGGTCTTCTTCAAGTTCTTCATCATGGTTTTCAGCATGTTCTTCTTCTTTCGGGACGGTGACCTTCTCTTGCGGGAACTGAAAAGTTTGATCCCGATGGCTCCCAACTACAAGGACATGGTCGTCAATAAACTGAGGGAGGTCACCTACGCCACCTTTTTCGGGGTTTTCGGCACCGGCATCTGTCAGGGGGTGGCCGCGGGAATGATCTTCTGGGGACTCGGAATCAACAATCCTACCCTCTGGGCGGCGGCAACGGCACTCGTTTCTCTGATCCCAGTGATCGGGACCGCGACGATCTGGGTACCCCTTTCGATCTATCTGATCTTGACGGGATATCTAGGCAAGGGAATCATTCTGCTGGTGTTGGGTTCGGGAGTCATTGGACTGGTCGATAACTTTGTGCGTCCTCTGATTATAGAGGGTAAGTCGGAAGGTATGCACCTGCTATTGGTGTTCTTTTCCCTCGCCGGTGGGCTCATTCTATTCGGGCCTTCAGGACTCGTTCTGGGTCCTTTGGTCAGTGCCCTGTTGGTGACGTTCCTGGATATCTACCGAGCGGAGTTCAAGGAAGAGCTCTGAGCAGGGCTGGAAAACTCCAAGGTACAAGAAACAAGATACAAACAAGATACGAATCACAAGCACCAAGCACTGTCTTCGCCGGCATTCCTGGATGTTGCCGCATTTGATGCTTGGAATTTGGGATTTGTTTGTATCTTGTCGTATCTTGTTTCTTGTATCTTGAGATTTACTCATCACTGCCCTCCGTCCCCGCATGGAAATGACCCAGTGGGCCGTTTCCGTGACCCAGCGCGAGGCTGTGTCTAATCGCCTCTGTCACGTACTCTTTGGCCCGAATCACCGCTTCCTTGAGCTCCAGTTTTTGGGCCAGGTAGGAGGCGATCGCCGAGGCGAAGCTACAACCACTTCCGTGAGTGTTCCGGGTGTGGATACGCGGACCCTCGACCAGAGTCAGTCCGGCCTGGTCGAAGAGGTAGTCGGTGGAACGATCTGGGTTTGGCAGGTGACCCCCTTTTATGATCACGGCCCGAGCGCCTAGTTCAAGGATGTCGCGGGCCGCAGCCTCGATCTCCTGCTCACTTCTGATCTTTCGTTGAACCAGGAACTCTGCTTCCGAAAGATTGGGTGTGATGACGGTGGCCAGGGGCAGTAGACGCTCCTTGAGCACGGCGACTGCTTCATCCTGGATCAGGGAGTCCCCTCCAGTGGCCCTCATCACCGGGTCGAGCACCAGTAGTTCGATACGGTAATGATCCAGTTGGGCTGCCACGCTCTCGATGATTTCTGCGCTAGGCATCATGCCTGTTTTGACAACCTTGGTGCCGATGTCGTCGAGTACAGCCTTGATCTGGCTCGCGACTTGATCGCCGCTCAGCTCGAACACCTCGTAGACGCGCCGAGTGTCCTGTGCGGTCACACAGGTGACGACGCTCATTCCGTGGACTCCCAGTGCCCCAAAGGTTTTCAGATCAGCCTGAATTCCAGCGCATCCAGAGCTATCAGAACCGGCTATAGTCAGCACCCTGGGGATCGAGCTCATCGGTTTATATTACTAGAGTAGGTACCCCGAAACATCGTATCTACGAAATGGAACACCGAGAGTGCGAGCAGCTCCCATTCTTTCGTCGCGCTGGAGGTTTGTGGTAACCTGGTTTTAGTATTTTTCGATCCGGAAGGAGACGGCTGATGGCCTCTAGTGGAGATAAACTGATTTACTTTATGGTGGGCGGCTTCGTGGGTGCTTCGGTTGCCCTTTTGCTGGCGCCTAGATCAGGAGAGGAGACTCGAGATTTCTTGGGTAGTCACTACCGTGACGGGAGCGAGCGAATCGGCGAGACGTTTCGTTCGGGACGGGAAGCGGTCGTTGACAGATCCAAGGACTTCGCAGAGCGCGCGAGCGAGACGATTGGGAGAGGTCGCGACACCTTGAACCGGCAGAAGGAACAACTATCCGCTGCGGTCGAGGCTGGACGTCAGGCCTACGAGGAGGAGAAAGAGCAGCTGCAGGACTCGGAGAAGAACGAGGCGCCTCCATCCGGCAAGGGTGACGCACCCCAAGAGGCTGCGAAGAAGGAAGCGAAAGACAAGTCCGCCAGCTAGGCCGGACGTTTCTCTTTGATTGACCGGACCACCCGATGTTGAATCTCTACGCGCCGGAAACACTCTTGCTGGTCTTCGTTGGAGTAGCGGCCCTGGCCTTCGTGCTCCAGAGTGTTTCAATCTGGCTGGCAAGTCGAGCTGTACGCAAGACCGTCGAAAGCGTACGGGAACAGACCGCCTTCCTCGAGACCGAGATAAAGTCTCTGACCGAAAAGCTGGGTGAGGTAACCGAAAACCTCAAGCCGGTTGCCGGCCTCGCCAACGAGTTCAACTCCAATGCCCGCTCAGCGATGGACCTCTTTCGTGAGCGTTCCGAGGATATAGACCAACTGATCCAGGAACTGGTCCAGGTGGGCCGCGAACAGGCTTCAAAGGTCGACTATATCGTCACCGACACCGTCGAGAAATTCGAACAAACCACGGATGTGATTCAAGAGAGAGTAGTCAACCCGGCGATCGAGATCTCTTCGTTTCTCAAGGGAATCCGGTCCGGATTGGACTATTTTTTTGCCAAGAAGCCCGACCCTGGCGATGGCGAGTCCTTCTCCAAAGAGGAGCTCATCAGCTAGCCGGGCAGGCTCTGAACGGGAGGCTCTAGCCCCCATCGCAACAACACGCCTCCCCAGGTAAACCCCGCACCGAAAGAGACCAACAAGACGTGGTCTCCCTTCTTCAGACGGCCGCCCAGATAGGCTTCGGTCAGCCCGATCGGGATTGTGGCAGCAGTCGTGTTGGCGTAGCGATCGATGTTGATGACGACTTGATCCGGTCGAAGCTTGAGCCGGTCCATCGAGGACTTGATGATTCTCAGGTTGGCCTGATGGGGGACATAGAGTGCTAGATCTTCCGTGCCAAGGCCATTCCGCTTCAGTATTTCAGCCGACGTGTCTACCATCAGCTTGACAGCAAACTTGAAGACGTTGCGACCGTCCTGATGAACGTAGTGCATCTTCTGTTTAACAGTTTCGCAAGTTGCCGGATTCCTGCTTCCCCCTGCTGGCATGTAGAGGTGTTTTCCACCGGCGCCGTCACAGCCCAGAAGCGCGTCCAGGATTCCGACTCCTTCCTCCTCGCTGGGTTCGAGTAGTGCAGCCCCGGCGCCATCCCCGAAAAGGACGCAGGTCGAGCGGTCCTCGAAGTCTATGATGCTGCTCATCACGTCGGTCCCGACCACCAGGACCCTCTCGTGTCTTCCCGTCTCAATGAACTGAGAGGCGGTAGCCAGACCGAAGAGGAACCCCGAACAAGCTCCTGAAAGATCGAAGCCCCAGGCCTTGCTTGCCCCAATCTTCTCCTGAATGACACAGGCGGTGGAGGGGAACATCATGTCGGGCGTAACCGTGGTGACGATGATCAGATCAATATCTTCGGGTGAGTAGTCTGTGCGGCTCAGGGCATCCTCGATCGCCTTGACCGAGAGGTCACTGTTGGCCTCGTCTTCGGCGACGATACGGCGTTCGGAGATCCCGGTCCGTCCGCGGATCCATTCATCCGAGGTATCGATCAGCCTCGTCAATTCGCTGTTCGTGACCCTTTTCTCCGGCACATACATGCCGACGGCGGTGATGTTGGCACGAACCTTCTTCAATCGGAATCTCCTTGTGCTCGCTGTCTTGCGGTCCAAAGCCTAGGTGGTCGTCCTGTTGCTGTCAAGGCTTGTAACTCGCTGACTGGATCTCGGCTTTTGATGGGAATCGAGTCCCCGGTATCTGAATCCTCAATGGGTCATTGGGCCCTTGGGATCTGCGAGTTTTCTGACTGGGAGCCAAAAGACTGTTCAATGATTTCGACTTCGGACGGGACCTTGAGCCGGAACTTCGAGTCGGGTATCCGCACGTTTTCTTTGAACTCGGTAAAGGTATAGTCGATGCGGTCTCCGATCGGCTCTATTACCGCGAGACGGTGGATACGGTGTGAATCCGGAAAGAGTTCGATCAGCACGTGAGTGAACTCGGGTTGGTGCTGTCTGGGAGTCAGTCGCAAGAGTACGGTTCCCTCCTGTACCGGCTGCTCTTCCCGTTCCCAACTGGCAGCAAAATCCCGCTGAATATTGCCCCTTCCGATCAGGAAGAGGAGAGGGGTCTGGACGTCTTCCAAGTCGAGCTCGGAGACCGTGACCTGCTTGTCTTTCGGGACATAGAAATAGGTATTCTTGCCGTCTGCGACGAAGAGCTTCCGGTAGGGCTGCTCGTATTCCCAGTACATCTTTCCAGGTCTCTTCATCATCACGATTCCGGACTCGCTTGCCTCCTCTCCCGAGCGGCGGAGCTCTTTCTGCTGGAATCGGGCGGAAAAGGTGCGGATCCCCTCGTGCTTCTGCTGTAGCTTCTCGACCATCGTGTCTAGCTGTTCCGGAGTCTGGACCGGGGCCTGTGCGTTCAGGGTGGCGAACAGGACAGGTGCCAGCAACCAGATTGACGAGGGAAGATTCGGAGCGGAGCGGGTGTTGTCACTAGACTCCTCGGAAGCTTCTCCGAAACCACTCGTCCCGAAAAAGTTCTGGTAGAGAATGATGAAGACGCCGCAAGTAATAGCCGCATCTGCCACATTGAAGGTGGGCCAGGAAAAGCTATTCCTCCAATGGAGTTCCAGAAAGTCAACGACGTACCCTCTCAGTAGCCGATCTGAGAAATTTCCCAGGATCCCTCCCTCGAGCAGCGCCAGGGACCACATGACGCTGCGTTCGGCGATGGAATTGGTCCAGAGATAGTAGACCACGATCAAGACGGCAATGATGGCCATCAGAGAGAGCAGGATGGGCTTCCACTGGGACTGCGTGGAGTGAAACAGCCCGAACGCAATGCCTTCGTTTCTTACATAGTGGATCGTGAAGAAACCTTTGATGACCGGGAAGTAGTGCAGCCAGGGTGTGCCGTGGACCCACCACTTGGTAATCGCGTCCAAAGCGAAAACAACCCCTCCGATTCCCATGAATAAGAGCCGCAGCACGGTCTCATTTCTGCCCGACGGGATGCTGGTCATATTCACTCCGTCACTCCCAGTTCCTGAAGGATAGAGTAGCAGCGAGAACACACACCGGGAAGATCTCCGTGAGTTCCCACGGACCCAAGATAGTTCCAGCAGCGCTCGCACTTCTGCGCTGTGCTCTTGTCGACTCTCACCTGAACCTCATTCGCCGACAATTCCTCTCTCTTCTCGAGTACTACCTCAGAGACGATGAACAGGGAGGCGAGGGTCTCAGAGAAGCCCTCAAGGTAGGAAAACCCATCCTGTCCACAGGCTACTGTGACCTGGGCCTGCAGCGAGTTGCCGATCTCCTTCTCTTGACGAGCAATCTCCAAGGCCTTGCTCACCTGCCCGCGGATGCCGATGAGTCGCTCCCAGCGATCCAACAAGGCGTCGTCGCGGTAACCATGGATCGCTTTGGAAAATTCTGCCATGTGAACGGATTCTGTTGGTGCTCCGGCAGAGTAGAGATTCCTCCACACTTCTTCTGAGGTAAACGGCAGGATCGGAGCCAATAGGCGAACCAGAGTGTCTGAGATCCGGAACAGGGCGGTTTGGGCAGAGCGCCGCTGGATAGAGTCAGGTGCAGAAATGTAGAGTCTGTCCTTCAGGATGTCGAGGTAGAAGCTGGAGAGATCGACGATCGAGAAGTGATAGAGGCTGTGGTACACAAGGTGGAGTTCGAAGTTCTTGTAGGCGTTTTCGACCCGCTCTGCAACGGCTGCCATACGGGCCAGAGCCCAGCGATCCAGTTCAGTCAAGTCGTCGTCAACAACCGCCTTTCCGGCGTCGAAGTCGTGCAGGTTGCCGAGTAGAAAGCGGTGCGTGTTGCGCAGTTTTCGGTAGGCTTCGCGCAGGCGGGAAAGGATCTCCTCGCCGAGCCGGACGTCTTCGGTGTAATCGATTGAGGCCACCCAGAGGCGGAGAATCTCGGCCCCATTCTGCTTCATGATATCCAGTGGAGAGACGACGTTGCCGAGGGACTTGGACATTGCCCGGCCCTCTTCGTCCAGAGTCCAGCCATTGCAGATGACGGTGCGGTAGGGGGCTGCGTCGGTCACTCCGACGGCAACCAGGAGCGAACTGTGGAACCAACCCCGATACTGATCACCGCCCTCCAGATAGACGTCGGCCGGCCAGGCCAGGTCTGGGTTCCCTCTCAAAACGACGTGATGGCTGACGCCGGAATCGAACCAGACATCCAGGATATCCGTTTCCTTTCGGAAATCGGTGGAGCCGCAAGTACAGTGTGTCCCTTCAGGCAACAGTTCCGCGGCACTGCGAGCGTACCAAGCGTCAGCGCTCTCAGCTTCGAATATCTGTGCTACATGATCGATGATCTTCCTGTCCAGTAGGACACTACTGCACTCCTTGCAGTAGAAGACGGTAATGGGTACTCCCCAAATCCGCTGACGACTGATGCACCAGTCAGGACGGCTCCCGACCATGTTGCTGATGCGCTCTTCTCCCCAGGCGGGAATCCATCGCGCTTTGGAGATTTCTCTCAAGGCCCGTGCCCGAAGGTCCTCGTGATCCATGCTGATGAACCACTGGGGAGTGGCTCGAAATATCACGGGGTTGTGGCAGCGCCAGCAGTGGGGATAGCTGTGTACGAAGTCCTGCTTGGCCAGCAGCATGCCCTTCTGGGTTATGAAGTCGTTGATCGTCCGGTTTGCCTCGAAAACCGGCAGCCCCGCGAAGTGAAGCACATCTGGATGAAAGTTCCCCGAATCGTTGACGGGACAGTAGATCTCCAGCCCGTTCTCGATTCCCATCCAGTAGTCCTCTTCTCCGTGCCCGGGAGCCGTGTGGACCACTCCCGTACCCTGTTCCAGCGTGACGTGATCTCCGAAGATCGTCTTGGACTCCTGATCCAGCCAGGGATGCTTGCTCTTCAGCTCGGAGAGTTCCTTTCCACGGACCGCTCTCAAGACGCGGTAGTCCGAGAAACCCACCTGTGCCGCCACCGATTCCAGCAGGTCTCGCGCCAGAATGAAGATCTCCTCTCCGACTTCAACGAAGGCGTACTCCAACTCCGGGTGGAAAGCCAGTGCCAGGTTGGCGGGCAGTGTCCAGGGGGTGGTGGTCCAGATCAAGACGGAGATCTGTCGACCTGCCATCTCAGGTTCGCCGGAAGGCAATCCTCCGGTTACCGGAAACTTGACGAATACCGCGGGACTGGTGTGATCCCCGTACTCGACCTCGGCCTCGGCGAGTGCGGTTTCGCAAGTGATACACCAGTGAACCGGTTTGAGGCCCTTGTAGACGCTTCCGCTCTCCACGAAGCTACCCAGGAGACGTGCCGTCTCAGCTTCGTAGCCTTTGTCCATGGTGAGGTAAGGGTGGTCCCAATCCCCAAAGGTGCCGAGCCGCTTGAATTCTTCTCTCTGGATCTCGACGAACTTCTGGGCATACTGCCGACACTGCTGGCGCACTTTCAGGAAATCGAGGTCTTGCTTTACCTTTCCCACCACCTTGATCTCGATGGGGAGCCCGTGGCAGTCCCAACCGGGAACGTAAGGGCAGTCGTATCCCTCCATGGTCCTGGACTTCACGATGAAGTCTTTGAGGAGTTTGTTGAGTGCGTGTCCCAGGTGGATGTGGCCGTTGGCGTAGGGTGGGCCGTCATGGAGGATGAATCGTGGACGACCCTTCCTTGACTGCTGGATCTTGCCATATAGATCCATGTCCTCCCATTCCTGAAGGAATCGGGGTTCCATGGAGGGAAGGTTGGCCTTCATCCCGAAGTCGGTCTTCGGGAGGTTGATGGTCTTCTTCAAGTCGATTGTTTTGTCCACAGGGCAATCCTCACCGTGAGGTATTCGCAAAAGCAGCTATTATATGAAGAAACCCCGGCCCTGCGTCAGCTATTTTCGGTGAACAGAGAGCAGCTCCGAATCTCAAGGAAAGGCATCTATTGATGTAAGAGCAAAACACAGCCGCGCATGGGACTGAATGCTGGCGGGATCAAACCCAGTTCCGAGGAGTAAGCGGGACTGATTTTTTCAGCTGATTTATACAACGTGGCCGCTAGCAACGTGGCTTCCGTTTCTAGGACGAAGTCCACTCTGCCGAGTCTCTGGCTCGACTCGGCCCGAGGCAAAGGCAAGTGCAGGTAGAGAGGAGTGAGGCAGAATATCAGCCTGCAAAAGTTAGCTAGTGCCCGTCCGGAAACCGGGGTTCCCAGAACTGTAATCTGTTGAATCGGAACCACTTTTTATACCTGAGACTGCTGACAGACCGACTCGACCCAGCTCGATCCAGAGCGAGGACGAGCGAGCGAGGGCGCACGGGCCAAAAAACACCGGTTCGGCGCAGACCTCTCCCTGAGTCGGAGCCACAAGGCAGTACGGTCAGCCACAAAAGACTACAACAGGAGTCGGGCCAGGACGACCAGGTTATAGGTCAGGACGCTGGCATGGACGTAGCTTTGAAAGTGAGGCCAGCCTTTCCAGGTACAGCGGTGGAGACCAAAGGTGTGCTTGAGGGTCCCAATGCACCCCTCGATCCCGGCCCGGAAGCGTTTGAGCTGTTTGTAGACCCAACTGGAACGCACCATGCTCTCGACCGTCAACCCACACTTTTTGGAAAAGGCCACGTCCTGTACCCCCTGCTCTTTGGCCCAGCTCAGGTTGGCCGCCGAGGCAAAACCGCCATCCCAGGCGCTCTGGCGCGGGACCTTCCCGTACAGCTGTCGATGACGCTCTAAGAAGGGTTGCACATAGTTGCTATCGGCTGGATTCCCGCGTTCCACCACACAATCCAGGATCAGCGACGAGGCCCCCGTGCTGACAAACACTTTGTGGCCGAAAACCGTTTCCCGAGGGCTCTTCTTGATAATATCGGTGTGCTCTTCGAAGAGGGAACAGATCTTCTCCTGGGCCGCGACGGCCTCGCCCGAAAGGACCCGTCGTTGAGTCTGCTCGATGACTTGGTGCAACAGCTCCAGATAGTGGGCCAGTTGCGCCGCCCCGGCCAGACTGAGGGGATCGCTCCACTGCGCCGACGCGGCCAGCGCCTGCTCGGCATAGTGGGCCGTCTTGGACGCCACCTTGATCAGATCGCGGTAACTCTCCAGGCGCTTCTTGCCGCGGCGGTTGCGGATGTTCAGGACGCGCCGCTTGGCCCGTCGCGTGTGATCGACGAAGCCGATCCCTTCCCAGTCCCGCAGCCGCCCCAGCCACCGGGTGACGACTCGAATGCCGTCGTACAACAGCTCACTGTCGAGCGGATAGTGGACGTTGGTCTGGACCGCCGTGGCATCGACCCGAATCCGTTGGCCTTTTTCCAGACCCCGAGCCTGCGCCCAGCGCACCAAGTGGTCGTTGATCGCCTTCCATGTCCCCGGCTCAATCTTCCCCAGGTTCTCCGCCAGGGTGGCTTTGCTGATCGACGCCCCATAGGGCAAGCGACAGAACCTCTGACAGCTTTGCGAATCCACCAGATGAAACTCCAGCTTGCGATAGCTGAACTGATGCAGCTGTTTGATGACGGCACAACGCAGCACCTGCTCGGCCGTCAAACCGGGGGCGCCGACACTGGAATCGACCCTGTCAGAGAGATCTTGTACTATCAGCTCCAGCGTCTGGGGATTGTCGTCCAGGATGCGCGAGATCACCTTCAATTCATGGGCCAGTTGGTGATCGGGCCATGGCGGGGAAAGGGGGCGGTGTTTTTCACGCTTTTGACGCATCTTCGAACTCCTGAAATCGTCGTAAGTCGTTTCAGCTTAATCGATTGTACCAAATAGCCTAGCAAACGACCCTGACAATTTAGGAGTCTGAAAAAGCCCTCTTTCCCCTTCCTTATCAATCAGTTAGAGATTTTCGGACGGGCACTAGCTAGCGAAGGTTGAACTGGACTTCGATGGTGGCCAGGACATCGACGGGATTGCCGTTGAGAGTGCCAGGTCGAAACCGCCAGTTGGTTGCGATTTCCTGGATGGCCTGCTCTTCCAGACCGTGACCCAGGCCCCTGAGCACCTTGAAGCTATCCACCGACCCATCCTTGCGGATGATCGCCTGAAGCCAGACGACACCTTGAACCTTGGCCTTGATGGCGTCGTCGGTGTAGCTTGGCGTGGTTTGGACGATGGGAATGGGATTGCTGACGCCACTCCCATATTTGTAGACGCCACTGCCGTCTCCGGTGGCCGGTCCAGCCCCGGTCTGAGGACCGGATCCAGTACCCTCACCTTTACCCTTCCCACGTCCACCCTTTCCGACCGTTCCTGGGGGCGCCTGGATGTCGTCCAAGTTCAGCTCGGTCGTCATCTCTTCGCGGATCACAGGCGTCTCTTCGGCCTCTAACTTCCGGATGGGCTCGGGAGCCAGTGGGGTGGGATCGGGAATGGGTACCAGGACGGGTTTGGGTTTGGGTACCACCGGCTTTGGCTTGGGGGGCGCTGCCTTGGGACGCTCGCCTCCTCCCAGAAGGGCGGCCGGTCTGGCTAGACTCTTGAGGACGAGCACTTCCTGTGTGGGTATCAGAACGGTATCGCCGAAGGACGGGAAGACGATCAGGAACAGCAAGATGTGAAATAGGAGGGCGACAATCGCTGCCGTCCGCAGCGGCTTGCGGTCTTCGAAATCCAGCTCGAAAATATTGTAGGGATCTCTGGCGTACTGAAGTTGCGCTGGTTGAAACTTCAGACCGAGCAAGCGCTCCAGGTAGTCTCTCATGCTGTCACCAAAGACTCGGCAGGTAGCCGATCATGCTTAACTTGTCGCGCTCGCAACATACTTCCTTATACTAGGGAAGCCCCAGTGCCTCCGTCAACTTCTTCCCAGTCCTTTTTGTGAGATGGTTCTGGGGGAGAAAAGTATCACCGATACCCGTGTCGTGACCAAGAAAGGTGTCTCTGATGCAGAGCTGTACCTATTCCGCGGGTGGCTTGCGCAGGAGTTCTGGATAGATCGAACGGATCCAATCGCGGGTCCGCCGGGGAGCGTCCGCTGGATTCCGCTCCAGGTCCCTATGCAGGCGGGTCAGGTCCTCTGCGGTATCGATGTCGTACCAGGTTGGCAGCAGGGAATAATCGCGAGGATCGAGCTTTGCCCGGGTCTGCTCCAGAACCGATCCGGTTCCCCATTCGATGCCCGAGAAGAGGTCCTGTCTGGGTCGGGATAGTCCTATCAGGTAGTAGCCCCCATCCTCGGCGGGGCCGAGCACGACGGGGAGGCGTTCGAGTTCCAGAAGCGCCGCTTCGATGAAGTCGGTGGGCAGGGTAGGGCAGTCACTCCCTACCAAGATGACCCTGTCGCACTGACAGGATATGTCTTGATAGGCCCTCCAGAGCCGCTCTCCCAGGTCTTCTCCCTGCTGGATTCCAAGCTCCAGACCAGGAGGGAGCCCATGTTCTTGAGCGAACGCCTGTCCTTCCTTCCTGGAACAGGCAGATAGATAGAGGAAACGCTGCAGATTGAGGCACGCAGTGCGCTCCGTGGTATCGAGCAACAAGGCTAGATGCAGAGCCAGGCATGCCTCGGCCCCCAGAAGGGGCTGCAGGCGGGTTTTTACCTCACCCAGACGGGGGTAGCGCCCAAAGATGGCCAGAGCACCTCTCAAGAGGTCGACCCATGCCAGAAAATGTAGTCTTTCCAGCTATCGGGAACATTCGGCTGGCGGATGAGCAGGTGGATCTTGTAGGGAAATCCGGAGGGAGCCTTGGGTTGTCGAAGCAGCTCCAGACTCGCCTCCAGAGGACTGCGGTTCCCTTTTTTTCGGTTGCAGCTGATACAACAGGTCACGATGTTTTCCCAGGTCTTCAGGCCTCCACGTGCTACGGGAACGACATGATCATAGGTCAGCTCACTGAGGGCCGGCCCTCGCCCACAGTACTGGCATCGATATCCGTCGCGGGCGTACAGATTGGCTCGTGTGAACCTGACTCGGTTGTAGCTGTGTTTGATTCTTACGTATTGACGCAGTCTTAGAACAGCCGGTAGCTGAATGCTGATCGAAATGCTGTGGACTGGACGATCGTACTCAGCGACGACTTCTACTTTCTCTTGAAAGAGCATCCGAAGCGCACGCTTCCAGGAAACAATCTGCAAGGGCTCGTAGGTGGCATTCAAGACGAGTGTGTGTTCCAAGTCGGTTGTTCAGGTCCTTCCCGCTCAGCGATCACCTTCAAGTATCCCGGTGCTCGAATCGAGACCGTACTAAGGCGGAGCGGTCGCCGGAGGCGGGCCACACGTTTTTTTGTTAGACTAGACGATATCATGAAGCAGGTCACCACCTTGTGGATATTCTGCATTCTCGCATGCTGGCTTCCGCTGGAAGCGGTAGATAAGAAAACCCAGCTTGAACTGACCTTGTTTTTCACCGGCTACGTACAGGGAAGCTTTGAGCCCTGCGGCTGTAAGTCGGGCCCCTATGGAGGTTTGGCTCGCCGAGCAGGCTACATTTCTGACCATCAGAAGAATAGCAGAGGTACCCTCATACAGGTCGATGCGGGGAATTACTTCCAGATGATGGGGCCCTATTCCGATGCGGTGAACCGGTTGATGTTGGATAGTCTCGATTCTTTTCCAGTCCAGGTCCTCAACCTGGGCAGCGAGGATCTGATGTTTTGGGGCAAGCTGTCGGAGGAATCCCCGGCCAGAACCCAGGTTATCTCAACCAACCTGGTTCGAAGCAATGCCCTTTTGCCTTCGCCCAAGCGGTATGCGGTAGTTCAGATTCCGGATGATTCGGGGAACTCCGACACACCCTTGAAAATCGGTTTTCTCGGATTGAGTGACCCGGCTCGAGTCAAGCCCAGATCCGGTTTCCGGGGCCGTGATCCTTTCGAGGTTTTGGCGGAGGTCGTGCCCGAGTTTTCCAGCGAGGTTGACCTCCTCATTGTCTTGGCGGATCTTCCCCGAAAAGTAGCCGTCGAGGTTGCCCGTAAGCATTCGGAGATCGGAGCCGTATTGGTGGCGTAGCGTGGCTCTCGGGTAGAAGAGCCCGAGCTGGTGAACAAGGCCATCATCGCGTCGAGCGTGGATCGAGGTCGTTATCTGGGAAAGTTGATTTTGAACCTGGAAAAGAAGGGCAAGGTCGCAGGCTGGAACTCAGAGTATGTTGCGCTGAAGGCAGGCATGACCGAGGATCCGGCGTGGCTGGAGCGGCAAGCCAGAGTTGCCAGGCGACTCTACGGAAGTCCCGATGCGGCCGATTAATTCCCTGTTTTCCGGTTGGATACGAGAAGTCACGCGGGACGAAGAGGTTGCCCTGGTTTTTCTCATCGAGCTGTGGCCGCAGATTGTTGGAGATGGATTGGCAGAGCAGGCCCGGCCGGTAGCGCTCGATGGACGGGTCCTCACTCTCTCTGTTCCCAGTGAGGCCTGGGAGAGCGAGCTCTCTGACCTGGGGAAAACGATCGTAAAGAGAGTCAATGATTTCTGGAGCCACTCTCTGATAAGAAGAGTAGAATGTAAGATCCACGCTGGCTAGTCCGTGCCTCACCTTCCCGTTTCGGGTCTCTTTCTGCGCTCCTGGACGAGCGATGATCGTCGGGTCGTGGTTGTCGGGCCGGTGGAGTCGGCAGAGGATGAAGCAGCCCGAGCGTCCGAAGAAGTGGGGGGATTCGCCACCCCCAGGTCCGGCACGCACGCAATATCAAGCACGTAATATAATGAGAAACTCATGCGTCAACTTTTGACTGTCCTCATCGGTCTCTGGATGTCGACGGTGCTGGCACAGGCACAGAGGGCTTACGGCACGATCAATCCCAGTCTGATCCAGGATGATCTGTTTTTCGATATCAACACTCTCCCGGTTCGGATTGGAGACCGAAACGATCTCAACTTTGCTCCCAACATTGTTTTCACAGCGGACTCCGCCCAGGCATTCGTCAGCTTTCCCGCCTCGGACACCGTGATGGCGTTCGATCCCAAGAGTGGTGCGGTGCTTGCTCTGATTCCGGTGGCACAGACACCGAATCAGATCGTGATGACCCCTGACGGAAAGACACTGCTGGTTGTCTGTCTCTTCTTTCGCGACAACGCGAGGGCGGATACGTTCCGCAGCGAAACCATGGGAGCGATTTGTCGGATCGATGTCGAGACTCTGGCGGTCGATACCCTGGAAATGGAGGGGACCTTCTTCTCCTTTGTCAACAACCTGGTCGTTACGCCCGATGGGAAGTCAGGCTTTATTGCCTCTTCGGGGACAGACGAAGCTATCCGATTGGATCTGGAGTCTTTTCAGGAGGTTGCCCCGCGTCTAGAGCTCCCAGGGGGGACTCGACCGTCTTCGATTACCATGGCACCCGACGCCAGTTTCTTTACCCTGCTGACGGTGGGGTCCGAACTGCTGAACCCGGGCGACGAACCAGACGCCATTCGAGTCATTGACACGGCCTCATTCTCTGTTTCGGGCACCTTGGTTCCCTCAACCCTGGATCTGGCGCTCCCGCTGCCGCACGACTTCGTGGCGGCCAATACAGTGGCCATCTCGCTCGATGGGAGGTTCGCCGTCGTGGCCGATCGAGAGCTTAGCCAGTTGTCGACGCTTCCGGAGCTTGCAGTTGACCATGCGCTTCTCCTCGATCTGGAACAAGGAACAACCCTTAAGAGTTTTAGCATATCGGGAATTCCCAGTCGGGCCACGTTGACTCCGGGCGGCAAGTTGGTTGCCGTTATCAGCACCCTGGATGTGGATCTGGTGCCGATCCCGGTTCCGCAGCCAGATGGCACCATCGATGTGGATTCGCTCGACGCGATCCGCCTCACACCCCAGATTTCGGAATTTCGGCCCAGCTCGCGACCTACCTTTTCACCAGATGGGAACTTCCTGTTCGTGGGGGCGCCGATCGACGACGTTGTTCTCAAGATGGACCTCAGGACCTTTGAGTTTCCTCGACCGGTGCTGGTGGGTCAGAAGCTGCACGGTGCTGATGAGGATTTCAGACCTAGCTTCTCTGCCGCTCCACTGGAGGTTTCAACGACGCCAGACGGGGAAGTGATGACGGTTCTCAACTTCAATTCGAGCACCATTGACCTGGTCGGCCCCAGCTATAGCTCCTTCGTGCCTCGCATGGTGAGCAATACGATCTGGTTTACCGGAATCGCGGTAGCCAATCTGTCTGACAAGGAGGCGGGGCTCGATACCAGACATTTCAACAACGGCGGTATACGACTGCAGGATCTGACCGCTACCGAGGATGTGATCGAATTCGGACCGAGTCCCAAGAGGACTCCATTGGCTCCGGGGGAACAGTTCGCCACCACGGCAAGGCTGCTGACCGAGGCACAACCCGAGGACTCGACCTTCGAGGGCTGGATCCACCTGGATGTCGACCAGAAGGACGTCGTGGGTTTCTTCATGACGGGAGATCGTCTCCAAAACCGGCTCGATGGAGGTCTTCTCCCTTCCGGGACCGCACAGCTGATAGTGATACCTGAGATTCGAATCGACGGAGAATTCCAGACTGAAATCATCGCCCTGAGCCCCAACATTACTGGGACTGATGTGCTATTGACCCTCCTCAATTACGACGGCGAGATACTGGAGACGGCTACCAGGCTGGGTTTTGGAGGGGTTGTGACCAACGCTGCCTTGAAGGGAATTAACGGGTTCTTTAGCGATGAGGCATTCGAGGGTTTCGAAGGTGGGTATGTCGTGCTGGAGGTTCTCGAAGGTATTGTGGCATTTGAACGCTACTTCGACGGTGAGCGTCTGGCCTCTCTGAACGGAATAGCGGTGAATGGTCCCGGGGTCGTTCCAGCAAAGAAACTCTATTTTCCCCAGGCCGTGGCCTTCGGGGGGACGTCGACCGCCGTCAGCCTCCTCTACTTCGGAACCGGAACCACTACGGTCGAGGTGGTCTTCAAAGACGACCAGGGAACTGTTGTGGCCACCGCGGAACCCGTCGCTCTCAGTAACCGTCAGGGATTTCGGAGAGACCTGACCGACCTTTTCCCCGGCCTGGTAGACCGGGGAGCCTCCATCAGCGGCTGGCTGGAGATTGAGAGCAGTGAAGCGGGTATTATTGGAAGCGCCGAACTGCAGGTGTTTTCCGGCCTCGCCATTAGTGCGATTCCAGCAGAATCCTCGCCCAAGAAAGCCTATGCGATGGCTCACCTTTCCGAGGGCGCGGGCTTCTCTACTGGGATGGCAGTGCTTTACCCGGGAGCCGAGGGTACCGCAGAAGTGGAAATCGGCATCTACACTTCCGAGGGTGATCAGGTTGGCCAGAAGCATCTCAGCTTGGGCCCCGGACATCGAGAAGTGAAGCTGTTGAGTGAGCTGATCCCCGGCTTGCCTGTGCTAGCCACTGGTTATGCCAAGATCGTGTCCGATCAGCCAATCGTCGTACTGGAGCTTATTTTCTCCGATGCTCTCAACATGATGTCTGCAGTACCCGCTCAACCCCTGAGCTCTGGGCTCTGACTTGACTGCTGAGAGAGTCCTCCCCACTTAGGGTCTGCGCAAAAAATAACTTGGTATTTTAGCATCTCATCTTCACACCATCTTCGGCCGCTCCTCAATCGCGAAATCCTCAACGTAGACCCGGCTACGCCTGCGGTTTCGCTCAGTCGTTCGCGGCCAAATCTGGTGCAAATCTGAGCGCCAATTCTACCAAGTTATTCTTGCGTAGACCCTTAGTACCGCACTTAGCCTGGATTTCTCATCGCTTGTCGTAGCGAGGCGCCGCAAGGGCCGTCCTGGCAAGGCTTGCGACCGAGGCCCCCGCAGTCGTACTCGTGCAGTACGTCGAGGAGGCCGACCGAGCGTAACACAGCCAGGACGGATGTTTGCGGCGACGCAGTAGACCAGCGATGAGAAATGCGGGTTAACTGCACTTCATAAATACGGTCGCGTTTGCAGATTGCGCTTGTGATGGAGCCTGTCGATACCCTCCCGAAGGGATCCCAAGGGCCGAGCTAGTTGGCAACGCTGGGAGTGTGGGATAATATGAAGAGCTGAAGAAAATGTCGAAGAAGATTTGCATGAGAATTCTAGCCACCGTCCTTCCGGTGTTCCTGATTCAGGTCAGCCTGGCACAAGTGCAAAGCAGCGACCTGGGTAAATCCTACTACCACTTCAGCCTGGCAAAGCTCCACGTGCTGAAAAAGGAGTTCTCGGATGCTATCGGCGAGTTTGAAAAGGCGATAGCCCTGAATGGTGAGAGTACGGAGCTTCGAATCGAGTTCGCGGGCAGCCTGGCTAGGGCTGGCGAGATCTCCCGGGCCTTCCAGGAGGGGCAAAAGGCGGTTGAGTTGGATCCTCAAAGCACTGACGCTCACTTCTTTCTGGGAAAGATGTACTCTGGCTATCAGGGTGGAGGTCAGGGGGGCCTGGCACAGAAGGCGGTCGCGGAGTTCGAACGGGTAGTCGAGTTGGAGCCAGACCACCATGAAGCCCTCTACTATCTGGGCCGGTTGTATCTGGGACAGAAGGAACATTCTAAAGCCGCCCAGGCCTTCAAGCGTTTGACCTCTCTGCGTCCGGGGCTGGTGGAGGGTCATTTTTATCGCGCCACTGCTCTGGAAGAGCTGGGTGAGGTTGACGAGGCCATCCAGGTATTGGAGAGGTCTCTAGAGTTCCGGGTGGACCAAGCCGACAGTTTAAGCATGTTGGCGCGTCTCTACGAGCAGAAGGAGCGCTTCGACGAGGCAGTCGAGACCTACCGGCGGGCGTTAGGCAGCGAACCGAATCCGAAAATGCAACTCCAACTCGGAACTCTGTTGATGAGACTGGGTCGCTATTCAGAAGCAGTCAGCCTTCTGCGGGAGGGGGCGGCGCGCTACCCTCAAAACGTAGAAGTGAGGGTGGAGCTAGGCAAGGCACTGAAAGAAGAGAGGAAGTTCAGCGAGGCTGCCGAAGTCTTCCTGGAGGTGTTGAAGGATAACCCCGACCAGATGGAGGCGAAGTTTGAGTTGGCGCGAACGTTGGTCGGATTGGGTCAGCGTCAAAAGGCTGCAAAGCGCTTCGAAGATCTGATCGCGGTGGTCGAATCGACCGGGTCAGCCCGTTTCGCAGACCTGTTCAGGACTCATCTAGGGCTCCTCTACCAGGACATGCGCCAGTTCGAGAAGGCTGTCGAGCTTTTTCGGGAAGTCGATGAAGCAAGCGCTGACGACCCGGATTCCAGGCGGCGTCTTATCTATGCGCTCAAGGATGCAGGGCACATCGATGAGGCCGACCGTCTGACCAAGGATCTCATTGCCCGGTATCCCGACAACGCGTTCGTTGTCATGACACGAGCACAGATGCTGTCGTTCGCCGGTCGGGTAGAAGACGGCGTGGAGTTATTGAGAGAGAATCTGAATCCCGAGCGCGACTTCGAATTGCTTTACCTGACGGTGAGCCAGCTCTACATGGATCACAAGAAATATAGCGACGCCGAAAAAGCGGTCAAAGAGGGACTGGCGCGGAAACGCGAAAGCGAGGCGATCCAATTCCAGCTTGCGGCAATCTACGAAAGACAAGAGAAAGTTCAGGATGCCGAAGCGGAGTTCAAGAAGATCCTCCAGGCCAACCCGGAGCACGCCGGCGTGCTGAACTATCTGGGGTACATGTTCGCCGACCGAGGTATTCGGCTTCAGGAGGCACGCGAATACATAGTGAGGGCGCTCGAAGTAGATCCCTATAACGGAGCCTACCTGGACAGTCTGGGTTGGGTCTATTTCAAGCTCAATCAGCTTGATCTGGCAGAGACCAACCTCAAGAAAGCGGCAGAGCTCACAGATGATCCGACGATTTACGATCATCTGGGTGACCTCTATATCGAGTTGGGCCAGTACCAAAAGGCTCGCCAATACTACGAGCAGGCGGTATCTCTCTCATCCGATGAAGAGCACGCAAGGGTCGTCGAAAAACTGGCGCAACTGAAGGAGCGCTTGTCTCCCTGAACGCTCCATCCGAGCAGACAACGAATTCTCTTTGCGACAACTAACCCTGCCTTGCTTTGCCAAGGTCAACTGGATCCTGAAAATCCTTGGCCGCCGGAAGGACGGGTTCCACCAGCTGCGCACCCTCTATCAGACGGTGGATCTGCAAGACGAGATCTCTTTGACACCGACTCGCAATGCGACCATTTCTTTGGAGGTTCAGGGTCAACCGGTCCCTGCCGATTCCTCTAATCTGGTGTACCAGGCTGCCGAACTCCTACGAGAATCCACGGGTCGATCGGACGAGGGGGTTCGTCTTCTTTTACGGAAGAGGATTCCGGTAGGTGCCGGACTGGGGGGAGGCTCCAGCAACGCGGCGGTCACTTTGCTGGGGCTGAATCAGCTCTGGAACTGCGGCCTGTCAGATAGGGAGCTCTCCCTCCTGGCAGAGAAGCTGGGTTCCGATGTGCCTTTCTTTCTCGTGGGGGGCATGGCTCTGGGAGAAGGAAGGGGAGAGATCGTCTCACCCTTGCGCGATCCCTCTGGAAAGGAAGATCTTATCCTGCTCTTTCCGAGACGTTCAATCTCTAGTCGAGACGCTTATCAGATCAGGGATTGGGGCCGCTGGAAGGGCGAGGAGGTATTGACAAAGGACCCCACCGAGACTACAATCCAACGCTTTTGTGCCTTAGGTACCGGAAGGATCTGGGACTTTCTCGAAAACGATTTCGAGACCGCCCTGTTTGAGCGATATTCGTTTCTAAGGGAAGCGGCGGAAGCGCTACGTAGTGTGGGGTGTGAGCGGGTGATGCTTTGCGGCAGCGGTTCGACTGTGATGGGACTAGGACAGCCTTCGGGCTGGGCAGAGTCAACCAGGAATTCGCTGGATCAGTGCGGTGATGTCTTTCGTTGCAAAACGGTCTCTCGACGGCAATATCGGGCGATCTTGCATGGGGCAGGGTTGTGCTTAGGGTCCCACTCGGGGATGGGTGAACCCCCTCGCCTTTAGGCGAAGCCTTCAGGAGGCTTGCTCCAGCAAGCCGGTGTGCGTAGGGAATGCAGTCGGCTAGCGTGAGGGTTGCTCGACGAATCGGCGAAGTGGTCGCCGAGCCGACTGATGGAGGGGGTCAAGCGAGGTGCCTGGATCGGAGGCGTGGGCTTTAGGCGACTTTAGTCGCAGGTCGAATCCACCGCCTTTAGGCGGTGGAGAGGTAGCTCAAGGCTCTGTCAAGAATAACTTCACAGAAGTTGGCGCTCAGATTTGCGCCAGATTTGGTCGCGAACGATTGAGCGAAACCGCAGGCGTAGCCGGGCCTACGTTGAGGATTTCGCGAATGAGGAGCGGCCGAAGATGGTGTGAAGATGAGATGCCAGAATGTGAAGTTATTTTTGACAGAGCCCTTAACCTCGACTCTTTCTTCAGCTGCATCAGCTGGTGGCAGTGTGGATCCTTCAGGACTCTGATGACCGGGGGCGAGCCTTTGAGCGGGTTGAAAGGACGCAGAACGAGTTCTCATGTCGGATTATAGAGTTTTTTCAGGCAGCGCCAATCCAGCTTTGAGCCAACAGATCTGTCAATATCTGGGGGTAACATTGGGTGAAGCCAAGCTCACCCGTTTCAGCGATGGCGAAGTCAACTTCCAGATATTGGAGAATGTTCGTGGCAAGGACGTGTTCCTGGTCCAGCCGACCTGTCCTCCAGTCAACGAGAATCTGATGGAACTGCTTATCATGGTGGATGCCTTCAAGCGATCTTCCGCCCAAAGGATTACCACCGTGCTTCCGTACTATGGCTACGGGCGCCAGGATCGCAAGGACAAGCCCCGTGTCCCGATTTCGGCCAAGCTGGTTGGGGATCTGCTGTCGGCCGCTGGGACGCACCGGTTGCTAACCTTGGACCTGCATGTGGGACAGATTCAAGGGTTCTTCGACATCCCTGTGGACCATTTGTTCGCGACCCCGGTAATCCTCGAGTACCTCAAGGAGTTGGAGCTCAGGAACCTGACCGTGGTCTCACCGGACGCGGGAGGTGTTGAACGGGCGCGCTTCTATGCCAAGCGCCTGGAAGCGAATCTGGCGATCATCGACAAGCGGCGAATCGATGACAACGAAGCCGAAGTCATGAATATCGTCGGGGACGTCGACAACAGCGACGTGATTTTAGTAGACGATATGATTGACACTGCGGGTTCCATGGTGCGTGCCACGGAAGCGCTACGGCGCCAGGGCGCGCGCAGGCTGTTCGCCGCAGCCAGCCACGCCGTCCTGTCAGGCCCGGCAATCGACAGACTGATGGCGTCGGAGTTTGAGGCGGTGATTGTAACCAACAGCGTTTTCTTGTCGGAGCAAAAGCAGGTTTCCAAGCTCAAGGTGCTGAGTGTTGCTCCCTTATTGGGAGAGGCAATCAAGTCGATTCACGAAGAGAGCTCAGTGAGCAGACTTTTCGTAAACTAGTGGACTAGAGTTCGTCTCCAAGGAGGCTTCGCGGAGGGGTTTTCCAGCGATCACTGGACCCGAATCCGACTCTTCGGAAAACCCGTCGGAGTGGCAAGTAAAGCAGGACCTCGTCGTTTTGAGGCGAGGGGAGGTTCGAGAAAATGGCAGAATTGACGGTTGATGCCCAGATTCGGCAGGAATTCGGGAAGAACGCGAATCGGCGCACGCGAGCTGCGGGTCGAGTTCCGGCTATTGTGTATGGCCGTGGTCTCGAGTCGGTTGCGGTATCGGTCGATCCCAAGGACCTGGAGAGGATCCTGCACTCAGGAGCAGGACACAATACGATTTTCACGTTGACCTTCGAAGGGAACGCCAAGAACGTTCTGATTCGTGACTATCAGCTAGACCCGGTCAGCGAGAAGTTCCTCCACGCTGACTTCCATACGGTCATCATGGATCAGTTGATGACGTTCCAGGTGCCTGTGGAGGCGGTCGGGACGGCAGAGGGCGTGAGACTCTACGGCGGAGTGTTGGATACGGTGCTTCGGGAAATTGAGTTGGAATGTCTTCCGACCGATCTCCCTGACCATATCCGGGTGGACGTCGAACATCTTGAAATAGGAGACTCTTTGCGGGTCGGCGATGTTGAAGTGGACGAATCTAAAATCCAGGTTCTCTCCGATCCTGAACAGGTCGTGTTCAATTTGATCCCGCCTGTGGCAGAGGAAGTAGAAGAGGTGGAGGAAGAGGAAGTCGAAGAAGAGGGAGAGGGCGAGGGCGAGCCCGAAGTTATCAGTAAAGGAAAGGCGGAGGAGGAGACCGACGAGGAGTAGCCTCTGCTGTATCTACTTGCGGGACTCGGTAATCCCGGACGCCGGTACTCGAACACCCGACACAATCTGGGCTTCATGCTGGTTGACCGACTTGCCGGCGAGTCGGGGGAGAGGTTCGACCCTCTGCTCCCGACCTGTCAAGTCTGTCCGGTGAAGCGCATGGATCAGCAGTTGATTCTGGTCAAGCCGATGACCTACATGAATCGCAGTGGGCTTGCAGTCAGGGAACTCCTTGCCCACTACTCGGCGGACCCAAGTCAGCTGATCGTCGCCTACGACGACGTTGCTCTGCCCCTCGGGAACATCCGGCTTCGGCTCAAGGGCAGTTCTGGTGGCCAGAAGGGGATGCAGTCGATTATCGATGCGTTGGGAAGCAACGAGATTGCGCGCTTGCGAATGGGGATCGACGGTGAGCGCTCCCCTGCAGATTTGACGGATTATGTCTTGGGAAAGTTTGGCCGGAACGAAAGGCTGATCGTGGAGCAGATCCTCGACCAGGCAGTTCCGGCGATTGATACGATCCTGACTCATGGGTTTACTCGCGCCATGGCTCTGAATAACAAGCGCGCCGAGTCGCTCGATGAATCTGAAGGGAAAGGGTAGGGAGTGTTGATGATCTATCTGACGTTTGTGGTAGCCCCCCAGGTACTGGTGAGTTCGCTCGTCCTGGTCGCAGCAGTAGGGCTGGTAGCTGCAGCTCTGATCTACGTTTTCATAAAGAAAATCCCGGTCGAAAACGAAACCATGGTGCGGATTTCGAATGCTATCCACCAGGGAGCCATGGTGTTTCTGCGACGTGAGTACACGATACTGGCCGTCTTTATCCTGTTGGTATTCCTACTCCTCACCTGGAAGCTCTCTCAGGGAACGGGGTTGGCTTTCTTGTGTGGAGCCCTGCTTTCGATGACCGCAGGCTTCATCGGCATGAAGGCGGCCACGCGAGCCAACGTCAGGACCTCCCAGGCAGCAGCCCAATCTGGCTTGGCCGGCGCCCTCAGCGTCGCTTTCTCCGGCGGCGCGGTCATGGGACTCTCGGTTGCCAGCCTGGGACTGCTAGGTCTATCGATCGCCTATCTGCTGTACCTGAACGATGTCATTGCAGTCACGGATATCAACGGTTTCGCCATGGGCGCAAGTTCGATTGCACTCTTTGCCCGAGTGGGCGGGGGGATTTTTACCAAGACTGCCGATGTTGGAGCCGATCTGGTAGGCAAGGTCGAGGCGGGTATTCCTGAGGACGATCCGCGAAATCCGGCTACCATTGCCGACAACGTCGGCGACTGTGTCGGGGACACGGCCGGCATGGGAGCGGATATCTTCGAGAGCTATGTGGGATCAGTGGTTGCAACCCTCGCCATCGCTGCCGTCGGGACCTCGAAGGTTCTCGATATCTCTCCCGATCGGAAGCTGCTCTACATGCTGTTTCCACTCCTGATTATCGGTATCGGTCTGATTGCCTCGCTGATCGGCGTAGTGTCGATTCGTGTTCTGCGCAATCTGAGCCCAGCGGCAGTTCTTCGAAATGCGACCTATGTGAGCGCCGTCTTGTTGCTGATTGGGGCCTTCCTCCTCGTCAATGCCATGGAACTCGAGATCGGGATCTTCTACGCCGTATTGCTGGGGACGATCGCTGGAGTACTGATCGGTCTGCTGACGGAGTGGTACACGTCGGGAAGTCCCGTTCGCCGGATCGCCGAGGCGTGCAAGACGGGGGTGGCGACCAACATTATTTCTGGTCTCGCCGTGGGGATGCAGTCGACCGCGCTACCCGTTCTCAGTATTTGCGGCACCATTCTGATCTCCTACCACTTTGCGGGTCTGTACGGGATCGGCATTGCCGCGGTGGGAATGCTGGCAACTGTCGGAGTCACCATGTCCGTGGATGCCTATGGACCCATCGCCGACAACGCGGGTGGTATTTCGGAGATGAGTGGTCTGGGGCCTGAAGTTCGCAAGATCACCGACAATCTGGATTCCGTGGGTAATACGACCGCTGCGATCGGGAAAGGCTTTGCCATCGGTTCGGCGGCGCTCACGGCCCTGGCACTTTTCTCAGCCTACACTCAGACCGCCGGACTGAAGGTTCTGAATCTGATTGACCCCACGGTTGTTGTAGGCTTCTTTATAGGTGGAATTCTTCCCTTTTTCGTCGGCGATTTGACCATGTCCTCAGTGGGCCGGGCTGCCTTCAAGATGGTGGAGGAGGTACGGAGGCAGTTTCGGGAAATCCCTGGCCTGATGGAGGGAGAAGCCGAACCCGATACTGCGCGCTGTATTGATATTGCTACTCGTTCCGCCCTGAGGGAGATGGTGCTGCCTGGAGTGACAGCCGTCGCTAGCCCAGTGATTGTAGGCTTTTTGTTGGGGCCACACGCCCTGGGTGGCATGCTTGCGGGAGCGACTCTGGTAGGCGTCCTCCTGGCCCTGTTCATGTCCAACTCAGGTGGGGCCTGGGACAATGCCAAGAAGCTGATTGAAGATGGTCTTCTGGGAGGAAAGGGTTCCGAGGCTCACAAGGCAGCTGTCGTCGGAGATACCGTCGGCGACCCTTTCAAAGACACCAGTGGCCCTTCGATGAACATCTTGATCAAGCTGATGTCGATAGTAGCACTGGTCATCGCGCCCCTGCTGGCCTAGAACGGGTGCCGGGGGCTTTGTGCTGTGTTACAATGTACCGTTCGTAACTGAGGAACATTGAAGAGGATGAGAGAATACGAGACCACCTTTGTCCTGGCTCCTACTCTGTCGGAAGAGGAAGTCGAAGAGACTGTGACCGGTTTCACCGGCGTGGCCGAGGAAAAAGGTGCGAAAGTTGTAAACGTGGACAACTGGGGAAAGCGTCGTCTTGCCTTTCCGGTAAAGAAGCACGAGGACGGCTTCTATGTTGTCTTGACGCTCCAGGAGGAGACGGTCGAGGCGGTTACCGAGCTTGAGCGCCGATTCAAGGTCAGCGATTCCGTGATTCGCTTCCTCTCGATTCGGGTGGACGAAGAGCTGAGACGAGCCGAAAACGCGAGGCTGCGCCGGGAACGGCGCAGCAAGAAATCGTCCGAGAAGACCGACGAGAAAGCCGAGGCAGACAAGCCGGCTAGCGAGGATCCCCAAGGGTAAATCATGGCCAGACGTAGATACTGTAAGTTTTGTGCTGGAAAAGTCGATTACATAGACTACAAGGACGTCAAGACCTTGAGTCCCTTCGTCCCCGAGCGAGGGAAGATTGCTCCGTGTCGACTCACTGGCGTGTGTGCTTCTCACCAGCGCAAGTTGAGGAGAGCGATCAAACGAGCCCGCCATCTGGCCTTGATTCCCTTCGTTTTGGACTGAGAAGGCCTGATCCCAGAACAGGCCCCTTCCAGTGTACCAAGGCGCCTGAGCGCATAAAGAATCCGACCCGAAGAGGCAAACCATGGAGCTTATTCTAATCGACGATGTCTTCCACCTTGGCCGACGAGGGGATCTGGTCCAGGTGGCGAACGGATACGGACGAAACTACCTACTTCCGAAGCGGCTGGCAGTCGTGGTCACTCCTGGAAACCTGAAGATTATCGAGCAGCAGAAGCTGGCGCAGGTGAAAAAGGAGGCCAAGAACCAGGAAGAAGCTGGGATCCTGGCACAGGAGCTGAATCAGCTTCATCTAATCCTGAGCCGCAAGGTCGGCGATACTGGAGCTCTGTTTGGTTCCGTCACCACAAAAGACCTGTCCGACCTGATGCACGCCAACGGCGTAGAGTTCGATCGTAGAAAGATCCAGCTGGAGCAACCTATCAAGAGCATCGGCAACTACAACATCGAACTGCGCCCCCATCCGGATGTCGAAGCCCAGATACTTGTCTCCGTGATTCCAGAGGAAGCCGCTCCGGTCGAACGCTTGAAAAAGAGGGACGAGGAGAGCGACCAGATAGTGGCCGAGCTGGAGGCCAAGCTAGCAGATATTGGCCAGGCGCAGGTGGAAACCGAAGAGGCAGAGAAACTTGTCCCCGCACCCGCCGAAGAAGCCGCGGAAGTTCCCACAGAAGTTCCCACGGAAGATCCTTCGTAGAGGTTGCTGAGAGGCGACCTGAACTTCCGGGACTGCTAGAAGTACAACATAGCGGCCTATCGTCTGGACCGGCTGCTGAACCTCCACCTGGTTCTGGAAGAGTGCTACAACCAGCGCAGGTACTGTTGGACGATGTCGATGCGGACCAGATCGCTGTAGGCCTGCTGCAGTTGATGGGTAGTCGGACCCGGAATCTCACCCGTGCCGATCCGGGTGCCGTTGACGGTGGAAACTGGGCAGACACAGAAGCTGGTTGAGGTCACGAAAACCTCGTCGGCGGTGTAGGCGTCGAACAGGTCGAGGTCTTTCTGGTAGACAGCGATACCCTCCTTCTGCGCCAGTTCCATGGCCACTTCACGGCTGATACCGGCGAGTACGTATTGTTCCCGTGGAGTAGAGATGGCGCCATCTCGCACGACGAAGATGTTGCTGCCCATGCCCTCGCATAGGTTGCCGTTGATGTCCAGCGTGATGGCCATGGCGTCTGGATTCTGGCCCTTCACCTCAAGATCGGCCAGAACCAGGTTGATGTAGTTGTTCATCTTCGCCCTCGGGCTCATGGCCTCTGGGGGCGTTCTCCGAATCGAAGGGGTCACTATCGCGAGACCATCCCGGTAGAGCCTGGCTCGCTCCTTCAAGGGCAGCGGCAGGCACTCAATGATTACCGTGGGCTTGAAGGTGGAGGGAGCCTCCAGGCTGATCCCGGAACCGCGCGTAAAGCGCTGCGTTACCCAATAGTCGTCGTCATCGCCCAGGAGAGGCAGGTTGGCCTCCAGGACCTGCATGGTCAAGTTAGCAAGATCGTCCTTGGTCATGCCCGGATCGATACGCATGTACTTGAGGGAACGGAAAAGCCTATCCAGGTGCTCCTCGAGCCTGAAGATCTCATGGCCGAAGGTGCGGGTCGTATCGAAGACGGCATCGCCTAGAAGAAAGCCCCGATCACGAATGGAAATGGTGGCTCTGCTCTCGGGCACGATTTCGCCGTTCAGGTAGGCAACTCTCTCATTCATGCATTTTCCTCGTTGGAGAAGGGAGTTTCATCGAATCAATCTTTGGACCGTCAGATTATGCCCCAACAACGAAGGGCATCCATTGGTGTTCCTCGCTCACTCCGGCTAGAATACTTGGGATCTGGAAGCCGATTCAAGGTCATTGCCGAGACAATTGCTGAGGGGGCCATATGGGACAGATCAAGGGGCCGGCGATCTTTCTGGCCCAGTTCGTCCGCGATCAGGAACCTTACAACAGCATTCAGAGCCTCACCCGCTGGGTCGCGGATTTAGGATACGTCGGCGTCCAGATCCCTGGATGGGACAAGCGGGTCATCGATCTCGACCTGGCCGCCAGCTCCCAGACCTACTGTGATGAATACAAGGGTAGGATTCAGGAGATCGGCCTGGAGATCACGGAGCTGGCCGGCTACCTGGCCGGGCAGGTACTTTGTACCCATCCTGCCTACGAGGCGCTGTTCGAGGGCTTTTATCCACCCGGGCTTACCGGGGAGTCAATTTCCGACTGGGCAAAGGGGGAGCTCGAGAAGTGTGTCCACGCCTCTGTGAACCTGGGCCTGGACTGTATCCCGGTGCTTTCGGGGGCCTTCGCTTGGCATCTTACCTATCCCTGGCCGCAGCGGCCACCGGGGATTATCGAGGAGGCCTTCAAAGAGCTGGCGAAGCGTTGGCGTCCAATTCTCGACCTTGCCCACGAGAACGGCTGTGTGGTGGCCTACGAGCTCCACCCCGGATCGGATATCTACGACGGCGCTACCTTCGAGATGTTCCTGGAAATGACGGACGACCATCCTGCAGCCTGCCTGAACTACGATCCCAGCCACTTCCTCCTTCAGCAGCTGGACTATCTGGAGTTTATCAAGCTCTATGGCGACCGAATCCGGGGTTTCCATGTCAAGGATGCGGAGTTCCGTCCCTCCGGGCGTGTGGGGGTGTATGGAGGCTATCAGCCCTGGCAGCAGCGAGCAGGACGGTTCCGCTCTCTGGGGGACGGCCAGGTGGACTTCCGTCGGGTGTTCACCCTCCTGACCGAAGCCGGTTTCTCGAGTTGGGCGGTACTGGAGTGGGAGTGCTGCATCAAGAGCCCCGAGCAGGGGGCGGCCGAAGGTGCGCCGTTCATCAAGAGCCACATCATCGAGACAACGGAAGTCGCCTTCGACGATTTCGCGGGTGGGCAGAGCGATCTCAGGAAGAACCGCAGCGTCCTGGGTTTGAAATGAAGGAGAGGCAAATGAGGACGGGTAAAGCGACAGTGTTGGTTGTCGTTCTTCTGGGAACTCTTTGGGGGCATGGAGAGAATATGAAGTTTCACGATCGCAGCGCCTGGCGGCTGGAGAATGACCAGCTTAGGGTCACCGTTTTAGAAGGGGGTGGACACATTGCCGAGATCGTCCTCAAGAATCCGGGCGGAGGCGAATCCATCAATCCTCTCTGGGTTCCCAAATGGCCCTCCCTCGAGCCCTGGGATTTCAGCTTCGAGCAACACGGAGACACCTACGGAAGGGGCTCCGAATCAGCGCTTCTTGCCAGCATCATGGGGCACAATCTCTGCTTCGATTTCTGGGGAGCCCCGTCTCAGACTGAATTCGTGGCTGGTCTGGCCTTTCACGGTGATGCCTCGCTGGCGCGCTCCACCAAGATCTCCCAGGATGCCGAATCGCTGACTCACCATTTCGACCTCAAGAGGTCCGGCACGGCGCTTACCCGGACGCTTCGGATGGTGAGCGGTCAGCCCGTGCTCTACATCGAGGAGAAGGTCGAGAACAAGCTCGTGATCGACCGACCTCTGGGCTGGGTGCAGCATGTCACCTTTGGAGCGCCTTTCGTGGATCCGGACGAATCGTTTTTCGACGCATCTGCGACCAAGGGACACGTCACCAAGGGAGAGGAGGAAGTAGCTGTGGAATGGCCTGTAGGTTCGTCGGAAAGTCGCGAGCAGGACCATCGGCGCTTCGCTCCTGAGGCCCCCGGCGGAAAGATGTCATACTTTCTCCTGGACCCTGCCCGAGAGGTTGAGTTTGTCTCGGGGGTGAACACCAAGCATCGGCTACTGGTTGCCTATGTGTTCCAACGCCAGGATTTCCCCTGGGTGATGGTGTGGGAAGAGAATCGACGGATCCAGGATCCTCCCTGGAGTGGGAGGGAGATGACCCGGGGGATGGAATTCGGCAACACTCGAATCCCCGGAACCATGCAGGCCTATTTCAAGCGGCCACGGATCCACGATACTCCGACTTTCGGTTGGCTGATGGCCAAGGAGAAGCGTACCGTGAGGTACCTTGCCATCATGTCCTCCGTTCCAGAAGGTTTCACTGGTGTCCGTGACATCCGACTCGAAGGCTCCGAGATCGTGGTCGAAGGAATCGGCGTGAAGACGCCTCTACGCATCAACTACCGACCGGAGCTCTTCGCCCCGCCGCCGAAGTAGACTGGCGATGAGAAATCCGGGCTAGCCCCGCCCCCAGGAAGCCCTGGCCCCATTCGAGAAAGAAACTTCCGTCATTTCTAGCTACGAACATCGAGAGCTGAGTGACGCTTGTAGGACGGGCACTCCTGCCCGTTGGTGTCCTCGACGGGCAAGAGTGCCCGTGCTACAGGTCACTGCTCTGTCAGATGCTGTTTCCTACACCTTCGTTCTGCCAATGAAGTTTCAGCTTAGCGACCCAGCAACTTGCTTATTTCCTGGCCAAGCCGGGCTCTGGAATAGGGTTTTCGAAGCACACGGATCGAGCTTCTTTCAGAGTACTCATCCAATTTACGAATCTCCGACTGGGGGTCATGACCTGTGACAAAGATGGCGGGTAGGTTGGCTTTGAGCGCACGCATTTGCTTGTAGGTCTCAGGACCGCTCATTCTCGGCATGACCACATCCATCAAGACCAGGTCGATGTGCTCTCTTTCCCTCTCGAATATCTCGATGGCTTCGACTCCGTCCCTTGCCGTCAGCACCTTATAGCCGAATCCCTCCAGAATGCGTACTCCGACCTGGAGAACGCTGTTGTCATCTTCAACCCACATAACGGTTTCCCCGCGAGTCTCAGGGGAGAAGGCCTGGTCGCCCCGGGTCTGGACCGTCCTGGCGCCGTCAACCGCGGCAAGGTACAGCTTGAATGTTGTCCCCTTTCCCTTCTTGCTTTCGACCGCGATGTAGCCATCGTGCTGTTTCATGATTCCGTAGACTACCGCCAATCCGAGTCCGGTTGCCTTGCCTATTTCCTTGGTCGTGTAGAAGGGCTCAAAGAGACGCCGCTTGGTTTCTTCCTCCATTCCCTGGCCGGTGTCTTTGACCAAGATCTGGACGTGATCTGCTGATTCGTCCATTGCCAAGCCCAGACCGCCACTTGAACCGGCCGGGACCAAGCTGGTCTGAAGGGTCAATTGTCCCCCTTCGTTCATGGCATCCTGAGCATTGATAACGATGTTCAATAGCGCCTGTTGAATCTGTCCGGAATCCGCTCTTACCAGGAGTTGCTGTGAGCTTTTGTGGAATCTTATTTCGATCTTCTCACTGATGATTCGTTCGAGCATAACCACCAGTTCTGTAATCAAGTCATTGACGTTCACACTCTCGAGTTTGAGCATCTGCTTGCGGCTGAATGCCAGAAGCTGACGTGTCAACGACGCGGCCCGGTCTCCGGCCCTGTGTATTCCTTCGATCTCCTGTCGATGGGGAAAGTGGGAAGGCAATTCCTCCAGGAGGATCTCACTGTAGCCATTGATGACAGTGAGAAGGTTGTTGAAATCGTGGGCGATTCCTCCAGCTAGCCCGCCAATTACTTCCATTTTTTGTGCTTGACGGAGCTCTTCGTGGCTATTCTCCAGGTCCGCCTCCGCCCTTTTACGTTCGAGTTCGGCACCGGCACGCGAAGCGAAAACTCGCAGGATGGACTCGGCAAAAGTCGCCTCTTCCATGGGTTTGTCGTGCATCACTCCCAGGTGTCCCAGAGGCTCACCAGCCCCGTCGAAAAGCGGAACGGCCAGGTAGCTTTCGATACCCATCTCCTGTAGCCAAGTATCCTTCGGGAAAAGCTCCTGGACGCGATCCGGATAGTAGGTGAGCTTCCTGCCAATAACCTCAGCACACGGTGTTCCCTGGATGTCATATTCGAAGACGTCGCCGAAGTCGCTTCCCTGCCACAGGGCAAGCATCCGGGCTCTCTCCTCCTGACCTTCGCAGAGCTCACAGACAAAGGCGAAGCGGACGCTCAGTGACGCCGCCAGCTGACGTACCAGCGATCGAATGAAATCCCGACCAAATCCGTGAGAGGTCCCTGCGACCACGAGTCGGAGTGCATCCTCGATCTGTTTGCGTTCCGTAATGTCCTCCTGGACCGCAATCGAACAGGTCTTGCCCGATATACTGAGGCTGCTGATGTTGGCAGAGGTGAAAAAGAGGGTGCCATCTTTCTTGCGGTTCGAGAATTCTCCGGACCAGACTTCCCTGGTTTTCAGTGCCTCTACAATGCCACCTATGAGCCGATCGTTCTCATCCGATGGGTTCGCATTCAGTGACGACACATGTGCGCCGATCAGCTCCCCTCGGCTGTATCCGAACATAGCGTCAAACGCCGGATTGGTGTAGAAGATGTTGCCGTTCTCGTCGCTGACGTTGACTCCCTCACCCATGCTGTCGAGCACCCGCGATTGCACCATGAGCTCCTCTTGCGCCTCCGTCAGCTCGGTAATGTCAACGGAGAAGTTGACGAGCCCCTTCCCACTGACCTTGTCTGGGAGAAGGTAGTTCTGGAAACACAGAGCCTTACCCTCGTGGACTGCCCTATGCGTCACCTTCAGTGCCTCGCCGGCCAACGCCCGCTTGACCTCCGCGTGGCGAGGCGCCGAAGGGTCCAGGAAGTTGACACCTACAAGCTCATTCTCGTTGAGTCCGAGTTTTTCCAGCGCTCGCCCGCGGGATTCGGTGACGACACCGTTCTCGTCGATTCGGCTGACGCATAGAGAACCGTCTTCGAGGATGGCATTGAAGAGCTGGTTCATCCGTTGTAGTTTTCTTTCCGCCTCTTCCTGTTCAGTCCTGTCGATTATTGTGCCGATTACCTTGAGGAGCTTCCCGTTGGCGTGGCAATTGACTTCCCCAACGCTGTGGATGGAGCGAACGGAACCGTCAGGACGTACGACCCGGTAGCGGAGATCGAATTTTCCGTCCTTCTTCGACAGGAGTTCCCACTCCTGTTTCAGTCGAGGCTGATCTTCGGGGTGAACGATCTCGTCGAAATACTCCTGCACGGCGGGCGCGCCCAGAGCTGGACTGCGTCCAGTGATCCTGAACATCTCCTGGGACCAGGAGACATCTTCTACCCCAAAGGGTGCGACCAACTCGTAAATCCCCAGCCGGGCGAGCGCATGACCCTTCTTGAGGATTGCCGTTCGGTGCTCGATGGCGTTGGGGGTGGTAGTCTGATCATCATCCCCCTGTGTTGAGTCCAAGGCAGCGAATCGCAGACGCAGCTCCCGCAACTCCTCCAGGAGCTCCGCCCTGGTCTTGTCTTGATCCTTCATTTCGCTCAGTCTCCCCCGATGCCTTGTAGCGCTCTCCTCCGCTTCAACGCCACAACGACATTATTTGGAAATCCCTCCTCAATCGAACGCAAGAACTAGCGGGTGAGCTCCTCTTGAAACCCTGCTATTTCCCCGGGTAGCAGGACGTCGAGAAGCGTATAATCTCCAGTATGAGCCCCGAGATGACTCTTGAAAAGACCCTTCCCCACAGCGCCGAGGCCGAACGGGCTGTCCTGGGGGCGATTCTGCTGGACAATGACACCTTGGACCAGGCGGCCGAAATGCTGAAGGCAGATGATTTCTACGTCGAGGGTCATCGTACCGTCTTCTCCACCATGCTCGCACTGTCTACCAGTTCCAGAGCCATTGATTCTTTGACGCTAAGGGAGGAGCTGCAAAGGCACGATTCACTGGAGGCCGTAGGAGGAGTCGTCTACATTGCTTCGCTTCTTGATGGGGTCCCTCGCGTCTCCAATCTGGAACACTACGCCAACATCATCAGGGAGAAGTCCCTGCTACGCAGGCTCGTCCATTCGGCCAACGAAATCCTGGTTCGCAGCTTCTCGGATGAAGAGGACCCTGGCCACCTGTTGGAAGCGGCGGAGAAGGCCATTTTCGAGATCGGACAAGAGAAGGTCCGGGGAGGCTTTGTCGAGCTGCCAGAGATCCTGGCCGCCACCTACAAGCACATTGAAACCCTACATGAGCGCAAGGAGCTTGTGACCGGTTTGGCTACGGGTTTCACGGAACTGGACCAGATGTTGTCGGGGCTGCAGCGTTCCGATCTGATTATCGTTGCTGCCCGTCCGGGGCTGGGTAAAACCAGCCTGGCTCTGAACATTGCCCAACACGTGGCGATCCGCGAGAACAAAATAGCCGGCGTGTTCAGCCTCGAAATGTCGGCGCACCAATTGGGGATGCGACTGCTTTGCTCTGAGGCCCGGGTGGATGGTCACAAGATGCGCTCCGGCTATCTTTCAAAGGAAGACTGGAAGGCGTTGGCCCAGGCCACCAGCCGTCTTTCCCAGGTTCAGATGTTCATCGACGATACCCCTGGCATCACGATTCTGGAAATGCGTTCAAAGGCCAGGAGACTGAAGGCTCAACATGGCCTGGATCTGTTGATAGTGGACTACCTTCAGCTCATGTCTGGGACTGGCACTGGTCGTAACCGCGCCGAGAACCGGCAGCAGGAAATCTCGACCATCAGCCGATCTCTCAAGGGGTTGGCCAAGGAACTCGACCTTCCATTGATTGCTATATCGCAGCTGAGCCGGGCTCCGGAGCAAAGACGGGGAGACCACCGCCCACAGCTTTCCGATCTCAGAGAGTCCGGGTCGATAGAACAGGATGCCGATGTGGTTCTCTTCATCTACCGGCAGGACATCTACAAGAGGGAGGAAGATTTGGATGAAGAGGACAGCTACGCCCAGATCATCATCGGGAAGCAACGCAACGGACCCGTGGGTACTGTAAAGCTGGCTTTCGTCGATCAGTGGACGCGGTTTGAGAATCCCGCCTTGTAGGGAAGCGTGGCGGCGGTCTCCAGGCCGCCGTCCGAGCCAAGGGCTCGGCACAAGAAGATTCTTCGGCCTGGAGACCGAAGCCACGTCAAGGTCAGCTTAGTCTCGCCCCCGCTGCGCTGCCCCATTCCAGAAAGAAACTTTTCGGGGTCAACAGAGATCTTGCTGTTGTCCGACTCTCTCCTCGGAACTTCGGCCCATCTTGCCAACGGGTCAAGTCGTTCGTGGCTCTGTTGATCCACGTCGTTTGGGATCGTAGTAGCTCGTTTGGAATTTGGTGCTTGTGACCAATACCACGGTTTTCATCTCATTTTAGCTCAATTCATCTCAGTACTTATCAGCTTTCAAAAGCGGAACTTAGTCCGATCCTAGCTCTTTATCTCATTTTCTCTCAGTTCGTTCATTTTGGCTCGTCTTGTTAGAAAGTGTTAGAAGAAAGCTGATCGTGGAGCTCCGCTCGGCCATCAAAACGTCGAATTCCTCACGGCCTTGAAGGGAAGATCGAGTTTGGTCGGGATCGAGAAGATCCTGGGGAACCAAGAGGAAGATGGGAGCTTGCGAAAACTGTTAGTAAGATATCGGCCCAGTGAACCCCTTTCAGAAGCCCGTCGGACTCGGCGAGGGCGTTCATCCGTCGCTCTAGATCGCGGTATGCGTTCCTGAGTCAATCGTCCACGTTCACATTTCCTGCCGTCTAAATTCTGTTTGTATGGTTTCCAAATGTACTAGGAGAAATGCCCCGACCTCCAAAAAGACCATGTCCTTTGCCGGCTGGGAGTGCTTAAATTGGAAGCCGGAAGAATCCCGGGAGGAATCATGAGAAGACCATGCCGAGACATCGCTGTCTGGACCGCCTTATCCCTGTCGCTGTTCGTCCTGGTGCCTGCGTCCCAGCACGAGGGCGTTCGCCACATCGGCACCCGAGTGGAGCCTTTCGTGGACGACTGGCTCATGGCCCGGATGGACAACCTGAGGCTGGTGCTGCATCGGCCGCGACCGGCCGAGGTCGCGATGGACTTCAACCGGCCCTGGGAAGGGGAGTACTCGGCCTACGTGACCGTCTTCCAGGACGGCGACAAGTTCCGGATGTACTACCGGGGAGTGGGCCTGGACGAGTCCGGCCAGGTTACGTGCCTGGCCGAGTCCAGCGACGGCATCCGCTGGCGACGTCCCACCCTGGGTATCCACACCTGGAAGGGGTCCAAGGAGAACAACATCATCTGGACCGAACGAGGGTCCCACAACTTTGCCCCCTTCAAGGACTCCAATCCGGCGGTGCTCCCCGAGCACCGGTACAAAGCGCTGGCCGGCGGGCCCCTCCTGGCCCTGGTCTCGGCCGACGGCATCCACTGGAAGAAGCTGCAGGAGGAGCCAGTTATCAGCGACGGTGCCTTCGACTCCCAGAACCTGGGTTTCTGGGACCCCTTGCGGAGCCAGTACGTGGCCTTCTACCGGGACTTCGTCCGACCAGAAGGAGTGACTTATAAGTGGGCGGGTGTACGGGGAATCAAGACCGCCACCTCCACCGACTTCCTCAACTGGACCGAGGGAAAGTGGCTGGATTACCAGGACGCTCCTCTGGAGCACTTCTACACCAACGGCATCACCCCCTATTTCCGGGCACCCCATCTGTATGTGGGGTTCCCCAAGCGCTTCCTGCCGATGCGCGTCGTCCGCGAGAGTGAGGAGCCGCTCTTTCAGCAATATTGGAAGGACCTGCACAAGCCGGGGAACGAGGAGGACCTGGAGCGAAACAAGCGCCGGGCCAAGCAGAGGGGGCAGTCCCTGGAGGAGTACTACCGGATCGCCCTCTTCGGAGGCGTCTCGGACGCGGTCCTCATCACCAGCCGGGACGGCAGCACCTTCCAACGCACTTTCCGCGAGGCCTTCGTCCGACCCGGCCTGGATCAGGGGAACTGGGGTCACCGGAACAACATGACGGCCTGGGGGATTCTGCAGACCGGGCCCGAGGAGATGTCCTTCTACTTGGGAGAGCATTACGAGCTCCCCACTTGCAGACTTCGTCGACATGTCATGAGATTGGACGGCTTCGGCTCCCTCCACGCCGACTATGGTGGGGGTAGCTTCCTGACCCGTCCCTTCACCTTCGCTGGGCGGGAGCTGGTCCTGAACTTTTCCACCTCGGCGGCGGGTTCCATCCAGGTGGAGCTCCAGGACGAGCTCTCCAGACCCGTCGGCGGGCGCACGCTGGAGGACTGTCCCGAGATCTACGGCGACCGCATCGAGCAGGTGGTCCGCTGGAAGGACGGAAGTGATCTCGGCAAGTGGACCGGGAAGACGGTCCGCCTCAAGGTCCAGATGAAGGACGCGGATCTGTATTCGATTCGCTTCCGCTAGAAGGAGTCTCCTTTTCCCAGGACGATCATGAAGAAATCACTGAGCCCTGCGCTCCCATTCGCCATCTGCACTCTCTTCCTAGTCCAGGCCACGGCCGAGCACCACGGCAAGAAAGACCCACCGCTCCAGATCGGTACCCGCCTCGAGCTCTTCGTAGACGACCATCTGATCCAGGAGATGGAAGGGGTAGAGCTTCGGCTGCAGACCCCGGTCCCCGCCGGGACTGTCCTGACTCTTGATCGACCCTGGGAGGGTGGTTCCAGCACCTACACCACGGTCTTTCCTGACGGCGACGGTTTTCGGATGTACTACCGGGGAAGCGCCCGGGAGCAGCCCTTCCCGTTGGACACGGGGAAGAAGAAGATTCCCGACCACAACGAGGTGACCTGTGTGGCCGAAAGCCAGGATGGCGTCCACTGGACCCGGCCGTCTCTGGAAGTCCACGAGTTCGGCGGCTCCCGGGACAACAACATCGTCTGGGTGGACGAGCCGGGCGAGCACCGCCTCTCCTACTGCATGGCGGTTTTCAAGGACACCAATCCCCAGACCACGGATTCCCAGCGCTACAAGGCCCTGGGAGGATGCAGCTACCCGCTGGTTCCCCTGGTCTCGGAAGATGGCTACCACTGGAAGAAGCTCCAGGGTGAGGAGTCCCTCCTCTCCGAGGGTCTCCACAGCAACGCCTTCGACGCCTTGAGCTCGGCCTTTTGGGATCCGGTCCGGGAGCAGTACACCCTCATCTTTCGAGACATGGATCGTGGCAAGTCCCCGGTTCCCGGCACGAGTCTGCCACCGCCAGGGGACGTCATCAACTATGGAATCCGGAGCTTCAAGTACACCTCCTCCACAGACTTCCGAAGCTGGACCTATCCCCAGTGGGCGGATTTCGGCGATACTCCACCCGAGCACCTATACACCAACGGCGTCACTCCCTACGTGCGAGCTCCCCACATCTACCTGGCACTGCCCAAACGCTTCCAGCCCTGGCGCAGGAAGTTCGACGGCTGGACGCCTGGAGTCTCGGAGGGAGTGTTCCTCTCCAGCCGGGACGGGGTCCACTGGGATCGACGCTTCATGGAGGCCTTCGTGCGACCCGGCCGGGACCCCTTCAACTGGGGCCACCGAGGGAACATGGCGGCAGTCGGAGTATTGCAGACCGCAGAGGACGAATTGTCTCTCTACTACCAACGCAACTACGGCATGCCCACCGCCCACATGGAGCGGCTCACGCTGCGGGTTGACGGCTTCGTCTCGGTCCATGCGGGGGTGCCGGGAGGAGAGTTCGTAACCCGGCCCATCACCCTGGAGGGGGAGAGTCTGGTTCTCAACTACTCCACCTCGGCGGCGGGAAGCATCCGGGTGGAGATCCAGGACGAGCAGGGACGTCCCATCCCGGGATTCGAGTTGAGTGATTCCCCTCTGATCTGGGGAGACGAGATCGAGAAGTCCATCGTCTGGAAACGTCCTCAGTCTCAAACGGACCGCTCGCCCTTCAAACGGCTCAAAGGGGCGGCTATCCGGCTGCGCTTCCACATGAAGGACGCCGACCTCTATTCCCTTCGATTTCGATAAGACGACCGATGCTGGATAGTCGAGAGCTGCATGGAGTGGGTGGGGAAGATAGGAGCAGCCCCTCGCGTTAAGCTGACACAGCCCTTTTGGGTTTCGAGGATAGGAGTTCGCTTTCTTGGACGCTCCGGCAAGACCTTGATGGCGACTTCCCGCTTCAGAGTGGTGTCCTCGGCTCGGTAAACCTCTCCCATCCCGCCCCCACCGATTCTCTCAGTGATCTTGTAATGAGAGATAGTCTGGCCGATCACGGCGGGCCTCCGAGCTGCAAGGGAGCCTATGTTGGGAATACTAGAGGCTTGGGTCAGGAAGGGCCATCCCAGAGGTTGGGGATATGGGATTCGGAAAGATAGAAATCCAACGAAAAGAGACTGTAATCAACCTCGCAGATTCTGAGTCCCCAAGTTGTTACCAACATTGACCCCTGGAAGGGATCGCTGGACCTGGAAATCGGCGACACGGTCATCTGGCGAGGCGAAGGCATGCGGGACGAGGAGGGCATGATCCTGATCTCCCCGGGGATGAGAGGGAAGGTGGTCACGAGAAGCGAGAATCTTCTGGCTCACGCGGCAAGGAAGGCGGGTCTGCCCATCACTGCCAGGCCGTGGGCCGTGGTTGGAGTTTGAGAATGGGTTCAGGATGGCCCTGGATAGTCGGGCGAGATTTGAGCGGATGAGAGAGGAATCATCCCCCTGCAAGCAACTAGTCTGTGAGCCCCCTAGCCGCTAACTCGCTACCGTGCTTCCCTCGAAAGCAGTCAAGCGAATCCCGCCAGCTGCCGTCCGCCTAGGCCACAAACCACTTCCTTCCTCGAGCTCAGTGCCCGGCAAAGCCTATCCAGATGGCCGGAGCTCGTCCAGATGTCGCCCCTCCGCAGGCTCCTAGCAGTTGCCTGAACATCTCCCCGAGGAAAAAGGAGCACGCACTTGACTAGAGATAAAGGTATACATATACTGATATGTATAGTTAGTCTTGCTTTGAAAGGAGAATGGAAGCTATGCCACAGAAAACGATCTACGTTAAGGACGCAGACCTGCCCCTAATGAAGCGGGCGGAGTCAGAACTGGGCGTAAGTCTCTCCGCGTTGTTTGCGGAGTGTTTGAAGGAGCACCTGGAACGAGCGCAGGCGAAAGGAGGAATTGATTCCATGAGTAAATTGTCAGTCACTCTTTGGAACCAACGTGGAGAGCCTTCCATCCACAAATCTTTTGTCGGCCGCTGGCTTGTCGCGCCGGAAGACGACATGCGTGCTACTGAAGATGACGTAGAGAATTGGGACGCCGGAGCCTGCTGGGCCATCGCCCAGACCAGAAAGGGCTCTTTTGCTGTGTACAGCTTCCATTGCAATGGCATGTGGAAACCGTCGCTGGAAGTGTGTGACTCCCTGGATGATCTGCAGGGGGAAGTCCCTGAAAGCATACTGGCTGAGGCAGCCTCGGAACTTCGTGTCCCATACGAGATCGAACTGGATATCTGATGGCAGCCTGCCTTGAAGAGAGGCAGGTAGCCCATCCTGGCCACTTATGGATGAAGTCGAGGATCTAGCCCTCGGAGAGAGGGAGCTAGGAGCAGCGCCTGGAACTTACCAGTCCTGCGAAATTAGCTCTCCGGGATCATCTGTGTTTCGAAGGAGGATCTTCTTCAGATCGATCCTTTTTTAACAGGTTCTCCTCTTCCTTAGCTTCCAAACGACGCGCCTCCGCAAGGGAGGAGGCCACGAGACCGCACGGCAGAGCGACTACTGCAAGGCCGATCAGGAGTACGAAAAAGGTGAAGAGCTTGCCGCCAACTGTTACGGGATACATATCGCCATAGCCGACCGTGGTCAGCGTCGTTAGAGCCCACCAGAGGCTGTGAAAAACTGATCCAAACGTCTCAGGCTGCGCTTCTCGCTCAAAGTAGTAGATACCCACGGCAGAGAAGAAAAGAAGAAGCAAGGCGACCGAAAGAAAGAGGAGTAGCTCCTCTTTTGCGAGCAAGATTGCTCGATGAAACCGCTGGATAGCCCGACTGTACCGAACAAGCCTGAAAGCCCGAAACAGTCGGAGCAGCCGGAACGCTCTAAGGGATCGAAGATCAATTCCACTTGTAATGTAGAAGGGGAGAATGGCCAACAGATCGATCATTCCGAAGAAGCTGAACACAAAGCTCCACTTCTTCTCGGCTACCAGGATTCTCAGGAGGTACTCTGCCGTAAAGATACCAACGGTTACGACCTCGATGGTATAGAGCGTGTCTCGTGTCTGGGCAGTTAAACTGGGCAGGGTCTCCACGGAGAAAGAGAGAAGCGAGAGAATGATAAACGCCTGAATGAAGAAATCAAAGGTTCTGCCAGCGGGTGTATCGTTTCTTTCGACGATTTCTCTCAGTCGGTTCAATCTTGTAACCGTTTAATTTGGGCACAGAGTAGAAACACATGATTTCGATAACGTAAAAGTGACCCGTTTTGGGGGCGAATGATCGAGCGAAAGTGACCCACCCCAATCAGACCTCTGTTTTAGTCTGTTGTGATTGCTAAACGACAGGCGAAACGGAGGTTGGAGGTGATTGGGATGGATCAGTTTGAGCTTATCAGAACGGCGTCGCGTGTGTATGGAAAGAGCATCCGGCAGATTCGACGAGAGACGGGACACCATCGAACGACGATTCGCAAGGCGCTGGCCGGGAAAGAACCTAAGTATCGTCGGCAGAAAGAGCCGAGGGCCCCGGTCATGGATCCCGTCGCGAAGATCATCGAGCAATGGCTGATGGGCGACCGCCAACAGCCGCGCAAGCAAAGGCACACGGCTCGAAGGGTCTACACCCGGCTGGTGCAGGAGCATCAGTTTGCGGGGGCAGAGGTGAGCGTGCGGCGCTGGGTGCGGCAATGGAAAGCCGCTCACGGCTGGAGCCGGCGCGAGGCCGTGCTGCCGCTGGATCCGGAGGTGGCGCGGGAAGCCCAAGTGGACTGGGGCAGTGCCTGGGTCCAGCTGGCCGGCCTGCGTCGGCAGGTCAAGTTCTTTGTGATGCGCCCTCGTACTCGGGCAAGCCCTTTGTGCGGGCCTATCCCTGGGAGCGTCAGGAGATGTTCTTCGACGCCCATATGCACGCCTTCTCCTACTACGGAGGCGTCTTCCTGGAGCTGGTCTACGACAACCTCACGCAGGCGGTCCAACGGATCCTGCGGGGCAGGCAGCGCGTGGAGCAGGAACGGTTCGTGTCCTTTCGTAGCCACTACACCTTCCAGGCCCGGTACTGCACGCCGGGGCGAGGCCAGGAAAAGGATCAACCTGCATACTGCACCTCGTTGTTTCGTTTCGACGCACAGGGCGGATAGCGGCGACGATCCTTCAGGCGCTTACCGAGCTGGGTCTTCAGAGACGCAGGTGTGGAAGCGAATAGGATCTCATCTCTGTCGTTGACTCTCCGGGCTTCGAGCACGCCAGCGATAGCATAGCGTTTGGCTGTCTGGTAGTGAATCCCGAGATGGGCGGCCGCCTCTTTGGCCGTGAGCCACCCCTTCTTGCGCCAGTACTCGTACAGACTCTCAATCCTGTAGGCCCGGCGGATGCCTTTGATGGTTAGGCGTGTGAACTTGTTGTCCCGGCCCGAGCGCAGCCAGCGCCCGTTCAGAGTCCGGGCGATTTCCTTATCCGTCTGTTCGGTCGCCAGCGCTCGGACTTGCTCGACAATGTCTGCGGGGGTTCGGAACCGGTCCCCAGCGGCCGGCGGTACGGGTCGCTCGAGCGTTGTGGTGGCCCCGCCTTTCCAGCGAATCCCGATGCGAATCACCTGGTGTTCACGGATCAAAGTCACGTCCTCAACGAGCAACCGAAGCATACGCTTACGGTCGCGTGCCGGAGTGCGAGGATCCTTCCACACCCGCGGCAGGTCCGAGGTCAGGGCCAGGATCTGCTCGCGATCCTGGGCGCTGAGCTCCAGGCCGTGAGCCTTCCGGGTCTGAGCGTACTCCTCTTCCATTCGCGCTAGTTGGGTCAGTTTTTCATTCCATTGAGACTCCAGAGCATCAGCGACCAGTCGGTTTTCGGGTCGCACCAGCAGGTAGTGACGCTGGGCCAACTCGGCCTCCTGCCGGGCGCGTTCGACCTGACGACGCCGCTGCCGATCCGCCTCGGTTTTGCGTGCTCTCAGTTCCTCAAAGACTTCCAGCGCCACCTCCAGAGTCGCCGGGGTCACGGCCTCCAGGACCACTTCGGCAATGGCTTCATCCAAACCCGTTCCCGGAATCCTCTGGCAGGGGTCTTGGGCGGTCTCGATGCCCCGTCGCTGACACACGTAATCGGGAACAGGGTGCCCTTGGCGGACGTGATAACGAACTGTCATACGGCGACCGCAGAGGCCGCACACCACGACTCCTTGCAAAAGTGCCGTTCCTTCGCGCGGAGGACTTCGGCGGCGATCCGGACCATAGCCGTTGGCATTCTCCAGTAGCTTTGCCTGGTTGATCTCAAACTCCTGCCACGAGAGGTAGGCGGGGTGGGCATTGGGGAGGAAGACCTTCCACTGCTCCCGCGGCATTCGCCGATACCGAACGTGATGTCCCAGTTTCTTCTGACGGGTTCGCCCGTACACATAGGCTCCCGCATAGCGAGGATTGTGCAGGATATTCAGCGCTCGGCTGTGTTCAAGTTCGATCCAGATCACTTCCCCCGCTCGCACACCCCACGGAAGCCGGCGGGGGAAGAGGATGTCCTCCTCGTGAAAGTGGCGCACCACCTGTTGGGCTGAACCCAGTCGGCGAAAAGTCTCAAACAGCAGCCGCACCGCTCCCTGGATCTGCTCGTCCGGATCGAACTTCAGTCGATCGCTTTCGTCATGGACGTAGCCGATGGGAGCTCGGATCCAGAGTTCACCCCGCCGAGCCTTGTTGAGCTGGCCCCCCACCAGCCGGGCTCTTAAGACGTGCAGCTCGGCTTCGCTCATGGTCCCTTTCAGGCCGAGCAGCAAGCGGTCGTTAAAGTGAGAGGGATCGTACAGTCCATCTTCATCCAAAATCAGCGTGTCGGCCAACGCGCAGATCTCCAGCAGCCGATGCCAGTCACTGGAACTTCGGGCCAGACGTGACACTTCCAGGCCCATCACCAATCCGACGTGACCCAGGCCGACTTCGGCCACCAAACGCTGAAAGCCGTCTCGCCCCGCAGTGCTGGCCCCAGACGTTCCCTGATCCTCGTCGATGACGACAATCTGATCGCTCACCCATCCCAGAACCTGAGCCCGGCGCCTGAGATCGTATTGGCGAGCGGTGCTTTCACGATTCTCCTGCACTTGCCGCAGCGAAGACTGCCGGATGTACAGGTAGGCCTCTCGGCTCAGGTGTTCGGGCCGGACTTTGCTCGACTCATTCATGCGGCACCTCCCGAGTGCAGGCCAGCACCATACCTGCCAGAATCGTCCTCAGATCCGAGCCCATACCTAGGGTCAGTTCCGGGCAACGGCGTGAAGGACTCGGGCGGACCCGGCCGCCAGTAGCCACTCGTGGAGGGAGCAGGGCGGAGAGTGCCGCCATCCAGGCTGCCATCCCTTGCGCCAGAAACAGGGTCAGGCCGTGACCGCGCTCCAGGCCAGCGCGGCAACTGACGGCCTCCCGGCGCAGAGCTTCGTACTGCTGTTGGAAGTAAACGCGATGCTCCTCTCCAAAACGGCTCCTCATTGCTTTTCCTTCTGGGGCGGTTTTTTTTTGCGCCGGGCCAGAGCGCGGTCGATCGATCGCGGATGGATCTGGATTCCGAAACGCTGCTCGACCGCTTCGGCGACGGACTGCTCATGGGGGCCGCTCTGGCGCCAGCTCTCCGCAAAATCGAGCACCTCTGCCGTGCACTTATGGGCTCGCTTGGGACCGCGTCGGCGGGGGATCAATCCGGGCAGCCCCTCCTTCTCGAAGGCCGTTTCAGCCACATAGAACGCCTGCCGGCTCACCCCGAAACGCTGGGCCACCTCGCTGACGGGTCGACCCTCCAGGCGATGCCGGCGCAGCATCTCGTACTTGACCTGCACTCGATCGCGCGCATCCAGAAACTCCTCGCCTTGAAAAGCTTCATCTCGTACGGCTTCCGGCTGAGGATGCAGAGCTCCGTGTTGGCGCAAGGCTTTGATCTTCGTCTGATCGGAAGGTGTTGTCGGTTTCATAGTGTAAATATAATTATGTTCTCTTTGTGCAGACCTGTCAAGTGTTTTTAGTTCATGGCTACCCGTATCATCAAGGAATATAACACATCTTTGCACTGGAAACGAGGACATAAAGGCCCCATGCTGGACAGAAATTAGTTGACATTGTGTACGTAATTTACTTGACATGGTTGTCCTCTGGATCGGTTCGATCCTGGAGCCGCTCGGCCAGCTGAAGCAAATCCTCGACTCGGAATCTGGAGCGCCCTTGCCCCATCGTTAAGTAGGGCTCCGGTGGCGCTAGTTCGGTCCAACCAATCGGCAGCGAACAAAACCTTCCGTCGCCCATCTGCACGGTGACCCGCTGCTCTCCCCAGAGCAGCTTACTGACTACAAAAGAAAAGGAGGCGCCCCTCAGAGGATGGAAAGGATGAGTGACCCGCACCTTCTGCTCAGCAGGTGAACTGGGTGCATTTGATTGCTTTTGAGAAAGGAGGAGCCGAGGGGCTGATCGGTTTTGCCCGGCGCAACTTCCTGGTGCCGCTGCCTTCTGTCGAAGACTTCGAGGAACTGAACCAACTCCTGGCCCAGCGCTGTGAGCAGTATGGGAGCCACCGGATTGGGGGTCGGGAAGATGACCGCACCGTGGACGAACGCTTCGAAGCGGAACGCGGCTCTCTGCTGCCGCTTCCGGATCAACCCTTTGAAAACTTCAAGCCGGTCCGGGTGAAGGTGGATGCCTATCAGACCGCCCGAGTGGATCACAATCGGTACTCGGTGCCTCGCACGAAGAGGAGAGAAGAAAGATCGCTGGAGCCGGTCAGGCCAGAACCCTGAGCGATCATGGCTTCGACAATCGGGCACTCGCACTGGACAAGCTGGTTCGGAACTCGCTCTGATCCACGGGGAATATGATGTGCTCTGGCGACGATTGACCCATTCCAGGACTTCTTCGGTAACCCACTCGACGAAAGCGGTCCACGCGCTTGGCTCGGCTGGGAACCCGCCTTCTTCTTGGCTCTACCCCCGGTCTTATCGAACAAAGTATAGACTCTATCGAGAAGGTGAAATCTGTGGTGAATCGCGCACTCAACTTCGCTGAAAGTTCATCTTGTGTTTCTCCACTCCTGGATCTCCCCCACTTCCCTTGACCGAGGATTGGTGGGGGTGTTCAGATTGGTTGTGGTAAAAGGCGAAGATCATTGAGATAGAAGGGATGGATGGACGAACGAAGGTCCGTCCACTTTTCGTCCACCTACAAAGCTCAAAATGACTAAAGGGATCACTTCTTGAGTTTGGCGAAAACCCGCGTATGTTGCCTACAGACGCTATGACTTTCGAGTATACGCACGCCATCATTCTAGACTTCGAGTCGACGTGCGATGACCGGAAACAGTTTCAGCCGCGGGAGATCATCGAGTTTCCTTCGGTCCTCGTCTCGCTGGAAGTCCTTGAGACAGTCGATGAGTTCCGCGCCTTCGTTCGGCCCCATCACCACCCGGTTCTGACCGAGTTTTGCAAGGAGTTGACCTCGATCCGCCAAGCTGACGTGGATGCTGCCGAGCCTTTTCCCGAGGTGTTCACCAATCACCAGGCGTGGCTCGAGGGCCATCGACTAACTGAGCACAATGCCGTCGTGGTTACGTGCGGAGACTGGGATCTCGGCACGATGCTTCCCGCGCAGTGCAAAGCCGCCGTACCAGCGGTTGAAGAGCTTCCTGGGATCTACACATGCTGGCACAACCTCAAGCGAAGCTTCTGTTCCATTCAAGATAGTCGAAAGGCTCCAGGAATGGCGGGCATGCTCAGGGAGTTGGGCTTACCCTTGGTTGGCTATCACCATCGGGGAATTGATGATTGCCGAAACCTCGCTGAGCTTTGTAAGCTGCTTCTCCGAAAAGGAGCTCACATGGGGGTCACCGGAGAACTCTCAATCGCGCAGTACCCACCCATTAGGATCTCTTTACGGTTCGGTGATCGAATCGAAGAGATGACTTTAAGAAATCGGAGCGTTAGAACACTCCATGGGCTTGCTGGGAGCATCTTCAAGTGCCGGCTGTCCGACTTCCGTCGGGGAGACGGCAGCTCGGTCAGCCAGGACGAGGACCTCTTCTGGCTCAGGCCGGGTGAAGAGCTCCTGGTGTCGTGAGCGTTAGGCGTCATCAAGAAGGAGGGGCCACCTTGTCATCGCAGGAATGCAAATTCAGCGACTTAATGCCAACCGGGGTCGGTCAGGATCACTTGGCTGCCACTCTTCCAAGGCGGGGTCTATTCGCGCTTCGGGCCCTGCTGGATCTCATGGGCGGCACCGGGGGCTTGGCCAGCTTCAGCAAGCTGGCGCCGTTGTCGTAGGTGATCCGTCTCAGGATGGCCGGATCCCGGACATATTCCCGCAGCAGGTCCAATGAGCGCTGGGCGGTGCAGTATCCTGGAGGATATGTCGCCCCTTTGCCGTCGTGGCAGAAGCAGTCGCTTCCCCAGATCAGCTTGCGGGAGTGGCGAAGGACGAAATCGGCTGCGAAACCCTTGTCCCGGCTGAGGGCATTCAAGCCGGAACCGGCTGAGAGATCGCCGTACATGTTGGGATAGTCGGCCAGGAGCCGGTCACTCAGTCCACCTCTTTGGACCGGACCCTCCTGTTTCCCATCGCGACTGATGTTGCTCCACCAGGTGCCGGCATGCCCCAGGAAGGCCACCTTTGGATAAGCCTCGAGTATCTTGTGGAATCGGTCGAATCCGTGGTTGTGCTTGGAGCCGAAATGGAGCAAGACGGGCACGCCGTAATCCCGAGCGACGTCGTAGACTCGCCGCATCTGAGGTGAGTCAGCATCCAGCTCAAACTTCTGCTCCCCGATGCCCAACGCTCCTTTGTCCAGGTGTTTCTGTAAGACCTGGGCTGCATCCTCCCGCTCCGGATCCACGTTGCAGAAGGTGACGATCTCATCCGGATGTTTCTTGACGTGACTCCAGGCCTCGTCATTGCCACTCATTCTGCGGTGCATCCATCCATCACCGGGAAGCAGCACGGTCGTCGTGACCTTGTGGAATCGCTGGTGCACTATCAAGAGTTCCACCGACCTCTTGTCGAAGTCCGGGTGTTGATGAATATCCAGAATCGGAATGGGAGCGGCTGCCCTTGTCTTGCCACTTCCCAGCGCGACCAGGGGAAGGCTCGCCGCGGCTGCACTGCCTCGGATCAGAAACTCTCGTCGTCGAATTCTCATCGTGGCCATCCTTGCTGACATGGGTTCAGGACTCCTTCGTCACCCAGTACGAATAGAGACTTGCATTTTTCAGGACGAAGCGCAGTCGTACGGTCCTTCCAACCAGGGAAGACAGGTCGGGGCCCGACTTCCAGCGCAGCCGCAGATCCAGGCCGTCCCCTGTGATTGGCTCGGACTCCCGCAATGAGTACCCGGGCAGCGGCTTCTGAGTCTGGTGGTCGAGCAACTCGACACGCAGCTCGCCTCGGGGTGCCTGCAGGTTGGCGTGGAGCCCCGTCCCCTCCAGTAGGAACGGCCTGGTCACGGCATAGCCGGTTTCTTCTCCCGCATCCAGTGATACGAACCCGTCTAGACGCAGCTTTGCCAGACAGATCGCACCGACATCCAGGAGCGGACCCTGCTTCTCGGCCTTCCGATCAGAGGGATGGTTGCGCCACTTCAAGCCGGTGTAGTAGAACCAGATCTCGCCATCCTTGACGATGGGCTGGTTTCCTGCCAGCAGCTGGGCCACGTCGTAGTTTTTGCCTCCGTCTACTTCGGAAAGGGGAATGAACTTCTCCCGCTTGCCCACGCGTTCCCAGTGGATCAGGTCTCGGCTGACCGCGAGTTCCACCATGCTGAAGCCGTCAGAGTTGTACTCGGTATTACCACTGTGGTTGAACACCGTGGGCATGCCTACATAAAGGCCTTCATAGCGAAAGACGGGCAGGTTGTAGATGTCGGTAAGGTAGGCCTCCGGGTCGTGATAGACCGGCTTCCTCAGGTCGCGACTCTCCACCTGCATCCGGACCCGTGCGGCGCCCAGCTCTTGATCCTGTTGGTCGGCATGGAAAATGAGACAGTCCCGTGGATCTGTCCAACTCTCAAAATCTGGGCTCACCGACAGGTACACGGATCGGCCATAAGGCCCTCGGTGCTTGACGGTGGCCGCGTAGATGCCGTTATCCTCATCGTGAAACAGATGCGATTCATCGGCGGTTGGAATGAAAGCGTCCAGTAGCTGCCAACTCTTTCCGTCGGAGGAGATCGCGGGGTGGAAGCCTGGGCCCCGGCTGCTTCGGAGGCAGCAGATGGGTCCCTTGTAACCCATTCCTTTGTAGCGGCGAGCGGGATCGGGTTCGTGGGCGTCATAGAAGACCTTCAAGATGATGGTCCCATCCCCCTTCACGCTGGCGATCTCCTTGCCGCTGCCATCTGTGAACTCGTACTTGGTGACGGGGAGCATCAGGTTGTTTTGAGTGGAACCCTGGTGCTCCCGCAAACCCAGGATGGGCTTGTTCCAGTGTATTCCGTCCTGGGAAGTGGCATAGGCGCCATCGGTGTACCAGAGCATCCACACCTTCTCGTCCGGGTGCCAGGAAGGTCCGGTTCGGACCTGTAGGTGCTGGCTCTCCCAAGGTTGATCGGGTCGGATCACGGCCCCGTATTTAGCGGGTTGGTGCAGTTGTACTCTCAGATTCCGGAGCGTCGAGAGCCCACGACCGTCCAGAAAGAGCTGCTTCTTCCCCGCCGCCAAAGTCTCGACTCTGTGCCCACTGGCGGTTTCCAGGACTCCCGCCAGAACCTCTCTGGCCTGGGCGCAGAATCCCACCGGATCGGAGAAGGGCCGTGACTGGGCTCCTGCGGGCAAGCGTGTGGGCTCGCTACCAGCATGGACGAGAAGCACCTGAAGCGAGGCCAGAATGAAGACCAGAGCTGTCGACGATAGTTTCCTCATGTGCGGGAAGACTCCATTGTTGATGGCACCGTAACCTCAGCCAGAATGGGATAGTACAATACACCGTCCTACCAGGAACCCAAAAGATATGGAGGCACCGAAAGTGAAGCAATACCCCCATACAGGCGTCATTGCACTCTTCCTGTTCGTAATCCTGTTGACGGCCGGTCAACTTGGTCTTGCCGGTTCTGCCGACAAGCGTCCCCGCATTGGACTGGTACTTGGAGGAGGGGGGGCTCGGGGGTTTGCCCATCTGGGTGTTCTCAAATGGTTTCACGAGAATCGGGTCCCGGTGGACTATATTGCCGGCACCAGCATGGGAGGCCTCGTTGGAGGTCTTTACGCGACTGGGATGGAGCCGAAGGAGATGCTAGAGCACCTCGCCAGGCTGGACTGGGATACTCTGTTGGCACCCAATGCCCAGTTTCAGGACCTGAGCTTTCGTAGAAAAGGGGACCGGCGAGTCTTTCCCAACTCTATTGAACTCGGGTGGAAAAGGGGACTGAAACTATCCCATGCCCTGCTCTCAGCTCACACCACCGGCCTCCTGATCGACCGCCTGACGTTGCCCTATTCCACTGTCAGAAGCTTCGACGACCTTCCCATTCCCTTCCGTTGCACTGCCGTCGACCTCTTGACCGGCAAACGGGCACTCTTGAAGGACATCCCTCTGTCGCGGGCGCTCAGGGCGACCATGGCTGTGCCGGGTGCGTTCCCGCCGGTGGAGAACGGTAAGCAGCTGCTGGTGGACGGTGGTGTGCTGGACAACCTGCCTACTCGAGCAGTCCAGAAGATGGGTGCCCAACTCATCATAGCGGTGGACGTGTCGTCTCCGCTCAAGAAGCAAGAAGAGCTCACTTCCATGGTCGACATTCTCCTTCAGGCGATCGATATCATGGTCCTCGAGAACACCCTCGCAAGTCGTGACAGGGCGGATTGCATCATTGAGCCCGACCTTGGCTCCCTGACTGCCACCGACTTCGACCAGGCAGAGGCGCTTGCCGAACTGGGTTGCAAGGCTGCGGAAGAGCAGGCGAGCTACCTCAAGACATACTCCCTTGATCCCTCCGAATGGCGTGACTACCTGGGGTTGAGAAAGTCCCGCGGTCACAAGGAACAATTCCAGCCAGAAGTCGTCGCGGCCTGTTGCACCGAAAAAAGAGCAATACGCGAGATCGAGAAGAGATTGAAGAATCATGAAGGAATCCCCCTCAAGCCTGGAGGTCCTGAGTCGGAGCTGAATGCGATCCATGGTTCGGGACGATGGTCTCAGCTCGGCTATCGGGGCCAAAGGAAGGACGGCCAAGACATCCTATCTATCGATGTCCAGGAGAAGAGGCACGGTCCTCCCTTCGTTCATCTGGGCATTGTAGCCAACAACTCCGAAGCCGATAGTGTGCAATTCAACCTCCGGAGCCGATTGACCTTCTTCGATGTGGGCAGCTACGGCTCTGAGTGGCGGGTGGACGCCAGTATCGGCTCGCGGCCCTCGTTTGCCACCGAGTACTGCCGACCCTTTGATTCAGGATTCTTTCTTGCCCCGCGGCTATTCGCCGGCCGAGATCTGACCAACCTCTACCGGAACGGGCAGCGCGAGGCGCAGTACAGGACCAGATTCGCAGGAGCAGGGTTCGACGTGGGCCACCACCTGGAAAATCGTCGGGACGAGCTGCGCCTTGGCTTCCAAGTAGCTCACGCGGACGGAACAGTGGTCGTGGGCGATCCATTGCTGCCGTCATTGGACGGCATGATCAGCAAGGCTCAAGTGGGTTGGGTCCACGACGGCCTGGACAATCCCATCGTTCCCAGGAAGGGCCTGGGAATCGAACTCAGCGGTTCCTGGTTCTTCAAGAGCCCGGGGGCATCGACCCGCTTCCTGCAGTCGGAGTTGAGGGTTTCCAATGCGGTTCCCCTGGGACAAAAGAATTCCCTGGTGATGCGCCTGGCCGGAGGGTCCAGCTTCGGCAACACAGCACCTCCCCTGCAGCAATTCACGCTAGGGGGACTCTCCCGCCTGGGTGGATTTGGAGCCGACGAGTTCCGGGGATCCCGCTACTTCCTGGCCAGTCCCGGATACCTGCATGAGGTAGCAGAACTTCCTCTGGTTGTGGGGAAAAAGGTCTACATTACTGCCTGGCACGACTTCGGAAGCGTCTTCGAACGAGCCGGCCCCAGGGACTACCACAACAGCGCGTCCCTGGGAGTGGTCGCCGAAACCCTGATCGGGCCCTTCTTCGTTGGTACCAGCTGGGGCGAAGCTGGCCGCCACAAAGTCTACTTTTCCCTGGGTCGGCTCTTCTAAGCTGAAGCTTCACTGCTGCTCCCGCCTTCGGAGTTCGCATGTTCGGTGTTCTGCGGTTTGTGATTCAGCCTTGTTCCTTGCTCTCGAGAAGGCAACCGATAAAGGCTGAACCGCAGAATATCGAACAAGCGAATTTCGAAGGACTCGGGCGATCCCTCCATCTGTCGGTGCCAAAGTTTCTTTCTCGAATGGGGCCAGGACTTCCTGGGGGCGGCCTAACCTGAAACTTCATTTTCAGGTTTGGATGGAGAACGGACGTAACCCATTGATCTATAGTGGAATAGAGCATTCACCAAGTGATTTTCCGAAAACTGTAGCGGTGGCCTCCGTGCCGCCGTTTTTCGAGCCAGAGGCTCGACGGAAAGAACACGGCGGCACGGAGGCCACCGCCACGTCCCTTGACTGAAGTTTCTTTTCTGTGCGATCCGGTCCAGCCGGTGGCGGGGCTAAGCTGAAACTTGATCTGCCAGCAACGTTCGAGGCAGAAGTACCCCCAACATCAGCAAAATCGACAAGTGGCTCAAAGGGAACAGCATCGGTTAGAATCGCCAATGCCCGAAACGCGACCATGAAACAGCTGATTCAAGAGATGAATACTGGCCAGACCCGAGTCGTCGAGGTTCCCAGTCCTCGATTGGGTCCGGGCAGGGTCCTGGTAAGAGTGGAGGCCTCCCTGGTTTCCGCCGGGACTGAGCGCACAACCGTACAGTTCGCCCAGAAAAACATCGTCTCCAAAGCCCGTTCCCGTCCCGACCTGGTGCGCATGGTTCTGGACAAGGCCCGTCGGGATGGGCTTCTTTCGACTCTCGAAGCCGCCAGGAGCCGGCTGGACGAACCGATGGTGCTGGGTTACTCCTGCGCCGGAACCGTGATTGAAGTTGCCGAGGACATCCTGGATATCCAAGTCGGCAGTCGAGTCGCTTGCGCCGGCGGGGGACACGCGGCCCACGCTGAGATCGTCTCTATTCCCCGGAACCTGGTTGCAGCGGTACCCGAACATGTAGGCGGTGATGAAGCCGCTTACACCACCCTTGGAGCGATCGCTCTCCACGGCTTGCGTCTGGCCCAGATGCAGCTCGGCGAGAGCGTCGCCGTCATCGGCTTGGGACTGGTAGGCCTGTTGGCAGCACAGCTGGCAAAATCAGCGGGATGCCGGGTGATCGGAATGGATCCGGACCCAGATCGCAACCTCCTGGGCAAGCAGCTTGGCTGTGAGGCGACGGCCACCAGCAACAGTCAGATGGAAGCGCTTGCAAGAGAGCATACGGCAGGCTCCGGAGTCGACATCGTCATCATCGCGGCCGCTACCTCGAGTAGTGCTCCGGTAACGCTAGCGGGTGAGATAGCCCGGGATCGAGGGAGAGTAGTGGCTGTCGGGGCAGTGGGTTTGGACATCCCCCGCCGAGACTACTACGAAAAGGAATTGAGCTTTCGGATTTCCCGTTCCTATGGGCCCGGGCGCTACGATCCCGAGTACGAGGAAGAGGGCCATGACTATCGGATTGGCTACGTCCGCTGGACCGAGAACAGGAATATGGTGGCGTTTGTCGACCTACTGGCTGCGGGAGAGGTTGACGTCCATGCTTTGACCACTCACCGTTTCCCGATCGAAGACGCGCCGCAAGCCTACGAGTTGATCTCCGGTAAGAACCCCGAAAAGTCTCTGGGTGTCTTACTGCAATATCCAGCAGACTCTCAGCCCGCTACGCGGGTAGACCTGCACACCGAGTCCGCGGTTTCGGCCCCCGGGGAGGCGACCCTGACACTCGGTCTGTTGGGTGCCGGAAACTTCGTGAAAGCGATGATCCTCCCCCCCCTCAAGAAGATGGCTGGGGTGAGTCTGGCTGCTGTCTGTACCTCAACCGGCAGCAGTTCTCGTCACACGGCCGATCGTTTCGGTTTTCGTTACTGCACCAGCGAGGAGGAATAGGTCCTCTCCGATCCCAGTATCAACGCCATCCTGGTGGGGACTCGGCATCATCTGCATGCCCGCCAGGTCAAGGACTCGCTCCGGGCGGGAAAACACGTTTTCTGCGAAAAGCCCTTGTGTGTGAACGAAGATGAGCTGAAGGAGATCATCCGCGTCAAGAACGATCAGAATTCTGATCATAGTCTGCAGCTGATGGTGGGCTTCAACCGGCGCTTTGCCCCTCTCGCGAAGCACTTGAAGAAATTCGTTGGCAACATCAACGAACCGCTTGCGGTGCACTATCGCGTGAACGCTGGATATCTGGAGCGCGATCACTGGACGATTGATCCTCAACAGGGGGGCGGACGAATCATCGGGGAGGGCTGTCACTTCGTCGATTTCCTCATCTACCTGGTGGGAGCCCTCCCTGTCAGGGCCTACGCGCGTCCGCTGCCTGATGATGGTCGTTACAGCAAGGACAACGTTCTCATCACCCTGGACTTCTCAGATGGATCGGTCGGGACTCTTTCCTACCTGGCCTGCGGGGATAAATCCTTTGCCAAAGAGCGCGTGGAGGTCTTCGGCGGAGGCACTACGTCCGTCTTGGACAACTTCAGAAGACTGGAGCTGAGGGGGCAGGGACGTCCCCAGGTGCACCGCACCTGGTTGCGTCAGGACAAGGGCTACAGGGGCGAATGGGAGGCCTTTCGCGAGGCAGTGAGGACGGGAGGCCCGTCGCCGATTCCGTTCGAGGAATCGGTCGCGACGACGCTCACCACCTTTTGCATCATGAGGGCCCTGAGCCTGGGAGAGCCAGTACCTATCGACACCGTGCAATTCATTGCGAGCGCGCTGGAAACGCAGTCCACCGAAGGCGGCGACTAAACTGAGACTTCATTGGCAGAAGGAAGGTGTAGGAGACAGCATCTGACAGAGCAGTGACCTGTAGCACGGGCACTCTTGCCCGTGGAGGACACCAACGGGCAGGAGTGCCCGTGCTACAAGCGTCACTCAGCTCTCGATGTTCGTAGCTAGCACTGACGGAAGTTTCTTCTCGAAAGGGGCTAGCGCCTCTTGGGGTGGGATTGACCTTGATTGAGCCCGAATCGGGCTTGTGGAGATGGTTATGAAGCAAATCAGATGTCTGGGGTTCCTGCTAGTGATGTCGGGTCTGATCCCCGGGCTCCAAGGGGCGGAGCCACCGGGACGTGTCCACCTGGCCACAGGACAGCATCAGCTCTTCCTGGACGACTACCTGGTGGGATCGCTCTATCGGGTCAAACGGCGGGTCAACCAGCCAGTGAAGTACGAAGGTAACCCGGTAGTTTTTGCCAATAGGCCTTGGGAAAAGCATCCGGGTCCCGACTGGAATCCGGCCGAGACCGAGGCTATTCAGATTCGGAGCGCTCCCTGTTGGGACCCCCAGGAGCAGGTCTGGAAGATGTGGTACTACTCCGGCTCCAGGACGTTGTTCGCTCGATCCAAAGACGGTATCACGTGGGAGAAGCCTTCTCTAGGCAAGCGCGAGTTGGAAGGCTCCAAGGATAACAATCTGATCCTGGTCAAGGGGGATCCCGAGGCCTTCGTCCAGCACGTTCTGCTGGATCCCGACGGCACTCCGGAGCGGCGATACAAGGGCTTCATCGGGGCCAGGGATCGTCACCCGGTGGTCTCCGCGGATGGTTATGTGTTCACCAAGCTGGACGTGCCGCTGATTCCCAGCCAGGACGAATCTCATCTGAACTACGATGAGGTCGAGAAACGCTTCATTGCGACGGTCAAGCATCGAGGGCCTTTCGGGCGCTCGGTCTTCCTGTCCCTGAGTAAAGACTTCGAGAAGTGGACGGAGCCCAAGCTGATCTTTCATGCCGACGCCTACGACCAGCTCTTGGGGGAGCAGCGCGTTCAGGAGCACCTCGCCAATCCGCGGCTCAGGCTGATGACGGTTAACCAACCGGAACACTACAATACCGAGATCTACAACATGCCGGTCTTTCCCTACGAGGGGATCTACATCGGTCTGCCCAACTTCTTCGAGTCCAGCGGGCATAGCCCCAACCGTAATCAGGAGGGCGTGAATTCGGTCAAGCTCTCAACCAGCCGGGATCCGAGCCTGAGAAAGTGGGTCAAGGTAGGGGACCGTGGATCCTTCATCCCGGTTTCGGAAATAGGCGGCGGCGCCATCGATACCGGCCAGGTGCTGGCGGCCTCGCGACCCCAGGTTCATGGAGACGAACTCTGGTTCTACTATACCGGTTACAACCATCGTTACCAGGAGGATGATCCTTACCGCGGAGCCATCCATCTAGCCAAGCTCAAACGGGACCGCTTCGCCTATTTTGGCTCTGACGAGAAAGGTGGCTTTGTGGAGACGCGGGCGGTGAGCTTTGATGGCAGCCGTTTATTCGTCAATGCCGACGCCAGCGATGGGGAGCTACGGGTGGAGGTGGTCAACGAGCGGGGCCGCGAGGTCCTGGAAGGCTGGACCCGGGATCGCTGCCGATCCATTCAAGGCGATCATCTGGCTGCAGAAGTCAAATGGACCGGACAGCAGGATCTCAGTTCCCTGCAGGGAAAACGCGTCCGTTTCCGATTTCGGCTCTACAACGCCCGCCTCTTCTCTTTCTGGGTTCAGTAGAGATTTGAGGAGCGTTCTGACTCCCTCAGATCATAGAAAGCAGGATCTCTGCGGCTCTCGCCGGCCCGGATTCTCCGCCCGAAGGTCTTTTGAGTCCTTTCCTGTTCTTGAAACGAGTCTGGCAAAATAGACATCAGTTGCATAGTTGATCGGAGTCCTTATTAACCTCCCCCTGATGCTCGCTTTGAGCTCCTGCCGGGGTGTTTGTGTCCCATGCTTTTTGACCCTGAACCATGTTTATGCTTATATGTGAATATGCGGACTACTGTAGACCTGCCGGATGAGCTGTTTCGCCGAGTCAAGTCAGCATCTGCCATGAAAGGCCTCACTCTGAAATCATTTGTTCGGGCGGCCTTGGAGCGCGAACTCAAGCGACAACTCTCCTCCGGCGGTGGGTATGGGCGAGCCCAGCTGCCATTGGTTCGCTCGGCGTCGCCCGCCTCGGTAAAGCTGACCAGTGATCGTGCCGCTCAGATACTGGAGGACGAAGATCTACGTGTACCTCGCTGACATCAATGTCTGGCTAGCACTCACCTTCGAGTCGCATTTCCATCATCCGCCTGCCCTGCAGTGGTTCGAAGGACTTCAAGATAGTCAGGCGGCGTTCTGCCGCCTGACACAGCAGGGTTATTTGCGACTTGCGACCAATCCATCGGCATTTGGCGAAGCGGCGGTGACCCTCGCCCAGGCGTGGAGATTCTACGATGCATTGCTCGCAGATGAACGGGTCCTTTACGTGAGTGAACCCGACGGCATGGATCTTTTGTGGAGAACCTACACATCGAAGGAGACCTACTCCCCGAAGATATGGAACGACGCCTATTTGGCCTCCTTGGCTTCAGTCGGCCAGCTCACGATCGTGACCTTCGATCGTGCCTTTGATCAGTTCAAGGAAACCGAATCGTTGCTTCTCTCCTAGTCGTGAGGTTTGCCGGCCACGTCCTTTCCACCGGGGGGACCCCATCCTGGAAACTGCTGGTGCCGGTGGGTCATTGACAACGTTCTGTATAGGTGGCAGCGAGGGTGCCGTTGCGACGCTTGCATCAGCCCGAAGGGGTGGAAGGGTTGCCACGGCCTTGTGATGCTATCCTCCAGGATTTCTCGGGACGGTGTGTCCGGCTTGAATAGAGATGGAAACTATTAGAGCGATACGAACCTGGACTCACGGTAAGTTAGAGGAAAGCACTGGCATTCGATGACTGGAACTGAAGATGCACCTATTATCCCGCTGCTCAAGGAGTACTTTGGCACACTCACTTCTGTCTTCCGCTGGCGGCTAGGCATCAGCCTCCCCCTGATGCTCGTGTTGGGCTCCCTCCAGGGTGTCGGTGTTCTCATGCTGGTGCCCTTGTTGGGCATCATTGGTCTGAGTGAGGACAGTGGTGCAGCCGCAGGGATTGGCGCAAGAATCGGTGAGCTATTCCAAATTCTTGGATTGCCGGAGACTCTGCTGTCGGTGCTAGGGATCTTTCTTTTTCTCGTTTGCCTGCGCGAAGGAGTGCTGCGCTTCTGCACTGTACACACCGCCACTATGCAACATGGGCTGATCCTGCGTTTACAGGAACGGCTCTACCGCGCCATTACCTATTCCAGTTGGTTGTTCTTCACCCGCACCGGCCGTCGGATTTCACTCAGGCTCTGACGGACGATATCATCCGCATCGGCCAGGGTGCGCACCAGGTGCTGGCACTGTTCTCTAATGGGGTCAACTTGGCCGTGTATGCGGTGATGGCACTCTGGTTGTCTCCCTTGACCACCGCTGTGACCGCTACATGCGGCTTCTTCGTGCTCTTCCTGATGCACCGGCGCCCGGGCCGAGTCCAGCGCAGCGGCCGCGAGACGACCCAGACTGGAAGACGACTCTTCGCCGCCATCGGGGAGCACCTGGGTGGCATGAAGTTAGCCAAGAGCTTCGGCGGTGAGGCTCGGCACCTGAAGCTGTTTGTGCGACTCGCGAGCGACGCCCAGAGGGTGAGCCTGGATTTCATTGAGAACAAAGCCAGCACCCGGATGTGGTTTGTTATTGGCAGCTCGACCATTCTGTGTAGTTGTTTGTACGCCGCGCTGGAAGTGTTCGCCGTACCCCCGGTCACTCTGTTGCTGCTGGTCTTCGTGTTCGGCCGAATAATGCCCATCACGGCGAAAACGCTGCAAAGCTAGCCCGCATTTCTCACACCCAGTCTGCTGCGAGGGCGCAATCATCCGCCCTGACTGCGTTATGCTCCGTCGGCCTCCTCGACGTACTGTCAAAGTACGACTGCGGGGGCCTCGGTCGCAAGCCTTGTCAGGACGGCGCTTTCGGCCTCTCGCGACGACCGGGTATGAGAAATGCGGGCTAGCACTGCCCTTTACCCGTAATAAAGGACTGAACAAAGAGTTTCGGGTCGTTCAAACTGAGCGGCATGCAGCTCCAGAATCAGATCAAGCGTACCCTGTCGAAGCCCGAGAGCATCGAGTATGTAAGCCGGCTGCTGGAAGAAGGGGATTTCTCTTCGCGAAGCGAGTTGGCCGGTTTTCTTTGCGATCAGTTGCGATTCTATGACCCCGGCGGGCGGCCCCAGCGGGGAGGTTGCCTGAAGGCGTTGCGGGAGCTGGAAGCGAAGGGCTGTTTTCGGCTGCCGCCCCCACGGATCCAGAAAGGGGCGCCCCGTCCGCGACGGTTGGCGGCTCCAGTGGAGGAGCCGATCGGGGTGCCCGAGCAGGTGGGGGAGGTGCGGGGGCTGGAGTTGATCGGGGTGGGCGAGCCGGGGCAGATGCGGATCTGGAACGAGCTGATGATCGAAGAGCATCCGCTGGGGGCTGGGCCCTTGGTGGGACGGCAGCTGCGCTATCTGCTCGGCTCCGAGCACGGCTGGCTGGGGGGCCTGGGCTTTGCCGCCGCGGCGTTGCAACTCGTGGACCGGGACCGCTGGATCGGTTGGGATGCGGAGCAAAGGCGCGCCCATCTGCACGGGGTCGTGTGCCTGAGCCGTTTTCTGATCCGACCCAGCGTGCAGTGTCAGAACCTGGCCTCGCGGGTGTTGAGCCTGAGCCTGCAGCGGCTGGCCGAAGACTTCGAGCAGCGCTATGGGTACCGTCCCTGGTTGGTCGAGAGTTTTGTAGACACGAGCCGGTTTTCGGGGGCATCCTATCGGGCAGCGAACTGGACCCGGGTGGGCCGAACCCAGGGTCGGGGTCGGCAGGATCGTTTCACCCAGCGGGAGGAAACGATCAAGGACATCTATGTGTATGCGCTGGAGCCGGAGTTCCGCGCCCGCCTGGGGTTGGCCGAGGGGGCCGGCTTGGGGCCGCTGGCTCCGGCCCAGGGGGTCGAGGCCGAGAGTTGGGCGGAAGAGGAGTTTGGCGGCGCGCCGCTGGGGGACGCGCGGCTGAGCCGAAGACTGGTGAACATTGTGGAGTCCAAGGCGCAGGAACCGGGTCGTGCCTTTAGCGGGGTGGCCCAGGGGGATTGGCCGGCGGTCAAGGCCTACTACCGATTGATCGACCACCCGGACGAGGCCGCGGTGAGCCTGCCCCAGATTCTGCAGCCTCACCGGCAACGCACCCTGCGGCGCATGCAGGGGCAGCGCACCGTGTTGTGCCTGCAGGACGGCACCGATCTGGACTATACGAGCCTGGCTCAGTGTGAAGGTCTGGGAGTGATCGGCAGCAACCAGACCGGCGCCCAGAGTCGGGGATTGCACCTGCATTCGACCTTGGCCGTGGCCCCCAATGGACTTCCGCTGGGGGTCTTGCGCGCCCAGTGTCTGGCGCCGCAGTTGAAATCGCCGCAAGAGAAGCGACCGAGCTGGGCCATCCCGATCGAGGAAAAACAGACCTTCTGCTGGATTCAAGCGCTGCGCGAGCTCGGAGAAGTGGCGGCCCAAATGCCCCAGACGCGACTGATCAACGTCTGCGACCGGGAAGCGGATATCTTCGAGCTGTTCGAGGAGCAACGCCGTTACCCGGGGGTCGACCTACTGGTGCGCGCCCAACACAACCGCGGCATCACGGAGGAGCCGTTCAAGCTTTTCGAAGCGCTCGTACAGGAGCCGGTACAGACCCAGGTCCGCGTCCAGGTGCCGCGCCAGAGCGCTCGGCCCAAGCTCAGTAAGCGAAAGGCCCGGCCCCAGAGGCCCCGCCGCCGGGCGGAGCTCTCGGTCCGCTATCGGCGGATCCAACTTCGCCCCCCGAAATATTACCCGGATAAGGAGCCCATCGAGATCTGGGTGATTCAGGCGCGGGAGGACTCTCCGCCTGCGGGAACCGAAGCCATCGAGTGGTTCCTTCTGACTACCGCCACTCTCGCCTCGCCCGAAGCGGCGGTTCAATGCCTACGCTGGTATTGCCTGCGTTGGCGCATTGAAGACTGGCACCGGGTGCTGAAGTCCGGCTGCCGCATCGAAGAGATCGCCCACCGAAGCGCCGAGCGCCTCAGCCGGGCGATTGCGATCAACCTGGTCATCGCCTGGCGGATTATGCTGATGACTCTGCTGGGCAGAGAAACCCCGGAACTGCCCGCCGAGGTGCTCTTCTCGGATCTTGAACTCCATGTCCTGGGGGCCTACGCCAAAAAAAAAGCTTGAACCCGCCCTCGCAGCTGGGTGAGGCGGTACGGCTGGTGGCGCGCATCGGAGGATACCTAGGACGCAACCAGGATGCGCCCCCGGGTCATGAGTTGATATGGCAGGGCTATTCACACCTCCGGCTCCTGTGTGAAGGCTTCGCTCTGGGAGACCCAGAAACATGACTTTGTCCTGTACCGAATTACGGGTAAAGGGCAGGGCTAGCAGGCCCTGCTCCACACGTTGCCGGCACTGGCAGCTTCCCTGGATATGGAGACGCGCTGCCGAGAAGCGGCCGAGGGTTTGGCAGAAGGGGGACAGGAGTCGCTCGATTTCAACCGCGAGTGTCGCCTGCGCCGAATCCGTTTTTCCTATCGTCTGGAACAGGAGTTGTTCGGTGAAGTGAATCTGGCCATCCCCGCACCGAGGACGACGGCGCTTTTCGGACCTTCCGGCGCGGGCAAGAGCACGATCGCCGATCTCTTGATGGGTTTGCTGCAACCGGATAGCGGCGAAATTGAGGTCGACGGCCGCCCCCTGTCCACTGCCGATCTCCCCGCCTGGCGCCGCCGAATAGGCTACGTGCCACAGGACGTGTTTCTATTCCACGACACCGTGAGGGCCAATCTGCTATGGGCTCGTCCTGAGGCGGAGGAAGCGGAGATCTGGCAGGCGTTGGGAAGAGCATCCGCAGACTTCGTACGGCAACTATCACAAGGCTTGGAGACGGAAATCGGCGAGCGCGGGGTGCGCCTGTCGGGAGGTGAGCGCCAGCGTCTTGCCCTGGCCCGGGCACTGTTGATCCGTCCCAAGCTGCTGATTCTGGACGAGGCAACCAGTAATCTGGACGTGGATAACGAGAGGCGGATTCAGGAAGCGCTCGCGGAGCTGCGGGGCCAGATGACCATTGTCATCATCGCCCACCGGCCGAGTTCAATCCGCCATGCTGACCAGATCGTAGTCGTGGAGGATGGGCGAATCGTCGAGTGTGGTAGCTGGGAAGAGCTCCACGAGCGCACCGATAGCCGCCTTGCGACGCTGACGCGATAGAGGACATCCTCTTCCCGGGATTGGCCGACTCGGTAGATGCACCTAGACTCGCCGTCCGAAGAGCCTGAAATCAAGGTCCGAATAGCGCTGACCTGGCTGTCCAGTGGAGCTCCTCGTGGCTTGATTGGACTAGGTACAATACATACAATGTACATATGCCCGATCTCCGATTTGAGTGGGACGCGCGCAAGAACCGCTCGAATGCCGAGAAGCATGGCATTGGCTTCGAAGAAGCACAGACGGCATTCTATGACGGGCATGCAGCTCAGTTCTCTGATCCTGACCATTCTGCGGAGGAAGACCGATTCATCCTCTTGGGCATGAGTTTCAAGCTGCGCGTCGTAGTCGTGTGTCACTGCTATCGTGAAAGCGAGTGGGTGATTCGCATTATTTCAGCCCGGAAGGCAAAGGAGAGCGAAGAGAAGGACTACTGGAGGCGTCGACAATGAGAGAACGATATGACTTTTCGGAGATGAAGGGACGCAAGAACCCTTACGTCAAACACTTGAAGCAATCGGTGACAATGCGCCTCGATCGGGACACTGTCGCGTATTTCAAGTCCATGGCTGTAGAGACAGGGGTTCCGTATCAGACCTTGATCAATCTGTATCTACGAGACTGCGCTGTGAATCGGAAAAAGCTCAAGTGGGCGTCCTGATGCTGCTCAGGGAAATGGCCATCAGGGAGACCCCGATCAAGGCCGGATTAATCTTCCCGCCGCCGTCCCTACTGAGGCCAAGGGAAGGAGACTGGAAAATGTGGAGGAACCTGGCTTTCAGCCTGCTGGCCTTCATCTACGTGCTGGCTTCGGGGACGGCGAGCGCTCAGCAGGTGCCAGCGGACGGTGTCTACATTATCTTCGACGGTTCAGGCTCGATGTGGGGCCAGCTTGCCGACAAAGTGCACAAGATCACGGCAGCCCGAAGCGTACTGAAGGAGTTTGTCAGTGGTGATTTCAGGGAAAAGGAGCTGGCACTGCGTGTTTATGGACACCGCAGGAAGCGTGACTGTTCCGACACCGAGCTGGTTGTCCCCTTCGCCTCTTCCCGATCCTCCGTGTCCCGAATGCAGGAGTTCGTAGACAAGATCAATCCCCAGGGGAAGACCCCTATCAGCCGGAGTCTACGAGCTGCGCTGGAGGATTTCGGAGACCGTAGGGGCGAGATCATTCTCATAAGTGACGGGATTGAAACCTGCGACGAGGATCCCTGTGAGCTGGTGCGGGATTGGGTCGAGAAAGACGTCAAGATCAAGGTTCACGTGGTCGGGCTGGGCCTCAATGCTCGCGAGGAGAAGGCCATGCGGTGCATTTCGGATGTCGCCGGGACCCAATATCAGAATGCTGGCTCCGCCGCGGAACTGACGGACGGTCTGGCGAAGATCAAGCAGAACAGCGGGAGCATTGCACTCATCATAAGAGCGACTACCGCCAAGGGTGAGCGAATGCTGGTCAAGGGATCTGCCACACCCAAGAGTGGCGATCCGGTGCCGGTGGAGAGCAACCGCCGCAACGTTCTGAAGCCGGGAGACTACCAGCTCAAGTTGGGTGTCCCCACGAGAAACGGCGAACCCTATCTGCCCGTCACGCAGTCCGTGCATCGAGCCAAAGGCTCGTAAGAAGAAGTCTTCGGCCTGGACTACTCTGGGCTATCCTCTCCACATCCGCCCTCGACCTGTTCCTCGTAGGACAGTCCACAGACGCTGCAGCTCTGTTTGCCCGCAGCGTCAGTCACGAGGCTATTCAGGCCACCGCAGCTTCCCTTGATGCGCCGGCCAGTGATCATCACACCAACCGCCATGGCTGCCACTGCGAGTCCAAAGAACAAGAAGGTGATCAAGTAGAGGGTCATGGCTATTCGCCGAAGCGGTCCCGAAACTGCGACGTCGTAATCTCTTCTATTCTATCGTCTTTCTCGCGCATGAAAAGAACAGCCAGACCGTATTGCTCGGCGACATGAAGGCCCTTGTCGACTCCCAGGACCAGCAACGCCGTGGCGAGGGCATCTGCCGTCATGCAGGAGGGATGGATGACGCTGACTGAGATGGTCCGATGGGTGATCGGCCAGCCGCTGGTCGGATCGATGGTGTGGGAGTAGCGCTTTCCTCCCGAATCGAAGTAGTTTCGATAAGTACCGGAGGTTGCCATCGCCAGGTTGGAGAGGGAAAGCACCCGGTGAGCCATGGGCTTGTCGATATGCGGTCGTTCCACCGCGATTCTCCAGGGTCTATCGGCGAGGCTGTGACCCTGCCCCCGCACCTCGCCGCCCACCTCGACCATGAAATCCTCGACTCCATGGTTTGTCAAGAAACTCGCCACGAGATCAACCGCATAACCCTTGGCGATCGCCGACAGGTCGATTTCAGGGTCCCCGGTCTGCTTGCGCAGCGCCGGCGGTCCCCCCCTGACCTCGAGCTGTTCGAATCCGATTTTGTTGATAGTGGCTGCGATCTCTTGATCCGAGGGTGGCTCGATGCGGTCCTCGCTGGAACCAAAGCCCCAAAGTTCGACCAGGGGACCGATGGTTGGGTCAAAGGCGCCCTGGCTAAGATCAGCGATCCGCAACGCCTCAGTCACCACTTCTGCCGTCGCCGCTGAGACGGCAAACCAGGCACCTCCGGACGAGCGGTTGAAGCGCGAAAGTTCGGAATCGGGTAGATAGGTGGACATCTTGCGATTGACGTCCTCGAGCTGGTCGTCAATTCCTGCCCGAATCTCCTGGGACGCATCCGTCCCTTGGTTGCTCAGCCACTTGACACGATAGGTCGTACCCATCGTGTTCCCGACGTGCAGGGCTTCGTAGGTAGGTTGCCAGAAGAGAACAAGAAGGGCGACCGCCAGCATGGCGAGGAGACCGAGTGGACGCTTCCACACCAGCGTACTAGCCGCCGAAGTCGTCGTAGGCGATGTTCTCGGGTTCGACACCCAGATCATCTAGCAGCTTGAACACTGCCTGGTTCATCATCGGAGGCCCACATATGTAGTATTCGCAGTCCTCGGGAGCCTCGTGATCCTTGAGATAGTTGTCATAGAGGATTTGATGGATGAAGCCGGTATAGCCGTCCCAATTGTCTTCTTCCTGAGGTTCCGAGAGAGCCAGGTGCCAGGTGAAATTCGGATTCTCAGCCTGCAATCCATCGTATTCATCCCCGTAGAAGGCTTCGCGCAGGCTTCGGGCACCGTACCAGAAGCTGACCTTACGATCGGTGTGAACGCGCCGAAACTGATCGTAGAGATGGGATCGCATGGGAGCCATCCCGGCGCCGCCGCCGATGAAGATCATCTCAGCCTGCGTCTCTTTGGCAAAGAACTCGCCGTACGGTCCCGAGATGACGACCTCGTCTCCCGGCTTGAGGCTGAACATGTAGGAGGTCATCTTCCCTGGGGGGAAATTGGTGCGGGGTGGTGGGACGGCCACTCGCACGTTGAGCATGATCATGCCCTTTTCTTCGGGAAAGTTAGCCATCGAATAGGCGCGGAACTCGGTTTCCTCCACGACTGAAACAAGGTCCCAGAGATTGAAGGCATCCCAGGCATCCCGGTACTCTTCTTCAATATCGAAGTCTCGGTAATGGATGGTGTGGGGTGGGCACTCGATCTGGATGAAGCCACCCGCGCGAAAATCGACGTTTTCCCCTTCAGGTAGGTCCAGGATCAACTCTTTGATGAAGGTCGCCACGTTGTGGTTGGATCGCACCTTGCAGGTCCACTTCCTGACGCCGAAGACATCCTCCGGCACCTCGATCTTCAAGTCTTGCTTAACCACCACCTGGCAGGAGAGCCGGCATCCTTCTTTCGCTTCACCCCGGCTGATGTGAGCCTTCTCGGTGGCCAGGATGTCGCCGCCTCCCTCGAAAACATTCACCTTGCACTGGGCGCAGGTTCCGCCTCCGCCGCAGGCTGAAGAAACGAAGATCTTCTGGTCTGCGAGGATACTGAGAAGCTTCCCCCCAGTGGGTACGGAGATAGTGCGTTCCCCATTGATGAGAACGTCGACGTTACCCGAGGCCACCAGCTGTGATCGAGCGAGTAGGATTACCGCCACCAGGGCCAGGACGATAATCGTAAACATCGAAACACCGAGGAAGATTTCCATGACAAGCTATAGCTGAATCCCCGAAAAGGACATGAACGCCAGGGAGATCAGGCCGACGATGATGAAGGTAATCCCCAGGCCCTTCAGCCCCTCGGGCACGTTGCTGTATTTGAGCTTCTCTCGAATGCCGGCAAGGACCATGATCGCTAGCGCCCAGCCGAAACCCGATCCAAAACCGTAAACGACGCTTTCGCCGAAATTGTACTCGCGTTCCACCATGAACAAGGAGCCACCGAGAATCGCACAGTTGACCGTGATCAGGGGAAGGAAGATGCCCAAGGCGTTGTAGAGCGCTGGCACGAAACGGTCCAGGGCCATCTCCAGGATCTGAACCATCGCTGCGATCACACCAATGTACGTGATCAGTCCCAGGAATGAGAGGTTCGTCTCGGGCAGCCCCGCCCAGCTGAGGGCTCCCTCGCTCAAGACATTGCGGTAGAGGATATTGTTGATGGGTATCGTGATGGTTTGGACCACGATGACTGCGAGCCCCAGCCCGGTAGCGGTTTCCACGTTCTTGGAAACCGCCAGGAAGGTGCACATGCCCAGGAAGAAGGCGAGGGCCATATTCTCCACGAACACGGCTTTCAGAAAGAGGCTCAAATATTCTTCGAACACCGCTTTATCCCTCGTGCTCCACCTGCTCGGTCTTCACCGAACGCAGAACCCAAATGAATATTCCTATGATGAAAAACGCGCTGGGCGGAAGCAGCATCAACCCGTTGGCATTGTACCAGCCGCCTTCCGTGGTCAAGGGAAGCAGGACCTGGCCGAACAGGGCGCCGGAGCCGAAAAACTCACGCATCAGCCCGACGATCACCAGAATCAAGCTGTAGCCCAGACCATTGCCGATGCCGTCGAGAAAGCTCGCAAACACACCGTTTTTCATGGCGAAGGCTTCGGCACGGCCCATGACGATACAGTTCGTGATGATGAGCCCGACAAATACGGAGAGTTGCTTGCTTATTTCGTAGGCATAGGCGCTCAGAATCTGGTCCGCGACGATCACCAGTGAAGCAATAATGGTCATCTGCACGATAATCCGAATACTTGACGGAATATGATTCCGAATAAGACTCACCGCTGAGTTCGAGCACGCGAGAACACCAATGACCGCTAGACACATGACGATCACGGTCTCCATCTTGGTCGTGACCGCCAGTGCCGAACAAATCCCAAGCACCTGCAATGCGATGGGGTTCTCGTTGAACAGCGGTCCGAAAAGAACCTTCCGAACTTGACTCGCCATAAACTAATACTCCGTCCCAATTCCGTCTTTTCGCACGCGCGCGAGATATTTCCCGAAACCATCCTCACTCAGCCAATAGCGGAGCAGGTTGCTCACGCCACGTGAGGTAATAGTTGCCCCGGAAAGGCCATCCACCTGATGAACGGCGGCGGCGCTCGATCCATCCACCTTGCCCTTGATCACCTCGATCCTGGCTTGCCCATTTTCTCCGTAGGATTTCTTCCCTTTCCAAAGTGCCTTCCACTTGGGGTTGTCTACCTCTCCTCCCAGACCTGGAGTCTCCGCGTGCTGGTAGAAGCTCAGGGCTCTAATCGTGTTCAGATCGACGTCCAGTGCCAGAAAACCATACAGGGTTGACCAGAGTCCCTTCCCATGGACTGGCAGGATGAGACGATCCACCTTGTCGCCCTTCTTGACCAGATAGACAGATGCCAGCCGCGACCTTCGTCCGATGCCGGCAAGATCGTCTGCAATCTCAATACTGCTGGCTGGGTCCTTGGCAGTCTTTCGCTGATCGAAAGACTCTGGATTCACCGCGTTCGAGTAGTAACCCGTCTCGAGATCAACGACCCTTGTCTCTATCGAGTCCCGGTAGATCTGAGCTATATCCGCTCCCTCTTCATCCAGGCCCGCCGCGGAGATAATGTTACGTTTCTTGTCCAGCTCCCGATTGATTTGCTGCACCGGACGAAGCTTGACCGCCGAGGACGAGACAACAACTGCGCATATCACGCAGAGGAAGAATGCGACCAGAAACGTCTTTCCGACCGTGTCGTTAGCCATAGTTCACCTGCGTTCTCGCTGCCCGACGCCGGATATTGACCTTCAACACGTAGTAATCGATCAGGGGGGCGAAGACATTACCGAAAAGAATGGCGAGCATGATTCCCTCTGGAAACGCCGGATTGATCACCCGTATCAGAATCGCCATGAAGCCAATCAAGATCCCATAGATATATTTACCTATATTTGTAAAGGCTGCTGAAACCGGGTCCGTGGCCATGTACACGATTCCGAAAGCGAGTCCGCCGACCACAAAATGCCAGGCCGGCGACATCTGGAACATGGGATTGGTGTCGCTGCCAATCGAGTACAGCATCCAGGAAGTCGCCAAGGTGCCGGCAGAGCAACTCAGCATGATTCTCCAGGAGCCGACTCCAGTGAGAATCAAGAAGCCGGCACCCATCAGACAGGCAACGGTGGAGGTCTCTCCCATCGACCCCTGGATGGTGCCCAGGAAACAATCCATCCAAGAATACTGCTGCTGGACGGGGGCCATTCCATCGGATGCCGCCAAGCCAAGAACCGAGGCGCCACTGAAACCATCCACGGCAGTCCATATCGCGTTGCCCGACAACTGGGCCGGATAGGCGAAGTAGAGAAAGGCTCGGGCGGTGAGGGCAGGATTGAGAAAATTCCTGCCCGTTCCGCCGAAGATTTCTTTTCCCACGACAACGCCGAAAAGAATTCCGACTGCGACCTGCCAGAGCGGAACGGTGGGGGGGAGCGTCAGGGGGAAGAGCATTCCTGTTACCAGAAACCCCTCATTGATCTCGTGTCTGCGGATAATCGAGAAGGTGCCTTCCGCCAGACCCCCGACAGTGTATGTCACCAGCGCGACTGGAAGGAAGTAGAGCGCTCCATGCACTGCATTGGCAATCATATTCTGTGGGTCGTAACCCACGCCCAACCAGGCGATGACGGCGGCGCGCCAGCCCAAAGTCTCCGTGAGTCCCATTCCCTGCATCGCCAGGTTGGCCTGATAACCGGTATTGAATAGCGCCATCAGGATGCAGGGCCCCAAGGCAGCGATGACCAGGGTCATCATGCGCTTGAGGTCTATGCCATCCCGGACGTGCGAGGCCCCCGATGTCACCTCGCCCGGTGTGTAGAGAAACGTGTCGAGAGCCTCGTAGACAGGGTAGAGCTTTTCCAGCTTCCCACCCTCTTTGAAGGATGGCTCCAGACCATCGAGAAAATTCCGTAGGGGCTTCATTCCTTGGCTACCCTTCCTTGGCTACCCTCGTGAGCAACTGTCGTAGCAGTGGGCCATATTCCGTCTTTCCGGGGCAGACAAAGGAACACAAGCCAAGATCTTCTTCGTCCAACTCGAGGGCTCCTAGAGAAACGGAGCCTTCCAGATCTTGAGAAACCAGAGCACGCAAGAGATAGGTGGGAAAGATGTCCAATGGCATCACACCTTCGTACATGCCAATGGGCACCATCGCGCGCTTGCTTCCATTGGTATTCGTCGAGAAGTCGAACTTGCGGCCGAACCTCAACTTGGAGAGGAAGACATTTTTCGTCGAAAAGGTATCGAATCCTGGTCCTTGCCAGCCGAGCAGGACCCGCGAACGATCTTCCCGAATCACCGATATCTGGGTATGGTAGCGACCCAGGTAGTTCTGCGGAGACTCGCCCGCAAGATCACCCGCGAAAACCGATCCGGAAACAAGGCGGCTCTCCCCTTCTTCCAGCTCGCCTTCGACCAGGTCTGCCAGACAGCCTCCGAGCTGCGCCCGTATGAGACGCGGTTCCCGTACCATGGGGCCTGCCAGAGAAACTACACGTTCTGTCCAGAGGCTCCCCGTCGTGAGCAATTTTCCGATCGCGATAACATCCTGGTAGCCGACGTGCCAGACCGTCTTCTTCTCGCCTACCGGATCGATGAAATGGATATGCGTTCCCACCAGACCGGCGGGGTGAGGTCCCTGGAATTCGAAGGCGTCGATTTTCGAATGCTCCGGAATGGCCACCTCGGAGCCAGGGGCAGATGACACAATCACCTTCGAAGCCGCCAGCAGGGTGAGGGCTCGGAGCCCATTCTGGAAATCTTCTTGATGTTCACCTATCACCAGCGCGGGATCTGCCGCCAACGGGTTGGTGTCCAGTGCACTGACGAAAATGGAGCTGGTGCTGGCGTCAACGGCGGGTACGGTGCTGAAAGGTCTTGTGCGAAGAGCGGTCCACATTCCCGAATCGACCAGGACACGACGAACTTTGTCCGCTCCTACTGATTCGAATCGGCTGGCCGGGAAGTATTCGAATTGCGCGGCGGAATGGCCTTCCCGACTGACGACGACGGAGAGGAAGGCTCGCTTCTCACCACGGTTGACCGAAGCAACCCTTCCGGCAGCCGGAGAGGTATAAAGCACGCCAGGGTTCTTCTTGTCCTCAAAGAGGGGCTGACCCAGGCTCACCTTGTCGCCGGGCTTTACCAGCATCGTCGGCTTCATTCCGACGTAGTCGCGACCCAGGAGCGCAACGGTTTTCGCACTTCTCCCCTGGGATATCCGCTGGTCAGGCTCGCCGCTAATAGGTAGCTTGAGTCCCTTGCGTACGGTGAATCGCCTCACGATTCCCATCCTTTAGCTCACCTCCACACTTCTAAGTATCGGACATTCCTCGTCGCAAGTGATACTCCCGGCCGAAAAGGCCAATCCAACGGTCATGTCCGCCAAGATTATACCGTCTTTTCGGGTTTCGTCTGAGCCGAAATGTGCGAGTGTATTTGGAGCCAGAAAATTCCTCCAGAACCCCGGCAAGAAGAGGCTAAAGAGGATCGAGCGCGCCCTGACCTACTCCGCAGCATTCTCCCGTTTCGGCTGGGCAATGGCTCCGAGTTTCAAAAGGAGGAAATCTCCCTTGCCTTGATCTTCGTAGGATGGGCACTCTTGCCCGTCGTTGTCACCGACGGGCAGAAGTGCCCATCCTACAGCGGACACGGCACCATCGATGTTCGAGTTTCGAGACAACCAAAGCTCTTTCTGCAAATGGGCCAGCGCAGCTGTGGGCGGGCTCACGCATTTCCGGGCCCGGGCCCTTCTCAATCGAGCAGCAAGCCCGCAGCGTTCCTCTGCTCAATGAGGGTGACCTTCTCCCCGGGCAGGGTCCTCAAGAGATCGGGGAGGTCATACTTTCGCAGCGCCCCGTGGACCGTATTCACCAACTGGTTGACGCTAACCTCGGTCTGAACCACGCTGGACCAGGAGACCAGGGATCGGCGCAGTTCCAACGAGGTGAACAGGTCGGGTTCCAGAGCCGCCGCGTGGAGGGCAACCGGACCAGTCTCACCGATTCCCACCAAATGGATTCTCGCTGCTGCACCTTGGGGTGACGAGTCAGCTAGATAGCGGGCACACACCAGGGCGTCCTCGACCCGCATTCCCAAGTAGGACCGTCCCAGCATATAGGCGACGTAGAAGTCCTCCCAGTCGTGACCAAAGAGTGGGCCGTAGCCCCACTTGCCCTTGGAGCGCTTGGTCTCTCCGACTCCCCGGAGATCAACGGCCAGGACCTCACGCCCTGCCCCGACAAGCTTCTCGATCGGTCCGCTCGGTTGGGCATCGAGCTGCTTCCCCTGGCCATGCAGATACAGGACCATGTCCGGGCCACGAGTCTCGGGAACGAACCTCAAGGCGGGCAGCCAGATGCCCGGCTCGGGACGTAGAATCAGCTTGTGAATGTCATATCCCCTGCGCCGCAGGGTCTCCACTTTCTCCACTTTCGGACGCGCCAACCGATCTAGCGGACGGATGCCGGCCAGGCGCCGCACCTCTCGAAGGATTTGCTGCCTGGGAGTTCGCTTCCAGTAGTCCCGCCTCAGGAGAGCCAGCTCCTTTTCCCGTTCCCGGTTGAAGTCAAAGACGGAACGGGCTCCTTCCATCAGCTGAACCTGACCCTGGGGGCTGCAGCGGATCGCGGGGAGGCGGACCCGAATGAACTCGCCGTAGTCCTCCCCCTGCGCCTCTACGAACTCGTCTGTGATCCCCTCCTCTTCGCTCAGGAGTGGGGAGTCCGTCTCGACCACAGCATCGTCGGAGCCTATCAGCCACCGCCGCATCCAGCGAGCCATCCCCTCCCGCAGGGGTCGGAAGAAGCCGTGGACTACATCGGCCTCCACCAGGTCAACTCGCTCCGGATGTCCCAGGCGCCCGTAGAATCGTTTGGCCTCTCGCAGGCTCCTCCAGGCGCCGGAGATGTCGAACATCTCGTCGCGGGTGGCGGCGCAGATCAGGGTCGGTTTGGGTGCGCGGATCATAAGGTAGTCGGCGTGTCCCAGCCCTTGCGCGATCTCTGCATAAACCTGGTGCTCCGAGTCTCCCGGCCCCTGGGTCTGGAGCATCTCCTTGACGTGCGTGATGTAACAGGAAGGGGCGGCACAAGCGACTCGTTCGTCCAGAGCCATGAGGTGAGTAGTCACCAGACCGCCGCCCGAGCTCCCGGTGAGGCCGAGACGGTCCGGATCGATATCCTTCCGGCTCACTAGATAGTCCAGTCCCCGGATCCCGTCCCAGATTCTATAGCTGCCGGCACTGCGTCCCAGCGGGATCGAGCTCGTCGCTACCAGCATGTGTTCGACACCGTTCTCGAACCGCGGCCGCCTATCGGGTCCGAGGATCTGATAACGCTCACCCTGACCGATGGGATCGTAGACGAGTGCCGCCATCCCGCTTTTCGCCAGCAGGATACCGACTCGCTGGTAGGTCTCCGAGGACTTGCCATTGGGTGCGTGCCCGCAGGCGACCAGGACCGCTGGATGAGGTGGTGGTGTCTTCGGCAGGTAGAGGAGCGCCGTGACGTAGTGCCGAGGCCGGCTCTCGTAGAGGATTCGTTCGATACTATAGTCCCCACGCTCGTCGCGGCTGACAACCCGGGCGTTGAGAGGAGTCGCGGTCGGAAAGTCTCCAAGCTGTCCTCGGAGGAACTCCCGCATGCGGTGCTGGTGGGCGCTGAGCTGCTCCGGAGTCTTGAGCTGCTCGTAAGCATCCTCGCGGCGCTTGAAGGCTTTCTCAGCCTCGCCCAGAAGATAGCTGTAGAGCATTGTGCCGGGCTCCACCTGCCCAATCCGTTCTGGTAGAACCGTCAAGGAGTCGGAGGCCATCGACGGGTTTACAGAGAGCAGACATACTATCCAGGCGAGGGCCGGGAGCGTTGGAATTAACCTCATCGTCGATCTCCGTTGTCTTGATTTGGAGGGAATTAGGGTAGAAGCTTAGCACGCAAGAAATCTTGTCTCCAGTGAGACGCGCAGCATTCCAAGGACTGCGATCAGCCGACCCCCTGGAGATAGAGAGAGGAGCTCATGAGATGAGAGCAAATCATCGAATCTACCCTCTTCTGACCTTTGTTCTGATCTCCCTGTCCAGTCTCTTCGGAGCAGGAAACGTGCTTCAGGTGGGAGGCGAAAAACAGCTTTTCGTGGGCCCCTGGGACGAGGAGGGCAGGGACTCCCACCTGGTCGAGTCCATGAAGAATGTGACGATGAGGATGAACGAGGCTCACGTCACGGGGGAGAAGATCCCAGCGCCCGGACGCGGTTTCATGATGCACGATGGCGGCGTCTTCCGCCTCTACTACCTGAGTCCGGGTGTAGCGTGTGATCAAGACTTCCAGAAGCTGAACTGCGGTCTGCTGCGTTATGCTGAGTCGGATGACGGATCCAACTGGCGGAAGCCGAACCTGGGGCTCTACGAGTGGCAGGGATCCCGCGACAACAACATCCTCTTTCCCAACGACCAGTTCCCCTATGCGCACTCGAGTGCGGGTGTCAACACGGTCTTCATCGACCCGAAGGCCAAGGACCCAAGCCAGAAGTACAAGATGGCGCTCAAGCTGTCCCCCCCGAACGACGGCGTCCTGGGTGGTCTCAAGCCGCTGCCCGATGGCAAGGGCAAGTATGGTTTCGCGTCTGCTGACGGCATCCATTGGACCCGAATCACGGGGAAGCTGGGCACGTCGGGAGACGGTGGCTTCAGGCCATTCTGGGACGAACGGGTCGGCAGCTATGTCGCGTACAGCCGGGTCAAGACCTTCTTCGATCCGCGTCAGGAGGAGTATTACGGCCGGGTTTACGACAAGCGGGCCAATAACTGGCTTTCGCGGCTCCTGCGCCTGGGAAGATCTACCTCGGAGGACTTCGTCCATTGGAGCGAGGAGGAGATCGTCATGGCCCCCGACGCGTTGGATGAGGCCGACTCGGAGGCCCCGAACCGGGTCGACTTCTACAGCATTCCCATTTTCAAGTACACGCCCAATGTCTACGTCGCCCTACCGTCCATCTATAGTCACTGGAAGGCCTTTGTCGGTAGCGACGGAAAGCTCGCCCAGCTCCCGGGCAGGGCCGATGTGCAACTGGCCACCAGTCGGGACGGGATCCACTGGAATCGGACACCGGAGCGGAGACCCTTTATCCGTCTGGGAACCCAGGGAAGCTTCTGGGCTGGAATGGTCTTCGTCAAGGAACCGCTGGCGTTCCGAGTAGGCAATGACCTGCATTTCTTCTTCGAGGGATGGAAGAAGGCACACAACGATCCCACCCGAACCGGACCGGCGTTCTGGGGAAGAGCTACCCTGCGATTGGACGGATTCATCGGTGCCGACGCGGCCTACACGGGCGGTGAGCTGACCACTCGAACACTGGTCTTCTCTGGGAACAAGCTGCAATTGAACCTGTCCACCGGGGCAGGCGGTACGGTCCGGGTGGAGATCCAGGACGACTCGGGCCGTCCCCTGGAGGGATTCGGCGTTCAGGAAGCTGACGAGATCAACGGGAACTACCTGCAGGTCCAAGCCAGCTGGAAGGGTAGTTCAAACCTCGCTTCGCTGGCAGGAATGAAGGTGCGCCTACGATTCCTGATGCGGGATTCGAGCCTGTACTCATTCCAGTTTGTTCGTTGAGCGGGTTGGTATATTCCAAGGTACAAGATAGAAGATACAAACAACTTCCAAATCGCGAATTCCAAGATACAAACGGGTCACGAAATAGTCTCCGAACCGGGAGTCTCGACGTATAATCGGGTTTCCGGTGAATTCAGAACGCAACCTTTTTGGTTCTTCCGGTAAATGGGGAGGTCAAGTGGCCAGGTCCTCATGGATGAAGTAGAGGTTAAGCTTGAAGTAGTCCATGTCTCTGAAGCCATAGGCTCGTCTTTTGAGGACCTTAATCTTGTTGTTGAGTCCTTCGAGGGGGCCGGTTGAGATGCGGTGCTTGAAGTAGTCGAGTAGTCCGGGGCGATGCCGGTGGAGGGTGCGGGCGAGCCGGGCGAAGAACTGGTTGCCGATGCTGTAAGCCTGCTCGATCCAGGCATCCAGGAAGGCGTTGCCGGCCGCTGAGTCGGGGAGGTTCCAAAAGTGGCGGATCTCCTCCTTGAGGAGGTAGGCCTGATAGAGTGGCTCATTGATTTCCATGAGTTGCATGAGGTGTTCCAGGGAGCGCTCGTTGAGGTTTTCCAGCCCTCGTAACAAGAGAAAGCGGGTTCCTTTGAGGAGCTGTTTGCGGCCCGTTTCCAGTTTGCGCATCATGGAGCGGCGGGTCTGGTCAATGGCCTGGTTGGCCAGTGCGACGACGTGGTAGGGGTCGTGCACGACATCGACCTTGCCGGCGAAGACCTGGCGAATGGCCTTGCGGTAGGCGTCGGACATGTCGATGGCAATGGCGCGCAGGGACTTGCAGCGGCCTTTGAGGTGGCGCAGGCAGGCCACCAGCGCCTGGGCGTCTTTGCCTTCGTGTAGGGAGACGATCTGGCCACTTTCCAGGTCCAGCACCACCGTCATGTAGAGGTGCCCGCTGTGGGTAGCGAACTCATCGATCGCCAGATAGCGCAGTTGAGACAGCTTGCGCTTCTTGAGGCGCTGCCCCAGATGCTCCTTATGGATCTCTTTGACGAGGTCCCAGCCCACGCCCAGCAAGCGGGCAACGGCTTTGATGGTGGCGATGCGGCACAGCTGGACCACGTACTGGGCGAAGGCGTTCGTGTAGCGCCGTTTGCCCTGAGCGAAGGCAATCGGCTCGCGAAGGGTCTGGCCGCACTGGCTGCAGGATTGCCGGTGGCCATGCAGGACCACGAACTGGTGGCGGGTCGCCACCGGTAGAGTGCGGATGCAGCGCTGGAAGCAGCCTTGCAGCTGAAGCCGGTTCCAGCGGGCACTGCAGTTGCGACACCGGCGCTTGTGCGGAGCCAGTTCGACGTGGTGAAATACGCCGCCGCCGCGATAGTCCGTGCGTTGGTGAACATAGCCCTTCAATCCGAGGGTGTGGTACAAGTAGCTAGTCGTCGCCATGATCGGTCCTCCGGGTTTGCCAAAATCGCCGAGGATGCCTGACATGGCGGCGCCGGTCAATCCCCATCGACCGGCTCTGCCTCGCCCTTGCAGCTTCGCAAGGCTCGTTACGGGAGCAGAGGTTGAGGTAGCGCTAACGCGCGATCCGGATTCTTTTGATCGAGGCTGAAGGCCGCCTCTTTCTGCCTGAACGGGGGAAGGCTATGGAAACTGCCGCGATGTGCAAACCGTGGAAAAACAACCAGCTCCAGCGCTAGGCCGAAAAGCGTCGCAATCGTTTTTCCACCGTTCGCACAACGCTTGGAAAACTCCGAATCACGGGGGTGCTGGCCCGGCTCGATGACTGCTCGGAGTTTTCCACAGTTCCCACAGCCTCTGCTGCTACTGATATATATCTTTTAGGAGAATTCCAGAGCAAAAATAGACCGGATTAGACCGGATCTCAATAGCAAGCGCACCACCCACCTCCCCATTTGCCGGATGACCCATATTCTTTCGATGCCGGCACCTGTCGCCTACTCTACGCCTGGACCGGCGGGTTTCTCGATCTCGAGGAAACCCTGAAAAAGAAGGTAGGAGCGGACGGCTTCACCCCCACGGCAAGGATCGAGGGAAGGCGCTTTCTCCAGTCGACGCGTTTTCCGTTCCAGGTGGCTGCTTCCGGTCGTCAGCCCCCGATCCGATTTAGAGGTTATCGGTGGAAGGATGGCTCGCCGGAGTTCCACTACCAGGTCGGCGGAGCAACGGTCTACGAGCACATCCTGCCGATGAAAGAGGCGGCTGGCTTTCGTTGGCGGTTCCGGATTGAGCGGGTCGACACCCCTCTGCGGTTCGCGCTGAACATCGAAGGTCCAGTCGAGATCGTCTCGAGTTCAGGGACAGCCCGTCAGGGGAGCGTCCGCATTCCGATCGAAGCTGAGGCTAGCTTCGAAATCAGGGTGCGGATCAAGGGGGATAGATGAAATCCTGCTCCCGGCTTCTTGTCCTGTTGGGGGCAGTCCTGTTCTGCCAGATGTCCGCTTCCGCCCAGGTTCCCCAGACCAGTTATCGAGTCGAGGCGGTCGAAACGCCTGTGGGAATTGCGCCCGAGGTCAGTGGGATCGAGTTCGACTCACTGGGTTGGCTGGTCGCCTGCTTTCGTCGAGGAGGCCTCTATCGACGGGATCCCGCAACCCTGAACTGGAGCCAGTTCGCATCCGGTTTCCAAACTCCCATGGGGATCGTATCGGGGAGCACAGGCGAGTACTTCGTGTCCCAGCTTCCCGAGTTGACTCGGGTTGTCGACACCGATGGCGATGGGAGGGGCGACCTCTACCAGACGATCGCCGACCAGTGGGGGATGTCGGGTAACTATCATGAATTCACCTACGGCTTGGTCCGCGATCGCAAAGGGAATTTCTACATCGCCCTGGGATCCGCCTCCTCGGGTGCTCCCAGGCTGCCGGTGCGGGGAAGCCTGACAAAGCGGGGCAGGAAGGCAAAGCTACCGATTGCAGGTACGGTGGCTGGGGTCGGACACCACTCGCCGGTTTCCTATAGAGGCTGGGTGGCCAGGATAACCGCGGCGGGTCGATTCATCCCGATCGCCTCCGGGTTCCGACAGCCCAACGGTCTCACTTTCAACCATGAAGGAGAGTTGTTCGTCACCGACAACCAGGGAGATTGGGTGGGCACCTCACCCCTGCATCATGTGACAGAAGGGGCATTTTATGGGCATCCTGGATCGCTGAACTGGCATCCCGATTTCCTCGATGTGGATCCCGTCGACATCGAGATCGAGGTTCTGTCCCGGCGGCGCAAGCTGCCCGCGATCCAGTTTCCTCAGAACGATATGGCGGGCTCCCTGGGACAGCCTCTGGAAGATGCCACAGGCGGTAAGTTTGGTCCTTATGGCGGGCAGATGTTCGTTGTCGACTGGACCTATCCCAGGATTCACCGGGCCTATATGGAGAAGGTAAGAGGCGAGTATCAGGGAGCGTGTTTCCCCTTCATCGAAGGGCACGGCCTTCGAAAAGGAGGCATCCGTCTGGCGTTCTCCCCCGATGGTGCTCTCTACGTGGCACAGACCTCACGAATCTGGGGGGCCGGAGAGGGCCTGCAGAGGATCGTCTGGACCGGCACAACCCCGATGGACATCCGCGAGATGCGGCTGACCAGAAGCGGTTTCGACCTTGTCTTCACGAAGGCAGTTGATCCCAGGACTGCGGCTGATTCCAGCGACTATTCGATGATCCACTACTATTACCGCTATCATGCCGACTACGGCTCCCCCAAGACGGACGTTACGCTGGTGTCGATCAAGAAGGTCTCTGTTTCAAGAGATGGATATCGGGTCTCTCTTCACGTCAACTCTCTGGTTGCGGGACGCGTCTATGAGCTGCGTCCAGGAAAAGGGATCCGCTCCAAAGATGGGGACCCGCTCGTCACTCGACTGGCAGCCTACACCCTCAACCACCTGCGGAGATGAGCCGCGCTTCACTGAGAGGGCACTTCATTTGCTGCTTTGGATGGAGAAGGGGCGTAACCGATTGATCTAGAGTTGGATAGGGCCCTCTCTAAGCGATTGTCTGAAAACCTGGGAATACGGTGTATGTTACAATGTATGGCATGATTCGAACTACCGTATATCTCCCCGAGGACTTGAAGACCAGTCTCCAACGGGTTGCCCGAGCCGCGGGACGAAGTGAGGCACAGCTGATACGTGAGGGAGTGCGAGAAGTGGTTGTCCGCTACTCGTCCAGAGGCCCGACGATTCCACTTTTCAAGAGTGGTGATCCGACCCTGTCCCAAAGGGTTGACGAACTGCTGAAGGGTTTCGGCGAATCGTGATCTTGCTGGATACGAGCGGTGTCCTGGCCTGGATCGATGGCAGCCAGACGTATCATCGGGCCGTGGTAGAAGCCATGTCGGTCGTCGAGCCGCCTTTTATCCTGTCACCCTTTGTTCTGGCTGAACTCGATTACCTGCTGGCCACCCGAGTCGGCGCCTCCGCTCAGCGAGCGCTCCTGGAGGAGGTGGCGAGCCGTGCCTACAGTCTTGTCCATTTCGGATCCAACGATGTCGGCCTATGCCTGTCCGTGATCGACCGCTTTGCCGATCATGCCGTCGGGTTAACCGATGCTTCCCTCGTCGTCCTGGCAAATCGTTTCCGGGTTGGAGAGGTGCTTACATTGGACCAACGTCACTTTCGAGTGTTGACGCGTGACGACGGCCAGCCTTTCCGGATTCTTCCGTCTGATCACCACTGATCAGCAAGCCGGGAAGCCGAGTGAGCAGTAAGCAGTGAGCAGTGAGCAGTAAGCAGTAAAGACAATCTCTCGGGGAAGAGAGTTAGCGGTTTGATTTCCTCCCGATCACTGTGGACTGGTACCTACTGCTCACTGCTCACTGATTCACTGCTCACTGATTCACTGCTCACTGCTCACTATTCAAGCTCCCCATAACTCCCTCGGAGCTACTTCAAGTCTTCGCGCAGATCGAGGTTTCGAATCAGCCGGTGGAGATAGTTGGGGTGGAGCCCAAGGCGTTGTGCCGCCTCGGTAAAAACGTTGTTGGAGTCCTTTACCGCTTTCAGGATGAGCTCTTTCTTTCGCTGTTTGACGGCTTCATGGAAGTTCTCCAGATTTCCACTGGTAGGCTCGCTGTCGATCACGGACTCGGGTAGGTCCTCGGGTCGGATGATATCGCTCGAACCCAGAACCACGGCTCGCTCGATGGCGTTACGCAGTTCGCGCACATTGCCGGGCCAGGCGTAGCTGGTCAAACAGGCTCTCGCCTTCGGAGAGATTCCCGAGATCTTCCGTTTGCAGGCTTCGCCGAACTTGGTTGCGAAGTAGTGGGCCAGCAGCGGAATGTCCTCTCGGTGCTCTCGCAGCGGAGGCATCGTGAGGCAGACGACGTTGAGGCGGAAGAACAGGTCCCGGCGGAAATTTCCTTCCTCGATCTCTTTTTCCAGGTCCTTGTTGGTAGCCGCGACCAGGCGAATGTCGACCTTGACGGGCCGGGTCCCTCCCACCCGCTCAAACTCGCGCTCCTCCAAGACACGCAGGAGCTTTGCCTGTAGTGTGAGCGCCAGTTCCCCAATCTCATCCAGGAACACGGTCCCGCCCTGAGCGACTTCCAGCTTGCCCCGGGCCTGCGCATTCGCGCTCGTAAAGGCTCCCTTCTCGTGTCCGAATAGTTCGCTCTCGAGGAGGCTGTCGACCAGAGCAGCGCAGTTGATCGCCACGAACGGCTTGTCCGAGCGACCGCTGTTCTGGTGGATGGCCCGTGCCGCCAACTCCTTGCCGGTTCCGTTTTCGCCAACGATCAGGACGCTCGCCTCTGCCGGAGCGACTTTGGCGATAAGATCGTAGACCCTCTGCATGCCGGGGCTGTCGCCCACCATGTCGTGTTCGATTGCAAGATCTTCCTGGAGTCGAAGGTTCTCGTTTTCCAGCCACTCCAGGTAGTGGACATTCTGTAGGGCCACTCCCCCAATCCCGGCGATGGCGGTCAGCAGGTGTAGCTGGTCTTCCTGGAAGGGCTCGGCCGGATCAGTCGTCTCCAGATAGATGACGCCCAGGAGTTGATCCAGAGCCATGAGGGGAACGCAGAGTACGGACTGCACACCCGAGGCCATCAGGCTTTGAGCCTCGTTCAAGTCCTTGTCCTGCGGAACGTGCTGGCTCAAGATGGCCAACTGATCGGCAACGACCCGGTCGACAATGGTGCGACTGACTTGCACTGGGTGGTCGGTCTTCGTCGAGTGATCCCAGGCCACGCTGGGGCTGTAGCCGTCCCCCTCATCGTCTCTCGTGAGGAAGACGTAGCGATGGGCTGGAATCACCTCGCGAATGGATTCCAGCAGCTTCCGCTGCAGCGGTTCGGATTCTCGAACTGAATTGATCTCGGTGCTGAGTTTGAGCAGAGCGCCCAGACTGCGTGCCAGCGTATCGGCGGTTCCCTCTCCTTCTTGGACCGCCTCCCCGGTCAGATACCGAGAGCTCCCTCCGGGAAGCATGGTAGTGGTCTGAGAAGTCAGTTCCCGTGGGTCCAGTTCGACTGGAACGCCCGCAGGTGTGTCCTCCTCATGGAGCAGGAACCAGAAGACCGAGCTGGCCACCCTGATCTGATCTCCGTGTGCCAACACTTGATCCTTGACCGGTATGCCATTGACGAAGGTCCCGTGCGCGCTCCCCAGGTCGGAAAGCCGGAACTCCTCCTCTTCCCTGTTGATCTCGCAGTGATGTCTCGAGACTCTCCGGTCGGAGATACGAAGAACGTTCTCGTCATGACGACCGATGGAGATGCTCTCTTCACTCAGCGGGAATTCGCTGTCCTTGAGGGGACCGTGTAGACCAATCAGCTTAGGGTCCCACTCGGGGATGGGTGAACCCCCTCGCCTTTAGGCGAAGCCTTCAGGAGGCTTGCTCCAGCAAGCCGGTGTGCGTAGGGAATGCAGTCGGCTAGCGTGAGGGTTGCTCGACGAATCGGCGAAGTGGTCGCCGAGCCGACTGATGGAGGGGGTCAAGCGAGGTGCCTGGATCGGAGGCGTGGGCTTTAGGCGACTTTAGTCGCAGGTCGAATCCACCGCCTTTAGGCGGTGGAGAGGTAGCTCAAGATACATAGGCTATCTCTGGATCCGAGCCTGAACGCTATTGGCCTAGTATAGAGCGCTGTACAGGAAGATTCCAAATCCGAAGCATTGTCCTCGCTCTAACTCTTTGTCTCCTGTTGTTGCCCTTCCAATGCCAGGGAGCTAGTATGAGCAGATCAGTCCGACAATTTGGAGACCACTTTGCTCGGCCAGACCATCAACCACTACAAGATCACGGCCAAACTCGGGGAAGGCGGTATGGGTGCGGTCTATCAGGCCACCGACAGTCGCCTGGGTAGGCAGGTTGCGCTGAAGATCCTGCCCGAGAAGTTTGTCGAGGATCCCCAGAGAATGGGCCGGTTCCAGCGAGAAGCGGAACTCCTGGCTTCTCTCAATCACCCTCATATCAGCACCATTCACGGCCTCGAGAAATCGGGCAATGTGCGAGCTCTTGTCCTGGAACTAGTCGAGGGCCCCACCCTGGCGGAGCGGATTGCGCAGGGCCCGATCCCGGTGGAAGAGGCCCATCGTCTTGCCCTGGAGATGACCCAGGCTCTGGAAGTAGCCCACGAGAAGGGCATCATTCACCGCGACTTGAAGCCGTCGAACGTGAAGATCACTCCCGACGGAAAGGTCAAGGTCCTGGACTTCGGCCTGGCCAAGGCGCTGGAGACGGAGATGTCTGAAGCAGAGCTGGCCAAGTCTCCCACGCTGACGTTGGAAGCCACACGCGAGGGAATCGTGATGGGCACGGCGGCCTACATGAGTCCCGAGCAGGCGCGCGGAAAGGTAGTGGACAAGCGGACCGACATCTGGTCCTTCGGCCTGATCCTGGTCGAGATGTTGACCGGCAAGGGGATGTATTCCGGCGGTAGCCTTACGGAAACCATCGCCGCGGTGATCCACCAGGAACCCAAGCTGGAGGAGCTGCCAAAAGAGACTCCCAGGAAGAGCCGAGAGCTGCTGGAGCGATGCCTGCGGAAGGATCCCAGGATGCGTCTGCGAGACATAGGCGACGCGCGCATCGCTCTCCAGGAGTATCTAAGCGATCCTACAGCGACATCAACCGAGCTGATTGAGCCGTCACCACCCTCCCCTCTGTGGCAGCGCCTGACTCCCTGGGCAGCGGTTTTGTTGCTCGCCGTGGCCGGCTGGTATTTCATGCCGTCCCCGGCGATCCCCACTGGGTCCGTGTCGCGCTTCGAAATCCGGGCGCGTGACGGCGAAGTTTTGGACCATCGATTTCGCCACGGGTTTGCTCTGTCGGAGGACGGCGGCAAGCTGGCGTACGTTTCCAGGAGCCGCGAAGACCCTTCCAAGACTGGCATCCATGTCCGATTCTTCCCTCAGTGGGGGGAGACTCCGGTTTCGGCCTCCGAGAACCTCTGGCAGCCCTTCTTCTCTCCCGATGGAGATTTGCTGGGAGCCTATTCGGATTCCCCGGGCCAGACAATGGGCAAGCTCAAGAAGTTTCCCTTGGATGGAGCACCCGCGACCACGATCTGTGACTGTGAGGAGCCCTATGGTGCGAGTTGGGGCTCGGACGACAACATAGTCTTTGCCTGCAGCGCTGCCGGCGGGCTCTGGCGAGTCTCCGCCTCGGGAGGGCAGCCGAGGCAGATTACGGAGCTGGACAAAGAGGCGGGAGAAGTCAGCCATCGCTTTCCGCATCTGCTGCCCGGCGGGAAGGCAGTACTCTTTACCGTGTTGCGGTACGAGGTTGATTCGGTCGACTGGAGCCAGGCTGAAATCGCGGTTCAATCGCTGGAAACCGGGAAGAGGGAGACCCTGATGAAAAACGGGGTCGACGCCCGCTATGCGTCCAACACGGGCCATTTCGTCTTTGCGCGAGAAGGGACTCTGATGGCGTGCCCCTTCGACCTCGCGAGCCTGACCGTCACTGGAAAGGCGTTTCGAGTTCAAGAGGGCGTTCGCCAAAGTATCTACGTGGGCGACACTGTCAACGAAACCGGCGCCGCCCACTACGCGTTGTCCGCGTCCGGATCGCTCGCCTACGTTGCTGGGCCGCTTTTGCCTGAGAGCAAGCGCGAGGTGGTGTGGGTGGACCCGAGTGGAAGAGAGGAGGCCACTGAAATCACTCCCAAACAGTACCTGGCACTTCGGCTCTCTTCGGATCTACTCAGGGTGGCTGTCAACACCTTCTACAAGAGGAAGGAGATCTGGACCCACAACCTGAGAAGAGGTGTTTCAACTCCGCAGACTCTCTCCGATCTCAACTACTTTCCTATCTGGACTTTCGACGACTCATCAGTCGTCTTCGGCTCGAATCGGTCAGGGCAGAGGAACTTGTTCTTGATGTTGGTTGACAGAGGCAATGAGGCAGAGCATCTGAGCACCAGCAAACATCCTCAGAATCCAAGCTCGTTGTCACCGGACGGAAGCAAGCTCGCCTTTGTGGAGTTCGACCCGAAAACCGGTTCGGACATCTGGATTCTATCAATGGAGGGCGCCCGCCCTGCTAAGGTGCTCCTGAATACGAGATTCGATGAGACCCACCCGGAATTCTCACCGAATGGTGATTGGATTGCCTACGTGACCAATGAGTCTGGCAGAGAAGATGTCCAGGTGCGATCTTTTCCCGACCTCGGAAAAAGGACGCCGATTTCGACAGAGGGCGGCACGGCTCCCTCCTGGTCGAAAAGCGGAGACAAGCTCTTCTACAGAAGCGTCGACCACCGAAAGATGATGTCGGTTCAGATCACGATCGATGGCAACCGCCTGCGAGCGGGCAATCCGGTTGCACTTTTTGAGGGAAGCTACATCGGATCCAGTCCGATAAGAAGTTATGACGTACACCCGGACGGACGTTTTCTGATGATTCGAACCGACGACAAAAAGGATCGCGCGAGGCTCGAAGAATTCTACGGAAACGAGGTGAGAATTGTCCTCAACTGGTTCGAAGAGCTCAAGCGGCTCTGAGATGATTACCCAGAGTGGCCGACATCGCACCCTCGACGCCTTCGTCCGGAACCTGGGCGGGCTCGACGCGGTGCGGAGATCGGACTTGTGTCTGGGTGACTGCATCTGGGTCAGGACCCGCAACTCGACCTATTCCATCCAGGTGCTGGGCAGCGATCTCTACTCTGTATCGGGAGGATGGTTTGACCTGAAGGGCCTCTCTCCGCAGAGAATCTCCATCACCGGGTGCACCTGGGGTGGTAACGCCGTCCATTCCGAACTGGTAGCGGCCCGCGGGCTACATCTGGAATTCGGCAATGACGTCATCACCAGTGCCATCCAGGAGGTGGACGTGGTCCGCTGCGAGCATCGGATCCAGTGAGCAGTGGGCAGTGGTGGGGTGAGCAGTAGTGGAGTGGTGGAGTAGTGGAGTGAGTACACCTGCGGAGGGCAAACTGTCAGCGACGGGAAGGTCGCGGATCGTCCGAATGATCCTGGGCCGTCGCATCCGGACTGCTGTCCGTTCGATGTGCCTCCTGCTCCGGATAGAACAGCTCAGCAGCAGCTCGGCCCAGCATGATGCTGTCTCCGGGTCTCAAGTCCTGCGCCGCAGTGCGCTTGCCGTTGATGTAGGTCCCGCCGCTGCTGTTCAGGTCTTCTAGCCTATAGCCAGCGTCGTTCTTGACTAGCTTCAGATGTCGACGCGACACGTAGGGGGATCCCAGAACGATATCGGCGTCCTTGCGTCCCACCACGATCTCATCCTCTCTGAGGGCGCGCTCTTGCTCCTGGCCTTGCGAGTCCAGCCACTTCAAGTATAGGTCCATAGTTTCTCCCTTCCATGACCCTATAGACGGGTGCTCCGGTTCGACTGAATTCAATCGGAACACCCTAGATGAGCCTGCGATTCGACCCACTGACGTAACCCACCAACCCCGAGGCCAGCCCCGGGGAGACGCCCCAGGGCTGGCCTTGATCCAGTTGACGAAGTACGGTGGATAGGGCAGCCGACTCAATCACTCATCGTCGTCATCATCATCGTCGTCATCACCCGAGGCGTCGGGTGCCGCAAAACTAGCCACCTGTGGGTCGTAGCAGGGAAACAGCTGAAACTCCATCTCCGGATCCATGGGATGATCGACCGGGCCCGGAGGGTTGGTGCAAGTGCCCCCCAGCGTCCCCACCTGTCGGTAGAGCACTCTTGGGTCGTCGTTGGGTGCACCATGGGTCTTCAAAATGTAGTTGATCTGGGCCCCGAGCGGATTCAGGAGCCCGCAACCAGCCAACATCCTGGGATCGACGAAGGGCACTGCGGGACAGGGAGGGCCGGGAGTTTCACCCACTGGCAGGGAGGCTTCGAAATAGGCGACCCCGTCCTCGTCCACGATGCTTCCTGCAGCCCAGAAGACCGAGTAGCCCACCGCAGGGTTGAAGACGTCTTCCGGGAAGTTGCACTCATCTATACAGTTCTCCGGGAAGTTGTAGACCTCCCACCAGTTGGTGTATGCCCCGGGCGGGAGGTCTTGAGTGCGTACTGTGACCGAAACCGAGCTGGTGGTTCGGACGATCCGAGCCTTCGATCCCGGAATCTCTGCCGGGTTTAGAATGAAAGTGTCTTGTGTGTCCTGGAATTCCTGGAGCTTGACCTTCTGCTTGATCGGCTTATTCGAGCCGGCTTGAAGCTCGACTGCGGAAAGCAGTACCCCAGCTGTCAGTGCACAGGCGATCAACGTTCCCGTTTTCTCTACCATTCTCACTTGGACCTCCTCGGTTGAGAGTTTCTCTTGGGGGCAGGCTCGGGACAGTAGTCCGACCCGATGTCCGCTGTATAAGCACCAGAACCCTGTAGAGCTTGCGGATTGCTCTGCAAGGGTTGTGCCAAAGACCACGCCGAGGGTCCTCCAACCGGCAGAGGGACCGTAACTAACTGAGTTAGCGGGATTAAGCGACCAAGAAGCTACCGTCCTCGCGACCACGGCAGCGGACGTAGCAGCTCATTCGCCTATCTCTTGGGATAGTCAACCCCAGCCTGGCGGATAGCCACGCGAAGCCGGCTTGAAGGACTCCTTGTCGAGATCCGTCTCCACTATCCAGATAGATAGTTCTGCTATCCGAACGGATAGGGCGCTTCTCTCCTGCTAAGAAGCAACTGGCCGCCTTTCACCTGGCGGCTTCTTCCGCGAAGTCAATGAGTTGCAGCCGATTCCCCACTGTCCTGGAAGCCCTTTCGGATTTCTGGAGCGCCAGTTGCAACTAGTCGCGAAAGAGGAGAGTATTAGGTGTTCAACTCTATCCTGACGAGCCACCGCAGCAGTTGTCCCTCTGACTAGTTGTGGCCTGAAACCAGGGGTGTAACACGGTATTTTTGCGATACGAGTACTGAGTCAGGGGCTCTGCAGAAGACCCTGACTCCAATCGAAATCTGGAGGCCTTCCGTGCTAGGACAAACCGTCAATCACTACAAGATTACGAAGAAGATCGGCGAGGGTGGGATGGGCGCCGTCTATCAGGCTACCGATACCCGCTTGGGTCGAGAGGTTGCGCTGAAGATCCTGCCGGAGAAATTCGTCCAGGATCGCCAGAGAATGGGTCGATTTCAGCGGGAGGCCGAGGTTTTGGCGTCGCTCAATCATCCCCACATCAGCACCATCCACGGGCTGGAGGAGTCAGGCGAAGTCCGGGCATTGGTTCTGGAACTTGTGGAAGGCCCGACTCTCGGTGAAAGGATAGCCCAGGGTCCGATTCCCGTTGAGGAAGCGCTCCCCATGGCTCTGGAGATGGCCCAAGCCCTGGAAGCGGCACACGAGAAGGGCATCATTCACCGAGATCTGAAACCGGCCAACGTGAAGATCACGCCCGAGGGAGCGGTGAAGGTCCTGGACTTCGGCCTCGCCAAAGCGATGGAGGGGGAGCTGTCACGGAAGGAGTTGGCCAACTCTCCCACCCTGACGATGGAGGCCACCCAGGAGGGCATCATCCTCGGAACGGCAGCCTATATGAGTCCCGAACAGGCGCGGGGCCAGGCAGTGGACAAGCGGTCGGACATCTGGGCATTTGGCCTGGTGTTCTTCGAAATGTTGACCGGTAAGGGGATGTATACGGGCAGAAGCCTCACCGAGACCCTCGCCGCAGTGATCCACGAGGAACCGAACCTGGATGCGCTTCCCCAGGACACCCCCCTTAAGATCAGGGACCTCTTAGAGCGTTGTCTCAGGAAAGACCCTAAGCTGAGGATACGGGATCTGGGTGAAGCTCGCATCACGATTCACGAGTGCGTCACCCAGCCCGATGAGCCGCAGGTCGTGGAACGTCCCCGAGAAACCCCTCTGTGGGCACGTCTGCTGCCGGTGGCGGTGGCGGTCGCGTTGGCCGCGGTAGTATATTTCTGGCCGGCTCCGCCGGATGACAGCGAAAAGAAGATAGCGCGCTTCGAGATCCCGACAGCAGACGCCGAGGTCCTCGACCACCAGTTTCGCCGTGGGGTCGATCTTTCGCTGGACGGAAAACAGCTGGCGTTCGTCGCAGCTCCCCCAGGGGACCCTTCCAAGAGGAAGGTCTATGTCCACTCCTTGGAGAGAGGGCAGACGACGCCCCTCTTCGACGCCGGAAACGCTACTCTTCCTTTCTTTTCCCACGATGCCAAGTGGCTGGGTGTCTGGTCTTCGACCGACCGAAAACTGAAGAAATACCCTCTTGAAGGAGGCACCCCCACGACAATCTGTGATGCCGAGCTGCCCTTCGGGGCGAGTTGGGCCTCGGACGATACCATCGTGTTCGCTCCGGATCAGGAGAGCGCACTCTGGCGGGTGTCGGCCTCGGGAGGAGAACCGACGGCGATCACAGAGCTGGATCGGGAAGCTGGAGAAGTGAGCCATCGGCTTCCCCACGTGCTCCCGGGCGCAGAGGCGGTGCTCTTCACGGTGATGCGTTTTCAAACCGACACTACCGGTTGGAGCCGATCGCAAATCGCGGTCCAGTCGCTAGGCCAGGAGAAAAGGATCTTGATAGAGGGGGGCTCAGATGCCCGATATGTGCCCACCGGAAACCTCGGACATCTGGTCTACGCCCTGGAAGGGACTCTGATGGCAGCTCCCTTCGATCTCCAGAAGCTGGAGCTGAGTGGCCCCATCGTGCCGATCCAGGAGAATGTCAGTCATGCGATCTACTCGGGCGTGTCAGGCCAGGAAACCGGTGCCGGTCAGTTTGCCTTTTCCAATTCGGGGACGCTCGCCTACATCAGCGGCTCGCTCTTCCCCGAGGCCAAGCGGCAGCTGGTTCGGGTCGACCGTAAGGGAGTAGAAGAACCCATCAACCTCGAACCCGCCAAGTACGTCTCGGTCCGGCGCTCTCCGGATGGCGACCGCCTCCTTCTGGACACCCTCTACAAGAGCTCCAGCATCTGGACGTTCGATCTGGCCCGGGGAGCAAGGGCGCTACAGACCTTCGAAGGCGACAACATGTGGCCCATCTGGTCGGCGGACGGCACCCGTGTGACATTTGCCTCGGAAACAGAGGGGCAGCGCATGCTTTTCTGGAAACAGGTCGACTCAGGAGGCGATGCCGAGCGTTTGACTTACGGAGATCGGCCCCAGGTTCCAGGCTCCTGGTCCCCAAAAGGAAAAAGACTTGCCTTCGTGCAGCTGGACGCGGCTGCAGGCAGCGATATCTGGACGCTGTCGAGCGACAACCCGGATTCTGCAGGGGTTTTCCTCGAATCGCGTTTTGAGCTATCACAACCCGAGTTCTCTCATGACGGCCGATGGTTGGCCTACGTCTCGACAGAGTCCGGTGGACACCAGGTCTACCTTCAGGCCTATCCGGGACCTGGGAGAAAGCGACAGATTTCGACCCGGGGAGGCTTCTCTCCGGCGTGGTCAGCCAGCGGGCGCGAACTGTTCTATCGCTACGACAGGAAGCTTTGGGCAGTCGAGATCGGCGAGGACGGTCGTCCGGGCAATCCAGAACCGCTCTTTGAAGGACCCTACCTCTCCAATGTGCAGTTCCGATCCTACGATGTGCGTCCGGACGGGCAGCGTTTTCTGATGATCCGAGAGGATGAAGCAGAAATCGACCGCACTCTTCAGGCCGCCTACTACGGAAACAAGGTACGCGTTGTCCTCAACTGGTTCGAGGAACTGGAGGAACTGGTGCCGACCACAGGGAACTGATGTCACCTGCTGCAGCGACCCTGAATAGCAGAAAGGACTGGCTTGACCGAGCACTGTCTCTGTTCACTGAAGTAAGGGCAGGTGAGAGCATCTCGGCCTCTTGCTGGCCCTGAACATATTTGTCTTGCTGGCCTCTTACTACCTTCTGAAGACCGTGCGGGATACGCTCATCCTGACCCAGGGAGGAGCCGAGATAAAAAGCTACTCCTCGGCACTCATGGCTCTGCTGCTGCTGCTGCTGCTGTTGGTGGTGCCAGCCTACGGAGCCTTCGCGGCCAGGGTCAACCGGAATCGGCTCCTGACCGGGGTCACGTTGTTTCTGATCTCCAATCTCCTGGTTTTCTACGTCCTGGGCCTCGCCGGTTTTCGGGTGGGGGTTCCCTTCTACCTCTGGGCCGGAATCTTCAACGTCTTCATCACCGCACAGTTTTGGTCGTTTGCCAACGACGTCTACACAGAGGAGCAGGGAAAACGTCTGTTCCCCCTGGTTGGAGTCGGAGCCTCCCTGGGCGCTCTCCTGGGAGCCCTGATGGCCAAGAGTGCCTTCGGCGCCTTCAACCCGGAAACCGCGCCCTACTCACTCATGTTGATAGCGTCAGTCGGCCTCGGGGTTGCAATCTTGATCACGCGTAGCGTCAACCGTCGCGAGCGGTCAACCTCAACCGCCGAAAAGGCCTCAAGGGCAGAAAAGCCGTTGGGAAAGGAGGGTGGGTTCAAGCTGGTGTTCACCCAGCGCTATCTCTTCCTGATCGCCGTACTCATCATGCTTTTGAACCTGGTCAACACCACCGGCGTCTACCTGCTCGACAAGGTTGTGACCACGCAGTTTGGGCTAGAAACGGCTAGCGAGGCCCAACTACAGGCGATGATCGGAAGCTTCTGGGCTGACTTCTATTCCTGGCAAAACCTGATTGCCCTCCTGCTTCAGTTGTTTCTGGTTTCCCGCGTTTTCAAGTACATCGGGATTCGGGGAGCCCTCTTTATTCTGCCGTGTATTGCCCTGGGCAGCTACAGCCTATTCATCGCGGTGCCGATTTTGAGCGTCATCAGAATTGCGAAGCTGCTCGAGAACAGCACTGACTACTCCATTCAAAACACCGCCCGTCATGCACTCTTCCTGCCAACCAGCCGAGAGGCCAAATACAAGGCCAAGGCCGTAATCGACATGTTCTTCTGGCGCTTCGGGGACATGCTGCAGGCCGGAGTTGTCTTCGTCGGAGTCCAGCTGGCCTTCGCCGTCCAACACTTCGCGGTGGTGAATGTGATCTTCGTCCTGATCTGGTTCGGCGTAGCAGCGGCGATTGCGCGTGAGCACAGGAAGTTGAGCAGCGAGACGGTCTGAATAGTGAGGAGTGGAACGGCGGCAGCCAACAATGCCGTGAACGGGTGAACTGCCGCTAGCATGAATCCAAGTCCGCCAGAGCCGCGAACGACTTGACCCGTTGGCAGTGGGAGACCAGGTTCCGAGGAGAGCGCGGACAACAGCACAATCTCGGTGGTCCCCACCCCCTCAATCGTGCCTCAGGCTCCATTCGGCTGGTGTCACCAATTCGTCTCGAGGAACTCGTCTACTCCAACTCCTCTGGACTCCCTGAACGCTTCGATGTCCTGGTCAACGCCCTATCCATGCCCAAACCAGTCTTCCAGATTCAGTCCCTTCACCCGGCCAAATTCCTGAGTGTTGTGTGTCACCAGGGTGGCACTGTGAGCATGGGCGGTAGCGGCGATCAGGATATCCAGAGGTCCGATCGGAGGCCCTTTGTTCTCCAACCAGGCACGGATGGCGGCAGCAGCGCGAGCTTCGGCTTTGCCGAAATTCAGAACCGGGACGATTTCAACGAATTCATCGAGTTGTTTCCGCCGCCGCCTGGCGTCCTTCGACTTGGCGATCCCAACCTCCAACTGGTAGAGGACGATCGCTGGAATGGCGATTTGCTCGGGTGGGGAACTCAACAGACGTTGCGCGACATCTCCCATGCCTTTGAAGAAGTAGATCAGGGTATTGGTGTCGAGAACGTACCTCAGAGCGTCTCCCTGGCGAGATCGGAATCCCCCCTTGACCTGACCTCCTCGGCGGTCTGTAAGTCGGGCCAGGCGCCGGCCATCGCTTTGACACTCTCAGGCCACTCATCTCTGGTCTTCTCTCGGATGAGTTCCGAAATCCATTTACTCAGGGACAGGCCGGCTTTGGCAGCCGCAGCCCTCATTCGCTTCTCTGTGGCTCGATCGACATAGATTGTCACTTGCGCCATGAATCACCCTCCAGGAACATATATGTGGAACTATACTTTAGGAGAGGATTGAGAAGCAACATCAACCGGATCGATGTGGAACTTGATTTAGTCAACCACTTAGTCTAATTTGTTCGCATGGCCCTGGTTGGGATACACGAAGCCAAGACGCACTTGTCGCAGTTGCTGCGCCGGGTCGCTACGGGTGAAGAGATCGTCATTGCTAAGGGTGGAAAGCCTGTGGCCCGTCTGGTTCCGTTGGCGCGCCCTCCGGTTCGGGAGCTGGGCCTCGACAAAGGGTTCTTCGAGGTGCCTGAGGACTTCAATCAGCCTCTCCCTGAAGAACTCCTGGAGGGGTTTGGGTTGTGAAGGTTCTGCTGGACACTCAAGTCTGGCTCTGGATGCAGGTCTCACCCGAACGATTCTCCGCCAGCTCGCTGACGCTCCTTTCAGAACCTGAAAACCAGCTCCTTCTCTCCGCCGCAAGCTCCTGGGAAATTGCAATCAAGTATGCTCTGGGAAGACTTCCACTGCCGCAGTCTCCGCAAGAGTATGTACCGCGGCGCATGCGAAGCAGCGGTGTCGGCGCGCTGCCGATTCAGCATCTACATGCCCTGCAGGTGGCGTCACTGCCGTCCCATCACAAGGATCCTTTCGATCGTCTCATCATCGCCCAGGCTCAGACCGAGCGCATCCCGGTCATGACGGCGGACAGGCAGTTCAATCAGTACGATGTACAGTTGCTGTGGGCCAACTGAACGGTCGGTGTGCGATCCGCCCGTGATGTTGCTATTCCTCAAGGCCTGGATCTAGTATGGCCGCGGTAGCACTTCACGGGATTCTGGAGGTTTGCACTGCTAGGCCAGACAATCAGTCACTACAAGATCACCGCCAAACTCGGCGAAGGCGGAATGGGTGCTGTGTACCGTGCCACCGATACTGAGCTGGGTCGAGAGGTGGCACTCAAGATCCTGCCGGAGAGGTTTGCCCAGGATCGACAGATGCTGGCCCGATTTCAGCGCGAAGCGGAGCTGCTGGCGTCGCTCAATCATCCCCACATAAGCATCATCCACGGCCTGGAGGAATCGGGCGAGCTGCGGGCACTGGTCCTGGAGCTGGTGGAGGGCCCTACGCTGGCAGAGCGGATCGCCCAGGACCCGATCCCGGTGGAGGAGGCCCTCCAGTTGGCCCTGGAGATTGCTCAGGCCCTGGAAGCAGCCCATGAGAACGGCATCATCCACCGGGACCTGAAGCCGGCGAACGTCAAGATCACCTCTGAGGGGACGGTCAAGGTCCTGGACTTCGGCCTTGCCAAGGTGACCGAGTTCTCACAACAGGCGTCGGATTCTCTCACGGTGGCCCCGGACGCCACCCAACAGGGGACGGCCCTGGGGACGGCTGCCTACATGAGTCCGGAACAGGCGCGCGGACAGGCGCTGGATAAGAGAACGGACATCTGGTCTTTCGGTCTGGTGTTGTTCGAGATGTTTACCGGCAAAGGCATGTACGCGGGAAAGAGTCTCACCGAAACCCTTGCCGCGGTGATTCACGAGGATCCAAGCTTGGAGGAGTTGCCTCCGGAGACTCCCCGCACCATCAGGCAACTACTTGAGCGATGTCTGCGTAAGGACCCTCGGATACGTCTCCGGGACATGGGGGACGCCCGGATCGCGATTGCTGAATGGCTCAGCGGTACCATCGAAGAGGAGCCGCTTCCTGCGCCTCTGCCAAGGTCGCGGTGGAAACGTCTGGCTCCCTGGGCGGTAGTACCGCTCTTGATGGTCCTGGCATCGCTGATCCGAGGCTGGTTGGCCCCGATTCCGGAGGCTCCGATCTCGCACTGGGAGATGCCAGCGGACGGACAGATACTCGCCCACCAGTTTCGCACCGGACTAGCGTTCTCCCCTGACGGTTCACGCCTGGCGTTTGTGGCTTCCCGTGGTCCCAACCAGCAGACCATCTACATTCGGTCCCTGGATCGATGGGATGCAGATCGTCTGTCCGACGACATCATGTGGATGCCCTTTTTCTCGCCGGACGGAGCCTGGCTGGGGGCCGTGTCACCGGCCGCCGACGGTTCGGGGACCAAGCTCAAGAAGTATCCCCTCGCGGGAGGACAGCCCACAACGATCTGCGATTGCCTGCAGGCATTCGGTGCTACTTGGGCCTCGGACGACACCATAGTGTTCACCTGTGAATTGAGTGGTCCTTTGTGGCGAGTCTCCGCCCAGGGAGGGGAGCCGGAGCAGCTCACCGAGCTGGAGGAAACAGCAGGAGAGGTAAGCCATCGACTTCCCCATGCGATTCCTAACGTCAGTGCGGTGCTTTTCACGATACTTCGAGAGAATTACACCAACCCGAATTCGAGCAACGGGGTGATCGCCGTTCAGTCGCTGGAGACGGGCGAACGGAAAGTTCTGATAGAGGGAGGTCTGGATGCCCGCTACGTCCGATCGGGGCATCTGGTTTTTGCCCGTGAAGGGACATTGTGGGCGGCGCCGTTCGACCTCGCCGGCCTGGCGGTGACTGGCCCTGAGACGGGATTCCGCTCGGCGTCATCGTAGCCCAGTAGATCGGCGAAGTTGGTCTCGTGCAGCGGCTCCGAGACCAGCCACGCGGTCTTCCAGATTGAGGCGTTGAACTCGGTCACCAGGTTGGACCCCAGTGGGTTGACCCAGCCGATGGCAGACTGCCAGCCCCGGCTTCGCTCGCTCCGAGAACGTCTGATCCCGTGCAGCTCCGCTCCAGGAAGCCCCACTTGAAGCGAACCGCCGTGGCTGGTCTCCGGAGTGTTCTGCCAGCTGAAGCGGCCGAACAGGGTGTCGCCACCGGCCAGGTGGTGGTCCCCTCGAAGGGAATACTTGTTGATCCGGGTGTTGCGGGTGTTGGGGAAGCTGTAGTTGCGGGCGCTGACTCCGGGGACATTGGGCTCCGGGGGCGGTATCAACTCCAGGACCTTGGCGTAGATCGGATTCCAGAGGCTGCGCGGAATCTGGTTTCCGTCAAAGGGGGAGCGCTGCCCATCGACCACGTCGAACGGGTTGTAGAGCTGGGGATTCTGCCCCGAGGCTCCCCCTTCCCGAAAATCACCCGTCCGCAGCGCCATAGAAGGGACCGTGGCGAAGTCGACCTGCTCGAAGTCATCGATGAATCTCTCGTAGTGGGCATGGAAGAAGGTGCGGTCCTTGATGATGGGCCCGCCGATCGATCCCCCGAAGATCTGATAGTTCACGGGGAGCTTCTCGCCGCCAGTCTTGTTGGTGAAGAATCCGGCCGCGTCGAACGCCTCATCGCGGAAGTAGTACCAGGCATGCCCGTGAAGTTCGTTGCTGCCGCTCTTGCTGAGCATGCTGATCACGGCCCCGCCCACCTGGCCATATTCGGCCGAGTAGTTGTTGGTGATCACCTTGAACTCCTGGATCGTCTCTGGGGTCGCCTGGACCACGGGATTCATGGTCATGGCACTCTGGTTGTTGGAGCCGTCCAGCGTGATCTGATTGGAGAAGGCGTAAAGTCCATTGAAGGCTGGGAAGAATCCCCCGTAGGGATTCATTACACTCGCCCCCACGTAGCTGTCCTGATGGCTGGCACCGGTCGTCAGGTAGGCCAGCTTGACCACATCTCGATCCTTGAGGGGCATGTCGAGGATCCTGCTCTCGTCAATCACCGCTCCCAGTTCAGCATCGTCGGTGTTAATGATTGGGAGGTAGCCAGTCACCACGATGGTCTCGATCATTTCACCCGGCTGCAGGTGAAAGTCCACCCTCGCCACCTGACTGACCTCTAGAGGGATATCCACTTTCACCTCTCTCTTGAAGCCCGGCAGCTCCGCACTGACGCCGTACAGTCCCGGGATCAGCTTGTCGATGACGTAATTCCCCTTGTCATCGGTGGTGGCTTCATATGTGAGGTTGGTCGCATTAGCCACGGCCATGACGTCGACACCAGGAACTACCGCTTCGGTCTGATCGGTTACCGTCCCCACCAGACGGGCATAGGTCGAGGACTGGCCAGGCGCTGTCCCCTGAAACACAAAAAAGAAGATGAGAATCCAACCGAAGATTCTGGCTGTGGCAAGAGTGGCGTATCTCGCGAGAAGTGTTTCGGTCTGGCCTCGATCCTTCGTCATTTGAATCTTCCTCTCTGTACGAAAAACGCCGCGTGCGTGGTCTTCGGTGTCGAAGCCGTGGAGACTAGTGATAATAAACTAGTCCCGTTACCCAGGGATTGCAACAGGGACGCTCGGCAATCAGGCTCGTATTGGAACCGCTGAAGATCAACAAAACGCTCGTTCATTGACTTTCATTGCGCTGCATGTCCGTTGGCGACACGTTGTACAGTCTCGTCTGACACGAGCGGCCAGTTTGCAAACGGTGTGCCAGATCGGCCGAGAGTCCGGAATCCAATCCCGAAGCTATCTCTAAGTTTTTGATTTGCTTAATGATAGAAGAACGTTGAGAGTCCCGAGCCCATTCTTCATGGGATCATCAAGCACGTGACGTCTATCCAAGTGGATAGTTCTGCTAGCCGAGCAAATCGCAGAGTGCACGAAATGCCGTCGCTGGATGGATCGATAAGCGGTCAACAGAGCGTTGATCTTGACTCAGTCAGCTTCTTACTGTTTGGCGCAGGTCGGGATACAGGAAGCCAAGACGCATTTCTCACTGCTACTGTGCCGGGTGGCTAGGGCGAAGAGATCGTCCTCGCCAAAGGCGGAAAGCCGCTGGCCTCGCTCTTTTGTTCTCATTCAGTTGTCACCGAAGGGATCGACGAGCTGGACACCGGCTTTCTCGAAGTCTGTGCGGTTGCGGGTAACAACGGTCAGATTGTGGAACAGGGCAGTGGCGGCGATGAGGCTGTCCTTGATCGGCATAGCGCGGCCCGATGCGCGAAGATCTGCGACCAGTTCTGCCCAGCGTAGACCCGTCTCCGCTTCCCACGGTAAGCAGTGAAGGCGGCGGACGCCTCCGTCGAACCATCGTTCGAGCCTGGTTCGACGTCTCCCCCTCGGCAGTAGGAGGATGCCGAATCGAACCTCGCCCAGGATCACTGGATCGACTGCAATCTCTCGCTCGTGGTGCTGGAGCCACCGGACGACGCCTGGGTGTGGCGCCGGTTTCGTGGGTTCACTCAGGATATTGGCGTCGACCAGGTAGGTCACAGAGCATCCGTCGACTCGGACTCAATCGGTTCGAAGAACCCTTTTTCGGGGCACGCGAGCAGCCAGTCGACCACGCCTTCATTCGGCCGAGCCGTGCAGCGCACGAGCCGATACTCGCCATGATCAAGGCGTTCGACTTCGAATTCCTGCCCCGCTTCTATGTGGTCCTGTCGTCGCAGCTCGGCGGGCAACACGATTTGCCCCCTCGAGGACACGGTTGTCTTCATGGGTGTAAGATACCGTCTTACCTTCTCATCCGTCAACCGGACGGAGCCTGGCTGGGAGCCTTCCGAGTCTTGCCGACGACTCAGATCGGCTCAAGAAGTACCCTGTCGAGGTAGCTACCCCTACCACGACCTGCGATTGCGTTCAGCCCTTCGGTGCCACTTGCGCCTCGGACGACACCATCATCTTCATCTGTGAAATAAGTGGACCTCTGTGGTGAGTCTCTGCCGCCAGCACTCCAAGTAGTGCCTGATGATTCAATGGTTCACAGGCGAGGCCAATCGAAGACGGATTACTCGATGTCGAAACCCTTGCCGTGCCGCCCCCAAGGATCTAGTATGTGCGGGGTAACTTTCCACAGCATTCTGGAGGTCCGAACTGCTAGGCCAGACCATCAGCCACTACAAGATCACCGCCAAGCTGGGAGAAGGAGGGATGGGTGCCGTCTATCGGGCCACCGATACCCGACTCGGCCGGGAGGTGGCCCTTAAGATCCTGCCTGAGAAACTCGTTCGCGATGGGCAGAGAATGGGACGGTTTCAGCGGGAAGCGGAAGTCCTGGCTTCGCTCAATCATCCCTACATCGGCATCATCCACGGTTTTGAAGAGACGGGAGATGTCCGTGCGCTGGTGCTGGAACTGGTTGAGGGTCCGACGCTGGCGGAGCGGATTGCGGAGGGTCCGATACCGCTGGAGGACGCACTCCGGATGGCCCTGGAGATCGCCCAGGCTCTGGAGGCAGCGCATGAGAGGGGGATCGTTCACGGGCACTTGAAGCCGTCCAACGCAAAAATCACTCGGGTGCGGCTCTTTTAGAACAGGCGATTCTGGTGCCGTCGAACGCAAGATGGACCTCTCTTACTATGGGAGCGGCGAAGGCATTTTGGGGTTGGGTAGTTGGGTGGGGCAGAACAATCTGACACGGAAGACCGACCGATTGGACTTCTGGATCTTCTTACTTCACCCGCTTCAGGTGAGAGCGCGTGGGGCCGCGCACAGGGACCAGCTCGCCGTCCGCGTAGCGCGCGGCATGGTTTCTGAGCGACTCCTGCCGCTCGTGAAAGCGCCAATAGGCGTCGAAGTCTCCGCTGGCCTGCAGCGCACGCAGGCGTAAGACCGCCTCAGCCCCCGCCAGAGACCAGCGCGCCCCGGTCACCTCCATCCGATCTTTGACCAGGTAACGGCAGGCCCCCTCGATGACACCGGTGGCAATCGGGAACCCCCTCGCCAGATAGGTGTCATACTTCAGATACTCCGCATTTTTGAGCAGATAGTTGGCGCAGCGATCCACCGCTTCGCGCGCCTTGCCCGCCAGGCCCCGACGGGTCGCACTGCGACGGATTCCGCCCGCCACATAGCCACTGCGCCCGCGCAGAATACTCAGTAGGTGCTCGCCCACCCAGCCCTCCAGCTTCGGGTTGACTTCCCCGTGCAGAGCCATGCCGGCCTTCCACACGTACTCGCTCACGTGGATGAAGTCCAGCACGATCGTGGGCGCCGCCCTGGCGGATCGGTGCAAACACCGCAGCAGCGTCTTCAGCTGACTCCGATGGCCGTCGACCAGCACCACCCAACTCTTGCGCCCCGTGGGATCCCGCGAGCGGGCTTCTCCGAGGGCTTGCTCGATGACCTCTTCGGGACGCTTCTCCAAGCTCGCCCACAGCCGTTTGTGCTGGGGCCGCGGTCGCTTCCCTTCCTCCCGCTGCGGCTGCGGGGCCAGGACCCGCATCACCTCCTCCGGCCGCCGCACCTGAGGCGCGAGGGTGTACACCGCCGCGACCGTTGCCATCCGCTTGGCGTGGCGCTTTTCGCCCTTGCTCAACCGCTTCTGCAACTTGTGCTCGCTCGCTTCCGCCCGCTGCCGCGTCGCCTCCCGCAGATCCTCACGACGCAGCACCACTCCTTTGCCGTCCACCGAGATCGCCAAGATCGACCCCGACTCGCTCGGAGCCAACGCTCCCGCTTGTCGCTCCTGATAGAAGGCATCGAAGTCCTGGGCGGCACGGCCCACTAGCTCCTCCACCTGACGCTTGCCCACCTGCGCCCCCGTGGTTTTCGACAGCGCCTCCACGACTTTGTCGAACGACCCCTCGGCGGCTTCCTCCGCCGCCCGCCGCCGCACCTGGTGCGAGTACAACTCCGGCGGGAGGTTCAGATCCGCATCCAGTGGGTGCAGGCTCTGGAGCCCCTCTCCCCCGTAGCCGAGCCGCTCCACCCGAACCTCTCCAAAGACCGTTTCCAGCCCCCGTTGCTGCCGCCGGCGCTGTTGCCGCACCTGCCCTTCCGAATCCCGCACCGCAGCGGCCGCTTCACCCGGAGCCCGCAGCTCCAGGTGCGCCTGGTAGAACCGTCGCAGCAGCTCCCGCCCCTGCTGCTCCAGCTCTCGCTCCAACTCGCTGTGCGTCTTCCTATGGGCCTCGTCGGACATCAGAAAGGCCTCCATCTGGGCAAACTGCTCCCGCGCCGCCGCGAACTCATCCTCGGGCTGTAACTGGGCGGCTACCGCTCGCAACTTCTAGCCCTCCCGCAAGCGTCGGGCCGCCTCCGCCACCAGCGGATACACCAGCACCCGTTTCGGCGCTGCCGCCTCGCTCCGCGCCAGCCGATCCTCTCGCTTCCCGCCCCGCGTGCTCCCCAGCTCGATCCAGTTCGCCCCCCGATAGCAGCTGCCCCGGTAGCGCTCCGGATCCACCAACGTCTCCACCAAAAACACCTCGACCCCGTAGCTCCGGGGCCAGTCCAGCGCCAGCTGCCGCACGGCCCGCGATAAGATCCGGCTCGCCAGGTTCTTGACCTGGACCCAGGGCAACACTAAATAGCGACTGTTCGAGACCACGTGCACCAGCTGGCGCGTCCGCGCCTCCGCCTCCCATCCGATCCAGCGGTCGCGCGCCGCAATCCGCCAGGCCGCGCTCGAAAACTGCACGCAGGCCACCACCCGCCCCGCCGGCTCCGAGGCGTAGACCAGGTAGCGCAGATGCGCCCCGAACGGCACCCGGTGGCCTAGATAGTGGTAGCGCCCCACCAGCTCCCGGAACAGCCCTCGTTGCTCCGGCGTCCGAACCGGCTGCAGCTGAATCTCGCCCAGGTCCCGGGCCGTGCCCACCAGCCGGGGACCCGGCTCTCCCCGCGCCGTCACCGGTACCCCGGTCGCTTTCCCCGGCGGCCGCCCCAGCCGCTTGGGGGGCAACACCAGCCCCCCCTGGCTCTCCAGCTTCTCCAGAAACTCCCGGCTCTCCCGCGCTTTCAGCGACCCCGTGCGGCGCTTCCACCCCAGCAACTCGCACACGGTGGCGGCCAGTTCCATCCGGCTCAGACCCCCACACGTCCCCACGATCTCCCGGATCAGGGCCTGCTCCGCTTTGCCCACCTCATGACCTAGGAATCGCGGCGCTTTGCTCTCCACACCCTCTGCCACAAACCTACGCTAGCAAACCGACGCACAAATGTCCAGTGCTTTTTTCCCTCTTTCAATTTTTCATCGCACCGGGATTCCACCGACTCACAGCGGGCAGAGTCTCAGGCCCGGCCCGGCGGCTATCCGAGCGCACCGCAATCCGACGCGTTTTAGCCGACTTATGCCCTTCGCCAAGCCTTATCTCGCCCAAAAGCGCCACTCGCTACGATTCGGACCCGGCTAACCTATTGTCAATAAAGGATAATGGTTCGCTCTAAAAGAGCCGCACCCAAATCACTCCTGAGGGGACAGTCAAGGTTCTGGACTTCGGCCTGGCCAGGGCGCTGGAACCACAGTCGTCGCAGCAGGAACGGGCGACCTCGGCAACCCTGACGTTGGGGGGAACCCCCGGCTACATGAGTCCGGAGCAGGCGCGGGGGCAACTAGTGGACAAGCGAACCGACATCTGGTCCTTCGGCCTGGTGTTGTTCGAGATGTTGACCGGCAAGGCAATGTATACCGGGAAGAATTCCACCGAGACCCTGGCCACAGTGATTCACCAGGAACCGAGTCTGGAGCAGTTGCCACCGGACACCCCCCAGACGATCCGGATGCTGCTGCAGCGATGTCTGCGCAAAGATTCCAGGATGCGTATTCGGGACATGGGAGACGTGCGGATCAGGATCGATGAATGTCTTGGGGGTCGCGCCAGAGAGGACTCGCCTCCCATCGGAGGCTTAGGGACGTGGTGGAAGCGTCTGGCTCCCTGGACAGCCCTGCCTGTTTTGATGGTCCTGGCCTGGGTGATTCGAGGCTGGTCAGCGCCGATCCCGGAGAAGCCGATCTCGAGATGGGAAATATCAGCGGGCGAAGGCCAGGTGCTCTACCACCGGTTCCGTAAGGGAATAGCGCTTTCGCCTGATGCTTCCCTCCTGGCGTTTGTGGCCAGCTCTGATCGAGGACAGCCAAGGATCTATCTTCGGTCCCTGGATCGATGGGACACCGTTCGCCTTTCCGATGACACCCTATGGATGCCCTTTTTTTCACCAGATGGGAAATGGCTCGGCGCCATTTCACACTCCGAAGACGGTCCTGGTAGAAGGCTCAAGAAGTACCCTGTCAAGGGAGGGCCCCCCACCACGATCTGCGAGTGTCCAATGGATTTCGGTGCCAGCTGGGGCTCAGACGGCAGCATCATTGTCGCCTGTCAATATGAGGGTGGTCTGTGGCGGGTTTCCGACTCAGGAGGCGAGCCGAAACAGATCACCCAGCTGGATCCAGAAGCGTCGGAGATCAGGCATCAACTTCCCCACCTGATCCCCGGCACCGACGCGGTGCTTTTTACGGTTCTGCGTGAAAGCCTGATGTCGAGTTGGAGAGATATCGCTGTCAAGTCCTTGGAGACGGGCGAACGGAAGGTCCTGATCGAAAGGGGTTCGGATGGCTGCTACGTTGCCTCCGGACATTTGGTCTTTGCCCGGGAAGCGGCGCTGTGGGCGGCACCATTCGACCGGGCAGCTCTGGCAGTGACTGGCTCCGAGTTTCCGATCCTGGAAGGTGTCAGTCAGGCCCTCAACACGCCCAACGGTCCAAGCGAGACCAGTGCAGCACAGTTCACCGTTTCCCCTTCCGGATCTCTTGCCTACATTGGGGGCTCGGTTTTTCCTAACGACAAAAGGGAGATTGTCTTGGTGGATCGGCAGGGAAAGGAGAAATCCATCGGTATCGATCCCGCCCGGTACCACACAGTCCGTTTTTCTCCCGATGACACCAGAGTGGCACTGGACCTGAAAGGCCAGATCTGGACCTACGATCTGAATCGAGGGGGTAGCAGCATCCAGACGTCGGGAGGGTCGAACATAACACCGATCTGGTCACCGAACGGGTTGACCCTGGTGTTTGGCTCGGATCGCTCTGGGAGTCGCAACCTGTTTTCAAAGGCTGTTGACGGCCTGGGTGGCGTTAGGCAACTGTCACCCAACAAACAGTCCCAGACGGTAGGTTCCTGGTCGCCAGATGGGACGAAACTTGCCTTCAACCAGGTGAAAGCAGGCTCGCAGAACAATCACGATATCCTGGTGCTCTCCCTGGAGGGTTCCCGTTCCGTCGAACCCTTCCTGGCAAACGACTCCTATGAGATGTCTCCGGAGTTCCATCCCGATGGTCGCTGGCTGGCCTATGTCACGGGGGAGAGTGGTCAATCTGAAGTGTACGTCCAGCGCTATCCGGAGAAGGGAGCCAGACAGCAGATCTCCGTCAACGGCGGACTGTCCCCGGTCTGGGGTTCATCAAGGCTTCCGGTCTTGCTGTTGTGGGATGAAGGTGCTAAATTCCGGGCCCAAGCCCTGAGGAACTAGATTGCCTGACACGATCAAGGTACGGCCTCTCTCCATTCTTATCGGTGCCGAGATTGGTGGCGTCGACTTGACCCGCGCACTCCCTCCGAGTGTAGTCCAGGAGGTACGGGAGGCTTTCCTGCAGTGGAAGGTCATATTCTTTCGTGGACAACACCTGGACCATTGTCAGCACATTGCTTTTGCACGACAATTCGGAGAGTTGACGGTGGGACACGCCGTTTTTGGGCATATCGAGGACTACCCCGAGATCTACTCGGTCGGCAAACATCGCGGTTCGGACCGCTTCAAGGGTGAACCTCTTGTCGTGCCCTGGGCCGGTTGGCACAGCGACATCACGGCGGCGCACAACCCGCCCGCCGCCTCGATCCTCAGGGGTGTGGAAGTTCCCCCCTACGGGGGAGATACCCAGTTCACTAACCTCGCCGCAGCGTATGAAGGCCTGTCCCCGCCGATGCGAGCTTTCGTGGACGGGCTGCGCGGTGTTCATCGCTTCAACCCTCCCGGCGAAAAGACTACCGAGCAGTACAATCAGCAGCTGCGTCAAAGACCGCTTACCAGCGAGCATCCCCTGGTCACGGTGCATCCCGAGACTGGAGAACGCCTGCTCTATGTGAGTCCGGGCTTCCTCACCTCAATTGTGGGGTTGGCCCCTCGAGAAAGCCAGCGACTGCTCGAGTTGCTTTGGGAACACGTGATCCGCCCAGAATACACGGTCCGGTTCAAGTGGGAACCGGGCAGCATTGCATTCTGGGATAACCGAGCCACCGCCCACCTTCCGCCCACGGACATCTTCCACTCCGACTTCGAGCGCCAGTTCTACCGGGTCACGCTGGTAGGTGAGGTCCCAATAGGTGTCGACGGCATTCCTTCCAGATGCGTAGAGGGCGATCCGATCCTGGCGGTGGACGGCACCTAGTGGACTGTAACGCCTGAATCGCTAGTGGATGAGCGAGCCATTCGGGCCCGAGGTCAAGGCGCGCTGACGCAGGCATAGCTTGGACTATGGCGAGAAAGCGCAACGCAGAGATCGGGCTCGAGGGCCGCTCAGGCGCTAGCGATTCAGGTGTTACAGTCCACTAGTAGCTGTACGGGTTCATATGGAGATTTTGTCTTTTTCTTGAGATTGGCGGATTGTCCGATCGGATGGTCTGATCATCCGGGAGAGTTCGGCGAGCCTCAGGGTCCGATTGAAATCCGCGGCCCTGTGAGCTAGCTTGATCGGGTGTACCGATGCGTCGCCGTTGTGGCTTTTCTTTTCTGTGTAGTGGAGTTGAGTCCTGGCCGGGCTTCCGAGTTTTTCAGTATTCACCTCCCCTCCCCAAACAGCGCCCAAATCCAGTATCGAGATACCAGTGGGCAGCCGCTCCCCTTTCGGCAGGACAAGGAGCTGTTGGATTTGCTGCGTACAGGACCTGTTACGGTTCTGGGTAAGGTCGGAGAAGGGATTACCGGAGCGCGTAAAGTGCTGGTGCAGAAGGACGGGCTGCGTGTCCATGCTATCTTTCGGGATGTCAGAGAGGAACAGTTGTCTCGATCTCGTCGGAACCCCACGCTGCTTCGTGACGACTGTATCTTAGAGTGTGCGGCATATGAGTTGAATCGATTGCTGGGTTTGGATCTTGTGCCACCGGTTGTGGCGCGGGAAGTGCGAGGAAAATCGGGAACACTGCAGGTCTGGATCGAAGGTGCCGAAACAGAAAAGAGGCGAGAAAGAAGGGACTCTCCAGCTCGAGACAAGTTGCGCCTGGAGCGACAAGGACAGATCATCCTGATCTTCGACAACCTGATTTTCAACGACGACCGAAACAGTGGAAACATCCTGCACGGCCCCGACGGCAAAATATGGATGATCGAGCACACGCGTTCCTTTCGAACCGACGAGGAGCTTCCCTATCCAGGCGGTGTGGCGTCTTGTGAAGCGATGCTCTGGAGAAGACTACAAAGCCTCAAGGTGAGTGAGCTGCGGAAGACATTGCAGCCGTATCTGCGGCCTCGTGAAATCCAGGCCCTGATCGAGCGAAAGAGAAAGCTGGTCGAACTCATTCAAGATATCATTGATCAAAAGGGTGAAGAAGTGGCTCTTTATAGTGTCGATTGACGGATCGCAATGACGTATCTCTGGAACCGCAAACTTGTTCTTCTCAACGTCCTTCTGGTGCTGGCGGTGAGCTCGGCCGCTGGCTACGGAGCGCAGGATGTCTGGACCGGTGTCCAACGTATCGTTGCGATTGGTGACGTCCACGGCGACTACGATCAGTTCTTGGTCCTGGTCCGATCGGCCGGACTCATCGATGAAGAGGAGCGTTGGTCGGGTGGCAAGACCCACCTGGTTCAAACCGGCGATGTTCCCGACCGGGGACCCGATTCACGTAAGGTCATGGACCTTCTGAGGAAGCTGGAAAAGCAATCCCGGAAGGCCGGTGGCCGGGTGCATGCTCTGATTGGGAACCATGAAGCGATGAACGTCTATGGGGATCTCCGATATGTGACCCCCAGGGAATTCGCAGCTTTTCGGGGGAAGAGCTCAAAGCGACTGAGGGAGGCCTACTTCAAGGCGGCAGTGGAAGAAGCCAAGCAGACGAGTACGACTGGTGAGCTCCCGGTAGAAGAAGCCTCCTTTCGCGCGGAATGGGAATCGAAACACCCATTGGGGTACTTTGAGCACGCTTCCAATCTGGCTTCTGGTGGTAAGTATGGCAAGTGGATCCGAAGCCACAATGCCGTAGTCAAGATCAACGACATCCTCTTTCTTCACGGGGGTATTGGCCCGAAATACGCCGCCCTCTCGGTTCGGGAGATCAACGAGACCGTCCGAAAGGAGTTGAAGCTGGACTTCAACCAATTGATGCTTCAGGGGGCGATGATTCTCGATCCTGAAGGTCCTCTCTGGTTCCGGGGTCTGGTGCCGGAAACTGAGGATGCGATGAGTGCTCAGCTCACCAGCATTCTCACAAACTTCGAAGCAGAGAGAATGGTGGTCGGGCATACCTCCCGGACCGGTGCCATCATGCCCTACTTCGATGGACGAGTGCTGGCCATCGACGTGGGAATCTCGAAATTCTATGGTGGTCGACTCGCCTGCTTGCTGATCGAGAAAGGAAAGGTCTATGCCCTGCATCGCGGAACCAAGCTGGAGTTGCCTGCGCGCGGCGGTGAGGCGCTCCTGTCCTATTTACGGAAGGCTTCCTCTCTCGATCCAAGTCCATCCCCACTTTTGGCCGCAATTGGGGTACTAGAAGCCTCTCTGTCGTTTCCGTCGGGACCGTAACCCCGCACAACTTCAAGCACCAAGATACAAGACACAAACAAAGCTCAAATCCCAAGCATCAAGTCACAAACCACGGTCGGACCGATCAGGCGACCCAGCGTTGGGATTTAGAACTTGGGATTTGTTTGTATCTTGTAGTATCTTGTATCTTGTGTCTTGTGTCCCGGTACTTGAAATCTACAGTTTGGGAATGGGCAACGTCACCCTTACCTCTGTTCCCTGGCCGGGAGTACTCTCGATCACGATTTCGCCGCCATTCTCGCGGATGAGGTTGCGGGAGCTGAAGAGGCTCCAGTTTCCAGTTCGCACAAGCCTGTCCTTGACCCGGAACGCTGGATCGAAGATCTGGGACACTTCTTCCTCGGATAGGCCCTTTCCGTTATCCCGGATTCTGACCTCCACCATGGAATCGCGCCGCTGTGTGGTCACCTCTACTCGTCCCTTTTTTTCGATTCCACCTACCGCATTGTGTAGGAGGTTGGAAAAAACGGCACTCATCTGCTGCGGACGCAGCGAGAGCTTGGGCAAGGACTGGAACTTGACCTCTATGGAGGCGCTGGCATCGATCTCCGATTGGAACAGGTCCACCACATCCTGGAGCAGAGCGTTCAGGTCCACAGGAATGATCTCGGTGCGGTCCAGGTTGGTGAATCGCTGCATCCGTTTGATGATCTCGTCCAGGCGAACGGTGGACTTGAGTGCTCCTGCTCTCAGTTCCGCTTCGGTCTGGTCCAGTCGTGGGTGTTCTTCAACGGGTAGGGTCTTCCTCTTCTCAGCGATGGTGGCGAAGGTCTGAAGCGTGCTGCCGAGGATTCCAATAGGTTGGTTGAGCTCATGGCTCAGGGCGGCCGCGAATCGCCCCATGGAAGCCGCGTTCTCCGACAACAGAACCTGAGATTCGGCCCGGCGCAGCTCCTCTGCCGCCTGGAGCTCCTGTTCCAACCTCTTCTGGGTTTCCTGTTTCAGCGCTAGCTCTAGTTCCAGGTTTCTGCGCTCCTGAAAGGTCTTGATCATCTCCAGTTTTTCGAATACGTGGCTGGCCTCCGCCGCCAGCCTCCTCAGGATTCTCTGGTCCAGTCCGGTTAAGGCGTGCATGCTTTTGGTGCTATCCAGGTAGAGGATGCCGCGTACCTCGGGGGTAGGTGAATCCGGCAGCAGCCACTCCAGCGGCATGCACGCAAGGGAGCGAAGGCCCAGGGCGACGATGCTCTCCTGTTGGGCGTATTCGTCCGAAATCCGTTCCGTCATGAATCTTGCTTCGCCCAGGTTGGCGGCTTCAAGAGCGACCGTTTCACTGGCTTGAAACTCGGACTCGGGGAGGCTTCGTCCGGCACCGTCTCGACCGACTACATACTCGAACTTTTCCTCTTGTTTCAGGAGGATGTAGCCCCGTTCGGCTCCGCTGATCTCGAGCGCAGAGGCCAGCAGATCGTCGAAGGTCCCCTCGGCAGAGAACGTCTTCCCGAACTCGTACTGAAAATCGAGGATCCTGGAGAGCTTCTCCAGTGCAGAGGACTCGGTCATTTGAGGAGGCAGTACAGCCGCCAGATCCACCAACGAACGATTCTGATCTAAGATCGCCGAGGGGGGAAGGGTACTGGGCTCGACCTGGCCGTCGCTGAGGTATTCAAACTCGGTGGAGGGTCGGCCAAGATAAACTCGATCGCCGGGGCGCACCTGCTGTTCCTTGATCCGTTCCCCATTGACGAAAGTGCCTCCTCTACTCAGATCGACGAGAGTGTAACCCCCTTCGATGCGAACGAGTTTCGCGTGTTCGCGTGAGACGTAGGGATCGGAGAAGACGACATCGGCATCCGGCTTCCGTCCCACCACGATCTCGTCTTTCTGAAGAGGATAGGTCTGCTCCTCGTCCAGCGAGTCAATCCATTTCAGGTATGGGGGTGCCATGCCGTCCTTCCCGTTGAATCACTCCCGAGAACTGTAGGGACCCAACTCAACTTTCTCGACTTGCCATCGGCCCCGACGAAACTTGAAATGAGCGTGGCCGCGGACGGTCGCCTTATCGACGATCAGGCCTTCGTCAATCTCGCCTCCGCAGCCTGCCTCGAAGACCTTGTTTTTCCACAGGATGGAAAATGCCTCGGTAGCGCTTGCCTCGAACATAGCTAGCGCCTCGTTTGCCCCTGGTTCCTGTCTCGCCTGAAGAACTCGAACATCTGCTTCGCTCGGAGCCGAGATGATGGCGACGCCGCAGTAGAAGCTCTGGGAAGTGAGACGGCTGAAGACCTGCTTACCCCTGGCTGTGACCGCGTCTTCCCGGATACCTATCTGTGGACCTTTCTCTTCGAAGGAAGAAAGGTATCCCTTTTCGACGAGCGTCTCGTAGGCCTTCTGCCATCCTCCACGGCAGGTCTTGCTCACCATTCGCGGTCCCAGTGAGCTCAGCGGCAGCGCCTCCGACACCGACTCGGGGAAGAGAGCTCGGGAGTTCTCGATGCTACCCTGGTACGCCGAGATCATCACGGCGGCTTCCTTCCTGTTCAGTCGGTCGCCACCGCTGCAGGGAGAGGTCGAAGCAAAACCGATGGCCAGGACCGAGAGAATGAGGGTCCCCCTGTGCCCTCCAGAACTTCTCCCCGTCTGAAGCTGAGGTGTCAATATGAACTCCCCTCTCCTGGCCCGACCCGAAGAATCCAAGGCGGTGTCCTGATTGCTAGCCTAGTCCTCTTCCTTTTTGGAGTCAAAGGTCAGGCTGATGCGAGGAAGGCTGTGTCTTGCCTGGGTCGTCAAGATTGCCCGGTGCACCGAAGGGTCAAAATCCCGGCAAGCTCAACGCTGACTCGATGCAGGCACCAGCGACTCCTCCAGCTCCTCGATCGTCTCTTGCAGTCGGGATGGAACCCGATTTAGCAGCTTCGAGGCCTGCTTGAGATAGCGAAGCAATCCCTCCTCGGATTCGGATGGAATCTCCAGTTTTCTGTTCCTGTGCATGGCATAGGTCTTGTCCGACTCGATCACAAGGTAGGCTAGGCGTCCCTTTGGAATTCCCGTATCGATGGCCAGGACTCTTCCTTCAAATCGGGGGACGATGGCACCCGGCATATGCGTGTGCCCTTCAACTATTCGCTTGACCTGATGCTGCTCCAACAGAGCTGCAACGTGTTTCTGCAGACTACTTTCCTCTCCCCGTGCCAGACCTCGGTACCACAGAGGTCCCTGGCGATCGGCCGCCATACCGGCGTCCAGTTTTTCTTCGTTTGCCGAGTCTTTCAGTTCGTCTCGGATCGTCTGGTTGATCTCGCCGATGGTCTTGGAAGAGTATTTGGGACTGATGCCGCCGTGCACAAAGAGCGTGTCGTTGATCCGGACGGCGGCGTTGTTGCGGAAGATCCAGTTGCCGTATTTACCGTTGGGACCGAAGGCAAAGCGGTGCTCGAAGTAACCGAAGGGGTGCCGGGACTCCCATTCCTTCTTGAAGGCCATCTGTTTTCTCCTCGACATGGTCCCTAGACTGTCCTCAAGCGGGGCGCCTTCGGATTCAGCTCGCCCCTCCTTCCACTCCGTGACAGCCATTTGGTAGAACTTGTGCCGTACCATCTTGGAGTTGCTGTCCCGGAAGGCCTTGAACTCACCCGGAGAGGTATAGCGAAGATCGCCGTAGAGATTCATTGCTTCGTGGTTGCCGATCAGGGCGTGAACCTGTCCGCCGGCTGCCTTTGCCTGGTCTTCCAGCTTCATCAGCAAGTCCACTACTTTTCGCGAATCGGCTCCTCGATCCAGTACGTCGCCGGTCTGCACCAGGTGGGCCTTCCCGCCACTCCAATCGGCTCTCGAGTCGATCAGCCCTGCGTAGCTTAGGATCTTCAGAAAGTTCTTGTAGTTTCCGTGGATGCCGCCCACGGCCACGATTCGCTCCACCCCAGTCCAGGTGTCCTGGATCTCCGCATCGTCAGTTGCCTGGTCGTCAGGTTCTTTGGCCGTCTCTTGGGCTGTGACCATTTGTGTCAGGAGAAGTCCTAGAAAAAGGGGTTGGAGCAGTTTTTTGAGTCTTACCATTTCTCGTCTCCTCCGTGGACAGGGCATGAGAAATCCGGGGCTCCGAGCCCCCAAAGGACCAACCTTATTCTGACCCAGGAAACTAGAACAGCACGGCACCTTCACCCCTCTTGGCGATCAGCTCTTGCAGAAACTCGTGCATCCGATCGCAGCGCTCGAGAAGGCCTTGGAGTTCCGCCTGTACCAGGATTCCATCCATCTCGGTCTGTAGAACCTTCTTATCGAGTTTCTGAAGCCTTTCCCACAGAACCTTGGGGCAGAACTTTATTTTGTCGGGATTGCCCAACTCCCGGTTGCGGCGAAAGGCTCGAGTGTGATCGATCATCCACAGCTTCCATTCCTGGTCGATGAGCATGTTCCCCAGGTTTCGATCGTCGTTTGAGATCAGGTTGTCGAAGATGTCCATGGTGTGGGTCTGACGGAGCCAATGGAGCATGCTCTCTGGGAATCGCTTTTCTTCGCGGCGCTGTTTCTCCGTGATGGACTGCTCCAGCCAGGCCTGAAGGGTTCCCTTGGCGCCAAAGAGTTTTCGCTCCACCACCGGCGGAACATTATCGAGTCCCAACATCTTACTCAGTCGATAGGCCGCCAGCTCGAAACGACACTCGTCCCGGAAGAACAACTGGACGGAGCCGTCGTCCAGGCGCAGAGACTTCTGTTTCACGCTGACCTGGCGGAAGACCGCCTGCATCTTCACGCCGTCTCGCTCCAGTACCACACGGTAGGGTCGATTGACCCCCAGAGGGGTGTGTTTCTTAGACACGACCTTGGCCTTACGCATGAAGGTGATGATCTCCTCGTCGGATTTGAACGGGAGCGGCTTCCCGTCCGGTCCCAGCCACTGTCTCTCAACAGTTGTAGTTGCTCCTTCTGCCGAGCTCTCAGGCTGGGATAGGACCGAGGCCGATACGATCAGCGGATTCAGAAGCAGCAGGGCCAAAAGAGGTTCATCCGGTAAATGGGGAGGTGCCGCCAGTCAAAGGCAGGCCGCGGAAACTGCCGCACTATGCAAACCGTGGAAAAACAAGTAGTTCTGGAGGAGAACTGGCAAGTGCTCGCAGTTGTTTTTCCACCGTTCGCACAGCGCTTGGAAAACTCCGTATCACGGGCTTGCTGGCCCAGTTCGATATCGCTCGGAGTTTTCCACAGTTCCCACGGCCCCTGCTACTGCAGCCGACTATATTGACAAGCGAACGGGGAACCAGATTTGGGATCCGGAAAGCGCCGAACCACGTTCCACCTCCCCATTTACCGGATGACCCTCAATGGTTTCGTTCAGGACGACTGGCATATCGGCGCCACCGTCACCTTGAACCTGGGACTGCGGTACGAGTACAACCGTCCTCCGGTGGACTCCGAGGACCGCTTGACCATCTTCGATCCGGGAAGCCAGTCCCTGCTTCCAGTAGGAGAGGGTGGCGTCCCGCGTGCCGGAATAGAGGCGGATCTGAACAATTTTGGGCCGCGGCTAGGATTGGCATGGGACCCTTCGGGGTCGGGGAAGCTGGTCGTAAGGACCGGGTATGGGGTTTTCTACGACACCGGCACGCTGATCGAAAACTCCTCAATGTACTTCAATCCTCCAAACTTCAACCTGAACCTGTTCTCGGGTTTCGCCGGACCGCTTACTCTGGAGCAGGCCTTTCCCACCGAGCTGGGTTTTCCACTGCCTCCTTCGCCCATCACATTGGATCGCAATTTCAGAACGGCCTACTCGCAGCACTGGAGCCTGGGTCTCAGCAGCGAAGTCGGTGGGGATGTTGTACTGGAAGCGCGCTACGTAGGTACTCGGGGGACCAAGCTGGTCTCCAAGCGCGACCTGAATCAACCCGAGCCCGGGGAAGAGCCCCTTTTTGAAAGGAGGCCCATTTCCGGTTTCGACAACATCCTTTTCATCGAATCTGCCGGGGCCTCCATCTATCATGCGCTACAGTTGAGAGCTCAGAAAAGACTCTCGCGAAGCCTGTCCTTCCTGGGCTCCTACACCTACTCCAAGTCGATAGATAATGCTTCCTCGTTTCTGGGGTCGGACGGTAACAACAATACTCCGCAGGACAGTAGGAATCTGGCAGCGGAAAGGGCTCTCTCCAGCTTTGATTTACGGCAGCGCGTGTCGTGGTCGTTGCTCTATTCCCTGCCTTCGGGGGGGAGCCATAGATTCCTTCGTGACTGGCAGCTAAGTACTCTGATCGCGGTTCAGTCAGGAAGGCCGCTGACGCCGATATTGGAATTGGACAACAGCAACACTGGAAACATCGGCGGAATCTTCGGCTACGATCGGCCCGATCTGGTCGGCAGTCCTCGCCTTTCTTCCAGAGATCCCGACCGCTATTTTGACGCGAGTGTATTCGCAGCCGCGGACCCTTTCAGTTTTGGGAATGCGGGACGAAACATCATTGTTGGACCCGGCTTTGCCAGCCTGGATGCATCACTGTCCAAGGTGTTCACTATCGGTCAAGAGCACAAGATTCAGTTTCGGGCCGATGTCTTCAACGGATTGAATCGAGCTAACTTCAGATTGCCGGAGGGGTTTGTCGGAAGACCTACTTTTGGGCAGATCCTTTCCGCTTCTCCCGGGCGCGAGCTGCAGCTTTCGCTGCGCTATTCCTTTTGAAAGAGTCATCATGAAGCTCATTCTCACCCAACGCCTGGTGGATGGGACCGGCCAGGGTACCCGAGCCAACCAGGCAGTGCTGGTGGACGATGGCCGCATCGCCGCAGTGGGTCCAACCGACGAGATCCAGGGGCAGGCTCCGCCTGATGCGGAGGTCGTCGACCTGGGCAGCTCCTGTCTGGCCCCGGGACTGATCGATGGACATACTCACCTGAGCCTGGCCGGCGATGGCAGCGACTACGTAGAGATGTTCTCCAAGACCGACGAGATGATGGTGCTCATAGGTGCGCAGAACCTGAGACGCCATCTAGAGGCCGGTATTACCACCATCCGCGAACACGGAGCGCGTAACAAGGTAGGTTTCAGCCTCAAGGAAGCACTGGGACACGGCTACATCGAGGGGCCTCGGATGTTGGTTAGTGGACGGCCCGTGACCTGTACGGGTGGCCACTTCCACATGTGTAATGAGATCGCCGACGGAGAGGATCAGATGCGGGAGTCGGTGCGCCGCCTGGTCCACGAAGGGGCCGACTATATCAAGATCATGGCTTCGGGAGGTGGAACCTTGGGTACCATCCCCGGTGTGGCCACTTACTCTGTGGAAGAGCTTCATGCCGCCGTACACGAGGCGCACCACTTCCACCGTCTGACCGCTGCCCACTGTCGCGCCAAGGAATCCATGGTTCGTGCAGTGAAATCTGGAATCGACCTGATGGAGCACGCCGAGTTTCTCGAACCTGATGACCAGATGCGATTCGATCCCAAGTTGGCCGAGATGATGGTTGAGTCGGGTATCTGGGTCAGCCCCACACTACAAGCCTGGACCAACTATCCGAGAATCGTAGCGCTGAGAGAGCGACGCGAAGCCGGGGAGATCCAGCCTTCCGAAGAAACTGAGCTCCAGCAGCTGGAAGGGCGGATGGAGGGACGGTTGGATATCATGAGGCGGATGCTCGACTATGGCATGAAGGACCGAATTGTACCCGGCACCGATTCGGGTGTCGGTCTCCTGGCCTTCGGGCACCTGGACTATGACCTTCAGCTGCTGGTGCAGGTTGGTTTCACCCCGGCCGAAGCGCTGGAGTCTGCGACACGGATCTCCGCACAAGCTATTGGGATGGAGCAAGAAGTCGGGACAATCGAACCCGGAAAGATCGCCGACCTGGTGGCACTCGACGGCGATCCGAATCATGACGTGACCGCCGCCAGCCGCGTGAAAGCTGTGTTCCAGGGCGGGCACCGGATTCACTGATATTCCAGTACCTGCTTAGCGTGTTTTCAGATGAAAGGGGAGGTCAATCCCGTTGGGATTGACCTCGCTTAGAAAGCTTGAAAGGCCCTACACACAGCTCTACCGAGCAAAATCTTCGTTACATCCCGGCGGCGGCGGCGTGTGTCCCGTTCGCTTTGAGTTTGAGCTGGGAGATGGGCCAAAAAGCCACCGGACGACGCAGCTTTCGAAGCGCCTCGGCCTCGATTTGGCGGATCCGTTCCCGAGTGAGACAGAAACGCTGACCAATCTCCTCCAGCGTATGCTCGTGGCCTTCGCCGATTCCAAAACGCATGCGAAGGATGGCTCCCTCCCTTGGGGTCAAGTTTCCAAGGGCCACGGCGCTCTGTTCCTCCAACCGCAGATTGATCACTCTCTCGACCGGCGAGGACAGGTTACGATCTTCAATGAGATCACCGATGCGGCTTTCTTCGCCCTCGCTCAGTGGCGTTTCCAACGAGACTGGATCCTGGCCGATCTTCAAGGCTTTCTGAACCGTACTCACGGGCATGTCGGCTCTGCTGGCGATCTCCAGGGGAGTGGGATCCTGACCGTTCTCCTGGACCAGTTCCCGAGAGATCCGGGCCGACTTGTTGATGGCCTGGATCATGTGCTCTGGAATGCGAATGGTGCGTCCGGTATCTGAGATTGCCCGGTGGATGGCCTGACGGATCCACCAGTGAGCATAGGTTGAAAACTTGAAGCCGCGGCGGTAGTCGAACTTGTCGACCGCCTTCATCAGGCCGATGTTGCCTTCCTGGATCAGGTCCAGCAACTGCAGGCCCTTCAAGCGATATTTTCGGGCTACAGAAACCACAAGGCGGAGATTCGCCTCGACCAGCTCCTTCTTGGCCGCATCCATTTCCAGCTGACCTGTCTTGATTTTGCTTACGGTCGAGGCCAGTCCTCTCAGTCCCGGTCCCAGTGAGACCTCGAGATCCTGGATTTTCGAGCCGATCTCCTCGATTCGGGCCTGGGTCCTGTCTCTTTCCAATGGCTCCAGATGAGAAAGCGGAATCCTATTAAGCTGGCTGCCTTCGAGTTCCAGGGCTTCCAGCTGCTTCGAGGTGTTCTTCGCTAGCCGAAGCAACTCCTGGTTGACCTCGTTCGTGAGTCCGAGACTTGCGATGCGCCTTGCAATCGTAATTCGGCAACGGGCAACCTGGAAGGCGGACCCTGCGCTCGCCGCGCGCTTCCTAGCCGAACCCGATGTCTTCGCCCCGGGTTCGTTCGCTTTCTCTCCTAGAACTGCGATTGCCTGCACTTCCTCGCATAGCTTCTGTCGCCAAGCATCCCTCTGTTCTTCACTGACCTCATCCTCGTTGCAGTCAACCAGGTTTTTCAGGTCGTATGACTCATCCTGCAGACTCTTGGCTCGTTCCAGAATCCATCTGACGACCACCGGTGATCGAAGGAGGGCGCGGTGGACATTCTGTTTTCCTCGTTCGATGCGTTTTGCGAGCTCGATCTCCTTCTCCCTGCTCAGAAGGGGAACCGATCCCATCTCCCTCAAATAGATCCGCACGGCATCGTTTGCCTGATCGGTCTCCTCCTCGAGGTGATTCGGTTCTTCCGCATCCCCATGATCTGCCTCCAACGGAGAGTAGGAGGGATCTGACCCAGCTGACCAGGCAGTTGGGCCGGCTGAGAAGAGTTCAGGGGCGGGGCCGTCGAGAGTATCCGAATTGTCGTCAAGAAGCGCCATGGATTTTTTCATCTTCTTTTCTCACTTGTAGTCATCAGCTTGTGGTTCACTCCAAGTCCTGCAGCTTTGTTTTTCTCCCCTGTTGTGCTTACACGCATCTATTAGGATGCGGGTTTCCTAAATTTGTTTCTGGCACTGCAGAAAAGGCAAGCAATTCCAGAACCCCTGGTGTGGGCCAGCATCAGAGAAACAAGAAACAAGATACAAGATACAAGATACAAACAAGCCCCAAATTCAAAGCACCAAATCACAAAGAGATAGAGGTAGCGACCGTACGTGAGGACGTTCAGACACTTTCTCTTAGAGGGGCAACAGGCCGGCACTACCGGGTGGGAAATCGGGTTGTTCTCGGTCTAGCCCGGATTTCTCATCGCTTGTCGTAGCGAGGCGCTGCAAGGGCCGTCCTGGCAAGGCTTGCGACCGAGGCCACCGCAGTCGTACTTTGACAGTACGTCGAGGAGGCCGACCGAGCGTAACACAGCCAGGGCGGATGATTGCGGTGGCGCAGTAGACCAGCGATGAGAAATGCGGGCTAGGACCTTTTGAAACTTGAAGTTTGGAACTTGTTTGTATCTTGCGTCTTGTATCTTGGTTATTGCTTTATCTGGACCACCGGCTGCGGTCTCGGCGCAAACTGGGTGTAGAAATCGGTGCCTTCGTGGTTGATCACGGTGAACGCGGGAAAGTCTTCGACCTCGATCCGCCAGATTGCCTCCATGCCCAGATCCTCGTAGTCCAACACTTCGACTTTCCTGATGCTGTGCTGGGCCAGTCGGGCGGCTGGACCTCCGATCGAGCCGAGGTAGAAGCCTCCGTGCTTGCCACAGGCTTCTCTTACCTGAGGGGATCGATTGCCTTTGGCTAGCATGACCATGCTTGCCTGGTGGCTCTGAAACAGATCCACATAGGGATCCATCCTGCCCGCCGTCGTGGGTCCGAAAGAGCCGGAGGCGTAGCCCTCGGGTTTCTTGGCAGGTCCGGCGTAATAGATGACGTGATCCTTGAAGTACTGGGGCAGCTCTTCTCCGTTATCCAGCCGATCCTTGAGTCGTGCGTGCGCAATATCTCGAGCGACGACCATGGGGCCCGACAGCGAGAGACGAGTGGATACGGGGTGAGCCCTCAGCTGAGCCAGGATCTCAGGCATGGGACGGCTCAAATCGATCTTGACCACGGCAGCTCCCAACTCCTCCTCGGTTATTTCCGGAAGGTACTGGGCCGGATTGGTCTCCAGCTGCTCCAAGAAGAGACCGTCTTTGGTAATCTTGCCCAGGATCTGACGATCCGCCGAGCAGGAAACTCCCAGTCCCACCGGACAGGAGGCCCCGTGTCGCGGTAGCCGAATGACCCGAACGTCGTGGGCGAAATATTTCCCTCCAAACTGGGCGCCGATCCCGATCTGGGTGGAGAGCTGGAAGATCTCCTTCTCCAGGTCTAGATCGCGAAAAGCACGTCCCAGCTCATTGCCCGAGGTGGGGAGATCGTCCAGATAGTGGGTAGTGGCCAGCTTGAGAGTCTTCATGGTGAATTCCGCCGACATGCCTCCCACCACCAGGGCGAGGTGATAGGGAGGACAGGCCGAGGTTCCAATCAAACGGAGTTTTTCATCCAGAAAGGTCATCAGCGACTTTGGATTCAGAAGGGCCTTGGTCTCCTGGTAGAGGAACATCTTGTTGGCCGAGCCACCCCCTTTGGCAATGAAGAGGAAGCGGTAGTCGTCGCCGGGTTCGGCGTAGATTTCTATCTGGGCGGGCAGGTTGGTCTTGGTGTTCTGCTCCTTGTACATGTCCAGCGGCGCCAGTTGCGAATAACGAAGATTTCCCTCCTGATAGGCTTGATAGATGCCTTTGGAGAGGGCTTCGGCATCATCCCCAGGCGTGAAAACGCACTGTCCCTTGTAGCCGAGGACGATCGCCGTACCGGTGTCCTGACAGCCCGGCAAGACGCGACCGGAGGCGATATTGGCGTTTTTCAACAGCTCCGTAGCGACGAAGCGGTCGTTAGCAGAAGCTTCTTTATCGTCCAGGATCCGGGCCAGGTGTTCGAGGTGGCTCGCCCGCAGCAGATGGGAGACGTCATCCATCGCCTCCCGGGCCATCAGCGTGAGCGCCTGGGGTTGCACCTTGAGAATTTCGCGGTCTTCGAAACTGCTGCCGGAAACGTATTCGTCCGTCAGCTTGCGGTAACTGGTAAGGTCCTCTTGGTGCTCGAAGATCTCCTGGTGTCTGAATGCAGCCATTGCTTGATTCCTCCGGCGTCTATTTTAGTACACCGTTTCATAAATACGGTAACGTTTGCAGATGGGGCTTGCGAGGCGAGATCAATCGGGAAGGTCTGGCGACGATTCCACACCCTCCCGCTGCGATCATTTCTGCCCCTCAGACTTAGGCAGCGACAAATCGGATAGGGCAGGATAAGATCCTGCGGTGAGCCCTGATTCCAAAGTGTCCCCACCTGGGGACAGTCCAGGGACTCCCGATCGCTGGTTCATCCTGGCGTTGGTAGCTCTCGATTACTTCGTCCTCTATCTGCACCGTAACCTGATCAACTACTTCCAGCCGCCGCTGGAAGCCGATCTCGATATTGGCAGCTTCGAGTTGGGCCTACTCTCATGGGGCTTTGTTTTGCCTTACTGTCTGGCACAACTAGTGGTGGGTTATCTGGGCGACCGGTACCCGCGGCGCACCGTGCTTCTCGGCAGCCTCGCCGGTAGCTTTATCTGCCTGGGACTCATGTCGCTGGTTCAGAGCTTTGGGGCCCTCTTGGCCCTTCGTGTTGCTCTCGCTCTGTCCCAGTCTCCCAGTGTCCCCGCCATCGCCAGCGTGGTGGCCGATTGCTTCAAGCCTCGGACCCGCTCCAAGGCGATCGGTATCTATCTGGTTTCCTATAATTTTTCCCTGGTTATCGGAGGTTGGTTGGGAGGAATGGTAGCTGATCAGGAGTTCTGGACCGTGCCTTTTAGCGCTTTTGGAGGGCAAGATCTCGAGATAGCTGGTTGGCGGATGTCGCTACTCATCTTCGCTGGTTTCGGCGCGTTGGTGGCCCTGGTCCTGATGGCTCTTTTCCGAGAACCTGAACGCACCGGAGTCGAGAAGGATCCGTCTGGGCTGGGGGTTCAGTCGCTGTGGTCAACCGTGGGATCAGTGCTGAAAATCCCCACCTTCCGGTTTATCGCAATTGTGTTCGTACTTGTCGCCATGATCATGAGTGCGGTGCAATACTGGCTTCCGCGATATCTCACCGATCAGTTCGGCCTCAATCTGGCTCAGGCAGGACTCAAGGCTACGATCTGGATCCAATCGGCCGCAGCGGTAGGTCTCATCTTGGGTGGCCGCTGGTCGGATTCCTGGGCTCAGAGGTGGATGTCCGGGCGAAGTCTGGTTCAGCTGATCGGACTGGCCGCTCTGGGCCCCGCTTTGCTGGTCATAGGGTCAGGTAACTCGGGTACTGTCCTGGTGGCAGCCCTGATCCTCTTCGGTTTTGGCACGGCACTCTACCTGGTCAATCTGTGGGCCTGCACCTTCGAGGTAGTGAACCCCAGGGAACGGGCGACTGCTATCGGACTCTTGAACCTATCCAACGGAGTGTTCAGCTCCTGGGCCGACCCGGTGATCGGACATGTGGCCGATTCAGGGGTTGGTTTGGGGAGCATATTGTCGTTTCTTAGCCTCGCAGCGGTGTTCGCGGTGATGTTGCTCATCTGGAGCGTCAAGTACGTGCTTCCTCGAGATTACCGGGGGCAACGTCTGAACGTCTGACCCGTGGCGGGTCGCAGGTTTGAAGTTGGACCTGTATCATTTAACATCCGATCTGCAATCTGAGAATCCAAGAGGGGAAACTATGACCTCGAAACCGAAATTGGTTCTGACGCTGGCTCTCCTTGGCGTTTGGCTAGTGAGCGCTCCGGTTCCACAGGTGATTGCCGCGGAGGCAGTAATCGACGTGGGCCGGGAGCGGCAACTCTTTCTGGATGATCTCTGGTTTCATAGTAAGCAGGGCGTGGATCTGGTGTTCCACACCCCGACGTCACGGGAGGTGGCGATTCAGCCCGAGCACCCCTGGGAGCGAACACTCATCCATTACAGCTCGGTGGTCTTTGACCAGGGCCTCTTCCGCATGTGGTATCGGGCCACGGACGGCAATCCCTGGAACGTCACGCCCAACGGGGACGGGCAGACCTATACCTGCTATGCCCAGAGTGAGGACGGGATTCATTGGGAGAAACCCAAGCTGGGCGTTTTCTCTCACGGGGGGGCCACTGCCAACAATATTATCGAGAGCCCAAAGGATTTCATGAACGTGAGCGTGATTCTGGATCCCAATGAGCCGCCAGGAAGTAAGAGCCGGTACAAGATGATTTCGCGGGTAAACGGAATCACGGGATTCGTTTCTGCAGACGGCATGAACTGGGATCTCCTGGAGACGAATCCTCTGCTGAGCAAAGGGCCCTTCGACAGCCACAACATTCTCATTTGGGATGAGCAGTCAGCCCGCTTCGTGATCTACCTGAGAGCCACTGACATGTCGGTACCGGGCCCTTTTCATGGGGGGCGCCGCGCCATCAGGCGAAGCGAATCATCCGATTTCAGAAACTGGTCCGAGCCCAAGATGGTGCTCAGGCCGGATGAAGGCGACCCTGTCGATCTGCACTTCTACACCAATGCGGCGGTGAACTACTATCGGGCTTCGCGCGCTTTCTTCATGTTCCCAATGATTCTGTATCCCGAGCGGAGCTACCCGGCCGCTCCCTTGCCGGGAACTTCGGAGATCCAGTTCGCCACCAGCAGAGACGGAGTCCACTGGAAGCGAAGTTTCCGCTACCCCATTATCAAGCCGGGGCTGGACGAGGACAATTGGGTGGATCGCAATCCCATCATGGGACACGGCGTGGTGCCCACCGGCCCCACTGAAATTTCGATGTACTACTCTGAGTTCCTTCGCTCTTCCAAGAGCCGAATTCGGCGGTGTACCCTGCGAAAAGACGGTTTTGTCTCGGTCAGGGGCCCTTACAACGGCTGGGGAGAGTTCACGACGCCCGCCATCCGCTTCAAAGGGCGGCGCCTGGAGTTCAACTACAGCGCTGCCGGCGGAGGCGCTCTACAGGTAGAGTTACAGGATGAGGGCGGAAACCCGGTTCCGGGTTTCCGGATGGAAGACTGTCCCAAGATCCTCGGAGACAAGATCGAAGGCGTCATCCGCTGGCGGCTTGGCGCTGATGTATCGGCTCTGGAAGGGCAGCCTATCCGGCTCCGGGTGCGGCTTCAAAACGCAGACCTGTACGCCTTCCGATTTCGGCGCTAGCCCGCCCGCATTTCTCACACCCAGTCTGCTGCGAGGCCGCAATCATCCGCCCTGACTGCGTTATGCTCCGTCGGCCTCCTCGACGTACTGTCAAAGTACGACTGCGGGGGCCTCGGTCGCAAGCCTTGTCAGGACGGCGCTTTCGGCCTCTCGCGACGACCGGGTATGAGAAATGCGGGCTAGTGGGGCCACCAGCAGGCGCTGGATCATTCAGCGGGAAACTTCAGAGTCAGTCGGCATAGATCCTGAATCGGATCAGTTTCCGGGCTACTTCCTTTCGTCCTCGTAGTCCACTGGTCTTGTAGGTCTCAAGCCAGCCACGCAGCTTCGAGAAATCTAGCTCGAGCACATCGCAGACCCAGTGGAAGCTGCCCGGATCGTCTTCGTCCGAGGAAAACCATCTGGCCGCGTCTCGCTTCCAGATCTCCCATTCTTGCGAAGCCCGATTGGGGGAGACTATGTCCCGGAAAGCCTGGTTGAGTATTGCCAAAGCCAGATTTCGTGCCGGGCGATCTGGCGTCTTGACCTGTGGGTAGAGCGCGTTGCTCTCGAGCATCTGCACCTTCATCGCTAGTTCCCCGCTATTCTGCCGTAGTTAAGCCAGTATGAGTCTCGAAGAAGCTGCAGGAATGGGATAGGTGCGTCCCTGGTAAATGCGGGTCCACGACGAAGATACCGACCAAGGCAGCCGTACAGGTGCCAGGCCCCTTCGGCAAGGGCTGGCTGTTACCCTAGGCTGGCCTTGAATATTCCTGGCGGCAATGTCGCCTTGTCACACACACTGGGACGCGTCCTTCTCCGAAATCCTCAGCAAGTCTTCACACTTCCGGACAGGAGCGTCCCCTTCAGTCCCACCTAATGTAGCTAGTGCCCGTCCGGAAACCGGGGTTCCCAGAACTGTAATCTGTTGAATCGGAACCACTTTTTATACCTGAGACTGCTGACAGACCGACTCGACCCAGCTCGATCCAGAGCGAGGACGAGCGAGCGAGGGCGCACGGGCCAAAAAACACCGGTTCGGCGCAGACCTCTCCCTGAGTCGGAGCCACAAGGCAGTACGGTCAGCCACAAAAGACTACAACAGGAGTCGGGCCAGGACGACCAGGTTATAGGTCAGGACGCTGGCATGGACGTAGCTTTGAAAGTGAGGCCAGCCTTTCCAGGTACAGCGGTGGAGACCAAAGGTGTGCTTGAGGGTCCCAATGCACCCCTCGATCCCGGCCCGGAAGCGTTTGAGCTGTTTGTAGACCCAACTGGAACGCACCATGCTCTCGACCGTCAACCCACACTTTTTGGAAAAGGCCACGTCCTGTACCCCCTGCTCTTTGGCCCAGCTCAGGTTGGCCGCCGAGGCAAAACCGCCATCCCAGGCGCTCTGGCGCGGGACCTTCCCGTACAGCTGTCGATGACGCTCTAAGAAGGGTTGCACATAGTTGCTATCGGCTGGATTCCCGCGTTCCACCACACAATCCAGGATCAGCGACGAGGCCCCCGTGCTGACAAACACTTTGTGGCCGAAAACCGTTTCCCGAGGGCTCTTCTTGATAATATCGGTGTGCTCTTCGAAGAGGGAACAGATCTTCTCCTGGGCCGCGACGGCCTCGCCCGAAAGGACCCGTCGTTGAGTCTGCTCGATGACTTGGTGCAACAGCTCCAGATAGTGGGCCAGTTGCGCCGCCCCGGCCAGACTGAGGGGATCGCTCCACTGCGCCGACGCGGCCAGCGCCTGCTCGGCATAGTGGGCCGTCTTGGACGCCACCTTGATCAGATCGCGGTAACTCTCCAGGCGCTTCTTGCCGCGGCGGTTGCGGATGTTCAGGACGCGCCGCTTGGCCCGTCGCGTGTGATCGACGAAGCCGATCCCTTCCCAGTCCCGCAGCCGCCCCAGCCACCGGGTGACGACTCGAATGCCGTCGTACAACAGCTCACTGTCGAGCGGATAGTGGACGTTGGTCTGGACCGCCGTGGCATCGACCCGAATCCGTTGGCCTTTTTCCAGACCCCGAGCCTGCGCCCAGCGCACCAAGTGGTCGTTGATCGCCTTCCATGTCCCCGGCTCAATCTTCCCCAGGTTCTCCGCCAGGGTGGCTTTGCTGATCGACGCCCCATAGGGCAAGCGACAGAACCTCTGACAGCTTTGCGAATCCACCAGATGAAACTCCAGCTTGCGATAGCTGAACTGATGCAGCTGTTTGATGACGGCACAACGCAGCACCTGCTCGGCCGTCAAACCGGGGGCGCCGACACTGGAATCGACCCTGTCAGAGAGATCTTGTACTATCAGCTCCAGCGTCTGGGGATTGTCGTCCAGGATGCGCGAGATCACCTTCAATTCATGGGCCAGTTGGTGATCGGGCCATGGCGGGGAAAGGGGGCGGTGTTTTTCACGCTTTTGACGCATCTTCGAACTCCTGAAATCGTCGTAAGTCGTTTCAGCTTAATCGATTGTACCAAATAGCCTAGCAAACGACCCTGACAATTTAGGAGTCTGAAAAAGCCCTCTTTCCCCTTCCTTATCAATCAGTTAGAGATTTTCGGACGGGCACTAGCTAGTGCCCGTCCGGAAACCGGGGTTCCCAGAACTGTAATCTGTTGAATCGGAACCACTTTTTATACCTGAGACTGCTGACAGACCGACTCGACCCAGCTCGATCCAGAGCGAGGACGAGCGAGCGAGGGCGCACGGGCCAAAAAACACCGGTTCGGCGCAGACCTCTCCCTGAGTCGGAGCCACAAGGCAGTACGGTCAGCCACAAAAGACTACAACAGGAGTCGGGCCAGGACGACCAGGTTATAGGTCAGGACGCTGGCATGGACGTAGCTTTGAAAGTGAGGCCATCCTTTCCAGGTACAGCGGTGGAGACCAAAGGTGTGCTTGAGGGTCCCAATGCACCCCTCGATCCCGGCCCGGAAGCGTTTGAGCTGTTTGTAGACCCAACTGGAACGCACCATGCTCTCGACCGTCAACCCACACTTTTTGGAAAAGGCCACGTCCTGTACCCCCTGCTCTTTGGCCCAGCTCAGGTTGGCCGCCGAGGCAAAACCGCCATCCCAGGCGCTCTGGCGCGGGACCTTCCCGTACAGCTGTCGATGACGCTCTAAGAAGGGTTGCACATAGTTGCTATCGGCTGGATTCCCGCGTTCCACCACACAATCCAGGATCAGCGACGAGGCCCCCGTGCTGACAAACACTTTGTGGCCGAAAACCGTTTCCCGAGGGCTCTTCTTGATAATATCGGTGTGCTCTTCGAAGAGGGAACAGATCTTCTCCTGGGCCGCGACGGCCTCGCCCGAAAGGACCCGTCGTTGAGTCTGCTCGATGACTTGGTGCAACAGCTCCAGATAGTGGGCCAGTTGCGCCGCCCCGGCCAGACTGAGGGGATCGCTCCACTGCGCCGACGCGGCCAGCGCCTGCTCGGCATAGTGGGCCGTCTTGGACGCCACCTTGATCAGATCGCGGTAACTCTCCAGGCGCTTCTTGCCGCGGCGGTTGCGGATGTTCAGGACGCGCCGCTTGGCCCGTCGCGTGTGATCGACGAAGCCGATCCCTTCCCAGTCCCGCAGCCGCCCCAGCCACCGGGTGACGACTCGAATGCCGTCGTCCAACAGCTCACTGTCGAGCGGATAGTGGACGTTGGTCTGGACCGCCGTGGCATCGACCCGAATCCGTTGGCCTTTTTCCAGACCCCGAGCCTGCGCCCAGCGCACCAAGTGGTCGTTGATCGCCTTCCATGTCCCCGGCTCAATCTTCCCCAGGTTCTCCGCCAGGGTGGCTTTGCTGATCGACGCCCCATAGGGCAAGCGACAGAACCTCTGACAGCTTTGCGAATCCACCAGATGAAACTCCAGCTTGCGATAGCTGAACTGATGCAGCTGTTTGATGACGGCACAACGCAGCACCTGCTCGGCCGTCAAACCGGGGGCGCCGACACTGGAATCGACCCTGTCAGAGAGATCTTGTACTATCAGCTCCAGCGTCTGGGGATTGTCGTCCAGGATGCGCGAGATCACCTTCAATTCATTGGCCAGTTGGTGATCGGGCCATGGTGGGGAAAGGGGGCGTTGTTTTTCACGCTTTTGACGCATCTTCGAACTCCTGAAATCGTCCTAAGTCGTTTCAGTCTAATTGTTTACACCAGATAGTCTAGCAAACGACCCTGACAATTTCGGAGCTTGAAAAAGCCCTCTTTCCCCTTCCTTATCAATTACTTACGGATTTCCGGACGGGCACTAGCTAAAGGATGCACTAAAAGCCCGGGAGTCGCTACTCAATGCGAATTTTTATTGAGACCTGGGTTGCGTTGTGTTCGGTAGGACTGCACTCAGGTGGGGAGTCTGGGGGCTCGTGCGACAGGGAATCGCAAGAGTTTCGGGTAAGGGCCGACTCATCCGCGCCGGCCCTTGGTGCCCAGATCTTTTCCAGCTACATCATTTGTGAGATGAGCTTCTTGGCTTGCTCGTCGGACAGACCCAGCGGCCGATGGGCCAGGGGACCACCCTCGTCAAGGACCGGCTCTGACTCATCCAGACTCTGTGACGGTTTCTGAAGGAAGAGTCCCGTGTAAATGGTGTCGCCCCAGAGCAGGGCTTTTTCACAGGCCGTTTTCCAGTCGCTGGGATCGTGGTTCTCATCCTCGAGCCTTTTGATCCGCGGCTTGAAGAAGTTGTAGTCGTTATCGTGATTGAAGGTGACACAGGGGCTGAATATGTCTACTAGAGAGAAGCCCTTGTGCTGGATTGCCTTTTTTATGAGCTCAACCATCTGCTTCCCATCGCCGCTGTAACCGCGGGCCACGAAGGTGGCTCCATTCATGATGGCGGTGGTGATGGGATTCACTGGTAGTTCCACGCTGCCGAAGGGTGTGCTTTTGGTTTTCATCCCGGTGGAGCTGGTGGGGGAAATCTGGCCGGTGGTCAATCCATAGATTTGATTGTTCATGACCAGGTAGGTCATGTTGATATTGCGGCGAGCGGTGTGAGCGAAGTGGTTTCCACCGATGCCGTAGCCATCACCATCGCCGCCGGTGGCAACGACAGTCAGTTCGTGGTTTGCCAGCTGGGCTCCGGTTGCTACGGCCAGCGCCCGTCCGTGCAGGGTGTGCATCCCGTAGGCGTTAAAATAGCCCGGGAAGTTGGAGGAACATCCGATTCCGCTTACCGTCAGGATATTGTGGGGTTTGATTCCCAGATCGGCGCACGCCTTCTGCAGACCTCTGAGTACGCCGAAGTCTCCACAACCTGCGCACCAATCCGGATCTACCTGGCCCTTGTAATCGTTAGGCTTAAGGGCGGCGGTCGATGCAGCTACATTTTGGGGTGTGCTTCCTACGCTCATAGTTGTTCCTCTCTAGACCATGATTTCTTGGAAGGGTATGTATTTGTCTGTCTTCCCAGCGAGAAGCTCCAGCACTCCCTCAACGATATGGTGGGGCATGAAGGGCTCTCCATCATACTTCCGGATGTGGCCGTCCGCAGTGACTCCCGACTCGCTTCGGAGATACCGTGCAAACTGGCCGGAGTAGTTGTTTTCGACGATGATTGTCTTTTTCGCACCCGAAAAGACCTCGGCTACTGCATCAGTGTGGAAGGGCACAATCCACTTGACCGCAAGCTGGTTGGCGATGACTCCTTTGGCCTCCAGCTGATCCACGGCCTCCTTGATCACGCCGTGCGTCGATCCCCATCCGATTAGCGTGACCTCTGCGTCCTCTGGTCCTTCCAACCGGGGAGGCTCGATCTGATCCAGGATCCCGTCGAGCTTACGCGCCCGTTTCTCAACCATCATCCGCCGCTTGTGCGGGTTGGTGTACTCATCGCTGATGAGGACTCCGTCCTCATCGTGCTCATCGGTGGAAACGACGTGAACATGACCCTCCAGGCCGGGAATAGCGCGAGGCGAGATCCCGTCCTCAGTATTCTTGTAACGCAGGTAGCCGTCGGTCGGGGAGGACTCGGTGATCAGGCTGCCCCGATCGATCTCAGGCTGGAGGTTGATCTGGTCTGGGTTCACGCTGAAGGTGCCTTCCGAGATCAAAAGATCCGAGAGGACGATCCCTGGACACTGATACTTCTCGGCTAGATTGAACACCTCTGGAACCGTATTGAAGGCATCCAGGGCGTCTAGAGGGGCGACGATCAAGCGCTGAAAGTCTCCCTGGCTGGCGCCCAGCATTTGCCAAAGATCTCCTTGCTCGGTTTTGGTGGGCACCCCAGTAGAGGGTCCCGCTCGCTGAACGTTGATGAACACGACCGGGATCTCCATCATTGCGGCCGCACCGATTGCTTCGGTCATCAGTGCGAATCCACCTCCGGAGGTAGCGCACAAGACCCGGCAGCCGGCATGGGCCGCTCCGATCGCCACATTGGCAACCCCAATTTCGTCCTCGATTTGCCGCACCATGATGCCTAAATCGCGGGCGTTCTTGGCCATCCAGTGGAGGACGCCTGTCGCCGGACTCATGGGGTAGGCGCAGTAGAACTTGACGCCTGCCGCCGCGCCCCCCATTGCGAGTGCATCATTTCCAACCCAGACTGCCAGAGGCTCGGGACCGACCGGAGGTTCCTTTGGAAAAGTAGAAAAGTTCGCCTCTGCGAACTCGAATCCGGCACGAGCAACCGCCACGTTCTCGTCCACGACCTCTTGACCCTTGCGCTGAAATTGGAGTGTGAGGCTGTCCGCCAGAAGCTGGAAGTCCAGCTTCATCAGAGCAAGTGCCACGCCCAACGCAACCGTGTTCTGCATGAGTCGGTTCCGATTGCCGCCGGTGATATCGACGACTGGCATGGGACACAATTGGACGCCATCTTTCGGCGCTCCCGGATTGATCGCATCGCTGTTGTAGACCACACAGCTTCCAGGTCCCATGATCCCCAAGTGTCGGTCCATGGTGTCCTGATTCAAGCAGACCAACAGGTCCAGCTTATCCCCATGGCTGCGGGCTTCCTGATCGCTGATTCGTATCGTCAGGAAGATATGCCCACCTCGAATAATGGATTGAAACGCATTGTAAGCGTTGAGGTGAAGACCGCGCCGGACGAAGAGTCGGGCCAGTATGTTGCCGGGAGTCGCGATACCCTGCCCGGCGGCCCCTCCGATGGCGAGGGCGAAATCGAATTCTCGTTGGGTCATAAGATCTCTCCAGAAGTCGGACCTACCCCGCAAGGGTCCGGGCTGATCTTTTGTTTAGAGTAGGCACTACGTGCCGACGGCCCCTGGCCGTAAAAGGTAGTTTTGGGACGTGGCAGCCGAGGACGGAAAGGGAGGCTACTTGACACGCTTGCTGGTGGAGAGGAGCATCGCTGCCCATGAGCCGGTGGGGCGGTCCGATCGCCATCGCGGAGATCCTCTTGACGAGCAACAACTTCCAGCGCTACATCGCCTGGAAAGGGGGACAGGTGCGGCGGGCAGTCCACCACCATGTCTCCCGGATGCTGTCGTGCCGGACCGCGAAACTGGGGCTGCATTTGTTTGGGTGCTCCAACTGTCCTACCGTCAAGGTCGTACCCCACAGCTGCAAATCGGTCTTCTGTTCCAGCTGCGGGAAGGTCCGCACCGACCAGTGGTGCGACGAGCTCCTCTCGGATCTCCTGGAGGTGCCCTATCGGCACTTGGTCTTCACCCTGCCGTGGGAGCTGCGGCTGGTGATCCAGGACAACCGTCGGGTCCTGCTCAACGTGTTGTTTCGAGCCGCCGCGGATGCTGTCTTGAGTCTCAGCGGGCAGGGACCCACCCCACGAGGGCGCAAGAGCCAGCCCTGGCTGGCGGCCAGACGTCCAAGCCGGCGCTACTTGCCAGGCCTGATCATCGTCTTGCACACCTTCGGGTCCGACCTCAAATGGAACCCCCATCTCCATATGATCGTCACCGCCGGAGGGCTCAACGGCGCCGGCGATCGCTGGCAGGCCGCCCCCCAACGCTATCTCGTCCCGGCCCCCCTGCTGGCTACGGAGTGGAAGTTGAACGTCCTCCACGGAGTGCGCCGCGCTCACCAGTCCCAGCCCCTGGTGCGTCGCCGGCTTCGAAGCGACCCCCGACGCCGGATCGAGGTGGACAAGCTCTTGGGGCACATTCGCAAGAAGCGCTGGCATATCCTCATCGGTCCGTCGTTGAAAAGTGCCGACCAAGCCGTCCGTTACGCCTGCCGTTATACCAAGCGGCCCGTGATTGCCGAAGGGCGCATTATCAAGTTCGCTCAGGGCCACGTGACCTTTCGTTTCAAGGACTATCATCAGGACCGGAAGATCCGAGTCCGAAAACTCCCCGTGTTGACCTTCATTGACCGTTTGGTTCAACACCTGCCGGAGGTCGGGTTTCGACAAGTCCGTCACTATGGGTTATTCTCGAACATCAAACGCACCAAGCTCCTGAAGAGGGCTCGTCAACTTTTAGCCCAGAGGAAAAAACGCCGTTCCAAGCCCCAGACGTGGGAGCAGAGGCGCCAGGCAGCGGGGGACAGGAAGCCTCTTTCTTGCCCGCGATGTGGCCATCCGATGGAGCTTTGGTGCCTTTTATTCGGACCACCCCGTATGATCGCGCAACTGCTTGGGATCGAACCACAGACAAAGGTCCCTCCCAATCTCTTGCTGACTCGATCACAGGTCTTAGCTGTCATGATTTGACTCTTACAGCTCGCTTCGCTTCGCTATCGAAATTCCGAGACTGTTAAGAAATCAGGTATCTCAGCCGTGCTCTCGAGCTGTGAAAGTGCAGCCCGTTGCGGGAGCCAACAATCCAAACTTCTCTTCGCTCCGACCCGTTACCAAACTAACTCTTGGTCGCGGTGGCTGCGAAAACGAAACACCACCTTACACGAATTCAGGATCGAATTCTAGTGAATGGAGGGGCACGAGGACCGCTTTCTAGCGGGGGGTCGCACAATCCGGCGCGCTTCCCGCAGCGGATTTTTCGAGCCCGGCCTCCCGGCCACAGTATAATGCATTGGCAGCCGTTTCTTTCTCGATGTCCACGCGGTAACTCGTTCATTGCATTGACATGGGCGCACTCACCCGCAAGCTCTGGCGTGATCTTTGGAACCTGAAGGGTCAGGTCCTCGCGATCGTGTTGGTGATGAGCAGCGGAGCTGCTACGCTGGTGATGTCGCTGTATACTCTGGACTCTCTAAGACTCACCCAGACAACTTTCTACGATGACTATCGTTTTGCCGAGGTTTTCGCCTCTCTGAAGCGTGCCCCAGAGAGCGTCAAGTCTCGGATTCAGTCGCTCCCCGGCATACGCCATGTCGAAACCCGGGTCATTGCACCCGTGAATCTGGACATCGAGCACTTCGATGATCCCGTGTCGGGACTGCTGGTATCGGTTCCCGATAGCGGTGAATTCCTCTTGAACGGACTGTACCTGAAGCAGGGTCGAATTGTGGATCCGGGAAGGGATGATGAGGTCGTAATCAGTGAGGCGTTCGCCGGGGCGCATGGCTTCAAACCAGGTGATCGGCTCAAGGTCACGGTAAATGGGCGGCGCCGGACGCTCAACATCGTAGGAATTGCCCTATCGCCCGAGTTCATCTACCAGATCCGTCCTGGCGATTTCATCCCCGATTTCGAAAGCTACGGAATCTTGTGGATGGCGAGGAAGCCGCTGGCGGCCGCCTACGACATGGAGGGGGCCTTCAACGATGTGGCACTGAGCCTCTCATCGGAGGCCAAACTGAAAGAAATCCTCCCGCCCCTGGACGAGATTCTGGAGAGGTATGGGGGCTTGGGCGCGTATGGCCGGAAAGACCAAGTTTCCCATCGTTACCTGTCGGAAGAGTTTCGCCAGCTGGAGCAGATGGCGACCATCTTTCCTACCATCTTCCTCTCGGTGGCGGCCTTCCTGTTGAATGTAGTTGTCAGCAGGCTGGTCCGGACTCAGCGAGAGCAGGTCGCGACCCTCAAGGCTTTTGGCTACAGCAACCTCCGGATTCTGTCTCACTACATGAAACTGGTCGCGCTGATCTCCGTGTTCGGCGCCTCCGGGGGAATTGCACTCGGGGTGTGGCTGGGGAAGGGTCTAGGTCAGATGTACCTGGAGTTCTATCGCTTCCCCTTTTTGCTCTTCGAGCTGAGACCAAGTGTGGCAGCGACGGCTGCGTTGGTGATCGCAGCCGCAGCCCTGATTGGCACGCTGTATTCGGTCTGGGAGGCGGCCAAGAGTCCTCCTGCGGAGGCCATGCGTCCGGAACCTCCGGCGCAGTACCGGGAGACTCTGATAGAGCGACTCGGCCTTAAGCGCTGGTTTTCCCAGCCCACGCGAATGATTGCTCGCAACATCGAACGCAGGCCGCTCAAGTCCTTTTTGGCATCGCTCGGAATCGCTTTGGCTTTCAGTATCTTGATGATGGGTACATTCTTCAGTGACGCCGTCGATTACATGGTGAAGGTGCAATTCGGGCTGGCGCAGAGGGACGACCTCTCCGTCAGCCTGGTAGAACCCACTTCGAGAAAAGCCCTGTACGAGATTCAAAACCTGAGGGGCGTCGAATATGCCGAGGTATTTCGGGCGGTTCCGGTCAGGCTGAAGTTCGAACATCGCAGCTACCGCACGGCGATCCAAGCGGTCGAGCCAGGCCCCGATCTGTTTCGTTTGCTGGATACCGACCTGATACCCATAGAGCTGCCACCGTCTGGTATCGTGCTAACCGACTATCTTGCAAAGATTCTAAAAGTGCGACCGGGAGACCGTTTGAGGGTCGAGGTCCTGGAGGGAAGCCGCCCCGTGGTGGAGGTACCGGTCCAGGCGCTGGTGCGTCAATATCTTGGAGTATCGGCGTACATGAGACTCGACGCTCTCAATCGTCTCCTGGGAGAGGGCAGCGCCATCTCAGGTCTGCACGTAGCCACCGATTCCCGTTACCAGAACGAGATCTATCGAAAGCTCGAGGGTATGCCGAGGGTTGCGGGCACCACCGTTCGAAAGAATGCGCTTCGGAACTTCTATGACACGATGGCCCAGCAAATTCTGACCTTTGCTTTTTTCAACACCCTTCTTGCCGGTACCATTGCCTTTGGAGTCGTCTACAACAGCGCCAGGATTGCCCTCTCCGAACGGAGCCGGGAACTGGCCAGCTTGCGAGTTCTGGGTTTTACCCGCGGTGAGATCTCGTTCATTCTGCTGGGTGAGCTGGGAGTGCTCACGTTGGTCGCGCTACCCCTGGGAGCGGCGATCGGTCGCACCCTGTGTGCCTATATGACCCAATCGATGCAGAACGATCTGTTTCGGATTCCGCTGGTGGTGGAGCCAAGTACCTATGCCTTCTCTGCTACGGTGGTTCTGGTATCCGCCGTGATCTCGAGCCTGGTGGTCCGTCGCCGGCTGGATCATCTCGATCTGGTTGCGGTGCTCAAGACGAAGGAGTAGCTCCCCATGGGCTGGCGTCGACTGTTGCTACTATTGCTGTTCCTTGCTGCCCTCGGAGTGTTCCTGGTCTGGGGCTTCATGCCCAGGCCGGTGCCGGTCGAGGCGATCCAGGTGATTCGAGGACCGCTGCGTGTTGCCATAGAAGAGGAGGGCAAGACACGGGTTATCGATCGCTATGTGGTTTCGGCCCCTGTGGCAGGCTTTGCTCGCCGACTGAAACTGGACGTGGGGGACAGGGTGAAGCGGGGGCAGGTGGTGGCCACCCTTGACCCCCTGCGCTCGCAGGTGCTCGACCCCAGGAGCCGGGCTGAGGCCCGGGCCCGTGTCGCGTCCGCTGAGGCCCGCCTGAAGGTTGCCCGAGAAAACGTGGAGGCAGCTGCCGCAAACACGACATATTGGAAGTCGGAGCTGGACCGTGTGACCCAATTGTACGAACGAGGTGTGGTACCAAGAGGAGAGCAGGAGCATGCGGAAGCAGAAGCCAGGCGGACCCAGGCAACCGAGAATTCCTCAGAATTTGCGGTCGAGGTAGCCCGCTTCGAGGTGGAGGCCGCTCAAACCGCCCTGCGCTATTCCGGCAGTGCGGGAACGCCGAGCCCCTCTGAGATCGTGCCGATCCGCTCGCCGGTAGCAGGGCGCGTGCTGACGATCTTCCGGGAAAGCGAAGGTGTGGTGGTTGCGGGACAGTCCCTGGTCGAGGTCGGAAACCCGGAGGCGCTAGAGGTTGAATCCGAAGTCCTTTCTTCGGACGCGGTCAGGATTACTCCGGGGATGCCGGTATTGTTCGGTCGCTGGGGTGGTGACGGCGACATTCGAGGGAGGGTCCGGCTGGTTGAGCCGGTCGGGTTCACGAAGGTATCGGCGCTGGGAGTCGAAGAGCAAAGAGTGCTCGTCATTGCGGACCTTGTCTCGCCGGCTGAGATCTGGAATCGACTCGGTCATGGGTACCGGGTCGAGACCAGCTTTACCTTATGGGAAGGGGAGGATGTCCTCCAACTCCCCACCAGTGCCCTGTTTCGCTACCAGGATGGCTGGGCGGTGTTTGTTGTTGAAAACGAAGCGGCCCATCGACGGCCAGTAGAGGTCGGCCACCGTAGCGGGCTGAAGGCCGAGGTATTGTCCGGCCTGGATCCCGGAGAATCGGTCATCATTCACCCCGACGATGAACTCGAAGACGGTGTCCAGGTTCAACTGCGATCCGAGCAGTAGCTTCGATTACCCGTTGCCCCTTTTTCTAGTCCACGTCGCCAGCCACGACGTTCCTTCACTAACGCCCTCTGGGCCGTCCCCTCTTGCGGAGGATGAAATGAGACAGTTGATTCCCACCAGGTTTGTTGCCCGATTCTTCTGGCCGATGGTCCTTTTGCTCGGCTGTTTCCCCCTACGGGCCGAGCTGCCCTACTCTTCGCGATACTTCAAGGATCAGCAGACCCGCCAGGTCGTGACAGACGTGATGCGGGTTCTGGGTGACTTCAGGGGGGGTAAGGTCTATCTGAGCGAGCGGCAGGCCGTTGAAATGGCCCTGAACCACAACCTTGAGATCAACGTGGAGCGACATGTTCCGCTGCGAAAGCGCTGGGTAGTGGAGCAGAATCGGGCCGTTTACGATCCGCTCAACACCCTCAGCCTCAATTGGGATAGGGAGACGACGCCTACCAGCAGCATCCTCCAGGGCGCCACCCGGCTAACCGATGTCTTCACGACGCTTCACTACGACTACCGGCAGAGTTTTTCAAACGGCTCCTCGTTCGAGGTGAGATTTGACGGGACCCGGAATCGGACGACCAATTTCTTCGCGAGCCTGGTGCCCGCCATCGACACCCGCTTCGAGCTCTTGTTTCGACAGAACTTATTGCCGGGCTTTGGGAGAATCCTTCCGGACTATCAGATCGAGATCAGCCGCAATGATGTCAACATCTCAGAGCAGGAGTTCAGACGGGGCGTGACCGAGATAGTCGTGCAGGTCCAGAACCGATACTGGGAGCTTCAATTTGCCCTGGAGGACATTCGCGTCAAGGAGAAGTCCCTGGAACTCTCCAATACGGCGCTCGAGGAGAACAGGGTTCGGGTAGAAGCGGGAACGAGTGCCGCCCTGGAGGTGGTCCAATCGGAAGCCGAAGCCGCTTTGAGGAGAGAGGAGTTGATTCGGGCTCGATTCAACTATCGCAGGATTCAGGATCAATTGATCCGGCTCATCACCAGCTATGACGATCTGCGCGACTTTCCGGGCGAGATCGTACCGAGTGATGTCATTTTTGCTCCTCCTCCGGTCAGCGATTCCTGGGAGCGGCTGAAGTCAATCGCGACCCAGGAGCGCTCGGAGTTGAAACAGACTGAGCTGGAAATCAAGAATGGAAACCTGAACCTGGAGCGATCCCGCAGACGGCTGCGGCCGAGTCTTGACCTGGTGGCCGGATATCAGCAGTTCGGCCTGGGAGGAAGGCAAGTCGTGCGCGACTTTTCTCAGGGCTTCCTAGATCCTCCCGTGTTGGAGATAGTGCCAGGAGGTCTGGGGGATTCGCTCAGTCAATTGTTCAGCTCCGATTTCTACGGCTACCTGCTGGGCTTCAGCCTGCATGTGCCGGTTTTCAACACGGAGGCCCGAGCTGCCAACGCTCGGGCTCAGCTGAGCCTCTCCCAGGCCGAAATGCAGAGAAAAAACCTGCTACAGGCCATCTCACTGGAGATCAGGGATGCTCTCCACCAGATCGAAATGAATGAGGCGCGGGTGGCAGCGGCTGGCGAGGCGGTTCGTTTCGCTCAGGATCGCCTCGACAGCGAGCAGGTCCGCTTTGAAGTCGGACGTGGAAAAACTCGCGAGCTTATCGAAGCCCAGCGCGACCTGGTGCGGGCACAGTCCGTCTCACTGAGGGCCAAGGTGGACCTCATTCAAGGCCATAACTTGCTCGACAGGGCTCTGGGTCGAACCCTCCAGGTTCACAGGATCCAGCTCTCCGAAGTACTGACGAGGAATGTGAGGGGAACCAATCGGTGATTTCGACCTCCTGGTGATCCGTTCCAGGAGAATTCCAATATACAAACAGGTTCCAGGTTCCAAGCACCAGGGAGTGAATGTGGAAGAGAATACTATAAATATAGATGTAGCAAACTTGGTGTTCTTTGCGATCCGGAATATGAGTGTGGGCTTCGCAGCCTCTTAGATCTTGTTAGAAGAAGCTTATGATCTCACTGTGATAGCGCAGATCTGACCGCAAGAAGGGTGTCAGAGTAGATCGTCCCTGATCGACCGCTGGAAGCGGACATTCAAATTTTCCCCGGAACGTCGAGTGATACGTCCAAGTGACCTGCACAGTCGACCTGAATAGATCGGATCGCACTGACACTTAGATTTACGGTAGATTGATTCGTGCAGGCCGTACGCATATCAACAGAGGTTAGCGAGGGCCAGGCAATCCAAATCGAATCGCTATCGGTATCGGTATCGAAATCGAACACCATGGGTTTGGGACATGAGAAACTTGTTGTCTACCGCCTCTCGATAGGCTACGTGGCATGGGTCTATGAGAAGGCCGGAAGCCTAACGGGAGTCCATCGACCTGCACGGGATCAGTGGCTTCGCGCCAGTCAGTCGATTCCGCTGAACATCGCGGAGGGCAACGGGAAGACGGCGGCCGCGGATCGGCGGCGATATTTCGAGATCGCGCGCGGATCAGTATTCGAATGTGAGGCGATCCAAGATGTTCTGGTCGTCGGGAAGGTGCTGAATGAGCGAGAGAGTGGTGAGCGGAAAGTCGAACTGGATCGGATGGCCGCTATGCTGAGTCGATTGGGCGGAAGAGGATACTGCATCGAGGAAGATCTACTGATTTATGGAGGTTCGGATGTCGATACCGATACCGATACCGATAGCGATTTCGATAGGAGACAGTAGAGCCCAGGCGCTAAGCGAAAGTTAGCGAGTCCACGTCATCCAAATCGAAATCGGGAACGGTATCGAAATCGAACCGCCATGGGTTTAGGACACGGCAAGCCTTGACCGTCCGCTCTTAGGCAGAATCGAGCCCAGAAGCCAGCACCTATTGATAGCCTGCTTTCCCGGGGCGGCCACTGGTTCTGCGATCTTCATGGTGCGATTCTACTGTACGGTGTTATCCTGCCGGCTCGACACACCCCACAGGCGTCTGGCCAGGAGCAAGTGCGTGAAAATAACATCCGTTACCGCCACCGTCTTGAGACTGCCTGACGTCACCGCCGATTGCGACGGGACGCAGGACACGTGCCTCATACGCATCGAGACCGACGAAGGCATCACCGGGTGGGGCGAGGTCGATTCGTGTCCCACCGTCGTAAAAGCGGTGATAGAGGCACCCCTTTCTCATCAGATCTGCAACGGCTTGGCCAACGCCCTGGTGGGAGAAGATCCCCTGGCCATTGAAGCGTGCACCTTGAAGATGGATGAGGCGGCCAACTACTACGGTCGCGTGGGTGCGGGTAGCCACGCCATGGCCGGCATCAACATCGCTCTCTGGGATATCGCGGGAAAGGCGGCCGGGCAGCCGATCAGCCGCCTGCTCGGCGGACCGATTCAGACGAAGTTCCGCGCCTATTGCTCGATCCTGTTCGGCGATACGCCTCGGGAGACGCGCGACTTGGCCGACCGCCACGCCGACCTGGGTTTCACGGCCATCAAGTTCGGCTGGGGGCCAATGGGAAAGGACGAAGCGACCGACATCGCGCTCGTCGAGCAGGCCCGCAGAGGCGCCGGGGACGATATCGACATCCTGATCGATGCGGGCCAGGTGTGGGATTTGAAGACCGCGAAGAAACGGGCGGAGCAGTTCCTACAGTTCAGACCCTTCTGGATAGAGGAACCCCTGCATCCCGAGGATGTAGAGGGCTACAAAAGACTAACGAGCGAAAGCCCTGTCCCGATCGCTACCGGCGAAGCCGAGTCGCGGCTGCAAGACTTTCAGCGTCTCGTTACCGACGGCGGCCTCGACTGGATCCAGCCCGACCCCGGTCGCTGCGGGATTTCGACGTTTGTTGAAGCCGGTCGGTTCGCGCACGCCCACCACCGGAGCGTCGCAAACCACAGCTTCAAGAGCGGCATCACCATCGCCGCCTCGCTGCACGCCCTGTCGGCCTGCCCCAACGGAAGCATCTTCGAGTTCTGTATGTCAGGCTCGCCTCTGCGACACGAGCTCACGAACGAGGTGTTCGAAGTGGTCGATGGCTATGTCCACGTCCCGGAAACCCCGGGCCTCGGTGTCACCATCAACGAGACCGCCCTCGAGCGCTACCGGGTATCCTGAACACCTTTCTATAGAGAGTTCCTTTGGAGCCAACGGTCGGGAAAGGCTCCCTTGTCGGGGAAGTTTTCCGGGTCATCCGGTAAATGGGGAGGTGGGAACGTGGTTCGGCGCTTTCCGGATCCCAAATCTGGTTCCCCGTTCGCTTGTCAATATAGTCGGCTGCAGTAGCAGAGGCCGTGGGAACTGTGGAAAACTCCGAGCGACATCGAACTGGGCCAGCAAGCCCGTGATACGGAGTTTTCCAAGCGCTGTGCGAACGGTGGAAAAACAACTGCGAGCACTTGCCAGTTCTCCTCCAGAACTAGTTGTTTTTCCACGGTTTGCATAGTGCGGCAGTTTCCACGGCCTGCCTTTGACTGGCGGCACCTCCCCATTTACCGGATGAACCAGTTTTCCCTGCTCCTCGGAGTCCAAGAGACTGTCTGGACCGAGGGTTCTGGGGCATGGGGCTATTTGGTATGGGTCTTGCAAGTTACCCCGGGCGAACAGCGACGACGTCGATTATGGGGAGCAGAGTGGACATCATGAAGAATTGCCTATTGACAACGGGTTTGGTGCTGGTAGTTGCCTCGCTGTTCCTCACTGCTCCCCTGGCTCTCGAATCCCCAACCAGGGAACCCAACGCTTTGCCCCTTGGCAAGGAGACCCAGATCGACGGCGTCATTGTCGAGCGTTCGGAGGCAAAGCTTTTGGTTCGACAGGACGTTGGCGCGGAACGTGAGGTTCTGTTGCGTGATCAGACTGTAATCAGGGAGCGTAAGAAGAATCTTCTGCGCGGCGCCATCGGGTACTCTCGGGAAGAGCTGATTCCCGGCCTCAACGTCCGGATCAAGGGTTGGGGAGATCTATCAGGCAATCTGGTGGCAAAGGAGATCCGGTTTACCCAGGACGATCTGAAGATAGCCAAGACCATCTGGTCGCGCGTCTCCCCCGTCGAGGCCGGACTGGAGAACACCCAGACGGAAGTGGGGTTGGTCAAGGACGAGGTGGGTCGGAATGCCCAGCGAACGCAGGGACAGATCGAGGAGCTGGAAGCTGCCTTCCGAATGAACCGTGACGGAGTTGAAGAGGCCAAAGCGGCTGCTGACAGCGCGGCTCACACAGCGGAGGTAACGAAGCTCGACCTGGACGCGACCAAGCAACGTTTGTCGGACCTGGACAGTTTCAAAGAAGTCTCGGCGCTGACGGTGCTGTTCAAATTCAACAGCGTCGAGCTGACCCCAAGGGCGAAGACTCTTCTGGATGGTCTGGTCGACATAGCGACCTCGCAAACGGGTTATCTTGTGGAGATCAGGGGCTTCGCCTCTTCGGATGGCAATCCAATCTACAATCGGCAGCTGAGCGAAAAGCGTGCCCTGCAGGTGTTGCGATATCTGGTCGATCACCACAACATTCCGTTACGCCGCATCGTGTCTCCGTACGGTCACGGCGACGCTCATCCGATTGCGAACGATACCCAGCTCGCCGGCCGCAAACTCAACCGCAGGGTAGTGATACGCCTGCTGGTCAACAAGGGTATGGGCGAGTCCGGAATACCGGGATGAACCCGGTTGGGAGACGACCAAACCTCCCTGGTCGCCTCCCTGACCTTCCGCCTACCCAGTGCCAAGGTCGGTGAGGTTGCGAGCCAATCAGTCTCACTCGGTGGCTTGAATTCACACCCCTTTACCTCTATCATTTTCCCTCGTGCCAAGAACAATTCTGCTTTGTCTCTTTGCCTGGCTGGTCCCTGGAGGCGGTCATCTGCTGCTCAAGAAGTGGGGACGTGCCGGACTCTTCTGTGCGGTCGTTACCGTCCTCTTCTGCTTGGGCCTCTCTATGGACGGGCGGCTTTTCGGGCTGACTCCGGGTTTTTTCGGTTTCTTGAAGTTCTTCGCCGATTTGAGCGTAGGTTTCCCCTATCTGCTAGGCAAATGGGCGGGCTGGGGCGTCGGCGACATTCATTCCTTTGGCTATGAGTATGGGAATACCTACATCTACACGGCAGGACTGCTCAACATGCTGGTGGTTTTGGACACCTTTGATATCGCCGAAGGACGCCGTTCGTGAATCACTTTAACGGGCTCATTATTCTCACGATCGGCATTGCCGCCGTCTTCGCTGTGATAAACAAGGACGGCGCCGCCGAGCGATTCCGACATTTTCTCTCCCTTCTGGGCTATATGGTCGTGGGCTCTTTGATCGCTGTCTGGGCAATGCACTTTATCCCTTGGTAGGAGAGACGGGGAAACGAGCCGACTGAAATCACTCGGTGGGGAATGATCACGTTTCTCAATTGGGCCCCCGCGCTTTTGTGGGCTGCCTCCATATTTTTCTTCTCCCATCAAAGCCAACCTCCATTGGCCACACTGAGTGCGGATTACGTTCTCCATTTCTTGGCCTACCTGACCTTCGGCCTGACGCTGACCTGGGGAATCACGGCGCGCTTCCGAGAAGAGTTTACAATCAGACGGGTAGTGATCGTTCTGGTGCTCGCTTTTCTTTACTCGGCCAGCGATGAGTTCCACCAGGCCTTCATTCCAGGACGCGACGCGTCGTTCCGAGATTTTCTTGCCGATGTCGTCGGTGCCAGCGCCTGCGCGTGGACCCTCTACTTCTTCGGTAACAGGCAGAAGGGTCAGCTGTCTTCGTGAGCCTCTAACGTGGGTTCACCCGTATCGTCGCCAGTCTAATCCGGTGTCGTGAGTTGAAGTCATGAAGAAGGGTCTGGATGACTATCGCCGAAAACGTGACTTCGAGAAGACCGTAGAACCCTCCGGCGAGTCCTCCCAGAGTGGCGAGTCATCCTTTCGGTTCGTCGTTCAGAAACACGATGCAACTCGCCTCCATTACGATCTGAGACTCGAAATGGATGGGGTGCTGCGCTCCTGGGCAGTGCCCAAGGGTCCCTCCTACGATCCCTCGGATAAGCGCCTCGCAGTTCTAGTCGAGGATCACCCGCTGGAGTATCTGCACTTCGAAGGAGTCATCCCGGACGGACAGTACGGCGCCGGGCGGATGCTGGTGTGGGATAACGGCGTCTACGAATGCCGAGGAACGGAGAGCGATCCCGCCTCTGCCTTGAAGAAGGGAAAACTGGAGTTTTTTCTCCGTGGAGAAAAGCTGCGGGGATTCTGGGTCCTGGTCCGAACCAAGGGTCGAGGCAAGGACACTTGGCTGTTCTTCAAGAAGGAGGATGAGTATGTCAGGATCGGGCAGGATATCCTGACCAGCCGGCCCGAATCGGTCCTCTCTGGTCGCACCCTGGAAGAGATAGATGAAGCTTCAATTCCCAGCCACACCGATCATCTTCATCGCGTACTCGACAGCTTGCAGATCGAGCCTGGAGGTGGAGTCGAGGTTGCTTCTCCTATGCTCGCGACCCTGGTAGACAAGGTCCCCCAGGCCCCGCACTGGATCTATGAGCTGAAATACGATGGAATTCGAGCTCTTGCCGTCAAGAACGAAGCCGAGATCAAACTTTTTTCCCGCAATCTGAAGCCGCTCGAAGAGCAGTTTCCGGAAATCATCGAAGATCTGGAGCAGGTCCCCTGTGACAGCTTCCAGCTGGATGGAGAGATCGTGGCGCTCGATGACCAGGGGCGTCCACGATTCCAACTTCTTCAGCCCCGCATCGGTCGGCGCAAGCTCTCCCGCGGAGGGAGTCTCGGGGACGAGGTCCCCGCGTATTTCTACGTCTTCGATCTGCTCGAGTGCGATGGCTACGATCTTCGCCGTGCCACGTTGAGGGAGCGCAAGAAGGTCCTGGAAACGCTGCTTCTGGTCACGCCGCGTATTCGCCTGACCGAGAGCGTCAGCGATCAGGGAGAAGAGCTGTTCCAACTGGCCTGCCAGAGTGGGCTGGAAGGAATCGTTGCCAAGAACCTCAAGAGCTCCTACGAAAACAGGAGGACACGAAGCTGGCTGAAGATCAAGTGCGTCAGAACGCAGGAATTCGTGATTGGAGGCTATACCCATCCCTCGGGGTCCAGGAAGCATTTCGGGGCGTTACTTCTGGGCCTATTCTCGGAGAATAGCCTGGGCTACGTCGGCGCGGTCGGCAGCGGTTTCGACCAGGATCTGATGGACGAGGTCTACACCCTGCTGACGGAGCTCGATCGAGACGATTCTCCCTTTGATCAGGCTCCCAAGGAAGTCAAGGTAAAGTCCTGGGTGGAACCGAAGTTGGTCTGTGAGGTTAAATTCAACGAGTGGACGCTCGATGGGAACCTCAGGGCACCCGTCTTTCTGCGCTTGAGGTCCGATGTCGCTCCAGGCTCTTGCCGTAAGGAAGACCTTCCCCAGCTTCAGCCGATCTCGGAGCGAAAGCCCGACCTGAATTTCGATTTCCTGACCAATCTGGACAAGGTTTTCTGGCCCCAGGAAGGCTATACCAAGGGTGATCTGGTCCGTTACTACCACGGTGTGGCCGAGGCACTCCTGCCCTATTTGCGGGACCGCCCGATGGTGTTGGAGCGTTTCCCCGACGGCATTGAGGGGAAGAGTTTCTATCAGAAGGACTCGCCGGAATTCCTCCCCGAGTGGATTTCCACCGTTTCGGTTCGATCAGACTCATCAGCGAAAACCATCCGATATCTGCTCTGCAACGACGCAATGACTCTGGTCTACCTCGCCAACCTGGGCTGCATTCCGCTGCATCCCTGGAGTAGCCGCAAGGGCAGCCTCGAAAACCCCGATTTCTTGATTATCGATCTGGATCCGGGTCCGAAGATCTCTTTCCCTCAGGTTTGCCGGGTGGCACTCAAGGTGCGGGAGGTGACCGATCGCCTGGAATTGGAGACCCATCCCAAGACCTCTGGAGCTACAGGGTTGCACATACTGATCCCGATCGAGCCCAGCCATACCTACGAGGACGTACGGCGCTTCGCGGAGATCATTGGTTGGATGACCCTGGATGGACTGGAGGATGTAGCAACTCTCGTGCGAAACCCCCAGAAAAGGACCGATCGCGTCTACATCGATTTTCTCCAGAACGGAAAAGACAAGACCATCGTCAGTCCCTATTCTGTCCGAGCCCTACCGGGAGCGCCGGTGTCCACCCCCTTGAATTGGGAGGAAGTGGTTCCGGGTCTGCGCCCGGAGTCCTTCAACCTGTCCAACATGCGACGCAGGCTTGATTCCAAGGGAGATCTCTATGCAGATCTATTCGCGCGGCCTCAGTCTCTGCGAGTGGCCTTCGAGCGGCTGCAGCAAGAGTGGGAAGGTTTGAATAGTGAGCAGTGAGCAGTGATGCAGTGATGTAGTAGTGATGTAGTGATGTAGTACCGGAAACAGAGATGGGAGCGACGTGATTTGTCTGCAATATGAGCCCAAGTTCCGGGGAGCGACCGGTCAGCAGCACAGTTCTCCCATGTACCCCAACTGAAGTTTTTACCCGGATAATCCGTGCGGTGATCAGGGAAGGAATTGAGGGAAGTGAAGCCTGAGGCCTTGCTCTTACAGACTCGGCTCGAACCTGTAGAGTTGCCAACCCAGCTGGCTACTCTATTTAGTCAGCGCCCTTTCGAGCCTCCGCGATGGCTGCGGAGTGGGCATGCCCAGACCATCGCTGCCAGTTTCTGGAAACGAGAGCCCTCCCAGGCTGCGAGCTGGAGCGAATCGGAAGTCCGCCTGAGTGATGGGACCCGGGTGCAGCTCGATTGTGTTTGGCAGGATCCCTCCCGTCCCACCCTGGTGGCAATACATGGTCTGGCGGGTTCGAGTCACTCCGGCTACATGCTGGGTTTCTCGGAGAAGGCCTTCCACCAGGGATGGAACGCTATTCTGCTGAAGCTCTACGATGCCAGTCCCGATGGAAACCGCGCCAAGGTCTTTCACGCCGGGGCCAGCCAGGAAGTAGGGGAGATTCTGGCCTGGATCAGGAAGCGATCTCTCGGTCCCGTCCTGGCGGTTGGTATTTCCATGGGCGGAAATATTCTCCTGAAGCTGCTCGGGGAGTGGGGAGCGAAAGGGTCGCAGTGGGTGGATTTCGCCGCCGCGGTTTCTCCGTTGCTCGATCTTGGCCTGAGTGCGAAGCAGCTGTTGAGGCCCTCCAACCTTCTCTACCGTCGATACTTCGTCAAGAGGCTCAAATCAGTGGTGTTGAAGCAGGAGGCTCATTGGAGACGCTTCGTGAACGTGGACGATCTGCTGGCGGTTCGCTCGGTCCATGCCTTTGACCAACTGTTCACGGTCCCTCTGGGAGGGTTTCAGGACGTACAGGAATACTACCAGAAGGCGAGTGCGTTGCCTCTGCTGAGGCGTATCGGCGTGCCCACGCTGCTCATCCACGCCAAAGATGATCCGGTGCTCCCGTGGGAGCCCCTACAAGGCAGTCAGGTGCGCTCCAACCCGGCACTTCGCATCTGCCTCACCGAACGGGGGGGACATGTAGGTTTTATCGGGAGCCCCATCAGTGAAGACTTCGATCGCTTCTGGGCCGAGAATCGGGTCGTCGATTTCTTTCGTTTGCAGGTGGCAGAGGGAAGGCGTGCGGAGCCAGCATGACCAGGGGAGCACGCCGTTCCGCTTCTCACAAAACTACCAGAAGACCCCTCGAAAAAGGCTCTTTACCCAGCTGCCCGAGGGCCGTCCAGGCTTCACACTCTTCGCTATCCGCTGCCTCAGCTGACCGAGATTGTCGTCTGTACTGGACACCCCGGATGCTTTCGTGCTGTGTGTTTCGGACCTGGGGGGCCGGCGTTCCCATTCTATCGAGTGTCCACCGTTGTTAGAGGAGGGGGGGGCTGCTGGAGGCTCGGCATCCTTCGCTGTGCTAGCCTGATCCCGAAGCTCCTCAACCGGATCAGACGAGGCAAGTCGATCCGAAACCTGCTCATCGCTTCGCCCGGGAGCAACCGGCGGCTCACCCTGTGTCTCAGTCTTCGCCGCGCTATCGAGGTTCTCGGTCTCTGCCCCGGTGTCCTGATCGAGGTGCGTCTGAGATTGGGTGTTGCTGTCCTGGCCGAGAGTGTGTTCGGCGGGCGAGGAGATATCGAGCTCACTCGGAAGCCGATTGAAGAAGTCCATAGCCGGATCTGAAACAGGCTCCTGGTGTGGGAGCTTCGCTTCCAGTGAAGCCTCAATCGAGACCTGGCAGTCAGATTTGATTGCGTGGGTCCCTTCGATTGTATGGCTCTCAGATCCAGGGATGGGCTCGTGACTCGCTGAAGCCACTGCGGCGTTGTGGTCAGTCAGAGGTTCTTCGGGTGCAAGCGATGCGGGCTCGCTCGGCAGGCTATCGTAGAAGCTTGCCTCCGGGTCCGATCCCGGCTCTGGGTAAGTCCGCTTCTCATCCAGCTGAACCTCAGCCGAGACCCGACAGTCTGGCTTGATTGCGTGCGTCCCTTCGTTCGGATGGCTCTCAGATTCAGGGCTCGACTCCTGACTCGATGACGCCTCTTCGACCTTGTGGTCAGCCGGGTGCTCTTCGGAAACGGCCGGCCGCTCTCGGTCTTGTCCGATTCTGGGTCCAGTGTGAGCGCTCTCGGTCTGGGTTTCGAGGTTCTGATCTCCGGATGTCGGAGATTGGGTGTTGTTGGACTCGCTCGGAAGCCGAACGGAGAGAATCGAATCCGGTTCCAGTTCCAGTTCCGGGTAGGGTGCCTCCTCGTCCGCTTGAGTCTGAGTTGGGACCTCCCGATCTGGCTCGATCGCGTAGGCAACGTCCAGATGCATCCCGTCTCCAGGATGAGTTTCAGATACGGGGATGGCTTCCTGACCCGCTGTCACCGCCTCGGCGTTGTCGTCAGTAGGTTGCTCGTCAGGACTCTGCTGAATCTGGGCTTCCTTCGCTCCCCGAGAATCGGCCAGGTTTTGAAGGAGTCGGCTCGGCTGGAACTGGTTGGCTACGGTCCCGACGACCTCGGCATCGATCTCGGTCAACCGATTCGTCTCGCCTGCCTTGAGACAGAGTTTGCAGAACCGGTTGATGAGCCTGGGGACTCCTTTGCTGCACTCGTAGATGGCAGCTATTCCGGAGTTCGTGAAGACGTTTCTGCCGCTTCCTGCTCTTTCCATGCGGTGGTCGATATAGTCTCCGACCAGATCCTCAGAACCCAGAGGTTCGAGGATGGGACAGACGCCGACGCGCTGAAGCAGGTTGGCCCGCTTCGGGTGCGTAAGCAGGGTTCCCAGCTCAGGCTGCCCCGCCAGGATGATCGTGAGGAGATTACGCTTGTTCTCCTGGATACTGGTGAGTAGTCTCATCGATTCGAGAACGGGCCCTCTCAGGGCCTGGCCCTCATCGATGAAGAGAAGGACTTTCTGCTGCTCGCCAGCCGCCTTGACAAGGAACCGGTTGAATTGCTCCAGCAGTGCCTCCCGGGAGCGAAGCTCACAGTCCTCTCCCTGCAGCTGGCCAATGACCTCGCGCATCAGTTGGGGGAAGGTGAGATCCGGGTTGGTAACGAACGCGGTCTTGTATTTGCCGTGCTCCAACTTGTCGAGGACGACCCTGAGAGCCATCGTCTTTCCCAGTCCCACGTCTCCGATAAGGAGTGCCAGACACTCGTTTCCCTCCTCGATGGCGAACAGTAGTTCGGCGATCGCATTCTCCACACTGGCGTGCATTCTGAAATACATTGCCGGATCGGGAACGTTGTCGAAAGGAGCCTCACTCAGTTCCCAATACTCTTGATACATGGTGCGCAATCCTCGCTGAAGAGAGAGGGGCCTCTCTCAGCACTACATATCGTTGAGGATCCGGAGAGACTTTGTGATCCTTGGCACAGTCGTGCTTGGCGGACGGGCACGGGTGAGGGAGGAAGCCCGGAACAAGAACAGCTCAGTAAGGGCAGTTCAGCAGGGACGAATCAACCCCTATCTCCTACCGAAACCGAAGCGAATAGAGATCGGCATCCTTCATGACAACGCGAAGCCGGATAGCACCTTCCGATAGCCTGTCGAACTTCATCGGATCGGTCGGAAGGAATCCAGGGCGCGCCCATTTGACGGCGTGCTCGATCCTATCCCCAAAGAGGACCGGCGACTCTTCCAGACTGAAGCCGGGGATCGGCTGGCCATCGGCATCTTGCACCTCGATACGGATGCTTCCTACTGCCGAGGTTGAATAGTTGAGGACCAGGTCCTTACCCTTGAAGCGCAGGGGACGAGTCAGGAACTCTCCGCCCGAATAGGGGGCCTTGATGGAGACGAAACCGTCCGTGCGCAGGACGAATCGTTCCAGGTAGGTGCTGGGGTAGGTGTAGTTGCGAGAAGTATAGAGCGAGATCTCATCTTCGGCTGTAGCGACGACTCCAATCGCCGTGCTGGTAGTGCGGTGTATCCAGTTGCGTTCGTCCAGACCGGGGCGGATGAATGCCTCCTGGAAGGGCTTCCAGTCGATCCCATCCCGGCTCGTCAAGAAGACTGTCTCCGAGATTCCGGGTCGTGGTGCATCCTCGTGGATCTGCCGCAGAGGTTGGAACCTCTTGGGAAAGGACAGATAGATGTGAGGAGCGCGGAAATAGGGAGTGGCGGCGTTGGTGTAGAGATGATCTATCGGCCTGACCTTGCCATCGAAAGTGCAGGGTACCGGTTCGGTCCACTTCAGGAGATCCTTCGAGGTAGTCCGGGCAAAGGTCCGCACGTCCTGACTCATATAACGAAAGTAGAAAACGTACTGTTGCTCCCATTCTGACCAGAATAAAACATTGACCGAGTCGAAGGCATTGGGCCAGGAAGTGACGAACAAGGGATCCTTGCGCCACTTCTTCCAGTTCAGACCGTCAGCTGAGACATACAGGACCAGCCCCACGCTTTTCTTGGAAGAATCTCCGAACCGGGGATTGATGCCCACCCCGCCAGGGGTCAGATAGCGTCTGGACGCGTCGACCCCTGGCCGAGCATCCAGATAGGGAGGACCACCGATCGCCTCAGCCACGATGTTGTTCTTCTTGGATCCGTTGAATTCGTACCGTCCCAGCTCAGGCTTCGTCCAGTGGATTCCATCTTTGCTCTCGGCGTAGCACAAGAAGCTAGGGTGCTCCGAGACCAGGGTTTCATCCGGTTTCAATCCCGCCTTCCGGGCATAGCTGCGCTCAGAGCGGCCGAGATAATACATCCGATAGATGTCGCCATCCTTGAAGACGCCCAGCTGCCAGCTGGTGTTCCCCTCCCAGGGGCGATCGAAGGTGATGGCCTTCCCGGCAGACTGAGGAGAGTGAAGTCGTAGCTCGACTCCCTCCATGCTTTCGATCAAGTAGTCGTCGACGAACAATTCCAGACGCGAGCCGATGTCCACGGCGTCGTCGGTGGTGGCTTCTTCACACAGGGCAGTAGCGGGACTCCAGGCCAGGATCAGAGAAAACAACAAGGCGATTGGGGCGGAACTCTTCTGCATGGATTACTCTCCTTCGTCGCAGATTCAACTCCTAAACGCGGGATAGTTCAAGGTGCACAGCTTGAAAGAAAGAGTCACAGGTCGCAAGTCGCAGGTCGCTGAGGACCGCTATCTATGAATGTAAGAGCGAAACACAGCCGCGCCTGGGGCCGAATGTGGGCAAGATCAAACCCAGTTCCGAGGAGGAAGCGGGACTGAAGTCTTCACCGGAATGATCCAGCGTGACAGGTGGCGAGACTAACATCGAAGGGACGTAGCTTTGGCCTCCAAGCCCAAGTATTCTTCTTTCGAGCCTTTGGCTCGATACACGGTAGCCTGGAGGCCACAGTGTGGAACGAAACCTACGCAACTGGATCGAGACAGTTTCAGGGAGTGCGGCGGCCCAGGCCAACGAGATTCTGGGGGTTGCTCCCTCTCCTCTGGATCACGATAGGCACAACCGATCTGACCGCGGCGAGTCCCCGGCAGACGGAGAATCTGATCCTGATTACTCTCGATGGCCTGCGCATCGAAGAGATGTTCGCGGGGATCGATCTGAAGGTCCTGAGACTGATCGACAAGAAAGGAAAGCCGGGGGAGCATCCACTCTATCGGGAATTCTGGGCCCCCACACCCCAGCAGCGAAGGGTCAAGCTGATGCCTTTTTTCTGGGGAACCTGGATGAAGCAGTTCGGTTCGATCTTCGGCAACCGATCGCGAAACAGCAATGTCCTGATCAGCAATGAGCATCGATTTTCCTATCCCGGCTACTCTGAAATCCTCACCGGCGAGGCCCACGACGATGTGATCGACAGCAACGAGAGCCGTCAGAACCCCTTCCCCACCGTCCTCGATTTTCTACGGGATCGTTTGAGCCTGACGGCTGACAAAGTGGGTGCGTTCGCATCCTGGGAGACCATGCGCTGGATCGCAACCCAGCAGCAGGGATCGATCACGGCCAATGCGGGATATGAGGTCTACCCCCATCCCGCAGCGGAACAGTTGAGTCGACTCCAGTTCGAAACCCTGACCCCCTGGGCGAGCGTGCGCCACGATTTCTACACCTTTGAACTGGCCATGATCTATCTCAAGAGCCACCAGCCCCGGGTCCTTTTTCTGAGTCTGGGCGAGACCGACGACTGGGCCCACGAAGGGAACTATGGACGCACGCTGGAAGCTCTTCGCCAAAGCGACGATCGAATTCGTCAACTTTGGGATTACCTTCAGGCGACACCTCAGTACCGGGGAAAGACCACTCTTGTGTTGACCACCGACCATGGACGAGGAATCTCGCAAGAGTGGCGTCATCACGGTAGCAAGATCAAAGAGGCTCAGTATTGCTGGGTGGCGGTAGTCAGCCCTGACCTGGATGCGAGGGGCGAATGGAGTGATACCAAGCCCATCTATCTCAACCAGATTGCTGCCACTATGTGCTCGTTCCTGGGGTTGGACTATGGGGCGTCGCATCCCAACGCTGGCAAGACGATCGCAGAGATAGCTTCTGAGTTCCGCTAAACTTCAAGAATACGTCGCACGTCGAAACGTCTGAACGTCGCACGTTTCTGCTCTACGAAGATCGCGGTGAACGGGACTTGTCCCACGACGGGGAAGGGGACGGGCAAAGGGCAAAGGCAGAGCAAAAGACCCGTCTACTTGATAAGCACGCCTCCCCCACCTACTCTAGCTTCAGGTCTACAAGCTGGAGGTAAGAGTATGTCATCAACAAAACCCAAGGTACTGGTCACAGGAGCGAGTGGACTGCTGGGAGGGCTTGCCGTAAAGCACCTCAAGAACAAGTACGAGTTCAGCGCCCTCAACCGGAGCAGAACCGCTGATTCGGCTCACACCAGGAGTGCCCCTCTAGACGACAGCATTCCCTGGACCCAGGCTGACATCAGCGACTTCGACGCCATGCGCCCGGCCTTCGAGGGTATGGATATGGTGGTTCACATGGCGAACTACACCGCGGACGTGGAAAGTTGGGAGGGCCACCTCAATGCCGGAATCATCGGCACTCGCAACGTCTATGAGGCGGCTAGACTGAATGGCGTCAAGAGGGTCGTTTTCGGAAGTACAGGGGACACCATGACCGGCTGGGAATCCGACCCACCCTATGGCCATCTTGCCGCTGGCAAGTATGACAAGGCGAAGTGGGGCTGGCCCATGGTCGACCAGAGCTGGCCGGTGCGCCCCAATAGTCTTTACGGTTCCTGCAAGGTGTTCTGCGAGGCCCTGGGCCGTTTTTACTCCGACAAATTTGACGTCTCGGTTCTGGTTATTCGGCTCGGGGCAGTGCTGGAGCCCGACGTGCCATATCTGAGGCGTCACTATTGCGGTTGGTTGGGGCAACAGGATTACGTGTCAATGGTCGATAAGTGTTTAGGTGCACCGATGTCGATTCGCTATGATATTTTCGACGCCATCTCCAACAACCGATATAAGTGGCGAAGCACCAACCATGCCTCTGAAGTGCTGGGTTGGGAGCCGCAGCAGAGCGTGGACGACCACGAGATCGAGGATCAGGGCGGCTGGCACCAGGTACAAAGCTTCCACGGCGAAAGGTAGAACGGACGCCTCCGAGAGGGCGTCCTGCCTCGTCGCTGCCTCCCCTTCACAGAGCCTGCGTTTGAGCAGGAATCTCGGGAGCAAGCCATGAACTTGATGGATGCCCTTCTCTCCCGAAACCAGATAACGCAGGAACAGGCTAAAAAGGCGAGAAGTCGTCAGCAACTCGTTGGGGGTCTTGACGGAGAAAACCTTCGCGCACTGGGGTTCATCGGAAGAGAGCAGCTGCACGCTCTGGTGGAGGAAGCACCGGCGGCTCCTCGCTCGATTGAGGATACCGGTTTGGCCCCGCGGTTTCTCCTAGATCTGATCTTGAAGTTCCTCCACATATACAACCTGGAGACCATCCATGAGGTGGCTGACGCCGTCAGGCTCTCCGTGAAAATCGTTGAAGAACTCCTGGGGGATTTGAAAAAGCAGGCGTTGATCCAGATCCCTGGCTCTCGCGGCAGGTTGGTTTTGAGACACAGCTTGACCTCTGAGGGCAAGCAGAGGGCAAGTGAGGCTTTGGCTCATTCGGCCTATGTGGGGCCGGCTCCCGTGCCCCTCGGCGTTTTTTGTGATCAGGTCGAGAAACAGTCTGTCACCCACGAACAGATCAACGCCGATGCTCTAGAGGAGGCTCTCTCACATCTGGTGCTGCCTCGAGAACTCCGAAGGCAGTTGGGCTCGGCTCTAAACTCGGGTCGGGCGATCCTTCTCTACGGCGGGCCCGGAAACGGAAAGTCCTCCGTCGCCCGTTCCCTTGGCAGCGTTTTTCAACAGCAGATCCACGTCCCCTACGCATTGATTGTGGACGATCAGGTCATCAAGCTTTTCGATCCAGCGATCCACCATGCAAGCGAAATAGAGGCGGTCCCCCATTCAGGCGATCGCTTGGCGAAGAGCGATCCGCGGTGGGTGAGGTGCCGAAGGCCTCTGGTGCAGTCGGGAGGTGAGCTGACCCTCGGAATGCTTGATCTGGAATTCGATTCCGTCTCCAAGTACTACGAGGCGCCCCTGCAGCTGAAGGCCATGGGAGGACTCTTTGTCATCGATGATTTCGGCCGGCAGATGGTTCGACCCGAGGAGTTGCTGAACCGGTGGCTGGTTCCACTCGAGAAGAAGATGGACTACTTGACCCTGCACACCGGCAAGAAGTTCCAGCTCCTCTTCGATGAGATCGTGGTGTTTTCCAGCAACATCCCGCCCACCGAGCTTCTGGATGAAGCCATGATGCGACGAGTCGACTACAAGCTGGAGGTCGACTATCCGACTCTGGAAGCTTATGAAACCATCTTCAGAAGGATCTGCAGGGTCAACAGTTTGGAGCCCTTCGAAGGGTTCATGTCCTGCTTGGAAGAGTTCTATTCCAGGACCGACATCACCCCTGCAGCCTTTCATCCCAGGTCCCTGATTGACGATGTGCTAGCGACCTGTAGATTCGAGGGAAGCGAATCTGAACTCACGCTTGATCGACTGGAACGTGCGCTCACCCGCCTGGAAGTGAAGCCGAAGCCCCTCCCGCTCTCAAAGATCGGCTCCACCCGCCCCAGCATGGATTCAACGCCTTTAGGGCCGCCGGCATCTGAACCTCCCCGCAATGAAGTCCATTGAAGAGGTGGGCAGTGTCTCTTGCCTTGATCTCGACTCGCAAGCCCCATCTGCAAACGTTGCCGTATTTACGTTCCTATTTACGTTCCAGTGTACCTAGGCTCGAGGGCGTGGCGGCGGTCTCCAGGCCGCCGTGGGTCGAGCCAACGGCCCGGCACAAGAAAACTCTTCGGCCTGGAGACCACGAGCTTCTGGTCAGTCCCGCCCCCGCTGCGCTGCCCCATTCGAGAAAGAAACTTCCGTCATTTCTTGCTACGAACATCGAGAGCTGAGTGACGCTTGTAGCACGGGCACTCCTGCCCGTCGAGGACACCGACGGGCAGGAGTGCCCGTGCTACAAGTCACTGCTCTGTCAGATGCTGTTTCCTACACCTTCCTTCTGCAAATGAAGTTTCAGCTTAGTTTATTTAAGCTCGGCTGATCCAATCCAGCAAGTGTGACATCCAAGTCGAGAGCGGGTAAGATCGTGGGGATTGGAGCCGCCCTGACGGCATCACAGGAAGTCATCTTCAAACTTCAAACTGAGAGGATGGAGTGTCGGACTATTTCCGTTTAACTGGTCGCCCTGGGCAGCTCATGGTGCTACAGGCTGTTGCCTTTCTCATGTCTTCGGCCGGATGCGGGCCTGGAGCAGAGCAGACGTCGCAACGGGAAACTCCTGCCGAGACGGTCCCTGCCAGCGGACACGGGATTATTGGTGCGAGTGCGGAAGGTCCCGATTTCAGGGTGCCCGGAGATGTTCCCGAGGGAGACCACTGGCGCTATGGACTGATCCTCCCCTTTCAAGTGGCAGCGCGAACTGGTGCTGCCTTCCTCAACGCTCGCATCCGAAACGGCGTCATGGGGCACAAGTGGGGGCACGGTGACTATGAGGTGGGAAATGATGTGGTGCTGTTCCAGGACATCAGCAAGGTCTCGAGTGAGCCTGCCCTGGTGTTGACGCGCAACCACGACGAGCCAAACCCCAACTCCATCCCTCCGAACCAGCTTTCGATAATGGTCAAGTATCCCATGCGTGGCGGCTTTGTCCCGCTCAAGGCCAAGCGCCCGGATGGATCCGTCTATACCCACGCAGGCACGGGGTTTGGTGTGTCCGTCGCGCTGGCGCGACGCAAGGCTGCTGACGACCATCCGAACGGGGCAACGTTCACGGAAGCGGAAAACTTCCAGTACTACGAGATCTTCCAGCTTGCCTACGATGGGAGCCATTTGAAGATGACCGATTCGGCAAGGGTACCCCCCGACCAGATGGTTCCCGGATGGTGGGTCTCCAACAGTGGTCTCTCCAATGCGATTCCCTCAGGAGAAGACCTGATTCTGGGTATGACCTGCTCTAGGTTCAAGGCCACCGACCAACCCCAGGACCCCACCGCTCCGAGCTCAGGGGTGATGCGTTGGAGCCGAAATGGGGACAGCTGGCAGCCAACCTCTTTCGTGCCCGTATCGCCTCCTGACAATTCTTCCGAATCCAGTCTGGTCAGGGATCTGGACGGTTCACTGCTTTTTGCAGTTCGACCGGGACCCGCCGATTTCCACGCTGTTCAGGTGTGGCGTTCTCAGGATGAGGGCGAGTCCTGGGAGAAGATCATCGACGTTCGAGGCGTGATCTCCATCGCCCCCGTCACGGTGAACCGGGCTCTAGATGGCACTCCCTACATCGCTTCCAATATCTATCTGGTGCCGACTGACCCGATCGACAAGAGCTTCAAGCTCTTCCGGGACCGCCAAGGGAGGATCAAAGGCGGGGGTTGGACCCGTCAGAAGCTCTATCTCTGGCCTCTGGCGAAGGACCGGAAGGGCCTGGAGGCACCTATCCTGGCCCGACACCCCAGAGCCGAATTCGGTCCGCCTCCGGGTGGCTCCATGTGGCGAGTGGATCACCCGTCGAGCTCCATCATTCAGCTGGGAGACGGGAAATGGCACAACGTCGTGGGATACCGGATCCACGAGGACGTCGAGGATCACGATAAGGCGATGCCAAACGAGACGGGCGCCTATCTGGAAGAGGTCATTTCGTCGGGCACTCCTGTTCCAGTCTGGGACTTCTAGCACGGGTTTTCTCCTGGGCGGATCAACATAACTCGTATTCCAGTCAGGGTCATGTGCTTGTGATCCCCGCCATGAAGCGCCTGCCCCAGTAGCCTTTCCATGCTGAGATGCGCTGCCCTCCGTGTCCGAGGGGATCAACGGCCGTCCGCACCGAAAGGGGGAAGGTCTGCTCGGCTCTCCAGTTCCGGAATCAGAGAAAAATGTGAGTCCGTCGTGATCACGATAGCCGCCACCCGCAAAGCGCAAACGGCAATGATCACATCCGTCAAGGGCAGAATCTTTCCTTGCCGGTCGAGCGTCCAGGCCAGCTCCGCGGCTTCCTGCCACAAACGGCTATCGCAGTGGATTTCCGGCAGGACGTCGAAAAATCGGGATACCCTATCTTTTTGCCGAGGGTTCACCACGCCTCGCAACACCTCGGCTCGGACCACACCACAACTACAGGCCTGCTGGGAGCGAATCCACGGCTCCATTTGGCGATGAGGTTCGACCCTCCCGCGGAGCCAGTCGATCAGCACACTGGAATCAACGAGGATCATCCGAGACCGACTTCTCCTGTTGGCGCAGTGTTAGGACATCGTATGAAGGATCGATGACTTCACCCTGATCTTCAATGAAGAACTGCTCGGCGAAGAGGCGGTTGATCCGCCCTAGTAGCTCCGCCTGCGACAAAGCAAAATCTATGGTGGCCTTACGGGTCTTGAGCCCCGCCAGCTTCATCACACGCTTCAGTTTCGCATCGTCGATCTCAATTGTCGTTTTCATATGGTTCAGATTATGGGAAGAATACCCTTACGTCAACCCCTACTGTTTCAGGGGTATCGCGGATAATGTGCTCCTTGACCTGGGGGCACCAAGGAACTAACCTCGGCAGAACTTCAACATGAACCCCGACTAGGGAAGCGGTGAGGATCCGATGAAAAGAACTCGCTTTAACAAGGTGCTGCTGGTAGCAGCTTTCTCCCTGATCTCGGTGGTTTCCCTGAGGAGCCACCACGAGATCTGGAACACGATTGTGCCCTTCACGACTCGGGACTTTGTGGGGGATCAAGCCGTGGTCCGCCAGCTTTCCGATCTGGCCGAGTTCTCGATTAGGCTGCTTCAGTGGACCGGTACCGACAGGGATGCCGCCCTGATGCAGCGCAGGATCCGGGGCCAGATCGGGCCCTACTACCAACGCTGGGCCGGAATGGATGACAAGACCCCGAGCATGGAGGAAATCTTTCAGTTCACGCGCGAAAGTTATGCCGCTCTCCATTGCCCCCAGCTCATCAAGCTCGAGGTTGGGCGTGAAGTCCAGCTGCTGAAGTCTCCAAAGCCCGTGGAGCTCATGGGCCTTGGAAGTACCAGCGTTCCCATCATGCTTCAGAACTCAGGATCTGAGAGCGTAAAGGTTGAGCTACGCTCCCTCTCGGAAGATGTGGAGATCGAGCCGATGACGGTGCGCCTGAACGGTGGAGAGAGCACAGGACGCTTTTTGATCGTCTCCGCAGCAGGGTATCAAGCGGACTCGATTCGCTTCTCGGTGACTGAGAACACCGAGATCTCCGTGCCGGCGCGGGTCCGAAAGATGAGCCGACTCAAGGTCCGAGTTCTGGACGAGAAGGGTAGCGAGACCCCGGCTCGTATCTATTTGACCGGATCGGATGCCAGACGTCATACGCCTCTAGAGGCTCTGCCCCGGATAACCAATGCCGACTACGGTCAGCCCTTTGGAGGCGAGTACTACTTCTACACGGAGGGCCGTTTCAATCTGCCCCTTCCAGGTGGGGAGACACTGTTGGAGGTGGTCAAGGGACTGGAATACGCTCCGCTGGAAGAACGGTTCCAGATGCCGGAATCCGGTGAGAAGGAAGTGGTGATCCAACTGAAGCGGCCCTACAACATGGGCGCCAAGGGCTGGTTCTCCGGCGACATACACATCCACGCGAACCTCTTCGGCGACACCCTGGTGAGACTCGAAGACGTGATGCGCATTACCAAGGCCGAGGACCTGAATATCCCTCACCTTCTGGCCTGCAACGACACCGATGGCCCCATCACGGATCTGAAGTACTTCAAGGGCAAGCCCGACCCGCTATCGGAGGAAAACTACATCATCTATGTCAACCAGGAGATGAGAAACCTGAGGGTCTACGGCCACATGGCCTTTCTGAATCTCAAGGAGTTCGTCCTCCCCTCTTATACCGGTTGGCCACGTACCGAGCAGCCCTATGACTATCCGCCCAACTACGAGCTGGCTGTCGCGGCCAAGAAACAGGGGGCTGCCGTTACCTACGTGCATCCTGGTGCAACCCAGGAGTATCCGGTAGACATTGCTCTGGGTGTAGCCGAGACCATCGACGTCATGTGCCAGGGAGACGAAGAGAGGAACACGGCTGACTGGTACCGCCTGCTCAACTGCGGCTTCCGCTGTGGCATCTCGGCCGGAACCGACTGTTTCCTGAATGTTCCCTACCACCTGTTGGCCGGAGCCGGTCGTGTGTACGTGCAGACTGGGCCCAAACTGACCTACCAGAGGTGGATCGATGCCTACCGTCAGGGAAAGAGCTTCGCGTCCAATGCACCCCTGCTGGAGTTCAGCGTCGATGGGAAGGAGGCGGGGGCAGAAATCCGGTGGAGCTCAGGCTCTCGCAAGGTCCGGGTCAAGGCCAGTGCCGTCTCTCATGTACCCATGAAGAGCCTCGAGGTCGTGGTCAATGGTCAGCCTGTCTTCACGCAGAAAGCCAGTGCGGACGGGAAGACGGCGCAGCTCTCCCAGGAGGTCGAGTTGAAGGACAGCTCCTGGATCGCCATCCGAGTCCGCGGAGATGCCCATCGTATGGTGCCCAACGACAAGACGCTCTACGCTCATACCAGCCCCGTATATTGCTACCGAGCCGATCGTCCCATCCACTTCCGCGAAGACGCCCAGTATTTCATCGAGAAAATCGATGTCCTCCTCGGGAACCTCGAGCGCAACGGGCTGTTCAAGGATGCCGCCCAGAGGCAGGAGGTTGTGGACCTGTTCCACAAGGGACAGAACGTTTATCGAAAGATTGTCAAAGAAGCAGGACGCTAGCAGCCTGTCGGACTTAACTTACAGGCGTTTCTGAAATTTAAGTTTAAGGTTTGATTAAAAGTGTTGCATGACCAAGCACGAAAAGCGATGAGTCATCTGCTCTGCGGCGGTGATTTGGCCGCTGAAACGACGCGGCCCACCTCTTCAGAGGGTGGCACGGGCCATCGTCGGCTGGCGGCAGGAGAGGTTGTACATTCTTTTCAGATTCCAGGCGATGCTGGCCAGAGTCCACTCCCGGTCTGCTGCCTCCGCTCCTCTGAGAGAGAACTGCGTAAAGCCCATCACCGATTTGATGATCCCAAAGACGGGCTCCGGGACGGCTTTGCGTTGCCCGTAAATGGCTCGACCCGCGGGGGTCTTCAACCGGTATCTCATCTGCTCCACCGCATCGGCGTCTTGCCCGGGCGGCTCCGGTTGTTTCCAGCGTTCGGTCGGCCGCAAGTGGTGGGCTTCCCGCTCGACCGCAATATAGGGGACAATCGCGTGCTCGCCACAAAGCTCCACGTTGGGGCCACTGAAGTAGCCGCTGTCGGCCAGCAACTCCTGGGCCCGACCCAGCGACTCGGGCAGGGCTTGCAGCGCCGCCAGGGCCGGCTCCAATTCTTTCTTGTCGTCGGCGTTTTGCGGGACATGAGCCGCCACAATCAAGAAGCTGTCGTTATCGACCAAGGCCTGAGCGTTGTAGCATTGCTCAAATCCCCCGCCCGAGACCGGCATGATCCGAGACTCTTCATCCGTCAGATTGATCTGATCCTGGTCTCGAATTCCTCCTTGGGGCGGTTGGGGGGGGCGACCCCGCGGTTTGTTTCCCCGTTTCCTCTGGGCTTGCCGCTTGGCCACTTTGGCTTCATATTCGGCCTGCTCACCTGCCTGCCGCTCGGCCGCCCGCTGGGCCAGCTTCTGCTTTGCTTCCTCGATCGCTTTCAACCGTTCCTCCCGCCGCGCCAGCTCAGCCGGGATGTCCATCCCTTCCGTTTCTTCTCGTCCATCCGCTGCCTCGGCCAGCCGCATCAACTCTTCCACTTCTTCTCGCAGCCGCGCTTCCAGCTTCCGGATGTGCCCCCAACTCAACGCACTGTGCTTGGAGGCATTGGCTTTGACCTTCGTGCCATCCAAACTCACGCGGCCCAACTTCAGAAATCCCATCGCCTGGGCCAGCAGCAAGATCTCCACAAACAGCGGCTTCAGCTCTTGCAAAAATCGCTTCCGGAAATGGGCGAGGGTGTCGTGATCCGGATGCGTGTTGCCGGCGAGGTAGCGAAACGCCACCGAATCGTAGCTGGCTTGCTCCAACTTCCGACTCGAAAACACCCCCGTGGCATAGCCGTAAAACAACAACGCCAGCATCATGGCCGGATGGTAGCCTTCCGATCCCCGCTTCGTGTAGGAATCCTCCAGCTTCCTCAGCTCCAGCTTGCTCACAACCTCCACCACGAAGCGAGCCAGATGCGTCTCCGGCAGCCATTCCTGCACCGAAGGGGGAAACAGATAAGGAGTCTCTCGATCGACTACTTTAAATCGATTCGCCATCACTAATGATGCCTGTGGGGTATGACCTCGAAAGTCCGACAGGCTGCTAGGAAGAAAAACCCAAGAGACAAGAAACAAGATACAAACAAATTCCAAGTCACAAGCTCCAAATCACCAACCAAGACAGGTAGACCACGGATCTGCACTTGGGCACTGCAGCATCAGCCCAACTGCAGTTCCTGGGTTTTGTGCTTAGAGCTTGGAATTTGAGATTTGTGGTTCATCCGGTAAATGGGGAGGTGCCGCCAGTCAAAGGCAGGCCGCGGAAACTGCCGCACTATGCAAACCGTGGAAAAACAAGTAGTTCTGGAGGAGAACTGGCAAGTGCTCGCAGTTGTTTTTCCACCGTTCGCACAGCGCTTGGAAAACTCCGTATCACGGGCTTGCTGGCCCAGTTCGATATCGCTCGGAGTTTTCCACAGTTCCCACGGCCCCTGCTACTGCAGCCGACTATATTGACAAGCGAACGGGGAACCAGATTTGGGATCCGGAAAGCGCCGAACCACGTTCCACCTCCCCATTTACCGGATGACCCAAATATTATCCGCTAAGAGCTCGTGTCAGGGCGCTGGCTTAGGGGCTCTCGTCTCTTGGAGCAGGGGAGGGGAGAGCACATAGACCGCTATCCTATTGAGGCCGCCCGTCCGCTCTCCGGGCCGCTTCGCTCGCTGATCCCTCAGGGGTGTAGATGGAAGACCTTGTTCATGATCTTCCACTCCCCGTCGACTTTGAGCATCGTGAACAGGTCGGTGAACCGGCTGCCGGTCCAGTTGTCGAGTTCCAGCCGCACGGTGGCGATCGTGTCTATGATGTCGATGCTGGCGATCCGTGCTTGGAGTCCCGTCGCCGGACCGTTCTGGTCATTCCAGTCAAAGAGCTGCTGGATGGGGCCGGCGAACAAGTCGGTACCGGTATAGCCGAAGATCGTTGCGTCCTTGTGAAAGGCGGGCTTCATGTCGGTGCCTCTGCCAGACTTGGCTCCATCGATATAGTGCTGGACGGTCTTGGCGATCGCGTCATAATCGCTCACATCGGTCGGTGCATTGCTCATAGGTCTCACTCCTCCTCTGGGTGTGATTTTAAAGGTTTTATTTACGCTCTACTAGCGGCTGGGGTTCCGCCTAACGGTTTGGTCATAAGCGGCGTGCGAAGGCAGCGCGACGCGACCTAAAGCGGGAGCCGAAATACAATTTCGCTCACGTCTTGAGCCGTCTGACAGAAGGAACCGATCCGCGAAGCGCGATGGCTCGAGAGCAAACTCCTCGATCAAGTGTGGGTCCTCTGCATCAACAACCCAAAGAACAGTATGTTCGAAGGCCGAGTGATACTGGCCCAGAACGTTGTTGATTCGATACTTTGACAGGAACGGGGCGGGATCACTCTCCGCAAAGGAAACCAACTTTTTCCCATTCTCCAGATTGTTGACAGGGCACGCTTCAACAGTGTGACTGCCATAAACACCGTAAAGAGACATTCTTTCTCCTTCCATTCCTGTAGGTTCAAGGCCTGCCGTACACGTAACCCCCATCGACCGGCAGGATGATGCCTGTTGTGAAGTTTGCCGTGGCTAGGTGAAGGACAGCCTCGGTTATTTCCCGCACTTCACCGACTCGACTCAAAAGAGCGATACCTCCGAAAGTATCAACATCGGCGTCACCATAAATAGGCGTTCTCACGATGCCGGGAGCAACAGTGTTGACCCGAATGTTATCCGCTACGAGCTCGGCGGCGAGGCTTACGGTTAAGGCGTGCATCGCGGCTTTCGCCACCAATGCGGCGCTCGCGGGTATGCTGGCGGCGGAATGCATCAACTGCACGGTGCCGACATTGATGATGTTGCCACCCGTCTGTTTCTTCATCTGCCGAACAGCTGCCTGTGTCACGAAGTAGGTTCCCTTCAGGTTGGTGTGAATGTACTGGTCGAGATCTTCTTCGGTGTTTTCCAGAAACGGTTTCAATCCAAAGATCCCGGCATTGTTGACGAGCACATCCACGCTCCCGAATTGATCAACTGCGACGTCGATCATCTTTTTGCCCGTTTCCTGGTTGCCGATATCCCCGGTTACCAGAGCCGTCCTGCTCTCCTCGCCGAGGGTTTGGGCAGCGGCAGCAAGCTTCTCACTATTGCGTGCATTCAAAACAACATTGGACCCCTTCTCCAGAAACCCTCTAGCTACGTCGAGACCGATGCCACTTGATGCACCTGTGATTAATACAGTGTTGGTCTGAGTACTCATTGTTACTCTCCTCCATGGGTTGAAAGGTTATTATGGCGTTCTCCTTCGCTCAAAGTCCTGGGACTGTTTCCTCGCGGTCACCGGCGAGGTAACGGATGACGTCAGTCGCGTCGATGACCAGTGACGTAGCGTTGAGTGCCATCAGGAAGCGAATCTAGATACCAAAGAAATCGTCGGCCGGAATCTGCCCGAGTCGAGCCCACAGAAAGTAGAGTAGTGGGATCCATAGAATATGACCAAGTCCCAGAAGTCGTCCGAAACCTGACAGGCCGGTCAGGACCGTCATCAGAATCATGCTGCCCAAGATGGTGCCCAACACAACGTGGCCTTCCAGGCGATTAAGGAAAAAGAGTGGGATGATCATATTGGCGATTACCAGCAACATGAGCCAGAGCTGCCAGTGAATCGGCATGCTCATCATGCCTTTGTTGAACTCGATAAATGATTTCATTGTTTTCCTCCATCCTTGGTTCACAGGGTTTAGAGTTGTATATACAACTTTCATTGATAAAAAACTTGCTCACCCCTCTGTTGATCGAACCGTTCCTGCAACGCGCAGGATCTCTTGAAGTCCTGTCTTTCCCAAAATCGCCTTGGCTTCTTTTTGCGCCGACTCCCAGAGAGGCAGCCCCCTCTGGAGGACACGATCGCCTTTCGACGTCAGTTTCAGACTATGGGAATTCCCCTTTTCGGCCGACCGAATGACCAGCCATCCGTTTTGCTGCAATCGTCGGACATTACGGCTCAACGTTGATTTTTCCAGGTGGAGCCAGTCCCCAACCTGGCGAGGGGTAGCCTCTCCATGCTTGGCGACAACCACCAAAATGTTCATCTGGCTAGTGGTCATTCCAGTCGGTCTGAGAGCCTCGTCATAGAGTCTGGTCATGAAACGATTCAACAACCTCAACTTATCAGCAATACAGGCCTGGTTCAGTTGAGATGCCTCAGTTGGAGAAATCATAATCATATATGTTGTATATACAACCCCTAGACGCCTTCTCAACGAAAACGTTGCAGATTTTTCCCCTTTTCTGGTCAAGGTGCTGGGCAATTGCTACAGCGTGCCCAGCTCCCACCAGGGAGAGGAGGTCCAGGTTCGGGTCACCGAAGAAAAGGTGGAGTTTCGAACGCTCCAGGGAGTTCCCCTCTGCAGCCATTGGCGCAGCCTGGATCGGGGCAAGACCTTCAAGCGGGACGAGCATTACCAGAGAACCTACTCGGTCCCCACGGAGGAACTCGCCCGCCAAGTCCTGGCCCAGACGGACAGCCCCGAGTGGGTGCGAGCCCTCCGTGAGAAGTTTCCCCGTCATTATCGGGAACAATGCCGCCAGGTCTTGGCCCTTGCCCGAAAGGTCGATCCCGAGGTACTCCGCCAAGCGGTGGGACGTTTACTCGAGCATGACTGTGCCAGCTATGGCAATCTCAAGAAAACCGTGGCCTATCTGGAGTCCTGCGCGCAGCTGCAAAAGGTCGGTCAGCACAACCAGCAGCTGGTGCGAGAGCTCCCCGAGGATCTGGGAGTGGAAGGACGCTCGACCGCCTACTATGACCAGGTCTGGGAGGTGAGCTCATGAGCGGGGACCCCAACGACTACGAAGAGATCATCGAAGATCTGAAGAAGTTGAAGCTGGCCACCATGCGAGAAAATCTCGATGCCCATTTACGTTTGGCTCAAAGCAAGTCGCTGACGTATCTGGAGTTTCTCAAGGGGTTGACCCGCGAAGAACTTCGGGGTCGGCAGGAATCCAACTACCGCCGTCGGATCAAGAGCGCCCGGTTCCCGGTGGTCAAGACCTTGGACGAGTTTGACTTTGCCTTCCAGCCGTCTGTTCCCCGAGAGAAGGTCCTTCAGCTGAAGGATTGTCGCTGGGTAGCCCACGGCGTCAATCTTCTGTGGGCGGGCCAATCCGGGACCGGAAAAAGTCACCTGGCCATTGCCTTGGGACTGCAGGCCATTCAGAAAGGCTATCGCGTCTGCTTCACCACGGTGGCGGACTTGATGGACCAAGTCAATGTGGCCACCGCCAGTGGCCAACTCCTGGCTCTGCGCAAGAAGCTGCTCAAGCACGACGTGATCATCCTGGACGAGCTCGGCTATCTCAAAGTCGATCGCTCTCAGGGAAACTTCCTCTTCCGGCTAGTGAGCCAAGCCTACGAGACGATCTCCCTCGTCATTACGACCAACCAGGATTTTAGCGGTTGGGCTGAGATCTTCGAAGATTCGGTCCAAGTCTCGGCCATGCTGGACCGCTTGCTGCATCACTCGATCGTCTTCAACATCCAGGGGGACAGCTATCGGGTCCAGCGACGAAAAACGAAAGGGGGTGGGGAAAACTAATGACCGCCGTGCAGATCCGGTCCGGGGGGCTAGCCCCCCACCCAGGGCTTCTCCAAACTGTTGCCCAGGAGGAAAGTTTCTGCTAAACCGGGGTGGGGAATATTATTGGCCAAAGACTGGGGAATTCTTATTGGCCAGTCACAGGGGAGTCCAACGAGGTCAGATCGCGATAGAATCCAGCCCAGGCGACGCCTCACCTCGGCTTCGGAAAGCTCACCAGGCGGATGATAGTACTGGTTGCCGAGCTTCCTTCCCGCCTTCTTGCGAGCCACCTTGCGCTCGATCACCTCTTTGCGCCACATCACCGGGTAGAGGAAATGGATCCAAAGGGTGTACTTGTCTTCTCCGAGGACGAAGGGCTCGATGCGATCGCCATGGTGATTGCGGGCCTCTCTGGAGTAGGGCACTGTGAGGGATCTGTTACGAGGTCTTCCGGCGAATCAATGTCAAGGCAACCAGGTGACGAAAACAATATGGCCTCTTGGTAGAAAAGGTTGGGAGACGTTTCACTCTGCGCAACATCTTGGCTTGCTCTATCAAACCCGTAGAACTTGTGCGTTAGAATAGACCTACGAGTTCATGGGATTTGACCCTTGTTGTTAGGCCTGTTGGCCCGGCTGACTTCGTCGCCGAGATCAACTCGCAAGTAGAGTGATAGCGTGCTGTTCATGAGCACTGACAAGTCCCTCGCCATGCATGGGCAAACGATGGCCCCATCCGCATGTTTTCTTGGCCCTCATGATCGTTAGAAAGCTACTCGTTGTCCTGCTGGTTTCTCTCCTGAGTGAGCCGGTCGCCGTAGCCCAGCGAAAGAAGCCGTTTCGCATCGGATCGATCTCAATCGAGGGCAATACCATTCTTGCCGAGGAGGAACTCCTGAGCAGTCTGCGGTTTGTTCAAACCGGAGATGTCTACGAGGACCATGTGTTCGAGGCCGATGTCCACATCAATCTCCTGCGGAGGTATTGGGAAAGCGGCTACCTGGGAGCAAGCTTCACCCTTGTACGAAGGTTTGACAGGAAGCCAGAAGGAGCAGAGGGAGAGCCGCAAGTGAGGCTACGCATCGCGATAGAGGAAGGCGAGCGACTGCGTTGTAGGGAAGTCCGTTTCAAAGGAGTTCGGTTGTTCAGGCCTTCAAGGCTCGAAAGACTGAAGCGGGGGCTGATTGGGCAGTTTGCCAACATCGGCAAGATCGAGAATCTGGCCGAGCTTCTGGAGAGGATCTATCATCATTTTGGCTATCTGGATGCCACGGTGTTGCCCACCTGGCAAATCACTCCAGCGCTGGGTTCTCTAGAAGTGGAGCTCGAAATCGAGGAAGGTGGTCAGTATCTAGTCCATCGAATCAGCTTCGTTGGAAATTCGAAAACGAGCGACAGCGAGTTGAGGAAGCACCTCCGTGCTGACGAGCAAAGGATGTTCAATCTAGTCGAGTTTCAGCGGTCGCTTCAGAAACTGAACCGGCTCGGGCTGGTGCAGTGGATCACAGAGGCCGACTGGGAGCTTAGCAAGCGTCCCGATGATTTCGAGGTTGTTCTCCTCATCAGAGTAAGGGAGCGATAGGCAAGACCCTTCTGCCCTTGCCTTCTCAGAAGGATGATGTTGCGCCTGGGCTTTTGCTGAGAATCGCCCTTTCGAGCGCTCCCCAGGTAGGCGTCTGGCAGGCACCGACTGAGGTCATGAACCCCGACGGTTCCACGGACATCGAGGAAGCCTACCTTACATCGTCTTCGTGGATCCCTCTGGAGGCAGCCACGATCCAGTGATGGCGAGTGGCCCCGGAGCAGTTCCGCAAACAAAACATCCGGTCCGTCGTCGTGGATAGAGGGGGTGGATCGGGACAGCCGTTTCCTGCTTGTCGAGTGTGCCCGACGGTGGAAACTCGTGGAGAACAATGCCATTGAGTTGGTTCGCCAAAGCTCGAAGCGTCTCACCACTCCACGTAGGCTTACCTCGGAGGAATTCCAACGACTACTGAGTGAGTTGAAGGAACCCTATTGGACCATGGTCGTCCTAGCCGGATGTCTGGAGCTGCGCGTGGGTGAGATTCTCGGTCTTCAGTGGCAGGATCTTGACCTGCTCAAGGCTCGGATGAGCATCGGGCGTGACGTCCACCAGTATCGGGTTGATGCGGTGAAAACTCCTACCTCGGAGGCCCCCTTGCCGCTTGCTCCCGAACTCGTCCAGGCACTTCTGCAATGGCGATCTCAGGCCAGTTTCACTGAGCCTCAAGACTTCGTCTTCGCCAGTTAGCACAGAACGCATCTGCATCCTCACGGCGGGGGACCGAGAGGGGATAGCGCGATTCTGAAGAACTACCTCAAACCCGCCGCCCTTCGTGCGGGCATCGGCGCTATTGATTGGCACACGTTTCGGCACACCAATGCGACCGTGCTAGAGCAGGTAGGAGTCCGAATAAAAGTCGCGCAGGAAATGCTCAGGCACGCGGACATTCAGACGACCATGAACGTCTACACCGGAGCGATCGAAGGGGACAAAAGGGAAGCGGCCCAGCGGATGTTAGGGCAGCCGCCCACGGCTTTCACCGAACCTCCGCTTGATCCCGCCAGATCGGTCAATTGATGCACTGGCACCGAAATCGATCTGCATCGCCCAGGCTAACTCGTTGATAGGATTTGGTAGCGGGGGCGGGATTTGAACCCGCGACCTTTGGGTTATGAGCCCAACCGCATAGTGGCTCGTCTTTTCTGCTCAACGACTTAGGTCCTTCTTGTTACCTGGTATTTCCTGTTGTTCGGGCGTTTCTGTGGTAGAAAAATCGCTCTATCCAGAGCCCAATTGGAACCGCACGGTCACCCATGCGGTCGCAAACTACAAAAAATACGAAGCTCTAAAGGTCACCTTCCGAGTATCCCGATTTCCCGCCACAACCCTCGGTGAGCGCATCCGTAAGCGCCGCCTTGAGATGGGGCTCAAACAGGTTGAGCTGGCCCGTCTTCTAGGCGTCAACCAAGGGACGATCGTCAACTGGGAGAAGGACCGAAACAAGCCAGGGTCCTCCCAGATGGAAACAGTCGTGCAGGGTTTTCTAAAGGGCTGTACTTCGAGGCTAAAGGCTGAGTTGGATAGCCGAAAACAGGAGGAAAAGCTTGGTTGGGGGTCGGCACCCGATCCCACAGCCAGCGGCAGATGTAATCGCAATCGACCGGCGGCTTTCGCACCTAGAAGCGGACGTTTAAATTTTCCCGGGATACGTCGAGCGAACTACCGCAAACGGCCCAGAAGCCGAGGTTCTATTCCAGGTGCTTCGAAAGGGCGAATCCAACAGCCAGCGAATCAAGCCAAACCCCGCCGTTCCAAATTGAAAAGACCTTGATATCATGGCGAAATCAGCTTAATATCGAAATCGGAGCGTCAAACCAATTGCTAGGATGATAGACCATGCCCGCCGCAACAGCAGTCAGATTGGGAGGGATTAAGTGACTACCCATCTTCGAACGTCCGTGAGAGTCTTCATCATTATGGCATTTCGGTAGGAACTATGCCCCCCTGGGCCCACGCCGTCAAATATGCGTTCGTAACAAGCGAGATTCAGGACGGCAGCATCAACGAGGGCGCCTTCCCCACCGGTATCGATTCGGCTAACGAGATCTGCCGACGGCTAGCGCAATCCGCAGGGTCCATCATCCCCGCCGCTGACCAAGCCGGACCCTGGCTCGCTTGGCTTTCCACGTCCACCCCAAGCTCCCCCTCGACGACACTTACACAGGCAACTGTCCCTGATCTTAAAACAGACGGTGCGCAGATCGCTGCGGACGGGTCATACTTAATAAGCGGGACGCTACAGAGCAACCTGAGTAGGGACGAAACCGGTTCGATTAGGGCGGGCTTTCGTTGGGCAGGCACCACTACCTTGGGCACACCCGGACCCACCCATTGCCTCGATTGGACAACAACCCGGACTTGGCGACGTTGGCCGATAAGCATAAGCACCCCAGATTGGACATTTTTCTCAACGGTAGCCGATTGCGCGACCGCCCGACCTTGGTACTGTTTTGAGCAGGGGGCAGTCCCAGTGGAACTGAAAGCCTTCACGGTCGAGTGAACAGGGGGGCCAGGCCTACCCACCCGTCCCAAGGAAAGTCCGCCGATGGTGGGGTGATAGTTGACGGACCATTCTTGCTCCAGATAGCGCCGTTCTCCTCTAGCCCCGCACGCACCCACCGGAACCAGCGTTGCACATACTCCCCAAGCCGGGAGGAGTCAACTGGCTCCTCCGGCTCCTGCTCATAAAGCCGGAGCGCACGTGCCACGAAATTCTCCCGCGTTGCCCTTGCCACCGTCAGCTCGGCTCGGCTGAAGTGATAGCCGAGAAAATCAAAGCCCCTTTCGATCCGCCCGATGAAGGTCTTCTCGGGATGTTTCTCCAGCTTTAGAGACGACAGGACCTGGTTGAGGACCCGAACCGCCTCGCGCAGTTTCCAACGGCTCGGGGCCAGCACCAGGATGTCGTCCATGAAGCGGACGTAGAACAACCCCGTCCTCTCCAATTGCTGGTCCAGCTCGGTTAAAAAGAAGGCACCGATAATCGGGCTCAGGGGAGAGCCTAGTGGAATCCCTCGTTCGGACTCCCAGAACTGACCACCCCGCTCCGCGGTACGCCGTAGATACTGCTCAATCAGGTTCAGCACGCGACGGTCCTGGATGATCCGGGACAGGCGCTCCATCAGGCATTGGTGGTCGATGGAAGCATAGTAGGACTTCACGTCGGTTCTGATCACAAAGCGGTGCCACTTCAGGTGCCGCCACACCCGACGTACTGCCCCCTTGCCCCCTCCATTTCCCTTCAGGCGGGTGCAGTTCCTGGAGAAGGACAGTCGGCTTGGCAGAACCAAAGCGAGGGCTTTCAAGACCAAAGCGTCTCGTGCCGAGAACAGATCGACTTCTTCCCCGCTTTCGAGCGTCGTCCGGCTCAGCAGTCCCAGACGATAGCTCCCCTCTAGCAACTCCCGGCGCAGACGTGCCATCTCTCGCTTCCAGTGTCGGCGGAAGTTCCATACGTCGGCATGTTCAGGGTAGTTCCGTCGGCGCTTGCACAGCCAGGTATAGGCCGACTCCAGAATCCCTTCATCGAGGATGTCGTCGAGGGTGATGTCCATCCTTTGGGGATCTTGGCAGCGAACCCCCAAGTAGGCGACTACCTCCTGTTGTTCGATCGGGAACCCTGTCGTCCAGATAGAAACCTGCCGGGTATCGTCAGAAATCACTCGATCAATGCGAATTTGAATGACCGCTTTTAGGTGCGGTCATTCAGGGACGATCTACTCTGACACTGTTTCTACGGTCAGATCTGGGCTATTACACTTTCATGGTCCCGAATACGGCCCCTTCAGAGAGCGGTTCAAGGAGTACATCCAGGAGCGCACACCCAACCATCCCTGCCTCTTAGGTTCCCAGCCCTGTACAATCCCCCCATGGCCCGCCCATTCGGCCACCTCCGGGAGCGATTCGACGACTACATCTTAGAGCGCACCACAGACTATCCGTCCGTGATTCCCATAGTGATGGGGAGTCAGGGCAAGGCGTGCTTTCGTCTCGTCTGCAAGGAGACCCTCAATCACAGCAACTTCTCGCCCTGGTTTGACGAAGCAAGCCTCTATGGTGGGCCAGGAATGCTCCAGCTGGACCACGCAATTGTGGTATGTCTTGCAGAGTTGGAAGAAGACCGACGCAGTGGGGTCTCCGTGCGCGAGTTGCTGCGACGGGAGAAGGAGGGCGGCGATCGCCGGTCCTAGCTAATGCTCAAGCTAGGCCACGAGATTGTGGTTTGTTTTAGGGAGTGTTTGGAGACCTAGTCTCGGCTTTATGAGCAGGAGTGGGGGAGGCGGGCTGGCTTGACGACTAAGTGCGTGCGGGAATGGCCGAATGGTGTCAGTCGGTCTGGGAGGCCTCTGTGTCGGGTTTGTTCTCTTCGGCGGCCCCGGAGACATCGTCGTCGATAGCGAAATCCAAAAGCTCGACGGGAAGGCCGTCAAGTCCTCGGATTGAACACTGGACCCCTCCTGCAGCTGGGATAGTGAAATCACAACCCCGAGTTGTCATGTTCGAGCCGGGGAGGAAATTTGCCACCGCGAGGCCCGTCGAGTCGCCTGTGCATCCCTGTGCGTTCGTCCCGATGGGGTTGGGGCTTGCCATCCCCATGCAGTCCGGGCCCGTAAGTGTAGGGCAGAATTGAAAATAAGCCACTGTCGGGGGGACTAGGTATGGCCCCATGCAAGTTGCAACGAACATGAGGGAGGGGGAAGCGGTGGGTGTGCAGGTTGCCATAACCATGCCGCATGACGGGAAGTTAGGTGGCTGGGCGTGGGGGGTGTGGCTGCTGCTGCTGAATGCTAGTGTGGCTACGGCGGCCCCGCTCTTAGCTAGTGCCCGTCCGGAAATCCGTAAGTAATTGATAAGGAAGGGGAAAGAGGGCTTTTTCAAGCTCCGAAATTGTCAGGGTCGTTTGCTAGACTATCTGGTGTAAACAATTAGACTGAAACGACTTAGGAAGATTTCAGGAGTTCGAAGATGCGTCAAAAGCGTGAAAAACAACGCCCTCTTTCCCCACCATGGCCCGATCACCAACTGGCCAATGAATTGAAGGTGATCTCGCGCATCCTGGACGACAATCCCCAGACGCTGGAGCTGATAGTACAAGATCTCTCTGACAGGGTCGATTCCAGTGTCGGCGCCCCCGGTTTGACGGCCGAGCAGGTGCTGCGTTGTGCCGTCATCAAACAGCTGCATCAGTTCAGCTATCGCAAGCTGGAGTTTCATCTGGTGGATTCGCAAAGCTGTCAGAGGTTCTGTCGCTTGCCCTATGGGGCGTCGATCAGCAAAGCCACCCTGGCGGAGAACCTGGGGAAGATTGAGCCGGGGACATGGAAGGCGATCAACGACCACTTGGTGCGCTGGGCGCAGGCTCGGGGTCTGGAAAAAGGCCAACGGATTCGGGTCGATGCCACGGCGGTCCAGACCAACGTCCACTATCCGCTCGACAGTGAGCTGTTGGACGACGGCATTCGAGTCGTCACCCGGTGGCTGGGGCGGCTGCGGGACTGGGAAGGGATCGGCTTCGTCGATCACACGCGACGGGCCAAGCGGCGCGTCCTGAACATCCGCAACCGCCGCGGCAAGAAGCGCCTGGAGAGTTACCGCGATCTGATCAAGGTGGCGTCCAAGACGGCCCACTATGCCGAGCAGGCGCTGGCCGCGTCGGCGCAGTGGAGCGATCCCCTCAGTCTGGCCGGGGCGGCGCAACTGGCCCACTATCTGGAGCTGTTGCACCAAGTCATCGAGCAGACTCAACGACGGGTCCTTTCGGGCGAGGCCGTCGCGGCCCAGGAGAAGATCTGTTCCCTCTTCGAAGAGCACACCGATATTATCAAGAAGAGCCCTCGGGAAACGGTTTTCGGCCACAAAGTGTTTGTCAGCACGGGGGCCTCGTCGCTGATCCTGGATTGTGTGGTGGAACGCGGGAATCCAGCCGATAGCAACTATGTGCAACCCTTCTTAGAGCGTCATCGACAGCTGTACGGGAAGGTCCCGCGCCAGAGCGCCTGGGATGGCGGTTTTGCCTCGGCGGCCAACCTGAGCTGGGCCAAAGAGCAGGGGGTACAGGACGTGGCCTTTTCCAAAAAGTGTGGGTTGACGGTCGAGAGCATGGTGCGTTCCAGTTGGGTCTACAAACAGCTCAAACGCTTCCGGGCCGGGATCGAGGGGTGCATTGGGACCCTCAAGCACACCTTTGGTCTCCACCGCTGTACCTGGAAAGGCTGGCCTCACTTTCAAAGCTACGTCCATGCCAGCGTCCTGACCTATAACCTGGTCGTCCTGGCCCGACTCCTGTTGTAGTCTTTTGTGGCTGACCGTACTGCCTTGTGGCTCCGACTCAGGGAGAGGTCTGCGCCGAACCGGTGTTTTTTGGCCCGTGCGTCCTCGCTCTGGATCGAGCTGGGTCGAGTCGGTCTGTCAGCAGTCTCAGGTATAAAAAGTGGTTCCGATTCAACAGATTACAGTTCTGGGAACCCCGGTTTCCGGACGGGCACTAGCTAGCTAACACGCGTTGATAAATGGTGCGGCGGGTGTGCAATCGGTTGCTATTCATAGCCCATGGGTCCTCGCGCTATGCTTAACGCTGACTCTATTGCTCCCGGGTGGTTTCTGTCAATGGGTTCACCTGGGGATGAAACCCTGCCGCCTGGCTTCGAGGAGCTTCTTCATCGAGGTGACGGAGGGACCTGAAGTCCGCGCAGAGCTACAGACGGCTTTTCGCGAGAACTTCCAGGCTTTGGGAATGCTGGGTTGGGAGCTTCGTGAGGGGACGGTGCAGGCGAAGAACCTGCTCTTCCCCTGGCACAGGGGCAACGAGACGCTCTGCGAGCTGTTCGATCGGCTCTGTGACGAAGGGGCCGATAGCGTGGAGCAAGAATTAGACCGGCGGAGTGTAGACTAGCCAGAAGCGAGGTCCTCGTCCGCTACCGAAACTATTGACGCTCCCCGCCCAGCGAACTAGTCTGGATTCCAGGCAATCCTTCTCTGCAAAGAACAAAGGATGTTAAAGACAGTACTGCGTGTTCTCAGTCTGCTGCTCTCCGAGCTACCATCAAAAGGTGTGTAAATAGCAGAGGCGGTGAGTATCCTTCCGGGTTGACCTAAACCCAGGGCCGGAAGGCCCATAAAGGAAGGAGTACACACCGCATGAAAGAGAAGAACATTGAGGGGACTGTGGAGTCAAGAGCCTGTTTCCAGGAGCTGGAAGATTGGGTGCGGGAGAAGGTCCAGTCTTGGGTCCAGGAGCTACTAGAGGAGGAGGTGACCGAGCTGCTGGGACGAGACAAGAGTGAGCGTCGAGGCAAAGTGGACCCAGCGTCGGGATACCGCAACGGCTATGGCAAGGCCAGACGACTGACCCTCAGTAGCGGGACGATCACCGTGCGACGGCCTCGAGTCCGAGATCTAGAAGAGCGTTTTGAAAGCCGGGTACTGCCGCTGTTTGCCAAACGGACGCAGCAAGTCCGAGACCTGATTCCAGAGCTGTATTTGCAGGGCCTGGCTCAGGGCGATTTCGACTTGGCATTAAGAGGGCTTTTAGGGGAAGAAGCGGCCTTGTCGGCCAACACGGTGGCCCGACTGAAAGAGAAGTGGCAAGAAGAATGGGCCGTCTGGCAAAGTCGTCCCCTGGAGGAACTGGAAGTCGTTTATTTATGGGCGGATGGAATCTACGTCAAAGCGGGTCTGGAGAAGGAAAAGGCCGTCCTGCTGGTGGTCCTTGCGGCGCTCAGTGATGGCAGCAAGGTGGTGGTTTCGGTGACGAGCGGTTATCGGGAATCGACGGAAAGTTGGTCAGAGGTGTTACGCGACTTGAAGCGGCGGGGGATGAATGCTCCTCGTCTGGTCATCGCCGACGGCCCCCTCGGCATCTGGGGGGCCTTGCATCTGGGGGGCCTTGTGCAACGTCTACCCCGAGGCGGAAGAGCAGCGTTGCTGGAATCACCGCATCGTCAATATCCTGGCCAAGGTGCCCAAACGCGAGCAGCCCACGGCCTTATTGATTCTGCGCCAGATCCCCTATGCTGAGAGCCGTCAGGAAGCGGAACGCCTCAAACGGGTTTTCCAGGAGTGGTGCCGAAGCAGAGGCTTGGCTCCGGCGGCCGATCTGTTGGACCAGGACTGGGATCGGATGGTGAGCTTTTACAACTACCCGAAGCAGCAGTGGCAACACCTGCGCACCACGAATCCAGTGGAGTCCCCGTTCGCCGGACTTCGGCTGCGAACCGATGCGGCCAAGCGCTTCAAGAAGGTGAACAACGCCCAGGCGGTGATCTGGAAGATGCTCTTGGTGGCCGAGAAACGATTCCGTCGTCTCAAAGCTCCAGAGCTCATGAGAGATGTCTATCAGGGAGCCAAGTATGTGAATGGAGTCCTGGTCAACCAGGAGTCGAAGGAGAAAGCCGCCTGAGTCTATTTACACACCTCTTGACATGAGCTCCTGCTGCTCTCCCTTGCAGCTATATCAGCGCAGCCGGGCAAGCCCGAAGAGCCCAGATACATCGGCTCACGCCTGGAACTTCTCGTGGACGACTGGCTGATCGATTCCATGAACGATCTGGAGTTGAAACTCCACTCGCCTCGTCCGGCAGGTAAGGTCCTCATCCTGGATAGACCCTGGGAAGGAGTGACCTCCGCTTACATCTCGGTTTTCAAGGACGGCGGTCTCTACCGCATGTACTACCGTGGGAGCAGTAGCAAAGGCTACACGGTACGCTCTCTGCTTGAGCCGGGAGAGAGGGTGATCCCCGAGCACCCCGATGTGACTTGTTACGCAGAAAGCCGAGATGGTCGGAACTGGATCAAGCCGTCCCTGGGCCTTTTCGAGTTCCAGGGATCCCGGGAAAACAACATCGTCTGGGCGGCACCCTCATCCCAGTGTTTTATGGCCTTCAGGGACGCGAATCCCACCGCTCCGAGAGAACAGCGGTACAAGGCGCTGGCCATCAGTACCGAGTCGAGTCCGAAGCGGGTCATCGGCCTTGTTTCTCCGGATGGTCTCCACTGGCGGCCGGTCCGCAAGGAAGCCATCCTCATCCAGGAAGAGACGGACTCGGGGGCCGATCACGCCTTCTGGGATACGGAGCAAGAACGGTACGTAGCCTACCTGCGGGCCTTCCGGCCTCCTCCCCTGAAGACGATCCGTCTGGTGGCCCGCTCCACTTCCTCCGACTTTCTCAACTGGAGCGAACTGGAGTTTCTCAAGACCGGGGATGCCCCCGTCGAGCACTTCTACACCAGTGGCGCTATTCCCTACTTTCGGGCACCTCACCTGTACCTGGCCTTTCCCCGGCGGTTTTTGCCCTGGCGTACTCTAGAACTATACAAAAACAACCGGGGCTCCGGCGTCTCGGATGTGGTGTTCCTGAGCAGCCGTGATGGCCTTCACTGGAAGCGGGCTTTCATGGAAGCGTTCATCCGGCCTGGAAGGAACATCCGAAGTTGGATCCACCGAGCCAACACGCCCGCCTCGGGTGTGGTCCCCACCGGTGAGGCCGAGATCTCGCTCTACCTACAGCGTCACTACACGTTCCCCAGTATCCATGTTGAGCGGATGGCCCTCCGCACCGATGGCTTCGTCTCGGTCCACGCGGGCTATTCCGGTGGAGAGCTGCTCACCAAGCCTCTCGTCTTCGAGGGAGAAAACCTGGTCCTGAACTTCGCTACCTCGGCAGCGGGCAGCATCCGTGTGGAGATCCAGGATGCCCAAGGGAACCCACTACCAGGCTTTGCCCTGGAGGAATCACCCCTGATCTGGGGAGACGAGATCGAGCACACGGTACGCTGGGAGCGGAGTCATGCCAAGGCGACTTCAGATAAGCCCCTGGCCAGGATTGCAGGCAAGCCGGTCCGCCTCCGCTTCGTGATGAAGGATGCGGATCTGTACTCCCTGCGGTTCAGGTAGGAGCAGAGTCTCTCACCCCGTGTGGTGATGTAGAAGGAATGGCGGATGATGTTGCCTTTGCCGGACTGTCCTCTCAAGGAGCAATCGGAGTTTGGACAGCAGCGCGATCGTGTTCTGCTGTTCTTCATACCTGTTTGATGGCAGAATACGACTCGGAAATCCAGGTAGGATCACGGGTTGCCACGCCCTTGGGGAGGTCAACCACACTTCCCTGGAGAAGCACCCAACCATGAACCGAAGACGATTTCTGCAGCAGGCGACAAAGACAGCGGCCTCGACGGTGGCAGCCGTCGTGGCCGGGCCGGAAGTGGTTCCCACCTGGGCTTCTGGAGGGGGCCCGGCAGCCCGGATGTCCCACACCAGATCCGGGGAGTCGCTGCCGATCCGGGACATCAGCGTTCAACTGGTCCAGTCCGACTGTGGTCGTAAGTGGACGCACGTGCGGGTCCACACGAAGGAGGGCCTCACCGGCATCGGCGAGGCTACCTACAGCCGCAAGGAGACCGTGGTTGCCAGAATGGTCGAAGCCCTGAAGCCCCACATCCTGGGGCGGGATGCCTTCGACATCGAAGGCATCTATCGAGACCTCTACTCCGGTGGTGAAACCGCCTATCGAACCGGCGGGATCATATTCACCAGCGCCATCAGTGGCATCGACCAGGCCCTTTGGGACCTCAAGGGAAAGGCCCTGGGGGCTCCGGTCTGCACCCTCCTGGGCGGTCCCCGCTCCTCCCGGGTCCCCGTCTACTCCCACTTCGGAGGGCCTGACAAGGACGCCCTCGTAGCCAACGCTCACAGCGTCCTTAGCGAAGGCTTCAGAGCCCTGAAATCGAGCATCAGCATCTCGGAAGCTCGGGGTCCCAGGATCAGCCGGGAGGAGCTCAGGAACATCGACAGCCGTTATGCTGCCCTTCGCCAATCGCTGGGGGAGGAGATCCTGCTCATGGACGATCCCCATGCCGCCTTCGACCCCACTTCCGCACTGGAAGTCGCCCGCCTGCTGGAACCCTATCGACTTCTGTTCTTCGAGGAACCCACCATTCCAGAAGATCCCGAGGGTTATGCCCGGGTGCGACAGGGGACTACCACACCTATTGCGGGTTCGGAGCGTCTGACCAACAAGCACCGCTTCAACGATTTCTTCCGGGCCGCTGCGCTCGACGTGGCCCAACCCGATCCTGTCTACATCGGCGGTATCACAGAAATGAGGAAGGTCTGCTCCCTGGCCGAAACACATCAGGTCTCCATTGCTCCTCACAACACCAAGGGACCGGTCGGGACCATGGCCGCCGCCCACGTCATGGCTGCGATTCCCAATCCGCTCATTCTGGAATGGATCGCTCCCAGTCGCATCCCCTGGCGCAATGACGTCCTAAAGGACCCCCTGGTTCTGCAAGACGGATCCCTGGTCGTGCCAGACCGACCGGGCCTGGGCGTGGAGTTCGATGAGGACGCCCTCCAACCCCACCTGGTGTCGTACTGACGGTAAGGACGCCTCAGGCTGGGGAGAATGAGTTGGTTTTCTCGAGCATGCTGCTGAACACTGAGCCCCTGGCCAGGATTGCAGGCAAGCCGGTCCGCCTGCGCTTCGTGATGAAGGATACGGATCTCTACTCGCTGAGGTTTTAGGTAGGAGCGAAGTGGCCGCTTGGGAGGATGAAAGGACCAAATGACCCACATCAATCTCCGGAACGACACACGCACAGCGCTCGGAGGCCGCCGGAGATCTCGGGATAGCTAACGTCGCCTTCGCCCTTGAGGAAGCTGAAGTTCCGGGCGCGACCCCAGCCGTCCCTAGTTGAGCTCCAAACCCATTCGCCAGTTAGACGGAACGGTTCTCGAATGTTGTATCCCCCCCCTTCCGGATCGTAGGGAGCCTTCAGCTCTTCAATCGTTGGCAGTCGCCAGTCTGTGTATCCACCCAGTTCGAGGTTCTTGGCATATTCATTGGCACCCTGCCAATCGATATCCTCGCCATTGTCCTCTCGGGTCCACATCAGGCCGGTCTCTGAATCCGTAACGATGCTTTCGGGGTCAGCCTCGGAATGGTGGGCCAACCTCTCATTGCGCCAGTGCTACTCTTCCTTTAGGCCCTCTCTCGTCTTCCTTGCTGCATCAGCCAGAAGATTCCCCTTCTCGTGATCACCTTCCCACGCATCCCAGAGCAGATCAGGATGCTAACCACCACAACCTACGTAGGAGGTTGAAATGGCTGCACACAGTCTACCCCACCCGTCTTCGATCCCTCAATCTAGGCCGCGCGTGGCGATCTACGCTCGAGTCTCCACGTTTGACCAAAGCACGGAGACTCAACTACTAGATCTACGGCGCTATGCGACTGACCGAGGTTGGCGGATCTACCAGGAATACTGCGACAACGGTGTGAGTGGGACCAAAGGCTCTAGACCAGCTCTAGACCAGTTGATGGATGAGGCCAAGAAGCGCCGCTTTGACGCGGTCTTGGTCTGGCGCTTCGATCGTTTTGCCCGGTTTACGAAACACTTGATCCTGGCACTCGAGGAATTCCGGAATCTCGGGATCGATTTCTTGAGCTACCAGGAGAACATCGACACATCGAGTCCCTTGGGAGCAGCCATCTTTACGATCATCGGGGCTGTGGCACAGTTGGAACGGGATATCATCGTGGAGAGGGTCAGAGCTGGCCTCAGACGCGCCAGGAACAATGGGAAGAGACTGGGGAGGCCAGAGAGGCAGCGCAACAATTTTTCTGTAATTTCAGGGTCGGTTGTGGGACAGGATCCTCCTCTCTTGGCTCTCGGGTGCAGAAAGCAGTGGCCCGTGAGCCGCTCGCTGTGAATCTCTCTAAGGCAACCAGCAGATCTATCAAAATGAGAGGCCGGAGCAGCTTGCACTACTCGCAGAGAGCGATTCAGCGCCCCCACCTCCTTCTCCAAGAAAAGAGGCCCTGTCAGAAGCCCTCAGAGCCACGATCGCGGGCTGCCCCTTACCGAGAACCCTCGCTGATCTGAGGGTCTCGGGTTTAGGGAAACGCTCTTCTAGGATGCCTCCTCTTCTTGCCAGCTCTCCAGGTTCAGATAGCAGCGGCCCGTGAGCCACTCGTCGTGAATCTCCGCCAGCACGGCTGAGATCAGTCGCAACGCCGAGTCGATATGGGGGAAGATTCCCACCACTCGAGTGCGGCGCCGGATCTGTTTGTTGAGATTCTCCACGCCGTTAATCGTCCGGATCTTCTTGTGCAGACTGCGGGGGAAGGCGTAGACCGTCAACCCCTCGCGCACGTTGTCTTCCATCCACTGGGCCAGTGCCTGGTTGGTTTCGGTGAACGCCTTGATCTTGCGTTTGAGCATGGCTTCGGCATCCTCGAGGGTGGGGCTGTTGAAGATGTCCCGCATCGCTTGGCCGATCTGGCCCCGCTCTTGGAGCCGACGGGCAAAGCGCTGAGCATTCTGGCTCAGATGAAACTGGCAGCGCTGCCAGGGAACCGCGGGAAACACCGCTCGTCGAGCGGCCTTCAGTCCCGCGTGGTCGTCACTGACGACGAGCTCCATTCCCTTGAGTCCCCGCCCGGCCAGATCCTCAAAAAACGCTCTCCAGTGGACCTCCGCCTCGCTCAGCCGGGCGCTCAGACCCAAGACCTCACGGTGACCGGAAGCCTGCACACCGACTGCCTTGAGGATGGCCAGGTCCTGAACTCGTCCATCGACACGGACTTTCTCGTAATGGGCGTCCAGGTAGACGAAGGGATACTCACCGCTCAGCGGCCGGCTACGGAACTTCTCCAGCTCCTCATCCAGCAGGGAGGCGACCCGTGAGACCTGGCTGGCGGAGATCTCCGTGCCACACAGCTGCTCGGTGATTTCCGTGACCTTGCGCGTGGAGACGCCCATGACATACATCTCGGCAATGGCCAACTTCAGCGCCTTTTCCGAGCGGCAGCCCTTCTCCAGCGATTGAGGGTAGAACGACAGCCCTCGCACCTGAGGGATCTTCAGTCGGAGCTCTCCCACACGCGTGGCGATCTTCTTGTCCTTGTAACCGTTGGCGTGGCCCCGTCGCTGGCTCGTTCTCTCGTAGGGCTCGGCTCCCAGAAACTCCGACCGTTCCAATCCCATGGCCAAGTTCAAGAGCTTCTCCAACACCTTGCGAAAGGCCTCCGTTCCTTCTTGGATCAACGCCTCTAGGATCTCTCGTGGTACTCTGTCTTCCAGGTCTGGGGCCATTGGATTCTCCTTTCATTTTGGATGAATGATTTAGAGAATCTTGTCCCAGACCTCTGACGGCTCAACCCTTCGGCTGACGGCCTTTGGCCCCCTTCCGGGGGGGCCCGGCGCGCAGCGCCGCGCGGCTCAGGCTGCACTCGGCCTACAGCCTCCTTCCGCCTGAGCCGCGCCAGGTTCCTCGTCAACCCAATCCTCGGTATCCCGAGAAATTCCCTCTTAACGGGAAATTACAGAAAGAACGGTACACTCCTGCCAGAGAGGTCAAGGTAGACAGGAAAAGGCTCCTGAAACTGCGTCAGGGAGGGCTTAGCCTCAGGAAGATTGGCGAGGAGATGAGTCTCTCGAAAAGCAGTGTTGCCAGGGTGCTTAGCGAGGAGAACTTTTCACAGCCGACCGGCGTCCTTAGCTGTAATAGTCCAGATCCAACCGTACAAACAGTGTCAGAGTAGCTCGCCCCTGACCGACTGCTTCCGCCTGAGGCTGTGTGAAAAGTCATTCATGATTTCGGATTTGAAATTTTGACTTCATAGGATCGCGTGCAAGCCACGATCTCCGTCGTAGGAAGGGTAAAGAGACCCCTAAATCAAAGAGGTTTTGGACTTCACACAGCCTCGCCTAGAAGCGGACATTCAAATTTTTCGCGCGGCGGACTCGGATCAGCATCCGGGAGCTGTCGACATCGGCGACACGTAAATGCAGATCCTCGGAGAGGCGAAGTCCGTTGGCGTAAGTGAGTTGATGTTTGGCAACAACACCTTGCCTCACAAAGGAGCCTTCAGACAACGCGACCAACGGGATCTTCCGTGGATAGGAGAATCTGACAGGAAGGGTCCTACCGCTGTAAGCCGTTGTTAGGTGCGCCGTGATTGCACATCTTTGCGCCTGCCCTTCACGCTTCCCCTACACACCTTCATCAAAGCAAACTAACTCAACAAGATTGCCTTCCGGATCCCTGACGTACAGAGAACGCCAATGAACCCAGGCGTGCTCAGCCGTTTCCACGTTCAATCCAAGTTGTTCAAGTCGTTTCTTCTCGCCGTCGAAATCCGTCAGCCGGATCGTGAAAGCGAAATGATCGACCGTAGACTTTTCCGGTTCCACACCTCGATAGTCCGCCTCTTGTCTGCGATCAAACAGCGCCAGTATCTGTGTGTGTCGGCCATAGCCTTCTGCAATCTTGAAGAAGACAGCATGAGGAAATCTTTTCATCAACTCAAGGCCGATAACCTCTTCGTAGAACCGCTGCATCGAGTCAAGGTCTTCGACACGGAGAGCGATTTCTCCAAGTGCTTTGACGGCTCGTTGTTGGATCATCTATAACCTAACCTATATTCTCCAGAGAAGAAGTTGATCAGCCAAACAAGAAAGCCATGCAAAGCCATGCTGTAACGGAGTACTCTCACTATTAGATTATAATAGCTGTGCGAAATGATTGGACCCAGTAGAGACGCGCCCTGGTACCGCGTCCTGATTCACAAATCTCGAAGAGGACAGCCGGCCGGACCCGATCACCCATCCCCTGGTCCAGCGCCTGTTCAGTCACTTTGAAGACGGCCGCTACGTCCGTCGGCTGAATTGACACCTATGAGCACCCGAGAGCACTCGAGGCCTGCCGGGCGGGAGCCCCTCCTCTACGATCCGGACGTGAGGACGCCGACCCACGCCGAGCGGGCCCGCACCCTGGTGGAAACAGCCGGCACCGGGACACTGTGCACTCTGGCTCAGGACATGGACGGGCACCCCTACGGTTCCTTTGTCACGTTCGGCCTCGACGCCGGGAGCCCCGTGTTTCTGATCAGCGAGTTGGCCGAGCACACGCGGAACCTGCGCGCCGACTCCCGTTCGTCTTTGCTGGTGGTCGAACAGGGCACGGGAGATCCGCTGGCTCGCGGGCGGATCACGATCGCCGGAAAGACACGAGTCCTGGAGAAGGGACCGGATCTCGACACGGCGCGGGAAGAGTTCCTCCGCTCCCATCCCAACGCCGCCTACTACCTCGACTTCAAGGACTTCCACCTGTGGCGGCTGGAGGTGGAGTCGCTGCGTTACATCGGCGGCTACGGCCGGATGTCGTGGATCGAGGCCACCGACTGGCTCGGCGCCGCACCCGATCCCGTCGCGGGCTATGCTGAGGACATCATCAGGCACATGAACGACGACCACTCGGAAACGATGGTTGCCTGCTGCAGAGCCTTCACCAAGGCCACTGACACCACGACCGCGATCATGACCGGAGTCGATCGCTACGGCTTTGAGATGTCGGCGACCACAGCGGCCGGTCCCCGTCCAATCCGGTTGGCCTTCTCCCGGGAAGTCAGCACCCTCCAGGAGATTCGGCGGGAGATGGTAGCGCTGGCCCGGCAGGCGCGCGGCGAAACCACTCATTGAGGAGAAACCCTGATGTCCATAAGACCCGTCAAATGACTGATCAAAGCCAAACCCACCATCGAAGGCACCGGCGTGCACCTGCAGCGGGCCTTCGGTTTTCCTTAACGCTCACCACCCTGGCTCTTAACCAGAGCAGCTTAAGGTTGTTTAAAGCCTCCCCCTGCAGGGCCCTCTTCCATCTCTTTATAGAGTTACCCTCCTTGACAGGACCCTCCTGTCTTCCTGGGCGCCTCATGGCACGCGCGCTGTTGCATAAATCGCTTCGGCGCGTCGGCTTGTCTCTGATCGGCCAGGGTACCAGCATGGGGAATGACGGCGAATGAATACACCTTCCGTTACCGAGTCCGCAACTGGCCAAACTACAATCGGGCCTTGATCTGCGAGCTCCATCTGGACGGGTTAGGGGATTGATTCAAGCACGAGTAAGTTGTAATAACCCAGATCTGACCGTACCAGCAGTGTCAGAGTAGATCGCCCCTGAACGGCCGCTTTCGCCTGCGATTTCAATCCGCAGGGGAACCGGTCATTCAAACAACCCGAAATACGCTTCCGCGAAGGGCGGTTGTTGCCGCTCTTTGGGACGATTGCGTTGAGAGAGAACACGCTTAGCCAAATCTTCTGATGGACCAGACTCCGGCTCCCAGGTCGTCTTGACCAAGCGCAGAACAGGCACCGAGCGATTTTGGTCCGTTATTGGTCCAATAAGGATTCCCAAGGCTTCCCGACCGCTACCTAGCGTTACCCAATGTGACCGTACATGCCGCTAGGTTACTGGTTCTCCGGGTGGGGCTTGAACTCATAACCCAACGATGCTTCGCAGTCCTCTCCCACTCGATCCCTTCCATGGCTACTCCGGTAGGACAAGTCGGTTCGGCTCTCAACCCCACCCTCTTGGCAGCCAGCGTCGGCTGCTTGAAGGGGCCGCCGGGACTCCTGGAAAACTAGACAAGTTAGGGCACGCCCTACCCGAGGTTCGCCGAGTTGTTAAAAAATCGTTAAAAAGGGGCGCTTTTCCGGTGTTCTTTGAACGCCCCTGAATCGGCTTAAGTGATTGATTTAAAGATTGGTAGCGGGGGCGGGATTTGAACCCGCGACCTTTGGGTTATGAGCCCAACGAGCTACCAGACTGCTCCACCCCGCGTCACTGACTGAGTGGAATGGTAAGGAATGGACCTTGGATTGTCAAGCCTGGCCGCGCGATGGTGGTGCAGGACGGCACGGAGGATAGCGGGCGTTTTTGGACTGAAGCACCTGCCCATCGCCGAGACTTGGAGTCGATCGGCTCAGGTTCCTGACTTGGGCTTCTCCTCCGAGGCTTCCCCCTCCCCCTCGACATCCTTGACACAGCGAAAACCGATGCCGTACTGAGACTTGGGCAGGTAGGCGGCTCTGGTGTAGAGGGGCATGCTGGAGCCCTTCATCGCATAGGAGCCTCCCCTGGTGGAAATGTAACCCAGCCTGAAAGAGCGGTCTCGTGCGACCGGGCTCTTCTCGTAGGGCTTCAGTTTTTCCGAGGTCCACTCCTGCAAGTTTCCCATCATGTCGTAGGCGCCGAACCCGCTCTTATCTGATTCGAAGCGCCCTACTTCGGCGGTGTCCTTATAGCCCATCTCGTTGCAGTTGGACTTGCTGGGGTCGTATTTGTCTCCCCAGGGAAAGATCGAGTTCTCCGGACCACGAGCGGCTCTCTCCCATTCGGCCTCCGTGGGGAGTCGCCCACCCAGGTGTTCGCAGTAAGCCTTGGCATCATCCCAGGTCACGTTGGCGACAGGATAGTCTTCTTTACCAATCGAGTAGTATCGCCGCCAGTCACCCTCGGGGCGAAACCTGCTCTCGGTCAGGAACCTGATCCACTGGCCGTTGGTAACCTCGTACACGTCGATGTGGTAAGGCTTCTCCATCTTGACCAGGTGAGCCGGAGACGCCAAGGGAAGCCCTCCCGCTGCAGGCTTCTCATCCGTTCCCATGGTAAATTCGCCGGCAGGAATCAGAACCATGTCTCCGGGCTTGGGCTTGGCAGGCATCTCCTCAACCGGAGCCTCGACAACCGGCGGAGGCGCTTCTTCACAGCCCGTCGAAAGGAGAGACAGGATCAAACATCCGGAGAACAGGTAGGGCAGTATTCTGTTTATCATTTGACTTTTCTTATACCATTCAGCGCACGCCCTGACAATAGAAGGATTCGCGGGTCAGCGAGCGAATGGCACCTGATTCACTTGTCCTTTCTTGGCAGCGTCCCTAGCAGGAGCCCGGGGAAACGCGACTTGCCCTTGTCCTCGCCAGAGATTCCGTAGAAGGTCCCTTGATGGTGGATAAACTTGGTGTCGGCGAGAGCCGGGTCGAAGTGCGAGACCAGCGTGTACTCATCCTTGGCCGGATCGTATCTGTAGACCGTGTCCAGGAAGCCATCGCTGTAACCACCCAGGAGATAGACGTCCTCATCTACCGCCTCTGCCCACCAGGCTCTGACCTGTTGAGGAGCTGATTTGAGCGTCGTCCAGGTTTCGGTGAGCGTGTCCAATCGGTAGGCATCATCCAGATTCTGAAGTGGACCTCCTTTTCGCTGCGTCACGCCGCCGAACAGGTAGACCGAGGAGCCGGCTGCCGCCGCCCCATGGATCGTCCGAGGTGCACCTGGGAAAGGGGGAAGACGCTTCCACTGCCAATCGCGTACATCCGCCATCCAGACTTCATTGGTGCCTTTCGACAAGTCGTCGATTTCGGGGGTTCCACCCAAAAGATAGACCCTGGACCCCTCCGAGACTGCCGATGTGAAGAAGAGGGGTACTGGCGTCTGTGCAACCGTCACCCACTCACGATGGACCAACTTGTAGACCTTTCGCTGGGGCTCGGTTAAGTTTCCCCCGCCCATCAAATAGAGCGTTCCGTCGATACGGACCATTCCTCCGTAAGCCAGAGGCTCGGGTAAGGAAGGCCATTGCGACCACTTGTCGGAATGTGGATTGTAGAAGTCCACTCTATCTGTCAACAGCTTCTCTCCTGCTTGCCAGTGGGCTCCACCTGCTACCAGGACTCCGCCCTGGAGGGCCGCGGCGAAGTATCCACCCCTAGGCAAAGGGATATCCGGCCCTCTCTTCCAGGTGATGTTGTGAGAGGAAGGACGAGGTGCGATGGTGAGTAGCAGCATCAACGCTGCGAAGATTATCGTGGTCTTGGAGCTCATTGCGTTTTTCCGGTTTTCTCAGTGATGGGTTCTGGTCCGTGCTCGAGAACTTTCCTTGTCGACCGCTCTCTGCACTCGGGGACTCTCGACATTCGGGTCGTTATCCCTACCTGACGATTGCTGGCAGCCGTCACGGTTGCTGCCGCGGTTCTCCAAAATGCGCCGGCGGTCAATACATTACTTCGCCGCCTGAGATGTTCAGCGCCTGACCGGTAATGCTGGCAGCCCCGGGCGAGGTCAGGAAATAGACGAAGTCGGCGATTCTTGTCGGCGGAATGAATTCACCCAGGGGTATGTTCTTCAGAACTGCAGCCTCGATCTGTTGATAGCTGGAACCCTCCAGCCGGGCGCTTTCCTCCATGTCCGCTCTGGCCATACCGGTTTCGACCCAGCCCGGACAGAGTGCATTCACCGTGATCTTTCGGGGAGCGACTTCCAGCGCCAGCGCGCGCGTAAAGCCAATCACCGCGTGCTTGGAAGCACAGTAGGCAGTGTAGCCAGCAGTCCCGACCTTTCCAGAGATCGAGGCGATGTTGACGATGCGGCCCCCCACCGGCATCCCCAGAAGGGCGCTCTGGGTGCAAAAGTAGACTCCATTGAGGTTCGTCGCCAGGATCTCGTGCCAGATCGCGTCTCCTGACTCGGAGATCGGATTCCGCCTCGAGACACCGGCATTATTTACCAGGAAGTCGACCTTTTCATGCTGCTCCAGTACCGCCTCGACCAGCTGATCGACCTGCCCTCGCTGGCTCACGTCGCAGAGATGGGCGCTTACGGCCATCCCTTCCTGGCTCATCGCTCGAGAGGTTTCTTCCAGGTTTCCCTGGTCCCTGTCGCAGATCGCGACTTGGACACCCTCCGCTCCCAGCTTGAAGGCAACGGCTCGCCCGATTCCGCTTCCAGCGCCCGTAACCAGCGCAACCCGCCGTGATTTCATGTTGGACCTGCCCGGACCGCGGAGGTCAAAGAGAGAATCTAGTCGTAGCGAGCCACTTCATACCGCCGACATCAGACGAGGTCAATCCCAACGGGATTGTGGACTATAAGGGTTTCCGAACCCTGGGTACGGGGACACCTCTTTGTGTTCCAACCCCATCGGGGTTGCGGAAGGTCTTTTGACTAGCTCGATCCCGCCGAACTCCTCGGTTCCGCAACCCTTTCAGGGTCGACCTCATGATGCTGCTGCCCACCCCCAGGGTTCGGAAACCCTGGGCTGGTGTAGCTCCCGATGCATAGGTAACAATATCTCCCGGGCACATAGGTAACACTTTTGGAGTCTTGGAGTTTCATTCTTCGGTTGGTGTATCTCGTCGTAGAAGCGGTGGTAACTGTGGGAAACTCCGTCCGGAGGAGTTTTCCAAGCGCTGTGGGAACGGTGGAAAAACTCGACGCCTGGAGTCGTCTTCTCGAGGGTGCCGTTTTTCCACGGTTTCCACAGCGCGGCAGTTTCCACGGCTTCCGGGTCGTGTCTGTTCACGGTTGCTGACCTTCTGTCGTGGGTTTGCGTCGCAATCGTTTGGCCGGAAGCACCCGGCCCTTGCGTTCATCGAAGAGGCCGAGCTCCAGGTGCTCAAAGTAAACGGCCCACTGTCCCTCTGCCACCGGCTTTAAGCCAATCTGCTGACCCCAGAGGGTCTCCGTCAAGCGAATGTCCTGGTTTTTCCATTTGTTGACCGCCCTTACGCACCACTCGTTTCTCCCACTCATCGGGATACCCTCTTGGCTCCGGCAAGCGGGAAGGATACTCCCGAGCCGCCGGCTGGTAGAAGAGCGCTGGCGGCCTCTGACCCAACGATTCATGGGGACGCTCCTCGTTGTATTCCCGACAAAAGGCTTCAAAGGCCCTCTGCTGGGCGGCGAGATTCGCTCGCGGTGGCTGGGCCGTGGCTTCCTTCAGGGTCCGATGCATCCGTTCATGGCGGCCGTTCTGTTGCGGGCAACCCGGTTCGATGCGTTGCAATTCAATCCCCAAGCGGACCCACCACACCGCCAGTGCACTGAGCCCTCCTAGGGCCGTCGTCGCAAACGGCGGTCCCTTGTCCGTGCGCATCGACTCGGGCAGCCCATACTCTCGGAAGGCCTTGATAAACAGCGGTTTGACCGTGAGGAATCCCGTCGCGCCCCCCAGCCCTTGGCAGCACAACAAGTAGCGGCTGTGGGCATCACTGATCGTCAAGGGCGTGCACTTGCGGCCGTTGCTGGTCCGAAACCAGCCCTTGAAATCCGCACACCACACGGCATTGGCCTCTCGACAATCCTTGAAGGGCTGCTCCGTCGGCACCGCTCGCCGTCGTCTTTTGGCCACCTCACTCAAACCGTGGCGTCTGAGCATCCCGCTCACCGTGCTCTCGGCCGGGCACCGATCCGCTCCCACCGCCTCCTGGAGTTTGACCCACAACTTCGGCGCTCCCCACAAGGGCCAACGGGCCTTCAACTCTAAAAGCTTCCTCTCGATCTTTTCTTCCACCGCGTTGGGATGGCTGTGGGGCGCACGCGACCGATCCTCCAGCCCCGACCACCCTTCTATTTCGTATCGCCTAATCCACTTGTACACCGTCCCCCGACTCACCCCATAGGCCTGCGATAACTCCGTAATTCCATAGTCTCCCCCTAGATGTTCCGTCACCAGTTTCACTCGTTCGTTCATCACACAGGTCTCTTTCCATGGCATGACTCCTCTTGTAACCTATGTGCCTGGGAGAAAATGTTACCCATGTGCCCGGAACATACCACCTCTAAGTCAACCCTGTAGGGGTTGCGGAAGGTGAGGACCAGGGCGCAATCACGCAGCCGTCGAAGTAGGGGCCGCACGCGGGTAAGAGACAGGCGGGGTTCCCGCCTGCCCCTCCCCGTTGTCGCGATGGGGTCTATTCCTCATATTTACCGGCGTGAGGGTCACTCACCGGGCGACCCCAAAGACGTTGCCCCAAGACGGGGAACGACGTAACAGACTTGGCCATAGGTGTTGCGATAGAGGCAGAAGCTTTCAAGGGTAAGCAAGCCGAGTTTTCGGCAGAAGAACCCCACCCTGAGTTTGCGATTGTCGTTGTAGTTCTTCCGCTTGAGCTTCATACTCCGGAGTCGCAGACGGACCCAGGAGTCGAGCTTTTGGAAGAGCCAGCGATTGGTCGCGAACTCGGGGGCGAAGTACTGAGCCGTCCCCCTGATCACTCGGTTCAATTTCAGGATCGCCTCGGCATCGAGGTTATGGTGGCGAACGGTTAATTCCCGCACCTTATCCTTGAATTTCCGCTGGGACTTGTCGCGCATACGCCGGGAACGGGACGAGAGGAAAAAGCCAAGAAACTCATAGCCTTTTCCGAACGTCGTGATCCGGGTTTTCTCCGGACTCAGCGTTAGCTGAAGGGTTGCCAGCAGCAGCTGGACCAGTGCCAAGGCCTCTTGCGCCTGCCTTTCGGACCGGGTCAGGACGACGAAGTCGTCGGCGTACCGGGCAAATTGAAAACCCGCCCGGTCGAGAGCCCAGTCCAGTTGATTAAGGACAATGTTAGCCAAAAGAGGGGAAATCACCCCTCCTTGTGGCGTGCCGACCGTGGTCGGCTTGAAGACACCGTCCTCCATGACTCCGGCAGTGAGAAATCGTTGAAGAAGGCGAAGGATATTACCGTCGGCAACCTTGTCGGCCACCAACTGCATAATGACGTCTTGTGGAATGTTGTCGAAAAAGCCTTCAATGTCGGCGTCGAGTACGAAGCCGTAGCCGGCGTCGTGAAGGGACAACACCCACTGGATCGCCTGATGACAGTTGCGTTTGGGACGAAACCCGAAGGAGGCTTCCTGAAAGAGCGACTCGAAGATAGGTTCCAGCAGCCGTCGCAGGACTTCCTGGCCCACGCGGTCGCGGACCCCGGGAATCCCGAGCGGCCGGGTCTTCTTCGTGTGAGGCCCCTTGGAGAGATGGACTCGGCGCAGCGGAACGGGTCGAAACTCGCCTGATTTAAGATCTTTCATCAGCGCGAGAAGATTTTGTTCGAGGTTGTCCTTGAACATCCCGATGCTGACCTTGTCCACCCCGGCGGCGCCTCGGTTGCGCTTGACTTTCTTAAAGGCGGCACGCATGAGCTCGATCGTGATGCGACCGGTCAAGGAGTGCACTTTTCTGTTCTTCACCATGGTGTTCCTGTTCTGTTGCATCATCAGGTGAGGCGGATCGGAGATCTATCGGGTGTTTCTTAGCCAGGCCCCTGGGGGGTCTGTTTTCCCGGTTTGACCCGGACAAGAGCACGGGCCGACCCATTTGGGGGGCCACGGCCGAGACGCTAACTACCCAGACTCAGGATTCTTCCTCACCTCGTCTTCGGTTTGACCTTTCCTCCAGCCGAAACTGGAGTACTCCGGCTCTGCGGCAATCCCTAAAGCGGAGGCGGCTCAGGAAGCCTTCTCCGCACCACCGCATCATCCGTCGCCTTTCACCGGGGGCTTATAGCGCGGACTCACCCACAGGGGACGGCGGGGGACATTCACCGGTCATGACTCGAACCATTTTCCTCAGGCGGCGACAGGTATCACCCAAAGCAGTTCCAGAGAGATAACCACCTGTTCTCTCTGGAGACGAGGTCAGGGAACCTCGCCAACGCTTCACTCAAGGGCGGTCGTTGGCGCTTTGCTCTAGGCCGAAGTGCCGTCTCCCGAAGTCTTCCTGCCTGGCCCCTTCGTGACGATCCCTTCTTCCGGTCCAGCCGTTGGGAGCGCCCTGGCTGCGTACCCCCGCTGGTTAATCGCGGAGTTCGAGCAGGAAGTTCTGTACGAGCGTGGACTCGCACAGGTAGGCTTCGGCGTCTTGCCTCTCTTATCGCTTTATTTCCTCCTTTCCAAACGCCTCACCGTTTGTCTAACATGGTTTGACTTAGTTCGAGCCACTGCGGCTCATCGCACCCCTACAGGGTTGGGATCAAAAGGGATGGCTGTTTACCCAGGGTTTCCGAACCCTGGGCTGTACGCCGCAACCCCGTTGGGGTTGACCTCTCTGATGTCGGCGGTATGAGGTTGCTCGCTACCTTTAGCTCAGGTAGCCATTCTCTGTCAGGACATCGACAAGGGTCTGGACGGCAGCCGCCGATTTCTGGAGGAGCGCGTTTTCTTCCCCTTTGAGATGGATCTGGATGATTTCCTCCATGCCGCTACTGCCCAACTTCACGGGCACGCCCACATAGAGACCGTTGATGCCGTACTCGCCCTGTAGATAGGCGGCACAGGGGAGGATCTTTTTCTTGTCTTTGACGATGGATTCAACCATTTCTGCGACCGCAGCCGAGGGAGCATAGTAGGCGCTCCCGTCCTTTAGCAGTCCCACGATCTCTGCCCCGCCATCTCGGGTGCGTTGAATCAGGGCTTCCACTTTGTCTTCGGGCAGCAATTCCGTAATCGGGATCCCCGCGACCGTGGAATAGCGAGCCAGTGGCACCATGGTATCCCCGTGACCCCCAAGGACGGAGGCGTGGGTGTTCTCCACCGAAACATTCAGGGCTTCCGCTATGAAACTCCGGAAACGGGCGGAATCCAGGATTCCAGCCATACCCACCACCCGCTGGCGGGGAAACCCGCTCACGTGCTTCACTATCTGACACATGGCGTCGAGTGGATTGGACACCACGATAAGAATCGCGTTGGGACTCCTCTTGACGATCTTCTCGGTGACATCTTTCAGGATGGAAGCGTTCTTGAGGAGAAGGTCGTCCCGGCTCATCCCGGGTCGTCGAGCCAGTCCCGCGGTGAAAACGACCACATCCGAATTCGCGGTGGCGTCGTAGTCGTTCGCTCCGGACACGTGTGAATCCGATCCTTGGACTGGAGCGGCCTCGAGCATATCGAGGGCCTTGCCCTGGGGCATGCCCTCGACGATATCCGTCAGGACGACGTCTCCCAGTTCCATGTCGGCGATTCGCTGAGCCGTCGTCGCTCCGACGTTTCCGGCACCTACTACGGTTATCTTTGTTCGCATGTCTGTTTCCTAATAGCTACATGGTCTCGATGATGGCTGAGGCGAAGCCGCTGGTCTTGACCAGGCTGGCTCCCTGATCTGTTCGCCATCGGGGGTGATCCGCTCGCCATTCTGGGGTGGTTGCACCACTCTGCTGCTATCGAGCTGACCTCTGGTTCGCAAAAAGGGTTAACTTACTTGGAAACACTTTCTGAGTCAACTCAGGTGAGGGCACCGAATTTCAGGATCAAATAGAGTCACGACCCTGTGAGGGAGTAGGCTTCTTTTGAAGGGCCAATGGAAGGTGAGAAATCAGTAGTTGGAGTCGGGGGAGATTGTGTTGCTGACCCGTCGCTTCTCGGAACTTGGACCCATATCGATAGCGATTCAAGTCGCTCGCGGCACTGTTGGCTTGCCCATTCCTGGGGTGGATCGTAGACCGTTGGGAACTTGGTGCTTGTGACCAACATCGCCCGGCGCGGTCGAGTCTTTCCGAAGAATCAGGGAGGCCTCACCGCCGTCCTGGGTCGCTGCTCCTGTCCTCGAGCGATCCGGGTGTGAGTCCGGTGCGCAACCTGCGAAGTGCTTCCGCTTCGATTCTGGCCCGCCTTTTGTGCCGTTGTTTTTCAAGGTGTTTCTCAAGGGCCGGGTCTGGCATCGGTAACCTGAAATGCCCAGATCGTGGCATCATTGAACACAAACCGCAGTCGGATTGCTTCCCCTCTGAACTGAGCCAGCGATTGGCCTTTCCACCTTACTCGATGAGCCAGGCTGTCGCCCTTGACCACTTCGCAGTCTTCACGCCGAAATCCGTCGAACTTCTTCTCGGCGGCCGAAATGTAGTGGCCCATATGGGCTTTGGTTCCGGTGTCAAACTGTCTTGCGGTCGTGTCGACCACCTCGAGTCTCAGCTCGCCCTCCACTTCGGCATTGACATACAACTCGTCACCTTCGACCACGAAGGGGCGGGTCAATAGGGCTCCTTTCCCGTTCAGCCGCTCTCTGCTCCGAAGACCCATCAGCCGGTCCAAGGGCACCCAGCCCAGCCCGATCCTGATCTGGCGCTTGTCCGGTGGGTTGTACTTGACCCCATGGTTGTATCGTGCTCCGGCGTAGTAGAACAGCATCTTCTCGCCGTGCGTGATCATCGAAGGCCACCATATGATACGGTCGTCCCAGCGGCCCTCTGCACCTTGGGGAATGAAGGCTTCTTTGGGAAACGGGTAGTCCCAGCGAAAGCCGTCTCGGCTGATGATCAGGTGCTGCTCTACGTCTCCCCTGACATAGTTGTCCAGCATTGAAGGCAGTCCCAGATAGAATCCCTCGTAGCGATACACTTTCATGCTCTCGACTTCGGGCCACCTTTCGTTCATGGGATGGAACACCGTCTGCCGGGGGGACCACTCAACCAGGTCCTCGCTCTCCTGACGAACGATATAGCGAGGACCGGTGCCGGTCTCGGGGTCGGCCTTCTCCGTCAACTGCCGGTGAAACAAGACGTACTTCCCGAGGGTTTCATCCCACACGATACTTGGATTTCCACCCCCTCCGCCGCCCCGAAGACCGCCCGGCATCTGGTGCCAGGTGAGCCCGTCGGGACTGTACGCCATTCCGTTCCAGCCCCCGAACCGGCCTCCGTCTTCATGGTAGGGAGAAATGCTGCAGGAGAGGAATCTGGTTCATCCGGTAAATGGGGAGGTGCCGCCAGTCAAAGGCAGGCCATGGAAACTGCCGCACTATGCAAACCGTGGAAAAACAAGTAGTTCTAGAGGAGAACTGGCAAGTGCTCGCAGTTGTTTTTCCACCGTTCGCACAGCGCTTGGAAAACTCCGTATCACGGGCTTGCTGGCCCGGTTCGATGTCGCTCGGAGTTTTCCACAGTTCCCACGGCCTCTGCTACTGCAGCCGACTATATGGACAAGCGAACGGGGAGCAGATTTGGGATCCGGAAGGTGCCAACCACGTCCCCACCTCCCCATTTACCGGATGACCCAGGAATCTTCGCTCTGCCGGTCGTTCTCGAGGGTCCTGGATCAGACGGATGCTGCCCACTAGGGGGCGTCTCCCAAGATGGTCGGAATGGAGCAGAACGTTGTTCTGCATCGTTCCCTGGTAGCGGACCAGGCCCAGGTTCGGTTTCACCCACTTCACGCCGTCCCGGCTCTCGGCGTAGGCGACTACGCTGCCACCCGTATGCTGCTCGATCTGGTACCAGACCTTGAATTTCTTGTCCTGGGCGTCATAGATGGCAGTGCCCAACTGGATTCCGTAACTCTTCCGGGCTGTTTCCTCCCAGGGTGTGTCCGCTTCGAGCAGGGGATTGGAAGGATGTTTTTGCAGAACACCTTGCACCCGCCTTACGTTGTACCAGGCACACAGCACCTCGTTGTCCACCATCAGCTGCTTCTGAGTGCCGAACCTGAGGGGCCGTTCCGATTCCAACTCTGTCAGATGCACGTAGGGTGAACCGGCGTTCGGTTGGGCAAGGGACCGCGGCCCCACCAGTAGCAGCAGCGCTGCCGTTATCGCGGGGATCCTGATGCGCATTTCCATCATCTTTGAAAACTCCTGTTCAAAGGTCGCAAACTTCATCCCGGTCGTCGCAGGTCGAGGTTCTCCACAAAGGGACCGGATAGAGTGGGTCGCTGGAACCCACAGCCGCCGCATTATGCCATGATCTGGTTTACTGATTCCCAGTTTCGGGCGGGTCCTGGGCTCCCAACTCTGCTGGTTCCAGCTGAATTCGGTACTGCTCACTCATCACTGATTACTCGCTGACACTCGAGGTCGCTTGAGCCAGGGCCGCTTTCTTTGCCTTGCGCCAGGCAAATAGGATACCTTGCATGGCTGGTGTCCTTCACCGCACGAGAGCTGCCCATCGGCCGGGTGATCAACCAGGCCCAGACTGGGTCGGACCCAGTGGAGGCCATCCTCCAGATTCCCGGCATTCGACCGGTCGGGCGGTGTCCGGCCGTTCCGGTTGGAACTCCTTGGGCACCTTGAACCAGCATGCGATCGTCGCCCAGGGGCAGAACCCTATAGAGGATAAGAGGACCGGTCAAGCTACCGATCGCAGGAAAAGCCGGCATATGATGCGTCGACTCCGAGACACTCTGCGATGCTTCCTGACCATGGGTGGGCTGCCGCTGATGCTTCTGCTCACCCACTGCTCTCGGGTGGATAACCGACCGAACCTGATTGTCATCCTCACCGACGACCAGGGCTACGGGGATCTTGGGTGCTTCGGATCAGCCACCATCAAAACACCCAATATTGATCGAATGGCGCGAGAGGGGGCGCGGCTGACCAGCTTCTACGCTGCAGCACCGATCTGCACGCCGACGCGCGCGGCCCTGATGACGGGAACCTATGCGACCCGAGTAGGTCTTACAACACCCTTGCACGTGTACGATGACATCGGCCTGAACCCTGCCGAGACCACGCTGGCCGAAGCACTGAGGGAGCAGGGTTACCGAACGGCCTGTATTGGCAAATGGCACCTCGGACACCGGCCGCGGCACTACCCCACCCGTCACGGATTCGATCTCTACTGGGGGACGCCCCTGGGACACATGTTCAACCGACCCGAGGTGGGGAGGGCCGTCGGCGATGCGTCCGACCTTTTCCTGGACAACGAAGAAGAGATTCCGTTTCCCGACGACGCGGATCTCACAGAACGTCTGACAGCGGAGGCAACCGCGTTTGTTCGCGCGAAGCACGACCGTCCCTTCTTCTTGCTCCTCTCCCATACCATGCCGCACGAACCGCTGGCTGCTTCCTCGAGATTCAGGGGCAGAAGCGAGGGGGAGCAGCCGACAAGGCTGCAATCCAGCTGGAGAAAGTCCAGCCGTGTGAATTGTTCGTTCACACACGTAGCGATACCGCAGCTCGGGGCAGGTAACCAACCGAGAGATGCGCGGTGTAAACGGCCTGGCCGCCCTTCGAAGGAAGCGGCGGGAGCAACCTGGAGGCCTAGCGAGTCTGGGAGCCTGAACATGAGTGAATGACTGCAGCCCGGAAATAAGCCCCCCTGTGGAAGTTGCCATGCAGGGATTGTCTGGCGAGCCGAACCTGTCCTTTGTGAGGTGAGGCCGACGTCTCCCGGGAAGAAACGAGCAAGTGCACCGGGAGATCGCCGCCGGGTAGGGGTCCAGGCACCTGGGCAAGGATTGCAGAGATAATGTCGGGAAGGGCCGGTTTGCAGCAGGGGCTCGCAGCAACCTGCGAAGACCGAGGGACCGAGCGAGAGCGAAGGCCCACGGAGCATCCCGGTCTGGCGCATGAGTCCGTAGGAGCGAAGACGGTCGGGTAACGCCGGCCCAAGCCGCCTGGAGGCGGCTCCTGGAAGGGTAATACCCGGAAAGGGCGAAGGGACTCTCGGCCATGACGGGCAAGGAAGCGCCCACCGCCCAGGGCTCAGTACCTGAGAATGCGGTGACAGGGCAAGCTTTGTCGAGACCGGCGGCAAACCGGACCCGAGAGGGGTGAATGCGAGCGAGCGCTTAAGCCTCGTTGGGTAAGGGAAGACCGTGGGAGGAAAGTCGTGGTCGCCAACCGGACTCGGGAAATCCGACCGTCCGGGATGACAAAGGGGGCTTGCGGAAACGTGAGCTATGGCGGAACTAGGAACCCGGCGCACAACCGAAAGGGTGCGTACCGGTAACTCTCCGCCTACGGCTGCGCGCGCCGTATTTCTACCTGACCGGACTCTACGGCGACGTGATCGAGTGTATCGACTGGAGCACGGGTCAGCTCCTCGACGCGCTCGAGGAAACCGGGATTGCCAACAAGACCTACGTCATCTTCACTTCGGACAATGGCCCCAAGAAAGGACATGGCTCGGCGGCTCCGCTGCGAGGCTTCAAACACCAGCCCTATGAGGGGGGCGTCCGTGTCCCTTGCGTCGCCTGGGCCCCCGGCCGGATACCTGCTGGCCAGACCATCGACACGATCACTACTGTGATGGACATCTATCCCACCTTCGCCAAGCTCGCCGGCTTCGAGGTTCCGAGCGGCCAGGCACTGGACGGGAGAGACATCTCTCCGCTTCTGCTTGGCACGGAGGACCCCAGCCCCCCGCGGGATGAGTTCTTCTATTTCGTACGCCATGGCGTGCTGGCGGGAGTTCGCCAGAATCGGTGGAAGCTACTCCTTCAGGAAGGGGAGCCCGAGCTGTACGACCTCAAGAGCTCGCCGAACGAATCGCGCAACCTCGCCGGTCAAAACCCGGAGATCGTCGAGCGCCTCAGGACCCGGATGATCCAGTTCGAAAAAGAGCTCAAACAGACGAATCGCCCAGCCGAGGGAGCTTATCGAATCCAACAACAGTGAAGTGCTCAAGGTTTCGGTCCACTTCTCTACACGTGCAGTCAGGCTGGACAATCTGAGATGGTACCCGACCAGTTCATCTGAACGTTTAGCGGGTCTTCTCCTGCTTCGTCCTGGACGGCGTGTCCCGCAGGGCTTAACGCCAGGGTCCCTGCTCTTTTCCATAGAAATAGGGATACGCCTCCTTGAACTCCTCCCAATAGCCCTCCAGGCATCGGTAGAAGGCGCTCCTTTCCGGTTGGCGTTGTCAATAGGTCGCCGGCGGGCTCACTACCTGTCGACAACGTCTGCCCGTGGCAAATCACCAACTCAGCTTTTCGAGTTGCATGGGTGTTGATGGTTTGCAGGATCTGTCTCCAGTCTGGACATGGAAAAGCAGAGATCCGACCGTGCAAACAGTGTCAGAGTAGATCGTCCTTGATCGGCCGTTTCCGCACCTAGAAGCGGAAGTTCAGATCATGCTAACCTGAGTTTGGTGGCAGGCCGAGTTCGACCCCAAAAAGACGTTTCCCGCAGCCGCCTTCGACAAGGCACTGGCCACGGCCGAGGGTAAGGCCGCCGTAGCTGACGTTGAGAAACTCATCGATTCGGACCGGATGCTCACTTTCAGTGTTCATGAGCGATCCCAGGCACCATCGGGGACCAGCGTGTGCAGGTGTGAGATAACCGTGCGGAAGCATTTGCCTGCCGTGGGCGTCAGTCTCCGGGCCGGATATAATGAGCGCTTGCCGACAGGGCTCTCGATGCGGAACTGAAACGATGGCCGAGAACCGCCACCCCAACATTCTCTGGTACTGCGCCGACGGCCAGCGTTACGACACGATTCACGCTTTGAATTGCCCCGCGGCTCGTACTCCCAACCTGGATCGATTGGTTGAGCGGGGCGTCAGCTTCACACGTGCCTATTGCCAGAATCCCATCTGCACTCCCAGTCGTTCGAGTTTCCTCACCGGACGGTATCCCGCGACGACGCACGTTTACCGGAACGGACATGCCCGGTTTCCGTCCGGCGAAAAGCTGGTGACCAGGCTGCTGGCCGACGGTGGTTATGACTGCGGGCTGGCGGGCAAGCTCCATCTCTCCACAGCCAAGGCCGGCGAGCGGCGATACGACGACGGTTATCGCGTGTTTCATCACAGCAATCTCCAAGTCCCGGACGAGGCCGACGAGCAGAATGAGTATTTCGGTTGGCTTCGCGACGAAAAGGGCGTTGATCCATACGAGTTGTACGAAGTTTGTCCAAGCTTTTGCGGCCCAGGAGTGCCGGCCAAGCTGACGCAAGTCACTTGGTGCAGTGAGATGGCGATTCGTTTCCTCACGGAGCCGCGCGACGGGCCGTGGTTGATGAGCGTCAACCCATTTGCGCCGCATCCGCCGTTCACGCCACCCCCGGAGTTCCTCACGCATTTCGACCCGGCCGACGTTCCGCCACCGTTGTTTCAGGAGTCGGACCTCGAGCGGCAGAAACAGTTCCAAAAAATCCGTGCACAGAAACTCGAAGCAGTCGACCCATTCGGTCCCATGCCTGAAGTGTCGCAGCTGACAGCCGATTCGCAGTCGGCTCGCACGTACAAGGCCCCGGAACAATTCAACGGCCAGACGATCAAAGCCGCCTACTATGCCATGATCGAACACATCGATCACGAGCTCGGCCGGATTATTGATGCCCTGCAATCATCGGGACAGCTCGACAACACGATCATTCTCTACCACAGCGACCACGGCGAACTATTGGGCGACCACGGGCTGATCTTCAAAGGCTGCCGGTTCTTCGAGGGGCTGGTCCATGTGCCGCTGATCATGGCGCTGCCGGATCGCTTTCAATCAAACTTGCGGAGCGAAGCGCTGGTGGAGTTGGTCGACCTTGCGCCGACGCTCTTGGACGCCGCTGGGCTCGATGTTCCCCGAAACATGCAGGGACGATCGTTGTTACCGCTGCTTACGGGCGCCGCGGACGCAAGCGGACACAGGTCACATGTGGTTTGTGACTTTTACGATTCGTTGGGATACAGTCCTGTCGATACGCCCACTCAGGCGACCATGACATACGACGGTCGTTACAAGATGGTGCTGTATCACCGCGAAGACAACCTGACCGAGTTGTTCGATCTGGACGCAGACCCCGGCGAGTTCACCAATCTGTGGACTGACCCATCGATGGCGCAGTTGGGGCTAACTCGGATGCGCAGCCACATTGATGCGGTTATGGCAACGATCAGTCCGGGCGCGGAGCGCGTGGCAACGTACTGACCGCACGCCAGCTTGAAGCGCCGCCGCCTTCACCGCACGGCTTGCTCTAGTGGACTGTAACACCTGAATCGCAGGGACGAGCGGACGGCCGCTACAGAACACAGATTGGGGGCGATGATGGCAAGTGTTCGGTTCCTGATCCTCATCTGGGCGCTGGGAGGGTTGCAGGCCCAGGACTTCAGGCGCCCCTTCCAGTCCGATGACGACACCGTCGTCCTCTATCACTTCGACGAAGGCCAGGGAGACGAAACCCATGACGCCTGCGGCGATCCGACACTGGCGCTCCGGGCGCACAGGAAGGCCTTGTGGGGCAGCCGTCCTGGATTTGGCGCCACGGCCCGCTTCCAACGCCGGGAGGACGATGCCAACGTCCTGGTGGGTCCCGTCAACAACCCCAAGCTGGAGCTCCGAGGCTGCACCAGGAAATGGACTGTCGAGGCCTGGGTCCGGCACACGGGGGGACGGGAGCAATACGGCTACCGGAACATCTGCGGGACCGACGACGAGGGGGTAGGCATGACCGATGGGATCCGGGGTGGATGGAACTTCTGTCTCCTCGCTCCCAGGATCAACAAGGCGTGGCGCCCCGATCTGGGAATCGCTCCCCACGCCCGCTTCTTCGGCTCCTACCATCGGGCTCCCGCCCACGACGTGAATCAGATCGGCAGGTCCAACCGGAGTGCCCTCCTCACCGACGACAAGTGGCACCATGTGGCCTGGCAGTTCCGTTACGAAGATCAGAGGCACTTCCTCTTCTTGGATGGCAAGCTCATCTACCAGGAGAGCCGTCCCGGGGGCAGACCGGTCGTCAACGATGCGGAGCGCTGCGATCTGCCCTTCGTCGTGGGAGGCTTCCTCCACTCGCAGGAGGCGCCCAGCCACTTCGATCTCTCCCGTGTGCCCCTTCCCAACTACGGGAACTTCCAGGGGGAGATCGACGAACTGCGCATCTCCTCGATCATGCGCTATCCCGTGGCCCGGAACCTGACACTGGTCCGGCGCGAGCTGCCGGATGCCGGATTGAATCTGCCCTACTCGGTGAGTTTGTCAACGGATGCGGCCCGTGGACAGGTGAGCTGGGAGCTGGCCGGTGGTGCACTGCCGCCGGGTCTGGCTCTGGACGAGAAGCGTGGGCTCCTCCACGGGATTCCCAGTAGGGTGGTCCAGGATGCGAGGCTCACGATCCGGGCCACGGATGAGGGGGGCCATCGGGACGAGCACCCGTTCGCTCTGTCGGTGCGTCCCGGACGCATCACCACCACGTCCCTTCCCCCGGCCTTCCCGGGTCATCCCTACCGGGAGCGTCTGGAGGTGGAGCACCTGCGCCACCCGGTGCGGTGGCGCATCCAGGAGGGCGCACTGCCCGAAGGTCTCGCGCTGGATGAGAGCATTGGAAGGTTGTCGGGCGTCCCCAGGGCGATGATCCGGACGCGTCTGGAGGTGGAGGCGCGAGATGCGGCCGGCGCGACGGCCCACCAGGAGCTCAGATTTGAGGTGGTACAAGAGAGACTGCGTCATCTGACGCCCGATCGGCACACCGTCGCCCTCTGGAACTGGCAGGGAGCGGGCAGCAGACGGGTCCCCGATCTCATGGGAGACGAGGAGCTGTCCCTCACCTGGGTCAACCTCAAGGGGGAAACGCGTCTGCCCCGGTCGGGTTGGGGGCACTATCCCTACTTCATCGGAGGGGGCGAAGGGGGCTTCGTCGGTCCCCAGCACAATGACAAGGTGGATCTGAGGACCTGCAAGAGAGCCTGGACGGTCGAGGCCTGGGTTCGTCCAGGCGGACCCGTGGACGGCTACGGACGCCCGGTCGACTTCGGACACGTCTTCGGGACCTACGACAATAGTGAGCGGGGTGTCTGGGAGCTATATCTCTCCAACCGGGGCTCACCCGACGGAAGTCTGGCACCGGGGGTGCATTTCATGGGTGCCGAACCTCACCAGGCCCTTCAGGACCTGCACCCCTGGACCCGACCCGAAGGCATCGTCGTCCAACAGAGCGAGGTGGGCATCCGGGATACCCGCGGGCACCTTCCGTCTGTGTTAGCTGCTAGACTTAGACGTAGCCATACTCGAGGGGCATCTGATGGGACGTGCTATTGCTGATATAGAGCGAGAAATCGCAGAACTGTCTGCCCAAGAGCAGGCCAATTTGCTACGCGCTCTGATCGAGAAACTCGATGCGCCGGCAGAGGCGGGCGTGCAACAGGCATGGCTCGAGGAGGCCGAGCGACGCCTCGCGGAGATTGAGACCGGTTCGGCGAAAACCTTTTCTGGGAACGACGTTTTAAGAGAAGCAAGATCACGTCTTAAGTAATGCGATACGAGTTCCATTCTGAGGCTCGTGTCGAATTTCTGGAAACAATCGCCCACTACGATACGACTGTGCCGGGTTTAGGCGCGCGTTTTCTTGCAGAGGCGGAACGTTGTCTCGATCTCTTGCTGGATGCTCCGTTCATTGGCGTGCCCCTTGGCCGCAAGCTAAGGGTCTGCGCAAGAATAACTTGGTAGAATTGGCGCTCAGATTTGCACCGGATTTGGCCGCGAACGATTGAGCGAAACCGCAGGCGTAGCCGGGTCTACGTTGAGGATTTTGCGATCGAGGAGCGGCCGGAGATGGTGTGAAGATGAGATGCCAAAATGCCAAGTTATTTGGGTGCGGCTCTTTTAGAACAGGCGATTCTGGTGCCGTCGAACGCAAGATGGACCTCTCTTACTATGGGAGCGGCGAAGGCATTTTGGGGTTGGGTAGTTGGGTGGGGCAGAACAATCTGACACGGAAGACCGACCGATTGGACTTCTGGATCTTCTTACTTCACCCGCTTCAGGTGAGAGCGCGTGGGGCCGCGCACAGGGACCAGCTCGCCGTCCGCGTAGCGCGCGGCATGGTTTCTGAGCGACTCCTGCCGCTCGTGAAAGCGCCAATAGGCGTCGAAGTCTCCGCTGGCCTGCAGCGCACGCAGGCGTAAGACCGCCTCAGCCCCCGCCAGAGACCAGCGCGCCCCGGTCACCTCCATCCGATCTTTGACCAGGTAACGGCAGGCCCCCTCGATGACACCGGTGGCAATCGGGAACCCCCTCGCCAGATAGGTGTCATACTTCAGATACTCCGCATTTTTGAGCAGATAGTTGGCGCAGCGATCCACCGCTTCGCGCGCCTTGCCCGCCAGGCCCCGACGGGTCGCACTGCGACGGATTCCGCCCGCCACATAGCCACTGCGCCCGCGCAGAATACTCAGTAGGTGCTCGCCCACCCAGCCCTCCAGCTTCGGGTTGACTTCCCCGTGCAGAGCCATGCCGGCCTTCCACACGTACTCGCTCACGTGGATGAAGTCCAGCACGATCGTGGGCGCCGCCCTGGCGGATCGGTGCAAACACCGCAGCAGCGTCTTCAGCTGACTCCGATGGCCGTCGACCAGCACCACCCAACTCTTGCGCCCCGTGGGATCCCGCGAGCGGGCTTCTCCGAGGGCTTGCTCGATGACCTCTTCGGGACGCTTCTCCAAGCTCGCCCACAGCCGTTTGTGCTGGGGCCGCGGTCGCTTCCCTTCCTCCCGCTGCGGCTGCGGGGCCAGGATCCGCATCACCTCCTCCGGCCGCCGCACCTGAGGCGCGAGGGTGTACACCGCCGCGACCGTTGCCATCCGCTTGGCGTGGCGCTTTTCGCCCTTGCTCAACCGCTTCTGCAACTTGTGCTCGCTCGCTTCCGCCCGCTGCCGCGTCGCCTCCCGCAGATCCTCACGACGCAGCACCACTCCTTTGCCGTCCACCGAGATCGCCAAGATCGACCCCGACTCGCTCGGAGCCAACGCTCCCGCTTGTCGCTCCTGATAGAAGGCATCGAAGTCCTGGGCGGCACGGCCCACTAGCTCCTCCACCTGACGCTTGCCCACCTGCGCCCCCGTGGTTTTCGACAGCGCCTCCACGACTTTGTCGAACGACCCCTCGGCGGCTTCCTCCGCCGCCCGCCGCCGCACCTGGTGCGAGTACAACTCCGGCGGGAGGTTCAGATCCGCATCCAGTGGGTGCAGGCTCTGGAGCCCCTCTCCCCCGTAGCCGAGCCGCTCCACCCGAACCTCTCCAAAGACCGTTTCCAGCCCCCGTTGCTGCCGCCGGCGCTGTTGCCGCACCTGCCCTTCCGAATCCCGCACCGCAGCGGCCGCTTCACCCGGAGCCCGCAGCTCCAGGTGCGCCTGGTAGAACCGTCGCAGCAGCTCCCGCCCCTGCTGCTCCAGCTCTCGCTCCAACTCGCTGTGCGTCTTCCTATGGGCCTCGTCGGACATCAGAAAGGCCTCCATCTGGGCAAACTGCTCCCGCGCCGCCGCGAACTCATCCTCGGGCTGTAACTGGGCGGCTACCGCTCGCAACTTCTAGCCCTCCCGCAAGCGTCGGGCCGCCTCCGCCACCAGCGGATACACCAGCACCCGTTTCGGCGCTGCCGCCTCGCTCCGCGCCAGCCGATCCTCTCGCTTCCCGCCCCGCGTGCTCCCCAGCTCGATCCAGTTCGCCCCCCGATAGCAGCTGCCCCGGTAGCGCTCCGGATCCACCAACGTCTCCACCAAAAACACCTCGACCCCGTAGCTCCGGGGCCAGTCCAGCGCCAGCTGCCGCACGGCCCGCGATAAGATCCGGCTCGCCAGGTTCTTGACCTGGACCCAGGGCAACACTAAATAGCGACTGTTCGAGACCACGTGCACCAGCTGGCGCGTCCGCGCCTCCGCCTCCCATCCGATCCAGCGGTCGCGCGCCGCAATCCGCCAGGCCGCGCTCGAAAACTGCACGCAGGCCACCACCCGCCCCGCCGGCTCCGAGGCGTAGACCAGGTAGCGCAGATGCGCCCCGAACGGCACCCGGTGGCCTAGATAGTGGTAGCGCCCCACCAGCTCCCGGAACAGCCCTCGTTGCTCCGGCGTCCGAACCGGCTGCAGCTGAATCTCGCCCAGGTCCCGGGCCGTGCCCACCAGCCGGGGACCCGGCTCTCCCCGCGCCGTCACCGGTACCCCGGTCGCTTTCCCCGGCGGCCGCCCCAGCCGCTTGGGGGGCAACACCAGCCCCCCCTGGCTCTCCAGCTTCTCCAGAAACTCCCGGCACTCCCGCGCTTTCAGCGACCCCGTGCGGCGCTTCCACCCCAGCAACTCGCACACGGTGGCGGCCAGTTCCATCCGGCTCAGACCCCCACACGTCCCCACGATCTCCCGGATCAGGGCCTGCTCCGCTTTGCCCACCTCATGACCTAGGAATCGCGGCGCTTTGCTCTCCACACCCTCTGCCACAAACCTACGCTAGCAAACCGACGCACAAATGTCCAGTGCTTTTTTCCCTCTTTCAATTTTTCATCGCACCGGGATTCCACCGACTCACAGCGGGCAGAGTCTCAGGCCCGGCCCGGCGGCTATCCGAGCGCACCGCAATCCGACGCGTTTTAGCCGACTTATGCCCTTCGCCAAGCCTTATCTCGCCCAAAAGCGCCACTCGCTACGATTCGGACCCGGCTAACCTATTGTCAATAAAGGATAATGGTTCGCTCTAAAAGAGCCGCACCCAAGTTATTTTTGCGCAGACCCTAAGGAGCTTTCCTATGAATGACTCCTTTCCGTTCTCGCTGGTCTACGTTGTGCGCGGCGAGATCTTGTTCGTAGTGGCCGTAGCGCACCAGTCGCGAAGGCCCGGCTATTGGCGCGGTCGCACCACCCGCTAACAAACGGATACAGCGGACCGTGAAAGATAAAGTCCCTAAAATTCCGCAGTATTTGCGCGGCCGCTGATCCTAACCCGCATTTCTCATCACTGGTCTACTGCGTCGCCGCAAACATCCGTCCTGGCTGCGTTACGCTCTCTCGGCCTCCTCGACGTACTGCACGAGTACGACTGCGGGGGCCTCGGTCGCAAGCCTTGCCAGGACGGCCCCTGCGGCGCCTCGCTACGACAAGCGATGAGAAATCCGGGCTAAGACGTTCGACGTAGCAGGACCATATGGATCGGCATTCGATAGTCCTAAGGGCTGCCAACCCCACGTTCGATGAAGGTCTGGCATCTGCCCGCTACGTTGACGAAGCAGCCGAGGGGTTCTTTCGTTTTATGCTCGGTCGCCGCGCCGGGCACATAGTTGCCACGGCGTTCGCCCAGCCCGACCACGACCTCTCCTACCAGCATGTGACTTTCGCAGAACGTGACAACGTCATCGTGGGGATGTTCGCGGCCTACACCGCCGAGCAGCATCGCCGTTCCTCACGCCAACCCCTGAAGCAGGCTGCAGGCAGGCGTAATATACGAATGAGGATCGTGATGATACTGTTTGCTCCACTCATGCGGATTACCGACTCAATTCCCGATGGTGACTTCTACCTCCAGTTCATCGCCGTTGACAAGGCACTTCGCGGCGATGGCGTCGGCTCCGTCTTGATGGACTCCTTTGAAGAGCGGGCTCCCGCGAGCGGAGCGACTCGACTATCCCTCGACGTTTCAGCTAAGAATGAGGGAGCTCGCCGATTCTACGAGCGCCGCGGGATGAACGTCGAGTCGCAGTGGCCGAAGCGATTGGCTATACCGGGATTGAAGTTCTATCGAATGACAAAAGGGCTCTGAGCCTTCAACGGGTACCGTCTTTGATGGCATATCGGGGAATGATTAGGGAGAAATGAATGAACCGCCGAACCACCAAAAGCGGACATTTAGGGAAGCATCTGCCTGCCGTGGGCGTCAGTCTCCGGGCCGGATATGATGAGCGCTTGTCGACGGGGCTCTCAATGCTGAACTGAAACGATGGCCGAGAACCGCCGCCCCAACATTTTCTGGTACTGCGCCGACAGCCAGCGCTACGACACGATTCACGCTTTGACTTGCCCCGCGGCTCGCACTCCCAACCTGGATCGATTGGTTGAGCGGGGCGTCAGCTCACGAGTGCCTATTGACAGAATCCCATCTGCACTCCCAGTCGTTCGAGTTTCCTCACCGGACGGTATCCCGTGACGACGCACGTTTACCGGAACGGACATGGCAAACTATTGGGCGACCACGGGCTGATCTTCAAAGGCTGCCGGTTCTTCGAGGGGCTGGTCCATGTGCCGCTGATCATGGCGCTGCCGGAACGCTTTCAATCAAACTTGCGGAGCGAAGCGTTGGTGGAGTTAGTCGACCTTGCGCCGACGCTCTTGGACGCCGCTGGGCTCAATGTTCCCCGAAACATGCAGGGACGATCGTTGTTACCGCTGCTTGCGGGCGCCGCGGACGCAAGCGGGCACAGGTCACATGTGGTTTGTGACTTTTACGATTCGTTGGGATACAGTCCTGTCGATACGCCCACTCAGGCGACCATGACATACGACGGTCGTTACAAGATGGTGCTGTATCACCGCGAAGACAACCTGACCGAGTTGTTCGATCTGGACACAGACCCCGGCGAGTTCACCAATTTGTGGACTGATCCATCGATGGCGCAGTTGGGGCTAACCCGGATGCGCAGCCACATTGATGCGGTTATGGCAACGATCAGTCCGGGCGCGGAGCGCGTGGCAACGTACTGACCGCACGCCAGCTTGAAGCACCACCGCGTTCACCCACGGCTCGCTCTAATCGGTGATGGGCATCGCTTCGAAGCGACGGAGCGCTATTTCATACTGGAAGGCCTTCGGTCTTGTCCGTGGGTGCGCGAACTCTTGGATCTTCGGAAAGGCTCCCATTAGGGGGTGCCTAGGTAGCTGCTATACTGTGAAGTACCAGGAAGGCACTGAGATATGCTAGAGACCAAGGAGACTGTCAAGGCTCTGCTCGATCGGCTGCCAGATGACTGTAGCCTGGATGATGTTCTCTATCATCTCTACGTCATTCAGGCGGTCGAGCGAGGTTTGGAGGACGTGGCCCAGGGTCGAGTTATTCCCCACAATGAGGTTGCCGACGAACTCCGACAAAAATGGCTGATCGGACGCGCCGAATAGTTTGGACCGACAGTGCACGGCGCAATCTCGGCGAGGTCTTGGAGTTCATTGGGGAGGATTCTCCTATGGCTGCAGCGCTCTTCCTTGAGAAGGTTCTCGAGAAGGCACAATCACTAAGCTTTCCAACAGAACGCGGGCGAATCGTTCCGGAACTTCACCAGCAGGATATCCGGGAAGTGTTTGTTTCCAATTATCGAATGCTATACAGGGTCGCCGAAACCGAGGTCTCCATTGTTGCCTTTCTGCACGGCGCTCGTGACTTCAGCAAGTGGATTGACGAAAGGAGATCTGGCTAGCCGCACTTCAACTGGACAGCACGTCTTCTTCCTCCTCTCCCAAGTACCTCTAGGCCCCTGAGCCGGGCGCGCGAAATTTCTCGCGCTCACAGAAGTCCACCTCCGGTCTCGAAATCTGCGAGGGTTCCGGGTGTAGCCTCCGCTTTTTGTGAGCGCTCTCTCAGAGGATGGCGTATGTGTCAATCCGGCGGGTAGATGGGGCTATTCTCCCTGCAAGACGGATTACTCCCCCGTCGGCACCAGGCGCTTGAGCTCTTCGAACCAGTTGAGGACGACATTTAGCTCAGTCAGCTCTTCTGTGTGCGCTCTCAACATCACAAACCGCATTCCGTCGGGTGAAATGTCATAAGGCCGTCCTCGCCCTTCGAAGTCGGGCCACTCGAATAAGAGCCGAGGAGTTTGTGGCTCAAACTTGGACTCGGTCTGAACGGGAACCACCATGATGGTGTTGTTCCGGCTACGATAGAAAAGCTCTCTTCCGCTGGGAGCCCACACGGGGCTTCTTCCGCCCCCATTAGATATCAGGATGATACTGCCTGGTTCCGGATAGGAGGTAACGTAAACCTCTGATCTGCCGGACCGATTGGAGGTGAAGCCAATCCGCTGTCCGTCTGGTGAGAACATCGGCCTCCCCTCATTGAATTCAGTCTTGAGAAAGGGTTGCGGCTCACCGCCAAGGGGCAAGACCCATATGTCCGACCTTTCGGTAAAAAGCAGGACTTTTCCGTCAGGGGACCATGAAGAGGGGTACTGGTTGTTCTCGCTCTTTATAAGCCGCTCGGCCTCACCTCTGCCATCTACGGGCTTCTGATAGATATTCCATTTCCCAGTTCGATTTGACGCAAAGGTCAGGTGCTTGCCATCTGGGGTCCAGATGGGCGAACGATCGCTACCCTCAAAGGTAAGAGGGGACAATGCTGCACGATCGATTTCATAAATCCACAGCCTTCTCTCTCCCAAGTCTCCTAGTCGAATGGCCAGATGTTTGCCGTCGGGGGAGAAACGAGGCAGGGGACTATGTGCACCTATTTTGACTTCTGTCACCCGCTCGCTCTCCCCTTGTCGATTAACCCAAAATAGACCAAAGGTTTGGCTACTCGGGAGGTAAAAAAGCGTTCCCTGCCTGGAGTACGTGAAGTCGATCCATAGACCCACCTCCGGAAGAATGGGGACTGGATTGCCTGACAGCTCGAGCCTTTTAGAATCAAAAGGTACCGCTCGCTGAGTCAGGTCGATGTCTCGATACAGGAGGTGTCCAGTCGGGGTATATCGGGGATACATCCCTTTACCCAGCGTCTTCCTCTTCCCACTTTCCAATGAGAGCACTCCGAATTCAGGGGGACGGCGGCCCTGAGAATAGATGCCGAGCAGAACGGCATCGCCACCCGGAAGTATTTCGGGCCAGCAGAGAGCGTTCTCTCCCTCCGCTACATCGTGGATCTTCTCGGGCGTGCCTCCGACTTCGGAAACCCTGTGAAGCCCTGGTTTTCCGCGTGTTGTAAACAGGATATTTCCATCCGCACCCCAACTGGCTCCACACATGAAATCTACGGCACAGATGGTCACAGGTGACCCACCCGAAAGAGTCACCTTCTTCAGTGTGGTCCGGTCTGCCATAAAACCCACCCACTTCCCATCGGGGGAAAAGAAGAGACTTTCTGCACCCTCTGTTCCGTCAATTCGTGTCCCTCCAAGTTGCCCCAAGGGACGGTGAAAGATCTCCTGTCGATGACCCGGACGCTTCCCGAGATAGACCAAGTGCTTTCCATCCGGTGAGATTCTCATTCTGTGAATCAGCGGATCTGTGACATAAGGCGAGGGTAGGTTGATGCTGAAACGCTGTGGGGTAGGAGGCTCAGATGGGGGTTTCCAGTAGGCAACAACTGCAAAGACCGCAAATACAGCGGCTACTGCCCACGGGATGGTTCGCCGCCACCAAACTGGGGTCGCAGTGCTGACCCTTGCTTGTGAATCCTCAACCGGCTGGTTGAGAGCATGTCGGATCTCGATTCGGGCGTCGGCCATGTGGTGGAGGCGATCATGGGGATCTTTCTCAAGACACCTGCGGAGCAGTCGCCGGATACCTCGGGGTGTGCTCTCAGGCAGGGCCTCCCAGTCCGGCTCTTTGTGGACGATGGCTCCGAGAATGTCCGTCATGGTCTGACCGCCGAATACCTGCCTGCTGGTCAGCGCCTCATAAAGAACACACCCGAAGGACCAGATGTCGGTCCTCCTGTCCACCGCCTGCCCCCGAGCCTGCTCTGGACTCATATATCCTGCTGTTCCCAGAATCACGCCAGCAGAAGTCATCTCGTCTGTTCGCGTGGGTGAGTGGGAAATATCCGCCGCAGCCGTCTCACCCTCCAGTGCCTTGGCCAGACCGAAGTCCAGGACCTTGACCTTGCCTTCGGGCGTGATCTTCACATTGGCTGGCTTCAGATCCCGGTGGATGATCCCGCTCTCATGGGCAGCTTCCAGACCCTCGGCGATCTGGCGGGAGACTTCCAGGGCCTCCTCCACAGGTAAGGGTCCCTTGGCGACACGCTCGGCCAGGGTTTCCCCCTCCACCAACTCCATCGAAAGAAAATGAACTCCATCCGAGTGCTCAAAACTGTGTATGGCGGCAATGTTCGGATGATTCAGCGAGGCCAGAACCTGAGCCTCGCGCTGGAACCTGGCCAGCCTCTCAGTATCCTGGGTGAATTTTCCCGGCAGGACCTTGATGGCGACTTCCCGCTTCAGGGTGGTGTCCTCGGCTCGGTAGACCTCACCCATTCCGCCCTCACCTATCTTTTCAGTGATCTTGTAGTGGGAGATGGTCTGGCCTATCAACGAGCCTCCAAACTGCTGGGGAGTCTATCTAGCGAATACTAGATCTTTGAGTCTGGAAGGGCAATGTCAGGGGACGGTTCTATGTCAAGCAGGACGTCGAGTTACCCATGGGCCGGGTGATTCACCGTTATCGTTGAGTAGCATTCCCTCCCCGACCGGGACGACTCAAAGCCTGGATCTCGGTAAGGCGCAAGACCCGCTTGGCCACCAATATGTCATCCACCCATCCGCTCAACTGTTCCAGATTCTGGCCTCTGGCTTTCAGACGGTAGCTGAAGAAGGTTCCGCCCTGGTCCGCGCCCAAACGCAGATTGGTTGCAAGGTGTACCCCGGCAATCGAGTCGGTTCCGGGGGACCCGAAAAGCTTCTGCACCGAGCCGTCGTGGTGGAGGCGAGCGGAGCCGGGAAGAATCCTACCAAAGCCCACTGCTTGTCCATCCAGATAGAGGATCACCTTGCCACGATCATAGCTAGCAGCCAGATGGTGGTACTGGCCCTGGCGGAAGCGGGCAGGACCCGAGGAGATCACCTGGCCATTCACGCTGAAGCGCAGGACCCCATCCGTTGGGTCGAAATCGAAGATCAGTTCACCGGTCGCCAGGCGGCCGATACCTCGTTGGGTGCTGAAGAGCCGCATCCTCTTTCGGCTCGAAGGCCTGACCCGAGCCGACAGGGTGAATCGGTGACCCAGATGCGACGTGTCCTCCACTTCCAGGTAGTTGAGGTCGGCCACTTGCTCGGGGAAAAACAGAGCAAAGGTTCCGCCGGAAGTCTCGGGATCTTGGCTGACCTTGACCGAGCCATGCAGTCGGCCATGCTGAAGACCGTCCCTGGCGACCTGGTCAACGATACGGTTGCCCTCGACCGCTTCAAAGCTGTAGAAGGCCTCCATCGCGGGGCGCTCTTCGGAGAGTCTTACTCTGTTCCCGGCATGGAACGAAAAGAGCGAAGCGTTCCGCAGGTGGAAGCGAAGCCGTTTCGGTCCCGGGGAAGCCGGCAGTCCGTCCCGGGACCTCCAGCTGATCCCGTGGTCGACGCCGTCCCCCCTCATCGGCTGGCAGTCATCTCGGCCATATCCAGGCAGGACTCTCCCCTCACGGTCCAGGACTTCGACCCGGATCTCGCCCTTCCGTGCGTCGGCGTTGAGACGGAGCTCTCCCTCCAGGTTCTCCAGAAGTCGGGTGCTGAGCGTGCCTTCTCGAGATCCTGCGTCCAGGGAGACGAAGCCATCCTTCCGAAGTGTCGCCAGGCCAATGGCCCCGTCGCCTCCTCGAAAGCCATGAGTCAGGTCGAAGGCGCCGTAGTAGACCCGCAGCTTGTTTCCTGTCAGAAGCGGATGGTTGAAAGTCTGGACCTGCCCGGCATCCCAGGATCCGCTGGGACCCAGGGGCAGGACAGGCGTCCGTTCACCCTCCTGCCTATCCCACCTCACCCCATCCCGGCTGCTGACCAGCTCACAGAAGATGGGGCCATCGCTCCGGCCATCGGTGATTCGAAAGACCCAGAGGAATCCCAGATACATGGTCTGGTAGGGGAAGGCGGTGAGGCCGTAGAAATCGGTGTGCTGGCCGTCACGGCTGACCCAGCGGTCATCGAACTCATCCGGGACCAGGATCAGCTCAGCCGGTGGCCAGTGTTCGAACCGATCGGTGGCACTGATAGTAACCGATCGCCGACTGAACCCCCGAACCGGCGCGTAGGTCTTGGGGTAGCCAAGGTAGCGCCGCTGATGGGGGTCCCAGAGGAAGTGTCCCACATCCCCAGGATCGGGCAGAATCGGATTACCCGGGGCATCCGTCCAGCGGATCCCGTCGGCTGAAGACGCTCCCCAGAACCCCTGCGCGCCGGGGTCCCGCGGCTTTCGGCCGAAATCGAAGTTGATCATCTTGTAACGCTTTTGGGGGTCCACGTCCCAGGGGGTATGGATGATCTGAGGCATGTGGTCCAGCTGCGATCTTCGGTAGAAGAGGTTGTTGTCGCGGGAACCCTGATGATCAACCAGCCCCAGACTGGGCCGGACCCAGTGGAGACCATCCTGGCTGGTGGCATAGAAGTTGTGACATTCACCATCCCAGATGTCGTACCAGATCCGGTAGCTCCTCCCATCCTCTCCCGGAAGCACGGTACCGTAGGGCGTGGTGCGCTCCTCTCCCCAGGACCCCTCCATCCCGAGAACCGGATTGCCCGGATGCTTGATCAGGGGATGATAAGTGCGAACGACACCCCCCTTGCTTTCGATCAGGTGATCGTCCACGAAGAGCTGCCAGTGTCCTGTCAGCTCCGCCGAGACTGGATTCTGACCGAAGACGTGGGAGCAGGTCGTCAGAGAAAGTGGAAGAGAGACGAGAATCAGAGCCCTGGCATAAAGGCCGCGGCTGGAAGGAATTCGGCCAATCCTGCTTGACATCAGGCCATCCTCAACTCGCCTTACTGGGTAGCCAGGGCGGGTGATCCGCTCCCTGCCCATCCCGACCATCCGTCAAGTGTAAGGGATCGGAAGGACCAGCGAGTTGTCTGTTCCACTGACCGTGTCATGTTCGAGGGACTGCACTTGTTGTGCAGTTACCGAATGCGCTAGCAGCAGCATGGACGAGAGAAATGGGGCAAAGTGGAAACATGCATTTCTTTTCCGGGCTCCTGACGATAGGCAGTATTGAAGGTCCAATGTCGGACTCGACGCTCTTGGGCCGACAGTGAATCCGCCCCGGACAGGAGCACAGTGTATGTCAACGATGCATAAGCGTCAATTGGGTTGGGGATCCAAAGGTACCGACCGAGCTGCCCCAACAGGGGCCAAGCACTCTCTCCTCGCCTCGACCGTGGTTTCTCCACATCAATCTGAATGTGAGATAAAATCGGGTGCACGATAAGAAAGCAATGAAGTTGTTGTCTTCGATGTTCACGGCCAGGCGCAAGGATCCGATACGGGTCCAGTGCAGCAGATCGGAGAACTTCGCCAGAAACACCAACGGCGTCACGCTCTCCCCATAGCTGTGGACCATGTACCATTGATCTTGCCAATACAGGATGCTCGGATCTCGTACGCCGGTCAGGGGCTCGTAAAGCGGCTGCGGGTCAGAGCTGATATTCCGGAAAGACAAGCCGTCCCTGGACGATGCAATCAGCAGGCCCGAGTCGCGTGAGAGCCTCCGGAATGTGGTAAAAGGTGACAACTAAATGGAGGAGTGGGTTGTGAGGAGTGGGTTGTCTGGTACAGGATGGCACTTCGTTTTGGCTAGATCCCGGCCGTGCGACCTCCGTTATGCCCTCCCTTGAGAATCTCCCAGCTCTCCTAACCAAGAAGAATGGGAACGTTGCAGCGCACTAGAACCTCACCAAGAATCCTTTTGTCGGCGAGCTGGTTCTTTGTCTTCGCGCTGGCCGCTGCCGGCCAGCCCCTGGCTGCCGTGAAGCCGGAAACATCTGGGCTGCGGGAGAAAGAGTTCCGGCATCCCGATCTCAACATCGAGAGCTCCTACAAGACGGCGGAGGAGCTACCGGCACAGGCCGGCTTTCAAGCCACCGGCGACCTAACGGGCCTGGGCGTGTCCACAGATCGTGCCCGACTCGACGTGCGGGGTGGGCGCTGGAGCGTTCTCACCCTCGCCGTGCCGCTCTTGCCCGGCGGTGGGGTCGGCAACAATCTCAGCGAGCAGGACAGGTTGCTCGAGACCCCGGCCGACGTAGCGGCCCTCCGGGCAAACGCCGGACGCGTCTTTCGCAGCTTCTTGCAAGGAAACTCCAGACCGTTGCGGATCGACATCGGCGAGACCGCCGCCGAGCGCGTCACGGTTCACCGTGAGGGTTCGGTGATCCAGGTCCACGTACCCCGCGTCCACAGGGGTGTGCGGGTCCGCGACAGCTATCTCATCGGGGTCATCAACCATGGAAACCTGGTCCTTTTTGGCGCCAACAAATGGGGTGACATAGATGTCTCCGCCAACCCTGGTGTGTCCGAGGCGGCGGCGGCGGCGGTGGTTGTGGCCCACGTCGCGCCGTTCACAATCATCGGCGCTTGGGGCGGGAGTGAATTGGTCCTGGTTCCGCTGGCCCTGGGTCAGGATCCGGACGGGATCCCCATTGGTCGTGGCTACACCTACCGCCTGGCGCGCATTCTGCGACCCTCGGTGGAAGACGATCCCGGCCACTGGGAGGCCCTCGTAGACGCGCACTCGGGTGAGCTGGTCTCGTTCGAAGACACCAACCAGTACGGCTCTACGCGCGAGGTCGTGGGGGGTGTCTACCCAGTCTCAAACGACGGTACTCTTCCCGACGGCGTCGAGAAGGCGGACTGGCCGATGCCTTTCGCCAACATCGTGAACGCCGGCAGCACCCTCAGCACCGACAGCGGCGGCAACCTGTTCCAGTGCCTCGATGGCAACATCACCTCGACGTTGAGCGGTCCATTCGTAAACATAAACGACAGCTGTGGCCCCATCAGCCTGACCTCCAGCGGAGACCTTGACTTCGGCACCTCGGGCGGCACCGACTGCACTACCCCCGGCTTTGGCGGTGGCGGCAACACCCATGCATCACGAACCGGCTTCCACGAGCTGAACCGCATCGTGGAGATGGCGAGGGGGCAGTTGCCCAACAACACCTGGCTGCAGCAGCCACTCACCGCCAACATGAACCTGAGCCTGACCTGCAACGCCTTTTGGGGCGCTGGCACGGTCAACTTCTACCGCTCCGGCGGTGGCTGTGCCAACACGGGTGAGATTGCCGGGATATTCGATCACGAGTGGGGCCACGGGTTGGACGATAACGATGCCGCCCCGTTTATCTCCGGCCCTTCGGGCGAGGGCATTGCCGACATCTACACCGCCCTGCGACTCAACGACTCTTGCATCGGACGCAACTTCCGACCCGGTGTTCAGTGCGCCGGCTTCGGGGATCCCTGCATTGACTGCACGGGTGTCCGCAACATCGACTTCGCCATGCGGAACTCCGGTCAGCCCCACGACTACAGCTGGTCGAACGCTAACTGTGGCACGAGTCTGCATTGCATTGGGGCTGTCTACGCCGAGGCGGTATGGGATCTCTGGAAGAGCGATTTGGCGGGTCCACCCTACAACATGGACGACAATACGGCCCTCGAGGTGGTCACCCGGCTGACGTTTCTGGGCGGGGGCAATGTGGGCACCTGGTTCTCGGGTGGCCCGCCGTTCGGCGGCTGTGGTGCGAGCAGTGGTTACCTGAACTACCTTGCTGCTGATGACGACAACGGCAATCTGAATGACGGCACTCCACACATGACGGCGATCTTCAACGCCTTCAACCGCCACGAGATCGCCTGTGCGAGCCCGGTAGTGGTCGACTCGGGCTGCACGTCAACCCCCACAGCAGCGCCCTCCGTCACCGCCACGGCGCTCGATCGCGAAGCACGACTGAACTGGAGTTCTGTTCCGAACGCGACCAGCTATCAGGTCTTCCGCACCGACGGCGTCTTCGCCTGTGCTTTCGGCAAGATCAAAATAGGCGAGACCACCGGGACGGAGCTTCTGGACTCCGGCCTTCAGAACGGGCGTGGCTACTCCTATGTGGTGATTCCGATGGGGCCGGCCGACAGCTGCTTTGGTCCCGCCTCGGCCTGCACCACGGTGATGCCGGTATCGATGGGGCACCCCCAAGTGGACGCCTCCTCCCGGGTGCTGACGATCCACACCGGCGACGGAGACAACTTCATTGACAACTGTGAATCGGCAACGATGACCTTCGACGTGGTCAATCTGGGCGGCGGCACAGCGACCAATGTTCGCATCGATGCCGTCCGGGCGATTTCTCATCCGGGAATTTCGCCCAACGTGAATCCCGTCACGCCCTCGTCGCTAGCGGACTGCGCCGCCGGCAGCGGCAGCTTCGACTTCACAGCGGAGGGTCTCCTCTTCGGCGACACTGTGACCTTCGAGGTCGACGTCACCAGCGACGAGATCGCTCCGACTGTTGAGACCCAGACCTTGACGATCGAGGGCGCCGAGATCGATTTGCAGCCCGTCGTCAACAAGACATGGGACTTCGAGACCGATCTCGACGGCTGGACGGTCCTCCAGGGTACCTTCAACCAGACCACGACGGATGGCGGCGCTAACGGCAGCGCCGGATACCTGGCCTCGTCGGGATTTCTCAACAACCAGTGCGATCAGGTCCGTTCCCCCGCGATGGTGCTCACCCCCACCTCGACCCTGACCGTATGGAACAACTTCGAGATTGAGGACTTCTCGAGCCAGTGGTGGGACCGAGCCAACGTAGCGCTCATAATCTCGCAATCCGCCGTCACTACAGCCCAAAGCGATACACGCATCTCGGTCGATCCCGACAGCGGTCGAATGTACGACGCCAGCGGTCCCGGTGCCACCTGCGTCACAATCGATCAAGACGGATGGGCTGGATCGGCAAACTCATGGGACTCGAGTGGGTGGTCGGCATCGGCCCTGGACTCGGCCGCCCTGGCAGGCCGGGTCGTCCAGCTCGATGTGGCCTACGGAACCGACCCGGCAGTCACCGGCAAGGGCTTCTGGTTCGATCAGGTGACGGCAAACGATGTTCAGTTCCTGGTCGCCGACGTCCAGTCCTGCACGGCGACCGCCACCAGCACGCCGACACCCGTGCCGACCGATACTCCGACACCAACCGCCACTCCAACGCCGACAGCTACGCCCACCTCAACCGTCACGGCGACCGCCACCAGCACTCACACACCGGTGCCGACCGATACTCCGACGCCAACCGCCACTCCAACGCCGACAGCTACGCCCACTTCAACCCTCACGGCGACCGCCACCAGCACTCACACACCGGTGCCGACCGATACTCCGACACCAACCGCCACTCCAACGCCGACAGCTACGCCCACCTCAACCGTCACGGCGACCGCCACCAGCACTCACACACCGGTGCCGACCGATACTCCGACGCCAACCGCCACTCCAACGCCGACAGCTACGCCCACTTCAACCCTCACGGCGACCGCCACCAGCACGCCGACACCCGTGCCGACCGATACTCCGACACCAACCGCCACTCCAACGCCGACAGCTACGCCCACCTCAACCGTCACGGCGACCGCCACCAGCACTCACACACCGGTGCCGACCGATACTCCGACACCAACCGCCACTCCAACGCCGACAGCTACGCCCACCTCAACCGTCACGGCGACCGCCACCAGCACTCACACACCGGTGCCAACCGATACTCCGACGCCAACCACCACCCCAACGCCATCGCAGACACCTGTCGATGCCGACCCGCCGGCACCGACTGTGACACCCGCTTCGACGGCGGTGACGCCAACTCCGACTTTCGAGTCGACTCGGATCCCAGGGCCGACTCCAACCATGACGGCAACCCCCCTGCCCACGTCGACCGCCGTAGCGGACGTTCCCGGACTTCCCAGCTCGACGCCGACACCCGTCACTCCGACGCTGACACCCGACCCCCACAGAACCCGAGGGCCGACGCCGACAGCTACAGTGACGCCGATGGCAACGCCCACCAACACTGAAGATGTGCCCGGACTTCCGACCTCCACCCCGACGCCCGTCACTTCGACGGCGACCCCGGATCCGCTCAGAACACCCCGCACCTGATCTAGGCGTCTAGGACGAAAACTCCTCCTCTCTCTCGAAGGCGGTCTGCTAACCCGGATTTGCCCTCAGCAACTTCGAAGATCACCTGGACGACGCCAAGTTCGAGCCGTTGTGGGACAGAGTGCGGGAGCTTCGGATCCCGGTCTGGTGGTACCTGCACAGCAGGCGAGGCCGGCGCGGGGGCCCCGAGCGGTTGGCCGGTATCCTGGAACACATTCCCCGACCATCCCGACGTCGGAGCAAGCCGCTGCTTTCAACCGTCCTGAGCCTGGTCTATGATGACCTGGGTCTTGCCTGTGAGAGAAGACAGACTCTGCCTCACGGGGAGTAACGGATCCACCACCGCAAAGCGCTCGAGGCGGAACTTCCTGGGCCAGGTTGGCGCCGCCGCTCCCGCCGTCCTGCTTCATCGCTGTGGGGTCGAGGAGGACAGTTCGAAACGGTCAAGAAGCCGGGATCGCCCCAATGTCCTGCTCATCACCGCGGATGATCTGCACTGGCAGTCTCCCAACTGTTTCGGAGGAAGGACGCCCGAGGCTACAAAAACGGAGCTCCAGCAAGGAGAAAGAACTGTGAACCTCAGTCGGGTCCAGGCCGCGAGTTGGGAAGTATCACGCAAGCACATCAAGCGAACGAATGCATATCGGGCGACGCGATCACGTCGCGCTACGATCTACTGAGGAAACTCTTGCAGGGGGAGATGGAACCTTGAGCGAAGGACCTCTAGTTGCCGAAGGCCAATGGACCATTGGCCTTGTTTTCTGCCTATCCCTGTTAGTCTTCACCGGCATCGGCATTCTGTCCAGTACCCGCAAGAAGAAGACCACGTCAGACTACCTCTTGGCGGGGCGGGATGTGAGTCCGTGGTTGGTGGGGCTCTCAGCTTTTTCCACCAACTGCAGTGGTTTCATGTTTGTGGGCATGATCGGCTTTACGTACCGTAGCGGCCTTTCGTCCAGCTGGATGTTGATTGGGTGGGCTGCCGGCGACTATTTGGCTTGGAAATTTCTCTACCAGCGTCTGCGGGAAAGGTCTCAAGCTCAAGGAGAGGTGTCAGTCCTCGCGTTGCTACGCCCGCGTCACAGTTTGGGCAGGAACGTTTTGGTTCCGGTTGCTGGTCTGCTAACGGTTTTCTACTTGGCGATGTACGCAGCTGCCCAGCTTAAGGCGGGTAGCACCGCTTTACAGTCCACCTTTGGTACCCCGGAGAGTTGGGGTGCCATCATTGGTGCAGCCATTGTCGTTGTTTATTGCTATTCCGGCGGAATTCGGGCTTCCATTTGGACGGATGCAGCACAATCCATCGTCATGCTCGGTTCGATGGCCTTGCTTGTGAGCATCGCTGCTGTGGAAGTGGGAGGACCCGGACAGCTGCTTGTAGCCCTCAGTGATATTGATAGCCGTTTAGTCGGTTCATCCGGTAAATGGGGAGGTGCCGCCAGTCAAAGGTAGGCCATGGAAACTGCCGCACTATGCAAACCGTGGAAAAACAAGTAGTTCTGGAGGAGAACTGGCAAGTGCTCGCAGTTGTTTTTCCACCGTTCGCACAGCGCTTGGAAAACTCCGTATCACGGGCTTGCTGGCCCGGTTCGATGTCGCTCGGAGTTTTCCACAGTTCCCACGGCCTCTGCTACTGCAGCCGACTATATGGACAAGCGAACGGGGAGCAGATTTGGGATCCGGAAGGTGCCAACCACGTCCCCACCTCCCCATTTACCGGATGACCCGTTTAGTCACACTGTTTCCTGAAGACGCTCGCTTTGGCTTTCTGCTCTATTTTCTAGGCATGTTCCTGGGCGGTTTCGGGGTGGTGGGACAACCGCATATTCTCGTGCGCGCCATGTGCATCAAGGAAGCCGATCAAATCAAACGCGCTCGCCTGTATTACTTTCTGTTCTTGATCCCCTTTTACGCAATGGCCATTGGGGTTGGTTTGCATGCGCGCGTTTTTCTGCCTGAGCTTGCGGCTTCAGCACACCTCACCACCGAACATGCCCTCCCCGTCTTGGGTGTTACACTCTTGCCCGAGATCCTCATCGGTCTGATGTTGGCCGGTCTGTTTTCAGCGACCATGTCCACTGCGGACTCTCAGGTTATCGCCTGCAGCAGTGCCATCATTCAGGACATTCGGCCGCACTGGAAGAATTCCTACAAAGCCTCCAAGATCTCCACCATCGCCGTCACCGCGATCGCACTGGCCATCGCCCTGAGCTCCTCGGACGGGGTTTTTGCCCTGGTTTTGGAAGCCTGGGCTGTGCTCTCCTGCAGCTTGGGGCCCCTGCTGGTCATCAGTCTGCTCAACTGGCCATACTCCCAGCGGATGGCTCTGACGATGATGGCGGTCGGCTTTGTGGCCGCCAATGGCTGGGCAGAGTCGCCTTGGGCATCGGACATTTATGTCAACCTCCCGGGTATGGCGGCGGTGTTTCTATCCTACGGGATCATGCTAGGAATACACCGGCTACGCTTTAGCCGTGAGACCGCCACTGTCGGGGGCCGGGAGGAATAACCGTGCGGGGCCGCGGCAGCTCTGCCGCCGGGTTCTTGTACGGTGACCCCGGTGGTGAACAATGACGCCCTCAAGGCGGGCGTTGCTTTCCTCAACCTCCCCGGGAATGCAACGGTCGACATCCTGGCCACCACCCGAGACGGAGGGGGAAGTCAGATTCGTCAGACGCAGTTTCCGTCCCCGGAAGGCCCCCAGAACGAAGCGGTCGTTGCCAAGGTTCTGGAGATAGACCTGCAATCGTGTGTGTCGGGGAACCAACTAACGATCGGCATCAGGGGCGCGCTGCAAGACGCAATAGCAACCCGGAACCACAGGCGCGCGTCCGCTGCATGCCATTGTTATACGTGCAGGCTTAGGGTCCCACTCGGGGATGGGTGAACCCCCTCGCCTTTAGGCGAAGCCTTCAGGAGGCTTGTGACAGCAAGCCGGTGTGCGTAGGGAAGGTAAGAGGCTAGAGTACGGCTTGCTGGGCGAGTCAGGGAAGTGGGCGCCGAGCCGAGTGAGACAGGCGATCAAGCGAGTCGCCTGCATCGGAGGCGAGGTCTTTAGGCGACTTTAGTCGCAGGTCGAATCCACCGCCTTCAGGCGGTGGAGAGGTCACCTCAAGCACTCTTTTCTCGAACTACAAGGTCGATCTCGCAGTCAAGCACGTAAAGTAAAGCAAGCAATTTGTCGATCGACTTGCGATAGTTAGTTTGGTCTAACAGCCGATAGAATTGGGTTGCGGAGGTCCCCAGACGACGAATCATCTCCCGCTTACTCAGCGGACTGGCGTCGACCCGCCGCTGCGCTTCCACGGTGAGCTTGTAAAGCAGCAGTTCCCGCAAGTAGGCAGGATCTTGATTGTACTCCCTCACTTGCTCGACGTGAACCGTTCCCTCCCTGCCAGATTCCAGGACATAAGTGAAGGCTTCGCGGCCCAGCTCCCTGTCGACGTACAACTGAGCCACCTTGTCAGTCGGGTTTGGACGAACCTCTAGCTTTGCGTAGGGAAAGGACAGCGTCTTGCTTGCTGTCTTGATTTCGAACGCCTTTCTCCGGTTGTTGTGCGAAACACTGCGGATCTTCATAGAAGGCCCTCAGCTTGAAGTTCCCGGATCAGCTGGAGGATTCGCCGGTTCGCTTGTCCCCTCATCGGAAGCCAGTTATCAAGATCCCACTTGACGACGAGACGTTCATCTCCATAGACGTGTACATGTTGTGGGCTGTGATCGCCGATCCAGGTAATGAAAACGTATCCACCTCGGCGGATCCTTGGCACCGATGGATGTTACCCTACGAGGTAACACTTGTCAAGAACGGTTCAGGCTCGTTTGTTCGTATAACTTCTGCTTATGTGGTTTCCAGATAAGCCCGCTTCCTGGTCAAACTTTCCAGATAAGAACACAGTACTTGGTTCTGCATAAGTTCTTTGAAGTCCATTCATTGGAGTCAGCGTCGCGATATTCCGGAGTCTTATCGGGTTTCCGCATATTGCACAGTTACAACCCTTCGTTACAGACTGTCTACCGGACTCTTAACGCCCCGTCCGCCACGATTCAAAACGTGGGTGTAAATCATCGTGCTCTCGGCCGAGATATGGGCAAGAATGTTTGCCTCCCGGGGGGGAAGGTCGGTAGGTTGTAATCGTTCATCACGGGGAGGCTAGGGAAACTCGGATCTCCGAAGGTTGTTATGAACAATAGAGAAAGACCGGCATGAGTCTATCGATGTCAGAGCGAACTCTACCAGGCGCTACTGTCGTCCTGGTGTTCGCGGCAACTCTATCGCTGCCGGCCCAGCAGAACAACGTGTGACGAATTCCCCAATCAGCAGAATCGAACCGAAAAAGAAATTCCTATTCACAATCGAAGCAGGGGCACACCTTCTTCTTCGCCAGGGACTGTGACGGGAACCTGATCGAGCTGATCGACTTGAAGTACCGCTACCCGCTGCTCAGATACCTGCTGGTTAGGAGGCTGGCTCTTTCACCGCGGGATGTACAAGAAACATTACGGGTCGGCGACGTAGCAAGGCAGGGTGCTGCAGGGCTTGGACACTATGCCGTCTTCGGTGGTGCTGTCTCTGTCTCGTGGCTTCCCTCGCTGATGACTCCACATACTTGACGCTTCCGTCAAAAAAGTGGCGGAAAATCTGTATGTTTTCGGCAATTACGTGCCAATAGTAACGCCAGAACCTGGCCCGCAGATTGCTTTACGAACCTCCCTGTGGGAAGGAACGCCTTTACGGTGCACATAGAGGCGTGATCCGGAAACGGAACAAGACTCAAGACTAGCTGGCCACGCCGCCTCGCCTTTTCCCTGCTGTCCGGCGGTCGAGGAGTCAGATCTTGATCGAAGACTTGGGCGGCGCAATGATTTCCCCGCCAGAGATCGATCAGACGACAGCAGAGAAGCAGAATCTGAGCGCAAACGGGTTGATCACAGTAGAGCAGCCTAATGGGAGATCTACCGAGACTGTTTATCGCTTTGAAAACCACCTTCGGCCCCGTGACAGGGGGCCTTCAGACCTGTTGGGAGGACATGCATGGAGTGGAAGTCGGAATGGGAGGGGGGCGAGGAACTCTTGAAAAACGCCTCGCTCGGGGTTCACCTTGTCGATGAGACGGGAATGATTCTCTGGGCCAATGAGACTGAGCTGGAGTTCCTCGGGTACTCGAAGGAGGAGTATTTTGGCAAAAACATCACCGAGTTTCATGAGGACGAGTATGTTATCGAAAGCATCCTAGGCATCCTCACGGGTGGGGGAATGCTCAACGCATACCCCGCACGGCTGCGAGCGAAGGACGGCTCGACGAAGTGCGTGCTCATCAACTCGAACACCTACCGAGAGAGTGGCAAGTTCTTGCACACGCGCTGCTTTACGACGGGCATCTCCGAAGCAGTTTACGACCAGCTTCGAGTGGAGCTTCTAAGCGGGGATGACTGAATCCGTTGACCGGATCGTCGGTCTGATTGGGCGGCTCCAAGCCCCACACTTCGAGGAGGAGGCGTTCGGCGGGGCCGACGAGAACGTGCAACCTGTCATCGATGCGTTGAATAAGCTTGGACGCAGACTTGCTAGGGCTCATGAACTCAACGAGGTCAAGGAGAGGGTCGCGGCGCGGAACGCCGCGCGTCTCGCGAGGCTGGCGGACGCCCTGGTGGCGACGAAACGAGACCTCGAGGCCACGACTGTGTCCAAGGACTATGTCGCCAACATCTTCCGATCGCTCACGGAGAGTCTGATTGTGTTCAGCAGGGACGGCACCATAAGGAGTATCAATCCGGTGACGCTGACGCTTCTAGGCTACGAAGAGAGCGAACTCTTAGGATCTAGCTTCAACAACATTCTTGAAGAGGAAGAACAAGCCCTCATCCCAAGGCTAGCCGAGAAGGGGTTTATGCGTCAGCACGAGGCGTACTATCTCGGGAAAAACGGTCAGCGTATTCCCGTACTGCTTTCGGGTTCCATGACACGCGGTGAAAATGACTCAGGTGCGGCATTCGTGTGCGTCGCGCGCGACATCACCGAGCGGAAGCGGGCTGAGGAGGGGCTTCGGCAGATGTCCAAGGTCTTCATGGACGCGGCCGACCCGATTCTCATCGAGGACCTGGACGGCAACGTTACGGAGTTGAACGAGGAAACGGTCCGGGAGTACGGATGGTCACGACGAGAGCTCTTGGGCAGGCCGATCGAGACCATTTTTCCACCCGAGGGACACCAGCAGGTCGATGATCTTCGTGCACGCTGCAAGGCAGGTGAGGAGGTCCGTAACATTGAAAGCCTGCGCTGTAACAAAGATGGTGAAATTGTACCAGTGCTGCTGACGCTGTCTCTATTGACAAACGACGCAGGTCTTCCCATGGGGATCGCCACCCTGTCCAAGAATATTAGTGAGCTAAAGAAAACCGCCGAACAGCTGGCTCGCTCAAACGAAGAGCTCGAACGTTACGCCTACGTCGCCTCACACGACTTGAAGGAGCCACTTCGCATGGTGGCAAGCTACGTACAATTGCTGGCGAGTCGCTACCAAGGCAGGCTCGACGCCGAGGCCGATGAGTTCATCGCCTTTGCCGTGGATGGAGCCACCCGAATGAAGAGGCTGATCGATGATCTCTTGGTGCACGCGCGTGTGGGTGTAGAGGGTGAGCTATTCGAGCCAACCAATTGCGAGATTCTCGTGGATAACGCTTTCAACAATTTGCGCGGCGTGACCCAGAAAAGCGGCGCGACTGTCACTCGTGGCCCACTGCCAACCGTAACGGGCGATCCTTCCCAACTCGCTCAAGTGTTCCAGAACCTGATCGGCAACGCAGTCAGGTTCCGGAGCGAAGCCCCCCCAGAAGTGCATGTGAAGGGCCATCGCAACGACACTGAGTGGCTCTTCTCGGTCTGTGATAACGGTATTGGCATAGATCCTCAGCATGCGGAGCGCATTTTCGTTATCTTCCAGCGGCTGCATGGCAGGGCAGCCTATCCGGGAACGGGTATCGGACTAGCAGTCTGCAAGAAGGTTGTGGAGCACCACGGAGGTCGAATTTGGATGGAATCTTTGCCTGGAGAGGGCTCAACATTCTACTTTACATTGCCCATGAAGGAAGAGGTAAGTTATGCACAGGCGAGCAATTCGCCTCCCGATTGAGATCTTGCTGGTAGAAGACAACCCCGCCGATGTTCGCCTCACGAGAGAGACTTTCAAAGACAGCAGGGTCGAGAACAACCTAAACGACGTCCCGGATGGTGACGAAGCAATTGCCTTCATGCGCCAAGAAGGCAAATACCGAGATGCACCCAGGCCGGACCTTGTCCTGCTAGACCTAAACCTACCCAAAAGGAGTGGACACGAGGTGCTGAAAGAGATCAGAAGCGATTCCACTCTAAGGGGCATTCCCGTTGTAATCCTGACCATCTCTGAGGATAGGCGGGACATCCTTGAGAGTTACGACATGAACGCGAACTGTTATATCACCAAGCCGGTTGATCTTAAGCGGTTCATCACTGTGGTGAATTCTATTGAAGACTTTTGGCTTAGCACAGTGGAACTGCCATCGCGGGGAAACAGATGAGACTAGACAAGGCGAATGCAAGTGTTCCTTTTCATAAACCAACGCTGGCAGCCCACACACCGAAGACCCACCCGGAGCAACATAGTCCAAGGAAAGAAATCACCAGGGTTCTGCTAATCGAAGACAATCCAGGCGAGGCACTACTGTTGCGCACGAGCCTAGCGGAACTAGACGATTTTCCGGTGGAAGTGCTTCATGCCCGGACGCTTTCGATGGGCATAGACTGGCTTGCCCGCGAAATGATCGAAGTCGTCCTGCTAGATCTTGGTTTACCCGATAGCCAGGGGCTTGACACGGTTACCAAGTTGATCTCCCAAGAAACAGAAGTGCCCATTGTGGTGCTAACTGGATTAGATGATAAGACCGTAGCCCTCGAGGCTATGAAGCGGGGTGCTCAAGACTTTCTAGTCAAGGACGCATTGGTAGATAGTGAGCTCTTGGTTCGAACCATCCGGTACAGCATCGAACGCAAGCGGGCAGAGTTAGCATTGCGGGAAAGTAATCGCCAGTTGGAAGAGGCCCTGCGTGAACTGAGAAAAGCTCAGGAGAGGATTGTCTTGCAGGAACGAATGAAGGCACTCGGGCAGATGGCAAGCGGGATTGCACATGACTTCAATAACGCTTTGGTGCCCATAGTCGCATACAGCGACTTGCTGAGGACCAATCCCAAGGTCTTCGGAGCCAGAGAGCAAAGCTTCGTCGAGAAGATTCACACCGCTGCCACCGCTGCCACGATAGTCGTCAAGAGACTCCAGGAATTCTACCGAAGGGAACAGTATTCAGAAGAATCGGAATTGGTGAACTTCAACCAGGTGGTGGAGCAAGCTGTTGCATTGACGCGCCCGCGCTGGAAGGATCAGATCAAGGCGTTTGGAATCGAGATCAATGTCGAAACCGAACTCGGAGATTTGCCCGAGACTGAAGCTAAAGAGGCTGAATTGCGGGATTTGTTGATGAACCTGATCTTCAATGCTGTCGACGCGACTTCTGAAGGCGGAACGGTTACGATTAGCACCTCCCATATCGCTGACCATATACAAGTCGAAGTAAAGGACACCGGGAAAGGAATGTCCGAGGAAGTTCTCAGTCGATGTTATGAGCCCTTTTATTCTACAAAGCCGAATCGCGGGTCGGGAATGGGTCTCACGATGGTCCATGGGATCGTTCAGCGGCACGATGGTAGCATCGACATTCAAAGCAGATTAGGTGAGGGCACCACAGTTACCATCGGCTTTCCTCTTCGAGTGAAAGCCGCCGTCGAGGAAGAAGCGAGAGCTCAGGAGAAGGAGGTCAGTCCTCGGAAAGTTCTTGTTGTCGAAGACGAGGCCCCGGTGCGTGAGGTGATTAGAGCATTTCTCTCCATGGGCGGCCATCAAGTTGAGACGGCGAATGACGGTACGGAAGGGTTCGAAGCATTCGAGCTTGGCAAGTTTGACCTGGTCATTCTCGACCGTTCGATGCCGAAGATGGATGGGGCCAGACTCGCAATGCTCATCAAGGAAGCCTCGCCCGAGACGCCTATTATCATGCTCACGGGGTTCGGCGAGATGTTGGGGACGGTGAAAGGGGTTGACACGATCCTGGGCAAGCCGATCACAAGTGCCGCACTGCTGGGAGCGGTCTCAGCGATTGTTTCCGCAAGAACTGGAGGCTGATGCAAACGACGCCGAACCCGATTCCCCGCACTTGGGCGAGCATCGTCAAATTAGGCGGCGGTCATCGACAATTGCTGGATGAATTCACTCTCGAGGTTGGCCGCGAATTCCCTTTGGCCTGCTTCCACCCTGGTCCTAGAATCGAACCAAAAAAGAAATTCCGATTCACTTGATCTCGACTCACAAGCCTCCTCTGAGGTAGCCTTGCTTCCGGAGAAACTTGATCCCCGTGCCGCGGTGGCTGGACAATTGGGACGAGGGAGGTCTCTTGAGGCATTCGGCCCTGGACAAAGAGGGAGCGACCCCGATTACGGCTCCTGGGTGGACGGCGAGGAAAGCGGCGGGCGCAAAGCTAGTCGACTGCGATGTCCATCACAACTTCCGGCGGCCGGAAGATCTGCTTCCGTATTTGTCCAAGTTTTATCGCGAGCATCTCCTGGACCAAGGGCTGCACCTGCCTGGAGGCGGATACGCGAACACCCCCTATCGCAGGACCCGACCCGACCTCAAGGATCCCCACCTCAAGGAGCGTGACTTCAACTACTCGTTGGAGTTCACACAAAGGGAGCTGCTCGACCGATGGAATGTCGACTACGCGATGCTTACCGGGCCGCCGCCCTTTTATGGCTATTCGGGCCTTCCCGACCCCGATTGGGCAGCCGCGCTCTGTACTGCATTCAACGACTGGACAATCGACACTTGGCTGGAGCGTGATGAGCGGATCGTGAACTCGATTCTGGTTTCGCCCTCGGACCCAGCTCAGGCAGTTCAGGAGATCCACCGCCTGGCACACCGCAAGGACACGGTCGCGGTCATGGTACCGATGGAGACGAGTATGCCGCTGGGTAATCGCTCTTACCATCCCATCTGGGAAGCCTGCGCCCAACACAACCTGCCCGTAGTTTCGCATGTCGGTGGAGGCTACGGAGCAGCGAGAACAACTCCAAGCGCTGTCGGCGTTCCAACGTACTACATGGAGGCGCGGATGGCGCGGCCCCAAATGGCCAGCACCCACGCCGCCTCGCTGATCTGTGAAGGTGTCTTTGAGAAGTTTCCGAATCTGAAGTTCGCCTTTATCGAGGTCCAGCAGCTGTGGGCCGTGTCGGTCATGTGGCACATGGATGCGGATTGGAAGGCAATTGGTGATCAGACTCCCTGGCTCAAGCGTCGACCCAGTGAATACTTTCGGGATCACATTCGGATCGGTACGCAGCCGATGCACGAGCCTGAGCGGACCGAGCAGATGTACCAGATGTTGGAAATGCTGCACGGGGACGAGACCCTGATCTATTGTTCCGATTTCCCCCACTTCGATTGGAACGATCCGGTTACGGTTTTTCCCAAGCTTTCGGGTAACATGCATCAGCGCATCTTTGCCGCCAACGCGTTGGAGATGCTTCGAATTGGCGAGAGTTGAGTATGGCTGTTGTCGTGGTCGGCAAGGTGTCGGAGATTCCGCCTGGCAGTCGCAGAATCATCGCCCCCTCCCGGGGCCAGGCGGGCATCGGGGTGTTCAACGTGAACGGTTCGTTCTATGCGCTGCGGAACGTTTGTCCCCATCGCCAGGGTCCGGTCTGCCTGGGCCAGGTGAGTGGACGATTCAGCGCCACCGCACCACCTTCGTCCACGGACGCCGCGCTCACCATTGATGACGAAGGTGGCGTTCTGCGCTGTCCCTGGCATGCCTGGCCCTTCGAGATCGCCACGGGGAAATGCTTGTTCGACGCCGCGGTACGAATCAAGACATTCCCGGTCACCACCACCGGTAATGATGTCGTTATTGAACTTGAATAGGGCTCGAGGGGAGAATCGAATAGTGAAGTCCGAACCTGTCTTCGATCTTCCCCAGCCCACGACCGTGCTGGATCAACTCAAGTCAGATTTGGACTCCCATGGTTACGCGTTGATCGAAGATGCCATGTCCGCCGATCAGGTGGAGACGCTCCTGGGCCGCCTGAAGGAACAGGCCGAGGCGGAGCGCCAACTGAGGGTCGCCTATGAGGATGGTGGACCCAACCAGGATTGGGGACGTTTCCGGGATGACGACGGCCATCCGAAACAAAACGCGTTCACAGCCGCCGCCGGGGGAGTGAACCAGCGCGTGTGGATGCTGGTGAACAAGGGGCAGGTTTTTCGTGATCTGCTTGCCAATCGACCGGTTCGGCAGCTCATCGACTACACACTCGGTCCCGAGTATCTGCTCTCCAGCTATGGGGCCAATATCGTCAAACCGGGTGGACTGGCCATGGACCTCCACACCGATCAGTGGTGGATGCCCGAACCGGTTAGGCGCGGTCCTGCGAAGGTCCCAGTCGGCTCGATCTCGCGTCAGCAATCTAATTGGACGGAGGACGAGCCACCGGAGCTCATTGCCCCCCAAGCGGCTATCAACGTCATGTGGATGCTCGTCGACTTCACCGAAGAGAATGGGGCCACTCGGATTGTTCCCGGGAGCCATCTCAGCGGCGAGCGCCCCAACCATCGGGAGGGCGTTCGAGTGGTCGCCGCCACTGCGAAGGCGGGAACGGCGATGGTCTTCGATGGGCGAACCTGGCACGGTACCGGAGCCAACGTGGGCACGTCGATTCGCTATGGCATTCTGACGACGTTTTGTGGGCCCATGTTCCGCACCCAGGAGAACTTCGTCGCCGGCGTCGATTCCACCGTGCTGGAACAAGCGAGCAACGATCTCCTGCAGTTGTTGGGATTCAAGATATGGAATGGCTACGGCCGTATCGAGAGTCCTTTAGCAGGCTTTATTTCCCGCGGCGATTCAGCCATATCCGAGATCAAGCCAGAGTAGACACAAACTCAGATGCGTTGGCCCACTCAATCGCTGCTGCTGTCGAGCCTCGCGGCCGTCATCAGCCTCTCTTCCTGTAGCAGAACCGGCCAGCCGGAAGTCCACGTGGAGGGCCGTCCCTATTCGGGTGTGACTCTCAATGTCGGTATCGAGGCCGCACCGGTCGATATTGCGCTACGCAATCGATTGCCACGGATCAGGGAAGAACTTGGAGTCGAGATTCAGATCGTTCCACTGGAATACGGAACGCTCTTCGAAAAGATACTCACGGATTTCATCACGGGAACCGGTTCCTTCGACATCGTGGTCTACTTCGCGCGATACAACGGGGACTACATGGGAGCTGGTTTTCTCAGGCCTCTGGACGAGTATGTCCAGGAGTACCCTCCCGACTACCTGGACATCCTGCCGGCGTTCCGCAAGCTCTACAGCGAGTGGGAGGGCAGGATCTACGCCCTGCCCTACGACGGAGATTACTTTCTTCTCTATTACCGGAAGGATCTCTTCGGACACCCGGAGGAAAGGTCGGCTTTCAAGCAACGGTATGGATACGATTTGGGCCCGCCGGACACCTGGGACGAGTGGCTGGACATCGCAGAGTTCTTTACTCGCAAGCCAGGGGAGACATTGGCCGGGGAAGTGCTGACGGACAATTTCTATGGGATTTCGGAGTATTGGGGAAGGGCACGAGCCTACGCCTGGTTCTTGAATCGATTTGGCAGCTACAGCGGGCTCTTCTTCGATGAGAACATGGAGCCCGGGATCAACTCTGCCGGCGCCATTTCGGCGCTGGAGCACTGCGTCCAATCGTTTCGGTACAACACGCCGGGCCCACTTGGTCACACCTGGTGGAACGTGCGCGAGGACCTTCTCTTCGGAAAAGTGGCCATGATCTTCGGATGGCCGGATGTGGGCAAGGCGGCCTCTGAACCAACGAAGTCGAAGGTGGTGGGGAAGGTGGGATTCGCTCCCAGCCCTGGAGTACGGGATCCTGACACGGGCGCCATCCGTCGGGCAACGGCACTGGTCTCAGGACGCGTGATGGCTGTTTCTCAGAGCTGCCAGAACCCGGAAGCGGCTTATCGGGTCATTCGTCTCATGAGCAGCCGAGACGTCAGCATGACCAGCATCAGTGAGGAAAATTCCCATTGCGATCCGTTTCGTTCGTATCACTTGGACCATCCGGAGCTGTGGAAGGTGAGATTCGACGGGCTTGACGAGTACCTGAGTGCCTCAAAGGCTGCCCTCGACGTCGGATTTCCAGAACTCACGATCCCCGGCGCGGAAGAATACCATGACGTGCTCAGCCGCCATGTGCAGGAAGCCCTCCAACGATCCATCAGCCCCCAACAGGCACTCGATCGCGTGGCCACCGAGTGGCGAGCCATCACTCGGCGACGTGGTCTAGAAGCGCAGAGGCGGGCCTGGAAATCCCAGCTCTCGGCCATGCAACAGCTGAACCTTGTACCCAGCGACTAGAGACCCCTTGGTCGAGAAAAAGTTCACAGGACTGGTCAAATATGACGATAGCTCCCTTGCCTTTGCCCTGGCCCTTCGACGTGCCTTTGCCTTTGACGTCACCTCTGCCCCTGCCTCACCCTGACGCAAGACGACAAATCAAGGATGAAGGCAAAGGCAAAGGCACAGGCAAGTTTGAAGGCGGGGTCAGAGGCAAAGGCGAGAAGGCGCTGCCAATCTAGATGCGAGAATGGTCTATGAGGATGGGTGCTAGTAGTAGCGAGCGGCCTCATACCGCCGAGGAACGCTGACATTCGGTGGGCGTGTCCCGCTCAAGTAGGCCGCTTCAGCGGCCTGGCGCGAAGCGTATTAGACCGGTCCTTCAGGGCCGGGTGGGCGAGCAAACAAGATGCCGGAGCCTGCTTTAGCGGGCTTCTCGAATACCGGCTTCAGCCAGGCTGCGGGGCGAAGATGGCTAAAGCCGTGGTTCGAGAAGGATCTTGAAAGGCCCTCCGAAGGGATGGCGTCGCAGCTGGCCCCGGCCTGAAGGCCGGGTCTACTACGCGTTCGCGCCAGACCGCTGAAGCGGTCTCTTTGGAAACTACATCACGCCGAGGCACGAAACTTGATCAGTTTGTTAACTTTTTCTCGACCAAGGAACTCTAGGTTCGTCCCAGAATCTGCGACAACGTTGTGAGAGATCGTACCCTGGCCCGACTCCTGGTTCTCCCTTGCGCATTGGCGCTTCTGATCCTGGGTATCTTTCCCCTCATATATGCGTTGCGTCTGAGCTTCCACAGCTGGCAGCTACCGAACCTGGAGCCCCAGTTCGTGGGGCTTGAAAACTATGCCAACATTCTTCACGATGAACGGTTCTACTGGGCCATCGTCCGTTCGTGTTTCTTTGTCGTGACGACAGTGGGCATCCAGTTTCTGCTCGGTTTCACGGGCGCGTTCGTGCTGAGCCGAGGGGTCCGCGGTCTGCGTCTGATCGGTTCACTTCTTCTGGCCCCGGTGATGATCGCCCCGGTGGCAGTCGGCGCCATCTGGCTGCCGCTTTTCGACATCAACTTCGGCTTGCTCAACTACTGCCTCGGACTGATTGGGCTGGGAAAGGTGGAATGGCTGGCAACTCCGACCAATGCTTTGCCGTGTCTCATGTTGATTGACATCTGGCAATGGACACCATTCATGCTCCTGATTCTGCTGGCCGGATTTCAGTCGATCCCACACGAGCCGTTGGAAGCAGCGCGAATCGGCGGTGCGTCGGAATGGAGAATACTCCGCTCGATTTCACTCCCCATGCTCACGCCTGTGATCGGCATTGCTCTCCTGCTACGGGGCATCGATTCCTTCGGCAAGTTTTTTGATACCGCGTATCTGCTGACCCGTGGCGGGCCGGGAACCAGCTCCGAAACGCTGAACCTCTACATCTACGAGGTCGGATTCAAGTTCTTTCGCATGGGATACGGCGCGGCGCTCTCCTTCACCATGCTCCTGTTGGCACTGGTTGGCATCACCGTATTTTTCAAGGTGTTCCGAGTCGAATGAGCTACAGACGCCGGTCGAATGCCGAGACGATGAGCCGCGCCGGACGCTACGGATTGGTCGTCCTGCTGTTGGCCTTCTCTGCCTCCCCCATCCTGTGGATGTTGCTCTCGACAATCAAACTGAACATCGAAATCTTCAGCGATCCACCCGTCTTCATACCCCAGCATATTCCGCAAGCCATCCAGGAGAATTGGGAGCACGCCCTGGCACCCAGATCCCAGGGTGGGCTCGGCGGCCTCAAGTCCATCGGGGACAGCGCGATCATTGCGGTTCTCAACACACTGCTGGTCATCGTGCTTGCGGTCCCGGCCGCGTATAGTGTCGCTCGATTCAAGACAGGCGGAAAGCACTTCAGCATCTGGATCATCTCACAGCGGATTCTTCCGCCCATCAGCCTGGTCCTCCCCTATTTCCTGTTGTTTCGTGAGCTGAGCCTGCTGGACACCCATCTCGGTTTGATCCTCATCTACACCACATTCAATCTTCCGTTGGCAGTTTGGCTGCTCCGAGGGTTCTTCGCCGAAATCCCGAAGGAAGTGGAAGAGGCGGCCCTGATTGGCGGATGCTCGCGCGTTAAGGCGCTCTTACGAGTGACGCTTCCGCTGGCACTGCCGGGCGTGGCCGTCACCATGCTCTTTTGCTTCATATTCGCGTGGAATGAGTTTCTGTTTGCTGTGATGTTGACCCGCTCTCGGGTGATCACGCTGCCGGCAATCATTCCGGGGTTGCTCTACACTGGATCCATGGAGCCGCGGTTCGGTCCGCTGTTCACACTCACGGCCGTCAGCATCTTCCCCATCTTGCTGACCGCATTTGTGCTGCAAAAGTACGTCATCCGAGGGCTGACTTTTGGCGCCATCAAGGAATGAAGTTCAACATGCGTGTAAGACTGGACCGTGTGCAAAAGCGATTTGGAGAAACCGAGGCTGTATGTGAACTGTCCATGTGTATCGAGGAAGGTGAGTTCTTGATTCTTCTGGGCCCTTCGGGCTGCGGCAAGACAACGACGTTACGGATGATCGCAGGCCTGGAACGTCCCGACAGTGGAGCGATTCATATTGGAAATCAGGATGTCACGAACTTGCCGCCCAAAGATCGAAACCTCGCCATGGTTTTTCAGAACTATGCACTCTATCCCCATATGACCGTCTACGAAAACCTGACGTTCGATCTGAAAGTGCGCGGGGTGCCAGCTGCCGAGATCAAAAGGCGAGCAGCCGACGTCAGTGAGAATCTGGAGATCACCTCACTCCTCGATCGCAAACCCACTCAATTGAGCGGTGGCGAACAGCAACGCGTCGCCCTTGGGCGCGCTATCGTTCGAGAACCCAACGTGTTTCTCATGGACGAGCCACTCAGCAATCTAGACGCCAAACTTCGGATTCACATGCGCGGAGAGCTGAAGAAACTGCATCGACAGCTTAAACGCACCACCGTTTACGTGACCCACGACCAGGAAGAGGCGATGACTGTCGGGGAGAGGATTGCCGTACTCAAGAATGGGAGGCTCCAGCAACATGCGACGCCGCGCGAGATCTACGAGAAGCCTGCCAACCAGTTCGTCGCGTATTTCGTCGGCAGCCCTTCGATGAACTTTTTTGATGGCTCGATCAAGCGTGATGAATGCGGTCTCAAGTTCCTATCCGCTGACTTTTCGTACTCCATTCCCGGGCATTTTTCTCAGGCATTGGATCGACTACCGCCGGTTGAGAATGTCACGCTTGGGATTCGACCGGAGCACATCCGTGTGACCAAGCAGGTGGCAGCGAGCCCGGCGATGCAGGGAATCGTCGACGTGCTGGAGCCGATTGGCCGGGAATTGCACGTCGAATTGATGTTGGGCGAGACATCGATCGTTGCAATCACGCCACCCTCCCTGGATCTCCGTGTGGGAGAGCGCGTCTCCCTGCAGTTCGACAACCAGTGGTGTCACCTATTTCATAGGGAATCGTCGGCGAATCTGCTGGCGTCCTCGGCACATTGAGAGCTCATTTCAATCGGGCGCCCGGTAAGCTCCTAGTGGTATGACACATAAATAGCGCTATACTTTCTTCCACTTAGAGGGTTTGGGATGTTCATTCAAGTATCCGATACCCCTGAGCAGTCCCTGCTCAATGTCGTCTGGGGTTTTATAGTCGGTGTTGTGGAGGGCCGTTCTGGCCAAGGTGGAAAAGTAGGACTCGATGAGATTGAGCCAAGAGCTGTTGGTGGGCAGCCAGTGAAAGAGGATTCGATCCGAATGTGCCTGTGCCCAGCTTGCCACCGGCTCTGCCTTGTGAGCGCTGAGGTTATCCAGAATCAGATGGATGCGACCTTGAGGCCAGTTGGGCAACACCATTTCCTCGAGAAAGGCGCGGCAGTTGACACTCTTCTTGCTGGGGGCTCGACGCCCGAGCGGCTGAGCTGTCTGAGGACAGAACGCTGCGAAGAATTGCAGGGGCCCAGACTTTCGAGTGTATCGGTTGGACCGACGCGCCGGGCGCCGTCCCCACCGTGGTCCCCCTCGCGGCACGGTCTGGAGTGGCCCCAACTCGTCGAAACAAATGACCGGACCATCGGAGGGAGGGTTCCGATACAGACGAATTATGGTGTTTTTTTACGTCGAAGTCCGGATCCGTACTCTGGCACCAGGTTTGGCCCGTGAGAAACCGCAAGCCGTGCCGATGGAGGATGCGTCGAATCGTCTCTCGACTCAACGTGGGCAGGGCCTTCTCGACCTGTAGGTACTCCTCCAACTTGGCAAGGGACCAACTCGAAAATCCCAGACCCAGCTCCCGTGGTCGCGACGTCGCTGCTTCGATTACCAGGGTCTCTGCCTGTGGATCGTACAGTCGTGGGCGCCCGCTTCGTCGCCGTCCCAACACGGTTGGGATTCCCTCCTCTTGGAAGCGTTTGATCCAAAGGTGCGCGTTGGTGTAGTGCAGCCCGGACAGATCGGAGGCTTCCCGCAGATTGAAGCCCGCTGCGAGATGCCAGATGAGCCGACAGCGACGGAACACGGCTGCGGGAGTCTTCTCGGCGCGCAGCAAACGCTGCAGCTCGAGCAACTCCTCGACCGAGAGCGATCGCAGCAAAAATGGTTTGTTCGCCATGGACTGGCATCATAGCACTCTCAGTCAAGAATATATAGTGTTATTTATGTGTCGTACCACTAGGATCTCCGGGTCAGCTCCCCGAGGGTTCTCTAACCTTCAGATACTCGGTGTCTAGTCACCTGCGGAAAGTCCCGCACGGCTTTCTTGAGGTGCTCTGCCGTGATCTCGCAATCGTAGGATGGCTTGCCGTCACGTAGGAGGACCACCGTGTTGAGGATCAGGGCGGCCTCGACGCCTGACTCGGTCCTCCCGAGCGCGTCCAGAATGATCGGCCGAGGATCCGCGGCCTGCCTGAGACCGAGAAACTCGGCGGCGCGAACGCGGACGACCAACTCGGAGTCGCTCGCAGCCAGCGCTCTGGCCTTCTCGACAAGCGGCTGCGCGGCCCGGCCGTGACTGCCACTCTCAGCGCCGTCACGGCATCTCGACCCCTGGCTCCTCATTCCTCCCCCAACCCACCTCATTTCAACCTCCTTTGGCCTGATTCCACCCTTGTCCTAGAATCGAACCAAAAAAGAAATTCCTATTCACTATTCACGTTGTGAAGGCTGAGACTACACTCATAATGGGTCCCCTGTTGGATGCGTGGAACTATACACGGCGTCCTCTTCCCGGAACTTCGCTCACCATAGTTGAGTCCCCGCCAGGTTACCTCTCGGTCTCCAAGCAGCACGGGGGAGACGGGATGAGTCCATTGCTAAGTCTCGCGCAGGAAAGCAGCGCAACCCTCACTCTCCAAGCAGAGAACATCCCCGAAGATGCTCCCATCATCGTCAAGGACGTCCCCTCAGGGGTTACCATCAGTTCCCGATCTCGGGAGAACAACCAGATCGCGCTGACCCTCGAGGCAGATGGCGAGACTCCACTGGGCACATTCGAGATTTCGGCCGAGGCCAGGGTCGGAAATGCTGGATCTACACCGAAGCCATCGATCTGAAGGTGGTTCCTGGAAACAAGATTCGAGCCGGCCGCTAGTCAAGGAAGCCCGAGGGGTCTCGAACACGTCTCAGAGTCGGTTCTTTGTTGTAGGCAAAGCAAGGACATAAACAAGCAAGTCGTACGCTTTGCAGATGATTTCCAGAACCGTACCGACACTTTCTTTTGTTCGTTTTTTGTGTTCCCGTCGGTATCACCTCAGTCGCTGAGGTTCTCCTTCCTCCGGAGCCATTCGGTGTTATCGACGGCGACGCGTGATAGTCCCGAGGCGAATCGGTGCGCAATGCGTTGCGCAAATTGTGCCTTTAGCTCCCCCAGCCACTCAAATCGGGTATCGTCTGTAGCAGTGAAGAAGAAGACTCCATTTTCAACTTCCTCTGCGACGACTGATCCTCCCGCGTCACTGGTTGGCACAAACCTTTCAAGAGTCCACCGGGACGGCTTAGTGCAGACACTGACCAGCCGATAGTCATTCGCACCCGTCTTTACTGCCAGCTGGATCATCTTATGCCCTCCCAGTTCCGGTGAAACGAGAGGCAGAAAAAGGAATGCTCCCTCTGCTTTCAGGCGTACGCTGTCGCACCGGGGCCTCATACAGAGGAAGAGAGCTGGATCCCCTCCTTGACTACACTTTCGTAGAACCGTTCCAAGGTGCAATGTTGGAGGAGGAGCATTGAAAACCGTACGGAAGTTGAACATCCAAGCCAGCTGGAGGTCCAGTTCTTCCTTTAGGTTGGCATCCCTTGCGAAGCCTGCCGTGAGGGTCTCGAAGTCTTTTCTTTTCAAAGGGCCGCTGTGTTTTTCAAATCCCTCTTTCACAAGGGCGACAGTTTGCTCAAGGGACAGCTCCTTGCTTTCCGCAAATCTGAAGTTTTTCTCTGGTCCGGCCGATGCCGCGAGCCATTTTTCAATCGCCTCGCCCCCCGCCGGATCATCGCTTGCTGTAGCGTCTTCCATGATGGCCTGCACCTCGTCGGCAATCTGACTCACTATTTCCCGTTGTGAATCGGCAGGGACCGGAAGACACGTGCGATGTGCTAGAAACGCGGCATCCAGTTGCGCGTGGAATCTGTCTAGGATCTTATGGGCATTCTCGCGAACGGCTGCAAGCGATGTGAGAGCTATGCTAGGGAGGAGGCCCGTCGTCATATCCGCGAAGTCGCCAATGAGGCATTCGGCAACATCTGACTCTGAGATCGATCTGTCTTTCAAGTCTGGGGTCAGCGATACTCCTTCCTTTGCATATATCACGATGCAGCAGTGCCCAAGGGTAAGGACGACGTTCTGATGGCAAAGGTCGAACTCCCATCCATGCCCCTTCAATTCCCATTGGATGGTGCGCCCTATCTCAGCAATGTCCTGTTCGCCCGTGTAGACGGCGAAGAGGCGGAGCCGGTCTTTCTCATCGTGATCGAGAATCTTCTTCAATATCGAAAGAGCCTGTTCGCCATCGTCCTGGTCTAGCTGCCAATCCAATATGACAATATCGGCTCGTCGGGCTGCGAGGGCCACGGTAGCTGTTGTTGAGGTGTCGGGTCGAGGAGCCATAACGGCACAGATCAGACCACGTTCAGAGAATGAATCTACAAGGATCCGTGCATCGAGACTGTGGCGAGCAGTCTCCTCTAACTGAGCGGTCTCCTCCGGTGGTCGAGCCGCCGTGTGCCGACCAGGAGTCTTGAGGGGGCCAGGTGCTCGGAAGGAATCGTCAATGTGAGCCTGGTCATCAACGATTACGGCAGTCTGAAGAAATCGCTCAGCAATCGCTGTGCGGCGCTGCTGGAAGTCACTCACTGGTGTTTTTCCTCTTCTACGCCAGAGGCAACGGGTTGGATAACAAAGGTTGCACCTTGGGTCCCCTTTGCCTCCGCGAGAACCAAAGCGTAGTCCACCCGACGAAGCACCTGGCGTGAGATGTGCAATCCCATCCCGCGGCCACCCGGCTTTCTTGTGAACCCGAACTCAAAAATCGACTCGCGGTCCCTGGCATCGACGCCTGGGCCGGAATCGGAGATGAGAAGGGCTCTTCCTGCAGCGTCGAGCTTGATCCATCTCTCTTCAGCTGGGTTCTGTTGGGACAACCAATAGATCGCATTGTCAACAAGATTCACGAACACCGGATAGAACGAAGAAGGAAATCCCTTGATGCGCATTTTTCTAAAATCATCCGTCTGCACTAACGAAACATCGTGACGCGTGAATCTCTCCTGGAAGAGATCACCTAAGAAGTCGTGGATTTCAGAGCCACGAATGTCTACCGACTTTCGGTAGAGTCTTCGCTGAAGTGGCGTGAAGAGGGTCAGATAGCCATCTAGATGCTCGAAGCTTGCCCGAAGGTTTCGGTATAAGCCTTCGAGATCTTCATTGATGTCCGCCCAGGCTCCTAATCTTCGCAAATTGCTGCGTAGAGAACGGATCGTTGCGTTGAACTCGTGATTGATGATTTCTACCGCCATCCCAAGCTGAGCCAATTGCAGGTCCGCCTCTACCTCTTCCTCAAGGAAAACGTTTCGCTGCTCAACCGCGACCAGCTGGTCAAGAGCAGATGTCTCTCCGTCCAAGTCGATTGCCTCTAGCTGCTCAAGAATCGAATCGAGGAGAATCGATTTGTCTTCGGCAACCTCGAGGATTCGCGACTCCAAAACGTCACGCTGCCTGACGAAATCCTCATCCGTTAGATGCGAAACGTCGGTGCGCTGAAACTCGCTGATAACAGCACGTAGTTCTGTTTCAACTTCGTTGATACACACACTCGCAACACCGCGCACTTGTTCGGCTACTCGGTCCGCTTCCTTCTTTGCACTCGCACCCCCATCTCTAGTCCTGCGCTTAGCTTGATCGGCCAGTTCGTCAAGTGCGGCCTCAACTCTCAGCCTTCGATCGAGTTCGATGCGGGCTTCCGCTGCTTCGCGGCCAGCAGTGTCCTCGATCAGCTCACGGGCTGGCCGAAATACGTTCTCCGTGAGCGTGGAGAAAGCCGATGTGTAGTCGCGCCACTCCTTGAACATAACTCTGCTCAACGCGATCCTGGGGCGTCTGATCCTGTAGCCGGATTCGAGATCCTGAAGCTCAGTTCGGGCATCTCGTTCAATTCGAATGATTTCCTCTGCCGCTAGTTGGGGATCGCCAATTCGGGATGCCTGCTTGAGCTTTTCAGAGATATCTTGCGTAAGCTGAAAGGACTCCTCTTGTGGAGCATTAGACGAAACGCGACCAAAAAACTGTTTCAAATCCTCTGCGAGTTTAGTTCGTTTCACGGAAACAAGCTGCTCTCGCCTCCTCCGGTCGAGTTCAGTCTTTTCGATTTCGGACTTGCGCTCATCAAACCTCTCGCCATGCACTCCTTCCTTGCGAAAAAAGTCCGCCGCAACCTGCACGAAAAAGTTCTTCAGAATACTCTTAAACTGCCGGTATGCTCGGTTTTCTCTGAAGCCTTCTCTGCCGGCTTTCTCGCTGAGTTGCTTGTTTTCGGGTCATCCGGTAAATGGGGAGGTGGAACGTGGTTCGGCGCTTTCCGGATCCCAAATCTGGTTCCCCGTTCGCTTGTCAATATAGTCGGCTGCAGTAGCAGGGGCCGTGGGAACTGTGGAAAACTCCGAGCGATATCGAACTGGGCCAGCAAGCCCGTGATACGGAGTTTTCCAAGCGCTGTGCGAACGGTGGAAAAACAACTGCGAGCACTTGCCAGTTCTCCTCCAGAACTACTTGTTTTTCCACGGTTTGCATAGTGCGGCAGTTTCCGCGGCCTGCCTTTGACTGGCGGCACCTCCCCATTTACCGGATGAACCAACAAGGGTCATCCGGCAAATGGGGAGGTGGGTGGTGCGCTTGCTATTGAGATCCGGTCTAATCCGGTCTATTTTTGCTCTGGAATTCTCCTAAAAGATATATATCAGTAGCAGCAGAGGCTGTGGGAACTGTGGAAAACTCCGAGCAGTCATCGAGCCGGGCCAGCACCCCCGTGATTCGGAGTTTTCCAAGCGTTGTGCGAACGGTGGAAAAACGATTGCGACGCTTTTCGGCCTAGCGCTGGAGCTGGTTGTTTTTCCACGGTTTGCACATCGCGGCAGTTTCCATAGCCTTCCCCCGTTCAGGCAGAAAGAGGCGGCCTTCAGCCTCGATCAAAAGAATCCGGATCGCGCGTTAGCGCTACCTCAACCTCTGCTCCCGTAACGAGCCTTGCGAAGCTGCAAGGGCGAGGCAGAGCCGGTCGATGGGGATTGACCGGCGCCGCCATGTCAGGCATCCTCGGCGATTTTGGCAAACCCGGAGGACCGATCATGGCGACGACTAGCTACTTGTACCACACCCTCGGATTGAAGGGCTATGTTCACCAACGCACGGACTATCGCGGCGGCGGCGTATTTCACCACGTCGAACTGGCTCCGCACAAGCGCCGGTGTCGCAACTGCAGTGCCCGCTGGAACCGGCTTCAGCTGCAAGGCTGCTTCCAGCGCTGCATCCGCACTCTACCGGTGGCGACCCGCCACCAGTTCGTGGTCCTGCATGGCCACCGGCAATCCTGCAGCCAGTGCGACCAGACCCTTCGCGAGCCGATTGCCTTCGCTCAGGGCAAACGGCGCTACACGAACGCCTTCGCCCAGTACGTGGTCCAGCTGTGCCGCATCGCCACCATCAAAGCCGTTGCCCGCTTGCTGGGCGTGGGCTGGGACCTCGTCAAAGAGATCCATAAGGAGCATCTGGGGCAGCGCCTCAAGAAGCGCAAGCTGTCTCAACTGCGCTATCTGGCGATCGATGAGTTCGCTACCCACAGCGGGCACCTCTACATGACGGTGGTGCTGGACCTGGAAAGTGGCCAGATCGTCTCCCTACACGAAGGCAAAGACGCCCAGGCGCTGGTGGCCTGCCTGCGCCACCTCAAAGGCCGCTGCAAGTCCCTGCGCGCCATTGCCATCGACATGTCCGACGCCTACCGCAAGGCCATTCGCCAGGTCTTCGCCGGCAAGGTCGATGTCGTGCACGACCCCTACCACGTCGTCGCACTGGCCAACCAGGCCATTGACCAGACCCGCCGCTCCATGATGCGCAAACTGGAAACGGGCCGCAAACAGCTCCTCAAAGGAACCCGCTTTCTCTTGTTACGAGGGCTGGAAAACCTCAACGAGCGCTCCCTGGAACACCTCATGCAACTCATGGAAATCAATGAGCCACTCTATCAGGCCTACCTCCTCAAGGAGGAGATCCGCCACTTTTGGAACCTCCCCGACTCAGCGGCCGGCAACGCCTTCCTGGATGCCTGGATCGAGCAGGCTTACAGCATCGGCAACCAGTTCTTCGCCCGGCTCGCCCGCACCCTCCACCGGCATCGCCCCGGACTACTCGACTACTTCAAGCACCGCATCTCAACCGGCCCCCTCGAAGGACTCAACAACAAGATTAAGGTCCTCAAAAGACGAGCCTATGGCTTCAGAGACATGGACTACTTCAAGCTTAACCTCTACTTCATCCATGAGGACCTGGCCACTTGACCTCCCCATTTACCGGAAGAACCGAAAATAAGCCCATCGCTGAGTGTGAGCATCGTCCGGTGCCGTCCTGGCGGCCGGTTTTACGGGACCCCCCTCGACAGGTGTTGCCATATAGGGATTGTTGAATCGACCAGGTTTGAACAAGATGTGCGTTGATCCCCACGTCGCACTCGTGCTGTCCACGAACCTGCCCGTGCTGATGTTCGTAATCGTTCCGAGCTCTCTGCCGGACGGGCGGACTCTCTTCAACGCGCCGTCGGTGTAGAAGCCGATCCAATCACTCTGAGGTGACCAGAACGGACTCCGCGCCCCTTCGGTGCCGGGTATCGGCTGGAAGGCGTCTTCTTCGATCGGACGCAACCACAGGCGAGGTGTACCGTCAGCATCCACTGCGGTCAAGACCATCTGCGCGCCATCCGGCGAGGGCGCAAACGGTACGCTCCATACCGACTGGAACACCGTGCCCTCGGGTGGAAACACCGAGAAGGCTACCCTCCGCAGGTCGGTGACCAGGGGTGACCACACCAGGCTACCGGCGACTAACCCGGCCGCCAGGACCACGGCAGTGCCGATCACCCACGCGAGGCGTTCTCGGCCCCGGCTGCTCGAATCGGCAGGCTGTGTTCCAGCGTCCAATTCAGATCCAACCTCTCCGACCCACTTCAGCTCCCTCATCAGGTCGCCGGCTGTTTGCCATCGGTCATCAGGGTCTTTATCCAAACACCGCCTCACCACGTGATCCAGTGACCTTGGCGTCATCTCCTGCAACTCGACCATCGGCTGTGGCTCGGAGTTCATGATCGCGCCGATCAGGCTCGCCTGACTCTTTCCCTCAAACGCCTTCTTTCCCGTGACCATCTCGTACAGTACGGTGCCGAAAGCAAAGATGTCGGTTCGCGTGTCCGCCTCTCTACCCTCCAGCTGCTCGGGAGCCATGTACTGGATTGTGCCCAGAATCGAGCCTTCTTGCGTCAGGGGTTCCGCCTCGGTCGGCAGTGCGGAGTGACCCGCGACACTCGTCAGCCCGGCCGTCGTCTTCGCCAGCCCAAAGTCCAGGAGCTTTGCCCCGGACTTCGTCAGCATGATGTTGCCCGGTTTCAGATCTCGATGAACGATACCCTGTTGGTGCGCTTTGTCCAGAGCGTCGGCGATCTCAATCCCGTGGCAGAGAGCCTCGTCGAGAGACAACGCCCCTTTCTTCAACCTGTCGGCAAGGGTATCTCCCTCGATGTGCTCCATGACCATGAAGTCGACGCCATCTTCGCTGCCGATATCGTGAAGCGTGCAGATGTGGGGATGGTTCAAGCTGGAGACGGCACGCGCTTCCCGCTCGAATCTCTGACGCGCTTCGGGATTGCTGGCGACATGAGAGGGCAGGACTTTGATGGCAACGGTGCGATCGAGCCGGGTATCTCTGGCCTTGTAGACCTCTCCCATCCCGCCTTCGCCGATTTTCTCGGTGATTTTGTAATGGGAGATGGTTTGGCCTATCAACAGAGTCTCCAGGATAGAGGGAAGTCTATCTCGAAGAATACTAGATCTTTGGCTTTGGAAGGGCAATGTCAGGAGACGGCATGTATAGGGATCGGAAGGATAGACGAGTCTATTCCTCTCGTCGATATCACAGGGCTTTCACGTCTCTGTTTCGATTCTCGTCTGATGTTGCTGACGGTTTGCTCAGCGTCGCAGAAAGGTGATCCGGGACTCAAGTCAAAGCTCAAGTTCGCCGTGGTAGACCATGTCCTTCAGCTTGAACTTCTTGGAGATTCTCCTGTCCATGAGCCTGGTTATGAACTCGACGGTCTTGTCCTTCAGCGTGATCTCCTCTTTTGAGAAGAAAACAACTAACTCCACGCCCACCTGACCCGTCTTGGCATCCAGCCCTTGTCCCTGGTCGCTTCCAAAACGGACATCCCTAGCGGGTATTGGATCACGTCCCTTTATCTTGAGGATGGTCTCTTTCTTCATCTGCTCAAACAGGAAACTCCGAAGCTGTGGGTCCATCTGTGCCATCCAGGCTGGAAACCCAGATATCCCGACTATGTAATACCTAAATTGAGCGATTCTACTCATTTTAGCGAAAATGAAGGTCGCACAGATGCGAGTTCCGACGGCAGAGGGTTCCGGGTGAGTTCAGAAGGGTGGAGGGTGGCGATTTTCCCTCGCGAAAGGGAGCAGCGACCCTGAGCCGAGGCGATAGCGGGCACACGGGGGCCCTGAGGCTGGAAGGAGGCTTTGGTTTTTTGAGATTTAGACCCAGGCGAAAGGCGGCGGGTGGGCGCTCTTGCGCCAGAGCCGGTCGATTTGAAGCTGCTTCCAGGTGGCGGCCGTTACTTTCAGCAGGATCTGGCCGGCATGGCGGACGATTTTCCCCGCCACGTCGATGATCCGCCGACGTAAGGTCGTGGGGTAGCAGTTGAGCGGCACCACCGGCTGGCACACATCTTCCTTGAAACACTCGTAAAGGAAAAAGGCCACCAGCAACGTGTAGTAATAGGCCGCGTTGGCAGCAAAGCGTTTAAACGGAAGAGTCTGTGAGGTAAAGTCCTTCAGGGCTCGATGCACTAACTCATCGGCTCCCCGTCCCTGATAGCCTTGCAGGATCGCCTCGGCTTGAAGCCAACGCTCGAGCCCCGCTTGCTGGAGCTGCTCGTCCACGGCGGAGCCGCAACCGAGATTGGTGTACAGGATCTGATCGGGACGGGCAAAGGCCAAAAGGCGCTGCTGATCCTCATAAGCCGGTCGGCAGAACAGGGCCCGGCGGAACTTCTCCCAGCTACCCCGCCGGTTTCCCAGTTCCACATAGTGCCACTCCTGATCGCCGTTGCGAGAGACTCCCCAGGCCGTTTCCTCCAGCTGCAAGATGTACTGTTGCACATCGCCATAGAGCTTGCCGGCGACGATGTAGCCGACCTGGAGTTCTTCCAAGACCTTCAGCAGCTTCTGATCGAAAAAGCCGCTGTCCAGGCGCACGATGATGGGTACCTCGGAGCGGTACTTTCGGCGAATCTTCCGGATCAGATGACTCAGGGTCTTCGGGGCCGTGTCGGCGTGGTTGGAGTGCTTGTCTCCTCCCCGAAAGACGGCATCGATGAGCAAGCGGCCCCAGGTGACCTGAAGCGGCTGAAACCCTTTGACTCGTTTGTAGGTCGGCGCCACGCCGTGGCGCTGGGGGGCCTCGTCGTTGTCCATCACCATGGTATCCATCCCCAGCAGAATCAGGGGCGGCTGTTGCAATCGCAGCCGCCACAGGAACAGCTGCTGCAGGAGTCGGCGAAAGAGCCAGATGCGCCACATGGAAAAGCGGCCGAAAAAGCGCTTGACCGCGTGAGAGGACAGCAAGGCCTCGGGCTTCGTCTCGATCGCTGCTCCATAGCCCGGATCCTCCTTCAAGGCTTCGAAGGACACCAAATGGCGACTCGATCCGTCTAGGAAGAAGCACCACAGCTGTTTGAAGATCTCCGTCACCGGCTGTCCTTTGCGGCTTTTGCGCAAGGAGCCAAACAGCCGATCCAGATCAGGGTCCAGACCCAAGCTCCGCACATAGCGGACAAACAGGCTCAGCCCGGCGCGTCCGGTCAAGGTCTCCGAGGTGGGTTGCACGTCGTCTATCCTTCGGGAAACAGACGCCTCAGAATGACGGGGAAGGGTGCTATAGTGGCTCACAGTTGTTTTACCTTCTGGGTTAGGAGCTTTTCGGTAGCCCATCTACCGCTAACTCCTAGCCCAGCAACATCTTAACTCAAAGATGTGACATCCCTAGGCCCATCAATCGCTCAATTTAGGTAATAGTCAGGTTCCAGCTCCAGGAGCTTGAGGGCCTCGGGAGAGGTCTCTGCCGCATCCCCGAAACGCGCTCTGGCGAATGCCTCCTTTACAGGAGCGGCACTCAGCCACCGAATGGTCAGGGTCATCGAGGGGACAAATGTGGGGACAAATGTGAGCACTGACCCCGAAGCTCGAAAGCTCAAGTTGATCTGGCGAGACCAGGGGGACTGGGTCAGCATCTTGATCAGGTCGCTCTCACTCCATTTGAGAGAATCGGTATCTTCCCAGAACTTCCCAGCCCAGGCTGGGCCGATCGCCAGAAGCGAAATCGCCGCGATTCCCAACACTAGCTTCTTCATCGGATTTACCTAAATCTACGACCGGTCCGGCCCTGCGGCCTCTAGTACTGAGAGCGGCGGCCCTTACCGGTACACCGTTGGCGCCCCCGGATGATGAATGGAAACGCCACAAAGACCAGATCCTTCCTTCCAAGCAGGCTGGCGACATTGAACAATTGCTCGTAAAACAGAATTGCCCGCCTGATTGCCCGCCTGGATCGAAGATACTGATAGGACTCGAACTGTTACGGCGCTAAGGACCGAACGTCTCATTTAGTAGACAATCCCTCCAGACTGATGTCACCGAGTGCCGAAAGGTTCAAGATGCCTTTAATAAGAAGAGATCTGATACAAGTTTTTCGAACATGTTCGAATTGACCGGCACTTAGCTGCGCTCCGTTCCGGCAGCACAACGCTAGCGTTCGCCAAGCCACAAAGATATACCCTCATAGCGATGACTTGGGGTAGTTCCTAGCCAGCTGGACGTAAATCGCCCTTGCCCGAGAAGTGCCTGGGCCAGAGCGGAAGGAGCCTCTGGTTTCTTCGATCCTGAGAGTCGTTCATTCGACGTTTCCGGGGGAAATCTGACTGACCGCTTTTAGGCGGAAGCAGCCGGTGGATTGCGATCAAATCAAACGGCGGTTTGATAGCGTAGATTTGACCGCAAGAACGGTGTCAGAGTAGATCGCCCCTGAGTGACCGGTTCCGCCTGCGATTTCAATCGGTCGATGCAACACCTAATCTCTCACTAGAGAGAGGAGGATGTTGCAGATGAAGTATCGGACGAGGATCTACTACACGGAAGCACAGAAGAGCTTGATGTGGGACCGCTGGGAAAAAGGCGAGTCCCTGAGCTCGATCGCGCGGCTCTTTGACCGCGGCCATTCCTCCATTGAGGGTATTCTGAAACAGACTGGTGGCATCCGGCCGCGGCCGCGCCGCCGATCGCGATTGGCGCTGACGTTATCGGAACGCGAGGAGATCTCGCGCGGTGTGGTCGGCGGCGGCTCGATCCGTTTGATTGCCGTCACGCTGGGTCGGGCAGCGTCGACGGTGAGTCGCGAGATAGGGCGTAACGGCGGCCGGGAACGCTACCGTGCCAACCGGGCCGATCAAGCGGCCTGGGAGCGGGCGTGGCGCCCGAAGACGTGTAAACTGGTCCAGAAGCGGGAACTCGCGCAGATCGTGGCCTTGAACCTGAAGAAGCTCTGGTCGCCCGAGCAGATTGCCGGGTGGCTGAAGCGCACGTATCCCGATCACAAGGACTTTCAGGTGTCAGACGAGACTATCTATAAAAGCCTCTTCATCCAGGCCCGCGGCGCTTTGAAGAAAGAGCTGTTGCAGCATCTGCGGCGTACCCGTGGGATGCGCCGCTCACGTCACCATACCCAGAAGACGGAGGATCACGGACGGATCAAGGACACGGTCTCGATCCGTGAGCGGCCCGCCTCGGTCCAGGAGCGCGCCGTACCCGGTCATTGGGAAGGGGACCTGCTGATCGGATCAAAGCGCAGTCAAATCGCCACCCTGGTCGAACGTCAGACGCGCGTCGTGATGTTGGTCAAAGTCAACAGCCAAGACACCGAAACGGTGATCAACGCCTTGATCAAACAAGCGCGCAAGTTACCGCGGGAACTGTACCAGTCACTGACGTGGGACCGGGGAAAGGAAATGGCCGATCACAAACGCTTCAGTCTCGATACGAACATAAAGGTCTACTTCTGCGATCCTCGAAGCCCCTGGCAGCGCGGCTCAAACGAAAACACCAACGGACTGCTCAGACAATACTTCCCGAAAGGAATGGATCTCTCAAACGTCGACCAAAACAGACTGGATGCCGTGGCAAGACAGCTAAACGAACGACCGAGAAAAACGTTAGACTACGAAACACCAGCCGAACGATTTAACCAATGTGTTGCGTCGATCGGTTGAAACCGCAGGCGGAACCGGTCATCCGATCTCTACAGAATCGGCCCGCTGTCTGTGGGATCGCTCGCTGGTTCTAATCTAGTTATACGTTTTGACCGCAACTCTCATCAGGTCACGAACGAACCAATGGAAATCTGGTCTGCCAGGACGTTCCTCGAAATCCGTCATCCCTTATTGGAAACTAAAGCACGGCGGGCGAGTTGACAAGACCGCTACCGATGGTTCGCCCCTTTACTGACGAGCCTGCGGAACCCGCTGGATGGCTGCGTTGAAGATTCCCGTGAGGTCTCCAGATGAAGCCCTCTGACTCCGAAGCTGATATCTGTGTGCACGCCAGGGGTCCGGTACCCTGCATATAGGGCACTCCCTACTTCGAGGGGGTACGGGGGGTGTCTGGACCACCACCGAAACACTGAATCCGTCCCGCTATGTTCCGGTAAGTCCAGAACCTGGATTGGCTTTGGGCCCTGAGAACCGGGCATCTGCTGGGGGCCGTGGGGAACCGGAACAAACGGGAAAAGTGGTGATGTGCGCGAGGCTCTATGCGATCTATCTCAGGAGCCCGTCCCAGTAGTCCGGGCCGCTCGCGAACAATTCCAGTGTGTGTCTGTCTGCGAACGTCCGGATCACAGATCAACTGTCCTCTGCCACGTAGCGCTTGCGTACGATCGTCCGCTCGTCGAGCACTTCCCGTCTCATTGATTGCTTCCCCCTCTCGGTGCTATTGTCCGGGTCTTATGTCGAAGAGCGGGAGAGCGACACTCCTTCTGGTGCTCGCCCTGGGTTGGCGGGCAGCACCTGGGCATGTAATGTCCTATCAGGACATTCCCACCGACGAGGTGTCGACCCTCTATCCGGTCACACTGAACTCTGAGGATGGAGCTCCGGTACTGAACATCGCCTTCAGCTCGCGCGGGGTTCAGAAGCTGACAACCTTCGAGGAGCCTGATCTGGACTGGGTCTATCCAGGCGGACGCAGTGCCTGGGACTACAGGGAGTGGCACTGGTGGAAAGGGCATCCTTTCGACTTCGAGGCTCGTGGACTGGACAATCCAGCCTATTGGCAGTCCTTTCGACCCCGCCACTGGGGCAACCCCAGAGTTGACGCGGAGAGGCTAAGACAGGGTTACCTGGGCATCGACTTCGAGACGGATGGCTTCTACTTTAGCCAGGACTATCTCCTTCCGGCTCAGGTAGAAGCCGGCTCCGTCTATTGGGACATGGTTTTTACCGCCACCAATTCCACAGGGACGCAGATCGAGGAATATGGTCATTTCTTCGCTTGCTATACCTCTGTGAACAGCAACAAATCCTACTGGTTCTGGGATGGTGGAGGGGAGCTGGTACTCTGGAAGGATCGAGGTGCCAGCCACCTCAACGCTTACGTGACCAGCTCACAAGCCTATTTCCGTCCCGGTGGAAGGATCCCGCATTGTCCGCGGGGCGAAGGCCGGATCGTAGGGACCTGGCACCATCCCGTGCTGGTCTCACACGCCTCACCTGGTGGGTGGCGCTCGGTGATTCTCCTGGATCAAGATACTACTGGTGCCATCGCCTGTGGAATGCAGGGGGTGGCCATGGACTTCATCTTCTACCCGGGCCACAGGCAGCGCATCTTTCAGAGTGGCAGCAGCTTCAGTTCCCATCTGCGCCACCTCCTGGTCAAGAGTCCGGATCTTCCCTCCCTGCAACAGTTGGAGGAATGGTGGAGGCAGTTCCGCGAATCCAAGTCCAAGGTGGGAAGACTGGTCGGGCGCTTTCGCAGCAGTGCTCCGGGGACTCGGAATGAGCCCTGATCACGAAGGTGACGACGTCTCTTCATTCGCGCTCGATGGCCATCCCGGCGCGACGTTTCGATGAACCAGATCATCACCTCGGCGGTTGCTGAGAAGATAGCAGCCCTCCTCACCTTGGAGTATTTGGAGGAGCGAGCCGCTCGAGGCGACCGAGCGGTTTTCGAGCAAGTTCTTGCCAAGGTCCCCGATGTCGAACCGGTGAGGGGAGATCAGCCCGACAGAAGCGGCGAGTCTCAGCCGGTCACCCAGAACAGTCGGCGGAGCCGAAACTGACCCAGCATGAGGCCGGGCGTTCGCTGCAGCCAACTGAACAATTACTGAACAATCCTATGCTGCCGGACCAGGAAAAACGAAGATGTGACCCAAGCTAGAGTGTAACGTCCGTGTGTCAAAGCTCAGAGGTGCCGCTTGTGGTGGTCCGCCCCAGCGCCTTGCTGGCAGTCTCGACTCGGTAGACTTCCATACCTCGTCCTTTGTAGTTCTGAAGTGCGCTTGGATGATCAAGGGTGCAGGTATGGACCCAAACCCTTTCTGTTCCCTTCCACTCCCAGGCCGCCTTCCCCGAGCTTGTCAGTGATCTTGTAGTGAGAGATGGTCTGGCCGATCACCGCGGGCCTCCGAGCTGCAAGGGAACCTATGTTGGAAATACTAGAGGTTTGGGGCTGGAAGGGCAATCTATCAGAGGGCAATCCACGGACACCCTACGATGTGCCGTGTATCATGGGGCCGCAAAGATCCCGCGTGTGTTCAAGGTCGTGAAGGACATCAAACGTGTCGATGATGGGACTGTTCGGCTGGTTGGGAACGGCAGACTGAAAGTCGAGATCCCGGTGCAGCTTGGATTCCTCGAGACGGCGACTCTCGAAGGTCTGGTCGAGTGAGACCCTTACGGAGCAACAGCCTACAATGGGCAAGCGAGCGGTAGATTCGTCGGGTAGCGCCCTCGGGCTCAGCTCTGCAGGTCTTCGCCACGATTCCGAATCAGACCGCCGGGCATCAGGTGATGCATCAGCTGAATGAAGGTGACATCGTGCCGGCCGATCTGCTCGTGTTCGAAGGTGGCGACATCGTCGTTCCCGACCGGCCCGGAATGGGGATCGAGCTCGACCGGGATATGGTCGAGAAGTATGCGAGGAACTACGAAGAGGATGGGCCGTTCTGGCCGTGTGCGGGGTCAGATGACAAGTGACAAATGACCGAGGCTCATCACGGGTGTGGGAATCAGTGCAATCTGTCCGTGCATACGTGCGATCGCTACTAGCGTCACACTGAGCGGGAGTCGTGTAGAGAAGGAATCCACCGATCTGAGGCAGGAATGATGCTCGTTCGAGCGGCAGGAGGTAGAAGATCATGATCCTATCGAAGATGGGTGGAATCATGACCAGGCCGGTCCAGACCGTCGATGGGACTTGCTTCTTAAGTTGTGAGCAGTTCAGGCTACTATGGAAGATACCGTCAACGACGAGTTGAAGTCTACGTTCGAGGGATCGCAGAGGACCTTCCGGCGCGGTTTCGGCTGACGAACGTCAAATCTTCTGCGACACCTCCGAGGCCCGTAAGGAGAAAGAGCATGAAAACCCTGTCTCGACGTCATTTCATCTCGAGTTCCGTTGTCGCCACCGCGGCCGGAGTCCGGCCCTGGGCCAGCGCCCGTCGAGTGTCGGCGAATGACCAGGTTTCGGTGGCAGTTATCGGGGTCGGGGGCATGGGGCGCCACCATGTGAACGGCCTTCTGGAAGCGCCCGACGCCGTTTGCGCCGCGGTTTGCGACGTGAACCAGGATTTCCGGGAGCGGGAGGCGGAGAAGGTACGTCAGCGCACCGGGAAGAGCCCAGACATCTGAGGTTTCAAGTCAAGTGTTTTTTCAAGTTTTTTTTCAGCCGGTTGCATTTTTTTCCACAGCTTGATTGCTCTCTACAAGAAGGCCAGCAAAGGGGCGTTGTTCGCCTTCAAAGAAGCCACATAAATGGCGTCGTCGTAGGGGACCCGGTTCTTCCAGCAGCGGTAGATTATGCGCAGCCACTTGAAGGCCAAAGAGCGCACCGCGACGTGATGATCTTTCCCTTGGCTGAGCTGCATCTGGTAGAACGCTTGCGCCCAGGGGCACCAGTGCCGGGAGTGAGCGGCGAATTCGTGAACGCCCTGGCGGACGAACTTGGGACAGGCCCAACGGTAAGACACGATGCGGGTCTTGCCACTGCTTCGCAGCAGGGGGGCGATGCCGGAGACGGTCTGTACCTCCGCGGCGCATTGGAAACGATCCCGATCCTCCCCAAAGAGAGTTAAGAGCCGCGGTCCCAGAGCCTTTCCAGAGCCGGGCAGACTGCTGAAAATGAAATGGTCGGGGTGGTGGTTGAAGAGTTCCTCGATTTTGGCATCAAACCGCTGGATGGACTCATTCAAGTGCAGGATCTGTCCCGCCAAGCTCTGAGTCATCAGGCTAGCCGCCGTCACAATGGCCGCATCGTGGGTCAGCGCCCGGGCCTGCTTGATCTCCTCCAGCTTGGAGTGCAACTTTTCGCTGCCCCCCACCCGATGGCTCTTGAGAAAGCGGCGAATCGTGGTCGGCTTGACCCGCTGCAAGGCCTCAAGGCTGGGCCAACGGTTCAGGAAATCACAGGCCGTCTTCCCTTTGAGCGGGCCGACCCATTTCAGGGCCTGAGGAAAGTAGTTCTTCAAGTTGGCGGTCCACTGATTGGTCAAGTCCGCGCGCAGATCGACCAGCTTGCGCCGTTGCTCGGACAACAGGCGCAGGGAGCGCACCTCCGGCGATTCGGGTTCCCACAATCGAATCCGTTCCCGATGCTTGAGCAGGTAGTCCAGCACCAGATCCGCATCCCTCGGGTCGTCTTTGCCTCCACTGGGATAGAAGGCTCCACGGTAGCGGCTCAAGGACTTCGGGTTGATCGGGTAGATCAACACAAAATCGTAATCCATCAGCGCATACAGCAGCGCTCCCCGGCTCTGTTCGACGGCGATCGCGACCCAGCCGCCTCCGCTCCTTTCTCTCAGCCCGTTGATCCAGCTCTGCAGGGCCTCCGGTGTTTGTTTGACGTCGCCGGTCTCGATTTCGCTCGAGCCCGACATCCGCAGCGCGTAGGCATGCTCTTGGTCGGCCCAGTCCAGGCCCACCCACACTCCAATGGTCTGCTCCTCAATCGGCTTCATGGCTCCTCTCCCCTTCTCTGGTGTTTCGTCGGACGCAAACCGGGGGCGGCGAATTCCTTATAGAAGTCCTCCTGAGCGGACAGCATCTGAGTATTCGTCCAAATCCGGCCCAGGGTCCGTCCGAAAGTCTGGGCTTAATCGTCCTCCCGATAAGGGTTGGCATTCGTGACGGACCCGAGCGTCCTGGGAGTCGACTATCGAGCTCCCGACTCCACACTTTTGCACACCATCCACACCTTCCACAAAGAAAGAAAAAAGTAGCAAAAAAGAAAGAAAGGCGGCTACGGCTACTTGCCGCTCCCATCTTCCCGATCTCAGTACCTTCCCAACTATAAGGGTTGGTGAAGGACTTTCGGCATGTCCTGGATGATCCCTCCGTCGACGCCCTCATCGTGGCGACGCCCAACCATTGGCACATCCCCATCGCCGTCCGGGCCCTCGAGGCGGGGAAGGATGTCTACGTGGAAAAGCCGGCCACCCATGTTTTTCGCGAGGGTCAGATTCTGGTGGAGACTGCCCGGAAGACCGGGCGTATCGTCCAGCATGGCACCCTGATGCGCTCCACAGACGTTACGGCCAGGGCTCGCCAGGTATTGGATTCCGGAATCCTGGGTAAGATAAAGATGTCCAAGGCCTGGAACCAGCAGCGTTCTGCACACCCGGCAGCCGTTCCGGACACTCCTGAGCCTCCTGGAGTCGACTACGACTTCTGGCTGGGTCCGGCTCCCAGTCGCCCCTTCAACATCAATCGATTCAAGAACACGTGGCTCTGGTATCGAGACTACGGGAACGGCGATATCGGAGGGGATGGCATCCATGACCTGGACATGGCCCACTTCGGCCTGAGCCCCCGGGGCCACCCAATCCGGATCACGGCCCACGGAAGCGACATCGAGGACCCGGGAGAACGCGAGTTCCCCGACAACATGACGGTGTCCTACGAGTTCCAGGAAGGCAAGGTGCTTCTGTACGAGGACCGGGGCTGGACACCCTACGGACACTACGGCGTGGACAGTGGAAACATCTTCTACGGCACGGAGGGATTCATGGTCTTCTCCCGCCGTGGCTTCTTCCAGGTCTACCTGGGACCCAGGGAGGAGCTGGGGCCGGGGATGAGGTTCAGCCGAAGAATCGGCAACAGGTCCTGGTGGAGCCGCCAGCTGAAGCATCACCTGGCCGGTTTCTTCGAGAGCGTGCGAACCCGACGGCAGCCCAACGCGCCGGCCCTCCAGGCCCACATGTCGTGCGCCCTTGTGCATTTGGGAGAGGTCGCCTTTCGAGTGCGACGTGTTCTCGAATTCGATCCCGAGACCGAGACCGTCAGGAATGATCCTGAAGCCAACCGCCTGCTAACCAAGGATTATCGGGAGCCCTGGAGTGTCTAGCGTGCGAAAGCATTGGGTCTTCGGTAGCGACCGGCCGATGTCCGGCCGGCGGTTGAACGGTCTAGGCAGGATGATCACTAGCCCGCCCTGTCAACCCGAGGCCTACCCAACTACGATGGAGACGGGGACCTGGTTCTTGTCGCAGGAGCAAAGAAGGTGACCGATCATCCGCAATCCTTGACCTCCCGAGTCTCGGTGTGGGCTCAGGTCCTGCTGTCGCTGCTCGTGGCGGGCTTCATGGATGGAGCTCTAGACGCGAGCCACTCCCGACCCAACATCCTCTATATCTTCGCCGACGACATGAGCTATCGGGCCGTGGGCTCCTATCCAGGAGCGCATGACTGGGTCCAGACGCCGAACCTGGACCGGATCGCCCACGAAGGAGTGCGGTTCGACACGTGCTACACGGGCGCCTGGTGTCAGCCGGCGCGAGCGACTGCGCTCACCGGAAAGCTGCAGCACGGAGTCCAGTGGCTCAGCAAGGACCCTCCGGCAGAAAGGACGGCCGACTCGTATTGGCCTGTGGCGTTTCGGAAGGCGGGCTATCACACCGGGATCATCGGAAAGTGGCACACGGGCAATGACAAAGGGCACGGGCACGCCTGGGACTACTCGGCCATCTGGGATCACACGAACGGCAAGGTCTACGGGGGCTACTATGTGGACCAGAAGATCGACTTCAACGGTGCTCCCCCTGAGACGGTCGGCGGCTATTCGACGGACAATTACACCGACTGGGCTGTCGAGTACGTGAAGCGGCGCGCCCTTCGGCCCGGCCAACCCTGGTACCTGTGGCTCTGTTACGACGCCGTCCATCACCCCTTCATGCCAGCCGACCGGCATCTCGGCGAGTACCCGAAGACACCCCTCGTCCCCGTTCCCGGAGACATCTATCCACCCCGTCCGGACAAGCCCCGGTACATGCAGAACTACGGACTCTGGAAGGCTCTCCCAGACGGACAGCCGGAATGCACGAGGCGAACACCCGGTCACTTCGGTCGCACGCTGACCCAGCTCGTTCGACAGTACAACCGTGCCGTTCGGGCCATCGACGAGGGCGTGGGGCGAGTTCTGGCAGCCCTGGAGCAGACCGGTCAGCTGGAGAACACGGTCGTCATCTTCACCTCAGATCAGGGATACGCCTGGGGCCAACATGGTTTCGCCTGGAAGTACGCCCCGTATGACGCCAACATCAATGCACCCCTTCTGGTTCGCTATCCCAAGCGGTTCCCCAAGGGCGCGGTCTCCAAGCACCCCGTGGGAGGGCACGACCTGATCCCCACGTTCTTCGCTCTGGCGGGGATCGAGCTCCCCTGGAAGATGCACGGTCGGAATATCCTTCCGCTACTGGAGAATCCTCAGACCCGGTGGGATGGCCTTGTGATGCTGGAGAACCTGAAGCAGGCCTACGGTCGGGACTCGGACGTCGGCACCGGCGAGGGCTGGGAGGGCGTTCCCTGGTGGGTCTTCTTGCGGAAGGGCCGGTACAAGTACATCCGCACTCTGGTGGCAGATGAGATCGAAGAGCTCTATGACCTGGAGGCCGATCCCCAGGAGCTACGGAACTTGGCCGTCCAGGCAGATTCCCTGGAGCTCCTGGCTCAGTACCGCAGGATGCTAATTGGGGAGCTCCGTCGTACCGGTGCCGGCATGGCCGACAATCTCCCTCCCGTGCGGGTGATCTCGGGCCGACCCTGACTGGGCATCCTCACTGAGAATCCCGGGGATCTGGCCCCCAGAGATTCACCATAACCCGCCCGGACAGCCTCCGCTCCTGGACCGCTTCTTGGGTTTCGGCGATAGACTCGAGGGATGGGTTTGCCCTTCTCATCCTGGATCTCCACCTGGATTCCACCAGCGGCCGAGGTGGATTTAGTTGATCTCCAGGCGGCTGCCCTCAATCCACGGCGTGGACATCTACTCCGTGAAGTCGTTCCTGGGACACAGGCGCATCGAGACCACCGAGCGCTACCTGCACTTCGTTGCGGGCCATGCCGAGCAGGCGGTCAGAGCCGCCCAGGAGATTGAGCGAGTGGATGACCTCCGAAGTGGGAAACATTGGGGGATCTGCCCGATGGGATCAAGAGAGCCCGAGTGGGATAACTCGAAGACAGGTAAGCCACTGGTTTGACCAGTGAGACTTTAAAGGTTTGACATTTAGATTCAGTAATAGGATGCCTCCTTTGGGGCTTGGCGGTACCCACAAAGGAGGCATAAAGTATGTCATATGAGAGCTTAAGCCATACCCGATGGGACTGCAAATACCACATCGTGTTTGTCCCCAAAGGGAGGAGGAAAGTGCTGTACGGAAAGATTCGAGAGTTTCTGGGCCCGGTCTTCCGAGAATTGGCGAGGCAAAGGGAGAGCAACATCCTGGAAGGGCACATGGTGGTAGATCATGTGCATATGTTGATCCAGGTCCCGCCAAAGTATTCGGTGGCTCAGGTGATCGGTTACCTCAAGGGGAAAAGCGCGATTGCTGTAGCGCGCCAATTTGGGGGCAGGAAGCGCAACTTCAACGGCGAGAAGTTGTGGGCGTGCGGCTATGCGGTCTCCACAGTTGGATTCGAGGAGAAGCAAATTCGCAAGTACATTCGCCACCAAGATCACCTCGACGGCAAAGACGACGGCTTGTTTTAACGATTAAGGATTGGCCGCCCTTGGGGCGGCTCACAACCGCCAAGCTCCCCGCTCTGCGGGGACGTTATGACTCATTGATTTCATTTGGTGCGAAAGGGGGGACTCGAACCCCCACGGGCTCTCACCCACCAGATCCTAAATCTGTTGGGCAGCGACGTGAAATCTAACGAAATCTACCGAAAACTCAATTGGTTCCTGGGTTTTCGCCGCATCGATCGAGTGATATCTGACGATATCCCATAGCTTTCTGACTGGACGATAACTGGACGACACTTCTTAAGGGCGCTCCGCTGGGGTGCTCCGCCGGTACTCTAATCTGATACTTCATCAACGGCAGCCGTTCCACAGAGTTGTGCTGACTACGATCTGATCGGACAGTGATCCATTCTGGATCGAGTTCTCCGACTACATAGCGACTGCCAGGCGGTGTGATAGTCGGCACCCGATCCCACAGAGAGCGGGCCGATTTCGACGAGATCGAATGACCGGTTCCGCCTAGAAGGGGTCAGTCAGATTTCCTCTGGAAACGTCGAATGAACGACCGCTTACAGCGCGAAAAGCAGTCATTCCGCTCTGGAGATGCCTTCTAGCCCCGGCGCTTCTCCGGCAAGGGCAATTCCAGGGTTTTCGCGCCTCGATCGAGTGATTTCTGACGATATCCTATAGGTTTCTGACTGGACGATAACTGGACGACATTCTCCACTCCTTCCCACTGGTGCCTCCACAGATCCTCTTTTGACTTGTCGGGGTTCGCTGCCAACATCCCAAAGGGATGGACATCACCCTCGACAACATCCTCGATGAAGGGAACTGGCAGAGGCTTACACCTGGTTATGCAAGCGACGGCGGAACTACCCTGACCATGCCGACGTGTGGAACTTCCGCCGACACTGGAGGCGCGAGGTAGACCGCCTCCGCCGGGAACTGTTGGAGGGGAGCTATCGCCTGGGACTGCTGAACCGAACGACACTCGAAAGCGGCGAGGAGGTCGATCTGTTCTCGGCCCGAGACGCCCTGCTCTTCAAGGCCCTGTCTCTGGTGTTGGTAGAGCGGCTATCCTTTTCCAAGAACTGCACGAACCTGAAGGGAAACGGAGGGGGCAAGGCGGCGGTTCGTCGGGTGTGGCGTCACCTGAAGCGGCACCGGTTTGTTCTCAGGACCGACGTGGAGTCTTACTATGTTTCCCTCGATCACCAATGCCTGATTGAGCGGATGGCACGGGTCATCCGGGATCGTCGCGTGATGAATCTGATGGAGCAGTACTTGCAACGTACCGCCGAGCGGGGCGGGCTGTTCTGGGAGTCTGAGCGCGGAATTCCACTGGGCTGTCCGCTCAGCCCGATTATCGGAGCCTTCTTCTTGACCGAGTTAGACCAGCGGCTGGAGAAGACGGGTCTGTTCTACATCCGCTTCATGGACGACATCCTGGTGTTGGCACCCACCCTGCAGCAACTCCAGGAAGTCCAACTGTCCCTTTAGAGCCAGGGCATCCGCCTCCCGACGGGAGTTGCCTCCGTGGGCGAATCCTATGAACCCCGACATCTCGTGAGTTTGATCGGCGATTAGAGCGAGCGATGGTCCTTCGTTGACATCTTCCGACGGGCCTGAGCCGGGAACATAGTCCTGCGCCAGCAGAAGGATCACGTGTCCCAGGCTGTTTGCCCGGTACTCCTGGCCGGAGATCAGATGGTAGGGTCCTTTCTTGCGGACCGACTGCTCCCCTAGACCATGAGCCTGGCCCCGTGATTCGAACTCCCGGCCCAGCGCGTAGCCGTCAGTGTTCATCGAAAGGCTGAAGGCATAGCGGACGTCGCGGGCCGACGTGAGCGTAAAAAGTGTGTCGTCGTTGCTGCCGGTCCGTTCGAAGTGGATGTGTGTGTCTCCCGAGTACCACCCCTGCTTCGCCATATCGATCCAGCGCTCGAGATAGATGGTTGTCTTCGCGGTCTGATTCTTCTTCAGGTGAAAGGATTTCTGGGTTGGAGTGTACTCGTAGCCCCGGCTGACCTCCACCGTGCAGGTCCCGGCGGGGACCCTCACCGAAAAGGACCCGTCCGTGTAGAAGTAGTAGTTCAGTTTGTGAAACCGTATCGGGCCCTTGTGCCGGTTGGCGGACATCCGGAGAGAGTACTGTTCATAGCGATCGTCCTCCGGTTCCTGATCCCCCCATTGACGCTGACGGTTGCACTCAACTGCTCTCCGGTATCTCTATCCAGGACGACCACGTCAAGTGTCGCCGCATCTGGACCCGGATCCACCTTGGGAGGCGGGAGAGGCGGACCGAGAAAACCCTTACCCGGGTCGACCTTGCCGACAGGGAACTCTTCGATCATGCGGTGACGTCTGAGCTGGGCTGCGTAGACCAAGGAAAAAATCAGGAGCAGAAAGAAGAAGACCCTCAGAATCCGTACCGGCGTGAAGAATCGCGACATCACTCAGCCTCCCTCGAGTTTGTGCGTTGGATCTGGTGCTCGAGGTCCCAGAGCGGTCACTATTGCACATGTTCTCCCAATTGCGCCAGGTGAACTCCTACCCGAGTTGTTGGCAGAGGAAACAGGGGCAGCGTATCCTGGGCCTGCGCTGTCCTGGGAACGGAACAAGAGGGTTTGAACACAACAGGATTGGAAATGGATTGGAAGATTGCCTGCTCGACGATCTCGGTTGGCGTGCTGCTCTTGGCCTGGGGATATGCCGGACCCAGGGAAGGAAAAAGGAATAGCGGACCGGCGCCTCGGCCGACCGATCTGGGTTGGCACGTGGAACGGGCGATGGACAACATCGTGCGCTGGACACAGCCATTGATGGAGATCGATCCGGTGACGGCGGTCCGCGAGGGGACAGAGACCCGTCCCTGGTCCGATCTCACCCACAACGTGGGCAGGGCCCTCGACGGACTCCTGAAAGGGCAGTCGGCTACCGGAAAACAGCCGCCTGAATCGGTGATCAATCAGCTTCGCTCGATCCTGTTTGCCACGATAGACAACGAGCCTGGTTTTCCGGCCGCGTTCGATCGGGATCAGAAACAGCTCACCTTGATGTCACATGATCTCAGAGAGGCAGCCCAGGCGCTTCTGGAGCTGGCGATCCGGCGTCAGGACCAGGAGGCCCTGGATCGACTGGGGAAGCTGATGGAGACGCTCCTTCGCATCACCGATGAAGAAGGAGCCTACCGTCCCGACGTGGTCGACTCGATTCCGCTGCTGCGGGTCCGGAAACCGCTCGGTTCCCTGGCCGCATTCACGGATGAAGGCGATCTGATCTACGAGCCTCCGAACGCCGGCTTCTACCACCCCCAGGCCACCACCGTGGATCGGGGGCGTCTGGTGATGGCCCTGACCCAGGTCTATCGGCACACCGGAGACCCCAGGGCCCTGGAGTTGGCTAAACGGTTCGTCAGACGTGTTCGGACCCACTCCTTCTCCGAGGATGGGCAGCTGTTACAGGATGCGGGCAGCCACACTCACTCGATTACGGGTACGGTCCACGGCCTGGCTCACTACGGCTTTCTGGCAAGGGACCTCGAGACTCTGACACACGCCCGCAGGATCCTCGATCGGGGGCTGGCCCCCACCCGCAGCGGCTTTGGGTGGTCGGTCGAGAATGCCTGGCGGGAGCGGCTGGTGGGCAGGGGAGAGATCAACAACACAGGCGACATGGTCCAGGCGGCCATTCATCTGGGCCGCGCCGGTCATCCCGAGTATTTCGAGATGGCCGAACGGATGGTCCGCAGCCACGTCCTACCGAGCCAGTGGCTCGAGGGGCAGGAGTTTCATCGTCCCGAGGATGCTCCCGAAAATGCACTCAAGGAGTTCCCGGTCCACGCGGACGGAGGGTGGGGCTGCCCCGGGGTGAGCGATCGTCACGTCCCCGGGGCCGGTTCCGCCATCCTGGACATCACTCAGGGAGGGATCCAGTGCCTGTGGGCCGTGATGCGTCACTCGGTCAGCCAGGATCAGTGGGGAGTGAGGGTCAACATGGCCTTCTCCGCCGAGTCCGAGTCGGCTCGCGTCGAAAGCCGGATCCCACTGGAGGGCAGGGTGACCATCACGCTCAATCGGAACGGCAGCCTCTGGTACCGAAAGCCCAGCTGGGTACCCTGGGAGGACTTCAGTATCCGGATCGAAGATCAGCCCTTGAAAATCCGTCGGATCGGCGCCTGGGCCGTGACCTCAATACAAGAGTCGGGTACGGCCCTGGAGGTCGTCTATCCCCTGGTGCGACGCCAGCAGGAGGAGTGGGTCCACCACAAGCGCTACCGCTTCGTCTACGAGGGGGACACCATCGTCGCCATGAGCCCTCGTGGCACCTACGCTCCGATGTATCCGGAAGTCGCAGAGTAAGGTGCTCGTCGATCCTGCACGAGCGGGCAGACCGATCAGATGGGAACACATGAAGCAATCAGTCTTGACATCGTCTTTTCCTGATCATCCGCCCCCTCAACCACCCGCTTGGCCAGACCAAAGTCCATCATCTTCAGGTGCCCTTCTGAGGTAAGCATGATGTTCGAGGGTTTGAGGTCGCGATGGATGATTCCCTGTTTGTGTGCGGCCTCAATGGACTCGGCAATCTTGGCTGCGATTTGAAGGGCTTCTTCTAGTGGCAGCGAACCCTGCGCCAGCTTCTCCTCCAGGGTCACTCCCTGGACGTACTCCATCGCGATGAAGTCTTTCCCCTCAGCTTCACCCACCTCGTGAATGTGGCAAACATAGGGGTGATCTAGGGCAGCAGCAGATTGAGCTTCACGCAGGAAGCGTTGTCTGGCCTCTGGATCTTGCTGCATTTCCGGAGGTAGGAACTTCAGAGCGACTTTGCGATCCAGCGGGCCGGTGTCCTGGGCCAGATACACTTCCCCCATGCCACCTTCACCGAGCTTCTCCAAGATGCGGTAATGCGAGATGGTCTGGCCGATCACCGGCACCTCCAGGATCGAAGGGGAGCCTATCTATCGAATACTAGATCGTTGGGCCTGGAAGAGCAATCTGAGACGGAGGCTTGAGCTTCAGCGACGGCTACGATACCCGCAGGCGCTAAGCACTTGGACGTATGACGCCCTACCTGGAAAGTGACAGCTCATCTTGGAGCGCCCGCAGTTGAACGTCGGCTCCCGGGCCGTTTGCGGTCGTTCGTTCGACGATTCCAGGAAAGATGGTTCATCCGGTAAATGGGGAGGTGCCGCCAGTCAAAGGCAGGCCGCGGAAACTGCCGCACTATGCAAACCGTGGAAAAACAAGTAGTTCTGGAGGAGAACTGGCAAGTGCTCGCAGTTGTTTTTCCACCGTTCGCACAGCGCTTGGAAAACTCCGTATCACGGGCTTGCTGGCCCAGTTCGATATCGCTCGGAGTTTTCCACAGTTCCCACGGCCCCTGCTACTGCAGCCGACTATATTGACAAGCGAACGGGGAACCAGATTTGGGATCCGGAAAGCGCCGAACCACGTTCCACCTCCCCATTTACCGGATGACCCGGAAAGATTTCACTGGCCGCTTGTAGGCGGAAGCCGCCCTTCGATTTCGATGAAATCGGAGGCTGCCTGTGGACCTGGTGCCGACTGTTCGAAGACTGGGAGAGGCGTTCACCGCCGGCCGTTCCCCTCAGAGAAGACCTAGCGGAAGCGAATCGAATACAGATCCGCGTCCTTCATCTGGACCTTGAGGCGGACCGTCTTCCCGGTCCACTTGCCGAGATCGCTTCCGTTCTTCCAGCGGACCACCTGCTCGATGCGGTCGCCGTAGAGCTCGGGACAGTCCTCCAGCGTGCGCCCGCCGACGGGTCTGGAGAGCTCGTCCGGGAGCTCCACCTGGATGGAACCCGCCGCCGAGCCATGCCAATTCCGACTCAGGACTGCCCAGTGGAGATCAAACTGTTGATTACACATATCTTAGATGATTTGGAATTGCTGATTCCGCAAGCCGGAGTCCATCACGACATTTCGTGAGGTCATGATTCCTCGCGGTAGGGCCTACTTCGACTCAACAGCCAGGCTCGCCCTGACGGAAGTCCGCCAACCCAGGTCTCAGCCTTCACGAAGCGACTCTTGTTCATCTTTCCCAGTGATTCTTGATCGGGTACGATCACATTTACCAAGGAGGTCGAGATGAAGACTCGTTTGCCCAACTTGTTTCTGAGGGCTGGTTTTGCTGCTGCCCTCACCCTCTGCTGGGTGCTGCTTCCTGAAGGAGAGATGGTTTCCTCTTCGGCTAATCCGGCGCTGGATCCTGACGAGCGGTTCGTGCTCGAGTCGGGACAGGCCACGGGGCGCCTCTCCTTCGAGATCCTGGAGGACAAGACGGGAGTTCACCTTCCTGGTCGTCTCTACTTTGCCCACCAGGAGCCCGGCGACCAGCTGCCGACTGTCGGACGTTTCGAGAACTTCCTGGTTACCGCCTCCGGCCGCGAGATCAAGACGGTGCCGGTGGGAGAGTACGATGTCTACATTACACGCGGCACCGAGTTCACGCTGGACCACCAGCAGATCAGTATCAAAGAAGGCCAGCTGACGCACCTCAAATCCACCTTGTCCCAGGCCATCGACACCTCCGGGTTCATCTCGGCGGACTTTCACCTCCATCTCCAGTTCGCCATGAGGGATGGTGCCATCGTCACAGCGGCCGAGGGACTGGACTTCTTGACTGCCACCGACCACAACATCCTGAAGGACTACGCCCCCTACATTGCCGAGCTCAACCTGCAGCGCTTCATGACCTCCGTTGTGGGCTCCGAGATCGATACGACATTCGGTCACTTCAACAGCTTTCCCCTGACGGAGGATCGATGGCAGGAGAGGGGATACCGGCACTCCATTCGGACGCCGCGGGAGTTCCTCCGAACCGTACGGGAGGATCCAGGGGACGAGATCGTCCAGATCAATCATCCCCGCTACGACAACCCAAAGGGAGGCTACTTCAACCTCCGGCTCAATCGGGAGTCCTCGCAGATGGAGTATCCCTTTTTCGAGACCGCATTCGATCAGTTGGAGGTGTACAACGCCGCTGTAGATTGTGAGGATATGGAGGCTCCCAGCTACGGTCCCAGCCCTCAGGTAGATCAGAACCTCAAGGACTGGTTCGGCCTTCTGAACCAGGGGATCGCCATCGCGGGTGTGGCCAACACCGATGCCCATCGCTATCCCAGTCAGCTGCCGGGATATCCACGCAACTACGTGCTCTCGGATACCGACAAGCCCTGGGAGGTCGACCCCAGTCGAGTCGTGAACGCTCTGAAGAAGAGGGCTTCCACAGCGTCTCTAGGCCCATTCATCCGGTTTTCGGCCAACGACGGCCAGGTCGTGGGTTCGACATTCAGCAGCCAGGGAGAGCCCGTCACGCTTCACGTCAACGACCAGGCTGCTCCCTGGATTCCAGTGGATCGGGTCCAGATCATTGCCAACGGAGAAGTACTGCACACCTTCCCGGTGGACGAGAGCTCGGAGCGGATTCGTCTCCGGAAAGCCATCCGGGTGCAGTCGGATCACGACACCTGGTATCTGGTCCTGGTCACCTCCGAACGACCCTGGAAGGCTCCTTTCACCGATTTCCGGTCGCTTGCGTTCACCAATCCCATCTGGGTGGACAACGATGGGAACGGCTATTTCGACCCCATCCGCGGTGGCGATCCAGGCTGGGTCGATCCCGAAGAGGAGCAGCAGACAGGCTCATAGCAAGGCGAAGCTCAGAGAAGGAGGGCAACTGTGAGAAGAGTCGTTGGTTCGCTGCGATTCATGGTGCTTCTTCTGCTGGCCAAATGGGGTGGAGTGGTGCTGGCCGGGGAGGCCCGGGAGATCCGCTTCGAAACCCAGCTTCGATGACTGGATTGTCGAAGAGCTGCAAGGCGTGGTCCGGCGGCTCAGGGGATAGGAATAGGGGATAGGAATACGCTTTTTTGGACGTCGGGTAGGGGCCACCATTTCAGGTTTGACGGGGAGTGAAAAAGGGGTCGAGGGAGGACGAGGAAGAGCTTCGGTCGGGGCTGATAGAGAAAAGAGGATGAAATGTCCCGAGAAAGACGTCGAGATCGAGGAAAGAGCGGTGATCGGCGCGGAAAACGGCGTCGCCTTTGGCTGGACCCCATCGTCCTCGCATGGTAACCACTGGGTGATGGTGATCTTCTCAAGGACGACACTCCCCATCGCCTTTCGCGGATCACGAAGAAGGGTCTGGAGGATCTTGACCCTTCTGACGGCTCTTTCCCAAGCGACGATCTGGGCTCAACAGGAAGGGCGGATGGTGAGCCCCCAGGAAATCAAATGGAGGGCTATGAAGCCGCAGCTTGTCTATGTGAGCGAGAGCCCAGACAGATACGCGGCGCTTCCGTGCATCATCAGGCTACAGGACGGTACTCTGCTTGCTTCCATGGAGCGCGAGGCAGGCGGGACAGCCACCACTATGGTGTTTATCGAGTCGGCCGATGGCGGCTCAACATGGTCGGACCCGTTCACCGCGAAGGTCCCCATTGCCAACGCCAGTGGTGTGATGGGACGGATGAACGACGGTAGGGTTTTCATGGTCTGCACCCAGTGGCATGGCAAGGACAACAATGTAAGGGAATATGTTGGACGGCTGTCCGATGGAAGATCGACGGAGGCCTACGAGAACTATCGCATCCGTACCTCGATGTGGATCGTGTACAGCGAGGACAAAGGAAGAACGTGGACCAATCCGCAGAAGGTGGACTACGGACCCCTGCTTGGAGCGTGGGTCTGGTCGGGGGGGCGCCCGCTCCAGTTGCCGGATGACACTCTCCTCATCCCGGTCGCCGGATACCTGTCAATGGAGGACATGAGCGGCATCTTGCTCTCGAGCGGGGTAGTTCGAAGCGCCGATGCCGGCAAGTCCTGGAGCCTCAGTGTCGCCGGCAGCACTGACAAGAGCGAGGGCCTGATCTTCAGTGAGCCGGCCATGGCGTTGCTTCGAGATGGCCGCCTGGTGATCCTGATGCGCACAGAAAGCAGGGTCAAGGACAGGTCCTTGCGTCGCAAAGACCATGGGCTCTATCGTGCAGTGAGCCGCAACGGGGGCCAGACGTGGTCGTCTCCAATCAGGGTCCTTGCGGGCACCCACTGTTCCATCATCCAGCTGGGCGACGGGAACCTTTTGTGCGGGACCCACCCCCCGATCAGGGCCGCAGTGAGCCAGGACGTGGGGCAAACCTGGTCTGGACTCGAACCCTGGTTTGCCGGTCGCGAAAGCGCAGAGGGCTGGTACTCCAACCTGGAGTATGTGGATGAGGACACGGCGGTGGCCATGATCAAGGATGCACCCAGGCATGAGCGGATCTGGGTCTGTCGCGTCGAACGCGTCCGGTAGTCGGGTCCATATTGCGCTGACAATCAGAATGGCTCCCAGCGCTTCCTCCAGGACGACTGCGATTAAACCAAGGACGGTTTATTCATTCCTCACTGGCGACAACGATGACGACGGCCCAGGGTCGTTGGAAACCTCGATGGATGATCTCAGAGTTCCACCGACGCGGGAAGTCTCTTATTGACTTCTGCATAATGTATTACCAGGGGCGTAGGGTACATAAATACGCAACGCTTGCGTCGCTACGCTCGTTCACGTCGACTCCCGGCCCGGTGATACTGGACGTTCGTCAAGCCGCCGAGATGTACCCTGATCGGGTCATCCGGCAAATGGGGAGGTGGGTGGTGCGCTTGCTATTGAGATCCGGTCTAATCCGGTCTATTTTTGCTCTGGAATTCTCCTAAAAGATATATATCAGTAGCAGCAGAGGCTGTGGGAACTGTGGAAAACTCCGAGCAGTCATCGAGCCGGGCCAGCACCCCCGTGATTCGGAGTTTTCCAAGCGTTGTGCGAACGGTGGAAAAACGATTGCGACGCTTTTCGGCCTAGCGCTGGAGCTGGTTGTTTTTCCACGGTTTGCACATCGCGGCAGTTTCCATAGCCTTCCCCCGTTCAGGCAGAAAGAGGCGGCCTTCAGCCTCGATCAAAAGAATCCGGATCGCGCGTTAGCGCTACCTCAACCTCTGCTCCCGTAACGAGCCTTGCGAAGCTGCAAGGGCGAGGCAGAGCCGGTCGATGGGGATTGACCGGCGCCGCCATGTCAGGCATCCTCGGCGATTTTGGCAAACCCGGAGGACCGATCATGGCGACGACTAGCTACTTGTACCACACCCTCGGATTGAAGGGCTATGTTCACCAACGCACGGACTATCGCGGCGGCGGCGTATTTCACCACGTCGAACTGGCTCCGCACAAGCGCCGGTGTCGCAACTGCAGTGCCCGCTGGAACCGGCTTCAGCTGCAAGGCTGCTTCCAGCGCTGCATCCGCACTCTACCGGTGGCGACCCGCCACCAGTTCGTGGTCCTGCATGGCCACCGGCAATCCTGCAGCCAGTGCGACCAGACCCTTCGCGAGCCGATTGCCTTCGCTCAGGGCAAACGGCGCTACACGAACGCCTTCGCCCAGTACGTGGTCCAGCTGTGCCGCATCGCCACCATCAAAGCCGTTGCCCGCTTGCTGGGCGTGGGCTGGGACCTCGTCAAAGAGATCCATAAGGAGCATCTGGGGCAGCGCCTCAAGAAGCGCAAGCTGTCTCAACTGCGCTATCTGGCGATCGATGAGTTCGCTACCCACAGCGGGCACCTCTACATGACGGTGGTGCTGGACCTGGAAAGTGGCCAGATCGTCTCCCTACACGAAGGCAAAGACGCCCAGGCGCTGGTGGCCTGCCTGCGCCACCTCAAAGGCCGCTGCAAGTCCCTGCGCGCCATTGCCATCGACATGTCCGACGCCTACCGCAAGGCCATTCGCCAGGTCTTCGCCGGCAAGGTCGATGTCGTGCACGACCCCTACCACGTCGTCGCACTGGCCAACCAGGCCATTGACCAGACCCGCCGCTCCATGATGCGCAAACTGGAAACGGGCCGCAAACAGCTCCTCAAAGGAACCCGCTTTCTCTTGTTACGAGGGCTGGAAAACCTCAACGAGCGCTCCCTGGAACACCTCATGCAACTCATGGAAATCAATGAGCCACTCTATCAGGCCTACCTCCTCAAGGAGGAGATCCGCCACTTTTGGAACCTCCCCGACTCAGCGGCCGGCAACGCCTTCCTGGATGCCTGGATCGAGCAGGCTTACAGCATCGGCAACCAGTTCTTCGCCCGGCTCGCCCGCACCCTCCACCGGCATCGCCCCGGACTACTCGACTACTTCAAGCACCGCATCTCAACCGGCCCCCTCGAAGGACTCAACAACAAGATTAAGGTCCTCAAAAGACGAGCCTATGGCTTCAGAGACATGGACTACTTCAAGCTTAACCTCTACTTCATCCATGAGGACCTGGCCACTTGACCTCCCCATTTACCGGAAGAACCAAAAGAAACAGCTGTCAATAGGCAAAGGTATTGACATTATCAGGTTTGTAGCCTATGATTGAGCAGTTGTTTCCGTAAAGGGCACACTTGCCGCAAGGTGGGGTCGCAAAGCGAAGGGTCTTCCACGCAAACTTCATCTCGAAGGCGAAAGACTGCCACGCTGCCAAAGAAGCTTCCTGAAAAAGTCGAGGCGTTCGTTACTGGGTTGGGACGCTAGTGACATGCCGGTTCGGTCCACTGTGCCCGCACTGTTAGTGGAACTAGGAGGAGGTTTGTCTACTCGGCTGGCTTGGAATCGGTCGATTTTCTACCTAAATTTTGCTTGGCTCCAGTAGCCATTTTTTGCGACCCGTAAGGAGGGTGGCCTGGCAGAAGGGGAGTGAGTTCAATTAGGCAAGAGTGTTGACCCATAGACCTTAGTGAAGAAGAGTCCGAATGAGAATTGGCTTAGAGTTTTGAAGGTTTTGTTATTGGGTAAGGTTTGGGGATTTTGGCGTCGAGATAAATTGAGGCAAAAGGAGTGAAACTGTGGAAGGAAAACGTTTTTTAGCACGACTATCTTTCTCGTTGGGTATGGTGCTGCTGCTCGCGGGAAGTCAGTCCGCACTGGCGCAGGGAAACAGGCCGAAAGATGGAGTTCCGGACATTACGGGTCCGGGTCTCGATGGAACTCAGGGTGATTTCCAGCAGAGCGGTGGCTTCGTTAACACAAGCCGCGGGAATCAGAGCCTGGGAGAAATCGATGACGACGTCCCTCCGGACGAGCAGCCCCGGCGGCATTTTTCGTTTCGAGTGGACAGAGATACCGTCCAATTCCAAGTTTGGATTTTCGACGGGAACACTCGCTCGCTCAACCCGGACGACCCTCAGGAGGGAGCCACTTGGGACCCCTGTGGGATCGACTTCGGAGATACAACCTTTGACTCTGACGAGTGCCTCTTACTGGATCCGGTGGAGTACACATTGTATGTTGATAAGAGCGGCCCACTTCTGCCAAGCCAGGTCCCCGCGGGCCAGCCTCCTGCTGCAAGTACGGCTGTTATAGCAGATACCTGTGGAGGACTACCCTGTGTCTTTGATGGTGACCTTTTGCCGGACAATCAGTGGACCCAGATCACGGTGGACCAGGATCCTGACGCCTGTGGCAACCAGCTGCCCGGTGGTGGGCCTGCCCTGGAATGTGGCTACCACCTAGTAGCGAGGTGGGGTCCGCCGACGAATGGTGTAAGCCTCCGTGAGAACGAGATAAACAAGGGTCATCCGGTAAATGGGGAGGTGGAACGTGGTTCGGCGCTTTCCGGATCCCAAATCTGGTTCCCCGTTCGCTTGTCAATATAGTCGGCTGCAGTAGCAGGGGCCGTGGGAACTGTGGAAAACTCCGAGCGATATCGAACTGGGCCAGCAAGCCCGTGATACGGAGTTTTCCAAGCGCTGTGCGAACGGTGGAAAAACAACTGCGAGCACTTGCCAGTTCTCCTCCAGAACTACTTGTTTTTCCACGGTTTGCATAGTGCGGCAGTTTCCACGGCCTGCCTTTGACTGGCGGCACCTCCCCATTTACCGGATGAACCACAGTTTGTGATGGCGTGATTTGTGGTGACGATCACTAGTGTCCGGTTTGATGTCGTTGATTCTAAAAGACTTAAAGCTCTCTTAACTGTAAGGTTATAGTCACTCGACTCCTATCCTCCTACAAACAAAGGCCTTAGCCGTCTTCCGAACAAGTTGCGCTGTCTCCACTTTGGTGCCCGTTTGGGCCCGTTTTTCGTCTCCCAGGTCAAGACCTGCCCCAGAGCCAGGTACTCTAGGGCCGTGACCTGCAGCCGCTTGAAAATCTCGTACAGGCGCCCGGGGGGCCGCAGCAGAAACTTCACGTAGGCCACCAGCAGGTAGACACACAGCGCCACCCAGACCTGCGTCATCACCGCATTGGCCGTGGTCCCCAGAAAGCTCTTGATCTTCAGGTGCTGCTTGACCCATTTGAAGAACAGCTCGATTTGCCAGCGAGCCTTATAGATGGCGGCCACCTCAGCCGCCCTGAGATGAAACAGATTGGTCAAGAAGACATAGAACTGCCTCGTCTCCGGGTCCCGGTAGCCGATGCGGCGCAGGGGAGTCGACAGGCATCCGGCCGCCTTCCCGGTCAGACGAATGACTTGATCCGAGGTGATCCCCGGCGGGGAGCCCACCGGCCGCCGCTCCAGCACCCGGTAACGCGCGTTGCGCTTCTGCCGGGTCACGAAGTACACCCCCTGGCGGTGGAGTTGGTCAAACCAGTGGTAGTCCACGTAGGCCCGGTCAAAGGTCAGGATGCTGTCCGGTTCGTAGCGCTGGCCGCGCGCCACCTCGATCTCGTGCTCCCGGCCCGGGGTCATCACGCAAAAGCTGGGGATGTGCCCCCCGTGATCCAAGATCAGATGTAACTTGATCGCCCCTTTTCGCTTGCGAAACTTCGCCCAGTCAAAGACTTTCAGGCACAGATCGATCACCGTCGCATCCAGACTGTACACCCGATGCCGGAAGCCGAAACGCTGACCGGGAGCCTGACTCCGACAGCGGCTGTACAGGCAAGAAAACAGCTCCCCGAAGATCTCCTGGGGTCGTTTGCGGTTCGCATCCGCCAGCGTGGAGCGGCTCACCGCCCCCAGCCCCACTTGCTGCAGCTTCTTTCGCCCTGCATCTAAAGCGGTTACCAGATCCCTCAAACTATGCTGTCCGGTTAACTGCCCGAAAAAAAGGGCCACGAACTGCCCCCAGCACGACAACTTCCGGACTCCCTTGTCACCTTGGCGGCGCTCCACGATGGCGCGAAACTCATCCCGGGGGATATGACGGAGCAACTGATGCAGGACTGACGTATACTTGGCCATGGGATCTCCTTGGTCTTCTTTGGCTTTTTGATGACAACCAAAGAGTTTAACCAAGGTAGGTCCCCTTCCCAAATCGGGCCCAGGAGCTTCCGGGCCAAAAACAACCCCCTTCTTTCCACCATCTCCCCAAAGCCCCATCACATAAGGCTTTCAGCCAGACCTCGAAAAATAAACCGGACAGCAGTGGGTGACGATGATAGCGACAGCGATAGCGATAGTGACAGCGACAGCGATAGTGACAGCGACAGCGATCGTGCTGAGACAGCGACAGTGATAGCGACAGTGATAGCGACAGCGATAGCGACGGCGATGATGACGACGACGATGATCGTCCGGACGTCTGCTTCTTGGAGCCAATAGCCCAGGGCAGTGTATTCGGAGATTTTGTGGTGGCGGGTGGTAAGAGTTCGGGGACTACTGCGCCCTTCTGCCCTGGTACCCCGTGCCCCCCTGATGGCGATGACGATGATGACGATGATGATGACGATAGCGATAGTGATAGTGACAGTGACAGCGCTTACGCCGGTCATTACTACTGCTCGCCGGACAGCGATACCAAGCTACTGTCCATCGTCTTGGAGTACACTGGCGAAGACTGTGACTCCACCGAAAACAACCAATCCCGGGTGCCGTGCAAGGATCTAAGATCGCTTCCGAACCATGTCCAGATTAGTGCAACAGGTCGTGAAAAGGGTGATAAGTATACCTACTTCGATAGTTCGAGTGTTTTCGAAGGAGATGAAATCACTCTAACGCCTGAAGCTGTAAACGGTATCATGGTCAAGACCACTGTAGTCAGGATCTACGATGCCCAAGAACTGGCACAGTACGTCAGGTTCCACACCTCCTGCTCACAGTCACTGGAGGTGGGCGACCAATTCGGGAGCCTGCTGGTCAAGGCAATAACGACTGTACCTGAGTAGCACGGGGGCTCAAGTAGCAGCCCGGATGTGTTGGGAGGCTGGTGCACCACGCCAGCCTCCCACGCGGCCGTCAGATTGAATCCCCTTGCATTTTCGCCTCCCACAGCCTAACCGTCGTGTGCGACTAACTGAGTACCGCTTGTTTTCTTGTGTGCGGTGCCGCCCCGATTTTCATCTTGGACCCCTGCCAGCATGCTAGAATGCACCTGTGGCGGAGCTATTTGCTGCCGAAGCCGGTAGGTTTTCTGCCAAGCTCTGAGAACTATCGTTAAAGTAGGCAGCTACCGTAATTTAGCCAAAACCCAGTCCGATCTCGGGATGGTTGTGATGTAACGTCCAACTGTTGCCGATGAGACTGACGAAATGTTTCTCGGCACACAGCCTGAATCCGTGGCGGTGATCCTCTCACTATGGTTCTCCAGAAACCCTATCGCTGCCCCAACGACGCAAGAAGGTTCGGGACAGTTTGAGACTATCCACTACTGGACGACTCGAAGTGACCACAACGAATAGTCACACCTATGACTCAGCGCGCCTTGCCCTTTGGGTGGGAGTCGGGATTCTGTTTGCTTTGGCACTTGCTCTGGGGGGCTTGCACTTCCTCTATTCAGATTTCCGGGGGGCAAGAATCTACTGGTTTAACCTCGACAAGGAGAGGAACCTTCCCACCTGGTTCTCTGGGATGCTTTTCCTCCTGTTCGGTTGTGCCGCCATAGCAGCGTACTACTGGGAGGAGAGGCGAAACCGTGAGGGGGCACGTTTTCGCTTGCCAATCTTGTGGTTGGGCGTGGCGTTAGTGGGACTCTGGATGTCACTTGATGAGATAACGATTCTTCACGAGAACCTGTACTGGCGAGAAGTGAGGCACGTCTCCGCTGAGTTCAGTGATTCTTGGCAGTATGTCACTCAATGGCAAGTTCTCTTCGCCCCAGCTATCGTTCTCATACTGAGTTACTTCGCACTCTTTTTTTCAAACCGGTTCAGCCTCAGCCGAAGCGCAAGGTGGAGCGCATTCGGCGGAATCGGGTGCTGGGTATGGGCACTGCTGCTGGAGGGTGTCAGGGGGACCTTCAAAGATGCTGGAACACAATGGTACTTCTATCAGGTACTCGTTGAAGAAGTATTGGAAATGGCAGGGGCGATCCTTCTGATGGCGTCGGTCGCTTCCTACACCATCACAATTGCCCTCGACTCCGCTTCTGAGGAGAGTCGACGACTGGGCCCGGCTTCACGATTTCTTACCCGGAGGGCAGCAACGGCGCTGGCAGTGGTTTTTCTGGCCCTGGCAGCCTGCGGGGGCGCCATCTTCACTTTTGCCAGCCGACAAGCTTCAGCCGGCTCTCCCATCCCCTCACTTTTCAAGCGGGCTGTCGGATCCCGCGCCAACCTGAACGAAGAGGTCTCAAGCGATGCTGACTCCGGCACAGACGTCATCAAGATGCCCGGCACGGTGTCCTCCGGAGGAATCTGGTTCGGCGACATCAAGAACGGGATTCGGATCGATCCCTTTCAGGCAAAGGCGCTCTTTGAACTCGTTGAACTCTCGTTGTCTCAGGGTAATAACTCTTTGGGACCTCTTCCTACCAACCTCGAGTCGGATACGGAGCCGAGGATTGTGTTTCTTTCTGCCAGCGACGGCAAGTCTCATGCCAGCATCAGCACCGGAGCGGACCGGGGATTCAAGCTGGCGCTCAAGCAGGCTTTGAACGGGATGATTAGAATGTCTCCAGGCAATAGGCCCCAATCCTGGTTTAAGTTGGATGTGGTGCAATCGGCGGGCAGTCCAGAGGCTCTCCGAGCGGGGACATTGGAAGATTTCGATAGGAGTCTCGAGGGGCTTGTGTTTGAGGGGGCATCGCGGGTAGCCTTTGTTCCGGAAGAACTGGTCTCGCATAGTCTGGTAACCAGCAAGGGGAGGGTCCAATTCAACCGGCTGGCTCAGTATTTGCGCCGGCGGTCTGCATCGGGAACTTTGTCGCCGCGACTCAAGGTTCGGCGCTTTTCCACTTCCAGTTTCTTCTACGACGGTCAGCAGGTGCTTCGGTTGTACCGAGGTCATCGGGTACACGGCAAGATCTCCAAGCACGAACTGCTGAAATCGGCGGTCCAGGGCGGAGCCTATCTGGGTCGTTCAGTCGCTGCAAACGGACGTTTCATCTACAGCTACGAACCGAAGAGGGATAAGGTCCCCGAGAAATACAACATGGTGCGCCACGCAGGCACTATCTACTCCATACTGGACCTGTACCAGACCACACGGGATCCAAGCCTCTTACGAGGGGGAGAGCGTGCGATCGGATACCTGCTCCAGAGAGTGGAGCCCTACGGTGAGCCTCAAGACGAGCTGTCTGTGTTGGCGAGCGGCGGCAAGATCAAGCTGGGTGGGGTCGCCTTGGCGGTGGTCGCACTAGCGAAGCATGTCGAGGTGACGGGTAACACTCGACATCTGCCGCTATCCAAGCGGCTCGGTCGCTACATCCAGCAGTCTCAGCTTGAAACGGGTCGGTTCCTTCACCAGCGGAGTCACCCCAGCGGAGAACCTCGCACTTTTGTCTCACAATATTATCCGGGCGAGGCGCTCCTGGCCCTGGTGCGCCTCTACGTTCTGGATCCTGACCCGAGTTGGCTGGATACGGCTGAGAAGAGTGCACAGTACTTGATCAATGTCCGCGATCGCGGTCGTCAGACGACGGCTCTCATTCACGACCACTGGCTGCTATATGCCTTAACAGTCTCGGAATTTCAATCAAGTGAGCTGTTCTCTGAGACCGCCCTTTCGTCACAGCCGGGGTGTCCCGAAACAGCCTTTTACGGCCTTGGCCGTCGGCACGAAGTGCCTACTTAAACGAGTTATATCGGTTGCGACCCAGGCCACTCTATTTGAAGCACGCTTTCCGGATCGCTGAAGCGATCACTAGGAGCCAGAACCGTGCTCCTCTATTCCCCGACTATCTCGGCAGCTATTACCAGCCGCCTCGATCTACCTCCACCGCGACCCGCTCTGAAGGGCTCTTGGCCGCTTATCTATTAGCCCGCGACTTCGGGAGCGAGGAGCAAGCACGAGAAATACTGAAGGCTATTGTTCTGGGTACTAGCTTTCAATTACAGACGCAGTTTCGTCCTGAGTCGGTGATGTATCTGAATGATCCCCAGCGTAGCCTGGGAGGTTTCCGCCGCAGCCTCACCAACTTCGAGATTCGGATCGATTACGTCCAGCACAACATCTCTGCCTTGGTGGCTCTCTACCGAATCTTCGAGGCAGAAGGGAGGGACCTGATCGGTGGTTAGCGGGCGCTTTCCCAAACCTGATCTGAGTCATCGTTCTTCAACGCGGCTCGGACACTCTCGGATGGACCTCGGCGACGAAAGACGGTGGGATCGGGAATTGAACGGACCGGATCAGTTGAGTTCGATTCGACATCCCGTTCCAATCCGTCAGGATTGGAGCCGAGGGTCATCCAATCCGTGCTAATACCAGGGCTCGGGTAGACCGAAAAGTGCGCCGCAAGCTAGGGCCGATAGTCAGGGTGATTGAGAAATAGCTTTTGGGACCGGGGGACCATCAATTGCGCTTTGGGTCGAAGCTAAGGACACGTCGGTTCGGCATCACCATCCGAAAAGGAGTGGTTAAGATCATGCCAAACGAGCCCTGTCCCTGCGGAAGTCGGTCCAAGTATAAGCGGTGCTGTGGATCTGCCACCGGTTTGATCGGTTGGTGGCGGCGTCGCCAGGTTCAGCGAGCCAAACAGAGAGCGCTCCGATCCTGACACTCTGAGTCACACAGACCTTCGGCAGTCAGAAGTCGATGCTGGTATCATCGTGGTGCCTGCTATTGCCAGAATGAATGGCAAGGCGTTGGTGTTTGCTCAAGCTCCCGGACGATCAAATTCAGACCTGTAATCCGCTGGTCTTGTTATTCGGGGGGAGTAAACTAGCTGGATGGGTGTGAGTTGTTCGCAGTTTTGGAAGCGGAGGCGGTCTTATGAGCGGGATCTGTGGTCTGGTCAATCTGGATGGTGCTCCAGTAGATCCGGCTATCCTCAGGAAGATGGTCGAAGTCGTCGCCTATCGGGGACCTGACGGAATCCACTACTGGTTTGATGGGAACGTCGGCCTAGCCCATCTGGCCCTCCATACGACGCCTGAATCCCTCAAGGAGCAGCAGCCCCTTACCAGTCCCGACCACCGAGTTTGTCTCATAGCCGACGCCCGCGTGGACAATCGGATTGAGCTGATCCGAATTCTGACCTCAAAGGGATTTCTGAGCGATCGGCAGCCCACAGATGCAGATCTCATCCTGGCCGCTTACAGATGTTGGGGGGAAAGCTGCCCAGCCCACATCATCGGCGACTTTGCCTTCGCGCTCTGGGATGCACGGCAGAGGAGCCTCTTCTGTGCTCGAGATGCGGTTGGCGCCCGGCCATTCCATCATTCGAAGGTCGGAAATGTCTTTTGTTTCGCCTCCGAAGCACAGCAGATTCTTCAGCACCCGGACGTGTCCCCTGACCTTGACGAGCTCGCAATAGCAGATATGCTGACGATGAATCTCCCGGACGAGTCCCGGTCCATGTTCCGGCATGTTCACCGCCTTACCCCAGCCCATAGCCTCTCGGTGACTGGATATCGGATTCGATCAGCGGTGTATTGGGAGATCAGTCTCTCGGCTCGGACGGTGTACCCAAGAGATGAGGACTACGCTGAGCATTTCCTGGAAATCTTTTCCCGGGTCGTCGCTGACCGGCTTCGAACCCAACATAGCCCAGTCGGCATCCTTCTGAGCGGCGGAATCGATTCCTGCTCGATTGCGGGTGTCGCCCAACGGCTATTGAAAGCGTGCGGGGGTGCACCACATTTGACCGCCTATTCCTTCAGCTTCAAGCACTTGGCTGAGTGTGATGAGCGCTTCTATACGGAGGTCATGGCGGCGGAATTGGGCATAGAGATTGAGTATGTCGATGTCGAACAGATCGGGCTGTTGGGAGATCCTCCGGGATTCGGTGGTAGCATCGAAGCTCCCATCTGGGGATATGAGCCCATCATGTGTGAGGTGATGACCCGGGCGAAAAAGCGAGGTGCTAGGGTCCTTTTGACCGGTAGTGCCGGACCCTATAGCCGTCTAGGGGATAGTTCCGTGGCTTACGCTTACAGGTTTCTGCGTGGGCAGTTCGGCGTGCTTGGTGAATTGGCCAGCCTCGCACCAGAACTGGAGCTGCCCTATTATCGGGTCCTCTATATGAGCCTTGTGAGCCATCTACTCCCCAAAAGGGTAGACGATTTTCTGCGATGGTTAACGAGACGGCAGCGTACGATTCCCGGTTTAGATTGGATCCTTCCCGAGTTCGTTCGAAGGACCAAACTCTTGCGGCGCTCGGCTCTGCCTTCGAAGTGGCTTACCTTTCTCAATCTTTCTGAGCACAAAAATGCTCCACGGTGCATCCGGGATAGAGGTGGCGGCTCTGGCCTTTACTATTGGGATCGGTATACCACCACCTGCGGTATGGAATTACGCCATCCCTACATGGATAGACGTTTGTTCGAATTCCTTTTCTCCATACCGTTAGAGCAGGTTTACAGAGGAAGTTGGAAAAGATTGGTGATTCACCGCTCGATGAAGGGAATCTTGCCTGAGGTCGTTCGACTGAGGCGTCACAAGAGCAATTATTTCCCATTCGTCGACTCAACTTTAAGTAGGCACTTCGTGCCGACGGCCAAGGCCGTAAAAGGCTGTTTCGGGACACCCCGGCTGTGACGAAAGGGCGGTCTCAGAGAACAGCTCACTTGATTGAAATTCCGAGACTGTTAAGAAACTCGGCGATTCTGCCCTTGCCGGGAAACAGCCTGCTGTGTAAACTGGGAATTGTGGACGAGCGGAGACTGGCGCAAGCCTACCGCGAAGAGGGGGCTCAGACACGGTCGAGGGGAGCTGTGTGGTACGCTACTCTTTTGGAACTATGGTTGCGAGAATGCGAGTCTACCTTTGGTCAGGCAATAGTCAGTGAAAGGAGCAGTAGCTTATGGGAAAAGAAGCCGAGCGGCAGTTAGCGAAGAGGGTGCAAGCGGGAGCCAAAGTCGATCCGAAGAAGGCATATCGAGCCCCAGTGTTGACGGAGTTCGGGACCATAATAGAGCTGACGGGGAGTGCTTTGGCCGGGTTCATTGACGCGGGCCCCAATTCAAGCACTGGTGCCTAGTTAGTGCCCGTCCGGAAGTAAATATTCGGTAAACCCATAATCGAGCAATGACGGACGGAAGATGTTCTTGAGGACTCAAGTTGAGCGAAGCGATCTTCGAAAGAGTTTGCTCAGGGGGTAGAGCCAGATGCTTTTGGTGGGCAGATCGGCCTGGTGATCCCGGTCCAGTTTGCCGCGCCCTTGGGTCTGTCCGACATGGATCCAGTTGGCCGCCTTGTAGCAGGCGCCGGTGAAGCGTTGGGTGTCGACGAAGGTTTCCAGCAGAACGGGCCGGTAGGCGTAGCGGTGGTGCCAGTCCTGGGGGAGTTGACGGGCGGCCAAGGCCAGCAGCTTGGAGGCCAGGTTCTGGGACTGGACCCAGGGAAGGATCAAGAAACGGGCGTTGTTGACGATCAGTTGAAGGTTCCGCTCCCGTTCCGCAGGACGCCAGCCGATGAAGCGGTCGCGCGGGGCGGTTTTCCAAGCGGCGGCGCCAAAGCCAAGCAGGGCCAGGATGCGGTCCTCCCAACGAGCGAAGTAGCGCAGCTGAGCCCCCGGCAGAGGCGTGTATCCCAGATAGTGATAGCGGTCGATGTATTCATTCCACAAAGCGGAGTCCGGGCGGCTCAGGACCGGCTCCAGATGCACGCCGGGCAGCTCATGCACCGGTCGGGACAGCAGCGGCTGCGGCGCCGTCCAGAAGGTGTGCTCGATTCGGCTCGAGCCTCCTTTGCGGTTGCGAGGGGGCGGCAGCTGCAGGAGCCCCTCACGATGCATGCGCAGCATCGCCACCCGGCAGCTCATCTCCTTGAGGCCCCCGTCGGCTTTGTGCCACTGCAGCAGTCGACACGCCAATCGAGACAGCTGGGCGCGGGTGCGGCCCGGATTGTCGGCAATCAAGGCACCCAGTTGCCCGATCTCCTCGCCGCTGAAGCGGCGGCCACAGTAGCGTTTCATGCCGCCTCCTGGCCGGGCGCTCGACTCCAGTCCTCTCTGCGGGCCGGATCCATCTCCCAGGGCAGGAATCGGTTCAGTTGCGGCGGCGCCCGGTTGCCCGATTCGGCGCAGGATTGCAGATAGGCACTCAGCCAGCGTTGCGGGTTGATCTCCCACAACTCCAAGGTCTGCAGGATCGAGAAGACCACGGCGGCCAGGCGGGCGCTCCACCGACTGCCCGAACCGTAGTAGTTCTTGCGCCCCACCACCGGACCTCGTAAAGCGCGTTCGGCGGCGTTGTTGTCCATGGCCACCTCAGGGTGATCCAAAAAGACGGTCAACCCTTCCCAATGTCGCTGCAGACTGCGCAACACCTTTTGGCAGGCTTTAGGCAGGGTCGGGCTTCCCAGCTCCGCATCGCGCTGCCTCTCCAGTCCCCAGAGCGCCCCGCGCAGTTGCTGATCCCGGGCGGCAAAGGATTCGGGCTGCTTTCGGACCTGCAGCCGACGCCGGTTCAGATCGAACAGGCCCCCGATGCCTTCCACCCAACTCATCGCCCAGCCCTCTTGTTCGGGCCAAGCCTTGGCCAAGGAGAAAAAGTCGCGGCGCACGTGGGCCCAGCAAAAGGCCAGTTCCAGACCCTCGCGTTGTCGGGCCAACTTCTTGTACACGACGTAGCGGTCGCTCAGCAGAATGCCGGCCACATCCTCTGCGAAGTGCGCCTCCGGCACCTGGGCCGAACGGCTGGGGGACAGGGTGAAGAGCACCGTCGAAGGGGATCGGAACACCCACAGATGCCAGCCCTGACTCGCCTTGCCCTCTACCTCGACGAACACGCGCCAGCCGGTCTCGTCCGCCTGCCAACGATCCTCGCTCAGTTGTCGGCTGCGGATGGCCTCCCGCACGGGCTCCAACAGCGGGAGCAGTTGCCTGAGTCCTCCCGCGATCGTTCCCGGCGAGAGCCTCACCCCTTGGTCGGCCAGCTCTTGCAGCAGTCGGTGACTGGGACGCGAATAAAGATACTTGTCCAAGATCACCCTCACCCAGACCGAAATGCCCAGCTTGCCGCGCGGGATCAAACGGGCGGGTGAGGGCGCCGTCACGATGCCGGGCAAGACCCCGCAATCACAGCTGGGATGGTAGCGCCTTCGTTGGATCACCCGACGCCAGACTCGGGTCTCGACCTCCACCACCTGGGCCTCGTCGGTCCCCGGAAACGGATCCAGGCGCCGGCCGCAGCGGGGACACTTCTGCTGCTCTTCGGGCAGATCCGCCACTTCCTCGCGGGCTTCCAACCCCTCCAGGCTGCTTCGCCCATGTCCCCGGACCCCCGGCTGCTGTCCGCGAGGGCGCGCCCAGACCGGTCCCCGCGACGGACTCTTGCCCTCGCCCACCCGACGCTCGCTTCGACGGCCGTACAGACGGCCTTCCAACTCACGAACGCGAGCCCGCAACTCTTCATTGTCGCTCTTGAGATCCGCTTCCCGCCCGACCGCTTCCCGGTGCTGGGCCTTCCAGTACGCCGCCGCCCACCGCAAATCGATGTACTCCTCCTTATCCACCCGGATCTGAACCCCGGCTGTTGACGCCCAGTGCGAGGACTCCCGATTCTCTCCGGCTTGCTCCGCTTGACCTCGGGCGACTCCCATGACCCCTTATATACACGACTGAAAATCCTGTGTCCAGCAAAATCTGAGGGTGTCAGCGTAGGGATGGGTTTACCGAATATTTACGTCCGGAAATCCGTAAGTAATTGATAAGGAAGGGGAAAGAGGGCTTTTTCAAGCTCCGAAATTGTCAGGGTCGTTTGCTAGACTATCTGGTGTAAACAATTAGACTGAAACGACTTAGGACGATTTCAGGAGTTCGAAGATGCGTCAAAAGCGTGAAAAACAACGCCCCCTTTCCCCACCATGGCCCGATCACCAACTGGCCCATGAATTGAAGGTGATCTCGCGCATCCTGGACGACAATCCCCAGACGCTGGAGCTGATAGTACAAGATCTCTCTGACAGGGTCGATTCCAGTGTCGGCGCCCCCGGTTTGACGGCCGAGCAGGTGCTGCGTTGTGCCGTCATCAAACAGCTGCATCAGTTCAGCTATCGCAAGCTGGAGTTTCATCTGGTGGATTCGCAAAGCTGTCAGAGGTTCTGTCGCTTGCCCTATGGGGCGTCGATCAGCAAAGCCACCCTGGCGGAGAACCTGGGGAAGATTGAGCCGGGGACATGGAAGGCGATCAACGACCACTTGGTGCGCTGGGCGCAGGCTCGGGGTCTGGAAAAAGGCCAACGGATTCGGGTCGATGCCACGGCGGTCCAGACCAACGTCCACTATCCGCTCGACAGTGAGCTGTTGTACGACGGCATTCGAGTCGTCACCCGGTGGCTGGGGCGGCTGCGGGACTGGGAAGGGATCGGCTTCGTCGATCACACGCGACGGGCCAAGCGGCGCGTCCTGAACATCCGCAACCGCCGCGGCAAGAAGCGCCTGGAGAGTTACCGCGATCTGATCAAGGTGGCGTCCAAGACGGCCCACTATGCCGAGCAGGCGCTGGCCGCGTCGGCGCAGTGGAGCGATCCCCTCAGTCTGGCCGGGGCGGCGCAACTGGCCCACTATCTGGAGCTGTTGCACCAAGTCATCGAGCAGACTCAACGACGGGTCCTTTCGGGCGAGGCCGTCGCGGCCCAGGAGAAGATCTGTTCCCTCTTCGAAGAGCACACCGATATTATCAAGAAGAGCCCTCGGGAAACGGTTTTCGGCCACAAAGTGTTTGTCAGCACGGGGGCCTCGTCGCTGATCCTGGATTGTGTGGTGGAACGCGGGAATCCAGCCGATAGCAACTATGTGCAACCCTTCTTAGAGCGTCATCGACAGCTGTACGGGAAGGTCCCGCGCCAGAGCGCCTGGGATGGCGGTTTTGCCTCGGCGGCCAACCTGAGCTGGGCCAAAGAGCAGGGGGTACAGGACGTGGCCTTTTCCAAAAAGTGTGGGTTGACGGTCGAGAGCATGGTGCGTTCCAGTTGGGTCTACAAACAGCTCAAACGCTTCCGGGCCGGGATCGAGGGGTGCATTGGGACCCTCAAGCACACCTTTGGTCTCCACCGCTGTAGCTGGAAAGGCTGGCCTCACTTTCAAAGCTACGTCCATGCCAGCGTCCTGACCTATAACCTGGTCGTCCTGGCCCGACTCCTGTTGTAGTCTTTTGTGGCTGACCGTACTGCCTTGTGGCTCCGACTCAGGGAGAGGTCTGCGCCGAACCGGTGTTTTTTGGCCCGTGCGCCCTCGCTCGCTCGTCCTCGCTCTGGATCGAGCTGGGTCGAGTCGGTCTGTCAGCAGTCTCAGGTATAAAAAGTGGTTCCGATTCAACAGATTACAGTTCTGGGAACCCCGGTTTCCGGACGGGCACTAGTTAGTGCCCGTCCGGAAATCCGTAAGTAATTGATAAGGAAGGGGAAAGAGGGCTTTTTCAAGCTCCGAAATTGTCAGGGTCGTTTGCTAGACTATCTGGTGTAAACAATTAGACTGAAACGACTTAGGACGATTTCAGGAGTTCGAAGATGCGTCAAAAGCGTGAAAAACAACGCCCTCTTTCCCCACCATGGCCCGATCACCAACTGGCCCATGAATTGAAGGTGATCTCGCGCATCCTGGACGACAATCCCCAGACGCTGGAGCTGATAGTACAAGATCTCTCTGACAGGGTCGATTCCAGTGTCGGCGCCCCCGGTTTGACGGCCGAGCAGGTGCTGCGTTGTGCCGTCATCAAACAGCTGCATCAGTTCAGCTATCGCAAGCTGGAGTTTCATCTGGTGGATTCGCAAAGCTGTCAGAGGTTCTGTCGCTTGCCCTATGGGGCGTCGATCAGCAAAGCCACCCTGGCGGAGAACCTGGGGAAGATTGAGCCGGGGACATGGAAGGCGATCAACGACCACTTGGTGCGCTGGGCGCAGGCTCGGGGTCTGGAAAAAGGCCAACGGATTCGGGTCGATGCCACGGCGGTCCAGACCAACGTCCACTATCCGCTCGACAGTGAGCTGTTGTACGACGGCATTCGAGTCGTCACCCGGTGGCTGGGGCGGCTGCGGGACTGGGAAGGGATCGGCTTCGTCGATCACACGCGACGGGCCAAGCGGCGCGTCCTGAACATCCGCAACCGCCGCGGCAAGAAGCGCCTGGAGAGTTACCGCGATCTGATCAAGGTGGCGTCCAAGACGGCCCACTATGCCGAGCAGGCGCTGGCCGCGTCGGCGCAGTGGAGCGATCCCCTCAGTCTGGCCGGGGCGGCGCAACTGGCCCACTATCTGGAGCTGTTGCACCAAGTCATCGAGCAGACTCAACGACGGGTCCTTTCGGGCGAGGCCGTCGCGGCCCAGGAGAAGATCTGTTCCCTCTTCGAAGAGCACACCGATATTATCAAGAAGAGCCCTCGGGAAACGGTTTTCGGCCACAAAGTGTTTGTCAGCACGGGGGCCTCGTCGCTGATCCTGGATTGTGTGGTGGAACGCGGGAATCCAGCCGATAGCAACTATGTGCAACCCTTCTTAGAGCGTCATCGACAGCTGTACGGGAAGGTCCCGCGCCAGAGCGCCTGGGATGGCGGTTTTGCCTCGGCGGCCAACCTGAGCTGGGCCAAAGAACAGGGGGTGCAGGACGTGGCCTTTTCCAAAAAGTGTGGGTTGACGGTCGAGAGCATGGTGCGTTCCAGTTGGGTCTACAAACAGCTCAAACGCTTCCGGGCCGGGATCGAGGGGTGCATTGGGACCCTCAAGCACACCTTTGGTCTCCACCGCTGTACCTGGAAAGGCTGGCCTCACTTTCAAAGCTACGTCCATGCCAGCGTCCTGACCTATAACCTGGTCGTCCTGGCCCGACTCCTGTTGTAGTCTTTTGTGGCTGACCGTACTGCCTTGTGGCTCCGACTCAGGGAGAGGTCTGCGCCGAACCGGTGTTTTTTGGCCCGTGCGTCCTCGCTCTGGATCGAGCTGGGTCGAGTCGGTCTGTCAGCAGTCTCAGGTATAAAAAGTGGTTCCGATTCAACAGATTACAGTTCTGGGAACCCCGGTTTCCGGACGGGCACTAGTTAGGCATGGCACCCTGCCAATCAGGAGACATTCGTTGCAGACCCGGCGCGTTGCTGAGGGTTGTAGGCAGCTAGGCTATCGTTGTTATGCAGTTTCCGTGGATCCAATCGCCCTATCTCATTACGCCTCGGTGCTTGGGCGGGCAGGAAGGCGGGCGTTGCGCGACCTCGCTCGAGCCGTAGCGAGCAGCCCAGGCTGGCGCGACAGCTCGGGTGCTATCTTGGTGGCTGGCTCGGAGCAGCGACCGACCCTGATCCTCGTAAGCGACTTTGATCGGGCAGGGGCGGCTAGCTTCGAAGCACAGGCACAGGCACTGAACCATCGTTGTCTCCATCTTCGCTACGTCAGCTACGATCAGGCCCAGGAAGATTGCCAGGTATTGGCAAGCCGGCTGGTTGAAAGATTCGGCCGGGACGCATTGGCCCAATTCCATTTTACCTGCATTCCCCGAGGCGGCCATATCGTCTTGGGCCAGTTGTCTTACGCACTCGGCCTGAGACGAGAACAGCTCCAGCCTCCCTACCCAATAGAGAATCCCTTGGTTGTCGTTGATGATTGTTCATTGAGTGGAGCGCGTTTCCACCAATTCATTGGTGAGTGCGAGAACTCGTCGGTTATCTTCGCACCCCTCTACTCCCATCCAGAGTTACGGACCGCCATCGAATCGAACGAGTCCAAGGTGTTCGCTTGCTTGAGCGCCCAGGATCTGTACGATTATGGTCCGGACGAGCTCGGGAGTGGTTACTCCGCGTGGAAGGCACGCTGGCTTGGCCGGATAGAGGGTGACAGCTACTGGTCGGGGCTGTTAATGCACTTGTGCTTTGTCTGGAACGAGCCCGACAGCCCCGTGTGGAATCCAGTCATAAGGCGAGTAGAGGACGGCTGGCGAATCGTCCCTCCCGAGTTATGTCTGAAGAATAGCTCGGCCCATGGCTCCAGCGGTATCCAGGTTCAGGTGCAATCCGTCGAACCAGGCCCGCTTGGGCCTCCGCCCAACGTTTTCGCTTATGAGGACCAAGGCCAGATTCTTGTCGGCAACCTCGACACCGGGGAAGTGGTCGGACTGGAGGGCATAGCTGCTGACATTTGGAGGGCCGTCGTTATAGACGGTAGCCGTGAGGCTGCTTGGCAGGCTTTGCTGTCAGATTACGATGTGGATCCAGCGACCATGGAGGTCGACCTCGATGCCTTCTTGCAGGTTCTGGTCAGCCGAGGACTTCTTCAAAAGTGTCAGGCTTCGCTTGGGAACGCACGCGCCTAGTCGGGGCTATCGTCCCGGTACCTGTCCCTAGTCTGGGAGGCACGAAGGACCTGTAAGCCAACACGAATTCTCCTCAATGTTTGGGCTGCCTGTCGAGAAGCTCCGAAGACTAATCTGCAGATTCTACGCCGCGTCATGGTCGGTATCGGGCTGGGGATGGCCGGAATTCCGAACCATTGCGGGCAGCCTTCTTGTGCATCGGATCGACGAGGGAGTTTACCCGGAACGGTTTGCAGCGTGCATAAGGGATTATCTGGGAGTTCGCTACGCCCTTCCAGTTAACCGAGCTCGTTTTGCAATCGAGTTGGCTCTCCGGTCCCTGGATGTGGGACCCGGCGATGACGTTGTACTTCCCTCATACCTAAGTAGAAGCGTTTTGGCTCCCTTAGCCAAGGTTGGGGCTCGCCCAATTTTTTGCGATATTGGAGCCACCCTGCATCCCACTGTGGAGACGTTGGGCAGGGCAATCACGTCACAAACCAAAGTGGTGATTGTGCCCCACTTATTCGGCAATATCGCCCCCATTGATCAGATTGAAAGAATGCTTCAGGGATCCGGCATTGCCCTCATCGACGACGCTGCACAGTCGTTTGGTGCCCGGTGTTCCGGACGCGCCGTAGGGAGTTTTGGAACTTGCGGGGTGATCAGCGTCGGTCCTGATAAGTCCCTTGCCGGTCCAGCTGGAGGAGTTCTTGTAACCAACGACCCTCGGATCTACCGGCGAGCTGCCTCTCTACCACTGGACCGCGAGGAGCCGTCCTTGGTAATGCGGCGTCTCTTACTCTTCTTGATCGGAATCCGCTTTCGCAACTACACGACGCAGTTGCGGCGCCTCATGCAACGTGCCGCCGGTGGGAAAGGTCCTTGCTCGGAGCAGGCAAGTGTGATGTCCAATCTGGATGCGGCCATAGCCCTGCGACAGCATGAGTTCTTGGACCGCAATGCTGCACAACGCCGGCGAAACGCGAAGACCCTTTTATTGGCCATGGAGACAGGGTGGGTTCAGAGTATCTCGGACTTGTCCGCCTCCGGAATCGTGCTTTGTCTGGCGTTGATTCTTTCGGCGGATGGTCCTACAGTTGCCGTAACGCAAGGTTGGTTGGCAAGTATCGGCATCGAGAGCAAGGTCGGCTACTCTCCCTTGCACCAGTTGTTTCGAGGAGGCGCTCCTCTTAGCGTAACTGAGGACCTGAGTCGACGAGTCGTTTTTCTCCCGGTTACGAGTCAAATACGGTCGAAGAGAAGCTTACAGCTTCTGTCCGAAATGCGATGCTTAATCGAGCGCGACGCGGCCAAAGCGGACGATGGCGGCGCTGCAGCTTGAATCTGACAAGAGCCGGTCGTCTTGACTCAGCGCCTCGACCGCGAGTTTTCAGTGGTCTCCGGGTTGTCGTCTTTCTCTGGAAGAATCGTGACCGAGGTTGCTTTACTCGGGGTCGTGGGCGCAGATCTAGCTAGCACTTCTGAGGACGACTGGGGCACTCTCGGTCTTGCTTCAGGCCCAGGAGCCGGAAGAGGGCCGGGCCCGATTGAACGTACCTTCTCCGCGTCCCGTTCCCAGTCTCGGCTTGCGCTGAATCAAAAGCTTCAAGAAGAATTCTTTGTTTACAAATGGCTTTCCGTCTGTATAATCGGCCTGAACATTAAATCTGCGTGTTGATCCAGGGGGAGATTTTTATGCGTTGTAAGAAACAAATTCCGATTCTGATGGCTGCGATTCTTGTTCTTGTGGTTGGGGGATGCGTGAACCGTCCTCCGAAGATTGACTGCGTGGCGGATCAGACCACTGTGGTCGAGGGCAATTCCCTCACTTTGAAGGCCACTACTTCAGATCCCGACCGCTTCGGCTTCGGCGGGGACAGCGACAAGCTGAAGCTCTCCTGGACAGCCGACCAGGGAAAGGTCTCGGGAGGCGAATTGACGGGAGATGCGAACACTCCGGTGTCGGTTTCTGCGACTTTTGACTCAAGCGGGCTGGACCCTGGAATGTATAAGGTCACGGCTGAAGTGGACGATCGTAAGTTGAAGCAATCCTGCTCCTTCGACATCACAGTCGAGAAGAACAAGAAGGCCCCGACCATAGAGTGCACTCCGAGTTCGGCTTCGGTGACCGAAGGTAAGTCGACCACCTTGAGGGCACGAGCGTCAGATGCCAACGGCGACTCCCTGACCTATTCGTGGACGGTCGACGGAAAAAGCGTTGCCAACAACTCGTCTAGTCTTGAGTTCGGGACCAGCGGTAAATCGGTTGGATCGCATAGCGCTCGCGTCAAGGTGACCGACGTGGACGGAATGAGTGCCGACTGTGAGTTCAAGGTCAGCATCGACAAGCGCCCCAACACCGATCCGAAAGTCAGCCTCAGCCTGGACAAGAACGAAGTCCATATGGGAGAGACGGTCAAAGCGACGGCTACCGCAACTGATGCGGAGGGTGATCCGCTGACCTACTCCTGGACTGTTGGAGGTAACAAGCGCTCCGAGACGGGCAGCAGCATCAACGTAAACACCGCTGGCATGGGTGGCGGAGCCCACAGCGTCTCAGTTACCGCAACCGATGATCGGAAAGGTAGCGGAAGCGCGAATGCGTCCTTCAAGGTTCGTGAGAACATCATTATCCAGGTGGATAGGCGCCTCAATAACGAGGCAAAGGCAAAGCTTGACGAGATCGCCCTCAAGATGCAGCAGAATTCTCAGCTCCGGGCCAAGATCACCGGTCATACCGATGATCGCGGTAGCGACAAGGGGAACGAGAAGGCAGGCATGAAAAGGGCAGGTGTCGCCAAGGACTACCTGGTCAAACAGCACAATATCGGTGAGAGCCGGATTCAGACCATGTCTGCAGGCGAGGGCAAACCCGTCGCCGACAACAAGACTGCAGAAGGGCGTAAGGAGAATCGCCGGGTCGAGATCGAGCTCTCGGTACCCTAGTCAGGGGAAGACGGCCGAGAAGCCGTCCACCTGGTTTGGTCTAGCGAAAGGCGTCGGCAGTCTTGCCGGCGCCTTTCAGTATCTGCGCGTTTTTTCGATCAGGTCCCCAGCTCACCTGGTGGCGCGCTACTCGCTTAATCCCACATCTTCGTCCCCTAGGATCTGCTCGATCGATCTACCGCTTTGGCGTAAAACAGGTTGGGGGCCGCTCGCTTGAGTAATCCTGGTCTTCAGGCTGAAGCATCTAAGCTGAAACTTCATTGGCGAGGAAATCATGCAAGAGTCGCCAGTTGACAGAGCAGTGACCGCGAGGGAGCGGGATTCGGTGCTTCAACTTACTGGGAAATACGTGATTAGGATACCTGTTGCGAACGAGGTTCAACCGCAGCCGACGGGTCTAGATGAGCCGTCCGGATCCCGCTCCCTCACGGTCACGGCTCTGTCAGAAGCGGTAGCGACAATCATGGCAGAGGTAAGCAAAGTTTCTTTCTCGAATGGGGCCAGGGCTTCCTTGGGGGCGGGACTAAGCTGAAACTGCATTGACGAGAGGATCATTCAAGAGCCTCCAGTTGACACAGCTGTGATCTTCGTAGAATGGGCACTCTTGCCCGTCGCTGTGATCGACGGGCAGGAGTGCCCATCCTACAACGGACACGCTGCTATCGATGCTTGTGGCTAGAGAAACCCGAAGTTTCTTTCTCGAATGGAAGGGACGAGCCTCCGATGGGGCAGGCTTGCTGGGGTGTCAGTTGAAGTATAGATAGATGGTCGAGCCCAGGGCAGCTGCGGTCAGGGTCAAGGGAGTCCAGACGAGAGTCTGCTTCCAGAGAGGGATAAGGCGCTGTCTGCTGGAGAGCGCGACGGCTCCTGCCACGAAACCGGACGTAAAGAGGAAATAGAGCAGGCCGCCCGCCAGCCCCGCAGCCAGCATCATGATCCCTCTAGTCACCTGTTCCAGAGGAAAGAAGTCCGTTCTTCGTACCAGTAGTTCCAGAAGTTGACCGATCAGATAGGCGACCACTGCTACCTGCGCAAGATTGAAGAGTTGCCGGTAGAAGTTAGTGACCCTCATCCTCAAATTGAAGGTCAGTCCTTCCACCAGGGCAATGACTACGGCCACGTGGGGGCCGAAGTGCAACATCGCCAAGAAGACGAAGATATCGCTTAGCGTGATCCACATTCTATTCTTGAACAACCCGATTCTCACCGGGAAACAGGTGGCCAGGATCGTCAGGCCGCCCAAATAGAGCCAGCCGCTCTCGATCTGTTGAAAGGAATGGACCAAGCAGGAGACCACCAACGGGAGGGCGCCCAGAATCACGGCCAGGAGATATCGTCGGGCCTGTCTTGGAAGGGGATCCTGCAAGGCCGTCTCTTGAGTCGAGTCGGCTAAGCGACTCTCACCGGCTTCGCCCGTTTCATGCTTGCTGAGTCCCATCTTGTAGACGTAGTAGATACCGACAATGAGTGGTACCAGAGCGAGGGCCATCCAGAAGTTGGCAGGTTGGAAAGTGAAGAAGAGGATCGCCGCGGTCGAAGCGTTGATGAAATTGGCGGGGGAAGCCCAGAGTAGGTTTTTTTTCCACACGGTCGCAAGACCCCGTCTGCTAACCAGGGAGAGGGCCACTGCGACGAAGCCTGAGTTGAGGATAAAGTAGAGAAGGGCACAGATCAGGATCTTGACCAGGAGTCCGCCCAATCTGTGGTTTTGGCTTGAGTCCAGGGAAACGCCGCCGTCGCCTAAACGGTAGAAGACCTGACCTACGATGAATGCCACCAGGGCCAGTTGTGCTGCGTTGAAGAGGCACTTGTAGAGGCGCTTGACCCCGGCTCTCCAGCTACTGACGATCCCTTCGGTTGCTCCGATCAATACGGCGGCAGGAGGTCCGAAGAATAAGAGTGCTGCGAAAATACAGAAATCGCTGGCGCTGATGGACAGTGACGTCCCCGCTACCGTCCCTAGCTCAATTCGGATGACAAAGCAGCTGGTCAAGACGGCCATTCCAGCGAGGTAGGCCCAGTTCCAGTTGCCCGCCTGCAGAACCTGGGCGAGACAGTACAGCGTCAGCGGAATACCCAGGCCGATCAGGCTGAGAACATAGACTCGGACCGGGAGGCGGAGAGATTCTCCGAAGAAAATACTAGCAGTTCCGCCTCTTCCTGAACCAGTCGGGAGGTCCATGGCTATCAGTCGCCCTGAAAGAACTAATTGTCGTGGACCGGTGCGTTGTCGGTCCACATGATGGAATCGGTCCACATGATGGAGTCGGTCCAGATGATGCTCTGTCCCCAGTCAGAGGACCAGACAACGTCGGCCGCCCAGTTGTCGGACCAGACAAGGTCCTTGAGTCCAAGGATGCTTTCAGACCAGGAGCTCCCCGCCCATTTCAGGTATTGGTGCCAGCGCACGCCGTCGCCCCAGAATTGTGCTCGCTTGCCTCCAATCAGGTCTCCGTAGTAGATGCGGTCGGCGAACGCAAACGCGCCTCCTGCCCACACCTCCTCGCAGCGGGACCAGCACTTCGTACCATCTTCCAGCTGCCATACGGGAGAAACCAACCTTCTGACGACGCCCTGTCGAACGTGCAGGTTTTGGGCCAACTGCACGGCGGTCGCCGCATTCAACAAGCCGTTACCCTGCTCCAGCATGGACGGCTTATCCAGCTTGGTTGCCGTCAGCATGAGGATCATCTTGACCAGATGGGGAGTGAGACTTCGGTTGGCCTCCAGCATTTGTGCTGCGGTTCCCGTGACAAAAGCCGTAGCCATGCTGGATCCGCTGAGTTCTATATAGTTCTCATCGATCTTGCGTTCGGGGTATTCTCGCGCCAACCAGCTCCACCTGGCCAGTGTCGACGGGATCGCGTTCCCAGGCGCGGAGAGATCCGGTTTGAAGAGCCCGTCAATGGTGGGGCCACGCGAACTGTAGGTGGTAGCCACATCGTCGCGATGGGTGACGGTTCCCTTCGTGTTGATGGCTCCGACGGTGATCACGGAGGGCTTCAATCCTGGGCTGGCGATTCCTCCCCAGATTTTCGGATATTCCTTGGTCTTGCCCAGATTCCCGGCCGAGACCATAGTTGTGATACCGGCAGCCACCAGCTTGCGAACCGCAATACAGAGAGGGTCGACTCGGTACGATTCGATCGGGGGATGTCCGAGGGAGAGATTGGCGACCTAGATGTGGTACTTCCTCTGGTTGGCGAGGACCCAATCGATGGCGCGGATCAAACTGCTGGTGCGTCCCCAGCCTTCATCGCCGATAACCTTGAGGTCTATAAGCTCGATCCTGGGGCCGACGCCCCTCTGCTTGGGCCGCGCCCTGCCCTCACCGCCTACTATGCCTGCCAGATGAGTTCCATGTCCGTAACCGTCCCTCCCCTTTTTCGTGTCCAGAACCCTGGAATCCGTCGTGAAATCGAGGGCGAGTTTGACGCGGCCGTAGGACAGGTCCTTGTGCTCTGAGATCCCAGAATCGAAGATCGCCACCCGAACCTTACCTCCGGTTCGGTCGGTCCTATCCGCTCCGATTGTGCTCAGCTGGACCGACAAAGGAGCGGTCGACTGAGGAGCGATGGAGATGGGCTGCGGCTCCTGACTGTTGGTAGATCGGATAGTGGCGTCCAGGGTGAGGTAGTCCACCAGTGGGGAAGCCAGAACTTTCTTGATTTGAGCGCCAGTGAGTTTGGCGGTGTAGCTGTGGATTGTGGCGAGTGCGTTGCGAGAGCTCTGGCCACGCCGCTGGCGCTGGACTTCAGTTCTCTGGAAGAGATCGCGCTTTACCTGCACGATCACTGGCATTGCGTAATCGAATCTGGGATTGGAGATCAGGAAATCAACTTCCTGCTGCAGAACGGGGGAGATCCTGTGGATCCCCATGACCTTCTTTTCGCTGATCAGTCTTCCGAAGGAGGGAAGCACGAGCAGCAGCAGGATCAAGATGCTGACCGACAGGCTTCTTGGTTGAGAGTCCGTAAATCTTTTCATGTCTTCCTACCTTACTTCCTCTCCGGTCTTTCGGCGTTTGGGAGCGTGAAAGGAAGGTTGCAGATCAAACGAAGAGATTTCGTGACTTTGGACTTGCTTGGGAAAACCTGCATCACTACCTGCCTCACACTCCGCATTTTCAGCCCCGACCGTTCTGGAGGACAATTCCGTTCGGCTGGTGCTTGGAACAGGTGATAAGCAACTACCGTGCCAGATCTGGATAGCGATCTTTCCAGGCGATTCCAAAAAACCGTGGAGGTGACTCCCGGGCCGCCGTTTGTCGAGCCAAAGGCTCGAAGGAAAGAACACGGCGGCCCGGAGGCCACCGCCACTTCTCTCGACTAGAGTTTCCTTCTCGAATGGGGCCAGGGCTTCGTGGGCGACTAACGTCAATCCTCCCTGCTTTTTGAATGGAAGCACCCGAAGAAAGCGTCAAGGAATCAGCAGAGTGCGCCAAGACAATGACGGTTCGACGAAGTTCCAGGTAGATGTCGGAAGGGCTTGCACCGGTAAAGGCGTGGAAGTGGGTGTTCCCAGGCTCAGGTCGGAGGCTCTTGCCTGGCCTAGAGGGACTGTCTGCCTGACAGGGCTCTAGAGAGAGTGAGCTCGTCCGTATACTCAAGATCGCTGCCGACCGGGATACCGAGGGCGATTCGAGTGGTCTTGATGTCGAGTGGCTTGATCAGTCGGGAGAGATAGAGTGCTGTCGCCTCGCCTTCGGCAGTGGGATTGGTTGCCACGATAACTTCTTGCACTGTTCCATCCCGCAGCCGATCAAACAAGTTCTTGAGCTTCAGATCCTCAGGCCCGATCCCGTTGATCGGCGATATGGCACCGTGGAGTACGTGGTAGAGACCGCGATACTCTCCCGTTTTTTCGAAGGAGGGGATGTTGAAAGGTTCTTCTACCACGCAGATAAGATGTTGGTCGCGGCCCGGATGGGTGCAGATGGCACACGGATCGGCCGCGCTGATGTTGTTGCAAACCGAACAGAAAATCAGGTTTGTCTTCACCTGAACGATTGCTTCCGCCAGTTGCCGGCATTCGACCTCAGTCTGGCGGATCAGGTGAAATGTCAGCCTCTGGGCTGATTTCGGACCGATGCCTGGTAGCTTCTTTAGCTGATCGGCAAGTTCCTGAATTGGATCCTTTGACTGACTCATTTCGTTTGCCGGTCAGCTCCCGCCCAACAGTCCTCCGGTCAGGCCCACCAATTGAGAGCTAAGCACCTCGTCCACTTTGCGACCAGCCTCGTTGATTGCTGCCACGATCAAATCCTGTAGCATCTCGACATCTTCCGGGTCGACCGCCTCCGGGTCGATTCGAATGGACTGGAGACGCTTGGACCCATCGAGGACGACCGTCACGACTCCCCCTCCGCTACTAGCTTCAATGCGCTGAGCTTCCATCTCCGTTTCGAGTTTCTGCTGAACCTTCTGAGCTTCCTTCATCAGGTTCCTGAGACCCTTCTTGCCCATTTGCATGTCGGTCCTACTCCTCCGGCCTTTTCTCCACGATGACCTTGCCCGGGAATCGCTCGATAAAGGCCTTCACTTTTGGGTCTTCCATCGGGTCCTCCGGCGGAGACTCTTCGATGCCTGGCGTCTCCAGCTGAACCTCGATCTGGAGTCGCAAACCCGTAATCTTATAACACAGGTCTGCCAGCCGAGCTTGGTTCTCTTCTGACTGGACCATCTGGGCGTGAAACTTCTCCGAGTCCGGGAAAAAAATCACCAGTTTGTCCCCGGATGTGTCCGTCGCTCGAGCCTGTTGCAATGACATCGACAGCGGGATGCTCTCTTTCTGAACCGCGCTGACCAACTGGGCGTGGAGACTCTCTTCGGAAACCCCCTTCGATTTTTCGTGAGCCTCTTCTTCGTCAGCCCTTTCGCGAGCAGTCTCCTCGGAGGGCTTCTCAAACAGCTTCGGGATTTCCGTCGAGGGGCTCTTTGGGGTCTCCGCCTTGACTGAGCCAGACTCCAATCGCTCGATGACCCTCTCTAGTAAGGGTAGCCGGGCCAGTTCAATCAGCTTCATTAAAGTCATTTCCAGGTGCAGGTATGGATTGGGGTGCCAGCGGAGCTCATTCTGTGTCTGACTCAAGACGTCATAGAATCGTATCAGGTCTGGCTCAGTCAGTTCCTTTGCCTGTTTCAGGACGATCTCCCGATCCGTATCCGGCAACTGAAGTAAATGGTCGTCCCAACCCGCGACTTTACACACCAGCAGGTTCCGGACGTAGCGAATCATCCTCCGACACAGGTTCTGGGGATCAACACCGGCGTCGACGGGTTCCTGAAATCGCTGTAATAAAGCCTTGCTGTCTCGCCTCAGCAGAATGTCGATCAAAGCGCTGATGAGCTCGTCGTCCACGACCCCCAGGAGTGCGCGGACGTCGTCATCCAGCACCTTCGTGCCGCTCATTGCAGTGATCTGGTCCAGGAGGGACTGAGCATCGCGCATGCTGCCCTCCGCTGCTGACGCCACGGCTCGCAGGGAGTAATCGCTGACCTCGAGTTGTTCCTTTTGACTTATCTTTTGAAGGAGTTCCAGGATTGCAGAAAAAGGAATCGGCTTGAAGTTGAACTCCTGGCATCGAGACGTGATCGTCACCGGGATCTTGTGTCGTTCGGTGGTCGCCAGAATGAATTTTACGTGTTCTGGTGGTTCCTCCAGAATCTTCAGCAGCGCGTTGAAGGCCGCGTTGGAGAGCATATGGACTTCGTCGATGATGAAGATCTTGAAGCGGTCCCTGGCGGTTGCGTAGCGGGCGTTCTCTCGCAGGTCCCGGATATTGTCGACTCCAGTGTTGGAGGCCGCATCGATTTCGTGGACGTCCAGGCTGTTGGCGGAAGCGATCTCCTGGCAGGAAACACAGTTGGAGCAGGGAAGCGCAGTGGGTCCTGTTTCGCAGTTCAAGGCTTTGGCGAGAACGCGGGCGGTGGTGGTCTTGCCTACGCCTCGAACTCCCGAGAAAAGAAAGGCGTGGGCAATCCTGCCGCTCTTGATGGCATTTTGCAGGGTCCGAGTGACGGTTTCCTGCCCAATGACGTCTTCGAAATTCTGGGGACGCCACCTTCGCGCCAGCACCTGGTAATTCATCTTCAATTGACCGGAATCGGGATCAGAAGAAGGAAACAGCACTTCTGCTACATCGCTACCGCGCTCGCAAGCCAGCCAGGAAACGAACGAAGGAGCAGGTCTCCTATTTCGAAGGCGCTCCCGCTCAATCCTACTATACCACCGCGATGGTTCCGCAGCGACCAAACGGAGGCCGTGCTTGACTTCCTCGCAGCAGGTTGGCTGTAATGGTGGGAGGAGGAGTACCGAAGTGGACGTACCGGGCCCGACTCGAAATCGGGTTGTCCGGTGATGAGCCGGGCACGTGGGTTCGAATCCCACCTCCTCCGCCATCACTCTCTCCTGGAGCCCTAAGTGGGACCCTGAGCGTAAGCGTGCCCTAGTCGCGCACAGGTAGGATTCTGAGCGGGGATTCGATCGTATTGTGCCTGCACGCCTTCTCGGGTCTGCTGGAGAAGTTTGGCTGCCTATCGGATCTTAACAATGGCACCTGGATAGCGTTCAAATAGGAGTATCTTTCATCCGAAAAATGAGGAAGGATACTTGTTCCATGGTTGGAGGGCTGATAGGTTCTGACCATTCGCCACGAAGGCGTACGCCCTAAACGCCTCCTCAGCTGAGATCTCAGAACATGAATGGCTTAGAGCGCCGAACGAGTCCAGACTTTACTCACTCAGTGTACTTGACGTAGTACCTCCAAAATTTAGTTTTAGTCCAAACACCATCACCCTGCTGAGGCTCCTTAAGGCACTTCGAGATTTGGAATTGAAGTCGTTTGATGAGGCGGTCTCCGGACTCTCCCCTGAACCAGCGGCTGAGTTCAGGATAAACAGCCTAACACGGGCCGATTTCATACGGCCGCACAATGACAGTGTTGGAAGCAATCGCCTTGCCTTTGTGCTCTATCTTTCTCCCGATTGGACGCCTCCTTTTGGTGGTGTACTGGAGATAGTCGCGGGTAAGTGGAAACACCGCGCGAACGCAGGCCGACTACAATAGTTTGCTTGTTTTCGATGTGGCTAGACAAAGGGAACACTACATCACACCAATAGAGCCGAGTGCTGGAACGACAATGAGGTTGAGCCTGGCGGGTTGGTTTCGGGAGTAGTCAGGACGAACTGCTGAACTTGTCAGTCGTCATCGTGTTGTTTGGAAACGGCCAGCAAAACTCTGAGACCGAATCCTCCAAACCTGGGAACATCAGTTAAAAGTGGCATTTGTCCCTTCTGTTTAGTCGATCCAGCTGGTTCTTTGGGCACAGGCAATTGCGAATTCGGAAGAGGGAACGCCTTAACAGTCTCGGAATTTCAATCAAGTGAGCTGTTCTCTGAGACCGCCCTTTCGTCACAGCCGGGGTGTCCCGAAACAGCCTTTTACGGCCTTGGCCGTCGGCACGAAGTGCCTACTTAAATCTGGTGAGGGTCGCTTCTCCACACCAAGCAAGTCAGCGAGACGGTATCTTCGACGATGACCAACGCTGAGATCGTCCACAACCCAAATCTGCCCTACTGGTGGCGACGGAAGGGGCCGATATCTTTGTCGCTCCTCCACTGTGGCAAGACATGGCGTTCGTCGCCGCTTCGAGATCCCAACTCCCCGCTCATGCTTCAGTCTTCCAGAGGTTTTACCTTCATCGGGGATTGGACGTGATACTTGCCAATGAAGTTTCAGCTTAGCTTAGTGTCTGTACTGCCCGGAGCAAGCCCTTGATATAACCTGTGGTATAGGCACGTCCTCGGTGACCCCAGAGCGTGTCGTCGATCATCTGAGGAACATGGTCATCTATGATGAGACCGTCGAAACCCACGTCGACCAGGAGCTTCATGGCCCGGGTGACATCCACATCTCCTTCGTCGACGAAGGTCTCGGTGGTACATGGCACCGCTCCCCGCACGTTGCGGAAGTGAACGTAGGCGACCCTTCCCCGGCGGCCGAAATACTCCATACCTTCGAACATCTCGTCGACGCCCATTTCTGCCCAGGTGCCCATGCAGAAGTCCAGCTTGTGATTGGGAGCCGCTCCGATCACTTCCATCGCTCGCTTGAAGCCATCGAGGTTTCGAAAGATACGAGGGACGCCACCCAGGGAGTCAACTGGAGGATCGTCGGGGTGAAGTGCCAGGGTCACACCTGACTCCTGTGCCACCGGTAGGACGGATTGAATGAAATACTCGTAGTTTTCCCACAGCTCAGTTTCTGTATATGTTCGACCGAAGCTGAACGGGGCATTCTTGGCCAGAGCGTGGTCGTAAACCGAGGTCCGGGCCCCACCTCTGGTTGGCTCGTTCCTGGAGGTGCGCCAAACACTATTGGCCATCCAATGGTAGCCTAGTATGGGGATGCCAGCCCGTCCCAGATGCCGTATCGTTTCCTGGTAGTTCTCGATCTCCTGGTCTCTTCCCGGCAGCCCGAGAATGCACCCCTGATAGAAGTGGAGGGGGACGTTCTCGATGGCCTCCAACCGCAGTCCATACGACTCGACCCGGGTTCGAAGTTGTAGCAGTTCCAGGTAATCCCATTTTGAGGGTAAGCCTTGTTTCCCCGGCTTTTGCCAATAGGTGGAGCCAATGGCACTGGAGCCGAAGGGAGTCTGGCCGGTGAGAGCCGGCGTGTTAAGGATGACACCGCTGCAGCCCATCTGGGCCACGAAAGAGAGAATCTCATCCGTCGCTTCTTGGATGCTTCCCGCCGCGACCCGAATCTTGTCTGTCATGAAATGATTCGGGTGCGGCTCTTTTAGAACAGGCGATTCTGGTGCCGTCGAACGCAAGATGGACCTCTCTTACTATGGGAGCGGCGAAGGCATTTTGGGGTTGGGTAGTTGGGTGGGGCAGAACAATCTGACACGGAAGACCGACCGATTGGACTTCTGGATCTTCTTACTTCACCCGCTTCAGGTGAGAGCGCGTGGGGCCGCGCACAGGGACCAGCTCGCCGTCCGCGTAGCGCGCGGCATGGTTTCTGAGCGACTCCTGCCGCTCGTGAAAGCGCCAATAGGCGTCGAAGTCTCCGCTGGCCTGCAGCGCACGCAGGCGTAAGACCGCCTCAGCCCCCGCCAGAGACCAGCGCGCCCCGGTCACCTCCATCCGATCTTTGACCAGGTAACGGCAGGCCCCCTCGATGACACCGGTGGCAATCGGGAACCCCCTCGCCAGATAGGTGTCATACTTCAGATACTCCGCATTTTTGAGCAGATAGTTGGCGCAGCGATCCACCGCTTCGCGCGCCTTGCCCGCCAGGCCCCGACGGGTCGCACTGCGACGGATTCCGCCCGCCACATAGCCACTGCGCCCGCGCAGAATACTCAGTAGGTGCTCGCCCACCCAGCCCTCCAGCTTCGGGTTGACTTCCCCGTGCAGAGCCATGCCGGCCTTCCACACGTACTCGCTCACGTGGATGAAGTCCAGCACGATCGTGGGCGCCGCCCTGGCGGATCGGTGCAAACACCGCAGCAGCGTCTTCAGCTGACTCCGATGGCCGTCGACCAGCACCACCCAACTCTTGCGCCCCGTGGGATCCCGCGAGCGGGCTTCTCCGAGGGCTTGCTCGATGACCTCTTCGGGACGCTTCTCCAAGCTCGCCCACAGCCGTTTGTGCTGGGGCCGCGGTCGCTTCCCTTCCTCCCGCTGCGGCTGCGGGGCCAGGACCCGCATCACCTCCTCCGGCCGCCGCACCTGAGGCGCGAGGGTGTACACCGCCGCGACCGTTGCCATCCGCTTGGCGTGGCGCTTTTCGCCCTTGCTCAACCGCTTCTGCAACTTGTGCTCGCTCGCTTCCGCCCGCTGCCGCGTCGCCTCCCGCAGATCCTCACGACGCAGCACCACTCCTTTGCCGTCCACCGAGATCGCCAAGATCGACCCCGACTCGCTCGGAGCCAACGCTCCCGCTTGTCGCTCCTGATAGAAGGCATCGAAGTCCTGGGCGGCACGGCCCACTAGCTCCTCCACCTGACGCTTGCCCACCTGCGCCCCCGTGGTTTTCGACAGCGCCTCCACGACTTTGTCGAACGACCCCTCGGCGGCTTCCTCCGCCGCCCGCCGCCGCACCTGGTGCGAGTACAACTCCGGCGGGAGGTTCAGATCCGCATCCAGTGGGTGCAGGCTCTGGAGCCCCTCTCCCCCGTAGCCGAGCCGCTCCACCCGAACCTCTCCAAAGACCGTTTCCAGCCCCCGTTGCTGCCGCCGGCGCTGTTGCCGCACCTGCCCTTCCGAATCCCGCACCGCAGCGGCCGCTTCACCCGGAGCCCGCAGCTCCAGGTGCGCCTGGTAGAACCGTCGCAGCAGCTCCCGCCCCTGCTGCTCCAGCTCTCGCTCCAACTCGCTGTGCGTCTTCCTATGGGCCTCGTCGGACATCAGAAAGGCCTCCATCTGGGCAAACTGCTCCCGCGCCGCCGCGAACTCATCCTCGGGCTGTAACTGGGCGGCTACCGCTCGCAACTTCTAGCCCTCCCGCAAGCGTCGGGCCGCCTCCGCCACCAGCGGATACACCAGCACCCGTTTCGGCGCTGCCGCCTCGCTCCGCGCCAGCCGATCCTCTCGCTTCCCGCCCCGCGTGCTCCCCAGCTCGATCCAGTTCGCCCCCCGATAGCAGCTGCCCCGGTAGCGCTCCGGATCCACCAACGTCTCCACCAAAAACACCTCGACCCCGTAGCTCCGGGGCCAGTCCAGCGCCAGCTGCCGCACGGCCCGCGATAAGATCCGGCTCGCCAGGTTCTTGACCTGGACCCAGGGCAACACTAAATAGCGACTGTTCGAGACCACGTGCACCAGCTGGCGCGTCCGCGCCTCCGCCTCCCATCCGATCCAGCGGTCGCGCGCCGCAATCCGCCAGGCCGCGCTCGAAAACTGCACGCAGGCCACCACCCGCCCCGCCGGCTCCGAGGCGTAGACCAGGTAGCGCAGATGCGCCCCGAACGGCACCCGGTGGCCTAGATAGTGGTAGCGCCCCACCAGCTCCCGGAACAGCCCTCGTTGCTCCGGCGTCCGAACCGGCTGCAGCTGAATCTCGCCCAGGTCCCGGGCCGTGCCCACCAGCCGGGGACCCGGCTCTCCCCGCGCCGTCACCGGTACCCCGGTCGCTTTCCCCGGCGGCCGCCCCAGCCGCTTGGGGGGCAACACCAGCCCCCCCTGGCTCTCCAGCTTCTCCAGAAACTCCCGGCACTCCCGCGCTTTCAGCGACCCCGTGCGGCGCTTCCACCCCAGCAACTCGCACACGGTGGCGGCCAGTTCCATCCGGCTCAGACCCCCACACGTCCCCACGATCTCCCGGATCAGGGCCTGCTCCGCTTTGCCCACCTCATGACCTAGGAATCGCGGCGCTTTGCTCTCCACACCCTCTGCCACAAACCTACGCTAGCAAACCGACGCACAAATGTCCAGTGCTTTTTTCCCTCTTTCAATTTTTCATCGCACCGGGATTCCACCGACTCACAGCGGGCAGAGTCTCAGGCCCGGCCCGGCGGCTATCCGAGCGCACCGCAATCCGACGCGTTTTAGCCGACTTATGCCCTTCGCCAAGCCTTATCTCGCCCAAAAGCGCCACTCGCTACGATTCGGACCCGGCTAACCTATTGTCAATAAAGGATAATGGTTCGCTCTAAAAGAGCCGCACCCAAATGATTCCTAGCTTCAGACTCCAGTGCGACGCGGGTTTGGTCGCCCTTGAAGCCGGCCCTAAGTCCCAAGTTTACCAATCTGTAGCGCTGCCGCGAGCAGCATGCAGCATTCTATTCGGAGTGGATCTGGAATGCCACTGTCCGTTGCGCACGACTCCAGGAATGTCTGTTGAAGATGGTTCATCCGGTAAATGGGGAGGTGCCGCCAGTCAAAGGCAGGCCGTGGAAACTGCCGCACTATGCAAACCGTGGAAAAACAACTAGTTCTGGAGGAGAACTGGCAAGTGCTCGCAGTTGTTTTTCCACCGTTCGCACAGCGCTTGGAAAACTCCGTATCACGGGCTTGCTGGCCCAGTTCGATGTCGCTCGGAGTTTTCCACAGTTCCCACGGCCTCTGCTACTGCAGCCGACTATATTGACAAGCGAACGGGGAACCAGATTTGGGATCCGGAAAGCGACGAACCACGTTCCCACCTCCCCATTTACCGGATGACCCTTGAAGATCCGGTCGAGAGAATGCCAAGAGTAAGCCGTTTTGAGCAGGCAGGACATGCTATGCTATAGAAGCCATACGGCGGTGGAGAGGTGTCCGAGTGGCTTAAGGAGCACGCTTGGAAAGCGTGTGTATGGGTAACTGTACCGCGGGTTCGAATCCCGCCCTCTCCGCCAAATGGCAAGTCCCATTCATCCTGCGTTGATCCGCTGACACCCTCATCAGTATCGTGAGAGATTTTCGCGGAGGCAAGACGTTACCTTAGCAGAATATACAGCCTTGTTACATATCAAGCGATGATCGACGACGCAGTTGGTTTGGATGCGTACCCCAGGGCGCTGAAAGCCGCCATGAGGCCCAGAGCAAACGTGGTCGATTTAGGGGCCGGAACTGGCATTATGTCGCTGCTGCTTGCTAATTCGGAGAAAGTCGTGTGTACACGGTTGAGCCCGATGATGTCTTCACATTGCCCGTGAGAACGTGTCGGCCAACGATATGGCTGACCGAATCGAGTTCATTTAGGGTCCCATTCGGGGATGGCTGAACCCCCTCGCCTTTAGGCGAAGCCTTCAGGAGGCTTGGGGTACAGTGTGGGGGGTGGGGGAATACCGTCGCTCATCGGATGCAGTGTATCGGCTTCGGTACCACTTTGTGTTTGTCACGAAGTACCGCAAGCCGGTGCTACGAGGGGAGGTGGCGCAGGAGGTACGGAGTTTAACGCGGGAGGTGTGCCAGTTCTATGACATCGAGATTGTGAAAGGGCACATTCGTCCGGATCACGTGCATCTATTGTTTATTGTTGGACGTGCCTCCGAAGTGGGCGCCGAGCCGAGTGATGCAGGCGATCAAGGGCAAGACGCCGCATCATTTATTGCAGGAGTATCGAAGACTGCGAACGGAGTTCTGGGGTCGGCATCTTTGGGCGAGAGGTTGTTTTGTGGCGTCGATGGGAGATGTCAGCGATGAGATGGTAGCCCACCACATTGAAACGCAAGATGCCGAGGCCCAGGAGGACGATTTTCGGGTGAACGAGTAGGGAGGCTGCATCGGGAGGCGAGGTCTTTAGGCGACTTTGGTCGCAGGTCGAATCCACGGCCTTAGGCGCTGGAGAGGTGACCTCAAGAACATGCCGAGACAGAAGCACTTGCAATCCAAGGAACTGCTCAGGAAGAGTCGCAGCTGGCCTGGGCTCGACTGCGGGTCCCGGGAGCTAGTTCAACCAGGGTATTGGATCGGCCAGAGGTGAATCTGCCCGTTTCCGACACAGCTCGGTTGCGCCACCCTCGGGTTGGATTCAGAGTCGGGACACAGGCCAGTCAGATTGCGGAACATCACTCGTCGGCTCGATAGTGGTGGTAGAATCTGCTGTTAGGGTTTCACCGAATTGGACACGAGCACCGATGAATTTCAAACAGTTCGCCGCCCTGGGTGAGACGATCCGAAGGAGACTCTTCCAAGCAAATGATGACGAATGTCAACTTGCACCTATTGCCGCTTCTGCACTCTCCTGCGCGAAGTTGGAAACTGATTTCGACCTCGGAGCAATCGCGGAGTTCCTGAGAACTACCCAGATCAAGCAACAGCCTGGTACAACCTTTAGCAACCTGCCTCCGATTGTCTATCGCTGTGACTCCTTCTACATTGAGTTGCTGGTCTGGACCGAGGCAAGTACTACCGTCCATGAACATGCATTCTCGGGTGCCTTCCGTGTACTGGTTGGGTCGAGTATCCATACCGAGTACGAGTTTGAACAAGGGCAGCGTATTAGCTCCCGGCTTTTGCTGGGTCGCACGCGCTTCAAGGGCATCGAGTTGCTGAAGCAAGGAGATGTTAGACGAATTAGGTCGGGTCGGAATGGACTGCTGCACGGGCTCTTTCATCTCGACAGACCCTCGGTCACGCTGGTTGTACGCGATATAGAACCCTGGGCGACGCCGCAATACTCAATCCTCAAGCCGAGTTTCGCCTACGCAGAAGAAGAGCTGGCCGCAGACGCGCGTGTCAGCCTGATCTGCAGACTGCTTTCGGTAGCACGGACTCTCAACCCTTCCCAGGCTACGCAGGTGTTAATTGAGCAGGTACCCCGACTGGACTTTCCTCGCCTGTTCATGATTCTGAAGTCCAACCACCAGCTGTTGAACAGGGAAGAAGACTGGGAGAATTTCCTTGCACGAGTTCGCCACCGGCACGGAAAACTCGCGGAATACCTGATAGATGTAGTGCAAACCGCAAGGTGCGAGTGGTCGATTCTCACTACACGGGATGATGTGACGGACCCCGATCTGCGTTTTTTTTTAGCCCTCTTACTGAATGCACCCTCAAAGGATGAGATCCGTCAACTCATGTGCCAAAGATTTCAGAAGGACGACCCGGATTCCCGGTGTGCTCACTGGCTCACCCTCCTCTGCAAGGTAGGCAAGAAGAAGAGCATGGCGAATGCGCTCTTCGGTCTTGCAGAACAGGCAAACCTAGCCAGCCGGTTCACCACCCGCCTCGCGGCAGCGTTCCCGTTTGATCCCGACGATCCAACCATGGAGACGGTGTTCCTGACCGTAATCGAAGGGTTGGACGCTCAACAGATGATGACTCGCCTTATTGGACGGTTCCCTACTAAAGATGTCGAAGAAAATCGGGTCGGCCTATTGGAAACACACAAGAGGCTGACAGAGCTATCCGAACTGAGACCATTGCTTTCCATCTCCAGCGGCGACAGCAATTGCACCGGTGCGGCTCCGAAAGCTCGCAGAATACGCTAATGAAGCAGAAGGCGGCTCAGCGGTTCGGTGATCTCACTGACCTTGCGCGTGGAGACGCCCGTGACGTACTTCTCGGCGATGGAGCGAGTGGGTGCGAGCCCTCCGTGAGCCAGGTTCTGGCGTATGGTGGCGGTCGAGCGGCCTTCTGCTCCCAGATCTTCTGGGAGGTCTCGTACCAGCTGTTGGTCTATTTGCCAAAAACTGGGGAATTCTAAATGGCCAGCCACAACCGCAAGTTCGGCTTATCTGATCGTGGTGGTACACCTCATTGCTGCTCTTTCATTGACGTTGGGTTCTTGCACTCGCACCAGCGCATTAGTCGCCTCTGGGGTATCCATTTAACCGGACCCATCCGGGCCGGCAGTTCTCCAGGGGCGGTTCGCTGGAGGGCGATCCAGGCTCGGCGGGTGCCCGCGCGCCTGGGGCGGCGTGGGCGACACCGCCCGGGGCCGCTTGGTGGCGATAAGGTCCTGGTAGCGTAGCGGCTCGTGGGCAGCGGCGAGTTCGAGCACCCGGTAGAAGACCATCCCGCGGCTTCGGGAGCGTCGGCGGTTGAAGCGGAACACGAACTCATCCAGGTAGCTGGCCAGGTGGGCGGGCTCCACCGATCCTTGGTGGGTGCCCAGCAGCCACCGCTTGGCCAGTGAGGCGACACGGTGCACCGCGGGCAGTAGCTCGCCGGTATCCTCCCCGCGGGCCCGGGCCGCCCGCTGGCTGCGTCGAGCATGGACGTAGCCGAGCTTCTCCAGACCGTGGTAACCCTGCCAGCCGTCGGTGAAGACCGTCGCGCCCGGCTCAACGTGATCTGTCACGAACGGGTGCAGCGACGCGGCCGACGCATCAGCCAGCGGCAGCATGCGGCAGCGGCCAAGCCCTTTCGGCTCCCGGACCTCCACCGCGATGCCGGTCAGCACCTTCTTGCCCCTGGCCCGGCCACCTGCCAGCCCCGGCTGCTCACCGCCGATGTAGGTCTCATCCACCTCCACCATGCCGGCTAGTCGGTCGCGGCCCCGGCGCACCAGCACCGACCGCAGCCGATGCAGCATGGCCCACGCGGTCTGGTAGGAGCCGATCTCGAGCGTCCGCTTCAGGCTCAGCGCCGAGATCCCGTCTTTGCCCGTGGCGAACAGCCAGCAGGCATTGAACCATACCGTGAGCGGCGTGCGCGTCCGGTCAAAGATCGTGCCCGCAGTCACCGAACTACGGCCGCCGCACCCGGAGCACCTGAAGCGCCCATCGCCCAGCCGCCAGCCACCATCGTGGCCGCAGTCCGCGCAAGCGAAGCCAGCGGGCCATCGCAGCCACTCCAAGTAGTCCAGACAGTCCGCATCGGTGCGGAACCAGGCCTGGAACTCGCCCACGGACCTCGGATAGTGCGTGCCAGCACGAGGGTGATCCACCGCCTCAGCCTACATTCAGTCCGGTTAAATGGATACCCCAGAAGTCGCCTTCCTCACATTGTTGTCGCTGCGCCACCGCAACTCGGTAGTATTCCATGCAGGCGACGTTTTCATTCAATTGGTTACGTTCCTGATCATCTTCTCGCGGTTGGGCCACGCTCTTTCGTTATATTAGTCGCTGGCGTTTGCGGGAAGATCGGAGGAGCTGTTAGGCAATTCCCAGGTGTCGCCGACGGGCCCTTTGGAAAGTGAGAGGCTCGACTCTACAGTGCAGAGCACCAACTGGGATTCACCATGGTGTGAGCGGCTGAAGCAGCTGCAAGTCGGCATCGTGTATATTCACGCCACGCTCTGGAAGCTCCGATCAGACCTCTGGCGGGGGGAACCGCGGTATATTTCCCTACTCAAGACAGGAGTTTCTCCAGGCTGAGACCACCGATGTTGTTACTGCGGCCTATTGTCACCCTTCTGGCTACCTTGGAGTACGATCACAATCGAGATGGGCTTGGGGACCCTTGTCTGGATTCGTGAACTTCGTTACCCAGTGTCTTGTTCTTGGAACCACGAGATTTGGAGCGGTGATCGCCTCTACGCTCGCGTAACCCCAGCGGCCTCGTATCGGCACAGCATGAGCGAGAGGTGAGAACACCTCGAGAAGAGTAGAAGAGCAGTTCTATGCTGCTGTCGCTTCAATCTTAAAGAGGATTGCAAGTAGGGCGCCGACTCTCAAAAGCAAACGCCGCTAGTTGGGCGGCACCGGAAGCACCGAATGTCACTTACACACTTTTCGCCCCTGGAAATGTCTGGACGAAGATGAACCTCAATCCGTCAGGTGACAGCAAATGGGAGGGTTTTACCTTGGACAAAGAAAATGTCGGGTTTCCACGCCCACTCGCCGACGACATGGTGCCCTCCATTCCGAATGGCGACTATAGGCTCGAGCTTAAAGGTTTAGATGCGCGTAACACGGTGTTTATCAGTTTCAAAAGGCCACATTGCGCAGTTGACGCTCCGCAACAATGGACCGGCAGCAACCATCGAGGTGAAAAACGAGGCAGGGGAACCTCTTGCCGAGTTTCCACAGTTGCCTAGCGGGGTTACATTTACGTCCCGAACCCGACTAGTCCCAAAATAAGCGCATTTTGAAAACTGACCCCTTTCCGGGTCCTGAGAGGCATTTTGGAGGCCGAGATTCTAGATTGCTACGCCAAGCCAGTCAAAGCTGGCCTCGTGTTCGGCTCTCCCGCACGCGAATCGCCTAACCTGCCCCCTTGGGCGGCTCTTTTGGAGACACCTCACCCCCGCTGCCGCGACATTCGAGGCTTTTCCCTCTCCGCTCAGGTAGCCGCTCGTCCTTTCAGCCAGGCACTGCCCTCCAGGAGAAGACGACTCCAACCATTGACCTCCAGCAGCCGATAGACTCGTCGTCGGCCGGTCCGCAGAATCTGGCAGGGCAGTTCAATAATCTCTCGCAGAAAACGGCGATATTGCATCCTCACCAGTTCTCTCGCCTGCAGTCGGGCCGGCAGAAGCAGCCCCATCCAGGCCTTCAGATTCCAGGCCTGGGCCGCAATCACCAGATAGGCCCAGTTCGCCACCAACGTATCGGAGGGCATCCTCAACGCCTCGACTCCGTTCTTGAGTTGCTCAATGAGTTTCTCCTGGTCGCAGCGTCGGTTGTTCTCCCGAACCACTGCTGCCGTCCCCGGCTTCTGGGCCGGGATATTCGTGACGTAAAAGTAATAGTGCCTCTGCGGCAGAAGCCGCTTCTGACCCTTCTCGACAAGGAGCGTCTTGCGCAAGATCACCAGCCGGTAGGTTCGCTTCGCTCGGCTCGGACGGTAGTCCATCTCCGCGATCTCTTCCCGCTCCAAGGTCAGCTGCTTAACCCCGCGTGCCTGGACGATCTGCGGCTTCACTTTGGCTCGGACGCACCAGCTCCCTCCAACTCGCCCGGGGCAACGCCTCCGCCCACTGGATAAAGCTCGGATAGGCATCGATCCCGAAGTCAAACTCCACCCCCGCTTCCGTCCAGCCGTCAAAATGCCTCGTCAGCGAAAAATCCGTATCCCCGCGCAGGCGCACCGAGCGAAAACCCGCCTCTCGGACCAACTCGATACTTCGATCCAGCCACTCGGGGGCTCCCTCATGAGAAGGGCGATTGCCCGAACGGTTGACCGCATACAGCACTTCGCCCGTATTGCCCAGCGTCAGAATCAACGGCGCATAGCCCCACTGACCGTCGTAGCGGACGCCCATCCCTTCCTTGCATTCCCCCTGGGTCGGGGCCATCGTCCCATCCACGTCGATCTCCGCCCGTTCGAAGAACTTCGCCGGTTGTTGGGCCCAGACCTTGCGGCGGCGCTCATTGACGGCTTCCATCAGATCGATCACATCTGCGGCCTCAAAGCGACGCACGAAATCTCCCGCCGTGCTGGGGGCAGGAATCTTCTTTGCTCCTACCGCTTCCAAGAAGCTGACACTGTGACGCCGCCTTTCAATATCCTGATACCGGGTCCCTCCCTGGCCACGTTGTAGATCAAGCTCAACACGTGGTCCGATTCCTGGTACGGCTGGTGGCGTTTGAACAGCTTCACCCCTTCGTCGATGGCTTTCCCCAGCCCGCTCCACTTCACGACTTGTTGCAGCAGCCCCAGACCCCCGCAACTGACGGCCCGAATCTTCTCCGACACTTTGTAGCGGATCCCGCCCGCCGAGAGCATGGGGCTCCGATCTTCTCCGTTCCAGCCGGGGCTCAGCCGAGCGGCCACCTCGGCTTTCCGTTTTCGGATGATTGCGCTATGCTTTTTCTTCACCTGAAATGCCTCCCTGCGGGTTCTTCTGAGGTTCTTTGGCTAACTCCAGAATACCCGTCAGGTCTGGCGTTTCAGGTGTTTACACGTACTTTAATCTACTTTCATCCACTTCTTTTGGGCCTAGTGGACTGCAACACGGGATTGACTAGTGGTTTAATGAACTATGCCACAAGCAAACCTCACATTGACTCCTTCTGAAAGAGAAGAATTGTTGTCTCGAACCCGTTCTAGCAAGGTGCGCACCGAGGAGGCCCGCAAAGCCCAGTTGATTCTCATGCTGGCCGACGGAGAATCCTACTCGAGTATTCAAGAGAGGCTTCCCTGTGCTGCCACCTACGTGGCGATCTGAAAAAAGCGCTTCGAGGCGGATCGCTTGGCCGGTCTGTACCTGCGCTATCAGGGGCCGAAGGTGACGGCCTTGACGCCTGAATTGGAGGCGCGCATTCTGTCGGCAACGCGTCAGCCCCCTGCGGACGGATCCACTCATTGGAGCACCCGCAAACTGGCCACCCACCTGGAGATCAACCATATGCTGGTGCACCGAGCGTGGCAGCGAGCCCGGCTCCAGCCTCACCGCTTGGAACGCTACTTGGCCTCCAACGATCCGGCCTTCGAAGAAAAGGCAACCGATATCATCGGTCTTACCTGAAGCCCCCTCAGCATGCCGCCGTCTCTTGCGTGGATGAAAAGACGGCCATCCAGGCGCTGGACAGCAACGACCCCGTCCTGCCCCTGTCGCCGGGGCGAGCCGAAAGGCACGGTTTTGAGTACTACCGCCATGGCACCTTGTCCCTGTTCGCAGCTCTGAACACCCAGACCGGCGAAGTCATGGGCAAGACGGTTGGTCGACACACCTCTGTGGAGTTCGTCGCCTTCTTGGGCGAGATTGTCGCTCATCAGCCCCAGGGCCGCGAGATCCATGTGATCGCGACAATCTGGCCACTCACAAGACCAAGCGGGTGCTCGAGTTCCTCCAGGCCCATCCCAACGTTACCCTCCACTACACTCCGACCTATTCTTCCTGGCTCAATCAGATCGAACTCTGGTTCTCCAAGATCAAACGCGACCTTCTGGCACGAGGAATCTTCACTTCCGTCAAAGACCTGGATCAAAAGCTGATGCGATACATTCAACTCTACAACCAGGATCCGAAACCCTTTAGGTGGAGTTATCGAGATCCTTCACACAGAATTACCACTAGCGATTCCGGTGTTACAGTCCACTAGAAGTACTAGTGTCCCCGTCGGGGATGGTGGAAACCCCTCACCTTTAGGCGAAGAGAAGGTCCCCGTCCCCAAAGGGGGGACGATAGGGAAAGTTCCGAGTGAAAAGAGATGCGGCACGTTTGGCCTGTGACGTGGGTTTGGCCTCCAGGCCGAAGTGAAGCGGTCGAGCTTGGCTCGACGCCTGGCGGCTTGGAAGCCACCGCCACGACCAAGGCCAGCCGCGTAGTCGAATTCGATTCGACATCCTCCGAACCCCTCGGCTTGGAGCCGAGGGTCGGCTTCAGTGTGAACAAGACCACAATCCCAACATCCTGCGGTCTGACCTCTCTGGTGACGGCGTCAGGATCAAGGGTGTTCCTTGTCAAATCGTTGGTCCAGGCGGTGTCTTCGGTGAGTTCGAGGTGGTGAATGGGATCACCTCGATCGGTGGCGCACTCGTCAGTGGATCAGTTCGAGGAGCAGTTCCGAGAGCCCTCGCTTCGAGCCAGTGTCTTGACCCCGTCTGGCACCTACACGGGACTTGATCCGCATTCCCGGCTCTCAGTTCTCATTTCCAGTGCTTGGCTTCGCCGGACCGGGCAGGGAGCTTGAGGTTTTACGCGCCGGGTCGCCGAGTCCCTCGATAGTCTCAAATAGATTCTTCGCAGAAACGGCATGCATTTGCGCATTCCAATGAGCATCGTAACCCAGGGTTTTTTCTGTCAGGCGCGATGCATCCTCGGATAGATCAACGTAGAGGAGATCCTCGCCATTCGAACTTGAACTCAAGTACTGTTTGATCATCGGGTTCCAGGGTTCTGTCGCTTGGAGCAACACAACTCCGTGCGGATTGAATTCGCGGAATCGATCACGGAAGTCGCGCATGAAGCCAAGAGACCGAACCAGATCATCCGGGGTCAGGGCTCGTCCAGCCAGCAGGTCTCCCATTTCTTTTCTATACTGCTCATACTTGCCCCCCAGCTTCCACCGTAGAGCAACGTCGTATACCATTCGGTGAAAGAGCTTGTAGATAAGCCGGTAGAGGTGGGAGTTTTCCCGCAGGAACACCTTACCAGGGAAGTAAAAGGCCCCTCCCTTTTCCTTGTCTTTGATGCGGAACCTGTATTGAGTGTCGTTATAGGGATCGTTGCTACAAAACGTAATCACTACCAGGTCGGGATTGAAGATATCGAAATGATCCTGCGCATACTCCACTTGCTGCAGTGTTCCCCAACCTACGACGCCCGCGTTGATGACTTGATAGCAACCGTGGAGGCCATTCAGCAGTTCCTCCAGCCTGGTGTCGAATAGATCCTTGACGTTGGCACCATAGCCAAAAGTAAACGAATCGCCCAAGAGCAGAATCCTCTTGCAGTCCGAGGCCGTCAGGTTGTACTCCCTATCTCTATGTCCAAGGGAGTTGGTCTGTACTCGCATCACCGAGTTTCCCTTACTGGAATGAAAGGTAACCTCCTGATAGAAATCCGCTCGGTTGACGTAGCCATACTTGGGGTGGGATCGGTACCACTTTTCAGGCTCGACCTGGGGAGCGACGATCCGAACCAGAAGCTCAAGGACGAGCATCCCGATCGAGAAGCCACAGACTAGTGATAACGAGCCGAACATCCTGGTCCGCAGCCTGTTCCGGCTTTCCCCTGCACGCATTCTCACTCCACAAAAAGGAACCTTGCAGCTGGTCGACGAAACTTGAGAAGACGTATTCTAACCCAGATTCGGGGGAGCTGCCGCAAACGAGCCCGGTCGGGTTACCGAGATCTTGATTCATCGGAGGATGTCGGTGATCCAGCGCTCCAGATCGCGCGGTTCCACGAACAGGACGAGACTCACCCTCATCGACCAGCCAAAAAGCTGCAGTCGGAGGAGGAGCTCGATGCACATATGCAGGGCGAGACTGCAAAGTAGGGCTGGGTAACGAAGTTCACGAATCCAGATGAGGGTCCCCAACCCCATCTCGATCGCCACCGTACTCCAGGCGGTCAGCTGGATTAAAACGGGCCGCAGTAAGAATAGCGGTGGTCTCAACCTGGAATACGCCCTATCTTGGGTCGGGTAGTATAAAGCGGTTCCTTTCTGCCAGAGCTCCGATCGCAACTTCCAGATCGCCGAATGCGGGTAAACAATGCACACTTGGAGTTGCATCAGCCGTTCGCACCAGGGGGATCCCCAGTTGGTCTCTTGCAGCTGAGAGTCGAGTTCTTGACTGCTCCAAGGTTCGGTCGGCCCACCCTGGGCGTTACCTGTGAGGTCCGCACATACCTATGAGTATTTGTGTTCCAGTGTACTTAGTCGGCCTCGATTAGCTCTCGAAAGCGACCCTCAGATCGCTTTGCCAAGTCGTCGTAGTTGCCCCTCTCGACCAACTGACCGTTCTCCAGGACCAGGATCTGATCGGCGATCCGAACGGTCGAAAGACGGTGGGAGATGATGATTATTGTCAGATGGCCCTGAAGCTTCCGGACCGCTTCCTGGACTTTTTGCTGGTTCTCGGAATCGAGCGAGCTGGTGGCCTCGTCCAGAATCAGGACACTCGGCCGTCGAATCAATGCACGAGCGAGTGCGATTCGCTGGCGCTCACCGCCTGACAGTGCCACACCTCGATCCCCCACAACGGTATCCCAGCCCCGGGGCAGGGCCGCTACGAACTGGTCTGCAGCAGCGAGGCGAAGCGCCTCGATCAGATCGTCTTCACCCGCCGAGGGAAGCGCCCAAAGCAGGTTGGCCCGAATCGTGTCGTTCATCAAGAAGGTCTCCTGAGGGACGTAACCAACTGCCTGCCGCCAAGCGAAGAGACGATCGCCGGCTAGGACTTGTCCGTCGACCGAAAGGCTTCCACGGTCCGGTGTGAGCAGGCCCATAAGCAGGTCGGCCAGGGTTGTTTTGCCCGCCCCTGAGGGACCGACGACAGCGACAGTTGAGCCTGCGGTGATGGTAAGGCTGAGGCCTCCCAGGACTTTCCTGTTTTCTCCCTTCTGATAGGAGAAGTCAACCTGACTCAACCGAATCTCACGTTCAAGGGTCAATGGCGGCGGCCTCTTGATAGGCTGGATCTCGCGGGCAGCATCGCAGCGTTCCAAACCGTCAATCAGCGATCCAAACGCCGGGAAGATGTGGAGGACTTCCTGGTAGCCGATGTGAACCTGATGGAGTCCAGGTAAGAGTCTGGCGAAGATAACGATCAGTAGCATGAGTTCGATCAGAGGCACCATCAGAATCTCAACCGCAACCAACAGCAGTATGCTCAAGACGACGGCAGATCCTATTCTGTATATCAATGTGGTGTTGCCGCGCGTGCGCACGAACTGCAAGAATGCGTCCCGAATGGCACCCGTGTTGCGGCTGAAAATGGAGAAGCAGTGTTGCTCGGATCCAAGAGTCTTCGCCTCCTTCATTCCCGATAAAGCTTCGGTGATGTTCGCATAAAAATGCCGGTTCAGCTTCATCAGAGCCTGGCCGCTCTGATGGGCGGCCTGGTTGTAAGGTCTTATCAGGAACCAGAGAACCAGGAAACAGCTTAGCGTGATCACTGAGAGTCCAGGAGCGATCAATAGGGAAAGCACCAGGTGTATTCCAGAGGTAAGGAGAATGCTAAGACACCTCAACAGATTTGTGGTGCCCACGGAAACGCTCCGCACGTTGTCCGTCAGCGCATGGATCAGGTCCGAGTTTCGCGTCCGCACGAAGAAGAGCCAGTCGGTCTGCAGGACGGAGAAATAGAGTCGGTTTTCGAGCGACCTGGAAAACGACCTTTCGACGTCTGCGTTGACCAGACTCATCCAGCGCACCAGGAGTGAGTATCCGGTAGTCAGAAGGAAAAAGGCAATCAGCACGTTGGGTAGTGATCGTTCTAAACCCAGAGAGTCGAAAAGCCCTGCCACTCGTTCGGCAATCTCACTCTGCTGACTCCCGACGCCAACCAGTTGGAGCAGGGGAAGCAGGATCAAGAGTCCGAGGCCGCCGAGTAAGCTTGTCACTGCCATCAGGCAGAAGGCCTGAAGGGCGCGTCTTCCCTGCAGCGATAGCAGCATCGACAAGTACCGCCATCCCATTCTCACGGAGTTGTCGGAGATTCTCATTTTGTGCCACTCACTGAAGCCAGCCGATAATCCATATGCTCAGGTGGGCTGGCTCCAGGGCCGGGGGAGAAACCATAGAGACATCAATCTTCGGCCCTGAGTGCGACCCGATCGACAATGTTCCTGGGACGCCTCTTGACTTCGCTGTGGATCCGTGCAATCTAATCTCCCACTATGCCTAGGCAGATGAGCTGAATGCTTGCCAAGAAGAAAATCGAAACGGCGAGCGTCGCAAAGCCGGGTAGTTCTCGATCTGCCGTCAGTCGCCAGATAACGAGGTAGCCCATGTAGAAGATTGAGACGAATGCAATGAAAACACCCAGCAGCGAGGCGAGGCGAAGGGGAAGCTCGCTGAAGGTAAAGATCCCGTCCGCAGCCAGACGAATCAACCTGGTCGGCGTGAACTTAGGTCGACCCGCTAGTCTAGCGCCTCGATCGTAGGGTATACCGACCTGCCGGAATCCCGCGAAACTACGCAGACCTCTAACGAATCGGTGCTGCTCCGGCATGGCATTGATCTGATCAACCACCCTCCGACGCATTATACCGAAGTCCCTGCTGTCGACCGGGATCGGCAGATGGGTGGCCAGCTTCAACAGCCTGTAGAAGACGCGATAGGCCATCCGGTAAAGAAATGACTCCTTTCGGGAGCGACGGACCGCGTAGACGGCGTCGTATCCTTCCTGGATCTTGGCATACATATCGAGAAGCAGTTCTGGCGGGTCCTGGAGGTCTCCATCGATCAACGCTACCACCTCTCCTCGGCAGAAGTCCATGCCGGCGGTGAGTGCAGCTTGGTGCCCAAAATTGCGGCTGAGATGAATGCCGACAAAACGTCTGTCGTGGCTGACAAGTGTGTCGATCGCTGCCGCCGTTTCGTTTTCACTACCGTCGTCAACCAGAAGCACCTCCACCGGTTGAGGTAACTGCTCCAGAGTTGCCTCAATTCGTTCATTGAGAAGCGGAAACATGTCGCACTCGTTGTAGAGGGGAATCACGATTGATACGGCGATGGGTTCTTGGGGCGGACGTTCTGACATCTTCCTGACAATCAGGTTCTTTGGAGCAGGGACATCAACGATGTGCCGATCCATCGTTGTGGTAGCCACTCACAACGACAGAGATTGTAAAGGAACTTATTGGTGACCGGACCGGGTGGATTGAATCCCTTTTCAATAATCCTATTCTGCGATCTTTCGAGCATTAAAGTCAGTTTTCGTGCTGCCAGCAACGGCACGAGTGACAGTCCCCAATACGTATCATGCAAGACTCGCAGTCCAGTGCGCCCGGCGAGCCGTGTAAGTTTACGCCGCGTGTAACGTTGTTTGTGACCTGCCGCTACATCGTATCTGGAAGAGCGGAACGGTAAGGCGGGCACATTAACCAAAAACGTCCCTCCAGGAGCGAGATGGAAAACCACGGCATCCATAAAGGCAGCGTCGTCTTCAACGTGCTCGAGGATGTCAAACAGGATGATGAGATCGTAGCGTTTCTGAAAGGCCCGATCTCTTTCGAAGACGTCATAGCAGTAGAGAGAGTGGTCCCTGGCGATCGATTCGATCAAAGCCTTGAGGTTCAAATCAAAGCCATCGACCAGAGTGCCCCAGGCCTCTTGTACTTGACGCTGGACGATCCATGACCGTACCCGAATTCGGCGACCTTCAGGGAATTCACATCGTAGCCACTGAGGAGACGTTTTATAACGTCGAATCGACGCTTGATCCAGAAATGGTCTGGATCGGCAATCGCGTACCAAGAGTCTGCCATATCCACAGATTGAGGTTCCGTGAGGTAGGTGATCCGAACCTTGGGCGTGTCTGGATCGAGTCCTCGTGCTTTACCGAACATATTGATTCGACTGAGTACCCCACCGTCATCTCGCTTGACGTGACGACGTCATCGTAGCAGTGTTGCCTTATAAATCCCACCTGAGCTGCACGGATCGGATCCGGAGTTAAGGGCGAAAGTTCCGTTTCCCAAGCCCGTTCCGCAAAAAAGCAAATCCTCGCTGCTTGAAACTCTCTTCTTACGAACTTTCTCATCACCGAGAGGCCTGACAATGACACTGATCTTGACCAGCTCAGGAGTGTAGCTTGTCGAAGGTTTGACCTCCGATAGTATGGTATTGTGTCGCCGTCGACGGCCAGAGAATTGGGTCGGTACCAACGCAGCTTCATTGACACCCAGCTCGACCGCCAACGCGGTCGTAGGGAGCGCTCCAGAGTGATCCAGACACGGTTCCTCGCTGTCGCCGTTTCGGCCTCGTTCTATTGGCGGGTTCTCTCTTCCAGAACCCTGGCCGGCAAAATGCCAGATGGACTGGACCCTACTTCTCAGCAGTGCTAACTTCCAGCTCGGCCGTGGATTCTACATCGACGTTGAGGATGTGCGGCAGCTCTGCCAGTTGGAGGACTACGATGCTGAAAAACGGTATCGATTTCGCTCCTCTAACGACTTGTCTCCCTACAGCGCCAACCCCTTCGGCTACGTTTACGTGATCCTGCTGGCGACGACGCTATTCGGCTGGTTCGCCGGCGACATCGAATCACTTCTGCTCTTACAGATCTTAGTCCATGCCGCAGCAACGGTCTTTGTGATGATGAGGCTGAAGAGTGGGCAGCGAGAGTAGCCTCTGTACCCGCTTATGGAATCAACCCTTTGATCCTTCAATTCGTCACTTTGGATTTCTACTTCTTCTGGCAGGTCGTCCGCTCGCTGGCCCTAATTACGCTCCACAGCAAGCCTCAGCTCCGTTCGACCCGCTCTGGTTGGTTTGGGGTGCAGAGCTAGGAACCGTTCTTAGCGTTCGACCGACAACGGTGGGTGCTGTGATCCTGGTCTTCATAGGACTGAGGAAGATCAGCGGTTGGCAGCGAGCAATACTGCTGTTGGCTGCATGCCTGCTCGTCTTTTCCCTGGCTCACTATCCTCACAAGAAGAATGTGTGGCACCTGCCTACATTGGTCTCGGTGCTTACTCCAACGCCTACATGGGAGGGGATCGGGGATGTCAATGGCTAGAGCCTCATGAAGGCCAAGACCGGCGTGAAGCTTGACATCGAAACGGGCGAAACTTTTACCTTGATTCTACTGTGGATCGCTATCGTGAGGTGTCACGCGCGGAGTACTTTCGAATCATGAAGGAGTCGCCGCTGCTGCTGATGAAGAACGCGCTGGTCAACATACTGGGGTCTTTTGCGCTCGGATACGCGAACCGAATGTCCGACTTTGTAAACTATGGTCTTGCTCTGTCTGGACTGGTGATCCTTTCTCTGCTGTTCAGTTTTCGCGAGTACTGGATGATCCTCGCGATCGGTTCTAACAGTTTTTGCTTTGCGCCCTACTACCCACCTATTCAAGCGTACATGTTTGGTAGTTTTGTGTTGCTCAGTTTTGTCGCAGCCAAGGTTCTGTTCGACGACCATCAACTGTCCCGCCTGGTAAGACGGCTAAACAAGCCCGGCAAGGCTCGAAAGGATCAGTTGGCTGGGACGAGTACGAGTCCACGACCTACCAGGTAGTCATAGACGATTTCGGCGAGCAGGCGGTTGCCCTCGCAATTGAAGTGGTGGCTGGTGTCTCCTACGAAATAATCTTCGATTGGCCGGTTCCCGATTCTCTCAATCAAGAGGGGGCCCGCATCCAAAACGGGAAACTCCCGGTCAGCGAGTTCGTCAACCAAGGGATGGTAGGGCCAAGTCTCATGATCCCGAGCGTATTCAAGGTCCAGTCCAGTCGGGATCAACAATACTACGGGCACCTTCTCGCGGGATCGGGCCTTCTTACAAAAGCTCGCCAGGATAGCGGCGGTGATCCTGGTACCTTCGGCCGGGTGATCTCGGCAGTAGAATTGCCTGTGCCTGGGCTCGCCCCTCAGCTTGGCACGCACGTGGTAGTGCCGCAGAACAGTCAGGACGCTCCAAGTAAACGGGAAACTGAGTATCAGCGGTCCCGACGGTTTGCCCGGGAGGAATTCTTCATGCTTCAGATATGCACCTGGATCGGCGAGACACCTCAGGTAGGCAGCTTTCGACAAATGAGGCATCGGGATCAGCTGTGCTTGCCCGCTGGAGTCCAGGATAAAACGAGGCTTGAAGCCGATGCTGCCTGGATTCGAGACTAGATCACGGAACTGATTCAGATTGCGAAGAATATTCTCGGATAAGTGTGCCAAGATAACGATGGGAGCGTCGTCACCCGTATTGTGGAGGAAGCGGAGATAGGATTGGTCCGATCCGTAGCCAGCGACACCGAAGTTGTTCACGCGCCGGCCCAGCTTCCTGGCGAGCAGGTTTCCCCATGCTTGGTTGGCAGGGACCTGGGAACCCCAGGTGAAGGAGTCACCGTATAGTGAGACAAGAGCCCTTGCTTTATGGGGATCCGGAAACTGCGGAACGACCCGAGAACCGATTCGATCATATTCAGCGAGGCCAAACAGCGACGGAGATGGCCAGCCCACGACTGGATCTCGGAGAGAAAGGTACCGGTCATAATCGCCGGCGACCGCTCTATAGAAGACATGCTTCTTCTCAAGGTACTTTCCGGTCCAGAATGAAAGGCCCTCGCCCAGAAGCACGAGCAAGAGAATCAGGAACGAGGAATATGCCAGTTTGCGTTGTCGTGTCACGCCATGAACGTCATCTTTGGGCTAGTTTCGGCCAGATCCACAACCGCCTCGAAAAGTTTACTCGTGTGGAGTCATCATGATCAATCCTGGAGAGCTGAAGGCGACCGGAGCGATGCCAGGCCAACAGACAAGCAATGAAGAAATCCTCCTCTTGTACGAACCAAAGTAACGAGGATGGACCTCCTTTCGAAGTGCCGTGGCTCTCATCCTGTACCTACAACCAGGATGGATTTGCTCAGCGCCAGGAACAGCAGGAATCTGGTTCATCAAGAAGAGATCGATTGGCCGTCTCCAAGAGGACCTGCAAAGCTGTAAGAACTGCAGCTGTCCTTGAGCCCAGAACTGGCGTCCGAGATCAGCAAGTGTGACTTCTCCCAACGCCAGCTCATGAAACTTTGCAGGATTGCCAGCCAAGCCGTCCGTTTTTGCTAGCGATTACCTTCTGTCCCAAAATCTCCCGCTGGCGAAGTCCCTCCACCTGCTCGTACGGGATTCAATTTATCTCTAGTTTGCTTCGTATCCTATCTCCTCGGACACTACTCCGAACCGGGCTTAAGAACGGGGTGAGCTTCTAGTCAGAGTTGCCAGTCTTGGTCGAACCAGCTCCTGGAATCCAGCCTCAGCGAGACCTTCCCGATTTCAGGTCTTGAGACGAAACGTAGCCTCTGGTGATAGCTATCACCTTTCTTACTTGCAAAGCGAACGATAGAGAGGAGTGTAGGTGGTGCTGTCAGTGTCCCAATCGGGGAGGGTGAAACCCCTCGCCTTCAGGCGAAGAGAAGGTCCCCGAAGTCCAGCAGGGAAGGTAGGGTATCTTCGAGTGAAGCTGAGGGGTGATCGAGTCGTTCTCTGACGCAGCTTTGGCCTCCAGGACGAAGTATATCGGTCGAGCCTCTGGAGCCCACCCTGCGCCGAAGGTCAGCGGGAGAGGATTCGACATCCTTTCGAACCTCTCGGCCTTCGAGCCGAGGGTAGGACTCGGTTGAGACCGCCAGTGGAGGTAGGTGTGGCTGCTACTGCTCCGTATCATATCCGGGCATAGCGGAATGTCCTGGAGGGAAGACCTATTCTTGAAGCAGAGCCCATTGCCAGGGGCAGCGATCTTCAGAGGACCTTCGGCAATGACTGTAAGGAGTGTGGTGTGAGAACACGGGTTTCGGTAACCGGTATGTTGTTGTCTTTGCTAGGTTTGGTTGGACTACTGGTAATCGCAGTAGACCCTCAGACTGCGTTGGCCCAAACTCGGCCGGACAGGGGAATCCCCGATATTACTGGCCCCAATTCGAGAGGGGATGAGTCGGAAGAGTTCCAGCAGAGCGGACGGTTTGTCAACCTGACCCGTGGTCTGAATTCGTTAGGAGAAATTGATGACGACCTTCCCGATCCCGAACCTCCTTTCTGTCTGGATAATCCCGGAGCTGCTTCCTGCGACGCTCAGCGACGACGACATTTTTCGATAAGAGTTCCGCGACAATTGAGCCAGTTCACGGTTTGGATTTTCGATGGTGATAGTCGCAAGCAGACTGGAGGATCTTTCAGTTGGGATAACTGCCAAGGCACTGGCTGTGCGGATCTCATGAATGAGATGCAGTACACGCTGTTTCTGGATCCAAGTGGTCCTTTTCAGGCTTCCGAGGTACCGACCGGTCAGGCCCAACGGGCCAACACCTGTCCTGATGACCTAGTCCGGACATTCTTCGGGGCGTCGATGCCTGATAACAAGTGGGTGGGTTTCACTGTAGAGCAGACGCCTGGCTCCTGTGGACTTAGATTGTTGTCCGACGGGATTACCCAGGTTCCCAATGATACCTGCGGCTACCATTTAGTGCTCAATTGGATCCCCAACGTGCCGCCCGAACCCGTTCTACTGACACATGAGCAGGCCAATTTCAAGGTAGGTGTTTCCGGGCTCGGCGTCAACCTGTTCGTTTACGACGAATCCAATATTGGATACAATGGCGTGGGGTCGAACTTCCCAGGCCCAACCACCTTTGACGGGACCTTTGTTTTTACGATTCCGGTAAACTTCGTTACCGAGCCGGTTTGGTTTACACCGCTGTTCGAAGGGGATTTCGATGTCGCCAATGATGGGGACGATCCCAACTTCCTGGGTCTGCCGATCTTCCCCTCAAGAAACGCATTACCGGAGGGCACAAAGCCTGGGAATCCGGCCGATGGGGGAGTCGCCACTGATCCACTTCTTAGCTGGGGAGCACCGGAAGCACCCAATGTCATCTATACCCTGACCGCCCCTGGAGATGTCTGGACGAGGAAGAACCTCAATCCGTCCGGTGATGGCGAGTGGGAGAGTTTTAGTCTGGGCAAGGAGACTGGCGGTCCTCCGCTCCCCATAGTTGATGACACGGTATCCTCCATTCCAAATGGTGACTATAGACTAGAAGTCAAGGGGTTGGATGCCCGCAACACGGTGTTTATCAGTTTCAAACATCCCGCCACGAGCGACCCCGTGGGCGGTGAATGTAAAGGGGAAGTCGCACAGTTGACGCTCCGCAACAACGGAGCGGAAGGGGACATCGTGGTGAAGAACGAGGTAGGCGATTCCCTCGGTGAGTTTCCGCAAGTACCCGGCGGCGGGACATTTCTCGTCAACATCCCAGAGCCGACTCCGAGCATCAGCGTGAACAAAACCAAGATCCCGACATCTTGCGACACTGATGGGTTCAGCGAAGACAATGCCGGGGATGAGAGTGGCCCTTGTGAGGTCTTCGGTGCGGGCAGCATCTTCGGGGACTTCGAGGTCGCGAATGGGGTCAGCTCGATCGGTGGACCGCTGCCAAAGAGTGCTCGTTGTTCCGATTCGACCGACGACAAGAATCTAGATGGCAGCGGTCACAGCGGTCGCTACTGCTTACCCGCAAACGAAACCAGACTGCGATCCCTCACGCTTGAGTACACTGCGGACGATTGCGACTTTACCAACAACCGACAGTCCGGCAAAGTAAAGTGTCGCGATCGCGGCGCCCTTCCAGAGTTGGCTCAGATCCAAGTCATTGGTGGAGGCGAAGTCTATTTCGACGGATCTTATGTTTCGGTGGGTTCGCAGATTCTGTTAGCTCCCAGAAAGCCGGGCAGGCCCATCGCAGGCAACACCCGGGTTCGGATCAAGAACGAGCAGGGGACCCTGGTACAACGGGTCAGGCTCCACACATCTTGTTCGAAGCCATTGGAGCGAGGCAATCAATTTGGGAGTCTTCTGGTTAAGGACCTGAAGACCGTAGCAAAATAGCAATCTGCCTTTGAGCGTCTGGAATTGAAGGACAGTTGGGTTGGCACAGTTGGACTGCGCTACTCGGTCCCGGCGTCTTGATGGCCGGGGCTTCGATCGGCTCCGGGGAGTAGCTAGTCCCAAAACAAGTAGATGAAAGTGGATTAAGCCGGGTGTAAACACCTGAAATGCCAGACCTGACGGGTATTCTGGAGTTAACAAAGAAACCTCAGAGAGACCCGAAAGGGGGCATTTCAGGTGAAGAAAAAGCATAGCGCAATCCTCCACAAACGAGAAGAAGAAGTTGCCCGTCGGCTGAGCTCCAGCTGGAACGGTCAAGATCCGAAACCAGTCCTCTCGCCCGACGGGATCAGCTACGAGGTCTCGGAGAAGATTGGGGCCGTCAGCTACGGCGGGCTGGGACTGCTGCAGCAAGTGGTGAAGTGGAGCGGGCTGGGAGAAGCCATTGACCGGGCGGTGAAGTTGTTCAAACGCCACCAGCCCTACCACGAATCGGACCACGTGTTGAACCTGGTCTATAACGTGGCCACCGGAGGAACCCGCTATCAGGATATCGAACTGCGGCGTCAGAGTGTGAGCTTCCTGGAGGCGGTGGGAGCCCAGAAGATCCCGGCGCCCAGCACGGCCGGAGATTTTGTCCAGCGCTTTGAAGCATCGGATGTGGTGGATCTGATGGAGGCCGTCAATGAGAGCCGCCGCAAGGTCTGGGCCCAACAACCGAGGAGTTTCTTTGAACGGGCGGAGATCGATGTGGACGGGACGATTGCCCCTACCCGCGGGGAATGCAAAGAAGGGATGGAGATCAGCTACGACGGGCAGTGGGGCTATGCGCCGCTGATCGTGACGCTGGCCAATACGGGGGAAGTGCTCTACGCCGTGAACCGATCGGGCAACCGTCCCTCTCATGAGGGAGCCCCCGAATGGCTGGATCGGAGCATCGAGCTGGTCCGAGAGGCCGGTTTTCGCAGGGTGCGTCTGCGCGGGGACACGGATTTTTCGCTGACGGTTCATTTTGACCGCTGGACCGAGGCGGGGGTGGAATTTGACTTCGGGATCGATGCCAACCCGAGCTTTGTCAAGTGGGCACAAGCGTTGCCGCAAGCGAGTTGGAGCGAGCTGGTCCGCCCCAGCAAGGGGAAAGAGAAAGGCAAAAAGCGGCGCCGCCGGCGGGACAAAGTGAAGCCGGAGATCGTCAAGACACGGGGATTCAAGAAGCTGACGCTGGAGCGGGAAGAGATCGCCGAGATGGACTACCATCCGAGCAAAGCGCAAGGGAGGTATCGACTGGTGGTCTTGCGCAAGACGATCCTGGTCGAGAAAGGCCAGAGACGGCTTCTGCCACAGACGCGCTACCACTTTTATGTCACGAATATCCCGGCTGCCCAGCTGGGAACGGCGGCAGTGGTCCGGGAGAACAACCGGCGCTGCAACCAAGAGAATGTCATTGAGCAACTCAAGAACGGAGTCGAAGCACTGCGGATGCCGTCCGCTACGCTGGTGGCCAACTGGGCCTATCTGGTGATTGCAGCTCAGGCGTGGAATCTGAAGGCCTGGATGGGGTTGGTTCTGCCGGCCCGACTGCAGGCCAGACAACTGGTGAAGATGGAATATCGCCGGTTCCTGCGAGAGATTATTGAAATGCCCTGCCAGATTTTGCGGACGGGTCGACGGTTGGTCTATCGGCTGCTGGACGTGAATAGCTGGAGCCGTCTTCTCTTGGAAGGCAGTGCGTGGCTGAAACGACGACCGGCTACCTGATAGGAGATGAGAAAACGCCGAAAGTCGCGAGTGCTGGGCCGAGGTGCCTCTAAAAAAGCCGCCAAAGGGGGCAGAATAGCTCCCGCTGAGCGATCGGCGTGGGGGAAAGCAGAAGACGAGCCGAGTTCTGAGTGGCTTGGCACAGAAATTTAGAATTTCGGCCTCCAAAATGGCTCTCAGGAGCCGGGAAAGCGATCTGTTTTCAAGAGTGCGCTTATTTTGGGGCTAGTGGTACGACATATAAGTAACGCTATATATTCTTGTCTGAGAGTGCTATGATGCCAGTCCATGGCGAATAAACCATTTTTGCTGCGATCGCTCTCGGTCGAGGAGTTGCTCGAGCTGCAGCGTTTGCTGCGCGCCGAGAAGACTCCCGCAGCCGTGTTCCGTCGCTGTCGGCTCATCTGGCATCTCGCAGCGGGCTTCAATCTGCGGGAAGCCTCCGATCTGTCCGGGCTGCACTACACCAACGCGCACCTTTGGATCAAACGCTTCCAAGAGGAGGGAATCCCAACCGTGTTGGGACGGCGACGAAGCGGGCGCCCACGACTGTACGATCCACAGGCAGAGACCCTGGTAATCGAAGCAGCGACGTCGCGACCACGGGAGCTGGGTCTGGGATTTTCGAGTTGGTCCCTTGCCAAGTTGGAGGAGTACCTACAGGTCGAGAAGGCCCTGCCCACGTTGAGTCGAGAGACGATTCGACGCATCCTCCGTCGGCACGGCTTGCGGTTTCTCACGGGCCAAACCTGGTGCCAGAGTACGGATCCGGACTTCGACGTAAAAAAAACGCCATAATTCGTCTGTATCGGAACCCTCCCTCTGATGGTCCGGTCATTTGTTTCGACGAGTCGGGGCCACTCCAGACGGTGCCGCGAGGGGGACCACGGTGGGGACGGCGCCCGGCGCATCGGTCCAACCGATACACTCGAAAGTCTGGGACCCTGCAATTCTTCGCAGCGTTCTGTCCTCAGACAGGTCAGGCGCTCGGGCGTCGAGCCCCCAGCAAGAAGAGTGTCAACTGCCGCGCCTTCCTCGAGGAAATGGTGTTGCCCAACTGGCCTCAAGGTCGCATCCATCTGATTCTGGATAACCTCAGCGCTCACAAGGCAGAGCCGGTGGCAAGCACAGGCACACTCGGATCGAATCCTCTTTCACTGGCTGCCCACCAACAGCTCTTGGCTCAATCTCATCGAGTCCTACTTTTCCACCTTGGCCAGAACGGCCCTACACAACACCGACTACAAAACCCCAGACGACATCGAGCAGGGACTGCTCAGGGGTATCGGATACTTGAATGAACATCCCAAATCTTATAAGTGGAAGAAAATATAGCGACATTTATGTGTCACACCACTAGCCGGACCTGGCGTGACGGCCCAGTACGGTGGCACGCTGCCGTGGGTGGCAACCTTGAGCATCGTTGCCCAGGTCTTCCGCAACACCTCGAGTTCATGCGCTATGCGATGTACTGTGGCGAACCGATCCAGGTTGGTACCCATCTAAGGCAAGCACCAGCATTCGTCGCAAACTGTACTTCGATCTGCCCAAAAAGCGTTGTGAGACATTGAACCTTATCTGTGTCTGACGAAATCCTACCCATTGCACCAGCACCCGCGTCTCGTCGTCTTTCTACAGTTGGCAGACAGGATCATCTGTGGGGGCCGGGGAGGTGGATGACAAGCGAGTCAGGCCCAGCACCGCCAATGGAATAAGAACGGGAAACGTCAAGAAAATCGATCGTTGGATGTTTACCCCTTCATGGAGGACAAATGTTCCAACTACCTAAATTGAGCGATTGATGGGCCTAGGGATGTCACATCTTTGAGTTAAGATGTTGCTGGGCTAGGAGTTAGCGGTAGATGGGCTACCGAAAAGCTCCTAACCCAGAAGGTAAAACAACTGTGAGCCACTATAGCACCCTTCCCCGTCATTCTGAGGCGTCTGTTTCCCGAAGGATAGACGACGTGCAACCCACCTCGGAGACCTTGACCGGACGCGCCGGGCTGAGCCTGTTTGTCCGCTATGTGCGGAGCTTGGGTCTGGACCCTGATCTGGATCGGCTGTTTGGCTCCTTGCGCAAAAGCCGCAAAGGACAGCCGGTGACGGAGATCTTCAAACAGCTGTGGTGCTTCTTCCTAGACGGATCGAGTCGCCATTTGGTGTCCTTCGAAGCCTTGAAGGAGGATCCGGGCTATGGAGCAGCGATCGAGACGAAGCCCGAGGCCTTGCTGTCCTCTCACGCGGTCAAGCGCTTTTTCGGCCGCTTTTCCATGTGGCGCATCTGGCTCTTTCGCCGACTCCTGCAGCAGCTGTTCCTGTGGCGGCTGCGATTGCAACAGCCGCCCCTGATTCTGCTGGGGATGGATACCATGGTGATGGACAACGACGAGGCCCCCCAGCGCCACGGCGTGGCGCCGACCTACAAACGAGTCAAAGGGTTTCAGCCGCTTCAGGTCACCTGGGGCCGCTTGCTCATCGATGCCGTCTTTCGGGGAGGAGACAAGCACTCCAACCACGCCGACACGGCCCCGAAGACCCTGAGTCATCTGATCCGGAAGATTCGCCGAAAGTACCGCTCCGAGGTACCCATCATCGTGCGCCTGGACAGCGGCTTTTTCGATCAGAAGCTGCTGAAGGTCTTGGAAGAACTCCAGGTCGGCTACATCGTCGCCGGCAAGCTCTATGGCGATGTGCAACAGTACATCTTGCAGCTGGAGGAAACGGCCTGGGGAGTCTCTCGCAACGGCGATCAGGAGTGGCACTATGTGGAACTGGGAAACCGGCGGGGTAGCTGGGAGAAGTTCCGCCGGGCCCTGTTCTGCCGACCGGCTTATGAGGATCAGCAGCGCCTTTTGGCCTTTGCCCGTCCCGATCAGATCCTGTACACCAATCTCGGTTGCGGCTCCGCCGTGGACGAGCAGCTCCAGCAAGCGGGGCTCGAGCGTTGGCTTCAAGCCGAGGCGATCCTGCAAGGCTATCAGGGACGGGGAGCCGATGAGTTAGTGCATCGAGCCCTGAAGGACTTTACCTCACAGACTCTTCCGTTTAAACGCTTTGCTGCCAACGCGGCCTATTACTACACGTTGCTGGTGGCCTTTTTCCTTTACGAGTGTTTCAAGGAAGATGTGTGCCAGCCGGTGGTGCCGCTCAACTGCTACCCCACGACCTTACGTCGGCGGATCATCGACGTGGCGGGGAAAATCGTCCGCCATGCCGGCCAGATCCTGCTGAAAGTAACGGCCGCCACCTGGAAGCAGCTTCAAATCGACCGGCTCTGGCGCAAGAGCGCCCACCCGCCGCCTTTCGCCTGGGTCTAAATCTCAAAAAACCAAAGCCTCCTTCCAGCCTCAGGGCCCCCGTGTGCCCGCTATCGCCTCGGCTCAGGGTCGCTGCTCCCTTTCGCGAGGGAAAATCGCCACCCTCCACCCTTCTGAACTCACCCGGAACCCTCTGCCGTCGGAACTCGCATCTGTGCGACCTTCATTTTCGCTAAAATGAGTAGAATCGCTCAATTTAGGAACTAGTAAGACAAACCAAAGGCAGCGCCTCAGAAACGGGGGCAGCGGGGAACGCCAACAAGGGCAGCGCAACAATTTTGGTTCATCCGGTAAATGGGGAGGTGCCGCCAGTCAAAGGCAGGCCGCGGAAACTGCCGCACTATGCAAACCGTGGAAAAACAAGTAGTTCTGGAGGAGAACTGGCAAGTGCTCGCAGTTGTTTTTCCACCGTTCGCACAGCGCTTGGAAAACTCCGTATCACGGGCTTGCTGGCCCAGTTCGATATCGCTCGGAGTTTTCCACAGTTCCCACGGCCCCTGCTACTGCAGCCGACTATATTGACAAGCGAACGGGGAACCAGATTTGGGATCCGGAAAGCGCCGAACCACGTTCCACCTCCCCATTTACCGGATGACCCACAATTTTTCTGTAATTTCAGGGTCGGTTGTGGGACAGGATCCTCCTCTCTTGGCTCTCGGGTGCAGAAAGCAGTGGCCCGTGAGCCGCTCGCTGTGAATCTCTCTAAGGCAACCAGCAGATCTATCAAAATGAGAGGCCGGAGCAGCTTGCACTACTCGCAGAGAGCGATTCAGCGCCCCCACCTCCTTCTCCAAGAAAAGAGGCCCTGTCAGAAGCCCTCAGAGCCACGATCGCGGGCTGCCCCTTACCGAGAACCCTCGCTGATCTGAGGGTCTCGGGTTTAGGGAAACGCTCTTCTAGGATGCCTCCTCTTCTTGCCAGCTCTCCAGGTTCAGATAGCAGCGGCCCGTGAGCCACTCGTCGTGAATCTCCGCCAGCACGGCTGAGATCAGTCGCAACGCCGAGTCGATATGGGGGAAGATTCCCACCACTCGAGTGCGGCGCCGGATCTGTTTGTTGAGATTCTCCACGCCGTTAATCGTCCGGATCTTCTTGTGCAGACTGCGGGGGAAGGCGTAGACCGTCAACCCCTCGCGCACGTTGTCTTCCATCCACTGGGCCAGTGCCTGGTTGGTTTCGGTGAACGCCTTGATCTTGCGTTTGAGCATGGCTTCGGCATCCTCGAGGGTGGGGCTGTTGAAGATGTCCCGCATCGCTTGGCCGATCTGGCCCCGCTCTTGGAGCCGACGGGCAAAGCGCTGAGCATTCTGGCTCAGATGAAACTGGCAGCGCTGCCAGGGAACCGCGGGAAACACCGCTCGTCGAGCGGCCTTCAGTCCCGCGTGGTCGTCACTGACGACGAGCTCCATTCCCTTGAGTCCCCGCCCGGCCAGATCCTCAAAAAACGCTCTCCAGTGGACCTCCGCCTCGCTCAGCCGGGCGCTCAGACCCAAGACCTCACGGTGACCGGAAGCCTGCACACCGACTGCCTTGAGGATGGCCAGGTCCTGAACTCGTCCATCGACACGGACTTTCTCGTAATGGGCGTCCAGGTAGACGAAGGGATACTCACCGCTCAGCGGCCGGCTACGGAACTTCTCCAGCTCCTCATCCAGCAGGGAGGCGACCCGTGAGACCTGGCTGGCGGAGATCTCCGTGCCACACAGCTGCTCGGTGATTTCCGTGACCTTGCGCGTGGAGACGCCCATGACATACATCTCGGCAATGGCCAACTTCAGCGCCTTTTCCGAGCGGCAGCCCTTCTCCAGCGATTGAGGGTAGAACGACAGCCCTCGCACCTGAGGGATCTTCAGTCGGAGCTCTCCCACACGCGTGGCGATCTTCTTGTCCTTGTAACCGTTGGCGTGGCCCCGTCGCTGGCTCGTTCTCTCGTAGGGCTCGGCTCCCAGAAACTCCGACCGTTCCAATCCCATGGCCAAGTTCAAGAGCTTCTCCAACACCTTGCGAAAGGCCTCCGTTCCTTCTTGGATCAACGCCTCTAGGATCTCTCGTGGTACTCTGTCTTCCAGGTCTGGGGCCATTGGATTCTCCTTTCATTTTGGATGAATGATTTAGAGAATCTTGTCCCAGACCTCTGACGGCTCAACCCTTCGGCTGACGGCCTTTGGCCCCCTTCCGGGGGGGCCCGGCGCGCAGCGCCGCGCGGCTCAGGCTGCACTCGGCCTACAGCCTCCTTCCGCCTGAGCCGCGCCAGGTTCCTCGTCAACCCAATCCTCGGTATCCCGAGAAATTCCCTCTTAACGGGAAATTACAGAAAGAACGGTACACTCCTCCAACAAGCATAAGCAGCTGGTAGCCAAAGTGGTCCGAAGGTCAGAGTGACGGCGACGTAAGTGTGTATAGATCCAACGTTTCGGAATGCATATACCTCCCAGAACTCAGGCGATGCTAAGAAATCATACGTTAGGATGTCATTGTGGGGCGATTCAATCACCATTCGGAGGACGAGAAAGACCAGAAATCCGGGTAGGATACCGAATAGCAAGCGAGAGCTACCATCAAAAGGTGTGTAAATAGCAGAGGCGGTGAGTATCCTTCCGGGTTGACCTAAACCCAGGGCCGGAAGGCCCATAAAGGAAGGAGTACACACCGCATGAAAGAGAAGAACATTGAGGGGACTGTGGAGTCAAGAGTCTGTTTCCAGGAGCTGGAAGATTGGGTGCGGGAGAAGGTCCAGTCTTGGGTCCAGGAGCTACTAGAGGAGGAGGTGACCGAGCTGCTGGGACGAGACAAGAGTGAGCGTCGAGGCAAAGTGGACCCAGCGTCGGGATACCGCAACGGCTATGGCAAGGCCAGACGACTGACCCTCAGTAGCGGGACGATCACCGTGCGACGGCCTCGAGTCCGAGATCTAGAAGAGCGTTTTGAAAGCCGGGTACTGCCGCTGTTTGCCAAACGGACGCAGCAAGTCCGAGACCTGATTCCAGAGCTGTATTTGCAGGGCCTGGCTCAGGGCGATTTCGACTTGGCATTAAGAGGGCTTTTAGGGGAAGAAGCGGCCTTGTCGGCCAACACGGTGGCCCGACTGAAAGAGAAGTGGCAAGAAGAATGGGCCGTCTGGCAAAGTCGTCCCCTGGAGGAACTGGAAGTCGTTTATTTATGGGCGGATGGAATCTACGTCAAAGCGGGTCTGGAGAAGGAAAAGGCCGTCCTGCTGGTGGTCCTTGCGGCGCTCAGTGATGGCAGCAAGGTGGTGGTTTCGGTGACGAGCGGTTATCGGGAATCGACGGAAAGTTGGTCAGAGGTGTTACGCGACTTGAAGCGGCGGGGGATGAATGCTCCTCGTCTGGTCATCGCCGACGGCCCCCTCGGCATCTGGGGGGCCTTGTGCAACGTCTACCCCGAGGCGGAAGAGCAGCGTTGCTGGAATCACCGCATCGTCAATATCCTGGCCAAGGTGCCCAAACGCGAGCAGCCCACGGCCTTATTGATTCTGCGCCAGATCCCCTATGCTGAGAGCCGTCAGGAAGCGGAACGCCTCAAACGGGTTTTCCAGGAGTGGTGCCGAAGCAGAGGCTTGGCTCCGGCGGCCGATCTGTTGGACCAGGACTGGGATCGGATGGTGAGCTTTTACAACTACCCGAAGCAGCAGTGGCAACACCTGCGCACCACGAATCCAGTGGAGTCCCCGTTCGCCGGACTTCGGCTGCGAACCGATGCGGCCAAGCGCTTCAAGAAGGTGAACAACGCCCAGGCGGTGATCTGGAAGATGCTCTTGGTGGCCGAGAAACGATTCCGTCGTCTCAAAGCTCCAGAGCTCATGAGAGATGTCTATCAGGGAGCCAAGTATGTGAATGGAGTCCTGGTCAACCAGGAGTCGAAGGAGAAAGCCGCCTGAGTCTATTTACACACCTCTTGACATGAGCTCGCAAGCGAAGCCTGACGGTCCAGGTACCAGGTACCAGAGGGACCATCGGAGTTAGCATCAAGAAAAGCTCATTGTTCAAGACGCCAGTAACGCTCGTAGCAAACAACAGGCCTATAGAGCGGCGCTGAATTGCAACGAAGCCGAGGACTAAAAAGAACCACAAGCCAGGATCAGTCATTGGTAAGCCGCCTGTGCGTGTGACGACCATCGAGGCAAAGAACAGGACCGCACCCCCTAGAGACTGCACGAAGGTGAACCCCAAGCCCAGTTGAAATAAATAGAGAGCCACGCCGGTGAAGGTCAAGAAAACAAAATTCACCAGGCCGAATCTCCAAGCGGCCATATAGTCTGTGGTGAATTTTCTGTCACTAAAAAGGCTTTTCGGTACACCGGGCATCAAACTAGCCAGCCACGGAGTCAACACTCTATAGACGTGATGTGTATGGGCCTGCTCTCCCCGATACAGGGCAATATAATGGGTTGTATCTGGATATCCTCCTGCCGAGATTACCTCTTGATCATAGGTCTGTATACTCGTGTAGACGATGGAGAAGCTAAAGCTGGCCACTACCAGAAGAACCACTGCTAACTGCCTGGCCCTCCGAGATCGTAGCCGATCTGGTCCGATGCCATACCAAGAAGAGAATGGCTTAGATCGCGTTCGGGTACTGGTTCCCGGAACGTGGGCGGAAACAGTCAACTATTGTCCACTCCTTGCTCGAAACTCGTTGGCACCTGCTTCCGACCTAGATTGCTCCCCAGGTGGCCAGCACCCGTGGCATTCCCCTGGCATTGATGTAAGGTGGCTCGTTGCAGAATCGAGTGGGACCGAAAACTTCTCCTGTGTCAAAGGCTGGGATGGAACTACACCGCCGCCAATCCGAATGGACGAGTCGTCGGGGCCCCACGTCTCCGTCTCCTTCTGCATTGCGTCAAGCATCTGCAGCTCGACATCGGCTCCGCTCATGTCGAGTATTCCAAACACTCATAGCGAGGAAGTTGAATGAGACATCGAGGGTTAGAAGCCTCACCCAGTTGAGAGATAGGTGAACAGCGAGGTTTGCCATTCCAGGCTTCGATGCATTGCAAACCAAACGCTAGGCTACTATCGCCTATAGAATCCTCGCTCTTCTCACGTCCGATTAGATCATCCGTGTGAACCTGTGAATTGCAGTGGGATCTCCCCAGGCGCTCTGGTGACAACCCAAAGAACCATAGGCCATCACGGGACACGATTATCTGTCAGACGAACAAACAAGAGTCTACAAACATTCACGGCAAAACCGCCACCTTCAGCATCGAGGATGGGAAGCTACTATAGCTGAAATGAAGTCGCAACCTTCATTTTGAATGAGATCGAATGGTCGGCCAGTCTATCCGAGGTGTCCTATCTCATGCTCGACTATTCGTGGCAGCACAAATACTCCAGCGCACCGCCCAGCAGCTCAGCAGTTAGAGGGAGCCAGCTAACTTTCAGGTGGCGGGCGATCTTTGCGAACGGACCAGCCTTGCCCCGGACTGAGCTGGACGGGGGAACGGATCAGCTTCTAGGCAGAGCTGCCAGCGTTGGCCCGAGCTAGGGTGATGTCAAGTCGCCAAGGGCAAGGTAGTACTGGTCCAAGAAGAAGTAGATAAGAGTCCGAGAGCACTGCTCTGCAGTCTTTTGCCGCTCCAGTGGAGGCTCCCCGTGAAGAACCCCACTCTCTGTCGCCGCTGCGGCCAAGGCCAGCTCGTCGTCCAAGCCTCCTTGCAGCCCGCAAGCCTCTGGCCGATCTTTAACGCAAAAGCACGAGCGCCATGACGGACTGGAATCAACCAAACCCGGGAGGTTCACGCAACGGTCGCCGCCGTCACCGAACTGACGTGCTCATCGACCGCAGCTCAACGCTGAGGTCCGCACTCACGGTAGCCCCACCAGGGCACTCCTCTGAGCAAGACAGCCCAACCGTCACGGCAATCTTCTCCACCAGCCCTGCCCCGCGGACCGATCGCGCGCCTCACAAAGGCCGCACGATTTTACAAAATCCATCGATCTCGCTTACCCACCGCAGCTTCAGATCGTTTTCGTCTAGTAGGTCCAAGCAATCGTCTACGCAAAAAGAGGCTTCTCTTTTATGCAAAAAGGCGTCAACCAACCCGCCCTCATATCCTAGATCCTTATATGACCTGATCCATTGAGTTGGGTGTGGGGCCGGCAACAACGAGAGTGCCTCCCTCACCAGTCCGATGTCGTCCTTTTTCTGAGTTAGACCCAGTTGGCGAACAAGACCCTGTAACATGGTCACACCAGAGCGTGCATACTTACCATATAGCATGATCCGCATTGACACGATTCGTACTGTTCAGAGATAGGGTCTGCCTGATGTTTTGGTGGGGGTTCCATGCCTGAAGGCTCCGGCGATGCTGGTTGGAAGCACGACGTGTGATCTGAAGGCTGTATTTGGACCGGATGCGGAAGCACCGGAATACGGCGCGGTTTGGTCGCGTGCCAACTGGATAAGTTGACTCAGTAGGGAAGTCTCTCCATCGCTATGTCAAAGTTGTCAAGCCGATTCTCAAGGGTAGATAGCCTGATTCGCGGATCAGCCTGGTTACAGCGGTGTTTCTCTGGTCCTATTGTGTTCGTGCTGGTTGTCTTGGCGGGATTCGCTTTTCAGAACCAGGAAAGGCAGAATCCCAGATGGACCGCACCCTATTTTTCGGCAGCTGCCAACTTTCAACTTGGGCAGGGCTTTTACATTGATGTCGAGGATGCTCGACAGCACTTCCAGCTCCGGAATTACGAGGCCGAGCGGCAGTATCGGTTCCGCCGTTCCCAGAGCCTGTCGCACTACAACCACAATCCTTTCGGTTTCGTCTATGTGATCCTGTTGGCAACAACCCTCTTCGGTGGGTTGGTCGGCGACATTCAATCACTCCTGATCCTGCAGATTCTAGCGCATGCAGCAAGCACGGTTGCCACGATGAATTGGCTTAAGACTCGAGCTGCCAAGACAGCCTTGGTGACTGTTTATGGGATCAATCCCTTGATCCTTCACTTCGTCACGCTAGATTTCTACTACTTCTGGCAAGCGCTTCCGTCCTTAGCCTTGGCCGCCCTCTACTTCAAGCGGCCGCGCCGTTCCCACCTGCCTTGGATCGTCTGGGGCATGGCTCTGGCGATGGTTCTGAGCATCCGACTCACGACGATTGCTGCCGTGGGTCTGGTTTTCGCGGGCCTATGGAGGCAAGAAGGGTGGCGCCGGGTGTTGCTACCATTGGTCGTCTGTGTTGCGGTGTTTTTCCTAATCGACTTCGATCATAAGAATCTGAAGAAGAATCCATGGCACACTGCCTATATCGGCGTGGGTGCATACTCCAATCCGTACATGAAGGGGCTCGCTGACCACAACGGTTACAGGCTCATGGAGCTCAAGACCGGAGTGAAGCTTGATATCGAAGTCGGCGGCAATTACTACGTCGACTCGATCATAGACCAATATCATCAGGTAGCACGCTCCGAGTTTTTTCGAATCGTGCGGGAGTCTCCATTGCTGCTCGTCAAGAACGCCTTGGTCAATGTGCTCGCCTCTTTCTCGGTTGGATACGCCAATGGATCGCCTGACTTCGTGCAGTATGCAATCGCGTTTTCAGGAATCGTGGTCTTGGGACTGCTCCTGGCTCTTCGCGAGTACTGGATGATTCTGGCCATCGGCAGCACCAGTATCGGTTTCACTCCATTTTTCCCGCCCATTCAGGCGTACATGTTCGGTAGTTTCATATTGCTGTCCTTGATCGCGGCCAAACTTGCATTCGACGACAGACAGATCTTCCGCATTTGGACCTGGCTGATTCATCGCAGTGACCGGCCAACCAGGCGATCATAGGGGATCTCGTCCAACCAGTTCTCGGGACAGGAGATACTCATAGACAATTTCGGCAAGTAAGCGGTTACCAGCTGGGTTGAGATGGTGGCTGGTGTCTCCTACGAAATAATCGGTGATGGGGGCGTCCCCGATTTTTCTTATCAAGTGAGGGCCGGCATCCAAGAACGGAAGCTCCAGGGTGGTAAGTTTGTCTGCCAGCGGCTGATAGGGGCAGGCCCGATGATCCTGGATGTATTCTAGGTCGAGTCCAGTTGGAATCAAGAGCACGATCGGGGTTCTGTTCCTGGATCGAGCCTCGCCGCAGAAGCGCTCAAGGATCTTCGCTGTGATCAATGTGCCCTGGGCCGGGTGATCTGCTCGGTAGAATTGCATGTGCCTTGGCTCGCCCCACAACTTTGCGCGTACGTGGTAATGTCCGAGAGTCCGTAGCACGCTCCAGGTAAAAGGAAAGCGGAGAATCATCGGTCCAGATGGCTGCTCAGGCAAGAATTCTTCATGCCGCAGATATTCGCCAGGATTCCTAGAACACTTCAGATACTCCGCCTTGGACAGATTGGGCAGCGGGATTTCCTGGATCTTCCCCTCAGAGTCAAGGATAAACCGAGGTTTGAAGCCGATCCCACCTGAGTAGGACAGCAGATCACGTAGTTGGTTCAGGTTACGAAGAATATTCTCAGATAGGTGTCCGAGAATGACAATCGGAGCGTGGTCGCCGTCATTATAGAGGAAACGGAGGAAAGACTGGTCCGATCCGTACCCGCCGACACCGAAGTTGTTCACGCGCTGTCCGAGCCGCCTAGCCAGATGATTGCCCCAGGCTTGATCGGCTTCGACCTGGCTAGCCCATGTGAATGAATCGCCGTAGAGTGAAACTAGTGGGCTGTGTTCGTCGGGATCGGGAAACTGGGGAATGATCCGTGAACCGATTCGATCGTAATCAGCCGTTCCGAAGAGTGACGGAGACGGCCAACCGACCACCGGGTCTCGGAGAGAGAGGTAGCGTTCATAATCACCCGGGATGGCTCTATAGAAGACGTGGTTCTCTTCAAGGTACTTCCCGATCCAGAACGAGAGTCCCTCGCTCAGCGCTAGGAGCAGTAAGAGTAGAAACGAGGAATATGCCAGTTTGCGTGGTTCTGCCATATCTGTCTTGCTTTATATCGTCCTACGAGGGTCGTGACAGGTTGTCTTCGAATAAGCCTTGTTCACCACTGCGCCCGGTTAGGGCATTTTAATGGCCTGGGCGCATGATGGTGCATTCTAGAGAATTACAAGTGCAAGGATCGAGGTCAATGGAGCAGAAATGAAGAATTCCTTCTCTCGTCCCCCGAACCCAACGCAGCGGATGAATCTCAGTTCAGAGCTGCAGCTACTTCTATCTTGGACCCGAAACCGAGATGGACTCGCCTCGATATCTCACATAGAATCATTCGAAGACCTGCTTTTTGGATAGCTGTCCTTCTGAGCCCACTTGACGATACGTGGAGCGGAAGGAGAACAAAGGCATGCAGCGAATTCGCGTCATGACCCATTGATTTGCAACTTTTCGGTAAAAGAGAGGCTCCCGTCCGCGGGTCGGGTAGCAAAGTTCTAATGAGTCAGCAAGAGCCGCAGAAAGACGAAACCGTCTCCGCCGGAGCACTCCCACCCTGGACGGTCGGCGATTTGCCCAAACCGCCGAGCCTGGGTTGGCGCAGTTGGACTGCACTACTCGGTCCGGGTGTCCTGATGGCCGGGGCTTCGATCGGCTCCGGGGAGTGGCTGGCTGGACCAGGCGTGACGGCCCAGTATGGTGGCACGCTGCTCTGGGTGGCAACCCTGAGCATCGTGGCCCAGGTCTTCTGCAACCTGGAGTTCATGCGCTATGCACTGTACTGTGGCGAACCGATTCAGGTTGGCGCCCTTCGGACCAAGCCGGGACCCAAGGTGTGGACCGTTTTCTACGCGCTCTTGGAGTTCGGGCATATCTGGCCCTTCAATGTCGCCAGCGCGTCGGTTGCCGTTGCGGCCATCATGCTCGGACATCTGCCGAGAGCAGGCGACAGCGGATTCGTGCATGTTCTAAGCTGCCTTCTCTTCCTGATCGCTTTCATCCCCCTCATTTTCGGTGGAACGGTCTACAAGACGCTGGAGCGGATCATGACCGGAAAGCTGGTCATCGTCTTGATCTTCCTCTGTTTTGTGGCCGGGTCTCTGATTTCGGAGCGGACGATGAGCGAAGTGCTCACTGGCTTCCTGCGCTTCGGCCAGATCCCTTTGCGGGCTAGTACCATCGTCGACGGCCGGCACTTCACTCTAACCGAACGAGAGGGGGAGGTCTCTTACACCGTGCGCGGCACAGTAGAAGCGACGGGCACGGTCGTCACCGAGTTTCGCGCTGGGGAAGAGCTGTACAAGATCAGCGCACAGATCCCCCCCCAGCAAGAGCAGCGCCGTCGGCAGATGGTAGCTCGTGCCGAGGAACTGGCCCAGCCCGAGCGATTCTACGTCGAGGAAGTGGAAGGCCAGGTTGCCCTGATCCTGGAAGGCGCCATCGACGCGAACGACCGCAGTTGGAGCCTCGAGCAGATCTCTGTAAAGGATCAGGACGGCCAGCACTCCTACCAACAGCTGGCCGATATACCGAATGAGGCGATACGAGAGAAGGCCCGCGAACTAGCCCAAACCCAGGGTATCCGACGGGTTCAGCTGATCGGCTACGTTCACGAGAAGGGACGTCTGCCGAACCTGGATTGGGCGATTATTGCGACCTTCGCCGCGATCGCTGGGGCAGGGGGGCTGACCAACGTGCTGTTGTCCAACTATGCCCGGGACAAGGGCTGGGGCATGGGAGCCAACGTGGGTGCCATCGCCAGCGCGGTGGGGGGTAGGACCGTTACTCTCTCCCACGTGGGTCAGGTATTCCGCCCCACCGAGGAAAACCTGAGTCGGTGGCGTGGTTGGATGCGGCATATCGTTCGCGACCAGGCCTTGGTCTGGATGGTGTGCTGCTTCATCGGCATGGCCCTGCCCTGCATGATGTCCCTGGAGTTCATCCGCAACGCCCCGGTCTCAGGAATTCGCGTGGCAGGCATGACGGCCGAAGGAATGGACTACCGATACCCCGGATACGGGTTATGGCTGATCACGCTTTTGGTGGGTTTTCTCATCTTGTACCCGGGGCAGATCATGGCGGGTGACACCATCCCTAGACGCTGGTGTGACATCATCTGGACGGCCAGTTCCCGTGCCCGACGCCTGAGCAACGAGAAGGTCAAGTATGTCTACTACGGCCTCATGTTGCTGATGGCGGTGTGGGGACTCCTGGTCCTGATGTTCCTGGAACCTCTGACCATACTCAAGATCGGAGGCGTCTCGATGAATGTGGGGCTGGGTGCTTCAGCGCTTCACGCTCTGTACGTGAACTGCACACTGCTGCCTCCTGAGGTACGACCCAACTGGTTCATGCGAATAGGAGTCGTCTTTTGCGGCCTCTTCTTCTTCGGTATCAGTGGGATTGTGTTGGTATCGCTGCTATGAAATTTATGTTCTGGTAACGAGAGCCGTCTTCCCGAACTTACGGCCTCTCGACGAAAAATAGCTTCGCGCTGGTTTGCCGCTCTATGCAAGCTCATCGGGTTGAACGGCTGACTGTCCAGGGCCACGCACTCGGAGCAGATACACCTGGCTATTTTCCAGGAAGAATAACGCTCGGTAGACGCTTCCCTTGCGCGTCTTGAACAAGGCTTGCCGAATGTCGAATGAGGAATGTTGTTCTGGAGCTGTTGCGAATGAGTCGGCATGCTGCCGCAGGCGAGCAACCAGTTCATCGTAGGCATCGAGCCACGCCGAGGCTCCCTTTATGGAGCGTTGAGCAAGCCATCGAACGATGTGTTGGATATCAACCTGAGCTCGTGGGAGTTCGTGAACCTGAAAGGTCATTCGGCCGAACGAATGCCGAATTCTTCGCGAAGCCTCTGTGTAGTTTCACCGGCGGGTCGGCCCCGTTCACCTTGTTTGAAGTCTTCGAGAGAGGCATAGACGGCAGCAAGGTCATCCGCCTGTTGCTCAGGCGACGGATTCTCAAGCCGCCACTGGTTGTACAGGTCGTCTATGCTAAGTTCTGAGGAGCTGTTTCGAAGTCGCTCTGTGGCGAAGCGATAGAAATGGTCCACGTGTTCCTGTGCGCCCATGATTCAACGATACCACGCGCTGGAGGGATTCAGTAACTGCCTCGGTGTTTCAACTTACTCCAGAGCACTATCAAACGCTGCCGTGGCGTCGGCACATACCCGTTAGTTTGCCGCCGCCAATCTGTCTGAGCGCGGCCCTGATCTTATCCGCCAATGGGGCGAACCTGGGTGAGGAGATAGCCAATTGACTGCACAAACCTGGGTCATCCGGTAAATGGGGAGGTGGGAACGTGGTTCGGCGCTTTCCGGATCCCAAATCTGGTTCCCCGTTCGCTTGTCAATATAGTCGGCTGCAGTAGCAGAGGCCGTGGGAACTGTGGAAAACTCCGAGCGACATCGAACTGGGCCAGCAAGCCCGTGATACGGAGTTTTCCAAGCGCTGTGCGAACGGTGGAAAAACAACTGCGAGCACTTGCCAGTTCTCCTCCAGAACTAGTTGTTTTTCCACGGTTTGCATAGTGCGGCAGTTTCCACGGCCTGCCTTTGACTGGCGGCACCTCCCCATTTACCGGATGAACCACAAACCTTCTCTTTCGAAGATCTCTTTTCCGCTTCCATTCCGTCGGAGCCCGAAGGTCGTGGGGCGCATCCCCGAAGCCGCTACGACTTCGGCGTCGCCTATCCCGATCCGGATTCGCTGCCCCTGGCCGAGCTGGCCGAAGCACTCAGGGTTGGGCTCGAGGAGGAGGGAAGGGATTTGGCTCTCTACCCTCATCCTCAGGGCTATCCCCCTCTTCGCGAGTACCTGGCTGAGAAACTAGCCCGGAACCGGAAGTTGTCGGTTGCCGCCGAAGATATCATGCTGGGAGAGGGATCCAGCCAGCCCAACCACATGATCATCGAAGCCTTGGTGGACCTAGGCGATGTGGTCCTCACGGAGGATTTCACCTACCCGGGAACCCTCCGGTTCCTGAGACGGTTTCAGGCCGATATTCGTGGCGTTGCCTGTGACAGCGAGGGCATGCTCCCGGACGCTCTGGAAGCCGTCTTGGGACGAGCGCTTTCTGAAGGCCGTCGGGTCAAGCTGATCTACACCATCCCTACTTTCCAGAATCCGCAGGGCTGGGTCATGAGTCTGGAGCGCCGGAAGGCGGTGCTGGAGCTGGCCCTACGTCACCGGATTCCGATCCTGGAGGATGACTGCTACGTGGACCTCCGCTTCGAGGGAGAGCCGGTGGACTCGATTGCCTCTCTGAACCCGGAGGCAGTCATCTACGTGGGCTCCTTCTCGAAGATTATAGGTCCGGGAATGCGCCTGGGTTACCTCGCAGGACCCTCGCAGCTGTTGGATCGAATCACCGCGATCAGAAGCGGATCGGGAGTGAGCCAATTCGGAGCTTTGGCGGTCCATCGTTATGCCCTGGGTGGCCTGGATGAACATGTCGGGAAGATCAACCGGATCTTGCTCCGCAAGCGGGATGCCATGCTGGCCGCACTGGCCGATTCCTTCGGCTCTTGCTTTGGTTCCGAGGCGTCCTGGAGCCGCCCGCTGGGTGGGCTCTTTGTCTGGCTCTCGATGCCTGCGGGAACCGATACCGCCAGAGTAGCGGAGAGCGCCGCCAAGGAGGGCATCCTCTTTCTGCCCGGCGCGCGTCTTTGCCCTGAGGGTCAGTCGGGTCACAATCGAGCCAGGCTCTGCTTCGGTTATAACCGCCCCGAGGAGATCATCGAGGGAATTGCGCGCCTATCGGAAGTCTTTCAGAAGGACGCTGTGGCCGCCCTTTGATCGTCATTGCTAAGCTGAAACTTCATTGGTTCCTGCGGTCGGCGGACGTGGGTTCGGTCTCCAGGCCGAACTCTTCTGCTTTCGAGCCTTTTGGCTCGAAGCACGGCGGCCTGGAGACCGCCGCCACGTCCCTCGACTGGAGTTTCTTTTCTCGAATGGGGCAGCGAAGCGGGGGCGGGACTAGGCTGAAACTTCCGGCGTAGCGGTGGCCTCCAGGCCGCCGTTTCGAGCCGAAGGCTCGGAAGAAAGAAGACGGCGGCCTGGAGGCCACCGCTACTGTCGGGGACGGAAGTTTTCCTTCTCGAACGGGGCGGCGCAGCCGGGGGCTACTAAGCTGAAACTTGATTGGCAGATGTGAATGGAAAAAGAACATAAGCCATTGGTTTTAATAGGGTTGAAGTGTGCTATAGGAGAATGCCTCAAAACCAGGCTTCGGATGCCACTCTCTTTCTCGATCCGGCTGGCAGCAGTCGCTGGGTCTGGACATCTGACCGTTGTCGGAGCCTGCTTTAGCAGGCTGGCGCGAAGCGTAATAGACCGGTCTTTCAGGGCGGGTATCAGGGTGGGGAAACTCGAGCCCGCTTCAGCGGGCTGCTCGGTAAAAGGCTTCAGCCTGAGTCCGGTCCGATGGTCCCGTGCAGGTGTGATGAGCACCCCAGGGAATCTCGGGTGCCCTTGAGAAACGGAATCGAGCCTTTGCCGTGGACATCAACAAGGATCCTGGCTAACTAAAGCCTTTTCCCGGGAAGCCCGCTAAAGCGGGCTCCTGGATAGGGTTACCTGAAGTAAAACCTTCTGATCAGCCGATGAATTCGGAAGCAGGGAAGAGTTTCTTTCTCGAATGGGGCAGCGGAGCGGGGGCGGGACTAAGCTGAAACTCGGTTGGCACCATCAATCAAGACACTTCGGCGTTCGCGTGTTCGGTGTTCTGCGGTTTGTGATCTAGCCTCTCTTCCTTGCTCTGGAGAAGGCAACTGTCGGAAACGCCGAACCGCAGAATATAGAACACGCGAATTTCGAAGGGAAGACTCTTTGCCTTTGTTCGTGGAGAAGTTTCAATCTGAATGATCCAGCTGCGGCAGGCTGTGGAACTCATCTGGCAAGCGAGCCCATTGGACTACCAGATTGTCCAGCCTCCTTCTACCATCAGGTTCTGGCCTGTGACATAAGAGGACGCTTCGGAGGCCAGGAAGACGGTGGCTCCCTTCAATTCCCAGGGCTCGCCCACTCGCTGCAAGGGTACTTTATGGGCCAACCGTTGGTAGAATTCGGCTTCGTCTCTGAGCCCCTCGGGGGTGGGAAAGGGCCCAGGGCTGATGGCGTTGACCCTGATGCCGTCCTTGGCCCAATAGACCGCCATGTAGCGCGTCAGATGGACCAGCCCCCCTTTGCCTGCATGGTAGGTAGGGGGAGAGCCTCCGCCGGTCCCCTCGTAGACCTCAGGGTAACTCCCCACGACGCCGTACATGCTGGCGATCTGGATAATAGAGCCTTTGCCCTGGGCGCGCATGTGCCGGACAGCCTGCTGTGAGGTCACGAAGTAGGCGGTGATGCTCAGGTGAAGCGCCTCGTCAAACTCGTCGGCGGTAGCCTCTTCGATATCGGGTCGCGGACCACTGTAGGCGCAGTTGACCAGGATATCCAGACGGCCGAAGCGCTGGGCCACCTCATCGACGACCCCACGATTGCTGGCTTCGCTGCCGATGTCCAGCTGCAGACCCAGGTGGTCGGATCCCAGTTGCCGGGCCGTCTCCTGGCAGTGATCCAGGTTTCGTGAGGCGATTGCTACCCGGGCACCGGCCTCGGCGAGTGCCTCGGAAATGGCTGTTCCCAGGAGACCTGCACCCCCGGTTACCAATGCGGCCTGCCCACTCAGGTCAAATAGCTGTTGAACTGTTTTCATGGTTCGAATCTCCCCTCTAATCGGGACTCAAGTAACCCGCTTCGCCTAACCCGCTTCGCCGATCTCTCGGCAATCGACTACTGGAAGCGGAAAGAGTACAGATCGGCGTCTTTGATCAGGAAACGCAGACGAATCGCCTGGCCTGCCAGCTTTCCCAGCTCCGATCCTTGGTCCCAGGAGACGACCCCATCGATCTTGTCGCCGTAAAGCTCGACCGAGTTGGCCAGGCTATAGCCGCTCAGGGGGTTTCCCTCGGCGTCCAGTATTTCGACACGGAGTCCTCCGGCTGCAGAGGTCGAGTAGTTGACGATCAGCCGGTTTCCCTGAAACAGCAGCGGCTTGGTCAGAAGCTCTCCACCATGGTAGGGGGCGTTGACCGAAACGAAGCCATCGGTTCTCAAGATGCCTCTGCGCAAGTGGACCGACGGAAGACGAAAGTGGCGCAGCACATAGATCGCTATTTCGTTTGGCCCGGCAGCTACGATTCCCCTCGCCACATAGTTGTTTCGATCGGTCCAGTTGAGCGGATCCGGACCTGGTCGAACGAAGGCTTCAAGAAACCGTTTCCAGTGGAGGCCGTCCCTGCTCACCATGAACACCGAATCGGAGAGCCCCTTCCCGCGGAGCCGATCGTAGATCTTGGGCAGCTCCGAGTGTCGAAAGGGCATGAAGCGCTTGGGGAAGGCCAGGTAAAGGTGGGGAGCCCTGAAATAGGGTATGGCGGAGAAGGTGTAGAGCTGATCGGGAGGCGCGTCTCCCATATCAATCCATTCGGGATAGGTCCAGTTGACGAAGTCCCTTGAAGTCGATCGCCTAACGCTACGGATTCTCTCTCCACGACCTCGAGCCAGATACATGTCCCGGATGTAGGCCACGTACTGTTTCAGGAGTGGGTCCCAGAAGATGACGTTGTGGCTATCGAAACCGTTGATCATGGGCTTATGGGTGATGCTGTGCAGGATCATCGGCCTCTCGCCCTTCGGTTTCCAGTGCACCCCGTCGGCGGAAGTCAGAGCGTAGAGGCCCCGATTGATGCCGCCCACACCCTTGTAGCGCTCCGAAGCCGGCGCAGCGGGGTTGGTGTCACGAAAAGCGTAAAAATTGCTGACGAGACTCCCCCAGTCGCCTTCTTCGCCGGTCAGGATGATGTTGTTTTCCTTGCTGCCTTCGTACTCGTACAGTCCCAGTTTGGGGCGGGTCCAGTTGATGCCGTCCTTGCTTTCCGCATAACAGGTGTTCATCAACCACCCTTCGCCGCTGGCGGGAGTCTCCCCACCACCGACGCAGCGGTAGTACATACGGTAGATATCTTCGTCCTTGAATACCGTGATGTAGTGGTTTCCCGGGCCCTCCCAGTCTGCGTCGAATTTAAGTAGGCACTTCGTGCCGACGGCCAAGGCCGTAAAAGGCTGTTTCGGGACACCCCGGCTGTGACGAAAGGGCGGTCTCAGAGAACAGCTCACTTGATTGAAATTCCGAGACTGTTAAGCACGGGCTCGGAGAGCTGCGGTCGATGCAGCTGCAAGGACACACCGCTCATACTGTCGATGAGGTATTCGTCCACGAAAAGCTCCAGACGTGAACCGATATCCACTGTCTCCGAGGCGGTGGGCTTTCCCCCTTGCACCGCAAAAAGCACACTGAAGAAGAGGAGTGCTTCTGCGACAAGTGTGTGGGGTCTTGGCAAGCCCGGGCGGAGTCGCAATGTAAAGGTGAGCCTATCTGCCTTCATGATGGAACTACTCCTTCCAATCTGTTGAGCCTTGTTCTTTGGCCGCTGACGGGGGGCCGGATGTCGCCTAGGCCGACTCCGGCCGGGTTGTGCCTACTGACCATCCTGGCAAGTGAACTTGGACCTTCAGCGCTGACCAGGGACTTTGCCCGAATGATGATGGGCTTTCGGTGCTGGAGAGTCAATCCGACTGGAAAGCGGTAGGTGTTTCGGTCCGGATTCGCTGCGCAAGGCGCTCGAAGTTCTCCATTCCGAGGAGTTGGGAAGACGCTCATGCGCAGTGCCTAACGGGTGATTTCCGCTGATAAGCGCGGACCAGTGTAAATCTCGCTGCATGGGTGGTAACATACATACCTAAGTCACTGGGAGGAACACCAATGCCGAACGAGAATGAAGAACTCGGTCGTCGAATCGATCTCCGAATCCTCTTGCTCTTTCTGGTATTGGGGATACCTCCTCTGGTGGTGGGCCATCTACTCCTGGTCAGCGGTGCGCGCACGAGCTACAGAAACATCATCAGCTCACATTTTAGCCGCAGTGCCGACCTCACCCAGGTCCGGCTGATAGATTATCTGGAGCGAGTCAGCAACCAGGTGGCCAACATCGGGAGGGTGCCGGAAGTCCTGGATGAGGTGCAGAGCGCCAACCAGCAGCCGTTCGATCTAGCGAAGTTCAACCTGAGTGTGGAAGAGATAGAGCGCGAGTGGGCCGAAACTGATCCTATCTATTCGAAGTTCCAGAGACAGTTACTGGAAAACTCTGCCTCGCAGTTTCTGCGGGAATTCAACAACGTATTCACGGCCTTCCGAGAGATCATGGTCACCGACCAACGCGGGAGAGTGGTTGCTGCGAGCAACAAGAGCGGCGACTACTTTCAGGCCGACGAAGCCTGGTGGCAGCGTGCCTATCTGGAGGGGCAGGGCAAGCGCTACGTCAGCGGAATCCAGTTCGACGAGAGCGCCAACGTCTATGGCATGGAGATCGCCCAGCCGATCAGAGAGTCCGAGGGCCGAGAGGTGATTGGGGTTATCAAGGTGATTGTTGACAGCCACGAAATTTCTTCCCTGGTGGATTCGATCAAACTCGGCGGAGATACCCGGGCTCTCTTGATTGCGGCCGATGGCTCGGGGATCCTCGGTCCGCTGAGAGTCATCGGTTATCGTTTTCCCGCAGGCTTTCGAATCTCCGATCTCGACGATCTTGTCGGTAGAAGCGACACAGATTCTGGCCCTACCTCAGGAGGAGCGTAGGGTTTTCCTGGGATTGCCTCAGTTTCACATCAAGGACCTCCTTCCCGATCTGGACTGGTATGTGGTCATCAATGGGTCATACGATGAGGTCTTCGATCCCTTTCAGAATCTCAGTACCTGGTTCATTTATATCGTCGTCGTCAGTTTGCTCGTAGTTGTTATCTTGGCGATCATTTTCTCGCGGATTCTGTCCAAGCCTTTGATAGCGTCTGATCCGCACCTCGAAAGGCTTTGAACTCAGCGTCAAACATTCACCTGGAGGGAGGCACTCATGATGAGACCTTTATTGGTGGCATTTTTTCTGGGTCTTCCGCTTCTCGCAGCATGCGGTGAGCCGCCGCACTCCGAGGGGGAAGGCCAGACTCGTTACACCCTGGCAGTCATACCAAAGGGGACGACCCACGAGTTCTGGAAGAGTATTCATGCCGGAGCTATAAAGGCTTCTCGGGAGCTCTCAGAATCTGGACCTCAGGTCGAGATTCACTGGAGTGGACCGCTCCGAGAAGATGACCGGGAACAGCAGATCCAGGTGGTAGAGAGTTTCATCAGTCGTGGGGTGCACGGAGTGGTGTTGGCCCCGCTGGATGAGCGGGCCCTGGCTCGTCCTGTGGAAGAGGCAAAGAAGGCCGGGATTCCCACCGTCATCATCGATTCGGGACTCGTTTCCGAGGCCATCGTTAGCTTCGTCGCCACCGATAATAGGAAGGGCGGAGAACTCGGCGCCCGGCGACTTGGCGAACTCCTGAAGGGGAAGGGCAAGGTAATCCTGATGCGTTACCATGAGGGTTCTGCCAGCACCCACAACCGGGAAGAGGGGTTTTTGGCGCTCATGGCGTCGGAGTTTCCTGGCATCCAGGTCATCTCATCCGACCAATATGCGGGAGCCACGCGGGACACGGCTAAACGAACGGCAGAGAATCTCCTCAATCGTTTCGGAAATGAGATTAACGGGATTTTCTGTCCCAACGAATCGTCTACCGCGGGCATGCTCCTGGCCCTGCAAGACTTTCGAAAAGCCGGCAGGGTCAAGTTTGTGGGCTTCGACTGCAACGAGACCTTTATCGAGGCTTTGCGTCGTTCGGACCTCAACGGAGTCGTAGTTCAAGATCCCCTGAAGATGGGGTATCTGGGTGTAAAGACCATGGTCCAGCACCTGCAAGGGGAGCAGGTGGAGTCAAGAATTGATACCGGTGTGGCGGTAGTAACGCCCGAAAATCTGGATGATCCGAAGATGCAGGAGCTGATCCGCCCTCCGCTGGACGCCTACCTCAAATAGCCCTGTGACGCCCGTTCTTCGGCTATCCAACATCCACAAACGGTTCGGTGCCACTGCGGCTCTCGCGGGGGTGGATCTGGATCTGCGGCCCGGTGAAGTCCACGCCCTGATTGGAGAGAACGGGGCCGGCAAGAGCACTCTGATGAATGTGGTGGCCGGCGCTTTTCCTCCGGATTCGGGCGAAATGGAGCTGGCCGGAGAACCCTACCAACCTTCCTCTCCCCGAAACGCGCGCCGTCAAGGCGTCGCTTTTATCCATCAGGAGCTGTCGCTGTTCCCCCACCTAACTGTCTGGGAGAACATCCTGATGGGCATCGAAACCGCTCCCTGGGGATGGCTGGCCAAGGATTCCTGCCGGAGTCGGGCCCAAGCATTGCTCAACAACTTTCAGCACCCTGAAATCCAGCTGGATCAGCCCTTACAGGAACTGTCCATCGGAGCTCGGCAGGTGGTAGAAATATGCCGTGCCCTGGCCCTTGAAGCCAGGATCATTCTCATGGATGAGCCCACCAGTTCGCTGCAACGCTCAGACGTAGATCGGCTCTTTAGCGTCATTCGGAGGCTGAGCGATCAGGGCATCAGCATTATCTACATCAGCCACTTTCTCAGCGAAGTCCGCGAGGTTGCGGATCGATGCACGGTGCTGAGGGATGGGCGCAGCGTTGCGACCAGCGAACTGACCTCGACCCCAGAGGAGAGCTTGATCACCCTGATGGTAGGAAGACCGGTTCAGAAGCTTTTTCCTTCACGCGAGCCCCGAGCCCGAGGCCAAGTCGTATTGGTGGTCAGGAATCTCCAGCTGCCTCCGACTCTCAGTGATGCTAGCTTCAAGCTTCATCGGGGCGAGATACTGGGGATAGCGGGGTTGACCGGCTCCGGGAGGACCGACATGGTCCGCGCTCTCTTTGGTCTCGAATCACCCAGCTCGGGTGAGGTGGTGATTCGAGGAGAGAAACGGTCTCCGGACTGGTTCACTCCCTTGAAATCAATTCGAACCGGAATCGGATACCTGAGTGAAGATCGAAAAGAGGAAGGCTTGGCCCTGACCCTTACTTCTGCCGACAACGTTACCGTGACCCGGCTGGGACCTTGCACCAGCTTTGGCTGGCTCAGGGAGGGTGTCCAGCAACGTCTAGCCCGGCAGCAGATGGAGCGTGTAGGGGTCAGTGGAGGAGGACCAGCCGACACGACCTGGGCGTTTTCCGGGGGGAATCAGCAAAAGCTCGTCCTGGCACGGCTACTTCATCAGGATGCAGATATCTTCCTTCTGGACGAACCGACTCGTGGTATCGACATCGGCAGCAAGTTCGAGATCTATCGGATCATCAGCCAGCTTGCAGTCTCGGGCAAGGCGGTCTTGCTGGTGAGCTCCGACCTCTCGGAACTCTTTGGCCTGTGTGACCGGTTGGCTGTAATGACTCGGGGGTGCCTGGGTCCGGCTCGACCAGTAGGAGAATGGACTTCCGAATCTGTCCTGGAGGCTGCTCTGGGAACGGGTCGATCCGAATTCGCCGGACAAAACGATGCACGGCTCTAAGAACCACTTCCTTTCTCGAGCGGGTCCCGCACTTGGCCTTCTCCTGGTCGTCGTGGCCTTCTCTTTGCTCAGTGACTCGCCGGGTCAGTACCTTTCCGTTCGCAACCTGAGGATCATCCTTTCCCAGACAGTGGTCGTGGCATTGGGAGCTCTGGGGATGACGCTCATCATCATCAGCGGAGGTATCGACCTGTCGGTGGGGTCGGTCATCGCTCTCTCAGGGGTGATCACGGCACTGGGGATACGCGAGGGTCTGTCTCCCGAACTTGCGGTATGTCTGGGCATTGTCAGCGGGTTGCTGGTGGGCTTCGTCAACTCCCTCGTCATCACCCGCCTCAGGGTTGTGCCCTTCGTTGCCACACTGGGTATGCTGGGGGTGGCCCGTGGCCTGGCCAAGTGGCTTGGAGACGAGCAGACGGTCAACGTGCCGCACTCTTGGGTCGACAAGCTGGCAGTGACATTCCCAGAACCGTCTTGGATTATCTTTGCTCCTGCCGTCTGGGCCACACTTGTTTTGGCCGTGCTCATGGGCGTTGTCCTCAACCGTAGCGTCTTTGGCAGGAGGGTCTTCGCCTTGGGATCCAACGAGAAGGCCGCTCGTGCCTGCGGTCTCCGGACTCGCCGCTTGAAGTCGTGGATTTACAGTGTCTCCGGATTGTTCTTCGGTATGGCCGGAGTGACCCAGATGTCCCGGTTACGCCAGGGGGACCCCACCGTGGCCATCGGAACGGAACTGGATATCATCGCTGCAGTTGTCATCGGCGGAGGGAGCCTGAGCGGAGGGCAAGGCGGGATTCTGGGGTCCATGGTCGGGGCCCTCACCATGACTCTATTACGAAACGGATGTCAGCAGATGGGATGGCCCAATTACCTTCAGGAGATCATTGTGGGCGGGGTCATCGTCCTCGCGGTTTCGTTGGATATGGTTCGCACCACTCGGCGGGAATCGGGCTAGTAGTGAACAGTGAGCAGTAGAGCAGTGAGCAGTGAGCAGTGGGGGAGTAAGTTAGTAACCAGTGAGCAGTGTCAATCAGTGATCAGTGGAAGAGTGATGAGTTTCGAGTTACTCAGGGCCAGAGGAATCGACTAAGGACCATTCTCTGCTCACGATCCTGTGATGTTCACTGTTGACTGTTCACTGCACCACTACACCACTACACCACTGCTCACTGCTCACTGCTCACTGCTCACTGCTCACTGCTCACTGCTCACTGCTCACTGCTCACTGCTCACTGCACCACTGCTCACGAACTATAGCGGACACTAACTCGAATCTGGTTCAACACTGCTGGCTCTGCCGGGTCTCCCTGCGCTGGCGGGTTGACCATGACCTCGAAGGTGTTGGTTCCCTGGCGCACGCTTGCCGTTTCGAATTCAGTCCAGCGATCCTCCTTGCCGTCGACCGGAGTCGGCATCTCATTTCCTCCGGAAAGAGGCACCCCGTTGATTCTCCACTGGATTCTCTGGGCCTCTACTCCTTTCTCCCAACCGGTCTGGAGAGTCAGCTTGCGGGCGTTCTCAGGACGGTCGGAAATGCCGAGAGTGAGCTTGGCTCGGGCAGGGCCTGATTGACACGTCAGGGCCAGTGGAAGCTGTCCTGGCCAGGTACTGGAGTTCAGATAGCCGACCTTTTTCCGATCGGGATCGATACGGTAGAGCTTGTCCTGTTGAGCCAATATCTTGGGATCTCCAATCTCTTGGAGACAGCCGTAGTAGGTCGATCTGAGCAGGTTGAAGAAGTAGATGCCATCCACCCCTGCTTCCCAGCAGCGGTAAGCAGCGCCTCGAATGGCTTCCAGCTGGTCGAAGAGGTGCATCCAGCTGAGTCCTCCGTAGACGGGGACATCGTGTTGGCGCCCCAGGCGGACCCAGTCGTCGAGGGGGAAGGTGAAGGGAGCGCTCCCGAAACCGGCCACCAGCAGGTCGATCCATCCCTCGCCCATCCAGGTCTCCGGGTCCAGGCCGACCGACCGTGACAGCTCGGGAGAATCAGGAACCCGGGTGGCCAGTAGAATCGGTCGACCCCTCTTCTCCCCATGGGCCCGAAGCCGCCGGTGGATTTGACGAATGAAGTCGTTCATGATCGGCGTGTTGCGGCGCTCCTCGCCGTAGCGAAAGATCAGGGGATGACGTCCCCAGTCCAGTTCGAATCCGTCCAGATCGTAGCGGCGGCAGGCCTCGTCGATGACATCCAGATAGTGCTTTCGTACCTCGGCGTGAGCGAAGTCGAAGGCGGGCCAGGAGAAGGCCAGCGGGCCCAGGGCACTGTTTCGAAACTGATCGATGAGACGGCCGCCTTCGGTGTGTCCCCAATACTCCAAGAGGTCAAAGAAGGGATGCTCCGGCTTCTTTTTCTGGATCCAGGGCAGGAAGTCTTTGTCGAAAACTTCCGGGCTGAGGCGTGCCTGCAGCAGATCGAGATGCTCCAACTTGAAGCGCGACCAGTATTTCTCTCCCGGGTAGACCGCCGCATGAACGTCGTTCATACGCATGGAGTAGAGGAACTCCATCTGGTTGGTGTGGCAAAAATCGACGACGTGCTTCAGCGGATCCGGGCCCAGGACCCGGATGTTGTCAGGGGGAAACTCCCAGTTGGCGAGATCGAGAAAGGCGCAGTAGCTGACGCTATCGACCTGGGTGCCCTTGAGGCCCTCCATGCGTCGCGAGAGGAACTGCTCGACCGACTCAAACTTCTGGGGCCAGCCGGGACGTGGAAAGTCCAGCGCCACCTTGGACAGATCACCTCCGTCATTGTTGAAGATGATCCGCCTCCGACGGCGACGAGGAGATTCAGGGCTGGTTTGTCCCTTGCCCTGTCGAGTGAGTAGAGAGGAAGTTGCGGTTGCAGCAGTGAGGCTCTTGAGGAAATCGCGTCTATCAGACATGCTCTAGCTCCTCTGCTTTTCGGAGCAAGCCCACCAGTAGGTTCTTCCCGGCATCCTTGCTCCAGGAAGCACTCGAATTTCCCGCCCTGGAGGTCTTGCTAAGTACTACGGTTTCACTTTCTGCCCGTCCTCTGTCTGGGTCGTCTCAGTAGTGTCCAAGTACCCTCAGAGTCACATCGGTCGCCTCCAGGAGTTCTTCATTGCTCTCTCCTCATTCACGCGTCTAACATTGTCTGTCCTCAGCACGGACGCCGCAATGCGATATGGAACTCAACCGGGGATGTCCCAGCAGGCCGGTTCAAGGCCGAAAAAGAACGATGGGCTATTCTCTCCGCATTTGCAGTCTCATGTCGAGTCCGTTTCGCGAGCGGTCTGGGCGTGCCCAAATAAAGCTCGAGGTCGGTCTCGCAGCCGAATCCTGGTCCCAGTATTCGGTGTTCTCCCGAACATCTGGAGGGCGGAGAATTGCTGAGCCGTTCCTCGGTGCGATAAACTGTAATCCCCAGAAAAGGAAGCTTTCACCGATGGCAATAGCTCCAGATCATTGGATCGTACGCATGGCGCAAGAACAGGGGATGATCGAACCCTTCGTCGAGTCCCAGGTCAAGGACGGAGCGATCTCCTATGGCGTGTCCTGTTACGGGTACGACTTCCGGGTCGATCGCCGCTACCGTGTCTATCGTGGCGCAGCCTCCCAGGTTTTGGACCCCAAGAGTGCGCACGAAGATCTCTTCGAGGAGTTGGAAGCTGACACCTGTGTGATTCCTCCCCGATCCTTTCTGCTGGCCCAGTCGTTAGAGTACTTCAGGATCCCCAGGAATATCCTGACCCTCTGCGTCGGGAAGTCGACGTATGCCCGCTGTGGAGTGTTGGTCAACGTTACTCCATTTGAGCCCGAGTGGGAGGGACACGCGACTTTGAGCATTTCCAACACTGGGAGCTCTCCGGTGAAGGTGTACTCAGGGGAGGGGATCGCGCAGCTGATATTCCTGGAGGCAGACCAGATCTGCCAAATCTCCTATGGAGATCGAAAGGGCAAGTATCAGGCCCAGAAGGGGATTGTCCACGCCCAGGTTCAGAGCGGGAAGAAACAATGAAGGACCATTACGATTTCGAAGCTATCGAATTGAAGTGGCAGCGAATCTGGGCGGAAGAGGGAGATTTTGCTGTAGCCGAAGACGAGGGCAAGGACAAGTACTACGTGCTCGAGATGCTTCCCTATCCGTCCGGTGCGCTTCACCTGGGTCATGTTCGTAACTACTCGCTGGGTGACTCGATCGCTCGGTTCAAGACCCTGCAGGGCTACAACGTTCTCCACCCCATTGGTTGGGACGCTTTCGGACTGCCTGCCGAGAATGCGGCGATTCGCAACAAGGTTCCTCCTGGGCCCTGGACGCGGGACAACATTTCTCGGATGACAAAGCAGTGCCTGAGGATGGGCTGGTCTTACGACTGGAGCCGCGAGATTGCGACCTGCGCCCCCGAGTACTACCGCTGGAACCAGTGGTTCTTCTTGCAGATGTACAAGAAGGGTCTGGCCTACAAGAGCAGTGGATCCGTCAACTGGTGCGAGCAATGCCAGACCGTTCTGGCCAATGAGCAGGTGGTCAATGGGTGCTGCTGGCGGGACGATAGCGTCGTCGTTCAGAAGGATCTGGAGCAGTGGAATTTCCGCACTACGAAATACGCGGAGGAACTACTGCAGGATCTGGATAAACTGGACACTTGGCCGGATAAGGTCCTCACGATGCAGCGTAATTGGATCGGAAAATCGGTGGGTGCACGAGTCCGGTTTCCGGTTGAGGATGCCGGGGATCTCGAAATCGAAATCTTTACGACGCGGCTGGACACGATCTATGGAGCCACCTTTATGGTGTTGGCTCCCGAGCATCCTCTAGTGCGGACCTGGCTGGACGATCCTACTCATGGCCAGGAGCTGAAGGTCTTCCGGGAGGAGATGCGACAGCAGGACCGAACCGCTCGCAGTGCAGAGGACACGGAAAAACAGGGCGTCTTCACCGGGCACTACGCCGTGAACCCCTTCAACCAGGAACGGATCCCGATCTGGGTTGCCAACTTTGTCCTCATGGAATACGGTACCGGCGCCATCATGGCGGTGCCTGCACACGACCAGAGAGACCACGAGTTCGCCGAAAAATACCAGCTCCCTACTCCGACGGTGATCGAGCCCGTCGGCGATCGAGCTGCAGCCGAGTCGGGCCAAGCGTTCTCAGATTACGGTCAGCTCGTCAACAGTGGCCCCTTTTCTGGTCTTACCTCCAGGGTCGCTCAGGAGAAGATGGCGGATTTTGCCCAGGCCGAAGGAATCGGGGAGAAATCGATCTCTTACCGCCTTCGGGATTGGGGGATCAGTCGTCAGCGCTACTGGGGGACGCCCATTCCGATCATCTACTGCGACCGCTGCGGGACCCTGCCCGTTCCCGAGGATCAACTGCCGGTCCTGCTTCCCGAAACAGATCAGCTCAGCCTGGGAGGGTCTCCACTAACAAAGGTGCCTGAGTTCGTCCAGATAGATTGTCCCAGCTGTGGGGGCAAGGCCCGTCGTGAGACCGACACCTTGGACACCTTCATGGATAGCTCCTGGTACTTCTATCGATATACCGACGCCCAGATTGAGAGCCACGCCATTAGGCAGAGCGCGGTCAAGTATTGGTTTCCGGTCGACATCTATATCGGCGGGGTGGAACATGCGATCCTTCACCTCATCTACATGCGATTCTTCACCAAGGTCATGAGAGATCTTGGCCTGGTGGACCTGGACGAGCCGGTCAGCACCCTCTTCACTCAGGGTATGGTCATCAAGGATGGGGCCAAGATGAGCAAGTCCCTGGGGAATGTGGTCGAACCCGACCAGATTGTCGCCGAGTACGGGGCTGATACTTTGCGCCTGTTCATCCAGTTCTGCGCACCTCCAGAGGGTGATCTGGAATGGAGCCACAAGGGGCTGGAAGGTAGCTTCCGGTTCCTCAATCGCCTCTGGAGGCTTCTCTTTCGTTTTCACCGCCAGCTTTTACCCGAAGGCGAAGCTGGCGACGCCTCGGAAGCAGGAACATCCCGAAGCCGGGAACTCCAGTCCGAGGATCGAAAGCTTCGCCGCAAGCTCCATCAGACCACCCGCAAAGTGACCCAGGATCTGGAGAGAATGCACCAGAATACGGCGATTGCAGCAATCATGGAGCTGCTGAACTCGGTCTACGATTATGCTGACGCGACTCAGCCGCAGCCAGATCTGGAGCTGCTCCGTGAAGCCCTGGAGACGATGGCGTTGTTGGTTTCTCCCTTTGCGCCCCACTTTGGGGAGGAGATGCGCTCGGTGCTCGGCCACCAGACCCGTCTGCAGTCTGCCCGTTGGCCTGAATTCGATCCAGAACTAGCTCGCGACGAGGAGATCGAGGTGGTCGTGCAGGTCAATGGTAAGGTGCGTGCTAAGATTGTAACGACCCCGGGGATCTCCTCCGATGAAATGAAGAGGATCGCTTTGGGAGACGAAAGGGTCGAAAGCCACATTGCCGGAAAGAGGATGATCAAGCTGATCGTGGTTCCAGAGAAGCTAGTCAATATCGTGGTGGGTTGAGCCCCCTTCCGGAGTTCGTAGACTGTTACCGATGATGAGATCCGGTCGTCTGATTCTGGCTGCCGCGCTCTTGACGGTGGTTTCGGGCTGTGGTTATCGGGTCGCGTCCAAAAACCGTCTGAGTCCAGAGTTCCACACGCTGGCTGTTCTTCCGTTGGAGAACAAGACGACCACCTCTGAGGTCGAGCAGATCCTTACGCGGTCTCTGGTGAGAGCCTTTGTGGAGAAGACTTCCTATCAGGTGATAAACGACCCTTCCCAAGCTGATGCGGTGCTCCGAGGAGTGGTCTCAAGACTCAGCGCCAGCCCCGTTATCTTTCGTCGCGGAACCTTCGGATCCACCTTCCTTGTGACACTTCAGGCCCAGGTGGAATTGCAAGATCAGCGAAGCGGCAAGGTCCTCTACAAGAACGACGGATACATCTTTCGGGAGCAGTACCAGATCAATGTTGACGTCGAGAACTTCTTTTCAGAACTGAACCCGGCTCTGGGTCGGGTTGCAGGAGATTTTGCCTCCAGCGTGGTTACCACGCTACTGGAGAGCTTTTAGTACGCTATGTTACAGCGTACTAGACTTGAAATCCCCATCTGAACGGGTGATGGGCGCGGTCTCGTACTGGACTCCATGCCGAAGCCTTTTTCGACGAGCCTCGCGGCTCTATCCGCGAGGAGTCTTGGAGACCAAAGCTACGATTGACCGAGAGGTTGTAGATGAAGATCGGATTTACCGGTATTGACCTGCCGGCAGGAAAAACCAAATATCAGGACGAGAAACTCGAAGCCCTGGCGGCTAAAGACAAACCCAAGAAGGTGTCACCGTACTTTGCTGAATTCATCCCCGACGAGTTTGTTCAGGTCGATGCCATCGTGGTCCCAAGGGCGAAGATCCTGGATCTCTTGATCTACGACTTGGAAAGTCTTGACGGACGCCGCTCGCGCGCCGATGATCCCAGCGAGATCGCGCTGCTCGAGAAATGTATAGGTAGGCTGGAACAGGAGATACCCCTTTGCGATGTGGACTTTTCCGAAGCCGAAACAAAGACTCTGGGCATGCTGGGTTCGTACAGTTTCAAGCCGGTGGCCCAGGTAGAGGAGGGAACCGAGGTGAATCAGGTCATATCCCAAGCGATCGACAAGGCGGGACTGATGTTCTTCTACACCTCGGGACCGCAGGAATCTCATGCATGGTTGGTTGAGAAGGACTCGGATATCGTCGATTGTGCGGCCAAGATACACAGCGACCTTGCGCGCGGCTTTATCAAGGGGGATGTGGTCGGTTTCGATGAGTATATGAGCTGTCACAACTTCAATGACTGCAAGTCCAAGGGGGTCGCCAAGCTCGTCGACCGCGGCTACCTTGTACAGCCCGGGGAAGTAATAGAGATTCGCTTCAGCGTCTAGAAAAGTTCACAGACTGGTCAAGTTGTGGAATACAAGAGAAAGTCTCGGTACCCTGAGAGAATACTGGTAGAGGTCGCGCTGACGCCACGGGCTGTGAGTATCAAGAGAGGTCAACCCCAAGGGGGTTGCGTATTTCAGCCCAGGGTTTCCGAACCCTGGGGATGTGCAGCATGATCAAGAAGTCAACCCTGTAGGGGTTGTGGAAGGTGAGGACCAGGGCGCACCGCGCACCGGTTGAAGTAGGAGGCCACAACCCCTACAGGGTTGGGATCAAAAGGGATGGCTGTTTACCCAGGGTTCGGAAACCCTGGGCTGTACGCCGCAACCCCGTTGGGGTTGACCTCTCTGATGACGGCGGTATGAGGTCGCTCGCTACTACCTTGTCAACTTAGAGGTTGTGGGTTAAGGACGAGCAATGGTGGTCGAGGTCAAGGCGCGCTTCCGCAGGCATAGCTCGGGTCTACGTCGAGGGCGCGCAACAGGGAGATCGGCCTCCAGGACCGTCCAGAACCTACAATTTCTAAGTTGAGAAGGTACTAGCTACTTGTGAAGTTCTCGGAGTTTCAGCAATCGGCCGCTTCGCCTGAGCCGGTCTACACCCTGCTCACCAAGGAGACGTTCTTCAAGCGGCAGGTGTACGAGTTTTGTGAGGCTCAAGTGGAGGCGTCGGCTCGAAGCTTCGATTGGTCCGTCTTCGATCTCGAAAACGACTCCATCCTCGATGTGATCAACACTGCGCGGACGCTGCCTTGGATGGCGCCCAGACGTTGGGTCTATGTGAGGGATTCGGCCAACGCCGGCGGCGGTCTCCTTGACTACGCCAATAGCCCCGCTCCACGAACAGTACTCATTCTGGAGACCTCCAGGCTTCCAGCGAAATGGCCAAAGGTTCCCCTCATCGAATTCGAGAAGAATCCGGACCCGGTGCGTTGGGTGGTAGCCCAGCTTCAGAAGGAGGGCTATCGGATCGAGCCGAAAGCTGCTCGCGCTCTAGTCGAGTTGGTAGGAGACGATCTCCAGCGACTGAGCCGTGAGCTGGAGAAGCAGCAGCTGGCCCAATGGGAATCCAAGGAGATCACTCTAGAAGCGGTGCGTGCGATGACCCTTCAGAGTCGGGAATACGACGTGTTTGCCCTGATCGGGGCCATGGCTGCCGGCCAGAGGACCACGGCCCTACAGATTCTCAATCGACTCTGCGATTTGGGTGTCAGTGCTCCCCAGATCCTTGTTCTTCTCTATTGGAATTTCCGCCGCCTCCGGGTAGGGCGGGAAATGTTGGATCAAGGCCGCCCCTTTCAGACCATTTTGAAGGAACTGAAGATCTGGAGCTATCGCGGCAGGGAGAGGGCTGTCCGAAGCTACTCGCTGGAATGGCTGGAGACGACTCTCCTGGGAATCCGTCAGACCGACCGCCTGTGCAAGACCACCAGTGGCGAAAGCCGCTTTCACCTCGAGCGCCTGTTGATTGACAGCTGTCGAAAGTCGCCTCTATAATAGGCTGTGCTTGGCCTAAAGGAGTAGCAATCTATGCCCAATATCAAGTCGGCCGTGAAGCGGATGCGGCAAAGCGAAAAGCGCAGACAGAGAAACCGTCATCATCTTTCGAAGATGAGGACCGAGATCAAGGGTTTCCGCCGTCTTCTGGCCGAAGAGAAGTCCGCTGAAGCCAAGGACCGGCTCTCACGCGTCTACTCGATCATCGACCACACGGCCCAGAAAGGGGTCATCCATCGAAACACGGCGGCGCGCTATAAGTCTCGACTAACGAGCAGCTTGAATCAGGCTCTGGGCGCTTCCAGCGCGAGTTAGTGGAGCATCTGTCCAAGCTGGGATTGTCGCCGCTGCAGGACTTGTATAGCAATGGATTCGGCAACTCCGTTCCGCCTTTGAAAGGAATTCAATAGCCCCGCCTTTGAGAAAAGTCCTCCTACCTGCTCGGGGAGCAGAAGTACTCTTTGACGTTCGCGATGAGAACGTTCGTCTCCTAGAATCTCTCTTTCAGGTTCGCATCAGTGCTCGAGGGTCCCAGGTTTCCATCGAGGGTGAAGAGGACAAGGAAAGGGAACTCGAGAGTATCCTCAGCGACTTCTCGAGCCTTATCATCGAGGGCTGCCCCTTTTCCAATGGCGATCTCCGGAGTGCCTTTCAGCAGATCTCGGAGGGAGCTGCCCAGAGTCTTCGCGATTTTTTCCCCAAGAAGCCCATTCTCAAGACTTCGCTAAGAGAGGTGACTCCGCGCAGTCTGAATCAGAGTCACTACGTCAACGCCATCGATCACTACGATCTGGTCTTCGGCATAGGTCCCGCCGGTACCGGCAAGACGTATCTCGCAGTGGCCATGGCCGTCTCCTTCCTACGTGAGAAGAAGGTCCAGCGAATTGTCCTGGCTCGACCGGCGGTGGAGGCAGGAGAAAAGCTGGGGTTCCTTCCCGGAGATATGCAGGAGAAGGTGAACCCCTATTTCAGGCCTCTCTCTGACGCGCTCTTCCATCTTCTGGGAGGGGACCGGGTCCAGAAGCTCATCGATCGGGGTGTGATCGAGATCGCTCCCCTGGCTTTCATGCGAGGGCGTACCTTGAGCGACTCCTTCATAATTCTGGACGAAGCTCAGAACAGTACCTCGGAGCAAATGAAGATGTTCTTGACCCGCATCGGTCTCAACTCGAAGACGGTGGTCACAGGCGATGTTACCCAGATCGACCTGCCAGCAGGGCAGCAATCAGGCCTGGTGGAAGCCCAGTCGATTCTGGCCGGCGTTGAGGGAATCTCGATCTGTGGGTTCGACCGTAAGGACGTGGTTAGGCACCCACTGGTAAAGAGCATCATACGAGCGTATGAAGAGAAGACGGTGTGAAGAGAAGGCCGTATGAAGAGAAGGCCGTATGAAGAGAAGGCCGTATGGACCCGAAGCCCAGAGTACCTGACCGACAGTAGGAATTTGCCGTGAACGCAAATAAGAAGCATGTTGTGGTGCTTTGTGGTGGGCGATCAGCAGAGCACGAAGTTTCACTCCTCTCTGCGGTTTCCATCCTGACCTATCTGGATCCAAAAAAATATCGGGTCTCCGTGATCGGAATCGCGAAGGACGGCTCGGTCTATGGCGCCCAGCGATTGAGCGACAAGCTCGCTTCGACCCCGGATAGATCATTCGAGATTCTCGAGGGCAGACAGTGGCTTTGCCAGTTGGCGGAGATGCAGGGTTCGGTCGACATGGTCTTACCGATTCTACATGGACCCTTCGGGGAGGATGGCACCGTCCAGGGAGCGCTCCAGCTGCTGGATCTACCCTATGTGGGGGCCGGAGTTTGGGGGTCGGCCGTCGGTATAAACAAGATCCATTCGAAGAGGTTACTGCTGCACGCGGGTGTCCCGGTTTTGCCCTACGTTGAGACAGACCGAAACCGATGGGTCCTGGACCAGCAGAGGGTGCTGGATCGCGTCGAGGACGAACTGTCGTATCCGGTTTTCATCAAGCCCGCCAATATGGGGTCTTCGATCGGGGTTGGCCGAAGCCGGAATAGGCGGGATCTTGCCTCGCATATCGTCGAGGCGCTGCGCTTCGATGACTTTGTTCTGATTGAGAGAGGAATCGAAGCCCGGGAGATCGAGGTTTCGGTGATTGGGAACTGGGAACCTCGAGCCTCGGTGGCCGGCGAGATCGTGCCCGCTGGAGAGTTCTACACCTACGAAGCCAAGTACCTCGCTGAAGACAGTCAGCTGTTGATCCCAGCTCCACTCACCGAGTCCAGCATGGATGAGGTCCGAAGCCTCGCTCTGAGAGTCTACCAGGCGCTTCAGCTGGAAGGCATGGCCCGGGTTGATTTCCTGCTAGAAAAGGGAACCGATCAGTTTTGGGTCAATGAGCCGAATACCATTCCCGGCTTCACGAATATCAGCATGTATCCGAAGTTGTGGGAGGCGACTGGCCTTTCCTATGCCAGCCTGCTGGACGAGCTGATCGGGCTAGGGATGGAGCGGCATGAGCGGGCTCAGGCTCTGTCAGTGGATAGATGATCCCTCTCGGGACAGTAGATGGGGAGCAACTTTGTTGGGGAAAAGCTGGACTGGCTTTGTGCTTGAACGGAAGGAGTCCATTTGCTAGATTTGAACTCAAGCTTAGTACACTGGACACTTCACCTGGAGGAGATTGAATCATGAATGAGGCTGTCGTCAAGGACCATCTGATGAGAACCGACGAGCAGTTCATGAAGTTAGCAGAAGAACATCAGAAGTATGAATCCCAACTAGAAAGGCTGTTGGGGCAGCCGTTTCTGAACCAGAATGAGCGGGTTGAAGAGACCGTCATCAAGAAGAAGAAACTGGCGCTGAAAGATCGAATGCAAGAGCTCATCTATCAGCATCAAGGCCAGAGTTCTGCGCCCTAGCTCGAGTCTTTTAAGCCGCCATCGCCTTCGGATCGGTCTCGCCGATAAGTGTTTGTCTTGTTCGAGGGCGTTTTGACCACTCCTCTTGACTACTCCTCTTGACCACTCCTCGGAAAAGATGGCAAAGGACGGATACTACTTCATCGCTCCTCTCTTTCTCCTGGCAGCCGTCTCCCTCTATTTCGGCCTCATCCCAATCGGAATCGTGTGCTTTTGCCTAGGGCTTTTTGTCGGGTTCTTCTTTCGCGATCCAGAGCGGAAGATTCCCGACGAAGCCGATGCGATCGTGAGTCCGGCCGATGGCAAGATCATTCGAATCGATGCGGACGACAAGGGCGGCTCGATGGTCTGCATCTTCCTCTCTGTTTTCGATGTTCATGTCAACCGCGCGCCGATCGGCGGCGTGATTACCAGGCGCGACCACCAGCGAGGCCGTTTTTTGGTGGCCTATGATGATCGAGCCTCGGTAGAGAACGAACGGATGGAGCTATGTATCAGCGGCGATCGGGAATTGACCTTTCGTCTGATCGCCGGCATCGTAGCCCGACGCATTGTCGTTTGGAAACGACATGGGGACCGTGTGGAGAAGGGTGATAGAATAGGTCTAATTCGGTTTGGTAGCCGAGTGGACATCCTCTTGCCACCGGATTGTGAGGTGGCTGTCAAAGAGGGCGACCGGGTTTCCGGTGGCAGCAGCATTCTGGCTTATTGGAAGGATAGACCATGAGAGGGCGAAAGAAGTCTCTGGAGCGGGAAGCCAGGGATGTATTCAAGCCCGGCAGGCACCTGAAAAGAAGTGTCTATTTGATCCCTTCGCTCTTTACGGTTGCCAACATGTTCGCGGGCTTCTTCTCCGTGGTTTCGACTCTCAACGGCGACTACGAGGCGGCCGCGGTCGCGATTGGCATCGCCGTGCTTCTAGATGGAGTAGATGGGTGGGTGGCCCGTCTCGCGAACGCAGACAGCGATTTCGGCTTGCAACTGGACTCGCTGGCCGATGTGATCAGCTTTGGGGTCGCGCCGGCTATCCTTATCTACTCGTGGGGCTTGTCCGAGTTCGGAGACTTTGCCCGCTTTTCTGCCTTTGTATTCTTGATCTGCGGTGCCATGCGCCTGGCCCGCTTCAATGTCCAGGTGCAGGACTTGAAGAGCTTCGCCGGGCTCCCGATTCCAGCCGGAGCCAGTTTTGTGGCAGCCACGATTCACTTCTTTGGGGATCCTCCGGCGTCGAATATGCTGAGGTACTACCTCGTAGGCGTGACCTTTCTGGTGGCTTTGCTGATGGTCAGCACAATACGATTTCCGTCGCTCAAGCAGCTCAACCTGGGGCGGGGGAAGTCCCACCTGTTCGTCCTGATGCTGGCCCTGGTAGTGGCGGCAGTGATCCTCTACTCTCGGCCGGCTTTCATGGTGCTCGCCAGCGTCTATGTGAGTAGCGGTCTAGTCATGCGGGGACTCCAGTTCTGCAGGCATCGATGGGCTCAACCTGATCCCCTGAAGAGACGGGAAGCCGAGTCGGATTGAGCCTTCCGCTCTTCCTTCAGGTCAGTCCCGGAGAGGGCGGCACTGAAGTTTGGCCTCGGCGACATTTGATTCTAGCAGTCGACCTCTCTTGATCTTCGAAGCCTAACCCGGATTTCTCATCGCTTGTCGTAGCGAGGCGCCGCAAGGGCCGTCCTGGCAAGGCTTGCGACCGAGGCCCCCGCAGTCGTACTCGTGCAGTACGTCGAGGAGGCCGACCGAGCGCAACACAGCCAGGACGGATGTTTGCGGCGACGCAGTAGACCAGCGATGAGAAATGCGGGTTAAGGCCTCAACACTGTGGGCGGAAGCACCCGAAAGCCGCAACCTGCGGGTAGGGGTTCTTGTTCCCTGCATTCCGACCTTGACTGAGAGTCACGAAGAATTCCAACCAAACGTAGTTGGTCCCGCCCCCAGAAACGCTGGCCCAGTTCGAGAAAGGAAGGTTTTCCCCGGCGTAGGACAAGTGCGGTTCGCCGGGCTCTTCGTAGAGTAGAGACGTGCGACGTTCAGACGTTTCGACGTGCGACGTATTCTTGAAGGTCACCTCAGTTATAGTTAGCCCCCATTTCCACGACTCGGGATATAATCTATCGACTCTGACGCAGCCACTGCCTCTTGAACTGATGACTGCTGACGGTATGATCGCTGATCGAGTGCCCGAAGAGGGTTTTTATGCATACGCAGAAGGTTCAACTGCTAGCGCAGTCGGTCAAGAGATTGCTACGCCGGAATGCGTATGAGCATGTGACCAACCTCCTCTCGAAGCTCCGTCCGGGAGACATTTCCAATGTCATGCTAGAGCTGCGACCCGTCCAGCAGCACCGGGTATTTTCACTTCTTACGAAGAGAGACCGCGAACTGGCGGGCGAGACGCTGACAGATCTCGGCATGGACCGCGCCCTGAGTCTGCTAGAGGAGTTTTCCAGTGATGAAGTGGCAGAGGTTCTCGAGGCACTCGAGAGCGACGATGCTGCCCAGCTCATTTCCGCTCTGCCCGAGGTCCGCGCTCAGGAAGTTCTCGAGCGAATGAGGGTCGAAGAATCGGTGGAGGTACAGGGTCTCCTCGAATACGAAGACGAAACGGCTGGGCGAATCATGACACCGAATGTCCTATCGTTTCGGGAAGAGGTGTCCATCGGTGAGGCGATTCACACGATTCAGACCACGCAGGACCTGGAAATGGTCTTCTACGTCTACGTGATCGACGCGCGCAGCCACCTGGTCGGGATTGTCTCCCTGCGCGAGCTCTTGATGGCCCCTCCGAGTACACCGCTCAAGAAGATCATGGCGACCGATGTTCTCTCGGTTGCTGCGGAGACCGACCAGGAAGAGGTCGCTCGCCAGGTCGCACTGTATGATTTGCTGGCGATTCCAGTGGTGGACCATGAGAACAAGTTGGTAGGCGTCATTACGGTGGACGATGTCATTGACGTCATCAAGGACGAAGCCACTGAGGATATCTTTTACATGGCGGGAGTCGAAACCGACGACCGGATCGATACTCCTCCTTGGAAGTCGGTTCGAAAGCGTTTGCCCTGGTTGCTCCTCAACCTTTTCACGGCGCTGTTGGCGGCTTCGGTGGTCGCAATCTACGAGCCCACGATATCCCGCTTTTCCTTCCTGGCAGTTTTCCTGCCGGTCGTTGCAGGCATGGGCGGCAACTCCGGGACCCAAACGCTAACCATCATTGTGCGTGGGCTTGCCCTCGGCGAGGTCACCTGGGAGAACAGCAAGAGCGCTCTATTGAAGGAGCTACTCGTTGGGGTTACCAACGGTGCTGTCCTGGGGTTCTTGGCGGGGGCGATTGCGTATGTCTGGAAGGGCAATCTTGTTCTGGGGCTCATTCTCAGTGGTGCTTTGATCATCAACATCTTTATCGCCGGAATCGTTGGCACCCTGATTCCTCTGGCCCTGCAGAAGATGAAGGTGGACCCGGCAATCGCCTCCAGCATCATATTGACTACTTTTACAGATTTCGTGGGGTTTCTTTCCTTCCTGGGGCTTGCGACCTTTCTGCTTCAATCTCTGACCGGTCTATGAACCAGCACCAGTCGGAGGCACTCACCCTTAGAACCTATCCCTACGCCGAGTCTCACAAGATCGTGGTGCTTTTGACTCGGAGCTTTGGCAAAGTGAGGGGAATAGCGCACGGGGCCAAGAAGCCCAAGAGTCCCTTCGGGGCAAGCCTGGAAACACTGACTCGTCTGCAGGTTACCTTTCGGCGCAAGGAGCATCAAGAGCTGGCTCTGATTCAGAACTGCGAGGTAATTCAGGTATGTCCGGCCTACGAGCTTTCCTGGGAAGGCAATGTGTATCTGGGATATTTTGCCGAGCTCCTGCAGGAATTCAGCCGGGAACAAGAAGAGAGTGAAAATCTGTTTCGGCTCGCAGCGGCGGTGGTGGATGCCACCAGGAAAATTCAAATCGAAGTCCTGGGCCGCTATCTCGAGCTCTGGCTGCTGCGACTGGAGGGCGTGTTGCCCCGACTGGAGGAGAAGCTGCCTGCTGAGTTGGCTCTGAAGACGGTGGAGATGTTAAAGCATCACCCTTCGGGACTGGGGGCTGTCGCACTTACCGAGGCGGAGCTAAAAAGGTTATCCAGCTTTTCTCGGAAGTTGATAGAATACCATCTTGAAAAAACGCTTAAGTCGTGGAAGCTGCTGAGAGACTTGCTTTAGGGCTCTGTCAAGAATAACTTCGAGCATCGATAGCAGCGTGTCCGTTGTAGGACGGGCACTCCTGCCCGTCGATGACAGCGACGGGCAAGAGTGCCCATCCTACGAAGATCACCCTGTGTCAACTGGAGGCTCTTGAATGTTCTTCTCGTCAATGAAGTTTCAGCTTAGGGTTTCCGAACCCTGGACTGGAAGACGCGATCCCATTGGGATCGACCTCGATTGATGTATACCTTTCAGGAGGTCGTTCATCGGCTACTCAACTATTGGATGGAATACGGCTGTGTCGTTCAGCAGCCCTACGATGTCGAGGTAGGAGCCGGCACGATGCACCCGGAGACGTTCCTGAGGGTGCTAGGCTCTGATCCCTACCAGGTAGTCTACGTCCAACCCTCCCGTCGGCCTGCGGACGGGCGCTACGGAGAGAATCCCAACCGACTCTACCGTCACTATCAACTTCAGGTCGTTCTCAAACCGCCTCCTGACGATGTTCAAGACATCTATCTGGACAGTCTCAGGCATGTCGGCGTGGAATTGGAGAAGCACGATCTGCGGTTCGAAGAGGACAATTGGGAAAGCCCGACCCTGGGAGCATGGGGAGTGGGTTGGCAAGTGCTGCTGGATGGTCTCGAGATCACTCAGTTTACCTACTTTCAACAGGCAGGCGGAGTCGATCTGATGCCGGTCTCCGCCGAGCTGACGTACGGTCTCGAACGCATCTCCACGTTCGTTGCCGGTCAGGAAAGCATTTTCGACCTACAGTGGAATCGGCAGCTTACCTATGCAGACATCAGGCAGAAGGAGGAGGCCGAATTCTCTCGCTACAGCTTCGAGTTGGCCGATAGGGATCGGCTCTTCAGCATGTTCAATCTCTACGAACAAGAATGCCAGAGTTGTCTGGAGGCAGCTTGTGTCCTGCCTGCTTATGACTACTGTCTGAAGTGTTCGCATACCTTCAACTTGCTCGACAGTCGGGGTGCCATCAGCGTCACCGAGAGGGTTGCCCTGATTGCCCGAGTCCGCAACCTCGCCGTGAAGACGGCGGCTCTGCATTTGGAAGTCCATGGACCACAAGTTTCTGTTTGAGTTGGGGGTGGAAGAGATCCCTGCAGATCTGATCTCCCCGGCCCTGGAACAACTGAGGAGTGGCTTCGAAGGTGTCCTGACGGAGAGTAGTGTCTCTTGGAGCTCTATTGCGACCTACAGTTCGCCCCGCCGCCTGGCGATCCTGATTGAGGGGCTGCCGGAGCAGCAGGCGACGCGAGAAGAACAGGTCGTCGGTCCCCCGGCTTCCCGAGGATTGGATAGCGAGGGACAGCCCAGCCAAGCAGCGAAAGGTTTTGCAAGGAGCCAGGGGATTGATGTAAACCGTCTCGAATCCATCGAGACCGAGCGCGGACTCTATCTTGGTTTCAACCGACAGGTCGAGGGACAGGCCGTTCGGGACATCCTGGGCAACAACCTGGAAGCCATGGTCCGCTCACTCTCCTGGCCTCGGAGCATGTACTGGACCGAGAGTCGCTTCCGATTCATCCGACCGCTACGCTGGTATGTGGCGCTTTGGGACCAGACGGTAGTGCCCTTTGAGTTTGAGGGGCTTCGAGCCGGAAACCTGACCCGGGGGCACCGATTTCTCGGGAAGCAAGCGATTCCCATCGCCTCTGCGGACCAATACCTGGAGAGGCTGCGCGAGGGCTTCGTCCTGGTCGATGCTCGAGAGCGCGAGGAGCGGGTGCTGAAAGAGCTTGGAAGCCAGGTCCCCGACGGCTTGTCTGTGCTGGAGGATGCTGCCCTGCTGCGCACAGTCACACAGTTGAATGAGTATCCCAGTGTGCTCTGTGGGCGTTTCGACGAGACCTTTCTCGAGATTCCAAAGGAGGTTCTCGTGACGGTCATGCGGTATCACCAGAAGTACTTCTCCGTCGTCAATGAGTCTGGAGAGATCCAGCCCTGTTTCCTGACGGTCGTGAATACTTCAGGTGATCCCGAAGGGAGGATCCGCCAGGGGCACGAGAGGGTCCTGAAAGCGCGGCTCAAAGACGCGGCCTTTTTCTGGGAATCGGATCAGAAGGAACCGCTACAGGAACGAGCAGAGCAGCTGGATCAGGTCCTTTTCCAGGAAGGGTTGGGCAGCTACAAGGACAAGGCTCAGCGGCTGCGAACACTATGCGCCCAGCTCTATCCTGACTCCGATCTCGAAACGGCCGCCTGGTTGTGCAAGGCCGACCTCACCACTGAAATGGTTCGTGAATTGAGTGAGTTGCAGGGAATCATGGGAGGACTCTACGCCCGGCGCGAAGGCCACCCTGAGGAGGTCTGGAAGCCGATACTGGAGCAATATCGGCCTGCTTCGCTTGAGGACGATCCTCCCTCTTCCCTTGGAGGCGCCGTTCTTTCACTTGCAGACAAGCTTGACACTGTGGTCGGATGCTTCAGTGTCGATATCGTGCCGAAAGGTTCCGGCGATCCTTTTGGCCTTCGTCGGCAGGCTCTGGGGCTAGTCAAGATTCTCTTTGACTTCAAGCTGGATTATTCCCTGGAGCAGCTGGTGGACACGGCGCTGAAGCTGTTTGTCAGCGAGAAACCGGCGGAGAAGACCCGTAAGGAGGTCTTGTCCTTCCTGGTCCAACGTGTCCGTTACGTGTTCCAGAACAAGGGGCTACCCTACGATGTCATGAACGCCGTACTTGCGGTGGAAGGGGATACGGTTTATCGAACCTATGAGAGGGCAATCGCCCTTTCCGGGATTCGGGGCGAAGCGGACTTTGAGGCGCTGGCCGCGGCCTATAAGCGGATCAAGAATATTCTGGCCCAGGAAATCGAGGATCCAGGAGAAGTATCGGTGGCGAACTTGTCGGAGCCAGAGGAGATTGAGCTTTACCAGACCTTCGAGCGGGTCCAGCCGAGAGTGCTCGATTTCGTGAGTCGAGGCGATTTCGTAGTGGCCCTCAAAGAGATGGCTAGTATGCGGGCGACGGTCGACCTCTTCTTCGACCGTGTTCTCGTGATGGCAGAGGAGGAGGAGCTCCGGAAGAACCGCTTGAGGCTGCTCCGTCGGATATCGGATCTGTTGTCGAGCATGGCTGACATCTCGGAAATCGTACAAAAAGACCGGATTGATCCAGCTGGGTCATAGTGGCTGGAAAAAAGGGAGTTGAAATGAGGCGGCGTTTAAGCGAGATTGCATGTGTCCCAACGAGGAAGCGAGACATCGTTGGGTTAGGAGTCGCGGAATGATCGAAAAAGGAGTAGCGATCGAAGACCCAAAAGGAAGGTTGGGCGTGCTTTTGGTCGGACTGGGAGCCGTCAGTACGACCTTCATCGCTGGAGTCGAGGCAATCAAGAGAGGTTTGGCAGCCCCGATTGGGTCCCTGGCCGAAATGGGAGCGATTCGTCTGGGAAAGCGTACGGAAGCGCGCGTCCCCAGGATCCGCGACTTTGTGCCGTTGGCCGAAATGGACGATCTGGTCTTCGGCGCCTGGGACCTCTTCGAAGATGATGCCTACACGGCGGCAGAAAAGGCAGGTGTGCTGGAGAAGGATCTGCTTCGGGAGTTGAAGCCAGTGCTGGAGCAGATTCGACCCATGCGAGCCGTGTTCGACAGCCGCTACGTCAAGAAACTGGACGGGACCTACGTCAAGCAGGGAAAGACGCATTGGGATCTTGCCCAGCAGCTGACCGAAGAAATCCAGGAGTTCCAGGCCGAGAAGCAGGTGGATCGACTCGTCATGATCTGGTGTGGAAGTACCGAGGTGTTCATAGAGGAAGGCCCGGTCCACCGGAACCTGGAGAGCTTCGAGAAGGGATTGCGAGCCAGCGATCCAGGGATCCCCTCGAGCATGATCTATGCCTATGCTGCCCTGAAGCTCGGCATCCCATTTGCTAATGGAGCGCCCAACCTGACGCTGGACGTGCCCGCTCTGAGGGAGCTAGCTCAACAGCACCAGGCCCCCGTATGCGGGAAGGATTTCAAGACGGGGCAGACCTTGATGAAGACCATCATCGCTCCCGGCCTGAAGGCACGGCTGCTTGGATTGTCGGGCTGGTTCTCCACCAACATCCTGGGGAATCGGGATGGAGAAGTGCTGGACGACCCTGGCTCTTTCAAGACCAAAGAAGAGAGCAAACTATCAGTGCTGGAGTACATTCTTCAGCCTGAAGTCTATCCCGAGCTATATAAAGACTTTTACCACAAGGTAAGAATCAACTACTACCCGCCCCGCAAGGACAACAAAGAAGGTTGGGACAATCTGGACATCTTCGGCTGGATGGGCTACCCGATGCAGATCAAGATCGATTTTCTGTGCCGCGACAGCATCCTGGCTGCGCCGCTTGTCCTCGACTTGGTTCTATTCCTGGATCTGGCGAAGCGAGCCAAGATGCATGGGATTCAGGAGTGGCTTTCTTTCTACTTCAAGAGCCCCATGACTCTACCCGAACTGTACCCCGAACATGACCTGTTCATTCAGCTCATGAAGCTGAAGAATACTTTGCGCCACCTGAAGGGTGAAGAGCCGATCACGCATTTGGGACTCGACTATTACGAGCAATAGGCTGACCAGCGGATCCGTTCAGAGATCGGACATCTACCCCCTCTCACTCGGATGTCACCGACGCAGTCTACACTTACGCTTGGGCAGTCTGAATGGCAAATAAATGGGTCTACTTTCTCGAGGCAGTAGGCCAAGATAAAGCCCTTATGGGCCAGGGTCAGGAAGCTCTCAGCTCGCTCCTGGGAGGAAAAGGAGCCCGTCTGGCTGAGATGACCCGCATTGGTTTGCCTGTGCCTCCCGCCTTTACCGTTACAACAGAAGCCTGCCTCGCCTATCTTTCCGACAGCGGCTCCTTTCCTGAGGGGATGTGGGAGCAGATGCTCGAGGCTCTCAAGCAGCTGGAAGCCAAGACAGGTAAGTTCTTTGGTGATCCGTCGAATCCCCTGTTGGTCTCGTGCCGTTCCGGTGCCAAGTTCTCCATGCCGGGCATGATGGACACGGTATTGAACATCGGACTGAATGATCAAACTGCCAGAGGCATGGTGGACCTGACCGGGGATGAGAGGTTCGTCTACGATTCCTACCGTCGTCTGGTCCAGATGTTCGGGAGCGTAGCACTTGGTATCGGAGATGAGCCCTTTGAGGCAGCGCTTGACGATTTGATCAAAAAGGAGGGTTTTTCCTCTCAATCGGATCTTCGAGCCGGCGACTGGAAAGAGCTTGTCGGTACCTTCCAGCAGCTCGTGAAGCAGGAAAAGGGCTTTGATTTTCCCCAAGATCCACTGGAGCAATTGAGGCTCGCTGCTAAAGCCGTCTTCAGGAGCTGGAATGGAAGACGCGCCGTCGATTACAGGAACGCTGCCCGGATACCCCACGACCTCGGAACCGCAGTCAACGTAGTCGCCATGGTCTTCGGAAATCTGGGAAAAGACTCGGGCACCGGCGTGGCCTTCACCCGCGACCCGTCCACCGGAGCTAGCGTACTTTACGGAGACTATCTTCTCGATGCCCAGGGCGAAGACGTGGTGGCGGGCATTCGCAATACCAAATGGATTCGCGAACTCGAACAGGACATGCCGGCAGTCTATGGTGAATTTGTGGAGATCTGCCAGCGGCTGGAGCGCCACTATCGCGACATGCAGGACGTGGAGTTTACCATCGAACGGGGCAAGCTCTGGATGCTGCAGACCCGAAGCGGCAAGAGAACTGCCAAGGCGGGGGTCAGGATCGCCGTCGACATGGCTAATGAGGGATTGATTTCGAAGAAAGAAGCCCTGCTGCGGGTAGACCCATCCGAGGTGGATACGCTGCTTCATCCGACCTTCGACCCGAAGGTCAAGCAACAGGCGATTTCCGAGGGCAGACTGTTTGCCAAGGGCGTCAACGCATCACCCGGGGCAGCAGTGGGTATGGTGACGTTCGATGCCGACACCACCCAGGCCTGGGCCAAGGGCGGACGCGATGTAATCATGGTGCGGCCCTTTACGAAGCCAGACGACGTCCACGGGATGCTTGCTGCCAAGGGAATTCTCACGACCGAGGGGGGAGCCACAAGTCATGCGGCCGTGGTAGCGCGGCAATTTGGTGTGCCTTGTGTAGTGGGCGCCAGCGGGATTTCTATTGATCTCGACAAACGCCTGATGACGTCCGGTGAACGGGTGTTGCGCGATGGAGATTGGCTTTCCCTGGACGGAACTACGGGAGAGGCGTTGCTGGATCCGATCCCTCTGGCGCAGCCGAGGTTTGATGAACAGGAGGCTCTCCTCACTCTGCTGTCGTGGGCCGACGAGCATCGTAAGCTGCAGATCTGGGCCAATGCTGACTACGCCGAGGATGCCGCCCGTGCGCGCACTTTTGGTGCTGAGGGCATAGGACTGTGTCGTACCGAGCACATGTTTTTCGAGGATGGTCGCCTACCGATTGTCCAGAAGATGATCCTGGCGAAGAACAGAAAAGAGCGGGAGCGTTGGCTATCGGAGCTTCTTCCCCTGCAGCGATCGGACTTCGAGGGAATCCTTCGTGCCATGGATGGGCTTCCGGTCATCGTACGACTGCTCGATCCGCCCCTACACGAGTTCTTGCCCAACGAGCGGGAACTGGCAGAAGAAGTCGTCGCCAAGAGATTCCAGGACAATAACTTGGATCTTCCGGGCCTGGAAACACTGCTGGTGTCGGTCGAAGGAATGAGGGAGGTCAATCCCATGATGGGGTTGAGGGGTGTGCGGCTGAGCATCTTGATGCCCGAGATCGTCGCCATGCAGGTGCGAGCATTTTTCGAGGCAGCCTGCAACGTGGCCAAGGAAGGGAAGGTGGTCAGGCCTGAGGTCATGATCCCACTGGTGGGTCACGTTCGCGAACTAGAGACCATTCAGCCGCTGCTGCAAGAGGTAGCGAAGGCGGTGATGCAGGAAAAAGAGATCGAGATCCCTTATAAATTCGGGACCATGATCGAGGTTCCCCGTGCCGCCATCAGTGCAGGTGAAGTCGCTCGGGTTGCCGAATTCTTTTCATTTGGTACCAACGACCTGACCCAGATGACTTTCGGCTTTTCGCGCGATGATGCCGAAGCCCATTTTCTACTCGCCTATGTGGAACGCGGCATCCTGCCGGTGAACCCGTTCCAGAGCATCGACCAGGCCGGGGTTGGGGAGCTGGTCAAGATGGGTGTCGAGAAGGGAAGAGCCGCCCGACCCGATCTACAGATCGGTGTCTGTGGCGAGCATGGAGGTGACCCCGAATCGATCGAGTTCTTCCATTCGCTCGATGTCGACTATGTGAGCTGCTCCTCGTTTCGTGTCCCCGTGGCTCGCCTGGCAGCCGCGCGTGCGGCACTCCGGTCTTCGCAAGAGCAAGAGTTCGCGTAAGGGTCTGTAAGGAAATAACCGATGCACTTTGGCGCGAGCGCCGTGGGGGCAGATGGGAGGCGCCGCGCCGCAGGCGATGCCGCTGCGCATCTTCCAGGAGCGGCAACAAAGCAGATGCCCCCGCGCCGCCGCGCCCCTGCGGGCTGGGGTCCGCAGGCACGCTGGCGTTGTTACTCGCTCCTTACATACCGCAGCGGGTATGCGCGTCGCTCCCGCCTAGCCAGCGTACCTGGGGACCCCAGCAAAGTGTATCGGTTATTTCCTTACAGACCCTAACGGAAGCCTTCCCCTATTCAGGTTCTGTTCTGCCTTCTTTTTTCAGAGCGACGACGTCGCGCTCCAGGTCTCGGATCGTTCGCACGAGTTCAGGGAACTTGTGCATCAGCAGGTAGTTTCTTTTCCAGAGACCCGTGTCCATTTCCGGTGCCCCCGAGACCGTCTTTCCCGGAGCAACCGATCGTCCGATTCCCGTGCGTGCGGTGGCGATCACCCGATCTCCTATGGTCAGGTGCCCTGCTACACCGACTTGACCCGCCAGGGTGACATGATTCCCCACTCGTGTGGTTCCGGCAAGGCCCACCTGAGCTGCGAGGACCGTGTGTTCACCGATTGCCGAACCATGTCCGATCTGAACTAGGTTGTCGATTTTCGTTCCGAGCCCGACCCGGGTTTCCCCAACCGTGGCACGGTCGATGCAGGAGTTTGCGCCCACCTCGACTTCGTCCTCGAGAACCACAATACCCGACTGGACCATCTTGAAATAACTTCCGTCTGCCCGGGGCGCAAATCCGAATCCATCGCTGCCTACCACGGCTCCATTCTGGAGAACCACCCGATTGCCGATCTTGCAGTGCTCACGCACGATGGCATGGGAGTGAGCCAGGAAATCGTCACCGATTTCGGCGTGCGGATAGATGGTGACGTTGGGGTAGAGGATCGCGTTTTTCCCCAACCGTGCCCCTTCTGCGATGACCACGTTGGGACCCACAGAATGCCCCTCTCCCAGGACTGCACTCTCGGCGACGAAGGCAGTCGGATGGATACCAGGAATTGGCTCCGGAGGCGTGTAGAAGAGGCTGATGGCTTCCGCAAATGCCAGATAAGGGTTATCCGAAATCAGGGTGGGAATGTTCGATTTTGGTCCATCTCGAGAGAGCAGGATAGCCCCGGCACAGGTCTCCTTCAACTTCGAGAAGTACTTGGGATTGGAGACGAAGGTCAACTGCCGCTCTGTAGCTTCTTCGATCCCTGCGACCCCATCGATCTCAATCTCGGGAGAACCCTGCAGTTCGCATCCGAGTGTCCTAGCGATCTTTCCAAGTCTCATGGGTTACAGGTTACAGGATGAAGGATCACAAGTCACAAATAGGAAGTCGCAGGTCGCAGGTCGACTATCTGGAGTACACGCTTCTGCCAAAGATTCAACAGGAACCTTCTTGGAAATTTTCAGCTGAATCTAAAGATCCATCGCCAGAAGAAACCGACCGAGAGACCTGTGACCTGCGACCTTCCCGACTACGACCTGCGACCTCTTCTTTCTGCCTGTCACCCATACCCTGTAACGTGCAGACGTCGGATGAACGAGCAGAAACGGGAAGAGCAACGGGTCCAGACGGCTCGCGCGGCTCGTAGCGTGAGTTTTGCCGTTTTCCTGAGTCGGATCTTGGGACTGGTGCGAGAGCAGGTATTCGCAAAGCTTTTCGGAGCGGGGATTTTCAACGAGGCTTTCCAGGTAGCCTTCCGTATTCCCAACCTGCTTCGGGATCTGTTTGCGGAGGGCGCGCTGAGCTCCGCCTTCGTTCCGACCTTCACCGAATACCTTCGCAAAAAGGGCCGAGCAGAAGCATGGCTGTTGGCAAATCTGGTTATCGGGGCCCTCCTGGTGCTGCTGGGTGCTTTGACCCTGATTCTGTTGCTGTTCTCAGACCAGTTTGTCTATCTCCTGGCAGCCGGCTATGCCAAGGTTCCGGGTAAGTTGGAAGTGACCTCCAGCCTGATCAAGATTCTGTCGCCGTTCTTGATGTTGATTGCTCTGGCTTCGGTGGTCATGGGAATGCTCAACACGCTCAACCACTTCTTCATCCCCGCCTTGGCTCCTGCCCTTTTCAATGTTGCCCTGATCGGTTCCGGTTTCTTCCTGGTCCCGTGGTTTGAGCAGCAAGGAATCGTTCCGATCTATGCGATGGCTGTGGGAGCAGTGGTGGGTGGGCTGCTGCAATTGGCCGTCCAGCTTCCGATTCTGCACCGATACGGTTACCGCCCCCGTCTCACTTTCGACGTCCACCACGAAGGTCTTAAGCGAATAGGTCGTCTGATCGCACCGGCCCTGCTGGGGATCAGCGCGGTGCAGATCAACGTTGTGGTGAATACCCAACTGGCCTCCTTCCTGCAGGCCAATGGACCGGTTTCCTGGCTCGGCTTCGCCTTTCGCGTGCTCTATCTCCCGATTGGACTCTTCGGTGTCGCCGTGGGTGTCGTGAACTTGCGGGATGTCTCCCGCCTGGCGGCCGAAGAGAGGTGGGAAGATGTCAAGGCGACGGTGGCCCATTCGGTCAAACTGATTTCGCTGCTTTCGATACCCTCTACCGTCGGATTGATCGTCTTGGCCCATCCGATCGTGGAGCTGATTTTTGAGCGGGGACGCTTCTCCTCCGACGATACAACCCACACCGCCTACGCCCTCGTCTGCTATTCCCTGGGGCTCTTCTCCTATAGCTGTGTCAAGATCTACGTGCCCACGTTCTACGCCCTGGGAGATACGCGGACGCCGGTACGCAGCAGCATCCTAGCGGTTGCGACCAACATCTCGGTAAACCTTGCGCTGATTGCTGTGCTTCCCTCGGGCTACAGGTATCTTGGCTTGGCTACCGGCACTTCTCTTTCGATGGGCCTCAACAACGCGCTGCTGGCGTATTCGTTCGGGGCGAGGCTAGGCAGCCTCCAGACCTACAAGGTAGCCTCCACCATCGGCAAGAATCTGGTGGCAGCGGGTGTGATGGGCGTCGTGGTCTACGCTCTCAATTATTGGTTCCACTCCACTTGGGAGAGTATGGAAACTCTCCTGTTGGCGGTGTCGGTGTCAAGCGCCATTGCTGTCGGAGTCCTGGTGTACTTTGTTTGCTGCTGGCTATTGGGCGTTGGAGAGATTCGATACATATTCTCGCGCCTGCGGAGCTAGCTGGACCGTCGAACCGTTGGCTCCTACGCTGAACCTGATTGGCAATCGGTCGACGACAGGATACTTCGGAGTTGTCTGTTCGGTGTTCTACTGTTTGTGATTCAGCCTTTTTCCTTGCCCTGGAGAACGCGAACCGATAAAGGCTAAACCGCAGAATATCGAACAAGCGAATTTCGAAGGAGTCGGGCGAAGGGGATGGACGCAGGAGAACCCAACCATGCAGGAGCGGGCATTCAAGAGCTATCTCAATCATTTGGAGGTAGAACGAGGCCTGGCTCGAAATACCCTCGAAGCCTACCGCCGAGATGGAGAAGGCTTTCTTGCCTTTCTGCAGGCAAAGGGTTGGAATCTGGCAGATGTCAGCCGGGACAACCTCTTCGAATACGTTCGACACCTCCACTTGCGACTTTCCGTTCGCTCCATTGGCCGCAAGATAGTCAGCCTCCGCTCCCTTTACCGGTTTCTTCTCCTGGATGGCTACATTAGCCAGGACCCAACCGAGACTCTGGACACCCCAAGGACCTGGAGAAGCCTTCCCAGCTACCTGACGCAAGCAGAGGTGGAGCAGCTCCTGGCTACACCAGAGGTTTCGAACCCCCACGGCTTGCGGGATCGGACCATGCTGGAAGTCCTCTATGCGACTGGTTTGCGGGTGAGTGAGCTGGTAGGACTGCTGATTCGAGAGGTTGATCTGGAAGCCAGTTTTCTCAGGACAATGGGGAAGGGGAGCAAGGAAAGGATTGTTCCTCTGGGGGACGCGGCCATTGACTATCTGGACAGGTATCTTCGAGAGTCGCGTCCGCATTTCCTACGCGGACGCCTGGCCAGCCCCTTCCTGTTTCTGACTCAGCAGGGAGGCCCCATGACCCGGCAGTATTTCTGGCAGCTGATCGTCAAGTACGGGCTCAGATGCGGCTTGAGCACGAAGCTCAACCCGCACGTGCTACGGCACAGTTTCGCTACCCATCTGCTGGAGAACGGAGCCGATCTGAGAGCGGTTCAAGTGATGCTGGGTCACGCCGACATCTCCACCACACAGATCTACACCCACGTGACCAAGGAGCGGCTCAAGAAGATCTATCAGAAATTTCATCCGCGAGCATGAGGTGAGCCCGAGAGGCAAAGATACAAGACACAAGATACAAACAAATCCCAAGCACCAAATACCAAGGGGATTCCCGCGAACTGGCCGAGTTTGCCGAAGCGAGAATTCAACTCCTGGACGTTGCCGTTACTTGACACTCGTGAGTTCGAGCTGGGTGATATCTTGGAGCTTGGAATTTGGAGCTTGTTTGTATCTTGTATCTTGGTGCTATCGGCTATCTTGGTGCTTCCAGCGGCACCGGTTTCGTGAGCGGTGTCTTCACCAGCTTCCTCCGCTGGTTCAGCGATCTCACTATCGAGACTTCTCGGCACTCTATCTATATAGGCAATCTCTGGGATCTCGTCCTTGGCAGGGACGCCCAGCTCCTTGAAGCGGCGCGCTTGGACGAAGACTCGTCGCTCAAACGAACCCACTGTCTCGTTGTAGGTCTGCACGGCTCGATTGAGAGTGGTCCCCAGCCGCGAGAGGTGGCCGGCGAGGTTGAAGAGACGGTTGTGGAGATCCTGACCTAAAGTTCGAATCTCCTCGGCGTTCTGGTTCAGTCTCCTTTCCTTCCAGCCGTACTCTACCGTTTTGAGAAGAGCAATCAGGGTGGTGGGAGTGGCCACGAAGACCCTCTTTTCTATTCCTCGCTCCAGCAACTCAGGGTCGTGGCGCAAAGCTGCAGAGTAGAGGCTTTCGAGGGGTAGAAAAAGCACCACGAACTCCGGGCTGTCTGGCAGTTGCTCCCAATAGGACTTACTGCTGAGCAGCGTGATGTGCTTCTTCAGCTGCCGGGAGTACTTGACCAGCAGGCGTTCCTTCTCCGAATCCTGCGCAGACTCCAAAGCGCCGAGGTAGGCTTCCAGAGGCACCTTGGCGTCAACTGCGATCTGACGCTGGTTGGGCAGGTAGACGACTAGGTCGGGACGCAGACGCGAGTTCTCAGCGGTCAGAGTCTGCTGCAGACGAAAGTCGCAGTGCTCTACCATGCCCGCCAGCTCCACCACTCGCTTGAGGCTGATTTCTCCCCATTTCCCCCGAACTTGAGGCGATCTCAGGGCAGCCACCAGATTGCCGGTCTCCTTGCGCAACTCGACCTGGGTCTGAGCGACGTTCTCTAGATACTGGTGCAGACCACCGTAGGCAGACTCGCGCTTTCGCTCCATTTCGTTGAGTTGGGTCTTGTACTTCTCCAGCATTTCCTGAAGCGGTTGAACCGATTCTCGTATCGCCTGCTCCTTGAGGGCCAGATCTCCCTTGGCTTCGGTGTGAAAGCCGCCCAGGCTGGATTTGGCCAGATCGAGGAAGGACTGGTTGTTGCGGCTCAGGGCTTCGGCCGCCAGATTGCGAAATACCAGTCGCATCAAGATGAAGAGAAAGAGGGCCCCAAGCAGAAAACTACCCAGGAGCAACCCCAAGGTGACACCACTGATCATCCAACAAGAATACGTCGATCCCCTGACAATTCGTCAGGTCCGAGACGAGGATTTTGGGGTAGCGAAATAGAGGACCCTTGTTCCCGAGGGCAGGACTTCCCGTCGCTCCACTTCGAAGCTCGAGCCCAGGCAGCGCTCGAAGTGGTCAAGCTCGTAGTCCTGATACTGGTCCTCTTTGTTGCGCAAAAGCACCTCTACCATGGGATCGTCCTTGGTGACGAACTCGATGACCAGGGCGGTCTCGAGATCGGCTAGCCATTGGAGGAATTCGCCAACAGGGACGTTGGCGCCGATCACCATGTGGTGGATGAGGGCCAGACACAGGGTCAGTTGAGGTCTGCCCCGGCCGGTGATGGCCTTGCGCTCCAGGCAGCGCCATCCGAGATCGGGTGAAGGGTCCGCAAGATTGAGCACCAGCGGCAAGATGGTCCTGAGTCCCTCTTGGCTGAGTGCTCGGTAGAAGAGCTCAACGGCGGCCGGATCTTGGTCCATGGCGACCACGTAGTCCGAGTTCTCCGCACAAATGCGCGAGAAGGTGCCGGTGTTGCAGCCTAGATCCCACGCTAGATTCCAATGTCGGGATTGGGCTGCTTTGCTGACAAAGTCAGCCTTGGTTTCATGATCCTGGCGGGAATAGGTGTTGTTGCTCGCATAGTCCGACCACTCCGAGCGGGTCTGGGTCCAGGTAAGGCCCGCTACAGTCTTGGCCAGGCGCTGCACGTTGGCCGCGATCAAATCTCTGTTGAATCCGGCCGTCTTGAGCATTCCCCTGGCATTGGCGTCCGATCGGCCGTATCGGTTCTGCAGACGGCTTTGCAGGTAGACGTGCGTCAATACCCCGGCTCGCAGCAGATCTCTCCTGGACATCAGCTGCAGGCAATGTTGGGAAGAGATGCCGTCAATGCTGCCCCGAAGCCAGGGCTGAAAGGGAATGTTCTTATACGATTGCAGGAAGAGTGGGTAGAGAAAAAGCTGACAAAACTGACGATAGCCCACCCAGGGTTCACCCGCGGCAAGTCGTTCGAAAGAAGGGATATCAATGAAAACCGGTTGGGCACCCTTCCACTGAAGATTGAAGGATGAAGCGTCCTTCAGGATCATGCCCTCGGCCAGGGCCGCTGCAATCAGCTCAAGCTGGAGCAGAGCAGCGTCCTTGAGCATCTGGAAGCTCCATTCGTAGGGATAGGAAATAAAGGGAATCGTTTCGTGGCAGAGGAAGCCCGACCACTGATCCCCTTCGGGAAGCGCTCCTTCTAGGCTCGTCGCTTCCATCGACCTGGTCCTGACGATCTTGCCCGCCTCCATCAAGCGGGGAAAGAAGTGAGTGGAGGACAAAGCCCGCCACTCTTCCAGGGCACGCGCACTGAGCGCTCGCAGAACCTCTCCGTTTCTGTAGAAAATCCGCCCCTGACGGTCTCGAAAGGAGCCCGGCTCGCTCTGTAGATCGGACATGCTTTTAACAGTGAGCAGTTTATTCAGTGAGCAGTTTATTCAGTGAGCAGTCTATTCAGTGAGCAGTGAGCAGTGGTGCAGTGGTGTAGTGGTGCAGTACGGTCACATCAGCCACACCCAAGTTGACCGACGGTATAACAAGAGGCTTGATCCCTGAAAATCGCTGACTATCGATCACAGTGGTTCACTGATCACTACTCTTCACTCTCTACTGCTCACTCTCTACTGCTCACTAATCAACTGCTCACTGATTCACTGATTCACTGATTCACTGCTCACTACTCTCATCCGCCTCAGAGTGGGCTTTGCGGATCCTAAGAAAGGCCAGAATTTTATGCCAGTAGAGTTTGAGAATGACCACCAAACCTGCAATTCCTCCGAGGAGAAGCTGAAGGAAGAGGCTTCCAGTTCCTGGATCGAGGTAGGCTAAAGGTGTGTACATCATTGCTTTGTAGAGAGCACATTCCCGCTGTTTCTGGACGGGTGGATTGTAGCAGATTGCGCCCACTGCATCAAAAACCCAGGGGCATCGATCATAAGCCTCTTGGCGATTGACATGTCCTGGTCGGGACGTTTAGACTCCGGCCTTGTGAAGCACCCATTTTTCGCTCTCACAGGCTCAAAAACAGTCCTCGCTTTTCTAATCAGCCTCTCATTGGGGACAAGCGTCTCGCTTGGCCAGGATGGGAGTACTGGCAAGGACTGGCCCCACTATGGTGGTTCCTATCAGTTTTGGCGCTACAGCGCACTGGACCAGATCAACCGGTCCAACATCAAGAAGCTCGCGCCCGTCTGGGCGTTCCAAGCCGGTGTTGAAGACGGAGGGCTGCAAGCCACTCCGATTGTGGTGGACGGGGTCATGTATCTGTCGTCTTCCTGGAATCGGGTGTTTGCAATTGACGCCGCCACGGGTAAGGAGATCTGGCACTACTACTACAAGAATCCACGCCAGATTGGGATCATCTATAGTCCCTGGAACCGGGGTGTCGCAGTCTCCGGTGGCCGCGTGTTCATGGGGACCCTGGACAACCATGTAGTCGCTCTAGATCAGAAGACGGGCCGTGAGCTGTGGAAGGTCAACGTCGAGGATCTTCGCCAGTGTGGCTGCAATATCACCGGGGCGCCTCTGGTGGTGCGAGATAAGGTTATCGTCGGTGTTACGGGAGGTGACTCGGCTCATCGCGGCTATCTGAGCGCCTTCGACGCTGAGACCGGACGAATGGTCTGGCGTTTCTATACCATACCCGGACCGGGCGAGAAGGGGCACGAAACCTGGGAGGGAGACAGCTGGAAGTATGGGGGCGGAGCCACCTGGATGACGGGCTCCTACGATGCGGAACTCGACCTGCTCTACTGGGGCGTCGGCAATCCAGCAGCCGATTTCTATGGAGGAGCACGCAAAGGGGACAACCTCTACACCGACTGTGTGATTGCCCTCAATCCGGACACGGGAGAGCTCAAGTGGTACTTTCAGCAGGTACCGCACGACGTCTGGGATTGGGATGCCGCCTACGAGTCCGTTCTGCTGGATCTGGTAGTGAAGGGCAAGAAGCGAAAGCTGCTGCTCAACACCAACAAGGGGGGCTACACCTTCGTCGTAGACCGTACTGACGGGAGCTTCGTCTCGGCCTGGCCGGTCGCAGAGAATATCAACTGGATTACAGGGGTCGACGAGAAAGGCCGCCTGGTAGGCCGCAACGAACCGGTGGTTGGTGAATCGACCGTCATATGTCCCAGCATCGGAGGGGGCAGACAGTGGAATCAAGGCACCTATTCCCCCCAGACCGGTTGGTACTACACTACCGGCATCGAGTGGTGCCAGGATGTTGTTGCCAAGGAAGAGGAACCGGTCGAAGGCCTCAACTTCTTCGGAGGAGCCTTCAAGATGAGGCCGCTGCCGAAGGGAGAATCGCATGGGCACCTGGATGCCTATGATCCGGTCACCGGAAAGAAATACTGGAGTTACCGTTCGAAGTATCCCCTTTTGGCCTCGCTGCTCGGGACTGCCGGCGACGTGATCCTGACTGGAGATGTCGAAGGATACTTTTTTGCCCTGGATGCGAAGACAGGCGACAAGCTCTGGAGCTTTCAAACCGGATCGGGTCATCGAGGCGGATCCATCAGCTACTCGGTTGACGGACGGCAGTATATCGCCACGCCGTCCGGCTGGGGATCGGCCGTAGCCGGGCTTTTCCCTCAACTCTGGCCCGAGTCCGAGGACTTTCGAGCGGGCTCGACCCTGTTTGTTTTTGCGCTCCCGGAGGAGGCGAAATGATCTGGCTTTCTCTGCTGCTGATCCAGACGGTTGCCGATCCGGCAGTGCTGCAGCGGGGAGAGGTTGTTTTCGCTCAAAGCTGTGCCACCGGCTACTGTCATGGGGCGGCCGGAGCGGCGGGGAAGGGACCTCGCCTCAGGGGCCGGCCTCTTGATCGCAGTCATGTCTCCGAGGCGATACGCGACGGGATTCCGAAGTCGGCTATGCCCGGCTGGAAGGATCGTCTCTCGGAGCAGGACCTTTCAGCAGTGATCGACTACGTCATAAGTCTAGAGCACGCCGACGAGGCTGGAATGCCGGAAAACCCAATGCCTCCGGGCACAGGCCCAGCAGCCTATGTGGACTTTCCCGGCCCAGCGGAGGCCAAGCAGGGGCGCGACTGGTTCTTCGACGCCACCCGAGGCCTGCGGTGTGCTACCTGTCACTCGGCGGGTGGAAGAGGTATCGCCATCGGTCCCGAATTGTCGGGCCCGACTCTCGAAGATCAAGATCAGTTTCTGTCATTGGTTCGAGCTTCCCGTTCGCAGCATGTGCTTACCGCGACCCTGAAGGATAAGAGCGTTTTTCCAGCCTTGCGCTTCGAGCAGGACGAAGGTTGGGTGAAGCTATATGACTTGACTTCAGCCCCGCCCGTTCTGCGAACCTTCGAGGCCTCAGCCATAGTCTCGCTCGTGGATACAAGGGATTGGTCTCACCAGTCAGTGACCCAGGATTACGAAGACAACGAAATCAAGGCCATCGTCGAGTACCTGGGTTGGCAGCATTCTCAGGATTAGTCGGTACGTCGAGGCATGGTTGGGAAGGGATTCAGGGCGCCGGCAGCGAGACGCCCGTCGGGTTCGGGTTGGTCCATCTGACGAGATCCCTGTCGACCTCGCTGATTCGGCTACATCCGCTGATGGCTAGTGCTCGATCCAATTCGTCTCGTAGCATCTCAATCGAGTGGCTGACGCCGGACTCTCCGGCTGCCGCCAATGCCCAGACATAAGGGCGGCCCACCATGACTGCCTTGGCTCCCAGTGCCAGTGCTTTGACGACATCGGATCCCCGCCGGATTCCTCCATCAATGAACACTTCCAGTTTGTTCTCGACTGCCTGCACGATTTCCTCCAGGACTTCCACGGTTGCGGGTGAGCCGTCCAGTTGTCGGCCCCCGTGGTTGGAGACGACAATCCCTGCCACTTCATGTTCGACGGCTCGGAGCGCGTCGTCTGGCCTGAGAATACCCTTCAGCAGCAGCGGCAGCCGAGTGATCGACCTGAGCCAATCGACTGTCTCCCAGGTCACCGCGACCCCCATCTGGTCTATCGCGAAGGACTGGAGATCGTAGTTGCTGAGGTCCTCCGAAAGTTGGTCGAATCCTATGTTGACCAGGACCTGATGCAGGAGCCGCCGATCGGAGACGAACTGGTTTCTCAGGTTTCGATCTCTCTTTCCTGAGACCGGGGAGTCGACGGTCAAACAAAGGGCCTTGTAGCCCTCCGCTTCTGCCCGCTGGACCAGGTTTCGAGTGACCTCCACGTCCCGAAGCGGGTAGAGCTGGAACCAGCGTGTTCCACTAGAGCTGGCAGCGACCTGTTCGAGGGAATAGCTGGGTCCGCTGCTGAGGGTATAGATGATCCCTGCGGCAGCTGCCGCCCGCGCGACGGCACATTCGGCTTCGGCATGAAAGAAGCCGAGGCAGCCGACCGGTGCCAGAACGATGGGAAGAGAGACCGACTCGCCCAGGAGGGTGGTGGACAGCTCCCGTTGGGTCACATCCCGTAGCACCCTGGGTGCCAGCAGTATCTGCTGGAAGGCGGCAACATTCCGTCGAAGCGTGAGCTCATCGCAGGCACCTCCGGAGAGAAAGTCAAATTCGGGCTGTGGTAAAGAGTCCCTGGCCAGCGCTTCATACTCAGAGACGTTGACCGGACGGCTGGCTTGCTTCTCTGACACTAAGTGTCTCCTCCTGGTCGCGGTGTTTCCTCTTCGCCCAAGCGTGGCAAAAGCGCTTCTAGCAGTCTCTCGAGAACTCCCTGAACCCGGGCTGTCGTCTCCAGGACCTCGTGATGAGAGAGAGGCCCGCCGCCGAGGCCGGCCGCGAGGTTGCTGATGCAGGAGATTCCCAGCACTTCGATGCCCATGTGCCGGGCCACGATGGCCTCCGGTACGGTGGACATGCCTGCCGCGCTGGCACCCAGGGTTCGGAGCATCCTCACTTCAGCGGGTGTTTCATAGGAGGGTCCCAGGCAGGCAGCATATACGCCTTCCGGCAGAGTGAGATTGAGACCACGAGCTACACTCTTTGCCAGGACCCGCAGACGTTCTGAGTACACCTCGGTCATGTCGGGGAATCGTGGTCCCAGAGAGTCCAGGTTCGCCCCTCTCAGAGGGTTCTCTCCCATGAGATTGAGATGGTCGGAAATCAGCATAAAGGTGCCTGGAGCGAGGCCCGGATCTACTCCACCAGCCGCATTGGTCAAGACAAGAGTCCGGACGCCCATCCGACCCAGAACACGAACTGGAAAGACCACATCCGACGGCTCCAGACCCTCATAGAGATGCGGCCGCCCCTTCAGAATCAGAGTATGCGGACGACCCGAGGAGTCCTCTTTCAAACACACAATCTCGCCGCTATGGCCCTCGATCCCGCTGAGCGGGAAATGAGTCAGTTCGCGATAGGGGATTCGAGCCGACGCAGGCACTGAATCGGCGAAGACTCCCAGGCCGGAACCCAGGATTACCGCGACTGAGGGCTGGACACCGAAGTGTTGCCGGATTTGGGAGGCAGTCTCGTCCAGTCGCTGCAGCAGGGATCCGGGTTCACTTGCCCTCACTTGCAACACCGCAGGAAATCGTCGATCATCGGGGCTCGGTCTATCGTCCACCACCAACGTTAACGGGTCTCCGTGGCCATTCGCTGTCTAGCCTAACCCAAGCAGGGGGCACTTGCCAGGCAGCTCTGGCGGCGCCGCAGACCCTAAGATGACCCATGGTGAGACTTCGTGGCGGTGGCCTCCGGGCCGCCGTGGCTTGAACGGAAGCGTCGAAAGAAGAAACGGCGGCTTGGAAGCCACCGCCACGATATCCAGGCCGAAGCCCAGCCAAAGCCTAAAAGAAGCGCACCATGTAGGTAAGTCGGACGCCGCGGCCGATTTCAGGGGCGAGGTCTTTGATGAATGACGAGTGATTTCGGTACAAACGGTCGCCCAGGTTGAAGATGCTCACCGAGAACTGGTGTGCCAGGTGTTGTTGGGCATACGTGTAGGAGCCCTTCAAGTTAACGACGCTGTAGCCGGGGGTACGAGCCTCGTCGGTGAATGTCTGGTGTTGTTGGCTTGCTAGGATCAACTCCGGGGCGAACCGGAAGTTGCCCTGGTCATACTCGAGTCCGAGGCGACCGCGCAACGGTGGAATCCGCGGCAGTGGCGTGTTGGCATTTGTCTCCTGGGCGTCGACAAAATCGATACCGAGGTTCAGCCAGAGGCTTTGCTGGATGCCGAGTGAAGCGGTTGTTTCAGCCCCCAGAAATCGTGCTTCGCGCTGGGTGAGGGCGATGACACGCAGTCCATTTTCTTCTTCTCCAGTAGCGAAGGGAAAAATGAAATTGTTGAAACTGTAGTAGAACAGGTTGACCTGACCGCGCACCCGGCCCTGTTGATTCCTCAACGAAATGTCTAGTCCGTCCCCGGTTTCGGCTTCCAGGGTTGGATCCCCAATCTCAAACGCCAGATTACCGAGGTGGGGGCCGAAATTGTAAAGCTCTTCCAGCGCGGGAGCCCGGTAGCTGTGAGCGTAGTTTGCCACCAGGGCTGCTCCCGACCAGAGGTCAGCGTGTATGCCAGCCGCGGCCGAAACCCCCAGGAACGTACGATTCACAGCCGTCGCGACCCTCCCCTCCATTCCCTGGTCTTGTCCGGAGGCTGGGGGATCATAGCGTTGTCGCTCGAGCCGTCCGCCGAACTGGAACTTTACCCGTTCGAAGTCCGCTTCCTGGAGTACAAAGGCTGCCAGCCCATTCTGATCGACGGGTGGTGAAAGAGCTTCTGCACCGTTCACATCGTAGGCACGGTCGATGCCCCAGAAGCCGAAGCGTCCGCCTAGCCGTCCCTTTTTTTTCTGTTCGAAAGTACCTCGGAACACGAACTGACCGTTGGCGAAGGTGGTTCCGATCTGGGGTGCGGAGTTACGGAAAAACTCGATCTCTCCGTGTTCCCAGTCGGTGTAGCCAAGTTTCAGAGTGAAGCTCTCCAGGGTCGATCCGAGATCGTTTAGACCCCCGTCGAAACGGGAGCTGTAGCGCCGCGAATCGAGGGCGACTCGTTCAAGGTCCTGCGCGCTCTGGCCGTCTCCCTCCTCACCCCCGACCAGATCCTGGGCGAAGGGCACCCCATAGAGACCGTCGTCGTATTTGCCATCGACGCTGAAAAAGGCCTTCTCACCGAACCATCCGAATCCGCCGCCGCCGTTACCGATACGGGAACGCGAGTTGAATATCTCACCTGCTGGAGAGCCGTAGTCCCCGGTGCGTACGCCGCCCCCCTGTGCCCACAGCATCCAGCGACCCTGACCGTACTCGAACCCAGCGCTGCTTCCCCCCAGCGCATTGGTGGTACCCCCTGAGCCGGAAGCGAAGCCACGAAGTCCTTGGTGCGCATGTTGATGCAAAGCGTGGTGGCGGCTCACGGCGTTGACCGTTCCACCCATGGCACTCCCGCTATAGAGCAGCGTGGCCGGACCCTTGACGATTTCCAGCCGCTCCAGCTGGGCGGGATTGATGAGCTCTCCGTGATCGCCAGATTGGGAGGAAAGGCTTCCGGTTCGGATGCCGTCCTCCATGACCAGTACCCGGTCTCCATCGAAGCCTCTTATGATGGGGCGGGAAGAGCCCGGACCGAAGCTTCGCTTGGCAATCCCAGTGCCTACCTGGTGGTCCAATGCCTCTCCAAGGGACACATCCGTGGACTCTGCCAGTACATGGGCTCCATAGGAATCCACGCTCTGGAAGGATTCGAAAGTGGTCTCCTCCTTTTCGGACGCGGTAACCGTTACCTCATCGCGGCGCTCGCTCAAACGAAGTGTGAAGTCCACGATCCTGCTTTCGCCGGCGGACAACTGTACTACCTGTGTTGCCTCGGTGAAGAAGCTGTCCAGGTGGGCAATGAGTCGATAGTGTCCTGCGGGCACGCTGTCGAAGCTGTAGGAGCCATCGTCCTGGGTGACGGCACTTCGACCCAGCTCCACGATGGAGATGCTTGCTCCATGCAAGGGACTGCCAGCTTCTTTGAGCGAGACCGTTCCCGAAAGGCGTCCTTCGGGCTCTGCGCGGGCGCTTGTAGCAGCGACGAAGAATAGGACGAGGAGCACCCCGAAACCGCTGGTCCAAAAGCGGTCTGCTGGCAGTGTTGCCATGCCTACAGCTTACGATTAATCCAACGGACGGGGGAAGGGAATCGAGCAGATTGCCTACGGCTCCACTGGCGCATTAGCCCGAAGGACTCGTAGGAAGTTTCCCCCCAGGATCTTGCCGATCCGCTCGTCCGTGTAATCGCGGTCGAGCAGGCCCTGGACCAATTGCCTATAGAGCCAGATGTAATCCTCTCTTCCCATATCGATGTCTGTACCGATGCCGACGTGGTCGATTCCGATCAACGCAACGATGTGATCGATGTGGTCCAGGGTTCCTTGCACGTTGGATCCCTCGGTGATGACACCGGATCTGGGTACGATCCGGGTCAGGGGAGACCGAGGGGACAGGCCCAAAGACCTCCGAGCTTGTTCCTGTTCCGCGGAGCTGCGTAGGGCAGCCGCCAGATCGAAGGGATTGGGGTACATTCCAGCCAGATGGTTGTGGATCTGGGAGGTGGCCGTCCATGCCCCAGTGGCCCGAATGGGCTCCAGGAGCTCCGGATCGTAGTAGGCCCCGACTCCGATCATGCCACCGCCTTTGGCCAAAGCCTGGAGCATATCGTCCGTCAGGTTGCGATGGGCATCCACCACGGAGCGGGCTCCCGAGTGGGAGGCTATCAGGGGCTTGGTCGATGTTTCCAGGGCATCCCACATGGTCTGATCCGAGCCGTGGGAAATGTCCACCAGGATCCCCAGACGGTTGCACTCACGAACCACCTCGAGTCCGAAGTCCTCCAGGCCGAGATCATCGTCGTCCACGATTCCCACACTGGAATCCGCCCACTCGAAGGGGAAGCTGTGAACCAGCTCCAGCTTCCTGAGGCCCAGACGGTGATAGAGTCGCAAGGTGGCCAAATCCTCGAGCGCGACACCACTGTCCAGCCCAATCAGGAGCGACAGTTTTCCCTGGGACCGGAAACGATCGATATCCTCGCCCGTCAGGGCCACCGCTACCTGCTCCGGCTGTTGGGCCACTGCCCCGTAGATGGCATCCAGCTCCCAGAGAAACCTCTTGCTGGCTGCGGCGCCTTCGAAGACAGACCGACTCATGACATTTCCTGGTTCGGGAGATTGGTAGAGATAAGGGCCGAAATCTCCCGTGATGAGTATTTCCGTAAGCGAGCCGATTCCCAGCCCGGCCACGTCGATCCCCACCTTCGTCAGTTCACCCGGGTGGAAGGGCGCCGGCGGCTCGGCGGGAAAACGAAAAAAGCGGGTGGTCACAGCCAGATCTACGACCGTGTATTCCTGGAGGATCCGGGTCACTTGGTCGACCCCTGGCTCGGACGGAACAGAGCCCGCGCAGCCCAGAATTAGACCCATGGGCAACAACCCGATTCTTGAGAAGAGAGGCAGAACGCTCAATCGACGCAACATGTTTCCTCCAGACTCCGCAATTGCGTGTGCTAGCAAGGCATCCAAAGAGTCTCCCTCATTTGGTCTTCTTTAACTACGACTTCCCCAGCGGCGATTCTACTTCCGCTCCAGGCAGAATTCGACCGAAAAGAACAACCTTGCCCGTCTTCCGAGATTCTGCCTCGATGGCGACGAGCTTCTCAGGGGTACCTGGCGACAGGCCCGCTCGAGCAAATTGTTGTCTCTCATCGCTTCGTCAGGGACAAGATTTCTTTCTGCCATCGTTCTCGCTCTTTTACGCCCCAGGCGATGGCATCCGTTTCTCCTTTTTGATTTCTAAAGTCAACTCTAAGCATACGTTTCCACTGTGATTGTCCGGCCAGCTTTCGGGTTTCTCCTACTTCTAGAATGGAGTGGATTGGTATCGTGGCGACCTTATCACCGAGTTGTCTCTTGAAATAGAGTTCGTCATCGGTAAGAACAAGATAGCCGATGCCTCTGGTATGGGAATATCCGTCGGATTGTTGGGCAACGTAAAGGGCGTGTTTATCCATAAAGCGAATCTTTTTACCTGCAAAGCGCCTTTGAAAACCCTCCTCTAACTCATCTTGTTTCTTCTTGAGATATCGCAAGAATGCGGCGACCCCAACAACCACCAGAACCACACCGATCCATATCATCGCTGACTCCCTCTCATATGGGATGAGCGGTCCATTCGGGCTCGAGGGGCGCTCAAGCAACGTCGTGGGCTGGCTCATCCAAGACCGTTTCGATCTTGATTTCCCGGATCACGGCTTCTGCCCGATCCACTGCTTCCTGTCGAGTCTCACCCTCGGCCAGGACGAAGCCCGCTCGGCAGGTGTGGTCTGTGAGGGGGAGCACCCTATCGCCGAGCTGGGTGGTGATCATGAGCAAGTGGACCCAGGGGAGAGCGTTGAACCTGGAGGCGTCCCGGATGCCGACGACCCGCCCCGGATCGGGGAAGAAGTAGCGGATGGCGGAGCCCTTGTTGTAGCGGGGAATGAGCTCCTTGGGGGAGACGGTCTCTCCCAGGGCGACACGGATAGCGGCGCCCAGAAGGTCCACACCGGTCGCCAGCGGGATCTGGTGACTGGAGAACCAGCCGCCGGACAGACGGGAGGCGATCTCGATAACCCTGGGTCCGTCCGGGGTTAGGACCATGTCCCCTTTGGCGACACCGGTCTCGATTCCCAGGACACGGGCAGCCTGCTCCAGCGTCTCGGTGACTGCATCCCGGTCCCCTTGCCCCAGCGCCGTTGGCATCTGGCCGCCATCTTCCACCATGAATGGTTCGAACTGGTCGAGTCGAGAGTAGTTTCGATCGGTAAACCCAGGCGTGACGGCATGGCCTTGCTGGAAGAGGGATTCGGTGCTGAACTGGGCTCCCTCGAGGAACTCTTCCGCCATGACTCGGGAGCTAGGGGAGAATGCCTTGGAGTGGTGGTAGGCCCAGTCGAGGTCGATCCCAGACGAGAGCTTCAGGACGCCTCGAGCACCCCGGCTGTCGACAGGCTTGAGGACTAGAGGGAGCCCTCTTTTCCGGGACAGCTTTCGCAGATGCTCTGGATCGCGGACCTGGGAAAACCAGGGGATGGGCACTCCAGCCGAGCCCAGCCGTTCTTTCATTGCCAGCTTGTCTGCCGTGAGATGGGCTGTCTCCATAGAGGGCCCCGCCAGCTGGAAGGCCTCGGCGATGGCGGCAGCAGTGACGGGGACGTCAGCGGCTGCGCAGATGACCCCGTCAATGGGACCGTGACGCTTTGCGTAGGCCTTTGCGGATTCCAGAGTCTGGCGCCAGTCGTAGGTGCTGACCAGCCGGGTGTGGTGAGCGAATTCGAATCCGGGCGCATCAGGTGCCAGGTCGCTCACAACGACCTTGAGGCCCATTTCCCGGGCACGCTGTATGGTGGGGACAGCTTCGGTCCCTCCGCTGATCACCCAGAGGGTCTTCATCCGAAGTACATGCCTCCGTTGACGTTGATCGTCTGGCCGGTGACGTAACTGGCTTCGTCGCTGGCAAGGAATTCCACCACGTTGGTGATTTCGCTGATAGTTGCGGTCCGCCCAACGGGTATGTCTTTCACCTTTTGGCGTCCTTCCTCGCTGCTCAGTTCGCGGCTGGCCATATCCGTTTCCACGAGTCCTGGGGAAACCGCGTTGGTGGTGACTCCGCGGTCGCTGTAGAGTCGCCCCAGGGAACGGGTGAGGTTGATCAGGCCGGCTTTGGCCGCCGCATAGTGTACCTGGTTGAGCCCGCCCCATTGTCCTCCAATGGATACGATGTTGATGATCCTTCCCCAGCCCGACTCGAGCATCTGAGGCAGGACCTCCTGGCAGCAGATGAACGCCCCCCGAAGATTTACCGCCATCATGAAATCCCAGTCGTGTTCGGTGAGGGTTTCGAAGGGTTTTTCCTGGGCAATTGCCGCGTTGTTGACCAGGATATCGATGCGACCCACTTGCTGTCGGATCCGGTCGATTGAGCTCCGGATGTTGGAGGATGCCTGGAGACTCATCTGCTCAGCCAATGCGTTTCCGCCCTCTGCATGAATGGCATCGACGACTTGGCCGGCCAGATCAGGGTGGGTGTGATAGGTCAGAGCTATCTGAGATCCGCCCCGGGCCAGAGCCATGGCGATACCCCTGCCGATGCCGCGACTTGCTCCCGTGACAAGAGCCACTCTCTGAGCCCTCATGGATGGTCGATCTTCCTCAGAATCTGAGCTGGACGGCCGCCGAGGCCTTTTGCCCGATTGCTTCCTTGCGGTGCATCGCCCGTTTTGCCGCAGCGGCAATATCTGCTCCGGTGAGCTGGTACTGCTGGGCTAGTTCCTCCGGCTCGCCCGACTCCCCGAAGCTGTCGTTAACGCCCACGAACTCGATAGGGCAGGGGAGATCACGCGCCAAGGCCTCGGCCACGGCGCTGCCGAGTCCCCCGTGGATATTGTGGTCCTCGCTCGTGACGAAACAGCCGGTTTCCAGCGCGCAGAGGTGGAGCAGATCCCGGTCAATGGGCTTGAGTGTCGCCATATTGACCACTCGAGCTGATATGTCCTCCTGGGCCAGCAGGTTGGCGCCATCCAACGCCCGAGCGACCTGGACACCGCAGGCGACTATCGTGACGTCGGACCCGGAGCGCAGGATGCAGCCTTTCCCCAAGCGAAACTGATGGTCCGGGCCAAGAATCCTGCGGGCCGGACTCCTACCACTCCGCATGTAGACGGGGCCTTCATATTCCAGGATGGCCTCGGTGGCTTGTTCCATCTCCAGGGGGTCGGCCGGGGAGACGACAACCATACCCGGTATGGCGCGGTAGGCGGCCAGGTCCTCCAGGGTCTGGGCCGAGGCGCCGTCAGGACCTACGTCGAGGCCGGGATGACTTGCCACGATCTTCACATTCCGGCCGCTATAGGCGATGGACAGCCGAGCCTGTTCCAGAGCACGCAGGCAGAAGACGGTGAAGGTGGTCACGAATGGCAGCAGGCCCACGCTGGCCATTCCACCCGCCACGGCCATCATGTTCTGCTCGGCGATTCCGAACTGGTAGAAGCGCTCTGGGTGGGCTTTCTGGAAATGGTGGGTACCAGTGCCGCTAGCGATGTCGGCATCCAGGACGACCAATTCGGGATAGCGCGAGGCCAGTTTGACCAACGTCTTGCCAAACGTCTCACGCAGCGAATCCCCACTGCTACCGATGAGTAGCGGCCCCGTTTCCGTTTCCTGGGTCGCGACGATAGCGTTAGTTTGGGCCATGGAGACATTCCTCGATTTCGTTTTCTGCCACATTCAGATCCTGCAGCGCTCGAACCAGTTCCTGGTCGCGCAGGCGAACGCTTCCGTGCCACGCAGGAGAGCCTTCCATGAAGGAGACTCCTTTGCCTTTTATGGTGTGAGCGATGATCATGGTGGGTCTGAGGCGGGTGCGTCTGGCCTCTTCGAAAGCGGAAGCGATCGCTTCCAACTCGTGTCCGTCGGTCTCAATGACGTGCCAGTTGAAGGCTTCCCACTTCGCTCGCAGGGGTTCGAGTCGCATGATGTTTTCATTGAGATCGTCGGTCTGCATCTTGTTGTAGTCGAGGATTCCGCAGAGGTTGTCCAGTTTGTAGTGGCTGGCACACATGGCAGCCTCCCAGACCTCTCCTTCTTGCATTTCACCGTCTCCCAGCATGACGTAGCTGCGGGAACTGCCTCCCTGATGACGCAAGCCCAGCGCGACTCCGACGGCAACTGAAAAGCCCTGACCCAGGGATCCGGTGCTGGTCTCGACCCAGGGAATGTCCTTGACATGGGGATGACCCTGGAGAGAACTTCCCAGCTTTCGAAGGGTTGTCAGAGATGCCGCTGGGATCAGGTCCAACTCGGCAAAAGCAGCATAGAGTGCCGGGCAGGCGTGTCCCTTCGAGAGTATGAAGCGATCCCGATCCTGAGCCTGGGGAGCGTCTGCAGAGTAGCTGAGCTCCCTTCCCCAGAGATAGGCCAGCAAGTCGGCGCACGAGAGCGACCCCCCAGGATGCCCCGAGCCGGCGCTGTGGATCGCAGTCAGAGATCCCACCCTGATACGACGCGACAAATCGATGACATCTCTTCCCGATCCGGTCTGTTGCCTATCGATTCCTAACATTCGTGTTCTCCCGATCTGATGACTGACACAATTGGCGGACGCTGGACTTTCAGGACTCCAGAGTGCAGGGACTGTGCCAATGCGATGGCTACTGCCCAAAGAGGCTCCCTCTTGAATGCATTCAGGAATCCATGGCATACAGAACGGTTTCGAAAAGATTTTGGGTGTGATGTCCCAGGTAGAGGCGATAGCCGGGGTTCAGCTCCTTCAGCAGCAGCGGGATTCTCCAGAGATCATCGGGTCTGTGGTAGACGCACACCTGCAGTTTCAATCGGTCTCTGCCGATTGTCTCCCGGGCCCCTTCGAGGGCGTCTGTTTCCGCCCCTTCGATGTCCATCTTGAGCAGATTCACCCGGATGCCCTCTCGCCTGGCGAAGGAGTCAACGCTGACTACATCAATCCGCGACTCCCCGTTTCCGTTCCCGTCGACGTGACATTGCCTGCTGTCTTCCTCGCAGCGGGCGAAGTCGAGGCGGCTGTCTTCCCTCCAGAGGCCGGCTTTGACGGGCACCACACAGTGGTGCGGATCTTCCGTCTCCAGCGTCTCCAGAAGCGAGGCATAGTTCTCGGTATCGGGCTCGAACGCAAAGATCCGGCAGTTGGCATTGAGTCTTTGGATGAACTGCAGGACCGTGTCACCTGTCCAGGCTCCGCCATCCACAATCACTTCGCCAGGGGAGGGATGCACTTCGGGATGAAAGTAGGCCTCATAGGGTGCAACCTGAAGGACACCGCTGTCTAGTGTGAGGCGGTACTCCAGCAGGGACAACAATGTCTGCCTGGATGACTGATCCTCGAGGATCCCATGGACTTCCTCGAGCTCAGGCAGGGACTGGAGTATGGTCTCGGGTCGAAAGTGATCCTCCCAGGACGGCACGAAGTGGGAGTAGTCATCGATGCCCAGCGTCTGGAGCTGGAGGGCGATGTCTCTGGCCCAATCGCTGGCGATGAGAACCGGTCCATTGCCGAGAGCCCTCAGTCGCTCCGGGGGAAGTACCGGAATTCCTCTGACTGCCGTTCCGAACTTGTCGGGATCGTTGTCGCTGAAGAAGGACACCGGGGTGGCCCTGGCTTCAAGGAATTTGCTTGTAGTCACTCCAGAACTGCCGGCGCCAAAAACGGCGACGGATGCGTGATCTTGATCCAGGCGGTGCAGGAAGTCAGCAGCCGAGGTGATACGGCCGGACAGGGAGTCGACAAAAGATCTCAGCATCGGCAAAGTCCCCCCTCACCCTTACATCAGGTGAGCGCCTCGAGAAACCGAAGCCCAAGGGTCACGAAATTCTCGGCACGGGGACCAATGCAACCTCGGTGCCAAGTGGGAGGCCACTACTGTGGCTCCCTCGGGCGAAATGATCTCCAAGGCGTCAAGAAAGCAGGGACTGCACGCCAAGGGATTGACGCAAAGTACTCCGATTCTTATTCGGTCGGGCGAGCATCTTCATCGAGTAACCGAATCACGCCGGTCGATCCGTCGACCTCGACCTTCTGGCCGTCGCGAAGCTTCGACACCACCCGATCCACCCCAGCGACGCAGGGCTTTCCGTACTCCCGCGCAATCACCGCACCGTGTTGGAGAACTCCACCGATTTCGAGGACGACGGCAGCTGCGTTCACGAAAAGGGGCGTCCAGCCGGGATCGGTCGTGTAGGCGACCAGCACGTCCCCCTTCTCGACTGACTTGTCGCGTGGGTTGCGGAGCACCTTGACAGGGCCAGTCGCCGTTCCCGGCGACGCGGCCATTCCGACGAGCTCGCCGGGTTTACCTAGGCGGGGCGGCGGACGCAGGATTCGGCCCCTCGAGTCGATCACCTGTGGGAACTCTGTTACCTGGGCGGCGAGCTGCTTCGCGAAGCTTGTCCGCTCTGCACGGAGCCGGCGCAGGTCTAGGGTAGGATCGAGTGCGGCTGCCTCGAGGTCGCAAATCGTCAGGTCGAAGACGTCCTTGGCGGCGTCGAGACGAGCCTCATTCGCGAGGTGTCTTCCCTCGATCAAGGCTCGCTTGCGAATCGCGTAGGTGAGCAGGACCACGTGGTGTTTGGGCGTGTCACGGGTTCCGCCGAACAGCTCTTGAAGGCGGTGGACGCGTCGCAGCAGGAGGCGCCGCAGCCAACCCGAGCGTCTTAGTAGCTGCTCACAAGCGCTCCGCCTCTCCTCGACATTGCGATGGTGTGCGACCTCGGGATCGAAGCGGGTATCGTTGACGGCCATGAAGGACATCTGTCGTAACGCGAGGACGGGATCGTCGCCGTAGCGGGGACTTGCGACGTCCATCTCCAGCGGGCCGCGACAGCCGAAACGCCGTATGAAGTCGTCCCAGCCGCCCAAGAACTGAGCCGGCAGGTCGCGCTTCTCGATTCGTTTGGCAAGGCCCTTGAGGTCGTCGAAATCGGATCGGTCCAGCAGCTTGGCGAGGCGGAACAGCGCGATGCCTTGCTCGACCACGATGTCATTGGTGAAACCACGCTTGAGCTTCTCGGCCAGGGCCCTTACCTCTTTCGGCTTGCTCGGAATCACCCAGTCTGGAGAGACCAGACCTGCCACCAGCGCCGGCATCGTCACGTTGAACATCTCCCTCCACAGGCTTCGGGTGTACCTCCGTGCGAACTCACCCAGCGGAAGGTCATAGTCGAGGTTTCCGGTGAACTCCACCTCGAAGGCGTCAACCCTTCGCTGGTACTCGCGTTGTGCGCGTTCCGGCGTGAGAACAGCGCGGAGCCCGTTCCAGAAAAACCCACGCAGCGACCAGAGGAGCTTGGGAATGACCAACAGCAGTCGGAGTCGGAGCCAGGGAGGTCGCCTCTCCGCGCCGTGCTGCTTCGGATCGATGTTGACCAGGATCTCGGCCAGCAATGCGTCGGTAGGGGCAGCGCTCTTCGACATCGCTCGGGGACTCATCCCTAGCCGCATCGCGTTGGAGAGGTTCATGTAGAATCGATTTCCCGCCGAAAACACCAGACCTCCTGCGGGCGTGAAGTCGTAGATTCCGAAGAGTCTGCCCATCGTGCTCGAGTACAGAACGTCTTCGATCCAGGCGAGTCCGAGCGGCGAGATAGGCTCGTTGATGGTTAGCCCCTTCGAGAGCGCGGCATCCGCGTACAGCCGCCTGCGCTCACCCGGCTTGGTCAGCATCTCGGGCGGGAGCGGCACGTAGGTCGTGATGGGGCGTGCTTGGAGGACGAAGAGCTGACTCTCGGCGTAGGCCCACTCGATGTCGATCGGGTGTTCGTAGAGCTTCTCAATACGACAGAGCACCTCGACGACTTCGCTCAGCCGGGCCTCACTCAAGGTCAGATCCGTAGAGCGATATCCTTCGCGCTCCAGCGTGTCCCCGTCTCTACCGAGCCAGATCGAGACCTGCTTGGCACCGAGTTTCTCCCGGACAAGCCTCTTACTGACCTTGTCGATGACAAAATGGTCGGGTGACGCCAGCCCTGCGACGACCGACTCGCCCAGCCCCCAGTTTGCGTCGATCACAGCCTCGTCGTAATCGTTTGTCAGCGGGTTGAGCGAGAATCCGACCCCCGCAATCTCGCTCGCGATCTGCTGCTGGACGACGACGGCGATGCTAGGCGACAGCACATCGAAGCCGTGCTCTCGTTTGTAGACGAACACCCGCTCGTGGAATGTGGAGGCGAAGCAGTGTAGCAGCGCCTGGGCCAGTTCCCGAGGGCGAACGCCCAGTTTGGTTTCGTAGCCACCGGCGAAAGAGGCCGATACCAGGTCTTCCTGGGGCGAGGACGAACGCACTGCGAGCAGCGTGCCCTCTTCCGGCGCCGGGAGCTGATTGCGCAACGCTTCGAGGGTCTCCAGTTGCTTCGCCGAGAGTACGAGCTCCAGGCAGAGCCGTCTCAGCTCCTCGCATAGTGTGGGCCAGGCATCGGGGTCTGCATCGCGAAAGGCCCTCCACGTCGACGACGCCTGGATGGCATCAACCCAGGGATCGAAGAAACCCGTGGTAAGCACGACGCCAGGCGGAACACACAGGCCCGCCTCGGCCATCCGGATCAACGAGTAGCCCTTGCCGCCGACCTCAGCGACCGTCGTCTGCCCAATGCCTCCGGTGATGAAGGCGATCTGATTGCAAGAGTTGGTCATCGCCTCCCCAGGTGCCGCCTGAGAGAATGGGCGATCAGTTGAGCGTTGCCACCAGATGGTTCGCCGGGATGCTCAGGTGACACGAGTGGATCATGCCCGCGGGACTCGATCGGCCTCCATCCCGGGCGTGAATTCTCCCTGGCGGGCCGCGCTCGTCAGGAAGGCGCGGCGATAGAGCGCACCCTGCGAATCCTTCACGTTTCCGTCCAGACCTCCCCATACTCTGAGCGGCTCGGCTTGAAGGCCGCGGCCGTACGAGAAGCTCAGCTCCCAGGGAGCCCCAACCTCCTTCGCACGTCTGTTGATGGCGTCCAGGTTGACCGTCGCCTCGTCATCGCTCTGGCCGCCCGAGAGGAACACAATACCTGGCACGGCAGGCGGGACGGTTCGTTTCATACACGCCACCGTCTGCGCAGCCACCTCTCTGGCATCGGCCCGGTTGGCCGCATCGCTGCCCGAGATCACCATACTCGCTTTCAAGAGCATCCCCTCGAGCAGCACATGGTGCCGGCCAAGCTCATAGAAGACCTCGCGCAATGCCGACTCTGTAACCTCAAGGCATCGCTCGATACCGTGAACACCGTCCATAAGCACCTCGGGCTCCACAATCGGAACGAGGCCGGTCTCCTGGCTGAGCGCGGCGAACCGCCCGAGAGCGTGGGCATTGGTCGCGATGCAGTAGCGGGTCGGTCTTGCGGGTCCAACCTGAAGCACGGCTCGCCATTTGGTGAACCTTGCACCTAGATCACGGTACTCGTTGAGCCGGTCGCGAAGGCCGTCTAGACCCTCGGTGACTGTCTCTCCCGATGATCCAGCGAGTGGTTGGGTGCCCCTGTCCACCTTGATCCCCGGGATTATGCCCTGCTGCTCGAGAACATCTGCCAGGGCCACGCCGTCGTCGCCTCTTTGCCGAAGCGTCTCGTCATAGAAGATGACGCCGCTGATAGTCTCGGACAGTCCCTTTGTCGTGAAGAGCATCTCGCGATACCTGCGTCGGGACTCCTCAGTCGACTCGACCCCTATCGCCGCGAACCGCTTCCCTATCGTCGGCGTACTCTCGTCTGCTGCCAGGATTCCCTTGGAAGGCGCCACAAGATCGCGTGCGGTCCCTCCCAGCAAGTGATCAGTGCTGTTCAATGTCTTCGTTCTCTCTTCGTTCAGATTTCATACGAGATTTCCACAAAGGGCTATCTTCGAAACTATACTATAGTCTGGAGACCGCCTGGCGCATTCATACGCATGGGACCAGTGACCCAACAAGGTGAGGAGCGCGCGATCATGGGCAGGAATAAGGGGCGTCTTGGAATACTGATGGGTGGCGGGCCTGCGCCCGGAATCAACAGTGCGATAGGTGCTGCCGCGATCGAGGCGATAAACTCCGGATTCGACGTCGTGGGGATCTACGATGGCTACAAGCACCTGATGGAGGGTCGTATCGACCTGGCACGTCAGTTGACGATTCCCGAGGTCTCTCGGATCCACTTCGAGGGGGGATCGGTTCTTCGAACGGCGCGTGCCAACCCGACGAAGAGCCCGGAGAGTCTGAGGCAAACGGTCCAATCGCTCGAGCGGCTCGGTGTTTCCTATCTCGTCACAATCGGGGGCGATGACACCGCCTTCGCGGCGTCAGAGGTGGCACGCACGGCGAGCGGAGCACTTCGCGTCGCGCACATACCGAAGACCATCGACAACGACCTTCCTCTTCCCGGGAACATGCCCACATTCGGATTCGAGACGGCTCGCCACCTCGGCACCGAACTCGTCCGTAATCTGATGGAGGACGCCCGCACGACCAACCGTTGGTATCTGGTCACCGCGATGGGCCGCAAGGCCGGCCATCTGGCCCTGGGCATCGGAAAGGCGTCGGGAGCGACATTGACGATCATCCCCGAGGAGTTTCCCTCCGAACGGATAGGCCTGGCCGAGGTGTGCGACGTGCTGGAAGCCGCCATGATCAAGCGGAGGGCGCTGGGATCGGAGCACGGTCTCGCGATCATAGCCGAGGGAATCGCCGAGAAATTTCGCCTCGAGGAGCTCGAAAAGATGCCGGGTGTCGAGGTTGCGACAGACCAGTACGGTCACATTCGACTCGCCGAGATTCCGCTGGAAAAGATTCTGAAGCGCGAGATCGAGCGTCGTTTTGCCGAACAAGGTGACGAAATCAGGATCGTGCACAGAAACATCGGCTACGAGCTCCGGTCGGCGCCTCCCATCCCTTTTGACATCGACTACACCCGGACACTCGGATATGCCGCAGTCCGAGCGCTGATCTCGGATCAGGAAGACAGCCTTCCCCAGGGCGGGGGCCTCGTCTGCCTGAAGGACGGACGTACGTCTGTCCTGCCTTTCTCAGAGCTTCGAGATCCCGCAACGGGACGAACGAAGATCAGGGTCGTCGACGTCTTGAGCGAGAGCTATCATGTGGCTCGGCAGTACATGATCCGCCTCGAAAAGTCCGACCTTGCCGATTCCCAGCTGCTTGACAAGATTGCAGCTGCGGCCCGGATGACACCGGGGGATTTCAGGCGGAAGTACGCCTCGGTCGTGGAGTCGGTCCAGGACGTGGGTTTGGCCTCCAGGCCGAAGTAAAGCGGTCGCGCCTAGCTCGACCGGTACACTTCGGCCTGAAGACCGAAGCCACGTCAGAGACGGACTCTACCCGTTTCAACTTCACTTGAGACCTTCTCTTCGACTCAAGGCGAGGGGTTTCACCATCCCTGCTCCGAAGATCGAGGCAAGAACTGGAACTACCTCTCCACCATCTGCGACGGTCCTGTGATCGAAGAGCTCACCGGGGATGCCTACCGAGGATGTGAGGAGGCCGAACCGGAACAGTTGGCGGATGGGCGGATCTTTGCCCATGCTGAACCGCAGAATATCGAACAAGCGAATTTCGAAGGACTTGGGCGATTCCTGCCATCTGTTGTTTCCTTCTCGAATGGCACCAGCGCTTTTTTGGGTGGGACCAAGGAGGGCATGGTGGTGACTTACCTGGCCACTTCGATTGTTCCTGCTGGTACCTTATGTGTGGTATGAGAATTCAAGCGGAAGGATCCAGGAATGGTAAAGCTGTGCTCTGTGATTGTGCGGGTCGAATCGGTGGATTTACAACCTGAACGCATCGGTCTGTGCCTGCGCGGACTCGATATTCAAGGGGAGGCAGGATGCAGGTAGCGAATATCTTTGCCGGTTTGCCTGAGCGCTTGCCGGAAGAACAAGTGCTGCCCCTGGTCCAGGGAGCGGGGTTGGTGGTGAAGCGCATTGTTTCCCAGGGACACAAGTCCCCGGCCCATGGCTGGTACGATCAAGAACAGCACGAGTGGGTGATGGTGGTGTGCGGAGCAGCACGGTTGCTGTTTGCGGACGGTGGCGAAGTGTCTCTAGCGTCTGGTGACCATCTCACTATTCCCGCCCACTGTCGGCACAAGGTCAGCTGGACGGACCCTGATCAGCACACGGTGTGGTTGACGGTGTTCTACGACGTGTCGTAGCTACGTCGCTACGTCGTCCTCGTTGCCCAACACGTGCGGGAGGTTCTGGGTCGTCCATGTCTGGTCAACGCGTATGTCCTCCATCTGGAAGGTCTATCCGAACCGCGCGGTCACCATGCCAAGCCCCTCGATCTCAACCTGAACTTCGTCCATGTGTTCCACCCAGTTCGTTTGAACTACACTCCCCAGCATGACAATCTGGCCCTGCCTAAGCGAGCCGCCCCGGCTCTCTACCAGGTTTGCGAGCCAGGCAAGCGCCTCGAAGGGGTGTCCGAGGATGTCTCCGCTTGAGCCACTGCCGACCGGCTTACCGTTGATGCGCATCTCGCCGGGCAGACCACTGAGATCGAGGGAGCGCCAGGCGGCCTTCGGTTCGCCTAGCACACAGCCTGCGGCGAAGAAATCGTCTGCGATCAGTGAAGGTGTATCGATAGCCGTGTAGTCATCCCATCGGTCGTCAACCACCTCGATCGCTGTGGAAACAGCCTGAACGGCATCTGCGACTGAGTCCCTGTCGTGTCCACTGGCTCTTGTCGGGATATCGCTTCCCAGGAACACCGCCACCTCGGCCTCGACTCCCGGATGCCGGTAGTCCGAATGCTTTAGCCTCGCCTCTCGGTGGTGCGTTGACGTCTGGAAAAGTGCGCCTGCGCATGGATTTCGAATGCCCAGGTACTCCTGCATTACCGGAGTTGTACATCCGATTTTATAACCGATAGTTGGGCCTACCTTTCTTCCAGCCAGGATGTTGTGCAGCTCCTCCTGAACGTTGTATGCGTCAACTTCGGTTTTTGGCCTGATGTCGTCCGGGAGCGGCCTCAGCATTCCTCGATCGACGCGAGCCGCGCCGATAAGCTCTGCTGCTCTAAGGACTTCCTGTTGCTGCACCCGTTGCTCTCCCGTGTTATCGAACGGCGGACACCGTCAATACTATGCTGTCCTGCGCTACCAGGTCCAACTGGAAGCGGTCCATCAACAGACTGAAAGTTTGGTGGTACTGGCTCATGCGACGTCATTGCTGAAGCAGGCGGGTGCGGTGTCGGCTAGTAGTTTCACCGGCGGCTAAGAACAAGATCTGCTCAAGCCCAGAATCAGGCCAGGATCGGATGAGCTACCTTTCCGTGGATATCGGTCAGGCGGAAGTCCCTGCCTCCGTAGCTGTAGGTGAGCTTTTCATGATCCAGGCCGAACAGATGCAGGATCGTGGCGTGAAGATCGTGGATATGCATACGGTCTTCCACTGCATGGTAACCAAATTCGTCGGTGGCTCCATAGACCATTCCCGGCTTGACCCCACCCCCGGCCATCCACATGGTGTAGCCATAGGGATTGTGGTCGCGGCCATCCCCTTCAGCGAAAGGCGTTCGCCCAAACTCGCCTCCCCACAGAACCAGCGTGTCTTTCCACAACCCCCTCGACTTCAGATCTTTCAAGAGCCCCGCGATCGGCCTATCCACTTCGCAGGCATTCTTGGCATGGAGGCGTGCCAGCTGGCTGTGCTGGTCCCATTTGTAGCTGTGGGAGCACTGAACAAAGCGCACCCCGCGTTCGATCAGGCGGCGGGCCAACAAAAGTTGCCATCCGTAGTCATAGGTGACGTCGTCAGTACAGTTTCTGGGTCAGCTTGGATTCTCTCTCAACGTCGAAGACTTCTTGAGCCTCCAGCTGCATGCGAGAGGCCAACTCGAAGGCCTGAATCCGTGCTTCCAGCTTGGGATCTGAGTCCCTTTCCAAGGCATGGCGGCGATTGATCTTCCGCAGCATCTCCAGCTCGTAGCGCTGCTGTTCAGGAGTCATCCCCTCGGCTAACAGGTGCTCGATAGGCTCGTCCTTCAGTTCCCTGGACTGCATCTTGTCATTGCCGAGGGGCGTCCCTTGATAGTAGCCGGGTAGGAAAGCCGAACCCCAGTGCTTTGCCCCACCGTGCCACAGGGAAGGCTTGACCGTGACGAAGCCAGGAAGATGTGAGAATCGGGAGGCCAAGTGGGCCACAAGTTACCATTTTTGCGCTGAGGGCCGCAAATCCCAGGCCAGAAACGCCCTGTCCCTTTTTCCGGATTGATACGAAAGTAAGATATCGCCCTCGACACCGTCGCGTTCGCCACAAACGTTAGCGTATTTATGAATCCGTTTTCCCTACTGTCCGGTTAGACGACCCCAATATCGTGACAACATGATTGTAATCACTCAGTTAAAAGGATAGTAGACTGGAAACGATTTCAACTGGGATTTCCGCCGTTACCCAACTCGTGTGGGTTCGGTTTGACCCGGGCATCGGAAGGATGGGAAATGGATCCCGTCAGACCAAGCGAGGTCAATCCCAACGGGATTGCGTATTCCAGCCCAGGGTTTCCGAACCCTGGGTAAGAGCGTTAACCCCTTAATAATCAACCCAGAATGGGTTGCGTCCTGAGGGTATGCTCTTCTGTACGCAACCCATTCTGGGTTGAAATCCAGGGCAGCGCCGCTGACCCAGGGTTGGGAAACCCTGGGCTGAAATACGGAATCCCTTCAGGATTCACCTCGCTCCTGTGCGCTCAGGCCCCATCACACCAGCAGCTGACGTCAAACGCCAGAATTACTCTGTCCGAGCAAGTCCTGATTCTTCAACCACTTAGAAACTGGGACTTGCATGGTCACGAACGGCACATCGCTAACCAATTGATATCATTTGACTTCTAACCGGACAGTAGTGAATCCGTGTACCTAGTGTGAATCAGTGGCAGACCGCCCGATCTCCTGGCTACCATGATCCAATCGCTTGTGGATTCTCGTGATCGTTCCCTTATCTTCCCCATCCTACCCGCATATAATCGACGGAAAAGTTCGGGTCTTGATTCAGTATCAAAAGCAAGGGGAATCAACTGGTGAGCGCCAAAATTCTTGTTTCTGCGATCGTGTGGTGGATGATGACGACGGGAGCTTCGTCGTGGGCACGGCAGGCCAGGGATGGCAAGCCCGGTCCGATGCTCGACGCCGAAATGCAAGTGGTGGCCGAGTCGCCCGATCCGGGGAAGATTTTCCTTTACGAACCGGCGCTGGTGAAGCTTCCCAGCGGTAGGCTGTTGGTTACCTTCGAGCACACTCTGATCGACGCCAACGCGGAGGTGCCTCACCGGTTTCGCTTGGCCATCACTGAGGATGGCGGCCGTACCTGGCAGCAGCAGCCTCCGCTCGATCTGCACTCCGCGCAACCGTTCGTGCATGAGGGTAAGCTGTATCTTCTTGGAAACGTGACCATCCGTCGCAACATCGTGATCCTGCGCTCCGACGATGAAGCACGATCATGGACAGGACCGGTCACGTTATTCGAGGGAAGCTACTGGAACGCGCCTACCGGAGTCCTGATCAAAAACGGCCGTCTCTACCGCTCCTTCAACCTTCACGAGAACGCCGCCGGCACGCCAAACCTGCGGAATTACGAGGGGTGTGTGGTCGTCGCTGCGGACCTCTCTCGGAATTTCCTGGACCCGGCCGCCTGGAGAATGTCCAACCGTCTGGACTACCCGGGGACCCCGCGGCTGTTGACCCGCGTCCCGGTTGCTGGAAGACGTCCCGACCACTGGCCGGAATCCAATCTGGTGGAGGTGAAGAGTGAGATTCGAGGTTTCCATCGGCTCTGCATTCCCGGCGGAGGAGCTCAGGGTCAGACGCACCAATCAACCGCCGGACTGGCAGCGGTCACCGACCTTAGGGATGATGGGAGAACACTGAAACACACCTTCGGGCAGCTCTATCCGATACCTGGGGCGCAGAATAAGTTTCACATTATCCGCGACGAACCTTCCGGGTTGTATTGGATGGCGGGCAACATCCCTGTGGACTCGCTGGGGCGCCCGCCGGGCGGCGATGATCGGCGGATTCTGACCCTGATGTACAGCGTCGATGCACACAACTGGTTCCAGGCTGGCTGTGTGGCGATGAGCAAGAAGCCTCGCGAGGCGTACAACTACGCCTCACTGTTGCCGGATGGTGATGATCTGTTGCTCGCGGTGCGGACAGCCCTGGGCGGCGAGCAGAGCCAGGCCAAGAGTACGCACATCACGTTTCACCGTGTGCGAGGCTTCCGCTCGCTCGCGCTTGATCTCCCCGGCCGCCATTCGGCCAACGACTGAGCGTGACACGGTCAGCAAACAGACATGTCGAAGGGTTATCGACCAGGCGGACGGCTTCGTCACAGACTGCTGGGGGCCAGACCTTGCCCTTTCCTGGAGCCGCGATAAACTGGTACGTTGTAACACAGATTATGACGGATTTGCCGATGGGGGTTGTGGACGATCTCTGCGTTGGTCGTCGTCGAAGATGGCCAAACATCGACTTCCTCCTCCTGCCTTGATCTCGCCTCACAAGCCCCACCGGCAAACCCGAAATAATCGGTTCATCCGGTAAATGGGGAGGTGCCGCCAGTCAAAGGCAGGCCATGGAAACTGCCGCACTATGCAAACCGTGGAAAAACAAGTAGTTCTAGAGGAGAACTTGCAAGTGCTCGCAGTTGTTTTTCCACCGTTCGCACAGCGCTTGGAAAACTCCGTATCACGGGCTTGCTGGCCCGGTTCGATGTCGCTCGGAGTTTTCCACAGTTCCCACGGCCTCTGCTACTGCAGCCGACTATATGGACAAGCGAACGGGGAGCAGATTTGGGATCCGGAAGGTGCCAACCACGTCCCCACCTCCCCATTTACCGGATGACCCAAATAATCTGTGTTACAACGTACTAGTTATGGCCAGGCTCCGGGGAGAGAGCGGACCCGAAGTTCCCCCTCGAACTTGTGGCCAGGGCATCATCCGTAAAACAAGGACAAAGACATGAGGCGACAGACATGAGGAGACAGAACGTATCCAGACGCGGATTCCTGGGGGGGACACTCCTGGGATCCGTCGCACCCTACGTCTACTCTCAACGCCATACACCCACCCCGGAGGATTTTGCCAAGCCGCGCTTGCGGAAGAAGCTGTTCGACCGCGTTCTGGAGGGCCGTCAGATCATCCTGGAGGAGCTCAAACCCACCAGGGATCAGCCCAGCATGGGCTCGAACTTCACTACGACAGCTACGTGGCCGACATGATGGGGGCGGTCTACATCGCGGCCGCCGTCGGTGCGCCAGGTGAGCGGCTGGAGGGCGAACTGGCGGAGCTTCGCCGGCGGGGCAAGGAGCAGGGAATGGACACCGCCGCAATCGCGCGCAAGGTCCGAGCAGAGTGGCGGGCAAAGAAGCCCTTCGAATCCGCCTTCTCTCCCGGATGGCAAGAGGACTGCAAGGCCCTCTACGACCTGGCAGGCCTGGACCTGGCCGTCGAAGACAACGCCGGGCACTACAGCTTCGGGGGCGCCCTGCGGTGGATGGCCAGCTCCAACCTGGTCTATGCCAATATGGACAACGTCACCCGGGTTGTCCGGGCCGCCGACCTCCAACAGGCGCGACGCCAGGGAAAGCTAGCGGTCCTGTCTCAGCTGCAGGACCCCGATGCGCTCTGGGTGTCGGGGAAATCGGTCCAGAACCTGGACCTGTTCTACGGATTCGGAGTTCGGATGGCCCAGCTGACCCACGGCCAGAACACCGCCGTCGGCGGGGACGCCTACCAACTGTCGCACCGCGACCGGGGACTGACTCACGAAGGAAAGGAGCTGATTCGTCGGATGAACCAGCTGGGCGTGATCCTGGATCTCTCGCACGCTGCCGACCGCACTGCCATGGAGGCCATCGAAGCCTCCAGCGAACCTGTGGTCAACTCTCACACCGCCTGCGAGGCCGTGTTCGATGACCTGGACCAACGGAACATGGACGATGACCACTTCCGCGCCGTGGCCAGGACCGGGGGCGTCGTCGGAATCTACGTGATCGCTCACCGCCTGGTGGACCAGGGCAGTAAGCAGTTTTCAACCCGTTGGAACCGTCACCCCCCAAGGCCGGCCAGCTTCCAGGACTTCTTCCGTCACCTGGAGCACGCACTCAAGGTCGCGGGACCTGACCACGTCGGGATCGGCACGGACATCACCTATCTGCCGAACTATAGCCCCCAAGCGACGGAGTGGTCCAACTGGCCCTATTGGACCGTTGGCATGGTCTGTCTGGGTCTGGGCGATGATGAGATTCGCAAGATCCTGGGCGGCAACTTCCTTCGCGTAGCGGAGCGGGTCCTGGACCGTCGTCCCTGGGGATCGTTCTCCCATGGACCCGGATACGAGGCGTAGCGATCCCAGGTTCCCCACAATCGTTTAGAGAACGTAGGAGGTCCGCACGAACAGATGAGAATAACAGACGTCCGGAGCATGAGGCTCTCGGGACCGCGTCCCCATTCCGTGGGCGGAGCCGAGTCGACAATCGGCAAGTGGATCGTCCGCGTGGACACGGACGCTGGGATCCATGGGCTGGGAGAAGCCGAGGACTTCATGGGCGTGGGAGAAGCCATCGCCCACATCAAGCCCCACCTGGTAGGACGCAGCCCGTTCCAGATCCGGTCCCTGGTCTCGGAGATTCTCTACGGAACCCTTCCACCTCATACGCCAGAGCAGCGCAGCTCGGCTGAAAGCGCGCCGACACCGCTGAGACGGCCGCTGGTGCCTTCCATGTCCCCCACAGCAACGCCGACCGGGCCGATCGTCTGGGGGCTCAGCGGCGTAGAGATCGCGCTTTGTGATCTGGCAGGAAAGGCTCTTCAGATCCCTGTCTATCAGCTCCTGGGCGGGGCCTTCAGAGACCGGGTGCGCGTTTACCTGGATCGCAGCTCCCCACCCGATTCGGACGATCTTTCCGCCTGGAAGAGAATGGGAGAAGAGGCGGTCGAACAGGGCTTCCCGTTCATCAAGTTCGACGCCGAACACACGGCGCCGGAGTGGACCGGTGACTGCTGGAATCGCTCGCTTTCCCCAGCCCAGATCAACCGGATCGTGGAACGCATCGGTGCTGTCCGCGAGGTGGTGGGGCCGGAGGTGGAGATCTGTCTGGACTGTCACTGGAACTACAACGCGAGCGATGCGGTTCGACTGGCTCGGGCACTCGCACACCTCGATCTGTTCTGGCTGGAGGACCCCACTTCGATCACGAACCTCGACGCTTTTCGAGAGGTGCGCTCTCGCAGCCCGATTCCGATCTGCGGCGGGGAGATGTTCAGCGCGCCCGAGATGCGGCTGTTCGTCGACCAGGGCGCCTTCGACATCGTGCACCCCGACGTCATCTTCTGTGGAGGCATCCACGAGACCGTACGCATCGGCTCCTATGCCGAGCTGCACTCCTGCCCTACGGCCTTGCACGGCAATGGAGGAAGTCTGGCCGCGGTGGCTTCCGCACATGCGGCGTCGGCAATCCGCACCCTGCTGGGGATCGAGTTCCACCACATCGAGACCGACTGGATCGTGAACATGGTGCGGCGCGAGGGAGTCCCACTGTTCGAGGACGGTCATATTCGCCTGACCGACGCTCCGGGCCTGGGTGTGGAACTGGATCGCGAGATCTGCGAACGCTATCTGGTCGAAGGAGAGCCCCTCTACTGAGCAGGAAGCTCCTGTCAGCTTGACCGGGCAGACCCAACAGCAGCGGAATCACGAAGGTTTTCGCCTCAGAAAGAGAACTTCAGGGCAAGCTGAATCTGTCGTGCAGCCAACGCTTCTCCCAGGACCCCGAAGCCACCGGTTCCATACTGGAGGGTCTGATGCCGAGTGGTGACCACGAAGTTGGTGCGATTGGTAGCGTTGAAGGCCTCCAGTCGAACCTCCAGCCTTCGCCCCTCCCCCAGCAGGAACGTCCGCCGCAGTGAAATGTCCAGATTGAACAGCCCCGGTGCCTCCACGGCTCCCCTACCTGCGTTTCCGTATTGAAACGCAGGCGGCAGGACGAAGGCAGTCGTGTCGAACCATCGGGCCGGTGTCCTCTGAGCATTGGGCAGGTTGGCATCCTGGATCCGGTCCGGCCACTGGGAGGTTTCAGACCCAGCATCGACAGGATCACCAGGCAGCGTCACAGTGCGCCAGCCGCCGTCCTGAAGATTGGAGATGGCCCGGATGGACCAGCCCTCCAGCAGGCGAGAGGCGACGCCCTTGCGAACCAGGGCCTTGGTCGGTCCAAAGGGAAGATCGAAGCCGCCTGAGAGCATCAGGCGCATGGGTACATGGAAGTCGGCCACTCCCCGGGTCGCCTCCAGAGGCAGGTTGCTGGATCGGAATGTCCGGAGATTCCGGAAGCCCGTCGTCCCGCCTCCGGTCTGGATGAGTCGGGACCAGCTGAAGGAGGCCAGCAGGGAGAAGCCCTCGGGCCCGGCGGCTTTTTCCAGCTGAAGATGCATGCCGTGGTACCACGAATCCGCGTCCGCCAGGGGGAAGTAGATAGCCTGAAGATGGGGCAGAGGTCGTCGAAGTTGACGGTCCCCGGTCCCTGGAACGGCGTCGTTGAGGGAGACCGTCTCGATTCGGTGGGTGGAGCGGGAACCGTGATAGCCCCCGTCCAGGAGCCACCGGCTGCTGAGTTCGTGCTGCAGGCTAAGGCCCCAGGAGTGGGTTCTGGACAGCGGCAGGGGGGTCTCCATTCCGAAATGGTCGGGAACGGCCTCACCCAGTCCATCCTCCGGAAAGGGCGTAGACAGGTAGAGGGACGGTGTATCGAGGGCACTGTTGAAGGTGGGTCGCTCCGCTCCGGGACGGGGATTATGGCTCAATCGCAGCACGTTGTTGAGGTCCGGCTCGTTGGAGTGGATGCCATATCCCGCCCGCACCACCGTCTTGTCGGCCAGTCGGAGGGAAAGGCCGAGGCGCGGCAGGAACCCTTCCAACTTGTTCCAGCGCACCAGGGGATGGTCGGGGAGGAAACGGCCTGTTTCACCGGGTGCCAAATCCAGATCCTGCAGGGGAGGAAAGATCTGCCCCGTGGCCGGGTCCAGGTTGGACATGAATCCCCGCTTGTCCTTCCAGGGGAGCCGCAGCTCGTAGCGAAGCCCCAGGTTCAGCGTCAGGCTTGGACTGATCTTCCAGGTGTCCTGGAAGTACACGTAGTAGCTGTCCTGATGAAATCTGCCCCGGGAGTCCTCTCCCCCAAGGTGGCTTTGGACCAGATAACCCAGGAGAAAATCGGCGAATCCGTTGCCCGAGTAGCGATCGAAGAACGTGAATCGGCTACGCCGCTCGGTCACATAGTGGTTGTAGTGCCTGCGGTAGTGGAGACCGATCTTCAGAGCATGATCCCCTTGCAGCAGGGACAGATCGTTCTTGACCTGCCAGTTGCCCAAGGACGACGGGCCCAGGTAGGGGTAATCCCCGACCCCGGTGTAACCCTGGACCTCCACCACTGGGATTCCGGTCCGATCCACCTCGCTCTCCAGCAGCTCCTGGATGCCGAGCTCCTCCACTCCACGAGTCGGAGGCCGGGCGGTTTCGTAGGGTCTGCGGAACCAGTGGAAGCTGGCTACGTTCTGGGCCTTGGCCCCCAGGCTCCTGTCATAGGACAGAACCTGCCCCCAGGTGCTCAGGGGGTGGCGCGCAGAGAAGGCGCTGAAGGGTCGCAGCGAAGTCCAGTGGTTGGAGTCCCAGACGAAGCGGCCGGCCCAACGACTCACGTCCGAGGTCTTCAGGTCAACGCGGGCGATAACCTGGGGATTGTCCACAGGACTTCTGGAATCGGGACTCGTGAAGTTCAGGGCACCTGAAGTGTTGGGTTCGGGCCAGTAGCGGAGCAGCCTCGAGGCCACCGGATCCACGCGGCCTGGGGGGATCTGGTGGCCAGGGAAAGGCTTTCCAGTCAGCGGATCCAGGATCGCCTCGGAGAACTGTCCCCGCTTCTCCTCCGGGGTGGGGACGACTGCTGTCAGGGGCTTGGTCTCCCGAACGGATCGCAGCTGGTAGGAGAAGAAGAACCAGGCCTTATCTCGGCCGCCCAACAGACCCGGAATCAGCAGAGGGCCTCCCAGAGTCGCTCCCAGTTGGTTGCGTTTGAATTCGGCCTTCTCCTGCTCGAAGAAATTTCGGGCATCCAGGTTGTCGTTGCGGTGGAACCAGAAGAGATTGCCATGAAGATCGTTGCTTCCGCTCTTGGTCACGGCGACGATCTGCCCACCTGGTCGGATACCGTACTCGGGAGAGTAGTGTCCCGTCTTGACATCGAACTCCCTGATGGCATCCGGGCTGGCCTGGAAGGAGGCGCCGCCATCCCCGTGGGTGAAGAGCGTGCCGTCGATGTAGGTTAGATTGTCCCGTCTCCTCATACCCAGCACCCTGACGGTGCGGCTTCGGCTCTCGCTACTGGGCGCCGCCCCCACCGCCAGACCGGCCAGTTGGCCCAGGTCTCGGGTGTTGACCGGGAGGCTCTCCAGTTTTTCCTGATCGATGACCTGACCCCGGTCCTCTCGGCTGGCTCCCGAGAGGATGGACCGGCTCCTGGTCGTCTGGCTGACCCCGGCATCTCCTCGGGAGAGGCGAAAGTCCTCCTGGCGAATCTGGCCCACCATCAGTCGAACGTGGGTACGCAGCTGGGTGCGGTATCCCGGCAACGATGCTCGGATCTCGTAGCTGCCCGGGGTCAGGCCGCCTCGCCGATAGTCTCCTTTTGCATTCGTCAACAGCAGGAAGGCTTCATTGGTTTCGACCCGGTGGATCGTGACCTCCACGCCAGGAACAGGCTGGCCCAGATCGTCACGAATCGTGCCCAAGAGGGTTCCCGTACCCATCTGGGCGGGGAGCCGGTGGGAAAGACAGACCAGGAGTCCCAGCAGTGCCAGCCCTGCACTGACCCGGAGTCTTCGATCACGAGGATTTCGCTGAAACCACATTGGATGTGCCCCGATCGGGCGAGTCAGTCTACCACGCAGCCTGGGACTTTCCTCCACCGGGAGACCGGCCGTGGTCCGACCCGGACGCCTGTGAAGCGGGAGCTAATTGGAACTTGTTTGTATGGTGCCAGTAGTATCCAATTGTATAGATTCGACTGTCTGCACGTCCTCTCGGTTTTTAAACAAGGAACTCGCGAGAAACATCATGATAAGACAATCAACTCTACCACGGAGCACTAAGCAGCTCGTCCTGCTGACGATCTGGACCCTTGCTGCCTGTACTTCCCAACCTCCAGTGTCGGAGTCGACCTCCGCTCCGATACCCAATACAGGAATCACGGGCATGAGCCTGGGCTCTCCTGATCTCCGGACGCCGCCGAGTACGCCTGAGGGAGAAACTTGGATCTACCAGCTGGGACTTCCCTTTCAGGTGGATCAGGATACTGGGGGCTCCTTCTGCAACATTCGGGTCGCCGGCGTGAAGGGTACAGACTTCGAGAACGGTTCTGACATAATCCTCTTCAAGGACCTCTCCAATGTCAGTGCTGAGTCAGCTATTCCCATCACCCGCAACCACAACCAGCCCAATCCCAATTCCAAGCCGCCCAACCAGGAGGCCATCATGGTCAAGTACCCCGTCATGGGAGGATTCGTTCCCAGGGGGGCGAGACGGGCCGATGGGTCTCCCCACCCCCATGCAGGCACCGGATTCGGCATCAACCAGGCCTCTGCCTGGCGGACCGACTTCGAAGGGCCCCCTCCCTACGGGGTGAACATGTTCGGGCACGATCCCCGTGGCTCGGGGCTCGTGGACCCAAGCGAGAGTTACTCCTACTTGGAGCTTCACCAACTGGCTTACGATGGTGACGTCTTCCGGGTCGTCAAGAGTGAGCGTCTGACCACCGATGCTCTGCTCTCTGGCTGGAGCCTGATCATCAGCCTCATGACGGCCATTCCCGACGGGGACGACCTGCTCTTTGCCATGCAGGGCCACAAACCCGGTGAAACAGCCAGTTCAGGACTGGCCCGATGGAAGAACCTGGAAGGAGAGTGGCGGCCCTTCTCCTTTGTTCCGATCACGGGCGGCGACGGAGCCACCGAAGCCAGTGCCGTGCGCGATCTGGACGGATCCCTTCTCTTCAGTGCCAGGGGAGGAAGTGCCGAGGCGCCAGAAAGCCCTAGCGCCTCACACGACATTCGGGTGTGGCGATCCCAGGACGACGGTGAGACCTGGGAGAAGATCGTCCACGTCCGGGGCTTGATCTCAAAGGCTCCGATCGTCCTGAACACTGCGGCCGACGGCACTCCCTACATTGCAGCCAACCTCTACGAAGTCTTCCTGGAGGGCCTGGACCGGATTAAGATAGCCAAGGACTCTCGGGGAAGGCCCATCTGGGGAGGACGCAGCCGAAAAACCCTCTGCTTCTGGCCCTTGAACGAAGACAGGTCTGGCCTGCTACCGCCCATCTTGGCTCGGAATCTGCGTGAAGAGTTCGGTCCACCTCCTGGAGGTACGGGATGGCGGGTGGATCACCCCGTGGCAGTCACGCTGCGGCTGGCCGACGGTGGGTGGCACAACGTCATCGCTCTCCGCATCCTGGAGTATGGGGAGCTGAGCCACATGCAGATGCCAACCTCTCATACTGGCGCCTACCTGGAGGAGGTGCAGTCTGCCGGCGAGCCAGTTGCGATTTGGAATTTCTGAAACCGGAGGCAAGTAGGAATCGCCGGAACTTGGGGGTGACACCGATTAGGGGCTGTCCCTGGCTGAGTTTCTGGCCACCTGGGGAAGGCGAGATCGAGGGTTGGGTTGCAGGCACTTCTACTCGGCCTCAAATAGGAGCGGAGGATTCTTATGACCTGGAAGCACTTTTCCCGCCGACAATTCGCGCGGCGTCTAACCATCCTTGGTGCGCTACCGCTGAGTTCGTCCCGGCTTTCAGCAGCACCGCAAACCGGTTCCGCGAAGGCTCCATCGCCCCCTGAGGTCAAGTCCTATCCAGGGATCCTTAGACACAGAGTTGTCTTCTGGGATCCTCACGGATATTCGGCCTGGCCTACCATTTTGCAGTGTCAAGACGGGGAAATGCTGATCGCGTTCTGCGAAGCGAAGCGCCGAACAGCAAGATTAACCCACGCAGATCCCTCCTTTCACGGCATGATCATTCGCTCTAGCGACCAAGGTGAGAGCTGGTCTGAGCAACCCGAAGTCATCGGGGACTACCAGTATTATGGAATGGATGATCCAGGCATCATGCAGTTGTCCGACGGAAGGATTCTGGTCAATGCCTTTCGCCGCTCCTTTGGCCCCGCCGCCTCAGTGGACAAGAGAGTGGACGTGCGGCTCACTCGGGTGCAGCCGTATCAGTGGGCCACCGGCTACAGCGACGATATGACCTATATCTTTCACTCGCTGGACAATGCCCGTACTTGGTTGGAACCTGTCCACGCGGATGTTTCCCCGTTCAAGGCAGCCTGTCAACTTCGCCCCATCGTGGAGCTGCCGGACGGAACTCTGCTCTTGCCCTGCTATGAGGAATTCAATCGGCCGTCAACTTCCGAGTCAAAAATGACCTGGACAGCTTATGTCCTGCGTTCTCGTGATCGAGGAAGGAGTTGGGGTGAACCCGCCGTGATTGGAGCGCATGGTATTCATGGGATAGGCTACAACGAGCCGGCTCTTCTTCACCTGTCCAGCGGCAGGACCGTCGCTCTTCTGAGGACTGCGCCGGCGGGATGGCTGTACCAGAGCAATTCCCATGATCTAGGGCATACCTGGAGCGAGCCGCACAAGACTCCGATGTGGGGATATCCTGCTCATCTATGCCTTCTCCAGGATGGAAGACTGTTGGCCACCTACGGGCACCGGCGAGATCCGTTCGGGATCAGGGCCTGTCTGAGCTCGGATGAAGGCAAGAGCTGGAGCATTGAGAATGAGATTGTACTCCGGGATGATCTCAAGAACAGAGACTTGGGATACCCGACAACCACTCAACTGGATGACGGCACGCTCCTGACCGCCTACTACGGAAGAGACGAAAACAACGATGTGACGTGTATCCAGATCACATCTTGGAAGGTCACCTCTTGACTACGACATTGCTACGAATCCCTATTCTGTGCTGCTCGCTTTGCCTCGCGGGCGGCCTGCTGTCTTTGCTGACGACGGAGGCGGCTTCGGTCGGCCGTCTGAACTTTGTCTTTTTGGAATCGGGTCTGCGACAACTGTTCCTGGATGACTTCATCCTGGGCAACCTCTACCGCGTAGAGCGTCGGATCCACCAGCCGACCAAGCACGGTGCTCCCGTGGTTCAGGCCGATCACTCCTGGGAAAAGGCTCCGGGGCCGCCCTGGAGCCCCGACACCACCACCGAATTGATCGAGCTCTGGAGTCCACCCAGTTGGGACCCCGAGGAGAGGGTCTGGAAGATGTGGTATTCGGTGTCGGAGCAGAGAACCGGGTACGCTCGATCGCAGGACGGTCTGCGTTGGGAGAAGCCCCTGCTGGGGAGGCGTGACTTCAGAGGGTCAAAGCAGAACAACCTGGTGGTGGTTCGCCAGGAGCCCGAGACCTACATCCAACACGCGCTGATCGATCCGGACGCCTCGGCCGAATCACGCTACAAGGGACTCACAGGCTACCGGGATCGCAGGCCCCTGGTTTCCTCCGACGGATTCGAATTCTCGCTGCTCGATGTTCCTCCGATTCCCAGCCAGGACCAGTCGGGTTTGATCTACGACCGGTTGGAGAAACAGTTCATCGCCACCGTCAAGCACCGGGGACCCTTCGGCCGTTCGGTCTATCTTTGCCTCAGTAGCGATTTCCGCACCTGGAGTCAGCCCGAGCTGATCTTCCATGCCGATGCTCTGGATCAGAAACTGGGCGAAAAGCGGGTTCGGGAGCACCTCGTGAATCCAGGGCTCCGGACCCTGACCGTCAACGTCCCCGAACAATACAACACGGAGATCTACAACATGCCGGTGTTCCGGTATGAGGGCATCTACATCGGTCTCCCCACCTATTTCGAGTCGAGCGGCCATTCACCCAACCGCAACCAGGAGGGGGTGAACTCGGTCAAGCTGTCGGTCAGCCGTGACCTGAGACGTTGGGAGAAGGTGGGCTACCGCTCCTCTTTCATCCCGGTGTCCGAGATAGGTCGGGGAGTCGTCGACACGGGCCAATTGCTGGCGACGCAGCCGGTTCGGATGGGTGAGGAGCTGTGGTTCTACTACAGCGGAATCAACCACCGGTTCACCCAGAAGGAAGGGTACCGGGGAGGAATTCACCTCGCCCGACTGAGGCGGGATGGATTTGTCTCCTTCCGGGGCGATGATCGAGGAGGCTTCGTGGAAACGCGGGAGGTTCGATTCGACGGCAGGCGTCTGTTCCTGAATGCCGACGCCGAAAAGGGTGAGATCCGGGTCGAGGTCCTGGAGCGTCGCGGCCGGACCGTCCTGGAGGACTGGAGCCGGGAGCAGGCCCAGCCGTGGACGGGGGATCACCTGCAGGCTGAGGTGAGATGGCAGGGGCAGAGCAGTCTTGAGCCTCTTCGGGGGCAGACCGTGCGGTTCCGTCTCTACCTCAAGAACGCGGACCTGTTCTCATTCTGGATCGAAAACTAAACTTCAACGAAAGGTCCCAAGTCCCAGGTCCCAGGTTGGGCAACCATCAGCTCCAAGTACCTAAACATCGCCGGTCCAGCAGAGCCGCGAATCAATAGGACTTTCCTTTTGGATTGAGTTCTAGGAAAGAAAGTAGAAGCAAGCGAAAAGAGCCCAAAAGGGGCTGAAATGAGGTGGATGGGGAAATCGACGGGGATCGAAAGGATTGAGATCGCGTAACGGGGGTGGGAGCGGAGGCGAGACGATGCCAAAGAGCCGGTCGGGAGGGAAAATAGACACAGGGATAGTGCAAGCCCACTGAAGAGCTCGAGCTCTTCAGTGGGGCCAGTCCGGAACCTCGTCCCAGAAGAGCGAGTCGTCGGAGGCTCGAACGGCTTGAGCCCGCTGGGGAGAAAGTTCCGCCAGAAAGTGTTGCAGCTTTTGCGGAAACAACCGGGGTGGGGGCGCCCGTTGCAGCCCTTGCCCCTGCTTCAAATGCGCCAGAATCCGGCGGATCACATGAGGCTGCTCGATCACCGCGATCACGCGCAGAGAGCCGCCGCAACCCCAGCGCAAGGGATCGACGTCATAGATCTTGCGGAGCAGACGAGCCCAGCTGCGCCGGCGCCGGCGGCTGAAGCGCTCGGCCGCGGACTCCTGCTCGGCGGAGCGGTCCTCGGAGAGCGGGCCGTGGACGGCTTTCTGCTGCTGCCGTCGTTTTCCACGTGAGGCGCTAGCGTAACGGCCCTAATAGCGAACCTGGTGTTCGTTGCGATCAGGGATGTGCGAGCAGACCCGGGCCCTCCAGTCCAGGGCATCCAGGGACTGCAGCGTCCCCTTGCCGGTGCGGTAGAGGATCTGGCCGCGATCGCTCTGATAGTCGAGGCGGGAGGCGGCGAAACTGGGACGTCGAATGGTGGCGGCCAGACGCTCCAGAGCCGGGCGATCCTCGGGGGGAACGGGTCCAGAGCAGTAGACCCCAAATCCGGAGGGAGACCAGGCGCGCAACTTCTGGGCGAACTCCGGACTGAGTCGATGCCGGGCCACCCTCATCTCCAAGACCCGGTGCTGGAACAGGCGGCTGAGCAGAGGGGAGTCGAAGCCGTCGATCGAGACCTCACGGCCGTCCCGATTCCAGGCCGTGTCGCTGACCAGCCCATGGAGGTGAGCGTGAGGTCGCAAGTTGTCTCCCCAGGTCTGGATAGTGAGGATGGCCCCGGGAACCGAGCCGGGCCCCAAGCGGCTGGCGACGTAGTCTCGGAGGCTGGCCCAGGCGCAGCGGCAGAGCTCTCCCAAGAGCTTTCGGTCTTTGTAGAAGGCCGGACGCAGGACCCTCGGAATCGTCCACACCAGTTGCCGGTGGTCCACTTCCTCGATCACCTCCTCGAGCGCCTGTTCGAGGAAAGCGGCCACCTGCTTGGCTTGGCAACTCGGACAAAAACAGCGCGTTTTGGGTGCTTCATCACGGAACTGTTGTTGATTCTCTCCAGCAGCCCCGCAACACCTGATTCTAGCTGGATTCCCTGCCCGTTTTCTGGCAACAAACATGTATGAAGCGGAGCCGAGGACGATCTCGCTGCTGTCCCAACCCCGATTGCTGCTTGGGAGGCCAGGCCGGCAAAGGCAACATCATTCGACACTCCTTCTACATCACCTCGCAGGGCAGACGGCGGCGGTACCGTTGCAACGAGTGCGGTCGGACCTTCTCCTCGACTCACGGCACTCCGTATTATCGGCTGCATAAGCCCAGATCTTTGTTCGATGAAGTCGTTCGGATATGCGTCCATGGTATTGGGATCTCAGCCGTGGCTCGCATCAAGCGGATGGCCTGGGGGACAGTCGCCCACTGGCTTGAATCGGCGGCTACATGCGCTGCCCGGTTCAACGATCGGATGCTGAAAGGTTTCGTGATCCGTGAGCTGCAGGCCGACGAGATCAGGACCTTTGTGGGGGCAAAGAAGCGGGTGCGTTGGGTGCTAACCACCCTGGAAGTTTGGTCCAGACTTTGGATCTCCTTCGAGATCGGGCGCCGTAACTTCCTGAACATCAAGAGAGTGCTGCTCGATACCCTGCGGCGAGGTCGCGTTGAACACCGCTTCCTGTTCACCACGGATGGCTTCGAGATGTACGAGTGGGCGGCGAAAAGGCTGCTCCCTAGAGTCTGTATCTATGGTCAAGTGATCAAGAAGCGCCGCGAGAATCGGGTGGTCAAGGTCGATCGTAGACTGCTACTCGGAACACCGGCAGAACTGGAGGAGGCACTCTTTCATTCGGAGGACTCGAGCACCCTGAATACCAGTTTTGTGGAGCGCCATAATCTAACCATCCGCCAGGGCTGTTCCTATCTGGGCCGCCGCACCCCTTGCCACGCCCGGCGCACGGACTTCTTGGAAGGCCAGGTGGCTCTGCTCATGGCCTATTACAATTTTCTACGACCGCACCGGGCTTTGAAGTTTGGCACCACGATAAGGACTCCAGCCATGCAAGCCGGGTTGGCTAAGAAGAGACTCTCCTTCCGGGATGTATTCACAAGCCGAGCAGCGTTCTTTTTAGGTTCATCCGGTAAATGGGGAGGTGCCGCCAGTCAAAGGCAGGCCGTGGAAACTGCCGCACTATGCAAACCGTGGAAAAACAACTAGTTCTGGAGGAGAACTGGCAAGTGCTCGCAGTTGTTTTTCCACCGTTCGCACAGCGCTTGGAAAACTCCGTATCACGGGCTTGCTGGCCCAGTTCGATGTCGCTCGGAGTTTTCCACAGTTCCCACGGCCTCTGCTACTGCAGCCGACTATATTGACAAGCGAACGGGGAACCAGATTTGGGATCCGGAAAGCGCCGAACCACGTTCCCACCTCCCCATTTACCGGATGACCCTCTTTTTATTTGTTTTGATGATGGTTGCCGCAGGGTTCTCTAGATTTGATTTCAAGCCTCTCCAGGTTAGATTCTGGCGGAGGGGGAATGGCTCAACAACACTTGCCTGAAGAAGCACCGATCCCTTCCCAGTCCCGCAGCCGCCCCAGCCACCGGGTGACGACTCGAATGCCGTCGTACAACAGCTCACTGTCGAGCGGATAGTGGACGTTGGTCTGGACCGCCGTGGCATCGACCCGAATCCGTTGGCCTTTTTCCAGACCCCGAGCCTGCGCCCAGCGCACCAAGTGGTCGTTGATCGCCTTCCATGTCCCCGGCTCAATCTTCCCCAGGTTCTCCGCCAGGGTGGCTTTGCTGATCGACGCCCCATAGGGCAAGCGACAGAACCTCTGACAGCTTTGCGAATCCACCAGATGAAACTCCAGCTTGCGATAGCTGAACTGATGCAGCTGTTTGATGACGGCACAACGCAGCACCTGCTCGGCCGTCAAACCGGGGGCGCCGACGCTGGAATCGACCCTGTCAGAGAGATCTTGTACTATCCGCTCCAGCGTCTGGGGATTGTCGTCCAGGATGCGCGAGATCAGCTTCAATTCCTGGGCCAGCTGGTGATCGGGCCATTGCGGGGAAAGAGGGCGTTGTTTTTCACGTGTTTTACGCATCGTCGAACTCCTGAAATCGTTGCAAGTCGTTTTAGCCTAATTGTTTACACCGAATAGACTAGCAAACGACCCTGACAATTTAGGAGTCTGAAAAAGCCCTCTTTCCCCTTCCTTATCAATCAGTTAGAGATTTTCGGACGGGCACTAGCTAGCTACCTCCCTGTGCCTCGATCTGCCTCAAGAGCCAACAACAGTCTTCTTTCTGGATCTAGCAACGCGGAGAATCTTCATAAGGAACGGATGGGTTGATTGGGGCGGCACCGGTCCATCCCTCTATGTGAGCGTGACTATAACCCACGCCTGCAAAAGGATCAATCCAGAAGCTTCGAGTCCAGGACCTGAGAGGTGTCCTGCAGCGTCATTTCCGCGAGCTTTATCAACTTAACCGAGGATCGGCAAGAATTGTGGAATGGGATCACGATATCATCGCCACCGCTGCTGATTGGACGTTTTATCGACAGATTCCTCGGACGACCGTGTTAGTGTGACAAAAACGTGGGCTTCTAACCGATTGATCGTAATCATGTTATGACGATGTCTAAATAGCTGAACCGGACAGTCCGTGGTTCCGGATCCTAAACACCAACCCTCAAGGTAAAATCTTCCCTGGAATCTGGTACTCGAAGACCTGGGACTTATCTATAGCATGCTCTCTCTCGACCAGATCGACCCTAGCGACTACCAGAAGGTGGGCCCCAAGGCGGCTTCGTTGGCGCGCTTGCGACATCGGTGTGGTCTGCAGGTGCCGGAAGCAGTCGTCATCGATAATCACTGGTTGCACCTGTTTCTCGACAGCGCCGGTTTGAGCAGCAAGGTCGAGCTCCTGAAACAGATCCTCTGGACTATCCGTCAGGAGCACCTCGAGAAGGTCAGTTCGGAAGTCGTCTCCGGCCTGAGATCCGCCACACTGCCCGATGAGCTCGAGGGGCCTCTGCTCGATGCACTCCGAGAGAACGCCCTGGATCGAGGGCGGCTCGCCTGCCGTTCATCCAGCAGTTTGGAGGATTCGAGTCACTCAGTGTTTCCCGGTGTGTTCCTCTCAGTCCTGGGCACATCGGATTTGCTTGAGCTTCGCCAGGCCATCGTAAACTGCTACGCCTCACTCTTTGAGATGAGGGCCTTGAAGTATGTCCTGTCCCGCTGGCTGCCCGAGACGGCCCTGGAGATGTCTCTGATCGTCCAAAGCCTGGTTGCGGCCGAAGTGTCAGGGGTGGCGTTCAGCCGTGACCCGATCAACCCCGACGCTGAGGCGACCATAGTCGAGGCTGTACCTGGATTGTCGGATGGTCTGGTTTCGGGACGAGAGGCGCCCTTCCGCTTCAGCGTATACGAGGATGGAAGCTCAGAGATGACTGACCAGCCCCAGAAGTCGCGGCTTCAAGCGCCCCGAGAAATCCTGACTCGCTCCCGGCTCTCCAGGCTCGGCGAGATCTGTCGCCAACTGCAACAGGAGTGCGAGCAGCACGTGGATGTCGAATTCGCCTTCGTAGCGAATCAGGATGAGCCCTACATGCTGCAGTGTCGTCCCCTGCTGACCTCCCCACTCGGAGGAGCAGCCGAACAGCGCTGGAGTAGGCTGGCCCAGAGATCCTATCCCGGTATCGCGTGCGCCGGCGGTGTCGCTCTAGGAGTCGGTTTCAACCTTCGTCTCTTCCGCGGCGACGTTCGGCAGCTGAAGGACAAGATTCTGTTGGTGGAGAAGCTGACAACCGACGACTACGAGGCCATTTTCTCCTGTCGGGGCATCGTCTCCGAGCGGCACGACAGCCAATTGAATCATGTGAGCATCGCCTGCCGTGAAATCGGCCTGCCCTACCTCGCGGCCGTGGAGAAAGCACGTGAGGAGCTGAACGGTCAGTTCCTGGCGTTAGACGCCAACAGCGGTTTGGTGCACCTGCTCCCGAGCGAAATCCAGGATTCTGAGGCGTCGACGGAGCGTGTCGAGCGGGGAAACGCTTCGATTCAAGAAGTCGCCTATCTTCCGCTTCTAGAACATACCGAGCTCACTGGAGAAGTGAGCTTTCATGGTATTGACCTTCTGATCCTCGAAACCGCGCAGAAAACAGCTGACAAGGTTGGCTTTGAGTCCGCGCTTGCGGAGCAGCTGGACCTCGCTCTCGAAGCACAACCGGAAATGACCCTCTTGCTGCCTCCTCCGTCACTGGCGGAAGAGGAAATCGAGGTGCTCAACCGCTGCCTGACGGGAATACAACTGACGCCGAAGACACTCTGCGACTGGTTCGACCGGGTCATCGGGCGAATGCGCCACCGGGAGCGGGTACTCCGAAAAGACGAAAAAGGCTAGGGCAGATCGAAGTCGTCCGCACTATCCTGAGGCTCCCAGCCAAGGACCTCGCGGGCGTGCTCGATGTCCCTCCAGCGCCAGCGGTTATTGGAAATGGCGTCGAAGATGTCATAGCGAAGACTCTTCGGGGCGTCCAAGCACTTCTCGACGATGCTGACGCAGTCTCGGTGGCTAAGGTAGCCAGGGAAATGGCGCACCAGCTTGGGCCTGTTTGTGTCCAGGACGGCACCCAGCCGGATACACAAGACAGAGAGCCCTCGAAAGTCAGAGTAGTACCTCCCCAACACCTCCCCGAAGACGTCAGGGACGTAGTCCAAACCTCCCGGACGTACGGGCATGCGATGATTGATCAAGGTCCACTCCGGGGGAACCTTGTCGTACTCACCGGCAGCCAGCTCACCATACGGAGATTCCAACTCGTAACCCACCATAGTGCCCCCGCTGCTAGCCAGAATCACCCTCTGGACACCGCACCTGCAGGCGGCTTCATAGACGTTGTACCGACCCACGATGTTCTGAGCCAGGAGCGGCTCCCACTCGTCTCCCTGGGTGTAGGCTGCCAGATGGACCACTGTGTGGATTCCCTCGAAAGCGGGAAGGATGGCCTCCAGATCGGAGATGTCCGCTTGGTGACACGGAATGGCTTCCACCTTTCTCCGATTCAGGGCGCTGAACTCGTACTTGTGGCCGAGACCTTCTAGCACCAGGCCTCCGATGAGACCGCTGGCTCCTGTGATCAGTACCTTCTTTGACTGCTTCTCTGGCGTCACTATTCCCACCTTCCCGGAGCATAGGGCTCGTTAGGGTCTGTAAGGAAATAACCGATACACTTTGCTGGGGTCCCCAGGTACGCTGGCTAGGCGCGAGCGACGCGCATACCCGCTACGGTATGTAAGGAGCGAGTAACAACGCCAGCGTGCCTGCGGACCCCAGCCCGTAGGGGCGCGGCGGCGCGGGGGCATCTGCTTTGTTGCCGCTCCTGGAAAATGCGCAGCGGCATCGCCTGCGGCGCGGCGCCTCCCATCTGCCCCCACGGCGCTCGCGCCAAAGTGCATCGGTTATTTCCTTACAGACCCTTAGTCCCGATGTTGCTCCGCCTGATCCTGGGGTTCGAAACCGAGCTCCCGGCGGGCGTTCTCCAGGCTCCGATAGCTCCACTTGTTGTCGGAAACCACGTAATAGATTCCAAAGCTCAGACTCTCGGGAGCCTCGATGCAACGACGGACCATCTGGGCAATGTCCCGATGGCTGCACCAGAGGGAGTACTCTCGCACCTTGGTCGGCCGGTCTGCCCGGTTCACAGCGCCGATACGCAAGGAGATCGAGGAGATGCCCCATTCATCTGAGAAGTGACGCGCTAGGGCCTCGCCCCAGACCTTGCTGCAGCCGTAGAGTCCGTTCGGATGGACCACGGTCCCGTCCAACTTCTCCCACTCGTCCAATTCCTGGTAGCGTCCCTCGACCAGAGTTCGATAAGGCGACTCCCTCTCACAGCCGCTGACCGCGGCTCCGCTGCTGGCGAAAATGACCCGCCGAACTCCTGCCCGGCGCGAGGCTTCAAACACGTTATAGGTACCTACAACATTGTGGGGGAGCACATCCTCCCAGGTGGGATTCCCCTGGGCCATGGCAGCCAGGTGCACGACTGTATCCACCCCCTCGAATGCCGGCTGAATCGCCTCCAGATCGGAGATGTCCGCTCGATGACAGGGAACACCCTCGACCGCACTCCGGTTCAAGGCTCTCAGATCGTAATCGCCCTCCAACGCCTCCCGGCAGACCTCCCCGATCAACCCACTCATTCCGGTAATCAAGACCGCTTTTTGATTCATGCCGCCATTGTAGGATCTCTACGAGGAGTTTCCCAGCAGGACCTTTGCCCTTGTCCGTGCCTTTGTCCTTGCCTGGTCCTTCTACGGTCAGCGATCCCGGATTCCTGCCGGAAGGATGAAGATCGAGCCAACTAAGGGTCTGCGCAAGAATAACTTGGTAGAATTGGCGCTCAGATTTGCACCAGATTTGGCCGCGAACGATTGAGCGAAACCGCAGGCATAGCCGGGTCTACGTTGAGGATTTCGCGACTGAGGAGCAGCCGAAGATGGTGTGAAGATGAGATGCCAAAATGCCAAGTTATTTTTTGCGCAGACCCTAAGCGGCAGTCACTCGCGAGGCAAGGGCAACGACAAAGGCAAAGGCAGAGGCAAAGGTGGGTTACGAAAGCAGCAAGGCCAGGTCTTCGGGGCGGAGGTTGCGAATAAGGCTGTTATCTCGGGTGATGATGGCGTCCGCCAGATCGCGTTTCGATTTCTGGAGCTCCAGGATTTTCTCCTCGACGGTGTCGCTAGCAATCAACCGATAGGCGAAGACCTGGCGAGTCTGACCGATGCGATGAGCTCGATCGATTGCCTGCGCCTCTACCGCCGGGTTCCACCAGGGATCGAGCAGAAAGACATAATCCGCAGCCGTCAGGTTCAGCCCCAGGCCTCCGGCCTTGAGACTGATCAGGAATAGCTGGCAACTGGGGTCGGTCTGGAACCGCTCTATGCGTGGTTCCCGTTTGCGGACCCGGCCGTCCAGGTATTCATAGGGGATAGCTTGATCATCCAGGTGCTTGCGCACCAGGGAGAGGAGGCTGGTGAACTGTGAAAATACAAGGGCCTTGTGGCCTTCGTCTATCACCTGAATGAGTTGTTCACTCAACAGGTCAAGTTTCGCGCTCGGATCCGAAGCCTTCTCAGGATCGACCAGACCGGGGTGACACGCGACCTGGCGAAGACGCAGTAAGGCCTCCAGCACCATTATCTTGGAACGGTTCAGCCCTTGCTCCTCGATCTTTTTGGACAGCGACTGCCGGTAGAAATCGCGCAGCTGATCGTAGAGGATCCGCTGCTTACCTCGCAGTTCACAGAAGATTGTCTGCTCGGTCCGGGGAGGCAGATCTCGGGCTACCTCGTCCTTGGTACGGCGCAGAATGAAGGGTCGAAGAGCCTGCGCCATTACCTCGAGGGTTTCCTCGTCGGGGGCTCGTGCGCCAGTGGATCTTCCCAGAGAAGCAGAACCTTGGCCCAACATCCCCGGGTTCAGGAATTCGAAGAGGCTAAGCAGTTCGCCCAGATGGTTCTCGATGGGTGTTCCGCTGAGTGCGAGCCGATGATTTCCCTGGAGCAATCGGGCGGCTTTGGCGGAAGCGGTCTTGGGATTCTTGATGGCTTGAGCCTCGTCCAGGATCACGTAGTCAAAATGCGCCTTGGCCAGGAAGGCCGCGTCGCGGCGCAAGGTCCCGTAGGTGGTAATCACCAGATCGTAGTCGTCGAAGGTAGCGGCGTCCTTGTCTCGCCTCAGTCCCGTGTGGTCGAGAACACGGAGTTTCGGGACAAAGCGAGCCGCCTCTTGCTGCCAGTTGTAGACAATGGATCGGGGGACAACTACCAGCGAAACCCCTGGGCGCGATCCTCCGAGGGCCTTCTTACCGTTGGTAGCGTGTCCCTCGCGCAGACGGCGGCCCTCGAGCAAAGCCAGAACCTGAACCGTCTTACCCAGGCCCATATCGTCGGCAAGACAGCCACCAAAGCCGAACTCTTGCAGAAACGCCATCCATCCCAAGCCCTCTCGCTGGTAGACTCTGAGTCGACCGGAAAAGCTGGCGGGCTCGAGTACGGTCCGGATCCCTTCGAAGTGCAGCAGTTGATCCCGGGCCTGCTCGAAAACCTTATCGAAGGAGGCTTCCGGCTGGGACGCGAGCAGGGCGTCGATCAGGACCACCTGGCTGCGAGAGAAACGAAGGCTTTCCTTTTGGGGAACACCCAGGTCACCCAGAATTCCGTACCGGTCCAGCCATTCCTTGGGCAGGATACCGAGGCTTCCATCGCCCAGAGGAATGAAGTCTTCGCCCCGCCGCAGTGCTTTAAGCAGCTCTGGCAGGGCGACCTTTTGGTCCCCGAACTGCACGTTTCCGTGCACTTCGAACCAGTCGATATCCGACTCGACCTGGACACTGAAAGAGCTGGAGCTTCGGTAGAGACGACCCTCGGCCTCTACCTGCCAACCTTCTCGGGTTAGAGTGGACACTGCCCGCGCCAACTTCGGCGGCGCCAGCTTTAGACCTATCGTGTCCCGCCAGGCATCGCGGACCCACTGAAAACCGATTGAGCTCAGGAGCGACCGAGCCTCCGACTCGCGTTCCATGTCACGCACCACGACTCGGTCCCCGTCGGCCCCAAGAAAACGGCGCATTGGATCATCCGGCTCGACCAACCGGCCCTCATAGTCGAAGGAGAGCTCAGCCTGCAACCGCTCCCCTGGAAAGCGCGGTCTGCGCAGCTTCAGGTTCGGAATCGGCGTGATGTGAACTTCCTCATACTTGAGCGCGGCCGGCAAGTTGAGGAGGGCGGGGTCTGGAACCAGCATGAGCGCTTCCCACAGATCTCCCCGCCGTTCAGCAGGAACGACGACGCGCGCATCCTGACGCAGCATGGCGATCCAGGCAAAAGCGCCGTGGTGCTCGAGCCGCGCCACACACTCACGGGTGAAAACCAGGCCGCCAGACGTCAACAGGACTGGCTCCGAGAGCGACATACTCTGCTCCCCGCGACACAGCCTTCCGGATACCGCGAAATGACCTGGAACAGAGTCGGATGAGATCTCCAGCTGAAATACCCACTTCCCCTCATCGTCCCATCGCATGGGTACCGGATCAGCTTCCTGCTCACTTCGCAAAAAGCAATGCTCACTTTGGCACATTAGCAGGGCCAGGGTTTCCTGGATCGCTTCCGGCAACCGGTAGCGGCTGCGCAGTGACGTGTAGGACGGATAATCGTATTGGTAGGGACCGGGTCCGGTATCGTCTCGGGCGCCGTCAAGCAGCGAGAGAATCTGCCGATCGACTGGATCAGGGAGCTTGGCGATCTGGTTGAGGGGAATTCTCCTCGCTCTCGGCTTCCCCCATTTGCCGTCCTTGCGCAGACGTCGCTCTGAGACTTCAATGCACAGCATGCCGGTCTTCAGCGTTTTGTCCACGTCGATGATGTAGACGATCTCGTCTCGTGATTCTTCAGCCAAGACCGTCGGAGCCACCATGGAGGCCTGGATCTTGTCTAGCTGCTTTCTCCAGAGCGTCTTTGCCGGACCTTTCCTGGAGAGGAGCCGGCCATTCTCCTCGCGCTGCCTGGGGGTTCCGAGGCCGAGCTTAGCTGGCCTGGACTCTGCCTCCTGAACCGAATCATCGGAGTCCACCTGGAGCAGGGTCGCCCAGATGTGCTTGCAGAGCCCACGATCATTGAAATAAGGACAAGAGCATTCGACCTCAACCGCGAGGTCCACTGAGCTCCACGACACCGTCACGACATACAGGGACGAGCCCTGGACAACGGCCCTGATCGATCTGGGGCCTACATCGACAATCTCTACCGCGCCTTGGAGGAAATAGCCCTGACCTCGAGTCCGGACAGCGAAGGAAAAAGATCGAGCCAACTGGTCAGTCAATGGAGTCATGGCAATTGCTAAGCAAACGATCAGGATAGTCGATTTGACCGTGAAGAGCGTGGTTGGCCTTTACCGGGCCTTAGGGTCTGTAAGGAAATAACCGATGCACTTTGCTGGGGTCCCCAGGTACGCTGGCTAGACGCGAGCGACGCGCATACCCGCTGCGGTATGTAAGGAGCGAGTAACAACGCCAGCGTGCCTGCGGACCTCAGCCCGCAGGGGCGCGGCGGCGCGGGGGCATCTGCTTTGTTGCCGCTCCTGGAAGATGCGCAGCGGCATCGCCTGCCTCGCGGCGCCTCCCATCTGCCCCCACTGCGCTCGCGCCAAAGTGCATCGGTTATTTCCTTACAGACCCTTACCTTGAGCAGAGGCTTCTTGCTGGAAGAATTCTTCACAAGTGATTGTCCCATTGACCTGTGACTGCATTCAAACGCAGAGACTCTCCAGCAATCGGTGTCGAGGATTGGGCCCCATATAATCCTGTGCTATACAACGGTAGCATCGGCCTATCTGCGGTCGACAATTAGGAAGAATCAGTCATCGGTCCAAGTTGGAGGAGAGTCATGCCCAGCCATCTGAAGATTGTAGCCTGTGTTGCTCTGTTGCTGTTGGCGGTCACTACTCAGAAGGGAAAGGGACCCAATAGATAGAAAAAACCCCTCCACAGAGCGGAGGCAAGGTGTACATAGAAACCTTCGACAGCGGCATGGGGAAAGATGAACAGAGCTCTCCCTGATCCGGCTCTAGACGAGGGGTCCCAAGCTGAAACTTCATTTGCAGGTTTGGATGGAAAACGGATGTAACCCATTGATCTAGAGTGGAATAGAGCATTCACCTAGAGATTTTCCGAAAACTGTGGGGGTGGCCTCCGTGCCTCCGTTCTTCGAGCCAGAGGCTCGACGGAAAGAACACGGCGGCACGGAGGCCACCCCCACGTCCCTTGACCGAAATTTTCTTCTCGAACGGGGCCAGTGCTTCCTGGGGGCGTGACTAAGCTGAAACATGAATAAGCCTGTGCCAGTGAAACGTGGCTTCGGTCTCCAGGCCGAAGTCTTCCATTTTCGAGCCTCTTGGCTCGAAGCACGGCGGCCTGGAGACCGCCACCACGTCCTAGACAAAGTTTCATTGCTCGAATGGGGCAGCGCAGCGGGGGCGGGACTGACCAGAAACTACCCCCGACCTGAAACGTCGAGCGCTTCCCGGCTGCCTGTGATAAGAAGAACAGTGGAGAAAGCCATGAGTACCAGAGCTCGGACCCAGACGCTCCTTGCTGGACTTCTTGCCTTGGTCCTCGCCAGCTGTGGCAAGGTCGAACCACCCAGAACAAAAGCACGAAAGGCAGTCACAATCCATGCCGGAAAGCCCATCAGTACTGAGGACCGGGTCGTCCTCTTCGCCTTTGATGACTACTCTGTCCCCTCTACCCGGGGACTCAAAGTTCAGATGCTTCAGCCCGAAAAATACTCTGGGAATCCCATCATTTCGCGAGGCCTTGCCGGAGAACCGGACGAAGATCGGGCACAAGGAGTAAGTGTGGTCCGCGAAGCGGACCGGTGGCGGCTCTGGTATCAGGCACAGGCAGGTAAGGAGACCCACGCCGCCTATGCCGAAAGCGAGGACGGGATCAGCTGGCGGAAACCCCAGCTTGGCCTGACCGAATTCAATGGCAGCCGCAACAATAATCTACTCCGGACCGAGGCCGGTGTCGAGGTCAGGTCGGTGCTGTTGAACCCCGGGGGGCCCTCGGAACACCGATACGTCATGGCGGCAGCGGACCGGAGTTGGTGGCAGGACTGGAAGATGGACGTCCCCTCAATGACCCGGATAGAAGTCAGCTCGGATGGTCTGGACTGGCAGTCTCTGAGAGATCAGCCAGGGATCGTAGCCCAGCAGAACAAGATCATGACGATCTACCGCTTCAATGAATACTTCCATCTAGGCGGCTACCAGATCTATCCAATGGTTTCCCACCCCATGCAGCCGCCAGACCTGGGGAAGGATTTTTGGGCCCCGCGAACCCTTTCCGTGTGGCGTTCTCCCGATCTCGAGCGCTGGCCCTTGGAGAACACGAAGGCTTTCTACAAACCGCTGCGTTCTTCCTCTCCCTATCGCCCAGGCTGGGACCGTGAGGAGGTTCATGTAGGAGCGATGGTCACGACCTACCCAAACGTCTGCCTGGGGGTCTACGGGCAGTGGCATCACCCCATCAATGAAGGGGCTCCCCAGTACCGGGGTGAGGATGTTTCCGTGGACCTGGGACTGATCATCAGCAATGACGGACTCCATTTCAGGGATCCTGCCCCCGGCTTCACATTCCTTGCCCGAGATCAGGAACTCACCTGGGACCGCGACTTCAAGGATAACAAGGACCAAGCTAATCTCCTCATGTGGCAGGGCTCCATGATCAACACGCTCGAGAAGACCCACATCTACTATTGCGCCACCACGCCCGGAGGTAACGTGGCCGGGGTTGGAATGAACATTGGTCTGGCCACCCTGCCCCGTGACCGTTTTGGGTATCTCTCGCTCATCAACTCCTCGGGGCCAGGCCAATTCTTGACCTGCCCCCTGGAGGCGGGGGAGAAGACCCGGCTTTATCTCAATGCCCATGTTCCTTCTGGAGCGTCCCTGAGAATTGCGTTGACCGACGAAGACGGTCTCATAGAGTTACCTGGCTACGGACGAGAGGATGGCCTCCAAAGTCTTCTGTCCGGACTCGACACGCCCGTCGAGTGGCCCACGGGCCGCTTCCTGCCGAGGGGAGAGAAGTTCAGGATCCGAGGAGAGTTGGAGGGAGACGGAGCCCAGGTATTTGCGCTCTATCTGGATACCGAGCGCTGAAATCGCGTCCAAGAATTCAGGCTTTGCTGGAATCTCTTGCCGCTAGGATCTTCGGCGTCACCAGCCAGAGAAGGGTTCCGCATCCCGGCTCGACCTCGTTCCAGCTTCGTACCGATAGATCGATCGCAGCCAAGGCCGCAGTGGGGAACTTGACTCTTGCCCCAGCCACCAGATCCCCGATCAGGTCCGGCAGAGAGGGCATGTGTCCCGCCAGAAGCAAGCTCTGGTCAGCGTCACTGCAGCCGCGCAGGAAATCGAGGAGATCAGCGGAACTACAGACATAGAGCCGATCGGTAACGTGGACGGGACAGGACCAGTTACCCGCCTCGGCTGCCAGACGAACGGTCTCTTCGGCCCGTTGAGCTGAGGAGCAGATCACCTTCTGGGGGAACTGCTCGAGCCCGGAAAGATAGCGTCCGATGATTTGAGCTGAACCGCGTCCGCGCTTGTTCAGGGGGCGTTCATGGTCCCCACCGCCGCTTACGTTCCAGTCTGATTTCCCGTGCCGGAGCAAGTAGAGTCTCACTTCTCCATTGTCCCACGTCCCTTGGGATGACGCACCTTTGTGTTCCTACCCGGCTGCGAGCTGGATCCGTCGAGGGGGCTTGCGCTATCATCGGCGTGCTCGCCTGGTAGTGGGGGATTGAATATGAAACAGGCAACTCTTTATGGTGTGGGAGACCTCCGGATGGAGGAACGTCCGCTCGATAGTAACAACCTGGAACCCGATCAGTTGTACGTCGAGACCGACGTGACTGCACTCTCAACGGGAACGGATCTTGGGAATTACCTGGGCGATTCCACCTACGTGCCGGACGCACCGGATTACCCAAGACCGGTCGGATACTCAAACGTGGGAACCGTCAAGCGAGTTGGCTCGGCAGTCAAGGAAATCGAGCCAGGCCGACGCATCTTCTCTCGCTATCCCCACCGGTCCGCGTTCATTGCTCGAGAGTCCGAAGTCCTCACTCCCTTACCCGACGGTCTCTCCTCAGAGGTGGCAACGCTCGCCTACCTGACCCACCTGGGCTTAGCAGCGCTGCGTCAGGCCCGATACCAAACCGGGGAGAACGTTGCTGTGGTAGGACTTGGGGTAATCGGACTCGGAACCGTAGGTCTAGCTCGGGCGATGGGAGCCAAGGTTGTCGGTATCGCCAATTCGCCGATTCGCTGTGAGGCAGCCCTGCAAGTCGGCGCCGATGCCGCATTCGAATCTGGCGACTCGAACCTCGGTGAGCGCCTCGATGAGGTCTTTGGCAAAGTCGGGGCGGATATCGTAATTCTGACCGCGAATCCGTGGCCGGCCTACCGGCTGTCCGTAGATATTGCCCGCCAGGGAGGGAGGGTAAGTATCCTGGGTTTCCCGGGGCGGTTTGAATCGGCCCCTGATTTCAATCCCTTGGACCCCTCTTGGTTCTACGGCAAACAGCTGACCCTTCTGGGTGCTGGTCTTGCGCCAGGTTCGGACTGTCCGCCCGACGAACTCAGATTCAATCTGCGCAGAAACCTGCAGTACATCATCGACTTGATGGCAGGGAACCAGCTCCAGCTCGAGTCTCTCATCACCCACCGCCTGCCCGCTGACCGGATGCAGGAGGCCTATGAGCTGGCGAAAGAGCACTCCAAGGATTTGATTGCCGCCGTATTCGATTGGAAATCTGCCTGACCCAACGGGCACTTGGCCCCTCACCGAGGCTACCTCTTGGGCACCGGGAGCGATTTCCTCTCCTCTCCGCGGGGCTTGGCCAAGCGCTCCAGGGCGCGCTGCCACCCTTCTTTCGTCTTGTTGGGAAGCTTGGGGATCCCCGATTGGATCCTCGGGTCGCCCGCACCGCCCTGCCCGCCGACTACGTTGAATGTCTCGACGTCCTGGCTCAGTAGGTCTGCTGTAGTGGCATCTCGTACCAGACCCGTCAGAATGTACTTCCCCGGGCGCAGATCCGAGGTGATCTCGAAGAGTGTGACCGGACCGAAGTCGTCGCTGAACTGTGAGGGGAGAAGGACTGATCCGTCTGCGCCCATATGGAAAAAGGAGACTTGGTCACCTCTAGGCGTTTCCAGCACCATCCAGATTTCCGTTTCGACCGCCTCCGGCCCTGTGTTCGACAATAGAAGCGATGTGGCCTCAACGAAGTCACCGGCGCTGTAGCGTGCGGCACTCAACTCGATTTCCAGGGTTGGGCCTGAGTCCCATGCCTGGGTAATCGTGACGACTGTCTCTTCAATTGCCACGGTCCCCGTTCTAGACTCGCCACTGGGGTTGGCCAGAACTTCGAACTCCACGGTACCTGTCCCACCGGATGCAGTAGCGGTTCCCAAGGTGATCCACTCCGCACCCGTGGAAGCAGACCAATCACAGCCGTCAAGCGTAGTAACCGTTATATTGCCGCTGCCTCCCTCCCCCTCGAAGAGCGTACTGGTTGCAGATGCTGCGTAGGTACACTCCGCGCCCGCCTGGGTCACCATGATTGTCTGACCCTCAACCTCCAAGGTTCCGCTGCGTGACTGGATGGTAGGATTGGCCTCGACGACGCACAGGAAGCTGCCGTTACCCGTTCCCCGGTCGCCCTGGGCGATCACAACCCACTCAACATTGCTCGCCACTGTCCAGCTGCAGCCCTCTGGAGCCGAGACATAGATCTCGTCATTTCCGCCGGCGCCATCTATCGAAGTGCTGGTGGAAGAAAGGCTGTAGGAACAGTCAAGTCCACCCTGGTTGATGGTCACCACCTGGTCTTCAACTGCAATGCTTCCGGATCGGGACTCGGGGCTTGGATTGGCCGCCACGGTGAAAGAGACTAACCCACTGCCAATGCCTTCACTTCCAGCCGAGATGGAGATCCAGCCGTCGCTGCTGGCCGCGGACCACTCACAACCCTGGGGTGACGTCACGTTCACGCTTCCGCTGTTCTCATCGGAAGTCAGGGGGAAAATCCCCGGAGACAAAGAATAGGAACACTCAATCCCGCTCTGGGTGACCGTTAGCACCTGATCCTCGATGGTAATCGCCCCCGAACGAGATTCAGTCACACTATTCGAGGCAACGGCGAACGACACGAATCCATCGCCATCGCCATGACTCTCGGAAACCAGGGTGATCCAGCCGTCGCCACTGGACGCAGACCAGCTGCACCCGCTGGGAGAGAGAACACCGAAGCTGCCCTCTCCACCGTCGGAGTCAAAGGCGACGCTGTCCGAAGAGAGCGAGAAGCTGCAAACCGCGCCACTCTGGGTGATCGTCAGCACCTCATCCTCAACCATGACCGTGCCTGATCGGGATTCGGACGTGCCATTGGCGTCCACGATGAAGGAAACCGAACCGTTGCCGTTCGCACTGGCTCCGCTACTCACCTCGATCCAGCTGTCTCCGCTGAACGCGGACCAGTTACAGCCCTCCGGAGAGGTGACGTCGACGCTTCCCTCACCGCCGTCGGAGTCAAAGGTGGCACTAGTAGAAGATAGAGAAAGGCTACAATCAATCCGACTCTGGGTGATCGTCAGGACTCGGTCCTCGACGGTGATGGTTCCCGATCTGGGCTCAGTTGCGGCATTGGTTTCCACCGTGAACGACAGGGAGCCATTGCCACTGCCACTGGCCCCGGTACTGATCGAGATCCAGCTGTCGCTGCTGGACGCGGACCACTCACAACCCTCAGGTGAAGTGACGTTGGCCGTGCTGGTACCTCCTTCAGGATCAAAGGAGGCACTAGTCGGAGACAGAGAATAGGTGCATTCGATTCCGTCCTGGGTGATCGTCAGCACCTGGCCCTCGACCACCATCGTCCCGGACCGGGACTCGATCGTGTCATTGGCCTCCACCGTGAAGGAGACGTCACTGCTGCCGCTGCCATTGGCTCCGGCACCGACACTAATCCAACTCTCGCTGCTGGACGCGGACCACTCGCAGCCCTCGGGAGAGGTGACAGCCGCGCTGCTGATGCCGCCCTCGGAGTCAAAGAACGAGCTGTTTGGAGACATCTCGTAGGTGCAGGAGATGCCCTCCTGGGTAATCGCGAAGACCTTACCACCCGCTACAATCGTGCCCGTTCGCGTCTGAATGGTGGCATTGGCATCCACTGTGAAAGAGACCGAGCCGTCACCACTTCCAGTGGACCCGGAGCTGACTGTAATCCAGCTCTCACTCGCGGACGCGGACCACTCACACCCCTCAGAAGAGGTAACGCTTACGCTGCTGCTGCCGTCCTCGGCGTCAAAAGACGCACTGCTGGGAGATAGCGAGTAAGCACAGTCGATGCCACCCTGGGTAATTGTAAGTTCCTGTTCGGCCACGGTGATCGCTGCGGTTCGAGACTGAGTACTTTCGTTGGAAGCCACCGTGAAGGAGACAGGGCCGGTACCACTGCCACTACTACCGGTGCTGATTTCGATCCAGCCGTCACTAGCAGAGGCGGACCACTCACAGCCCTCAGGCGACGTAACGATGGCAGCGCTGCCACCACCTTCGGGGTCAAAGGAAGCACTGCTGGGAGACAGAGAATAGGTACAGTCAATTCCCTCCTGGTTCAGCGTCAGCACCTGGCCTTCGACCAGAATGGTCCCGGATCGAGATTGGATCATGTCATTGGGAGCCACCGTGAAGGAGGCGTTGCCGCTACCACTGCCACTGGCCTCGGCGCCCATGACGATCCAGCTTTCGCTGCTGCTTGCGGACCACTGACAGCCGTCCGGAGAGCTGATACCGACGCTGCTGATGCCGCCGTCGGATTCCAGGGACAGGTTGCTGGAGGAGAGAGTATAGGTACAGGAGATGCCCTCCTGGGTTATCGTGGATACCTGCCCCCCTGCCACGATGGTGGCAAATCGAGACTGAATGGTGACATTCTCGTCCGCAGTGAATGAGACCGAGCCGCTGCCACTCCCACTGCCCCCGTTACTGATCGTGAGCCAGCTGTCACTGCTCGAGGCCGACCACTCGCAACCCTCAGGAGTGCTTACGCTCAAACTGCCATTAGAACCCTCGAATCCAATGAAGACAGTGTCGGGAGACAGAGAATAGGTACAGTCGATGCCACCCTGGGTAATTGCCAGCACCTGACCCTCAACAGTGATGGTGCCCGACCGAGATTCAATGGTGCTATTGGCAGTCACTGTGAAAGAGATCGAGCCGTCGCCACTACCAGTGGCACCGGCAGTAATCGCGATCCAGCTTTCGCTGGACGATGCCGACCAGTCACAGCCGGCAGGAGAACTGATGCTCACACTGCCGCTCCCGCTGCCCGCATCAAAGGAGGCACTGCTGGAAGATAGAGAGAAGCTGCAGGTGAGGCCGTCCTGGGCGATCGAGAAGGCTTCACCACCGACCATGATGGAGCCCGATCGAGATTGAATGCTGGGATTCGCAGCCACCGCGACCGAGACGGTGCCGTTGCCGCTACCGCTAGCCCCTGGGCCGATCGTGATCCAGTTCTCGCTGCTGGACGCGGACCACTCACAGCCGTCCGGGGAAGTGACATCTACACTGCTGCTTCCCCCTTCGGACCCCAAGGAGACATTGCTCGCGGAAAGAGAATAGGTGCAGTCGATCCCACCCTGGGTGACTGTCAGTGCTTGTCCCTCAAGTGTCATCGTGCCACTTCGAGACTGAATCGTGGAATTTGCTGAGACACTGAAGGAGAGCGGACCGTCTCCACTGCCGCTGGCGCCGCCGCCAAACGTGATCCAGCTTTCGCTACTGGAAGCGGACCACTCACAACCCTCCGGCGAGCTGACACTCACACTGCTACTCCCCCCATTCGCTGCAAATGAGGCTCCGCTTGACGACAGAGAATAGGAACAATCGATTCCATCCTGGGTTATCGTCAGCACGCGTCCCGCAACGGTGATCGTACCGCTCCGGGGATAGATCGTCGCGTTGGCAGCCGCCGTAAAAGAAATCGGGCCGTCACCGCTGCCACTGGGCTCACCGTTGATCGTGATCCAGCTCTCTGAGTTGGATACCGACCACTCGCAGCCATCGGGAGAATTCATACCTACACTCCCACTGCCACCCTCGGCATCGAATGAGGCACTGTCCGAGGTCAGAGAATAGGTGCAAGGGATACCGTCCTGGGTAATCGTGAAGGCTTGCCCGCCGATCATGACGGAACCCGATCTCGACTGGATGGTGGTATTGGCAGCCACCGAGAACGAAACCGAACCATCGCCGCTGCCACTGGCTCCGGCGGTGATGGTGATCCAGCCATCGTTACCGGAGGCGGACCACTCACAACCATTCGGAGAGGTAACACTCACACTGCTGCTGCCACCGCTGGAGTCAAAGGAAGCACTGTGGAGAGAGAGAGAATAGGTGCAGTCAATCCCCCCCTGCGTAATCGTCAGCACCTGATCTCCAGCCGTGACCACACCTGAGCGGGACTGAATCGTGACATTGGCAGTCACTGCGAAGGAAACCGAGCCGTTCCCACTGCCACTGGCACCCGCGTTAATCGTAATCCAGCTCTCACTGCTCGACGCCGTCCAGCTGCAACCGGTTGGAGATGTCAGATCGATACTGCCACTACCAGCGTCGAAATCGAAGGAGGCACTACTCGAGGACAGAGAGTAAGTGCATTCAATCCCGGCCTGGGTAATGCTCAACACCTGACCCTCTACCGTGATGGTGCCCGATCGAGACTGGATCGTGTCGTTGGCGGCTACCGTGAAAGAGACGGAGCCGTTCCCGCTGCCGCTGGTGACAGAGCTGATCGCGATCCAGGTCTCGCTACTGGAGGCTGACCAGGTGCAACCATCCGGAGAATCGACGTTCGTACTGTTACTGCCGCCGTCCGCATCAAATGAGGCAGCGACAGAAGACAGAGAGTAGCTGCAAGGGATGCCGTCCTGGGTAATCGTAAGGACCTGCCCACCAACGGTCAGGGAACCTGAGCGAGCCTGGATTGTGGTGTTGGCGGCCACCGTGAAGGAAACCGGGCCGTCGCCGCTACCAATTCCCCCGGAGGTAATGCTGATCCAACTTTCATTACTCGAGGCTGACCATTGACATCCGTCTGGAGAACTGACGCTCGTACTACCGCTGCCGCCTTCGGAATCGAAGGAGGAACTACTCGGAGACAGGGAATAGGTGCAGTCGATTCCACCCTGGGTAATCGTCAGAACCTGACCCTCAACTACGATCGTGCCGGATCGAGACTGGATCGAAGGATTGGTAGCAACGCTGTAGGAAATCGAACCGTCTCCATTGCCACTCGCACCCGCCACAGTAATCCAGCTCTCGCTGCTCGAAGCCGTCCAGGCACAGCCGTTGGGTGCTGCCATGCTGACAGTGCCACTGTCACCGCCAGAGTCAAAGGAGACGCTGCTGAAGGACAGAGAATAGCTACAGGCGATACCATCCTGGCTGATGCTGAAGACTTCACTCCCGATTGTCAGGCTGCCGACCCGCGGCTCGACCGCGGGGTTGGCATCGACTGAGAAGGAGAGAGTGCTGCTGCCACTGCCATTGACACCAGAGGAGATATGGGTCATCCGGTAAATGGGGAGGTGGGGACGTGGTTGGCACCTTCCGGATCCTAAATCTGCTCCCCGTTCGCTTGTCCATATAGTCGGCTGCAGTAGCAGAGGCCGTGGGAACTGTGGAAAACTCCGAGCGACATCGAACCGGGCCAGCAAGCCCGTGATACGGAGTTTTCCAAGCGCTGTGCGAACGGTGGAAAAACAACTGCGAGCACTTGCCAGTTCTCCTCCAGAACTACTTGTTTTTCCACGGTTTGCATAGTGCGGCAGTTTCCATGGCCTGCCTTTGACTGGCGGCACCTCCCCATTTACCGGATGAACCGGAGATATCGATCCAACCGGCACTGCTGGAAGCCGTCCAGCTACAGCCATCCGGAGACGTGAGGCTGACATTGCCGCTGCCGCCGTCCGAGTCGAACGAGGCACTCGCAGAAGATAGGGAATAGCTGCAATCGACCCTACTCTGGCTGATGGTCAAGACCTGGCCCTCGACCGCAATGGTGCCGGACCGTGACTCGATCGTTGTATTGGGAGCCACGATGAACGAGAGGGAGCCGTTGCCGCTGCCGCTTGTCCCCGTCGTGATAGTGATCCATCCTTCGCTGCTGGACGCTGACCAGCTACAAACATCGGGAGTCGTGATGCTGGCCGTGCTGCTTCCGCCATCGGACTCAAAGGAGGCACTGCTGGGAGACAAAGCGTAGGTACAAGAGATTGCCTCCTGGGTAAGGGTCAGAACCTGATCTTCAACCGTGATCGTTCCCGTTCGCGTGTTGATCGTCGTATTCGCTGCTACCGTATAGGAGATCGTTCCATTGCCACTTCCGCTGCCCCCAGCCGTGATCGTGATCCAACCGCCGCTGCTCGACGCCGTCCAACTGCAACCAGTGGGCGACGTCATTCCGACAACGCCACCTCCCCCATCGGAGTCGAAAGACGCACTCCCCGAGGAAAGGGAATAGATACAGTCAATACCGGTTTGAGTGATTGCTAGCGTCTGACCGGCTACCGTGATCGTGCCCGAGCGCGAGTTGATCGTCGTATTCGCTGCTACCGTATAGGAGATGCTGCCGTTGCCACTTCCGCTGCCGCCCGCCGTGATGGTAATCCAGCCGGCGCTGCTCGAGGCCGTCCAGGTACAGCCTGTAGGCGAGGTCATGCTGACGCTGGCACCTCCCCCATCCGAGTCGAAAGACGCACTTCCCGAGGAGAGGGAATAGGTGCAATCAATTCCCGTTTGGCTGATCGCTAGCGTTTGACCGGCTACCGTGATCGTTCCTGAGCGCGAGTTGATGGTTGTATTCGCTGCTACCGTATAGGAGATGCTGCCGTTGCCACTTCCGCTGCCGCCCGCCGTGATGGTAATCCAGCCGGCGCTGCTCGAGGCCGTCCAGGTACAACCTGTGGGCGAGGTCATGCTGACGCCGGCACCTCCCCCATCCGAGTCGAATGGCGCACTTCCCGAGGAGAGGGAATAGGTACAGTCAATACCGGTTTGAGTGATCGCTAGAGTCTGACCCGCTACCGTGATCGTTCCCGATCGCGAGTTGATGGTTGTATTCGCCGCTACCGTATAGGAGATCGTTCCATTGCCACTTCCGCTGCCCCCGGCCGTGATTGTGATCCAACCGGCGCTGCTCGAGGCTGTCCAGGTGCAACCGGTGGGCGAGGTCATGCTGACGCTGGCGCTTGCCCCATCCGAGTCAAAAGACGCACTCCCCGAGGAAAGCGAATAGGTACAGTCAATACCGGTTTGAGTAATCGTCAGTGTCTGGCCGGCGACCGTGATCGTACCCGTGCGCGTGTTGATCGTCGTATTTGCGGCTACCGTATAGGAGATCGTTCCATTGCCACTTCCGCTGCCCCCGGCCGTGATCGTGATCCAACCGGCGCTGCTCGAGGCCGTCCAGGTACAACCGGTTGGCGAGGTCATGCTGACGCTTCCACCTCCCCCATCCGAGTCGAAAGATGCACTCCCCGAGGAAAGCGAATAGGTACAGTCAATACCGGTTTGAGTGATCGCTAGCGTCTGACCAGCTACCGTGATCGTTCCCGAGCGTGAGTTGATGGTTGTATTCGCTGCTATCGTATAGGAGATGCTGCCGTTGCCACTTCCGCTGCCCCCGGCCGTGATCGTGATCCAACCGGCGCTGCTCGAGGCCGTCCAGGTACAACCGGTTGGCGAGGTCATGCTGACGCTTCCACCTCCCCCATCCGAGTCGAAAGACGCACTCCCCGAGGAAAGGGAATAGCTGCAATCGATTCCCGTTTGGGTGATTGTCAATGTTTGACCGGCAACCGTGATCGTTCCCGAGCGCGAGTTGATGGTTGTATTCGCTGCTACCGTATAAGAGATCGTTCCATTGCCACTTCCGCTGCCCCCGGCCGTAATCGTGATCCAACCGGCGCTGCTCGAGGATGTCCAGGTGCAACCGGTGGGCGACGTCATGCCGACAACTCCACCTCCCCCATCCGAGTCGAAAGACGCACTCCCCGAGGAGAGCGAATAGGTGCAATCAATTCCGGTTTGGCTGATCGCTAGCGTTTGACCGGCTACCGTGATCGTTCCCGAGCGCGAGTTGATCGTCGTATTCGCCGCTACCGTATAGGAGATCGTTCCATTGCCACTTCCGCTGCCTCCAGCCGTGATCGTGATCCAGCTGGCGCTGCTCGAGGCTGTCCAGGTGCAACCGGTGGGCGACGTCATGCCGACAACTCCACCTCCCCCATCCGAGTCGAAAGACGCACTCCCGGAGGAGAGGGAATAGGTACAGTCAATACCGGTTTGAGTGATCGCTAGCGTCTGACCGGCTACCGTGATGGTGCTCGAGCGCGAGTTGATGGTCGTGTTCGCTGCTACCGTATAGGAGATGCTGCCGTTGCCACTTCCGCTGCCTCCAGCCGTGATGGTGATCCAGCCGGCGCTGCTCGAGGCCGTCCAGGTACAACCAGTGGGCGACGTCATGCTGACGCTGCCACCGCCACCATTGGAGTCGAAGTTAGCGCTACCGGGAGACAGTGAATAGGTACAGGGAATCCCATCCTGGGTGATGTTGAAGACTTGCCCGCCCGCCGTGATCGTTGCCGAGCGCGAGTTGATGGTCGTATTCGACGCCACCGTGTAGGAAATCGTTCCGTTGCCACTGCCACTACCGCCCGCCGTGATCGTGATCCAGCCGGCGCTGCTCGAAGCCGTCCAGGTACAACCCGTGGGTGTGGTTATTCCGACGGTGCCACCCCCACCGCCGGAGGCGAAGTTCGCGCTGCCGGGGGAAAGTGCATAGGTACAGGAAATCCCATCTTGGGTGATGTTGTAGACTTGGCCGCCCGCCGTGATCGTTCCCGAGCGCGAGTTGATGGTCGTATTCGACGCCACCGTGTAGGAAACCGTCCCGTTCCCACTGCCACTACCGCCCGCCGTGATCGTGATCCAGCCGGCGCTGCTCGAAGCTGTCCAGGTACAACCCGACGGAGAGGTCATCCCAAAGCTGCCGCCGCCGCCATTGGAGTCGAAGGAATTGCTGCCGGGCGACAGAGAATAGGTGCAGGGAATTCCATCCTGCGTAATGTTGTAGACCTGGCCGCCCGCCGTGATCGTTCCCGAGCGTGAGTTGATGGTCGTATTCGACGCCACCGTGTAGGAAACCGTCCCGTTCCCACTGCCACTACCGCCCGCCGTGATCGTGATCCAGCCGGCGCTGCTCGAAGCTGTCCAGGTACAACCCGACGGAGAGGTCATCCCAAAGCTACCGCCGCCGCCATTGGAGTCGAAGGAATTGCTGCCGGGCGACAGAGAATAGGTGCAGGGAATTCCATCCTGCGTAATGTTGTAGACCTGGCCGCCCGCCGTGATCGTTCCCGAGCGCGAGTTGATGGTCGTATTCGACGCCACCGTGTAGGAGATCGTTCCGTTGCCACTGCCACTACCGCCCGCCGTGATCGTGATCCAGCCGGCGCTGCTCGAAGCCGTCCAGGTACAACCCGTGGGAGAGGTCATCCCGAAGCTGGTACCGCCGCCGCCGGAGCCGAAGTTCGCGCTGCCGGGCGACAAAGAGTAGGTACAGGGAATCCCTCCTTGCGTGATGCTAAAGACCTGACCACCGGCCGTGATCGTTGCAACCCTCGTGGAGATCGTCGGATTCGACGCCACCGTGTAGGAAATCGTTCCGTTCCCACTGCCACTGCCACCGGCCGTGATCGTGACCCAGCCGTCGCTGCTGGAGGCCGTCCAGGCGCAACCAGTCAGAGAAGTCATTCCGACACTGCTGCTGCCGCCGGCGAAGCCAAACGAGGCGCTGCCGGAAGAGAGACCGTAGGTACAGGGGAGGGCGTCCTGGTCGATCGTCAGCACCTCACCTTCAACAGTGATGCTGCCAGATCGAGCTTGAGTGGTCGGATTTGAGCTGACTGAGTAGGAAACACTGCCGTTTCCTGTACCACTGCCTCCTCCTGTGATCGAAATCCAGCCATCACTACTGCCGGAGGTCCAACTGCAGCTGCCCGAGGTGGAGACGGTCAGACTTCCAACTCCGCCACTTTCCAGAAAAGACTGACTACCTGGCGAGGTCGTGTACTCACAGCTCGGCTCGTCTCGGAAACCCGAGACGGTAAAGCGTACGTTGTTGATGCTTAGACTGTTATCCTGAGTGCTGTTGCCGGTGGGGCTCCCCTGGTAGGTGAGACTCTGGTTGGAGTGGCGAAGCACCCTCGTGCAATTACACCCTGCGTTGTAGGCCATCAGGGTACGAAACTGGTTGCTCGGATCCTTGTATCCCAATGAATAAGGGTACGCTCCAACGTCTAGGGGATCCCCAGGAGCGTGGTTACACCCCATGTTGTGTCCCAGCTCATGGCCGAAGCTGTAGTTCGGACTAATGCAGGACTGCTCAACCACTGAGTACGACCACCACTGGAAGCCCGGATTGTTCCCGCTCATCACGTAAGCCTTGCCGCAAAAACTGGCGTTGCTGTCTGTGACGAGCTGGACCAGGTCGGCACCGTAGGTATCGCGCAGGGCATGGGTGTTGTCTACAAAGCCGAGTTGGGCGTAGGCCAGATCGGTGTCGAGGTTACCGGATTCTGTGTAGTTAACCTCTGCGGTGTGTACCAATCGGATCTGGGAGATGATTCCGCTGTTCTGGTAGGCAAGGTTGGTCTCGGTAACACCCAACTGAATCAGACTCTCAATCCCTGCTGTGCCTCCCGCCGCCGAACGGGCGGACGCTGTGTACACGACCAGCAGATCGAAGAACTCCCCAGAGCCTGACTGGGGAAAAGAAGGGGCATCTGGCGAGACGGCAAATGAAGCGTTAGAACCGGGAAGGAAATAGGTCCGATCAGGAGAGCTATCGGATTTCCCGCCCTGGTCAGGGGAAATAGAAGGCGTACCAAACGTAGGGATACCCTGTTCAGATCCGACTTGGATCGGTTCCGCCTCCGGGCGAGTTGCCGCCGGGTCGACCTCTCGGATTGCGTGTACACCTGCCTCAATGTGGCGAATTTGATAAGCGGTGCCGGAGACGCTGACGTTCCCGGCCATGACGTTGTCGGTGACCGTCAAAATGACGATGCTGTCTTGGCTTCCCTGAACCCGTCCGATCCAGGAATAACCCTTGGCGTGGGGCTCGATCTTGTCGAGCACTGCGACGAATGAGACGTCGGGGAAGAGGTTCAACTCAAGGGATTGTCTTCCCTTCTGGGATGCTCTTCGAAAGCCTCGAGCGTCTCCCAGCAGATCGAAGTCAATCTTGACGTGCCGACTGCGGAGACTTCGAGAGTTGCTCTGAGCACGGAACTGGACCGGCGATCTGGACTCGGTAAAGAGACCCTTCGACCCCGCGGCAGCTCTTGGTTCAGGGAATAGAGAGAAAACGACCGAAAGAGTCAGAACGGTCGTAGCAAGTATCGATTTGCATCGGATCACTGAGCAGTCCCAATCTCCGGAGGATTGGTCGCGTGCCTAGCTGTGCCAATATTTCACCCCTTGGCACACTCAAGCAATAGATCTGGGAGGCGAAGTCTACAACCCTGACAGGAGTCAGTGGGCTGTCGGGCGAACCTCTGTTACATGACTGTTTCCGAGCCACGGAAGTGCCGTTTCTTTTTCTTCCAGGCCCGTAAAAACCGTCTTGTATAGGAGCTCCAGGTCCAAGTCCCACTGTCGAACCTGTTCCATGCTGATCCAGCATTCGAAACAGTAGTGCCAGTCTTGGGTCCCCCCATAGGCTCCCGTTGGTCGTGTTTCGACGATCTCGTCTTTCGAGGTCATCTCGCTCTCACAGAGGCAACACCGTAGTTCTTTCATTTGTAATGCTCCCATGCTACGTATCGGACAAAACGGTGCCTATTTTAGCCCGCATTTCTCATCGCTTGTCGTAGCGAAGCGCCGCAAGGGCCGTCCTGGCAAGGCCTGCGACCGAGACCACTCGTGGCGAGCCCCAGCAGTCGTACTCGTGCAGTGCGTCGAGAAGGCCGACGGAGCGAAACACAGCCAGGACGGATGTTTGCGGCGACGTAGTAGACCAGCGAGTAGAAATGCGGGTTAGGGTCCACTTCTTCTTTGCGGATGGCGCTGTCTCCGGGCGAAGAAGTCTTGATCTATTGAACAGACCTCTTCGAATGAGAGCTAGCGGAAAGGTCCTATCCGCTCTCGGTCCCGCCCCTTTCTGATACCATTGGGCACACCTTTCAGGGGAGGTTTTCATGGCGACAACAAGTTCGAAGGGTGCCCTTCTGCATCAGGATCCCAACTATGCCTTTCCCGTGTTGGAGCGGGGCGAAGGGATTTACCTCTACGATGAAGAGGGTAGACGCTACATCGACGGAGCGGCCGGCGCAGGGAACGTTACCCTGGGGCATGGGCGGCAGCGAATCGCCGCTGCCATGGCGGAGCAGGCCGAATTGCTTGCCTACTGCTTCTCCGCCCACTTTTCCAATAGAGTAGCGATCGAATTCGCCGAACGACTCGCCCTCCTCGCCCCCGGAGACCTCAACCACGCCTATTTCGTTTCAGGAGGCTCCGAAGGTATAGAGACCGCCTTGAAACTGGCGTTCCTCTACCATCGGCAGCGTGGCAACGGACAGAAGCAGCTCGTGATCTCCCGTTGGCGTGGCTATCACGGCGCGACTCTGGGTGCTCTATCCGTCACCGGAACAACGGCTCGGAATCCATTTGCCAATTGGCTGCTCCCCTTTCCTCACATAGCCCCTTGCTATCCCTACCGCTGTTCCTTCGCGGGCTGTGAGGGAAAGTGTAATCTGACCTGTGCTGACGAACTCGAAAAGGCCATCCGGCAAACCGGAGCGGAGAACGTCGCCGCCTTCGTCGCCGAGCCGGTGGTTCTGGGCGGCATAGCTATCGGAGTGCCCCCTCCCGACTACTTTTCCCGCATCCGGGAAATCTGTGACAAATACGACGTGCTCTTCATTGCTGACGAAGTCATCACAGGCTTCGGTCGCACCGGCAAGTTATTCGCAATCGAACATTGGGATACCGTCCCGGACATGATCGTTTTCGCGAAAGGCGTCAGCAGCGGCTACATTCCCCTTGGTGGCGTACTCTTCAAAGACGTGATTCGTCAGGTGCTGGACTCAGCCGATCAGGGGCTACCTCACGTATTCACCGCCGTGAATAATCCTGTGGCTATGAGAGTGGGATCGACCGTCCTGGACATCATTGAGGAAGAAGGCATCCTCGAGCATGTAAGGGAGGTCGGGGACTACCTTCTGAAGCGGGCCCTGGAGCTTCGAAAATACCCAATGGTTGGCGACGTGAGGGGCAAGGGACTGATGTTGGGAATAGAGCTGGTGCGGGACCGCGATACCAAGGAGCCTTTTGAGGCATCCCTCGAAGTCCACAAACGCATTCGCCGGATCCTGCTGGAGAAAGGGCTCTCCGCAGGAGCCAGCGGTGGAACGGCGGACTGGAAAAGTGGGGATGACCTTCGTCTCTACCCACCCTTGATCATCACTCGAGAGCAGGTCGACGAGGTAATCGCGATCGTCGACGAAGGCCTTGCAGAACTGGAACGCGAACTGGAACTCTCCGCCTAGCCCCGCCTAGCCCGGATTTCTCACGAGAAAGAAACTTTGGCACCGACAGATGGCAGGGATTGCCCGAGTCCTTCGAAATTCGCTTGTTCGATATTCTGCGGGTTCAGCCTTTATCGGTTGCCTTCTCGAGAGCAAGGAACAAGGCTGAATCACAAACCGTAGAACACCGAACTAGCGAACTCCGAACCGTCTTCCTTAGCCTTCGAAATTCGCCTGTTCGATATTCTGCGGTTTAGCATTCATCCGTTGCCTTCCCAGAACCAAGGAACAAGGCTGAATCACAAACCGCAGAACACCGAACAGGCGAACTCCGAAGGCGGGAGCAGCAATGAAGTTTCAGGTCAGGTCTGCTTTCCCCAGGTGATTCTTCAAGAAGGACTTCAGACGAGACTGCAGCTCGAGAGGGATCTGTACCTGTTGATCCCTGAGTTGCTCCACGAGCTCAGAACAAGAGCGGTAGGTCTCGAGGAAGTGCAGGCAGGGTGGACAGGCAGAGAGGTGCTCATCCAGTTTCTTGTGATCATCGGCATCCAGACCCCCATAAACATATTCGTGAAGAAGATCCACGCACTCCCGGCAATTGAAGAAGTTGCTCATTGCTTTCCTTCGAAGTAATGCGCGAGCCTCTCTCTCACAAAGAGTCTGGCTCGATGAATCCGAGTCTTCGTCGTCGCTTCCTTGAGGCCCAGCAAAGACGATATCTGTTTGACCGGGTACCCTTCTATGTCTCTCAATGCCAGAGGGGCACGATACTCGAAGGGTAGAGATTGGATGGCGTCGTAGAGCTGGCTGGAAAGCTCTCGATTCAGCATCACCTCCTCAGGATCTCCGGTCCAGCTGAAAACCGGGTACTCGAGCTCTCCCTCATCGTTGAATTGAGGCATCCAGTCATCTAGCCTCACTTCCCTCTTCCTGGAGCTCGTCTGCTTGCGCAGCCACATGATGGAATTGTTGACCGCGATCTTCTTCATCCAAGGCCAGATATCACTTTCCTGACGGAAGGTGTCGATCTTGCGAATGATCTTGAGAAGGGTATCTTGAAGAATCTCCTCGGCATCAGGGGGATTCTTGGTGTAGTTCAGGATAACGCCGAAGAGGGGACGGGAAAATCGGTCGATGAACCCGTCGACCACGTTCACGTCCAACTGCTTCAGTCCTTCGATGAGCTCGCCCTGGGAGGCTTCGTTTGTTTTCATTCGAACTCAAGTGCGGCCCGCATACTTGCCCGGAAGATCCCGCTAACCAACTATTCTAGGATACCCCAAGGGAGCGAGAAACCCAAGCCGGCAAATTGCCTTGGAGCGCTTGCGTTTGCTACGATCCTTACATGGCTGGGGTTTTCTTCCTTCTTGCCCTTCTGACGCTGGCGCCGCCTCTCCTGGCGGGGTCACAGAGGGGATCGCGAAAGAAAATGCCCCCGGCGCCAGAGTACTACAAGGAATTCCAGTTCAGGAAGGATCAAGACAACCTGACCCGAGTGGTGCTCAGGAATGGCCTCACAATCCTGGTTGAAGAACATCCCTCTGCCCCCCTGGTCGCCGTCACTACCTTACTGAAGACTCCACCTTCTCTGGGACCAAATCCAGGCGAACTGCTCCCGGAAACTCTCGCCGAGGTTCTGCTCCAGCAAGACAATCTGAAAGCCCTGAGTTACGACGCGGGCGCGGTATTGACCACCGAGAAGAAACGGTATGGAATTCGATTCGCTTCACTGTCGCCGGCAGACGAACTGGAGAAGGCCCTGGCCACCCACGCGGGGCTGCTTCGCCCAATAAAACCCGAGAAGGTGAGCATCAAGCGAGCGCTGCAGGTCGTCGCTGAGCGGAAGAGTCGAGCAGAGCGATTCCCCTTCACCTACGCCAAAAACAGGATCTTGGAGTTGGTCGCTCCCGTGCCGATTGGCAAAGCGAAGCAGACACCCGCCGACCTGCAACAGTTGGGGGACCTTCACCTTCGCAGCTACCATCCCCGAAACCTGATTCTGGCGGTCTCGGGGGCCGTTCTGAAAGAAAAGACCCTCGAATATGCAATCAAGCACTACGCCAAGCTGGGACAGGGCAAGGTGCGGGGAGGGAATGAGGGAAGAGGGAAGGCTTCGCTTCAACTTGAAGACCCCGGGTTGAAATATCTACATCGCAGGGGACCCGTCTCCGTGCCCTACATCGTCATGGGCTACCGGGTCCCTGGACTCGAGCATGAGGACTACCATGCCCTTCTCTTGCTCTCCTATGTACTCGGTCAGGGTGAAAGCTGCGTCCTGAGCCAGAGGATGGTCCGGCCCGGAATCGCTTTCAAGGCCGGGGCTGCACTAGAGACTGGAGCCGGATCAGGGACGTTCTGGATCCACCTGACACCAGACCCCGCCAAGGTGGATCAGGCTGAGGTGCAGGTCCTGGCCCAGATCGAGATCGTGAGGCGCCAGGGTATCTCGCCCGGGCAGTTGGGTCGCGCTAAAGCTCTTCTGACCAGGAACTTCTACCGAAGAATGGAAGACCTTGATCAACGGGCCCTTCTCCTGGCCCTTGGCGAGTCAGCCGGTCAATTCTGGGACAGGCAACTCTTTCTTCGACAGATCCAAGGTCTCAAACCGGCTCAGATCCAACGGGTTGCCAAAAGACATTTTCGCGAGTCCAACCTGGCGGTGGTCGAGTATTTTCCGAAGCAGGCCGAAGCGCGAACCTTCACCCCGAACTCATTCCAGGAAATGCTTCAATTGCTGGTTCCTGCCTCGATGGACGAACAGATCTCAGAAACAGAGGTCGCGCTTGGCTCGAGTCAAAAGCAAGGCTTCGCCCCGCTGAAGTTCAAATCTGCCTTTGTGGGTGGCGACCTCAAAGCCACTTCGATTCTAAGAGGACCGTCCCTCTACTTCAGAGAGGACCGCACCGTCCCCCTCGTGCACTTTGGTCTCTTTTTCCCTGGAGGAAGAAGCACTGAGTCGATTGAGCAGTCCGGGATTACGGAACTCATGGTCCGGACGTCCTTCAAGAGCATGCTGAAAGCAAAGGGGGCGTTGTCGTGGAACGACCTGGAGATGATGGGAGCCGAGATCAGGGTCGTCAACGAGCCCGACTTCTTCGGCTTGAAGGCAACCGTCCTATCACGGCACACGTCAGCACTCTTCAGCGTGCTGATCGACTGGTTCCGAAACCCGGTCCTTGACAAAGAAGTGTTCGAGGCCGAGCGGCGAAGAACCCAGGCCGAGCTTCAGTGGCAGGAAGACGAATGGTTTCTCCACGCCTTGAGAAGGACCCGACAGCTCCTTTTCGGTCAACACTCTTACGCCCTCAATCGGCTTGGAACGAAAGAGAGCCTTCCCAAGCTGACGCTGGAAATGGCACGCACCCGGCTAGAAAGCCAGATGACTGGGATACATCCTTGGATCTTCCTGCGAGGGGACATCGAGGGGACGTCGTTCCTGCGCGACTTCGTCTCCCGCTTGAGCGACTCCCACTTCGTTCGCCGCGACCCGGTGAATAGAGCCAGCCGAGGCCAACGCCAGGCAGGCAGTCCATCGGCAAGCGGAGAGTACGCCCAATACGAACGCGATGGAACCGTCATGTTGGGGCTCAATGGCCCAGCCCAAGGGACCCGGGATTGGCTGATCTGGGAAGTCTGGCAGACTCTGTTGTTGAGCCCCGAGGTGTCCGCGATCCTAACTCCGGAGTCCCAAACCCCCATCCTGGAGTTCCAGCTATTTCGAGAGTCAGGGCTCAGCCGCGGTGGCATCTTCGCGTTCGCCTTGTCGACTCCTGGATCTGAAAAGGAGGCGGGTAAGGAGTTGATACGGCGCCTGTCGAATATGGAACAGGCACCGTTTACCCGGAATGACCTGCTGAACGCCGTGGTTGGCTCCATTACAAGATTTCACCTGGACCGACAGGCGGGTAGTGAAGATCTCCTGCTACTGGCGAAGCAGGTCCTCGGAGGCCACGGCGTCGAGTTTCAGCGGGAGTATATCTCCGGCATCAAGCTCGTGACTCCAGGGCAGGTCCGAGCCTTTGCGCGGAGATACTTTCCCGGGAACAGTGGGAAGTTGTCAGTTAGTGGTGAGGTGGTGGTGGTGGAGTAGTGAGTAGTGGAGTAGTGGAGTAGTGGAGTAGTGAACGGTGAGCAGTGAATAGTTGACGGTGAGAGGTGAGCAGTGAGCGGTACCGGGAAAGAGGTCCTTGACCTTCCAAGCGAGTTGGCAGAACGCGACCCGCAGGGGATGCTGAAGATCCTGGGCAGGTTCGATCAGCAGCTGGATCGGGCTCTCGAGATCGGTCAGGAAGTGGACATCCTCCCTGGCGGGGAACCCGTCGAGAAGGTTCTCTTGTGTGGGATGGGGGGATCAGCTATCGGGGGAGACTTCCTCAGGGCCTACCTTGGACAGGACATAAGGGTCCCCTTCCTGGTCAACCGCAACTACTCTCTTCCCGGATTCGTAGATGCCGGCACACTCGTCCTTGTCGCCAGCTATTCCGGTCAGACTGAAGAGACGCTTTCTTCCTATGCCCAGGCCCGAGAGAAGGGAGCTCGCGTCATCTGTCTGACGTCGGGCGGAACACTCGGCCAACTGGCCCAGGAGCACGGGGTTCCCTGCGCCCGGATTCCCGAGGGATACCCGCCTCGCTCCGCGCTCGGCTTCTGCTCGATACCGTTCCTGGCCTGTCTGTCGCGTCTGGGTCTGGTCGCCGACCGCAGCGAGGATCTGCGACGTTCGATTGAGCTGGTACGTGAAAAGATCAAGAACTACGGGCCGCTGAGTGCCATTTCAGAGAATCCGGCGAAGCATCTCGCACTCAGCCTGAAGGGCCAGATACCCATCATTTATGGGAGCGACAGCCATCTCGAAATGGTGGCGGTTCGCTGGCGCGGCCAGTTCTCCGAGAACGGAAAACAACTTGCCTACTCCAGTACTCTTCCCGAAATGAATCACAACGAAATCGAGGGCTGGACATATCCACCGACCCTGCTTCGCCAACTCGTCCCCATCTTCCTCCGAGATCGCGAGGACCATCCCAAAACCCAGGCTCGAATCGATGTCACCAGAGATCTGTTGAGTGAGAAGGTCGACTCGACGCTGGAGTACTGGACAGACGGGGAAAGCTGGATCGATCGGCTTTGGAGCTTGATTCTCCTGGGTGACTACGCCAGTGTGTACCTGGCTTTCTTGAACCAGATCGACCCGACGCCGGTGAAGATCATTGAACGCTTGAAGACCCGACTCAAAGAGCTTGCTTGAATCCGATCGTCCCCTTCTCCCGAAGAATCAAATCCCGATGATATCGGCCTCGAAATACCATTCTTATGGCAATGACTTCCTGATAGTTGCCTCAGAACAAATTTCAGACGAAGACCACTGCGACTTTGCTCGGGCCATCTGCGACCCGCATTTCGGGGTTGGCGCGGACGGTTGTATCTTCGTCGACCGACGTCCCGACGAACACTTTTTCCTGCGCATCATCAACCGTGACGGCAGCGAGGCCGGCATGTCGGGGAACGGCTGCCGCTGCGCCGCCTCTTTCCTGCATCATCACCACTGGGCCGAGCAGGACACTCTGTCACTGGAAACCGTCTCAGGCCACAAGATGTGCCGGTTGCTGGCACAAGAGAATCTTCTCTGGCGCTACACGACCTCACTGGGTGAACCACGCTTCTCGCCGGATGCCATTCCCTTCACCGGAACGGATCTATCGTCCGTGTTGGATCACCCTCTAGAAGTCGGTAGTAGGAATGTCCACATCACGGCGCTCTCGGTAGGAAATCCACAGTGTGTCGTCTTTGTTCCCACCCTTCCTGCCCAAGAGGAATTCGAACACCTGGGTCCCGCGCTCGAGACACATTCGGCTTTTCCCGAACGGACCAACGTCAGCTTCGTGCTGGTCGAAGGCAAGCACCGTCTGAAGGTCAGAATCTGGGAGCGGGGTGTGGGGCCAACCCATTCCTCGGGAACCGGCTGCAGCGGTGCGGCGGTGGCGGCGATTCGCACGGGTCGAGCCGAGTCCCCGGTTGAGGTAGAAACAGGAACGGGCAGCCAGCAAGTCGAGTGGAGTCAGGGAGGCGAGATCCTTCTCACGGGAACTTCGGAATTTGTCGCTGAAGTCGAATTCAACTGGAGCCATAGATGAGCGATCAGACGTTCCTGGAGACTGTCAAGGATGAGCAGCAGGCGATCATCGAGCTACTGAAGGATCTTGTAGAGCGAGAGAGCCCTTCCACCGAGAAAGCCCTGGTAGATGACCTGGGGTCCTTTCTCACGTCCCACATGAGGGAGGCAGGTTTTTCGCCTCAGGTCGTGCCTCGGGACGATGTGGGCGACATCATCTGGACCGAGTGGGACGGCGGAGCCCAAGGCTCCATCCTGGTCTTGTGCCACATCGACACGGTATGGGAGCAGGGAAGCCTCGCCCGACTTCCCTTCCGGGTTGAGGGCAATCGGCTCCACGGTCCCGGGGTCTTCGACATGAAGGCAGGCGTTGCCGCGACCCTCAAGATACAGGACTACATCGCACAAGGCCGCATCCGGCCGGAACGCAATGTCCGTTTTCTCTACACCACCGATGAGGAGACCGGAAGCCTTCAAAGCCAGGAGCTGATCGAGGAGTTTTCCCGCCAAAGCGATCTGGTGCTGGTGACCGAACCTCCGCTTCCGGGAGGCGTACTGAAGACCTTTCGGAAAGGCGCCGGAACTGCCGGCATCAAGATCAAGGGACGAGCCGCCCATGCCGGAGTCGAGCCTGAAAAGGGTATCAACGCCGTTGAAGAACTGGCTCGACAGATCCTGAAGATCCAGGCCCTCTCCTTTGCCGAACAGGAAACGACGGTGTCGGTGACCGTGGCTCAGGGCGGGACACGCGACAACGTCATCCCGGACTCCGCTGCTGCCATGGTGGATTTCCGCTTCCGAACCGTGGAGGAAGGGCAACGTGTTGAAGCCGCCCTGCGCCATCTGGAACCGCAACTATCCGGTGCTCGTATCGAGGTTTCCGGAGGCATCAATCGTCCCCCTATGATCAAAGGTCCCAAGAGCGAAGCCCTTTTCGCAAAAGCCCGTGAAATCGGACGGGATCTGGGTCTGGATCTGAAGGAGGGAGAGACTGGTGGAGGAAGTGATGGAAGCTTCAGCGCCGCCCTCGGAGTGCCCACTCTGGACGGCCTGGGAGTAGACGGCGACGGAGCCCACGCGGTCCACGAACACATCGAGTTGGACGCCCTCCCGGTACGGGTCGCGCTACTGGCGCGATTGGTCGAACGCCTCTGAGCCTGAACTTCGAAAATCCCGAGGTCCAAGATACGAGGTACGATCACCCCATACTACTGGTCGCCGAAGAACTCCTAACGTTCTTCCTTCACCAGCCCGCCTGGGTGAAGGACATCCGCCCTCTGCGGAGCGTGATGAGTGCACTGGACCTTCCTTTCGACCTGTCGGGCCTGGACCGGTTCATCCCAGCGCGCCCGCGACAGATGCACCCATGAACATCGTCGAGGCACTGCGAAGCGCTCTGGACGACCTGGGCCTCAGCAGGGGCAAAGTCGGATTCGACCAACCCGGCCTCTCCCGACATCTTGAGTTCCCCCATCTGCAGGCACTGGACGGCTATGCTCCTCTTCTTTTCGCGCGTCAGGAGAAGACCGCTGAGGAGCTTCAGCTATTGCGGCAGGCCCTCCAGATCAATCAACGGGCTATTCACAAGACTGTCAAGGCGTGGGACCAGGGTATGACCTGGAAGGAACTGAACCACGCCTATTACAAGGCCACCGTGGAGGTGGGGGTATCATTGATGATCCGCGCGGGATGATATTCGCAAACCCCCGAGGCGCTGATCCCGCCATCATCCTCTCTGGCGGGCTGGAGGACTACGTGATCGAGTCCGGCGTGCAAATCCTCTTCGACTGCCACGGAGCTTGGAACATGTATTGCTGGGACGGCGGCAAGACCTGGATCGTGGATGATCAGCCCACGGGCAGGACGGCCGAGGTCGCCAAGGCCACCGAGGTAGCGGTCAGGGAATTGGCTCAGGCGATGCCGGACGGCGGCGAGTCGCTCTACACCTGGGACTTCGCCCCGATAACGGGCCGCGGCACTGACGGTCCTGGATGATCTGGGATCGACGCTGGATCGAGCGGAGTGGTCGGTGGTCACGGCTTGGGAAGGCGAGGCGCGTCACCAGTGCGAGCAGGCCGAGTGGCCAGCAGCGCTCTGCGATCGAGGATATTCCCACCTAGAATGACCGTTTGGACACGGGTGATATTGGAGATTTCCTGGAGCGGATCGGCGTCCAGGATGATGAGATCAGCCAGCCTTCCTGCGCTGAGGATACCGCGGTCATCGAGTCGGAGGGCCTCCGCCCCGACGCTGGTGGCGGCCTCAAGTGCCGCGGCGGTGGACATACCCGCTTCCACATGCATTTCCAGCTCGCGGTGGAAGGCGAAGCCGGGCGCGGCATTGTCTGCGGTACCATGCGAGCCGATCGAGACCGACCCTCCAGCCCGCTGGTAGCGCACGGTAAACTCAGCCAGGTTCTCGATGGCCTTCCACTCCTGCTCGTTCCCTTCTACTCCTCGAGCAGGCTCAAAGGTGGCGAGGGTGGCATCGAGATTGACCTCATTCCTCAGCATCAACTCGATGAGATCCGCTGCAGCCTCTCCATTCGGATCTACCTTCGCCCACACCCGAAATCGTCCTGGGCTCCGCGCCGAGTTGTCCTTGAGCACTTCCTGACGGAAGGCCTCTGATTCCTTCGGTGGAAGCAGAGCCCGGCCCAGAGTAGTCGTATGCTCAATGCCGTCGAGCCCGAGAGCGATGGCATCACGAGCATCTACGATTTCCAGGTGCCCGTGGACCGGGATGTTGCGTCGATCGGCCTCCTCGATGACGGCCTTCATCAGCGTCAGCGGCAGTCGGAAGTAGACTTTTAGAGACGTCGCCCCCTTATCGATGAGGCGATTGGTGGTGCGGCGGGCGTCCATCTCATCCAGTAGGACGAGGCTCTGGTCCGGGTAGGCTGGGTTGGTACCGTCAAGAAGCGGCCCGCTGTAGAGTAGCCGCGGAGTGGGAAGACCCTGGCTGCGCATATCAGCCAGCCATTGCTGATTGTCCTCGATCCAATTCCCCATCTCCCGCTGCGTGGTCACGCCTTGAGCCAGGAAATGCAGGGGCAACCAGGGCGAGGTTCGTGGATCGTAATGGAAGTGAAGGTCTACGAAGCCGGGCAGAATGAATTTCCCACGAGCATCAAGACGCCGTGCGTCGGCAGGAACCCGTACTTCACTAGCCGGCCCTATCTCTTTGATCTGTCGGCCGAAGATGAGAATCGTAGCAGTTTCATGAATGGCACCTGTGCCGTCGAAGACAGTCCCGCCTTCGACAGCCAGCCATTCCTCCTGGATAGCCGCAAAGACAGAGTTACCCGCGAGTAGCAGAAAGAGAGCTGCGATCACCGAAAGATGCATGAGCGACTCCTGCACACTCCCTCGGCTCCAGGCTGAGGGGCTCGAGGGCGGTCGAATCGAATTCGACTCGCCATTGACTCTGGTCCTGGCTTTGGCCTCCGGGTCGCCGCGCGTCGAGCCAGGCTCAACCGATTTGCTTCGGCCCGGAGGCCAAAGCCACGTCGCAGACCAACTCCCCAAACTCTCCCTTCATTCGGAGACTACCCTATCGTCCCCCAGATGTCAGTGATAGTCTGACGTCTCGAGACCCCAATCCGCGAAGCGAGGGATTAGAGTGCACCGGAGAAAAGTCGCGCTGGCTGGTGTGGCGGTCGTGTTGCAACTGATTGGGGCCACCAGCTATCGGGAGGCGCTGGCTGGGGGTAGGCAGCCTACCCAAAAGACGGGAACCATCCAGGTAACCCGGCGCCCAGCCCAGAAGCGCACACATCGCACAAGGTTCCCCCCCCTCCAAATTCACGCTCCAAGAGGCGTGAAGAAGCTGCAGGGTACTACCAATCTACTAATTCATTAACAGTCAGCCAAGGCTCACCGACAGCCGTTGTGCATAGTTGGCAGTGGGAGGCACCCCCCCGAAAGGGGAGGCCTTCTGGGGACGGTGCCGGTAAGTATCAGCTCACGCACATCTCATGACTTTCCCCAATTGTCCCGGTTCGCCATGGTTCCCAGCAGATGTCCCCGTAGAGCAGCACGTTTTCCCACTCTATTGGGCTAACGTGCTCCAGCAGCCCCACGTCGACACCTTCTGACGACAGGTCGGTCTCCGATACAACCCTTTCGATTTCCTTTGCCTGCCAATAGATGATGCAGGCCAGAATCAGCGTCAGGCAGCTGCAGGTGTTCATCTGCTCGTGTAGCTCGCGAGCGTTGATCCGACCGCGGCGTGCGTAGTAGACGTGCCGCGCTAAGGCGTCAACTGCTCGACCTTCAGCAGTCCGCGCCGGATGCGGGCCCGGAGTTGTGGTTCGGAGAGGTAGCTCAGCAGAAACTCCGTCTAGAAGACCCTACCCAGATCCCGGTTGGCGCGGTAGAAACGATTCTTGGCCGAGCAAGCAACCAAGCGTATCAGTGTCGCGGACGCGGTCGTTTGGCCGGCCCAAGGGTGCCTTAGGAAAATCCAAGCTGGACGGCAAGGAGGAAGACATCCGGATGCTATTGGGCAAGGAAGTCTCGAAGGCCTCAATTGCCAAGATCCTGGACGTTTCCCGTTCCGCCCTTTACCACTTCATCGAGACGCGCAAGATCGGGCCAGGCTGACGAGAAGGCCCGCTTGGGACAGCCCTAACGACATCGGTGAACCGGTGAGCATTGATCCAACCTTCGGTTTGCAGTAAAGTAAGCGAGATTACTGGAGAAAATTCAGGCAGGTCTATCGACTGAACGGAGTTGCGATGCCCCACCGATCTAGAGCTTCTATCGCGGGACGTATTACTGTGGTGACCCTTAGTGTGGTCTTGCTGACCGCTTGGTCTCACGCGCAGACGAAAACCGTCTTCGTTACGAGTGAGACGACCGATGGGTCGATCGCAGAGGCTGCCCTCACGGGGAGAGCGGCGGCCGACGCAATCTGTAACCGGCTGGCAACGGCAGCTAACCTGGACATGTTAAACGGGCCTTACCGCGCCTGGCTGGGTGATAGCTCGACATCCCCCGCCACGGACCCCACCTTTACAAAGGCGACGATACCCTACGAGCTACCGGATGGTACGCAGGTTGCCGCGAACTTCAATGACTTGATCGGATCGAACCTTACCTCACCCCTCAATAAAGATGAGAACAACGCCCTGCCGCCCTCACAGGTCGTTTGGACAGGGACAAACAACATTGGAGGGACAAGCTAAGCACAACCGACTGCGTGGATTGGGGCTCCCATGACGCCAACGACACGGGGACAATTGGAGCCAACGGGCTCACAACCGGCCAATGGATATTCTTCAATTTCAGCACCTGCGATTTGATACGGCCGCTGTACTGCATCCAGCAGGGCCCACCAGGCCCGCCTCCCACGCCAACGGCCACTGCCACCCTGGGGCCGACACCAACGGTGACTCCCACGGGTATGCCAGCCGCTGCTCCCGCTGACACCATCCCGACGCTCGACTGGCGAGGGTTCGCTTTGCTGATCGGACTGTTACTCCTCTTTGGCGTGGTGGCCCTCAGACGACTGAATGCCTAGCTGAGTAAAAGACCCCCCTCTCTGCTGGCAGCTTTGGCCACACAACCCTCTCGTGGCCCCCAAAAAGCCGTACTTCAACAGGTGAGTGGCGTGGAATCGAAGATAACCTGGGACCGGATCGCCAGCCAATTCGAGCTCCGTAGAATCAAAGGGCACCGCCCTATAACTGAGGTCATTGCCCTGGTACAGGAGGTGTCCGGTGGGAGAATATCGAGGATACTATCCGCTACTTTACTTAGCCCGGACTTCTCATCGCTTGTCGTAGCGAGGCGCTGCAAGGGCCGTCCTGGCAAGGCTTGCGACCGAGGCCACCGCAGTCGTACTTTGACAGTACGTCGAGGAGGCCGACCGAGCGTAACACAGCCAGGGCGGATGATTGCGGCGGCGCAGTAGACCAGCGATGAGAAATCCGGGCTAACTAGTGCCCGTCCGGAAATGTGTAAGTAATTGATAAGGAAGAGGAAAGAGGGCTTTTTCAAGCTCCGAAATTGTCAGGGTCGTTTGCTAGTCTATTGGTGCAAACAACTAAACTGAAACGACTTACGACGATTTGAGGAGTTCGAAGATGCGTAAAACACGTGAAAAACAACGCCCTCTTTCCCCACCATGGCCCGATCACCAGCTGGCCAATGAATTGAAGGTGATCTCGCGCATCCTGGACGACAATCCCCAGACGCTGGAGCTGATAGTACAAGATCTCTCTGACAGGGTCGATTCCAGTGTCGGCGCCCCCGGTTTGACGGCCGAGCAGGTGCTGCGTTGTGCCGTCATCAAACAGCTGCATCAGTTCAGCTATCGCAAGCTGGAGTTTCATCTGGTGGATTCGCAAAGCTGTCAGAGGTTCTGTCGCTTGCCCTATGGGGCGTCGATCAGCAAAGCCACCCTGGCGGAGAACCTGGGGAAGATTGAGCCGGGGACATGGAAGGCGATCAACGACCACTTGGTGCGCTGGGCGCAGGCTCGGGGTCTGGAAAAAGGCCAACGGATTCGGGTCGATGCCACGGCGGTCCAGACCAACGTCCACTATCCGCTCGACAGTGAGCTGTTGTACGACGGCATTCGAGTCGTCACCCGGTGGCTGGGGCGGCTGCGGGACTGGGAAGGGATCGGCTTCGTCGATCACACGCGGCGGGCCAAGCGGCGCGTCCTGAACATCCGCAACCGCCGCGGCAAGAAGCGCCTGGACAGTTACCGCGATCTGATCAAAGTGGCGTCCAAGACGGCCCACTATGCCGAGCAGGCGCTGGCCGCGTCGGCACAGTGGAGCGATCCCCTCAGTCTGGCCGGGGCGGCGCAACTGGCCCACTATCTGGAGCTGTTGCACAAAGTCATCGAGCAGACTCAACGACGGGTCCTTTCGGGCGAGGCCGTCGCGGCCCAGGACAAGATCTGTTCCCTCTTCGAAGAGCACACCGATATTATCAAGAAGAGCCCTCGGGAAACGGTCTTCGGCCACAAGGTGTTTGTCAGCACGGGCGCCTCGTCGCTGATCCTGGATTGTGTGGTGGAACGGGGGAATCCGGCCGATAGCAACTATGTGCAACCCTTCTTAGAGCGTCATCGACAGCTGTACGGGAAGGTCCCGCGCCAGAGCGCCTGGGATGGCGGTTTTGCCTCGGCGGCCAACCTGCGCTGGGCCAAAGAACAGGGGGTGCAGGATGTGGCCTTTTCCAAAAAGTGTGGGTTGACGGTCGAGAGCATGGTGCGTTCCAGTTGGGTCTACAAACAGCTCAAACGCTTCCGGGCCGGGATCGAGGGGTGCATTGGGACCCTCAAGCACACCTTCGGGCTGCACCGCTGTAGCTGGAAAGGCTGGCCTCACTTTCAAAGCTACGTCCATGCAGCGTCCTGACCTATAACCTGGTCGTCCTCGCCCGACTCCTGTCCTAGCCCGTTCGGGCTGACGCTATTGTTTCTGGCTCCAACGCGGGGAGAAGTATGCACCGAATCAGCGCATTTTAGAGTAGGCACTACGTGCCGACGGCCCCTGGCCGTAAAAGGTAGTTTTGGGACGTGGCAGCCGAGGACGGAAAGGGAGGCTACTTGACACGCTTGCTGGTGGAGAGGAGCATCGCTGCCCATGAGCCGGTGGGGCGGTCCGATCGCCATCGCGGAGATCCTCTTGACGAGCAACAACTTCCAGCGCTACATCGCCTGGAAAGGGGGACAGGTGCGGCGGGCAGTCCACCACCATGTCTCCCGGATGCTGTCGTGCCGGACCGCGAAACTGGGGCTGCATTTGTTTGGGTGCTCCAACTGTCCTACCGTCAAGGTCGTACCCCACAGCTGCAAATCGGTCTTCTGTTCCAGCTGCGGGAAGGTCCGCACCGACCAGTGGTGCGACGAGCTCCTCTCGGATCTCCTGGAGGTGCCCTATCGGCACTTGGTCTTCACCCTGCCGTGGGAGCTGCGGCTGGTGATCCAGGACAACCGTCGGGTCCTGCTCAACGTGTTGTTTCGAGCCGCCGCGGATGCTGTCTTGAGTCTCAGCGGGCAGGGACCCACCCCACGAGGGCGCAAGAGCCAGCCCTGGCTGGCGGCCAGACGTCCAAGCCGGCGCTACTTGCCAGGCCTGATCATCGTCTTGCACACCTTCGGGTCCGACCTCAAATGGAACCCCCATCTCCATATGATCGTCACCGCCGGAGGGCTCAACGGCGCCGGCGATCGCTGGCAGGCCGCCCCCCAACGCTATCTCGTCCCGGCCCCCCTGCTGGCTACGGAGTGGAAGTTGAACGTCCTCCACGGAGTGCGCCGCGCTCACCAGTCCCAGCCCCTGGTGCGTCGCCGGCTTCGAAGCGACCCCCGACGCCGGATCGAGGTGGACAAGCTCTTGGGGCACATTCGCAAGAAGCGCTGGCATATCCTCATCGGTCCGTCGTTGAAAAGTGCCGACCAAGCCGTCCGTTACGCCTGCCGTTATACCAAGCGGCCCGTGATTGCCGAAGGGCGCATTATCAAGTTCGCTCAGGGCCACGTGACCTTTCGTTTCAAGGACTATCATCAGGACCGGAAGATCCGAGTCCGAAAACTCCCCGTGTTGACCTTCATTGACCGTTTGGTTCAACACCTGCCGGAGGTCGGGTTTCGACAAGTCCGTCACTATGGGTTATTCTCGAACATCAAACGCACCAAGCTCCTGAAGAGGGCTCGTCAACTTTTAGCCCAGAGGAAAAAACGCCGTTCCAAGCCCCAGACGTGGGAGCAGAGGCGCCAGGCAGCGGGGGACAGGAAGCCTCTTTCTTGCCCGCGATGTGGCCATCCGATGGAGCTTTGGTGCCTTTTATTCGGACCACCCCGTATGATCGCGCAACTGCTTGGGATCGAACCACAGACAAAGGTCCCTCCCAATCTCTTGCTGACTCGATCACAGGTCTTAGCTGTCATGATTTGACTATTACAGCTCGCTTCGCTTCGCTATCGAAATTCCGAGACTGTTAAGGGAAGCGCCCTCCCCCGGGGGTCCGGGCTCTGGATCGGGCTGGGTCGAGCCGCTCTGTCAGCGGTCTGAGGTATAATAACTAGTTACGATTCAACACATTACAGTTCTGAAAACCCCGGTTTACGGACGGGCACTAACTAAACGTGGCTTCGGTCTCCAGCCCGAAGAACAGCACAATCTCGCCGTCCCCAACCCCTCGATCGCGCTTCAGGCTCCCACGGAGCTGGTTGTTCCGGATGGCGTCCATCAAGAGCTTGTCAGCGTAGACAGTTGGAAATCGGGAAGATCCCTGCCGACCGCCGCCAGCTGGATTTCTGCGAAATCTGGGTGATGCAATGAAAGGTCATCGAAGTAGACCAGCACCTGACCTGCCCTGACCAACCGCTCCTGAAGCTGGTCGACCTGGATTCTCCGGGGCGGCACTGCCTCGGCGATGGCCAGGGCGGCCGCCGTTCCGCCGGCCTGACCCGTCGCCATAAACAGGGGCTCCATCCGTACCGCCGAGTAGGCCACGTGGGTCGCCGAGAGGGCAACAGGGACCAACAGTCCGTCGATCTTCTCCGGGACGATGGCACCGTAGGGCACCGAGGCCGGCCGGTTCAGCGACTCAAGCTTGTTCCGGTACCAGATGGCTCCTTCCAACACTTCGAATCCATCGTCGGTCCAGCTGGAGCCAGCCCCACCCCGAGCACGGCAGGGATGTGAATCGAAGCTGTGCTCATACACACCGATGCTACCCCGCTGCCCCGGGGGCCGCTTCCTGCCCGGCTCAGGCACCGAATCATGCTGGGTGATAACATACTCACCCACGATTCTCCGCCCCTCCCGGATGTACAGCTGCCAGGGATAGTGTCCCTCGTCCGGATACTCATCCGGGCACAACCCGAAGCTCTGAGCCTCGGTCCGGATCCCCCGTGGCAGTCCGGGATCGTGTTGGAGGAAATACCATAGGCCCTGCGAGTATTGACGGAAACGCCCCTCGAGTTCCTCCCGCAGGTGTCGATTCGCGTCGGGCCAGGCTTGGTGCCACTCGCTGATGTTCAGACTGGTCAGGGCCTCGATGTGGCCATTGGTGCACCACTTCCGGTTCGGGATAGGATCGATCCAGATGATGTCCCGCAGCTTACGAACCCGTCCAATCTCCAGATCTTTGTAGAGCGACCGGTACAGCGGTAGAAAGTCGGCATAGCCCTCGGGCTTGTCCGGGGGAAGGCGCCGGGCCGGGTCATCCGTCAAGGTCTCGCGAAAGCAATAGGCCTGCACATAGCCGCTGGACTCGCCCGTGCTCTGGGGAAGAATCTCTTGACGGTTGAAGCGCCAGTCGAAGAAAAGATTACCGGCCAGGCTCTCATTGTGCTCACTGCGGCCCTCCCTGCCGACGCGGTAGGCTGCCCCGGCTGCGGCCGCAAGGTCCCCCTCGTAGGTGGCATCGATGGCTACTTGGGCTCGAACTTCAAAAGCGCGATCACCGTCCCGGAATCGTGCTCCCAGGAGCCGCTGCTCCTCCAAAAGAGCACCCACCAGGGGGGTCCTCTTGAGCACCCGCACCAGGGATTCGGCCTCCACCATCTGCTCCAGGATGATCTCGGCCACGTGCGGTTCCATGAAGACACCTCCCCAGGTGAGGCGGTACTGTTCGGAACTCTCCCCGTAGGTCCCATCGTAGAAGTGACGGACTTTGTCCAAGAATTCTCCGAAGATTCCTCCGACGGCGTTGAAGCGAAGAAGATCGATCGCACCCAGTCCAGAGGCCATCATCCCCCCGATATGGGCGCCAGATTCCACCAGCAGAACGTCGCATCCGGCGCGGGCGGCGGCGATGGCGGCGGCAACACCACCGGCGGTACCGCCATAGACCAGCACCTCGGTGGTACGGAAATCCCCCGATTCTTCGGGTGTACCGAACATAGAAGAATCCTACACCTCTTCGTAGGCTCTGGGTTGGGATTTTACCTGTAATAGCCGAGATCTGATAAACAGTGCCAGAGTAGATCGCCCCCGAACAAATCGGACCTTTTCTGGGTCATCCGGTAAATGGGGAGGTGGAACGTGGTTCGGCGCTTTCCGGATCCCAAATCTGGTTCCCCGTTCGCTTGTCAATATAGTCGGCTGCAGTAGCAGGGGCCGTGGGAACTGTGGAAAACTCCGAGCGATATCGAACTGGGCCAGCAAGCCCGTGATACGGAGTTTTCCAAGCGCTGTGCGAACGGTGGAAAAACAACTGCGAGCACTTGCCAGTTCTCCTCCAGAACTACTTGTTTTTCCACGGTTTGCATAGTGCGGCAGTTTCCGCGGCCTGCCTTTGACTGGCGGCACCTCCCCATTTACCGGATGAACCCCTTTTCTGTCCGATCAGATACCGACTATCACAGGCCTCAAATACCTGGCCAGATCCGCCAACCTCAGGGTGAAACTCGTAGGTGCGTGTTCGGCGGGGCCATCTGGCGATGTAGGCGCCCCTTGTGTGGGCCGGTGCGCTAGGTCTGCTGTTGTTTCACTGGGGCGTGGCAGGCCCCTTCCTATGGCCCTGGCTACCTCAATCCGAGTCTTGTCACGTCCCCGCAGGTTGAGTCACCAACCCGTTTTTCGACTATGAGTCGGATGGTCACTGCATCGAGGATCCCTTGTGCCGACGCCGGGAGGCCCGGGACGTCGACCGTCACCACCCTCCCTGCGGCGGACCCTGTGATGCGAGCCACCGTGCCGCCTGCGATGTTCCCTGTCAAGCTCCATTCGCGGCTCGCATCGGTGGGTGGGTAGATCTCTACGAACCGATGCCACCCGGCCCCCAGGCTCGCCGGTATGGGTGCGGGCTCGTCCTCGCCATGGGGTAGATAAGCAATCCGCGCCGTACACCCGTTTACTCCCTCCACCGGCGGCTCCGAACCTATGATGTTATCTGCTACAGTAGTCATCGCAAAAGAATCGACAAACACGGTTTGGCTATGGATCGTTTCCAGGTGTTTCTTTCGCTCTTCCGAGAGACCTTCCGTTGGTATCCCTTGGCCTACACAATCCAAAACTTCGAGACATTTCCCTATGCTGAAGGGGTCGCAGCCCGTCGCATCGAAGCAGGAGTTTGTGGCGTTTTGGGCGTGTGAGAGTGAATCCATATCCGAAAATTTGTCTGCTATCTCCTCTTGCAACGATCCCCAGACCGCTCCAGCGTTGCCGCCTAGGGAGCAAGTCTCTTGGGCGTGGACCAGCCCTGTGACTGGGAAGAAAAGCATTAGAATCGCGAATCTGAAATAGCTTTTGTTCATCTGTTCTCTGCTCCTTTCATTGAAAGCTTTCCCACGAAGGGTAAAGTGCCCAGTACCAGGCCGGTTTGCTGCAGGGCAATCACGGTCACTGGACCCGAAGCCTCCCCGTGGAGACTCCCGTCAATGTCGCCCACCTCGGAAAACAGCTCGCTGATGAACTGAGCCAGATGACCCTGGCTGGCCACTTGAACGGTCTTGGTGGCTATCTCCTCTCCTTTGTTGTTTCGTAACGTCAAGCGGACGTTGACGGCGCTGATATTGGTAATGTTTGCCAAGGCGATGCCCGAATTGGTTCCATCACCGGCGCGCATGAAGAGGTCAAAGGCGCGCAGTGGGCCCGTGGGCTCCACGGCTGCCTGGGTCACGAGCTTGCCATCCACCAGGATCTCGAAAAGAAGCTGCGCCCCGACCGCACCGGTAGCGGTTAGTCGAGCCCAGCCGGCCTGAGCAGTCGCGGAGGAGCCTGACGTCTGAAGCCTCAGAGTCCCACGAGCCGGCGCCTTGAACTCGAAGCTAGAAGCGGTAGTCCCCTCAATAGTGAGAGTCAGTGCCGTCCCGTCGTCCTTGAAGAACTCCAGGGTAATGGTGACCTCGCCTGCATTCTGGTTCAGGACCAGAAACACAGATCGGATGCCGCCACCGTCCCCCACCTGGGCAAACTCGTGAATGAAGCTGGGAGTCCCTGCCACCAAGGTGGGGGCAAGACCCAGGGTCATCCATCCCAACAGCAAGCTGCGAAACAACATCTCCTACTCCCTTCTCTGAAATCAGCCTTGAAAAACCGAGGGTCCACCACCGGCATCGCACCTGGACTCACACCACAGGCTGCTCAGGTAGGCAATCCAAGCCTCTCCCACGCGTCCCGTCTGCTCGCTCGCAGAGCAAAGGCGGACAGTCCCGAATAGGTCGCGCCCAATAACCCAGGCTGTGTGAGCCCTAGACCTAGAGAGCCTATCAGCCCTCCAACCTTGGGGCCAAGCATTCTCCCTTCATCTGGTAGCGGCGGACCTCGGGGTAGGCGTACTCCATCACGTGCCACTGGTACTTTCGTTGATTGTTTGTCAGGCTCCGGTCGTGGACCAGATACTGCGGATTCTCCTTGGTGAACCGGAGATGCCAGGGCCAGAAGGTCTTCTCGAGAACGGGGCCGAAGTCGAAGAGAACAACGTCCGGAGGACGGCCCTCATCGGTGATGGTGATCCACAACCTCGGAGCCTTGTATCAGCCAAGACACGTATGGTACTGTCGGCCAAACAGTCCTTGCGGAACCCCATGGATTACCCCAAGAAATGGTGGTGGCTAGTTTTGATTGTCGTTCCCATCGCCGCGGCCCTCATCGGCTTGCTCAAGACCGGTGGTGGCGGTGATGTCATCAATATTGCCGGGACTCAGTTTACTGGTGATGTCGCCCTCAACCCTGTGACAGTTATCATTGAGGAAGTACAGCAACTCCTCGGGAAAGAACTAGACAACGAGGTGGTAGAGACCCTACAGAAGGCGTCTGATTCGGTCGGGACCGGGAACTACGGCGAAGCCATCTCCCTGCTTGAGTCCGTCGCCGATTCGACCCAGGTCCCCGCGTTCTTCAATAATCTCGGCGCCGCCTATATGGCGGCAGGCGATTTCGACAATGCCAAATTCTACCTGGACAAGGTCGACGCCAAACAGCCTGACGACCCTTCCCAATTCAACCTTGGTCAACTACCGGAATGTGGCCCACTTGTTGGAGCCAAAGAAAGCATGTCAGGTGGGGATTCCTTCGAAGGCGCCGAAGCAATCGCTCCAGGCTTATACACTCACAACGAGGGTTTGGGCGCAGGTGTTCACAGATATTTTAAAGGGTTCATCCGGTAAATGGGGAGGTGCCGCCAGTCAAAGGCAGGCCGTGGAAACTGCCGCACTATGCAAACCGTGGAAAAACAACTAGTTCTGGAGGAGAACTGGCAAGTGCTCGCAGTTGTTTTTCCACCGTTCGCACAGCGCTTGGAAAACTCCGTATCACGGGCTTGCTGGCCCAGTTCGATGTCGCTCGGAGTTTTCCACAGTTCCCACGGCCTCTGCTACTGCAGCCGACTATATTGACAAGCGAACGGGGAACCAGATTTGGGATCCGGAAAGCGCCGAACCACGTTCCCACCTCCCCATTTACCGGATGACCCTTTTAAAGTGGGTCATCCGGCAAATGGGGAGGTGGGTGGTGCGCTTGCTATTGAGATCCGGTCTAATCCGGTCTATTTTTGCTCTGGAATTCTCCTAAAAGATATATATCAGTAGCAGCAGAGGCTGTGGGAACTGTGGAAAACTCCGAGCAGTCATCGAGCCGGGCCAGCACCCCCGTGATTCGGAGTTTTCCAAGCGTTGTGCGAACGGTGGAAAAACGATTGCGACGCTTTTCGGCCTAGCGCTGGAGCTGGTTGTTTTTCCACGGTTTGCACATCGCGGCAGTTTCCATAGCCTTCCCCCGTTCAGGCAGAAAGAGGCGGCCTTCAGCCTCGATCAAAAGAATCCGGATCGCGCGTTAGCGCTACCTCAACCTCTGCTCCCGTAACGAGCCTTGCGAAGCTGCAAGGGCGAGGCAGAGCCGGTCGATGGGGATTGACCGGCGCCGCCATGTCAGGCATCCTCGGCGATTTTGGCAAACCCGGAGGACCGATCATGGCGACGACTAGCTACTTGTACCACACCCTCGGATTGAAGGGCTATGTTCACCAACGCACGGACTATCGCGGCGGCGGCGTATTTCACCACGTCGAACTGGCTCCGCACAAGCGCCGGTGTCGCAACTGCAGTGCCCGCTGGAACCGGCTTCAGCTGCAAGGCTGCTTCCAGCGCTGCATCCGCACTCTACCGGTGGCGACCCGCCACCAGTTCGTGGTCCTGCATGGCCACCGGCAATCCTGCAGCCAGTGCGACCAGACCCTTCGCGAGCCGATTGCCTTCGCTCAGGGCAAACGGCGCTACACGAACGCCTTCGCCCAGTACGTGGTCCAGCTGTGCCGCATCGCCACCATCAAAGCCGTTGCCCGCTTGCTGGGCGTGGGCTGGGACCTCGTCAAAGAGATCCATAAGGAGCATCTGGGGCAGCGCCTCAAGAAGCGCAAGCTGTCTCAACTGCGCTATCTGGCGATCGATGAGTTCGCTACCCACAGCGGGCACCTCTACATGACGGTGGTGCTGGACCTGGAAAGTGGCCAGATCGTCTCCCTACACGAAGGCAAAGACGCCCAGGCGCTGGTGGCCTGCCTGCGCCACCTCAAAGGCCGCTGCAAGTCCCTGCGCGCCATTGCCATCGACATGTCCGACGCCTACCGCAAGGCCATTCGCCAGGTCTTCGCCGGCAAGGTCGATGTCGTGCACGACCCCTACCACGTCGTCGCACTGGCCAACCAGGCCATTGACCAGACCCGCCGCTCCATGATGCGCAAACTGGAAACGGGCCGCAAACAGCTCCTCAAAGGAACCCGCTTTCTCTTGTTACGAGGGCTGGAAAACCTCAACGAGCGCTCCCTGGAACACCTCATGCAACTCATGGAAATCAATGAGCCACTCTATCAGGCCTACCTCCTCAAGGAGGAGATCCGCCACTTTTGGAACCTCCCCGACTCAGCGGCCGGCAACGCCTTCCTGGATGCCTGGATCGAGCAGGCTTACAGCATCGGCAACCAGTTCTTCGCCCGGCTCGCCCGCACCCTCCACCGGCATCGCCCCGGACTACTCGACTACTTCAAGCACCGCATCTCAACCGGCCCCCTCGAAGGACTCAACAACAAGATTAAGATCCTCAAAAGACGAGCCTATGGCTTCAGAGACATGGACTACTTCAAGCTTAACCTCTACTTCAGGTTCATCCGGTAAATGGGGAGGTGCCGCCAGTCAAAGGCAGGCCGTGGAAACTGCCGCACTATGCAAACCGTGGAAAAACAACTAGTTCTGGAGGAGAACTGGCAAGTGCTCGCAGTTGTTTTTCCACCGTTCGCACAGCGCTTCGAAAACTCCGTATCACGGGCTTGCTGGCCCAGTTCGATGTCGCTCGGAGTTTTCCACAGTTCCCACGGCCTCTGCTACTGCAGCCGACTATATGGACAAGCGAACGGGGAGCAGATTTGGGATCCGGAAGGTGCCAACCACGTCCCCACCTCCCCATTTACCGGATGACCCAAATAGGAATCGATCACTAGTGTCCGGTTTGATGTCGTTGATTCTAAAAGACTTAAAGCTCTCTTAACTGTAAGGTTATAGTCACTCGACTCCTATCCTCCTACAAACAAAGGCCTTAGCCGTCTTCCGAACAAGTTGCGCTGTCTCCACTTTGGTGCCCGTTTGGGCCCGTTTTTCGTCTCCCAGGTCAAGACCTGCCCCAGAGCCAGGTACTCTAGGGCCGTGACCTGCAGCCGCTTGAAAATCTCGTACAGGCGCCCGGGGGGCCGCAGCAGAAACTTCACGTAGGCCACCAGCAGGTAGACACACAGCGCCACCCAGACCTGCGTCATCACCGCATTGGCCGTGGTCCCCAGAAAGCTCTTGATCTTCAGGTGCTGCTTGACCCATTTGAAGAACAGCTCGATTTGCCAGCGAGCCTTATAGATGGCGGCCACCTCAGCCGCCCTGAGATGAAACAGATTGGTCAAGAAGACATAGAACTGCCTCGTCTCCGGGTCCCGGTAGCCGATGCGGCGCAGGGGAGTCGACAGGCATCCGGCCGCCTTCCCGGTCAGACGAATGACTTGATCCGAGGTGATCCCCGGCGGGGAGCCCACCGGCCGCCGCTCCAGCACCCGGTAACGCGCGTTGCGCTTCTGCCGGGTCACGAAGTACACCCCCTGGCGGTGGAGTTGGTCAAACCAGTGGTAGTCCACGTAGGCCCGGTCAAAGGTCAGGATGCTGTCCGGTTCGTAGCGCTGGCCGCGCGCCACCTCGATCTCGTGCTCCCGGCCCGGGGTCATCACGCAAAAGCTGGGGATGTGCCCCCCGTGATCCAAGATCAGATGTAACTTGATCGCCCCTTTTCGCTTGCGAAACTTCGCCCAGTCAAAGACTTTCAGGCACAGATCGATCACCGTCGCATCCAGACTGTACACCCGATGCCGGAAGCCGAAACGCTGACCGGGAGCCTGACTCCGACAGCGGCTGTACAGGCAAGAAAACAGCTCCCCGAAGATCTCCTGGGGTCGTTTGCGGTTCGCATCCGCCAGCGTGGAGCGGCTCACCGCCCCCAGCCCCACTTGCTGCAGCTTCTTTCGCCCTGCATCTAAAGCGGTTACCAGATCCCTCAAACTATGCTGTCCGGTTAACTGCCCGAAAAAAAGGGCCACGAACTGCCCCCAGCACGACAACTTCCGGACTCCCTTGTCACCTTGGCGGCGCTCCACGATGGCGCGAAACTCATCCCGGGGGATATGACGGAGCAACTGATGCAGGACTGACGTATACTTGGCCATGGGATCTCCTTGGTCTTCTTTGGCTTTTTGATGACAACCAAAGAGTTTAACCAAGGTAGGTCCCCTTCCCAAATCGGGCCCAGGAGCTTCCGGGCCAAAAACAACCCCCTTCTTTCCACCATCTCCCCAAAGCCCCATCACATAAGGCTTTCAGCCAGACCTCGAAAAATAAACCGGACAGCAGTGAAAGTACCCCTAAAAGTCGGACAGACGCTCGTTATCGCTTTTCGGACGCCGATGCGTGACTATGCCCGTGCCGGAGCCTATATCTACGACGGAAATGGTTCATCCGGTAAATGGGGAGGTGCCGCCAGTCAAAGGTAGGCCATGGAAACTGCCGCACTATGCAAACCGTGGAAAAACAAGTAGTTCTGGAGGAGAACTGGCAAGTGCTCGCAGTTGTTTTTCCACCGTTCGCACAGCGCTTGGAAAACTCCGTATCACGGGCTTGCTGGCCCGGTTCGATGTCGCTCGGAGTTTTCCACAGTTCCCACGGCCTCTGCTACTGCAGCCGACTATATGGACAAGCGAACGGGGAGCAGATTTGGGATCCGGAAGGTGCCAACCACGTCCCCACCTCCCCATTTACCGGATGACCCACGGAAATGGCGTTTTGTTGACCGGAGAACTCATTCAAGGCGCCAGCGGAATAAAAACAACAAAAATGAGAGCAGCGAGAAGCGGAGATTTTTTCTTTAGCATAGGCACCCTTCATACGGGGTTTGGTAATGCCCCCGGGACGGTCTACCGAATCTGCGTTTGGTAGACATTCTCAAGCGTAGCGCTCTGCCTTCGCTCCAGCAACGCGAACTTCGACTCGATCGATTCTCACTTTCCCCTTACGAAGTGAACGAAGCAGAGATAGCATCCGAGGGCAAGCAGCGGTCAGAACAGGGCCGGTGGGACAAGTTGTGCCGCCCCCCTAGAGCGGCCTCGTCAAACAGGGGAGACCAACCGCTGCGCATCCGAGTCTCTCTGTCGACCAGCTCAAATCGGATCTGCACGTCCTCGTCGATAACCACAGGGAGCACCGAGGGATGGCGTCGGGTCCTACTCTGGATGTACTCTTCAAATCGAGGAAGAAAATGCGCTTGGCGGAGACAATTGCGGTGGCGGGCTCGAAACACCCGACGCGCCGGGAGTTTCTGGGCGGTCTGAGTACAGCCGCCGCCCTATCCCTGATGCAGGCTTGCCGCGGATCCGGCAAGCAGGAGGAAGGATCTCCGACAGACCAAGCCTCCAAACCCCAGGCCAAAACCCAGGTGACGGGCTCCGCTGCCACCATCCGCTGGAGCAAGGCCATCTGCAAGGAGCCCGACAACTACCCTGCCTGGCCCACCATCGCGCGAACCGACGAAGGCGCCCTCCTGGTCGTCTTCTCGGGAGACCGGGAAGAGCACGTCTGTCCCTACGGCAAGACCGAGATGATCCGCAGTCAGGATCGCGGAGTCACCTGGTCCCTGCCCGAAATCATCAACAGCACGCCGCTTGATGACCGGGATGCCGGCCTGATCGTGCTCCAGTCGGGGACCCTCGTCGTCAGCTGGTTCACTGTCAAGACCTGGGAGAAGCTCGATTACTACCGAGGGATGAAGAGGTGGGCCGACCATCAGATCGACGGCTGGAAGCGCCACTGCCGGAAGCTGTCGGAGGAGACCCGGCAGAGGTGGCTTGGCAATTGGACTCGTCGCTCGACCGACGGGGGACAGACCTGGGAACCTGCCGTCGACAGCATCGCCTCAGCCCCCCACGGTCCCATCCAGCTCCAGGACTCGAGGCTCCTCTACGTGGGCACGGCAGAGCTCGAGGGGAGTCCGGCGATCGTCTGTTCCGCGTCCGACGACGAGGCCCGCTCCTGGCGTCAGATTGGCAGTCTTCCGGTGTCGGAGGAGGACCTCGAGAAATACGGTTTCACCGAGCCCCACATCGTCGAAGTGGCAAAGGATGAGATCTACTGCATCCTGCGCACCCACCATCTGAGCATCGGCTACAACTATGCCAGCCGCTCACTGGACGGAGGCCGGACCTGGAGCAATCCCGAAGCCACTCCACTGTACGGCTACGACCAGCCCGGTCACCTGCTGATCCTCAACGACGGGCGCCTCCTGTGCACCTACGGACGGCGAGCCGAGCCCTTCGGCTGCAGGGCCTGTGTCTCCGAGGACGGCGGGAGAACCTGGCCCATGGACCAGGAAATTATCCTGCGCGACGATGCGCCCAACACCGACATGGGTTATCCGGCCACGGCCGAGATCGAGCCCGGGGAGCTCCTCACGGTCTACTACCAGATCGACCAGCCCGGCGAGAAGGTCAGCATCCAAGCCACGCGCTGGTCACTCGCTACCTAGATGATCGACTCCGAAACAACATGACAATTGTTGCACCCTGCCTCTGGTCCCTGGGTTCTCCAGGCTTTCAGCGGAAGGATGACGAGAGATCCTTGACGCGAGATTCGAGCACGGCGTAGCTTTGGACCTATTGATCAGGCTGAGGCCAACGGAACTCGGATCCGACAGCTGATATGGGGAATGTCGGGTTAGAATGATCACCGTTGCGAGCCCGGATCGGCTCCAGGCTCAAACTAAATGGGAGATACCGGTTGAAAACTCGTGGTGAGTCGCACCAGGAGGTGATGATGCGCAGGACGCTTTCTCTCTGGACTAGCTTTGCCTACTCTGTCGTACTGCTTGGCGCCGGCTTCGAACCCAGTCCGCTCACAGCTCAGCCGAAGCAGGAGAGCGGGACGGGAATCGAGTTCTCCGAGCACCTGATCATGGACGACTACACTTATCCCCATGGGATCGCAGCATGGGATCTTGACGGGGATGGAGATCTGGATCTGACCAGCGCAGACGCGGGTGGCCACGACAAGCTCTACTGGTTCGAAAACGATGGCAGCGGCAGCTTCAAACGCCACCTGATCCAGGAGAAAGACCCCGAGCGGCTGGAGCGTCATCGGATCGGGGACATCGACGGCGACGGCGATCCCGACGTTGCCATCGTCAAGAACAAACACGGCGACCTGCTGTGGTTCGAGAACAACGGTACACCGGCCGACGGAAGGCTGTGGCAGCGCCACATCATTACCCGGGGCGGGCTGCCGGGTGCCTACGACGTCGAGCTGGTGGACCTGGATGGGGATGGGGACCTGGACGCGGCCGGCTCCGCCTGGAGACTCGGCAACCAGTTTGCCTGGTTCGAAAATGACGGAACTCCAGCTCAGGGAGAGTGGGCCAAGCACCTGATCGAAGTGGACGTCGGAGAGATGCGCACCATTCGTGCTGCCGACTTCGATGGAGACGGAGATCCGGACCTTTTGGGGACAAGCCGGACGGCGAACCAGGTCATGTGGTACGAGAATCCGGGAGCCCCGGCCTCCAGCCCCTGGATCAAACACGTGATCGAGGCCACCCAGGCTCCCATCCATGGGGAGCCGGCGGATATGGACGGTGACGGCGACCTGGATGTGGTCATGGCCCTGGGGGCATGGGGAGCCTTGCATCTCGGGGACCAGGTCAAGTCCAGCCGTGAAGACCGACCCCAGTTCACCCACTCCTACAATCACCATGTTGTCTGGTACGAAAACGACGGGGTGCACCTCAACGGCTGGACCAGGCACCTGATCGCCGACGATCTGAACGAAGCCTACGAGGCAGTAGCCGGTGACCTGGATGGGGATGGAGACATGGATGTGGCTGCCACTGGATTCTCCAGGCCGGGCCAGGTCGTCTGGTACGAGAATGGCGGCGACCCAACGGCTCGGTGGACGGCGCATCAGGTGAAGAACAACTGGAAGAACGCCAATCAGCTTCTGCTGGCCGATCTGGACGGCGACGGCGATCTGGACATCGCAGCCAACGCCGAGAGAGGCTCCCTCGAGTTCCGATGGTGGCAGAATCAGGGGAGGTCGCGCGCCGGAGGCAAGAGTCCTGAGGAGCCGGCGAGAGGATCAGGTCCCATCAGGATCGTTCCTGAGATCGCTCCCACCCAGCAGGTGGGCCGCTACTTTGCCGAGACGGTTCAGATCCTCCCCTTGGGAAGGGCGGCGGGTATGATGAAGCTGCTCCGTCACCCAGACGGCACGCTTTACCTGCACACTCAGTCCGTTGATCTGGCGCGGGTGCTGGCGAAGAGTACCGACGACGGTCGGAGCTGGCAAGCGGTCGCGGTGCGGCTCCAAGCCGACGTCGCGCGCGATCAGCATGCCACCGCGTTCACCATCACTAGCGACGGCCGCCTCTGGCTGGTGCACCAGGCCCCAACGGGCAAATAGCGGGACTGGGGCGTGTCCGTCTCCGAGGACGGCGGGCAGAGCTGGGTCACCAGAACGGTCCACAACTGGCCCAACTTCGCTCCCACCGCCCCCGCAGATCCCTACGAGCGAGCCATGATCGCCGGCACCCACCCCTGCTTCCTGGTACGGCCGGATGACACCCTGATGTTGGTCCTGGGGCTGGGTCATGACGATTCCAGGGACTACGTAATGTACGAAAAGACCCGCAGTCACAACGTGATGGTCCGTTCCCGGAACGGAGGCAGGACCTGGGGAGAACCCTCGATCGTTCATCAGCACGGGGCGGAAGGAGACTACGCCCTCGACCCCAATGACCCCGATCACATTCTGGGGGTCTTCCGCAAACAGCAGCCCCTACTGGTGGGCGAAGACCGGGAAACGGTGGAGAAGGAGGTGGGTCTTTGGGGAACCCGCTACTCCGGAACGCCCTATCCCTGGAAGGGGAGCATCCTGCTGGAATCGACGGACGCGGGACGAAGCTTCCGGGAGGTGCCGGAGAGCTATCTGGGCTTCTATTCGCACCGGGGTTCGATCCTCTGGACCCCGAGAAATGTGGTCATCGTGACCCACCAGATGGGCTACTACCACGACCGCATCCCACGCCTGCAGGAAATAGGCGCCAGGATCAGCCTGGACGGCGGCAAGACCTGGGTGGATGGTACCGACTCGGGCACCCCCTTCATGAATCGGTCCACCAGATTCAAGCAAATCATCGGGCCAGCGACGGTTGAACTAGAACCTGATAGATTTTTCACCGCCTACTCGGTGATGGCGGAACCGTCGGGAAACCGCAGCCTGGGCTCGGTGGAAGGTTTCTTCTGGAGCCTGAAGAGAGGAAAGGACTGAGAATCCGTAGGTCGGGAGTTCGAAGCTCTCCGGGCGCGCCATTTTTTTCAACAACTTGCAGCGGCTTTTGCTCCCCAAACACCCCTACGAGCTGGCTAATGTAACCGAAATTGTAACCGCGCCAGCCCAACTCCAGCCAACGCCAACCAAGGGAAGGTCCGCTTGGGAGGGGACAGCCGCTGGGTCCTACGAGCACTAGCCTTCGCGCTCGGTTGTCCAGGTCGGCACCGAAACGAAGACTGGTTAAGCGTCCGATTTGATTACGCAATCGAATAACCGGTTCCGCACCTAAAAGCGGTCATTGGCTGCCCAACGTGGAAGATGGGGCTTAACCCCGCCGCTGAATCCCAGTATGGTTGGGCCTGAGCCAGAGCGACAGCGCTGCGCTCTGCAGCTGATGCCCACCGTTATACCAAGCGGGTAGTGCCAGCAAAATGGTGATCCTTGTGGTTGGAGCAAGCGGGGCAACCGGACGGCTGCTCGTGGAGCAGTTGCTCAGTCGCGGGCAGATCGTTGAGGCGATTGTGCGTTCGCCCGACAAACTACCCGAAGGCATAAAGAAGCAAGAAAACTTGTCCGTGATCTGCGCAAGCGTCTTGGACCTCGGAGACGCCGAGATGGCTCGGCACGTCAACGGATGTGACGCGGTGGCTTCGTGTCTGGGACACAACATGAGCATGAAAGGTATTTACGGTCACCCGCGCAGGCTTGTGACCAATGCCACGCGCAGGTTGTGCAATGCCATCAAGGCAAACGAGTCCGAAAAGAAAACCAAGTTTGTACTCATGAACACGGCTGGCAACAGCAATCGGGATCTCAACGAGCAGATGTCGTTTGCCCACAGGTCCGTCATCGGGCTTCTGCGTCTGCTGTTGCCTCCGCACCTGGATAACGAGAAGGCTGCGGATTATCTACGGATAAACATTGGCCAGAAAGACGGAGCGATCCAGTGGGCTGCGGTTCGTCCGGACAATTTGAAAAATAATGAAGAGGTCAGCGAGTACGAGGTTCATCCTTCACCGACCAGAAGTGCGATATTTGACGCGGGTTTGACCAGCCGAATCAACGTTGCTCACTTCATGGCTGATCTGATCACTGACGGTGACACATGGAGCAAGTGGAAGGGGCAAATGCCCGTGATCTATGACAAGGTTTTGTGGTGATTGCTTCCAGGACTGCCAGAGGGCTGAGGGAGGTCAGCTAACATGGCGTTCAACAGACTCGCGAGATGATCGAGAACTGTATCGCAAGGGCATGTTGTCCCAGTCTGCGCTGCTGGCAGCGTGGGAACAGACCAAGCGGAAGGCCATGACGCCGACGCCCGGCGAGATGCTCGGGCACTTCTACAAAGAGGGTGCGCCGAACGTGCGTGTACCGCGTCACCAAGGTAATCCGGGCACGCCGCGCCGCGTCGGAACCGTGTGGAAAACGTGCGGCGAGGTGGTTCCGAATGCCTCGGTCGACCTGTGGCACGCCGGACTACTACGGGGAGTATGACCTTGAAGCGCAATAGCCGAGATCTGACCGTACAAACAGTTTCAGAGGAAATCGCCCCTGACCGGCTGAATCCGCACCCTAAAAGCGGTCATTCAGGTTTACTGCGGAAAGGTCGAATGAACTACGGCAAACGGCCAGAGCGGACGTTCTATTTCGGGCGCTTCGAATGGATTCCTCCCACAACGTCTAAGCAGAGCCATCTCGCCATGCTCTTTCTGTGTTCTGCATAGAACGGCGTCAGTACTGACCATCTTGTCACTCTATTGCCCAACGGTTGACGACATCCTCCTCTCTACAGCTTAGAGATTAGGGGTGTTGCATCGACCGATTGAATCCGCAGGCGAAAGCCGCCGGTCGATTGCGATTAAATCTGCCGCTATCTGTGGGATCAGGTGCCGACCCTCAACCAAGCTTTTCCTCCTGTTTTCGGCTATCCAACTCAGCCTTTAGCCTCGAAGTACGGCCCTTTAGAAAACCCTGCACGACTGCTTTCATCTGGGAGGACCCTGGCTTGTTTCGGTCCTTTTCCCAGTTGACGATAGTCCCTTGATCGACGCCCAGAAGACCAGCCAGCTCCACCTGTTTAAGCCCCATCTCCAGGCGGCGCTTGCGGATCCGTTGACCGAGGGTCTTGGCGGGAAAGCGGGAACACTCGGAAACTGATTTTCAGGGCTTCAGGTTGTTTGTAGTTTGCGACTGCATGGATGCCCGACTTGAAGATACTCCAGAGACTCGGTTTCGCTTGCTTCGATTCCCTTACTTATTCGATCCAAGCTACGGGGCTTCTGACTCTTGCCTCGGTGGGACTGACTCCCACTGAGCAGACCAGCCTTTCGCTGGACACACTGTCTCCCATTTGTCTCCCACTGCGGTTCCTAATCTTTCCTAATGATTCGATTTTCTGATTGGCGGAAAACCCAGTTAACTGCTTGTGTTTCCTAACGTTTCCTAACGATTTGGCACTTTGATCTACGGCTCTGCAAAACCTCCATTCACCGGTTCGAGTCCGGTCGCCGCCTCTCTACCCCTTCCAAATCGCTCAGAAACGAGAATACTGGGGGCTGGCCGCCTGGGCTCCACTATGGCCGAAAAACCCGAAGAGTAAGCGAGGGTTTGGATTGTAGGTCGATGCATTCACGAAGGAAGCCCGAACCGTAAGGGAGAAACCAATATCCAATCTTCCTACGCTGTCCGCCCGGTACGAGAACCAGCTATACTAGGTGCATGACCAATGAGTTCACCGCTATCTTCGAACGGGACGGTGAGTGGACCGTAGCGTATTGCCCGGAGATTCCGGGAGCCAACGGCCAGGGTCGGACCAAAGAAGAAGAGAGCTCATGTCAAGAGGTGTGTAAATAGACTCAGGCGGCTTTCTCCTTCGACTCCTGGTTGACCAGGACTCCATTCACATACTTGGCTCCCTGATAGACATCTCTCATGAGCTCTGGAGCTTTGAGACGACGGAATCGTTTCTCGGCCACCAAGAGCATCTTCCAGATCACCGCCTGGGCGTTGTTCACCTTCTTGAAGCGCTTGGCCGCATCGGTTCGCAGCCGAAGTCCGGCGAACGGGGACTCCACTGGATTCGTGGTGCGCAGGTGTTGCCACTGCTGCTTCGGGTAGTTGTAAAAGCTCACCATCCGATCCCAGTCCTGGTCCAACAGATCGGCCGCCGGAGCCAAGCCTCTGCTTCGGCACCACTCCTGGAAAACCCGTTTGAGGCGTTCCGCTTCCTGACGGCTCTCAGCATAGGGGATCTGGCGCAGAATCAATAAGGCCGTGGGCTGCTCGCGTTTGGGCACCTTGGCCAGGATATTGACGATGCGGTGATTCCAGCAACGCTGCTCTTCCGCCTCGGGGTAGACGTTGCACAAGGCCCCCCAGATGCCGAGGGGGCCGTCGGCGATGACCAGACGAGGAGCATTCATCCCCCGCCGCTTCAAGTCGCGTAACACCTCTGACCAACTTTCCGTCGATTCCCGATAACCGCTCGTCACCGAAACCACCACCTTGCTGCCATCACTGAGCGCCGCAAGGACCACCAGCAGGACGGCCTTTTCCTTCTCCAGACCCGCTTTGACGTAGATTCCATCCGCCCATAAATAAACGACTTCCAGTTCCTCCAGGGGACGACTTTGCCAGACGGCCCATTCTTCTTGCCACTTCTCTTTCAGTCGGGCCACCGTGTTGGCCGACAAGGCCGCTTCTTCCCCTAAAAGCCCTCTTAATGCCAAGTCGAAATCGCCCTGAGCCAGGCCCTGCAAATACAGCTCTGGAATCAGGTCTCGGACTTGCTGCGTCCGTTTGGCAAACAGCGGCAGTACCCGGCTTTCAAAACGCTCTTCTAGATCTCGGACTCGAGGCCGTCGCACGGTGATCGTCCCGCTACTGAGGGTCAGTCGTCTGGCCTTGCCATAGCCGTTGCGGTATCCCGACGCTGGGTCCACTTTGCCTCGACGCTCACTCTTGTCTCGTCCCAGCAGCTCGGTCACCTCCTCCTCTAGTAGCTCCTGGACCCAAGACTGGACCTTCTCCCGCACCCAATCTTCCAGCTCCTGGAAACAGACTCTTGACTCCACAGTCCCCTCAATGTTCTTCTCTTTCATGCGGTGTGTACTCCTTCCTTTATGGGCCTTCCGGCCCTGGGTTTAGGTCAACCCGGAAGGATACTCACCGCCTCTGCTATTTACACACCTTTTGATGGTAGCTCAGAAGAAGCTCGGGCAAGCCTCGCCGAAGCAATAGCACTTATACTCCAAGATCGTCGTGAAGATGCCCTACGTGGACTGCCTGATGAGGCCGAACGGGACACAGTCCGGGTCGGTTGAAGCGGGGACCCCTCCTTCGCCACCACGGCTGCTACCTCAAGCGGGAAGGCTCAGCTCATTCACTCTGGTGCAATCCCAGGGCAGTTCGAGACATTCTGGGCTGGGATGACTCTTCATTCAAGCAACCGGTAAGGTCAGTCGAAACGTGCTGCCCTGACCGACCCTGCTCTCCACTTCGACCTTCCCGCGGTGATCCTGGATGATCTGATACACGATCGATAGACCTAAACCAGTCCCTACACCAGACTGTTTGGTTGTGAATCCAGGATCGAAGATTCGCTCGAGATTCTCCTCGGGGATGCCTGTTCCAGTATCGCGAATCTCGATGACCGCGGAGTCGTTGCGGAACCGAGTCTTGACCAGAATCTGACCCGGGCCTTGGATGGCATGAACGGCGTTGACCAGCAGGTTCATAAACGCCTGGTTAAGATGGTTAGGAAAGCAGTTGATTCGGGGAATATCGCCATAATCCCTTCGAACTTCGATCCGAGTCTTGAGCTCGTGTTGGAGGAGAGTTAGAGTGTTTTCAATCCCTTCGTGAATATCAACTTCGTCTAGTTCGGCCTCGTCCAGACGGGCAAACCGGCGCAGGCTGTCGACGATTGCGAGAATACGCTTAGTAGCCGTTTCATTGATCCTATTTAGCTCCATGATGCGTTTGACAGGGTCAGTAAGCTCTTCACGCTCCAGTGATTCCGAATCCCCATCGGAGAGGAGATTCTGCATCCTCTCAGCAAGGCGTCTAGAAATATCGACGTTACTGCTTAGTGCGCCCAGAGGAGTGTTGATTTCATGAGCCACTCCCGCAACCAATTGACCTAGTGAAGCCATCTTCTCTGACTGCACCAGTTGGGCCTGCTTCTGCCTCAGCTCCCGGGTACGTTTTTCAACCTTCTTTTCCAATTCTTCATTGGCTTGTTGCAGCGCCTCGCTGTCCCACTTGTGCTGAAGGGCGTTGGCAAAAATTTCGCCGGCGATCTTCAGGAGCCTTATGACGTCCTCGGACCAAGACCGCGCCTGACGTACAGAATCGACTCCTAGAAATCCGATCAGAGAACCTCTGGAGACCATGGGAAGGCAGATAAGGGATTGAGTTTGCTGGCTCTCTAATATGTCTCTTTCAGCGTGTGCTTCCGGTGGAAGGTCCGCAATAGAGGGGATGTATACCGCCTCACCACGGTATAAGAACCCCATGAACCACGGAAACATTTCTGCTGGAAGCTCTTGGAGTTCCTCCATGCCAGAGGATATGCCCTCTCGACACCACTCGTGAGTGCTACTCCCCTTGGTGCCCTCATCGTGAAGCAGAAAGACGTAGCTGCGATCTGCCCCCACAAACTCTCCTATCCTTTTCAGGGCATCATTGATTCCGCCGTCGATGGCTTCCGGAGAGAGGTTGATGAAAAAGGTAGAGATCTCGGTGATCAGATTTTCGAAATCTGAGCGATACTTGAGAGCTGCCTCAGCCCGTTTCTGATCGGTAATGTCTTGGCAGATCCCTACGATTCGGGTGAGCTCGCCCTTCTCGTCCTTGATCACCTCCGCTTTACTGAGAAGGACCCGAACCGCACCGTCGGGACGAACGATTCGCTCTTCCATGCTGAAAGGCTTGGCATCACTATAGGCTTCTTCGACGGTTCTCTTTACACGCTCCCTGTCGTCGGGATGAACCCGGTTCAGGAAGGCTTCGAAGGTGGCTTCAAACTCCTGGGGTTGCAGTCCGTAGATTCGATAGAGCCCGTCCGACCAGGTTAGTGTGTTCGCGGGGATGTTCCACTCAAAACTACCCATGTGAGCGATTTGCTCTGCGTCCGAAAGCATTTGCTGGTTCGTGAGGATCTGTTCCTCGGCTCGCTTTCGTTCGGTGATGTCGCGAACAGCTGCTGTGAACAGAAGCCGATCATCCATCCTCGTTTCGGCGATTCTGAGTTCTAGCGGAAAACTGGACCCGTCCTTTCTAAGGCCTTCCAGCTCCAACTGCTCTCCCAGAACCCGTTCGACCCTCGTCTTTAAGTATCGCTTCAGACCGGCGGCGTGACGTCGTCGATACTTCTCGGGCATGAGGATTTGGAGCTTTTCCCCTATGAGTTCATCCTGCAGGTAGCCCCAAATAGCCTCCACTTCCTGATTGACCATGACGATAGTGCTGGTTGAATCGATGGTGATGATCCCTTCGCCGACCGTATTCAGCACCGCACTGAGCTGGGCCTGAGAATCGACCAGGTTTTCCTCCGTTCGTTTACGCTCCAGTTCAGCTGCAGCCCGGTCAGCGAAGATCTTCAGGAGTATCGCCATCTCATCGAGCTCCTGATCCATCGGCTTGTCGTCAAAGACGGCTAGGTGTCCTCGCACTTCACCTGATCTGTCAACAAGAGGGGTCCCCAGGTAACTCTCTATCTTCAACCTAGCCAAATCTTTGTCTTCGGGAAAAAGCGCTTGGACGTTCTCTGTGTGGTAGCAGACTGTTCCCTCGAGGACCTTTTCGCAGGGTGTACCGCGCACGTCGTACTCGAAATTCTCAGCAAAGTCTTCTCCTTCCCAGAACTCGAGTGTTTGGACACGGGTCCTGCCGTGATTCTTACACTCAGCCACGAAGGCGTAGCGAGCTTCTAAGGCAGAGGCTAGCTGGCGAACGAGGGACCGAAAGAAATCAGCACCTGTGACCGGGGCTGTTGCTTCAACAATGGATCGCAGAAGGTCTTTCTCTTTTCCCTTATTCTTCTTGCTCCTTTTCATGGTCTTTTCCCGAGACTGGCCGATGATGGTAAGTACTACCTACGATAAAGGGTGAATCAGGAGAAAAGAAGAGGTTTTCCGCGACTATCCCAGTGAGCGAACAACCACAGTGGTGCCATTGTCACTCCGAGTCGATCAACTTCTCCTGCAGCGCGACGGAACCCCTATATAAGTAGGCAGCATACATCGATCTATTCTCCTCTGAAAACAGGCTTTCGAGAACTCTCAAAGCAGGAGCTTTCCACAGCTGCATCCTGCCGTGGACTCTTTTCTTCGTTACGTAGTTCCTGACGCGGAAGAATGTGCGGGCAGTTATTGTTGAGAAGATAAGCTATCCTCAGGCCTCTGCCACACGGGTTTCAAGGACGCAACTCTTGGGGTGTTGGACCAGATGTGCGATGGTATCGATAACGCTCGATTGATGAAGTCTACGAGTGAAATGAGTCGGAAAATGAAAGACCTCTATCCTGAGACAAGCGGTAGGCTACATCGCGATGTACCTGACTAGTATTCCGCTAACCCCCAGAGTAGCAGGTTATCCCCAGCGTTAGGCCGGAGATCACATGATTTGTGAGATCTACTACTTCTTTCGATACGGTCCCACCATGCGGAAGCGGCAGAAGGAATTGGGATTAGTGGAGTTCCTGAAGACGGTTTCGAAGGAGGCTGACGCTGATGGTTTCGCGGGGCTCCGGAGGAGCCTCGTAGGCGACCTTGAAGGCGATGTACTCGAAATCGGAGCGGGGACCGGAGCCACCTTCCCCTATTATGGGCCGAAGGCGAAGGTTGCTGCGATCGAGCCAAACGACGACCTGCGGGCGGCGGCCGAAGAGGCAGCGAATGCTGCCGTAGCGGAGATCCGGGTTGTTTGTGGCACCGGAGAAGCGCTTCCGTTCGATGACGCAAGCTTCGACGCCGTGAGCGCTTCTCAGGTTCTCTGTAGCGTGGATTCGCCCAGGAGAACACTTGAAGAGTTCAAGCGGGTCCTCCGCCCGGGAGGCAAGATCCGGCTGATGGAGCATGTCCGAAGCGAGCATTGGCTCGCCGGTCCACTAATGAACTTGCTGAACCCAGTCTGGCTCCGACTAAATGGAATGGGCTGCAATTGGAACCGGAAGACAGCCGAAGCTGTCCAAGCTACTGGGTTCACGATTCGGTCGATCGAGCCCTACAAGATATATTCGAAGGCCTCGCCAGCCGTCCTTCCAGGGCGTCTAATCAAGGCCGAGGGCCCAGGGTGAAATCGCCAAGGAACCGGCCAGCTTCCACCTCGTATCCGCCGCGGGTGGTCGCCGATCAACTTACGAACATCACTTTCGGTGAAGCAAGCGTTGACGGCAGTCGGGGAACGGCGTCGGCTTGGGGGCTAAGTGCCGTGGCGAATGAGCGTCTTACTACGGGCGTCGCAAAGACTCTCGGCGAAGGTAAGCTTCACCTCGCGCAGATCCTTCAGTGGCGTCGAGACCTCCTCCAACCTTGACCAGAGCGGCGACCAAGTACCCATGACCGCAACCGCTGCATGCCGTTGTAGGCAGCCATACTTCGCCTATGTTCTGCTTGGACCTTAACAGCCATCGCATCCATCCCGGGCCTCATAATCTACAACACCGCCCCGACGATCCAGCTCAACCCGGCAGCACTTCAAGAGTACTTCGCGCAGCATCTTGCGAGCACGCTGCACCCGCGACTTCGCGCCAGATAACGAGAGTCCCAGCCGCGCTCCAACTTCCCGTTGTGTGGCACCCTCGAATTCGGCGAGCCTCAGTGCCTGGCGATAGGGCTCTGGTAGCGCGTCGAGCAGCGGCACAAGACAACGCGCCAATTCCCACTCGGCGCGATTATCCTCCACCCTCCTGTCCTCATGAATGAGTTCGTCCGGAACCGTCTCCGAAGGCTTCTGCAATCGGTAATAGTCAATGATCGCGTTGCGAGTGATCTGGTACAACCAGGGTCGCAATTTTGAGGGTTCTTTGAGCGTCCCTTGCCGGGTGTACGCTTTGACGAGGACTTCCTGCACGATATCCTCGGCTGCTGCTTCGTGGCGCACCTGCTGCAGCACGAAGCGGTACAGAGCGTCCCTATGCGCCTGCCAGGCTATGGCCTCTATGTTGTTGTGACGTGCTTGCATCGGCGCTCAGTGACAACCACACGTTTCAGGTTGTGAAGCATCGCAACAGACAGCCTTCCAATTCGGCTCGCAGCAGATCTCCTGTTCGGCCGCTGAGCAGCAGGACTCTACAGCGGTTCGCGCATCTGGCTTGCTCCTGAAGAAGCGTCGGAGGTTGTCCGGTACTCCACTGTATACAGGCGTCTCCCCAATGAACTCGTGGCTGCTATCGAAGATCTCACGCAGTATGGATGCTACGACGAGCCCCACCGGCGCTTCGGTGTACTCCTCTCCTCGGTAGCGCCAAACACGGCAGCTTGTTCCTTCGTCGCACCCACACAGGTCAGTACAGGACTGGCACTCGCTCTCCAGCGTTTCGAAAGCAATGTCTTTGTGGTTGATCCGAACGGTGGGAGAGGTGGCAAACCGATGCTGGCGTGCCTGTTCTTCCGATTCTACAACAATTTTTCTCACGTTCACTTGCACTTCCATCACTTCCAGTACCGGGCGGATGATTTCGATCGCCCTCTCGATATGGTCCAGTGTTCCCACGCAACGGGCGCAACGGTTCAGATCGAGCGCGAGTAGCTCGATGTCAATCACGGGGGGTGTCGAGATCTCCCCTTGCTTGGATGCCTGGTTGTTGATGTGCATGGTTCATCTCCTTTGTTTTGAGACCCCGGCCCCATGCCAGCTTCTCACCATAGGAGACGAATCACTTTCGAAAAGGACGCAGCCATTTGGCTGCCTGACTGCTATCCGCCCCTCTATCGCAGAGCCGACGAACAGCTCGCAAAGCGTCTCGTTGTCCCCGTGCCAGGGGAACAGCAGGTTCTTCGCCTGCACCGTCTTCTCATTAACCTCCCAGGCCAGCATGCCGAGAGCCTGGAATTTCTTGCGAACAGCCGTCTGTAGCTCAGCCATTTGTGAGTCATGCACTTCTCCGGGTCGGACCCAGCTCAGTGCTTCATAGGATAGGCGTTTACACCCAAATGGATGGGCTATAAACTGCAAAAATGATGGAACGAAACGCAAGCGAATGCGAAACGAATGATTCAAGAATCCAACGATTAAGGCCGCTTCCGTCATTCGTTTGCGGGAACCGCGATTAGGCGGAGCGAAATCCTCGTGGGGCGCATATTTATGCAGGATACCCGTGGGAGATCTACTTTGCTAGCTTCATTTGGCGCCGGGTGTCGGGGTGTAGCCGGTCTAGTCTCGGCTTCGGCTCGCGATGCTCTTTACCGCGGTGTCGGCCAGTGGGGCGAGGTCCGGCTCTCGCTCCACCGCCGCAGAAATCGCCGGGACTGAATCGGGGCCACCTACGATCCCGAGGGCACGAACCGCGTTCTCACGAAAGAGGATATCGGTCCTGCGCAAGACGTCGGCGATATGATCCGCCCGTTTGCGCTCCGACAGACGCTTAGTGTCTTCACCGAACAACTCCTCGCCGCTCTCGGCGAGCCAGGCCTCGCGGCGGCTTGGATAGGGGCCGGCAGAGTCTGGTATGTCTGCCGAAATCTAGGAGTCGTCGAGGAGTTCATCGAGGGGTCTCGTACGGCCCCTGGCGATGTCTGCTTCGACCTCGGAGAGGACATGGTCAAGCCGTCCCGACGCGGCATCCTTCTCAATCTGACGCTCCCAAGCCTCCCAAAGCACGTCTTGAAGGCGCTTGGCGAGTCGGTACTGCTCGCCTGCTGGAAGCTTCCGCACCGCCGCCTCGATTTCCTCTACAGTGCTCATATCTTAAGAATACTCACGGGATGCGACATTCTGCAAGCCGCCATTCCGCTCAACTTGACAAAGCCCTCGGGAAGAACTCTTCTACTCGTCCAACACCTCTCCGAGGCTGGATCGGAAACAGGTTGCGATCGACCCTTAACCTGACTTCCTCACTAGGACCTCCTGCGTAATAACGCGAAGATCATCACGTGGCACACCAATAGCATCGGTGTGTAGAAATTGAGGATATACCAACTCCACCCCAGGTAGTGCTCGAACATGCCGATACTGATGCCCCGCCCCGTTGCCGCCAAATAGTCCACAAAGCCGAAGACATTCGCGAACCAGGCTATCCCGATCCCACTCGCCCAACGTCTCTTCAACGCGATAATGGCAAGCAGGGCCAGCACCGACGATACCAAGTCACCGTAGGCGATCTGCTCGACGGCATCGGTCGGTAACTCGGGACTAGCCTGACCCGGCGCGAACAAGGTCAACGGCATATAACGAAACGCGTGGACCCAGAATAGTAAGATAAGTGCTTCGTCCCGGTTGCGGCCCTTGAGTCCCGGGTAAACGTGCCACTTCGCGATGAGCGCGAAGATGACCAAGCTCATCGTCTGTTGGATACAGAGAACTACAAACGGACTCACTCTTCGGTCACCCAGGCGATGGCTTCGGCCTCAGAGTTGAAGTAACGTTCGTCGTACTTTGCGAGCTCGCTCGACGGCTTCATTGACGACACATCACCCGGCCAAATCCAGACCTGTCGTGTGACTCCAGCTTCGTTGTATCGTGGCACGGTCACCTTGTCACGCCAGGCGAGGATTTCAGGGGATGGCCTGTGCTTGAATTCCCGAACATCGATGATCAGTCGTCTCGCACCATGCTGCGAGGCGCTCTCGGCAAACACCTCGAGCACTTCGCGAAAATCTTCGTCTGTCATCCCCTCAGTCCCTGGCAGCCAGGTCAGCCGGCAGAGTTGCTCCGGCTTGTGGTATGTGATCGAGTACATCGGTTCGAGCAAGGGCATGCTGTCCTCCTTCTGTCGACTCCCAATTCCTTAAACGCGTCACGTCACCCGCAGTGACTAGCCCGCATTTCTCATCGCTGGTCTACTACGTCGCCGCAATCATCCGCCCTGGCTGTGTTTCGCTCCGTCGGCCTCCTCGACGTACTGCACGAGTACGACTGCGGGGGCCTCGGTCGCAAGCCTTGCCAGGACGGCCCTCGCGGCGCCTCGCTACGACAAGCGATGAGAAATGCGGGCTAGACGCAGATTAGCGACCTTGGTATACTCTGTCAATTAGGCACTTAAACCATACTAGGTATATTTATGGAACCAACTGACAGAGAGATGGTGGAGCGCGTAGAACAATTGATGGCCCTTATCGGAAGCAAGTGGAAGCCCGCAATTGTGTTCTGTCTGGTACGGGAAGGGCCTCTTCGATTCAGCCAGCTACGACGCGCTATCTCAAAAGTCAGTCAGAAGATGCTAACCCAGCAGCTTCGCGACCTAGAGAGACATGGTCTGGTTGCACGGAAGTTTTACCAGGAGATTCCACCGCGGGTGGAGTACTCGATCACTGATCTGGGTCTCACCCTGGATCCGATTTTCAAATCAGTGTGTACCTGGGGAACGAAACACATAGCTGAACTTCAGCATGCGCGCGCAAGATACGATCGGACTGCAGTTAAGGCGACACCAAGCGGGTCCAGCTAGACTGAGCAAGTGCCGCCCCCGATCTTTTCGCTAGGAAGAGGCGTTCGCCCAGAAGGTGTGACCGGTTCCGGTACCGGCAGAGAGAAGAGAGAAGATGAGCTGCCTCGCGACTCTGTTTGTGCTGTTCGTGGTTGGTTGGCTGGGACTGATGTTCCTGATGCTGATCTTCTACTCCATCGACCGTACTCGTGCTCTCAATACCACTCTGCGATTGTCGCAATCCATGCCGCTCACCCGCCTGGACGAGCCGAAGAACAGGCACCCGCGTATGGACTGGTATGCCGGCGTTCACCAGGGCCATGGCTTCGCGATGCACCTCCATATCACCGGCTCGACCGCCAGCGGTGCAGACGGCGTCAGTCGAAATACCACCAGGACCCGCCTTCGTATCGTGTTCGAAGTGAAATCCCAGAGAGACTTCGGCACCTTGAGCGTCGCCGACGGTTGGCGAAAGGCGAAGACCTTCCAAAGCTCCTTCGAGTCCCGTCCCGACTCGGTCCCGCCCGCAACCGCCTCACAGGAGGGCCTGCTGGGTTTCCTACACAAGGGTTACCGCCTTGGTTACTACGACACCAACGTGAACTTTACGCGAGGCTCTCGCAACCTTCGTCTGCTGGATCGATCGCTGGTCGAAGAGGACCTGGTGCCCCATACGGTGCTGCCGGATGCGAAGGCTCTGCTGGTGCACGATCATCCGCATCCCAATCGCAAGCCGCCGCAGCTTGAGCAACTGCTGGAGGATCTCAATGAGGTTGCTCGGGTGCTGGAGGGGGAGCCGGGCTAGATCCAGTCGAGCTGCTGGTCAGGAGGCCATTGCATGTTCCATGGAAGCGTTACCCAACTGTTGGATGCGTCCTCTGCCAGGGCCCGTTGTGCGTTTCTAGCACTGGCTCTGAGCCACCTGACCGGTGCGTGCACCCAGCCCCCGGAGGCTGAAGTGAGGCGGGAGGAGATCTTCTCCACGGTCGTGGCTCCGGCCGGCGATGACAATCCCCGGAACTCCGAGGGCGACATCATTGTCTTGAAGGATGGCCGCCTGCTTCTGGCCTATACCGAGTTTCTGGGATCGACCTCGGGAGACTTCGAACCGGCTCGGATCAGTGCCCGGATCTCCTCCGATGGAGGGACGACCTGGGAGAAGAAATTCGTTCTAGCCGAGAACCAGGAGGGGTTGAAGAATGCCATGATAGCCAGCTTTCTCAGACTGGCCGACGGGAGAATCATGCTGGGCTACAACAAGAAGGTGAGCCGGGCCGACACCCGATTTCATGTTCGTTTTTCCGAGGACGAAGCTGAGAGCTGGAGCGAGGAGGTATCCGTCATCTCGCAACCCTCCTACGGGGCTGTCTACAACTTCGCTCCCATCCAGCTCACCTCGGGCCGCATCCTGGCACCCTATAGCTACTCGCCGGACTACACCCTGGAGAATCACTTCCGCGTGCAGGTCTACTACTCGGACGATGGGGGAGCCAGCTGGGATGTGGGCGAGACCGTCATCGACCTGCCCAAGCGCGGAGCCATGGAGCCCGGTCTGGTGGAGCTCGGCGACGGCTCGGTGCTGATGCACCTTCGGACGCAGCTGGGCAAGGTCTATAGGTCCCTCTCCCGGGACGGAGGCTTGACCTGGACCGATCCAGTTCCGACTAGCCTCCTGAACCCCGAATCTTCCATCGCCACGGCCCGCATTCCCTCTACTGGGGATTTGTTGGTGGTTTTCAATAATAACTATAATCCCGATGGGCCTCATCACCTGGGAGACCGGCGGCCTCTGACGGCAGCAACTTCTAGCGATGGAGGGAAGACTTGGCAGGGTTTCCAGGATATCGAAAACGATCCCGAAATGGAGTACTCCTACCCTTCAATCACGTTCAGAAACGACCAGGCCCTGCTCTCCTACTACAGGTCCTACCGGGATGGCAAAGCGGCCAGGTTGGAGCAGGTCTTCACCCGTCTTCCCACCCGCTGGTTCTACCCTTAGACTGCAACTTGGGTGATATTCTGGGGTGCAGATTGGGGAGCAGACTATAGATGAATGCTAAGCTGACAGGACCTGCTGAGACTTCACGTGGCTTCGGTCTCCAGGCCGAAGAGTACTTTTGTGCGGAGCCTTTGGCTCGACCCACGGCGGTCTGGAGACCGCCGCCACGAACCTGACCGAGCGAGACCTCGGTTCCCCCGTCACCTCTCCGCCATTCTGATCTTTCCGATCATCACCACGTCTTCGGTGTTGAAATTGAATCCGTGGGCCGGCTCCCCTCCAGTGATGTAGAGGGTGTCCTCGAACAGGGTGGCTTGGATCGTGTTCATGCCGTAGGGCATGGGGCGATCGAGAACCGACCAGATGTCATTGCCCCGGTCGTAGACCAGGACCTGATCGTGAAAGCCCCTCCACTCTTCTTCGGATTCCGGCGGCCACATCGATCTTCCTGGACGTACCGAATCGTGCTCCCTGCTGTGGCTGCTTCCTCCCACGACCAACATATAGCGGTCGCGATAGAGTCGCGCCTCCCCTCCGGAGCGCTCATAGGGCATGTCTCGGTGCCGCTGCCACTGCCCGGTGGACAGATCCAGCTCGTAGGTGTAGTTCTGCCTGATGTAGCCATTGTGCCAGGAGCGATAGCCCTTCATTGCCGAGATCTTCTTGAATTCTGCGCGGAGCTCGGGGTCGTAGAGGGTGCCTCCGAAGCTGAAGAGCTTGCCGTCGACTCCTGCCAGGGCCGGGTTGATGACCCGATGGGGATGATGACCCGCTGTACTCCAGCCCTTCTCCAGATGCTCCAGATCCAGTTTCCATACCTCGGCTGAGATCGGATTCTCGCCGCTGGGATTCGCACCTGAGAAGGGGCCGGTGACACCGTTCGAAACCACGATCCAGCGACCGTCAACGCAGGTAGATCCCGCGTACCAGAGCTTGCGCGGCAGTGGTGGGAGCTCGTCCCACACCCATTTTCCGTTCTGATGCCGCAGGCGCTGGACCGAAGGGCCGACCTCGGGAGCCACCCGGCTGCCCCCTCGCCCTCCCAGGACCACGATCGAGTTGCGGGCGACGACTCCCGTGGTGTAGACGGGAGCCTTGGGGATGTCCGGCAGCCGGATCCACTTTCGTGTCCCGAGGTGCAGTGCCTGGACCACGGGATCATGTTCCCGAATCCCGATTCCCGGAGCAATTACGAGATGACCGTTCAGAACTCCGGCCACGCCTCCCTTGACCGGCAGCGGCATATCAGGTCCCAATTCCCAGTCGATCACGATTGGGGAAGGAGTCGTTTCCGGAAACTGGAGCTGCGGGTACACGTGGAGCAGCTCGTAGCCTTCCAAAGTGCCCCGCGCCAGGTCCTTCTTGATGCTGGGAAACTCCTCGGCCAGTGGGCTGTACCAGAGACAACCATATGCCAACAGCGAACTGATCCCGAAACGAAGCCCTGCGTGCATGGATCTAACTCCCTTCATTCAGGCCGCCGTGGCTGCAGGCAGCTTGGGTTCATCGCTAGGACAGAAGGTATCGATAGCCCGATGCAACCAAGAACCAGCAGCCCTTCAGGACCAGGAGGGTGCCCAGGGTTGCGAGCGAAGCCGCACCGGCCTGCAGCGAGTCGGCGATGTCCAGGCCCCTGGCGGTTTTACGAATACACACTATGAGGAACATGGCGATCGATATCGCCAGACTCACCGCACCCCAGAATCTCCAGGCCTCCCTCGTCGAGCCCTGGAACGCGTCCGCCGCCTTCCAGTAGAGAGCTATGAGTGCAGGGCCGAGCCCTGCCTCAGTTCCTCCGCCGGGAGCGATGTACTTCCATATCGAGGACGGGGCGCCGGTGACCTTTTGGGTGAAGGTTTGCGGCTCCTCCCTGGCCAGCTCGCCCAAGACAAAGAGCTGCGCTAACAGCATGACAAAAGCCAGTATTGTTCCGATGAACCTTCGCATTCGCGTTGGATTCTATGCCGCTGTGACACCTACCAAGTTTAGCGACGGCGGCCTCTGCTGCTTGCCGACGCCTTGAGTCTCATTTTTCCCACAGACAGCTCGGCGATGAATTGAGCAGGCGCCTTTTTCTTTGTTTTCCGCATGGGGCGGATGGATCGGACGCATACTCCTCCAATGTCGAGACGACCGAGCTCCTTCGTCATCGAGGGATCCAGGAATGTGATCGAACCGGTTAGTTCACTCCTAGGTGCGCACTTTCCATCGATAACAAAGGACCTATGCCACTTCTGCCAGGGCCCTATGTCGGCCGCGGAAATCGTCAGCTTCAGGTTGGGTATCTCCAACTTTGCGGGATGTCGAGCGGCCGTTCGGCGCGGCCCCGACCTGGTCCTCAGGACTTTCTGCTTTATGCTGAAGGATTCGACTTTGGTGACTCGTTTAGCGGGGAGGCCACCTACCTCGACTCGGAAATTGGCAGCGAGCCAATCCTTATGCTTATCCCCTACCTCTCCCGACACAACACTCCTATCTCCTTGCTTGTAGCGGATCCTCTCCGGCGTGATTTTGATCGTCATATAGCATGGATCCTTGCTGGATCCGTCCAGGCTAGGAAATTTTATCTCTGTGATATGCATGTTGATGAGTTCCCGGGTAGCCATCGACTCATACTTCGCATTGCAAGCGTGGATCACCCCGGTTTTCGGCACGTGTTTCGACTTGAAAGATAGGTTGACCCAGTCAATCATGCCCTTTCCCATTCCCATCCCGATCTCCATTGTGATGGGTGTGGAGCCACTAGACTTGCCGGGCAGCCCCTTCACGGACTTGAGATAACCGACGGACTCGCCGCCGTCGAGGGTGAGAGCGAATCTGCCGGCAGAGTAGGACCTCTTCTGGGCGCCCATGTTGAAGCTGGGCAGAACAGCAACGACTAACATTGCGAACAAGACGGCTTTACGCATATTGATCTCCGTTGCCGGTCGGCTCCATATCTTTGAGTGTTGAGACAATCCTATGCGGAAAGAGCGAGGAGCAGCAAGTTGGCATAATTTGTGCGCTGACCTCATGAGGTGTTCGCGAAGCTCGGCTCCAGGTGCACAGAGTTAGCAGGAAGCAGGGAACGGGACTGGTTGACGACGACTTGAAGAGTTGTTAGGTTTCGATCATTGGGATCGTAGAAGGCACTCAACGAATCGGGTGAATCGGGACAGTGGTCCCTCGAGGTCCCATCTTCTGAGGGAGTAGGAATCATGGATCGAAGGTATTTCTTGACGCAAGCTACCGGCCTGGTTGCCATACTGGGCCTTTCCTGGGCCCTGACGGCTTCAGCTGAAACCTCCTGGATCGGGAACGCCTCTGCGGCCGTGGAGAAGGTCAACCTTGCCATAGGATACAAGGTCGACCCGGATTGGCCTCGCAAGCCTGCCAAGTTTGAATGGGGAGACGTGCCCGGTGTTGCCGTCGACGCTGAGGACAATGTCTGGATGTTCAACCGAGGCAACGTCGCGGTGCAAGTCTATCGCACTGATGGCTCTCTGTTGAGATCCTGGGACCACCTCAGCTTCAAGAAGGCTCACCACATCACGATCGGACCTCAGGGGAACGTCTGGGTTGCCGACGAGGCTTCGCAGGTCGTCCAGAAATACACCCCGGAGGGAAAGCTCCTCCTCACGCTTGGTACGGCAGGGGAGACTGGCGAGGACGCCAAGCATTTCAACCGTCCTACCGACGTGGCCATTTCACAGGAGGGCGACGTGTTCGTCTCCGATGGTTACGGCAACAGCCGGATCGTCCACTTTGACAGCGAGGGCAACTTCATCAAGACCTGGGGGAAGTTGGGAACGGCTCCCGGGGAGTTCGACGTCCCTCACTCCATCGTCTTTGATTCCAGGAACCGACTCTACGTCGCGGACCGCAGCAACGCCCGAGTCCAGGTTTTCGAAACCAGTGGAAGGTTTCTCGCCGAATGGCGGAACCTACTGGTGCCCTGGGGAATCTGGATCACGAAGTCCGACGAAATCTACGTCTGTGGGTCCTCCCCGATGCGCTGGGCCAGCCAGGGCCGACTTGGGACGCCACCGAAAGATCAGATCTTGCTGAAATTCAGTTCGTCGGGGCGGGTTCTCGAACACTGGACTTTCCCGCTGGGAGAGCTGGGAAAGGAGCAGCCGGGAGAGCTTAACTGGGTCCACGCGGTCGCCGTCGACTCCCGGGGCCAGGTCTACCTGGGCGATATAAAGGGTCAACGGGTTCAGCGCATGCTTCGTTTGAACTGAAGCCAGAGTCGCTCTTCCAGCGCGGCTAAGCTGAAACTTCACTGGTTCCTGCGGGTGGCGGACGTGGGTTCGGTCTCCAGGCCGAAGTCTTTCGCTTTCGAGCCATTTGGCTCGAAGCACGGCGGCCTGGAGACCGCCGCCACGTCCCTCGACTGAAGTTTCTTTCATGTACGATCCCGCTCCGCCGGGGGCGGCGCTAAGCTGAAACTTCATTTGGCAGAGGGAAGGTGTAGGAGACAGCATCTGACAGAGCAGTGACCTGTAGCACGGGCACTCTTGCCCGTGGAGGACACCAACGGGCAGGAGTGCCCGTGCTACAAGCGTCACTCAGCTCTCGAGTCGTAGCTAGCACTGACGGAAGTTTCGTTCTCGAATGGGGCCAGTGCTTCCTGGGGGCGGGACTAAGCTGAAACTTCATCGGCGAGCAAATCATGCAAGAGCCGCCAGTTGACAGAGCCGTGACCGTGAGGGAGCGGGATCCGGTGCTTCAACTTACTGGGAAATAAGTGATTGGGATACCTGTTGCGAACGGGGTGCAACCGCAGTCGACGGGTCTAGCCCAGGTCTAGCCCGCATTTCTCATCGCTGGTCTACTGCGTCGCCGCAAACATCCGTCCTGGCGGCGTTACGCTCTCTCGGCCTCCTCGACGTACTGCACGAGTACGACTGCGGGGGCCTCGGTGAGCTCATGTCAAGAGGTGTGTAAATAGACTCAGGCGGCTTTCTCCTTCGACTCCTGGTTGACCAGGACTCCATTCACATACTTGGCTCCCTGATAGACATCTCTCATGAGCTCTGGAGCTTTGAGACGACGGAATCGTTTCTCGGCCACCAAGAGCATCTTCCAGATCACCGCCTGGGCGTTGTTCACCTTCTTGAAGCGCTTGGCCGCATCGGTTCGCAGCCGAAGTCCGGCGAACGGGGACTCCACTGGATTCGTGGTGCGCAGGTGTTGCCACTGCTGCTTCGGGTAGTTGTAAAAGCTCACCATCCGATCCCAGTCCTGGTCCAACAGATCGGCCGCCGGAGCCAAGCCTCTGCTTCGGCACCACTCCTGGAAAACCCGTTTGAGGCGTTCCGCTTCCTGACGGCTCTCAGCATAGGGGATCTGGCGCAGAATCAATAAGGCCGTGGGCTGCTCGCGTTTGGGCACCTTGGCCAGGATATTGACGATGCGGTGATTCCAGCAACGCTGCTCTTCCGCCTCGGGGTAGACGTTGCACAAGGCCCCCCAGATGCCGAGGGGGCCGTCGGCGATGACCAGACGAGGAGCATTCATCCCCCGCCGCTTCAAGTCGCGTAACACCTCTGACCAACTTTCCGTCGATTCCCGATAACCGCTCGTCACCGAAACCACCACCTTGCTGCCATCACTGAGCGCCGCAAGGACCACCAGCAGGACGGCCTTTTCCTTCTCCAGACCCGCTTTGACGTAGATTCCATCCGCCCATAAATAAACGACTTCCAGTTCCTCCAGGGGACGACTTTGCCAGACGGCCCATTCTTCTTGCCACTTCTCTTTCAGTCGGGCCACCGTGTTGGCCGACAAGGCCGCTTCTTCCCCTAAAAGCCCTCTTAATGCCAAGTCGAAATCGCCCTGAGCCAGGCCCTGCAAATACAGCTCTGGAATCAGGTCTCGGACTTGCTGCGTCCGTTTGGCAAACAGCGGCAGTACCCGGCTTTCAAAACGCTCTTCTAGATCTCGGACTCGAGGCCGTCGCACGGTGATCGTCCCGCTACTGAGGGTCAGTCGTCTGGCCTTGCCATAGCCGTTGCGGTATCCCGACGCTGGGTCCACTTTGCCTCGACGCTCACTCTTGTCTCGTCCCAGCAGCTCGGTCACCTCCTCCTCTAGTAGCTCCTGGACCCAAGACTGGACCTTCTCCCGCACCCAATCTTCCAGCTCCTGGAAACAGGCTCTTGACTCCACAGTCCCCTCAATGTTCTTCTCTTTCATGCGGTGTGTACTCCTTCCTTTATGGGCCTTCCGGCCCTGGGTTTAGGTCAACCCGGAAGGATACTCACCGCCTCTGCTATTTACACACCTTTTGATGGTAGCTCGCCTCGGTCGCAAGCCTTGCCAGGACGGCCCTTGCGGCGCCTCGCTACGACAAGCGATGAGAAATCCGGGCTAGATTAGCCGTCCGGATCCCGCTCCCTGGTCACGGCTCTGTCAGAATCGGTAGCGACAATCACGGCAGAGTTAAGGAAAGAAGTTTCTTTCTCGAATGGGGCCAGCGCTCCCGAGGCGGGGCGGCCCCCATCTATCAGAGGATCGATCAGGGATTGAGCTGGGACTACGTCGCGTATTCTGCGGTTCTTCCCGGAGGGATCGGTGCTGTGACCTACGACGGGTTGATCGAATTGCCGAGCGGCGAGTTGCAGAGTTACTACGTGCACGCCCTGGGAAAGATCGAAGGCCAAGAAAGGGACAGAGTGATGAGAAAGGGACGGATAAGAAAGGGACGGACTGTTCCTATCGAGCCCATCAAGTACGGCATGTTCATCATGCCGTTCCATCCCCCCGAGAAGCCTCTGTCGCTGTGCTACGAAGAAGACGTCGAACTTGTGGTCAGGGCCGAAGAACTCGGCTTCAGTGAGTTTTGGATCGGCGAGCACCACACGATGAAGTACGAGTCGATCGTGGTGCCGGAGGTCTTCATCGGCCGAGTCCTCGGCGAGACAGAGAAGATTCGACTGGGACCCGCGCCGGTTTGCCTCAACCTGCACCACCCCGCCTACGTTGCGACCCGACTGGCTTTTCTGGACCACCTCTCCAAGGGAAGACTCAACCTCTGCTTCGGACCGGGCAGCGTTTCCACCGACCAGGAACTCTACGGCCTGGATCCGAAAAAGGGGGGCGCGATGTCGCTCGAAGCCATTGACGTCATCCTGAAGCTGTGGCGGTCGGATCCCCCATATGAGCACCGGGGTGAATTCTGGCAGTTCTCGATCAAGGAACACGTCGATGAGGAGACGGCGATCGGCTACATCCACAAACCGTTTCAACTGCCGCATCCACCCATAGCGATGCCGGGTTTGAGCCGCAATTCCTACAGTCTCAAAGTGGCGGGTGATCGGGGCTTCGCACCGTTTTCTGCTGCCCTGGCCGCGGGCAACGCTCTGGCTGACAATTGGGCAACCTACGAGCGGTCCGCTCTGGAGGCTTGCCGGCAGCCAAAGCGAGCGGACTGGAAGGTCTCGCGTGCCATCTTTCTCGCCGACACGACAGCCGAGGCGGTGGAAAAGGCGCGCACGAACTCGGTGGGAAAGAACTTCGAATACATCGCACGTCTTCTCGATCGAGGGCCGGGCCGGGGGATCCTGAAGCGTGACCCTGAGATGGCAGATACAGACTGCAATATGGATTTCTGGTTATCGGAGCAGATCATCGCCGGGGACGTGGACAAGGTGCTGGCCCGGCTGCTAGCGTTGATGGAGGAGAGCGGACCCTTCGGCACGCTTGTTTTGATGGGCTTTGATTGGGACGACAAAGCGAGCTGGTTGCGAAATCTCGATCTGTTCGCTAACGCGCTGATGCCGGCTCTGAACCGAGCAGTGGGCGTCCGACAGAGCCGCGAACGACTTGACTTGTCGGCGATATGAGCCCAAGTCCCAAGGAGAGAGCGGACAACTCGTCCGGCGATTCCCGGAGCCGCACAATTTCCCGGACAGTCTTGGAATTCGGGTCATGAACCTCGCTGAAACAGTCGAGCACATCCGAGTGAGGGGGTTCTGCGTGCTCGAAGGACTTCTGTCGCCAGAGGACGCAAAGCCTTTGTTTTTGCACGCTCGAGGTCGATCCCGCAAGAGCTAGACAGCCCGGGGAACCTGGTGCTGGATCGAGTACAATATGCCCGATTGATTCTAAAGGAGGTACGAACCGATGGCAGTACTGGTTTTGGTTGAAGGCTCTGTCAAGTCCGAAGCGATGGACGACATGATTGCGCTGATGAAGGAGATTTTACCCGACACACGTGCCTATGATGGTTGTCAGGGCGTCCACGTCCACACCAATCTAGATGCCCCCAACGATCTCGCTCTGGTCGAGTACTAGGATTCAAGAGTGCACTACGAGAAGTACCTGGCCTGGCGAGCCGAAACTGGGGTTCTGGAAAAAATAGCGTCTCTGCTCTCAGGTGCGCCGAGTATCCGGTACTTCGAGCAGCACGAAATTTGAACTCTGGCTCTTTCCCGTTGTCGAAGATTCAGCCTCCCTTCGCCTTGAGTTCCTCCCACAGATCCCGGTAGCGGCGCGCGGGCATACTGCTTCGGGCAAAGCTGAGCAGTGGAGCTCGTCGTGGTCCCATCTGCTCGACCAGACTGGAATAGGGGATATGGGTATTCAGGAACGAAAAAGGGCTGGGCTGGGCTTCTTCGCAGATCTGCCGATGCAGGGACTTCCGACGGTCCACCATACAGAAGAAGGGAAGGATCTGGAGTTTCCGGGATTTCTTCTTTCCCAGAATCCGCTCCAACTGCTCCAGTGAGCGCATCGACAGAATCGTGGGAATGGTGGGTACCAGCAGGATGTGTGCGGCCACGAAGATACTTTCTGAGACCAGGGAAAGGCTGGGGGCGCAATCGAGGAAGACACGATCGTAATGCTTGCTCAAGGGAGCAAGGAGGCGCTGAAGCCGATTCGAGCCCTTCTTGGTTCCCTCTAGAACCAGATCCAGGTTGCGATAGGAAAAGTCAGCAGGCAGAAGGTCCAGGCCGGGAAAATCGGTTTCTTTGATCAGGGAGTCGAGGCTACGCTTTCCCCGGATCAGGCGTTTCCCGCCGCCGCGGACCTTCGCCTTGATCCTGAAATAGAAGCTGGTAGCTCCCTGTGGGTCCAGGTCCCACACCAGGGTGCGGGCTCCCTCCTGACATGAGAGGTAGGCTAGATTCACTGCCGTCGCTGTCTTGCCCACCCCCCCTTTGCTGCTGTAGGTTGCGATGATCTTCATAGGACCGTCTTTCGGCGGAGAGCGCCCGATTCCAATCAGATTGCCTGGTCAACCCAGATCGAAGAGTCCAGCCATACGACGGCGATTGGAATTCCGTGAAAAAGCTCTGTATTGAGTAGCGAAGATTTTCCTTTGATCATCCTGCAGGCGCTCCAGAAGGTCTACGAGACGGCCGACCGACATGAGTGTTTCGGCATCGATACTCTCCTGATTCATCAAGTCTCGGGCGAAGTCTTCGAGCATCCCCTTGTGGACTGCGAAATCGTTGAAATCTCCCAGGTTGTCTTGCAGGTCCTTCAGCGCCTCGATCAGCCGACTCATCTCATCCTCAGGATACAGGCTTCGAAAGAACTCTAGTAGATATCGCAGCTTCTTACACTCGATCCTTAGTTGGTGGAGCGCCTCCGGAGCCGTCGCAGCATGTGTCCGATCTCCCTGCGTTAGAACTCGGTTGCAGGCGGTCCGGATGCGCTTCGAGGCCACCACCAGGATGGGGCTAGCTCCCTTCGAGGTCGCTGGCGGAGGCTCAGCCAGGAAGTGTTCCCACGACTTCAGCAGCCGCTCGAAGCGTTTTGAAGCGAGTCCTCTAGAGAGCTTCTGATGTTCTTGCTTGCACCGGGCCTGAATGATTTCTGCCAGAGGTTTCAGGGTTTCGCGAGACTGCTCAGGCAGTTGCACCGTGTAGTCGCCCAACTTGAGAAGTAAAACGTCCAGATCTCGGCTGGGGCTGGTCAAGCCGGTCAGCCAGGCGAATTCCTTCTTGAATCGCTCGGTCGGGCCCACCGGAAAAATGCGCTTGATCTGGGTAAGAGCCGAGCGGGTACGGCGTACCGCAACCCGAAAATCGTGGAGAAACTCGGTATCGATGTGGCTACACACGCCCTCTCTGTTGGCGAGCAGGGTCTGAAACAGGTGACTCAAGAGGACTCGTACCGCGTCCGCGGTTTCCATTTGAGGCTGGAGCCGGACCCTGAGTTTCGTCGAGTAGTCCCCCGGCTCCTTTCCAATCTTCTCCAGGGCTATGTCCAAAACTCCCGACTCTATCCGTCGCAGTTTCTGTTTTTCTTCCAGAAACGAGACGATATTCCGATAGGAATTTCGGTAACCCCTGAGCGGCGTTACTTCCAACCTGTCGGGGAGTGCCTGGAACGCTCGGCGTGCCCCCGGCTCTCTTGCGGAGAGCCGCTGCAGCGCGACCCAACCGACTGTTTTTGCATCCCGATTCAGAATCCGGAGTGTATCGGCCAAGACTCGAACCTGAGCCAGCGCAAGCAGGCGCCGCATCTCGATGACCTGGTGGAGTGCATCTTGAAATCTCCCGGAGGGAAGGTCGGCGCCGAACTCGGGAAATGTCTCCTGGTCGAGTTTCTGACGCTCTTCGCCCTCCCGGGAACTCCACCTCAGAAGAAACCCGTTCTGAGAAGCGGTGACCGCCAGGGCGCCTCCATCCCGATGGATTCTCCAATCGAAAGTATCGAGATAAGTCCAGATGACAGGTCGGGTTGTGACCCTGATGGTGGGGAAGTGGGCAGCAAGAGAGTCGAGGACGTTCTCCCCGGCGGCCGGCGTGCTGAAAGCAGTGAGAGGTTTGCCCATTGAGCCGTCCAGTGTACTAAGGCTCAGTCTTTGAGGGATATCAACGCGCTACCAATCGACTCGCAACTTGGTCCAGCGGATACCAAATCTCCCGTTTTCCTGGGACCAGTGGGTGGCCAGGAAGGAGCCGTCCTGCAAACGGATCGCGGTTGGAAAACCGAACTGGAAACCAGCGAACTCGTCGACGCCGGTTTCGAGGTCCTTCGGCCGCTCCTGGGCTGTCCCAGGATCGTACAGAAGGTCCTCATGATGAATCGTCCATTGCTCCGGGGTGAACGTCACCAGGTTGGCGACGATTCCCTGTTGTCCGTAGCGCCGGTTGTAGAGCACCATCAAGCGATCGCCGCCGAGGGGGATGGGGGTCATGGTCTGACCTGAAATCCCAGTGGACCTTGGCTCGCTCCAGGTGAGCCCTCCGTCGAGGGACAGCACGAAGGAGTCCTCCTGGTCGATGACATCCCCCAGAGTAACCGTCCAGCAAGTAGCGATGAGACGATTGGACTCCAGCACGGCCAACTTCTGTTCGAGGTACCCGAGCCTACCTCGAGGATCCTCGAAGACAACGGCGTGTTGATTCCAGCGGTTCCCGCCGTCATCTGAGATGGCCGCTAGAACCTGTTTGCCCAGGGTGTCATTGGAGTCCAGCGTGGCACAAGGAGCCAGCAGCCGGCCGGAGGGCAACGGGAGAATGCCGTGGGAGATCTCCAGCTTTTCATGTCCTAGCATCGCAATGCCCCGAGGGGCGGACCAGGTGTGACCGTTGTCTGTGGATTGGAGGTAGATTGCTTCGTTCCGGGTCTCGCCGAATACCTCGCCTGTCCCTCGGTGGGCTTGGGATCCATAGGCGTAGATCGCCCTGCCGTCTGCTGCCAGACTGAGCTTGAGGGCGTTGCATGTGTCCGCCTGTCCCGGGAGCAAGGTTCCTTCGAGTGTCCAGGTTTCGCCTCCGTCCCTGGAGCGGGCCCAGTCGGAGCCTCCGGTGGCGTGGGCACCCCCGCCTACGCTAAAGGAGCACAGAATGTCACCGTCAGGCAGCTGCATCGCTTGTGGGAAGGCCGAATCGCGATCATCGATGCGGCCGCTGTCGAGTATGTCGATAGTGGGCATGAGACTCCTTTATAACCCCTTGTCAGGATGGGATTCAATCTGATTGTTCCCAGATGATTGTCTCTCGACTTCGGTCTCCATGACCGCATCCGAGGTCTGTGCTTGCAACGGTGAAGTCGCGAGCAGTGTTTTGTCGGAGATCAACAGCAGTAGCGCCCCCAGGACTCCGATGCTTCCTCCTATGAAGAACGGAAAAGAGGATGAAAAATCGGAAGTTCCCGGTGTCTGAACCAGTTGCATAATGTAAGCGTAGAGGGTCGAACTCAGCCCACTCAGGGTCGTCGAAAAGCCGATGGCTGGACCCCGCAAGTGGATCGGCATGTGCTCGGAGATATAGCCGGTCTGAGACCAGCGCATGAGCTGGCGGAAGAGCTCGAACAGGGAGGCGAAGACGAAAATGACGTAGGCATTGGGGGAGAGACCAATCCCTAGACTACATATAGAGTAGGTGAGCAGCACTCCGGCCGCCAAACCCGCGCTGGCTTTCCTGCCCGCGATCAGCAGGATGGCTAGACCGCCCAAGAACTGAAACCCGTAGCCGGCGGTGAGGAGCGCATACCACCCTTGATCGACCGCTCCGGCCATGAGTCCGATCTCAGGGTCGCTAGCCCGGTAGCGGAGATAGATATTCACAGTTTGAAATACGGGCCCGCCCATCAAACTGAGCGGGATCACCATCGCCAGGTAGCGAGGCATCTTCAAGAGAGACAGGTTGGTGCGCCAGCTGTCCTCGGAGACTTGACGCCGAACCGGCCCCGGATGGCGGCTGACAGTTGCAATCAAGATGGCTCCTACAACGCAGATCAGCACGTGTGCCCAGAAGAGCGGGGCGAAATCTCCGGGTGCAGGATTCCCGTCGGAGGACCATTCCAGCAGTAGTTTGCCCACTGGTGCTCCAATGAAGCTTCCGGCTCCCAGTGCGATCATCAGCAGGGAGTTGGCTCTGCCCCGCTTGGACGGATTCACGGTCTGGACAAGAGCCATGGCGCCAACCCACTGGCCGGCGGCCGACACCCCGTAAAGCAGCCCCGAGAACGGAATCATCCAGTGGCCTGGAATGTGGATCAGCAAGAGCCCCAGGCTGGCAAAGAGCAGTAGCGAACCGGACCAGACATGGCGCTCGCCGAAACGAGAGGCCAGGAGGCCGGAGAAGCTCGAGCCGGCGATGAAAGCTGCAAGCCAATAGAAGACGAAGCTTTCGTAGGTTTCCTCGGGGTACTCGAGAGCGTTGAAGTAGAGAGGAGTGCTGTAGCGGATCAGGGCGTGGCTGACGTAGTTGAAAAGCGAGACGCCAAAGACAACGGCAATTCGCGGAGTGCCCGCTAGCGAAGTCGGGAGCGGGCTCTCCTGGGAACTCAAGTCCCTACCCTTCTAGCCGCGGCCCTCAGCGGTCGATTCCCACGACCCGAGCTTTCCCGGAGATCCGGAGATACACAGCAACTTCCTTTTCCAAATTGGGCTTCTCGGGGCTGACCGCGCCAATTCGAAGCAAGAGATAGTCATTGTTAGCCTGGGGAACCGGTAGGGACGCATTGGACGAAGTCTGACTGTCGGCCAGGGCGGTCTGCTCCCCCGTCGCGTTGTTGAAACGGAACCACTGGTAGCGATAAGAGCTGGCGTTGGCAAGTCCCGCATCGATCGCCAGGTCCGTGAACTCGATCCGGCGCGATTTCCCCGTGCCGGTGATCTGGAAATCGTCGAGAGGATTTATCCGGCTCAAGTGGTAGCGAACGATCTTGTCCCGGCGCCTGATCAAGGCGTCTACCAGGTGGCGTTCCGCCTCCCCGTCCTCGATCCGACCCTCCTTGACCAGCGCTCGAACCATTTCATCAGTAAAGCGTAAGACGATCCGAGTGGCCCAGAAGGCGTCCTGGATCTGCATCCGATCAAAGGCTGGATTGGGGTATTCCGGCTTCCAATTCTGGGGCTCGAAGAAGTCCGCCTCAAAACGTCCCGTGGCTGAATAGTTTGGGTACTTTACATGGCGCCAGGGTCGATCCCAGAGTCCCATGGTCAGAGCGGATTTGATTCCCGGGGTCCACTCGAACATATACTCGTTACCCGCTCGGCGGCTCTGAAAGCGGACGCTTCCGCTTCCGAGGCAGGAGCCGAAGTCCATCAGGTAGTGTTTGAGATGTCCCTTTTCTGCCTCTCCTACATACATGTCGAGAGAGTTGATACTGCGGCTGTCGTCGTGATTCAGCCAGGAAGCGAATACCCGCAGGCCTCGGAGCTCGCGCCGGTTCTGGTGAGGAAAGATGTCGTTGGGGTCATCGGACCGGAGCCCGAAATACTTGAGTGGGCCTACGGGTTTCCCATGCAGGCGGAAGCTGGCCACCACCGGCGTCCTTCCATTGGCGTCCTGAAAAGCCTTCTTGAAAATCTTGTCGATGTCGGAATCTCGAATGGGCCTTTCCTTGCCCTCTTCGTCGACCAACGTCGGCCAGCGATGCTCATGGCCTTGAATGGCGCAGTCGCGGCCGCACTCCCCTTCCAGCGAGCCAATCACCAGATCCTGACGTTGAATATGGGCTAGATAGTTCTCCGGGACATGATAGCCAAAAGCATGAAAGAACTTCGTCGAGATCACTTCGGTCGAGGTAGAGAGTTGGGGATGGTGAGGAGGGTCGAACTTGATGAAATAAGTGTCTTTTCTCCCGTCGCGTATGGTGAAGCCGGGAGTGATCCCTTGAGACTTCATGCCGATGACTGCCCAGGGCCTGGACTGGTCAGGGCCGGCGCGTTGGTTGGGGCCTCGAACCAGCTCCTCAATGGTCATCACCTTCCTGCCCATGCGGTTGGAAAACCAGCTCGAATCGGGTACCTCTCCGAGAGTGTTGACGTTTTCGGCTGGAAGGATCGCTTCTTTCTTGTCCGGGCGCCTTCCGAAACTGTTCTCGATGAAGTCGAATACCTGGCTCAGCCGGACGGAGTTGGGCTTGGGAATGGGGAGCTGATCGGCATCCACGGCCAAGGGGTCGTCGGACCTGAACTTCGGACCCCCATTGGAGAGGCTGAAGTCTCCTAGAAAGATCGCCGAAACGGTGCCTGCCAACAGCAGTATGAGTCGCCTTTTCATCTGCTCACGAGCCTTAGAACGAGGGTCCGAAGCGGAAGTGAATCAGGGTCTTTCCCTGCCCACGTCCGACGTCAAATCTCAAAAATGTTCGTCTAGAAGTCTTGAACCGCACTCCCCCTCCAACGCTTTTCTCCAGATTCTCGAAATCGAAATCCTCCGTGTTGGGGAAGACCTTTCCGGCATCGTAGAAGAGAGCGAACTCCACCGCCGGCCACGCCTCCCAACGGTACTCAGCAGAAAGATAGAGCAGCCGTTCGTCCCGAAACTGAAACTGCGGGAAGCCGCGCAAAGTTTCGTAGCCACCCAAGGTTCTCTGCAGGTAGAAGGGAACACGGCTGGCCCCTTCAGTCTCATCCGATGATCCGAAAAAGCGAAGAGCGAGGACTCTCTGGCGAGAACCGAGGGGGATGTACTGCCGTGCATCCAGGGTGATCCGGTTGAACTCGAATTCGGATCCTCCACGATCGTTGAAGTGGGTGTAGACTAGACCTAGCACGCCTCCGTTGTGGGGATTGCCTGGATTGTCCCGAAAGTCGAAAAAGACGGCAGCGTTGCCACGCAGGAAATCCGGCTGGCGATCCAGGCCCGGGGCCGAGAGATCGTCAAAGGCCTCCCGCAGTGACAAGGGGTCGTCATCTGTACCTTCGCCAATGTTTACCTGGAGATAACCGGCCCGGCCGGCGACGCCAAAGCGGCCATGGCGGTAGCCGGCAACTACGTCGTAAGCTGCGTCCTCGATGAGGTAGCTGGTTTCCTCTTCGAGAGGATCAGGACCGATGCCGAAGAAGGTTTCCTGGGGAAAATATCGGTAACGCAGGTTGAAGTAGAGGAATAGGTCGCTTTCTCTTTCCCGTTCGTCGCCGAACTTGAAGGGCGAGGCAAATTCGTTCGGACCCAGGAAGAGGAAGGGGGCAACCTGTTTGAACCTACCAAACTCGAACGATGCCAGACGATAGCTCGAAAAGGATGCGGCGCCCGAGGTTTGAACCGAAAGATTGGCTTTGGTCAAACGGGACTTGAAGTGGCGGAGGCCAAGGGCGAAGCCGGACCCATCGCTCAGGTTTCCGATCTTGGGGTAGAAGTCCTTCCAGCGGATGTTGAGAGTCTCTCGAAAACTATCGTTTTCCAGGCGAAGGAAAGCCTTCTCGGCGCTGTTGGGCTGATTGGGAACTATCTTCTGGCTCCGCTCCAATCGTCGCTGCCTCCACTCCTCGGCTCGGCTGTCAGGTGCCTTCTGCGCCTGCTTGGAGGTCGTGCCTGAAGTGCTGAGAGCGGCGGAGCGGCCTTCCTCTGTCTCTGTAAGCGGTAACGCCAGGGCAGGAACCAATAGGAGCGGAACAAAGACACTTCGGGTCAAGGCCGTATGAACGATGCCAAGGCGCCCATGCCAATCGGTGGAGGAGGTGGTCAGAAGCAGGCGCATAGCTATCAAAAGGTGCAACGAGAACAGTCAACGATAGCAACTGAGCTGCAATGGCAACCCGGTTGCTCATCTTAACAGTCTCCTCCTCTTCGATCTAGAGTTTAAAGTGCTCCGGGCGTCAGGCTGATCAGTTTTCGGACACCTTGCCCGCGCTTGCACCCAGTCGTCGGCTGCGACGCCGTACAATACTGGAGTGCTTGCGCTACAGTCAGCCCAAGCTGTCCGATACCTGTCCAACTGGAATGGGCTTGTGACTTTCTATAGAGTAGGTCGACTTCGGGGTATTCGACTATGATCCAGGTAGCACGCCTGCAAAAGGTTCTTGGATTCGGACTACTGCTGATCCTGCTGATTCTCCCGGGAGGCGAGGGGCGTTCGGCGTCATCATCCCCGATGCCTTTTGCTCAGCCCTCGAATCGGACAGGAAATGAATCCTTTTCCTTCATCGTCTACGGGGACATCCAACGCAATCGCAAGAGAGGGCACGATGCCCTGGTCGGGCAGATGCTGAAGGAATCTGTCGACCTGGTTTTCAATACCGGTGATATTTCCGCCGACAAGGGAAAGGACTACGAGACCGATTTCTACCCCGTGATCGAGCCGCTCGCGCGCAGAGTCCCTTACTTTCCAGCCGTCGGAAACCATGATGTGTATTTTGAAAGCCCAACCAGCAGGAGTAATATCTACAGTTTCTTCAGCAAGAACTATGCGTATCTGTCACAGCTTCCGGGAAACGAGCATCTGGCAGAACCAGACAGTCAGAAGCTTTGGTACAGCCTGATTCATCGGGATGTACTCTTCGTTGTGCTCGACTCCAATTTCTTCATCGACGAGGGAAAGTACCGCCGAACCCATGCGCTCCCGCCTTACAAGAACCATCTTCGCGATCAACTGATATGGGTACGGGATCTGTTCGAAAGTGCCGGCAAGAACCCGAAATTGCGTGCTTCCTTCGTGTTCTTTCACCATTCGCCTTTCTTCAGTGACGACAACGAACCGGCGCCCATTGTTGGGGTCGGTGGCCATCCAGGACATCGCGGCATGCTGGTGAACCAGACGCTGCCCTCAGAGGATACGGGGGAACAGCGCTATCTGATCGATCTTTTTCGCAAGCATCGGGTTACCGCAGTTTTCACCGGACACCAACACTACTATGAGCGGTGGAAGGAGGTCATTCGTGACAAAGGCCACCCGGTTCACACCGTGAATTGGATCGTGAACGGGCTGGGTGGTGTCAGACCTCGGGGGCAACCCAAAGCCGATGAGAAGGAGATAGAGAAGCTCCTGAACAAGAAGGTCTATCGCCGCTACCTCGAGCGTATCTCCAACCTCAATCGAGACTGGACGGCCGAGCTGAAGCATCGCTACCCCAGATATCCGGGTCCTTCTCGATTTCACAATTACGCTTTGGTTAGGGTTGAATCCGACAAGATTTCTCTCGAGATCAAGGGCAAGAGAGGTTTTGTCCGAGACCGAGACGCCTTGTAGCTGGAACTTGTGCTCAACCGCGGGGGAGACGAGCTTTGGGAAGCTATCAGATAGCCGCTCTTAGGGCGGCATCGTGCTGCCTGGTGATTCTGTGTTCTCCCTTTCTTTCCGCTCAGAAGTTTCTTCCTGATGATCCGATCTGGGTGGATCCCGACCGAAGGCCTGTTGAACAACCCTGTCCTATCGAGTTGAGCCAAATTGAGGACTTCATTAACAGCAGCTACTCCCATGGGATCAAAGAAGGAGAGGAAATCGTTCGCTCCCAGAACGTGAATACGCTCGGAGAGGTTCCCGATTCCAGCTGGTTTACGAATCGAATCGGACGGACTCCCATGAGCCTGCAGGAACTGGCCAGGGGAGCGGATCAACGGGATGGGCCCGATCTTTCCGTCCCCTGGGTCGTGCTCCAGGGTAAGAGTGAAGGCATCTCGCCGGGATTCACGATTCGAGACGGCCGCGGAGATATCTACTTCGTGAAGTTCGATCCTCTCGAGTATCCTCAGCTCGCTACCTCGACCGAGGTGATCACCTCCAAATTCTTCCATGCCTTCGGCTATAACGTTCCGGAGAACTATCTAGCCTTGGTGAAGCGTGAAGAGGTGAAGGTTGCCGCGGGCGCGAAGATGATGGGAATCAACGGAAGACCGCGCAGAATGAGAGAGCGGGATATAGAGCGGATCTTCGAAAGGGTTCCCATGAGATCCGAGGGTGGCACCCAGGTAATCGCCAGCCGAGCGCTTCCCGGACTGCCTCTGGGGCCTTTCCAGTATTTTGGGGTTCGTCCGGACGATCCCAACGACATCTTCCCACACCAGAACCGGCGTGAGCTCAGGGGGCTACGAGTCCTTGCCGCCTGGGTCAACCACGATGATTGCGGCGCCACCAATTCTCTAAATATCTATATAGAGGAGTCCGGCAGCGGCTACCTCAAGCATCATCTGCTCGACTTTGGATCCTGCTTTGGCAGCGGCAGCATCAAGCTGCAGAGCCGACGCGCGGGCTATGAGCATGTCGCAGAGATGAAGCCCAGCCTGAAGGCGGGCGTCAGTCTGGGGTGGTGGGACCGCCCCTGGAGGCATATTCAATATCGCATATACCCGGCGGTCGGCCGCTACGAGGCCGCTCACTTCGAGCCCGATAAGTGGAAGACCGAGTACCCGAACCCCGCCTTCGTCAGAATGTTGGCCGACGATGCACTGTGGGCTACTCGAATCCTCATGCGGTTCACCAATGAGGTGATTAGAGCGATTGTCCGTACGGGTCGACTTACCGATATCGAGGCCGAGGATTACCTGGTAGATACACTCATTCGGAGACGGGACAAGATCGTTCGCCACTTCCTGACGCAAATCAATCCCTTGTCCGACTTCCGCATCTCAGATGAACAAACGCCCCGGATCGAGTTCCGGAACCTCGGTGTGGAGGCCGATGTTTCCAGGATTGAGTCCTACCAGTACCAATGGTTCCGATTCGACAATCTACGACTCAATCTCGAGCTGCTGGGAGAGGTCCAGTCCACACACCTGCGACAACTGCCCATTCCCAGGGACGAGGCAGAGTTCCTCATGGTGCGGATTCGTACCTTGAACCCGCAGCGCCAAGCTTGGAAGAAGCGGGTGGAGGTCTACCTTCGCAATGGCAAGCGCGGCTCTGTGGTTGGCCTTGAAAGGGAACTCTAGATTGGTCTCTTGGCAGCGGCTATCTGTCCTACTGATCCTCGGCCAGTTGAGCTTTCAGACTCCGTTTGCGTTTCAGGGGAACCCCGCAACAGGGAGCGAGGCCCCCCAGAAAATAGAAACCGACCCTCCGGATTTGCCAGCAGCTCAGTCCGGGTCCCTGGATCCGCAGCCTACAGACCCTGCCGATCCCCCATCCAGTCGGGCACAGCGATGGAGCCAGTTGCGGGGTTGCGGCCTGGCAAGGCCGCGTATTCTAGTGGGTGCGAATCCCACCCAGGTAACTGCTAGCCACAGGCCTGGTATCGAGCCTTGCAGGTGTCCTGGTAACAGGGCGCTTGATGCGTAGGTACGAAAGGAGGCGAGGTGCAAAGGTAACAGGTGATGCTGACCCTGAAGACGTGGAGTCCCGAAAACGGCATCGTTGGATCTGGTCGATGGGTTCTCGCACCCAGCAGGCAACACCCGTTGACGCGGTAGGGCGAGTGTCAACGGACAGCCCGGGATCTGAGGTCGCGTCGAGCCTTACAAGGAGAATGCGTGGTAACCAGGGAGATCCGTCAGGTGGCGCACCCGAGGGTGCGCACCCTCGGACAAGCCTAAACAGCGAGGAAGAGGGCGGAGTCTGGCGGAAGTCGGAGACACCCATAGTAGCGATGAGGTCCGGTAATGCGGACGGAGTGAAGGGGTGTCGGTTGGAGAGAACGAGTCGGAGAAACATGGCCCGACACTGAGCGGATTAAGACCATGACCACACGACTGATTCGTTTCACACCGAGGGAAACCCCGGTGGATGACTCCGGCCGGGAGCCGGATGGTGTAACGCACCAAGTCCGGTTCTGCGAGGGCGGCGGGACGTACCCGAAAGGGGATTCCCGCTGCTACTCTCCAGCAGAAGAGTCAAGAAAAGAAGGAGATCAAGCAATCAACCTTTCAGAAGCTGCTTCTGCAGGTCGAGAAGAGGGGCTATCAAAGCCTGCTGAGCTACCGGGATCTCTACGGAAGAATCCTCGGCACCATCACCACAGGTTCCGGTTTTGCGCCCGGCATCCGCTACTGGAAGCCCAACATCAATGGCTCGATGTTCACTGCCCAGGCCTCGGCCGCCTATTCGATCAGGAATTATCAAGAGTACGTCCTGCAGTTGGGCAAAGACCCGACGCGTCGGGATGAGTTCGTGTTTCGCCCCAATGTTCGCGGCAAGGAGATGCTTCGGCTGGATGAGCCTCATCGGAAAGTGGGAGACTTTTTCCTCTACGCCGATTTGCGCTACAGCGATTTTCCCGAGGAAGATTTTTTCGGACTTGGCCCTCACTCCAAATTAGCCGATCGAACTGATTTCAGCCTTACCAGTTCCTCCTATGGGGCGGTGGTGGGGTACCAGTTTACGAACTGGCTCAACCTGGCCGGTCGGGCCGCGTATTTGACGATGTCCAACGGCCCAGGTGAAGACGAGATGTTTCCGAATATCCAAGAGCGCTTCGACGATCTGACGGCCCCGGGATTGCAGCGCCAGCCGGACTTCTTGAACCTGAGTTCCGCTGCCTTGATGGATTTTCGAGACCGGCCTGGTAATCCGCATAGTGGTGGGATGTTCGGTATTTCGTTGAGCCGCTTCGACGATCGGGGCAGCGAGGAGTTCGATTTCAGCCGCCTGGCCATCGATGGGAGGTACTATGCCACCCTGGGTTCGGATCAACGGGTCATGGCCTTTCGCTTCTTTACCTTGCTCGATGACGAGGACCCCGGTACCAGAATTCCCTTCTATGTGCAGGAGACCCTGGGAGGCGACGGCAGCTTGCGGGGCTTTCGTGATTTTCGTTTCCGCGATAACAATCTGCTCTTTCTCTCAGCGGAGTATCGGTGGGAGGCCTCCCCGGCCTTTGAGTTGGCGTTTTTCTACGATAGAGGCAAGGTATTCTCGAAAAGATCCGACTTCGATTTCTCGGGCCTGGAGAAAGGCTTGGGATTTGGGATCCGCCTCAAGACTCCGGAATCAGTGCTCTTGAGACTGGATTTTGCGCGCAGTCGTGAGCACAGCCTGCGAATGCACTTCAAATTCGGGCGATCGTTCTAGACAGGGGTTGCCGCCGCCAGTCGGAGCCAGGGGGATCTCGCTGTGGTTCCAGCTCTCCCCTCGACACCTGGCCCCATTCGAGAAAGAGACTTCTTCCCACTTCAGAACATCACCTACGCCGAAGGCGTTATTGCGCGTAGCCCAGGGTTGCAATGCGAAGCGAGCTACCCTGGGTTTAAGTCGCGTTGACTTTCTACGCTGAAAGCGTTGTTGCCAATGGTTTCCGGTCGGCAATAACCCCCTTGGGGTAGCACATTTTCTTGAACGAATTTGACCCAGGGTAGCTCGCTTCGCTCCGCATCGCCAACCCTTATAGTTGGGAAGGTACTGAGATCGGGAAGATGGGAGCGGCAAGTAGCCGTAGCCGCCTTTCTTTCTTTTTTGCTACTTTTTTCTTTCTTTGTGGAAGGTGTGGATGGTGTGCAAAAGTGTGGAGTCGGGAGCTCGATAGTCGACTCCCAGGACGCTCGGGTCCGTCACGAATGCCAACCCTTATCGGGAGGACGATTAAGCCCAGACTTTCGGACGGACCCTGGGCCGGATTTGGACGAATACTCAGATGCTGTCCGCTCAGGAGGACTTCTATAAGGAATTCGCCGCCCCCGGTTTGCGTCCGACGAAACACCAGAGAAGGGGAGAGGAGCCATGAAGCCGATTGAGGAGCAGACCATTGGAGTGTGGGTGGGCCTGGACTGGGCCGACCAAGAGCATGCCTACGCGCTGCGGATGTCGGGCTCGAGCGAAATCGAGACCGGCGACGTCAAACAAACACCGGAGGCCCTGCAGAGCTGGATCAACGGGCTGAGAGAAAGGAGCGGAGGCGGCTGGGTCGCGATCGCCGTCGAACAGAGCCGGGGAGCGCTGCTGTATGCGCTGATGGATTACGATTTTGTGTTGATCTACCCGATCAACCCGAAGTCCTTGAGCCGCTACCGTGGAGCCTTCTATCCCAGTGGAGGCAAAGACGACCCGAGGGATGCGGATCTGGTGCTGGACTACCTGCTCAAGCATCGGGAACGGATTCGATTGTGGGAACCCGAATCGCCGGAGGTGCGCTCCCTGCGCCTGTTGTCCGAGCAACGGCGCAAGCTGGTCGATCTGCGCGCGGACTTGACCAATCAGTGGACCGCCAACTTGAAGAACTACTTTCCTCAGGCCCTGAAATGGGTCGGCCCGCTCAAAGGGAAGACGGCCTGTGATTTCCTGAACCGTTGGCCCAGCCTTGAGGCCTTGCAGCGGGTCAAGCCGACCACGATTCGCCGCTTTCTCAAGAGCCATCGGGTGGGGGGCAGCGAAAAGTTGCACTCCAAGCTGGAGGAGATCAAGCAGGCCCGGGCGCTGACCCACGATGCGGCCATTGTGACGGCGGCTAGCCTGATGACTCAGAGCTTGGCGGGACAGATCCTGCACTTGAATGAGTCCATCCAGCGGTTTGATGCCAAAATCGAGGAACTCTTCAACCACCACCCCGACCATTTCATTTTCAGCAGTCTGCCCGGCTCTGGAAAGGCTCTGGGACCGCGGCTCTTAACTCTCTTTGGGGAGGATCGGGATCGTTTCCAATGCGCCGCGGAGGTACAGACCGTCTCCGGCATCGCCCCCCTGCTGCGAAGCAGTGGCAAGACCCGCATCGTGTCTTACCGTTGGGCCTGTCCCAAGTTCGTCCGCCAGGGCGTTCACGAATTCGCCGCTCACTCCCGGCACTGGTGCCCCTGGGCGCAAGCGTTCTACCAGATGCAGCTCAGCCAAGGGAAAGATCATCACGTCGCGGTGCGCTCTTTGGCCTTCAAGTGGCTGCGCATAATCTACCGCTGCTGGAAGAACCGGGTCCCCTACGACGACGCCATTTATGTGGCTTCTTTGAAGGCGAACAACGCCCCTTTGCTGGCCTTCTTGTAGAGAGCAATCAAGCTGTGGAAAAAAATGCAACCGGCTGAAAAAAAACTTGAAAAAACACTTGACTTGAAACCTCAGATGTCTGGGCTACGCGCACTAACGCCTTCGGCGTAGGAACGTGTCTCAAACACGCCCAATCCATCACAACAGCAATGAGTGACGTCCCTTCTTTCTCTAAATCTTCAAATGAGGTTCAGCCTAGTCGATTCTCAGACTGGCCGAGGAGGCCGCGGAGTGATAGATCGACCTGATCTTGTCGATCTCTTTGCTCTTTGCGCCCTGGATGTGTAGCGGACGTGGGGCCAGCATTCCCAGCACACCAGGAATGTCGCAGACGCGAAGCACGTTGAGGAACTGAGGCGCCGACGGGGCCATGTGGGTCAAGGGGGGCTTGGCCAGATGCAGAGCTGCTATATCGGGTTCCCACAAGGCGGCATAGGCACCCAGGATGCCGGCACTGCCCTCCCCAGCTACATGGATCTGAAGGTTGGAGTGCTGACCAGCCAGATAGCGGGACGAGGCGGCGATGTCCCAAACCCTGCCGACGTCGACGGTTGTGCCCAACAGGACGTGAGAGCGTTCCACATAGTTGGGCGGGTTCTTTCGAGTCCAACGGGTTTTGCCCACTCCACGCACGTCGCAGTAGAAAACCTGGTCATAGCTATCGCTCAGGCGCCCAATCCAATCGGGCACTTCAACTCCTGAGCCAGGGTCGGTAACCACCAGCAGGATCTGGCCTCGCGGCGTTTTCGGTTGCTGCGGTGATTCCCTCCGAAGGCGTATTTGGATCCCCGGTTCCGTCTCCAATAGCGCTGTTTTCTGGGACTCTTGCCGAATCAGTCGTGCACTTGGTATTCGTTGGGGCAGCTCCCGGAAGACGATTCGTCGAAGCTCCTTCTTGAGCTCTTGCTTCCAGGTCTCGAATTTGCCCTGTGATGGAGGCGCGACCGAGGCCGCCGGAACGAAGACCTCATCGATGGTCGTGTTCAACTCGTTTTCTGGAATATCCGAGTCATCAGGGAACACTCTCAGAGCGAGTGGGTCGATTGGATGTTCGGGATGCTCCCGGGTGCCGCTGACGAGGTCGACCTCGCTGTCTTCGATGGGTCGGGGATCGGCCTTGAGGTGGGTGTTGATGAATCGGTATGCCGCTCGACGGATGTCCTTGCGGTAGGCGTGCCCACCCATGCTGACCACGCTGTCCACCTGGTCGCCGGCGCCGAAGAGGCTGTAGATCCGCTCCAGGCGGTTGATCACCCGATGGTTGGCGTCCATGGGAAAGATTCGGTCATGATCGCTGTTGACGAACAGGAGAGGTCGTGGTGCTATCAATGCCGCTATTCGGGTCCAGGGCCACTGAAAGGCGTTGTGAAGGAACATGCAGTCGCAGTGTCCGTTGATCGTCCGGTTAGGCACGTAGGAGTGAAGGTCGGCCATGCCGCTCACAGGGACCGCTACCGCTACCCTCGGGTCGGCCGCAGCAATCCAGAAAGTAGATGCTCCGCCGCCACTGATACCGGTTACGGCAATACGCTCAGCATCGACGTCGGGCTGGCTGATCAGGTAATCAATGCCTCGAATTCCGTTCCAGCATTCGACCCCGGCTGGAGTGTAACCGCGCGAAAGCCACCACCATCTTTGTTCCCGATAGGTTCCGTGATGGATGGCCTCGATCTCGCCCATTTGTAGTGTGTCGACAACCAGACAAATGTATCCGTGCCGAGCAAACCAGGCCCCGTGGGACTGATAAGCGGTCTTGTTGCCATCGCGGCCCTGATACCGATGACCACACACGTAGAATACTGCTGGGAAGCGCTGACCCGGACTGGCTCCGGACGGGCGGTAGAGATTGCCCGTGACGTACAACCCGGGACGGCTCTGGTAGTGAATCAGCTCAACCGTGAAGCCCTCTCGCTCAAGCCTTCCGGTGGTTGTGACGTGGAGAGGAGTCTTTTCGGGGAGGGGCCACAGGCCCAGCATTTCGAAGTACTCTTTCCTGTATTCCGGCAGCCGCTGCTCCCACTGCTGCTGTGACTCTATTTGGGCCAGGAAGCGATCGTGGATCTTCTCCGTCTTTTTCGTGAGGTAGGCCTGGATCATTGTGTCTCCAGGCTGGCCACGGTCGGGGTCGCTGTAAGACTGAGCTGGCGAACCGAGGAAGCTGTGGACGACGATCCAGAAAATCAGGCAGAAGCGATGTGTGGCGCTCACTTGGGTATGGTTAGCTGACGCTCAGATCAGTTGTGGAATGCCATGCCCATGCCCACGACGGGGAGCGAGGGCTCGCGAACCTTTGGTCGACCACTAGTGATACACTGGCGGCGCCGAACACGTCAAGTACAAACGGTGGGGTCGTTGACTCCGGACTCTTACATGGGATAATCCCTTTCAGCAACTTCGAAGGTCGGCGGATATCGTGAGATCGTATCTCTGCGGCGCTTGCGCGCCAACTCGTCCAAGCACATGGCTGAAGCCGTTCGGGTGGCAGTCTCCCGACCGGGCGGTGGCGCCGCCGGCCTCACGCTTTCTGTCGATCTTGCTCTTGACCTTGTTCTTGACTTGCAGTTCAGGCTGGTCGCAGACGGCTACCTCGACCTTGATAGTCAGGGTGCGGGATGAATCGTCAAGGGTACTCCCTGGGGTTCAGATTCGTCTGATTAACGAAGCAACGGGTCTGCAGCGGAACGGAAGCACCGGGAGCAGTGGGATCCTCGGCCTACCCCTGCTCAAGCCGGGAAACTATACGGTTAGGGCTTCACTAGATGGTTTCAGGACCGAAGTGATCGAGCACGCTCATCTCAGCGTCGGCTTGAAGTCTGCTCTGGACATTACTCTCGTGCCTGGAGGACCGGACGAAAGCGTTGTGGTCTTGGCCAGCCGCGAGCTGCTCCGTCCAGCCAACGCCACTTTTGGCGAGGTTCTGGACAACCGAACGATCATGGCCATGCCCCTCAATGGGCGCCAGTTCCTGGAGCTGGCCCTACTCTCACCAGGTAGTGCCCCTCCCGCTCAGGGCTCGGAGCTTGCCAGCCAGAACAGCAGCGGCATCAATGTCAACGGGGCCAGGGAAAGCTCCAGGGTCATCCGGTAAATGGGGAGGTGGAACGTGGTTCGGCGCTTTCCGGATCCCAAATCTGGTTCCCCGTTCGCTTGTCAATATAGTCGGCTGCAGTAGCAGGGGCCGTGGGAACTGTGGAAAACTCCGAGCGATATCGAACTGGGCCAGGAAGCCCGTGATACGGAGTTTTCCAAGCGCTGTGCGAACGGTGGAAAAACAACTGCGAGCACTTGCCAGTTCTCCTCCAGAACTACTTGTTTTTCCACGGTTTGCATAGTGCGGCAGTTTCCGCGGCCTGCCTTTGACTGGCGGCACCTCCCCATTTACCGGATGAACCTAATTTTTTCTCTGACAGCATCCGCCGTGCACGCCGAGCACTGGTCTCGCTTCCGGGGTCCCAACGGATCCGGCGTTTCTGAGGACACCGGGTTTCCCACCGAGTTTGGGCCGGACAAGAATGTTGTCTGGAAAGCTGCGGTTCGGCGTGCCAAGTCCTCCCCGGTTCTCACCGCCCGGCATGTGTTCCTGACCGGCTTTGCCGACGAGAAGCTTTATACGCAGTGCTTCGATCGCAAGACCGGCAAGTTGCTCTGGGAGAAGTGGGTTCAACGGGAGTGGAAGCCTCTTGTCAACAAACTGAACGATCCCGCGGCCATCACTCCCGTGACCGACGGCGACAACATATATGTGTTTTTCCAGGACTGGGGTCTGCTCTCCTACGATTCCTCCGGCAACCTTCGCTGGAAGACCCCGCTCGGCCCGTTCACCAACTCCCACGGGCTCGGCATCTCTCCTATCGTTGCGGACGGCCTGCTCGTTATCCAGGTGGATCAGTTGGCTGACTCCTTCATCGCTGCGTTCGATCTTGAGAACGGTGAAACGGTGTGGAGAACGAACCGCGTGGAATCCGAGAGCTGGTCGACACCCGTGCTGTACCGACCGACGAAGGGCGCCCCTCAAGTCCTCACGGTCGGCGACCGCATGTTCGGCGCCCACCAGCTAAAAACCGGCCAGCGAACCTTCACCGAATCCAGCATGGCCGGCGCCATGGTGGCGAGTCCGATTTTGGAGGGCGACACACTCTACGCTTTCGGCTACAACTTCGAGAATGCACTTCCGTTTGACGATCAACTCGCAAAGCAGGACAAGGACAGTGACGGCCGTCTCGGTCCCAAAGAGTACGAAGGCAGCGTCTGGCTTACCGGAATGGCGAAGTTCCGTGGCAACCGGGATGGAGTTCTCGAACGCGAGGAGTGGGATGCCGTCCAAGCCAGGTATATCGGGCCTTCTCCTTTGGTGGCAATGCGCCTGGAGCCGGGAGCCGATGGCGAGACCCTCCGCACGCGTGAACTCTGGCGCCACGAGAAAGGCTTTAAGTTCGTTGTCCCCTCACCACTCATCTACGACAACGTCCTGTACTACGTGAAAAACGGCGGCATTCTCTCGGCCATCGACGCGAAGACCGGAAAGATGCTCAAGCGGGGTCGTCTGAAGGATGCGGTCGATCCCTATTCCGCTTCTCCCATTGCAGCAGACGGCAAAATCTACCTCGCGAGTGAAACCGGCAAAATCTCGGTTCTGAAACCCGGTGCCGACTGGGAGGTGATTGTCCTCAACGATCTGGGTGAAGAGATCTACGCCACCCCGGCGCTGTCAGACGGTAGGATCTTCGTCCGTACGAACCAAGCGCTCTACTGCTTCGGAAAGTAACTCGCCCGCTGTGTCGCCGGGGCGGCGCAGGACCCTTCTTATGAACCGGGTGCCGAAGTCTCTTGCCAGTTAGTGCATTGGCTCCCTCGAGAGCCACAACAGGGGAAACTCGACGAGGTCGTCTCTCGTGGAGATAGTCAATGAAGCCGTCTAGAACAGCCTCGTGGTCCAGCTGAGCTGGATACCCCATCAGTTCCAGTCTCTTCAAACCAAACCCGTCGCAACACAGGATTTAGTGATTGCCTCTTGATTCGCCAGCCGATGCTGAGAAGTGCGGACAGGAGTCGTCTAGCCCGGACGCTGCGCCACCTTTTCATGCCGCGTTGAACTGGATGTGTAGCGGCTCCGAGCCAGCTTCTCCATGTTCTAAACGGTCGGCCAACACCCGGAGTGCTAACGCTTGCGCTTTTGCCCGGGCCTCTTCCGGACTAGCTCCGTATGTCATGACGCCCGGCAGTTCAGGCACCTCGGCGATCCACCGATCATCCTCCTCCTGCTCGATTTGGATTTGGAGCGTGAGCGTCGCCTCGATAATAAGACTATTCTACACTGCCCAGTTGAGCGGCGGCACGGCGGTGATATTGCCGAAGTCGACGCGCTACCAAGAGTAACTCCCGATTTCACGGAGCCTCGGTGCCGTCCGCTCCAACTCATAGTTATCCGGTTACTCGATCGTCACCGACGCTCCGCGTATTCGGAATCCTGATGTAAATGGACAAACGCCGGAACGAGAACCTGTGTTTCAGCGACAATGAAAAAGACCTTGTGGGAAGCTGTTTAGCACTTAACCCTCAGCAGGATAAAGGGCCGTTTGAGATAGTTCATTCGGAGGGGAGCAATCTACTGCCACCTACATTCTTGACGTACACCCCCGATGCCCTCCCAAGTTGACAAAACCAGGTAGACTTGTTAGGCTCCGCTTCATCCTGAAAGACGCCGATCTCTTCTCTCTACGGTTCCAGTAGGGCCGAATGACAGGCAATCGCAAAATAGCCTGCCCTACGCCTTCCCGCTTCGGGGTTCTCATCGTATCGGCAGCGTTGGCCGCCACCTACGTGAACGGCGGGACGACGAACCGATTCGACCAGTTTCGGAAGATCCTCGTTTCGCCCACGGTGAACACGCCCGAGGCGTTTCACGGGTTCGGCGGCTGGTGTGGCTGGCCCGATGTCGTCCGGCTGAAAAACGGTGATCTGTATGTGACGTTCAGTGCCGGCTATTGGCACGCCTCATGGCCCACTCCGCTGGATATGCCACCCGAGGAGAAGGCGCACTTGAGCAGGAAGTATGCGTGGATCTTCGAGTGGGACTGTCCCACCGGAGGCAAGATCATGTGGATCCGCAGCCGCGACAGCGGCAGAACCTGGACCCGGCCCAAGGCACTGCCCCTGGTGCCGGGAGCGTACTACGCCTCTGATGTGATTCAACTTGGGGACGGCACCATGCTGGCCACGGCGGTCATTCAGAGCAGTTCTGGCTACTGGAAGCGGATGCCGACCTCGCCTCTGGAGTTCGCCAGAGTGACGGTCAACCGGCTCCCCCAGGAAAACATCGTCTTCCGCAGCGAGGACAACGGCGAAACCTGGCACGAAGCGAGCCGTCTTTCCTTCTTCGGGAGACTCGACGCCATCTACAGCCTCTTGGAAGCGCCAGACGGTGCGGTACTGGCCATCTACACGGTTTCCCCCATTCCGGGCGGAACGGGCTGGCCAACGCCGAAGAAGCTGACCTGGGGAACCCGCTGGCTGACCGCGGTGGCCCGGTCACGCGACAAAGGCACCACCTGGGAAGGGCTCAGCGTGACCGGCAGTAATGACTTCGACTCGACCGAGTCGACGGGCGGCTATCTCCCTGACGGTCGTATAGGCTTCGTCACACGGCCAACCTCCCATTGGTTCGAGTCGGCGGATTTGGGTCGAACCTGGACTAGCTCGAAGCAGCTCTTTCCCGGCGGAGAGGCTGTCCACTTCAAGCGCGGCTCCCTTCAAGTCCTGCCCACTGGCACTGTTGCTCTCGTCTACTGTTCGGGCCGCCGAGACAACGGTCAGGTCATCTACAGTAGCGACAACGGGAAAAGCTGGATCAAGCCTGGCGAAGACCGCGGCTTTACCTATGATCCCCTGGCCTACTACCCCGACGCCTGCGTCCTGGAAGACGGGAGCATTTTTGCCGTGGGCAGTCACGAGGGTCTGGGCAAGAACAGATATGGTCCTGCCGGTGCCGAAGTGACCTCCATGCGGTTTCGGATCAAGAGTCCGAAGGAGGGGGAGGGTATCGAACTGCTTCCGGTGGGCGACGTCCTGGGGCCAAAACATTGAGCGGAAGGGAACAGCGGATCAATAGGAAATCGCTTTTCCGATCTGGTGTGGACGAAGCTTGTTCTGGAGGAGCGGCGCTGCGCCAAGAAGTCAAGGGTCTGCTCCAGGCGCGCGCGGGCCCGGAGGGTTTCATTAAGCTCCTGCTCCAGCTGTAGCGAGCCACCTCATACCGCCGAGAGGCGTCAAGCTCTTCCTTCTCCAATCAGTCCACTTTAGCGGCCTGGCGCGAAGCGTATCAGATGGGTGTGCAGCGACCGGTGTCGGATCGCTCACGCTATTCGAATTGAAACGAGTACAGTTTGGCATTCTGGATCGAGATCTTCAGCTGGCTGGGGGTCCCGGCCAGTTTGCTCAGATCGCTCTTCCCACCCCAGCTGACCCGATGCCGGCCCGTCTTCGTCATGGGATCGGCGTCCTCCAACTTCAGACCCTCCAGCGGCCGGTGGTCAGGGCAGCTCTATTCTGACACTGTTTGTACGGTCAGATCTGGGCTATTACACTCCTTCACCAGTAAGCGGATCAGCAGGACCTGGTTGAGGTGGCAATGGAGGAAGACTCAAGGAACCTGATTCTGCTGCCTTCTTGTCTCACAGAAACGCGCACTTCGCTTTGAAAGTGTCCCGATGCCGGAGACAGGAGCAATAATCCTCACCCTCTCCACCAAATCTCTATACTGCTTAAACCAAGTCCGAAACTCGGTCTTCAGTCGGGCAACATCCTGCCAGCACTGAATCTGCTCCTGCCTCTTTTCGTGTAGCAGATTGTGTGTACGTGCTGCGCGGTCGCGTCGGTGACTTCATGGGTCTCTGGTCTATGTCCTCTAGAGTTTGACGTTTGGATTGTAGGGCTCTTGAAAAGAACCTCACAATAGCCCATATAACTATTCACACGTCATCATAGGAGTAAGGTCGCCCAAACAAAGGAGCAGCGATGTCGGAACACATCACGCACATTGCCATTTACGAAGATCTGGCACGGATTGCTCTCAGTATCCCGGAGATATGCGCTCCCTTCAAAACCTGTATCCAAAACCAATATGACAGTGGGCTCCTGGGCAGTGCTTCCCGGGGGAACAGTGATTATGCGGTACCCATTCTGGAAAAATACAAAGACACCTGGAATTCCGTTAAAAGCGATCGCGAGGTGCAGATCAGAATTGCCTATGCAATTGGCTGGCTGGCCCATCGCGCAGCTGACACGGGATTCAGTTTGGCTTTTGAAGCAGCGGAGGCTGATCCAAACCCCCTATATACCAATGACAATTGCCGGGTTTACCAGGATGCCATGACCTTCAGGATGGTGTATGACGGTGGCAAGAGACCTTCCTTGTCGCCGAAGGAAATGTTTTCTCAAGCTACGCTTGATTACAACATGCGGTCTCATCCTGCGACCGGTAGCATTGATGTCGCTATAACCGAGCCCCTTCTTACCCGAATGTGGCAGGCAGACATGATCAAGAAGCATGTGTTTCTCGAACAGGAGGACGACTTCGACCTCTGGGTCGATACTTTCGTCGAGCGGTATCAGGCCTTGACGGAAGATGTCAGGAGATACGAAGAAGCCTACAACCATCCCGATCCTGAACTGAGCAGGCGCTACTATGACCAGGATAATTATTATGATGAATCCGACGATATCATTCGCTACGTACGCGCCATTCAAAACGGTCAAGAGCCTGGCCTGGATCTGAAGAGCTCTGTGGAAAAGGCAAAGGATCAGAGCCTTTATGCACGGGTGCTCAGGCTGGGGTATTTCTATCTCAACGGTGCGAGTGATTATTTTAGGGGCGATATTGATAAGCCTTCCTTCTTGGCAATCTTGGAAAAAGGAGTTTCATGACCATGCTGGATAGAAGAGATTTTCTGGGAAGCCTGGCTGTCAGCAGTGCAGGATCAGCCTTTTTTGCAAGTCTACTCCTGGCAAGGAATCTTCGAGTTCATGGCACGCAGATATCGCCACCAAACCGGCTCACGTCTTTTGCTTTACTGGACGATATTGTCGAGCTGGCAATGACTTCGAATCTTATGCCCGCGAACTCCAACGGATACGTTTATTCGGATTTTCAGCTTGCGATTCCTGGAAACCTCTCACGTATGGGTTGGTTGGTTCGAGCCTCCGAGCAACAGGTAGCAAATGTCATCAAGAGAGAAAAATTCGAAGCCGAGAAAACCTGGGCCGGGATGAGCAGGGAAGATCTGAGCCTACGAAGAAGCAAGGTTCTGGAAGAACAGGTCAAGATTGAAGGTAAAGTGGCTTTAATGATGGGCTGGTTTATGTCCAGAGGAATCCGCGAGATTCTGGAACCTGTCTGGTCGGTAGCAGGTGATTCAGCTGGGGAGATGGGTGTATATCAGGATATGTTCGTTCTGAAACAGTTGGCTGAGAAATCAGCCACACAATCCATCGAAGATATCGAGGATCTGTTCTTGCAAATGAATCCGCGCATGATCACCCGTATCCATACCTTGATACCGGATTTTGATGATGGCGAAAATTGGACGATACGGATAACCGATTGGCGTGATGAACTCAAGCTCTTGATCGAGCGTTATGCCCGAGCCTATGTTCAACCTGAAAGCGACAAGATGGACAGATATGTGCACCAGCTGGAGTTTTATGATCCCGATGATGCTGTGATCAAAGCAGCACGGAACCACCGCAGAATAAATCTATCGACCATGGCAGCTTCCAAGAGTCTGTATGCTCAAGCGCTTGTAAGAGGGGTCGAAGGATTAGTCCAAGGAAGCAAGTATCTCTGAAAGCAACACCAGATTCCTGAGGAGGACACAAATGGCTAACAGCAGCGAACGCCGCAACTTCATTTCCGACGCCGTCAAGATGGGCGGCGCTGCCGGCATGGCCGCCCTGGCGATGGGCGTACCGGCAAAGGGCGATCATCACAAGGTCGAGAAGAACCAAGCCGGGGTGCGTATCGGCAACCTTGTTTTCACATCCGGCTTGACCGGAACGCGAAAGGGCAGTCCGAGCGATTTCGGCGGCAGCGTCGAGGAGCAGACACGCACGATTCTCCAGAAGCACAAGGACAACCTGGAAGCCATCGGAAGCTCCCTCGAGAACGTGCTGAAGGTGACCGTATTCCAGTCGGATATCAAAGTCGAGAAACCGGCGATGAACAAGGCCTATGCTGAATTCTTCACCAACCACAAGCCGTCGCGTTCGGCTGTGGGCGTCGAGTTTCCTGACTCGCGCACGAAGGTCGAGATCGAGATGATCGCGTATATCCCAGGTTGAGCTCATCCTGGATACCGCGTCCCCAACCCTTGGCTCGGGCTTCAGGCTTCCATGGCTCGGGGGCGCGGGAGAAGATTCCTGCCTACCCGAGCACCCGGCCAGGTTTGGACACAGCCCACTCGGCAGCGTTAACGACCTGGTGACGGCAGGTCCTCGGCGAGGCCGTCTGCGTTACGCTTCACTCTCTGAATTCATGCGGCGTAAAGGGGAGTCCACGTCGTCCCGGGATAAAGTAGATACCATCTTCTACGATGGCAAAGGCACGATCGTTCAGAGAGTCAATGAGTTGGACTTCCTCGCCTCCCTCCACCGGGACTTCCCAAAGACTCGTTCTGGGAATCTGCCTTGAGCCGGATTCAGCTAGTTCCCATCCGGCCGGATGAAATAGACATACTCGTTGGTGTCCCGCCCCTTGTAGACGATGGCGTACACCGCCATCAGCTCATTGGGAACGTCGTCGTCGTACTTGTTGATGATGCAGTTCTGACTGTACCCGTCGGGGTGCTCCGTATCGCCACTGACGATGATTCCCTTCCCCCATCTCTCACCGTCATCCGACTGATAGAGAACGAAGCGATAGCCCCCGTCTTTGCCGTGGCCTGATCTTCCCTGCAGGTAGTACTTGCCGCTGAGATAGGCCAGCTCCGGGTCCCGGATCATCTTGTCCACGTAGGCCTTCTGCTGCGGACCCCAGGTGTGGCCTTCGTCCTTGCTGATGCAGTAGTAGAAATGGTGCTCGTCCTTCTCTGTGTAGGCGCCGGCCAGCAATCGGCCGTCTGCCATGATGGTCATGGTGCCATACCACCTGTCGTTGTCCAGACTCATGGCGCTCCGCTTGCTCCAGCGGCGTCCGTCGTCTGTGCTGACGTACAGGACGTGGGGACCGGCATCCTGTTCCTCACCCAGGTTGCTGTCGACCATGACGTAGTTGGTCTCGCCCGCCACCGCCGTGGAACAGGGATATCCGGTGAAATCCCCATCATCCAGGGTCTCGTAGGCCGTCCAGGTCGCACCGTTGTCGTAGCTCTTGATGGTTCCCAGCCGGATCCTGATGGCGCTTCCGCCGCCTCTGAAGTGGGTGAGAAACAGGATGATGGTTCCCTTTTCTGTGACCAGGCCCTCCTCCACCCAGACAGGATACTTCTGGTCTTTCGCGTAGGCATCGAAGCTGTACTGCACCTTGTTGTAGCGATTCCAGGTCCTACCACCATCCCTGCTGAGGGCGTACTCGCTCCAGCCATCCAGATTGTGGTCGCTGGTGTTGCTATGGAACGCCGCGATGTAGCCGTTGGGATACTCCAGGCAGACCGGACCTCCATGGGAGCATCTCCCGGGAGCGTCGTTCTCGAAGTCGGCGATGATGTCGCCGAAGATGTCATCCCCCAGCTGGGTGGAGGGGTCATGGTCGTAGATCACTGCGCCATCGATTCGATGGTACTGGGTCGAGTCCTGCTGGGCCATCAAGCCCTGCATGCCCACCACGAGGGTTCCGACAACTAGGATCGCGCCCAGGGTGATCGTATTCTTCGGCTTCATCGTCTGCTCCTCTCCTCTACTGATCTCTCCCAGTCTTGCTCTCCGGAGAGCTCCATCTACCTAGAACGGCAGCCCCGAACTCGCCCCAGATACTCAGGCAGCAACACCGAGATACACATACAAGGTGGCCGGTCGCTCAACTTAGGTTATACTCTGAAAATAGAGAGTAACGTCTGAGGACGCCTCCAGTCCAGGCCCGTTTTGGACGAAGGGAGCCGAAGTGATTCAAAAGAGGCGAAGCCTAGTCTGCGCGACCCTGATTCTTCAACTCGGGCTCAGTCTGACCGCGAGGGCTCAAAGTAACGAAGAGATTTTCGAGCAGTTCCAATTCAATTTTTCGACCCCAGGGGCCCGGGCCGCAGCAATGGGTGGAGCGTTTATTGGTCTGGCTGATGATGCCACAGCAGCCGTTAGCAATCCGGCGGGTCTGGTCATCTTGACCCGTCCTCAGGTTTACTTCGAATTCAAGCGTCATGACCTTCGAGTAAGGCGGCCGGCTGCTGTCGACTCCTTCTTCACGGGTCAAACCAGTACCTTCGGTGAGTCCACCAACTCGATTTCTTTCCTGAATCTAGCTTGGCCAGTAAGTCAGAATCTTACAGTCTCTTTTACCAGACACGAGTTTCTGGATTATCAGGAGAGTTTTCAGCTGGATCCTCGTCCCATCCCCGGCACTACCGATAACTTGAGCTTCACTAGCGGCGGCAACATCCTGGCGTTTTTTGAACGAGTGGGTACCTTCGATTCGGTTCAGGCGAACGCGAATTTTGAAGGGGTTAGTTATGCCGGCTCGCTCGCCTACAAGGTCCCCGGAATCGGCAACCTTTCAAGTACTGGTTTGAGCGTCGGCTTGACCGTTTCTGTGGATCGTCTGAGTGCCCAGGCTTCAACGGTGCGTTTCGTCAGAGAAGAGCCGGTTTTTTTTCGATTCAGATAGTGGCGCTTACTTGAAGCAGGGTTGTACTAGCCTCCTGGGTGCCGGTTGTATCAGTTTTGACGTCTCAGCTAGCCAAATTGTCCGAAACCAATCGACTATCGACGACGATGATGTCGCCTTGGGTTTTACAGTTGGCAGTCTCTGGAGACAGTCTGAAAACCTCGCTCTGGGGGCGGTCTACACAAGAAGTCCGAAATTCAAGGTGCAAGAAGCCTTCGGATTCAATCCGGGAGCCACGACTCCTGTCTCGACACTGTTCGGGGGGTCACTGCCCCCTCAGCTTTGTTGTTTCCCACCATTCATACCGAACTCGTTCACGAATGAGCCCATCCAGACGTTTGCGGGATTTCCAAGAGACGTTCCTTTTGATGTGCCGGATCGATTGGGCGCCGGAGTCAAGTTTCGACCCCTTGATCGTCTCCAGTTCGTTTTCGATCTGCTCCGAGTCTACCATTCAGATTTGGCTCAGGATCTCACCATCATCAATGAGTTCCAGGCTGAGAGCCTGACCTCAGACGACTTTGCTATCGATGATGCAACGGAAATCCACTTCGGTGGAGAAATCATGGTGATGCAACAACCCATTGCCGGCTTTCTTCGGGCGGGAGTCTTCACCAATCCAGAGCACAGTTTGCGATTCGTTGGAGAGATAAACGAGACCGCTTCTTCTGACCTCTCAAATCTGAATAGGACGGTCCAATTTCGCACTCTGTTCAACTTTGTCGGCAGGCAGACGGGACCAGGCATCACTGCCGGGGGAGGAATCGCGGTGCCCGAGGTTGGGGGTTCGGATGTAGGTCTCCAAATCGACTTCGCCTACGTGACCATCGACTCTTTTGATGAACTGGTGGCGTCGTTTGCGGTCAGGTTCTGATCGATGTTCCGAGTTTCCATCGTATTGTTGACTCTTGCCCTCTCATCAAGCGCTGCGGCCGCAGACTGGTACAAACCCTACAAGCAGGGAAAGCAGGCGCTTGAGAAAGAAGATTGGCCTCAATCCATCGAAAAATTCAAGACGGCGATTGCCGCAGACCCTGAATCCAGCGAACGAAAGCGAATCGAAGGCGTTTTCTACACCGAGTACTTCCCCTACTTTTATCTGGCCCTGGCCTCTCTGCGGCTCTGCGATGTCGATGCAGCAAAAGAGAACTTCGAAGAAGCTCGCGATACTTTACCGCGGGAATCGGACAAGCAATACGTATCGGGACAGCCTCCACCAAGTCGTTCCAACCTAGAGAAGTTGCTCCGAGACCTTGAAGGACGAATCAGCCAGTTCGACGAGTACAGGCTAGAAGCGAAGAGGGCTCTCCGAGATAAGTGCTACGATGACGTCGCAACGAATCTCCAGAGCGCCGAATCAGTGGACTCCTGTAGGTTTGAGCGCCTTGAGCTCAACACTCAACTGAGTCAAGTCGTCCTCCTGGCCCAGCGAAGCCGCGACCTGCTGCAGAAGGGCAACAGTCTCGAAGAGCGGGGAGCATTTCGCGAAGCCAAACAGGTGTTTTCAGGAAGCAAGGATGAATTCCCGTGCGAGCAAGCTTTCGCGAAGGGACTGAGCAGAATCCAACAGCGACAAGATCAATACGTTGTTCTCAAGCAGCAGGCAGACGCGGATCTGGGTGCCTGCCGTTTCAAAGATGCACGTTCTCACTACGAAGACGCAGGTGCTCAGCATGCGCAATTCGCAGAACGAGACAAGTTGCGTTTCCAGATCGACTTGATCAACGCTCTGGAAGGGCTCCGAATAGATCTCGCCGAAGCGGAAGAGGCCTTTCAGAAAAAGGACTATCAGCGAGCCTCGACCCAGTCCGCCAAGGTACTGAACTGGAAGAGCGATCGTACTGATCTTCCGCAATGTCATCGGGAAATCGCCGGGCGGGCCACGGTAGTCCGCGCCACGTCGAAGTCGCGGCTCCTCTACCTGGAAGCTACGCAACTATTAGGCACAGAAAGATACGCGGAAGCCGAGAAGGCGCTGAAAGAGGTGTTGAAGCTCGATCCTGAACACGTCGAGGCGCGTCGGTCCCTCGAGACAACCGAAGATTTCGGGCGCCGATACAGTGTTGCGATGGATCGCTGCCAGAAAGGACAATACGAAACATGTCGGCAGATGCTGTTGGAAGCGAAGGAACTCGACCCAGATCGATTTCTTCGAGTTGGCGGACAGGGCATGCTTCGAGAGTGCGGGCAGAAAAAGGACCAGGCACGCGCAGTTGAATTACTGCTTGACTATGGCCAAATCGATAGCTCAATTACCCTATTGGAACGCCTCGCACGAGATCGAAGAAGCGATCCAGATCCATCGGCCTTGTTAGGTGTGGCATACGCATACAAGGGTTTCTTGGAGTCGGGTGAAGCCCGGGATAAGAAGATCGCAAAGGCCAAAGAACAGTTTCGACGAGCTCTGGCCTTGCGGAAAACCTACACTTTGCGCTGGGATCTTCCCCCTCATATTCTGAAGATTTTCCGTGAAGCCGACTCGGAAGCCAAGAACCACTGACGTTGACGCACGCCGAATTTTACCCCCCTAGCTTAATTAAGGCTTTGGAGGAAACGGGCGACGGCTTCCAGATCCTGACTATCCAGCTTATCGAACCGGGGCATCCACTTTTGTCTTCCCTCGAATCCTGTAGTAACCTCTTCGTCCGGAACGGAGTGCGGATTCATCAGCTGGTTTTTCAACCATTTGGTCTGGCGACCTCGGCGGCCCTGTTGAGTCAGGCTGGGGCCGATTCTCCCGCTGAGGTTGAGTCCGCGGGCCTGCAGGGTGTGACAGGACCCACACCGGTTGGACACGATGATCTGCTTGGCTCGCTGTTCCTGTGCGCTGCTGAGATTGCTCCCGGCTCTGGATTCCTCGCACCCAGTGGAGATCAGCGCAAGAAAGGCCAGAGCAGCGGCGCTCTTCAGAGAACCTAGAACCCGTTTGACGGGCGAGACCGAACCGATCCGAGACATCGTATTAGAGATTGTATCGTTTGATTTAGCGATTTGCAAAAATAAGTTTAGTGATGACTAAACCTGCGTCAATTCTCTTCGTGTGCACCGCGAACTCGGCGCGCAGCCAAATGGCGGAGGGTTTTGCGCGCTTCCATGCTGGAGGTCAAGCGGAAATCGACAGCGCTGGGACCCATCCGACGCGAGTGAACCCCTACGCGGTCGAGGTCATGTCCGAAGTTGGCATCGACATCTCTGGCCAGACCTCCGACTCGCTGTCCGCTAAGGATCTGAACCGATACCAGTACCTCGTGACCCTCTGTGGTCAGGCGGAGGCCGCCTGCCCGGTGTTGCCTCCCGGTCTGGTGGCAGAGCATTGGAGGCTGCCCGATCCGGCTGCAACCGTTGGAGGGCGTTCGGACATCATCGCGGGATTTCGGGCTGTCCGATCCCAGATCGAGCGACGTGTAAAGGAACTCTTGGGGCGAATCCCGTTGGAGTATTTGTCCACGGGGTGATCTTGCTCTGCCCAGCCTTCTCCGGATAGAATCACCACGATGCGTACAGTGTTGATGTTGCTGCTAAGCGTAACGCTCTTGCTCCAGCCGGGGTGCTTCTGGAGGAAGGGCAAGCCGATTGAGGAAAGGGTTTTCGACGTCTACGGGACCGTCAAGGCTATCTCGGAAGAAGAATTGGTTGTGAGTACCAAGAAGGGCACAGAACTTACCTTCCTCTTCACGCCCAGCTCGATCAAGGGAAGCGACTTCGGCGAGGGAGCCTACGTTCACACTTATTACAAGAAAAAGGGGGAAAGCAATCACATAACCATGGTCGTGGCCAAGATAGACTAGTGAGCGATCAGATCGTACTGCCAGCTGATTTCAGTCAGCATTTGCAAATTCCCAACGCAGAAGAGCGGCTGTCTGAGGCGATGAAAGTGGGCCTGAAGATGGTGGCGGCCGGCGTTCCTCTTCGCCCTAATCCGGACCACACCGCTATCTTCAGCGATCCGCCCCAGGCGGTGGCCGGGCCCCTGAAGAAGCTCGGATACGTCGCAGGTTGGGATACCCGCTGCTACCCTTCCCCTGTTGACGGGCAAGACTACATCAACGTCCCCTCGGGGCTGCCGGCTCGGAGTGCGGCCCGTGCACAGGGCTGGTTCGACTACGTTGCAGTGGTCCATCCCGTCGACAAAGACGCCCGCGACCACATGCTGAGCCACGGCTACGGGAATCCCTTCATTCATCATATTACGTGGGGTCTGGCTCCGCCGCTGCGCGCCCGGGCCAGCGAACTCGAGTACGCTGGGCAGCTGGTGTCTTTCATGGCGAGAGTCAGAAAACGCATTGCGGAAGAACTCGCCCAGGAACCCGGCACCTTGATCCTGGCTCTTCCTCAAGATGTGGTCGAGTCTCCCGACTTTTCCGTCCGAACCAAGGAATGGCTGAACGATTTGACCGAGCAGGAGTATCAGATCGAAACCATGCAGGGGGGAGGATTCCTGCTCCAGTTTTTCGTGTTGACCGGAGGAAGAATCGAGGTCGCTCTCAGAGCAGCGACCCAACAGACCTTCAACCCCAAGAGCGTCGACAAGATCTCAAAGGATGAGATTAGCACCATGCAGTCGGATTGACGCGCAGGCTTGACTCTGCCTGGTTGACCGACAGCCCGCAAAAACACACCGTTTTCATATCAGGTTTTCTGGAGCCGGAAAGGCAAGTATGCAAGAAAAGAATGATACGCTTCGTATAGGTCTGGTAGGAGCCGGGGCCAACACCAAGAGAAGGCACATCCCGGGCTTTCAATCTCTACCCGATGTAGAAATCGTCTGCGTCGCCAACCGCAGTCGGGAATCGTCCGAAAAGATTGCCCGAGAGTACAACATTCCCGAGATCAAGGATTCTTGGCAGGATGTCATCTCTTCTCCTGATATCGATGCGGTCTGCATCGGGACCTGGCCCTACCTGCATCGCGAGATTACCTGTGCAGCGTTGGAAGAAGGGAAGCACGTCCTCTGTGAAGCCCGGATGGCGATGAACCTGTCCGAGGCTCGGACCATGCTGGAGGCTGCAAAGCATAAGCCGCAGCTGGTGACTCAGCTGGTGCCGACTCCACTTGGTCTGGTTGTGAACCGGACGGTCCGCAGGATTCTGGACGAGGGCGGCCTGGGGGAATGGTTGGCGGTGGAGGTGCGTGATCTTTGGGATGACCTCACCGATCCCCAGACCCCCTTGAAGTGGAGACAGCGTAAGGAGCTCTCGGGACACAACTACGTCACTTTGGGACAGTGGTTCGAAATCCTGGTGCGTTGGTTGGGTTCGGTCGAATGGATCGACGCCTGTGCCAAGATCCATATTGATTCCAAGCAGGATCCGGAAACGGGTAACCCCTACCCGGTCGAGATGCCGGATCACCTGAGTGTGGTCGCTCAGTTTGAAAACGGTGCCGCCGGGCACCTCCTGTGCAGTGCTGTTGCGGGCAGCGAACCCGAGTCGATGCTGCGGCTTCACGGCAGCAAGGGCTCGCTCAGATACAACCCGAACACCGAGGCCCTCGATTGGTTCGATCGAGGGAGCGACCTTCCTCAAGAGGTGGCGGTCGAACCCGGGGGTGGATGGCGGGTTGAGGAGGAGTTCGTCAGCGCCATCAGAGGTCAGGAGCAGGTAGAGTTTACCGATTTCGCGACCGGTGTCCGCTACATGGAGCTTTCCGAGTCAGTCCACCGAAGCTGGTCTGAGGCAAGAAGGGTCCAGCTACCGTTGCCCTGAGGTCGGGGATTCGCGGAACAGGTGAGCTGAGACTTACAAGATACAAGATACAAACAAGTTCCAAGGGACAAGCAGCAAATTCCAAAGAATCTGAATTTGCCGAATCTTCGGCAACAGTACCGGTTGGTCACAGCTTTTTTGATACTTGGAATTTGGAATTTTTTGTATCTTGTGTCTGTATCTTGAAATCTCCAGATTCTAAGCCAGTTCCTTCAACACCCGAATGGTTCTGTCGATTTCAGCAATCGTGTTGTAGAAGTGTGTCGATACGCGGACAGCGTCATGGCCGTCACGCACATGCTCGTCGACGCCAATGTTGTGTTCTTCGAACCTGGCCCGCATCTCCAGGCCTCCTCGACCCTCGACCTCGAACATCGTCATACCTGGCGACGAGACCTGGGGGGAGGTCGAGCTGACGAGATGGACTCGAGGCGTCTCTAGCAACTCGGCCTTCAGATGGTCCGACAGCATCCGATTCCGTTCCTCGATTCTGGGCATGCCGATTGTGTTGATTAACTCCAGAGCGGCGCCGATAGAGGCTCTGATTGGGATACTCTTGGTCCCTTGCGCCTGAAATCGCGCTGCTCCGGGTGGTGACTCTTTTCTATCAAGTGGAAAGAACTCGTCCTGAAAGCCCTTGCGCACGTACAACATTCCGGTCCCCATGGGTGCCAGTACCCACTTGTGAAGACTGTTGGCGTAGAGGTCGCAGCCCAGGTCGTGAAGGTCGATCGCCAGGTTCCCTATCGCCTGAGCTCCGTCGACGGCCGTGATGATCCCTCGTTCCCTGGCCAGGCCACAAAGCTCCTTGACCGGATAGAGGAGTCCACCTCGGGTAACCTGGCAAAAGAACAAGACCTTGGTCCGATCGGTCATGGCCTGCTTCAGTGGATCGATTGCCTGATCCTTGCTGGTGAGGGGACTCTGAATAGGAGTGTACCGTTCTTTCTGTAATTTCCCGTTAAGAGGGAATTTCTCGGGATACCGAGGATTGGGTTGACGAGGAACCTGGCGCGGCTCAGGCGGAAGGAGGCTGTAGGCCGAGTGCAGCCTGAGCCGTGCGGCGCTGCGCGCCGGGCCCCCCCGGAAGGGGGCCAAAGGCCGTCAGCCGAAGGGTTGAGCCGTCAGAGGTCTGGGACAAGATTCTCTAAATCATTCATCCAAAATGAAAGGAGAATCCAATGGCCCCAGACCTGGAAGACAGAGTACCACGAGAGATCCTAGAGGCGTTGATCCAAGAAGGAACGGAGGCCTTTCGCAAGGTGTTGGAGAAGCTCTTGAACTTGGCCATGGGATTGGAACGGTCGGAGTTTCTGGGAGCCGAGCCCTACGAGAGAACGAGCCAGCGACGGGGCCACGCCAACGGTTACAAGGACAAGAAGATCGCCACGCGTGTGGGAGAGCTCCGACTGAAGATCCCTCAGGTGCGAGGGCTGTCGTTCTACCCTCAATCGCTGGAGAAGGGCTGCCGCTCGGAAAAGGCGCTGAAGTTGGCCATTGCCGAGATGTATGTCATGGGCGTCTCCACGCGCAAGGTCACGGAAATCACCGAGCAGCTGTGTGGCACGGAGATCTCCGCCAGCCAGGTCTCACGGGTCGCCTCCCTGCTGGATGAGGAGCTGGAGAAGTTCCGTAGCCGGCCGCTGAGCGGTGAGTATCCCTTCGTCTACCTGGACGCCCATTACGAGAAAGTCCGTGTCGATGGACGAGTTCAGGACCTGGCCATCCTCAAGGCAGTCGGTGTGCAGGCTTCCGGTCACCGTGAGGTCTTGGGTCTGAGCGCCCGGCTGAGCGAGGCGGAGGTCCACTGGAGAGCGTTTTTTGAGGATCTGGCCGGGCGGGGACTCAAGGGAATGGAGCTCGTCGTCAGTGACGACCACGCGGGACTGAAGGCCGCTCGACGAGCGGTGTTTCCCGCGGTTCCCTGGCAGCGCTGCCAGTTTCATCTGAGCCAGAATGCTCAGCGCTTTGCCCGTCGGCTCCAAGAGCGGGGCCAGATCGGCCAAGCGATGCGGGACATCTTCAACAGCCCCACCCTCGAGGATGCCGAAGCCATGCTCAAACGCAAGATCAAGGCGTTCACCGAAACCAACCAGGCACTGGCCCAGTGGATGGAAGACAACGTGCGCGAGGGGTTGACGGTCTACGCCTTCCCCCGCAGTCTGCACAAGAAGATCCGGACGATTAACGGCGTGGAGAATCTCAACAAACAGATCCGGCGCCGCACTCGAGTGGTGGGAATCTTCCCCCATATCGACTCGGCGTTGCGACTGATCTCAGCCGTGCTGGCGGAGATTCACGACGAGTGGCTCACGGGCCGCTGCTATCTGAACCTGGAGAGCTGGCAAGAAGAGGAGGCATCCTAGAAGAGCGTTTCCCTAAACCCGAGACCCTCAGATCAGCGAGGGTTCTCGGTAAGGGGCAGCCCGCGATCGTGGCTCTGAGGGCTTCTGACAGGGCCTCTTTTCTTGGAGAAGGAGGTGGGGGCGCTGAATCGCTCTCTGCGAGTAGTGCAAGCTGCTCCGGCCTCTCATTTTGATAGATCTGCTGGTTGCCTTAGAGAGATTCACAGCGAGCGGCTCACGGGCCACTGCTTTCTGCACCCGAGAGCCAAGAGAGGAGGATCCTGTCCCACAACCGACCCTGAAATTACAGAAAAATTGTTGCGCTGCCTCCTGAATCGGAATTTCCCGGAGAGTGATGCCATCTCGCTCTGCCCGAAGGCGCCAGGGGCGGATTCCCGCTGGATGCTCATGGGTCGTGGTCAGGACCTCATCTCCCGGTTGCAGCGGGATACCCTTTGTGATCAGGTCTAGCGCTTCGGTCGCATTGCTCATGAAGGCGATCTCATCGGTCTCAGCACCGATCAGCTCTGCCAGAGCGGGCAGGACGACTTTCTGGATGTGTTGGTGAAGCTCACCTTTAGCCGACGTCGGATTCGAGGAGATCTTTCGGTAGTGCTCTGCCACCGCATCCAGGACGGGCTGGGGAGGAATTCCAAGGCTCGCGTTGTTGAGGTAGATGGAGTCCGGGTTGATCAGGAATTTCTTCTTGATGTCGCTCCAGAAACCCTCGTCCCGGGCAGCGGGAGCTGATGCCAGGTCCCTTTCGGAGGAAGTCTCCTTTTGCGACGTGCAGCCACTCCATCCAAGACTGGCACCGGCGAGAAGTGCAGCCCCCCGGCCGAGAAAATCCCTCCGAGCTGTCGGTAGCCCCTGGTTCCCACTACCATCTGGTTGGCGATCCTTGATTTCACTCACGAGGCTACCTCCTTCAGGGAGACCAGCACCTTCTCGGGAGTCAAGCCGTTGGTTCACTGGATCCCAGCGGCGCGAGCTATAGTATCCTGTCCTCGCGACCACTTGAATATGGATGAAATGAAAGCGGAAAGGAAGTTCTGATGAAAGTTGTCTCGAACAAGACCGAGACCGATACGATCATCCATATGGATGACCACCACTTCGAAAACTGCAAGTTCACCAGCTGTGTCCTGGTCTATAGTGGAGGGGACTTCAGCTGGCTCAATTGCTCCTTCGATCGGTGCCAGCTCCGCTTCGTCGGATCAGCCCAAAAAACCATCAACTTCCTGAAAGCTTTCGGCATGGTGCCGAGGCAGGTACCCCAGAAAGCCGATGCGCAGGGATCGTCCCTCGTCAACTAATGGGGGCCTTCACTTTTTCTCTTCCGACATCGAGTGCTTCGATCTTCTGGATTTCTCGGGTCGCCTCGAGAAAGGTGATCTTTACTCGAAAACCGTCCTGAAGATCGGCCCATTCCACACGCTTCTTTCCCAGAGCCTTCTTGACTGATCTCTTGGCCTTCATTTTGGGTTTCGAAATGAAGAAAAACGCCCAGGATTCCTCATCTTTCTCGCCAATGACACTAAGGGATTTGCTCTGATGGTGGATTCCCGAGATGATGCCTGTGATCGTGTTGGTTGCCCTGAAGCTCGCAGTGCGGTCATCTCGAACCCCAATCTGGGGCGGCGTAGGATCAACCCTCTGCCCGAAGCCGGTTACGACTAGCGCTGCGGAACCCAGGACGAGTAGAAAACCCGAAAGCATGCCCTGAATCGTCCGACAAACGTTGCCGTAGTGGCTGGAATTCCTGCCTCGAGTAGCAGTTAGTATTGAAGGCTGGTTGATCTTGATCAAGTCTGGGCTCTCCAATCTTGGGACTTCCTCGATGGTACCACAAGCGTACCGGTCGTGGCAGCGCGTGTTACCGTCTCTCGGCGTTCCGGATCGTGGCTTTTCCCACGTATTCAACCACCGGCAGGGTGTTCAGCCAGCCGTCGGGTCCGAAAGCTCATGCTACCAGTAGGCGAGAGCGTCCTCGAACATCCCAGCTAAATCCTCCTCGCCGGCCGGTCTGGGGGAAAGCTTGGTGACGCGATGCTGAGGCAGCGTGCCTTCGACGAGGGATGGGATATCGTCTGAGGTACAACCGATTGCTTGCAGTCCGCTGGGGACATTGAGGCGCTGCATCAAGAGGATCAGTTGTTCCGCAAGGATCTCCCCGGCATCGTCAGCGTTTGCTCTGTCCACATCGGCCCCCAGGACCGCTGCCGCTCTCAGATGCCGCTGAGGATCTGCCGCCGCCGTAAACCGGAACGCTGCAGGTGCGTTGAGGATCACGGAGATCCCGTGCGGCACCAAGTCGTGGTCCACGCGATAACCCGAGGGTCGGAATCCCCGGACCTTACCCGAGACCGGATAGGACATTCCGTGGGGCAGGTGGACGCCCGCGTTCCCGAACCCGATGCCCGCATAGGAAGCTGCCAGCAGCATCTGTGAACGGGCTTCAAGATCGGATGGGTCCTCCACGGCTCTGACCAGGTAACGACGGACCATATCCAGGGCCTCGAGAGCCCATAGATCACTGATGGGATTAGAGCCCTGGTAGGCCGGCCGGGCGATTGGACGACCTGGATGCGGCCGCTCCGTGTAGGGTATGGCTGTGTAGGATTCCAGGGCGTGGCTCAAGACATCCAGCCCGGTCGAAGCGGCAACGGCTGCGGGTAGGGTCTCGGTGTTATCGGGGTCAACCAGACCCAGGGTGGGTTTCAATCGTCGGTGAGCAATGCCGGTCTTGGCATGCATCTCGACCAGATCGAAGATGGCCACGCCGGTAGTCTCGCTGCCGGTACCTGCAGTTGTCGGCACGGCGATCAGCGGCTTTACCGGTCCCGGCACCGGTAGTCCCCGACCGATTGGAGGGTTCACATAGTCTAGAAAGTCAGCTGGGTAGGTGGAATATAGATTGGCTGCCTTAGCCGTATCAATCGTCGACCCTCCTCCCACCGCGACGAAACTGTCAAAGTTCCCCGATTTGGCAAAGTCGATTGCATCCTTGAAGGATTCATCGCTGGGTTCGACTCGCACCCGATCGTAGAGGCTGAAGCTGAGCTTCTCGTCCCTGAGGGATTGCAGCACCGTAGCCATAGGGGGCAACTGTGCCAGCGTGGGATCAGTGAGGACCATGATGTGTCCCACCCCGCTATCGGACAGATCCATCCCAATCTCTCTGGTGATGCCGGGTCCGAATCTGATATTTGAGGTTGCCAGTTCGAAAGCAGTGTCCTTTTTCATGGTTCTTCTCGCTGCCGATGATCCGCTGAAACCATCGTCCCTAGAATGCTAACCCAGTGGCCCTGATAATTCACTACTCCCAGCCTGCTGAAGCAGGCTCCGACAACGGTCAGATCTCCAGACCAAGCGACTGCTACGAGCCGGATCGAGAAAGAAACTTCGGTTGAGTAAACGGTAGATCGCGCTGCCGTCAGTGGACTTCGGAGGCAGCCTGGACCAGATGCGTGGGATCTGGGAGCTGAAAGGACTCTGCGACGACACGGTTGCCGCCTTGGTGTTTGGCGGCGTAGAGAGATACGTCGGCCGCCTCAATCAGGGCCGAGGGGTTCTCGAAGGCGCAGCCTTCGGAGAGGGTTGCGAATCCTCCGGACATGGTGACCGAGAAAGATTCTCCATTGGCACCTGAGAAAGACTTGTCGGCGAGCAACTGAATGATGCGCTGGCTAATCTTGGAAGCCCCCGTGGTGTCGGTACGAGGGAGTACCAATACGAATTCCTCGCCCCCGTAGCGGGCGGCTACATCAGTATTGCGTAGGTTATTCTCGATGATCCTGGCGACGGCCACGATGACCTGGTCTCCCAGGGGATGTCCATACTGGTCGTTGACACTCTTGAAGTTGTCAATGTCAAAGAAGACTAACGAGAGCGGCTGTTTGGAACGACGTGCCTGCTCAAATTCACGGGCGAGAGCCTCTTCCAGAAAATAGCGATTGTAGAGCTCCGTCAGGGGGTCTCGGTCCACCTGCTGCTTCAGTGTCCGATTCTCGGACTCGAGGATGTCAGTGGTTGCCTTGGACCGTTGGGCCTCCTGCATGGTCTCGAGAGAGAGTGCAAGCAAAGCCTCCTTGGCGTGCTCGAGCACCGCATTAGTAGCCTCGGCAGAACTCAAGTCGACCTCGAAGATGGTTGAAAGATCAGGTAAAGCGTCTCCCACCTTTTCGAGCACCGCTTCAAGTGTTTCAGGCGGCATATCGAGGACGGTTTGAGCCTTCATGCTGGCTTCACAGAAGGCATTCAGATTCTGGTCACCGAGCCAGATGTCGGCCAAATCTCCCGAAAGGATGGCGCACCGGGTGCCCATTTCCAGGTCAAGAAGGACCTCCGGCCTGGTCTCGTGGCTGTGTTGGAAGGCTGTGACGAAGGCATCCGGAAGATTCCAGCGTCCCGCCAGATACACACTCAGGTCGGAGTGATCGCAACTCAGATGTTTTTGTTCCAACAGTTGGACTTGAACATGGTCATTGCCTGCCTGACCGACCATCTTCGAGTAAACGGAGGGAATGATCTTGTCGAAGGCCAGCATCCCGATATCCTGAAGGAGAGCAACCAGGAAGAGTTCCTCCTGGTTGGGAACGTTCGTGGAAGCTCCCAGGGCACGGGCAGCAACGGCACTGATCAAGGAGCGTCGCCAGAAACTGGTGTAATCGAACGATCCCTCGTCCTTTTCTTGAAGGTCACTGACCAGAGAGAAGCTGAGAGCCAGGGCGCAAATTGCCCGAATGCCCAACAATCCACAGGCGTGGCTTAGAGTCGTGATGTCTCGGCGCATCCCGTAGAACGGGGAGTTGACTACTTGAAGCACTTTGGCGGATAGGGCTGGGTCCCGACTGACCAGGACGGCAATCTCACCGAAACTTACCTGCTCACTGCGGCAGAGTTCGAGGATCTGCATGGCAACTCCCGGCAAAGTGGGAAGGGTGCCACAGGAATCAAGTTTTTTCTTCAGCTGGGGTTTCATCAGTCCTGGATCTCCACCTGTCTCTTCATATCGGCCGCGAGCCGGAGACACTTCAGCCCAAGGGTCTACGCAAGCCGCGTGCTTGGATCTACAGGTGCAAATGTGGTCGCGGATTCGGGCTGAATCCGGGTTTGCTAACGATTGCGGACGGGGGTTGGGGGGATCCTTTGGGAGTCTCTCAATCGATCCATTTCTCCAGCTCCTGCTCCAACAGGCCCGGATTGTACTTCAGACCGATGTCCAGCTCGTGATCCTGCAGCCAGGCGGACGGCTCAGGCGGCTTGTCCCGCCAGAACACATTCGGTTTGTACACGATAAAGACATCCCAGGCCTTTTCCTCGCCCTGGTAGTTGAGCAACTTCGTGTAAGAAGTGAGGGCGAAACTCCAGAGGTCCCAAAAATGCTCGGCCCGTCGGTCCGGCAGATAGGCAGTCGCCCTGGTGGCAGTCATCTGGGAGTCGCGTGAAAGAATCGGCGACCACAGAGTGAGTACCTTTATTTTGGCGTCCTTGTGATCCTTCAGTATTGTCTCGACTTCGGAAGCCCCCCGAAGACAATGGCCTCAGGTGGGGGAAAAAATCAAGACGAGCCGGGTTCTGTCTGCGGCCGCATTGAAGGCGGCTATGAACTCTTTCCCATCGTAGGCGACCTGGGTGACCCCGCGGCTCGGCCCCTGCATCATGACAGACCGAAGCGAGCCGACCTGACTGACCAGGAGTGCACATAATAGCAGAGCCTTTTTCATACGCTTTAGAATAATGAAAAAAGCTGAGGCGGCGCAAGTTTCAACTCAACCTTTCGCGGTTGGCTCTGTCCCTGCATCCCGCACTCTATTTCCGGCTTGAGGGTTTGGAGCGCCCAGACACTTCCTCGACCTCGCTCATGAGCCTTAAGGTGTTTTCGCCCAGAATCTTGCGAATGTCGCCCTCACTGTAGCCCCTGCGGAGGAGTCCTTCCGTGATTTTGGGTAGGGACCCGGCGTCGTCCATTCCCTGCGGCATGGTCGCCCCGTCGAAATCCGATCCGAGACCGACATGGTCCACTCCGGCCACCTCGACCGCGTGGTCGAGGTGATCCAGAATTTTCTCCCAGCCAACCTTGGGGCGTTCTGCGCTATGATCTGGCTGAAGATCTGGATTCCCTTGGCTCCCTTCCCCGGAGGTCTTCTGGTTCAACTTCCTCTCCTCCCAGGTCTGAAAGGGGGCGTTGTCGAGAAAGCGGTCGACGAACGTAATCTGGATTACACCACCCTTTGCTGCCAGCGCCGCAATCATCTGATCGCTCATGTTTCGACGATGTGGCGAAAGAGCTCGGCAGGACGAGTGAGACGCGATAAGGGGGGCCTCGCTAGTCTCGAGCGTGTCCCAGAACGTCCTATCCGATACGTGGGAGATATCCACCATGATTCCCAGTTGATTCAGCCTCTTGACAACTTTCCTGCCGAACGCGGTCAATCCCCCAAACCGAGGCGCGTCGTTTGATGAGTCGGCCCAGTCCGTGTTGACACTGTGTGTCAGGGTCAAATAGCGAATGCCAAGTCTGGCGTACATTTCCAGGACGGAAAGGCTGTTGTTGATCATGTGGCCGCCTTCCATACCCATCAGTGCGGCGATCTTACCCTGGCTTCGGGCCTCGCGAATCTCCTCTACCGTGGTGCATAGATCCATCTCAGCCGACAGGTCTTCGACCAGTTTGTAGATCGATGCAATTCGATCGAACGAGTTGTGGACGGCCCGGTCTCCAGTTACGGTTCCGGGCATGAAGATCGAAAAGAAAACCGTATTGAGTCCCCCTTCTTTGAGCCGGGGTAGGTCGACGTGCCCCTCACTGTGGGTTCCGGAAAAGTCCCAGTCGGGTTCCCTGAGACGCAGTGTGGTGTCGACATGGGTGTCCAGGACAATCGAGGAAAAATGAAGGGGACGTGATTTTCTGGAAATATCATCTTCGCTGGATGCAAGCGCAGCGGGACTGGCCGCCATCCAAGTAGAGATGGAAATCAACAAAAGAAGCTCTTCCATCAATTCTCCTTGAGACTTTCTCTCCTCACCGCTGGCTCAATGGAATAAGAAACTTCGATTGTCTCTAGCCAGGAACAGCGAGAGCAGCGTGTCCGTTGTGGGACAGGCACATCTGCCCGTCGATGACAGCGTCGGGGGAGAGGAGAATACCAGTCGCAGCTTTCACTCAAAGCGTGAGCTCGCGCGGGCTTCGCTCGACGGGCTGGCTTCAAGGCTGGAACAACGTGACTTCCACCCGCCGGTTTGCCTTTCTTCCCTTCGGATTTGCATTGTCGGCCAGGGGTTCTCGTTCGCCCGAGCTCGCAACGGCGATTCGCCTGACATCGATGGCGTGCTGCCCCACAAGGTAATCTCGGACCGCCTCGGCACGACGAAGTCCAAAGCTCAGGTTTACCTCTTCGCCGCCTCTGTCATCTGTATGTCCCGTTATGGTTGCTTCGAGCTCAGACCTCTGGCGCATTTTTTCCGCAATCTCGTTCAGCTTGCCCTCCTCAACAGGACCGAGCTGTGGCTTTTCGATTTGGACCACTATCTTTTCACTCAAGAAGATCTGTTTGGAATCCTCAACGTGGCCATTGCGGGTGTCATGTGCGGAAACCAGTACCGTGTGAGGTCCGATAGACATGTCCCGGGTGTTGATACGAATTCGTGTGCTCGTCTCTGCTCGAGGTCGGCCGTCCAGCGCCCAAGAATAGCGCAGGGGATCGTCGTCCGGGTCGCTGCCAACGGCGCTAGCGCCAACCGTGTCGCCTACGTTCAATCGTGATCTCTCGATCGTCAAGGCAACAGCCGGCAAGCGGTTGGGCCTGCGCCCGACGACGACGGTGAAGCCACAGCTAGCGTCCATTTCATCCAGGTTCTTCACCGTGACTTGGACCGTGTGGGTACCCTGTCCATGTTTTGTACCATCAAAAAGGAGGTCACTCCGATCGTTGTAGACGTATTTTTCGTTGATCGTCCATTCGTAGGAAAGAGAATCCTTATCTGGATCAGATGCATCCGCCCAGAGCGTCGTCGTATCCAGCACCGTTATCTCAACCTCTTCGGGTGTACAGGCAACTTCGGGAGGCTGCAACCTCTTCTCTACCCGGATGTCGAGTGAGCAGGATACGATGCTCTTTCCATCCGACACGTCCGCGGAGACCTGGTACTTGCCCGGTCCCAGACCTGTGGAGTCGAACTCCGCCGATCCGTTCTTCTGGGTGAGCTTCCCCGCGCTGCTTGACCAGGACACAGAGAGCCGACCCCGATCCTTTTTATCGGGATCGGTAGCATTGGTGTCGATTCTGGTCTTCTCGCCCTCTACGATGAATGTCCGGCTCACCTTACAAGCCATGGTGGGAGGCTTGTTGGCACAGCCCCCCAAAACGCAAATCGTCAATGCGAGGGCGCCAGCCAGAACCGATTGCGACGAGGTCATTGTCACCCTTTCTCTTGGAGCGGAAGCAGTCCCGATTTAAGTTTCCAGCAGATTATACACCGAGCCAGGAGGTCGAAACGGACATCGAATCCGGCCACTCCCTCAGAAGAGCCAGCGAAGAATCAGATTGCAGAATGTGATCAGCAGGGACGCCACGATCGTAGTTCCGAAATTCTGGATTTCGAAGTCTTCCAAAAGTTTATCGGTGATCCAGAGCACCAGGACGTTGATGACAAAGATGAAGAGCCCCAGGGTGATCAGCACGAACGGAAAAGCAAAAAAGGAAAGGATCGTGTTGAGGATACTGTAGACGATAGCTACCAGGATCGCGGTCGAAAAGCCCTTCAGACGAATTCCGGGCAGCACGCTGGCCACGATGAAAACAACGATACTGAGCAACAAGACATTCCATAGAATAGAAACCATTCCGAAGTCCTCCAACCAACACGGAGTCAGTGTTTATTAAGGGCAGCGATGCCGACCGAATTCAGAGCATTCCCGGCATCACTTTCTCAAGAGAGACTGACTTTCAAAGGTGCCATGGGGCTTAAGCAGCATCCAAAAGACACTGGCGGCCGCAAAGAGGAGACAGAAAATGACCAGGACCAGGCTCCAATCCCGCTGCGAGGGTCCCAGCAGAAAAGGGACAACGGCTGGAAAGGCGGCTGCGCCCAGATTTCCCGACATGTTCATGATCCCAAAGGCGGTCGCCACCGATCGTCCGCCCATTTCGATCGTAACCGAGTACACGAGGGGACCCGCAAGGGCCAGGCAGAAGGCTCCTGCTGCCATCATGGCTACGGCACCGTGGGGATTCTGAAGCAGGCATGCAGCGACCATCAAGAGAGTAGCGGCAATCATGCAAACGACGGCCATGCCCCTCCGAGCGATGTTGGCGCTTCCAGTAGCAGCGTAGATTCGGTCGGAGATCAGTCCCCCTAGCGGGGAGCCGATGAGCACGGCCAGCAGAGGTACTGCCGTGAGGATCCCCGATTCGGCCAGGGAAACCCCCCGTGATTCCTGAAGAAAAGTGGGAAACCAGCTGGCAAAGAAGATATAGCCCGCCGCTCGACAGAATTGCTGGCCGCAGATGCACCACAAGGGAGGACTGGTGGCCAGCTCCAACCACGGCGTTCGAGAGTTCGCAGCCTCGACTTGCTCGTCCTTCGACTCCTCCTTCTTGTCCCCGCCCGGATCCGAAATCAGCGCGAGCTCTTCTGCGTTGACCTTGGCGTGATCGCTGGGACTATCTCGGAACCACCGATAGAAGAAGATTGACCAAAGGCCACCCGGAAGTGCAAAGAGAAGAAACACCGTCTGCCATGACAGGCCCCTTTCCAGGAGGACACCGGTAAGAAAGGCAGCCGCGATGGCGCCCACCTGCATCGAGGATCCTAGGAGTCCTCCCCCCATGCCCAGCCAGGTCGAAGGTCCCCAGCGGGAGAGGATCACTGCGGCACAAGGGAAGAGACCGGCCTGGGAGACTCCGGCTATCAAACGAAAAGCAAGGAGCCACAGCCAAGCGAACCATACCGGGGATCCCAGGTCGCATACCTGAACCAGCCAGACCGTGACGAAGGTCCCGGCCAGGGCAGACAGAGCGGTTGTACCGGACCAGACTCCGGAGTACAGCGGCAGGGTCAGCCGAGAGCCCCAGCGATCACCGAGCCAGCCGGCCGGAACCTGGAAGGAGGCGTAGCTCCAGAAGAACCCACTGAGGATCCAGCCCATCTGCTCCTTGGTGAGCTCCAGCTCTCCGCGAATAGTGCTCTCGGCCACGGAGACGCAGTTTCTCTGGAGATAGGCCAGGGCCGAGGCCAGGCAAAGCCAGGCTAGAACCTGGTAGCGGATACTCGTGGCCGAGCCGTCAGGCGAGTCGATTGCTGGTGTCATGGCTGGATCATTCCGGTCGAAACCTCAGTTCCGGGTAGGAGAGATACAGAGCGCCAGCAATGCACCCGTGAGAATACCTCGGCTGCCATGCTGGCATCTGCCCTGAAGTCGATGATCCAGCGGATTATACGCCCAGTTGCATTTCGGGTCACGCTCCGATCAGCCCGGGCGGTTGATCGGTCGGCTAGTCCACTAGCCCGGATTTCTCATCGCTTGTCGTAGCGAGGCGCCGCAAGGGCCTTCCTGGCAAGGCTTGCGACCGAGGCCCCCGCAGTCGTACTCGTGCAGTACGTCGAGGAGGCCGACCGAGCGTAACACAGCCAGGACGGATGTTTGCGGCGACGCAGTAGACCAGCCATGAGAAATGCGGGCTAAGGCCAATACTGTTCACTTAAGTGTCAGGGTCATGAGCGATCCTTTCTGCTATAAAAAAGGAGGAACGCCATGGCACGCACTTTGGCCGAGTTACCGAAGGGAGCCCGGATTACGGATTTCGTGAGTCTGGGCGTGCTTGCTGAGAAGTTTCCGAGGACGACCATCGACCGGATTCTGCAGGAAACGGGGCGAGCGAGCAAGCGGGAGCGAAATTTGCCGGCGCACGTGGTGGTGTACTATGTGATCGCACTGGCGCTGTACGGGCAAGTGTCCTATGGAGAGGTGCTGCGGTGCCTGCTGGAAGGGCTGGAGTGGTTGGGGCTGAACGTGCGACGGCTGCGGGGCACGGCCAAGTCGGCGATTACTCAGGCCCGGAGCCGATTGGGGAAGGAGCCGCTGCAGCGGCTGTACCAGGAGGTGGTGAGCCCGATCGCGACGCCACAGACGCAGGGGGCGTGGTATCGGGGGAGGCGTCTGGTGACGTTGGACGGCAGCACGCTGGATCTGGCAGACACCGCGGCCAATGAAGCCGCGTTTGGTCGACCCGGAGCGTCGCGGGGCCGCAGTGGCTATCCGCAGTTGCGATTTGTGGCGTTGCTGGAGAACGGGACCCACGTGTTGTTTGCCACCGAGATGGGGGGCTATGGGCGGGGAGAGAGCACGCTCGCCCACGGGGTGGTGGCGGAGCTGGGTCCGGAGATGCTGTGTTTGGCCGACCGGAATTTTTTCAGCTACGCTCTGTGGAAGCGGTCCCAAGAAGGCGGCAGCCACCTGTTGTGGCGCGTGAAAAAGAACCTGAGGCTGCCCTGTCTGGAGCGTTTGGCCGATGGCTCCTATCGGAGCAAGATCTATCCCAGCGACAAGGCTCGCAGGCGGGACCAGGAGGGGCTCGCGGTGCGGGTCATCGAGTATCGGCTGGAGGGAATCGACGAACGGTATCGTCTGATGACGACCTTGGAGCCCGAGGAGGGTCCGGCCGAGGAACTGGCCGCCCTCTATCACGAGCGCTGGGAGATCGAGACGGCACTGGATGAACTCAAGACCCACTTGCGGGGAGCACGCATCGTTTTGCGCAGCAAGAAACCGGAGCTGGTGGAGCAGGAGTTCTATGGTCTGCTGCTGGCTCATTTCGCGCTACGGGGTTTGATGCATGAGGCGGCCTTAAAGGCGCACGTGGACCCGGACACCCTGTCCTTTGTCCACTCGCTCCGGGTGGTCAGACGCAAGTTGCCTCGCTTGGTGTCTCTTCCCCCCTCAGGAGAGAATTGCCTTTCATGAGACGGTCTTGGAGGAGATCTTGGAAGAGCGGGTGTCCTCCAGCCGAGGGCGCTGCAACCCAAGAGCGGTGAAAAGGAAGATGAGCAGCTTTCCGGTCCGCAGTCGCATCCAAGGACGGACGGGCCGTCCGAGAATCCAGGTTAAGATCCTTAAATGAACAGTATTGGGGTTAGACCTCTTTCCTCTCGACTATTCTTTGACCAAGCTTCTTTTCCAGCTTCATCACGTAAAGGAAATTGAAGATTGTTCCCAAGAAGAAAGCTAAAAGTACTCCTGAGACGATCCATATGTATTGCTTGAGAGAGAATCCGAACTTGAATTGTATTAAGAACAAAAAGCACATGGTTAAGGATACGGACAGGAAAACCAAGACAGAGTGGTTTCGAATACTTTTGGTTGTATAAATAATTTCATGGCCTCTCAGTTTGCCTTTTGTCCACAGAATAGATAGCGCGACTAGTCCAGGAAGCAAGAGTCCAGTCACTATCAGCGCCTCAAGATTGGCAAACATGCGGAGGTCAATCACCAAGCTGGAAGAGGCCAAGAAGAAGGTGGCGATGGCTATGCTATAGACATTTCGCCTCTGAATCGGCGTGCCATGGAAATCGTGGAGTCTGAAATATCTGGCCAGCAGGATTAGCAAAACCATGCCGATCGGAAAAACCAGCAAAACATAGAGTCTGGAATTCATTGTTCTACCTCCTGTCGATTTCTAACCTCCGTCCCACCCCAAGGGGATCCCTCGCCCCTCGGCTCTAGGCCGAGGGGCGAGCAAGCGAATGCGATGAACTTAGTGATGGCCCTCTTGAGCCGGTCACCGGTGACGCTCTACCCGGGACCGCAAATAAGCTCAACCGCCTCCCAACAACCCGCATAAGCCCCTACGGAGCACAGCGGCCCACAAAGGAATGCAAAGGGACCTGTTATGAACGAACAGCCCACATAACAGGCTATTGTCCCAACTACGGCACATCCCATCCCCAACCAATAGTGACAGCCGTACTCGAACCGGACTCCCGCCGCTGCGAATGCAGCCGGTCCGGTAATGATTTCCGCCTTGGAAGAGTACCTCGAAGCATCCATTTCCCTTCTCTTGGCCGAGATCCATTCTTCTTTGGTTTTCCCCTCAGGATCAACGGTATTCACTGAGTCCGCAGCAGCCAGCCGCGTCAGTTCCGCTGCCGCCGTATTACCCGCAAGTGAAGCATAGAACGAAACCGGCACCCCTTCGTGATCTCGGGTCCGGGGATCGGCTCCCAGTGACAGCAGTTCAACTGTCGCCTCCTGGGCATCCGGCCGCATCGCGGCATAGTGCAAAGCCGAAGCCCCAGCTGTGTCCCGTGTATCAGGGCTTACGCCCGCTTTGACGAAGCGGGTTGCGATCTCCTTCCGGCTCACCTCCTGCTGTTCTTTCCGTTCGCAAGAAGTACACGAAGATGGGGAATATAGTACATGAAGGGCCGTTTTGTCGTTGCTCAGGGTGGCGAGCGGATCTGCTCCCTCCGAAAGGAGAAGGACCACCACATCGTAGGAACCGGACTGAGCTGCCAGGTGGAGGGGAGTCAACCCGCCCGGTGTCTTCGCGTTTGGGTTCGCCCCAGCATCCAGCAAGGCGGCAATCTTGTCAGGGTGACGGGCCACTGCCAAATGGAGAGGAGTCAGCCCCAGGCAACCCGAGCCGCTCGACGAAAGCTCGCCATTCTCCACGGCCCTCTCCAGTCGGGCGCAGTCGTTGAAGTGGAGTTCTCGCCCATCGGGCAAGCGGAGTCCGATAGGAACTTCTCGGCTGCTGGGGTTGTTCTTCCCTCCCCTGGCAGCCCCAATGGCCGCCGAGTTGAAGAGCAGGATACCTGCAAGAAAAACTCGGGCCAGACCACGGAAAAGCGTTTTCTGATTGATCATACATTTCCTCCTTGTCAACAAATATCCTCCCCCTTTCCTTTGAATGGGCTTGAATGGAATCGATCCAGAACCACTCCCTGTTCGGTAGCGAACAAAGGCAAGAAAGGGACCAAAAAAAGAGTTGAGGGAAGGCTTCTCCGAGGAAGGCGAAAAGTGTCGTCTGTGTCTATGGTGGGGACGGCTTGAAGCTGTTCGATCCCCAAAGTGATCTCATCCCACGCACGATTGGAGAGCTGCCTTTTCTGGGCAACTCTCCCAGAAAACAATCAGAAAGAGTCACGGTGCGGGGCTGAAAAATAGAAAGGCGCGGTCTCCAGCCCGAAGTCTTTCTGTCGAGCCCTTGGCTTGGAGCCACGGCGGCCTGGAGCCCACCGCTACGCCGGACCCGAAATTTCTTTCTCGAATGGGACCGGCTCTTCTGAGGACGGGAACCGTGGCACGGCCTTCCAGGCCGTGATTGTGGACCTCCCTCCAGCTTCGGCTCAAGGGCCCTGTTGCCCACCGCTCGCGCGTTGACACTCATTCTGGGGGAGAGTTATTATTCAACCGCCTACCGACCGGCCGGTCGCAGCAGGGGACACGAGAACTATGAACATCAAAGTTGGCAGCTTCGGCCTGGAGACCGAAGCCACGTCCGAGTTTCAGGTCAGTCTCGCCCCCAGGAAGCACTGGCCCCATTCGAGAACGAAACTTCGGTTACGTCTGCCGTGATTGTCGCTACCGCCAATAACCGAGCCGTGACTGCAAAGGAGCGGTCCCGATCACCGATCGGGACATGCCATAAAAAAGGAGATGCAATCGGCCACCGTCTGTTTGGTCGGTTGTTTCCGGCATCCGTATGCCGGGACCGCTCCTTTGCAGTCACGGCTCTGTCATTGGCGACTCTTGGATGATCTCCTACCCAATGAAGTTTCAGCTTAGCGATCAGCCAAGTCTTTCACATACCCACTGCCAAACTGAACGTCGGTGGGACGGCGGAAATCACCGCTATTTGGCATGATTGCCAGTTGCCCGCCATCGATAACCAGGGTCTGTCCGATGATAAAGCGCGAATCATCCGAGGCCAGAAAGAGGGCGAGTTGACCAATGTCCGACGGCGTTCCTATGAATCCCGTAGGCAGTGTCTTCGCAGCCTCTTGCCAGTCAAAGTCCGTGCCCAGTGCTTTCTCCTGATTCTCGACGCGGATCCAGCCCGGCGCGATGGCATTCACTCGCACCCCTTTCTGAATCAGTTCAAATGACACTTCCCGAGTAAACGCGACAATCGCACCCTTGGTGGCTGCATAAACGGAGTGCTCGACCATCCCGCCAAAGGCATGGACAGAGGTCAGGTTGATCACATTGCCCTGCCCGTGTTTGACCATCTCCGGCAGGACAGCCTGGGTCAGAAAGAACCTGGCTTTGAAGTTGACGTCGAAGAGGGTGTCGAAGTGCTCAGGCGTGGTTGCCTCAAAGGGCCGATTGGCGGTGATTCCGGCATTGTTGATGAGCACGTCGATCCCGCCCAGGAAATCGACGGCCCCGGTCGCCAGCGCCCGGATCGACTGCACGTCTTGGAAGTCGGCCCCGATGGCTTTGGCCTTCCCGCCAAAAGAACGTATCTCCTCGACGGCAGATTCACAGCCTTGACTACTGTGACAGTAGTGGAGAACGACTGCAGCCCCTTCCCTGGCGAACTCGAGCTCAAGACAGCGCTGCCTCGGTTGCACTCTTCGGGAACTTCGATTCGAGTTCCTTCCTCGACCCGCAACATGGGATGAGCAGACCACAGATAGGATAGACCCATGGGGGACAGATTCTCGAGCAGGTAGTCCATTCGAAGCTGATTCGCGGCGGGCAGGCTCATGCTTCGCGTCAAACGGTAGGGGAGCCTGACGCCATGGACCGACGCGGTCAGCGCCGAGTCCTGCACGACCATGTTCCAGTCCAGTGCCCAGACCTCACCGTGGTCGGGTAGTTGAACTCCCTGCCACGGAAACTCTTCGTAGTGGCAAGCGTCGATGGTGGGAAACATGTCGTCGTAGCCGACCGCCTGACTCGGTGTTATGGGTTGTCCGAAGCGGGAGCGTGGATAGGACACTTTGTCCTGCTGCAAAAGGAACTCGCAGGCGAGGCCTCTGTCAAATAAAGAAACCATTCGGGCTCCTTGAGCCACGAATTCGGCTCTCAGCCTCTCGCTCTCCAGCACGAAGCTGGGCTCGCCCTTGTAGCGGCTCTCACTCAAAGTCGTCATTCAGGCTCTCTTCGTCACTCTCCAGAGATTTCCTGATGTAAATATTCTTGGACCCGTAGGGTACCAAAACCAATCAGCTGCGTCCTGCAGCCGATTTCGTCGCCCTTTGCCATAGGGCAAGTTCATGAAGACTATCGTTTTTCATTCACCCAGACCGGTCGGACGAAAGTGGCCATCGGAAAAGAGAGGCACAGGATCTGAGGCATCCGAAACCGGCCGGCGGAGTTTTGGCACTGTACGGGATGCGCCTCGGGCCGAGGCCCAAGAGCTCAAAGACGACAGGAGAAAAACAGGACGGAAGAAATCAGGGCTTAAGGGTTCTCTCTCGCAACCTGCTGAAAAAATTGGAGCCGGCGAGAGGAATTGAACCTCCAACCTACGCATTACGAATGCGCCGCTCTACCGTTGAGCTACGCCGGCTCTTCGAGAGGCTGTCTGATGATTATAGCTGGCAGGCTGGACACCGGGCAATTCTTGTGAATATCAACGGTGCTGTTCTTATTCGTCTGTGGTTGATCCGTCTTCGCGGGCTTCTCGCTGTGCCTCCTCGAAGCCCACTGCCTGGGCCTTGCCTCCCATTTCCTCGGCCTTTTCGATCCAGCCCTTGGCCTGGAAGAACATGGATAGGCTGGTATAGGCGAGCGGGTTCTCTGGCTCGACTTCCTTGAAGCGGGTGCCGTGGCGGATGGCTCCGTCCAGATCCTTGTTGTGGTAGCAGCACATGGCCAGGGCGTGGAGGGCGTCTGCGTATTCGGCGTCCTCTTCCACCGCCTTTTCCAATTCCTGAATGGCGAGATCCAGCTGGTCGTCGCCAAAGTACTCCATGCCCTTTTCGTAGTGTTTCTCTTTTGACATCTTCGCCCTCAATCTCTCCTTCTGTATCGGCTAGATGGTATTTCCATCCATATCGTAGACGGTCAGGGTGCCCAGGTCGCGCAACTTTTCTTCGACTTGCTCGCGGTCTCCGACCACCGTTACGAGGGTCAGGGAAGGGTCGATGTAGGCCCGAGCGGTCTCCAGGACCTTTTCCGCCGTGACCTCTTTCAACCTGGGAACGTAGGTCCGATAGTAGTCTTCGGAGAGGTTGTGAAGACGACGGCTGACCTCCAGCAGACCCACCGACGAGGGGCTCTCCATCCCCCTGATGAAGGCGCCTATGCGCTCGGCCAGACAACGCTGCAGCTCACTCGCCTCTGGCGGCTCCTGGCGCATGCGCTCCATTTCCGCCAGGGTTTCTTGCACCGCTTCAGCGCAGACTTCGCTGCGAACGTTGGCTGAGGCCAGCAGCAGCCCTTCCTTCCGATAAGATCTCAAGCTGCTGTAGGCTCCATAGGTATAACCTTTTTCCTCGCGCAGATTCAGGAAGAGCCGGGCGCTGCCGCCGCCCCCTAGAACCTGAGTCGTTAGCTGCAGAGGGATGGCATCGGGATGGTTTCTGGGGAGGGCCCTGGTCACTACGCTGATCACCGCCTGAGCGGAATGTGGCCGGTGAACCAGGGCGACCCGACGCTGATCCAGCGCTGGCAGCGCTGGATAGGAGAGCGACTGCAGCTTCTGCGTTCTCCACTCGCCCAGATAGCGCTCTGCCAGAGTGGTTGCCTGTTCCAGGCTCACCGCACCGGCGAAGACCAGGAGGGCCTGATCCGGCCCGAAGAGAGTCTTGTAGAAGTCCTCGATCTGGTCCCGCTCGGCCCGCGCCAGATGCTCGGGAGGGATACTGATCTTGGCATAGGGGTGATCCCCGAAAAAAACATGGTAGGCGCGTTCCTCGGCCAGAAAATCGGGCTGAGAACGCTGCGAGAGGACATGGCTTTGCCAGCGCGCCCTGACCTTTTGAAACTCTTCGTCCGGAAACGTGGGTCGAAGAACGAGGTCGGATAACAGCTCCATGGCCTGGTCCAGGTATTGGTCCAGGACGCTGACCGAGAGATGAGCCTGCTCCATGGAGACTTCTTCCCCGTATTGGATCGCCAACTGGTCACTGAAATCGGCGATGTCAACCGAGGAGCGCGACGTCGTACCTTCCTTCAGGAGGTCAACGGATAGCTCGGCCAATGAAAGGTTCTCGTCTGGATTCCAGGCGGTGCCCATCGGCCATGCCAGCCTGACAGAGACCCTCGGAAGACGTCGCTCTTCTACAACCAGAACACGCAGTCCATTGCCAAGAACTACTTCGGGGATGGTTGGATAGTCAACGGGTTCGATCTCGCCCGGCCTTGGAGCTTCGACAGTCATTGTTCTGGTTGCAGGTTTACAGGTTGCAAGTTACAGGTTGCGGATTCACCCACCGTTTTCCTCGTCTCCCGGGGCTCCGTTGCTTTCCTGGGGTGGGGTCTGGGGTCGCACCAGGAGCAGAGTTCGATTCTCGGCTCGAAACGTCTCTCGAACGACCCCGAGAATGGTCTCGGGGGTCACCGATACGAAGCGCTCCCATTCCTGGTTGATCAGATTGGGGTCGTCGTGATAGACGGCGTAGTGGGCCAGAATCTCACCAATGTCAGATACCCTCTGGAGTCGCCCCACGTGGCGATAGGCGAGCTGATTGAAGGCCTTTTCCAATTCCTGCTGACTGATGGGCTGCGTTCGCAACCGTTGCAGCTCCCTCTCGATCGACTCCAGCACCTGCTCGACATCTACCTGGTCCTGGATCTGCATCCAAAGATCGAAGAGCCCTGGACCCTTGTATCGATTGGGGCCCGCCGACAGACCGGTGACCCAGTTGTCTTCGTAGATCAGCTTCCGGTGAAGTCGGGAGGAGGAGCCATCGGAAAGCACAATCGAGAGAAGCGAGAGGGCATAGTATTCGGGCGAGCCAATTGGAGGAATATGGTACCCAAGAATGACGAGTGGCAAGACCGCGAGAGGATCTGTAAGCTCCTCTCTCTTTTCTGAGCTCTGTTCAGACTCCTGAACCGGGGAGCCCACGGAGGTGCGATTGGGGATGTCTGCAAAGTGATTGCTGACCGACTCGAGCGCCTTTTCGCAGTCGAGGTCTCCGGCCAGCACCAGCGTCGCATTCGCCGGTCCATAGTAGGTGCCGTGAAAGAGAGATGCGTCCTCCAGTGTCGCCTTTTGCAGATCTGCGACGGATCCGATGACGGAGTGGCCGTAGGCCCAGCTCTCATAGGCCAGCTCATCGAAGCGCAGGTATGCCTCGCCGTAGGGTCGATTGTCGTAGCTCTGCTTCTTCTCTTCGATGACGGTCTGGCGCTGGTTCTCGAAGTTCGCCTCGGTAACCTTGAGGGAGCGCATGCGATCGGCCTCGAGCCAGAGACCCAGCTCCAGGCAATTCGAGGGCACCGTCTCGTAGTAATTAGTGCGGTCCTTGTTGGTGGACGCGTTCCACCTGCCGCCGATCTCGTCAATGTATCTTCCGTGCTCGTTCTTGTCGACGTTATCCGATCCCTGGAACATCATGTGCTCGAATAGATGGGCGAATCCGGAGAGACCGGGCTCTTCAACGCTGGAGCCGACCCGATAGTGAACACTGATATGCACCAGAGGAGTGCGCCTGTTCGGGTACAAAAGGACCTGAAGTCCGTTCGACAACCGATGTTCTTGAAATTCGACCTGAGGTATCTGCAGCACGATAAAGGGGGCTGTTGCTATGGATGTAGGACCCGGACCCAGTTTGCTACCGCTTGATGCCGTCCAGTTCGAATTCGAAAAACATCAGCTGCTCATCATTACCCACATTGAAAATCTCAGGCAAGTACAATCTGAGTCCTTCCAGATTTCCATTTACCGGTAAACGGTAGAATACAACGCCGTAGTCCTTGTCGTGAGGAGCAATCATCTTCTCGCGGAACGCTTTCCGTTCGAAATCGGCGAGCATCTTCTTGTCCTTGATGTTGCTGATGTCGGAAGGGTCAGGATAGGGATTTTTCGATTTCTTCCGGCTGATTTGCAGCAAGATTTTAATAAAGTCGATAGGAGATTCCTGGCCGCCCTCCGCGTCGAGTAGCAGGATATCGGATTCGTCCAGAGCAATCGCGAAATCGTTGTTGTTCTCTATCACGATCAAGATCGGCATGTAGTTCGCCTGGTGCAGCTTCTTCGTGTCGAAGATCTCCCGGGTCTTCTTTTCCGTCTCGTAGGGATAGGCGGCTATGACCAGGTTCTGGAAAGCCTGATGTACCGCGTATTCCTTTGCCGGCTTGATCTGGATTTCTTTTGCCTTGTACCAGGCGCAGAGCGGCGAGGAAAAAGCGAACAGGACGATCGGGATCAGCAGGTGTGCTCTGGACATGGCAAGCTTCATCTTACCGGATGCCCCCAGGTAGGGAAAGGTGTCGCCGTCGGCCGCAGCTTGCTTGGAGGCGTTACCTCCGCTGCCAGTTTGCACTTGGAGGCAATTAGAGGTGCGTTCGGACAGCCTCGACTAAGCTGAAACTTCGATAAGCCTGTGCCAGTGCAACGTGGCTTCGGTCTCCAGGCCGAGGAAGTCTTCCATTTTCGAGCCTCTTGGCTCGAAGCACGGCGGCCTGGAGACCGCCACCACGTCCTAGACAAAGTTTCATTGCTCGAATGGGGCCAGCGCGTCTGGGAGCTGGATCAAGCCCGTCCTACCTTTGCATCGGAGCTTCGGGCCAAGGACGGACCACAAAGGATCCGATCTCTTTTCCCCGGTAAAGCTGCGTGAGCATGCGCCGGCACAGATCCCGAATCTTCTTTCGCCCGGAGAAGTTCAAGGTCAGCGAGAGCATTCTCAGCTTGCCATCCACCCGCGTCGTTACCAGATATTTCCGTGACATACCTCTTTTGATGCAAGTCCTAGGCCAGATGTTCATGAAGCTTGCGTAGAACTTCTCCGCCCAGACTGGATCGGTTTTTCTTGGTCAGCGTGAATAGTTGGACATCGGGCCGCTGTCGGATCCGTTTTATCAGTCCCGTGCCCTTGAGGGCGATGGTGCCGAGGGTGGGGCAGGTTGAATCGAGGGTTTCGATCAGGCGTTCCCGAAAAGGATGGGAGAGGAGCTCCATCTTGGATATCCCGTCCAATACGATCAGATCTGCTTCCTTGCGTAGCGGGTCCAGGTGGGAAAGGACTGTTTGCTCCAGCACTTCCGGACGGACACCATACTTGCCCAACCGATGATCCGGATCAGTGTGAAAACCCCTGTGTGCGAAAACAGCGGAGCTGCCACTCAGTGTGACTGCCCTGAAACCCACACGGACACCCTTCTCAGTGACTTCCTCCGTATAGAAGCCACTTAAAGCGAAATTGCCGAGGCGCTCCAGGATGCTCTTCAAGAGAGTGGTCTTGCCAATTCTAGGGTGGCCGGTCAGAAGGATGTTTTTGGGCATAAGGCTCAGGACCTACCTTGGGAGGTTACGGGTCAGGAAACGGCAGATCCACCAAGCGTCCAGATAGCTGAAGGGAAAGCTTGCGGTGGTGTAATGACCGCAGGGCAAGTCGGCTCGCTGATGCTCGATCCCATGATCGCGATACTGTTGGAAGACTTTGGCGGAGAGTTCTGGGATGAAGGATAGGTCGTACTTTGCCGTGATCAGTAGATGGGGTCGCTGATGTTGTTTCAGTTTGGGAATGGAGTACCAGGGGCTGATCGGAGCCCAGCAGCGATGCAGATCTTTCAGCGAGATATGGCCTTCCAGGCCCCAGCGGACGTATCGGGTGGAGAGGCCTGTCCAGACAACGTCGGCGTAGTAGGCGGAAACGTGGTTGAAGACCCCGGTGCAGATATTGAGGTCGTGCACGAAGGCCAGGAAGGTGACGCATGACCCAATGCTGGTTCCCACGACGCCGATGTTTTCGTAGCCCCTTTCCCGCAGCCAGGCAGCCAGCTGCCGCACCTCCAAGACGGCTTGGCGGGTACTCTGAAGGGTGCGTCCGAGGTTGGGGCTCACCAGGTAGTCGGCGCGAATGGAACCTGGCGGCAGTCGCGCCTCGTGGTAGGGCAAGCAGAGTCGGGCTGCCGTGATGCCCAGCCTCTGGAGCAGCCTGCAAAGGCCGGCGTGACTTTCCGAGTCGGCATTCCACTGCGGTACGACAATTACCGCCCGGCGCGAGCCTGGGGCCGGAAAAATGCGGCAATTGGCCGTATTGTTGTTGGCGTAGGGCGTCTGGACCGGGCTGGGGAACTCCAGTAGATCGTCTCTGAAGACGTAATCGGTTATCGGGTCTACTGCGAAGAAATCACCGTTCTGCAGAGCTTTCTCGGCGAATTCCTTGAGTATCGAGAGAGGGGCGGAGTCCGTGGGTGTCTCGCCCAGCCACTCGAGTCCCCAATCGAAGGGCATGATCCGGCGGTTGGTGTCGCGGAGCGTCAGCGCTCGCTCACGGCTCGTGATCCATCTTGAGTAGAGGCTCATTCGGGTGGGGGCTCTCGGGAGTCCATGCCAAACTCAAGCTTGTAGAGTTCCAGAAACGTCAGCCCCAGAGCAATGATTATGGGACCGAAAATCATGCCCGGCATTCCGAAGTAGCCAATACCTCCAAGCAGGGAGAAGAATATCAGCAAACTGTGCATCTTGACGCGGCCCTCCAGGAGAAAGGGGCGCAGGACGTTATCGAGCAGCCCCACCAGCAAGAAGAGGACCAGGAAGACGACGGCCAAGAGGACCGATTCATTGCCGAAGAGGTAGAGGGTCCAGGGAACCCATACCAGGGCCGTGCCGATCACTGGGACCAGGGAAACAAATGCGGTCAGGCTGCCCCAGAAGAGGGGCTGCGGGATACCCACTCCCCAGAAAATCAATCCGCCGGCGAGGCCTTGGGTCACCGCCGTCAAGAGGCTCCCGATTACCGTAGCCGAGGCGACTTGACTGAAGGTTGCGATGATCCGGCCCTGATAATCCCGAGACATGGGAGTCAGCGCCTGTACCTCCCGGTGCAGTCGGGACCCATCCCGAAACAGGAAGAACATGGTAGCGAGCATCACCAGAAAGTGGCTGATCAAATGAAGAAGTCCGCCTAGAAGCGAGGAACTGTGTCGAAGAAAGAACAGACTCACCTGCTTCAAAGCAGAGGCCAGGCCTCCAACCAGGTCGACCTTGTCCAGATCCACATATCCTCCGATCAACGAGATCAGGGATGCGAGCAGGGGATGTTGCTGCAACTCGCTCATGCTGGGAACTTGTCCCTGGGCCAGCATGGCCTCGAACCGTTTGTAGATCAGGGCGACCTCCTCCGCTAGTTGGACCAACAGGAGGACGAAGGGAACGATGATCAGGATTGTGATCCAGAGGCAGGTGATCAGCGCCGCCAAACCCCGCCGATTTTTCAGCCTGGTACTGGTCCAATCGAAAGCTGGATAGGTCAAGCTGGCCAGGACTGCGGCCAAGGCGACCGGCAGCAGGAACGGCCTGAAGACCTGGATGACGTAATAGAAAACCAACAGGGATGAAACCAACAGAAAGAGGCGCCCGTACCTGCGTTCGTGCATCGGGGGAATGATACACTGAAATCGGCCTCACCGGCAGGCGTCGCAGGAGCGGCAGGAAGTGCAGAGTGCGTATGTTCGGAGGGAAGCAGAGGCCGCAATCCCAGAGGGACTCGATCGATGGAAGCATGTCAGGTTTGCTCGGAACGGAGCTGGGAATTGTTCTGCAAGGTCCCGGATCGTTTACGGGGAATCACCGATCAGATCTGGGAAGTTCAGCGCTGTCAGAATTGCGGGCTGGGGGTTACTTTTCCCTTGCCCGGAGAGGCGGACATCCTAGACATGTATCCTTCCAAGTATTGGGGAGATGTCCGCCGGACGGTCGACGAATACTGTTCCGGGGAACTGCTTCGGTCCCGCTCCTGGCGCAAGGAAACGGAGAAGGTCCGGCTCGTCGAACAGTTTTTGTCGGGAGGCAGGATCCTCGACGTAGGCTGTGCGGACGGAAAGTTCCTGTGGGCTCTGGACGGTAGTCGTTGGGAAAGGACCGGTCTCGAACCGACGCCCCAAATCGTCGACATTGTCCGTGCCAGGATACCTGAAGTCCGACTGTTGCCCCACGACATCTTCTCTCCGGAGTTGCCCACCGAGGGGTTCGACGTGATCAGCTTCTGGCACGTGCTCGAGCACCTCCCCGATCCGAAGAAAGTGATTCAACGTGTGGTTGATCTTCTGCGCCCCGGGGGATGGCTGTTTGTCTCGGTGCCAAATGTGAACAGTCTTCAGGCTGGTCTGTTTCGTCGTCACTGGTATGCCTTCGATGATGTGCCGCGGCATCTCTTCCACTTCTCGCCAAACTCGCTTCGTCTGCTCTTGCAGAGTGCGGGGCTCAAGGTTGGCAAACTGTTTTCCTTCTCCAGGATCATCAATTTTCATTGCCTGAAGTACAGCTTGATCAATTGGTCTGAGGCCCGATTCCAGAGCCGGTTTCCGTATTACCTGCTGAAACCGCTCCTCTTCGGATTCGCTGCCCTCGAAAGGGTGGTGAGCCGGCACGGGATCATCACCATGGTTGCGCGGAAGCCAGTGGTGCAGTAGTGGAGTAGTGGAGTAGTGGAGTAGTGGAGTAGTGGAGTAGTGGAGTAGTGGGGTAGTGGAGTAGTGGAGTAGTGGGGTAGTGGAGTAGTGGAGTAGTGGGGTAGTGGAGTAGTGGAGTAGTGGAGTAGTGGAGTAGTGGGGTGGTGGGGTGGTGAGGTGGTGAGGTAGTGAAGTAGTGAGGAGGTGACGAGGGCGGGATTGCACTTTTTTAGCCGCGGATCTGCTCACTGCTCACTTTCACTACTGCACAACCCCACTACTGCACAACCCCACTACTGCACAACCGCACTACTGCTAACAGCGGCAGTTTTGAAACAATTGTCTAGTTTCTCGTAGTTAGAGTCGTAGAGGATGGCTGAGACCGATGGCGAATTGGTTGCTCAAATCCTGGCGGGTGATTCGGATGCTTTTGAGCAGCTCATCAAGCGCTACCAGAAACTGGTCTTCAACATCATCTACCATCACATGGGACGTCGGGGCGAAGTCGAGGACCTGGCGCAGGAGGTTTTCCTGAAAGTGTTCAAGTCCCTCGATATGTACGACCAAAGCCGCTCAATGAAGGCCTGGATTGCCAGGATTACGACGAATCGCTGTTTGGATGAGATGCGCAAGGGGCGCCATTCGCGGGTTCAACTCTTCTCGGATCTTACCGAGGAGGAGGAAGATCGAATTCAATATTACTACCATCGGTCCGGCCGGGGAGCGAGTCTCACAGAGACAGAGGCAGAGGAATGCTTCGCGCTTCTTCATAAGCTGATGAATCGATTGACCGAGAAAGATAAAGTGGCCTTTGTACTTCGAGAGGTCGAGGGCCTTGACTATAGCGAGGTGGCCAAGATTCTGCGGACGAGCCAACTGGGCGCCCGCATCCGGGTCAGCCGAACTCGCAGAAAGTTGCAGCATTCCTTGACGAAGTTCCTCGAGGGCCAGGGAGAACCGAAGCAATGAGTCCCAAACACATCTCCTTTTCCAGGTCGGAGGCTGGTGATGTCGTGGATCAGGCTCACCTTGACTCCTGCGGAAGGTGTCGGCAGGCGTATCGCGCGCTTCGTTTCCTGCGCACTCAGCTGCGATCTGCACCAGAGTTGATCCCCCCTGCCTCGTTTGCCTCCAGGGTAGCGATGATGGCGGAAGGGGTTGGCGGGATACCTTTCGCGGTAGCTCTTCAATATGCGGCGAAACGGCTCATCCCAGTCTTCGCAGTGTTGGTGATATCCACCAGCTTCTTGCTTTATCAGTTGTCGCAGCCGTCCCTATCCAACCTGAATCCCGATTTTTCGGCCGAGATACTGTCGGAGGAAGTGACTCTGGAAGAAGCGGTAAATTCCCTGAGAAGGTTCTCAGAGGAGGGATTTCGCATTGACGAGTCGGACTAAGGCCGCTTTTTGGATCTTCTTCGTCTTCATGGTCGGAGGCGTTTTCGGTGGGACTTTGACCTACCTGTTGATCCATCCGGCACCCTTCCTCAGCAGCGACCAGGAGCATCCCAGACAGAGGAGGAGAGGCGCAGACCCGGAGCGGCGATTTGAGCGCATGCTGCAGCGGATCTCTGATGCGGTTGAACTGGATGATGAGCAGCGACCACAACTGCGGAAGATCCTGGAGGAGAGTAGAGTTCTCTACCGCAGCGCCGCGGACGACGCAGACAGTCGACGCCGGGAGATCCGGTTGGCGACGCGGCAGAAGATACGGTCCATCTTGAGGCCTCAACAGCTCGAGAACTTCGAGGATTTTGTTCGCCAGAGGGATGAACGTTCCCAGAAGAGAGGTCCCAGGCGGCGGCCACGCTAAGTGCTCCGTCCCAGTGGCTTCGGTCTCCAGGCCGAAGTATTCATTCGTCGAGCCGTTGGCTCGACGCACGGCGGCCTGGAGACCGAAGCCACACCCCCCCACCTGAAGTTTGCCACTGAATGATCCAGCGCCAGCTGGTCGCTCCTACCGGACTAAAACCGATGGTTCCTTCGTCCTTAAGCGGGTTAGCTGCATCAAACCTGTAGTAGAATAACCGCTCTTGCAAGAGGAACGAATCAATGCTCATGTACTTTGCTGCGGTCTGCCTCGTATTGAGTCTAAGCTTTACCACTAGCAGTGCTCAGATTCCGCTAGCGCCTCCGGAAGATAAGTGGGAGGTCTCGGGCTTTTTTGGCGTGAGCCAGCTGGGAGACCACAGCTTCCTCACGCCCATTGAGGGTGGGGATTCGAAGACCGTCAACCTGAGTTATGATCCGGGCTACGCTCTCGGGTTTCGAATTACCGAGAATCTAGGTCGGAAGATTGCAGCCGAGGTCGAGTACAGCTACATCGATCACTCACTCAGCTTCGGCAATCTTTCGGATCTCGTCCCCACCTTGAACGTCAAGCAGCGGATGCACAAGATCGTCTATAGCCTCCTGGTGTACCCAGTCGGTCGTAAAGGGAAGATACAGCCGTTTGGCTCCTTCGGCGGAGGAACTTCCTACTTCCAGATCGCCGACGATACGGAAGCGATGCAAAACGGCATCATCCTCAAGGATCGATGGAAACTCGCTGCCAGCTTTGGAGGTGGGGTAAAGATTCCCTTGAGTGGCCCCTGGGGCTTTCGTGTTGATGTCCGAGATCAGATCACTTCTGTGCCGGACTTCGGAATCCCCGGAATTGCCCCCAATTTTCAGGGAAACTCAGGCGCCGGGCTTCTACCCGATGGTTTGTTGCATAATTGGCAAATCGATGCGGGTTTCATATACCGGTTCACTCCCTGATACACCCGGTTTCTCCCCTCAAAGACGAGCAAAGAGATCATCGAATCTCGTCATCTCGATCCTACTCATAGTCGCCGTCTGGGGATCCACCTTCCACTCCCTGTTTCCAGTACCGGCAGTCCCGAACCGGCATACGCTGTCGGTGCCGGGGTCCGGAAAATCCGAACTGGACCTGCGCGAGCCCGCCTTCGTAAAGGCCGCACGCCGCGGTTTCAGCGAGATGTACAATCTGGATTACGACCAGGCGATCGAGACCTTCCGATCCTTGAAAGCGGAGTATCCGCAGCATCCTGCTCCTCCACTCTATTTGGCAATCTTGTCCTGGTTGAAGGAGCTGCTGGACAGGCAAGACCTGGATCTGGACCGATTCATCGCTCCGGGCTATTTCACCAAAGCCACGGATCGCGAGATGGACTCCGCCAGACGTGAGGCGTTTTTCGGAGACATCTCGGAGAGCCAGAGGTTGAGTCGCAATATCCTCGCCGGGCAACCGGCCCACCCAGATGCCAGGTACTTCCTGGGGACCTCACTGGGTGTTCTTGGCTCCTTCGCATTCACGATCGATCGCAAGAAGATCCAGGCCTTACGCTACGGGAAGCAGGCTTACAACTACCATCGAGATCTGATGAAGGAGGATCCTGCTTTCTACGACTCCTACTTGAGCGTGGGTCTGTACGAGTACATCGTGGGGAACCTGCCCTGGTACATCAAGTGGTTGGCCGCGATAGCCGGCTACAGCGGGAGCGCGAAACGAGGGTTCGAGTACCTCGAACTGGCGGCGGAAAAAGCCCACTACGTGGCAGACGACTCACGAGTCCTGCTGATGGTCTTGAATGTTCGCGAAAAGCGCCATGACCGAGCCCTGTCCATCGCCAGGACTCTGCACGGGAAGTATCCACGCAGCTTCCTGCTTCATCTGAACAAGGCCCAGCTGCTGGAAAGAATGGGAAGGTTGGACGAGTCTGTCCAAGAATATCAGAGCATTATAGAAAGAGCCGAGGCGAAAACTCCGAACTACGGCAGAATTCCGCTTTCCATCTTTCGCTATCGAATGGGGCACAGATTTCTAGATCTTGGTTATCCTGACCCAGGCCTGGAACAGCTCCGGAAGGCGGTCAGTGATCCCCAAGTCCCAGCTCGCGAAAAGGCACTCGCTCATCTACGGCTAGCCCGGACTCTACATTCACTCGGCAGGTCGAAGGAGGCGATCGATCACTACAAGGAAGTGCTTGCACTCCCCAACGCAGACAACTCCCACTCCCAGGCGCGTCGCTACCTCAGATCGAATTCCAAGCACCGAAAGTGACCAATAATCCACCTTGGGAATTGGGATCTTGGGATCTGAGGCCTTCACTTCTTAGTGAGTCATGGCGTAGACGATGTAGTTGATCCCCAGTTGGAAGGCCAGGGTGGCGAAGCGGCGGGGATACACTTCTACTTCGGCCCATTCCCAGGCGTCGCCCAGGTCCACGTTATGGTTGATCATCACCAGGAGCCGCCCATTCTCGTCCTGAATACCCATGTAACGGGCTTTGTAGCCGCCTTTTTCCGAGGTGTCTCCACTGTACACATACTGGAGTCCGGGGATCTGAATCAACTGGTCAATGTCGTAGTAGCAGTGAAAAATGGGGTGAGAAAGAGGAAGGTCGATTGGCTCGTATTCTGGAAAGACCTTTTTGATCTGTCGATAGAAATGGTTCCACTCGTAGAAACCGTGAAAATCGTCGACGACCAGGAAGCCTCCCCTCAGGAGATACTCCCTCAAGTGGTTCACCTCCAGTTCGGACAGCGTCATGTTTCCCACTTCGACCGCATACAGAAAAGGATATTCGTAGACCTCTTCATTGACGATCGGAAGCGCCTTGTGTTCGGAAGAGACGAAGGTAAAGTCGCTCAGCTTCTGGAGTCCATAGAGGAACTGCTGGTCTGCTTTGGGATAGTCTGTTGCCCACCCCCACCCCCTCCAGCCCTCACCTGAGTAGATCAGGCGCAGAAAGGTGAAGTCCGGCAGTCGCTTCTTCCCGTCCTGCTCTCCCCAGTCGGTCGACGCCGGCAGGAAGAAGAGCAGCGAGACTACAACGATTACGGTGAAAGACGAGATCTTTCGAACCATCCGGGTAAGGATCATTATATAGTTGCGACAGCTCTCGCGCTCGATTAACCACGAGGTCTCCGGAGCGCCGGCCTGCTCAACTGGAGTGTCTGAGTGAAACACCAGCGGCACGCATTGGTCTTCTTCTTGGTCATTCTGCTTCTCGAAACAGCCTCGCTGACGCTTCTTGCCGGCGACGGACCGTTGTCGGCGAATGAGTTCCAGCAGCGGATCCTCGAATGGAGTGAGGACCCGGGCTATTTCGATACAGATAATTTCATTTCCAACGAACCTTCCTACCTTCATGTAGTTCCCCTTCTACTGAAGATCGCCCCGTCCAGCCAGGCTTACATCGGGGTCGGGCCGGATCAAAACTTCAGCTATATCGCGCACCTGAAACCGAAGATCGCGATTATCTTGGATATTCGGAGGGACAACCTGCTGCAGCACCTCTATTTCAAGGAGTTATTTCGGGTGGCGAACGATCGCTGGGAATATCTTTCCTACCTCTTCGCTAAGCCGATGCCGGCCGAGATAGAGCGAGACCCAGCAGCCGATGCCAAAGCTCTGGCGAGTCGCTTTCGAGAGATCGACTCATCGGAGACCTATTTTGAAGAAAATTTTGCTCGTTTCTGGGAATCGCTACAGAGCCGGTTTCCGCGCCTGGTGCGAGAGTCGGATGAGGCGATTTTCTACAGGATGGCGTCGGCGTTCTTTCGAATGAACCTGGACCTCAAGTTTCAAAGTCACCAGCGTTATCCCCGCCCCTTCTATCCGAACTACGAGGATCTGATGACGGCCGCGGACAAGGAGGGCCGACTCCGGCATTATCTGAACAACAACGAAGCCTTCGAGTTCCTGAAGCGGATGCAGGACGACAATCGTCTGCTTCCCGTGGTAGGGGATTTCGGCGAAGGCAAGGCCCTCAGGGCGGTGGGTGATTACTTGCGGCAGCGAGGCTATGTGCTGGCTGCCTTCTATGTTTCCAACGTCGAGTTCTACCTGCTTCGCAGCGGCAGGTTTTCGCGCTTCGCCGCCAGCGTCGCCGGCCTGCCCATCAACTCCAAGAGCGTCTTCATTCGCAGCTATTTCAGCTACTGGCGTGAGCACCCCGAGACAATGCCCGGCCACTATGTGACCTCGCTCCTGCAGTACATGGACCGGTTTATAGGGCTGAATGAGAAGCAGCCCTATCAGGACTATTGGGACGTTGTCATGAGGGATTACATCCCGGCTCCCAGTCTTCTGCCTTGAGTGTCTCTGTTCGGGCAAAGGCACGGGCAAGGGGGGGACCCGCGACTCGGCTACTCCCCGGAATCGATCGCCGAAACCAGTTGCTGGGCCAGAAGCGGTGCTTGTTTGTCGTCGTGTTTCATGTAGAGAAACACGTCCTCTTCTCGAATCGACAGCCACTCTGCCCATCGAGCCAAGTCAGAATCGGAGTACTCTGCTTTACGCAGTCTGATGTAGACGAACGAACCGGTGACTTCCATCGCGGCTTCCTGCTCATCGGTTTCAACCAAGACCAGCGAAGCCCCGTGCTTTCCAAGCAAATCGTAGGTGTCCTGAGAGAACCAGGAGGCGTGACGAAACTCGAGAGCAAGCCGATGCTGCTGGCTGTAGGTTTGGAGGAACGTTTCCAGGACTAACAGGCTCTTGCGGGCGTAGGGTGGGAGCTGCACCAGAAGACACCCCAGTTTCGGTCCAAGAGCTTCCGCTCCCTTCAGGAACCAGCCCATCTCTTCATCGACCTCGCGCAAGAGCTTATTGTGGGTGATCCTACGATTCAGTTTGACAGAGAATCGGAAGTTTTCCGGAACCTTCTGGGCCCAACCTGAAGCCATGGTCTCGGACGGAAAGCGATAAAACGTGTTGTTGATCTCGGTTGTCGAGAGGTGCTGAGAATAGAAGTTCAGGTAATCCTTCGCCGGCAGCTTCTCCGGATAGAATACGCCCTTCCATTCGGCATAGGAGAAGCCAGATGTGCCTATGTAGATCATCCCGAGCCTGATCTCCAAGATTCCAGCCCAGTCGGCCAGGATCAGTCCTGGCCCTTCGTTTGTGCGCCCTGCAGGAAGATTCTAGTGGATCCTTGCTGCCAAGAACAGCCCGGATTCAAAGGGGTTCTCAAAGAGATCGATGGTCTTTTCTGTTTGAGTGTGCTAATAAAGTGAGAAAAGCCTACCAATATCTTAGGGAGGAACGATGATGAGAATATTCAGGCTTGGTTGTTTGTCCGTACTCGCTCTCTTTGCTTTTGCGACTTGTTCGCAACAGCCTGCAGGCGATGCTGATAAGGCATCTGCCCCCAAGAAAGAAGAGCCACCACCTCCACCCAAGGGTGATCCGGTGGTGACCATCCAGACGGCCAAGGGCGATATCGTAGTTCGATTGCTGCCAAAAGTGGCTCCCAGGACTGCGGAACGTTTCCGGATGATGGCCGAACTTGGTTTCTACGCTCGAACCACGTTTCACTATGTCAGCTCCGGCTTTATTCAGGGTGGCGATCCTTCCTCAAAGAACAACGATCCCTACGACGACGGCAAAGGCAACGCAGGCGAGTGGATCACCGCGGAGTTCAGCGAGGGTTACGAGGTAGACAGGGGTACGGTCGGCATGATGCGGAAGGATGACCAACCTGATTCCTCCAGCTGCCAGTTCTTCATAGTCCTGAAGCGCAAGAAGGAATGGGATGGCAAGTACAATGTTTTCGGACAAGTCATCGAGGGTATCGAGGTAGCTGACGCGATCTCGGAGGTACCCACCATCAAGAAGGATTCCAAGCTCGCCAACCGCCCGTCCGCAAAGCAGACGATCAAGGGAATGCGGCTGGAGTATCGAGAGTTTCCCGCCGAAGCCGAGGAGTCTAAGCCCAGTTAGGGAGCAGCTCGTCTGAAGAACGCTTCCTCATCTGGGATCGGAATGCCGGGTTGTTTTTGCGCAGACCCTGAGTCCTGGTGGTCCAATAGAATCAGTCGGCGCGCTCAGAGGACATCACCTTTCCTGGTGATGGATGTACTCGAAGAAGCAAGCGAGCTCGAGCGGCAGGGTCGAGATATTGTCCACCTGGAGGTGGGGGAACCGGATTTTCCCACTCCCGATGTTGTTGTCGACGCAGGGATTCGAGCTCTAAGGGAAGGTCACACGCGCTACACCCACTCGCTGGGCCGCCCGGAGCTGCGAGAAGCCATCGCCTCATTCTACGGGAAGACCTACGGGGTGGATGTCTCTTCGAGCCGAGTGATCGTCACTGTAGGGAGCTCGGGGGCGATGCTGCTCGCTTTCGCTGCCTTGCTGGACCCGGGGACGGAAGTTCTGATGTCGGATCCCCACTATGCCTGCTATCCAAACTTCGCTAGCTCTTTCGAGGCACTTCCGGTGCCGATTCGGGTTCACGAAGAGGATGGATTTCTGCTGGATCCAGATGCAGTCCGCAAGCAGGTGGGACCCCAGACCAGAGCCTTGGTTCTCAACTCCCCGGCCAATCCTACCGGGAGTGTCACCCCGTCCGACCGGATGGCGAAGCTCTGCCGGGCGGTAGAGGGAAGGGCCCTTGTGGTCTCTGACGAGGTCTACCATGGTCTGGTCTATGAGGGCCGCGCCCACACCGCACTGGAGTTTACTCCTGATGCTGTCGTGATCAACGGCTTCTCCAAACTCTACTCAATGACAGGCTGGCGTCTAGGGTACGCGATTGTTCCTTCAGAGTTGGTCCGTCCCATGCAGAAACTACAGCAGAATCTCTTTGTTTCACCGCCTGACTTCACGCAGCTGGCCGCCATGGCTGCATTGACCAGGACGGCCTCCGATGTGGAGAGGATGTTAGAGAGCTACCGTGAGCGACGCCAGATGGTCCTGGAATCTCTACACTCGATGGGACTCGAAGTGCCTGTGCCTCCGACAGGTGCCTTCTACGTATTCGTCAACGTGAAAGACTACACTGAAGACGTTCGAGACTTTGCCTTCCAGCTGCTCAGAAAGGCAGGAGTAGCGGTGGCGCCCGGAGTCGATTTTGGCGTCAGCGGCGAGGGGTTTATCCGAATATCCTATGCCAATTCCCTGGCCAATCTGAAGGAAGGGTTGAATCGCCTCAAGGGCTTTCTCGGGAATAAGAACGTCTGAACGTCGCAGGTCGCAGGTCGCTGAGGAAGACTATCTATCGAGGTAAGAGCAAAACACAGCCGCGCGTGGGGCTGAATGTTCGCGACATTAAACCCAGTTCCGAGGAGAAAGCGGGACTGAGGTTTTCACCGGTATTATCCAATGTGGCGGCTAGCTCAAGTGTTGAAAACCAGGACAGAAATTTCCCCCCTGAATGATCCAGCCGCCCTGCCAGCGCCTCGCTACCCATCACTCCCGGTCCTATTCGGCTTCTGCCGCCGCGACATCAGGACGCCCGGGCACTATGGGGAAAGTCGTGAGGGTAGAACGAGGATCTTCATTGGAGGCCCGGTTGGTGCGGAGGGTGAGCCCCGCGACCGGCTGATTGCTTTCCACTGTGACCAGACCCTGCATCTCCCGAGCCTGATCAGCGACCTCGGTCATCTCGGCGAAGAATTCCCAGATAAAGCCGGCGCGGTGGTGTCCGGGTAGCAAGAGGACCACAGCTTCGGCCAGCAGGCTGAAGGATGTGTCGTATAGACGCAGAGTCAGCTGAGCTTCACTGCCCGGGTCCACCGCTGGAACCTTGCCGTCAGGATAGACCAGAGCCAGTCCAGTGTCCTTCTCTCCCAAAGAGTCGAGAAAAAGGCTGAACTGATTCAGGGTCGAGGTCACTGGGACTCCGGTCTCATAGAGTACATTTCCCGTGGTCGCGTCGGAGCCCGAGAAGAGGATGACCCCACCAACCTGGGCTCCAGCGATGAGACGGGCATAGCCGGCCTGGAGTGGGCCAATTCCTGAAGTTCGAAGGAAGGCGGACTCCCCACGCCGCAGAAAAAGCTGGAATCGGGATCCCGTACCCAGCTCACCGAGTTCCAGGCTCATCGGTTCGCCAGTCGTGGTGAAGAACTCCACCACGACCCGGGAGTCGTCTCCGGTATTGTTCAAAACCAGGACTGATCGAAGCCGCGTTGTCCCGTCGCTGCCGTCGGCTACCTGGGGAAAGTAGGAAGTTTGCGCCGGTCCCAGTTCCAGATGAAAGATTGTGCCGCCGTGATCAACCAGGTAGAGCTCCCCCGAAGTGTCTTCGCCGAAGGAGCTGATGGCCGATCCCGAACGAAGCTCCTCACTGCGGACCCAGGTCGATCCGCTCCTGGCCAGCGACCAGATTCGTCGGGAGGCAAAGTCGCCAAAGATGTAGGCTCCCCTGAAGACCGTTGATCTGGATCCGCGGTAGACGTATCCGCCGGTCACCGAGCGTCCCTCAGCTCTCCCGTATTCGGCAATCGGTGGAACCAGGCCAGACGTGTTGCAGCCGATTTGAGAAGGAGGGAAGCAGTGTGCTCCCTCCATGATGTTCCAGCCGTAGTTCCCCCCTTTTTCGACGAGGTCGACCTCTTCCCAATCGCCCTGCCCTACGTCAGCTGCGTAGAGCTCACCAGTCATCCGATCAAAGGAAAAGCGCCAGGGATTCCGTAGGCCATAGGCCCAGATTTCTGGTCTGACCCCAGATTCGCCAACGAAGGGATTGTCAGGAGGAATCGAAAACGGCAGGGCGCCGTCTACGTCGATGCGTAAGATCTTGCCGAGCAGTGTGCTTCGGTTCTGGCCCCGGCCCAAGGGGTCCCCTCCGGAGCCCCCGTCACCAGTGGCTACGTAGAGATAGCCGTCGGGCCCGAAGGCGAGATGACCCCCATTGTGATTGCTGAAGGGTTGATCGAATTCGAGGAGAATCCGCTCGATCGGGCTCGCCAAGTCGGGGTTCTGGACCGAGGCTCCGTATTCTGCGATGACGGTTGTGATCTGGCCCGACTGCGAGCGCGTATAGTTCACGAAGAAGCGGCGATTCTCTTCAAATCTGGGATGGAAGGCGATTCCCAGCAGACCCAGTTCTCCGCCGGATCGCACTTTTGGGCGAATATCGAGAAACGGGGTCAGAGGGCCGGCCGGTTGCCAGACCAGAATCCGACCGGGCTGCTCCACGATGAATAGTCGGTTGCTAGCGTCGCCGCTGTGGGTAATGTAGACGGGACTATCGAGGCCTGAGACCACCGGGACAAGAGTAATGTCCGCAGCTGAGAGGATCCCCAGCCAGCAGCTGATCATCCCCAGCCAGATTCCTGGTGTCTTGAGGTGACCTCTCCACCGCCTGAAGGCGGTGGATTCGACCTGCGACTAAAGTCGCCTAAAGACCTCGCCTCCGATGCAGGCGACTCGCTTGATCGCCTGTCTCACTCGGCTCGGCGCCCACTTCCCTGACTCGCCCAGCAAGCCGTACTCTAGCCTCTTACCTTCCCTACGCACACCGGCTTGCTGTCACAAGCCTCCTGAAGGCTTCGCCTAAAGGCGAGGGGGTTCACCCATCCCCGAGTGGGACCCTAAGCTGAAACTTCATTGACGAGAGGATCATTCAAGAGCCTCCAGTTGACAAAGCCGTGATCTTCGTAGGATGGGCACTCTTGCCCGTCGCTGTCATCGACGGGCAGGAGTGCCCGTCCTACAACGGACACGCTGCTATCGATGTTCGTGGCTAGAGACAACCGAAGTTTCTTTCTCGAATGGGGCCAGGGCTTCCTGGAGGCGGGACTGAACTGCATTTTGGCCCCTGTTCCTCCGCACTCCGCTTTCTGATCTTCAACTTCATCTTACCGATTCCGGTTCCGGAGATGCCAATGACAGAGGTTTTCGTTTGATTTCTTCTCCTGCGTTGCGTAGTTTGAAAAACTCGACTGGCCTTATTGACTGGAGGGACCATGAGTCTTGAGGGTAGAGTCGCCCTGATAACCGGGGCGAACAGAGGGATCGGAGAGGGCTGTGCCCTGGAGCTCGCGCGCCGGGGTGCTGATATCGCAGTCAACTACCGTTCCCACGGTGAGGAAGCTGAGGCTGTAGCGGAAGAAATCAGAAGGCTGGGTCGACGTGCGATCGTCTTGCAGGGCGATGTCTCAGACCGCCAGAAGGATGAAGAGATGGTTCGCGCAACGGTCTCCGAACTGGGGAGTTTGGACATCCTGGTTGCCAACGCCGCCGCCAGCGTTCGAAAGCCCTTTGTGGATCTGACCGAGGAGGACTTGCGCTTCACCATCGATGTCTGCCTTTGGGGTGTCATCCATTGTTGTCAATTTGCCGCTCGACAAATGGTGGCGCAGGGACGCGGGGGAAACATCGTCGTCGTCAGCTCGGTTCACGCTATCCTACCGATCAAAAACTCACTCCCCTATAACACCGCCAAGGCAGGGATCAACCACATGGCCAGGACCATGGCAAGCGAGCTGGTCGGAGAAGGGATCCGAGTCAATATCCTGGAGCCCGGTTGGATTGACACTCCCGGCGAGCGAACCTTCTCCAGCGAGGATGAAATCAAGGAAGCGGGCCAGCGTCTACCGATGAGCCGCCTTGGAACGATAGAGGAAATCGGAAAGGGAGTGGCTTTTCTGGCAAGTGATGATGCCAGCTACGTGACCGGTTCCACCCTTCGAGTCGATGGTGGATTCGTCTTGCCGCCACCCGGGTTCTAGGAGTCTGTGCAGTGCAAACTACGAGGTAAGGTTGGACACTTGGCACCTGGTCTCTAACGAGGAGGAAGCAAATGACCGTTCGAATCTGCCGCTACCGCAAAGGAAGTGAACCGGCGGCGGGCCTTTATCGCGATGATACGATTGTAGATCTGCAACGTTTGAACGACGAGTATGGCGGCGCAGCCCTCGAAGCCTCGGTGGATTGGGGCAACTCGCTGCAGTTTCTCCCTCATGGTGCCTACGCTGCTCATGCCAGGGCACTAGCCGACCACTTCGAGCAGTTGGGTTCGGAGGTGCAATCCGATTTGAGTCAGGGCTCCTCTTCGATCGAGTTGCTCCCACCGATTCCCACGCCCCTCAAGTTCCTCCTCCTGGCCGGAAACTATGCGGAGCACATTCAAGAGGGAGGTGGCGAGGTGGCGGAGCGCAGCCGGACCTTCCCCTACGTCTTCCTCAAGCCCGCCAGCACTACCTTGATCGGATCCGGGGCGACCATCGTCTTGCCTTCCCTATCGCCCGAAACCATCGATTGGGAAGCGGAGTTGGCTGTTGTCATAGGGAAACGCTGCAAAGCAGTCTCGGCGGAGCAGGCCCTGGACGTGGTCGCGGGCTATACGGTCGTCAATGACATATCGAACCGCCAATTCCGTCCCAATCCCAATCGTGAGACCCGCCCCAAGGATGGATTCTTCGATTGGCTACATGGGAAGTGGTTCGACTCCTTCGCCCCGTCAGGACCCTGTGTGACCTCCAGCGCGGATCTGCCTGATCCCCAGACGCTACGCCTGCAGCTGAAGGTCAATGGAGAGACCCAGCAGGATTCTCACACCAGCAAGATGATTTTTGGGGTGGCAGAGGTCATCGAGTTCATCTCTGGATTCGTCACACTCGAGCCGGGTGATCTGATCTCGACCGGGACCGCGGCCGGAGTCGGTTCGCCCCGGAAGAAGTTCCTGCGCCACGGGGACACGGTAGAAGCAGAGATCGAAGGAATAGGTCTCGTAAGGAATCCGGTAGCTGACGAAGCGGCAGGCTGAATTTTAGTACCTAGACTTCGATCACCGGGTTTTCCAGGGTTCCGATTTTCTCGATGGTTATCCGCACCAGGTCACCCGGAAGCAGCGAGATCTCTTCCGGTGGCACCAGGCCAGTGCCGGTGAGAACCACGGTGCCGTCGGGTAGGGGATTATGCTTTCTCACGAACCCTGCCAGCTCTTTGCAGGTGCGCACCATTTCGGCGGTTGAAGTCTCTCCTGAAAAGATCGTGTTCTCTTCCCGGATGATCTCGCATTGGACCGTGAGTTTGTGCGGATCAGGTATCTCGGCAGGGGTTACGATACAGGGACCGATGGCGCAGCATCTGTCATAGATTTTTGCCTGGGGCAGGTAGAGCGGGTTCTCTCCCTCGATCGAGCGGCTGCTGACGTCGTTGCCGATGGTATAACCCACGATCTCGTCCCCGTAGAGGACAAAGGCCAATTCGGCTTCTGGAACGTTCCAGTTCGAGTCTCCCCGGATACCAATGGCTTCATACGGGCCAACACATCGCTCCGCTGTGGCTTTGAAGAAGATCTCCGGACGCTCTGATCGGAATACGCGGGCATAGACTTCGGGTAGAGAGCTTTCCTTCTGGCGTTCATCGCGGCTGAGCCCGTAGGTCACGCCGGCAGCCCAGACCTCTTTCGGAACAAGAGGTAACACCAGTCGGAAACCGCGGGCTTCGAGATCCGCAAGCGTCGTCGTCGGTGAGTACTCTCCCCTGAGGTTCTCGATCAGATCTTCGGGGGAGGAGCCTATCTGTGTAGCCAGTCCGAGAAGATCGTCGAACTCGCCAATTGGCGAAGCAGAGCCCAAGTCCAGAAGCACGCCGGGCTGGACTTCGATCAGCGGGACGATCCGTCCAAAATTATCCTGGTAGCGATAGAATCTCACCTCTTTCCCCCTTTTTGCCGCAATTATACACACTGGTTATCTTCCGCGAGCCCTGGGAATGCCGTTCCGGTGCGGAGGAGGCTGTGCCCGCGCGGACAAAGGATCAACCCGATCTTCCTCGAAGGGTCCTTGGCCCGTATTGCCACGATTGGCTGCTATATTCATCCTTTTCTCTGGAGCTTTTTTGAAAAGGGGCTGGCCGGAGGTACGAAGTGCTGGAACAGGACATCGCTTCCAAGAGTCTGATGAGGCCTCGATGGCATGAGTTGTGCAGGCTCGTCCGCATGGGTTTGTTCTTTTCTGTCCTGTTTGTTAGCCCGCCTTTCTCGGTCGCAGTCTCTGGCCAGCATGACTACTTTTCCATTCAAGGATCGGATTTTATCGAGCAGACGCAGTTCATATTTCTGGGAAAGGTTATCGGCCGCGAGAGCTTTCGCTCCGAGAATGGCCACTTCATTCTGACGCGCTATACCTTCCAGGTCACGGAGAGCATAAAAGGAGTAGAGACCGAGCAGCTAGAGATAGTCGAATATGGTGGCACTGTAGGCGAAGAGACGGTGACCGTTTCACACAGTCCCGACTATGGACTGAACCGGGAATACCTGGTTTTCTGTTATGTCGATCCTCTGCAACTGAACCGTACTTTGGGTGGACCCCTGGGGAGGTTGGCAGTTCTTCAAGATCAGCAAGGCAAGCGGGTAGCGCGCGTTTACTCGTCACATCCAATTCTGCAGGTGTTGTCGGCACCCAAGGGACAGGTTCTCTGGGAAGTCGGGGTTCTCGCGGGGCAGCTTCGGAGTGCGCTTCAAGGGTCATCCCATGAAACGGATTAATTGGAAGTACTCGTTTCTGTTGGGTGCTTCAATGCTGGCAGGGGTCTACCTGAGCGCCTACGTGGTCTCTACCAGGCCGGAAGGAAATACGCCGACCTGGGATGAGAGCCGCTACCCAATCGAAATACGGATGTGGGAGGGGTTTACCGATGAACTGGATCATGTTGTAGATGGGAGCGGCCCACGATTGGTCATTGCCGAGGCGCTCGAACGCTGGGCCAGAGTCTCGTCGATCGTGCTCAATCTGGCCGAGGACACGGCCACCCCGAATGTGGGGTTGGGCGACAGTATCAACGTCATCACGGCGGCAGACACTCCAGTCAACCGCAGTGTGCTTGGTGTCGCTTTGGGTGTCTCGTTGCGGCGATCGATTGGAAATCAGATCGTTGAGGCCGATATCGCCCTCAATCCCGATAAAACCTGGAGCACCATCGAATCTACCGAGAGGAGCATAGACAACCTCCTGGACGTCGTGCTCCACGAATTGGGACACAATTGGTTTCTGGGTCACACCATCCTCCGGGACGCGTCCTTGTATTTCCAGGGTGGAGCCTTTGGTTTCGCGTTCAATTCCCTGAGCTGGGACGACATCGCCGGCATCAATGTTGGCTATCCGCTGCCTGGGTTGGATCAGATCACCGGGACCATCTTTGGCCGTGTGACCATGGATGGCGCTCCTGTCTTCGGTGCCTTCGTGGTGGCGGTCGACGAGTATGGTGTCGTAGGAGCGAGCGCGATCACGTTGACCGACGGTGCCTACGCACTGCACTTCTTGCCCAAGGGTACGTATACGCTCTACGTCGAGCCGCTGGACGGCCCCATGACACCGAAAAATGTTACTGGGGGCATCTTCAGCGACACTCCGATGGTGACGGATTTCCTCCCCGCTTTCTACGACGGCAGCCAGGAGCCTACGGTCGCTGTCGATGCCGATGTCGCTGGAATCGATTTCAATGTTGTCCCAGGAAATGCGGTGGTAGATCCCCTGTTTGTGGGCACTGACTCCGATACCGTGGGCTCTTCATTGACCAGTCTGAACGCGACGGCATTCCCGGGGTTTGATACCAATGTGGTGGTGCGCGGAAACGGCGTGGGCTCTGTGCTGCCAGGTCAGGGCATGTTCTTTCTAGGGTCTGACCTGAGTGCAGGGTCTATTGTAGGCATTGCCGGAGTCGACGGAACAGCGACCAAATGGTTCCCAGTGTCGATTGCTCGGGAGGCGGTTAAGGGGACTCGCTCTGTCTTTCTGCAGACCAGTCAAGAAATCGGTGTCATGTCGGGAGCGTTGCGGCTCTTCGACATCCTCCGTTTTGGAGAAGTCTTCGCCCAGTTCGCCAATCTGCCTGACGCCTCAACCTCGGAGTTCTTCCTCATCAACACCGACCTGAATCACCACGCCGACGGTAGGATCTCTCTGCGAGATGCGACGGGCGGTCGCCAGCAAGCAAATCTGCTGTCTTTGGCCAGGGATCCCCAGGGGGATTATCCCTTTGGCCTGTCTGCCGGTGGCTCTCTGCAGGTCCGAAGCAGCGATGGAGCCAGTTTTGTCGGATCGCTTCGAGCCCGAGCCGGAGCTGCCATCGGTGGTGCGGTCCTCTTTGAAGGCCCTTTCGGGACTACCGGGGTTGGAGCAAGTGAGCCACTCCACTACTTCGTCGCTCCGGTCGAGATCAAGGGTGGAGGAGCTATCAACACCGGACTGGCAATCACCAATATGGATGACCGACCCGTACAGATATTCATCCAGGTGCAGGGAAAGAACGGGCTTCCCTTGCGAAGCAATAAGATCGAACTCCAGGGCAATGGCCACATCGCTCGGTTCGTGCGTGAGAAAAACGACTTGCAGTCGCTGGTTCCCGGAATCCCTGCGGACTTCGAGGGGTCAGTGCTGGCCACTGCCAACCGACCTATCGCGGCAACCGTGATCCGACTTGCCCCCGGTGCCTTCACGACCTTTCCCGTTGTCCAGAATCGAATCGCGACTAGAAGCTTTTACGCCCAATTTGCCCATTTCGGGGACCTGACTTCGGTACTGCTACTGGTCAATCCATCCCCTATCAGCACTGCCCAGGCTCAGATCCAGGTGCGGGATTCCTCCGGGACTGAAGCTGCGGTAACTCTGGGCGGCGAATTTCTGGCCAAGGGCCAGAAGAACGTCTCGATTGCCCCCCTTGGGTGTGTGATCCTGGCTACCGGTGGCCTCCAAACGGTGCTGGGGTCGGTCGAGGTCTCCTCTCGGATTCCGGTCGGAGGAGTCGTCCTTTTCGAGTCTCCATCGGTGGGAACCGCGGGTGTCGGCGAGAGTGCTCCGCTTAGAGAGGTGGTAGTGCCTTTGACTCGAGACGTGGAGGCCGGTATCGATACGGGTATCGCAGCCGCCAACACCGAGGACCATCCCCTTACCCTCATCGTGACGGTGCGGAATGGGTCCGGGAGCGCCGTGCGGGGACCGATAGAGGTCAAGCTGATGCCGAGGCAGCAGCTATCCCAGTTCCCGAATCAGGACTGGCTCAACTTGAACCTGCCCAAGTCCTTTACCGGTTCTCTCTGGATCCAGGTGCAGGACCCAACCGGGGCGGTGGCCTTTACCGTTATCCGTCAGTCCCCAGGTGTCTTGACCACCTTTCCTGCAATCGCCACAGCCCAGCCTCTGACCCCAGCCGGTTAAACTTCAACCTGGAGACGCTCTTCGCGCTCGTATCGGTGGTCTCGAAACCGCTGTACATCGAGCCGAAGGCCCGAAAGGTAAGAATGGAGTAGGCTGAGCGCCAACCAGTTGCTATGATTCCTCAAGAAAGATGAAACAGGCGCAAGAGTGGTTCCTGGCACGCAGCCGGGAGATGGTGAATCTGCGAGGAGTGCTGGCTCTGCTGAGCTGGGACCAGGAAACCCTGATGCCCCCTCGAGGATCACCGCTCAGAGCCCAACAGAGTGCGATGTTGGCAGGCCTCTATCATGAAAAGCTGACGGAACCCCAGTGGGCGGACGTGCTCGAGGAACTGAAGGATGTGAATTCTGATCCCTGGATCAGTTCGAGCGTTCGGGAAATGCGTCGCCAGCACCAACGGGCAGTTCGAATCCCCCAATCGCTGGTCCGGGAACTGGCCGAGACGACCTCTCTCGCTTATCAGTTATGGGTGGACGCCCGTGAGCGATCCGACTTCGGCTCGTTCGTGGAGCCGCTGGAGAAGATCATCCGTCTCAAGCGTGAAGAGGCAGCTTGTCTCCAGTTCGCAGGATCTCCCTACAATGCTCTGTTGGACGAATACGAGCCGGAGATGACTGTCACCCAGCTGGACCCCCTGTTTTCTGCCTTGCGCCCCCAGCTGACCGATCTCCTGGCGAGGATTCGAGACTCCGCCATAGAGCCTGATCCGAGCACTCTCCAAGGCGATTTTCCTCGGCAGGACCAGGAGAGTTTCGGACGACGAATCCTCACTACGATGGGTTTCGACTGGCAGGCCGGAAGGCTGGACGTTTCACCACATCCATTCTGCAGCTCCTTCTCTCCCCTGGATGTTCGGATCACGACCCGCTATAGCGAGGACAGTTTTGCTTCGTCCCTTTTCGGCATGGTCCACGAAGGTGGCCATGCCCTTTACGAACAGGGCCTTGGCGAGGATCACTTCGGGCTTCCTGCCGGCGATGCCATCTCCTTGGGAGTTCACGAATCCCAGTCGCGGCTTTGGGAAAATCAGGTTGCCCGCGGCCGACCCTTCTGGGACTACTGGTATCCGCGTTTAAAGGAAACCTTTCCCGGACGTCTCGATAAGGTGTCTCTGGATGATTTCATGCAGGCGATCAACCTGGTGAAGGCAAGCCTGATCCGGGTGGAGGCAGACGAGATTACCTACGGACTCCATGTGATTGTCCGTTATGAATTGGAGAAGTCGCTTCTTGAAGGCTCGTTGTCGGTCAGGGATCTGGATCAGGCCTGGAACGAACGCATGGGCGAATATCTGGGAGTCGTGCCCGAGCAGTCTTCTGAAGGAGTGCTTCAGGACACCCATTGGTCCCAGGGCCTGATCGGATACTTCCCCACCTATCTCCTGGGAAATCTGTACGCCGCCCAGATGTTCCAGCAGGCTCTGAAGGATCTGCCGGATCTGGAACAGCTCTTCCGCTCGGGAGCGCTGAAACCTTTGAGGGAGTGGCTGCGCGAAAAGGTTCACGTCCACGGGAAGACGCTTTCTGCCTCCGAGCTCATTCGTGGTATCAGTGGAGAATCCCTGGATTCCAGTTACTTCCTCACCTATCTCGAGAGCAAGTTCGGTGATCTCTACGCTTTGTAGGTAGAGGAATGTATCGCCCTATCAAAGCCTCGGCCATCTCCATCAAACCGAAAAAGTGGGACAAAGCCCACAATGCAGATAAAGTCGAAGCATTCTTCCGTAAAGCCGCCGATGAAAGTCCTGACCTGATTCTGACGACCGAAGGCGTGTTGGAGGGATATACGGTGATGGACGTGATCGAAGGGCGTATGCCTCCGGAGGCCATGTTGGAAATCGCCGAGCCGATCGACGGGGACTACATTGCTCGCTTCCGCAGGCTGGCCCGGACTCTCAAGACGTGTCTCTCCTTTGGATTCGCCGAGCGGGTGGCAGGGGATGTCTACAACACCGCGATCTTCATTGACGCCGAAGGGGAGATTCGAGGAAAACAACACAAAGTCCAACTGGCCGAGGGAACACATAAGAGCTGGTTCTACAACCGCGTGGGTCACACTCTTCGCGGCTTCGACACGCCTCTTGGTCGGGTGGGCTTTTTGATTTGTAACGACCGCTGGAACCCGCTATTGGCCAGAACCCTTGTATTGGACAGGGCTCGCCTCCTCTTGATCCCTTCCTACGGCAGTAAGAAAAGAATCCAGAACCAGACGGTCCTGGCCCGTGCTCGGGAGAACGGAGTTCCCGTGGTCGAGGCCAACGTGGGAATGAATCTGTTGGTCAGCAAGGGTGAGATCGTGGCCTATGAGTGGGGAAACGACCGTATCACCACGGGGGTCGTCGAGGTTCCAGCACCCCCGTCGACTGCAGCAGCCCGGGCGTCCGAGCGAGAATATCAGGATAGCCAGCCCCGAGAGATGGAGCTTCGATACCAGGAGACGCTGAAGCGTCTTCGAGGCGAGTCCAATCAGGTAGAGCGAGCCGCCAAAGGTGAGCTGATCGCTGAGAACTGACTACTACCGCCGACCCCATTCGAGAAAGAAACTTCAGTCGAGGGACGTGGCGGCGGTCTCCAGGCCGCCGTGCTTCGAGCCAAGAGGCTCGAACGTGGAAGACTTCGGCCTGGAGACCGGAGCCACGTTTCACTGGCACAGACTTATTGAAGTTTTCAGCTCAATATTCCCTTTGATCGCAGTCCTGGCGCGAGGTTGATAGAATCGGAGCATGGATCTGGCACAGGTCGCAGAAAAGATCGCATCGATCATAGGAGAGGGAAACGTCCAGACCCATCTTTCCGAGCGCCTGGTATACGAGTGCGACGGCCTGACCTTTCACCGTAATCCACCCGACATGGTGGTCTACCCCTCTACCCCGGAACACATCCAGGAGATCGTCCGAATCGCCTACGAAAACGATGTCCCCTATCTTCCCCGAGGTGCAGGTACCAGTTTGAGCGGGGGAGCGATCCCAATCAGGGGGGGAATCCTGCTGCAGATGTCCCGTCTGAATCGCATTCTCGAGGTCAACGAAATCGACCGCTATGCCGTCGTGGAACCCGGTGTGATCAACCTGGACCTCTCCCAGCGAGTCAAGCCTCTCGGTCTTTATTTCGCTCCGGATCCCTCCAGCCAAAGCAGCTGCACCATAGGGGGGAACATCGCCTCCAACGCTGGAGGCCCGCACTGCCTGAAGTATGGGACGACGGTGTTGCATGTCCTGGCAATTGAAGCGGTCACTCCGCAGGGAGAGTTGGTCATGCTGGGGAGCCCTCAAGGCGAGAACGCCGGCTTCGACCTGAGGGGCTTGTTCACGGGTAGTGAGGGAACCCTCGGAATCATGACCAAGGCCTGGGTTCGACTTCTGCCTCTACCGCACACCGTCAAGACGTTTCTGGCGGACTATCTGCAGCTCAGCGACGCCACCCGAAGTGTGTCCGATATCATCGGCGCAGGGATCATTCCAGCGGCCATGGAATTCATGGACCAGCTCACGATCCAGGCGGTGGAGAACTCACTCTACGCTGCCGGTTATCCGACCGATGTTGCCGGTGTCCTGCTCGTCGAGTTGGACGGGTATGAGGCCGAAACCGAGGCATTGGCCGAGCAGGTTCGCGAGATCCTGCAGGCCAACGGGGCTCGCGAGGTGCAGGAGGCTCGGGATGAAGCCGAGCGAACTCGACTCTGGTCGGGCCGAAAGAAGGCCTTCGGAGCCTTCGGAAGGCTGGCCCGGAACTTCTACCTTCAAGACACGGTCGTTCCCCGAACCCGTCTCACCGAGGTCGTCGAGAGGATCTACGCGATTGCTGATAAGTACCGCCTTCCCATGGTGAACGTCTTCCACGCCGGGGACGGCAATCTGCATCCTGTCCTTCTCTATGACGGAGACAATCCGGATCAATTGGATCGAGTCCTGAAGGCCAGCGAGGAAATGGTCCAGGTATGCATCGAGGTGGGTGGCGCTCTCACCGGAGAACATGGAGTGGGGCTCGAGAAGCGAGATTTCATGCCGCTCATGTTTTCCGATTGCGATCTCGAAATCATGAAGCGGATCCGTTATTTGTTCGATCCCAAAGGCCTGTGCAATCCAGACAAGATTCTCCCCTCAACCAAAGTGTGCATGGAGTTCAGGGAACGGGAGCTAGCCCCTTCCTGATGACACCCTGGTGATCGCCTTCGTCCTTTTGAGCCTACTTTTTGCTCCCGCTGCCCCAATTCAGCTGGGGGCGGATCAGATTCTGGAAGAGCCTTTTTTCTCCTGGATCCAGGGAAAGCGGGTCGGGTTGATCACCAATCAGACTGGCGTGACTGCCCAGATGGAGAGCCTGGCCGATCTTCTCGAGAGTCACCCTGAAGTCAGCCTGGTAGCCCTCTTTGCTCCCGAACACGGTCTGCTGGGAGAGGCCCAGGCGGGAGAGAAAATCGCCGGAGAAGCCGCCCGCTACAGTCTCTACGGCTCGACCCGCGCTCCCACTGCCAAGATGCTCGAGGGAGTGGACGTTCTGATCTTCGACGTTCAAGATGTCGGAGTGCGCTTCTACACCTATATTTCCACCCTCTACGAGTGCATGAGGGCAGCAGGGCGGCACGGAATTCCTCTGCTGGTGCTCGACCGTCCCAATCCCATCGATGCCACCCGGGTGGAGGGGCCCCTACTGGAGCCTGGACAAGAATCGTTTGTCGGCGTGCACCCCATTGCCTTGCGACATGGAATGACCGTTGGGGAACTGGGCCGTCTCTTCAACGCCGAGGCTGAACTCGGCTGTGACCTGAAGATCGTTCCGTTGCGGGGGTGGAAGCGATCGCAATGGTACGACCAGATCGGCCTCCAGTGGATCATGCCCTCTCCCAACATGCCCAGTCTCGGTACGGCTACCGTCTATCCGGGACTTTGCCTGATCGAGGGCACCAATCTGTCCGAAGGGAGGGGGAGCACACGTCCGTTCGAACTGATCGGGGCGCCCTGGTTGAAGGGCACCCAGCTAGCGCGGAAACTCAATCTGCTTGGATTGGAGGGCGTGCGATTCCGTCCCCAGGCGTTCCGCCCGACCTTCTCTAAATTCAAGGGAGAGCCTTGTCTAGGGATCCAGATTCACGTGCTGGATCGCCACGCTTTCGATCCCCTCAGGATGGTACTTCATCTGCTGCACCAACTGATTCGCATGCATCCCAACGAGTTCGAGTTCAAGAGTGAGATTTTCGATCGCCTCTCCGGGTCAGCGGCCATTCGGGAGAGTCTGGAGCAGGGGCGATCTGCCCACGAGATCATTTCGGGATGGCAGCAAGACCTGACCTCCTTTCGGCAAAGACGGGCCCGTTTTCTGCTCTATGATTGACCGACGTGGCTTCGGTCTCCAGGCCGAAGATTCTTCTTGTGCCGAGCCGCTGGCTCGACCCACGGCGGTCCGGAGACCACCGCCACGAACCGTCAGGGCATGACATATGTGTGAAAGGATTCCACGCTTGAATGCTGGCCCGGCGTTCTCTTTCGTCGTCCTTCCCCTGCTGCTAGCGGTGACAGTGATTTCCGGTGTTGGGTGTCACCCCTCCACGGGGGATCAAGCGAAGCTAAGCCGGCCCAACACCGAGCCCATCCCGGAGGCCAAAGATCAGGACATTCACAGCCTGGGTGTTGCCGGATATGCCAAGCTGCTCTGCTCCTCGGTTTTCGTCACCGGCATGAACGAGGTGGAAGCGATCGAGCACAGCCGCAGGGTCGTCCGCGCGCTGATCCGTCTTCCTGCGGCTGATCTTCCGGATCTTGCTGAAGAAATCGACTATGAGAGCCGGTTGGTAAGGGCCACTCTAGGCGATTCGCTGACGCGCACGGCCAAGCTCTACGGGGATCAGGGGTGCATCATCCACCCAGCCGATCACGATGGCATCTTCTTCGAGCCCGTCCCGGTCCAGACGAGTCTCCCCGACGGCCGGACCCAGCCCTGGCCTATGGGTGACGCCCTGTCAGATGATCCGTTGCCGCCCGAGGTCGACCAGGAAAAGGTGAAAGCGGCTGTGGAACTGGCGTTCGAGAAGCCGTCGCGAATCGAGGGCATGGTCGTCCTGTACAAGGGCCGGCTAGTAGCCGAGCGCTACGCCGAGGGAATCACCAAGAACACTCTGTTGGAGAGCTGGTCCCAGGGGAAGAGCCTCACCGGAACCCTGATTGGACGCCTCGAGCAGGAGGGCCTCCTGAAACTGGAGAACCCCGCTCCCGTGCCCGAGTGGCAGCAGCCCGGCGACGAGAGAGCCCAGATCCGAATCGCGGATCTGATGCGGATGTCGAGTGGGCTGAAGTACACGCTCTACGAGGCTCTGGTGAAGACCCCGGAAGGGAAATACGAAGTGGGGTCCGAGTACCCGGATCACTACTACCCCTATTGTGGTGCCATCGACGTTTTTCGATACGTCGTAAGTCGGCCCTTGCAGTATCCTCCCAATACGGTCGGACGCTACCGCAATTGTGATCCTCTGACCCTTGGCTACATCGTCAAGCGCATCGTGCAGGAGCAAGGTGGGGAATACTTGACCTACCCTCAAAGAGCCCTTTTTGACGAGATCGGAATCAGGCGCATGGTGCTGGACACCGACCCCTACGGGAACTTCGTCCTGTCCGGCTATGAGCACGGAACGGTTCGAGACTGGGCCCGCATCGGTCTCCTCTACTTGCAAGAAGGACTCTGGCAGGGCAAGCGTCTCCTCTCCCAGGACTTCGTTGACTTCGTTCGAACGCCGGCGCCTGCCTGGAACAACGAGGAAAACAAGAAGAGCGTGGCCAGGTATGGAGGGATGTGGTGGCTCAACACAACCGGCAACTACGACGCACCCGAAGATACCTACTACGCGGCCGGAGCCGGGGGGCAGACTACACTGGTAATTCCCTCGAGGCAGATCGTGGTTGCCAAGCTCACGGACTACGACGATTCCATCCCCAATATCAGCAAGGCAAAAGCCAACGCTGCCCTGAAGGGTATCCTGGCGGCTATCGGAAACAGTGAGCAGTGAAGTAGTGAAGTAGTGAAGTAGTGAAGTAGTAAAGTGGTGAAGCGGTGAAGCGGTGCAGTGGGTTCAGTGTAGTGATTGAATCTTTGAGCTAGAAACTCCATCTCGGCTTCTCCGGAAGGCATTCCCGGCATGGGTGGCTGAAGCGCTAGCGAGTGGGTGACGAGGGCGGGATTGCACTTTCTTAGCCGTGGATCTGTTCACTACTGCCCTACACCACTACACCACTACTCACTGCTCACTGCTCACAGTTCCACCATCGATCACCGGGTCAACCCCCTGGGGCTGGTACTTCTTCAGCAGGTCATTGAAATCGCGGCGGTATCGGATGCTGTCCAGGTCCGAGCGGACCTGGCGAAGTTCTGTCAGAACCAGTGGTACAAACTTTTGCGGTTTCTTGCTGAAGGCCACTTCGAGATGCTTCAGCGATTTCTCGGGCTCGGACTGCCTGGCGTAGAGGACCGCCAGACGAAAGTGAGCCTCGGGTTTCTCTATTCCGTTCTGGAGCGCTTTGAGGTAGTGTGTCTGGGCATCGCCGTACTCTTTTTTCGTATCCAGCATGAGCGCCAGATTGTAATGTGCGGGTCCTGATTGCGGTTTTACCTGCAGTGCTCGCCCGAGATAGTCGATTGCCTGGTCCGGCTGACCCAATCCGGCATGAAGGCTTGCCAGGTTGTAGAGGCTCGAGAAGTCCTCTGGCTCTAGATCCAGGGCGGACTGATAGGCCTTGATAGCCTCGAGCTTCCTGTCCTGCGCCACCAGTGCGTCCGCTAGATAGGCCCACAAGAGTGCTTGTTTCGGGTCCTTGTCGAGGGCTTTGAGGAAGTGTTGTTCTGCCTCCTGGTTACGCCCTTCACGCCGGGCGATGATGCCCAGGTTGCCCTCATTGTCTCCGTCGCCCCGAAGCAACCGTTCGCGAGCTTCCTTCAGGTTTCCCAGTTCGAGGTAGAGATCCCCAAGATCCTGAGCGAGCCACGGATCGTTGGGGTTCAAGCTCTCCGCCCGCAGCCACTCTTTCAGCGCCGACTCGTTCTGATGCAGCCTCCGATAGAGCCTCCCCAGCAGAAAACGGGCCTGGAAATCGTCTGGATTCGCACCCAGGAAGATCTGGTAGCTTTGGACGGCTTCCTCGCCCTGGTCCAGGAGCTCCTGAACCTGCGCGATCTGGAGGTGCATCTCGGTCAAGTCGGGATTCAGTTCCAAGACTTTTCGGAAAGCCTGCAAGGCCTGCTGGTAACGTTTCTCCCGATGGTGAAATCTCCCCAGTAGTTCCCAGGCCTCTGGATTCACCGGGTCTATCTCAAGAATCGTGGCCACGTCTTTTTTGAGTAGATCGAACTGGCCACGCTGCTCGAACACTCCGGCCCGCAGGCGATAGCCCCGTATATCGTCCTTCTCCACTGCAATCAGGGCGTTCAAGTGCTGCAAAGCCAGATCCAGCTTTTCTTGCTTGATATAGATGAGGGCGAGGTTATAGCGCGCTGGGACCAGCTGCGGCGCCAGCTCCACAGCCTTCTCAAAGTACTCGGCTTGCTGATCTGAGTGCTGCTGAGGCGTGTCGATCAGAGCTTCGCCTTTTTGAAACCACTCCAGGGCGAGTGGATCGATCTCTGGTGCCTCCTGCGCCCGGGCTGCGGCGCAGAGAATCAGAAGGAAGGGTAGAAGCCGGCAGCTCCGGCCGAGAAGGGGAGAAGGGTGGTGCTGTGGGCATCGTTGCGGCGAGAGGGTCGCAACGGCATGACGGACCAGGGATCTCACGTGATCACTTCATCGCGCCAGTCGGAGAAATCCTCGAAATGAGTCAGCCGCTTGAATTCGCGGTAGCGGAGTTCAATCTCGGTGAAGGTCAGGGTCTTCAAGCGATCCAGAGAGAATTTCTCCACATTGAAGCTCGCCATCACCGAACCGAAGATGATTGCCTGGCGAAAGGCATCCGGGTCCCAACGGTTTGCACCCGTAAGGTAGCCCATGAACCCGCCCGCGAAGCTGTCACCCGCACCGGTCGGGTCAAAGACATTCTCCAGAGGAAAGGCGGGGGCCGCGAAGATGGTGGCTTGCTTCTGATGATCTCTTTGAAACATCAGGGCTCCATACTCTCCCCGCTTGACCACTAGCGTGGTTGGTCCCCACTGGTGAATCTTGTTTGCAGCCTTGACCAGGTTGGATTCCTGCGTCAGTTGGCGTGCCTCGCCATCGTTGATGAGCAGCACATCGACGTGTTTGAGGGTTTCGAGGAGAGTCTCGAAGTGGTCCTCGATCCAGTAGTTCATGGTGTCACAGGCCACCAGTCGGGGCTTGTCGACCTGTGAGAGCACGCTGAGCTGCAGCGCCGGATCGATGTTGGCAAGGAAAACGTAGTCACTGTCTCGATAGGCCGGGGGAAGGGTGGGCTTGAAATCGGCGAAGACGTTCAGCTGGGTGTCCAGGGTTTCTCTTTCATTCAGGTCATATCCATACTTCCCTGCCCAGCGGAAGGTCTTGCCGCTCATCTTTTCCAGGCCGGCCAGATCGATTTGACGGGCTTCCAGCAGGGCAATATCCTCATCACGGAAATCCTCTCCGACACAGCCCACCAACCGCACGTCGCAGAAGAAGCCGGCCGCGACGCTGAAATAGGTAGCGGCGCCGCCCAGGGCGTCCTCAACCTTTCCGAAGGGAGTTTCAACCGAGTCGTAGGCAACGGAACCGACAACAACTACTGAAGCCATTCAGGGTCCTCCTTGCGTGCGTATTGAGGCACTCAATCAGTCCAGGTATTTTCCGATGATGGCGTCCAACCGCTCCCTGGCCGACTGGGGGATAGCTTTTGGGTCTGTGATGATGGCACTTTTGAGAGCGTGCTGGCAGGGGCAGTCGGACTGCTCCGGCAACACTCGAACAGTCTCGGTGAGCAGCCGCTGTGCACTCTCACTGTTTTTGTGCAGATACTCGATCAGCTTTTCTACCGTAACGTCCTCTTCTTCTTCGTGCCAGCAATCGTAGTCCGTCACCATGGCCACTGTGACGTAGCAGATCTCCGCCTCCCGTGCCAGTTTGGCTTCCTGAAGGTTGGTCATCCCGATCAGATCCATGCCCCAGCTGCGGTACAGATTGGACTCTGCGCGCGTGGAAAAGGCGGGTCCTTCCATGCAGACGTAGGTTCCACCTCGTTTGATGGGGAAGTCGATGTTGGTCGATGCCCGCTCGACTGTCTCCAGAAGTCGATGGCAGACTGGATCGGCGAAGCTGATGTGGGCGGCGATACCGTCCCCGAAGAAAGTAGAGATGCGTTTGGAGGTGCGGTCAAGGAACTGGTCCGGCAGCACGAAGTCCATGGGTTTGTGCTCCAGTCGCAGGGACCCCACTGCGCTCGCCGAAAGGATCTGACTCACTCCCAACTTCTTGAATGCGTAGAGGTTGGCCCTGTAATTCAGTTCCGACGGGATCAGACGATGCCCTCGTCCGTGACGAGCCAGGAAGGCGACATTCTTCCCTTGCAGCTGGCCGGTCAGGAAGCTGTCGCTGGGGGGGCCGAAAGGTGTCTCAACTTCGGTCTCCCTCCGATTCTCCAGGGGTATCTCGTAGAGTCCACTTCCTCCGATGATTCCAATCTGAGCCTGGTCCATTCAATCGATTCCTTCCTGCCTGATTACCAGCGAGCGACCTCAAACCGCCGACATCAGAGAGGTCAACCCCAACGGGGTTGCGGCGTACAGCCCAGGGTTTCCGAACCCTGGGTAAACAGCCATCCCTTCTGATCCCAACCCTGTAGGGGTTGTAGCCCCCTACTTCAACCCGTGCTAGCCGTCGTCCCAGTCGCTCGGCTCGAGCACGAATCTACCCTCCTTCTGGGAGAGATGTCCGGACGTTATCTCCGGATCATGTTCAAAGAACAGGAGCCATTCTTCTTCGACTGCCTGGGGATAGATCCGCTTCCGCGTCTCGAGTGTTGTGAGCGGAAACAAATCGTAGCCCATGATCCAGGGCAGCGGGACGTGCACCGATGTGGGACATAGATCGGCCAGATAGAAGACGATCTGCCCTTCGGATTCTACCCTGACCGACTGGTGGCCGAGAGTATGGCCGGGCGTGTGCACGACGCTGACTCCGGGGACGATCTCTCCATCCTGCTCCAGGATCCGCAGTCTTCCGGCGCTTTCTATGGACGCCCAATTGTGGGAAAAATAGGATCCGGCCGTTCGCTGGTTGATGTGTGTCGCCGCCTCATATTCTTCCCTCCGCACTACGTGGGTTGCGCGCGGGAATGTGGGGACAACCGCATCGCCCTCCCATCGGGTGTTTCCCCCGCAGTGATCGAAGTGGAAATGCGTGTTGATGACGAAGTCCAGGTCCTCGGGCTGGAGTCCGACTCGCTTCAACTCGCCCACAACGTCGGTGGGGTGGACAATCCCGTAGATGTCCAGTTCCTTTTCCGAATACTTGTTGCCGCAGCCCGTGTCTACCAGGATATTGGCGTCGCCGGTGCGGATCAGGAGGCAGTTCAGACCCAGCCTGACGCGGTTGCGTTCATCCGGTGCGGTCTTCCTCTCCCACAGGACCCTGGGCACGATGCCGAACATGGCGCCGCCGTCGAGTTTGATCTCGCCATCGGAGATTCGATGGAGTTGGAACCGACCCAGCCTCATTCCTCGGTTCCGGGTAGGGATTGCATGAGCTCGACAAGCACCCCTCCGGTGGATTCAGGGTGAATGAAGGCGATGAGGCGTCCCTGGGCTCCATGCCGCGGACTCGCGTCAATCAGCTTGACGCTTCTTTCCTTCAAACGGTCCAGATGCTCTTGCAGGTCGTCCACTTCGATCGCGATGTGGTGGACTCCCTCTCCCCGTTTCTCAAGGAAGCGGGCGACCACGGAGTCAGCTTCAGTGGCCTCGATGAGTTCGATCGACGACTCCCCCACCTGCATCAGCGCTACCTGGACCTTCTGATCCTCGACGATCTCGGTGGATTCGACCTCCAAGCCCAAAGCCTTGTAGAACTCTGAAAGGACGGCTATCGAATGAGTCGCAATTCCGACGTGGGATATCTTCTTGATCATCGAGGTCCCTTCCCAAGTCCCGACTTCTCCAGCAGCTGATCTACGAGAGTATAGGGATCGGTCTCACGGTTTGCAAATCTTTCGGCGTAGCGGTCAAGATCCGCTCTGGGAATCTGGCTCAAGACCCGCTCGGCCACATTGTCGCGAACCATCTCGACCAGGCGTTGCCGAAACAGCTCCAGCTGTCGCTCCCTGGCTGGGCCTTCGGTTGCTACAAACTGACTATAACTGGCCAGAGCCTCAGCCAGTTCAGCTGTCCCATCTCCTTTTGTAGCCACTGTCTTCACGATCGGAGGATCCCAGCCATCCGGGCGCGAGGCCAAAGAGAGGGCTGACCTGAGCTCTTGCTCGGCTCTGGAAACGTCAGGTCGATCCGCTTTGTTGATGACGAAGACATCCCCGATTTCCATGATCCCTGCCTTTATGCTTTGGACTTCGTCACCCATCCCCGGGACCAGAACCACGACCGTGACCTGGGCGGTGCGCACGATGTCGACCTCGTCCTGGCCCACACCTACGGTCTCGATGATCAGCACCTCATAACCACCCGCTTCCAGGACGACCAGGGCATCGCCCACGGCATCAGAGAGCCCGCCCATTCGTCCCCGGGTAGCCATGCTTCGAATGAAGATGTCAGGATCTGTTGAGAGTGCCTGCATACGCACGCGATCACCGAGCAGGGCTCCGCCGGAAAAGGGAGAAGTAGGGTCTACCGCAATGATTCCGACCTTCTTGCCGGACTGTTTGTAGAGGCGCGCAAGTTGATCGACCAGGGTGCTCTTGCCAGATCCAGGACTCCCGGTAATACCGACGACTAGAGCCTGGCCGGTGTGTGGGTAGAGATGGGTAAGCAGCGAGCGGACCCGGTCATCCCGAGTGTTCTCGATCCTGCTCAGGGTTCGAGCCATGCTGCGAACGTCGCCCCGACGTATGCGCTCAACCTGCTGCAGAATCTCCCCGTCTTGAAGAGTGTCGCTCTCTGTTTCGCTTATCTCTTCACCTTCGTAGTCTAAATGGTTCGGAGGCCACCGCCACGTCCGTCGACAAGAGCTCATCTAACCGAGCCGTGACTATTATTTGTAGGACGGGCACTCCTGCCCGTCGCCGTCCTTGACGGGCAAGAGTGCCCGTCCTACAACCGACAAGCGAGCCTGGAGGTCTCTGGGCCACTCGACATCTTCGTCCCAGGCCAATCCCGATCACTTCAGCACCTCCCGGGCAATCACAAAGCGTTGGATCTCGCTGGTGCCCTCTCCGATTGTACAGAGCTTGGCGTCGCGCCAATATTTCTCGGCGGGATAGTCTCGGGTGTAGCCGTAGCCCCCGTGGATTTGAATGGCTTGCTCGGCGATCCACACTGCGGCTTCGCCGGCGAAGAGTTTTGCCATGGACGAGTGTTTAGGGATCTGCCGCCCTTGCTCTTCTTTCATCCAGGCGGCTCGATATGTCAATAGCCGCGCCGCCTCCAGCCGGGTGGCCATCTCAGCCAATTTCTCCTGAATCGCCTGAAACTTGGCGATCGGCTGTCCGAATTGCTCTCGCTCCTGCGCGTACGACACACTGCAGTCGAGGGCGCCCTGGGCGATACCTACACCCATTGAGGCAATCGAAATGCGACCTCCGTCCAGAATCTTCAACGCCTCTACAAATCCCTCGTTCTCGTGTCCGAGAATATTCTCCTGGGGGATGCGGCAGTCTTCCAGTATGAGTGAGGCCGTGTTGCTGGCTCGGCAGCCCAGCTTGTCTTCCTTCTTCCCGGGAATCAGGCCCTTTGTCCCCTTTTCGACGATGAAAGCAGACATGCCGTGCGCGCCTTTACCCGGCGCAGTCACCGCCAGAATGACGTAGACGTCGGCATGGCTGCCATGGGTGCAGAAGCACTTGGTCCCGTTGATCCACCAGGAGCCGTCTCGTTTGACTGCTTGTGTCCGGGCGCTGACTGCGTCACTGCCCGCACCGGGTTCGGTGAGAGCCCAGGCTCCCAATGCCTCGCCGCTGGCCAGGGGCTTCACATACTTTTCCTTCTGCCGATCGGTCCCCTCCTGGTAGATGTGGTTGGTACAGAGCGAGTTGTGCGCCGCTACCGAGAGTCCGATGGATCCGTCGACCCGTGAGAGTTCCTCGATGACGAGAGCATACTCGGGATAGCCAAGCCCGGCACCTCCAAACTCGGGATCCACGAGGACCCCCAGCATCCCGAGCTCACCCAGTTTCTTGAAGATCTCGGGCGGAAAGGCCTGCTCGCTGTCCCAGAGAGCAGAATGCGGAGCAATCTCGCTGAGCGCAAATTCCCGAACGGTGTCCCGCAGGATTTCCTGCTCCTGGGTCCAGGCGAAATTCACCTTGTCATCTTAGCAAAAAGGGACAGGCTTTTGCTCTTGGACGGCAGCCTCCGCTTGCGAGAAGGGGGGCAGAGAACACTAATCGGCGCAGAGACTGGAGGCAATCGACAGACTCGTCATGTTAGCCTGGAGGTATGAGGATTAAAGCTGCCTACACCCTCGAAGTAGGGACTCTGACCATCGGAGAGGTGGAACTGGACTCCCCCAGGCCGACTGAAGTCCTGGTTCGCATGCACGCGGCTGGGGTCTGTCACTCCGACCTGCATACCTACAAGGGTGAACTCCGTGCCACGCCGCCTCTGGTGCTGGGCCATGAGGGTGCGGGAGTAGTCGAGGAAGTGGGGGTTCAGGTGACTCGAGTGAAGCCCGGCGATCGGATCCTGGTCAACTGGCTGCCCGGATGTGAGACGTGTCTCACTTGTCTTAGTGGGCGTTACAATCTGTGCGAACGGCTGCATGAAACCACCTTCCAGGCTCTGCTCCTGGACGGAACTTCCCGCCTGAAGACACTCGACGGAATCACCCTGAAACACATGCTGAGTGCCGCCACCATGTCGGAGTACATCGTCATCGACGAGGCCAGTGCTGTCCCCATTCCCCAGGATGTCCCCTTCGAGGTCGCTGCCATCACCGGCTGTGCGGTAGCGACCGGCGTGGGCGCGGTCATCAACACGGCCGAAGCGAAACCGGGTCTCCCGGCGGCGGTGATCGGGTGCGGAGGTGTCGGCCTGAGTGCCGTTCAGGGGTGCAAGTTGGTGGGCTCCAACCCCATTGTTGCGGTAGACGTCCTGGAGAGCAAGTTGGACTTCGCCCGCCGACTAGGGGCCACTGACATCATCAATGCCAGTCAAACGGATGCCGTCGAGGCTCTGCGTGAGCTGACCGGCGGCGGACCGGAGTACGTGTTTGACAGTGTCGGTTCGGCTGCCACGATCTCACAAGCACTCGAGGCCGCCCGACCCGGAGGGACAGCCACCATAATAGGGCTGCACGCCGTCAAGATCGAAGCCGCTATTTCGCCCGCGACATTGGTGCTTCAGAGCAAGCGACTGCTCGGTTCTTTCATGGGTTCAGTGCGCCCCAGACTCGACCTTCCCCGACTGATCGACCTCTACCGCGCTGGCAAGCTCCAGCTGGATGATCTGATCACGAAGCGCTACAGCCTCGAGGAACTGCCCCAGGCTTTCGCCGACATGGAGGCCGGCCGGGTCGCCCGTGGAGTTCTGGTGTTCGATTCCTGATCAGAAATGTCATCAGCCTTGCCGCGATTGAAATGTTTTCCTACGCCGAAGGTGTTAGTGCGCGTAGCCCGGGGTTGCAATGCGAAGCGAGCTACCCTGGGTCTAGGTCGGTCAATTGCCTTACCCCAAAGGGGTTATTGCAGGCCGGAAAACGTTTTGGCAATAACGCCTTCAGCGTAGAAAAGACAATGGACAATTTGAACCCAGGGTAGCTCGCTCCGCATTGCAACCCTGGGCTACGCGCAGTAACGCCTTCGGCGTAGGTGATGGCCCTCTCTCACTTGGCTGCTTGGCGTCGCCTCATTACTACGATTCCGGATACGAGTAGCAAGCTGATCAGTAAGACGAACCCACCGCTCCCGAGTGTCGGGATCTGCTCTGGTGGTGCTGGTCCTGGGGGGGGCGTGGGCGGGATTTGCTGGAAGCAATATAGGCGTAGATTGTTGGCGCTGCAGGTCACGGGGCTGCCCCGGGTGGTCCATTCGGGCCCCGTTTGCGCATTGCTGCCGAAGTTCCCGCCACCGGAGACGGAGTTCGTCCAGTTGTCGCAATGTGCGGTGTGGGCTGTACCGTCGCTGAGTGTACCTGTCCATACGCTGGAGCTTGATCCGGATCTCGGAAAGGCGTCCAATAGTCCGTCTGTCAGGTCGGCATAGTCAGCGGCGATCTGGGTGCCGTTGGGAAGGACGTAGGGGCCTGTAGATTTAACGAAGCGTTGGTCGGGTGACGTCGTGCTGGTAGAAAGCCATGCGAGGTAGGGTCCGTTGGTTGTGTCCAATCCGTCTGCTACTGCTAACCGATTGCAGATGGCGTCTGCCGACGCTGTCCCCGTGGCGAACCCAGGTTCGTCGATCGACCCATCGGTAACCTCACTCGTGACGAAGACGATACTATTCTGAGCCTGATCCCCCCCTTTTCTACGTCACTTCGAACATCTGGACACCGCGGGGGGTGACCATCCTCGGGCTGAAAGAAAAATGGTCTGAGTTCCGGAGCCTGAAAGTGGGAGATTCCTAATTCGGCTGCTATGGCTGAGGGGAATCTCGTATCTTGTCCCTTGGAGTTTCTCAGCCTCCTTTGTACCGAACCACGACCTCAACACTCTTCAGGGAGAGTGGGCTAGTGACTTGTGGATTACGGCTGCGGACCACTGCGTCGACCTGATTCCACCCCTGCTTCAGAAGAGGGGGTGTCACGTCGAACTCGAGCCAGGTCTCGTTGAAGAATATCCGATTTGGCCTTGAGGCCTCCAGAACCTCGTCATTCAAACGGATCTCTAACTGATCCAGAGGCGTCAGGTGGTCCACCAGCAGCCGCAGTGAAGCTTCCTTCAGCGATCCCTCTTCTAGCGCAGCATCCAGATCATCGGCCACATCGACGGAGACCCGTGTCTTGTCGCCCACGCGTGCCAGTTCGAGGGGGAGGGGTCCCGAATCCCAGACCTGTTGATCTACCAGATAGTGTTTGTCCTTCCGGGCGATCAGGCGGGGATCGCCGATCTCCTTCCAGGGAAGCCGATCATAATCCCGGTCTCTCACGACCGCTAGGTAATGGTTGTTGAAAAGAAAGACTCCTTCGGCACCGGCCCTGAAATGGGCGGCGGCAACCGCCCGACACATCTCCGGGCTGTAGTAGTCTTTTTCCTTCCAGATCAGGCGGGCAGAGAGAGGTCTCGGCTGTTGGAACAGCCCCAGCCCCTGGGCGATGACCTGAGTGTCGGTACCTCGCGCTGCCTCGACGAATTCCTCTACTGGAAGACGGTGTTGGTTCCCGGGCTGATGTCCCACAATGAGGATATCGATGAGACCCTTGGAAAGCCAGCTGCGGACATCCATGCCCTGGGCCAGGGCTTTGTCCAGGGGGGCTGGGATGCGAACCGAGAACAAGAGCTTGCGGCCTACTCTCTCTGACTTCTGGTTCAGGGCTTGCTTGATCTCACTCAGAAGCTGGGTGAGGAGACTCGCTCCTTCCGTCTCCTGGCCCTGTGGGAAGAGGTAGGGGTGGCGGCAGAAGTCCCAGTCCAGGCCATCCAAGTCGTAGTTTTCGATGGCTTCGGTGGCCAGTGCCAGCTTGTGTGCGCGCACCTGGGGAAGGGCGAAGTTGTAGGCCGTCTTGCGGGGTCCCTCCTCTCCCAGGAGCCAGTCGGGATGGTCTCTCTTGGTGGGCGAGATGAGCGGATCTTCGGTTCCATCTTCCAAACGGGAGTCATGGATATCGTTGACCCGCATGCATAGAAACACCTCCAGACCAGCCCGGTGCCCTTGTTCCACCACCACCGCTGCCGGATCGGTACCCGCCTCCATCAACTGCCGTGCGTTTTCATAGATTCGCCAGAGTCCGGCACTGGGGAATGTCGTCCCCGCCGATCCCCAGACAGGTCCTACCTGGGTCTTGTGGGAGTAGTAGTCCGAGAGTCGATGAGAGGGCGAGCCCATGTAGGGATCGGTCCCCAACTGCCAGTAGAGGGTATCGATGAGAGTGTCCCGTAGAGGTTCGATCGCCAGCTGAACCAGGCCCTCAACCCCAATAGGAGCTTCCAGGACGGGACCAGCCAGGGATCCTCCATCATTGCAAAGGATGAAACGGTGCTTCTTTTTCAATGACCCTTCTTCCCGGCCGGGGCTCTGGGGTGCCGAACAGGCGGTCGACAGCAACAAGGCACAGGCCACCCCGATCGCTGCCACGAACCTCATCGTGCTTCTGGAATGGAACACCAAGGACTCCCAACCTCCTGCCGAGAATGCTGGGGAATCTATCAGCCGCCGGGCGCTGGCGCAAGCATCTCTCGAGGTCTCACCCCACAAGCGTTCCGGGGGCTGGTTTTATTGACATCGTTGTCGCCCCTGATACATCCTCTTGTTGGAAGACGAAGCACCCGACTGGGAATTCGGGATTTCGCACCCCGCGAGAACACAGTCGACCATGTCAGAAAGAATCAAACTGCGTTCGCGATATCCTTTCTTCTCTCCCAGGTCCGCGATCGTCTGGGCCATCTGGTCAAGTCTGACCGTCGGCGTCCTCAGCCAGGACCCCTCCTCGGAAGAGGAGTACATCAGAGCCAACTACAACAAGTTCGAGTATCGGATTCAGATGCGGGACGGGGTCAACCTTTTCACCGCGCTGTATACCCCCAACGACACTAGCAGGAAGTATCCTATCCTTCTGTACCGGACTCCCTATAGCTGCAGGCCCTACGGCGCGGATCAATACCGAAGTGCGCTAGGTCCCAGCCACCAATTCGCTCGGGATGGCTACATCTTTGTCTACCAGGATGTGCGTGGACGTTATCTGTCGGAGGGAACCTGGGTTCAGATGACGCCCCACGTTCGCCAGAAGGCTTCGTCGGGGGACATCGACGAGAGCACCGACACCTACGACACCATCGAGTGGCTCCTGAAGAACCTGGACGACCACAACGGCCGGGTGGGACAGTGGGGAATCTCCTATCCAGGTTTCTACACGGCGGCTGGGATGATCGATAGCCATCCTGCCCTGAAGGCTGCTTCCCCTCAGGCCCCGGTCGGGGACTTCTTTTTCGACGATTTCCATCATCACGGTGCCTTCTTTCTTCCCCATTCTTTTGGTTTTCTTTCCCGTCATGGCAGAGACCGCTCCGGCCCAACCACGAAACCGGTTGAGCGCTTCGATTTCGGAACACCGGACGGGTATGAGTTCTTCCTCAATCTTGGTCCCCTATCCGAGGTCAACCCGACCTACTTTGATGGGGAGTCCAGCTTCTGGGAAGAGATCGTCCGACATCCCAACTACGACGACTTCTGGCAGAAACGCAGTATCATCCCCAATCTGAAGGACATCGCCTGTGCGGTCATGACGGTTGGAGGATGGTTCGACGCCGAGGATTTGTACGGTCCGCTGCAGATCTACCGTGCCGTGGAGCGGAACAATCCGGGGATTTTCAACATCCTGGTCATGGGTCCCTGGGCTCACGGGGATTGGGGTAGTCGGGAAGGAAGCGGTTTGGGAAATGCTCGCTTCGGCTCGACGACTTCTGATTTCTACCGGGAACGAATCCTATTCCCCTTCTTCAACCATTACCTCAAGCAAGAGGGGGAACTGTCACTGCCTGAAGCCTACGTCTTCGAGACAGGGGCCAATCGCTGGCGGACTTTCGGGCGATGGCCGCCCGCCTCAACTCGGGAGAAGACCCTGTATCTTCGCCAGAGAGGAGGGCTTTCTTTCGATCCTCCCCGAGCAGGGGAGAAGGATTTCGGCGAATACGTGAGCGATCCACACAAGCCGGTTCCCTTCATTCAGGATACTTCGACCGAGATGACCCGGGAATACATGACCGATGATCAGCGACCGGCTTCCCGCAGGCCCGATGTTCTTACCTATCAGACGAAAGTTCTTGAGGAGGATTTGACCCTGGCTGGTCCCATCCAGGCAGAGCTCTGGGTTTCAACCTCCGCTGGTGATGCAGATTGGATCGTCAAGGTCATCGATGCACATCCGAGCTCGGCGCCCGACCCGGAGCCCAATCCCCGGCAGATTCGAATGGGCGGCTATCAGATGCTGATCAGAAGCGAAGTGATCCGCGGACGTTTTCGCAACTCCTACGAGCGACCCGAACCCTTCGTGTCCGACCGCATCACCAAAGTGTCACTGCCGCTGCAGGATCTATTTCACAATTTCAAGAGGGGCCACAGGATCATGGTTCAGATCCAGAGCACCTGGTTCCCTTTGGTGGATCGTAACCCCCAGAAATATGTGCCCAATATCTTCAAGGCGGTGGAAACCGATTTCGTGAGTGCGACCCACCGGATCTATCATTCCCCGCAACATCCGACCCAGCTGCAGGTGGGAGTGCTGGAGGAAAACTCAGACTAGAAGATACAAAAAACAGAAGAATCCCAGCCTGCGAGGGCCTACCTATGGCGATCAACAAAGCGCTGCAGCGGCCGCGTAAAAGCAGCGCCTCTGAGCCTGGCCGTGCCCCGACGTGTGCGACGGACACGGGTACGACGGGCAGTTGACACGGATCTGAAATAGGCGCACCCTTCTTGAAAGGGGTCTGAGAGACTGAAAGGGCGGCAGCCGCAGTCGAATCGGTCAGCAAATTATATGGATGCTTGCAGACATACTTCGGGTCTTGGCCAAGGGCGTCGAGCCCTTTGGGATTGGTTGCGATCGCGAGCCCATTTTCGAAAGAATTTCCCGATTAGAGTCGCAGCACAGTGGGTGTTGGTGATCGGCTTGTGCTGTGCGGGTCTGTTTGCGCAAGAGGTGCGTCGGGCTTCCTCTACCGACAGTCTTCCTCAGGGGACGACGTTCTCAGCCAAGATCGAGAAGTCAGCCACTTTGCCCGGGTAGCACCATCACCTACCAGGTAACGCTGACCAATCAATCGAGTCCGGGCACCCCTGACTTACCTGCTTTGATCGCGGATCCCATCCGTTCAGGGACCACCTATGTTGCAGGAAGCGCCACCAACGGGGCTGTCTTCGAAACCGGACAGAATCGGGTCACTTGGACGGGATTCCTAGGCGGGCAGGAATTCCCGCCGAGCCACACAATCACCTTCTCGGTAAGGGTCAACCAGGGCGTTGCTGATGGGACAGAGATCACCAACGTGGCCAACGGGACGCTGATGTTGCCCAACCAAAAACCTCTCCAGCTGCAAGTGACGTTGCCCGTCAGCGTCGACTGCCCGCCGTTGCCGCCGCCCATCACCTTCACGCTCAACAAGAATCGGGCGTTCTCTCGACCGCTGTGCCCGGGCAGCAACATCGCCTACAGCGTTCGTCTCGACAACACTTCACTGCGCAATCCCCTCGATTACAGCGTAGAAGATGCCATCCCGCCCAGCACCACCTTCGCCGGGAATATTAGCGGGGGTGGGGTCTTCGATTCAGCCATGGATAAAATCACCTGGACGGGAAACTTGGGACCAGGCGAAACACGTTTTTTCGGCTTTTCGGTTACTGTCGACACGGTTCCAGATCAGACACTCATCCGCAATCGAGCCACAGCGACCCTTTCCGATCCCCAGATCGGAGACTCGGAGACGGGCCAGGCGGAGGTGCAGGATAGCGTGAACTGTCCCCGCCCCACAGGGCCGCTCACGTGGACAGGGGCGGAGAACAGCGACCTTTGCAATCCCAACAACTTTGAACCAGCTTTCGAGCCTGGTCCCGACAACGATGTCATCATACCGGCCAATAGCCCTCTGGCAATCCTTTCCCAACCAAAGCAGCTTCGGAGCGTGACGGTGGGTGCAGGTTCAATCTTGCGGATTGAAGGCGGTAGCCTGAGTCTGAGTGCACCTAGTATGCTGAATGGGTTGTTGGTTATTGGCTCTGGCGAAGCTTCCGCCGAAGCGCCAGCGATTCAAGGCGGAGTTTCCGGATCGCTGACGATTCAAGGCGATGTCTCTGGAACGGGGAAGATCAGAAACTTCGCCCAGTTAATCCTTTCTTCGATCAATCTGAACGTCGAACTGGAGACGGACGGAACTGTCGAATTCGACGGGCTAGTCAATCTCACCAAGCCGTCCGAGAACCGGGGGAGCTACTCGTTTGACGGCGGTGACAGTCTGCATTATCAGGGGAGTGGCCACAACCTAGCAATGACTCTAAACGGCCCCCCCAGCAGCGTTTCCGACGCCGTTGTCTTTTTTCAACAGGCCACGACGGCCACGGTTCAAATTGACTCATCGGCCTCAGCCGACTTGACTGGTCCGGTGGAGGTTCGGGGCCACCTCACTGTAATTATCTCGGGGGCTCCGCCAGCCAGCAGTGTGGCAAGAACACAAACAGGCGGCGAACCGGGCTCCGCTACCTGGAGTGGTGGAAACATTGATCTGGGTGGGGATGCTAGCTTGAGAAACTCAGGGACGATGACGCTCAATGATCCGGGAGATGGCTCGCCGGCGATGACGGTGGAGAACGATTCGGAATTCTCCAATGCGGGTACGGTTACCTGGAATGGTGGGACGATTCGATTGGAGGGCAATGCCCAACTGGTCAATGAGGCATCAGGAGAGTTTTCGGGATCCGGAACTATCGAAGGCGATGTGCTAAATGCCGGCTTGTTCCAGGTGGGAAGCTCCATCGACAGCATCACTGTCACTGGAAAATATACCCAGTTCGGAACAGGAGAGCTGAGAATGGAGCTGGCTGGAACTAGCAGCTTCGATACCTTGCAAGTAGGTACAGCGGCAATGGAGAGCGCGAGTCTGGGCGGCACCCTGTCGGTTTCCCTGATCGATGCCTTCGCTCCCGCTGCGGGCAATAGTTTTCTGATCGTGGATGGACCCACCGAGGGAAGCTTCTCCAACTGCACACCTTCAACCTGTACTGGGTTGCCAGCGCTGGCCCCAGGATTGATCTGGGAAGTCACTCAAGGCTCGGTGAGGTTGAGTGTGGTCCAGCCGGGCGCCGATCTTGAACTGAAAAAGGTAGCGGACAAGACCAGTGCAGACGTGGGCGATACGGCGACATTTACGGTGACACTGGAGAACAAGGGACCCCTAACGGCCACGAACATTCAGGTCAGCGATCCAGTTCCCACTGGGCTGACAGATATCGTGAGCTCAGGCGGTTATGACCAGGGTACCGGAATCTGGACTGTTCCCAGTCTGGCGCAGGATGCCACCGCCACACTGACGCTAACAGGAGAACTGTCGTCCAGCGGAACGATTACAAACACGGCTGAGCTCATCGCCGTGGATCAGATCGATCCTGACTCGACTCCAAACAACGGCGATGAGAACGAGGATGATCATGTGTCGGTAAGTGTGAGTGTGGACAAGGTGGCGGATCTGGATATCAGCAAAATGGACGATCCGGATCCCGTCAACCCAGGAAGAAATCTTACCTACACGTTGAGTGTCACCAACAAGGGACCGTCCCCGGCGACCAATGTCACGGTCACGGACACCTTACCCGGTGGGATCACCTTTGTTGCAGCTGCTGGCGCCGGTTGGAACTGCAGTGAGCTGGCGAAAACAGTCACCTGCACTCGAGGTTCCCTGGATGCCGCCGAAACGTCCCCTGACGTCACCATAAGCGTCGCGGTCGATTTCTCGACGAGCGGGGAATTGGAGAATACCGCCACGGTTTCCGCAAGTGAAAAGGACGACAAGCAGGAAGACAACAGTCAAACCATCAGCACTACCGTCGCCGTCTCACCGTTGTACTTTGCCCAGTTTGGAGACGGAGAGATCGCCTCCGCCGGTCTTGCTCAGCCTCTGGGGGCGAGCACACTGCAGCTTTCCAGTGAGTTCTTCCTACTCAATCCCAACAAGGTCATGGAGGCTGCGGCGACGATCCTGGTCAAGGGCGACGACGGTCAGCCACTGACTAACGTAGACCTGAATGGTGCCACTCTGCCCCAGGGAGAAGTCGATGTGACGGTTCCTGTCTGCGGAATGCGTATCCTTCGCACCGATGGCCAGGGACTTCTGCAAGCTGGGTCTGCTACGGTGACCTCGGATAAGCAGCTCTCAGGCGTCGTGGTTTTTAGCAGCGGCATCGGAGCCGCTGGTGTGGGAGCCAGCACGGCGCTGCCTGCATTTGTAGCTCCGATGATAAAGAAGGCTGAAATCAGTACCGGCATCGCCTTTCAGAATCCGGGACTCGATCAGGTGATGGTGAATCTCGAACTGCGGAACTCGGATGGGGATCTGTTGGCTACAGCTTCCATTATCCTTGAAGGAATGGGCCATCGGGCTCTTTTTGTGGACGAGATCGCCTGGACTCCGGAGCCGGGTGTGAGCCTCGATTTTGCGGATTTCGAGGGACTTGTCAAGGCAACCGCCTCCGCAGGAGGCGTGGCTGCCACCGTGATTCAGACCCGACCCCAGGAATTCGTTACGATGCCGGTTTCGGCTCCCACCGAAGCAGGCAATTTGGAACTTCTCTTTGCTCAATTTGGTGATGGTGAGCAGGGTGGAGTCGGGGTTTCCAGCGAGATCATCCTGATCAACCTGAGCAAGACGATGAGCGCACAAGCCACGATCGTGCTCAAAGGTGATGACGGCCTTCCTCTGAGCGGCGCCGATCTCGAGGGCCAGGTACTTGTGGGTGGAACTCGTGACGTAACCATACCCGCTTGCGGCATGCGAATTCTGCGCACCGATGGCGAGGGACCTCTGCAAGTGGGATCTGCGACGGTGACCTCGGACAAGCCGCTGGCTGGTGTAATCGTTTTCGATAGCAGTGCTGGAGCCGCGGGAGTTGGTAGTAGTCGGAGGCTCCCCGGCTTTGCGGCGCCGATGATCAAGAACGCCGCGACCAACACAGGTATCGCCGTTCAAAACCCCGGAAACGATCCGGTGACGATTGATCTCCAACTGCGTAGCCTAGAGGGGGCCCTCCTGGCCACAGCCTCGATTACCCTTGCAGGCATGGGCCATCGGGCTCTCTTTGTGGACGAGATTGATTGGACGCCGGAGGCCGGTATCACCCTCGATCTCAGCGATTTCGAGGGACTGCTGAAGGGAACTAGCTCAGAGGGACCGGTCGCCGCCACCGTAATTCAAACCCGAGGTGAAATCCTATTCGTCACAATGCCCGTCACTCTGTCGAACTGACCTGAAGCTTCATTTGGTAGGAGATCATCCAAGAGTCGCCAATGACAGAGCCGTGACTGCGAAGGAGCGGTCCCGGCATACGGATACCGGAAACAACCGACCAAACAGACGGTGGCCGATTGCATCCCCTTTTTTGGCATGTCCCGATCGGTGATCGGGACCGCTCCTTTGCAGTCACGGCTCTGTCATTGGCGGTAGCGACAATCACGGCAGACGTAACCGAAGTTTCGTTCTCGAATGGGGCCAGTGCTTCCTGGGGGCGAGACTGACCTGAAACTTAACGTGGCTTCGGTCTCCAGGCCGAAGAGTCTTACTGTGGCGAGCCGTTGGCTCGACCCACGGCGGCCTGGAGACCACCGCCACGTCCTCGAACAAAAGTTTCTTTCTTGAATGGGGCCAGTGCTTCTGGGGGCAGGACCAGGGTGAAACTGCAACACCGTATACTCCGCTCGGAGCCAGCCGCGGTAGGACATTGGGTGTTGGCGGTGAACCTCTGATGCGACGAAGAGTGCCCTAGCTAAATTAGCGTCTTCCTCCCCTGGCCTTTGCCTTTGGGCACTGGCCGACTCCTACCCAAAGACCAGGTCAGTCCCAATCCCAGTAGTACTGGAAGCAGTCGAAAAAGCATTCCAGTTTCACTTGAGTTTCAGCTTAGAATTCGGGTGGGGGCAGAGGCACGCCACTCCTATAGACAGAAAAACAACAAGACGAGGGTGGTCAGGGTGGCTGCGATCGCGGTGCCATAGCAGACAACCGCTACCGAAGCTTTGATGCTCCTCAGCCCCATGTCAATCAGGACGTATCGAAAGCGATGAGCCCAATGGAAGAGTGACAAAGAAATCAAAAGAAGCAGATATATTTTCAGAAGTGGATGCTCCAGCAAGGTGATCATGCGTTGGTATCCGATCACCTCAGGTTCGATCCAGCCGAAACTGATTCCCACACCCGTAATCAAGATGTGAGCCGGCAACAGGAACGCGGCCAGGGTGCCACCGGCCGAAAAGAGGGCCCACCAAAAGGGATCCGTGGTCTTCAATCTCGCTGCCATTCTAATGGGTTCCCAAAAGATAGAAGAGAAGCCCGGAGAGCACCAGCCAGGCCAGATAGTTCGTCAGCAGGACCAACCGCGCAGGAATCACTCGGCTCCCCACGCGGACCACCATTACGATTGGGGTCAAACTAAACCAGGTGACCGTATGGTAGAGGGCAAAAGCCAGAATCAACGCAAACGAGATGCACGCTAAGGGCGTCTGGAGAGACTCCAGATACGCCATGTATTGGGCCTCTCCCTGGGATAGACGATAAAGCCCCACCAGATAGGAGACCACGAACAATGCCACGAACAGAGCCGATATCTCCCGCAGCATGAAAAGGAAGTAGTTTCGGGTACTCAGCCACCAGGTGGCAGACATTGGCTGCTTATAGACGGGGTACCTGGTTGACTTCTCCTGATTCACGCCTTCCCCCAGGGCCAGATCATCGACAGCATGTAATCCTTCGTCAGCTGTACCTTGGAACGTTGAATCGCCGCTGCCGGGTCGACATGCTTGGGACAAACTTCAGTGCACTCACCGACGAAGGTGCACTCCCAGATACCCTCATGGCTCCCGATGATCGGAGTCCGCTCTCCCTGACCCTGATCCCTCGAATCCATGTCATAGCGGTGTGCCAAGGCGATGGCCGCCGGTCCGAGAAAGCTCGAGTCGTTGCCGTAAACCGGGCAGGCGGCATAACAGAGCATGCAGTTGATGCACATGCTGAACTGTCTGAACTCGGCCAACTGATCCGGCGATTGCAGGTACTCTCCTTCTGCGATCGGCTTCTCCTCGTCACGAATCATCCAGGGCTTCACTTCCTGGAGCTTGTCCATGAAATCAGACATATCGATGACAAGATCCCGGATAATCGGGAAATTGGCCAGTGGAGCCACCTTTACCTCCTGGGGATAGTAGTCCTTCAAGAAAACGGCACATGTCAGCTTGGGGACTCCATTGACCGTCATCCCACAGCTGCCACACACGCCCATACGACACGACCAGCGAAAGCTCAGAGTGCCATCGATATGGTCCTTGATGTGGTTGATCGCATCCAGAACTACCATGTCCTCCCGATACGGGACTGAGTAGCTCTGCTCATATGGGTGCGAATCCTTTTCCGGGTCGTATCTCGTTACGGTAATCTTGATCTCGCTCATAGATAACTCACGAAAACCGGGTGTCTTGGAATCAGTCCCTAGTACTTTCGCTCCTGCGGAGGCCAACGGGTGATCGTGACTGGCTGCTTCTCCAGCCGCGGCCCCTCATCGGAGGGATAGACCAGATGATGATGGAGGAAGTTCTGATCGTCCCGCTCGGGGAAATCGATTCTCGCCTGGGCGCCACGCGATTCCTCTCTCGCCAGCGCCGAGACGGCGAGGCAACGCGCCACATCAAGCATGAAGTCGAGTTCCAGGGCCGACATCAGCTCGGTATTGAAGACCGAGCTCCGATCCTCAATGGTGACGTTCTGAAAGCGCTCCCGAAGTTCGGCGAGGGTGTGAGTGGTTTTCTCCAGCCCCTCCTTGGTTCGGTAAACCCCGCATCCCTCTTCCATGGCATGGTTCATCTCTAGTCGGAGTCCACTGACGCTTTCGGTCCCACCCCCCTTGGTCAGAAAATCTCTCTCGATGCGTTCGCTCTCGTCCGCAGCCAGGGCTTCGGCAGCGCTCAAGCTGACATCCCCTGCCTCTAGTGCGTGCCGAGCCGCCGCGGTACCACTGAACCCTCCAAAGACGAGACATTCCGTCAGGGAGTTCGATCCCAGCCGATTGGATCCATTGATGGTGACACAGGCCACCTCTCCGGAAGCGAACAAGCCGGAAATAGGAGTCTTCCCATTCAGATCGGTGCTCACGCCTCCCATCATGTAGTGAACAACCGGTCGCACCGGAATTGGCTCTACCACCGGGTCAATCCCCACGTACTTGACCACCAACTCGCGGACGAACGGGAGTTTTTCATCGATCAGCCCCTCCCCCAGGTGCGTCAAGTCAAGGTGGACATATTGGCCGTGGTCCCCTTTGTAGGCCCGTCCCGCCTCCATCTCCTTGATAATCGCTCGAGAGAGGATGTCCCTTGGACCCAATTCCATCTTGCCAGGGATATAGTTCTCCAGGAACCGGTCGCCCTCGTTGTTTTTCAGGTATCCACCTTCTCCACGAGAGGCCTCGGTGATCAGGATGCCGGTGCCGGGCAGACCGGTGGGGTGATACTGGACGAACTCCATGTCCTTGAGAGGAGCACCTGCCCGGTAGGCCATCGCCATCCCGTCTCCGGTCTTGATGTTGCCGTTCGTCGTAAACGGAAAAACGCGCCCACAACCCCCTGAGCAGAGCAAAACTGACTTCGCCACAATGGAATTTATTTCGCCGGTTTGAAGATGGATAGCCGTCACTCCGAGACACTTCCCGTCCTCTACCAGGAGAGAGGTCACAAACCATTCGTCGAAGCGGCGAACGCTGGCGTGTCTGAGAGAATGCTGAAAAAGGCTGTGCAGCATGTGGAACCCGGTCTTGTCGGCCGCGAAGACGGTCCGCTTGACGCTCATGCCGCCGAAGGCGCGAACACTGATCCGGCCGTCCGGATCCCGGCTCCAGGGACATCCCCAATGCTCCAACTGGATCAGCTCCTGGGAACAGGTGTTGACGAACAGCTCAACGGCGTCCTGGTCGGCCAGGTAGTCGCTGCCCCGAATGGTGTCGAAAGCATGGAGGTCGAGATTGTCATCCTCCCGCATCACGGCCGCCGCTCCACCTTCCGCCGAAACCGTATGGCTGCGCATGGGATAGACCTTGGACACCACCGCAATATCCAACGTCGGCTCAACCTCGACAGCGGCAGTAGCAGCTCGCAGTCCTGCCGCCCCTCCACCAACGATTAGCAGGTCGCAGTTTATGGTGCTCATAGAAGTCGTAGATCTTGGCATACTCCTGGAGACGGAATCAAGGTTTGCTGACCTGATAAAGATGGTTCTTCCGGTAAATGGGGAGGTCAAGTGGCCAGGTCCTCATGGATGAAGTAGAGGTTAAGCTTGAAGTAGTCCATGTCTCTGAAGCCATAGGCTCGTCTTTTGAGGACCTTAATCTTGTTGTTGAGTCCTTCGAGGGGGCCGGTTGAGATGCGGTGCTTGAAGTAGTCGAGTAGTCCGGGGCGATGCCGGTGGAGGGTGCGGGCGAGCCGGGCGAAGAACTGGTTGCCGATGCTGTAAGCCTGCTCGATCCAGGCATCCAGGAAGGCGTTGCCGGCCGCTGAGTCGGGGAGGTTCCAAAAGTGGCGGATCTCCTCCTTGAGGAGGTAGGCCTGATAGAGTGGCTCATTGATTTCCATGAGTTGCATGAGGTGTTCCAGGGAGCGCTCGTTGAGGTTTTCCAGCCCTCGTAACAAGAGAAAGCGGGTTCCTTTGAGGAGCTGTTTGCGGCCCGTTTCCAGTTTGCGCATCATGGAGCGGCGGGTCTGGTCAATGGCCTGGTTGGCCAGTGCGACGACGTGGTAGGGGTCGTGCACGACATCGACCTTGCCGGCGAAGACCTGGCGAATGGCCTTGCGGTAGGCGTCGGACATGTCGATGGCAATGGCGCGCAGGGACTTGCAGCGGCCTTTGAGGTGGCGCAGGCAGGCCACCAGCGCCTGGGCGTCTTTGCCTTCGTGTAGGGAGACGATCTGGCCACTTTCCAGGTCCAGCACCACCGTCATGTAGAGGTGCCCGCTGTGGGTAGCGAACTCATCGATCGCCAGATAGCGCAGTTGAGACAGCTTGCGCTTCTTGAGGCGCTGCCCCAGATGCTCCTTATGGATCTCTTTGACGAGGTCCCAGCCCACGCCCAGCAAGCGGGCAACGGCTTTGATGGTGGCGATGCGGCACAGCTGGACCACGTACTGGGCGAAGGCGTTCGTGTAGCGCCGTTTGCCCTGAGCGAAGGCAATCGGCTCGCGAAGGGTCTGGTCGCACTGGCTGCAGGATTGCCGGTGGCCATGCAGGACCACGAACTGGTGGCGGGTCGCCACCGGTAGAGTGCGGATGCAGCGCTGGAAGCAGCCTTGCAGCTGAAGCCGGTTCCAGCGGGCACTGCAGTTGCGACACCGGCGCTTGTGCGGAGCCAGTTCGACGTGGTGAAATACGCCGCCGCCGCGATAGTCCGTGCGTTGGTGAACATAGCCCTTCAATCCGAGGGTGTGGTACAAGTAGCTAGTCGTCGCCATGATCGGTCCTCCGGGTTTGCCAAAATCGCCGAGGATGCCTGACATGGCGGCGCCGGTCAATCCCCATCGACCGGCTCTGCCTCGCCCTTGCAGCTTCGCAAGGCTCGTTACGGGAGCAGAGGTTGAGGTAGCGCTAACGCGCGATCCGGATTCTTTTGATCGAGGCTGAAGGCCGCCTCTTTCTGCCTGAACGGGGGAAGGCTATGGAAACTGCCGCGATGTGCAAACCGTGGAAAAACAACCAGCTCCAGCGCTAGGCCGAAAAGCGTCGCAATCGTTTTTCCACCGTTCGCACAACGCTTGGAAAACTCCGAATCACGGGGGTGCTGGCCCGGCTCGATGACTGCTCGGAGTTTTCCACAGTTCCCACAGCCTCTGCTGCTACTGATATATATCTTTTAGGAGAATTCCAGAGCAAAAATAGACCGGATTAGACCGGATCTCAATAGCAAGCGCACCACCCACCTCCCCATTTGCCGGATGACCCATAAAGATCCCTTACACTCGGTTCGATTCTGGGACTCCTTCCAAGGGCCCGAAGTCCTTGCTAGCTGGTGCCCGTCCGTAAACCGGGGTTTTCAGAACTGTAATGTGTTGAATCGTAACTAGTTATTGTACCTCAGACCGCTGACAGAGCGGCTCGACCCAGCCCGATCCAGAGCCCGGACCCCCGGGGGAGGGCGCTTCCCTTAAAATGCGCTGATTCGGTGCATACTTCTCCCCGCGTTGGAGCCAGAAACAATAGCGTCAGCCCGAACGGGCTAGGACAGGAGTCGGGCGAGGACGACCAGGTTATAGGTCAGGACGCTGGCATGGACGTAGCTTTGAAAGTGAGGCCAGCCTTTCCAGGTACAGCGGTGGAGACCAAAGGTGTGCTTGAGGGTCCCAATGCACCCCTCGATCCCGGCCCGGAAGCGTTTGAGCTGTTTGTAGACCCAACTGGAACGCACCATGCTCTCGACCGTCAACCCACACTTTTTGGAAAAGGCCACGTCCTGTACCCCCTGCTCTTTGGCCCAGCTCAGGTTGGCCGCCGAGGCAAAACCGCCATCCCAGGCGCTCTGGCGCGGGACCTTCCCGTACAGCTGTCGATGACGCTCTAAGAAGGGTTGCACATAGTTGCTATCGGCTGGATTCCCGCGTTCCACCACACAATCCAGGATCAGCGACGAGGCCCCCGTGCTGACAAACACTTTGTGGCCGAAAACCGTTTCCCGAGGGCTCTTCTTGATAATATCGGTGTGCTCTTCGAAGAGGGAACAGATCTTCTCCTGGGCCGCGACGGCCTCGCCCGAAAGGACCCGTCGTTGAGTCTGCTCGATGACTTGGTGCAACAGCTCCAGATAGTGGGCCAGTTGCGCCGCCCCGGCCAGACTGAGGGGATCGCTCCACTGCGCCGACGCGGCCAGCGCCTGCTCGGCATAGTGGGCCGTCTTGGACGCCACCTTGATCAGATCGCGGTAACTCTCCAGGCGCTTCTTGCCGCGGCGGTTGCGGATGTTCAGGACGCGCCGCTTGGCCCGTCGCGTGTGATCGACGAAGCCGATCCCTTCCCAGTCCCGCAGCCGCCCCAGCCACCGGGTGACGACTCGAATGCCGTCGTCCAACAGCTCACTGTCGAGCGGATAGTGGACGTTGGTCTGGACCGCCGTGGCATCGACCCGAATCCGTTGGCCTTTTTCCAGACCCCGAGCCTGCGCCCAGCGCACCAAGTGGTCGTTGATCGCCTTCCATGTCCCCGGCTCAATCTTCCCCAGGTTCTCCGCCAGGGTGGCTTTGCTGATCGACGCCCCATAGGGCAAGCGACAGAACCTCTGACAGCTTTGCGAATCCACCAGATGAAACTCCAGCTTGCGATAGCTGAACTGATGCAGCTGTTTGATGACGGCACAACGCAGCACCTGCTCGGCCGTCAAACCGGGGGCGCCGACACTGGAATCGACCCTGTCAGAGAGATCTTGTACTATCAGCTCCAGCGTCTGGGGATTGTCGTCCAGGATGCGCGAGATCACCTTCAATTCATTGGCCAGCTGGTGATCGGGCCATGGTGGGGAAAGAGGGCGTTGTTTTTCACGTGTTTTACGCATCTTCGAACTCCTCAAATCGTCGTAAGTCGTTTCAGTTTAGTTGTTTGCACCAATAGACTAGCAAACGACCCTGACAATTTCGGAGCTTGAAAAAGCCCTCTTTCCTCTTCCTTATCAATTACTTACACATTTCCGGACGGGCACTAGCTGGATAAGACGTAAGCCGGAGACTTGATATGCTAGTCTTTCGAAAACTTCTAAATACTATCCCCCTTTGGACGGCTCTTCTTGTCCTCGTCTGCATCGGTCAGGCGAGCGCCGAAAAGGGCATTCGCGTCGGCATCATTACGGAGCACAGAGGGGCGCATCTCGGTCCCTATTTCAACTCCCTCGCACGCTGCACCGGGGTCGAGAAGGTTGCCATCGCGGACCCCTCCGGGGAGAGCTTCTCCAGGGCAAAGGAGCTCATGGGAAAACGCTTTCCAAAAATAGCGACCTTTGCCGACTACCGTACGATGCTGGACAAGTTCGATCCGGAGATGGTCCTGGTCAGTCTCGAACCCCACCACTCGCCGGAACCGATCGAGGCCGCACTGGCAAGAGGATCTCATGTGCTGAGCGAGAAGCCTGCCTGTGTGCGGATAGAAGACTTTGAACGGATGGCCGCTCTCGCCAAGTCCAAGGACCGCCGTCTCATGCTGGTGCTGGCCAATCGGAACAGCCCGCTGGTGCAAAAGGCAAAGGAGTTGATCCAGTCGGGCTATCTGGGAAAACTTTATGGTTCGCAGGTGTTTCTCCTGGCAGACCAGACGCGCTTGACCCGCCCCGAGTATCAGCGATCGTGGCGGGCCAGCAAAGCCCGGGCGGGGGGCGGTCATTTGCTCTGGCTCGGCATCCATTACATCGATTTGATCCAATACATGAGCGGTCACACGGTCCGTCAGGTCGCCGGATTCTACGGGAACGTCGGCGGGCAACCCATCGACGTGGAAGACGCGGCTGTGGTGGCGCTGCAGTTCGATCGGGGCATGGTAGGCACTCTTCAATCCGGATACTATCTCGACCGCGGATATCAAACGGGCTTCAAGATCTGGGGATCGAAAGGCTGGCTGCGCTTCGAACTGGATCCGAATGCTCCACCGCTGGAGTGGTACTCGAATGCCGACGGTGCCCCCGCGGGAGTGCAAAGCTTTGAGGATACGACGGGCTTCATGTCAGACGGTACCAGCCAATACTTTCCCTTCGTCCAGGCGGCAGTGGATGCCTCTCGGGGAGTGGCCCCTGCCCCTCTTACCGCGGCCCAGGGCCTGCAGGTGCTCAAGGTCGTCTTCGGGGCCTACAAGGCCGCCGACACTGGAAGAACCCAGACCATCGAATAACCCGGAGGATAATCCATGAACGGTGCAGATGCTGTAGTCAAGATCTTGAAAGCCGAGGGAATACGCCAGGTCTTCTGCTATCCCACCACTCCAATCCTGGACGCCCTGGCTCGCGCCGACATTCGCGTCATCACCTCTCGCCAGGAGCGGGTTGCCGGAAATATGGCAGACGGGGTCTCACGCTCTACAAATGGCCGGCAGATCGGCACCCTCACCGTGCAGCAGAGTGCCGGTGCGGAGAACGCCTTCGCCGGAATCGCCCATTCCCACACCGACTCCACACCCGTGCTCTTCCTGCCGGGACATCCAGGAGTGAACGCGACGGGCAATAGTCCTACCTTCGACAGCTGCGACAACTATCGTGCCACCACCAAGCTGGCTCAAAAGATTCTCACTCAAGATCAGATTCTGATGAAGCTGCGGCAGGCCTTCACGGCTCTGCGTTCCGGGAGACCCCAGCCGGTTCTGCTGGAGCTACCCGTCGACCTGTGCAACGCTACCTACGACGGCGCCCTGGACTATGACCCCGTGCCACCGATCCGTCCTGGCGCTGATCCGGGAGCCGTGAGAGAGGCCGCCGAGCGGCTGCTCAAAGCCGAGTGCCCCATGATCTGGGCAGGACAAGGAGTGCTGTACGCCGAAGCGAGCGAGGAACTGAAGCGCGTCGCTGAGCTCCTGGGTGCTCCTGTCATGACCACGCTACAAGGAAAGGGGGCCTTCCCCGAGAACCACCCGCTGGCGGCCGGAGTCGGCGCCTATGTGTCCACCGAAATGGTGAGACACTACCTCGGTGTTTCTGACCTGGTTCTGGCGGTCGGCTCGAGCCTCAGTCGAGCCTCGTTCACTCCGGTCATACCGGCAGGGAAGACTCTGATCCATGCCACCATCGATCCCTCGGACATCAACAAGGAATACGCGGCCGCGGTCCCGGTTGCCGCCGATGCCAGATTGTTTCTGGAGCAGCTGGCTGAGGAACTCGCTCCGCTCGTGGGGGACCGCCAGAAACAGCTGCGGGGCCAGACAGCCGACAAGATCGCCACGATCCGCGAAAGCTGGCTGCAGGAGTTCGAACCTCTGTTCAGTGACGATTCCAGTCCCATCAACGGGTATCGGATGTTCCGGGAACTGTGGGCAGCCATCGAGCCGGAGCAGTCCATGCTGACCCATGAATCGGGGTCCTCCCGGGATATCCAGTGCGTCTTCTACCAGGCAACCACACCGCGTAGTTACCTGGGCTGGGGCCAATCCTCACAGCTGGGGTTCTCGCTGGGGCTCGCCATGGGAGCGAAGCTCGCGAATCCCGACAAACTGGTGGTCAACGTCATGGGAGATGCGTCCGTAGGCATGACCGGCATGGATTGGGAGACGGCCGCCCGCGAGAACATTCCCATACTCACCGTGGTCAAACACGACTCGATCTTCAGCGGGTACGACCGTCACATCCCGGAGTCAATAAAGCGCCACAAAACCTCGACCCAGAAGGGAGACTACGCGGCCGTCGCCAGGGCCCTGGGTTGTCACTCGGAGAAGGTCGAACAGGTCTCCGATCTGAGACCTGCCCTCGAACGAGGCATCCAAGCGACGCGAGACGGCCAGCCGGCGGTCGTGGACGTGATTACGTGTGAGACGCGGAAGCTTTCGAAGGTGTGGGATTGAAGGTCAAGAGTCGCACGTCCCTTGGCTGGCGTTTCTGGAGATGAACCCTCTAGATCCGGGCGGCAACATCAGTTGTGAGCCTCTCCGCAACACCATTTTGCGAAAAACGAGTTCGTCCGCCATCAGGATCGCCTAGGTCGAAAGAGACGTGCGACGTTCAGACGTTCAGACGTTCAGACGTTCCTATTCCTGATCCTGCGGCTTGACATCCGGCGGGGCGCCGACGAAGAGCCACCAACAATCCTCATCCGTGTGGTTGTAGACTGAGCGCATGGGCTCCGGTGGGAAGTAGATCGCGGTGTTCTCTTCCACTTCATACTCCTCGTCTCCTACCCTGACCATCGACTTGCCCTTCATCAGGTAGTAAATCTCTGACATGGTGAAGTGGCGATGGTGTTCTACGCTGCCACCTGGTTTGAGATGACCCACGGACATCCGCAGGACGTCGGGCATTCCGAAGCCCTGATTGAACGACTTGTGGACAAGCGTGTCCTGGTCCGTCGCGATATCGGGAAGATCAAGCCACTTCACGGGTTTTCCACCTCGGGTCGGGTCTTCACTCATTTGATTGTCCTCCTTTTCTGTTTGTGTAGTTCAGATTCATCTCTCACCATGCCAGCCAACCACCGTCGACACACAGAACCTGCCCGGTGACAAAGGCGGAGGCGTCCGAGGCCAGATAGACAACGGCTCCTTTGAGATCGTTACCAGTACCGGGCCTCCCAAGAGGCGTTCTTTCAGAGAGACCGTCCCAGACCTTCCTGGTCTTATCAACTTTCAATCGCTTCGTCCGCATCATCCCTGGGCTGATTGCGTTCACTCGTATCTTGTACCTGGCCCAGTGGGTTGCCAGCGCTCGGGTCATGCTCACCACAGCCCCTTTGCTGGCTGAGTAGGCAAGATCTTCTCGGGGCAGCCCATTTTCCATCGAATCGGCCAGGCGGAGATCGACTCCTACGTGGCCATAGACTGAAGCAATATTGATAATACAGCCGCTCCCAACATCGACCATGGCCCGGCCCACCGCCTGGGAACAGAGAAATGTGCCGGTGGCATTGACGTCGAAGACCCGCTGCCAACTTTCGAGCGGACAGGTGAGGGTGGGTGCATGGATGGAAATGCCGGCGTTGTTTACCAGGACGTCGATTCTGGGAAAGTGTTCCTGGGCCACTTCAACCAGGTGCTCGACCTGTTCGGGCTGGCTGACATCGAGTGGAACCGAAAGCGCCTTTCTTCCCTTCTGACGGATCTCTTCGGCTGCTTCCTCGCCGCGCTCCGGATCGAGGTCGGCAATGATCAGGTCGGCACCAGCCTCGGCCAGTCCCCGAGCCATGTCACGCCCCAGACCGCTGCCCGCTCCTGTGACGATCGCCAGCTTTCCGCCGAGGTCGAACACCGTTAGCGCCTCCCAGACTGCGGGCCAAGTCTACCATCAGCCCATCAGGCAAAACAGCCGTACGCCGACCTCTGGGTGCACGACAGGAAAGTGATGTTGTCGGCGAAGGCGGCAGCGCATTCTGGATGGGCGTAAGCTCTCTAACGACCCGGCCGAGTCCGCGGTGGCGCTCTATCCTCCTGACGCAAAGCGTAGTGGTATCCAGTGCAAGGTCCTAGCCAAGTCGGTTTCACGGAAATCTGGAGTTTGGCCATTCCCGGAGGCCGCTTTAGCGGGTTGGCGCGAACTCGGGATAGGGGAAGCCCTCACGGGCCTTCCCCTCCCACACCACCAGGCATACGGGTCCGTACCAAGGCGGTTCGCTAGGGTTGAATGCGCTGATGATTAGCCAACCGAGGAAGACCTAACCGATCGAAATAAGCATTCGGAAGCGCTATCCGGACCCCGGGCGCTTGACTGAGGGCCCAAGGGCCCTTGACGCTCCACGCGGTCCGCTGGGCCATATCCCGACTCACGCCCAGCCGGATCAACTCCGCCTGGCGTCGCCGGTAGACCTTCCACTGTTTCCATTGGACGCTGCGCAGGCGACGACGAATCCAGCTGTCCAGACCCCGCAGGACCCAGGGGCTCTCGACGTACCCAAAGTATCCAATCCAGCCCCGGAGGTAGCGGGACAATTCGTCCACACGCTGCTCCAGGCTGATCCCCCGGTTACGCCGCGTTAAACGACGCACCCGGGATCGAAACCGCTGGATCGATTCCGGCGCAATCTTGCGCCGGTTGGGCGATCGGCCTCCCGTGAACGTGAAGCCTAAGAACTTCCGCTTCTGGGGCTCATCCACCGCACTCTTCTCCCGATTGACACGCAGTTTCAGTCGCTGGCTCACAAACCGGCTCACACTCGCCATCACTCGCTCCCCCGCCCGCCGACTCCGCACATAAATGTTGCAGTCATCGGCATAGCGGACAAAACGGTGACCCCGGCGCTCCAGTTCCTCGTCCAGCTCATCCAGAACCACGTTCGAGAGAAAGGGGGACAGGGGGCTGCCTTGCGGCGTCCCTTCCGTCGGCGCACTCACCAGTCCGTACCGCAGAATCCCCGCGCTTAGATACGCTCGGATCAACTTCAGTACCCGCTTGTCCCCAATCTCCCGCGCCAGCCGGCTCAGCAAACGATCGTGGTGAACTCGATCGAAAAACTTTTCTAAATCGAGATCGACCACGGTCCCGTAGCCCGCTTTCACGTAGTCTTGGGCACGCGCCACTGCCTGATGAGCCCTGCGCCCCGGTCGATAGCCATAGCTGGACTCTGAGAACGTGCGATCCCACTTGCGTTGCAGCACTTGCAGCATCGCTTGCTCGATAAATCGATCGATCACACACGGAATCCCGAGTCTTCGCTTGTCTTTCCTTCCCGGTTTCGGAATCTCCACCCCCTTGACAGGTCGCGGTTGATACTCCCCGCACAGCAGCTGTTCTTTGATCGACCGCCAGTTCGCCTTCAGGTACTCCGGCAGTTCATCGACGGTCATCCCGTCCACTCCCGGACCCCCTCGGTTCGCTCGCACTCGTCTCAACGCCGCTTCCAGATTACTTCGCTCGCATATCTCCTCCATGACGTTCTCACCAAACATCGGGCCTTCGGTTCGCCCTTTCGCTAAGGATGAATCCGCCGTCTCCCCGCTTCCCTGGGGCCGCACCCCAGCTGTTCGGTTTGAGGTCCGCTTCGGACTTCTCTGCCTCTGTTGATCACCCTTAAGATTGGACACCTACTAACCTCTCCCTACCGTTCGGGCCTTCCGTGAGTTTCCCCACCTACTATGCCCTCTGCGGACTCCTGGAGGGCGCTATGAAACCTTACGATTCCACCTGTCCTTCAAGGGACAGCCTCCCAGGCCTCCCGGGGTAAGGACGCTGTCTTTCCGTACACAACCGCTGGATTTACGCTTCCGGATCTTGATGGATATGGACTTCGTCACCACGCGCTGACTCGTCCGACCTTGGCGCCTACTTATCCAGTTTCTGTGCGTCGGCTCGTACGTTTGCTCCACACTTCCTTCAGACCCCACCTCGCGGTGACGCCCTTGTGCTTCGCTAGCCTTCACCTCCATCAGGTTGGCGGAGGGACTTGCACCCTCCCAGACAGCGCGCGTGCCCGGCACGCGCGTAATAGACCGGTCCTTCAGGGCCGGGTCTCCGGGCAAATTGAGTGGCGGAGCCCGCTTCAGCGGGCTTCTCGAGGTGGGCTTCAGCCTGAGTCCGATCCGATGGTCCCGTGCATCTCTGATGAAGACCCCCAGGGCATCTCGGGAGCCCTTGGGAAACTGGAGCCTTCGTCCTGGAGATCAACACGGATCCTGGCTAAAGCCTCTTCTCGAGAAGCCTGCTGAAGCAGGCTCGACTTCGACCTCGCCCGGAAACCCGGCCCTGAAGGACCGGTCTATTACGCTTCGCGCCAGACCGCTGAAGCGGCCTCCTGGAGAGGCCAAACTCCAGACTCTCGGCAGCGAGCCTGAAGAGCGGGGCTTAGTAGGGTTATGGCGGTGCTCAGCGTGCGCTGCCTCACGGCTACTCTAGCCGTAAGATTTCTCGACTATGTCAATACCTGCACGTCATTATCAAATCAGGAGTTAAGGATTATTCAACCGACAGGAATTTTCGATAGGCTCCCAAATCACTTTCCTAGTGTGCACCCCTAACCTCTGCGTTTCTTGACAAAAGGCGTGAGCGAACACCATCATGAAACTGCTCGTTTAACCTCTCCAACAACACTTTGGGATGGAGATCAAATGACCTTAGCTGACCTGGGCCAACGAATCGAGGAACAGTACCGCGCGCGGACCCCAAAATCAGGAGCTCTGTTTCAGGAAGCCCAGGCCTACCTCCCCGGAGGAGACACCCGCACGGGCACGGCCTTTGGACCCTACCCGACCTATTTCACCCATGGGGAAGGCAGCTACCTGCACGATGTCGATGGCAATGAGATCCTGGATTTCACCAACAACGCCACTTCGTTGATCCATGGCCACGCCCATCCGGAAATCGTCAAGGTTCTCGAACATCAGTTGGCATGCGGTACCGGTTGGTCGGCGCCCAATAGCCATCAGGTACACCTGGCCCAGATTCTCTGCCAGCGGGTGCCTTCTTTCGAGCGAGTGCGCTTCTGCAACTCGGGGACCGAAGCCAACATGCATGCCATCAAGGCTGCCCGGGCTTTCACGGGTCGCAGCCGAATCCTGATGATGGAAGGGGCCTACCATGGCAGCTACGAGGGCACCGAGTTCGCGGGTTCGGGCTCGGCGCTTCCAAATCCGAAGGTCCGCGGGATCCCTGCGAATGCAGCGGAGAATGTTCTGATCGCCCCCTACGATGACGCAGCAGCCGCAGAACAGTTGGTCCGGCAGCATCGAAGCGAACTGGCAGGCGTCATCGTGAACCCCGTGTTCACTCAGGGCAGACTTGGATTGCCCTCGGAGGGCTACCTCGCCTCTCTGAGAGAACTGACCCGATCTTCGGAAGTCCTCCTGATCTTCGACGAGGTCATCTCCTTTCGGATGGCATCAGGAGGAGCGCAGGACTACTTCGGGGTCACCCCCGACTTGACGGCTCTTGGGAAGATCATCGGGGGAGGACTCCCGGTGGGAGCCTTTGGCGGCAGGGCGGATATCATGGCCCTCTTCGCCGACACACAGCCACCCTCCATCACCCACGCTGGAACCTTCAATGGAAATCCGCTGACGCTAGCGGCGGGAATCGCCTCGTTGGAGCTCCTGACGGAGGAAGCGTACGAACGCCTGGCCAGATTCGGCAGCGGACTGCAGCAGCAGATTGAAGAGATCTCAAAGGATCTAGGGCTGCCGTTTCAGGTGAATCGTATGGTGTCACTGGTAAGCCCCGATCTTCCCCAGGCGACAGGCTCCGATCCAACTCTTCAAGCAGCGGCCCTCGAGGTCCGCCGCCTGCTCAATCTGGCCTTACTCAATCGAGGCATCAAGGCCGACAGCAATCTGGCGATCTCCACGGTCATGACGGAGGTAGAGTTGGAGCGGCTGACAGACACCCTGAGAGAGGTCCTGGCCCAGTTCGCTCCCGCCATGGAAGCGCTCAAGACCGTCCCGGTCTCGACGGGTTGAAGTGCAGACGAGTTGAACTACAGACGAGCTTGAACTGCAAGTGAAGTCCCCTACGACCTGATTCAGCTGCGCATCTCAAAGGATACCCAACATGCCAGTCCAGACCGTTCTTGGAACCATTGCACCGGAAGAGCTGGGCTCTACCCTGATGCACGAGCACACCCTCGTCGACATCTGGGAGTGGAGTGGGCGATTGGGATACGACTGCATCGTGGACGACGAGGATCTGCTGGTGGAGGAATTGAGATTCTACCGCGACGCCGGAGGATCGGCGCTGGTCGACGTGACTCCGATCGGGCTTCGACGAAACCCCTCGGGAATGAAGCGGATATCCGAGGCGACCGGACTGCATATCATCATGGGATGCGGCTGGTACCGAGAGCGGGTCTATCCTGCCTACGTCTACGAGCTCAGCACCAATCAACTGGCCGATCTGGTGATCAAGGAATTCGCTGATGGAGTCGACGGTACCGGTATCAAACCTGGAATCATCGGTGAGATCGGCACCGAAAGATTCCACATCACACCCGCCGAAGAGCGTGTCTTTCGGGCCTCCGCTCGCGCCCAGCGCCAGACCGGTGCGACCGTGACGACCCACACAACCCACTTCGGGGATCTCGGCCTGGAGCAGGTAGCCCTACTGACTGAAGAGGACGTCCCCCCGGATCGGATCATCGTCGGCCACCTGGGCGAACGTCGGGGTGTGGAGACAGAACTTGCCATCGCCGAAAAAGGCGTCTATGTCGAGATCGACCACGTGGGCCGCTCTCCCAGCGCCGGAACCCAGCCCGAATCGCAGCGAGCCCGCAACGTCGTCGATCTGGTTCGGGCAGGTTACCTCGAGAGAGTCCTGATCTCCATGGACATCTGCACCAACAGCCTCCTCCACTGGAGCGGTGGTCACGGATTCGACTACCTTCTGAACACCTTTGTTCCCCTGCTTCAAGAGCAGAGTCTCACAGATTCAGAGGTCAGCACGATTCTGGTGGAGAACCCTCGTCGGGTCCTCGACTTTCCTGCAGCATAGATTTCTGGTGAGCCCAGGGATCGCTTGGCGAGCTTAGTACAGTGTACTTAGCCAGCAGGGGTGGAACTGACCATCTCGGCTATCTTCCTGTAAGCAGCGATATGAGTCGCCATGGCTTCTTCGGAGTTTCCGTGGGTGGGCTTTTTTGCGTACTCGTAGTGATGATAAGGATCGCTGCCGCGGCCCAGAATCGCCGGGAACTGATAGCCCGTCTGTTTGACCCGGGGAGTGACCATCCGGATTGCAAACCCGATCCGACTGGAGTTGGACGAGTTCGCGTTCGATCCGTGAATGATATTGACGTGGTGTAGGGAGGCCTCACCGGCTTTCAAAATCACATCCACGGCCTCAGACTCATCAACCTCCACCTCTACCACTTGCCCCCGGCTGAGAAGGTTGTCCTCGGCGTGTGTCTCCAGGTGGCTGAGGATCGGCTGGGTGTGCGATCCCGAAACCATTCTCATGCAGCCGTTTTCGACGGTGCTGTCGCTCAGCGCAAGCCAGGCGGTCGTGACTTCCGACAAGTCCAGCCCCCAATAGGTCGCATCCTGATGCCAGGACACATACCCGGGATCATGGGGGGGCTTGGTAAAGAAGGAGGCTGACCAGATGACAACATCGGGTCCCAGCACATCTTCGACCAGATCCAGGATTCGAGGGTGGGTGACCAGCTCGTAGGCCCAATCGTAGTAGAGATGGGCCATAGCCAGCTGGTTCGGCCGAGCCCGATCCTTCATGCGCTCTTCCAGCTCCAGATAGAGGCCGAGATAGCGGGTCCGCTCGGTATCGGACAGAATCCGAGCCGGAAAGACGACCCCGTCGTCTCGATAGGACTCCACCTGCTGCTGCGACAAGACTTTTCCCATGGATTCATGCGTGGCGGCGGTCTCCAGGCCGCCGTGCTTCGAGCCCAGAGGCTCGAAAGCGGAAGACTTCGGCCTGGAGACCGAACCCACGTTCGCCAACCGTAGAAACCAAGTAAAGTTCCAGCTGAGATTGTGCCATGAAGCTGGGAGCAGCGCAATCGATGCGCAGAACTACGGTACCCGAGCCTGGGCTCATCACAAAGTCTTAGAACCACCTGATTGTGATAAAACAAAGGGATCGAGTCATGAAGGCGTCTTCATGTTTCGGCAGCTGATCTGACCGTTAGGAGGAAAGGATGAAGTCGTTCTGCGCTCTACTTGGATTGGTGGGCCTGATGTGCTCAACCCCGCTCGCACAGACCTTCAAAGGCGTCGTCCCGACTCAGGGACTGATATTCCCGCAGATCGTGGTGGGAGGAACCAGTGAATCCGAGATCAATCTGCTGGCCCAGGGAGCCGTTGATTCGGAGGGAGATGTCCGGATCTACGCCCAGGACGGCCAGCCTCTACCCGTCCTGGTCAACAGGTCGGAACCCATGTCGGAATTCACCTACTCCCTGACCCCTGGATCGTCTGCGACCTTTGTACTTACCTCAGACAGCGCGCTGACGGTGGGTTTCGCCGTGGTGTCGCAGAACAAGCCGGCCGATCAAACCACGGAAGGAGCAAGCCAGAACCGGGCCAGGGACAAGAGTGGTGCCATCAGTGGACAGGTCGCCTTCCGCTTACGCAACGGCGAGGACCTGGCTGCACAGGTAGCCGCCCTGCCGGCTCAGGAGCTGTCCAGGGCACAGTTGATGTTCAACAACACCGGGGGGAACCGGACGGCGCTCGCCGTCGCCTCGCTGCAGGGGAATAGTCTGTCGATCTCCCTACACGACGAGAGCGGCCAGGAACTGGAGATGAAGCAGGAGGCCTTCGATAGCATGACGCAGAAGGCGTTCTTCGTAGATCAGCTCTTTCCCGCTTCTCAAGGGTCGAGGGGATCTCTACGGATCAATGCGACGGAGCCGTTCTTTGGACTCGCGCTCGATCAGAACGGTCTGCTGCTTTCCAGCGGAGGCCTTTTCCCAGGAGTCATCGAGCGAGAGATCATAGTCGATCTGCAATTCGCTGTGCTGGTTGGAACTCTACGGGTGATTCAGACTGGTCCGCTCTTGACCGGGACCATCCGACTTCGGGATAGCGTTACCGGCCTTGAAGGACCAATCGAACCGATTAGTGGTGTCTTTTTCGGAGCCGCCGGGACGGAGCAATACTTTCTGCAGCTCTCCTGGGGCGCCGGGATCACTCAACTTCTGCTTTCTGACAACATGGATCGGAACCTGGAGGGCCAAGTCATCGGCGTCGTCAAGAGCACCCTCTCGACCGGCTTCAGCATCGGCGCCACCTTCGCCTCCGGGCTCTTCCAGCTTTCCAAGAAAGACAGCGCTCAATTCTGACTTCTTTGGGGTTCTTCGGATCTGGCTGAAGCCCTCAGTCGAGGGACAAAACACCCTTGATGTAATCCGGGTTCCGCGAATCCCGTTCGAAGGCGTGCTTGATCTCCTCCAGAGCCCCGTATTGATGGCTGATGATCGGGCTGACTTCGATCTGACCCGATTGGATCAGCCTCACCGCACTTTGCGTGGTCTCCGGCCGACCGGTGTGCGCGTCGATGCGGCCCGAGGCTCCCACCGAAACCACCAGCGTGGGCTCCAAAAAGAGGAGGCGGTTGAGCACACTCAAGTCGGTTCCCTCGTGGCCGTGGCCGTAGAGTACGACCGTTGCCTGCTTTCGCAGCACCGCTGGAATCGTCTGGAAGACGGCGCCGCTTCCGGTGGCTTCGATCAGGAAATGGATCTTGCGTCCGCCCGTCAACTCTCCAACTGCCACCGCCAGGTCGACTTGTGACGGGTTTACGGGAGTTCCTCCGAATCGCTCGACCAGCTCCAGTTTCTTCTCAACCCGATCCGCAACCAGAATCTGTCCCTGGAATTTTTGTGCTTTTCGGAGGTACTGGAGGAAAAGCAAGCCTGCGGGACCCGCCCCGAGAATGAGAATGTTTTCGATTGCCTCCGAGCCGCCAGGCTCCCCGGGAAACATGTATCGGGCCGGCATCTTGGCGGCCCGATCGACTGAGTGGATGATGCAGCCGAGCGGCTCGGAAAGAGCCGTCTCGCGGAAAGAGAGTTCCGCGGGAACCGGAATGCAATTGATGGCCGGCATCGTCACCAACTCCTGCATGGCTCCTGCCAATCCGGTGATCCCCCTCTCCTGATAGTTCTGACACTGGTGGGAGTCCCCGCTGCGACAGTACTCACAGACTGGCAAGAATCGTTGACTGTAGCAGTTCAGACCCTGGTCGACAGCTACTCGATCACCCGGTTTCAGCCCCTGGACCCGCGTCCCCACCTCCTGGACCGTTCCACAGAATTCGTGCCCCAGAATCTGAGGTTGCACGGAGAGCGGAATAGGCCGACCCTGCGCATCGGAGTTGTAGTTCGCCCCACCGCTGTAGATGTGGAAATCGGTGCCGCAGACGCCAACTGCACCGACCTGAATCAGGACCTCGTTTTCCTCCGGAACAGGCTCGGGAACATCCCTCAAAATCAACTGCTCAGGGCCTTCGAGCTGCAGAGCTTTCATTGGCCTCATGGTAACATCAAAACGAGAGGTTGCTCGGGGTGAACCAGCCCTAGCCAGAAGAGGCTAGACCTTCCAGGGGGGGTGCGTCAGCGAGGAACTTATGAATGATTCGCCAGCTAACGAGCTTAGGCTCGGGGCAACCTACATCCTGGTGCCAAACAGGTCCAATCTGGGAGAGTAACAAAATGACGATCAGCCGCACAATTGGAGTTGCCGCCGCGATACTTCTGGTCACTCAAACCTGTTGGCTCCACTCCGGCACCTGGAAGGATGCAAGGATCGACAAGAGCCGGGAACGAGAGATCCGGAAGATCTGCGATTTCGTGATCGGACACACGCGAAATCGACGCTACCATCCACCGATGGCCCGGCATCCCGAGTCGGTCTACTACCGGGCAACGGTGGCAAGCACCCTCTCGCTGGCGGGCAAACTACTCCAGGAGAAACGCTACATCGACGCAGCAAGCACCATGCTCGACCAGGTTATGGAGGAACGGCTGGATTCGATGTGGCCGGTCTCTATGTGGGCCGACTTCCCTATCTTCGACCGGCCCTTTCCTCTGGACTGGGAAGAACAGGAGTCCCACCCCCATCCGCGGAGCACCGGGCTGGTGCTCTATTCGTTAGGGCTGCACCATCAGATCAGTGGCGAGGAGCGCTTCGTGGAACCGGCTCGGCAAGGTCTGAAGAAGCTGTTCGCGACCTGGGATTTCAACCACGACAAAGAGCGGATGTTGCACTTTACCGCGGAGGCCGCGGCTCTGGCGGCAACCGGATGGGAACACGCCCTGCCCGAATTTGGTCAGATGAAGAAGCCGATCGTCGACTGGGTTCTGGAAACCTTTGTGGAAACCGCTCCCAAGGACTACGCCTATTTCGCCGCCCTCCGCATGCAGCTGATCCTGGCGGCAACCGGTACGGAACATCTTCGCACCGTGGTCCGGCCGGGTTGGGATGCCTTTCTTGCAGAACCTCGCTGGCGCTACTGGCACAACCCAGACGATTTCCGACACACCAACGACGCCGAAATCAACATCCGGGGCAATGGCGCCGTGGCCTACGCACTCCGACTTCACGATCTCGCCGCCGCTGAGAAGGTCTACACCGACACACCGCTCTACCAACACCTGAGCAGCTGGATGGATAGCATGCGTCGCCCCGATGGGGGCTGCCACAGTTTTCAATCCATCGCCAACGGAAAACATTATGCCCTGGGCACGCTGGCTCACACTCTTCAGCTCTGGTGGCTGCTAGGCGGCTTTCTCTATTAGACTGCTATCGTCTTTTCTGGAAATTGACTAATCTGGCTGAGGAGGCAGACATGAATCAGGCAGTTGAGGGCTACGAGGACCTCACTCAACGGGGTTACTGCATTCTCAGGGAAATCATCCCCGCTTCGGAGGTGCCGGCGATGAGGGAGAGTGCGGCCGCTTCCATAAGGGAGCACACTTCGCTCCCCCTACCCAATGGATACGTTACCGGTTTCCTCCGAGTAAACCAGGACATCGCCCGCCATATGGCTCATCCTCGCATCGTGAAGCTGGTCGATGCCTGTTTCGGACGGAACGCCCGGATCTCGGCCATCACCGGCACCATCAACGGCACCGGTGTCGGGCGAGGCGTGGTCCACGCCGACTGGCCCTACAACCAGAATCACCAGGCCCGGATCGAGGCTCCCTACCCCGACCTGGTGGTCACTCTGGTAAGTATGTGGATGTTGACCGACTACACGGCGGACAACGGGGCAACCATCCTCGTGCCTGGATCTCACAAACAGAGCACCTCGCCCTCGAAGAACACGCACCTGGACCCCGAGGCGTCCTACGACGGTGAGGTTCAGCTGATTGGAAAAGCCGGAGATGTCGGGATCTTCGATGCTCGAACCTGGCACGCCTCGGCAGCCAACACGACCCAGGATGACAGAATTGGTTTCATCGTGCGGTATGCTCCCTGGTGGCTGAATCTCAATACCCAAAGACCGGGAAGCCGGGAGCGAAAGCAAGTCGTTGAAGACCACGACGGAAGCGACGCCCAGGTGGATGCCGTACCACTCTCGGCCTACGAGAACCTGCCGCCCGAGGTACAAGCTCTGGTCTACCACATGGTCGGGAATTAAGGGGATCCTTCTCGGGTATAATCCCCCGAATGTTGCCCGGGCTCGATCGGCCCCATCCCGGAGGAATGAAGTCATGAGCGAATCGAAATTCAAAGGCGTAGTGGTCCCCATTGTTACCCCCCTGACTCCGCAGGAATCGGTGGACGTGACTTCACTGCGACGCCTCGTCAACTACCTGATCGACAACGGCATCCACGGGATCTGGGCGGCCGGAACCACCGGTGAATTCGGAGCCCTTTCGAACGATCAGAGACTTCTGGCTATCGAAACCGTAGTCGACGAGGCCAGGGGACGCATCCCGGTGGTGGCAAACATCTCAGCCGCCGGTACTCGGGCTGTCATCGAGATCGCTTCCGCTCTCCAGCAGAGTGGAGTCGATGGAATCGCGGCGACCCCGCCCTACTACTACGACCAGCAGGAGCTTCTAGCCCACTACCGCTCCGTTCATGAGGCTTCGTCTATTCCTCTCTGGGTCTACAACATTCCGTCTACCGTCAAGCTCACAGTGGAAGCGGAAACGATCGCTCGACTCGCCGGCGAAGGCACCGTCGTGGGCATCAAGGACAGCTCCGGTGCGGGTGAAAATCTAGCCCAGCTCGTAGTGCTATGCCGACAGAGAGGCATCCAGATGTGCCGGTTGCTGGGGTCTATGTATCGAGTCACCATGACCCGTGCCATCGGAGCCCACGGAGTTGTCCCCGGCATCGCCAACCTGGCCGCCGCTAGCCCGCATTTCTCATCGCTGGTCTACTGCGCCGCCGCAATCATCCGCCCTGGCTGTGTTACGCTCGGTCGGCCTCCTCGACGTACTGTCAAAGTACGACTGCGGTGGCCTCGGTCGCAAGCCTTGCCAGGACGGCCCTTGCAGCGCCTCGCTACGACAAGCGATGAGAAATCCGGGCTAGCATGTCCAGGGCCTGGGAAGCAGGGGAAAGTGGGGACGAGCAGACCGCCGATCGCCATCTCTCGGAGGTTCTGTCGCTGGCGAAGGTTCTGCGTCTGGCGCAGGGAGGAGCTGTTCATGCCTCCACTATCTCCGGACTGAAATCCGCACTCAAGATCATGGGGATCATCGACCACGACACGGTCACCAACCCCTGCGACCTCTATCCCAGGAGGAAAAGGACCAGATTCCGCCTCTGCTGCAGGAGGCAGGCCTGTTGGACCCGGTTTCTGGTTAACCTCCCCGATGACCAGACCGCTTACCATCTGGGGTGGCATCGGCGGCGAGAATGGGGTGTTTCCTACCCGCAGCAACCTGGATCCGGTCCGCAGCTTCCTGGACCAATGTGCCGAATCCGGCGTCACCCGTTTCATCCCTGGCTACATCCCCGGGCAAGAGACCTGTTTGCGCTACGACCACCGTGAGGGAGCGCATGACCCCAAGGACGTCTTGGCGGTTCTCCCGCCTTTTTACGAAGTTCACGGTTGGGATCCACTGGCTTTTCTGGTTGAAGAAGCTCACTCACGGGGCATCGAGGTACACCCCTACAACGCGGTCGGCTACACCGGTACCGCTGCCATAGAATCCCAGACCGGCAGCCGGATGCCCGAAATGCGAATCACACGCTTCGGAAACCAGCATCCCGAGACGTGGATGCGCCGCCGCGACGGCCGGACCTCCTTCGATGTCTCCGGAGCCGTGGTTCTCGGCTACGGCCACCCTGCAGCGAGAAACCAGGAACAGGACCATTTTCTCAAGATGGCGCAGAGCCATGAGATCGACGGAGTCCAGCTCGAGTTTCAGATCGAGTCGGTTCCTGGACAGGTCGATGCGCACGGCTTCTTCGTCTACGGTTACGAGCAGCCGATCGTCGAGGCGTATCGGGATCAAAGTGGCAAAGACCCCCTGGCGCTTCCAAACCACGACGAGGAGTGGACACGTTTCCGAGCAGGCTACGTGACCCAGTTCGTGAGAGAGCTCAAACACAAACTCGACGCGCTACCGAACCCCATTCGCCTGACCGCCGCGGTGGCCTCAAATCCGAGCACCGCCTACCGGCGGTTGCAGGATTGGCCGCTCTGGGTGGATGAAGGCATCATCGACGAGATCCACATCCGCCACCTCACTGCAAACCTGGCGCACATCTATGAGGATACGGCAGCCGCAGCGGCCGTTATTGCCGGCCGCGTCCCGCTGGTGGCACAACTCCTATGCTGGGGCAGCAACAAACTCGTGACCCCCGCACTGATCAGAGATGGCGCCGGCACGGCTTTGGCAGCCGGTGCGGATCAGCTGGGCATCTACCGAGCCGACCGGATCTCCGAGCTGCACCTCTGGGAAGCAGCGCGGAGGATAGCCCGGGGAGATACCGGTGACGAGCTCATCAACCAGGATTGGGGTAGGACTCGATAACTTGGAAGAAAATTCCAAGACACAAGATACAAACAAATTTCAAATTCCAAGCACCAAATGGCGGAATGTCCCGGCGGCGTTCCAATCCCCGCAGAGTTCTAGTCTAAGTGGTGACTCGAATACTGCAAGTTGCCAAGGCTGGTGGCGAAGGTGGTACCGATTTCAAGATCTGCTCCAGATCGTTTGATGCTTGTTGCTTGAGAACTGAGATTTGTTTGTATCTTGTGTCTTGGGATTTTCCTACAGGTATTTTCCAAACCATTGAGCCATCCACTCGAAGTACTTCACCCGGAAGACATGACCGTCGTCGGGGCGATGGACCTTGAAGAGATCGGGCTTACCCGCTGCCCGGTAGACCGGCGAGACCGTTCGCAATAGCTGTTCCACACCCGCTGCAGCCATATCGGGATCCTGCAGCGGCCCCAGGATCATCAGGGGCCTCGGCGCAATGCAATCCGCAACAATCTCCGGGTGGTCAAAGTAGCGGAGCAGCCCCGGGATATAGTGGCAAGAACTGTGGCGGTCCGGATTTCCTTCGTGGATATCGCGGGCGAGACTGCCCAAGCCCCCGCAGAGTATGGCAGCAGTCCGAATCGAGGGATCGCAGGCCATGGCCCACCAGGAGGCATAGGACCCCAGGGAAAAGCCGGTGAGACCGATGCGAGATGGATCAACCTGCCGCTGAGCCCCCAAGACCCGAGCTGCCCTCAGCGCCTCCTCCGCCAGAATTCCCATCTGGGGGCGCCCATAGGGGGCAAGTAGCTTTGCTTCTGTCTCCCATTCTCCCAGAGTGCTGCGGCGCGCCAGGGTTCCCTTCAGAGTGATGGACAGGGTGGCGAAACCGCGTCTGGACAGCTCACGTGCCCAACCTGAAAGGGGGCCTTTGTCTGGATCCTCTCGGTGGAAGCGCTCTTGAGTCAGACGTTCGGCGTCACCATGGGTCCCGGGCATACAAACGACTCCTGCCAATGTCCCTGCTCCCGCTACGGCGGGCAGGGTCAGGATTCCCGGCACCGTCTCACCCAGCGAATTGGCGAACTCAACCGGAGTCATGAGGAGTCCATCCTCGGTCTTCTTCGTCTCACCCTGCGAAAACGGAATCTCCTTGGGGGGGATCCCATCCATCCCCATCAGCTCTACAACCTTGGAGCGGACGGCTTCGCCTCGAATCGGGTGGGGGAACGCGGGTTTGACATCTGTACGGACTATTGCCTTCCCGGACTTTCGCTGAACCGGTAAGGAGGCACTGAGGAAGGTAAGAATCGCAGAGCAAAACAACAGTCCCAGCACGGTCTTCAGACCTGCCTTCCGCTGCAGCAGCTCCTTTAGTCGAGGGTCCATAGAAAACTCGCAATTGGAAGCGTCGGCGCCCCTGGGTGAACGGACCAAGTCTAGCTTTTCCGATTCGAGCAGACAAGGGACTCGTCGTGCAGGCCGGACGTGGCGGCGGTCTCCAGGCCGAAGTATTCTTCTTCGAGCCTTTGGCTCGACGAACGGCGGCCTGGAGACCGCCGCCACGGCTGACCCAGGCGGATTGCTGGTTACCGGACCTTGAAGGCAAGGCCTACCGTGTATAACCTAGACAAGCAGATTACAAAGACCCGAGGATCGCCCAGGGAGGACTCCCCAGATGACCGATTCCATGACTCGACGCGACCTGATGCGAGTGGCTGGAACAGTTGCAGCCGCTTGGACCGTTCAAGGAGGGGAAAGTTTCAGTGCTACCCCGAGGGCCAAAATCGAATCGCTAGGGGTGATCAGCCAGAGGCCCGAGTATTACCACGGGTGGCCTACCCTGGCCCGCTGCCGGAGCGGGGAACTTCTGGTTGTATGCTCGGGTGGCCGCGAGCAGCACGTCTGCCCATTTGGCTGGGTTGAGCTGATGCGTTCCAAAGACGAAGGTCGTACCTGGAGCTGGCCCCGGGTGCTGAGGGACGGACCCATTGACGACCGCGATGCCGGGATTCTCGAGACTAATAGGGGAACTCTTCTGGCGACTACCTTTACGTCCATCGCATACGAAACCGGGCTGCAGAAGGGGGAAAAGACACCGGCAGGGCAGCCGGAAGCCTGGTCCAGGGAGAGACTTGCCCGCTGGCAGGCCGCTCACGGGAGAGCGACTCAGGCAGAAAGAGAGTCCCTGTTGGGCGGCTGGATGATCCGCTCCACCGACGCTGGACTGACCTGGTCTGCTCCCTACCGCTGCCTCGTGAACAGCCCCCACGGCCCGATACAACTGGCAGATGGCCGGCTGCTGTATGCCGGAAAGCAATTCGGCTATGGGGATGGTCGAATCGGCGTCTGCGAATCCAGCGACGACGGCCAAAACTGGCGTTGGTTGGCCGGGATTCCCACGCGTCAGGGCGATGCGCACGCCGATTATCACGAACTGCACGCCGTAGAGGCTGCCGACGGTAGCATCATCGCCCAGATCCGCAACGCCAATAAGAACAACAAGGGCGAGACGCTACAGAGTGAATCCTCTGACGGCGGCAGGACCTGGACGACCCCTCATTCGATAGGCGTTTGGGGTCTGCCCTCTCACCTGCTTCTGCTGCAAGACAAGAATCTCCTGATGACCTATGGCTATCGACGCAAACCGTATGGCAATAAGGCGCGTCTGAGCCGCGACCATGGACGGAGCTGGTCCGATCCCATGACCCTCTCTGACGATGGCGCCGGCGGCGACCTGGGCTATCCGTCCACCGTCCAGCTCAAGGACGGCTCGCTTCTGAGCGTCTGGTATGAGCGCTTCGCCGATTCCCCGCGTGCAGTGCTGCGTCAGGCCAGATGGTCGCTATGACGCAAGAACGGAAGTCGCAAGTCGCAGGTCGCAGGTCGCACGTCTCTTGTTCTCTGATACAAATGCTCTTGGGGACACGTGGCCGGATGGCACTGGAATTGGCCCTTCAGCGAGCTTGTGGTCGCATAGGGACCTGCGACCTGCGACTTGCGACTTCTGTACTTGACCTCTGAATTGAACTCACCGAGGAAATGAAACATGACCGAACCGTTAATCATCGACCTGCACCTTGACCTGGCCTGGGACGCACTGTTCTGGAATCGCGATCTCACCCTATCCGCCCACGAGGTTCGCGAGCAAGAGGCTAGTGGGCCACCTCAGGTGGCGGAGGGCTACAACTGTGGACTTTGCACCACCACTTTTCCGGAACTTCGCCGAGGCCATGTGGGAATCATCCTGAGCACCATCATGTCTCGCATCCAGCCCCGGGTAGGGAGAATGCGAGATGGCATGAGGACACAGCAGCAAAGCATCGGCATAGGACGTGGCCACCTGGCCTACTACCAGGCGATGGCGCGGCGGGGCGAGATCAAGTCGGTCCATGGCTTGAGCGACCTTGAAGAAGCGGTTGAAGCCTGGAAGGAGCCCGAGGCCGACACGCCGATCTATCACATCTTGTCGATGGAGAGTGCGGATCCGATCATCGATCCGGACGACGTGGAGTTCTGGTGGAACGCCGGCCTCCGAGTGGTAGGTCCGGCCCATTTCGGTCACAACACCTACATCCACGGAACCGGTACCGAGGGTGGGCTCAAGCCTCCTGCTCCGGCACTCTATAAAGCCATGCGAGAAGCCGGCATGTTACTGGACATCGCCCACATGGCAGACCAGGCGGTATGGGAATCGCTGGAATTGTGGGATGGCCCGATCATGGCCTCGCACTGCACCTGCCGCTCCCTGGTCCCGGGTCAAAGACATCTGACCGATGACATGATCCGAGAAGTAATCCGCAGAGACGGCGTCATCGGGCTGGTCTTCTGCCAGTTCTTCATCGATCCCGAGGTAAACTGGGACGATCCACCGCCCCGGGAACAGTACGTCGCCAAATACAAGATGGACGGCCTCATCCCTCACATCGAGCACGTCGCTGACCTAGCCGGAGGATCCTTGAGCAACCTTGCCATCGGCACCGACATGGACGGAGGCTTCGGAGCCGAGATGACCCCTACAGACGTGGACACCATGGCCGATCTGCCGAGATTCGGCCAGGTCCTGGCGGATGCAGGTTACGCGCAAGCCGACATTGACGGAATCCTGAGCGGAAATGCCTTGCGACTCTTCAGAAAGACCTGGGCGACTTGAGCCTCGCGACCGGTGTGGCGATGGTTTCCAGGCCGCCGTGCGTCGAGCCAACGGCTCGACGGAAAAACACTTCGGCCTAGAGACCGAAGCCACATCTTCCGCGGATCACTGATAGGTTACTCTTTCGGATAGTCCGTCTATCCGATCGGATAGACGGACCACCTTTATCTGAGACAGCGGCCTCTTCCCTGTCTTCTACTTCACAATCCCTATCTCTCTTGGTGTAAACAAGTTACATTCTCTCTTGCTTGCGAGAACCGTCCTTCCTTCGCTTTGGCACGGTCCTTGCTATCCCTTGGCAGTGAGGTAAGAAAAAATGAAAAAGCAAGTGGTCCAGATCCTAGCCATCGCGAGTCTCCTGTCAGCCACAGTCGTGGCGCAAACGCCGAGCCCGAGTCCGGGCGACATCGGCGTCTCAATTCCGTTCGAGTTTCGGGTCGCTGGAAGAGTCCTTCGCCCAGGCGGCTACACCATCTACAAGCAAGCTTCCGGCCTGAGACTCTGTGAAGACGAATCCAACTGCGTAGACATTTCAGCAATGGCTCTGGCAAGTGGCCCCACACTCGGGCAAGCCCGCTTGGCCTTTCATCGCTATGCAAATCAGAATATACTCACCCAAGTCTGGCTGGTACACACTACGTACGAGCTCACTCCAATACACATGCAAGCCAGTCAGGTGAAAGCGGTTGCCCCGATAGAAATTGTGCTGATCGATGGAAGTCCCCTCTGTATCCATCAGTCGAAGGGGGAGGCTATGAGTTGGCACTGAAGTCCTGTGACATCCATGCAACCCAGGAAAGTAGAACGGGAGGGAAAACAATGAGAACCATCGCACAGACTCTTTTGGGGTTCTTCCGGTAAATGGGGAGGTCAAGTGGCCAGGTCCTCATGGATGAAGTAGAGGTTAAGCTTGAAGTAGTCCATGTCTCTGAAGCCATAGGCTCGTCTTTTGAGGACCTTAATCTTGTTGTTGAGTCCTTCGAGGGGGCCGGTTGAGATGCGGTGCTTGAAGTAGTCGAGTAGTCCGGGGCGATGCCGGTGGAGGGTGCGGGCGAGCCGGGCGAAGAACTGGTTGCCGATGCTGTAAGCCTGCTCGATCCAGGCATCCAGGAAGGCGTTGCCGGCCGCTGAGTCGGGGAGGTTCCAAAAGTGGCGGATCTCCTCCTTGAGGAGGTAGGCCTGATAGAGTGGCTCATTGATTTCCATGAGTTGCATGAGGTGTTCCAGGGAGCGCTCGTTGAGGTTTTCCAGCCCTCGTAACAAGAGAAAGCGGGTTCCTTTGAGGAGCTGTTTGCGGCCCGTTTCCAGTTTGCGCATCATGGAGCGGCGGGTCTGGTCAATGGCCTGGTTGGCCAGTGCGACGACGTGGTAGGGGTCGTGCACGACATCGACCTTGCCGGCGAAGACCTGGCGAATGGCCTTGCGGTAGGCGTCGGACATGTCGATGGCAATGGCGCGCAGGGACTTGCAGCGGCCTTTGAGGTGGCGCAGGCAGGCCACCAGCGCCTGGGCGTCTTTGCCTTCGTGTAGGGAGACGATCTGGCCACTTTCCAGGTCCAGCACCACCGTCATGTAGAGGTGCCCGCTGTGGGTAGCGAACTCATCGATCGCCAGATAGCGCAGTTGAGACAGCTTGCGCTTCTTGAGGCGCTGCCCCAGATGCTCCTTATGGATCTCTTTGACGAGGTCCCAGCCCACGCCCAGCAAGCGGGCAACGGCTTTGATGGTGGCGATGCGGCACAGCTGGACCACGTACTGGGCGAAGGCGTTCGTGTAGCGCCGTTTGCCCTGAGCGAAGGCAATCGGCTCGCGAAGGGTCTGGTCGCACTGGCTGCAGGATTGCCGGTGGCCATGCAGGACCACGAACTGGTGGCGGGTCGCCACCGGTAGAGTGCGGATGCAGCGCTGGAAGCAGCCTTGCAGCTGAAGCCGGTTCCAGCGGGCACTGCAGTTGCGACACCGGCGCTTGTGCGGAGCCAGTTCGACGTGGTGAAATACGCCGCCGCCGCGATAGTCCGTGCGTTGGTGAACATAGCCCTTCAATCCGAGGGTGTGGTACAAGTAGCTAGTCGTCGCCATGATCGGTCCTCCGGGTTTGCCAAAATCGCCGAGGATGCCTGACATGGCGGCGCCGGTCAATCCCCATCGACCGGCTCTGCCTCGCCCTTGCAGCTTCGCAAGGCTCGTTACGGGAGCAGAGGTTGAGGTAGCGCTAACGCGCGATCCGGATTCTTTTGATCGAGGCTGAAGGCCGCCTCTTTCTGCCTGAACGGGGGAAGGCTATGGAAACTGCCGCGATGTGCAAACCGTGGAAAAACAACCAGCTCCAGCGCTAGGCCGAAAAGCGTCGCAATCGTTTTTCCACCGTTCGCACAACGCTTGGAAAACTCCGAATCACGGGGGTGCTGGCCCGGCTCGATGACTGCTCGGAGTTTTCCACAGTTCCCACAGCCTCTGCTGCTACTGATATATATCTTTTAGGAGAATTCCAGAGCAAAAATAGACCGGATTAGACCGGATCTCAATAGCAAGCGCACCACCCACCTCCCCATTTGCCGGATGACCCTAAATGGGGAGGTCAAGTGGCCAGGTCCTCATGGATGAAGTAGAGGTTAAGCTTGAAGTAGTCCATGTCTCTGAAGCCATAGGCTCGTCTTTTGAGGACCTTAATCTTGTTGTTGAGTCCTTCGAGGGGGCCGGTTGAGATGCGGTGCTTGAAGTAGTCGAGTAGTCCGGGGCGATGCCGGTGGAGGGTGCGGGCGAGCCGGGCGAAGAACTGGTTGCCGATGCTGTAAGCCTGCTCGATCCAGGCATCCAGGAAGGCGTTGCCGGCCGCTGAGTCGGGGAGGTTCCAAAAGTGGCGGATCTCCTCCTTGAGGAGGTAGGCCTGATAGAGTGGCTCATTGATTTCCATGAGTTGCATGAGGTGTTCCAGGGAGCGCTCGTTGAGGTTTTCCAGCCCTCGTAACAAGAGAAAGCGGGTTCCTTTGAGGAGCTGTTTGCGGCCCGTTTCCAGTTTGCGCATCATGGAGCGGCGGGTCTGGTCAATGGCCTGGTTGGCCAGTGCGACGACGTGGTAGGGGTCGTGCACGACATCGACCTTGCCGGCGAAGACCTGGCGAATGGCCTTGCGGTAGGCGTCGGACATGTCGATGGCAATGGCGCGCAGGGACTTGCAGCGGCCTTTGAGGTGGCGCAGGCAGGCCACCAGCGCCTGGGCGTCTTTGCCTTCGTGTAGGGAGACGATCTGGCCACTTTCCAGGTCCAGCACCACCGTCATGTAGAGGTGCCCGCTGTGGGTAGCGAACTCATCGATCGCCAGATAGCGCAGTTGAGACAGCTTGCGCTTCTTGAGGCGCTGCCCCAGATGCTCCTTATGGATCTCTTTGACGAGGTCCCAGCCCACGCCCAGCAAGCGGGCAACGGCTTTGATGGTGGCGATGCGGCACAGCTGGACCACGTACTGGGCGAAGGCGTTCGTGTAGCGCCGTTTGCCCTGAGCGAAGGCAATCGGCTCGCGAAGGGTCTGGCCGCACTGGCTGCAGGATTGCCGGTGGCCATGCAGGACCACGAACTGGTGGCGGGTCGCCACCGGTAGAGTGCGGATGCAGCGCTGGAAGCAGCCTTGCAGCTGAAGCCGGTTCCAGCGGGCACTGCAGTTGCGACACCGGCGCTTGTGCGGAGCCAGTTCGACGTGGTGAAATACGCCGCCGCCGCGATAGTCCGTGCGTTGGTGAACATAGCCCTTCAATCCGAGGGTGTGGTACAAGTAGCTAGTCGTCGCCATGATCGGTCCTCCGGGTTTGCCAAAATCGCCGAGGATGCCTGACATGGCGGCGCCGGTCAATCCCCATCGACCGGCTCTGCCTCGCCCTTGCAGCTTCGCAAGGCTCGTTACGGGAGCAGAGGTTGAGGTAGCGCTAACGCGCGATCCGGATTCTTTTGATCGAGGCTGAAGGCCGCCTCTTTCTGCCTGAACGGGGGAAGGCTATGGAAACTGCCGCGATGTGCAAACCGTGGAAAAACAACCAGCTCCAGCGCTAGGCCGAAAAGCGTCGCAATCGTTTTTCCACCGTTCGCACAACGCTTGGAAAACTCCGAATCACGGGGGTGCTGGCCCGGCTCGATGACTGCTCGGAGTTTTCCACAGTTCCCACAGCCTCTGCTGCTACTGATATATATCTTTTAGGAGAATTCCAGAGCAAAAATAGACCGGATTAGACCGGATCTCAATAGCAAGCGCACCACCCACCTCCCCATTTGCCGGATGACCCAAAAATTAGTAGAAAGGTGGCTGCGTGCTTGGATAAGAGAAGCATCGTTTTACTCCCGGTCGTTCGCGGCTCGATGTGGCGACCGTTAGCGTCCATGCGCAGATCGATCGTATGTTTCTTTATCACCGCAAGGGTGCACTGATCAAGCTGACGCAACAGGGCTTAGGCGGAATCGGCTTCGCTGAGTTGTCGAGACTACTGCTTCACGACGACGTGAAGTAGCCATCGCACAAAACAAGCCGAGCCAGAGCATCGTAGTAGGATTTTGCTAGGATACTTCTGCCACGTCACTCCGAGTCTTTGAAGTTGTTGGCAAGCGGGAAGAGGTCGGCGACCATTTCTCGGCATCGTTCGATTCAGTGGGCAAAAAAACCTTGGTTGCAGGGCTAGAGGTCCAAGTTCATGGGCCTCAGGTTTGCGAGGAAATACCTTGATCGCCCCCTACGGACGGCGGCCTGGAGACTACCGCTACGACCCGATTTCCTATTTGGTATCTCCAGCCTCGCCTGGAGCAATTTCGATATGGCTGATCGCGGTTTTTTGATCGGTGTTGCTGCCGCTCAATCGGAGGGTCACCCTCCAGCGACTGCCGGGCAGCGAGGATACCGAGAAGGCGTTGTCACCATCAAGAAGTTCGTACCAGCCCGATTCTGCCTCTGGGTTTCCGTCGCCGTCGCTGTCGCTTTCCAGGAGTAGCCTACCCCTGGCGCCGCCAAAGGTGTACTGCTCTAGATCGGCCACATCTGATTCCCTGTCGGCATAGTAGGTCGCCGCCACGAACGTGTTGTCGACGCGCCGCTTCATATCGCCGTAACCGGTGTCCGTTCCGGGATGCATGGGGCCATGCAGCAGTTCCGGACCCTGCCAGGAGCTGCCGTTATCGTCCGACCAATAAACGACGGGCTTGCGGGTATAGCCCCCTCCCATGCTGTGAATGCCGAAGCCCCAGAGACGCCCCTCCCCTCTGCTGTAATCCAACACATTGTTGTGCTGAAAATAGGGATTGCTTTCCTTGTAGATCCGAGCTCTTTGCCAGAGACCGTTGGGAACGCCGCCGTTGATCTTGGGCGTGATCTCTTCCAGGGGGGCGAAGGTGGCACCCATGTCGGTGCTGATGGTTTGCCAGGTATGCCGATTGCCGGCCCCATCCCGAAGGATCGCTACGATCGTCCGATTGCCCACATACTCGATCGCGGGCTCAAAGGTGGCTCCGCCCTGAGGCTGCTTCTCGTCCGACAAGGGCCCAATCCAGCTGAGGAAGGAATAGGACCTACCATCGTCACCGGAGCGTGCCAGCAAGGTGCCCGCCTTGGATTCATAATGAAAATACTGGAATGCCATGTAGATGTGACCAGGGTTCTCCGGATCGACGAAGTAGTCCTCGGTCCCAATCGCCCGGTCATCATCAGCGCCCACCACGCCTTCGACGCTGATCCGATCGATATCCAGATCCCAGGTCTTTCCCAGGTCCTGAGAGCGCAGCTGCTTAGTGCCGGTACTGTAGGCGGTGCGCCAGAACTGGAGGATCAGATCCCCGTTCGGCATCCGGAAAAGGCCTGGCTCGCTGTGGGTGTAGCCGTCGTCATAAGGCATGCCGTCAATGGGCGTGCCATCGAACCAACGATTCAGTCCCCCCCAGGTCCTCCCCTCATCGGAGGAGGTGAGGATGTGTATTGCGTCCCAGTCGTCCCAGGAGATGTGGTCGACTCCAGACCGGACGGCCATGACCCAACGATTCTCATCGAGGATGGCAATCATGCATCGTCCATACCAATCGTGGGGGATCCCTTTGGCGTCCGTGAAAGGTTTCTCCGAGCCATCGACCAGCACCTCGATGGTCTTGGCACCGAACAGGTCCAACCGAGCGGTCGTCGTCACACGAGCCGATTCGATCGGACCCGACCAGTCGTGCCATCCGCTCGTCCAGGAACCCTCGGAGGCACCCTCCAACACCAATCCACCTTCGCCTACCGCGACGCCCTGGGCAGAGTCGCCGGCCTCACGCCAGTCGGCTGCCGATTTCAATCGCCAGGGTTGACGGAAATCTCCGCAGGCTCCGATCGCCACTACAAGCAGCGTGGACAGAGCTACTAGTTTGATCATGATCCTCTCCTCCTCTAGCAGTCGTCTTCAGTCCCCGGAATCTCCTTCAGCTCGTCCTCTATGACTTCGGCCAGCTCCACCCAGTTCCTGCTGTAGAAGCCCGAATGCTGAAGTTCTCGGTACTTGCCGGTCGAAGGCCTCGGCCTTCAGTGCTAATAACATCATCTGTTGTTCGTCCATTTCGACTGCGAATATAATTCGGGCCATGATGGACAGGCAAGCCCTCTGGACCCGTCTGGTGGAGAAACACCAAAACCGCGCTCCCAGGTCCCGGGCTCACTCCCAGGAAGCCTCCCGATTCCAGATTCGCGGAGGCAGTCACAATCTGAGACTGTTCGAGCCTTTCCCCTTTTTCGACGAACAGTGTTCCGGTTCGAAAGTAGTGGACCTGGACGGAAATGTCTATGTGGACTTCTGGCAGGGTCACTACACCAACGGTGCGCCCGCTCCCAGGCCGCTTGTCCCACATCAAGGTCTTCTGTTCTTCCGTGTAATAGATCCTTCTCCGATACTTCATTCGCAACATCCTCCTCTCTCTAGTTAGTGCCCGTCCGGAAACCGGGGTTCCCAGAACTGTAATCTGTTGAATCGGAACCACTTTTTATACCTGAGACTGCTGACAGACCGACTCGACCCAGCTCGATCCAGAGCGAGGACGAGCGAGCGAGGGCGCACGGGCCAAAAAACACCGGTTCGGCGCAGACCTCTCCCTGAGTCGGAGCCACAAGGCAGTACGGTCAGCCACAAAAGACTACAACAGGAGTCGGGCCAGGACGACCAGGTTATAGGTCAGGACGCTGGCATGGACGTAGCTTTGAAAGTGAGGCCAGCCTTTCCAGGTACAGCGGTGGAGACCAAAGGTGTGCTTGAGGGTCCCAATGCACCCCTCGATCCCGGCCCGGAAGCGTTTGAGCTGTTTGTAGACCCAACTGGAACGCACCATGCTCTCGACCGTCAACCCACACTTTTTGGAAAAGGCCACGTCCTGTACCCCCTGCTCTTTGGCCCAGCTCAGGTTGGCCGCCGAGGCAAAACCGCCATCCCAGGCGCTCTGGCGCGGGACCTTCCCGTACAGCTGTCGATGACGCTCTAAGAAGGGTTGCACATAGTTGCTATCGGCTGGATTCCCGCGTTCCACCACACAATCCAGGATCAGCGACGAGGCCCCCGTGCTGACAAACACTTTGTGGCCGAAAACCGTTTCCCGAGGGCTCTTCTTGATAATATCGGTGTGCTCTTCGAAGAGGGAACAGATCTTCTCCTGGGCCGCGACGGCCTCGCCCGAAAGGACCCGTCGTTGAGTCTGCTCGATGACTTGGTGCAACAGCTCCAGATAGTGGGCCAGTTGCGCCGCCCCGGCCAGACTGAGGGGATCGCTCCACTGCGCCGACGCGGCCAGCGCCTGCTCGGCATAGTGGGCCGTCTTGGACGCCACCTTGATCAGATCGCGGTAACTCTCCAGGCGCTTCTTGCCGCGGCGGTTGCGGATGTTCAGGACGCGCCGCTTGGCCCGTCGCGTGTGATCGACGAAGCCGATCCCTTCCCAGTCCCGCAGCCGCCCCAGCCACCGGGTGACGACTCGAATGCCGTCGTCCAACAGCTCACTGTCGAGCGGATAGTGGACGTTGGTCTGGACCGCCGTGGCATCGACCCGAATCCGTTGGCCTTTTTCCAGACCCCGAGCCTGCGCCCAGCGCACCAAGTGGTCGTTGATCGCCTTCCATGTCCCCGGCTCAATCTTCCCCAGGTTCTCCGCCAGGGTGGCTTTGCTGATCGACGCCCCATAGGGCAAGCGACAGAACCTCTGACAGCTTTGCGAATCCACCAGATGAAACTCCAGCTTGCGATAGCTGAACTGATGCAGCTGTTTGATGACGGCACAACGCAGCACCTGCTCGGCCGTCAAACCGGGGGCGCCGACACTGGAATCGACCCTGTCAGAGAGATCTTGTACTATCAGCTCCAGCGTCTGGGGATTGTCGTCCAGGATGCGCGAGATCACCTTCAATTCATTGGCCAGTTGGTGATCGGGCCATGGTGGGGAAAGGGGGCGTTGTTTTTCACGCTTTTGACGCATCTTCGAACTCCTGAAATCGTCCTAAGTCGTTTCAGTCTAATTGTTTACACCAGATAGTCTAGCAAACGACCCTGACAATTTCGGAGCTTGAAAAAGCCCTCTTTCCCCTTCCTTATCAATTACTTACGGATTTCCGGACGGGCACTAGTTAGAGGGTAAGGTGTTGCATCGACCGATTGAATCCGCAGGCGGAACCGGTCATTCAAACAACCCGAAATGCGCTGCCGCGAAGGGCGCAAAACGGCCAAGAGGGTCATTCTGCGCAGACCATAATCTGGCCTTAGTACCACCCGCAATGTCCCCGTTAAGCCCACCACCTGGGTTCGGCTTCAGGCCTTGAGAACTGGGCATCAGCGGAGGGCGACGGGGAAGATCAATAGGACTTTCCTTTTGGATTGAGTTCTAGGAAAGAGGGTAGAAACACCCGAAAGGAGCCCAAAAGGGGCTGAAATGAGGTGGATGGGGAAATCGAAGGGGATCCACAGGATTGAGATCGTGTAACGGGGGTGGGAGCGGAGGCGAGGCGATGCCAAAGGGCCGGTCGAGAGGGAAAACAGACACAAGGATATTGCAAGCCCACTGAAGAGCTCGAGCTCTTCAGTGGGGCCAGTCCGGAACCTCGTCCCAGAAGAGCGAGTCGTCGGAGGCTCGAACGGCTTGAGCCCGCTGGGGAGAAAGTTCCGCCAGAAAGTGTTGCAGCTTTTGCGGAAACAACCGGGGTGGGGGCGCCCGTTGCAGCCCTTGCCCCTGCTTCAAATGCGCCAGAATCCGGCGGATCACATGAGGCTGCTCGATCACCGCGATCACGCGCAGAGAGCCGCCGCAACCCCAGCGCAAGGGATCGACGTCATAGATCTTGCGGAGCAGACGAGCCCAGCTGCGACGGCGCCGGCGGCTGAAGCGCTCGGCCGCGGACTCCTGCTCGGCGGAGCGGTCCTCGGAGAGCGGGCCGTGGACGGCTTTCTGCTGCTGCCGTCGTTTTCCACGTGAGGCGCTAGCGTAACGGCCCTAATAGCGAACCTGGTGTTCGTTGCGATCAGGGATGTGCGAGCAGACCCGGGCCCTCCAGTCCAGGGCATCCAGGGACTGCAGCGTCCCCTTGCCGGTGCGGTAGAGGATCTGGCCGCGATCGCTCTGATAGTCGAGGCGGGAGGCGGCGAAACTGGGACGTCGAATGGTGGCGGCCAGACGCTCCAGAGCCGGGCGATCCTCGGGGGGAACGGGTCCAGAGCAGTAGACCCCAAATCCGGAGGGAGACCAGGCGCGCAACTTCTGGGCGAACTCCGGACTGAGTCGATGCCGGGCCACCCTCATCTCCAAGACCCGGTGCTGGAACAGGCGGCTGAGGACCATTCGCTAGGAGAGAGAGGGAACTTCGCGCTATCAACCATTTCCTGAAGGTGAGCACCTGCCCGACGGAGGAAGGTTGAATCTACGGAAGCACCGTCAACATCAATGATCCCATATTCAGACAAATCCTGCTCAGTTATCACCGATCTCCCATACCTTTTCTGCAATTCCTCAACAGGAACCGCATCCCGCCAGTAGCCCACGCCCAGAACACGTTTCTCCACTGCTATATAAGGGATGAGATCTGTTTCCGATTTCGCCACGATGCCCTCTACCTAGGGCTACCGTATTGGAAGAAGTCCGGCAGGCGTGGCCGGTAGGAACCACTCTTTTCGCCCCGTCAGGCTATCCGGACAATGTCGTTGTAAACATCCTACCATCAAGATGAAATACCCGGAAGGCACGGCGTGGATCGTGCCTTATAGCGCCTCACCCGAGCCACTTGGGAGGATAGTCGGTGCGGCTCAGGAGGCTATCCGGACCTACCTGTTAGATGAGTCATGTCCACAGTTGGTCTAAACGGATCGATAGCTGATTCGGAAGACTCTTAACTTGGATCTCAGCCATACCCCAGGAAGTCCGGATAACCTTTCCAGCCTTTGCCCTTGTAAACCATATCAGGATGGCTAGGAATATCTGGAGGTCGGAGTCCCTTGGTGTCCTTTAGGTCCCCATGGCAGTACGCCTGCCATTCTCTCAAACTCTTGAGCTTCAGGCCGTGGACAAACTCCCTGGCTTCTTCGAAGGGTAGGAACTCATATCTGGGCGTATACCCCAACCAGTCCTGCCAACCCTCCCAGCCTTTACCCTTGTAAATATTGTCAGGACGACTAGGAATATCATCCGGTTTTGGCGGTAAGTCAGGACACTTCTTAGCGCAGTAGGCTTGCCATTCATCCCCACTCTTGAGCTTCAGCTTGCGTGCAAACTCTCTGGCTTCTTCAAAGGGACGGAACTTTCGATACCCCTGCTACGCTTAGCCACAGGCTGGGAGGTTAAGTACGACGATTGGCCATGAAAATGCCAAGCTGGATCATGAGGGCTTGATCTATCGCGTCGCCTCGCGGGAAATCTTTTGATAAACTGCCTGTCCTTTTCGAAACAAGTCCACGACTTTCTGTTTCTGAGTATCGTCTTTGAAGTTTGATCCCCAATGTAACGGCTCTCCTTCCCCAACAGCGTTAAGATGCACCCGCTCCAAGAGTCCGTCTATTTTCTTAACAAAGTACTCGGCATCCTTCCGAAAGTGGATAGGCTGGCCATTTCGATAACAGTAGACCGGACTAGTATGAGCGTAGAGTTTCGTGTCATTTGGAACCAATCGATCCGCTTTGCCACGAACACGGACAGCAATCCAGGCACTGTCTTCCAACTGAATCTCTCGAGAAAGGTTGGCCTGCTTTCCACCATCCATAGCTGAAACAATCTCCACAGTTTCACCGTTGACGACAACCTCCATGCTCTGCATGGCGACATGAGAAACAGCCCTCGCTTCGACCTTTACCGTGATGGAACCTGAACTCCAATGAATCTCGTCTCCCGCTCCCTTTCCATTGACACTGAAGTCAAGTAAAGGTGCATTTGAGGCAAAGCTCCTGCCTTCCATATAAGCTCGCATCCATTTGTCGTAGGTAAGTCCAGGACCTGTTTTAACGTACACACGTCCGGCTCCCGCCAAGAGATGATAGGGAACGTTCAAAAAACAATCAGTACCAGCTGAAATAGCACACCTGAATCCGCAATTGAGTAGTCGATACCAGTCAGCTGTGATCTTCTCCTCGTCTCCTTGGCACATAACATCTATGGTATCGGCCACCCCGAGGGCAATATCCACTGGATACTCCGTACTCGGACCAGGATGCACGTAGATCACCGCAGCCCCCTGTTGCTTGGCAGCTACAGCCAGATCATGGTTAGGTGGGTAGTCATAAGGATGATCTGTCCGGGGCCAGCCAACATAGGAAGGATGTACAAACTCCTTGAGATTTAGAAAGGCCATATGTCCATAGCCCCCCCTTAAGTTTCTCATTTCCTGGTTCCAGTAAAGAATATAGTTTTCTTCAGAAAGTCCGTGAGGCTTCCCTTCAAAGTACTCTAGGTCTGTGATCACTCCGTCGATATCGTTGCAGGCTAAAAGATGAGACACATTCAAATCCTCAGCCTTTGTGATTTTCATAACGTCACTAGGTCGAATCCGAGTGTCGGAAAATAGGTTTGGGTGAATGTGGATATCCCCTGAAAACCATCCCTTGGCCGACATGTTGAAGGGACGCTTTAGGCGAACCACTACCTCCTTGTGACCGGATTCTGGCATCTGAAAAGTTTTTCGCAAGGGTGCGTACTCTAATCCCTTGATCACCTCCAGATGAGTTTCACCTTGGGGGAGGTCTAAGGAAAAACCCCCACCAGTATAAAAATAATACTCGCCACCGTAGGGTTGCCCGTAGTCGGCACTAGTGATGCGAGGAATGATTCCTGCCGGAGTGTAGCGCTTCCCATCGGCCCCAGTCAGGTAGACTCGAGCCGGAGTTTGAAGTCCCATCTCGTCCAGGACCTTGACCCTCAGAAAACTTTTTTTTCTCACCCGCACCGAAATGGGAATTTCTCCACTAATAACTCCCGAGCCCACCTGGAGCAAGAAGTCGGTAGTCTTACACTCTATTGGTGAAACCTTGAGGAAATGCCCTTGACTCTCACCTGGCGCTAAATGGAGATCCAAGGGTTCCACTTCAATCACTTTGGAACCCGACCGTAAAGTAACAGTGGCCACATGGGAACCGGAATTCCGTATAACGACAGGAACCTTGTTTCCCACGAATTCCATTAGATTCACCTGGAGAGGAGAATGGACTAGACGCACTTGAGTCCCCACTTCCAGCTTAATTAACTGCGGACAAGTCAGAGACTCATAGCTTTTGCTGGTAAAACGAATGATATCCTCTAAGCTCGGAGCTTCATCGCTTGAGCCTGTCCAGGGTCGAAAGAACGCCCCGACCTTTCCCTTGAGAGTCTTCTGCAAACGGGCTACCTTCCTGTCCGTTTCTGTCCACTGTAGTAGGTGGATGGAAAACTCGGCCAAATCAGCTAACTGCCTTCCGATAACCCGGTCTCCGACGAAATCATCGGCAGTAAAGGAAATAAGGGTATTGGGAGGACCTTCGTGTCCGCCCAAAATAGCCGTACAGAAGACTGAAATCAGGACTGCACTTCCAAGAAGTTTTTTCACGATGCTCCGAAGACTATCTTCTCACCAATAATCGGTCAAGCCAGCTAATCCGGATAAGAATCTCCAAGCCACACCTCTTCTATCTTGGTTTTGTATGTGGGGTGCAGCTTTAAAGGGAGGCCATTTACAACTTCCCCAGGTTGACACTCCTCGACATTCCGGTTCCTATGATCACGGTTTTGGGACTTGTGCTTTTAGGAACGGGTGCAGGACTAATCCTCCTTAACCCTTATAAAACTGAGCCTCCACCTGAGCCCCCAAAGGAGAGTTAGCTCTCTAGCTTCCTTCCACAACATATACGGCGAAGAGCCGCGCCTTCTCCTGATGACTGCCCTCCCAGTTCACCCGAATTCGGAAGGGCCTATCCAGGCCATATACCTGCCTTCCGCCTCCCCAGGTGACCTGCTCACGAAAACCCGACTTCTGCAGAGGAACCGAGTCGGGATCCGAGTAACCGGGCACAGGTCGGAGTTGATGGTCGAGAATCTCCACCCGGAGCTGGCTGGCGGCAGAGAGCCCGTCGGCGTTGACATAGAGGCTGGCACCCTGGGGCATGGGCTCCAGCTCCTTGGAAAGGAAGTGCACATCCTCCTGCCTGGGCGCCGCAGTGAAATACCCCAACCGATCCCGGTCCCAGGTTGCGAGGCGCACGCCTGTGGGCGTCTCCAGGTTGAAGGCCACCCAGATGCTGTACCAGAAGAAGGTCCGGTCTCCGACGTTCTCGAATCCCTGCCCCTGGATCAGCCTGGGCTCGGCGAAGTCGGCCTCTTCGTAGGCCGGCACAATCTTGAAATCCGGGACGGGCTCCTTGAAGTGGATGGCGTCCCGGCTGACAATCAGGCCCAGGTCGCAGCTCGAGTAACGTCGGTCGTCCCTCTGGTTGTGGTATTGGCCGTAGATGCCCAGGACAACGTTGCCCCGGTTCCAGAGACTGGCCCCCATGTGGACCTGCTCCCCCTGGTGAATTGAGAAGCTAGACAGAGGCCGCGGCGGAAGGTTGTTCCGGCGAAAGCTGACGTGGGCAGCTTCGGTCCAGTGCTCGAAATCCCAGGAGAGATGGGTCGTCATCTTCCGCTTTCTGGCACCTTGGACGGGATGGGGAACCGCCCCGCCCTGTCCGTTCAGGTAGTAGTGGCCATCGAATCGGATCAGGCCACCTGTCTCCAGACCGCTCCCTTTGAGAACCGGGTTGATGGGGGAATCGGTCCACCGGAGCCCATCGGGACTGAAGGCCGCCATGACGGCCAGGGGGGTTTCCTCCCGGATCATCTTGAAGCGGCGGCTAGGATCGGGATCTTCGGGTTCATGGAGGATCAAGCAGAAGACCGCCTTAACCGGACCCCCGCCATCCGACAGGACCAGGTTATTATGACGGTTCCCGTTGTATTCGACGAGACCCAGGTCCGGCTTCTTCCACTCGATGCCATCCCGGGACACGGCGTAGCAGACCTGTCTCTTCCTGTCCTTGTCCCAGCCGGTGTACCACATCCGGAACTCGTCGCCGATGCGCAGGACCGTACCGTAGTAGTACACCCTGGGATGGTCCGGGTCTCCGGGCCGACCCACGGGGAGGACAGGCTTGTTGGGATGAAGCGGACGAGTAACGTAGGGAACATCGGCTCCGGTCCCCTGGTTGACGCTGCTCTTTCGCGCTGGCACCAACTCGAGCAGAAGTCCCTTGCTGAAGGGCAGACTGTAGTCGTCGAAGGCAAAGAGAACGATTTCACCATGGCTGCCCGCGTTAAGCTGACAGACCAGGAGACAACTCGTTAGCAGCACCATCGAACCTCTACGCACATGTGACATAAAACCTCCTCTCGTATTGGAAAACATACACGATGACCAGAGAGCTTACCACCGCAATCGGGAACGGATTACTGAGCACCTCCACCTTCGGAATCACAAGGGCGGACGGACCGAAGGGGTTCGCACCCGAATGAAACCTGACTACGGGTAAGAACTCCTGAGATAGACCGCATACAGCCGGAGAGCGGCCTCCTCTCCTTCCCGGCGCAGGTACACACGAAAGCGGACCGTCTTCCCTCCCAGCTCCGTGAGCTCCCCAGTGGGTCAGCCCAACTCGCAGTCCAGGCCTCCTTCCTGCTTGGACAACCCACTGTTGCTCCCAAAGTACCCGGGAAGCAGGTTGAACTCAGCGCCGGAAACCTCCACCTGAACCTCCAAAGGAGAGTTAGCTCTCTAGCTTCCTTCCAGCTTTCCCACCGAATAGAGAGACCTATGGCCGATGCTCCTCGGCCCACTCCCGAGCCAGTCGTTGGGCCTCGGATACCTCATCATGATCCAATATTTTCTCAGCAATGATGTCACGCATTGTAACCGCATCCTTCCGGGTTTGACCCTCCGATTTAGAGGCGGCTAGGTTGTACCAGGGCTATTACACGGGACTGGGGTATCCATTTAACCGGACCCATCCGGGCCGGCAGTTCTCCAGGGGCGGTTCGCTGGAGGGCGATCCAGGCTCGGCGGGTGCCCGCGCGCCTGGGGCGGCGTGGGCGACACCGCCCGGGGCCGCTTGGTGGCGATAAGGTCCTGGTAGCGTAGCGGCTCGTGGGCAGCGGCGAGTTCGAGCACCCGGTAGAAGACCATCCCGCGGCTTCGGGAGCGTCGGCGGTTGAAGCGGAACACGAACTCATCCAGGTAGCTGGCCAGGTGGGCGGGCTCCACCGATCCTTGGTGGGTGCCCAGCAGCCACCGCTTGGCCAGTGAGGCGACACGGTGCACCGCGGGCAGTAGCTCGCCGGTATCCTCCCCGCGGGCCCGGGCCGCCCGCTGGCTGCGTCGAGCATGGACGTAGCCGAGCTTCTCCAGACCGTGGTAACCCTGCCAGCCGTCGGTGAAGACCGTCGCGCCCGGCTCAACGTGATCTGTCACGAACGGGTGCAGCGACGCGGCCGACGCATCAGCCAGCGGCAGCATGCGGCAGCGGCCAAGCCCTTTCGGCTCCCGGACCTCCACCGCGATGCCGGTCAGCACCTTCTTGCCCCTGGCCCGGCCACCTGCCAGCCCCGGCTGCTCACCGCCGATGTAGGTCTCATCCACCTCCACCATGCCGGCTAGTCGGTCGCGGCCCCGGCGCACCAGCACCGACCGCAGCCGATGCAGCATGGCCCACGCGGTCTGGTAGGAGCCGATCTCGAGCGTCCGCTTCAGGCTCAGCGCCGAGATCCCGTCTTTGCCCGTGGCGAACAGCCAGCAGGCATTGAACCATACCGTGAGCGGCGTGCGCGTCCGGTCAAAGATCGTGCCCGCAGTCACCGAACTACGGCCGCCGCACCCGGAGCACCTGAAGCGCCCATCGCCCAGCCGCCAGCCACCATCGTGGCCGCAGTCCGCGCAAGCGAAGCCAGCGGGCCATCGCAGCCACTCCAAGTAGTCCAGACAGTCCGCATCGGTGCGGAACCAGGCCTGGAACTCGCCCACGGACCTCGGATAGTGCGTGCCAGCACGAGGGTGATCCACCGCCTCAGCCTACATTCAGTCCGGTTAAATGGATACCCCAGACACGGGAAATCACTCGTCGGTTTTTGTCGGAGATACCAACTCGTTGCTTGGCACCGAATAAATTACATACAGCCTCTGCCTGTATTGCATCGTGGCGCACGTCATCCGATCGAAATCGAATTCGTCAGCTCCAGATTGACGGCGAAGCGCAGCCGGGAAAAGCAAGTATTTTGCCGCCGAATGTCGCGCTCCGGTCTTCGTGTAAGTAGCTGGCTCGGCAATTCTCGCTGTTGAGAATACGCACAAGTTGTGGAGATCTCCTCCCAACTGCTTGAACTCAGCACCCCCCATTAGTCCCCGGAACTCGATTCCATTCGGCTTCTTTGAACTCTCAAGTTTTAGGATTCGCATTAGCAACACCTCTTTTTCCTGACTGAATAGGTACTGGCATAAAAATGTTCTGGTGAAGATTGGAATGGATCTTGAAATATTTCCGGTAGCCGTCAGTCCTGCGCTCGATGTAGCCCTTCCGCTCCAACAAACCCAGATACTCCTTGGCCATGTTCTTCCCAAGCCGTGCCTCTTTCACCAATCTTGAAAAGTGAGATTCCTTGAACCGCTTGTTTGCGGGGTCATACTCACCGGTTAGGAAATCAAGAATCTTTCGGTGGGGATATTGAAGCAAGAAGCCTCGCTGTGTTGTCTCCTTTGAGCAGTCTCTTGCGGTAGCTCGTCAGCCCTTCGTTGAAGAGCTGGAATACGGACTGTCCAACAGCCAATTACTCCGGTTGTCATCGGTCTTTCCTTTCTCTACATTCCATTCATTCTGAACCATGAGAACATCGCCAGCTTCTTTATACGGGTCACCAGCGTTTTCGTGATACCGCTGATGACCGTCTATCTGATGGGAGTCTTCACCCGAGTCCATCGAAGAAGTGGACTTGTGGGTCTCATCGCCGGTTCCAGCTATGGGATCCTGGCGGTCATTGGCTCCAGTCTGGAGATGCTCCCGGTCTGGTTGACCGACCGGTTTGTGGCCTATCTCTGGAGTATTGCCATTACTTCGAGCGCCATGATTCTGTGTTCCTTGGTGTTGAGGAGGGCAGCCGAGCAAGATGCTCTAGGGACAATCTTTCACCTGAGCCAACACCGATTTTATCTTTGGTGCTTGGAACCAATGCCAGGGGTTTTCATCTCATTTCAGCTCAGTTCACCTCAGTACTTACCAGTTTGGAAAGTAGGCAGTTAGCCTCTCCCCATCTCTTTATCTCATTTTCTCTCAGTTCGCTCATTTCGGCTCATCTTGTTAGAAAGTGTTAGAAACCATTTTGTGGAGGTTGGGGATCTCCGCTTGGCAAGGCGCGCACTCTATGAACCAGAAGTTCAACACCACCACTCGGCCACGGAGGGAGCAGATGACCTCGCAGGTTTGACGACGCCTTCGTTTCCAGTAGGGAATGTCCCGGACAGATCCCTACCGGCCCCGTCATCCTGAGAGGACCCCCTTTTACCAGTGTCTCGAGGACTATTGGGACGAGTTCCAGGAGAGTTACCCCTATTTCTATGAAGCCGAGTACGGGCCCTGGCGCCCGGTGCTGGAAAAGACCGTCGACCGCTTCTTGGAGTGTGGCCTCCTTCGCCATGGTTTCGCTCGCCTGAAGTGTGAGGGATGTTCGCACCAAGCGCTCTTAGCGTTCTCCTGCAAGACGAGATATTTTTGTCCTTCATGCCAGGCTAAGCGGGTGGCCGCCTTTGTCGAGTGGGTCACTGAAGAAGTCCTGGAACCGGTCGATCATTGTCAGTACGTCTGGACCATTCCCCGGGTCCTCCGCCCGGCCTTTCGAAAAGATCGCAAGTTGTTGGGCACCCTCAGTCGCTGTGCCTGGATCAGCCTGCGCCAATACGCCCAGGCCCTGCTCGGCGAAGGCTTCGTGCCGGGGGCGGTGGTGGCGATCCAGACCTACGGGGATGAGCTCAACCCTCACGAACATATCCATATGCTTGCCAGCGATTCGGCTTAGACACCCGACGGCGGCTCCAATTCGATGGGCGAAGTCGATTCTAAAGTCCTCACTCTCCTCTTTCAACATCAGGTGCTCGAGGCGATGGTGGCTCAGCAACGGCTCAGTCGGGACTTTGCCCAGAAGCTGCGCAGCTGGCACCCCAGCGGCTTCGGCGTCTATCGCGGCCGCCCCATCCAGAGCGACGACCGTCCCGCCCTGGAGCGTCTGGCCGCCTACCTCCTCCGCCCCAGTTTCGCCGCCAGCCGACTGCACTACGATCCCGAGCAGGGTCGGATCGAATACCGCACCGCCAAAGGCGTCCACCGCTGCCTGGATGCCCTGGACTGGATCGCTCTGGTGACCTCGCATATTCCGAATTCAGGAGAACAAATGAACCGTTATTATGGCCGTTACTCCAATGCCTCGCGCGGCAAGCGGCGCCTGGAGCGCAAGCGAGCCACTGTCAGCACCCCCTGCCCTGAGCTGGACTCGGAGGAGAACTCACCCGCCGAGTACTTCTCCCAGCAACGGCGGCGCAGCTGGGCGCGGTTGCTCCGCAAGATTTACGAAGTCGATCCGTTGAAATGTCCCAAATGTGGCTCCCGGCTCCAGATCATCGCGGTACCGAGCAAAGCCGTGTGATCGAACAAGGTAGCGTGATTCGACAAATCCTCCAACACCTTGATCTCTGGGGGGAGCCCCAACGCGCTCCTCCACCCCGACTCTTCCCCCACAAACTCGAACGCTTCCTGGCTTCGATTTCGCCCCAGCAGGCTCAAGCCATCCGAGCCTCCAGCGACGCACTCTTCTGGGACGAGGTCCCGGAAATCTAAAAGGAAACTCCTATTCACTATTCACATTCACGTCCTTGAACTCCCGGACCACGTCTTTGCAGTGTCCGGCTTCTGCATCGGCTATCCCGATCCGGAGCATCCTACAGGGATCAAACCCAGACTTCCAATCGAGGCCGTCCTCCATCGAGACTGCTATCTCGATGACGAGACGATGAAGCAATACATGGTCGATTACGACCAGTCGCTCGGCGTCTTCTACGAGAGCCAGGGCATGCACGATCGCGACCCGAGATGGACGCACGTCATGTCGGGCCGGGTCGGACGCTTTCACCAGCGCACAGATCTCGACGTCTTCCTCAAACGGCAGGGCTACGACTGGCAATCCTGACCGCCCTTAACGGTAAGGGGCCCAACGCCCGTCAGTCCTTGCCACCGCCAGATACCCCAATCACTTCAACAGATCGACGATCTTCGTGTTCCCGTCGTAGCCTGCCCACGTAACCGCCGTCCCCCCGGCGTTGTCTCTGGCCGATTTATCGGCTCCCGCCTTCACCAGGGCCTGAATGATAGCTCGCTGACTATTGTCCGTAGGTGCTGACCGCCCGTGAGCCGCCCACATCAGGGCCGTTCGACCCCTGTGGTCACGCGCATTCACCTTCGCGCCAGCCTTCAGCACCTGGCCCACCACCTCGGGCGATCCACCATCAGCCGCACACATCAGTACCGTCCGCCCCTCGTGGTTCGCTGCGTTGACGTCGGCACCTGCCGCGATCAAAACCTTTACCGCCTCCTCTACCTCAGCCTTGTAGGCGGCCAGCATCAGCGCTGAATTACCTTCCAGGTCAGCTGCGTTGACGTTTGACTTGCCTGCCAGGGCGATCAGATCCGGTCGGTTCCCTTCGGCAGCCGCAGCCAGCAGGGGCGTTCGACCTGTTGCATCACGCAGGCTCGTGTCGGCACCCAAGCCCAGCAGGATCTTGATCGTCTCAGACGGATGTTCCTCAGTGGCGGCGATCATCAACGCCGACCGACCATCATTCCGGCGGGCGTTCACATCCACACCTCCTCGGACTAGTTCTCGAATCAGATCGGGCCAGCGGTTCACCCACATCAAGTCGACAATATCCCCGCCGGTGGCCGCGTGTGTCAGGACCGTTCCGCCGCTGTTGTCGACGGCAGTGACCGACGCCCCTGCATCCAGCAACAATCGCGCGGTCTCGACTTTGCCGCCTCTCAGGGCCTCCATCAGACCCGTGCGGCCGGATCCGTTCCTGCTGTCGACGGACACGCCACTGGCCAGCAATCTCTTCAACTCGTCGTCCTCCCCTGCGCCGGCCGCTGCAACGAAGGCCTCACGCTCGTTACGCACGTGACTGACCACTGTGAACCGGTCGACCACTCTACCATCGATGTCCTTAAAGTAGAATTCCGCAACATTCGGCTTGCCACCAGCTCCGAATGTCCCGAATAGAGCGCCGAAGTTCGCCCCGTTGTCCGTCGTGTAGTACTTCGCCCACCAGTCACCGATCGGCAGACGGCGAGCCCGTCGCATGCTCTTCCCCGCCATCCCGTTCACGAACGCGAACGTCTTGCCTCGTGTGATGTGCAGCGTGTCGGATCGGCTGGCGACGGTGTGTCGGGCCATATCGCTCAGCAGATGTGTTCGGCTGTAGGAATGCTCGTGGCCTGTTGCCACGATCGCCCCACCCAACCGGCACTCTTCGTAGAGGTCCCATCCCGTCTCGCTCGATTTCCCGCCCACCTGCATGGGTCGCTGATTCTTGTGCCAGCTCGCAATCCGCCAGATCGAGTTGTCATCCGCCAGCTGTTCGCGAACGTAGTCCGCGTGTCCCGTATCGAATACATCAGGCGCCAGCAGAAGGATGAATACACCCCTGTATCTCAACGACGACTTCACCCCCATCTGTCCATCCCAGGGCAGGGCGATCCGATGCGCCCGATCTTCGAGCACTTTCTGGTACCCCTCCCAGATATGCTCGTCGTGGTTACCGGCCGATCCGAAGTAGGGGAAGTCCTTCCCAAGTACCTTGCTGATCAGACCATCCCACTCTTCAGGGTCATGATCGTAGTCGAAGTCTCCCTGATGCACGACCACATCGGCGCCCTCGTCCTTGATCAACTGAAGCACTTCGGGTGCTTTATCCCCGCCCTCTTCCTCACTCGTCGAGGGTCCCTGGTCGCCGATAAAGGCGATCTTCAGTCCGTTGGGCTGGTCCTGCCGCCAGAGTATTTTCTCCTCTTCTGCCCGTGATCCTCCGCAGGCCAGGACTCCAACAATCATCGCGAGCGTCACGCGTCTGAGAAATCGTGAACCTCGTTCTGTTTTCATCTTTCCCCTTTCATCGATTGGATCATGTCTTCAACATAAAGTCGCCGGTTTGCATCAAGCATAGGCACCGCCCGTTCCAGCTGGGCGATCGCCTCGTTTATCTTACCTAAAGCGGACAGCGACCTGGCAAGCAACATCACCGGCTCCGGCCGATCCCATCTTTCGTTCGACAACAGGTCAACCACATCGACGTAACGCTTCTGCCGTTCGGCAACCACCGCCCTGTTGTAAATGATCCTTCTCGCCTTCGTCCCGGTCACGCCCTCCTGAATCTTGACGAGCAGGCGATCCGCTTCATCGTACCGTTCCTGTTGGAGTCGTACCCCGGCCAGACTCGTAGCCGCCGAGGCCCAGTCGACGTAGGCGATCGTGTCATCTCGAAACTTCAGAGCCGCCTCAAAGTGCTCGCTCGCACGGGCCAGATCACCTCGACGGGCCGCTGCTTCACCCAGATAGTGGTGCCCCTCAAGAAACCGTGGATCCGCCTCGACGGCCACCCCGAAAAGGGCCGCATCGTCTTTGAAACGGAACCCGCCACGGCAGGTCGACACGCTCGCCAATAGCGTCCAGAGCGCCAAGCCGCCGAATCCCAATCGACGCGCGAAAACGGAGCGGCCCCGCATCCATCCGACCGCCAGGGCGATGGACATTCCCATCCCGAAACTCAACAGATAACCATAGTGGGGCGACGTGAACCGGGGCAAGGGCACCAGGTTGAGGCTCGGGGCCAGAGCGACAAGACAGAATCCCAACACCCATCCGACCTGGGTTCCACGCCATCGCAGAGAAGCTGCGACCATGGATGCCAGAGCGACAGCACCTATCCCTGCCTCCCACCCGAGGCCCACAATCGGCACGGCGTCGCTCAACTCGGGCAAACGAGGATCAAAAACGTACTGAAGCTGACGCGCCACCGCCGCAAGCCGCGTCCCGACCTCCTCGGCAGAATGAAGAGGCACCGAGGTTCGCGACCACCCTTCAGGCACCGCCACCAACCGAAGAGCCACGTAAGCGGCAGCGACGACCAGGACTGCACCCCAGACCAGCGCTACATCACGCGAAGACCTCGTTCCCTTTCGGGTCGAGTATTCCCAAACCAGAAAAAGCGCGGGCACCCAGAATAGCGCAGTCTCTTTCGATAGAAGCGACAGCGCAGCAAACGCCGCAACTCCGAAGAGCTTCGCCGAGGCCCCGCTGGACAGGCGATATTCCGCGTAGCAACCGAGTACCAGGAGGGAACAGAGAACCGCCAGCAGATCCGGCCGATAAGAAATGGCGCCCACAGACAGCCATGAAAGCGGATGGACCCCTGCTACAACCATACCACACAGAATCGCCCAGGTTGGCAGAACGACCACCCTCTGCATCGCCCATATGAATGACGCACACACCCCAACATGCAACAGGACGTTCGTGAGGTGGAACCCCCACGAACGCTCGCCGTAGACCACTGAATCCAGCCAAAGGGTCAGCGTCACAACGGGCCGATAGAAAGAGGTCTCGCCATATCGAGCGACCATCGCTTCCAACAGATGCCCCGGCATGGGCAGCGCTCTACCTGTCAGGATATCACCGTGGTCCAACCAGGTGAAGCCGTTGAAGATATAGGTCGCGTGAGTCAGGAAAACGATCAGAAGGGCAACCCCCTTCGCCCCGCGCGACTGACCGATGCGATCGAGCCGCATCATTTTGCCAACCGCCTTGCCTCGGCTATATTGACCCCGTTGCCAAGGGCGCGTGGACTGCGCTCTACGGCTTTTATGACCCTTTCGCTCGACAAGAACTCTCCTTAGGGTCCCACTCGGGGATGGGTGAACCCCCTCGCCTTTAGGCGAAGCCTTCAGGAGGCTTGCTCCAGCAAGCCGGTGTGCGTAGGGAATGCAGTCGGCTAGCGTGAGGGTTGCTCGACGAATCGGCGAAGTGGTCGCCGAGCCGACTGATGGAGGGGGTCAAGCGAGGTGCCTGGATCGGAGGCGTGGGCTTTAGGCGACTTTAGTCGCAGGTCGAATCCACCGCCTTTAGGCGGTGGAGAGGTAGCTCAAGTTGGGCCGCAGGAGGAAGACCATGTCAATCACACTCGAACAACTGCTGTCCGATTACCGCGACCAGAACGGCGGTTCTTACCAGCTCTGGCGGCGCGCCCACGAATCCCTCCCCGGCGGCAACACGCGCACGGGCGTTCACGTCGATCCATTCCCCATTTACACCGAGCAGGGAGCTGGCGTTCACGTCACCGATGTGGACGGCAACAAACGACTCGACTTGGTCTGCAACGCCACCGCTCTCATCCTCGGCCACGCCCACCCCGACGTCGTCAGCGCACTCCAGAGCAGGGCGGCTGTGGGCACCGCATTCTTCGGCCCGACTCCCATCGAAATCGAGCTCGCCGAACTGGTGCGAGAGCGGCTCCCTTCGCTCGAGAAGGTCCGGTATTGCAGCTCCGGCACGGAGGCCGTACTCAACGCACTTCGCGTCGCCCGGGCCTACACAGGAAGACCCCTGATTGCAAAGTTCGAGGGCGCTTACCACGGCATTGACGATCCGGCGCTCGTAAGCTATATGCCACCCGTCACCGACGAGCTGGGGCCTGCCGACCAGTCCAACCCCGTACTTTCGTCCAGGGGACTCGCACCCGGAACGGCGGAGAGTGTTCTCGTTCTCCCGTTCAACGATGCGGAGGCGGCAGAGGCGCTGATCCGGGCCAATGGCGATCAGATTGCGGCCATCATCGTCGACCCGCTCTCCACTGCGGCTGGCCTGGCCCTGCCCGACCAGACCTTCCTCGACGCGCTGCGCCGCATCGCATCCGAACTGGACATCGTTCTCGTTTTCGACGAGATCGTCAGCTTCCGCGCCGGTTCCTCCGGCACCCAGGGCGTCTACGGCATCGCACCTGACCTGACCTGTCTCGCCAAAGTGGTCGCGGGGGGCACTCCGGGCGGTCTGTTCGGCGGCAGGTCCGACATCATGTCTCTCTACGACCCGACGACCGGAACCCCGGCAATCCCCCAGTCGGGAACCTACAACGGAAACCCGCTCGTCGCGGCCGCCGGCCTGGCGACGCTACAGGGTATGACACCCGAGGCCTACAACCACATCGAAAACCTGACCGGCCGGATTGCTGACGGTCTGAGGCAGGCCTTTGCAGAATCGGACGTGGAAGGCTGCGTCGTCAATGTCGGGTCATTATTCCGCACCTACTTTTTGGGAAAGCCGCCCACCAACTATCGCGAAGCAGCCGGTGATAGCAAAGCCCGCCACCGCTGGCTCTATTTCTATCTCCTCAATAATGGCATCGTCAGCCGTCAGGGCGGATGCGTGCCCGTGCCCTTGACCGAGGCACAAGCCGACCAATTTGTCCAAACCGTCACCGCGGGCCTGAAGGAAATGCCATCGGACCTGTAGTACCACCTGCTTTCAATGTCCTATGCTCAATTTTCTATCTTAACAGTCTCGGAATTTCAATCAAGTGAGCTGTTCTCTGAGACCGCCCTTTCGTCACAGCCGGGGTGTCCCGAAACAGCCTTTTACGGCCTTGGCCGTCGGCACGAAGTGCCTACTTAACAGTCTCGGAATTTCAATCAAGTGAGCTGTTCTCTGAGACCGCCCTTTCGTCACAGCCGGGGTGTCCCGAAACAGCCTTTTACGGCCTTGGCCGTCGGCACGAAGTGCCTACTTAAATGTCCTTCCCCGACGGAACCGTCATCCTCACTTTTGACGATGGCGTCAAATCCCAGTTCACCTTCGCCGCGCCACTCCTGAAGGACCTGGGATTCGGAGCGACGTTCTACATCACCGAAGGCTTGAATTTTCTGACGGACAAGTCACGTTACATGTCCTGGGACGAAGTCGTCGAACTCGATGCGATGGGCTTCGAAATCGGAAACCATACACGCGCCCACACGAGTGTAGCCAAACAGTCGGGAGAAGAACTGCGGGCTGACGTCGACCACATCGATGCGAGGTGCGAGGAGCACGGAATCACCCACCCAGACACCTTCTGTTATCCAGGTTACACGAACACTCCCGAAGCGGTCGAGACCCTTCGCGATCGAGGCTTCACGTTCGCACGCAGGGGTACGTCCCCCGAATTCGACTACGACAATGAAGGAGGCCGAGGGCCTTCCTACGATCCGGTATACCACGATCCTCTTCTTGTACCCACTACCGGAGCCTCGGCTCCCCACTGGAGCGAAGCCGATTTCAAGTGGTCACTCGACCAGGCGCGTGATGGTCGGGCGACCGTCCTGACGTTTCACGGCGTCCCCGACCTGGACCATCCCTGGGTTCACACCGAGCCTGAACGGTTCGAATCGTACGTGCGCTACCTGAGCGACAACGATTTCGCAGTCGTGTCCCTTCGCAGTTGCGCGACCCACATCGAGAGGACTGACCGTGGCGGATGAAACCGACCAAAGAAAAGAGCAGGACGCCGACTTTGAAGGCGACGACCAAAGATCCGGTCAAGACCGACGGCAGGGCGACCGAAGAGCTGCTGCGGCCGACAAACACGGGAAAGGCTACTACGCCACGTGGGGCTTCGCTGCGGGAGTCCTCCCGGCCATTGCATTGCTCCTCATGATTCGGTTCGACGACCCTGTGAAGCGCAGGGGCACCTGTGGTGCGCAAATAATACGTAGGGATACCCTCGACCCTCACGAACACCTCCATATGCTCGCCAGCGATACGGCTTGGAGAGCCGACGGGGATTCGGACTCGATGGGCGAGGGGGATTCCGAGGTCCTCACGCGTCTGTTTCAGCATCAGGTCCTGGAGATGATGGTGAGCCAGCGCCGCCTCACCCGCGACTTTGCGGATAAGCTACGCGCCTGGCACCCGAGCGGCTTCAGTGTCTATCGCGGCCGGCCCATCGACGGCGAGGACCGTCCGGCTCTAGAGCGTCTGGCCGCCTACATCCTCCGTCCCAGTTTCGCCGCCAGCCGACTCGCATACGATCCCGAGCAGGGTCAGATCGACTACCGCACCCCCAAAGGCGTCCGCCGCACCCTGGATGCCCTGGACTGGATTGCCTTGGTGACCTCCCATATCCCTGGGCCACGAGAACAGACGACCCGTTATTATGGCCGTTACTCCAACGCCGCGCGCGGAAAGCGGCGCCTGGCCGCCAGCCTGCAGACCACCCACGGCCTCCCCACGGCGGAAGACTCCGAGGAGAACTCTGCCACCGAGGAGTTTTCCCGGCAACGCCGGCGCAACTGGGCCCGCTTGCTCCAGAAGGTGTATGAGGTGGATGCTTTGAGGTGCCCCAAATGCGGTCACGCTCTTGAGATCATCGCGGTGATCGAGAAACCGAATGTCATCGAAGACATCCTCAAACACCTGGATCTCTGGCAGCTCCCCCAACGCGCTCCCCCACCCCGACTCTTCCCCCACAAACTCGAACGCTTCCTGGCTTCGCTCTCGCCCCAGCAGGCTCAAGCCGCCCGAACCTGCAACGACGCGCTCTTCTGGGACGAGGTCCCGACCTGGGAAGACTGAGCCGCTCACCCCCCGAGCGGATTGAAGATCCCTCTATCCTTTTCCGCCTCGATTCTCGCCCTTTTCTCGATCTCGACGTCTTCATCGGGGGTATTTCATCCTCTGTCCTCCTTCAGCCCCGACCAAGCTCTTCCTCCTCCTCCCTCGACCCCATTTTTCACTCCCCGCCAAACCCGAAATGCTGACCAATACCCGTTGTCAAAAAAACCAAACTCCTATCCTCTCGGGTATGTCAGTCGGCTCTGGGGCAATCCGGTGGTCCTGGAAACCGAGATCAGCGGCAAGAGCACCCGGCTAGCTATCGACACCTCGGGCAAACTCTCGACCGAAACCGGTTCCGGCAAGGGAGCAGCCGCCTGACGCGCCCACCCTTTCGCAAGTGGATCAGGTGCAGCGCGACGTTTCCGCCCTGAGCGGGGCGGCTTACCGACAGCAGGATCGTCGTGCCCCGATCTGCCGTACCTCTGCTGCGGACCAAACTCAACGCTTCTGAGCCATGACTGCCCGGAAGACCGGGCTCTCGAGGATGTTGCTCTGACTGGTGATATCGGCAGTTCCCCAGTGGGTGGCATAGCCTCGACGCCAGCGCTCGGATTGGTTGCGATGGGAGGTGTGCAGGGTCTGGCAATGGTGAAACACCACCCCACCTCTCCCCACTGGGGCGGCTGATTCGCGATCCAGGTCGATCAGCTCGGCTTCCGGAGATCGGTTGTAGGGCTCACCAGGCAGGGGCTGATGGGGTAGGATCCCTGCCTGGTGGGAGCCGTCGACATAGCGAAGGCAGCCATTGTCTTCATCGACATCGTCGAGGGCAATCCAGGCTGTAAGGACATCATCCGCCGGCTCGCACAGGAAGTAGGCGTTGTCCTGGTGGTAGGGCTTGGCCGAACCGAACTCAGGCGGCTTCATCAGAATCTGATCCTCCAGCAATACGGGCTCCTTGCCCAGGATTGCGCGGAGCATACCGACCAACCGGTCATCCAGCACGAATCGGCGGAATTTCTCGTGCTTCAAAAATGGTGTGTCGATCTTGCGCGGGGCCTGGCGGCCATCCTGCGATCGGTCCAGGGCGTAGCCCGCGTCAGCCGCCTCAGGATTCGACCGTGAACGCTCTGATGTGACCGCCGAACCCTGCTGCATCTCGTCCGAGGCGATCTGAAGAGCCAGATCGGCGATCTCCTCGGTTTCGCTTCTATCGAAAACAGATTCGATAACCAGCCAGCCCCGGCTCCAGTACCTATCGATCTCCGAACTACTCAACACACCCGTCACCCCCGTTGGAACTTTGAAATCCCATGATATTCGAAATCCCGAGATACAAAGAGCAAATCTGGAGAGGTAGTCAGATAGGCTTATTTAGATCAGTTTCTAAGCTTATCCCTCTCCATCGATCTTACCCTCGAATCCGGCCATTTTCTAACATTTTGCTAACAACTCGGACAAGCTCAGGATAAACCCGCCCAGGGACACCCCGATACTGCGTGATTTGACCGAGATCAATGACCGGTTCCGCCTAGAACCGGTCACTCAGATCTTGCCCGGAAACGTCGAAATGGACGACCGCAAACGGCCAGGAGCGGAAGTCGGCTTATGTAGTCACTACGGGTCATCCAACGGACAACGTCATCCGCAATGTCGTGCCCCTACCGAGCTTTTCTCTCAGCACCTGATTCTCAGTCAGCAGATACTCGATTGCGTCCTGTTGGTGTCGATTGATCCAGCCGGCCAAAATAAGGAGCAGCAGCAGCCAGGGTTTGAGCACGAAGTTCATAATTGACTAGATGCTCACGCCGGGGGCTCAGGCGCAGGGCGGGAAAAAGTTGGGCTGAATCAGGGCTGACTTCCGTTCGACGTGGAGGTCACAACTCGTTGGGCAACAAAGACTTGTGGGTGGGTCGAATATTTTGACCATACGGTACAATCGTGAGTCGCCAGGGAGGTTTCCCATGTCAAAGAAACGGATTTTGAGTGTTTTCGTTGCAGTCCTATGCTTGTCCCAGGGAGCGGTCTTAAGCCAGGGACTTCCCACGACCCACCATCCCGTCACCGATGGATGGAAGGATCTTTTCAGGACGGACCTTTCCAATGCCCTTTACGAGCCGGGGACTTGGGTCATGGAGGATGGGGTCCTGTACGCGGAGGACCGGGGCACGATTTGGACGAGGGAGAAGTATGGAGATTTCATCCTGGATCTGGAGTTCAAGGTGGAGAAGGATGCCAACAGCGGGGTCTTTCTTCGCGCCGGAGATATCAAGGACGCGCTGTCGGCCATCGAAGTGCAGGTCCATGAGACCGGGGACGGCAAGCCCCTTGGCGTGGTGGGAGCGATTTACGATCTCCTGCTACCAAGAAAGAATATGGCCAAACCGGCCGGGGAGTGGAATCGCTATACGATTACCTGTGACGACAACAAGATTTATCTGGTTTTCAATAGTAAGCAGGTGATCGATATGGATCTCGATCAGTGGACGGAACCACACAAGAATCCCGATGGGACCCGAAACAAGTTCGCCAGAGCCTTGAAAGATTATGCGCGGAGCGGACCCGTCGGGTTTCAGGGCATTCACGGCCGCGGAGGCCACCGTGTCTGGTACCGCAAGATCAAAATCAAACCGATACGCTAGCCCGCTTCGGGCCACGAATCAGGCGAAATAGGCGTGATTCGCGGGCCTGAAAAGCTTTCTTAGCGTCCTTACACCAGCCGGCACACCCAGCCGCTGACCGCATCGCTGTACCAGACAACACCCTGGTGCATGGTCATGCCGTGCGGTTCGGGATCGTTCTCGCTCAGCTGAATCTTGGCCAGGAGTTTTCCATCCTTGGGGTCCATCTTGTAGATGGCACGGTCATTGCTTTCGACACACCAGAGGTAACCGCTGTCCCAGGCTATTCCGTGGGGTCGTGTGCCCGGGCTCTGTTCGGCGCCGAAGCCGCCGTCCAGGTCGGTGCCGATCGCCACGTGCGCGCAATCTCCCGCCAGTTGGCAGATGTGATCGATGTGATCGACCACCAGCGACAGCTTCGCCTGATCGCGTGGCACGGAGTCGATCGCCCTGTAACCATCCGGAGCGAAGAAGTGTTGTGGCCAGGGCTTGAGCATCCAGATGTCCAGCACGGCGCCGATCACGGCGCCGCGCTGGAGTAATCGGTTGATGTGCTCGTCGGCCCATTGGCGTTGATGCGGCGCCAGCGCGCGACAGTTGCTGTGCGTCGCGATGACCGGACCGTCGTACGCTCCGAGCGCCTCGCCGAAGGCTTCGTCGGTCAGATGGGTCACGTCCAGGATCATGCCGAGTCGCTGCATTTCGCTGAGCAACTCAAAACCGGCCGGCGTGACGCCGCCCTGCGCCGTTGTGCCCGCTGCGTACGGGCCGCTGCCACAGTGCACTAGGCTCACGACGCGCAGACCGTCAGCGAACCATTGTTCGGCCCGCGCGGGTGTGACGATCGGATCGGCGCCTTCCATCGAGAGGATGCCGCCAATCGTGTGCCGCTCGCCGCTTTGCAGACGTTGCCAGTGATCGTCCAGTTCGCTGGCGCTGCCGATCATGCGCAAGTGCCCCTGCTGCTCGAGTAGACGGTAATAAGCCAAATGAGCCTGGCCGATCGTGTAGGCGATTTCCGATATCCTCGCGCAGGTACGACTGCTCGTCGCGCCGGGGGCGCGCGAGCACCGTGGGCAGGCACATCATCACACCGCCTTCGCGCATCGTCGGCAGAGACACCGTCGCGTTGCCGCGTCCCTGCTGATCGGTCATGCCCTGCTCGCGCGAACGAATCAAACCAATCGGCTCGCTCAGGTCACCGTTCATGGACACCGCGGACCAAGCAAGATCGAGGTGACCGTCGAAGATCAACCGCATCGTCACTCATCCTTTAGGAGTTGTTCAAAAATAACTTAGACATTTGAAGACGTTCTCGATTTAACGCAAAGACGCAAAGGACTGAACTTGGGGCTAGATTGTCAAAGGTTGTACAACTCGGTGGACGCCATCCTTAACTTGGCGTACTCCGAAATTGATTACGAGTCCAAGCTTTCGTTTGCACGAATGAAGATAGGTGCGCGGTGGATGCGCAGCCTGGCGGAGCGTCATCTCGAGGCTGCACGTGCAGTTCGACGATGAATCGGGGTTTCACACGGCCCAGGGTTTGGAGTCGGAGGCGATCGCGAGAATCGCGGAAGTGACCCGCACTACTAATCGTCGGCGGGGCAATTTGTATGCTCAGATTAAACTCGTGATACCCGGCACGGCGAGCGGCAGCGGGTCGAGTTTTGTGTCCCAACTGAGCTCTTCGGGCACGAGCCGCTGCTGAGAACCCAGTGCCTGCTCCCAGGTGATCTCCTGACCAGTGTAGGCGGCCATCCGGCCCATAATTGCCATCAACGTGGTATGGGCCATGCGAGTGCCGTCGTTGATCGGTTTGCCTGCTCGGATCGAGGCGAAGAACTGATCGTGTTCGTTTTGATACATGCTTGCGCGCGGGCCCCGGTAGCGCCAATTGGTTTCGCCCTCAATGGCGGGCATGCGACCGCGACCGTTGGTACAGATGCCCTTGGAACCGATGATGTAGTCGGAGTTTTCACTATGGCAGCCGGCTTGAGAGCGACAGCCCAGAAACCCGCGAATTCCGCTGGCATACTCGTACACGATGAAGCCGTTGTCGAACGTGTTTTGCTCGTCCACGGTGAATACTCGGCTCCCTACGGCCACGGCCTTGATCGGCATTTCGTCGTCAAGCCACCACGCCATCTTGTCTGCGCTGTGGCCACCGGAGAGCAGGATTGTCACGTCGCCCGAAAGCCAAAGGTAGCCGTACCAGTCTCGTATTTGCCATTCCACGTCGCTCATGTGCGGCTCACGAGGACGCAGGTATTTGTGGTCGAGACTGCCACGATAGAAGGTGGCGTAGATGGCGCGGATGTCACCAATCGCGCCCCCACGAAGCTGCTCGACGACCGCGCGGAGCGCATCGTCGTACCGCCAGCAAAACCCGGAGAGGATAGCCAGGTTTTTCCGGCGAGCCACCTCGGCCGATTTGAGCACGCTGCGCACTCCCGGCGCATCGATGGCGGCGGTGATTTCCACAAAGGAGTGTTTCCCGGCTTCAACCGCGGCTTTCAAGTGCTGAGGGCGAAAAGCAGGCGGCGTCGTCAGCAGCACCACGTCCACGTCGCACTCCATGACCTTCTGGAAGGCATCGAAGCCGACAAAGCAGCGCTCCGGGGCAACGTTCAGTTTTTCCGGTTGCTCCTTGCCCAGCAGCGTCAGGCTTTTTTGCAGTTGGTCCTCCAGCACGTCTGCCATCGCGAACAGTTGCACGTTGTCATCGGCCTTGAGTGCCTGCACGGCGGCACCGGTCCCCCGCCCCCCACAGCCGATCAGGGCCACGCGCAGCGTCTCGTTATTGTTCGCTTTGGCTGCCAGCATTGGAGACGCCAACTTGGAGGCCAATGTTCCTCCCACTGCCGCGGCCGCGGATGAATGCAGAAATCTGCGACGTGAGGTCTTGGAATCCTGCTTGGATTTCATGGGGCTCCTTCCTCTTGGATAAAGGCCTGGTAAAGCTGCATGGGCTGCGACATTTCGTCGTCCAGCGGCGTCAACGCCAGGCGGACCTTGACAGTTCGCTCGCCACCCGGCACGAAGTCGTTGCCAAACAGGGATAGATCGAAAGCACTGTAGTCCACAAACCGGTCGCTTTCCTGCTCGGGGTGATAGCGGGCGCTGATGGCGTAGCAGTCGCCAGGCCGGGACATCAAAACCACCGCCAACTGCTTCTCCGGGTCCGCCATGAAGGCCACCGAATGAGCGTAATGCCGCACCGGACACATCTGGACACTTGTTATCCAGCGCCCATCGACGCACAACCTGGCGGCGTGCGCGTCTCGAGGAAATACCAGGACCGTAGCGCGGAAAACCTCGCTGAAGGTGGGGACCACCAAATCGTAGCTGCTCCGGCCGCGCCCCCTCAGGTAGACGTGTGGTTTAAATAGTTGAAAGAAATAGTTGGACAGGAAAAGTTCGTACCCACGGTACGCCCCCTGCGACTGCACCTTTACCGACAGATCGATCGCGTTGGGCTGCACCACCTCCCAGCGCGCGGTGAGCTCAGCATGGTGCGACTCGGTGGCAGCCCACGTCACTTCCGCCCAATCGTCCCCCGTTTTCATGGTCCGCTCCATGCCTCGTGGCTGCCCCATGACCTGGTTGACCGCCATCAGCTTGAAGAGATTCAGGGCCGAGTAGGGGGTATTGATCACTTGCCTTCCGGTGCGCTTGTCCACCAGTCGGGAGACTCCATGGTATCGTCCCTCCAGACGAATCGTTCCCTCCATCTCTGGGGTTTCGAAATCCAGGCTGGTGTTCTCGGCCGCTGCGGTGGATACGCCCTGGGAGGCTGTCTCTGCGGCGAACAGAAACGTGGGATTGTGGGACAGCACACTGACCACGAGAACCACGTTCAAAACCACTGGCCTGACTTGACGGCCTGGCTGTAGGCATGGTGTTAGCTTCATTCCATTACTCCACAAATCCCTTGTCCCACTTTTCGCTCTTTTCCTGCCCCGTCGGCTCGCGCAGGGGACGAACGATCCGAAATCCGACGTGTAGGGCATCGGTGTGATACCAAATGCTCTGGGGAATCTGGGGGTCTTGTTGCTTCCATGATGGGTCGGACTTGCCCCGAGCGGCACTGCGCAGACGATCCGGATCGTCCTCCCACGAGCCTCCGCGGACGACGCGCGGGTACCGCTTGGTGGGCACTGCCAAGGGACTGTGGTTTGCCGTCACCACCGGCTGCGAATAAAAGTCGGCGACATTCCCATGCATGTCGTGTAGTCCCCAGGGGTTTGGCTTCTTCTGGCCGACTTGATGATACTTCAGCTCGTCACTGTTCTCGAAGTACCAGGCATACTCGTCCAGATCGGCCGGATCATCGCCAAAGTAGTAGGCTGTGGTTGTGCCGGCCCGACACGCGAATTCCCACTCTGCCTCGGTGGGCAACCGGTAGTAGCGGGCCGTCTTGGCGGATAGCCATTGGCAAAACATCGCCGCTGCCAATTGCGTCATGCTGATGGCCGGATAACCTTTTTTGCCCATTCCGAACGTCATATCGGTCCACGGTTCGGTGGGCCGAGTAACGGCATCAGCTATTTGGTCGCGCCAATTCGCCGGGAGATTGCGTACCTGTCGGCGACGATCGTCCAGGGCGAACATCCACACTTCGTATGCATCCCAAGTAATTTCACACTTGCTCATCCAAAACGGTTCGAGTTGGACCTGGTGCCGGGGTCCCTCGTCTGGCCGGCGAGCGGCTTCTGAAGCGGGACTGCCCATGAGAAACATGCCGCCGGGCAGAGGCAGCATGTCGATCGTTGCCTCCGAGTGTTCAATGACTTCTCGATACGCCTTCATCTCGGCTGGGGATGCGGCATCCGCACCGGGTACTGGAAGTACAAAGCGAGCCTTCTCCTCCGCTTGCACGGCTGCAGCCAGCGTGATCGCCGAGCATAGAACCCAGGAAACGAAATACCCAAGTGAGCAACGCGCAGAGACAGATCGCGAATCACCGGGGGACACACGGTGGCACCAATTGCTTTCGCTACCTGTGGTATGTTTCGTCATAGTGGAAGACGTCCTTGCTCACCGGTGTTCCGTTTCTCCATCTGCGAGCGAGGAAACACTCGAACGCACCACGAACCAGCTGGACGCCGCATGTTTGATCGCCACTTCGCGCTCCAGGCTGGTGCCCCCGATTCTTCAGATGGTGCAGACTTGACCTCTCCATTCTAAGGTTTTTCACTTTTACGAGCAATGCAAATCTAGCCCGGATTACACATGAATTCTCTACTGCAGCGGCGAAAACATCCGCCCTGACTGCGTTGCGCTTCCAGCGGCACCTCGGTGGGCTATACAGGGCTTGTTGCAATATTGCATCCAAGGCCCGAACCTGGGTCAATGGGCTTCGCGTTCTAGAGGAATCTCTCGGACCGGGGCATGCCGAGTGCCGTCATACGATTGAGTGCCGAGCACTTGATCGCGGCCTCGATCTGCTGATTGGGGAAGGCCCGAGCTGAGAGTTGCCCTCCGAACGCGGTCTTGAATTGCGACATCGCATTCTCTGCCAGACTCTGTCGAGTGCAGCCACTGGTCTTTCGCCAGCCATACCGGCCTTGGACCTGGATCGATCGTAAGGTAGAGTCTCGAGCCACTCGCCAGGGTGGTGGGTCTGCCTCCAGGCTCATGCGGATGCGTGCTTTCGCTTGTCAGATTTGATCGCCATCGAGGGACCGGAAACGGTAGAGTAAGGATGTGGCGCGGTGGTCTAAGGTTCGGCCTATCTGTTACCGCCCCTTTCGTCTGGCGGTGCCTCAATAGCCGGACCATCACTCCGTTTCCACATCCTCCTCATCGAACCGGACAGGCGGAACTACCGCATCCGGCTCTCGGACAAGACTCACGCCTTCACCCACGGCTCGCCGCGCCCAAGTTGGGTCAGGCGCACGAGCCCAAAGTGCCCGTAGAGGTGCGAGAGTGGATACGTCCCGCCCCTGCGTCCCCTGACCTTGTACTTGTGGCACAGCCACCGGCGAAACCGCGGAGCGGTGTAGTTGTCCAGCACCCAGTAGGCGCGGTTCAACTGCTGCACCAACTCCGTGGTCTTGCGCCAGTTCACCCAGCCACCGCTGAAGCGATAGATGGGCTCAGCCTTCGCTTTCGCGTGTAATGCTCTCTGCAGTTTCTGAACCCTTTTCGGAGTTGATAGGTTGCCCAATCTCCTGGTCCCTTCACTACGTCCTGCATTCGTCTTGAACTAAGGCTCCTTCCCTCCACCGGCATTACCCGGCTTCCTCGGTGTCGGGTCGGAGGAGGCGCGCCGTGGCGCTGGCCTCCGTCCGCCGCTCAAACTGGACGTGCGGTTTTCCCGCATCCAGCTTTCACAAAGGCGCGTCTATTGACGTGACTGCAAGGAAGGAATCAGTGAGACGAGATTGACCAGACCTAGCTCGCCATAGAGCTTGCGCTCCGGCAGGCTCTTCCAGCCGCAACAACGCCAACGTTTGTGGCGATGCGACCAGAGGCGCTGCACTATCCAGCGGTCCAGACGATGGAAGAGCGTGCGGACTTGGGCCTTGTGGTAATACAAACCCCAGCCGCGAATGACCGGATTGATCTGCTCGATCAGCTCCTGTGTACTCACCGGAGCCTTTCGCCGCGTGCGTTGCCGAATCTGATCCCGAAAGTGCTGGATCGACTTCTGTCGGGGGTACGCGTAGAGGCTACCCGCTCGGGTGCCGCTGCGGATCTGCTCGCCCGCCAACCGCATGGATCGGCTGCCGCGCTTGATCTTGTACCCCAGAAACTCGAAGCCATGCCTGGCATGGACAATCCGAGTCTTCTCCTGATTGAGAGTCAGCCCCAGCTCCTTGAGAATCTTCGTGGCTACGGCCAACACCCGCCGAGCTTCCGCCCGACTGCGGCACGTGACGACCCAGTCGTCTGCGTACCGTGTCAACTCAAAGCCGCGGCGACGCATCTCCCGGTCAAACGGAGTCAAAAGGACGTTGCTGAGCAGGGGTGAAACCACCCCTCCCTGCGGGGTTCCCTGCTCGGTGGCAAGTCGACGTCCTTCCACCATGCATCCGGCTTTGAGCATGCTTCCGATCAGACGCAGGACACGTCCGTCCGAAACTCGCTGCGCTACCAGGGTAACCAGCTTGTCGTGATCCACCGACCCAAAGAAGTCCTTCAAGTCGGCGTCTACGATCCACTCGCGTCCCTCCTGCAGCTCCCGCCAGATCTTTCGCAGGGCGTCCTTGGCCGATCTTCCCCGCCGGTATCCAAAGCTGGCATCATCGAACACCGGCTCGAAAATCGGTTCCAGCCGGTTCAGCAGCGCCTGCTGGCACACTCGATCATAGATGGTCGGAATGCCTAAAGGGCGAAACTTCCCCGGCTGACCTGGCTTCGGGATCAAACGTTGTCGCACCGGAAGAGGTCGATAGCTATCGCTCTTGAGCTCTTCATCAATAGGACTTTCCTTTTGGATTGAGTTCTAGGAAAGAGGGTAGAAACACCCGAAAGGAGCCCAAAAGGGGCTGAAATGAGGTGGATGGGGAAATCGAAGGGGATCCAGAGGATTGAGATCGTGTAACGGGGGTGGGAGCGGAGGCGAGGCGATGCCAAAGGGCCGGTCGAGAGGGAAAACAGACACAAGGATATTGCAAGCCCACTGAAGAGCTCGAGCTCTTCAGTGGGGCCAGTCCGGAACCTCGTCCCAGAAGAGCGTTGAAGACCGCCGCAGGAGCCGACGTGAGTCGTCGGAGGCTCGAACGGCTTGAGCCCGCTGGGGAGAAAGTTCCGCCAGAAAGTGTTGCAGCTTTTGCGGAAACAACCGGGGTGGGGGCGCCCGTTGCAGCCCTTGCCCCTGCTTCAAATGCGCCAGAATCCGGCGGATCACATGAGGCTGCTCGATCACCGCGATCACGCGCAGAGAGCCGCCGCAACCCCAGCGCAAGGGATCGACGTCATAGATCTTGCGGAGCAGACGAGCCCAGCTGCGCCGGCGCCGGCGGCTGAAGCGCTCGGCCGCGGACTCCTGCTCGGCGGAGCGGTCCTCGGAGAGCGGGCCGTGGACGGCTTTCTGCTGCTGCCGTCGTTTTCCACGTGAGGCGCTAGCGTAACGGCCCTAGTAGCGAACCTGGTGTTCGTTGCGATCAGGGATGTGCGAGCAGACCCGGGCCATCCAGTCCAGGGCATCCAGGGACTGCAGCGTCCCCTTGCCGGTGCGGTAGAGGATCTGGCCGCGATCGCTCTGATAGTCGAGGCGGGAGGCGGCGAAACTGGGACGTCGAATGGTGGCGGCCAGACGCTCCAGAGCCGGGCGATCCTCGGGGGGAACGGGTCGAGAGCAGTAGACCCCAAATCCGGAGGGAGACCAGGCGCGCAACTTCTGGGCGAACTCCGGACTGAGTCGATGCCGGGCCACCATCATCTCCAAGACCCGGTGCTGGAACAGGCGGCTGAGCAGAGGGGAGTCGAAGCCGTCGATCGAGACCTCACGGCCGTCCCGATTCCAGGCCGTGTCGCTGAGGAGCCCATGGAGGTGAGCGTGAGGTCGCAAGTTGTCTCCCCAGGTCTGGATAGTGAGGATGGCCCCGGGAACCGAGCCGGGCCCCAAGCGGCTGGCGACGTAGTCTCGGAGGCTGGCCCAGGCGCAGCGGCAGAGCTCTCCCAGGAGCTTACGGTCTTTGCAGAAGGCCGGGCGTAGGACTTTGGGAATCGTCCACACCAGCTGCCGGTGGTCCACTTCCTCTAGCAACTGCTCCCGGCAACAGTCGGAGCAGCGCAGGCGAGCAAATCCATGCCGCAGGATCCCACGCTGGAGGAAACGCTCGACGGTTTTCTCCACCACCGGACGCCAGGGCCCATAGTCTCTCTCGTAGAAGTAGGGATAGGCCTCCTTGAACTCTCCCCAGTAGTCCTCCAGACACCGGTAGAAGGCGGTATGCTCGGGATGGCGGGGCCGGTAGGGGCCAGCGAGGGGCATGCCCTACCGGAAACGTTTGCCGGAGCGAATCTACGAGGTTCAAATCGGATCACGACCTCTGGCTCTGTCAGATCGCTGCGGCTGCAGGAGCCCTCTTTCCTAATCTCTTCCAGCCGTTCCCCTCTCTCACCCCCGCGTCCTACCCAGCGATTCGAAAGGCGTAGAGTCGTGCTTCCTTCACCACGACGCGCAGCCTGACGACGCGCCGATTCACCTCCTCCAGCCGAGCCCGCTTCCAGCGGACGACATGGCCCACCCTGTCTCCCGAGAAGGGAACGCAGTCCTCCAGGCGCAGCTCGGGAAAGGGGTTTCCCTCGGCATCCTGGACTTCCACCCGGATGCTGCCCCCCGGATCCGTCTGGCCATTCAGGACGAGTCGAGTCCCCTCTACGACGAGAGGCAGGGTCGTGAACTCGCCTTTGGAAGCATCCGGCTCCACATGGGCCAGCCTTCCCGCCTTGCATCGGGACAGCCCGGGAAGCACGACGTGGCGCCGGGTCTCGCGGTAGAAGTCCTCCCAGCTGGTGAAGAATGGGGCCAGCTGGAAGTAGGGAAACTTCTTCTTGAACTCTTCCAGCGTATCCGCCGTCAGATAGCCCCCCAGCATGTACCGGGCGTTCTTTCCCCAGAACGGGAAGAACCACTCCTCCTCCCCATCGGCGTTCACCACTGCCTGGTAGTTCGCGAGCCCGCCCCAGCTCGTATTCCAGCTGCCCACGGGGTCGCCCTCCAGCAACGGCTTGCGGTTGGCCCCGAACTGGCTCCAGTGGATGAGATCCCGACTCCAGATCAGATGCTGGTGGATCCTCTGCTGGGCCAGATCCCATCGGAGTACGGCTCCCAGGAAGAGCTGACCGTCGGTATCGCTCACCTCCCGGCCTGCGGGCTTCAGGAAGCCGAATCCGTACAGGGTTGTTCCCGGAGGATCGTGCTCGTCGGGCACCAGCATGTGGCGGCGCTGCCAGTGGATGCCGTCGCGGGTCCAGACCACGGCCCGGGTCCGAATGGCCGCCACCCGGTGCCAGAGATAGTAGGGCAGCCCGTTGGGGGGATAGGCGGGAGAATCGGGCCGGAAGTAGTAGAAGAAGGTCTTGCTGGGACGGTGGTAGTACGTGGACGTGGAGCGCCCCTGGGGCTGAAACAGGGAAAAGGAGTCTCCTTCGAAGGGATAGGTGGAGGCCCGCTCGTTGGTGTGGATCAGGTGCATGCCCCGAGCCCCGGTGAGAACGGGTTTGGGCGTCAGAGCCAGGAAGAGATCTCCCCTTCGCTCGAAGCCCCAGAACTCCCGGTGCCGGGGGCGAAAGCTCCCCAGGAACTGCTCGTCGGGCTCCATGCTTGCCCGCAGAAACACGCGGAAAACGAAGTTGTCCATCTCCACCGGTCCGTCCCGCTCGGGATCGTAGAAGCGGTAGCGATACTTGCTGGGGAGGGGACGCTCCTTGACGGGAAGGGGAAAGCTGTCGAACTCTCCCGAGAGGAGGAACCCCTCCTTGGACCGATCCCGGAGGATGTTGTTGCGGCGGGACCCCTGGTAGTCCACCAGGCCCAGCTCCGGCTTCTCCCAGTGGACGCCGTCAGAGGAGACCGTCAGACACAGGTAGCGGACGGTAACACTGGTGAGGGTCGACCGCACACCCATCTTCCAGAGGCGCTCATCCTCCGTCAGGGGCCCGGCATAGTAGGTGGCCCGGAACTGACGCGCTTCCTGGTCGTACCAGAAGGACTCCAGACGGATCCGATCGGGCCCCTGCTCCCAGGGCCGATCCAGCTCTGCTATAGGGCCATCGGAGACGATCTCCAGCTGATCCGGCGCGAATTTGAGGCCGGATGAAGAATCGAAGATCCATCCGTCCAGAAGGTATTGGGGGACCTGTGCGATGCGCAGCGGATTCTGGGGCCGTGGAGGCCGGTGCGGCGTCTCCATGAAGAACTGGCGCACCAGATAGGGGCCGACGGCTCTACCGCGCTGCTGGACCCGGACTCGGAGCCAGTACTCGCCCCGGGGCCAGGCCTCGCCGTCGAAGCTGTGTCGCTGAACCCGGCCATCCAGATCCAAACGCAAGGGGCCGGCGAGTCGCTGCCCCTCTCCCGGACGGACCACGTCCACCTCGACGACACAGTTCTTCACCCGTTCCTGGATGGTCCGGATGGTGAAACCCACCCGGGTCTCGTCGATGAATGCGGGGCGCAGGGGAGAGCACTCGATGAACTGCCTCAAGGAGTCCACCTGTGCCAGCTTCTGGCCACCGATCTCGCCGAAGAACTCGTTGGGATCCAGCTCCTTTGTGCCCCTTCCCAACACTTGTCCATCGGACTTCAGAGTGACCTCGAACCGGTACGATCCCATGCCCCAGTCCTTAGGTTCGGAGGGTAGGGGAGCGTACCGGCCCTCATCCACCAGCGGATAGAGAATGACCAGTTCCCCCCGCTGGCCAGAGCGTCGAGCCGTGGTCTCGAGCTGCTGCTGGAAACCATAGGGTTGAACGATCGACACACGGGCCTGGGCCGTCTCTGCCTGGAACCCCCTCGGCCAGCTGAATGACAGCGCCTGCTGGAAGTAGTCTCGGTGCCCCAGCTCCAAACTCAGCTCCGGAGCCGAACTCGCGACCTCGGCCAGCAAACCCATGGATGCCGTCTGTTGCATCCATCTTCGACGGGACAGTCTCTGCCTTCTCATGATGGGTTCAGCTCCCTCAAGGATGCCTCCATGGTGCCGACCGACCCGGCAGCCTCGATCCCGTCCTCCTAGCGTGCATTTCCGTCGACAACCTCTTTTGCCACATTAGCGACGAATTCTACGTCTTCGTCGCTAATCCCGTAGTGCGTGATGAACTTGACCGCTCGATTGTCGAGGACCATCACGCCGACTCCCTTTTCTTCGACTTGAGCGGCAAAGTCGTGCGGCGACATGTCGTCGACTTCGACTCGGACAATGTTTGTTTGGACGGTGGCCATGTCCAACGTAAGACCTGGACTCTGCGCAAGCAGCTCAGCGAGCTTTCTCGCGCGCGCATGATCTTCCGGCAACCGGTCCACCATGGTCTCGAGGGCCACGATCGCACCGGCCGCCAGAAAACCCGCCTTGTGGATCGAGTGAGAACCGAGCATCTTGTGGTTGTCTCGCGATTCCGAAATGAAGTTCTTCGACCCGCATAGCATCGCACCGAACGGTGCTCCCAGCCCCTTGTTCAGCGAAAGGCTCAGCACGTCGACATCCGCTACCATTTCGCTTAGCGCTACGTTGTGCGCAGCGGCAGCATTGAACAGACGCGCCCCGTCAACAAACAGCTTGGCATTATGTTTGTGAGCAACCTCCGCCGTCCGTGAGACGTAGCTGGGAGGCAACGCCACGCCGCCACAAACGTTGTGCGAATTCTCTAGGCATACAACGGCTGTCTTGGGTCTCATGCCGTATCGTTGTTCCTGAATTGCGGCGTCGATTGCTGCGGGGTCCATCTCGCCGAGTTTGTTTCCGAGCAACATGCGCGGCGAGCTGCCCGTCAAGCGCGGGATATTCTGCTCGACCCACCACAAATGACACCGGCTCTCCATGATGACCTGATCGCCACTGTTGCAAAGTCCCATCATCGCCAGCAAGTTGGCGCAGTTAGTCGTGGGAACGAACACGCTCGCCTCTTTTCCCGTCAGATCAGCAACCATCGCCTCAAGCCGATTGACATTCTCGTCTTCGCCAAGAAGCGGCCAGCCAATCACCGCACGGCGCATCGCGTCCCACATCGCATCGGTTGCGACATTTACCCATTCGCTACGTGTGTTCACTCGAAGTGGCTTCGTCATGCTATGCATCCGAGTTGGAGTTGGGAGACAGACTGCGGTTTCAACCGATCGACGCAACCCATTGTTTCCGGGACGGTCTTTGCAGCGACGGCGCCTCGCTAACCTGAGTCAGATCCGTTATTGGAACTCAGCTTGTCGCACAGTAGCATAGGCGACAGCTTTGGGACTACGATGGCTGCGAACGGCACCCTCTTTGGAGAGTTCAAGAGCAGCGGGAAACGTGTGAGAATCTCCGGAAGGCAGGGGCGCAATACGTGATCGAAGACATCAATCAGCGGCTGGCCCGCGGAGAGCGGCCTTAAATCAAGGGGAGTGAGCAATGGCCAAGAAGAGCCGCCGAAAGTCACCTGGTGATCTGGCGCATACGACCGACGTCCCACGCAGCTTCAAGACCGAAACGGATGCGCACAACTATACCCGCACGGAAGCGATGGTCCCGGCGCGCGACGGCGTCAAGCTGTTCACCATCATCTGCGTTCCCAAGGATTCACCGGGCAAAATGCCCATCATCCTTACCCGCACGCCCTACAACGCGGCCAGCCGTGCATCCCGAACCTCCAGCCCCGACATTGCGATGACCCTGCCGCCTGCCGACGAAGACCTCGTTCGTGACGGCTACATACGCGCTTATCAGGACGTGCGAGGACGCTTCGGCTCGAAGGGCAAGTACATCATGACGATGCCCACCCGCGGGCCTTTCAACAGCGCAGACGTCGACCAGACGACGGACGCCTGGGACACGGTCGACTGGTTGGTCAAGAATGTGCCCGACAACAACGGCCGGGTCGGCATCACCGGCGTATCCTACGACGGTCTGCTCACACTGATGTCCCTCCTCGAGCCTCATCCCGCGCTTAAGGCGGCCGTCCCAGTCAACGCCATGGTCGACTCGTGGATGGGCGACGATTTCTATCGTCACGGCGCCTTCAGAACCGTGATGATGGACTACGTCTACCGACAGACATCCACCAAGAACGCCAAGCACGCGATCCCGTGGGGCTACTACGACCACTACCAGGCGGTGCTCGAAGCGGGATCGGTCGGCGAGCTGGGGCGTCGCTACGGGCTGGACAAGCTGTCAGCCTGGAAGCGGCTTCTCGCCCATCCGGCATATGACGACTACTGGCAGGAGCAAGCCCTCGACCGTCAGCTGGCGAAGGTCCCGCGAAAGGTGCCTGTCCTCACGGTGCACAGCCTATTCGATCAAGAGGATATCTACGGACCGCCGGCCAGCCACGCAGCGATGGTCCGTCGGGACCGAAGGGGACGGCAGACCCATCTGGCGATCGGCCCCTGGTGTCACGGGCAGAGCACAGGCGAAGGTTCCTCGCTGGGATCTCTGGGATGGGATGCGGACACCTCGAAGCAGTTCCGCAATCAGATGCTCAAGCAGTTCTGGGACCATCATCTCAAGGGAAAGCGGCCGACCGAAACCTTGCCGCCGGTGCTGGCGTTCGACACGGGAAACAATGAATGGCGGCGATTCTCAGCCTGGCCACCTGAAGATCGACTCGAGCCGAAGCGGCTTTACCTGCATCCGGGTAACGGCCTCGGCTTCGATCCACCAACCGATGCTGACGAGGCCTTCACCGAGTACGTCTCCGATCCCGAAAAGCCCATCCCTTATCGTGTACGCCCGATCCTCCCGATGGAGGCGAGCGGCTCGAGCTGGCGACGGTGGCTGGTGGACGATCAACGTCCCTTTGCCGATCGACCGGACGTTCTCACATTCGTCAGTGATCCATTGTCAAAGCCGATCACGGTTCGCGGGAAAATCGCTGCGACCCTGTTCGCCTCGACCACCGGCACCGACGCGGACTGGGTCGTCAAACTCATCGACCTCTACCCGAACGAGGTCCCATCACGGCCTGAGCTTGGCGGCTACCAGTTCATGATCTCCGGGGACGTCCTGCGCGGGCGGTATCGCGAAAGCTTCGGGACTGCCAAACCGATTCCCGCGGACGAAGTCCTCCCCTATCGCGTGCCCATGCCGCACGTGAATCACACCTTCCGGAGGGGCCACCGCATCCTGGTGCAGATTCAAAGCTCCTGGTTCCCCATCTACGATCGGAACCCGCAAACCTTCGTCGACGACATCGCCTGGGCGAAGCCGGAGGACTATCGAAAGGCCACGCAGCGGATTCATCACGTGGAGGGGGCAGCCAGTTGTATTCACCTGCCAGTGGAAGTTGACCAATAGGACTGAGACCCGAGGAGTGACACGCGCTACTGAGGAGGCGGTCCGGCGAGAATCGCGTCCGCGATAATCCGAAGACGTTCCTCCCCGAGGAATCGAAAACTTGGCATGGGGGGAAGTTGAGGATTCTTGTTTTGAGGGTTCATGGCCCACGTCACGATACCGTCGGGGTTGTCAGGGTAACGCTGCCGGATATCCGCGAGGGAGGGCCCCCCCACCCGCTGGCTGGCGTGATGACAGGCGGCACACGTTCTCATGAGGACTGCCGGGTCGTTAATGGCGAGGCCGGTCAGGTCCGGGGACGTTCCCCAGGTCTTGACGACGCGTTTGTAACCAGGGAAGGCGGTATACGGCTTGTAGGACGGGCAAGAGTGCCCGTCCTAGTGCGCCTGTGAAGGCGTTTGATCAGAAGGGTGCAAGTCCCTTCCAGGCTAACGTTACCGGCCTGAAGTCGACAGTGGTAACTGCGTTTCCACGAGGAAGGGTGGAGAGCAACCTGAGACGAACGACCAATCCGTAACGCAAGTGAACTCGATTCGGCCAAGCCTGTCGGGGAGGCTCCTAGGAGTGTCCGAACCCTTGACCGCGCGACGGCCCTCCCGCCGACCGGAACGGTCTGCCCGGGGGGAGAGACGCGGCAAGTCACGGCGGTGAAGTAACGTGTCAAAGCGACCGTGACGAAATGGCAATGCGGTGGTTGGAGATGGAGAGGTCGGAAGGTCAAACGAGATAAGCAGGGAGATCTGTCGGGTGAAGGACGTGGACGACGCATCGTGAGGATTCGCAGTGGGGGACGCTGCGTGAACAAAGGCCCAGGCCCGCGGCGCAGTATCGCACGCCGAAGGGGAGCGAACTTGGCGATACCGGTGAAGTCGGTTGAAGCGGCTCGACAGAAGTCAGAGCTCTCATAGTAGCGGGGAAGCCGTGCAGCAAAACGCGGTGGAGCGAGGGGGAGCAGGAAGGTAGATGTGAGATGACCCGATCGCGGAAACGTCAGTCCGCCAAAAGGCGCGGCTACACCCCGGCCACAGTGCCGTTTTCGGCTATCCCGGCTGGAGAGCTCCCTGGCATTGACCAGTGGGCTCATCGCGCGGTCTGGACGGATCGCATGTTGGAGACACTTTTGAAAAATAAGGTGAGAGGAGGAAAATGGCACACGCTGATCGATAAGGTGTTTCGCAGCCGGAACCTTTTCGGCTCGGCCCACAAGGTCTTGGGTCGGAAAGGTGCGGCGGGAGTGGACCGGCAGACGTGTTTGGAATTCGCCGAACACGAGCAGGAGGAACTCGAAGGGTTGCAGGAAGAACTGCGTGAGGGGAGCTATCGTCCGGCAGCGGTGCTGCGGACGTGGATTCCAAAACCAGGCAGTTCGGAGGAGCGACCCTTGGGGATTCCGACGGTACGGGACCGAGTCGTGCAAACGGCTCTGGTCCATGTGATCGAGCCGATTCTGGATGCCACGTTTCATGATCGAAGCTACGGCTTCCGTCACGGGCGAGGCTGCCACGGCGCCCTGCGGGACGTCGAAGAGTTGCTCGAAGCCGGTTATGTGTACGTCGTCGACGCGGACTTGAAGGAATACTTCGAGACGATCCCCAAAGATCGACTGTTGGACCTCGTCAAACAGAAGATATCGGATCGCCGCGTGTGGGGCCTGGTTCAGAGGTTTCTGAACCAGGGGATTATCGAAGAGATGCGCGAGTGGACTCCGGAAGCCGGAGTTCCCCAAGGCGCGGTTCTTTCCCCCGTGCTGTCGAATGCCTACCTCAACCCACTGGACCATCGGATGGCCGATCTCGGTTTCCAGATGGTGCGCTACGCAGATGACTTTGTCCTGTTGTGTCGCTCCCCGGAGGAAGCCGAAGCGGCCCTGGCCGAGGTGCGTGCTTGGGTGGAGGACAAGGGGCTGAGACTGCATCCCGAGAAGACCCACATCGTGGACTCGCGAGAGAAGAGCTTTTCGTTCCTGGGCTATGCGTTCCGAGGCCGTTTTCGGTTTCCCCGAGCGAAGAGCCACCGAAAGTTCGTCGCCCGCATCCACGAGCTGACGCCGCGCAAGTCGGGCGCTTCGTTGGAGGAGACCCTCCTCCGGCTCAATCGCTCGACGCAAGGTTGGTTCAATTACTTCCGGCACTGTCATTGGAACATCTTCGAGAACTACGACGGGCTGATCCGTCGACGTTTGCGACGCATGCTTCTGAAGCGCAACCGGAAGAACAGAAAACACCTTTCCCGAAATCATCGTTGGCCCAACGCCTTCTTTACGGATCATGGGTTCACGAGCCTGAATGACGCCCATATTCGTTTCGTCCAATCCACAGGAACCTACTGACTGGAGAGCCGTATGCGGGGTTGCGGCCTGGCAAGGCCGCGTATTCTAGTGGGTGCGAATCCCACCCAGGTAACTGCTAGCCACAGGCCTGGTATCGAGCCTTGCAGGTGTCCTGGTAACAGGGCGCTTGATGCGTAGGTACGAAAGGAGGCGAGGTGCAAAGGTAACAGGTGATGCTGACCCTGAAGACGTGGAGTCCCGAAAACGGCATCGTTGGATCTGGTCGATGGGTTCTCGCACCCAGCAGGCAACACCCGTTGACGCGGTAGGGCGAGTGTCAACGGACAGCCCGGGATCTGAGGTCGCGTCGAGCCTTACAAGGAGAATGCGTGGTAACCAGGGAGATCCGTCAGGTGGCGCACCCGAGGGTGCGCACCCTCGGACAAGCCTAAACAGCGAGGAAGAGGGCGGAGTCTGGCGGAAGTCGGAGACACCCATAGTAGCGATGAGGTCCGGTAATGCGGACGGAGTGAAGGGGTGTCGGTTGGAGAGAACGAGTCGGAGAAACATGGCCCGACACTGAGCGGATTAAGACCATGACCACACGACTGATTCGTTTCACACCGAGGGAAACCCCGGTGGATGACTCCGGCCGGGAGCCGGATGGTGTAACGCACCAAGTCCGGTTCTGCGAGGGCGGCGGGACGTACCCGAAAGGGGATTCCCGCTACTACTCTCCGTTGCGGCCTGGCAAGGCCGCGTATTCTAGTGGGTGCAAGTCCCATCCAGGTAACTGTTAGCCACAGGCCTGGTATCGAGCCTTGCAGGTGTCTTGGTAACAGGGCGCTTGATGCGTAGGTACGAAAGGAGGCGAGGTGCAAAGGTAACAGGTGATGCTGACCCTGAAGACGTGGAGTCCCGAAAACGGCATCGTTGGATCTGGCCGATGGGTTCTCGCACCCAGCAGGCAACAACCGCTGACGCAATAGGGCGAGTGTCAACGGACAGCCCGGGATCTGAGGTCGCGTCGAGCTTTACAAAGAGAATGCGTGGTAACCAGGGAGATCCGTCAGATGGCGCACCCGCGGGTGAGCACCTTTGGACAAGCCTAAGCAGCGAGGAAGAGGGCGGAGTCTGGCGGAAGTCGGAGACACCCATAGTAGCGACGAAGTCCGGTAATGCGGACGGAGCGAAGGGGTGTCGGTTGGAGAGAACGAGTCGGAGAAACATGGCCCGACGCTGAGCGGACTATGCCCATGACAACTCGACTGATTCGTTTCACACAGAGGGCGCGTGAGCTGGCCGGGGAGCGGTTGACCTCATTAATGGGGATGCTGTTCGACCCGCAGGGGCTCGACGCCAGCTTCGGTCGCCAGTCTGCCAAGAAAGCGCCCGGAGTAGATGGGATGAGAAAGGCGGACTATGCCGAGGGATTAGCGGAGCGTATTGCGGATCTGTCGGACCGTCTACGCCGTCTGGGCTACCGGCCCCAACCGTCCCGGCGGGTCTATATACCCAAAGGGGAGGGAAGGCGTCGAGCCCTGGGAATTCCCTGTTTTGAAGATCGGCTGGTTCAGGACGTGATGAGGGGATCCTGCAAGCGATCTGGGAGCCGGAGTTTCGGGACTGCTCGTATGGATTCCGGCCGGGCCGCAGCGCGCATGATGCGCTGCGACGGGTCGCGGAAATCATCACCAACGAGCGTACCCAGTGGGTGGTTGAGGCCGACATTAAAGCCTTCTTCGATGTCGTCAGCCACAAGCACCTCTTGCGTTTCGTCCGGCACCGGATTGCCGATCCTCGTTTCGTGCGGATCATCCATCGTTTCCTCAAGGCAGGGATCATGGAGGACGGTGCCGTAAGCGCCGGCGAAGAGGGGACCCCACAAGGGGGTTTGGTCTCGCCCGTGCTGGCCAACATCTACCTGCACTATGTGCTGGATCTATGGTTCGAGAAACGCTACGCCCGGTCGTGCCGTGGCCGAGCCTATCTCGTACGGTACGCCGACGACTTCATCGCCTGCTTTCAGGACGAAGGGGACGCCCGTCGCTTTGTTGAAGAACTCACAAAGCGGCTGGCGGACTTCGACCTGGAGGTAGCGCCCAGCAAGACGGCAGTCCTGCGGTTTGGCAGTGCCACGACCCAGAACTGTGAGCGGGACGGCCGAAACCGTCCCCAGACCTTCAACTTTCTTGGACTGACCCATTATGGCAGCCGCAGTCGCCGTGGCCGCTTTGCGGTGGGGCGACGAACGGAAGGCAAACGGGTTCGCAAGAAGTTGACGGCGCTCAACCAGCGTCTGAGCGAGCTGCGCCAGCACGGAGGGAAAGCCATGCAGGAGTACTTCCGGCAACATCTGGAAGGCCACATTCGCTATTACGGCGTCAGTGGCAACTACCAGCGGCTAGAGGACTATGTCCACTATGCCAGCCGGATCCTCTTCAAATGGCTCAACCGCCGCAGTCAGCGCCGATCGGTGACCTGGGAACGGTTCAATGAGGTCTTGCCGGCATTGCGCCCGCGCATCCGGATCGTGCATAACCTCTACCCCAAGCCCCGGTGGATGACTCCAGCTGGGAGCCGGATGGTGTAACGCACCACGTCCGGTTCTGCGAGGGCGGCGGGACGTACCCGCGAGGGGATTCCCGCTGCTACTCTCCAGAACCGCACGTGCGGTTCGGAGGGAGGGGAGCCGGGTAACCGTGCTTCCCTACCCCTATCAACCGACACGGTGCTATCGATGTCGCGGTAAGAGACAACCAAAGTTTCTTTCTCGAATGATCCGGCGCAGCCGGGGGCGGGGCTAAGCTGAAACTTAACGTGGCTTCGGTCTCCAGGCCGAAGAGTCTTACTGTGGCGAGCCGTTGGCCCGACCCACGGCGGCCTGGAGACCACCGCCACGTCCTTGAACACAAGTTTCTTTTTTGAATGGGGCCAGCGCTTCTGGGGGCAGGACCAGGGTGAAACTTCAACACCGTACACTCCGCTTGGAGCCAGCCGCTGGGTGTTGGCGGTGAACCCCTGATGCGACGATGAGTGCCCTAGGGGTTCAGATTCGGCGTGCGTCAACGTCAGTGGTTCTTGGCTTCCGAGTCGGCTTCACGGAAAATCTTCAGAATATGAGGGGGAAGATCCCAGCGCAAAGTGTAGGTTTTCCGCAAGGCCAGAGCTCGTCGAAACTGTTCTTTGGCCTTTGCGATCTTCTTATCCCGGGCTTCACCCGACTCCAAGAAACCCTTGTATGCGTATGCCACACCTAACAAGGCCGATGGATCTGGATCGCTTCTTCGATCTCGTGCGAGGCGTTCCAATAGGGTAATTGAGCTATCGATTTGGCCATAGTCAAGCAGTAATTCAACTGCGCGTGCCTGGTCCTTTTTCTGCCCGCACTCTCGAAGCATGCCCTGTCCGCCAACTCGAAGAAATCGATCTGGGTCGAGTTCCTTCGCTTCCAACAGCATCTGCCGACATGTTTCGTATTGTCCTTTCTGGCAGCGATCCATCGCAACACTGTATCGGCGCCCGAAATCTTCGGTTGTCTCGAGGGACCGACGCGCCTCGACGTGTTCAGGATCGAGCTTCAACACCTCTTTCAGCGCCTTCTCGGCTTCCGCGTATCTTTCTGTGCCTAATAGTTGCGTAGCTTCCAGGTAGAGGAGCCGCGACTTCGACGTGGCGCGGACTACCGTGGCCCGCCCGGCGATTTCCCGATGACATTGCGGAAGATCAGTACGATCGCTCTTCCAGTTCAGTACCTTGGCGGACTGGGTCGAGGCTCGCTGATAGTCCTTTTTCTGAAAGGCCTCTTCCGCTTCGGCGAGATCTATTCGGAGCCCTTCCAGAGCGTTGATCAAGTCGATCTGGAAACGCAACTTGTCTCGTTCTGCGAATTGCGCATGCTGAGCACCTGCGTCTTCGTAGTGAGAACGTGCATCTTTGAAACGGCAGGCACCCAGATCCGCGTCTGCCTGCTGCTTGAGAACAACGTATTGATCTTGTCGCTGTTGGATTCTGCTCAGTCCCTTCGCGAAAGCTTGCTCGCACGGGAATTCATCCTTGCTTCCTGAAAACACCTGTTTGGCTTCGCGAAATGCTCCCCGCTCTTCGAGACTGTTGCCCTTCTGCAGCAGGTCGCGGCTTCGCTGGGCCAGGAGGACGACTTGACTCAGTTGAGTGTTGAGCTCAAGGCGCTCAAACCTACAGGAGTCCACTGATTCGGCGCTCTGGAGATTCGTTGCGACGTCATCGTAGCACTTATCTCGGAGAGCCCTCTTCGCTTCTAGCCTGTACTCGTCGAACTGGCTGATTCGTCCTTCAAGGTCTCGGAGCAACTTCTCTAGGTTGGAACGACTTGGTGGAGGCTGTCCCGATACGTATTGCTTGTCCGATTCCCGCGGTAAAGTATCGCGAGCTTCTTCGAAGTTCTCTTTTGCTGCATCGACATCGCAGAGCCGCAGAGAGCCCAGGGCCAGATAAAAGTAGGGGAAGTACTCGGTGTAGAAAACGCCTTCGATTCGCTTTCGTTCGCTGGGCGAATGGAACTATGTAATAGAACCGAACTCCACACGAAACGGTGACATGCTACCTTTATTTATTTACGCTGCCTTACTGGCCAAGCAGATTCAGGAAAGAAATCGAGTTGGTGGACTCACCGAAGGTACTGGTTTGACCCGTGAAGAAGGAGTCGACAGCCGCCGGACGCCTCACTCGAAGGTCGTTACGTTTGAATTCGAAGTAAACCTGAGGACGGGTCAAGATGACCAGACCCGCCGGATTGCTAACGGCTGCTGTGGCATCATCAGCCAGTCCAATAAACGCTCGACCCATTGCCGCGGCCCGGGCCCCTGGGGTCGAAAAATTGAACTGGAACTGCTCGAAAATCTCTTCGTTACTTTGAGCCCTCGCGGTCAGACTGAGCCCGAGTTGAAGAATCAGGGCCGCGAAAGCTAGTCTTCGCCTCTTTGGAATCACTTCGGCTCCCTTCGTTCAAAACGGGCCTGGGTCGGAGTCAGCTACACGTCGTTTGGTGTTCAGAGTATAACCTAATAGGGTTCGTTCAAAAATTGTTTCACATTCTGACATCCCATCTTCACGCCATCTTCACGCCATCTTCGGCCGCTCCTCACTCGCGAAATCCTCAACGTGGGCTTGGCTACGCCTGCGGTTTCGCTCAATCGTTCGCGAGCAAATCGCGTTCGCCGCATCCACTAGTCGGAGCGGAGGGCCACAAGGTGTTGTAAGGCTGGAGGTTGTGTAAGACCCTGGCCTGGCCAAAGCATTCAGTTGATAAGCTGGAGCAGATCGGCTAGCGTGATCAGGTGTAGGCCCGAACCTTTCCGACTTCACATCCGAGCGCCCGAGGTATGACAGAACGGCAGATTGGCAAGTTCACAGTCACAGTCGAAGATCCCCCGTTAGGCCAGGGAGGTATGGGCGTAGTCTACAAGGCCTTTGATCCCATGCTCAAAAGGCATGTCGCCATCAAGTTGATGCGTGGGGTGATCGGGGGAGACCAGGCTTTTGTGGATCGTTTTTACGAGGAAGCCCGCACAGCCGTGCGTCTCGAGCACCAAAACATCGTGGCGGTCTACGACATGGGGATGGACGGCGACGATCCTTATATCGTGATGGAGTTTATTCCAGGCGAAGATCTCAAGACACTTATCGACGAACGAGCCTTCGTCCCCTTCCGCAAGAAGCTGCAGATCATCATTGACTTGTGTCTTGCCCTGGACCATGCCCATCTGAATGAGGTCATACATCGCGATGTCAAGCCAAGCAATGTTCGAATCAAGGACGACGGCAAGGTCAAGATCCTGGACTTCGGAATTGCCAAAGTACCTTCGCTGGACCTGACTGCATCGGGTGTTCAAGTTGGGAGTCCCTACTACATGTCCCCGGAACAAATCAGGGGGAAGAAGCTTGACGGGCGCGCCGATCTCTGGTCTCTGGGTGTCATTCTTTACGAGCTTTTGACCTTCAGCCGACCGTTCGACGGCGAAGAAATTGTCGCCGTCCAGTGGAAGATCGTAAATGAGCCACATCCGCCTTTGAGTGATTGGCTCCCTGGCTGCTCTCCCTTGCTAGCCGGAATCATCGATCGGTCTCTCTCGAAAGAAAGGGAAGATCGATTCCGCTCGGGTGCCGACTTTGCAGAAGCGATTGGTGGCTTTCTGGAACAACTGCCCGCAGAGACAGAGGCTCTCGAGTCGCAGGTGAAACCTCATCTAGCCCAGTTTCAAGGGTTTCTCGAACAGATCGAGGGCTGGGCGTCTTGGGACGTGGTCGATCTATCCCTTTTCGAGGTAGCCAAACCTGAGCGTGATGAAGACGATTATGGCGCGTTGCTGCAATGGAACAAGACCCTTCTCGAGTGCCTCCGGGCGGCCGAGCAGGCATGGAGTAAAATTGGTCCCTACCTGGAAGTATGGGAGAAGGCCAGAGAGCAATTCGCGGCCGAACGTTACCAAGACTGTCTACGATCGCTCGCTCGAATCCGCGAGCGTTTCCCCAGCAATTCGAAGGCAATTGAACTGGAAGCTGGATGTCGGGAGAGGCTGGAAGCCCCTAACCATGAGCCAACCGCTGATGTGTCCTCGAAGGAAGCTCGGAGACAGCGGCAAGACGAAGAACTTGGTGTCGTCGCCACTGCATCTGAGCCGGATCCCGATAGTCCAGAACGTTCGGCGGAAGCAGATAGGAGTGATGACGAGCTCAAACCCGACGTCTCCGCGGGTAAGACGATCAAAATGGCAGCACCTGAGCGGGCAGAGGAGCCTGGTGACTCCGCCCAGCAAGTGTCGGAACATCAGCTTAGGGTCCCACTCGGGGATGGGTGAACCCCCTCGCCTTTAGGCGAAGCCTTCAGGAGGCTTGCTCCAGCAAGCCGGTGTGCGTAGGGAATGCAGTCGGCTAGCGTGAGGGTTGCTCGACGAATCGGCGAAGTGGTCGCCGAGCCGACTGATGGAGGGGGTCAAGCGAGGTGCCTGGATCGGAGGCGTGGGCTTTAGGCGACTTTAGTCGCAGGTCGAATCCACCGCCTTTAGGCGGTGGAGAGGTAGCTCAAGCTTGCCGAAAAGCTCAGCCTCGCTGAATCGTTTATTGACCAGGACGAAACGAAGTGTCTTCAGCTTTGCGACGAAGTCTTGGACTCGGATCCCGAACATCCTCGAGCTAAAGAAATTCGCGATCAGGTGCTGCAGGCACAGGCGCGGCGTCAGCGCCTTGACGATTTGTGGGTGGAAGCATCCCACCAACTGGAGAGCGGCGATCATTTGGCTTGTGTGGACACCGTATCGAAAGCGCTGGAGCTGCATCCGAGTAGCAGTCGGTTCACGGACATTCGGGATCAGGCCCAGGCTGAGTTGGACAAGAAACACAAGCAAAAGGAATTGGCAGCTGTCGCGACTGGTCACCTCGAAAACCAGGACTATGAGGCCGCTCAGAAGGTTGCAGCGGAAGGACTTCAGCTAGATCTGAATCACAGCAGGCTAAGAGAAATCCTCAGGCTTGCCGAAGAGGGCATTGCCGAGCAGGATCGTGTCGTCGGTCGGCCCCCCCGACGCAAACTGCTCTTGCCTGCAGTGGCTGCCTCTGTGCTTCTGGCTGTCGTCCTCCATTTTGCCCTGCGGGAGAAGGCCCCTGAGGTGGATCAGAAGCATGATGTCCTAGCCCAGCTTCCGACTGAACCAGCTTCCGGTGCCGATACTGAAATCGCCCAACTCCTTGAAGGAGCCGAGGCAGATCTGCAGGCAAAGGGGCTCGCCCAATCGGCCAAGAAGGCGCAGGCGGTCTTGAATCTGTCGCCCAGTAACCGAAAGGCGCAGGATATCCTGGATAGGGTCAATCGGATCCAGATGGAGGTTGCTGAGGGCATCGAGCAGGGAAGACTGCTGATCGAGGCTGGCAACTTTCCTGAAGCGAGGCAGGTTCTCACGGCGGTGCTGGAGCTCGACCCTGAGAATAGCGACGCCCAAATGCTCGTGAGAGCCAGGCTCCCACAATTGACGCCTCAGCCTGCAGGTGACGCTGTGGCAGCGCTGCCAGAAGCGAGCGAGAAATCCAGGGACGCGGCGCCCGAGATGGCGGAAGCTGAAACCGCGGAGACGTCATCCGAAGGCTCTGCGACACCATCACGACCGGTCGGCGAAGCGGAGACGCAACTGACAGGCACGGAACGGACCAAGCGCGCTGCCGTCTCAGAACTGCTGATACGGTTGGAAGAGGCTTATGCGAGCAAGGACCTCGAGGCATTCGAGACGATCTGGCCAAGCCTTCCGGTATCGAGAAGGGACGCCTTGGAAGACAGCTTTCGGCGGGCTACTTCAATCGAAGTTAGTTTTCAGCTCATCGATGCCGAGTTCTCTGGCGTCACTGGAGTTGTTGTGGCCAACCGTAAGGATCGTTGGATGATGGAGGATGGAAGTGGTGACAGTGAGATTAAGGTTCGCATCGAAGTCCGAAGGAGCGGGGAGTCTTGGGTGATTGACTCTCTCGAAACGAAGGACAAGGTGAGCATTAGCCTCGAGTAACAGACTCGCAGGGAAAGGCGTCATTTGTCAGACCTGCAAAAATGGAGACGACCCTCGGTATCAACAGCCAGGTAGACCGCGGGTCTCCTCGTGTACCTTCCCCGAGGCAATGGTGACGTCAAATTCCAACGAGGCGCACGTCGGCTTACTGACCTTTACATAGTACTCACCAGCGGGCAGAGAGACGGCACAGGGGGTTTGGGGGCAATCAGTCACAAATTCCCTCTGGTCTCCCTTTCGAAGAAGTGAGTCGACTTTGGCCCAGGGCAGAGTGTTGAGTCGGAGTTCCCCGGGCACGTCACACTGACTCTGAAGCTGCTGCAGCTGTTCGTTCTCCGGATCTAACTCAAGGCCATCGGCCACCGCCTGCAAACACGTCGAGTAATCCTCTGCTTTCAAGGCTGCCCGAGCTGTACCTATGCTTTCCGGAACGCGACACTGATTGTGGAACTGCTGCAGCTGTTCATTTCCCGGATCCAGCTCAAGGCCGTCGGCCACTGCGCCAAGGCAGCCTGGGTAATCTCCAGCTTCAAGAGATTCTGCTGCCAGAGCCACTATCTGAGAAACCTTTACGTAGTTCCAGACCTGCCAGCCAGTGTAAGCCAGAATCAATACTCCCGTGAGAACAGCGCCGAGCTTGACGAGCGGAGAAATCGGCGGCCCAGGCACAATGGAAGCCTCCGCTCTTTTCTTGATCTGACTGGCTTCTGCATTGCTATGGTCCAAATCGAGGATGCTGTCAGCTGCCTTCAGCACCTTCCGATAGTTTTCCGTCTTCAGCTGCTCTCGTGCCGTCCGCAGAAGCCTGGCAATCGCTTCTTCGATCTTTTTCGATTCACGCTGGGCCAGTCCCTCGAGCTCCTCCAAACGACGGCACTCGCGATCCATGCTGAGGGCCCGCTCGACAGCCGCCTGCGCAAGCGGGAGAGCTTCCCCGATAGACTTGAGGCAAGCCGTGTAATTCCGAGCTTGGTAATCTTCTTCAGCCTCACCAAGTAAGACCGAAACCCTTTCCTCGACTCGAGCCGCCGCCTCTTGTTTGATTCGCAGTGTCTCGTTGTTTTGGGGATCCTGAGCAAGAATCTCCTCGAGGACTTCGAGAACTTTGGGATAGTTCTTTAGTTGGAACAGCTGCCGTGCTTGGGTCAGCAGTTTCTCGACTTCTGCGAGGACTTTGTCGGCCTGAGTCCGAAGTAGTACTAGCGTTTCATTTCCGGAGTCAAGCTTCAGCCCCTCCTCAGCTGATTCCAGGACCTTGAGGTAGTCCTGGTGCTCGAAGGCTTCCTGGGCTGTGACTGAAAACTGTGCGATTCTGGCCCGATTCCGAAGCCCCCGGAGTACATCATTAGCGGGATCGAGTTCCAGACCTTCTGCGACTTGCTCCAAAGCCCGGGCGTAGTCCTCGCTCTCAAAGGCTTCCCGAGCTGTGGCCGTACACTGGGAGACGGTGGAACGAATCCGAAGCTGTTGCAGGGTCTGATTGCCGGGATCGAGCTTCAGGCCCTCGGTGGTTGCCTCCTGAACCGCCGGGTGGTCCTCACGCTCAAGGGCTTCCTGGGCCGTGGCTGTACACTGAGCGACCTTGGAACGAATCTGAAGCTGTTGAAGTGTTTCATTGTCCGGATCGAGTTCCAGGCCTTGGGCTGATGCCCTCAGGGTCCCGGGGTGGTCTCCCCCCTCGAAGGCGTCCTCGGCGGCGGTCGTAAACTGGGCCACCTTGGTTCGGGTTCGAAGCTCTTGCAGTGCTTCATTGTCCGGATCGAGCTTAAGGCCCTCCGCGATTGCATCTAGGCCCCCAGAAAGGTCCTCGCGGTCAAAGGCGTCCTGAGCCGCTACGGTAAACTGGGCCAACTTGGCCCGAGTCTGAAGCTGCGGCAGCTCGTCATTGTCCGGATCGAGCTTCAGACCCTCGGCGACTGCCTCCAGACAACCCTCGAAGTCGGCGGCCCCGAATGCCGCCCAGGCTTCGGCCAACCGCTCTGCCACCTTTGCCCGATTCTCAAGCCTCTGCAGTTCTTCTGGGTCCTTTGGCGCCTCCGCCTGATCTTTCAGGTCCCTTATTTGTTGAACTGCCTGCTTCAGAGCAAGTAGTTCTTCATTCTCTGTATCCAGCTCCAGTCCTTTTGACAGCGACTCCAGGCAAGCGTCGTAGTCCCCTGCCTCCAACGCGATCCGAGCTGTGGCGGCGAGCTGGGCGACTTGAGCCTGATCCCGAAGGCGGAGCAGTGCTTCATCTTCCGGGTCGATGCTCAACCCTTCGGCTACCGCGTCCAAACATCCCCGGTAGTCATCGGCGTCGAGCGCCAGCTGGGCTGCGAGCAGCTGCTCTCCGGCTTGCGCCCGGATCTGAAGCTGCTGCAGTACTTCATCTTCCGGATCGAGCTTAAGCCCCTCAGCTATCGCCTCCAGACACCCCTGATAGTCCCGGGTCTGGAGCGCCGTCTGAGCTGCGAGCAGCCGCTCGCCTGCTTGTGCCCGATGCAGAAGATTCAGCAGTTCCTCATGCTCGGGATCGAGCTTCAGGCCCCCCGCTACTGCCTCCAGGCTGTCTGGGAAGTTTCCTTGATCGAGAGCCTCCCGAGCAGAGGCCGTATACTGGGCCACTCTGGCTCGTTTCCGAAGCTCGAGAAGTTCCTCATGTTCGGGATCGAGTTTCAGCCCTTTCGCTGTCGCCTCAAGACATCCGGCGTAGTCCTTGGCTTCCAAGGCTGCTTGCGCTGCGACCCACCGTTGCCCTACTTTTGCTCGATCGCGAAGCCGCAGCAGTTCCTCATTTTCGGGATCCAGCTTCAGTGCTTCCGCTACCGTTTCAAAGCAGCCCGGATAATCCCTGGCCTCGAAGGCAGCTTGGGCTGCGAGCAGCTGCTCCCCGGCCAGGGCCCGATCGCGAAGCCGAAGTAGATCCCCGCTTTCGGAATCTAGCTCCAGCCCTTCCGCAGCCGCCGCAAGACAGGCTGCGTAGTTGTTCGCCTCCAACTCTGTCCGGGCTAAGGCTGCGCACTGGGCCCCCTTCGCCCGGTCCCGAATGCGTACGAGTGCGTCCTGTTCGGGATCCAGCTTCAGCCCTTCCGCTGCGGCCTCCAGGCAACCAGTGTAGTTCTTCGCCTCGAACGCCTCCTGAGCTTGAGCTGCAAATTGGGCTACTTGCGCCCGATCTTGAAGCCGCAGCAGTCCCTCATGCTCGGGATCCAGCTCCAGCCCTTCGGCCACGGCTTTCAGGCTACCTGCGTAATCCTCCACTTCCAGAGCTGCCTGAGCCACCGCTCCAATCTGTTCTACCTTTGCCCGATCCCGAAGCCCTAGCAATTCCTCCAGCTCTGGGTCAAGCTTGAGCCCTTCCGCTAAGGCCTCCTGACAGCCGACAAGGTCCTTGGCCTCGAACGCCGTCTGAGCTGCGACCAACCACTCCCTAGCCTGAGTCTGATCCCGCAGTCGCAGGAGCTGTTTATGCTGAGGGTCTAGCTTCAGCCCTTCCGCTACGACCTCCAAGCAACCCGAGTAGTCCCCGGCCTCGAACGCGATTTGAGCTGCAGCGAACCGCTGACCCGCTTTTGCCTGATCCCGCAGCCGCAGCAGACCTTCATTCTCGGGATCCAGCTCTAGTCCCTTTTGTACCGTCTCTAGACAATCTCCGTAGTCCCCTGCACCTAGGGACTCGGAAGCTGAGTCCGCACACTGCGCCACTTTGGTACGATCTCGGAGCTGTATTAGCTCTTCATTCTCGGGTTCGAGCTTCAGCCCCTCCGCGACCGCCTGCGAACATCGTTGGAAGTCGGCGGACCCGAACGCAGCCCAGGCCTGGGCGAGACGCTCCGCCACTTTGGCTCGATTCTCGAGTTGCTGCAGCTCTGCCGGTTCTTCCGGCTGCCACCCTTGTTCTCTAAGGCTTCGTATCTCCTGAATCGCTCGCTCCAGGGCGAGGAGTTCTTCATTCTCCGAATCCAGCTCTAGACCTTCGGCTACCACCTCCAGGCAATCTTCGTAGTTTTGTGTTTCGAGGGAGGCTCTCGCAGAGGCGGTAAGTTCCTCGACCTTTTGCTGTCGAGCCGAGACTCCTTCTGCTTCTTGCTGAAGTCGGGCAGCTTCCTGGTGGTTCCCCTCGAGCAAAAGTATTTGCTGGGTCAACTGTGAAACTGATGTGTAGTCTTTGGCCTTCTGGGCTCGATAGGCTTGAGTTAGCAGGTTTTCGATTTCACGCCTTTTCTCAAGTACGGATCTGGTCTCCTCGCGGAGTGATTTGGCTTCCTGGTGATCCGGTTTCAGCTGCAGTATCTGTTCGGCTACTTCAACGGCGACCTCGAGGTCTTCGGCTTCAACGGCAGCTCTCGCCGCGTCGAGCAATTCCGTGACTCTCTGGGAGACCCTGGTGGCTTCCTCGACCAAACTTTTTAGGGTCATCCGGTAAATGGGGAGGTGGGGACGTGGTTGGCACCTTCCGGATCCCAAATCTGCTCCCCGTTCGCTTGTCCATATAGTCGGCTGCAGTAGCAGAGGCCGTGGGAACTGTGGAAAACTCCGAGCGACATCGAACCGGGCCAGCAAGCCCGTGATACGGAGTTTTCCAAGCGCTGTGCGAACGGTGGAAAAACAACTGCGAGCACTTGCCAGTTCTCCTCTAGAACTACTTGTTTTTCCACGGTTTGCATAGTGCGGCAGTTTCCATGGCCTGCCTTTGACTGGCGGCACCTCCCCATTTACCGGATGAACCACTTTTTATCTCCCGAGCTCGGGTTTCAATCGCTTGGGGAAGCTCTGGAGACACATCGGATAACTGCGCCAATGTTTCAACAGCCGCCGGATAGTGTTCCTGTTCCAGTGAAGTTTCGGCTTTCTCCAGGATGCCTCTCGCCTTTGAGTAAATCTCGACGATTTGCTGATCGGCGCGCCAGCGACTCACTTCCGCGTCAATCAGCTCCTGGTGGCGGTCCGCGGGTTGGCCCAGGATCCAGCCACATTTGACCGTCAGGTTTTGAGCGGTGGGGTTGCCGCTATCCAGAGCTTGGATCTTGTCGAGAAGCTGCAGACAAGATGCAAGATTTCCACTCTCAAAGGCGTCCCCAGTCTTGGAGAAAAGGTCGAATAGTGGATCGGCTCTATCCGTGTCATCTTGGAGGAGGTTCCACCAACGAAACAGTTCGTTGTGGGTCTCCAGAAAGGCACCGTAGTCGGGTTTCTGGATTAGGATTGTGTCATCCGGATTGATCCCTTTGGCGAAGATGGAACCCTCCAGAATGAGCGGAATCCTTGAACTGTTTGCTCGGTAGCGCCAGTTTCGAAGCTGTTCCTGGAGTCGCCTGTTTTCTGAGGCTACTTCCAGCTCCTGGGAGTCCAGCAGTCGGAGGAAACCTGACAGAGAGTTGGCCATCTCCTCGGCAGTAGAGAAGCGTTGTATGGGCTCTTTTGCCAGTGCACGATCGACAATTTGCTCGAGTTCTTTGGCACAGGCTGGTAAGAACTCCGTCAGAGGCGGGTAGGGTTTGTGGCGAATCTTATCCACCAGCGGAATCATCTCTCCCTCGAAGGGTCGGCGATAACCAATGACTTCGTAGAGGACTACCCCGGTGCTCCAGATATCACTCCGGCCGTCCAAATCCGCGGATCCCTCCAGCTGTTCCGGCGACATATAAGGCAGCGTTCCGATAATCATTCCTCCAACGTTCGTTGTAGCTTCACGAACCCGTGCCACGCCAAAGTCGAGGATCTTTGAAGGGCCCTCGTTGGTGATGAAAATATTCTCGGGCTTGATATCCCGATGAATCACCGGCTCCTCGTCTTGCTGGCCTCGTCTGTGGGCACGGGCGAGTCCGTGACAGACTTGAACGATGATCTCTAATCTCTTCTTGAAGCTGAAACGACGGCGTTCGTGGGAGGGCAATTCAGCCGGCGAGGATTGCTGAAGCCTCTCCTTCAAGTTCACGCCCTCCAGGAACTCCATCACGATGAAGGCTTCTCCCTCCTTGGTGACGTCGTAATCTAGGATCGTGACGATGTTGGCGTGATCCCGAAATCTGGCAGCAGACGAAGCCTCCCAAAAGAATCTCCGTCGGGCCTCGTTATCCGAGGCGATTTCTCGGTTCATCACCTTGATCGCAACCGGACAGGCCAATCTCGTATCGTGGGCCCGGTAAACCTGTCCCATAGCGCCCACGCCTAGCGGAACGCTGCGGTCTAGGACGTACCTATCTAAGAACTTTTCCTCTGCCATCTGGACAATCGTATCCGTTGGGGGCGGTGAGCAGTCAGCAGTGAACAGTGAGCAGTGAGCAAGTGAGCAAGTGAGCAAGTGAAGAGGGAACAATCAAAAGTGGCAGCAACCACCTGAGGGCGCTATTAACGAAAGGCATTCTCTGGTTCCAGGGAGTAAGGATTGAGAACCAGGCTACTCGCTGCCTTTAGTTCACTATTTACTATTCATTTCGTCTCACCGCTCATTTCTCACTGCTCACTTGCTCTCACTGCTCACTTGCTCTCACTGCTCACTGCTCACTGCGACCACAGATCAGCTTTTCTCCACGATTTCAACGACTACCGGTCCGGTTGGTCGTGCCATGCAAGCCAGGCGGTGCTGGCCCTCTCCAACCGAGCAGATTTCAGCCAGGGTATCTTCCTCCCCTTCGCCCATTGGATTCAGGTTGTCATGGCCCGAGACGATACGGATGGGATCACTCCCGCAAATCCCCTGGTGGCATTGGGCGGTGATCTGGATTCCCTGTTCCTCTGCGATCTCACAGATTGTCTGGCCGTTCCTCAAGGAAACAGATTTGCCGATGTTCTCGAAGGTCACTGTCAGATCTCCGCCGGAAGGGTCTGAGGTACTCTTCGGCGTCGTCGACTCATCGCTATCGGACCGTAAAGCGGAGGATGGCGCGACCCCCTCCTGCTCCGGGAGAGAAGGTTCAGGGACATCGAAGCGGACCTCTCCCCCAGGAGTCGTCTCGCTCCTGGCAAGGAATTGTAAGACCTGATTGCCTAACCAGATCCGGTCTCCATCATCCAGTTTGGTGCCACCGTTGGCCTTGAGCAACGTGCCATTGGTGCTTTTCAGGTCGCGAAGATGTAGCTTGCCGCCTTTCAGCGAAACCGATAGATGGCGTCTCGAAAGTGAGGCATCGGAAGGATCGAGGTCGACATCTGCCGTCTGGCGTCCGAGAACAGTCGTCTTTTCGGATACCTGGATGCATCTGACCTCTCTGCCCTCGCGATCATAGTGGGCCACTGAGGCAGGATGGTCTTCACCTCCAAAGACCAGCCATTGTTCCCCGACTTTGACAATTGCACCGGGCGGCGCCTCGACGGATCTGCCTTCGGTCAGTTGGACAAACACTCCGTTTCGGCCTCCTTCGTCGCGCAGGAAGTAGCCGTCCGACTGATGCAGGATCGACGCGTGCTTGTCCGAAAGCGTGGAGTCCTCCTCAAAGCAGATATCACATTCCCGTTTGCCAATGGTGGTAACTTGATTTTGCCCGAGGGCGTACTCATCTGCTGTTATTTCCCCCTGGAGGATGCGAAGCAATCGAGCCGGAGACTCAAGACTTTCCTGGGAGGGTTTCTGGCCAGCGTCGGCGTGTTCGGCGGAAGCTGATTCCGGGTCCCGAGGTGAAGCATCCTTGTGTACTCGATCCCCCCTTCCATCCTCGCCACCCGTGAAGTCCATCTGGACGTGGATGCTGGTCTTGCCGGCTAGTTTTTGAGCGATGACCTCCGCCACGAACACCCCGTCCCGAAGCGCCGATTTGACGTTTCCGCGGCGCTTTATCTCGGGGAAAGTGGAGGGATCGCCCTCAAAATCCTGAGTTTCCAGATAAGCAGGGCTGAGGATGTCTCCTGCCAGGTAAAGGTTGGGCCGACAGGTCTCCAGCAATGGGCTGACCACCAAGCGCTTACGGTTCCGTGGTCCTCCGCTGGTGAGATAGATTCCCACCGAGTTCAGCAGGGGTTCAGGAATGTCCTCTCCAATACAGGCAATGCAATACTGCTTGAGGAACTCCATCTGCGTAGTCTCAGTGGGTCGATCAGGCATGACTTTCCGGTCGGTGCGGATGCACAAGTAGTCGTGCTCGTCCTCTCCGCTGACTACGGCTACAGGCTCGCTCTTCGGGAGGTAGCGAATGTTGCCGTTGACTAGCCCCAAAATAAGCGCAAGTTGGAAAGTAGACCCCTTTCCCGGCTCCTGGGGGCCGTTTTGGAGGCCTAAATTCTAGATTTTCCCGCTAAGTCCCTTAGACCTCGGCTCGTGTTCTGCACTCCTGCACGGCGATCGCTCATGCGGGGCGATTCTGCCCCCTTGAGCGGCGTTTTCAGAGACACTACTCCCCAGCTCTCGCGACCCTCAGAGCTTCTTTATCTCCTTTCAGTTTCAGGTAGCTGGCCGGCGTTTCAACCACCTACTGCCTTCCAGGAGAAGACGGCTCCAACCATTGACATCCAGCAGCCGATAGACCAACCGTCGGCCCCTCCGCAGAATCTGGCAGGGCATTTCAATGATCTCTCGCAGGAAACGGCGATATTCCATCTTCACCAGCTGTCTGGCCTGCAGTCGAGCCGGCAGAACCAACCCCATCCAGGCCTTCAGATTCCAGGCCTGCGCCGCAATCACCAGATAGGCCCAGTTGGCCACCAGCGTATCCGAGGGCATCCGCAGGGCCTCGACTCCGTTCTTGAGTTGTTCAATGACGTTCTCTTGATTGCAGCGCCGGTTGTTTTCCCGAACCACTCCCGCCGTTCCCAACTGGGCCGCCGGGATATTCGTGACATAAAAGTGATAGCGCGTCTGCGGCAGAAGCCGCTTCTGGCCTTTCTCGACCAGGATCGTCTTGCGCAAGATCACCAGCCGATACGTTCGCTTCGCTTTGCTCGGACGGTAGTCGATCTCCACGATCTCTTCCCGTTCCAGCCTCAGGGTCTTGAACCCGCGCTCCTTGACAATCTCCGGCTTCACTTTGTCGCGCCGCTTGCGCCGCTTTTTCCCTTTTCCTTTCTCCTTGCCGGGGCGCACCAGCTCCTTCCAATTCGCTTGCGGCAACGCCTCGGCCCACTTGATGAAGCTCGGATGGGCATCCATCCCGAAGTCAAATTCCACGCCCGCTTCCGTCCAGCGGTCAAAATGAGCTGTCAGCGAAAAATCCGTGTCCCCGCGCAGGCGCACCGTTCGAAAACCCGCCTCTCGGACCAACTCGATACTCCGATCCAGCCATTCGGGGGCTCCCTCATGAGAGGGGCGATTCCCCGAGCGGTTGACGGCATAGAGCACCTCTCCCGTCTGGGCCAGCGTCACGATCAACGGTGCATAGCCCCACTGCCCGTCGTAGCTGATCTCCATCCCTTCCTTGCATTCCCCGCTGGTGGGGGCAATCGTGCCATCCACGTCGATCTCCGCCCGTTCGAAGAACCTCGCCGGTTGTTGGGCCCAGACCTTGCGGCGGCTCTCATTGACGGCTTCCATCAGATCGATCACATCCGGCGCTTGGAAGCGGCGCACAAAATCTCCGGCCGTGCTGGGCGCGGGGATCTTCTCCGCTCCTACCGCTTCCAGGAAGCTGACACTTTGACGCCGCATTTCGATATCCTGATAGCGGGTCCCGCCCGTGGCCACGTTGTAGATCAGGCTCAGCACGTGGTCCGATTCGTGGTACGGCTGGTGGCGTTTGAACAACTTCACCCCCTGATCAATCGCTTTCCCCAGCCCGCTCCACTTCACGATCTGCCGCAGCAGCCCCAGCCCACCGTAACTGACGCCGTGAATTTTCTCCGAGACCTCGTAGCTGATGCCTTCGGCCGAGAGGACCGGTTTCGGATCCTCACCGTTCCAACTGGGGCTCAGCCGATCAGCAACTTCTGCTTCCCGCTTTCGGATGATTGCGCTATGCTTTTTCTTCACCTGAAATGCCTCCTTTCGGGTCTCTCTGAGGTTTCTTTGTTAACTCCAGAATACCCGTCAGGTCTGGCATTTCAGGTGTTTACACGCGGCTTAATCCACTTTCATCTACTTGTTTTGGGACTAGGTAGGCGTGAAAGAAGACATCGGCCAAGGCCTTGGAGACCTTGGGCATACTTTCGCCCCGGTAGGACCAATAAACTGCAGTCTCATCTCCGGCTTTCTTTTTTGCACTGGAGATCGCAATGACTGCCTCCGCCGAGGATGTTCCTCCGCCGACCACGCACACTGGCTTTCCCACGTTTAGGCTAGGATCCGTGAGTCGAAACGGCATTCCTTCAACGTTACCGGGAATATCAAAGCGCCGAGGCACGCCTCTTCCAAAGGCCAATACCACCTGCCTGGACACCAAGAGCTCCTCCCCATCGGTATTGTGATTCCAGGTCCGCGCCTGCCACAGGCCTTCTTCGTCTGCCTCCAGATTTACCAACTCCACGCCGATCTTGGCTGGAACCTCGTACTGTTGGTACAGGCCCTTCCACTTCTGGCACATCTCGTCCTTGTCAATCGGATCGAAGTGCAGTTCGGAGATCATCCGTCCTCCGGATGGAAACTTCATTTGGTCGCCACCGCCGAAACTGGGAAGTATGGGCTTGTTCTTCGCATAGTCACGAATGCGTTTCATCAAGTCGTCATAGTCAATGACCAGTGCCGACAGGCCCAGCTCCTTGGCTCGAAAGGCGGCCGCAGTTCCGGTGGGACCTCCCCCCACGATCAAAATGTCGAGCACCTTCTGAGGTGAGTCGGTTTCCTTCACGACAGGTGATTCGTCGGAAAACACGTCCTTTTCCTTCGCCGGATTCATCCTGGCTTCCTCTCGGATGGTGGCGTTGTCGACACTTCGTTGGAGGTCATGTTGCGGTTACGATTCTCCCCTCGATTTTTCCGAATCGAACCGCGCTACCGGATTGCACCTCGACCTCGGAAGTGACCCTGCTATCGTTCACGTAGGATTTGTTCGCGCTCCCCAAATCCTTTACTGTCAACACGCCCGATTGGACCACCAGGAGGGCGTGCTTTCGGGAGACACTCGAATCCTCCACGCGAACCTCACAGGCTGCGGACCGCCCCAGGGTATGCTTGCCGTCGGTCAAGGCATAGGTGAGGGTCGATTCTGCCTCCGGAAGTTCCAGTTCCAGAACAAGTTCTCTTTGCTCTGTCGGTGCCGGGTCTACCTCCTGGGGAGTCTGAGCTGAGCCTCCCAGAGAGGAGGGAAGGGCGAGTTTTTCCCGTGGTGCGGAGATTGTTCCCAATCCAGGGGGCTCCTCGGGTTCTTTGCCGGCTGCCGGCTGGGAACGATTGGCGAAAGCGGGTAGGGTGATTTTCTTGAGCTTTGCGAATAGGGTGCCCGTAGGAGTCTTCTGCGGACTCGCTGGTGTCTGTTGTGCACCTCGGAGGAAAGCTGGAGTCGAGATACTTTCCGGTTTGGCCGAAAGAGTCTCCCAGCCTAGAGGCTGCCTTCCAGCCTCTTCCGGGGACGGGGGAGACTGTTTGGCGCCACGAACAAAGATAAAGTCCAGCTCACCACCGAGCGTAATCACGTGAAGGTCGTTCAACTTGGCTCTTTTTCTGACAACTATCCCATCGAGTCGAGTACCCGGCTCGACTCCCAGATTTTCGAGAAAATAGCAGCCTTGTTGGGCGTCGAATAGGATGCGGGCCTGTTCCTTCGAGACGCTATCCACAGAGACCACGATCTGATTGTTCGGATCGCGTCCAATGGTGGCTGAATCGAGAATCTCGTAGTCGGTTCCGGCAAGCTTGCCGGTCTTGCAAAAGAGTCTAGCGACCATCGTCATCTCCTCGGTCATCTAACGTAAGGCAGTAGCCGAGATTGGTTCAGCCGGCTGGGATGGAAGCGGTGACAGGTCGAGCAACTACTCGACGCCTGGGCCGGCGTGTGACATTCTTGACAGACTTCGATCGATGGCAGGTTCTGGATAGCTGCGTGGTCGAAATCGACACCCACTTCGGGCATCTCGGTCTGGTAGTCGAGGAAGGGGATGTCATGGTGGCAGTCCAGACATCTTCTTTCGATGATATGGGCTCGGTGATTGAACTCGGCTCGATGCAACATGGTTTGGTCTTTTTGAACTCTTGAGATGGTTGCCTGCTTGACCTGGTGGCAAAGCTTGCAAGGTTGGGTCAGAGTCTCGACAAACTCATTGATCTCCTGAATTTGCTCCGGGGTGAGTTCACGATTGGGATTCAGACTGAGGTGGAACGGGGAGTCGTCAAGCGGCGTGTGGTCGTTCTTGAGCTCGTCCTTCAGTGATCTAAGAAGGTGATCGATCTGCTCGAGCTCTTTCTGCATCACTTGATCCGTTCGTGCGTGCAGCCCCACTGAGTATTGACCCAGGGTTTCCAGGGCTTCGCGATAGAGCACTCTTGTCTCTCCCGGGGCAACGTCCCCCGAAGACTTGAGCAGGTCCGCCAAACCGGCCTTCGGATACAGAACGCGCCTCAGCATCCTCAGATTATGCATGATCCAGGGATCGAGATGGTGGACTCGCGTCTTCATCACTCTCTTTCCCCGAACCCGGAACTCGTTGGGATTGGCAGCTAGAGTCCATTGTTCACCGGGACCCTGCCGATTCCGAATTGTCTCCAAGGTTTCGACCCCCAGATTCAGGATCGATTCTGTTTCTTTCCTTATCAGAATGGGTTGTCCCGGATCCTTGGTTTGGAGATTGGCGGATCTTGTCTTGGGGCGCGTACCGAGATGGCAACCGTTGCAGTGCAGATCGAACCCGATGGCCTCGAAGCCCGTGCCGTTCTGGCGTGGGTTGTGGCAAGAGAGACAAGCCTCTTCCAAGTCGTCTATACCTTCCTGCTCCTGGACCCGCTTGACATGCCGAATATGAGTGAAGGTCAGGCTGTCGTCGTCCGGAGCCGATTCCGCGAAAAGATCGAATTGAGGATGGCTGGTATCGAACGAATCGAACTCATGACAGCCGAGACAGTTGACGTCAGACACCGTTGTGATGGCAGCCTCCCGGCCACCATGCTCAGAATGGCAGCCGAAGCAGGGTATCTCCCCATCCCGTTGAAAGGCGCGTGTGTAGTCAGCGGAACGGTAGACATAGTGGGCGTCAAACGTATGAACTCCGAGCTCTTCCCCATATTTGTCGTGGCAGACCATGCATTTCTCGTCGGACACTGCCTGAAAGGGGACATGGCAAGACTCGCAGTCGTCTTCGAAACTAGAGTGGCTGGCTGACAAGGAACCACCCGAGATCCAGGCGTTCCTGTCCAACGAAATGCCCCCCAGAAAAAGCGCCAGTGCCCCGCAACCTCCCAGGAGCCCCAGGAGCAGCGGCCGGTTGCGACTCGACGGGTAGAGGTAGGACTTCGCGACCGGCAATCCGACTCGGCCGAAGAATCCTTTGTTGGGCCCGGTCTTTTCAGGCATCTATCTCCAGCCTACTCAATAGTAGAGGACCGAAAACACGTGAAAGGCCAACAGCACCGCTAGCACCAACGAGAAGGGAATGTGGCTGTACAGCCACCAGCGCAAAGCTCGTTGTAAGGTGTAGTGAGCGTCCAATTCAAGCTTGGTTGTGAAGAGGGATTCCAGCTCGTCCAATCGCTTCTGTCCGTCTGGCGAGAGGAATGCGCGAAGGTACTTGAACCTTCTCGTCTGAGATTGTATCCCACCCCTGATATCGAGGAAGTAGATCAAACGTGGTCTAGGAAGGGACATGACCTCTGCCAGACTCTCTTCGTAAAACTCCTGGACGGGAGCCTCGCTGACCTCGACCAGGGCCTTTGTTCTGTTGCTAATCGAGGCGACCAACTCCCCGATTCGGTCGTAGTGAACCTCGGTGGTCAATCCCTCGGTCAGGAGTCGAGGAATCCACTTTTGGATCAGAACTCCGAGAATCCCGCTGGCGACGGTCCAGATGCTGAGCGTCCACATTCCCCATGCCAGGACTCCGCTGGGTAACTGAAAGCCGGAGTGCATGAGTACGAGCAACAGAAAAAGTGAACCTCCATAGACGTGCAACTGGAGCCAATTGCGCAAGGAGCCCGGCCCCTTCCGCGGTGCCCGGCGACGTACTCCGTAGAATAGGGCCCCGAGCAGCAGCACCGAGGCGGCGATTCCATAGCCGATCCCCCACACGTTACCCGGATGGAATTCTGACATCCACCCGTTCAGGAGCAGCAGCGCCAGGCACACTCCCACCGACGTCAGAAAACCGAAGAGCCAGCTTTGAGACTTGATCATCCAGGATGAGAGGGCAGCCACGCGAATCACCCCCTACTCTCTCTTTGCTAGCAGTTGTTGAAATTCCTCAGTTGAGCCGACCCGAGACGCACAGCCCTGGGGACAGTTGCTTACACACGCGGGTCCTGATTTCGAGGTGTAGCAGAGATCGCATTTGCTGGCTAGCATTCGATCCTGGCCGCGCAAAGCCTTTGGCAGGGCATCGAGTCCCCATTGGCCTCCGGTATCGTGCATCGAGATTGCATCGTAGGGGCAGTTGTTGGCACAGTGACTGCACCCAATGCAGATGTCTTCATTGATCTCCACCACGTTGCCTACGTTGGCCCGACGGATGGCACCGGTGGGACATCCAATCAGACAGACCGGGTCCTGGCAGTGGTAACAGGCCTTGGTAATCAGTAAGTTATCGTATTTGTCTCCCTCCCGGACGAAGCGAGGACGGCCTCCGTGGGTGTCCGCGCAAGCCCGGACACATTCGTCACACCGGGTACAGGTGTTCAGATCGATGACCAGGATGCTGTTGCCTTCGACCAGACCCTTCTCCAGGGAAAAGTCAATGAACTCGGACTGTTGGGTACTTCTCAGACTGGCGCCACATTCCTTGATGCGCTCAACTGCGTGTCTCCACAGCTCCTTTTCGAGTTCCGGCTGGGAGCCTACGATCCGAGAGAAATCCTGGGCTGAGATCTTCACCAATTCACTGTAACCGACGGAAGAAACCGTATGCCTCCAGCTGTCGATCTCCTCTATGAGCAGCTCTACTTCGCCGAACGTCATTCCCTTGGAGAGGTACGAAACCGCCCTTTGTCCCTGCCCCATCAAGCGGGAGAGTTTCATGAAGCCCGAACGAACCAGGTAGACAGCTTCGGTGGCCTCCCCTTCCTGGACCACGATTTCCTCCGGCTCGCAGGAGATCAGCTCCACCTTACCGGCCAACTCGGTGACCAGACTGTCGGGACAGGCTCGAAACAGGGGCGAGGCCTTGAGCTGGTTCAGCAGAGCCCGCTGGCGGTAGATACGGTCGATCCGCTGCTTGAAGGCATCGGACTGTTTCTTCATGCGCCTCAGTGCCGGTACTCTGATCTGGACGACGACGCAGTCAGTCAGCGTCGAGGCTGTAACCGGCATAGGCCAGCCATTCAAGGCGCCTATCTCACCGAAGAATTCCCCCGGTACCAGTGGTAGCTCCGCACCCCGCGGCAAGTCGAAATCAAGAGTCGAAAGGAATGTGGCTGTAGGATCAGTTCGGAGCTTCTGGGTTTGAGAATAGTGTTGGGTCTCCCCCGAGGAAGGACTGGCTGCAGCGGGGAGAGGCAGTGGTCGCTTCAGCATAAGGGTCCTGTCGGACGCGAAGATGGGTTCGATGCCGGCATCATGATCCCGAGCCTGGCTCAGGTGGACAGTGACCTCACCCTCTACCAGGTAGAAGGCCACGTCGATAAAGCTCCCTTCTTCAAACAACACCGATCCCTTCTTCCAGGTGACGATCGCAACATCGGGGCTGATCTGCTCGAGGAACTTTTCTCCGAAGTCCTCAAAAACCTCAAATTCTTTTAGTTCTCTGGCCGTTGGCTTTTCTGAAAGACTGATGATCCCAGTCTCGGAGTCGAAAGAACTCCAGCGATCCTTGTATTGCTCGACTCGCTTGAACAGGGTCTTTTCCATGAAAACCTTCCTCTGCGCCCGGCTTCTATGTCAGGGGTAGGGCAAAGCCCTCTCGGATCGGGTTACAGCAAGGTGCTGGCGCCGCCTCCTGACCTGGTGGATTCTATGCTTTACCTCGTATAGAGAAGCTCTAGCCGCTCCTTCAAAAGCAATAAGATCTCCTCAACCGTGGATTTCTCCTCAATTGTCGGAAAAGTCTGCAGATACGTTCTGGTTCGTGCGAGGGCCTTTTGGAAAGCAGCTCGCTGCTGCGGTCGTGGTCGCCCGGCAGCCTTCGAGGGCTGGGCGGCAACTCTTGGTGAAGTGGTTGAGCGAACTCCCGATCCTTGGTGAACGTGAAGGTGATGGGCGGCTGCGAACAGTTGATACCCAGAGACAACTCCGCTCGACGCAGGAGAACTCCTTGGTCGGGCAAGATCAGCGCTCCGTTGGCGGTGTTGGTGATCCGTGTCCCATCGGTAATGCCCTGGTTGACGGTTACCGAGAAGGCAATCGTATGGCTCGGAGGAAACGCTGGCCCCCCAAGGGATCCCGTCCAAACCACCCTATTCTGCTCGCTGCTGAAGACGGAGCCGTTGGTGGCGCTTCCTGCGACATAGGTCGTCCCCGCAGGGATAGGGTCGCCGATCGAAGCAGTTAGACCAGGGGTACCCTCATTCGATTGATTGGTCAGCGTTATCTGATACGAGATGGAGCTGCCGGGGCAAAGCGGCGTCGGGAAGATCGCTGATTTCTCGATCTTGGCTTGGAAGGGCGCGCCCAGGGGGATAGGGTCGCTAGAGGAAACCGTTCGAATCTCCTCACCGCGGAGGCCTACCGAAAACAAGCCGATCGCCAGCATCCAGAGCGCCGAGAATCTCATCGAGGAAGTCCTATTTATATCGGCTCGCGAGGGCAGACAATCCCAAAGCCCTTTGAACCCAGGGCCAAGATCCAAGTTTTCAGGACCTCTTACGTAATGTATTTTGTAACATGGAATTCTCTTCAAGCGTACTTGGTTCTTAACATGGAGGCGGCGTCGCACATCGCCTTGAGTTTGAGATAGGCCTCGTCCAGGTCCATCGGGTTGACGCTCGAGGGGGAGAATCCACAATCCGGATTCAACGTAATTCGCTCCTTGGGGACGAACTCCATCGCCCTTTCCACTCGCTCCACCACTAGCTCGGGAGTTTCGACTCTGTTGTCGGTGTGGTCGATGACCCCCAGACCGAGAATCTTGTCCGCTGGAAAATGCCGCAGGACGTCTACCCCTCCGGCGTCAGGGGTTGCAAACTCGATGGCGAAGCGGTCGACCTTCATCCGACCGAGGGCCTCGATGATCAGTTCATAGGAACCCTTGGTGGAATGCGATCGATTGAAATGAGCGTGGCACAAGTGGACGCTCAGAAAGGCGCCTTCTATGCCCTCTACGGCCTGGTTGACAGACCTGACGCTGAGTTCGATCTCCCGATCCACGTCGTCGATGCCCTCCCGCCTACGGTAGTCAGGGTCTACCAGGAGCGCCAGCCAGGGATCGTCGAGTTGGATCGCATCTACTCCGAAATCGATGAGGGTCTCGATCTCGGCTCGGACGATGGGAATGCAGGTGTCCATGAACCCTTCTCGGCTGGGGTAGGCAGATGAGGAGTGCTCCGGGTCCCACATGCGGCGGGCAATGGTATAGGCTGAGGGCAAGGCTACGACGATCCGACTGTCGCTGTGCCTGCGAATAAACTCAACCTCGGATGCAGCGATCGATCGATGCGGCGAGAGCTGGGAGACGACAGCGGGATATCTGAGGTCTGGGTAGTCGACGTTACCTGCCGATACGAGATCGGATTGGAATCCATCGACCGCCTCGGCGAAGACCTTGACGTAGCTTTCGCGTCTCCACTCGCCGTCGGAAATGAAGTCCAACCCAGCCCGCTCCTGCATTTTCAAGGCTGAGGGAACCACCGAATCCAGCAGCTGATCGGCCTGGGTCGGACTGACTTTACCTGACTTGCGTTCCTCGATCAGCTCCTTGACCCATTGAGGACGGGGGAGGCTGCCCACGACCATGGTTGGGAAGAGGAGACCAGCTGGCATGGGTGTCATGTTTGTTGATCCTTCTTAGTGAGGGCCTCCGGCTCCGCCGGATCATTCGAGAAAGGAACTGCTTCTCACTTCAGGGGCCCATCACTTACGCCGAAGGCGTTACTGCGAGTAGCCTAGGGTTGGCAATGCGAAGCGAGCTACCCTGGGTTTAAGTAGGCACTTCGTGCCGACGGCCAAGGCCGTAAAAGGCTGTTTCGGGACACCCCGGCTGTGACGAAAGGGCGGTCTCAGAGAACAGCTCACTTGATTGAAATTCCGAGACTGTTAAGTAGGCACTTCGTGCCGACGGCCAAGGCCGTAAAAGGCTGTTTCGGGACACCCCGGCTGTGACGAAAGGGCGGTCTCAGAGAACAGCTCACTTGATTGAAATTCCGAGACTGTTAAGATGCCCCTGCCTTTTCTACACTGAAAGTGTTATTGCCAATGGGTTTCCGGTCAGCAATAACCCCTTTTGGGTAACACATTTCTTTTGAACGATATAGACCCAGGGTAGCTCGCTTCGCATTGCCAACCCTTATAGTTGGGAAGGTACTGAGATCGGGAAGATGGGAGCGGCAAGTAGCCGTAGCCGCCTTTCTTTCTTTTTTGCTACTTTTTTCTGGTTCATCCGGTAAATGGGGAGGTGCCGCCAGTCAAAGGCAGGCCATGGAAACTGCCGCACTATGCAAACCGTGGAAAAACAAGTAGTTCTAGAGGAGAACTGGCAAGTGCTCGCAGTTGTTTTTCCACCGTTCGCACAGCGCTTGGAAAACTCCGTATCACGGGCTTGCTGGCCCGGTTCGATGTCGCTCGGAGTTTTCCACAGTTCCCACGGCCTCTGCTACTGCAGCCGACTATATGGACAAGCGAACGGGGAGCAGATTTGGGATCCGGAAGGTGCCAACCACGTCCCCACCTCCCCATTTACCGGATGACCCTTTTTTCTTTCTTTGTGGAAGGTGTGGATGGTGTGCAAAAGTGTGGAGTCGGGAGCTCGATAGTCGACTCCCAGGACGCTCGGGTCCGTCACGAATGCCAACCCTTATCGGGAGGACGATTAAGCCCAGACTTTCGGACGGACCCTGGGCCGGATTTGGACGAATACTCAGATGCTGTCCGCTCAGGAGGACTTCTATAAGGAATTCGCCGCCCCCGGTTTGCGTCCGACGAAACACCAGAGAAGGGGAGAGGAGCCATGAAGCCGATTGAGGAGCAGACCATTGGAGTGTGGGTGGGCCTGGACTGGGCCGACCAAGAGCATGCCTACGCGCTGCGGATGTCGGGCTCGAGCGAAATCGAGACCGGCGACGTCAAACAAACACCGGAGGCCCTGCAGAGCTGGATCAACGGGCTGAGAGAAAGGAGCGGAGGCGGCTGGGTCGCGATCGCCGTCGAACAGAGCCGGGGAGCGCTGCTGTATGCGCTGATGGATTACGATTTTGTGTTGATCTACCCGATCAACCCGAAGTCCTTGAGCCGCTACCGTGGAGCCTTCTATCCCAGTGGAGGCAAAGACGACCCGAGGGATGCGGATCTGGTGCTGGACTACCTGCTCAAGCATCGGGAACGGATTCGATTGTGGGAACCCGAATCGCCGGAGGTGCGCTCCCTGCGCCTGTTGTCCGAGCAACGGCGCAAGCTGGTCGATCTGCGCGCGGACTTGACCAATCAGTGGACCGCCAACTTGAAGAACTACTTTCCTCAGGCCCTGAAATGGGTCGGCCCGCTCAAAGGGAAGACGGCCTGTGATTTCCTGAACCGTTGGCCCAGCCTTGAGGCCTTGCAGCGGGTCAAGCCGACCACGATTCGCCGCTTTCTCAAGAGCCATCGGGTGGGGGGCAGCGAAAAGTTGCACTCCAAGCTGGAGGAGATCAAGCAGGCCCGGGCGCTGACCCACGATGCGGCCATTGTGACGGCGGCTAGCCTGATGACTCAGAGCTTGGCGGGACAGATCCTGCACTTGAATGAGTCCATCCAGCGGTTTGATGCCAAAATCGAGGAACTCTTCAACCACCACCCCGACCATTTCATTTTCAGCAGTCTGCCCGGCTCTGGAAAGGCTCTGGGACCGCGGCTCTTAACTCTCTTTGGGGAGGATCGGGATCGTTTCCAATGCGCCGCGGAGGTACAGACCGTCTCCGGCATCGCCCCCCTGCTGCGAAGCAGTGGCAAGACCCGCATCGTGTCTTACCGTTGGGCCTGTCCCAAGTTCGTCCGCCAGGGCGTTCACGAATTCGCCGCTCACTCCCGGCACTGGTGCCCCTGGGCGCAAGCGTTCTACCAGATGCAGCTCAGCCAAGGGAAAGATCATCACGTCGCGGTGCGCTCTTTGGCCTTCAAGTGGCTGCGCATAATCTACCGCTGCTGGAAGAACCGGATCCCCTACGACGACGCCATTTATGTGGCTTCTTTGAAGGCGAACAACGCCCCTTTGCTGGCCTTCTTGTAGAGAGCAATCAAGCTGTGGAAAAAAATGCAACCGGCTGAAAAAAAACTTGAAAAAACACTTGACTTGAAACCTCAGATGTCTGGGCTACTCGCAATAACACCTTCGGTGTACGAAGACGTCTCAAGTACGCCCACCAAATCAATCGCTTACGGCTCTGCTCGCCCCGATTCTATAAATCAAGCTTCAGGTCAGGTGGTCTTCTTCTTGATCAGATCACTCCGGCCGAGATGTATCTTGTCGAAGCTGTCGTCCGAGATGACGTAGTACCAGTCGGCAAATCGGGTATTCAGCCGCTCCGAGCGTTCCTTTGCGCTGTCTTGTTTCTTTTTCCACTCATCGTACTTGTTCTTCAACTCGCTGTTGGTGCGGTCGGCGTCGCTCCATTCGCTTTCGGCCTTGTTCAGGAAATCGGTGTTCCGTGGCTCAGGCGGTCCGGAAGAACTGGCCTCGTATGCGGTCGTCAGGAAGAGGTACCTGTTCTCTCCAGGTCCGGCGTCCTTGTCATCACTTGCCTCAGACCCGGCGGTGATTGCTTCTCCAGAACCGTAGACAATTTCTCCAAAGCGCAAGGTGTAGGTGACGCCGTCGCTGGTTTCGACCTCCAGCTCCCCTTCATTGGAAAGCAGGCTGCCTTTTCTGCTGAAGAAGAACCCTTTGCTCTGCAGCGACATGAGGTCTGACTGGGTGAGGCGGGTCCCCTCCTCGGACCGGCTCAAGCTCCTTGACAAGCCCTCCGGCTTGGGTCGAACGCCTACGATGGAGAGCTCGTCGACAGTCTTCACCAGATCGTTCATCTTGTAGGTTTCCAACTCCTGGCTGGAGGACATGCGGTCGGCTTCCCACTTTTCATCCTTCTTGGTCAGGATCAAGGTGCCTCTCTGGTTTATGGTCCCGGTGCGCTCGTTGATCGAATAGTCCTTCAGAGTCACGCGCTGGATTTCGTCTTTCTCCAACTCCATCAGATCGCGCTCGATCCAATCCTCGAATTTGGTGGACACTTCGAGATCCAGTTTGGCTACGTAAACTCGTTTCTGGCCAGGGGCTCTGGCGAAGTACAGCTTTTCCTTGCCTTCGACCTTCCGGCCGATGATGAGATCTGCCAGGACCTGATCGTCTTTTCCTTTGATCGTGACCCTTTTCCCCCGGCCCTTCAGAGAGGTGGCGCCTTCATCCAGCGGATCGATGACTCCGCAGATTTCGTGGTCGGATACATTGCCGGAACGATAGTCGTCCTTTCTGATCTCGATCATATCGGCTGCCGTCTTGGCCAGCCGGTCCTTGCCGTCCGCCGGGTAGTCGTGATGTGAGGGTATGGACCACTTGCCTCCTTCGAAGGTGACCTTGAAGGGACGCGCGGCGGCAGTTTCCTCATCGAACTCGATGACCTCCAGAGTGGTGGCTACGTTGGGATCGGTGAAGTCGGCGAAAAACTGCTCTCCCCGATCCATGAAGGCGTCGGGAGTGACGTGCCGGGGGGCGGTGAGCAGCGCTGCCGCTAGAAGCAGTAAGCCCACGCCCGCAAAAGTGATGGTTTTTCGAGTTTGACTCATGACTATGTTTTCAACCTCCTGGTGGCTGCGGCGCCCTCGGTCTCTCGGCGCTGCCGCCTCACGAAGATCAGCACGCCCAGGGCAAAGACTGGAATGGGTGGCAGCATCACCGCCAGGGTCTTGATATTGCCCTGAATCTGTCTCACCTGCGATTCCATACTCTCTTTGCTGCTGTTGATCTTTGCCTCTTTGGCGGATTCGATGTTGGCTTTCAAGACCTCGAGTCTGCGGTTTTCGACTTCCTGCAGATTCCGGGCCATGATCTGTTTCGTCTGGGCATCGAGGTCTTGTCGCTGACGCACCGTATTGACTCTCTCCTCCAGTCGAGCCTGAGCTTCTTTCAGGGCGGCTGCGGCCTCTGTTTCGGCTTCCTGCTCCTTCTTGACCCGTTCTTCGATGAAATTCCGGGTCTGCTCCTCGACGGCTTCGAGGGTTCGATGCCGGACTCGTTTGTTGCGAAGCGTCACGAACGACTCATCCCCGATCAGGATGTCCATGCAATTGAGAAAGAGGGTCACGTTATCGAAGTTGAGATTCTCCGGACCGCGTTGTCGAATCTGAAAGAACTGTTCGGAAATGAAGTCGAGGTCGGCAATAACGATTGCGTTCACACCCTTGGTTGGCGCGGCCTTCTTGTCCTCGGCCTCGCCTGACGCCGGATCCTCACCTTCCTTTTCTTCAGTTGACCCAGCTTCGGAATCCGCAATCCCAGGACTGCGGATGTGGGCGGCCATGATGTAGTCCTTGTCGTCGGGCTTGTGCGGAAGATTCCGCCGCAGCTGAACCCCCAGGAAATTCCGCTGAACCATGGCGGAAAAGGGAAGGGCTCCGGAGGCACGCCCCGATTTTATGAGAGGCTCGAATTCATTGTCTGATCCGGGCGCCTTCTCGATCCGGCCGGGATAGAGGAGGACCAGCTCCTGCAGCGCCTTGCTGGCGATGTGATCGCTGTTGAAGACCTCCGGATTCTGGTTGCCCTCGCCCACGAAAACCACTTCCGGAGGGAGGTGGGCCAGATCAGGATGAGGGTTGTAGGTGTCCCACACGATTTCGCCGGAATCCCAGGCGACGCCGATCTTGGAAAGGAGCTGTCTGATGTTTCCCTTCTCCTTGGGAGGCGGACCCTGTTGCCTCATGAACGGATTCTGGTTCGCCCCGCTCCGCTCCGACGGGGCCAGTCCGATGTTGACTACGGGGAGCGGGTCGACCAGCAACAGCGTGGGATTTCCCTTCTCGATGTAGGCCAGCAGATTGTCCATCTCGGGTTGGGGCAGAGAGGAGGGGAGGGCCGCCACTAGGCCGTCGATATCCTCAGGGATGGGGCTGGTGGCCGCTATCTGCCTTACCTCGTATTGCTTCTGCAACTCTGCCACCACTGACCAGGCGGGACTGCTCTGCATGGTCTGGAAATCGAATCCCCCGAAGAGCTTGGCCTCGGTGCCGACCACTCCGATCGTCTTGCGCTCCGTCTTGGCGACCACCCGAATGCTCCGAGTCATCTCGTATTCGGTGGGGAGTCCGCGATCCAGGAAGGGGATGACCTGTTCCTCGGCACCGCAGGTGAAGGCTATTCCCAGAAAGACGTTGGAAAAGCCCGCCCGAGCGCTTCCCAGATTGGGTATCTGTCGGGGGGTGATGCCGAATCTCTCCCGTGCCTGACGAGCCCCTTCCGTGAAGGGCTCGGTCTCTTCGATCAGGACTTGAACCTTACCTCCGCCGATCGAGTCGATTTCGTTCAGTGTGCTCAGGAGATTCGCACGGGTCTGAACGAACTGTTCCGGTACCTCGGGGCTGACGAACGCTTGGATGAACACCGGACGGTCTTCCGATAGCTCCCCAATCAGTTCGCGGGTTTCACCGCCCAGGGAGTGGAGGCCTTCTGCGGTCAGATCGGCGCGAATGCTCACCCGTCCGATGATGACGACGATGCTGATCAAGGCGAGCAGCAGCCCCAGGGAACGCACGGTGTGATGGGCCCACATCGGGTAGCCCTCGGCCTTTCGAGGCCAATGCCGCCGCTCGATGAGCAGGACGTTGAGGTAGAGCATGAAGGCGGAAAGCGAGATGAAGTAGAAGAGCCCTGAGAGGCTCATCACGCCTCGGGAATAGTCGTCAAAGGAACGGAAGACGCCCAAGGGCACTAAAGCTTCACCCAACGTCTGGCTAATGCCGCCCAGTAGATCGATGAAGACGAAGAAGGAACAGAAGACCGCTCCCAGGACAAAGGCGATGGTTGCATTGGCCGTGAGCAGCGAGGCCAGCATGCCGACCGCAATCAGTGTCCCTCCAATCAGCCAGTATCCCAGGTAGTTACTGAACATCAGACCCAGATCCGGGCTCCCCAGGAAGGCAAGCACGATGATATGGCTCAGGGACAAGATGAGGGAGGCGGTGTAGATTCCCAGGGTGGCCAGATACTTGCCCAGCACGATCTCCAGGCTGGTCGCAGGGAGCGTGAAGAGGAGCTCGTCCGTGGCCTGCTTCCGTTCTTCCGACCAGACCGACATGGTGAGGGCGGGGATGAAGAACAAGAGCAGGTAGGGGAACAGGTAATTCAGCTGGTCAAGGTTGGCCAGATTGTCCAGGAAGAACCGGTCCTGCCAAAAGGCCGCGGCCGCGCTCAAGAAGATGAACAAGGTAATGAAGACGTAACCTGTAGGGTTCGTGAAGTACTTCCACAGATCTCGCTTTACCAGGGCCCGGATGAATCCGATATTGATCTTATCCTTCATCGTTGTCTCCGTCTGTCTGTACGTCGGCCTGCACTGGAGGTTCCGCTGCTGCCGCTTCTTCCGGCGGCTCGCCTGCAGCCGACTCTTCTTTTCGGGTCATGCGGTGAAAGGGTTCCTCCAGGGAACCGTTTTCCTTGAGGTCTTCGGGTGTGCCGTCATAGATCAGCCGTCCGTCATGAACGAACAGCACTCGGTCGGCTACCGCGTCTACTTCTTGCAAGATATGAGTCGAGATCAAGATCGTCTTCTTCTTTCCCAATTCCTTGATACTGTCCCTGAAGTCGTGGATCTGATTGGGATCCAGTCCGGCGGTCGGCTCGTCCATGATCAATACTTCGGGATCGTGCATCATTGCCTGTGCCAGGCCCACGCGCTGACGATATCCCTTGGATAGCTTTCCGATGGGTTTTTCCATGACCTCGTCCAGGGAATATTGTTCGCCGACGAAGTCGATTCTCCGTTTTAGCTCTGACCCTTGCAGCCCCCTCGCCTCCCCGAAGAACTGAAGCAATTCCAGGGGCGTCATTTCCAGGTAGAGAGGCCCGTTCTCGGGAAGGTAGCCCAGGGTCCTTGAGGCCTCGAGGCGATCCTCGTGGATGTCTCGACCGGCAATCAGGGCCTTTCCCTGACTCGCTGCCAGAAAACCTGTCAGGATTTTCATGGTGGTCGATTTGCCGGCTCCGTTGGGCCCCAGAAAGGCCACGATCTGTCCCTCCGAAATGGAGAAGGAGATGTTCTCTACAGCCACGAATGGACCATAATACTTACTGATACCCCGCGCCTCGATCATTACTCGTGACCCAGTTTTGACTGACTCTGTTTCCATTAGCGAACCCTCACTCGAAAAAGCGACTGCTTTGGCAAACCGAACTCAGCGACTAGCAGCCTTCCTTTGCCTGGTTCAGGGGAACTCAGCCGGCTAGCACTGCTTTGCGGCGGGCCTCACCGGCATGAAAAGATGAGTCCAAGCCACCTGCCAGCCATCCCTCTACCTCTACGAAAGCTAGGCGGGGAAGTGTCCCGCTCAAAACGGGTATTCTAGCATAGAATATGCTGCTAATATCAACCTGAATTTCCGGCGAATCGGTCTCAAATCCCAAGATACAAGATACAAACACATTCCAAATCTCAAGCTTCAAAGGGTCTGTTTTGGGATTTGGTGCTCGGAATTTGAGATTTGTTTGTATCTTGTATCTTGGACTTCGGAGCTTCTTCTTCCATGACTTGGATCCAAAGCCACTCCCTGGAACTGCTCGCTCTCCTTGTCTACACCGCCCTGATGGTCTATCACGCCTGGGCGGGGAATCGACAGACCCGCAGCCTGGCCGACTACTTCGTAGGAGGACGCTCCATTGGAGGGGCGACGGTCGGGATCTCCTTCTTTGCCACCTACGCCAGCACCAACAGTTTCGTGGGTTTCTCGGGCCAGGCCTATGACTACGGTCTTTCCTGGTTGCTGCTGGTGCCGTTTGCCGTTGGCTCCAGCTTCATCTCCTGGGTCTGGATCGCTCCCCGACTGCGTGAGCAGACGGAATTTCTGGGTTCTCTTACGATTCCCGACTTCATAGGATTTCGTTTCGCCAGCCAGCCCGCGCGGATCGTGGCGGCGCTCATTGTCCTTCTCTCCAGCTTCATCTACACCACGGCGGTGTTCAAGGGAATCGGGAATCTTCTAGAAGCATTTCTCGACGTTTCCTACTGGCATGCCATTTTCATTGTGCTCGTGATCGTAGTGGCCTACACGGCGGTAGGAGGCTTTCACTCGGTGGTTCAGACAGACGTAGTGCAGGGAGTCATCATGATCATCGCCGCTGTCCTGCTGTTCTGGGGTACGACTCAGGCCGCCGGCGGACTCCAGTCCATCTACCAGCTCAAACAGGGAGTCCACGGTCCCCGGCTTTTCAGCTGGGATGCTGCCATGCCGCTTCCGATGCTCCTGGGAGTTCTCTTTGCCACCACCATCAAGTTCGTGGTCGAACCCCGCCAGCTCTCTCGATTCTATGCCTTGAGTGATCCCAAGCAGGCGCGTCTCGGGGGCTTGATCTCGACTCTGGCCTTCTTGCTGGTCTTCAGCTTGTTGGTTCCGGTAGGTCTCTATGCCAGAAACATCCTGCCCAGCGAGTTGGCCGACACCGATCGCGTGGTGCCGGCTCTGCTCGCCAGTGGAGCGGTCTTCGGTCCGATCGTCAGCGCTCTGATGGTGCTGGCAATGGTCTCCGCCGCCATGTCGTCTCTGGACAGTGTCTTACTAGTGATGGCATCAACCTGCGAGAGAGATCTGGTCGGGCTCTGGCGTAGGAACAGATCCGATGAGAGTGCGATCGGAGCGACTCGAGTCTACGTTTCGATTTTCGCGGTTCTGGCGGCTCTGATCGCTCTGGATCCTCCCGGCAGTGTGGTTACGATTACCTCCTTCTCCGGCAGTCTCTACGCCGCTTGCTTTCTGCCTACGATCGTCCTAGGGCTCTACTGGAAGCGGGGTGACGGTAGAGCGGTGTTGGCTTCGTTTGCGGCCGGCATTCTCTGTCTCTGCTGCTGGCAATTCGTCCCGCTGTCAGGGATCATTCACCGCGTGTTTCCCGCGGTTCTTTGTTCCTTGTTGACCTATGTTGCGGTGGCCCGGTTCTGGTCCCACCAGGGGAACCTTACAGGTCCAGAAGGGGGAAGGAGAGAAGAATGACCGACCTGCAACTGGACGCGAGCGAGAGCCTGTCCACCGACTCCGCCCCAGAGTTCAGGCGGCGCGGGGTTTGATCCGATTCGCGATCGTCTTGCCCACCTGTTTCTCTGCAACGCGAAGCTCGTAGGTTTTCTGAAGATTCATCCAGAACTCGGCAGTTGTCCCCAGATAGCGAGACAGACGCAAGGCGGTATTCGCGGTAAGACTGCGTGTGCCATTCAAAACTCCGGTAACTCGGTTGACTGGCACATCGAGCGCTTTCGCTAAAGCCGACGCCGACATGTCCATCTCCTCGAGCTCTTCCCGAAGCACCTCGCCGGGATGGACTGGCCGCATTCGATTCTTGATATCCATCGGACGGAACCCCCTAGTGGTAGTCAACGATTTCAACATCACATGCACCCTCATCTTCCCAGCGGAAACAGATTCGCCACTGGCGATTGACACGGATGCTGTATTGTCCAGCTCTTTCACCCGATAGGGCCTCAAGCCGATTACTTCTCAAATGTGCAAGGTCTTGCAAAGACTCGGCGCTATCCAAAACCGTAAGCCTCCGAGTAGCCTGCACCGCAAACCCCTGGAAATCGCGGACCCGTTCACCCTCAAGGAACCGCCTCGTTTTGCGGCTCCTGAAGCTCAGGATCATGCGGAGATTCTATCAACTGTTTCTCCCTTACGTAACACATAAACCTGGCTGAGGGTGAGCCCAAGGGAGTAAATGAAGAAGGGCAGGTTGAATACTGATCCGAGACTTGGACGTGGCTTCGGTCTCCAGGCCGAAGTTTTTTCGTTCGAGCTTCAGCTCGAAAGCTCGGCGGCCTGGAGACCGCCGCCACGAAGGAATCACTCGATGTTGAAGTTCTTCAGCTGCACTGGGAGGCCCGCGCCCGGAGTGTGCATGGAGAGGGCGTCGAGATTATCAGTGGCAACTAGACCAATAGCGGCAGCAGTAAAAGCTATCCCAGGGACCCCGCCGGGAGTAACCACCAGAATATCTGCGGCGGTGGCGCCAAGACCTGGCAATGAGGGCGAGCCTGGCGCAAGTGAAAAATACACCATGTCTCCTGCAGAAGCGCCCGCGGTACCGTCCTCCATGTAATGGACTGCGTCGATATCGTCAGTTGCTGCCAATCCTAGAGCTGCCGCAGCGGCATAGACCCCAGGAACACCACCTCCGGGAAACGAATATCCAGGAGCATTCGGGGCACCGAAGAGGTCGGCGGGACTGGCCCCAAAATAGGTACCTACGGCAGTTGCTGGATCGACCGAAAAAATTGCGGTGACCGTGCCGGGAGTTGGGGTCAAGGCGTCTACGGCGTCAAGGTTAGCCAGAGATGGCTCTGGCAAACCCAAGGGTGGGCCAGTCGACCCGTTTCCATCGAAAAGCAGGATGTTTGTGAACATGAACCCGGCAAAATAGATATCTGCTGCTTCGTCGCCTCCTGGGGATTCGGCTAGTACCGCGCTGCCAGCAACTCCGACACTTCCCGGCGCCACGCTGAAGGCGGCTCCAGTCAGACCGAGCGCCGGCACCACCGGGTGGGCATCATACGAAAGGGCATCCACCTCAACCCCAATGCCTGATCCTGCGACGACGATCGGTCCAGGAAAGGCGATCGGAAAAGGCCCAACGGGTACCGGACCCGGCCCCAGAATATCATCAGGAACCGCTGGCGTAATACCAGGGCTTGGACCGTCGATAGAAAACGTCTGCCCAAGCAGAGCGCCGGTCCAAAGCGTGAGTATCAATATGGTTGCTTCTGGGGTATCCATTTAACCGGACTGAATGTAGGCTGAGGCGGTGGATCACCCTCGTGCTGGCACGCACTATCCGAGGTCCGTGGGCGAGTTCCAGGCCTGGTTCCGCACCGATGCGGACTGTCTGGACTACTTGGAGTGGCTGCGATGGCCCGCTGGCTTCGCTTGCGCGGACTGCGGCCACGATGGTGGCTGGCGGCTGGGCGATGGGCGCTTCAGGTGCTCCGGGTGCGGCGGCCGTAGTTCGGTGACTGCGGGCACGATCTTTGACCGGACGCGCACGCCGCTCACGGTATGGTTCAATGCCTGCTGGCTGTTCGCCACGGGCAAAGACGGGATCTCGGCGCTGAGCCTGAAGCGGACGCTCGAGATCGGCTCCTACCAGACCGCGTGGGCCATGCTGCATCGGCTGCGGTCGGTGCTGGTGCGCCGGGGCCGCGACCGACTAGCCGGCATGGTGGAGGTGGATGAGACCTACATCGGCGGTGAGCAGCCGGGGCTGGCAGGTGGCCGGGCCAGGGGCAAGAAGGTGCTGACCGGCATCGCGGTGGAGGTCCGGGAGCCGAAAGGGCTTGGCCGCTGCCGCATGCTGCCGCTGGCTGATGCGTCGGCCGCGTCGCTGCACCCGTTCGTGACAGATCACGTTGAGCCGGGCGCGACGGTCTTCACCGACGGCTGGCAGGGTTACCACGGTCTGGAGAAGCTCGGCTACGTCCATGCTCGACGCAGCCAGCGGGCGGCCCGGGCCCGCGGGGAGGATACCGGCGAGCTACTGCCCGCGGTGCACCGTGTCGCCTCACTGGCCAAGCGGTGGCTGCTGGGCACCCACCAAGGATCGGTGGAGCCCGCCCACCTGGCCAGCTACCTGGATGAGTTCGTGTTCCGCTTCAACCGCCGACGCTCCCGAAGCCGCGGGATGGTCTTCTACCGGGTGCTCGAACTCGCCGCTGCCCACGAGCCGCTACGCTACCAGGACCTTATCGCCACCAAGCGGCCCCGGGCGGTGTCGCCCACGCCGCCCCAGGCGCGCGGGCACCCGCCGAGCCTGGATCGCCCTCCAGCGAACCGCCCCTGGAGAACTGCCGGCCCGGATGGGTCCGGTTAAATGGATACCCCAGTGGTTGCTAATACTGAAGGTACAATTCTCTTGCTCATCTGAACTCTCCTTCTTCTCTCTTTAGTAGTCCTTTTACAGCAGTGAGTCAAGTACAACGTGGCTTCGGTCTCCAGGCCGAAGTTCCTTATTTCGAGCCTTTGGCCCGAAGATACGGCGGCCTGGAGACCGCCGCCACGAGTCGTCTTTTCTTTGGTGGGGGCGTTATTGTGATCGATGCCGAAGCCGCCGCCCTTTGTTGCTTTTGATCCCCACAAAGCCACCCGCATATATCGAGGGTATCTGCCCCACTGGCGGCAGAAGGGCGCAACCTACTTCGTCACTTTCAGGCTTGAGGACTCCCTTCCTGCCGGGATTCTGGCGCAATGGAAGATGGAAAGATTGCGCTGGCTCGAATCCCGCGGGATCAGCTGGGACGCCGACGGGCGCTGGAAACTATCCTTCCGCCAGCTCAGACAGGAAGAACAGCGCGCGTTCCAGACGAGGTTCAGCTCCGCCATTCAGAAGCACCTCGATAATGGATATGGTAGCTGCCTTCTTCGGCGGTCGGCCTTGCGGGCCTTCGTAGATGACGCCTTCGCCTACTTTCATACCTCGCGATTCTGGCTGGGCGACTACGTCTGCCTGCCGAACCATTGCCACGCTTTGATGACACCGGTTGGGGATGAAGACCTGGAAGACATTCTCGGATCCATCAGAAGCTACAGTGCACGCAGGATCAGCTACAAGGCCGGTCGAACCGGAGAAGCTCTGTGGCAGAAGGAAGGCTACGACCACATCGTGCGCGACCTAGAACAGTTGAGCGCGTATAGGCGGTATATCGGAGAGAATCCAGTGAAGGATAAGCTCCGAGAAGCAGAGTTTACCTATCATCGTGCCGATTGGATGGATGGCTGGATCTGACGTGGCTTCGGTCTCCAGGCCGAAGTTTCTTCTTTCGAGCCTTCGGCTCGACCACTTCGGCCTGGAGACCGAAGCCACGCCGGCTTGCTTAGAGATTGTTACTACACGACACCCCAAGGAGCCCGGTAATGCTTCGTCAACATCTTGTTCCCCTCTGGATCCTTGGGGAAGACCTCCCTCTCCGGATCGAACTCCATGACCCGTTTCAGCCGGAAGGCGATCTCGCCCAGGTGGATCAGGCCGCAGGTCAGATGGGCGACCTCGGCATCGGCGTTGGTCTGTTTCCGGCTGCGGACGCAATCCAGGAAATGGGCCAGGTTCGCCTCTGAATTCTGGCGGATGTCCCTGCCGCTGCGACCCGGACCCTTCTCTTCTTTGGGGCCCAGATACACCTGGAAATACCCGCGGCGTGAGAAGATCATGTACCCCTCGGTGCCGTAGAAGGCGTTGCCATTGTCGAATCCGTGCATTCCGTAGGGTGTCCAGAGACGATCCTCGTAGAGCAGCACCTTTCCCTCAGCGTACTGGAATGCCTGCACCATGTTGTCCGGGTACTCGCGTTCTCCCTTAAGGTCAATAGTGCTTCCATGCACGGTGATACGCACCGGGTGGGTGGTGACCCCTAGCGCCCACCTTGCCATGTCCAGGTCGTGGGCTCCGTCGTCGCCCATGTCGCCGTTGCCGAAGTCCCGATAGAGGCGCCAGGTCCGGTGGAATCGATTGGGGTTGAAGGGGCGTTTGGCGGCCGGACCCAGCCACATGTCGTAGTCTACTCCGGCGGGAACGGGAGCATCCGGCTTGGGATCCATCCCATGGCCCCGCTGGACATTCCAGGCCTTGGTCATCTTGATCTCGCCCAGGATTCCAGACTCCAGCACCTCACCCGCCAGAAAGGTAACCTCGGTGTTACGCATCTGGGTGCCGTGCTGCACCAACCGGTTGTGCTTGCGCGCGGCCTCGACCAGCGCCCTGCCCTCGTTGAAGACGTGACTGGCCGGCTTTTCCACATAGCAATCCTTGCCCGCCTCGAGTGCCGGTAAAGCAATGGGACAGTGCCAGTGATGCGGGGTCGCGATCACCACGGCGTCGACGGCCGAATCCTCTAGAACCTCCCGGAAGTCGGCCACCAGCTTGGGCTTCTCGTGATGGGACTTGGCGACGGTTTCGACACCTCGGGCCAGCACGCTCTCATCGACGTCGCAGAGACTGACGATCCGGACGTCCGAACGCTTTGCCAGATTGCGGAGATGGCCATGGCCCATGCCGTTGATCCCGATCGCGGCTACCCCGATTCTATCTCCGGGGGACGCCGCAACGGTGCGGATAGCCGTGCTGCCTAGGGTGGCCGCGCCTATAGACCTGGTAAGAAATCGTCTTCTGGGGATGGCTTTCATGTGATGGGTCTCCCTGTTTGCAGTCGTCAGACGGTGAGGCCGCTCGCGGTGAGCAGGGCCTGCTGGACGTTTAGATCATGCTCGGGCGTAAAGAACTCCACTTGCCGACCTTCTCTGATGGCGCCAGCCAGATCATCCAGGTCCGGAAGGTATCGTTCCGAAGGACCCAGCGGGACTTCCTGTGCCCCCGCCTGGTAATCACCCTGGTTGGAGCTCAAGACCATGCGCATCTTGGGGCGATCCGGAGAATCGATCAGGATCGAGCCCTTCTCTCCGAAGATATAGAAGTAGCGGTTGCCGTCTCGGGTGTGGCTCTTGACGACGGCGACCGCTGGGTCGAACTCAAACATGGCCAGCACATCATCTTCCAGTTTGTCAGGAACTGGATCGCTGTGCCGAAGCACCGGACTGACGCGAGCAGGCTTGCCCAGGAGCCAGATCAGCGCATCGATCATGTGTCCGCAGATCTCGAACATCTGCCCACCCGGGTAGCGGTCCAGTCGTCGCCGGCCCTCCGGACTCAGCGTGTCGTTCATCTGGCAGGCAACCGAGCGAATCGGCCCCAGCCAGTTTTCCCGCAGGGCTCGATGAGCCAGACGAAAAGCCGGATTGTAGCGATAGACGTAGCCCATCTGAGTCAGGAGCTTTCGACTCTGTGCGTCGTCTAGAAGTTGCTTGAGAGCCTTGAAGTCGGCTCCAGGAGGCTTGTCGATCTTGGTGTGTTTGTTGGCCTCAACTGCCATACGCGAGTAGGTAAGGGCCTCCAGGGGGTCGGTCTCCACGCAAACCATTTGCACCCGCTTGTCGGCCAACAAGGCGTCTACTTCCATCCAAGTCACGCCATCCCAGCGTGAGTCCTTCTTGGCCCGCTTCAAGAGGTCTGGGTTCGGCTCCGATACACCTATCAAGCTGTAGTTCTGGGATCGCTCGATCGCCTTCCGATGTCCCAGGGCATGTGGGTGGGTTGTACCGATCAGGGCGGCTCCAATTGGGTCGTGTCCAGCAGGCGGCTTCGCCAGGGCGGCCATTCCCAGGGAACTGGCCGCTACTGCGCCGTTGAAGGAACGGGAAAAAAACTGTCTTCTGGGAATACGTGCCATGGCATGGGTCTCCGTGAGTCGAAGAATCGAAGTGAACGTCCGATGCCAAAAGAGTGTACTTCATGTCAAACGCCACTTCTATCGCTTTGGGTCCCCCCACTTGGCACAGGACTTGCCTAGGTTCTTCCCTTCCTACCTTCCTTTTTTCTTCCCGGTTGAGGCGGTGGCCTCCAGGCCGCTGTCTATCGAGCGGAAGGCTCGAAGACCGAAGCTCCGCCCTTGCACCACCCGTTGTCCTGTGATTCGATTGGAGCCTTGGCGTGAGGACGAAACAGCGATGGAGATGAATCGCAGGCAGTTTACCAAGATGGTTGGCGCTTCGGCGGCCACACCAGCGCTTGCAAGGGCACGCCCGCCCTCGTCTTCTGATCCGTGTTGGAAACTCACGTATGGGCTCACGACATCACGCATCACCAATCTCTGGGGTCAGAGCAAGGTAGTCCGACTCGGTGTCGACCACCGAATCATCTACCGGGAAGCCGCAGGAAGTAATTTTAGCCACCAGGTACAACTCACCTCTTTGGAGGGTCGCCTCTATGCGTCGTGAACGTAGGGCATCCACGGCGAAGAAGAGCCTTGACAGATCGTGATTTATTCGGTGGGTAAGGAGGATCTCGGCATGGCCCAATTCAAACTGAGCGGTCTGGGCTGAAGTTCAAATGTAACTGGAGTGTAATTAAATAGGATGTGACACGCTCTTACGCCGAAGGTGTTACTGCGCGTAGCCCAGGGTTGCAATGCGAAGCGAGCTACCCTGGGTCTAGGTCGGTCAATTGCCTTACCCCAAAGGGGTTATTGCAGACCGGGAACGTTTTGGCAATAACGCCTTCAGCGTAGAAGAGATACGGGCCAATCTGAACCCAGGGTAGCTCGCTCCGCATTGCAACCCTGGGCTACTCGCAATAACGCCTTCGGCGTAGACGAAGGCCCTGGAGTGAGGAGAAGTTTGTTTGGAGTTCTCCAGCGTGGTTGGTTGCTAGACTGGACCGAGACATCAGCCTGCCGATCCCGGCTACCCTCGACGGGTACTTGGGATTTGTTGGTGCTTGGGATCTGGGGCTTATTCAAGAGGGTGCTGAACATGAAATCCTGGAAACGGAAGCTTCGCATGGGAATGGTTGGAGGCGGTCAGGGTGCGTTCATCGGTGGTGTCCACCGGATGGCGGCCAGCCTCGACCAACAGGTCGAACTGGTTGCCGGCTGCTTTTCTCAAGACTTTGAAAACACCAGGACCACCGGTCGAGAGCTGTATCTGGATGAGGAACGTTGCTACCCGAACTTTGAGGAAATGGCCAAGGCCGAGGCAGGACTTCCTATTGAGCAGCGGATTGACTTTGTCAGCATCGTCACTCCGAATGCTTCCCATTTTGACATCGCCAGAACGTTCCTGGAGTCTGGATTCCACGTCGTCTGCGACAAGCCCGTCACCTACAGCCTGGAACAGGCCCAGGAGCTTTGCCAGGTAGTGGAGCAGACTGGGCTCGTCTTCGCCCTGACCCACAACTACACCGGGCATCCGATGGTCAGGCACGCTCGACATCTATTCCGTTCGCAGGAGATGGGAACCGTACGGAAGGTTGTGGTGGAATACCTTCAAGATTTTCTTAGTGTCCAGCACGAGAAGCTGGGTCATAAGCAGGCCTCCTGGCGAGTGGATCCTGCCCAGGCGGGTATCGGAGGCACTCTGGGCGACCTGGGGACTCACTGCGTGAACTTGCTGGAGTACGTGACCGGCGACCCGATCGCAGAGATCTGTGCCGACAAGAGCACTTTTCTTCCCAATCGGACCTTGGATGAAGATGCCAACGTCTTGCTTCGCTTCAAGGGGGGAGGGAAGGGTGTCCTCACCATCAGCCAGATCGCGACCGGCGAGGAGAATGGCTTGCGGCTTCGAGTCTATGCTTCTGAAGGTGCCATCCTGTGGGCTCAAGAAGAACCCAATTCTCTTGGTGTTTATCGCTACGGCCAGCCCAGGCAGACCCTGACGCGAGCTCAGGCGGGATATCTTTCGGAGGACGCCAACGCCGTAACCCGCATCCCTCCCGGACACCCCGAAGGCTACCTGGAGGCCTTTGCCACCATCTATTCCGGTGCGGTTGTGGCAATTCGAAGGCATCTTGATGGTGCTCCTCTTGCGACTGAAGAGTATGATTTTCCCACGGTCTACGATGGCCTTCGGGGCATGGAATTCATTACCAGAGCGGTTGAGTCCAGCGAAAAGGGGTCGGTGTGGGTCAGAATGTGAGCACCCAGAAGGAAAGGCGGATCATGATAAATCGGGAAAAGACTTGTTTCAGTAGAGTCGGATTTCTGTTCGTCGTTGCTGTGCTTTCTTCCCACGTCCTGGGGTCAGGGCACGAGCCCGGTTTCGTCACGCTTTTCAACGGAAGGAACCTGGACGGGTGGATCCTGGTGGGCGAGAACGGGGGTGGCTACCTTGTCAAGGACGGTGTCCTGATCAGCGCGGCGGATGAAACCGCGAATCTTCTCACGGAAAAGGAGTATGCCGACTTTGTCTTCCGTTTCGAGTTCAAGCTCAAGGAGGGGGGTAACAACGGGGTTGGGATCAGAGTTCCAAGGGAAGGTGCGGCCTCGACTGAAGGCATCGAGATCCAGATTCTGGACAACAATGCTGCCAAGCACGCGAACATCAAGCCCTATCAGGCGCATGGCTCGGTCTATGGGCTGGTTCCGGCTCGTCGTGGGGCGGAGAAACCGCTGGGAGAATGGAATCGGGAGGAAATCGTCTGCATTGGTCGGCGGATGCAGGTGACTCTGAACGACAGGGTGATCGTGAGTGCCAACCTGGACGACGTCCGAGGTTCAGAGGTCCTCCAGGCCCATCCCGGCTTTATGCGCTCCAGTGGACACGTCGGCTTTCTCGGCCACCGTAGTGAAGTAGCCTTCCGCAACATTCGCATTAAGGATCTGGGGGAACATCAAGTAGACAATCTGGCTCCGGACGGGTTCGAAGCCCTCTTCAATGGCATGGATCTGACCAACTGGAAGGGGCTGGTAGCCGACCCAATCAAGCGCTCCAAGATGTCTTCGCAGGAGCTGGCAGCTGCTCAGAAAGAGGCGGACGCCAAGATGCGCGCTCACTGGAAGGTCGTCGACGCGATGTTGCAATTCGATGGAAAGGGAGCGAGCCTCTGCAGCCTCGAAGACTACGGAGATTTCGAGCTTTGGGTGGATTGGAAGATCGAACCCAAAGGGGACAGTGGCATCTACCTTCGAGGCAGCCCCCAGGTACAGATCTGGGACGATCCCGAAGGGTCGGGCGCGCTTTGGAACAACAAGAAGAACCCCGCTAAGCCACTACTGGTGGCAGACAAACCGGTCGGTCAGTGGAATCAATTCCGTATTCTGATGACCGGGGAGAAGGTTACGGTTTTTCTGAATCAACGAATGGTAGTGAACAACGTCACGCTGGAGAACTACTGGGACAGGTCCAAGCCCATTTTCCCCACCGGATCGATCGAGCTGCAGAGTCACGGCAACACACTCTACTTCAAGAACGTCTATGTCAGGGAGATTTCTCGGCAGTAGATGCTTGGATTATCGCGGTCGGTTTCTGCTTACATGCCGTGGGTTGCAGGTTGCACGTTGCTGACGAACGATAGCTATCGAGGTAAGAGCAATACGCCATGATCCTCGCCGATCAAGGCCAGCGAGAACGGAGATGGGAGTCCCGATTGTGTGATATTCTCTGCTTACGCTGACCATTGCAGGTGTCGGTAGCGTAGCCGCACATTCCAGCATGACAATTCGTAGCGACCCAGGACACGATCAAACAACTCAGCAAGAGTTTGCGAGTTGGATGGAGGATGAGTGATGGAAGACCTTCCACAATGGTTGAGTCCGCCGCTTGTCTGGTTCGCTCTGGGACTCATCCTGTTGCTCCTGGAGTTTACCAGTCCCGGATTGATTCTGGGGTTCTTTGCAGTCGGTGCCTGGCTGGTAGCGCTGATCGGTCTGGTCGTTGAGATCCCTTTGAACTTACAGCTGGGCATCTTCGTTGTCTTTTCGGTTTTCTGCTTGCTCTTTTTTCGCACAAGGTTCAAGACTCTCTTCAACCCGGATGAACCGGTTGCGGACGACGACATCCTGCAAGAGTTCGTCGGCAAACGGGCGCTGGTGACCCGAGAGATTCAACCCAACAAGGCAGGCAAGGTCGACTTTCGCGGCACTTATTGGGGGGCGGAGGCCGATAAAACGATCCCGGTAGGATCAGCCGTCGAAATCGTTGACAAAGAGAATATTACGTTGAAGGTAAGGGCGTTGTAAGGAGGTCATTGTGGACACCGGTACGATCATTCTTTTCGGTCTCTTCGTTGTTGTTCTGGTTACATTCTTCAAAACCATCCGAATCGTTCCGCAGAGGTCTGCCTTCATCGTGGAGCGGGTAGGCAAGTATCGAGCCAGTCTCGAGGCTGGATTTCACGTCCTGTTGCCGTTTCTGGATCGCGTTGCCTACAAACAGACACTGAAGGAACAGGCTGTAGATGTGCCACCCCAGACCTGCATCACGCAAGACAACATCTCGGTGGAGGTCGACGGAATCCTCTATCTGCAGGTCACGGACGCCGCGAGGGCATCCTACGGAATCAATAATTACCAGTTCGCCGCCACGCAGCTGGCGCAGACGACCATGAGGAGCGTCATCGGTAAGCTGGAGCTGGACCGAACCTTCGAGGAACGGGATACGATCAATTCGGCGATCGTCGACGCAGTCGACAAGGCCTCCGATCCCTGGGGTGTGAAGGTTACGCGCTATGAAGTGAAAAACATCATTCCGCCGCAGAGTATCAAGGACGCGATGGAAAAGCAGATGCGAGCCGAGCGTGAGAAGCGCGCCGTGATCGCTGAATCAGAGGGTGCAAAGCAGGCCAAGATCAACGTAGCCGAAGGGGATAAGCAGGAGCTGATCAAGCGCTCCGAGGGCGAGAGGGAGCGCCGCATCAATGAAGCTGTGGGGCAAGCGTCAGAGATCGAGAAGGTAGCCGAGGCCACCGCCAAGGGGATCCGAGAGATTGCCTCTGCCATCAACGAGCGGGGGGGCATGGACGCGGTCAACCTGCGAGTTGCTGAACAGTACATCAAGGAGTTCGGCAAACTGGCCAAGACGACTAACTCTCTGATTATTCCCTCCAATCTTTCTGACATGGCCGGCATGATCGCCTCAGCAATGACCGTGATTCGCGAGAATCGAAGTGACGATGGCCCCGCTCCGCGGTGATGTTAGCCCGCATTTCTCATCGCTGGTCTACTGTGTCGCCGCAAACATCCGTCCTGGCTACGTTAGGCTCGGTCGGCCTCCTCGACGTACTGCACGAGTACGACTGCGGGGGCCTCGGTCGCAAGCCTTGCCAGGACGGCCCTTGCGGCGCCTCGCTACGACAAGCGATGAGAAATCCGGGCTAGGATGTCTGGGTTGGGTTGAATCGTAGGAGACCGCCGCCAGCAGGATCATTCGGGAAAGAAACTCCCACTGCTCACTGCTCACTGCATCACTGCATCACTGCATCACTCCATCACTGCTCACTGCTCACTGCTCACTGCTCACTACTCCCCCGACTGGGTCTCGGTGTAGGCACCGGGCTTGTAGTATCGGTCGTAGAACTCCAGGTCCAGGTGGTGTGCCTGGTAGGCTAGAACTGTGCGAAAGGGGCCGCTGTTGGCCGGGAAACGGCCGTAGCGATTGTAGATGTACTCACAATACGCGATCGTGGAGGCGATGGCCGTGTCGGAATAGCGGGGAATGTCTGCCTGGACGGCGGCGCCATCCTTCCAGGCCGTCGACTCTCCTCCGTCACGGAAGGTGCCCTTTCCCTCGGCAAACTTGTATTCCACGAAGGCCAGCACCGCTTGCTCCATCGAGTCGTAGTAGGGTGGGCAATAGGGCTTGATCAATACTTCGCCGTTGCCTTCCAGCCCCACCGCGGTTGGTACCGGCAGCTCCTGCCCCAGCAGTCTGAGCAGGGTCTTCATGAAGAATCCAGCGCCGATGATTCGGGATGAGGGGATATCCTCCATCCGAAAGCCCAGCGTCTGCATCCAGATGAATGGGTGAGCCGCAAAGTGGACGAAACCGCCCAGACCGAGTGCCTGGCTCATCAGGCCCAGATTCTGAAGCATTTGCCCCTGTTCCAGTGCAGCGAACTCATAGAGCCAGGTTTCGAGCAGGGTGACAGTGGCGACGCGTCCCAGAGTCACATCGTCGTAAAGGTGTCCCCCTTTGGAGCGTGCGAACCTTGCAATCCCAGCCGGCTTGAAGCGATTGTGGTCATCCAGTAGGAAATAGGAAAACTCCTCGCTGAAGGCAGTTAGCAGGACGTTGATATAGAAGGCGCTTAACTCGCCTATCGGTAGGAAATAACTGGTTCCCGGCAAGTTCGCCGACCATTTGTTGAAGGCGGGTACGAAGGGCAGTTCGCGTGGGATGTCCAGGCGCCGATCTGCAATCCGGACTCGGCTTTTCTGGTGCAGTTCGACAAATTCGTGTTCTCGGGCGCTGCGGGCCAGTTCCGCGATCTGCCCACGGGGAAAGTCTTGGGGTCGTTTCAGCATCCACGCGCCGTCGTCATTGATCAGGAACATGATCCCCGAATGGACCGCATCACCGCTGGCCACGGTGCGTCCGACCAGGTGGGTCATGATGTTGCCGCTACCCGATTCGGGATCCTGGCCACTCTGAAAAGGCAATTCAGCCAGTACAGGACCGGTGATGCCGCAGGCAGCGAAGGCCAATGCTGCCTCCTCTTCGATGGTCAGTGGCTGCGGCGGCTGTTGACTGGAGTGGGTCAGCGGACCCCCATCGAGGTCCATGGCCTTGGCGAAGCGGCGTGAGCGGCGATTGATCAAGGACTCGAGCAGGGAATAGCGATCCCAGCCTGCGGAAATTCTCGATTGTCCAACCCTCGGTTTTGCTTCAGTCATTTCTAGCTGGGCCGCGTCAGCTGTCAGAGTTCCGCTGTGCTCCGCGCCTGGCCTTCATTGCTGCGGTGTGATCCCAGGGCTCGATCCATTCTTGCCGGATCTCCATGCCGAACCCGGGTGCGTCGGACGGTGCGACGTAACCATCCTTCGGCATAGGCATGCCAGGAATTGGACAGACCTCATCCAGCGGAACGCCCGGGTCAGAGCCCATCCAGTACTCCGCCATCGGGCTCTCCGGCATGGCGATGGCGAAATGCTGCCCCCAGGGAGTGCCGGCTCCAGTGTGCGGCACCGTAATGAGGCCCGCTGATTCGGCTATGGTGTAGACCTTCACTGCCTCCGTCAGGCCGCCCGACCACATCATATCCGGCTGCAGGATATCGACGGCACGGCGTTCAACCAGCTGCCGGTATGCCTGTCTGCCGTGATGGTGCTCTCCGGTAGCGATGGGTACCCAGTTGATCGCCTTCTTGAGCTCCACGTGCCCTTCGAGATCGCTGGATATCAGGGGTTCCTCGAACCACCTTAGTCCGTAGGGCCGCAACCTGTCGGCCAGGCGAATTGAGAACTCGACGTTGAAAGACATGACCGGGTTGTACATCAGCTCGACCTTGTCGCCCACCTGTTTGCGGGCGTTGGCGATGTGCTCTTCCGCCCTGTTGATGCCGTCGATCCCATCGCTGTAGTGTGTCGGATTGCTTACCTTGAACGCCGTGAACCCCAGCTCCTGCGCCCAGTCCAGGTCGTCTGAGGTGCTGTAGAGCCTGATCCTGTCGCGGCAAGGGCCGCCCAGCAGGCTGTAAACCGGGGTCTTGAGAAGCTTTCCTTTGAGATCCCAGAGCGCCAGGTCGATGCCCGAGCGTGCGACCGTCGCGATCCCACTGGCTCCGTAGCTCTGCACCGACCTCCACATCAGGTCATTCAGGAATTCGATTGCCAGCGCGTCACGATCTTCGAGCAGCGGGCCATAGTGATAGTCGATCATCGCTGCCACGGGTTCGCCGTAGCTGCATGCTCCAAGCCCAGAGGTGCCGTCCTCTGCAATCACCTGCACCCAGACCTCGGGGGCAGCCGCGCCCGGCATGCTCGCAAACCGACGGGTAAACTCCGGGTAGAAGTTGATGGGTAGCGCACGATCACCAGCGATCTTGTTGGCGTTGGGTCTGCGTGCTGGTGTTCTGGGAGGCTGCCTTGGGAGGTCCAGCGTAACCGCTCTTATTTCTTTTATTCTCATGACTGGAGACTGGGACGAGAAACCTGGAATTCTGGAAATCCACCCGTGGGTTTGTAGCCCGAGGATTCGAGCACCACGATAGTGGGACGACCATCGTGTGATTTCGTCAGGGGAAAGGTCACGGTGTGGTGCCGCGCGATGATCACCGGATCCCGCGAGCGGCGGTTCAGAAACTCATCGACCGGGTCCATGCCTCCACCTTGAGCTCCGCCGAGTGGAGGCAGGTAGTAGTGCATGGGGACGACCCAGGTAGGCTTGATAAAGTCGATCATGCGGTCCAGTTCCGGATACTTGACCGTATACTTTTGACCCGTGATGACCAACATCACATCGCAGTGACCGACCCAGGGCTGCATCTCCTCGTCGCTGAGACCGAACCCCAGATCGCCGAGGTGGCCAAACCACAGACCGCCAGCCTTGAAGGCGTACAGCGCGTTGTCGTCGGTGCCCTCGGGATGGTCGGGTATCTCCGCTGCCGGAATCGCATGGATCGGTTCGCCGTTGATCGTCTGCCTTGCCTTGCCCGTGGCGACATCCAGAGCATTGATCACCTGTGGACTACCGTTGACCAGCTGAATATTGTCGTGAGCCGGGTCGGTGAGCGAGCTGACGATGACCGTGTCCGCCTCGAGCCGAAAACCGTCGTCCTCCAGGTCGCATTTCTCATGACTGAAGGGGTCCATGACAATGGTAGGACGTCCCCCCTCCCAGATGCGGAAACAGGCGTGGCCAACGAATTCGAGTTGTACCGACATAGGAATTCTCCAGTTTTCGAAAGATCAGTCTCCAAGCGCCTCTTTGAAGCTACGCAGCGACTGCGCCAGGATCCGACGTCTCATCGCCACATCTACGCCCACGAAAAACACCCGGACACCCAGTTCGCGATAGTACTCTGCCTGCTGGGGACTGCCGGCGCCCATCACGGCTATCTTCCCGGCGCTGGCCGCCCGAGTCAGCACCCGCTTGATTTTGGGGGCGAGGTTCGCCTTGGCGTCGTCCCCGAAAAGCCTCAGGCCGACGGACCAGTCATTGGGGCCCACACCGACCAGATCGATCCCATCGACCTCGAGGATCCTATCTAGATCCTCAAAGCCCTCATCGCTCTCGAAGAGGACCATCAGATGCGTCGTAGTGTTGACGTGGCGAAGCACCTCTTCCTGATCGCCGACAAGCTGAAATCCGATGCCGGCAGCGGTGGAGGAGAAGCCGCGCTGTCCGCTTGGAGGATACTTGCCCAGCTGCACCAGCTCTTTGGCCTGCTTCGCACTTCGCACATCCGGCAGGACGATCACCTGCACGCCTCCATCCAGCAGTGGCTGCACGTTGGTTCGTGACAGCTCCCGAATGCGCACTAGCGGCACCATGCCCAGATGGGTAATCGTCCGACTGAGTTGAATGGCTTCTTCTGAAGATTGTGGGCTGTGTTCGAGGTCGATCCAAACGACGTGATATCCCTCCCTCGCCATCAGCTCGATGTCGGTGAGTGTGACGTCTCGGCAGACCACACCATAAAGAAGATCATTCTCGTTCAGTAGTTCGCCCAGGCGATCGCTGATCGGGTGCATTCGAATAGCCCTTATTCGTGCCGCGAGACCCAGTGCAGCGTCCCTTCTGCCTGGGTTCTCAGGACGATCGGTTCGAGGAACTCGACACTCTTGATGATGCCTTCAGCCGAGCTCATCATCAGGTCTTCGTGCTCGATGCTGAGCGTGCCATCGTAGCCCACTGCCCGCAGGGCGCTCACGAAGTCACGCCACCACTCTTCCCCGTGTCCGAAGCCCAGGGTCCGATAGCACCACGATCTCTTGGGCATGTCCTTCTCGTGGCGGAGATCGATGACGCCATTGAGCGCTGCTTCGTGCGGGTCGATGCGGGCGTCCTTGGCATGGACGTGGAAGATGAAGTCCTCGCCCAGGGTGCGGATGACCAACAGGGGGTCCATACGCTGGTAGAAAAGATGGCTGGGATCGAAATTGGCACCCAGGCTGGGTCCGGCGATCTCGCGCAGGCGCAGCATGCTAGCGGTGTTGTACACGCACTGGCCGGGATGCATTTCAATCGCGACCCTGATACCACGGTCCGCGGCAAACTTTGCAGCAGCTTCCCAGAAGGGTGCCATCTCTTCATCCCACTGCCAGGTGATGATCTGCTTGAATTCCGGCTGCCAGAAGTGCGTGACCCAGTTGGGATAGGTTCCCCCGTCGGGGTCACCGGGGCAACCGCTCATGGTCACGATGGTATCGAGGCCGAGCTTGTTGGCCAGCTCCACCGTCTTGAAATAAACATCCTGCGAGGTCTTTCTGCGCTCAGGATGGGGGTCGAGGAGATTGCCGTTACAGTTGAGTGCGCTCAGGATCAGCCCTCTCCCCTCAATCGCCGCACTGAATTCCTTTCTTGCATTCTGGTCATTCAGCAGCTTGTCCAGGTCGCAGTGCCGGGCGGGCGAGAAATTGCCGGTTCCAATTTCCACGGCTTCGATACCCTGCTCGACAACCCAGTCCAGGGCATCGCTGAAAGGCTGCGGCAGGCTGTCTGTAAATAGACCGATTTTCATGTACTTAGTCCTCGACAAGGTCGTAGAGGCCGGCTTCCTCATACCATTTCGTACCGGGCGTGGGAGCGGCATCCAACACCAGTGGTCGCAGATAATCGAACGCCTTCTTCAATCCGTCTAGGACGCCGATGTAGTCGACTTCCATTTCGACCGAAAGGGCCCCCTCATACCCTATGAACCGAAGGTTTGTAATGAAATCGCGCCAGAATTTCTCATCGTGACCCCAGCCAACCAGGCCGAATGTCCAGGGCCGGTCCTGAGGTCTGGCCATGGAGGTGGTTGTGTCCAGGGTACCGAGCAGCCTGAGGTTGCGCTGGTCAATGCGCACGTCCTTCATGTGAACGTGGAACAGTGCGTCCCCCAGGAAGCGGATCGTCTCCAACAAGTCAATCTGTTGGATGAAGAGATGGGAGGGGTCAAGATTGCAGCCGATGATGGGACCGATCGCCTCCCGAAGCTTCCAGAGGGTCATGGGGGAGTAGACGATGTTGCCGATCCAGGGCTCGATCGCCAGCTTGCAGCCGTGGTCCTGAGCGATCTTTCCGTATTCCTTCCAGGCGGGGATCACCCGCTCCTCCCATTGCCAGCGCAGGACAGCGCGGTTGGCTCCGCTATAGGGATCGACAATCCAGCAGGGAGTCTTATCTCCGGGCGCGCCCTCCGGGGTGCCGGCGTTCAGGGTTAGCCGGTCGACGCCGATGGCCTCGGCGAGCTTGCACACCTGGCGGAAATGCCGCAACCAGCTCTGCTCTGCTTCCCGGTCGGGTGAGAGGGGTGATCCATGGGCTGTCAACGCGCTGACTGCAAGATCGTGTTTCTGGAGGGCGTCGAGCCAACGCCGGCGAGCGTCCTTGTCCTCGAGTAGTTTTTCGAGGTCACAATACTTCCGGCTGCGCTCGCCCAGGGTTGCAACCTCGATCATTTTTGCACCGAGGTTTTGAGCGAACCTGAGGCCCTCGTCGAAGTCGAGGGGGAGCAGGAACAGCGAGTTGATTCCAAGTTTCATGGACCTGGCCTCCAGAGGAAACGAAGATCTTTGAGGAGAGCGGTTTATTCTACCGGCCAGGAACTTGAATTCCAAGACAAAGCACAGCCAAGGACATAAGGAACAGCTAGGCCACCGGAGCGTTGAGCGCTATGATCGCGACTTTCGAAATCACCTCCGCCGCAATCAGCGCTGCGATAAAAAGGAGGACTGCCTTGCCGCCCCTCAAGTTGCAGGAGACACTGAAGGCCTTGTACATCAGGTAGACCATCCAGATCAGCGTGACCAGTATCACCCCAACGACGATACCGAAGGTCACCCCGTCCGCGCCTTGGACGATCGGTTCGTTGCCTTGCTTGAGCAGCTTCCAGGCGAGGTGTTGCGTGAAGCGCTGGTAGCCGGGAAGCAGAGTCGCCAGCGCGGACAAGAGCATGGGCCAACGCGCCAGGGCTTGTGTGCCGAACAGGTCAATGGCCCGCCAGGAAGATCTAGAGGCCAGCCTGCCCACGATGAGAAGGACGATGGCCAGGCTCAGCCAATTGATGAGGCCCTCTGCCAGGAACGTCCACAGAGGCGCTGCACGTCCGCTGTGGACATCGATCACGCCGTCGAAATGGGTGTGGCTCAAGGCACCGAAGCCGCCTGCTACCAGAATCGCCACAAGCCCAAGGATCAACGATTGGGCACCGGCGACATAGTTGAACGGATTGAAAAGCCACTGGCCCAGGCTGGGACCGGCTCCGTTGGTTTGCCCTTCAGTTGCTACGGTCATCGTCATTGCTCCTCCTCTATATCCGCCCGATTGAGTGCCTCGATGATGTGGTCCAGCCGGTTGCGGACGGTCGGGTAACTGACCTTCCAGATCCGGGCCATCTCTTTGAGGCTTCCGCCGACTTTTACAAATTGAAGGACGAACTCTTGTTCTTCTCGTGGTAGGCTGGCCAGAGCTGGCAGGTCGTAGGAGCCGTCCACCGTGGTCTCGCAATCCGGGCAGCTCAGCCGCCTTACTTGCAATCGCTGCCCACAACTGGGGCATGCCAAAGGTAGCGTCTTCATGAAACAATATTGAGTGAAAACTAAATATAATTCAAGTATAACTTTCTTTTTCTAATATATCGGAAACTATAACGGGCTTTCTGGCATTGCCTATGTTCTATTACTGGCTGGTCCTACTCTTGTTGATTCAGATTCTTGTTGGTTGCGCTGGTGGCACCGAACCCGAAGCCGACCTGGTAGGCCAGGAGGCCTTGGAACGGGAGTTTCAGGAGTCGATGTCAGGGGTCGTCCTGGAGGGCTTTTTCACTATCAATGATCGCGACGGCGGGCCTAGAAAGGAACGGTATCAGATCAGCAAGATGTCGAAGCTGGCGGGGGACTACTGGGTGTGTCAGGCGCGCATTCAATATGGAAGTCACGACGTCACCGTTCCGGTTCCGGTCAAGGTGAAGTGGGCAGGGGACACCCCAATTCTGACGCTGACCGACGTTGCGATCCCAGGCCTTGGAACCTTTACGGCGCGGGTGCTCTTCTACGACAAGAACTATGTAGGAGTCTGGAGACACGGGGAGCATTCGGGGCAGCATTTCGGACGAATCATCCCTGAGACCGAAGACGACCTTCCTTCCGATTGAAGGGGCTCTTTGTGGGCGCTATTGAAGCTTCAGGTCGGTAACACCGCCAGCCGCACTTGTCCCATTCGAGAAGGAAACTTCCGCCATTTCTAGCTACGAACATCGAGAGCTGAGTGACGCTTGTAGGACGGGCACTCCTGCCCGTCGGTGCCCTCGACGGGCAAGAGTGCCCGTGCTACAGGTCACTGCTCTGTCAGATGCTGTTTCCTACACCTTCTTTCTGCCAGTGAAGTTTCAGCTTAGAATGGGGAAGATTCAATTGAAGTGGCGGGAGAGGTCCTCGGCCTGGTCGAAGGCATCAGCGATCGTTTGCTCTGCCTCTTCGAGTGGGACTCCACAGACTCCCTCCAGAGACTCGATTACTTTCCCGGTTCCCGGGTCCTCATCGTTCTCTCGGAGGCATGAAACCAGCTTCACGGGCAGCCCCAGCTCCAACCCGGCCGTGTGGTCATGGTGTGCCTCGATTGCTGAAACCAGGTACTCGGGTAGGCTCCAGGCACACCCCAGTGCCGCGCCCAGTTGGGCATGCGTCCAGCCGAAGGACTCATTCTCCAACTCCGCCAGATCCGACTCTGGATCCGAATGCCACTGTTCCAAGACCTGGCCGTAGTTTGGAGCCTGTGCCTGAGCCAGCAAGGGAACGGCCATGTCGAGCAGCAGACCGGCGAGAAAGCACTCCGCCTGTCTGCTGGGATTGAACTTAGTAGCCAGCTGGCGAGCAAGACTGGCTCGGCGGAATGCGGTAGTCCAGAAGCGCCTTGCTTCAAAGCCAGGGGATGGAGAATCGGGTAGGACTTCGCGAATCGCCAGTGACAGGACCAGCGACTCCAAGTGAGAACGCCCCATCAGCGAGCAGGCGTGCTGCATGCTGTTCACGGAGCTCCTGAGACCGTAGGCAGCCGAATTGACGGTCTTCAGAACGCGCACCACCAGGCCGGGATCGACCAAAGTCTGTTCTGCTACCTTGGCCATGGAATTGTCGGGATTGCGAATGCTGTCCAGGATGGCCAGCAGGGCGGATGGGAAGGTAGGTATCTCTGACTTACCCAGCACTTCTGCAAGCGCTTCACGCGGTTCCTGCTGATTTCTTCGAAATAATCCAAGCATGCCAATCAATCGGCGCGGCGCGCCATTCGATTGCTGAAGATCGAGAGTAGCCCACCCAGCATCACGTAGCCGGTGGTGACCTCCAACATGGCCAGGATCTGGGCTGTTGCAGTCTTTGGGACCACATCTCCATAACCAAGCGTGGTGAGAGTGACGATGCTGTAGTAGAGCGGCGAAAGAATAGTCGGATGGGGTCCGTAGTCGACGTCGACCAGGGTGTAGAGCCAGGCGAAGAGTAGGACGAGTGCGGCCGTGCACAGACCCCAGCGGCACACACTTCGTCCGCAGTCGCTGGTAATCCGCCAAACCTGGTAGGCCAGTGAAGCAAGTCGGCCTCGAGTCCTGAATTCTTCGAGGAAGTTCTGGTCCAGGACAAAACGGCGCATCAGGTAGGCGCCGGCAAAATGGATTTCCCGGATATCAACTCCAATCCAATGTGCGGACTCGTAGTTGTTCACGCCGGAGAGTCGAGCGGCGCAGAGGACGGCATCCTTGAAGTCGGCTCCCTGTACGTCGACTCCTTCCAGATCGGCGCCAGTCAGGTCGGCCCGGGACAGATCGACTCGGGTCAAGTCGGATTCGTGTAGTCGCGCCTGGCGCAGCTTGGCGCAGCGCAGGTCACTATCGCTCAGGTCCGATTTGCTGAACGTGGCATGGTCCATTTCCGCTCCAAAGAACCGCACCCGTTGCATACTTGTCATTCCAAAACCAGTTCCCTCGGCATGGACTCCTTCCAGACAGCAATCATTCAGATCGGCCCCTGCAAACTCGGCACCGCTCAGGTCTGCTCCAGTCAGATTGGCACCGCGCAATTTGGACCGCATCATCCGAGTCTTAACCAGCTGGGCGCCGGAAAGATCGGATCCGGATAGATCGGCTCCGCTCAGATCGAGTTCGCTGAGGTCGAATCCGGTGAGCCTGAGCTGGCTCAAGTCCAGGGAGCTCTGGCATTTCTTGCCACTTCGGAGATCCTGCAGTAGCTCCAGAACCTCCGGAGACGGGTCCGACAGGGTTCCCTCTTTGCCCGACAGGAACGCAAGAGAGGGCTTCGCTGGTTCGGTTGATGGAAGGGCCAAAGCTCGCGAATTCATTGGTAGAAGCGCAAAACGGGCAGTTGCCCCTGAGTTAAGGGTTCTCGCAGTACGTATCGTCCCACAATCCAATTGGGATTAATCGCCTCGGTTCCGTCGCAACTGTTTCCGATATTCGTGGCCCAGATTGTTTAGAATCTGGTGATTGTGATCTCAGACTCGGTCGTCTCTTGTCTTTTGTATCTGGGGAACTAGGATCGTCATGTTTCTTCGACACCCATTTCTATTGTGCCTCCTGATCGTGCTGTCGATATCCCTCGGACCGTCGGCCGGAACACCTCTCAGCGTAGCGGGATTGTCGTCGCCGGCGCAAGAGGAGCCCGGGCCTGAGCAGGCCGAGGAAGCTGAGGAAGAGGAAGCGCCCTGGGACGTCAACGCGCCTCCCGGAGAGACCTTCGAGGTCGGCATCGACACCGACGAAGGTACCTGGATGAGCCTCGACGTCAGCCCGGACGGGTTCGAGGTAATCTTCGATCTGCTGGGAGACCTCTATGCCATTCCCATAGCGGGCGGTGAGGCCAGAGCCTTGACCGAGGGTATGGCTTGGGACATGCAGCCGCGCTATAGCCCCGACGGGAAGTCGATCGCATTCACCAGCGACCGTAGTGGAGGCGACAACCTCTGGGTCATGGGCCGCGACGGCTCCGATCCACGGCAAGTCACAAAGGAGGACTTCCGCCTCGTCAACAGCCCGACCTGGTCGCCCGACGGCCAATTCATCGCCGGCCGCAAGCATTTCACTTCGCGCCGCAGCGCAGGGGCCGGAGAGATCTGGCTCTATCATGTCTCGGGCGGCAAGGGCCTGCAAATGACGGAGAAGCCCAACCTACAGAAGGATCTGGGCGAGCCCGCGTTTTCGCCGGATGGTCGCTACCTCTACTTCAGTCAGGACGCTACGCCCGGCAAGTTATTCCAGTACAACAAGGATCCCCACGCCCGGATCTACGTGATCAAGCGACTCAACCGCCACACCGGACACATCGAGCCCTTTGTGACCGGAGTGGGCGGCTCGATTCGGCCCACGCCCTCCCGCGATGGGAAGAGTCTCGCCTTCGTGCGTCGGCGTGGGCTCAAGACGGTGCTCTACATTCACGACCTGGAATCGGGGGAAGAACGACCCTTGTGGGATGGTCTCGATCGCGATATGCAGGAGACCTGGGCTGTGCACGGCGTCTACCCCAGCATGGCATGGACTCCGGACGATCGGGCGATTGTGGTCTGGGGAGGGGGGAAGCTGCGCAGGGTTGCAGTGGCTACCGGTGAGGCCAAGCTCATCCCGTTCCAGGTCAAGCACACACGAAAGCTGAACCGCGCGCTGCGTTATCCGGTATCCGTGCATCCCAAAAGCTTCCACACCAGGATGCTGCGTTGGGTCCGGGTCTCTCCAGACGGCAAGTCGGCGGTTTTCCAGGCTCTGGGCCATCTCTACCGGCGCAGCTTGCCCCAGGGCTCGCCACGCCGACTCACCAGCGACGAGGACTTCGAGTTCTATCCTTCGTTCTCACGTGACGGGAAATGGATTGTCTATGTGTCGTGGAATGACGATCAGCTCGGCAGTGTTCGGGTAGTGTCGGCTGACGGGGGTTCCGGCCGGAGCATTACCACCAAGCCAGGTCACTATCTGGAGCCCGTCTTCAGCCCTGACGGAAAGACGATCGTCTATTGCAAGGCCGCCGGGGGTGGGATCCGTTCGCCCGGATGGTCCCACGATACCGGGCTTTTCAGGGTTTCCTCGAGTGGGGGTGAGAGTCCGAAGCGGGTTCTCCGAAGTGGCTTTTCGCCCCATTTTGGCGATAACAGCGAGCGGGTCTTTTTCATGGATCAAAGGCCCGGTGGGGACGACTACACCATCGTTCTGAAGAGCATCGAGCTGGATGGAAGCGATGAGTTCACCCATCTGGAGAGCGAACACGCCACCGAGTTCCAGGTTTCCCCCGACGGGCGCTGGATCGCATTTCAGGAGTACTTCAACGCCTATATCGCCCCCTTCCCGGCCACCGGGAGGACCGTGAAGATTGGTCCCAAAGACGAATCGGTTCCACTGCGGAGGGTCAGCAAGTCGGCCGGCGAATATCTGCATTGGGCCGGCGACTCAAGTCGGCTTTACTGGGCGTTGGGTCCCGAGCTCTTCTCGCGGGAGCTCAGCAGCGCCTTCGCATTCCTGGAGGGTGCTCCGGAGGAGCTGCCAGGGCCCGCAGAGATCGGCTCGGGTATCGACCTCGGGTTCTCAACGGCCTCGGACCTCCCGGCGGGAAAGCTTGCCCTGGTGGGTGCGCGCATCGTCACCATGAAGGGCGACCAGGTGTTGGAGGAGGGAACTCTCCTCGTTGATGGCAATCGAATTGTGGCTGTGGGGCCTGGTTCGAGCACGAAGGTGCCGCCTGACGCCCAGGTCTTTGACCTCAAGGGAACCACCGTGATTCCAGGGCTGGTCGACGTCCACGCGCACGGTCCTCAGGGACAGGATGGCATCATTCCACAACAGAATTGGCTGCACTATGCCTCGCTCGCTTTCGGTGTGACCACCGTTCACGATCCGTCGAATGACACGGCTAGCATCTTCGCTGCCAGCGAAATGGCCCGTGCAGGGTTGCTGACAGCCCCACGTATCTTCTCAACCGGGACCATCCTCTACGGTGCCAAGGCCCCTTTCAAGGCGATCATTGATTCGCTGGAGGACGCCCGTGGGCATCTTCGCCGCATGAAGGCCGTGGGTGCCTTCAGCGTGAAGAGCTACAACCAACCGCGCCGGGATCAGCGTCAGCAGGTGATCGCTGCCGCACGTGAGCTGGAGATGATGGTCGTGCCCGAGGGAGGATCGCTCTACCAACACAACATGTCGATGGTCGTGGATGGCCATACCGGGATCGAGCACGCGCTGCCGATTGCCAAGGGCTACAACGACATGATTCAGCTCTGGGCGGGGTCCGAGGTTGGCTACACACCCACCCTGGTGGTCGGATACGGTGGTCTTTCGGGCGAGTACTACTGGTACCAGCACACCAAGGTCTACGAGAATCGGCGGCTCCGTACGTTCGTTCCGCCGTTTGCCTACGAGGGGAGGGCCCGTCGCCGAATTCACGCAGACGACGGTGACTGGAATCACTTCGACATCGCGCGACTGTGCAAGCAGCTCAGCGATGCGGGGGTACTCGTGAACCTGGGTGCCCATGGCCAGCGGGAGGGGTTGGCAGCCCACTGGGAACTGTGGATGTTCGTCCAGGGTGGCATGACGCCGCTGGAAGCGATTCGAGCATGCACCCTCAACGGAGCCCGCTATCTCGGTCTAGACGCCGACATCGGATCGATAGAGCCGGGCAAGCTGGCCGACCTGGTAGTAATAGAGGGTAATCCGCTGGAGGACATCAGGTTGACAGAGAAGGTGCGCTATACGGTTGTCAATGGCCGCATCTACGAAGCCGCAACCATGAACCAGATTGGCAACCACCCAGACAAACGCAAGCCCTTCTTCTGGGAGCGGTAGCAATCCGCCGGATCCTCATGCGCTTACCTGGCCGTGATCGTGGCTTGGGCCCACGGGCAGGCGCTGTCCCAGGCGAGCGCTTTCGACGATCGTCTGGAAGACCCGAAGATTGTGCAACTCCTCGGCTACGGTTCCCTTGCTGAAGTCGGTCGATCCTCTGACCGCATCCAGGAAATGCTGCATTTCTCGCAGGTAGTTGGCTTCGTAGCTGTAGCTGGAGAGATCCTCCGCCCCAGGAATGCTTCCGACCTGGCTCTTTGCTGATGCCCCTGGCGAGGTAAATCTGCGGCTCGCCTCGACAGCTTCATGCCAGTCTGCCGCTTCTGAGAAGGGAAGGTAGTTGGTGTGCCCCTTAGTCCCCTCGAAGATTCGCACCTCGGCCTGGTTCTGGTGCCATTCGATGGTTCCCGTCTCACCTGTCAGGCGCACGTGTCGTCCGACAGTCCCCTGCTCGATGATGTCGTGATGAAAGCTGCCATCGGCACCCCCTTCAAACGTCAGCAGAACGTCGTGGCTGTCTGGTCCCTCGATTTCAAGGGTGCTCAGTTTACTGAAGCGGGCATACACCGATTTCACGGGTCCAAGCCACCACTGGATGGCGGCCAGCTCGTGCAACAGCATGTCCATGCCGGCTCCGCCCAGTGTGACGTCACTGGCGTAGAAGTTTCGATAGTCCTCATAGGGGTGCCAGTCCGGAAGGTAGTTTCCCAGGCTGAACTCCAGATAGAGCGGTTTGCCGATCCGCTCGGCTGCGATCGCATCCCGAATGATACGAAAGGGTGGATAGTAGCGCATCGTATGGCTGATACCGAGCACGGACGAATATTCGGTGCGTGACGAAATTGCCTCGAGCAAATTCGAGTCGTAGACAAAGGGGACCTCGGCAAAGACGTGAAGCTCGCGCTGGATCGCTTCCTTGACGTAGTCGCCATGGAAAGCCGGAGGCGTCGAAATGACCATCACGTCCGGTCTCTCTTCCAGCGCGTCCTCAAAGCGCGTGTAGGCAGGGATATCGAACTCGGAGGCCACCTCCTGGCAGCGGTCTTCGCGGGGCTCGTGCAGGACGACGGAGCCGGGCTCCAGTGCGGTCAAGTCGCGAAGCCGCCGCTTTCCCATGGACCCTGCCCCGACTACCAGTATTCTCATCGTTGGCTACTTTACACCGTCTCGGATCTGACGGCTACGGAGGGATCGATGCTAGCTTGTACATGGCAGTGGCTGCCTGAAACCGTTCAAGCGCTTGAACGAGACTAGATTGGGTGGCATTCATTCGGGTATCCTGATTTCAAACAACGGTGGATATTTGGAGACTGAAACTCTACTGATCAGGAGGGAGTTTCCGTTCTTACTGGTGTCTCGAGCTCCAGTGGACTTGGTGAGTCACGCAGAGGGAAAATCTTGAAGAGGAACGTTTATCTGCTCGCCCTGTTTCTCTTGCCGACTCTGGTTTTCTTCAGTCTTAGCCGGTTCTGGCGAGAGGCAGAGACGCCGTCGGAGACGCCTCTGATACCTACAGAAGCCTCCCAGCATCAGGGAGCGCGGCCGGATCGTGACTCCGGACCCGGGTCGCTGGTGACTCCTGAGCCACGGTATAAGGGTTTGCCCGGAGCCAATATGCCGGAGAAGAGGGGGGCTAGCCTGGCTACTGCCACACGACTCCAGGTCACTCTCATCGACGAGGAAACCGGGGACCGTATTCCGGGTGCCAAGGTGGCCATTCTGGACTGGGCTACGAGAACCGAAGAGGCGTCAGAAGATACCGACCTGGAGGGGAGAGTGTCCCTGCAGCTGGATTCCGGCCAGTATTGGCTGACCGCGGAGCACGCCAGCTATCTCTCCGGCGAGACCGGCGTGAGGATGGATCCGGAGAAAGCAACGATCGTCAAGACGTTGGTCCTGAAAGGTGTTTCCAAAGTGATGGGAACTCTGAAGAACCAGCACGGAGCGGCGGTAGCCGATGCCCGAATCTACTTTCAGAGGAGAGGAAATCCGCTCGAAAAGGGGAGTCATTTGAGTACCAACACCCGTGCGGATGGGTCGTTTGAGTTGCGCGCCGCGCCCGGATCCTACGAGGTGCAGGTGGTCAAGCTCCCCAACCGAACACGACTGGAATCTCCGGTGGTGGTCCCTACATCCGGTCCCCTCAAGCTGACCCTGAAAGAGGAGATGGACTCCTTCAGACTGGTTGGCAGAGTCTTTGACGAGGACCACGTTCCAGTCGTGGATGCCACTGTGACCGTGAAACTGAAGTCGGGTTCTTCTTCTAGACTGGTCGGACAATCCAGACTGGTTGGACAATCGAAGACCAACCGTCGGGGAAGATACGAAATGAGAGTGCCTCGGGGAGCGGGCATCATTTCCGTCCAGGCAAGCGGATATCGAGAGTACCAGGAAGAACGTCAGCTCTACCGAGGGAACAGGAGACAGATCATTCTGGAAAAGTCCAAAGTGTTCTCCGTTCCGGTGTTCGACTCAGAGGGGCAGCGAGTCAAGAATCCGGTCATCCTGGGCCGATCGGTCAGGACGGGTCAGTTGGTGGTGCGGCCACTCAGCGGTGAGACAGCTGAAGGAGTTGAAGGGCTCTTCTATTCCACCGAGTACCCCTTTGAGATCCATGCCACGGCGCTGAGCGAGGGTCTGGGCTTTACCGAGACTCGAGTTATTGGCGAGCATCAATCGGTGATCGAACTGCACAGTTCAGGACAGGGTCGCCTTTCCGGTTACGTCGCAGACGCGGCAGGCAATCCGATCGGTGATTTCACCATCTCTCTGGAGCAGGAGGGATCTCAGAAGGCAGCGACCAGAGTCTTCTCCGATGAGGGCCGTTTCAACTTCAAGGGAATACCAACCGGAAGCTACGCCGTGGCCATCGCGGCCGAACGGTACCGCTCGCAACGCAGAACCGTGAACGTTCGAGAGGGGGCACCTGGCTTCGTCGAAGTTGTTCTTTTCAAGTAGACGATTTCATGGACCGGGAGGGATTCGTGGCGGCGGTCTCCAGGCTGGAGACCGAACCCACGTCCGCCAGCCGCAGGAACCAAATGAAGTTCAGGTTAGTCCCGCCCCCAGGAAGCCCTGGCGCCATTCGAGAACGAAACTTCGGTTGTCTCTTACCCCGACATCGATAGCACCGTGTCGGTTGTAGGACGGGCACTCTTGCCCGTCAAGGACGGCAACGGGCAGGAGTGCCCCGTGCTACAAACGGCCATGGAAGTTTCAGGTTAGTCCTGCCCCAGGAAGCACTGGCCCCACTCGAGAAGATAATTTCGGTCGAGGGACGTGGGGGTGGCCTCCAGGCCGCCGTATTCCTGGGTTCGAGCCTTTGGCTCGAAACGGCGGCCTGGAGGCCACCCCCACGCTGGAAGTTTCAGCTTATCCTGCCCTTTGAGGGTGTTCACTCGTAGCGGAGCGCTTCGATGGGAGAGATCAAGGCCGCCTTTCGAGCCGGATAAATGCCGAAGATCAGTCCCACTGACGCCGAAACTCCCACTCCCAGGAGGATCGAGGGGGCCGTGATGATGGTAGGCCATCCGGCATAGGTAGAAACGCTTTGGGATATGGCATATCCCAAAAGGATCCCCAGGATCGCTCCACTCAGACTGATGGCAATAGCCTCCAGCAGAAATTGACGGCTGATGTCACGCCGGCGAGCTCCTACCGCTCTCCTGAGGCCGATCTCATTTGTTCGTTCCAGGACCGAGGCCAGCATGATGTTCATGATGCCGATGCCTCCCACGAGGAGCGATATCGAGGCGATCGCACCCATCACCAGATTGAAGATGCGCTGGGTCTGACGGCTTTGCTGCAGGAGCCTCTCCGGGACCACCATGGAGAAGTCATCGATCTGGTTGTGCATGCTTCCCATCATGCTGGAGATGAGCGCTGCCTGCTCCGGTAGGTCTGCCCCTTCGGGCATCTGAACCACGATCTCATCCAGTTCGTCCTCCACCGGATCGAGCTCGAACTTTCTAAGCAGGGTTTCCAAGGGGATGTAGATGTCGTTGTTCACGCTGTCGATCTTGACGCCCTCAAACTCGTTTTCATCGATCGTCTGGTCTGCCAGCACTCCGATGACGGTAAACCACAGCTGGTTGATCTTCACCTGCTCTCCCAGGGCCTGGTTCAGGCCGAAAAGCTTTCGGCGGGCCACCGTTCCCAGGACGCACACCTGCTGCAGTGCAAGGCTATCCAGCGGAAGAAAGAAGGAGCCTTCGCGGGATTTCCAGGTTATTGGTGTGGGGATAGTAGGCTTCGACGCCGAAGACCTTCGAATCACTCTTTCCCAGCGAGGAGGCGATCTGGTAGGTCTTCAGCTGCCGCTTTGCTACCAACTCGGTGCCTTTGGGAAGAGCCTTTCCGAGTGCGTCCAGATCTTGTAGCGATAAGCCTGGAGAATCCTGCCGAATGATCTTCATCTCCTCGGACTTCAAAGTCCTTGGCGCCGATGATGATGTTTCTGAGTCCCATTTTCTGGATCAGGGACAAGGCTTCACTCTCGGCTCCAGCCCCGATGGAGAGCATCGACAACACGGCTGCCACTCCGAAGATCATCCCAAGCATCGTCAGGACGGTTCGAAGCTTATGGAGGATCAGGTTGAAGAAGGCGATTCTTATCGATTCGGTGAGGAGCATCGGCTTGAAAATGGCGGCTAGAAGACAGCGAAACGACGCCTCTGGGTTGCTGCACTGGGCGCGTTGAAGTCGGGCAGATGCAGGTTCTCATCCTCGTAGGGATGACGAAGGCAGACTTCTACGCCCTCGGAGATGCCCGCTACAACGTAGAATCCGTGGTCGCTGTCCAGGATGTCGACTTCCTTTTCGACATACTCTTCGTTCTCGCGGAGAAAGACGACGAAGGTTTCTTCCTTCTTGACCACGGCACTCTTGGGAAGAACCAGGGCGTCTGCTTGCCGTCCTACCTCGATCTCGGCTGTGACCTTCATGCCTGGTTTCAGCCTGCTCAGAGTTTCCGGTGCCACGTCCAGACTTACTTCGCAGGTGAAGTACTTCCTTGGGTCTTTTTGATCGCGCTGTTTCGCGATCTTGTCCACCTTCTCGATCGTGCCCTCAAAGACCTCTTGTGGAAACGCTTCCAGGCGCACACGGACCTTCTTGCCCTTCTTGACACCCCTTATGTGGTTCTCCACTACGTCGATTTTCCCTCGAAAGCTGTTCACGTCCGCGATCTCGACTAAAGGACTACCCGGCCAGACCTCGCTTCCAATGCTGGGGGTAAAGAACCAGAATCGCTGATGCAGGACGACCCCGCCGACCGGGGCCTTCAGCTCCAGAGAGGAAAGCGTCTCCTCGGCCAGCTTCATCTCAGTCTGAGCCTTGGTCTGGTCGACCTGCAACATTCTCAAATCCGCTTGCGAAAGGTCCGCCTGAATCTTCCTCTTCTCCTCAGAAGTCAGCTTCCTATAGCCCGCCAGGGCTGCACTCATGATGGATTCCTGGATCTCCCACCGGGAGAAGATATCCTCATCCTTACGAATCTGGTTCGTGGTATATCCCAGTTCCAGCTGGGCGGCCTCCAGATCCTGTGCCAAAGACTGCTGTTGACCAGTGGCCTGCGTATTCGACTTCTCAATCAGGTGGTCTTGAGCACTGAATGCATTCTGGCTCTTCTCCAGGGCCATCAACGCGTCCGACTGATCGAAGGCAACCAGCAGCTCACCGGGTTCCACAATCTTGCCCTCGTCGACGAGCCAGGCAATCTTGAGGGAGCCGGTGCGAATCCTGGGAGCAGACATCGGAGTCATTTGCAGGCCTGTCAACTCGCCATCGCCCTTGACCAGAATGCCGTAGTCCTGGCGCTGGAGCTTGAGGACGGGAAGTGGATCTTCTTCCACCGGGGACAGGTAGGATGAGAGCCAGTCGTCCGGGACGCTTCCGAAATAGAAGCCGGCGAAAACCAACGCAACAATCGTCAAAATGACCAGGATTCTAAACATGGATACTAGCCAGTTCCGTGCCAACGGTAGCGCAGTGGGTGTCTCACGTTCCGGAGACGCCGGAGACCTCGTCCCCTTCTACCAGACCCCTCTCTACCAATGCCACAACGCCGTTGTTCTGTCCCAGCTCGACTTCGCGCCGAATTGGTCCCTCTTTTCCCTTCACCCAGACGTAGGATTTGCCTCCCTCATTCTTGATAGCCGAAAGCGGCACAGCCAGGGCGCCTTCGAAGCGGTCGATCACAACCTGGAGTCGAGCCGCCATGCCCGGCCGCATTCGTTCCAGATCCACCTGGTCCAGCTCGACCGTTACCTCCAGCACCTTCACGGGACGGTCGAAGCTGGCCTTTTGGAACAGATTCGCCATCTTGGAAATCTCGCCACGGAAGGTCTGATCCGGGATCCCATCGAAGTTCACGATCACCTCTTGACCCAGACGGATCCTGCCCGCGTCGATCTCCGCGACACGCCCCGCCACCTTGAGAGATGTCAGGTCTGGGAGAGTCATGATCGTGTGCCTTCTGTAGGCATCGTCACCAACGCGCTTTTTCTGTCCCTGCCGGTCGACCTCGAACAGGACCGTCCCAGTCATCGGGGCCTTCACTGTCGTCGACTCAATCGCTTTCTTGTTATCGGCGATTCGACGCTGGTACAGCCGCTGCGCATCCTTGAGCACCTGCAACTGCAATCGGGTGGCTTCGGCTTCTGCGATACGCCTTTGCTCGAGCAGTCCGACTCGTTTCCGGGACAGGACCGATTCGTGCTCAGCCTTTTTGACCTCGAGTATCGACTGGAACTCACGCGCCTGACGCAGCTTGTTCTCCGCCTTTTCCTTGTTTGCCTGAGCCTCTTCCAACTGGAGATTCAGATCCTTGGTCTTGAGCTCGAGGGAAGATTTGGTTTTCGCGTATTCCTCTTGAGATTTCTGTAGGTTGGCCATCTCCTCCCGGAGTTTCTTCTGGATCTCGGTAGGATCGAATCTCAGCAAGACGTCGTCTTTGCTGACGTCGGAGCCTTCGGGAATCATGTGAACGATCTTGAATCGGTAGTGGTTCTTGAGGGAGGGGGGGGTGATGTACACGGCCTTTTCAGCCTTGAGGACTCCGTTCCCGCTGACGGAAAACACGAGATCTTCGCTCTTCAAACGAATCCAGTTCGGCTCTGTCTGCCTTTGCTCGGATCCAGCCGATCCGAGCACAAGCCGTTGTCCCGGCTCCAACTGTCCTCGGATAACGGCACGGCTGCCGTTTAGATCAAGAAGCTGGACAGGAACCCGCTCCGAATCCTCTTTGAGGGCATAGATTTCACCTCCAGCCCCCAGGTGCAAAGCTCTTCTCGGTACGGTAAGAGCCTCCTCCGTCTCTATCGGAACGTGAACTCTCGCCGTCATCTCCGGCCTCATGATGCTGAGGTCCGTCTCAGTTAGCTCGACGTCGACTGTGAAACTCTTTCTTCGGGACTCCGGATTCTTTGCCTTCGCTGCTTCGGGAAGTTCGAGTAGACGACCTGGGAAGGTGCGATTGGGGTAGGCATCGAGGGTCACTTCCGCCGTCATCCCCATCTTGAGCAGGCTGAAATCAACATCGTGGACGTCTGTCTCGACCAGCAGCTCCTGCATGTTCGGCAGTTTCAGGACGGGGTAGCCACCCCAAACAGTGTCTCCCACCTGCAGTTTTCGGTTTTGCTGGGGGTGGAACGCGTGAATCACCAGACCCGAGGTGGGCGCCCGTACCGTCAAACGCCTGAGCGCGGTCATGAGTCGCTTCAGATCCAGGTCCTGACGCTCGTACTCCAGCCCCAGAACCTCCAGGTCTGCCTTTGCGGTCTGCTCCTGGATGAGCAAGCGGTCTTCGGCCTTTTCCAGGTCAATCAGGGCCTTCGAGTAGGTATATTGGTGTTCTTCCGCCTCTTCCCGCGGGATGAGGGTGGGATCGATCTCCGCATCCACCTCGGCTACTTTCAGTGCCTTCTCCTTGGTGGCCCTCTCCAGTAATTGGTCCTGAAGTTGCGACTCAATTTCGGCTTCCTTTTGCGCGATCTTGATGCGGGATTGCTCCCGTTCCTGCTCCAGATCGAGACGGCTCGAGTCCAGAGTCGAGGTATCAAACTGGAGCAGTAGATCCCCGGGCCCGACTCTGGATCCTTCGGGGGCCATGTAGCCGATCGCGAACTCCCAATGTCGGGGGATCCTGGGCACCGAAACGATCATCGACCTGCTGGCCTTCAACTCGCCGGTGAGCATGAGGTGCTTGGTGAATGTCCCCTTTTCAACCCGAATCGGACCGTCCGAAGAATCCGCCTCGGCTGCCCATAGAGGCTGCAGGCCCATCCACAGCATCAATGCCAGCATATGGGGCCGGCAATGCCTGGTTGGCTTCACGTCTTACTCCTCTGCTGGAAAATAACTACAATCATTGTACGAAACTACTCGTTATAAAAGAAATAAGGGTCATCCGGTAAATGGGGAGGTGGGAACGTGGTTCGGCGCTTTCCGGATCCCAAATCTGGTTCCCCGTTCGCTTGTCAATATAGTCGGCTGCAGTAGCAGAGGCCGTGGGAACTGTGGAAAACTCCGAGCGACATCGAACTGGGCCAGCAAGCCCGTGATACGGAGTTTTCCAAGCGCTGTGCGAACGGTGGAAAAACAACTGCGAGCACTTGCCAGTTCTCCTCCAGAACTAGTTGTTTTTCCACGGTTTGCATAGTGCGGCAGTTTCCACGGCCTGCCTTTGACTGGCGGCACCTCCCCATTTACCGGATGAACCAGAAATAAGGCCATGCTGCCAACTGAAGATGCTAACGAAGCATCAGAAGTTGACAGCGTATCCTAAGTCCCCTCGGGAGAGACCAATGGACAAGGCCGGAATCACCTGTGACTCAGGACCTACTCTTTTCACGTTACCATCGGTTGAGAGGTGCCGTTTTCTTCGAGGCAACCTCTTCTTCCGGAAGCCCGAAACCAAGGAGCCAACCATGAAGAAGCCGATCGGCGAGCTCGTTCCTGCCTTCCTTCTAGCCGTTTTCTATTTTTCGAGCCCCTTCTGTTGGGGGCAGGCCACCGGTGTCTCAGAACCACAGACGAAAGATCCCGCGGAAGAGTTTGCTGAAAGCCTTCCCTACGTCGATCAAGTTCGCCGTCAGGGAGGGTATCTTGAGCTCGGGGTCAAGGATGCAGTCAGACTGGCCCTCAGTAACAACCTCGATATTGCCATCGAGGATTACAACGAGCAGATGATTCGAGAGTTCATTACTTCCACCAAGGGTTTCTACGATCCCGAGTTCAGCTTCGGTGTTGGTTGGGTCTCGAGTGAGTTCCCCGCCACCACCATCCTGGACGCGGGCCGTGGCATCACTACTTCTAGCTCGAATGGGTTGAACCTGACCTCCTCGATTAGCCAGCAGGTTCCAGGTGGCGGTGCCTTCGAGTTTCAGTTCGACAACCGCCGGCGATCAAGCAATAGTCTTTTCTCCACGATCAATCCCAACTATTGGTCGACCTCAGACTTGTCTTTCACTCAGCCTTTGTGGCGGGGTTTTCTCAAGACCCAGACCGAGCACCAGCTGAAGCTCTACAACCTCGATCGTCGGATCGACGATGGTCAATTCAAGGAAAGGGTTACGGGAATCATCCTGCAGGTCCAGCAACAGTACTGGGAGTTGGTTTCCGCCATCAACGACCACGAGATTGGGCGACAGTCCCGAGAACTAGCGATCCTGCAGCACCGAAACAACAAGAAGCGGGTTGACATCGGAATCCTGGCTCCCATCGAGGTCAGCCGCTCCCGCACCGAGGTCTCGAGGCGAGAGAAGACCGTCATCCAGTCGGAGATCCAGATCATCCTTTACCAGAACGCCCTCAAGCGGTTGCTCGCACCAGATCCCAATGCGTCGATGTGGAGCCTGACGCTGATCCCCACCGACCGACCCGAGGTTCGAGATGTGGAGATGACGTTGAAGGACGCGATTCAGGGTGCCTTCGCGCGCCGACCCGAGCTGGAGCGGATTCGCCTGGAGCTGGAGAAGAATCGGCTCAGCTACGATTTCTACAAGAAGGAGGGAAAGCCTCGGGTCAATCTGCGCGCCAACATCGGCTCCGTGGGTACTTCGGGACAGACATTCAAGAACGTCGATTTTCTGGGGGCTCTTACCCGAGAGCCCGACCCTGATCATCCCTTCTCAGGTAATCTCGGAAATTCCATCTCTCAGGCGCTTGGCTTTGATTTCATCGACTACGGTGTGGGCGTGGAAGTGACCATTCCCTTGCGCAATCGAAGCAATGAGGGCGAGCTGGCAAGGACCGCCATCGACGAACGTCGCCTGCACAGTCGACTCCAGAGTCAGCAAATGCTGATTGTCGAGGAGGTCCGGAACGCCTTTGAAAGCATCACGACCCAGAAGAAGCAGCTGGACGTGGCTCGCATGGCGCTCCAGCTTTCGGGGGAGCAGCTGGATCTCGAAACCCGCCGCTTCGAGGCGGGACTCTCCAATAACTTCGAGCTCTTGACCTATCAGCGGGACCTGGCGGAAGCCCAGGTTCAGGAGCTGAGGGCGCAGGTTGACTATCAATTGGCGGTAATGCACCTCAGGAGGGCGATGAACACCATCGTCAGCGACAGCGACATCGTGCTCGCTCGAGGTCAGAATGGCGGTTGAGTCTGAATTTCGGGCAGAGGCGCCCCAGCTCGGTTCTGAATCATCCAGGCCCTTTACCGCGAACATCGATAGCACCGTGTCGATTGTAGGACGGGCACTCTTGCCCGTCGCTATCCCAGACGGGCAAGGGCGCCCATCCTACAAACAAGAGCGCCTCGCTTGTGTCAGCGCTCTACTATGATCTCTCAGCAAACGAGGTTTCAGATCAGTCCCAATCGAAAATGTGCGTGAACTTTTTCGGCTCTCACCTCGTTGATACTCTCAGACGCCAGGCCAACTTGGTGCTCCCTTCGAATACATTGCGCTGGGGAGGGAGGACGGAGAAAGAGGTGAAGGGGTAGGCACCTAGTTGGAAGAATCAGACGCCAAACTGGTTCGACTCTGCTTGGCCAAAGATCCGCTGGCGTGGGAGCAGCTGGTCAGGACTCATGCTCGAAAGATTCTGAACATGGCGTATCGCTACACCGGAAACCATGAAGTAGCCGAAGAACTCACACAGGACATCTTCCTGAAGGTCTACCAGAACCTCACGGGCTTTTCGACTGGCCGTGGTTCTTTCCAGAGCTGGATCATGTCGGTAGGCCGAAACCATATCGTTGACTATTGGCGGGCTCACAAGCGTGAAAAGGCGGAGGTGCCCCTGGAGGAATCCGGCATACCCGAAACGAGATCCACGGGAGTCCACCCCTTCGAGGCCTTGCACACCAAGGAGAAGGGAGAGCTACTCGATTCGGCGTTGGAGGAACTCCCGCTGGAATTGAAAGAGGTGATCATTCTCCGCGACATCGAGGACCTGTCCTATCACGAGATCGCGGATCTCGTGAGCATTCCCGAGGGAACGGTCAAATCGCGTATCAACCGTGGCCGAATCCGGCTAGCCGGGATTCTCAGGAAGAGGCAGCTGCATGAACTGCTCTAGCTTTGAGGTGCTGCTCTCGGACTACCTCGAGCGTACCCTCGATCACGACATTCGAGGCAGAGCGGCAGAGCACCTGCGCGGCTGTCTCAACTGCGCCTGCCTACTGGAGGAGGTGCGGCAAATCCGGGAAGAGCTGAGCCTATCGCCTGAGCTGGAATTGCCGGAAAGAGTAGTGCATCAGATCCTCGAAGGGACTTCTGGCCGCGAGCGGCGTGCCTTCTGGCCCGTTCTCCTCGGGCGTTCGACTCCTTCTGTCGTCTCCAGCAGGTATGCCTTCGCAGCCTCGGTCCTGTTTGCCTTCGTTTCTCTCATGGTGAACGTTTTCGGAGCCCAGCTGTCGGCATTGGGTCCCTCCCATCCAGCGGCTCTTGCCCTGGTTGAAAGGGCGGAGCGGCTCTCCGGAGAGGCCTACAGGCAGTGGATCTGGTTGAACTACTTGAGGTCCCGAACGACCCAGGAAGTCAGATTCTTTCAAGAGGATCTTCTAGGTCGGTTCGACTCTCACATCTTGACCGTGCCGTTCCAGGACTACACTGACTCGCTCGAGGAGCTGCAGTCAGCTGGGCACGACAGAGTCGACGAGGTAGATAAACATGAATAACCAGCAAGACACACGGCACTCAACAGCCCATCAAACTGTTGGAGGGCAGAATCACTCTCCCAGCCGAGCGGCGGTCGCGGCGGTGATCCCGAGTATAGGGGCTGTCTACAACCGGGACTATATCAAGGCAGTGGTTCACTTCGCTGTCTTTGCTGGTCTACTGATCATTGGTGAGAGCGTCGAACCGTTCCAAATGGCAGCCTTTGTTTTCTATATTTTCACAATCATTGACGCCTACCGCTCTGCCGAGGCCATTGCCCGCAGAATGCCAGATCCCCACGGGGAGGACACTCCCGATGGGATCAGCTTTCCCCTCTGGGGGGGTGCCTTGATCCTGATGGGGATTGTCTTCCTGTTGGATAGTCTCGACGTCTTCAGGGTCAAGGCCATCGTCAAGTTTTGGCCTCTCGTTTTCATCGGTCTGGGGAGTTATCTGATCTTCGACTACTTGCGCGCGTTGAGAAGGTCGAGAAGAGAGGGTCCCACTTCCCAGGAAGTCCCGTCAGGTCCGCCGATCCCGCCAACTCCGCCGATCCCGCCAACTCCGCCAATCCCAGAGAAGAACCATCATGGCCAAGAGACAGACTAGGACGCTCATCTTTGGAATAGCCCTGGTACTACTGGGTGGACTGTTCTTCATCCCGACGCTCTTTCCGGTTTCTATTGGATGGCCCTTGATCCTTAAGATCGCCCTGGCCGGTCTCTTGATGTGGGGTGGTCTCACCCGACTGCTGCGGCACTTCACCTGGAGCGAGGCGGAGCTCCTGAGCAGACCCGGAAAGGCGGGGCTCCTGAGTGGTATTTTCTGGACTTCGGTTGGGGCGCTGATTCTGGGCGATGCCTTGGGGTTCGTCGACGGCTGGAGCTCCTTCACGAGCTACTGGCCCTCCATCCTTATTCTCATGGGTCTAGGGAAGGTGATCGATTTCTTCCGGCTGGAGACGCCTGTGCGCGTCAGGGCAGCTGAGGTTGTTGGTCTTATCCTGATCGTGTGTCTGGGTCTCCTGTCAGGTCGGATCGAGCGCGCCCATTTTCGTCTGATCGATTTCGGAGCAGGCAGTGTGTTCCCGAGAGTGTGGGAGCAAGTGCTGGTCCAGGAACATCGATTCCAGATGGGAGAGAGGCTGGAGGCGGGTGGAATCGAAACCGTAGAAGTGACGAATTCCTACGGTCGCATTCGCATTGATTCCGCCCATTCCGAGAGCGTCGAGATCGAGCTGGAGAAAGTCGTCCGTGACCGCTCCGAGGAGGACGCTAGAGCCTTGGCCGAAAAATTCACGATTGCGACAGTCCGTGAGGGTAGTGTCCTTCGCATCGGTACGAATCGGAAGCAACTGGGAAGGAAGGGGCAAAGATTGCGTACTCATCTCAGTATCAAGGTCCCCAAGACGGTAGCCCTGACCGTCAGGAATGACTATGGCGATACCCGTGTTTCCAACATCGGACGGCCCTGCAGGCTGGAGAGCACCTATGGGAACGTTTACGTGGAGTCTGTAGTCGGGGATCTGGAGGTGACCAACAGCTACAAGGGCATAGAGATTCGGGATGTCATCGGCACCGTTGATGCGCGCAGCCGGCACGGCTCCATAGTCGTCCAGAAGATTGTCGGGAGTACCCACCTGGAGAGCAGCTACGACAGGATTACGGCTCGCGATATCGATGGCGATCTAGAGGCGAGGAATCACTTTGGCCAGATCCGAGTGGAAGACGTAACCGGCCAGGTCACCGTGCAGGGATCGGGATCCGAGGTGGACGTGTCCGATGTTCAAAAAAGCGTTTCGATTCAGAATTCATACAAGAAGGTGAGCGCTCAGCAGTTGGGTGATGGCCTCGATTTGGCGACATCCTACAGTGAGGTGAGTCTTTCCAACATCAAGGGTTTTCTCGACGTCAAGGCCACCTTCGCCGACCTGGCGGCGGAGGACATCGGGGCTGGAGCCACCATCGTGGGCCGCGGTTCGAAGGTCTCTCTGGCGCAGGTCGGAGGACCCGTCAAGGTGGGGACATCATTCAAAGCGGTGGTAATCGAACGGGTTTCCGGACCTGTCGAAGTAGAGAATGAGTACGGCAAGATCTCGATAACGGTATCCAGCCCTCTACTCGATCCGATCACGGCTTCCAACAGCTACGGGGAGATTTCTCTGTCGCTTCCTGCCGACAGCGGCTTCACCCTGACGGCGCGCGCCAAGGGGGGGCAGGTTCTTTCTGATTTTCCAGGCCCGGAGGATGAGAGCAAAGGCTCCCTGGATCTGATCCACGGTCAGGGAGTGCCTCAGATTCAACTTCGGACAACCCACTCAAAGATCCGAATCAGACAGAAAGGGTGAGCGTGCAAAAGATCAGCTCGATGCTACCGTGTTTGGTTCTTCTGACCTCCTGTGGAGTCTCCGTGCACAGTAATGATGCGGCCAGCCAAAGCATCCACGAAGTGGGACCTCTCGAAGGGGAGACCCGGCTTGAAGCGGAGGTGCACCTCGAAGTGGGCCATCTGATGATTGATCAGGGAGATCCATCAAATCTCTACGAGGCTGAGCTCAGCTTCGACGGGGGGGTTGTTGAGCCTCGCCTGGACTTGCAAAGGAGGGGCGATCAAGCTCGGTTGGAGTGCAATGTGAGGCAGGGCTGGTTGGATGGAAGTCCGGACTCCCGACTCTATCTGCGACTGAATCCCATGGTGGAACTTGATCTGGTCACCCAGACGGGTGTGGGCGAAAGCAGGATAGATCTCACCGGTCTGTCGACCCACTCACTCAGCTTGAGTAATGGGGTAGGTGAGACCACACTTTCGATGTTGAAGCCTAATCGAATCCAATGTGAGCGGGTGACGATCGATAGCGGCATTGGATCTCTGAACGTGATCGGCCTGGGTAACTTTGGATTCAAGGAATTCGCATTCAGCGGTGGAGTGGGGACAGCCAAACTGGATTTCTCGGGAGAATGGTCGCAGGATGGAAATGTGGGTATCGATGTTGGTATAGGCAGCCTCGAACTACGGATTCCAAGCGATGTGGGAGCTGAGATTAGAACGGAAGGTGGATTCCTGTCGAAGTGTTGCCGGTCGGGTTTCACGAAGAAGGGGGACACCTACTACAGTGACAACCTGGATCGCGCCGGTAAAGTGATTAGATTCGATATCCAGAATGGGATTGGCAACGTCAAGGTCCGGTGGATGTGAGCGCTTTTTCCGGGGCCGACTCTTTGTGCAACCTGGAGTTACCCGAAGGGGATCAGGCAGGCTACATCTTCGATTGCGATGGGACTCTGGCCGATTCGATGCCGCTGCACTATCGTGCCTGGTCTCACGCCTATGAGACTCACGGTGCGAGCTTTACGTTTACCTGGGAGCTCTTCTATTCGATGGCTGGCATTGGCCTGCACGATACCGTCCAGATTCTGAATCAGCGGTATGGAGAAAGCCTCGATCCAGATGCCGTAGTCGATACCCAGATGGCAAGAGTGGAAGAGCAGCACCATACGCTGAAGCCCATCCTTCCGGTGACAGACCTGGCACGTCGGCTGTCACAGACACATCCGATCGCCGTTGCGTCAGGAGGCATCCGTAAGCAGGTTCAGCGGAGCCTGGAGATCGTTGGTATTGCCGACCTCTTCGGCGTGGTTGTCACACAGGAAGATGTGGCCAATAGCAAGCCGGCCCCCGATGGCTTTCTGCTAGCCGCCGAGCAGATGGGGGTCAATCCCGTTGAATGCGTCGTGTTCGAGGATAGTTCACTGGGTCTCGAAGCCGCCGAACGGGCCGGCATGCGTGCGGTTTATGTCGATCCTGAGGTCTACTCCGAGGGACGATAGAATGCGTCTGAACGTCCTCACTGACGAATCACGCTGAACGCCAACCAGACGAACACAACCAGGAAGGGTAGCAGCAGGCACCAGGCCAGCCAGGTCAGGCCCCGTCTGATCGCGTAGGCGCAAGCGATAAGGCCAAGCAGGATGCCGGGTCCTGCAAGCCCCAGCCAATTCTGCGCTCCGGCCAGGTAGTACCCAAAGGGCGCCATCAGGACAGCGGATAGGAGCGGCAGCAGCGGACGTCCCGCCCTGACCCCATAGCCAGCTAGCCCGGATTTCTCATCGCTTGTCGTAGCGAGGCGCCGCAAGGGCCGTCCTGGCAAGGCTTGCGACCGAGGCCCCCGCAGGCGTACTCGTGCAGTACGTCGAGGAGGCCGACAGAGCGTAACGAAGCCAGGACGGATGTTTGCGGCGACGCAGTAGACCAGCGATGAGAAATCCGGGCTAGAAGCAGCGAAACAGTCACAGCAGGCCATCCGAAGATAACCGCAGGCCACCATTCCGGCATCCCCTAGACCGGCTCCCTCCTACGAACCCGCTCACTGCTCACTGCTCACTATTCAAAGATCAACCCTGGTCGAAGCAATACAGCGCGCTCTCGGTTCGCAGGTAGATCTTGCCGTCCACCAGGGCGGGCGTGGCTAGCAGGGCTCGCCCATCCGGTTCACCTGGATCACTTCCCACTGGGGGGCTGCCTTGAGCACTGATACTTCGCCGGCCTCACTCAGCAGATAGACCTTGCCGTCCCCACCCACGGGAGAGGCAAAGTAGCGATTCATCGCCTCTTTGGAGCGCCCCTGTTTCAGGACTTCACCATTGGACGGGTCCAGGGACGTCACGATCGCTCCGTCCTTCACCATGTAGAGGACATCCTGGTAGAGAAGCGGAGAAGGGACGTTTGGTAGGCTCTTCCCGTATTTCCAGCTCGCCGACTGCTCCGTCATATTTCCCTTTCCGCCCAGACGAATCCTCTGGATGGAGTTGACCGAGGTGCGCTTTCTCTGATGCAGCTCCCAGTCTCTCTCTTCAAAAAAGCCGCTCCCGTCAAGATCTTCGGCATCTTTCCAGCCTTTGAGAATCCTGGGATCGGTGGACTTGTCGGCCTCTTCCTTGGAGATCCTTCCGTCGCTATCTCCGTCGAGTAGTACCAGCAGTTGCTGGAAATTGGCGTCCTTCGGGCCCAAGTTGGTCCCACCAGCCCAGCCCAGCACATAGATCGAGTCCTCGTCCATTACGGGTGTAGGCTTCATCTGCCAGGTAAGTCCATCGACCCACCAGACTTTTTCGCCTGATTGGGCCGCATAGGCGATCAGCTGGTTGGTACCGGGCACCAGAACCTGAATCCCACTGTCCTCCTCTGGTTGATACAGCACAGGTGTTGAGAACCCCCGTCTTACACCGGTCCGCTCGTCACGCCAGCTCGGCCGACCAGTGTCTTTGTCGACGGCCACCATGAAGGAACCCGACTCGCCGTCGCAGACCTGCACGATGTGGTTGCCAGCCAGAACCGGTGAGGCTGCGATGCCGAAGGGTGTGTTGAACGGGCCCAGCAGGACGCGCCAGCGTTCCCTACCCTCGGAATCATAGGAAAGGAGTCCCACGTCCTGGAAGAAGACGTAGACGTTGCTGCCGTCGGTTACAGGACTCGGCGAGGCCGGAGAGTTGACCTCGTGGAGGTTTCCGCGGTGGATTTTTGGGGTCTCACTTCTCCAGCGGACTGTCCCCGTCTCCCGATTCAGCGCCAACGTCATGACGTGATCGTCACCGAAGCCGGTCAAGAAAATCGAGTCGCCGGAGAAGACGGGAGAGGAATGGCCGGGAGGTAGAGCGGTCTTCCACACGACGTTCTCGTCTGGCCCAAATCGGGTGGGCAAGTTGCCGGACTGGGACACGCCGCTTCCATTGGGACCTCTGAACCGGGACCACACTTCCCCGCCGAGACACAGTGAGGATTGGAGGATAAACACCGCACTCAAGAGCAGAGACGAAAGCTTCATAGAGATTCTCCTTAGGGCTCTGTCAAGAATAACTTCACATTCTGGCATCTCATCTTCACACCATCTGCGGCCGCTCCTCAATCGCGAAATCCTCAAAGTAGGCCTGGCTACACCTGCGGTTTCGCTCAATTGTTCGCGACCTAATCTGGCGCAAATCTGAGCGCCAACTCTGCGAAGTTATTCTTGACAGAGCCCTTTGTGCCAATGGTTCTACCATAAAGAGCGGGGTAAATCCGCCCGCTATCAGCAGATTCCAGTAGCGACGATCAGAAGCCGCGAGGTTTCAGTCGGACTCTCCAGAACCATCCATCCACCTGGCAGAAGATCAGATTGGGTTCCACCTCGATGATGGTCGAGTAGGAGGACCCCATGTCCGCGGCGACGGTGGCAACCCTCCATTCTTCTCCGCCGTCGTCACTGAGCGCAAACTTTACGAGTGCGCCTCTCTTTTTCGGTTTCAAATAGGAACCGGTTGGAAAGCGCTCCCCATAGCTCAGCAGGATTCTCCCGTCTTGTAACAGCAGCAGGTGGGGATCACATCCACGCTCTAGACCGGTGTATTTAGGCTCGGTCCAGGTTTTTCCATCGTCGCTGCTCCAGCATGCATACAAGGGCGAGAAGTGGCCCGTCCGCATGACACAGAGGATCCGCCCATCGTTGAGACGCAGGATCGTGGGCTCGTCGAATCCCTCGCCCACCGGATCCCCGGGCACCGGCGCCGCTACCGTGGAGAGGTAGTCCCAGGTTCGCCCTTCGTCCCGGGAGGTCACGATAATGGTCCTCTGCATGTAGACGGTCTCGCTGGAGCTGCGGCGGTCGTTGGGTTTGAGTTTGTCGTCTTCGAGATTCCCTTCCATAGTGGTCAAGAGGGTCCCATCCGGCAGTTCCAGCATATTCCGGTAGAAGTAGAACCCGTACCATTCATCCGGTTTCCTCTTTCGACGAGGCCCCCCTGGTATCCTCACGGTCGATTCTTCCTGGACCAGGGTCCGGAGCCCGTCGGTCGAACGCCAGGCTCTAACCGTGTAGACGTCTGGCGACTTGAGATCGACAGCCCCATCGACAGCGTAGAACAGTCCAGGACGGTTGTGGATCACCCCCTCGGGGATCCTCAGGATCTCCTCGAAAGAAGGCCCGTTTTGGTCGACAAAGGTCTTGCCACCGTCGGTGGATTTCTTGTCTCCCTGCAGGTAAATGCTTCCATCGGGTCCCTGAAAGGATCGGGCCCAGCCTCCCTTACCCCAGGCCCCGCCGACTCCATACTTCTGTATTTTCCCGATGGCCTGGATGAAATCTTTGTCTTCGCCGAGATTCGCGGCGAGTGGGAACTCAGGAGGACCCTCCTGCACAAGGATGTCGTCTACGAGACCGAACAGCTGATGCTCGGGGCTGCTCTGGTCCAGCGCGTTGTGGGTGATGAAGCGTCCCTCCAGGTCCTGGCCCACCCGCAGATTGGAGCCCAGATGAACCCCCACCTTGGGTGGAGTAGTGGCCGGGGAGAGGTGCCTGAGGACGGTACGGTCGTAGTAGAGGTGAGAGGTGCCGGGGAGTAGATCTCCCGCGCCTACGTTTTCACCGTCCAGAAAGAGTTCGACGTGTCCCCGATCATAGGTAGCGGCCAGGTGGTAGTACCGGTCCTTCTGAATCCACCTCGATCGAGAGGTGATCGTCTGCCCGTTCCAGATGAACCTGAGGCTTCCAGCCCTGGGGTCGAAATCGAAGATGAGCTCGCCCGAAGTGGGTTTTCCGGTGCCCCGGTAGGAACTGAAGAGGCGCATGGAGCGGGCCGTGAAGGGGCGGCGCTGGCCCTTTCGCTGTTGCGTCTTCAGTTTGACCGCCAGCGTGAATTGTTCGCCTAGATCCTTGGTGTCCAGAATCTCCAAGGCGTCATGGGTGGCGCCGCTGCCTCCGAATTCCAGAACCCCAAGCCCCTGGGCCGCCTTGTCCTTGTTTTGGATGACCTTGGCGGAGTGATGGAGACGTATAGTCTGTCGACCGTCCGCGACCGCCTTGTCAGAGGAAGGGCCGTGGCCATCGTTCTCGAAGTCGATGAAGATCTTCAAGGGCTCCGGCGCTGTAGCCAGTGTCACCGGCTGATCCGCACGGAAGGCGTAGAGGGACGCATTTTGAAGCTGAAATCGAATTCTCCGCGGAGTCTTCGAGGGGGGAAGCGTCCGCCGATTCTCCCAACTGACCGGCTGATCCAGACCATCTTTCTTAAGGGACTGACATTGATCGAATCCAAAGCCCGGTACGACTTCGCCGGCGTCACCCAGGATCTCGACTTTGATCCAACCCTTTCCGGCGTTGGCATTGATGCGCAGTCGGCCCTGAAGATTCTTGAGGGGTCGAGTGGTAATCGTCGCTATTTCGGCCCCCGCATCCAGGGAGGCGAAGCCGTCTTTTCTCAGCGTAGCCAGCCCAATGGCGCAGTTCCCCCAACCACCGGCGATGGAACTTTCGTGGGTCTGGTCCGAGGCTCCGTAGAACAGATGGATGGTGTCCCCGTTAATCACGGGTTGAGTCGAAGTGTGGAGCATCCCTCCATCCCAGCTTCGGGAGGGACCCAGGGCCAGAATCGGCGGACGATCTCCCTCCTGCCTTTTCCAGCGAATCCCATCGCGGCTGCTGACCAGCTCCAGGTGGATGGGTCCATCGTTGGTGCCTTCGGAGATACGGAATACCCAGAGAAATCCCAGGTACATGGACTCGTAGGGAAACGCGGCCAGGCCGTAGAAATCCGTGTGTTGCCGGTCGCTCTCGACCCAGCGGTCATCGACCTCGTCGGGTGCCAGGATCAATTCCGTCGGCGGCCAATGCTCGAAGTCGCGGGTCGACGTGAAGCCGATGCTGCGCCGGCGGAATCCCCGGACTGCCGCAAAGATCTTGGCGTAGCCGATGTAGCGGCCCCGGTTGGGGTCCCAGACGAAATTTCCGATATCGCCGGGATCGGGAAGAATAGGCTCGGGTAGCTCCTTGCTCCAATGAACACCGTCGGCGGAGTAGGCTCCGTAGAACCCGCTGACGGGATGTTTGGCGTCGGTGCGTCCGTAATCGTAGTAGATCAGTTTGTAATGGCGGTTCGGGTCAGCTTCCCAAGGGGTGTGGATCACTATCGGGAGATGACTTTCCTGCGGCCTCTCGATGAAGATGTTGTTGGCGCGGGAGCCGTTGAACTCCGCGATACCCAGCTTCGGTTTGATCCAATGGACTCCGTCCTCGCTGGTAGCGTAGAGATTTCGGTACCCGCGATGGGTGTGATACCACATCCGATAGCCGGTTCTGCTCTCGTTCGGAAGAACGGAGCCGAACAGATACGCCACCTCCCCCTCCCAGGGCTGATCCGGTTTGAGCACCGGGTTGGCGGCGTGCTTTTCGAAGGGGTGGTACCTCCGAGCTACCCCGGATCTCTCCTGGATGAGGTAGTCGTCCAGGAAAAGTTGCCAGGGTCCGGTCAAGTCGCCAAGAGATCTGGTGTCGTCCGTCCCGGCAGCGATTACCGTACAGAGAAGCATGGCAGCCATCAAAATTCGCAACGATACCCCATTTTTCATCATGAGTGTCCGTGCCTCGGAGCGGTTTCGTTTGTAGTGACCAAGTGGCGCCAGAACCAATGATAGCGCGAAGCGCCTGGCAAATGGGAGTAGGTGTGAACAGAATCTGGCTGTCCTTTCAAGACCCTGACCCCATTGATCCTTCTAGTCCACCGAGATAACCTGGCTCTCAGCAAGACTCCCCGGCAAGGAGAATGGATGATGAGGAAGGCACTGCTTGTTTTCAGTCTGCTGCTCTCCCTGGCGGCGGCATCGGCGAACCCACCCGAGACCACAGAGGCCCTGGACATCGGCTCGAAGCGTGAGCTGTTCGTCGACACCCATCTGATCGAGGGCATGTCCGGGCTGCGGCTCAAGCTGCATACTCCCGTGCCCAAAGAGATTGTGATGCACCATGACAAGCTCTGGGAGGGCAACGCCTGTAGCTACTACTCGATCTTCCGCGATGGGGACATTTACCGCATGTACTACGAGGCCTGGGGCCTCGAGCCCTCCGGTATTCCGGTCCACGACATCCTGATCGCCTATGCCGAGAGCAGAGACGGCAAGAGCTGGGTCAGGCCGGAGTTGGGGCTGTTGGAGTTCAACGGCTCCAAGCAGAACAACATCTTGTGGGCCAGTGAAAAGCTGGACGGCTGGGGTTCTTTCAAGGATACCAACCCCGATGGTCCTCTGGATGCCCGTTACAAGACCTTCTACATTGGCAAGGGTGGTCTGATGGCCGCCAGGTCGCCGGACGGCATACACTGGTCCGCCATCGGTGACGAACCGGTCTTGACCGATGGCGCCTTCGACAGTCACAACCTGGCCTTCTGGGACGCGGAGCAGGGGCTGTACCGAGCCTACTATCGGGATTTCCGGTTACCAGATGGGTCCTCAGGTGCTGAGCTGAGGTCCCGCAGCGGTGGCATTCGGGACATCAAGACTGCCACCTCGGACGATTTCATCCACTGGACGAAAGGGGAGTGGTTGGAGTATCCCGGCGCGCCAGACGAGGAGCTCTATACCAACAACGTCATCCCCTACTATCGTGCGCCCCACATCTACCTGGGCTTTCCGGCCCGCTACCTGGATCGCGGCTGGTCGGACTCGATGAGGGCTCTGCCCCAGTTGGCAGAACGCGAAGAGCGTGCAGGTTTGAGGACCTACACCGGAGCATCCGGGAAGAGGAAAGGCAATCCCCGATACGGCACGGCGCTGACGGATGGGCTTTTCATGAGCAGCCGTGATGGGAGGGTCTTCCATCGTTGGCTGGAAGCCTTCATTCGCCCTGGTTTGCGCTACACGGATAACTGGGTATACGGGGACAACCACCAGAACTGGGGACTGATCGAAACCAAGTCAGACCTCCCGGGAGCCCCGGATGAGATTTCGATCTACGTCACCGAGCACTACTGGAGAGGGGCCTACACCAATCTCCGCCGTTTCGTCTTGAGGGTGGATGGATTCGTCTCGGTCCATGCATCCGGGAAGGGCGGAGAGTTCACCACCCCACCGCTCTCGTTCGAGGGGAAGGAGTTGGAGATGAACTTCTCGACCTCCGTTGCCGGGAGTGTGCGGGTGGAGATCCAGGACGCCAGCGGTAGACCGATTTCAGGCTACGAGTTGGCCGACTGTCCTGAGATCTTCGGCGATCATCTGGAGCGCGTGGTTGCCTGGAAGGGCGGTACCGATGTTAGTAGGCTGGCGGGTAGTTCCGTGCGCCTGCGCTTTGTCATGAGGGACGCAGATCTCTATTCGATCCGCTTTCGCCCCTGAACGGCCCCTTCAGAGAGCGATTCGACGAGTACATCTTGGGAAGCACGGCCAACCATCCCTCCCTGGTTCCCAAGATTATGTATGGTCAGGGCAAGGTCCGCTTCCGCCTCGCTTGCAAGGAGACGCTAGACGGCACGGCCTGCGGGGGGGGCTCTAACAGGTGGCCCAACAACGGGCCTCGGCCCTGCGCCTTGGGGACCCCCGAGTGCTGGCCTCGCTGTTGGCGTTGGTCCCCTTTCGCCTCCTGCGTGGAGGCTTTTTTCCAATCGGGACCTGCGCCTCCTTGCTAGCCTGGGTTCCACTGAGAACCGCGATTCCCTTTCGACGAGGAGGATGGCTGATGAGGATGAGACTGGCGACTGTGTGTGTGGTTTCCCTTGCGCTTTCCCTGGCGGTGGAAAGTGCCTTGGCGGAGCAAGAGGGGGCTCAGGAATCCTTGGATATCGGCTCCCGGCTGGAGCTGTTCGTCGATGATTATCTGATCGATTCCATGACCGGGGAGGTTGATCTGAAGCTCCACACCCCCTCCTCGGCGGGCCGGGTCCTGGACTTCTACAAGCCTGGGAGGGTACCACCTGTTTCTATGTATCGGTGGTCCACGGGGAGGGGCTGTATCGGATGTACTACCGAGGCCACAGCCTGCCCTCGGAGATAGCTCCATCGTTGGTTACCCCAGGGGAGACCGTAGTTCCGGAGCACAAGGAGGTAACCTGTTACGCCGAAAGCCGCGACGGACGGATCTGGACAAAGCCATCTCTGGGCATCGTAGAGTTTCAGGGATCGAAGGACAACAACATCATCTGGGACGGTTTCGGTACCCTCAACTTCATGGTGTTTCGCGACACCAACCCGGCAACCCCAGCCGAGCAGCGCTACAAGGCTCTTGCCACGGGAAAACCCAACCGGCCGCAGAAGCGGGTGGTGGGAATGGTATCGGCCGACGGAATCCACTGGAAACCCATTCGGGAGAAGGCACTGTTGACACAGCGCCCCACCGACAATGGTGGGGATGGGTTCCTGTGGGACAGAGTCCGGGGAGAATATGTGGCTTATCTTCGTGTCTGGTATCCTTCCCGTTGGCAGGATCCCAAGAATCGGCGTAGGCCAACGATTCGGGCTATTGGCCGGGCCACCTCTCCCGATTTCTTGAACTGGAGCGATCTGGAGGACATCGACCTGGGTGGAGCGCCGAGGGACCATTTTTACACCAACGGAATCACTCCCTACTTTCGGGCACCCCACATTTTTCTCGGTTTTCCCAAGCGCTTCATCCCTGGGCGAACGTCGATATCCGACTCGCCGGAGAATGGGTCTTCAGATACGGTCTTTATGAGCAGCCGGGACGGTTTGCATTGGGATCGCACCTTTCTTGAGTCCTTCATAAGGCCGGGCCGGGATCCGAAGAATTGGATCAACCGCAACAACATGACGTCGACAGGTGTGATGGAGACAGGTGAGGATGAGATTTCACTTTACGTGCTTCGCAACTACAAGTCTCCCAGCATCCACATGGAGCGCATGACGCTGCGCATTGACGGCTTCGCCTCCCTGCGGGCCAGATATTCGGGGGGAGAGGTCCTGACGAAGCCGCTCAAGTTCGAGGGCAGCAACCTAGTCCTGAACTTTGCCACCTCCGCAGCCGGGAGCATCCGTGTGGAGATCCAGGATGCCCAGGGCAACCCTCTGCCCGGCTTTGCCCTGGAGGATTCACCGCTGATCTGGGGGGATGAGATCGAGCACACGGTGCGGTGGGAGCGGACTCATGCGAAGGCGACTTCAGATAAGCCCCTGGCCCGGATAGCCGGGAAGCCGGTCCGCCTGCGCTTCGTGATGAAAGATGCCGATCTGTACTCCCTGAGGTTCAGGTAGGGGCAAAGTCGCCAACTTGTCCGTTCTGGTGTTCTCTCCGCCGAAATCAAGAAATAGGGTTCTGGCCTTGCTACACTTGCAGCAATTCTTTCGGTAAGAGTCTGAAAGGGAGACCTCGGGAAGCTTTCCGCTGAAGTGAAACCCATCCTGGCCGGTGACTCCGAAGGGAACCTGTTTTCCCGGAGCGGCTAGCAAACAAGGAGGTATCGGAGCTATGAAGAATGCACATCTGCCGATTTCTCTGATTGGGATATCTATTCTGGTCCTTTCTTTCGGATCGGCCATATCCCAGGACGACGGAGCGTTGATCATTGACTTTCCTACGTTCGTGGCCGGTGCTGGCAACAGAACCGATTTCTATATCACGGCGATTTGCGAGGCGGCCGACCCGCAACCCACGATCGAGGTGCGGTTTCTGGATAACAAAGGTGCGTTTATACACACCGTTGCAGAACAAGGGATCTGCAATCGCACCCTTGTCCTGCCCTTCGCAGGTGGAGCAGATGGTCACGCCCAGGTTCTGATCAATAGCCCAACCAGAGACGGTGTTCTGGTCGAGCTAGTGGAGCTCAATCAGCCTGGCGCTGCCCCGATTGGAGTTCCGTTTACAGAACCGTGTCAAGACGCTACCTTCACCGTCATACGCGACCAGAAAATAGATACTGGGGTAGCTGTTTCGAGTCTCAGTCCGGACCCCATAGCCTGCGTTAGCACCACCTGGTCAGCAGACAGCACGCTGGTGGGAGATGGGACCTTTACGGTTCCCTCGTTTGGACAGAACCAGTTTTTTGTCTTCGAAAAGACCCCTCTGCCGGACAATTTCAAAGGTTGGGGAAAAGTCACCTGCGATGGCGAGGTTACTATCCTCTCTTTCTTTCAGACCAATCTTGGTGGTCTGACTACAAATCCCGTTCAATGTGATACGGAAGAGTAACTATCCACTGAAGTTGCAGAGAGGACTCTCAGCAAGGGACGATCCGCCGAGCAGGAAACTCTGCTGCTCTGCGTTCATCTGTGCCATCCGGGCGGGAAGCCCAGATTTGACCGTACAAAAAGTGTCAGAATAGAGCTCCCCCGACCGGCCGCTTCCGCCTGAGGCTGTGTGAAAAGTCCAAAACCTCTTTGATTTAGGGGTCTCTTTACTCTTCCTACGACGGAGATCGTGGCTTGCACGCGATCCTATGAAGTCAAAATTTCAAATCCGAAATCATGAATGACTTTTCACACAGCCTCGCCTAAAAGCGGTCATTCAAGTTTCCCGCGGAATTGTCGAATGAACTACCGGCAAACGGCCTGGAGCCGACGTTCTATTTCGGGCGCTTCGAAAGGAGCTTTCAGTCTCGTTTTACGTCCAGGGTGGATTCCTCCCCACAACGTCTAAGCAAAGCCACCTTGCCATGTTTCTTTCTGTATTCTGCATAGAACGGCGTCAGTACTGACCATCTTGTCACTCTATCGCGCAACGGTTGACGGCATCCTCAGAAAGGAAGAAAAACCCTTTGAAATCGAGGGCCTGAGACCCGCGGAGACGTTGGGTCGATTTCGCCGGGGATTCGATTCCATCAGATTAGGCGACGGTTTCAAGGGGCAGAAGTGACTTCCGTTTGCCGCCTATCTACCTCTTTGCCGCCGTCCCACGGCGCTTCTATGGTTCGAGGAACAAGATCCGCATATCATGACACGCCAGTCTCCAAAAGTACTTGATGCGTTTAGGACGAATAGATCCATGCCACGGAGGCCGGAAAACGGTATTCGGCGTGCCGCCGACATCAGAGCCTGATTGTGCCATTGACACGGCCCCGGGAACATATTAGTATTCTGGCTGGTCGATTTGAAACGCGACCGGCCTGTTACCGCGCATCCAACAACACTGAGGGGAGATGCCACTGCTTAGCCGAAGACAACGCTTCCGTTGAAACACCAAACGGCTCACCCGACAGAAAGGTTTCATGCCTTGTCACGCGGGATGTGCCATCTATGAACAAAGGATAAACATGGAACCTGCGCAAATCGAGAAGATCCGCCGCGGCACCACCCCCTTGCCACCCCCATTCAGAAGCCTAACAATGCTCCTGCCCTACATCGCGGCAATCGCCATCGCGCCTACCCCACTCAGGGGCCAGATTTGCCCAGGCGGCCCCCCCGGGTTTTTCCCCAATATGACGAACCCCATGGCACCCCAAATCGCGACAATCGCCAGCGCCGGCCCCCCCACTCGTATTCATCGGGCAGTCCTGCACGTAGACGACAAGGAGGGGGCCACCCCCACCCGTCGCTCGCGATACCGTTAATAACACAGCACACCCTGCCGGCAGGGACCATCCCCGCCGGTATGGGGCACCGCCGGGGGGAGCTTGCCAAGCAACTATTGTCTATTTAGCGGATGCGCAGGCGGAACCTGCAGGCGCCAAGGCGGGGACGGCCTACCCGTGGAACTCCTGGACTTCTACATCGACGAATCCATCGCCCCCCAGGCCGAGGAGACTCCCGAAGACGACGACACCACCATCGGAAACGAGACCGGCCCCGCGCCCTGAAGTTCCACTAGCCTCCCACGTCGGCAACCCCGCCCGCACCCACCCTGACCACCGCCGCACGTACTCGCCAAACCGGGGAAAGCTGTCCTGCTTCCCCCGCTCCTGCTCATAAAGCCGGAGAGCACGTGTTGCGAAGTTCTCCAGGGTCGCCCTTGCCACGTTCAGCTCGGCGCGGCTGAAGTGATAGCCGAGAAAATCAAAGCCCCTTTCGATCCGACCGATGAAGGTCTTCTCGGGATGCTTCTCCAGCTTTAGAGAGGACAGGACCTGGTTCAGGACCCGAACCGCCCGACGCAGTTTCCAGCGGGTGGGGGACAGCACCAGGATATCGTCCATGAAGCGAACGTAGAACAGACCCGTCCTTCCCAGCCGCTGGTCCAACTCGGCCAGAAAGAAGGCGCCGATAATCGGGCTCAGGGGAGAGCCCAGTGGAATCCCTCGCTCAGACTCCCAGAACTGACCACCCCACTCGGCGGTACGCCGTAGATACTGCTCAATCAGGTTCAGCACGCGACGGTCCTGGATGATCCGGGACAGACGGTCGATCAGGCACTGGTGGTCGATGGAAGCGTAGTAGGATCTGACGTCGGTCCGGAGGACAAACCGGTGCCGCTTCAGGTGGCGCCACACCCGGCGCACCGCGCCCTTGCCCCCTCCGTTTCCCTTCAGGTGAGTGCAGTTCCTGGAAAAGGACATCCTTCTTGCCAACACCAGAGAAAGGGCTTTCAAGAGCAGGGCGTCTCGGGCCGAGAACAGATCGACCTCCTCCCCGTTTTCGAGCGTGGTTCGGCTCAGCAGCCCCAGGCGATAGCTCCCCTCCAGCAGCTCCCGGCGCAGGCGGGCAATCTCTCGCTGGTAGTGTCGGCGGAAGTTCCACACGTCGGCATGGTCAGGGTAGTTGCGCCGTCGTTTACACAACCAGGTGTAAGCCGAGTCCAGTATCCCTTCATCGACGATGTCGTCGAGGGTGATGTCCATCCAAGCGAGATCTTGCCAGCAAGCCCCGACAGGTCAAAAGAGGATCTGTGGAAATGGGAAGGGGTGGAGAATGTCGTCCCGTTATCGTCCGGTCAGAAAGCTATAGGATATCGCTAGAAATCACTCGATCAAGGCGAATCTGACCGTCCGCTTTTAGGGTGCGCCGTGGTAAGGCGGCGCTTTCCCAGTGGGTGAAAGTCCCACCCGGCAACCGCTCCAGCCGGAAGCAACCGGAGCAACTATGGAGGTAACGAAATGGTTGAAGCCTCTGGTGAAGCGAGTCACGAATGGGTGACCGCGCAAGTGTGCAGGCCGTAACGCGAGTGAACGCTGAGCAAGCCTCGAAAAGGACGATGCGCAGGCCGACCCGGCTCCTAGACCGGGGAAGGCTGATAGGGCTGGGGAAGTGAGCGAAGCCGGCACCCAGTCGCTGCGCCGGGGTAGTGGCGACAGCATGTACACCAGGGAAGCGCACGCAACACGGGAAGCCCCTAGGCGTGGTCAGGGATGGCCAACCGGAAGCCCGTGAGGGACAGACCGGGCGCCTTGGGGTGGCGGAGAGGCCCGTAGTACCGAGGAAGCCGGGTAATGCCGGTGGAGGGAAGGAGCCTTAGTTCAAGACGAATGCAGGACGTAGTGAGGGACCAGGAGATTGGGCAACCTATCAACTCCGAAAAGGGTTCAGAAACTGCAGAGGGCATTACGCGCGAAAGCGAAGGCTGAGCCCAGCTATCGCTTCAGCGGTAGCTGGGTGAACTGGCGCAAGACCACGGAGTTGGTGCAGCAGTTGAACCGCGCCCTGCGCGGCTGGGCGAACTACTCTCGGGTAGGGACGACCAGCCGAGCCTACCGGGCGCTGGACAACTACACCGCTCCGCGGTTTCGCCGGTGGCTGCGCCACAAGTACAAGGTCAGGGGACGCAGGGGCGGGACGTATCCACTCTCGCACTTCTACGGGCACTTTGGGCTCGTGCGCCTGACCCAACTTGGGCGCGGAGAGCCGTGGGTGAAGGCGTGAGTCTTGTCCGAGAGCCGGATGCGGTAGTTCCGCCTGTCCGGTTCGATGAGGAGGATGTGGAAACGGAGTGATGGTCCGGCTATTGAGGCACCGCCAGACGAAAGGGGCGGTAACAGATAGGCCGAACCTTAGACCACCGCGCCACATCCTTACTCTACCGAAAGCCGCCGGTCGATTGCGATTAAATCTGCCGCTGGCTGTGGGATCGGGTGCCGACCCTCAACCAAGCTTTTCCTCCTGTTTTCGGCTATCCAACTCAGCCTTTAGCCTCGAATCATGGCCCTTTAGAAAACTCTGCACCACCGTTTCCAACTCATGTGATCTTGGCTTGTTTCGGTCTTTTTCCCAGTTGACGATCGTCCCCTTGTTGACGCCCAGAAGGGCTGCCAGGTCAACCTGCTTGAGCCCCATCTCAAGGCGGCGCTTACGGATGCGCTGACCGAGGGTCTTGGCAGGAAAGCGGGATACTCGGAAGGTGATTTTCAGAGCTTCAGGTTTCTTGTAGTTTGCAACGTGTTGTTCGCAACCTGCTGTTGCGCAAACCATCGCTGATCTGGGAGGCTCATCCCACCTTCGCTCTGAGGATGTGGCCGAGGCCATTCAGTACCGCTCTTTGGATCGCAATGTCTGGGAGGCCTTAGAGCGCCAGGGTAACCTACAGCTCGCCGGGAGGGAGGACACCTGCATACCAGTAGCGACCCGACGGCAGGGTCCTCTCGAGACGACGGTCCCTGAGCTAGTGCCTCAAGAATCTGCTGGGTGTATTATCTGGAAATAGGTCACAAGTAGCTCAACTATCTGGAAACCGGATGATCAAATAGTTAGGCTTACCCGGCGATGTGCGGAGGACCGACGTGGAGAATGTGTCTTTTGACAACCCGTTCTTTGATGAAATCAGCAAACTTCCCGTCACCTTTGCCACCCCGGTGCTCTTTGGGGATTCGCCTAATATTTCGTTCGATGTGTCATTGAACAATGGCACCGCCACGCTCCTGAGGCTGGGTGACAGATTCTTGGCGGTCACTTGTCATCACTTGCTGGAGGAATTTCGACGGTTCGGGTCTGCCCAGGAAGCGTTCTTTCAGCTCGGAGACGCCCGGATCGTGCCGGAGCAGTATCTCGTCTCGGAGAATCGGGACCTCGACCTTGCAGTTCTTGACTTGTCGACGCTCGTAGATAAGACGCCACCTTTGACGGAAGCCAACTTTTTCTGCCCGAGGAACTGGCCCCCTGAGACCGTGTCGACCGACGATGTCATCTGTCTCGCCGGTTTTCCGGGTATTTGGCGAAATCAATTGGATCTGGGGCATCTCCGCTTCTATTCGTACAGTTCGGGGGCGACTGAGGTTGTATCCGTCAAGGAGCACCAAATTGTCTCGACGGTACAGATCCAAGATTGCGTGTCGCAGATCAATCATGGTCTGGTGTGGGGTTCGCTGGGCGGCCTCAGCGGTGGCCCCGTCTTTGTTTGGAGGAAGACCCCAATTCTCGTTGTCGAGTTGGTAGGTATCGTCTACGAGTACCAGGAGAACCTCGACCTGATGCTGATTCGCTCTACACAGGTCATTCGGGAAGACGGTACGCTCGACGCTTAACAGTTACGACTTGGTATCTCGCCTGATTTCACCTGAACGAGGCTGACGCAACGACCTCATCTCAGAGAGCGCTTTGACCTGGGAATTTACGTCCCGTGGGTCCCGACAGAGATCTCGATTACAATTACCTTGGTGGGAAAGCCGGTACATTCAGAAGACTTCGGATCCAAGCGTTACAGAGTCGCTGGCTGCCCCCACTGTGGTGGCACTTACGACTCGAGCGAGCTCTACTGTTTCGACTGCAAGCAAAAGTTCAACCCCTTGGACCTCAAATCCTGGGCAAAGTTCCTACACGGGCTGCAGCGTGCATGTAAGCGTTGGGGTTTGGGTGTACACCCTTTAGGTCAATCCCTACTTCCTTTTGACATTCCGCAGCTTTCCTCGGACCGAAGAGCTTTCCTGTCAGGTGAACGAGAGCTGAGTGAGGTTACCCACCCAGACTACATCCGGCGACACATCCTGAGACAATCAGGGTGGTCTCCCGATCTCGACTTGAGCCTCATTGCACAGGACTTTTCCCACGCTTTGAAGGAGGTCCTCCAGCAAGAGAAAAAACAGCCGCAGTACGTTTTTCGCTACGAGCCCCAGTCCAAGAAGTGGTCGATTGTTTGGCGAGGCCAAAAGATCGCCATTAGTAAGGACTATGTTGGACTGCCCCTCATTCGCCACCTGCTGGGCAGTCCCGGGCAGCCCATCCCCGCCTTGAGTTTGGAATCCCTGTGTGGGAACCGCACAGCTGGACAGGGCATCGATGAGGTAACAACCGAAGTAGAGCAGCTCCTTGGCGACTGCTGGGTTGTTGTTACCCAGTTTGGCCAGGATGACTTCATCGCGCCTCGGGACATCCTCCAGAAGTTAGAGACATATCGTAGTCAGTTAGAAGAGGAACTTGTCGCGGACCCCGGTCCAGAGCGCAGCATGGATTTGTCGGCAGAACTGGAAGGATTGCACAGATACATCGAAACAGCCACGCGTCCCGGAGGCAGACTCAAGAAATTCCAGTCGGAACTGGACAGGTCCGCCAGCAGGGTGAGCCGAAACATCAAATACGTCCTAGAAAAACTGCGAGACAACGATGCTGCTGGCCTGGCCGACTATCTGAGCCGTCGCATTGATCTTGGCATTTCTGTCCGCTTCAACCCCGATCCTGATACCCCCCTCGACTGGGTCCTCTAGTCGCCGCGAAGACAACTCCTCCCCTTTTGTCAGATTCCTACACGTTTTTGTAAGCCGGTAGGAAGTAGCCGCCGAGTTAAACTCGGGGCCCTAAAAAGGAGAGGAACTGTGAAGAAGGAAACCGAAAAACTGGAACCAAGGGTGAAGCGCTTGGAGGGGATTTCATTAACCCTAGTTCACCTGAACCAGCTGATCTCCCGCCGGCAGGACGAGTATGAAAAGACCCTTGGCCGTATGACACGCCGTATGGATGGCTCTGATCAGGGTAAGACGGAGTGAACAGGGCAACTCACCATGTGCTCGATCATTTGGAGGGGGTCCGGCGGTCCGGAGATGGCTGGACCGCTCGTTGCCCCGCACACCACGATCGAGACCCTTCGCTCTCAATCAACGAGTCCGAACAGGGGCTCGTACTTGTCCACTGCCACACCGGGTGTTCGCAGGAGACGGTCGTTGGAGCTTTAAAGGTGATAGGTGGTTGGCCTTCAGAAACGAGGGTTGATGTGAGTCACTCCACTGTAAACAGAGAGACCCAAAGAGTGATACCTCCAAGCGTGATAGACGAGATGCACAGCAATCTGAACGACCTTCAGAGAGGATACCTCAGAAAGAAGCGATCTCTCTCGGACGCCGTGATTGACCGCTACCGTATCGGTGTCAAGGGTGGCCGTGTTGCGATACCGATTCTCGACAAGGAAGGTGTTTATCGTGATGTGCGCCTGTGGCTTCCCCCAGAGAGAAGGAAACAACCAGAAGCCCCCAAGATCCTCCATTGGGCGTCCGGGTACGGCGCACTCCGTTTGTACCCGATCGACCAACTCAAGCACGCAGAACTGGTCCTCACGGAAGGCGAGCTGGATGCTTTGGCGGCAATCTCAGGCGGAGTTCCAGCTATCACTACTACGGGAGGCGTTACGAGCTGGAAGGACTCGCTCTCACAGCAGTTGGCTGGTAAGACTCTGAGCATCTTGACGGATCACGATGAGGCAGGCCGCGAGGGAGCCCAGAAAAGAGCCGAATCCTTGGTGGGGCATGGGTGCGTCGTCCGCGTTGCTCGATGGCCCGATGACCGGGTGCCAGGTTGGGACATCACCGACGAGCTCGTACATCGTGGCCTGGAAAGCCTGAAGAGGATTATTGACTCTGCTGAGCCCTTCACCGAGGGACCCGTTGTTCGTCTCTCGGACGTTCAAGCGGAGGAGGTGGGGTGGCTCTGGTATCCATACGTTCCGTTAGGGAAGGTAAGCCTCTTGGAGGGTGATCCAGGGTTGGGAAAAAGTTGGTTGATGCTGGCGATTGCCGGGTCCGTGAGCACAGGGGCCGGGCTGCCAGGTACTGACCGATTGAAACCTGCATCGGTACTGCTTCTAAGTGCTGAGGATGGCTTGGGCGACACGATCAAGCCCCGCTTGGAAGCCTTAGAGGCCAATTGCGACAACATCTTCGCCGTAAACAAATCTCTGGCTCTTGCTGACCCCGGGGGATTCGAGGAACTCGAACGCTACGTCAACCAGTATCAGCCGAAGCTGATCATAATAGATCCCCTCTTTGCCTACACGGGAGCCAAGGTGGACATCCACCGGGCTAATGAGGCTCGAGCGATCACGGCAAGATTGGCGAAGGTCGCCGAGAGCCATCGCTGCGCCATCGTGGCGTTGCGCCACCTGAGGAAGAGCGAAAGTGCAAACGCAGCTTACCGAGGCATCGGCTCAATCGACTTCTACGCTGCCTGCCGATCCGTCCTGCTCGTGGGATCCGACCCGAGTGACTCCTTCAAGAGAGTCGTCGTTCACACAAAGCACAACCTTACGCCGCCGGGGGATTCTCTGGGTTTCTGCATCGATCAGGGCAGGTTCTACTGGACGGGACGATCAAACGCCACGGCAGGGCAGATCTTGGCGGCTGACAATGACGATGAGCGTTCAGACCTAGACGAAGCCAAGAACTTCTTGCTGGAGGTGCTCGGTAACGGCCCTGTCGCTTTCGAGTGGGTCATGAGGCAGGCGAGAAAAGCGGGCATCTCGGAGCGAACCCTCAGACGGGCCAAGAAAGCACTCGCCGTGGACAGCAAGAAGATCGAGTCCAAAGATGGACCGTGGTGCTGGTGCCTGCCAAAACCACAGGTTGAAGATGGCCAATTGGCAACCTTCTCCAGAGAGCCTCTCGTGGGTGAAGATGCCCAAGAAGAAGATCTTGGCCATCTTCAAAAGAAGAAGAAGGGTAAACAATTAATAATAAAGGACTTTATAGAAGATGGCCATGGGTCTTCTAGAGATGGCCATCTTCACCGCGTGGCCACCTTCAGAAAGGGAGAAGGTGGCCAAGGTGGCCAAGATTGCCTTCTTAAGGAATCTGGCCATCTTCGTGGACAAAGCAGTGCGGATGAGGACTACGAGGAGGGGCTGATATGACCACCAAGGACCTCCTCGATCGTCTCGAGGGCCTCGGGGTGGGGCTCACTGCCGAAGGGGACCGTCTGCGCTATCGAGCACCCAGGGGAGTTTTGACTCCTGAGCTTCGCACTCAGATCCAAGAGGGAGAATCCGAGCTACTCAAGCTCCTCCGCGAGGACGGGGACTGGGTGCATGAGTGGGGTGCTTTCGGCCCTCACACCGAGCTCGTCACTCTCTACCAATCGGCTACTGCTGAGTTGAACGAGGCATGGCAACCGGCAATCGGACCGTTCATTGACTCACGCTACCCGGAACTCCAAATGAAGGCCGAGTCTGCATGTAAGGAACTTGATCGAGTCTGGCGAGCTGTTGTTGATGGGAAGGCCGAGGTTGGCGATTTCGTGGGGGCCGTGAGTGGCTGGAGGGACCACCATCTAGAACAAATTAGGACCTTCCGACAGGAATGCCACACTTGGGATGTCAGTCCCCGAGTGTGGTTATTAAAACGGACCCCTAAGGGCACCCTGGGGCGACGTGCTGACGGAAGACAAATAATCTACTGGGCCAGGGGAGAGGGACCATGATCGGCAGACCCATTGCACTCATCCAGGTTCCGAATCGGAGGCTTTTCAGCACGAAAGCTGCAGCCTGCTATCTCGGAGTGCACCCGGACAGCCTCCGCAAATATGCCGATCTAGGCAGGATCAAGGCGCGCCGGCTGGAGAACCGCCGTGTCTTCACGTTGGAGAATCTGGACAGTTTCATTGAGTCCTTGCCGGAGTATCAATACGTCTCGTACACTGAGGCTGGCGGGAAACCCGGTGGGAAGGAGGAGTAATGGGTATTAACCGGGTTAAGAAACGAGGTAAGGAACGCATTGAGGTCCGAAGGCGGTGGCCGGATGGCACGACCTTCCGGCGGTACTACCCAAACGAGACCAAGGCTGACAACACGTTGACCAGGATCAAAGCATCCATACTTGACGGCACCTGGCCACAGCTGAAAGAAACGTTACGCGGCAGTGGACATTCCAAAGACATAACACTGAGAGAGTTCTCTGAGATCTACTTCCATCGTTATTGTTGCCACTACAACCGCAGACCCGACTTCAAGGAACAAGCCCTGAATACGATCGTCAAGATCATTGGTCAGGTTCCGCTGAAACAATTCAATACCTTTCATGCGGACCTCTTCGTCAGCAAGCGTTCCAAAAAGGTCGCTCCTGCGACAATCAACCGTGGTTTGGCGGTCCTAAAGCACATGCTCAATTTCGCGGTGAAGCGCGGTTACTTAGAGGGCAATCCTCTGGTGGGCTTTGATCGCCTTCCTGAAGAGGAGCTCGCGCTACGAATCATGACCTTGGAGGAGGAGCGGAGACTGGTGTCTTGTATCGCCGAATGCAATCCGATCATCGGGGCCTATGCCGCCATTCTGGGAGAGACGGGCCTTCGGAAGAGCGAAGGACTTGGGATGCAGTGGCAGCACATCGATTGGCAGACGAAGCATCTGACGGTTCCCAGAAGTAAAACGGGAAAGCCCCGGTACATCCCGCTGAGCGAAGACGCACTGGAATGGCTGAGCAAGTTGGTACGCCATACATCCAGTCCCCGGGTCTTCACTCGGCCCAACGGCAAAGCTCTAAAGGCACCTCGGGAGTCCTTTTACAATGGGCGACGCCTGTCGGGCTTCGAGTGGGTTCGAGGCTTCCACGACTTCCGACACTTCAGGGCCACCCAGTGGCTCCTTCGTGGCGTGGACATCTACACCGTCAAGTCGTACCTAGGACACAGTCGCATCAAGACCACCCAGCGGTATTTGCATTTCGTTCCCGGCCACGCGGAGCAAGCCGTACGAGCCGCCCAGGCAGCCGAGCGGCGGGAGCTGGGTGGGAGACATGTGGGAGACAGCCGAAAATTGGCTGTTGAGTCTGGGATTGCTGCGTTCGGCTAAGTCCTTGGTGCTATTGGTGCCGGAGGGGGGACTCGAACCCCCACGAGGAGTGAACCTCGCCAGATTTTGAGTCTGATCGGGCATCGAGTGAAAAGCTACGAAAAGCCAACAAAACTCATAAGATACGCGGGTTTTCGCCAAACACAAAAAGTGATTCATTGAGTATTGTTGAGTTTTGTAGGTGGACGAAAAGTGGACGGAGCTTTTTTCGTCCACTCCTCACTATCTGATTCTCTGTCCCGCCAACAACAACTGAGGAACACTCCCATCGATCAACTCTAGGGAGGTGGGATGTCAAAAGGCGGAGACAACATGAATTCAAACAATCTAGGTTCAATCGAGAAGAAACTCTTAGAAGACCCGCAGAACAGCAATCGTTTAATAGGAGCGCAATTGAAGGTCAGCGACAGAACCGTTGCGAAAGTACGCAAAGAACTTGAGGCAACGTCGCGAATTCCGGTCGTTACGCACACACTCGGCTCCGACGGACGACTGCGTCCGCGAAAACACAGTCGGAAGGCAGTGCACCCGAAGTCGACTGCGCAGCCGGAAATCTTCCGCACCACTCGGACCCGGTATGGGCCCAAGCGAACTGCGCCAAGGCTCGGGGGGACTGTGCTCGGAGATGTCCGCAGTGCATTCTCAAGCCACCCACTTGCATTCATCGTAGCGCTGCCTTTCGGAGGCTTCGTCCCTGTCGCGGTTTGGTGTCTGACACACCTTGAGCCAATGCAGTGGTGGATATGGGGAATGGTCGCCGGCGGCGCGCTCTTCTCGAGCCTCACCGTAATCTCATGGGGCCAGATCGTTCTCAAGAATCTGTTCAAAGCTATTGGGTTCGCCACACTGGTGGAGGGTGTGATGATTGCGTCTAAAACCTGGTGGCTGTCTTTCACGGCACTAGGGCTACTTGTGACGATCAACGCGATCTCCTGCGCTGTGGCGCTCGCTCAGGACGAGACGAAGAAGCAGAATCGCTCTCGATAGCGGAAGTGCTTTTCATCGAGCACCCAGAGGGCGGTAAGCGACACTGCTAAAAATTCGTCATTGGCGTCGAGGCGAAGTTCGCTCTCCACACTGAAGCTGCCAATATGCTGATCGGGAGGGCCGTATTCACCTTTCCCACTCTACGCTCTCCGTGACCTCGCCTCATTTCTTCCCTTCATGGGGTTCGTTGGAGTGCACGTAAATCTTGCCCCTTCACGACGCTCCGCTGTTCTCGGGTCAAAATTTATCGGCACATCCAACCCAAGAGGCCCCATGAAGAAAATGAACTCGGTCACAGCAAAGAGCTTGTCTGGCAGGAGACTCTCACCTACGGAGATGGAGTATGAAATGGACCATTGTCTAGCTCCATGGGACTGTCCAGAGGAGTGTTACCAGGTTTGCGTTGGATGTCTCCGGAGGTGTCGAAGATGATCTTCCGGCATTCCTACCAAGTCCTCACCACGAAAAGGGGAGGCACACGGGAGGACGGCCACTCAACACGGGCGAGTTTCGTGTCGCACCAAAGGAACAAGCGGAACGCAGGACGTTCTCCGGGTGCCTCCACTGCTTCACTTCATGAACCTGTTGTCCAATCGACCCCAGTCTCCCATATTACCCTTTCCACAAGTGGCAGGGAGGCAGAGTCGCGCATGGCCGGGCAACGAAGGGTTCAGTGGTTGGAACGACTGACTTTACCCACTTCGAGGGGCATGGCTCGGATTTATGGCCCTCTCGCGAACCGTCATCATAAAACATGTCGATCTACGATCGACCGTTTTATTGTGCCGCCGCTCCGGGCAAATCCTCCCCCCAAAAGAATTGCGGGGCCTAGACGGGTGAGGCCCCACAAGAGCCGAGAGTCCAGAGGTGAAAAACCATGAACAGCCAAACCACACTGGTGAGGAGAAAGAACGGTGCAAAGCGCCTCCAAAACGCCCGAACGCATATGCTTGTCTACGATCGCGCCCTGAGACAAAACAAGCTGAGAACGTACCAGTGGATCGACCCAGCCATGGAAAGAAGGAGCGAGAAGAAGACAGATCAGTTGGGAACGGAGAGGCACCCAGACTCTCTCTGGAAGGTACTATGGAGCTATAAGACAATGCGGCCGCGATGAAATACCTCAATTGCAGCAAAGGGGAGGATCTGCCCGGCAGGATTCGGTTCAAAGACCGACGGATTAGAAGTCCGAGACGCAAAAGCGTGATTTCCTAACGAAACGTTAACAAAACCAATCATTTCCCCGGATTTTTCGCCACCGGAAAATGTGAAAGGTTAAGAAAGATTGAGCTTTGAAGCGGGCGAAAAGCGGGTGAAAGGTTTCGGCCATCAGAGCCCAGTCTAGAGAGAAGCCTGGGATCCACCTGAGCCCAGTGGGATTGATCCCATTGAGGACTAGGTATGGCACTATGACCCATTAGACGATTACCTGCCCTCCGTAGTCACCCCCCACCGCTTGTATTGACCAGTAGCGTCACCCCTCACGGATTCATTGACGTGGGAAACGAATTACTTCAGCATGACCTTGTGGGTACTCGCGATGAACTTTAACGCTTTGCGGCTGAGCCGGGAGCAATCGGAAAGTGTGAGCGGATTGTATTGGCTGGAATATCAACAGGCAGGCGTGACGAGATTCCAGCAGCTGAGAACAGAGGTGTTTGGGGGGGACGAAGCGGGGCGTCATAGCTATTTGGTCTTCATGGGCATAGAGTCTTTCTTTATCAAGTCACGGGAGTATCCAGGAACTCTGAAGGTGGAGATTCACTCGTTCACTACGAGCGACATCGGTCTATTGGAAATTGTCAAAGATGCGTGTTCTTGGAAGGAAGGCGAAGGAGAAGGCGCCTATTTTGAGATTCTGGTAACTGGCTTGTCTGCTGAACTCCAGGCCGAGAGGACCCTTGAAAAGGACATCCTGAGGATTGTCAACTCCTTCAGTGATGTACTGCCTGCAGAAGTGTGGCAGTACATTTCAGAGAACCCACCTGAGCCGGAAAGCCTCGTTCACGGACCAAGCGACCCGCTTCTTCAGTACTGAAGCTCAGCGGTCCCAACAACCAACGAATGAGTACCAACTCCGGTTAGGAAATGTCGTATCGTGCCAAAACTCGACTGACTCCTCACGCCGGTACTGTCAAATTAAGTAGAATTTTCGGGTTGGGGATGCGAAATCGGCCCTGCCCTTGAACGTAGAATCAACAACTTAGAGAGTCGCCGAGGTGCTGAGTAGGCACTCAAATCGGTTAACTTGACAGTACCATCTTCCGTGTCTGGAAAGATGTCCGCGGCTTCACCAGCGTGGGAAACTCAATCTCTTCGCTTTAGCAACGTCCTCCTCAACTGCTTGATCACCTTCATTTGCCTGCTGTATAGGGTTGGCACCGGAATGCCCAAATCACGAGCCGCAGGTGCACGCTTCCTGTTTGTCATATACAAGCTGATGGCCTCTCGCTCAACATGGCTCAGAGCCTCAATTGCCGGCACAACCTCTGAGACATAAAACTGCTCGCGTTCTGCTTCCTCGTACACATGATAAGGAGTCCGCCGGTCTGCCCACCACTCCGAAAACTCGTATGTCCGTCGCTGCCTTCTCAAATAATCGATCGCGATATTCGTAGCTGATCGCATCAAGTACCGGCCAGCATAGCTGCTCTCCAGTTTCCCAGCCTTTTGATAGAACTTCACAAAGATATCCTGGAGAAGATCTTCGACGATTTCGCTCCTACCCGTCATTTTCCTGATCCTCTTGCCAAGCTGATCCTTCTTCTCTTCCCACACCGCCAGTATTTCATCGAGGTCCATTCTGAACACCTCGTATGAAGTCAGCTGCTTTCTGGGCCTGGCCGCCGGCAACCACCACAAGCCGCTTGTCATTTCTGAGCTTGCTGAGCCACCCGGCAAGGTAGGCAGCAGAATTGTCGATCGTGGTGTTTAGGATCGCGCAGTGCCCACAGAGGAACGCGGCACCCATTTCAGCAACAAGTTCCTCTCGGCTGTAATCTGGGGAAGCAAAGGGCGGGTAGTTCTTAGAGAACCGGTTCAATCGCGAGGGATGTCCGGTGCTGTGCGTTAGCTCGTGGAACAGGGTGGAGTAGTACGTTTCATCTGAGTTGAACACGTCAGGGCGCGGCACCATGACCCCGTCGGTCGCAGGACGATAAAAGGCTCTTACTCCATTCTCAATTGCTGGCGGCTGAGGCATGCTTTGCACAATTTCCTCGGCCCGTTCAATTGAGTGGAACTGTCGAAAAGCAAGTGGGGGGATCTTTCCGTCAAGTCCCTCGCACTGATGAACGTTGAAGACTCTGTAGTACCTGAGCAGAGGAGTTTCGATTATTTCTACTTGCCCTGTCCTTGGATTCTCCCGCTCAGACTCAAGACGTTTCCAAAACACCACCGGGGTTGATCTCTCGCCCCTCCTGATATAACCGCCGAGTGTCTTCGCCTGGTTATAGGTGAGCCAGTACGGGTTTGTGTAACCCATCGACTCCAGAACAAACACGTTGATCCCCCTGTACTCGTTTTCTGTGGTCAGATTTTTCGGCAGCTCTGTTGACCAAGGTTGATGCCATGGAACTGTGCCGTGCTCGAGTTTTTCGATGAGTCTGTTTGCAATGACCGTGTAGGCAAGGCCCGGCTCCGCTCTTATCTTCTTTTCAAGTCCTGAGATTCAAAATCACCCAGCCAGAAGGGGCCGGACGGAATACTTAAAGCCCACGCTGCCGATCGGAACCGTTTTTCGCGGTGGCGTTTCTAAAGTCCGGCTGCCTGCTACTCCATCGAACAGGGGGTAATCACAATGAAAGAAGACTTGACGCGGGAAATCCTGCACAGGGTTCAGGAGATAGGATCTCTCAAGAGGCACTTGGAGCGCATAGAGAACCAGTTGGCTTCTGGACAGCCGGTGTTCCAGCTACTGAGTGAAGGGCTCAACAACTACCGCGACAGATTTGTGACAGAGGGCAGCACTGCAATGCTTCTTGCTTCTGTGTCCGAGAGAGTGCGAACCGACCGTGAACTGCACTATCCCCACAGGAAGATTCTCGATTTCCTGATAGGCCAGTATGACCCCGAGGAAAGAAGTTTCAGAGAGTCCCACTTCTCGAAGCTGGTGAAGGAGGCTCGGATTGGAAAGAACATGGCCAAGCAGTATCTGAGTCTGCTGGAGCGCAAAGGCTACATTGAACAACGCACCGATGGCTACAGGAAGTACTTCAAGATTCGCTCGAATGTTGACCAGCGCGGTGGCTCGGCTACTCGACCACATGGTTGCCGACGCAAACGCTCTTGGGTTTCCTAAAGGGGCTGATCACGCCACAAGATCCAGCCCCATATAGTTGCAATAGCCCAGATCTGACCGTACAAACCGTGTGAGAGCAGATCGCCCCTGAACGACCGCACCTAGCGTGTTAACGTGACAAAGCCGAGTCGCCGTCTCTGGGAGTTGGTGAGGCGCCGCGGTTTGTTGCCAACCTGCTCGCGGAGTATGCTCCCAACCCATCGTCAGCTGAAACTCAATGGCAAGTTCATGACGGCTATCGTATTCCATTCCCCCAGACCGGTCAGACGAATTGGCCATCAGAAAAGAGAGGCACAGGATCTGAGCAGCATCCGAAACCGGTCGGCGGAGTTTTCGAACTCTACGGCCTAAAATAGGATGCGAATCCCTGCGTTTACTGTGGGAGCAAACGCGAGTTGCAATCCGTTCAGATCCTGGACTACAGGGATCTGAAAAGCCGCCTCAACCAGAAAGCGGGGACTGAGTACCCACTGAACTCCGGGGGCAAGAAAAACCGTAGTACCACCCGTGTTGAGGGGGTCCTGCCCATTCTGCGAAGCGCGCCAAAAAATAAGCATTGAGGACCTTGTCTTCTGGGGGAAACGCGGTAGCCGACGGCGAGGTCAACTTTGGTCTGGTCCCCAAAACGAAAACCATCGGATTCGTTGTTGAATTGATAGAGGAAATCACAGGTGAAACCGACGCGGCCTTTCCCAGGTACTCTCTAGCTGATTTCGATAACGTAAAAGTGACCCGTTTTTGGGGCGAGTGATCGAGCGAATGTGACCCACCCCAATCAGACCTCTGTTTTAGTCTGTTGTGATTGCTAAACGACAGGCGAAACGGAGGTTATAGGTGATTGGGATGGATCAGTATGAGCTTATCAGAACGGCATCGCGTGTGTATGGAAAGAGCATCCGGCAGATTCGACGAGAGACGGGACACCATCGAACGACGATTCGCAAAGCACTGGCCGGGACCGAACCCAGGTATCGTCGGCAGAAAGAGCCGAGGGCACCGGTGATGGATCCGGTCGCGAAGATCGTCGAGCGGTGGCTGCTGGGCGACCGCCAGCAGCCGCGCAAGCAAAGGCACACAGCTCGAAGGGTCTACACCCGGCTGGTGGAGGAGCATCAGTTTGCGGGAGCGGAGGTGAGCGTGCGGCGCTGGGTGCGGGAATGGAAAGCCGCTCACGGCTGGGGCCGGCGCGAGGCCGTGCTGCCGCTGGATCCGGAGGTGGCGCGGGAAGCCGAAGTGGACTGGGGCACGGCCTGGGTCCAGATGGCCGGCCAGCGCCGGCAGGTCAAGCTCTTTGTGATGCGCCCTCGCTACTCGGGCAAGCCCTTTGTTCGAGCGTATCCCTGGGAGCGTCAGGAGATGTTCTTCGACGGCCATATGCACGCCTTCTCCTACTACGGAGGCGTCTTCCGGGAACTGGTCTACGACAACCTCACGCAGGCGGTCCAACGGATCCTGCGGGGCAGGCAGCGCGTGGAGCAGGAACGGTTCGTGTCCTTTCGCAGCCACTACACCTTTGAGGCCCGATACTGCACGCCGGGACGAGGCCAGGAAAAGGATCAACCTGCATACTGCACCTCGTTGTTTCGTTTCGACGCACAGGGCGGATAGCGGCGACGATCCTTCAGGCGCTTACCGAGCTGGGTCTTCAGAGACGCAGGTGTGGAAGCGAATAGGATCTCATCTCTGTCGTTGACTCTCCGGGCTTCGAGCACGCCAGCGATAGCATAGCGTTTGGCTGTCTGGTAGTGAATCCCGAGATGGGCGGCCGCCTCTTTGGCCGTGAGCCACCCCTTCTTGCGCCAGTACTCGTACAGACTCTCAATCCTGTAGGCCCGGCGGATGCCTTTGATGGTTAGGCGTGTGAACTTGTTGTCCCGGCCCGAGCGCAGCCAGCGCCCGTTCAGAGTCCGGGCGATTTCCTTATCCGTCTGTTCGGTCGCCAGCGCTCGGACTTGCTCGACAATGTCTGCGGGGGTTCGGAACCGGTCCCCAGCGGCCGGCGGTACGGGTCGCTCGAGCGTTGTGGTGGCCCCGCCTTTCCAGCGAATCCCGATGCGAATCACCTGGTGTTCACGGATCAAAGTCACGTCCTCAACGAGCAACCGAAGCATACGCTTACGGTCGCGTGCCGGAGTGCGAGGATCCTTCCACACCCGCGGCAGGTCCGAGGTCAGGGCCAGGATCTGCTCGCGATCCTGGGCGCTGAGCTCCAGGCCGTGAGCCTTCCGGGTCTGAGCGTACTCCTCTTCCATTCGCGCTAGTTGGGTCAGTTTTTCATTCCATTGAGACTCCAGAGCATCAGCGACCAGTCGGTTTTCGGGTCGCACCAGCAGGTAGTGACGCTGGGCCAACTCGGCCTCCTGCCGGGCGCGTTCGACCTGACGACGCCGCTGCCGATCCGCCTCGGTTTTGCGTGCTCTCAGTTCCTCAAAGACTTCCAGCGCCACCTCCAGAGTCGCCGGGGTCACGGCCTCCAGGACCACTTCGGCAATGGCTTCATCCAAACCCGTTCCCGGAATCCTCTGGCAGGGGTCTTGGGCGGTCTCGATGCCCCGTCGCTGACACACGTAATCGGGAACAGGGTGCCCTTGGCGGACGTGATAACGAACTGTCATACGGCGACCGCAGAGGCCGCACACCACGACTCCTTGCAAAAGTGCCGTTCCTTCGCGCGGAGGACTTCGGCGGCGATCCGGACCATAGCCGTTGGCATTCTCCAGTAGCTTTGCCTGGTTGATCTCAAACTCCTGCCACGAGAGGTAGGCGGGGTGGGCATTGGGGAGGAAGACCTTCCACTGCTCCCGCGGCATTCGCCGATACCGAACGTGATGTCCCAGTTTCTTCTGACGGGTTCGCCCGTACACATAGGCTCCCGCATAGCGAGGATTGTGCAGGATATTCAGCGCTCGGCTGTGTTCAAGTTCGATCCAGATCACTTCCCCCGCTCGCACACCCCACGGAAGCCGGCGGGGGAAGAGGATGTCCTCCTCGTGAAAGTGGCGCACCACCTGTTGGGCTGAACCCAGTCGGCGAAAAGTCTCAAACAGCAGCCGCACCGCTCCCTGGATCTGCTCGTCCGGATCGAACTTCAGTCGATCGCTTTCGTCATGGACGTAGCCGATGGGAGCTCGGATCCAGAGTTCACCCCGCCGAGCCTTGTTGAGCTGGCCCCCCACCAGCCGGGCTCTTAAGACGTGCAGCTCGGCTTCGCTCATGGTCCCTTTCAGGCCGAGCAGCAAGCGGTCGTTAAAGTGAGAGGGATCGTACAGTCCATCTTCATCCAAAATCAGCGTGTCGGCCAACGCGCAGATCTCCAGCAGCCGATGCCAGTCACTGGAACTTCGGGCCAGACGTGACACTTCCAGGCCCATCACCAATCCGACGTGACCCAGGCCGACTTCGGCCACCAAACGCTGAAAGCCGTCTCGCCCCGCAGTGCTGGCCCCAGACGTTCCCTGATCCTCGTCGATGACGACAATCTGATCGCTCACCCATCCCAGAACCTGAGCCCGGCGCCTGAGATCGTATTGGCGAGCGGTGCTTTCACGATTCTCCTGCACTTGCCGCAGCGAAGACTGCCGGATGTACAGGTAGGCCTCTCGGCTCAGGTGTTCGGGCCGGACTTTGCTCGACTCATTCATGCGGCACCTCCCGAGTGCAGGCCAGCACCATACCTGCCAGAATCGTCCTCAGATCCGAGCCCATACCTAGGGTCAGTTCCGGGCAACGGCGTGAAGGACTCGGGCGGACCCGGCCGCCAGTAGCCACTCGTGGAGGGAGCAGGGCGGAGAGTGCCGCCATCCAGGCTGCCATCCCTTGCGCCAGAAACAGGGTCAGGCCGTGACCGCGCTCCAGGCCAGCGCGGCAACTGACGGCCTCCCGGCGCAGAGCTTCGTACTGCTGTTGGAAGTAAACGCGATGCTCCTCTCCAAAACGGCTCCTCATTGCTTTTCCTTCTGGGGCGGTTTTTTTTTGCGCCGGGCCAGAGCGCGGTCGATCGATCGCGGATGGATCTGGATTCCGAAACGCTGCTCGACCGCTTCGGCGACGGACTGCTCATGGGGGCCGCTCTGGCGCCAGCTCTCCGCAAAATCGAGCACCTCTGCCGTGCACTTATGGGCTCGCTTGGGACCGCGTCGGCGGGGGATCAATCCGGGCAGCCCCTCCTTCTCGAAGGCCGTTTCAGCCACATAGAACGCCTGCCGGCTCACCCCGAAACGCTGGGCCACCTCGCTGACGGGTCGACCCTCCAGGCGATGCCGGCGCAGCATCTCGTACTTGACCTGCACTCGATCGCGCGCATCCAGAAACTCCTCGCCTTGAAAAGCTTCATCTCGTACGGCTTCCGGCTGAGGATGCAGAGCTCCGTGTTGGCGCAAGGCTTTGATCTTCGTCTGATCGGAAGGTGTTGTCGGTTTCATAGTGTAAATATAATTATGTTCTCTTTGTGCAGACCTGTCAAGTGTTTTTAGTTCATGGCTACCCGTATCATCAAGGAATATAACACATCTTTGCACTGGAAACGAGGACATAAAGGCCCCATGCTGGACAGAAATTAGTTGACATTGTGTACGTAATTTACTTGACATGGTTGTCCTCTGGATCGGTTCGATCCTGGAGCCGCTCGGCCAGCTGAAGCAAATCCTCGACTCGGAATCTGGAGCGCCCTTGCCCCATCGTTAAGTAGGGCTCCGGTGGCGCTAGTTCGGTCCAACCAATCGGCAGCGAACAAAACCTTCCGTCGCCCATCTGCACGGTGACCCGCTGCTCTCCCCAGAGCAGCTTACTGACTACAAAAGAAAAGGAGGCGCCCCTCAGAGGATGGAAAGGATGAGTGACCCGCACCTTCTGCTCAGCAGGTGAACTGGGTGCATTTGATTGCTTTTGAGAAAGGAGGAGCCGAGGGGCTGATCGGTTTTGCCCGGCGCAACTTCCTGGTGCCGCTGCCTTCTGTCGAAGACTTCGAGGAACTGAACCAACTCCTGGCCCAGCGCTGTGAGCAGTATGGGAGCCACCGGATTGGAGGTCGGGAAGATGACCGTACGGTGGACGAACGCTTCGAAGCGGAACGCGGCTCTGCTGCCGCTTCCGGATCAACCCTTTGAGAACTTCAAGCCGGTCCGGGTCAAGGTGGATGCCTATCAGACTGCCCGAGTGGATCACAATCGGTACTCGGTGCCTCGAGCGTACGTCGGATGCTGGCTCTGGGCCCACGTGGGTTGCGAGCAGATTCGCTTGTACGCCTCCGATCGGAAGGTGAGCCAACACGATCGCCTCTTCTGGAAGAGCCAGTGGCAGATCGATCCGCTGCACTATCTAGACCTGATTTATGAGCGCGTCGGAGCGTTTGAAAGTGCTCGTGCCATCGTCCAGTGGCGGCGGCAGTGGCCGCTGGATTACGAAGTCCTGCTGCAGGCGCTGCGTCGCCGTCAGGGCGAGGGCCGGGGCACCCGCGAGTTTGTTCGGGTCTTGCAGCTGCATCGCCAGTACGAGAGCTCCCGGGTGGAAGCGGCTGTCCGATCGGTTCTGGACAAGGGCTGTCCCGGCTATGAATCGATCCGTCATCTGCTGCGGGCTCAGGAAGCACCGCCGCTGTCGACGGAGCCCCTGCCCGCCGAGCTGATTCCCGGGGTGACCGATCAGCCGGTCCCAGTCAGTGATCCGAATGCTTTTAACGCCCTCTTACCGGCAGGTGCGCTATGAGTCAACTCAGCGACACCGTCCTGCTCGAGGACCATCTCAAACGCTTGCGTTTACCGGCGATGCTGCACGATTACCCGGAGTGTGCCCGCCAGGCCCGCGAGGGAGGCGAAAGCTATGAGGGCTTTCTGCTGGATCTGGTCACCCGAGAACTCACTCAGCGCCAGGCCAATCAACTCAAACGTCGGCTCAAAGAGGCTCGCTTTCCCGTGATGAAAACCCTGGAAGGGACGGACTTCAAGAAGTGGCCGGGTCTGGAGGCGCTGCAGGTCCGAGAACTGCTTCAGTGCGATTACATCCCGCGTCGAGAGAATCTGGCGTTCATCGGACGGCATGGAACGGGAAAAAGTCATGCCGCCACGGTCCTGGGAGTGGAAGCCTGCCGCCAAGGCTACCGGGTGCTGTTCTGGACGGCGGCGGAGTTGGTCAACACCCTGGTCGAAGCGCGTGAGGAACGACAGCTGCAGCGTCTGCTCAAAAGGTTCGATCGCTTTGAGTTGGTCGTCATCGATGAGCTCGGTTACATCCCTCTCTCCCAGGAGGGAGCCCAGCTGCTCTTTCAAGTCTTCGCCAATCGCTACGAACGGGCCTCGGTCCTGGTGACGTCCAACCTTGCCTTTGCCGAATGGACGAAGGTCTTTGGTGATGCGGCCCTGACCGCCGCGCTACTGGATCGACTGACCCATCACTGTCAGATCTATCCCTTCGACTGGGAAAGCATCCGGCTGACGGAGAGCCTCCAACGGCACGGGAAAAAGCGCCGAAAGCGCGCAGTGGCCGCCACTGCGCCCCCTGCGGGGGCTAATAAGGAAGCGGATCAAGAGGGGGCCCCAAACCCCTCTTGATCCTGGCATCTATTGATTAGGAACTAGGAAAACAACTTTAAACCCGGGTGGGTCACTTTTACTTGATCACGCCGGGTCACTTTTACCTTGTCATTACGACTCTAGCTGTCCCTGCGTCAACGTCCTGCTCGGGACGGAGCGGGGAGCAGTCAGCGAAACCCATTCATGCTCCTGCTAGAAGTGCCGAAGGACTCAGGCCAAGGAGTGGCCTCGACTGTTAATGCTCATCCAAAAGGGGACCACCTGTGCTCGTCGAAAAGGGGACCACCTGTGCTCGTCGAAAAGGGGACCACCTATTGGGTTAATTCATCATCCCGTCTCTCTTGACGGATTTGGTTGTTACCTTTTTGCCTCACCAGAATGTTGCCTTCAAGAAACGCCCTTCGATTGAACCCATCCTCCCTCCAGCGGGGGCGCCCGAGCGCGATGGCGGTCTTCCCAGAGTAGCAGACCTGCTCTGGGTGACCCGAAAGCGACCGCGAGACGGGAGGATTTCTTATACGTCATGATCGTTGCTGGGACAAGTAGGAGCCTCCCCCTCTGCTCCCGCCGGATCGACCTCAGGAGGGATCTTGCATCGGTGGATCCACTCCTTGCGGTACTGGTCCAACTTGCGTTGCAAGTAGGGACGATACCCTGAGGGCAAGGGCTGAGCGAGGATTTCCTCAACCAGAGGCTCAAAGTAGTGGAGCGTGGCGATCAGGTCCCGGCAACCCTCATTGAGCCGAGAGACGTACTTGCGAGTGGCGCCCAGAAGCAGGGCCTCCTGGACCACCGCCAGCGCAATACCCCGCTCATAGAAGTCTCGGGTAGTGGCTTCGTCACTGGGACGAAACAGGCCCTGGGTGCAGCCGACCCCGATGAACGCCTCCCGCACCGCCTCCCGGTACTGAGGCCAAGGCAGGGGGATAGACTCCGTCGCTTCGGTCCCGAGCTCGCGATCGCTCTCCCCAGGCAGGCTCACCGGATCCCTGGGGGTTGCTGCTTGCCAAGTGCCCAGATCTCCGGCTTGGCCGGCAGGCTCTGGCGAAGCGCTCGGAGGGCGCTCGTAAGGCCAGTAGGCATCCCTGATAACCACGCGACTGGGAGTGTATTGGTTGGCACCGCGACGGAGTTGGCACACGCCCTTCTCCTCCAGCTCCTGCAGATACACGCCGACGGAGCGCCGCGATCGGTGGAGAATACGGCTCAGCTCGGAGGGTTGGATCGGGATCGAGCCCTCGGACCGTTTGGCCTTCAGACAGAGATAGGCAAAGAGGCGGAAAGCGCCATCGGACAGACCCAGCAGGGCCGTCTCGAACCCTTCTCCCGCGGCAAACCAGCCGGCGGACGGTTTGAGGCGAATCCGGGAGCCTAGCTCCGGTGCATTCATGCCCAGTGAAGCGTTCATGACGGAGTTCCTTTCGGCTTAGAGGGCTTGGCTGAGGCTGACGGCGAGGCCTGACGAGTGCGCAGGCTGTGACGAAAGCGGAAGCTCTCCCCCTGGAGCTCAAAGATGTGACAGCGATGGGTCAGCCGGTCCAATAAAGCGGCCGTCAGACGCTCTTGGCCGAAGACCTCGGTCCATTGTCCAAACTCCAAGTTGGTCGTGACCATGACGGAGCCGCGCTCGTAGCGCTCGGCAAAGAACTGAAACAACAGCTGGGCTCCTGTCGTGGAGAAGGGGATATAGCCAATCTCATCCAGGCAGACCAAATCCGTCTTGGAAAGCTGCCGCTGAAGTTGAGTCAATCGCAAACTCCCTTGGGCTTCGATCAGCTCGTTGACCAAAGCGGCGGCCGTGACAAAGCGGACCGTCTTGCCGGACAAACAGCAGGCCATTCCCAGGGCGATCATCAGGTGCGTCTTTCCCACTCCGGGGGGACCCAGGAAAATCACCGACTCCTGGCGCTCGACGAACTCACCGCCGGCCAGCTGCAGGACCTTCTCCTTGTTGAGGTGGGGCAGCAGGGCGAAGTCGAAGGCCTCCAACGTCCGTAGGTAGGGAAAGGCCGCTCGCTTCAGGCGCCGCTGCTGCTGCTTCTGATCGCGCTCCAGCACTTCTTGCTCCACTAGGCTCAACAGATAGTCTTCATAGCTGCGCCGCTGCTCGGCGGCCTCCCGCGCCAGACTCTGGTACTGGGCCCGGATGGTGGGCAGGCGCAAACGCTTGAGATAGCTCTCGAGTAAGAGGGATTTCTTCATCAGCTACTGTCCTCCCTGCGCTGGGGCGCCCTGAGCGAGTAGCTGGTTGAACTGATCCACTGCCGGCAGAGCCACCTGATAGGCGGCCAACCGAGGCAGGCGATCCAGACCGAGAGCCGGGGGAGGCCAGGCTTCTTGCTGCGCTTGGCGCAGCAGATGGCAGACTCCTTCAAAGCGGAAGATACGAGCTTGAGCGCTTGTTGTAGAGCGGCTGCCAGTGCCTTCTGAGGGACCTGTTCCAGTAGTCTCAGAATGCGGATGAACTCCCGAGCACCCCCGGGATCCCTCTGCTCCAGCTGGTGGCAGTACTGGTCGAAAATGGCCGGCAGCTTCAGTCCTCGCAGGGCCCGAGCCTGCCGCCAGGCGCGGGGCTTGTCCTCGAGCAACGGAAAATAATGGACGGGGTCCAGGGATTCCGCTCCGGGCGTATAGAGTCGGCGATGTTCGGCGACCCGCTCCCGTTGGGAAAAGACCGCGACTTTCTGGACATAGCCCTGGCAGATCAGCTGGCGGTGGACATAGCGGGCGGGCACGGAATACCAGCAGCGGTCAAAGCAGACCCGCCCTTGCTTGTCCACCCGGACCGGGACGATGCGGCAGGCTTCATAGGCCCGAGCCGGTAACGGCAACAGGGCGGCGTGCTCCTGCTCCCAGAGCTCGGCCTGACCCGGGCTCTGCAGAAGGCGCTCATCCTCCCCCTCACACCATCTCTGTAAGCGGAGGTTGAGCTCTTCCCAACTGCGGACTCGGGGCAGCGGCACAAAGACATTGCGTCGGACGTAGCCCACCAGATTCTCCACGCCCCCTTTTTCATGCCCTTGGCCACGATTGCAGAAGTTGCCTTCAAACAGATAGTGCGAGCGCAAGGCCACGAACTCCGCTTGTTCCTGGCGCTGGCGCCCTTGGAGTACCTTGAGGACGGCACTCTTAAGATTATCGTAGGTCAAGGCATGAGGAACGCCTTCAATGTGGCCGAAGAAATCGACGTGCCCCTGCCAGAACGCTTCTTGCCGTTGGTGGGGAAAGGCCACCACAAAGAGACGGCCCGAAGCCATCAGCTTGGCACAGAACAGATGGGCCACGGTTTCCCTTCCGTCCAGTTCAAAGACCGCCTCACCCCAATCGATCTGGGCCACCGATCCCGGTTCGTACCCCAGCGGGATGAAGCACTCGCCTACCCCCTTCCTCTGGCGCCGGACGTAGCGCCGGACCGAACTCTCTCCCCCCGAAAAATCATATTCCTCCTTCAGACGCCGATAGATCCGTCGTGCCGTATGGCGTTGCTTGCGGGGAGCTCGCTGGTCTTGCTCCAACCAGGCGTCGATGATCGGCGCTACTGGGTCCAAGACCCGACGGCGACGGGGGTGCTTCTTCTCATAGACGGGGACGTCGCTGTCCGTGACGGCTTTGCGCACGGTCTTGCGCGAGTGTCCGAACTCTCTCGCAATCGCGCGAATGGATTTTCGCTGCAGGAAGTAGGCCCGTCTGATACGCTCTTTTTGGTCCACCGTGATCATCCTTTCCTCCTGTAGTTTCAAGTTTGGGCAAACTGAACCCTACAGGATCTGGAGGTTACGGTGGTCCCCTTTTCGATGGCTATTTTGGCCTAAACTGGTCCCCTTTTAGGTGAGCATTCACACTCGACAGGATCGTAAAAAAAGCCGGCGAGCAGCTTCAGGTCTCTGTGCTGGACCGCGCTAGAGAAATCGATCAAGGGCGTTGGCCAGCGACTCCGACGGATCTTCCGTCTGGGCCAGATCCTTGTTCACGTCCCCGCCACCTGCCTCTGGACCCAAGGAAACTGACCGTTTCAGCACTGATCCTTTGCCTTGGAAGCGGTCTCATGGCCCAGTCCGCAGACCCGACTCAGTTCCAACTTGACAAGGAGAGATCAGGCTCCAGGGTGTCTTGTTCCTACAGCGACACGACGAGCACGACGCCTGTTCAGGCCGTTGCGGAACGGGTATGGAGGGGACTCAGTTAAGGTAGGCTTCCAAGGGAGGACGGATCAGCTGTTGGATCAGCGAATCATCCAGATTTTCCGGCGTTACCACCGCCACACCGGTATCGATCCTGGCCTCCACCGGCTCTCCTTGCAGATGCTGTACAAGCATCTTCACACCCAAGTAGCCCATCTTCATTGGATCCTGTACCACCACCCCGTGGAGGTCTCCCCGGCGCATGGCCTGGATAAACGTCTCGTTGCAATCGAAGGCCACGAAGCTGGCTTTTCCCGCTTTTTTGGAGTCCTTAAGGGCCAAGAGCATGCCTGCCGTGGAAGACTCGTTGGGACAGAAAATCCCGTCAATCTCATCTCCGAAGCAATTGAGGAGATTCTCGGCAGTTCGCTTGGCCGTGTCCCGCGTGGCACCCGCATATTGGTCGGATGAGATGACCTGGATACCAGAAAACTCCGACTCCATGACCGCCAGAAACCCTTCTTCCCGGTTGTGGGTGCTGGCAGAGCCCTCCTGATAACGCATGAGGATCACCTTGCCCTTACCTTTGAGTAGCTCCCCAAGCCTCCGGGCGCCCAGCTCTCCACCCTTCCTGTTATCAGTGGCTACGAAGCTGACGGTGGCTTCAGAGACGAGTCCCGAATCAATGATGACAGTGGGAATCCCGGCCTGCTTTGCCTCTTCCACAGGCGGCGCCAGGGCGCGTTCGTCCAGCGGGGCCAGGACCATACCGTGAACCCCACGACTGATGAAACTCTCCACCACCTGGATCTGCTGTTCCCTGTCATCCTCTCGCAGCGGTCCGCTCCAGTGAATCCTGACCAGGGGTCCTGACTCGGAGAGCTCCCGGGAGGCCTGTATGGCTCCCGCGTGGATACTCTTCCAGAATTCGTGAGTCGTCCCCTTCGGTATGACTGCCAGGGTGTAGCTAGCCTTGCCCTCGCCCTCGGAACTCGGCGCCTCGCCGCACGCTGCGAGGAACGGGAGACCCAGAAGAACTGCTACCAATAAACGTCTCGTCATGAGTGCCTCCCTCCTGTTAAGTGTTTGACGCTGACCTAAACTCCTCACACCTGACCCTCTACGATTGAACACCGTCCCCACCGGCTACGTCATGCTTCAGTCATTCTCACGCTCTACTGCGAGCCCAGTGGGACTCTGTCTCAAACCTTCCCCGAGCAGCCTACGCGCCGCCTCGCTGTCAACTCTGGCAGGAATTGCTTCAGAACGACGACGCCAGGGACTCGGTAGGATTCAAAGCCTTTCGAAGTGCGGATCAGATTCTATCAAAGGCTTGGACAGCATCCGCGAAAAGATAATCGCCAAGACGACAACTACAAGCAAACTGGCTACAACGATATAAATGAACCACTTGTTGAGATTCTGAAAGGGAGCGAAGACCTCATCGTATGCCCCATTGATGACCACGTACCAATCCAAGTCCGGGATGAGATCCTTGATGCGAAACTGAGGCAACCCCAGAAAAACCTCTCGCTCCTCCTGTGGTAGGGCCAATATCTGTGTCGCTTCCACCGACAACTGTTCGAGAGTAGAGATCCGAAAGCCCTCAGGGAATCGATAACCGATTACTCTCAGCGGACCGAGAATCTCCGAACCGTCGGCCGCAATCAAGAGGGCCCGGGTATCTCCGCCGAGTTTGATCGAATCCACCAGGGAAGAGATCTCATGGCTGTCGACAATCACCTTGACGATCCCAATCACTTCACCGCCCCCAGACTCTCTGATCGGCTGAGCGATCTCCATGCCATAGACATTGGCGCTTTCGTCGAACTGGATTCCGCTGACGTACCGCTTGCCCTGCCCTTCCAGGTAGGCGCGCTGCCACCAGGCTTCGTCAGCTTGATAGTAGTCGCTACTCTTGTTACTCGCCGCAACCACTCGCCCGCGTTGGTCGGTGACCATAATTTCGCGGAAAGCCGTGAATACATTGTTGAATTCCCGCAGAAACTGAGAGGCAGGGTTTTCTAGCAATTGTCTCTGGAATTTCGAATAGATAGGATCGGTTCCCTCCCACTCGCTCTCGATCTCCTCTACCCTCAGATTAAACTCGGCTAGATCGAACTGCTGCTCGTTGGTGCTCCGCACCTCATCCAGGATCTCTGGCACCCTCCCGATATTGGCGACCTGGTTGCCTATTCGCTCGAGGTAATCTACTAGCCGGATCTGGGTGTGGTCAGCGCTGCGGCTAAAATGGGAGCTGATGACATCTCGATAGCTTGCTCGCGCACCACTGACCAGGAATAGATGACCGACAACCATAGGGGGTATTCCCAAAGCAAGAAACAGCAAAAGGCTGAAAAGATCGACTTGACGACCGAGCTTACCATTCTCGTTTGGCATTGAACTTCCTCCGGTGCTCATCCTATCAACGATGAAGCGAGTGCGAGTTTGCTCCCGCTGTTAACTCTCCTAACACTGGTTAAGGTTTATGGCCTCCTTGCAAGAGTTCGCCCGCCGCTCTCATGCCCAGCTGCCGTTCGCCGCACCTGGAGACGCGGGAGCACACGGGATTGGCGCAGTGACGGTCACTTTCCTCTCGTACTGTTCCCTGTTCTTGCGAATGAGTCACACCTGGGACCAACCGCCAATCTCGATGATGCGTTGGAGACTCGCGGCTTAGCCGAGTCAATGCTGTACATGCTGGGAAGGCGAGGGCCAAACTCAAAGAACTGGGGGAGATGGCCGATGCTAACTCAGCTCTGCAACTGTCTGACTCAATTCACTAACAGCTGCGTCTAGAGATGGATAAGAGGTGAGGTCTTCGTGGTTGATAATGGCTTCCAACATGCGGGCAGCACTAGCTTCCGGGTCCCGTCGCGTTCGAGGTCCTTTGAAAGGCGGCAAATAGAACCGGCCTGAATCCAAGTCCTCGAAAACGCAGATGGACCAAAAGCGGTCAAAACTGAGCGTAATGTGAACTTGGTGCGCTCTAATTGCCAGAGGCCCGTTATCTGTCATAGGCATACTCCTTGCGACTCAAGAGAGAATTCTTGGAAGCTGGAGACCCAATGAAAAGGAGATGTTTCAAGAACAGGAAGAAATGCTTAGAAGGGCTCCCCCTCGCCAGGCCACCCTATCTTTCAATTCTAACTTACTGCGGAGAAGAAGATCAAGATGATGGCAGTGCGACAGTGCGACTCACGAGGAGCTTTGGCATCTTAACCCAATTAGAGTGATTCCATTTCACTCTTACCTCAAAAATGCAAATGAGTCTGCCATCTCCCGGCGGGCTCATTTGCTTTTGGCCTGGGTGAAAAGCTCCGGCTTGCGTCGGGAGATAATCGGGGCTCCTTTCTGAATCCAACCTGGGAGAGTAGAGATGACCGATGAAGCGCTGAAGGACATCCGGCAAAAGATGAATGAGTCCTTGCCGAACGAAACCGAGGACCTTTTTGACTACGTGGACCTCCTGAGAAACGAATTCGCCAGGATGACCCAGTTTGTGTGTGAGGACAACCGCTCCAGGGATATAACCGAGGAGTGGCTCAAGACTAAGGAATATGTGAAGAGGGCTTGCGCCTTACTAGGTCTCGAAGGTGAGAAGATTCTTGCGAATTGTGGTCCGGAGATGCGTCCGCTTTGAGTGACCTTAATCGCCGATCTCCTATCTGGCCTTACGGACCTTCAAATCGTCGGACTGAAGGGCTTGCTCTACGACTCAAGTGGCGAAGCCCTTGTGAGTCTTGAGATGGGTGTGCCGAGAGCTTAAGATAGCCCAGTGGGGCGGCCCGGCCAAAAGGAGGTTATTCAAGAACGTAAGGAGGAGAGATTCTTGGAAGGCTCCCTTTGCCGGGCCGCCCCCGATTTCTACATTATACCTCGGAGCGAAGACCAAGTCCAAGGAGGAGTTCTTGGAGGGTGTACGACAGGAAAGTGATTAGGGAGCCTAAGCGAAAGTTCCTTTTCGGTTGGCAAATCGTTAACCTCCGATTTGCCCGTGAGTTGCAAGCAGTCGTTTTGGAGTTGGCTGTAGACAGGCGTCAGATCTCACGGCTAGACATGTTAGCCTTGAAACAATTTGGTTCGCACCGATGATCTCCCGGTCAGCGTGACTTGAATTCGCTGGACAGTTCGGAACTTTGCCTGGGGACGTGTGCTATACTCCTTGTTAGTTCCCGCCTCATCAGGAGTTCGACCCAATGAGAGTCGTCAGAATCGCTCAGGTGCCTCCGCCGACGGTGCTGGCGGACTCCACGGTTCTGGAAGCTATACAGGCCATGCAAAACGCGCGCTGCGGAGCTGTAGCGGTCCTGGAGGGCGAGCACCTGGTGGGCATCTTCACAGAGCGGGATGTGATGTTGCGGGTGGTGGCGGCTCAGCGAGATGCAGAGGCTACCCGCGTCCAGAAGGTCATGACCTCACCCGTCAAGACCGTCACCGAGGAGCACGATATCGGCGACGCTCTAGAGGTAATGATCTCTAACCACATTCGCCATCTCCCCATTGTGGATCGCGAGGGTATCCTGTCAGGATTTCTCTCCATTCGGCATCTGCTCCAGAACCATGTGGTAGAGCTGGCGGAGCAACTGAATTCGCTCGAAGCCTATTTTTCGGACGATGGTCCAGGCGGATAGGGTTCACTTCCCCCGGCCGGCTCAGCGTAGCCACCACCGCTTCTCAATCAGCTGTGCTTTCTCAGAAAACCAGGCTAAATAGAACGCCCTTCGGGGGGGAGCGACGAACCTCGGCCTGGTAGCGTAGTGCAAATCGTTGCGACTGCTCCGGAGTTTCATTGCCTGTAAATTGGGATGCTGAGACTGGCGCGAGTCCCTCTGCCGGGAGCGGAGTGGATTCTAAATCGGCCTCGGAGATGGGCCAGTTGCTCCCGAATACCCATGAGGCCGAATCGGCCCCTTATTTTGTGCGGTTCGAACCCAACGCCATCGTCTTCCACGGTAATCTCTACCTCCTCGTCCTTCCTGCCGATAGAGACATTTACCGTGCGCGCCTTGGCGTGCTCCACAACATTGGACAACAACTCGCGCACCGCGTGAAACAAAACCACTCGAACGTCGCTACCCAGGGATTTTGCCAGTTTGTCGTCCTCAAACTTGAACGGGATGCCGTGCTTTGCCCCCATCCTGTGGCACAGTCCATCGATAGCGGATTCCAGACCCCATTCGTGCAGCTCCGGTGGACTTAGTTCAAAGGAGAGTGATCGCGTACTTTCGATCGTTTGCTCTAAAGCTTGCCGAATCTCTTCCAGATTCTTCCTGAGCGCGACGGCTGGCGGTAAGTCAGACGCCTGTTCCAACTTTATCTTCGTAAGGACCAGAGGCTCGTGGACCTCATCATGGAGTAGAGCTGCCACTCTCCGGCGCTCCAACTGCTCAGTGAGTGTCAGCTGGGCACTCCGAGACCGGAGTCGTTCCTGGTGGTCGAGAAGCTGCCGCTCCGCCTGCTTGCGCTTGGTGATGTCACGAATGATCCCTTGATATCCAAGGATGGTGCCCTGAGCGTCACGCCATACCGTCGAAGTAATCAAACAGTCAATGGCCATTCCGCCCTTCGTGCGCAGCTTCGCTTCATAGTCTCTGATCGATTCTTGCCTTTCTATTTCTTGCTGAAACCTCTCCCGGTCACTCGGATCGGCATATATTTCTAGGACGCTCATGCCCATGAGCTCTTGGCTTGTATAGCCAAACAGCTCCAAGGCAGCTACGTTGGCCTCTACGAATGTGCCCTCGCGTGTGGAGACATACACAGCATCTCTAGAATCCTGGAAAAGGGTACGGTACCGCTCCTCGCTATATTCCAGCGCTTGCTTCGCCTGCTTACTCCCAGCGATTTCTCTCCATTCGCGAAGTGCCCGCTCCGCCGTGTGAGGTAAATCTCGCAACGCTGCCGTCGACTTGATCAGATAGTCCAGAGCGCCGGCCTCTATAGCTGCAACAGCGAGTTCTTCTTCCCCGTAGTTGGTCATCACCACGATTGGATAGGCGGCAGGTGGGCCGGACTGAACAAGCTCGGTCCCTTTGCCGTCAGGCAAGTGAAAACTCGTGATCACGAGATCGGGAGTGGAACCGTTGATTCTGGTCCGGGCTTGCTCGAGGCTGTGCGCCACAGTCAGCGTCATTCGCTCGACTGAAGAAAAAGCCCTCCGAGCTAGTTCGGCGTGCACCTCATCGGCCTCTACCAACAGAATGGCTGACATCTTCCCTACTCTCTGAGCACACATGACGACTTCGACCTCGAACCCAGATCTTGCACCAAAAGCTCCGGGACTTGCGAACCTACCGCCCAGGCTCCTAGAAACCCTTAAACTGCGAATGACCTGTCAGACCAACAACACCAAGTTTTTGGTCTAAATCCACAACCCTTTGTTTTCAATGACTTACACGATTTGGAACAGGCAAGCCCGACAAACTCCTAGGCTCCTCAAAAGCAGCCACCCTGTCCAGGGTCCTGCCATGCTGCCCAAAAAGGTCCTAAGAGACCGAACCCTTTGGATGTGCTCGGCCGATCCCAGGCAAACTCCAGCAATCACATCGCTGTGGCCACCGATGTACTTAGTGGCGGAATAGAGGACCAGGTCCGCTCCGTGGCGAAGCGGATGCTGCCAAACGGGACCGAGGAAGGTATTGTCGACGACAACGATTGGGCGTTTGCCTGAGGTCGCACATTTGCGAGCCACCTCGGCACATGACCCAATATCGACCAGTGCATTCGTGGGGTTGGCGGGTGTCTCCACGAAAATCATAGACAAATGCTCGGCCTGCCCTGATTCTTCGAGCGTACTCTCTATTTCTTCCAATCGGCTGCCTGCCTGAAAAGCCACAGTCCGGATGCCAAAACGAGGCAGAATGTGTTCTAGGAAGTGGTCTGTACCGCCATACAGAGGTTCACTGTGCAGGACGACACTCCCGGGTCTTAGGAACTCGAGGAGCGTCGTTGTGATGGCCGCCATCCCACTTCGAAGACAGCGCAGGCTTCGGCTTCATCCCATAAAGTCAGGCGATCCTCCAGGATTTCAAGATCGGGGTTGTTCAGCCGACTATAAATCAGACCTCGTTCCCCCGATTGTCCCTCTTCTGCCAGACCGAGGGCCTGCTCGAAGAAGGCTTTTCCCTCCTCGGCGCTCTTGAAGACGAAGGTAGAAGTCTGAAAGATGGGACATTTTAGAGCGCCCTCAGAGAGTTGAGGGTCGTAGCCGTAGCTCATCATTAGGCTTTCGGGGCGCAAACGTTTTTCCCCAATTGAAGCTTCAGGTCTGGGTTTCGTCATGCCTGGGCTCTCCTCTCAATAAGATCACACCGTTCGGATCGGTCCTGCACCCTTTTCAGAGGCATCTTCTTTGCCCGCTTGAGGTGTTTCTAGTTCTTGTTCGTCAAGGGTCAGCTGAACTTATCAGGCCTGGTCCTGGAGACCAAGACACTTACCCTTGCACGAGGAAGACGATGGAGAACAAAAAAAGCCCCAAGTAACCTTTAGGGCGCTGACTTTAAATCTTAACTGACCTTTCGATCAGCCTCGTAGCCAGGTTCCTTGAGCCACTTGAGACCGTTGATATTTTGATCCTAGTGGACCTCACAGTCAAGTCGGTTCTTGAATCCATTAGCGCGAACTCGTTACATCACAAGGATATACGAGAAATCCGGACCGAATTGGGCCAAGCCTTATCCGCGAGAGTGGTCGCTGTGGGCGTTTAGCAAAGGGGTGATAATCTCCAGATCCACAGAAAATGTGGAAAGAATGTGGCCCCGGCGATGGAGAAACAGAGCAGGGCAGCCTTTCAACGCCGCTTTGCACCAAGAAAGTGCATGAAAAGAGCGCTTGAGTATCCTCAGCAGCTTTATAGTGCAGTTCGAAGCCCCCCATAAGTTTGGCGGAAAAACACGGAGGGGTTTTGAACTTTCCTAAGGCTTTTAACAATTCGGAGCTTGGCCAGCACGAATCTCTCGACGGCACCCAACAATCCGGGTTCTTTTTAATTGCAACCATCTCTCGATCGAGCTTGCCATCAGGCATAAGTAGCAGAACTTCATTATCGCCTCTCGGCGCGCCCAGGAAGAGGTCAAGTCGGCGAGGGGATGCAGAACCGACAAGCCAACCCGAGTTATTCGACCTTCCTGACGGCACGGAGCGCAACTTCTTCCACCTCTTTAGCAGGGCTGGGGGGATTAGTGACGATCCAAAAAGTAGATCACGGCCATCGCAGAGACGTCCTCCCCGATCATGAGGTGGGGCTAGGAGTTCGACGGCCCCCTAGGCTCCTTGCCTAGGTTGGAAGTTACAGCTTACGGACTCAACCGCAACGATGGGAAACGTTCAAGCAGGCGTGCTTGATCTTCCAGTTGCAGGGAAGAAAGTTGAGAAGGATAGGAGGTGACATGAATCTCAAGACAGTCGTTGCCGCAACCGACTTTTCGGAGGCCTCAGTAGTGGCCGTTGAGACCGCCTTGGATCTGGCAATGGAGAGGGGTGCCACCCTCTACCTTCTGCACGTTCTGGAGCTTTCCAACACGGGTTTTAATCCCATGATAGGGCTAGTAGTCGCGCCTCCTTGGGAGGACTGGCGGCAGGAGGCTCTCGCGCAGCTTGAGGAGCTCGTTCCCGAGAACGGGGACAGGCAGGCTACAGTACGGCTGGAAGTGCTGGTAGGTTCTCCAAGCCACACTATCGCCGAGTTTGCCCTGGACCGAGGTGCCGACATGGTGATCGTGGGGACCCATGGATATGGAGGGCTGGCGCGGATGCTCATGGGTAGCACTGCCGAGGCCTTGCTCCGCGAATCGCCGTGCCAGGTTCTGGTGGTAAAAAACAAGGTCTCAGTCGAGGATCTACCCGGCGAAACGGCGGCGAGCATGGCAGATCGGACCTGGCTGGAAGGTGCCTCGAACTTCTAAAAGTTCTCGGCAGTCTTAGAACTCGCTGCTCTTTCGGGCTGAGGGATTGCCGCCGGCTGATCGAGTTTGCTCGTTTCCTTGAGGGAGTAAGATGAAGTAAATGAAAGACAGACCGCCGAAGCCGCCAAAACCTGCGCCTCCTCCTCCCAGGCCTCCAGCTCCATCACCTCCGCCTTTTCTGCGCCAACAATTGAGCAGGAGCATCTGACAAATATGAGATCACTTGCCTTTACTGAGGCATCGTGGGAAGGAAAACACGCCGGGTGTGTCGACAGGCAGGTGGGGCCGAGAGGGCGATGGGGTAGAGAGAGAGATAGGGTCCTCCTTCCAAAACTCCCTTCCAAGAAGACCCAGTGTGGGCTCTATCTCTTGAATATACGCCCCATCGCCCTCTCGACCCCAAGCTCTCTGTGAAGATATAATGGATGATAAGGCGGCCCGACCGAGGGAGCCTTTCAGGGATTTCTTCTCCTTACTTGCCTTAGGTCTCCTTTCGCCCGGGCCGCCTTGAGCGTTCCTCTTCGATCTCAGTCCAGTACATCTCTAGGACATTCTTCCCTTTCGCTTTTCCGGGATTCATGGGGAGGTAGTGGGTTTCGGCAATCTACACCCGAGAGACTGCGACGATAGCAACAGGGCAGTAGACGGCAGGAACAGAATGAAGTTGACAGTCAGAAAATGAGCTGAGACATAGGGTGTAGTAGGGTGGGCTTGACACAACCCGATCGCGGGAGGAGAATAGGATATAGATACTGATGGATCGAAAGGAGGTCGCGATAGAACCACCCATCAGCTACCAGGCGGCCCACTGGCACTCCAAAAGGGTAACAGCTCAGCCGGTTTGATCACGGGATGTGGTCGGAAGCTAGACTGTGACCCATCGGTAGGAATCAAGAGGGCTTGATGTTCCGACACAGCCCGAGGGCCTAAAGTCCACTGGATATCGGTTATGGGAAGCCAGTGGGTTGCCTAGCCTTAGCCTACACTCTCCCGTTTACGTCACAGGTCCTTCCACCTTTCTCGCCTTGCTCGCGATACCACCCTAGAGAACGTCTTCTTTCCACAAAGCCTTGTTCCCACAAGTTATATCGAAAGCCTATAGCGGCCATAGGGGCCCAATTCTAGCTTGGAGTCGCTGCGATTGAAGTCCAGTGTAGTGAAGGTTTATAATCACGAGAACTACCCTCGTAGAGGCAGCGTCAAATGACCGTCTCATGCATTCTGGCCAAAAAAGGCATGCGCGTAATCACCGTTCGGCCGGGCCAATCTGTCAGAGAGGCGGTTAGCCTATTGGCCAAACATAATATTGGCACGGTGGTCGTAGTGGACCCAGGGGGTAAGCCAGTTGGGATTCTCTCTGAGCGAGATATTGTCCGCGGTGTCGGTGAGAATGAGCAGGTGTGCGACGAAACCGTCGATAAGCTCATGACCCGAAATGTTATCGTCGCGAGACCGCAAGATGACGTCTGGGTTGTGGCTCATACAATGACTGAAAAGAGGTTTCGCCACTTGCCGGTAGTGGACAAAGGAGAGCTGGTCGGCATCCTGTCGGTCGGGGACGTGGTGAAGGCTCAACGCGATGAATACGAAGGCGAGCTGGACACACTACAGACCCAGATTTCGGCTGATTAATCCTGACCCTTTCGCTTACGTTCTTGCCCTTCTAACTGTTTCCTCAACAACGACGTTGAGTCCCCGTGGTCTACCTTGATTATCTAGGGCAATCCTTGCTCAATATCAGAGTCTTGTAGGTCGGGACCGACAGGCGCAGGCCTCTTCTTTGTATAATTGTAGAAACCGCAGAAAGGAGGGAACGATAAGATGGCTTCCCCTCGCGAGAGAACCTATTTGGTAATAGGCGGCGCTTTCGGAGCGGCTCTAACACTGTTATGTACAGCCAAGTCAGAAAAGGCGGGCCGCCTTTTGGGAAGAATGTCTGACAAAGCGGTGCAGGTCCTCGACCAAGTCACGACACCCTTTGAGATCCTTCAGAGACGAACGGAAGACCTCGACCACTTCGTGGGCGAAATGATTCGTGTGGGCAAGGATCAGGCTTCCAAGGTGGATACGGTGATGAGTAATACCGCAAGCAGATTCGAACAGACGAGTGACGTGATACAGAACAATCTAGTCGAATCCGCCCTCGAACTTTCCGCATTCCTCAGAGCTGTGAAGGTGGGATTGGATCAGCTCCGGTCTGGGAAACCTTCTCGAGCTGCCTGATTCGTGGGAGAGGAGCAAGACTTAAGCCGGCGCAAGCAGGTAGCGTGAGCACCGATAGCAAAGCAAGTCTAGGAGGATGCCAATGAGTCAAAGAAATCACTTGATCAAAACGACGCTCATGGTGATGTCAGCGGGATTGACAGGGGCCACCGTTGCGCTTCTGTTCGCCCCTCAGTCTGGTCCAAGCACACGCAAGAAGCTCAAAAGACTAGGGGACAGGCTGACCACGGATTTCGGTGAGGGATTGAGCGACCGCGTGGAAAGTCTGGTCAAGGAGTGTCGGGTCCTCGGCAGTTAGGCAGAGGCGAAAAGCAAGGGAATTCGTAGCTTCGAATGGTCGAAACTAGTAAGAAACTGATTCTCTAGCCACATTCCTCTATCAGACAGAGTACTAGCGGCACTGTGCCATTCTCGCCCCTTTTTGTAGTCCGAAAACGAGTCAACCTTAGTTGCTGACTGGTCACTTCTAGGCTACACTCCTCCGCACTGAACCCGCGGGAATACGGCACTTTCCCTCCTTTCGCAAGCGTGCCCTTCAAGCTAACCTCCGACTACACAGTGGCCGTCCATCCACTATAGGGGAGACTGAGTAACATGGACGAGTTCGAAAGATCTCCACTGGTCGCGGGTGCCGGAGCCCTGTGGACTGAAGCCACACGAGCGCAGTTTCTGTCGGCCATTCGCGACGGCAGCTTACCGCGGGAAGTCTTCAGCCAGTGGCTTGTCCAGGATTACCTGTTTGCCAAGGGAGCCACGACCTTCTTGGCGATTGCAGTCGCCAAGACCCCACGACCAGCACAGAAGGTTCTGCTTTCGGGATTGACTGCGCTCGACCTGGAGCTGGACTGGTTTGAGGAGAATGCCCAGAAACGGGGTCTCGACTTGAAAGCAGCTCCCCACTACACGTGCAGACGCTACGTCGACTTTCTCATAGCTTCGGCCTATACGCAGCCTTTCGAGGTGCTGATTGCCATCCTATACGGCGTCGAGGTGTCCTATTTGTGTGCTTGGAGTGCCCTTGAGGCGACCGGGCCTTACGCCGAGTTCATTGCCCGCTGGTCGAACACCGAATTCGTCGGCTACGTTCGGCAACTGCAAAAGCTTTGCGAGCAACATACACATCCGGGCCAGCAGTCGCAGTTCAACGAGGTGCTGTGCCATGAACGGGACTTTTGGCAGATGACTTGGGGAGAGTGATGCTGCACGAGGTCTTGTGGAAGGCTAACGCAGAGACCGCGCGGTGCTGTCTCCTGCATCCCTTCGTGCGAGGTCTGGCTGAAGGCACACTCGATCGCGAAGTCTTTAAGCGCTACATCGATCAGGATACTTTCTTCCTCCGGGCTTTTCTGCGCTCGTACGCGTTGGCGGCGGCCAGAACCGACGACCTAGCACAGACCCAGCTCTTTCATCGCCTCATGCTCGGTGTTCTGGACGAATTGAAGCTGCATGCGAACTATGCGGAGAAGCTGAGTAGCAACGCGAGGGATGTTAAGCCCTATCCGGCCACGTCCGCGTACACGAGTTTTTTGCTCCGTACCGCCTGGCATGGGCGCCTGGCGGAAACCGTGGCGGCAATGGTGCCGTGCATGCGTCTTTATACCTTTCTCGGGAGTGAGCTGGTGTCGTCCCTACGACCGGAGCATCCCTACCAGGACTGGATCAAGACTTATTCCGGTGACGATTTCAGGGGGCTGGCCATGGAATTGGAATCCTTATTGGACAATCTAGCCGCAGATTGTCCCAGGGTTCGGGACGCCTACCGGTACGCGATGCAATGTGAGTTGGATTTCTTCTCGGCTCCAATGGAGGGCAAACAGTGACGCCGGTAGCCATGACCATTGCGGGGTCTGATCCTTCGGGCGGAGCAGGCCTTCAGGCTGACCTCAAGACGTTTCATCAACACGGAGTCTACGGCACGAGTATTGTCACGCTGCTGACGGTCCAGAACACTCGGAGTGTCGCTGCAGTTGAGATCCTGAATCCCGATTTGGTCGTGGCCCAGCTCGACGCTGTGGTTAATGACATCCCTCCGCGAGCAGCCAAGACAGGAGCGCTGGGAAGCGCGGCCACAATTGGAGCAGTCGCTGATCGAGCTTCAACCTTTTCGTTTCCACTGGTGGTGGATCCGGTCATGGTCAGCAAGCACGGTGCGTCGTTGATCGATGAGAACGCCATCCAGGTACTTAAAGGGAAACTCTTGTCAAAGGCGTATCTCTTGACGCCGAACTTGTCCGAGGCCGCACGACTAGCTGAGATGGAGGTGGTAGATCTGAGTTCGATGGAAGAAGCGGCGGTGGTCCTCTCACGGCTTGGAGCAAAGAATGTCCTCGTAAAAGGCGGGCAGCTGGAAGGGGATCCAGTTGATCTTCTGTGGTCCGCGGGCGAGGCTCTTTGCTTACAAGCTGAGCGAGTGGATACGAAACACACGCACGGCACTGGCTGTGTTCTGTCAGCTGCGATCACGGCGAGACTAGCTCGCGGTGATGCCCTCGTCACCGCAGTCAAAGGCGCGAAAGTGTTCGTGACTGAAGCGATCCGGAGCAATCCGGGGATGGGCAAAGGATATGGTCCGGTCAACTTCCATACCACTGTCGCCGCGAGCTAATCATAAGAGACCACCAGACCGCTTTGTTGGGGCTCAGCGTAGCTCTCCTAGCGAGCTAGAGTCTAGGTGTCCTCGAAGACTTCTTCGGCATCCAGAAAGAGAGGTCACTTCATGGCTGTCACTGGATCTGCTTCCTATCGTCGGATCGGGCGCTTAATCAGCCAAGACAAGTGCGTCATCCTCGACGGAGGAATGGCCACCGAACTGGAGAGGACGGGATCGTCCGGCTATCGAGTCAGCGATCAGAATCTGTGGGGGACCTGGGCCCTATACAACACCCCCAGTTCGGTCCTGGAAGTTCACAAGGGCTACCTCGCGGCTGGGTGCGACATCATTTCCACAAACACTTGGGGGATCACCGACGCCCCGGAGCGGGAAGTCCGTACCCAGCTGCAAGACCGCGGAGGCAGCTGGATGGATGTAGCCCGGCAGGGAGTCGCATTGGCCCGTCAAGCAGTCGAGGAAGCGGGCCGAAAGGATCGCAGCGCTGTGGCGTTCAGTATCAACGGCGACATTGTCCAGCCCCAGCACGTAGAGACACTGGAGTTACTGACCCGAGTACTCAAGAGCGACCCCCCAGACCTCATCTTGATGGAAACCATGACTCTCATCCGGGAGGATCTCACTTTCCCGGCAGTGGAGGTCCTCCTCGAAACAGGGATTCCCCTTTGGCTGAGCTTCCGGCGTTGTAGGGAGGGCGTCTGTGGCTTCTACGGTCAGCACTGGGGCGGTCCCGAAGGAGATCGGTTCGGGCGCGCTGCTCGAAGATTTGAGGAGATGGGTGTCAGCGCTCTCCTCATCAACTGCCTACCAGCCAGCCATGTTCTGGGGATGCTCCCCTGGTTGAGAGACTTCACCGACCTACCGCTGGGTGTCTACCCCAATGTCGGACACTACCTGGACCCAGGCTGGAAGTTCGACGAGGGGGTGGGCCCGGAGGCTTACGCTTCTTTGGCTCGGAAGTGGCGGGAAGAAGGGGCTCAAGTCGTAGGCGGCTGCTGCGGTGTGACACGCGAGCATATCGCTGCCCTCCGCAGGGAACTGGCAGAGACGAGGCCCAGTCGGGCCAAGGCTTTCTCTCAAGATCCAACCGAAGAAGCCGTCCCCTCAGCTCCGACCCGGCGAAGGGATAAGCCCCCGGAAACCTGGCACGACACAAGAGGACGAAACCTCTATCCGCTGCCCTTTCCCCAAATCGTAGCGGACCCCGGCGTGTTCCGGCCAACCCAGGGCAGCTTTCTAACTTGGAAGCATCTCCTAGCATCGGGTGCTGGACGCGACAAGCGCTGCCTGGATGTGGGTTGTGGCGCAGGAGTTCTGACGGTGCAGCTGGCGCTGAACGGGGCCCAACACGTCCGGGCGATTGACATCCAGCAGGAAGCTGTAGCAAACACGCTGGCCAACGCCTTCCGTAACGGGGTGGCAGATCGAGTCAGCGGGGAAGTGCTGGATTTGTATGCCTATTTGCCCGAGGAGAAGTACGACGTCGTGGTGGCGAGCCTCTACCAAATGCCGGTCGACCCTTTCGGGGAACCGACCGGTCACCGGTCTCTAGATTACTGGGGGCGCAACCTTCTGGATCATTTGATCTCTCTTTTGGCGGACCTTCTCGAGCCGCAGGGAGCGGCCTACGTCATGCAAATCTCACTCTTGAGTCAAGTACGGACCGCCGAGCTCCTGCAAGACAGGGGCCTGGACTCCAAGGTTATCGATTTTACTTTCTTACCCTTTACTCCTACCTTCGACCGCCATATGGAACAGATCCAACGCGTGGAGCAGCTCTCGGACGCGTATCACCTCAGCTTCGGAGAAGAGAACGTACTTGTCATGTACCTACTGGAGATCAGACATCGGAGTTAACACGGCTTTGGAGAACAAGCTATGGAGTTCACCACGATCATTGAGCCGTTCAAAATCAAGATGGTGGAGCCGATCCGGTGGACTACGCGAGTCGAGCGGGAGCGACTCCTGGAAAAGGCTGGCTACAACCTATTTCTTCTCCCGGCGCAAGACATCCTGATTGACCTACTGAGTGATTCGGGCACGGGAGCGATGAATACCCGACAGTGGGCGGCCATGATGGAGGGCGATGAGAGCTATGCGGGAAGCACAAGCTTTGGGCGGCTGCGTCAGAAGGTCCAGGAGATTTTTGGCTACCAGCATGTGATCCCGGTCCATCAGGGACGTGCCGCCGAGCGGATCCTCTTTAGCGTCATGTGCAAGCCCGGCGACGTGGTTCCAAACAACACCCACTTCGATACCACACGTGCCAATCTAGAGGCTCTGGGGGCGGAGGCGGTGGACCTTCCTATCCCAGAGGGCACTGAGCCGGCCGTTCACCATCCCTTCAAGGGCAACATGGACGTCGCGGCGCTGGAACAGTTGGTCGAGCGAGTGGGCCAGCAGCGCATCCCGTTGGTCATGCTGACGGTAACGAACAACTCGGAGGGCGGACAGCCGGTCTCGATGGATCCGGGAAGTGCGTGCGGTCTGCGCCCGTCATGGGCTGCCACTCTATTTCGACGCCTGTCGCTTCGCCGAGAACAGTTACTTCATCAAGCAGCGCGAGATAGGCTACGGGAACAAGACGCCGAAGGAGATCGCAAAAGAGATGTTCGCAATGGGTGATGGCTGCACAATGTCAGCCAAGAAAGACGGCCTGACGAACATCGGCGGTTTTCTTTGCACGAATGACGATCAGCTGGCTCAGCAGGAAAAGAACCTTTTGATTCTGACCGAGGGCTATCCAACCTACGGGGGCCTAGCAGGACGCGATCTCGAGGCCATCGAGTGGGGCTAGAGGAGGCGCTTGATGAAGACTACCTCCGCTACCGTATGAGCTACCATCAAAAGGTGTGTAAATAGCAGAGGCGGTGAGTATCCTTCCGGGTTGACCTAAACCCAGGGCCGGAAGGCCCATAAAGGAAGGAGTACACACCGCATGAAAGAGAAGAACATTGAGGGGACTGTGGAGTCAAGAGTCTGTTTCCAGGAGCTGGAAGATTGGGTGCGGGAGAAGGTCCAGTCTTGGGTCCAGGAGCTACTAGAGGAGGAGGTGACCGAGCTGCTGGGACGAGACAAGAGTGAGCGTCGAGGCAAAGTGGACCCAGCGTCGGGATACCGCAACGGCTATGGCAAGGCCAGACGACTGACCCTCAGTAGCGGGACGATCACCGTGCGACGGCCTCGAGTCCGAGATCTAGAAGAGCGTTTTGAAAGCCGGGTACTGCCGCTGTTTGCCAAACGGACGCAGCAAGTACGAGACCTGATTCCAGAGCTGTATTTGCAGGGCCTGGCTCAGGGCGATTTCGACTTGGCATTAAGAGGGCTTTTAGGGGAAGAAGCGGCCTTGTCGGCCAACACGGTGGCCCGACTGAAAGAGAAGTGGCAAGAAGAATGGGCCGTCTGGCAAAGTCGTCCCCTGGAGGAACTGGAAGTCGTTTATTTATGGGCGGATGGAATCTACGTCAAAGCGGGTCTGGAGAAGGAAAAGGCCGTCCTGCTGGTGGTCCTTGCGGCGCTCAGTGATGGCAGCAAGGTGGTGGTTTCGGTGACGAGCGGTTATCGGGAATCGACGGAAAGTTGGTCAGAGGTGTTACGCGACTTGAAGCGGCGGGGGATGAATGCTCCTCGTCTGGTCATCGCCGACGGCCCCCTCGGCATCTGGGGGGCCTTGTGCAACGTCTACCCCGAGGCGGAAGAGCAGCGTTGCTGGAATCACCGCATCGTCAATATCCTGGCCAAGGTGCCCAAACGCGAGCAGCCCACGGCCTTATTGATTCTGCGCCAGATCCCCTATGCTGAGAGCCGTCAGGAAGCGGAACGCCTCAAACGGGTTTTCCAGGAGTGGTGCCGAAGCAGAGGCTTGGCTCCGGCGGCCGATCTGTTGGACCAGGACTGGGATCGGATGGTGAGCTTTTACAACTACCCGAAGCAGCAGTGGCAACACCTGCGCACCACGAATCCAGTGGAGTCCCCGTTCGCCGGACTTCGGCTGCGAACCGATGCGGCCAAGCGCTTCAAGAAGGTGAACAACGCCCAGGCGGTGATCTGGAAGATGCTCTTGGTGGCCGAGAAACGATTCCGTCGTCTCAAAGCTCCAGAGCTCATGAGAGATGTCTATCAGGGAGCCAAGTATGTGAATGGAGTCCTGGTCAACCAGGAGTCGAAGGAGAAAGCCGCCTGAGTCTATTTACACACCTCTTGACATGAGCTCAAGTTTGGAACACAAGGAGCTTTCGAAAACTCTTAGAATCCGAGCCATTCACAGAAAGAGATAGTATGGAATTGGCTAACCTAGGACTGTAGTTTAGCGAGTCACCTCATCTTGAGGCGAACCCGGAATTAGATCCGCATTGGCTTTTTGCCAGACCCGTCCTGGTAGATCTTCTTAACAGTCTCGGAATTTCAATCAAGTGAGCTGTTCTCTGAGACCGCCCTTTCGTCACAGCCGGGGTGTCCCGAAACAGCCTTTTACGGCCTTGGCCGTCGGCACGAAGTGCCTACTTAAATTTTAATCCGGTTTTTTTGCTTGCAACCATCTCTCGAGCTGGCCATCAAACATAAGTAGAAGAACTTCATTGTCGCCTCTCGGCGCGCCAGGAAGGGGCCAGGTCGACGAGGGGATGCAGAACCTACAAGCCCACCCCAGTTGTTCGACCTTCCTGATGGCCACGGAGCGCAACCTTCCTCCACCTGTTTTCTGTAGCGGGCAGCGCGTAGGAAACAAAATGAATAGTTTGAGGCCATTAGAGAAAAGTCGATCAGCTCAGTCTAGACCACCCTGTCCGCCACTAGGGGCGGGGGGGCGGAGTGTAGCGGCCTTGAAGTTTCACAACCCCAGTGAAGGGAATCGGTCAAGCACAGATTGCTTGATCTCATATTGGGTATGAAATGGAGCGAGTTACCGAAAGGAGGTAAGCCATGGGTACGGTCCATAAACCCCATTGGGGTCTCCACTGGCACCACCGGACCACGGTCGAAAAGCGTGATCCGGTTGCGGAGCAGTTGCACCGGGATCGGATGACGTTGCTGATGGTGATGTGCATCGTGGCGGTCATCTTAGCCGGGATGATCGCGCTCGCAGTAATTTTTGGAGTGCCGTCCGATAGTCAAACGATGGAACCTTGGACGATTATGTCGTAGACAAATCCTCCGGCAGAACTTGCTGCTGCACTTTCTTGGTATCGAATAGCTTGTGGGACATCCCTGCATTGGAGAATGCACCAGGCGAGGCCTTCGGAGTCGGTAGCGGAACCGGTCGACATCATGTTCCCACCCGAGAGGGCGCATCATCATGCCATGCCAAAAAGGTTGGTCGCGCTCCATGACCTTTTCTATCTCAGATACAACCTAACCTGGCCAGCTGCGACACCCTTCACTGATGCCAGAGCCGGAAATTGGGAGATCTGTCGCAAAAGCTGGTGGCTTCGGCTCAGGAATGGATCCAGCAGCACCCAGGTTCGAGCCTCCGTCAGTGGCCCTCCAGGTTGCCAAAGACTGTTCGTCGCAGGGGATACAACCGTAGCTTCCACTCGATCCAGCCCATTCTTGGCGGGCACAGAAAAAAGGGTCATCCGGTAAATGGGGAGGTGGAACGTGGTTCGGCGCTTTCCGGATCCCAAATCTGGTTCCCCGTTCGCTTGTCAATATAGTCGGCTGCAGTAGCAGGGGCCGTGGGAACTGTGGAAAACTCCGAGCGATATCGAACTGGGCCAGCAAACCCGTGATACGGAGTTTTCCAAGCGCTGTGCGAACGGTGGAAAAACAACTGCGAGCACTTGCCAGTTCTCCTCCAGAACTACTTGTTTTTCCACGGTTTGCATAGTGCGGCAGTTTCCGCGGCCTGCCTTTGACTGGCGGCACCTCCCCATTTACCGGATGAACCAGAAAAAAGACACGGGGGTTCGTCCATGGAGCGATGCTCCATCAGTTCGAGCACAAAAGGAGCTTGCAAGTTCCAGCGGAGGACAGAGTTGGATCCACAAGACGCGAGGGCCTGGTCCCCGTGACAGATTCTCTCGGTGCTGCCGAAACTAAAGCGCTCAATTCCGAGCCACCGCCCCAGGTGTCTCATCAGAGAATCTACGGGAAGGGGGAGGACGAGGACCAGAACGCCGAGTTCACAGACGAAAAGCCGGAAGAGACGGGCGATTCCCTCTGCATTTACCTTCGGGAGATGGGGACGGTGACACTTCTGAGTCGACCAGAGGAAGTCGAAGTTGCCAAACGCTTAGAAAAAGGACTGATAAATGTGCTCAAAGCGGTCTCACGTTGCCCCCTCGTCGTCGCTGAAATCTTGGACTACGGGAAGGATCTGCGTGAAGGGAAAATTCCCCTCTCGAAGCTCGTCAACTTCAAAAAGGTTGAAACGGCCGAAGAGGTTCTAGTGGCACAGAAAGAGATTCTGGGCCGAATTGCGGAGCTCGGTAAGCTGCAAGCGAAGGCTGCTGAGGTTCGCCGGCATCTATGCGACCCTAGGCGAGAACCCGCTCAGAGTAAGCGATTACTCTCTCAGATGGGCCGCTACCGGATTTCCATCTCCCGTGACATCCGCAGCCTAAATCTGACAGTGGCCACCCAGGCGAAGCTGGTGGGTATGATTCGAAAGACGCTTGGGCGGATGGTGGCTGTGGAGCGGCGCGCAAAGGAACTTAGGGCACAGCTCGAATCTTCGTTAGCGCAGGATGAAGCTGGGAGATTGAAGGATCAGCTTCAGGAACTCGAAAACGAGATGCGGGCAATTGAGGACCGGGTTCAAGCGAGCCCAAGGGAGCTCAAGCGAACTCTATCGGCCATCAAGCAAGCTGAGTTAGAAGCAGATATCGCCAGGAAGCAACTGGTGGAAGCCAACCTCCGCTTAGTGGTTGCCATTGCGAAGAAATACACCCACCGAGGCCTGCCGTTTTTGGACCTGATCCAAGAAGGCAACACCGGGTTGATGAAAGCGGTCGAGAAGTTCGAATACCGAAGGGGCTACAAGTTCTCTACCTCTGCCTACGCATGGATTCGAAAGGCCATTACCCGGGCGATCGCTCAAAAAACTCGAACGATCCGGATCCCCGTGAATAAGATTGAGTTACTCAGGAAGCTGGTGCAGACCGCTCGAGCCCTGGCCCAGGAGTACGACCGCCAGCCCACTGCAGAAGAGCTCGCCCAGAAAATGGGTCTGCCTGTTCGCAAGGTTCGCAAAGCGATGAAGATCGCACAGGAGCCAATATCTCTGGAAACTCCGATAAGTGGCCAGGAAGATCGCCCTTTGGGTGACTGTCTTGAGGATCGCGGCGCCGTCTCGCCGGAAGAGACCGGGATCCATCTCAACCTCAGGGAGCAGGCCTCCAGACTTCTGCAAACGCTCACGCCGAGCGAAGAGCAGGTGATTCGGATGCGCTTCGGAATTGGCGATGCTATCGAAAGCACTCTCGAAGAAGTCGATCAGCGGTTTTCAGTGACTCGAGAGCGCATCCGTCAAATCGAAGTCAAGGCGCTGCGAAAACTGCGCCAGGCACCAGTCAGGGAAGCTTAACTTCGAAGCAGACCAACTAGAGCGTCTACGCGGTGATGCCCGAATACTCAGGCTCGTCTTGAACGCCTTGTGGGCAAGATCCGTCTTACGCATCTGCACATAGGCAATCCCTAGTGCGCTGTGCGCAGCCGCATAGGCCGGATGTTTCTTGATGGCTTCTCTGAATTGTTGCGAAGCCTTCTCATAGTCCTTTTTCTGTAGAGACTCTTGACCCTTCTCGAAGCTCCTGACCTTTGTTCAGGACGTTCCCAATTTTTCAGAGGGCCAAAGGGAGCAGGGCCAGCGACTGGATCTGGGATCGGGTCGAGCCCCGCCAATGCCGCTCTGGCGGCCAAACAGGAGCTGCTGTGGCATAGAAGCGAAACTCAGCGACCGCGAAAATCCGCTTGGTGGCTTGCTCGATGTGCTGGACCAAGACGGCTAGTTGGGCCCTCTCGGCAGAATACATGCAGGCAAAGTAGGCCGCCACCATCACCGAGGTGGCCATATTGCGTAGCCGTATCAGCCCGGGAGAATTTCTGCTCTGCCGCTTTCGATGAGCATTACCCCATCACGGTAAGTCGGGAAGTAAGCCGGAAGGACCCAGGGATCGGTTCCACTGATCCAGCGACCGTCGGTGATCGAGATGCGTGACGCCGGTGCTGACATCGATCGGGGAAACCGGGCAAAAACATCGGATTCAGGTTCTCGTTCGCTCAACCGTCGACTCCGATGTCGTCCGAGGCTTCGGCTCCTTCGCTCGACTCTACCGTGTCCACTCGGTCCACTTTCAAAAGCCAATTCTGGTCTCTAGTGCTGACGGAGTAGGCACCCAGCTGAAGATCTCGTTCCTCACGGGTATCCGCCACACCATATCGGGTCGTGAAAAGTGAGAGGTCAGACTCAAGGGACTGGCCGACTTCGTGTGGCCACAGAGCCTCTGAGGTCATCCCGTGAAAACGGATGGCTACTTCTCCCCCAGCCGTGGGTGAAGGCGTGAGGTCTTGTCCGAGAGCCGGATGCGGGGTTGCGGCCTGGCAAGGCCGCGTATTCTAGTGGGTGAAAGTCCCACCCAGGTAACTGATAGCCACAGGCCTGGTATCGAGCCTTGCAGGCGTCCTGGTAACAGGGCGCTTGATGCGTAGGTACGAAAGGAGGCGAGGTGCAAAGGTAACAGGTGATGCTGACCCTGAAGACGTGGAGTCCCGAAAACGGCATCGTTGGATCTGGCCGATGGGTTCTCGCACCCAGCAGGCAACAACCGCTGACGCGCTAAGGCGAGTGTCAACGGACAGCCCGGGATCTGAGGTCGCGTCGAGCCCCACATGGAGAATGCGTGGTAACCAGGGAGATCCGTCAGGCGGCGCACCCTCGAGTGCGCACCCTCGGACAAGCCTAAACAGCGAGGAAGAGGGCGGAGTCTGTCGGAAGTCGGAGACACCCATAGTAGCGACGAAGTCTGGTAATGCGGACGGAGCGAAGGGGTGTCGGCTGGAGAGAACGAGTTGGAGAAACATGGCCCGACACTGAGCGGACTATGCCCATGACAACTCAACTGATTCGTTTCACACAGAGGGCGAAAACCCCGGTGGATGACTCCAGCTGGGAGCCGGATGGTGTAACGCACCAAGTCCGGTTCTGCGAGGGCGGCGGGACGTACCCGAAAGGGGATTCCCGCTGCTACTCTCCAAATCCGCAAGTCCGGTTCCGCCCGCGTAAGTGAATGGTCCACTGGCCGCGAGGCAAGAACTTCCCCTCTACGTCTGGGTCGACCAACCAGTAAGGATGCCAGGGTAAGAATAGAACAGTCGGAGGAAATACGCGGCTTCAACTTCGAATCCCTCGACCGCACCGGACAATCCGGTTCTTTTTGATTGCAACCATCTCTCGAGTTAGCCATCAGACACAAGTAGAAGAACTTCATTGTCGCCTCTCGGCGCGCCCTGGAAGGGGTCAGGTCGACGAGGGGATGCAGAAGCGACAAGCCTACCTCAGCTGTTCGACCTGCCTGAACGGAGCGCAACCCTCTTCCACCTCTTTTCCGTAGTGGGGCAGCATCACGAAGGAAACAAATGAATAGTTTGAGGCCATAGAGAAAAGACTATCACCTCAGTCTCGACCACCCTGTCTGCACTAGGGGCAAGGGGCCGGAGTAGTAGCAGCCTTGAAGTTTCACGACCGGAGTGAAGGGAATCGATCAAGCACAGGTTGCTTGATCTCATATTGGGTAAGAAATGGATCCAGTTACCGAAAGGAGGTATAAGCCATGGGTACGGTCCATAAACCCCATTGGGGTCTGCACTGGCACCGCCGGAGCACGCTCGAAGAGCGTGATCCGGTTGTCGAGCAGTTGCACCGGGATCGGATGACGCTGCTGATGGTGATGGTCATCCTGGCGGTCATCTTAGCCGGGATGATCGCGCTCGCAGTATTTTTTGGAGGGCCGTCCGATAGTCAAACGATGGAACCTTGGATGATTATGTCGTAGACAAATCCTCCGGCAGAATCTCGCTGCTGCACTTTCGCTGGCACCGAATAGCTTGTGGGACATCCCTGCCTTCGAGAATTCACCAGGCGGGACCTTCGGAGTCCGTAGCGGAGCCGGAGACATCATGTTCCCACCCGCTAACACTTGTCTCGATCTTCAATTTAGAGTTCGCACAGGACCTATCGAGAGGACGCATCATAAGGCCATGCAGAAAAGGTGAGCGCGCTTGGTGACCTTTTCGATCTGAGATACAACCGGCTATCTCTCTAACCTAACCTGGCCAGCTGTGACACCTTGAAGGAGTTCTCGCCCACTAGGATAAAGCCAGAATGGACGGCACAGACGCCCTCGAAAGGCCTTTGAAGGACTTGCGCATCTCGGTCACGGACCGGTGCAACTACCGCTGCCAGTACTGTATGCCCCTGGACAAGTATGTCTGGATCGAGAAGGAGAAGCTGCTCCGTTTTGAGGAGATCGTCCGGTTGGCTGAACTCTTCGTGGCTCTGGGAGTCGAGAAAATCCGCATCACGGGTGGGGAACCTCTGGTGCGCCGAAACCTGGACAAACTGATCCGCGAACTTTCCAGACTCAAGGGTCTGAAGGACTTGAGTCTCACTACCAACGGCTCCCTTCTGGCACCTCAAGTCCCGACCCTCAAGGCGGCGGGCCTCACCAGGATCAACATCAGCTTGGATACCCTCGATCCGAACAAGTTTCTGTCTATCAGCGGGCGGGGGCGTCCGATAGTGAGATAAGAAGCAGGATCCAAGGCATCTGGTCTGCGCGGAGGGATCACTTCTCGGAGATCCGCTGGCAGCAGATTGTCTCCAGGGGATACCGTCCCCAGGATCACCGCAAGATAGAGATGATAACGCTGGGAGGATAGCTGCTAGCCCGCATGAAAAGCGGAAGAGCACCTTGGGCCTTATTCGACCGAATTTCTTTTTTCCGCTTTCGGGCGATGGTCCGACGGAGGGAACTTCAATGACCACCTGGAAAGAAAAGCTTAGCAACAAGATGGATCCCGAGAGGAGACGGGAAGTCGACATCTATGAGACCCAGATGAAACTCCGACAACAGGGCAAACTGGATGAAAAGATCTTCGCCGAGACCCGTCTTCGAAGGGGTGTCTACGGCCAGCGTTACGATAACGGCCAGCGCCATGACGGGATTCGCTCCCAGCAGCTCGCCTATCCTTCCAATAGTGTCACCAAAGGCCCCGAGACGGTCTGGGATGCACCTGGTATGCAGCGCATCAAGATTCCCTTCGGAGGAGCCACGCCCCAGCAGATGGAGGTGCTAGCCGACCTAACCGAGGAATACTCGGATGGGATTCTCCATGTCACGACCCGGCAGGACTTCCAACTTCACTTCGTTCACATCGAGGACACGCCTTCCCTGATGAGGAGATTGGCGGCCGTCGGCATCACAACCCGCGAGGCATGCGGAAACTCGGTCCGAAATGTGACCGCCTGCCCGCTGGCGGGAGTCTGCCGGGATGAAGTCTTCGACGTGACTCCTTACGCCAAATCCTGCAGTCGATTTCTGCTAGGCCACCCGGATGTACAGGATTTCGGAAGGAAGTTCAAGATCGCCTTTTCCGGCTGCAAGGATCATCCTTGTGGCTTGGTGACCCTGCACGATATGGGCGCGATAGCGGTCAAGCGCATCGAGAATGGACAGGAAAGACGAGGTTTCGAATTGTACGTCGGTGGCGGTCTTGGAGCAGTTCCGCATCAGGCCAAGCTCTTCGACCCATTCCTGCCCGAGGAAGAGCTACTGCCCACGGCTCAAGCCATAGCGCGGGTGTTCGCTCGTCTCGGAGAAAAGAAAAACCGCTCCCGTGCGCGGATCAAATTCCTGGTAGCCAAGCTAGGTGTCGATGAGTTTCGTAGACTGGTCCTGGGAGAGCGAGATAAGCTGCCGGAAGACGCACGCTGGACCGACTACGTTGAAGAAGCACCTCAATATAGGGAGACACCGCTCAAAGAGGCGGCGCATCTCAACGGGAAGCAACGGCCAGAAGGATTCGAGGAATGGTACAGCAGCAACGTGTACCGGCAGCGACAATCAGGATACGTGGTAGCCACAATCACTCTTCCCCTGGGCGACCTGTCGGCATGGCAGATGCGGGAGCTGGCAGATATCGCGCGCCAGTTTGTCGGAGAAAATGTCCGCACAACCGTGGAACAAAACATGGTGCTACGTTGGGTGAGCGAAGCCGATCTGCCGGACCTCTATCAGCAGCTCAAGCGGATAGGGCTGAGTGACCCTGGAGCCGGCTCCATCGTCGACGTCACAGCCTGTCCCGGTACCGACACCTGCAAGTTGGGAATCGCCTCATCCCGAGGTCTTGCCAGTGAGATCCGCAGAAGCCTGGCCGAAAACTATCTCCAAATCGATGAGGCGGTAAAGGGCCTTCGCATCAAGATAAGTGGCTGCTTCAACTCCTGCGGCCAGCACCACATCGCCGACATTGGCTTTTATGGGACGAGCCGTACCGTAGCCAGCCACAAGGTCCCCCATTTCCAGGTGGTCCTCGGGGGCCAGTGGACGGAGAATGCGGCCGCCTATGGCTTGGCCATGGGCTCGGTCCCGGCCCGCAACATTCCCCGGGTTGTCGATCGCATTACCAAGCGCTATGTCCAGTTTCGTCAGAACGGGGAGAGCTTCCAGAGCTTCGTCAGCGCCGTAGGAAAGAAAGAATTGAGGTCAATGTTCGAGGATCTGATGCAGGTTCCTCCTTACGAACAGGACACCTCATTCTATGCTGACTGGGGCGACCCTCGAGAGTTCTCCATCGGAGACTTGGGCGCCGGAGAATGTGCGGGACAGGTGGTGTCCTTGGTGGAGTTCGACCTCGCAGCAGCTGAGCGGATCGTCTTCGAAGCCCAACTTAGATTAGAGGATCAGGACTACACCGGGGCCGACAAACTCGGCTATGAGGCGATGCTGGAAGCAGCGCGCGCTTTGATCAAGACCGAGTTCCTGGACGTTTCCGACGATCCCGAAACGATCGCTAGCGAGTTCAGGCGCCGCTTCTACGATACCCAACTGTTTCACGACAAATACGCTGGAGGGAAGTTCGCTCAGTATCTGTTCCGGAGGCATGATTCTCCTCCCGTAGTGCAGGGGCGAGACACGTCCCGCCGGCTGGTAGAGGAGGCACAACTCTTCATCGAGGCAGCCCATGCCTGTCATGAGCGAATCGCCGAGAGCCTGGTTCCCCTGCACACCGGAAAATGAGGCTCAGGCCGATATGGAATTGCATCGACTCGGTGCCAAGCAAGTGGCGCCCGAGCTCGGCGGGGGAAGGCTTCACGCTCAAGACAGACGGGATCCTGATCTTGGCCTAGCGACAGGCTCCGCGCGCGTCACATGAGCTTAACTGAAACAATCTCCTGAGCGCCGCATCAAACTAGAGTAGGGAAGCGCACCACATTCGGCTCGGCCCAGAGTTGGTGATGCGATGGAGCCAGAATTCCGAGACCCTACCACAACGCAACTTCGATTTATCCTGGTGTTTTTCCGTAGGGGTCTTGGGGGCCTCAACGAACGGCTTTAGCCCGGTCTCACTTGTGGTCAATGCAGGAGACCAAGGGAGAAGTGTCATGGCAGCAACCAAGAGTTTTGAGGAATTTAAGTAGGCACTTCGTGCCGACGGCCAAGGCCGTAAAAGGCTGTTTCGGGACACCCCGGCTGTGACGAAAGGGCGGTCTCAGAGAACAGCTCACTTGATTGAAATTCCGAGACTGTTAAGCAAACCATCCAGAGCCAGTTCTTGGAACACCCGGTCGTCACCGACAATCGATATACCCAGTGGTTCTCTACAGGTGAAATATCACTTGATCAGCTGTGCCATTTCGCGGTCCAGTTCTCCGTTTTCTCCAATCAGTTTTTGTTAGCAGCATTGAACCGTGTGATTAACGCTGACACCCTGGAAAGTGCCAGGGAGGCGAAAGAGATCCTGATGAATGAGCTCGGGGTGATCTACAACAGAGGCAGCAAGGATGGACGTTCCAACGGCGGATTGATCGGAGAGGAGAAGGACCGGGAGGGTGATCCGGCTGTCGTTTCCACCGAAGGGACCGTTGATGGCGGTAGGTTTCGCTTTCAAGCGGCTCACTTCGAGTGGCTCCTGCGCTTTGGCCAAAGCCTTAATCTGGGCTTCAGTGACATGGGTAGGCGCCGGCACGGCACTCGGAGTACGCTGCATTTTTGTGATCAGCTCTTCAAGCTCTACGGTAGTGATGATTACAACGAAGCGATGGGAGCTGCCTTCGCGGTTGAGAACTGGGCGGCCGCTGGGTTTTGGAAGGAGTTGATCGCGGGTCTCGAGAAGGTTAAGGCCCAGAAAGTTCCCGACCTACCCCTGGCCTTCTTCACCTGGCATGACAAGATCGAGCAACAGCACAAAGAGCACGTGTGGGATGAACTGAAGGAATGCTACGAGGCTCCCAAGTTCAGCGGCGAACGCTTTATCGGTGCGGGCAAGACCATGCTTGATGGCGTCGGGGTCTTCTGGGATGGTCTCAACCGCGACCGCCAGCGAGCAAGTACCGTGGCAAGTGCAAACGAACGACTCGGTGTTGGGGTTGAATGATGCTCCAAATGCTGACGTCCCTCTATGATTACGACAGATGGGCGAATCGACGGACCTCCTTATCAGTGCAGAATCTTGGAAGGTCCGACGAAACCAGCTTGAGGCTGCTGGCGCACTTGCTGAGCTCCAAACGCATGTGGCTGGGCCGCATCAAGGGTGATTCCGAGGCTACTCCTATTGACACGTGGCCTACGCTCTCCCTCGCCGAATGTGAACGGCTTCTCCGGAAAATGGAGGAGGCTTACCAGGAGTTGATGGACAAGGTCAGTGAGGAGGATCTGGATCGAATGTGCGATTACCAGACCGACGAAGCGAGTCCGGCTCGACAGCGCCTGCGCGACATACTCGTTCACAGTGTCCTCCACTCCGCCTACCATCGTGGCCAGATCGCAACTGCCGTGCGACAGGCCGGAGGCACTCCTGCTCGTACGGACTTCGTCGTAATGCGTCGCGAGCAACACCGTCATGACGATTGAGAGTGAGGAGTAGTGAGTCTCGTTGACAAGACAGAAAACCCGCTTCATCTGAAACGTATTCACCACCTGGAGCTCTGCGTGGGAAATGCCACGCAGGCGGCTTACTTCTATCGTAAGGCTTTCGGATTCAGCCATTTTGCCTATAGAGGCCTCGAGACGGGAACCCGCGAGAGCACGTCCTACGCTTTACGACAAGGTGATGCGACTCTGGTGCTGACTACGCCATTGAACAGCGGTGAGCCCTACAACGAACATCTGAGCAGGCATGGCGACGCTGTGGTGGACATTGCGATGGAAGTGGAAGACGCTGACCAGTCCTTCGAAGAAGCGATCAGGCGCGGAGCCGAGTCCCACCAGGAACCGCATGACCTGAAAGACGAACATGGGACCGTGCGTCAGGCGAGCATTCACAGCTATGGCGACACGATACACAGCTTTATCAGTCCCAAGCATTATGATGGCCCCTTCCTACCCGGTTTCGAGACACGCGCGGTGGTCGAACCGAGCCTGGGGATCGGCCCCCGCCTACAAGGTGGTCATATTGTTTGTGCGCAAAGTCCAGTGGGTAGTTGGGGTTTTTAGCCAACAATCCGACGTAGTGATCGCGTGAGGCGAGGTGCGGGTGACGGCAGAGTTCTTTCAAAAACCTCTTCATTGAGATGACATCCTTCCTTTCGTCGGCCTGCCGCCTCACGGCAACAGCGGCCGTAACCACGAAGTTGTCTTCCATCCAGCGAAAGAAGTCGCTACCCGTGTTCTGGAGCCTCTGGTTGTTGCCAATTATTCCTTTCACCTCCTTGAAAATGTAGAAGTTGATCGCCAACCTGCGTGCTTCCTTTTCGATGGCCTCTAGCCAACTGAGTATCCGTTGCCGCCGTTCCTCCTCATTCATCGCAGTAGCTTAAGACAAGCGGGAATACTCTGTGTAGCCGAATGTAAGAATAGCTATTTCCACCCTCTTCTCCTTACTTGAGCCCGTCGTTTCGGCGGGCTCTTACTTTTCAGGACCTTTCTAGAGCACCACTCCCCTCCCCTATTCCAGCGTGCACACCATCAGTGCAAACTGCTGCTACTCGCTGCCGGCTTCTCTATCCGTAGCCAGCTCCACATCCCTTCCACACTTTCTGTGGAGCTGGGGGTCAGAGAAACTTTCGACGGCTTCTTTCGCGTCGTAGCGCTCGCCCGCTCATCTTCTATTGAAAGGGGAGGAGGGGGCAGTTTCATGTCAGCAGAAAATAAGGCGGTCGTTCGGCGGCTGTTTCAGGAGGTCTGGAACCGAGGGAACCTCGAGGTAGCGGGGGAGCTGATCTCGCCTGATTGCGTCAATCATACTTCGCAGTCTGCAGGATCACTGCCGGGAGTCAGAGGATTCAAACAGCTTAACCCCAGGCCTGGTGGTGGAGGGCTGGGAGGTCGCGGCGGCTTTGGAGACGATCGGTCGATCATTTCTCTCTATCTTACGAAGCGCCAGGTTGAAGCGACCGGACCAGGCGCTCAAATTGTTTCTCGAATTTAGTATGGTCCTGCTCCCAACCCACAAAGTTCGCCGCGAGGCGCTCCCGAACACGCGGCGCTCTGCCGCTTGTCCAACCCTCAAAAAGGTAGTGATCCAAGTCGAGCGGTATTAGAACCAAACATCCCAGTTTACGCTCCTTCTCGAACGTCATAGCGATTTCGTCCTCCACCCAGGAACTTGCGAGAGACGCTTTGGAACAACACAGAAGGACCTTCTCGTGGACCCGGATAGCCGGGTTAACGGCATCCAGAAGACGGTCGCCTACCCTCATGTCTCTATCATCCAACCAGGCGGATTCCCCTCATCTGAAGGCCATAATATAGCCGGTCAGCAAAGGACTTGTCTGCGTGGCTGTAGCTTATGAAGCAGGAGTAGAACTCGATGGGGCCCTGAAGCTCACCCCTGAGGGCCGTCTTCCCTACCCGGAGCTCACACCATCGACTGAAGTAAGCTCGACGGTGCATTCGGTCCCTCAGCCTGCATGCCTCAGTCCGCCATGTCGTCAAGCCTTCCGAGAAGTTTGCGAACCTGCGTGGCCAGGCGGCGGCCGAGTTGGTCCTCTTCGTCCACGACTTCATGCGCGCCGGCCTGAAGCAATTCCCAGTGCAGAACGTGGTAGCGGCAGCGGGCGACAATGAAGGTTTCCGGCGCGAGGTCGCGGACCAGGTGGATCAAGTGGCGTGTGGTGGCGTGGTCTGGCACCGTCACAACGACGGCACGAGCTTTGTAAATACCCGCGTGCTCCAAGATGTCCCGATGCGTGGCGTCGCCAAGGTGTGCGACCAAGCCGTATCGACGTGCGATTTCGATGTTGTTGGGGCTCAGATCGACCGCCACCATTTGCTGCTGGTACGAGCCCATCAGTCCTTCCGCAACGCGCTTTCCGGCCGGGCCGAAACCGACGATCAAGATCAAATCGGAAGGAGAGTTGAGGCTTTCCTCCGTCCTTTCAGAACCGGCCGTAGCAGCGCATTCGTCGAGCGGCACCCGCTCGGCGTTCCAAAGTGCCGGCCCCTGTCTCCTTCGCCAGCGCAGCAATATGCGCTCACAGCGAGCCCCGGCCCATGGCGCAGCGGCAACGAAGTAGGGCGTAAACAAAAGGGTCACAATGGTCGCCGACACCATCGCGTTAAACGTGATCGGCGACATCAGCGCCGTGCCCTCGACATTGCTCTGAGCGATGGTGGCCAATACGAAAGAGAACTCGCCTACCTGCGCCAGACACAATGCCGCCGCAATCGCGTAACGCCAGGGTCGGCCAAAGGCCCGTGCTAACAGCGCGATGAGGAGCGGTTTGCCCACGATAATTGCCAGCACGATGCTGGCAACGATCGCCCAGTGTCCGATTACCCAGACCGGATCGCCGAACATCCCGATTGCCGCAAAGAACAACGTCACCATTAATGTCGTCAGCGGTCGCGTGTCGGCGCGGATCTGCGTGGCAAATGGCGAGACCGCCAGCAGGACACCCGCGGCGAAGGCTCCCAATGCCGGACTCAGACCCACCGCATGTGTCGCCCACGCCGAACCGGTGGCCATGATCACGGCCAGCAGAATCGGCAAGTCACGGTTCTTGTGCCAGGTAGGCAGCAGCAGGAGCCGCGGTGCAACGATGTTAAACAACACGTAGAACAAGCCGACAAGCACAGCAGCCAGAATCAGGGCCAGGGTAACCTTTCCGACGATCAGCCCCCACGTTCCGCCGGTGGCCATCACGCTGACCAGCAACATCATCGGGATCACCGCGGCATCTTGAATGAGCAGGATGCCAAGTGCCGTTCGGCCATGCTCGCTGTCGATTTCCGCACGGTCCGTTAACAACCGCAGCGCACATGCGGTGCTGCTCACGGCGACCATCATGCCGACGACGAACGCTTCGCGAGCGTCCAACCCACAAACAATCGCCACGCCGAAACCAAGCGCCGCTGTCAAAATTACCTGGAGTGGTCCGGTCTTCAGCACGATGCTTCCCAGCGACAACAGTCGGCGAGGCGAAAACTCCAGGCCAATGGCGAACAACACCAGCGCCACGCCCAATTCAGCAATGTTGAACAAGTCGGCCTGGGTGGAAATCCAGCCCAGGACATTTGGCCCAACCAGAGTGCCCGCAATCAAATAAGCAACAATCACACTCTGGCCCAGCCGTTCGGCAACCGTTCCAAGCACAAGGGCCACCGCCAGCAAGACAAGGATGTCCCACAACACGCCCCAAACGCCCAGCGGCGCGGCGGCGAGGATCGGTAGCGCGTCAAGAATCATCGGACCGTGCTCAAATCTTGATTGGTTTCCATACGCTTGAGTGTGCCTGGCCAGATTCGGAAATACCCATTTTTGTTAATCGCGGCCATGAAAGACAGCCGGATAATCGTATTGTGCAGTCATCGTTAGAGAATATCTGCGGTTGGTTGCATGATTATCTGGATTTCTGCTTACCTCCAGCGGCGGTAGCATGTTCGTGTACGACCTTGTGTTACAAGGCATAGCGGTACAAAGTGCCATGGGATTATTCCAACGCCTGCTGGCAAGATTCGGATCTCACTCGGCTACCGCCGACGAGTCATTCGAGATTCGTGCGAAACTGAATTGTTGCCGCGAAAGGCCGGTGCCACCTAAGAACCACTTACTTGTCCCAATTAGGATATAGTCTAAATGGTACAGAGCATTCGGGCTCGGTATCCGCCTACAGCACAGCTTGGAATTATGCACGAGAACCAAAACTTCCTCTAGAGTCACATTCCGATCACCCGAGATCACCTTCCAGATGTTCTTCGGTTCAGCAGATTCAAGTGACGGATCAGTCGCGAGGCTTTCTCGTGGCTATCAAGCGTTGACACGTCCATCTCGAGGCCAGCTCGTCTAGCCAAGGCAACAATGTATGTCTTTTGGCTAAGGCTTGGCCTTTGCACGTTTACATTTCTCATTCTTTTCACCTCTAAACTCGGTCCTTCGGAAACAATCTGCGATAAGCCTTTCCAACTCACTCCTTGCCGGGCGGCTAGCCCCGCTCGCTGGTTTTGGGCGAGCGGCTTTCTTCGGTTTCATCTTATCCACCTTCCGAAGACATACCTGTTTTCGATCCTCCGAAGTATCCAGAACAACTCCCGATCGATCACCTGCCTCCGCTCTTCATATCTTTTCATCGTCCTCGGAGAGGTATATTGGAAGATCATCGTCGACACCTCCGGAGGCATCCAAGACAAGCCTGGTAGCACTCCTCTGGACAGTCCCTCGGAGCAGGACAATGGTCCATTTCATACTCCATCTCTTCCAGGGAGAGCTTGCCAACAGGTTTCTTTCCAATGACCGAGTTCATTTTTTTCATGGGGGCAGACATGGTTGGTTGTGTCGATAAAATTTTCTCCGCGAACAGCGGAGCGTGGTGGAGGGGAAAGATTTACGAGCAAACCAACGAACCCTCAATGAAAGAAAAAAATGAAGAATGAGGTCTGGAAGAGGCCTGGCCAATTCTCTGGAACATGGAGGAGCGAGGACGTGGTAACCGAGGTGGACGAGAAGAAAAGACAGAGAAGAAAAAGAAAAAAAGGAAAGAAAAACGAATTCTCACTTGGAAGCCGCCGGCTTCACTCTGGCGAGAGGACCTTCTCGACGTAGGTCACCGGCTTGATCGTGGTGATCGTGGTTTTGAAGATCACCCACTTGCCGTCTTCGCTACTTCGGATTGACGACTCCAGGATTGGTTGTCCTGGCGACTCAATCTTCTTGTCTTCGTTTTCTGCCATTGTTTTTCACCTCCAAATCTTTGTAGCTCCCCCAGGGTGAGATCGGGACAATAAACTTTCAGGAAACCCTTTCCGAAAGTTTATGATCCCCGCCGAACGAAGAGCGCCAACAAAAGATTGGAGGTGTTTAATGGCAAGTAGAAAACGAAGTACAGGGTCGCAAGACGGACAAGGCCAGACTATGTCCGAACTCGAGTCGAGGGGTGGGTGACGCTCCCATTCAGCTTTCACGTGACAGGCAGCGATCCGGGTCACCAGAGAGCACCTCTCAGGAGGCCACCGAACAATTACCGAACAATTACACGCCGAATACCAGGTAAAACCATGCTCTGACCCGAACTAGGAGGACGTAGAACCAACAAGATACAAGACCTGCGTTAAACTGTTAACCGGAGGGTTGTAGGTTCGAGTCCTACCTGAGGAGCCAATCTTTTCAATAGCTTAGAGCTATTCTTGATTCTTTGAGCATCCGGTTGGGATTGTGCCCGGTGGGGCACCAGCCGGACTGTACTTGAGCATCAAGGGCAGCGACTGCATTCCCCCAAGGCTCGTTAGTATCCCCTGTCAAGTTGCAAGCCGGCGGTATTCCCCCAGGTATTGACCATTCCCCTTCTCCGGCGAGAATGCACTCGGTCGATCCCCGCCAGGGCCATAACAGATTCTGAGTTGTTCAGCATTCACCTCGTAGATCCCGAGCATCGGGGCATCGATTAACTCAGGAACATCATTCTCGGTAAAGCAGACGTCGACGGTTCTCGGAGACCGCGTCGGATCGGTGGAGTCGGGATGTCCTCCCACCTTGACCACACTGGCACCCACGTGCCCATCACGGCATGCGTGTCCGATTCATCGGTAGTAGCTCTTGCGGGCCACGGCGGCGCGTCAAGTGTCAACCTCCAGCTTCCAACGCCAGACACGACCGTCCTCCGGGCCGATTACTTCACCCACCCAGTTCATCCCCACCTCTTCCAGCACCCGGGTTGATGCGTTGGGCTCCGGCAGCGTGTGGGCGAACCTGCTTCACGTCCGGGGAGTCCCCTGCCAGCTCGATCAGCTTCCTCGCCATCGATATCGCGTAGCCTCGTCCCTCAAAACCGGGGTATGTGCAATAGGCGATCTCGACCAGTCCCTCCTCCGCCGGTCACATCAGCCCTCACATGACCTTCTATATCTACGAGCAACTGCGGGCCATGCGAAGGGCGGCTCTGCTGCATCGTCTGACCCGGTCGCAGATTGAAGATATCTTCTTCAACAGCGCCGACCGTCTTGCTCGTTCCGTGGTCCCACCGCAAGTTGAAGCCTGAGGCTCGGTGGGGATCGGCATTGGCGTCCTCCCTTGCCCGTGCCCTTGCCCGGAGTTCACCACCGGTACGGCGTCCAGGCTCGTGACCAACCCTGTCAGCATTGACACAATCTCAAACAAACTCCTCTCGGCCCGCTTCAAGTCGTCGCTCGCCGCAACGGGCAAACGGCGTAGGATGTCCATAATAGCGACACATTCCGTCGCTGAACGCCGGGCGATGCGGTAAAGCCGCGCCTTTGCTTTACGACGGCATTCACCCGCCCCTTCGGCGAGTGAGGATCTGCCCTCTTGCATAACGGCGATTCTCAAATTTCAAGATACGGCCCCCATCTGGACATCGACTCGAAAGTGGGTACCTTCAGTTGGGAAACCAGAACGAGAAGAGCTTGCTCCGATCCATGTGGAATCGCAGGACGATCGGTGTCCCCTTCAATCGACTCAGCGAGACCCCCTGCTTCCAGCGGACATTCTGGCGAACGCCGTCCCCGGTCACGGCGACGGCATCGGCGGCGGAGAATCCCTCCAGTGGAAGGCCGTCCTCTCCCAGAATCTCTACACGAATCGATCCCTGACTGGCATCAGCGTTCAGCATCAGTTGGTCCCCCGACATACGCATTGGCCGGGTGGTGAAGACGCCATCGCCTGCATCGATGGAGACGAACCCATCCAGGCGGAGCTTGGCCAACCCGACCGCCCCTCCCTGGATCTCCTTCCGCCTGTTAGCCCAGTGCAGACCGTTGAAGCCGATGTAGTAGACCCAGACCTCATCCTTCACCACCAGGGGTTTCTGCAGGATGTAGAGCATGCTCCGATCGAAGTCATTCTGCCCGCCGCCCAAGGAGAGGAACACCTGCCGGTCCCCGGCTCGGTGCCAGGTGCGTCCGTCCCGGCTGTAGCTGAGCTGGATGTCCACGGTGTCCATCCAGGGAGCCCCCTCTGTGACCTTGGTCTCCATGCCCGGGAGGATGTGGTAGACCGAGATGAAGCCGAAGTAGACGTCGCCGTAGGGCATGAACTCCATGTTGTAGAACTGTTGATTCCAGGAGGGATCCTCCCGGTCGGCGGCCATGATGACCCCTCTGGGCTCCCACTTGAGGAAATCGTCGCTCTCGCTCTGGAGCACCTCCCGTCTCAAGAAGGAGCCTTCCGGTCCGGGCCGCAGCTCATCCCGGAGAGCCCTGCGCGTTTCCCAATCCGGCCGGTAGTAGACAGGATTGACGCGTGTGTGCGCCACGTATTTTCCCAGCCGAGAGTCCCAGAGGACTGGGTTGGGGCTGTCGGCCGTGGGAATGACCGGCTTGTCCACAGCCCGCGTCCAGTGAATGCCATCGGGCGAGAAGGCCACTCCGATGCCGTTTCCCGAGCTGTCCAGTCCCGGCGAGCCGTGTATGTGGTAGATCATCTTGTAGAGGCGGCTCGAATCCTTCGCCACCGGATCCTTGAAGACTCCACCGGCTACCTCTCCCCGGCCCTCATCAAAGAAGACGAAGTTGTTGTCCTTTGAACCTTGATACTCCAGGAGTCCCAGGTTGGGGAGGTCCCAGTGGATCCCGTCCCGGGAGGTCGCATAGGCCAGGTGGACGCTGCTCCAATCGTAGTTGGCCGCGTCGTACCACATCTTGTAGAGGCCTTCGTCCTCGTCGTAGAGGACGTTGCCATGACGACGACCTTATTGTCGCTCCCGACCGTCTGGGCCGGCTTCAGCTCGATGATGGGGTTGCCTTCATACTTGACCGGCTGGTTGAGCATGCGGAACGCCCCTTCCAGGGATCCGATCACATGGTCGTCCACGAACAGTTGCTTCGCAGTACCGACGTCCAAGGCCGAGGCATGGGAGCTGGCCGGAGTGAGCTGAAACAAGTCGATGAGATGAGGGCGGTGAGTAGCAGCTTCTTGTTCATATCCTTCTCTTTCTCTTTTCTACTGTCTTGCGCTGGGCTAGACCGCTGACCCGAGTGGAACGACGTCCCAAAGAGGACTTGCGAAACCACTTCTAGCCGTGCACCCAGCTGTAGCCTGTGCCTCGGGCAATGAAAGGACCCCAGGGACGCTTGTCCAGCACCTGTTTGGCGAGACGCAGGAAGTTACCGCCGATGATCGTCCGGATCTCAACATCACTGAGTCCACGGCAAACCAGCCCCACCGTGAAGTAGGGCCAGTTGGTCCAATCCATGGCCCGGGGTTTCGCGTCCGGCCAAAAGGTATAATCCGAGGGGATGCCCACGTGGTCAATGCCGGCTACCTTGATGGCGTGTTCCAGGTGAGGAAACCAGGCATTGAAGGAGAACTTGGTATCCGGGTGGTCGGGCCTCAGGTCGTAGTAGATGCCAGCCACACCTCCCTTACTGGCCAGTGTGCGCAGGTAATCGTCGTCCTCGTTCTTGTAGTAGTCGTGGACAGCCCTGCAACCTGTGTGGGCATTCAACACTGGATCCTTCGAGGCCTCGATGACGTCCAGTCCCGAGCGGTGGCCACAGTGACCCAGATTGATGATCATTCCCAGCTCGTTCATCCGATGGACGACCTGCTTGCCAAGCCAGCTCAGCCCTTCGTCCTTCTCACCTGCGAAATCGTCTGAGGATACCAGGCTGTTCTTCTCGTGATAGGTCAGCTGGGAGGCACGGACTCCCAGGGCGAAGAAGAGATCCAGGGTTTCAAGCGGATCAGGAGTCATGGCAAACCAATTACCACCATGCAGGTGCAGGAGGACGGCCACCTGTTCCTTCTGGCGGGCGGTTTCCAGATCGTCCACGCCCGACACCCGCAGGGCGTCAGCCTTTATCTTGTCGTAGACAAACCCGGCCCGTGCCACGTGCTGGAGACCAGCTTGGAAGCTGGGTTCAGGGAAGTGCCCCACATCCTCGACTGCCAGGTCCAGGCCAGACAGACGATATAGATTCCGAAAATCGTCTCGCCATTGGGGATCGAAAGCCGATTCGAAGGCTTTCATGTCTCGCCACCTGAGGACCACCCGCTGGTCGATCTCCTCCGGGGCCAGACCCTCCTGCTCCAGCTTGCCTCGGTAGCTTTTCAGATCTGCTGCCAGACGGTCTCCCTTCCAGATCCAGGAGGGATCCGCCACATAGAGACAGCCGCAGACGTCGGTAACGTAGCTGCTGTAGTGCAGCTCCAGACCCCGTTCCAGCTGACTTCGGTTTGGCTTCAGCTCATCCAGGATGACCTGTCGGCTGGCCTCCACCACCTTCCGGATCTCTGGACGAAGCGCGACCTGACGGTAGTCCTCCGGAACCGGATCGCTGCCCTGCGTCCAGACTCGCGTCGGAAGTGTTGCCCCGGCTAGAGAAGCCCCTACGAATCCACGCCTTGAAACCTTTTTCATCCTACATTCCTCCTTCGGGTGTCCCAGTAGCGAATGGTCAAAACCTATCAGCCTTCCAACCAAGGCACAAGGAATCTTCGTTGTCCTTCCGCTGAAAACGGTCCTACCTGAGGAGCCGATGTTTTCCCGTACGGTGATCAGATCCGCTCCGTTCATGACCAGCTGAGAAGCGAACGTGTGCCTGAGGTCATGGAAGCGGAAATCCGTGATCCCAGCTCATCTGAGAGCCCACCGAAACCTATTTTTCAAGTCCCTGAAAGGGCGTTGATCATTGGGCGCGAGTTCCCCTTTTCGGCCGGGAAAGGTGCTGGCGGAAGGCCGCCACGAGAGGCCGCGAACGAAATCAGGACCCTGAGGATAGGATGAACGTCAGTAGGTCCCGAAGCTCATCCGGAGACTCGATCAAGCCATGCGGCATGGGAGAGCTGTCGAGTAATCTCCGTGACTTCACGCGCTGCTTCTCGATCGTGAGTCTGGACCCGTCGCCCTGGAGCAAGTCTATCTTCTGGCCTGTCTCTCCAACCACAAGGCCCGTGCGGACCTCTCCGTCTTTGGTCTGGAGCTCAGTCTCCCGAAAAACCGGCGACAGGTTTTGGTCGGGCAGCAAGATCGATTCCACCAGATACGCGACGGTGAAACGCTTGCGCGCTTCCGAGAGGCTGGGCCCTCCGGTCCCCTCCCCTGACGATCCAATCGCGTGACACTTGCTGCAGGCCAGTGATCTATAGAGCTCCTTGCCCCGTACGACGTCCCCCTGCTCCGCCTCACGCACCCAATCCAGTCCCAGGAGGTCCTTAGGGATACTCTTCTCCTCCGAGCTGGCCTCCCTCAGGCGCCGGGCGAGGGTTGCCGAATCCATGGGTTCGGGCAAGACGACGTCGACGTCGCCCAGAGTCCGATAGCTCAGGTATAGGCCGCTGGTTCCCGTGGTGTTCTGGACGCGTACCAGGAAGTCATTGCTCCCGGTCTCGAGCTGGAGCGAGACCACATCCTGGAAGGGTAGAGCGGCACGCTCTAGCGGATTGTCCCAGATGACGGCGCCGTCCTGCCATATCTTGACCCCATCGTCCGAACCCACGAGCAGGTTGGCCCGCTGTCTCCTGGGACTCTCCAGCCGGAAGTAGCCATAGAAGGAAGAGCGGTCGCAGGTCCCAGGATCCGGGCAGAGATCGAAGAGACGTCTTCCGGCCTCGAGGCGCTGCCAGGCAAGATCCCTTCCTTGCACGGAGTCCACCCTGGACAGATCGACAGCACCGTCCTCAGGTGGATGCGCCCTGCCAAAACCAGTATCACCGTCCGGGTAGGGTCCAATTGTCCACACCTCCTGGATCGTCTTCCGGATCCCCGAGACGGCCAAACGCCGCTCGTCACTGAGACGGTAGACCTGCTGAACTCCCTCCTCGCTCCGCGAATCGTTGAGCAGAAAGAGAAACTGAGCTGCCTGAAGACGAACCGGCTCGGCCTGGTTCTCCAGCATGGCCAGCAGGAGCTGGAACAGGGCTTCCTGCTCGGGACTGCGCCTGCCCACTGCCCAGTGATCTGCGACGGTGAAGTTTCCGATTCGGCCTGCCCGTCGGAGATCCTCCCGACCATCGGAGTATCGGACCACGTAGTGCTCCTCCCGGCTCTGATCGAGCGGCAGGTGCTCGGGGATGCGTGCGGTGTTGGGAGGCAGCGTAAGCCGGAACCCGGCAGCCAGAACTCCAGCTAGCCGAGTCTCCGGATCCGATGAGCGGCAAAGTCTACGCAACTGGTCGAGAGAAGCCCGCTTCGCCAGCAGCCGAGTCGCTGTCTGGCGCAGATAGGTGTCGGAGCTTCGAGCTGGCCCCTGAACCACCTGCTCCGGCACCGGACCCTGGCCATCGAAGAAGGAGAGCAGAGCGGCGAGCCGGATCTGTGGAACCGGGTCGGACAGAAGCCTGGCAAAGGTCCCAGGAGCACCATCCGATTCCGCATACTCGACCAATGCTCGAACAGCCTGGAGGCGCAATTCGTCGTCCGCGTGGCTCGACAATCGCGTCAACAGCTTCATTGCCCGGGTGCTGCGCCGGGCTCCTGCAAGCCACACCAGATGCCCGGTTGCTGGATCGGCGGCGGAGCCCCGACCCAACCTCTCGACGGCTTCCTCCAGGAGTGAGCCACCGCGTCGCAGGATCTCGATGTGGGCCCGGTAGCGCCGCCACCAGGACGGGTTGGAGAGCTCCAACCAGAGCCTGTCGGAGGAGACTTCTGTGGCCTCGTAGGCATCGAAGGGGTGGCTCGGTTCGTCGTCGGCCCGGGTGACCATGACCAGATCGCTAGGATAGACGGGGGAGCCTTCGTTGTGTGCCATGTAGGAGATGTTCAGGAAGATCCGTCCTCCCCGTCCTACCGCCACCCCCACCGGTCGAGCATGGTTCCTCCCCTCCAGAAAGGGAATCTCATCCGCCTGGAACGTGGCCCCGTGGGGCCGAAGTCGGTAGCGAGGGACCGATCGACTTCCCCAGCGGGCTACCAGGAGGTTGTCTCGGTACTTCTCGGGGAGAAAGGTCTCGTTGTAGTAGCTCTGGCCTACGGGGACAAATCGGCCTAGGTCGGGATGCATCGTCTCCAGTAGATCGGCACGCCGTCGATCTTTGCTGAGGAGCCAGCCACGGGGCCAGCCAAAATACGCCTTCGGTGTCACGTGCAACAGCCGTCCCGGGACAAACTCCGAGGGCATTCCCTCGTGATCGTTGTCGTTGGAAAAGAGGTTCCAGCGGCTGTCGAAGGCCAGACCGCAGCTATTGCGCTGCCCGCCAGACACGACCTGAAGGCGGCTCCCGTCGGGACGGCAGCGCAGCACTCCTCCCACTCCAGTGTAGGGAAGTCGGGATCCTTCGGGCTGAAAGAAGTAGGTCCAATGCCCCCAATGATCGGGCCGGCTGAAGTCTCCGTAGAACCAGAGCGGATCTCCCGAGGCGAAGTAGAGGTCCCCTTCCGGACCCTGAGCCATTCCATGGAGGCATTGATGGACATGGCCTTGGGGGATGCCCCAAACCAGCCGCTCGGGCTCCAGGCCCTGACGTCGGCTGACGCCGTCCCGGATCAGGTAGAGGGCGGCAACGGTCAAGACGTAGAGATCGTTGCCACGGATGGCGATGTCGTAGATCCAGGTGTGATCCGGGAAGCGGTAGAGCTCCTGGCGAGGCTCGTAACCTCCATCGCGGCTGGGTTCATAGACGAAGAGTGCCTCGCGGCCGCCCACGAAGAGACGACCCGCCGTGTCCAGCTGGATTGCTAGAAAGGACTCTTGGGGATCCGAATCGATCCTCACCAGCTTCAGATCCGAGTCGACGAGGCTGTAGTCCAATTCGGTGGGGGCATCGTGCCAGGTGCCGCAGGAGACTGCGAAACACAGAAGACTCACGATCCCCGGGTGGAAACAGACTGACCTCAGTGCTGGGGAAGCGACTACGCGGAGGCCACTCATCGGTCTCCCTCGAAGGTTTTTGGCAGGCTGCCTTCCATCGCCCGGTCTTGTCGTACGTCGAGCGGGAGCCGTCTAATGGGTGATCGTGCCATCAGGGTTGAAAACGTAGTGAGTAGAGCCGAGCATCCTTGAGATGGATTCTCAAACGGACAAGCTTCCCGGCCCACTTTCCTAGCTCCCCTTGCGAAGTCCATTCGTAGACTTCGCTACGCTGTTCCCGTAGGAGCCTCCCGGAGTTTCCGCCACCTGAGTCCATCCGAGGAAACCAGTGCCACCGTCCCACTCCCACTACAAGTCCGTCGGAAAGCGTCGTGCGCTGTGATGAACTGTCAGAATGTGAATGTGATCTTCTCCAACTAGTCGGTAAACGATGCGGTATGGCCGGGAGATTACCTCTCTCACTAAAAAGAATCGCGGGCTCCGGTACTGCCCTACCCGGACGCTGCAGAATACGAAGTCCGCTCGGCGACCCGATCAACTTCGCGACGGTCACCTGTGCGTGGTGAGTCCTGACTCATGAATGTGTGGATAGCAGCGAGGTCCTCGCGCGCCTACTCTGTCCAGAGGATGACCCTCACGTGAGGAACTGCTTCTTGACCTCTTCGTGTGGGACCACACGACCTGCATCAGATTGGCGCAGACCCTCCTCGATCTTCGCGATGAAGCACAGGTGCTCGATGGCATCCTCGATCGTTGCATCATCGGAAAGTGTGCGTAGAGCCTCGATAGCCCGATGCTTCTCCGTTTCCGTCGCCATAACGGGATTCTACCATCGTCGGCTAGATCGGGTTTTCGGCTGTCGGTCAACATACATTGAAGGCTGACACTCTATCCGACACCGGAAGTAAAGTGTGCTCACCAATGTGGATGGATGAGCCCTACTGAACAATTACTGAACAATTTTTGGGTCATCCGGTAAATGGGGAGGTGGAACGTGGTTCGGCGCTTTCCGGATCCCAAATCTGGTTCCCCGTTCGCTTGTCAATATAGTCGGCTGCAGTAGCAGGGGCCGTGGGAACTGTGGAAAACTCCGAGCGATATCGAACTGGGCCAGCAAGCCCGTGATACGGAGTTTTCCAAGCGCTGTGCGAACGGTGGAAAAACAACTGCGAGCACTTGCCAGTTCTCCTCCAGAACTACTTGTTTTTCCACGGTTTGCATAGTGCGGCAGTTTCCGCGGCCTGCCTTTGACTGGCGGCACCTCCCCATTTACCGGATGAACCCAATTTTTCGCCGAATACCAGGTAATACCATGATCTGACCCAAGCTAGAAGCAAGAAGAGGCAACAAGATGATACGTTTGAATCAAGCTGTTAACCGGAGGGTTGTAGGTTCGAGTCCTACCTGAGGAGCCAATCTTGTCGATATGAAGAACTTCTCCTGTCGGTCCCCCGTCGTCAGAGCCGTCAGCCCCATCGTCCTCTTCTTGGATCGGAAACGTGTAGATGATCCTGATCACTGGGTCCTTGTATTCGACTTTTCTCACGAATGAGCGCAGGAAGGCCTTCTGCTGGGCCCAAGTCCCAGTCCCGAGTGTCTCACGGAGCCGCAGGACATGCGCCTCTATGTCATCAACCGTGTATGGGATGGGTCCGGGCAAGTTATGAAGCCGGGCCTTTCGGCGCTCAAGCTGCTCGATTTCTTCTCTGAGTGTTCGGATGCGTGGAGCCAGGTCATCAAGGCCAAGCTGGCACGTTTCTAGGGCCTCGAAAAGACGATCCAAACGGGATCTCCGATCCTGGAGTTCAGATTCTGCCACCTGGAGCTGTCTGACTCCCAGAATGCTGGTCTGCCTGATTTCTTTGTTGACCAGTTGTACAAGTCGCTCCAGGTTTTTCTTGGTGAGAATGTGGGTACGAATCCGAGTGAGCACGGCCTCCTCGATGAGTTCTACAGGTAGGGCCTTCGACGGACAAGTCGAGGTTCCCTTCGTGTGTCGACTGTAGCAGGAATAGTAACGGTACTGCCCTGATTTCGCCGAGCCGCCCTGCATGACCTTCCCACAGTGCCCGCAGCGCAGGAGCCCCGACAGAAGGTACCTGCTCGCTACGGTCCTTGGATGGACCCTGGAGGGGCGACGGGCCCGAATCTGTCCTTGAATGGCTTCAAACACCTGCCTCTCGACGATGGCAGGGTGGCTGTTGGGGACGCGGATGATTTCGGATTCTGCTCTCGCCTTCGGTCTCGACCGCTTGTTGTTCCAGACCATCGTCCCCGTGTATATCTCGTTCTGAAGCATGTAAAGGACCGTGTTCTTGGTCCATTCCTTTCCTCGCCGTGTTTGGGATCCATCCTGGTTCAGCCTCGCTGCAATATCCTTGGCTCCGGCTCCTGTGTATGCCCACGAGAAGACTTGAGACACAAGAGGAGCTTCCTTAGGTACAACCTCTAGCTTTCGCCTACCTTCACCTTCTCCTGCGTTGGTCGGGCTGTAGCCATAAGGTGGGGTGCCTCCACAGTAGAAGCCTCTAGACGCATTCTCCTTCAGGCCTCGCAGCGTGTCCTGAGCGAGATTCGCGGAGTAGAACTCATCTATGACCTCGATAATGCCCTCCATCAGTCGCCCAGTTACGGTGTCGTCGATTCTCTCCGTGATGGAGACAACCTCGACTCCATGTCGCCGTAGGAGAGATTTGTAAACTATGGAGTCCTCCCGGTTGCGGGCGAATCGCGACAACTTCCACACAACGATGGCTTGAAATGGTTCCTGGACCGACCGGGCGGCCGTGACCATTCGCTGGAATTCCGGGCGGTTTGCTGAGCGGGCACTTTCAGCCGAGTCAATAAACACCTCGCTCACTTCCCACTCTTTGCGGGCACAGTATTCGCGGGCAAGTTTCAGTTGTGCCGGTATCGACAGGTTCTTCTCGGCCTGCCTCTCAGATGAGACCCTAGCGTAAATTGCTGCCTTCATCTTCCGCTATTGCTCGCTCCAACACTTCGTTGGCTCTGGCATCCTCCAGCGATACTAATTCGACGAGGTCTACAAATGTCTCCCCTTCGATGTCTACAGACCCTGTTGCACCCTTTAGCATTTGCTCCACCACCGGCCCGGCCCGGTCAGTCAGCTTGGGCACCAGGTCTGCCCTGACCAGCACCGCACCCCGCAAGTCATCTTCGTTTAGCCAGATCTCCAGCGATTGCTCCCGCTTCAGGCTCTCAATCTTTATACCTATCGTGGAGGGGACATCTGGACTTACCCCCCCGAACTGGCCCGCAAAGTAGACGACCAGCCTCTTTATTTCCAACGATGTCTCGTCCGGCTTGGTATCGACGGGTAGACCATCTTTCCTGAATCTCTGTTGACACACCATGTAAGCGGCGTCGATGGCCTTCTCAAACTTAGTTCTTGCTTCTCTTGAAGGGTCAGTCAACATCCCTGCGAGCCCCATCAGGTCCTTCAGCGACACCTCGTAGACGGGGGCTAGACGCTTGAGAATGTCGATCGAGGCAGGACGCTTCCCGTTCTCTATCTGGGAAAGATAGGAGTTTGACACACCGGTTCTGTTCTCGACTTCCCTGAGGCTTAATCGCTGGTCTTTCCGCAGTTTCCGAAGGTATGGCCCAATCACTACGGGAGCCAAGGTACCACCAAATGCTATCTATTGCAAGTAGTTTCTTAACATAAGATTGCAATGGGGTCGATGGAATTGCTATCTTTATTGATGTAAGTGCGTGTCTTTCGCACGCGAACGAATCAAGGGAGCGCCGTCCAAAATGAGAGTCAAGCTTAAGCATCGACGGCTTGCTATCGAACTAGCTAAGAAGAACCTAACCCTGAACGGGTGGGCTCGGCGCCTTGGAATCGGCAATGGCCACCTGTGGCAACTGGTCAACGGCAAGAGGCCCTACCCACATCCAAAAACCCGCCTCCGATTGCTTGAGGCCTTGGATGTCCAGTTCGAGGAGCTTTTTGAGGTCAGTTTCCTGGATGACAAAGAAACCTCGTGAGGAGGGACTCCGTATCCTCGCGACCCTTATTGCAGAAGGCTTCCTGAAGGAAGGAGGAAATGTGTGCGATTTTTCAGATGTCCACTGTGCGCCGAACCCAGAGAGGTCCGTCTCGACCGTAACCACAAGCCCTATCTTATCTGTGATCCGTGCGGAACCCAGCTCTTCGTGCGGCGGAAAGAGGGAATAGAGCGGTTAGAAGCTTTGATTGAACTCAAAAAGGTAACCAATGAGTCTGGGAGCTCGTGATTTTCCAACCCGGACAGGAGCAGATTGATGGAGAACGGAAATACTGGAGCCCTCCGGCTAGGCGCTCTTTCAACTGAGGACGTTTTAGTCTGCCGTGACTGTGGGGTTCTCCTCTTAAAGGATCTCCTGAAGCCTCGGCGGCGGCTGGTCCTCCTTGGCCCTCTTGGTTTGGATTGCCCGGTGTGCGAGCGCCGGCTTCTGGATCTTGAGCAACATAACGAGGAGTGGGATTGAAGGGGGGAGAAGCCCGGCGAGGAAATCGCTCTCAAAGTTCGGGCAACGTCCTTTCACGGTTTCTGACGACCCGAGACCGGGGTGATATCGCCTCGCCGGACTCCTCCCTTTCCCTTTCCCAATGGCGCTTTACTTGGAGACTGCGCCGTGGCGAGCCCTTCATTCCACGTCCGGACGGGAGCGCAGAGCCCTGTCCTCCGGCAGACGATCTTCCCAGCACGACAGTTCAGCTTCGAGAGTTGAGTTATCGAGGGCTCTTGGAGGCGCTCAGCGACGGCCTCAAGAAACTCAGACTACGCAATGAACAGGGCGGAGAAGGGCGAAGGATAAACCAAAGGAGCACCATCGGTCGCCTGTTTTGATCGACTGAAAGTAAAGGAGCCGGAGTTCATGCGACGCTTGCTCTGTGAGGGGGTTTTGCTGGCCAAGATCACCCTGGGATGTAGAGAAACCGTTAGCTGGTTAGTTGGTTAGCTGGGATAGTTGGCCGCGCCGAAGGCGCGGCACTTCACTTGTTATACATGGATTAAGTGTTAGATGGCGGTAGCTGCTTTAACTGAGAAAACCCAGTCTGAACTTATTGATGGGTGCAATTCGCACTTTGAGATCATAGAAGCTCTCCATGATCTTCGTTTTCACAAAATGGCTGAGAGTTTTAGGAACTGCAAGAAGACCGGCCACGTATTGGTCTGCACTGATGGCCATCAAGTTTTTATCCCAGCTCGCTGTGATCTTCGTATTTGCCTTGATTGTTCATGGCGTTTAGGGGGGAGATTGAAGACCCGCTACGCCCCGGTGCTTCGGGAATTAAGAAAGAGCCGAAGGTCTGGGTACGGATTGAAGTTCCTTACGCTGACGAAGCGTAACCTTGGTAGGCCTGATACTCATGAGGCTTTTGGAAAGGAGCTCAAGCTCTTTTTTAAGGCTGTTCGTAAATTCATAAATAGGACTTACAGAAAGAAAGACGGGTGCGGCGCCCTTGCTGTACTGGAAGTAAGCACAAACTTCACAATTCACTGCCATGCGGTTGTTTATGGGCCCTACGTGCCTCAGAGCCAGTTGAGCAAGCTTTGGCTCAAAATCACCGGAGATAGTCCTGTTGTAGATATACGGCGGGTTCAAGGCTTCTCGGTCACAAGACCGCTGAATTACATCCTCAAGTACATACTGAAGCCCTGCCAATTCGAGGCGGCCCCGGATTACGCTTTCTACCTGGCTGCGTTGAGGGGCGTCCGAAGAGTTCACTCTTACGGTGTTCTTTACGACCACCACGAAAGCGAAAGGGAAGAGACGCAGCCAACTAGGTGCCCCCTATGTGGTGGATCTCTTAGGTTTGATAAAGACTTCCGTACTGACTATGGGGTCGTCGCAGTTTCTTTCTTGCGCTTCCTGGGGATTCAACCTCTTTTTGCGTGATATTTGATGGCATCACAACGTAACGTAACGTTGAACAAGCGGTCGTTGTTTAGAAACTTTTTCGACGACGACGAATTGAAGGAGTTGGGTTTGAGTTGGCACGGCGTTTGGTTGCCTGCCAGGGTCCAGTCAATTCGTGTGTTCAGGCCCGGTGTTGCTGAAACGGCTGTTGAGATTGAATTTGAGGTCGGGGGGAGGGCGCATTTTTGTACATTCTCTCTTGAAATAGAAAACGTCCACCTGTTCTGGATCTTTTTGAGCCGATTAGGCCTTTATCCTCAGTGGATAGAAGACTTGGATGAGCGGGATTTGATCGGTAGGAAATGCTGCGTCTTTTTTTGCCTTAAGCAAGTCGGACCGAGAGTTCGGTACGAAGCGGCTGACTTTCATGTTTATTCCGGGAATTGCCTTCAGTTACACCGCCGAGGTCAGTACGAGCCATTTGATGTGTCCTAAGATGTTCCATGACCTAGACGATGAATTCCTTGCCCGGCTGGAGAAATGCTGGAGTCGAAATGGGTCTGCGCCTGCACGTCTCGAAGATAATCGTTGGTACGAGGCTTAGATTGTTGACGTTCGGCTGGAGATGAAGGCTGCCAAGCCTCGCGTTCAGATTGTTTTTGACGTTTTTGGGGTGCGGCTCGTGAAGGATTTTTGGCTCACGGAGAAAGGTGTTTTGGTTTTTAGAAGGGCTCTTAGAAAGCTGGGGGTGAATATAGAGCGGTTGGAAGACTTGGATCGAGATTCTTTTCTTTTGAGACGTTGCCAAGTCCTTGTAAGGCGACTCCATCTTACTCATCGTGTTTGGCAGCGCAACAATTTTTCTGTAATTTCAGGGTCGGTTGTGGGACAGGATCCTCCTCTCTTGGCTCTCGGGTGCAGAAAGCAGTGGCCCGTGAGCCGCTCGCTGTGAATCTCTCTAAGGCAACCAGCAGATCTATCAAAATGAGAGGCCGGAGCAGCTTGCACTACTCGCAGAGAGCGATTCAGCGCCCCCACCTCCTTCTCCAAGAAAAGAGGCCCTGTCAGAAGCCCTCAGAGCCACGATCGCGGGCTGCCCCTTACCGAGAACCCTCGCTGATCTGAGGGTCTCGGGTTTAGGGAAACGCTCTTCTAGGATGCCTCCTCTTCTTGCCAGCTCTCCAGGTTCAGATAGCAGCGGCCCGTGAGCCACTCGTCGTGAATCTCCGCCAGCACGGCTGAGATCAGTCGCAACGCCGAGTCGATATGGGGGAAGATTCCCACCACTCGAGTGCGGCGCCGGATCTGTTTGTTGAGATTCTCCACGCCGTTAATCGTCCGGATCTTCTTGTGCAGACTGCGGGGGAAGGCGTAGACCGTCAACCCCTCGCGCACGTTGTCTTCCATCCACTGGGCCAGTGCCTGGTTGGTTTCGGTGAACGCCTTGATCTTGCGTTTGAGCATGGCTTCGGCATCCTCGAGGGTGGGGCTGTTGAAGATGTCCCGCATCGCTTGGCCGATCTGGCCCCGCTCTTGGAGCCGACGGGCAAAGCGCTGAGCATTCTGGCTCAGATGAAACTGGCAGCGCTGCCAGGGAACCGCGGGAAACACCGCTCGTCGAGCGGCCTTCAGTCCCGCGTGGTCGTCACTGACGACGAGCTCCATTCCCTTGAGTCCCCGCCCGGCCAGATCCTCAAAAAACGCTCTCCAGTGGACCTCCGCCTCGCTCAGCCGGGCGCTCAGACCCAAGACCTCACGGTGACCGGAAGCCTGCACACCGACTGCCTTGAGGATGGCCAGGTCCTGAACTCGTCCATCGACACGGACTTTCTCGTAATGGGCGTCCAGGTAGACGAAGGGATACTCACCGCTCAGCGGCCGGCTACGGAACTTCTCCAGCTCCTCATCCAGCAGGGAGGCGACCCGTGAGACCTGGCTGGCGGAGATCTCCGTGCCACACAGCTGCTCGGTGATTTCCGTGACCTTGCGCGTGGAGACGCCCATGACATACATCTCGGCAATGGCCAACTTCAGCGCCTTTTCCGAGCGGCAGCCCTTCTCCAGCGATTGAGGGTAGAACGACAGCCCTCGCACCTGAGGGATCTTCAGTCGGAGCTCTCCCACACGCGTGGCGATCTTCTTGTCCTTGTAACCGTTGGCGTGGCCCCGTCGCTGGCTCGTTCTCTCGTAGGGCTCGGCTCCCAGAAACTCCGACCGTTCCAATCCCATGGCCAAGTTCAAGAGCTTCTCCAACACCTTGCGAAAGGCCTCCGTTCCTTCTTGGATCAACGCCTCTAGGATCTCTCGTGGTACTCTGTCTTCCAGGTCTGGGGCCATTGGATTCTCCTTTCATTTTGGATGAATGATTTAGAGAATCTTGTCCCAGACCTCTGACGGCTCAACCCTTCGGCTGACGGCCTTTGGCCCCCTTCCGGGGGGGCCCGGCGCGCAGCGCCGCACGGCTCAGGCTGCACTCGGCCTACAGCCTCCTTCCGCCTGAGCCGCGCCAGGTTCCTCGTCAACCCAATCCTCGGTATCCCGAGAAATTCCCTCTTAACGGGAAATTACAGAAAGAACGGTACACTCCTTCGTGTTTGGTTGGATGTGGTTGATTTGAACGTCGAATAGGGGAGAGATGGCTGCTATCTGATCGGGAAAAGGTGGCTGGGGGGCCTGAGTGTCCCACCAGCCGGGGACACTACGAACCTTACTGGAAGATGAGGTACATCGCGGGGGCGCACATCACTATATCTGTGATAGTCGGTACACGATCCTACAGACAGCGCCCGATTTGATCGAAATCGAACGGCCGCTTTCGCCTGCGGTTTCAACCGATCGACGCAACACATTGGTTAAATCGTTCGGCTGGTGTTTCGTAGTCTAACGTTTTTCTCGGTCGTTCGTTTAGCTGTCTTGCCACGGCATCCAGTCTGTTTTGGTCGACGTTTGAGAGATCCATTCCTTTCGGGAAGTATTGTCGGAGCAGTCCGTTGGTGTTTTCGTTTGAGCCGCGCTGCCAGGGGCTTCGGGGATCGCAGAAGTAGACCTTTATGTTCGTATCGAGACTGAAGCGTTTGTGATCGGCCATTTCCTTGCCCCGGTCCCAGGTGAGTGACTGGTACAGTTCCCGCGGTAACTTGCGCGCTTGTTTGATCAAGGCGTTGATCACCGTTTCGGTGTCTTGGCTGTTGACTTTGACCAACATCACGTAGCGCGTCTGACGTTCGACCAGGGTGGCGATTTGACTGCGCTTTGATCCGATCAGCAGATCCCCTTCCCAATGACCGGGTACGGCGCGCTCCTCCACCGAGGCGGGTCGCTCACGGATCGATACCGTGTCCTTGATCCGTCCGTGATCCTCCGTCTTCTGTGTATGGTGACGTGAGCGGCGCATCCCACGGGTACGCCGCAGATGCTGCAACAGCTCTTTCTTCAAAGCGCCGCGGGCCTGGATGAAGAGGCTTTTATAGATAGTCTCGTCTGACACCTGAAAGTCCTTGTGATCGGGATACGTGCGCTTAAGCCACCCGGCAATCTGCTCCGGCGACCAGAGCTTCTTCAGGTTCAAGGCCACGCTGTGCGCGAGTTCCCGATTCTGGACCAGCTTACAGATTTTCGGGCGGCGTGCCCGCTCCCAGGCAGCTTGATCGGCCCGGTTGGCACGGTAGCGTTCCCGGCCGCCGTTACGCCGTAGCTCGCGACTCACCGTCGACGGTGCGCGACCCAGCCTTCCTGCCATCGAACGGATCGAGCAGCCGACCACCACACCGCGCGAGATCTCCTCGCGTTCCGATAACCTCAGCGCAAGCCGCGATCGTCGCCGCGGCCGCGGCCGGATGCCACCGGTTTGTTTCAGAATCCCCTCAATTGAGGAATGGTGGCGGTCAAAGAGCCGCGCGATCGAGCTCAGGGACTCGCCTTTTTGCCAGCGGTCCCACATCAAGCTCTTCTGTGCTTCCGTGTAATAGATCCTCGTCCGATACTTCATTGGCAACATCCTCCTCTCTACAGCTTAGAGATTAGGGGTGTTGCATCGACCGATTGAATCCGCACCTAAAAGCGGACGTTCAAATTTTCCACGGAAACGTCGAACGAACTACCGCAAACGGCCAAAGCTGTCACTCGCATACGCTGGATACTACTGCAAGCGGAGATGTCATCATCGTGGCTGCCCAAAAAAACCGCCCAGCGGATACAGGGGGGGGTCCGCTATGGCTAGACCGGTACTCCGGGGCTCTTCAGGATCTGGTCCTTGTAGAGGTCAGTGATCGCATGCCTCGCGACCTGATAGGATGTTGGACTTTGCGCGATCTTCTTCGAGTTCGAATGCCGCTGACTCCATATGCGGCTGCTTTGCCGACTATCGTGCTTCGAGAACAAGTACCCGTTTGGTGGAACGGCTGTTTGGCGAAGAGAGGCGCCGGATGAAGGCGATGGGGACCCTGTTCGGCGAGCGCCCTGTCTTGAAAATCATGTGCGCGGCAGTCATCCGCGCTTTGGATTCCTGGACAGGCGTGAAAGCCACCGAGTTCGAGCTGGGCCAACTCAGACGCCTGCAGAAGCAGCTTGCCGACGGTCAGCGAAGAGAGAACCGACCCGTGACTCAGACGAGCTCGACCGCTGATCGAGTTGAGCGCCAGGGGAACCCAGGGTGATTGAGCTGGCAGGCCAAACAGGACTGGCGTCCTGCAGCGGCTAAAAGGAGTATGCTTCGTGCCAAACTTGTGTTTCACAAGTCCTATGTGGTGCAATTGTCCAGTTCGGTTAACGGGAGGATGGGAGAATTGACGCGTAGACGCGCCCTCTATATAGTTCTCGCAGCGCTTTACCTCCTCCACAACGATCTCTGGCTCTGGGACAATCCTCGACTGCTAGTGGGGATACCCGTAGGCCTCGTCTACCATATAGGTTTCTGTGTAACCGCTTCATTGTTGATGCTCGCTTTGGTCCGCTACGCCTGGCCTCGGCACCTATCAACCGCGCCAGGAGACGACGATCCTGTTTATCTGGAGGCCGCTTGATGTTCGGAAGAACGCTGCTTCGGCTCTTGTCTATAGTCGTGATTAGTGGCTGGGTCTCTGCGCAACAGGGGGTCGACCTGGAAAAGAGTACCAACGGACTCGACGCTGACTCTGCACCTGGCCCCACCCTCGCCTGTGGGGACACTGTCCAGTGGAGGTACCTTGTGACCAACCTTACCTCCTTCAATATCACCAGTGTTTCGGTGACAGACGACCAGGGGGTGACCGTAACCTGCCCGATGACGACGCTGCCAGGCACCAGCGGGCCGGGCTCCAATTCGATGACCTGTACGGCCAGCGGCACAGTAGTGCCGGGCCAATACACAAACACAGCTACCGTAACCGCCTTCGACACCGACTTCATACAGATTACGGACATGGATCCCAGCCACTACTTCGGGGTGTGTCCGCCGACCGCGACACCCACCGCCACTCCCACTGCGACAGCAACGCCCACCAGCACACCCACCGCCACCAGCACCCCCACGGTCACTCCCACGCCAGGCCCGCCTCAGATCAACGTGACTCCACAGCCCCACGACTACGGTGGTGTCGAAGTCTTGAGCAGCGCATCGCAGACCTTCACCATCTCGAACGGAGGGGGAGGCAGCCCGAGTGCGCCTTCACAGAAATCTGTCGGAGGCATCAGTCTGGCGGGGGCGGGGGTGCCTGGAGGCCTCACCGTCACTTCGGTCACCCTGACCGGGGCCGACCCGGGACAATTCTCCATCGATGGATTCTCGGGACCCAGCCCGCCCTTCACGCTGCCTCCGGGCGGCAGCAACCAGGTAATGGTCAGTTTCAATCCCGGCACCCCAGGTGCGAAATCGGCCATCCTGCGGGTCTTCAGCAACGACCCGGATGGCTTCCTCCTCAAAGGGGGAGCCAACAATCCAGTCGATGTTCCGCTGCAGGGACAGGGCGTCATCGGAGGTGGTACGGGCTCGGAACAGATCCCGACCTTGTCGGGCCTCGGGGTTCTGTTGATGTTGCTGGGGCTGTTGTGCTTGGGGATCCTGTTTCTGCTTCGCCCGAATAGGACCTAGTCGAACGTTTTCCCGTTTTCCCGTTTTAGCGACATCGGTCACGCTCGGTTTGTCTGGAGTGTAGGATCAGAGCCTAGATGAAGGAACTGTCCTTACACTGCAGAGGAGATCCAGGATAAGCTGATTCGAGAATCCCTTCATAGAGGATGTCGTCGAGGGTGATGTCCATCCCTTGGGGATCTTGACGGCCAACCCCGACAGGTCCCAACAGAATCGGTGGAAACGCGGAAGGGGAACGGAGGACGTAGCCAAGAGGAGACCACCTTTGGACATCGGGAAGGTAACACAGCCGCACACGTGAAGGCGCGATCGCAGAAAAATGTCGTCCAGTCATCGTCCAGCTATGCGGAGAAAACCCAAAAACTAAAGACGTTTTCGTCAGTTTTCGTCAGATTTCACGCTCCCCCGGACAGGACTTAGAATCCTACGGACGCGATCGCCCGTAGTGGAGTCGAGAGGTGGCGCGATTTGGACTTAATCGAGGGCACTGGCCAATGACCGTCTTTGGCCGTTCAGTCGACGTTTCCGCGGGAAACTTGAATGTCCGCTTCTAGGGTGCCGATTCAACCGGTCAACGCAACACCCGTATTAAGCCGTTCAGCTAGAACGCGTCAGCGTCGGAGGAGGCAAGTGGTTTGATGGCCCGAATCGCAACCGCGTAACTCATTGTACCTCAATGGCATGCACATGGGAGCCAGGCGTCCTCGCCGCTTTCTCTTTGGTTTCAACCGTTTACGCTTCGCCTTCTTCCTCCGCGCAAGTGTTGCGTCGATCGGTTGAATTCACCGGCGAAAGCGGCCGTTCGATTTCGATCAAATCGGACGCTGTCTGTAAGATCGAGTGCCGACTATCACACTTCTATATAGGCGCCCTATCAGAATGCCAAGAAATGTGAAAACTGTCCTCGGGCGTAACCTTGCACGCTTAGCCCGCCGCTTGTGTTATACTTAAGTCGTGCACTCGGTGAATCCGGGCTGCGGGAGAAGAGGCATCTTCGGATCCTCGGTATTGAGATCGTACCCTTTGGGCCATTTCGGCCTGTATCTCCGATTGTACAAAGGTTCCGGCTGATGCCGTGAACGTCATGGTGGGTCGCTCGTTTCTGCGACGGCCTGATTATTTTCATGGGCCCTATCGCGGGTCTTGCAAAGGAGATGTAATGAGGAAATCGACTGATTGGTTTCGTGTTAATGAATTCAAGGCTCTCAATGATCCTGGTGATCGACTCGCTCGGAAGGAACTACTCGTTCCTTTGAGCGCTTACCCCGACGACTTTGGTCTGGGCCCAAACCCTAGAGAGCCTAAAGTCAGCAGTAAGGTGTCGAAGCGAATTGGGGATACCCTTGAGTCAAACCCAGAGAACTTCCACCTGCTGAACCGCGGGATAACGATAGTCGCCCAAGACATCGAGTACGACAATCAGAGCAAAAAGGTTCGGCTGGATCTCGGCGAGGGCGACGAAGCGGAAGAACTGTACGGGATCCTCGACGGTGGGAACACCAATGCACGAATAAAGCTGTGGCGCGGCGACCTTGACGACGAGAGTGTCCTGGCTAAGACGTTTGTGAACGTTCAGGTTCTCTTACCGAAGTACAGCGGCCAAAACGGTCCGAGCCGTGAAATGCTCAGCCTACTGAACGACGTCAAACAGGCCAGAAACACGAGCGTTCAAGTCACGGAAAAGTCTCTTGCCGATGCTCGGAAACACTTCGATCTTATGAAGGAGGTGCTCGGCGAGGAACCATACTCGGACGGTATTAGCTGGCATGAAGGCCAGAAGGGCACAATCGATGCACTCGACATTGTCAGTCTATTGATGGTGGCCTATCCGCGCTACACAGAGGACAGTGGAGGTGATGAACCGCACCTGATATACGGGCACAAGAGCCGGGCTCTCGATGCCTTCCTGAAATACAAAGCGGAGCAGCCAGAGGAACTGGAGCAATGGATAAAAGTCATGCCTTCTTTGGTAAATTTTTTCGACCATCTTCAGTGCGACTTACCCATTAAATACGAGGGGAAGTTTGGCCGAATCACCGGAGTTCGCATTCATGATGAGGCGAAGTACGAGCCCGGCAACAAGCGCTATAGCAAGGTCCCGTTTAAGACGAAGTTTCGCGGCGAGATACAGAAGTATCGGTATCCGTTTGGATTCGTGTATCCGGTATACGCTGGGTTCCGAGTTCTGCTCCGCGCGGACGAAGATACAGGCGCAGTAACCTGGAAGAAGGACCCTGTTATATTCTGGAATCAACATGGAAGCGAGATAGTCAGGCAATACAAGCCGCACATGGAGTCAACGGCATTCGACTCGAAGAAGATCGCACAGAGTCCTACATCCTATCAGGCCGTGAGGCATACGATCACTGACCTCTACAAGGACGAGCTCCTAAAGAGCCACGGAATACCGGTCTAGCCATTAGGCAACCCCGCCTTGTATCCGCAAGGCGGGGTTTTGGAAGCCACGATGATGGCATCCCCGCATACAGTAGTATCCAGCGTATGCGAGTGACAGCTTTGGTCCGTGTGCGGTAGTTCACTCGACGTTTTTCGCTTCTCAGGCGAAAGCGGCCGTTCGATCGCGATCAAATCGGACGTTGTCTGTAAGGTCGGGTGCCGACTATCACACCTAACCTCCGACCGTCCCAGCTACTACAGGCTCTAGAGTTGTTAGGCAGTTAGGGGGGCGTTGGAACTGCGGCCGTGCGAACGATCCCACCTGAACTTTGGCGTGAAGTCGCTTTGTTCCGGCTAGCTCCCTGATATTCAACTGGAGTTTATCTTGGCTCGACATCCTTCAGAATCAGCTGTAGACACTCCGCTTGCTTCTTCACTGGAGGCGTCGAGAAGGTCTGTGGGAAGCGCCTTAGATTCTCTCTGATCACTCCGTGGTCAAACTGCTTCAACTCAGCTTCCTCACCTCCGTGTCGGAACTCCGCCCAGGGGCCATCCAGCGTCTCGATCGACGGGATCTCCAACCGTGTTGTCGATTGAGGTCTTGCTCCAGCCCGCGACACGGTTTGGACGGGGAGACAGACCCAATGCCGGGCTGTTACTCACCAGCTATTCTGCGGCCTCTTTTAGAGTAGGGACTACGTGCCGACGGCCAAGGTCGTAAAAGGGTGTTATTCTTCAGATTCTTCAGTCTCAACCTTCTTGTCGATAAGTTTCGTACCGTCCCATGGGCAAAAGATCCATTTGGGTGAGACAAACTCTCCACATTTAGGACAAGGCGCGGCCGGCGTGGTCGCATCAAAAGGCGTACGCCACGTAAAAGACATCTCTTTGAGCTCTTTGTGAGCCTTGAACACAAGCATGAGTTTATCCATTTTGCTCGTATCCACTATAGGGTCACCTTGCTTGTTTTTGGGTGGAAATACTAAGAAGTGAGATGGCGCTCCGCTTTGTGCTGCGGAGAGCGCCTGAAAGCCTGCAAGGGTGGCCAAGACGAAAGGAGGTACTTCATCCAGGGGTTGCACTTCGCTGCCATCCGCCAGCCTCACAATTACTCTCGCCCGAACTTCCTTTTCACTCGGATACACTGAACTACCATCTGGCTGTCCGATTCCCCAGCTCACGGCTATGGTCAGATATGGTTTGGGTGCGGCTCTTTTAGAACAGGCGATTCTGGTGCCGTCGAACGCAAGATGGACCTCTCTTACTATGGGAGCGGCGAAGGCATTTTGGGGTTGGGTAGTTGGGTGGGGCAGAACAATCTGACACGGAAGACCGACCGATTGGACTTCTGGATCTTCTTACTTCACCCGCTTCAGGTGAGAGCGCGTGGGGCCGCGCACAGGGACCAGCTCGCCGTCCGCGTAGCGCGCGGCATGGTTTCTGAGCGACTCCTGCCGCTCGTGAAAGCGCCAATAGGCGTCGAAGTCTCCGCTGGCCTGCAGCGCACGCAGGCGTAAGACCGCCTCAGCCCCCGCCAGAGACCAGCGCGCCCCGGTCACCTCCATCCGATCTTTGACCAGGTAACGGCAGGCCCCCTCGATGACACCGGTGGCAATCGGGAACCCCCTCGCCAGATAGGTGTCATACTTCAGATACTCCGCATTTTTGAGCAGATAGTTGGCGCAGCGATCCACCGCTTCGCGCGCCTTGCCCGCCAGGCCCCGACGGGTCGCACTGCGACGGATTCCGCCCGCCACATAGCCACTGCGCCCGCGCAGAATACTCAGTAGGTGCTCGCCCACCCAGCCCTCCAGCTTCGGGTTGACTTCCCCGTGCAGAGCCATGCCGGCCTTCCACACGTACTCGCTCACGTGGATGAAGTCCAGCACGATCGTGGGCGCCGCCCTGGCGGATCGGTGCAAACACCGCAGCAGCGTCTTCAGCTGACTCCGATGGCCGTCGACCAGCACCACCCAACTCTTGCGCCCCGTGGGATCCCGCGAGCGGGCTTCTCCGAGGGCTTGCTCGATGACCTCTTCGGGACGCTTCTCCAAGCTCGCCCACAGCCGTTTGTGCTGGGGCCGCGGTCGCTTCCCTTCCTCCCGCTGCGGCTGCGGGGCCAGGACCCGCATCACCTCCTCCGGCCGCCGCACCTGAGGCGCGAGGGTGTACACCGCCGCGACCGTTGCCATCCGCTTGGCGTGGCGCTTTTCGCCCTTGCTCAACCGCTTCTGCAACTTGTGCTCGCTCGCTTCCGCCCGCTGCCGCGTCGCCTCCCGCAGATCCTCACGACGCAGCACCACTCCTTTGCCGTCCACCGAGATCGCCAAGATCGACCCCGACTCGCTCGGAGCCAACGCTCCCGCTTGTCGCTCCTGATAGAAGGCATCGAAGTCCTGGGCGGCACGGCCCACTAGCTCCTCCACCTGACGCTTGCCCACCTGCGCCCCCGTGGTTTTCGACAGCGCCTCCACGACTTTGTCGAACGACCCCTCGGCGGCTTCCTCCGCCGCCCGCCGCCGCACCTGGTGCGAGTACAACTCCGGCGGGAGGTTCAGATCCGCATCCAGTGGGTGCAGGCTCTGGAGCCCCTCTCCCCCGTAGCCGAGCCGCTCCACCCGAACCTCTCCAAAGACCGTTTCCAGCCCCCGTTGCTGCCGCCGGCGCTGTTGCCGCACCTGCCCTTCCGAATCCCGCACCGCAGCGGCCGCTTCACCCGGAGCCCGCAGCTCCAGGTGCGCCTGGTAGAACCGTCGCAGCAGCTCCCGCCCCTGCTGCTCCAGCTCTCGCTCCAACTCGCTGTGCGTCTTCCTATGGGCCTCGTCGGACATCAGAAAGGCCTCCATCTGGGCAAACTGCTCCCGCGCCGCCGCGAACTCATCCTCGGGCTGTAACTGGGCGGCTACCGCTCGCAACTTCTAGCCCTCCCGCAAGCGTCGGGCCGCCTCCGCCACCAGCGGATACACCAGCACCCGTTTCGGCGCTGCCGCCTCGCTCCGCGCCAGCCGATCCTCTCGCTTCCCGCCCCGCGTGCTCCCCAGCTCGATCCAGTTCGCCCCCCGATAGCAGCTGCCCCGGTAGCGCTCCGGATCCACCAACGTCTCCACCAAAAACACCTCGACCCCGTAGCTCCGGGGCCAGTCCAGCGCCAGCTGCCGCACGGCCCGCGATAAGATCCGGCTCGCCAGGTTCTTGACCTGGACCCAGGGCAACACTAAATAGCGACTGTTCGAGACCACGTGCACCAGCTGGCGCGTCCGCGCCTCCGCCTCCCATCCGATCCAGCGGTCGCGCGCCGCAATCCGCCAGGCCGCGCTCGAAAACTGCACGCAGGCCACCACCCGCCCCGCCGGCTCCGAGGCGTAGACCAGGTAGCGCAGATGCGCCCCGAACGGCACCCGGTGGCCTAGATAGTGGTAGCGCCCCACCAGCTCCCGGAACAGCCCTCGTTGCTCCGGCGTCCGAACCGGCTGCAGCTGAATCTCGCCCAGGTCCCGGGCCGTGCCCACCAGCCGGGGACCCGGCTCTCCCCGCGCCGTCACCGGTACCCCGGTCGCTTTCCCCGGCGGCCGCCCCAGCCGCTTGGGGGGCAACACCAGCCCCCCCTGGCTCTCCAGCTTCTCCAGAAACTCCCGGCACTCCCGCGCTTTCAGCGACCCCGTGCGGCGCTTCCACCCCAGCAACTCGCACACGGTGGCGGCCAGTTCCATCCGGCTCAGACCCCCACACGTCCCCACGATCTCCCGGATCAGGGCCTGCTCCGCTTTGCCCACCTCATGACCTAGGAATCGCGGCGCTTTGCTCTCCACACCCTCTGCCACAAACCTACGCTAGCAAACCGACGCACAAATGTCCAGTGCTTTTTTCCCTCTTTCAATTTTTCATCGCACCGGGATTCCACCGACTCACAGCGGGCAGAGTCTCAGGCCCGGCCCGGCGGCTATCCGAGCGCACCGCAATCCGACGCGTTTTAGCCGACTTATGCCCTTCGCCAAGCCTTATCTCGCCCAAAAGCGCCACTCGCTACGATTCGGACCCGGCTAACCTATTGTCAATAAAGGATAATGGTTCGCTCTAAAAGAGCCGCACCCATATGGTTTTAGGAACCCGAGCGTCCCTTCTACGGATGCCATTGTCTGACCTTGGGCTACTGCTGACTCCGCGAAGAACTCGAACGGAAACCAGAAGACCAAATACTGCACATCATCATCCATTTTCATCTGCATTAGTTCTGGGTCATCCGGCAAATGGGGAGGTGGGTGGTGCGCTTGCTATTGAGATCCGGTCTAATCCGGTCTATTTTTGCTCTGGAATTCTCCTAAAAGATATATATCAGTAGCAGCAGAGGCTGTGGGAACTGTGGAAAACTCCGAGCAGTCATCGAGCCGGGCCAGCACCCCCGTGATTCGGAGTTTTCCAAGCGTTGTGCGAACGGTGGAAAAACGATTGCGACGCTTTTCGGCCTAGCGCTGGAGCTGGTTGTTTTTCCACGGTTTGCACATCGCGGCAGTTTCCATAGCCTTCCCCCGTTCAGGCAGAAAGAGGCGGCCTTCAGCCTCGATCAAAAGAATCCGGATCGCGCGTTAGCGCTACCTCAACCTCTGCTCCCGTAACGAGCCTTGCGAAGCTGCAAGGGCGAGGCAGAGCCGGTCGATGGGGATTGACCGGCGCCGCCATGTCAGGCATCCTCGGCGATTTTGGCAAACCCGGAGGACCGATCATGGCGACGACTAGCTACTTGTACCACACCCTCGGATTGAAGGGCTATGTTCACCAACGCACGGACTATCGCGGCGGCGGCGTATTTCACCACGTCGAACTGGCTCCGCACAAGCGCCGGTGTCGCAACTGCAGTGCCCGCTGGAACCGGCTTCAGCTGCAAGGCTGCTTCCAGCGCTGCATCCGCACTCTACCGGTGGCGACCCGCCACCAGTTCGTGGTCCTGCATGGCCACCGGCAATCCTGCAGCCAGTGCGACCAGACCCTTCGCGAGCCGATTGCCTTCGCTCAGGGCAAACGGCGCTACACGAACGCCTTCGCCCAGTACGTGGTCCAGCTGTGCCGCATCGCCACCATCAAAGCCGTTGCCCGCTTGCTGGGCGTGGGCTGGGACCTCGTCAAAGAGATCCATAAGGAGCATCTGGGGCAGCGCCTCAAGAAGCGCAAGCTGTCTCAACTGCGCTATCTGGCGATCGATGAGTTCGCTACCCACAGCGGGCACCTCTACATGACGGTGGTGCTGGACCTGGAAAGTGGCCAGATCGTCTCCCTACACGAAGGCAAAGACGCCCAGGCGCTGGTGGCCTGCCTGCGCCACCTCAAAGGCCGCTGCAAGTCCCTGCGCGCCATTGCCATCGACATGTCCGACGCCTACCGCAAGGCCATTCGCCAGGTCTTCGCCGGCAAGGTCGATGTCGTGCACGACCCCTACCACGTCGTCGCACTGGCCAACCAGGCCATTGACCAGACCCGCCGCTCCATGATGCGCAAACTGGAAACGGGCCGCAAACAGCTCCTCAAAGGAACCCGCTTTCTCTTGTTACGAGGGCTGGAAAACCTCAACGAGCGCTCCCTGGAACACCTCATGCAACTCATGGAAATCAATGAGCCACTCTATCAGGCCTACCTCCTCAAGGAGGAGATCCGCCACTTTTGGAACCTCCCCGACTCAGCGGCCGGCAACGCCTTCCTGGATGCCTGGATCGAGCAGGCTTACAGCATCGGCAACCAGTTCTTCGCCCGGCTCGCCCGCACCCTCCACCGGCATCGCCCCGGACTACTCGACTACTTCAAGCACCGCATCTCAACCGGCCCCCTCGAAGGACTCAACAACAAGATTAAGGTCCTCAAAAGACGAGCCTATGGCTTCAGAGACATGGACTACTTCAAGCTTAACCTCTACTTCATCCATGAGGACCTGGCCACTTGACCTCCCCATTTACCGGAAGAACCTTAGTTCTTTCGTTATCCAAGCACCTACATCCACTGTCGATTTGTGCTTTGTCTCTCCCTCTGCGATCAGCGCTGGGGGTGATATTACAAAGCAAAACAGAGTCGGGATTGCATAGAGAATTCTTTTGAGCTTCATCCTGAAATCCTCCTCTTGGCTATTGCCAAACTAAGTCGGAGCGCCCGCAATTTTCGCTCCGTCCTAGGTTGAAGAAACGAGTCTAACTTAATTGCTGGCCTCTGGCGATGCTCGGGTCTGAAGCGGGCCACCCGAGCATCGCCCAAGCCGGTCCAGCCCGGTGAGTGCTGCAAGATCTGGGGATCTCGTAGGGGGGAGCACTGCTGGAAAAGCTCTGACCTCCGACGGGAGGGTCGAGGGCCAATCACGTTCTACTGTTATGAGGATCCAATCACACCGTCGATCGGTGATGTCGGAACCTGCCGACGGAATCTAAAACGAGGTTTCGCACCGCTTGGGTACAAAGGGCAAGGTTCGAAAAGGGTCACGGTAGAGGAGCCAAGCTCAGATTTTGAACTCCTCTTGGAAAGTTCTTGGTATCGCACAGACTGGGGAGCCAATTCGAAGTTCGAAGTGCGAAGTTCGAACTTCGAATTGGCGATCCTTCGCACTTCCCATTCTTCCTTCGCATTTCCCGAACCCTTCCCCCCGAAAATCGTTTCGCACTTCTCCGATCGCGGCCGTAATGATATGCATGGGAAATGCGCCAGACCTTTTGGAACGCACCAAGACCTTCGCCATGGATGTCCTTAGACTTTGCGCCACCCTCTCCGCGGGTGCCGAAGGCGGTCACATTAAACGGCAGCTTCTACGAGCCGCGACGTCGGTGGGGGCCAATTACCGAGCTGCACGCCGGGCACGCAGCCGCCGCGAGTTCGTTTCTCGGCTCTCCGTCGTCGAGGAAGAAGCGGACGAGTCGATCTACTGGCTCGAGCTGCTGGAGCAACTCGGGGCAGCTCCTGCCGATCGACTCCGATCGCTCCAGTCCGAAGCCGACCAATTAGTTGCGATAATGGTTGCTGCCAAGAGGACGGCTCGCCTCAAAGGTCTCTGATCGGGAAAGGTCACACAGATCAAGCCCCCCGTCGCCAGCCCGTGGATCGGCGCAAGGCTGCAGGTTTGGTTCAGCTCTGCTTTGATCGGGACGCACGCCTCTACGTGCTTCAGTTCCAGTTGGACTGAACCATTATTCACCGAATATCAGGCGAGGCCATGATCTGACCCGAGCTAGATGCGAGAAGAGACAACAAGATGACACGTTTTAATCAAGCTGTTAAAGAACGCGCTATCCGGACGACTGATGGAGCCAAGGCGTGTGGCTAAGACCGACGATAAGGCCTTCGGGACTGATGAGTCGAGCGATCGTTTGCTTCCAGGGCTCTACCTTCGCGGGGTGAAGAAGCTGGTAACCCTTCGCTTCGAGTTCCTTTGCGGCGGCGTCAACATCCGCCACTTCGAACTCGAGATTCGCCTGCGGTAGGGGGATATTGCTCGGCCACTCCTCGGTTCCAAAGCAAGACTTCGCAGCGTCGCTGAGGGACCAAAGGCTAAAGTGATTAACGCCACCAAGTTCCTCGGTCATTGGATAACTGCCCTGTAGAGGTAGATTGAGAGCGTCAATGTACAGCCGCTTACTGGCTACCATGTCAGTTACGATGGGAGAAAAACCGGCGACGAAGAGAATTTCCATGGTTGGCTCCCCTGCTGACTCAAGATCCCAGTCCGAGCGATCGTGGGCATATTGTAGCAGGCTTCAAAGAGGAGGCCCTGACGGGACCGGGCGACGCTATCCCTTCCAGAGGCTCCCTCTCGAGCTGGACAGAAAGGGTTTGTAAAACGTCACGATTGAGGAGCCAATTCTTTCAATAACTTACCCCGATCGTCTGAACCTCGTCAACCGAGATCTCCAGCTTCTCAAGTCCATGTTGAACCTGATACAGCTCCCTTGAGTCTGATCGCACGTTTTACTCATTCTTGATGTGTTGATACGCTTGACAGAGATGCTGAGGTCATCCCATCGTCGCGAGTCTATTGTGGTCTCCAGGCCGCCGCGGCGACCACAGACACTACCGGTCAATAGGCAGGATTGCCTGCCTTATGTCTCGCGATAAAAGGTGGCGCCGATGTAGCCGAGGGTGACGGCGCTGTTGGAGAAGCCGGCGAGCTGCGAAATGTCCGCTTCGCGCTGCGATCCTGCCTGGGTGGTTGACCGATCGGCTTCACAGAGGTACCAGGAGGTCAGGATCCTTCCATCAGGCAACATGTAAAGCATTCCATAAATACGGTCACTAGAGAAGAGAATCAGTGATATGAAGCGATTTCGAAGCCAAGACTCGACCTCAGCCCTGGACTCGGATGGCGCTGGCGAAAAGCTGAGCCGGCGAGGCTTTTTCGCTGGGGTCCCCGGGGGGCTACTCTTAAGTCGGATCGGCGGAACGGCACCTGGAGGAAGCCAGAAAGAGTCCTCGCCGCCTGCGATCCAAATCAAGACCCGGGAGGGAGAAGAACTTCCTGTTGTTCTGCATCCACTCGATCGCCAGATCTGGGAGGAAGAACTCTCTGGGTTCGTTCCCCAAAGAGTCTTCGACGCCCATTGCCACATGTACCGGCGCGAGTTCGATCTGAATTATCGAGCGGCCCTCAGTAGCCGAACTGATTTCACCGCCGAAACGGTTTGGAGGGACTGCGACCTGGAGGTCGTAAAGACTGCGGAAAGTGTGTTGATGCCAGGATGCAAGATCACCCGCCTGGCCTTTCCCTTCCCTTTCCGGCGATGCGACTTTGAAAGTTCCAACCAATTCATCGCCGCCGAGATCGAAAAGGAACACGGATCGGCCGCCCTCATGTTGGTCGAACCAGCGATGTCATCCGAGCAGGTGGAGAAGACAATCCTTCGACATCGTCTGCTTGGACTGAAGCCGTATCCCAGGTACTGCCTAAGGCAAGAGTGTCGGATCACTGATTTTCTGCCCGAGCACCAGATAGCCATCGCCGACCGCTACGGCCTTTTGATCATGCTTCACGTGGGAATGAAGAAGTCTTTTGCCGATCCGAGGAACCTGGACGACCTGCTGAGACTGACGGGGAAATACCCGCGAGCCAAGTGGATCCTGGCCCACGGTGCCAGGAGCTTTGCTCCTTTTCCGATCGAGAAGGCAGCGCCGAAGCTGCGAGGCATCCCCAACATCTGGTACGAAGTTTCGGCCGTCTGTGCGATGGAGTCCTTCGATGCCCTGTTCTCAGGAGTGGAGATCGATCGGATCCTCTACGGTGCGGATTCAGGGGACGTAGGATTCGGACGTGGAAAAATCGTCTTTTACGGGAAGAGCTGGGGTGATCTGACTCCCCGTACCAACAATCTCGGGGGTCAGTTGACCTTCTATCTCTACGAACAGCTGCGAGCGATGCGGAAGGCGGCCCTTCGCATCGGCCTGACCCGGCAGCAGATCGAAGACATCTTCTTCACAACCGCGGATCGGCTGGTTGGTTCGGTGGCCCAAGCGCTGGGAAGACGAGATTGAGCACACTTGGAAGCCAGGCCATTCACCACCAGGTCTCTCCCTGGGCCAGGTCGAGGAGGCCGAGGGAGTGTGCTCGGGTCGGGCTCGGCTGGCCAGGTTCATGTAGGGCAGCTCCAGGATCTTTAACATCGACGAGATTCACCGACGTCGGTCTCCTGGGTACGCCGCGAATCAACAGGTTGGTTGGGCCCAGGGGGGGCCTTCGCGGTTGATTGTGACGATCTGACCCCTTGCCTGACGCGAACGGACCAGCCTGGCACCTACCGATGGAGGCGCAATACAGAATCCAATTTGGCAATCAACCCAAGCCGCTGATACTCGTTCGTTGTCAGTCTCCCGGCTGCGATGCGGGAGCGTTCTCCAGATGCCAGAACAGCGCCCGTATCCCCAGCCAGGGGCAATCTCCCGGTTGATCTCCCTGGACACAGGGGCTCTTCGGATCCTCGTAGTATCGCTTCAGCGACTCCTCCTCCCAGTATGCATAGACCGTAAGGAAATGGTTGGGAGACAGCTCAAGCATCGGGGCGGTGAAGGAAACAGTGGGAGGGGGACTTAGGAGTTCGAACCCTTTCGACCGATTCAGAAGGCGGCTTCCACTGCGGCTTCCGTCCACCCAGCTCCGGCCGCCATCCAGGCTGATGCGCACGACCCGGCGCCCGTCCTTCTGGCCCACGCCGGAGGCCACAACGACGGTGTCACTGGTGGTCCACAGGATCGTCGCCCGGTGGCTATAGTAACCCAGATAGCTGCCGGGCACTTCGCGAAAGGAGCGGCCTCCGTCGGTCGACTCCAGCAGCAGCGCACCCTTCCAGGGCCAGGCGGTGCCCGGCGGTACTCCGGCCGCCTTCTCCTCCGCGGCCGCGTCCTGGCCTCTCAGGGGCGGGCGCTGCAGTCGTGTCACTGCCAATAGGTGGTCCGGGTCGTTGGGATCTACTGAATAGCCGGTTTCGGCAACATGCTGGTGCACTTCAGTCGGATCACCCCAGGTCTTCCCTCCATTCGCAGAGCGTATGAGCGTCTCGTGAAAGCCCGGCCGAGATTGATCTTCCTGCTGATAGTCCCCATGATCCTGGTAGCGCAGGCCGACGCCCAGCACCATGGTGCCGTCGGGGCGCTGAAAAAAGGTGTTGTAGTCGTTGTAGCAGAAGCTAAACGGATGCTTGGGGGCGCCCGGAGCCAGGTTGGCATAGTCGATCGAGGTCTGGGTCCAGGTGAGACCAGCGTCCTCGGAAAGCGACACAGACAGATCCTTGCCGCCAGGGGATTGGTGCATCAACCACAGACGCCCGTCGCGGCTCACGCCCACACCGTGGAGGATCTGTTTGTCCGGTGTCTCCGAGAGATCCACGGGTAGTCTCTTCCAGGTCTCGCCCAGGTCGCCGCTGGTCAGAAGGCCCTGGGTCTGGGTCCTCAGGTAAATCGTGCCGTCGGGATGGCGGACCATGCCCAGCATCTCGTGGGTCAGGCCTGTTTCCGGGCTCGGCTCGACCACGTTCAGCTGCTTGTCGATCTTGATGAAGACCCGCTCCGGATCGAGCTTCTGCTGGGCAGGTGGCGCGGTGCAGGCGGCGATCAAGACAACGACCGGCAGAGTACCGGTGACCAGATGGAACCTCATGGCGTTGTCCCCCCTATTGGAATCTCTTGTCAGAGCAGCATATCATCCTCAGGCGGAAAGTCTATCTGGGCCGGCCCCGGGCGTGATAGTCCGTTGCGTCGGACAAGCCCACCCCGACCGCCGGCGGGGCTTCTATTTCAGATCCCACCGCTTGAGCGATGACCGGCGGCCGAAGTTCAATTTCGGCTGGTGCAGGAGCACCAGTTTGCGGGAGCTGAGGTGAGCGTGCGGCGCTGGGTGCGGGAATGGAAAGCCGCTCACGGCTGGGGCCGGCGCGACAGGTCGAAGCGATCAAGATTCATCACCTTGTCCCACGCAGCCACAAAGTCACGCACAAACGCCTGCTGCGAGTCGTCACATGCATAGACTTCCGCGATGGCTCGGAGCTGGGAGTTCGAACCGAAGACGAGGTCGACGGCGGTGCCGGTCCACTTGAGCTCGCCCGTCCCGTGATCGCTTCCCTCGAACACCTCTTCGGATGTGGAGGACGCCTGCCATTTCGTGTTCATGTCGAGCAGGTTCACGAAGAAGTCATGGGTCAACGTCTCGGGCCGCTTGGTGAAGCCGCCCAGTCCGGACTGGCCGACGTTTGCATTCAGGACTCGCATGCCGCCGACGAGAACCGTCATCTCAGGAGCGGTCAGCGTCAGCATGTGCGCCCGATCCACCAGCAGCTCCTCCGCCGACCTCCGGTGTCCGTTTCCGAGGTAGTTGCGAAACCCGTCGGCGGTCGGTTCGAGCACGGCAAATGAGTCCACGTCGGTTTGCTCCTGCGACGCGTCCGCCCGCCCCGGCGAGAAGGGAACCTGCACGTCATGCCCGGCATTCTTCGCGGCTTCCTCGACCGCTGCACACCCGCCCAGAACGATCACGTCAGCGAGCGAGACCCTCTTCCCGTCGGACTGCGAGCTGTTGAATTCCTTTTGAATCTCCTCCAGGGTCGGCAGCACCTTTCCCAGTTCGGCCGGCTGGTTAACTTCCCAATCCTTCTGCGGCGCCAGGCGAATTCGCGCCCCGTTCGCCCCACCGCGCTTGTCGGTGCCGCGGAACGTGGCCGCCGACGCCCAGGCGGTCGAGACCAGTTGGGATATGGACAGTCCTGATTCGAGGATCTGGCCCTTGAGGGCAGCGATGTCTTGATCCCCAATCAATTTATGAGTGACGTCAGGGACGGGGTCTTGCCACAACTGCGGCTGCGCAGGAACCCACGGGCCGAGACACCGCGTGCGAGGCCCCATGTCGCGGTGCGTCAGCTTGTACCACGCCTTGGCGAAGGCGTCTGCGAACTCCTCCGGGTTCTCGTGGAAGCGCTTCGAGATCGGCGCATAGATCGGGTCCACCCTAAGTGAGAGGTCCGTCGTGAACATCATGGGGGCGTGCTTCTTCGACGGATCGTGAGCATCCGGCACGGTGCCCACTGCAGATGCATCCGTGGGAGTCCACTGCGTCGCACCCGCAGGACTCTTCGTTTGCTCCCACTCGTAGCCGAACAGGTTGTCGAAGTAGTTGTTGTCCCACTTCACCGGGTTGGTGGTCCATGCGCCCTCCAATCCACTGCTGATCGTGTCGCCGGCTTTGCCGCTGCCAAAGCTGCTCTTCCAGCCGAGGCCTTGCTCCTCGAGGCCGGCACCCTCGGGTTCGGGACCGACGTACTCGTCCGGATTGGCAGCACCGTGGGCTTTGCCGAAGGTGTGTCCGCCGGCGATGAGCGCAACCGTCTCCTCGTCGTTCATCGCCATGCGACGGAACGTCTCTCGGATATCCCGGGCCGCAGCGAGCGGATCGGGGGTACCGTTCGGCCCCTCCGGATTCACATAGATCAGGCCCATCTGAACGGCGCCGAGAGGATTCTCGAGTTCCCTGTCGCCGCTGTAGCGCTCGTCTTCAAGCCAGGTGGTCTCAGGCCCCCAGTAAATGTCCTCTTCGGGCTCCCAGAAGTCCTCGCGCCCGCCGGCGAAACCGAGCGTCTTGAAGCCCATCGACTCCAGGGCACAGTTTCCGGTGAGGATCATCAGGTCGGCCCACGAGATTTTTCGGCCGTACTTCTGCTTGATCGGCCAGAGCAGCCTGCGTGCCTTGTCAAGGCTCACATTGTCGGGCCAACTGTTGAGCGGCGCAAAGCGGAGTGTGCCGGAGGCTGCACCGCCACGGCCGTCGTGGATACGGTACGTGCCTGCGCTGTGCCACGCCATCCGAATGAAGAGCCCCCCATAGTGGCCGTAGTCGGCCGGCCACCAGTCCTGCGACGTCGTCATCACCGCCTCGATGTCCCTCTTCAGTGCATCCAGGTCAAGCGTCTCGAACTCCTCAGCGTAGTTGAAATTCTTGCCCATGGGATCTGACAGGGAAGAGTTCTGGTGGAGAATCTTCAGGTTCAACTGATTCGGCCACCAGTGTTGGTTCGAAGTGGTCCCAACCGCCGTGTGTCTGTGAGGCCCGCCCAACACTGGGCACTTGCTTTCGCTGTTCATATTCTCTCCAATCGTGTTCTGCTATTTTTCCCAACCTGCTCTGTATACAAGGATCATGAATCCTTGAAAAGTGATGATGTACACGCCGTACATGCCCCGAATAATCTCAACTCGACCTCATCGATCGCACTCAAGTGGTAATCGGAATCCTTCAATTCTCGATTGGACTTCCCAAAGTTTCGTAGACACTCTGCTGACTATACTGAGGCAGCGATCAGGAATGTAAGGCAAGCAGCGCTGAATTCGTGGGTCTGGCAACCGTTGAGTTCTGCCATCGTACAACTCCTTATGATGAAACGGGATGAATAACGCCGCCCATAGACGATACCGCAGCTTGGCGTGAAACATCAATGCAGAGGTGCTTTAGTGTCCCCATCGGGGATGGTGAAACCCCTCGCTTTGACGCGAAGAGAAGGTCCCCGAAGTCCCGCAGGGACGGTAGGGTGATCTTCAAGTGAGTTGAAAACGGAAGAGTCGGTCTCTGGACGTGGCTTTGGTCTCCAGGCCGAAGTGTACCGGTCGAGCGTAGCTCGACCGACGCGGTGTGTAGGTCGGGGGTGAGAAGTGCGGGCCAGGTCGGGTTCCCGATCGAGTCCCGTCTCAAAGAGTCTCAAAACTCATCTAGGAGCCTGCGCGGTAGAAATGATCGTAGCCAGAAAGCGGGGAATCGAGGCCAGATTTTCTCGAGTGCGAGATGCATAGTTGTTCTATTCGTCGAGAAATCGGGGAAATATGGGCCGATTCTACCGTTTTCGCAGTAGATCAGTTTCTACCGCGCAGGCTCCTAGGCCGGCGCATCTTCCTGAAAGAGGGTAATCCCGATCTCCAAATACTTGTCGCGTTCTTCTGGCGTCGTTGCCGTACCCATGGCCAGACGAATGCCGGTGCCTGCCAGTTGGGCGGCCACATTGCGCATACAGTCATCGACGTTTCGCAGCGGATATTCCGGGTGGTCTTCGAGGCTGAACAAGAGATCGTTTGGTCCGAAGGTGACCACGTTCACTCCTGGTTTGGCCAGTTTCAGAATATTGCTCACCGCTTCAACGGATTCTACCTGGATAGCTAAAACCACATAGTCGTTCCACCACGCCGCATAGGCGTGCCGATCCATCCCCTGGGCCGCGCCGCGCACACCCCGGCGATTAGGTCCGCCCCAGCTGCGCCGTCCTATGGGCCCGTAATAGGCATAGGCAATGGCGTCGTCTACGGTCTCGGGTTCCATTACTTCTGGGACCAGAACCGCGCTGGGCCCAAAGTCCAGATAGCGCCCGACCAGATAGGCGTGCCGGGTGTGGGTGATGCGCAGTTGCACGTCGATGCCCAATTCTTCGGCAGCGCGGCAGTAATCGACCAACTGTTCTTCGCTGAAAGGGCTATGCTGACCATCTATCCAGATATAGTCATACTTACCAGTCGACAATATCCCGGACAACTGGTCCTTACTGGTGGTTAGCGATCCACGCAGGGCGACCAGTACTTCACCGTCTTTAATGCGTTGTCTGAGTGTTTTCGTGGGCGACATGGTTGGCTCCTGTGTTTGCTGGTTCTGTTGGGCAAGGGGAGGTTTCTGCCACTGGAAGCAATTGGATGCCAATCCCTTCCTTGGGGTCTTTGATGGGCAACCGCATGGAGGTCACCGCCGCACCGGCAGGACCGTATTTGTTCTTTCACAGATGCTCGTGACTACCCCCGACAAAGAGGCTCCCATCCTGGATCGCGCAGGCGTTGGGGTAGTAGGCCAATGGGTCATGTTGAAAGCCGCGATCTTCGGCAGCCATGATCCAGCTTCTCCTGTTGTCGCTGCTGTAGACGACTTGACCATTGCCTCCAACGCCGGCGCAGTAGGTGACAGCAACAGCACCGTCGGGAAAAAATGAAGCGATACCTAGTTTAACGGATGCGCAATGGGCAAACTAGGGCGGATGATGACAATGGTACTGGCCTTGATGTGTCTACTGTCGACATTTTCAGTGCAGGCTGGGAAGCCGGCCAAACCCGAGGAACCGCTGCACATAGGCTCTCGGCTGGAGTTGTTCGTTGATCACTATTTGATTGACGCTATGCAGGGGGCGGAGTTGAAACTGCACTCTCCCCGTCCCGCGGAACCTGTCTTGACCTTCGATAAGCCCTGGGAAGGCGCCACCTCCGACTACATCTCAGTGCTCAAGGACGATGACCGCTATCGGATGTACTATCGAGGAAGCACGCACGCCGGCAAGAACCTTACGATCCCGTCCTTGCTGAAGCCGGACGAAACACTGATTGCCGATCATCGGGAGCTGACCTGCTATGCCGAGAGCCGGGATGGCATTAACTGGACGCGGCCGTCCCTGGGTCTGTTCGAGTTCAAGGGTTCCAAGGATAACAACATTGTCTGGACGGGTGTCCGTGGTGACGGATCCCACTGTTTCATGGTCTTCAAGGACACCAACCCTGAGTCGCCTGCCGATCAGCGCTACAAGGCTCTGACCAACTATCACTCGCCCGGGTTGAAGCATGTCATGGGAGCCGTTTCAGGCGATGGGATCCACTGGAGGCTGGTGCGAGAGGACCCTCTCATTACCCAGGACGTTGACTGGGGGGGTGATCTGGCATTCTGGGATTCGCAGCAGCGACGATACGTTGCCTATCTCCGAGGTTTGAGGAAAGGAAGAATTCGAGAGGTGGTGCGCTCCAGCTCTCCCGATTTTCTTCATTGGAGCCCACCTGAGTTCCTCGATCTAGGCAAGACGCCGTTGGAGCACTTCTACACCAACGCTGCCACACCCTACTTCCGGGCTCCTCATATCTATCTCGCATTTCCCCGCCGCTTCGTGCCTTGGCGCACCCTGGAGCCCTACCGGGTAAACCCGAGGTCCGGTGTCTCGGACGCGGTCCTACTCAGCAGTCGAGACGGGTTTCACTGGCAGCGCACCTTCATGGAAGCTTTCATACGCCCGGGCAGGCACACCCGAAACTGGATTCATCGCGCCAACACCCCTGCTTCGGGAGTCGTGGCCACGGCAGAGGATGAGATCTCTCTGTACGTCCAACGCCACTACACTTTCCCCAGCGTCCACGTGCAGCGGATGGTCCTGCGAACCGACGGCTTCGTCTCAGTGAACGCGGGGTACTCAGGGGGAGAGCTCGTCACCAAGCCACTGGTGTTCCAGGGAGACGACCTGATCCTGAACTACTCCACCTCGGCCGCGGGAAGCATCCGCGTCGAGATCCAGGATGCAAGGGGAAAGCCTGTTCCGGGATTCGCTTTAGAGGAATCTCCCTTGATCTGGGGAGACGAAATCGCACACGCCATCCAGTGGACTCGCAGCCATCCCGGGGCTACGTCTGACAAACCCTTAGCACGCCTCTCAGGGAAACCGGTTCGGCTTCGCTTCGTCATCAAAGATGCGGATCTCTATTCCCTGCGTTTCCAGTAGGGGCGCAAGGCTCCCTACCCTTGCCCTTGCCCTTGCCTTCACCCTCAAACTTGCCTTTGCCTGTGCCTTTGGCTTCCCCATTCCCTCGCCCCGCCCTTGCCTTTCGGACCTGTGCAAGTCGCTGGATAGGGGACCACGGCGATAGCCAGCAAAGAAGTTCACTGGCCTCTGAAGCAGTCTCTGGGCGCGGCTAACGTCATGTCTGGAAGTCCTCGGGAGAGAAGTAGACCCCGTAGAGATGAGAACCCGGTGCGGGATCGCCCCGGTTGCTGTAGTCCACCATGAAGATGCGTCTATCACCCAGCTCCACCCAGGAGGAGTAGCCATTGTCAGGCCGATGTGTGGCGGAGGGGGAATTGGCGTGGAGCTCCAGCATGTGGTCCAGCTGATACTGGTCGGGATGCTCACCCCCCTGGGCTTGCCACTCCCAGCGGTGATCCGGCTCGGTCTCGTTGCCGACCTGGTAGGCGACGCGGTGCCACCAGCTCTTGCCCACTCCCTTCGCCGCCCGACCGAACCAGGTTTCCTGCAAAGGGAAGTCGTTGTACAGGGCCCGGCTCAGGACGACCTTCCCGTCCACCTCGACGGTGAACAATCCCTTTCGGGCCTGGAGTCGGACGCTTCGTGACTTCGTCATATCCACTCTATGAATCAGGTCGATCCTGCCGCCACTAGCCCGGTCCCGATCGAGATCACGCTTGGGTGCGTAGAGCCAGAGGCCGTTGCTGCAAACATCCAATCTCCTTTCCAAGCGACCGATCTCCAGCGAGGCGACGGGCCGATCAGGAGGTCCCGCTACTCGAAGCGTAGCCTCCAGGAACAGATCGCTACGGAAGTTCTCGGGGGGAAGGAGAATGTAGCGGGTCTCAGCATCGGGGACATCCTCTATACACAGCTCCTCCGACTCGAGCGTTACCTGGTCGTGGTAGTGGACCCCTCCCGGCTTGAAGCCGGGGTTGCGCCTCAGATCTCCGATCCAGGCATGGGTGCCCCGATTACCGGATCGGTTCCGGTAGGTGACCAGGACCTGGCCCCCAGGTAGCTGCTTCGCGTAAGGACGATCTCCTGCAAACGGCAAGGGTTTAGGTTGGCTCCAGTTCTTGCCCCCATCGGAGGAGAGACTCAGGTAGGAAGGGTAGCCGTGATGGTTGCTCTCCCTCATCACGCAGCCAAGGGTGCCGTCCGAGAGCACCACAATGGCTCCTTCCGTGTGATGGTGCACGATGTCGGCGGCGATGATGCTCCGATCCTTCCAGGTTGTACCTCCGTCGCAGGAGCGCATGACGAAGACACCGAGCTTGCGGGTTGCCTTGAAGTAGATCTGGGAGGCCATTAGAAGGGTTCCCTCACCCAACTCCACGATACGGTCGGGCTCGAAGCCGGGAACACCCGTCAGATGGGGTTCGCTCCAGCTGCGGCCCTCGTCTGAGCTGAACCAGATCCAGATGCCCGGAGGCTGATCCTCGTGGACGTGACTGAAGTCATTCTGATCGCAGATGATCACCAACCGCCCGTCGCTGAGACGGCTGATTCGAGGGCTCACCCAGCGTTCCTGGCCTTTGCGCTTGTCCGCCTCCGAGACCACCCGCGGGTTCCCCCAGGTCTGGCCGCCGTCCAGGCTTTCCAGGGTCGTGATCCGCGTTGTCTCCTGGGGCCAGTGCGCATCGCAGTCGTTGTAGACCAGCATCATCTTCCCGCGGGGAAACCGGATCAGGTCGGGATTTTTGGTGAAGCGCCCCTGGGACCTCCACACCACCACCTGGCGTTTGGAGAAGGCGTCTAGAGAACGCATCCGTCTCCGCCCGCCTGCAGGGGCAGCTCCCAGGGGAGTACCGGGGAAGGGCGGGAAAACGGAGACAAAGCCTCCTGCTCCCAGAGTCCCGCTCAGGAAACGGCGCCGGTTCAAGCCAACATTTCTCATATGCAACTCCTGGCCTGGATCGCAGTGAGTCTAGATTCGCTTCTTTGTAAGCGAAGCGCAAGCGCAATGGTGAGAAGCTCTTGGTCGACAAAGCCCCGGCCTCTAGGGTGGGAGATCCCTAAGAAAGCACAGGTGAGCGCAAACAGGACCAGGTACGACGAAACCGGGATGCCCCGGATCGATCGCTGCATTTCTCGTTCCCCCCAACACCAGCATGAAGCTGAGCGGGGCCATGTTCGCGTATCTGGGACCATTCCGTCAAATGAAAGGTGTTGTTCCAGTACCCTCCAATGGATGAGTAATTTCCCCCTTGATTCCTGATCGAAGAGGACGCACACGAAGCCAGTAGTGTGGTGGCAGCAGCAGGATCAGGGCCCGCAGTCGACCACTACCTCTGCAAGGATGGGGGAATTGCCGCCGTCGGGAGAGGTCAGGATCGCCCGGTATTGCAGCCAGTCGTGATCCTCGGGGACAGCGGAGAGGGTCTGGCCGGATTCCAGATAGAAGGACTCGCCATCCCGGGGACCCCTCCAGCGGGAGGATTCCAGATCCCGCTGGTTCGGAGCCGTCCTGACCTGGAACTTGAGCCCCGTCCCCAGAGGGGTCTCCCCCGACCAGCTCAGCCGCAGGAAACGGCTGCCAGAGGGAGCCTGGACCGGCACTGACAGGTAGTCCCATTCGGGTTTGCGGGTGTAGATGTTGCCGGCGTCTACCATGGCATCCAGGTGGACTCCGACGGTGGGCAGATGAGTGCGATCGGACCAGGAGAAACCAGTGGACGAGCCCCAGTAGATGTTGGTCCCGGCGCCGTGGTCGAAGTCGACCTGGTGGTTGGAGACGACCAGGTCCACCCAGCCATCCCGATCGAGGTCCAGGGAATCGATCGCCGAAGAGGACGACGCCCTCAGAAGACTGCGATTCTGAGTGCCGTAGCCGCGCCCACCATCTCCCCAGTAGATGAAGGCGGGAAGGTCCCGGGTAGTGCCCGACTTGTAGTTGCTGAGAGCAATGTCCAGATCTCCATCGTTGTCCAGGTCAGCCACCGTGGCATCCAGGCTGGTGAACCCTTCGAGCGGGGTCGGTTTCTCTGCCTGCAGTCCCTCGGGACCGCCCCAGTAGATGAGGCCCGGTCCATCCACATCCCGGTACCTGGGACTTGCACTGCTGGTGAAGATCAAGTCCAACCAGCCGTTCCGGTCCAGGTCGGCCGCGACCGCGTGGGCGGCGCCATGGGCCTCGATGAGGAGCCGATTGTCAGGCCCGTAGCCCTCGTCGCCACCCCAATAGATCTCAGAGTAGTCCGCGTAGCTCATGGGAAAGATCAAGTCCAGGTAACCGTCACGATTCAGGTCGGCGATGGCGTTGGATTCCAGCTCCTTTCGGCTGAGGTCCCACTGGGTGGTTCTGGGATTCTCGAAGCGCCCCTCTGCTCCCCAGATGATGGTGCCCCGGGCGGTGTTGCGGCCCGCTGCGGGGCCGATACTCAACAGCAGATCCAGATAGCCGTCCCGGTTCAGGTCGGCCACGCTGCTGCTGCCGGGCGGGGGGAGGTCCAGGCGAGTTCGCGAATCAGTGCTGTAACCCTGGGGACTGCCCCACCAGATGGCCGGGCCATCACTGTGGGTCAGGAACAGGTCTGGGAAGCCGTCGTCGTCCAGATCGGCGATGCTGTGCTCCATCATGGCGCCTGGTTCCAGCAGGCTGGAGGAGGTCGTGGAGTAGCGGTGTTCGGAGTTTCCCCAGAAGATGGAGGTGGGGAGCAGGCCTCGGCGGCCGCTGTGGTGGCTCACCAGAAGGATATCCAGGTATCCGTCGGCGTCCAGGTCGGAGACACCGGATCCGATGACACCAAATCCGCTGAGGAGACTGCGCCGGTGTTTCGAGAAGCCCTGGGCGCTGCTCCAGTAGATGTAGGAAGGGGCGTCGCTGCCCCGATCGTCGCGACTGTTTCCGAAGAGCAGGTCGGGGAGACCATCCCGGTTCAAGTCGGCAGCCTGTACGGTGGTCGCGGCGAGGGTAGGTAGACGCGTCCTGTCCGCTGGCGAGAAGCCGTGTGGAGATGCCCAGAAAATGTCAGATGGCGGCGGCGGGCCGGAGCGTCTCCCCTCATTTGCGAATACCAGATCGGCTCGACCGTCCCCATTGAGATCAGCCACAGCCAACCCCTTGCAGGACTCCGCGGGAAGGCGGAGCGCGCGGTCCAGGCGCAACCCGTCGGGTGAGCCGTAGAGCACGACACCGCTGTGCGAGCCGGCGGCCACCAGATCGGAGAACCCATCGCCGTCCAGGTCGGAGGCCAACAGGGTGGTCATGCCGCTGGGGAAACCCCTTTGTGTCTTCTCCTCGGGCTGCAGCAACAGATCCTGGCGCTCCAGGACCAGGCGTCTCTGCGGAGTGTAGCTGTCGCTTCCATCGCCCCAGTAGACGAAACAGCTCTGAACCTGGCTGTCGTTGTTGGCGAAGGCCAGATCCAGGTTTCCGTCTCCGTTGAAGTCTCCGATGGCCACGTCCTCGGCACTGATGCTGGGGATCGAGCTCCGGCTATTGGGGTCGAATCCCCGCACATTCCCCCAGTAGACGTAGGACTCCAGGTGGAGTCGTAGTCCCAGGCTTTCTCCCAGCTCATCCCCTCGGTTGGCCAGGACCACATCCAAGTGGCCGTCCCGATTGAGGTCTCCCACCGCCACGCCGCCGGCTCTGAGGGCGGGCAGCTCGAGCCGCTTCGTGGGGCTGAAGCCGGCGGATCCGCCCCAATAGATGTAGGCATTCTGATCGGGACGATAGTTGTGCATGAAGTTGGTGAAGACGATGTCCTGGTATCCGTCTCCATTGAGATCGGCAATCCGACTCCGCCCTCCCCCCTGGCTGGGCAGGCGGGTGATCCTGGAGGCGGCACTCTCCAGTGCCTTCAGGATGGAGAAGGGTGCCCGCAGCTCCCAGCCGTCGGGGAGCAGGGACTGATAACCCCCAGGACCTCCCCAGTAGATGAGAGAGTCGGGATTGTAGACGCTGTCATGATCCTGGGTGAAAACCAGGTCCAGCTCAGCGTCCAGGTTCAGATCCCAGCGGTTGATGGTCTGGAGTCTTCCGCCGCGGGAGACGTACAAGTTGGCTCCCGAGTCTCCGGCGCGGCCCAGGGACAGGTCGTCGAAGCCGCGGTGACGGATCTGACTGGAGCCAGCCTGGATGGAGAGCGCTGCAACCCACAGCATGGCGCTCGACACCAGGACCAACCTCAAGCGGGAACTTCTGGGAGAGTCATGGCTGGCTAAAGGATTCATGTCCTACTTTCTACCAGATCCGAATGGGGTAGGAAACCGCAGGCTCTGGAAACTGCGACGTTCAAAGGTTCCGACGAGTCGTTCGAGTTTCAGCTTAGTGTCCCCCAGGAAGCCCTGGCCCCATTCGAGAAAGAAACTTCGGTTGTCCCTAGCCACGAGCATCGATAGCAGCGTGTCCGTTGTAGGACGGGCACTCCTGCCCGTCGAGGACACCGACGGGCAGGAGTGCCCATCCTACGAAGATCACGGCCTGTGTCAACTGGAGGCTCTTGAATGATCTTCTCGTCAATGAAGTTTCAGCTTAGTCCCGCCCCCACCGAGTTGGCCCCATTCGAGAAAGAAATTTCCGCCATTTCTAGCTACGAACATCGAGAGCTGAGTGACGCTTGTAGGACGGGCACTCCTGCCCGTCGAGGACACCGACGGGCAAGAGTGCCCGTCCTACAGGTCACTGCTCTTTCAGATGCTGTTTCCTACACCTTCTGCAAATGAAGTTTCAGCTTAGTGTCCCTCCGTGGCGCTGCCCCATTTCAAGAAAAAGACTTCAGTCGAGGGACGTGGGGGTGGCCTCCAGGCCGCCGTATTCCTTCCGTCGAGCCTTTGGCTCGAAAAACGGCGGCCTGGAGGCCACCCCCACCGTCTTCAGACAATTGTTTGAGAAATGCGGGCTAGAGGCTTTCCTTTTTACCTGGGTACACGACTCCACTCTCTCCCCGAGGATCGGACCCTCCGTCAAGCTTGCCATCCTCCCCCAGGATCACCAATTGGGCCAGGGCGCGCCTGGGGGCGAGGGAAGCCGGGTCCTGGACCACGGTAAAACCCTTCTCTCGCAGCGCCTCGCAGGTGTCCGATCGGGTGCGAGCCTCGCACCAGATCGTGGTGCCTTCGGCATGGATTCTAGGGGCCGAGACCGCCTCCACTGCAGTCATCCCGAACTCCACCACATTGGTAAAGACCTGGGCCAACGCGCTCAGAATGGCATTTCCCCCGGGCGCACCCAGGATCAGGGCCGGCTTCTTCTCCTTGAAGACGATCGTCGGCATCATCAGGTGCATCCGCGCCTTTCCCGGCGCCAGCGAGCTGGCATGGCCCGGACGCGGGTCGAACCGGTTCATCGCGTTGTTGTAGATGAATCCCAGCCCCGCGGTGATCACCCCGGAGAACCCTCCCAGGCTGTGGGTGATAGCGGCTACATTTCCATCCTGATCCACTACGGTCAGGTGAGTGGTGTCCGGCTCAGCATAGGCTGGAGCTGTTCCCCCGACCACACCCTGGAGCACGGCTTGCCGGAGCTGCTGGGCTCGCTTCCTGGATGTCAGCACCCTCCCCGGAGCTTCCCCAACGACTTCGGGGTCTCCCAGGAAATCGCGCCGGTCCTGGTTCACCAGCTGCAGCGTCGCTCCAACATAGCTCAGGTACTCGACGCCCCCGTGTTCCAGCCTCGCCAGATCCAGACCCTCGAGAACATTGAGGGCTTCTTGAAGCAGATAGCCCGCGCCCGGAGGCCGGTTGGAGAACACCTCGAAGCTCCGGTATCCGGATGACGTCGGAGCATACGAGCGCGTCTCATAAGATCGGAGGTCTTCTCGGGTCACGAAAGCCCCGTTCTTCTCCAGGTCCTGGGCGATCGTCCGGCCGAGCTCGCCCTGATAGAAATCTTCGGGACCGTGGGTCGCAAGCCGTTCCAGGGTATTGGCGTAGTCCGGATTGCGGATGATGGCGCCTTGCGTGAAAGGAGATCCATCTGGCTGGAGATAGATACGGGTACAGTCCGGGGTGGCCTGTATCCGGGTGACCGTGTCCGGTTCGATCTGCTCATCCCGCCTTGCATACAGGCTCTCCAATTGAGGTGTGACAGGGAAGCCTTCACGCGCGATGCCACAGGCAGGCTGAAGTAGGTCTGCCCAGGGCAGTGAACAATGGCGTCGATGGATTTCGGCCAGACCAGCCACGGTAGCGGGCGTGCAGATAGAAGTATATCCCATCGTGCTGCGGTGGCCCTCGAACAAGCTGCTCCCGCTCAGATCGGCCTCGCCAAGATAGTCCGGAGCCCACATTCCTGGGCTTACCAGGGAGCCGGCACGAACGCATCCATCGATGATCCGATGCTCTCTTTCTGCGGGAGCCCATAGGTGGGCGGAGATCATACCGCCGAGACCGCAGCTGAAAGGGCTCACGATCATCTGCACAAACGCCGTAGCGACGGCAGCATCGAATGCGTTGCCTCCTGCTTCCAGTACCTTGGCCCCTGCTTCGGCAGCACGGGGGTGCACACAGGTCACGATACCTCTCATCAATCTCCTCCTGATCCTCAGACGGAAAGGAACCCTTCGATTTGCCCTCGGCGGGCACAAAGAGAAACCTATTCACGCTTTCGAGGAACTGAGCGTCTCAACGCGAGCGGTCCATAGAGTTGCTGAAGCCGTTAATAGTCACAATACTGCGAGCATTTGGCCCCGTGCGCCGACCGTGTCTTGCTCTTACATCAATCGCTGTCGTTCCTCAGCGACCTGCGACTCGTTCTTCAAGCTCGTGGACAACGCCTCAACCCGGTAGAGCCCCGCCATCGTCAAGATATAGAGACGTCCGTCTGCCCCGAATTGCAAATCCACAATACCCGTCAGCCCTTCCAGAAACGTACCGATGCCGACGGCCGTGTGCCGTGTGCGTTTGTCCAGGGTGAACTGTCTGACTCGCTCCGAGCCGTATTCGCCCACCAGGACTCGTCCCGCCATACCCTGACCGTATCTATCGTCGACGAGGACCTGGACGGCGGTAGGTACTGAGTTTTGCTCGAAGCTTTCCCTCAGGGGTGGTCGAAAGCGTTTCCCCAGCCACCACGCAGCCCAGCGTTCATACCACTCGTCGACCGTACCCCAGATGAGGGGCCAGCCCAGATTTTCGCCGGGAAGCGCCTTTGTCAGACTGTCATGGCCCTTCGGACCGTTGTCACTGACCGACAGGCCGCCGTCGACGGGGTCGAAAGCGAAGCCAAACGAATTTCGTATGCCGTAGATATAGATCGGGTTGTCGAGACCAAGGGGGTTATCTGATGGGATGCTGCCGTCGTCGTTGTAGCGCAGGATCTTGCCACGAGGATTGCCTGAAAGCTGACTCATGAGGTTGGCGTTCTTGTTGAGCTCCCCCAGGCTGACATAGAGCTTGCCGTCCGGTCCGAACAGGATGCAACCCTCGTTGTGGAGGGGTCCTGGACGCGCCGGCAAACTGATGAGTATTTCGGGTGGTGCCTCGGCAGCCTCGTCATGCAGACGGAAACGTGCCACACGGATATCACATTCCCCGTCGCGCTCGGTACTGTCCTGGCCGGATGCGTTGGCCACATACATGATATAAACGTAGCCATTGCGCTCAAAATCGGGGTGGGTGGCAATGCCCAATAGGCCCCTTTCCCCGGCATGATTGACGGCGACATCCACTACCGGCAGGTCCTGAAGTGTAAACGTCGCATCGAGGAGGCGCACTTGTCCGGAATGTTTTTCCGTAAACAGGAAACGGCCGCCGGGAAGAAACGCCATTTTGACAGCCGCTACGAAGCCGTCCGCCAGTATCTCGAGGCGGACCTGCGGAGCAGTCAGCGGTGCTGGCGCTGGTTCCGTCTCAGAGGTGCCACAGCCGACGCCACTCAAGATCAGCAACAGCAGACAACCCTTCGCGACGACCCCTAAAGCAGGTAGATCCGCCTTCGGAAGAGTAGCGACTCCTCCGCAACAGGAAGCATCGTCTCGGCGATCCACGCTTCTGTCTGACTGGACGAAGTCGCTGCCACCCCAGTCGCCCCGGATATTCACGGGACGCGTATCCGCCAGGAGGAGAGCGCATTCTTCTGGAAGGGGATGTTTTCGGGCGACACTCAGTTCCTGAGCTTAACGGAGCCGGTCGAACAACTCAATCTGCGGCCGTATGGGGCCAAACTCGACTGAATTCTCGCGCCGGGCTGCTCCAGTCCCTCACCGCCGTCATCGCCAACTGGACGAAGGCATTGCGCTCGTCACTGCCGCCTTCGCGATGAACCAGGAAGACCCCAATGATGTCCTTCTTGGGGTCAATGAAACAAAACGTGCCGTAGCGGCCGCCATGGCCATATGTCCCTAGCGACGGCAGTCCCAGGGCCCCCAGATCGCGAACAACTGACCAACCCAGCCCCCGATCACTTTAGTAGGAGACCTCTTTCCCACCGTCTCTGCCTTTGTCCGGGCGCAGACTATTCCTATTTCTTCAATACGTTCCGCGCGTCCTCATCGGAAATAACTATTGGAAATACTCCTCCTCAGTTCAGTAAGGTGAGACGCTGATTGGAGTAAGGAGGATCCCGATGGGCTCAGTAGCTGTTCGCAACCTGTCTTGTGTGACATTGATTTTCTTGTTGGGGACTATTTCTACCTCAATTCCCACCGAAGGCTCCGAACTCTTTGGCGGAAAAGAGAAAAGAGACCAGCTTCGCACGCGGACGTTCCAGTTGACTCTTCAGGCCACAATTGCCGAGGCCCCACACGGGACAAAACGGCTGGAGGCGTGGCTCCCTTATCCCAAGTCTGATGAAAACCAGGAAATATTTGATATACAAGTGGATAGTCCGGCCAGGGCAGCTGTGTATATAGAACCAGTTTACGAGAACTCTATTCTCCACCTGTCCATTGATGACCTCCAATCGCCTCCCTTCCACATTCAGCTGAAATTCAAAGTACGACGCCGTGAGTATTTGCGAAAGGATTTCCAGCAGACCGAAAGAGACGGTCCCGTCTCCTGGGATCCGGAGCTGGCGAAGTTTCTGATGCCGCAAAGACTGGTGCCAATCACCGATGAGATTCGAAAATGGGCTCAGGAGGTCACGCTTGGGAAGAGCACCGACCAGGAAAAGGCTCGAGCGATTTATGATTACGCAATAGCCATTTTGAAATATGACAAGAGTGGTCAGGGATGGGGTCGAGGGGACCTTCTCTATGCCTGCGACGAGAGGCGGGGAAACTGCACCGACTTCCATGCGCTTTTCACCGGTTTCTGCAGAGCCGTGGGAATACCCGCCCGCTTTTCCATTGGCCTGCCTCTTCCTTCAAAGCGGGGGCAGGGGGAGATTTTTGGCTATCACTGCTGGGCCGAATTCTATTTGAGAGGATATGGCTGGGTGCCGATTGACGCCAGTGAGGCCTGGAAACATCTTGAAAAAAGAGACTACTTTTTCGGCGGTCACGATGAGAACCGCGTCCAGTTCTCTGTGGGCCGTGACATTGTGCTGCGACCGCGGCAACAGGGCAGTCCGCTCAACTATTTCGTTTATCCCTATGTCGAAGCGGACGGCAAACGCCTCCAGGACTCCGTAGATTACAAGTTCTATTTCAAAGATATCCCGAACACTACCGGATAGCCAAGACGCGGCTGAGCGCGCGCCTACTGGTGCATTCTGCTAGCTTTGCGGACGAGATCGGTGAAAGCCGAGCTCAGACGAGCGGCGGACGTAGCCAGAAAGAACTCGTACTCCGGTCCTGATCGTCGCGCAGATCGCCTCTCCCAAGAAAAGCAGGAACGGTCCCACCCGGTCTGGATTTGACGTCAGGCGTCTTCGGTTACAATGGCCAAGGGGTCTTCGCCGAATTGGCCGAATCGTCAGCCCTCTGAAGCGAGTTCAGTTCAGATGCAAGGTCAACAGCAGTATCCGGAACCGACCCCCCTCGATGGATTCGTAACACCAGGCGGGAGTTATGTCGCGGAAATCCCTGGATGATGCCGCCGAGACGATGAAGGTCACGGTGGACACGAAAAACCGCTCCGGCCCGCGCCTCACGAGCCTGCAACTCCGAGCCAAGACCCAGACCGACTGAAGGGCTCCATGTCTTCATTTGGCCGCTTTCCTGCAGGCCCGGATACAACCCCTCCCACCTCCATCAGCCCGCGAGAGAAATGGCTGACCACGTTCACGGTGCTGTTCGGAGCCGCCATGGTAACGACGGACATGAGCATCGTCAACGTGGCGCTTCCCCATCTGATGGGGGCCTTCGGGGAGACACAGTCGGCAATTACCTGGGTTGCAACGAGCTATATCCTCGCCGCCGTGGTCTCCTTGACCCTGGCCGGCTGGCTCTGCACGGCCTTCGGACGTAAGCGGGTCTACCTGGTCAGTTTCCTCGTCTTCATCGCAGCCTCGGGTCTGGCAGGTGCGGCTCAGAGCTTCCCCCAGATGATCTTCAGCCGGACGCTCCAGGGCATCGGCGGCGGAGCCCTGTTTCCCATCAGCATGGCAATCGTGCGGGAGAGCTTCTCGCCTCGGGAACGGCCCATGGCCATGGCCCTCTATGGAATGGCCATCATGCTCGGAACCGGAGCGGCGCCGGTGCTGGGAGGCTGGATCGTCGAAAACTATGGCTGGCCCTGGATCTTCTACATCAATCTGCCCACAGGGATCCTGGGAATCTATTTGGTCAGGACCTACATCAAGGATCCCATCTACCTGAAGCGCGGACTGGAGCGAATCGACTGGGTGGGCATCCTCCTGCTGGCGGTGGGCCTTACCGCCACCCAGGTCGTCTTGGAGAGAGGGCAGGAAAATGACTGGTTCGAATCGAGGTACATTGCGATGGGGGCCTTGCTGGGAACGGTGGCGCTACTGACGCTGATTTTCCAGCAACTTCGCTCACCCGAGCCGGTGATCAACCTGCGTCTCCTGAGCGACAGTACCCTCGCCGCCGGGTGCCTCATCGGCGTGACCGTGGGAATGACCTACTACGGACTGACCTTTATGCTCCCTCAGTTCACGCAGAATCTGCTGGGCTATCCTCCTCTGCAATCGGGAATCGCTCTGCTACCGAGGGTCGCCGCGCACATCATGGTCATGCCGGTAGCGGGTTGGTTGTACCATCGGATCGGACCCGTGACCTCTTCGATACTGGGATTATTGATCCAGGTCTGGAGCTTCCGCCAGCTATCCCAACTCTCCTTGGAGGCAGGACTGTCGACCCTGGCTCCCATCCTGATGCTGACGGGTATGGGCCTTCCCTTCATCCACGTCGCCGTCTCCACGGCGACCTTCGACCGGACCCGGCAGCAGGACATGACGGAAGCCTCCAGTCTGTTCAGCCTCTCCTACCATTTGGGAGCGAACCTGGCTTATGCGGTGATATCGACGGTGGTGGCCAGGCGTACCCTCTTTCACCGCCTCAGCCTGGTATCTCAGATCAGCCTCTTCAACACAGCCTACCTGGAAACCAGTCAGACGCTACAGGAACAGATGACCGACTCCCTGTCGGGCCTGGCCGAAGAAAAAGCCTTGGCGCTCACTGACTCCCTGGTCAACATCCAGTCCTCGGCGCTCGCCTACAACGACGTCGCCTTGCTGCTGTCGCTCATCACGCTGGCGGCTGTGCCCTTCTGCCTGCTGCTGAGACGACGAGAGAAATCCTAAGCTGAAACTTCATTTTCAGATTGGAGTGGGAAAAGGACGTAATCCATTGATTTAGAACTGGATAGGGCCTTTCCCAGGCGATTGTCCAAGAAACCGTGGCGGTGGCCTCCGAGCCGCCGTCTTTCGAGCCATAGGCCTCGAAGGAAAGAACCCGGCGGCACGGAGGCCACCGCCACGTCCCTCGACTGAAGTTTCGTTCTCGCGCGCAGCGGGGGCGGGACTAAGCTGAAACTTCATTGGGTAGGAGATCATCCAAGAGTCGCCAATGACAGAGCCGTGACTGCAAAGGAGCGGTCCCGGCATACGGATGCCGGAAACAACCGACCAAACAGACGGTGGCCGATTGCATCTCCTTTTTTATGGCATGTCCCGATCGGTGATCGGGACCGCTCCTTTGCAGTCACGGCTCTGTCATTGGCGGTAGCGACAATCACGGCAGACGTAACCGAAGTTTCGTTCTCGAATGGGGCCAGTGCTTCCTGGGGGCGAGACTGACCTGAAACTTGACCGCCGGAACGTCTGAACTTCGCACGTCTCTGCTCCCGGCAAAGTGCGGCGAACGGTACTTGCGTATGGTTTTAGAAATTCCAGACCGCAATCGGCACTGGCTTCGGTGGCTCCGGAGGTGCTACTCCGCGTTTTATCACAGCGAAGCGATGAGGGCGACATGATGGTGATGATGAGGGATCACGCCCACCAGGACACCCAGGCTGACCTCGATCAGGGGTAGCGCGACAGATCCGGAAAGTGTGCGAAATCTTCGTCTAGCGTGTATAGCAGCAGACCCGCCTCCCTTGCTGAGAAAGCGATTGCGGCGTCCGAGGGTGAGACGGTGATCCCTGATTGCCTCAGTGTGAACATCTCCCGGCCGATCCCCACCCATTGAGCAAAGCCGACATCAAAGTGATGGAGGCCATCGAGGGCGATCTCCACCTCCTCCCGCTCCTCTGGCGTCATACAGCCCCGCACTAGCTCGGCTGCGATCACACCACTGATGGCGACGCAATCTTCGTCCAGTAGCTGATTCACTCGGAGGTGCTCGGGACCCCCGGGACGATTGAAGAATTCCACCCAGACTGAGGTGTCGACAAGCACCAGGGAGGTGCTCAAGAGCCGAGATCCCGTTGTCGGAGCTCACGCCAGTCTTCCGCCAGGTGGACCCGACCAGCCAGCCCTTTGAGCCGAGACCGCGCCCTCGCTCTGAGGGCCTCGTCGATGGCAGTGTTGATCGCCTCAGTCTTGCTCGAGGCACCCACTAGCCGCATGAGCTTTGCGAGTTTCTTTTCGTCTATCTCTAGCGTGGTCCGCATATACATAATTTATTGGCATAAGATATATCTGTCAAGAAAAGATGTTTATCCTATGTGTATTAGACCTATGTCGAAACCGGGAGCAGAAAACCTGATTTCGATAACGTAAAAGTGACCCGTTTTGGGGGCGAATGATCGAGCGAAAGTGACCCACCCCAATCAGACCTCTGTTTTAGTCTGTTGTGATTGCTAAACGACAGGCGAAACGGAGGTTGGAGGTGATTGGGATGGATCAGTTTGAGCTTATCAGAACGGCGTCGCGTGTGTATGGAAAGAGCATCCGGCAGATTCGACGAGAGACGGGACACCATCGAACGACGATTCGCAAGGCGCTGGCCGGGAAAGAACCTAAGTATCGTCGGCAGAAAGAGCCGAGGGCCCCGGTCATGGATCCCGTCGCGAAGATCATCGAGCAATGGCTGATGGGCGACCGCCAACAGCCGCGCAAGCAAAGGCACACGGCTCGAAGGGTCTACACCCGGCTGGTGCAGGAGCATCAGTTTGCGGGGGCAGAGGTGAGCGTGCGGCGCTGGGTGCGGCAATGGAAAGCCGCTCACGGCTGGAGCCGGCGCGAGGCCGTGCTGCCGCTGGATCCGGAGGTGGCGCGGGAAGCCCAAGTGGACTGGGGCAGTGCCTGGGTCCAGCTGGCCGGCCTGCGTCGGCAGGTCAAGTTCTTTGTGATGCGCCCTCGTACTCGGGCAAGCCCTTTGTGCGGGCCTATCCCTGGGAGCGTCAGGAGATGTTCTTCGACGCCCATATGCACGCCTTCTCCTACTACGGAGGCGTCTTCCTGGAGCTGGTCTACGACAACCTCACGCAGGCGGTCCAACGGATCCTGCGGGGCAGGCAGCGCGTGGAGCAGGAACGGTTCGTGTCCTTTCGTAGCCACTACACCTTCCAGGCCCGGTACTGCACGCCGGGGCGAGGCCAGGAAAAGGATCAACCTGCATACTGCACCTCGTTGTTTCGTTTCGACGCACAGGGCGGATAGCGGCGACGATCCTTCAGGCGCTTACCGAGCTGGGTCTTCAGAGACGCAGGTGTGGAAGCGAATAGGATCTCATCTCTGTCGTTGACTCTCCGGGCTTCGAGCACGCCAGCGATAGCATAGCGTTTGGCTGTCTGGTAGTGAATCCCGAGATGGGCGGCCGCCTCTTTGGCCGTGAGCCACCCCTTCTTGCGCCAGTACTCGTACAGACTCTCAATCCTGTAGGCCCGGCGGATGCCTTTGATGGTTAGGCGTGTGAACTTGTTGTCCCGGCCCGAGCGCAGCCAGCGCCCGTTCAGAGTCCGGGCGATTTCCTTATCCGTCTGTTCGGTCGCCAGCGCTCGGACTTGCTCGACAATGTCTGCGGGGGTTCGGAACCGGTCCCCAGCGGCCGGCGGTACGGGTCGCTCGAGCGTTGTGGTGGCCCCGCCTTTCCAGCGAATCCCGATGCGAATCACCTGGTGTTCACGGATCAAAGTCACGTCCTCAACGAGCAACCGAAGCATACGCTTACGGTCGCGTGCCGGAGTGCGAGGATCCTTCCACACCCGCGGCAGGTCCGAGGTCAGGGCCAGGATCTGCTCGCGATCCTGGGCGCTGAGCTCCAGGCCGTGAGCCTTCCGGGTCTGAGCGTACTCCTCTTCCATTCGCGCTAGTTGGGTCAGTTTTTCATTCCATTGAGACTCCAGAGCATCAGCGACCAGTCGGTTTTCGGGTCGCACCAGCAGGTAGTGACGCTGGGCCAACTCGGCCTCCTGCCGGGCGCGTTCGACCTGACGACGCCGCTGCCGATCCGCCTCGGTTTTGCGTGCTCTCAGTTCCTCAAAGACTTCCAGCGCCACCTCCAGAGTCGCCGGGGTCACGGCCTCCAGGACCACTTCGGCAATGGCTTCATCCAAACCCGTTCCCGGAATCCTCTGGCAGGGGTCTTGGGCGGTCTCGATGCCCCGTCGCTGACACACGTAATCGGGAACAGGGTGCCCTTGGCGGACGTGATAACGAACTGTCATACGGCGACCGCAGAGGCCGCACACCACGACTCCTTGCAAAAGTGCCGTTCCTTCGCGCGGAGGACTTCGGCGGCGATCCGGACCATAGCCGTTGGCATTCTCCAGTAGCTTTGCCTGGTTGATCTCAAACTCCTGCCACGAGAGGTAGGCGGGGTGGGCATTGGGGAGGAAGACCTTCCACTGCTCCCGCGGCATTCGCCGATACCGAACGTGATGTCCCAGTTTCTTCTGACGGGTTCGCCCGTACACATAGGCTCCCGCATAGCGAGGATTGTGCAGGATATTCAGCGCTCGGCTGTGTTCAAGTTCGATCCAGATCACTTCCCCCGCTCGCACACCCCACGGAAGCCGGCGGGGGAAGAGGATGTCCTCCTCGTGAAAGTGGCGCACCACCTGTTGGGCTGAACCCAGTCGGCGAAAAGTCTCAAACAGCAGCCGCACCGCTCCCTGGATCTGCTCGTCCGGATCGAACTTCAGTCGATCGCTTTCGTCATGGACGTAGCCGATGGGAGCTCGGATCCAGAGTTCACCCCGCCGAGCCTTGTTGAGCTGGCCCCCCACCAGCCGGGCTCTTAAGACGTGCAGCTCGGCTTCGCTCATGGTCCCTTTCAGGCCGAGCAGCAAGCGGTCGTTAAAGTGAGAGGGATCGTACAGTCCATCTTCATCCAAAATCAGCGTGTCGGCCAACGCGCAGATCTCCAGCAGCCGATGCCAGTCACTGGAACTTCGGGCCAGACGTGACACTTCCAGGCCCATCACCAATCCGACGTGACCCAGGCCGACTTCGGCCACCAAACGCTGAAAGCCGTCTCGCCCCGCAGTGCTGGCCCCAGACGTTCCCTGATCCTCGTCGATGACGACAATCTGATCGCTCACCCATCCCAGAACCTGAGCCCGGCGCCTGAGATCGTATTGGCGAGCGGTGCTTTCACGATTCTCCTGCACTTGCCGCAGCGAAGACTGCCGGATGTACAGGTAGGCCTCTCGGCTCAGGTGTTCGGGCCGGACTTTGCTCGACTCATTCATGCGGCACCTCCCGAGTGCAGGCCAGCACCATACCTGCCAGAATCGTCCTCAGATCCGAGCCCATACCTAGGGTCAGTTCCGGGCAACGGCGTGAAGGACTCGGGCGGACCCGGCCGCCAGTAGCCACTCGTGGAGGGAGCAGGGCGGAGAGTGCCGCCATCCAGGCTGCCATCCCTTGCGCCAGAAACAGGGTCAGGCCGTGACCGCGCTCCAGGCCAGCGCGGCAACTGACGGCCTCCCGGCGCAGAGCTTCGTACTGCTGTTGGAAGTAAACGCGATGCTCCTCTCCAAAACGGCTCCTCATTGCTTTTCCTTCTGGGGCGGTTTTTTTTTGCGCCGGGCCAGAGCGCGGTCGATCGATCGCGGATGGATCTGGATTCCGAAACGCTGCTCGACCGCTTCGGCGACGGACTGCTCATGGGGGCCGCTCTGGCGCCAGCTCTCCGCAAAATCGAGCACCTCTGCCGTGCACTTATGGGCTCGCTTGGGACCGCGTCGGCGGGGGATCAATCCGGGCAGCCCCTCCTTCTCGAAGGCCGTTTCAGCCACATAGAACGCCTGCCGGCTCACCCCGAAACGCTGGGCCACCTCGCTGACGGGTCGACCCTCCAGGCGATGCCGGCGCAGCATCTCGTACTTGACCTGCACTCGATCGCGCGCATCCAGAAACTCCTCGCCTTGAAAAGCTTCATCTCGTACGGCTTCCGGCTGAGGATGCAGAGCTCCGTGTTGGCGCAAGGCTTTGATCTTCGTCTGATCGGAAGGTGTTGTCGGTTTCATAGTGTAAATATAATTATGTTCTCTTTGTGCAGACCTGTCAAGTGTTTTTAGTTCATGGCTACCCGTATCATCAAGGAATATAACACATCTTTGCACTGGAAACGAGGACATAAAGGCCCCATGCTGGACAGAAATTAGTTGACATTGTGTACGTAATTTACTTGACATGGTTGTCCTCTGGATCGGTTCGATCCTGGAGCCGCTCGGCCAGCTGAAGCAAATCCTCGACTCGGAATCTGGAGCGCCCTTGCCCCATCGTTAAGTAGGGCTCCGGTGGCGCTAGTTCGGTCCAACCAATCGGCAGCGAACAAAACCTTCCGTCGCCCATCTGCACGGTGACCCGCTGCTCTCCCCAGAGCAGCTTACTGACTACAAAAGAAAAGGAGGCGCCCCTCAGAGGATGGAAAGGATGAGTGACCCGCACCTTCTGCTCAGCAGGTGAACTGGGTGCATTTGATTGCTTTTGAGAAAGGAGGAGCCGAGGGGCTGATCGGTTTTGCCCGGCGCAACTTCCTGGTGCCGCTGCCTTCTGTCGAAGACTTCGAGGAACTGAACCAACTCCTGGCCCAGCGCTGTGAGCAGTATGGGAGCCACCGGATTGGAGGTCGGGAAGATGACCGTACGGTGGACGAACGCTTCGAAGCGGAACGCGGCTCTGCTGCCGCTTCCGGATCAACCCTTTGAGAACTTCAAGCCGGTCCGGGTCAAGGTGGATGCCTATCAGACTGCCCGAGTGGATCACAATCGGTACTCGGTGCCTCGAGCGTACGTCGGATGCTGGCTCTGGGCCCACGTGGGTTGCGAGCAGATTCGCTTGTACGCCTCCGATCGGAAGGTGAGCCAACACGATCGCCTCTTCTGGAAGAGCCAGTGGCAGATCGATCCGCTGCACTATCTAGACCTGATTTATGAGCGCGTCGGAGCGTTTGAAAGTGCTCGTGCCATCGTCCAGTGGCGGCGGCAGTGGCCGCTGGATTACGAAGTCCTGCTGCAGGCGCTGCGTCGCCGTCAGGGCGAGGGCCGGGGCACCCGCGAGTTTGTTCGGGTCTTGCAGCTGCATCGCCAGTACGAGAGCTCCCGGGTGGAAGCGGCTGTCCGATCGGTTCTGGACAAGGGCTGTCCCGGCTATGAATCGATCCGTCATCTGCTGCGGGCTCAGGAAGCACCGCCGCTGTCGACGGAGCCCCTGCCCGCCGAGCTGATTCCCGGGGTGACCGATCAGCCGGTCCCAGTCAGTGATCCGAATGCTTTTAACGCCCTCTTACCGGCAGGTGCGCTATGAGTCAACTCAGCGACACCGTCCTGCTCGAGGACCATCTCAAACGCTTGCGTTTACCGGCGATGCTGCACGATTACCCGGAGTGTGCCCGCCAGGCCCGCGAGGGAGGCGAAAGCTATGAGGGCTTTCTGCTGGATCTGGTCACCCGAGAACTCACTCAGCGCCAGGCCAATCAACTCAAACGTCGGCTCAAAGAGGCTCGCTTTCCCGTGATGAAAACCCTGGAAGGGACGGACTTCAAGAAGTGGCCGGGTCTGGAGGCGCTGCAGGTCCGAGAACTGCTTCAGTGCGATTACATCCCGCGTCGAGAGAATCTGGCGTTCATCGGACGGCATGGAACGGGAAAAAGTCATGCCGCCACGGTCCTGGGAGTGGAAGCCTGCCGCCAAGGCTACCGGGTGCTGTTCTGGACGGCGGCGGAGTTGGTCAACACCCTGGTCGAAGCGCGTGAGGAACGACAGCTGCAGCGTCTGCTCAAAAGGTTCGATCGCTTTGAGTTGGTCGTCATCGATGAGCTCGGTTACATCCCTCTCTCCCAGGAGGGAGCCCAGCTGCTCTTTCAAGTCTTCGCCAATCGCTACGAACGGGCCTCGGTCCTGGTGACGTCCAACCTTGCCTTTGCCGAATGGACGAAGGTCTTTGGTGATGCGGCCCTGACCGCCGCGCTACTGGATCGACTGACCCATCACTGTCAGATCTATCCCTTCGACTGGGAAAGCATCCGGCTGACGGAGAGCCTCCAACGGCACGGGAAAAAGCGCCGAAAGCGCGCAGTGGCCGCCACTGCGCCCCCTGCGGGGGCTAATAAGGAAGCGGATCAAGAGGGGGCCCCAAACCCCTCTTGATCCTGGCATCTATTGATTAGGAACTAGGAAAACAACTTTAAACCCGGGTGGGTCACTTTTACTTGATCACGCCGGGTCACTTTTACCTTGTCATTACGAAAAACCCTTGTAGGACCCGAAGTGGTGTTTAGAAGTGCCAGGCCCATTCGGCCTGGAGATAGTCGTCGTTTCGCAAGCCGAAGAGAAAACGGTCACTCTCGAGAACGTTGACGAATCCGCGGTACTGTAGGTCGAGTGTCCAGTTTTGGCCGAGGCGGCGGCTTGCTTCGACGTTGACGAACGTGGCCCCGGTCTCGCGGTCGAGGACGGCTCCGGCAAGGACCTCGGTGCTCTGCACATCGTTCAAAGCGAAGCGGGCGCCGAGGAAGACGTCGTCCTGGAAAGGCGTCAATGCCTGGTCGCCTCGTTCGTCGTAACTGTATTCGAGGAGCAGTCCAAGGTCTTTCCCAGAATCCTTCACATTGCCAATCGTGTATTCGAACCCCGCCGTGGACGCCATGAAGTGGTTCCGCTGACCGGTGCGCGAAATGACCTCGGCTTTCCAAAGCCAACCGCCTTGGGTCATCTGCAAGTCGAGGCCCGATTGATGGATCAGGTCGTAGCGAGGGACGAAAACAGTTTCCCCGTTGGCGCGAAGCTCGCGGGCGAAATCGGGATCGCGGCTGGTGCCGGCAAAGTGGGACAGTCCGACGTCCAACAGGCCGAGCGTGTGCGACCAGCGGGCGGCCCAGTCGACGTGCCCCCGACCGAGGTCGGACTCAAACTGCGGACGATCGAAGTCAACCGGGACACCGAAGGACGGACGGCCTTGGGCGCTCGGGAAGGTGCGGTCTCGAAAGCCGGGCAGAACAAAGAAGTCCAACGTGCCCCAGTCCCGTACCCAGGCGAAGTTCACCATGGGTTGGCCGAGCTTGTCCTCGCCATCGAGGTTCTCGACGAAATCGGTTTGGTTGATGACGTCCACGAGATGCTGTGACTCGGTGACGCCCCAGAAGACTTTCCGAATCCCGACGCGCAGTTCCCAAGCATTGGCGTTCGTTTGCCAGGTCAACTCGCGGATGTCGAGATGCGTGCGGTCCGGGTCGTTGTGGTCGAGCCGGAAGAACGTTGTGAAAGTGAAACTCTGTTTGCCGTCCTGTCGCTCCAAGTAGTATTCGGGTTCGAACGACAGCGAGATATTGGCGCGTTCCTGCTCGGGGCCGAGCGCGGTCTGCGGGAACAGACGGCCTTCGACGGCGAACTCGCCGGTCCATTCGCCGGCCTGGGCCACCCCCGCGAGCATCACGATCGCGGCAGCGTAGCGCATGGCTATACTCACTAGCGGCATCGTGCTTTGTCCTCACACGGCGGAGGCACTGGGTACCGGGGGCCTCGCTGCTGCCATGAGAATCCAAACTGCCTCGGCAGAGACGGGTAGGGACCTTGCCACCTTGATCTCTACTGGTTTCACAATGCTCTCCCTTTCTAGCGTGCTCGCTTGAGGCTGTTCCGGTCAAAATCGCGCTCGCCGAGTCCGGTCTGAAACAGATAGTCCTTCCAGTCGAGCTTGGTGCTCTTGCCCGTCTGATGGTTCTGCATGAACATCTCGTCGGCGCGCCAATAGCGGTCGAGGTATCTCTGGTAGCCGGAGTAGGTTAGCGTCTTCAGGAGATCGGCTTTGCGGTCGTAGAACTCGATTTTCTGAATGCGGTATTCCGGCTTGTCGTACCAAACGATTTGCTTCGTATAGCCTGACTTCGGATCGGCAGGCGTGCGTTCGACGACGAAGCAGTCGAGGCTATCGAGGGTTTCATCACGGAGATGCTTGTAGGTGTACTTTTCTACCTCTTGCGAAGTCAGGTCCTCGTAGGCGAACTCGCTTCCCATGAAAGGGCCGGACTTGTTGTTTGACGAGATGCGCTTGATGCGCTTCAGGGCAGGTAGATACAGCCACTGGTCGTCCTGGCCGGCCTTGTGCGTAAACGTCAGGAAAGCCGTGCCCTTCACATCGCGGGGGCGGTCGAAGATGATGAGAAGCTTGTCACCGTCGTCGGCCACTTCGAGTGACCGATTGCGCAGTTTGCGCACGCTTTGCTGGCCGTGGCGGTTGCGGAGAATCATCTGCAGGTCCGCTTTCTGATCCTGCCACCCTTGGTCCCGGCGGTCTGCCTCGATCGCGATCTCGTGACCCTTCTCTTCGGCGGGCGACAGAGCGTGGGCCGGCAGCAGCATCCATGCCAGCAGCGGCGCAATCAACGAAAACCGCAGGGCAAGGCGCAATCGGAGAAAGGAAACCGAGGCCAGCGCTCGGGTTTCTGTCTGTGTGTGTATTCGCGCCGCGCGACTAACTTGCGGCGGCATAAGCATCGTCATCTTTCAATCCCTCCTTCTGGGTAAATCCAGCAATTTGTCGCGAGCCGTCGAGTTTCATCAGCAACGGCGGCAAGAACAGCAGGTCGGCCAGCAAAGCAATCGCGAGGGTCAGCGCGGTCATCTTGCCCATGCCGGCGTTGAATTCGAACGTAGATTGAGCGAGCACCAGAAAGCCGGCTACGAGAATCATCGAGGTGGCGACCAGCGCCAAGCCCACAGTCGAGAACGCGTAGCGTACGGCTTGCTCGGAACTCAGTCCCTTTTCGCGGCGCGCTCGCAGGTACTTGCTCAGGAAGTGCACCGTGTCGTCGACGACAATGCCCAGGCTCATGCCCGTTACAATCGAGAGCCCAAGGTTCACTTGCCCAACGAAAACGCCCCAAAGCCCGAACGCGAACACAGCCGGCATTACGTTCGGAATCAAGCTCAGCCATCCGAATTTCATACTCCGCAGGGCGAAGACCAAGGTGACCGAAATCAGGATGAAAGCCAGTACTGTGCCGAATAGCATGCTGCGAATGTTGCGCGCCGAGATATAGGAAAAAATCACACCGGGCCCTACTCCGTGAGTATGCATCGGTGGGGGCGCGTTCTCCCGGAGCCATCCCTCCCCTCCTTCGACCAATCCGACCAGCTCTTTGGAAGTAACGTTCTCGACGGTGACAATGAAACGCGTCGCCGACTTGTCGACGTTGATCTGATTGTTGAGGTCGAGGCCGTAGGGCAGTGACATCTCGTAGAGCAGCAGGTACTGCGCGGCCATATCGCGCTCCTCGGGCAGGCGATACCAGGCCGGGTCATCGCCGTGCAGATTCTTATTCAGTCGCTTCATGACGTCACTGATCGTGGCGACGTGCATGACTCCCGGTCGTCCTCGGTACCAGTTTGCGAACTCATCGATCTTCTGAAGATAGTGGGGGCTGCTGATGCCTCCCTCCTCACCCGCGGCCAAAGAGAACTCGATCTGATAGATGCCGCTTAGATTATCCATCGCGTAGTCGGCATCCTGCCGGAACGTCGTGCTCTCGTGGAAGTAGTCGACAAACTGATCATTCAGATCGTTCAGGGGAAGGCACCCCGCAAGGATGAAAGCCAGGACGGCCGATGTCCACAGCAACGGCTTGCGGCTGCCAAGGACGAAGTCGGCCAGGCGATCCATCCACTTCGGTGAGACGATCATCTCGCCGCGCGCTCGAATAGGCAGAATCGCGACAGCTGCGGGAAGGAAGAGCATCGAGTAGACCCAGGCCGCGACGACACCCAATGTCGTGATGTTGCCCAAGTCATTGAGCGGCGGCACCTCGCTGAAGTTCATGCTGAGAAAGCCGATGCCGGTTGTCAGGCTTGTTATAAAAACGGGTTGGGCATTGGTCCGCAAGCTTTCGACTATGGCTTCATGCTTCGAACGGCCCCGGCGCATCTCCCGTAGCATCGAGATCAGGACGTGAATGCTATCCGCGACCGCCAGAGTGAGAATCATCGTGGGCGCTGCGGATGAGGGCGGCGTCAGCGAGAATCCGAGCCAGCCAGCAAGACCCATGGCCGTTGCCAACGACATTCCGATGACGAGCACGGCCGACAGGGTCGCCGTAAACGACCGCAGCAAGATCACCATCACGACGATGATGCCCACATACATCATCGGCACCAAAGTTCCCAAGTCGCGCATCGCCGACTCCTGGAAGGCGTTGTTGAGCATGGCCATACCGGTCATCGCCACGGCACTTCCCGGATAGTCCGTTTCGATCCGTGCGGCGAGTTTGCGGGCATGGGCGACGGAGCGTGCCGTTTCGTCCAACTCTTCGCGAGGGAATTGCAGAGTCACGTTCACGCCGTTGACGTGTGCGTTGGCGGGTACGAGTCTGCCTCTCAGAAAGGGCTCCTGGAGGGCGATCTGCTTTGCTTGCTCGGCCTCGCCGGCGGAAAGTTCACGGGCACCCGAGACGAGGTCTTCCACGGTCAGGTCGTCGCCCTCGGCGTAGCTATGCTGGAAGTTGGTGACCGATTCGACCCGAATGGCAAAGGGGATCCGCCAAGCCTCCGCGGTGAGGTCTTCGACGGCCGCGAGGGCATCGGGAGAGAACCCATTCCCGTCAGCAGGAGTGACGACGAAAAGGATGTTGTCATTCTTCGTGTAGATGTCCTGGACCGCGTCGAACGCCCGTAGCTGTGGATTGTCCTCTCCGAAGAAGACTCGATACTCGTCGATGAACTGCAGCCGCGAAGCGCCGGATGCGGCGAACAGGGCGGCGAGCAGGGAGAGGGCCACAACAGCCCATCTCCATCGAATGACCCACTCGGCGTAGCGGATAGCCCGAATGTCCCACTTGCTTGTATTCGAAATGCTTGCTTTCATGTTTCAATCCTTTGCTTATTACATTCCGACTGGTCGGTATGTGAGAACGTCAACAGAACCACAGTTGTGCTTTGTCATGCGGGGTTCTGGGGCTTGCGGAGTGTCTCAACGTAGCCAATCATTGCGTCTCGGCAGTCGGCCAGGACTTCGGGATTCTGGGCTGTCTTTGCCTGGCTGATGCCACCCTCCAAGCCAGCGACAAAGAAGCAGCCGATCTGGTCGGGATCGATGTTCTCACGGACATGTCCCGACCGCTGGCCACGCCGCAACGCTTCGGCGACCGCGCCACGCCACAAGGCGAAGAGCCCATCCAGGCGACGCCGAAACCCCTCGTCCACGGGCGACATTTCCTGGGCCAGGTTGTTCAGCGGGCAACCCAGTTGGCAGCCTCGTTCCATGTCCTCGTCGCTGTAGCCCTCGAGAATGGCAATCATGTCGTCGATCGGATCTTCCCCTCGGCTGAGCGGTTTCAGCCAAGTATCCGAGATCATATTGTGGACCAACTCATCCACGACCGCGTAGCCCAATTCGTTCTTGTTGGAGAAGTGGTGATACAGTGCACCCTTGGTCACGCCGGTATTGGCCAGGATAGAGTCGAGGCTCGCCGCGCGAAACCCGTTGCGGTGGATTTCATGGAAAGCGGCCTCTAGGAGCCGCTGCCGGGTTTCATCGGAATTTCGCTTATTGACCCTCATGTGAATCGCTACCAACCGGACCAAGCCGAGTTACATACCAACTAGTATGCATGTAGAGAAGCTGGTTGTCAAGACAGTACGCGAGCCAACCTCAAGTCCTGATCGAATCCACGCGAAGAGATGATGCTGATGTGCCTGCGACTCGATGCTGTCCGCGCTCGCCACGCTGACCTCCAATGGCTCAATGCGCTGTGTCGGTCTCTGGTTCGTAGACTGGTTCGCCTCGGTGAAGACGTAGGGCAACCCGGAGTGTCTGTTGCATGGCCCGCTGTGTCGGGGAATGAGCGGCCAGATAGCGGGCCGCTCCAACCATCACCAGCCGTTTCTCATCAGCATCCTCCAGGTCCTGGTACTGACGAATCGCCGCTTCCAGCATCTGGAAGCTGTGGAACTCGGCGTCCTCACGAAGCAAGCTATCAGCCATCGTACGAATCAGCCCTCCGCCGTCTCCGGTCGCCTCCAGATAGCTGTAGACCAGCTGGCCAGCCGCGTCAGTCTGTTGTTGGAGGTTCATCAGGGCGAGCAGCTCCGTGTGCAGTGAGTCGATCTCCCTCCGGTGCGCCCCTCTTCGAGGTGCGCCCCTCTTCGATTGGAAGCAGGCAATCGGGCCGGTGGGATGTTGAAGAAGCGATCGAGATAGACACGCATGGCACCGTGGAAGACTCCTCGCAAGAGTTCGGGAGATTGGTTTCGTTTCAACAATTGGTGGAGTGCATTGGCATAGCTGAAACTGTGGAGCACCGCTATCCAGTCGGCAAATTCGTTTTGAACGTGGAAGCGGACAATGCGCAGGGCCGCCGCATACGCTATCGCCTGAGCCAGTTGCACGGGCTGGGCCCCTTTTTGAATGGCGTCCTTGAGCGCCTCAATCGGGATGTAGGGATCGTCGCTGAAGAGGGCCTCAGTGAAGTCTTCCGGCTTGCTCCAGGTCTTGTCCCGTCCTGCCTCGACCAAGCTGGGGAGCCCATCGAACGCTTCTCGTAGCAGGGGCACCAGATCGATGGGATGACGCCAGGCGTTGCGCTCCTCGCTGCGCACCCCGGTGCAAAGCGGTCGGATCAGGGACGGCAGAACTCGGCTGGCGTGTTCCCAACCAACCCGGTCCAGCAGTTCGAAAGCTTTGTCGATGAAGTCCATCACATGGCCATCGTCCAAGTAGAAATGATCGGTTGCGGCTGTCACCACGATGTCGGCCAACTGGGCGTCCGTCATTCCCTTATGTATCGCTGTTAGCAGGCAGCGCTCGGCCCCTTCGGTGCTACGCACCTCGACGAAGTAGCGAAACCAGCGCTTGAGATGTTCCTGCGGGATGTCCTGGTTGTGGAGCGGCTGGATGTTGAACTTGGGGGTCTGACCGGCACAGTCCCGGGCAATGTGTACCAGGCCGTGATACAGCGGAGCAATGCGCTCCTCGCCCTGCAGGTGGTCGCAGAGGTTGGACATCGCGCTCAGGATGGTGAGGCCGGAGCTCCAGTCCTCGCGATGCTTCACCCCATACGAGGCACCCTGTTTGGCGATTTCGTTGTGGGACACACCACTGTGATGCAGTCCGACCACCGATTTGCCCACGATCAGATTGAGATTCTGCTCTAGTCCTTCCTGCAGTCGTTGGGTCCAGCGTTTGACGGGATCGGTCTGGGGCGGCATGGTGTCCAGAAAGACCTCTCCGTCCCTGACCTCCACCGCATAGGAATCGACATCGTCGGCGAACAGATTGAAGGTGCATCCGCTGACCAGATCGAAGCGGGCGTGATGCCAATAGCAGGTTAGGATCCCGTCTTCAACCGTCCCGCGATGCAGGGGGAAGCCCATGTGAGGACAGCGGTTATCAACGGCATGGAGCTTATCGCCGTGATGAAAGATGACGATGGGTACTGGCCCCTGGGATATCAGCAGGGGACTCTTTCCTTGAACCTCCTTCAGGGAACCAACGTGGATGACCCCATTCTTCCGGTCCATACTGTCGACCTCCGTACCTCAGACCACGCTCCGAATCTCGATCGTAGCAAAGATGAGCTCGGCTAACCATGTTGTAGCGGGAGATCCAGGAATCCCCCCGATCAGAGTAGGGCAAGGAAGACTGCGATCCAGTACGGTGACAGAGCCCGCTGGCGTGCTACAATCGGCTGCCAGAGGGGGCGTGCGATGGGTCGACACTGGACGCGGCGGCAGTTCGGAAAGCTCGGAGCGGCGCTGGCACTTGCCCCCGTCCCGAGCTGGTCCCAGGCAGGGTCTTCGCGGGGGCTGGTTCGGGTAACGCGGGGTGCGGCACTCCTGCGCGCGCCCGTTTCTGTCCCGGCTGGCGAGGTCTGGCGCTACGGAATTACCTACCCGTTCCAGGTCGCGCCGCGCTTGGCTGGCGTGTTCTGCAACATCCGCAAGGCACTCAATCCCGGTGTCGATTTCGAGCTCGGCTCCGACGTGCTGCTCTTCGACAGCCTCGATGCGATCCGTAGCGAAGCTGCGGTCCAAATCTCCCGTAACCACGGGGAGCCGAACCCAAACTCCCGGCCTCCGAACGAGCGGGCGGTCATGGTGAAGTACCCGGTGGCCGGCGCCTTCGTGCCCACCGGCGCGAAGCGGGCCGACGGCTCGCCCCACCCGCATGCCGGAACCGGGTTCGGCCTCTCGACCGCCCAGGCCTGGCCCCAGCACGACCGGGACCTCGGACACAACGCCGACCGGATTGGGCGTCGCGCCTACCCGGGGGCCCAGGCCTACGAGTACCTGGAGTTCCAGCAGCTTTCGTACGACGGTACCCGGTTCCGGGCGGAGAAGGCGGAGCCGCTGGTGGAGGGTCGAGCAAGCGTCGGAGACTGGTTCCTAGCCGGCAACCCGATTCGGAACGGGATCGCCGACGGCGACGATCTCCTACTCCCGTACAGCTGCCGCCGCGGGGAGCCGGCCGGCCCGAAGCGGTCCCTGGTCGCCAGCGGTGTCCTCCGTTTTCGCCGCACTGCGGGTCTCTGGCAAGCGCACACGTTTGTCCCGGTGACGCCCGAGGACGGCTCCTGGGAGCCAACCCTGGTTCGCGACGTCGACGGGACGCTGCTGCTCTGCGCACGGGGCAAAGGGGAACCGAACCGGACGAGCATCCGGGTCTGGCGCTCCGCGGACGGTGGCACGACCTGGCGGCTACAGATCGAGGCGCTGGGGCCCATCTCGATGTCGCCGGTGTCGATCAACCAGGCTGCCGACGGCACTCCCTACGTGGCCGCCAACCTCTTCGAGGTGCCGCTCTGGCCGATCGGCGACGAGCGCTACAACCACAGCGGGTACAAAGGTACCGGGGATGGCGGGCGGATGCGCCTCGGGGGGTGGCTGCGGGAGCGCCTGGTGCTCTGGCCGCTCTCGGCCGACCGCAAGAGCCTGGCGTCGCCGATCGTCGCCCGCGACTGCCGGTCGGAATTCGGACCGCCCCCGGGCGGCAGCAGCTGGCACGCCGACCACCCTTCGGCCATGAACCTCCAGCTTGGCGACGGGAGCTGGCACAACATCCTCGGCTACCGCGTCCTCGAGCGCGCCGAGGCGACGCACGCGATCGCTCCAGCACCCCAGTCGGGAGCCTACCTCGAGGAAGTCCTCTCGTCGGGTCCGCCGTTGCCCGCCTGGCACTTCTAAGCCACGGGCGGGCCGCAAGCGCGTTGACGGCCGTTGTCCCCACCCGGCTCCTCCACAATACCGGCTCTGTCAGGGTTGCCTGCGATATTTCTGGTAGTGCTGGGCAACTCCCTCGACCTCAAGGATCCGCTTCGGCTGGGTGGGGACTGAGCTCCAATCGCCGCAGCACCAGAGGATTGCCGTAGATGTTCCATCTTGCCCGCACGCTGCTGGCCTTGTTCCTGGTGGTGGGCAGCTTCCCCTCCCAGCTTGGGGGTAGCTGTGCCCTCTATGTGGGTCGGAATCTTACCGCGGATGGGAGTGTTCTGCTGGGAGGTTACGGGGACGAGCCCTCGAGCCACTGGCTCGAGGTCACTCCGGCTATCGATCATCCGGAAGGCGCTACCCTTGAGGTCGGCGTCACTGCGGCGTCCCGATATCCCGGCCTGCGATTTCGGATCCCCCAGGTTTCTCGAACCCACAAGTATCTGGCGGTCTCGTATTCCTCCTTTGCGGGTTTCCCCGCTCCCCTTACCAACGGCGGACTCAATCAGCACCTGGTGGCAGGACGGGATGTCTCTGCGGGCTCCCGGCTCGAGTTGCGCCAGATGACCCCCAACCCACAGCGGGGTCTCAATTACAGCGACCTGGCCCGGATCGCCTTGGAGCGAGCCAGGACTGCTCGTGAGGCTGCCCAGATTGTGGGCTCCCTGGTCGAAGAGCACGGCTACGCTACCTTCGGGGGGAACTCCCATATCTTTGCTGATACTACAGAGGGCTGGATCGTGCTCGAGTTTGCGGGGGGCCAGGGCCTCTGGGTCGCGCAGCGCCTGGGTGCGGACGATATCCGGGTCTTCAGGGGAGGCTACATTGGTGAAATTCCCCTCGACTATCGAACCCATCCGGACTACATGGGGTCCGAGAACCTGATCTCCTTTGCGGTGGAACAGGGCTGGTACGCTTCCGAATCGGGGGACGGTGGACCGACTGAAGAGCCCTTCAATGTTCATGCCGTTTATGGTGTCGATAGGCAGCCCAACCTGGAGGGGAGCCAGATCCGCACCGAGGCGATGGAATACATGGAGGCGTGGCTTCGGCAGCGCTCTTCCAGACTGACACTTCAGGACATGATGGAGGCAGTCCGCAGTCCAGTCATTACCCGCGAGTCGGCCGGATACGGTCAGGTGGCCCACCTCAGGAGGGAAGTCAGGAGTGAAGTGGCGCCACTCTGGATTGCCCTGGCTCCTTCCCTGGCCAGCCCTTTCCTGCCTTACTACCTTGGGATTACTGACGTGCCCGCGGAGTACAAGGAACATCGCTATCTGACAGAAGGTGAGGCCAGTCGATTCATCCCACGAAATCGCCAGGGAAGGGAATCCACGCGCTCCGCTTATCAGATATATAAGCGACTTTTCCACCTGGTCTGTGAGCACCCCTGTAAGTTTCAGGCTGAGGTAGTGGAGGCGTTGGCTGCCTTTGAGGCACAGTTGATTGGAAAGCAGGCTGGGGTGAAGAGGACGGCCCACACCCTGCTGGAGACTTCTCACGATCTGGCTGCGGACTACTTGACCCGTGTGACCAGTCAGACCGCGCTCGAGGCCTTGGAGCTAGCCGAAAAGCTGTCAGCCAGCATCGAGATCCGGACAAGACTTCTCTACGGCGTCCGTGAGCCAGAGGCAGCGGAGGCAGGAATCGTTCACTGCCGCTGTCAGTCGCGGCCTCCAGCGGGCCGCAGCAACTGGCCTTCGGACTGAAGTCTCGCTCGGCTCTCTCCTCGAGCAACGCCGCACCGAAGCGGGTACCTGGTCCCCGGTCGCAAGCCTTGCCAGGACGGCCCTTGCGGCACCTCGCTACGACAAGCGATGAGAAATCCGGGCTAGAACGTTCTCGTCCCCGCTACACTGGTCGCGACGTAGTACACGGAGGTCCGCGCGGTGATGTAGAGTCCGAGAATCCCGCGGCCCCAGCAGCAATTCGACGGCTGCTCCGGAGTGACGATCGTGCCCAGGTGCTTCCCCGTCGGGCTAAAGATCCAGAGTCCGCCGGGGCCGGACGCGTAGACGTTGCCCAACTCGTCGGTCTTGAGGCCGAAGCGGCCACCCAGCTCATCGGACACGAACTCGGCAAACACTCGGCCCTGGCCCAGAGTTCCGTCGTCGTTGAGTGGCTGGACACGGATGTTCTTCTGGCCGTCATCGGCCACGTAGAGCAGGTCTTGCTGCGGGCCCAACGCAACGCCGCTGGGGCGCGCGCATTCCTGAGAAACCCGTTCCACCCTACCGGCTCCGGGCATCTGTGTGCGGGTGATGCGGTAGACGGCCGGCGGGTTTGTTCGCTGGGGGGCGATCCGGCTCCTCCCTGAGAGGTCACTCCGTGGCAAGTCACTGAAGTAGACCGAGCCGTCGATGTTGTAGACCAGATCGTAGGGTCCGTTCAGACGCTTGCCTCCGTAACGGTCCGCCAGTACCGTGATCGAGCCGTTCTTCTCGGTCCGCGTCACCCGGCCAGCGCCCTGCTCACAGGTGAGCAACCTTCCCTGATGATCGAAGGTCAGTCCACAGGCACCTTGGGACTTTTCGCGAAAGACCGTCAGTTTGCCTCCGTCCGGCTCGCTTTCCCAGACCGGAATCGTCCACTTGTAGATCTTCTCGCCGCCCAGGTCGCTGAATAGGAGGAACCCGATGCGGCTGAAGACGGGAGCTGCAGTCGACAGGAAACCGTCGGCCACTTTGACGATCCGGGCGCGTCGCTCCACCAGATCAAAGATCTCGGGATGCTGGGCGTAGATTCCCGGTGCTCGCATCTCAGGATCCCAGTCCGTGGGCGTAATAGGATTGTGCGGGTCCCCGGTAGCTGATGTCGAGCACCGGTGTTTCGATTCGCACCTGCCCGCGATACCACGAGTCCATCAGGAACGAGAGCGCGCCGCTGGTCAGCAGCGTGCGTTCGACCGGATAGTCGAGCGTGCCTTGGGTGAACATCCGTCCAATGGAATCAACCAATGGGCTGAAGTTGTTGGAGTTTTCGATCGGGATGTAACAAAGCGTAGCCTTCGGCTCACGCTCTCCCTGGATTTTTACCGCGCCCAGATACTCGGCCACCTTGCCGCCCAGGGCGAGGGCCGTTCCACGAAAACCGTCGTTGTATTCGATCAGACAGGCGACGGGCCTTTCGGCTATCTCCTCGACGGGGCCCGGCGTGACCCTCTCTCCTCTGGCGAGCGCTGCATCCAGAAGGCTGCGGCTCCAGCGAGCCTCCTTCGCAGCTTCCCAGACGGCATCGTCAGTAAGTAACTGCACGGCCTTGACGCCGGTCTCGCCTCCTGCCCGGCGCTCGGCGAGGCACTGCAGCGTCTCGAGCAGATGAAACAGCCCCCCATCGGACACCCAACCGCCGCCGACGGCGAGCACTTCCTCCAGCTTCGTATCGAGAGGAAAATCGAGCTCGGGGCGGCGAAAGGTCACCGAAACCGACGAACCCGACATCAAGGGAAACTTCAGCTCTTTCGACCAGTCGTACATCTGCTTCGACTTTTCCCAGTCGAAGGAGAGCTGCTTGTCATTGAAGACCGGGACAGAGCGACCGGATCTCCTGAAGACGCTCACGATCTCCTCCATGAAGCGATGACGTGGGTAGAGTTTCTGGTTCCTGACATTCGTCGGATAGTCGCCGTGCTCACCGATGAGCAGGACACCATCCACGGCTAGATCTTCGCCGCCCAGGGTCAACGCCTTCCGGATCGTCGGGTACGTCGAGACGCCCCAGCTCCTCGCGAGTCGCCCGCTGATGTCGGCGTCATGCTCCTGTTCGACGAACAACGACCTCACGTCGCAAGGCGGCTCGTAGTACCGATCGTTGATCCAATAGCCTTCGAGGAAACGTGTGATGAAATTGTCGCTGTGCGAGCGGACATGATAGGTGGTCGAGAGGGCCGCAATCTTCTTGCGTCCTGAAGCCAGCACCGCTGCCGGCGCCCAGAAGCCCGTGGCCCCAATTATTCCCGCCGCCGCCGTCGCCTTGAGAAAGCTCCTTCGATCCATTGCAGGTCCGTTGTCCGTGGTGCTTGGTTCAGTGTCACACGTCGACGATCGCCGCCTGAGCCATGTTGGAAATGCTGTTGAGTAGGACCCCTCGCTGATCAGGCCGAGTGGTCAGCAGCACTACGATCAGTTGACGTGCCGGATCAGCCCAGGCCACGGTGCCGGTGGCTCCCACGTGACCAAATGTCCGGGCCGATCCCAGGTTCCCAAAGTAGTTCCACACGCGCGAGTCTCGCAGTGCCCAACCCAGTCCCCAAGGAGCCCCAACGGTGCCATTGTGATCTCGGGTCATGGTGGCCGTGGTCACTGGTGAAAACAGTCGAAACTGGCCGTAGTGCCCGGCGTTGAGGAATGTCTGAAGTAGTATGGCCAAGTCTCCAACGGTACTGTGCAGGCCGCCCCAAGGATGACCCATGTCACGCCAGTAGGGCGAGTTGGGACCAAACCTCCGCGAGTCTTCCGAATCAGCGTTCTTCTCCTGGACGATAGCGGTGTCTTCGATACGCAGACCGTTCAGGCCGAGAACCGAGTGCTTCATCTTCAGCGGCTCGAATATCTCCCGGCGCAAAAAGTCGCGTAAGCGGTTTCCCGATACCCGCTCGGTGATTTCGGCAGCCAGCAGCGTTCCCATGCTCTGATAAGCGAACTCAGTGCCTGGTGCATACAACAATGGCGTCCCCAGCGCACCGGCGACGAATTCGCCAAGCGGGGCATGAGCCCGGCGCAACTCGACGTTTGTCGGCAACATGTCGGGCATTCCTGAAGTGTGTGACAGTAGATGCCACACCTTCACCTGATCCTTGTGACCACCCTGAAATGCCGGTAGGTAACGCTGTACCGGGTCCGATAGGTCCACCTTGCCGCTCTCGACCAGCAACATCAACCCGCAAACGCTGACCGGCTTGGAAATGGAAGCAAGCAGGTAGATGGTATCCGGTTGAGTCGGCGGGGAATCAGGATGTGGACTAAGCCTGCCGAACCCACGGTGGAGAATCACTTTCCCGTGGCGGGCTACCAGGACCGACGCAGAAGTGACATCGCCGTTCTGGGTTTCGGCCTCGAGGCGATCGGTGATTCGTGCGAGTCTTTTGGCTGACATCCCGACGTCGGCCGGCTCGCCCGTTTCGAGAACTTGTGTGCCCCTGGTTTGAACTCCCATTGTCGGCTCGGTCGCGTTCCGGGAGTCCGCTCTATTCTGCAGAAACCCGGCTTGGCTGATGCCCATGACGCCGAGTGTCCCAGTTTGCAACCACCGCCGTCGTGTATGGGTGTTGCGCGGTCGTTTCGCAGAGTCCATGGGTCTAGAGGGTAACGTTTGGATTGTAGGCCTCTTGAAACAGCCTCGCAATAGCCACTGGCTTAGGGAAGGAACACTGTCACCTTGGGCGTGCTTCGATCTTGGTTCCTACCCAAGGGGGATGACGGGGTGATTTCCGAGTGAAGCGAGAGGTGGTGGAGTCGGTCTGGGGCGTCGCCTTGGCCTCCAGGCCGGAGCAAAGTGGTCGAGCTTGGCGCTACGGCTGAACAGTCGCATGGAGGTCACTCTGACACTCGGAACGATTCTTGAACAGAACCCTGCATTGGCTGCCTCAGAGGCAGGCAGCTGGCATTCCGACCAAGCGTGGGCCATGCAGCCGAGGCCTCTCATCGTTGTTGATGACGAACCCCAGGCGGCAGTCCTGGTCCTCAATGAAATCAGTGATCGGGCGGAGTTCCCTGGCGCGGGTCGTCTGAGGGTATTTGACCTCGACGGGGATCAACCCGAAGGTCCCTTCTAGCACCAGGTCTACCTCGGCACCGGCGGCGGTCCTATAGTGATAGTGATCGCAGGCAATTCCGCCCACAGCCAGCCCTCTGAGGACCTGTTCGACTACCATTCCTTCCCAGGAACGGCCCATCTGAGGATGGCCTCGCAGGACGTCCAATTCATCGACCCGAAGGAGGTGATGCAGTAGACCGGAATCGCGCAGGTGTCCGCGTGGGCTCTTGACCACACGCTTGAGCACGCTGCGCGTGAAGGCTGGCAGTGTCCTCCAGAGGAAGGAGCCGTGCGCGATTTCGAAGTACTCGCGTGCGGTCGGCTGAGATACATTCAGGGCACGAGCCACATCCGAGTAATTCACAATTGTGCCTGAAAGACCCGCAAGCACCTGGATGAAGCGGCGGAAGCGATTCCGATTCAGACCGGGGAAGAGAGTCCCGATGTCCCGATGTAGATAGGTCTGGACGTACTGTTCCATCCAGGTTTGACGAAAGCGGACTCCACCCTCAACCCAGGGTTGGGGATATCCGCCCCAGAGCCAATACTCATGGAGTTTCCGGATTTCGGCACGCGGTGCGAGCTCCCGAACGAAGCGTTCCGGCTCCCAGCCTTCGGTAAGCCCGGAAAAGAAGGGGCTAGGGGGCTCCTGGATCGCTTCTGCAAGAGAAAAGGGACTCATCTCGATCAGTCCTATCCGGCCAGCCAGACTCTCCGAGACCTCCCGCGTGAGGTCGGGTGAACTCGAACCGGTAATGACGAACCTGCCGGTCCGGGATCGATCCGCATCGATAGCGACTCTCAAGGCTTGGAACAAAGGGGGAAAAACCTGGGCCTCGTCGATGGCCACTCGATCGGAGTGAAGACGGAAAAACAAGTCGGGGTCGCGTGAAATGGCTTCGAAGTCCGATTGTCTTTCCAGATCGAAATGAACCCATCCCTCGCCCAGTTCTCCTAGCAGAGTGGTCTTCCCGCACTGCCGCGGCCCAATCAGGCCGACGCAGGGAAAAAACCCAAGATATTCCCGAAGGAGTGTGGTGTGATGACGGGGAATCACAGCAGGTATTTTAAAAGTTATACTTTGGATTTACAAGGTAAATCTGTTTCGCGATGGGAGGACCCGCGCCCAAAGGGACTACACGGCGGTGGTCGAGCTCCAGGGAATGAAGCCCCTGACCTCCTGCTCGGCCATGAGTCATTGAACTCCTGTATGATTCGACCGAGGGGTGCTATGAAAATCCCAACAGCACGCGTCCTGTCCTCCCTCCTTCTTGTGTGCACCGGGTTGGGGGGACTGGGTTCCTGTTCTTCCCACGTTGCTCGGCCCGCGAAACCCAATATCCTCTTTGTCTTCGCCGATGACCATGCCTATCAGGCCATTGGAGCCTACGGATCGAGGATAAACCAGACTCCCAATATTGATCGTCTCTCCCAGGAAGGAATGCGGTTTGATCGTTGCCTCGTGACCAATTCGATCTGTGCTCCTTCCCGCGCAGTCATCCTCACGGGGAAATACAGTCACGTCAACGGGGTTCTGGACAACCGGATCGCGTTCGACGGCAGCCAGGAGACCTTCCCCAAGCTGCTGCAGGAGAACGGATATCAGACAGCCCTGGTGGGCAAGTGGCACTTGAAAAGCGATCCCACCGGTTTCGATCACTGGATGGTGCTTCCGGGGCAGGGCTTCTACTACAACCCGGAGCTGCGTTCAGCTGATGGACCTGTCCAGATTGAGGGCTATGTGACCGACGTGATCACCGACCTCGCTTTGGATTGGTTGGAAACGGGTCGAGACCCGGACCGTCCCTTCCTCCTGATGTATCAACACAAGGCTCCCCACCGGAACTGGATGCCGGGGCCGGACCATCTCACCCAATTTGGCTCCCAGAAGATTCTCGAGCCTGAGACCCTCTTCGACGATTACAGTCATCGTGCCAGTCCCGCCGCCAATCAGAGCATGGAAATCGGGCGCCACATGTTTCTCACCTCCGATCTCAAGGTTGCTCCCGGCAAAACGACCTCGCTTCCGGCGCGGGAGGAGAAAATCTGGAAGAGCGTCTTCGACCGTTTGTCGTATCCTCAGCAGGAGGCCTGGGACGCCGCCTATGCTGCTTCCAACCACTCTTTCATGAAGGCAAAGCTGACAGGTCAGGACCTGGTGCGGTGGAAGTACCAGCGGTATATCAAGGACTACCTGCGCTGTGTCGCATCCCTCGACGAGAATCTGGGGCGGGTCCTGGCCTATCTGGACCAGACAGGCCTCGCTTCCAATACGGTGGCCGTCTACAGTTCCGATCAGGGGTTCTTTCTGGGAGAGCATGGATGGTTTGACAAGCGGTGGATGTACGAGGAATCCCTCCGGACTCCGCTGATCGTCCGCTGGCCGGGCGTCATCGCCCCGGGCTCATCCAACTCTGCTCTGGTCTCGAACCTGGACTTCGCCCAGACCTTTCTCGAGCTGGCCGGTCACCAGGTCCCGCCGGACATGCAGGGGCAAAGCCTGGTCCCTTTGCTGGAAGGCAAGACTGTCCCGGACTGGCGAAAGAGCTTCTACTACCACTACTACGAGTCCATGCTCGCCCACAATGTGCCTGAGCACTACGGCGTGGCCACAGACCGCTACAAGCTGATCCACTACCCGGAGACGCGCGAGTGGGAGCTCTTCGATCGACAGGTGGATCCGAATGAGATGGCCAGTCTCTACGATTCGGTGGACTACGCAACGGTCTCTGAGGAGCTGCGGGGAGAGCTGGAGAATTTGAGACAGAAACTGGGTGTCACCAATCTACCAGTCTCACCTTAGGGTTCGTTCAAGAATAACTTCGCAGAGTTGGCGCTCAGATTTGCGCCAGGTTTGGCCGCGCACGATTGAGCGAAAACTTCAGTCGAGAGACGTGGCGGTGGCCTCCGAGCCGCCGTGTTCTTTCCTTCGAGGCCTCGAAAAAACGGAGGCAGGACACAGCTCTTGTAGTGAACCTGAAATATGAGAAAGAATGTTTGCCCCGTTCTGGGAAGGTTGGTAGGTTGTGATCATTCCTCATGGAGAAGCCTGATGGAGAAGCCGGGCGAACTCCGATCTGGGGTTGGACTGAGGAATGTCGGTTGAGTAATGTGGATCCTGGGATTCCTTCTACTTTTCCCTTGCGCCTCAGGCCTGCAGGCCCAGAGTGTCACTGCTGAGAACCCGGAGCCTCCTCCTTCGCAGCCGATCCCTTTCAGCCACAAGGTTCACGTCAGCCTCGGGCTCGAGTGTGTCAGCTGCCATCCCATGGAGGCCCCCGGGATCGAGGCCGGTCTGCCGGCCGAGACCCAGTGCATGCTTTGCCACGCCAGCATCAAGAAGGACAGTCCCGCGATCGAGAAACTGGCGACACTCCAGGCCTCCGGGAAGCCCGTGCCCTGGGCCAGGATCTATACTGTCCCTGAATACGTCTGGTTCTCACACCAGGCCCACTATCAAGATGCGGGCCTGGCCTGCGAGCTGTGCCACGGACCGGTTGCGGAACGCGACGTGATCGTCAAGGAAAAGCCGACCTCGATGGAATTCTGTATGGACTGCCACGCCCAGCGCCTTGCTCCCATCGGCTGCGATTTTTGCCATGGAAACGCTGACTAACGGAGCGGTTGTCCACCAGAGTAGCTGAATCGTGCCGGCCGGCCCTCAATGGAAACAAGAACAGTCGAAATGAAAAAGTCGAAGTTTGACCTGACGAAAGCATACTTCGGAACTCTGGCATTCCTGCTGGTCCTTTCTGCACTGCTGGCCGAGAGTCCTCCATCGACAAATCTTCAGGGAAGTCCGGCTCGAGCGGAGCAGCAAGACTGGATCAGCGTGGGCGGAGACCGGGGGCACATGCGCTACTCCGCGTTCGATCAGATCAACCGCAAGAACGTGGACAGCCTGCAAGTCGTCTGGACCTATCACACTGGGGAACTGAAGGGCAGGAGAGGCAAGATCATCGAGTGCACTCCGATCGTGGTCGATGGGGTGATGTATATCACGACCGCCTATCGGAAGGTGGTTGCCCTGGACGCGGCCAGCGGGCGGCAACTGTGGAGGTTCGATCCTCCCCCCCACCCAACCGTGGGAGACGGGAAGCTTGCACGAGTGGCTTCGGCAGGTGTGAATCGGGGGGTTGCGTACTGGTCGGACGGGAAAGAGGGGGGAGAGCGGCGCATCTTACACGGCTCGGCCGACAGCCGCCTGTTCTCCCTGGACGCCCGGACGGGCGAGCCGGACCAGAGTTTCGGCCAAGAGGGTATCCTGGATCTTCGCGAGGGAATCGAACGGGACATCTCGCGTCTTCGCTACGCGCCCACGTCGGCTCCAGCCATCTACCAGGACGTTGTCATTCTCGGCTTCTCGAGTGACGAGGGTCCGGGCCCGGTGGCTCCGGGCGATATGCGAGCGTTCGATGTTCGCTCCGGTCGGGAGGTCTGGCGTTTTCACACCATTCCGAGGCCTGGTGAGTTTGGTAACGACACCTGGGAAGGGGACTCGTGGAGGGACCGTGGTGGCGCCAATGCCTGGGGCGGCGCCAGTGTCGATGAGAAGCGAGGCATGGTCTTCGTCGGTCTGGGATCGGCTGCATACGATTTTTACGGCGGTGACCGAAAAGGGAAGAACCTATTTGCGAATTCTGTAGTGGCGCTTGATGCCAGCACCGGACGGCGAATATGGCATTTTCAAACCCTGCATCATGACCTCTGGGACCACGACCTGCCGGTATATCCCAACCTGGTCCGGGTGACGCACGCCGGCAGACAGATCGACGCCGTGGCTCAGGTCGGCAAGCGAGGTTATGTATTCCTATTCGATCGAGTAACCGGCAAACCGCTGTTCGAGATCGAGGAGCGGCCCGTGCCGCCCTCCGACGTCCCCGGTGAGGAAGCCTGGCCACCCAGCCCATACCGGTCAAGCCACCGCCCTTCGCACGCCAGGCCTACGGTGAGGATGACCTGACGAATATCTCTGAGCAGGCCCACGATGCGGCGCTGAAACAATATCGGAAGATTCGAGCCAGCGGGGCCTTCAATCCACCGAGCCTACAGGGGACCCTGGTCGTTCCAGGATTCTACGGTGGGGCCGGCTGGCCCGGAGCCTCCTTCGACCCCACTACCGGAGTCCTCTACGTCAACTCCAACAATGTGCTGCACATCCTGACGCTGGTCGAGGCGGAGCCCGGGACAGGCTACCCCTACAAGCGTATCCCCTCCCCACTCTTTCGCGATGCTGACGGCTATCCAGCCAACGAGCCGCCCTGGGGGGTGCTCACGGCCATCGACCTCAACCAGGGGGAGTTTCGGTGGCAGGTGCCGTTGGGGGAGTATCCGGAGCTTACGGCACGTGGAGTTCCACCGACAGGAACCCTGAACTTCGGGGGCACCATCGTCACTGCTGGTGGACTGGTTTTCATCGGAGCCACCAGGGACGAGAAGTTCCACGCTTTCGACAAGGCGACGGGCAAGCTCCTGTGGGAGTATGCACTTCCGGCCGGAGGCTATGCCACACCCAGCTCCTACATGGTTGATGGACGCCAATTTGTCGTGATTGCAGCTGGTGGAGCTGGGTACATTGGAACCCCGGCCGGGGACTCCTTCGTGACCTTTGCCCTGCCTTCTTCTACCCCCCCCGAGCCCTGACGGTCCGGCAAAGGCTGCGATAGTGAGGGGCCTTTGTCCCAAGACTCAGAGGAAGCAAACGGGCAGCAGGGTGCTGCTCCATGTCCGGAGAAGCTGACGGAAGGACTTTCTATGCAAATTGCCGTTACCGCCGCAAGCGGAAATCTGGGAGGCGGGATAGTAAGGGCGACCGAAACACTGGTAGGGAAAGAACATGTCATTGGTATCGCTCGCAGGCCTTCTCGAGCAGAGCATCTCGGCGTCGAGATTCGAAGAGGCAACTACGGATCCAAGAAGAGTTTTGACAAAGCCCTGAAGGGAGTGGATGTATTACTCCTTGTCTCCGGCATGGACGATCCAGCGAAGCGGATTGACCAACATCGCAATGTGATCACTGCCGCCAGGGGCGCTGGGGTAAAGAAGATCGTCTATACGAGTGTGCAGGGTCCGGAGAGGGACACGGCCTTCTCTCCCGTAATCCAGAGCAACCGACAGACCGAAAAGGACATCCGCGACAGTGGGCTCGACTGGGTAATCGGACGAAACGGAATCTACATCGAGCCCGACGTCGACTACATTGAAAACTACAAGAAAGAAGGCAGGATTGCCAATTGTGCTGGTGACGGGAAGTGTGGCTACACGACCCGGGGTGAGTTGGGTTTTGCCTATGCGCGAATGTTGACTGAGGACCGGCACATCGGAAGAACCTACGACCTTAACGGAGAGCCCATAAGCCAGCAGCGGCTGGCAGAGTATCTCAACAGGGCTTTCGGCACTGACCTCGTCTACGTCCCCCTGACAGTGGAAGAATATCGCCGGGAGCGTATCGCTGAACTAGGAGAGTTCCTGGGGGGTATTATCGCGGGTATCTACGAAGGAATCCGCACTGGAAAGTTCGACAACCCCGGCCACTATGCGGCGGCAGCAGGTAGGGAGCATCAAGGTTGGGACGAGTACTTCGCCGGTCTCACAGGTTAGCCCCGCCCCCACCGAATTGGCCCCATTCGAGAAAGAAACTTCCGTCATTGCTAGCTACGAACATCGAGAGCTGAGTGACGCTTGTAGGACGGGCACTCCTGCCCGTCGGTGTCCTCGACGGGCAAGAATGCCCGTGCTACAGGTCACTGCTCTGTCAGATGCTGTTTCCTACACCTTCCTTCTGCCAATGAAGTTTCAGCTTAGGGATGCCCGGCTTAGGCTTCATCTTTGGGAATCTCCACTGGTAACCTGACCCTGTAGCGCGATTCAGTTTTGAGAAGTCCAGTTCGGATGAGCTGACGAGTTTGCCGATGCTGGCAGACGACATCCCTGTTTTCGTTCGACGGGAGTGGTTCTTTAGCGTGTCCTGAACTTAAATCGACGCTGAATCCGGGTTCCATTTGTTTTTGGGGTCGGACATCCGCCTGAGGCCGTTTGGATTTGAATCAAAGCCCTTGAAAGAACGCACAAATCTCTTTGTCACTCTGCTCGTGACAACTTCGTTGGGGTTTGCTCTTCTTCTGGCGATGGGTCCGGGCGATCTGGACGGGAATGGCGAGGTCGACAGAGATGATGTGAACCTTGTCCTGGCAGCTCGCGGCCAGCCGGCGACAGCCGGCGATCCTTCCTTGAATCTGGCTCTCAATGCCCCCTTGGGCGACGAACTGGCAACTCCGCTCGCTCTGGGTCCGGTCCAGGGGACTCAGGTCACGGGCATCCCCCTCGTACCCACCTTGTCGCGCTGGGGAATGTTGCTGTTGCTTCTTGTCTTGCTTGCTGCCGGTCTCTACCGTTTACGCTTCCGCAAGGCCAGCTAGCACCTGTTTCGTGGTCAGGGGAGCCCCCGACTTTCACGAGTCTTTATCTGGATCTGATTGTCACAGACACCGCTACCCGGAGGGCGCCTTAATCATCGTCATCATCATCATCGTCGTCATCGTCGTCATCGTCATTGTCGGATGCGCCCTTATCTTTATCAGCAAGAGTTTTAACAGTCTCGGAATTTCAATCAAGTGAGCTGTTCTCTGAGACCGCCCTTTCGTCACAGCCGGGGTGTCCCGAAACAGCCTTTTACGGCCTTGGCCGTCGGCACGAAGTGCCTACTTAAATGTACCCGTTGTGAAGGTCCGGTTTCCGCCCGTCTCGACCGCCATCAATTCGTATTGGTATTCTTCACCCGGCATGAGGAACTCAGGTGGAATTCTCAGCTCGGTGAATGTAGACGGAACCTCAAAAGTAAGGTCGATATTGAGTGCGATTGGTTCTTGCCCGTCTGGTGGGTCAACCGGAAAGATTTGAAGCTGATAGACGTCGATCTCAATATCTGTCGGACCAGTTACGGGCATCCAGACGATGAGCACATGTTCTCGCCCCACACTCTCGCTTTCTAGTGGTGAAATAGTGACTGGAGCATCTGGGATGTTGTGCATAAACTCCGCGATGCTCGATATGACCTCCCCCTCAATGGTCTCACCCACGAACATATACTCTCCTTCAGGGAAGCGGGCCAGGAATTCTTCGAGCCAAAGAACGGGGGAACTTGGCTCCGGCGTTGCGGTGGCCTCCGGGCCGCCGAGTATCGAGCCGAAGGCTCGAGGGAAGAGCTTCGGCCTGGAGACCGAACCCACGTCCGCCAATCGCAGAAACCAAGGGAAGCACTACTATTGTGACGCTTCCTGCTGGCTAGATGGTAACATTAGCGAAAAGATCGTCATGTGGATGGGCTACCGTCTAGAATCTGAGGTGCGCAGGCTTCCTGCCCTGGTTGTTTTTCTCTCCGTCCTGACGGCTCAGGGGACAAGCCTAGGGCTGGCAGCGTCGTCATCCCCAATCTCCTCGATACTGGACCGTTGTGTTTCCTGCCACCGAGGGAAGGCGGCACAGGCGAGCCTGGATCTGAGCTCCCGTAGGGGAGCCCTCGAAGGCGGATCCTCGGGCCCCGCGCTGGTGCCGGGCCATGCCACCAGGAGTCTGCTCTTTCAAAAGTCTTCTGACGGGAAAATGCCGCCAGGAGCTCCCCTGAGCACTGCGGAGATTGTAGCCCTGCGGCTCTGGATCGATGAGGGGGCCGCCTGGCCCGATCTGAAAACTGACTTGCCGGCTCAAGAAGCAGCGTCCGAGGGGCCCACCTGGTGGTCTCTCCGTCCCCTCGGACCGGCCAAGGTGCCGGACGTATCCCACGCTTCCTGGATCCGGCGCCCTTTGGATACCTTCGTGCTGAGGGGGCTGGAAAACCAGGGATTGGAGGCTTCAGGCGAGGCCGACAAGGTGACGCTGATCCGGCGAGCGACACTGGATTTACTGGGACTACCTCCCACACCCGAGGAGATCGATGACTTCGTCGGCAACGCATCTCCCCGGGCCTATGAGCAGCTCCTGGACCGGCTGCTGGCTTCGCCTCACTATGGCGAGCGTTGGGGACGCCACTGGCTGGACCTGGCCCGCTTCGGTGAGAGTCATGGATATGAAAGGGACCAGATCCGGGATAACGCCTGGCCCTATCGCGACTACGTCATTAGCAGCTTCAACCAGGACAAACCCTATCCCCGGTTCGTGAGAGAACAATTGGCGGGAGACGTCCTGGAGCCGGTGACCCGAGAAGGTATCGCCGGCACGGGCTTTCTGGTGGCCGCTCCCTGGGACGACGTCGGGCACACGCAGCAGAGTCGCATTATGAGGGCTCGCGTCCGGGCGGATGAGATGGAGGACATCGTGGGGACCGTGGCCCAGACGTTCCTCGGTATGACGGTTAACTGCGCCCGCTGCCACGATCACAAATTCGATCCCATTTTGCAGAAGGACTACTACCGTTTGAAGGCTGCATTGGATGGAGTCTGGCACGGGGATCGGACCCTCTTCGAGGCCGCCGAGGCGGAGGAGCGCCGCCGCCGAGTGGAGCCCCTGCAGAGGCGGATCCGCGAGTTGTCGAGTGAGGTCGCTGCCCTTCATGAATCTGCGAGGCAGAGGATCCTCAAACGGAAGGCCTACCCGATGTTGGCTCAGGTACCCGGTCTTCTGTCTCGCTGGGCCTTCGACGCGGACGCCTACGACCAGCTGGGCGGGCTTCACGGGAACCTGGACAGCGACGCCGTCATCGATGACGGCGGTCTCCAGTTCAAGCAGGAAAGAGCTCGGTTCACCACCATGCCTCTGCAACAGGATCTGAGAGAGAAGACCCTGGAGATCTGGCTGCGCATGGAAGATCACGCTGGGTATGGGTTTTACATGACGGTCCTGGGTGAGGGGCCGACGTCCAGGGGGGTGTTCGACGGACTACGCTATGACGGGGGCTCCCGGACCTGGAAGAGCGAGAGCGAATTCAACAACCGGACTCTTCAGGTCGAGAAAGCCCACGAGGCGGAGGGTCTTTCCGAGCCGCTTCACCTGGCCATCGTCTACGGTCCTCAGGATCGGATCTCGATCTACCGTGAGGGGAAGCTTTACACCAGCTACGGCCCCCAGCGGGAAGGATCCGAGACGAAGCTTCAGGTTTTTCGGGCCGGGAAGGATAGGGTCAGGTTCGGCAGGTTGGAAGGAGGAGGACAGATCGACGAGGCCCGTCTCTACGAGAGAGCCTTGACGGCAGAGGAGGTCCAGCGCTCCTATCGAGGCGGCATCCACAACGTTACCCGCTCAGAAGTGCTCGAGGAGCTGAGTGACGAAGAGGGGCGCCAAAAGGACTTGCTGTTGGAGGAACTGGTCCGCCGGCAGGCAGATCTGGAGAGGGTTCCACCGATTCCCCTGGCTTATGCTGCCAACTCTCTTCAACCCGGACCGACCTTTGTCCAGAACCGCGGTGATCCCGCTGCGCCCGGTGAGCGGGTGCTGTCAGGGGGACTCTCCGGCGTGTCCACCCTCTCACCCGAGTTCGGACTCGCCGAGAATGCGCCGGAAGCCCAGCGCCGTCTACGTCTGGCGGAATGGATCGTGGACCCCGACAATCCCCTGACCAGCCGTGTTCTGGTCAACCGGGTCTGGCAATATCACTTCGGACGAGGCATCGTCGGGACGCCCAACGATTTTGGTTTCAACGGAGAGCGGCCCTCCCATCCCGAGCTGCTGGACTGGCTGGCGCGTTGGTTCATCGATCACGGTTGGAGTCTGAAGGCCTTGCACAAGGAGATCATGCTCTCCAGCAGTTATCGCCAGTCCTCCCGCTTCCGGGAGGCGGCTGCAGACAGAGATCCGGAGAACAGGCTTCTGTGGAGGTACTCCCCGCGTCGTCTCGAAGCTGAAGTGATCCGTGACGCCCTCCTGGCCACCAGTGGCGAGCTGAACTGGAAGAGGGGAGGGCCTGGCTTCCGTCCCTTCGAAGTCCGGATCTTCAACACTCACTTCTATGATCTGAAAGATTTGGACGAGGCCGAGATGAAGAGGCGCAGCGTGTACCGGATCGTCGTCCGATCCGCTGGGGACCCTCTCCTGGAGTCCTTCGACTGTCCCGACTCGGCCTTCAAGGCTCCCCGGCGCGGTATCACGACTACTCCCCTGCAGTCGTTGGCACTGATGAACAACTCCTTCGTCCTGCGCCAGGCAGATCGGCTGGCACAGCGGATCGAGGGTGAAGCGGTTGGAGTATTGCCGATTCAAGTGGATCGCGCCTACCGACTCACGCTGGGCCGGATTCCTCGAGGGGAAGAAGCAAGCAGGGCTCTCGCTCATATCCAGAGGCATGGTCTGGAGAGCCTCTGCTGGGCCCTCTTCAATTCCAGTGAGTTCCTCTATCTCAACTAAGCTGAAACTCGATTGGTTAGGAGATCATGCAAGAGCCGCCAATGACAGAGCCGTGACTGCGAAGGAGCGGGTCCGGCATACGGATGCCGGAAACAACGCACCAAACGGACGGTGGCCCGTTGGACCCCATTTGCCGCATGTTCCGATCGGTGATCGGTACCGCTCCAGTCACGGCTCTGTCAGAAGCGGTAGCGACAATCACGGCAAACGTAACCGAAGTTTCTTTCCCAAATGGGGCCACGCTGCCCGGGGGAGACTGAACTGAAAATGAAGACGAAATCGAGTCTCGCTGAAATTCCTCTTCTGCCCCGGCGCCACTTCCTGTTGGGAGCAGGCAGTGGGCTGGGGGCCCTCGCTCTGGCTTGGCTCCTGCATGACGAGGGCCTCGGCAGAAGTCTTGGCAAAGGGGGGAAGTTTGGGTCCAGGCAGCCCCATTTTCCAGGCCGGGCCAAGCGGGTGCTGCACATCTTCGCGTCCGGTGGCGTCAGCCACCTGGATACGTTCGATTACAAGCCAGATCTGGCCAAACACGACGGAAAGGCCCTGACCAACAAGGGCGAGATTGACACCTTCTTCGGCAAGCCTGGGAATCTGATGAAGTGTCCCTGGACCTTCCGCAAACGAGGCCAGAGCGGTCTCTGGGTCAGTGATCTTCTGCCTCACCTGGCCAGCTGCGCCGATGAGCTCTGCCTGATCCAATCGATGGTGGCCAAGAGCTCCAATCACACCCCCGCCACCTTCCAGATGAACAGCGGATTCGTGCGCAATGGCTTTCCCTCAATGGGCTCCTGGATCTCCTACGGTCTGGGAGCGGAGAGCCAGGATCTGCCTGCATTCGTCGTCCTTCCTGATTCCAGGGGCCTGCCTGCCGGCGGTTCTATCAATTGGACGGCTGGATTCCTTCCAGCTGCCCAACAGGGCGTGGCTTTCAGGCACACCGGCGACCCCATTCCAGATCTCAAGACCCCCGAAAGCGTTTCCCCTGATCGTCGCCAGGCAGAGATGGAGCTCGTAACCCAGATGAACCGGGAGTACCTGGAAGCCTATCCCGGGGACTCTACTCTGGAGGCGCGACTCCGGTCCTACCAACTGGCCGCCCGGATGCAGTTGAGCGTGCCCGATATCGTGAGCCTCAAGGACGAAGGCCCGGAGGTCCAGAGACGATATGGTCTGGATCACGAGGTGACGGCTGGGTTTGGCCGGAACTGCCTTCTCGCCAGAAGGCTCCTGGAGCGTGGAGTTCGCATGGTTCAAGTCTGGAGTGGAGGCGCCTTCGGGAAGCCCCGTATCAACTGGGATGCCCACGAGGATATCGTGGAGAACCACGGCAACCAGGCGGCAACAATGGACAAGCCCCTGGCCGGACTATTAACGGATCTGAGAGAGCGGGGGATGCTGGAGGACACGCTGGTGGTATGGTCCACCGAGTTTGGCCGAACACCGGTTACCCAGGGGTTCGGAGCCACCGGCCGGGATCATCACCAGCACGCCTTTACCTGCTGGCTGGCGGGCGCTGGCGTCAAGAAAGGTTTCTCCTACGGGATCACCGACGAAGTGGGCTACAATGTCGCCGAGAATCCCGTGACCGTCTATGATTTCCATGCCACCATCCTCCACCTGCTGGGTCTGGACCACAAGAAGCTCACCTTCTACCACAACGGAATCCAGCGTCGTCTGACCGATGTCCACGGGCATGTTGTGGAGGCTCTGCTGGGCTGACAGAAGTAGAATGACCCCAGAGCCCTTGAATCTTCCTGAAAAAGCACGGGTTGTCATCATCGGCGCCGGGGTTGTTGGCTCCAGCGCCGCCCACTATCTGACCCTTCACGGCTGGCGCGACGTTGTGGTGCTGGATCAGGGCCCACTCTTTGAGGTTCTTGGATCCACCTCCCACGCTCCGGGTCTGGTATTCCAGACCAATCCCTCCCGAACCGTTTGTCAGCTAGCGCAATGGACGGTGGATCTCTACAACGAGCTGTCGTTGGAAGACGAGGGTCCGTGCTTCTATCCCGTAGGCAGTATTGAGATCGCGTACAGTCGCGAGCGTCAGCGGGAGCTGAAGCGGAGGCTCGGTTTCGCTCGATCCTGGGGACTACCCGCCCAGATCATCACGCCTGCGGACGTGAAATCGCTGATTCCCAACCTGGACATTCAGCGAGTCCACGGTGGCTATCATGTCCCCTCGGACGGATTGGGGAAGGGTGTCCGCATCCTGAAGGCCCTGGCCCAGCAGGCCCAGAGCCGCGGCGCCATCTTCGTGCCGAATGCCCGGGTCAATCAGATTGAATCGAAGCAGGGAAGGGTGAGTGCCGTCATCTGCAATCAGGGCAGGATCGAGACCGAAGCGGTGCTCCTTTGTGCGGGAATCTGGGGCCCCAGGGTGGGAAGGCTTGCCGGGGTTCCGGTACCGATGCAGCCCATGCAGCATCTCTATGCTCGGACTGAGCCACTGCCGGAGCTGGCCGGGACCAGTACAGAGGTCGTCCACCCCGTTCTGCGGCACCAGGATCGATCCATGTACTTCCGGCAGGACTTTGACAGTTATGGTGTCGGGTCCTACCGCCACGAGCCCCTGACAGTCGACCTGGAGGATCTGGGCGAGGAGGAAACCGGGCAACCCAGATCGGCCCTCAGACCTTTTACGCCAGAACATTTCGAAAACGCCCGGGCCGATGCGCTAGAGCTTTTTCCCTCTTTCCGGGACGTCGAGTTTCCCTACCGCATCAACGGAATCTTTGCTTTCACGCCAGATGGGAATTCCCTCCTGGGACAGTCGTCCGTCCTGAAAGGATTCTGGCTGGCGGAAGCAGTGTGGTTGACTCATGGTGGCGGTGTGGGTAGGGCCATCGCCGAATACATGGTCGAGGGAGCCCCGCCGCTGGATCTGCGGGATGTCGACTGCAATCGCTTCCATTCCTATGTGCCCAGTCGCCCTTACGTCAGAAGACGTGGGGCGCAGCAATATCGAGAGGTCTACGACATTATTCATCCGCTCCAGCAGATGGAGCATCCCCGCCGGCTGCGGCTGAGCCCCTTTCACGCTCGTCTCGAAGAGCTGGGAGGGGAGATGTTCGAGAACGTGGGCTGGGAGCGCCCACAATGGTTCTCCTCCAACGTATCCCTTCCCCAACCCGCAGCGGGATGCGACCGCGAGGGTTGGTCTGCTCGTCACTGGTCGCCCTTGATTGCCGCCGAGCATCTGGCGACTAGAGAAGGTGTGTCCCTATTCGATCTGACCCCCTTTACCAAGCTCGAAATAAAAGGGACGCGGTGTCTATCCTTTCTCCAGCATCTGGCGGCCAATCAGATGGACCAGCTCCTGGGTAGGATCACCTATACCGCCCTGCTCAACCGGAACGCCGGCATCGAATGCGATCTCACGGTGACGCGGTTGGAGGAGCAGCGGTTCCTGATCATTGCCGGTGCCGGCACGGGTATGCACGACCTGGCTTGGATCCGTTCTCAGCTCTCAGGAAGGGAGGGGGTCCAGCTGACCGATCTCACGTCAGCTTATTGTTGCCTGGGACTGTGGGGGCCCGCCTCGCGGGATCTCCTCCAGTCTGTCTGCGAGAACGATCTGTCCAACCCTGCGTTTCCCTACCTGACAGCCCAATCGATCTACGTGGGCCAGGTTCCGGTTCTGGCACTTCGAATCTCCTACGTGGGGGAGCTGGGATGGGAGCTCTACGCACCTACCGAGTACGGGCTTCATCTCTGGGACACACTCTGGGAAGCCGGCTCCAGCCTCGGCCTTGCGGCTGCCGGTGGTGGAGCCTTTGAAAGCCTGAGACTGGAGAAGGGCTACCGATTCTGGGGAAATGATATCCACTCCGAAAACAACCCTATCGAGGCCGGGTTAGACTTCGCCGTCCGGATGTCCAAGGGAGATTTTCTGGGCCGGGAAGCGCTGGAAAGAATCCGTCAGGAGGGAGTCCGGCGCAAGCTCTGCTGTTTTCGTCTGGAGGATCCCCGAGTGGTGGTCATGGGCAAGGAGCCGATCTGGCACCAGGGCCGGGTTGTCGGGTACGTGACCAGCGCCAACTTCGGTTACACAGTTCGGGAGAGCATCGCCTATGGAAATCTCCCGGTCGAACTCGCTCCTCTCGGCAGCAGTGTCGAGGTCGAGTTCTTCGGCGAGCGGCATCCCGCGACGGTAGTTTCCGAACCACGCTACGATCCGAAGAACACCCGACTCACAGAGTGAGATAGCTGAACCATTCGAGAAAGAAACTGTGCTCACCCCTGCCATGATTGTCGCTACCGCTTCTGACAGAGGAGCGGTCCCGATCACCGATCGGGACATGCTGCAAGAGGAGGCCAATCGGCCACCGTCCGTTTGGTCCGCTATTTCCGGCATCCGTATGCCGGGACCGCCCTTTGCAGTCCCATCTCTGTTATTGGCGGTTCTTGGGTGACCTCCTAGCCAAATGAAGGTTCAGCTTGGGATTCCAGCATCAACTGCTCCCCTTGATGGGGTGGGTGGGCAGGTGAAGATCTCGTTGACAGTGAACGGACCCTCTGCGATCATCGGTCAGATACGCAGGTAGCAACGAGTTTTCGTTCCCCACTTCCTGTCCTAGCAGCCTGTCGGACTTAACTCGAAGACAGGTAAGCCACTGGTTTGACCAGTGAGACTTTAAAGGTTTGACATTTAGATTCAGTAATAGGATGCCTCCTTTGGGGCTTGGCGGTACCCACAAAGGAGGCATAAAGTATGTCATATGAGAGCTTAAGCCATACCCGATGGGACTGCAAATACCACATCGTGTTTGTCCCCAAAGGGAGGAGGAAAGTGCTGTACGGAAAGATTCGAGAGTTTCTGGGCCCGGTCTTCCGAGAATTGGCGAGGCAAAGGGAGAGCAACATCCTGGAAGGGCACATGGTGGTAGATCATGTGCATATGTTGATCCAGGTCCCGCCAAAGTATTCGGTGGCTCAGGTGATCGGTTACCTCAAGGGGAAAAGCGCGATTGCTGTAGCGCGCCAATTTGGGGGCAGGAAGCGCAACTTCAACGGCGAGAAGTTGTGGGCGTGCGGCTATGCGGTCTCCACAGTTGGATTCGAGGAGAAGCAAATTCGCAAGTACATTCGCCACCAAGATCACCTCGACGGCAAAGACGACGGCTTGTTTTAACGATTAAGGATTGGCCGCCCTTGGGGCGGCTCACAACCGCCAAGCTCCCCGCTCTGCGGGGACGTTATGACTTACAGGCGTTTCTGAAATTTAAGTAGGCACTTCGTGCCGACGGCCAAGGCCGTAAAAGGCTGTTTCGGGACACCCCGGCTGTGACGAAAGGGCGGTCTCAGAGAACAGCTCACTTGATTGAAATTCCGAGACTGTTAAGTTTAAGGTTTGATTAAAAGTGTTGCATGACCAAGCACGAAAAGCGATGAGTCATCTGCTCTGCGGCGGTGATTTGGCCGCTGAAACGACGCGGCCCACCTCTTCAGAGGGTGGCACGGGCCATCGTCGGCTGGCGGCAGGAGAGGTTGTACATTCTTTTCAGATTCCAGGCGATGCTGGCCAGAGTCCACTCCCGGTCTGCTGCCTCCGCTCCTCTGAGAGAGAACTGCGTAAAGCCCATCACCGATTTGATGATCCCAAAGACGGGCTCCGGGACGGCTTTGCGTTGCCCGTAAATGGCTCGACCCGCGGGGGTCTTCAACCGGTATCTCATCTGCTCCACCGCATCGGCGTCTTGCCCGGGCGGCTCCGGTTGTTTCCAGCGTTCGGTCGGCCGCAAGTGGTGGGCTTCCCGCTCGACCGCAATATAGGGGACAATCGCGTGCTCGCCACAAAGCTCCACGTTGGGGCCACTGAAGTAGCCGCTGTCGGCCAGCAACTCCTGGGCCCGACCCAGCGACTCGGGCAGGGCTTGCAGCGCCGCCAGGGCCGGCTCCAATTCTTTCTTGTCGTCGGCGTTTTGCGGGACATGAGCCGCCACAATCAAGAAGCTGTCGTTATCGACCAAGGCCTGAGCGTTGTAGCATTGCTCAAATCCCCCGCCCGAGACCGGCATGATCCGAGACTCTTCATCCGTCAGATTGATCTGATCCTGGTCTCGAATTCCTCCTTGGGGCGGTTGGGGGGGGCGACCCCGCGGTTTGTTTCCCCGTTTCCTCTGGGCTTGCCGCTTGGCCACTTTGGCTTCATATTCGGCCTGCTCACCTGCCTGCCGCTCGGCCGCCCGCTGGGCCAGCTTCTGCTTTGCTTCCTCGATCGCTTTCAACCGTTCCTCCCGCCGCGCCAGCTCAGCCGGGATGTCCATCCCTTCCGTTTCTTCTCGTCCATCCGCTGCCTCGGCCAGCCGCATCAACTCTTCCACTTCTTCTCGCAGCCGCGCTTCCAGCTTCCGGATGTGCCCCCAACTCAACGCACTGTGCTTGGAGGCATTGGCTTTGACCTTCGTGCCATCCAAACTCACGCGGCCCAACTTCAGAAATCCCATCGCCTGGGCCAGCAGCAAGATCTCCACAAACAGCGGCTTCAGCTCTTGCAAAAATCGCTTCCGGAAATGGGCGAGGGTGTCGTGATCCGGATGCGTGTTGCCGGCGAGGTAGCGAAACGCCACCGAATCGTAGCTGGCTTGCTCCAACTTCCGACTCGAAAACACCCCCGTGGCATAGCCGTAAAACAACAACGCCAGCATCATGGCCGGATGGTAGCCTTCCGATCCCCGCTTCGTGTAGGAATCCTCCAGCTTCCTCAGCTCCAGCTTGCTCACAACCTCCACCACGAAGCGAGCCAGATGCGTCTCCGGCAGCCATTCCTGCACCGAAGGGGGAAACAGATAAGGAGTCTCTCGATCGACTACTTTAAATCGATTCGCCATCACTAATGATGCCTGTGGGGTATGACCTCGAAAGTCCGACAGGCTGCTAGGAGTCAAGAATGAGTTTGTCGAAGTCACTATCAGTCTCCGTCGTGATCAAGTGTCTGATTCTCCTCGCTGGGATGTCGGTCTTTGTGTCCAACGCAGCGATATACAGAATCGGGTGTGGTTTCCTCGGGTCATTTCCCTTTTCCAGTGTCACAACTCTCTTCGAGGACCAGAAAATCGAGCTCGATGGCATCTGGAACAACACCTCTTTTGGTAGCAGCGGGAGCGCGAATTTCGCCTTGCAGCTGCAGAGTGATCAGCTGTCGATGGACTTCAACCTGAACGGAGGCGTTTTCGGCCAAGGCGATCCTCCCAACGTAAGCGTACCCGGCACCGTCGGCACGGGCGGCATCATTTTCGAAGCCGAGAACGACCCCTTTTACGGAGATATAAGCTTCTTGATTGGCTACGATGCCTCGATCACCGCTAGCTTTACCGACGTTCCTTCTCCGGGAATCGATCGTGTAGAGGCAACGGGAACTATGGTTCCCCCGGACGGGGATGGGGGAGCGGCCGCGATCTCGGTGAACTATACCGTATTCTTCCCTGGTGGCGGTTCGGCTGTGGGGGTCATCGACGCGACACAGAGCTCGGGGCCAAGCCCCGTCACCTTGTTCTTCGCTCAGGTCGGCAGCGGCGGCGGTTTCACTTCGGATATTGTCTTCAGCAATCCGACAGATCAGACTGTAACGGGAGTCATCAGTTTCGGCGACGACGCGGGTCTCCCACTGTCGTTCGGCATCGCCAGTGGTGGCACTGCATCGGTATCTGGCCCTGGGGCAAGCCCCACCGGTCAGGCCCGGGAATCGGTGGCCTTCTCGATCGCTCCTTTTGCAACCGAGACGATTTCCACGGACGGTCTCGGAGGCTTGAAAGTAGGTTCCGCGGCCGTCCTTTCAGACGGTTTCCTGGGAGGAGTCATACGATTCAGTTTGCCTGGAGTCGGTATTGCCGGCGTACCGTCGAGCCTTCCGCTTCAAGCCTTCATCATGCCGGTGCGGAGGGTTGCCGGCGGCATCAATACCGGGGTAGCACTTCGCAATGTAAGCGGTAAAGCCGTGAACATCACGGTGAGTCTGCGAGAGGGCGATGCGGAGGTCGCATCGAAGGTGTTGCAGGACTTCCCGGCCAACGGCCACCTAGCCCAGTTCATCAATGAGATGTTTCCGGGTGTCGACACCGACAGTTTTGTGGGAAGCCTGATCGTTCGTGTGGACGATGGATTGGTGGGCGGAACCGGCTTGGAACTGGGTCCCGACCCGGGTCAGTTTACGACTTTGCCCGTGACCCCTGTGCCGTAGCGCCTCGGGTTGAGGCGGCGAAGTCGCTGCCGACATCGACGGGCGATCAGTTGCCTTTTGCCGGAATAGGGATCTGGGGCGGGTGGGTCCGTCGATAAGCCATTAGCGCGGCTCCAACCAAGAAAAACACAATACAGATCCACTGATTGAGCGTAAGCCAACCCACGACCGGACGCAGATCGCTGCGAAAGAACTCCACCACGAAGCGAAGGGTTCCGTACGCTATCAGGTAGATCCCCAGTAGCATCCCCCTAAACCTGTCCGGTCGTAGAGCCAGCGAAACCAGCACGCCGCTCAATGCCAGATTCCCGATAACCAGATAGATCTGGGCTGGGTGGAGTGGAACCCCCAGAAGACCACAGGCACTCCGGGGATCGGTATGGGTGACCGCCCAGGGTAGACCTTCGGCCTCACTGCCATGGCAGCAGCCCTGGGCAAAGCACCCCAACCGAGCAATGCCCTGATACAGCGAGGCAGAAGTCACAACGAGATCCATCCCTCCCAAGGGGTATCCAACCAGGGGATGAAGGACAAAGAAGAGATACAACGCGCCCAGGACAGCCGTGAGAGCGCCCATGGAGGCTTGGCCGCCCCCGAACAGAAGCGTGCGAAAGGTCAGGTCAACACCAGGTAAGCTGGCAAAGTACCACTGGATCGCAAAGAGAATGCGACTCCCGACGTAGGCCATTCCCAAGACGAGCAGGGCACTATCGAGACTGAACTCCAATGAGATTCCCCGCCTCTGTGCCAGATTGAGACCAAGTATCAGCGCCGGCACAATGCCCAGCAGATAAGCCAGCATGTATGAGTTCACGGGGTAGCCTGCCAGCTCGAAAAGCGTCTGAGGGAACATGACTGGTCGAGTATACAGGGATGCCACTCTTGAATCGCCGCAACCGAAAGCCATCGAACTCCGAAGTGTCTTCCTGGACCTCGGCCTTGCAAGTGGAGGGTCCGCAGATTTGGGTCATCCGGTAAATGGGGAGGTGGGGACGTGGTTGGCACCTTCCGGATCCCAAATCTGCTCCCCGTTCGCTTGTCCATATAGTCGGCTGCAGTAGCAGAGGCCGTGGGAACTGTGGAAAACTCCGAGCGACATCGAACCGGGCCAGCAAGCCCGTGATACGGAGTTTTCCAAGCGCTGTGCGAACGGTGGAAAAACAACTGCGAGCACTTGCCAGTTCTCCTCCAGAACTACTTGTTTTTCCACGGTTTGCATAGTGCGGCAGTTTCCATGGCCTACCTTTGACTGGCGGCACCTCCCCATTTACCGGATGAACCGCAGATTTACCCTAGGGACTCAGGATCTGGACCTCTGATCTCAGTTGCGGGGAGGCAAACTGAGCGACTGAGCGAGGCTGCTGAGCCATGAGCAAGGAGCTGGTTTCCGCCTCCTGGATAGAAACGGGGGTGCCCACGGCATTCTTGACTGGGAAAGGACCCGATCGAATCGATTGCAGGTCCTACAGCCGGAACCTCTCTCCAAGACATCGCTCGACCTCGAAGAGGCGATCCATCGGGCGGAGTGGAGCTGCGGTGTGTCTTTGTCTGTCCTGCGAACTTTGCTGTCCGAGTGAGGTCGTTTGGACAAGACCCTGAGCTGAATGGTGAAAAACTCAAGACCCGGGAACTCCCGACCCACAAGGATTCTGGTAGTAGATGATGAGGCTTCCATGTTGGAGGTTCTCCGGATGCGACTGGAGGATTGGGGATTTCGCGTCGAGACGGCTGATTCTGCGACGGTCGCTCGGAAGCTTATACCCAGGTACCTTCCTGATATCGTGATCTCGGATGTGATCATGCCAGAGGTCTCGGGACTCGAGCTCCTGGCACAACTCAAAGCCGAGAATGCTCATCGGCCCGTTATCCTCATCACTGCTCACGCGAGCGTGGACGTTGCAGTGGACGCCATCAAAGAAGGAGCCCAGGATTTTTTGACCAAGCCCCTGGATTACACCAAGCTGAAGGCCATCCTGGAAGCCGCCCAGATCGAGATTCGTCAGGTTGAGGGATCACAGGAACTGGCATCCCAGCTGGAGACAGGATCCGAGATGGGATCCACGTCATTCATAGGAATGAGCCCTCCCGTCTTGGAAATCTTGAAGCTGGTTGGTGCGGTAGCCGATCGGGATACGCCCGTCTTCATCCATGGTGAGAGTGGAACAGGAAAGGAGATGGTGGCCCGCCTCATACACGAAAGGAGTCACCGAAGAGGCGGCCCTTTCATTGCCATCAATGCGGCAGCCATCCCTCGGGATCTGATGGAGAGTGAGTTCTTCGGACACGAGAAAGGTTCGTTTACCGGAGCCGCCGGTCGTCGTCAGGGATGTTTCGAGTTGGCCAACAAGGGTGTTCTGTTCCTGGACGAGATCGCCGAGATGGCTGTGGCACTGCAGGCCAAGCTACTGCGCACCCTCGAGAACGGTCGGATCCGGCGGCTGGGTGGGCAGGAGGAAATAGAACTCGATGTTCGCGTTCTGGTTGCTACCAATCGTGACCCGCAGAAAGCCATCGAAGAGAACAGGTTGCGTGGAGACCTCTATTACCGCCTAAGTGTTTTTTCCATACCAGTACCGACTCTCCGGGAACGGATGTCTGACCTTCCTCTCCTCAGCCAGTTTTTTGTCAACCAATTCAACGAAAAGCACGATACCCGGATCATCGGGATCCGAGATCAGGCCATGGAGTTGCTACAGGGATACTCGTGGCCCGGCAACGTGAGAGAGCTCAAGAATGTGATCGAGAGAGCGGTCATCCTGGCCGGAGGTAAGTGGATTGAACCCTCCCACTTGCCCCCCTATCTTCAGACACCTGCAGGTGCGGGACCCCGACTGGCTCCGCGTGTCGGTGCCACGGCGGCCGAGGCGGAGAAGGAATTGATCCTGGCAACGCTCGAGCAGACAGGCAACAACAAGGCCGAGGCCGCTCGTCTCCTGGATCTGGATGTGAAGACGATCCGTAACAAGCTCAAGTCCTACGGCCAGATGTGAAATAGCATGAAGCTTGCCACCAAGATCAGCGCAGGCTATCTCATCCTCATTGGACTCATGCTCTCGGCGCTCCTTTACCAGGCATCAATTATCTTCTCTCTAAACTCCATGAGTGAAAAGCTCTCTCAAGTAAACTTCCAAGCGGCCCATCTGGTCTACCAACTGAAGCAGCATCTATCCCTTATTGAGGAGTTCACGCAGAAATTCTTCGTGACCCGGGACGGGGCCTTTCGGCAGGAAATGAACCGCGGGAAGGGCAGATTTGCGGAGGATCTGGACCGGCTTGGAGATCTGAGCCTTTCCAAAGCCGAAGCTGGGAAAGTCCGGGAGCTTGAGGAGGCCTGGGATGACTACAGCAAGGACACGTTTACTCCAGCAGCAGAGTCAGAGTTCTCTCCTGCCGAAGCTAAGGATCTGGTGGACAGGCATCTCAAGCATCTGGACGACCTCGACGAGCTCGCTGAAGAGACAATTCAGATCATAGAGGCGTCTATCCTGGCCAAGGTACAGCAGGCAGGCCACGCCGGTCGCCAGGCCGACAAACATTCCCTGATAGCAGTAGGACTGGCAGTCCTTCTGGGTCTGGTCATCTGTGTCCCCATTATCCGCTCGATTTCGAGTCGCCTGGATCGTTTGACCCAGGGCACCCGGGAGATCGCCAAAGGGAACTTCGAGTATCGTATCTACGAGGATGGAAGCGACGAGTTCGGCCTGCTTGCGGCGGAGTTCAACAGCATGGCACGCCGATTGAGTGAGCAGGACCGAGTGAAGAAGGATTTCTTCTCCTACGTTTCCCACGAACTGAAGACGCCGCTGGGGTCGATCCATGAAACCATTCGACTCCTGCTGGATCGGATCCCTGGTCCGCTGGAGGAGAAGCAAGAGCGGTTGTTGAAGCTGAATCTCAAGAGTGCCGAACGCCTCTCCGCGATGATCGGCAATCTCTTGGATTTGTCCCGGATCGAGGCGGGGATGATGCAATACGACTTCGGGAACCATGATCTGGTCACATTGGCTGAAAGAACACTAGCGGAGTTCGAGCCCAAACTTCGTGAGAAGCAGGTACTGATCCGAACTTCCTTTCCGGATGAGGAAGTCCCTGTGCGTTGTGACGAGATTCGGCTGCGGCAGGTGATCGAAAACCTCTTGGACAACGCGCTCAAGTTCTCACCGCAGGGCAGCAGCATTGGTTTGGCCATCCACAACCAGGACGAAGCGCCCGATGCCGGAGCGCAGCGTGAGAGAAACGGAGGCTTCGTGGCACTGGACGTCTCGGATCGTGGCCCGGGCGTCCCGGATCGCTACAAACGGAGCATCTTCGACCAGTTCAGCCAGATCAATGGAGGCAAGAAGGGCACTGGCCAGGGTGCGGGGCTGGGCTTGGCGATTTGCCGCAACATCGTCGACAGTCATGGAGGAAGAATCTGGGTTCAAGATCACTCAGGGGGAGGAACTGTCTTTTCCGTCCTCCTCTCCCGGGTCCGACAAAGCTCGTGAAAACCAGGTGTCGCATCTCAATTAAGTGCCTCCTGACGGGTGTCCTGAGTCTGGCTCTGCTTTCCCTGGCTTGTCAGAAGAAAGCACCAATCAAGAAAAGCCCTCCTGTCCGAGACTACCATCAGGAAGCTGAAGCGCTGTTCGACTCTGGAGACTACGCCCAGGCGGCGTCGCTCTACGAGCACTATTTGAGCCAACCCGCCCCCAAGCAGCAGACACAAGCGCTTTTTCGTCTAGCCCTTATCCATGCGCTGCCGATAGTTCCCTATACGAACCCCAACGGGCCACACAACTCTTTCAGCAACTGCTTCGGCTTTCGCCTCCTGCATCTCTGGCATCTCAGAGTAGATTTATCCTTGGCCTCAAATCCCAAATCAGGAAGAGCAGCTCCGAATTGAAGCAGCATCGATCTGAGATTCAGAAGCTAGAGTCGGAAGCGGTTCTGCGGAGAGAAGGAATGGAGAAAATAGAGTCCGACGCTACCGAATCACGCGGGCAAGTGGAAAAACTCGAGGCTGACGTCCAGAGTCTCCAGAATCGGATTCGGCGGCTGAAAACAGGTATCCAGGAGCGGGAAGCACAGATAATGCAGCTTTCTTCAGAGCTGAACAGGCTTAAACAGATTGATTTGGGACGAAGGCCTCCCTGACCCTGAGCGGGCGTGAGGCCAGGGAGGGGAAAACGGGAGATGACCGGGGAGGATGGTCATCTCCCTTCCCTGCCGGGGTTATCCCGGCATACCAGGCTCGCCGATTCCTCGTCCTTTCCCTGGCATGCGATTGCAGAGCCAGGGGAGTAGCCAAGGACAGCGAGACAACTGCCAGAACCCATTCGTCGCGGGCAACTCTTGACGGCGTTCTTTCCCTTATCCGTGCCCTCTATCCGTGCCCTCGCCTGAACTATCTTGCAAGACCCGTACCACACGGAACATACCCGTAAATCCAGGCTATCCACAGGACTGGGCCGGATAGGATACGGGGAAGATTTCCCCGGTTGGGGGAGTTTTTCCCCGATTTGGAGGGTTTCTCGGACTCCAGCGTCGGGTCAGTCCCGTCTGGATGCCCGTCCAGGCAGCGAAGTCTTGACCGCGTGTCGGAACTGGATAGACTGCACCTACATGGATCCACAGACTTTGATGGCAGACAGAAAGGAGCCTCGTCGCACCCGACACAACAGATGCTCTACGGCGCTGCTAGCGTTCCTTGCCCTGTTGTTGGGCTGTGGCGTCGAGCCTGAGCCTCCAGAGCGGGCCCTTGGGGATCTGACAGGTCACTGGCAGCTCTTCGTGGACGACTATCTGGTCGAGGAGAAAGTCCAGGTGAAGCGGACCTACCATCCTCTCCAGAAGGATCCACGGAATCCGATACTCGTCTCGGAAGGGTCTTGGAAGGAAGAGCGCACGATACCCTACGGGACCGTTCTGCCCGGCACAGACGGAAAGGGATACCGGATGTGGTACGACGTCTGGGATGGCGACTGCCACAACCTCTATGCCACCAGCAGGGACGGCATCAGCTGGACGAAACCCAGCCTTGGCCTCACCGAACGCGAAGGATCGAAGGACAACAATATCTTGTTCCGTCGCACCCGGCTTGACCATATGCCTCAGGTGATTCATACACCCTGGGAGCAGAATCCCCAGCGTCACTACAAGCTGATCAATTACGATTTCGGACGCAGCCCGCCGGACCACTCGGTTACCGGCTTTTGGGCGGCTTTTTCGGCGGACGGTATTCACTGGAAGGAAGCGGACGAAAATCCGGTGCTCCCTGATTCGGGCGACGTAGGCCACTTTCTCTGGGACCCTCACACGGAAGGGTATCTGGGCTACCCCAAGGTGTTCTCCGCCGTCAGAGGATTCAATCGCCGCTCTGTTGGCGTGACCTCCTCAACTGATTTTGAGCAGTGGACACCAGCTGAGCTGGTTCTGGTACCGGACGAGTGGGATGACCGTTGGGTAACCGAGTACAAGCAGCATACCGATTTCTACGGGCTCACTGTCTTTCCCTATGAGTCGATGTACCTCGGGTTTCTCTGGGTCTTTCGCATCACGAACGGGGAAAACGATGGGCCCATCTTTTGCGAGCTGGTAAGTAGTCGGGATGGCATCAACTGGAAACGCAGCGAAGGAGATCGGGTTCCTATCTTGTCCCTGGGAGAAGCGGGATCCTGGGATGGCGGAATGGTACAAACCCTCAACTATCCTCTACTGGAGCAGGATACGATCAAGGTCTTTTATGGCGGATTCGATCAAACCCATGGTTTCAGAACCGGCCGCTCAGGAGTCGGTCTGGCCACCCTGCGCAAGGATGGCTTCGTCTCGCTTGAGGCGGGCTCTCCCAGGGGTGCCGTGACCACCAGACCTCTCAAAGACCTCGAGGGCGAACTGAGGTTGAACGCCAACGCACAGGGGGGAGAGATCCGGGTAGAACTCCTTGATGAGGAGGGAGCCGTCTTGAGCGGATTCGCCGCGGGAGAATGCCAGCCCCTCGAGCGGGATGGCGTCAACCAACGGATAAGCTGGGGTCCGGGACGCGATCTGATCCCGGCATCGGAGAAGCCTCGCCGCTTACGGTTTCTCATGAGGAGTGCCTCGCTTTTTTCGTTCATGGCAGGGCCCAATGTGCGCAGGGCAAGCCTTCCAATATCGGCCGAAGCGTCCTTTACGTTTGAGTCGGGTGAGGGAAGAACTGCCGGCGATAAACTCAGCAGCGACGGAGCCCAGCGGGGGCTTCTCCACAACGGGGTCTCCCTTGTCAGCGACTCCGAGAACGCGATCAGCGGGAATTCGGCTCTCGCCTTCCACAGAGAAGGAGGGACTCTCAACACCTTCGAGATCGAAGACACTTCTCATCTGGGAGATCGATTCACACTGGCCGCCTGGGTCAAGACTCCCAAGCGAAATCTGACCCGGTTGTTCAGTACCTACCGGGGTAGTGGTGAGCCTGCCACAGGGGAGTTGATCTTCGATTTCAATCCTTCTACCGGGGTTCTGCGTTTCATCCTCAATGGACAGAAGGTCCAGTCCTCACCCCGGTTCTGGCTTGGCGATCGATATCATCACCTTGCCGTCAGCTATGCCCGGGGCAGCGTCAGGCTATACCTGGACGGTCGCCAGGTGGGCGAGGGGAGGGTGCGCCCGGGGAATTCACGTCTGATGTCTGATGGCTCGACTATCGAATACTTCGCCCCTGCAAGAACAGAGTCGAGTGTAGGAATTCACCTGGCAGCAAACCTGCGAATCGGAGAGGATCAGGGCGGCCGCTTCATCTTTCGCGGCCAGGAGGTCGTCGCGTCAAACCAGCAGCAGCTGGTGGGCTTCGTCGACAACGTCCTGGTTGCGAAACGAGTCCTGTCGGCCAGCGAGATCGGGGAGCTCGTCTCGATGTCGAACCCCGTGCAGGAGAACCTCAAGGTCTCCGCCGCCAGTGACGCCGGTGCCACATCCGCGGCCCAGTCGATTCCCAGCAAGCGCGACGGAACCATCCGCGGAAGCCGACGGATCGGTCAGTGAGCCCCTTCATTTGATTCTTACGGTTGGCGGACGTGGCTTCGGTCTCCAGGACGAAGTCTTCCGCTTTTGAGCCCCTTGGCTCGAAACCCAGCGGCCTGGAGACCGCTGCCACGTCTCGCGACTGAAGTTTCCTTTCCTGTACGATTCGGCGCAGCCGGGGGATGGGCTAAGCTGAAACCTCCTTGCCCGTGTCAGCGGGTAAGGGATGAATCTCGTAACGGAGTTCTGCTATAAGAAGGATCTCCAGGAGGTGCGTGTGGCGGGAAAGCAAATCACATTGGTGGACGACCAGGAATGGCCGGCGGCAGGCTTCAGCTTCGAGCTACCCATCCGTCCCGAGGCGTGTGCCCTCGGGGTGATCGATGTCCAGCACTATGCTCTCGACAGCGACGGCGATCTTGTTCACACCCTGCGCCAGAGCAGTACCGGTGTCTTCCAGGAGTTCTCGCGCCAGGCTGAGCGGATGGTGAGCAACATCCAGAAGCTCCTCTCGACTTTCCGAGAGCAGGATCGCCGGGTCGTTTACACCCGCCATGGCGCCTTTCTGCCCGATGGGCCGGATCTGATCATCAGGCGGCGCGGACGAGAGGAGGTTGCCTTGACCTCAGGGGACTGTTCCTCCGGGCACATGGCCGTCCGGGGCACTCCGGGACACGAGATCCTTGCCCAGGTCAGGCCCAGGAGGGGAGAGTTGGTGCTGGACAAGAATACCAGCAGCGCTTTCCACAGCTCTCCCATGGATCTGCTGCTCCGCAATATGAAGGTGGAGACCCTGGTGCTGACGGGTCTCGCTACGGATCAGTGCGTTCTGGCCACGGCCATCGATGCCGCTGATCGGGGATTCCACGTGATCCTAGCTGCCGATGCCTGCGCCGGTTTCGACGCCGGCAGCAGCGAAGCCGTTCAGATCCTTTTCGGCCGGGTCTGGGGCTACGTGATGCAAACGGACGACATCATCCACTGGTTTCGGACCGGCGACAAGCCCACTCGCACCCGCCTGCCGGCGTGACCCAGATCGATGCCTGCCCCATTCGAGAAAGAAACTTCGGGCCCAGCGTGGCGGTGGCCTCCAGGCCGCCGTGTATCGAGAGCTGAAGGCTCGAAAGAAGAATACTTCGGCCTGGAGACCGAAGCCACTTCAGAGTTTCAGGGTTCGTGCGATGTTGCCGAGCTTGATTCTGCCACCCTGTGGTCCAGTCTGGTAGTGTGTCAGGAACAGTACGACCGTGCCCTTCGCCGTGACCAGGCCCTCCTCCACAAAAACAGGACGCTTCTGATCTCTCGCATAAGCCTCAAAGGAGTAAGGGAGCTTGTTGTACTTATCCCAGGTCCTGCCGCCATCCCTGCTGAGGGCGTACTCGCTCCAACCATCCGAATTGTGGTCGCTGCTGTTGATATAGAACGCAACTATGCTGCCGTTCGCATATTCCATGCACACCGGTCCACCATGGGAGCACCTGCCGGGAGCATCGTTCTCTAAATCGGCGATGATCGTCCCAAAAATGTCATCTCCGAGTCTGGTCGATGGGTCGTAGTCATAGATCACGGCGCCATCGATCAGTTCGTACTGTATGGTCTCTTTCTCCGGCATCGCCTCTTGCGCGATCGCAACCAATGTAAGGCCCATCAGCAATGTGGAAGCGATAATCGCGCCCCTTTGTTTCATCATCATTGCTCTCCTTTCAGCTTCCTCTCTCACAGCTCGTCACGCGCTGCCTGGCCGAAACTGGGACAGAGGAAGGCCAACGCAGATGTGAGCTGTCGTTCCTCTGTGGCCTGAGGGAAGGTCGTAACCCGTCCGACCCTCCGAGTCCAGGTTGTAGTAGGAGCGCTCCCGGCACATGAAGGTCACCAGCACCCGATCCCTCCAGAAGGTGATGGAGGGGTAGGTCGCCTCCAGATCATTGGGAGTCAAACGGCTCGCCCTTTCCCGAGCCCGATAGAAGCGAATCGGTGGAGGCTCTATGCGGATTCGATCTTCAGCCTGCTGGAAGGTGGAGAAGATGTTGGGCCGCGACTCCCAGCTGGCCCCGCCATCTCTGCTGATGGCCGACGAGAGACGATGACGCTGCAGCCCCTGTTGGATTTCCTCTGCCGAAGACTGATTCCAGACCAACAGCAGTTCACGGCGGCCCGGAATCCGCTCCACGGCAGGGGGAGCCAAAGCCGATGCCAGAGGGGACGGTTCGGGCCGACTCCAGCTGGCTCCGTCGTCCTCAGACCAGGACTGATAGAGACGACCCAGAGGAGTCCGGAGCAGCATCAAGAGGTGGTCAGGCGCCACCTCTACCACCGAAGGCTCGGTGGTTTGATAGTGGCCGCCGCCGCTGTAATCGACGGTCGCGAATAGCTCTCCCCCAGCGGCCCAGACCCCTTTGCCGGTGTTGGTCTTCCAGGTCCTGCCTTCGTCGTCCGAATAGTAGGCCCAACAGTAGGCAAAGAACTCCTCCCATCCGTGGTGCCCGATCATGGCGGGACTATCGCCGAAGAGGGCCCGACCTCTTTCCTTCACGGATTTGCCTACCAGGGTGAAGACAGGCACCACGATCCGGCCACGGCTGGTGACGATCGCGGAGTTGTGAAACTTCCAGGCGTTGTTGTGGGGCTCGGATATCTTCCGGGGAGGCGACCAGGAGGCGACACCATCATCGGAGCGGGAAAACCAGACCGTATGGTTATGGGAGGGATCCGCAGTCTTCTTCGAGTAGACCAGTGCCAGGCCGCCCGACTTGAGCTGGAGCAGGCTAGGATTGCCGCCGTCGGGTCTGCCTTCGCCCTTCAACGGTTCCCCCGAGGTGTCCAGCAGGGGATGAGGCGAATCCCAGCTTCTCCCTCCGTCTCGAGAGAGGGTGCTCTCTCTACGCTGGGTGGAGACGTGAAGTAGATCTCCTTCAGGCAGTACCCTCATGCTCCCGAAGCTGGTCCCGGCATGAAAGAAGAGTGTCTCTTCAGGAAGACAGTTTCGGAGTTTTTCGATAAAGATTGGGTCAAGGTCTGTTGAGATAACGGGACCGGCCTCGATAAGGCGGGAAGCCAGGACAGGAATCCCCGTTGCCAGGAGCGTCCTTTGAAGCAGTTGTCGTCGAGATACGAGACTTAGTGCGGTTCGCTTTAGATTCGGAAGCACGACGCTGGGCTCAGGCATCTTTCGGTCCCCATCTTACTTATTCAGTTGGTCGCGGAGACTTTGTTATTACTCTATTTCGAAAACGTCGGCAACGGTGTGCCGGACTAAGCTGAAACTTCATTTGCTATTTTCGATAGAGAAAAGACGTAATCCATTGATTTATAGTAGGATAGAGAATTACCCAAGCAATTTCATGAAAACCGTGGCGGTGGCCTCCGTGCCGCCGTTTTTCGAGCCAAAGGCTCGAAGGAAAGAACACGGCGGCACGGAGGCCACCGCCACATCCCTCGACTGAAGTTTCTTTCCTGTAGGATCCGGCGGTCTGCAGCCGGGGGCGGCGCTAAGCTGAAACTTCATTGGCAGAAGGAAGGTGTAGGAAATAGCATCTGACAGAGCAGTGACCTGTAGCCCGTTGAGGACAGCGACGGGCAGGAGTGCCCGTGCTACAAGCGTCACTCAGCTCTCGATGTTAGTAGCTTGTGCCCGTCCGGAAACCGGGGTTCCCAGAACTGTAATCTGTTGAATCGGAACCACTTTTTATACCTGAGACTGCTGACAGACCGACTCGACCCAGCTCGATCCAGAGCGAGGACGAGCGAGCGAGGGCGCACGGGCCAAAAAACACCGGTTCGGCGCAGACCTCTCCCTGAGTCGGAGCCACAAGGCAGTACGGTCAGCCACAAAAGACTACAACAGGAGTCGGGCCAGGACGACCAGGTTATAGGTCAGGACGCTGGCATGGACGTAGCTTTGAAAGTGAGGCCAGCCTTTCCAGGTACAGCGGTGGAGACCAAAGGTGTGCTTGAGGGTCCCAATGCACCCCTCGATCCCGGCCCGGAAGCGTTTGAGCTGTTTGTAGACCCAACTGGAACGCACCATGCTCTCGACCGTCAACCCACACTTTTTGGAAAAGGCCACGTCCTGTACCCCCTGCTCTTTGGCCCAGCTCAGGTTGGCCGCCGAGGCAAAACCGCCATCCCAGGCGCTCTGGCGCGGGACCTTCCCGTACAGCTGTCGATGACGCTCTAAGAAGGGTTGCACATAGTTGCTATCGGCTGGATTCCCGCGTTCCACCACACAATCCAGGATCAGCGACGAGGCCCCCGTGCTGACAAACACTTTGTGGCCGAAAACCGTTTCCCGAGGGCTCTTCTTGATAATATCGGTGTGCTCTTCGAAGAGGGAACAGATCTTCTCCTGGGCCGCGACGGCCTCGCCCGAAAGGACCCGTCGTTGAGTCTGCTCGATGACTTGGTGCAACAGCTCCAGATAGTGGGCCAGTTGCGCCGCCCCGGCCAGACTGAGGGGATCGCTCCACTGCGCCGACGCGGCCAGCGCCTGCTCGGCATAGTGGGCCGTCTTGGACGCCACCTTGATCAGATCGCGGTAACTCTCCAGGCGCTTCTTGCCGCGGCGGTTGCGGATGTTCAGGACGCGCCGCTTGGCCCGTCGCGTGTGATCGACGAAGCCGATCCCTTCCCAGTCCCGCAGCCGCCCCAGCCACCGGGTGACGACTCGAATGCCGTCGTCCAACAGCTCACTGTCGAGCGGATAGTGGACGTTGGTCTGGACCGCCGTGGCATCGACCCGAATCCGTTGGCCTTTTTCCAGACCCCGAGCCTGCGCCCAGCGCACCAAGTGGTCGTTGATCGCCTTCCATGTCCCCGGCTCAATCTTCCCCAGGTTCTCCGCCAGGGTGGCTTTGCTGATCGACGCCCCATAGGGCAAGCGACAGAACCTCTGACAGCTTTGCGAATCCACCAGATGAAACTCCAGCTTGCGATAGCTGAACTGATGCAGCTGTTTGATGACGGCACAACGCAGCACCTGCTCGGCCGTCAAACCGGGGGCGCCGACACTGGAATCGACCCTGTCAGAGAGATCTTGTACTATCAGCTCCAGCGTCTGGGGATTGTCGTCCAGGATGCGCGAGATCACCTTCAATTCATTGGCCAGTTGGTGATCGGGCCATGGTGGGGAAAGGGGGCGTTGTTTTTCACGCTTTTGACGCATCTTCGAACTCCTGAAATCGTCCTAAGTCGTTTCAGTCTAATTGTTTACACCAGATAGTCTAGCAAACGACCCTGACAATTTCGGAGCTTGAAAAAGCCCTCTTTCCCCTTCCTTATCAATTACTTACGGATTTCCGGACGGGCACTAGCTAGAAATGACGAAGTTTCATTCTCGAATGAGGCCAGCGTTTCCGGGCTAAGACTAGCCTGAAAAAGCCGCAGAATCAGGCCGAGCGAAGGAGCTTCTTGACGACCTTTCCACCCACGTCCGTCAGACGGAAATCCCGGCCCATGTGACGATAGGTTAGATCGGTGTGATTCAGGCCCAGGGTATGGAGCAGAGTGGCCTGGAGGTCGTGGACATGCATAGGGTCCTCGACCGGGTTCAAGCCCAGTTCGTCGGAGCGGCCCACCACCTGCCCGCCTTGAATTCCTCCCCCGGCCAGCCACATGCTGAAGCAGCTGGCTTGATGGTCGCGGCCCGGCTGTCCCGTCTCGTGGACCTCAGGTTCGCCCATGGGAGTACGTCCGAACTCCCCGCCCCAGATCACCAGAGTATCGTCCAGCAGGCCCCGCTGTTTCAGATCCTGAAGCAGGGCGGCTGTGGGCTGATCCGTATCGTGGGAGTATTCCCCCAGCCTCTTTTCGATTTCGTAGTGGAAATCCCAGTTGGCGTGGATGAGCGAGACGAAGCGCACACCCCGCTCGACCAACCGCCGGGCCAGCAGACAGTTAGTGGCATAGGACTTTGCCCGTTCCCCCTCACGATTGATTCCGTAGGACTCCAGAAGGCTCTCTGGCTCCTGGGAGAAGTCGAGCAGCTCCGGCGCCGACATCTGCATCCGAAAGGCCAGTTCGTAAGCGGCGATCCGAGAGGCGATCTCCTGATCCCCCTTCTCTGCATAGCGCTTCTCGTTGAGCTGGCGAATGGCGTCCAATTGCACCCGCTGGATCTTCTGGTTGACGCTGGGAGGATTGGAGAGGTAGAGAATCGGGTCTCCGCCGCTGCGAAAGGGAGTCCCCTGGTAGAGCGAAGGGAGAAAACCGCTGCCCCAGTTGTTGGCCCCGGCGCTGGGCATCTGACCCGAATTGAGGACGACATAAGCTGGCAAGTCCGCCGATTCACTGCCCAGCCCGTAGCTGACCCAGGAGCCGATCGTGGGGCGACCGAGGATGGTGCTCCCGGTGGTCATCATCAACTCCCCGGGATCGTGGTTGATGGCATCGGTCTGGAGGGAACGGATCAGGCAGATGTCGTCTGCATGGGAGGCCGTGTGGGGCAGGTAGTCCGAGAACTCGGTCCCGCACTCGCCGTAGGGCTGGAACTTCCTGGGGCTGGCCATCAAGGTAGCCGAGGGCTTCAGGAAGGCCAGCTTCAGGCCTTCTTTCATGGATTCAGGAACCTGTTGACCATGCCACTTCTGGAGTGCCGGCTTGGGATCGAAGAGGTCGATCTGGCTGGGGCCACCAGTCATGTAGAGAAAGATCACCCGCTTGGCGGTGGCAGGGAACTGGGGCGCCTTGGGAGCCAGGGGATTGGGTACCCCGGCGCGGTCGGCGCTGCCTGCCGTCAGACCCTCTGATGCCATGAGGTGGGCCAGGACAGTGGAGCCGAAGCCCCCCGCGCACCTCTGAAGAAAGGCGCGGCGGTCCTGGAGCCTTCGGAATTCTTGCAGGTTCATGCTCTACTCCCGGGTGATGAACTCGTCCAGATTCAAGAGGACCCTGCTGGCTCCTACCCAGGCGGCGGCTTCGCTCAAGGACACCCCAGGCAAATCGGCGGGAAGTGCCTGGCGGGCTAGTTCCTGCTCCTGATCGAGGATCTCTTCCTGTTTGCGCAGCGCCGTAGCCAGCCATTCCCGTTCGCTGGGGGCGGGGTCGCGGGCAAGAGAGAGGCGAAAGGCGTGGTCGAGGCGATCCTCCAGTCTGGCCGGAGCCTCGGTCAACACTCGCATGGCCAGGCCCTGGGCTGCCTCGAAGAACACCGGGTCGTTCAACAGGTTCAGCGCCTGCAAAGCGGTATTGGATCGCCCTCGGCGGCAGGCCGCGGCGTAGGCAGGCGGGAGGTCGAAGTTCATCAGAAAGGGATAGGGCGCCATCCGCTGGATCTGGATATAGAGTCCTCGACGATAGCGATCCCTCCCCTGGCTCTCGACCCACTTCCCTTTTGTCTGCCCCCCTTCCGGCTGCGGAGGTCGGACACTCTTTCCTCCGATGACCGGGTGCAGCAGACCACTCACTGCCAGAGCGGAATCCCGAATCAGCTCCGCCGAGAGCCGGACCCGCGATTGGCGTGCCAATAGGGCATTGTTGGGATCGAGGCTGGCCAATTCGGGCCTGGAATCCGAAGCCTGCCGGTAGGCGGCCGACAGGACCATCTTGCGGATGATTTCCTTCATGCTCCAGCCGCCCTCTCTGAAGTCGGCGGCAAGCCAATCCAAGAGCTGCGGATGACTGGGTTTCTCCCCCTGGGTGCCGAAGTCCTCTGAGGTGGCAACGAGGCCCCGGCCGAAGAGCTCCTGCCAGAGCCGGTTGACGGTGACTCGGGCCGTCAGGGGATTGGCCGGGTCGATGAGCCATTTCGCCAGCCTCAGCCGTGGCGGTTCGTCGCTGTCGGCCATGGAATGGAGAAATCCCGGAATCCCCGGCTTGACGGGGTCGCCTGGACGCTTGAAGTCACCCCTGAGGTGGATGTGAGTCTGGCGGGGATCCTTCTCCGTGGCCAGGGTCTGGGCCTGGCTTATTGCGGGGAAGGCTTCGTCCAGTTCCTGGAGCTTTTTCCAGAGTTTGTCGTACTTGAACTCGTCCTTGTAGAACTTCACAGGGAGGCCGAGATTGGAGTACCAGACAAAGTGGTTGGTAAGAATGACCGTCTGCTTTTCGTTTCGCTGCTCCGGCGGCGTGCGGAGAATCTTCTCCCCCATTCCGTAGACGCCCTGGGAGTCGCCCACCTGCAGTGTTCCCACCGCCTTGTCCCAGTTTTGCCACTTGCCCGGTTTGGCCATCGCTTCCAGTAGCTTCGCCTCCCAAGAGCGCTGCTCCCGCGGTACGCCGTACTCTTCCAGCAGCTCCCGGCGCTTCTTCTGGTAGTTTGCAACCTCGCTCAGATACGGTCCCATCTCACCCGGCAGGGGAGCGTCGACGTTGACCTCTTCGGCGTCGTTGAAATAGGCGAAGAGCTGGTAGTACTCTTTGTGACTGAGCGGGTCGAACTTGTGGTCGTGGCACTGAGCGCAGCCCACCGTCAAGCCGAGCCAGGTGGTGCCTACGGTCTTGACCCGGTTGACCACCTGTTCATGGCGGAACTGGTTCATGTCGACTCCGCCCTCTCGATTGCTGGCGGTGTTGCGGTGAAACCCGGTTCCGACCTTCTGCTCCCTGGTGGCGCCAGGGAGCAGATCTCCGGCAATCTGTTCCAGGGTGAAGCGGTCGAAGGGCATGTCCTGGTTGAAGGCCTGGATCAACCAGTGGCGATAGCGCCAGGCGTGGGGTCGAAATGCATCCTGGCGGTAACCGTCACTGTCTGAATAGCGGGCCAGGTCCAGCCAATGGCGGGTCCATTTTTCTCCAAAGTGGGGTGAGTTCAGAAGTCTATCGACCTGACGCTCGTAGGCCTGGGGGCTGGAGTCGGCCACAAACTCGGCGACTTCCCCATGATCCGGAGGGAGGCCAATCAGGTCCAGACTCAGACGACGGATCAATGTGGCTTTGTCGGCCTCAGGAGAAGGCTCGATGTCCTCGGTTTCGAGGCGCTTCAGGATGAAGTGGTCAATGGGATTCCGGAGCCACGTGCTGCCGTCAACCTCTGGGACGGGAGGTCTTCGAATGGGTCGAAACGCCCAGTGGGAAGATTTCCCTTCTTCGGCTCCCAACGGGGAGTCAACAGTTTCGGCTGGAGGCCACTTGGCTCCCTGATCGATCCAGGCCCGGACCATGCTGACCTGTTCGGTCGTAAGCGCGTTCCCGCCCGGGGGCATGGTCTGGGTTGGGTTGGTGCCGGCGATCAGTTGGACCAATCTGCTCTCGGCACTATTCCCAGGCAGAATCACCGGACCCGATTCGCTGCCTCGAAGCGCATCCTCCGGTCGATCCAGTCGCAGACCCTTCATCTGCTGTTGGGAGCCATGGCAAAGAAAGCAGCGGCTCTCTAGCAGTGGGGCAATCTCGCTGGCGAAATCCACCTCTCTGTCGGCGGGGGGCGGTAGCTCCACGGATCCGCCTTCGCCGGCGACTGCAAGTCCGGGAGTGATCAAGGCCCAAATGAGAAGTAGAAAGAAAAGAGAGATTTTTTTCACCTGGAGTCGCATTTTACTACGTTTCTAGTCTCCGCCAAAGCGATGGGTTCAATTGATTCAGGCCAATAGGGGCTTGACGACGGTTCCGTGGACGTCGGTCAAACGATGGTTGCGGCCTTGAAATTTGAAGGTCAGTTTCCGGTGGTCAATTCCCAGGCAATGCAGAATGGTCGCATTCAGGTCGTGCACGTGCACGGGATTCTTCACGATGTTGTAGCTGAAGTCATCGGTCTCTCCATAGCTCAAGCCAGCGGACACTCCGCCCCCGGCCAACCAGACAGTGAAGCAGCGAGGATGGTGATCGCGCCCATAGTTGTCCTTGGTCAGTTCGCCCTGGCAGTAGGTTGTGCGTCCGAATTCGCCACCCCAGACGATCAGGGTCTCATCAAGCAACCCTCGCTGCTCCAGGTCGAGAATCAGTGCGGCCGTCGCCTGATCGGTGGACTGACATTGGACTCGTAGGTCCCCCGGCAGGTCTTTGTGCTGATCCCAGCCGCGATGAAACAACTGGACGAAGCGCACGCCCCTTTCCACAAGCCTTCTAGCCATCAGACAGTGAGATGCATAGGTGCCCCGCTGCCGGGCATCCTCTCCGTACAAACGGAAGATATGCTCCGGTTCACGAGACGTATCCGTCAGCTCCGGGACCGAGGTTTGCATCCTGAAGGCGAGCTCGTATTGGGCGATCCTGGTCGTGATCTCGGGGTCGCCGAACTCCGACTGCTTGAGCTCATTCAACCGGGCGATGTCATCCAATATGTGTCGCCGCGTGTCCTGGCTCATACCCGGTGGGTTGGAGAGGTACAAGACGGGGTCACCGACACCGCGAAATCTCACTCCCTGGTGCTGCGTCGGCAGGAACCCACTTCCCCACAATCGCTTGTACAGAGGTTGGGCGCCCTTCTTCGAGTTCGAGGTCATGACCACGAAGGTGGGCAGGTCTTGGTTCGCCGTCCCCAATCCGTACGAAAGCCAGGCCCCTATGCTGGGCCTCCCTGCACGCTCGGATCCCGTCTGCATCATGGTGATCGCAGGGTCGTGGTTGATTGCCTCGGTATGCATCGACTTGATCAGACAAAGTCGATCAACGATCTCGGCCGTGTGGGGAATCAGCTCACTGACCCAGGTTTCACTCTTCCCATGCCGACGGAACTTGAAAATCGAGGGGACCACCGGAAATTTCTCCTGGGCAGACGTCATGGTGGTCAATCGCTGCCCCTGGCGCACCGAGTCGGGAAGTTCGGCGTCGAACATTTCCCGAAGCTGAGGCTTATGGTCGAACAGGTCCATCTGCGACGGCCCTCCGGCCTGGCACAGGTAGATGACGCGTTTTGCCCGAGGCGCAAAGTGTGGCAGATCTGCAGACTGGGGAGCTGCGCTGGAATGCAGAAGGGAGCCGGCTGGCAGATCCTCGGTCAACATCGAGGTCAGAGCAGCCCCCCCAATGCCCACCCCGGATTGCTGAAAGAAGTGGCGACGGGTGAGCAGCTGCTGGGATTTTTTCAGTGGATGCATCTTGGAGTCCATGAATCTTCGGTCATTCCTAGGTCATTCCTTGCTGATCGTTTCGTCCAGGTTCAGGAGTGCATTTGCCAAAGCGGCGTATGCCGCCAGTTCGGCGACGTCAATCTCGGGATCCGGTTCCGAATGGCCAACCTGGATCAGTTCTTTTGCGGCCTCACGATCTTTTTCATAGGTCGTGCGGTGGCGTTGTAAGCCGAGCCTCAGGACCTCGAGCTCCGGCGTCGTCGGTCGCCTCGCGGTAACCAGCCGAAAGCCGAAGGCGACGCGATCGTCGTCGCTGCTGCCGCCCTCCCGGATCAATCGCCGGGCAAGAGCCCGCGCCGCTTCTACGTAGGTCAGATCGTTCATCAGGGCCAAGGCCTGCAGCGGCGTATTGGTCCGTTCCCGACGAACCGTGCAGGTCTCACGGCTGGGAGCATCGAAGACTTCCATGCCGGGAGGGTGGATGGTCCGCCGCCAGAACGTATATAGACTGCGCCGATAGAGGCTGATGCCGCGGTCCTGCTGGTAGCCCCCCTTGTAGGCGCGCGTTGCACCTCCCGCGATTTCGTTCCACAGACCCGCTGGTTGATACGGCTTCACCGAGGGCCCGCCGATTGACTCCACCAGCAGGCCGCTCAGGGCCAGAGCTTGATCTCGTATCATCTCAGCCGGCAGCCGCATTCGGGGGCCGCGGGCCAACAGTCGGTTTTCGGGGTCTGTCTGAAGCAGGGACGGCGTGATCTTTGACGATTGGCGATAGGTTGCACTGGTCACGATCATGCGCTGAAAGGCCTTCACGTCCCACTCCAGCCGAATCAGTTGGGTTGCCAGCCAGTCCAGCAGAGAGGGATGTGTGGGCGGTTCTCCCTGTGCCCCGAAATCCTCGGCAGTCCGGACCAACCCTGCTCCAAAATGCAGTTGCCACAGCCGGTTCACCGTCACGCGAGCCGTGAGAGGATGAGTTGGGTCGACCAGCCACTTGGCCAGGGCCAGACGATTGGCAGGGATTTCGGTAGGCAAAGGGGGCATGATCGTCGGGACGCCCGGCGTTACCTTTTGACCGGGTTTATCGTATTGGCCGCGTCCCAGGACGAATGTCTCCCGAGGCTGGTCATCCCGCATGATCATCGTCTCGGGGACTTGTTCGATCAGCCGCTGCCTCTTTTTCTCGAGTGCGATGTAGGTGGCCGATTTCTTATCGAGATCTCGCAGCGCCAGATCGATTTGATCCAGTCTGCGCCGAACTCCTCGCCTGGGTACTTTGATGGTGGGCGAGGCCGACCTCCGGTAGGTACCGGGTTCGGAAACGTTGTTGAAAAAGGCATAGAGACGATAGAACTCTCTCTGGGAGATGGGGTCGTATTTGTGGTCGTGACAGCGTGCACAGGCGACCGTGAGGCCCAGCCAGGTGGTGGCGACGGCGTCGAGACGATCGGCTGTGTACTCGACCTGGAATTCAGCGGCGATGGACCCGCCTTCTCCATTCACCCGGTTGTTCCGAAGGAAGCCGGTTGCCAGTTGCTGATCGGGTCGCGCCTCGGGGATCAGGTCCCCGGCCAGCTGCTCGATCGTGAATTGGTCGAAGGGAAGGTTGTTATTGAGCGCGTTGATGAGCCAGTCGCGCCAGCGCCACATGATCCGGGGTTCGTCGTCCTGGTAACCATCGGTGTCCGCATAGCGGGCCAGGTCCAGCCAGACAACCGCCATTCGTTCCCCATACCGCGGGGATGCCAGCAACCGGTCGACGACTTTTTCGTAAGCGTCGGTGGATTTGTCGGAGAGGAAGGCGTCCAGCTCTTCCAGCGTGGGTGGCAGTCCCGTCAGGTCCAGGGTCACACGACGAAGGATGCGGCTCCCTTCCGCAGCTGCTGACGGAGTCAGGCCCTTCTCCTCGAGCCTCCGCAGAACGAAGTAGTCCATTCCGTGCCTGGGCCAGGACGAGTCGTTGACCTGGGAAAGCGTCGGCCGCTTCGGCGGAATAAACGACCAATGCTGCTGCCAGACAGCTCCCTGTTGGATCCAGCGGCGAATCAGGTCGATCTGCTTAGCGCTCAATTCTTTGTGAGAGTATTTCGGGGGCATGCGTCGCGTCGCGTCCTCATGCGTGATTCGCTGATAGAGCAGGCTTCGCTCCGGATCGCCGGGCACGATCGGAATACCAGAGGCTAGCGATTGGAAAAGAGCGTCTCGGAGGTCGAGTCTGAGTCCGGCCACCCGAGTCTTCGCGTCCGGGCCGTGGCACTGGAAACAGGTATCGGAGAGCAGGGGACGAATCTGCCGCTGGAAATCGACCCTGGAATCCTCGGAGGCCGAAGCGCCAAACAGATGTGACACGAACAAGGAAGCGGTCAGCAAACGACTGGCGACGCCGAGCAAGGATGCGCCAGTAAATGCCGAACGAAAGCAGACTCTGGCGGAGCGGTTCCTCATAAGGATACGTTCCACTATTTTAGCCTCTATGTGGGCTGGAGCTCAATCGTCTAGGAGACCGTAGTCTTTGACGCAAGGCTGAATATATCCCTATTCTATTTTGAATGGTAACTACTGTGCATCTTTCTCCGGATCTGCTTGAGGCCGTGGATAGACGAGCACAGGATCTGGGGATCAGCAGGAATCGATTCATTATCCGTACACTCAGCAAAGCGATCGAGCAAGAGATAGCGTGGAGCTCGGAATTTCTGGATGCTCTCCGATCTGCAGCTGAAGACACAGCATCCCATCAGGAGGTTGAGGAGTTGCTCGGGATCATTTCATCGCGTCGGTCCAGCAAGATGCCTCCGAAGCCGAGGCCATCCTGGTAACGGACAACCGGCACATGACGAGGATTCGGGGGCTCAAGCTCGCAAACTGGCGCAGCGGGGAGTGAACGCCGAACTGGTCCGTCGAGCACGACTGGCATGGGAAAATTCCGGTTAGCGAAGGCGATAAGTCTCGAAGGGATGGCAGCACGGGTTGCCCCGGCTGAGCCGCAGGAGTCCTCGGTCTGGCTCGATGATGACCGAGAATACCGTTCTCCAGAACCCATGGACCGGGTCGTCATTGGCGTGTCGGCAGATGGATCGGGGATGCTCTTGGTGGTCAGTCAGTATCTGCTCCAGGGAGTCCGGTGCCTGGGCCCGGCGCAGGAGTTCTTCTGCCCTGGCCTTGCGAGGCCGGGATTGGATCAGTTCCGGGAACTCCTGATTGATGTGCTCCAGTTCCGGGTGCAGACAGTGATTGGTGTGAACCAGGAATCCTCGACCCTCATCCTGGAGCACGTGCACATCGTCTATTGTCACCTCTAGGTCCGCGGGACCCTGAGGGGTAGCCAGGAGAATGTTGGCGGGGATGGCTCGCTGGGCTCGGGACACCGCCTGGACCGCTTCTTCGAGTCCACTGGATTCGAGGATGGCCCTCACGGTGAAGTAGTGGGGAACGCCAAGGGCGCGGCTGGGGGCCGGCAGGGTGTTCAGGCAGACGCCGATTCCCAAGTCGTTGAACCCGATGTAGCCGATGAGTCCAGCCTGGGTGACATTCAGGTGGGCCGGCTTTCCCACGGGTCGCCGGATCAGCACCAGGGTGAAGGGGTCCAAATCCGGATCGTTATCCCAATTCTGGGCCACGATTGAACCCTTTCCGGCTGTGAGCTCTGGAGCAAGGGAGAAGGCGGTACAGGCGGAATCCGAAGCACTGAACTGATTCCGGATCTGGAGCAGAATCAGGTCCAGCACAGCAACTTCCGATCCCTCGGCCATCCCCTGGATCTCTTCCATGTAAGCTGGGTTGTAGGTCGTGATAAAGGGCTGGGTTTGTTGGCAGCGATCCATTGCCTCTGCCCTGGTCACCGCAGCGATTCGGCTGACCTGCTCTCGTGCGATCTCGACGAAGCCCCGGATCTCCTGACGGGCGGCTTCTCCCAGTTGGCGACCCATCTCCCGAGCGGTACCTGCTACTTCAAGCTCCCGATAACGCGTTTGCACGTCTGATCCTTGGCCCCGATGGCTACCAGTCGACGACCGAGCCGTCGTCTGGGTCATATCGTGGCAGATACTCGCGGGGTTCGCCGACCTGTGCCATCAACTTCTCCTCGTCGAGAGTGATGCCCAGACCGGGGTCGGTTGGCAGCGGTCGGTGGCCGTCCTTGACTGGGGGCAGCGGCTTGGCCAAGAGTTCGTGCTCACGGTCGCCGCGTTCCTGGATGAGGAAGTTGGGGATGCAGCCCGCGATCTGGAGGCTGGCGGCCAGCGAAACCGGTCCGTTGGGATTGTGCGGCGCCAGCGGTGAGTAATAGGCTTCAGCCATGCCGGCGATGAGTCTGAGTTCGGTGATGCCGCCCGCGTAGCAGACGTCCGGCTGCAGGATCTGGGCGGCGCGCTTTTCCAGGATCTCGCGGAATCCCCACTTGGTGAAAACGCGCTCGCCAGTCGCCAGCGGGATGTGAGTCTTGGCGGCGATTTCGGCCATGACGTCGACGTTGAGAGCCTGCACGACCTCCTCATAGAACCACGGATTGTAGGGTTCGAGCGCCTTGACCAACAACATGGCTGTGGGCGGCTGGACGGCTCCATGGAAGTCGATGCCGATGTCGACACCGTCGCCGAACTTATCGCGTAGGGCCTTGAAGTTTTCGACCACGGCGTCGACGGCTCTGTGGCCTTCGAGATACTTGAACGGCTGGCGGTCCATAGCGCGCGGACCCACCTTCATCGCGGTGACTCCGGTCTTCTCGCTGACCTCGCCATAGACGCGCACCCGATCGCGAGTGGGGCCACCCAGGAGCTTGTAGACGGGGACGCCGTAGACCTTGCCCTTGATATCCCAGAGCGCCTGGTCGATGCCGCTCGAGATAGCCGTCTTGATGGGGCCACCGCGGTAGAAGGCGCCGCGATGGATGGCCTGCCAGTGGTGCACGACGCGGCAGGGATCCTCGCCGACCAGATAGTCTCCGACCTCCAGAGCACCCGCGGCGCAGGCCTTGGCGTCGTCTTTGAGCATCTCGCCCCAGCCGACGATGCCCGCGTCGGTCGAGATCTTGACGAAGACCCACGAGTTCGTCAGAACGAAGGTCTCGATCTGGGTCACCTTTATCTTGTCGTTTGGACCAATGGCGGCTGCATCGGTGGGTCTGGTTGTGAAGAGGGCGTCGAGGCCGTAGAGAGCGCCGGCGCCGGTAATGGTCCTGAGCCAGGAACGACGATTCATGGTTATCCGATCCCGTTGGTTTACCGCGGCCTTAGTTCGACCCTCCAGAGCTCGAGGCACTCGCCGGATTGGTAGAGAATCACGTTGGGCTCAACCTCGAAGATCGTGGGATAGGCCATCCTCGGAGCATAGTCGGCAACCGTGGTGGCTACCCATCCTTTGCCGCTGCCATCAGCGTTGATCGCCAGTTGGCAACGCCTTCTCTGATCCTCCTGTTTCCAGTGCTGCTTCTTCCCTCCGCTGCGCTGCACCAGCTGGCCGTAGGCAACCGCCAATCGCCCATCCTGGAGCCGCCGCAGATGGGGATCCACCCCCGGACCCAGGCCCATGTTGGTGGGCGGGCTCCAGGTCTTGCCTCCGTCATCGCTCCAGCTTGCCACCATCGGGGAGTAGTGACCGGTGCGGATCACTGCCAGCATCCGGCCGTCATCCAAGGGTAGCAGGGCCCACTCGTTGAATCCTTCGGTGTCATCCACCAGGTCGGCACTAGGGGCGGCAACGGTCGATAGATATCTCCAGGTGTCCCCTTGATCGCTGGAGCGCACCAGGAAGGACCTCATTTTCATTGGGGTCTCCATCTTGCTTCGTGGGTCGGTCGTCGGGGCCTTGTCTGCCTCAAAGCTGCCTATCATGCAGGCCAGCAGTGTCCCATCCGGCATTTCTCGAAGCCCCCGATGGAAGAAGATGCTCGAGCTTTGCTGGTCCTTGACCTCGGAGAAGGTGTCAACCGGCACGGATCCCGCCTCCGGAATGATCAGCAGCGTTTCCTTCTTTTCCACGGTTTTCATTCCGTCCCTGGAGCGCCACATCCTTCCCACACAACGACCAGCCTTTCCACATGTGACATTCCAGTAGAAGCCAAGGAATAGTCCTTTCCTCCAGAACAAGGACGTCAGTTTCTCTGCGTGCAGGTAGGCGCCAAAGGCGGGATCGGACTCCTCCACCGGCCAAAAGAACTTACCTCCGTCGTTGCTCTTCAGAGCGCCGTAGACGTAGAGGGTCCCGTCGGGCGCCTGCACAGCTCTTGGATGACGGCATCGGGCCGCTGTCACTTTCACTTCCAGCTGTGACGCTGCCTGGGCCATGATCGAGGTCATGGCGAGGAAAGCGAGAAAACGGAACCTTCTGCGCGGAGGAATCATTTGGCATCTCCTGTTGGCGAAGCCAGTCAAAAAGTTTCGCGAATTTCCAAAACTGCCAGCAATATGAAACCAACTCAAACAGGGCCGTAAACTAGGTCTTATCGAAGCGGAGAAACTCAGGGAAGATCGGGTGCTTGTGCTCGACCTGGATCAGGAACCTGCGGCTGTTGAGGCGGATCTTGTCATCTGGCCACCGGACCTTGACCACCCGGCCATGGCATGAGGTCACAATTCCCACCAGGTCGGACCCCGGAAGGGTCACCCTCGAGCCCTTACGAATCTTCTCCACTTCTCCCCCAGTTGAGCGACGAGTTCCACAGCATCGGCTGCCATCTTAACAACCGGGTCCGACAAGCCGCTTGTTTCCATGCACTTAACAGTTCTCAACCCCTTCTTCTAGACGAGTTCCTCTGCGGAGGGTCCAATTTGACTGACCCAATCCTAAGTCATAATATGACTCATTATGAGTCATATTATGATTCGTCTGGGAGGAACAGTAGGTGAAACAGCTCACCATTCGTGGTTTTGACAAGGAAGTGGAGCGTGAAATTCGGGAGCTGGCGGCTCGAGAGGGAATTTCACTCAACAGGGCTGCGATTCGGTTGCTACGCAGAGGTGCCGGACTAGGTGAAACCGATTCTGGTCACAATCTGATTGGCTCGTCTCTCGACCATCTTGCGGGCACCTGGTCAGAAGCAGAAGCGCTGCTGATTGCAGGCGTCGAAGAGGATTTCGAACGGATCGATCTGGAGCTATGGTCGTGAGGGTGATGCTTGACACCTCGGCTTACTCCTCCTTCAAACGGAACCATCTCGCCACAATCGATCTCATTCGCCGATGTCGGGAGATCGTCTTTTCTCCTACCGTGGCGGGCGAGCTTTTGTCTGGGTTTCGTTGGGGGACTCGGTTTTCAGAGAATTTACGGGAGCTTCAGGAGTTTCTGGATCACCCGAGAGTTCACCTGCTGCCGATCACTCTCTCGACAGCCGACCGGTATGGAAGAGTCTATGCTTCGCTACGACGCCGAGGAAGACCCATCCCCAGTAACGATATGTGGGTAGCCGCCCAGGCAATGGAGACCGGGGCCGAGTTGGCCACGTTCGACACTCACTTCGAAGAGGTAGAGGGACTGGCCTGGATCAATCTAGGGTAGGACCTTAGTCAGTCGTCTTGATCAAGGGGGCTCGATATCTGTGGTGAAGGTAGCTCACCACCGTTCCTACTACTAGATTCACTGCCAAAGCAGTGGGCCCGATCCACATGAAACTGACGGGATCCGCCCCCTCGGCCGTCTTGCCGAAGATAGGCCCGGAGTAGGCCACCAGAACCGCAGTCGTGATGCCGGAAATGGTTCCGCACACAACACCTGGAGACGTTGCAAAGGGGACCAGCAAAGCGAAGAAGAACAGGGCAAAGAGTGGTGTGTAAAGGAGTGCCGTGGTCTTTTGGCTCACCGCCCAGAAATTGCCTGGCACCTGATCCAGGAGACAACTGCCCAGGACTACCAAGGTCCCGATCCCCAGTGTGAGTGCCTTGGCCAGGCGTGTGCGTCCGCTTTCGTCGGCAGGGAGTTTTCCGAAGCGGTCCAGGAAGTCGCGGCTGATGACGGCGGTGATGGAGTTGACTCCTGAGTCAATGCTGGACATGGCGGCGGCGAACATGGCTGCCACCACCAGGCCCGAGATTCCTGGAGGTAGCATGAAAGCGATGAAGAAGGGAAACACCCCGTCTGCGTTCTGGTTGGTATCTATCCCTGGAGGAAGCAGATTGGGCTTGGACTGAAAGAAGTCCAGCAGACCGAAGCCCACGATCCACAGTGCGGTAACAAGGACCGTTGCCACTATCTGATTGACGAGAAAGGATCGCCGGGCGGCCTTTAGATCTGCGGTGGCCATGAATCTCTGGATGAAGGTCTGGTCACTGCAGGCTGTTGACACCAGTTGAACTACGACATAGACGAAGGAGCCCATGAGACTGACGCGCACCGCGGGGTCGAAGCTGACCAGGGGTTGGGTATCCCAATGAGTTTGCCAGACGGTGGGAAACCACCCCAGACCACCTTGGTTGTAGGTCACCATGGCAATGACGAAGCCCGCGCCACCCAGCATCAAGAGGCTCTGGACGGTGTCGGTGATCACTACCGCCTGGAACCCGCCGAGAGAGGTGTATACGACGGCCACGAGTCCGGTGCACGCGGCGACCAGCGGGATCCAGGACTTGTCCACGTCCAAGATGACGATCATAGCGTTGGCTGAGAGGTACACGATCAGTGCCATCCAGATCAGACGAAGAATCAGGAACAGGGTGGCTCCGAGCAGCCGAATGCCCAGGCCAAGCTGAACTTCCAGGAATTCGTAGGCGCTGGTGACTCGCCGACGCATGAAGAGGGGAAGAAAGACGTATCCCACAATTACAAAGACAACGGGATAGGCCAGGAAGTTGAGGATGCCGATCGGTCCGCTCCCGATTGCCTCCCCGGGAACGGCCAGGTAGGAGGCGGTACTCAGGGACGTGGCGAACATGGAGACCCCGATCAAGGTGGGATTCATTCGGCCACTTCCGGTGAAGTACTGCTGGAGAGTGGTCCGAGCCCTGCCGTAGTAGTAGCCCAGGGCAAGGGTCCCCGCGGCATAGAGGGCGATGATTCCCCAATCGATACCGGTAAGTCCGCCTACAGTGTCATCCACGAGTTCTAGATAAGTCCCGTCCCCAACCGCGCTGGATCATTCACAACGAAACTTTGGATTTGGCGTGGCGGTGGTCTCCAGGCCGCCGTCTGAGCCAAAGGCTCGGAAGAACAAGACTTCGGCCTGGAGACCGAACCCACGTCCGTAAATGAGATTTCAGTTGCGTTTCAGGTCCGTCCTACCCCCAGAAGCGCTGGCCTCATTCGAGAAAGAAACTTGGATCGAGGATAGGGGGAATTGTGCGGTTGTCCGGCTCTCTCCTCAGAACTTGGGTTCATATTGCTGACAAGTCAAGTCGTTCCCATCTCTGTCGCCCGCAGCTGTTTCCGGTACTGCCCACTCCACCACTCCACCACTCCACCACTCCACCACTCCACCACTCCACCACTCCACCACTGCTCACTATTCACTGCTCACTATTCACTGCTCACTATTCAAGTTTCAGCTTAGTCTGCAGCTCGGCTTGCCGAAGCACCCAGGCTCGGATGGTCTGGTAGCCTGCGTCGTCGGGCTCGTAGCGTCGGCCTCCTTGATGTCCGTCTTCCTGGGGAGTCTGGAGGTCCAGTGGCTTGCGCAGGAACCTGCTCTCTTCCACCTCGTCCAGATCCACCCTTTCCTGCATCTTCCGATAGTTGGCCAAGAGCTCCGCCGGGGCGACGTAGCCGACGGCGTCCGGAGGGTTCAGATACAGGGTTGGGACCCGACCCGGGACCCCGTGGCAGGAGATGCAGGCTCTCCCATCTCGCGGGCTGAGGCTCGTCATTTCGACGAACACCTGGTCCCGAAAATCGAGGATGTCCTGGATGAACTCTGGGGAAGCCTCCAATCGGGGACCCTGTCGACGATTGTCCCCGGACAGAGAAGCGATCAGCTTCCGGAGTTCTTCTCCGTACACCTCGGCGTCGCTGTTGAGGATGTTCTGAATCTGCTTGCGCAGGTCAGGCGCAGTTTCTTTTTCCACGTAGTCCGCGAGTGTCGACCGGATATCCGGATTGCGTCTCAGCGTGGTCTTGTTAGCGAGCCTGATCACCGTCTTGCGATCCTCCTCCCGGGTCTGGGGAGAGAACCAGCTACGAAACATCTGAACGATCTGGTGCTTGGTCTGGGTCAAGGGGTCCACCACCTTGATTCCCTGTTCGTTCTCGGTCAGGAGGGAGCCTCGGGCCTCGTCCGGAATCGTTGCAACATAGTCGAGACCGAAAATGTACAGCGGTTCAGCCTCGGGGTGGGCACCCAGCATCCGAATAGTGAGAAGGTTCTTCCCCTCCCGGAACTGATGGACCCCCAGGGAAAGGGGGCCAGTAGGCGTCTGCTCGGGTCGGTAGCCGTCCATCTGTTCCACGATGGTTTTCCCATTCAGGGAGAGCGCTACATCACCCCCGTCACGATCATGTAGGAAGGCTGCCACCAATTCGTAGGGACCAGGCTTCTCAACTGAGATGGCAAATGTGAGGGTGGCTCCGGGAAGTCCTTCTCTCCACCAGAGGATGGTGTTCTTACTGGTGAGACCGTTGGGAACTATCTGCTCAGTGGTCCTTCCAGCGGTGAGCCCAACCAGCTCCAGATCTTCAGCCTCAGTGGCTCCTTCTAGCGCTTGTTCCTGGCTTAGGTCGTTTTCCCGAAACCCCACCATCCACTCGGTGGAGGGAAGCCAGAATCGGGGCACCTCGTCGACGAAATCAAAAACCAGCCTACGTTGGAGGGCTGGATTCTCTCCCAGGATCTGTCCCAGGAGAGTCTGCTTCAGTTCGTCCGTGGTTTTTGTTTCCTCAGGCTCTTGGCCAAGGAGTGGGCGGAAAAGGATGGCGCCCTTGGACGAGGGCGGTGGGCTGGCAGGTCTGGTTTCGGGAATCAGCAGGCGGTAGAACTCGGCTTCTCCCTGCTCATCCACGCCATCGAAGTTCCATTGGATCCTGGCAAGAAAGTTGGCCAGGGCCTGGGCGTCCTCGCGGCGATCCCTTTCCAGGAATGCTCCCAGCTTGGCCAGAAAGGGCTCGAGGGTCTCGACCGAGGCAGGCAGGGAAAGAGTCCGTGGATTGGATAGAGCCCGGGAGGCAGCCGCCACCAGGTCGAGATTCCCGGTCATCAGGAGGTGCAGCATCTCCTTCTGCAGGGGCGAATAGCTGGTGTTGGCAGCCGCTTCCAGGGACAGCTCGTCCCACGGGATCCCGGATCCATCGTCTCCCAGATGGTAAGTCGCAAGGATGGACCGGCCTGCCACCTCTGAGCTTCCGAATGTGCTGTAGCCGAGTTGGCCCGGCCCTCCGTCGCCGGCGCGCTCCAGGAAATGAGTGGCAGCCACGGCCGTGAGCCGACGGTCCAACCGCTGCCGGTCCGAGAGCGACGCAGAACCACGGCGCTTGGCCAATTCTGCGTAAAAGCGGGCCAGCTCCGGATACTGCTGATCTGCGTTCTCACCTCCGGTCTGATTGGCGATCTGGCCGTTAACAATCAGAAGAGATGCGGTGGAGTAGCGGAGAGCCATCTCTGCCAACTGTTCGTCCTCTCCCCGGAGTAGGGAATCTATCCAGGCGCGATTGATGCCATCCCGTAGGGGAGGATTCCAGACCCACCAGTGCCAGGCTGCTTTGTGGGCCCAGGCCCGCACTCCTGCGAAAGGATCCTGCATTCCTGCAGCGAGGACCTGGCCAAGCCCGGACACTTCAGGGCTGCCGGATCCCACGAGATCGGCCCGGGTCACGAGGGCCTGTTGGATGGACTGACGGGCCAGCTCACTGCCGCTCTCGAACGCTCCCAGGGTCTCCTCCCAGCCCACTCCGTCCAGCAGTAGTTGCCGCAGGGACCAGAAAGCCGCCTCCCGGCAGGACTTGATGGGATCGTCCAGGTGCTCGATCAGGGTCGAGAGACCCTCGGGAGCCAAAGACCCTCCAAGACCCAGCAGGGCGTAATAGCGGATCTGGGGATGGGGGCTGTCGGCTTCCGCGATCATGAGGCGGGCCAATCCCTTGTTGCCGGTTGCTTGCAAGCGTCGCAAGCGCGAGAGGGTGTCGAGGAAGTCTTCGTCCGGCGGGGCTTTCAGCTCCAGTGCACCGGCACGTTTTCGTACCTCCGGGAAAAGCAGGCCCAAGGCTCGAATCGCGTAGGCGGTGGTCACGAAGCCCGTCTGGGCGGACTTGTTCCAGAGACCGTAGGGAAACTGATTGGTCAGCAGCCAGCCCACGGCCCGCTTGACCACCGGATCGTCCACTGTGTGCCCGACCGAGTGCAGGGCAATCAGGGCGACAGCGGTGGGTGCAGCGTCTCCCGGCTCCTGTTCCGCTGTCCACGTCTTTCCCTCGTCCCGGGTCAGCCCCGGTTCAAATCCCCAGCTTCCGTCCTCCTGCTGCAATGCCAGCAGGCGCTGGAGGTCCCGGTGGACCTGCGCCTCGAACTGTTTCTGGAACTCTAGCGCTTCCCGGACACGCTCCTGGTCTCCCGTCAGATGTGCGACCAGGTCCGGGTAGTCCCGAGGCCAGAGCCGATGAAAAAATTCGATCCGGTGCCCCAGATCGTCGCTGACTTTGATCTTGTCATCGCCGGTCTCGACGATCCTTTTTGCCTTCTCCTCCAGACCGAAGAAGTACTTGGGCTCTTTCGTGTCCTTCCAGGTCCGGTGCAGGATCTCACCGGCAAATTTGAAGACTACGTTGGGACCGAAGTTGGACCCTCGACCGGCCGCGTTGATGCCCTTGGGGTCATCGGTCTGGAGAACATAGTTGGCCGTGCGGCGCTGCTGGTAGCCATGGAGTTTCTTGGGACGAAAGGCCCGTTCGTGCAGGACGATGTTGCGTCCCGCCACACGGCTCCCAGCCGGGGCATCCCCCAGGTCGTTCGGAGGAAGGCTCGTATTGACAGCCCCATCCTTCAGCTTCACGGTGGGGCGAAGGCTTTCGTACATCGTGTTGACCAGGCGGCGCCAGTTCTGGACGGTGCCGTCTGGCCAATAACCGTTGCGGAAGGCGTCGGCCACGCCCCAGACACCGCTCTGGGTGTGGCAGCTCATGCAGTTCTCGCCAAACAGGCTGGTACCGTCCCGGACCCGGCGGTGGAGGGCAATGTTTCGAGGCCGGTGGATCAGCCAGGCGTCGACCTCAGCCAGGTGATAATAGATGGCCTGCCGCAGGGCTTGTCGTGGGTCTTCGTAGGGAGCCGGCTCCAGCAGCCTCAATTCCAACTCGTAGGCCGGCTGGTTGGCCTCTACCCGTAGATAATAGACCCCTCCCGGTTCCATCTCCCGGGTGATAAAAGAGCGGAAATTCTGGTCCTGTTGGTGGATCCTCTCATTGATGTCGCGGCCCTGGTAGTAGCTATACACGGGAACGGGCCCGGGGATGACCTCCATCGGAGGATGGACGTAGGGGACCTGGGCATTGTTGCCCAGCTTCTTCGTATCGGGGGCGTCCGGGCGTTCGAGCTCTTCTGGAGTGGGCACACCGGGTCGGTAGACCCTCATGCGGGCGCTGACGATGGGTTCCACCATCTGGAGATTAGCCGTAAGAATCCGTGGCCGGCGTCCCTGGTACTCGATGCGAAACCAATCGTCCGGAGACACGCCAGCGCGGGTGTTGTTGTAGTACTCCAGATCGTCAGCACCACCCACCACCCGGATCACCTGATCCTGGTCCCTGTCCTGGAAGGGCACCGGGACGGCTTGCTCGGGCGTATTGTTGGGCTCGGTTTCCAGCAGGAGATCGTCCTTGGAAATCGCGGGAACAGGGGTAACGGATACCCTGATCGGAAGCCGGCGCACCCCCGGGGTTCGAACCGGCAGAGCGGTGGCAAGTGGGGCCAGGCCGCCGTCGCGCCAGATCTTGCCCAGGGGCTGAGGGCGGTCAGTCACGGTTTCCAGGTTGAGTTGGTAGAGGCCTGCCGTGGGGACCTTATAGACCAGATGCAGGTCCGGGTCCAGAGCGTGCAGCGTCTTCTGCCACCCCGCAGTAGCCTTGACGTCGAGGTCCCCTCTCTTCCCGTCGAACGCCAGGTCAGGTAGATCGGGTCCCCGCCAACGCACCTCGATTCGGGCGTTGGGTGGTAGGGTGGAGGGTCTGGGGATGCCTACGGAGATCTGGAGGATCTGGTCTCGCTGGAGCTGCCACTGGCGCTCCCAGCTGCCTTCGAAGACGATCTGCTTTTGGAAGTCGGGATCTCGGTTTGTAGCCGGCTGCGAAGCTCCCAGGCCAATCGCTATCAAAGCGCAGGCTGCCGGCAGTAATATCTTTCGGCTCGTCACTGAGGATTCTCCGGTACTCCTTCGAGTAGCTGTGAAATCTGAGACTAGATGATAAACCCGTTTCCCAAGATCTTCCACGAACAGGATTGTGCCTGTTGTCCGCTCTCTCCTCGGAAACTGGCCTCATCTTGCTGAGAAGTCAAGCCGTTCGCAGTGGCGGGGAGCCCTATCCAGGCGTTTGCTCGGTCGTGGTAACCATCGGTGGCTATCAATGTCTGAGGCTCGATAGTAGACTGGCCAGGAAATGGAGCGAGGAAAGCTCATCTATGTCGGGATCCTAGCCATCGCCCTGGGGGCGGTGTTTGGCCAACCACAGGACCAACCCCCAATCCACCAATACCATTCGGGGGAGATTTCCATTCCGCCCGCATCGGAGACCGAGCCGTTCCTTCCCAAGTTCTCTCCTGCCCTGGCTGTCGCCTATGTAGAAGAAGGGGCCACGGCCTGGACTCGGGATCGCAAGTGTCTATCCTGTCACACCAACGGCACCTACTTGGTCACTCGTCCGGCCCTGAGCAAAAGCCTGGGAAGGCCGTCGGAGGAGCTGCATACCTTTGCCATCCAGCAGCTGGCGGAATTCCGATCAACCGATCTCGAGAAGCTCAGGTCCGGAATCAAACCGACACAGGTGGCCTACCTGGCCCAGGGTCTCGCTGAATGGGACTCCCACGTCACCGGCAAGCTCTCCTCCGAAACGGAGGACGCTCTGGACCTGATGCTCCAGGTTCAAAAGGAAAGCGGCGACTGGGGCAACATCGATACCTGGCCGCCTTTCGAGTCGAGCAACTATCAATCCACCACGGTCGCTGCACTGGCTATGGCGACGGCTCCTGGATGGCTGTCGGCAAGAGCCGGGGACGAGGCGATAGAAAGGGCGAAACACTACCTTAAGGGGGGTGCGCCCCATGACTATGGTCGGCTGCTCCTTCTCTGGGTTGCGACGCGGTGGCCCGGACTGCTTGACGAGGACGCAAAGCAAGAGTTGATAGAGAATGTCTGGCGACATCAGCGAAAGGACGGAGGATGGTCCATTCGTACCTTTGCTGCTCCAGACAAGTGGGGAAGGGGCAATCGTGCAGCAAAGCTCAGGGCCGAAGAGGAGTTCGGCAATCCTCCCAGTGACGGTCACCAGACAGGCCTGTGTGTCCTGGTTTTGAGGCAGGCTGGGGTTCCAGCGGCCGATCCCCGGCTTCAGCGTGCTCTGAAATGGTTGTTGAGCCACCAGAGAGAGTCGGGCCGTTGGTGGACCCGTTCCCTGAATACCGACAAATTCCACTTCATCACCTACAGCGGAACCTGTTACCCGCTCCTGGCCCTGGACAGCTGCGGTCTACTCGAACCCATGTGAGTGTAGGCTGATTACACCGGCTGTAGAGCGGCTGAGTTTTTAGACCCCACAGACGGCGGAGATGGAGGGAATCTGGGGAGCGAAGCCTGAGCGGTCTTGTTCTCGAACCAACTCCACAATCGGAGGTTCTCACGGATTCGGCGGGAGCCCAGGGCTCAGTGCTCTGGCTCTCAGTTTCCCTCCTTCTGCGACCTTTAGAGAGGAGAACAAATTTCGAATCCCGGGTTCCTGAAATTCAAGAATACGTCGCACGTCTCAACTCTACGAATCTACGAACAGCGCGGCGAACGGGACTTGTCCTACGCCGAAGGCGTTACTGCGAGTAGCCCAGACATCTGAGGTTTCAAGTCAAGTGTTTTTTCAAGTTTTTTTTCAGCCGGTTGCATTTTTTTCCACAGCTTGATTGCTCTCTACAAGAAGGCCAGCAAAGGGGCGTTGTTCGCCTTCAAAGAAGCCACATAAATGGCGTCGTCGTAGGGGACCCGGTTCTTCCAGCAGCGGTAGATTATGCGCAGCCACTTGAAGGCCAAAGAGCGCACCGCGACGTGATGATCTTTCCCTTGGCTGAGCTGCATCTGGTAGAACGCTTGCGCCCAGGGGCACCAGTGCCGGGAGTGAGCGGCGAATTCGTGAACGCCCTGGCGGACGAACTTGGGACAGGCCCAACGGTAAGACACGATGCGGGTCTTGCCACTGCTTCGCAGCAGGGGGGCGATGCCGGAGACGGTCTGTACCTCCGCGGCGCATTGGAAACGATCCCGATCCTCCCCAAAGAGAGTTAAGAGCCGCGGTCCCAGAGCCTTTCCAGAGCCGGGCAGACTGCTGAAAATGAAATGGTCGGGGTGGTGGTTGAAGAGTTCCTCGATTTTGGCATCAAACCGCTGGATGGACTCATTCAAGTGCAGGATCTGTCCCGCCAAGCTCTGAGTCATCAGGCTAGCCGCCGTCACAATGGCCGCATCGTGGGTCAGCGCCCGGGCCTGCTTGATCTCCTCCAGCTTGGAGTGCAACTTTTCGCTGCCCCCCACCCGATGGCTCTTGAGAAAGCGGCGAATCGTGGTCGGCTTGACCCGCTGCAAGGCCTCAAGGCTGGGCCAACGGTTCAGGAAATCACAGGCCGTCTTCCCTTTGAGCGGGCCGACCCATTTCAGGGCCTGAGGAAAGTAGTTCTTCAAGTTGGCGGTCCACTGATTGGTCAAGTCCGCGCGCAGATCGACCAGCTTGCGCCGTTGCTCGGACAACAGGCGCAGGGAGCGCACCTCCGGCGATTCGGGTTCCCACAATCGAATCCGTTCCCGATGCTTGAGCAGGTAGTCCAGCACCAGATCCGCATCCCTCGGGTCGTCTTTGCCTCCACTGGGATAGAAGGCTCCACGGTAGCGGCTCAAGGACTTCGGGTTGATCGGGTAGATCAACACAAAATCGTAATCCATCAGCGCATACAGCAGCGCTCCCCGGCTCTGTTCGACGGCGATCGCGACCCAGCCGCCTCCGCTCCTTTCTCTCAGCCCGTTGATCCAGCTCTGCAGGGCCTCCGGTGTTTGTTTGACGTCGCCGGTCTCGATTTCGCTCGAGCCCGACATCCGCAGCGCGTAGGCATGCTCTTGGTCGGCCCAGTCCAGGCCCACCCACACTCCAATGGTCTGCTCCTCAATCGGCTTCATGGCTCCTCTCCCCTTCTCTGGTGTTTCGTCGGACGCAAACCGGGGGCGGCGAATTCCTTATAGAAGTCCTCCTGAGCGGACAGCATCTGAGTATTCGTCCAAATCCGGCCCAGGGTCCGTCCGAAAGTCTGGGCTTAATCGTCCTCCCGATAAGGGTTGGCATTCGTGACGGACCCGAGCGTCCTGGGAGTCGACTATCGAGCTCCCGACTCCACACTTTTGCACACCATCCACACCTTCCACAAAGAAAGAAAAAAGTAGCAAAAAAGAAAGAAAGGCGGCTACGGCTACTTGCCGCTCCCATCTTCCCGATCTCAGTACCTTCCCAACTATAAGGGTTGGCGACGCGGAGCGAAGCGAGCTACCCTGGGTCAAGGTCGTTCAAGAAAATGTGCTACCCCGAGGGGGTTATTGCCGACCGGAAACGCGTTGGCAATAACGCTTTCAGCGTAGAACAGGCAGGGGGCTTGAACCCAGGGTAGCTCGCTTCGCATTGCAACCCTGGGCTACGCGCAGTAACGCCTTCGGCGTAGGGGATGCCTCCTGAAATCAGGCAAGGTTTTGTTCTCGAAGAGGGCCAGCGCTGTCTGGGGGCGGGACTATTGAATAAAACTTGCCGAAGCTTGGGGCTTCATTGTGTACTATCCGTAAGGTCATGGACGAGAGATCGGACAAGAGGGTATTCGCAGCAGTCCCTTCGAAAATTCCCCTCTTCCCAGTCCTGCTGGTCAGTTTTATCGGCTCTCTCGGTTTTAGCATCGTCTTGCCCTTCCTGGTGTTCGTCGTCCTGAAGTTCGGAGGCAACCCCGTCGTCTATGGGTTGGTAGGAGCCACATATCCGGCTCTTCAGCTCCTTGGTGCACCGCTTCTGGGCCGCTGGTCAGACCGCTATGGCCGAAAGAGGACCCTGCTGATCAGCCAGGTGGGAACTCTGCTCTCCTGGGGCATCTTCGCCGCTGCCCTATTTCTTCCTCGGACTGTTCTCGCGAGTGTCGAGTCTCCCCTCTTAGGCAGCTTCACCCTGACGCTTCCGTTGGCGTTGGTTTTTGTGGCTCGGGCCCTGGACGGTCTCACGGGCGGCAATGTCTCGGTTGCCAATGCCTACGTTGCTGACATCACCTCGGAAGAAGAGCGCAGCCGGAGTTTCGGCCGCATGGGTGTCGCCTCGAACCTGGGCTTCATCGTTGGTCCAGCTCTGGCAGCATTGCTGGGAGCAACGGCTCAGGGTGAGCGTCTCCCTATTTTTGCAGCTCTCCTCATTTCGCTCGTGGCCACCGTTCTCATTGCGGTACGGTTGCCGGAGTCGAACCCCTGTGCCCTCGAGCACGGCCCGAAGGTCGCCGACCTGAATCGGGTCTTCGGGCATGAACACAAGGCCTGTGTTGAGTTTCAGGACGGCAATAGTGTCAAGCTCAGAGACGCATTGAATAGGCCGGGCATGGCGTCCATCCTGGCGCTCTACTTCGTGGTGTTCCTTGGATTCAACTTCTTCTACACGACATTTCCAGTACATGCTGTTGGGGTCCTCAGCTGGACAGTCATCGACACCGGAGTGTTTTTTGCTACTCTCAGCTTCTTCCTGGTGCTGGTACAAGGTCCCGTTCTGGAACAGCTTTCCAAGTCGTTCTCCGAGGATCGACTGATCCTCATCGGTAGTCTGATTCTGGGTAGTAACTTTCTGCTGATGTTGTCACACCATGTTGGTGTCATCTACACGGCGGCGGCGCTCTTTGCTTTGGGCAACGGAATCATGTGGCCTTCGGTATTGTCGCTGCTCTCGAAACTAGCTGGAGAGCGATATCAGGGTGTGGTTCAAGGTTTTGCCGGTGGAATCGGTGGCCTCGCCAGCGTCCTTGGCCTCGTCCTTGGAGGTCTCCTCTACGAAAGAATCGGAGGGATGACCTTCGCGGTATCAGCAGGACTCATCTATCTGAGCTCCGTGATTTCCTTACGGCTACTCTCGTTTGCCAAACGGGCTCGAAAGTAATGAGTGTATTCTCGAAGTCCGGCAGAGGGGGAGTCTGAAAAGAATGTTCTCCAGAATAGTTCTAATGACTGTGCTGAGCCTCTGGGCCACCCCTTGTTCGAAAGAAAGCGAAGAACCTTCTCGCAGCGAAGTCGAGACCAGACAATTTAGAGTAGGCACTACGTGCCGACGGCCCCTGGCCGTAAAAGGTAGTTTTGGGACGTGGCAGCCGAGGACGGAAAGGGAGGCTACTTGACACGCTTGCTGGTGGAGAGGAGCATCGCTGCCCATGAGCCGGTGGGGCGGTCCGATCGCCATCGCGGAGATCCTCTTGACGAGCAACAACTTCCAGCGCTACATCGCCTGGAAAGGGGGACAGGTGCGGCGGGCAGTCCACCACCATGTCTCCCGGATGCTGTCGTGCCGGACCGCGAAACTGGGGCTGCATTTGTTTGGGTGCTCCAACTGTCCTACCGTCAAGGTCGTACCCCACAGCTGCAAATCGGTCTTCTGTTCCAGCTGCGGGAAGGTCCGCACCGACCAGTGGTGCGACGAGCTCCTCTCGGATCTCCTGGAGGTGCCCTATCGGCACTTGGTCTTCACCCTGCCGTGGGAGCTGCGGCTGGTGATCCAGGACAACCGTCGGGTCCTGCTCAACGTGTTGTTTCGAGCCGCCGCGGATGCTGTCTTGAGTCTCAGCGGGCAGGGACCCACCCCACGAGGGCGCAAGAGCCAGCCCTGGCTGGCGGCCAGACGTCCAAGCCGGCGCTACTTGCCAGGCCTGATCATCGTCTTGCACACCTTCGGGTCCGACCTCAAATGGAACCCCCATCTCCATATGATCGTCACCGCCGGAGGGCTCAACGGCGCCGGCGATCGCTGGCAGGCCGCCCCCCAACGCTATCTCGTCCCGGCCCCCCTGCTGGCTACGGAGTGGAAGTTGAACGTCCTCCACGGAGTGCGCCGCGCTCACCAGTCCCAGCCCCTGGTGCGTCGCCGGCTTCGAAGCGACCCCCGACGCCGGATCGAGGTGGACAAGCTCTTGGGGCACATTCGCAAGAAGCGCTGGCATATCCTCATCGGTCCGTCGTTGAAAAGTGCCGACCAAGCCGTCCGTTACGCCTGCCGTTATACCAAGCGGCCCGTGATTGCCGAAGGGCGCATTATCAAGTTCGCTCAGGGCCACGTGACCTTTCGTTTCAAGGACTATCATCAGGACCGGAAGATCCGAGTCCGAAAACTCCCCGTGTTGACCTTCATTGACCGTTTGGTTCAACACCTGCCGGAGGTCGGGTTTCGACAAGTCCGTCACTATGGGTTATTCTCGAACATCAAACGCACCAAGCTCCTGAAGAGGGCTCGTCAACTTTTAGCCCAGAGGAAAAAACGCCGTTCCAAGCCCCAGACGTGGGAGCAGAGGCGCCAGGCAGCGGGGGACAGGAAGCCTCTTTCTTGCCCGCGATGTGGCCATCCGATGGAGCTTTGGTGCCTTTTATTCGGACCACCCCGTATGATCGCGCAACTGCTTGGGATCGAACCACAGACAAAGGTCCCTCCCAATCTCTTGCTGACTCGATCACAGGTCTTAGCTGTCATGATTTGACTATTACAGCTCGCTTCGCTTCGCTATCGAAATTCCGAGACTGTTAAGTTGAGCCTTTGGGATACCGATTATTCCATGGTCCGCACCCGGATCTACCATCTCACCAACGATCAGCTTTCCATCACGGTTGGTGGACTTCAGCGTGACCGGCCTTTCGATCTGAATGAAGCCCCAGCTGGCAGCGAGACTGAGCTGCAGCTTCATTTGGTGCCTACGGTTGGCGGAGGTGGGTTCGGTCTCCAGGCCGAAGTCTTCCGCTTTCGAGCCATTCAGCTCGAAGCTCCTTCGAGCCATTCAGCTCGAAGCACGGCGGCTTGGAGACCGTAGCCATGTCCTCGCGGCTGAAGTTTTCTTTCCTGTACGATCCTGCGCAACCGCCCGAAACTCGTATTGATGTCGGCGTCAGCGAACCCTAGACTGGAGTTGTCCACGATGACAGATCCAATCAAGGGGGCGGAAGATGAGCAAGACGATCCGATTGACGACGGGCCAGGCGCTCGCTAGATTTCTGCAGAACCAGTACAGCCAGCGGGACGGAAAGCGGCAGCGGTTGATTCCCGCGATGTTCGGCATCTTCGGCCATGGGAACCTCTCTGGGATCGGCCAGGGTCTCATGGAATACGGCAGCGAGATCAAGTTCTATCAGCCCTTCCACGAACAGAGCATGGTGCATGCCGCGGTCGCCTACGCCCGGGCGAAGCGGCGACTGTCGACGTTTGCGTGCACGTCCTCGATTGGTCCAGGTACGGCCAACCTCTACACCGGAGCCGCCGGGGCGACAATCAATCGAGTTCCTGTCCTGCTCCTCCCCTCCGACCACTATGCAACTCGTCGCCAGGGCGTCGTGCTGCAACAGCTCGAGCACCCTGTGAGCCCGGACATCGGGGTAGCGGATGGTCTACGCACGGTAAGCACGTACTTCGATAAGATCACTCGTCCGGAACAGATCATCTCATCGCTTCTGGACGCCATGCGGACGCTCACGAGCCCGGCCGATGCCGGTGCCGTCACCCTTTCAATCTGTCAGGGTGTACAGGCCGAAGCGTTTGACTATCCCGAGGACTTCTTCAATCCACGGACCTGGCGTGTTGAGCGCCGACCGCCCGAGCCCGAGGCCATTGGCGACGTCGTCGCATTGCTGAAGCAAGCCCGGCAGCCCGTCATCGTTTCCGGCGGCGGCGTTTACTACTCTGAGGCGGAAGCCGAGCTTCAAGCGTTCGTCGAAGAGTTCGGCGTTCCGGTGGTGGAGACATTCGCCGGCAAAGGCACGATCCCAGGGGACTCCGAGCTCGCTCTCGGTGGGATGGGGATGTGTGGAACCTCGGCTGCGAACTCGATTGTTGCCCAGGCGGATCTTGTTCTCGCAATAGGTACACGTCTCGCGGACACCCTTACGTGTTCGCAGTCGATCTTCCGCAACCCCAAGGTACGGTTTGCGTCGATCAACGTTAGCAGTCGAGATACCGTAAAGCAGGCCGCTCTGCCGGTACTGGCGGATGCCAGGCTGGCTTTGCTCGAACTCTCGGACGCGGCGCGCGAAGCCGGGGTGAAGACGAACCCCGCATGGTTGGAAGGGGCACATAAGGCGAAGACCGCCTGGACGAATGAGGTCGCTCCCTCGATTGCGGCACCCGAGAAGGGGACGCTGACGCAGAGTCAGGCGCTTGCAATCGTCAACTCGGAGGTCGGCGAGAATTCGATCGTCGCCGCGGCGGCGGGGAGCCTACCGGGCGATCTGCACAAACTCTGGAACACCACCGGAGGAAAGTACGTCCAAAACGAGTTCGGATTTTCCTGCATGACCTACGAGATTCCCGCGGGAATTGGCATCGCGATTTCCCAGGAATACTCGGAAGTGTGCGTGTGCATCGGAGACGGAACCTATCTCATGAACATGAGCCCGTTGCTGACCGCCGTCCGGGAGAACCTCGATCTGACGGTCGTCATTTTTATCAACGACGGCTATCAGATTATCCGCGACCTGCAGGTAGCTACCACCGGCGACGGCTTTGGGACGGAGTTCCGGGCGCGCAACGGCGGCCGTGACCAGAGTGGTGAGTACCTTCAGATCGACTACGTGAGGAACGTCGAGAGTCTCGGTGCCAAGGTATTCCCAGCGATCGACGCGCCGAGTCTGCGCGAAGCCCTGCGCTCTGCACGGCAGCAGAAAGGTCCCGCCGTCGTCACGATCGTGGTAGACCGACACACCACTTCCATCCCTGGGAAGTACGCGTGGTGGGACATCGCACCGCCCGAAGTCTCGAATGATTCGGAGGTGCAGAAACTAAGAGACGAGCACGATAGAGGCGCTCAGAGCATTCGCTACCACCTCTGACCTGAAACCTGGACGTGGCGGCGGTCTCCAGGCCGCCCTGCGACGAGCCAAGAGGTTCGAGGGAAGAATACTTCGGCCTGGAGACCGAAGCCACGTCCGAGTTTCAGCTTAGTCTCGCCCCCACCGAGTTGGCCTCATTCGAGAAAGAAACTTTCGTCATTTCTAGCTACGAACATCGAGAGCTGAGTGACGCTTGTAGCACGGGCACTCCTGCCCGTCGGTGTCCTCGACGGACAAGAGTGCCCGTGCTACAGGTCACTGCTCTGTCATTTGGCGGGGCCTGCATGATCTCCTGGCCAAATGAGTTTCAGCTTAGGGGTGAGCCCCCGGCCCTGGCGATAGCTAGCGATTCAGCTCGACGATGTAGGCGCGGAGAGATTTGAGGCTGGAAAGATAATCGTCGTGTGGAAATTGGCTTCGATAATCGCTGTCGGCGAATCCCTTGCCTACCAGGACCAAAGGGATCCGGTAGTTATTCGCCACCTCGTAGAGACTGTCGAAATGGTCCAGCAGAGAGGGCTCTTGTTGTTTCGAAGAGGCCACACAGACCAGGTTGACGGGTTCTTGCTCCACCATTGTGGCCATTGCATCCAGGGGGACATTCTCACCTAGTTTGAGACATTCCCAACCTTCGACCTCCAAGGTTCGGGCGATGGCGTTGATGGACTGGTTACACATGTTCTCGGGAGCTCCGCAGAGACCTGTCTTGCCGTTGAGACGGCGTCGGATGACCCGGGGGAAGAAGCTGTACATGGCCTCTTCCAGGTTGCTTCCAACCAGCCTTTCCTGGCCTTTGACGAGCTTCCCCGTCAAGACCGCCTCCTGCGCGGTTTCTGCCAAGGGAATAATCACGTCGTCATAGAGTTCCACCAGGGTCATTCCCCTGATGTAGAGGCGCTCCAGGAGATCCTTGATCCTGACACTCTGGTTCTGGATGGCCAGATAAAGGATCGAATCCCGCACCTTGTCCAGCTTCTTTTGATTGACGTTGACCTCGATGTCCGGATCCTCCCAGGGCGCGAAAGTCAGGAGACCGGTTCCTTCGAACCTGTGTTTGGTCTGGAAGTCCCGAATGTCCTGGACCTGGAATCGGCGATGACCGCCAGGCGTTCGCTGGCAATGGAGCTGACCTGCGTCCGCCCAGCGCTTGATCGTGGATTCGCTCAGATTCCACATCTGGGCAAGTTCGCGGGTGGAATAGGTCCTCTCGTCGGACATCAGTCTGATCTACTATTTTGGGAAGACCCAGCCCCCTGCAGAAGACAACAACGCCAGCTTTGAGGGAGCCAAAAATGATCATAGGCAGTTCGCTGAAAGAAGTCAATGGACCAATTTCCAGGTTTCCAATCGCCGCTTGAAAGTTGCCAATTCTCAACCGATTGATGGCCGGGATTCCGAGAGGAACCGGTGCTGCGTTGTCGTCAATCAAGCCGGATGGATCGGGCGGGATGAATCAGGCCGGATGAATCAGGCGGGATGAATCAGGCGGGATGAATCAGGCGGGATGAATCAGGCGGGATGAATCAGGCGGGATGGATCAGCAGGTTGTCGATCAGGCGGGTGTTGCCAACCCGGATGGCACCACAGGCTCTGACGGCAGTCGTGAGGTCCCGGGTCGGACGCATCTGCTCCGGGTCCACCAGTTCGAAGTACTCCACCTGGACCAGGGGCTCCCGTTCCAGGATCTCTAGCCCTCCTTGCCTCACTAGCGTTGGTTCGGTGATCCCTTCTCGTACCTGGCGGGCAGTTTCTCGGAGGGCTCGATACAGCGAGAGCGCGGCCTTTCGGTGTTTGGGGTCTAGAAACTCGTTGCGAGAACTGGCTGCCAGTCCATCCGACTCTCGAACGGTCGGCACCAGCTGGATCAGGACGGGTAGGTTCAGATCGTGGACCATCTGTTTGATGACGGCGGTCTGCTGAGCATCTTTCTCCCCGAAGTAAGCACGGTCGGGTGTCAAGATGTGGAACAGTTTCAGGACCACTGTCGTCACGCCTTTGAAGTGTCCAGGGCGAAAGCGACCGCAGAGATGATCGGAAATTTCTTTGACTTCGACCGAGGTCCGATGGGTGGAGGGGTACATTTCCTTCACGTCGGGTGCGAAGACTGCATCGGCGCCAAGCTCCTCACACACACGCTGGTCGACTGAGAGCTCGCCGGGATATCTATCGAAGTCTTCCTGAGGTCCGAATTGCAGTGGGTTGACGAAGATGCTGACGACTACCCAGTCGCACTCCGAACGGGCCTCTTCAATGAGCTTGCGGTGGCCGGCGTGGAGCGCTCCCATGGTGGGAACAAGTCCGACAACTTTGCCCTCTCGCCGGACTGTATCGATAAGCTTCCGTGCTTCCGCGGCCCTGTGAATCAGCTCGAGCACTAAGTGCTCCGTCCCATAAACTCGGGCACTAAGGTTCTCTCTCGACCAGATCCATTCGCTTGGGTGTCGCGGCCTTGGGAGAGGAACCTCGAGGTTCGGGGAAGTGCCCGCTTCGGACATCGTCAATGTAGGACCTGGTCGCCGACACGAGGGTGTCGCCGAGTGAAGCGTACCGTCTGACGAAGGAGGGAGTGAACTTGTCGAATATTCCGAAGACGTCATAGCTGACAAGCACCTGGCCATCGCAATAGGGTCCTGCCCCGATTCCGATGGTGGGAATGCTCAACAAAGCAGTGACTTGACGGGCAACCTCATCCGGGATCGCCTCCAGAAAAAGACCGACGGCTCCGGCTTCTTCCAGGGTGTGGGCATCTTCGATGAGCCGCGAGGCCGAGACCTGATCACGGGCCTGAGATCGGTAACCCCCTAGAGCGTGGACAGCCTGGGGCGTGAGTCCCAGATGCCCCATAACCGGAATGCCCACTTCGGTGAGCGCCCGTGTCACTTTCACGACGGGACCCGCTCCCTCCATTTTGACCGCTGCTGCCGACCCCTTTTGAATCAGCCGGCTGGCATTCCTGAGGGCCTCTGGGACGCTGATCTGGTACGAGAGGAAGGGCATGTCTGCCACTACCAAGGCCCGTTGACTACCCCGGCAGACGGCCGCCGTATGGTGAAGCATGTCGTCCAATGTCACCGGGACGGTGCTGTCGTAGCCCAGGATGACCGTTCCCAGCGAGTCACCGACCAGGAGGATGTCGATTCCCGCTCTGTCGAAGAGTCCGGCCATGGTGGCGTCGTATGCCGTCAGGACGGCAATCTTCTCGCCCCGCTCCTTCTTCTTTTTTAAATCGGGCACCCGGACAGCTCTCAGTGGCTCCGGCATAAACTTCTCCTTGTGACACTGGACATCTCTGACGAAAACTAGTTGATGTTGACATCAGGCGCAAGTAGCCAGGGTCCCGGACGGTCCAGACGGTTCAGGGACTGCTTAAACCATCCGGTCAGAGAGGGCGGATCGATCTTGATCAGTTCCCCGCTCAGAGCAGCTTCGAGCAGCGTCTTGCGCTTGGGATAGAGCACGAGTTCAAGCTGTTCGGTTTGCTCCAGGTCCAGAGCCCTCTTCATCTCGCTTACGGCGGTGTTCAAGCCTCCCAGGGTATCTACCAAACCGAGCTCCCGGGCCTGTGCCCCGGTGTAGATTCTTCCACGCGCCTTGGCTTCGAGGTCGTCGTACTCGAGGCCCCGACCTTCGGCAGCCTTCCGCACGAAATCTTCGTAGATTGTTTCCATCCAGTTTTCGATGTGTTTTCTCTGATCGGGACTCATCGAGCTAAGCACAGAGAGGACATCCGCGTTGGGGAAGGATTTCACTCGGTCGACGCTGACGCCCAGCCATTCATAGAATCCCTGGAGATCGAATTTACCGAAGATCACACCAATTGACCCGGTGATGGTTGAGGGCTGCGTGACGATGTGTCGGGCTCCCATGGAGATGTAGTATCCACCTGAACCCGCGACACCCGACATCGAAACGATGACGGGTTTGCCCGCTTCTTCCAATCGGCGCACCTCTTTCCAGATCATATCTGAACCCACTGCAGAACCTCCTGGGCTATTTACTCGAAGAATGACGCCTTTGACCTCATCGTCTTCGCGTATCTTGCTCAGCTGATCCGCTAGGGTAGTGCCTCCGACGACGTTCATCAGTGGCTCGCTCCGTCCTGCGATAATCGAGCCCAGGCCTCCCATCAGAGCGACCCTGTGAGCAGACTCTTCGTCGTACTTGCTTCTCGCCGCCGCGAGGTATCGGCTCTGGGGAACCCCACGGTACTCTTCTTTCCCTTCACCAACGAATTTGAGCTGCTCCTCAATCTCATGTCGGTAGCCCAGGCTGTCGAGCAGGCCTTTTTCGTGCGCCAGCTTGGCGGGAATCATGCCGACGGTCATGATCTCCCTTAGCGCTTCCTCTTCCAGCTGGCGTTCTGCCGCCACGGTGGACACAAAGCGGTCTTCGAGATCGCCTAGCACGGACTCCAGCATTTCCCGAATCTCGGGGCTGAGCTTCTCACGAGAAAACTGCTCCGAGCTCTTGTACTCCTTGAACTGGATGAACTCGGGCTGGATCTTCAGCTTTTCCAACACTCCCTTATAGAAGGTCACTTCAGCAACCAGGCCGTTGATGAGCAGCCCAGAGCCGGGATTGATGGTGATGGAATCGGCCGCTGAGGCAAGGTAGAGCTCCTGCTCTCCGCCAATGTCGACTGCGAGGAATGCGTGGACCGCTTTGCCTGATTCACGAAAGCGCTTGATGTGGTCGCGAAGCTCCTCGATTTGTCCCCAGTTCCAAGCTAGCGGGTGGATCTCCAGAAGAATAGCCGAGATACGGTTATCGCGCGCGGCGTGCTGGAAGACCTCGCCCAGCTCCCACAGATTCGGGATTCGGCCTTGAAGAGCCACGAAAACCGGGCTTTCCGGTGGCAGCTCCTCGATAGCGTAGGAGAGAACGACCTCCACCACACTGCCCTCCCGGATCTCTGTGACCGGTTCATACGAGAGCAGATAGAATCCGGCTGCCAAGACGATGGACGAAAAGATTCCCAGGAGCAGAAGGAGCAGGAGAATCCACTTTTTCTGCTTGCTCATGGCGTGCCTCCAAGCCATGATTCTACGTCGGAGCTTGAGTCAAGTGCCAGCCCGATGTCGGGACAGTTGATTTGCTGCGTGATGCAGCGATCTGTTTTTGGTGCTAATGCTCGTTCCCCGCAGCCATGCAGGCGTGGATGGGAACGCGAAATCTCTTGAAGGAGGAGCGACATGGATAAACCGCCGATTGGGTTCGTAGGACTGGGAATCATGGGGCTACCCATGGCAGGGCACATACTCGACGCGGGCTACCCTCTTACTGTCTACAATCGGACCCGATCCAAGGCCGAGGAACTGGGAGCGCGAGGAGCCAAGGTTGCCGATTCACCAGCCGAGGTGGCCGCCGCTTCCACAGTCATTATTACGATCGTTTCCGATTCTCCCGATGTGGAAGAGGTTGTGGCTGGATCCCAGGGTGTGATGGATCGCATCGCTGAGGACTCAGTGGTGATCGACATGAGTACCATTTCGCCGCAAGTCGAGCGGCAGCTGGATGAGCAGCTGCGTGCCAAGGGATGCACTCTGGTGGATGCTCCGGTCTCGGGTGGAGATGTGGGCGCGCGCAATGCAACTTTAGCGATCATGGCAGGGGGGGACAAGGCCGCTTTCGATCGGGTGCGACCCATCCTGGAAGTAATGGGGAAGACAATTACCTACTGCGGGCCGGTGGGGAATGGGCAGCTGACCAAACTGTCCAATCAGATTCTGGTGTCAGTGACCCTCCTGGGTGTCAGCGAGGCGATCACCTTTGCCAAGAAGAATGGTCTGGACGCCCACGTGATGATCGAGGCAGTCAAGGGCGGAGCCGCTGGGAGTTGGCAGCTGAGCAACCTGGGGCCGAAGATCGTAGATCGGGATTTCGCCCCTGGTTTCATGGTGGATCTCATCCAGAAGGATCTTCGCCTGGTTCTGGAATCAGGCGCGGCTGGCAAGGCGGCGCTCCCGGGAACGTCCCTGGTGAATCAATTGTTCCGGATGGCGGAAGCCCAGGGTGACGGACGTGAGGGAACCCAGATCCTGGCCAAGGCCGTGGAACAGTTGGCTGGTCTAGGATCCTCGTAGCCGGCGATTTCAATCCGTCAAATCGCGGGGGGGGTCTCTAAGCTGAAGGAGTGGTTGAAAAAGCGCTTCGACGCTGAGCTCGACCCGGTGCTCGCCGGTACCAGGAGGCGATTCGGGTGGGCCGAACACCGGCTAGATACGCCAGAATCACGATCTGGTTTAGCAGGGTGGTCCTCAGAATCCCCAGATCTTTCCATCTTCTGCCGGAGGTTAGAACGGAGGAGGGCGCAAGCGCGATGCGCCCCCTTCGGCGCAGCCTGCGGATCAGTTCGAAGTCTTCCATGATCGGGAGGTCAGGGTATCCTCCCACCTCTCGGAACAACTCGCTCCTCATGAAGATCCCCTGATCTCCGTAGGGCATCTGGAAATATCGGGATCTCCGATTGGCCCCCGTCTCGATCAGGCGTAAGAAGCCCCGTGCTCCCTCAATTCCAAGCCGGAAGGCTCCGGCTGCAACTTCTGGAACGGCCAGGGTCTCGCGGACACAACCTCGAAACGTCCCGGGCAATCGGGTGTCTGCATGGAGAAAGATCAGATACTCGCCCTGGGACTCTTCTGCGCCCCTGTTCAGCTGGCGAGCGCGGCCCGGAGAAGTGTTGACGACTCTGCACCCCCAGTCTCGTGCAATCTCGATGGTGCCATCTAGACTGCCGCCATCGGCAACGACAACTTCCACCTCCGGTGTCCCGGCGACGCCGGAAAGCGTTGCGGGTAGGGCCTCCCTCTCATTCAGGGTTGGGATGATGACGGAGATCTGTCCTTCGAGGGTCTTCACCGCCCTGCTGGGCGCTCGTTCAGGGACCAGTCATAGTCGAGATATTCAACCTCGTAATCCCCGTTTTCCAGATAAGCACGATCGTCCTTGGCGAGGTATTCGGCCGCGAACTTCAGCGTCGCCCGCTTGACTCGGTCGTGCCCGGAAAAACCTTTTCCGGCGGCATAGGTGGGGAGAAAATCCTTCCCGTACCATTCGAAGATGGGTGACAGGAAGACGCGTCCTCTGTCCCTGTCGATAAAGAACTTCTTGGGGTCCGAGAGAAAGCGATTGGACTGGTCGTCCAGCTGAGCGTCAAGTTTGCTGCCGACAAAGGGTTCGTTTCGTAGGGGCGGGCACCCCATGGCCGCGCAAACCAGAGCCACATGAAGCCGCGGCTCCCTGAATCTGGGACGGAGGATCTGGTGTTCGATCTGGTCCAGCGTGATCTTCTCTCTCATCACAGAAAACAATAATTTATCCCAGACGCCGGAGATCTGGCGGATGCTGTTCTTGGGGAAGCGGAGAGAAGCGAGGAAGGAGGATTCGATAGGGTAATGGTCAACGATGGCCTTTAGCGTAAGGGCATTGTAGGCGTTGATCCAAAGCGCAATCTGCTCTTCCTTTTTCCAGCCGGCGTAGGACTCGGAACCGACTCGCGTGAGGGAGAGAGAGAAGTCGTCCAGCCTTGATCGGTTTTGTTTCAAGCCACGATAGTCGACCAGACCCTGGTCGTCGACAAACTGTTCCAGGAGCGCGGCGTACTCGTCGTAGGGAAAAGAACTCTCAAGCGGTCTCGGTGAGCTGGCTTCGGGATGGACCGATGCATATGTAGCGGTTCTCCAGACCCAGTAGTTGGCAAGCACCATCAAAGCCAGAACCCCGGTGATCCACCACCAACTGATCCGGGGAGACATGCTGTGCTTGCCCTGCTTCACTCGACCGTCCCTCACTGTGCCGTTTTCTATAGGGATCAAATATATGGATCAAAGTTGCCCACATTGTTTTCATTTTTAATCCTATCTGGCCCTGAGCCGGGCCCAGGCGGACCAGGCCAGGCACGCCCATCCAAGCAGCAGGGCAAGGCCCCCAATCGGAGTGACCATTCCCCACCAGCGTGCTCCGCTCAGGCTCAGCAGGTAGAGCGTTCCAGAGAAGATCACCGTCCCGAATACCAGAATCCAGCCAGCCAGCACGTTACCCGGAGGCTGGAGCTGATCCATCGCCGCACCCAGAGCCAGCAGGGCCAGGGCATGGTAGAGCTGATAGCGCACGGCCAGTTCGAAGACTGCGATCATGTCGGGAGCCAACTTGCCCTTCAGGGCGTGGGCGCCGAAGGCCCCGGCAGCCACACCGGTAAATCCGAGGAGTGAACCCAGCAACAGAAAAGTAACTCCCATGACTGTTCCTAGCCGGACCCGTTTGGTCGGTTTCGCAGTAGATCAGTTTCTACCGCGCAGGCTCCTAGCGGTCCTTATCTTTCCGCAATTGTTGCTTTTGCCACTCGAAATCGATGGGACCGTCATAGAAACGGTCGGGGTTCTGGATAGCCCAGATCTGTTTCCGAATGAGCCAGTTTTCAGAGTCAAGCTGCAGCGCGCCTTGCAGCAGATCGAGGGCTGTGTCTGACTGTTCTTTCGTCAGCGCCACCGCTGCAGCTTCAAATCGAAGCTTGGCTTCAGGATGGGTGAATCCCGAAGTTTCGGTAGGCTTGGATGAGGGGGCGATGGAGCCGGTTCGGAGCCAGCTAGCGATCTCCGTCCAGTCGGATTCCCGGTCTATGTTGGTCCCCGTTGGGCCGCGTACCAGTCTCCCCTCTTCGTCAACCAGAAGAGTCAGGGGGACGTAGTTGAAGCCAAAATCAGCGGCGAGCCGCCCCTGGCTGTCGACCAGGGCCGGGTAGGTGGCCGCTGCAGCCGTGACCCAGGGCCGCACCTTCTCGGCTCCCTGGACATCCACTGCGACAGTGATCAGCTCGAAATTCCGGGCCTCGTTTTCTTGGTAGAATCGCTGCCACCCGGGCAGCTGAGCTCGGCATCCTCACCAGGAAGCCCAGGCGAAGACGACTACCTTCTTTCCTCGATGAGCAGACAGCCTGATGGTCTTTCCTTCCAGGTCAGGCAAGGCAAAATCGATGAGTCCACGAGTCGGATCCTGATCGTACTGAGGCCTCAGATCAAGCAGGAGCTGGGCAGCTTCGTCGTCCCACAAGTAGGCTCCGCTGAGTGCATCGATCAGTTTGCGAGATGAAACGTACTCGTCCCCCTCGTAGCTTCTCAGCGGGAGCGGGATACAGAGATCATCCTGGCATAGCCCCACCAGTTCCGGAGCCAGGTCTTTACGTTCCAGGCCCAGAGCAGATTCGAAGAATGTGACTGGGAGATACACGGTCTCGGACTCTACCTGCGCAGTGGACCGTTCCATGGTACGGGTAGATCCTTCAAAGACCAGAATACGGCTAGAATTACCCATCGCTTGGCTCGAAACCAGAAGAAAGAGTCCGACCAGGGGAAGCAGCACCTGGGAAGTGTATCTCATACATCTGATTATGTCCCATTTTTCGCTAGTCTGGAACTTCAAGAATACGTCGCACGTCGAAACGTCTGAACGTCGCACGTCTCTACTCTGCGAACAGCGCGGCGAACGGGACTTGTCCTACGCCGGATCCACAGTTTCCTTGTGAATGATCCCGCTCGCAGCCGGGGGCGGCGCTAACCTGAAACTTCATTTGCAGGTTTGGATGGAGAACGGACGTAACCCATTGATCTAGAGTGGAATAGAGCATTCACCAAGTGATTTTCCAAAAACTGTGGCGGTGGCCTCCGTGCCGCCGTTGTTCGAGCCAGAGGCTCGACGGAAAGAACACGGCGGCACGGAGGTCACCGCCACGTCCCTCGACTGAAGTTTCTTTCCGGTACGATCCGGCGCAGCCGGTGGGGGCGCTAAGCTGAAATTTCATTTGGCAGAGGGAAGCTGTAGGAGACAGCATCTGACAGAGCAGTGACCTGTAGCACGGGCACTCTTGCCCGTGGAGGACACCAACGGGCAGGAGTGCCCGTGCTACAAGCGTCACTCAGCTCTCGAGTCGTAGCTAGCACTGACGGAAGTTTCGTTCTCGAATGGGGCCAGTGCTTCCTGGGGGCGGGACTAAGCTGAAACTTGGATAACCGCTCTCAGGTCGCAGGTTCGTCTCAGTTCTTCACTAGATGTCTAATCTTCCACTCCCCAGAAGCACGTTAGATGAGGTGTGTACGAGATCTGGGTTTGCCCCTGGTTTCCAGTTATAATCCCTGAGGCAAGCATGAGCGAAAAAGAACTATTGGTCCTTTTGACCAACGACGATGGCGGTCGGGCGCCCGGCCTACAGTCTCTGAAACGGGAAATGGAAACCACCGCCAGCGTAGTTATGGTCGCTCCTGATGAGGAGCGGAGTGCGGCCAGCCACGCCCTCACGATTCATGATCCTATTCGGGTGATGGAGGTCTCTGAGAACAACTACCTGCTCACCGGAACCCCCGCTGACTGTGTCATTTTTGCCCTCCGCAAACTGATGCCTCGATCCCCAGATCTGGTGATAAGTGGAATCAACAGCGGCCCGAATCTAGGGGATGATATCCTCTACTCCGGCACGGTTGCGGCAGCACGCGAAGCCGCTCTGTATGGGATCCCGGCGGTGGCGGTCTCGCTGGTGGCCAAGGGCGAGGATCTCGACTACGGACCGGCAGCTCGGTTTATCCGAGATCTGGTGAAAGAATTCTATCCCGAACGCACGCCCCGAGGGACAGCGCTCAATGTCAACATACCTCAGGGTCAGCCAGGTGCCTACCGCTTCACTCGGCAGGGCAGCAAGCGGGCCTGGAGCTCGATCGAGGAGAAAAGGGATCCTCGAGGCCGCAGATACTATTGGATCGGACGTGATGAGAGCGAGGTGCTGGTGGAAGCCGACACCGACTATCAGGCGATCAACGATGGAGTCGTCTCATTACCCCACTTCAGCACGATCAGACCGACTACAGAGCACTGAAGATCCTCAGTGAGAACACTGCGGATGAACTGCTGCACGTAGCCAGTCCGGATACAGGGCCGTGACGAGAGCGGCGGTGTACTAAGGATCCGGGTACTAAGGATCCGGCGAGGAACTCAATATTTTCGCAGCACTGCGTCGACTCTATGACTGGGTTCTCAGCTTCGGGAACAGCCCTTATGGGCCGCTCGCGCTCTTCCTGGTAGCGTTCGCTGAATCCTCCTTCTTTCCGATTCCACCAGATGTGCTCCTTCTCGCTCTGGCCATGGGAGCTACCAGCCGGTCGCTACGCTTCGCGGCGATCTGTACCTTTGGTTCGGTTGCAGGAGCAGCGTTGGGTTACGCCATCGGATTCTATTTCTACGAGCTCGTGGGACAAAGTATCATCGAGTTCTACTCGGCTCAGGATTCCTATCAGAAAGTGAAGGTTCTGTACGAAGAGTGGGATGCGGTGGCGGTAGCGGTGGCAGGTTTCACTCCGGTGCCCTACAAGGTCTTTACGATCGCTGCCGGCACTTTCGCGATCGATCTTCCGACTTTCTTCCTCGCCTCGATTCTCAGCCGGGGTGCCCGATTCTTCTTGTTGGCGGGATTGATCTGGTGGCGGGGACCGGAAATCCGTCGCTTCATCGACCGTTATTTCAGCCTGTTGACCGTGGTCTTTGCCGTACTTCTTGTAGGCGGATTCATTTTTTTGAGATATGCTATGCGCTGATTTGTGCCTTGATCGGGGCGTGGCGCAGTTTGGTAGCGCGCACGGTTCGGGGCCGTGAGGTCGGAGGTTCGAATCCTCTCGCCCCGACCAAACCCGAGAAAATGCCAGGGCTTCAGGTATCTGGTCCTGGCCAAGAACCAGTTCCATGATCGTGCATCGCTACCGGGTCAAGGGGCGGGTCCAGGGTGTGGGGTTTCGGTACTTCACCTATCAGGCGGCCAGAAGTCTGGGGATCAAGGGTTGGGTCAGGAATCTGAGCAGCGGAGATGTCGAGATCCACGCTCAGGGAAACGATGAATCGATCCGTTCATTCCAAAGTCGGATCGAGTCGGGGCCACCGTCGGCACGTGTCAGCGAAGTCGAAATAGAGCCCGTTTCAGCCGAAAACGTCGAAAATTTCTCGATCCGTCACTCCTAGCTTTGCCTTGGGGTGCGAGAGTGGACTGAGTTACTCGGGACTCTGGGCTGGGTTAGCAGCGGAGGTCAGGCTTCGGTGTCGTCGGGTGCCTTCGAGTCTTCCAACTCGTCGATCCGGCTTTGAGCCTCCTGAGACTGCTGGCTGGTGGGAAACTCAGAGGTGATTTTCCTGTACTGTTCAATAGCCTTGTCCCGGTTTCCCGCTTTTTCGTAGCTCTGTCCGAGGCTCATGAGGATGATCTGTTGAGGATAGTTGGGGGACGGCTCTTCCACCATCTGCTCCAGTAGATCGGCGGCCTCTTTAGCACTGCCTTCGCCCAGAAGGATCTGTGCCAGAGCGTTGCGGGAGAGATTTTTGGTATCGGCGGCATCCGCATTGTCGATCACCCAGAGGAGGCCTTCCTTGGCTTCCTCGATTCGATCAGTCTGACGCGCGATCAGTGCAAGGTAGTAGCGGGATAGAACTCCGAGTTGAGAGTCGGGATGCTCCTGCACCAACTGAAGGAAAGCTTTTTCGGCTTTCTGGATCCGTTCCTGATCGGATTGAAATCGGTATCGGTTGTTAGCCAACTCTTGAGCGCGAGCCTGAGCCTTTTCCTCGGCCGATTTCTCTACCTTTTCCTCGCCCTCTACCTTTTCCTCGCTCTTCTCTTCAACCTTGTCTATGGTTGCGTGGTAGAGTTCAAGGGCGTCTGAGAACAGGCCTTGAGTCTCAGCGGCCTGCCCGGCACGATAGCCTTGGAGGGCCCAAAGGCCGACAATCACGACTACCAGAACGACAGCCGCAGCCGCGAGGTAGTTTCGGTTACGAAGAACCCATTGAGAGATCTGAGAGAGTCGGGCGTGGATCCTGTCCTCTTGGACAATTTCCTTGCGGGAAAGCCGTTTTAGTGCCAAATCGCTACCTTCCTTGTACTGGACTGTTCCTTTGTTGTCTTGCGCCTGGCAGGACTCGAACCTGCGGCACAGGGGTTAGGAACCCCTAGCTCTATCCACCTGAGCTACAGGCGCATCGCGGCTTAGTGTACCAAAGAACCGGGTTGGGCTGCCACGTAGGGGAAATCTCAGATTCCAGAGGCTCCTTTTGAGTGCCACTCGGCAAAAAACTTGGGCTTCCGGCCGTAGCGGTGGTCCCCAGGCAAGGGCCGCGGCAAGGGGCTGAAGACGGGAACTCCGAAATATCTTGTCACCGACAGAACTTTGTGCGCTGGTATACTTCATCAATGGCGCTTGCTGCCTATGCCATGCACGACGGGGATAGTGCAGGGCGGCGTTTTCCCGAGAGACAGCACCCCTATCGCAGCGAGTATCAGAGAGACCGGGATCGCATCATTCACACCAAGGCCTTCCGTCGTCTGGAACGGAAGACCCAGGTCTTCAGTCCAGCCTACTCAGATCATTTTCGCAATCGTTTGACGCATACCCTGGAGGTGAGCCAGATCGCGCGGACCGTCAGCGCGGCCCTGGGACTGAACACGGATCTGTGCGAGGTTCTGGCTCTGAGCCACGACATAGGACATCCTCCCTTCAGTCATGATGGAGAGGAAGTGCTGAACAGACTCATGCACGAGTGTGGTTCTGGATTCGAGCACAATCTTCACGCCCTCAGGATCATCGAAGACTTTGAAGAAAAGTACGCTTCCTTCCGGGGGCTCAACCTGACCTTCGAAGTGCGCGAGGGTGTGGTCAAACACAGCCGTGACTATGCAAGGGAAGACACGACGTATGTTGATATCAGCGAGTACCGGAAAGGAGATCGACCTCCTCTAGAGGCCCAGCTAATCGACCTCACTGACGAGATTGCCTATAACTCTGCGGATTTGGATGATGGATACGATTCTGGGCTGCTTTCCGTCGATCAGATTTGCCGGCACGTGAACTTGTTTCGTGAGCTCTACCAGGAGGTGCAATCAGCTTACGGTGATGCCGCTGAGGCTGTCAGGGTGAGCGAGACCGTTCGCCGGCTTATCGATGTCCTCGCCACCAGTTTGATTCGTGAGACTCGCTCCCTTATCGAGAGCAACCAGATTGAGAGTGTTGAGGCAGTGAGGGCGTTCCCTGGGAGATTGGCTGGTTTCGAAGCTGAGATTGCTGCCAACAACCAGCAACTGAAGCAGTTTCTGCGTGCGCACCTTTATACCCATCCAGCACTGAAAAAGGCGCGCGAGGAAGCGAGGTCTTTGATTGAGGGGCTCTTCTGCCACTACGTGGATTATCCTCAGAGGCTTCCCGAGGGTCATCATTCCCGCATTGGAGCTCTGGGCGTTCACCGCGTCGTATGCGACTATATTGCAGGAATGACCGACTCCTATGCCCGGAGCCGATACGCGGCGAGCTCAAAGCACACAATTGCTTGAGCGAAAGCAGTTCAGGGATCCTGGGCCGGTTCTGACAGGTTGACAGTCCAGCCCCAAATGTAGTAGATTCCCGTTTCTTCAAGAGCAGCCGAAATCCACCGAGAGAATTCTGGAATCAGACACCATGCTCGTCAATATCGGCCAGTTGAGGGAGAGATCAGAACCGCTCGCGTTGGAATTGGACTTTACCGAAGAGGCACTGAAGATCAAGTCGGATTTAGGTGAGCTGGAGCGCCCGGCCCATGCGGATTTGAGGCTGTCGCTTTCAGGGGATCTAGTGCGGGTCCGGGGACGGATTTCTGCTGTGCTCAGGCTCATGTGTTGTCGCTGCTTGAAACCGATCCAAGAGAGTGTAGACAAGGAGTTCGAGGTCGAATATAGTCCCGATCCCCTGGTAGACAATGAGGGAGACGAGTTCGAATTGAACTACGATGATCTCTTGGTTGGCTTCTATCGAAATGATCAGCTGGATTTAAGTGCCCTGGTTGGAGAGCAGATCGTCCTGGAGACTCCGATGCATCCGATTTGCCGTGAGAGCTGTCAAGGATTATGTGATCAGTGCGGAGCCGATCTAAATGAGGGACAATGCGCCTGTGTGCGTGAAACCATCGATCCAAGGCTAGCCCCCTTGGCGGCTTTGAAGCAGAGGTTGCAATGAAGACGGCTAGCTGAAGGCTGCGCAAGCAACCCGGACTCGGGTCCCGTTCTTTGGAAGGATTCGCGGTGTTCCCAACAGATCGTGACTCTTGGTTTCTGGTCAGGGATGGATAGGAAAGGATAGTACGGTGGCAAACCCAAAACGAAGACATTCTAAGTCCCGGAGAGGAAAACGAAGGGCCCACAACGCGCTCACAGCTCCAGGTCTATCGGTCTGTAGCAATTGTGGTGGCGCGGTCCTGCCCCATCGCACCTGCCCCGGTTGTGGTTTCTACAAGGGCCGGCAGATCATGGAAGTCGAGGAGAGCTGAGGGTTCGTTCGAGAGTAACCTTTCAGAGCTGCAAGCCCTCAGAGCACAATCATCCCATGATAGCCTTCGTCTTCCCAGGTCAGGGCTCTCAGCGCTCGGGAATGGGCCGTGACGTCGCCGAGGCTTTTCCGGAAGCCCAGGCAGTCTTCCAAGAAGCCGATGACGTGCTCGGTTTCAGTCTCAGTCAGCTCTGTTTTGAGGGTTCAGACGAGGATCTTTCGCTCACCGAGAACACTCAACCTGCCATTCTGACGACATCCATTGCTTTATTCCGAGTCCTGGAGCAGCGCGGCAAGCTTCCTGATTTTGTGGCCGGGCACAGTCTCGGCGAGTATTCGGCGGTAGTTTCCGCTGGCGCGCTCCAGTTCTCCGACAGCGTGGGTCTGGTTCGCCAGCGAGGACAATTCATGCAGGAGGCGGTGCCCGTGGGTGCGGGAAGCATGGCTGCGGTGTTGGGGCTGGAGCCGGCGGAGGTAGAGAGAGTGTGCCAGGACGCAAGCCAGGGTGAGGTCGTCTCTCCAGCCAACCTGAACTCGCCTGGGCAGATCGTCATTTCCGGCAGTCGGGCTGCAGTCCAGCGGGCCTGTCTCATGGCCAAAGAACGGGGAGCTCGCAAGACCATTGAGGTCTCCGTGAGCGCACCTTTTCATTGCCCTCTGATGAAACCGGCTGAAGAACGGTTGGCAGAGGCGATGCAATCCGTGCCCTTCACGGATTTGAGGCGACCTCTGGTCAACAACTTTGGTGCGGAGATGTTGACCAGTGCGGAAGCAGTGCGGGAGGGTCTGATCCGCCAGGTTTCAGCACCGGTACGCTGGAAGGAAGTCGTCGAAACCCTTTGGCATCAAGGCGTTCGAACCTTCGTCGAGGTGGGTCCGGGCAAGGTGCTGAGCCGGCTCATTCAGCAGACGATCTCGTCGGCTGAAACCGTACAGATCGGGAGCCGGAGACAGTTGGAGGCCTATGTCTGATCTTTCAGATTGCGTCGCACTGGTGACCGGTGCATCCCGAGGAATTGGACGCAAGGTTGCCGAGGATCTTGCAAGTCACGGAGCCGCGGTAGCGGTGGCGGCACGGTCCCTCTCTGCAATCGAGGAGTGTGCCGACGCGATTCGAAAGAAGGGTGGGGAAAGCCTGGCGGTCCAGCTGGACGTCTCGAACCCGGAGCAGGTCAACGATTGCGTAACGCAGATCCGTGAGCGTTTTGGGAAGATCGACATTCTCGTGAACAACGCTGGGATTGTCCGAGATAACCTGTTGCTTCGTATGAAGGAAGAGGAGTGGAGGACAGTCCTCTCGACCAATCTGGACGGAGTCTTCTACGTCACCCAAGCAGTTATCAAGGGTATGATTCGAGAGCGTTTCGGCCGCGTGATCAATATTACCTCGGTGGTTGGACAGATGGGCAACGCAGGACAGACGAACTACGTGGCGAGCAAGAGCGGCTTGATTGGATTCACCAAGGCACTTGCCCGGGAGCTAGGCGGTCGGAACGTGACCGTCAATGCGGTTGCCCCAGGATTCATCGAGACCGATATGACCCGAGATCTGCCCGAAAAGACGCGGATCGAGTTGGAGGCTTCGATCCCGCTGAAGCGCCTCGGAAACGTTGAAGATGTTGCCTTTGGAGTACGATTTTTGGCCTCAAAAGAGGCTGGATATATCACAGGTCATGTGCTAAGTATAAACGGCGGAATGTACATGTAAGGACTTCCTGCGACAATGCTGGAGGCCTTGAATCTTTTTGGGAAGAGAGGAGGAATAGTGGCATCGCTCGAGGACAGCGTGAAGGCTATTATAGTAGAGCAGCTGGGTGTGAATGAAACTGAGGTGAACTCTGACTCTCACTTCGTGGACGACTTGGGTGCCGATTCGCTTGACACGGTCGAACTCGTCATGAAGTTTGAGGAGGATTTCGACCTGGAAATCCCCGACGAAGATGCGGAGAAGATCCTAACCGTCCGGGATTCGATCGACTATATCAAGGCTCACAAAAAGTAGGACCTTCCGGAAGCAGGAAAATCTTGAAAAGAAGGGTCGTCGTGACAGGCGTGGGGTTGGTGTCTGCCTTAGGCTTGGACGCGGAAACCACCTGGAAAGCTTTGTGCGAGGGAAAGAACGGCGTCGGTCCCATCACTCACTTTGACGCCTCCGAGTTCTCCAGTCGGATCGCAGCAGAGGTGAAGGGCTTCGATCCCTTGGTCTTCATGAAGCCCAAGGATGCCCGCAAGATGGATAACTTCATCCTCTACGCGATAGCCGCCAGCGAGGATGCGGTCCAAAACGCCTCTTTGAAGATCGATCGGAGCAATAGCGAACGCATCGGCGTCTATATTGGTTCCGGGATCGGAGGGTTCGCCTTTATCGAGCGGGAGCACATCACCTTTCTGGAGAAGGGGCCTCGCAAGATTTCGCCGTTTTTCATTCCCTCCTGCATCGTGAATCTGGCTGCGGGGCAGGTCTCAATCAGGCTTGGCGCGCAGGGTCCCAACTCCGCTAGTTGCACCGCCTGCTCGGCGGGTAGTCATGCGATTGGGGATGCTTTCAAGATGATTCAGCGCGGGGATGCGGACGTCATGATCGCCGGCGGTACGGAAGCCGCAATCACTCAGATGGGTGTGGGGGGGTTCGCCGCCATGAGGGCGCTCTCTACCCGCAATGATCAGCCTGAAAAGGCAAGTCGTCCCTTCGATCTTGAGCGAGATGGTTTTGTGGTGGGTGAGGGAGCCGGCATTCTGGTGTTGGAAGAGTTCTCGAACGCCGAGCGTCGAGGAGCCAATATCTTGGCAGAAGTGAGCGGCTATGGGATGAGTGGCGATGCTCACCATATCACCGCTCCCCCGGAAAATGGCTCAGGTGCCATTCGGGTGATGCAGGCAACTCTGAAGGATGCCCAGATCGATCCCAGCAAAGTGGACTACATCAACGCGCATGGTACGAGTACCCCTCCCAATGACCGAATCGAGACGCTGGCCATCAAGAAGGTGTTTGGAGAGCGAGCCTACAAGCTGCCGATCAGCTCAACCAAGTCGATGACAGGCCATCTGCTTGGCGCTGCCGGTGGATTGGAAGGTGGCATCACCGTCCTGGCACTCCGCCACCAGGTCATTCCTCCTACGATCAATCTGGAAGTTCCGGATCCGGACTGTGATCTCGACTATGTTCCACACCATTTCCGTCGTGGAGACATGCGCTACGCCATGTCCAATTCCTTCGGTTTCGGAGGAACCAATGCTTGCCTCCTGTTCAAGAAATACGAGGGATGAGAAATGGGGGCTAACGCTGGGCTAACGCAGGGTTGAATGCGCAAGGGTTGAATGCGCAAGGGTTGAATGCGCAGGGTTGAATGCGCAGGGGTTGAATGCGCAGGGTTGAATGCGCAGGGGTTGAATGTGCAGGGGTTGAATGCAGGGTGGGAAGCCTCTGTTATAATAGACCGTGTATGACAGAATCTGAGCGGCGTCCGGCCGCTACTCGAGCTTTGAGCCGGCGACGATTCGGGGCTCATTCCAGCAACTAATAACCCCAACAGAATCAATCGGTAGCGGGTGCCTCCCGGTCGGTGTGTCCGAAATGGCAAGTAAGTCCAGCAGTAAGTCCAGTAGGCGCAGCGATTTGGTCAAGCGCTTTCTTGGCGCCAAGCGATGGAATCGTCGACCCTTCGCCCACTTGACCGTCCTTCAACTTCTGCTCTTTCTCGCGAGTTCCGCGGTCCTGTCGATTCTGCTGGTGGGCTACCAGTTCCAGAACATTCCCGACTATCAGGTCGGGGACATCGCGGATCGGACGATCGAGGCCTCCCAGGATTTTCAGGTTGAAGACCATGTCGCCACTCGCGCGCTGCGAGAGGAGAGCCTCAAGGAGGTTCCGGTTGTCTTCGTACTCGATTTGACAATCAATGGCCGCCTGGAGTCGGCACTTCGCAGCGCCTTCGCCGATGCCCGTCATCGGATTGCCCAGGAGAAGACGCGACTGGGTATTCCTGCTGCTAGTCCGCTGCCGAGTATCGCCCGATCCGAGTTTCTGGATGAATTGGCTCGTGTGTTGACCCGATTCGCACAAGGCGGCGCTCTTGAAATCTGCCTGGACGACGGCTTTTCCGCTGGTTTGGAAGCCCAGCTGGTTAAGATCCTGAAGGAATCGATGAAACCACCCGGTGTCGTCCTGGCTCGGGACATCCTGCTGCAGTATCAGGAGCGGGGGATGCTCCTTCGAAACGCGATTACCGGCAAGGAAGACCCACTCAGCAATTGGATCGCGATACGGGATTTAGGCCAGGCCCGCGATGTTCTAAGGCAACACGAGTATGAGTTGACGGCGGTAGGAAGTGAAGAAAAGAAGAAACTCATCACCTTTCTCGATTCCTGGATCGTTCCCAATGTCCAGCTGGATGACGGGGCCACAGATCAGCTGACACTGCGCGCGCTGGGCAAATTGGAACCGGTTCTCATCCACATTCGGAAGGGCAGAACCATCATCCGGGCGGGAGATGAAGTAGGCGCTCAGGCGTTCCTGATTCTTCAGACCTTGAAAAGCATCAAGCAACCACGGCGTCTGGCTGGGCAGTTCGTCGGAATTTTCCTGGTGGTGACCTTCTTCTTATTTGCTCTGGGACACTACACTCATGCCGAGCGAAAGCACGGAGGGGAGGTTCAGGTGCCCCAACTGCTTCTCCTACTCATTCTCACACTGTGTGTCCTGGTCAGTAAGTTGTTCATGGTCTTCGTCGACGTGGTCCTGCAGAGTCTTCACATAGACGGATTGCAGAACCCCATTCACCTGTACTTGCTGGCGCCTCTGGCGTTGGGTGCCGTTCTGGCAACCCTCCTCACCAACGTTCACTTGACCACCTTCTATTCTCTGATCTTCTCTGTTTTCGTGGTGCTGCTTTCGGGTGAGAACTCCCTCTTCATCTACTCTCTGGCGGGAAGCCTGGCCGCCAGGTACGCTCTGGACCAGTACCGAGAGCGATCGGCCATCATCAGGGCAGGTATGATCATCGGATGTGTGAACCTGTTGGTTGCACTGGCCCAGCAGCTCTATTCCTCTGCCCCGGATTTCTTGTGGCTGGTTTTTTCGGTTCGGTCCTTCAGCGCTCTCTTGAGTGGTTTGTTTGCCGCCATGCTGGCGTCCTTGCTCTTGCCGGTCTTGGAGTCGCTGTTCGAAGTCACGACGGACATTCGTCTTCTCGAACTTTCCAATCTCAACAATCCAATTCTGCGCCGCCTTGCACTAGAGGCGCCGGGTACCTATCACCACAGCATCATGGTGGGAACCCTGGCTGAGGGCGCCGCGGAGCGAATTGGGGCGAACGCTCTCCTGGTAAGGGTGGGAGCCTACTACCACGACATCGGTAAGCTGAAAACGCCCGAGTACTATGTCGAGAACCAGATCTATTCGGGCAACAAGCATGAGAATCTTTCTCCTAGCATGTCGAGTCTGATCCTGGGCAGCCACGTCAAGGATGGACTTGCGATCGCAAAGGAAATCAAACTGCTCCCTAGGGTTCGCGACCTCATCCCCGAACACCACGGGACTCGCGTCATGGCGTATTTCTACCGGAAGGCCAAGGAAGCAGAAAGCGAACAGGGTAAGAAGGTCAACGAAAACGATTTTCGCTATCCCGGTCCCAAACCCCAAAGCAAGGAAGCCGCGATTCTCATGCTGGCCGACCAGATAGAGGCCGCCTCTCGCACCCTGGAGGACCCTTCTCCCGGACAAATTCGAGGGATGATCCGAAGACTCGTCCAGGGAACCATTGAGGATGGGCAATTCGATGAGTGCGACATCACCATGAAGGAACTCGACCAGATTGCCGAGACGCTCGGCAGAGTCCTAAGCGGCATGTACCACCATCGCGTCCAGTACCCCGGGTTTGAGTTCAACAAAGGCATTGTCGGGACACAGACTGAAACTCAGCGTATTCAATAGGCAGCGGAAGGTCGGGGTGAACACACGAGCCCTCAGGAGCTTCCTGGACCAACTGTCTCAACGGCTCAATATCGAGTCGGGGTTTACTACCGTTCTGGTCAGTGACTCGTCGATCCAGCGGTACAACCGGAAGTTTCGCGGTAAGGATGAGGCAACGGACGTCCTGGCCTTTCCCTTTGGGGAAGAAGCCTGGCCTGGAGAGGAACCTTATCTAGGTGACATCCTGATCTCGGCGGAAACGGCGTTCCGCCAAAAGAAGGGTACTCTTGTCGAGGAGTTCAACACTCTTGCCCTGCATGCAGTACTTCACTTGCTCGGCTACGACCACGAAGTCGACCGGGGAGAGATGGAGGGACTGGAGCGGCAACTGAGAAAGGAATTGCAGCTTCATTGAGTTATCTGGTGCAGCTCGAACTATTTGCCATTTTCCTCCTGTTGGTAGTTCTACTGTTTCTGTCCACCCTGGAGACCGCGATCAGTCGCCTGTCCCGCCTGACCCTGCGAATCCTGGCGAAACGGGAGGTCGAAATCGCTGGGGGACTGGTCAAGAGGATTCTGCGCGACCGCGGGCAGTTTCTTCTTCCTCTCGAGTTCGGGAGTCATCTGGCCCAGGTCGGTCTTGCCGTGTTGATCACCAGTATGCTGCTGGATGAGGCCTGGCCCTATGCCCCCCTCCTGGCCTTCTTCATTCTTCTTTTCAGCGTCTTCATCTTCAGGCATCTTGTTCCCAAGATCGTGGCTCAGTCGGATCCGGAACAGCTTCTAAACCGGCTGCTTCCGCCTCTGTCCAGGTGCTATCCCGTCTTGCGTTGGCTGAGTGTTCCGCTGTCGTCTACCTTGCGCCTTTTCCGAGGTTGGAGTCCCCCCGAGGACGAGAATGGGAGTCAGGACGAGGAGGCTACCGAAGAGGAAATTGAGGCCTACATCGGCGTCGGCGAAGAGGAGGGAATCTTTGAGGAAGAAGAAAGTGACTTGATTCAGTCAGCGCTGGAGTTTGGCAGTACCCTGGTCAAGGAAATCATGACGCCGCGAACGGAGATCGTCGCAGCCGAAGAGCAGACAACGATCTCCGAACTAACGGCACTCGTGGTTTCCAGTAAGCATTCGCGGATTCCCATCTATCGGGGCAACCTCGATCAGATTGTGGGCCTGGTCTATGTGCGGAATCTCCTGACTCATCTCAAGGAATCTGGTGAAGATGACCCGATCGCGCCCTTGGTCAACGAGCCGCTCTACGTCCCAGAAACCAAGAAGGTTCCGGGACTACTGAAGGAAATGCAGAGAAAAGCGGAACACATGGCGATCGTGATCAATGAGTATGGGACGGTTTCCGGTCTTGTGACGATAGAAGATGTTCTGGAGGAGATCGTAGGTGAGATTTGGGATGAGGATGAGCTCCGTACAGTGGATCTCGTCTACGAGGGAAACGGCAACTACATGGTCCGGGGTGGGGTAGAGGTTGACGAGTTGGAGGAAACCCTGGGTTTGGATCTAGGTGAAACTGATGTGACCACCATCTCTGGCTTCGTTGTAGCGCATCTAGGAAAGGTACCCTCGTCTGGAGAGGTTTTCTCCATAAACGGAACCCAGGTCGAGATTCTCAGTGCCGACGCGAGAAAGATCAGTGCCATGCGGTGGTCAGTAAGCCAGGAGTGAATCAGGCGCCCAAACCAATGTCTGAAGCTGCACCTCCACACTCCCCAGCAGAAGAGAAATTCATGAAGCGGGCAATCCTCCTGGCTCGCCGGGGTCAGGGCCGGGTTTCCCCCAACCCACTGGTGGGAGCGGTCGTTGTAAAAGAGGATCGGATCGTGGGGGAGGGCTATCATGTTTTCGAGAGACGAGAGCATGCGGAAGTAGTCGCCCTGAATCACGCTGGGACCCAATCCGCCGGGGCAGCTTTGTACGTTACCTTGGAGCCCTGTGCCCACTTCGGACGCACTCCACCCTGCGTCGATCGGATCATCGAGTCAGGTGTCCGGCAGGTCTTCATGGCTGTTGCGGATCCCAATCCTGACGTCACCGGAGGTGGTGGAGAAAGACTTCGGTCCCGGAAGCTCTCGGTACACGAAGGCCTCTGCCGAGATGAGGCGGTGCGTCTGAACGAGTCCTACTTCTACTTCGCCAAGCGGCGGCGCCCTTTTTCTCGGCTAAAGCTCGCGCTCACCCTGGACGGTATGATTGCCACTCGCAGTGGAGATTCTCAGTGGATTACAGGGGAAGCATCGCGTCGAGAGGTCCAACGGCTTCGCTACCAGCACGACGCCATTCTGGTGGGCGTGAATACCGTTCTCAAGGACAACCCTTCGCTCAATGTGAGGTGGCGCCGAGGAAACCGGATTACGAAGGTGGTCCTGGATTCGCATCTCCGGACTTCCCTGGGTGCACGGCTTTTCGATTCCCGGGATCCTGTGATCATCTTTCACTCTCAGGGAGTCGCTGCGCCGAAGGCGATTGCTTCCAGGGCAAGACTGATTCCAGTCGCGGAAAAAGGAGGTCGGCTGGATTGGAATGGGATTCTGGATGCGCTCGGCGAGGAGCGGATCACCAGTCTCTTGATCGAAGGGGGCAGCCAGGTCGCCGCGTCGGCACTCGAGGCAGGCGTGGTGCAGAAGGTCAGTTTCTTCTATGGTCCCAAGATCATCGGGGGCAGTGGACTCCCCGGCATCGCTGATCTAGGCGTCCAGCGCCTATCGCACGCGATCCAACTTCAGGGTACCCGACTGCGCCGTCTGGGAAACGACTTCCTGGTTGAGGCGTATCTGAAGAACGTCGCACGTCGGAACGTCTGAACGTCGCACGTCTCTTGTCGTGGGGAACCGGAGGTGAATTCTGAAACTTCCAGGTATCGCAGCTGTCAGTTCTGAAGCTATCTGCTGCCGGCTAAAGGACGTGCGACGTTCCGACGTGCGACTCTTCCCTGACGTTCCCGCCCTACTCGAGGAGTCCCTCCAGCAGCTTCTCCGGATCCAGAATCAGGAACTGTCTCTGCTTGACCTGGACGATACTGTCGCCTTGCAACTGGCTGATGACCCGAGTTGCGGTCTCACGCGAGATCCCAGTGAGTTCGGCCAGCTCTCGATGGGTCAGCTTGAGATCGATCCGGATCCCGGAACTCGTCTCGATCCCTTTGTTACGTGAGAGGTGGTAGAGGGCAGTCCGAATCCGAGCTTCCGCGTTGTAGAAGTTGAGTACCTCGATCTGACGCCAGGCATCCCGGCAGCGGCCGCACAGGGTCTTCAAGATCGTTCGGTTGATCGTGGGATGCTCCATCAAGCCCGAGAACTCTCGACTGCCGGTGAAGAGAATGACGCTGGGCACGACCGCCGTCACCGTGGCAGGTGTGGTCCCGCCGTCAATCAGGGACATCTCACCGAAATACTCTCCCGATTGGTGGAATGCCAGGATCATCTCCTTGCCAGTCGGAAGCAGCCGCGAGACCTTCACCCTCCCGCTCTTGACAATGTACATGTACTTGCCGGTGTCTTCCTCGAAGAAGACGATCTGCCCCCGCTGATACTTGGTCTCCCTGAAGATACTGGAGACGATCTGTAGTTCTTCGTCGGGCAGATCCGAAAACAGGACTACCGTTTTCAGGAAATCAAGGTCAAGCTTCATCGCTTTCTCAAAGGAGTGAGTCGTTCCTCTAGATTGACCAGGTTGTAGCGGTCTTCTAGCTTCTTGATGACGGGTCGAATAACCTCGGGTCGGTCGATTTGACTCTGTATCTGATCGATCAATGCGTCCGTCTCGAACTGAATCATACCAAGTTTTTGATAATTGATGACACCCTGACGGGCGCAGTAGTGGCCGTAAGCTCGAATTGCGGGGTAGAGGAAAAAGACATTGGGACCCGGAATGGGTGTCAAGAGGATTCCCAGAAGAGCCAACGTAGTATCGGCCAGGAGCCAGCGACTGTGTTTGCGTCGAGCTCGGGTGAAAAAAGCTGCCAATCTGCGCTTGATCTCTCCCTGCTCGAGTTCGCACCCATGGAGGATCCTGAGGCGGTCGGCTCCTCGCAGGGTCGAGCACAAGAGCTCATGATAGTCGAGGCGCTCTTCCAGTTTCTGATAGCCTCGATAGAGCTTGCTCTTGAGAGAATTCGGCTCGACGGATTCTTGTGGTGTCGAGGTGGTGGTTGGGGGCGAGGCTTCCATGACCGGGTAGACCCTGCCTTTTGGAGATTCGAAGAGCAATAGATTCATGTCAGGTACGAGCGGAAAGCAGGAAGTTTGATCAGGACTGCGTTTTCCAGTGGACTGTAACACCTGAATTGCTTATCGCTTCAAGTCGTACAGTTCACTAGTGTTTTCTTCTCTCCTTGTGCAGCGCCAGGAGTAGACAGAAGGTAAACCCTCCCCAGACGATACCCAGAACGACAATCATTGTCAGCCAGGTGACGCTACTCATGGCTCGAGGTCCTTTCAGCGATCCAGGAATTGCCAAGCTTGAAGACCAGGAGGGCCAGGCTCCACTGCAGTATACAAGTTCCTACCGATTCGATCTCAAACGGATTCCACCAATGGTCAGGATCCGCCTGAATTACCTGCCAGAACCACCAGATGACCAGTATCGCAACCTCGATGGGAATTACCAGGCGGAGGGCGTGGTTGTACCAAGTTCCCACCCGGAGGTCGCTGAACGAGGAATTGATCTGGAGGGTGCGAAAGCGATCCACGCCATGGCGCAGTACGGCGGTCGCAATGAAGGCACCGCTTACCATGAGAGCGATTCCCCAGGTCCAGTCCTGGTTGGCGAAGAAATCGAGGCTCAGGGCGGAAGGCAACCCGAAGATCAGCGTCGCGATATAGATGACTCGGAGAGCCGCGCTTCGGGACAGCTTGGCGTCCATCAAGATGCGAGCTCCCAGCTCGACCATGGAGATCAGAGAGCTGAGCGCCGCGAAGCTGAGGGCCAGGAAGAAAAGGACCAGGAGAATGCTGCCTCCCGGTATCCGAACAAAGAGCTGGGGGAGCCAGATCAGGGTGAGGCCGGTGTTGGCTGGCCCAGGGCTCCGCATGATTTCGGCCGCGCCTTCCGGAAGCGTCGCGAATACGGTCGAGAAAATCGCGATCGCCGCCAGTAGCGAAATCGAGTTGTTTCCCAGGCCGATCAGGGCCGCATTCAGCGGGATATCTTCTGTGCGGCGCATGTACACCCCGTAGGTCAGGATCAACCCCCAGCCGGCCCCGGTATCCCACGCATTCTGGGTCAGGGCCTGAAGCCAGATCTTGTAGTCCAGCAAGGCGTTCAAGTCGGGTGTGAAGAGAAACGCCAAGCCCTTCTCTGAGCCCGGAAGCGTCACGGCACGGGCGGCCGCGAGAACGATCAGTCCGACCAGCGACGGGACCAGGAATCGGTTGGCTTTCTCGATTCCCTGCACGACTCCGCGTCGCACCACCAGGACCGCCAGAGTGATCGCGACAAAATGAAAGAAGACGGGTCCCCATCCACTTTGGATGAACGTGTTCCAGTTGGCCTCGTGGTCAGTGATCCTGAAAAGCTCGCCACTGGCGGCCTGGAAAAAGTAGCGGATGCACCAACCCGTGACCACCGAGTAGTAGAACATGATCGCGATGGCCACGAAGCCCACGAAGCTGCCCATCCAGGCGAAGCGCTTCCCCATCAGGGTGGCGAAGGAGCCCACCGTTCCCTGACGGGTGAGCTTGCCGATGGCAAACTCGGACATGATCAGGGGAATGCTCCAGAGGAACAGAAAGAGGATCCAAGGAACCAGGAATGATCCTCCGCCATTGGCGGCGACGATCCGGGGAAATCTCCAGATGTTGCCGGTGCCGACTGCGACCCCAAGCACCGAAACGATCAGGCCCCATCGAGATGTGAACTCTTCTCGCGCGCTCAACGAAAGTGCTTCCTCGCCAGCTCCAGGTACTCGGTCATCCTGTCTGAGGGACTCTCGGCATGGACGATGTCTGAGATCACCGCGACCGAAGCCGCACCCGTAGCCCAGACTTCCCGGGTGGTTTCAAGCGTAATTCCTCCGATCGCTACCACCGGCAACGGGCTGGATGTGACGAGTTGCCACAATAGGTCCGTTCCGAGAGGCGGGTAGGGACTGTCCTTGCTGGTGGTAGTGAAGATGGGACCGAGGGCCAGATAATCGACGTCCTCCTGCAGTGCCCGCTCGAATTGTGTGCGGCTGTGGGTTGAGAGTCCCAGGATAGCATCTTCTCCGAGCAACTCGCGGGCCGCGGCGACGGGTAGATCGGTCTGGCCTAGATGCACGCCGTGGGCTTTGCTGGCCAATGCCAGGTCGACCCGATCATTGACCAGGAACCGGGCCTGCGACAGTTCGCACAAACGCTCTACTTCCAACAGCTGTGTGTACAGTTCCGAATCGGGAAGCGTCTTTTCCCTGACTTGAAAGAATCGGGCTCCCGCCTGGAGCAGACTCTTGGCTAGTTCGGTGTGATTCAGGCCGGGAAGGGATGCCGTGATCGGGTAGATGGGTGGCAGCTGGAAGTCCTGCATGAGCGGATCATCCGATCAGAATGTTGACTAGGATAGTGACGATAGCAATGGGGCAGGCATAGCGAATCAGAAACCCCCAGGTCGCGGCCATGGTGAACCGAGGTCTGCCCTGTCCGATTTCTGCTAAAGCGTTCGTGATGCCCCACTTCCAGCCTACGAAGAGGCTCAATAGAAGGGCCCCCAACACCAGAGAAATATTTCCGAAGTAGCGGTCGACGACATCCAGCACCCCCGAGAATACAGGGACGGCGCCATTGGACAGGGCGCTGGGCACACCCAGCAGGAAGACTGACAGCCCCATTACCAGAGCTGCCTTCGTTCTTGTCCAGTGCAGCTGGTCGATGGCGTAGGCAACCGCGACCTCCAACAAGGAAATAGAGGAAGTGAGGGCCGCAATCGCCAACAGGACGAAGAACAGTGCGCCGAAAACATGGCCTAAAGGAATGGCGTTGAAGATGTTTGGTAGGACGACGAATATCAGGCCCGGACCTGCATCAGGGGAGAGTCCGGGGACCGAGAAGAGAGCCGGGAAGATCGCGAAACCTGCCAGAATCGCAATCAAGGAATCGAAGCAGCTTACGGAAACGGCGCTCGAGACCAGGTCTTCATCCTCCGAGATGTAGCTCCCATAGGTGATCATCGCCCCCATCCCCAGGCTGAGGGAGAAGAAGGCTTGCCCCAGGGCAGCCAGCACGACACTGAAGGTGATCTTCCCGAAGTCCGGCTTGAGATAGAAGAGCAGCCCTTCCCTGGCTCCGGGCAGGGTGACCGATCTCAACACCAGAAGCAGAAGGAGCAATAGCAGCAGCGGCATCAGCACCTTGGCGGCTCTCTCGATGCCTCCTTGAATGCCTCCGGTCACGATCCAGACCGTCAACACCATGAAGAGCAAATGGTTACTCGTTACCGACTGCCCACTCTGAATGAAGTCCGTGAAGGTGGCTCGTATGGCATCGGGGTCGGCACCCTGGAGGGCCCCCGTGAGGGTCAGGGTGACGTACTTGAGGGTCCAGCCCGCGACTACACTGTAATAGCTGAGGATCATCAATCCGGTGAGCACGCCTAGTGCTCCTACGAATTTCCAGGGGGTTCCGGGAGCCAGTTTACGGAACGCTCCCATCGGGTCGCTCCTGGCCCGTCGGCCGATCGTAAACTCTGCCAACATGATGGGGACGCCGATCAGGAGCACACAAGCGAGGTAAATGATGACGAACGCTGCTCCGCCGTTTTCGCCTGTCACCGTTGGGAAACGCCAGATGTTCCCGAGCCCGATAGCCGAACCGGCGGCGGCTAGAATGAAGCCGAACTTCGATCCCCATTTACCCCTTTGGGATACTGGTTGGTCCATGGGTCACTCCAGTCGATCAGTGAACTGAGTAGCGTATTCAGGTTGCAGAGTACTTGGTCCCGCCCTCGGGAAGCAGCAGCCCCATTTGAGAAAGAAACTTTGCCCGATTTCAGGAGGCATCTCCTACGCCGAAGGCGTTACTGCGCGTAGCCCAGGGTTGCAATGCGAAGCGAGCTACCCTGGGTTCAAGCCGCCTGCCTTTTCTACGCTGAAAGCGTTATTGCAAGCGCGTTTCCGGTCGGCAATAACCCCTTCGGGGTAGGGCGCTTTTTTTCAACGACCTTGACCCAGGGTAGCTCGCTTCGCTCCGCATCGCCAACCCTGGGCTACTCGCAATAACACCTTCGGTGTACGAAGATGTCTCACGTATTCCCATCCATTGCCAAATCAATCGTTTACGTCTTTCTTGCGCCTGAATCTGCCAATGAAGTTTCTTCTCAGTTAGAGAACCGCTCCAGGAAGGAGGTCCCATAATTACCCGCCGCGAAATCGGGGTCGTCCAGCACCCGTCTATGCATGGGAATGGTAGTCTCAATTCCTTCGATCACGAAAGTCTCCAATGCCCGTTTGATTCGCGCGATCGCTTCGTTTCGGTCACGACCGTGTGCGATCAGCTTCGCGATCAGCGAGTCGTAATGGGGGGAAATGACGCAGTCTGCATAGGCCGCTGAGTCGACTCGAATACCTGGGCCTCCGGGGGCGTGGTAAGCCACGATCTGACCTGGGGAAGGAACGAAGGTTTCGGGGGACTCGGCGTTGATCCTGCATTCGATGCTGTGGCCTTTGAAGAGAATGTTGTCCTGCGAGAAGCCAAGTTCCTGGCCGGCCGCGACACGAATCTGCTCTTTGACCAGGTCGAGACCCGTCACCATTTCGGTGAGGGGGTGCTCTACCTGGATTCGGGTATTCATCTCGATGAAGAAATAGTTTCCCTCCCGGTCGAAGAGAAACTCCACCGTTCCCGCATTCGTGTACCCGAGCTGGCGAATGACTTCGACCACCTGGCCTCCCAGCTTAGCCCGGAACTCAGCGGAGACGGCCAGGCTGGGAGACTCCTCTATCAGCTTCTGGTGCCGGCGCTGGATCGAGCACTCACGCTCACCCAGGTGCACTACGTTGGCATG